>NZ_CP059394.1:0-5279019 GCF_046531865.1 Serratia sp. AXJ-M | reverse complement strand
ACTAAATTCTGTGGCAGGTAACTCATCCTGCAATCGGGCAAGACACTGCTGCCAAAGCGAAAGTGACACGGCGGACTCCACTCGAACAAGATCAATAAAAGAAAAGAATCAGGCTAATTTTTTATAACTCATGATTTTTGACACATACCCGGCATCGGCTGTTTGCCTGTGGGGGATGCGAACCGCCTTTCACGGTTTATGTCCCTCACGATCCCCGCTTGAGAGATCGCGATCGGAATGACGGATCATAGCGCAATCCGCGCAAGAGATCCTCCCCTTCATCACAGATTAGATCCATTTTATCCACAGGCCCCGGCCTGCGGCGATCTTTTCGCCAGCCACGCCAAATTGCAGGCGAAATCCCGCCTGATGAACGGTATTTTTTACATTGTCAACCGGTTATACCCTGTTATCCACGTCGGATCCTTGGCTTTAACCACAAGGATCGCGTCGGGATCCTTGCGATTTACCCCCGAGTCCGTATAATCTTCGCCCTACGTGTGTACCTGGTTCCTTAATGGTGTGTCATTAACCAGACAGGATTCTGCGGTGACCACGGGCCAAGACCGGATTTTACTCCGTATTGGCAGACAACCAGGTAGGCTAGCGCGATGTGAATTGACTCAGGACTGTACAATTATTACAATCCCGCTTCTTTATATATTGCGATTGAGGCGTCGGTCGTCTTCACGCCGAATAGCCAAACGCGTTTACTGATCAGTAATTATTTAAGTTTAGGTAGAAATCGCCATGAAACGCACTTTCCAACCGTCCGTATTGAAGCGCAACCGTAGCCACGGTTTCCGTGCTCGTATGGCCACCAAAAATGGTCGTCAAGTTCTGGCCCGCCGTCGTGCGAAAGGCCGTTCTCGTCTGACTGTTTCTAAGTAATAAAAGCTAACCCGCTGAGTGGTTAAGCTAGCTTTTCCCAGGGAGTTACGTTTGTTAACTCCCACTCATTTCACTTTCGTCTTCCAGCAGCCACAACGGGCTGGCACGCCGCAAATCACCATCCTCGGCCGCCTGAACCAGCTGGGGCATCCCCGCATCGGTCTTACCGTCGCCAAAAAACACGTCAAACGCGCGCATGAACGCAATCGGATCAAACGCCTAACCCGCGAAAGCTTCCGTTTACGTCAGCACGAGTTACCGGCGATGGATTTTGTCGTGGTGGCCAAAAAAGGGATAGCGGATTTGGATAACCGCGCGCTGACGGAAGCTTTGGAAAAATTATGGCGTCGCCACTGTCGCCAGGCTCCCGCATCCTGATCGGGCTGGTGCGGGCTTACCAGCTCGTCATCAGTCCGCTGCTTGGGCCTCGTTGTCGCTTCCAGCCGACATGCTCTCATTACGCAATTGAGGCATTAAGCAGGTTTGGCATGATAAAAGGCAGTTGGTTAGCATTGAAACGCGTATTAAAATGCCACCCCTTGAACCCAGGTGGCGATGATCCCGTGCCGCCGAAACCCGACGATAACAGAGAACACTAACGATGGATTCGCAACGCAATCTTCTCCTCATCGCTCTGCTGTTCGTGTCTTTCATGATCTGGCAAGCCTGGCAAACGGACAATGCTCCGCAACCAGTCGCCCAGACCACGCAACAGACTTCGAACACTGCTACCGGTGATGCCGCAAGCTCAGCAGTTCCAGCCAGTGGTCAGGGTAAACTGATTACCGTTAATACTGACGTGCTGTCGCTGACCATCAACACCCGTGGTGGTGATATCGAGCAGGCTAAACTGTTGGCTTACCCGGACACTCTGGGTTCATCGACGCCATTCCAACTGCTGGAAACCACACCGTCATTTGTTTATCAGGCGCAAAGCGGCCTGACCGGCAGAAACGGCCCGGATAACCCGGCAAACGGCGAACGTCCTCTGTTCCAGGCGGCGCAGGACAGCTACACCCTGCCGGAAGGCCAGGAAGAGCTGCGCATTCCGCTGACCTTTACCGGTAAAGACGGCGCTATCTACACCAAGACTTTCGTGCTCAAGCGTAATCATTACGCGGTTGCTGTTGACTACAACGTCGACAACAAAGGCACCACCCCGCTGGAACTGACCCTGTTCGGCCAACTGAAGCAGACGACCGAGCTGCCTAAGCACCGTGACACCGGCAGCAACAACTTCGCTCTGCACACCTTCCGTGGCGCGGCGTACTCTTCCAGCGAAGACAAATACCAGAAGTATGCGTTCGATAAGGACGAAAACCTGAGTGTCACCACGCAGGGCGGTTGGGTTGCCATGCTGCAACAGTACTTCGCCACCGCATGGGTGCCGGCAACTCAAGGCAGCAACACCTTCTATACCGCCAAGCCTGGCGATAACCTGTCCACCATTGGCTTCAAATCTACTCCGGTAGTGGTGCAGCCTGGTGCGCAGCAGCAGCTGAATGCCACCCTGTGGGTGGGTCCGGAACTGCAGGACCAGATGGCCCAACTGGCGCCGCACCTGGATCTGACCGTGGATTACGGTTGGTTGTGGTTCATCTCTCAGCCGCTGTTCAAATTGCTGAAGTTTATCCACGGCTTTATCGGTAACTGGGGCTTCTCAATTATCATCATCACCTTCATCGTGCGTGGCATCATGTACCCGCTGACCAAAGCGCAGTACACCTCGATGGCCAAAATGCGCATGCTGCAGCCAAAACTGCAGGCGATGCGTGAGCGTATCGGTGATGACAAACAGCGCATGAGCCAGGAAATGATGGCGCTGTACAAGTCTGAGAAAGTGAACCCGTTGGGTGGGTGTTTGCCGCTGGTTATCCAGATGCCAATCTTCCTGGCGCTGTACTACATGTTGATGGGCTCGGTTGAGCTGCGCCATGCGCCGTTCGCCCTGTGGATCCATGACCTGTCGGCGCAAGACCCGTACTACATCTTGCCAATCCTGATGGGCGTGACGATGTTCTTCATCCAGAAGATGTCGCCAACCACCGTCACTGACCCGATGCAGCAGAAAATCATGACCTTTATGCCGGTGATCTTCACAGTGTTCTTCCTGTGGTTCCCGTCAGGTCTGGTGCTGTACTACATCGTCAGTAACCTGGTGACCATCCTCCAGCAGCAGCTGATTTACCGCGGCCTGGAAAAACGTGGCCTGCACAGCCGCGACAAGAAAAAGACCTAAGCGTATTGTAGGGGTTCGGCGCGCTGAACCCTTGCAGCAAAAGATAAGAGGCGGTCATTAAGACCGCCTTTTTGCATATTGAATCGTCAGAGAGAATCACTATGAGCACCACCGATACCATCGTAGCCCAAGCCACCCCGCCGGGACGCGGCGGCGTCGGCATTTTGCGTATTTCCGGCCGTGGCGCCAAAGACGTAGCCCAGGCCCTGCTCGGCAAACTGCCGAAGCCGCGTTACGCCGATTACCTGCCGTTCCGTGATGCCGAAGGCGCCACTCTGGACCAGGGCATCGCGCTGTGGTTTCCTGGCCCGAACTCGTTTACCGGCGAAGACGTGCTGGAACTGCAAGGCCACGGCGGGCCGGTTATCCTCGATTTGCTGCTCAAACGCGTACTGGCGCTGCCCGGCGTGCGTATCGCCCGTCCCGGCGAATTTTCCGAGCGTGCCTTCCTTAATGACAAGCTGGATCTGGCGCAGGCCGAAGCGATTGCCGACCTGATCGACGCCAGTTCCGAGCAGGCGGCACGTTCTGCCATGAACTCGCTGCAGGGGGCGTTCTCCACCCGCATCAACCAGCTTGTGGAAGCACTTACTCACCTGCGAATCTATGTAGAAGCAGCGATAGACTTCCCGGATGAGGAAATCGACTTCCTGTCTGACGGTAAAATCGAGGCGCAGCTCAACGGAGTCATGGCCTCTCTTTCCAACGTACGCGCAGAAGCGCGTCAGGGCAGCCTGCTGCGCGAAGGGATGAAAGTGGTGATCGCCGGGCGTCCTAACGCCGGTAAATCCAGCCTGTTGAACGAACTGGCCGGTCGCGAAGCGGCTATCGTCACCGATATCGCCGGCACCACTCGCGACGTGCTGCGCGAGCATATTCACATCGACGGCATGCCTTTACACATCATCGACACCGCCGGCCTGCGCGAAGCCAGCGATGAAGTGGAGCGTATCGGTATCGAACGTGCGTGGAACGAGATCGAACAGGCCGACCGCGTGCTGTTTATGGTCGATGGCACCACCACCGCGGCAACCGAACCGGCAGAGATTTGGCCGGAGTTTATGGCACGTCTGCCGCATCGTCTGCCGATCACCGTAGTACGTAACAAAGCCGACATCACCGGTGAACCCTTGGGCATGACAGAAGTAAATGGTCACTCACTTATTCGCCTGTCGGCGCGCACCGGTGAAGGTATCGACCTGCTGCGGGACCACCTGAAGCAGAGTATGGGCTTCACCAGCAATATGGAAGGCGGTTTCCTGGCACGTCGCCGCCACCTGCAGGCGCTTGAGCAAGCAGCCCAGCATCTGGTCGAGGGCAAAGAACAGTTAGTGAGCGCTTACGCGGGGGAGCTGCTGGCCGAAGAATTGCGACTGGCGCAGCAAGCGCTGAGTGAAATCACCGGCGAATTTACCTCAGATGACCTGCTGGGACGCATTTTCTCCAGCTTCTGCATCGGTAAATAAGCGGCGGTAACGTAACAAGCGACCTATTCACGGCCAGGACAAACCTTTGTTCTGGCCGTTTTTCTTTGCCCCGCTCTGCGCCTTGGCTCACAGAGCCGTCATAACTCCCTAGATATACTGGTGGGTCAGGGATCCTTCTCAGGAACGAGCAAAGATGGCATTAACCTTCAAGGTGCTGCTGGAAAACCGCCGCGCCGCCAGCGCCAATCCGTCACTGCTGGCCAAGGCAGGCTTAAGCCTGCTGCTTCAGGATGAAACTGCCAGCGTTTTATTTGATACCGGCCCTGACGGCAGTTTCCTGCACAATGCGCGGCTGATGGGCGTAGATCTCTCCACAATAACCGCAACCGTGCTCTCTCATGGCCACTATGACCACTGCGGCGGCGTCACCTGGCTGCCTGACGGCAGCCGCATTATCTGCCATCCGCAGATCGGCGACGAACGCTATGCGGCGCTGAAGGTACTGGGCCACACCCGCAAAATCAAAAAGCTCTCTTTGGATATCGATTACTCACGCCACCGCATGGAGTACAGCCGCAAACCACTGTCTATCAGCGATCGTTTTATGTGGTCAGGCGAAATCGCAGTACCCGCACCGCGCGCCTATGGAGTGATTGTCGGGGAAAATGCAGGAGTGGACTATGTCATCGACGAAGGCGTGCTGATTTATAAATCCGATCGCGGGCTGGTGATTATTACCGGTTGCGGGCATCGCGGGATCATTCACATCGTGCGTCACTGCCAGAAAATCACTGGGATCGATCGGATCCACGCTTTGATCGGCGGTTTTCATCTGCGCTGCGCGTCGCCGCTCACGCTATGGCGGGTAAGACATTTTCTTCATCAGCAAAAACCAGAGAAATTAATGGGGTGCCATTGCACCGGAACCTGGGGACGCCTGTGGCTACCGGAGGTGATGTCACCCGCGACCGGAGACACTTTCGTACTGGAATAAGACGCTAACAAGCCAGCTGGTTTTCGCTTCCTGCCACAGAATCTGGCAGGAAGAACCCCCGACAAACGCCTGCTTTCTCCTCCTTCTTGCCAAAATTCACCTAAGCTTATCTCAGCGATTTCCGTCAAAGAGATAAGAAAAAATGAATGAACCACTGGATTTACTCGGCGTCGGCCTTGGCCCTTTCAACCTCAGCCTGGCGGCGTTGGCCTATGAAAGTGGTGCACTGAATTATGCCTTTCTCGATCGCAACGCCAGCTTCCGTTGGCATCCCGGCATGCTGCTCCCTTCCGCCTATATGCAGACCTATGTGTTGCAGGACCTGGTTACGGCGGTAACGCCTCGCAGCCAATTCTCCTTTATCAATTACCTGGTCGAGCAGAAAAAAATTTATCGTTTTCTGATTACCGAACAGCAAATTATCAGCCGCGAAGAGTTCTCCGACTATTTGAGCTGGGCCTGTAATAGATTAGAAGGGTTACAGTTTTCGCAGTCGGTTGAAAGCATCGATTTTGACGATGAAAAACAGCTGTTCAAAGTACGCACCCGCGACCAAACCCTGTGGGCGAAGAATATCTGTCTGGGCACCGGCCACGACCCCTGGCTGCCTGAGGAGTTTTATCCGGCGCTGGGCGAAAACTGCCTGCATGCCGCCGAAATCGGCCTGCGTAATCCGGATCTGACCGGTAAGCGGGTGGCGGTGATTGGCGGCGGCCAAAGCGGTGCCGATATTTTTCTGAACGCGCTGCGGGGGCACTGGGGCGAACCGGCACAGCTCGACTGGATTTCCCGTCGGCCCAATTTTCAGCCGCTGGACGAGTCTGCCTTCACCAATGAATATTTCACCCCGGAGTACGTCGATTATTTTTATACGCTGCCGCAGGATATCCGCGAGCGCGAACTCAAGACTCAGAAACTGCCGGCCGACGGTATTAGTAACCATACGCTACGTACTTTGTACCGGGAGCTTTATATGCGTTTCGATGTGATGCACCAGCCGCGCAACGTGCGCCTTTTGCCGCATCGCACTCTGCTGGCGATCGAGCCGACAGGCAAAGGGTTCCAATTGCGAACCCGACACGGCCTTGAAAATCGCCAGGAAGGATTCAATGCCGATGTCGTCATTTTAGCAACCGGTTATCGCCCTTCACTCCCTGCCTATTTAAAACCCCTGTTGCCACGCATTCCTTTCGACGACCAACAACACTTGCCGTTACTGCCCGATTTTAACCTCGAATGGCAGGGGCCAGAGCAGAATCGCATTTATGCAGTGAATGCCGGTATCCACAGCCACGGCAGCGCGGAAGGCGGGCTCAGCCTGATGGCCTGGCGCTCAGCACGCATTCTGAATCATCTGCTCGGTAAACCCCATTTTGATCTGGCACCAAACGCCTCACTGATCCAATGGTGGAGCGGCGCTGCCCCGGACGATGATATTACTCAAACAGATAAATAGGATAAAACGCATACTGTTTTTTGATGATAAATCCTCGACTTATGCTTAATCTAACTCCCCTGCGTTTTCAGCGACCCCTCTGGTATGGAGTGAATAATGGCGTGTCATTTTGCCCGATGGATCCCCACGTCCACCGCACTGGATACCCGGAGGCTCTCCGCCGAGGTCGTTGCTGCTACCACCGCTTTTTCCATTAAACGCCGCCAACGCTTTCTGCAGGGGCGCATCCTGCTCGCCGAAATGATGTTTTATCTCTACGGCCTGCCGACATTGCCCCCCATCGCTACCACACCTACCGGCCGTCCCTGTTTTGTCGACAACCACCTGCCCGATTTCAGCCTGGCCTACGCCAGCGATACGGTAGGGGTTTTATTAAGCGATGAAGGCAAGGTGGGGCTGGATATTGAAGTCATGCGCGCCCGGGGCGGGCAACAGAAAAGGCTGCAAGACCAATTTCAAACGCCGGCAGAAAGTGCCTGGATCAGTGCGCAATACGATCGGCTGGAGGCGGAAACGCAGCTGTGGAGCATCCGTCAAAGCGTGTTGAAAATTTCCGGCCTGGGTAACAGCGGGCAATCGTCGCTGCTGCTGCACCCTTTTTCCGGCCACCTGCGATCCAGCATCACCCCCCAGGTTCAGGTGATGAGCGATGCCGACGAATATCTGAGCTGGGCTTGCGCGCGCGAACCCAGCCTGGAACGTCTGGTATGCTGGCAGTATGAAGCCAATAAAGGCCTGCAGAAAAACGGTGAGATCTCTCCACGAGCACCGGCCAGTTCCACCCGCTTTATCAAACTGACCAGCCTGGCACTTCACCGCTGACATCGGCCGCTTACCCTGCGACGAACCCCTGAGATAAAACTTTCTTTAACGCATAAATTCCTGCATAAAACTGTAAAGTCAGCTAAATATTCAGCAATCATCTATTCTCTCCTGCAGCTTTGCCCTACTATCTCCTGATGTTCTAAGCTGAATCTGTTCATTCGAAAGGGAGAATCACCATGTCAGACCAAGCATTAAAAATCGTTACCCTGCTCGGCAGCCTGCGTAAAGGCTCGTACAACGCCATGGTCGCCAATGCCCTGCCGGGCCTTGCGCCACAAGGCGTCACCATCGAAGCGCTTCCTTCAATCCGTGATATCCCGCTGTATGATGCCGATGTGCAACAGGAAGAAGGTTTCCCTGCTGCAGTGGAAGCGATCGCAGAGCAAATCCGTCAGGCGGACGGCGTTATCATCGTTACCCCGGAATATAACTACTCGGTGCCGGGCGGGTTAAAAAACGCCATCGACTGGCTGTCCCGCCTGCCAAACCAGCCGTTAGCCGGTAAACCCGTAGCCATTCAGACCAGCTCTATGGGGCCGATTGGCGGCGCGCGCTGCCAGTATCATCTGCGCCAGATCCTGGTATTTCTCGATGCCATGGTGATGAACAAACCGGAATTTATGGGCGGCGTGATCCAGAATAAAGTGGATGCTCAGGCTGGGGAGTTGATTGATCAGGGCACGCTGGACTTCCTGACCGGCCAGCTGTCCGCATTCAGTGATTATATTCGTCGACTGAAGTAAGATTATTTTACAGACGCCTTCGGCAGAAAATTGACTTAAGGCGTCATTCTTATGAGAGATCACTTTATAACCCATTAAAATTAAAGTCATAAAATTATGTATTTTCTCATTTTAGCCATATTACTGGCTTTCATCACCAGACCATTATCAGCCGCAGAAATGCGTTATCCCGCCGGAGAAGAGCCGATCGAGCTGCCGGTACATAGCCCTTTGAATGCCCAATACCCACGCACCGCCCAGGGCCAGGAAGACAAAAAGATCGCGGCCATGTCGCTGTACCTGACGCTGATGCGCGAAGACGGGCGGAACATATGGGCCCCCTATCAACTGGCGGCCTCTTCGGCGGAAAAAGGCCAAACCGAACTGGCGGAGCGCTATCTGCAGCTGAGTGCCGATCGCGGGTTGTGGTATTACTACAACCTGTTGGAGGACGACGCCTTCAATAGCATTCAGCACAGCAGGACCTATCAATCAATATTGGCGGTCACCAAAGCCCGCTACCTGCAACATGCGCATTGGTACGAAGGCAAAGCCAGCTACGCCATTCCTGAAGGCACACCGCCTGCCGGCGGCTGGCCAACGGTGGTGTACCTGCATACCTACGGCAAGAGCGCCGGCATCACACCCGAAGAGCGTTTGTTGTTTAGCGAGATGGGCGTGGCCTATGTTGAGATCAACGGTACCCAGATGCTGTCGGAGAACAGCTTCCGCTGGTCGAATTACAGTGACGAAAGCACCCAAAGCGCGATCCGGCGGGCTTTGCAACCGGCCGCAGAACTAAAACTCAACCCGCAGCAGGTCTACCTCACCGCCCGTGGGCAAGGAGCGCTGCACGCGGCCAATCTGCTGGCCAAATATCCCCAGCTATATGCCGGCGCGATGCTGATCGCCCCCAATGGTGAGATCAAGCAGGCCCAGCAATCGCTGGCGACCAATAAGCGCTTGGTGGTGGCGTATTACGATCGGCAAAACTTCAGCGATCAGGCGCTGGCGATGCATTTCGCCAATTTGTTCAGTGAGAATAACCAGGTAGAAACGCTGCATTTTTCTCAGGGAGAGAACCCTGACGGCGGCTGGCAGGCCCGTTTTAAACGACCTTTACAGTGGATGTTGCAGCAGGCGCCCGACGCAACGCCGGGTGCCTAAAAGATAACGGGGCCGACCAGCGTCGGCCCTTGCCGTATTAATGGCCGTCTACAAACACAATTTTCAGCACAAACAGCAGCGCCACCACCACCACGCATGGGCTGATTTCGCGCCAGCGACCGGTCCCCAGCTTCATCACGCAATAGGAAATAAAGCCGAGCGCAATGCCTTCGGTGATCGAGAAGCTGAATGGCATCATCACTGCCGTGACGAACGCCGGAACGGCTTCGGTCAGGTCATCCCACTTCACCCGCGCCAAACTTGATGTCATCAGCACGCCAACGTAGATCAGCGCGCCGGCTGCGGCATAAGCCGGCACCATACCCGCCAACGGCGAGAGGAAAATCACCAACAGGAACAGGATACCGGTTACCACTGCGGTCAGCCCGGTACGGCCGCCGACAGACACCCCGGCGGAGCTTTCAATATAGGCAGTAACCGAAGAAGTGCCGACAAAGGAACCGGCTACCGAGCTGATGCTGTCGACATACAGCGCCTGCTTCATGCGCGGGAACTTACCCTTGTCGTCAGTCAGCCCGGCCTTGTCGGTTACGCCAATCAAGGTACCAGAGGAGTCGAACAGGTTGACCAGCATAAAGGAGAAAATCACCCCGGCCAGGCCAATATTCAGCGCCCCGGCCAGATCAACCTGACCCACTACCGACGTGATGTTAGGAGGCATCGAGAATACGCCGCCGTATTTCACATCACCCAACGCCCAGCCGATCAGCGTAGTCACCACGATAGAAATCAGCACTGCCGCATGGAAGTTGCGTGAAGACAATACCGCGATGATAAAGAAGCCCAGCGCGCCCAGCAGCACGTTGTGCGAAGTCAGGCTGCCAATGGTCACCAGGGTGTCCGGGTTAGCCACCACGATACCGGCATTTTTCAGCCCCATCATGCCGATAAACAGACCGATACCGCTGGTAATGCCCACCCTCAGGCTCATCGGAATATTGGCAATCATCCAGTAGCGTACGCGGAAAATGGTCAGCAGCAATAAACCGACTGCCCCCCAGAAAATGGCACCCATGCCGATCTGCCATGAGATGCCCATTGCGCCGACCACCACAAACGCGAAGAACGCATTGAGGCCCATCGCCGGTGCCAGCGCTACCGGCAGGTTCGCCAGCAGGCCCATGAAAATGCTGCCGAAAGCGGCAATCAGACAGGTTGTCACGAACACCGCCTGCGTATCCATGCCCGCCGCGCCCAGGATTTGGGGGTTAACGAACACGATATACACCATGGTCAAAAAGGTAGTAATACCGGCAATCGTTTCCGTACGCGCCGTAGTGCCATGTTGCTTGAGTTTAAACACGCGCCCAAGCAAGCCTTGCTCGACGTCAAGGCCAGATACTGGTTTGCTCATTATCAGAATTCCGAAGAGGGGAATGGACAGTCGCCGGCTATCCTATACCCAAAATAATTGGAGTCGCATCACGGCGGCAAGAACGCGAATCCCCAAGAGCTTACTCAAGTAAGTGACTGGGGTGAGCGTTCGCAGCCAACACAGATGCGGCTTCAAGTATGCCGGGTATATAACAAAAAGTCAGGGTTTTGATGCTGATCACAGGTTTTTTTCGCCGTCTTTACGGCCATAAACCCCAACAGGTTGTATTTGCTGATATTCATCGGAAAACCAGGATTCAGGAGTCGCAATCCTGCCTGATGCGGTTAAAGTGGCATTATCGCTGTTGACTCGAAGGACACTGACGCTGATGAACCAGATTGACTGTATTTTGTTTGATTGCGACGGCACGCTGGTTGACAGCGAAGTGCTGTGCAGCAAAGCCTATGTGCACATGTTTGCCCACTTCGGCATCCACCTGTCGCTGGACGACGTGTTCAGAAGATTCAAAGGAGTGAAGCTGTACGAAATTATCGAACAGGTTAATGCAGAACAGGGCACCACGCTGGCAAAGGAAGAGCTTGAACCGCTGTACCGCCAGGAAGTGGCCCGTTTGTTCGATAGCGAGCTGCAACAAATCGCCGGGGCGCGTGAACTGCTGGCGCAGGTGAAGGTGCCGATGTGCACCGTTTCCAATGGCCCGGTCAGCAAAATGCAACACTCGCTCGGCCTGACCGATATGCTGCACTATTTTGATGACCGGTTGTTCAGCGGCTATGACATCCAACGCTGGAAGCCGGATCCGGCCATTGTGTTCCACGCCGCCGAAAAAATGCAGGTGCCGGTGGAGCGCTGCATCCTGGTGGACGATTCCGCCGCCGGAGCACAGGCAGGGATCGCCGCCGGGATCCCGGTGTTTTACTTCTGCGCCGATCCGCACAATAAACCTATCGATCACCCCTTGGTCACCGTATTCGACAATCTGGCGCAATTGCCGGCGCTCTGGCGTGAACGCGGCTGGCAGCTGACTAACTAGCCGGCAACGGCGGTTTGTTGCGCCACCAGCGCCATGACCGTTTTACAGCCCGGGTCTGCGGGCTGTAGCGGCGATTGATCGCATTGGCCAGCAGATCCAATGCCAGGCAGAACACGAAGTACACCAACGCGATAAACAGGAATACCTCCATCGGATACACCATGCTGCGGTTGTTGACCTGTGTCGCCAGAAAGGTCAGCTCACTGACACCAACGATATAGGCCAGGGAGGTGTCCTTGATCAGCGAAATCCACTGGTTGATAAACGACGGCACCATCATGCGCAGCGCCTGCGGCAGCACTATCAACCACAGCGTTTGCCAGCGGGTTAGCCCCAACGATAACCCGGCCTGCCACTGCCCCGGCCCGATGGCGGCAATACCGGCTTTCACCGCATGCGCCAGATAGGCGGAGGCGATCAACGCCAGAGCGCAAACCACCGTGGTAATTTCCGGAATATCTACGCCAAAAACGATGGGCAGCAGAAAATAGGTCCAGAAAATCAGCATGATCACCGGAATTGCGCGGAAAAAGCCCAAAACCGCCGCCAACAGCCCGGCCACCACGCCGCGTGACATCGCCAATGCCACCCCCAACAGCGTACCGAGAATAGCCGAAGCCACCCCCGCCATCAGGCTGATAGCCAGTGTCAGCGCCGCGCCCCCCAGCGGCCCATCCGGCCAGGTGCCCCACAGCAGATATCCCAGGTTGTCGTAAATGATGCTGAAATCCATCTTAATGTCCTCCCAGCGGTTTACGCTGCTGCCGCCACATGCCCCAGCCTTCCAATAGCGCAATGATGGCGATATACAACACCGTCGCCACGCCAAAGGCCTGGAAGGTGCGTAGCGTCTCGGTTTCTACCTGACGCGAAGCATAGGAAAGTTCAGCGACGCCGATCGCCATGGTCAGCGAGGAGTTTTTTATTACGTTCATGTATTGGCCCAGTAGCGGCGGCATGGCAATTTTCAGCGCCTGCGGCAGCACCACATAACGCATGGCCTGCCATCCGGTCAGCCCCAGCGCGTTGGCGGCGTACTTTTGTCCGCTGGCGACACCACGGATGCCGGAGCGGATCTCTTCAGCGATAAAAGCGGTGGAGTAAAGCGTCAGGCCGAAGAACCCGGCCAGAAATTCAAATGAGGGCCACTCAAGCGGGCCGATGTGGTGTGGCGTATTCAGCCACTGCATGGCGGCAGACGGCAAAATCTGCCCGGCGGCGAAATACCAGAAGAACAGCTGCACCAGCAGCGGCGTATTGCGAAACAATGAGCTGTAACCGACCGCCAGCCAACGCAGCACCCTCAGGCGGCTGTCCCGCATCGCCGTCAGTAAAAACCCCAACAGCGTGGCTGCCAGGCTCGCACAGGCGGAAAGCCACAGCGTCAGCAGGAAGCCATCCCATAACCAGCTCAGATACTGCGGCGCCAGCAGCCAGTCTGAGAGTTGTTGCAGATTCATGCCTAATCCTTGTTTTGCACCATGCGCCAAGGGCGCAGCAAGCTGCGCCCCTCCGTTCTGACTTCACGACCCCGCAGAATCAGGCCTTAGGCTGCTGATCCAGGGGTGCGATGGTGAAATCGCCACGCGGTTGAGCCGTTTTGGTTTCCGGCCCGAACCAGCGATTGTAGATTTTCACCGCTTCGCCGTCTTTTTCCAGTTTGATCAGCGTGTCGTTAACGCTGGCGGTCAGGCGATCTTCGCCTTTGGGAATGCCGACTCCCTGGTACTCTTTGGTAATGCTGAACGGCGAGATCTCGAAGTCAGCTTTCTGGGCGGCCGGCAGGTTGCCGAGCAGGCCCACCAGCTTGGCGTCATCCTGGGTGATCGCCTGCACGTTACCGTTACGCAGCGCCACGAACGCCAGCGGGGTATCGTCGTAAGAGATCACTTTCGCCGTCGGATAATGTTCACGCAGGGTAATTTCCTGCACCGTGCCTTTGTCCGCGCCAATGCGCAGCTTTTTGATGTCTTCCGGGGTTTTCAGTACGCCTTTATGGGCGATAAATTTCTGGCCGGTGGCGAAATACGGCACGCTGAAGTTCACTTCCTTGGCACGCTCGTCGGTAATGGTGAAGTTAGCGGCAATCAGGTCGACCTTTTTCGAGACCAGCAAAGGAATACGGTTGGCCGGGTTGGTGGCTCGCAGCTCAACCTTCACGCCCAGCGCTTTGCCGATCGCATCGGCGACATCCACATCGTAACCCACCAGCTTTTTGCTTTGCGGGTCGATATAACCGAACGGCGGATTGCTGTCGAACACCGCGATACGCACTACGCCGGCTTTCTTGATGTCGTCGAGTTTGTCCGCATGCGCGGCACCGGTGGCGAGGCTGGTCAGGCTGGCTAATAAGGTTAAGGCCAAAGCGCGATGTTTCATGGGGAGCTCCTAAGGGTTGATGTCCTGCTGGCTGCTAAGCTAGCAAGACCCTCTTAGGTCAGGAAATAATATAAAAAGCTATATTTATAACCTTTTTGTCTTTAAGGGTTTTAAACAGCATAAAGGCGCAGTTTTCTGCGCCTTCAGGGGTAACTCTCGGGGGAAATTACTCTTTTTTATCGTCTTTTCCGTCGGATGACAGCAGCTTTTCCAGCGCGTCGCCACCGATATGACGGAAGTCCTGACCTTTGACGAAATAGAAGATAAATTCGCAAATGTTCTGGCAGCGGTCACCGATACGCTCGATCGAACGGGCACAGAATAACGCGGTCAGCACGCTTGGGATAGTACGCGTATCTTCCATCATGTAGGTCATCAACTGGCGTACGATGCCCTCATATTCCTGATCGACCTTCCGGTCTTCGCGGTAAATGCGGATAGCTTCATCTAAATCCATGCGCGCGAAGGCGTCCAGCACGTCGTGCAGCATCTGCACGGTATGGCGACCAAGCGACTCCAGGCTGACCAGCAGTGGCTGGTGCTGGTGCGAGAATTTCTCCAGCGCGGTGCGGCAAATCTTGTCCGCCACGTCGCCGATGCGTTCCAGCTCGGAAATGGTTTTGATGATCGCCATCACCAGACGCAGGTCGCTGGCGGTCGGCTGGCGTTTGGCGATGATCCGTACGCAGGCTTCGTCAATCGCCACTTCCATCATATTGACCTTGGCGTCGCCTTCGATCACGCGCTTGGCCAATTCACCGTCCTGATTGTGCATCGCGGTGATAGCGTCGGTCAGTTGCTGTTCCACCAGCCCGCCCATGGTCAATACCTGGGTGCGGATATGCTCCAGTTCTGCGTTGAACTGGCCGGAAATGTGCTTATTTAAATTCAGGTTATCCATGATGCATCCTATCAACCATAACGGCCGGTGATGTAGTCTTCGGTCTGTTTTTTCTGTGGCGCGGTGAACAGGTTATCAGTATCACTGAACTCGATCAGTTCGCCCAGATACATAAATGCCGTGGAGTCGGAGCAACGCGCGGCCTGCTGCATGTTGTGGGTTACGATCACCACGGTGTAGTCAGACTTCAGTTCGCTGATCAGCTCTTCAATCTTACCGGTGGAAATCGGATCCAGCGCCGAGCAAGGTTCGTCCAGCAATAACACGTCCGGACGAATGGCAATGCCGCGGGCGATGCACAGACGTTGCTGCTGGCCACCCGACAGGCTGTAACCGCTCTGGTGCAGCTTGTCCTTGGTTTCGTTCCACAGCGCCGCCTTGGTCAAGGCCCACTGCACACGCTCATCCATGTCGGCACGTGACAGCTTTTCAAACAGGCGCACGCCGAAGGCGATATTGTCGTAAATCGACATCGGGAACGGCGTCGGCTTCTGGAACACCATGCCGACCTTGGCACGCAGCAGTGCGATATCCGAGTTGTCGGTCAGAATGTTCTGCCCATCCAGCAGAATGCCACCTTCGGCACGCTGCTCGGGGTACAGCTGATACATTTTGTTGAAGGTGCGCAGCAGGGTAGATTTGCCGCAGCCGGACGGGCCGATAAACGCGGTGACCTTGTTCTTGGCGATATCCAGCGTGATGTTTTTCAGCGCATGGAATTTGCCATAGTAGAAGTTCAGATCGCGTACCTGAATTTTGCTGCTGGAAGCGTCAGTAACCATACTCATCAAGACTTCTCTCTTTTCATCAGCGCCGCCACGGCAGCGCTCAAAATTTTATGAATGCTTTTTCTTGGCGAAAACCACACGCGCCAGGATATTCAGTAGCAGTACGCACAGGGTTATCAACAGCACCCCGGCCCAGGCCAGCTCTTGCCATTCGGCGAACGGGCTCATGGCGAATTTGAAAATGGTCACCGGCAGGTTGGCGATCGGCTGCATCAGGTCGGTGCTCCAGAACTGATTCGACAGCGAGGTAAACAGCAACGGTGCGGTTTCCCCTGCGATACGCGCAATCGCCAGCAGCACGCCGGTGATGATGCCGGAGACCGAGGCTTTCAACGTGATGGCGGAAATCATGCGCCATTTCGGCGTGCCCAGCGCATAAGCGGCTTCGCGCAGCGTATCCGGCACCAGCTTCAGCATATTCTCGGTGGTACGGATCACGATCGGTACCTGCAACAGCGCCAACGCGATGATCCCGGCCCAACCGGAGAAGTGTTCCATCTTCGCCACCACGATGGTGTACACGAACAGGCCCACAACAATCGACGGTGCCGATAACAGAATGTCGTTAATAAAACGGATGACTTCCGCCAGCCAGGATTTACGGCCATATTCCGCCAGGTAAATCCCCGCCATGATGCCCAGCGGCGTACCGAACACGGTAGCCCACAGGATCAACAGGCCGCTACCGGCGATGGCGTTTGCCAGGCCACCGCCCGCGGTATTCGGCGGAGGAGTCATTTCGGTGAACAGCGCCAGCGACATGCCGTCGATGCCCTTGGTCACGGTGGAGAACAGGATCCACACCAGCCAGAACAGGCCAAACACCATGGTCGCCATCGACAGGAACAGCGCCAGTCGGTTCTTCTGGCGGCGCCAGGCCTGCATTTTGCGGCGGCTTTCCAGCAGCGCTACGCTATTTTGCATATCCATAGTCGTCACGTTAGCGTCCCTCACTCTTTGCCAGGCGCATCACCATCAGCTTCGACAGCGCCAGCACGATAAAGGTGATAACAAACAGAATCAGCCCCAACTCCATCAACGCGGCTGTGTGCACGCCCGACTCCGCTTCGGCGAATTCGTTGGCCAGTGCAGAGGTGATGCTGTTGCCCGGCATATACAGTGAAGCGCTGTCGAGCTGGTAGGTGTTACCGATGATGAAGGTCACCGCCATGGTTTCCCCCAGCGCACGGCCCAAGCCGAGCATTACACCGCCAATCACGCCATTCTTGGTAAACGGCAATACGATGCGCCAAATCACTTCCCAGGTGGTGCAGCCGATGCCATAGGCCGACTCTTTCATCATCACCGGGGTTTGTTCGAACACGTCGCGCATTACGGCGGCGATATAAGGAATAATCATAATCGCCAGGATCACCCCGGCAGCCAGAATACCGATACCGAACGCCGGGCCAGAGAACAGCTCACCGACAATCGGAATGCCGGACAGCACCTCGCCAACCGGGGTCTGGAAATATTCGGCAAACAGCGGGGCGAACACGAACAGGCCCCACATGCCATAAACGATACTCGGGATCGCGGCCAGCAGCTCAATGGCGATACCCAGCGGGCGCCTCAGCCAGTTTGGTGCCAGCTCGGTCAGGAACAGCGCAATGCCGAAGCTGACGGGTACGGCGATAATCAATGCGATCAGCGAGGTGACGACGGTACCGTAGATCGGTACCAGGGCGCCAAACTGCTCAGCAGGCGCGTCCCATTCTTTGGTCCACAGGAAGGAGAAACCGAATTTCTGTATGCTCGGCCAGGAGGCGAAGATCAGCGAAACAATAATGCCGCCCAGCAACAATAGGGTAATCAGCGCCGCCAGTTTAACCAGCGCGCTGAAGATGACGTCACCATTTTTACTCGGTGCTTTAATGGTCGGCTTGTACTCAGCCATAGATCACTCTCTGTGTTAACCCTGGCAGGCCCAACCTGAATTGAGCCCTGAAAAACTGAGTGGGGCGCGCCGAATCACGCGCCCCTGCGTTGTTAGTACAGCGCTTTACCGGAACTGTCTTTTACGTTGGTTTTCCATGCTGCACGCACCTGCTCGATAACTTCGTTCGGCAGCGTGGCGTAATCCAGGTCGTTAGCCTGCTTGGCGCCGGTTTTATACGCCCAGTCAAAGAACTTCAGAACTTCAGTGCCCTGAGCCGGGTTTTTCTGCTCTTTGTGCACCAGGATGAAGGTGGTGGAGGTAATTGGCCAGGCGTTGTCACCTTTCTGGTTAGTCAGGTCCTGGGCGAAGGTTTTGCTCCAGTCAACGCCTTTAGCGGCGGCGCTGAAGCTCTCTTCTGTTGGGCTAACCGCTTTGCCGTCGGCAGAAATCAGCTTGGTGTAAGCCAGGTTGTTTTGTTTGGCATACGCGTATTCAACGTAACCGATGGAGCCAGGCAGACGCTGTACGAATGCGGCGATGCCGTCATTGCCCTTGCCGCCCAGACCGGTTGGCCAGTTAACGGTAGAACCTGCACCGATTTTCTCTTTCCACTGCGCGTTGGCTTTAGACAGATAGCTGGTGAACACGAAAGAGGTGCCTGAACCGTCCGCGCGACGAACAACCGCAATGTTCTGATCCGGCAGCTTGACGCCTGGGTTCAGCTTGGTGATCGCCGGGTCGTTCCATTTTTTCACGTTGCCCAGGTAGATATCACCCAGGGTTTTCCCATCCAGGGTCAGCTCACCGGATTTGATGCCCGGGATGTTAACGGCCAGCACCACGCCACCGATCACGGTAGGGAACTGGAACAAGCCATCGGCCGCCAGCTTGTCATCACTCAAAGGTGCATCGGAGGCACCAAAGTCAACGGTATTGGCGACGATTTGCTTCACGCCACCAGAAGAGCCGATGCCCTGATAGTTAACTTTGTTGCCGGTTTCTTTCTGATAAGAATCTGCCCACTTGGCATAAACCGGAGCGGGGAATGTCGCACCTGCACCGGTCAGGCTAGCAGCAGCGAACGCGGACACGGCGGTCAGGGAGAAAGTCGCTGCCACAATACTGGCGACGGTGGTACGCATCAGTTTCATAATCCCTCCTAATGGGATATTCAAAAATCGACTTTGAGTCGTTTTCATCAGAGTAAGTATTGCTGCAGGAGGGAAAATAGGACAGTTTGGTGACAGTAAAATGTACGAAATATGACAGTTATATTACAGTGAGAGCACGGATGTGATTACACTATAAAAATCAAACCATTAAACATAAAACCACTCAGTAATTAATCAATAAAAAAACCCTTTCCATCGCCGCTATCCGTTTGAATATGACAACTTTTATCTCCGCTGTAGCACTCTTGTCATATTTGATCCCGTTATGAAAAAAGCCGGCACAGTGGCCGGCTTTTAGAGATTAACAGCAGCGGATTACTCTACGGTGACAGACTTAGCCAGGTTACGCGGCTGGTCAACATCGGTACCTTTGATCAACGCCACATGGTAAGACAGCAGCTGCAACGGCACGGTGTAGAAGATAGGGGCCACGATTTCTTCTACGTGCGGCAATGGAATGATGGTCATGCCTTCGCTGCTGACGAAACCGGCATCCTGATCGGCGAACACATACAGCTGGCCACCGCGCGCGCGAACTTCTTCGATGTTGGATTTCAGTTTTTCCAACAGTTCGTTGTTCGGCGCCACCACGATCACCGGCATATCGGCATCGATCAACGCCAGTGGGCCGTGTTTCAATTCACCGGCCGCATAGGCTTCCGCGTGAATGTAGGAGATCTCCTTCAGCTTCAACGCACCTTCCATGGCGATCGGGTACTGATCGCCACGGCCGAGGAACAGCGCGTGGTGCTTGTCGGAGAAGCCCTCCGCCAGCGCTTCAATGCTTTTGTCCAGCGACAGCATCTGTTCGATACGCGCCGGCAACGCCTGCAGGCCGTGTACGATTTCATGCTCAACGCTTTCCGCCATGCCTTTCAGACGGCCCAAACGCGCCACCAGCATCAACAACACCGCCAACTGGGTGGTGAAGGCCTTGGTAGAGGCCACGCCAATTTCGGTCCCGGCCTTGGTCATCAGCGCCAAATCGGATTCACGCACCAGCGAAGAACCGGCCACGTTACACACCGCCAACGAACCGAGGTAGCCCAATTCCTTCGACAGGCGAAGCGCCGCCAGGGTATCGGCGGTTTCGCCGGACTGTGACAGCGTGATGATCAGGCTGCCCGGACGCACGGCAGATTTGCGGTAACGGAATTCAGACGCGATCTCGACGTCGCAAGGCACACCGGCCAGAGATTCGAACCAATAGCGAGCAACCATGCCAGAGTGGTATGACGTACCGCAGGCAATGATCTGCACATGCTGCACCTTCGCCAGCAGCTCATCGGCGCGCGGTCCCAGCTCGCTCAGGTTGATTTGGCCATGGCTGAAACGCCCTTCCAGGGTGTTTTTCAGCGCCAGCGGCTGTTCGTAAATCTCTTTTTGCATGTAATGGCGGTAAGCGCCTTTATCACCGGCGTCGTATTGCACTTGAGATTCAATCTCAGGGCGTTCAACGGCGTTACCCTGTTTGTCGAAAATGTTGACGGTGCGGCGGGTCATTTCCACCACGTCGCCTTCTTCCAGGAAGATAAAGCGACGGGTCACCGGCAGCAGCGCCAATTGGTCGGATGCCAGGAAGTTTTCACCCACGCCGCGGCCGATCACCAGCGGGCTGCCGGAACGCGCTGCCACCAGCACGCTCGGGTCGCGGCTATCCATTACCACGGTGCCGTAGGCGCCACGCAGCTGTGGGATCACGCGCTGCACCACTTCCAGCAAGCTGCCGCCCTGGCGCTGTTCCCAATGCACCAGGTGAGCAATCACCTCGGTATCGGTCTCGGAGCTGAAGTGATAGCCCCGTTCGATCAGCAATTCACGCAGCGGTTCGTGGTTTTCGATGATGCCGTTATGCACCACGGTAATGTAATCAGAAACATGCGGGTGCGCATTCGCTTCGGTAGGTTCACCGTGCGTTGCCCAGCGGGTGTGAGCAATACCGGTGCCGCCGTGCAAGGGATGTTGTTCCGCGGCTTCGGCCAGTTTATTGACCTTGCCCACGCGGCGTAAACGGTTCACGTTGCCTTCCGCATCCACCACTGCCAAACCGGCTGAGTCATAGCCACGGTACTCAAGGCGGCGTAAACCTTCCAACAGGATCTCTGCAATATCACGTTGCGCTACTGCGCCTACAATTCCACACATCAGTTGTATTCCTAATTAAACGCCTTTCGGGGCGCTTTCGATGTCTTGACCTGATTTTGCCGGTTTTTACCGTGCGTCCCCGAGCCTGTAGAGAATGGGGATTATTATGTTTTGTATTGGGCTCTACATTGGAGCGCAATACAAAACATATTCTTTCTACTACATGCTGCCGCCCAATAGATTTCGAGTTGCAGCTAGGCGGCAAATGTCAGGATCCCCAGGAGCTTACTCAAGTAAGTGACTGGGGTTCTGGCATGAAGCCAACAACGCTGCAGCTCGAAAGATGAAGGGCTATCTCTTTTTCACCGGACGCTGCCAACCCTGGATGTGCACCTGCTTAACGCGGCTCAGCACCAGTTCGTCCTCGCCGATATCACGGGTAACCGTAGTGCCAGCGGCGATGGTAGAGCCTTTGCCGACGGAGACCGGTGCCACCAGTTGGGTATCGGAACCAACAAACACGCCGTCGCCAATAATGGTTTTATGCTTGTTGGCGCCATCATAGTTACAGGTGATAGTACCGGCGCCGATATTCACATCGTCACCAATCTCGGCATCGCCCAGGTAGCTCAGATGGCCCGCCTTGGAACCTTTGCCCAAGCGTGCTTTTTTCATTTCGACGAAGTTGCCGACATGGGCGCCCACCGCCAGCTCTGCACCCGGACGAAGACGGGCGAATGGCCCCACGGTGCATTCCGCTGCCAGCACCGCATCTTCCAATACGCTATACGGGCTGATCTCGCAGTCGTCGCCAATTACGCAGTTTTTCAGCACGCAGCCGGCACCGATTTTCACGCGGTCGCCCAGCTTGACCGAACCTTCAATAATCACGTTGGCATCAATAGAGATGTCGCGACCGTGCACAAGTTCCCCGCGCAGATCAAAACGCGCCGGATCCAACAGCATTACGCCAGCCAGCAGCAACTTTTCAGATTGTTCTGCCTGATAAATGCGCTCAAGTCGCGACAGCTGCAGGCGGTTATTCACGCCTTCCACTTCACTCAGGCGAGATGGATGGACCGCCTCAATTTTCTTGCCGTCGGCATGTGCCAACGCGATGATATCGGTGATATAGAACTCACCCTGCGCGTTGTCGTTGTTCAGCATCCCCAGCCAGCGCTTCAGATCGCGCCCGTTGGCCACCAGGATACCGGTATTGATTTCATTGATCTGACGCTGGGCTTCGCTGGCATCCTTGTGCTCAACAATTCCTACCACAGTATCCTGCTCGCGCACGATACGACCGTAACCGCTCGGATCAGCCAGTTTTACGGTCAGCAGACCAATACCGCCCTGTGGCTTCGCCGCCAGCAGGCGCTGCAGGGTATCGACAGAGATCAGCGGAACGTCACCGTACAGCATCAGCACGTCTTCATCATCGGCAAAATGCGGTGCAGCCTGCTGCATGGCGTGGCCGGTCCCCAACTGCTCGGCCTGCAGCACCCAGTTCAGCGCACTGTCGGTCAGGGTCTTTTTCAGCAACTCACCGCCGTGGCCGTAGACCAAATGGACGTTTTGCGCGCCCAGTTTCATCGCGGCATCAATGACGTGCTGCACCATCGGCTTACCGGCCAATGGATGTAACACCTTGGGAAGATCGGAATACATGCGTGTTCCCTTGCCCGCGGCGAGGATCACCACACTCATTGCGCTGTTCGACATAAGCAACCTGATAACTCCATTTTGATAGACGAAAGTAGAACTCTTTAGTGACGATATTACTACATATTTCTCTGCACGAACCCGGCGCAGGCCATGGGGCACTAGGCGCGCCACAGTTAACATTCAGATAACCCCAGTCTGGGTGGAACTGTCGGCGATCGGAGACATTTTTAGCCTCTCTCGAGGGTTATACATCACAATGCCCACCGGGTTGAAATGCTTATTTTAAAGCAAAAAAAAAGCGACCAAATAGGCCGCTTTCTTAATTTTGGTTGCGTTATGCACGCGCCAAAATGTTACATCGCTCTTCTGGTGAGCTCGATAACGCGCAGTTTTGCGATCGCTTTCGCCAGTTCCGCAGATGCCTGAGCATAGTCGACATCGCCATGAGAGCTACGGATGTGCTCTTCAGCTTTACGCTTAGCTTCCAGCGCTCTCGCTTCGTCGAGGTCCGTTCCACGGATGGCAGTGTCTGCCAACACGGTGACCACGCTCGGCTGTACCTCAAGGATACCGCCGGACAGGTAGATGAACTCTTCTTCACCGTGCTGTTTAACAATACGCACCATGCCAGGCTTGATGGCAGTCAGCAGCGGCGCATGGCCAGGGAAAATCCCCAGTTCGCCTTCGCTACCTGTCACCTGGATCTTTTGCACCAGGCCGGAAAACATATGTTTTTCCGCGCTGACTACATCCAGATGGTAAGTCATAGCCATATCACCCTCCTCTCAAGGCGTTACAGTTTCTTGGCTTTTTCCACTGCTTCTTCAATGGCGCCAACCATGTAGAACGCTTGTTCAGGCAGGTGGTCATAGTCGCCGTCCATAATGCCTTTGAAACCACGAATGGTGTCTTTCAGCGATACGAACTTGCCCGGAGAACCGGTGAAGACTTCTGCCACGAAGAACGGCTGAGACAGGAAGCGTTGGATTTTACGCGCACGGGATACGACCAGTTTGTCATCTTCTGACAGCTCGTCCATACCCAGGATTGCGATGATATCTTTCAGTTCCTGGTAGCGTTGCAGAATAGACTGCACGCCACGCGCTACATCGTAGTGCTCCTGGCCAACTACCAGCGGATCCAGCTGACGGCTGGTGGAATCCAGCGGGTCAACGGCCGGGTAGATACCCAGAGAAGCGATATTACGGCTCAGTACCACGGTTGCATCCAAGTGAGCAAAGGTGGTGGCTGGTGACGGGTCAGTCAAGTCATCCGCAGGAACGTAAACGGCCTGTACGGAAGTGATAGAACCGGTCTTGGTAGAGGTGATACGTTCTTGCAGAACGCCCATCTCTTCCGCCAGCGTTGGCTGATAACCTACCGCAGATGGCATACGGCCCAGAAGTGCGGACACTTCGGTACCGGCCAGGGTATAACGGTAAATGTTATCAACGAACAGCAGAACGTCGCGGCCTTCGTCACGGAATTTCTCCGCCATGGTCAGACCGGTCAGAGCAACGCGCAGACGGTTACCCGGTGGCTCGTTCATCTGGCCGTAAACCAGGGATACTTTGTCCAGTACGTTGGAGTCGTTCATTTCGTGGTAGAAGTCGTTACCCTCACGAGTACGCTCACCCACGCCTGCAAACACGGAATAACCGGAGTGCTCGATCGCGATGTTACGGATCAGCTCCATCATGTTTACGGTTTTACCCACACCAGCACCACCGAACAGACCAACTTTACCGCCCTTAGCGAACGGACAAATCAGGTCCATAACCTTGATACCGGTTTCCAGCAGATCCTGGGAGTTGGACAAATCTTCGTAGCTTGGCGCCGGACGGTGAATCGCCCAACGTTCTTCTTCGCCGATGTCGCCTTTCATGTCGATTGGTTCACCCAATACGTTCATGATACGGCCCAGGGTAGCTTTACCTACCGGTACTTCAATTGGGTGTTCCAGATCGTTCACTTTCAGACCGCGGCGCAGACCATCTGAGGTCCCCATCGCGATACAGCGAACTACGCCACCGCCCAACTGCTGCTGAACTTCCAGCACCAGCTTCTCGGTACCGTTTTCTACCTCAAGAGCATTGTACACTTTTGGTACGGCATCCTGAGGGAACTCGACGTCCACTACGGCGCCGATTACCTGGATAATCTTTCCAGTAGCCATCTTGAATCCTCTACGTAATTCGTAAACCTAGCTTAAACCGCGGAGGCTCCCGAAACGATCTCGGTGAGTTCCTGAGTGATGCTGGCCTGACGAGCCTTGTTGTATACCAACTGCAGCTCTTTGATCAGGCTACCGCCGTTATCGGTTGCGGCTTTCATCGCTACCATTCGTGCGGCCTGCTCGCTGGCCAGGTTTTCCACGACGCCCTGATAAACTTGCGATTCCACATAGCGGCGCAGCAAGGTATCAAGCAGCACTTTTGGATCGGGTTCATACAGGTAATCCCAAGATTTTTTCTTCAGCTCACCGTCATCGGAAGGCGGCAACGGCAGCAGCTGAATAATCTGTGGTTCCTGGGACATCGTATTGATAAATTTGTTGCTGACAATGTACAGCTTGTCCAAACGACCTTCGTCGTAGGCTTGCAGCATCACTTTCACCGGACCGATCAGTTCCGACAGGGAAGGTTTATCCCCCATGCCGGTAACCTGGGCAACCACGTTGCCGCCCACGGAACCAAAGAAAGAGGCCGCTTTAGAGCCAATCAGCGCCAAATCAACTTCAACGCCTTTTTCGGACCAGCCTTTCATCTCTGCCAACAGACGCTTGAACAGGTTGATGTTCAAGCCGCCACAGAGACCACGGTCAGTAGACACCACCAGATACCCGACGCGCTTAACGTCACGCTCATCCAGGTACGGGTGCTTATATTCCAGATTACCCAACGCAAGGTGACCAATCACTTTGCGCATGGTCTCTGCATAAGGACGGCTGGCCGCCATGCGTTCCTGCGATTTACGCATTTTGGAGGCGGCGACCATTTCCATCGCTTTAGTGATCTTTTGCGTGTTTTGCACGCTCGCGATCTTACTACGTATCTCTTTTGCGCCGGCCATCTCTGCTTCTCCTCATTGCCAGACGGCCTGCTGTCTTTCAACTGCAGGCCGCTGAGCGTTACCAGGACTGGGTTTTCTTGAAGGTCTCGAGGACGGCTTTCAGTTTGCCCTCGATCTCATCGTTGAAATTGCCAGTTTGGTTGATGTGGTTCAGCAACTCGGCATGCTCGCGGTCTGCGTAAGCAACCAGCGCGGCTTCGAAGCTCACGACTTTCGCGACTTCAACGTCGTTCAGGTAGCCACGTTCTGCGGCAAACAGCACCAGAGACTGTTGTGCGACGGACATCGGCGCATACTGTTTCTGTTTCAGCAGCTCGGTCACTTTCTGACCGTGGCTCAACTGTTTGCGGGTCGCATCATCCAGATCGGAAGCGAACTGAGAGAACGCAGCCAGTTCACGGTACTGTGCCAGCGCGGTACGAATACCACCGGACAGTTTTTTCATGATCTTGGTTTGCGCTGCACCGCCCACACGGGATACGGAGATACCCGGGTTAACCGCCGGACGAATACCGGAGTTAAACAGGTTGGATTCCAGGAAGATCTGACCATCGGTAATCGAGATTACGTTGGTCGGAACGAACGCGGAAACGTCACCTGCCTGGGTTTCAATGATCGGCAGAGCGGTCAGTGAACCGGTTTGGCCTTTGACTTCACCTTTGGTGAAGGCTTCAACGTAGTCGGCGTTAACACGCGCAGCACGCTCCAGCAAACGGGAGTGGAGGTAGAATACGTCGCCTGGGTAAGCTTCACGACCTGGTGGACGACGAAGCAGCAGGGAAATCTGACGGTAAGCAACGGCCTGTTTGGACAGGTCATCATAAACGATCAGTGCATCTTCACCGCGGTCACGGAAGTATTCGCCCATCGCACAACCGGCATAAGGCGCCAGGTATTGCAGTGCAGCGGATTCAGACGCGGTAGCAACCACAACGATGGTGTTTGCCAGTGCGCCGTGCTCTTCCAGCTTGCGCACCACGTTAGCGATGGTAGACGCTTTCTGGCCGATAGCCACGTAAACACATTTGATGCCGGAGTCGCGTTGGTTGATGATCGCATCGATAGCCAGAGCGGTTTTACCGGTCTGACGGTCACCGATCACCAGCTCACGCTGGCCACGGCCGATTGGGATCATGGCGTCGACAGATTTGTAGCCAGTTTGAACCGGCTGATCTACGGACTGACGCTCGATAACACCAGGGGCGATAGCTTCAACCGGGGAGAAACCGTCGTTATCAACCGGGCCTTTACCGTCGATAGGTGCACCCAGGGTGTTAACTACACGGCCCAGCAGGCCACGGCCAACCGGAACTTCCAGAATACGGCCGGTACATTTTACCTTCATGCCTTCGGCCAGATCCGAGTACGGACCCATAACCACGGCACCTACGGAGTCACGCTCCAGGTTCAATGCGATTGCGTAACGGTTGCCTGGCAGTGCGATCATTTCGCCCTGCATAACTTCGGCCAGACCGTGTACGCGGATGATCCCGTCGCTGACGGAAACAATAGTACCTTCATTGTGAGCTTCGCTCACCACATTGAACTGAGCAATGCGCTGCTTGATCAGTTCGCTGATTTCGGTGGAATTCAGTTGCATGCTCCAGTCCCCTTAAGACTGCAAGACGTCTGTCAGGCGTTCAAGACGACCGCGAACGCTGCCATCAATCACCATATCGCCAGCACGGATAATTACGCCGGCCAGTACAGACTTGTCAATTTTGCAATTCAGCTTAACTTTGCGTGACAGACGTTTTTCCATCGCAGCGGCAATATTAGCCTGCTGTTTGTCGCTCAGTGCGCTCGCAGAGAGCACGTCGACTTCGACGGTGGATTCCAGCAAGGCGCGCAGTTCGTTGAACTGCTGCAGCACGGCAGGAAGAACCAGTAAACGTCCATTTTCGGCCATTACACGGATAAAGTTCTGGCCATGTTCGTCGAGTTGATCGCCACATACCGCGATGAACGTCTTGGACAGCGTCTCTGGCGCCATAGCGCCAGACAGCAGTTCAGAAATCTGTTCATTGCGAGTGACATCAGCAGCAAACGCCAGCATATCTTGCCAGCGCTCTACGCTTTGATGCTCAACGGCAAAGTCAAAAGCTGCTTTGGCGTAGGGGCGAGCTACAGTTACAAATTCAGACATCAGCCCCTCCCTCCTTACAGTTCAGCGACCAGTTTATCAACGATGTCGCTGTTAGCAGCTTCATCCACGGAACGTTCGATGATCTTCTCGGCGCCGGCAATTGCCAGCATCGCGACTTGCTTACGCAACTCTTCACGAGCGCGCTTACGTTCGGCTTCGATCTCAGCCTGAGCCTGCGCCACGATTTTGTTACGTTCCTGCTCGGCTTCGGCTTTCGCTTCATCCATGATCTGAGCTTTGCGTTTGTTTGCTTGCTCGATGATCACCTGAGCTTCTGCTTTAGCAGTTTTCAGCTGGTCGGTCGCATTGGCTTGCGCTAAGTCCAAATCTTTTTTGGCACGTTCTGCAGAAGCGAGACCGTCAGCAATTTCTCCCTGACGCTTCTCGATGGCTGCCATAATCGGCGGCCATACATACTTCATGCAGAACCAGACAAACAGAACGAACGCGATGGCCTGGCCGAGGATTGTTGCGTTAAGATTCACAGCACAATGCCTCTTTAAAAGTTAATAGTGTGGTTTCAGTGTAGAGAAATTCTCTACTTACGCGACAGCGAACATCACGTACAGACCCAGACCAACAGCGATCATCGGGATGGCGTCAACCAGACCCATAACGATAAAGAACTGTGTACGCAGCAGAGGAATCAGGTCAGGCTGACGAGCAGCGCCTTCCAAGAATTTACCACCCAGGATGCCGATACCGATCGCAGCACCGATTGCCGCTAAACCCATCATCACAGCGGCAGCCATGTACAGCAGATCCATACTCAGGTTTTCCATGACAGTCTCCAGTTTGTTTCAGTTTAAAAGTGCAAGTGTTTTAAGAAAATCAGTGCTCTTCAGATGCCATCGAGAGATAGACAATCGTCAGAACCATGAAAATAAAGGCTTGAAGCGTAATGATCAGGATGTGGAAAATAGCCCAAGGCAAGCTCAGGACCCACTGTGACCACCACGGCAACAGGCCGGCAATCAGGATGAAGATCAACTCACCCGCATACATGTTGCCGAACAGTCGCAGGCCCAGTGAAACAGGCTTGGACAGCAGGCTGACACCTTCAAGGATCAGGTTGATAGGAATGAATACAGGGTGGTTGAACGGCTGCATGGTTAACTCTTTAACGAACCCACCAACGCCTTTCATTTTAATGCTATAGAACAGAATCAGGATAAATACGCCCAACGCCATCGACAGGGTGACGTTCACGTCAGCCGTAGGCACCACACGCAGTGCCGGCAGACCGAGCTGGGCACCGATGAATGGCAGGAAGTCGACCGGGATCAGGTCCATCATGTTCATCAGGAATACCCAGACAAACACCGTCAGCGCCAGCGGAGCAATTACCTTGCTCTTGCCGTGGTACATATCGCGTACGCTGCTGTCGACAAACCCGACGACCAGTTCCACTGCGGTTTGCAGCTTACCCGGTACGCCGCTGGTGGCGTTTTTGGCAACCCGGCGGAAAATCACCAGGAACAGAACCCCGAGGACAACGGAGAAAAACATCGAGTCGAGGTTAATCGACCAAAAACCAGTCCCGACCTGAAGTTGCGTCAGGTGGTGACCGATATACTCCTGTGGACTGTTGTATCCCTCTGCAGACATGATGCCTCTACCCTTATTTAGTTAATTTCGGTAACTGTTAATCACGGCGGGTGCGATAATTTGCACCGCTAACACCGCTAAATAGGTCAGGCCAAGCGGTATAAACTCCGCTTTGAACACCCCAAGCGCCACGATCAACAAAACTATGGTGATCAAGACCTTTAACCCCTCGCCGATGGCGAATGACCAGGCGACCCGACCGGGTGCCTGCGTCTGCGTCTGATGACGCAAGGCAAACAGCATAAACATGGTACTCGGCAACCAGGCTGCGAGACCGCCCGCCAGTGCCGAACCGCTCCATTCCAGGCTTTTCAGACCGAAGGCAGCGCTGATCAAAACAAAAGTCATTAACTGCAGAAACAGCAATTTACGAGCAACTTTTCCGCTGTAAAGGGACACAGACATGACGTTTGTTCTCTCCGTACCCCAGAGGGGGTATGCTGAGTGACGTATAAAACTGTTTTTACTGATCTGAGTCAAGCAGCAAAAAACGAGCAAATTATACGGGGCATACCAACGAATTCAATCGATAAGTAGCGAAAAGGTGAACAATTATTTAAATTCCCCCATTTCAGGCTATTTTCACAAGAAAACGGTCGGAATATAGGGCGCATTAAATTGTCTGATTATTCCAGCGTTACAGTACGAAACGTCGAACCGCTCACAATAATGCCTCTTTCTGATTTATAACTCACCGACGTGTAAACCGTCTTTAGCAAATTGAGTGATCAAAAAACATTATAAATCAAAATATTACAAGTTAACCGTTCAAAAACAATCCATCTACTCGGTAAAAACCTTTTATTGACAGCTTGTCGCGTAATATTACAACAGCCAATTAACATTAGCGCCAAAGCAGAATCGTTAACTTATCGTTGCTAACGTGACTATTTCGAATTGCAATTACTCTATTGTCGCTAATTGGCGGCTATTTTTGTGTTAATAAAAAGTAAATTAACTAAAAAAACCGCCATTTGATTAGCCTGCTTACATTTACTCTGGGCACTATCTTTTAATTCACGCTTATTTGATCAAAAACAAACTCAGTTTGCTTTAAGTATCACCAAATGACGTTCGCCTTCGAGTTCCGGCACCTGCAAGCGCACCACCGACTCGAGTTCGATACCTTCCGGCAGCTGCGTCAGCTCTTCATCAGGACGAACCCCTTTCAGCGCGTAGAAACGCCCCAGCCCTTTCGCCGGCAAATGGTGGCACCAGGACAGCATGTCCTGCAGCGAAGCAAAAGCACGGCTGATCACACCGTCAAACGGTGGTTCGGCCGGGAACTCCTCAACGCGGCTCTGTACCGGCTCAATGTTGGTCAGGCCCAGTTCGTGCTGCACCTGACGCAGGAAGCGTACGCGCTTGCCCAGGCTGTCCAGCAAGGTGAAATGGGAATCAGGACGAACGATCGCCAACGGAATGCCCGGCAGACCGGGGCCGGTGCCTACGTCGATAAAACGGGAGCCCTGCAAATGCGGGTTTACCACGATGCTGTCGAGAATATGGCGTACCAGCATTTGCTGAGGATCGCGCACCGAGGTGAGGTTATAAGCCTTGTTCCACTTGTCCAGCATGCCGACATAGCCCAGCAATTGCTGTTTTTGCTGATCGGGAAGCGCAATGCCTGCTGCAGTGAGCAGCGAGTCTAATTTTTTCTGCACAACGGGTCCTCTGACTGGCGTGGAACGACTAGCCAAATTGGGGCTTGCCAAGAAGCCAAGCATGATAATTCAGGCACGGGACGATGTCAGCGACCGTTTGTCTATCAAGTAGACAAACGGTCGCACAAAAACAAGATTTATGCGCTGCGGCGCAGCAAACCCTGCTTTTTCAGCCAGATCAGCAAAATTGAGATCGCCGCCGGTGTGATGCCGGAGATGCGTGAAGCCTGGCCGATCGAGTTCGGCTTATGGTCATTCAATTTGGCAATCACTTCATTCGACAAGCCGGAAACTTGCTGATAATCGAGATCCAACGGCAGTACGGTGTTTTCGTTACGCTGCTGTTTTTCGATCTCTTCCTGCTGACGAGCGATGTAGCCTTCGTATTTTACCTGGATCTCAACCTGCTCTGCGGCCTGGGTATCGGCCAACGGCGGCGCAAATGCGGCTACGGAGGTCAGCTGTTGGTAATCCATTTCAGGGCGACGCAGCAACTCTTCGCCATTCGCTTCACGCGACAGCGGCGCTTTCAGCAGTACGTTGACCTGATCGACATTCTCCGCATGTGGGTGCATCCAGATGTCGCGCAGGCGCTGACGTTCTTGTTCGATGTGCTCCAGCTTTTCGCTAAAGCGCGCCCAGCGGGCATCGTCCACCAGACCCAGTTCGCGGCCTTTTTCGGTCAGTCGCAGATCGGCATTGTCTTCGCGCAGCATCAGACGGTATTCGGCGCGTGAAGTGAACATGCGATACGGTTCTTTGGTACCCAGGGTACTGAGATCGTCCACCAGCACGCCGAGGTAAGCCTGATCGCGACGTGGTGACCAGCCTTCATCTTCGTTGGCATAACGTCCGGCATTCAAACCGGCCAGCAGGCCCTGTGCAGCGGCTTCTTCGTAGCCAGTGGTGCCGTTAATCTGACCGGCGAAGAACAAGCCTTGGATAAATTTGCTTTCCAGCGTCGGTTTTAAATCGCGCGGATCGAAGAAATCATACTCGATGGCATAACCCGGACGAACGATACGGGCATTCTGCATCCCTTCCATCGAACGAACGATCTGCATCTGTACGTCAAACGGCAGGCTGGTGGAAATGCCGTTAGGATAAATTTCGTTGCTGGTCAGGCCTTCCGGTTCAAGGAAGATCTGGTGAGCGTTACGATCGGCAAAGCGCATGACTTTGTCTTCGATCGATGGGCAATAGCGTGGGCCGATCCCTTCGATGATCCCGGCATACATCGGGCTGCGATCGAGGTTATTGCGGATCACGTCATGGGTTTTTTCGTTGGTATGGGTGATGTAGCACGCCATTTGCTCCGGGTGTTGCCCGGCATTGCCCATAAACGAGAACACCGGGATCGGTGTATCACCGTGTTGCGGCGTCAGAACGCTGAAATCGATAGTGCGTGCATCGATACGCGGTGGCGTACCTGTTTTCAAGCGATTAACGCGCAAAGGCAATTCACGCAGGCGCTGTGACAACGAGATCGACGGAGGATCCCCGGCGCGGCCTCCGCTGTAGTTTTCCAGACCGATATGGATCTTGCCATCCAGGAAGGTGCCGACGGTCAGTACCACCGCTTTGGCACGGAACTTCAGCCCCATTTGGGTTACCGCACCGACAACGCGATCGTTTTCCACAATCAGATCTTCGACCGGCTGCTGGAAGAGAGTCAGGTTAGGCTGGTTCTCCAGGGCGGTGCGTACAGCCTGCCGATACAGTACGCGGTCAGCCTGGGCACGAGTGGCTCGCACCGCCGGGCCTTTGCTGGCGTTTAGTATCCTAAACTGGATGCCGGCATGGTCAATCGCCGTGGCCATCAGGCCGCCAAGTGCATCAATTTCCTTAACCAGATGCCCTTTACCAATACCGCCAATCGCCGGGTTGCAAGACATCTGCCCCAGCGTATCGATATTGTGTGTCAATAATAAAGTCTGACGCCCCATGCGTGCCGCAGCCATTGCGGCTTCGGTACCGGCATGGCCACCACCGATGATGATGACGTCAAATTGCTCTGGATAAAACATGGAACTGCACCTCGCCGTATTGCGAACGATCGTTGTTTGCCCTGGGGAGGGCGATTCTACTCAAGTTTAGTCGATCGACCAAGTGGTCAGGATCGTCGGTAATTAAAAGAAGATCTTTTTTATTTAAAGATCTCTTTATTAGATCTCTTATTAGGATCGCGATCTTCTGTGGATAAGTGATTATTCGTGATTGAGATCAGCGGATTAAGGAGGATCGTTAGCTGTGAATGATCGGTGATCCTATAGCTTATAAGCTGGGATCTAAATGGCATGTTATGCACAGGACAAAAAGCGACCTAAGGTTGTTATTGGGATAACTACCGCTTTTACCCTGCTTTTAAGCATAGTTATCCACAATCGTTCGGGTGATCTTTGAACAAATTAGAGTAAATTAATCCAAATTTTCACCCATTCCTCTGCCGGATCCTCAGGAATTTCGTGTTCAGTCACGTCGATCTCGAGCCGATCGCCGATCCTTTTCGCCCCGCGAGCGATCAGAAGATCGTCGATCCGTTGGATCGCACCACAGAAAGTGTCGTATTCCGAGCTACCCAAACCGACTGCGCCGAACTGCACCTGGGATAAGTCAGGAAGCTGTTCTTCTATTTGTTCCAGCAGCGGTTGCAGGTTATCCGGTAAATCGCCAGCACCGTGGGTAGAAGACACCACCAGCCAGCGCCCGGACAGGGTCAGTTCATCCAATTCAGGGCCGTGCAGGGTTTCGGTCGTAAAACCCGCAGCTTCCAGTTTTTCAGCCAAGTGCTCGGCTACGTACTCGGCGCTGCCAAGCGTACTGCCACTGATCAGAGTAATGTCTGCCATGAAATGAATGATCCCAGCCTTCTCAAAGTGGCAGCATTGTACGCTGTGAATCGGCTGGGATCTACCTGTGGATAATATGGGTATAGTAATTAATTGGCTAGGGCGTGATGGTACGCATGATGGGGTTCTGCAGCGAGATCAGCGTTTCGGTGGACTGGATCTCGTCAATGGTCTGGATCTTGTTGATAAGTACCTGTTGCAACGCATCTATTGAGCGGCACATCACTTTGATAAACACGCTGTAGTGGCCGGTGGTGTAGTAAGCCTCAACCACTTCTTCCAGGCTTTCGAGCTTTTTCAGTGCCGAAGGATAGTCTTTAGCACTCTTTAATATAATGCCGATAAAACAGCAGACATCGTAACCCAGGCGTTTGGGGTTCACGTCTACCCGCGCACCGGTGATGATACCGGCCTGCTTCATCTTTTCTACTCGCACATGAATGGTACCGGGACTGACGGCAAAGTTCTTGGCCAGTTCGGCGTAAGGCGTGCGGGCATTCTCCATCAAAGCGTTAAGAATGCCGCGATCGAGATTATCGATCTGATAATTTTCAGCCATTTAATCCCCCACTAATTGCTGATTGTTGAATTATTACCGCTTCAAAATGAACGATTAAAAGTGAAAAGGCAATATTGATTAGTGGATATTGAATTACTGTGCCGTTCTGTTGCTTAATCGTTGGAAACAGAGACAGGTTTATAAGAGATACGGCAATGAAAAAACAGTTTATTCAAAAACAACAACAAATCAGCCTGGTTAAATCCTTCTTCTCACGCCAGCTGGAACAGCAGCTTGGCCTGATCGAAGTGCAGGCGCCGATCCTCAGCCGCCTGGGTGACGGTACCCAGGATAACCTGTCAGGCAGTGAGAAAGCGGTGCAGGTAAAGGTCAAAACCCTGCCGGAAGCCACCTTCGAAGTGGTGCACTCACTGGCGAAATGGAAACGTAAAACGCTGGGCAGCTACGATTTTGGCGCCGGTGAAGGCCTGTATACCCATATGAAAGCATTGCGTCCTGATGAAGATCGTCTGAGCGCGATCCATTCGGTCTACGTCGATCAATGGGACTGGGAGCGGGTGATGGGGGATGGTGAGCGCAGCCTGGATTACCTGAAAAGCACCGTGAGCAGTATTTATGCGGCGATTAAGGCCACTGAAGTCGAAGTGAGCCGCGAATATGGCTTAACGCCGTTCCTGCCGGAGCAGATTCATTTTGTTCACAGTGAAACCCTGTTGCAACGCTACCCGGAACTGGATGCCAAAGGCCGTGAGCGGGCGATTACCAAAGAGCTGGGCGCGGTATTTCTGATCGGGATCGGCGGTAAGCTGTCGCACGGCAAATCACACGATGTCCGTGCGCCGGATTATGATGACTGGACGACACCGGCGGCAGAAGGCCTGGCTGGTTTGAACGGCGATATTCTGGTCTGGAACCCGGTATTGCAGGATGCCTTCGAGCTTTCTTCTATGGGGATTCGCGTTGACGCCAGTGCGCTGAAGCGCCAGTTGGCGCAAACCGGCGATGAAGATCGTCTGGCGCTGGAGTGGCATCAGTCATTGCTGCGTGGCGATATGCCGCAGACTATCGGTGGCGGTATCGGCCAGTCACGCCTGGTGATGCTGTTGCTGCAACTGTCGCACATTGGTCAGGTACAGTGTGGCGTGTGGTCACCGCAAGTGCGTGACGCGGTCGAAGGGCTTCTGTAACAATCAGCGCCGCCAGCGGCGCATCAAGCGGCTTTTTAACCCGGTATCAAAGCGCCAGATATGATCGAAGATGCGCATGATGCCGGGTTTGCCATAGCTGGACATCGCCACCGCGTGAAAGCGCTGCTGGTGGTTCTGCTGCTGCTGTTTGACCTTCTTTATGACCTCCTCCGGCAACCGCTGGGCAATAAAGTCTGAAATGATCACCGCATCGGCGTCGAACCAGCCGCTCTCCGCCATTTTACTCACCGTGGCGTTCAGGCAGGCTGCCAGATCGGTACCGCCGCGAAACTGCTGACCGAGAAAACGCACTGCCTGTTCAATTCCGCTGGCGGCCGTAAGCTCGTAATGCACTATCTGGTTGGCAAACAGCATGATGTAGCAGCGGCGATTATCCGCCAGCGCAATGCGCAGCAGCGCCAGACAAAACGCCTTGGCGCACTGCTCATTGAACCCACCCATGGAGCCTGAGGTATCGACACAGACGATAAACGGGCCGCGCGGCTGCTGATCCTGCTGCTGGTGGGTGACCTGCCGGATCGTTATCTGTTCCTGCCAGACATCGCCCTGCAGGCGGTAGCTCAATAACTGCTTTTCCAGCAGGCGCCGGTAAAACTCAAATTCCAATTCTTCTATACCCAGCGTGACCAACTCAGGCGGCAGCAGGCGCAGAATATCGTCGCTCTGATGAATACCGCTGACCTCTTCCGGCAGCGTGGCGGGTACCTGCACCATGACGCGAAACGGCTCTGGCAAAGCATCCTGTTGCTGTACCGCTTTGGCTTGATAGCTGCGCCCAAGCTGCTGCGCCAGCTTTTTCAGTTCCGGCTGCTGCTGCAGGAAGTTGCCGTATTCCACTAGCCGTTGATAATCGCCGCGCTGAAGATGGCCTTTGCTCATGTCCCACAGTCGCCCGGCGGCGGTGTCATTTTCCGACAGCAGCGGTTCCAGAGCCCCACTCAGTGCCAGACGCTCCTGCAGCTCTGCCATCAGCTGTTCGCGTTCCTGTTCCAGCAACTGGTGGTGCATCATGGTGGCCTGCAGCGTCAGGCTGATACGCCAGCGTTGTAAAAACAGGGTCTGGAAACTGTCGTCCAGCGGATGATTGGGCAGATCGGCGGCGTCCACCAGCGAGCGGGCCTGCTCATAGAAAGGAGAAACCAGCTGGCGCAGCAGGTCCAGAGTGTCATTGAGGTTATGAAAGAACTGGGTATTGTTCTCTAACTGGCACTGTTGATAGCGGTAAAATTCTTGCGCCAGCGCAGGCGGCACCATGGCTTCATGCAGACGCTGTTTCAGTTGCAGCTTCCAGCGCGGCAGGTCGCGATCCAGCGCCCGGCGGATCGCCGGAAACTTCTTGAAGAAAATCGACAGCTGCGGGGCCGCCAGCATACCGATGATCATCTCCTCGATCAGTTCACCTTCGGTGATCGCCAGCAGCAGATCGAGCGTTTCCAGGCTGAGCATGCTTACTGACCGCGCATCTGCTGGTGCTGCTGTTTGATTTGTTCCGCCACCTGCAACAGGCTGGCCTCAATTTTTGCCAGCCTGGCGGCCGGGGTAAACAGGCAGGGCTGATGCTGACTGAACAACCGACGCTGTTCCGCCAGACGCTGAGCCAACTGGTCCATTTCGTCGAGCATTGCCTGAGGCGTTCCCCCGGTCTTTATACCGGGCAGGGCCAGCAGCGAAGGCTGACGACTGACGTCCAGTACCGTCAGATGCAGTTTTTCGTCCACTTCCAGATCGATCTGCTGGGCAAAGCCGATGCCGTTCAGTTTGGCGCGTACGTCGCCGCCTTTTTGCAGCCAGTTTTCCAGTACGCTGTTTTCAATACTCAGATGGTTGACCTGAATATCATGCAGCTGCAGCGGTTTTTGCAGCAACAGTGTCAGGGGGCCGGTGCCGAGCGGCGTGGCCAGGGCAAACTGCGGCTTTCGGCTGAACATGCCGCCTTTTTTTACCAGTGTGATCGCCTGACTGTCGCTCTGCTGTTGTTGGTGCTGCAGCCAGCGGGTGTGGATCTGTTGCAGCTGGATCAGCAGCGTTTGCTGTTGGTAGGCCGACTCGTTCAGCAACTGCTCTACTTGCTGCTGCAGCAGTTTTAGCGAGGTGAGATCGTGCCACAGGCAGTCTTTCAGCAGCAGCAGGTCGATCGGGGCCACGGCGTCGCGACCACTGAAAAAGGCGCAGGCCTGCAACAGGCGCAATGCCTTTTTCCATCGGCGATCGGAAACGTAAGGAGCATGGTCCAGCGCATCCAGCCGCTGACGCAGTTGGAATATCAGTTCGAAGCAGCTTTCAGGCAGCTTGATTTTGTCGATCTGCGATTGCCACTGGTGATACTCCTCGTCGGTGATGCTCAGGGCTTCCGGCACCGGGTTTTCATTCTCGTTCTGGCGGCTGACCAGCAACGAGCGAAAGTTCTGCTTGTCCTGCACTTTGTCCAGCCACAGGCGTATCAGCATGCGGTCGTACAGCGCTTCCAGGCTGCTGTCGGCTTCCGGTAGTTCGTTGGAGGCGGTGACCAACAGCCGCAGGGGGATCGGTTCCTCCGCGTTGCCGTTACGGAAGCGACGTTCGTTGATCGCGGTCAGCAGGGTATTGAGGATTGCCGGGCCGGCTTTCCAGATCTCATCCAGAAATACGATTTCCGCTTCGGGCAGGTAGCCGGCGGTCAGGCGCTGATAGCGGCCTTCGTCTTTTAACGCCTGGATGGATAACGGGCCGAACACCTCTTCTGGCGTCGAGAAGCGCGTCATCAGGTATTCAAAGGAGCGCGCATGGCGAAAGGCGAATTTTAACCGGCGTGCAATCAGGCTTTTGGCAATGCCCGGTGGACCGAGCAGGAACACGCTTTCACCGCTGAGCGCCGCCAGCAGACACAGGCGAATGGCTTCCTGACGTTCATAAAGACCGCTCTCCAGCGCGCTGCTGAGGCGGGAAATCCGTTCTGCAAGAAGTGATGATGGCGCCATATTATTGTCGTGTTGTCCGAGAGTTAGCCAATCTTGGTGGATAATCCGATGATAAACCACCATTATTTTTAATGGTATAGCTTGTTGATTAGTAAAATCTTTCTATTATCAAAAGAGCGGCCGGTTCACATTTTGTTTATTTTTTGGGTCTGATATAAGAGTAGGCAAGCAGTATAAATCGTGCATACTGTGCGCCTTTTAGTGGGCGTAACGGATCTTAGAGCCCGTATCTCTGGCTGATGCGGATGCATCGCTAACGGATGTTCTAATAAAGAAACGAATTATGAGCACAGAGCATAAACAGTCCTTATCGGCGGTAACCCTGGCGGCAATTGGGGTGGTTTACGGTGATATCGGCACCAGTCCTCTCTATACTCTCAGAGAGTGTTTCTCCGGCCATTACGGCTTCGATGTTCGTCCAGACGTAGTTTTCGGCTTCCTGTCGCTGATTTTCTGGATGCTGATCATCATTGTTTCCCTTAAATACCTCACTTATGTCATGCGGGCAGATAACGCCGGCGAAGGCGGGATCCTGACGCTGATGTCGTTGGCCGGGCGTAATACTTCAGCGCGCACTACCGCAGTGTTGGTGATCCTGGGCCTGATTGGCGGCAGCTTCTTCTATGGCGAGGTGGTGATCACCCCGGCGATATCGGTGATGTCCGCGATAGAAGGGTTGGAAATCGCCGCTCCGTCGCTCGATGGCTATATCGTTCCGCTGTCGATTCTGGTGCTGACGCTGCTGTTCGCCATCCAGAAACACGGTACCGGCAACGTCGGTAAGCTCTTTGCACCGGTGATGCTGCTGTGGTTTATCGTCCTGGCGGTGCTGGGGGCGCGCAGCATTATGGCTAACCCGGAAGTGTTGCAGGCGTTGAACCCGAAATGGGCGCTGAACTTCTTTATTGAATATAAGAAGGTTTCGTTCTTTGCGCTGGGTGCGGTGGTGCTGTCGATTACCGGCGTTGAGGCGTTGTACGCCGATATGGGCCACTTCGGCAAATTCCCTATTCGCCTGGCCTGGTTCACCGTGGTGCTGCCTTCACTGGTGCTGAACTATTTTGGCCAGGGCGCTCTGTTGCTGAAAAATCCGGAGGCGATCAAGAACCCGTTCTTCCTGTTGGCACCGGACTGGGCGCTGATCCCGCTATTAATTCTGGCGACGCTGGCCACGGTTATCGCCTCGCAGGCGGTGATCTCCGGCGTGTTCTCTCTGACCCGTCAGGCGGTGCGCCTGGGTTACCTGTCGCCAATGCGCATCATCCATACGTCTGAGATGGAATCCGGCCAAATCTACATTCCGGTGATCAACTGGACGCTGTATATCGCGGTGGTGCTGGTGATTGTCGGTTTCGAACACTCCAGTAATCTGGCGGCGGCCTACGGCATCGCCGTGACCGGCACCATGGTGCTGACCAGTATTCTGGTGACGTCGGTGGCGATTAAAAACTGGCACTGGAATCGCTTCTTCGCCGTCGGCATTCTGGTTGTCCTGCTGATTATCGACATCCCGATGTTCTCCGCCAACGCCCTGAAACTGTTCTCGGGTGGTTGGCTGCCGCTGATGTTGGCGCTGGTGATGTTCATCATCATGACCACCTGGAAGAGCGAACGTTTCCGCCTGCTGCGCCGCATGCACGAGCACGGCAATTCCCTGGAGGCGATGATCGCCTCGCTGGAAAAATCGCCGCCGGTGCGGGTGCCTGGCACCGCGGTCTTTATGTCACGCGCCATCAACGTGATCCCTTTTGCGCTGCTGCATAACCTAAAGCACAACAAGGTACTGCACGAACGCGTGGTGCTGTTGACGTTGCGTACCGAGGATGCACCTTACGTTCACAACGTGCGGCGAGTGACCATCGAACAGCTGTCACCGACCTTCTGGCGGGTGGTAGCCAGCTATGGCTGGCGTGAAACGCCGAACGTTGAAGAAGTGTTCCACCGCTGCGGGCTGGAAGGGCTGCCGTGCCGGATGACGGAAACCTCGTTCTTTATGTCGCACGAGTCGTTGATCCTGACCAAACGGCCGTGGTACCTGTTCCTGCGCGGCAAGCTGTTTATTGCATTGAGCCGCAATGCGCTACGCGCGCCGGACCAGTTTGAGATCCCGCCCAATAGGGTGATCGAGCTGGGAACCCAGGTCGAGATTTAACTCCCCCTCAAGGGCTCAGCCACCGCTGGGCCCTTTCTGTTTAACCCCGTCATACTTGAAGCTGCCTCTTTGCACATAGTGGATTATGCTCCCGGGAATTCGCAGGCTTGCCGCCGCGATGCAACGTCAATTATTGAGGGTATCTGTTCTCGGTAACACGAGCGAAACGTTTCGATGACGATCACACTTCTGCATTATCCCGGTTGCCTTCTACTGACGTTTTTTTAAACTCCAGACACAAGCGAAACGTTTCGCTGGCGGAATGAGAAGAACAAGATGAAAAAAGGCGTGTTGCTGAATGCTGATGTCTCTGCCGTGGTTTCCCGTCTCGGTCATACCGATCAGATAGCTATCGGTGATGCCGGGCTGCCTATTCCGGCGGCCACACAGCGCATCGATTTGGCGCTGACTCAGGGGGTGCCGACTTTTCTACAGGTACTCGAGGTCGTGACGCAGGAGATGCAGGTCGAAAGCGCCATTCTGGCGGAAGAGATCGTTAAGCAAAATCCACAGCTTCATAGCGCGTTATTGGCTCAGCTGACCGAACTTGGCCAACGCCAGGGGAAGAGCATCAGCCTGAGCTATATCAGCCACCAGGCTTTTAAAGCACAAACGGAACACTGCCGTGCGGTGATCCGCAGCGGGGAATGTTCGCCCTACGCGAACGTGATCCTTTGCGCCGGCGTAACTTTCTGAGGCACCTATGCAACCTTTACTGCAACTGAAAGGGATCGATAAAGCCTTTCCCGGCGTGAAGGCGCTTTCCGGCGCTGCGCTCAGCGTGTACCCGGGCAAGGTGATGGCGCTGGTGGGGGAAAACGGCGCCGGGAAATCCACCATGATGAAGGTGCTGACCGGCATTTATAACAAAGACGCCGGCAGTCAGTACTTTCTCGGAAAAGAGGTGGCGTTCAACGGCCCAAAGGATTCGCAGGAAGCGGGCATCGGCATCATCCATCAGGAACTGAACCTGATCCCGCAATTGACCATTGCGGAGAACATCTTCCTCGGGCGTGAGTTCGTTAACCGTATCGGCCGCATCGACTGGAAGCGCATGTATGCCGAAGCAGACAAACTGCTCGCACGACTGAACCTGAGTTACAGCAGCCACCGGCTGGTGGGGGAACTGTCGATCGGCGATCAGCAAATGGTGGAAATCGCCAAGGTGCTGAGCTTCGAATCGAAAGTCATCATTATGGATGAGCCGACGGATGCGTTGACCGATACCGAGACGGCCTCTTTATTTAAAGTGATCAATGAACTGAAGGCCGAAGGACGAGGGATTGTTTACATCTCCCACCGGCTGAAAGAGATTTTTGAAATTTGCGATGACGTCACGGTGTTTCGTGACGGGCAGTTTATCGCCGAGCGTCCGGTCAGTGAGCTGCAGGAAGATTCGCTGATAGAAATGATGGTCGGCCGTAAGCTGGAAGAACAATACCCGCGCCTCAACCAGCCGCGCGGTGAAAAACGGCTGGAGGTCAGTCAGGTTTCCGGTCCGGGTGTGCATGACGTCAGCTTTACGCTGTACCGTGGCGAAATTCTTGGCGTCGCCGGGTTGATGGGCGCTGGGCGAACCGAGCTGATGAAAATTCTCTACGGGGCTGCACCACGCAAGGCCGGCACGGTCAGCCTCGATGGCCGCCAGGTGGTCACTCATTCTCCACAGGACGGTTTGGCGAACGGCATTGTGTATATCTCCGAAGACCGCAAGCGCGATGGTCTGGTGTTGGGGATGTCGGTGAAGGAAAACATGTCGTTGACCGCGCTGCGCTATTTCAGCCGTGCCGGCGGCAGCCTGAAACAGGCCGAAGAACAGCAGGCGGTAGGGGATTTCATCCGCTTGTTCAATATCAAGACGCCGTCGATGGAACAGCCCATTGGCCTGCTCTCCGGCGGCAATCAGCAAAAAGTGGCAATCGCCCGCGGCCTGATGACGCGGCCAAAGGTGTTGATCCTCGATGAACCGACACGCGGTGTCGACGTCGGTGCCAAAAAAGAAATCTATCAGTTAATTAACCAGTTCAAGCAGGAAGGTCTGAGCATCATTCTGGTGTCGTCGGAAATGCCGGAGGTCATGGGCATGAGCGACCGCATTCTGGTGATGCACGAAGGACACCTTAGCGGCGAGTTCCCGATTGAACAGGCCACCCAGGAAGCGTTGATGGCTGCGGCCGTTGGCAAGCAATACGGCGTAAAGCAGGAGTAATCAGATATGAGTTCCCAGAGTGTGGCAAAGCGCTGGTTCAGTAAAGAGTGGCTGTTAGAGCAAAAATCACTGATTGCTCTGCTGGTGCTGATCGCCGTGGTCTCTTCAATGAGCCCGAATTTCTTCACCCTAAATAACCTGTTCAATATTCTGCAGCAAACCTCGGTTAACGCCATTATGGCGGTGGGGATGACGCTGGTGATCCTCACTTCCGGCATCGATTTGTCGGTGGGATCGCTACTGGCGTTGACCGGTGCGGTAGCGGCATCGATCGTGGGCTTTGAAGTTAACGCGGTGGTGGCCGTGGCGGCGGCACTGGCATTGGGGGCCGCGGTCGGCGCCTGTACCGGGGTGATCGTTGCCAAAGGCAAGGTGCAGGCATTTATTGCGACCCTGGTGATGATGCTGCTGTTGCGCGGCGTCACCATGGTGTACACCAACGGCAGCCCGGTGAACACCGGCTTTACCGACGTGGCCGATACTTTCGGCTGGTTCGGTATCGGCCGGCCGCTGGGCGTACCAACCCCGATCTGGATCATGGCGATCGTCTTTATCGCTGCGTGGTACATGCTGCACCATACCCGCCTGGGCCGCTATATTTATGCTCTGGGCGGCAACGAGGCGGCGACCCGCCTGTCCGGTATCAGCGTCGATAAAGTGAAGATTATCGTTTATTCGCTTTGTGGTTTGTTGGCGGCATTGGCGGGCGTGATCGAAGTGGCGCGCCTGTCTTCCGCGCAGCCGACCGCCGGCACCGGCTATGAGTTGGACGCCATTGCCGCAGTGGTGCTGGGCGGTACCAGCCTGGCCGGCGGCAAGGGCCGCATTGTTGGTACCTTGATCGGGGCGCTGATCCTTGGCTTCCTGAACAACGGATTGAATTTACTGGGTGTTTCTTCTTACTACCAAATGATCGTGAAGGCAGTGGTGATACTGCTGGCGGTTCTGGTAGAGAACAAAAGCAACAAATAATCTCCCCCTACAGGAATCACGATGATGAAAATGAAAAAACTGGCAATTTTGGCTTCAGCCTTCGCACTGAGCGCCACCCTGAGCGCTAACGCGCTGGCGAAAGACACCATTGCGCTGGTGGTTTCCACGCTGAACAACCCGTTCTTTGTCTCGATGAAAGAGGGGGCGCAGCAGGAAGCCAACAAGCTGGGTTACAACCTGGTGGTACTGGATTCGCAGAATAACCCGGCGAAAGAGCTGGCTAACGTGCAGGATCTAATGGTGCAGGCGCCTAAGCTGCTGCTGATTAACCCAACCGATTCCGATGCGGTCGGCAACGCCATCAAGATGGCCAATCAGGCCAAGATCCCGGTCATCACCCTGGACCGCGTGGCGAGCAAGGGTGACGTGGTCAGCCATATCGCTTCGGATAACCGCGTTGGCGGCAAAATGGCCGGTGATTTCATTGCCAAAAAAGTGGGCGCAGACGCTAAAGTGATCCAACTGGAAGGGATCGCCGGTACCTCCGCTGCTCGTGAGCGTGGCGAAGGCTTTAAACAATCACTGGATCAGAACAAATTCAAACTGTTGGCCAGCCAACCGGCAGATTTCGACCGTACCAAAGGCCTGAACGTGATGCAGAACCTGCTGACCGCTCACCCAGATGTGCAGGCGGTGTTTGCCCAGAACGATGAAATGGCGCTGGGCGCCCTGCGTGCGCTGCAAACCGCCGGTAAAACCGACGTGGTCGTGGTAGGCTTCGACGGCACTGCCGACGGCGTGAAAGCGGTTGAAGGCGGCAAACTGGCGGCTACCGTCGCGCAGCGTCCGGATCAGATCGGCGTGATCGGCGTAGAAACCGCCGATAAAGTGCTGAAAGGCGAGAAAGTGTCGGCTACCATTCCGGTGGATTTGAAACTGGTCACCCAATAAGTCATACCAGCGCCATCAAAACGGGGCGTTTATGATGGCGCGTAATTCAGGAATCAATGCGATGGCAACAGGTAAGCTGGTGGTTCTGGGCAGTATCAATGCCGACCATATCCTTAATATTGAGCAGTTTCCTCGCCCGGGCGAAACGGTGATCGGGAAACAGTATAAAGTGGCGTTTGGCGGCAAAGGCGCAAACCAGGCGGTGGCGGCTGGGCGCAGCGGTGCAGATATCGCTTTTATCGCCTGCGTGGGTGCCGATGACATCGGTGAACGCGTACGTCAGCAACTGGCAAGCGATCGCATTGATACCCAACCGATAGAAGCTATTGCCGACAGCACCACGGGCGTCGCGCTGATTTTCGTTAATGCGGAAGGCGAGAACGTGATCGGCATCGATGCGGGTGCCAATGCCGCAGTGACCCCCGATTATCTTGCACGTTATCAGCAAAAGGTTATCGACGCCGACGCGTTGCTGATGCAGCTCGAGTCTCCGTTGGAAACCGTTATCGCAGCCGCCAGCCTGGCGAAACAGCATCAGACGCAGGTTATCCTTAACCCGGCACCTGCTCGTGAGCTGCCGGACGATCTACTGGCGACTATCGATATGATTACGCCAAACGAAACCGAAGCTCAGCGCCTGACCGGTATTGCGGTCAATGACGATAATGATGCCGCGCGCGCCGCTCAGGCGTTGCACGATAAAGGTATCGCAACGGTGATCATCACCCTTGGTAGCCGTGGCGTGTGGCTGAGTGAGAACGGCAACGGCAAATTGGTACCCGGTTTCAAGGTTAAAGCGGTCGATACTATCGCCGCTGGCGATACCTTCAACGGGGCGCTGGTCACGGCGTTGCTGGAAGGCAAAACCATGGCGGATGCGGTGCGCTTTGCTCATGCAGCAGCGGCAATTGCGGTGACCCGTCCCGGCGCCCAACCTTCCGTGCCCTGGCGCGAAGAGATTGACGCCTTCTTGCAGCAGCAGGAGTAACCCCCTTGGCCACCATGAAAGATGTCGCCCGCCTGGCGGGTGTTTCAACCTCGACGGTTTCGCACGTTATTAATAACAATCGCTTTGTCAGCGACAGCGTGCGAGCCAAAATCATGGCGGCTATAGAACAACTGAACTATGCGCCTTCCGCCCTGGCGCGCAGTCTCAAACTGAATCAGACGCGAACCATCGGCATGCTGGTCACCTCCAGCAACAACCCCTTTTATGCTGAGGTGGTGCGTGGCGTCGAGCGCAGTTGTTATGAACGTGGCTACAGTTTGATCCTGTGCAATACCGAAGAAGATGCCGCACGCATGAACCGCAATATGGAGACGCTGCTGCAAAAGCGCGTCGACGGTTTGCTGTTGATGTGTACCGAAAACCATCGGCCATCGCAGGATGCGTTGAGTCGCTACCCGTCTCTACCAATAGTGATGATGGACTGGGCGCCGTTCGAAGGGGCTAACGACATCATCCAGGACAACTCTTTGTTGGGTGGCGAGATGGCGACCGATCATCTGATCGCTCGCGGGTATCGCAAAATCGCCTGCATCGCCGGCCCGCAGGATAAAACCACGGCACGCCACCGACTGGAAGGTTACCGCAGTGCCATGCAGCGTGCTGGGCTGGCGATCCTGCCGGGGTATGAAGTGCACTGCGATTTTGAATTTGAAGGTGGTGTCATCGCCATGAAACAGCTGTTGGCCTTGGCTGAGCCACCCCACGCGGTGTTCGCCGGCAACGACGCGGTCGCGGTGGGGGCTTACCAGGCGTTGTATCAGGCTGGGTTATCGGTACCGCAGGACATGGCGGTGATGGGTTACGACGATATCGAACTGGCCAAATACCTTGCGCCGCCGCTAAGCACTATCCATCAACCTAAAGATTCGCTGGGCGAATTGGCGATCGATGCGTTGATCAACCGCCTGCAGAATCCGGAACGTGAAGCTCAGGTTCTGGTACTGACCCCTGAGCTGGTGGAACGCGCTTCGGTTGGCCGCCGCTAGCGGGTAGCTTCGGCTTCTTTCTTGCTGTCACGGCCACTGATCAGATTTCGGCCGTCCTTCCTTTTTAACAGCATAAAGACAAATGCTGAGGCCAGGGTGACAATCCCCATGGTGATAAAGGTGTAGTGGAAGTGATCGACCATGGTGCCGAGCGACATAGATTCATAGAAACGCAGCACTGCTGCGCTGATCGCCACGCCGAAGCTGATGGAAAGCTGCTGAGTAACCGCCAGCACGCTGTTGCCGGAGCTGGCATTGGCATCGTTTAAATCCGCCAGGCTGATGGTATTCATGGCGGTGAACTGTGTAGACATCGCCATCCCCAGCACGAACAGCGGCAGGATCATCAACCACAGCGGCATTCCCGGGCTTTGTAATGCAAACTGGGCGATCAGCACGCCGATAATCAACGTGATGCCAACCAGCGTTTTGCGATAGCCGAACCAGCGCAGCACTTGAGTCACGGTGGATTTCGCCATCAGTGAGCCGATGGCCGTCGGTGCCATCATGCAGCCCGCAATAATCGCCGAGTAACCGAAACCGACCTGCAGCATCAGCGGCATCAGGAACGGCACGCAGCCGGTACCCAGGCGTGAAGCGACATTGCCGGCGATCCCCACGGAGAAGGTGCGAGTCTGGAATAAATCCAAACCAATCAGTGGCTGAGGGTGCCTGCGGGCATGAGCGATATAGCCGAACAGCATCACCACGCCGCTGAGCAGAATACCCAGTGAGATATAGCTGGCCAGCACCTGTTCGCCAAACAGCTCAAGCCCGGTAGAAACCAGCACCAGACTCAGGCCAAACAGCATAAAGCCGAGGAAATCGAAGCGACGCTTGGGCGTGGTGAAGTCCGGCATATATTTGCGCGCATAGAAGATGCCGAGCAGGCCAATCGGGATGTTGATAAGGAAAATCCAGTGCCAGGTGGCGTAGGTGACCAGCCATCCCCCCAGCATCGGCCCCATGATCGGGCCAACCAGCCCGGGCATGGTCACGAAGTTCAGAACCGGCAACAGCTCGCTGCGCGGGTAGGCGCGCAACAGGGCCAAACGCGCTACCGGCATCATCATCGCACCACCAACGCCCTGAATGACGCGTGAAGTCACCAACACGCTTAGCGTTGGGGAAAGCGCACACAGCAGCGAACCGAGAGTAAATAGCGAAACCGCAAAGATAAACACCCGCCGGGTACCGAAACGGTCTGCCAGCCAGCCACTGACCGGGATCAGCATGGCAACCGTCAACGTATAGCTGATTACGGCAGACTGCATCGCCAGTGGCGAGCGCTCCAGGCTTTGCGCTATCGCAGGCAACGCCGTGTTGAGGATGGTGGCGTCCAGCGCCTGCATAAAGAATGCCATTGCGGCGATCCAGGGGAGCCCTGCCATACTGCGCGCGGATTTAGTCATTATGATTCCCGGTTAACTGTCGTATTCGTCCCTTCATTGTTCTTCTATATATAAGTAGGGCATGAGTTAGTCTTTCTCTCTGAGCAAGATCTGGCAGGCGGCTAATGCCCCTGCGCCGTCGCCGGCGAGTATCGCATCGACAATGGCCTGATGGTTCTGGAGCTTAATCACTTCGTTACCGGTGATGGCGCGGAAGTAACTTTGATACACCGAGCTGAACAGGTTGGCGAATGAGGTTAGAAACGGATTACCGCTGGCCTCATAGATAAGCTGGTGGAACTGGGTATCAACCTGGATCCAGTGCTCGCGGTCAAACTGAACATGCAGTGCCCGCATTTCCGCCATCAGTTCAGCCAACCGCGCAGTTTGCTGCGTGCTGGCGTTGGCTGCCGCCAATGAGCAGGCCTGAGGTTCCAGCGAGGTTCGCAGGATAAGGAAATGCTGCATCACCTGATCGAAGTTCTCTTTGGTCATCCACCAGGTCAGTAAATCCTGATCGAGAAAGTTCCACTGGCTTTGCGGCATGACCCGAGTGCCGATGCGCGGACGGGGGAGCAGCATGCCTTTGGCGGCCAGCATCTTCACCGCTTCACGTACCGCGGTGCGGCTCACGCCAAATTGTTCCCCGAGTTCCATCTCCCCGGGCAGGATACTGCCGGCCTGATAATCGCCTGCCAGAATTTGTTGGCCGAGTTTTTCTGCAAGTAGATAAGAAAGATTGCGTTGGGCGGCCTGTTGTTGAGCATTAAATTGCATGGCTGCGAGTCCTTACTGACATTGTTACTCTTATTTTACTCTACGGATCGCCAGCTTTTGTCGCTGATTTCCGGAAAAAGTGACGAAAACGCTGGCTTGTGCAGCGTTTTGTCGAAAAATACCGCGCTTGAAAAGTTTTTTGCATTTAGGGGTTGCGGCCTTCTGAGAACTCCCTATAATGCGCCTCCACTGACCGGGAACAACGACTCCTCTAACGAGAACCAGTCGCCCAGCCAGAAAGATTCAAGCCGGTGAAAACGCCGTTTCTTAATAAGAAAAAAGCTTGACTCTTCAGGTGAAAAGCGTAATATACGCCACCTCGAGTTAGCAACCTAACTCACTGCTCTTTAACAATTTATCAGACAATCTGTGTGGGCACTCCACAAGACGATATCCAGAACCTTCGGGTTCAAAAAAATATCAAGTCTTGAAGAGTGACCAAGCAATAATTCATTTAGTTGACGTGTTTAACTGATGAATATTACGAAAGTTAATTTTCGAGCATCGCTTCACGAGTTGAAGCAAATCAAGCTTTTAATTGAAGAGTTTGATCATGGCTCAGATTGAACGCTGGCGGCAGGCCTAACACATGCAAGTCGAGCGGTAGCACAGGAGAGCTTGCTCTCTGGGTGACGAGCGGCGGACGGGTGAGTAATGTCTGGGAAACTGCCTGATGGAGGGGGATAACTACTGGAAACGGTAGCTAATACCGCATAACGTCTACGGACCAAAGTGGGGGACCTTCGGGCCTCATGCCATCAGATGTGCCCAGATGGGATTAGCTAGTAGGTGGGGTAATGGCTCACCTAGGCGACGATCCCTAGCTGGTCTGAGAGGATGACCAGCCACACTGGAACTGAGACACGGTCCAGACTCCTACGGGAGGCAGCAGTGGGGAATATTGCACAATGGGCGCAAGCCTGATGCAGCCATGCCGCGTGTGTGAAGAAGGCCTTCGGGTTGTAAAGCACTTTCAGCGAGGAGGAAGGGTTCAGTGTTAATAGCACTGTTCATTGACGTTACTCGCAGAAGAAGCACCGGCTAACTCCGTGCCAGCAGCCGCGGTAATACGGAGGGTGCAAGCGTTAATCGGAATTACTGGGCGTAAAGCGCACGCAGGCGGTTTGTTAAGTCAGATGTGAAATCCCCGCGCTTAACGTGGGAACTGCATTTGAAACTGGCAAGCTAGAGTCTTGTAGAGGGGGGTAGAATTCCAGGTGTAGCGGTGAAATGCGTAGAGATCTGGAGGAATACCGGTGGCGAAGGCGGCCCCCTGGACAAAGACTGACGCTCAGGTGCGAAAGCGTGGGGAGCAAACAGGATTAGATACCCTGGTAGTCCACGCTGTAAACGATGTCGACTTGGAGGTTGTGCCCTTGAGGCGTGGCTTCCGGAGCTAACGCGTTAAGTCGACCGCCTGGGGAGTACGGCCGCAAGGTTAAAACTCAAATGAATTGACGGGGGCCCGCACAAGCGGTGGAGCATGTGGTTTAATTCGATGCAACGCGAAGAACCTTACCTACTCTTGACATCCAGAGAATTCGCTAGAGATAGCTTAGTGCCTTCGGGAACTCTGAGACAGGTGCTGCATGGCTGTCGTCAGCTCGTGTTGTGAAATGTTGGGTTAAGTCCCGCAACGAGCGCAACCCTTATCCTTTGTTGCCAGCGCGTAATGGTGGGAACTCAAAGGAGACTGCCGGTGATAAACCGGAGGAAGGTGGGGATGACGTCAAGTCATCATGGCCCTTACGAGTAGGGCTACACACGTGCTACAATGGCGTATACAAAGAGAAGCGAACTCGCGAGAGCAAGCGGACCTCATAAAGTACGTCGTAGTCCGGATCGGAGTCTGCAACTCGACTCCGTGAAGTCGGAATCGCTAGTAATCGTAGATCAGAATGCTACGGTGAATACGTTCCCGGGCCTTGTACACACCGCCCGTCACACCATGGGAGTGGGTTGCAAAAGAAGTAGGTAGCTTAACCTTCGGGAGGGCGCTTACCACTTTGTGATTCATGACTGGGGTGAAGTCGTAACAAGGTAACCGTAGGGGAACCTGCGGTTGGATCACCTCCTTACCTAATGATATTGATTCGCGTGAAGTGCTCACACAGATTGTCTGATAGAAACGTAATGAGCAAAAGCGCTACCTGTTGATGTAATGAGTCACTGACTCATGCTGATACGAACCGATTAAGACAGTCAGTTTAATCGGATTTTCGTGTCCCCATCGTCTAGAGGCCTAGGACACTGCCCTTTCACGGCTGTAACAGGGGTTCGAATCCCCTTGGGGACGCCAATCCGATAATGAGTGAAAGACATTATCACCGGTTCTTGGAACCGAAAACATCTTAAAGATGACTCTTGCGAGTCGTGTTTAAGATATTGCTCTTTAACAATCTGGAACAAGCTGAAAATTGAAACATGACAGCTGAAACTTATCCCTCCGTAGAAGTATTGGGGTAAGGATTAACCTGTCATAGAGTCTCTCAAATGTAGCAGCGCGATGTGTTCTCTGTTTACAGAAACACCTTCGGGTTGTGAGGTTAAGTGACTAAGCGTACACGGTGGATGCCTAGGCAGTCAGAGGCGATGAAGGGCGTGCTAATCTGCGATAAGCGTCGGTAAGGTGATATGAACCGTAATAACCGGCGATACCCGAATGGGGAAACCCAGTGCAATTCGTTGCACTATCATACGATGAATACATAGTCGTATGAGGCGAACCGGGGGAACTGAAACATCTAAGTACCCCGAGGAAAAGAAATCAACCGAGATTCCCCCAGTAGCGGCGAGCGAACGGGGAGGAGCCCAGAACCTGAATCAGTTCTTGTGTTAGTGGAAGCGTCTGGAAAGTCGCACAGTAAAGGGTGATAGTCCCGTACACTAAAATGCATTAATTGTGAGTTCGATGAGTAGGGCGGGACACGTGACATCCTGTCTGAATATGGGGGGACCATCCTCCAAGGCTAAATACTCCTGACTGACCGATAGTGAACCAGTACCGTGAGGGAAAGGCGAAAAGAACCCCGGCGAGGGGAGTGAAATAGAACCTGAAACCGTGTACGTACAAGCAGTGGGAGCACCTTCGTGGTGTGACTGCGTACCTTTTGTATAATGGGTCAGCGACTTATATTTTGTAGCAAGGTTAACCGTATAGGGGAGCCGTAGGGAAACCGAGTCTTAACTGGGCGAATAGTTGCAAGGTATAGACCCGAAACCCGGTGATCTAGCCATGGGCAGGTTGAAGGTTGGGTAACACTAACTGGAGGACCGAACCGACTAATGTTGAAAAATTAGCGGATGACTTGTGGCTGGGGGTGAAAGGCCAATCAAACCGGGAGATAGCTGGTTCTCCCCGAAAGCTATTTAGGTAGCGCCTCGTGAACTCATCTTCGGGGGTAGAGCACTGTTTCGGCTAGGGGGCCATCCCGGCTTACCAAACCGATGCAAACTCCGAATACCGAAGAATGTTATCACGGGAGACACACGGCGGGTGCTAACGTCCGTCGTGAAGAGGGAAACAACCCAGACCGCCAGCTAAGGTCCCAAAGTCATGGTTAAGTGGGAAACGATGTGGGAAGGCATAGACAGCCAGGATGTTGGCTTAGAAGCAGCCATCATTTAAAGAAAGCGTAATAGCTCACTGGTCGAGTCGGCCTGCGCGGAAGATGTAACGGGGCTAAACCATGCACCGAAGCTGCGGCAGCGACGCTTAGGCGTTGTTGGGTAGGGGAGCGTTCTGTAAGCCGTTGAAGGTGGCCTGTGAGGGTTGCTGGAGGTATCAGAAGTGCGAATGCTGACATAAGTAACGATAAAGCGGGTGAAAAGCCCGCTCGCCGGAAGACCAAGGGTTCCTGTCCAACGTTAATCGGGGCAGGGTGAGTCGACCCCTAAGGCGAGGCCGAAAGGCGTAGTCGATGGGAAACAGGTTAATATTCCTGTACTCGGTGTTACTGCGAAGGGGGGACGGAGAAGGCTAGGCTAGCCGGGCGACGGTTGTCCCGGTTTAAGCGTGTAGGGGGAGTGACCTGGTAAATCCGGTTACTTATCAACCCTGAGGCGTGATGACGATGCACTACGGTGCAGAAGTAGTTGATGCCAAGCTTCCAGGAAAAGCCTCTAAGCATCAGGTAACACAGAATCGTACCCCAAACCGACACAGGTGGTCAGGTAGAGAATACCAAGGCGCTTGAGAGAACTCGGGTGAAGGAACTAGGCAAAATGGTGCCGTAACTTCGGGAGAAGGCACGCTGGCGCGTAGGTGAAGAGACTTGCTCTCGGAGCTGAAGCCAGTCGCAGATACCAGCTGGCTGCAACTGTTTAATAAAAACACAGCACTGTGCAAACACGAAAGTGGACGTATACGGTGTGACGCCTGCCCGGTGCTGGAAGGTTAATTGATGGGGTCAGCCGCAAGGCGAAGCTCTTGATCGAAGCCCCAGTAAACGGCGGCCGTAACTATAACGGTCCTAAGGTAGCGAAATTCCTTGTCGGGTAAGTTCCGACCTGCACGAATGGCGTAATGATGGCCAGGCTGTCTCCACCCGAGACTCAGTGAAATTGAACTCGCTGTGAAGATGCAGTGTACCCGCGGCAAGACGGAAAGACCCCGTGAACCTTTACTATAGCTTGACACTGAACATTGAGCCTTGATGTGTAGGATAGGTGGGAGGCTTTGAAGCGTGGACGCCAGTCTGCGTGGAGCCAACCTTGAAATACCACCCTTTAATGTTTGATGTTCTAACTCGGCCCCATAATCTGGGGTGAGGACAGTGTCTGGTGGGTAGTTTGACTGGGGCGGTCTCCTCCCAAAGAGTAACGGAGGAGCACGAAGGTTAGCTAATCACGGTCGGACATCGTGAGGTTAGTGCAAAGGCATAAGCTAGCTTGACTGCGAGAGTGACGGCTCGAGCAGGTACGAAAGTAGGTCTTAGTGATCCGGTGGTTCTGAATGGAAGGGCCATCGCTCAACGGATAAAAGGTACTCCGGGGATAACAGGCTGATACCGCCCAAGAGTTCATATCGACGGCGGTGTTTGGCACCTCGATGTCGGCTCATCACATCCTGGGGCTGAAGTAGGTCCCAAGGGTATGGCTGTTCGCCATTTAAAGTGGTACGCGAGCTGGGTTTAGAACGTCGTGAGACAGTTCGGTCCCTATCTGCCGTGGGCGTTGGAAGATTGAGAGGGGTTGCTCCTAGTACGAGAGGACCGGAGTGAACGCACCACTGGTGTTCGGGTTGTCATGCCAATGGCACTGCCCGGTAGCTAAGTGCGGAAAAGATAAGCGCTGAAAGCATCTAAGCGCGAAACTTGCCTCGAGATGAGTCTTCCCTGGGCCTTTAAGGTCCCTGAAGGAACGTTTAAGACTAAGACGTTGATAGGCTGGGTGTGTAAGTGCAGCGATGCATTGAGCTAACCAGTACTAATGATCCGTGAGGCTTAACCTTACAACACCAAAGGTGTTTTAGAGAGATTGTAGAGATTTTCAGCGAGTTCCGAGATTGGTTTCAATGGCTGCGGGAGTAGCGGTTGGAATGAAACAGAATTTGCCTGGCGGCAATAGCGCGGTGGTCCCACCTGACCCCATGCCGAACTCAGAAGTGAAACGCCGTAGCGCCGATGGTAGTGTGGGGTCTCCCCATGCGAGAGTAGGACACTGCCAGGCATCAAATAAGCCAAGAGGCCATCCGCAAGGATGGCCTTTTTGCTGTGTGCGAAAGAAAAAAGCGCAGCTAGGCTGCGCTTTTTAACCAGTCCCCGATAAAGTCAGCGATGCACTCTGGGTCATTAAGATCCAACAGTGGGGCATTGCCAGTGATTGATCGATCGCTGGCAATGGCGATCACAAACTCGTCCAGCATATCCTCCAGTGGTTTACCCACCTCTTCACGATAGAGAATGATTTTACTGATGGGCTCATGCTTGAACCCTTCGACTAAAATGATATCCACCTTGCCAGTATCAAAACGACTCGCCAAATATTGCAGATCCAGTGGGGGTTGTTCCGGCGTTTCTGTCATTAATGCCCAGCGGTTATTGCTGGCGACCAACGTTTGGTCGGCACCGGCTTTGCGCAGTTCATAACTGTCTTTGCCGGGGGTATCGACATCCATATCATGGTGAGTATGTTTGATCAGCCCTACGCGGATTTGCCGCTGCTTTAATAAAGGAATCAATTGTTTAAGCAGAGTGGTTTTGCCCGTGCCGCTATAGGCAGCAATGGCCAGTAGAGGGGGTTGGGAAGGGCTATTCATGGATAATTCCTTTTTCTTTTACCCAACGTTGGCAGTCCTCAAGGGTATTAAGATTGTGGAAGGCCGATTGTTGCCCTTTGAACTCCACCTGCTGTGCACGCGCAGCGTCCAGGAACAGCATCAGCTTGCGTTCCCCGCGGGCCAGATAATGCTCCAACGGAGTCGCCAGACTGGTGTGCAATAGCGCTAGCGTTGGGTGAGCCCGTTCCCCATCACTGGCATAGGCGGCTATCGCACTTCCTTTTTGTTGCCAGAGTTTCTCGATAAGCGTTGCAGGAAAGTCAGGAACATCACAGGGGACAAAGGCCACCCACTCGGTCGTTGCGTATTTCAGGCCGGCCAGCATACCGGCGAGCGGGCCTGAAAAGTCAGGGATCAGATCGCCAATTATCGGCAGGCCACTTTCCCTATACCGTGCTTGATTGCGATTGGCGTTGATGGCTATCGGCCCGACCTGCGGCCGTAGCCGGGCAAGCACATACTGATACAGGGGGATGTCGGCAATGGGAACCAGACCTTTATCTTCCCCACCCATGCGAGTGGCACGCCCTCCGGCCAGAATAATGCCGGTAATCTCTTCATGCATATTTCAAATTCCACATTGTGACTAACGCCATGATTGTAGCGCTAAAGCCGGTGTGGCATCAGGATTTACCTTTATTGACAAGCTGCTTCTTTCACTGCGTTGGCAAGCCTGTTACTTTGTGTGTTTATTGATTCTATTGGACAATATTGCGATGAAAACGCACCGCGTAAACGAGCTGATTGAGCTTCTGCACCCGGCCTGGCAGGAAGATCCAGATCTTAATCTGATCCAGTTTTTACAGAAGTTGGCGCAAGAAGCTGGCTTTCAGGGCAATCTGACTGAATTGAGCGATGATATCCTGATCTACCATTTGAAAATGCGCGGCAGCGCCGGCAACGAACAGATCCCTGGTCTGAAAAAGGATTATGAGGAAGATTTCAAAACGGCACTGCTACGCGCCCGTGGTGTGATCAAAGATTAGCATTCGTGCGCCGGGGTGAAGCCGTTGCTCGTGCAGCCCGTCATTAATGCTACTATTTCTCAATCCCGGCATTGTGATGTCGCCCAAACGAAACCGAATGTTGTTATGAACAACTCAGCTTTTAATTTTCAGACCCTGTCGCCCGACCTGATTATGGACGCGCTGGAAGGGGTTGGCCTGCGTGTAGACTCCGGGCTAACGGCGCTTAACAGTTATGAAAACCGCGTCTATCAGTTTATGGACGAGGATCGTAAGCGTTATGTGGTGAAGTTTTATCGGCCAGAGCGTTGGAGCGCGAAACAAATTGGTGAAGAACACCAGTTCTCCCATGATCTTGCTCTGGCGGAGATCCCTGCAGTTGCCCCATTAGTTCTGCAGGGCAATACGCTGCATACGCACAACGGTTTCTTTTTTACGGTTTTTCCCAGCGTTGGCGGGCGGCAGTATGAGATCGACAATCTCGATCAACTGGAGTGGGTTGGCCGTTTTCTGGGGCGCATTCATCAGGTGGGCAGCGAAAGCCTGTTTGTTGAACGTCCGACGATGGGCATCGAGGAGTACCTCACTTTACCACGTCAGGTTTTGGCGGGCTGCGCGCTGTTGCCCAAAGCGCAGCGTGACAGCTTTCTTGCAGCGACTGACAAGCTGATTGAGGCGATCAAACAGCATTGGCATCAGGATTGGCAGCCGCGGCGTTTGCACGGTGACTGCCATCCGGGCAATATCCTGTGGCGTGATGGCCCACTGTTTGTTGATCTTGATGACGCGCGTAACGGACCGGCGATACAGGATCTGTGGATGTTGTTGCACGGTGAGCGTCGCGATCGTTTGATGCAGTTAGATATTTTGTTGGAAGCGTACTCAGAGTTTGCTGAGTTTGATCAAAGTGAGTTGGCGTTGATCGAGCCGCTGCGTGCTATGCGTATGGTTTACTACCTGGCATGGGTTGCTCGCCGCTGGCAAGATCCTGCGTTCCCTAAAAGTTTTCCGTGGATGGCGGAGTCTGATTTTTGGTTGTCTCAGACGGCGGCATTCACCGAACAGGTTAAGCTGTTGCAGGAGCCCCCTCTGCAGCTGATGCCAATGTATTGAAGCTTTAACACAATGGAGAGTTTAGTCTTATGAAGAAAATTTGGTTGGCGCTCGTTGGCATGGTAATGGCATTCAGTGCCTCGGCTGCGCAGTTTAGCGATGGTACCCAGTATGTCACCCTGGACAAGCCAGTGACGGGTGAACCTCAGGTACTGGAGTTCTTCTCCTTCTATTGCCCACACTGCTATCAGTTCGAGCAGGTTTATCACGTTTCCGAAAATGTGAAAAAAGCGCTGCCTGCGGGCACTAAAATGACCAAGTACCACGTTGAGTTCCTGGGGCCGTTGGGTAAGCAACTGACTCAGGCATGGGCTGTTGCAATGGCGCTGGGTGTGGAAGATAAAGTCAGCCCGCTGATGTTCGAAGCGGTGCAGAAAACTCAGACCGTACAAACGCCTGATGATATCCGCAACGTGTTTGTGAAAGCAGGCGTGAGCGCGGCTGATTATGACGGGGCTCTGAACAGCTTCGTAGTTAAATCCCTGGTGGTTCAACAGGAGAAAGCTGCAGAAGATCTGCAACTGCGTGGCGTACCGGCGGTATTTGTTAACGGCAAATACATGGTCAAAAATGACGGCCTGGACACCAGTTCGATGGATGCTTACGTGAAGCAATTCGCCGACGTGGTTAAATTCCTCAGCGAGCAGAAGTAACCGAAATTTAAAGTAAAAAAGCCGGCTTAGCCGGCTTTTTTTTTAACTTCTATTGCCGTTTCAATCTATCCAGCAATCTGTCTTTATCCTGCCACAGCGTGTTCAGCCAAAGCTGGAAACGTCGCTTAAACTGCTTATCGTTAAAGTAATCGCCATGCATGCTTTCCTCGATTGGCAGCAATTCAACCCTTACCACAATGCGTTTTAACCGGCCGCACAGCATATCCATAAAAGGCCGCTCAGTATTATCTGGATAAAGCAGGGTGACGTTTAACACCTTATCGAACTGCTTACCTAATGCACTGAGTGTAAAAGCAATACCGGCAGCTTTAGGGGCTAATAAATTACGGTAGGGCGAACGAGTTTTAATTTTCTTGGCTTCGGTAAAACGCGAGCCCTCTACAAAATTAACGATGGTGGTCGGGCGTTTACGAAACTTCTCGCAGGAACGGCGTGTGGTCTCGATATCATTACCGCGCTTTTCCGGGTGTTTGAGCAAATAGGCGCGCGAATAGCGTTTCATGAAGGGCATATCCAGTGCCCAGCAGGCCAGACCGACAAAAGGGACCCAGGCCAATTGCTGTTTAAGAAAGTACTTATTCATTGGAATATGGTTACGGAACAATACGCACAGCACCACAATATCCGACCAGCTTTCGTGATTACTGATCAGCAGATACCAGTTTTTTCGATCCAGGCCTTCCAACCCTTCTATATCCCAGCGCAGTTGGCCGTTAATACGTAATAGCAGCGATAACCCCAGGCACCAGCACCACATCATAAAGTCGGCGAAGGCGGAGATACGTCGCCATACGGCAGGAAAGGGCACCAGTAACTTAATGACGCCGGCGATCGTAATGGGGATCGAACACAGTACGGTGACCAAAATGGCGAGCAGGCTGGAAACGATAAAAATAACAGGGGATAGCAATCTTGGCATGGTTATAGGCTGACGGTTGGTGAGAACAGCGTTACATGCCAGTATGCATGAACAAAAAATATTTTAGCGACATTATAGGGGGAAAATGCCTGCCAGCAGTAGCTGTTTTAAAGCGGAAAAAATGGGCATTTGCTGCGTTTTCGTGCAACTTGCTCATCTTGTGCTATGGTAATTGAGGCGCCAAATTTGATTAATAGTGCGATTAAAATCTGGCGCAAGTTATATCCACAAATTGTGTAAAAGTCGATAATAACCTTCAGTTAAAATAGCACTGTTTAACGCAGTGATTTCAATAGGATTTTTATTTCTCATTATAACGATAAACTCATCGTTATAATTTGTTGTCTTTTCTATGCACAAAGTTATCCACAGGCAGGATCTTGCGGATCGCTTTGCAGAATCACATGATTTTCGCCCTTAATGCACGCTAAGGTTCGTCTCAGGCGGCCAGCTATGGCATGCTTACCGTCATGTCCGATCACGATAAAGAAACGCTATGGCCCAGATTGCAGAAAACCCATTAATCCTGGTTGACGGTTCCTCGTACCTCTACCGCGCTTATCACGCCTTCCCTCCGCTGACCAACTCTGCGGGTGAACCTACCGGGGCAATGTATGGCGTGCTGAACATGCTGCGCAGTCTATTGCTGCAGTACCAGCCAAGCCATGTTGCGGTGGTGTTTGATGCCAAAGGAAAAACCTTCCGCGATGAGCTGTTCGCAGAATACAAATCGCACCGGCCGCCGATGCCGGACGACCTGCGCGCGCAAATCGAACCGTTGCACAAAATGGTCAAGGCGATGGGGTTGCCGCTGCTGGTCACGCCCGGCGTAGAAGCCGACGATGTGATTGGCACTTTGGCACTGGAGGCAGAAAAAGCCGGCCATGCGGTGCTGATCAGCACCGGCGATAAAGACATGGCGCAGTTGGTCACACCGAACGTCACCCTGATCAACACCATGAACAACACCATCCTTGGTCCACAGGAAGTGTGCGACAAGTACGGCATTCCGCCGGAGCTGATTATCGACTTCCTGGCGTTGATGGGTGATTCCTCGGATAACATCCCTGGCGTACCCGGTGTGGGCGAGAAAACCGCGCAGGCGCTGCTACAGGGGCTTGGGGGGCTGGATGCGCTCTATGCCAACCTCGACAGTATCGCCACGCTCAGCTTCCGCGGCGCCAAGACCATGGCGGCCAAGCTGGAACAGAACAAAGAGGTGGCTTACCTCTCCTACAAGCTGGCGACCATCAAAACCGACGTCGAACTGGATCTTACCTGCGCCGATCTCGAAGTATCAGCGCTGGATGTCGATGTGCTGCAGCAGTTGTTTAAACAATACGAATTTAAACGCTGGCTGGCGGATGTCGAAGCCGGTATTTGGCTGGAAGGTAAAAAGGGTGCCGGCGTGAAAGCTGCCAGTGCGCCAAAGGCGACGGCAGTCGCTGCCGTAACAGACAAAGCACCTGCCGAAGCGACGTTATCGCAAGAAGGTTATGTCACCATCCTGGATGAAGATACTTTCGCGCAGTGGCTGGAAAAGCTGAAAAAAGCCGAGGTATTTGCGTTTGATACCGAAACCGACGGTTTGGACACCCTGACCGCCAATTTGATTGGCCTGTCGTTTGCCATTGCACCGGGCGAAGCCGCCTATTTGCCGGTAGCGCATGACTATCTCGATGCCCCGGCACAGCTGGATCGCGATTATGTGCTGGCCACCTTGAAGCCGCTGCTGGAAGACGAGAAAGCGCTCAAGGTCGGGCAAAATCTGAAGTTCGATATGGGCCTGCTGGCGCGTTACGACATTACCCTGCGCGGCATTGCCTTCGACACCATGCTGGAATCTTATGTGCTGGACAGCGTGGGCGGTCGTCACGATATGGACAGCTTGTCCGATCGTTACCTCGGCCATAAAACCGTGACCTTCGAAGAGATCGCCGGCAAGGGGAAAAAACAGCTCACCTTCAACCAGATTGCACTGGAGCAGGCGGCTCCTTACGCTGCCGAAGATGCCGACGTTACCTTGCAATTGCATTTGGCGATGTGGCCGCAATTGAAGGAAAGCGCCGAGCTGCTGAAAGTATTCAATGAGATTGAAATGCCGCTGTTGCCGGTGTTGTCGCACATCGAACGCACCGGGGTGCTGATTGATCAAAGCATTCTGGCCACGCACTCCATCGAATTGACCAAACGCCTGGCCGAGCTGGAAATTCAGGCCCATGAACTGGCGGAAGAGCCTTTCAATCTGGCGTCAACCAAACAGCTGCAGGCGATCCTCTACGAAAAGCAGAAGCTGCCGGTACTGAAGAAAACACCGGGTGGTGCCCCATCTACTAACGAAGAAGTGTTGGCCGAATTGGCGTTGGATTACCCGTTGCCTAAGGTGATCCTGGAATACCGTGGCTTGGCGAAGCTGAAGACGACCTACACCGACAAGCTGCCGCTGATGATCAATCCGGTCAGTGGCCGGGTGCATACCTCTTATCATCAGGCGGTGACGGCTACTGGACGTCTCTCCTCGAGCGATCCTAACCTGCAGAATATCCCGGTGCGTAACGACGAAGGGCGCCGGATCCGCCAGGCCTTTATTGCTCCTGAGGGTTACCGCATCGTTGCGGCCGACTATTCGCAAATCGAACTGCGCATTATGGCCCATCTGTCACAGGATGAAGGGTTACTGAAGGCCTTTGCGGCCGGTGAAGATATCCACCGTGCCACCGCAGCCGAGGTATTTGGCCTGCCGCTTGATAAAGTGACCCACGAACAGCGTCGCAGCGCCAAGGCAATTAACTTTGGCCTGATTTATGGCATGAGCGCGTTTGGTCTGTCACGCCAATTGGGCATTCCGCGTGGTGAAGCGCAGCGCTACATGGATCTCTACTTCGAGCGCTACCCGGGCGTATTGGAATATATGGAGCGTACCCGCCAGCAGGCTGCCAGTCAGGGCTATGTAAGCACGCTGGACGGCCGCCGTCTCTATCTGCCGGATGTCAGCTCCAGTAATGGCATGCGTCGCAAGGCGGCCGAGCGCGCGGCGATTAACGCCCCTATGCAAGGGACTGCCGCCGATATCATCAAACGTGCGATGATCGAGGTGGACGCCTGGTTGCAAGCTCAGGAAGAGCCGCTGGTGCGTATGATCATGCAGGTACACGATGAATTGGTGTTCGAGGTGCATGAATCGGTGCTGGAAACCTCCAACCAACGCATTCGCGAGCTGATGGAAAATAGCATGACGCTGGCTGTCCCACTGAAAGTGGATGTCGGCGTGGGAGCCAACTGGGACGAAGCCCACTGATTGCGCGGCCGTTCGCTGGCCTCGTTCTTAAAGGATGGGCTAACTGGCGATAACCTAAGCAGTTTTTGTAATTAAGCTACAGGATACGGCGATTGTTTCCCCAACCTCGCCGTTATTACGCGCCAAACTGTGTAAGTAAACTACAAAAAATTCTTTTGCACTGCGAAAAAATCATGTAGAGTTACTGGCGTAGGGTACAGAGGTAAGATGTTCTATCTTTCAGACCTTTTACTTCACGTAATCGGATTTGGCTGAATATTTAGCCGCCCCAGTCAGTATTGACTGGGGCGTTTTTTATTGTAAAAACAAAGCCAAACCATAGGTTCTTCTTATTCGTCCCGCGACCTCTTTCCTTCAGATTTTCCCCCGAAATGGCCCGCTCATCGGATTCTCAATATCAAGTCATCATAAGTATTTGTGATGGATTTCAGTCAGAACTGTAATTAGATAACGAAAATGGCCTGCGCCCGAATAACGTGCATAAAAAAGCCGATGCGTTTCCACATCGGCTGTTGCAGCGCAGCGGCTTTTTATTCGCCGGCGGCTTCATCATCTTCCGGTAGCACTTCCGGCGGGATCTCGTTAAACCAGGTGTTCAGTTTCTGGCTCAGTTTGTCGACGCCCATCTTTTTTGGCGAGGAGAAGGCCTCAACCTGGATATCACCCATAAACGGCACTACCGCTTCACGCACCATATTCAGTTGCGCCTTACGTGCGCCGGATGCCAGTTTGTCCGCTTTGGTCAGCAGAACCAGAACCGGGGTGCCGACATCGACAGCCCATTGGATCATCTGCTGGTCGAGATCTTTCAACGGATGGCGGATGTCCATCAGCACCACCAGGCCTTTCAGGCAGTTGCGCATTTGCAGGTATTCACCCAGCGCCCGCTGCCATTTGCGTTTCATCTCTTCAGGCACTTCGGCGTAGCCATAACCCGGCAGGTCGACCAGGCGAATGCCTTCTTCCACTTCAAACAGGTTGATAAGCTGGGTACGCCCCGGCGTTTTACTGGTACGCGCCAGGCTTTTCTGGTTGGTCAGGGTATTTAACGCGCTGGACTTACCGGCGTTAGAACGGCCGGCGAACGCAACTTCAATACCTTCATCCCCCGGCAGATGGCGAATATCGGGCGCACTGGTGACGAAATGGGTCACATGATAATTGTAATTCTTGCTGGTCAAAATTTTTCGTCTCCGTGAGGATGGCTAACTGGTTGGCGATTATAACTGCATCAGCGCTAAAAATGGTGTGTTTCTCTGTTTTTAAGCGCCGGGCCAGTTGGGTGTGGCAATTTATGTGGGGCAGTCTTGTGAGACATTTGCCATTCGAATAGGGGGTAATGTCGCTTTTATTCGAAAGTTGTTTTTATTCTTTTTTTTATAAAACATGTATTTAATTCTCCGATGCGTATTTTTATCAGCCTATTACAGGGCAGGTGCCTTGAGCCTGACCCGTGATAGCGTAAAGTAAGTTGCAGCACAGGGCTTTGCAGGATTAAGGAACATCCGGGAAGGGTGATAAATCTCAGGGAGAGCACGGGACGTGCTAATGAGTGCTAGGACGAATAACCGAAGGAATGGGTCTATTTGCATCGGAATTTGCAAATAGCACAGGGATGGTGAAGTTACCGCAATTGGGATGCCCGCAGGAAGCAAACTCAGGAAGAGTGGACACGAACGGATTTCGCCATGGATGATTTTCCCTTCAGGATGAAGGAAGTAGTGCGGCAGGGAATGCGCTTATAGCAAAAGGAAAAACCTGGATGTTGAGTGTGCGCACGGAATGCGTAGCAGGAATATCCTTCGAAAGAGGGTGCAAAAAGGCGGCGGGTTTAACCTGCCGCCTTTTTTCTTTGTTCGCTTTCTGCTAGATTCCGCCGCAATCGTATAGCATCTATCTCTATACTGAATCTACATACCTAAGAGCATACGCTATGAACCAGCCATCAAAAGCACCTCGCGCCCCACGCAGCAGCGCGGCGACGTCGAAAACCAAAAAGAAAAGCCGTGTGGAGCTCGATCAGGAAGCCCGTGAGCGCAAGCGTCTGAAAAAGCGCCGTGGTCTTGCTTCCGGTTCTCGCACCCAGGTTGAGTCTGCCAATCAAAAGAACAAGGCCGACGCGCAGACCAAAGATCCGCGCATTGGCAGTAAAGTGCCGGTAGCGCTGGTGGTCGAAGCCAAGCCAAAAACTAAGCCGCAGCCAAAACCTAAGGCCGAAGCCAAACCACGTCTGTCCCCGGAAGAAGAACTGGCGAAGCTGGAAAATGATGAGCGTCTGGACGCACTGCTGGATCGTATTGACGACGGTGAGACGCTGAGCGCAGAAGATCAGAGTTATGTTGACCAGACTCTGGATCGCATTGATGCCCTGATGGAACAACTGGGCATTGAGCTGGGCGACGATGAAGACGACGAAGAAGAAGAGAAAAAGGAAGATATCCTGAAACTGCTGAAAGGCGGTAACCCGAAAGACGTAATTTAACGCGTCATGTGGCTGATCCTGTCAATAGCCCTACTCTTGATGTGTTATCTGCTGTGGTTATTCGGTAAACTATGGCGGCTGTCTAAACGCAAAAAGCGTTTTCGCAGCGCTTCCGCGGCCAGACAGCGTAGACAACTGCCCATCTCCCGGCCCGGTAGGAAAAAATATCGGAAGGAGTGAGCATGTCAGAGCAGGCAATTGTCTGGGATCTGGCCCTGATCCAGAAATATAACTATTCAGGGCCGCGTTACACCTCATACCCCACAGCGCTGGAATTCAACCAGAGCTACGACGAAGCGGCGTTTCAACGCGCCGCGGCGCGTTATCCTGAGCGCCCTTTATCGCTGTACGTGCATATCCCTTTCTGCCACAAGCTCTGCTATTTCTGTGGTTGCAACAAGCTGGTGACGCGTCAAACGCACAAGGCCGATGAATATCTGGCGGTGCTGGCGCAAGAGATTGCTCAACGTGCACCGTTGTTTGCCGGGCGTAAGGTCGGCCAGATGCACTGGGGCGGCGGTACGCCAACCTATCTGAGCAAGGCACAAATCAGCCAGCTGGTAACGATGCTGCGCCAACACTTTGATTTCCTTCCCGATGCCGAAATGTCGATCGAAGTCGATCCGCGTGAGATTGAGCTGGATGTGCTCGATCATTTACGCAGCGAAGGTTTTAATCGCCTGAGCATGGGGGTGCAGGACTTCAATAAAGAGGTGCAGCGGCTGGTGAACCGCGAGCAGGATGAAGCCTTTATCTTTGCCCTGATTGCTCGCGCTAAAGCGCTTGGCTTTAATTCCACCAATATCGATCTAATCTACGGCTTGCCAAAGCAAACGCCGGAGAGCTTTGCCTACACTCTGCAGCGTGTGGCAGAGCTAAGCCCCGATCGCCTGAGCGTATTTAACTATGCCCATATGCCGAACCTGTTTGCTGCCCAGCGCAAAATCAAAGACGCAGATCTGCCGAGCGCGCAGCAGAAACTGGATATCTTGCAGCACACCATAGCCTCCCTGACCGAATCGGGTTATCAGTTTATCGGCATGGATCATTTCGCACGACCGGACGATGAGTTGGCGGTGGCACAGCGCGAAGGAAAACTTCATCGTAACTTCCAGGGGTACACCACCCAGGGCGACAGTGATTTGCTGGGGCTGGGTGTCTCCGCCATCAGCATGCTGGGGGACAGCTATGCGCAGAACCAGAAAGAGCTGAAGGTTTATTACAACAGCGTTGAAGCGCAAGGTCATGCACTGTGGCGAGGCCTGGCGATGACCGAAGACGACTGCTTGCGGCGTGAGGTGATCAAAACGCTGATCTGCAATTTCAAACTGGACTATCTGGCCATAGAACGTCAGTTCGACATCAACTTTGCCGATTATTTTGCCGAGGATTTGCAATTGTTGGCGCCGTTTGAACGCGATGGGCTGGTGGAGCGTGACGAGCAGGGAATTCAGGTTACGCCGCGTGGCCGGTTACTGATCCGCAATATTTGCATGTGCTTTGATATCTACCTGCGTCAACAGGCCCGCACTCAGCAATTCTCTCGGGTTATTTAATGAGTAAAACATCGGCCGCTTTCGCGGCCGTTGTTTTAACTGAAGAAATTAATCAGTGCGGCACACAATACCGCAGCAACGGCTGCCTGCGGCGTGTGGCTGGCGGCAGAACCAAGTTCTGCGCCTTGAGAAATGAATGCGATTAACGAATCCAGCATGGAAGCCTCCAGGGTGTGCGCCCCGATCATACTGCGGCCTCTTCGGCTGTAAAGCCTGAAATAGCCGTTTTTTTGTGCGCTTGATTGTATTTTCTATAATCAATGCCGCAAACTATTCCATTCCCAATTCTTTCAACTTACGCGTTAACGTATTGCGCCCCCACCCCAGCAAACGGGCGGCTTCCTGCTTATGCCCCTGGGTATGACGCAGTGCAGTGGTGAGCAAGGTGCGCTCCATCTCCGGTTGCGCTTCCGACAGCAGGTTTTGATGACCGGAACGCAGCGCGCGGTCTGCCCACTGTGCCAGCAGCGTGGCCCAACTGTCGGGCAGGCTATGCCCGGTCGTTTCCGGCGCAGAGGTTTCAAACAGCTCGCTCGGCAGATCCTGAATCAGCACCTCCTGACCAGCGGCCATCACGGTTAACCAACGGCAGGTGTTCTCCAACTGGCGAACGTTACCTGGCCATGGCAGGCGCGTCAGTGCAGTTTCAGTCTCCGGGTGGAGGTTTTTCGCTTCCACACCCAGCTCCTTTGCCGCCACCTGCAGGAAGTAACGCGCCAGACGCGGAATATCCTCACGGCGTTCACGCAACGGCGGAAGGTGCACGCGGATCACGTTCAGGCGGTGGAACAAATCCTCACGGAATTTACCTTCCTGTACCCGCATTTCCAGGTTCTGGTGGGTGGCGGCGATGATGCGTACGTCAACCTTCACCGGGGCATAACCACCGACCCGATAGAATTGGCCATCTGCCAGCACCCGCAGCAAGCGGGTTTGCACATCCAGCGGCATATCGCCGATTTCATCCAGGAACAAGGTCCCGCCGTCGGCCTGCTCAAAGCGACCCTGACGGATTTGGTTGGCGCCGGTAAAGGCCCCTTTTTCATGCCCGAAAAGTTCGGACTCGATCAGGTCTTTGGGGATCGCCGCCATATTCAGCGCGATAAAAGGCGATTTGGCGCGCGGACTGTGACGGTGCAGGGCATGGGCAACCAGCTCTTTACCGGTACCTGATTCGCCGTTGATCAGTACGCTGATCGACGAACGCGACAGGCGCCCGATGATGCGGAACACGTCCTGCATCGCCGGGGCTTCACCGATGATGTCTGCCACCGGATCGTTGGCCGGTTGGCTGCGTGCAGGCTGCTGCTGCTCCTGATAATGGCTGATGGCGCGTTCTACCAGCGCTACGGCTTCATCGATATCAAAGGGTTTCGGCAGGTAATCGAACGCCCCTTGCTGGTAGGCGCTGACGGCGGCGTCGAGATCCGAATGTGCGGTCATTATGATGACCGGAAGCATCGGATGACGCTGTTTGATCTGCTTGAGCAACGCAAGGCCATCCATACCCGGCATGCGGATGTCAGACAGCAACACGTCAGGAGTTTGCGTGGCCAGGGCTTCGAGCACCGCATTGCCACTGTCGAAGGTCACGCAGCTCACACCGGCTCCAGTGAGCGCACGTTCAAGCACCCAGCGGATGGAGCTATCGTCATCGACGATCCAGACTATCCCTCGTTGCATAGAAAACCTCACTGGCGAATAGGCAGGTAAACCGAGAATTCGGTATGTCCTGGCCAACTGTTAAATTCAATTTTTCCGCAATGCTGATCGATAAGATTACGGGCGATGGATAACCCCAGGCCGGTCCCGCCTTCGCGGCCGCTGACCATCGGGTAAAATAGCGTGTCCTGCAACTGCGCCGGCACACCGGGGCCGTCATCTTCTACGTCGATACGTGCCGCTAACCGGTAGCGGGTGCCGTGCAGGGTGATCTGGAAAGCGGTACGAGTGCGCAGCGTGATGGTGCCGCCCGTTTCTCCCAGCGCCTGCAGCGCATTGCGGGTGATGTTCAGCAATACCTGTTCGATTTGATCCGGGTCGTGCGCCATTTCAGGCAGGCTCGGGTCGTAGTCCCGCACCAGCGTCACGTTATCCGGCTTCTCAAGCGACACCAGTTGGCACACACGCTCTGCCACCTGATGAATGCTTTGGGTTATGTGCTGGCCCGGTCGCTGCGGGCCGAGCAGGCGATCGACCAGGTTGCGCAGGCGATCGGCCTGCTCAATGATCACCTTGGTGTATTCGGTCAGCGACGGATCGGGTAGCGCCTTGGCCAGCAATTGAGCCGCACCGCGCAACCCGCCAAGCGGGTTTTTAATTTCATGCGCCAGGCCTCGGACCAGATCGCGGGCTGCCACCTGCTGGGCGTGCTGAAGTTGTTCCTGGCTCAAACGGCGTTGGTTATCCATTGGCGCCAGCTCGATCAGGATATAGCCATCAGGCAGCGCCTGTGCGGTCAGGGAGAGGATATGCGCACGCCCGTCAACCACCAGGGTCACTTCGTTATCGGTAAAGCCCTGACCGGCATGCAGGCTCTCACGCATCAGATCGACGTTCAGTGAGAAATAACCGAGCAAATCGGGTAACGGTGTACCGAAAAGTTTACGAGAACTTTGTGCCAGCAGTTGTTGTGCTGCCGGATTGGCGTAATGAACCGCCAGCGAGTCATCCAACAGCAGGATACTGTTGATGAGAGAATTGAGGATCTGCCCTGCGTCGGGCAGCTTGCCAGTTGCCATATATGCCCTTTATCTTTCAAGACGCAGCGTTGTTGGCTGCTCTTACTCACACCAGTCACTTGGCAGACCAAGCTCCTGTCGGTTCGCTCGGTTGCCGCCTAGCTGCACCGTGAAATCTCTTGGGCATAGCAGACGACTGCACCTTTTTAGTGCATTTATCCTACTCCATCCGTTATGCACGCGGTATGGAATAGTTTTGCAGAAAATACGGTGGAGAAAAAAACCCATCCGAAGATGGGCTGAAAGTTTCCACGGCAACAAAAAAAGACAACTAAATCTGGGCGCCGCCCGCAGACGGCGCGGTAAAACTTAAACGCTGTAGTACAGTTCGAATTCAACCGGGTGTGGCGTCATGCGAACGCGGTCCATCTCTTCTTTGCGCAGATCGATGTAAGCATCGATAGCGTCGTCAGTGAATACGCCGCCACGGGTCAGGAACTCGCGGTCTTCGCTCAGTGCTGCCAGCGCTTCATCCAGGGAGCCTGCAACTTTTGGAATTTCAGCTTCTTCTTCCGGTGGCAGGTCATACAGGTTTTTGTCCATGGCGTCGCCAGGGTGGATTTTGTTAATCACACCGTCCAGGCCTGCCATCAGCAGGGCCGCGAAGCACAGGTACGGGTTAGCCGCTGGATCCGGGAAACGGGCTTCGATACGGCGCGCTTTCGGGCTGGCAACCACTGGAATACGGATGGAAGCGGAACGGTTACGGGCAGAATAAGCCAGCATGACCGGAGCTTCGTAGCCTGGGACCAGACGCTTGTAAGAGTTGGTGGTCGGGTTGGCCAGGGCGTTGATCGCTTTAGCGTGCTTGATGATACCGCCGATGTAGAACAGGGCAGTCTCAGACAGGCCGCCGTATTTGTCGCCGGCGAACAGGTTAGTCCCATTCTTGGACAGCGACATGTGGCAGTGCATGCCGGAACCGTTATCACCGAACATTGGCTTCGGCATGAAGGTCGCGGTTTTGCCAAATGCGTGAGCCACGTTGTGAACCACGTACTTGTAGATTTGGATTTCGTCGGCTTTCTTGGTCATGGTGTTGAAGCGGGTTGCCACTTCGTTCTGACCTGCGGTTGCCACTTCGTGGTGGTGCGCTTCAACGACCAGGCCCATTTCTTCCATGGTCAGACACATGGTAGAACGGATGTCCTGTGAAGAATCGACCGGAGGAACCGGGAAGTAACCGCCTTTGACTGCCGGACGGTGGCCTTTGTTGCCGCCATCGTATTGGGTGCCGGAGTTCCATGCGCCTTCGATATCGTCGATGGCCACGTGGGAACCGCGGATGCTGCTGCCGAAACGAATGTCGTCAAACAGGAAGAATTCTGGCTCAGGTCCGAACAGAACGGTGTCTGCGATGCCGGAAGAGCGCAGGAAATCTTCTGCACGCTTGGAGATTGAGCGCGGGTCACGATCGTAGCCCTGCATGGTGCCTGGCTCGAGGATGTCGCAGCGAATGATCAGGGTAGATTCTTCGAAGAACGGATCCAGTACCGCAGTGCTGGCGTCTGGCATCAGCACCATGTCAGATTCGTTGATGCCCTTCCAACCGCCGATCGAGGAACCGTCAAACATTTTACCTTCTTCGAAGAAGTCGGCATTTACCTGATGAGCAGGGATGGTGACGTGTTGTTCTTTACCCTTGGTGTCAGTGAAACGCAGGTCTACGAATTTCACTTCATGCTCATTCAGCATCGTCAAAACGTGTTCAGCGGACATACTTAACTCTCCCGGATTTATCATTGTCGTCGTCGTGGAACGAATCTGTGAAACTGGCTTTTTTTGCCTTGAAAAGACTAAAGCGAAAACTGTGCCAACTTTGCTAAAGCGCTTTAATCGCCTTTCTGCTTGGGTTTTGCACAGAATCAGTATGCACCATCAGTGACGTTTTGCACTTAAATGGTGCAATCGGTGCGGGGTGGGGCACTGTAATGGTGCAAAAGTGCACCGGATGCTGCTTTTTGCACCGTGAAAGGGATCACATACTGACCTGTACACAGTTGTTTATAAGAGACTGTTGTGATCTTGTTTAGTCCCTCGCTTAATACGTGTACAATAGCGCGCTATTTCTAATGCCTGAGGCAAAGCTGTGATCGAAAATTTGCGTAACATCGCCATTATTGCCCACGTTGACCATGGTAAGACCACCCTGGTTGATAAGCTGCTGCAACAATCCGGTACTTTCGGAGAGCGTGTAGAAGCCACCGAACGCGTAATGGACTCCAACGATTTGGAGAAAGAGCGTGGGATTACCATCCTCGCAAAAAACACCGCCATTAATTGGAAAGACTACCGCATCAACATCGTGGATACCCCAGGACACGCCGACTTCGGCGGTGAGGTTGAGCGTGTGATGTCAATGGTTGACTCGGTGCTGCTGGTTGTGGATGCAATGGATGGCCCAATGCCGCAAACCCGCTTCGTGACCAAAAAAGCCTTCGCTAATGGTCTGAAGCCGATCGTGGTAATCAACAAGGTTGACCGTCCGGGCGCACGTCCTGATTGGGTTGTTGATCAGGTCTTCGACCTGTTCGTTAACCTCGACGCAACCGACGAGCAGCTCGACTTCCCAATCATCTATGCTTCTGCATTGATGGGGATCGCCGGTACTGACCACAATGAGATGGCGGAAGACATGACCCCGCTGTATCAAGCGATCGTAGACCACGTGTCTGCACCGCAGGTTGAGCTCGAAGCGCCATTCCAGATGCAAATCTCCCAGTTGGACTACAACAACTACCTGGGCGTGATCGGTATCGGCCGTATCAAGCGTGGTAAAGTGAAGCCAAACCAGCAGGTCACCATCATCGATAGCGAAGGTAAAACTCGCAACGGTAAAGTGGGCAAAGTGCTGGGCCACATGGGTCTGGAGCGTATCGAGTCTACCCTGGCTGAAGCGGGCGACATCATCGCTATCACCGGTCTGGGCGAGCTGAACATTTCCGACACCATCTGTGACACCTCTGCAGTGGAAGCACTGCCGGCGCTGTCTGTAGATGAGCCGACCGTAACCATGTTCTTCAACGTCAACACCTCACCTTTCTGTGGTAAAGAAGGTAAGTTTGTGACTTCGCGTCAAATCCTTGAGCGTCTGAACAAGGAACTGGTGCACAACGTGGCACTGCGCGTTGAAGAAACTGAAGATGCTGATGCATTCCGCGTATCTGGCCGTGGTGAACTTCACCTGTCGGTTCTGATCGAAAACATGCGTCGTGAAGGTTTCGAACTGGCGGTATCCCGTCCGAAAGTAATCTTCCGTGAAATCGATGGTCGTAAACAAGAGCCGTTCGAAAACGTGACCTTGGACATCGAAGAACAGCACCAGGGTTCAGTCATGCAAGCCATGGGTGAGCGTAAAGCTGACCTGAAAAACATGGATCCAGACGGTAAAGGCCGTGTGCGTCTCGACTACGTGATCCCAAGCCGCGGCTTGATTGGCTTCCGTAACGAGTTCATGACCATGACTTCCGGTACCGGTCTGCTGTACTCCACCTTCAGCCACTACGACGACGTGCGTCCGGGTGAAGTTGGCCAGCGCCAGAACGGCGTGCTGATCTCTAACGGCCAGGGTAAAGCGGTAGCGTTCGCCCTGTTCGGTCTGCAAGATCGCGGCAAGCTGTTCCTGGGTCACGGTGCGGAAGTGTATGAAGGCCAGATCATCGGTATTCACTCACGTTCCAACGACCTGACCGTGAACTGCCTGACCGGTAAGAAGCTGACCAACATGCGTGCTTCCGGTACTGACGAAGCCACTACCCTGGTTCCGGCTATCAAAATGACTCTGGAGCAAGCTCTGGAATTCATCGATGATGACGAACTGGTAGAAGTCACGCCAACCTCGATCCGTATCCGTAAGCGTCACCTGACGGAAAACGATCGTAAGCGTGCAAGCCGCGGTCCTAAAGAAGCTTAATCGCCGATTTAGTCTGCAACACTTAGGGCGCGCCAGCGCCCTGAGTTTTTTCCTCTGTCTTTTCTCATTTCTGCCGCGTGCTATATGCTTTTCCATTCGCTCTCTATTCAGCCTCTGCTTTTCCCGCTACAGTAAAATCTCACCGGCCCATCAGGAGAGGACTATGCTGTATATCTTTGATTTAGGTAATGTGATCGTCGATATCGATTTCAAACGTGTACTGGGTGTATGGAGCAGTTTGAGCGGTACGCCATTGGCGGTCTTGTCCGAACGTTTTGCTATGGGCGAATTGTTTCAGCAGCACGAGCGCGGTGAAATCAGCGATGAAGACTTTGCCGAAGGGCTGAGTGCCGAAATGGGGATTGCCCTCAGTTTCGAGCAGTTCGCTACCGGTTGGCAGGCGGTGTTTGTCGCCCTGCGTCCAGAAGTGATCGACATCATGAAGCGCCTGCGCAGCGAAGGTCACCGGGTGGTGGTGTTATCGAACACCAACCGCTTGCACTGCAATTACTGGCCGCAGCACTACCCGCAGGTGGCCGAAGCCGCCGATCATCTCTATTTGTCGCAGGATCTTGGCATGCGTAAGCCGGACGCCAATATTTATCTGCACGTACTGGATGCAGAAAATACCTCGCCGGATGACGCGGTGTTCTTTGACGATCACCCGGATAACGTCGCCGCGGCACAGGCGCTTGGCATCAAAACGGTTCACGTGACCGACCGCGACGTAGTACCGGCTTATTTTGCCCAATGACCGCAAAGGGTTAAGCTTAAGGCGTACAAACTGACATCAAGGAGTGGCCATGTCGTTTTTCCGCCGCAAGAAGCTGCCCGCTTCGATCAAACCCAGCGTCACCTTTTTACGACTGCTGATTAAACGCGTCGACAGCGATGGCCTGACCATGTTGGCGGGCCACCTGGCCTACGTATCACTGCTGTCACTGGTACCTCTGGTGACCGTGGTGTTTGCGCTGTTTGCCGCGTTCCCCATGTTCTCCGACATCAGCGTTCAACTGAAAAGCTTTATCTTTTCCAACTTCATGCCGGCCGCCGGCAACGTGATCCAAAGTTATCTGGAGCAGTTTGTCGCCAACTCCAACAAGATGACCGCCGTCGGGACCTGCGGCCTGATAGTCACTGCGCTGTTGCTGATCTCGTCGGTGGACAGCGTGCTCAACACCATCTGGCGCAGCAAGAATCAGCGTCCTATCGTGTTTTCTTTCGCCGTGTACTGGATGGTGCTGACCCTGGGGCCGCTGTTGGTGGGGGCCAGTATGGCGATCAGTTCCTATCTGCTGTCGCTTAACTGGCTGGCGCAGACCGGCGTCAACAGCCTGGTGGATCAGGTGCTGCGTATTTTCCCGCTGATCCTGTCGTGGATATCGTTCTGGCTGCTGTATTGCATCGTGCCGACGGTTAGGGTGCCACCCAAGGATGCGTTGATTGGCGCACTGGTGGCCGGTTTGCTGTTTGAGCTGGGCAAGAAGGGGTTTGCGCTGTATGTCACCATGTTCCCGTCTTATCAGCTGATTTACGGCGTGTTGGCGGTGATCCCCATTTTATTCCTTTGGGTCTACTGGAGCTGGTGTATCGTGTTACTCGGCGCGGAAATCACGGTTACCATTGGGGAATACCGCGACTACCGACAGCAAAAGGCACAACAACAGGAACAGTCATCAGAAGGGCAGTTATGATTGCGTTAATTCAACGGGTATTAAATGCCAGCGTCACGGTGGAAGGCCAGACGGTAGGCAACATAGGCCCCGGTTTGTTAGTGTTATTGGGCGTGGAGCAGGACGATAACGAACAGAAGGCCGAGCGCCTGTGTGAGCGCGTATTGGGCTACCGCATCTTTGGCGATGAGAACGACAAAATGAATCTCAACGTCCAACAGGCAGGGGGCAGTTTGCTGGTGGTCTCGCAATTCACGCTGGTGGCCGACACGCAAAAGGGGATGCGTCCGAGTTTCTCTCGTGGCGCGGTACCGCAAGAGGCCGATCGGTTATACCAATATTTTGTTGGCCAATGCCGCGAACGCGGTATCGAAACCCAAACCGGTGAGTTTGCGGCCGACATGAAAGTCGCGCTGGTGAACGACGGGCCGGTGACGTTTTGGCTTCAAGTCTAAGAATTCTGAGAGAGAAGGCGTCTATGTATCACCTACGAGTACCGGTAACAGAGCAAGAACTGAAAGAGTATTACCAGTTCCGCTGGGAAATGCTGCGCAAGCCGTTGCACCAGCCGGTGGGGTCGGAAAAGGATGCCTACGACGCCATGGCACATCACCAGATGGTGGTGGACGAGAGCGGAAAAATTGTCGCCATTGGGCGGCTGTACATCAATGCCGATAACGAAGCCGCGATTCGTTTTCTGGCGGTAGACCCGACGGTGCAGGACAAAGGCCTGGGGACGCTGGTAGCCATGACGCTGGAATCCGTGGCGCGCCAGGAGGGCGTGAAGCGCGTAGTCTGTAGCGCCCGTGAAGACGCGGTAGATTTCTTTGCCAAGCTGGGTTTCATTAATCAGGGTGAGATCACCGCGCCGCAAACCACGCCGATTCGCCATTTCCTGATGATCAAACCGGTGGCGACGCTGGACGACATCCTGCATCGGCCCGACTGGTGCGGTCAGCTGCAGCAGGCCTGGTACGATCACATTCCGCTCAGCGAGAAGATGGGGGTGCGCATCAGCCAATATACCGGCCAGCGTTTTGTCACCACCATGCCGGAAATTGGCAACCAGAACCCGCACCACACGTTGTTTGCCGGCAGCCTGTTCTCTCTGGCCACCTTGACCGCCTGGGGCCTGATCTGGCTATTGCTGCGTGAGCGCCATCTCGGTGGCACCATCATTTTAGCCGATGCCCATATTCGTTACAGCAAGCCCATCACAGGCCGACCGCGTGCAGTGGCGGATCTCAGCTCGTTGAGCGGCGATCTGGCCCGTTTGGCCCGTGGCCGCCGCGCTCGCGTACAGGCGGAAGTCCATCTGTTCGGTGACGACGACAAAGGTGCGGTATTTGAAGGCACTTATATGGTGTTGCCGGCCGAGCCGGAAGTGCCCCTGGATCAGGGCGGCTGTGAGGCGATAGACAGTTAACACCCAGGCCCTCTCTATGCGGAGAGGGCCTATCCAGGATTAAGGCAGTTGCTGGTTGACCGTTTGGCCATCGGCGGCAGTGGCCTGCAACCTGCCCTGCAATGAAGCCTTAAATGGCCCATCGCTGTTCAACAAACCTTTCAACTGTAATTGCAGATTACCGTCGCCTTCCAGCGGCACCGCTTGCCATCCCCACTGTTGTAGCGTATTCAGCGGTACCGAACGCCCATTCAGCGACAGCGTAAAAGGCTTGCCCGGCAGCTGCTCGACGGTGGCTTTGGCATCCAACAACCCCTGCGGCATAAAGGCGCTGAGCTCGGTGACGTTGATCTGCCCGTCATTGGCGTTCAGCGCCAGCGATGGTCGGCGCACGTCAATTTTGTTGAAGGTAGCTTCACTGCCGTTCAAATTCAGCGTGCCGGACCAGATGCCCCACTGGTGATCGCGCGCCAGCAACAGGTTGCTGCCATAACCGTCCAGTGCGGTGATCTGGAAAGGGAAGGCCGGGTTGATATCGATGATCAGGTTACGGTTGGTGGTCAGTTTATTGACATACACCTCCGCCAGCCAGTTCGGCAGCGGTTGTAACCACAATGCGCGCCAGTCTATAGGCAACGTATATTCCAACGCAGCGACCGCGACCTCATCCAGCTGCAGGCGGTTGTTGGCACGCAGCCAGTTGCCAGAGGTGCGCAATAACCCACCTTCCCAGCGGGTGGTGAACTGCTGAATGGCGATCCCAGCCGGCGAGAGTCGCATATTCATGATCGGATCAATCAGATGGAAACTGCCATTGATCAGGTCGCTGGCGTTAAAGTTCAGCGAACCGTCCTGGCTGCTCCAGTCGCCCTGTTGGAAGGTGACATTTTGCAGTGACAGGTCGAGATCGTTAAATGCCCACTCCTTGCCTTCCAGCCGTGCATCTATCAGATCAAAACGTTTGAGCGTGACGGGGGGCAGAGCGGTAAAACGTTGCCAGAACTGTTCCAGTGTCAGGGGAGTTTGCATGCGCACGCCGCTGAGCCTCAGTCGCTCTACCTGCCAACTGCCGTCGGCGGCGCGAGTGGCTACGCCGGTCAAATCCCCCTGCGCCAGGTCGGCGCCGAAATTGCTGAGCAGCAGCTGATTTTGTTTCAGCTCGCCCTGAACCAGGACCTGAGAGGCCGGGATGCCATTGAGCGTCATCGAGCCAGCGCTGAACTGGAACTGATTGTTATCACCCAGCGGATGGCCGGCTTTGGGTTGCCATGGCGTGATGCCGGCGTTGACCTGCTGCGCGTTGAGCTGCCAGGTTTCATCGTTGGATTGCAGCGCCATATTGCTCAGTTGCAGCACGTCGGCCTGTATTGGCATTGCTGCGTCCTGCTGCTGCAGATTCAGCGTGCCGTCACGCAGCGTGACGCTATGGAAATGACGAGGTTCGGTAATTTGGCGCAGGCTGAGACCGAGGTCCAGACGTTTGGCCACCAGTGATTGAGGCTGATTTTTTTTGGCCAACTGAACGTCTTCCAGGCTGATTTGGCCCGGCTGGTTCCATGAGTGCGAGATTGCCGCCACCGACAGGCGGTAGTCGCTGTTATCGCTGACCCAGCGGCTGACCCAGCCCGCGGCCCAACGGGTTTGCCCTATGACGTACAACAGTGCAACGGCCAGCACGACCAGCAGCAGCAACGTCAGCAACAGTTTTCCGATAAATTTCATCGTCTACATCCGCGTCGGTCAAAAAAGATACCCTGTTTATGCCGCAATTGGCCGGGCATCTCAAGTGCAATGGTCTGATAGGCAATAAAAAACGGCCGCAAGCGGCCGTTTGTCACAAGGCAGTTCGATGGATTATTGTTTCTCGTGTTCCTGCGGGAACAGCAGGTTCAGCACGATGGCAGTGATGCCGCCGGCAGCAATGCCTGAGGAGAGTAATGTTTTCAGCCAGTCCGGTGCGAACTGCAAGATCAACGGTTGCTGGGAAACGCCCATCCCCACGGCCAACGACAGCGCCATGATCATGATTGCACGGCGGTTCAGACGCTCTCGCGACACGATGCGCACACCGGATGCGGCGATGGTGCCGAACATCACCAGGGTGGCGCCGCCCAATACCGGCTCAGGAATGTGTTGTACGAAGCCGGCCACCGCCGGGAACAGCCCCAGCGCGATCAGCATCAGTGCCACCACGAAGCCGACGTAGCGGCTGGCGACGCCGGTCAGTTGGATCACGCCATTGTTTTGACCGAAGCAGGAGTTAGGGAAGGTATTAAACACCGCCGACAGCATGGAGTTCAGGCCGTTGGCCAGTACGCCGCCCTTAAGGCGCTTCATATACAGTGGGCCACTGACAGGTTGTTCCGACACGTCAGAGGTCGCGGTGATATCGCCGATAGTTTCCAGCGAGGTGACCATAAAGATAAGCATCAGCGGCAGCAGCAGATTCCAGTCAAAACCCAGACCGTAATACAGCGGGGTCGGGATGATGATCGCCGCCGTCTCGGGGGTGGGCTGGCTTTCTGGCAGCATGCCCATGGCCCAGGCCAGCAGATAACCCACCGCCATGGCAATCACCAGTGAGGCGACGCGCAGGTAGGGATTGCGCTGACGGTTAAGCAGAATAATGACCAGTAATACCGCGCCGGCCAGCAGCAGATTTTTGGGGGCGCCGAAGGTACCTCCGTTCATCGCAGCATAGCCACCGCCGATGGAAGTCAAACCGACCTGAATCAGAGACAAACCGATAATCATCACCACAATGCCGGAGACCAGCGGGGTGATGATGCGCCGTGCCAAGTGCAACACGCGTGACAGCAGGATCTCGGTGCAGGAGGCAACCATCAGCGTACCGAACAGCGCAGCCATCATGGTGGGAACGTCCGCGCCGCCATTTTTCAGCGCCAGCCCGCCCATGATCAGCGGCGAAACAAAGTTAAAGCTGGTGCCCTGAATAGACAGCAAGCCCGAGCCGACGGGTCCCCAGGTTTTGATTTGTAAAATCGAGGCCAGGCCGGAGGCGAACAGCGACATGCTGATAATGTGCTGAGTGTCCTGCGCCGGCAGACCCAGTGCCTGACAAATCAACAGGGCCGGTGTGATCACGGCAACGAACATCGCCAGCAGGTGCTGACCGGCGGCGAACAGCGTTTGCGGCAGCGGTGGGCGATCTTCCAGGCGATAAATCAGTTCACTGTTGCGGGGAGTGGCGGATGCTTTTTGCGCAGCATCGAACTCGGCGGATGGCTGGGTCATGGTGTGGCATTTCCAGAAACGGCAAAGCAGGCATTTTAATGATTTGGCCCATAAAAGCAAACGGTTGCGCGTTAATGCTTTGTTAGCAGTATCGTCACTTATGTCGCATTTTCGTTCATTTTTTCTTGTGTTATCAGCGTTTTTTACTTCTAATCCTGCACTCATCAAGTTTTAAAAACTAAGCGGTTTTCTCTAACTTATTATTTATTAATTGGATCTTTTCCCTTACATGGAGTAACTGGATGTTTCATCTTGATACTTATGGCACGTTAGTCGCAGCAACATTGGTTCTGCTCCTTGGGGGCAAATGCGTCACCAGCATCCCCCTGTTGAGGAAATACACCATTCCCGCTCCTGTCGCCGGTGGTTTACTGGTGGCACTCCTGTTGTTAGCCCTGAAAAAGTTCGTTAACTGGGAAATCAGCTTCGATATGTCGCTGAAAGACCCGTTAATGTTGGCCTTCTTCGCCACCATCGGTTTGAACGCCAACCTGTCGCGGTTGCGCGCGGGTGGCAAGGCATTAATGGTATTCCTGTTTGTGGTGCTGGGCCTGCTGCTGGTGCAGAACGCTATCGGCATCGGCATGGCGAAAATGCTGGGTCTGGACCCGTTGATGGGCCTGATCGCCGGCTCGATTACCCTGTCCGGCGGTCACGGTACCGGGGCGGCCTGGAGCAAGCTGTTTATCGAACGCTACGGCTTTGAAAACGCCACGGAAGTGGCGATGGCCTGTGCCACCTTCGGTCTGGTTCTGGGTGGCCTGATCGGCGGTCCGGTGGCGCGTTACCTGGTGAAGCACTCTTCCACCCCGGAAGGCTCGCCGGATGACAGCGTCCAGCCAAGCGGTTTTGAAAAACCGGAGAGCGGCCGTTTGATCACCTCGCTGATCATGATTGAAACCATCGCGATGATCGCCATCTGCCTGAGCCTGGGGCAGTTTATCTCCGGCTTGCTGAGCGGTACGGTATTTGAATTACCCAACTTTGTTTGCGTGCTGTTCGTTGGGGTGATCCTCAGCAACACCCTGGCCTTCACCGGGTTCTATACCGTGTTTGAGCGTGCGGTGTCGGTGCTGGGCAACGTTAGCCTGTCGCTGTTCCTGGCGATGGCGTTGATGAGCCTGCGTTTGTGGGAGCTGGCTTCTCTGGCGCTGCCAATGCTGGCGATCCTGGCCGTACAGACGCTGGTGATGGCACTGTACGCAATTTTCGTTACCTACCGGGTGATGGGTAAAAATTACGATGCAGCGGTGTTGGCTGCGGGCCACTGCGGTTTCGGCATGGGGGCCACGCCTACGGCGATCGCCAACATGCAGGCGATTACCGATCGCTTCGGTCCATCGCACCTGGCGTTTCTGGTGGTGCCTATGGTGGGGGCGTTCTTTATCGATATCGCCAACGCGATTGTGATTAAGCTGTATCTGCTGTTGCCGGTGTTTCCGACGATTGGCTGATTAAGCGGTCGTAATAACGAAAAAGGCGCCTATCTGGCGCCTTTTCTCTGCCTGAAAATCAGGCGTTGGAGTAACGTGCTTTCTCCGGTAGCCAGCGTTCAATCAGGGCTCTGGCATGCTCCGGGTACTGCTGGTGTATATGGCGGGCGACGCGTTGTACTTCCGGGATCATCGCCTGATCGCGCAGCAAATCCGCCACTTTGAACTCCGCACTGCCGGTTTGGCGGGTGCCCAACAGTTCACCTGGACCGCGGATCTCCAGATCGCGCTGGGCAATAACGAAACCGTCATTACTGTCGCGCAGCACCTGCAGGCGCTTTTGCGCCGTTTTGCTCAACGGGGTTTTGTACAACAACACGCAGTGAGACGCTACGGCGCCACGACCCACGCGCCCCCGCAACTGATGCAGCTGAGCCAGCCCCAGTCGCTCGGGGTTTTCGATGATCATCAGGCTGGCGTTGGGCACGTCGACCCCCACCTCGATCACCGTCGTCGCCACCAACAACTGCAGCTCACCCTGTTTAAAGGCCTGCATTACCGCCTGTTTCTCTTGTGCTTTCATGCGACCGTGCACCAGCGCCACTTTCAGCTCTGGCAGCGCGGTTTTCAATTCTTCCCAGGTGGCTTCGGCTGCCTGGGCTTCCAGCAGTTCGGATTCTTCGATCAGCGTACAAACCCAGTACGCCTGGCGGCCTTCTTCCATGCAGGCGCTTTTCACCCGCTGAATAATATCGGCGCGCCGGGTGTCTGGAATGGCAACGGTAGTGACGGGCGTTCTGCCCGGTGGCAGTTCGTCGATCACCGAGGTGTCGAGATCGGCATAGGCGGTCATTGCCAGCGTGCGTGGGATTGGCGTGGCGGTCATGATCAACTGATGGGCATGGAAGCCTTGTTCTTCGCCTTTCTCCCACAGTGCCAGCCGCTGGTGTACGCCAAAACGGTGCTGTTCATCGATGATCACCAGCGCCAGACCGGAAAATTGCACCTGTTCCTGGAAGATGGCGTGGGTACCGACCACCATGGAGACCTGCCCGCTGGCAATTGCCTCTTGCTGTGCGATACGCGCCTTGCCTTTTTGCTTGCCAGCCAGCCAGCCAACCTCTAACCCCAGCGGTTCAAACCACTGACGGAAGTTATTGGCGTGCTGTTCGGCCAGCAGTTCCGTTGGGGCCATTAACGCCACCTGCTTGCCGCGAGCGATAGCGCGCAGTGCTGCCAGCGCGGCCACCAGCGTTTTGCCGGAGCCAACGTCGCCTTGCACCAGGCGCATCATCGGGAAGCCTTTTTGCATATCGGCTTCGATATCGGCCACTACGCGATCTTGCGCGCCGGTGGGGGCAAAGGGCAACTGGGCGAGGAATTGCTTTTTAAGCCGGTCGTCGGGCATTAACGGCAGGGCCTGATAGCTCTGCGCACCGGCTCGTACCGCCAGCATGCTGAGGTTATGCGCCAACAGTTCTTCCAGGATCAGGCGTTTTTGCGCCGGATGCTTGCCCTGTTCCAAATCCGCCAATTGGATATCCGGCGGCGGGCGGTGCAGGGTATGCAGCGCCTGTGGCAGGCTCATCAGACCGCCGCTCAGTTCCGGCGGCAGCAGTTCGGCAATAGCGCAGGTATCCAGCAACTCCAGCGCCTGATCGGTCAGCTTGCGCAGCGTGGCCTGGCGTATGCCTTCGGTGGTGGGATAAACCGGTGTCAATGACTCTTGCAGCTCAACTTCGCTGCTTTCCCCTTGAATGCGATATTCAGGGTGAATAATTTCGGCGCCGTGGTTACCGCGTTTGACTTCACCGTAGGCGGTCACGCGACGGCCGGTGGCCAGGCTGTTTTTCATCGCAGCGTTGAAATTGAAGAAACGCAGGGTGAGCAGGCCGGTACCGTCGCTGATCTGGCAGGTTAGCATGCGCCTGCGTCCAAAACTGATGTCGGTACGCAGCACTTCGCCTTCCACCGTGGCAAAAATGCCAGGCTGCAGATCGTTTATCGGGTAGAGGCGGGTGCGGTCTTCATAGCGCAGCGGCAGGTGCAGCAGCAGATCTTGAATGGTTTCCAGACCAATCTTGGCCAGTTTGCCCGCCTGGCTGGCGCCAACCCCGGAAAGCGTAGTGAGTGGGACAGCATCCAGCAGACGGCCTTTCATTTGCGTACCGTCGCCTGCATGGCCGCCCACCATTCGGCATCGGCGACCACCTGGCCCTGTTGATCGATATGAGGACGCGGCAGCTTTTTACGCTTGGCCACGTTGGCCAGCACCGGGTAGCCGCCTTCAAACAGCAGACGTTGTTGCTCTTCTGCGTCGAGCATACTGTGCTCACGGCGATACAGGCCGGCATTTTGCCGCTGGCGTTGCGCTTCGTACAGGATCAAGGCTGAGGCAACCGACACGTTGAGTGACTGCACCATACCGATCATCGGAATAATGATGTCCTGATCGGCAAGCGCCAGCGCTTCTTCGGTAATGCCGGTTTTTTCCTGGCCCAGCAGGACGCAGGTAGGGCGAGTGTAATCCACTTCGCGAAAGTCTACCGCCCGGGCGGAAAGGTTAGTCGCCAGGATCTGCATGCCCTGGCCTTTCAGATGAGTTACGGCGTCGCCGATAGTGCGATGGGTTTGAACATTGACCCAGCTGTTGCTGCCGGCGGCGGAGGAAACCAGGGTTCGCATGCGTGTAGTTGGCCACACGGCATGCACCTGATGCACGCCGACAGCGTCGGCGGTGCGGATAATGGCGGAGACGTTATGCGGTTTGTGAACCTGTTCCAGGCAGACGGTTAAATCCGGCTGCCGGGTGGCCAGCATTTCACAAATCCGCGCATAGCGTTCAGGGCTCATAAGCGCTAATTTCGGTTACGGTTAACTTTAATGACATCCGGCATGATACGGATTTTACGCATAATATTTGCCAGATGGATGCGATCGCGGGTGGTCAAGCGGATAAAGGCGCTATAAACCCGGCCGTCTTTCTCTTCGGTATTCAGGCTTTGAATATTGGACTCAGCCGCATTGATGGCTGCCGTCAGGTTGGCCAGCGCCCCCTGATGGTTAAACATGTCCACTTTGATCTCGGCAATGAATTCCTGCTCGATGTCTTTATCCCACTCTACCGCCATGAACTTTTCAGGTTCTTTCTGGTAGCCGCGGATATTGCGACAGGATTCATGGTGGATCACCAGGCCTTTACCTGGGCTGACGTGGGCGATAATCGGGTCACCCGGAATAGGTCGGCAGCATTTGGCAAAGGTGATCAGCACGCCGTCTGCACCCTTGATCGCCAGATTACGAACGCCGGAAGAGGTGCCCAGATTGGACTGATCGCCCTGCAGGTTTTTCGCGACCACGACGCTCATGGCATTGCCCAGGCCGATTTCAGCCAGCAGATCGTCCAGCGTCGCCAGCTTCATGCGATCCAACTCGTGTTGGATATTTTCCGGCGGGATCTCGGCCAGTTTGCGACTGCCGCCCAACGCATGGTTTAACAAACGGCGGCCGAGACCAACCGAATCATCGCGCTTGAGGTTTTTCAACATCTGGCGAATTTTAGCGCGCGCTTTGGAACTGACGACAAAGTTCAGCCAGGCGGCGTTTGGCCGTGCGCCCGGGGCAGTGATGATTTCGACCGTCTGGCCGCTGGTCAGTGACTGCGACAGCGGGTATGGCTGACGATCAACCCGTGCGCCAACGCAAGCGTGGCCGATATCGGTATGCACCGCGTAGGCGAAATCGACCGGGGTGGCGCCCGCAGGCAATTCAACGATGCGGCCTTCCGGGGTGAAAACGTAAATCTCATCCGGGAACAGATCGGATTTGACGCTCTCAATAAATTCAAACGAGCTACCGGCGCTCTGTTGCAGCTCCAGCAGGCTCTGCATCCAGCGCTGGGCTCGGATTTGCGCGGTGGTGCCGGTTTCGCCCTGTTCTTTTTCTTTATAAGCCCAGTGCGCGGCGACCCCCATTTCGGCCATCTGATCCATATCTTCGGTACGGATCTGCACCTCTACCGGAACGCCATGCGGGCCGATAAGTGAAGTGTGCAGCGATTGATAGCCGTTGGCCTTGGGAATGGCGATATAGTCTTTGACCCTGCCAGGGCGCGGTTTATACAGGCTGTGAGCCTGACCCAGCACGCGGTAGCAGGTATCCACCTCTTTCACGATCACCCGGAACGCATAGATATCCATAATCGAATGGAAGCGCTGTTCTTTCAGGTGCATCTTGAGGTAGATGGAATACAGATGTTTTTCTCGCCCGCTGACGCGGCAGGGGATGCCGGCTTCGGTCAATCGCCCCTCGATTTCGGCGAGAATCTTCTGGATCATCTCTTTACGATTACCGCGTGCGGCTTTCACCACTTCTTTGATTACGCGATAACGGTTCGGATACAACGCCTCGAAACCCAGCTCTTCCAGCTCGGTTTTCAGGTGGTGAATACCCAGACGATGGGCCAGTGGGCTGTAGATTTCCAGGGTTTCACGCGCAATACGCCGCCGTTTGTCGGGGCGCAGCGAACCTAAGGTACGCATGTTGTGCGTGCGGTCGGCCAGTTTAATCAACACGACGCGGATATCCTGCACCATCGCCATGATCATCTTGCGGAAGTTTTCCGCCTGGGCTTCTTTTTTGTCCTGGAATTTCAGCTTGTCGAGCTTGGATACGCCCTCAACCAATTCGGCGACGCTTTTGCCGAACAGCTGTTCCATATCCTGATAGGTGGCCGGGGTGTCTTCGATGACGTCGTGCAGCAGGGCTGCCATCAGCGTCTCATGATCGAGACGCATTTCCGCCAGAATACAGGCCACGGCAACCGGGTGAGTAATGTAGGGCTCACCGCTGGAGCGTGTCTGTCCCTCGTGAGCATCACGTGCAACGAGGTATGCCTGTTTGAGGCGCTTAATCTGCTCCTCAGGCAGGTAACGTTGAATCAGCAGATTCAGGCTTTCAAACAGGTACAAGGCAGGCTCGCAGTCTAATTAATTAACGACGACCTTCAGCAATCGCGGTAACCGCTTGAATTTCTGCGGCTTCCTGCTCTTGCTGCTCCTGACGATCGCGAACATCGAGGATCTGGCTGGTGATCAGGCCTTCTTCGATTTCGCGCAGCGCGATAACGGTGTACTTGTCGTTTTCTTCCGGAACAAGTGCATCTTTACCGCCAGTCTGGATTTGACGTGCCCGACGAGCAGCGACCAACACCAGGTCAAAACGGTTACCAATTTTCTCTACAGCGTCTTGAACAGTTACGCGTGCCATATTTGTGCTACTCCACAGGTGACGAAAAGACTGGGCATAATACTGAAACTGTCTTCAGTCTGCCAATAGTTTGCTGATTAAAGCGTCATGCCGCAGTAATTGGCGGCCTAAACGCAGGCGTTCGGCGCGAATTATGGTTTTCAGATCGGACAGGGCCAGATCGAAATCATCATTCACGATTAAATAGTCATACTCCGCGTAGTGCGTCATTTCCGCCACGGCTTGCGCCATGCGTTTGGCGATCACTTCATCAGAGTCTTGTCCGCGTCCACGAAGGCGACGGCCAAGTTCTTCCTTCGACGGCGGCAAAATAAAGATGCTGCGCGCCTGGGGCATTTTGGCACGAATTTGTTGCGCGCCCTGCCAGTCGATATCCAGGAAAACGTCTACCCCGGTCGACAGCACCTGCTCAATGGCAGCGCGTGAGGTACCGTAATAGTTGCCGAACACTTCGGCGTGCTCAAGAAACGCATCCTGCTCAATCATTCGGCAGAATTCTTCTTTTGAGACGAAGAAATAATGATCGCCATGCTGTTCACCCGGGCGGCTGTCGCGCGTGGTGTGCGAAACCGAAACCTGCGTGTCGTACAGCGGTTGCGTCTTTAACAAAGCCTGAATCAGACTTGATTTCCCTGCGCCACTAGGGGCAGAGACAATATAAAGCGTGCCTTGAGCCATGATGATATTCGTTGATATGCCAATAACAGCGGATGTGTATTTTCTCCGCACAGTATACACGGCTAACGTGCCGGATGCAGCGTTAGCTCGCATTTTGCCCGCCCCTTTATGCTGAAAAAACCTCAAACAGGGTGGTTTGCGCAGCGTATCGCCAAATTTTGACGGTTTTCTGCAATGCGAGCGGGCTTTCTCGAGCCGCTGCGCAGAACGCCACATGGGCCATTGTCGTGCTTTCCTCTTCCGGTTTTACTGCCGGTTATCAGGGAGGTGAAAGATGCGCAAAAGTGTCATGAGAATAGGGATGATGCTGCTGTTCGGTTTGCTGTGCAGTGAGACTGTTCGGGCGCAAGCCTGTCCGGCGTGGCGCCCGGTGCGGATGCAACTGGAGATAACCGCCTTAAAAAACCAGCTTGAACGCTGGGACGTAGCTTATTACCAGCAGGGCAGCAGTTTAATTGAAGATGAAGTCTACGACAGTCTGCGCGAAAAGCTGCGGTTATGGCAGCGTTGCGCCGGGGCAGCGCCGGAGGAGGGGGCTGGCCCGCTTTTACCCGAAGGCAAGGTGCCGCACCCGGTGGCGCATACCGGGTTGCGGAAATTGCCGGATCTTGCCGCCGTCGACCAATGGTTAAAGGGGCGCAGTGATCTCTGGGTTCAACCCAAAGTGGACGGTGTCGCCATCACGCTGGTTTATCACCACGGAAAACTGACGTCGGCGATCAGCCGAGGGAACGGGCTGAAAGGCGAGAACTGGCTGGAAAAAGTGCGGACTATTCCTGCGGTGCCGGTCAGTATTAAGGGGGCCCCGCCAACGTTGATTCTGCAGGGCGAGCTGTTTCTGATGGTGAACGGTCATCAACAAAAGGTCAGCGGCGGCATCAACGCCCGTGCCAAGGTCGCCGGCGCGCTGATGAAAAATAAGCCTTCGCCGCTACTCCAGCAGATCGGGCTGTTTGTCTGGGCCTGGCCGAACGGTCCGCAGGAGATGGCGCAGCGTTTACGCCAGCTTGCTGAAATGGGTTTTCCTCTTGCCCTGACTTTTTCGCAGCCGGTGAAATCCTCGGCGGAGGTGCAACAATGGCGAGAGCATTGGCATAAAACCGCTTTGCCTTTCGTCACCGATGGTGTGGTGATCCATCAGGCACACTCACCCCAGGGGCTCTACTGGCAAGCCAGGCCCGGTGATTGGGCCGTTGCCTGGAAGTATCCGCCCGTGCAGCAAGTGGCGAGGGTCAATGGTATTGATTTCAATATTGGTCGCACCGGAAAAATCGCCGTGGTACTGCGGCTTGAACCCGTCAGGATGGACGATAAATGGGTGACAAGAGTTAACCTCGGCTCGCTACCACGTTGGCGAAAATGGGCGGTTGTGCCCGGAGATCAGGTAACCATCAGCCTGATGGGACACGGCATTCCACATCTCAATAATGTGGTCTGGCGTGGAACGGACCGGTCGCTGCCCAGTGCGCCGTCTGCTGAACGTTACCACGCGTTGAGTTGTTTCAGTTGGCGACCGGATTGCCGTCAGCAGTTTCTTGCCCGACTGGTGTGGTTGAGCGGCCCGCAGGGGTTAAGTTTGCGCGGCGTCAGTGAATCCACCTGGCAGACGCTGATCGATCAGGGGTTAGTGTGGAATTTGCTGGATTGGCTGTTGCTGACGCCGGAACAACTGATGGCCGCGCCCGGGATCGGCGGTAAGCGAGGGCAAAGCATTCACCGGCAATTTCAGCAGGCGCGACAACAACCGTTCGCGCGTTGGCTGCTCGCTTTGGGTATACCGCTCTCCCCGCAGCAAACGATGGCGCTGACAAACTGGCATCAGGTCCAGCAAATGTCCCCCGTGGCGTGGCGGAAAATCGTCGGTATTGGTGCAAAAAGGGCACAACAGATTGCCGATTTTCTCCAGCACCAGCCAGTCCTGGCGCTGGTCAGCACCCTGGGCTCACAAGGGATTGTGGGTTTTGCCGGCGCGCCTTGATGTGATGTTCCTCTTGAAGTCCATCAACAACGGGATTGCCTATGCTGTTATGGTGTCCTTATTAATGATCCGGATGCTGATAGTTAAACACCGGCAGACCCAGCCGAAAGCGCAGAGCAATCAGTCGGGCGCTGAGGCCGGCTACCAAAGTGATGATCACCACCATATTATGTGGCAGGCTGAAGTGTTGCAGACCGATGTACAGCCAGGCGGCGGCGAAGGAGATACCGGCGTAGATTTCTTTCTGGAATACCAAGGGAATGCGGTTGCAGAGCATATCGCGCAGAACGCCGCCGAATACGCCGGTGATCACCGCGGCAATCGCGGCAATGATGGCACCGTGGCCCATGTCCAGCGCGACCTGTGCGCCGATGATTGAAAATACAATCAGCCCAACGGCATCCAACACCAGAAAAAGACGGCGCAGGTGACGCATCAAGGGGGCCAGCCAGGTGGTGACGATCGCGGCAATGGCAACGATAACGATATATTCAGGATGTTTGACCCACCCCAGGGGGAAATGCCCGAGCAACATGTCGCGTACCGAACCGCCACCGATTGCCGTGGCAGAGGCAATAATAATGACGCCAAACATGTCCATTTGGCGGCGGCCGGCAGCCAGTGCGCCAGTCATGGCTTCGGCAGTAATACCGATGATATAAAGAATGCTCAATAACATAAGATATTCACAGGGTGGGCGGGAATGAGTGTCATGGTGGCAGGGTAATAGCCGCGAGGACATAGCACCACTGAGTTTTTCTAACCGATGGAAATTCGGATTACTTTAGTTAATCCATTTTTTGTTTTATTTGCTTATCCATTGCCTTTTGTAACCTTATTTTATTCAAGAAAGCATTAGATATTTCGCATTGGTTTCTATTGCTGACTATGCTTTTTGCATGCGATCCCGAGGCCGCTTGGCGGTGAGGGATCTCTGGCTGATGATGGCGTTTACTGAGGAACATGAAGATAAATGAAAGCTACTTCCCTACTGGCGGCGGCTGCCGCTGTGACCATCCTGTTGAGCGGTTGCGTTGCGCCGGTTCAGAACACCGGGCCGCAAAAATCGGCGACCTGCCAGGTTGGCGATCCTATGATCCAAACTACGCTTTATTTTGGCCTTAATCGCCCTGCGGGGCCAGCGATCGGTGCTGCCGAATGGCAGAGTTTTGTCGATCGGCAAGTGACGCCGCGTTTTAAAGATGGGTTATCGGTATTTGATGCCAAAGGACAGTGGTTGGGTAATGACGGCAAGCTGGCGCGCGAAAACAGCAAAGCGCTGATGCTGATTCATGCGCCGGGCAAGGAAAGTGAAACCCATATTGAGGCATTGCGCAGCAGCTATAAACAACAGTTTGCACAGGATTCCGTGATGCGGGTTGATGCGCCCGTGTGCGTCGCGTTCTGATAAGCTCCCGGCCCGCAGGCCGGGATAGTGTTTACAGTACCAGTCCGGCGATGGCTGCCGAAAGCAGGCTGACCAGCGTGGAACCATAAACCAGCTTCAAACCAAAACGAGAAACCACGTTACCTTGTCGCTCGTTAAGCCCTTTGATTGCCCCGGCGACGATGCCGATAGAGGCAAAGTTGGCGAAAGACACCAGGAATACCGACAGAATGCCCAGGCCGCGCGGTGACAGCTCCGTAGCGATTTTCTTCAGTTCGATCATTGCCACAAACTCATTGGCCACCAGTTTGGTCGCCATAATGCTGCCTGCTCGTAGCGCATCCGGTGCCGGGATACCGATCAGCCAGGCCAGTGGATAGAATACATAGCCCAGGATTTGCTGGAAGCTGATGCCGAACACGGCGGAGAACAGAGCGTTTACCGCTGAAATCAGCGCAATAAAGCCAATCAGCATGGCGGCGATAATCATCGCGATTTTGAAGCCCGCCAGGATGTACTCGCCCAGCATTTCAAAGAAGCTCTGGTCTTCATGCAGCTTGCTCAGTTTCAGTTCGGGTTCATCGTCCAACTGATAAGGGTTGATGATCGACAATATGATAAAGGTACTGAACATATTGAGGATCAGCGCGGCTACCACGTATTGCGCATCGATCATCGACATGTAGGCACCGACGATGGACATGGATACCGTCGACATGGCGGTGGCTGCCATGGTGTACATGCGACGCGGCGAGATATCGCCGATGATGCCCTTGTAGGCGATAAAGTTTTCAGACTGGCCGAGCACCAGCGTGCTGACGGCGTTGAAAGATTCCAGTTTGCCCATGCCGTTAACCTTGGACAGCAGGGTGCCGACCAGACGGATAATCAGCGGCAGAATGCGGAAATGCTGCAAAATACCGATCAGCGCGGAAATAAAGATAATCGGGCATAACACGCCCAGGAAGATAAACGCCAGCCCGTCTTTACTCATGCCACCAAACACAAAGTCGGAACCCTGTGCGGCGTAGGTCAGCAGCGTTTCAAAGAAACCTGCAACGTGCTTGATGACGCTCAGGCCGCTCTCTGAATGCAGGAAGAAATAGGCGAGTGCGCCTTCAATGACTAAAAGCTGAATAATATAACGCAGGCGGATTTTCTTGCGGTCATTACTGACCAGTAGTGCCAGGGCGATGATCACCACCAGGGCAAAAATAAATTGCAGAATTTGCGGCATAAAGAGTCCGTACGGCTAAACGGGCAGGAAAAAACACATTTAGCCACAGCTCTCCCGGCCTTTCATTACATTACGTGATAATTAGAACAAAATACTTTCGGTAAGCCGGGTAAGTTGCCGATTGTCATCCTCTCTTACTTATCGGCAGTTTTTCATAAATAAATTCAACGCGAATTTCACGGCGAGAGTCGCTTGTGAGCCGGATTTTTACGGCAGTACTATACTTCAGCCTTTGCGATGGCTTATAAATCGCAGGGTTATTTTGGGCTTCACGACACATCGCGACATCCGGTTCTATAACGGAGGCTTTATGGCCTTTTTGCTGAGGAGAAGTGTATGAGCCAGATTTCAGGCAAGGTTGTAATTATTACCGGCGCCAGTAGCGGATTGGGCGAGGCGACAGCTCGCCATCTCGCCGCTCGGGGCGCAACGGTGGTATTGGCAGCGCGTCGCAAAACGCGTCTTGATGCATTGGCGAATGAAATCATCTCGGCCGGGGGTAAAGCGCTCGCGGTAGCGGTAGATGTCACTCGCCGTAACGACGTGGAGGCAATGGTCGATGCCGCAATAACGGAATTTGGGCGCGTTGATGTGTTGGTGAATAACGCAGGGTTAATGGCGATAGCCCCGCTGAGCGCCACCCGGGTCGACGAATGGGAACGGATGATCGATATCAACCTCAAAGGCGTGCTGTATGGCATTGCCGCTGCGCTACCGGTGTTTGAGCAACAGCAGAGCGGTCACTTTATCAATGTCGCCTCCGTCGCCGGTCTGAAGGTACTTAGCCCGGGCGGCGCCGTTTACAGCGGCACCAAGTTTGCGGTACGCGCTATCTCCGAAGGCTTGCGTTATGAGGTGGGGGCACATATTCGCACCACCATTATCTGTCCGGGAGCCGTGGATTCCGAACTGAAGCTTGGCACCTCGGACCGGGAAAGCGTGAAGTTCGTTGAGGCGTTTTATCAACAGGCCATCCCGGCGGATTCCGTAGCGCGTGCCATCGCCTATGCCATCGAGCAACCGGCGGAGGTGGATATCAACGAAATTGTTTTGCGGCCAACCCAAGAGCTGTATTAAGCCGCATACCATCGCCGCGCCTTTTCAGGTGCGGTCTTCTGCGCCATAAAAAAAGCCCGCGGGTGCGGGCTTAAACGAATGAAGCAATGTATTACTCGATATTCTGGATCTGTTCGCGCATCTGCTCGATCAACACTTTCAGCTCGATGGCTGAAGTGGTCACTTCGGCATTGATGGACTTGGATGCCAGCGTGTTGGATTCGCGGTTGAACTCCTGCATCATAAAGTCGAGGCGACGGCCCACGGCTTCTTTCTTCTTCAGGATGTTGTGCGTTTCTTTTACGTGAGCTTCCAGGCGATCCAGCTCTTCGGCAACGTCAATACGCTGCGCCATCAGCACCAGCTCCTGCTCCAGGCGGGTGTTTTCCAGCTGCACCTGGGCTTCTTCCAGTTTGCTGACCAGACGCTCACGCTGCCATTGCAGAATGTTGGGCATTTGGGCGCGAACCTTGATTACTTCAGCGCTCACGCCTTCCAGACGCTGTTCGATCAGCGCTTTCAGTGCGGTGCCTTCGCTTTCGCGAGCCACAATGAAGTCATCCAGTGCACCATCCAGCGCTTGCATCAGCTGTGCGCTGATGGCGTCCAGATCCTGCTCTTGAGCAGACATCACGCCAGGCCAACGCAGGACGTCGATAGGATCGATTTCGCCTTCGTCGCTCTGCATTTTTACCCAGTTGGCGGCTTCAACCAGCTGCTTGGCCAGTTTTTCGTTCAGGATCATCGAGCTTTGCGCGCTCGGATCCAGCTCAAAGCGCAGGTTGCACTCCACTTTGCCGCGGGTCAAACGACCACGAATGCGTTCGCGGATCACCGGTTCCAGGCTGCGGAATTGTTCCGGCAGACGGATGTAGGTTTCCAGATAGCGTTGGTTAACGGAACGCAGCTCCCAAGCTGCGCTGCCCCATTCACCCTTGATTTCTCGCCGAGCGTAGGCTGTCATGCTGCGGATCATTGATGCGTACCCGTAATAGGAAAAGATGGAGCGATTATAGCGTTGGACCTTCGGGCAGGATAGGCATTACGTCACGAAGCCCGTATAATGCGCAGCCAATCGTTGATAAGAAGCCGGAGAGAGCCCATGCGTCCTGCAGGCAGAGCACCACAACAAGTTCGCCCACTGACACTGACCCGTCATTATACCAAACACGCAGAAGGCTCAGTGCTGGTTGAGTTTGGCGATACCAAAGTTTTGTGCACCGCCACGGTAGAAGAGGGTGTGCCGCGCTTCCTGAAAGGTCAGGGCCAGGGTTGGATCACCGCTGAGTACGGCATGTTGCCGCGTTCCACCCACAGCCGTAACGCCCGCGAGGCCGCAAAAGGCAAGCAGGGTGGCCGCACGCTGGAGATCCAGCGCCTGATCGCCCGTTCGCTCCGTGCAGCGGTAGATCTGAAAAAACTCGGTGAGTTCACCATCACTCTCGACTGTGACGTATTGCAGGCCGATGGCGGTACCCGTACCGCGTCCATTTCCGGCGCCTGCGTTGCGCTGGCCGATGCGTTGAATGCGCTGGTGGCCAACGGCAAGCTGAAAGCCAACCCGATGAAAGGGCTGGTGGCGGCGGTTTCCGTCGGTATCGTTAACGGCGAAGCGCTGTGCGATTTGGAGTACGTTGAAGACTCTGCAGCAGAAACCGACATGAACGTGGTGATGATGGAAGATGGCCGTATGATCGAGGTGCAGGGCACCGCCGAGGGCGAGCCGTTCAGCCATGATGAACTGTTGGCGTTATTGGCGCTGGCTCGAGGGGGCATCGATACCATCTTCCAGGCGCAGAAAGCGGCGCTGGCAGACTAATTTTTTAAGGCGACTCAAGAGTCGCCTTTTTTACGCCCGGCGATCGGGCGGCAGTATTAACAGATCTAACCGACCAGACGAGGAGAAGCAGTAATGAAAGCCTATCAGCGCCAGTTTATCGAGTTCGCGCTTAACAAGCAGGTATTGAAATTCGGCGAGTTCACCCTGAAATCCGGCCGCACCAGCCCATATTTCTTTAATGCCGGCCTGTTTAATACCGGGCGTGATCTTGCGCTACTCGGGCGTTTCTACGCTGAAGCTCTGATGGATTCCGGTATTGAGTTTGATCTGCTGTTTGGTCCTGCTTACAAAGGTATCCCGATTGCCACCACCACGGCGGTGGCTTTGGCAGAGCACCATGAGCGCGACGTGCCTTACTGCTTTAACCGTAAGGAAGCCAAGACCCATGGCGAAGGTGGCACGCTGGTAGGCAGCCCGCTACAGGGCCGCGTGATGCTGGTGGACGATGTGATCACTGCCGGTACGGCTATCCGTGAATCCATGGAAATCATCGGTGCCAGCGGCGCAACGTTGGCCGGCGTGCTGATTTCACTCGATCGTCAGGAACGAGGTCGTGCGGATATTTCGGCCATTCAAGAAGTTGAGCGTGACTATCACTGCAAGGTGATTTCCATCGTGACGCTGAAGGATTTGATTGTTTATCTCGAAGAAAAGCCAGAAATGGCGGATCACCTGGCGGCGGTGCGCGCCTATCGTGAGCAGTACGGGGTCTAACTCAGTATCTACGTTACCGGGCGCGTAAAATGCGCCCGGTAACGGGTTTATTGCAGCTGTGCCGCCAGCAGTGGCCAGCGGCCATCGAACTCTTGGGTTGGGCGATAGCGGAATTCAGATCGCACGTAGCGCGACAGCATCCCCTCGCAGAACGCCAGCAGCTGGCTTGCCAGCAGCGTTTCGTCCACGATAAAGCCTTTGCCTTCCCGCAGTTTTCGCTCTTTCAGTACCTGACGCAATTGCGCTTCAATGCGTTCAAACAGCTGGTTGATGCGGCCTTGCAGGCGATCCTGTTCAAACATCAGCGCATGGCCGGTCATGATTCGCGTCAGGCCAGGGTTGCGTTCGGCGAACCCCAATACCAGCAGCAAAATCAGGCGCAGACGGTTAAAGGTCTCTTTTTCATCCTGCAAAATCAGGTTGATGCGCGTGATCAGGCTGTCTTCAATAAACTCGATCAGGCTGTCGAACATCCGTGTTTTGCTGGGAAAGTGCCGGTACAGTGCAGCTTCGGAGACTCCGACGTTAGCGGCAAGTTTAGCGGTGGTAATACGCTGGCTACCGTCGCTGGACTCCAGCATCTGGGCTAAGGCCTGCAGTATTTCCTCGCGCCGATTCCTTTTGATATTTTCTTTTTCTGCCATGTCTGATTAGACCCTTGCTAAAACTGCTTAGACTTTCGGAAACCCGGGCACCGGCCGTTGCAGAGAAAGCTCTGTGCGGCTTATGTGATAGCTTTTTTTACGATGCTGGGGTCAGCGGCCTTAACGACCTGTATTCTCCGTGCGCCCTGGTGTGCGCTGTAATCGTAGTCGGCCAAATCTTGCCATGGAGCCGTCCTTCTCTCCGGGGTAGCAAGATTTAAGGCGACAATTCCTTGTCGTCGGTCAGGTATCAGGCAGCGCTTAGTGGCGGCCGGAGTGGCCAAAGCCACCGGCACCGCGTTCGCTGCTGTCGAACTCTTCTACCAGATTGAATTCAGCCTGAACTACCGGCACGAACACCATCTGCGCGATACGTTCACCTGGCTCAATAGTGAAGGATTTCTGACCACGGTTCCAGACGGAAACCATCAGCTGGCCCTGGTAGTCGGAGTCGATCAGGCCGACCAGATTGCCCAGTACCACACCGTGTTTATGGCCCAGACCGGAACGCGGCAGGATCACTGCGGCAAGATCGGTGTCGGCAATATGAATAGCCAGGCCCGTTGGCAGCAGCGTGGTTTCACCCGGCGCCAACTCGACAGCGCTGTCCAGGCAGGCACGTAGATCAAGGCCTGCGGAACCTGGGGTGGCGTAGGTCGGTAAAGGGAAGTCCTTCCCGATACGCGGGTCGAGGATTTTAACGTCGATTTTTTTCATCATAACGGCTGACTATCTCGTCTATTAAACGTTGGCCAAGGAGTGCCTTGTCGCTCAGCGGCAGGCGCTTTTCTCCATTCTGCCAAAAAAGGTGCAAGGCATTGGTGTCACTGTTAAACCCATGCTCTGCAAGCGATACATCGTTAGCGCAAATTAAATCCAGTTTCTTACGCGCCAGTTTTTGTCGCGCGTATTCTTCCACATTCTGGGTTTCGGCAGCAAACCCCACGACAAAAGGCCGATTTTTGGTCATCGCGGCGACGCCGGCAACGATATCGGGGTTTTTTACCATTTTGAGGATGATTTCATCACCCTGTTTTTTTATTTTTTCATCGGAAATCTGCTCGGCGCGGTAATCGGCCACGGCAGCGCAAGATATAAAAATATCCTGTTGGCCGGCGCTTTGCTGGACCGCCTGCTCCATTTCCAATGCGCTGATCACATCTACACGGGTGACCGATGGCGGCGTCGGCAGAGTGACCGGCCCTGCGATCAGCGTGACCTGCGCACCGCGTGCGGCGGCGGCGGCGGCGATGGCAAAGCCCATCTTGCCGGAGCTGTGGTTGCTGATGAAACGAACCGGATCCAGCGCTTCGCGCGTGGGGCCGGCGGTGAGCATAATCTTTAAATGTTTCAGATCTTGCGGTGCGGAGAAATGGCTGTTCGCCAGTTCGACGATTTCCAGCGGATCGAGCATGCGGCCTGGGCCGACGTCGCCACAGGCTTGACTGCCGCTGTCAGGCCCCCAGAGCAGCATACCGCGCGCTTGTAGCGTCTGCAGATTGGCCTGGGTGGCGACGGCGCGGTACATTTGCTGGTTCATGGCGGGTGCGGCAGCGATCGGTGCCGCCGTGGCCAGGCAGACGGTGGTCAGCAGATCGTTGGCCATTCCGGCGGCGACGCGCGCCAGCAGATCGGCGGTAGCCGGCGCCAGAATCACCAGGTCCGCCCATTTGCCGAGCTCAATATGACCCATTGCAGCTTCGGCGGCGGGATCCAGCAGATCGTCCGAGACCGGGTAGCCGGAAACGGCCTGCAGCGTCAGCGGCGTGATAAAGGCTCTCGCCGCGCCTGTCATTATCACACGCACTTCCGCGCCTCTGTCACGCAGGCGGCGTACCAGTTCTGGGCATTTGTATGCGGCGATACCGCCACTGATGCCAAGCACAATATGTTTGCCGGAAAGTCCCGTCATCATGATTGTCCGATTGAATCCGAAAGATGTGCCATTTTAGCATAACCGTCCGACAGGTGAGTGATTCCGCTGCGCCTGCAACGCGTTACATTGTGCTTTGCGCAGCACTTCGCAATGTTATCAAACACCTGTCGTGAGCTGCTTCGCTGCGTGGCATGCTGTGGCGTTTTCGGGAGGGTGTTAATGAGCAGTCAGGTAATCACCCTGTGGCAGGATACATTGGCGCCACGGGAAAAATTGTTGCGTTACGGGGCGTCGGCATTGTCCGATGCGGAGCTGCTGGCCATTTTCCTGCGCACCGGCTTTCCCGGCGTGCACGTTATGCAACTGGCAGAGCAATTATTGGCGCAGTTTGGCTCGCTGTATCACCTGATGTCGGCAGACCATTCGGTTTTTTGCAGTCACAAGGGGCTGGGTAATTCCAGTTATGCCCAACTGCAGGCGATTTCGGAGCTGGCGTTCCGCTTCTTTTCCAGTCATCTGGCACAGGAAAATGCCATGCTCAACCCCAGGATGACCCAGCATTATCTGCAAAGTTTGCTGGCGCACCATGAGCGGGAAGTGTTTTTGGTATTGTTTTTAGACAATCAGCACCGTGTTATTCGCCATCAGGAGATGTTTGCTGGTACCATCAGCAGCGTCGTCGTACACCCGAGAGAAATTGTGCGTGAAGCGTTGAAGGCTAATGCGGCCGCCATTATTCTGGCGCATAATCATCCTTCGGGTAAGGCTGAACCCAGCCACGCCGACCGTTTGATAACTGAGCAAGTGGTTAATGCCTGCCTGTTATTGGAGATCCGAGTGCTCGATCATTTGGTTATAGGTCGGGGTGAATGCGTCTCTTTTGCCGAACGCGGATGGCTTTAAGCGATTTTTTCGCGATCCTTATGGGATCTTTAGCTGTTCGGGACTTGAGCACTTACGCTTCAGAGCGTATACTACGCCACCTTTGAGAATCTTGGGTTTGGCGCAAGAGCCTATCTCAGCAGGTTTCTAACCTGATGTGTGGTTTCTGACCTGATGACGAGAGTCTCCTCAGTATGAAGTTTGCTGAGATGGGCTCTAAAAGCCTGACGAGGCGGCCATACCCTATACGAAGCTCGAGCTGATTTGATTTTTGGAGAATAGACATGTCCCGAGTCTGCCAAGTTACTGGCAAGCGCCCGGTGAGCGGTAACAACCGTTCCCACGCAATGAACGCGACCAAACGCCGTTTTCTGCCGAACCTGCACTCACACCGTTTTTGGGTTGAGGCTGAGAAGCGCTTTGTAACTCTGCGTGTATCTGCTAAAGGTATGCGTGTTATCGATAAGAAGGGTATTGAGACGGTCTTGGCCGATCTGCGTGCCCGTGGTGAGAAGTATTAAGGAACTGAATCATGGCTAAAGGTGTTCGCGAGAAGATCAAGCTGGTTTCTTCTGCTGGTACTGGTCACTTCTATACCACCACGAAGAACAAGCGTACTAAGCCGGAAAAATTGGAACTGAAGAAATTCGATCCAGTTGTCCGTCAACACGTACTGTACAAAGAAGCTAAAATTAAATAATTTTAGTGGATTAATAAAAACCCGGCCTCGGCCGGGTTTTTTGTTTTATAAAGGTAGGAAATCAACGGGAGAGCGCCAGATGCCTGAATTACCAGAAGTTGAAACCAGCCGACGCGGGATTGAACCTTATCTCGTCGGTCACAGCATTCAATATGCGGTGGTGCGGAATGCCCGTCTGCGCTGGCCGGTTTCCGAGCAAATTCTGGCGCTGAGCGACCAACCGGTGCGCAGCGTGCAACGCCGTGCCAAGTATCTGCTGATTGAACTGGACCACGGTTGGATTATCGTTCACCTGGGCATGTCCGGCAGCCTGCGCATGCTGGCTGAGGAAACCGAAGCCGGCAAGCACGACCACGTCGATCTGGTGATCAGCAATGGCATGACACTGCGCTATACCGATCCCCGCCGTTTTGGCGCCTGGTTATGGTGCGAGGATCTGGCGGCCAGCAACGTGCTGGCGCACCTGGGGCCGGAACCGCTAAGCGAAGCCTTTAACGGCGCTTACCTGTACGAAAAGTCACGCAGCAAGCGCACGCTGATCAAACCCTGGTTGATGGATAACAAGTTGGTGGTCGGGGTAGGCAACATCTACGCCAGTGAATCGCTGTTTACCGCCGGGATCTTGCCAGACCGTCCAGCGGGCTCGCTGAGCAAAGCAGAGGCGGAGTTATTGGCGGAGACCATCAAGGCGGTGTTGCTGCGTTCAATCGAACAGGGGGGCACCACGCTGCGCGATTTCCTGCAGTCAGACGGTAAACCGGGTTATTTCGCGCAGGAGTTGCAGGTGTACGGCCGTGCGGGGGAGCCTTGTCGCGCATGCGGCACGCCGATTGAGTCTGCGAAACACGGGCAGCGCAGCACATTTTTCTGCCGTCGCTGCCAGCGCTGATTAGTGTTCGGCGAGCTTTTCGAACAGTGCCTGAGTGACTACGGCCGGCAGGAAAGGTGAGATATCGCCGCCGTGCCGTGCGACTTCCTTCACCAGGGTGGAGGAGATGAACGACCACTCTTCGGAAGGCATCAGAAACACGCTTTCCAATGTCGGCATTAAATGGCGGTTCATGTTCGCCAACTGCAATTCATATTCAAAATCAGAGACCGCACGCAAGCCGCGTACCAGAATATTGGCATTCTGATGGGCGGCAAAGTGTGCCATCAGTTCACTGAACCCCAGCACTTCCACGTTATCCAGATGCGACGTCACCTGGCTGGCCAAGGCTACGCGCTCATCCAGCGTGAACAGCGGCTTTTTGCTCGGGCTGGCGGCGATGGCCAGGATGACGTGATCGAACATCAAAGATGCGCGTGTCACCAAATCCAGGTGGCCGTTAGTCATGGGATCGAAAGTACCGGGATAAATGGCTTTACGGGTCATGATTCACTTCTCTGAATAGTTGCGGCCCAATGCCCAGAGTGCGGCATATTTATTGAAGGTATATTGCGCGTTGACCACGGCTAACAGCAACCCCTGTTTACCGTCCAGGAAGCCGGCACGCAGCAGCCAGGTTTTGCAGAAGGCGCCAAGGGTGTGGGTCAGTATCGACAGATAGCCGCAGCGCTTGCCTGCCTGGTGGCGTTGAATGGCCCACTCTTCGGCATAACGCAGCTGTTTGCGTTGAAAGGCAAAGAAGTCACGGCAGGTCAGGTGCAGCAGATCGCCGCTAAGGGGCACCACTTTCGCCCCGTCAGTATTGAGCGACTCGTGCACCAGATTGTCGTTATAGCGATAACGCCGATTGGCATACAGGCGGTTGACGCGATCGGGATACCAGCCGCTGTGGCGCATAAAGCGCCCCAGGAACAGGTTGCGGCGTGCGCAGCTGTAGACCTTATTCTCATCCGGCGCGGCCAGCGCTTGTTCAATAGACTGGCGCAATTCCGGCGTAACGCGTTCGTCGGCGTCAATCATCAGAATATAGTCGTGGCTGGCGTAACTTTGAGCCAGTTGGCGCTGTTTGCCGAAGCCCTGCCAGTCGGTATGGGTGAATACTTTGGCACCCAGGCTTTTGGCAACGGCGACGCTGTCATCCTGGCTGCCAGAGTCGAGCATGATGATTTCGTCTGCCCAGGCAACGGAGTGCAGGCAATCCGGCAGCAGCCCGGCCTCGTTCTTGGCGATAATCACCACCGACAGGCTTTTACGGTCGCTCATTTAATGGCTCCGAGGCGGCAGGTGCGGTTCCAACAGTTGCAGCAGGCGTTGCAGCGCTCCCTGGTTTTGATACAGCACTTCCACCGCGTGGCGGCCGTAATAGCGACGATAGTCTTCATCGGTGAGCAATGTAGCCACTTCCTTGACCAGCGATTCCTCGTCGGTCACGGTGATCAACCCCTCGGCTTGCGACAGTTTGGCGCAAATGTCCTTGAAGTTGAAGGTATGTGGCCCCATCAGTACCGGAATGGCGTGTGCCGCGGCTTCCAGCGGGTTATGCCCGCCGCGTTCCACCAGGCTGCCGCCAACGAAGGCCAGATCGGCAATGCCGTACAGCAGCATCAGCTCGCCCATGGTATCGCCGATCACCACCTGAGTGCCGCCGGAAGGGATTTCACCGCTGCTGCGAAGGGTGTAACTGAAACCAGCTTTTTGTACCAGATCTTTGGCCGTCGCGAAGCGTTCCGGGTGGCGAGGCACCAGGATCAACAGCAGGTCAGGGTGTTTCTCCAGCAGTTTTCGGTGTGCAGCCAGCAGAATGCTTTCTTCGCCTTCATGGGTGCTGGTGGCGATCCACACCGGGCGACGCGGCGCCCATTGACGGCGTAATGTGACCGCGCGTGCAGCCAGTTCCGGAGTAACGGAAATATCGAATTTCAGGCTACCGGTAACGGTAAGCTGTGAGCGTTTCAGGCCAAGCTCGATAAAGCGCTCGCCATCTTCCTGATTTTGCGCGGCGATCAGCGTAATACGGCGCAGCATATCGCGGACAAAACCGCCGATTTTTTTATAACCGGCGGCTGAGCGGGCAGAGAGACGGGCGTTGGCGATCACCAGCGGAATTTGGCGCTGATGCAATGCGTTAATCAGGTTGGGCCACAGCTCGGTTTCCATGATGATGACCAGCTTGGGATTCACCTGATCCAGGAAACGGCGCATCGAGCCAGGCAGATCGTAAGGCAGATAAACGTGATGAACGTCTTTACCGAAGGCGGACTGCACGCGTTCTGAACCTGTCGGGGTCATCGTGGTCACAGTAATCGGTAAATAGGGGTAGCGGTGGCGTAGCGCGCGGACCAAGGGGATGGCGGCCAGCGTTTCACCCACGGAGACGGAATGCAGCATGATCCCGCCCGGCACGACTTTACCGGCGCAGAAGCCATAGCGTTCTGCCCAGCGTTTACGGTAGGCTGGAGCTTTGCGGCTGCGCAACAGTAAGCGGAGCCAGATCAGGGGTTGGATAAGGTAGAGTAGTACCTGATATAAACGCAGCAACATTCTATCAATTTCATTTATATGGGTTATTCAGAATAGTACCATAACTGGAAGGGAAAGGCGCTAATTTGGTAACCTTGGGTGTCAGTTTCAGACAACAGGCGAGAGATTTCGCTGATAGGCTTGGAATGAAGAATATTTTAATTATTCGCCGTGACAATATTGGCGATCTTGTTTGTACAACCCCGTTGATCGAAGGGGTGAAAATTGCCTATCCGGACGCCAAACTTTATCTGTTAATCAATAAAGTTAGCCAGGATGTCGTTAAAAATAACCCGCATCTGGAAAAAGTCTTTGTCTATAAAAAAGCAAAGCATAAGGCGAAAAATGAAACCACGCTGGGGGTTTATTTCGAACGGCTGATGATTTTTCTTCAGCTGCGTAAAATAAAATTCGACGCGGCCATCCTGGCCAATCCGGTACCCTGCAAGTACAGCCTGCGATTGGCAAAAATGGCCGGGGTCAGCAATATCATTGGTGCAGATTTAGGTACGCCTGATATTCATCATCCTTTCCGCAAGGCGAATTTCAGCGGAAAACATCAGGTAGAACATACCTTCAGCTACCTCTCGGCTATTACCGAACAATCCATCCCTATCCCGCCGGTGCGGGTGTTTCTGACCGCGGAAGAGCGTCAACAGGCAGCGCAGCGGTTGCAAGCCAGCTTACCGTCGGTCGAGCGGATTTGTGCCGTTCATATCAGCAGCCGCAGCCCTAAGCGGCGCTGGCCGATCGAACGCTATGCTGAAATTATCAATCGCTTACTTGCTGAACCCAACACGGGAGTCCTGATTTTTTGGTCGCCTCAGGGCACGCTGACGCCGGATGATATTGGCGATCAGAAACGGGCCGAGCAACTGTTGGCGCTGTGCCAGAACGAGCGTGTGGCGCTGTACCCAACGGCGTCAGTGCGGGAATTACTGGCCGGTTTTGATTTATGCGACAGGGTGCTGTGCAGCGATGGTGGGCAGATGCATCTGGCTGCCGCGTTGAATAAAGATATGGTGGTGTTCTTTGGCGATACGGATAAAGAATCCTGGCATCCCTGGTCCGGCCGCTATCACATTTTGCAGACCGAATCGGGTGACTGTATTGATGTGCCCGTTGATGATGTGTGGGAAAAAATACAGGCGTTCAATTAATTAAAAATAAGGCAGGGTTTCCCCTGCCTTAATTATTTTTTGAGCGATAAATATTGCTGACAAATAGGCTGTAACCCATAGCTCAGCAGCTGTTGGTGATTAATCTCCGGGGGCGAGGCATACATTTCCGCCATTTTTTCCGCCAGCGATTTTTCATTGAGCTCCGCCAATGCGTTTTCCATTCCCGCTTTTTCCAGAATTTCCGCAGGACCGCCCGGGCAACGGGTGCTGACCACCGGCGTATCGCACAGCAGCGCTTCAACCAGTACGTTGCCAAAGCCCTCACTGTCGGAGCTCAGCACCAGCAGGGATGCGTGGCGAATAAACGGGTAGGGATTGGCCTGGAAGCCGAGAAACAGCACGCGCTCGGCAATGCCCAACTGGTTCGCCAGTTGCTTCACCTGTGCGATATGGGATTCGCTGCCGGTGCCGATCAGCGCCAACGGCGCCTGTATACCCGATTGGGCATAGGCTTTCAGCAGGCGATCGTGCCGTTTGTGCGGATGAAAACGCCCAACGTGCACCAGGTAATCTTTGCCCGCCAACTCGCAGGGCTCTGCCGCCTGCTGCTCGATGCTGGCAATGTCGAACGGATTATTGATCACTTCCAGTCTGCTTGGCTGGATCGGCAGGTTCCGCTGTAAATCGTCCCCGACGGCCTTTGATACCGCAACGATATTTCTGCCTTGGTAAACCGCCGCGATTTTTCGCTGTTTCAACCAGCGATCCAGCCCCTTGCGGTGGCCCAGATAAGAGGTTGAAAGGATGCCGTGAATGCAAAACCACAGGCGATCTGACGAGAGCAGTTTGCTGCGGCTGACGATGCGATCGGTTTTATGCAGGTTGGAGAACACCAGATCATAGGCGCCCTGTTGGCGTTCGTTATCTGCGATGGCCTTGTCCAACGCGGCGGCGCGGCGAGACAGTTCGGTCAGTTTACGCCATGGCGAACGGCTGCTGTCCGCCACCACCTGGTAGTGAATGCCGGTAGGAATAGGGTAGTTACAGACATCGCGCAATGAAATCAGACTGACGTCATTGCCCATTTGCTGCATGCCCTGGCACAGCGTCAGCACCACTTTTTCTGCGCCGCCGCCGGGCAGGCCGTCAATAATCATCAGAATACGCATAGTTAATCCAGCAGCCGGTTATAAAGGGATATCAGCTGTTCCGACAGGTGTGCCGGGGTAGCCGACATGATACGTAATCTTGCGGCTTCACCCATGGTGGAACCCTGAGCCTGACGTGGCAACGCGGTGATCGCCTCGATCAGCGCCGGTACGTCGAGGGCATCGGTCACAAACCCATTTTGCCCCTGAGTGATAAACTCGGCACCGCCACAGGTGGTGCTGGTGATCACCGGAAGGCCACAGGACATGGCTTCCAGAATCACATTGGGGAACGGGTCGTACAACGTCGGTAATAACAGCGCATCGGCGGCCTGGTAGAAGGGCAGCGTTTGTTTCTGCACTCCCATAAACCGCACCCGTTCGCTGCAACCGAGCGACTGCGCCAGCGCCTGATAGCGTTTTTCGGCCTTATCCTTGCCTACCACCAGCAGATAGCTGTCGGTGGCTGCGACGGCGCGAATGGCGGCGGCCAGCCCTTTGCGTTCAAAACCTGAGCCGACAAAAATCAGGCAGTGCGCCTGTTGCGGGATCTGGTATTGCTGACGTAGCTGCTGTCGCTGTTCGGCATTGGCGGGCAGAAATTTTTGATTATCAATGGCGTTGTAGATCACCGTAATTTTATCGGCGGGAACGCCGAAATCATCGATGATTTCCTGTTTAATCATTTCGGCGTTGCAGATGACCGCTTTCAGCTCCGGAGCGGCGTACATCGCCCGTTCCGCACACATAACGTAGCGGTGGTAGCGGTTGGAGAACAGCCACTTGCGGCGCCATTCCGGCAGCAGGCGCGCCCGCTGCAATAACCAGCGGCGATGCACGCCATCGCCGGCGCGATAAATATCGCAGCCCGGAATGCGCTCATGGCTTTGCACCAAATCGAAGCGTTCCTTTTGCCACAGGGCTCTGGCCGCGTCGGCAAAGCCGCGTTCACGGCTGATGCGGCCAAATTTCAGCGGATTGCACAGGTGAATGTGCCAGTTCGGGTTGGCATCACCCTGCCATTCGCGGGTGATGACGTTAAGATCCAGGTCCTGCTGTTCCAGCGCCTCCAGGGCGCGTGAGACGAAACGCTCAGCTCCACCGTCCGGGCGGTATTTTTGGCGAACGATCGCCAAACGAAATGCTTTCATGCCAGCGTGCTCCGCGCGGCTGCAATCACCGCGTCTGTAGGAATAAGGTCCAGATAACGTTCATCGGTGCCGGTATCAATGGCGTCTGGATCGGGCAAGGTGCCATAATCACCGGCCCATATCACATGGCCAATGACCTGCCATGGACGCCAGAACACCAGCTTGGAAGGGCCAAACAGCGCGACGCAAGGGGTCTGCAGCGCGGCGGCCATGTGCATAGGAACCGAGTCTACGCCGATAAACAGTTTAGCGTGGTCGATCAGGGCGGCCAGTTGCCGCAGCGTCAGTTGCCCAGCCAGGGACACTACGCCCTGTGGCGGACAGAGCGCCAGAATGCGCGCCACCATTTCGCGTTCCTTTGGATCCGGGCCAGAGGTGATCACCAATGAGTGACCGTCGGCCTGCAACGCGCTGATGGTGGCGGCCATTTTTTCTTCGCTCCAGCATTTGAAGAACCAGCGGGAAGTGGGTTGCACCACAATGTAATCGCCGGTAATGCCCTGTTGCTGCAACAGTTGCTCGCAGGCTTGCCAGTCCTGCGATGGATAGCTCATGGTGACCTGCTGACTGACGCCTGGCAGGCCAAGCGGCTGTAACAGCGACAGGTTTTGTTCAACGGTGTGCAACCGGGCATGATCGCTGACCGGTACCAAATGCGTGTGGCAGTGCCGCCATAAGAAGCCCTGACGCTTGGGGAAATCGAACCCCAGCCGGATACGTGCACCGGTCAGCCGGGCGAGAATAGCGCTGCGCCACTGATCGGCCAGGTTGACCACCAGATCGTAATGCCGGGCCTTAAGCTGTCGGATCAGATTCAGTTCATGACTCAGGTGCGCTTTCGTACCCTGTTTTTTCCATTGACGATCGATCACGAAGATGTTCGACAAGGCCGGATGGCTGACCAGCATTTCCTGGGTTTCTTTATACAGCAGTACGTCGATCTGCGCCTGCGGGTAGTTTTGCTGCAGGGTATTGATGACCGGCGTGATCAGCAACATGTCGCCGTGGTGGCGAAGTTTAACGATCAAAATACGCTGTATCGAGGTATCAGGAGCAAGGGCTGGCGCGTCGTTCATCATGAGTCGCTTTCAGGGAAACCAATCTTTGATTCTAAATGACCCGATCGCATGTGGCTACTGTTGCACGGTTTTCTTGCCGTGAAGAGAAAAAATCGCCTTGGGAAGTGACAAAATGCCTTCAACGTTGTCAAAACCAGGCACTAAAGTCGTTTGCCCTGGCGAAACGCCCTGCGTAACATAATGCATTCTGTTGATATCAGGCCCGATATTTATGACCAAACCGGCATTTCTCATCACCATTGATACCGAAGGCGACAATCTGTGGCAAAACCACGATCGCATTTCGACCGATAACACGCGCTTTTTGCCGCGCTTTCAGGCGCTGTGTGAGAAATATGGCTTTAAGCCGGTGTACCTCACCAACTATGAAATGGCGATGGATGCAGAATATGTCGAGTTCGCTCGCGATGTGATTGCCCGCGGTACCGGCGAAGTGGGAATGCATCTGCATGCCTGGAACAGCCCGCCGCTGACGCCGTTGACCGAAGATGACTGGCGACACAAACCCTATCTGATCGAATACCCGGCCGAGCAAATCCGCGCCAAGGTCGATCACATGACCAAACTGTTGGAAGACAGCTTCCAGACAAAAATGCTCAGCCATCGCGCCGGGCGTTGGGCGTTTAACGAATACTATGCCGCCTTGCTGCTGGAGTATGGTTATCAGGTGGATTGCTCGGTTACGCCGCGCGTTAACTGGCAGTACTCACCGGGCAACCCGCAGGGTAACGGCGGCACTGACTATCGCCATTTCCCATCGCAGGCCTATTTTATCGATCCGGAAAATATCGCCAGAGCGGGTTCCTCATCTCTGCTGGAAGTGCCGATGAGCATTCAATATAAACATTCTGCGCTGATGAATACGCTGAAGCAGGGTTACGATCGGCTGCGTGGCAAACAACGTTCGCCGTCGGTTAACTGGCTGCGCCCAAGCGGCGGCAACCTGGAAAAAATGAAGCTTGTGGCTGAGCGCTGTTTGGCGCAGGGGCATGATTACGTGGAATTTATGCTCCACTCTTCCGAGTTTATGCCGGGGGGCAGCCCAACCTTTAAGACCGAACAGGATATTGAAGTGTTGTACCGTGATTTAGAGCAGCTGTTCGCCTGGCTGCAGCAGCGTACGGTTGGCATGACGCTGGCCGAGTATTATCAACTTAAAGTGAACTGACATGTCGAAAAAATGGAAAATTAAGGTCGCGGATTGGTTTTTGCGACGTTATACCGCAAAGTCCGGCCGTTTCCAGGATAAGGCGACTTTCGACAGTCGGCTTCAATTTGACAATATCGTCATCTATTCCACGACGGCGTTGGGCGACTTTATGTTTAACACGCCTGCGCTGCGGGCGATGCGTGAACGCTATCCGAACGCGCATATTACTCTGGTGGTTCACAAGAAGAATCAGGAGCTGGTGGAAAACGGCCGCTACTACAATCGCGTGGTGTATTGGGACAGCAAAATCAAAAGTCTACGTCCGCTGTTGAAATCGCTGCGCGAACATCAGCCGGATTTGGCGCTGATCCTGCACTCACATCTGCCGTACGACATTATCAGCGCCGTCTTATCCGGGGCTAAATACATTATCCGGGATAACTACAGCTCCGGAATTTGCGGGCTGGAACCTTGGTTGACCAACTATATCTTCCATTACTACGGCCATTTTATTCGCCGCAAGTTGGAGCTGATTTCCATTTTGGGTTGCCGCAGCGACGATCCCACCATGGAAATTCCCGCGCCGTATCAACCGGGCGTCAAAAGCAGCGAGCACTGTACGATAGGCTTTCAGTTGGGCGCGTCTACCGAATCGCGCTGTTGGCCGGTATCGCATTTTGCCCGGTTGGCCGATGAGCTGGTGGCCAGGCATGCCAATGTGCGCATCGTACTGATTGGCGGGCCTTTCGACGAAGGGAAAGCGCAGCAGTTTCTGAGCCAGGTTAGCCCTCAAACCCGGGAGTGTGTAGACAACCGCATCGGCAAAACGGGGCTGCAGACGTTGCTGACGCTGATCGACAGCTTCCATGTGTTGGTTACCGGCGATACCGGCCCACTGCATTTAGCCGTGGCGCTGAAGGTAAAAACCATCAGCCTGTTTGTCACCGCGGATTCGCGTTCTACCGGACCGATTCAGGATCCGGAGCTGCATCGGATCATTCAGGTTTCCCGTACCGGCTATACTATGCCGCTGGAGGCTGAAAGCCCGATGGGCGTGATCCAACCACAGCGTATTTACGCTGAAGTGGTGGATCATTTATCGCTGAATAAAGAGTGAGTTAGCGCTTTTTCAGTTGCCAGCGCATTTTTGACAGCCAGGTGTCCACACGTGCATACCGCATTTGCCGGATCTTTTTTCGCGGTACGCCGCTGTTGCTGCAGACTTCAGCCAGGCGTTTGAAGGCACGTAGTGTTTCCGGTTCATAGTGATAGTAACCGTACAGCGCTTTCGACATCGCTCTGATTTCTGAAAAACAGTTCCCGAGCATCAGAGCCGCCAGCTGGCGCAGTGGCTCGTCATCTCGGTGCTGTTCGACAAAACTCAACATTTTCCCCGTCGCAAAAAGCATGTCCTCAATATCCTTGGATTTGATATTGCGGGTGATCCCCTGACTGTTATCTCGATAGAAATAGAGCACGTGGTCGAGATGAGTAATTTTGCGCGTTTTGAAATATTGAAAAGGCGTGAAAATGACATCTTCATAGCGTCGACCGTCTTCGAATCGGTCACCTTCCAACAATGAGCGTCGATAGACACGGCTCCACAGGTGCCACATTGAGTGGGAAAATAACGGGGTGAGACAGGCCAGGCCCTGGCCAGCAAAGTCATAAGTGCTGCTGCGGATCGCGGTGCCAACAGGCTGTACCGGCGGACTGTCAGCAAACTTCTGATAATTAAAATCGATCAGGTCGTCTTCGTTTGCCAGCAGCAATGGCCGCAGAATGGCCAGATAGTCGCTGCTCAGCAAGTCGTCGCCGTCGAGGAAGGTGACATAGCGCCCGGTAGCCAGCTGCAAGCCGACGTTGCGGGCGTGGGCGATACCGCTATTTTCTTGCGAAATAAAGACCACCTGGGGATGCCGGCGTTCGGCTAACAGTTGGCGCACCAGCGAGGCGGACTTGTCGGTCGAGCCGTCATCAATGATGACCACCTCGATATCATCGCCGATCTGGTTAAACAGCGAGCTCAGGCTGGCAACGACGAAATTTTCGTTGTTGTAAAATGGCACGATAACGCTGAGCAGAGGCGGCGATGAGTTCATGAGGTTAATCCTGAGCGACCGACGTTTTTTTCACTGAAAGCACGCTGGCAACGATCGCCAGGCAAAAAATCGCCGTACCTTCAGTGCTAAAGAATATGACGTCACTGAGCCCATAAACAAACAGGCTGAAGGTCACACCCAGCAACAGTGCATTGCGGTGAGGCTTTAATGAGGAAACAAATAAGCCGATGTACAGCGCCAGTAAAAACAGGGCCCCCCAGACGCCTTTGAGCGAGTAGGTTTCCAGCAGCTCATTGTGCATATGAACATTGATATAAGGCATTACGCCATACAGTTCGGGCTGCTTGGCAACTATAGCTTTGATTTCCTCTCCGCGCTGTTCTGCCGATTGTCCCATCGGGGCCAGGTTTCCGGTACGCACCCCGATTATTTGCATCGTAAGGCGTGACATAATGGAATTGTCGATTTCTGGATTATTCGCTTGCTGCATGTTGGTTTTAAAATCGGCAATACGCTGTTCAATTTGTGGTTTAAAGATGAACCCGCAGGCGACCAACAATAAAGGTACTGAAGCTATCAGCAGGATTTTGTGCTTATGGGAAATCAGGTTTTTTGTCGCCAGTATCGACAGGCCTACCGCGACCGGGTAGACCAGCATCGCCGCCCGGGTGCCGGTCAGCACCAGCGTGGATAAGGTGACCAGAAAGCCGATGATATAGAGCGGAATGCGGTATTTCGTTCGCAGCATCAGAATTGCCTGCAGCATGACCAGATTGATGGCGGTAATCAAATAGGCGGCAACGGTAGCGCGATCGAAGTTAATCTCTACGCGGCCAATATCCAGCCACAAGCCCTGATAAAGGGAATAACCGTTGACCGCAATACCCGTCACCAACGCAATAACAATAAAGGCGCGTTGCATGCAAAGGCGTTCATTTAACGCAATCAGCAGAATAAAGGCGGTGGCGATCTGCAGCTTGCCGGTCGACATGTATGAGCGGTAAATATTGATGTAATCGCCCGGTTGTTTAAAGTGCTGCAACCAGAAAATGCTCCCCATGCCTACGCAGAAAAACAGAACGGGTACGATAAGGTTTTTTTTGTTTTTAAAGTAATACTTCAGGTTTAAACACACGGCGATAAATGAGATATAGCTGGCGACATAAAAAAGATTGCGCCCGGTGTCGGAACCGAAGGGGATAGTACAAAACGCGATAGCGCATCCCAAATAGATCAGATAACTGAAGACAGGGTGCGGTGTGGTTTCTTTGAGTAGTTGCATGGGGCTGGGTTTCCGGCTCGCATTAATGTTAAGCAGTAAATGATTTCAGCGCGTCGTCAAATTCTGTTTTGAACATAGCGTAGCTGAAATGTTCAACCGGGTAACGCTGCGCATTTTGACTCATACTTTGATATGTTTCCGGCACTATCAGCTTTTCCACTGCATCTGCGCACTCAAGATGTGACAGCAGTTTCGGCATGACCAAGGTATCGCTGAGTGGATCATAGACATCGTGAGGGAAATCCACCTTGATACCCGTTAGCCGTTGATGTTCATCAATCGTTACCGAGGGGAGCAAGCCAATACCGCAGTGCCCATCTTTGATCACCTCTGGCTGACCATCGACCTGCGGGAATATGACCGGCACGCCGAAATACAACGCTTCCATACAGGATAAGCCGAAGGGCTCGGTGATCGGCGTACTCATATAGATATGTGTGCGGTTGAAGAAATCCGCAACGTTATCCTGAAAACCGCTGAAGATGACCCGGTCGCCCAGCTCGAGCTTTTCCGCCAAGGCTTCAAATTCTGCCCTGTCGGGTCCCTTGCCTGCAATTTCCAGAGTGACATCATGCCCGCGGCGCAGCAGTTCCTGCATCATCAGTAACGACACGCTGATGCCTTTCAGGCTGACCAGGCGAGAGGCGGTGCCTATTCTGATCGGCTTGCTGAGTGGTTTCAGGCTATCGCTGATACCGGAGGGCGTTTTCAGTCGGTTGATCACCACGTGATTCGGACAGGGCAAATTAAAGCGCAGTTCCATCACCCGTTTTGAGGCAAATGAAGCCGATATCACCCCGTCCAGCATGGCGAGAAAACGCAAGGTTTTGTGATTCTTCGGGTAGCGCCATGAACAACCGTGATCGTAGTAAACCAGCTTACCGCGTTTCGGTTTGGCGGCCAGACCGGGTACCAGATCCCAAACGATGACCACGTCGGCATTGGCCTTTTCGATTTTGCTTTTCAGCAGGTATTTGCGTAAAAACTGCGGGCAGCGCAGTGGCAAAGCGTTCACCAGCCGGTTGGCAAAGGTAACTTTTTGGTCAGGCATTTGCCGGCGGATCTCTTCACCGACCTCGCTACTGATGCAAATCACCTCGTTACTGCCGTCGGTAGTGTCGTTGATATACTGCAGGAACAGGCGTTCGACGCCACCCATCTTCCCTAAATTGATAACGTGCAGCTTTTTCATCCAATAACCTTTTGCAACTCGGCCCAGACTGAACCGGCGGAGAGCGTCGCCATGCTTTTTTCTGGGGAAATCAGAGAATGTTGATTCTGACCGTAACCACCGATCAATCCTGGATCGGTGGGACCAAACAGCGTGATATTCGGCCTGTCTAGCGCGGCGGTCAGGTGGCTAAGGCCGGTATCAACCGAGACCACGCATTTCGCACCGGCCAGCACTTCGGCCACCTGCTGCAGACTGAGCTTGGGTAAAACCTCGACGTGCGGGAAACCTTCCGCCAGACGCAGTGCGCGTTGACGCTCGTGCTCTGCGCCCCACGGTAGTTTGATCTTCAAACCGGTTGGCTCAGTTAACGCGATCAGATCGCGCCAGTGTGTTTCCGGCCAGTGCTTCTCATCGCGGGTGGTAGCATGCAAAAACACCAGATACTGGCCAGCATCGGCCGGCAGATGGCTGAGAAAGCGGGCCGCAATGGCGTAATCGCCGACGCTGTCGGGTTTTTCATAGCCCAGGCTTTTGGCAAACAGCTCGCGCGTACGCTCAACGGCATGTTGCTGTTTGTCGATATCGTAGCGGTGGTTGTAGAACCAGCTGGCGAAGGGCTCACGGGCGCTTTTGCTGTCCTGACCGTGTTTGCTGCCTTTGGCGATGCGAGTGATCAGCGCGGCGCTTTTGATTAACCCCTGGGCGTCGATCACCGCGTCGTAATTTCGCTCCTGCACCACGCGTTTAAAGTCGCAGCGTTGCTGGCGAGTTTCACTGCCAAACCAGTTTTTGCGCCAGCGGCGTATCGCCACTGGGATCACACGGTCCACCGCCGGATGCCAGGTGGGGATTTGGCTGAAGTTTTCCTCAACCACCCAATCAAAGCGAATACCGGGAATGGCCTGCATGGCGTCGGTGAGCGCAGGTAGCGTGTGGAGTACATCTCCCATGGAAGAGGTTTTTACAATCAACACCTGCATGCTTATTCCTCGCTGGCGGCAAGTAACGGCGTCAGCGCGTCCAACACCTGCTGTGGCTGAATATCGATCAGGCTTTGATGGTAACCCTGATCGGCATCGCCTTTGCGTATCTTATGGTAACCGCTAATTAAGCGGATCACTTTGGCCTTGTCGGACAGCGGCGGCGTGAAGTCCGGGCTGCTCGGGCCGTACAAGGCTATCAGCGGTTTATTCAACGCCGCCGCAACGTGCATCAAACCTGAGTCGTTACTGACCACGGCCGAACAGGAGGCCAACAGGATCACCGCTTGCTCCAGCTGAGTTTCCCCAGCCAGGTTCATGCAAAAGCCGCGGGCGTCGTCATCCAGCGCAGCGCGGATCTGTTCGCCCGCCTCGTTATCCTTGGCGGAACCGAACAGGGCGATTTGATAACCCTGATCGATCAGCTTCTGTGCCAGAGCGGCATAGTGATAATGCGGCCAGCGTTTGGCCGGACCGAACTCGGCGCCGGGGCAAAAGCCGATGATCGGCCGATGATCGGTCAGGTTGAAGGCGGCGGTAGTTTCGGCAATCTCTTCGTCGCTGACCTGCAGTTGCGGCCACAGTAGCGGCTGCGGCAGATCTTCTGCGCGTTGAATACGTTGCTTGTCATAGGCTAGCGCGACATAACGCTGCACCATCAGCGGGAAGGCGGCCTTGTCCAGTACGCGAATATCATTCAGCAGGCCATAGCGCATTTCCCCGCGCCAACCAACGCGCCGTGGCACCTGGGCAAAGAAGGGCACCAGCGCAGATTTGAAGGAGTTCGGCAGCACATAAGCGCGATCGTATCCGTTAGCGCGCAGGGCATGCCCGAGACGTCGACGCTCACCGAGTGCCAATGCGCCGTGGCCTAACGGCATCGACAGGGCCTGGTTGACCTCCGGCATACGCGCCAGCAATGGACGGCACCAGGCCGGCGCCATCACATCAATTTCTGCCGTCGGGTGCTCGGCCTTCAGGGTGCGGTAGAGACTTTGCGACATCATCATATCGCCAACCCATGAAGGGCCGATAACCAGTATTTTCATACCCTACGTTTGTTCCTTCAGCTTAGGCGGTGCGGTTCAACCAGGCCATGTACTCTTTCACGCCTTCGGCGACCGTTTTGAACGGTGCGTCATAGCCGGCGGCGCGCAGCTTGGTCAGGTCGGCCTGGGTAAACGCCTGATAACGACCTTTGAGTTTTTCCGGGAACGGGATGTTTTCCACTGCGCCTTTCTGATGGAAGTCGACTACCGCGTCGGCCACCGCCTGGAAGGTTTCCGCACGGCCGGTGCCGCAGTTGAAGATGCCGGAGACGCCGCTTTTCCAGAACCACAGGTTCACTGCCGCTACGTCGCCGACGTAGATGAAATCACGCTTGAAGTTCTGGCTGCCGTCGAACAGTTTCGGGTTCTCGCCGCGGTTGATCTGGCTGTTCAGGTGGAATGCCACGCTGGCCATGCTGCCCTTGTGGCCTTCGCGCGGGCCGTAGACGTTGAAGTAACGGAAGCCGCAGATCTGTGAGTCTGCCTCCGGCAGAATTTCACGCACGTACTGGTCGAACAGGAATTTCGAGTAGCCGTAGACGTTCAGCGGCTCTTCAAACTGGCGCTCTTCGATAAACTCTTCACGACCGCCGTAGGTGGCTGCAGAAGAGGCGTACAGGAACGGAATTTCGCGATCCAGGCAGTAGTGCAGCAGATCTTTAGAGTACTGATAGTTGTTGTCCATCATGTACTTGCCGTCCCACTCGGTGGTGGACGAGCAGGCACCTTCGTGGAAAACCGCGTCGATTTCACCCAGATCGTCACCGGCCACGATATTGGCGATGAAATCTTCTTTGTCGATATAGTCGGCGATGTCGAGATCGACCAGGTTGGCGAATTTGGTGCCATCTTTCAGGTTATCTACCACCAGGATATCGCGATACCCTGTGTCATTCAGCGCTTTAATGATATTGCTGCCGATCATGCCGGCGCCACCAGTGACGATAATCATTGGGTTACCCCTGTTATTCTGCCCGGTGGGACACGGTGTCCCACGCTCAATGCCGCTTATAATAGCATTTCATGCCGCTGCAAACATCGGACGGGCTCTGAATATCCCGTGATGTCGAGCACTGCAGTACTTTGCCGTGATATCTGCTGCAATTTTCATATTCTCTCCCGCTGATTCTCGTCAGTTTGGTTACAAATCAGTAAAATATGTTGAAAACAGCCCAATCCTGGAGATAACCGAATGTCCGCGTCTTTTTATCAGCAGTTGGAACAACAACTTGAGACCACCCGTAGCGAGGGATTGTTCAAAGAAGAGCGCATTATTACTACCGCTCAGCAGGCTGATATCGCCGTAGCCGACGGCAGCCATGTGATCAATTTCTGCGCCAACAACTACCTGGGCCTGGCTAACCACCCGGCGATGATCGCGGCGGCCAAGGCCGGTATGGACAGCCACGGTTTCGGCATGGCGTCGGTGCGCTTTATTTGTGGCACCCAGGATAGCCATAAACAGCTGGAAAAAAAGCTGGCCGATTTCCTCGGGATGGAAGACGCCATCCTGTATTCCTCTTGTTTTGACGCCAACGGGGGTCTGTTCGAAACCCTGCTGGGTCCGGAAGACGCCATTATCTCTGATGCGTTGAACCATGCTTCGATCATCGACGGTGTCCGCTTGTGCAAGGCGAAGCGCTATCGCTACGCCAACAACGATATGACTGAATTGGCCGCACAGCTGAAGCAGGCCAAGGCTGATGGCGCACGGCACATCATGATCGCCACCGACGGCGTGTTCTCCATGGACGGCGTGATCGCCAACCTGAAAGGCGTGTGCGATCTGGCGGACCAATATCAGGCGTTGGTGATGGTGGATGACTCCCACGCGGTTGGTTTCGTTGGCGCCAACGGGCGTGGCACCCACGAGTATTGCGAAGTGATGGGGCGCGTCGACATCATTACCGGTACCTTGGGCAAGGCGTTGGGCGGCGCTTCCGGCGGCTATACCGCGGCGAAGAAAGAGGTTGTGGAGTGGCTGCGTCAGCGGTCGCGCCCTTATCTGTTCTCCAACTCGCTGGCGCCGGCGATTGTTGCAGCGTCGATCAAAGTATTGGAATTGCTGGAAGAGGGCGATGCACTGCGCGATCGCCTGTGGGCCAATGCGAGCCTGTTCCGTGAAAAAATGACCGCGGCGGGCTTTGAGCTGGCCGGGGCCGATCACGCCATCATCCCGGTGATGTTGGGTGAAGCAAAACTGGCGCAGGAATTCGCCAATGCGTTGCTCAAGGAAGGCATCTATGTAACAGGTTTCTTCTATCCGGTGGTGCCGAAAGGCCAGGCACGCATCCGTACCCAGATGTCTGCCGATCATACCCCGGAGCAAATTGAGCGTGCTGTTGCGGCGTTCATTCGTATCGGTAAAGATCTTGGCGTTATTGCATAAGGTAAAACCATGAAAGCATTGTCAAAACTGAAAGCGGAAGAAGGGATTTGGATGACCGATGTGCCTCAGCCGGAGCTGGGTCATAACGACATCATGATTAAAATCCGTAAAACCGCGATCTGCGGTACCGATGTTCATATCTATAACTGGGATGAATGGTCACAGAAAACCATCCCGGTGCCTATGGTCGTCGGCCACGAATACGTGGGTGAAGTGGTTGCCATCGGCCAGGAAGTCAAAGGGTTCAACGTCGGCGACCGCGTTTCAGGCGAAGGCCATATCACCTGCGGCCATTGCCGCAACTGCCGGGGTGGCCGCACGCACCTGTGTCGCAACACCACCGGTGTGGGCGTGAACCGTCCAGGGTCGTTTGCTGAGTATCTGGTGATCCCGGCGTTCAATGCCTTCAAGATCCCGGACAATATCTCCGATGAACTGGCGTCAATCTTCGACCCGTTCGGCAATGCGGTGCACACCGCGCTGTCGTTTGATTTGGTGGGCGAAGACGTGCTGGTTTCCGGCGCCGGCCCGATTGGCATCATGGCCGCAGCGGTATGTAAGCACGTTGGCGCTCGCCACGTGGTGATTACCGACGTTAACGAATACCGTTTGGATCTGGCGCGTAAAATGGGCGTGACCCGTGCGGTGAACGTCAGCAAAGAAAACCTGAACGACGTGATGGCCGAGTTGGGCATGACCGAAGGGTTTGACGTTGGGCTGGAAATGTCCGGTGCGCCACCGGCGTTTCGTTCGTTGCTCAATGCGATGAACCACGGTGGGCGTATTGCCATGCTGGGTATTCCACCGTCGGATATGTCGATCGACTGGAATCAGGTGATCTTCAAAGGGCTGTTTATCAAAGGGATTTACGGTCGTGAGATGTTTGAAACCTGGTATAAGATGGCGGCGCTGATTCAGTCTGGTTTGGATCTGACGCCTATCATTACTCACCGTTTCTCGATCGACCAATTCCAGCAGGGCTTTGATGCCATGCGTTCCGGCCAGTCCGGGAAAGTGATTTTGAGCTGGGATTAACAGTAAAAAGGGCCGGAATTCCGGCCCTGATTTTATGCTTTAGGTTTGTCTGGCGTTGAGTCCGTCCAGCGTTGCCACTGACGTTTAATGAAGGTCACGGCCGGCGACTGGGTCACGCTTTCGCCGATCACACTCATGACCTTGCCCGCGTTGACTTTTTCCTTCGGCAACTTGACCTTACACTGCTTGATCCCGCCATTGAACGGGTTCTTCGGCTGCGGTTTCTGCGGTTTGACCGGTGGTGGAACATAGCTGCCGCCACTACCGCCGCCCTGTGGTTCGTTCAGCAGCGAGCTGGGTTTCACCAGCACGATGTCGCTTGGCAGCGTAGGCAGCATTTGCTGCAGCACTTTCACCGTCGCCGGCCGCGGGTGGCCAATGGCAATAGCGGAACCGTTGCGCCGTGCCAATTCGACCGCCCGGTTGAACTGGCGGCGAATATCGGCTTCGCTGGCCGTATCGTCCAGGAACACCTTACGCTTGATCACCTTCACATGGGTGCCGGCCGCCGCTCGGGTGGCCTGGCTGTTGCCGATGGTCATGCTGTCGAGGAAATAGAGCTGATAGCTGTCGAGCGCCTGCATGACTTTTTGCATGCCGGGCAAGCTGGAGGTCATGGCGCTGCCCATGTGGTTATTCATACCTACCGCATAGGGCACATTATTGACCGCATTGCGGATAATGCGCTGGATCTCTTCGCTGCTCATGGAAGGCTGTAGCGTGTCACGCTCCAGCGGTTGCTTACTGAGCGGCGCCATCGGCATATGGATCAGTACTTCCCGGCCCTGACTGTGGGCGCGGGTGGCCATTAAGCGGGCATGGGGGGCGTTGGGCAGCACTGCAACGGAGATGGCCGTCGGCATTTGCAGCACCGCACCTTCTTCGTGCGGGCGGTAGCCCACGTCATCGATGACGATGGAGAGTTTCCCTGCCTGTGCGGCGCAGACCTGCAGCAGACAGCCAATCAAGACGGCAGTATGGATTTTGTTATAGCGCAAATCTATCTTCCCAACCACGGTAGTGGGTTAACGGCCTGACCCTGGCGACGAATTTCGAAATAGAGCGATGGCGTTCCCTGGCCTCCGCTGGTGCCTACCAGGGCTATCGGTTGGCCGGCGCGCACCTGTGCCCCGACGTTGACCAGTGCACTTTGGTTGTAGCCGTACAGGCTCATGTCACCCTTACCGTGTTCGATGACGACAACCAGGCCATAGCCCTGCAGCCAGTCGGCCAGCAGCACGCGGCCGTCGGCGATAGCTTTCACTTCGCTGCCTTCGGCGGCGGAGATCACCATGCCTTTCCAGCGTAGTTCACCTTGCAGCTGTTCACCGAAACCATGCAATGTGCGGCCGCGGACCGGCCAGATTGCCTGCCCCCCCGGTCTGCCAAGACCGCCGGTACGGGCCATCAGTGAGCGGTCGGCTTCGCTTGGCTTATAGCTGGTGCCGGTTTTCTTCGCCTGCTGTTCTTTGACGCGAACCTGCTCGCGAACCTTGGCGGCCTCACGCGCTTCGCGTTCCGCTCGGGCACGGGCTTCTCGTTCGGCCCGGGCAATCTTGTCGCGCATGCGGGTTTCGTTCTGGCGCAGTTCCACCAGACGCTGCTGATCTTTTTCCAGCGAGGCTTCCAGCGCGGTCAGCGTTTTCTTACGTGCACCGCGTGCCTGCTCCAGCTTCTGCTGCTGCGTTTGTTGTTCGCCTAGCAGCGATTTCTGTTGGCCCTGCTTGGCCACCAGCGTGGTTTTTTGCTTTGCCAGCTCGGCGCGGGTTTGCTTCAGTTCTTCAATGGTTTGCTGACGCGCGTCGTTCAGGTAGCCGAAGTAAGCCAAAATACGCTCGCTACGCTGGCTCTCCTCACCACTGAGGATCAATTGCACGGCGCTGTGCTGGCCCTGGCGGAAGGCGGCATCGAGCTGTTTTGCGAGGATTTCCTGCTGGGTGGATTGCTGCTTTTGCAGCTTGGCGATTGAGGCATTCAGGCCGGAGATATCTTTCCCCAGTTGGCTCAATGTGCTTTGGGTGTCACGCAGCAGGCGGCTGGCCTGCGCGATGGTTTTTTCTTGCTGCTTAAGCTGATCCTGCAATGAGCTGCGCTGTTGCTGCTGCTGCTTAACCGCCTTTTCTTTCTCGGCGATGCTTTGCTGGATGTCTTTGAGCTGGGATTTATTGTCTTCCGCCGCCTGGCTGGCTAACGGCAACAACAAGACGCCAGCGTAAAATACGCTGGCGCACAGGGTGGTTAACTTCCTTGGCGCGGTGCGTTCAGGCAGCGGCTGGCTGCCTGGGTTTGCGCTTCGGGTTACCCTTGATAGTGCAAAAAACGCCTTTTCCCTCATAGGGAAGGATTATTCCACGATGAACAGCGGCTTACCAGTCATCTCTTGCGGGATTTCCATTCCCATCAGCGTCAGCATGGTCGGCGCGATGTCCGAAAGCTTGCCGCCGTTGACTGCGCGGGCAGGCTTGCCGATGTAAATCAGCGGTACCGGAAGGCTGGTGTGGGCGGTGTGCGCCTGACCGGTCGCCGGATCGCGCATTTGCTCGGCATTACCGTGGTCGGCGGTGATCAGCAGTTGCCCGTCGACGGCTTTCACCGCTTCGACGACCTGGGCGATGCAGCCGTCCAGCGTTTCCACCGCTTTCACTGCCGCGTCGTAAACCCCGGTATGACCCACCATATCGCCATTTGGATAGTTGCAGATGATGGCGTCGTACTTGCCGCTGTTAATGGCGGTCAGCAGTTTGTCGGTCAGTTCGGCGGCGCTCATTTCTGGCTGCAGATCGTAGGTCGCGACCTTCGGTGAGTTGATCAGCACACGTTCTTCCCCGGCAAACGGCTCTTCAACGCCGCCATTATAGAAGAAGGTGACGTGGGCGTATTTTTCGGTTTCCGAAATGCGCAGCTGGGTTTTGTCGTGCTTCATTAACCATTCGCCGAAGGTGTTGTTCAACGATGCCGGCGGATAGGCGCAGGGAACTTTGATGTCGGCCGCGTATTCGGTCAGCATCACGAAATCACCAAAGTTGATGACTTTGGCGCGTGGGAAACCGTCGAAATCCGCATTTACGAAGGCACGAACGATCTGGCGTGCGCGATCGGCGCGGAAGTTCATGAAAATCAGTGCGTCGCCGTCGTGCAGTTCGGCCGTGGCCTCCCCGGCAGTCTGGAGAACGGTCGGCTTGACGAACTCGTCGTTCTCGCCGCGCTGGTAAGCGGCCTGCAGGGCAGCAACGGCGTTGTCGGCGACAAAGTCGCCCTTGGCCTGGGTCAGTAAATCATAAGCCAGTTGAACGCGATCCCAGCGGTTGTCGCGGTCCATGGCGTAGTAACGGCCGATCAGCGATGCGATACGCCCGCAGCCGAGGCTGGCAAAGGCATCGCTAAAGCGTTGCAAGGAGGGTTCAGCACTGCGTGGCGGGGTATCGCGACCGTCGAGGAAGGCATGCAGGTAAACGGCTTTGGCACCGCGCTGCGCAGCCAGTTCAATCATGGCCAGAATATGGTCTTCGTGGCTGTGCACGCCGCCCGGCGACAGCAACCCCATGATATGCACTGCTTTGCCGGCCTGCACGGCCTTGTCGACCGCCGCCGTCAGCGTTGGGTTAACGAAGAAATCGCCTTCTTTGATTTCTTTATCCAACCGGGTCAGATCCTGATAAACGATGCGCCCGGCCCCCAGGTTGACGTGGCCGACTTCCGAGTTGCCCATCTGACCGTCAGGCAGGCCGACATCCAGCCCGGATGCGGCGATAAGAGTATGCGGCTGTTGTTGCCACAGGCGATCCATCACCGGCGTTTTGGCGTTCACAATGGCGTTGTCCTGTTGCTCCTCACGGTGGCCGTAGCCGTCCAGGATCACCAGTACCATCGGTTTTTTGTTGCTCGACATTGCATTAACCTCGTTATGAATTTTAAGTTGTGAATAGCCATCTGCCCGATGCCGGAGTGATGGCTATTCACCCTAAAAACCGACCGATTTTACAACGCCGACGGTTAAAAAGAGCCCAGAGAGATCAAAGTTGCGGTCAACAAGGGCGGCTTTTAGGCTGTGGCGCAGAGAATTTCTCAGCGTAGCCCGCAGTTTCTGCACTAGCGCTTGCTTATTGGCTGTATTTGCTGCACTCGGCAGGTATACTCTGGAACCTTGAGTTATTTTTTCCTTAAACTGACGGGAGTTGTTACACCCCATGCTGCAAGAAATTATGCAATTCGTTAGCAAGCATCCCATACTGAGCCTGGCCTGGATCGCCCTGCTGGTTGCGGTGATCGTCATGACCTTCAAGAGCAGTTTCTCCAAGGTGAAAGAGATCACCCGTGGTGAAGCCACCCGACTGATTAATAAAGAAGATGCCGTTGTGGTGGATACCCGCAGCCGTGATGATTTCCGCAGAGGCCACTTGGCCAACGCGATTAACCTGACCGCCAGCGAAATCAAAAGCGGCAACCTGGGCGAGCTGGAAAAACACAAGGCTCAGCCGATCATCGTGGTGTGTGCCAACGGCACCACTTCCCGCGAGCCGGCAGAAAACCTGCACAAGGCGGGTTTCGAAAATGTCACCACGCTGAAGGACGGGATTGCCGGCTGGAGCGGGGAAAACCTGCCATTAGTACGCGGTAAGTAATTGTTTAACGTAGTTGAGGTGGTAATCCATGGCTAACATTGATATCTACACCAAAGCGACCTGCCCGTTCTGCCATCGCGCTAAAGCGCTGCTGAACAGCAAGGGCGCCGCGTTTAACGAAATCGCCATCGATGGCGATAATGAAAAACGCGAAGCGATGATTGCGCGCAGTGGGCGCACCACCGTGCCTCAGATTTTCATCGATGGCCAACATATCGGCGGCTGCGATGATTTATATGAACTCGATGCTCGTGGTGGTCTGGATCCGCTGCTTTAAGCGGGCCGCTACCAGTTACTGAGTGTCAATAAGGACGTTTAACCAAGGGTATTACACACATGTCAGAACAAAACAGCACAGAGATGGCTTTCCAGATTCAGCGCATTTACACCAAGGATATCTCCTTCGAAGCGCCAAAAGCGCCGCAGGTTTTCCAGCAGGAATGGCAGCCAGAAGTTAAACTGGATCTAGATACCGCTTCCAGCCAGTTGGCTGACGAAGTGTATGAGGTTGTACTGCGCGTAACCGTGACGGCGTCTCTGGGCGAAGAAACTGCGTTCCTGTGTGAAGTGCAGCAGGCGGGCATCTTCTCCGTAGCGGGCATCGACGGCACGCAGCTGGCGCATTGCCTGGGCGCATACTGCCCGAACATTCTGTTCCCGTATGCGCGTGAGTGCATCACCAGCCTGGTTTCTCGCGGTACATTCCCGCAGCTGAACCTGGCACCGGTTAACTTTGACGCGCTGTTCATGAACTATCTGCAGCAGCAGGCGGAAGGCGAAGGTGCCGCACCACATCAGGATGCCTGATGAACAGCGTCAATGCTTCAATGACAGTGATCGGTGCCGGCTCGTACGGCACCGCATTAGCTATTACGCTGGCGCGTAACGGCCACTCCGTGGTGCTCTGGGGCCATAACCCCGAGCAGATTCAAAAAATGCAGCACGATCGCTGCAATCAGGCCTTTCTTCCCGACGTCACCTTCCCCGATACGCTGTTGCTTGAAGCCGATTTGGCCCGTGCGCTGGCGGCCAGCCGCGACGTGCTGGTGGTGGTGCCAAGCCATGTATTCGGTGATGTGCTACGCCAGTTGAAACCGCATTTGCGGCCGGATGCCCGTATCGTTTGGGCGACCAAAGGGCTGGAGGCAGAAACCGGTCGGCTGTTGCAGGACGTGGCGCGCGAAGCACTGGGCGAAGCCATTCCGCTGGCGGTGGTCTCCGGACCGACGTTCGCCAAAGAGCTGGCTGCCGGGCTGCCTACCGCCATTGCGTTGGCCTCTACCGATGCGCAGTTCGCCGATGACTTGCAGCAGTTGCTGCACTGCGGAAAAAGTTTCCGCGTCTACAGCAACCCCGATTTTATCGGCGTGCAGTTGGGCGGGGCAGTGAAAAACGTGATTGCCATTGGCGCTGGGATGTCAGACGGTATCGGGTTTGGTGCCAATGCCCGTACCGCATTGATTACCCGCGGCTTGACGGAAATGACACGCCTTGGCTCTGCGCTGGGTGCCGATCCTTCGACCTTCATGGGCATGGCAGGGCTGGGCGATCTGGTGTTAACCTGCACCGATAACCAATCGCGCAACCGCCGCTTCGGTATTATGCTGGGGCAGGGAAAAGGCGTGCAGGAAGCGCAGGACAGTATAGGTCAGGTGGTCGAAGGCTATCGTAATACCAAAGAGGTATTGGCGTTGGCGCAGCGGCACGGCGTTGAAATGCCGATTACCGAACAGATTTACCAGGTGCTGTACTGCCATAAAGATGCCCGCGAGGCTGCACTAAGCCTGTTGGGGCGGACCAGAAAAGACGAAAAACACAACGCTTGACCTATAAAATAGAATGCGGGGCGGCATGCTGACCCCGGCAACTGAATTGGGCTGCCTGATTGCTATGCGATGAGGCAGCCTGTTTTGCAAGGCGGAGAGGAACCTGATGTCGTCAGAAGAGTTAGAGCAGGTCTGGAATAGCATTAAATCAGAGGCGAGAGAGCTGGCTGAGTGTGAACCGATGCTGGCTAGCTTTTATCATGCGACGTTGCTCAAGCACGATAACCTGGGCGGTGCGCTCAGCTATATTCTGGCAAACAAGCTGGCAAATCCCATTATGCCGGCCATTGCGGTGCGTGAAGTGGTGGAAGACGCCTACTTAGCCGACCAGCAAATGATCGCTTCGGCCGCCCGTGACATCCTGGCCGTGCGCCTGCGAGACCCGGCGGTAGATAAATATTCAACGCCGCTGCTGTACCTGAAAGGTTTTCATGCGCTGCAGGCCTACCGTATCGGCCACTGGCTGTGGCTGCAGGGGCGGCAGGCATTGGCGATATATCTGCAGAATCAGATTTCGGTCGCTTTCGGCGTGGACATCCACCCGGCGGCCACGATTGGCTGCGGCATTATGCTTGACCACGCTACTGGTATCGTGATCGGTGAAACTGCCGTAGTAGAAAATAACGTGTCTATTCTGCAGTCGGTTACCCTTGGTGGTACCGGAAAGACCAGCGGCGATCGCCATCCGAAGATCCGTGAGGGCGTAATGATTGGCGCCGGGGCTAAAATTCTCGGCAATATCGAAGTGGGTAAAGGCGCTAAAATCGGTGCTGGCTCGGTGGTGCTGCAGTCTGTACCTGCGCATACGACCGCCGCGGGCGTGCCTGCACGCCTCGTCGGCCGGCCAGAAAGCGATACGCCGTCGATGGATATGGACCAGTACTTCAACGGTACCAATCACGGCTTTGAATACGGTGACGGGATTTAATCCGCTGAGTTGACGAATAAAATCGGGGGAGCTTTGGCTCCCCTGATTTGTTTCTTCGCAGGGTTAACCCTGTTTAGGGAAGTTGGTGATGTCTTTAACCATGTCGTCGATCGCTGCTTTGACGTCTTCCGCTGTTACCGGTGAGCTGTCGTTGCTGACGGTTTTACCATAGGCTTTACGAGCGACTTCCAGCACCGTTTTGCCGGTGTCCTGATCGATCAATTCACCTTCGATATACAGCGTGGTGTTTTGGGTTCTGTGACCGCTGGCCGCCATGGTGCTGGCAACCACAGCCGCGACCGGTACCACCTCATAGAATTTCATATCTTCGTTTTCTGCAGACACTGCGGTGATGGCGAGTTTAGCCACCAGCACGCGTGATCCGGCCGGACTATTGAGTACGGTAAAGCGATCTTGAAGCGCGGTTTTAATCCGCTGAGAAGCGTAAGCCTTTATTTTATTCAGCGTATCTTGGCTAACGCGCGTCGTCGGTTTTTCAGCAGGGAAATAGACTACTGGCTCAAAATACAGGCCGCGGTAGTTGGACTCTTTGTAGCTTGGGTCGATCCAGCGCAGCGTTTTGTGGCCGCTTGGTGATGTGGTTTCCTGCAGTTTGCTGTAGTCAGACAGGAATCCCGAGTACTGATCCGTTTTGGTTACTTTGGACGAACAGCCCGCCAGTAACAGGCCCGCTGCCAAAACCGCCATGGCAACGCCCAAACGTTGTTTTTTCATACGATTTCCTATGATGAATGTCGATTACCCTTACAAAACATAGCTTATTATCCTCCGGGGCAGTGAATGTTTTCGGCGCTCGCCGTGCCCTGTTTCTGCATTCTTTTGACAGTATCGTGATACGCCGCTGGTTTTAGGCACTCAGCGTTCGCGAAAGTGAAAGCAGTGCCTTTTCTGCTTGCTCCCGCGTCGTCTCCAGCGCCATTTGCCACTGCGGCAACAGCGGCCAGAGATCTTGCTGGTTTTCGGCCTGCTGGCACCAGACAAAACGATCGTGCCAATCTCCGAGTGCGCTTTGTGCCGTTTTCAGGCTGGCGACGGTTTCAGGCGTGATGAGGGAGAGTTGAGAATAGGCTTCGGCAACATAACGCAGACGCTTAACCAGCAGGCGCAGTTGGTGCCGATCGTAATGTATGTCGGCCAATGCCAGGCGTAGCTGTTTTACCTGGAGGCGCAGGCGGAGGGCAACACGACGTTTGATGTGTCGGGGTTGAGTTCGGTGAAAGATTTTTGGCCAGGTATGTAGCAGAGTGGGAAAATGGGTCAGCAACGGGTGTGACATCAGCGCGAGTTTGCGGCGGTACAGCTCGGTTTTGCGCGTATTGGCCTGCCATGCCAACTGATGCAGTTCCAGTTCGGCGATCAGCACTTCCAGATCGCGTATCGGCGTAGTGATTTTTCCCAAGTCGGCAGCAGCGCTGCTGAGGCCAGTTACGCCAGGGATACCGCGTAATGGTCGCAGCAGACTTCTGATACGCTGCAGGTTGATGCGTACGTCGTGCAAGGCCTCAACGTCTGAGGGGGCCTGCAAACGCAGCAGCGCCTGATTCAGCGCGCGCTCGAGCCTGCGTATCTGCGCAATAATGCTCTTAGCCAAAGCCATGCGATGTCCCCGGAGAGGAAACCTTTCAGTATTATCGTCTCCGCAGGAGCGGTTGTCATTGATTAAGACTTAATCAGCGCGCCCGCGTAGTCCAACTGCCGCCAGGCTTCGTACACGACTACCGCGACAGCATTGGACAGGTTCATGCTGCGGCTTTGTGCCTGCATGGGGATGCGGATTTTCTGCTGTGCCGGCAAGGCGTCAAGGATCTCGGCGGGCAGACCGCGAGTTTCCGGTCCGAACAACAGGTAGTCGCCAGCCTGGTAGCTGACTGCGCTGTGTGCCGGGGTGCCTTTGGTGGTCAGGGCAAACAGACGCTGCGGATTTTCGCTGGCGATAAAGGCGGCGTAGTCGGCATGACGTCGGATACTGGCGAATTCATGGTAGTCCAGCCCGGCGCGGCGCAGGCGTTTATCATCCCACGGGAAGCCCATTGGCTCTATCAGATGCAGTTGAAAACCGGTATTGGCGCACAGACGGATGATATTGCCGGTATTGGGTGGAATTTCAGGTTCGAATAAAACGATGTTCAGCATGTAAAAAGCCCCTCATGACGAGGGGCGCAGAATAGCAAAATCTTACCGGCCTGTCTTAGGCTATCAGCGTTGGTGGAGCGGTAACCACAGCACCAGACGCAGGCCGCCGAGCGGACTGTCTTCCGCTTTCACCCAGCCACGGTGCTGGTTAACCGCCGCCTCTACGATGGCCAGGCCCAGACCTGTCCCGCCGGATGCGCGATCGCGTGCTTCATCGGTTCGATAGAACGGTCGGAATATTTGCTCGCGATCTTCCGCGCTGACACCGGGACCGTCGTCGTCGACCACAATGGTGATGCCTTGGTTGTCTGCGCTGAACGCCACGGCAATATGGGTGTTCGAATAACGCAGGGCATTACGCACGATATTTTCCAGCGCGCTATCCAGCGCACCGGCGTTACCGTACAGGGTCCACGGGCCGGGAGGGGAGGTGATCTCCAGCTGTTTGCCCATTTGTTCGGCTTCGAAGCTGGCGTCGTCCAGCACGTCGGCCCACAGTTCGTTGGCCAGCAAGCGCTCACGCACCAACTCACTTTTCTGTTGCCCACGCGACAACACCAGTAAATCGTTAATCATCGAGTCCAGGCGCTGTGCTTCGGTTTCGATACGTGCCAGCTCGTGCCCTTCGCCGTGGCGACGGCGCATTAATGCGGTGGCCAGCTGCAAACGGGTCAGCGGCGTGCGCAACTCATGCGAAATATCGGAGATCAGCCGTTGCTGAGCGGTCATCATGCGTTCCAACGCGCTGACCATTTGGTTAAAACTGGCGCCGGTCGCCAGGAACTCTTGTGGCCCGGCCTCCAGCTCAGGATGCTGTTTCAGGTTGCCACGTGCGACATCGTCCGCCGCATTCTTCAGCTTGCGCGCCGGTTTTGCCAGGCTCCAGGCCAGCCATAGCAGCAAGGGGGCGCTGATCAGCATAGTGACGATCAGCAGCAGCAGCGGCCGGTCGAACATCAGGTTGATAAAATCGGATTGTGGGCTGTTGGCAGGGCGGATCAGGTACAGCTGGTAGTTGTCTTCACCATCCCGCACCGAGAAAGGGCCGACCAGTTCGACACGGCCATATTTCTTCTTCTTCGGATGATCGGCGTTATCGGATTGGCCGATAAAATTGCGCACCAACTGCATTTCGTTGCGCTGCATGTTGCCAATCACCCGGCCTTCGCTGGTGACCAGCAGCAGGCGCTGCCCTGGCGGGGCCCATTTTTCAATGGCGCGGAATAAGCGTCGCCACCACATCAGATCGTTGGCCGGATCGTTTTGCAACTCGGCCTCGACGTGTTGTTCCAGCATCAGCCCCTGCCGCTGTTCGCTGTCCAGCAGCGAGGTCATTTGGCGGGAGTCTAACTTGGGCACCATCAACACCAACATCAGCACCAGGGCCAATGTGAACCAGAAAATGGCGAAGATGCGTGCCGTCAAACTGTTGATCATGTTGCAGATACCATTAAGTAACCCCGACCACGCAGCGTTTTGAACCACGGATGACCGTCTTTGCGGTTCGGCAACTTACGTCGCAGGTTGGAGATGTGCATATCGATAGCGCGATCAAAAGGCGTCAGCCGTTTACCCAGTACTTCCTGGCTCAGCAGTTCGCGTGACACCACTTGACCAAGGTGCTGCGCCAGCAGGTACAGCAGGGTAAATTCGGTGCCGGTGAGATCCAGCGTTTGGCCGTCGAAACTGGCTTCCTGGCGACCTGGATTGAGCTGCAGGCCGTCTACGTCCAGCGTTGGTGCGCCGGTATCGACATTCTGCTGTTGTTCGCTCCAGTTGGAACGGCGCAGAATTGCACGGATACGTGCCACCAGTTCGCGATCGTTAAAGGGTTTTGGCAGGTAGTCATCGGCGCCCAGTTCGAGGCCCAATACGCGGTCAAGTTCACTGCCGCGGGCGGTCAGCATGATGACCGGCGTCTGGTGGTGCTGACGCAGCTCTTTCAACGTATCGATACCGTTTTTCTTCGGCATCATGATATCGAGCAGTAGCAGATCGATGGAGCTGTCCAGTAGCGACAACGCCTGTTCGCCATCGTAAGCAACCACGATGGTAAAGCCTTCCATTTCAAGCAGTTCTTTTAACAGCGAGGTCAGCTCGCGGTCGTCGTCAACTAACAGAATTTTATTCATTATGTTTTACCTCCTGACGCAAAATACGTCATCAACTGTTGGCATTCCATGACTTTACGTAGTTTTACATGCACTGACGCATGTTTGCAGGTGCAGCAGTACACTGCTCCTCGTTGATTCGCAAAGTGAGAAAGCACGAGGAGTTGAAATGCGTAAGGTGACCGCATTAGTTATGGCATCAATGCTGGCAATAGGTTCTACCGCTGCGTTCGCTGCCGACACTACATCGGAAACTGCACCGACTCCCGGAAACGATGCGACCACCAGAACACCTGGCCAACACCACATGTTTGACGGTGTCAGCCTGACTGAGCAACAGCGCCAGCAAATGCGCGATTTAATGCGCCAGGCGCGCCACGATCTGCCAGGTGTCAATGTAGCTGAAATGGAAGCCATGCATAAGCTGGTGACCGCAGACAAATTTGATGAAGCCGCCGTGTATGCCCAGGCGGAACAGATGGCCCAGCAGCAGGTTAAGCGTCAGGTCGAAATGGCCCGGGTACGCAACCAAATGTATAACCTGCTGACACCACAGCAAAAAAGCGTTTTAGACCAGAAACATCAGCAGCGCATGCAGCAGATGGAGCAACAGATTTCTGGTTTGCAGCAAACTTCTGCCCAGAAGTTAAGTACGACTGAGTAGTCCCCTGTTTTTTCCTTGCCATAGACACCATCCCTGTCTTCCCCCGCCATGATGGCGGGGTTTTTTTTATCCATCAATTACAGCTTGATAGCCCGCCAGGCAACTCTGCAAGGTTAAACCACAGAGTATGGACCATGACGACGTTTAGCGCCGGTCGCACGGATTGTTTGCATCGATATGGCGACATCCCTTCGCGATATGCACTACGTTGGCGGCGGTTATCTGAAGGGCTTTTTTGCTCATCATTCCGTTATACTGACCCTCTGAACGTTTAACCGGGATGGGTTATGGAACCGCAATATGCGCGTTTGGTTAAATCCGCCGCGTTAGCGGCCACCGTTTTGGCCTCAACGCTGTTACTGATCAAAATTGTCGCCTGGTACCGCACCGGTTCGGTGAGCCTGTTGGCCGCGCTGGTGGATTCGCTGGTGGATATTGCCGCGTCGCTGACCAACCTGCTGGTGGTACGTTACTCACTGCAGCCGGCCGATGAGGAGCACACTTTCGGGCACGGCAAGGCCGAATCGTTGGCGGCGCTGGCGCAAAGCATGTTCATTTCTGGCTCGGCGTTGTTTTTATTTCTGACCGGTTTTCAGCATCTGTACTCACCGGAAACCTTGCGTGACCCTGGCATCGGTATTGCCGTGACGATAGTGGCGTTGGTCAGCACCCTGCTGTTGGTCACCTATCAGCGTTGGGTGGTAAGAAAAACTCGCAGTCAGGCCGTCCGAGCAGATATGCTGCATTATCAGTCAGATGTCATGATGAATGGTGCTATTCTTATAGCGCTTGCGCTAAGCTGGTACGGTTTTCACCGGGCAGATGCGCTGTTTGCACTGGGAATCGGCGTCTACATTCTTTATAGCGCGCTGCGAATGGGCAATGAAGCTGTGCAATCGCTGCTGGACCGGGCATTGCCGGACGACGAGCGCCAGGCGATTATCGACGTGATCTCCTCATGGCCTGGGGTCAAAGGCGCGCATGACCTGCGTACCCGTCAGTCCGGACCGACGCGCTTTATTCAGTTGCACCTGGAGATGGACGATGCGTTACCGCTGATGCAGGCGCATATTCTGGCTGAACAGGTGGAACAGGCGCTGTTGCACCGTTTCCCGGGGGCTGATGTTCTTATCCATCAGGATCCTTGTTCTGTAGTGCCCGCGGGCCGACAGGGGCGTTGGGAGCTATAATTAATGCAGGACAACGGGAACTCGCACAGCGGATAGATAACGGCATTAGCTCCGCGTGCCATGACGCTTTTTTACCGCAATATTGCGTGACTTGAATCAATTCAGCTGGGTGTTTTTGCTATAATATCCAGCAATAAAGCCGTAAAGCTGGTTTTCTGCAGCCGGAGAGGTTTCAAGACAATCGGCGAATACAGAATTCTTAAGAAATTGCATCTACAGTTCAGAGGTAGTCATGATCAAGAAAATCGGTGTACTGACGAGTGGCGGTGATTCGCCGGGTATGAACGCTGCAATCCGCGGCGTTGTGCGTGCTGCACTTTCGGAAGGTCTGGAAGTTTTTGGTATTTACGATGGCTACCTTGGCTTGTACGAAGATCGCATGGAACAATTGGACCGCTATAGCGTGTCCGATATGATCAATCGCGGCGGCACTTTCCTCGGTTCAGCCCGCTTCCCTGAGTTCAGAGACGACAGCGTACGCGCCAAGGCAATTGAGAATCTGAAAAACCGCGGTATTGACGCGCTGGTGGTGATCGGCGGCGACGGTTCCTATATGGGCGCCAAACGCCTGACGGAAGAAGGTTTCCCTTGTATCGGCCTGCCAGGCACCATCGATAACGATGTGGCCGGTACCGACTACACCATCGGCTTCTTCACCGCGCTAGAAACCGTCGTGGAAGCTATTGACCGTCTGCGCGATACCTCATCTTCTCATCAGCGTATTTCCATCGTTGAAGTGATGGGGCGCTACTGTGGCGATCTGACCCTGGCGGCGGCGATTGCCGGTGGTTGTGAATTTATCGTATTGCCTGAAACCGAGTTCAACCGCGAAGACCTGGTCTGCGAAATCAAGGCTGGTATTGCCAAAGGCAAAAAACACGCGATTGTGGCGATCACCGAACACATCTGCGATATCGATGAGTTGGCTCGCCATATCGAACAAGAAACCAAGCGTGAAACCCGCGCGACCGTGCTGGGCCACATTCAGCGCGGCGGCTCGCCGGTAGCTTATGACCGTATTCTGGCTTCCCGCATGGGCGCTTACGCGATTGAGTTGCTGCTGCAGGGCTACGGCGGTCGTTGCGTCGGTATCCAGAACGAGAAGATGGTGCACCACGACATCATCGATGCGATCGAAAACATGAAGCGTCCGTTCAAGGGCGACTGGCTGGATACAGCGAAAAAGCTGTACTGATCCCGCATTAATTCAGCTCGAGAAGCCTCCGCACGCGGAGGCTTTTTTTATGCCCGTGGTAGTTATATTCCATAATCGTCTAGCCCAACATTTTTTATTCTTTAATTGGCGGGAAAGTTTCTGGCAGGCTCTGATGCTAAATCAACCGATTGAGGTTGTGATTAATTTTCCTGGGAGAGCGAGTCGATGCGTATGCGTAAATGGGGTGTAGGTCTGACAATAATGCTGTTGGCGTCCGGCGCCATGGCGAAAGATATCCAATTGCTGAACGTTTCGTACGACCCGACACGCGAGTTCTATCAGGAATATAACACCGCATTCGGTAAATATTGGCAGCAGCAGACCGGCGATAAAGTGACGGTACGTCAGTCACATGGCGGCTCCGGCAAGCAGGCGACCTCGGTGATTAACGGCATTGAAGCCGATGTGGTCACGCTGGCGCTAGCCTATGACGTGGATGCCATTGCCGAACGCGGACGCATCGATAAAGATTGGATCAAACGCCTGCCGGACAACTCGGCACCTTATACCTCGACCATTGTATTTCTGGTGCGTAAAGGCAACCCAAAACAAATTCACGACTGGCCAGATCTGATTAAGCCGGGCGTCTCGGTGATCACCCCGAACCCGAAAACTTCCGGGGGTGCACGCTGGAACTATCTGGCGGCCTGGGGTTACGCACTACACCAGAACAATAACGATCAGGCCAAAGCGCAGGAGTTCGTTAAAAACCTGTATAAGAACGTCGAAGTGCTGGATTCCGGCGCACGCGGTTCAACCAATACCTTCGTTGAGCGTGGTATTGGCGATGTGCTGATCGCCTGGGAAAACGAAGCTTTGCTGGCGGAGAAAGAGCTGGGTAAAGACAAGTTTGAAATTATCACCCCAAGTGAATCGATTTTGGCGGAGCCGACCGTCTCGGTGGTGGATAAAGTGGTTGATAAGCGCGGTACCCGTGATGTGGCGACGGCTTACCTGAAATATCTGTATACGCCGGAAGGACAAACCATCGCGGCGAAAAACTACTACCGTCCGCGTGACGCGGCTGTGGCGGCCAAGTTTGCCGAGCAATTCCCGAAACTGAAGCTGTTCACGGTGGATGATACCTTCGGCGGTTGGACTCAGGCACAGAAGGTACACTTCGCCACCGGCGGTGTGTTCGACGAAATCAGCAAACGCTGATGCCTTGATGACAATAATAAAAAACCCCGGCAAGCCGGGGTTTTTTATTTAGCAGTGACCCGTCCTGAATAGCGTTGACACATTTTACTCACGCACAGAGGAAAATGTGATGAACCAGTATGTTAAACGCACACAACGCGATTATTCTCTATCCTTTAAATTAGCCGTCGTCGAACAGGTCGAAAAAGGCGAGATGACTTACCGTCAGGCGCAAGACCGCTACGGTATTCAGGGCAGCCACACGGTTATGAACTGGCTGCGTAAATACGGTCAGTTTGACTGGCGGACCTCCCCTGCCACCAGAACGTGCGGAGACAACATGCCTAAACTCCCTCTGACGCCCGAACAGCGCATTAAGGAACTCGAACAGCAATTGGCTGAATCCGAGGTTAAAGCCCAGTTCTTCGAAGCCGTCGTCAAAGTGATGAATACCGAGTTCGGTGCCACGCTGACAAAAAAGCAGTTAGCCGCCTTATCGCGCAAACACAAACGCCGCGACTCACAGTAACGCGCGCTTGCCGATGGATGGGTATCAGCCGACAGGCGTGGTATCAGTCCCTGCAACGCGAAGCAGGCAGAGAGGAGCAGGCCCGGCATCTCATCGAACAGGTGATGGCTATCCGCTTGCACCAGCCCCGGTTAGGGGCGCGTAAGCTGCATCACCTGTTGCGACGACGCCCCGAACCAGCGTTGCATGTGGGGCGAGACCGGCTGTTCAGTATCCTGCGTTGTGCACGGTTACTGGTGATGCCCAAACGGGCGTATCACAAGACGACGCAGAGTCATCATCGTTTTTATCGCCATCCCAACTTGCTGAAGGCGGGGGATAATCAGGTAATAGCCAGCCGTCCGGAACAAGTATGGGTGGCAGATATCACCTACCTGCCGCTGAGAACGGGAACGGCGTATGTCAGCCTGATAACGGATGCCTGGTCGAGAAAAATCGTGGGGTATCACGTGCATGACAGTCTGCATACACGACATGTCGCCTGCGCGTTCAAAATGGCGCTGGCCAGCAGACGCTCGGCGCTGCCGTTGGTGCATCACTCGGACAGGGGTATCCAGTACTGCTCGCAAGAATATCAGGCGTTACATCAGAAGTATGGTGTCACTTGCTCGATGACGGACGGGTATGACTGTTATCAGAATGCGCTGGCGGAACGGGTAAACGGGATACTTAAAACGGAATACCTGCTCGGCAGGCCAGAAGACATCGCGCAGGCAAGAAAGATGGTCAGGGAATCGGTGAACATCTACAACACACGGCGGCCGCACCTGTCGCTAAAATATAAAACGCCCGATGAGGTTCATCGGGCGTTATCCGGCTGAAAAGTGTCAACCTATATCAGGACTAGTCACAGCCAGAGAAAGAAATCAGGCTTTTTTAGCAGCGGCAGCGGCTTTGACGATCACAGCGAAAGCATCGGCTTTCAGTGAGGCGCCGCCAACCAGCGCGCCGTCGATGTCCGGCTGGGTGAACAGCTCGGCGGCATTTTTATCGTTCACAGAACCGCCGTACTGGATGATCACTTCTGCAGCTACTGCAGCGTCCTGTTTGGCGATGTGATCGCGGATAAATTTGTGTACTGCCTGAGCCTGCGCAGGGGTGGCGGATTTACCGGTACCGATAGCCCAGATTGGCTCATAAGCGATAACGGCGCCTTTGAAGGCTTCTGCGCCCTGAGTTTTCAGCACGGCGTCGATCTGGCGTGCACAAACTTCTTCGGTTTTACCCGCTTCGTTTTCTGCGTCGGTTTCACCGATGCACAGCACTGGGATCAGGCCGGCTTTTTTCAGCACGGCAAATTTCTCGGCGATCGCTGCATCGGTTTCTTTGTGGTAAGTACGACGCTCGGAGTGGCCGATGATGATGTATTGCGCACCGATATCTTTCAGCATGTCGGCGGAAACTTCACCGGTGAATGCGCCGGACAGGTTCACGTCTACGTTTTGAGCGCCCAGAGCAATGCGGCTGCCGGCCAGTGCGTGTTTCGCCTGGTCCAGGTACATCACAGGCGGTGCGATAGCGACGCCACAGCCGTCTACGCTGCTCAGCTCATTGCGCAGAGCGGCGATCAGTTCGTTAACCATGTGAGTGCTGCCGTTAAGCTTCCAGTTACCCATAACTAATGGATGACGCATGTTTTTTCCTCCAACAAGGGAACGCGAGAGTCGAAATAACCACTGCCGGACCGGCAGTTTACCTGCCCAACAGTATAGAGATGATTAAGCGCGAAGGCTTTGCTTTTTGTCATTAAATAGCCTGCCGTTACGGCTCGGATAACGTCAGCTTAACCGGTTCAACAGCGAAAGTTACTCCTTTATCGCCGTTGTCTGCCACTACATAGCGGATCGCGCCGACCTGCTGTTGGTAAAAGCGCTGGCCTTTGCCTTTTTCCAGCAGGTTGGCCACTTTACTCAGGCTTTTTTCCACCGTCAGCGTCGGTTCAAACTGGCGCATCAACGCGGCCATATAGCTGATGGCAATGGTGCGAGCGGCTTTTTCTTCGTTGCTCTGCTGTAGCGGCAGGTGGGTAATTTGCAGCGTTTTGATTTTTCCGGTGCCTTTTTCCAGCGCGGTTGAGGCATAGAGATTTTCATTTAGCTTGCTGGCAGCGCGCGTCAACAGCGGCGTATCGTCTTCGGTGGTGGCAATAGCGCGGAATTCGCCGATCGGTAGCGTCGGGTTATCGCGATTGTATTTCTCGCGGAACTTCACCACCGTCAGATCAAACGTTGGCGCTCCGGCCAGCAGGTAGGGCGCGGTAGGCGAAGCGTTGGCGGGGGCATCCGGCGGATCGGCCCAGGCGCTGCCGATGCCCAGCAACAGGCAGGCAATGGCGATGGTTTTTCTCAGCATGGTATACACGGCATCAATGACAAAGATGGCTCCGATTAAAGCGAGAACAGAGGGGGGTGTCAAAGATCCCGCGCCATTATCGCTCACTGACAAGAAAGCTGTGCGTTACTCCGCGTAATGCAGGGCAGAAATCTTCGCCCGGCAGCGCCTATGTTACACTGCACGGCAGAATATGGGCAGGCAAACAACGCAGGATTCAATGACAATACAACAGTGGTGTTTTTCGTTTAAGGGCCGAATTGGGCGGCGTGATTTCTGGATTTGGATGGTGCTGTGGGTAGTGCTGATGGCGGTGGCTTTTTCACTCGCCAGCAATAAGCTGGTGGATATCCAAACCATCGCCTTTTTTATCGTTGGGCTGCTGTGGCCAACGGCGGCGGTGCTGGTGAAGCGTTTGCATGACCGCAATAAAGCCGGTTGGTGGGCGTTGTTACTGATTGTGGCTTGGCTGCTGGCGGCGGGTAACTGGCAAATGCTGGCGCCGGTTTGGCAGTGGGGCGTGGGGCGTTTTATCCCGACGCTGATCATTGTGATGATGATGATCGATTTGGGCGCGTTTGTCGGCACGCCCGAGGATAATCGTTTTGGTCCGCCGGCCAAACCCGTCAAGTTCGGCGCGGATTAAAACCAGAGGCTATCAATTACCAATAGTGTTCGCTGGTGATATGGCCCGGTTTGCGGCGCAGGTGCTTGCGCATCTGGCGCTGATCTTTCAGCGTTTGCTGGGTATCGCGCACCATTTGCGGGTTACCGCACAGCATGACGTGGTCAGTTTCGGCATCGAGGGTCAAGCCTACCGCCGCTTCCAGCCGGCCATCCTCAATCAGCGCGGGTACGCGTCCCGTCAGCGAGCCGGGGACTTCTTCACGGCTGACGATGGTTTGAATGCGCAGTTTGCCATTGTAACGCTGTTGCAACTGCTGCATCAGCGGCAGGTAGCTGAGATCGCGCGCAAAGCGTGCGGCATGCACCAGCACCAGGTTTTTGAAGCGCTCCAGGCCTTTGCCTTCCTGCAGAATCGACAGGTAAGGGCCGATGGCGGTACCGGTGGCCAACATCCACAGGGTGTCGCATTCCGGCACCTCGTCCAGCACGAAAAATCCGGCGGCCTCTTTGGTCACCATCACGTCCGAACCCGGCCGTAGCTGATTGAGCCGTGGGCTCAGTTTGCCTTCCGGCACGGTAACCAGGTAAAACTCCAGATTCGGATCGCTGGGGGCGTTGACGTAAGAATAGGCGCGCTGCACGCGTTCGCCGTCAACTTCCAGCGCCAGCTTGGCAAACTGCCCGGCAATAAAGGGATCTATGGGGGCGTCGACGATAATGCTGAACAGCCCGTCGGTCCATTGTTTGACTTGCGTAACCTTGCCATTAACCCAATCAGCCATACTCTAAAGCTCCAATGGTCGAATCAAATAAGCGCAATGTCGTGAGCCGGAAATAGCATGCGCAGTACGCTCTATACGATAGCCGTGGCCAAACAGGCGGTGAAACAGCTGCAGCTCCGAGTTGCACAGGCTGCTGCAGGCGGTGGCCGCTACGCCGATGGGGCAGTGGTTTTCCACCAGCAATGTGCCCTCCGGATGCTCAAGCAGTTCGGCCATATAGCCATCGTGTTGCCGCAGACGCACTAACCGGGCGAGTTTCGCCTGATGACAAGTCTCTTCCGACAGCTCTTCGGCATAGCGCTGATAAAGTTTTTCTTCGCGCGCACTGAGTAACTGTTCAACCGCTTCAGTGCCAAACAGCTGATGGGCGGAATCCAACAACGTCGTCGCCAAAGTATCGTGACCATCGGCGAACCGGCTGTGTCCCTCATGGGTTAGCGACCAGTAGCGCGTCGGACGGCCCACTTTGGTGCGAGCTTCCTCGTAACAAACCAGCTCACGTTTTTCCAGGGATTGCAGATGCTGACGAATGCCCATGGGGGTGATATCCAGATGCTCGGCCAGCATTTTGGCGGAGTGTGGCCCCAGGGTTTTTAACTGCAATAAAATCAACTCTGGTGTCTTCATAATCCAAATCCCTATGGTGTTATTTTATTTCAAGATGATGAAAATAATTATCGATTAAATGCTAAAGCTAAACTACTGAAAATTTACCCTTTTTAACCCTTAAGCGGTAGACGTACAGTTTAATTTACGAGGCTGGTTGCCTTTGCTGCCACTGTGACGCAGATCAATATCTGTCTGAAACTCGCTAAAAAAATCAGATTTGTTAGCTTATGCCGCCATAGAGGGCTGCTCGCCGTTCTGGCTGAAAGTGGGGCCATACCGGGACGCTGTGACGAGTTAAAACGTTAACGAAGATAATGAGAAAAATAGAAAACTTTCACCTGCTGGTGATGCTTATCCTGTTGGTGGCCGTCGGTCAGATGGCACAAACCATTTATGTTCCTGTTATTGCTGATATCGCCAAGGATCTGTCGGTGCGCTCCGGCGCAGTGCAGCGCGTGATGGCGGCGTATCTGATGACCTACGGGTTCTCGCAGCTGATTTACGGCCCGTTGTCGGACCGCATAGGCCGCCGTCCGGTGATCCTGGCCGGGATGATGATCTTCCTGATGGGGGCCCTGGGCGCGCTGTTGTCCAACAGCCTGACGATGCTGGTTGCTGCCAGCGCCATTCAGGGTATGGGCACCGGCGTGGCGGGGGTGATGGCGCGTACCATGCCGCGTGACCTGTATGCCGGCACTTCGCTGCGGTATGCCAATAGCCTGCTTAACATGGGCATCCTGGTGAGTCCGCTGCTGGCGCCGATCATCGGCGGGGCTTTGGCGATGGTCTTTGGTTGGCGCGCCTGTTATGCCTTCCTGTTGGTATTGTGCGCCGGTGTAGCCTTCTCCATGTTCCGCTGGCTGCCGGAAACCCGGCCGCAGCAAACCGAAAAGCGGCGTATGCTGGCAAGTTTCCGCAAGCTGCTGGCTGACGGCACGTTCAGTTGTTATCTGGTCATGCTGATTGGTGCGCTGGCGGGGATCGCCGTATTTGAAGCCAGCTGTGGCGTGTTGATGGGTGGCGTGCTGGGTCTGAGTGGCCTGACCGTCAGTCTGCTGTTTATTCTGCCGATCCCGGCGGCGTTCTTTGGCGCCTGGTATGCTGGTCGCGACGGTAAAACCTTCCATACTCTGGTGTGGCATTCGGTTATCAGCTGCCTGTTGGCGGGTCTGATGATGTGGATCCCGGGCTGGTTTGGGGTGATGAACATCTGGACGCTGATTGTGCCGGCTGCGCTGTTCTTCTTCGGCGCGGGGATGATGTTCCCGTTGGCCACCACCGGTGCGATGGAGCCGTTCCCCTATCTGGCCGGCGCGGCGGGGGCATTGGTCGGTGGTATGCAGAATATGGGGTCTGGCCTGGCGACCTGGCTTTCCGCCATGCTGCCGCAAACCGGGCAGTTCAGCCTCGGTCTGCTGATGTTTGCCATGGCGCTGCTGATATTGCTGTGCTGGTGGCCGCTGTCGAATCGAATGCAGCATCAGGGCCATACCGCATAAAGCGTGTAGGGAGTTTGATGACAAAGTGGTCTGTGGACCCGAGATACTCGGGCCTAGCGCACCGAGGGGCCATTATGGGACACATCCTTGTGTCCCACCCTACGGGCCGACTGGAAGTCGTTCCCATTTGCTCCCGGCAAATGGGTCGGCGGGCAAGCCGCTACGACCCCATCGGCACGCTCTCCCTAATAACGGGCTTTGTCAGCAGTCTGAGGGCGCCAATCGGCGCCCTGTTTCATTACAGCAGGAACTCGTGCAGCGCCGGGTCTTTGCGATCCAGATAATGGGTCGAACGAATGCGGCGGATAGTGCGTGATTTACCGCGGATCAGCAGGGTTTCCGTGGTGGCCATATTTCCCTGGCGGCTGATGCCTTCCAACAGATCGCCCTTGGTGATGCCGGTTGCGGAGAAAATAACGTTGTCGTTGCGCGCCATGTCATCCAACACCAGCACTTTGCCGGCTTCGATGCCCATCGCTTTGCAGCGTGCCAACTCTTCTTCGCCAATACGGCGATTTTCGGCGCTGTCGCCTTTCACCTGATGGCGTGGCAGCAGGCGAGCCTGCATATCGCCATCTAATGCGCGGATCACCGCGGCAGAAATCACCCCTTCAGGCGCGCCGCCGATGCCGTACATCACGTCGACTTCGCTGTCCGGCATACAGGTCAGAATAGAAGCCGCTACGTCACCGTCAGGAATGGCAAATACGCGAACCCCGAGTTGTTGCATCTGGGCGATAACGCCGTCGTGACGCGGCTTGGCCAGAATGACCACGGTCAGTTGAGTCAGCGGTTTGCCCAGGCAGGCCGCCACCTTATTCAGATTTTCCGCCAGCGGCAGGTTAAGATCGATAGCGCCGCGTGCCGCCGGGCCAACCACCAGTTTTTCCATATACATGTCCGGCGCGTGCAGGAAGGTGCCGCGATCGCCGACCGCCAGCACCGCCAATGCATTGGGCTGGCCCATGGCGGTCATGCGGGTACCTTCAATCGGGTCGACCGCGATATCTACCGCATCGCCCTGACCGCTGCCGACCTGCTCGCCGATATACAGCATCGGTGCTTCATCAATCTCGCCTTCACCGATCACGATGCGGCCATCGATATCCACTTTGTTGAGCATAATGCGCATTGCGTTGACCGCGGCGCCGTCGGCGGCATTCTTGTCGCCGCGTCCCAGCCATTTGTAGCCCGCCAGCGCGGCGGCTTCGGTAACACGGGAAAATTCGATGGCTAATTCACGTTTCATGGCAAAACCTGTCTGTGAGAAAGGAAGAAAATATCGGCAAAGTTTATCACAGCGGGCGACGGCGAGGGCGGGGCAAAAAAAACGCGCCGCCCGAAGGCAGCGCGTGATCAGGGTAACAAAGCAAAACAGCGTTAGTCGTGCTCTTCCCACGCTTGTGCGCGGGCAACCGCTTTTTTCCAGCCGCTATAACGGAAGTTACGCTCGGTGGTTTCAATGCTTGGACGGAACTCGCGTTCGATAACCGCCTTGCTCTTCACTTCATCCAGGTCATTCCAGTAGCCGATAGCCAGGCCTGCCAGGAATGCGGCACCCAGCGCAGTCGATTCACGCACTTCAGGGCGCTCGACACGGGTACCGAGGATGTCTGACTGGAACTGCATCAGGAAGTTGTTGGCGACCGCGCCACCGTCCACACGCAGCGATTGCAGACGGGTATTGGAGTCTGCCTGCATGGCATCCAGCACGTCGCGCGTCTGATACGCAATGGATTCCAGCGTTGCACGGATGATGTGGTTGCTGTTCGCGCCGCGGGTCAGGCCGAAGATCGCGCCACGGGCATACGGGTCCCAGTAAGGAGCGCCCAGGCCGGTGAAGGCCGGGACCACATACACGCCATTGCTGTCTTTCACCTTGGTGGCGAAGTACTCGGAGTCGGCCGCATCGCTGATCAGTTTCAGTTCGTCGCGCAACCACTGGATAGAAGCACCGCCGATGAACACAGCACCTTCCAGTGCGTAATTCACTTCGCCGCGTGGGCCGCAGGCGATGGTGGTCAACAGGCCGTGGCTTGAGCGTACCGCTTCTTTACCGGTGTTCATCAGCAGGAAGCAGCCGGTACCGTAGGTGTTTTTCGCCATGCCCGGTTGAACACACAGTTGGCCGTACAGCGCCGCCTGCTGGTCACCGGCGATACCGGCGATAGGAATACGCGTACCGCCTTTACCACCGATGTTGGTCTGGCCATACACTTCAGAAGAAGGACGGACTTTAGGCAGCATGGCGCGTGGGATATCCAGCGCTTCCAGCATGCGGTCATCCCAATCCAGCTCATGGATGTTGAACATCATGGTACGTGAGGCGTTGGTGTAATCGGTCACATGCACCCGCCCTTGGGTCATTTTCCACACCAGCCAGGTATCGACGGTACCGAACAGCAGCTCGCCGCGTTTGGCGCGTTCGCGGGCGCCTTCAACGTTGTCGAGGATCCATTTTACCTTGGTGCCGGAGAAGTACGGGTCAACCACTAGGCCGGTATTGTGACGGATGTACTCTTCCAGGCCGTCACGCTTGAGCTTTTCGCAGATGTCGGCGGTGCGGCGGCATTGCCAGACGATGGCGTTGTAAATCGGTTTGCCGGTCTCTTTTTCCCAGACGATGGTGGTTTCACGCTGGTTGGTGATGCCGATACCGGCGATCTGATCGGAATTGATATCGGCTTTCGCCAGCACTTCCACCAGCGTGGAGCTCTGTGATGACCAGATCTCCATAGGATCATGCTCAACCCAGCCGGCTTTTGGGTAAATCTGCGTGAACTCGCGCTGGGATACCGCAACAATGTTGGCATCGTGGTCGAGCACTACGGCACGTGAACTGGTGGTACCCTGGTCGAGAGCGACAATGTATTTTTTTTCTACAGTCATGATCTTAGTCCTGCTGTTGTTAACCGTTTTAAAACTGTGCCAATCACGCTTTACGCTGCTGGGCCTTGGCGGCGGGTTGCTCTTCGTCTACACAAACGTCACACGGCAGATTGCGGCCAATGAGCATGCGGTAGCCGAAGGCACCCAGGCAGGCACCGATGATTGGACCAAAGATTGGCACCAGGAAGTACGGAATATCACGTGCACCGGTGAAGGCCACTTTGCCCCAGCCGGCCAGATAAGCGAACATTTTCGGGCCGAAGTCACGCGCCGGGTTCAGCGCAAAGCCGGTTAATGGTCCCATAGAGGCGCCGATCACGGCAATCAGAATACCGATCAACAGCGGGGCCAGCGGGCCGCGCGGGATGCCGTTGCCGTCATCGGTCAGTGCCAGGATCAGGCACATCAGGATTGCGGTAATGACCGTTTCAACCAGGAACGCCTGGCCAACGGAAATGTGCGCATTCGGGTAGGTAGAGAAGATGCCGGCCAGGGCCAGGCTTTCGTCGCTGCCGCGTACCATATGATTGGCCGCTTCGAAATCGAAGAACAGGTTGTAGTACAACCCGTAGACCAGGGCTGCTGCACAGAAGGCTCCGGCGATCTGCGCGACAATGTAAGGCAGTACTTTGCGTCCGTCAAAGCAGGCGAACAACCACAGCGCAATGGTCACGGCCGGGTTGAGGTGCGCGCCGGAGATGGCAGCGGTCAGATAGATGGCCATGGCGACGCCCAGGCCCCAAATGATACTGATTTCCCATTGGCCGAAGCTGGCGCCTGCCAGTTTCAGCGCGGCAACGCAGCCTACGCCAAAAAAGATCAACAGACCGGTGCCGAGGAACTCAGCGATGCACTGGCCTTTTAGGGTCGGACTGGTGGTTTGGCTCATAATGTTGTTGTCCTGCAAAACGGCGGTTATAGGTTTATAGGCTCGGAAGGTGTATCGATCCGTCCTAGGGGTACAGTTTTTTTCATCTCGTCCAATTATTAATTGAGGACGTGATGTAAATTTATCGTTAACGAACATAAACGAGAAATAGCGAAATCAAAATGTGTGTGCTTCGTCATAAAATTGAGCGAATTCGCGTCGTTTTGTGTTCTTTCTGCTCCATAAAACTGTGATCTGACCAGTGCTTTTATCCCCGACTGTTAACAAATCAATTTATGACCGAGAGGCATTTTCGGTTTTTGCTGATGGTGGGGGCAGGAAAATTGCAACAGACTGCGCGATGAGCCGGATGTTGCTAGACAGCCGGGGACAGGCTACTTACAATCGTTTTTATCGAAAGAAGCGTTTTATCGAGACAGGCGCGTTATTTTCAATAAAAGCGTGTGTCACTTGGCGCGATGCATATTCGCAGCAGTTGCAACCTGAGTTGCGGCCGTTACCTATAGATGTACGCCTTGCTATCATGAGGGGACTGAAGAATGTCATTTGAAGTATTTGAGAAATTGGAATCAAAAGTTCAGCAGGCGATCGATACCATCACCCTGCTGCAGATGGAAATTGAAGAGCTGAAAGAAAAAAACAATACTCTGTCTCAGGAAGTTCAGGCTGCCTCCGGCAACCAGGAATCGCTGGTACGCGAGAACCAGCAACTGAAAGAAGAGCAGCACGTATGGCAAGACCGCCTGCGCGCGCTGTTGGGCAAAATGGAAGAAGTCTGATTCCGTATTGCACGATCGAAAAGGGCGCCTGAGGCGCCCTTTTTCATGTCGGAAGATTACTCGATATCGAGCGGGTCTTCGGACAGAATAATACCGGTGTTGTCGGCATACAGATGATCGCCGGAGAAGAAGGTCACGCCGCCAAAGTTTACGCGGATGTCGCTTTCGCCGATGCTTTCACTGGCTGCGCCGACCGGAATGGCCGCCATCGCCTGAATGCCGATGTCCAGTTCTTCCAGATCGTCCACCTGGCGTACCGCACCGTAAACCACGATGCCTTCCCATTCGTTCTGGGTAGCCAGGCGCGCCAGTTCTGCGTTGATCAGGGCACGGCGAACCGAACCACCGCCATCAATCACCAGAACACGGCCGCGACCGTTTTCTTCAAGCAGCTCGAATAACAGGCCGTTATCCTCAAAGCATTTCACCGTAGTGATTTGCCCGCCAAATGAAGTACGCCCGCCAAAATTGGAGAATAGAGGTTCAACAACGTTTACCTCTTCATGATAGATGTCGCAAAGTTCGGAAGTATCGTATTTCATAGGATTTTACGTCTGTTTGCCGCTGGAATAACCAGTATATCCCTTTATCCGCCCTGTTGGCAAAATCATCAGTTCGATGGCTAACTGAGCACCACGCCAATCGCGAACAACACATTGGCCAACAGCGCCGCTTTGACCATATGTTCCAGCATCGGGCGCATGCCTGCCGGCGTTGGATCGCGTAACACGCGCAGGCCGTGGCGCACCAGTAACGGGATAGCCAGGACAAACAGCCAGCCCCACGGGCTATGCAGGTTAAGCAGCGTGAACAGCGCGAAGCAGGCTACTGCGCCGATCAGCAGCGCCACGTGGTAATAGCGTGCATTCTGTGGCCCAAGGCGTACCGCCAGCGTATTTTTGCCGTTGGCGCGGTCGCTTTCGATATCGCGCAAATTATTGATGTTCAGCACCGCGGTGGCCAGCAGGCCGCAGGCCGTGGCCGGCAACATCACGATACTGTCGAACGCATGGGTTTGCAGGTAGTAGGTGCCTGCCACGCTCAGCCAGCCAAAGAACACCAGCACCGAAATGTCACCCAGCCCCAGATAGCCATAGGGTTTGGTGCCGACGGTATAGGTAATGGCGGCGACGATAGACAGCCCGCCCAGCACCAGGAAGCCCACCACGTCGCTGGGTTGTTCGCAGGCCACGGCGATCAATGAACAGCCGGCAATCGCGATCAACACTACCGTCACCACCAGCGCGCGCTTCATTTGTGCCTGGGTGATCATGCCTTTCTGCATGCCGCGCAACGGCCCGATGCGATCTTCTTTATCGCTGCCTTTTACCGCATCGCCATAGTCGTTCGCCAGGTTGGAGAGGATTTGCAGCAGGCCAGCAGTCAGGAGTGCCAGCAGCGCCACGCCGGGTTTCAGGCTGCCTTGCCAGGCGGCAATGGCGGAACCGACGACGATCGAGGCAAAGGCCAGCGGCAGGGTGCGCGGTCGTAAACTTTCAAGCCAGGCTCTGGCCGGGGAGGTGGTAGTTGATGAGCTCATTTTTCGCTTCAGAGTTAGTGGCTGTGTCCGTTAGAAATAATTGTGGGAGGCAATGCCTCCCACAGATGACTGACTGGACATGATTGAGCGATTATAGGATAAAACGACTCAAATCTTCATCCGCTACCAGTTCATCCAGATGATTACGTACGTAATCCGCATCAATTGTAATGGATTGACCATTAATTTCACTCGCATCATAGGAAATATCTTCCATCAGACGCTCAAGCACGGTGTGCAAACGACGCGCGCCGATGTTTTCGGTGCTTTCGTTAACCTGCCATGCGGCTTCTGCGATGCGGCGGATGCCATCGGCGGTGAAGTCGATATTGACGCCTTCGGTACCCATCAGCGCTTTGTACTGCTCGGTCAGCGACGCGCTTGGCTCGGTCAGGATGCGCTCGAAATCTTCGGTGGTCAGCGCCTGCAATTCAACGCGGATCGGCAGGCGGCCCTGCAGTTCCGGGATCAAATCTGACGGGCTGGCGGTCTGGAATGCGCCGGAGGCGATAAACAGAATGTGATCGGTTTTCACCATGCCGTGCTTGGTGGAGACGGTACAGCCTTCCACCAGCGGCAGCAGATCGCGCTGAACGCCTTCACGTGACACGTCCGGGCCGGAGCTCTGGCCACCGCGCTTACAGATTTTGTCGATCTCGTCGATAAACACGATGCCGTGCTGTTCAACCGCTTCAATCGCCTGTTCTTTCAGCTCTTCCGGGTTCACCAGTTTGGCCGCTTCTTCTTCCACCAGCAGTTTGAAGGCTTCTTTAATCTTCAGCTTGCGCGGTTTCTGCTTTTGGCCGCCGAGGTTCTGGAACATCGACTGCAGCTGGTTGGTCATCTCTTCCATGCCCGGAGGAGCCATGATCTCCACGCCCATCGGCGCGGCAGCCAGATCGATCTCGATTTCTTTATCGTCCAACTGGCCTTCACGCAGTTTCTTGCGGAATGCCTGACGTGCAGCAGAAGGCTCTTGATGCTCTTCCGCCTGGCCCCAGTTGTTCTTGGCCGGCGGGATCAGCACATCGAGGATACGCTCTTCGGCCAGCTCTTCGGCACGGGTGCGGTTCTTGTCGATTGACTGCAGGCGCACCATTTTGATCGCGGCATCGGTCAGATCGCGGATGATGGAATCCACTTCTTTACCGACGTAGCCCACTTCGGTGAACTTGGTGGCTTCAACCTTGATGAACGGCGCGTTGGCCAGCTTCGCCAGACGGCGGGCGATTTCGGTTTTACCGACGCCGGTCGGGCCGATCATCAGAATGTTCTTTGGTGTGACTTCATGGCGCAGCATCTCGTTGAGCTGCATCCGGCGCCAGCGGTTACGCAGGGCGATGGCAACGGCACGTTTGGCTTTGTTCTGGCCAATGATGTAGCTGTCCAGTTCGCTGACGATCTCGCGCGGGGTCATTTCAGACATAGTATTCGATCCTTACGCTTTGGAAGGCAATTCTTCAATGGTGTGGAAATGGTTGGTGTAAATACAGATGTCGCCGGCGATGTTGAGGGATTTATCAACAATTTCGCGGGCGCTCAGTTCGGTATTTTCCAACATCGCACGAGCGGCTGCCTGGGCGTACGGACCGCCGGAGCCAATCGCAATCAAATCGTTTTCAGGCTGGATCACGTCACCGTTACCGGTGATGATCAGCGATGAGTTTTCATCCGCGACGGCCAGCAGCGCTTCGAGCTTGCGCAGCATGCGGTCGGTACGCCAGTCTTTCGCCAATTCAACGGCTGCTTTCACCAGGTGACCCTGGTGCATTTCCAGCTTGCGCTCGAACAGCTCAAATAGCGTGAAGGCATCCGCGGTGCCACCGGCAAAACCGGCAATCACTTTATCGTTATACAGGCGACGTACTTTCTTGACGTTGCCCTTCATTACCGTATTGCCCAAGGTGGCCTGGCCATCGCCACCGATCACTACCTGGCCGTTGCGGCGTACGCTTACAATTGTTGTCACGAGCAGACCCTCGTTGAAGACGGAAAGAAGCCCTCGCAGCATCTGCTTGCGCAGACACTACGAGGCATATTGAGAGTATAGATGGGGGGGGATTGACGCTTTTCAACCCCCAACGGAGAGGGGAATGCAACTTGACATGCCTACGCCCTTCAGGCGCGACAGGGTTTTGTCCGCAGCAGCCCGGCTGCTGTATGGGCCAAGAACCACGCGATTCCAGCCTCCGCCGGCGGTGATACGGCTTTCGATGCCTTCAAACGCCAGGCGCGCACGTACGGATTCTGCCTGATCGGTGGCGCGGAACGAGCCGCACTGCACCATCCACTTCTGCTTCGATTCTGGCTTGGTTTCCGTTTCCTGCTTGGCCGTTTCCTGTTTCACTTCCGGCTTCGGCTGCGGTTTTGGCTCAGGATGCTTAACCTGCGCAGGCGGCGGTGTGACCGGCTGCGGTTTGGGTTGCGGCTTAGGCTGTTGCTGCACTGGCTGTGTCGTCGCACCGTTGTTAAATGGATTACGCGGCTGAGTCACCTGCGGCTGCTGTTGGACCTGTTGCTGCTGGATTGGCTGCTGTTGCATCTGCTGTTGCTGCTGGCGGTTGTTACGCGCAGCGGCTTGTGAAGGGTCGTTATACGGCACTTCATTGAGCTGCGTCGGGCGCTGTTGCATATCCGCCTGCATTTGATCCAGCAGTTGGCGCTGCTCGGCGGTCAGCTGAGTCTTGGAGTTGGCTTCGCCGCCGGCCGTCGGTTCGGTCGGGGTTTGTACGCCAATCTGGCGATTCTCCAGCTCTTTGATATAACGCCAACGTTCTTCCGGCTTCGGCGGTAGGCCATTGCCCGGACGATTGGTGTGCGCAGGCAGCAGCGGCACGTCATCCGGCTTGTTGTGCGTAATGAAATAGAGGCCACCGACAAATATCACCAGAAGTGCGACGGCCAGCGCCAACACGGTTTTGGAGACCTTCGGAGAACTGCGTTTTTTACGGCTGGGGGTTTTTCGCTTAGCTCCTGCTGCGCGCCCACGGCTTACATAGTCTTTTTGTGCCACTATTATTCCGCTGTGTCCTGATGAGGGGATAAGTCCGTCATGTTACTGAACCCTAAAATGTTTGACTAGCGTTTAGGGGCAGCCGTGCTGCCTCTGATAATCAATTCACTGTCCAAAAGCCGGGAGCCGCTGGCCACGTTCTGTCCGTGCAACTGCTCCAACAGCAACAGCATTGCCTGCTGGCCAATCTGGTAGCGCGGTTGAGCCACCGTGGTTAACGGCGGATCGCAATACTGCGCCAGTTTAATGTCGTCAAAGCCGACGATGGAGAGGTCCTGCGGTACCCGCAGCCCCATTTTTTTCGCCTGCGACAGCACGCCAATCGCCATTACGTCGCTATGGCAGAAGACTGCCGTCGGTGGTTTTGGTTGCGCCATTAGCGCCGCCAGCGCCTGCGCGCCAGCTTCGTAGGTGAAATCACCTCGGGTAATATAGCTGCTTTCGACGCTAATGCCATTACGACGTAGCGCCTGAATGTAACCTTGCAGCCGATAATGGCTCAACGGCATCTGTTCAGGCCCGGCGACACAGGCGATTTGCTTGTGTCCGAGCTGATGTAAATAATGCACGGCCTCGAAGGCGGCGGTCAGGTTATCGATGTGTACCGTCGGCAGTTCCAGCTCCGGGGCAAACTCGTTGGCCATCACCATCGGCGGCAGATTGCGTTGTTCTTCCTTGCTGGCGTCGAACGGCAGGTTGGAGCCGAGCAGCAGCATGCCATCGATTTGCTTGGTGATAATCAAATTGACGAAGGTGCGTTCCTGTTGGTTTTGCTGCGCGCAGTCGCCAATCAGCACCAGATAACCCTGTTGTGCCGCGGTTTGCTCGATCCCCTGGATCACATCGGCGAAAAAGGGATCGCAAATGTCGGGGACGATCACCAGGATGGTGCGGGATTCGTTGCGTTTGATATTACGGGAGAGGGCATGAGGAGAATAGCCTACGGCCAGCACGGCCTGTTCCACTTTCTGACGCGTCGGCGTTGACACCTTTTCCGGATTCATCAACGCACGCGACACGGTTGCCGTTGAAACGCCCGCCATTTCGGCAACGTCTTTCATGGTTGCCATGGATAATTCTTTCTTGTGTTCCAACGCCTTTCTCCTTGCGTTAGCCCCATGCCAACGCGACTACTTCAGTTTGCTCACAAATTCTGGCGTGCGGTGGAGTTGTTATGATTTAGCGCCATCCGCGCTTAAACATTCGGTCACGGTAGTGCAGCGGTGACAAAATTGCCTTCACAGACATTCTAAACAGAATATGTCCTGCCTTTGTTACCTAATTTGCATAAAAAGTGTGACCTGAGGAGGTTTTTTAGCGTTCGCTCGCAATTTCAAGGGTAAACGTTTGCCTGGCAGGAACTGAATCAGACTTTTCTGGGTTCAGCTGTCTATCGGGTCGATGTCCAGCGTCCATTTCACCTTGCGTGCCTGCGGCAGGGTACCGACTAACGGCAGGGTGCTCTTCATCAGCCGTTGTAACACCTGCCGTGAAGGGTGCTGCAACAGTAACTGCCAACGAAAACGGCCGCCGCGTTTTGACTGTAGCGCGGGAACCGGCCCCATCACCCACAGGGAATCGTCCTTCAGCGGGCTGGCTTCCAGCAGATTGCGCAATTGCTGCAGGAATTGCGGAGCCTGTTGGTTGTCGTGATCTTCCGAACGGACAATGATGTGGCTGGTATAGGGTGGCAGGAATACGCTGTTGCGCTCTGCCAGCGTCTGTTTGGCAAAGGCGTCGTAGCCCTGTTGCAACAGAATTTGCAGCAGCGGATGTTCCGGATGATGGGTTTGCAGCAACACTTCGCCGGCTTTACCTGCCCGGCCGGCACGACCGGAAACCTGGGTATACAACTGGGCAAAACGCTCGGCGGAACGGAAGTCGGCCGAGAACAGCGCACCGTCAACATCCAGCAAGGCCACCAGCGTGACATCCGGGAAATGGTGCCCTTTTGCCAGCATCTGGGTACCGATCAAAATACGCGCACCGCCGCGGTGAATATCCGCCAGGTGCTGTTCCAGCGAGCCCTTGCGGCTGGTGGTGTCGCGATCGATGCGGGTGATGGGCGTTTCCGGGAACAGCGGCGCCAGTTCGTTTTCCAACTGTTCGGTGCCGACGCCCACCGACACCAGATGCGTCGAACCGCACTGCGGACACTGGTGCGGTACCGGGCGCTGGCTGTCGCAGTGGTGGCAGCGCAGTTGACGTTGGTTTTGGTGGAAGGTGTAGTAATGATCGCAGCGCTGGCATTCGGCAATCCAGCCGCATTCGTGACACAGCAACGCCGGGGCGTAGCCACGACGGTTAAGGAACAGCATCACCTGGTTACCGGCCTTCAAATGGTGCTGCATGCTTTTCAGCAACGGCTGCGACAACCCTACCTTCAGCGGCAGGCCTTTCAGATCGATCAGGTGCTGAGCCGCCGGTTTGGCGTTGCCCGCACGCTGGGTGAGTTTCAACTGGCGATATTTGCCCAATTGCACGTTGTGCAACGTTTCCAGCGCCGGTGTCGCGGAGCCCATCACCATCGGGATGTTTTCCTCGCGGGCGCGGAACACCGCCAGATCGCGTGCGTGGTAGCGCCAGCCTTCCTGCTGTTTATAAGAGCTGTCGTGCTCTTCGTCGATGATGATCACGCCCAGGCGTGCAAACGGGGTAAACAGCGCCGAGCGGGTGCCGATGACAATCGCCGCTTCGCCGCTGCGGGCGCGCAACCACACCGACAGCCGTTCGCTGTCGTTAAGACCGGAGTGCAGCACCTCTACCGGCGCATTGAAGCGTTCGCGAAAGCGGGCGATGGTTTGCGGCGTCAGGCCGATTTCCGGCACCAGCACCAGCGCCTGTTTGCCGGCAGCCAGAATGTTTTCCAGCACGCTGAGATAGACCTCGGTTTTGCCGGAGCCGGTGACCCCGGCCAGCAGCCAGGCGGCGAACTGAGTATCTTCGCTGCGGATGGCGCCCACGGCGGTTGCCTGCTCGGTGTTCAACCGTAACCGTTCGCCCAGCACTTCAAAGCCGGGCCGCCAGTCTTGCGTTGCTACCGTCTGGGCCCGTAAATCGACCAGCCCCTTGGTGCGCAAGGCCTGCAAAGCGCTCTCGGTTAACGCCAGTTCATTGACCTGGTGGCGATAAACCGGGCGTTGCAGCAATGCCGCCAGCGCCTGCTGTTGTTTGGGGGCGCGCTTCAGGCTTTCCGGCGGCGTGGCGCGGCCCTGTTCGGTCGCGAACCATTGCCACAGCGGGGCCGTTTCCGCCGCTTTCCCCTGACGCAGCAGGATGGGAAGCGCGTGGAACAGCACTTCGCCGATCGGGTAATGGTAATAGTCGCTGGCCCAGCGAAGAATACGCCACAGGCTGGAGGAAAATAAGGAGGCGTCGTCGATCACGCTGTCGATCGGTTTGAGCTTATCCAGCGGCAATTCGCTGGTTTCGCTGCAGCCGGTGACGATACCGATCGCCCGCTGCTTGCCCCAGGGAACGCCTACGCGCGCGCCGACCGCAGGCTGCAGGCCTTGCGGCAGCAGATAGTCGAAGGTGCGGGCGAGGGGTACCGGCAAAGCAACGTGAACAACAGGCATTGAGGTCATCCAGAGTAAAAAAACAGTCCATCAGTTTACACGGCGCATCGGCAAATGTACGGTTCCGATTGCGTGGTACTTTTAATTCTGTATAATTTGCCGCCTTTGGTATAATTCGATACCAAATTTTATTATCAACCACGTGTGGTGTCTGGCGAAACAGGGCTGGATAGCGACACGGCCTTAACTGAGGTTTCCCATGAAACAAGGTATCCACCCAAAATACGAAGAAGTTACTGCTAACTGCTCTTGCGGTAACGTGATCAAAATCCGCTCTACCGTGGGTCACGATCTGAACCTGGACGTTTGTGGCGAATGCCACCCGTTCTACACTGGCAAGCAGCGTGACGTTGCTACCGGTGGCCGCGTTGACCGCTTCAACAAGCGTTTCAGCGTGCCAGGCGCTAAGAAATAAGATTTCTTATCGTCAGATGAAAAAGGCGCCTTCGGCGCCTTTTTTCGTTTCTACCGTCTGCTTTCGCAGACCGGCGCTTAGTATTCCCAGGTATCGGGATCCACACCCAATTCACGCATCAACAGCTTCGCGGCTTCCGGGATTTCATCGCTGCGTTCTTTGCGCAGGTCTTCGTCGTTCGGCAGCGGCTGGCCGGTAAAGGCGTGCAGAAACGCTTCACACAGCAATTCGCTGTTGGTGGCGTGGCGCAGGTTATTGACCTGGCGACGGGTCCGTTCATCGGTGAGGATTTTCAGGACCTTCAGCGGAATGGATACCGTGATCTTTTTGACTTGCTCGCTTTTTTTACCGTGTTCAGCGTAAGGGCTGACATACTCGCCGTTCCACTCAGCCATGGGACACCTTAAATTTGTCAGAAAAATTACAAAATTCTAAAAACCGGCCAATTATGCCCGATCTTCACTGTTCTCACTAAATAAATGTCAATTATACGCGACCAGGGTCACTGAATGCGGACGATCAATAGGTGTCGCCTATGCATTCCGGGTTAACATCGTATCGTTATATCAAACCGGCATAATTTTAGCGGGTATTAGGGCATTGCTCAATCTATACGCAAAGAAGTTTAGATGTCCAGATGTATTGACGTCTATCCTCGCTGCGATTAATCTTTAGGCCTCATTCATCCGAATCCCGAGAGCCGAGCGACCCTATGACGCGTAAACCTGCCACGATTGCCGTACGTAGCGGCCTGAACGATGACGAACAGTACGGCTGCGTTGTTCCGCCGATCCACCTTTCCAGCACCTATAATTTTACCGACTTCAATCAGCCTCGCGCTCATGACTACTCGCGCCGCGGTAACCCGACGCGTGACGTGGTCCAGCGTGCGCTGGCGGAACTGGAAGGCGGTGCCGGTGCGGTGATGACCAGCAGCGGGATGTCGGCGATCCATCTGGTGACCACCGTATTGCTGCAGCCCGGCGATCTGCTGGTGGCGCCGCATGATTGCTACGGCGGCAGCTACCGGTTGTTCGATAGCCTCAGCAAGCGTGGCGCTTACCGCGTGCTGTTTGTCGATCAGGGGAATGAAGAAGCGCTGCAGCAGGCGTTGGCGCAAAAGCCCAAGCTGGTGCTGATTGAAAGTCCAAGTAACCCGCTGCTGCGGGTGGTGGATATTGCGGCGATATGCGATGCGGCACACGCAGTGGGGGCCTTGACGGTGGTGGACAACACCTTCCTCAGCCCGGCGCTGCAGCAACCCATCGGGCTGGGTGCCGATCTGGTGGTGCATTCCTGCACCAAATATCTTAACGGCCATTCCGACGTGGTCGCCGGCGCGGTGATCGCCAAAGATAAAGATCTGGCGGTGGAGCTGGCGTGGTGGGCCAATAATATCGGCGTGACCGGCGGCGCGTTCGACAGCTATTTGTTGCTGCGCGGCATGCGTACCCTGTCGCCGCGTATCAAGGCGGCGCAACAAAACGCCGAAGCTATTGTCAGTTATTTACAGCAGCAACCCTTGGTGAAAAAGCTGTATCATCCTTCTCTGCCACAGAACCCTGGGCACGAGATTGCACGTCGTCAGCAACGCGGTTTTGGCGCGATGCTCAGCTTTGAACTGGACGGTGATGAAGCGCTATTGCGCCGTTTTCTGTCTGCCCTTGAGCTGTTTACTCTGGCAGAATCGTTGGGCGGCGTAGAAAGCCTGATCTCGCATGCAGCGACCATGACCCATGCAGGTATGGCGGCAGAAGCCCGTGCGGCGGCCGGTATTTCCGAGAGCCTGCTGCGTATCTCCGTGGGTATTGAAGACAGTGAAGATTTGATTGCCGATCTGGAACGTGCCTTCCAGGCGGCGGCAACGAGGTAAGCATGAATGCAATTGCGGTAGCAGGGCCGGTGAGCGGGCGTCAACTGCACAAGTTTGGCGGCAGCAGCCTGGCGGACGTGAAGTGTTATCTGCGGGTGGCCGGGATCATGGCCGAATACAGCCAGCCAGGCGACATGATGGTGGTGTCGGCTGCCGGCAGCACCACCAACCAACTGATTAGCTGGTTGAAGCTTAGTCAGAGCGATCGCCTTTCTGCGCATCAGGTTCAGCAGACGCTGCGTCGTTATCACAGCGATTTGATTAGCGGTCTGTTACCGCCGGAAACCGCTGAACCCTTGATCGCCGAGTTTATTCAGGATCTGGAGCGTCTGGCCGTGTTGCTGGACGAAAAGCTCGACGACGTCATCTATGCCGAGGTGGTTGGTCACGGCGAGATCTGGTCGGCGCGCCTGATGGCGGCGGTACTGAACAAACTGGATATGCAGGCGGCCTGGTTGGACGCGCGCGATTTCCTGCGGGCGGAACGTGCTGCCCAGCCGCAGGTTGATGAAGGCCGTTCTTATCCTCTGCTGCAACAATTGCTGGCACAGCATCCGGGCAAACGCCTGGTGGTGACCGGTTTTATTTCACGCAATGACGCCGGTGAAACCGTGCTGTTAGGGCGTAACGGCAGTGACTACTCCGCCACGCAGGTCGGTGCGTTGGCCGGTGCGGAGCGCGTGACCATCTGGAGCGACGTGGCTGGGGTCTACAGCGCCGATCCCCGCAAGGTGAAAGACGCCTGCCTGCTGCCGCTGCTGCGCCTGGACGAAGCCAGTGAACTGGCGCGTTTGGCGGCTCCGGTGCTGCACACCCGTACTTTGCAGCCGGTATCCGGCAGCGATATCGATCTTCAACTGCGTTGCAGTTATCAGCCGGAACAGGGTTCAACGCGTATCGAACGCGTGCTGGCCTCGGGCACCGGTGCGAAGATCGTCACCAGCCATGACGACGTGTGTTTGATTGAGCTGCAGGTTGCCAGTCAGCATGATTTTAAACTGGCGCAGCAAGAGTTGGATTTGGTGCTTAAGCGCGCGCAGATCAAACCGTTGGCGGTAGGGGTTCATCCGGACCGCAGTCTGGTTCAGCTGTGCTACACCTCCGAAGTGGTGAACAGCGTCCTGCACACGCTGCAAAACGCGGGGCTGCCGGGGGAGCTGCAACTGCGCGAAGGCTTGGCGCTGGTGGCGCTGGTAGGTGCCGGCGTTTGTAAAAACCCGCTGCACAGCCATCGCTTCTATCAGCAACTGAAAGACCAGCCGGTAGAGTTTATCTGGCAGGCTGAAGACGGCATCAGCATGGTGGCGGTGCTGCGTCAGGGGCCAACCGCGCTGCTGATTCAGGGCCTGCATCAGACCCTGTTCCGCGCTGAAAAACGTATTGGTCTGGTGCTGTTCGGCAAAGGCAATATCGGCGCACGCTGGCTGGAGCTGTTTGCCCGCGAGCAGAAAAACATCTCCGCCCGCAGCGGCTTCGAATTCAGCCTGGCGGGCGTGGTGGACAGTCGCCGCAGCCTGCTCAATTACGACGGGCTGGACGCCAGCCGCGTATTGGCCTTCTTCGAGGACGAAGCGCAGGAACTGGACGAGGAGTCGTTGTTCTTGTGGATGCGCGCGCACCCGTTTGACGATCTGGTGGTGCTGGACGTGACCGCCAGTGAAAATCTGGCCGAGCAGTATCTGGACTTCGCCAGCTACGGTTTCCATGTGATCAGCGCCAACAAACTGGCGGGAGCGTCGTGCAGCGCCAACTATCGCCAAATTCGCGATGCCTTTGCCAAGACCGGCCGCCACTGGCTGTATAACGCTACCGTCGGTGCCGGTCTGCCGGTCAACCACACGGTACGCGATCTGCGCGACAGTGGTGACAGCATTCTGGCCATTAGCGGCATCTTCTCCGGTACGCTGTCCTGGCTGTTCCTGCAGTTCGACGGCACGGTGCCGTTCACCGACCTGGTGGATCAGGCCTGGCAACAGGGGCTGACAGAACCGGATCCCCGCGTCGATCTCTCCGGTCAGGATGTGATGCGCAAGCTGGTGATCCTGGCGCGCGAAGCGGGCTACGACATTGAGCCGAATCAGGTGCGGGTGGAGTCGCTGGTGCCTGCGGGCGCAGAGCTTGGCTCCGTGGATCAGTTCTTTGAAAATGGTGATGCGTTGAACCAACAGATGTTGCAGCGCTTTGAGGCCGCCAGTGAAATGGGGCTGGTGTTGCGCCATGTTGCGCGTTTCGATGCCAACGGCAAGGCGCGGGTCGGTGTTGAAGCGGTCCGCCCTGAACATCCGCTGGCGTCGTTGCTGCCTTGCGATAACGTATTCGCTATCGAAAGCCGCTGGTATCGTGACAATCCGCTGGTGATCCGTGGACCCGGGGCCGGGCGCGACGTCACTGCCGGCGCGATCCAGTCAGACCTTAACCGTTTGGCGCAGCTGCTTTAATTTTCTTGTGGGCGCGCATCCGTCGCGCCCCTCGTTTTTCCTGCCATAATTCTCTGTGTTGCGAACATGAAATTCCTTCTCTTTACGGGTGAGGATTAATCATCGTATTCCCCTCACTTTCCTGTTGACTCTTTAGCCAACATACGGCATTTTCTATCTAGACGTCTAAACGTATAGACGCTTATCAAAACAAGCAGAACAGCGATCGATAAGAGGCGGGCAGGGTATGAGTTTTTTCCACGCAAACCAGCGGGAAGCGCTGAATCAGAGTCTGGCGGAGTTAAACGGCCAGATTAACGTATCATTTGAATTCTTCCCGCCGCGCACCAGCGAGATGGAAGACACCCTGTGGCAATCCATTGACCGCCTGAGCAGCCTGAAGCCAAAATTTGTTTCCGTGACCTATGGCGCTAACTCCGGCGAGCGCGATCGCACCCACAGCATCATCAAAGGGATTAAGGATCGCACCGGTCTGGATGCGGCCCCACACCTGACCTGCATCGACGCCAGCCCGGCTCAGCTGCGTGAGATTGCGACCGATTACTGGAACAGCGGCATCCGGCATATAGTGGCACTGCGTGGCGACTTGCCACCGGGCAGCGGCAAGCCGGACATGTACGCGACCGATTTGGTGGCCTTGCTGAAGGAGGTTGGCGATTTCGATATCTCGGTTGCCGCTTACCCTGAAGTGCATCCGGAAGCGAAAAGCCCGCAGGCGGACCTGATTAACCTGAAACGTAAAATCGATGCCGGCGCCAACCGGGCGATTACCCAGTTCTTTTTCGATGTGGAAAGCTACCTGCGCTTCCGCGATCGTTGCGTCGCTACCGGCATTGATGTGGAAATCGTCCCGGGCATTCTGCCGGTATCCAACTTCAAGCAGCTGCAGCGTTTTGCCACCATGACCAACGTACGCGTACCGAGCTGGATGACCAGCATGTTTGAAGGGCTGGATGACGACGCGGAAACCCGCAAAATGGTCGGCGCCAATATCGCGATGGATATGGTGAAGATCCTCAGCCGCGAAGGGGTAAAGGATTTCCACTTCTATACGCTCAACCGTGCAGAGATGAGCTACGCCATTTGCCATACGCTGGGTGTGCGTCCGGTCGCGGCCTGATTCACTCTATTCATCATCATCGGGAAGGGCGCTGGGTCAATACAGCGCCCTTTTTGTTGGGCGCAATTTCCTCCAATACCGCTACCGCTGCTGGGCAACCCGTTGAGATGAAGCATCCGTCAGCGGGGGATAAAAAAAAAGGCCCCTGCAAGCAGGAGCCGTGCTTTTGGCGCTTAACCTAGCCGGTATTGCGCATCCCGGCAGCAACGCCGGCAATGGTGACCATCAGCGCCTGCTCAACGCGGGCGTCCGGGTGCTCCTGCTGGCGCGAACGGTGCAGCAGCTCAGCCTGCAGGACGTTCAACGGGTCGGTGTACACGTTACGCAGCGCAATGGATTCGGCGATCCACGGCAGGTCTTCCATCAGGTGCGCGTCATTGGCGATGGTCAGCACCACCTTGATGTCGCTTTCCAACTGATCGCGCAGCTGCTGGCCCAGTGGCCACAGCGATTTGTCTACCAGGCGTTGGTCGTAATATTCCGCCAGCCACAGGTCGGCCTTGGCGAACACCATTTCCAGCATCGCAATACGGGTGGAGAAGAACGGCCAGTCGCGGCACATGGCTTCCAGCTGATCCTGCTTGCCGGCTTTTACCGCTTCCTGCAAACCGGCACCGGCGCCCAGCCAGGCCGGTAACATCAGACGGTTCTGCGTCCAGGCGAAGATCCACGGAATGGCGCGCAGGCTCTCTACGCCGCCGTTTGGCTTGCGCTTGGCAGGGCGGGAGCCCAGCGGCAGTTTGCCCAGCTCCAGTTCCGGCGTGGCGGCGCGGAAATAAGGCACAAAATCCGGGTTTTCGCGCACGTAGCCACGGTACATTTTGCATGAGGTGTCTGACAGCTCATCCATCAGCGTACGCCACTCTTTTTTCGGCTCTGGCGGCGGCAGCAGGTTGGCTTCCAGGATGGCACCGGCATACAGCGCCAGGCTGCTGATGGTGACTTCCGGCAGACCGAATTTGAAGCGGATCATCTCGCCTTGCTCGGTCACGCGCAGGCCGCCTTTCAGGCTGCCCGGCGGTTGCGACAGCAGTGCCGCATGCGCAGGTGCGCCGCCGCGGCCAATCGAACCGCCACGGCCGTGGAACAGAGTCAGCGCTACACCAGCCTTTTCGCAGGTTTTGATCAGTGCGTCTTGAGCGCGGTATTGCGCCCAGGAGGCGGCCATCACCCCGGCGTCTTTCGCCGAGTCGGAATAGCCGATCATCACCATCTGTTTGCCCTGGATAAAGCCGCGGTACCAGTCAATATTCAGCAACTGGGTCATCACGTCGTCGGCGTTATTCAGGTCATCGAGGGTTTCGAACAGCGGCGCGACCGGCAGCGGGAACGGACAACCGGCTTCTTTCAGCAGCAGGTGAACCGCCAGCACGTCCGAAGGCGTGCGCGCCATGGAGATCACGTAGGCGGCAATCGAACCTTCTGGCGCCTCGGCGATCACCCGGCAGGTTTCCAGCACTTCCTGGGTGTCGGCGCTCGGTTCCCACTTCAACGGCACCAGCGGGCGTTTGGAATTCAGTTCACGGATCAGGAACGCCTGCTTGTCGGCTTCTGACCAGCTTTCGTAGTCGCCAAGGCCCAGATAGCGGGTCAGTTCGGCGATGGCTTCGGTGTGGCGCGTGCTTTCCTGGCGAACGTCGATGCGTACCAGTGGCACACCAAAGCAGCGCACGCGACGCAGGGTATCCAGCAATTGACCGTTGGCGATGATGCTCATGCCGCAGGCTTGCAGCGACTGGTAACAGGCGAACAGCGGTTCCCACAGCTGTTCGTTATTCACCAGCAGATCGTGCGGCTTCAGTACGCGCTCGCCTTTCAGGCGGCCTTCCAGATAAGCCTGAGAGCTCATCAACTGGCTGCGTAGCTGCTTCATGATTTCGCGGTACGGCTCTTGAACCTCGTCGCCACCGGCCCGTGCGCGCAGTTCCGGAGTACATTCGGTCATCGACAGTTCGGACACCAGCACCTGAATATCGCGGGTGAACAGATCGCAGGCTTTCCAGCGGCTCAGCAGCAGCACGTGGCGGGTGATCTCGGCCGTGACGTTCGGGTTACCGTCGCGGTCACCGCCCATCCAGGACGTGAAACGCACCGGCACCGCTTCCGCCGGCAGGCTGTAATCAATGGAGTTTTCCAGCTGTTCGTTGAATTCGCGCAGGAAGGCAGGCACCCCTTCCCACAGGCTGTTTTCCACCACCGCAAAGCCCCACTTGGCTTCGTCAACCGGGGACGGACGGTGTTTGCGGATCTCGTCGGTATGCCACGATTGAGCCACCAACTGACGCAGGCGGCGCATGATCTTGTTGCGCTCGTAGTCGGCCAGATCGTTATGGTCGAGCTGGCTGAGGCAGGTGTTCACCTCTACCAGTTTGTGGATCAGGGTGCGGCGGGTGATTTCCGTCGGGTGCGCAGTCAGCACCAGCTCGATAGAAAGTTGAGACACCGCATTCTGCAGCTCTTTGGTGCTGAGCTTTTTGTCTTTCAGCCGTGTGAACAGTTGAGCCAGCGCTTCCGGGTTGCTGGCGGCTTCACCGTTGGGTGAAATGCTGTGGTACTGCTCGGCGGTATTGGTCAGATTGAGAAACTGACTGAAGGCGCGTGCGACCGGCAGCAACTCGTCGTTGGACAGGTTTTGCAAGGTGGAAAGCAGCTCCTGACGGTGCGCTTCATTGCCTGCACGTGAAGATTTGGAAAGCTTACGGATAGTTTCAACGCGATCGAGAATATGCTCGCCCAGCGCTTCTTTGATGGTATCGCCGAGCAATTTGCCGAGCATACTGACATTACTTCGCATTGCCGAATATTGTTCGTTCATATAACCCCTGACCCAGTTCTGTATTTACCCTTCATCTTTCAAGCCACAGCGGTGTTGGCTTCGCGCTCTCACCCCGTTCACTTGGTTGATCCAAGCTCCCGGGGATTCAAGCGTTCGCCGCCTAGCTGCAACTTGAAATCTATTGGGTAGATGATTTTTATCTTGTAAGTAAGTTTCACATGTCAGGCGAAGAGCGCCTGTTTTATCTCGCCACGTTCCTGTCCAATCGTCAATTGACACTATTTTTAGCAAAAAAACATCAAAATCGGCGCATTTTCTGAAATTTAATTACGGCACGCCGGTTATCAGTCTGGCTTATTTCATTGGTTTAATACGTATTTTGAGGTAGGGGAAATGATAAATCATAACCCCTACTTTGTATCAGGTTTATTGACGGCAGAAATGATCGACCAGTTGGCCCAGCAGTTTGCGCGTGGGTTCGATAAAGCCGGTATCGATGTATTCATCCGGCTGATGCGCCTGGTCGATAGAGCCGGGGCCCAGCACCAGGGTCGGACAGACCTGCTGGACGAACGGCGCCTCGGTGCAATAGTTGACCACCTGTGTACGGGTGCCCAGCAGTTTCTCAATCACCGCCACCATCTGATGATCGGTCGGACACTCGTAGCCCGGTACCGAGGCATGCAGTTCTTCAATGCTCAGGCGGCCCGGCCAGCGTTGGCTGATGGGTTCCAGCGTTTGGTGCATCAGTTCGTTGATATTGTCGAGCGTCATGCCCGGCAGCGGACGGATATCCAGATGCAGTTCACAGCAGGCGCAGATGCGGTTAGCGGCATCGCCGCCGCTGATATGGCCGAAGTTCATGGTGGGATAAGGCACGGCGAATGCCGGGTTGTTGTAGCGCTCCTGCAGCGTTTTACGCAGCTCCATCAAACGGCCGATGGTGTCATGCATCAGATCGATGGCGTTCACGCCGCGCGCCGGGTCGCTCGAATGGCCAGATTGGCCGACAATGCGAATGGCGTTGGCCATATGGCCTTTGTGCGCACGCACCGGCTGCAATGAGGTCGGTTCGCCGATAATCGCGAAGTCAGGGCGGATGCTGGTCGAGGCGGCGAAGTAACGTGCGCCGGCCATCGTCGTTTCTTCATCTGCGGTGGCCAAAATGTACAGCGGCTTGGTCAGCTGGCTGGCATCGATGTCACGCACCGCATCCAAAATAAAGGCAAAGAAGCCCTTCATGTCGGCGGTACCCAGTCCATACAGCTTATTGTCGTGCTCGGTCAGGGTGAAAGGATCGCGTGTCCAACGACCTTCATCATAAGGCACGGTATCGGTGTGGCCCGCCAGCAGCAGGCCGCCACTGCCTTCGCCAATGCTTGCCAGCAGGTTGAATTTGTTGCGGCTGTCCGGCACCGGCTGCACGTCGACGCGGAAACCCAAATCGGCAAACCAGCCGGCCAGCAAGTTGATTAACGCTTCATTACTCTGATCGAGGGCACCATCGGTGGCGCTGATCGACGGAGTGGCGATCAACGCCCGGTACAGCTCAATAAATGGAGGTAATTTCATCTTCACTGTTGACAGCCTTTGGTTAGGTTGGTATCAATATTCATGCAATTATTGTGAATAAAAATACAATAAGCTGGAGCGTAAGGGAACCCGATTCCCGGATGATTATAAAAACATCAACGCTCGACCTCGTGGGTGAACGGCGAAACAACGCTGGTGAGCCTGGAAACCTGAGTCGAAAACGACCAAACGCAAGTCAAGAAGGTGAAAGGCCCCATGTTGAATACGCTGATTGTCGGTGCCAGCGGTTATGCCGGAGCGGAGCTCACGGCGTACCTTAATCGTCACCCACACATGAACATAACCGCTTTAGCGGTTTCAGCGCAAAGTGCAGATGCAGGAAAATTGCTTTCCGATTTACACCCTCAGTTAAAAGGTATCGTCGATCTGCCGTTGCAACCACTGGTTGACGTTGCGAAAGCGGCTGAAGGTATCGACGTGGTGTTTTTGGCCACGGCGCATGAGGTCAGCCACGATATCGCGCCGGCATTCCTGGCCGCAGGTTGTGTGGTGTTCGATCTTTCCGGTGCATTCCGCGTAAAAGATACCGCTTTCTACAGCCAGTACTACGGTTTTGAACATCAGCATGCCGAGCTGCTGGAGCAGGCGGTATATGGCCTGGCGGAGTGGCAGAGCGACGAAATCAAACGGGCGCAGCTGATAGCCGTGCCAGGCTGTTACCCAACGGCAGCGCAGCTGGCACTGAAACCGCTGATCGACCAAGGTTTGCTGAACCTCGACCAGTGGCCGGTCATCAACGCCACTAGCGGCGTTAGCGGCGCGGGCCGCAAGGCCAGCGTTACCACCAGCTTCTGTGAGGTGAGCCTGCAGCCGTACGGAATTTTCAACCACCGTCATCATCCGGAAATCGTCGCGCATCTAGGGGCTCCGGTCATCTTTACGCCACATTTGGGTAACTTCCCGCGTGGTATTCTCGAAACCATCACCTGTCGCCTTAAAGCCGGCGTGACCGCGCAGGACGTGGCCGCCGTTTATCACGCTGCCTATGACGACAAACCGCTGGTGCGGCTGTACGACAAAGGCGTGCCGGCGCTGAAGTCAGTGGTTGGGTTGCCGTTTTGCGATATCGGCTTTGCCGTGCAGGGCGAACACCTGATTGCCGTGGCGGTGGAAGACAACCTGTTGAAAGGCGCAGCCGCTCAGGCGGTGCAATGCCTGAATATCCGTTTTGGGTTCCCGGAAACCCAGTCATTACTTTAATAAATCACCAGCGTGGGATGTAAACAGCGATGAACCCGTTAATTATCAAGTTAGGTGGCGTGTTATTAGACAGTGAAGAAGCGCTGGAGCGTTTGTTTACCGCGCTGGACAGCTACCGCCAGCAGCATCAGCGCCCACTGGTTATCGTCCACGGCGGCGGTTGCGTGGTGGACGAACTGATGAAGCAGCTTTCCCTGCCGGTGGTGAAGAAAAATGGGCTGCGGGTTACCCCGGCCGATCAGATCGACATTATCACTGGCGCACTGGCCGGTACGGCCAACAAAACCTTGCTGGCATGGGCGATCAAACACCAGATTAATGCCGTAGGCCTGAGCCTGGCGGACGGCGGCAGCGTCACCGTCACCCCGCTCGATCCGGCGCTTGGCCACGTAGGCAACGCGCAGCCGGGGTCGCCGGCGTTGCTCAATACCCTGCTGGGTGCCGGCTACCTGCCGGTGATCAGCTCTATCGGTATTACCGCCGATGGGAAGTTAATGAATGTAAACGCCGATCAGGCGGCGACCGCGTTGGCCGCCACGCTGGGTGCGGATTTGATCCTGCTGTCGGATGTCAGTGGCATCCTCGACGGAAAAGGGCAGCGCATCGCAGAAATGACGGCGCAAAAAGCGGAACAACTGATTGCCCAGGGCATCATCACTGATGGTATGGTGGTGAAGGTGAATGCGGCGCTCGATGCGGCCCGCACCCTCGGTCGCCCGGTAGATATCGCCAGTTGGCGCCATGCCGATCAGCTTCCTGCACTGTTTAACGGCGTGTCGATTGGCACCCGGATCCTCGCTTAAATTTAGAATTAAAAAGGAAAAGACCATGCAAAACCAAGGCATCAAAAAAATCGTTCTGGCGTACTCTGGCGGCCTGGATACTTCGGCCATCATTCCCTGGCTGAAAGAAAACTACGGCGGCTGCGAAGTGGTGGCGTTCGTGGCAGATATCGGCCAGGAGCGCAGCGATCTGGAAGGCGTGGAGCAAAAAGCCCTGCAATCCGGTGCCTCTGAGTGTCACGTTGTTGATCTGCGTGAAGAATTCATCAGTGATTATGTTTACCCCGTGCTGCAAACCGGTGCTCTGTATGAAGGCAGCTACCTGCTGGGGACCTCAATGGCCCGTCCGATCATCGCCAAGGCGCAGGTTGAGCTGGCGCTGAAGGTCGGTGCTGACGCGCTGTGCCACGGCGCAACCGGTAAAGGTAACGACCAGGTGCGTTTCGAAACCACCTATACCGCACTGGCGCCGCACCTGAAAGTGGTAGCCCCTTGGCGCGAGTGGAACCTGCGTTCCCGTGAAGCGCTGCTGGACTACCTGAAAGAGCGCAACATCCCGACCACGGCGTCGCTGGAAAAAATCTACAGCCGTGACGAAAACGCCTGGCATATCTCTACCGAAGGCGGCGTGCTGGAAAGCCCGTGGAATGCACCGAATAAAGACTGCTGGGTCTGGACCGTCGATCCGCAGGAAGCTCCGGATCAGCCAGAGCAGGTGACTGTCACCGTCGAGAAAGGTCGGGTAGTGGCGGTAAACGGCGAAGCGTTGAGCCCGTACAAATGCCTGGAAACCCTGAACGTGCTGGGCGCCAAACATGGTGTGGGCCGTATCGATATCGTGGAAAACCGTTTGGTGGGTATCAAATCCCGCGGTTGCTACGAAACCCCGGGCGGCACCATCATGGTGGCGGCACTGCGTGGCGTTGAGCAGCTGGTTCTGGATCGCGATAGCTTCAAATGGCGTGAGCAGCTGGGCCTGGAAATGGCTTACGTAGTGTACGATGGCCGTTGGTTCGCGCCGCTGCGTCGTTCACTGCAAGCATCTGCTGAGGCACTGGCCGAAGAAGTGAACGGCGAAGTGGTGCTGCAGCTGTACAAAGGCCAGGTAACGGCAATTCAGAAGAAATCTGCCAATAGCCTGTACTCTGAAGAGTTCGCCACCTTTGGCGAAGACGAAGTTTACGATCACAGCCATGCCGGTGGCTTTATCCGCCTGTTCTCGCTCTCTTCACGCATCCGTGCGCTGAACGAGAAAAAGAACAAGTAACTTTATTGATTATTCGGCGTGACTTGATAAGGGCGCAGCGTGCTGCGCCCTTATTCGCATAAAATTCAGGAGTAAGGTATGGCACTTTGGGGCGGACGGTTCAGTCAGGCGGCAGATCAGCGGTTCAAGCAGTTAAATGATTCTTTGCGCTTCGATTATCGCCTGGCGGAACAGGACATCGTAGGGTCAGTGGCCTGGTCGAAAGCGCTGGTGACCGTCAACGTATTGACGGCGACCGAGCAGCAACAGCTGGAACAGGCGTTGAGCGTGCTGTTGGAAGAGGTACAGGCCGATCCGCAGGCGATTGTCAGCAGCGATGCGGAAGATATTCACAGCTGGGTGGAGCAAAAGCTGATCGACAAGGTCGGCGATCTCGGTAAAAAGCTGCACACCGGCCGTAGCCGTAACGATCAGGTCGCGACCGATCTGAAATTGTGGTGCAAACACCAAATTGGTGAACTGCATCAGGCCATCGTGCAACTGCAACAGGCGCTGGTGGAAACCGCCGAAGCCAACCAGGATGCGGTGATGCCGGGTTATACCCACCTGCAGCGTGCGCAGCCGGTGACCTTCGCGCACTGGTGTCTGGCCTATGTTGAAATGCTGGCGCGTGATGAAAGCCGCCTGCAGGATACGCTGAAACGCCTGGACGTCAGCCCGCTGGGCAGTGGCGCACTGGCCGGTACTGCGTACCCGATCGACCGTGAGCAATTGGCCGGTTGGCTGGGCTTTGCGTCGGCAACCCGTAATAGCCTGGACAGCGTTTCGGATCGTGACCACGTGCTGGAACTGTTGTCTAACGCCTCCATCAGCATGGTGCACCTGTCGCGCTTTGCCGAAGACCTGATCTTCTTCAACAGCGGTGAAGCGGCCTTTGTCGATCTGTCCGACCGCGTGACTTCCGGCTCCTCGCTGATGCCGCAGAAGAAAAACCCGGATGCGCTGGAGCTGATCCGCGGTAAATGCGGGCGTGTACAGGGTGCATTGACGGGCATGATGATGACGCTGAAAGGCCTGCCGCTGGCGTACAACAAAGATATGCAGGAAGACAAGGAAGGGTTGTTCGACGCGTTGGATACCTGGATGGACTGTCTGCAGATGGCGGCGCTGGTGCTGGATGGCATCCAGGTGAAACGTCCGCGTTGTAAGGAAGCGGCAGAGCAGGGCTACGCCAACTCGACCGAACTGGCGGATTATCTGGTCGCCAAAGGCGTGCCATTCCGTGAGGCGCACCATATCGTCGGTGAGGCGGTGGTAGAGGCGATTCGCAAGGGTAAGGCGTTGGAAGCCCTGCCGTTGGCTGATTTGCAGAAATTCAGCGCGGTGATTGGCGACGACGTATACCCAATTCTGGCACTTCAATCATGCCTGGATAAACGTTCCGCCAAGGGCGGTGTTTCTCCTCAGCAGGTCGCCAGTGCGATAGCCGCAGCGAAACAGCGTTTGGCTTGAGTGGCGTAAGGGCAGCCCGGTGCTGCCCTTTATCGATTATCCCGCCAGCCGTGCGCAAAGATAGCGGTTCAGGCTGACACCTTCCTCTATAGCGTTGATCGCCAGACGTCGATGTTGTTCCGGTGTCATACGCAATACCAGTTTGCCGCTGAAAACTCTCTCGGCCAGCGCCTGTGGCGGTGTTTCACCCTGTGCCAACAGGTCATTGATCATCTCACTAACCAGTTTTTCAATACCTTCAAGCGCTGCGCTACGCGTTGCGGCCAGCCACGACAGGGAAGGAAATTCTGTGCAGAGGCCGACATATTCGTTGTCCTCTTCCGACCAGGTGATGCGATAAGTGTAATGCTCATGCTTTTCCATGTTCATCCTCCATTTTGACCAATGCGGCAATGACCTGTTTAACCTGATATACCTTTGCCGTGCCTCCATTTCCGCGTTGTATATTAATCCGGGGATCGCCTTGCCAGGGCATGCGGTAAACGTGATGACTGCCGCCGTTCAAACGCGGTGGGCCGAACCAGCGCGTACAAATTGTTACCAACTCAGTGAATCTGATGCTGTTCTGCCGTTGTTGCAGATCTTCAATGGCACTCCTGATTCCTTTCATGCATGCATCTTATTTTAGTATCATTATTGATATCATTTCAATGTGGCGACATAAAAATGACCTGACATGCGCTGAGCGGCAAGCAGCAAGCGACAAGAGTGGAATTCGAAGCGCAAAAAAAACCGGGCACGAAGGCCCGGTGGGGATAGATAGCAGGGGGAAGAACTACTCGCCCGGACAGCGTTGGCAGCGTTCCGCCTCGGCTTCGCCCAGTTTCAGTTTTGACTGCAAGTCACGCAGTGCGGTACGCAGGCCTTCTTCGATCACCGGGTGATAGAACGGCATGTCCAGCATCTGGTTGATGGTCATTTTCTGCTGATGTGCCCAGGCTAACAGGTGAGCAATGTGCTCGACGTCCGGCCCCATCATTTCTGCGCCGAGGAAACGCCCGGTACCTTGTTCGCCGTAGACGTGCAGGATGCCTTTATTACGCAGCATCACCCGTGAACGGCCCTGATTTTCGAATGACACTTCACCGATTTCGAAACAGCCGCAGGCGCTGAATTTTTCATTCAGCTCGCGGAAGGTGGAACCGACCATGGCAATCTGCGGGTCGGAAAATACCACCGAGATCGCACTGCGGCGCAGGCCCGGGGTCACTTCCGGGAAGCTCCCGGCGTTGGTTCCGGCAATGCGCGCCTGATCGCTGGCTTCGTGCAATAACGGCAGCTGGTTGCTGGCGTCACCGGCGATAAAGATATGCGGCACGTTGGTTTGCATCGTCAGGCGATCGGCCTGAGGCACGCCCCTGGCATCGAGCACCAGACGGGTGTTCTCAAGACCCAGATTATCGACGTTCGGTCGACGACCGGTGGCAGCCAGGACGTAATCCACCATGATCTCCTGCAGTAAGCCGTTCAGACCCTGATAGCGGATAAAGACCTTGTCGCCTTCGCGCTGCATCATGTCCACTTTCACATCGGCATCAAGATAGAACTCTTCGCCCAACGCTTTGGCGGCATAGTTGCGTACCGTACTGTCGGTTAGCGGCCCGACGGCACCACCAACGCCAAATACTTTGGTTTCGACGCCGAGGCGATGCAGCGCCTGACCCAACTCCAGGCCAATTACGCCGGGCCCGAACACGGCCACCGAGTCTGGCAAATCAGTCCAGTTGAACACGTCATCATTGACGATCAAGCGGTCGCCCAGCGCATTCCATGCTGCCGGCCAGCTTGGGCGGGACCCGGTGGCGATAACGATGCGTTGCGCCACAATGCGGGTGTGATCGTCCACCTGCAAAGTATTGTCGTCGATGAAACGGGCGTAACCCTGAATTTTGTCGGTGGCCGGGATTTCGTCGACACCTTCCAGCACGAAGCCGACGAAACGGTCGCGCTCGCGTTTAACACGGTCCATGACTTCACGGCCGTTAATGGTAGTTTTTCCGGCGGGATACACGCCAAAACCCGGTGCCCGCTCGATTTGATGCACCGCCTCGGCGGCGGCAATCAGCAATTTTGATGGCATGCAGCCAACGCGGGCACAGGTGGTGCCATAAGCTCCGCCTTCGATCATCACCACGCTTGGGGTGGCAAGCTTGGCGGCGCGATAGGCGCCCAGACCGGCGGTGCCGCCGCCGATGACCGCGACGTCAACATTCAACTGTTTCATATCCGCTCCTGAAAGCTAAAAAAAGGGCGGGCCGAAGCCCGCCAAAAGTTCACGTTGGCTTTGTTATTACTTATAAATCAGGCTGACAGGAAGTTTTCCAGGTCATCGCTGCCGCCGATATGACGGCCGCCGATGAAGACCTGAGGTACGGTTGCGCGGCCGGTGACGGCGCGCAGGCTGACGGTGGTGGCGTCCTGACCCAGTACGATCTCTTCATACTGGATGCCACGTTCCTGCAGCATTTGTTTGGCTTTGGCGCAGAATGGGCAGCCCGGTTTGGTGAACAGGGAAACCGACTCCTGTACTTTGAATTCCGGCGCCAGGTATTTCAGCATGGTGTCGGCGTCAGACACTTCAAACGGGTCGCCCGGCTTGTTAGGTTCGACGAACATTTTTTCCACCACGCCGTTGCGCACCAGCATGGAATAACGCCATGAGCGCGGGCCAAAACCCAGATCCGCTTTCTCGACCAGCATGTCCATGCCTTTGGTGAACTCGCCGTTGCCGTCTGGAATGAAGGTGATGTTCTCTGCGTGCTGATCGGCCTTCCAGGCGTTCATTACGAAGGTGTCGTTCACTGAAACGCACAGAATGCTGTCAACGCCGTGCTGTTTGAATACGCTGGACAGTTCGTTGTAGCGCGGCAGATGGCTGGAAGAACAGGTTGGGGTAAACGCGCCCGGCAGTGAAAACACGATGACGGTTTTGTCTTTGAACAGGTCGTCGGTGGTGACGTCAATCCATTGGTCGCCCTGACGGGTGTGGAAGGTAACCTGAGGGACTTTTTTGCCTTCTTGACTGGTAAACATGAATTAACCCCTTAATTAGGAAAAATAATTTTTAGCTGTTAGCGCGGTATCGCTTCGTTGGGTGACATTATTGACGTCGGGGCTTGATAGATCTAATCGCTCATTGCTATCTTATCTATCGCCATGAGCTATCGTGGTCTGGAGGGAAACAATGAATATTCGTGATTTAGAGTACCTGGTCGCTTTGGCCGAGCACCGGCATTTCCGCCGTGCCGCCGATTCTTGCCATGTTAGCCAACCCACGCTGAGTGGGCAGATCCGTAAGCTGGAAGACGAACTGGGTGTGATGCTGCTCGAACGTACCAGTCGCAAGGTGTTATTCACCCAGGCGGGCCTGTTGCTGGTGGAACAGGCGCGTACCGTGCTGCGCGAAGTCAAAGTTCTGAAAGAGATGGCCAGCCAGCAAGGTGAAGCCATGTCGGGGCCGCTGCATATCGGCCTGATCCCCACCGTCGGGCCTTATCTGCTGCCGCAGATCATTCCTACGCTGCACAAAACCTTTCCCAAGCTGGAAATGTACCTGCATGAAGCGCAAACCCAACAGCTGCTGGCGCAGCTCGACAGCGGTAAACTTGACTGCGCCATTCTGGCGCTGGTGAAAGAAACCGAAGCCTTTATTGAAGTGCCGCTGTTTGACGAACCGATGAAGCTGGCGGTGTATTCCGATCATCCATGGTCGCAGCGTGACCGCGTGGCGATGCCGGATCTGGCCGGTGAAAAGTTGTTGATGCTGGAAGATGGCCACTGTCTGCGCGATCAGGCGATGGGCTTTTGTTTCCAGGCCGGGGCCGACGAAGATACTCATTTCCGGGCGACCAGCCTGGAAACGCTGCGTAATATGGTTGCAGCCGGCAGTGGGATCACTTTGTTGCCTTCACTGGCGGTACCGCCGCAGCGTGAGCGCGACGGCGTGTGTTACCTGGACTGTTTCAAACCTGAACCCAAGCGCACCATTGCGCTGGTGTACCGCCCCGGCTCCCCATTGCGCAGTCGTTATGAGCAATTGGCCGAGGCGATCCGCGAGCACATGCAAAGCTACATGGGCACCACGTTAAAACAGGCGGTTTAAGCCGTTCAGCGCTGCCACCCGGTAGGCTTCGGCCATGGTCGGATAGTTGAAGGTCGTATTAACGAAGTATTCGATAGTATTGCCTTCACCTTTCTGTTCCATGATCGCCTGGCCGATGTGGATGATCTCTGCCGCACGCTCGCCGAAGCAGTGGATCCCAAGGATCTGCAGGGTGTCGCGATGGAACAGGATCTTCAGGCTGCCGACGTTCATGCCGGCAATCTGCGCGCGGGCCAGATGCTTGAACTGTGCACGACCCACTTCATACGGCACTTTCATCGCCGTCAATTCCTGCTCGGTTTTACCGACGGAGCTGATTTCCGGAATGGTGTAGATACCGGTCGGGATATCTTCAATCAAATGTCCGCTGGCTTCGCCGGAGGAAATCGCCTGTGCGGCAATGCGGCCCTGATCGTAGGCGGCAGATGCCAGACTCGGGTAGCCAATCACGTCACCCACGGCATAAATGTGCGGCAGCGCGGTCTGGTACATGCTGTTCACTTTCAGCAGGCCACGGCTGTCTGACTCCAGACCGACGTTCTCCAGCCCCAGCGAGTCGGTATTACCGGTGCGGCCGTTGGCGTACAGCAGGCAATCTGCCTTCACTTTCTTGCCGGATTTCAGGTGAACAATCACGCCGTCTTCGGTGCCTTCTATCTTCTCGAACTCTTCGTTGTGGCGGATCACCACGCCGTTGTTCCAGAAGTGATATGACAGCGAGTCCGACATTTCCTGATCGAGGAACGCCAGCAGACGATCGCGGGTGTTGATCAGATCCACCTTCACGTTCAAACCGCGGAAGATAGATGCATATTCACAGCCGATCACCCCGGCGCCATAGATGATGACGTGACGCGGTTCGTGGTTCAGTTCGAGAATGGAATCACTGTTATAAATACGCGGATGGTTAAAATCGACGCTCGACGGGTTGTACGGGCGTGAGCCGCAGGCAATAACGATGTGATCGGCGCGGATGGTGTCCTGGGTGCCGTCCATATAGCTGACGCTAACGGTGTTGGCGTCGATAAAGCGCGCATCGCCGGCAAACAGCTTGCACTGGTTGCGCTCATAGAATCCCTGACGCATCCGGGTTTGCTGATTTATGACGTTATCGGCGTGGCGTAAAATGTCAGGGAATGTCGCGCTGAGCGTGCGTGAATTGTTATAAAGCGGGTTCTGGTTGAATTCGATAATGCGGCTAACGGCGTGGCGGAGGGCTTTGGATGGGATGGTGCCCCAATGGGTACATCCACCGCCTACGTTATTGTACCGTTCTATCACGGCCACGCGGGCGCCCTGCTTCACCAACCCCATAGCGGCACCTTCACCACCTGGGCCCGAGCCAATGACTATGGCATCAAATTGATAGTGCTGTTGCATAGGGGAGAGACCTGTCTTATACAAAATTACAACGGTATCTTAACATCATAGCGCTGAGTGCCCAATCACCATTAGGCTTTTTGAGGCAAAGCACAAATGGTGCAGGCTGAAACTGTGACAGGGCGCGTTTGTATAAATGCTGTTGCAATAAAATTTGCTATATTGCCGGGTCTACGGCGTTAGACTGAGAAAATGGATCTTATCTGGATATGCATATGGGCGTCAGAGCACAACAAAAAGAACGGACTCGTCGTTCCCTCATCGAAGCGGCCTTCAGCCAACTGAGCGCTGAACGCAGCTTTGCCAGTCTGAGCCTGCGCGAGGTCTCGCGTGAAGCGGGCATCGCGCCGACGTCATTTTATCGCCACTTCCGTGATGTGGACGAGCTGGGGTTAACCATGGTGGATGAGAGCGGCCTGATGCTGCGTCAACTGATGCGGCAGGCGCGGCAGCGTATCGCCAAGGGGGGCAGCGTGATCCGCACCTCGGTCTCCACCTTTATGGAGTTTATCGGCAATAATCCCAACGCCTTCCGCCTGCTGTTGCGTGAACGTTCCGGGACCTCGGCGGCCTTTCGTGCGGCGGTGGCGCGTGAGATCCAACATTTTATCGCCGAACTGGCGGATTACCTCGAGCTGGAAAACCATATGCCGCGCAGTTTCACCGAAGCGCAGGCGGAAGCTATGGTCACCATCGTTTTCAGCGCCGGTGCTGAAGCGCTGGATATCGACATCGATCAACGGCGTCGGCTTGAGGAGCGCTTAGTGTTGCAACTGCGGATGATTTCCAAAGGCGCTTATTATTGGTATCGCCGCGAACAAGAAAAAACTTCTGTATCCCACGTATAAAAAGGTAGAAAGCGATGGAAAAACCAGGCCGTGAGAATGGCACCTTACTGCTGGCGTTGATTGCCGGCCTTTCAATCAACGGTTCGTTCGCCGCGCTGTTCAGCTCGGTGGTGCCGTTTTCGATTTTCCCGATTATTGCTTTGGTGTTGGCGGTGTATTGCCTGCATCAACGGTATCTGCACCGCGCGATGCCGGATGGCATACCTAAGCTGGCGGCGGCGACCTTCCTGCTGGGGGTGCTGCTGTACAGTGCGATAGTGCGTGCCGAATACCCGCAGATCGGCTCTAACTTCCTGCCGGCGATTATTTCCGTGGCGCTGGTGTTCTGGATTGGCATGAAGCTGAAGGCGCGCAAGGCGCTGGATGAGAATACCCCGGCGTAAGGGGAAAACCAGGGGCGCAGCAAGCGCGGCGCCCCTGTGAGATTAAACGCGTTTTTCCAACAGTACGCCGCATTCCATGTGATGGGTATACGGGAACTGATCGAACAATGCCAGACGGCTGATTTGATGAGTTTCCTGCAACGTCTCCAGATTGGCGCACAGCGTTTCCGGGTTGCATGAGATATACAAAATTCGCGGATAAGCCTGCACCATTTTTACCGTTTCATCATCCAGTCCGCTGCGCGGCGGATCGACAAAAATGGTTTCGCAGTTATAGCTGCTCAGATCGATACCCTTCAAACGATTAAACTCGCGTACTCCGTTCATCGCCTGGGTAAAGTCTTCCGCCGCCATACGGATAATCTGTACGTTGTCGATATGATTGGCGGCAATGTTGTACTGCGCCGCGGCAACGGAAGGCTTGGCGATTTCAGTGGCCAGCACCCGCTCGAAGTTACGCGCCAGCGCCAGGGAGAAGTTGCCGTTGCCGCAATACAGCTCCAGCAGATCGCCTTTAGAGCCGGCGGTCACGTCCAGCGCCCATTCCAGCATCTGTATGTTCATCGCCGCATTCGGCTGGGTGAAGCTGTTTTCCACCTGACGGTAAATCATGTCGCGGCCGGCGACCGGCAGGACTTCATCGACGTAATCCTGATCCAGCATGATTTTCATCTTCGACGCACGACCAATCAACTGCAGGTCAAAGCCCTGGGCGCGGAGATCATCCCGCAGCTTTTCTGCCTGCTGCTGCCAGGCGTCGTCCAGCTTACGGTGATACAGCAGCGAGGCGATGATTTTGCCGCTGCGGGTCGACAGGTAATCAATCTGGAACAGCTTGCGGCGCAAAATAGGATCCGGCTTGATGGCGGCGATCAGTGCGCTCATCAGGCGGTTAATCAATTCGCTGGCGGCAGGAAACTGCTCGACGCGGATGCGTTGCTTGGTCTGCTGGTCAAACATGATGTGGTACATCTCGTCCTCATCATGCCAGATGCGGAATTCTGCGCGCATGCGGTAGTGTTCGACTTGCGAGCGGAACACTTCCGGCTCGGGTGCCGTGAACGGTGACATCAGCGTCTTCAGCCGGGCAGTTTTTTCCGCCAGTTGGTCATCGTAACGTTCAATAGGCAAATTCTCGGGCGTCATGTTTCTTCTCGTCAGGCAAATTTGATCAGCGGGGATTGTAGGGAATCAGTCCGTGAAGTCCAGTTTTGTCGTGTTTATTATTTGTAACATTGATAGCAGTCTAGACATCTATTTACATTGATCGTAGCATTGTCGTCCGGCCTCAAGCAGTGAGTGAAAAGGGAATCCGGTGTGAATCCGGAGCTGACGCGCAGCGGTAAGGGGAAGTCACGGCGATAGCGTTTTACGCAGACACTGTCCATTGCAGGACGGGAAGTCATCGCCCGGTGCTGGTAGCTAAGAGGCCGCCCGCAACTCCCAAGCCCGAAGACCTGCCGGTGTTACGTCGCAATGTCCGTGGCCGTCGCGAAATACCGGCCATGATCCTGCGGCATCCGCCAATTAAGTTTGGATGCTTTTTCATGACAATTACAAAAAATACGCTGCTGGCGGTGGTTTCTTCCGTCACGGCTTTTTCTGGCTGGGCGCAAGACAACACCACAGCGAATAACAGCGAAAATCTGGTGGTTTCCGCCAACCGCTTCCCGCAGCCGGTTTCTTCCGTGCTGGCACCCACTTCCGTCGTCACCCGTGATGAAATCGACCGCTGGCAGGCAAAAAGCCTGACCGATGTGATGCGCCGCCTGCCGGGTGTAGACGTTGGGCAGAACGGTGGCCTGGGGCAAAAAAGCTCGCTGTTCATTCGCGGCACCAATTCCAGTCATGTGCTGGTGCTGATCGACGGTATCCGTCTTAATCAGGCCGGTATCAGCGGCTCTTCCGATCTCAGCCAGATCCCGATTTCGCTGGTGCAGAAAGTTGAATATATTCGTGGCCCACGTTCGGCGGTTTATGGCTCCGATGCCATCGGCGGCGTGGTTAACATTATTACCACCCGCGAAAAGAACGGCACTACGCTTTCCGCCGGTGTGGGGTCTAACGGCTACCAGGCCTATGACGCGTCTACTCAACAACAGCTGGGCGACAGCACGGTTGCCACGGTCGCCGGTAACTACACCTATACCAAAGGTTATGATGTGGTGGCCTACGGCAGCACCGGCATGCAAAGCCAGCAGGATCGCGACGGCTTTATGAGCAAGTCGTTGTACGGCGCTGTTGATCATCAGTTCAACGAGGCTATCAGCGGTTTTGTTCGTGGTTACGGTTACGATAACCGCACGGCTTACGACGCGTATTACTCTTCGCCTACCAGCGCGCTGGTTGATACCCGCAAACTCTATAGTCAAACCTGGGATACCGGCCTGCGTTATAAGGAAGGCATCTACGCGACGCAGTTGATTGGCAGCTACAGCCACAGCAAGGATTATGATTACGATCCTCGTCGCGGCATGTATGACAGCTCAGCCAGCCTGGTGGACTCCGAGCAGTACAACCTGCAATGGGGAAATACTCTTCAGGTAGGTCAGGGTACGGTCAGTTCGGGGATTGACTGGCAGCATCAGCAAATCAAGCCAGACTCCACCACGGTTAACGGTGAAAAAACCCAACGCAACGCCGGTGTTTATCTGACTGCGCAGCAGTTGGTCGGGCCGGTCACTCTGGAAGGGGCGGTTCGCGGCGACGATCATTCCGAATTTGGCTGGCATGGCACTTGGCAAACCAGTGCGGGCTGGGAGTTTATTGAAGGGTACCGTTTCATCGCTTCCTACGGCACGGCATTCAAAGCCCCTAATATGGGTCAGCTGTATGGCAACTTCGGCAATAATACCGATCTAAAACCGGAAGAAAGCAAACAGTGGGAAGGGGGCTTTGAAGGTTTGACCGGGCCGGTAACCTGGCGCGTGTCCGGCTACCGCAACGATATTGATAACCTGATTGATTCCACCGGCGAGACCAACTACGTCTATTACAATGTTGGCAAGGCCACAATTAAAGGTATTGAAGCTACAGCTTCATTCGACACGGGTCCGTTAACCCATCACATTGGTTACGACTATGTCGATCCGCGTAATGCCAAAACCAATGAAGTGCTGCTGCGCCGTGCCAAACAGCAGGTAAAGTATGAGCTGGATTGGCAGGTCTATGATTTTGACTGGGCAGTGACCTATCAATACCTGGGTGAGCGTTATGATAAAGACTACAGCACCTATCCAGAGCAAAGCGTCAAACTTGGCGGTGTCAGCCTGTGGGATCTCGCAGTTTCGTATCCGGTCACATCTCATCTGACAGTTCGTGGTAGAATCGCCAACCTGTTTGATAAAGATTATGAGACGGCTTATGGCTACGCTACTCCAGGAAGAGAATACTACCTCACTGGAAGCTATACCTTCTAACACCCCTGCTACGGCCCGTCCGACGGTGCTGGTATTTGATTCCGGCGTCGGCGGGTTATCGGTGTATCAAGAGGTTCGGCAACTGCTGCCGGACCTCCACTATATATACGCCTTCGATAATGTGGCGTTTCCCTACGGCGAGAAATCCGAAGAGTTTATTGTTGAGCGCGTGCTGGAGATTGTCAGCGCGGTGCAGCAACGGCATCCTCTGGCGATAGTCATCATCGCTTGTAACACGGCCAGTACGGTCTCCCTGCCGGCCCTGCGCGAACGCTTTACCTTCCCGGTTGTCGGCGTGGTGCCTGCCATCAAGCCTGCTGCCCGCCTGACCGCCAATGGTGTGGTGGGCCTGCTGGCTACCCGCGGTACCGTACAGCGTACTTATACCCATGAGCTGATCGCCCGTTTCGCTACCGATTGCAAGATCGAGCTGCTTGGCTCCTCTGAGCTGGTGGAACTGGCAGAAGCCAAGCTGCATGGTGAAGCCGTACCGCTGCCGGCGCTGAAGAAAATTCTCCATCCATGGCTGAGCATGCGCGAGCCACCGGATACCGTGGTACTCGGTTGCACCCATTTCCCTTTATTAGCAGAAGAGCTAATGCAGGTGTTGCCTGAGGGAACCCGACTGATCGATTCCGGCGCGGCGATTGCCCGTCGTACCGCATGGCTGATTTCGACGCAGGAAAATCTGGTGTCGACGCAGGAAGAGAATCTGGCGTATTGCATGGCGTTAAATGAAGATACTGACGCTTTATTGCCCGTCCTACAGGGATATGGCTTTAAATCGTTGAAAAAACTGCCTCTTTAAGGCTGTTTTGGTTAAATGTTCAACGGTCGGAAAAAATATTGAAATTAGGGGTTGCGGCCTTCTGAGAACTCCCTATAATGCGCCTCCACTGACCGGGAACAACGACTCCTCTAACGAGAACCAGTCGCCCAGCCAGGAAGAAGCAAGTCGGTGAAAACACCGTTTCTTAATAAGAAAAAAGCTTGACTCTTCAGCGGGAAAGCGTAATATGCACCTCCCGCGTTACCGAGAAACATCTTAGTAACGAACGCTCTTTAACAATTTATCAGACAATCTGTGTGGGCACTCCACAAGACGATATCCAGAACCTTCGGGTTCAAAAAAATATCAAGTCTTGAAGAGTGACCAAGCAATAATTCATTTAGTTGACGTGTTTAACTGATGAATATTACGAAAGTTAATTTTCGAGCATCGCTTCACGAGTTGAAGCAAATCAAGCTTTTAATTGAAGAGTTTGATCATGGCTCAGATTGAACGCTGGCGGCAGGCCTAACACATGCAAGTCGAGCGGTAGCACAGGAGAGCTTGCTCTCTGGGTGACGAGCGGCGGACGGGTGAGTAATGTCTGGGAAACTGCCTGATGGAGGGGGATAACTACTGGAAACGGTAGCTAATACCGCATAACGTCTACGGACCAAAGTGGGGGACCTTCGGGCCTCATGCCATCAGATGTGCCCAGATGGGATTAGCTAGTAGGTGGGGTAATGGCTCACCTAGGCGACGATCCCTAGCTGGTCTGAGAGGATGACCAGCCACACTGGAACTGAGACACGGTCCAGACTCCTACGGGAGGCAGCAGTGGGGAATATTGCACAATGGGCGCAAGCCTGATGCAGCCATGCCGCGTGTGTGAAGAAGGCCTTCGGGTTGTAAAGCACTTTCAGCGAGGAGGAAGGGTTCAGTGTTAATAGCACTGTGCATTGACGTTACTCGCAGAAGAAGCACCGGCTAACTCCGTGCCAGCAGCCGCGGTAATACGGAGGGTGCAAGCGTTAATCGGAATTACTGGGCGTAAAGCGCACGCAGGCGGTTTGTTAAGTCAGATGTGAAATCCCCGCGCTTAACGTGGGAACTGCATTTGAAACTGGCAAGCTAGAGTCTTGTAGAGGGGGGTAGAATTCCAGGTGTAGCGGTGAAATGCGTAGAGATCTGGAGGAATACCGGTGGCGAAGGCGGCCCCCTGGACAAAGACTGACGCTCAGGTGCGAAAGCGTGGGGAGCAAACAGGATTAGATACCCTGGTAGTCCACGCTGTAAACGATGTCGACTTGGAGGTTGTGCCCTTGAGGCGTGGCTTCCGGAGCTAACGCGTTAAGTCGACCGCCTGGGGAGTACGGCCGCAAGGTTAAAACTCAAATGAATTGACGGGGGCCCGCACAAGCGGTGGAGCATGTGGTTTAATTCGATGCAACGCGAAGAACCTTACCTACTCTTGACATCCAGAGAATTCGCTAGAGATAGCTTAGTGCCTTCGGGAACTCTGAGACAGGTGCTGCATGGCTGTCGTCAGCTCGTGTTGTGAAATGTTGGGTTAAGTCCCGCAACGAGCGCAACCCTTATCCTTTGTTGCCAGCGCGTAATGGCGGGAACTCAAAGGAGACTGCCGGTGATAAACCGGAGGAAGGTGGGGATGACGTCAAGTCATCATGGCCCTTACGAGTAGGGCTACACACGTGCTACAATGGCGTATACAAAGAGAAGCGAACTCGCGAGAGCAAGCGGACCTCATAAAGTACGTCGTAGTCCGGATCGGAGTCTGCAACTCGACTCCGTGAAGTCGGAATCGCTAGTAATCGTAGATCAGAATGCTACGGTGAATACGTTCCCGGGCCTTGTACACACCGCCCGTCACACCATGGGAGTGGGTTGCAAAAGAAGTAGGTAGCTTAACCTTCGGGAGGGCGCTTACCACTTTGTGATTCATGACTGGGGTGAAGTCGTAACAAGGTAACCGTAGGGGAACCTGCGGTTGGATCACCTCCTTACCTAATGATATTGATTCGCGTGAAGTGCTCACACAGATTGTCTGATGAAAAAGTAACGAGCAGAAATACCTTTATAGGCTTGTAGCTCAGGTGGTTAGAGCGCACCCCTGATAAGGGTGAGGTCGGTGGTTCAAGTCCACTCAGGCCTACCACTTCTTGAAGTGGAAAAGGTACTGCACGTGACTGTATGGGGCTATAGCTCAGCTGGGAGAGCGCCTGCCTTGCACGCAGGAGGTCAGCGGTTCGATCCCGCTTAGCTCCACCATATAGTCCTGTATTTCAATACTTCAGAGTGTACTGGCAACAGTATGCTGCGAAGTATTTTGCTCTTTAACAATCTGGAACAAGCTGAAAATTGAAACATGACAGCTGAAACTTATCCCTCCGTAGATGTATTGGGGTAAGGATTAACCTGTCATAGAGTCTCTCAAATGTAGCAGCACGAAAGTGGAAACACCTTCGGGTTGTGAGGTTAAGTGACTAAGCGTACACGGTGGATGCCTAGGCAGTCAGAGGCGATGAAGGGCGTGCTAATCTGCGATAAGCGTCGGTAAGGTGATATGAACCGTAATAACCGGCGATACCCGAATGGGGAAACCCAGTGCAATTCGTTGCACTATCATACGATGAATACATAGTCGTATGAGGCGAACCGGGGGAACTGAAACATCTAAGTACCCCGAGGAAAAGAAATCAACCGAGATTCCCCCAGTAGCGGCGAGCGAACGGGGAGGAGCCCAGAACCTGAATCAGTTCTTGTGTTAGTGGAAGCGTCTGGAAAGTCGCACAGTAAAGGGTGATAGTCCCGTACACTAAAATACATTAATTGTGAGTTCGATGAGTAGGGCGGGACACGTGACATCCTGTCTGAATATGGGGGGACCATCCTCCAAGGCTAAATACTCCTGACTGACCGATAGTGAACCAGTACCGTGAGGGAAAGGCGAAAAGAACCCCGGCGAGGGGAGTGAAATAGAACCTGAAACCGTGTACGTACAAGCAGTGGGAGCACCTTCGTGGTGTGACTGCGTACCTTTTGTATAATGGGTCAGCGACTTATATTTTGTAGCAAGGTTAACCGTATAGGGGAGCCGTAGGGAAACCGAGTCTTAACTGGGCGAATAGTTGCAAGGTATAGACCCGAAACCCGGTGATCTAGCCATGGGCAGGTTGAAGGTTGGGTAACACTAACTGGAGGACCGAACCGACTAATGTTGAAAAATTAGCGGATGACTTGTGGCTGGGGGTGAAAGGCCAATCAAACCGGGAGATAGCTGGTTCTCCCCGAAAGCTATTTAGGTAGCGCCTCGTGAACTCATCTTCGGGGGTAGAGCACTGTTTCGGCTAGGGGGCCATCCCGGCTTACCAAACCGATGCAAACTCCGAATACCGAAGAATGTTATCACGGGAGACACACGGCGGGTGCTAACGTCCGTCGTGAAGAGGGAAACAACCCAGACCGCCAGCTAAGGTCCCAAAGTCATGGTTAAGTGGGAAACGATGTGGGAAGGCATAGACAGCCAGGATGTTGGCTTAGAAGCAGCCATCATTTAAAGAAAGCGTAATAGCTCACTGGTCGAGTCGGCCTGCGCGGAAGATGTAACGGGGCTAAACCATGCACCGAAGCTGCGGCAGCGACGCTTAGGCGTTGTTGGGTAGGGGAGCGTTCTGTAAGCCGTTGAAGGTGGCCTGTGAGGGTTGCTGGAGGTATCAGAAGTGCGAATGCTGACATAAGTAACGATAAAGCGGGTGAAAAACCCGCTCGCCGGAAGACCAAGGGTTCCTGTCCAACGTTAATCGGGGCAGGGTGAGTCGACCCCTAAGGCGAGGCCGAAAGGCGTAGTCGATGGGAAACAGGTTAATATTCCTGTACTCGGTGTTACTGCGAAGGGGGGACGGAGAAGGCTAGGCTAGCCGGGCGACGGTTGTCCCGGTTTAAGCGTGTAGGGGGAGTGACCTGGTAAATCCGGTTACTTATCAACCCTGAGGCGTGATGACGATGCACTACGGTGCAGAAGTAGTTGATGCCAAGCTTCCAGGAAAAGCCTCTAAGCATCAGGTAACACAGAATCGTACCCCAAACCGACACAGGTGGTCAGGTAGAGAATACCAAGGCGCTTGAGAGAACTCGGGTGAAGGAACTAGGCAAAATGGTGCCGTAACTTCGGGAGAAGGCACGCTGGCGCGTAGGTGAAGAGACTTGCTCTCGGAGCTGAAGCCAGTCGCAGATACCAGCTGGCTGCAACTGTTTAATAAAAACACAGCACTGTGCAAACACGAAAGTGGACGTATACGGTGTGACGCCTGCCCGGTGCTGGAAGGTTAATTGATGGGGTCAGCCGCAAGGCGAAGCTCTTGATCGAAGCCCCAGTAAACGGCGGCCGTAACTATAACGGTCCTAAGGTAGCGAAATTCCTTGTCGGGTAAGTTCCGACCTGCACGAATGGCGTAATGATGGCCAGGCTGTCTCCACCCGAGACTCAGTGAAATTGAACTCGCTGTGAAGATGCAGTGTACCCGCGGCAAGACGGAAAGACCCCGTGAACCTTTACTATAGCTTGACACTGAACATTGAGCCTTGATGTGTAGGATAGGTGGGAGGCTTTGAAGCGTGGACGCCAGTCTGCGTGGAGCCAACCTTGAAATACCACCCTTTAATGTTTGATGTTCTAACTCGGCCCCGTAATCTGGGGTGAGGACAGTGTCTGGTGGGTAGTTTGACTGGGGCGGTCTCCTCCCAAAGAGTAACGGAGGAGCACGAAGGTTAGCTAATCACGGTCGGACATCGTGAGGTTAGTGCAAAGGCATAAGCTAGCTTGACTGCGAGAGTGACGGCTCGAGCAGGTACGAAAGTAGGTCTTAGTGATCCGGTGGTTCTGAATGGAAGGGCCATCGCTCAACGGATAAAAGGTACTCCGGGGATAACAGGCTGATACCGCCCAAGAGTTCATATCGACGGCGGTGTTTGGCACCTCGATGTCGGCTCATCACATCCTGGGGCTGAAGTAGGTCCCAAGGGTATGGCTGTTCGCCATTTAAAGTGGTACGCGAGCTGGGTTTAGAACGTCGTGAGACAGTTCGGTCCCTATCTGCCGTGGGCGTTGGAAGATTGAGAGGGGTTGCTCCTAGTACGAGAGGACCGGAGTGAACGCACCACTGGTGTTCGGGTTGTCATGCCAATGGCACTGCCCGGTAGCTAAGTGCGGAAAAGATAAGCGCTGAAAGCATCTAAGCGCGAAACTTGCCTCGAGATGAGTCTTCCCTGGGCCTTTAAGGTCCCTGAAGGAACGTTTAAGACTAAGACGTTGATAGGCTGGGTGTGTAAGTGCAGCGATGCATTGAGCTAACCAGTACTAATGATCCGTGAGGCTTAACCTTACAACACCAAAGGTGTTTTTAGAGAGATTGTAGAGATTTTCAGCGAGTTCCGAGATTGGTTTCAATGGCTACGGGAGTGGCGGTTGGAATGAAACAGAATTTGCCTGGCGGCAATAGCGCGGTGGTCCCACCTGACCCCATGCCGAACTCAGAAGTGAAACGCCGTAGCGCCGATGGTAGTGTGGGGTCTCCCCATGCGAGAGTAGGACACTGCCAGGCATCAAATAAACGTTATCAGCCTGACAACTGGTAATGAGCAGGATCGCCAAGCGCGGTTTTGCCCACATCGAAAGATGTGACGTAAAAGAATCGGTGGAGCGGTAGTTCAGTTGGTTAGAATACCTGCCTGTCACGCAGGGGGTCGCGGGTTCGAGCCCCGTCCGTTCCGCCACTTATTTAAATTATGCCTGCTATCTTAGCGGGCATAATGTTAAGCGAGATTTAGGGGCGTAGCTCAGTTGGTAGAGCACCGGTCTCCAAAACCGGGTGTCGCGAGTTCGAGTCTCTCCGCCCCTGCCATATTAGAAACCCTTTGCGAAAGCGAAGGGTTTTTTTTTGCGTGAAATTTCCCCATCTCCCCTAATTCCCCTGAAAGATCGCTTAAAACTCCCACCGAAATCGTTCCCAATTTAGACATTTTTAGCTGGATCCATGTACAAAATGGTTGTTCTGCCGTGATGTGATGCCGCGCATTATTCCTGCCCGATTTTCGACTACACCTAATGTGTGTCCAACCCTAAGGACACCCACTTCACCAGAAAAAAATGCAGCATACACAACAACGATAATCCCTGCCCGGCGTGGTTCCATGCCAAGGCAACGCGAGGAGAACAACATGGTTAGACGTCTGCTGTTAGCGGCCGCCATTACTGGCGCTTTGGTAGGTACGGGACAGGCGGCACCGCTGGTCGTCGGCTTTTCACAGATTGGTTCCGAATCGGGTTGGCGTTCGGCGGAAACCAAGGTTTCGAAACAGGAAGCGGAAAAGCGGGGTATCACGCTGAAAATCGCCGATGCGCAGCAAAAACAGGAAAACCAAATCAAAGCGGTCAGATCTTTCCTTGCTCAGGGTGTTGACGCCATTTTCATTGCACCGGTTGTCGCCACCGGCTGGACGCCTGTGCTGCAGGAAGCCAAAGAAGCCAAGATCCCGGTATTCCTGCTCGACCGAATGATTGAGGTAAACGACCCTTCGCTGTATACCGCGGCGGTGGCTTCTGACAGCGTGCACGAAGGTAAAGTCGCAGGAGAATGGTTGGTGAAAGAGGTCGCCGGCAAGCCTTGCAACGTAGTCGAGCTACAGGGCACCGTGGGCGCCAGCGTTGCCCTCAACCGTAAGAAAGGTTTTGCTGACGGCATAGCCTCCGCCGCCAACGTTAAGATCATCCGCTCGCAATCTGGTGATTTTACGCGCAGCAAAGGTAAAGAAGTGATGGAAAGCTTCATCAAGGCTGAGCAAAACGGCAAAAATATTTGCGCCGTTTATGCACATAACGACGACATGGCAATCGGCGCCATCCAGGCGATCAAAGAGGCGGGTTTAAAGCCGGGCTCACAGATCAAAATCGTTTCTATCGACGGTGTGCCTGACATATTTAAGGCAATGATGAACGGTGAAGCCAATGCCACGGTCGAGCTAACCCCGAATATGGCCGGGCCGGCGTTTGATGCGCTGCTGGCGATGAAGAAAGACGGTACCCCGCCGCCGAAGTTTATCCAGACCGAGTCCAAGCTGCTGCAACCGGATACGGCTAAACAGGAGTTCGAGCTGAAGAAAAGCATGGGCTATTAATCTACTCACCGGCGGAGCAGCAGATGGCTAACTCTCAGACGACATTATTGACGATTAAGGGATTATCCGTTGAATTTCCTGGCGTAAAAGCGCTGGAGCAGGTTGATGTCACGTTGCAGCGCGGAGAGATCATGGCGCTGCTGGGCGAAAATGGCGCGGGGAAATCCACGCTGATCAAAGCGTTGACCGGGGTTTATCAGCGTTCCGCCGGCGAGGTATTACTGGAAGGCATCGCCATTGCCCCGCAGAGCACCGCGCAGGCGCAGACACTGGGCATTGGTACGGTTTATCAGGAAGTTAACCTGCTGGCGAACATCTCGGTGGCCGCCAACCTGTTCATCGGGCGAGAGCCTACGCGCTTCGGCCTGATCGATCAAAAAAAACTGCTGCGTCAGGCTCAGCAGCTTTTACTGGGGTATGGGCTGCAGTTGGACGTCAGCCAGCCGCTGGGTAATTACTCCATTGCCATCCAGCAGATTATCGCTATCGCGCGGGCCGTCGATCTGTCCGCCAAAGTCTTGATTCTTGATGAGCCAACCGCCAGCCTGGATGCCAAAGAGGTCAGCATGCTGCTGGACATTCTCAGCCAGCTCCGTAGTCAGGGAATGGGAATGATCTTTGTTACCCATTTTCTCGATCAGGTTTACCGCATCAGCGATCGCATCACCGTACTGCGCAACGGCAAGTTAGTGGGAACGAAAGCCACCGGCGACTTACCGCGTATGGAACTGGTACAGATGATGCTCGGCCACGCGTTTGATGAGTCATTACTGAAACGCAGCGAGCATACGCCCTCAAAGGCGCCATCGTTGGTTGAATTCAGCGGTTATGGGCGGCGCGGGATGGTTGAGCCCTTTGATCTGCAGATTCGCCCGGGTGAGATTGTAGGGCTGGCCGGGCTGCTGGGATCGGGGCGTACCGAAACGGCCCAGCTCATATTCGGTATCAAACCGCGCGACAACGGCAGTGTAAAAGTCGAAGGGCGTGCGGTGAACATCCGAACGCCACGTAACGCTGCCAGCCTCGGCTTCGGGTATTGCCCCGAAGATCGTAAGACCGATGGAATCATCGGCGCTGCGACCGTGCGGGAAAATATCATTTTGGCCCTGCAGGCTCAACGCGGCTGGCTAAGGCCGCTCTCGCTGAAAGAGCAAACCCGCATTACTGAAAGCTATATCCAACTGTTGGGCATTCGTACTCCTGGGCCAGAACAGCAAATCCAGTATCTGTCCGGCGGTAATCAGCAGAAGGTGCTGTTGTCACGTTGGCTGGCGACGAAACCCCGTTTTCTGATCCTGGATGAACCGACGCGCGGCATTGACGTTGGTGCGCATGCCGAAATCATTCGCTTGATCGAAAAGCTCTGTGACGAAGGTCTGGCATTGTTGGTGATCTCCTCCGAACTGGAAGAACTGGTGGGTTATGCCGATCGCATCGTTGTGCTTCGAGACCGGAAACACGTAGCGCAGCTTGAACATAACGCCATTACGGTGCCTGCAATCATGCAGGTAATAGCCGCACAACAGGGGGCAGGATGAACCTCAGGAGTTTCTCCATGACCAGTGGGCCGCGTAAAGTCAGGTGGGTCATCCCTGCCGGAGCAACGCAACTGGGGGCGCTGGCGGTGATTTTGCTTATCGACAGTCTGGTCGCCCCGAATTTCTTTTCCCTGCATATTCAAGACGGTCGACTGTTTGGCAGCGTAATCGACATTGTTAATCGCGGCGCACCGGTCGCGTTATTGGCATTGGGCATGACGTTGGTAATCGCCACCGGTGGTATCGACCTTTCGGTGGGAGCGGTGATGGCGATAGCCGGTGCCACGGCGGCAACGCTGACCAGTGCCGGTTATCCGCTGAGCTATGTACTGGCAGCCGCCCTGGCGGTTGGCGCACTGTGTGGCCTGTGGAACGGTTTTTTGGTGGCGGTGCTGCAGATACAGCCGATTGTTGCCACGCTGATGCTGATGGTGGCTGGGCGCGGCATTGCCCAACTGATTACCGAAGGGCAAATCGTCACCTTTGAGCGAGAGGGGTTGGCGTGGCTCGGCAGCGGTACGCTGATGTATTTGCCGATGCCGGCGATCATTGCTGCGGTCATGCTGCTGTTGATCTGGCTGTTAACGCGTAAAACGGCGTTGGGACTGTTTATCGAAGCCGTAGGCATCAATCTGCGTTCCGCGCGTAATGCAGGTGTCAGCACCGGCTGGGTGGTGATGGCGGTGTATGTGATCTGCGGGCTGTGCGCCGCCGTTGCCGGCGTTATCGTCACGGCGGACATCCGTGGCGCTGATGCCAACAATGCCGGGTTGTGGTTGGAGCTGGATGCGATCCTGGCGGTTGTGATTGGCGGCGGTTCACTGTTGGGCGGTCGTTTTAACCTGTTGCTGTCGGTAGTGGGGGCATTAATTATTCAGGGGATGAATACCGGCATTCTGCTGTCCGGCTATCGGCCTGAGTTTAATCTGGTGTTGAAGGCGATTGTAGTGTTGGCGGTGTTGATGGTGCAATCGCCCAGCTTCACGCTGCGCCACCTGCTTGGGAGAAGAAAACCATGATCAAACGTAATCTTCCGCTGCTGATTACCGTCCTGGTGTTCCTTCTGGGCTACACTTTTTGTCTTACGCAGTTTCCCGGCTTTGCCTCAACGCGGGTGTGGTGCGATTTGCTGACCGACAACGCCTTTCTGGGCATCGTCGCGGTCGGCATGACGTTTGTGATCCTTTCCGGCGGTATCGATCTGTCAGTCGGCTCGGTGATCGCCTTCACCGGGGTGCTGCTGGCCAAGTTGATCGGAACTTACGGTATTGCACCGGGTTATGCGTTCATCATCGCGCTGTTGATGGGGGCGTCGTTCGGCGCGCTGATGGGTTGGATCATTGATGTGCTGAAGCTACCGGCGTTTATTATTACGCTGGCCGGAATGTTCTTCGTACGGGGCATGAGTTTTATTGTTTCAGAGGAGTCGATTCCCATCGATCATCCGCTGTATGTGACGCTGGCGAACTATGCCTGGAAAATGCCGGGCGGTGGGCGCTTTACATTGTTGGCGCTGGTGATGCTATTGGTTGTGGCGGTCGGCATGGTGCTGGCGCACCGTACGCGCTTTGGGCATAACGTCTACGCCATCGGCGGTAATCGGGTCTCTGCCGCGCTGATGGGCGTACCGGTACAGCGTACCACCGTGCTGATTTATATGCTCTCAAGCACGCTGGCGGCACTGTCCGGGATCATTTTCTCGCTGTATACCTCGGCAGGTTATGCCTTGGCGGCCAGCGGCGTGGAGTTGGATGCCATTGCTGCCGTCGTGATTGGCGGTACCTTGTTGACCGGTGGCGTGGGCACCGTTTTGGGCACGCTGTTTGGCGTGCTGATCCAGGGATTGATTCAGAGCTACATTACCTTCGACGGCACGCTCAGTTCGTGGTGGACCAAAATCGTTATCGGTATTCTGCTGTTCTGCTTTATCGGCCTTCAGAAGGCGATAAGCGCGTTTTGGCTCAGCAGGCGAACCCAACCCCGGCATCCTCGTTTGAAGCCGTTATAGCGCCTCATGCTGAGGTTTTCAAAGGTATTTTCAGCAGTTGCCGGATCAGCGGCTGCTGGTCGCTATTTTGCAGCCAGACGGCGTACAGCGGGCGGATAATGGCCGGGATCTCGGCGATGGCGGTTAACTGCGGGTAATCATTCTCCCACTGACTGGGCAGGAAGGCGCAGCCACCGGTGGTTTCCAGCAGTTGCCGGGTCAGATGCGCAGAGGTAGTGGTGAGCACCGGAAGAGTGTCGCTCTCCAGCATGCGGCTTTCCTGCTGATGGAAATCAGCCCCCCATTCCAGCTTGATATAGGGCATCGGCGCATGTTGATCGCGCAGGGTGGAAGAGAACAGCCGCAACGAGAAATTCCCCAACAGCTGGCTGGCCAGTTCATCCATCTTTGGCGGCTCGGTGGTGATGAGCAAATCGAGCTGTCTTTCATGCAGCTGTTTTACCAAAGAGTGCCGTAGCGCCACCCTGGCCTCCAGCTGCAACGCCTCACGCTGCTGATAGAGCGACTGCAGCCAGGGGGTCAAATAAGCCTCCCACAATGACGCCGTGGCACCGATGGATAACTCGGTATGTTGCAGTGAACGCACCACCTCTTTTTTCGCCAGTTGCCAGGTCATCATCAGGCTCTCTGCATAGGGCAAAAGCCGCTCTCCAGCAGGCGTCAGGCGGATATTGTTGCGGTGACGGGTGAACAGATTCGCGCCTAATTGGTTTTCTAACTGGCGGATGCGGAAACTGACGGCGGACTGCGTTAAGTACAAGGATTCTGCGGCTCGGCCAAAGTGACGCGTTCTACTGACCTCCAAAAAGGTTTTCAGTAATTCGGTATCCACACCCATCTCCAGTAATTTTTATCGTTAAGATTTAAATGTTTTGTTTTACACAATGTCAAGCCTATCTAATACTCCGCGCCATAAACAGCACGGCCATGAGAGAATTAGGAGCGTGTCAGATGGCGGATAGCTTCACCACGACCAGTCGATTTTTTGATAATAAACATTACCCTCGCGGGTTCTCCCGTCACGGCGATTTCACCATTAAAGAAGCGCAATTGCTAGAGCGTTTCGGGTATGCGTTCAACGAGCTGGATACGGGTAAACGCCAGCCGGCCACTGAAGAAGAACAGTTGTTCGTCGCAGTGTGCCACGGTGAGCGCGAGCCGGTTACCGAGCAGGAAAAAGTATGGGCTAAATATCTGGCGCGCACACGTCGCCCGAAAAAATTCCATACTCTGTCCGGCGGTAAGCCGCAGGCTGATGCGGTGGAAGATTACACCGACAGCGAGGATTGATTTTAATGGGGCCTTTGGGCCCCATTATTATTCAAGGCTGCGGTGCAGCTGCAGTAGCAGGCGATCCATACTGCGGTAGCCAAGCGCTTCACTCAAGTGTCGCTTATCAATAGTCCGATCTCCTGCCAAATCCGCCAGCGTGCGAGCCACTTTCAGGATCCGCTGCCAGGCGCGAACCGATAATCCCAACCTGTTTAACGTCGCTTCAAGAAAATCCGCGTCCGCGTCGTTAAGTCGACAATCCCGTTCGACCTCATGATTGTTCAGCAGGGCATTAATCTTCCCCGCTCGACTGAGCTGCCTTTCACGCGCCAACAGCACTCGTTCCCGTACCTGAGCGCTGTTTTCACCGGCAATGCGCTTTTTGCTAAGCAAGCCTGGTGGCAACAATGGCACCTCAATCGAGAGATCGAAACGATCGAGAAAGGGCCCTGAAAGCCGCCCCAGATAGCGCAGGACCTGCTGTGGCGATACGCGGTTATGCATGCCCTGGTAATGCCCGGTAGGGCTGGGGTTCATGGCGGCGATCAGCTGTACCCGTGCCGGGAAGCAGACTTTGGCGCTGGCGCGTGAAACCACGATCTCGCCGGACTCCAGCGGTTCGCGCAGCGCATCCAGTACCCGCCTTTCGAATTCGGGCAGTTCATCCAGAAACAGGACACCATTGTGCGCCATGGAAATTTCACCCGGCCTCGGCAGCGAACCCCCGCCGACCAGAGCGGCCATCGAGGCGCTATGGTGCGGTGCGCGAAACGGCCGCTGTCGCCACGGCAGCGCTTGCGCAGCATGATGCAGCAGGCTGGCCACCGCGATGCTTTCCAGTGCTTCCTGATCGGTCAGCGGCGGGAGAAGGCCATTCAGGCGGCTGGCCAACATGGTTTTCCCGGTCCCTGGCGGGCCAACCAGCAGCAGGTTGTGGCCACCGGCCGCGGCGATTTCCAGCGCGCGCTTTGCCTGTTCCTGACCCAGAATATCCTGCAGATCGGCCGGTTCGGGCGCGTTGTTCATTGCCGGCGGCGCATGGGCTACCGGTAAATCCTCTTTACCCAACACAAAGGCGCACACCTCCAACAGGTGGTCCGCCACCAGGGTTTTGCTCTGCGTAATTAGCCCCACCTCCGGCCCATTGGCGGCCGCCAAAACCAATTGCCGTCCTGACTCCATGGCGGCCAGCGCGGCGGGGATGGCTCCGCTGACGCCCCGTAGAGCGCCAGATAATGCCAGTTCGCCAAGGAATTCATAGTGAGCCAGCTTATCGGCTGGCAGCTGTTCGGAAGCCGCCAGGATAGCCAGCGCAATCGGTAGATCATAGCGACCGCCTTCCTTGGGCAGATCGGCCGGTGCCAGATTGACGGTAATACGCCGTGCGGGAAAGGTGAAACCGTTATTGATCAAGGCGCTGCGCACTCGATCACGCGCCTCTTTAACCGTAGTTTCCGGCAGGCCGACCATCGTCAGGCCGGGCAGCCCATTGCTGATATGCACTTCCACCGTAACCGAAGGGGCCTGAACACCCAGTGTGGCCCGGGTATAGATCACTGCCAGTGACATATTGCTCTCCTTGCTGAAGGCAACATGATGCGGGATGTGTTGCGACGTCGCGCTTTACCCTTGGAATATTTGCGCGATAAGCCGTAATTAAAATTATTGGTTTCAGATAGATAGCCGTTTTTTGTGCAGGGCTTCGCAAAGGGCGGCAATACCCCTTAACAATTACGCGAACGCTGCAACACATTAGCAGGCTAACCATGTTGCGACCGGAGGGGAAATGGGTGTATTTAACAATTGATTAAAATAAAAATCACCTAGTTAACACAATCCGACCGCCGCTGCATTCTGCTGCGGCAGCCGCTAAACCTCATGACTTCGTACTCTACGGTAGGGATAACATTATGTTTGGTTGGACACCGCTGCAACGCAATGCAGCTATCGCCAGCTTTTCAAGCTGGACGCTTGATGCTTTCGATTTCTTCGTGCTGGTCTTTCTGCTCAGCGATATCGCGCAATCTTTCCATGTCGGTATGGAAGAGGTCACGCTGGCGATCCTGCTGACGCTGGCGGTACGCCCGATTGGTGCGCTGATCTTTGGCCGTGCGGCGGAAAAATATGGCCGCAAACCGATTTTGATGCTGAATATCGTGTTCTTCTCGGTGTTTGAACTGCTGTCCGCGGCGGCACCCTCGTTGACGATATTCCTGCTGCTGCGGGTACTGTACGGCGTGGCGATGGGCGGGATCTGGGGTGTGGCCTCATCGCTGGCGATGGAAACCATTCCCGATCGTTCGCGTGGCCTGATGTCGGGGATTTTCCAGGCCGGCTACCCCTTTGGTTATCTGTTGGCGGCGGTAGTGTATGGCCTGCTGTTTGAAATTATCGGCTGGCGCGGCATGTTCGTGATCGGCGCGGCACCCATTTTATTGCTGCCGTTTATTTACTACTGCGTGCAGGAATCGCCGGTGTGGCTGGCGGCCCGAGAACGCAAGGAAAGCAGCGCATTGCTGCCAGTGCTGAAGAGCCATTGGAAGCTGTGCGGCTACCTGGTGCTGCTGATGGCGGCGTTCAATTTCTTCTCGCACGGCACTCAGGATATGTATCCGGTGTTTTTGAAAGTTCAGCACGGTTTCGACCCTAAAACCGTCAGTATCATTGCCATTAGCTACAATATTGCGTCAATCATTGGTGGCGTTTTCTTTGGGGCACTGTCGGAAAAAATCGGCCGTAAGAAGGCGATCATCATTGCCGCCTTGCTGGCGTTGCCGGTGATCCCGCTGTGGGCGTTTTCCAGCGGTTCGCTGATGCTGGGGATTGGCGCATTCCTGATGCAGTTCATGGTGCAGGGGGCCTGGGGCGTGGTGCCGACTTACCTTACCGAATTGGTGCCGGCCAATACCCGCGCGGTACTGCCGGGGTTTGTTTATCAATTGGGTAATCTGATTGCTTCGGTCAACGCCACGCTGCAAGCGACGATAGCCGAGCATCATGGCCATAATTATGGGCTGGCAATGGCGATTATTGCCGGTACGGTGGCGATCGTGATTGCGTTGTTGGTGTTCTTCGGCAAGGACACGCGCGGTAAAGCGATCTCGGGTGCCGTGAAGTCCTCAGGCGTGCAGGCTAACGTTTGAATACCGGACATTTTGCGCGAGGTATGACCAGATTGCGCCGAATAATAACGCAAAAAAAGTGTTGTCATGCCGCGCGGGACTATGGTAACTCTGTAGGTATTAGTTCGAAACGAGCACAGTGAACAAACCCATTATGAAAGCCTTTGCCCAAGTGATTAGCCTAGTCGTGATTAGCGTGGTGGTGATTATTATCCCACCGTGCGGGGCTGCACTTGGACGAAGAATGGCTTAGAAAACAAGCCGGAATCGCAAGAGAACCCCCGCACCGAAAGGTCCGGGGGTTTTTTATTGGCAAGAGAAAAGTGAAGCGAGGATAAGAATATGAATAACAGAACAAAATCCTGCAGTTGTCGAAGTAAGGCGGGGAAATAACTATGAACGGGGCTCAGTGGGTAGTACAAGCATTGCGTGCACAGGGAGTTGATAAGGTATTCGGCTATCCAGGTGGCGCAATCATGCCGGTCTACGATGCATTGTATGACGGTGGGGTAGAACACCTACTGTGCCGCCACGAACAAGGCGCCGCAATGGCTGCCATTGGTTATGCCCGCGCAACCGGCAAAGTCGGTGTTTGTATCGCCACCTCTGGTCCCGGTGCCACCAATTTGATCACCGGCCTGGCCGATGCGCTGCTGGATTCGGTTCCGGTAGTGGCCATCACCGGCCAGGTGGGTTCCGCGCTGATTGGCACCGATGCCTTTCAGGAGATCGATGTTCTCGGCCTGTCTCTGGCCTGCACCAAACACAGCTTCCTGGTGGAATCACTGGACGCGCTGCCGGGCATCATGGCAGAAGCCTTTGCCATCGCCTGTAGCGGCCGCCCTGGCCCGGTGCTGATCGACATCCCGAAAGACATCCAACTGGCCCACGGCGAGCTGCACCCGCACCTGGTGCCGGTCGTCGAAGAGTTGCATTACCCGGCGGCGGAGGTGGCGCAGGCCGCCGAGTTGCTGGCGCAGGCTCACAAACCGATGTTATACATCGGCGGCGGCGTAGGCATGGCGCAGGCGGTACCGGCACTGCGTGAGTTTATCGCGGTGACTCAAATGCCCAACGTTGTCACGCTGAAAGGGTTGGGCGCGGCGGATGCTGCTCACCCGTATTACCTCGGTATGCTGGGCATGCACGGTACCAAGGGCGCCAACCTGGCGGTGCAGGAGTGCGATCTGCTGATCGCTGTCGGCGCGCGTTTCGACGATCGCGTGACCGGGAAACTGAATGCGTTTGCGCCGCATGCAAAAGTGATCCACATGGATATCGATCCGGCGGAAATGAGCAAATTGCGTCAGGCACACGTCGCGCTGGAGGGCGACTTGAAGGCCTTGCTGCCGGCGTTGCAGCAGCCGCTGAAGATTGCCGCCTGGCAGCAGCGGGTGGTTGAGCTGAAGGAAGCCCACACCTGGCGTTATGATCATCCGGGCCAGCCGATCTACGCGCCGCTGTTGTTGAAACAGCTGTCCGAGCGCAAGCCGGCCAACAGCGTGGTGACTACCGACGTGGGCCAGCACCAGATGTGGAGTGCGCAGCACATGACCTTCGAGCGCCCGGAGAATTTCATCACTTCCAGCGGTCTGGGCACTATGGGGTTCGGCGTGCCGGCCGCGGTTGGCGCCCAGATGGCGCGCCCTGAGGATACGGTGATCTGCGTATCGGGCGACGGTTCCTTCATGATGAACGTACAGGAACTGGGCACCATAAAACGCAAACAGCTGCCGCTGAAAATCGTATTACTGGATAACCAGCGTTTAGGCATGGTTCGCCAGTGGCAGCAGCTGTTTTTTGACGGGCGTTACAGCGAAACCAATCTCTCCGATAACCCCGATTTCCTGATGTTGGCCAACGCCTTTGGCATTCCCGGCCAGCGTATCACCCGTAAAGACCAGGTGGCAGACGCGCTCGACGCCTTATTCAACAGCGAAGGGCCTTACCTGCTGCACGTGTCGATCGATGAACTCGAAAACGTCTGGCCGCTGGTGCCGCCGGGTGCCGGTAACGAAACCATGTTGGAGAAAATCTCATGATGCAGCATCAACTCTCAATCCAGGCCCGTTTTCGCCCTGAAATGTTAGAGCGCGTATTGCGCGTCGTGCGTCATCGTGGCTTTCAGGTTTGTGCTATGAATATGGTTTCGGCGTCAAATACCGACAAGATTAATATTGAATTGACCGTTGCCAGCCAGCGCCCGGTGGATCTACTGTCATCTCAGTTGAGCAAACTGATGGACGTCTCCTGCGTTGAGATCCAACAGCAAACATCACAACAAATAAGCGCCTGATGCGTGAGAAGGATAAAGAACAATGACGAAGAAAGCCGATTACATTTGGTTCAATGGTGAGATGGTTCCCTGGGCTGACGCCAAAGTGCACGTGATGTCGCATGCGCTGCACTACGGCACTTCGGTGTTTGAAGGCGTTCGTTGCTATGACTCCCATAAAGGCCCGGTGGTGTTCCGTCACCGCGAGCATATGCAACGCCTGCACGACTCGGCAAAAATCTACCGCATGCCGGTATCACAAAGCGTTGATGAGCTGATGGAAGCCTGTCGCGCTACGCTGCGTAAAAACAACCTGGTCAGCGCTTATATTCGCCCGCTGGTGTTTGTGGGCGACGTCGGCATGGGGGTTAACCCGCCGGCCGGCTACAAGACAGACGTGATTATCGCGGCGTTTCCTTGGGGCGCGTACCTGGGTGAAGAGGCGCTGGAGCAAGGCATCGATGCGATGGTTTCGTCCTGGCACCGCGTGGCGCCAAATACCATCCCCACCGCGGCCAAAGCCGGTGGTAACTACCTTTCCTCCCTGCTGGTGGGCAGCGAAGCGCGCCGCCACGGTTATCAGGAAGGGATTGCGCTCGACGTGCACGGCTATATTTCCGAAGGGGCAGGCGAGAACCTGTTTGAAGTGAAAGACGGCGTGTTGTTCACCCCGCCGTTCACCTCTTCCGCGCTGCCGGGCATTACCCGCGACGCCATCATCAAACTGGCGAGAGACATGGGCTTCGAAGTGCGTGAGCAGGTGCTGTCCCGCGAATCGCTGTACCTGGCCGACGAAGTGTTCATGTCCGGCACCGCGGCGGAAATCACCCCGGTGCGCAGCGTCGACGGCATCCAGGTCGGCATTGGCAAATGTGGCCCGGTGACCAAACAAATTCAACAGGCGTTCTTTGGCCTGTTTACCGGCAAGACCGAAGACAAATACGGCTGGCTGGATCCGGTAAACCCATAAATAACGACGTTACCTGTTAGGGTAAAACGACAGACAGACAAGAATATCCAGGCGGTTCGTTCGCCGCCTGTAATAAATACATTTGGAGTGAAGAGCATGCCTAAGTACCGTTCCGCCACCACCACCCACGGCCGCAACATGGCGGGTGCCCGCGCATTATGGCGCGCGACCGGAATGACCGACGACGATTTTGGCAAACCCATTATTGCGGTGGTCAACTCTTTTACCCAGTTCGTTCCGGGCCATGTGCATCTGCGTGATTTGGGCAAGCTGGTTGCAGAACAGATCGAAGCCTCAGGCGGCGTTGCCAAAGAGTTCAACACCATTGCGGTGGATGACGGTATCGCCATGGGCCACGGCGGTATGCTCTATTCCTTGCCGTCACGCGAACTGATCGCCGACTCGGTGGAATACATGGTGAATGCCCACTGCGCGGATGCGATGGTGTGCATTTCCAACTGCGACAAAATCACCCCGGGCATGCTGATGGCGTCATTGCGCCTGAACATTCCGGTGATCTTCGTTTCCGGCGGCCCGATGGAGGCCGGTAAAACCAAGCTCTCCAATCAAATCATCAAGCTGGATCTGGTGGACGCAATGATCCAGGGGGCTAACCCGAACGTCAGCGACGCCGACAGCGAACAAATCGAACGCTCCGCCTGCCCGACCTGCGGTTCCTGTTCCGGCATGTTCACCGCCAACTCAATGAACTGTTTGACCGAAGCGCTGGGCCTGTCGCAACCGGGCAACGGCTCGCTGCTGGCGACCCATGCCGACCGTAAGGATCTGTTCCTCAACGCAGGTAAACGCATCGTTGCCCTGACCAAGCGCTATTACGAACAGGACGATGAAAGCGCACTGCCGCGCAGCATCGCCAACAAGGCGGCGTTTGAAAACGCCATGACGCTGGATATCGCCATGGGCGGCTCGACCAACACCGTGCTGCACCTGTTGGCTGCAGCGCAGGAGGGCGAAATTGATTTCACCATGGAAGATATCGACCGCCTGTCACGCAAGGTACCGCACCTGTGTAAAGTGGCGCCAAGCACCCCGAAATACCATATGGAAGACGTGCACCGTGCCGGTGGCGTGCTGGCGATCCTCGGTGAGCTGGATCGCGCAGGCCTGTTGAACCGCGATGTGAACAACATACTGGGCCTGACCCTGCCACAGACGCTGGAGCGGTATGACATCATGCTGACCAAAGATGAGGCGGTGAAAAAAATGTTCCGCGCCGGCCCGGCGGGCATTCGTACCACCCAGGCGTTCTCGCAGGACTGCCGCTGGGATACGCTGGACGACGATCGCGCAGAGGGCTGTATCCGCTCGCTGGAAAATGCGTTCAGCCAGGATGGCGGCTTGGCCGTGCTGTACGGCAACATGGCGCAGGACGGCAGCATCGTTAAGACCGCCGGCGTCGATAAAGACAACCTGACCTTCCGCGGTCCGGCCAAAGTGTACGAAAGCCAGGACTCGGCGGTGGACGCTATCCTCGGCGGCAAAGTGGTTGCCGGTGACGTGGTGGTGATCCGCTACGAAGGGCCGAAAGGCGGGCCGGGCATGCAGGAAATGCTTTACCCAACCACCTACCTGAAATCCATGGGCCTGGGCAAAGCCTGTGCGCTGATCACCGACGGACGTTTTTCCGGCGGCACCTCGGGCCTGTCAATCGGCCACGTTTCACCGGAAGCGGGCAGCGGCGGCCTGATTGCGCTGATCGAAGATGGCGACATGATCGACATCAATATTCCTCAACGCAGCATGGTGCTGGACGTTTCGGACAGCGAACTGGCGGCACGCCGTGAAGTTGAGCTGGCACGTGGCGATCGCGCCTGGACACCGAAAAACCGTGAGCGTCAGGTTTCCTTGGCGCTGCGTGCCTATGCCATGTTGGCAACCAGCGCTGACAAAGGTGCAGTACGCGACAAGAGCAAGCTGGGAGGCTAAGCATCATGGCGGTATCGCAACCCCTACCCGACGCCCCCTGCGGCGCGGAGTATTTGCGAGCGGTGCTCCGCTCGCCGGTATACGAGGTGGCTCAGGTCACTCCGTTACAGGCCATGAGCAAAATTTCTTCGCGCCTCGGCAACACCATTCTGGTGAAGCGCGAAGATCGTCAGCCGGTGCACAGCTTCAAGCTGCGCGGGGCCTATGCCATGATCGCCAGCCTGAACGAAGAGCAGAAAGCGCGCGGCGTGGTAACGGCTTCGGCCGGCAACCATGCGCAGGGCGTGGCCTACTCCGGAAAACGTCTGGGGATCAAAACGCTGATCGTCATGCCGGTGTCCACCGCAGACATCAAAGTGGATGCGGTACGCGGTTTCGGCGGCGAAGTACTGTTGCACGGCGCCAACTTTGATGAAGCCAAGGCCAGGGCAATTGAGCTTTCGCACAAGCAGGGCATGACCTTCGTTCCCCCGTTCGATCACCCAACGGTGATCGCCGGGCAGGGCACGTTGGCGATGGAGCTTCTGCAACAGGACGCGCATCTCGACCGGGTGTTTGTTCCGGTTGGCGGTGGTGGTCTGGCGGCGGGTGTTGCGGTGTTAATCAAACAGCTGATGCCGCAGATCAAAGTGATCGGCGTGGAGGCGGAAGACTCCGCCTGCCTGCGCGCGGCGCTGGATGCCGGGCATCCGGTAGATTTGGCGCGAGTCGGACTGTTTGCCGAAGGCGTGGCGGTGAAGCGCATCGGTGATGAAACCTTCCGCCTGTGCCGGGAATATCTGGACGACGTGATCACCGTCGACAGCGACGCTATCTGCGCGGCGGTCAAAGATTTGTTTGAAGACGTGCGTGCCATTGCCGAACCCTCCGGCGCGCTGGCACTGGCCGGGCTGAAGAAATACGTTCAGCAGCACAACATCCAGGGCGAGCGTCTGGCGCACGTGCTGTCCGGTGCCAACCTGAACTTCCACGGCTTGCGTTATGTATCTGAACGCTGCGAATTGGGCGAACAACGCGAAGCCCTGCTGGCAGTGACCATTCCTGAGCAGAAAGGCAGCTTCCTGAAGTTTTGCCAACTGCTGGGCGGCCGGTCGGTGACCGAGTTCAACTACCGTTACGCCGATGCGGACAACGCGTGCATCTTCGTCGGTGTCCGCCTGACGCGTGGCCATGCCGAACGTCTGGAAATCATCGACGAGCTGAACGCCGACGGTTATCAGGTGGTGGATCTGTCCGATGACGAAATGGCCAAACTGCATGTGCGATACATGGTCGGTGGGCGTCCTTCGAAACCCCTGCGCGAGCGGCTGTACAGCTTTGAGTTCCCGGAGTCGCCGGGCGCGCTGCTGAAGTTCCTGCAAACTCTGGGCACCCATTGGAACATCTCGCTGTTCCATTACCGCAGCCACGGCACCGATTTTGGCCGCGTGTTGGCCGGTTTTGAGCTGTCGCAGACCGAACCTGAGTTTGAGCAGCATTTGCAGGCGCTGGGTTACGACTGCCACGATGAAACCGATAACCCGGCGTTCCGCTTCTTTTTGCAGGGCTGAGGGAACCGACAAGGACGGCGCATGACGGATAAATTTAACGGCTTTAGCCAGCAGGGCCTGAATTTTCTTCAGCAGGTGCGGATCGAGAACGACAAGGAATGGTTTGAAGGCAACCGCGGCGTTTACGATCGTGAGCTGCTGACGCCGTTCCGCTCACTGGTGGCTGAGCTTGCCCCGACGATGCTGGCGATTGATCCGCAGTTTGAAACCCGCCCGGCGATCGGTAAAACGCTGTCGCGTATACACCGCGACACGCGTTTTTCTCATGATAAATCACGTTATCGCAGCCGCATGTGGTTGACGTTCAAACGGCCGAGCAAAGACTGGAAGGATGCCCCGGTTTATTTCTTCGAACTGGGGCCGGACATGTTGCGCTATGGGCTGGGTTATTACAGTGCCAACAAGCAAACCATGGATCTGTTTCGTCATACGCTGCAGCGTCGGCCGCAGCCTTTTCTCGAGGTCGCGGCCTGTTGTCAGCCGCCGTTCGAGCTGGTGGGAGAAAGCTACAAACGCCCGCTGGTTAAAGAGCAGGCGGCAGACATTGCCACCTGGTACAACCGCAAATCTTTTGCGGTGATGGCTACCGACAGCCAGGTGGAGACGTTATTCAACGCCGGGCTGACGCAGACGCTGGCGCAAGCTTTTCAGCAGTTGGAGCCGCTTTACCATTGGTTGATGCAGGTAGAGGCGATGAAACAAGTCGATCCGGCAGATCTCTAAATACCCGTCGTCTTTCAAGCTGCAGCGTTGTTGGCTGCACTAGCTGCAACATGAAATCTTTGGGGTATTTCTATCTCGCATTTCAAATGATCGTGTTTAAAAGCAATGGTGTCGTGTTAAGGATTTTTGACCGTTAATAACAAGCGCCAGAAAGCGTCGATCAGCGGATCGCTGAGGCGTTTTTTCTGCACGCAGACGCCCAGTTCGAACGGTTCGACCATAGAGATATTTTCTAACTGTGAGATGCGGTTACGTACCGGCTCCGGGCTGTTGTCCACCACCACGCCGGGGATCAGTGCGATGCCGCAGCCCAGTGCCACCATGGAAACAATCGCCTCGTGGCCGCCGACGGTGGCGTAAATCAGCGGATTGGCGATGCGCTGGCGACGGAACCACAGCTCGATACGTTTTCGCGACGGGCCATGCTCCGGCAGGATAAACGGAATATTGGCCCAGTCGGGCTGCTCGGCAAATGCCTGGCTGCGCACGGCGCAGGGCAGCGCCGGGGCAATCAATACCAGCGGGATCTCGCCGATTTTGGTGAAGGCTACGCTGGTGGGCAGGGTTTCAGGCCGGCCGGCAATGCCCAGATCGGCTTCGTTGGACTGAACCTTATCGACGGCGTCGGCAGCGTCACCGGTGGTGAGTTTAATTTCCACCAGCGGATGTTGCGCGCGGAAGCGGTCCAGGATCGGCGGCAGGTGGCTGTAGGCGGCGGTGACCGAGCAGAACAGCCGCAGCTCGCCGCTCAGCGAAGGGCCGTGCTGGCCGAGAGAATGCTTCAGTTGCTGGTATTGCAACAGCGTCTGCTGGGCAAAGTCTTTTAGCTGCTCGCCGGCATCGGTGAGCTGCACGGTGCGGTTATCGCGTAAAAACAGCGGCTGCCCGAGGATCTCTTCCAGCCGTTGGATCTGGCGGGAAAGCGTCGACGGACTGACGTGCATCGCCTTGGCGGTGCGGCCAAAATGGTGGCTTTCGGCCAGATGAAGGAACAGCTTTAAATCACGCAAATCCATATCAGTACGCTCGCAGCAAGAGTGTTGCATAAATTGCAATATCACATTCGTAATATATCAATTTAAGCAACGCGTTTCCTGTTATACATTGAGTTTAACGAATCTCCGCACAGACAGGCGGGGAATGAAAATAACATGCAAGACACAACATCTAACTGGAGTACCACCATGGCTAACTATTTCAACACATTGAACCTGCGTCAGCAGTTGGCGCAATTGGGTAAATGCCGTTTTATGGCACGTGAAGAATTCGCTGATGAAGCCGGCTACCTGAAAGGCAAAAAAGTGGTGATTGTCGGCTGTGGCGCACAGGGCCTGAACCAAGGCTTGAACATGCGTGACTCGGGGCTGGATGTGGCTTATGCCCTGCGTAAAGAAGCTATCGACGAAAAGCGTCCTTCATGGCGTAAAGCGACCGAAAACGGCTTTAAAGTAGGGACTTACGAAGACTTGATCCCGCAGGCCGACCTGGTGGTTAACCTGACGCCGGACAAGCAGCACACCTCGGTAGTGCGTGCCGTACAGCCGCTGATGAAAGACGGCGCGGCGCTGGGCTACTCTCACGGCTTCAACATCGTTGAAGTGGGTGAGCAAGTACGTAAAGACATTACCGTGGTGATGGTTGCGCCAAAATGTCCGGGCACCGAAGTGCGTGAAGAATACAAACGTGGTTTCGGCGTACCGACCCTGATTGCGGTTCACCCGGAAAACGACCCTAAAGGTGAAGGCATGGCGATTGCCAAGGCATGGGCTGCCGCGACCGGCGGTCACCGCGCCGGCGTTCTGGAGTCTTCCTTCGTCGCTGAAGTGAAGTCTGACCTGATGGGCGAGCAGACCATTCTGTGCGGCATGCTGCAGGCGGGTTCACTGCTGTGCTTCGATAAACTGGTTGCTGAAGGTACCGACCCGGCTTATGCAGAAAAACTGATCCAGTTCGGTTGGGAAACCATCACCGAAGCGCTGAAGCAGGGCGGTATCACCCTGATGATGGACCGTCTGTCCAACCCGGCTAAACTGCGTGCTTATGCGCTGTCCGAGCAACTGAAAGAGATCATGGCGCCGCTGTTCCAGAAGCACATGGACGACATCATCTCCGGTGCCTTCTCCAGCGGCATGATGGCCGACTGGGCAGAAGATGACGTGAAGCTGCTGAACTGGCGTGAAGAGACCGGCAAGTCGGCGTTCGAAAACGCGCCGCAGTTCGAAGGCAAAATCAGCGAGCAGGAATACTTTGACCACGGCGTACTGATGGTGGCAATGGTGAAAGCCGGTGTTGAGCTGGCGTTTGAAACCATGGTTGACGCAGGTATCATCGAAGAATCCGCTTACTACGAATCACTGCACGAGCTGCCGCTGATCGCCAACACCATTGCGCGTAAGCGTCTGTACGAAATGAACGTGGTTATCTCTGATACCGCCGAGTACGGCAACTACCTGTTTGCCAATGCGGCAGTGCCATTGCTGAAAGAGTTCATGACTACCCTGCAGGCGGGTGATCTGGGCAAATCCGTGGCCGGGACTTCCGTAGATAACGCGCAACTGCGTGACGTGAACGAAGCGGTGCGCAATCACCCAATCGAATCCGTTGGCCGTAAGCTGCGTGGTTATATGACGGATATGAAACGTATCGCGGTAGCAGGCTAAATACCCGTCGTCTTTCAGGCTGTAGCGTTGTTACCTGTACTATCACACCCCAGTCGCTGACTAAGGTAAGCTCCTGGGGATGAGATAGCTTGGCGCCTGGCTACAACCTGAAATCCATAGGGTATTAAGATGGGTTTTCGAGCCCAATAAAAAGGCCAGCATTATTGCTGGCCTCAGATCGCTGACAAAGTCCTATGCAGTTAAAAGCCCTGATCTGAGGACAAATAAAAACAAAGGATTATGTCTTCTGATTTACCCCAAACATCCGAAAACCACGTTTTTCGGGTGTTTGTCATCAGACTAAGGCCAGCATTATTGCTGGCCTTTCGCATTTCTACGGAACCGGATTCATTGCGGCATGGCGGCGAGTGGGATAATGGCGCCACGATGCTGGATCACCGTGCTGGCGGTGAGATGACCGCGCTGAGCCGCCTGCACGGCATCGCCGCCGGTTAAGCGTACCGCCAGGTAACCTGCGCTGAAAGAGTCCCCGGCCGCCGTGGTATCCACTATTTTTTCTTTCGGCAGCCGTACCGCCGGGATTTCAAATTCGGTGCCTTCGGCGCTGAACACCAGGCAGGCCTCTGCCCCGCGTTTGATCACAATCTCCATTACGCCCAACTGCTGTGTGCGCTGCACCACCTGTTCCACCGGCTGTTTGCCCCACAGCAAATCCTCGTCATCCAGCGTCAGGAAGGCGATATCGGTGCAGGCCAGCACCTCGCGATAAGCCTGCTGCGTTTCTTCCCGGTTTTGCCACAGCCGCGGGCGATAGTTGTTATCGAAAATGACTTTGCCACCGTTGGCGCGGCACTGGCGCAGTAATGCCAGCAGCTTGGTGCGGCTGGCCGCGTCGAGGATCGCCACGCTGATGCCGCTAAGGTATAGATAATCGAAGTGGGCCAGTTGTTCGCATAACGTCTCCGCCTGTGGGCTGGCCAGCCAGTAACGGGCGGCGGCGTCATTGCGCCAGTAATAGAAAGTGCGTTCGCCGGCCTCATCGGTTTCGATCACGTACAGGCCCGGCAGCTTGTTTTCCAGCCGTTGAACCAGGCGCGTATTGACCTTCTCCTGTTGCCAGGCGTGCAGCATCTCATCGCTGAAACTGTCGGTGCCGAGCGCGGTAACGTAATGCACCTGCAGCGTGCTTTCTGCCACCTGGCGGGCAACGTAAACGGCGGTGTTTAGCGTATCGCCGCCAAAGCCGCGGCTAAGGTCCGCGCCTTTTTGCGACAGTTCAATCATGCATTCGCCGATCACGGCAAGATTCTGGGTGGTCATAGTCAACGAGCCCTGGCTGAAAGAAGAAGGTGAATGAATGCGAAACCCATCCAGTCTCAAGGCAAGGGGCGAGGGAGTCAACGAAAATAAAACAACGTTTTAATTTAATTATGACGACGATCGGGAAACTGAAAAATTTCCCGATCCGCAGACAAGAGTCCGCCGTTATTTAGCGGCTGCGCGCAGCTCGGTGACGCATTTGCCGCCGATACCCCAGTTGTCGGTTTCTACTTCATCGATGACGACCACGGTGGTGGCCGGATTCTTCCCCAGCGTATCCACCAGCAGTTGTGTCACGCCGGCGATCAGCTGTTTCTTTTGCTCCGCTGTCGCACCTTCACGGGTAATTTTGATATTTACGTAGGGCATGTTTTTTTCCTTGGTTTTTTGTTATCGCTATTCACTGTAGAAGGCTTTTGCCGCCGCTTAAAGTTTTATCGCCTGCTGCCGATAAACCCAGGGAAGCAATCACGCAGACTGAGCGTTTTCATGTCCCTTCGATGGCGATAGTCCCAATGACAACCAAGATGATTTCTGGTCTGCTGGCGCCATTCCTTGCCGTATGCACACATATAAAAGCACAGCATTTTTGGCGGCAATGCCGGCGGCAGTATACTTTTCAGCCGATCTACCGCACCTGTGGCACTCTGCTGGCACTCGAACTGCTGACGGCGGTGTCTCATCCTGACGCACCGGACAAACCGCTGTCGCCGGAGCACTATTTTGCTGCCCTTGACGTGCGCAAGCGCCTGCAGATCATTCAGGAACAGCTGACGTTGCTCCAGCACTGGCAGCCGTTGTTGACCCGTCACTCGTTGATGGTATCGGTCAATATCGACGGCATAGCACTGCAGGCGCTTCAGCGGCACGACGTGTTGCAACGACAGATTGCCAGCATGCCTTATCTGCGCTTCGAGCTGGTGGAGCACGCGGGAATGGCGTTGAACGGCCCGTTGCAGCAAATTGCCGGGGCCGAGCGGCTGTGGTTGGATGACTTCGGTAGCGGGTTGGCGAATTTCTCCGCCGTCAGTACCTGGCGCTATCAATACATCAAGGTGGCGCGTGAATTGTTCACCCTGCTTAAGCAGACGGAGGATGGCATTCAACTGCTCTCCACGCTGGTCAGAATAATGAACCAGCACAGCGAAGGAGTGATTGTTGAAGGGGTGGAAACCGAGCAGGAATGGCTGCTGGTGCAGCGCTCTGGTGCCCTGGCGGCGCAGGGGTACTACCTTTCCCGTCCGGCCCATTTCGACACTCTGCAAACCTTGCCCAGATTGTTTTCCGTGCCGACTGCCTGATCCTCGTCCCCTAAAGCGTGAACTCTGGCCTATCCTCGGCTAGGCTTGATAACAGTTGCTTATCAATTGTTGGCAAGTTTCGCGTTCAGGGAGCCATTATGACAAAAACAGGAAAGGCGTTCACTTGGGTGGGCGGTATTGTGCTGCTGATCATCGTCGCGTTGGTGATCTTTGCGCTGGCCTTCGACTGGAATCGCCTCAAGCCGACCATTAACGACAAGGTGTCTGCCGAGCTGCACCGTCCGTTCGCTATCCGTGGCGACTTGGGTGTGGCCTGGACGCGCGACAAAGATGAAGGCGGTTGGCGTGCCTGGGTGCCATGGCCGCATATTCATGCCGAAGATATCGTGCTGGGTAACCCGGAAAACATCCCGGGCGACACTATGGTCCAGTTGCAGCGTGTCGAAGCCAGCATCTCGCCATTGGCGTTGTTGGGCAAAGAGGTGCTGATCCCGCGTATTTGGCTGAAGCAGCCGAACGCGAGCCTGCGGCGTCTGGCCAATGGCGAGAATAACTGGACCTTTAACCTGGCCGGCGATCCCAATCAGCCCCCGTCCGACTGGACGGTGAACGTTCATGACATCGTATTCGATAAGGGTCAGATTGCTTTTAAAGACGCCACGCTGAAGGCCGATTTCCGCGCTGAGATTGACCCGCTCGGCAAACCTTTGCCGTTCAGCGAAGTGACGGGCAAAAAAGACGCCAGCAAAGCCATCACGCCTGACTATGTTTTCGGTTGGAAGGTGAAGGGGACCTATAACGGTGAGCCGCTGGCGGGCAGCGGCAAGATCGGCGGTATGCTGTCGTTACAAAGTGCCGACTTGCCATTCCCGCTGCAGGCAGATGTGCGTTCCGGCTCAACCCGGGTAGTGGTAGCAGGTACGCTGTCCGACCCGATGAACCTCGGCGGGCTGGACTTGCAGCTTAAATTCTCCGGTGACAGCCTGGGGAATCTGTATGGCCTTACCGGCGTGCTGCTGCCGAATACTCCGCCTTACTCCACCGATGGTCATCTGAGTGCTCGCCTGCACGAGAAAGGCGGAGCCGTATTCCAGTACCAAAAATTCGACGGCAAAATCGGCGACAGCGATATTCACGGTGATTTGACCTATGTCGCCAGCAAACCCCGGCCGAAGCTAAGCGGTGAGGTACTGTCGAAGCAGCTGCGCTTCGCCGATCTGGCGCCGTTGATTGGCGCGGACTCCAACACCGAAAAAGCCGGACGCGGCGAAAAAAGCCGTCAGCCGGCCGGCAAGGTGCTGCCGGTAGAAAAGTTTGAAACCCAAAGCTGGAAGGTGATGGATGCGGACGTCAAATTCACCGCCAAGCGCATTGAGCACGGCAGCTCACTGCCGCTGAGCGACCTCTATACCCATCTGCAGTTGAACAACGGCGCCATCCTGATGGATCCGCTGCGGTTCGGCGTGGCGGGCGGTAACCTCAACGCCACCCTGCGCCTCGACGGCAGCAAGAATCCGATGCAGGGTCGGGTGGATATGCACGCGCGGAAATTCCAGCTCAAGCAGCTGTTGCCGAACGTGGGATCGATGAAACGTAGCCTGGGGCAGCTGAACGGCGATGCCAAGCTCACCGGCACGGGCAACTCGGTGGCGGACTTGCTGGCGACCAGCAGCGGCGATCTGCGGATGGTGATTAACAATGGGGTTATCAGCCGTAGCCTGATGGAAATTCTCGGGCTCAACGTCGGTAACTATCTGGTAGCGCAGCTTTTTGGCGACGACGTCGTGGGCATTAACTGTGCGGCGGCGGACATCGGGATCAGCACCGGCGTGGCGGCACCGCGGCTGTTTGTGTTCGATACCGAGAACGCGATTATCAATATCAGCGGCAATACCAATCTGGCCACGGAGCGGCTGGACCTGTCCATCGATCCGGAAAGTAAGGGGATGCGCGTGCTGACGCTGCGTTCGCCGCTGTATGTGAAAGGCACCTTCGCACATCCGGACGCTGGGGTGAAGGCTGGTCCGCTGATTGCGCGCGGTGCGGCTGCGGTAGCGCTGGGCGTGGTGTTGACGCCGGCAGCGGCATTGTTGGCGCTGGTTTCGCCGAGCGAAGGCGGTGAGGAGAACCAGTGCGGACAAATTCTGCAGCAGATGAAGAAGAAAAAATGACCGTTAATGGCCCGCACTGCGGGCCATTTTTATTGCAGAACCCGGCAGTCGTGATCCTGAATTTCTTCCGCCGAGGCCAGGGTAAACGGCAGCAAACTGCGCTCGGTGGCCAGCAGCAGGAAGTCGCCGCCCGGCAAAGCGGTCATTGCCAGGCCAAAACTGCCCATGCGGCCTTCGGATCGTGGTACCCCTTCTGCCAGCAGGCGGAAAGCCCCCTGTTTTTTCAGATCACTAGCGGTGACCTTACGTACCAGATAGTCGTGCCCCAGCAAGCCGCCGGGCATGGGTTCCCACTGTTCACTGTATTCTGTCGCATATCGCGCCAACTGCGTTTTTACCGCCGGTAACAGGCAGGAGATATGAATATGCAACTGATTCTGCGTTCGGCCATATTGCGAGTTAATCGCCAGCGAAATATCGGCGTCATCAATCTCTTTGCCGTATTTATCCGCCATAAAATGCCGTGCGGCCCAGGCTTGCTCAAAGAAGTTTGGGGTGGTGGCTTCCAGCACCTGCGGGCTTTCAATGCCGGTGATTTTGGCCGTTGGCATCAGTAAATACTGCAGTGGCCCGTTGCGATCCTTAAACACCACAAAACCGGCCTGTGGGTCTACCTGCGCGCAAGGTGCTGGGTTGTTATGCGTTTGTTGGTTGGGCAGGCACTGTTGGCTGACGATACGCCATAGCGCGTTTGAATTGGAGGGTATTAGCCAGAACCAGCCAGCCAGCGCAATGGCGATCACCACCAATGGCACAACGTACCAAAACAGTCTGCGGCGCAGAGACATTATTGATTTCCATTTCTGTCAAAGAGGAAGGGTTCAGCATAGTCCGATTTTATGACAGGAGACAATACGGGAAGTGCGGCCCGCCTGATGGGGGCCGCGTAAGCGGGGTTACAGCGACTTGTCTCGGGTCTCTTTCATCAACAACAGGGCGATCAGCGTCAGGCTGGCCATGGCCGCCAGGTACAGACCGACATAGAACAGGCCGTAGTGCGTTGCCAGCCAGGTGGCGATATAAGGCGCTACCGCAGCCCCGAGGATTGACGCGACGTTATAGGAGAAGGATGCGCCGGTATAGCGCACCTCCGTCGGGAACAGCTCCGGCAGCAGCGCGCCCATCGGGCCGAAGGTCAACCCCATGATGCTCAGGCCGCACAGCAGGAAGCCCATCACCAGAGCCTGGTTTCCGGAACCCAGCATGCTCGGGAACAGGAAAGCGAAGGCGATCATCAGCAGAGTAATGACGATCATGGTCTTGCGACGGCCAAAGGCATCAGCCAGCAGACCGGCAATCGGTACCATAACGCCAAAGCCGATCACCGCCACCATCAGCATCCACAGGAAGCTGTTGCGCGAATAGCCCAAGCCCAGCGGCTGCGGCGTGGTGCCGTAGGTCATCGAGTAGACCGTCATCAGGTAGAACAGCGTATAGGTTGCCAGCATGATGAAGGTGCCGAGGATCGTCACCTTCAGGTGCTTGCTGAGCAGGGTGCCGAGCGGAATTTTCACCTGCTTGCCGGCTTTTGCCACCTTGGCGAATACCGGTGTTTCATGCAGTGACACTCGTACGTACAGCCCGATCAGCACCAGCGCGGCGGACAGAATAAACGGCACGCGCCAGCCCCATTCCATAAACTGCTGGTCAGTCAGCAACCAGGAGAGCAGCAGGAAGGTCCCGTTGGCGAAGAAGAAGCCGATAGGCGCACCCAGCTGCGGGAAGGAACCGTACAGCGCCCGTTTTCTGGCCGGGGCATTCTCGGTGGCCAGCAAGGCTGCGCCGCCCCATTCCCCGCCCAGGCCCAGACCCTGACCGAAGCGCGCCAGCGCCAGCAGGATTGGTGCGAAGATACCAATGGTTTCGTAGCTTGGCAGCAGGCCGATCAGCACGGTGGAAATCCCCATGGTCAGCAGTGAGGCGACCAGGGTCACCTTACGCCCAACGCGATCGCCGAAGTGGCCGAACAGCGCCGAACCAATAGGGCGCGCAACGAAAGCGACGGCGAAAGTGGCCAGCGACTGCAGCGTGGCGGTGGTGGGATCACCCTGTGGGAAGAAGATATGCGGGAAAACGATCACCGCAGCGGTGGCGTAAATGTAAAAATCGAAAAACTCGATAGCGGTCCCGACCAGCGAGGCGACAATCACTTTTCCGCGTGAGTTAACCGGTGTTGACGCGTCGTCGGCGTCCAGAGTTGGTGCGATGGAGGCTTGCATAATATTTCTTATATTTTGAATTTGTAAAAATCCATCTTAGTCACAGCAAAATGCCTTTTCAATGACGAAACTTTGTACAATGCGGCGATTAACCGGTTAAAAAGCTTAATGTTTCATCACTGCGTTTCTGCATAGATTTTAACGTTGCCAAATGAATGATTCGCAGACTGAACATCTGTAAAAGGTGAAAAGAAAAGTTAGGCTGTAGTTTGTTATGCTGATTCTGGCAGGTAAGTTGGTTTCTTATTAGTTTTATATGCTGGTTTAATTGCTTAAATGCAAAATAAAAAACCGGCCACATGAAAGTGGCCGGTATGATTGCGTTGATTTACGGCGCGGATTGTTCTGAGGTTGGCAGGGTTTTATCCTCTTTATATTGCGCGGTGGCGATCCAGGCGGCGCAAAACAGCGTCAGTCTGGCGAAGAAATAGAAAAACGCCATCAGCCCAATCACCGAACCAAAGGCGGCCCCGGAAGGGGATTTAGCCACCTGTGGCAGCGTCATGGTCATCACAAACTTAATCACTTCGAAACCGATAGCGGCAAGCAGCGTGCCCCGCAGCAACGCCTTTTTCTTCGGCTTATGCCGTGGCAGCATCCAGAAGATCCACAAAAACAGCAGGTAGTTGGCAAAGATGGAGATCGACAGCGCAATCAGCGTCATGGCCGGTCGCAGCCATTCTATGCCTTCCAGACCCAGCGCCTGCACGATTGCCGCCTGCGCCGAACCGGCAATGGAGGTCAACGTCAGGGTGATAATCAGCGCCACCACCAGACCGGTCAGCGAGATAAAATCGCGGGTGTATTTGAAATAGATTTTTTCCTGATCCTGCGGATTGCGCTCCCAGACGTCACGCGACTGTGCACGGATCGCCTCTCGCAGGTTGCCCATCCAACTGATCCCCGAATACAGCGCCAGCGCCAGGCCGGTCAGCCCCACGGTGGTACGTTGCTGAATGGCGGTATTGACGGTGTTTTTCAGCGTGCCGGCCAGGGTCGGATCGCTGATGCTGCCGACGATTTTATTGATCAGCCCGGTGAGCAGGTCCGGATTGGATGCCAACACAAAACCGACGGCGGCAAACGACACCATCAGAATCGGGATCAGCGAAAGAAACGAGAAATAGGTGATGGCGGCGCCGAATTGGCTGCCCAGGCGATCGTTAAAGCGCTCGGTGGCGCGCAGCAGGTGAGCGATGCTTGGCCAGGCCTTGATGCGTTCGACCAGGCGTGAAAATCCGGAAATGCGCCGGTCAAGGGTCTGGTGGCCGGTCTTGATGTCGATCAGCGGTTTTTGCGGCGCTTCACTGTTGGGCTGACGGGGGTCTTTATCTGATCCTGTAGGCATTACGTCACGATATCCTTAACGATAAATAGGCTGTCTCAATGTGATTATAGCCAAAAGGCTTGCCGTTTTGGCCGCCGGGGCCGGTAACCGGCTAATTTGTGAGCTTAGCGCGTTCACTCCCCCGGTGAAATGTTGCAGCCTGCCGATGGGTAAAATTCTTATGTCAGCCGCGTTCCAGCGCGGTTTTTTTCATTCTCCGACCTTCAATTTTTATCTGTTTCATCACCAAGAAAGCGTTTACTCATGATGTGGCGCGGCGGTTTACCAGTCGCCGCGCAACTGCAGCCGTAGGGGCTGGAACGGTTTCAACTGTTAACACGAGAGAAAATGGAAGGTCATATGAAATTACTTAATCACCCCACCTGTCGCCCGTTTACCGAAGCGGGCAATTTGACCCAGATATCCGCCTACTATGAGGAGGAACGGCACATCATGTGGATGCTGCTGCGTGCTGAACCGCGCCCTTGCTTCAATCAGGCGTTAATCGAAGACATCATGACGCTGGCGCAGGCAGCAAAAGAGTCTTCATTGCAGTTTGATTTTTGGGTCACCGGATCGCTGGTGCCCAATATGTTCAACGTCGGTGGCGATCTGCAGTTCTTTGCCGAGGCCATTAAAAACCGCAAGCGCGAGGCGATGATGGCTTACGCACGTGCCTGCATTGACTGCGTGCATGCGGCGGCGCGCGGGTTTGATACCGGTGCGGTCAGCATTGCGATGGTGGAGGGCAGCGCCCTGGGGGGCGGCTTCGAAGCGGCGTTGGCACACCATTTCGTGCTGGCACAGAACAACGCGCGGATGGGTTTTCCGGAAATTGCGTTCAACCTGTTCCCCGGCATGGGGGGATATTCGCTGGTGGCACGCAAGGCAGGTATGCGCCTGGCGGAAGAGCTAATCTGGGGGGGCGAGTCGCACACCGCTGAATGGTTTGAAAGCCGTGGCCTGGTCGATCAGTTGTTCCAGCCCGGCGATGCTTATGTGGCGACCCGCACCTTCATCGATACCATCCGGCCCAAATTGAACGGGATGCGCGCCATGCTACGCGCCCGTCAGCGGGTGCTGCAGCTCACGCGTTCGGAGCTGATGGATATTACCGAGGATTGGGTGCATTCGGCCTTCACCATCGAGGAGAAAGATCGTGCCTATATCGAGCGTCTGGTTATGCTACAAGACCGCCACACGCTAAACCTGCGTCGTGCAGGCTAACATTACCTGGCCCGCATCAGGCTGAGGAGGGATGCGGGCAATAAGATTGCAGCCAATGTTCCAACTGGTCCGGGAGCATTGGCCGCGCAAACAGAAATCCTTGTTTCTCATCCACACCGACTTCATCCAGAAACTGATTTTCGCTTTCGGTCTCTACACCTTCGGCAATCACCCGGAACCTGAGCGCTTCGGCCGCCGCGACGATGGCGCGTACCAGCGACTGCGAAACCGGATTGCAATTCACCCCACGCACGAAGCTTTTATCCAGCTTGATGGCATCCAGCGGAATGCGGGCCAACTGGGCCAAAGAAGAGTAGCCGGTGCCAAAATCATCGAGATGCACCTGCGCTCCCAGATCGCGTAACCGCGTGATCACTTCGCGGGCACGTTTTTCATCCTCAATCAGGCTGCTTTCCGTGAGTTCGAAGTCGAGCAGGCAGGGGGCCAGGTGATTGCACTGCAATACCTGAGCGAGATCTTCAACGATGGAATCATCAACCAACTGCCGTGCGGAAAGATTCACTGCCACCCGCAGATTCAAGCCTTGTCGCTGCCACTGTGCGGCCTGTCTGGCGGCGGTTTGCAGCACCCAGCGCCCGAGTGGGCCTATCAGACCGGATTCTTCGGCATAAGAGATAAACTGCAACGGTGGGATCAGGCCGCGCTCGGGTGAATCCCAACGCACCAAAGCTTCTACGCTGCACACCTTGCCGCTGAGCGCCTCGATTTTGGGCTGGTAGTACACCACCAGTTGATCTTGTTCCAACCCCTTTCGCAGGTTGGTATCCAGCCACATGTATTCCGCGACGCGTTTGTTCATTTCCGGCGAGAACACGGTATAGGTGCGTTTGCCGTGCTCTTTGGCGACGTACATGGCGGTATCAGCACTGCGGATCAGGCTGTCGAGATCGTTGCCATGTTCGGGGCATAGCGCAATGCCAATCGAACAGCCGGTATAGACCTCGATAAGGCCGATACGAAAGGGGGTCTTCAAGCGGTCGATAATGCGCTGGGCCAGCCGTTGCAGCATCTCGCGATCGGCCTGCTGGGCAAGCACCAGAAACTCATCGCCCCCCAGACGGGCCAGGGTTTGGTCTGGCGCGAGACAGCCAAGCACCGCCAACGACACCTCCACCAATAAACGGTCGCCGAACATATGGCCGTAGGCGTCATTCACTTTTTTAAAGTTGTCGAGATCGAGATACACCAGACCGACATGATTGCCGTCGCGTGCGGCGATTGCCTGGGTGATTTTGTCCTGAATGGCATTGCGATTGGGCAGGCCGGTAATAATGTCGGTATTGGCCAATACCCGCAGTCGTTCCTGAGCGCGACGCTCTTCGGTGATGTCGGTGCCGGAGCAAATCAGGAACACCTCATTTTTACCGCTGCCGCTGTGGACGAACTTGTTGCGAAACAAGAACAGCCGTTCCCCCTTCACCGTTTTGATCCAACGTTCCACCTCATAGGATGATCCGTTGCGAAAAAAACCGGCGATGTTTCGCCGCGATGCCGCCGCTTCTTCCGGGCTCATAAACAGCTGAAAGACGTTTTTACCAATAACATCATGTTCGTGCAGGCCGGTGTACTCTTCGCTCAGTCGGTTAAAGCGCTGAATACGGCCGTGCTGGTCAACAATCACAATCACCGAATTGGCTTCTGACACCACCTGTTCGGCAAAAGACAGGCCGTGTACCAGGTCGCGGGCGACCGATTGGGTGTCGCTGAAGGCCGAGGCGGTACCCGCCCATTCCTGATTATTGATCCTGCGCCCGACCAGATGCAGATGTATCGGCTCACCCCCCAGCGTGATGGTGATATCAAGGCTGGCGGTAATGCCGGTCAGACGGCGGATTTTGGCTGCCTGCATGGCGCTGAGCGCCACGGCCATATGGGTTTTGCCTTTCACTGCCGACAGCGCCAGGGCATTGCTGTCAAACGCCAACCGCCAATATGGGCTGTTGGTGCCGAAGTGGGCATTAAGAAGCATAGGGCCTTGGTCTGCGAACATGATGATTCCTCAAAATGGCACGACAGCCAGCCTGTGCGATGGGCACAGCAGCAAATTCTGGCTCGGTAGTGGCCGTAGTGCACGTATCTCCATCATATAACACGTTTTTCACGGGCAGAGGATGAAACTATTATATAACCAATAATTAGTTTTGCAGTGTAAACGTCGCGTTGCCGCCGCTGCAGAAGGCTGCGTTGCGCACCGGATCCTGACGATCTCACTGGGGGTGGATACAATCTTAAGTGTAAGTGAGAACCTGCGCTTTCGAGAGATTCGTACGATTGCTGCTTTCGATGCCGTCGTCATCTTGTTGCAGGACGGTTGCAGTGGATAAGCCTAAATTATAATAAAGACGGGCTTTGACAGGAATAACCCCATCGGGGGGAAAGCAAAATCAGGTGATCGTCAGGCCAGGGGAAACCAAAATTTCCAGATAATAAACAACATCTCCATAATTCATTCATTATTGTCGAATAAACCTGTTTCGGGCTTTAATAAATTTACACACCATCGCATTACTATATGTTTATCGGCCTATTATTATCTCCGACGAAAGATGAGCCTGTTCACGTACAGCGCTCCTGATGAAGAATAATTTTAAGGAAATGATCATGCGTAAACTGACCGCTTTATTTGTCGCTTCTACTCTGGCTCTGGGTTCTGCTTCCATGGCTTTCGCTGCAGATACGACAGCGGCACCTGCGACGACAGATGCCACTCCGATGAAAATGATGCACCACAAGGGCGAGGGTAAAGGCGGGCCATTCGCCGGTCTGAACCTGACTGAACAGCAGCGCCAACAAATGCGCGATATCATGAAAGAGTCGCATCAGAAACGCGGTGCGGGCATGAAAGAGGAGCGTCAGGCCTTGCATAGCCTGGTCGCCTCCGACAGCTTCGATGAAGCCAAAGCGAAAGCCCAAATTGACGCCATCAGCAAAACTCAGTCCGAGCATATGCTGGAGCGCGCCAAAGCTGAAAATAAAATGTACAACCTGCTGACCCCAGAGCAGAAAAAACAATACAATGAGAATTATCAGAAACGCGAACAGAAAATGATGGACCACATGAATAACATGAAGTCGAAAATGACGACTGAACAGAAATAATTTCATGCGGTAAGTAAAAAGGGCCAGATTAATTATCTGGCCTTTTTTTTGGATTAAAGAACCTTTCCGTTGATAAGGCCCGTGGAAGAAACTCATTCGGCACGCCAGTAACCGAGCGGAATTGTTCGATCACGATCTGGGCAAAATGCGGATCGTTAATATGATAAGCGGTTTTTACCAACACATCTTTTGCTGGTGGGCAGCACAGTGGTTCCCGGCGCATCGATAAAAGCGGCCAGTGCCTGTGGATCCCGAAACGGCTGCCGCGGCGCGTCCAATGTGGGTACACCGCCACCCGGGATCATGAAGCGCACTTCGCCTGTGCAGGCATTCATTACTGGCGAAAGTCATTATTCCGCAGGCTGAAGAAGATGCGATGAACAGCAAAAAACCGTTAGCATGATAATCCAATTTTCAATGGTCTGCTCCGTGTAAACCAGCATATTTCACTGAGTGAATATTGATAATTCTTATAATTAAAAGAAATAATAAACGCATTTTATGCTTTTTTTTAATGATCGACGGAGGCGAGTTTGTCGGCTTTTGTTATTTGATTTATTTCTATTTATCATTTAATTAGCTTTTCATCTCGCCAGGAGGGGCTCATTCTTCTCGCCCGTTTTCGGTCATTCAAAATCCTTATGTCTTTCCTTCCTTTTTTCTAACAATGACGTTCCCCCGTTAGGCGTTTGCCTTATTGACCCATAAGGCGCGCTTGAGATTGTTGTGCTTTATTTATTTGGTGTTACGAAACTGTTACACAAAAAAACCAATAAAACATTTGCAAACAACAATGGACGGTATCTGGGATGGAAAATAAACGTAGAGGAGTCAAGCCTGTTCAGGCGGCCTTCGGCTGGCCTGAAATTGGCGTTAGCCGCGCCCAGTGGAGCGCGATGCTTTTTTGCCTGGCAACCATCGGTGGGGCGCAGGCTGCGCCCTATGTAGAGAGCGGAAAGCAGGGCGATCCCGCCAGTTGGCGCAGTAAGGAATTTAATGCCGAATGGGGGCTGGGGGCCATCCACGCCGATCAGGCCTACGCCGCCGGTTATACCGGCAAAGGCGTTAAGCTCGGCATTTTCGATCAGCCGGTATATGCCAAACACCCGGAGTTCGGCAGTCAGGACAAAGTGATCAACCTGGTCACGACGGGGATCCGCGAATATACCGATCCCTATATCCCGGTGAAGAAAGGCGATGCATTTCGCTATGACGGCACGCCAAGCGTGGATTCCGACGGCACTCTCGGCTCGCACGGGACCCACGTAGGCGGCATCGCCGCCGGTAACCGCGACGGCGGCGAGATGCACGGTGTGGCGTTTAACGCGCAAATCATCAGTGCGGAGAACGGGGATCCGGGGCCGGAAGACGGCATCATTCTCGGCAACGATGGCGCGGTATATCAGGCCGGTTGGAACGCGTTGATCGCCAGCGGTGCGCGTATCATCAATAACAGCTGGGGTATCGGCATTACCGAGAAATTTGATCAGGGTGGTAAAGATCCAGCCTATCCGCATTTCACCCTGGCCGACGCGCAGAAACAGTTCGACCAAATCAAACAGATCCTCGGTACTAAAGCCGGTGGTGCTTATCAGGGGGCGATCGATGCGGCGCGCAGCGGCATTGTCACCATCTTTGCCGCCGGTAACGATTACAACCTGAATAACCCGGACGCGATGGCCGGTTTGGCCTATTTCGTGCCGGAGATCGCGCCGAATTGGCTGTCGGTCGCCAGCCTGCAGGATCCGAATAACACCGGTGATTACAGCATCAGCAGCTTCTCCTCCCGCTGTGGCTATACCGCCAGCTTCTGTGTTTCCGCTCCGGGCAGCAAGGTGTACAGCTCGATTATCGAAGGCAATAGCGTAGATAACCTGACCACCGGCTATGCCAAATACAGCGGAACCTCAATGGCCGCACCGCACGTGGCAGGCAGCATTGCAGTGCTGATGGAACGCTTCCCCTATATGACCGGCGCACAGGTGGCTTCGGTGCTGAAGACCACCACGGTTGATATGGGCGCGCCGGGCATCGATGCGCTTTACGGCTGGGGGATGATTGATCTGGGCAAAGCGATCCACGGCCCGGGGATGTTTGTCACCGAACAGGATATCCCGGAGGAGTTCCGCGTGAGCGGTGCCTACGGCCCGGAGCAATTTGTGGTGAATCTGCCAGGCATCGGTGCAGTACTGGACAAAGGCAAACCTACCGAGCGTGTGTGTGACGATATTCATTGTGGGTTGGATGTCTGGAGCAACGATATTTCCGGCCATGGCGGCCTGACCAAATTGGGCATCGGCACACTGGTGCTGACCGGCAATAACAGCTACGCAGGGCCAACCCTGGTCAATCAAGGCCTGCTGGCGGTAAATGGTTCGGTGACTTCGGACGTGACGGTGCAAAGCGCCGGCGTGCTGGGCGGTTCCGGTACGCTGGGTTCGTTGACCGCGCGCAGAGGCGGTACCGTGGCGCCGGGCAATTCGATCGGCACGCTGAACGTGACTCGTGACGTCAGCTTCGAACCAGGCTCCCGTTACGCGGTGGAAGTGGCGGCGAACGGCCAGAGCGATCGGATCCAAAGTAACGGATCGGCGACGATCGGCGGCGGTGAGGTGGCGGTGTTGCAAGAAAAAAACGTCAATCTGCTTTCGCAGGGCAACGCAGGCAGTCTGATCGGCCGGCAGTTCAACATTCTCACCGCCCAGCAGGGTATCAGTGGGCAGTTTACCTCCACATCTACCTTCTCTCCCTTCCTGGGGGCCGGACTGACCTATCAGCCAAATCAGGTAACGCTCAACGTCGGCCGTAATGACACCAGTTTCGCCAGCGTGGCAGCAACGCAGAACGAGCGGGCGGTGGCGGCAGCGGCAGATGCGCTGGCGGCGGGTAATCCGGTGTTTGAAAGCATCCTCAACGCCGGTTCGGCGGGGGAAGCGCGGCAGGCGTTCCGCCAACTGTCGGGGCAGATCCACGCGGATATCGCTTCGGCACAGGTCAACGACAGCCGCTACCTGCGCGACGCGCTGAACGGCCGTTTGCGTCAGGCGGAAGGGCTGGCGACCTCGCCGGACATCAAGGCTGACGACGACGGTGGCGCCTGGGCGCAGCTGTTGGGGGCCTGGGACCACGCGTCGGGCGATGCCAATGCTACGGGCTATCAGGCATCCACCTACGGCGTGCTGGTGGGGCTGGACTCGGCGCTGGCGGACGAATGGCGGTTAGGGGTCGCGACCGGTTATACCCGCACCTCGCTGGACGGCGGTTATGGCTCGAATGCTGACAGCGACAACTACCACCTGGCGGTGTACGGCGGCAAACAGTTCGGTGAACTGGCGCTGCGTGCCGGCGGGGGTTACACCTGGCACCGTTTCGATACCTCACGCTCGGTGAACTACGGCATGCAGTCAGATCGCGAAACCGCGAAGTACAGTGCGCGCACCGAGCAGGTGTTCGCCGAAGCGGGATACAGCATAAAAGCGGCCTGGGTGAATCTGGAGCCGTTCGCCAACCTGGCGTACATCAACTTCCAGAACAACGGCATTGCGGAAGACGGTGGGGCAGCGGCGCTGCACGGTGACAAGCAACACACCGACGCGACGGTCTCGACGCTGGGGCTGCGTGCGGACACCGAGTGGCAGGCGAGCAAAACCACCGCGGTGGCGCTGCGCAGCGAGCTGGGTTGGCAGCATCAGTACGGCGATCTGGATCGCGGTACCGGGCTGAAGTTCAACGGCGGCAGCTCACCGTTCGTGGTGAACAGCGTGTCGGCATCGCGTGACGGTGCGGTGCTGAAAGCCAGTGCGGAAGTGGCGGTGAACAAGAACGCCACGCTGTCGCTGGGCTACGGCGGGTTGCTGTCGCAAAACTACCAGGACAACAGCGTTAACGCCGGTTTTACCTGGCATTTCTGATCTTAAAAAACAAACGGAACAACCGTCCCGCTGGGGCGGTTTTTACCAAAAACAACAAGGGATAAGGGAATGAAGCAATCTGCAGGAAACAACAAACCGGCATTGGCGCCGACATGGAAACTGAACGCCCTGTTATGCGCGTTGTTGGCCGCCGGTGGTGCACAGGCCGCGACCTATACCGAAGGGGGGAAGAGCGGCGATCCGGCCAGTTGGCGCAGCAATGAATTCAATGCTAACTGGGGGTTGGGGGCTATCCATGCCGACGAGGCTTACGCGGCAGGTTATACCGGCAAAGGGCAAAAGGTGGGGATCTTCGATACCCCGGTGAACCAGCATCCGGAATTTGCCGGTGACGGCAAGCTGACTAACGTTGTCACCGAAGGCTATCGCGCCTATACCGATCCGCATCGTGAGGGGATTAAGGCCGGCGATCGTTTTTACTTTGACGGTACTTTCCATTTTTACAGTGGTTCACAGGGGCAGTTAAGTAACCACGGTGTCCACGTTGCCGGTATCAGCGGTGCCAACCGTGACGGCACCGGCATGCACGGCGTCGCCTTTGATTCGCAAATCATCAGCGTCGATAACGACAATGACGGCCCGGCCTACGGTGAGTTCCTCGGGCTGGATGGCAGCGTGACCAACGCGGGCTGGCAGGCGATGATCAACAACGGCGTGCGGGTGATCAACAACAGTTGGGGCGTCAGCATTCCGGATTTTCTTTCGGATAATGGCAAGAAACCCGATGCGCTGCATTTCGAGCTGAAGGACGCGCAGGAACAGTTTGATCAGGTGAAACCCTTGCTGGGCAGCCTTGCGGGGGCGGGTTATCAGGGGGCTATCGATGCGGCACGTAAAAATATTCTGGTGCTGTTCGCCGCCGGTAACGACGGTAACTACAACCAACCGGATGTGATCAGCGGCCTGGCCTATTTTGTGCCGGATATTGCGCCTAACTGGCTGTCGGTTGCCAGCGTCGCGCAGGATGACGCCTCCACCAACAGCGTGCCTTACACCATCAGCAGCTTCTCTTCGCGTTGCGGCTATACCGCCAGCTTCTGCGTCTCCTCGCCGGGCAGTAAAATCTACAGCACCGTAGCCAACGGTTCAGATCCGAACCAGTTGGTCTCCGACTATGGCAATAAAAACGGTACCTCAATGGCGACGCCGCACGTGACCGGCGCAGTCGCCGTATTGCTGCAGCGTTTCCCGTACATGACGTCGGCGCAAATTGCCGATGTGCTTAAAACGACCGCGACCGATATGGGGGCTCCGGGCATCGATGCCTTGTATGGCTGGGGGATGATCAATCTGGGCAAGGCGATTAACGGTCCGGGCATGTTCTATACCGTCGATGATATCCCCGAGGAGTTTCGTATTCCGGACCCGACGGGCGTGGCTTATGGCTCGTCGCAATTTGTCGCCAACATTCCTGGCATGGGGGCGATCATCGATGAGGGTACGTTGCATGCCAGAGTCTGCGATGACTACCACTGCTCGCTTGAAGTGTATTCCAATGATATCAACGGCCATGGCGGCCTGACCAAAGAGGGCCAGGGGGCGTTGGTACTGACCGGTAACAACACCTACTCCGGCCCGACGTGGGTCAATACCGGCCTGCTGGCGGTGAATGGCTCGGTGACTTCGGACGTGACGGTACAAAACGCCGGCGTGCTGGGCGGCACCGGTACGCTAGGGTCGTTAACTGCCCGCAGCGGTGGTACCGTGGCACCGGGCAATTCGATCGGCACGCTGAACGTGACTCGTGACGTCCGCTTCGAACCAGGCTCCCGTTACGCGGTGGAAGTGGCGGCGAACGGCCAAAGCGATCGGATCCAAAGTAACGGATCGGCGACGATCGGCGGCGGTGAAGTGACCGTATCGCTGGAAAACAGCAGCAACCTGCTGTCGCAAAACGAGGTTCGCAGCCTGCTGGGTCAGCAGTACAACATTCTGACCGCCCAGCAGGGTATCCGTGGGCAGTTTGATTCCGTGGCGCCGAACTACCTGTTCCTGGGCACCGGGCTGACCTATCAGCCAAATCAGGTAACGCTTAACGTCGGCCGTAATGACACCAGCTTCGCCAGCGTGGCGGCAACGCAGAACGAGCGGGCGGTGGCGGCAGCAGCAGATGCGCTGGCGGCGGGTAATCCGGTGTTTGAAAGCATCCTCAACGCCGGTTCGGCGGGGGAAGCGCGGCAGGCGTTCCGCCAACTGTCGGGGCAGATCCACGCGGATATCGCTTCGGCACAGGTCAACGACAGCCGCTACCTGCGCGACGCGCTGAACGGCCGTTTGCGTCAGGCGGAAGGGCTGGCGACCTCGCCGGACATCAAGGCTGACGACGACGGTGGCGCCTGGGCGCAGCTGTTGGGGGCCTGGGACCACGCGTCGGGCGATGCCAATGCCACGGGCTATCAGGCATCCACCTACGGCGTGCTGGTGGGGCTGGACTCGGCGCTGGCGGACGAATGGCGGTTAGGGGTCGCGACCGGTTATACCCGCACTTCGCTGGACGGCGGTTATGGCTCGAATGCTGATAGCGACAACTACCACCTGGCGGTGTACGGCGGCAAACAGTTCGGTGAACTGGCGCTGCGTGCCGGCGGGGGTTACACCTGGCACCGTTTCGATACCTCACGCTCGGTGAACTACGGCATGCAGTCAGATCGCGAAACCGCGAAGTACAGTGCGCGCACCGAGCAGGTGTTCGCCGAAGCGGGATACAGCATAAAAGCGGCCTGGGTGAATCTGGAGCCGTTTGCCAACCTGGCGTACATCAACTTCCAGAACAACGGCATCGCGGAAGACGGTGGGGCAGCGGCGCTGCACGGTGACAAACAACACACCGACGCGACGGTCTCGACGCTGGGGCTGCGTGCGGACACCGAGTGGCAGGCGAGCAAAACCACCGCGGTGGCGCTGCGCAGCGAGCTGGGTTGGCAGCATCAGTACGGCGATCTGGATCGCGGTACCGGGCTGAAGTTCAACGGCGGTAGCTCACCGTTCGTGGTGAACAGCGTGTCGGCGTCGCGTGACGGTGCGGTGCTGAAAGCCAGTGCGGAAGTGGCGGTCAACAAGAACGCCACGCTGTCGCTGGGCTACGGCGGGCTGCTGTCGCAAAACTACCAGGACAACAGCGTCAACGCCGGTTTTATCTGGAAGTTCTGATCCAACACATTTCACTTTCGGGATTTAAACCCACAGGGCCAGCTTGCTGGCCCTATTTTTTTGCATGGTTTCCCCGCAGGCGGCGGTGTGGAGCGGCAGGGTTAAGGTAAAAATAAGGCAAGAAAAAACCGAGACCCTTGCGGATCTCGGTTCAAATGCGGGTAAAACAGATTAGCGCTACGGCTCAAGTTTCGGTGAGGGTCTGTTGCATACATTCTCTCAGTACAGCAACCGAAATGAGCTTTCCCTGGTGTTATTGTGATTATTGGTGATGCGATTTCACTATTGTTATATTTTTATTGTGGTGTTGCTGTGTGTCTCTTCTGATACCATGTTTGACTATATAATGTGGTATGTCAAGCAATGTTTAGATAATACATTGTACCATATACCAGTTTTAGATCGCTTTTTTGCACGGCAAGTATGAAAACGACTGAAAAAACAGCAAAAAAAATCGAAGGAAAAAATGGATAACAATCATCAGAAATTCGATTCACAGTCGATTGCAAACCGGGTCAGGGAACTGTTTGTACATTATGGGATTGGTAAGCGGCAGCATGCCAAGGAGCTCAGCCGTATTCTGGATCTGAGTTTTTCGCATGCGCATCGCAAGCTGAAAGGGCAAAGTCCCTGGACTCTGGAGCAGATTAACGACGTCGCGGCGGCATTAGGGGAAACGCCGGCTGCGATCGTAGATACCGGTGCTGAACATGACGTCTCCGCGCAAACTATTGCACGTGATGCCATCTTTTACGTGGGCGGGGTGGAATTAGCCTGCGTCGGTTATATCGGCCATGAGCTGATTGGCGGGCGGATTGCGGAATATGTCGCACTGCAGCAGGCTGGGCAATGGGGCATTTATCGCGCGGATGATGCACCGCAGGGGCAACGCTATTGTGTGGAACTGATAGAGGTTCGCCCCGCCGCCGTCGAAGACGAGCGTTTGAGCATTGCGGTGCTCGATGATTCGCATCTGGCGGCCGATGAGCTGACCAAATACCTAAACGGGCGCGGTTTCCATGCCGTGGCATTCTACGACGTCAGCAGCTTTTGTCAGGCACTGCAGCAAAGCCTGTTCGATGGTTACGTGGTCGACTGGTTGATTGGTCAGGAAACGGCAGATCGCTGTATTGAAACCATCCGCGCGTCGGATAACCCAGACGCGCCGGTTTTAGTGCTTACCGGTCAGTTGGGTACCGACCAGAGGGAGTCTGAAATCGCCAGGGCGATGCGTGACTATGATGTGCTGGGCCCTTATGAAAAACCCGTGCGGCTTCACGTTATCGAAGCCGCACTGTTGCGGTGCTTCAACCTTTAGTAGCGAGCAGTGAAGCCAGTGCGGATGACAGGGCGTCCAGCCGAACCGGTTTCATTAAATAGTTGTCGAACAGCGCCCGCTGTTCGACAGACAGTTGCTCAGGGGTGTAGGCGCTGATGCCGATAATCGGGATATGGCGGTTGGGGCCACGTTGGTCACGCAGTTTTTTAGCCAGTGCGGCCCCATCGATTCCCGGCATTTGCAGATCCAGCAGCAACGCGTCGTAAGGACGCCGTAGCAGTTTTTGCAGCGCTCTTTCAGACGAGTTGCACAGCTCATGCTGATAGCCGAGCTTGTCCAGCAGCGCCGAGAAGGCGTCACTCACCGATTTATTGTCATCGACGACCAAGATATGCTGCTGTTTCTGCGGCAAACTTTGCTGGTGGAGCGGTGTTTCACCCAACTCCTCCTCGTGACTGACTTCTACCGGAATGCTGACGATAAAGGTGCTGCCTTTTTTGATTTCGCTGTAGACGGTAATGGTGCCGTTGAGCAGCGTCACCAGCCCGTGCACAATCGCCAACCCCATGCCGACGCCCCCATACTGGCGGGTATGTGATTGATCAAGCTGGGTGAAGGGCCGGAATATCTGATCCAGCATTCCCTTTTCGATACCAATCCCGGTATCGGTGACCTCAATAATCAGCGAACTGCCGGTAGCCTGGCTGCGCAAGCAACTATGCAGCGTGATGGTGCCGCTTTCGGTGTATTTGAACGCATTGGTCAGCAGATTGACGATAATTTGCCGGATGCGCAGCGGATCGGAATGTATCTGCAGATGGCCGCATTCCACTTCACACAGCAAAGTGACCTGATCTTTCTGGCGCAGCGTTTTGATTTCATTCGCCGTTTCTTCAACCAGCCGCTGGGCATCGAAGGGAGCGATACGCAGTTCCATCATACCGCTGTCGAGATGGGCGTAATCGGTCAGGTCTTTCATCTGACTTTCAATTTGCTGTGCGGCGGTTTCCAGCCTTTGGAAAGTATCCGCGTGCTCGGCCGATACCTGGGTATTCACCAGCACATCAATGGCGGACATGATGCTCTGTAGCGAGGTGCGTAGCTCGTGACCGATGGCGCCAAGAAAGGCATTTTTGGTGCGGGTGGCTTTTTCCGCCTCAATGGCCTTGGCCTGCTGGCGGATAGTCAGGCGCTGCTGACGCAGCACAATCAGCGTGATGGCGATCAGCGCGATCACTGAAAACATCACGATCACCAGACCATAGAAAATGATGTGTCGTTTCTCGATATAGTCTTCGTAGGCAGCGGTGCGCTGCTTCACTTCGGCATGATCGGTCAGGTTAGCCATCTCAATCGCATAGGGCTTGATTTGCTTCATCGCCTGCGAAATCAGAGAGAAATCAATTTTCGGGCTGTTCAGCAAATTATCAATCTGATCCATTTTCTCGCGCATGTGCGTGACCACTTCGGGATAACCCGGTTCGGCATACAGCGGCTGGGTGGATTCGGAGACCGTTTCCAGCACGTAAAAACGCGAATAAAGGATTTCAAATTTGAGCCGAAGGTCTTCGCTATCCACCTGCGGTGCGTTTTTCAACTGTTCGACCAGCGTGTCGAATTCCGCCAGCTTGATCGAGAATTTGGCGATCGACCAGGAGTAATTTTCCTGCGTGCCGGCGATAGCATACAACCCTTTTTTCGACAGGGTCGCGCTGTAGTAATACAGCGTCACCGTAGAGGCAACCAGAAACAGTGCGGCAAAGATAGCCGGGATCGCCAGCCTGCTGCCGCTTTTAAACCCTGTGAGCTTCATTTGATTACGATCCTGTCCACTTGCCAGATGAAGCGCGAGTTGTAGAGCGGAGAATTTAACTCAGGCCCGGCGGCATCCCTCGGGTAAACCAAAAACAGCGGGCCGAAGTTTCTGATCTTCAGCATGACGCCGTCCATTTTGTAAGCCAAAATCATGTTGTATTTTTCGACATCTGACAGCGGCACGTCGATGTAATAATCGTTCAGCGCATAAAATGTCAGCGTGCTGCCTTTGGCGCCGACGCGCGCCAAAATGTCCGCCACGCCAATCCCTTCGAACTTTCTTTGCGGCGTCCAGGAGGTAGAGGTGGTGATGCTGCGCACCGGCATTGCCAACAGTTGTTTATCGGTAAACAGATAGCTTTTCTTTACCGGATCGGTGGTGTTTTCGATGTTTCCCGCGACTTCCAGGGTGAAACTTAGCGCGCTGGTTTGAAGGATGGCCAGCGCAAAAAATGCCCACAGCGTGTTTTTAAACAGATTGAACAGCATCAATGTTCTCCAGAGTCGCGGATGCTTGCATGAGCCTTGCCCATATATCAGGCAAAATAATGGCAGAAAATGAAGGTTTGTGTCGAAGTAAAGGGTAAAGAGGACCAAAAGAAAAGGCCAGGGGGTTAACCTGGCCTGAGTTTTAGCGGGTGCCCAAGCTTAGCGCATGGTCACAAACTCTTCTGCGGCGGTCGGGTGGATCGCCACGGTGTTGTCGAAGTCTTTCTTGGTTGCACCCATTTTAATGGCTACGGCAAAGCCCTGCAGGATCTCGTCCATGCCGAAACCGATGCCGTGCAAGCCGACGATTTTCTCTTCTTTACCCACGCAGACCAGCTTCATGCGGCACGGTTGACGGTGCTGCGTTACGGCGCTGTACATGGCGGTGAAGGAAGATTTGTACACTTTCACGTTGTCCGCACCGAATTTCTCAATCGCTTCCGGTTCGGTCAGGCCAATGGTGCCGATCGGCGGGTGGCTGAACACCACGGTGGCGATGTTGCTGTAATCCAGGTGCTCTTCCGGCTTGTTGTTGAACAGGCGTTCGGACAGGCGACGGCCTGCGGCTACGGCAACCGGAGTCAGTTCGACGGCGCCGGTGTTGTCGCCTACGGCGTAAATCCCTTTTACGTTGGTGTTTTGGTATTTATCGACGTCGATGTAGCCTTTTTCGTTGGTTTTCACCCCGGTAACGGCCAGGTTCAGGTTATCGGTCGCCGGTTCGCGGCCAATCGCCCACACCAGGCTGTCGACGGTGAATTCCTTGCCGTTTTCCAACTGTAACGTCAGGCTGCCGTCGGCGTTTTTGACGATGGCTTTTGGCACGGATTCCGTGTGCAGGCTTGGCCCTTCGGTGTTCATCACTTCCACCAGGGTCTCGACAACCATCGGGTCGAAAGTCCGCAGTGGCGCGTGTTTACGCACGAACAGGTGGGTTTCAGCCCCCAGCGCGTTCAGCACGCCGGCGATTTCTACAGCGATATAACCAGCACCCACCACCGCAACGCGTTTTGGCATGGCGTCCAGATCGAAGAAACCGTCTGAATCGATGCCGTATTCTGCACCCGGAATGTCAGGGTGGCTTGGACGGCCGCCGGTGGCGATCAGGATATGGTCGGCAGTGATTTTTTCACCGTTCACTTCCACCGTGTGGGCGTCGACAAAGCGCGCGAAGCCTTTGATCACGTCGACTTTGTTTTTACCCAGCACGTTGTCGTAGGAATTATGAATGCGGTCGATATAAGCGGTGCGGTTGGCGACCAGCTTCTTCCAGTCAAACGCGTTGACGGTGGTATCGAAACCGTAATCCGGGCCGTACAGGTGGATGGCCTCGGCGATTTGCGCCGCATGCCACATAACTTTTTTCGGTACACAACCCACGTTTACGCAGGTGCCGCCCAGTTCTTTGGCTTCAATCAGTGCGCATTTCTGGCCGTACATGGCTGCCCGGTTGATCGATGCGATGCCGCCGCTGCCGCCGCCAATTGCTAGATAATCGTAATGTTTGGTCATCTGGGATTTCCATGAATTGTGTGAATCGAAGAGCGTAAGAGTTTAACGCCTGATGCAGGTTTGTCGCAAAGATTGCGTCAATGGCTGTGATAGGTGGGGTAAAGGCGCGGCAGGCCGCGCCCCGGAAGCTTATTCCGGCACTACCCAGTTCACCAAATGGTGGCCATTGCCTGACGGCACCAGGATTTTGTGCAGCCATGGCAGCACATTTTTCATCTGCTGTTCCAGCTTCCACGGCGGGTTAATCACAATCATGCCTGAGGCGGTCATGCCGCGCTGGTCGCTGTCGGGTCTTACCGCCAGTTCGATCTGCAGAATATTGCGGATGCCGGTGGCTTCCAGGTCTTTCAGCATGCGCTTGATTTGCTGGCGCATCACCACCGGGTACCACAGCGCGTAGGTGCCGGTGGCAAAGCGCTTGTAGCCTTCCTGCAGGCCTTTTACCACGTCCTGGTAATCGGTTTTCATTTCGTACGGCGGGTCCATCAGGATCAGCCCGCGGCGCGACAGCGGCGGCAGTTGGGATTTCAACTGCTGGTAGCCATCGGCGCGTTGCACCTTGGCACGCTCGTCCTTCTGGAACTCACTGCGCAGCAACGGGAAGTCGCTCGGGTGCAGTTCGGTCAGGTGAATTTTATCCTGCGGACGCAGCAGCTGACGGGCAATCAGTGGCGAGCCAGGGTAGTAACGCAGCCTTTCGGTGCGGTTAAAGTTGTGCACTACGCTCATGTAGGCTGCCAGCTCTTGCGGCAGGTCATCACGTTGCCACAGCAGACCGATGCCTTCCAGGTATTCCCCGGTGCGCTCGGCGTGTTCACCGCTCAGCTGATAGCGACCTGCGCCGGAGTGGGTATCCAGGTACAGGAACGGCTTCTCTTTTTCTTTCAGCGATTCGATGATCAGGCTTTGAACGGTGTGCTTAAGCACGTCGGCGTGGTTGCCGGCGTGGAAACTGTGGCGGTAACTTAACATGGCTTGTGGTAATTCCTTGTGCTCCCGACGGAGCCTGCTGAACAGAATAAAGGCTTATATTCTGCACAGTATAAACTGTCTGGGCGGGAAAAAGTGAAATGCGTGACCTCAGCCCTTCAATCAAGGAGAAAGGCGATGACTAAAGCGGCCATTTTGGCTAAATACCCTGGCGCGTCTCGCTGGGCGTTCGGCGACAGCCCCATGCTGGCGGACGAGCTGTTGCAACGGGTGCTCGAGGGGCAAAAAACCGCCACCTGCTGTTCTTATCTTGCATATCGGCAAGAGCAAGAGCCGATGCTCGGGGATTACAACGTCGTGCTTGACGGTCGCGGCGAACCGGCCTGCGTCATCAGGATCCTGTCATTGAAGCTGACTCGCTATTGCGACGTTACGGCCGAGATGGCGGCACAGGAAGGTGAGGGGGATAAGAGCCTGGCGTTCTGGCGGCAGGGGCACCAGGATTTTTTTACGCGTGAAGGCACGTTCTCGCCCCAGATGTGGCTGGTGTTTCAACAGTTTGAGCTGGTTGAAGTTTTACAGTGATATCGACGGGGCCTCCAGGGCGTTGACCACCTGCTCACGCAACCAGCCATGGGCCGGATCCAGGTGCGAGCGTTCATGCCACACCATTACCATGTCATAGCCGGGTATTGCCAAGGGGGCCGGCCAGGTGCGCAGGTCGCCAAGCAGTTCGCCCAGCATGCGTGAAGGCAGCATCGCGACCATATCGGATCTCGCCAGCAGTGCGGGGATGAACAAGAAGTGCGGTAGCGACATCACTACACGCCGCGCTAATCCCTGCGCTTCCAACAGCGTGTCAATCAGGGTGCGAAAACCGCCGCCGTCTTGCGAAACCATCACGAACTCCAACTGACAAAACTGCTCCAGCGAAGGGGGGCTTTGCAACAACGGATGGTCACGGCGGCTTACCAGCAGGTACTCCTCGCGAAACAACTGCCGGTGGCGCAGCTCGGCGGGGGCTTCTTCCCGGGACAAAAAACCGAGGTCGATCACGCCGTCCGCCAGATCGCGACTCATGTGTTTCGGCGATGCTTCGCGGATCGCCAGGCGGGATTGGGGTGCTGCCTGCCGCAGTTTGGGCAGCATCGGCAACAGGATGGCATATTCGGCGGCGTCGGCGGCGGCCAGTTGCCAGGTCATTTCAGCCAGCAGCGGATCAAAGGGGTGTTCCGGCGCCAGCAGGCGGCCGAGGTCGGCCAGCGTCTGGCGCAGAGGCGTCAACAGGCTTAGCGCGCGCGCCGTGGGCAACATCCCTCGCGGGCCGGGCAGCAGCAGGGGATCATGGTAAATCTCGCGCAGTTTGGCCAGTTGAATGCTGACCGACGGCTGACTCAGATTGAGGCGTGCCGCCGCCCGCGTCACGTTGCGTTCGCTGAGCAGCGCTTCCAGCGTGACCAGCAAGTTGAGATCGACCCGCTTTAAATTGTTGATAACTATTCCTCGTATTAAATCTATCAATTTCAACTATAGCGCCAATCCTCCTACCGTGGAACGGACGTCGGAAAAGCCGGCGAAACCATAACGGATGAAGGAAGAGACGATGAAACTGAGCGAGTACGTTAGCTACGACGCGCTGGGGTTGGCAGCATTGGTACAGGCGGGTGAAGTCAGTGCACAAGAGCTGCAGCAAACGGCGAGGGCTGCGGTTGAGGCGGTAAACCCGGCGATCAACGCGGTGGTGGAGCATTGGCCACAACCTCTGTGGGAGAGGCGCGGCCCGCTGTCAGGCGTTCCCTTTCTGATCAAGGATATCGCCATCAGCATGGCCGGCAAGCGTCTTGAATTGGGAAGCCGGTTGGCGCAGGGGCAGATTGCCGCGGAAGACAGTTATCTGATGCGCAATATCCATCGCGCGGGGCTGGTGACCTTTGGCCGAACCACCACGCCGGAGATGGCGTTCAGCACCACCACCGAAGCGGTGCTTTACGGTGCTACGCGCAATCCCTGGAACCTTGATTTCAGCGCGGGAGGTTCCAGCGGCGGTGCTGGCGCGGCGGTTGCTGCCGGGGTCGTGCCTATGGCGCATGCCACTGATGCTGCAGGCTCTATTCGCGTGCCTGCTTCGTCCAATGGGTTGTTCGGCCTTAAACCGACGCGCGGCCGGGTATCACATGGTCCGGCGATGGATGAAGTGTTCAACGGCTTTGGCGTTCAATTGGGGCTGAGTCGCACGGTACGCGACAGTGCCGCTTTACTGGATGCGCTACAACATCCCCATCCCGGCGAACCTTATTACACGGCACCGCAGCCAGAAAGCTGGCTGTCACAGGTCACCCGCGAGCCTGGTCGGTTGCGTATTGGCATGATGACTCAGGCGTGGAATGGCGGGAAAACTGCACCGCAAATCGTTCAGGCCACCAACGACACCGCAGTGCTGCTGAGCGAGCTGGGCCATCAGGTCACTGAGGCGGAGATGCCGATCGGCGTCAGCTGGCAGGAACTGGTATTCGCCAATGCGCAGATCTGGTGCGCCAATCTGGTCGGTTGGGTTGAGGGGTTGAGCCAAACCACCGGACGCGCGATTTCAACCGACATGCTGGAGCCGGAAACGCTGGCCTGTTACCGCTACGGGTTGGCCGCCAGGGCGGTGGATATGGTTGCGGCGCTTGAGGTGCGTAACCGGGTGACTCGTGCCGTGGGCACCTATTTCCAGCAGTACGATCTGTTGTTGACCCCGACCATACCTGGCTTGCCCTGGCGCATTGGTCGCTACGGTACCGGAACGGCGGATATGAGTGGCCTGGAGTGGACCGCGCATTTATTCGATCATTCACCGTTCACGCCGGTGTTTAATGTGGCAGGCGTGCCGGCGATGTCGGTGCCGCTGGCGCATGATGCGCAGCATAATCTGCCGATAGGCATGCAATTTGTTGCCGGTTTTGGCCGCGAAGCTCAACTGCTGCGGTTGGCAGGGCAGCTGGAACGGGCAGCGCCGTGGCATCAACGGCGTCCGGCTGTTTGGGCGGGAAATGCAGGGGAATAGCAGTCAAAAGGCAAAATATCCGCTATGTTGCTGAAAGGCTTTTTACGGCGAGCTCTAGGCTCGCCGTCCCATTAAGGAGGAGACGATGAGCTGCATCTTTTGCGAAATGGTGGCGGGCAGAGTGCCGTGCCATAAAATTTGGGAAGACGAGAGTCATATGGCGTTCCTTTCCATTTATCCGAATACCGAGGGTTTCAGCGTAGTGATCCCCAAGGCGCACTATGAGAGCTATGCCTTTGCGTTGCCGGACGAGGTACTCAGCGAGCTGATGTTGGCGACCAAGCGGGTAGCGCAGTTGCTCGACCGGGCGTTTGACGACGTGGGCCGCTGCGGCATGGTGTTCGAAGGTTTTGGCGTCGACCATGTGCATGCCAAGCTGATCCCGATGCACGGTACCGCTGCGCTGGAACAGTGGCAGCCTATCGAATCGACCTCGGCGAAATTCTTCGACCGCTATGAGGGTTACCTTTCGTCCCACGACGCGGCGCGCGCTGACGACGAGCATCTGGCCGTGCTGGCCGCGAAGATCCGTCAGAGTGCGGTTTAAGGCACTATCTATCAACGCCGGGCCATTGATTTTCCTGCCGCTTGGCACCATGTTAGATATTCATACGCATTTTAAGGCCTGCCCGTCGTGGCGGGCCCCAACGCTAATCAGGACTGCCCTATGACAAATCCGTTGCTGACTCCGTTTTCCCTGCCGCCGTTTTCCGCCATTCGCCCAGAAGATATCGTGCCTGCGGTGCAATCCGCCTTGGACGACTGTCGCGCTGCGGTAGAGCGCGTTGTCGCGCAACCGGGGCCATTTACCTGGGATAACCTGTGTCAGCCGCTGGCGGAGTCTGACGATCGCCTGTCGCGCATCTGGTCGCCGGTCGGCCATCTGAACTCGGTGAAAAACAGCCCGGAACTGCGTGCCGCCTATGAGCAGGCGCTGCCGTTGCTGTCTGAGTACGGCACCTGGGTAGGGCAACACGAAGGGCTATACCAGGCTTACCGTAGCCTGAAAGAAGGCGAAGCCTTCAATCAACTGACGGTACCGCAGCGCAAGTCGGTAGAAAACGCGCTGCGTGATTTCGAACTGTCGGGCATTGGGCTGTCGCCGGAAAAACAGCGTCGCTATGGCGAGATTGTCGCTCGCCTTTCCGAACTGGGTTCCACTTACAGCAACAACGTGCTCGACGCCACCATGGGCTGGAGCAAGTTGATCACCGATCAAGCCGAACTGAGCGGCCTGCCGGAAAGCGCGCTGGCTCAGGCTCAGGCGATGGCGCAGGCCAAAGAGCAGGAAGGCTGGTTGCTGACGCTGGATATGCCAAGCTATCTGCCGGTGCTGACCTATGGCGATAACCGCGCGCTGCGTGAAGAAATGTATCGTGCTTTCGCTACCCGCGCCTCCGATCAGGGGCCAAATGCCGGCAAATGGGACAACAGTGAAGTGATGGCGGAAACGCTGGCGTTGCGTCACGAATTGGCCCAGTTGCTGGGCTTTGACAGCTACGCCGACAAGTCGCTGGCGACCAAAATGGCTGAAAACCCGGAGCAGGTACTGGGTTTCCTGAGTGATTTGGCCAAACGCGCCCGTCCGCAGGCCGAGCAGGAACTGGCGCAGCTGCGTGCCTTTGCCAAACAGCATTACGGTGTGGATGAGCTGGAAGCCTGGGACATCACCTATTACGGCGAAAAACAAAAACAGCACCTGTTCTCGATCAGCGACGAGCAACTGCGCCCCTACTTCCCGGAACAGCGTGTGGTACAAGGCCTGTTCGAAGTGGTGAAACGCATTTATGGCATCACTGCCAAAGAGCGTAAGGATGTGGATACCTGGCATCCAGAAGTGCGCTTCTTTGATCTGTTCGACGCTAACGGTGAGCTGCGCGGCAGCTTCTACCTCGACCTGTATGCCCGCGAAAACAAGCGCGGCGGGGCCTGGATGGATGACTGTGTCGGTAGCCTGCGCAAGGCCAACGGCGAGCTGCAAAAACCGGTCGCCTATCTGACCTGTAACTTCAACCGCCCGCTGGGCGACAAGCCGGCGCTGTTCACCCATAACGAAGTGACCACGCTGTTCCACGAGTTCGGCCACGGTCTGCACCATATGCTGACCCAAATCGACACCGCCGGTGTTTCCGGTATTAGCGGTGTGCCATGGGATGCGGTCGAACTGCCGAGCCAGTTTATGGAAAACTGGTGCTGGGAGCCGGAAGCGCTGGCGTTTATCTCCGGCCATTATCAAAGCGGTGAGCCGCTGCCGAAGGAGATGCTGGACAAGTTGCTGGCCGCCAAAAACTACCAGGCTGCGCTGTTCATCCTGCGTCAGTTGGAGTTTGGCCTGTTCGACTTCCGCATGCACGCCGAATACAGCCCGGAGAAAGGTGCGCAGATCCTGCCGACGTTGGCAGAAGTGAAAAAAATGGTGGCGGTTGTGCCTTCTCCAAGCTGGGGCCGTTTCCCGCACGCTTTCAGCCACATCTTTGCCGGCGGTTACGCGGCGGGTTACTACAGCTACCTGTGGGCAGAAGTGTTGTCGGCAGATGCCTATTCGCGCTTTGAAGAAGAGGGGATTTTCAACGCCGAAACCGGTAAATCCTTCCTCGACAACATCCTGTCGCGTGGCGGTTCCGAAGAGCCGATGGAACTGTTCAAACGCTTCCGTGGCCGTGAGCCGCAGCTGGATGCTATGCTGCGCCATTACGGCATTAAAGGATAACCCCACCGGTGAGCGTGTGTTTATTGTGTGAAGAAGGCGCCGATCCCGGCGCCTTGTCTATTCTGGCGGAACGCTGGCAGTTGGTTTCGGACGACGACGCGACGATGGCGCTGGTGCTGACGCCGCAACGTCTGGAGTTGCGTAAGCGTGACGAACCCAAGCTGGGGGCGATCTACGTCGATTTCATTTCCGGCACTATGGCGCACCGACGCCGCTTTGGCGGCGGGCGTGGCGAAGCGGTGGCGAAAGCGGTCGGCATCAAGGGCAGCTATCGGCCAAACGTGGTGGATGCTACGGCAGGGCTGGGGCGCGATGCCTTTGTGCTGGCATCGCTGGGCTGCCGGGTGAGGATGCTGGAGCGTAATCCGGTGGTGGCTGCCTTGCTGGACGATGGACTGCAACGCGGCTATCAGGATGCGGAAATCGGCCCATGGCTGCGCGAGCGCATGACTCTGCTGCATGCCTCCAGTCTGACGGCGTTAGCCGAGCTCGACTCACCCCCCGAGGTGGTGTACCTGGATCCTATGTACCCGCACAAGCAGAAAAGCGCGCTGGTGAAGAAAGAGATGCGGGTGTTCCAGTCGCTGGTGGGCAGCGACGACGATGCCGATGGTCTGCTGGAGCCGGCACGCCGTCTGGCGACCAAGCGCGTGGTGGTTAAACGGCCGGATTACGCTCCACCATTGGCTAACGTGCCCGCGCATGCGGCCTCGACCACCAAGAGTCACCGTTTCGATATTTATATGCCCTATCCCCTTCATACTTGAGGCTGTATCTGTGTTGGCTGCATTACTCGGCCCGGCCACGGGCCTCGCCCCTTAACGGGGCCAACGCAAACGTTGTTCAAATCTGTTCCCGACAGATTTGTTGTGCGCCCCAGTCACTTACTTGAGTAAGCTCCTGGGGACTGACAAACTTGCCGCCTTGATACAACGCCAATTATTTAGGGCATAGAGGGCGAAATAGGGAGGTATTCATTGATCCACCTCCCAATTTTATTTTTTACCTTGCAAAGATACTGGCAAGCTTGTGTTCCAGATCGCATGATTCCTGTTCGTTCCCCTCCCTATAATTAGATGATAATGAAGAAGACACTCCTTGCTGTTTTGCTTTGCCTGGGTACCTCTGCAATGGCTTCTGAACCAGTCAATATCACCATCCTCGGCACGTCCGATCTGCACGGTACCTTTGTGCCCTGGGATTATTCGACCGACACCGAAAACCTGGCCGGCAGCCTGAGCCAAATCGCCACTCAGGTGCAACAGGTACGCGCGAAGCAGCCCAACGTGATCCTGGTCGATGCCGGCGACACCATCCAGGGCAACTTTGTCGAGACTTTTAAAAACGACAAAACCAGCCCGATGATCCTCGGGTTTAACGCGCTGGACTATGACGTCTGGGTGATGGGTAACCATGAGTTCGATTTCGGCCTCAAACCGCTTTCCACCTCACTGAACCAGTTCAAGGGCACGGCATTGGCCGGCAATATTCTGTGGGAGAGCGGCAAACCCTACCTGCCGGCGTATAAAATCATTGAACGTCAGGGAGTGAAAATCGGCATTATTGGCATGGATACGCCGATGACCGCAGAGTTCGCCAAAGGCACCGACCGGGTGAAAGGGCTGAACTTTACCGATCCGGTACAGGCGGTGAAGCAGGTCATTCAGCAAATTCAGGGTGAAGTGGACGCTATCGTGCTGGTGGCGCACATGGGCATCGACAACGAGAACCAGCGCCCTGGCACCGGCGTTGGCGATATCGCTCGTGCGAACCCGGAACTGGCGGCGATCGTCGCCGGGCACATGCACGTAAAAGTCGATAAAGAAGTGATTAACGGCGTGATCGTTACCGAACCGGACAAATATGGCCGTGCGCTGTCGCGCATCGATTTGCAGTTTGAGCAGCACAACGGCAAGTACGTGCTGATCAACAAAGACAGCTATACCTATCCAATCAAAGGCATCGCGTCGGATAAAAAGCTGGAAGAGATTTATCAGCCTTATCACAAGATTTTGCGCGCCAACGCCAACCGGCCGATTGCCCAGCTCAGCGGCCAGGATCTGGTGCCGCCGGATGCGGTGAAGGGGATCCCGCAGGTACACGTGCAGGATACCGGCATCAGCAAACTGTATCAGGAAGCCAGCCGTTACTATGCGCCGAAGGCGCAGGTGATCGCGCTGCAGATTGATAATGACCGGCCGAAATTAAACGTCGGCACCATCACGGCCAAAGATATCGCCTTCAATTATCAATATGCCGGCGGCGAGATCACCGTGTACCAACTCAGTGGCAAAGAGCTGAAGAAGTACATGGAATGGTCGGCGGGCTACTTCAATCAGCTGCAGGACGGCGATGTCACCTACAGCTTCAACCCGCAGCGCCGCGCGTCCAAGTATTCCACCAATGATTTCTTCGATGGCGTGACCTATAAAATCGACCTGCGCCAACCGGTCGGGCAGCGCATCCGTGATTTGCGCATGGCCGACGGCACGCCGGTGACTGACAGCACGCCGATCCGTCTGGGCATGAACAGCTATCGCATGGGGCACCTGACGCAAAAAGGCGGCGCACTGGAAGGTATGCAGTTCCCGGTATTGTCGGACAGCAAGGCTGAATATGGCGAAGAGGCCGGAACCATCCGCAACCTGACTATCCGTTATCTGACCGAAGTGAAAAAAGGCCAGTATCAGGGACAGGCGGTGCAGCGCTGGCAGTTGGTTGGGTTGGAAGGCTACGAACGTGAGCGTAAAATCGTCGAAAAACTGCTGAACGACGGCAAAATCAGCGTACCTACCAGTGAAGATGGGCGCTACGGTAATGTCGCGTCGTTCAACGTGAAGCCACTGCTGATCGGCGAGCCGAAGGCCCGTCAGCAGCAACAGGCGGCATTGAAGGCAGAATTGGCCGCCGCCAGCGATCCGGTGGCAAAAAAACGCCTGAGCGATCGGTTAGTGATTCTCGAGGCGATTAACAAAGCCTGATAGAGATAATGGGCTCGGCGTAGGTATGCTGAGCCCTACCAACAACACCCGTGGATTACTTCCCCTGCAGCAAGCGCTTGCCGACGTCACCGCCTGGGTGTACCGCCAGCAACGTTTCTTTGTCGTAGCCACTGCGTTCCATCAGGCAGGCACAGGCCGCGTCGAAGATTGCCAATACCAGCACGATAGACGTCGTTGCCAGCATATTCAGTGGATCTATCTCATTTTCTACCCCGGTGCGGATCACCAACCGTGCTGCTTTGGCGATCGCCGAATCCGGATTTTCCGTCACGCCGATCAGCGGCACACCCTTGGCCTGCAGCGTTGGCAGCAGGCGGGTCAATTCGTCGGAATTTCCGCCGCGCGAAATCAGAATCATCAAATCGTCGCTGCGCAAAAAGCCCAGATCGCCGTGGGCTGCATCGGTGGCGTTCAGGTAGATGGCTGGCCGTTCCACGCAGGCCAGCATATGGGCTATCTTGCGTGCCGCAATACCGGAAGTCCCGACGCCGGTAACCACGATTTTCCCCCGGCACTCGGCCAATGCCGTCAGCAACCGTTGCCAGCTTTGTGCGTCGATGCGCTGGCTCAGCTGTGCCAGTTCCCGGCTGTAGATTGCCCAGGCTTCAGTGGCCCGCTGCCATTCCTGCTGCATCAGGCTTCCTCCTGCATCAGTTGGCGGTATTTCATGTGGTCGTTATACAGCTCATGGAACACGCGGTATTTACGGTCGTAATAGCGTTTGATTTTGTTGGTCTGTGGCGTCACGGTTTTACCTATGCGACTCATGGCGCTCATGGCTTCCGGCAGCGTGTCGTATACCCCGGCCGCCACCGTGCCCATCATCGCTCCCCCCAACAGCATCGCCTCGCTCTCTTCCGGTAACAGCATGGCGCAGCCGGTGGCATTGGCATGTTCCTGCACGAAAATCGGGTTTTTGGTACCGCCGCCGCTGGCCATGATGGTGTCGATGCTGTAGCCACTTTGGTTCATGGTTTCAATAATATGGCGGGTACCCAGCGCAATCGCCTGGATGGTCGCCAGATAATGCAAGGCCATATCTTCCGGGGTACGCGACAGCTTCAGCCCGGTCAGAGTACCGGTCAGCGTCGGGTTGGCACGTGGTGAACGGTTGCCGTGGAAATACGGCAGCATATGAATATCCTGGGTGAGGAAGGCAATCTCCTCCGGCTCACCTGCCATGCGGCGCAGCAGGGCATTCAGCACTTCATAAATCGTCTGTCCCTGGGTTTTTGCCTGTGCCAGCAGCTCCGGGTAACAAGGATGCGACTGGATCACGTGGTCAATCAGCGCACCGGTGGCGGACTGGCCGCCCTCGTTCAGCCAGTATTCCGGCAGGATCGCCGAGTAATACGGCCCCCATACGCCGCCAATAAAACGCGCGGTACGGGACATCGCCATATGGCCGGTGGAAGTACCGCCAATCAGCGCAACGCGGCGGTTAAAATCTGCCACTTCACCGGAAACCCCGGTAGCGCCAAGCGTGCCTAGCGTCCCGGCGTGGGCGTCAATGATCGAGACGCTGACCGCCGTGCCGGCAATCAGGCCCATTTCACTGGCGGCACGCTGGGTGAGGCCGTGGCCGAGCGGTTCGCCCATCATTTTGACGTCGCTGCCGATCTTGGCGGCATCGTGCTCCAGCACGTCTTCCAATCCAATCTGTTTGAAATAGCTTTTGTCCCAGCGCTGTTCATGGCCGAGATAGGTCCATTTGCACACCGTCGAACACAGTGAACGGGTGGCGTCCTGGGTGGCCCGCCAGGTGAGGAAGTCCGGCAGGTCAAACAGGTAACCGGCATTGGCCCAGGTGGTCGGCATATGCTGTTTCAACCACAGCATTTTGGGGGTCTGCATTTCCGGCGAAATGATGCCGCCGACGAAATCCAGCACCCGGTGTTTGGTGGCGTTGATGCGTTCGGCCTGGGTGATGGCCCGGTGATCCATCCACACGATGATGTTCTGCTCGGTGCGGCCGGACGGGCTGACGGTCAGCGGTTGGCCCTCTTTGTCCAACACCACCAGAGAACAGGTGGCGTCAAAACCCAGTCCTTTAACCTGAATCGGGTTGATGTCGGCCTGGTTGACCGCATCGCGCACCGCGTTGCACACCGCCTGCCAGATATTGTCCGAAGACTGCTCAACGAAGTCCGCTTTCGGACGATACAGGTCGATGGTTCGGCTGGCCTGCCCGACCATGTGACCGTTGAGATCGAATACCCCTGCGCGCGCACTTCCGGTGCCTACATCTACGCCAATAAAATAGCTCGCCATTGTTTTTCTCCAGTCAGGCTTTTCGATTCTGTAATGCGATAAACAGGATCAGCACACCGCCCCACAGGGCCATGGTCAGATAGCTGCTGACGCCCAGCAGGTTGAGGCCGCTTTCCAGCATTTGCAGCACAATCAGCGCCAGCACCAGACCCAGCACCCGGCCAAACCCACCGTCCGGGTTAATGCCGCCCAGCACCGAGGCCAAAATGGTCACCAGCAGATAGGATTCGCCGTAACCGGCCTTGGCCGAGTTGAATTTGGCCATCATCAGCAGCGCCGCACCCCAGCCGAGCAGGGCGGACAAAATATAGACCGCAATCTGTACCCGGGCGGTGTTTACGCCGCTAAAACGGGTGGCTTGCTCGTTGGAGCCAATCAGATACAGGCTGCGTCCGAGCGTGGTGTGCTCCAGCAATAGCCACAGGCCAACGGATACCAGCAGGAACAGCAGCAGCGCTACCGGAATGCCGAGCAGACTACCGTTGCCGAGATACTGAATCGCCGCCGGGAAGCCGGAGATCACCGCGCCGTTGGACAGCAGAATATTCAGGCCGGTGATCAGCGTCATGGTGCCGAGCGAAGCGAGGATGGGCGAAACGCCAATCCAGGCGACCAGCACGCCGTTAAGCGCGCCAATGGCGACGGCGACCAGCAGCCCGGCCAGCAGTGCCAGCGCCAGAAACAGCGGTTGGTCCGGGTGGCTGACGATAATGGCTGCCATCACCAGCGAGCAGGCGTTGGCACCGGCGATAATCGACAGATTGATGCCGCCGGTCAGCATGGTGATGCCCATACCGAGCGCCAGCATGCCGAGGATCGGAAGCTGCGAGGCGATCGACTGGAAATTGCCGAGGCTGAAGAAGCGCGATCCGAGCAGCCCGGCGAACAGCAGCGCCACGGCGATAATGATCGCGCTCTGCAGGCGGATGATCCGATCGTTGGGGATCAGACGGGTTAACTGGATCATGTCATAGCTCCTTGGCCAGCTTGCGTTTTTCATTCCAGGCGGTGCTGCTGATGCTGATCAAAATGATCGCGCCGCTGAACACCTGGTGCCAATAGGCCGACACGCTGAGCAGCGTCAGGCCGTTTTGCAGGAAGGCCAACAGCACCACGCCCAGCAGCGTGCCGGTCAAGGAGCCGCGCCCACCGGTCATGCTGGTGCCGCCCAGCACCACCGCAGCCAGCACCGTCAGCTCAAAACCGAGCAGGGAGTTGGGGGCTACCGACTGGGTTATCTGCGCCTGCACCACCGCGGCGATACCCGCCAGAATGCCCATGTAGCCGTAAACGTAGAAGTGCAGCCGCAGCAGGTTCAGCCCCAGGCGTGACGCCGCATCGCGGTTGCCGCCCATGGCGAAAATTTGGCGGCCGAGGCGAGTAAAGTTCATCAGCACACCGGTGACGATAATCACCGCCAGCAGGCACAGCAGCGGCAGCGTCAGGCCGTAGTCATAACCGTCGGCCCCCTGGAATGAGAACCAGCTGATGCCATCCATAAACCAGTCGGGGAAACCGTACAGCCAGGTGCCGTTGGTGGCGTAAACCAGTAAGCCGTAGAACAGGTTCAGCGTGGCGATGGTGATGATGATCGCCGGCACCTTCAGCCAGTAGACCAGAAAACCGTTCACCAGCCCGAGCAGCAGGCCGACGCCCATTGCCAGTGCGAACGCCAGCGGGAAGCCGCCACCGTGTTGAATGACCCAACTGGCCATCACGTACTGCGCGATGGCGGTGATCGCCGGGAATGAAATGTCGATGCCGCCGGCTATCAGCACCACGAACAGGCCGCAGGCGAGAATGCCGAGAATGGCGTAGCTGGTGGCGACATCCGTCAGGTTACCCAGCGTCAGAAACTCGCTGGTGCTGACGCTCAGGCCTATTGCCAGCAACAACACCAGCAGGCCCAGGTAAAACTCGTGCCGGCCGGCCAGGCGGGCCAATAATGACTTATCCATTCACCACCTCGGCGATCTGTTGTTCGGTGCTGTGGTGCGGCGAAAACTCGGCGATCAGCTCGCCCTTGCGCATCACCATCACCCGATGGCTGTTGTAATAGGCTTCCGGGATTTCGTCGCAGATCATCAGCACCGCCATGCCGAGCGCGGCCAGATCTTTGGCGATCTGGTAGATCCCCTCTTTGTTGGCGATGTCCACTCCGACGGTAGGCGAATCAAGGATCAGGATCTTCGGCTGCGTTGCCACCCACTTGGCGATGGCGATACGTTGCGCATTGCCGCCCGACAGGGTTTTTACCGGCAGCGCGCTGTCGGAAACCTTGATGTTCAGATCGCGAATCAGCCGGTTAACCAGCTCGGTCGCTTTGGCATGGTCCAGCAGCCCGAGCGAGGTGTGCAGTTGATCGAAGACCGTGACGATGGTGTTGTCGTAGATCGACTGCTCCATGATCAGCCCTTGCGTAAGACGATCCTCCGACACATAGCCGATACCCTGGCGCACCGCTTCACGGTTGTTGTGCAGTTGGACCGGATGGCCGTCGATGCGAATTTCTCCGCTGTCGGGACGGGTCATGCCGAACAGGCTGAGGCACAGCTCGGTACGGCCCGCGCCAAGCAGCCCGACGATCGAGACGATCTCGCCGCCGTGCAGTGAAAGATTGATGTCCTGGTATTTTCCGCGTCGGCTGAGATTGCGAACCTCGAGCAGCGGTGCGCTGTCGGTGGACGCCAGCGCCGGCAGTTGGCTGTAATGGAAGCGTTGGCCGGTCATCAGGAACGCCAGTTCATGGCTGTCCAACTGGCTGGCGGGATAAGTGCCGACCAGCTTGCCGTCGCGCATCACGCTGATGCGGTCGGCGACCTCCATCACTTCATCCAGTCGGTGGCTGACGAACACCACGCAGATGCCCGCCGCTTTCAGTTCGTTGACCACCCGCAGCAGGCCGTCGACCTCTTGCCGCGTCAGCGAAGCGGTTGGCTCATCCATGATCACCAGCCGTGCGTCGGCGGCAATGGCACGGCATATGGCCACCAGTTGGCGATCGGCAATCGACAGTTTTTCGACTTTCTTGTCGGGATCGATACGCACGCCGACGCGCGCCATGGCATCCAGCGCCGTCTGGCGCATCACCTGCTTGCGCACCCAGAAATGGCCGCCGGGCAGGTAGCGGTGAATGGCGATATTTTCCGCCACGGTCAGGTTGGGGAATAACGACAGATCCTGATAAATTACCTGAATACCGTAATAGCCGGACAGCTGCGGCGTCAGAGAATGAAAAAGTTTACCCTCAAGCGAAATATTGGCGCCTTTTTCCGGCTGATAAACGCCGGAAATAATTTTAATGATGGTGCTTTTTCCGCAGCCATTTTGCCCGGCCAGGCAATGCACTTCGCCAATATTTAGCGTCAGGTTGATCTGGTCCAAGGCCAGCACGCCTGGGAATCTCTTACTGATATTTTCCAGGGTGATAAATGCGGTGGATGTGGTCATAGCGTTAACCTGTGCAGGTTTTTATTATGGTAGTGACTGAAACTCGGGGCGCACTATATTGCGCCCTTCGTTGTTTCATGACTTTCCCGGTGTGGCGTAATATTACTGAAAATTAAAATCCTAGCGATTTGGCATTATCTTTGGTGACTTCAAGAATTTTATTAAACCGAATCACTTTTTTATCCATGTCGACGTCGGCTTTACCCAAACCTTCGATCGACAAATCTTTGGTCACTTCTTTGCCCTGCAAGAGTTGATCGGCCACCGTCACCAGGGCATAACCGGCGTCTTTCGGGTCCCACAACAGGGCTTTCTTGATGTCGCCGCGTGCCAGGTAAGGCGCGGCCTGTGCCGGCATGGCAATACCGACTACGGCGATCTTGTCCTTGGCGCGTTTCTTGGCGACTGCCTGGCCGGCACCGATCGGGCCGAGGGAGCCGAAGCCGATAATGCCTTTCATCTGCGGATAGGTTTTCATCAAATCCAGCGTGGTGGCGTAGGACTTGTCGATGCTTTCCGCCACCGGCAGGCGCGAAGTGACTTCGAACATGTCCGGATATTTGGCTTTCTGGTACTTGATGGCGGAATCCGCCCAGGCGTTGTGCAACGGCACGGTCAGCGAGCCGACATAAATGGCATAGCCGCCTTTGCCGCCCATGTCTTTCGCCAGCTCATCGACGTTGGCCTGCGCATACTTCTCGCTGTCGATGGTTTCAATGTCCCACTGGCCAATCTGCTGGTCCGGGGATTCATGCGTCAGCACCACGATGCCTTTCTCGCGCGCCTTCTTCAGCACCGGCTCCAGCACCTTGGCGTCGTTAGGCACCACGATGATGGCGTTGACGTTCTTGGCGATCAGGTCTTCAATCACTTTCACCTGTGCGGCCGGGTCTGGGGTGGACGGCCCGGTCTGGTAGGCATTGACGTCGAGCTTTTTGGCCGCGTCGTTAACGCCGACTTCCATACGGTTGAACCAGGGAATGCCGGTCACTTTGGCAACCACGGCAATCTCGTACTTTTCAGCAGCAAAGGCAGGTGTTGTCGATAACATGCACGCAGAAACCACACATGCATTTAATAATGCGAGGTTAAATTTCATTCGCTGTACCTTTTTTATCTGTAGGGGTGGCTGTTTTTCCACCTGAGCAGATTACAAAGGAATGGAAGAGGGGACGTAACGAGAGTTGGGAAATTGTGATCTGTGCACATTGGAGTAAAAATATGACGGTTTTAATGTTAATTAATTGTTTAATAATTCAGTGGTGGTAATTTTACCACGAAAAATCATCATAAAATTAACAATAAAAACCATAATTATTTACATATATAAAACAAATGAGGCGGGGCAATCGGGTTTTGCAGGGGTAAAAATGCCGGACTGAGCGCCGGCATTGAAGCATTTTAGCAATGTGTGAACAAGATCACCTTATGAACCTGTTACAACACGCCCTGCGCCAGCATGGCGTCGGCTACCTTGACGAATCCGGCGATATTGGCGCCGTGTACGTAGTGGGTTTGCTTACCCTCGCCGCCGTATTCCACGCAGGCGTGATGAATATCCGCCATGATATGTTGTAAACGTACATCCACTTTCTCGGCGCGCCAGCCGATGCGCGCGGCGTTCTGCGCCATCTCCAGCCCGGAGGTAGCAACCCCACCGGCGTTGGCCGCCTTGCCCGGCGCAAACAGCACCCCGGCGTCCAGGAATGCATCGGTCGCCTGAATGGTGGTCGGCATATTTGCGCCTTCCGCCACAGCTTTGACCCCGTTGCGGATCAGCGTCTGTGCGGCAGCCAAATCCAGCTCGTTTTGGGTGGCGCACGGCAGGGCGATATCCACCGGCACGTTCCAGGGCTGCTGGCCGGCCAGATAGGTCAGGCCACGTTCGCGGGCATAATCTTCCACGCGACCATAGCGCTGATTCTTGATCTCCACCAAATGGGCCAGTTTTTCGGTGGTAAAGCCGGCTTCATCGACCAGAGTACCGCCAGAGTCTGATACGGTGATCACACGCGCATCCAGCTCCAGTGCCTTCTCAATGGTGTATTGCGCCACGTTACCTGAACCAGAAACCGCAACCCGCATGCCTTCAAAACCCAGCCCGTGACGTTGCAGCATGGCGTCGGTGAAATAGACCAGCCCATAGCCGGTGGCCTCTGGACGGATCAGGCTACCGCCGAATGAAAGCCCCTTGCCGGTGAACACGCAGGCGGTGTTGTTGGACAGCTTTTTCATCATGCCGCTCATAAAGCCGACCTCACGACCGCCAACGCCGATATCGCCGGCGGGCACGTCGGTATCCGGCCCGAGGTGACGGTACAGTTCCGTCATCAGCGCCTGGCAGAAACGCATGATCTCCGCCTGGCTTTTCCCCTTGGGATCAAAGTCCGAACCGCCTTTTCCGCCGCCCATCGGCAGGGTGGTCAGGGCGTTTTTAAACGTCTGTTCGAAGCCGAGGAACTTCAGAATCGACAAATTGACCGAAGGATGAAAGCGCATGCCGCCTTTATAAGGCCCGATGGCTGAGTTGAACTGCACGCGCCAGGCGCGGTTAACCTGCACCTGGCCGCGATCGTCGACCCAACTGACGCGGAACTGGATGGTACGCTCGGGCTCTACCAAACGCTCCAGCAGCGCATATTCGCGATAGCGCGGATTACGCTCGATAAAAGGCCACAGCGAAGTGAAGACTTCCCTGACCGCCTGTAGAAATTCCGGCTGATGGGGATTATGTTGTTGAAGCGAGGACAAGAAAGACTCTACCGATACGGTATTTTCCATGGATAACTCCTTTATACCCGTCGTCTTTCAAGCTGCAGCGTTGTTGCCCGGCTACAGCCCGAAATTCATAGGGTAATACTATTAATTTCCCCCATTATTTTTATAAATATTGGTATGGATAAAACCTGGGGGAGGATGTTGTGTCTTTAGCGACTATATCACTGGAGGGCGGTTGATTATCAAGCGATTATTGATGTCGGCGGAATGAAAAACGCCCGCAATCGCGGGCGTTGGGCAAGTCTGTTTAGCGGCGCCGACTTAATCTTCGGCTTTTTCGTCTTCGTCACGCAGCGGCACAATCAGCATGTCGATGTGCACGGTGTTGATCAACTGACGTGCGGAGGACATCAGCTTGCTCCAGAAATCCTGATGGTGGCCGCACAGGACCAGGTCCATATCGTATTTCTTGATGGCATCAACCAATACCTGCGCCAAATCGCCGCTGCCGCTCAGGGTTTCGGTGATCGGATAGCCGGCATTCTGCGACAGTTCGGTCAATGCGTGGTGAGTTTCTTCGGAAATGCGTTTTTGCATATCGCCGAGATTAACGTCGATCAGGCCGGTATACAGGTCGGAATAGTTAACATCTACGTGGATCAGGGAAACTTTGGCGTTGTACGGACGCGCCATAGATACGGCTTTCTCCACCAGGATTTTACTTTCCGGGGATAGGTCTACCGCAATCAAAATGTGTTTGTAAGCCATGAGAATACTCCTTCCATATAATGCCGATTAAAAGGTTAGCAGGCATTTAGCGTACCAGCCTGGCGCTTCAGGTTTCATTTTATCATTCAGATAACACAATGATATGTTGAGGCGATCACACTGCACCGCATCAAAAAACTCTCTTTATCTTCCTACCGTCAGTTTTACACCCGCTGGGCAGAAAAGCCTATCGCCCATGATGCGGTTGCTGGGTTGACCGATTGAAATATAAGCATTCTTAAACAGAGTATAGCCCCAAATGCCCTTTAGGGCAGTGGAAAACTCCGGCGGCCTCAGGCAGGGCAGTTATCAGTTATAACCAATAGATGGATGACAAATGGATGGCTTGCGGTAAATTTTATCTACTGCTCAGGCCAGTTTGCGTTTCATTAACCTACAATAATGACTATAGGCCTTATCATTTCTCCTCTGTATCAAACCTGCGCGTGTGCATCTGCATGGCGATGGGGTGTTTCCAGAGGCGGTGGGTTATGCGCGGCCTGTGCTGTGCAAAGGGGATCGGAGCGGTAAGCTCCAGCAGTAATGGGTGATAGAGGTAGGGCAGTTGGACCCGGCGGAGCGCCGTGGATAACAACGCCTTGAGGAGGCAATCATGATCAGTACCGTCGCGCTGTTTTGGGCTCTGTGTGTGGTGTGTGTGTTAAACATGGTGCGGTATTACTCTTCTCTGCGCGCGCTGTTGGTGGTTCTGCGCGGCTGTGACCCGCTGCTGTATCAATATGTCGACGGCGGTGGTTTCTTTACCGCTCATGGCCAGCCGAGCAAGCAGATACGGCTGGTGCGCTATATCTTCTCGCAGCGTTATGTCGAGCACCATGATCCGGAGTTTATTCGCCGCTGTGAGCGTGTGCGCGGGCAGTTTATGCTGACCTCAGCCCTGTGCGGACTGGTGGTGATCAGCCTGGTTGCGCTGATGATTTGGTATTGAATCCGACCGATTCTTTCTGCAACAGACAAAGAAAAAGGCGGCCACCAGGGCCGCCTTTCTCATCAGGCAAACTGCTTAGATCACCTTAAGCGCCAACCAGTACAGCGAACCGGAAAGCAGAATCGAGATTGGCAGGGTTAACAACCAGGCCAACAGGATGTTCTTCACGGTTTTGCTTTGCACACCGCCGCCGTCCACGATCATCGTCCCGGCTACCGCCGAAGAGAGTACGTGGGTGGTGGAAACCGGCATGCCGGTATAGCTGGCAACGCCAATCGACAAGGCTGCGGTCATCTGAGCTGACACGCCCTGAGAGTAGGTCATGCCCTTCTTACCGATTTTCTCGCCGATGGTGGTGGCGACGCGACGCCAGCCGACCATGGTGCCGAGTGACAACGCCAGAGCAACCGAGACGATAATCCAGATCGGTGCATACTCAACGGTTTGCAGCAGATCCTGACGCAGGTTTTTCAGGAAACGTTGGTCCTGGGCCGAGGTTTCCGGCAGCTTGGCGATCTTGTCTGCGGTATCCGTTACGCACATCAGCAGGCGGCGCAGATGACTACGCTGTTCTACCGTCAGTTGATCGTAACTTTGCAGATTGTTCAGCAAGCCCTGGGTCAGCTCAATCGCCGGCATGGCGCGCGCGCTGTCACAGTGGAACTCGATAGGTTTATCCGGCGAGACGTCCTCATCCGGGCTTGGCACCAGTGGGGTCAGAGTGACCACGTGCGCCAAGGCGTCGCTGTGCTGCTGGTAATATTGCTGCAGGTGGGTCACGGCATCACGCGTACGGGTGATGTCATAGCCGGTTGCATTCATATTGACCACGAAGCCGGCCGGCGCAACGCCGATCAGCACCAGCATGATCAAGCCGATGCCTTTCTGACCATCGTTGGCGCCGTGCGAGAAGCTAACGCCGATAGCAGACAGGATCAGTGCGATACGGGTCCAGAACGGCGGCTTGCGTTTGCCGTCGACCTTTTCACGTTCCGCAGGGGTCATGTGCATACGCTGGCGTTTCTTGGTGCCACTCCAATAGCGGCGCAAGGCAAACACCATCAACCCGGCGACCATCATGCCGACCAGCGGCGAGATGAGCAATGACAGGAAAATACCGATCATTTTCGGGACGTTAAGCGCATCCACCACCGAAGTGTGGGTCATCAGTGCGTTGGTTAAACCCACACCGATAATTGCGCCAATCAGCGTATGAGAGCTGGAGGCCGGCAGACCGAAATACCAGGTGCCGAGGTTCCAGATGATAGCCGCCAGCAGCATGGAGAACACCATGGCTAATCCGTGCGCTGAACTGACGTTCAACAACAGATCGGTTGGCAGCAGATGAACAATGGCGTAAGCAACACTCAAACCGCCGAGCATAACGCCAAGAAAGTTGAACAAGCCAGCCATCACAACCGCAAGTTGCGAACGCATGGCACGGGTATAAATTACAGTAGCAACCGCATTGGCCGTGTCATGAAAACCGTTAATGGCTTCATAAAACAACACGAACAACAATGCGAGAATTAACATCAGGCCGGTATGGAAATCCAGGCCAGCGAACAAATGCAGCATAAGCGTTACGCCAGTTTGTGGACATGAACGCCGCGCATTATCAGTGACAACCGGGGCCGGGGAAAAGGAAAATATGACGTTTTTTTGATTTCGATATGACGAAATGATGGCGTTGGTATGACAAATACATGAAATATCAGCGCGTTATGCTGAATATCTCGCTGTAATATTTTCTTACTATGGCGTTGAGGGCGGCATGGCTTTACAATCTGCCGCCGTAAAGTTGTCGGTTACCGGTAGCGATACGGCGTAAAATAGCGGCCTTTTGTCGCGATTGTGGTTTTTATTCAGAGAGGCGCAGGTGGAACAGTTTGATGTCGTGGTAATAGGTGCGGGCGCAGCGGGCATGTTTTGCGCGGCGCAGGCAGGGCAACTCGGCTGCCGGGTGCTGCTGCTCGACAACGGCAAAAAACCGGGGCGCAAAATCCTGATGTCCGGCGGCGGACGCTGTAACTTTACCAACATGTACACGGAGCCTGCCGCTTATCTGTCGAATAACCCGCATTTCTGCAAATCTGCGCTGGCACGCTACACCCAGTGGGACTTTATCGATCTGATCAACCGTCATGGCATCGCCTACCACGAGAAGACCCTGGGGCAACTGTTTTGCGACGACTCGGCGCAGCAGGTGGTCGAACTCCTGGTGAAAGAGTGCGAGCAGGGTCAGGTGACGACACGCCTGCGCAGCGAAGTGCTGGGCGTAGAAAAAATCGCAGAAGGCTTCGAACTGGCGCTGAATGGTGAGAAAGTGAGCGCTCGCTCACTTGTGGTGGCCAGCGGTGGATTGTCGATGCCGGGCCTGGGCGCGACGCCGTTCGGCTATAAGCTGGCGGAGCAGTTTGGCCTGAAGGTATTGCCGACGCGCGCCGCGCTGGTGCCTTTTACGCTGCATAAACCGCTGTTGGAGCATTTGCAGACCCTGTCTGGCGTCTCTGTGCCGGCAGTGATCACCGCAGAAAACGGCGTCAGCTTCCGCGAAAGCATATTGTTTACCCATCGTGGCCTGTCCGGGCCGGCGGTATTGCAACTTTCCAGCTACTGGCAGCCCGGTGAGTTTGTGAGTGTTAACTTACTTCCTACGCTTGATCTGGCGGGCTTCCTCAATGAGCAACGTCAGGCACACCCTAATCAAAGCCTGAAAAATACCCTGGCGCTGCACCTGCCGAAGCGGTTGGTGGAATGTTTGCAGACCTTGGGCCAACTGCCGGAAGCGACATTAAAGCAACTGAACCCGACGCAGCAGACAGCGTTGGTGGAAACCTTGCAGAATTGGCGCGTACAACCCAACGGTACCGAAGGCTACCGCACGGCGGAAGTGACGCTCGGCGGCGTCGACACCAAAGAGCTGTCCTCCAAGACCATGGAGGCCGCCAAGGTGCCGGGCCTGTACTTTATTGGCGAAGTGGTGGATGTGACAGGGTGGCTGGGGGGATATAACTTCCAGTGGGCCTGGAGTTCTGCCTGGGCTTGCGCTCAGGCGCTGGCGGCTCAAAAGCAATAATTTCCGCCGGGGTGATGTAAAAGCCGGCATTTGCTGCGTCGGGCGGAACCGACGCAGCGAATAAAATTATGGTTTAAGACCGATAAATAAATCATGCGTACCGCACGAAACAGAGTAATCCGTCGATATTCAATTTATTGTATTTAGCGGTATTTAAATTATTTGTAAATCAAGTTTTTTGGTATTATTTTTAGTTTAATTATTCTATCTAAATTTATTTAATTAATGGTGGATAACCTGGTTTTTATTATTTACAGCGAGTGAAAAACCTCATCTATAATTATTTTTCATGTTTTCGAGTGAGAAATTATTATGAATGGCGTTTTCTTTGTTCGGCAAATACCTATTACCCCAGAACTTCAGGTTACAGAATTAAAAAACCACGCCAATGGTTTCCTGCGCTATAACAATATCAACGATCTGGCACACAGTGGTCCAGAAGCCCTGACCTGGTTCCTGAACCGCGCCAATACGCTGTTTAAAAGCAATTATCCTTCTGCGCTGCCCACTGCCTCATTGCAATTGTCGTATTTGTCGGTTTTTTGCCGTGCGGAACATGAAGCGGATAGCCAGGCATTACCTGTTTACGATTTCCTCAAAATCGATATTCAACCCACAGGAAAAAGCGGCTACGGCGTGATGTTCTCTTCGCAGATGCGCGAGTATTATCGCGATCGGCTTGAAAATGGCATGGATACGTCGGAAATTCCGGTCGATCAGGCGTTCTTCAACTCTATTTTCAAGCAAGACTCGCCCAAGACCGGCGTACTGGAAAGCTATCCGGTGATCATGATCCCCCGTAGCGCAAATGAGCAAGCTCCTTCGCTTACGCATACCTATCTCAGCAGCCTGGGGCTGGATTCCCGGCATGTCCAGCCGCCTGCATCGGCTTATCCTTTCCGGTTTTACTTCAAACAGGATCTTGCCACGCAGGATCCCGAAGTCATCGCGGCAATCTCAGCCTGCGGGCAGGCGATGTTTGAAATCGTACGCCCGCACCTTTATCCGTTGGATCAGCAGGATATGCCGCGTTTTGACATGGCGCACCTGACGGACATCAAGTGGGAGCAGCACAATACGGCGCGCAGGTGGGTGGCTGAGCATCAGCCCTGCGTCGAGGCGCTGATGGCGCTGCACGGTATCAGGCAATAGGGTTAAGCCGGCGGCGGGAACCAATCATTCAATACTGCGGAATATCCTTGCGACGCTACGCCGCTGGGCCTTTCAGCTCCACGCGATTGCCGTCTGGATCGGTGAAATAGAGAGACGGCCCGTCGCCCTCTGCGCCAAATCGGGATTCGGGGGGATCAACGCTGATCCCCTGCGATCGCAAATATGCTAACAGTTCGCCCTCGTTGAAAGGTTCGATGCGCAAACAGAAGTGATCGACATTCTGCTGGCGAGCATCGGGATGCTGGCCGCCTTTTTTCCCCAGCACGCCGTCGACGTCGACCAGATCAAGCATGGAAACGCCGACGCGCAGATGCACCAGCCCCAGATCGGGACGCCGTCTGGCGATTTCACATCCCAGTATCTGGGTATAAAATTGAAGGCTTTTTTCCAGGTCGGTGACGCGCAGTACCAGGTGATCGATTTTCTTCAGGCTGAATGGGCGCACGCTGATGTCCTCAGATCGACGGATAATTAATCAGTATAATATACCCGTCGCCTTTCACGTTGCAGCGTCGTTACCTGCACTAAGTTACGTGGCCCTACCTGAATTTGTCAGTGCCCGTCATTGCCGGCAAGGGTTGCCACTATGGCTTCCAGCGCAGCATGCGGCGCGGCTGCGAGTGTAGAACCCGCCTGCGCATTTTCCGCCAGCAGCCGCTGCAGCCCGACCAGCCAGTCGTAGATATAGAAGGCGGCATTTTTCGCCGGCGTGGGCGCCAGTTTGGTCAAGCGTTGCTGATTGCCCCAGTCGACCGCGGGCTGCGGTGGTGGGGTAAAGATTGGCTGGCCGGGATTGATGCGGCTGGCAGGGCGTAAAGCCGCCTCACGCTGCTGGAAGCCCAGCCAGGCAACGAAATCGCTCAATACCGTCAGCGCCTGGCTGACCTGACGATCCTCCCCCTGTTCCGGCAGGGTGCCTGCGGCCAATGCGTGCTCCAGCGTTGCGTCAATCTCCAGGCGGCAGGCGGCGTTAATCAGCGCATCGACCAGCAGTTCCAGCTGCGGTTTTTCGACGCCCAACAGGGTCAGCAGTTGGGCATTGTCCGGCAGGCAACGCAGATGGTTAACCCAGTCGGCGAATACCTTTTGGGCAAAGGAAGAACGCCCATGTTCCACCGAGCCGGTCGCGGCGCTATCTTCCTCACCAAACAGGTCGATCTCCACGTCGAACGGCGGTGCGGCGACAGTCGGTGCCGGTGAAGCATGCTGTTGCTGCACGAAGAGTTGGCGCAGCCTGTCGCGCTGCGGCAACAGCCATTCCAGCAATTCACCATGCGCCCCAGCCTGCGCCTGCAAGGCTCGCAGCAGTTGTTGGCTGCGCTGTTGCACACGCTGCGGATCCGCTGCGGCAAGCCAGTTGCCGAGCAGGCTTTCACTCAGCTCACGCCGCAATTCTTGTTGCAGTTCCTGAATGCGCGCTTGTTTCAATGCCGGGCGCGCCTGCGCCATCAGATAGTCCGTCATGCGGCGGCAGTCGCGTTCATCCATGGCCAGCAGGGTGGCCCAACTGTCGCCGGGCTCACCGACGTAGCGCTGAACGGCGTCGTCGGGGCGGGCTTTCCCTTCGCGCGACGCGTCGAACGGCGTGATTGCCCAGATTAAACCGGGCTTACGACGGCTGCGTACCGCAGCACTTTCCCCCTGGGTGCGTTTAACCCAGTAGGCCAGCGCATGGCCGGTTCGACTGGCCTCCTGTGGCGTGCCGGCGGCATCGCTGACCAGCAACAGACTGGCCTGCAGATTATCGGCGTAGTGGGTCAGCAGATTGGCGCGTTTGGCCTGTTGCATACGCCATGTCAGATCGCCGTCTGAACGACGGAGACTGGCGGGAATGTCGAGAAGCTCAGCGTCGACGGGCAGCCCAGCGGGCAGAGGTGATGTCACTTCGGCAGCTAACCACGCCAGATCGGCCTGCGCGACGTCCACGACGGCGCCGTTTTCTGTCAGTACGGAAAGTTTCACCTCGGCTGGCGTGGTGACCGCGTGGGCATGCTGAATACCCGTATCGGGATCCAAAGCTTGCAGAGCGGCCTGTACGCGTTCACTGCAGCCCAGCGTCTGGAGGCTATGCGCCAACTGACGATAGAGCATGGTCAGCGCCGGGTCTTCACCCCACAGCGGTGCGAACAGGCGGGCCCGGTCGTCAATGCTCAGATAGGGGGCCAATGAGACGGCCTGCGGCCAGAAGTGGCGGTCCAGCGCCTGTTGCCATTTGCCGCCGTGGTGACGAAGAGTGTCCCACAGCGCCACGATGGCATTGCTGTCCATGCCGTCAATCGCCATGGGCTGGCGATGGCGTTCCAATGTATTCAGGTGTGCGGCAATGGCTCGTGCGTCTCCATCCGGGCGAAAGCCGTTCATCAATGCTGCACTGGCCGTTATGGCGAGCAACTGCGCGTTATCCAGCAAGGTGATGCTCACCGGATAAGCTGGAGATGCTACGACGGCGGGCGCGCAGTAGCGTACTGCCAGCGGGCAATCCTCTGAAAGCAGCGCGGCGCCGGGGGCCAATGCCGCCAAGAGGTGGGCTTTGGCAGCCGCGTTATGACCATAAAGGCCGATGGCGACGCGGTGAGGTGTGGCGGTGTCCAACTTCCGCGCCTGATTGTAGCTGCGGCGCAAACGGATCGTCAGGTTATCGGCTTCCCGGTCCAGGCGAGCGGACTGTTGCCGTGCGCCGGCGACCCAGTCAATGGCCTGGATAATTCCGTTGCTGAGGCGGTTTATCGGGTCTGAAGTGATAGGTTTCATCGTTGATAAATGCTCCCGCTGTCGATCCAGTAATGGGTTGCACCAGAGGCGCTGGCAGCCAAGGTATTGAGTTTAAGCTGTAGCTGATGTGCGTGAACCGGGCTGCCGTCGGCCAGCATGGCCTGGGCAATTTTAACGCCCTCGGCACCTTGCGCTTCACTGCCGGTAATGGCCAACCGCAGGCTGATGACCGCATCGCCTGCCAGCTTGCGTGCCAACAGGGGATCGGTGATGGTCAGCGTATATAACGGCGATGCTGGCCAGCGCGGGTTGTCTAACTGACGGAACCCAAGGCGCAAAGGACCGCGCAACTGGAAGCAGCCGGCGGGATCCAGCGCAAAATCGGCGCGATCCAGATCGATATCGCGATAGTAGACGTTATCGTCCGCCAGCATGTTATTGCCGTCCAGCATGCCCAGATGGCGAACGGTGGAATAGGGCTGGAAATCCCCAACGTTGAAGTAAAAACTCTCCAGGCGCAGGTCGATGGCCAGCAGGCACAGCATCGCTCCCACGGCGGCGGTGGATTTGGGGTTATCGATACGCCCACGCTTGTTAAACGGATACCAACTGCGGGTGTGATAGCCTTCGAGCGGCAAGATGCGGCTGGCGGGCAGCGGCTGCAGATGGCGCAGCAGGGCCTGGACGCCGGGGAAACGTGCCGGGCGGCCGGTCAGCAGCAACACATCGCAGGCGTACAGCGCCACCACTTCACACAGCAGCCGCAGGCAGCGGCCAATGCCGATCCGGTCAGACAAGAAGGCGCTGTGCAAGTCACCCAGGCGGACGACCAGCGGCGTGTGCAAAATATCGAAAGAAGAAGTGCCGGTTTCGCGCTGGATCTCGCCGTTGATAAACGCCAGCACTTGCGGGGTTGGGGCTTGAGGTAACAGATCGCCCAGGCTGGCGGCCACTTCGGCCTGGGCATCCAGCGGGTCGTAATCCTCATAGGCTGCCAACAACGCACGCCCGACAGGCATGAAAATCTGTAGCGCGGCCTGTTGGCGCAGGGTGGAAAATCCGTCCATGCGGCCTTCATTGCCGAAAAGCTTATCCATCACGGCCACCGGGGCCGCGACCCCAGCGTCCTCGATAGCCTGCTGCACGGCGGGCAAGATAAACAGCTGGATCACGTCCAGCAAAATATCGTCACCGGCGACTTTAAAGCCTTCGCGGAACAGCAGGCGAGGGTTGATCTTGATGTTATTGCCTACGCCATCGTCCAGCCTGTACTGGGTGATTGCCAGATCGGTGGTGCCGCCGCCGATATCGATGGAGGCGATACGCAGCGTTTTTCCTGCCGGTTCATCGGCTGCCAAAGGGCGATCCGGCCGGGCCATGCTGGCAAAAAAGGCGTCGGTACGGCCGGCAAAGTTCACCTGGGTTTCGTTGTACAGATAAACCATCTGGCCGCAGGTCGCCTCGTCCCATTCCATGTGCACCTGCGGAACGGGGAAGCGGGTTTGCTTGCCGTCGAACGGTGCGTCCAGCGGGTGCCAGCCCATGGCTTTCCACACTAGGCCAATCGCCTCCTGCATACGGCGGCGGAAAATTTCCCGTTCCGGTTTCGGCATCGCCGAAGGCAATGTCAGGATGAGAGTTCGCAGGCGGCGCGGGGCGGTGGCATTCGGCATTTTTTCCCGTTGGGCGACGCTGTTGATTTGCATCAGCGCCTGCGCCAGCAACTCGGTCAGCATCAGCGTCATAACCGCGCTGCGGCTGTAATGGGCGGCGAATACCGGTAGCCGTTCCGCTAACGGCAGCGCAGAAAGCGGAACGCCTTCATCGTTTAACAGGGTGGTCAAGGGAGCGGCGGTGGCCATCGGCTCCTGCTTGCCGTTAAAACGCCAGCCAGGCGCATAGCGTTCTTCGTCCCACAGGTAGCGGCGGGGGCTGGAAATACCGGTGGTGCCTTCACTGCCCTGCCGTTGTTGCGCCAGCTGTGCGGCCTCGCGGCCCACGCGGGTGATGGAAGGCCAGACAAAGGCGTCGTCGCGCCCGCTCTGGAACGAGAGGCCGGGTTTGCCGAACGAGACCTGCGAAAACTCGACCCGGCTTTCGAACAGTTCGTTGTACACGCAGTGCGGCGCGCTGAGCGAGCGTAGCTGCAGTTCATAGGTCTGCTTCAGGCCGTTGCTTTCTTCCGGATGGTCTTCGACCAGCACGCCGCAGGTGTGGGAGTTGCCGACGTCCAGAATCACGTCCACGTTGACCGCGGGCTGCTGCAGCGTAGCCGCGATGATCTTTATCTGCGGCACCGCCAGTTGGTCGCCGAGCATGTTCAACACGTTAAGGTAGTGCGCCTGATATTCGAAAGTTTTCAACCCGGTGTAGATCTGAGCTTCGGCACGTTGTTCCAGCGTGGTGGCGCCTTCGGTAAAGACTTCGCGCAGCCAGCCGTCCACCCAGGTCAGATCGAGAAACTCGCCCAGATCGTGATTGCGGTGGGCCAGCGCGAAGCTTAGTCCGGTGTCGAGATCGCTTTCGCTCGGGGCTAACGCCTCCAGGCCTGGCGTCGCGATACGGGTATCGAATGCCAGCACCACCCGCAGCGAGTTGCCGTCCTGATCGGGGGTGTCCAACTGAAGGATCTGCATGCGTGCCCAGTTGTCCGGCCCGGCCAGAAACGCCCCGGAAGGGGTGTAGCGAAAGAACGGCAGTGGCAGCCAGGTCTTATCCAACAGCCGCAAAGATTGCTGCAGGGGATAACTGAATTCAGGGCGCACCACTTCATCGACCTGCCCCGGCTGCGCGGGCAGCAGGTATTTGCCGCTGTCGGCATGCCACTGCAGGCGTAAAAGTGGGCCACTCGCCGTCTGGCGGACAAACTTGCCCGGAAAATCGGCATCCAAAACCGGCGTCAGGGCAAAGTCCAGAAATTGGATGCCGCTGTCCTGAATCAGCGTAATGGCGTTTTTATAGTCCGTAAGGGGGGCCAGCATCATTTACTCTCGCGCTTTAACGTCATGGGATAAACCGTGTCCGCAGCGTAACGGCCGGTGCATTCCGCCGGGCCGGTCTCATTTTGCCTGCAGACGATTTCCGGCAGTGGGTAGCGGCTGCCGTCGCTGCAACGCGCTTTGGTGCGGCTGTTGATCACCAGATTGCCTGACTGCATCAGCCCGGCCTCTATCGGCGCCCGGCAGGTGATGGCATCGCCGTAGGTGATGCTGGCGGTGCCTTTGCCGTTATTGAGACGGTATTGCAGGCTGGGCCGTTTGCCGGTCAGCGGATCTTTCAACGCCACCGTCGCGCGCCATCTGCCGTTGAGAAAACGGGTGGAGCCGGCCTTGACCGCTTCGGCTGGCAGTACCAGCGAATTTTTGTCCGCCGGCGGCAACACCACCGGGACGGGCGGCGGCGGCATTAGCGTGGCGTGCGCCAATGGCAGATGCAGCTTGGGGATCGGCTTGGCGACACCGACAGGCGAAGGTGGTGGTGCCAGCACCGCCGGAGATGTGGCTGGTGGGGGATTCGTTTGGCTCAGCCAACCCGCCAGCAAGGCCATGATCGCTATCACTGGCGCCATCCACACATAGCGGCGCCACGGCCGGCGCACCGGCGCGGGGATAATTTCTGGCGTCAGGGCTGCGGGTTCCGCAGCAGGTTGAGGCTCGGGGGCCACCTCTACGCGCGGACTGGCGGCAATTGGCGTCGGTTTTTCTGCCGGCTCTTCGGCTGGGCGCAGGCAGGCCAGCGGATCGTCCTGACACTGTGCCTGTGGCCTGATAAAGCCCCAAAAGGTCAGCACCGGTTTATCGTCGACCAGATAAACATGGTTGGGATCGGGTATTTGCATCGCCTTGCTTAACAAGGCGCCGAAAAGGCGTTGGCTGGGATGGTCGGTCGTCTGTGTCTCGGCGATCAGGGCGTTGAAGGTTGCCAGGCTGCGCTCCAACAGGTGCACCGCCTGAGCGCGTTGAGCCTCGTTCGCCGCCAGCCAGGAGGTGACTTTTCCTGGGAAAGGCGAGTACCAGTCAATGTGAGTGCCCGCCTCGTTAGGTTGCGGGATAGCCAGACAATCAGCGGCCGGCTGCTGTTGACGAATGCGCAGAGTTTCCCGCAGCTGCAACGCGCAGGCGTAAACCGGCTGTCCATTCTCGCCCAATGCAAGCACATCATCCAAACGGCCACTGCGTAAAAAGGGTTTTCCCACTGCCAAGCACCTTGTCCTGTTACCGATAAACGCATAAACGGTCATGGTAACCCGCGAACTAAAGCGGCAAACGGCCAAGGACAGGCGTAAAAAGGCACCTCTTGCTTTAATGGGCGAGGCAGAAAACGCATAGAGCCTGTTTATCGTGGCAATACCGCAGCCTGTTTCCTGATGCCGTGAGGCGAAAACCGACTCATAGGCTAAGCTGGCTTGAAGAGAGTTTTTCATTAGGTGACCCGCATGCAGATCATTCTGGCCCCGACCAATCTGGGGCTGCGCCCTCTGTGGCCCGGCCATATCCCCGGTACCTGGCGAGCGCCACAGGCGCTGATGGCACAGGGGTTGACTCAACGGCTGGCGGCGGAGGCCATCCATGAGTTAGTGTCGCCGACCTATTCGCCGCTGGCCCCCTCGGGCACCCGCATACGGAATGGCCATGCCATTCGCGCTTTCAATTTAGAGCTGGCTGCAGAGGTGGCCGCGGTGCAAGCGCGTGGTGACTTCCCGCTGGTGATTGGCGGTGACTGCTCAATTTTGTTGGGCGCGCTGGCGGGGGCGCGCCGCGCAGGGCCACTTTCGCTGGTGCACATTGATGGGCACAGCGACTTTCGTCATCCCGGCAACTACGATCCTCAGCAGATGTTGGGCGCGGTGGCGGGGATGGATCTGGCATTGGCAACCGGCCGCGGGGAGGCATTGTTGACCGAATGGCCCGATGTGGCAGGGCCGCTGGTACCGGATCGCCAGGTTTTACAATTGGGTGAGCGAGAGTGCCGCGACGTGGATTTCGCCTGGCCGGATATCAATCAGACTGCCATCACGCGTATCGATGTTTTTGCCGCCAACCTGATGGGCAGGGCGGAAATTATACGGCATATCGACCAGATGCTGGCCGCCGAGCCAGAGTGGCGATTTTGGTTGCACCTTGATGTGGACGTGCTGGATCAGACCGTGATGCCGGCGGTGGATTCCCCCGGCAGCCCCGGTATCGATCGTCTTTGGCTGGAAAATATCGGGGCTAAGCTGCTGCAAAATCCGCTGTGCTGCGGCATGACGGTATCGGTATTCGACCCGGATCTGGATCCCGACGGCCGCTACGCGGCATTGATCGTGGAAATGCTCGCGGCGATGTTCCATCGGCACAAACCTTAAGTCAGGCCTTGTGTGTCGACAGCAGGATGCTGGTTTCGGTGCTGGAAATGCCGGCAATGCGCCGAATTCGCCCCAGAATTTTGTCGAAGTTCTCCAGGCTATCGGTGCGGATCTCCACCAAAATATCCCACTTGCCGTTGGTGGTGTGCAGGGTAAACACCGCGGGCTCGCCGCGCAGCTGTTGCAACACGCTTTGCGCCTTGGTGCCTTCGACCGCCACGGACATCCAGGCGCGGATGCGGTTATGTTCCACCCCCGGTTTTACACGGATGGTGTAGCCGGTAATGATCCCTTGCGCCTCCAGAGCCTCAATTCTTTTTTGCACCGTAGCGCGTGATACCCGGACCTTATTGGCCAGTTCGGTCACCGAGCTACGGGCATTTTCGCGCAGCAGCGCGAGGATTTGGCGGTCGGTATCGTTCATGGTGTCAAAGTGTCGGTTCGAAGTGGCGATTTGTAAAAATATAGAGCAATTTAGCCAGTTATCACACTGTTTGGCGTCAAATTGATTTTCCATAATAGGGCGGCGTCGCTATCCCGAACCCTGTGAGAAACATCATGCAAACCACCCAATCCGTTTTAATGGTGCGGCCATTCGGCTTCGCCGCCAATCAAGAAACCCGGCACAGCAACTTCTTTCAAAAAATCACGGAACATAATGAAAATCAGGCAACGTTGGCATTAACTGCCTTCAATGATTACGTCGACGCACTGACGCAAGCCGGTATTGACGTTACGGTGATAGAGGATACTGGCGGGCAGGAAACGCCGGATGCGTTATTTCCCAATAACTGGATTGCTCTGCTGGGGGACGGCAGCCTGTTCATCTTTCCGATGGAAGCGAAGAACCGACGACGGGAGCGCCGCCAGGACATTATCGCGCAGCTCGCCAATGACTTTGTGGTTGAACGGCAAATTGATCTTTCCGCCCACGAACTGGCGGGGCGCTTTCTGGAGGGTACCGGATCGCTGATCCTGGATCACCGGCATAAGCTGGCATACGCCTGCCGGTCTTCACGCAGTTCGCCGGAGGTAGGCCGCGAATTTGAACGACACTCCGGCTACCAGATTGTCTGGTTCGAGGCTGCGGACCGCCATAATCGGCCCATCTATCACACCAACGTGATGCTGAGCGTCGGTGCGGAATATGCCATTGTTTGCCTTGAAAGCATCCGCAATGAAACGCAAAAAAGTGCGCTGATCGCCTCGCTCACACGCAGCGGAAAAACCATTATCGATGTCAGTTTTGCCCAGATGGAGGCCTTTGCGTGCAACGTGCTGGAGCTGCGCGCCAAAGACGGCCACCCGGTTTACGCCATGTCCACCCGGGCCTGGGCTCATTTCACCCCGAAGCAGCAAACGCTGATCGGCAGCTATGCGCGCCTGGCGCTTGGACCTATTGATATCATTGAGGATCTGGGCGGCGGCGGGGCGCGGTGCATGCTGGCGGAAATTTTCCTGCAGCGTAAATTCGCACCGGCCTGACTGCGCCGGCCACTCAGTTCAATCCCAATTGATTCAGCAGCATCTTGTTCAATTCAATGCTTTTGTGGACGTTCAGCTTGCGCATCGCCGAGCGCTTATGGGCGCTGATGGTCTTCTGGCTGCGCTGCAGCATACCGGCGATGGTACAGGCGGACATGCCGGAGCTCATCAGCTTCAGCACCTTCTTTTCGCAGCTGCTCAGGGCGGCAATACGGCACTGTCGGCATTTCCAGATGCCGCTGGCGTGCAGGGCGACCCAGGGCTGCTGGCAGAAGCGCTCCAGCGCCAGCTGCAGTTTTGCGCGAACGACGGCATCATCATCGCGCCGATTAATGCTAAACAGCGCCGGATGCTTGTGCTCGTAGTGAGCATCTCGGTCGTTGAGGATCAGCACGGTCATTTGCCGATGGCGCGGCGTCTGATAAGGGCTCTGGTAGCAGCGGGCACAGCCGCAGCTGTCTTCCAGCGTGCGGAAGACGATTTCTATCGGCTCCATATTTAGCAAATCGGCCGAGGCGCCGCGGCTGCTTGCATTCAGGTTATGGAGGTAATCCTCTACCAGCAGGCGCAGTCCGAGCTGATAAAAGTTATCGCTGCCCAACAGGGTGAACCGGATATTAAGCATAGTTACTCCTCAAAGCGCGCATCGTGCGGAAACAGTCGCTTGGCCTGGCGTTGCAGATCGGCGGCTCGCTGGGGCTGTTGCAGTAGCCGGCTGACCGCCATCAAATTGATGTAAATATTGGCGTCTGGCCGCACGCGGATTTCGTTTTCAGCCCATTGCTGGTAGCTCAGCAACGTAGCCATATCGCGGGTTTGCGGGTATTGCAGTAGCTGTCGCAACTGCATGTCATAGTCGTAACGGACCTGCCAGGGCGTCGGTGTGATGACCTGGCTCATAGGGCCGAATTGCCGCAGGCCGCTTTTTTCTACAGCGGTAATGATCAGCGCGCTGTGCAGGCCGTTAAGCAGATACGGCACCATCAATGCAGCGATGCCCGCAGTGGTCAGCCGCAGCGGGAGCTGCGAATGGGAGGGCAGCCGCAAACGGCGTCGGAGGTCACTAACGCGCAGAATCACCAGCAGCAGCACCGCGTGGGCGGCGGAGAGATAAAGCGGGTATTCCACCATCATGTGCAGCAGGATCGGCAACGCCGCCAGCCAGGGCGCGGGCCGTAGCGGAACGGGGCGGCTGTGCCGCAGCAAACGGCATAGCCCCCAGACGATCAGGGTGATACCGCTCAGGCTCAGCAGACCGCCTTCGACGCCCCACAGCAATATCTCGTTGTGCGGGTGGCTGATGGCAACGCTTTCCATACCGCTGCTGTGAGTGGTGTAAAAATGATGCAGAAAATCGTGCTGAAAATGGCCGTAACCCCAACCTAACCAGGGACGCTCGGCGATCATGTCTAGCGCCTCTTGCCAGTAGGTAAGTCGGTAAAAAATCGGTTCCGGCAGCATAAGCGCCCGCGTAGCGCCATTTAGCATCACCAGCAACAGCCCGGCGCTTACCCCGGCCATCAACAACAGCAGGGCGATGCCGGCGCGTCGGCGGTTAAGGCGGTACAACATCCACAGTTGGAGCGGAGACAGCAGCAGGGCCGCCAGCAGTCCGACGCGGGAGGCGATAACGATCAGCAACAGCGGTGCCAGTAGCAGCATGGCGGCGGCCAGCCATTGCAAACTGCGCGACAAAGGGCGACGGGCGCTCAGCAGATACAGCGCCAACGCCAGGCCGGTAGCCATAAAGCTGGCCATCAGGTTCCACTGCTGGAAGATGCCGTAAGGGCGGTTTTTCAGGGTGTTGTAGCCCATCCAGTTGCCCGGCTGCAGCAAACTGTATTGCACCAGGCCCAGCAAGGCTTCGATAACCGTCGCTGCCAGCAGCAGCATCAATAGCCTGCGCCGCCACCGGCGATCGAGCGGGATTTGCAGCAGCGCAAAGTAGGCCAGAACGCCCAGCACCAATCCCATCAGGCGCGGCAAGGCTTCGCTTAACCAGGGCTGTTGAGCCCACAATAGCGGCAGGAGTAAAATCAGGCTGCCGGACGCCAGCAGGTTAAAGAAGCCGGAGGTGGCCAGCGGCGGACGGCTGAACAGCATCGCACCTATGATCAACAGGGCGATGAAGATCCCGCCGACCAGATTCCACGGTAGATAGAATCCGCTGCCGCCGCGATTGGGCCAGTAAATGTGCATGGCGATCAGGCAATAAAATGCCGCCAGCCCGAATAACCAGGCTGCTTTAGATTTGGACATCATGACGTGTTCCTGCGGCGCCGACTTACTGATAAGCCAGTACGAAATTGGCTACCGAGCTGAACTCACCCTCGGTAATGGTTTTATTCTGTATCGCGCTGGGATGGCCCTGCACATAGGCGGTGAAATTCAGAATATTGGCACCGTCCTGCAACGTCACCGCGCTGGTGGCCTGGTTCAAATCAATGTCCGCGCCCTTGCTGTCAAACAGGGCGATCGCGGCACCGTTGGCGCCGTTATTGATCGCCAGCTTGCCCGGCAGTTCGCTGTCCTCGTTCCCGCTGAAGGTGACATTGACGGTTTTAAACACCGCCGTTTTACAGTCGGTCAACTTGATGTTGAACGGCACCGGGTTGCTATGGCCGTAGCGGTACAGGGTTTTGACGATCACCGTGTCCATTTCCACCACCTGATCGGCCGATTGCGGTTCGATATTGCAGGGGCGACTCACCACGGTGCCGTGGAACTGCAGCGGTGAGCCGACCAGCTCGGTATCCGCCAGCGTCGGCAGTGCCGAAAAGAGTAGCGGCGTGCAACTGAGCATCGCTAAAGCGCGTAAACGCATCGTCTGTTTCTCCCTGAATTACTCGAAGGCCGCCACAATGGTGGCAGAGGCGTTGAATTCCCCTTCCGCGATTTCTTTACCGCCGTTGGCCAATGGTGCGGCAACCAGGTTCCAGCTACCGCCGTTACCGATATTTGGCACCGGGTAAAACTCATTCGGGATCACCAACTGGCCGTTATGTTTGATCTCGATACCGAGGTCGGTTTTATCGGTTTTAAATGCGTTATTGGTGAAGGGCGCCGGGGTGCCGGAGACCGCCAGTTTGATGTTCAGCGTACCGTCTTCGAAGCTGCCGCCTTCGCATTGGAAGCGCACCGGGATACTTTGTGGGTAGCTGGCGCCGTTCAGATTGCTGCCGCCGATTTCACCGAACTCGACGTTGATCAGTTGGCCTTCGTTCACCACGCATTTATCCGGCACGTAGAGAATGGCGGACTGAATAAACACCTGCGCCATCGGATTGGGGCCGAAACCTGCGTCGGTTGACCCCAAACGGCCATACATCTCGATGATCTGCCGGTCATTGATCTGTACGCCGTTAATAATTTTTTTGCGTACCCGGAAGGTGACCCGACCTTTGGATCCACTTTCGTAGTTATTGATTTGTGCATATGGCGGATTGCAAGAGTGGTTGGTGTATTCATTTGAGACGTTATAAAACGGCACGGTGACATAGGCTTTTTTATTGCCGGCGATCCAAACCTCGGCTTTTAGGTCCAGATAGTCATTCAGTTTCAAATAGCCGTTGCCGTAGTCGGAGGCGGGCAATGCCGAATCCGACTTATAAAAGTGCGGGCTACGAGGGATCGGCGTATCGCAATAGGCCTTGCCGGTATATTGGCCACCTAACGAATAGGGAAACTCTTTGGTAAAACCGACCTTGTTGGTGATATTGCTTTCATTCAGGTCGATATAAAACGGCTTTGCCCCGCCGTCCGGCGTGACGTAGCCGTTGGCCCACACGGCTGGAGCCGTCAGCGCCAGTGCCAGCGGCAGGCAGGAGTTAAGGTAGGTTTTTTTCATCACGTTTGTGAACCTCACAGGTAAATCACCTGAATGTGCGCCACGCCGGAAAAACCGGCCGCCATCACCGCTCGCTGCGTGGATTCCACGCTGGCGCTGAACCACAGCGTATTGCTGCCGGGCTGCAGAATGTAAGGCCGGCTCTGCTGGTTGAGCGATAGTGCATGGCCCTGCTGATCCTTCAAACGCAGGCCGATGCCCTGTACGCCGCCGTTCAGTTTCAGCAGATCGGGGTTGTTGATATCGCTTTCGCCGAGAAACACCAGCGTGGCGGCCTGTTCACCCTGCAAATAGAGCTGCCCGGCATCGCCGTTACGTTGCCCTGCCGGGTTATCCGCCAAGGCTTTGGCCCCCAGCAGGCAGTTGCGGAACGAGAGGCGAAAACGTACCGGCGCACTCTGATCGCCGGCGTTTTGAAAATCGCGCGCGTTAACATCACCCAAATCAATCGACTGATCCTGGCTGTCCGGCGTCAGGCTGCACGGGGAGCTGAGCAGGCCGCCATGAAAGCTGACGGTGCCGGTGGTGCCTTGGATCACGCCCAGTGGCGTTGCCGCCGTCGCGCTGCCGCTAACCAGCAGCGCGGCGATCAGCAGGGGCCGCAGGCGGCCGCCGGTGAATTCAGCCATGCGGAATCTCCTTATTTTTTGGTCTCGGGCACGGCGTTGCATACGCTGCCGTTACAGGCAAAGCGCAGCTCCGGGTGACCGCCGTAGTCATTGATATAGGTGATGACAAAGCTGTTGAGGCCGTTGTCGCGCACCTTAATGGTTTCGCTCGATTTCGGTTTCAGCATCACCGGCTGGAAGTCGCCCAGCGCGCCGCCGCCCTGTTTCTGCGTTTGGCGGGTCATGCCGGTCAGGGTGATGTAAAACGGCGTAGGGTTTTCAACGGTGAAACCGCCGGTGCTTTTGCGAAATACCAGCTTCTCCTGCCACACTTCGCCTTTTGGCGCGACGATGGCCTTTGGCCGATAAAACAGTTTGATCTGGGTTTGCAGTGCCAACTGCATCACGTTGGTTTTACTGCTTTTCGGCGGAATTTCACGCAGGTTGAAATAGAACACCGACTCGCGATCTTGCGGCAGACGATCGGCCTCCGGCGTCTTGGTGATGCGCACCACGCTGCGTTCATTGGCTTCAACCCGCTGCAACGGCGGTAACACCACCAGCGGCGAAGTGATTTTCTGGTGCTGCTCGTTTTCCAGCCAGGACTGCGCCAGGAAAGGCAGTTCCTTGTTTTCGTTGACGATATTCAGGCTGATTGATTTCGCGTCGCTGAGGTAAACGGCGCGAGTACGATCCAGCGATATTGCTGCGTTGGCGGCCGGTACTGCAGCGGTCAAAGCCAGGCCCAGCGCGGCCATTTTTGCTAACGGAACGTTGTTCATAATCATCAATTCTCTGCGTTACGGATTACAGTTTGGCGCACGGCAGCAGTAGCTGGTCCAGCGGCTTGGCGGCGCCCGGTATAACAATGCGGCACTGGCGTTGGCCTTCCCAGGCGACGTCCAGCTGCTCTTGCGGCTGCACGCCGGTCAGGTAGACCGAGCCGCCGTCGTTCACGACCGCTACCTCACGGCCTTTTTCGCTCAGCACCGTGGCGCCGAACGGCGGTTCGCTGCCATCGGCAAGCTTGATGGTGGCCAGCAGCTTGCTGCCTTTCACCACCTCAAAGTGGCGGTAGCCGATGGCGCCCTCGGTCAGCGTGCCTTGCACCACCGCTCGGGTGGCCTCCACGTCGTCCGCCAGGGTATTGACGTCGATGCGGGTGTCGGTGTTGTAGTAGCTGGTGATATCGGAGATCACCGCCAGGCCGAAGCGGTTGCTGTAGGCGCGGCCGTTGTTGATCGGCACCCCGGCGATGCCGTCGGTGTCCAGCATCATCCGGCTGCCACCGTTGCTGGAGTTCTGGTGGGCGGCGATGCCGTGTCGGGTAGCGGTAATGCCGCTGCGGAAGGTCCCGCCGATCGACGAATAGCTGTCCTGCTGGTAAGAGGCGCTGGCGTTGAGCGATCCGAACGAGGCGTTATGGCTGTAGTAGCCGCGGGCCAGCGATTTGCCGGACTGGTTAAAGCCGCCGCTGACCTGCCAGGTGTTGTTCGGGTCGGTATAATCGTTGTAAGACGCCATCTGCGTCACGTCGCTGTTGCTGGTTTGCAGTGAGTAACCGAGCCGGCGGCGATCGCCGATCGGCACGCTGAAGTTCAGCATCACGCTGTCATCGGTGCGGCCGTGATAGGTGGTACGGTAGGCCGACAGCGATGCGGTCACGTTGCTGACATTGCCGACGTTGAACAGCTTGCTGGCGGATAACCCGTAGCGATCCTGCGCCCTGGCATCCCAATAGGTTTGGTGCGAATAGGTCAGGTAAGCGGTGATCGCCTTGGCGCTGTCTTCCGCCATAAAGGTTTTGCTGGCGGTAATGGTGTACAGCTCTTTTTGGCGGCCGTTGTAGCGTTCGTCATAGTCGTTGTAGCGCTCTTGCAGATACTGCGACATGTTCATGAACTTGCGCTGTGAGAAGCGGTAGCCGGCGAAGGTGATCTGGCTGTTCAGCTCATCGAAGCGCTTGGCGTAGTTGACCTTGAACGACATGCCGCTGGCGGTAGGCTCATTGGGCAAACGGGCGATGGACTGCGTCACGTCCACCGACATGGCGCCGAACACGTTAAGATCGCGACCCAGGCCGAGCGCCCAGGCGTTGTAATCGCCGCCGAGCAGGGCGCCGCCGTACAGCGACCAGGCGCTGGTCAGCCCCCAGGAGAAGTCGCTGGCGGAAAACAGTGGCCCTTGCGTGCGGTGATCGTATGCCGAAGGTTTCCCCACCGCGACGTTGTAGCGGACATAGCCGGGGCGCGTCAGGTAAGGGATGGTGGCGGTGTCGACCTGGAAAGTGGAGACGCTGCCGTCTTGTTCTTCCACCTTCACGTCTAACCGGCCACGTACCGAACTGTTGAGATCCTGAATGGCAAACGGCCCGGCGGGCACGGTGGTTTCGTACAGCGTACGGCCTTCTTGCGAGACGGTGATCTTGGCGTTGCTCTTGGCAATGCCGCGTACTTCCGGCGCATAACCCTGCAGGTTTGGCGGCAGCATGCGCTCGTCGCTGGCCAGATTCAGACCGGTAAAGCGGTAAGAATCAAAGACCCCCGAGTCGAGAAAGATTTCACCGAGCGTCAGCTTGGCAGCCTGCATCGGCAGCGCGCGGTAGGCGTAGATCTGGTTCCAGTCGAAGTTGTTATCGCGCTCGCCGGCCTGCTGATTGTAATTGGCCTGATAGTCGGCGCGCAGACGCCAGGCGCCCAGGTTAGCCCCCACCGTCCCGTAGCTGCTGAGATTTTCGGCGGTGTTGTTATTGTGGCTCTGCTTGCCGACCTGGCCGCTGATGCTGTAGTCCAGCAGCAGTCCGGGAATGCCGTCGTCCCACTGCTCCGGCGGTGTCCAGTCCGGATCGGAATATTTCATCCAGGCCTGCGGGATGGTGATGGCCAAGACGCCGCCGCCGATGCGGTCGGAGATGGTTGCCCCTTTGATGCCGCTGATATCGGCGCAGCTGTTGTCGTGCCACAGAGTGATTTTTTTGAGGACGTCTTCTTTCAGCGCCATTTTCTCGACCAGATCCGGCGGCAGGCAGACGCGAGAGCGATCCTTTTTATCCGGCGACGGATAATATTGAATGCTGCGCTGCGGCAAGGTTTTCTGGTTGATTTTGATATCCAGCAAATAGGCGCCGGGCATGACGTAATCGGCGTCGGAAAAACGCGATAAATCCACTTTGCTGCGATCGCCAATATCCAATACGTCGGTATTGAATTCCGTGGCGGAAAAAGCCGAATGCACCCAGAGGAAAGATAGAATGACGGTAAGGGGTATTTTTTTCCGTGTCAGTAATGACGTCATAGAATAATCACTCATGGCAAATCCGCGCCCAATAGCAGGTCATCCTGTACGACCTGAATACGTAATACGTGATGTCATTCAGTGCCTGACGGCGGCACCCGCCTAACGAGGCGTTACTTACAGATAAGACAGGGTGAATTTCGCCAGTGAGCTGAATCCGCCGGCCCTGGCCCTGTCGGGATGAATGCGTAACTGAGCGCCAAAGCGCAGCGTGTTGTCGCCGGCGACAATCTGGTAATCCGCGGTGGTACTGCCCAGCGGTATCTGAACGCCGTTGGCGGTCAGTAGCTCAATAGCCACGCCCTGGGCTTCGCCATAAACCCCCAAGAGATCGGGATCTCGGCTGTCGGCGATGCCGTTGAAAGTGACGGTGGCCGCGCGGTAGATAAAGTCGGGTTTCACGATGCTGGCCAATTCGCAGTTCACCAGCTTGATCTCAAAGTTGCGGCGGCTGCCGATCAGTACCGGCTGCGTATCCAATGCCGCATCGGTCATCGAGATCAGGCCGAAATCAACGGTCTGGTCCAGGCTTTCGCTGGCAATCCCGCAGGGGGTTTCGACGATTTCGCCACCCAGGTTGAGTGTGCCGTGGCCCTGATTTTTCGCCGTCGCCTCTGCGCTGCAAAGGCTGAGCGCGATAAGCAGTACGCCCGAAATCCGGTTTGTCATGCTGGCGTCTCCCTGTAGCCGTTGGTCCCGTTACCCAATGTCCGTGCAGGTAAAACGGGGACACCAAAGTAGCGTCCCCGAGGGGGGATTACAGGTAAGCCAGTGTGAAGTTTGCAACGCTGGTGAATTCGCCTGGGACCACGGCGCCAGAAGCGCTGCTGCCTTGCAGATAAGCGGCGAATTTCAGAGAGTTATTACCTTCGGTCAGACCCTGACCATCGGTTGCGGTGCCCAGTTCAACGTCTTTGGAATGCAGGTTGTCATAGATTCTGATGCCAGCGCCGGTTGCGGTGCCGCTCAGTGCCAGCAGTTTGCTGTTATCTGGATCCGGCGTACCGGTGAAGGTCACCTGGACGTTCTTCATGGTCGCAATAGAGCAATCTTTCAGTTCGATGCTGAATGGCTCAGAGCTGGATTTGCCTTCTTTAGCCAGCAGACGGCTGCTGATTTGGCCCATAGGGACAGTTTGATCAACAGATTCCGGTGCTACGCTGCATGGCGCATCAATAATTTCACCGGTAAAAGTGACTTTACCGCTGCCCTGGTTAGATGCGGCGTGAGCAACAGATGCAGAAGCGAAAGCAATCACGGTTGCCAGCATTAATTTATTCAGTTTCATTTCTCAAGTTCCTGTAGAGAGTATTTAAATAAAAAGAACAGCACATCTAAATCCCCCACAACAGCGGCAACGTCATGTCGCCGACGCCGTAGTTGGAGCCAGATCCTTTTGCTCTGGGCAATACGCCACCCTCCGTTATTCATGAGTGAATAACGAAATATTTTGGAAGTCGTACAAGCGAAATCCATAAAAGAAAAATAGGTATATCACCATAGCGTCTTGCTGGGATTATTCTTGCAAATAATAGGTGCGGTTGGAAATAGCTTTTATTAAGTTAAGTCAAATACAGAATATAAAACCAAAAGGAAAAAGAAATATATATAATTGAAAATCAATAGATCGTATACAAATATTATCCAGAATAAATGACTATATAAATAGCAATATGCGAGATATTAGATCGCCAGAATTAGTGTTCGCACTACAATTAGCAATATTGTTTTGATAATATCGCCCTCAGACAGCAGATGATGAATTCTGCGCGTTAATCGCGGGTAAAAAGATAACTCTTTGTTTTTATGGGTAAACACGTCGGTAATACTGGCCTGGGATGTGACTTTCATTCATTGTGGCTACGATAATTTCTTTTTGAGTTTTAACAAAAACATAACAATACAGATGTGTATCGGATTATTACCAATGCCCGACTGTTATTGTGCGTTTTTGTTATTTAACTCGTTAGGATTAATCAGAAGCAGTCAGATAAAGCAGGGCTTCGCGACATAATAATGACCTAAGTGATAATTAAGGGATGATAAACGGAATGATTACCATAATTAATGATTCAACTCGCCGTTCCGCCGTCGCTACGGCGCTGATGATAATGTCCTGTTTACTGCTGTCCGGTTGCGTAGGAAAAAATGGCACCGGCACGGTTGCCATGAAAAAAGTTTCACAGAGTAATCCTAAGGAAAACACTGATGAGCAACGGATCGCGCTTTGTCAGCAACGGGTCAACTCACTTAAGAATATTAATCCGCAAAGCTACCAGAAACGGATTGCTTATTTTAACGGGCTGTTGTCCAACGCCTCGGGATATGCCGGCATTCGCAGTAATGTCGATGAAAGCACCCGTAAAGCCATAGATGCGCTTTATAAATATAAAACCGAGAAATTCTGCGCCGACGTTGAGCATGAGCTGATGTCCGATCTGTCGAGCCGGGTGGAGAGCCTGTAATCATGAGAAGGTATGCGGAAGGAGCCGCTGCTTTGCTGCTGTTGTTGGTAGGGGGCGCTGCATCGGCGGCAGAGACTGCACCTGGCAAGGATGACGGCATTCCCGCATTGCTGAAATTTGCCGAGCAACAGCAGGCGGTGCCGGTGGTGGAAAGTGCACCTGCAGCGCCTCAGCCGGTGACTGCCAAGCCCAAACCCGTCGCTGTTACGCGCGGAGACAACGCCCGTCTGACTGCGCTGAATCAGGCCCTGCAACGGCAAGCCGAAACCATCCGCCAATTGGAACAGCAGCTGGCGGCTCAGGCTCAACCGGCGGCGCCAGCCCCCAAGGCAACACCCAAACCGGACCCGATTGATATCCGGCCGCTGGTGGCCGCGTTAAAAGGGATCCGTAAGGCCATCGCCACGCCGCCAGACTTGATCGCCATGGCGGCGGCTCTGGCACGACAGCAGCGGATCGTCACGCAGCAAGAGCAGCAGTTGCAGCAGCTCAACCGTCAGCTAGCCGCGCAGCGACAACCGCCGGAGCTGGCCAGCGATGCCGATAAGCAGGCCTACGCCGCCGGGGTTTCGCTGGGGCGTGACATTCTGCATTTACAGGAAGAGAACCGCCGCTTGGGAATTGAAGCCGATCGCCCGCGCTTGCTGGCGGGCATTGCCGATACGCTGGCGGGGCAGCAACGGTTGGATGATGCCGCCATCGACAGCGCGCTAAAGGCCGCAGACGCTGCCTTGCAGCAGGCCCAACAGCAGCGACAGCAGGCGATACGGGGGGAGGGTAAAACCTACCTCGCCGATTTCGCCAAGCAGCCTGGCGTGCAAAAAGATGCGCTCGGTTTTTATTACCGTGTGGACTATGCCGGCAGCGGGCAGATAAACGCCAATGACAACGTCGATATCGTGGTACGCGAGAGCTTGCCCAATGGGCAAGTGATCAAGGATATGGACTTGGCCGGCACCACTATCTCTTTGCCTTTGTCGCAATATCCACCGCTGTTTCGCGCCGCCATCGGCAAATTGAACAAGCATGGGTCCATGACGCTGGTGGTGCCGCCAGTTCTGGCATACGGCGACAAAGGAAGCCCGCCCGCAATCCCCCCGGGCGCCACGATGATTTACACCTTGCGCGTGGCCGACGTGCTGCCGCAGGACAGGAGCAGGCAAAAGTAACCCAAGGAGTACGCGATGGCCAAGGCGCCGATAACATATGAAATCAGGAAGTCACATATGCTAAACGTGTTACGAAAACTCTGTATGGAGCGTGCGTCGGGTGCAGGGGAACATCACCCTCCGGCACCGGAACACTGGCCTAAAACCAGGGAGCTGGCTGACAAATGCGGTGAAAATATTTACACCACGCGCACGCTGTTATTGGCATTGGAAAAAGAGGGTAAAGTTCGTTGTACTCATCGCAGCATCAATAATTCGTTACGCTGGTATATTTGTGCATCACCCAAAAAAATGTAATTCCTTTCCTGTTTCGTCATTTTGACTACCCTTCACAGCGGATCAACACAGGGCTGACGGAGCGAAAAGCGCCTCAGCCCGACTCCTTTGTTACGACTAATGACCAGCCATTGGCAGTGCAATTTTTGAGGCCGTATACTGAGGGTCTGGGTGCAAATATTTTCATGATGGATGCGTGCTTATAATGAAGGAAAGCAAAGAAATACTGTTATTGGATGATATTCATTATCAAATAGACGAGCAGGTTATTTTAGATTCCGTGTCTTTCGGTCTGAATCAGGGCGAATTTAAACTGATTACCGGCCCGTCTGGCTGCGGAAAAAGTACCCTGCTAAAAATCGTATCTTCCTTGATCGACCCAACCCGTGGAAAAATTATCTTTGCCGGTAAGGCCATTACCGATATACCGCCGGAAGAGTACCGTCAACAGGTGTCATACTGTTTTCAAACCCCTTCGCTGTTTGGCGACAGCGTGTATGACAATATCGCGTTGCCCTACCAGATTCGCAAACAAAAACCGGACAGGAAAAAGATGCAGGCCGACCTGGTACGCTTTGGGCTAGCGGAAAATATGCTGGATAAAAGCGTTAACGAATTATCGGGCGGCGAGAAGCAGCGAATTTCGTTGATCCGTAACCTGCAGTTTATGCCCAAGGTTCTGTTATTGGATGAGATCACCAGTGCGCTGGATGAAGATAATAAACGCAACGTTAATGAAATTATTCATCAACTGGTCGCGCAGCATGGCGTCGCGGTGTTGTGGGTTACGCATGATAAAGATGAAATCAAACATGCGGATGATGTGATTACTTTGAGTGCGCATGGCGCTCGGGCACAGGAGACGACCAATGAACCAGCATAACATCAGCAATGAATCTTTGGCTTTGTCGATGGTATTGGTGATTATTGCTATTTTAATCAGCCATAAAGAAAAGCTGGCGCTGGAAAAAGACATTATCTGGAGTATTTGCCGGGCGGTGGTGCAGTTGATCATTGTCGGCTACGTGCTGAAATACATTTTTGATGTAAATAACGCCATTCTGACGGTGCTGATGGTGCTGTTTATCTGCTTTAACGCCGCCTACAACGCGCAAAAGCGCAGTAAATATATCGATCACGCATTTATGACGTCGTTTATTGCCATAACCACCGGCGCGGTATTAACGTTGGCGGTGCTGGTACTGACCGGTTCGATTGAGTTTACCCCAATGCAGGTGATCCCGATTTCCGGCATGGTGGCCGGCAATGCGATGGTGGCAGTTGGCCTGTGCTACAACAACCTGGGGCAGCGTTTCAAAAGCGATCAGCAGAAGATTCAGGAGATGCTGAGCCTGGGCGCCTCGCCGAAGTTTGCTTCGGCGGCGCTGATCCGCGACAGTATCCGTGCTTCGTTGATCCCTACGGTGGACTCTGCCAAAACCGTGGGGTTGGTCAGCCTGCCGGGTATGATGTCGGGTCTGATCTTCGCCGGTATCGATCCGGTCAAAGCGATTAAGTACCAGATTATGGTGACTTTCATGCTGTTGTCGACCGCCAGCCTGTCGACCATCATCGCCTGCTACCTGGCTTACCGTAAGTTCTACAACGAGCGCCATCAGCTGGTGGTCAGCACGTTGAAATAATCTGGGGAAAATAAGGGTAGGGGCGTCCGGTTAAATCAGGGGCGAGCATGCTCGCCCCTTTGCGGCCGCTACCTTTGCAGCAGAGCGATGCTCTGACGGATTTCACGTTCTATATCCGCTGCCGTCCAGCTGTCCAGTTGCGACGAAAACGGCTCGAAGGCGTAAATGCCGGTGTAGCCCAGGCGCTCCAGATCCTGCACCTGCTTTTTGCTCTCCAGCCGATCTTTGTCACTCAGCATGATGCGTTCTTCGTCGCTTAATGCGCTTTTAGCACGCAGATCTTCCACCCCGGAAAGGTGCACCAGCCCAATGCCGTCGATCTGAATTTGCGCATCAAATTCAGGCTGCGTTACGTCGCTTAAATAGTGGTGGAAGGTATCCAGCACGATTTTGTACGGCGCGCCAGAATCCCGGATCAGGGACTGCGTCAGCAGCGATGAGCGCAGTGAGCTGATACCGAACCCCAACGGCTCCACATAGCCCTGTACACCGTATTGCCTGAACAGCGGAGCCAGCAGCTTAAGGGCCGCCAGCGTGTCGGTTTTTTTCTGCTCTTCGCTGCGGTTATCGCCCGTGCTGCAATGCGGGCACAGTACCAGCGCCTTGCTGCGGATTGCCTGAGCTTGTGACAACAGCGCCTCGGCGTTTTTCAGCAACGCGGCTTGATCGTCCAGCAGGTTAAACATGCCGAGCGCGTTAATGGTGACGATTTCGATACCGTATTTTTCTGCCAACGCATTTAATTGATCGTTGCTCAGGTTATCGGTCACCTTGCCGCTCGGCATATCGTTGCGCAGCTCTACTTTGTTGAGCCCGCACTTTTTCACCAGGCTGAAAAACTGTTCCAAATCGAGGTTTGGCGCGATCTTGCGGTTGATGCAAAAACGGTCTGGCGCAATGGTCATGATGCATTACTCCTGAATGAGTTGATAAAGCCTGATATTTGCCGAGCTACAGCGGCGTGCGTTGTATTTCGGGTTGAGGTTGGCGATAGCGTTTTGCCATGACCACGTCCTCCATTTTTTCCAGCGATACCCCTCGCGTTTCAGGAATATAGCGGCCGATAAACCAGTAACTGAACAGGCAGCAGACGGCGAACACCCACATCGGGAAGGCACCGTGGAAGCTTGAGAACAGATAAGGGTTATCGTTGATCATCGGGAAGGTCTGAGACACGACAAAGTTGGCCAGCCACATGCAGCCGACGGCGATGCTCATGCCCTGAGAGCGCATGCGATTGGGGAAGATTTCTGACACCAGGACCCAGGCGCCCACGCCCCACGAGAGCGCATAGAACACCATAAAGAACAGCATGCCAAACAGCGCGAAGTAGCCGGTGGCCTCGGTATAGAGCGCATAGGAGGTGATCAGCAGGCCGGCGATGACGCCCAGCGTACCCCAACGCATCAGCGGGATGCGGCCCATGCGATCCATCAACATGGCACCGATGACGGAACCGACCAGCTGCATCACGCCGATCCAGATGGTTTGGAACAGCGCTTCCTGCGCGTTTACGGTGACGGTTTTCAGCACCACCGGCGCGTAATACATCATTACGTTAACCCCGGTGACCTGCTGCAGCATGGCGATCATGCAGCCAACGAACAGAATGAAGCGTACCCGTTTATCGGCATAGCTGAGTTTTTTCTGGCTGGCTTGTTGATCCTGTTTTATCGAGTCTTTGATTTCCTGCAGCACTTTTTTCGCATGTTCGGCGTTGGACACTTTGGTCAGCATCGCCAGCGCCTGATCGTCCCGGCCGACCATCACGCTCCAGCGTGGCGACTCTGGAATGATAAATACCAAAATGCAAAACAGGATGCAGGGCAGCACGCCGGAGGCGAACATCCAGCGCCAGCCCATCTCCACCAGCCAGGCTTCACTGGCGATGCTGGCGATTTTGAAGTTAACGTAGAAGATCACGATTTGGCCGAACACAATGGCGAATTGCTGCATGCTGAGCGCACGGCCGCGCATGTCTTTGGGTGAGACTTCCGACATGTACATCGGCGAAACGGTCGCGGCGATACCCACCGCCAAACCGCCGATAATGCGGTAAATCACAAACCAGGTGAAAGTTGGCGCCAGTGAAGAACCCACCGCCGAAATGGTGAACAGCACTGCCGCCAGCATCAGGGCCTTCTTACGACCGTATCGCCCGGCCAGTGGCCCGGCGGCAAAGGCACCGACCACGCAGCCGATCACCACGTTGGAAACGGCCCAGCCGGTTTCGGCGGGACTGAGATTAAAATAGGTTTTCAGGGATTCGATCGCGCCGGAGATCACGGCGGTGTCGTAGCCGAACAAAATGCCGCCAAGTGCCGCAATGCCGCATATTCGCAGTATGTACCCGGTATTATGCTTACGCTGAGATGACATGTGTTGCTCCGATTTTTTTCCTGGCTTCCACCCGCGCTGTTGGTTGTAGGGAAGAGGAGGCGGAAGGGGTTGGACCCTGCCTGTCATTAAGGCGGTGATAGTCGAATTAACGCTTCGGTAAACAAGAACATTTATTTCATAATTAGTGAATAATGAAATATTGATTTTTAGATCCAGTTCAAAAAAAACCGCAAATGCCCCACAAGCGTTACCGCGCGATCCTTTAGCGTCTGGCCGGGTCGTCTTTCCCCGTGGGCTGCCTGTTTCTGTATAAAAGTCAGGGCTAATTCCCTGCCGTTGGCGCGTGAACACAGGGACCGCTTTTTTTCCTGCATGTAATGGCCTTGCACGGTGATGTGGCAAAACTGCGACCTTCCGCACTAAAAACAAATTTTCTAAAATAATTTATTTGAAACTTTTTTTTCAATGAAATAGAGTTTGCTTCATCCGGTCAGGATTTAGCCTGCTTGCGGGCAGTCTCCGGCAAGCGGTGTGATGAAAACGCTACGGCCGCAGACGGTCAGGCGACAGCGGACTTAAAAGAGGGTGAGACATGAAAACCGTGGGTAACTTTATTGGCGGGCAGGTGTGCCTGAGCAGCAGCAATCAAACCGTCGACGTGCATAATCCGGCTTCCGGGCAGGTTGAACGCCGCGTGACGCAGAGCACTGCCGCCGAGGTGAAGCAGGCCATTGACGTGGCCCACCAGGCATTTGCCGACTGGTCGCGCACCACACCGCTGCGCCGTGCGCGCATCATGTTCAATTTTAAGGCGCTGCTGGAACAGCATCGCGACGAGCTGGCGGCGCTGATTGTCAGCGAGCATGGCAAGGTGTATTCCGATGCGCTGGGCGAACTGACCCGCGGCATCGAAGTGGTGGAATTTGCCTGCGGCATTCCACATCTGATCAAGGGCGAATATTCTGCGGACGTCGGCAGCGGCGTTGACAGCTTCTCGCTGATGCAGCCGTTGGGCGTGGTCGCGGGTATCACTCCCTTCAACTTCCCGGCGATGGTGCCGATGTGGATGTTCCCTATCGCGCTGGCCTGCGGCAATACCTTTGTGCTCAAGCCCCCGGCGCTGGTGCCTTCGGCCTCGGTTCGCATGGCCGAACTGCTGAAAGAAGCCGGGCTGCCGGACGGCGTATTCAACGTGGTGCATTGCGCAAACGAAGAAGCCGCGCAGCTGTGCACCGATCCCCACATTCAGGCGGTGAGCTTTGTCGGCTCCTCTGCGGTGGCTGAACATATCTATACTACCGCCAGTGCCCACGGCAAGCGGGTGCAGGCCTTCGGCGCGGCGAAAAACCAGGCCATCATCATGCCTGACGCCGATCTGGACGCGACGGTCAATGCCCTGATGGGCGGCGCATTCGGCTCGGCCGGCGAGCGTTGCATGGCGTTGCCGGTGGCGGTGGTCGTCGGCGACGACACGGCCGATAAACTGATTGCCAGACTGAAGCCGCTGATCGCTCAGCTGCGCGTTGGTCCAGGGCTTAAACAGGGTGGCGAAGAAAACGAGATGGGGCCGCTGGTATCCTCGGCGCACCAGAAGAAAGTCCTGGGTTATATCGATCTGGGCGTGGAAGAGGGCGCTACCCTGGTGGCCGATGGCCGCAACTATCAGGTGGCGGGTTACCCGGACGGCTACTACGTTGGCGGTACCCTGTTTGACCACGTTACGCCGGAGATGCGTATCTATCGCGAAGAGATCTTCGGGCCGGTGTTGGGCATTGTCCGCGTGCCGGACTACCAGACCGCCATCGATACGGTGAATAGCCATGAATTTGGTAACGGCAGCGCTATCTTTACCAGTAACGGTCACTATGCGCGCCAGTTCGTGCAGGAAGTGCAGGCCGGCATGGTGGGGGTCAACGTCCCGGTGCCTGTCCCGATGGCGTTCCACAGCTTTGGTGGCTGGAAGCGCTCGGTGTTCGGTGCATTAAACGTTCACGGTACCGACGGCGTGCGTTTCTACACCCGGATGAAAACCGCCACCGCCCGCTGGCCAACCGGGCAGCAAACGGTGTCTGAATACAGTATGCCGACGCTGGGTTAAGGCACTATACCCGTCGTCTTTCAAGCCGCATCTGTGTTGGCTGCGTGTATTTGGCCCAGTCACCCTGTAGGGGGCGAATAAATTCGCCCCGATTAATGCGGGCGCGGCATGCAGCACCCCTACGATGATGCAACGCCAATTATTTGGGGTCTATTCATACTTAATTGGGAGAATTACCATGTCTTCATTGCTCGCCAAATGTCAGCAGCCAAATGCCGAGGGGCGCATCCAGCACGTCACCCCGGAGAATGCCGACTGGCGCTTTGTCGGGTTTGACGTCTATCGTCTCGAAGCCGGTCAGTCGCTGCAGTTGGAAAGCGGCGACAAAGAACTGTGCCTGGTGCTGGTCGCCGGTATCGCTTCTGTCGCTACCCTGCGAGCGGAATACCCGAGCATCGGTAAACGGATGAGCCCGTTTGAGCGCACCCCGCCTTATGCGGTGTATGTGCCGCATCACGATCGAATTGAAGTGCGCGCGGAAAGTGCGTTGGAGTTGGCGGTTTGCAGCGCGCCGGGCCACGGGCACCTGCCATCGCGGCTGATCACTCCGGCAGACGTGGGCGTAGAGCGGCGCGGTAAAGGGCGCAATCAGCGTCTGGTACACAATATCTTGCCGGACAGCGCGCCGGCCGACAGCCTGTTGGTGGTGGAAGTGTACACGGATGAGGGCAATACCAGCTCTTACCCTAGCCACAAACACGATCAGGAAGATTCGCCGGATGAAACCTATCTGGAAGAGACTTACTATCACCGGATCCAGCCTGAACAGGGCTTTTGCATGCAACGGGTCTATACCGACGACAGGTCGCTGGACGAGTGCATGGCGGTCTATAACCGCGACGTGGTCAAGGTGCCGCGCGGCTACCACCCGGTGGCAACGCTGGCCGGTTACGACAACTACTATCTCAACGTGATGGCCGGGCCGGTGCGCCTGTGGAAATTCACCTGGGAAAAAGACCACGCCTGGATTAATAGCGACGGATACCCAGCGGCGAAATAATTCGCATCAGGCCCGGCTAGCCGGGCCTTGTTGATCCTGCCCGTATTACTCTTCTTTGGCGTTATTCAGCGCCAGCGATACCGCCAGGGTTTGCGCCAGACACATAGAGGCGACCTGGGAGCGGAAACCGTCCACCTGCGCTTCGCGCACCACAAAGCACACGTCGCTGAAGGCGGCCAGCGGGCTGACCTGGCTGTCGGTAATGGCAATCTGCTGTGCGCCACGCTTGGCGCCCAACTCCACCAGCTCCAACGCTTCCTGCGCATACGGCGAATAGCTGATGGCGATCACAACGTCATTGGGTTTCACCATGCTGAGTTGCTCGGTAAACATGCCGCCCAAACCGTCGATCAGAAAGGCTCGGCGCTCCAGATGACGCAAGGCATAGGTGAGGTACGAGGCGACGCTGAATGAGCGACGCAGACCGATCACGTAGATATTCTCGGCGTTGTTCAGCAACTCAACCGCGCGATCCAACTGCTCGGGGCTGGTTTGCATCGCCAGCTGTTGCAGGGCCTGAGCATTGACCATGGTGAAAACGTTAAGAATTTCCGCCGGCTTTTCCGGCGCAACGTTATCGTCGGTAGAGGTCTGGCGAAACAGGCGAGCGCGTTCGGTGTAGTTGACCGTTTCTTCCATCAGGTGCTGGCGAAAAACCTGTTTCATTTCGTTGAAACCGCTGAAGCCAAACGCGTTGGCAAAGCGGATCAGGGTCGACGGCGGGACGCTGGCCTGTGCGGCGATGGAGGCGACGGTATCGAAAGCAATGCTGTTACTGTTATCCAAAATGTAACGCGCCACCTGTTTCAAACGCTTGCTCAGCGTTTCATAACGGTGGCGGATCTCGTCCTGTAACAGCGAAAGTTGAGTTGGGTTGTTCATCCATTCGGCTCGCAGTGTGGGCTAAGGCGTATTGGCCTGACGCCTGAATTATTGACAGCTCATTCTAACAGATGGAGCGGAAGTTTCATTTCACCAAAAAGCGATTTATTCGATTGCAAGTTGCGTTACTTCACAGAAAACCGGCAAAAAAATCCCCTTAAAGCGGCGAAAATCGTTTAAGGGGAGGGTTTGTCGATTAAGACGAGTGAGAGGTTGGGCGGTATTGGCGCCAGAAGCCAATCAGCGTCAGGTATTTTTGTTTCACCTGCTCGATTAAGCCGGCGTCATCCAGTTCGCCCTGCAACCAGCGGCGTGAAGGCTGGCCGAAGATGGTGCGGCCGACGGCAAAACCTTTTACCCAACGGGCGTCTGCCGCCGCGGCGAAACCGGCCTTCAGCGTTTCTTCCGGTGAGTCCAGCCCCAGTATCAATACGCCACGGCAGAATGGATCGTTCGCCTCTATCAAAGCCCCCACCCGCTGCCAATTTTCTGCGCTCAGCGGCGGCAATTTCCACCAGTCGGGCTTGATGCCCCGCGTGTAAAAATATTGCAACATCTCCAGATAGTAGCTTTCGGCCTTGTCGGCGTTGCTTTCCGGCAGGATCACCTCCAGCAACAGTTCGTGGCCGGACTTGCAGCAACCGCGATACACGTCGCCAATCAGTTCATCCTGCTCGCGACGCAGCTCGGCGGCGTCATGCGGATGGTAAAACACCAGGCACTTCACCACGTGCTCCTGCGGCCAGTCGATCAGCTGCGAGCCAATATTGCCGTGCTCCAGTCGTAGCGGGCGTGAACTGGGCAGCTCGATCGGTCGGCCAATCCACCAGCCCTGGCCGGTGATGCTGTTCAGCGCCGCCTGCCCATAGGTGGTATCGGCCAGAATGCCGCTGTTGCCCTGCAACCCGGCAACCTCGGCGGCCTGTTGCGCCGCGGTCAGCAGCAGGGTTTTCAGTTTGGGAATGCGTTCCTCGCTGACGTTGGCTTCTCGCGCCATATCCGCCAGCTGTTTGCGGTGGTCGAAAGCGAACACGCACAGCTCCGGCCACTGCTGTTTGCGGGTAGTGACCCGGTGCAGATGGTTAAGCCGCGCATCGCGATCCGGACGTTTCACTTCCTGTTCGCGCTGCAGGTAGTCATCCAGTTCCTGCTTGGTTGGCATCGCCGGCGCACAGCCGTGACGCGAAACCACCAGTGCGCCGCAGGCATTGGCATAGCGGCAAGCCTGATCCCAACCTTCATCGTTCAGGTAACCGCGCAGCAGGCCGGACATAAAGGCATCGCCCGCACCCAGTACGTTCAGTACCTCAACCCTTACGCCGGAGTGCAGTTTGACCTGTTGCCAGCTTGTCGGGATCTCCGCTTCAAATACCGAACAGCCCTGGGCGCCGCGTTTGCAAACCAGCGTGGCCCGGGTCGCCTTGCGCACGTTTTTCAACGCGGTCAGGGTATCGGTGCTGCCGCCAGCAATATGAAACTCTTCTTCGGTGCCGACGATCAGATCAAAGTGATGTAGCACTTCTTGCAGTTCGCGGGTCACTTTTTCTGACTCGACGAAACGGGTTTCACCGTCGCCCAGCGATGTCAGGCCCCACAGCACCGGCCGATAATCGATATCCAACGCGGTGCGCAGACCGTGGCGTCGGGCGTATTCCAGCGCCTTTAACACTGCCGCGCGGGTGTTCGGATGCGACAGGTGGGTGCCAGTAATGGCCAATGCCCGTGACGATGCAATGTAGGCCTCGTCGATATCGTCCGGCGTCAACGCCATATCGGCGCAGTTTTCGCGATAGAAAATCAGCGGGAAGGTTTCCTGATCTTTAATGCCGAGGATCACCAGGCCGGTCAGGCGCTGGGGGTCGGTAATCAGGCTTTGGGTGTCGGCCCCGACGCGCTGCAGTTCTTCGCGCAGGAAACGGCCCATATGTTCGTCGCCGACGCGGGCCAGCATGCCGGACTTCAGACCCTGAATGGCCGTGCCGTAAGCCACATTGCCGGAAGAGCCGCCGAGATATTTTGAGAATGTGCTGGCATCTTCCAGGCGTGCGCCGATTTGCTGTGCATAGAAATCGACGGCGATACGCCCGAGACAAATGACATCAAGCTGTTTTTCTTGTGTAGCCATACCCGTTTCCTTCTGTATTAAGCGAAACCCCGACTGCGAAGCATTTTTGGAGTATGAGGAATAAAAATTTCAATTTCAAGATTGAATGAAATTTACACCCCAAAAATGTGATGCATTTAAAACCCCCGTTGCTACAACGGTAAAGGGCATCGAAACCCCCGCCCGCCCTGAGGTGAAAACGCCGAGGGGCGGCAAGGGTATCCTTGGTGTCACAGGCTGATGGTGCCAAGGGTTGCTGTGAGTTCAGGCGGTGTTGAGCGGACGCCTCAACGGATGAAAGGGTGGCTAAGTCAGTGAATTCTAAAGGCATGGATGAAACGGGGTTTTCATCATTATGGGATCTTTATCGCAAAATGAAATGTTTCTTCTGTAATGTGATTTTATGAAAAATATATTTGTTTATAATCCCAACACGTTTCAGGTTGTCGGCTTAAGCAGGGTACAGCGCTTGCTGACGGCGAGTATCACACAGCTTATCTGGTTCGGCATGCAGCTGGTGCCGGCGCGGGCGAGACTAATCTAAAAGGGTGAGTAAATGGGCAAGATCCGGTTAACCATGGCACAGGCACTCGTCAGGTTCCTCGACAACCAGTACCTGTTGGTCGACGGCGTGGAAACCAAATTCGTCAAAGGCATCTTTGCGATTTTCGGCCACGGCAACGTCCTCGGTCTGGGGCAGGCGCTGGAGCAGGACAGCGGTGAGCTGGTGGTGCATCAGGGGCGTAACGAGCAGGGTATGGCCCACGCAGCGACCGGCTTCGCCAAGCAGAAGCTGCGTCAGCAGATCTATGCCTGCACCTCTTCCGTCGGGCCCGGCGCCGCCAATATGATCACCGCCGCCGCGACCGCCACCGCCAACCGCATTCCTTTATTGCTGCTGCCGGGCGATGTTTACGCCTCGCGCCAGCCGGACCCGGTGCTGCAGCAGATTGAACAGTCTTACGATCTCAGCATCAGCACCAATGACGCTTTCCGTGCGGTGAGCAAGTACTGGGACCGCATAGTGCGTCCTGAACAGCTGATGAGCGCCTGCATCAATGCGATGCGCGTGCTGACCGATCCGGCGGAAACCGGCGCGGTGACGCTGTGCCTGCCGCAGGACGTGCAGGGCGAAGCCTATGACTACCCGGACTATTTCTTCCAAAAGCGTGTGCATCGGCTCGATCGCCGCCCGGCGACCGCCGGCATGCTGGAGGATGCGTTGGCGCTGCTGACCGCTAAACGTCGCCCGCTGCTGGTGTGCGGTGGCGGGGTGAAATACTCGCAGGCCGGCCAGGCACTGCGTGACTTCGCCGAGCGTTTCCACATCCCGTTTGCCGAAACTCAGGCGGGCAAAGGCACGGTGCCTAGCAGCCATGAATTCAACCTGGGGGGCATCGGTGAAACCGGCTGCCTGGCGGCGAATACGCTGGCACGTCAGGCCGATCTGGTGATTGGCGTGGGCACCCGTTATACCGACTTCACCACTTCGTCAAAATGGCTGTTCCAGGATCCGGACGTCGATTTCCTCAATATCAACGTCAGCGCTTTTGACGCCGGCAAGCTCGACGGCGTGCAGGTGTTGGCCGATGCCCGCGAAGCGCTGTCCGCACTGAGCGAACGGCTGGCACAGGCAGATTATCGAGCCGGCTGGGGTAATGCCATTGCCGACGCACGCAGCGCGCAACAGCAGGAAACCGCCCGGGTTTATGCGGTGGAATACACCGGAGAAGGTTTTGTTCCTGAAATTGACGATCACCTCGATCGTGACCGCGTGTTTGCCGAATTTATCGAAAAGACCGACTCCTTGTTAACCCAAAGCCGGGTGCTGGGGGTACTGAACCAGCATCTGCCGCAGGACAGCGTGATCGTCGCCGCCGCGGGCAGCCTGCCGGGTGATTTGCAACGGGTGTGGCACAACCACGGCGAACAGGGTTATCACGTGGAATACGGCTACTCCTGTATGGGCTACGAGGTCAATGCCGCGCTGGGGGTCAAGCTGGCTGAGCCGAACCGCGAGGTGTATGCGATGGTCGGCGACGGCGCCTTTATGATGCTGCATTCCGAACTGGTCACCTCGATTCAGGAAGGCTGCAAAATCAACGTGGTGCTGCTCGACAACATGACCAACGGCTGCATCAATAACCTGCAGATGGAACACGGCATGGACAGCTACACCACCGAGTTCCGCTTCCGCAACCCGCAGGGCGGCAAGCTCGACGGCAATTTGGTGCCGGTCAACTTTGCCATGCTGGCTGCGGCCTACGGTTGCAAAACCTACAGCGTGACCACCGAGCAGCAGCTGATCGAAGCGCTGGCTGATGCCCGTCGGCAAACCGTGTCGACCCTGCTGGACATCAAGGTGCTGCCAAAAACCATGGTGCACAAATATCTCAGCTGGTGGCGCGTGGGCGGTGCCCAGGTTGCCGACAGCGAAAAAATCGTCGCCGTGGCCCGCAAGCTGCAGGAAAACATCGATAAGGCCCGCGACTACTGATCAGGATCCCGTTTGATTACCCAGACCTTGCGTCTGCCGCAACTATTTGAAGAGGATAACGAAAATGACATTGAACATTGGGGTTATTGGCACCGGCGCAATCGGTCGGGATCACATTCGCCGCTGCAGCAAAGTGTTGCAGGGCAGCCGTATCGTGGCGGTCAACGACATCAATCGCGACAGCGCCGCCAAGGTGGTGAGCGACCTGAAGCTGGACGCCAGGGTGTATGACAACGGCCACGATCTGGTCAATGCGGCGGACGTGCAGGCGGTGCTGGTCACTTCCTGGGGCCCGAGTCACGAAGAGTTTGTGTTGGCCGCGATTGCCGCCGGTAAGCCGGTATTCTGTGAAAAGCCGCTGGCGGTCACCGCTCAGGGCTGCAAAAACATCGTCGAGGCCGAAGCGAAACACGGTAAACGTCTGGTGCAGGTGGGCTTTATGCGCCCTTACGATCAGGGTTACCGCGCATTAAAACAGGTGCTGACCAGCGGGCAAATTGGCGAACCGCTGATGCTGCACTGCGCACACCGCAACCCGACCGTCGGCGAAGCTTACACCACGGATATGGCGATCACCGACACCCTGATCCACGAGATTGACGTGCTGCGCTGGCTGCTGGATGACGACTATGTCTCGGTGCAGGTCGTGTTCCCGCGTAAAAGCCCCAAGGCGTTCCCGCACCTGAAAGATCCGCAAATTGTGCTGTTCGAAACCGCCAAAGGCACGCGCATCGACGTCGAAATTTTCGTTAACTGCCAATACGGCTATGACATCCAGTGTGAGGTGGTGGGTGAAACCGGCATTGCCAAGCTGCCAGAGCCGTCTTCGGTGCAGATGCGCAGCGGCGCCCGACTGTCTACCGAAATTCTGACCGACTGGAAAGACCGCTTTATCGATGCTTATGACGTCGAGCTGCAAGGCTTTATCAATGACGTCTTGGCCGGCAAGCTGACCGGGCCTTCCGCCTGGGATGGTTATGCCGCTTCTGTCACTGCCGACGCCTGCGTGGCCGCGCAACTCAGCGGTGAAATTGTGCCGGTGACCTTGCCGCCGCGCCCGGCTTTTTACGGCAACTGATGGGTTGAGCGCCGCACTTACGTTTAAAGAGGAATGACCATGAAGATCGCTTTTGATGTGGATGTCATCAGGGACCTTGGCATCACTAAAATGGTTGAGCAGGTGGCGGACTGGGGCTATCAGTATATTGAGCAGTCGCCACACCCGCAGATCAATCCGTTCTACAAGCATCCGAAAGCCGGGCGCGAAGTGATGGCGGAATACAAAAATGCGCTGAAGGCCACCGGCGTGGAGATTTCCTCGTTTATCGTGGTGTATCGCTGGTCCGGTCCGGGGGAAGATCGCCGCCAGGCGGCGGTCAAAAACTGGCGCCGGATGATTGAAATCGCAGTGGAAATGGGCGTACAGGTGATCAATACCGAGCTGGCGGGTAACCCCAATGAGCCGGAGATCTGTGAAGAGCTGTGGTATCGCTCAATGGAGGAGCTGCTGCCGATTATCGAGCGTGAAGGCATCCGCATGGAAATCCAATCGCACCCGTGGGATTTCTGCGAGCTGAGCAACGAAACCGCCGATATCGTCAAGTCGTTACGCAGCGATCACGTGAAGTATCTCTACAGCGTGCCGCACACCTTCTACTACGACAAAGGTCAGGGCGACGTGGCCGGCATGCTGAAATATGCCGGTGACGATCTCTCGCACGTGTTGATCGCCGACACCATGAACCATACCAAGCACTGCCGCTATATCGTCAACCCGCCGGGTGTAGACGCCGCCGTGCACCAGCATATGGGTATCGGCGAAGGGGAAGTGGATTTCGATGCCCTGTTCCAGACGTTGCGCGATATGGAGTTTGCCAATCGTAATTTTAAGGTGGGCGGCGAATCCATTATCTGCACCTCGCTGTTTGGCTATCCGGAACGAATGAAAACTCAGGCGGTAGCGACCCGAGAGCGCATCGAAAAAGAGCTGTTGGGTAAATAAATTTCTCGGCTGCGTGGGTGTGAAATCACCGGCGTGCTGCTCCTATGATTGAGGCTGAAAATGAATAAAGACAACGTAAAACTGGCCATCGCCCCGATTGGCTGGACCAACGACGACATGCCCGACCTGGGCAAAGAGAACACTTTCCAGCAGTGCGTCAGCGAAATGGCGCTGGCCGGGTTTACCGGCAGTGAAGTGGGCAGCAAGTATCCGCGCGATCCGGCGGTGCTCAAGCCGATGCTGGATATCCGCGGCATTCAAATCTGCAACGCCTGGTTCAGCACCTTCTTTGCCGATGGTCTGAAAGAAAAAACCATTGATGAATTTATTAACCATATGAATTTCCTGCATGCGATGGGCGCCAAGGTGATTGGCTGCTCAGAACAGAGCAAAAGCATTCAGGGCACCACCAAAGGGGTGTTCGAAGAAAAGCCGTATTTCAACGATGAAGAGTGGCAGCGAGTGGCCGATGGCTACAATGAGCTGGCCAAGATTGCTGCCGGTAAGGGCATGCAGGTTTGTCTGCACCACCATATGGGTACCGGCATTCAAACTACCGCCGAGATCGACCGTTACATGAGCATGGTGAACGACGACGTCTACCTGCTGTTTGATACTGGCCATGCTTACTATTCAGAAGGCAGCCAGCAGGCGATGATGGCGATACTGGAAAAATACCTGCCGCGTATTAACCATGTGCATCTGAAAGATGTGCGTGACGACGTGGTGGCCGAGGTAAAGGCCAACAAACTCAGCTTCCTCGACGGCGTGAAGAAAGGCACCTTTACCGTGCCGGGTGATGGGGTGATCGACTTCCGTCCGGTGTTTAAACTGCTGGATGAGCGCGGTTACAAAGGGTGGATGGTGGTGGAGGCCGAGCAGGATCCGGCGCTGGCCAACCCGTTTGAGTATGCGGTGAAGGCGCGCCGTTATATTAAAGAGACCGCCGGCATTTAATTCGCAGGCGATCGGCAAGGGGCGCTCGAGTCATCGATGCGCCCTTTTTTATTGGCAACGTCAGGCGAGGGTTTTCCAGGTGGTTACCTGTCCGCCGGGCCATGGGGTCGCCGCATAGACACCACGGGCGATGGCACGTGCCAGGGTGTCCGCCGCCAGTGCACCTATCTGCAGCACCGCCAGCTCTCGGCTGCCTTGTACCTCACGCTGCCCGGTGGATAAGGCAAACACCACATCGCCGTCGAACGGGCTGTGTAGCGGGCGGATGGCGCGTGCCATGCCGTCCTGCGCCATCATCGCCACGCGTTTCAGCTCCACCCGGGTCAACGCCAGATCGGTGGCGATGCAAGCCAGGGTGGTGTTCTTCCTGCCGCCCGTCGGTTCTTCTGGCATCCAGTCTTCGCCCTGGCCATGCAACTGCGCCAGCGCTGCGGCACCGCCGTTGCCAAACTCGCCGTCGATTTCATAAGGCGTCGCCCAGAAGGCACGGGTCCCGGGGGCGACGACCGATCCCAGGCTATTGACCGCCACCAGTGCGCCGACGGTAGCGCCATTGGTCGCCACGATCGACGCCGAACCCAGCCCGCCTTTCAGCTTGCCCATGCCGGTCATGGCACCATAGCCGGCACCCACGGTGCCGAGCGGAAAGTCGTGGCCGGCTTTGCCGGCGGCCTCTATCCCCAATTGGCGATAGGGCGGGTCGAGCTGCCAGTTTTTATCGCCGGCGTTGCTTAGATCATACAGGCAGGCGGTAGGTACGATGGGAGAGACCGGTACGCCCGGTGCCGGACGCAGGGCGTAACCACGCCCCTGTTGCCCCAGCCAGGCTGCGACGCCATCTGCCGCCGCCAGGCCATACACCGAACCGCCGCTCAGCACCAGTGCATCAAGGGTTTGTACCAGATTGTCTTCCCCCAGCGCATCGGTTTCGCGGGTTGCCGGGCCGCCACCGCGCACATCGACGGCGGCGATCGCCGGGCTATCCGGCAGGATCACCGTGGTGCCGGTACGCACCCGGCTGTCCTGAGCGACCCCGACCTTCAGGCCGGGCACGTCGGTAATCAGGTTACGGGCGCCGGTTCGAACGGCGGGAGAACTTGGCATTGCGGCCCCCAGGAAGGTGGTGGGAGAGAGGATGCCGATAGCACCCGTTACGCAGGCCAGCGTTTGCACGAAGGTGCGACGGCTGACGGTGAAGGGGCGGTTTGCCGCCCCTGGTTCACTTTTTATCTCACTCATGAGGCTGATTTTTTCTGCTGTTCACTGCGAAAGCGAGCCATATGGTAAGAATCTACCAGTACGCCGTCGCGCATGGCGTAAGCGCGGCTGGTCCCTTCGATTTCAAAACCGAACTTGCGGTATAGCGCGATGGCTGCCTGATTATCGGTAAATACCGTCAGCTCGATGCGTTCGATGTCTGCCCACTTGTCGCACAGGTCAATCATCGCCTTCATCAGGCTGCTGCCGACGCCTTTGCCGTGGTGGTGGTCATCGACGCCGATGCCAAAAGTTGCCACGTGGCGGCGGCGTACACGCTGATTCAGCATCACGCTTAACTGGCCGACAATCTGTCCGTCGATGCAGGCCACCAGGCTATGCGTGCCCGGTTCGAGGTTGGCGAGGCGTTTGTGCCATAGTTCGACCGACGGTAGCGGAAGATGTAGCGTGTCACGGTAAGCCTTCGGCTGAGAATAGAGTTGATGCAGGGCCTGTGCATCTGCCGTTTCCACGTGACGAACTACGATTTCACTCATTACGCTGCTCCTTTGGCTTACCGGTTGAATAACCTCTGAATTTATCGGTTTATTGTGTCGAGTCAATATTATTCCGGATTGGTTAAAAAAACGCTTTACAGGTGCGAATGATAATGATTATTATTGCGATGCGTTCCGGGGAGAGTATCAACCTTTGATACCCTCGCTGCGAAGGCACGACATTGCTCACATTGCTTCCAAGTATTACTTAGCCAGCTCGGGTGCTGGCTTTTTTTTTGCCTGTTTTCAGCTCACCCGCCTTCAACAAATTCCCTGCCAATGGCTTCGCAACTCCATCTAAATTTTTGAACAGAGGGATGAGTTTTTTACGCTTTCATATTCTGCTGCCAGGACTAGACTGTAAAAAACATTGAGGAGAGTTGAATATGATTTATCTACGTAAGGCAGAAGATCGCGGTCATGCCAATCATGGTTGGCTGGATAGCTGGCACACCTTCTCCTTTGCCAACTATTACGATGCCGATTTTATGGGCTTCTCGGCGCTGCGGGTGATCAACGAAGACGTGATCGACGCAGGGCAGGGTTTTGGCACCCACCCGCATAAAGACATGGAAATCCTGACCTACGTGCTGAGCGGCACGGTAGAACATCAGGACAGCATGGGCAATAAAGAGCAGATCCAGGCCGGTGAGTTTCAGATCATGAGTGCCGGCACCGGGGTGCGTCACTCCGAGTACAACGGCAATAACGATCGTCCGTTGCACCTGTACCAGATTTGGATCATTCCCGATCGGGTCGGGCTGGAGCCGCGCTATGAGCAACGCATGTTTGATGCGCCACAGGGCCGCCAACTGGTGTTGTCGCCGGATGCGCGCGACGGTTCACTGAAAGTGTTCCAGGACATGACGCTGTCCCGCTGGGCATTGAAGCAAGACGAACAGGCAGAATGCCCGATTGAAGCCGGTCGTCGCGTGTGGATCCAGGTGGTGCGTGGCAAGGTGGTGGTCAATGGCCAGCAGGCCGGCACCAGCGATGCGTTCGCGGTGTGGGATGAAACTGCGCTGTCGATTCATGCCGATGAAGACAGTGAAATCCTGCTGTTCGATCTGCCGCCGGTCTGATAAAGCGGTAAATACTGAGGGCTCACACAGTGAGCCCTTTTTGCGTTGTGACGTCCGATAACCAACAATATCGGCAGCGGTTTTTTTTTGCTAAAATGAGCGCCCATTCACGGTTAGCCAGTTCATTGATAATGAAGAAAAAACGGCCGGTACTTCAAGATGTCGCAGACAAGGTTGGCGTTACCAAGATGACGGTGAGCCGTTATCTGCGTAATCCCGAGCAGGTTTCTGCCATCTTGCAGCAAAAAATTGCCGTCGCGCTGGATGAGCTGGGCTACATTCCCAACCGTGCGCCGGATATCCTTTCCAACTCCACCAGTCGCGCCATTGGCGTATTGCTGCCGTCGTTGACCAATCAGGTGTTCGCCGAAGTGCTGCGCGGCATCGAGAGCGTCACCGATGCGCACAATTATCAGACCATGCTGGCGCACTACGGCTATTTGCCGGAGCGCGAAGAACAGCGCCTGACCTCGCTGCTGTCTTACAACATTGATGGGCTGATCCTGTCTGAACGGCACCATACGCCGCGCACCATGAAGATGATTGAGGTGGCAGGGATCCCGGTTGTCGAACTGATGGACTGCGTTTCACCGTGCATTGACCTGGCCGTGGGGTTCAACAACTTTGAGGCGGCACGCCAGATGACCCAGCAAATCATCGCGCACGGTCATCGCCACGTGGTGTATTTCGGGGCGCGTCAGGATGAACGTACCATTATCAAGCAACAGGGCTATGAACAGGCGATGCGTGAATCCGGTCTCGAGCCGTACAGCGTCATGACCGCGCGTTCGTCGTCCTATTCCGCCGGTGGCGAACTGCTGCGTCAGGCGCAGCGCGATTATCCGCAGATCGACAGTATTTTCTGCACCAACGATGACCTGGCGATTGGCGCGACCTTTGAGTGCCAGCGCCAAGGGCTGTCGATCCCCAAAGATATGGCGATTGCCGGTTTTCACGGCCACGATATCGGTCAGGTGATGGTGCCAAAACTGGCGAGCGTCCTGACGCCGCGTGAACGCATGGGGCAGATCGGGGCTGAACGCCTGTTGGCGCGTTTGCGGGGCGAAACGGTCAGCCCGCGCATGGTGGACGTCGGTTTTACCGTGATCCCCGGCGGCAGCATCTGATCGCTTTTAACTCTTTGTTTCATCAATTTTAATTTGAAAATCGCGCCGCCCGGCGCGTTTTGCTAGTCATCTGTAAGCCCACCGCGCGTTACCCCCATAAGTTTGATCTCTATCCCAGAACGCGAATTTTAGCCCGTTACCCGGTTCCGACACTGCTGTTGTTACCGGTATCATGATACCGGTAACAACGAGGTCAATGACCTTGTGGCGGCGCGATAGGGTCGCTACAGGGAGAAATAGAACCCTTGACTCAGCACCACCTACAGCTCGTCTTCTAACACCGGGAAGAGCCTAAAAATACAACAAACGCGCGCTTTACGGCCTATCGTAAAGAGAGTCTGCGATAAAAAGGTTGGAGAAAAATTATGCCATTAGTGATTGTTGCAGGCGGCGTCGCGCTGCTGTTGCTGCTGATGATCCGCTTTAAGCTGAACGGCTTTATCTCTCTGGTTCTGGTTGCTCTGGCGGTGGGTATCGCTCAGGGTATGCCAGTCGATAAAGTGATCGGCTCCATCAAGGCCGGCGTGGGCGGCACCCTGGGCAGCCTGGCGCTGATCATGGGCTTCGGCGCCATGCTCGGCAAGCTGCTGGCGGACTGCGGCGGCGCCCAGCGCATCGCCACTACGCTTATCGAGAAGTTCGGTCAAAAATACATTCAATGGGCGGTGGTACTGACCGGTTTTACCGTCGGTTTTGCGCTGTTCTATGAAGTTGGCTTCGTGCTGCTGCTGCCGCTGGTCTTCAGTATCGCCGCGTCTGCACGCGTGCCGCTGCTGTATGTCGGCGTGCCGATGGCGGCTGCGCTGTCGGTGACCCACGGTTTCCTGCCGCCGCACCCTGGCCCAACGGCGATCGCCACCATCTTCCATGCCGATATGGGTAAAACCCTGCTGTACGGCACGCTGCTGGCCATTCCGACGGTGATCCTGGCCGGTCCTGTCTATGCCCGTTTCCTGAAAGGCATCGACAAGCCGGTTCCTGAAGGCCTGTATAACCCAAAAATCTTCACCGAAGAAGAAATGCCAAGCTTTGGCATCAGCGTTGCCACCTCGTTGGTGCCGGTGATCCTGATGGCGCTGCGTGCGGTAGCGGAAATGGTGCTGCCGAAGGGCCATAGCCTGCTGCGCTTTGCCGAGTTCTTCGGCGATCCGGTGATGGCGACGTTGATTGCGGTACTGATCGCTATCTTCACCTTTGGCTTGAACCGCGGCCGTACTATGGATGAAGTGATGGGTACCATCACCGACTCCATCAAAATTATCGCCATGATGCTGTTGATCATCGGCGGTGGCGGCGCGTTCAAGCAGGTACTGGTCGACAGCGGCGTGGAGAAATACATTGCCGCCCTGATGGAAGGCAGCAACGTCTCACCTATTCTGATGGCCTGGTCGATTGCGGCTGCGCTGCGTCTGGCGCTGGGTTCCGCTACCGTGGCGGCGATCACCGCCGGCGGCATCGTGGCCCCGTTGATCGCCACTACCGGCGTCAGCCCGGAGCTGATGGTGATCGCGGTCGGTTCAGGCAGCGTGATTTTCTCTCACGTCAACGATCCGGGGTTCTGGCTGTTCAAGGAGTATTTCAACCTGAGCATCATGGAAACCATCAAGTCCTGGTCGGTGCTGGAAACCATCATTTCCGTCTGCGGCCTGGTAGGGTGTTTGCTGCTGGCGACGGTGGTTTAATATTCCTGTCGTTTTTCAGGTTGGCGCAGCGTTGACTGCCACTTGAAATGCAAAGGGAATAGCGAGGTTATCCGGCACCCCGTGGGGGTGTCGGACATTCTTTTGAGTTTGGGGCGCATTTGATGGCGCAGGCGGCGTAACCCGTTGCCAGAACGTACATCTGACTCCGTAAGGGCATGACATTATGAGTAATCCACAGCACCACGTATTTATTTTGATGGGCGTTTCAGGCAGCGGAAAATCTGCCGTCGCCAGCGCCGTTGCCCATGAAGCTCATGCCGCGATGCTGGACGGAGACTACCTGCACCCGCGCGCCAACATCAACAAAATGGCCGCCGGGCATGCGCTGGACGATAACGATCGCGCCCCGTGGCTGGCCGCATTGAATGACGCTATCTTTGCCATGGAACGCACCAATGACGTCTCTCTGCTGGTGTGTTCGGCGCTGAAAAAAAGCTATCGCGACCGCCTGCGTGAAGGCAACCGCAACCTGCATTTCATCTATCTGAAGGGTGACAAGGCGGTGATTGAAGAGCGCCTGAAGCAGCGCAAAGGGCATTTCTTCAAGCCGCAGATGCTGGTTTCCCAATTTGCCACCCTGGAAGAGCCGGGCGCGCAGGAGCCGGATGTGCAGGCGATTGATATCGATCAGCCGCTGGATGGCGTAGTCGCCGATACGCTTGCCTATATTCGGCATGTTGCAGCCCAGTAATCCGGGCTGCCACCCTTAGCCGGCGCCGCACAGGCGCCCGTTTATTCACTACAGCTTCATGTAAGCCCGCACGCCGTCCAGGAACATCTGGGTCGACAGCATCACCAGAATCAGCCCCATCAGCCTTTCCAGCGCGCTCACGCCTTTACTGCCCAGCAGGCGCAGGAACAAGTCCGACATCAGCAAAATAGCGGCAGAAATCCCCCAGGCAATCAGCAGCGCCACAACCAGATGTGAAATCTGGTTCGGATACTGGTGCGAGAGCAGCATCAGCGCCGCCAGAATCGAAGGCCCGGCGACCAGTGGGATGGCGAGCGGGACCAGGAAGGGTTCTTCCCCGGCGGAAAGCCCGCTGCTGTTGCCTTCCTGCGTAGGGAAAATCATTTTGATGGCGATCAGAAACAAAATAATCCCGCCGGAAATGGACACGGTTTCGGTTCGCAGGTTGAGGAACGCCAGAATTTTCTCGCCGGCGAACAGGAATATCAGCATTAACAACAGGGCGATCAGCAATTCGCGGATCACCACCACCCGGCGTCGGCGCGGTTCCAGATGTTTGAGTACCGACATGAAAATCGGCAAGTTGCCTAGCGGATCCATGATTAAAAACAGCAACACCGTGACGGAAATCATCTCTGTCATCATTACCTCTGCATCTGAAAAACGTGTCGGCCATCCCGACCCACGCACTAACCCATCCCCGATGGCTTGAAAGACAACGGGGTATATAAGAAGGATTGCTGAGAATCGTTCAGCTATCGAATAAATTCACTTTGCGCCTGCGCTGACATTTTGTAAGGTGGAGAGATAGTGCACACAACTTATAGCAGTCATCCTCCAAGGCAGGACAGTCATATGAAAAACGTTGGTTTCATCGGTTGGCGCGGAATGGTCGGCTCCGTACTCATGCAACGCATGACGGAAGAGCGCGATTTCGACGCCATTCGCCCGGTCTTTTTCTCCACTTCGCAGCACGGTTCTGCGGCGCCGGCATTCGGCGGCCAGCAGGGCACGCTGCAAGATGCTTACGATGTTGATGCGCTGAGCGCGCTCGACATCATTATTACCTGCCAGGGCGGCGATTATACCAACGAAATTTACCCGAAGCTGCGTGAAACCGGTTGGCAAGGCTACTGGATTGATGCCGCTTCTTCACTGCGCATGCAGGATGACGCGATTATCATTCTGGACCCGGTCAACCGCGACGTGATTCAGCAGGGCTTGGACAAAGGCATCAAGACCTTTGTCGGCGGCAACTGCACCGTCAGCCTGATGCTGATGTCGCTGGGCGGCCTGTTCGCCAACAACCTGGTCGAGTGGGCATCCGTTGCGACCTATCAGGCCGCTTCCGGCGGCGGCGCGCGTCACATGCGTGAGCTGCTGACTCAAATGGGCATGCTGCATGCCGACGTGGCGAAAGAGCTGCAGGATCCGGCATCGGCCATTTTGGACATCGAACGTAAAGTCACTGCGGCCACCCGCAGCGGCAAACTGCCAACCGATAACTTTGGCGTGCCGCTGGCCGGCAGCCTGATCCCATGGATCGACAAGCAGCTCGATAACGGCCAGAGCCGCGAAGAGTGGAAAGGCCAGGCGGAAACCAACAAAATCCTCAACAGCAGCAGCGTGATCCCGGTTGATGGCCTGTGCGTGCGCGTTGGCGCGTTGCGTTGCCATAGCCAGGCATTCACCCTGAAACTGAAAAAAGACGTTTCGCTGCCGGAAATCGAGCAGATGCTGGCGACCCACAATGATTGGGTGCGGGTGATCCCTAACGACCGTGAACTGACCATGCGTGAACTGACGCCGGCTGCGGTTACCGGGACGCTGAATACGCCAGTCGGTCGTCTGCGTAAGCTGAATATGGGGCCGGAATACCTGTCTGCGTTCACCGTGGGTGACCAGTTGCTGTGGGGTGCGGCTGAACCGCTGCGCCGCATGCTGCGTATCCTGCTGTAACCTGAACTGTACTTCCCGAGGGCTGAGCTCTTTCAGCCCTCAAAAGCCTTATTTTCTTCCTTTTTCTCCGTTTCGGCGCGCTATGGACTAAGTCGCTGCAAAGGGGAGAAAGCACACAAGCCATCGGCACTCCACCATGCGGGCAGCAGCGCAAAGACGCTGTCAGGCTGGCAGTTTTCTTAATGAAGCTTTTTCCTGGTAATGCGGCAATGTTTTTAACTGACATTAGCTATGCTTAAAGGGCTGGCGGATAAATTTTCGCCAGCACCAAAAATAAGCATAAAGAGCGGTATTCGGGTCGGTAGGGTGAAAATTGATCAATAACCGACTGTAATCACGCTTTAGAAACCGAATGAATTGCATGATAACCAAAACGGCTATGGATTAAGCGTTACGCCCTGTGGATCTCAAGGTACAGCCAACGCCGCTGTAACCTGAAAGGCGATGGGCTGCGTGGCCTCTTATAAATCATGCTCTTAATCTTAGGAAGAAGACTATGCCTGTACTTCCCGATCGTGACGTGATTGATCAACTTTTCTCCGGCAACTCTGCCGATCCTTTTTCCCTGCTTGGCATGCATGCGGTCGATAACGGCCTGCAGGTGCGTGCGCTGTTGCCTGACGCCAGCGAAGTCTGGCTGCGGGATCAGCAAACCGGCCGCCGATTGGTGCAGCTGAACTGTGATGATGAGCGGGGTTTTTTCAGCGCCACGGTGCCGCGCCGTAAAACGCCGTTCAGCTATCAGTTCGATGTGCGCTGGCACGATCACCAACAGATCGTCGACGATCCCTACCGCTTCGGCACCCTGCTGCAGGATATCGACAGTTGGCTGTTGGCTGAAGGGACCCATTTGCGTCCTTATGAACGTTTGGGCGCTCATCTCGCCACGCTCGATGACGTCGAAGGCGTCAGTTTTGCCGTCTGGGCACCCAACGCCCAGCGAGTCTCGGTGGTGGGGGAATTCAACTTTTGGGACGGACGCCGCCATCCGATGCGCCTGCGTCGTGAAAATGGCATTTGGGAGCTGTTTCTGCCGGGCGTGAAGGCCGGGCAGTTGTACAAATATGAAATCATCGACTGCTACGGCAACACCCAGCTCAAGGCCGATCCTTACGCATTTGAAGCGCAGATGCGACCGGACACCGCGTCGTTGGTCACTCCGTTGCCTGAGGTGGTAGAAAACACCCCGCAACGTCAGCGGGCCAATGATTTTGACCGCCCGATTTCTATCTACGAAGTGCATCTTGGCTCGTGGCGCCGCCACACCGACGATAATTTCTGGCTCAGCTACGGCGAACTGGCCGTGCAGCTGATTGATTACGTCAAGGACATGGGATTCACCCATATCGAGCTGCTGCCGATTAACGAGCACCCGTTTGACGGCAGTTGGGGTTATCAGCCTTTAGGTCTGTACGCGCCGACCCGACGTTTCGGCACTCCGGCCGACTTTAAGGCGTTTGTGGCTGCGGCGCATCGGGCCGGCATTAACGTGATCCTCGACTGGGTGCCGGGGCATTTTCCCAGCGACGCCTATGGCCTGGCGAACTTCGACGGCACCGCGCTGTATGAATACGCCGATCCGCGCGAAGGCTTTCATCAGGACTGGAATACCCTGATCTATAACTATGGCCGCAACGAGGTGCGTAATTATCTGGCAGGTAATGCCCTTTACTGGCTGGAGCGTTATGGCATAGATGCGCTGCGCGTCGATGCGGTAGCCTCGATGATCTACCGTGATTACAGCCGCGCTGACGGCGAATGGGTGCCGAATTACTACGGCGGTAACGAGAATCTGGAGGCCATCGCCTTCCTGCGTTATACCAACCACACCGTCGGCAAGGAGCGCCCCGGCGCGGTGACGCTGGCGGAAGAATCCACCGATTACCCTGGGGTGACGCTGCCGCCGGAATCCAATGGCCTGGGGTTCCATTACAAATGGAACCTGGGGTGGATGCACGACACGCTTAACTACATGAAATGCGACCCGGTGCACCGTAAATATCATCACAATCAGATGACTTTCGGCATGTTGTACGCCTACACCGAGAACTTTGTACTGCCGATTTCCCATGACGAAGTGGTGCATGGCAAGAAATCGGTGCTCGACCGCATGCCCGGCGATGCCTGGCAGAAGTTTGCCAACCTGCGCGCCTACTACGGCTTTATGTGGGCGCATCCGGGCAAGAAGCTGCTGTTTATGGGCTGCGAATTTGCCCAGGGGCGCGAATGGAACTTCGACAGCAGCCTCGACTGGCACCTGCTGGAAGGGTTGGACGGCTGGCACCACGGCGTGCAACGGCTGGTGCGCGATCTCAACCATTGCTATCAACAGCAGGCGCCGTTGTATGAGCGCGACTATCGCCCTGACGGCTTTGAGTGGCTGGTGGTGGACGACCACGACAACTCGGTGTTCGCCTTTGCCCGTTACGATTCGCAGGGCAATGAGCTGATTGCCGTCAGCAACTTCACTCCGGTACCGCGCCATCATTATCGCATCGGCATTTCGCGTGCCGGCGAATACCGGGAAATCCTCAATACCGACTCGCATCATTATCACGGCAGCAATACCGGCAATCAGGGCCGCGTGGTGTCTGAACCGATAGGCAACCACGGCCGCGAGCATTCGATCAGCGTGACCGTACCGCCATTGGCGACTATCTACCTGCTGCGGGAGGCGCAATGACTGAGCTGACGCCCGGCATCGCCGCGCCTCTCGGGGCGCACTATGACGGTAACGGCATCAACTTTAGCCTGTATTCCGCCCGAGCCACGGGGGTGGAGCTGTGCCTGTTTGACGAACAGCAGCAGGAGGTTCGGCTGCCACTGACGGCGCGCAGCGGTGATATCTGGCACGGCTACCTGCCGGGCGGTAAACCGGGGCAGCGTTACGGTTTCCGGGTGCATGGTCCGTTTGATCCTGCGCAGGGGCTGCGTTTTAACCCCAACAAACTGCTGTTGGATCCCGCCGCGCGCGCGGTAGAGGGACCGGTTGCAGATGATCCCTATCTGCATGGCGGCTATGACCGGCCGGATCAGCATGACAGCGCCGAACTGATGCCCAAGTGCGTGGTGATTGACGAAGCTTACGATTGGCAGGATGACCGCCCGCCGGCCACGCCCTGGGGCAAAACGGTGATCTACGAAGCGCATGTGCGCGGCCTGACCTTGCAGCATCCGGAAATCCCACCGGTGTTGCGCGGTAGCTTCGCCGCGCTCGGTCACCCGGTGATGATTGCCTATTTCAAGCGGCTCGGCATCACTGCGCTGGAGTTGTTGCCGGTGCAGCAGCACAGTTCTGAACCGCGTCTGCAGCGGCTCGGACTGATTAATTACTGGGGCTATAACGTACTTGCGCCCTTTGCGCCGGATAACCGTTATTCCAGCCTGCGCACTGATACGACGCCGCTGCGCGAGTTTCGCGATGCGGTAAAAGCGCTGCATAAGGCCGGTATTGAGGTGATCCTCGACGTGGTGTTCAACCACAGCGCCGAGCTGGATACCGATGGGCCGACGTTGTCGCTGCGCGGTATCGATAACCCGGGCTATTACTGGCTCACCCCCGACGGCGACTACGTGAACGATACCGGCTGCGGTAACACGCTGCGATTGGATCAGCCACAGGGCGTGGCCTGGGTGATGGACTGTCTGCGTTTTTGGGTGGGCGAATGCCACGTTGATGGCTTCCGCTTCGATCTGGGCAGCGTACTTGGCCGTACGCCTGCGTTCGACCGCGATGCGCCGTTGTTCCAGGCGATACTGGCGGACGACCTGCTTTCTCGCTGCAAGCTGATCGCCGAGCCGTGGGATATCGGGCCTGGCGGTTACCAGGTGGGCCAATTCCCGGGGCGCTTCGCCGAGTGGAACGACCATTACCGGGACGATATACGTCGTTTCTGGCTGCAGGACGGCATATCGTTGGGGCAGTTCGCCCAACGTTTCGCCGCTTCCAGTGATCTGTTTAACCAACGCGGGCGTGCGCCGTACGCCAGCATCAACATGCTGACCGCTCATGACGGGTTCACCCTGCAGGACTTGGTCAGTTTTAACCGCAAGCACAACCAACTGAACGGTGAAGGTAACCGTGACGGCAGTGATCGTAACTTTAGCAATAACCACGGTGTTGAAGGCCCGATTGCCGACGATGCCATTTTGCAACGCCGCAGGGCCAGCCGACGAGCGCTGCTCGCCACGTTGTTGCTGTCCCAGGGGACGCCGATGCTGCTGGCCGGCGACGAGCATGGACACAGCCAGCAGGGCAACAACAATGCCTATTGTCAGGACAACGCTATCACCTGGCTCGACTGGGCCACGGCAGATGACGCTCTCACCGATTACACCGCAGCACTGATCCGTTTACGCCAACAAATCCCTGCCTTGCAGCAAGACCGCTGGTGGCAGGAGGGTGACGGCAGCGTGCAGTGGCTGAACGCGCAGGGGCAACCCCTCGACGCGCAAGAGTGGGAGCAGGGTGAACTGCGGTTGCAGATCTGTCTGTCGCAACGCTGGCTGGTGGTCGTGAACGCCACGCAGCAGGCGGTGGAGATGACGTTGCCCGTCGGCGATTGGCAGCTTGTCGCTCCCTTTACTCAGGAAGATTCGCGGGCGGTTTTACCCGCCTGGCACCAGGCTGCGCACTCGATTTGCGTGCTGGTAAAGAAAAAATAAAAGGAGTCAGCTATGGTTAGGTTTGAAAATAAAGACCCCCTGATGTTGGCACGCCAACTGCCGATTAAGTCCGTCGCCCTGATCCTGGCCGGTGGCCGCGGTTCGCGTTTGAAAGATTTAACCTCAACCCGGGCCAAGCCGGCCGTCCACTTTGGCGGTAAATTCCGCATTATCGATTTTGCCCTGTCGAACTGTCTGAATTCGGGCATCCGCCGCATCGGCGTGATCACCCAATACCAGTCCCATACTCTGGTGCAGCATATCCAGCGCGGTTGGTCGTTCCTCAACGAAGAGATGAACGAGTTTGTCGATCTGTTGCCGGCCCAGCAACGCCTCAGTACCGAGCACTGGTACAAGGGCACGGCGGATGCGGTGTACCAGAACCTGGATATCATTCGCCGTTACGACGCCGAATATGTGGTGATCCTGGCGGGCGATCACATCTACAAGATGGATTACTCGCGCATGCTGATCGACCACGTGGAGAAGGGCGCGCAATGCACCGTTGCCTGCTTGCCGGTACCCCGTGAGGAAGCCAGCGAGTTCGGCGTGATGGAAGTGGACGAAAACGATCTGATCCTCGAATTCCTGGAAAAACCCAGCAACCCGCCGCCGATGCCGGGCAACCCGGATATGTCGCTGGCCAGCATGGGGATCTACATCTTTAACGCTGACTACCTGTTCCAACTACTGGAAGAGGACATGTCGACGCCGGGCTCCACCCACGATTTCGGCAAGGATCTGATCCCGAAAATCACCGCCCAGAAAGCGGCTTGGGCGCACCCGTTCACGCTGTCCTGCGTGACCTCCAACCCCGATCTGCCGCCGTACTGGCGTGATGTGGGTACGCTCGAGGCCTACTGGCGCGCCAACCTCGATCTGGCTTCGGTGACACCAGAGCTGGATATGTATGACCGTGCCTGGCCGATCCGCACTCATATGGAACCGCTGCCGCCAGCCAAATTCGTACAGGATCGTTCCGGTAGCCACGGTATGACCATGAACTCGCTGGTGTCCGGCGGTTGCATCGTCTCCGGTTCGGTGGTGGTGCATTCGGTGCTATTCCCGCGGGTGCGGGTGAACTCGTTCTGCACCATCGACTCTACCGTATTGCTGCCGGACGTTAACGTCGGCCGTTCCTGCCGTCTGCGGCGCTGCATTATCGACCGTGCCTGTCATATTCCCGAGGGCATGGTGATTGGCGAAAACGCCGACGAGGACAGCAAACGCTTTTATCGCTCGGAAGGTGGCATTGTGCTGGTTACGCGCGAAATGTTGTCAAAGTTGTGAGTTAAGGTAGTCGGCAGCAAAAACTGCCGCCTGCCGCTATATATACCCAAATAATTCGAGTTGCTTGTAGGCGGTAACTGAGTGAATCCCCAGGAGTTTACTCAAGTAAGTGACTGGGGTGAGTGACAAATCTGCCGGGAGCAGATTTGAACGCTGCTTGCAGCAGCCCCGTAAGGGGTGAGGCCCAAGGATGGGCCGAATAGTTCAGCCAACACCCAAGCAGCTTGAAGTATGACGGGTATAACGGACTGATGGCTTGCACAACGCGGGATTAACAACAGCGGCAAGCCTGCTTTTCCAGAGTAATTTTGCCGATTCTCAGGAGTGATAATGCAGGTTTTACACGTATGTTCTGAAATGTTCCCCCTGTTGAAAACCGGCGGGCTCGCAGACGTGGTTGGCGCATTACCGGCGGCTCAGATCGCCGAGGGCGGCGATGTTCGGGTGTTATTGCCCGCTTTTCCTGACGTGCGTAATGGCATACCGGACTCGGTGCTGGTGGCAGAAATCGATTCTTTCGCCGGCCGGGTCGGCTTGCGTTACGGCACCTACCACGGCGTGGGCATTTACCTGATTGATGCCCCCTGGCTGTACGAGCGGCCGGGGAGCCCGTATCACGACCAATCAATGAATGCCTATTCCGACAACCACCGACGCTTTGCCCTGCTGGGCTGGATGGCCTGTGAGCTGGCCAAGGGGCTGGATCGGTACTGGCGCCCGCAGATAGTGCATGCACATGACTGGCATGCGGGGCTGGCCTGTGCCTATCTGGCCGCCAATGGCCATCCGGCACGTTCCATCTTCACCGTGCACAACCTGGCCTATCAGGGGCTGTTCTCCGCCCATCACGTGGCAGAGCTGTGGTTACCGCCTTCGTTCTACAACGTCTATGGCCTGGAGTTTTACGGCCAGATGTCATTCCTGAAGGCGGGTTTGTACTACGCCGACCATATCACCGCCGTCAGCCCGACCTACGCGCGTGAAATCACCCGGCCGGAGTTTGGCTATGGTATGGAGGGGCTGCTGCAGGAACGCCAGCATCAGGGGCGCTTGAGCGGCATTCTTAACGGCGTAGATGACAAAATTTGGGACCCGTCCCACGATCCGCGGCTGACCGCCCGTTACGACGCTGACGATCTGAAGAACAAGGTCAAGAACAAGCTACACCTGCAAAAAGCCATGGGCCTTAAGGTGGATGAGTCGCTGCCGGTGTTTGCGGTAGTGAGCCGCCTGACCAGTCAGAAAGGGCTGGATCTGGTGCTGGAAGCCCTGCCTGCGCTGCTGGAGCAGGGCGGCCAACTGGCGCTGCTGGGGGCCGGCGATGCGGTGCTGCAACAGGCGTTTCTCGCCGCTGCCGCCGACTATCCGGAGCAGGTTGGCGTACAGATTGGTTACCACGAAGCTTTCTCGCACCGCATTATCGGCGGGGCCGATGTGATCATGGTGCCGAGCCGCTTTGAACCCTGCGGGCTGACTCAACTCTATGGCTTGAAATACGGCACGCTGCCGCTGGTGCGCCGCACCGGGGGGCTGGCGGACACGGTGGTGGACTGCGCGTTGGAGAATCTGGCCGACGGCAGCGCCAGCGGATTTGTGTTTGATGATTGTGACGCCACCGCACTGGGCAACGCCATTCGGCGCGCCATGGTGCTGTGGAGCAGGCCGAAGCATTGGCGTCACGTCCAGCGCCACGCCATGAGCGTGGATTTTGGCTGGCAGGTCGCGGCAAAGGAATATTTGTCGCTTTATTCCCGTCATATTTGACGCTGCCTCTGTGTTGGCTGCACTCACTTACCCGAATCACTTACCAGTGTAAGCTCATCGGGATAAGTTTTTTTGCCGCCTTGATGCAGCGCCAATTATTTTGGGTATATCAACACCTATTGTAATGCTCTATGAATTTCACGTTGCAGCCAGGTGGCCAGCTTACTCATCCCCAGGCGCTTACTTTAGTAAGTAACTGGGTGAGCAAGTGCAGGTAACAACGCTGCGGCTTGAAAGGCGACGGGCAGCCACAAACTTGGGATCGAAAAGCTATGACTTCACCGATTAGTTACACCTCACCCACGGTCAGTGTTGAAGCGCTGAAACACTCCATCGCCTATAAGTTAATGTTTATCGTCGGCAAGGATCCGGCTATCGCCAACCAGCATGACTGGCTGAATGCCGTGCTGTTTGCGGTGCGTGACCGTATGGTGGAGCGCTGGTTACGTTCTAACCGTGCGCAACTTTCGCAGGATGTGCGCCAGGTTTATTACCTGTCGATGGAGTTTCTGATTGGCCGGACGCTGTCCAACGCCTTGTTGTCGATGGGGATTTATCAGGATATCGACGACGCGTTGAATGAGATGGGGCTGAGCCTGGGCGAGCTGCTGGAGGAGGAGAACGATCCAGGGCTGGGCAACGGCGGGCTGGGGCGATTGGCCGCCTGCTTCCTGGATTCGCTGGCGACGCTGGCGCTGCCGGGTCGGGGCTACGGCATTCGTTACGAATACGGCATGTTCAAACAGAATATCGTAAACGGCCAACAGATGGAGTCACCGGACTATTGGCTGGAATACGGCAATCCGTGGGAGTTCCCGCGTCATAACACCCGCTATAAGGTGCGCTTTGGCGGACGGATCCAGCAGGAAGGCGCCAAGGCGCGCTGGGTGGAAACCGAAGAGGTAGTCGCCACCGCTTACGATCAGGTGATCCCCGGTTTTGATACCGACGCCACCAATACGCTGCGGCTGTGGAGCGCGCAGGCCAGTAATGAAATCAACCTGGGTAAATTCAATCAGGGCGATTACTTTGCGGCGGTTGAGGATAAAAACCATTCTGAAAACGTATCACGCGTGCTCTATCCCGATGACTCGACGTATTCTGGGCGTGAGCTTCGCCTGCGGCAGGAGTATTTCCTGGTGTCGGCCACGGTGCAGGATATCCTCAACCGCCATTGGACGATGCATAAAAGCTTCGACAACCTGGCAGACAAGATTGCCATTCACCTCAATGATACCCACCCGGTGTTATCTATCCCTGAGCTGATGCACCGGCTAATCGACGAACATAAGTTCAGCTGGCTGGATGCCTGGGCGGTGGTCGAGCAGGTGTTTTCTTACACCAACCACACGTTGATGAGTGAAGCGCTGGAAACCTGGCCGCTGGACATGATTGGTCGGATCCTGCCGCGTCACCTGCAGCTGATTTTCGAGATTAACGATCACTTCCTCAAACAGGTGCAGGAAGTGGCGCCGGGCGACAATGAGCTGCTGGCGCGGGTGTCTATCATTGATGAAACCAATGGTCGCCGGGTGCGTATGGCGTGGCTGGCGGTCGTGGCGAGCCACAAGGTTAACGGCGTTTCAGCGCTGCACTCCGAACTGATGGTGCAATCGCTGTTTGCCGATTTCGCCCGTATTTTCCCTGATCGCTTCTGCAATAAAACCAACGGCGTCACCCCACGCCGCTGGCTGGGGCTGGCTAACCGACCGCTGTCTGACGTGCTGGACGACAGCATCGGTCAGACCTGGCGTACCGATCTCAGCCAACTGAGCGAGATCAAGGCCAATATCGATTACCCCAGCTTCCTGAAGGCGGTGCAAAGCGCCAAACGGCAGAACAAGGAGCGACTGGCGACCTACATCGCCAAAACGTTGAATGTGGTGGTCAACCCGGACGCGCTGTTCGACGTACAGATTAAGCGTATCCACGAGTACAAACGGCAGCTGCTTAACGTACTGCACGTGATCACGCTGTATAACCGCCTGCTGCAGGATCCGGAAACCGAACGAGTGCCGCGCGTGGTGATCTTTGCCGGCAAGGCGGCTTCGGCTTATTACGCTGCCAAACAAATCATCCGCTTGATCAACGACGTCGCCAAGGTGATCAACAACGATCCGCGAGTGCATACGCAGCTGAAAGTGGTGTTCATTCCAAACTACAGCGTCAGCCTGGCGCAAATGATCATTCCGGCGGCGGACCTGTCCGAACAGATCTCGCTGGCAGGCACCGAGGCGTCCGGCACCAGTAACATGAAATTTGCGCTGAATGGCGCGCTGACTATCGGCACGCTGGATGGGGCTAACGTTGAAATGCTGGAACACGTTGGGGCGGAGAACATCTTCATCTTCGGCAACACCGCCGAGCAGGTGGAGGAGCTACGCCGCAACGGTTACAACCCGCATCTGTACTATGAGCAGGATCCGGAGCTGCATCAGGCGCTGACCCAGATTGCCACCGGCGTTTACAGCCCTGAAGAACCTAAGCGCTACAGCAACCTGTTTGATTCACTGGTAAATCTGGGCGATCACTATCAACTGCTGGCAGATTACCGCAGCTATGTGGATACGCAGGACAAGGTGGATGAGGTGTATCGCAATCAGGACGACTGGACGCGTCGGGCGGTGCTGAATATCGCCAATATGGGCTACTTCTCTTCCGACCGCACCATCCAGGAGTATGCGGACGAAATCTGGCACATCAAACCCATCAAGCTGTAATGTAAAAAAGGGCCGGATATCCGGCCCTTTTAACGTTTAGCGGTTTACGATGCCAGAGACAGCGTTTTCGCTTTCGCGTGTTCTGCCAGCCAGGCCTTGACTCGTGCCTGCTGCGTTTCGTCCAGCCACATGCCCAACTTGGTGCGGCGCCAGATAGCGTCATCCAGCTCTACCACCCATTCTTTTTCGATCAGGTAGCGCAGCTCGGCTTCATGCAGGCCGTGACCGAAATCTTCGCCCAGATCGTTGAGGCTGTTGGCACCGGCCAGGATCAGCTCACTGTGGCTGCCGTAGGTGCGTGCAAAACGACGCGCCAGTGATTCAGGCAGCCAGCTGTGCTCGCGGCGCAGTTTTGCGGCGTAGCTGTCGCGATCGCCACCGATGTCGCCGCCTGGCAGCGAACCGTTTTTGGTCCACGCCGGGCCGCAGCCAGGGTAGTAGTGCGACAGTTTTTCCATCGCATGCTCAGCCAGCTTGCGATAGGTGGTCAGTTTACCGCCGAACACCGACAGCAGCGGCGCTTTGCCCTGTTCGTCATGCACGTCCAGCGTGTAGTCGCGGGTGACCGCCTGCGGCGAGTCCGATTCGTCGTCGCACAGTGGGCGCACGCCGGAGTAAGTCCAGACGATATCGTCACGGCCCAGCTGTTTCTTGAAGTGGTCGTTATACACTTTCAGCAGGTAGTTGATTTCGTTATCGTCAATCTTCACGTCTTTCGGATCGCCGTGGTATTCCACGTCGGTGGTGCCGATGATGGAGAACTCGTCATTCCATGGGATCACGAAGACGATACGGTGGTCTTCGTTTTGCAGAATATAGGACTGCGGCTGATCGTGTACGCGCGGCACCACGATGTGGCTGCCTTTGATCAGGCGGATACCGTAAGGTGATTTCAGCTTCAGGCCGTCGTCGAAGAAGTGTTTCACCCATGGGCCAGTGGCGTTCACCAGGCCTTTGGCGCGCCAGGTAAAGGTTTTGCCGCTGTCGACGTCGACCGCTTCTACCATCCACAGGCCATTCTCACGCCATGCGCGGGTGACCTTGGTGCGGGTACGCACTTCGCCACCGCGTTTTTCCACTTCCTGGGCGTTCAACACCACCAGGCGAGCATCGTCGACCCAGCAGTCGGAATATTCGAAACCGCGCTTCAATTCAGGTTTCAGCACCGATTCTGGTCCAAAGCGCAAACCCTTGCTGCCTGGCAGGCTGGTGCGTTTGCCCAGGTGATCGTACAGGAACAGACCGATACGGATCATCCAGGCCGGACGCAGGTGCGGCTGGTGCGGCAGACGGAAACGCATTGGGAAGGCAATGTGCGGTGCCAATTTCAGCAGCACTTCACGCTCTGCCAGCGCTTCGCTGACCAAACGGAATTCGTAGTGTTCCAGGTAGCGCAGGCCACCGTGGATCAGTTTGGAACTGGCGGAAGACGTAGCACAGGCCAAGTCTTGCGCTTCCAGCAGCAGTACGGACAGGCCGCGCCCGGCAGCATCCGCCGCGATGCCGGCACCGTTGATGCCGCCACCGATAACGATCAAGTCTTTGGTTTCCACGTCAACTTCCTCCAGATGTTCGAAATAGCTCTTTCATGTTCGTTTTCGCTCATGATTGTAATCAAAAACCAACAAACAAGCCAAGACTTAACCAAACAAAAACATTTAGGCGTGATAGAGGTAACAGTTTGGTGATAGTAGTTATACAAAAAGAAGGGGTATTCGGATGGCAATGACCGGGGCCAGCAGGCTGAACCCCGGAGAAAACGGCAGGAATAACGGAGGTAAAAGCGGTACCGCAGGGTTAAACGTGACGGAGAGGGCTTAGCACAGTTCGAGCTGTACGTCGTACTGCTCGATGATTTTCATCACGCTTGGCGGTGGCAGTTGGTCGGTAAACAGATAGTCGATCAGGTTCATGTTACCGAGGTTGACCATCGCGTTACGGCCGAATTTGGAGTGGTCGGTCACCAGCATCACGCAGCGTGAGTTTTCGATAATTGCGCGTTTGGTGCGCACTTCGTGATAGTCGAATTCGAGCAGCGAGCCGTCCATATCGATGCCGCTGATACCGAGAATGCCGTAATCGAGACGGAACTGGGAGATAAAGTCCAGCGTGGCCTCGCCCATGATGCCGCCGTCGCGGGTGCGCACTTCGCCGCCGGCCAGGATCAAACGGAAATCTTCTTTGGCGGTCAGCAGGGTGGCGACGTTCAGGTTATTGGTCACCACACGCAGGTTCTTGTGGTTCATCAGTGCATGGGCGACCGCTTCCGGCGTGGTGCCGATGTCGATAAACAGCGTGGCACCGTCCGGGATTTGGCTGGCGACGCGTTGGGCAATACGCGCTTTCTGTTCCGACCACATCACTTTACGATCGTTATACGCGGCATTCACCGAGCTAGAGGGCAGCGCGGCGCCACCGTGATGACGTTGGATTTTGTTCTGATCGGCCAGGTCATTCAAATCACGGCGAATCGTTTGCGGGCTGACGTCAAAATGTTCGACCAGTTCTTCCGTGCTGACATACCCCTGCAGGCGCACCAGCTCGATAATTGCGTCATGACGCTGTGTTTGCTTCACGATAATCCCCTAAAACGCCCGGCTTGTACCTGGCTGTTATTGTTCGTTGTGCGCGCGATGACGCGTGTCCCAAAATGCCATCAATAACCCTAACACTAAACCGGCTACGTGTGCCGCGTTAGCGATCGACATTCCTAAAATATCGAAATATCCGGCCACCAGCCACAGAACCGAAAACACCATCAGGCCGCGTGGCAGCATCAGACCGCGTTCCGGTGCACGTTCGCCGCTAAGCCAACAGTAACCCATCAGCGCATAGACTACGCCGGACAGGCCACCGAACAAGGCACCGCTGAACAGCGACTGCGCCCAACCACTGAAAAAGGCCGAGACCACCGCCAGCACGAACAGCTTGCCGGCGCCGAGGCGTTTTTCCATCGGGCCGCCGAGATACCACCACCACATCAGGTTAAAGGTGATGTGCAGCAGCGAGAAATGCAGGAAAGCATGGCTGACCCAGCGCCACAGTTGCGTGTACTGCTCGCTGTTCTGTGGCCAGGACAGCCAGTACATTACCGCGTCGTCGCCCAGTATCTGCATCAGGATATAGACCACAATGCACAGCGCCATCACGCTCAGCGTCAGCGGGCCGGCCTTGCTGCGCAAGGTGTGCAGATAAGAATAGCCCTGGTAGTGCAGCTCGGCGTCGGTCTTGCCGGCCTGCCAACTGGCGGCCCGGTAGCGGCTGTTGAGTGGATCGATCAGAAACTGCTGCAGCTCATGTTGTACCTGCTCCAGATGGCTGTCGTCAGCCAGCCAGATCTCTGCCGCTTCGCCGCTGTTGTGCACCCGTAGCTCGATGCCCTGTGTCGCCATATAGTCGACAAAGGCCTGCGCCAGGCGGGGGTTGGATACGGCGATTACTCTAACCATGGCTTTTCCGTCTAAGTGAATGATTTTAGCCGCCGGTTTACCCCGATGGCGTTGACGGCCGATTATACCGTCGAAATCCTGAGCGCAGGCAGCAGATCTGCGAAAAACCCGCAAAAACACTCACTAAAAGCGCGAAAAAGGAACCCGCCGCAGACGGCGGGGGGAGGATTATGCGGAGGTTTCAACGTCCTGAGGATATTGGCGTGCCCAGGCCTCGAAGCCGCCGTCAATGCTGTACACCGCGTCAAACCCCTGATGCAGCAGGTATTGCGCCGCGCTGCGGCTGCTGTTGCCGTGGTAGCACATCACCATCACCGGACGATCAAAGTCGTTTTGCTGCATAAAGGTCTGCAGGCTGGCGTTGGTCAGGTGGAAGGCGCCTGGCGTGTGCCCGGCTTCAAAACTCTGGGGATCGCGGATGTCGACCAGCGCGGCGCTGTCGTCTTTCCAACGGCTGTGCGCCTGCTCAACGTTGATCGCTTCAAACTGTTCCATAACTGCCAACTGCCTCGTAATAAGAATATGCCGCCATTGTAGTCAATTTCGCGGCAATTAAGACCAGATGAAAATTGTGGTTTATTACACCAGTTGTACTGCTGCTATATAGAACACTATCAGGAAAAGGGCGCCCTTTTCCTGACTCATTAAACTCCCGTTTCGACCGTCATCTTTTCGTAGCGATCGTTGAGGAGCTCTATCTCCGCCGTCACCTTGAACCCTAGCTTGCGATAGAGTGCTTTCAGATGAGGTTTTTTCGTATCTGCCAGAAGGCCGACTTTATTGAGCCCTTGTCGCCCGGCTTCCTCAACAACACGGCTAATCAGAGATTTTGCTATCCCTCGTCCTCTGCACTCCGGCAGGACGGCCAGGGAATCTATATATATTTCATCGGGGTCTGATTCATTTTCCATTTCAGCTCGATGCTCTGTTATGGCTGTGAACCCTGACTCGTCTTCTCCTTTGAAATACAGGATACAGCCAAGTATTTTTTCCTGGTCCCGAGCCACGAAGACGTTTTTATAGCCAAAATAGACATCATGGCGGCCGAAGTTCACTTCGTACTGAAACAGGGCTTCGTTGATATCGTCTTTGCCAGACAGGGCCAGTACCGCATCTTTATCCGCCAGTGCGATAAGCCTTACCACCTCTCCCGCATCAGTTTTTTTAGCGTTGCCAATAATGACATCTTCCATAATCGATGAGTCCTTTCTGTATTCGTCAGGCGCCGTACCCCATCATCTTCAGCAGTTGCTGCGCCTGCTGTACCGCTTCCTGGCGATGGGCTACGCCCAACTTCTGGTACAGGTTACGGATATGGGTTTTGATGGTGGTAGCCGCCACGTCCAGTTCGCCGGCAATTTGATCGTTGCTGTAGCCGGAATAAATCAGCCCCAGAACCTGCCATTCGCGCTGCGTCAGCGGGCTGGTGCGGATCAGTTCCGGTACCTGTGGATGAGTTAGCAGCTTATCGACGAAGTTCTCGTCAAAATGCGCGAACTTATGCCGGTGATGTTGATTGATGTCGCGCAGAATACGTTGGGCGCGATGATTTTCCAACTCCGGCAGCGTATTAAGCTGAATCAATTGGCGCAGTTGCTGCGCCATCGCTTCGCCTTCAATGACGAAATGGCTGATAAATCCGGTACGGCTGGCCAGTGAAAGCGCCTCCATCAGGACCTTTTGCGCGTCGCTTTTACGCTCCATCTGCCAGTAAAGCTGGTTGCTGAGCAACAGGTTACGGTTCAGATCGCTGACCAGGCGCAGGCGGCGGGCATTGTCGTTGAGCTCGTCGAGCACCACTTCGGCCTCTTCATACTGGCCCAGCATGATCTGTACCCGGGCAATGTTGCGCCACTGGCCTTGCATAAAGTGGTTGTCCGCCATGCCGGGTTTTTCGGTCTGGCGCAGCCATTGGGCCGCGGCTGCGGTGTCGCCGGTCATCTGCCAGTGGATCACCCGCGGTTTGTCGGCATTGGTCAGCCAGTCGCGGTGGTATTGAGAGCCGTGCAGCAGGACTTCACAACGTTGCATGTGCGCATTGGCGTTATCCAGATCGCCACGCGCCAGCGAGCACTTGGCCAACATGGCCATGCACTGCAGCTGCTGTTGAGGCTGATAGTTGGCCAGGATTTTCAGGCCTTCGCGGGCGGCGTCTTCCGCTTCGTCCAGCCGCGACCAGGACCACAGGATTTGTGAACGGATACGCAGCAGGAACTCGTGCATTGGCAGCTGTTCCAGATGCTGTTCGCGCACCAGCTCAAAAGCTTTGTCCTGCGTTTCGTAGGCGGCCTGCAGGAACCCCTGCGCAATCAGAATTTCGCTCTGCTGCAGCAGCGCCCAAAGCGCGTAGTGGTAAGCCTGATGGCGTCGGGCCATCTGCTCGGTCTGCTGCATCATCGGCAGTGCGCGAGCCAGCTCGCCCTTGCAGTGATGGACTTCGCCGGTGACCGAGGTGGCGACGATGCGGCTGTAATAGCTGGAAAGCGGCAGGAATTTCAGCGCTTCGGTGGCCAGGCGTTCGGCCTCTTCCGGCTTGCCGGCGTTGATTGCCACCTGCGCGCGCAGGGCATCAAATTCGGCGTGCAGGGTGCGATCGACGTCAATTTTATGCTCGCGCATTGCCTGTTCGGCGCGCTCCAGCAGGGTATTCACTTCGATATAGCGGTGCTGGCTCTGCGCCAGCCAGGCCTGCAGCAGTGCAAGCTTGGGGTTTTGGATCAGCTTTTCGTAAGGAAGCGCGTTCAGACACTCTTCCAGCAGGGCCAGCTCACTGTGGTGGAACAGCGACCAGGCATGCTGCAACAGGATATCGCGCAGCATGCTGACGTCGCTGGCCGCCAGCGCGTGGTGGATTGCCTCCGCCGGATACCCCAGCGCCAGCCAACCTTCGGCGGCGGCCCGGTGCAGGCCCGGCAGCTCCAGCGCCAATTCCCATTGGCAACGCTGACGCAGGAAGGTGGCGAATAACGGGTGGAAACAGAACCACTCGCCGCTGTCGTCCATGCGGTGGATAAATAAGCCCTGACGCTCCAGCTCTTCCAGCCGTTGCTGGCCGTTGTCTTCGCCGGTCAGGCGGACGATCAGCGCATCGTTCATGGAACGCAGCACCGAACAACGCAGCAGGAAGGCGCGCGCCTCGGCATCGACGTGATCCAGCACTTCGTCCACCAGATAATCCGACAGGTGGCTGGCATTAAGCCCCGCCAGGCGTTTGGCCGACTGCTGGGCGGAAGAAGTGGATTGACGGGCGGATAACGCAATGAGCTGCAGCGCGGTGGCCCAACCTTCGACTTCATCGCACAGCCGGCTGCTGTCATGCTGTTCCATGGGGGCCGTCAGGCGGCAGTCAAAGAACTGTTTGGCTTCGAGATGGGTAAACGCCAGCTGTTGCGTGCCCATTTCCAAAAGTTGGTCACGCACGCGCAGATTGGCAATGCCCAACGGCGGCAAGGTGCGGGACAGCAGGATCAGCGTCAGATTTTCCGGCTGGTGGCGCAGGAAAAAGCGCATGGCTTCATGAATCACGTCATTGGTGATCAGGTGGTAGTCGTCAATCACCAGATACAGTGGCTGATGCCAGTCGGAAAGCTCGATAAACACCTGGGCGAACAGTGCCGACAGGCTGGCGTACTGATGCTTTTGACTCAGTGCTTCGCTTTTGACGCAGTGGCCGCCGCTGGCGTGTTGCAAGGCGGCGATCAGGTAGCTGGCGAAGCGCTCGGGTTGGTTGTCGCTTTCATCCAGCGAGTACCAGCCCAGATCTGATTTACCGGCCGCCCACTGTGCGACCAGCGTCGTTTTCCCGTATCCCGCAGGGCAATTGACCAATGTCAGGCGATAGTTGGCCGTGCTGGCTAATTTGGCCAGCAGGCGATCGCGGATCACGGTATTTTGCAGCCGTACCGGACGGCTCAGTTTCGATGGGATCAGCATAGTATTCCAGAGTGAAAATCGCGGTTTCCGTAGCCGTTGGCCTGCCCGTTGGCGTTCATTGCAGCGCGACGCCTGCCGGGATCGGAGTAGGGTTAATTATTTTATGGCTCGTAATTAATCCCCCTCCTAACTTCTGACAACGTTAAACGTATTGCAACAAGGTTCCGCATTGGCTTGGAGTTATATTGCTATTGATCACACTTTTTTACGTTTACAGCTAAAGCCCTGTGGAACCGTGGTGTTTTAGCGCGCTTGAGTGACGCAGGTACAAGAAAGCATTTATGGGCGCGCAGGCGACTGTAGCCTCTGCGATAACTGTGCTAACGTCATTGAACAAGTTTTCGCCTGGTTCTCAGTGCTCGCCGCGTCCGTCGGTGGGCTTTTTTGCATGATGCAAGGGAGTCAAAAAGTGCCTGAGATCACAATTTTAGCTACGCCCCAATCCTCCTCCCCAGCTAATCCCCAGGCGGGATGATGCCTTCACTCTTTCTCCCCGGCACGATAACGCTAATTTGACCCACTTACTGGATAGAGAGTTCTTTATGTCCCAGCCTACGCTTAAAAAGGATGCTTTCCTGGCGGCACTGACCCGTCAGTGGCAAAAGTTTGGCCTCAGTTCTGCACAACAAATGACTCAGCACCAATGGTGGGAGGCGGTAAGCGCGGCGTTGGCCGAGCAGTTGGCTGCGCAGCCTGCACCGCGCAAAAGCAGTAAGCCGCTGCGCCACGTGAACTACATTTCGATGGAGTTTCTGATTGGTCGCCTGACGGCCAACAACCTGATTAACCTGGGCTGGTATGACACCGTCGAGCAGGCATTGGCGGAGCAGGACATCAAGCTGGCGGATCTGCTGGAGCAGGAAACCGATCCGGCGTTGGGCAATGGTGGGCTGGGGCGTTTGGCGGCCTGTTTCCTGGATTCGATGGCAACGGTGGAACAACCGGCCACCGGCTACGGGTTGAATTACCAATACGGGCTGTTCCGCCAGTCGTTTAGCGACGGCCAGCAGCAGGAAGCGCCGGATAACTGGCAGCGCGAAAGCTATCCGTGGTTCCGCCACAACGCCGCGCTGTCGGTGGATGTGGGCATCGGCGGGAAACTGGAGAAATTGGCCGATGGCCGTGAACTGTGGCGTCCGGCATTTACCCTGCGCGGCGAGGCCTGGGATCTGCCGGTATTGGGCTTCCGCAATGGCGTGACTCAACCGCTGCGCCTGTGGCAGGCGACGCATCAGCATCCGTTTAATCTGAGTGATTTCAACGACGGTAAATTCCTGCAGGCGGAGAAGCAGGGCGTTGAAGCGGCCAAGCTGACCAAGGTGCTGTATCCGAATGACAACCACCAGGCAGGCAAGCGCCTGCGCCTGATGCAACAATACTTCCAGTGCGCCTGTTCGGTGGCGGATATCCTGCGTAAGCACCATCTGGCAGGCCGCAAAATTGAAGATCTGCCGAAGTACGAAGTGATCCAGCTTAACGACACTCACCCGACCATCGCCATTCCGGAAATGCTGCGCATTCTGTTGGATGAGCATCAGTTGGAGTGGGATGCCGCCTGGGCCATCACCAGCAAGACCTTCGCCTACACCAACCATACCCTGATGCCGGAAGCGCTGGAGTGCTGGGATGAGAAACTGGTACGCAGCCTGCTGCCGCGCCACTTCTCCATCATCAAGCAGATCAACGCCAACTTCAAAAAGCTGGTGGACAAGCACTGGCCGGGTGACGACGCGGTGTGGGCCAAGTTGGCAGTACACCATAACAAGCAGGTCCGCATGGCTAACCTGTGCGTGGTCAGCGGCTTTGCGGTCAACGGTGTGGCGCAATTGCACTCCGATCTGGTGGTGAAAGATCTGTTCCCGGAATATCACCAACTGTGGCCGAACAAATTCCACAACGTCACCAACGGCATCACGCCGCGCCGCTGGCTGAAGCAATGTAACCCGGCGTTGTCTGGGCTGATTGATGAAACGCTGAAGGTAGAGTGGGCTAACGATCTTGACGCGCTGAAGGGGTTGGAGAAGTACGCCGATGACGCGGCGTTCCGTCAGCGTTATCAGCAAATCAAGCGCGATAATAAAGTCGTATTGGCCAATTACGTGCACGACGTCATGGGGTTGAAACTGAATCCGGACGCGATTTTCGACGTGCAGATCAAGCGCCTGCACGAATACAAACGCCAGCACCTTAACCTGCTGCATATCCTGTCGCTGTATCGTCAACTGCGTGATAACCCGCAGCTGGATATCGTGCCGCGCGTGTTCCTGTTTGGCGCCAAAGCGGCTCCGGGCTATTACCTGGCGAAAAACATCATTTATGCGATCAACCAGGCGGCGTCGAAGATCAACAACGATCCGCTGGTGAAGGATCGCCTGAAAGTGGCGTTTATTCCTGACTACCGCGTTTCCGTCGCTGAGCTGATGATCCCGGCCGCGGATATCTCCGAGCAGATCTCCACCGCCGGCAAAGAAGCTTCAGGGACCGGCAATATGAAGCTGGCGTTAAACGGCGCGCTGACCGTCGGCACGCTGGATGGCGCTAACGTGGAAATCGCCGAGCAGGTGGGCGAAGACAACATCTTTATCTTCGGCAATACCGTGGATCAGGTGAAGGCGCTGCTGGCGAAAGGCTACGATCCGCTCAGCTACCGCAAGAAAGACAAACATCTGAAAGCGATTCTGGACGAATTGGCGAGCGGTGCATTCAGCAACGGTGACAAGCATGCTTTCGACATGATGCTGCACAGCCTGCTGGAAGGCGGCGACCCTTATTTGGTGCTGGCGGACTTTGCTTCTTACTGTAAAGCTCAACAGCAGGTAGACGAACTCTATCGTGACCGTGATGAATGGACGCGTCGTACTATTCTTAACACCGCACGCGTTGGGATGTTCAGCTCGGATCGCTCGATCCGCGACTACCAGCAGCGTATCTGGCAAGCCAAGCGTTAAGGAGAGCGAATGGATCGCAAGGTCATCGATCAGGCGGCAGCTCAGGCGGGTATCGCTGCCGATTATATTAACGCCCATGGTCAACAGCAGGCGATCGCTGAAGACACCAAGCGCAGGCTGCTGGACGCCATGGGCCGAAGCGCGTCACCGCAGGAGCCTGCGGTGACGCCGCTGCCGGCGGTGAAGGTGTTTTATCAGGGCGCGCCGGTGGCATTGCCGCTGGCGGGCAGCGGTGAGTATCAGTGGACGCTGCTGCGCGAAGACGGCGGCCGGCAGCAAGGCCGTGCCAGCGCACGCAAAACGTTCACCCTGCCGGCTGAATTGCCAACGGGCTATCATCAACTGACGCTGACACAGGGTGAGCAGCAGTGGCAGTGCCGGTTGATTGTGGCGCCGAAACGCTGCTTCGAACCGGATGCCTTGTTGACCGGCAAGAAGCTGTGGGGCGCTTGCGTCCAGCTTTACACTCTTCGCTCCGATCGCAACTGGGGCATCGGTGACTTTGGCGACTTGCGCCAGATGGTGGAGCAGGTCGGTGAACGGGGCGGCGCTTTTGTCGGGCTGAATCCGATTCACTCGCTGTACCCGGCTAACCCGGAAAGCGCCAGTCCGTATAGCCCGTCGTCGCGACGCTGGTTGAACGTCATCTATATTGACGTGAACGCGGTGGAGGATTTCCAGCGCAACGAAGCCGCTCAGCAATGGTGGCTGAAACCGGCAACGCAAAAAAAGTTGGCCGAGGCCCGTGCCAGCGATCGGGTGGATTACGGCAAGGTGACGCAGCTTAAGCTGGCGGCGTTGCAACTGGCATTCCCGCTGTTCCAGGCGCGTAAAGCCGCTGACTCTCAACGTCAGGCATTCGAGCAGTTTGTTATCGACGGCGGCGAAAGTTTGTATCAGCAGGCGGCATTCGACGCGCTGCATGCTCATCTTGCGGCTGCGGATGACAGCCTGTGGGGCTGGCCGGCCTGGCCGGAAGAATATCAGCAGGGTGATAGCGCTGCGGTAAAGCAATTTTGTCAGCAGCAGCAAGAACAGGTGCAATTTTACCTGTGGCTGCAGTGGTTGGCTGCCAGTCAGTTCGCCGATTGTTTCCGCCAAAGTCAGCAACAGCAGATGCCGATTGGCCTGTATCGCGATCTGGCGGTCGGCGTGGCGGAAGGGGGCGCGGAAACCTGGTGCGAACGCGAGCTGTATTGTCTGAAGGCCTCGGTTGGCGCACCGCCGGACATTCTCGGGCCACTGGGGCAAAACTGGGGGCTGCCGCCGATGGATCCGCATGTGATGGCGGCGCGCGGCTATCAGCCGTTTATCGATCTGCTGCGCGCCAATATGACCAGCTGTGGTGCGCTGCGTATTGATCATGTGATGGCGTTACTGCGTTTATGGTGGATCCCTTACGGTGAAACCGCCGTTCACGGCGCCTACGTGAAATACCCGGTCGATGACCTGCTGGCGGTGCTGGCGCTGGAAAGTCAACGTCACCGCTGCATGGTGATTGGCGAGGACCTCGGTACCGTTCCGGTGGAAATCGTCGGCAAGCTGCGCGACAGCGGCGTTTATTCCTACAAGGTGCTGTACTTCGAACGCGACGGCGAGAACCACTTCCGCGCCCCGCAGGCCTATCCGGTTCAGGCGATGGCGACCATCACCACGCACGACCTGCCGACGCTGCGCGGCTATTGGCAAAGTGGCGATCTGAAGCTCGGCAACAAGCTGGGGCTGTATCCGGATGCGGAGATCCTGAAAGAGCTGTTCGCCGATCGCGAACGTGCCAAACAGGGGCTACTGGATGGCTTGCATCACTATGGCTGTGTGCCGCAGAAAGTGGGCAAAAAGGCGGCGTTGTTGAATATGAGCCCGCTGCTTAATCGTGGTTTGCAGCGCTATGTCGCCGACAGCGCCAGCGCCTTGCTGGGTCTGCAGCCGGAAGACTGGTTGGATATGGCGGATCCGGTCAATATTCCCGGCACCAGCGATCAGTACCCAAACTGGCGGCGAAAACTGACCAAAACGCTGGAGGAGATGTTTGCCGATCAGCAGGTCAATCGCCTGCTGAAGGATTTGGACAAGCGGCGGCGCAAGGTCTCGGTGGGGTAACAGAGAGCCATTGTGGTATTAAAGACGTGGCATGAGAACTTTAGCTCTCATGCAAATGGTAGATACCCAAATTAATTGGAGTTGCAGCTAGGCGGCAAGTGCGAGCATCCCCAGGAGCTTACTCAGGTAAGTGACTGGGGTAAGTGCACGCAGCCAACAACGCTGCAACTTCAAGTAAGAAGGGTATCAGTAGTAAGAGTGCTCGCCGCGCTGGTGCTCGGTCAAATCGCGCACGCCTTTCAGTTCAGGGAACTTCTGCAGCAGCTCTTTCTCGATGCCTTCCTTCAGGGTCACATCGACCATTGAACAACCGTTACAACCGCCGCCAAACTGCAGGATAGCCAGGCTATCGTCGGTGATTTCCATCAGGGTCACACGGCCGCCGTGGCCAGCCAGCTGTGGGTTGATCTGCGACTGCAGCACGTATTCAACACGCTCCATCAGCGGCGCATTGTCGTCTACCTTGCGCATTTTGGCGTTTGGCGCTTTCAGCGTCAGCTGCGAGCCCAGTTGGTCGGTGACGAAGTCGATTTCGGCATCTTCCAGATACGGTTTGCTCAGCTCGTCGATATAGGCGGACAGCTTTTCGAACTTCAGCTCGGTATCTGTCGCTTCAACGGCGTCCGGCGGGCAATAAGAGACACCGCATTCGGCCGTAGGCGTACCCGGGTTGATCACGAATACGCGGATTTGGGTGCCTTCCTCTTGGTTTGCCAGCAGTTTGGCAAAGTGTTCCTGTGCAGTATCTGTTATACGAATCATGGCATTAGCTCGTTAGTTCAAATAGTTGACTTTAATACTAGGTTATAATACGCCCATTGCCCTGGTACTACAACGTGCGGCAAACGCACCAGATCTGGATCGATGCGGCTCCCTGCTGCTGCAACAACTTGGCGATTTCCATGACCGTACTGCCGGTCGTCACCACATCATCCAGCAGCGCGACGTGTCGGCCCGCCATGGCTTCATGGCAACGAAACGCACCACGCAAATTGCGCCGCCGCGCGCGGGCCGATAGCCGTTGCTGCGGAGCCGTTTTACGCACCCGGCTCAGGGCGGCGGGGCGGTAATCGCACCCTAACCAGTGGGCCAGCGGCCGTGCCAGCAGATCGCTCTGATTATAGCCGCGCCGCCAGCAACGTTTTGCCTGTAAGGGTACCGCTAAAATGATATCGGGTCTGTTCAGATATTGCTCTCGATGCGCCTGTTGCCAGTTCAGCAGGATTAGCCGCGCCAGCAGCGGGGCCAGTTCCGGCGTGTGCTGAAACTTGAACTTTTTTATCAACTGGCGCAGCGGCGCGGCGTAGTCATTGACGAACACCAGCGCCTGCCAGGGGGGCGGCTGTTGCAGGCAGCGGCCACAGGGCAATCTGGCATCGCCGGCGGGCAGGCCGCAGCGCGGGCAGCACAAAGGTTTGGCGGGCATGTGACGCAGGCAGTAGCTGCAGATCCCCTGACCATAAAGACGCAGCGACTGTCGGCATAGCCAACAGCGGCTATGGATTGATAGCATAACCGTCCTCCCTGACGGATGAGAATGAAAGGACAATAACGGATGAGTGCGTTGTACTGGCAAACAATAGGTGAAGGCGATCGCGATCTTGTGCTGCTCCACGGCTGGGGGCTGAATGCCGAAGTGTGGCATTGCATGATTGAGCGGCTGACGCCGCATTTCCGCCTGCATCTGGTCGACCTGCCGGGCTATGGCCGTAGCCAGGGGTTTGGCCCTATGTCACTTGAACAGATGGCGGAAACCGTGATGGCCGCGGCACCGACGCAGGCCTGGTGGCTGGGCTGGTCGCTGGGCGGGCTGGTGGCCAGCCAGATTGCGCTGTTGCAGCCGCAACGGGTGAGCGGGTTGATCACCGTGGCTTCATCACCCTGTTTTGCCGCTCAGGATGACTGGCCGGGGATCCGTCCGGAGGTGTTGAGCGGTTTCCAGCATCAGCTGGGGCAGGATTTTCAGCGTACCGTAGAGCGTTTTCTGGCATTGCAGACGCTGGGAACGGAAAGCGCGCGGCAAGATGCCCGCCTGCTGAAATCGGTGGTGCTTAACCAACCGATGCCAAGCGTTGAGGTATTAAACGGTGGGCTGGAAATACTGCGAACGGCCGATTTGCGCCAGCCACTGGCCAAGCTGCCGTTGCCGCTGTTGCGGGTTTACGGTTATCTGGACGGTTTGGTGCCGCGTAAGGTGGCAGAACTGCTTGATGCCAAGTGGCCAAACTCGCCATCAATCATCATTGCAAAAGCAGCTCATGCACCATTCATTTCCCACCCTGATGAATTTGCAGAAATTATTGGCACTTTTGTGGCAGAAAATGGGATCTGACCCAAAATCGCACAATAAAGCGCTAAAAAAAGAGCCGCTTAGTGGATAAAAAATAAACCTGTTCAATACTTAGGTGGGTAACTGCGTTGGCTGCACAATGAAAAAACGCGTGCGTATTTTCATTCGGCGTTTCGTCTCTGGGAAAACGGTCTCGTCAGGGAAAGCAACGAGGTCCGAAGATGTCACGGCAGCCAGTGTTATCGCGCATTTACTCTGGACGGCTTTCATAACAAATAAATTATCCCTTGAGAGGTATGGTAATGAAATCTTTGAAAATGATTGTTGCAGCGTTAGTTGTGGGTTCCGTGTCTTTCAGCACCCTGGCGGCAACCTTGCTGACCAAGGAAGACCTGGATAAGAATCCGGGTAAATATGAGAAGATCGGTACGGTAACTACCACCGCACAAACCACATCGCCGATGGATGCAAAAGAAGAACTGTCCAAACTGGCTGATGAAAAAGGCGGACAATATTACGTGATCCTGGCAGGCCGTGAGCACGGCAAGTTCAGTGCTATCGCCGAAGTGTACAAAGACAAGCAATAATCAAGAAGGGGGCGCGCCTCGTGCCGCGCCCCACCTCTCAGTGTTTTAACCGATATATCACCGTACTGCTGCACGCTTTGCCTTCCGGACAGCTTTTGCAGCTGCCGCTCAGGCAGGCGCTGTTATCCTGCTCGATGCGCTCCACTTTCCCCATTGCGACCAAACGCTCCAGCATTGCCTGCACCAGCGGCAGCGGAGCCGCCAGCTGACGGCTAAGCTGAAGCGCTTGCACGCTACCGTGCAGCGCCAATGCGTCGCGGATCTGCAGCAGGCCGGCCATCAGTGGCAGTTGCCCTTGGCGCCCTGACAGCAGGTTGCCTGGGTGGCGTTGCTCAGGCGTACCGTGACCCGACTACGTGCCCGGCGCAGGCCGAACAGAATCAGCAGATTGAACAACACCACGATGGCGATCGCCGCCAGACTGTACTGCGGATGCTGGCTGAAGGTGGCAATCTGATAAAACAGCGTGGCCAGCGAGTAGGCCACGTTCAGCCCCCAGAGAATGGAGAAGGTCATCCAGCCGCGGCTGGATTCGCGGGCAATTGCCCCCATCACCGAGACGCAAGGGACGTACAGCAAAACAAAGATCAGGTAGCTGTAGGCGGAAACCCCGGAGCCGAATTTGCTGCTCATAACGCCCATTGAGCCGACGTCCATTTCCCCATCGCCCTTGCTGGCCTCAATCGGGTTGGACAGTACGCTCAGGCTGAAGGTGTCTTTCAGCCCTTGCCAGGTGGTGTCCAATGCGCCACCCAGTTCATCCAGCAGGTTAAAGTTGGCGGCATCAAATTCGGTGCTGTTGATATGTTCGGCGGTGTACAGGGTATTTAGCGTACCGACCACCACTTCTTTCGCCATGGCCCCGGTCACCAGGCCGACGGTAGCCTGCCAGTTGTCACTGTGCACGCCCATCGGTTTAAGCAGCGGCGTCAATACTTTGGACACCGACGCCAGCGCCGAGTCATTAATGTTATCTACCGGCTTGCCGCTGAACGAAAAGCTGTTCAGGCCGCCAATAAAGATGCTGGCAACCACAATCACCTTACCGGCACGCAGCACAAAGCCTTTCAGGCGCTGCCAGGTTTGCAGCAGCAGGCTTTTCAGGTGTGGCACGTGGTAAACCGGCAGCTCCATCACGAAGGGGGAAGCTTCACCGCGCATGATGGTGTACTTCAATACCAGACCGGTGAGGATTGCCACCACAATACCCAGCATATACAAAGAGAACACCACGCCTGCGCCGTCCTGGCCAAAGAAAGCAGCGGCAAACACGGCGAAGATCGCCAGCCGAGCCCCGCAGGACATGAAGGGCGCCATCATGATGGTAATCAGGCGTTCGCGCTGCGCATCCAGCGTACGTGCGCCCATGATCGAAGGCACGTTACAGCCGAAGCCGACGATCAGCGGCACGAAAGACTTGCCGGGCAACCCGAGCGCCTGCATCAGGCGGTCCATCACGAACGCCGCACGCGCCATATAGCCGGAGTCTTCGAGGAACGACAGGAACAGGTACATCATGCCGATTTGCGGCACCAGCGGCAGCACGGTGTTGATACCACCACCGACCCCCTGCGCCAGGAAAATGGTCAACCATTCAGGGAAGTGCAGGGTATAGCCCAGCCATTGAATACCCTGAATAAAGATTGCCGCCGACCCGATATCGAAGATCGGCTGCAGTGCGCCGCCGAGGTTGATGGCCAGCAGGAACATCAAATACATCACCAGCAGGAAGATGGGCACCCCTAACCAGCGGTTGAGGATCACTTTATCCAGCGCTTCGGTCAGACGGTTCGGCATGGCCTGTTGTGAATTGCTCACGGCATCGCACAGGGTGGCGATTGACTGATAACGCGCATCGGCAATCACCAATGCAGGATCTTCCTGCTGTTGCCGCTGCAGCGCCTGTTTGGCCGCCGGCAGCAAGGCCGCCGCAGGGCCGGCAAGCTGGTGGCTGTAGATATCGCCTTCCAGCATCTGCAGCGCCAGCCAGCGACGTTGTTCGCTTGGCAGGGTCTGCGGCATGGCGTCGCTCAGCGTGGTCATTTCCTTGAGCAGCAGCGGCGGGTAGTTCACCAGCGCTTTTAATTCGTTGAACTGATGGTTGTCGATCATCTGCTTCAGCACGCCAATGCCGTCGGCTTTGGTGGACACCATCGGCACCACCGGACAGCCGAGACGCGCCGACAGTGCCGCGATATCGATATTAATTTTTTGGCTTTTGGCGATATCCAACATATTCAGCGCGACAATGCAGGGGATGCCCAGCTCCAGCAGTTGCAGCGTCAGGTATAGATTGCGTTCCAGATTGGAAGCATCGACCACGTTGATCAGCAAATCGGCATCGCCGCTCAGAATGTAGTGGCAGGCAATTTGTTCGTCGAGTGAGGTTTGCTCCGAGATGGTGGTCAGGGAGTAGGTGCCGGGCAGATCGACCAGTTTGACCTGTGATTGCGGCGTGGTGAACAGGCCTTCTTTGCGTTCTACCGTCACGCCCGCCCAGTTACCGACCCGCTGGCGTGCCCCGGTCAGCTGGTTGAACAGCGTAGTTTTACCGGAGTTGGGGTTGCCTATTAAGCCAATAGTGAGTTTTTTCATAATTTAGCGTGATATCAGTCAATGGAAGTTGGGCCAGGCAAGATGCATGGCCAAAGCAAGGCGGCTCAGGACTAGCCGTCGAGCAGGATCAGGGCCAGATCTTTCCTGCGCAGCACCAGGCTGACGCGGCGGGTTTTTATTTCTATGGGGTCACCCAATGGCGCGACGCGTACTACTTCAAAAGACGAGCCCGGCAGCATGCCGAGGGATAAAAGTTTTTGGCGATAAGCCGGGCCGATTTCATTGGCGAAGCCGGCGATCTTATAAGACCGTTTAGGCAGAAGATGCATGTAACCTTCTCTAAGCCCAGGCTATTGGGCTGGTGATGATAAAAGAACGTTCCAATGGCAGTCCCGAGATAAAAACCACGGGCTGCCGACGCTTTCAATCCATGAGGCAATGCAGTGAACACGCAAAATAATAATAGTGAGAATAATTATCGTATTCAATACAAAAAATAGGGGTATTGGTAACCAAAGGTTGTGGCGATCACATTTAGAGAATGCAATTGCCTGGCAGCGCTATTTTTATCACCCAGCCTGGTGGGGTGCAAATGCGAATGGTGAGTTAAATCAGTTACGTATTTGTAGTGAATTTTTCCGGTTTGAAAAAAGTAGTGACAGATTCGACAGCTTTGATTCGGTGACGTCAATATCGGTATTTATTAGGCAACATATTGCCGGCTGAATACGAGCGCTAAGCATTTGTGTTTCGCTGAGAAATACCGGAATGAGAATTTAATGTTAATAGAGATGTTAATAAATGGCTCTTTAGCGTGGCTTTCAGGCTTAAAACCGGAATTATCAGGGCTGTCGGCGGCAGCGAATAAAAATGCGGGTTTATTGAGGCGGGTCAAAAAATGATGAGGGTATTTAGCGGAAAAGGGAGGGGTTAACCCCCTCCCTGTGCCTCATGCGTTTTCTGCTGGCCGCCTGACTACGACTTTCTGCCAAAGGCCGCCGCCAGTGCGTCACCCATGGCGCTGTTGCCTGCCGAGGTGTTAGCGCCACGCGGTTTGGACTTATTGGCCTGCGGTCGCGAGGTGTTGTCCTTGGCCGGCGCTGAATTGCCACCGCGCCGTGGGGAACCTTCACCCGGTTGCTCGTCCAGACGCATGCTCAATGCAATGCGTTTACGTTGCAGGTCCACTTCCATCACCTTCACTTTGACGATGTCACCGGCTTTCACCACGGTGTGCGGATCTTCGACAAACTTGTCCGCCAGCGAGGAGATATGCACCAGCCCATCCTGATGCACGCCGATATCAACAAAGGCACCGAAGTTGGTGACGTTGGTGACCGAACCTTCCAGGATCATTCCCGGCTGCAGGTCGTTGAGGGTTTCCACCCCTTCGGCAAAGGTTGCGGTTTTGAATTCCGGACGCGGATCGCGGCCCGGCTTCTCCAGCTCCTTCAGGATGTCGGTCACCGTCGGCACACCGAACTTCTCGTCGGTAAAGTCGCTGGCCTTCAGGCTGCGCACCGCCGCCGGGTTACCCATCAGATCCTGCAGAGCCTGACGAGTTGCGGCCAGAATGCGTTCGACTACCGGGTAGGTTTCCGGGTGAACGGTCGAGGCGTCCAGTGGGTTGTCGCCGTGGTTGATACGCAAGAAGCCGGCGCACTGTTCAAAGGCTTTCGGCCCCAAGCGACTGACTTTCAGCAGCTGTTCGCGGTTGCTGAAGCGGCCATTTTCGTCACGCCAGGTGACGATATTCTGCGCCATCATGCGCGTCAGGCCGGCTACGCGGGTCAGCAGCGGCACCGAGGCGGTATTCAGATCCACACCGACGGCGTTCACGCAGTCTTCGACCACGGAGTCGAGTTTTTTCGCCAGTTGGCTTTGGCTGACGTCATGCTGATACTGGCCGACGCCGATGGATTTCGGATCGATTTTGACCAGCTCGGCCAGCGGATCCTGCAGACGACGTGCGATGGATACCGCACCGCGCAGCGAGACGTCGAGGTTAGGGAATTCCAGCGCCGCCAGTTCGGAAGCGGAGTACACCGAAGCGCCGGCTTCGCTGACGATCACCTTTTGTGCTTTGACTTCGCTGAACTGCTGTTGCAGGTCGAGGTAAAAACGTTCGGTCTCGCGCGATGCGGTGCCGTTGCCGATGGCGACCAGCTCCACTTTATGCTTGATGCACAGTGCGGCGACGATGGCGGCGGCTTTAGCAGCCTGACCGGTGTGCGGGTACACGGTGTCGGTGGCGACCAGCTTGCCGGTAGCATCGACTACCGCCACTTTGACCCCGGTACGCAGGCCCGGATCCAGCCCCATGGTGGCGCGCATACCGGCCGGGGCCGCCATCAGCAGGTCATGCATGTTACGGGCAAAGACGTTGATCGCTTCATCTTCCGCGCGTTCGCGCACCGTGCTCATCAGCTCGGTTTCCAGATGCAGCAGCACCTTGATACGCCAGGTCCAGTTGACCACCGCTTTGCGCCAGGCGTCCGCCGGAGCATCATTCAGGCGCAGATCCAGGTGGCTGATGATGATCTGCTCCGCCTGGCTTTCGCGTGGGGCTTCTTCAAACTGCGGATCGGCATTCAGCGCCAGCTGCAGTACGCCTTCGTTACGGCCGCGGAACATGGCCAACGCACGGTGCGATGGCACCTGGGCAATGGGTTCATGATGATCGAAATAGTCGCGGAACTTGGCCCCGGCTTCTTCCTTGCCTTCCACTACTTTGGACACCAGGTGCGCATGTTTCCACAGGTAGTTACGGACCTTGGCCAGTAATGCGGCGTCTTCGGCGAAGCGCTCCATCAGGATATAACGCGCGCCGTCGAGGGCGGCTTTTACGTCCGCTACGCCCTTGTCTGCATTAACGTAACCTTCGGCCAACTGTTCCGGTTGTTGCTGAGGATCCTGCCACAGCGTGTCCGCCAGAGGCTCCAGACCGGCTTCAATCGCGATCTGGCCACGGGTGCGGCGCTTCGGTTTGTAAGGCAGGTAGAGGTCTTCGAGTTCGGTTTTGCTTTGCGTGGCGGTGATCGCCGTCGCCAGCTGTTCGGTCAGTTTGCCCTGCTCGTCGATCGATTTAAGGATGGTCTGACGGCGGTCTTCCAGTTCACGCAGATAACCCAGGCGGGTTTCCAGCTGGCGCAGTTGGGTATCGTCCAGACCCCCGGTGACTTCCTTACGATAGCGTGCAATAAAGGGCACGGTATTACCTTCATCCAGCAGACGGATGGCGGAGTCAACTTGCTCCGGCCGGGCCTGCAGTTCTGTTGCAATAATGCGGCTCAGTGGGTCATTCATAAGTCTGGTATCTGTTGAGAACGGTTGGTAAACAGGGGGACAGTTATACGGATTGCGCGGGGAAAATGCCAGTGGAGCGGGCCGCCACTCGACAGTCATAGCGCGTAAAGCGGCCTGTACTGCGGCGGCGGGCGGTCGCTCGGAAAAAACTGAAATCTTATTTTACGTACTCGATCTCATTCACATACCACAGGGCATCGCCGACTGGCGTATTAACGGTGGCGGTATCACCCACTTCTTTTTTAAGCAGCGCGCGGGCCATGGGCGAATCGATGGAGATGTAGTCTCGGCGGCCAAAAATCTCGTCATAGCCGACGATGCGAAAGCGTTTAGTGTCGCCGTCCTCGTTTTCCACTACCACCCAGGCACCGAAAAACACTTTGCCTTCCTGCTGCGGGGAGTAATCGACAATCTTTAATTGCTCGAGGCATTTGGTCAGGTAGCGTACGCGGCGATCGATTTCCCGCAGCCGTTTTTTGTTGTACTGATAATCGGCATTTTCACTTCTGTCGCCGAGGCTGGCTGCCCAGGTCACTTTTTTGGTGACCTCTGGCCGATCTTCGCGCCAGAGAAAGTCTAATTCCTGCTTTAGCTTGTCGTAACCTTCGCGGGTTATCAGCTGCGTTCTCATCGTGGTTCCGCCTTTAGGGACATATCAAAGGGAAGGACGTCATTACGTTGGCAAAGTGTCGCACAAACTTGCATCGGGCTGTAGGCTGCTGTTGCACAATCCAATGAGCGTTAATCATCGGCCACGCGCAAAATTGCCGGTGCTGGCGTTTCTTATCGCCCCGCCTGAGTTACACTGCCGAATCAGCCGTCGGGTATGCCGCCAGCCAAAAGACGCAGTGCTTCTAAATTTAACCTATGCGCATCGGGATTTTGGTGAATCGTCGCGGGCATTTTGATGAAAATTGTTGATAAATGGGCAAAAGAATAAGCTTTGTAACAATTTCGTCTAGAATATATACCATTAAACGCTGTCCGAAATGACAGGGTTTTTTAACAATATTCACGTCAGGCAATAAAGCCTTTGGGAGTAATACAATGCAAGAGAATCATAAGATTCTGGTCGTCGATGATGACATGCGCCTGCGTGCGCTTTTAGAGCGTTATTTAACCGAACAGGGTTTTCAGGTTCGCAGCGTAGCCAACGCTGAGCAAATGGATCGCTTGCTGACTCGTGAATCATTCCACCTGATGGTGCTTGACCTGATGTTGCCGGGCGAAGATGGTCTTTCCATCTGCCGCCGTCTGCGCAGCCAAAGCAACCCTATGCCGATCATTATGGTGACCGCCAAAGGTGAAGAAGTCGACCGTATCGTTGGCCTGGAAATCGGCGCTGACGATTACATCCCAAAACCCTTCAACCCGCGTGAATTGCTGGCCCGCATCCGTGCGGTGTTGCGCCGTCAGGCCAATGAACTGCCGGGCGCTCCTTCACAGGAAGAGGCGGTGATCGCCTTTGGTAAATTCAAACTGAACCTCGGCACCCGCGAAATGTTCCGCGAAGACGAGCCTATGCCGTTGACCAGCGGCGAATTCGCAGTGCTGAAGGCGCTGGTGAGCCATCCTCGCGAACCGCTTTCGCGCGATAAGCTGATGAACCTGGCCCGCGGCCGTGAATACAGCGCCATGGAACGCTCCATCGACGTGCAAATTTCTCGTTTGCGTCGCATGGTTGAGGAAGATCCTGCGCATCCACGCTACATCCAGACCGTTTGGGGTCTTGGCTACGTCTTCGTCCCGGACGGCAGCAAGGCATGAGACGATTGCGCTTTTCACCGCGTAGCTCGTTTGCCCGAACCCTGCTATTGATCGTCACCTTGCTGTTCGTCAGCCTGGTGACGACCTATCTGGTGGTGCTGAACTTCGCCATCCTGCCCAGCCTGCAGCAGTTCAATAAGGTGTTGGCCTACGAAGTTCGTATGCTGATGACCGACCGGCTGCAGCTGGAGGATGGTACTTTGCTGGAAGTACCGCCGGCGTTCCGTCGCGAAATCTATCGCGAACTGGGCATTTCTCTCTACACCAATTCTGCGGCGGAAGAGAGCGGTCTGCGCTGGGCGCAGCACTACCAATTCCTCAGCCAGCAAATGGCGCAGCAGCTCGGCGGGCCCACCGACGTGCGGGTGGAAGTAAACAAAAACTCACCGGTGGTGTGGCTGAAAACCTGGCTGCAACCGGATATCTGGGTGCGTGTTCCGCTGACTGAAATTCACCAGGGCGATTTCTCGCCGCTGTTCCGCTATACCCTGGCGATTATGCTGTTGGCCATAGGTGGCGCCTGGCTGTTTATCCGTATTCAGAACCGCCCGCTGGTGGAGCTTGAGCATGCCGCTTTGCAGGTGGGCAAGGGCATCATTCCACCGCCGCTGCGTGAGTATGGCGCATCGGAAGTCCGTTCGGTAACGCGGGCCTTTAATCAGATGGCGTCGGGCGTCAAGCAGCTGGCGGACGACCGCACATTGCTGATGGCCGGGGTGAGCCACGACCTGCGTACGCCACTGACGCGTATCCGTCTGGCGACCGAGATGATGAGTGCCGAAGACGGCTACCTGGCGGAGTCGATCAATAAAGATATTGAAGAGTGCAACGACATCATTGAGCAGTTTATTGATTATCTGCGCACCGGCCAGGAGATGCAGACAGAAATCAGCGATTTGAATAGCATTCTTGGCGAAGTGGTGGCTGCCGAGAGTGGCTATGAGCGGGTGATTGAAACCGCTTTGGCGCCGGGCGAACTGATGATGAATGTGCATCCGTTGTCGATCAAGCGTGCGGCAGTGAATATGGTGGTGAATGCGGCGCGTTACGGCAACGGTTGGATCAAAGTCAGCAGCGGCCGTGAGCTGCAGCGCGGCTGGTTCCAGGTGGAAGACGACGGCCCGGGCATTAAACCGGAAGAGCTGAAGCATCTGTTGCAGCCATTTGTTCGTGGTGACAGCGCGCGCAGTACCAGCGGGACCGGGTTGGGCCTGGCTATCGTACAGCGTATTATCGATGGGCATCATGGCGCACTGGATATCGGCACCAGCGAACGCGGTGGGCTGTTGATTCGGGCTTATATTCCGTTACCGATGGAGAAAAAAGAGTCGGGCAATGGGCATCAGAACCCGAAGGACAGCGCGTAATCTTTTTATCTGGGGGCCGCAGTTTGCGCCCCCGTCAGGACTTCCTGCTCATCACGTAGTATTCCGCTGCCTCTTCATGCAGACGCCGGCCCGTCGTGGCCTGCCAGGGATCGATTAACTCAATGCCGCAATGGATAAAGTTTTGGGTATTGCGCGTGGCCAGGGTGGCACCGTAATGCAGGCAGGTGGCGGCGATTTGAGTATCGACGATGCCCATTAACCTGCCCTGACGCTGATTTTTCTCCATAAGTTCCGCGTATTGCAGCGCGCAGAGTGTATCAAATGGCAGGGTTTGCTCATCAAATCTAATCTGCACTGCCTCCGCCAGCTTGTGTTTGAATTCGCGCTGCCGTTTCCCATCAGGCATACAGGCAACGCCACTGAACAACTCGGCGAGAACTATCGCACTCAGATAAAGCTCATCATTGTCTTTTTCATTCAGCCATCTGATGACGTTATAGTGCGGGTTGGGGCGCAACGTTTCTGAAACCACGTTGGTATCGAGAATAATCATAATTGGTCATCGTCGTCGTCAAAGGTGACAATACGCGGCGGCGTGGCATCGCGCGGTGGGATCTCCAGTTCAACCCCGCCCAACTCGGCAAAGTGTTGATGCATCCAGGTGCCTAACCCATAACGCGGCGGTTTTTTCAATAATGCCTGTTTCAAAATCATGCGAGCTTCCTCCTCCATGGAATGGCCATTTTTTGCTGCCGAGACGCGCAGCAACTCCTTTACTTCGTCGTCCAGATTTCTGACGGTTATGGTAGCCATTGAAACCTCCGTTGCTATCAATGATTGCACTGCATTATTATCTCGTTGTGCCGATCAAAAAAACAACCGATAAAAATAAAAAAAGGCGTGATATCCACGCCTTAGCTGAAGCTGTAAAAGGAAGGTATTACAGTTTTGGACCGGCGCTGACCAGCGCTGCACCCGCTGGAGTGTCGGTGTATTTGTCAAAGTTGGTGACAAAACGCTCGGCCAGATCCTGTGCCTTCTCTTGCCATTGCTCAATGCTGGCGTAAGTGGCGCGCGGATCCAGGATATCCGGGTTGACGCCCGGCAGTGAGGTTGGCATCGCCAGATCGAAGATAGGCAGGGTAATGGTTTCTGCCTTATCGATTTCACCGCTGAGGATCGCATCGATAATACCGCGAGTATCTTTGATCGAAATGCGTTTACCGGTGCCGTTCCAGCCGGTGTTGACCAGGTAGGCCTGGGCACCCGCAGCCTGCATGCGCTTCACCAGGACTTCTGCGTATTGCGTTGGGTGCAGCGACAGGAAGGCTGCGCCGAAGCAGGCGGAGAAGGTTGGGGTCGGCTCGGTCACGCCGCGCTCGGTACCGGCCAGCTTGGCGGTAAAGCCGGACAGGAAGTGGTACTGGGTCTGGTTGGCGGTCAGGCGAGAAACCGGTGGCAACACGCCGAAGGCGTCCGCAGTCAGGAAAATCACCTTGGTGGCGTGGCCGGCCTTGGAAACTGGCTTGACGATATTCTGGATGTGATAGATCGGGTAGGAAACACGGGTGTTTTCGGTTTTCGAGCCGTCGTTGAAATCAATCGTACCGTCGGCCAGCACCGTGACGTTTTCCAGCAGCGCATCGCGTTTGATGGCGTGATAGATATCCGGCTCGGCTTCTTCGGACAGCTTGATGGTTTTGGCGTAGCAACCGCCTTCGAAGTTGAACACGCCGTCGTCATCCCAGCCGTGTTCGTCATCGCCAATCAGCTGGCGTTTTGGATCGGTAGACAGGGTGGTTTTGCCGGTGCCGGACAGGCCGAAGAACACCGCCACGTCACCTTTTTCACCCACGTTAGCCGAGCAGTGCATGGAAGCGATGCCTTTCAGCGGCAGCAGGTAGTTCATCATGGAGAACATACCCTTTTTCATTTCGCCGCCGTACCAGGTGCCGCCAATCAGCTGCATGCGTTCGGTCAGGTTGAAAGCGACAAAGTTTTCCGAGTTCAGGCCCTGTTGCTGCCAGTTCGGGTTAGTGCATTTGGCGCCGTTCATCACCACGAAGTCCGGTTCGAAATCCTGCAGTTCTTCTTCCGTCGGGCGAATGAACATGTTTTTGACGAAGTGCGCCTGCCAGGCCACCTCGGTGATAAAGCGGACTTTCAAGCGTGAGTCGGCGTTGGCGCCGCAGAAGGTATCCACCACAAACAGGCGTTTGCCGGAGAGCTGCGTGGTGACCAGCTGTTTCAGGTCAGCCCAAATTTCCGGACTGAGGGGTTTGTTGTCGTTTTTGCCTTTACCCTGATCGGCCCACCAGACGGTGTCACGGGTGATGTCGTCACGGACGATGTACTTATCTTTCGGGGAACGGCCGGTAAAAATACCGGTGTCGACGGATACAGCACCCAGCTTGGTTACGACCCCACGCTCATAACCTTCCAGAGATGGGTCTGTTTCTTCCTTGAACAGCAAGTCATAACTCGGGTTGTGAACGATTTCGCCGACGTTATGAATCCCATAAGCGGCCAGATCCTGAGGGGTTATACCTTTAACACGCATGTCACTACTCCTTGGTCACAGAATTTCTGGCGCCAATTGTAGGGATTCAGCAGCGAGTAACCGCGATAGGTATCAAATATTTAACGTTTTAGTCGGTTTTTCGTTACGATCTGAGAGATAGCACACGGAAAAAAGCAAACGTGCAAACGAGGTGAATGAGCGGGCGCAGGGCGCGCCCGCCGATATGGGGTGCTACTTAGTGCAACTGATCGCTGTCACCGGTGTTACCGGTGTACAAGGCGGCAACGTCTACGGCGTCAAACACATAGTGATTGCCGCAGTAATCGCAGTGCATATCGATATTGCCATCCTGCTCCAGCATTTGGGCCACTTCGTCGGTTGGCAAGGTGACCAACGCATCAGCGCAGCGCTGACGTGAACAGGTGCAACGGAAGATCACGTCCTGTGGTTCATACAGAGTGACTTCTTCCTGGTGATACAGGCGATACAGCACTTCATTGGCCGGCAGGCTGAACAGCTCTTCGCTTTTCACCGTGTTGGTCAGTTGTACCAGATGATCGAAATCATCGGCATTGCCGTCCTGTGCCGGCAGCACCTGCAGCAACATACCGCCCGCGGCCGGTTGGCCTTCGAACTCGCCGGTGCGAATGAACAGACGGGTTGGCAGCTGTTCGGACTGGCGGAAGTAAGCCTCAAGGCATTCGGCCAGCGTTTCGCCTTCCAGTGCCACTACGCCCTGATAGCGCTCGCCTTCGGTTGGCGCGATGGTGATCACCATGACGCCGTTGCCGATCAACTGATGCAGCGTGCTGTCATCGGCGATTTCGCTCTGTACGCGCGCTACGCCACGCATTTCCTGGCGGTTGTTGCCGTTAATCACGGCCAGCTTCAGCGGGCCATCACCCTGTAATTGTACGGTGATATCGCCGTCGAACTTCAAGGTTGCGGTCAGCAGGCTGGTGGCCACCAGCAGTTCACCCAGCAGTTTTTTAACCGGCGCCGGATAATCATGGTTGTTCAGGACCTGCTGATAGGTTTCGCTGACGGTAACCAGCTCACCGCGCACCGCGTAGTTTTCAAACAGGTAACGGTGCAATTGGTCATGGTTAGACATAGTTTTCTCTCATTGCGGCGAGGGGTTATTCCTGCTCACCAAATTTAAATTTAATCAGGTCGCGCCGCTCTTTCTTGTCCGGACGGCGGTCCGGATGCGGCATGGTCAGCGCATTCATCTTGCGTGCGAGCGCCACTTTCTCTCGATTGGCGATGCTGGCTTCGGTTTCCTGATACATTTGCTGCGCCTCGTCGGCGCCGCGCCGTTGGCTGGCCAGAGCCAGAACGATCACCGTGCGTTCATCGTTACCCTGACGCAGCTTGATCTCGGCATTGAGCTCGACATTCTTGCTCGGCTTACCGCGCTGTCCGTTATAGTGCACCTTGCCGCCGTCGATCATGTCCCGCGCCAACGCGCGGGTTTTGTAGAAACGAGCCGCCCAAAGCCACTTATCCAGCCGGACCGCGTCGTCCCGTGTTTCCTTATCTTTCATTGCTCCCCCTTGGCTAACGCCGGTATCAACAGGCGGTAGTCGCGCATTGCCGGGTAGTGTCGAAAGGTTTTCTCCGCCATGCTGGAGTCCGGATTCTGCACGCCCAGGCAATAGCGAATACCGAAGGTGCGGGCAGCATCCAGAATAGGTTCACCGTCGTCGACGAACAGGGTGCGTTGCGGATCAAATCCGGTGTGTTGCTGCACGGCCTGCCACAAACGCTGATCTTCTTTCGGATAACCAAATGTGTGGGTAGAAAGTAATAAATCAAGGTGGCGATCCAAACCGGTATGCTCAATTTTTACCGCCAGGCTGTGCGGATGGGCGTTGGTCAACAGGATAGTCCGGTGACCTGCGGCTCGCAATGCCTGCAAAAAGGGCTCGGTATCCTCACGCAGGCGGGCTCGGCTGCCAACCTCAGTGGTCATGCGGTAAATATCAAGATCCAGCCGTTCGCTCCAGTAGTCGAAGCAGTACCAGTTCATGGTGTGCTGCACCGCCAAATATTCCTGGTGAATGATTTTACGCGCTTCGTCGAAGGGAATAGCACGCTGCTCGCTCAGGGCTTGTGGCACCAGGCTGAGCCAAAAGTGGCTGTCGAACTCCAGATCGAGCAGGGTGCCGTCCATATCCAGCAGCACGGTATCAATTTCACGCCAGTCAAACTCGGGAACCATGAAAACTCCATAGGCGAACCGTCGGGGGTCCGCAGGATAAGGGGAATAGCGTTAGCGTAGCATAAGCGGATGACAGGAAGCAGGCCTGCAGGCCTGCGAACGACTCAGGGCATTGGCCGCAATGACATCGGGGAGAGCTGCGGGTTAAAGCAGCTTTCGTAATAGCGCTGGATATCGGCGGTTCGGTGCTGGTTGATGCGGCGGCGCTGCACCAGTCGCCAGGTGTTGTAGCCCAGAACGACGGCGACCGTCAGCAGCAGCAGGCTGGTACCGAGATAGCGCCACAGGGTGATGATATCCGGCTCGCTGTGCAGCGCAATATGGCGTGTGCCGTTGGCATCGACGCTGATACTGGTGATCACGCCCTGAGCTTCAAACGGCGTATGCAACAGCATGCTGGCCAGACGTTGCAGTTCATTCCATTGATCGAGCGCGTTGTACTCGTTTAAGGGGACCGCAGGCTGTGGGTGATTGACCAGCTGTTTGCCTTCATCGCTGCTGATCAGGAACCCGCCAGGTGGAGGGCTGTTGAGCGCGGCGGCGGCCTGCCGGGTTTCGCTGTAGACAAACGACGATGCGGCAACCTTGGTCAGGCTTTCCAGCGATTCGGCACTCACCGGGCGCAGCAACACGTTGACCCCCTGCAAAGCGCCCGACTTGGCCCGTTTTACCAGGGTTGCCCAGTTTTTAACGTTACCCAGGTTCACCAGGGCGTTTTTCAGCCGAACGCAGTCGTTGTCCGCCTGGCACAGATCCTGCGTTTTCAGCACGATATCGGAAAAATCGTCCAGCAGGATCATGCCGGATTTCTCAATCGCGCTGGCCAGCTGCGGGTTGAGTTTCTGATCGGTACCGTCGGGATGCAACTGAGTATTGACCGTCGCCAGCAACGCTGAAGCTTTGTCGATGACGTCTGATTCCGGCTGCGGCAGGGGGGCTGCGTTGTTCCAGTAAATGCCTGAGCAGTCGAAAGGCATAAAGTTGGAGGTGTGCGAACCGCTGACCGGTGGCGGCACATAACACATACCGTTGCCTTGAGCTTTCAGGGTATCGCCGATGCGCAAGGTGGCGCCTTCGAGAGCCTGAACGTTGGTCACTTCGATTTTTTGCGCGCCCTGCAGCCAGGCCATGCTCAGCTTAAGCGGCAGGCTTAGCGGAATATAGGTCAGCAGCAGCACCAGCACCAAAAACGAACTGGCCATCAGCACCGCGTTTCTGCCCCACTGCTGCAACGGGAAGTTTTTCACCTCATCATGCAGAGAAAGGAAGCGTCCCTGGCGCAACACCTGGCGGTTAAGGTAGATATCCACGTCGGTGGTCTTGCCCAGATCCTGGGTGATATAAGGCTGCCAGTGCGGCGGATAAATAAGATCGATGATGCCGAGAGAGATATTGCTGATCTGCCCCTGATTAGATTCGCCAAACAGCCCCCAACGCTTGGGGGTGCCACGCAGGCAGTGCACTTCTTTCAGTTCGCGTGATGTCGGCCGACGGAACAGATTCCAGCAACCCCAGGCGATCATCAGCACGGCGACCACTATCATCCAGGGAATGACCACCACCGGGCTTATCAGGCTGAAGAACAGCAGCAGCAGGGCAGCCGAGATAACGGCGGCTTCCTTGATGCCGTTCGGGCGAGTTAGCGCATGTTCTTCCGGCGTTTCCTTGCGGATATTCACCAGCTCGACATGCTCGCTCTCTTCCTTGCGAATGGAGGCATTTTGGCTCGGGGCTGCTTTCACCACCGGCGGTTGCGGCCGATCGTGAATATGGTCTTTCAGCGAATGCCCGTTGAGGGAGATAACCAGCGGTAACGTCTGGGTTCTGATCACTTCCACATGGTTATCGGCGCTGATGTACTGTTCCCAGAACGGTGGCAGATGCACCTCTTCGGCGTCCAGATAATAGCGCCACTTGTTGGGTTCATCGCTGGCCAGCCCATAGCGGGTAATGGCGTGGGTAATGGGGTAGACGTTATCGCTTTGCGGGGTCAGCGCCAGCTTGGCGGAAGGCAATGAGCCGTTACCGGGCAACAGTTTGTTGCTCAGCTTATTTTGCTGGCCGAGATAATGCTCGACGGCGGTGCGCTCTTCGCCGGTCAGTTTACGGTGTGTGGGTTTGATAAAGGGCAACGCGCGCGTGAGCAGCGGCTGATTGCGGGCTTTAAACCAGAGATACAGGCCAGCGGCAATCAGGCAGGCAAGCACTAAGGCCAATATCAACACTATTGTGCTCATGCTATCCCCATCTTGGACCCGTGAACCTCACCAACCTGATGAATCGTGGCGCATTATACGCAGTCAAATCACCAAGAGACACCCTGAACAGTGACGGGAGGAAAGATTCTCCGCCGGGATCTCATTTATTGATAATAACTGCCCGTTTTATCGCCATGTCTTACCTGCGTGATGATAGCAATCGGGCTCTTCTATCGGTATCGGCATTATCTTATTTTAATGCACTCTTTTTTACCCGAGAAAGACAGAAAATCGGCAGGTGCTGGCTACAGTTGTTAAAAAAAAGTAAATTACTGCTTGTGCTCGTTGCGGCAAAGGTTCTCATTAACGCACAATGTGATCAAGATCGGTTTTGGTCAGCGTTTGAGCGCAAGTGAACTGCGCGTCACGCCAATCATTATTCTGGTTATCTGCGTCATCACGCCTGATGTTGTGGCCTGCCGCCGGATAACTCATTTGAGGCAATCATGGATAAACACCTGCAAAAACCTAAAATTCTGAAAGTTGAAACGGTCGCACGTTCGCGTTTATTTAACGTTGAGTCCGTCGATCTGGAGTTCAGTAACGGTGTACGGCGGGTGTATGAGCGGATGCGGCCCTCGGACCGTGAGGCCGTGATGATTGTGCCGGTGATTGGCGATGACTTGCTGCTGATCCGTGAATATGCGGTGGGTACCGAATCTTATGAGCTGGGGTTCCCCAAGGGGTTGATCGATCCCGGTGAGGGTGTGTTGGAGGCGGCCAACCGTGAACTGATGGAAGAGGTGGGGTTTGGCGCCAAACGTTTTGATTTCCTCAGCAAGCTGACGATGGCCCCTTCGTACTTTTCCAGCAAAATGAATATCGTGCTGGCGCACGATCTCTACCCGCAGAGTCTGGAAGGGGATGAGCCGGAGCCCTTGCCGCAGGTACGCTGGCCGATTGCCGATATGATGGCGTTGCTGGCCGAACCGGATTTCCGTGAGGCTCGCAATGTCAGTGCGCTGTTCCTGACCGAGGCATTTTTACGCGGTTCACGTTAATCGTTGATTGCTAGATAAAAAAAGGGCCAGATTTCTCTGGCCCTTTTTTGTTAGAACAGCTCGTGGCTCTCGCCGCCGGGATCCGTCAACGTCGTGCCGGTATCTCGCGATGGGTAGTCCGTTGGCTGAGTCCCTTCGATGAAGTACTCGGAGCGACTGCCGCCGCCGCCGCCAGAAAGCTTGCCGCTGCTCTTGTCGATGGTGACGCTGATGATGCCGGGTGGTGGAGTGACCTTCTGCTCCGGAATGCCTTCCAGCGCGGTTTTCATAAAGTCGTCCCATGCCGGCTGTGCACTCTTCGCACCGCCTTCGCCGCCGGAAACCTGATCCGGTATCGCGCCTGAAGCCGTAGCACGGCCAAGGTCACGGCGATGGTCATCAAAGCCAATCCATACCGAGGTCACGGTATCCGGGCCATAGCCGGAGAACCAGGCATCTTTCGAGCTGTTGGTGGTCCCGGTTTTGCCGCCGATATCACGACGCTTCAGGTCACGGCCAGCACGCCATGCGGTGCCCATCCAGCCCGGTTCGCCGAAAATGTTACTGTTCAGCGCGTCATGCATCAGGAACGCCAGCGGGGTGCTGATCACGTGTGGCGCATACTGCTGATCGCCATCCTGGAGCACCTGAGCCGGAGTCACCTGCTCCAGTTGCGGCATCGGCACGCTGCCATTCTTGCCTTCCTGCGACGTAGCGACATTTTCAATATTGTCTTCAGAAAGTACGGCGGAACGGTGGGTATCACCGTAGATCACCGGCAGGTTACAGCTGCTGCAGACAATCTTCGGCTTGGTTTCGAACACCGTGTTGCCGCTATCGTCTTCAATCTTGGTGATAAAGTACGGATCCACCAGGTAACCGCCGTTGGCCAGAACCGCATAGCCGCGCACCAGTTGCATAGGGGTGAACGACGCGGAGCCTAACGCCAGCGATTCGGTGTGCACGATGTTCTGTGCCGGGAAGCCGAAACGCTGCAGGTATTCTGCCGCATAGTCGACGCCCATCGCACGCATCGCACGCACCATCACTACGTTCTTCGACTGTCCCAGACCCTGACGCAGACGAATTGGCCCATCGTAGGTTGGCGGTGAGTTTTTCGGTCGCCAGTCGGTACCGGCGCCCGGATCCCAACGGGTGATCGGCAGGTCATTCAGGATGGTTGCCAGGGTCAGGCCCTTGTCCATCGCGGCGGTGTACAGGAAAGGTTTGATATTGGAACCGACCTGACGCAGCGCCTGGGTAACGCGGTTGAACTTGCTCTGGTTGAAGTCGAACCCGCCGACCAGCGCCTTCACGGCCCCGTCATTCGGATTGATCGACACCAGGGCCGAGTTGACGTCCGGCACCTGTGACAGCCACCAATTTTCGCCCACCTTACGTACCCAGACTTGCTGACCGGCCTGCACTACGTCGGTGACGCGTTTCGGCGTTGGGCCCTGCTGAGTATCTGATTTGTAAGGACGCGCCCAACGCATGGTCGCCATCGGTAGCGCAATGTGGCTGCCGTCAGCCATCATCGCCGTCGCTTCTTCGGCGTTGGCCGAGACAATCACCGCCGGAGACAGCGGGCCGTAGTTCGGCAGATTCTTCAACGAATCGACGATCTGTTTTTGATCCCACGCCGCTTCACCAACTTTCCACAGCACGTTGGACGGGCCGCGGTAACCGTGGCGCATATCGTAGGCCAGCACGTTGTTGCGTACCGACTCCTGCGCCGCCAGCTGCAGCTTTTTGGTGATGGTGGTGTAGACCTTGTAACCGTCGGTATAGGCGTTGTCGCCATAACGCTTGATCATCTCCTGGCGCACCATCTCGGAGAGATACGGGGCGGAGAAGCTGATTTCCGGTGCATGGTAGTTGGCCACCAGTTCTTCGCTACGGGCCTGATCGTACTGCGCCTGAGTGATGTAATGCTCATCCATCATGCGCGACAGCACCACGTTGCGGCGCGCGACGGCGCGATCGTGGGAGTAAAGCGGGTTGAAGGTAGACGGTGCTTTCGGCAAGCCGGCGATGGTCGCCATTTCGCTTAAGGTGAGCTGGCTAACGTCTTTACCGAAATAAACCTGAGCCGCGGCACCCACGCCATAGGCGCGATACCCCAGATAGATTTTGTTCAGGTACAGCTCGAGAATTTCGTCTTTGCTCAGCATCTGTTCGATGCGAATCGCCAGGAAAGCTTCCTTGATTTTTCGCATCAGGGTGCGTTCCGGGCTTAAGAAGAAGTTTCTCGCCAACTGCTGGGTAATGGTACTCGCCCCCTGGGACGCATGGCCGGAGACCAGCGCAATAGAGGCGGCACGGAAGATACCGACCGGGTCGACGCCATGATGCTCATAGAAGCGGCTGTCTTCGGTGGCGATAAACGCATGCACCATAACCGGTGGAATTTGGTTCAGCTTCAGCGGAATACGGCGTTTCTCACCGTATTGGGCGATCAGTTCGCCGTCGGCGCTGTAAACCTGCATCGGTATTTGCAGCCGCACATCTTTCAGCGTCGCAACGTCAGGCAACTGCGGCTCGACATATTTGTACAAGCCAAAGATCGAGGCTGCCCCCAACACGATGCAACACACTGCAAGGATTAGTAAATACTTTACGAACTTCACCTGAGATTTCCCATTTTCATGTCATTTGGGCAGTTTATAAACAACCGCGCGGTAGTATAAAGGCAAGCCTGCAACATGGATATGTTCTTTTATCATCTGACGATATGGAGGTCGGGCGAAATATGTTCACTCAAGCATGGCAGGTGGGGCTGGATATACAAAGTCACTGCATTCGCGCCCTGGCGGTACAGCGCCGCCGCAACGGTTGGCAACTGCGTCACTGGTGGCAACAAAGGCTACCGCAACCGGTGTTGCGAGAAGGCTGCCTCGAACACCCCGAGCTGCTGATTCAGGCGCTGCGACAATGGCGAATTCAGTTACCAAGACATATTTCCTTACGCATTGCTTTGCCCGCGCAGCGGGTTTTACAGCAGCAGATGCCGCTGCCGGACGCCAGGCTGAAAGAGCCGGCTCGCGGTGAATACATCACCAACCAGGGATTAAAACAGTTCCCGCTGGACAGCCAGTCGCTGGCTCTGGATTACCGTCCATCACCGGCAGACGCTGCCACTTTGCTGCTTACCGCTGCGCGACAGCAGGAGCTGGAACAGTGGCTGCATTGCTTGCACCAAGCCAATTTGCAGCCGCAGGCGGTGGATATTACCCCTTGCGCGCTTCGCACGATGGCGACAGCGGCAGGCGTGTCGCCCGAAACCGGTTTGCTGCATCGCCTCGAGCTGGAGTGGTTATGGGTTGCATCACCTTCTAGGTCCTTTGCCTATGGGGTTGTCCCAATGGTGGAGGCCACAGAGGCGGGTCAGGCGCTGGCGGCAATGCATGCCGCCTGCCCGCCACTTGCTACGCAGCAAATTTACTATAGCAGCGTGCTGGATGAGCTGCCTCCGCCAGGATGTTTGTCCTGGTCTCCGTTTAGCGCTTTTAGTCAGCTGCGTCCACCGCAGCCCCTTATACCGGCGGCATTTGTATTAGCCGGGGGGTTGGCGCTGCGCACAGAGGACAACTAGCTGATGTATCAGGTTAATCTTTTGCCCTGGCGCACTCGAGCTCAGCGTCGGCGCGCCACTTTCTGGTTGCGCCTGTTGGTGTTGCAACTGGCGCTGGCTGCGGCGGTGCTGACGGGGGTTTTGGGATTGTTAAACCGTCAGCAGGATCAAGAGTATCTGGCACTTTTGACGCTGGTCGGGCAGCAGACGGAATTGACGGAACGTTTTCAGCAACGGCAACGGGCAATGGCTCGCCTGGCACGCTTAACCGCGCAGGTGGAGCAACAGGGCAGAAATGGGGTGCACAACCGACGTTACCTTCAATTGCTGCAACAGCTGTCGCCCCTGTTGCCCGCAGCGTTGTGGCTTATCGCATTGGATACTAATGCACAAAATATCCGTCTGCGGGGCCTGAGCCGCCGTTATGAGGCGGTGACTCAGTTTGAGCAACGGCTAGTTGCGTTGCCGTTGTTGCAGCACGGCCGCCTGACTGAGGTGGTGCAGCGTCAGGATGGTTTGTTTTCATTTACCCTGACGGCACAGTGGGGGCGGGATGAATAAGCCTCTACCGCGCTGGCTAACGAGATGCTTGCACCTGCCGGGGTGGAAGCTGTTGCTGATGCAGTGGCTGGCGTTGAGCGGCCCGATCCTGCTGTTCGGCCTTCTGCTGCTACAGGACAAATGGCAGCAACTGGGGCAGACCCAGGTGGAGCGGCAACGCCTAACGCAACAAATGTCTCCGCTGTGGGCAGAATTGGCCCGGATGCCGACAATGGAGGCTCTCAATCAACAACTGCAACAGATTAAGCCCTCACCGGTGGCTAATGAAGCGTTGCTGGACGTATTGCAGCGAGTGGGGGCCGGGCTGCAACGCTGGCAGCAGCAGGAAAATGCCTCGCGGCAAGCCCTACGGCTGCATCTTGAGTACGGCAGCTTATTAAGGCTGCTGGAAAAATTGCCTACCAGGCTACGCATCGATCAGATGACTGTTGAAACGCAGACGGAGGGGGTGTCGGTGCATTTCACTTTCCAGGATGTGGCTGAGGCTGCGCGGGTTGCCCCCTATGAATAAAAACCTTGGGTTCTGGCTGTTGTTGCTACCGATGGCGCTGCTGGCGCAGCCACGGGATCCTTTTCGACCGCTGCCTTCCCCCGACTGTCCTGCTGCGGCAGAGTCGCCGGTGAATTGGCGCTTAAAAGGTACCCTCGGACACGAGAGGCTGCGTTTTGCCTGGATAGTTACGCCGGGCGGAAAGTGGTTGCGAGTCAAACCCAGCCAAACGCTACTGGCTGGGCGTTGGCAGGTTGAGCAGATACTGGAGCGGCAAGTGACGTTAAGCGCGGTTCAGAGTAATCCGGCCTGTTCGGTTGCCGAGGATAGGGTGGTGTTGGCGTTGGGAAAGCATAAGGAAGAAAAATGAAAGGATGTCGTTGGCTTGCAGCTTTGCTGTGGGGGAGTGCGTTCGCAAACATAGCACAGGAGCCTGACCCCATTTCTCTGGAGTTTCAGGATGCGCCTGTGGCTGTGGTATTGCAGGCGCTGGCGGATCATCAGCAGCTTAATGTTGTCACCGCCGCAGGCGTGGGGGGAAACCTGACGCTGCGGTTGGATAAGGTACCCTGGCGGCAGGCGCTGGCCGTGATTTTACGCGTGGGGAAACTGACTATGACGCTGGAGGGCAACGTGATGATGGTGTTTCCCGAACCAAGCGAACAGGAAAAGCAACGACAACAGCTGGCTTTAGCGCAAAAACAGCCATTACACAGCGTGACCCTGCCGCTGAATCATGCCGATGCGACGGAGATTGCTGAAAATCTGAATGCTCAGGACGGTACCTTGTTGAGTGAGCGGGGCAGCCTGGTGGCGGACAAACGCACCAATGCCGTGCTGCTCCGCGATACCGCACCGATAGTGGCGTTATTGACGCAGCGGATCGCGGAGATGGATGTGCCATTGGCGCAGGTGCAGTTAGCGGCGCATATCGTCACTATTAACAGCGAAAGCTTGCGGGAGCTTGGTGTGCGTTGGGGGCTGGCGCCGGACGAGCGGCCAGCAAAGTCATGGCAATTGGATGGCTTCAACGTGGCGTTGCCGTTGGAGCGTAGCGCCGTCAGCGCCGGTTTTCATCTGGCACGAATCGGTGGCCGTTTGCTCGATCTGGAACTGATGGCGCTGGAACAGGAGAACCGGGTGGAAATTATCGCCAGCCCACGCCTGCTGACCGCCAATCTGCAGACCGCCAGTATCAAGCAAGGGACGGAAATTCCCTATGAGGTGAACAGCGGTGCCAGCGGGGCGACATCGATAGAATTTAAAGAGGCGGTGCTGGGCATGGAGGTGACGCCAAAAATTTTGCCGAATGGCCGTATTACCCTGACGTTGCAAATCAGTCAGAACATGCCGGGGCGCTCCATCAGCCGCGCGACAGGCGAGACGCTGGCGATAGATAAGCAGGAGATCAAAACCCAGGTGACGGTGAAAGATGGCGAAACCATTGTTTTGGGCGGCGTATTTCAGCGCCATAGCGCCCAGGGGGCAGATAAGGTGCCCGGTATTGGCGATGTGCCACTGCTGGGATCTTTGTTCAAACAGAGCAGCAAGCAGCATAAACGGCGTGAGCTGGTGATATTCATTACTCCGACATTGATTAAGGCCTGAGCGGCAATGTGTCAGGTTCGTGGGAAATCACCTAAAGTTGATGAGCAGATGCACTTTTTTATCGCCTTGGGGGCATCTGCGTTTGACGCTGCGACCGATTTAGCTTACAAGGGTTACCGAATTGAGCACCGAGGTTTTTTTGTTAGCGCCAAGACGCCGTTAAAAACGTATGGTTTCCCTCCTGCGGCGTGGATTGCGATTTATTCGGTTGCCAAACTACCAAGAGTGTTGAGATAATTTTCCGTCTGATCTCGCACTATCGTTCATGAGGTTTCAGTTTAGGTCCCGCCGCTGATTTGATTGGCGGGGCGGGTTAACATTAACGAATTGTCTTAGTAATACCGAAAAACATGGCAGAGAAACGCAATATCTTTCTGGTTGGGCCTATGGGTGCCGGCAAAAGCACTATTGGCCGTCAGTTAGCTCAGCAACTCAATATGGAGTTTTTCGACTCCGATCAAGAAATTGAGCGACGTACCGGAGCTGACGTGGGCTGGGTATTCGACGTGGAAGGTGAAGAAGGTTTCCGCGATCGTGAAGAAAAAGTCATTAATGAACTGACGGAAAAGCAAGGCATCGTGCTGGCTACCGGCGGCGGTTCGGTTAAATCGCGTGAAACGCGTAACCGTCTGTCGGCGCGTGGCGTAGTGGTGTACCTGGAAACCACTATCGAGAAGCAATTGGCCCGAACCCAGCGCGACAAAAAGCGTCCGCTGCTGCAGGTTGATTCTCCTCCGCGTGAAGTGCTTGAAGCGCTGGCGAAAGAGCGCAATCCGTTATACGAAGAAATTGCAGATGTCACCATCCGCACCGACGATCAAAGCGCCAAAGTGGTTGCCAACCAGATTATCAACATGCTGGAAAGCAACTGATTGCGGTTTCCGTGTTCGCCACGGCAAATGCGGAAAGACTGATTGTGTTCCCCGCAGTAGCGGGGATAAACCACACTGAGAACTGAGCGCGACATGGAGAGAATTACCGTAACGCTTGGGGAGCGCAGCTACCCGATTACCATAGCCGCCGGATTGTTCAACGATCCGGCTTCTTTTATGCCGCTGAAGGCGGGTGAGCAGGTTATGCTGGTCACCAACCAAACCCTGGCGCCACTCTATCTGGACCACGTCCGGAAGGTGCTGGAACAGGCTGGCGTCATGGTGGATCAGGTGATTTTACCTGATGGCGAACAGTACAAATCTCTTGCCGTGCTCGAGCAGGTGTTCTCGGCGCTGTTGGAAAAACCGCACGGTCGCGATACCACGCTGATTGCCCTTGGCGGCGGCGTGGTAGGCGATCTAACCGGTTTTGCCGCCGCGTGTTATCAGCGCGGAGTCCGCTTTATTCAGGTCCCTACCACTCTGCTGTCGCAGGTGGACTCTTCCGTTGGCGGTAAAACCGCCGTCAATCATCCGCTCGGTAAAAACATGATCGGTGCCTTCTATCAACCCGCTTCAGTGGTGGTTGATCTGGATTGCCTGAAAACCTTGCCGGCGCGTGAGCTCTCCTCTGGTTTGGCTGAAGTGATCAAGTACGGGATTATTCTCGATCGCGATTTCTTTGTCTGGCTGGAAAACAATATTGATGCTCTGGTGGCGTTGGACATGCAGGCTTTGGCCTATTGCATCCGCCGTTGCTGTGAACTTAAGGCTGAGGTCGTTGCCGCTGACGAACGCGAAAGCGGTCTGCGTGCGCTGCTGAATCTGGGCCATACTTACGGCCATGCTATCGAAGCCGAAATGGGCTATGGTGTATGGTTGCACGGTGAGGCCGTCGCTGCCGGCATGGTGATGGCGGCAGAAACCGCGCACCGTCTCGGTCAGTTCTCCGCCGAAGATATTGAACGTATCAAAGCACTGTTATTACGCGCTGGCTTGCCGGTGTGTGGTCCGCAGGAAATGGCACCGGAATCTTATTTGCCACATATGATGCGCGATAAGAAAGTACTGGCCGGTGAACTGCGTCTGGTACTGCCGACGGCCATTGGCCAGGCGGAAGTCCGCGGCGGAGTTGGGCATGAAATGGTGCTTGCTTCCATCGCAGCTTGCCTTCCTGCAGGGAATGCCTAAGTAAATCGGACGAAGTAACAGTGGCTTAGCCGCCGTTTACATCTATATTAATTATATGCAAAGCAGGCATGGCGTCGCTTTGACATCATCGGGTTAATCTGCCCGTGCCACGGTAGATCTACAGTGGTGGGCTTTTGCCTCTAGTTGGAGGGTTTCAGATGGATGAGTTTAAACCGGAAGACGATCTCAGACCTGATAGCAGCGATCGTCGTCCTGCACGTTCGCGCAAACCGGCTCCGGGACCGCGTTTTGCCGTTTCGCGTCAGCATTTAATGATTGGTATCGGTATTTTGGTGCTGTTATTGCTGATTGTCGGCATTGGCTCGGCGCTAAAAGCGCCAACCAAGCATGAAGCGGCCCAGGAAGGCGCGCAAAATGGCGCGGCCAAAGACATTAACCTGTCCGGTTCTTCGTCGCTGACGGCCGGTAATTCCGGCGTTCCGGGTGGTACTACCGACACCAATGACAATAACGGTGTGAGCAGCAGTTCGCAGCCGCAAACCGTCAGCGTTCCACCGATCGCCAGCACCCCGACGGAAGCGCAACCGCAGCAGCCGCAGGGCGGCGCGCAGCAACGGGTCGATTTGCCGGGCAATATGTCGGACGCGCTGTCGGCCCAGCAGGGGCAGATTGATACCGCGACGCAGGGCATGACGGGGCCGGCTTCGACCCTGCCGACGGCTCCTGCGACTCTGATGAATGGCGCAACGGCGAAAGAAACCGTACGCCCGGTTCAGGGAACGGCGCCACAGCAACACAAAACGCCGGCAAAAACCGTCAGCAAGCCGACGGCTACGACCTCGCAGCACAAAGCGCCAACCACGGTGTATACACCGGCGCCGACCTCTTCCGCCAAAGCGGGAGCGGCAAGTGCCAAGGCGGGAGCCGTAAGCGGCAACGCGGGTTCGCTGCAATCTGCACCGGCAGGCCATTACACTCTGCAACTGAGCAGTGCCTCGCGTTCCGATACGCTCAATGCCTACGCCAAGCAGCAGAAACTGCAGCATTATCTGGTGTACGCAACCCAGCGTGACGGTAAACCTTGGTATGTGCTGGTGAGTGGCAACTATGCCTCTTCGGCAGAAGCGAAGCGCGCAATCGCGACGCTGCCGGCGGATGTTCAGGCGAAAAAACCATGGGTTCGACCTGTACGCCAGGTACAGCAAGAACTGAAAAAGTAACCCGGTAGATTTCAAGCTGCAGTCAGACGGCAAGAGCAGGGGTTTCAGACATTAAGGGGCGCAGCATGCTGCGCCCATGTTAATCGGGGTGCGCCAGTTAACCCGCGACAGATGACTGAAGTTGCCTGGAAACAGGCACAAATAACCGTGCGTGGCCAACGATGCTGCGGCTTGAAGTATTAAGGGTATCAATCACTTAAATTTGTGCGCTGATGTGCTGTCTGAAACAGAGTACAATCCGCCGCTCTGAATTGTATAATAAGTAGCTAATTGACGGCATGAAGAAAAACCGCGCTTTTTTAAAATGGGCTGGTGGAAAATACCCGCTGGTGGACGAGATTCGTCGTCATCTGCCAGCAGGCGACTGCTTAATCGAGCCCTTCGTGGGTGCGGGTTCAGTCTTTCTGAACACGGAATACGATGCCTATATTCTCGCCGACATCAACAGCGATCTTATTAACCTGTATAACATCGTTAAGCTGCGTACGGATGACTTCGTGCGTGATGCCCGCCTTCTTTTCACCGATGAATTCAATAAGTCGGATCAGTTTTACCTGCTGCGCGAACAGTTCAATACTAGTGCCGATCCTTATCGCCGCGCGCTGCTGTTTCTTTATCTGAACCGCCACTGCTATAACGGTCTGTGCCGATATAACCTGCGTGGCGAGTTCAACGTTCCCTTTGGACGTTACAAGAAACCGTACTTCCCGGAAGAAGAGCTGTACTGGTTCGCCGAAAAATCCCGCAACGCCACTTTTGTCTGCGAGCATTACCGGGATACCATGGCAAAAGCCGAGCGTGGTACCGTGGTGTATTGCGATCCGCCGTATGCGCCATTATCGGCGACGGCGAATTTTACCGCCTACCACACCAACAGCTTCAGCATGGCCGATCAACAAAGCCTGGCGTTGATGGCACATCAGCTTTCAGTAGAAAGCCAGGTGCCGGTATTGATTTCCAACCACGATACCGAACTGACGCGTGACTGGTATCAGCACGCCTCGCTGTTTGTTGTGAAAGCGCGTCGCACCATCAGCCGCAATATTCTCGGCCGCAGCAAAGTGAATGAACTTTTGGCGCTTTATCGTTAAACCGGGGTTACGCCCCGGCGTATAACAAATTCGAACCCTACGTTTGGAGATAGCGGATGAAAAAATTTTTGATTGCCCCGTCCATTTTGTCGGCAGATTTTGCTCGCCTGGGTGAAGACACAGCCAACGTGCTGGCCGCAGGTGCCGACGTAGTGCACTTCGACGTGATGGATAACCACTACGTTCCCAATCTGACCATCGGGCCGATGGTTTGTCAGGCGCTGCGTAACTACGGCATCACCGCACCGATTGACGTGCATCTGATGGTGAAGCCGGTAGACCGCATAGTGCCGGACTTCGCCGCAGCGGGTGCCAGTTACATCTCTTTCCATCCGGAAGCCTCCGAACACGTCGATCGCACCATTCAATTGATTAAAGAGCACGGCTGTAAAGCCGGCTTGGTATTCAACCCGGCGACGCCGCTGAGCTATCTCGATTACGTGATGGACAAAATCGACGTGATCCTGCTGATGTCGGTCAACCCTGGCTTTGGCGGCCAGTCGTTTATCCACGGCACTTTGGATAAGCTGCGCCAGGTGCGCAAGCTGATCGACGAAAGCGGTCGCGATATCCGTTTGGAAGTGGATGGCGGCGTGAAAGTCGACAACATCGCCGAAATCGCCGCAGCCGGTGCAGACATGTTTGTCGCCGGTTCAGCCATCTTCGGCAAGCCGGACTATCGCCGGGTGATTGATGATATGCGTAGCGAACTGGCGAAGGTGACGCATGGCTGATTTTAGTGCCATCCGCGCTCTGGCCTTTGATCTCGATGGCACGCTGGTAGACAGCGCGCCGGGATTGGCGGCCGCTATTGATATGGCGCTGGCGGAAATGGGTCTGCCGCAGGCCGGCGAAGACCGGGTCAGCACCTGGATTGGCAATGGCGCAGACGTGCTGGTACAACGCGCGCTGCGCTGGGCTGAGGTGGAAGCCACCCCGGAACACTGCCAACAACTGCGCGAACGTTTTGATCACTTCTATGCGCAAACCGTGGACAGCGGCAGCCGTCTGTTTCCGCAGGTGAAGGAAACGCTGGCCCAATTAGCTGCGCAAGGGTATCCCATGGCGCTGGTGACCAACAAACCGACGCCGTTTGTCGCACCACTGTTGGCCGCATTGGGCATTCTCGATGACTTTTCGCTGATTATCGGCGGCGATGACGTGGTGGAAAAGAAACCGCACCCGGCACCGCTGTATCTGGTCCTCGGCAAATTGGGCCTGCGCACCAACGAGTTGCTGTTTGTGGGCGATTCCCGCAACGATATTCAGGCGGCGCAGGCGGCTGGCTGCCCTAGCGCCGCGCTGACCTATGGTTATAACTACGGCGAGGCGATTGCCCTGAGCCATCCCGACCGCGTGTTGGAGCGCTTTGCCGATTTGTTGCCCGCTCTTGGGCTGTCATCTTTAGAGAATCAGGAAATTTAAACATGAGTAAGCCCATCGTATTTAGCGGCGCACAGCCGTCCGGTGAACTGACCATTGGCAACTACATGGGTGCCCTGCGTCAGTGGGAGAAAATGCAGGACGATTATGACTGCATCTACTGCATCGTTGATTTGCATGCGATCACCGTACGTCAGGACGCAGAAAAACTGCGCAAAGCTACGCTGGACACGCTGGCGCTGTATCTGGCCTGCGGCATCGATCCGCAAAAGAGCACCATCTTCGTACAGTCTCACGTGCCGGAGCATACGCAACTGAGCTGGGTGTTGAACTGCTATACCTATTTCGGCGAACTGAGCCGCATGACCCAGTTCAAAGACAAATCCGCACGCTATGCGGAAAACATCAACGCCGGCCTGTTCAGCTACCCGGTGCTGATGGCGGCGGATATCCTGCTGTACCAGACCAACCAGGTTCCGGTCGGTGAAGACCAGAAGCAACATCTGGAACTGAGCCGTGACATTGGTCAGCGTTTCAATGCGCTGTACGGTGACGTGTTCAAAGTCCCTGAGCCGTTTATTCCTAAGTCCGGCGCTCGCGTGATGTCGCTGCAAGAGCCGACCAAGAAAATGTCCAAGTCGGACGATAACCGCAACAACGTGATTGGCCTGCTGGAAGATCCGAAAGCGGTGAGCAAGAAAATCAAACGTGCGATGACTGACTCCGAAGAGCCGCCGGTAGTGCGTTACGACGTGGCGAACAAGGCAGGGGTATCAAACCTGCTGGATATTCTCGCCGGTGTGACCGGCAAGAGCATCGCTCAGTTGGAAGCCGAGTTTGAAGGCCAGATGTACGGCCACCTGAAAGGTGCGGTAGCCGAAGCGGTATCAGGCATGCTGGGTGAGCTGCAGGAGCGTTACCACCGTTTCCGCAATGACGAGGCCTTGCTGCAGCAGGTGATGCGTGACGGTGCGGCCAAGGCTCGTGCGCGTGCACAGGAAACGTTGGCCAAGGTTTACCAGGCGGTTGGCTTCGTGTCGCCACAGTGATCCTCGCCATAAAAGAAAAGCGGCCATTGGCCGCTTTTTTTACGTCTGAATCAAGCCATTTGCGCCAGTGGCTGTGGTGATTCCTGGCTGGAGAACCAGTTCAGCTTGCTGCGCAGGCTCACCACGCTGCCGACGATGATCAAACTTGGGCTGGCAGCTCGCATGGCCAGGGTTCCCAGCTGGTTCAGTTCCCCTTCGATCACCCTTTGACGACAAGAGGTGCCGTTTTCTACCAGCGCCACCGGGGTGGAGGCCGGCATACCGTGCGCGATCAGTTGGCGTTGGATCTCTGCCGCCTGCGTCAGGCCCATGTAAAACACCAACGTTTGCTGCCCGGCGGCCAGCGTTGACCAGTTTAACCCGCCATCGCGCTTGGCGTGCCCCGTCACCAGGCGTACGCTTTGCGCATGGTCGCGATGGGTGAGGGGAATACCGCTGTAGGCTGAGCAACCGGAAGCCGCGGTAATGCCCGGCACCACCGAGAACGGAATATTGGCGTCGGCCAACGTTTCCAACTCTTCGCCGCCGCGGCCAAAGATGAATGGGTCACCGCCTTTCAGTCGTACCACGCGCTTACCTTGTTGCGCCTGCTCGAGCAGGATTTGGTTAATCTGATCTTGCGGCACGCAATGGTTGCCGGCACGTTTGCCGACGAAAATGCGCTCGGCATCGCGACGCACCAGCGTCATGACCTCATCGGAGACCAGGCGGTCATAAACCACCACGTCAGCCTGCTGGATCTGCTGCAAACCTTTCAGGGTCAACAGGCCAGCGTCACCCGGTCCGGCACCCACCAGTACCACTTCACCGCATTGTTGCTGTTGATGGCTAAACAGCTCCTCGATCTGCCGATCCGCCAGCGGTTGGTCATCATTGGCCAAAGACTGCGCCAGGCGGTCGTGGGCAAACAGTTTTTCCCAAAAACGACGGCGTGTGCCGATGTCAGAGAAGTGTTTTTTTACCCGTTGGCGCAATGAGCCGCCCAGTTGTGCCAGCTTGCCAAGGTGCTGAGGCAGCATGGCCTCCAGTTTTTCTCGTAACAGCCGCGCCAGCACCGGCGCTTTACCGCCGGAAGACACCGCGACCATAATCGGCGAGCGATCGATAATCGATGGCATGATAAAGCTGGCGCGCTTGGGATCATCCACGACGTTGCAGAACACCCGTTGCTGGTTGGCGCATTGATACACCAACGCGTTGACTTCCACGCGATCGGTGGCGGCGATCACCAGCCACTTTTCCGCCAGCAATGCCGCGCTGAACTCGCCTTCTGCCAGCGTGACCCGGCCAAGCGCGGCCCATTCGTGAAATTGCGGGCTGAAGCTGCAGGCGTTGACGGTCAACGCCGCGCCGGCATCCAGCAGCAAACGGGCTTTGCGTTCGGCAATCTCGCCGCCACCGACCAGCAGGCAGGCTTTGTGTTGCAGTTGGCAGAAAATCGGCAGGTAATCCATCGGCAATCCTCGGGGCAATCAGCAGTGGGGCGCAAAGCGCCCCGGAATATTATGCGGCTTGACGCGTTACGGCTTTTTCAGCCTGCGGCCGTTCGGCACGCGGTGTGGCGTACCAGTAGCCCAGGCCCATCAGCACCGAGCCGGACAGGATATTACCCAGCGTCACCCACAGCAGGTTATGGCCGATGCCACTCAGGGTATAGGCTTCGCTGTGATGGCCGAACCAGGAAAGGGCGAACAGCGTCATATTGGCAACCGAGTGTTCATAGCCGGAAGCGATAAAGGCCAGCAGACACCACCAGATGGCGATGAACTTGGCGGCACCTTCCACGCGGATCGCCATCCAAATCGCCAGGCAGACCAGCCAGTTACACAGCACACCCTTGAAGAACAGCACTTCCGCCGGTGCGGTGGTTTTTGCCAACGCCGCGGTGTGTACCAGACTGGTGTCCACCGGCAACAGGCTGCCGCCGCCGTAATAGTACATCAGCGCCACCAGCACCGAGCCCAACAGGTTGCCTAACCAGGTCTGCGGCAAGACCGCCCACATTTGGCCCTGCGTGATGGTGCCGGCCTTGACGCCGAGCGTCAGGAACATGGTGTGGCCGGTGAACAGTTCGGAACCGGCGATGATCACCAGCGTCAGCGCGATGCCGAAGGTGGCCCCCATCACCAGCGGACGCAGGGAGGGATCGACCAGATTGCCGAGGGTGAAGATCAAAATGATGCCGAGGCCGACGTAGGCCCCGGCCATTGCCGAGCTGATCCAAAAGCCCAGCGGGCTGTGTTTTGCCAGCCGGACGATGCGCGCCGCATTGGCGGCGCATTTGTTGATGGTATCGGTGAACATGCTGCTTCCCCTGAGGTTAAAGTAGAAATATCAGGCCGCGACCTGCACCATGCCGTCCAAAACCCGGCTGGCGAAATGCGCGACGGAGCGGCTGTCATCTTCCAGACAGTAACCGTCGTGCAGGCGGAAATGTTGTTTTTTTAACGGGCTGGCGACCCACAGCTCACCCTGATGTTCGGCGATCAGCCCGCGTGATAACACGCTGGCCTGGGCGAAGGGATCAATATTGCTGATGGCAAAGACCTGATCGTCGGCGTAGGGGCGGAAGATGGCCACCTGTTGGTCGCCAATCAGGGCACACACGCCGGTACCTGGCAGGATATCGCTGATAGGGCAAAGGGTTGTCCACTGGCTCATGCGTTGTTCTCCTCGGTTTCCAACAGGGTGACGGGAATGCGTTCATCCGGACGGGCCGGGCGGTGCTGCTCGCGTTCGGCGACCACCTGGACGTTCGGATCGCGCTGGCTACTGTTGATAAAGTGGGCGAAGCGGACCTGAGATTCGGGGTGCTCAACGGTTTCTTTCCACTCGCAGATCACCGCATCGCGCAGGCGGGCGATTTCGGCTTCCAGTTGAGCGTTGATGCCCAGTTTGTCGTCAATGATCACTTTGCGCAGGTAATCGATGCCGCCTTCCAGGCTTTCCAGCCATACCGAGGTGCGCTGCAGCTTATCGGCGGTGCGGATATAGAACATCATAAAGCGATCGAGGTAGTGCTCCAGCGTCACGCTGTCGAGGTCAGCCGCCAGCAGATCGGCGTGGCGCGGCTTCATGCCGCCGTTACCGCAGACGTACAGGTTCCAGCCGTTTTCGGTGGCGATAATGCCGACGTCCTTGCCCTGCGCCTCGGCGCATTCACGGGTGCAACCGGAAACGCCAAACTTCATTTTGTGCGGGGTGCGAATGCCTTTGTAGCGGTGTTCCAGCTTGACGCCAAACCCGACGCTGTCGCCGACGCCATAGCGGCACCAGGTGCTGCCAACGCAGGTTTTCGACATGCGCAGCGCCTTGGCGTAGGCGTGGCCGGTTTCAAAACCGGCGGCAATCAGTTTGCTCCAAATGGCCGGCAGGTCGTCTTTTTGCGCGCCGAACATGCCGATGCGCTGAGAGCCGGTCATCTTGGTGTACAGATTATATTCCTTGGCGATCTGGCCGACCGCCATCAAACCGTCCGGCGTGATTTCACCGCCGGCGGAGCGTGGGATCACCGAATAAGTGCCGTCTTTCTGGATATTGCCGAGGAAGTTGTCGTTAGTGTCCTGCAGCGGCGTATGTTGCGGTTTGAGCACGTACTCATTCCAGCAGGAGGCCAGCAGTGAGCCAACGGTAGGTTTACACACTTCGCAGCCGTAACCCTTGCCGTATTTGGCCAGCAGTTCGTCGAAGGATTTGATGCCTTCGACGCGGATCAGGTGGTAGAGCTCCTGGCGTGAATAAGCAAAGTGCTCGCACAGGTGATGGTTGACTTCGATGCCCTGTTTGGTCAGTTCGGCATTCAGCACCTGGGTGATCAGAGGAATACAGCCACCGCAGCCGGTACCGGCCTTGGTTTCAGACTTGATGGCGGCGACGGTGTGGCAGCCCATGCTGACCGCCTTGATGATATCGCCTTTGCTGACGTCGAAGCAGGAGCAGATTTGCGCGGTTTCCGGCAGTGACTCGACGCCAATCGCCGGCTTGCTGCCTGCGTGCGACGGCAGGATCAGACCGTCCGGGTTTTCCGGCAGTTCGATGGCGTTTAACGCCAGCTGCAGCAGGTTGCCGTAGTCACTGGTGTCGCCCACCAGCACTGCGCCGAGCAGGGTCTTGTTGTCTGCGCTGACGACGATACGTTTATAAATTTCTTTGCTTTCATCCAGATAAACGTAGCTGCGCGCCCCTTCGGTGCGGCCATGGGCATCACCGATGCCGCCGACGTCTACACCCAGCAATTTCAGCTTGGCGCTCATGTCTGCGCCCAGGAAGGTGTTTTCGCGCCCCAGCAGATGGTCAGCCGTTACCTGTGCCATTTTATAGCCCGGTGCAACCAGGCCGAAGGTGCGATCGCGCCATGAGGCGCATTCGCCGATGGCGTAAACGTCCGGATCTGAAGTTTGGCAACTGTCGTTAATCACGATACCGCCCCGGCGTGCGGTGGCTAGCCCACACTGATGGGCCAGTTTGTCCTGGGCACGGATACCGGTGGAGAAGACGATAAAGTCGACTTCCAGTGCGGTGCCGTCGGCGAACTGCATGGTCTTGCGCGCCTGCTCCCCGCCGTTGACGATTTCCTGGGTATTTTTGCCGGTATGGACTTTGACGCCCATGCGTTCGATTTTACGACGTAGCTGATCGCCGCCCATCGGATCCAGCTGTTCTGCCATCAGTACCGGCGCAAACTCAATGACGTGGGTTTCTACGCCCAGGCTTTTCAGCGCGCCTGCGGCCTCCAGACCGAGCAGGCCGCCACCGACTACGGCACCGCGTTTGCTGCGGCGTGCGCAGGCTTCGATGGCGTTGAGATCTTCAATGGTGCGGTAGACGAAACAGTCTTGGCTGTCTGAACCCTTGATCGGTGGGATCCACGGGTAAGAGCCGGTGGCCATGATCAGCTTGTCGTAGTACACCGTGCGGCCGGTGTTGGAGTGAATAACTTTTTCACTGCGGTTGATGGTGATGGCCCGCTCGCCGACCAGCACTTTTACGCCCTGTTTTTCGTAAAAGCCTTCGCGAACCAGCGAGAGCTCTTCGGCGGTGTGGTGGGAGAAATAAGAAGACAGGTGCACGCGGTCGTAGGCGATGCGCGGTTCTTCACAAAATACGGTGATGTCGAACTGGTCTTTGTCTGCTTTTTCCAACAGATCTTCGATAAACCGGTGGCCGACCATGCCGTTACCGATGACAGCAAGTTTGACTCTGCTCATTATTGCCTCAAAATTCTGATTTCCTAGCGTTACCTTATTCCTCCCTACGGGCAATTTATTGATGCAAATCAATCGCCCCTCCATATACCTCTTATGTGGTATATGGATGATTTTTATCGATATTTGATAAGTTGCGGTTTTTATTCACCTTTAGCTGAAACGAGCCAGTTAATGCGAATTCTACTTATTTGGGAGTAAGGGGTGGGGTAATAACCGCAAGGGCGCTTTGTCAGTCTGATCCGCTGCCAGTATGATGAATAAAACAGGCTGGAACAGCAGAGGTGAAGCGTGGCCAAGAGTCCATTGAAGTTTATCGATAACCTGCGTTTAAGCGGGCATGAAGGGCTGTGGCAACTGGCCATTGAACAGGGGCGCATCGCTCATATCGTGCCGCAGCCGGAAGGGCAGGAGTGGCGCAACGACGTGCTGGATGCGCAGGGCGGGCTGGCGCAGCCGGCATTTGTCGAGCCGCATATCCATCTGGATACCACCCAAACCGCCGGGCAACCGGCCTGGAACCAGTCAGGTACCCTGTTTGAAGGCATTGAACGCTGGGCGGAACGCAAGGCACTGCTGACCCATGAGGACGTCAAGCAACGCGCCTGGCAGACGCTGAAATGGCAGATCGCCAACGGCGTGCAGTACGTGCGTACCCATGTTGACGTCTCGGACCCGACCCTGACGGCGCTACGTGCGATGCTGGAAGTGAAGCAGGAAGTGGCCCCCTGGGTTACGCTGCAAATCGTCGCCTTCCCGCAGGAGGGCATCATGTCTTATCCCAACGGCGAAGCCCTGTTGGAAGAGGCGCTGCGGTTGGGTGCCGATGTGGTAGGGGCCATTCCGCACTTTGAATTCACCCGGGAATACGGCGTGGAGTCGCTGCACAAGGCGTTTGCTCTGGCGCAGAAATACGATCGGCTGGTGGATGTTCACTGCGATGAGATTGACGACGAACAGTCGCGATTTGTCGAGACCGTAGCGGCGCTGGCGCTGAAGCTGGACATGGGTGCCAGGGTGACCGCCAGCCATACCACGGCGATGCACTCTTACAATGGCGCTTATGCTTCACGGCTGTTCCGCCTGCTGAAAATGTCAGGCATCAACTTTGTTGCTAACCCGCTGGTGAATATCCACCTGCAGGGGCGCTTCGACAGCTACCCGAAGCGGCGCGGCATCACCCGGGTGAAAGAGATGCTGGAGGCGAATATCAACGTCTGCTTTGGTCATGACGATGTGTTCGACCCCTGGTACCCGCTGGGGACCGCCAACATGCTGCAGGTGCTGCATATGGGGCTGCATGTGTGCCAACTGATGGGATACGGCCAGATCGACGACGGGCTGAAACTGATCACCAGCCACAGTGCCCGGACGTTGAACCTGACCGATTACGGCCTGGCGGCAGGGAACAGTGCCAACCTGGTGATTCTGCCGGCGGAAAGCGGTTTTGACGCGGTGCGTCGACAGACGCCGGTGCGCTATTCGATACGGCAGGGGGCGGTGATTGCCGAGACTCAGCCAGCCGAAACCACGCTGTATCTGGCACAGGATGAGAAGGTGGATTTCCGGCGTTAAGGCACCGGTTGCAGCATAAAAAAAGGGCGCCAAGGCGCCCTTTTTACATCACGTCGGCAGGTTAGTGCGTCACGTGACCGTGGCTGCGGTGCTTGGTCACGAAACCGAGCAGCAGACACATGACGAATACCGCCAGGTACAGGCCGTTAGCGGTAGTCAGCGCTGCATGCGCGCCGCCTTTCGCTACGATCGGGCCGGTGACCACGAAGGTCAGCATGGTGCCGATGGTGCCGCAGGTCAGGATGAAGTTAACCAGTTTCGGTGAAGAAACCTTGGTCTGCAGCGAGCCCAGAGTGATCAACGTGGTGTAGATCGCGCTGGAGACGAAGCCCAGAGCCATAATGTAGTAGCCCAGGTGTTCCGGATTGTCGGTGCTGACGAACATGTACATCGCACCGGTCGCCAAAGCGGCCAGAATGGTGACGATGCGCTGCAAATCGAAGAAGCGCAGAATAAAGCTGAACACCCACATGCCCACCATGTATGAGGTCCAGAAATCGCTCACCAGTTTACCGGCCTGGCTGATATCCATACCGAATGACTTGGTGGCGTATTCCGGCACCCACTGGATGAAACCAAGCTGGCCGAGGATGTAGCACAGTGCGGCGATCGACAGGAACAGCACGCCGATACCCCATTTTTCTTTCGCTACCGGCTGGCCGGCGTCGGCGCCTTTGTTGCCCAGCACCGGGAACTCGGAGAACAGGGTCAGCACAAAGATACCTACATACAGCAGGCCGATGCAGGCGTACACCCAGTACCAGCCGATCTGACGAGCCAGCAGCATTGCGGCAACAATCGGGAAGATCATCCCGGCCATGCTGAAGAAGGAGTCAGTGAACAGCAGGCGCGAACCGCGTTGGCGGCCGGCGTACATATGGGTGATCAAGAAGGTGCCTATCGACATGGTGATACCGCTGACCACGCCAAGGACGAACATGCACAACGAGAACATGGTCAGGCTTTTGCCGACCATCAACCCGGCGACAGCCAGCACCATCAGCACAAAGCCGAACATCAATTGACGTTTCAGCGGGATGATTTCCATCAGCCAGGCATTGAGGAAGATCGAAATCAAAATACCGGCGTTAAGAAAGGTAAAGGTATTGCTCATGCTGGAAACCGGCAGATTAAAGTACTCTGCAATGTTCCCCATCACCATCCCTGTGACGATAACTAAAGCACCGGTCAGCGCGTAAGAAAAATAGCTGATCCAGGTAAGCCGTAGACGGTTGCTGTCATTCATTATATAGGCCTGATTATGTCTGTTAGGATTATTCCCGTCGCCTTTCAAACCGCAGCGTTGTTACCTGCACTAACTCCCCCCAGTCACTTACCTAAGTAAGCTCCAGGGGATGAGTAAGTTGGGCGTCTAGCTGCAATTTGAAATTCATAGGGTATAACGCTGGATTAAGGCCGCTGGCTTTTCCTGGCAAAAGCAGAAAAAAGTCCCGATCAGGCCACCAGGGAGCGGATCCTAGCACAGACAACGGGAGTTTTTGTGATGGCTGTCGATTTTTTGATGCAATGAATGAGCGGTGGTGAAATATTTTTGTGATCTGTTAGCTCACCGTCACGATGGAATCTCGACTGATGACGATCGGTGAGAAGCTGACCTCTGGCGTGGTCGGATCAATCAGCCGCCTTGCCGCGTATTGCGCCATTTCGGTAATCGGGAAATGTACGCTGGTCAGCGCCGGTCGAACGAAAGGTGCACGTTCGCCGCTGTCGTAACAGATCAGCGAGATATCTTGCGGAACCCGTAGGCGATGTTCGTTGATTGCCAGCAGCGCGCCGATGGCCATTTCTTCGTTGCAGCAATAGATAGCGGTAGGCGTGGTTTTCATTTGCAACAGCAGATCGGCGCAGCGATAGCCGCTTTCCAAATCGTACAGCCCTTCGACGCAGGCAACCGGTTTGATGTGCGCAGCCTGCATTGCCTGTTCAAATCCCTGCAGGCGCAAGTGGCTGGAGGGGCGATCGCGGGGGCCGCTGATGCAGGCGATGTGTCGGTGGCCGGCATCAATCAACTGTTGGGTCGCCATGCGGCTGGCGCGCGGATGATCGAAAGTGACGCAGCGGTCTTCCAGACCGGGCACCAGACGATCGAGCAAGATAAAAGGGCGTTGCTCTGTTGCCAACTGACGCAGTTGGTCGTCGCTGAGGAAGCGGACATGGAGGATCACACCGTCGCAACGCAGACTGAACAGCCGTTGAATCGCCTGCCATTCGTTTTCGGCGCTGTTGCGGCCCTGGGTCACCAGTAACTGTTTGCCATGGGATTCTGCTTCGGTTTGCACGAAGTCCATCAGCGCGCCGAAGAAGCCGCCGCGATATGAGGTCGTGACCAGCCCGAGGGTATTGCTGTGGCTGGAGGCCAGTGCGCGTGCTGCAGGGTTGGGGGTGTAACCGAGCTGGGCCACCGCGCGTTCCACTTTCTCGCGGGTCTGCCCTTTAACGTTGGTGTCGCCATTCACTACGCGGGACACGGTGGCGCGGGACACGCCCGCCAAGGCTGCGACATCTTCCAGTGTCACCATCATCCGACTCCTGATTACGACAAAAATGGGGTCGACGTATCGACCCCCTACAGATTAGTTATAGCAATGTATCAGCAACCGCGGCTGGCCCGGTGGTTATTTAAACTGTGGCAGATAAGGCGCATTCACCGCCAACACTTCATCCAGCAGCGGCTGGGCCACATTGGCATTACCGACCAGCGGATTGGTCACCAACGCCAGCAGACCACTACGGCGATCGCCATGCACTGCGGCTTCGATAGTCAGACGCTCGTAGGCTTTCACCTGTTGAGTCAGCGCATGCATGGAATCCGGCAGCGTGCCGAAGGTCAGCGGATGGGCACCCTGAGCATCGACAATACAGTTGGTTTCTATCACAGCATCGTCCGGTAAACCGCGAATGGCACCACGGTTTGCAGTATTGACGACTAATTGCGTGCCGAGATTATTATGGATCGCACGAATTAGCTCCAGCGCGACTTCCGAATAATATGATCCGCCGCGGAAACTTAATTGTTCCGGTTTGCTGTCGAGGTGTGGATCGGCATACAGCTCAAACAGCTCTTTCTCTACTTTCATCACCTGCTCGGCACGGGTGCCGCGCTCGGCCGCCGCGGCAATTTCTTCGGCCAGCATCTCTTTGGTTTGGTAGAAATAGCGGTGGTACGGGCAAGGGATTGCCCCTACGGCGCGCAGGAAGTCCGGCTGCCAAGGCTCTTCCTTGATGTTGTTCATGGTCAACGCGGCACCATCGCACAGCATGTCGATCACCTTACCGGTGACGTCTTGCCCCTTTTGCAGCACCTGATGAACCCAGACCATATGGTTCAGCCCGGCAAATTGCAGCTGTATTTCTTGAGAAGGGCTTTTCAGCATGTTGGCAATCATATGGTGCATGCTGATCGGTACGTTACACAGCCCGATGATTTTCGCTTTGGTGTAACGTGAGACCGCTTCGGTAACGATGCCGGCCGGGTTGGTGAAGTTGATGATCCAGGCATCCGGCGCCAGTTTTTCCACTCTGCGGGCGATATCCAGCATCACCGGTATGGTGCGCAGCGCCTTGGCAAAGCCGCCGACGCCGGTGGTTTCCTGGCCTATCAGATCGTATTTCAGCCCCAAGCGCTCGTCGGCGGCGCGTGCCGGCAACTGGCCGACGCGGAACTGGGTCAGGACGAAGTTCGCGTCCCGAATAGCCTCATCCAGCTCGAAATGCACGCTGACTTTGACCTGCTCCAGGCCATGGCGTGCCAGCATGCGTTCGGTCAGCGCGGCAATGATCTCTACCTTTTCGCGGCCGGGTTCAACATCTACCAGCGCCAGTTCGGTCACCGGCAGTTCTTCGATACGTTGGATCAGCCCATCAACCAATTCTGGCGTGTAACTGCTGCCGCCGCCGATCACGGCGATTTTCAAGGCGCTCATGTGCGAACCTCCATCTGGGCCTGGCGGCGGTAGAGTTCAATCATGTCATCCGCCAGATCCTGGATCACCATGGCGTTCATCAGATGATCCTGGGCATGAACGGTAATCAGGTTGATGGCCAGTTTGCCGCAGCCTTCATCCATGCCGATCAGTTGGGTCTGGATAAGATGCGCCTTTTTCACCGACTGTTTGGACTCGGCCATGTGCTTGGCTGAGGCGGTAAAGTCACCGGCACGTGCCTGCTGCAAGGCCATCAACGCACTGCTGCGGGCACCACCGGAGAACACCAGCAGCTCCATGATGGTGCTTTCAAAATCGGGGCTGATTTCAGTCATCAATTCACTCACATTATTTCTCCTGTTATTGCGCGGCGGCAATGCCGGCGGATATTCGTTACTTTCGCTGTCATTCTTAAAATGAGAGCGCTCTCATTTCTTTAGATTAACCGGAACAGGAAATGAAACCGGGAGTTGTGTCGCAAAAAGCGAGCAAGGCGTAAAAAGGGCAAAAAATGCGTGATGCAGTTGGCAAAAAGGTCTAAGGCGATCATACTTTTGGCAGTAAAATTCGGGGCTGGCTGAGATAAGTCCCACAATTGCGTAAATATAGGTAAATGGCTGGCACTCGCAGGTTCAGCTCTTTAGAATCAAAGCGCTTTTCCGTTGTTTGTCTCTTAGAGAAAGGACCCGTTAATGTTCAAACGTACTTTAGTGACCCTCGTTGCGCTGTGTTCCCTGACAGCAATGGCACCCGCTGCGCTCGCTGCCGGTGAAACTCATGTCATGCTGACCACCTCAGCAGGGAATATCGAATTGGCGCTCGACAGTCAGAAGGCTCCGGTTTCCACCAAGAACTTCATCGACTACGTGAACAGCGGCTACTACAACAACACTATTTTCCACCGCGTGATCCCGGGCTTTATGGTTCAGGGCGGCGGCTTTACTGCCGATATGCAGCAAAAATCCACCCAGGCACCGATCAAGAACGAAGCGGATAATGGCCTGCGTAACCTGCGTGGCACTATTTCGATGGCGCGTACCGCCGATAAAGACAGTGCTACCAGCCAGTTCTTCCTGAACGTGGCGGATAACGCCTTCCTGGATCACGGCCAGCGCGATTTCGGTTACGCGGTGTTTGGCAAGGTGGTTAAAGGCATGGACGTGGTAGATAAAATTTCCCAGGCGCCGACCGGCAACGTGGGGCCATACCAAAACGTTCCAAGTAAACCTATCGTCATTCTGTCAGCGAAAGTGCTGCCATAATGATTTTGCGCCGGCCCCCGGTGGGCCGGCTGCATTGCTTTCCCCGGAAGCCTTGCCTGCATCACTGTTTTTTTCCCCGTCGCATGCTTTAATCGCCAGCTTATAATCAGACCGGAAACCCGGCGTTCTGCATCTGTTTTGTTAAGGGATGAGCTGCTGCCATGTTTGAATTTAGCCAGGTTCTGCTGCTGTTACAGCAGATGTGCGTCTACCTTGTCATTGCTTATTTACTGAGTAAAACCCCGTTATTCATTCCGCTGACACAGGTGACTATCCGCCTGCCGCACAAGCTATTGTGCTATGTCATTTTCTCGGTGTTTTGCATCATGGGCACCTATTTCGGGCTGCATGTCGAAGGATCGATTGCCAACACTCGCGCGATCGGCGCCGTGCTGGGCGGCCTGTTGGGGGGGCCTTCGGTAGGGTTCCTGGTGGGTTTGACCGGGGGCTTGCATCGCTACACGCTGGGCGGCATGACCGACATCGCCTGTGCGGTCTCTACCGTGGCGGAAGGGTTGGTGGGCGGGCTGGTGCACAGCATCGCCATGCGCCGGCGGCGTATCGACCTACTGTTTAACCCCTTGTTTGTCGCCGGGGTGGCATTGGTGACCGAAGTGCTGCAAATGGCGATTATCCTGGCGATTGCACGGCCGTTTGACGAGGCGCTGCGGCTGGTGGAACACATTGCTTTGCCAATGCTGATTGCTAACACGCTGGGGGCGGCGATGTTTATGCAGATCCTGTTGGACAGGCGGGCGATGTTCGAGAAATACACCGGCGCGTTCTCCGCCAAGGCACTGAAAATTGCCGAACGTACTGAAGGCATCTTGCGCCAGGGGTTCGATCAGGAAAACAGCATGCGGGTGGCGCGGGTGCTCTATCAGGAGTTGGGGATTGGTGCGGTCGCGATAACCGACCGTGAGAAGCTGTTGGCGTTTATCGGTATCGGCGACGATCACCACCTGCCGGGCACGCCGATCTCATCAAAGCATTCGCACCGCGCGATCGACAACAACGAAGTGGTTTACGCCGACGGCAATGAGCTTTCCTACAGCTGCTCGATCAACGCCAACTGCAAACTGGGTTCGACGCTGGTGATCCCGTTGCGTGGTGAGAACCAGCGGGTGATTGGCACCATCAAGCTCTACGAGCCGAAGAGCCGTTTGTTCAGCACCATCAACCGCACGCTGGGTGAAGGTATCGCCAACCTGTTATCCGCACAGATCATGGCCGGCCAGTATGAGCGCCACACGCAGCTGCTGGCGCAGTCGGAAATCAAATTGCTGCATGCGCAGGTCAATCCGCATTTCCTGTTCAACGCCCTGAATACGCTGGTGGCGGTGATCCGTCGTGATGGGGACCGGGCCTGTGAGCTGGTGCAGTACCTTTCGACCTTTTTCCGCAAAAACCTCAAGCGTTCGGACGACGAAGTCAGCCTGGCAGACGAACTTGAGCACGTTAACGCCTACCTGCAGATCGAACAGGCGCGTTTTGCCGATCGACTGGAGATTGCGGTATCGCTGCCGGAAGAGCTGTTGGCGGTACGTCTGCCGGCCTTTTCACTGCAACCAATCGTTGAGAATGCCATCAAGCACGGCACTTCGCAGTTGCTGGGCATCGGGCGTATAGATATTGGCGCTCGGCTCGAAGACGGCTGTCTGTTATTGCAGGTGACCGACAATGCGGGTCTATACCAACCTTTGCCGAACAACAGCGGGTTGGGAATGAACCTGGTAGATAAACGTATTCGCGTACGCTACGGCGACGGCTATGGCGTACGGGTGGCCTGTGAGCCACAAACATTCACCCGCATTACGCTCAATGTACCCTTGGCGAGGGCTGCCTGATGTTAAACGTACTGATTGTCGATGATGAACCGTCTGCGCGCGATAACCTGCGACATTTGCTGGAAGCGGAAGAGGGCATCAGCATTGTCGGCGAATGCGCCAATGCGATAGAAGCCATCAGCGGGATCCATCGCCTGCAGCCGGACGTGGTGTTTCTGGATATTCAGATGCCGCGCATTACCGGGTTGGAGATGGTAGGCATGCTCGACCCTAATCGCATGCCGCATATCGTGTTCCTGACCGCCTATGACGAATACGCGGTGCAGGCCTTTGAAGAGCATGCGTTTGATTACCTGTTGAAACCGGCGGAGCCGAAGCGGCTGAGCAAAACGCTGCAGCGCCTGCAGCAACAGCGCGGGCAGCAAAACATCGCCGCGCTGGACGAAAGCGCCGGCTACCTGAAATACATCCCTTGTACCGGCCACAGTCGCATCTATTTGCTGCGCTTTGACGAGGTAGTAGCGATACGTTCGCGACTGAGTGGCGTATTTGTGGTGCGTAATGACGGCATGGAATGTTTTACCGAGCTGACGCTGCGAACGCTTGAGCTGCGGACACCGCTGGTACGCTGCCACCGTCAGTATTTGGTCAATCTGGAGCAGGTGCGTGAAATTCGCTTCGATGAGGGCGGCGCTGCGGAAATGATCATGCCGGTTGGGGAGCCAGTCCCGGTCAGCCGCCGCTATCTGAAAGCCTTGAAAGAGGAGCTGGGGCTGCGGGGGTGATGAATCCTTTGGCCAGTGCCGGCGGGAATGTACGACTGCCAAAATAATAAGAAGGTCATTTTTTACTTCATAAATCAGTAGGTAAAAATGATGAATGACCCATTCACGTGTACCTGAAACCCGGCCCACTTTGCCACTTGATGGGTTTCGGGATAGTTGGCTTGCCGCCGCAGAAATCAAAGCATCAATCTCTGCGGCAGCTATCGGGTTCTTTGACGCAAGATAGTCATAAATTGCCATACGGTCAGCAATTGCGGGATCCGTCCACTTTAGCTTCACGATATTTCCTTATCGTTTTACCGCATTGATTTTGCCCTGCGCTCGGCGAAATAAGCCTCAACGTCCTCATTATCAACCACTCTTCCTTCCTGGAGCGCTTTTCGGCTTAAATCGACCTTCTCCTGCAACCACTGTTCATACTCTTTTTGCTGCGATTGTCGACTGACAAAATCTCGCATGAAATCGCGTAAAAGCTGAGATGCCGTTCGATCCGCTGCTTTGGCCGCACTGGCAAAAGCTATTTTTAACTCGTCATCCACGCGGATAACCACGGTAGATTCAGACATGGTAAATACCTCGTATATACAACGTACTGCTTACTATATCACCGGTGTTTTATTGTTCAAGTGGGTTATGGCATGGCTGCAATGGGCTAAGCGGAATCCTAAATTTACCTGTCCAGTTGGCGGGTTAAGGGGCCGATTTTTGTTTGTCCTTGACGGGGTTAAGTCCCCCTTATAGCTTTATTGACATCAACAGGCGCTTTTTGCGTCGCGTCCAAGGAAAAGAAAATGAGTGAAGCACGGATTATCGCCAAAGCGATGAAAGACGGGAAACCGGTACAGGATTTGGTTATCCTGCCGGCATTGGCGAACCGCCATGGTCTGATCACCGGAGCGACCGGGACAGGTAAAACCGTGACGCTGCAAAAAATGGCCGAGCAGTTTTCGCGCATTGGTGTGCCGGTCTTTTTGTCTGACGTAAAGGGAGACCTGTCGGGTATTGGTACCGAAGCCGTGCCTTCCGAGAAGCTGCAGGCGCGTTTGGCGGCAATTGGCGTCACTGACTGGCAGCCGCAGGCCTGCACGATTATTCCGTGGGACATTTATGGTGAGAAGGGTCACCCGATCCGCGCTACCGTTTCCGATCTGGGGCCGTTGCTGCTGGCCCGCTTGCTGGATCTGAATGAAGTTCAAAGCGGCGTACTGCAACTGGTGTTCAAAATAGCCGACGACAATGCGCTGCTGCTGTTGGATATGAAAGATCTGCGCGCCATGGTGCAGTACGTTGGGGACAACGCCAAACAGTTCCAAACCCAATATGGCAATATCTCTTCGGCTTCGGTCGGCGCTATCCAGCGCGGATTGCTGACGCTGGAAGAGCAGGGGGCAAACCAGTTCTTCGGCGAGCCGATGCTGGATATCAATGATCTGATGAAAACCGACGCCAACGGCCACGGCATCATCAACCTGCTGGCAGCGGACAAGCTGATTAATCAGCCGAAACTCTATTCGGTGTTCCTGCTGTGGCTGCTGGCCGAGCTGTTCGAACACCTGCCGGAAGTGGGCGATCCGGAGCAGCCGAAGCTGGTGTTCTTCTTCGACGAAGCTCACCTGCTGTTCAACGACGCACCGGCGGCGCTGCTGACGAAAATCGAACAGGTGGTACGCCTGATCCGTTCCAAAGGTGTCGGCATCTACTTTGTTACCCAAAACCCGCTCGACATTCCGGACAGCGTGCTCGGTCAGTTAGGCAACCGCGTGCAGCACGCGCTGCGCGCCTTTACCCCTCGCGATCAGAAAGCGGTGAAAGCCGCGGCGCAAACCATGCGCGCCAATCCGGCCTTCGATGCGGAAACGGCGATCACCGAACTGGGCGTCGGCGAGGCGCTGGTTTCTTTCCTCGACGAAAAAGGGCGGCCAAACGTGGTGGAACGGGCGATGGTGATCGCGCCGGAATCCAAGATGGGCATGCTGGGGGCGGAAGGGCTGAACAGTGCGATCAATAAATCGCCGCTGTACGGTCGTTATGAGGATATGGTGGACCGCGAGTCCGCCTACGAGAAGCTGTCTGCGGAAGGTTTCGCCACCGTCGGTGCACCGCAAGCGGGCCAACCGGCGCAGCAACCCCAGGCGCAGCAGCAGGCGGGTGGCGGCCTGATGGGCGGCCTGAACGATATTCTGTTCGGCTCTACCGGCCCACGCGGCGGCAAGCGCGACGGCATAGTTCAAACCGCCGCCAAGAGCATGGCACGCGATCTCGGTCGACAGATCCTGCGCGGCGTGCTGGGCTCGATCATGGGCGGTCGCAAGAAGTAAGCTGAAATTATCGGTAGCGGCAGTATCGTGAGGGCGTTGTATACTGCGCCCGTGTAAATCGGGGCGGCATATTCGCCCCTGCGATTGCGATGATGTCTGTTGGAAACACTATGCTGCTGTTGATCGATAACTACGACTCTTTTACTTATAACCTTTACCAGTACTTCTGCGAATTGGGCACCGAGGTGCTGGTGAAGCGTAACGACGAGCTGCAACTGGCCGATATCGAAAGGCTGGCGCCGCAGCGTCTGGTGATCTCTCCTGGGCCCTGTACCCCGAATGAAGCCGGTATCTCATTAGCCGCCATCCAACATTTTACCGGCAAGCTGCCGATCCTCGGCGTTTGTCTGGGGCACCAGGCGCTGGGGCAGGCATTCGGTGCCAAGGTGGTGCGCGCCCGCGAGGTGATGCACGGCAAGACCTCGGCGATCCGCCATCTCGACAGCGGTGTTTTTCGTGGGTTGAACAACCCGCTGACCGTTACCCGTTACCATTCGTTGGTGCTTGAAGCTGCTACTTTACCGGACTGTTTTGAAGTTACCGCCTGGAGTGAGCGCGACGGCGTACGCGATGAGATCATGGGCATCCGCCACCGGCAGTTGGCGCTGGAAGGGGTACAGTTCCACCCAGAAAGCATCCTCAGCGAACAGGGGCATCAGCTGTTGGATAATTTCCTTAAAAGTTAATTGCTTAGATTTTTTTTAGTCGCCAAGGTGATTTGCGTTTGCCCTTTAATGGTTTTTTATGCATATTTTGTGATTGTATTTTCATTTAATTGCCATTAAAAAACTGAGTTACTTTCAGGGTGGACCCCATAATGACCGAAAAATCTGCAGTAACCCGCAGCACCTTTGATCAGGTTATCCTGCCTGTTTATGCACCTGCTCAGTTTGTCCCGGTCAGGGGCAAAGGCAGCCGCGTGTGGGACCAGCAAGGGAAAGAGTACATCGATTTCTCCGGCGGTATTGCGGTGACGGCGTTGGGGCACTGCCACCCGGCGTTGGTTGAGGCGCTGAAACAGCAGGGCGAAACCCTGTGGCATACCAGCAACGTGTTCACCAACGAACCGGCGCTGCGCCTGGCGACCAAGCTAATTAACGCCACCTTTGCCGATCGGGTGTTTTTCGCCAATTCCGGCGCAGAGGCTAACGAAGCTGCCTTCAAACTGGCGCGTCATTATGCGATTACCCGCCACAGTCCGTACAAAACCAAAATCATCGCGTTCTATAACGCGTTTCACGGCCGCACGCTGTTTACCGTCTCCGTCGGCGGACAGGCCAAATATTCCGACGGCTTTGGGCCGAAACCGGCTGATATCGTACACGTGCCGTTCAACGATCTGGCCGCGGTGAAAGCGGTGATGGACGACCATACCTGCGCGGTGGTAATGGAGCCGATCCAGGGTGAGGGGGGGATTACCCCGGTAGACGCCGACTTCCTCAAGGGCGTACGCGAACTGTGCGACCAGCATCAGGCGCTGCTGGTATTCGACGAAGTGCAAAGTGGTATGGGGCGCAGTGGCAAACTGTTCGCCTATATGCACTATGGTGTGACGCCAGACATCCTGACCACCGCCAAGGCGCTTGGCGGTGGCTTCCCGGTTAGCGCGATGCTGACCACCGAAGAGATTGCCTCGGTGATGCAGGTGGGTACCCATGGCACTACCTACGGCGGCAACCCGTTGGCCTGCGCGGTGGCGGAGGCGGCGCTGGACGTGATCAATACGCCGGAAGTGCTCAGTGGCATTGAACTGCGTCATGGACTGTACGTGCAGGCGTTAAAACAGATTGGCGAGAAATATGGTGTTTTCAGCGACATTCGCGGCATGGGCCTGTTGATAGGTGCCGAATTGACGAAAAATTACCACGGCAAGGCGCGTGATTTCCTGACTGCCGCCGCTGCACGCGGGTTGATGATCCTCAATGCCGGGCCAAACGTGATTCGTTTTGCGCCTTCGCTGGTGGTAGCAACCGAGGATATTGACGAAGGGATGGCGCTGTTTGAACTGGCCGTGCAGGACGTGATTGGCGCTTAATGCATAAGGGCACCGAGGGGCGGTCTCCCTAATAACAAGCTTTGTCAGCAGTCTGAGGGCGCCGGCGGCGCCCTTATTGATCGCGCAGTTTGCGTTTCAGCCAGATACCATGGTGCGGACGCTGGCGCCAGGCCAGTGACGAGATGGTGTGCATGACGCTCAGGTGGGACAAAATCCGCCGCAGATGGCGTTCCATTTCAGTCACCGGCATATCCGGCTGCAAATCCGGTGGCTGCATAATGCCGTTGCCACTGCTCGGCCCGTCGTATTCAAGCCGCTGCTGACAGCTTTGCAGCGCGATTTCACAAGACTGCAGATACTCCTCCGCCAGCTTTGGCGTCAGCATATAGTGCTCGCGCGCCAGAATGGTCATCGCATTCAGGTGTTCGACAATAAACTGGCTGTGCGTAACCCACAGGCGCATATCTGCCAGGTAGCTCGATTCAAATCCCGGCTCCTGCATCGCCTGATTGAGTGAGGTGAATAGCGCGTTATGCGCCTGATTGACCTGCATGCGGGCATAAGCCAGCGCGCTGGGATCGGGTTCTTGCTCTTCCAGCAACAGGCGCAGCGCCTGCTGATCGTTTTCCAACGCCTGATGGGCGTTCTTGCGTAGCAGACCGCTTTGCCACTGTGGCCACAGCCAGATGGTGCTGCCGAACACCAGTACGCAGCCGATCAGCGTGTCGATCAGGCGCGGCACCAGGAAGTGGGTGCCGTTCAGTGCCAACAGTTGCAGGGTGTAAACCGCCGTCACCGTAAAGCCAATTACCGCCAGCCCGTAATTTTTACGTGAAACCAGATAGGCCAGCAGCGTGATCACCAGCATCACGCCCAGCGTCTCAGCCTCGGGCAGCTGCAGTTGCAGTAATCCGGCGGCAATCACTAACCCAACCAGGGTGCCGAGCGCACGGTGCTGGATGCGCACCCGGGTGGCGTTGTAGCCGTTTTGGCTCACCAGCATGATGGTCAGCAAGATCCAGTAAGGTTTTGGCAGATTGAATATCATCCCCAGGCTGCTGCCCGCCGCCAAGGTGACTCCCAGCCGCGCCGCATTGCGCAGGGCGTTGGATTTGAACGACAGGTAACTGACCAGCGCGGGCCAGAATGGCAGACGGTTTTGATTGGCCATCAGATCGCGTCGGTAGAGTGGGTGCTGGGTGCGCAGCAGGCGGGCGATGCGGCTGAAGTGGTAATAACAGAATTGGCCAACCGGGTTGTCCGGGTGCTGCGCCGCCACTTTTTCCAGGGCTGCCAACTCATGGTCCATGTTGAAACGCTGAGAATGCTGATGATAGAGGATATCGTGCGCTACCGTGCGCAGCCGATTGGCAATCACCTGTGCATTGCGGCGGATAATGGCTTCGGCCTGGCTCTGCTCTACCAGTTTTTGGACTTCTTCCGGCAGATGCAGGCTGACGGTGATGTGTTCCTGCAAATCCAGCGCGACCTGAAAGGTGCGTTGCAGGCGCTTTTGTTCGAGATTGCTGGCATGGGGCAGAAAATTAAGCTGCTGATACAGCAAGGTGATCAGGTCCATGACCTTTTGCTGGCGAACCAGCAGCGGTGGTAAGGCAGTCTGTGGGTCGGTGTGCTGGGTCAACAGCGAATATTTGGCTTCGAAGTAGTCCGCCAGCTCCAGATAGAGCTGGTTGAGCGACTCGCGCATCGGTTGCTCTTTCCACAGCTTGAACCAGAACCAGGTAAACAAACCGTACCAGGCTGTGCCCACAATATATAACACCGGCGCGTGCCAAAGCGGCACCGTACCGGCCATGCTGAGAGAGAATATGGCGGCAACCAGCGCGGCGGGCAGCAGGCGGGCGTGCAGTGGGCTGATTTCGCCGCTGACGCCAAGCAACAGTGCCAGGCCGAGCATCAATGCGGGCAGCGGCACTTGCCACAGCAGTGCCTGTTGCAGCAGCAGGCTGCTAAGCGCAAAGAGCGAACCGCCGACGATCAGGCGTTTAAAGAAGCGTTTGTGGGGCGTGTCCAGCCCGGCGATGTTGCAGCAGGCGGGAACCAGGGAAAATAGCAGGCCGTATTGCAGTTGGCCGATCAACAGCCCGAGCAGAACCGGCAGGCACAGCACCAGCGTTTGTCGCAGTGCATAGTTGACTTCCGGATGATAAATCAGTCGGCGCCACATGATAAATCGGGGCATAAAAAAACGGCGCGAATTATCGCGCCGTTTTTTCAGTGATTAACGGGTGCCGTAAACGACAATAGTTTTGCCGTGAGCGGAGATCAGGTTTTGATCTTCCAGCATTTTCAGAATACGACCCACGGTTTCACGAGAGCAACCGACGATCTGGCCAATTTCCTGACGGGTGATTTTAATCTGCATGCCATCCGGATGGGTCATGGCATCAGGCTGTTTCGCCAGGTTCAGCAGGGTTTGCGCGATGCGGCCCGTAACGTCCAGGAAGGCGAGGTTACCCACTTTCTCAGAGGTTATCTGCAGGCGGTTTGCCATCTGGGCAGACAGGCGCATCAGGATGTCCGGGTTTACCTGAATCAGCTGGCGGAATTTCTTGTAGGAAATTTCAGCCACTTCACAGGCGGTCTTCGCCCTAACCCAGGCGCTACGCTCCTGACCTTCTTCAAACAATCCAAGCTCGCCGATGAAATCCCCCTGGTTAAGGTAGGACAGGATCATCTCTTTACCTTCTTCATCCTTAATCAGCACCGCGACGGAGCCTTTGACGATGTAGTAAAGCGTTTCGGCTTTTTCACCTTGGTGAATCAGCGTACTTTTGGATGGATATTTGTGGATATGGCAATGAGACAGGAACCATTCGAGAGTAGGGTCTGTTTGCGGTTTGCCGAGAACCATTCGCTGTTATCCTCTGTTGTTATCGCTGCCTTGTGTCACAGGGGTCAGAGTTCCCTGTAAAACGTGCTGTCGCCGTTGTTTTAATGGTGGCTATCAGCAGGTTTTGAGGCGTGTCATAAATATACGCTGTCGCTCTAGCATATTAACTTGCCGGGAGAGCTGCAAGCTACATTCTGTTAACATACCGGTAAAGGAGCCTTTCCCTGGGAGTTTCCCTGAAATCAGTGTCCCGGAAAGATTTATTGCGGCTCTGTTTGTAGCACAGAGTGAGGCGGGTGTCTCGTGTTGTCTCGCTTCAGCATGATTAGCATCAGGTTCCGTTGCCAGTTTCTATGCGAAAGCGTACTCTGATTTTAAGAAATTAACCGGAGTGACCAGCATGCAGGCAAGAGTTAAGTGGGTGGAAGGGTTGACGTTTCTGGGTGAATCCGCGTCTGGCCATCAGGTATTGATGGACGGCAACGCTGGTGATAAAGCGCCCAGTCCGATGGAAATGGTGCTGATGTCTGTAGGGGGCTGCAGTGCTATCGACGTGGTGTCGATCCTGCAAAAAGGACGCAACGACGTACGTGATTGCGAGGTGAAACTGACCTCTGAACGCCGCGAAGAAGCGCCACGGTTGTTTACCCATATCAACCTGCATTTTATCGTGACCGGCAAAGATTTGAGCGACAAGATCGTGGAACGTGCGGTCAACCTGTCAGCTGAGAAGTACTGTTCGGTTTCACTGATGCTGAGCAAAGCCGCCAGCGTGACCCACAGTTTTGAAATCCGCGACCTGGCGTAACGGATAAAGGGGCGCGGTTGTACCGCGCCCCGTAGATTACTCGATTTTTTTTCCTTCCAGCAGTCGCTGCACCAGCGGCGCCATGATCAGTTCCATCGCCAGCCCCATTTTGCCACCCGGCACCACCAGCGTATTGATATGCGAGATAAAAGATCCCTGCAGCATTGCCAGCAGATAAGGGAAGTCGATCTGGTCCAGCCCGCGGAAGTGGATGACCACAAAGCTCTCGTCCAGCGAAGGGATAGCCTTAGCGGCGAACGGGTTGGAGGTGTCTACCGTCGGCACCCGTTGGAAGTTGATATGGGTACGTGAAAACTGCGGCGTGATGTAGTTGATGTAGTCTTCCATCGAACGAACCACCGAATCCATTACCGCTTCGCGGGAGTGACCGCGTTCACCGGTATCGCGGATCAGCTTCTGGATCCATTCCAGGTTCACGATGGGTACTACGCCGACCAGCAGATCGACGTGTTTGGCCACGTCGATGTGTTCAGTCACGACGCCACCGTGGAGCCCTTCGTAGAACAGCACGTCGGTCGGCGCCGGCAAAGCTTCCCATGGGGTGAAAGTGCCGGGAACCTGATTATAGGGTACCGCTTCATCGTAGGTATGAAGATACTTGCGTGAGCGACCGGTGCCGTTTTTGCCGTAGTCGAGAAAGCTTTGTTGCAGCAGGCCGAAGTCATTGGCTTCGGGGCCGAAATAGCTGATATGGCGGCCGAGATCGCGCGCTTTGCGGATCGCCGCGTCCATTTCCGGCCGGGTGTAGCGGTGGAAACTGTCGCCTTCCAGCTCGGCGGCGCGGATGTTCAACTGCTGAAAGATTTTACGGAACGCCACGCTGGTGGTGGTGGTGCCGGCCCCGCTGGAGCCGGTCACTGCGATAACGGGATGTTTGGCGGACATGGTGGTAGGTCACTCCGTGTTAAATGCGCAGGCGTCAGATATGATTATTGGTCTGTTTGACGCCCTTTCGCCAAGGGCAAAATTCCGCGCGTTGGTTTGCAATAACCCATTGTTACCTGATTTTTTCCGTCAGTCATAGAACCGATCGCCACTAAATTTCTTCCTGCCCGGCGCGGAACTGGCCGCGTGGCATGATGTTGACGGTCTCATGCAGTTCTGACCAAACCAGCAGCACCTCGCCGTTTTTCAACTGGCGGCGCACGTCTTCCACTTTCTGTTCCAGCGAGCGTTCGTGCTCGCCGTAGTCGGTGCCTTCGCGTAACACAAAGGACTCGATCAGGCTGTTTAGGGTCTCAGTTTCCAGTTCTTTCCAGGGGATAATCACGTGGTTGTGTCCAGATAAGGGGAAAGCCAGGATGGAATACGGTATTCCAGCCACATTTGGGGGTGTTTCAAGGTGCCGCCGACAAAACCGACGTGGCCGCCAAACTCGGTCAACTGATACTCAATGTTGTGCGGCAGCGTGGTGACCTCGGGGATCACTTCGTCGGTCATAAAGGGATCGTCTTTGGCATGGATGATCAATAACGGCGTCTGGATCGCCGGCAACAGCGGCAGGGCGCTGCAACGGCGATAATAATCACTGGCGTCGCTGAAGCCGTGAATGCGCGAGGTAATGGCGTCATCAAAGTCGCGGATCCGGCGCAACGCTTTGAGCTGCGGCAGCTTGAGCGGCAACGTGTCAGGGTAGTGCAGCAGCTTGCGGGTGGCATTTTGTTTGAGTTGCCCAAGCAGATAGCGCTGATAAACGCGCGAAAAGCCTTGTTCCATACGCCACGAACAGGGCTCCAGCATCAGCGGTGCTGAAACCACGACAGCCGCCTGCAGCAGACTGTCCGCCCCCTGCTGTGCCAGGTAGCAGGCCAGCATGTTGCCGCCGAGCGAGACCCCGACCGCGGCGGTGGGGGCTTCGCCGTAGGTTGCGCGCAGCCACCTCAGAAAGAAACGCGCATCTTCCGTTTCTCCGGAGTGATAGATGCGCTGCTTGCGGTTCGGCACGCCGCTGCAGCCGCGAAAATGCATCACCACGCCAAGCCAGCCTTTTTCACGCCAGGCGCTGAGCTGACCGTGAGCGTAGGGGCTGTAGAAATTGCCTTCCAGTCCGTGGAACAGTACCACGCGCGGCTTGCCGGCAGCCTGAGCCGGATCTTCGCTCCAGGCGAGATCGACAAAGTCGCCGTCGGGCAATTCCAGCCGTTGCCAATGTGGTTTTAGCTGCACGCGGCGGCGCACCAGCCTTGGCAGCAGCGTCTGCAGATGCGGATTACTGGCCCCGGTCAAAGGGCGAAAGGATTCATGCATAACCTGAGTAAAAATCTTATTGGCGGCTATTGTGGGATTAATAGTGCGCTGTTAGCTTCACTATCCTGAACTGACAATAATACTGCAAAAAATCACCCTGGGTGAGGAGCACCCACCTCATGGAACCGAGTTTATTTCTTTCGATGTTAGGCTTCCTGTGGGTCGCCGCAATCACGCCAGGCCCTAATAATATGTTGCTGACCACCTCCGGCGCCAATTTTGGTTTTATGCGCTCGCTGCTGTTGATGATAGGCATCATGCTGGGGATGCAAAGTATTTTGCTGCTGGTGGCGTTCGGGGTCGGCAGCCTGATCCTGGTTTATCCTGCGCTGCACCTGGTGCTGAAAATCCTCGGCAGCCTGTACCTGTTATGGCTGGCGTGGAAAGTGGCCACTGCCGCCTATGAAAAGCTGGAGACCGACGTGGCGCCGCCCAAACCGATACGCTTGTATCAGGGCTGGCTGTTGCAGTTCCTTAATCCCAAGGCCTGGCTGATGGCGCTGGGGGCGGTGGCCAGTTTTAGCCTGGCAGGCGACAGGTACAACACGTCGATTGTGGCGATCTCGCTGGGCATTTTGGTGGTGAATATCGTTGCCGGGGTGATTTGGCTCGGCTTCGGCACGGTGATTGGCCGCCTGTTACGCAGCAAAAAGGCCTGGATCATCTTTAATCTGTCTATGGGGCTGCTGACGGCGGCCTGTGTGTTACTCATCTGGCATTAAGGAGTTGCGGATGGCAGAAAATTACTTCCACGTAGTGGCCTTCACCGGCGAAGGGCTTCGCGGCAATCCGGCCGGCGTATGCCTGCTGAAACAGCCGTTGTCGACCGCCGAGATGCAAGCGATCGCCAATGAGCTGAGCCTGCCTGAAACCAGCTTCGTCTGGGACGATGGCGATATGTCGGCCATTCGCTGGTTTACTCCCCATCGTGAGGTGGATCTGTGCGGCCACGGCACGCTGGCGGCGGCGCACGTGATGTTCAGCGCGGTCAATCCGGCGTTGCAGGATATCCGTTTCCGTTCGGCAAGCGGTGATTTGTACGTTAAGCGCGACGCCGAAGATGGCGAACGCTTGATCCTGGATTTTCCGTCCCGACCGCCGCAAAAAATCGCGACGCCTGCCGGGCTGAGCGCGCTATTGGGCGTTGAACCGCAGGAAGTGTGGCAAGCCAATGCGCTGCTGGTGGTGCTGGAAAACGAAGCGCAGGTGCGAGCGTTGCAGCCGGATATCCCGGCGTTGATTACTTTGGCCGGGCGCGCGGTGATCACCAGCGCACCGGGCGAAACGGTGGATTTCGTTTCGCGCTATTTCACGCTGGACGGCGGTGAGGATCCGGTTACCGGCTCTGCACACTGCACGTTGATGCCTTACTGGAGCGCCCGTCTCGGCCGCCATCAATTACACGCGCGGCAGATTTCGGCGCGCGGCGGTGAGCTGTTCTGCGAACTGAAAGGCGACCGTACCCTGATAGGCGGCTATGCGCAGATTTTTTTGCGTGGCGAACTGAGCCTGTAAGCAGATGGGGTTCGTTTCAACCAGCCACCGCCCGTGACTTTTTATCTTAATGTGAGAACACTGACGCGGGCCCCTAAAAGATTCCCTGGAGGGATTCCGCCACATCGGGATGATTTGATTAAATATTCCCATAAGTAATAACGCAGAGTTTTTTATTCTTTTATAGCTCGCCAACGCTCGGATAAAACTGTCAGTAATTGAACAGACTTTTATCAACGGAGCGATCATGGCGAGCAAACTCTTTTCTCTACGCAGTGCGGCGCTGCTGGTGTTGTCACTCAGCGCGGCCAGCGCCTATGCGGTGGACGTGACCGTGGCCTACCAGACATCGGCGGAACCCGCCAAGGTGGCGCAGGCGGAAAACAGCTTCGCCAAACAGTCCGGCGCTACCGTTGACTGGCGCAAATTCGACAGTGGCTCCAGCGTGCTGCGCGCATTGGCTTCCGGGGATGTCCAGATTGGCAACATCGGTTCCAGCCCATTGGCGGTGGCCGCCAGCCAAAAACTGCCTATCGAAGTGTTTTTGATCGCCTCCCAGCTCGGCAGTTCCGAAGCGCTGGTGGTGAAAAAAGAGATTAAAAGCCCGCAGGATCTGATCGGTAAGCGCATCGCCGTACCCTTTATCTCAACCACGCACTACAGCCTGTTGGCTTCTCTGAAGCACTGGGGTATCAAGCCAGAGCAGGTCAAAATCCTCAATCTGCAACCGCCGGCCATCGCCGCGGCCTGGCAGCGCGGTGATATCGATGGCGCCTATGTTTGGGCTCCGGTGGTCAATGAGTTGGCCAAACAGGGCAAGGTGCTGACGGATTCCGCCCAGGTCGGACAATGGGGCGCCCCGACGCTCGACGTTTGGGTAGTGCGCAAGGACTTTGCCGAGAAGCATCCTGAAGTGGTGACGGCCTTTGCCGCCAGCGCACTGAACGCCCAAAAAGCCTATTTGGCGCAGCCGGAACAGTGGCTGAAGGACAAGGGCAACCTCAGCACGCTGTCCCGGTTGAGCGGCGTGCCGGAAGAGCAGATACCGGTGCTGGTGCAGGGCAATACTTACCTGCCGGTCGCCGAACAGATCACCCAGCTTGGTCAGCCGGTGGACAAAGCCATTCATGACACCGCCGAGTTCCTCAAACAGCAGGGCAAAATTCCCCAGGTCGACAGCGATTACAGTGCCTATGTCACCGATCGCTTTGTGAAACAGGTGCAGGCTGCGCCGCAGTCGTAAGGGAGCAGAATGCTAAACGTTAACCATCTTTCAGCAGAGTACCAGGGGCGTCCTGCGCTGCGCGACGTCTCGTTCCAGATTGACGCTGGACAACTGGTGGTGGTGCTTGGCCCTTCGGGCTGCGGCAAAACCACGCTGCTGAATTTGATCGCCGGGTTTATCGAGCCTTCAGCTGGCAGCATCACGCTTGACGAAGTTCCCGTAAAAGGCCCCGGGGCCGAGCGGGGCGTGGTGTTCCAGCATGAAGGTTTACTGCCGTGGCGTAACGTGGTGGATAACGTCGAATTTGGCTTGCAGCTGGCCGGAGTCGGCAAGCCGCAGCGTCGTGAAGTGGCGCTGCAGATGCTGCAGCGCGTCGGTTTGGCCGGTTATGATCAGCACTTTATCTGGCAGCTTTCCGGTGGTATGCGCCAGCGCGTGGGCATAGCTCGCGCACTGGCGGCCAATCCGCGTTTGCTGTTGCTGGATGAGCCGTTCGGTGCATTGGATGCTTTTACCCGTGAACAAATGCAGGAACTGCTGCTGACCATCTGGCGGGATACCGGCAAGCAGGTGTTGTTGATTACCCACGATATTGAAGAGGCGGTGTTCCTTGCCAGTGAGCTGCTGCTGCTGTCGCCGGGACCGGGGCAGGTGGTGGAGCGTCTGGCGCTGAATTTCGGCCAACGCTATGCCGACGGTGAGCCTTGCCGTTCGATCAAGTCTGATCCTGAATTTATCGCCCAGCGCGAATACGTGCTGGGTAAAGTCTTCCAACAGCGTGAGGCCTTGTTATGAGCCTGCATTCTGCCCTTAAAGAGGTTGCCCAGCCGAAGGCTGCGGCACCGCGGCGCTTTAGCGTGCCACGCAACGTCTGGTTGAGCAGCGCCACCCTGTTGGTGGTGCTGGCTATTTGGTGGGGCGTAACCGCGTTGAACCTGATCAGCCCGTTGTTCTTGCCGGCGCCGCAGCAGGTGCTGCATCAGTTGATCACCATAGCCAGCCCGCAGGGTTTTATGGACGCCACGCTATGGCAGCATCTGGCCGCCAGCCTGGGGCGCATCCTGGTTGCGTTGCTGGCCGCGGTGATTATCGGGGTGCCGGTGGGTATTGCCATGGGGCTGAACGATACGGTACGCGGCATTCTCGATCCGCTGATTGAAATTTATCGTCCGGTGCCGCCGCTGGCCTATTTACCGCTGATGGTGATTTGGTTCGGCATCGGTGAAACTTCGAAAATCCTGCTGATTTATCTGGCGATTTTCGCCCCGGTGACGCTGTCCGCCGTGGCGGGAGTGCGTAGCGTGGCTCAGGTTCGGGTGCGCGCGGCGCGCGCGCTGGGCGCCAACCGCTGGCAGGTGCTGCGTTTTGTGGTGCTGCCGAGCGCCTTGCCGGAGATTTTAACCGGTATCCGTATTGGGCTGGGGGTCGGCTGGTCGACGCTGGTCGCAGCAGAACTGATTGCCGCCACGCGCGGTCTGGGATTTATGGTGCAATCCGCCGGAGAGTTTTTGGCCACCGATGTGGTGCTGGCCGGTATTGGCGTGATTGCGATTATTGCATTTGGGCTGGAGCTGGGGCTGCGTGCCTTGCAGCGCCGATTAACCCCGTGGCATGGAGTACAGCAATGAACGAACGTTTGAGTATCACCCCGTTGGGGCCTTATATCGGTGCGCTGGTGGAAAATGTTGATTTGGCGCGCCCGCTGGGCGACGGTCAATTCGAGCAGCTCTACCACGCGTTGCTCAAACATCAGGTGCTGTTCTTGCGCAATCAGCCGATCACGCCGTTGCAACAGCGTAATTTGGCCGGCCGCTTTGGCGATCTGCACATCCATCCGGTTTACCCGCAAGCCGCCGATGTGAAAGAGATTATCGTGCTGGATACCCATGACAATAATCCGCCTGACAACGATAACTGGCATACCGACGTGACCTTTATCGAAAACCCACCGTTGGGGGCGATTTTGGCCGCGAAAACACTGCCAACCACCGGCGGTGATACGCTGTGGGCCAGCGGTATCGCAGCTTATGAAGCCTTGTCTGCCCCTTTTAAGCAGTTGTTGGCGGGCCTGCAGGCGGAGCATGACTTCACCAAATCATTCCCGGAATACAAGCACCGTGGCAGCGAAGAGGAACATCAGCGCTGGCAGTTGGCGGTACAGAAAAACCCACCGCTATTGCACCCGGTGGTACGTACCCACCCGGTCAGCGGCCGGCAGGCGCTGTTCGTCAACGAAGGTTTCACGACCAGAATTGTTGATTTGGCACCGAAGGAAAGTGACGCGCTGCTGAACTTCCTGTTTGCTCACATTACCAAGCCGGAGTTCCAGGTGCGCTGGCGCTGGCAGGAAAATGACATCGCCATTTGGGATAACCGCGTGACGCAACATTACGCCAACGCGGATTATCTGCCACAGCGGCGCATTATGCACCGTGCGACCATCTTGGGGGATAAACCCTTTTACAAGGGGTGACAGACCGCCCCGTAGTCCTTAGGATTCGAACTCTTGCGTAAAGCGTTCCAACTGCTCCTGCGCATCCAGCCAGGTCATTTCCGTTTCTTCCAAGGCGGACTTGGCCTGACTTTGTTGCTGTAGGCAGAGAGTCAGATCGGCCTTGCGGCTGATGTCGTACAGCGCGGAGTCCGCCAGCTTCTCTTCTACCGCCGCCAGTTCGGCGCCCAGTTTTTCCATCTGTTGTTCCAGCTTGGCAATTTGCTTGCGCAGTGGCTGAGTCTGGCTGCGGAACTCGGCTTCGCGACGCTTCTGGTCTTTACGTGCCTGCGCACTGTTGCCGTTGTTCTCTTTTTCCGGGGCGTCCTGCTGGTTTTCCTGACGTTGCAGGTCGCTCAGCCATTGCTGATAGTCGTCCAGATCGCCTTCGAACACTTCCACCTGGCCATCATGCACCAGATAGAGATCGTCCGTGGTAGAGCGCAACAGGTGACGGTCGTGCGAGACCACCACCAACGCACCCTCGAAATCGATCAGCGCTTCGGTCAGCGCCTGACGCATGTCCAGATCCAGGTGGTTGGTCGGTTCATCGAGCAGCAGCAGGTTGGGGCGCTGCCAGACGATCAGCGCCAATACCAGCCGCGCTTTCTCACCGCCAGAGAACCGCTCTGTGGCTTCAGTGACCTTATCGCCCTGGAAACCAAAGCCGCCAAGGTAATCGCGCAGCTGTTGTTCCAGCACACGCGGGGCGATGCGGCTCAGGTGTTGCAACGGTGACTCGTCGGCCCGCAGGAATTCCAACTGATGCTGGGCGAAGTAACCCAGTTTAATGCCCTTCGCCAGGCCAATTTCACCGCTCAACGGTTCAAGCGAGCCGGCCAGCATTTTGATCAGGGTCGATTTGCCGGCACCGTTACGGCCCAGTAAGCCAATGCGTGAGCCAGGCACCAGATTCAGCTTGATCGAGTTCAGGATCACCTTGTCGCCGTAGCCGGCACTGACCTTCTCCATACGCAGCAGCGGGTTTGGCAAGCTTTCCGGCTGGCGGAAGCTGAAGCTGAACGGGTTATCCACGTGGGCCGGGGCGATCAGTTCCATGCGTTCGAGCATCTTGATGCGGCTCTGCGCCTGCTTGGCCTTGGTGGCCTGCGCGCGGAAGCGGTCAATATAGCTTTGCAGATGCGCCACTTTCTCTTGCTGGTTCAGGTACAGCGACTGCTGCTGGGCCAGCTTGGTCGAACGCTGACGTTCGAACGAGGAGTAGTTGCCGGTGTATTCGTTGATGGTTTCTTGTTCGATATGCAGAATTTTATCGACGATCGGATCCAGGAAGTCGCGGTCATGCGAAATCAGCACCAGCGTGCCAGGGTAGCCTTTCAACCAGCGCTCCAGCCAGATCACCGCGTCCAAATCCAGGTGGTTGGTCGGTTCGTCGAGCAGCAGCAGATCAGAACGGCACACCAGCGCCTGCGCCAGGTTCAGGCGCATACGCCAGCCGCCCGAGAAGGCTCTGACTGGATTTAGCAGCTGTTCGTTGGAGAACCCCAGGCCGTGCAGCAGGCTGGCGGCGCGGGAGCGTATGGTCCAGGCGTCGATGGCATCCAGCTTGCCGTGCAGCGTGGCGATGGCGTGGCCGTCGTTTTTGTCGTTTGCCAGCTGCAGGTCGGCTTCAAGCTGGCGGAATTCGCGGTCGCCGTCGATAACATACTCAAGTGCCGGCACGTCGAGCGCCGGCGTTTCCTGATTTACCCAGGCCAGGGCCCAGTTGCTTGGAAAGGTGTAGCTGCCGCCGTCTGCGGCCATCTCACCCTTCAGCAAGGCCAGCAGCGTAGATTTGCCACAGCCGTTTTTACCCACCAGGCCGACCTTCTGACCTGGATTAACCGTCGCCGTGGCGTTGTCCAGCAGGACGCGGGTGCCGCGTCGGATTTGTAGCGAGGAGAATACAATCATAAAGCGCCGTATGTTCAGAGTATGTTAAATTGAATGGATTCTAAGTTAACAGGACACAGACTGTCCTATTATTAGTCTTTGCGGAGCATGGTAACGGAAAACCGCTACCCTGACGACGCTTTGGAGGGGAATGATGTCGCAGCCGCCCAAGGTCTTGCTGCTGTATGCCCATCCGGAATCCCAGGACTCGGTCGCGAATCGGGTTTTGCTTCGACCGGCACAGCAGTTGGAACATGTCACCGTGCACGATTTATACGCGCACTATCCTGATTTTTTTATCGATATTCACCACGAACAACAACTGCTGCGTGAACATCAGGTCATTGTTTTTCAACATCCTCTCTATACCTACAGTTGTCCGGCCCTGTTGAAAGAGTGGCTGGACCGCGTGCTGTCGCGTGGTTTTGCCAGCGGCATGGGCGGCAATGCGCTGGCGGGAAAGTATTGGCGTTCGGTGATCACCACCGGGGAACCGGAGGGGGCCTATCGTACCGGCGGTTATAACCGCTACCCGATGGAAGATATTCTGCGGCCGTTTGAGTTGACCGCCGCCATGTGTCATATGCACTGGCTGACGCCGATGCTGGTGTATTGGGCGCGCCGTCAAAAGCCGGAAGTGCTGGAAAACCATGCCACGGCGTATGGCGACTGGCTGCGTAACCCGTTGCCGCACGGAGGAAGGTAAACATGGAAGGCTCAACGTTACTGACCGCAATTTTACTGTTTCTGTTCGCCGCCGTGGTCACGGTGCCAATTGCCCGACGCCTGGGGATTGGCGCGGTGCTGGGTTACCTGATTGCCGGTATTGCCATTGGCCCCTGGGGATTGGGTTTCATTCGCGACGTCGACGAGATCCTGCACTTTTCCGAATTGGGCGTGGTGTTCCTGATGTTTATCATCGGGCTGGAACTGAATCCGAGCAAGCTGTGGGAACTCAGGCGCTCAATCTTTGGCGTCGGCGCCGGGCAAGTGCTGATCACCGCCGCCGTGCTGGGCGCGCTGCTTTATCTGACGCATTTTGCCTGGCAGGCCGCCGTGATTGGCGGTATCGGGTTGGCGATGTCCTCAACCGCGATGGCGCTGCAACTGATGCGCGAGAAGGGCATGAACCGCAACGAAGGCGGCCAGTTGGGGTTCTCGGTGCTGCTGTTCCAGGATATGGCGGTGATCCCGGCGTTGGCGCTGATCCCGATCCTGGCCGGAGCCGGCGGCAGCAGCGATGATTGGGCACAAATTGCACTCAAGGTGGCAGCATTCGGCGGCATGCTGATCGGCGGACGGTTCTTGCTGCGTCCGCTGTTTCGCTATATCGCCTCTTCCGGAGTTCGCGAAATCTTCACCGCTGCCGCCCTGCTGGTGGTGCTGGGGGCGGCGATGTTTATGGATGCCCTTGGTCTTTCTATGGCGCTAGGGACCTTTATCGCCGGCGTGCTGCTGGCCGAAAGCGAATATCGCCACGAGCTGGAAATCTCCATCGAGCCTTTCAAAGGGCTGCTGCTGGGGCTGTTTTTTATCTCGGTGGGCATGGCGCTGAATATCGGCGTACTCTATACCCATCTGGCCGAAGTGCTGCTGGGCGTGGTGTTATTGGTGGCGATTAAGTCAGGGGTGCTGTACTCGCTGTCGCGCATTTTCGGCCTGCGCAGCTCAGTGCGCTTGCAGTTTGCCGGCGTGCTCAGTCAGGGCGGAGAGTTTGCCTTCGTGCTGTTTTCGGCGGCGGGGGCGCAGAAGGTGTTGCAGCCCGATCAGCTTGCGCTGTTGCTGGTGGTGGTGACCCTGTCGATGATGACTACGCCGCTGCTGATGCAGATTATCGATCGCATCCTGGTGCGCCGTTATAACGCCCGGGATGAGGACGAAGAGACCCCGTATGTGGAAGACGACGATCCGCAGGTGATCATCGTGGGCTTCGGACGTTTTGGTCAGGTGATCGGCCGCCTGCTGATGGCCAACAAGATGCGCATTACCGTCCTGGAGCGCGATGTCAGCGCCGTCGGCGTACTGCGGCGCTATGGTTATAAGGTGTATTACGGTGACGCCACCGAGCTGGAACTGCTGCGTGCGGCCGGCGCTGCGAAGGCAAAGTCGATTGTGATCACCTGTAATGAGCCGGAAGACACCATGGAAATTGTCCGCCTGTGCCAGCAGCATTTTCCCGAGCTGAGTATTTTGGCGCGGGCGCGCGGCCGTGTGGAAGCGCATGAGTTGTTGCAGGCAGGGGTCAAGCAGTTCAGTCGCGAAACTTTTTCCAGTGCGCTGGAACTGGGGCGCAAGGCACTGATGGAACTGGGCATGCATCCTCATCAGGCCTATCGCGCACAGCAGCACTTCCGTCGATTGGATATGCGGATGTTGCGTGAGCTGATGCCGCCGCATCACGGTGATGTGGCGCAAATTTCCCGCGTGAAGGAAGCGCGGCGCGAGCTGGAAGAACTTTTCCACCGGGAAATGCAAAAAGAGAGTCGCCAGTTCGACGGCTGGGATGAATACGAATAATTTGGAGCACTGAGATGTCTGCAACACGGAAAAGATTTATCGCCGGGGCGGTCTGCCCAAGCTGTAAGGCTATGGATACGCTGGCCGTTTGGCGTGAAGACCAGGTCGAAGTGGTGGAGTGCGTCAAGTGCGGCCATCATCAGCGGCAGACCGAACAGCAGGTGGAAAAGCACGTCCGGCCGCAGGAGCAGGTGATCGGTATTTTCCATCCGGAATAGCGTTATCGAGCGCGTTTTTTTATGCTGGAGGGTACAGCGGGGCAGATTTCCGATACAATCTGTCCGGTAAAGGCGCGGCCTCATGACGGCTGCGTCCAAGTATCCAACGGTAGGAGATATCATGAAAGTAGCAAAAGACTTGGTGGTCAGCCTGGCTTATCAAGTACGTACAGAAGACGGTGTGTTGGTTGATGAGTCTCCGGTGAGTGCGCCGCTGGACTATCTGCACGGGCATGGTTCTCTGATCGCAGGTCTGGAAAAAGCACTCGAAGGCCACGAAGCGGGCGATCGTTTTGACGTTAACGTTGGCGCTAACGATGCGTACGGCAACTACGACGAAAACCTGGTGCAGCGCGTGCCGAAAGACGTCTTTATGGGCGTTGACGAGTTGGAAGTTGGCATGCGTTTCCTGGCTGACACCGATCAGGGCCCAGTGCCGGTCGAAATCACCGAAGTGGACGGCGATCACGTAGTGGTTGACGGTAACCACATGCTGGCTGGTCAGAACCTGAACTTCAACGTAGAAGTTGTCGCGATCCGCGAAGCTACCGCTGAAGAATTGGCGCACGGCCACGTACACGGCGAGCACGACCATCACCACGAACACGGTGAAGGTTGCTGCGGCGGCCATGGCCACGATCACGACCATGACCACGCGCATGATCACGGTCAGGCCAAGAAAGGCGGTTGTGGTAACGGCGGTTGCGGCTGCCACTAATCGCGGCGCAGTAACGGCAAAAAAAAGGGCGGCCCTCAGGCTGCCCTTTTTTATGGCTTATCAATAATGTGGCGGCGGCGTTTCTTCCGACTGCGACGCGATCATCGACGTTTGAGTCGATCGCAGCTTGTCGGTCAGCACGCGCAGGTGATCCTGCAATTTCAGCATTTCAAGCTGGTGTTTCACCACGGTCTGATTGAGCTCTTCAATAGTGACTTCCTGAAAGGCCTGACGACTTTCCAGTTCTTCAAGCCGCAGTAACAGGCTTTGGATATCGGCGTTGTGCATGATGCTACCTCTGACGCGGTTAAATCCTGAATCTGACGCTATGGTAACAGCTGCCGACGGCTTTGCGCTGCGCTATTTCACCCCGCTGTGTGCGGGGGCAGACGGAAAACGCGGGTGCACTGTGTAAAGTGCTGAAAAATAGAGCGCTCGGTGTGGCGGTTTTTGTTACTGTGGATACCACGGGCGCAGGAAAAATCTGACTTATCATACGGGTAGCACATTAAACGAAACTTCTGTTTAAAGCTGGAGTCACACTTTGACTCGATTGGTTACCTGTGTGACTGTTTTGTTTTGTTTCGGACAGCTATAGTAGCCCGGTTATCTTACTTAATGATTGTTTGGGGCACCGCTTCAGACACTGGAGAAATGGATGAAATCTTTGTTTAAAGTCACGCTTCTGGCAACCACCATGGCTTTTGCTTTGAATGCGACCCAGGTCATGGCTGCCGATGCAGCTAAACCGGCAGAAGCAGCTAAAGCCGCAGACGCAGCACCAAGCACCGGCAAGTTCAAGAACGATGACGAGCAAGCGGCTTACGCACTGGGCGCATCCCTGGGCCGTTACATGGACAACTCGCTGAAAGAGCAAGAAAAACTGGGTATCAAACTGGACAAAGACCAGCTGATCTCAGGCGTTCAGGACGCTTTCGCCAACAAGAGCAAGCTGAACGACGCAGATATCGAAAAAACTCTGCAGAGCTTTGAAGCGCGCGTGAAGGCTTCCGCTCAGGCGAAGATGGAGCAGGACGCGAAAGATAACGAAGCGAAAGGCACCAAGTACCGCGATACCTTCGCGAAAGAAAAAGGCGTGAAGAAAACCGAGTCCGGCCTGCTGTATCAGGTAGAGAAGCCAGGTACCGGTTCTGCGCCTAAAGACAGCGATACCGTTGTAGTAAACTACAAAGGCACCCTGACTGACGGCACCGAGTTTGATAACTCCTACACCCGTGGTGAGCCACTGTCATTCCGTCTGGACGGAGTGATCCCAGGTTGGACTGAAGGCCTGAAACACATCAAGAAAGGCGGCAAAATCAAGCTGGTTATCCCACCGGCGCTGGCCTACGGTAAAACTGGCGTTCCGGGCATCCCGGCCAACTCCACACTGGTGTTCGACGTTGAACTGCTGGATGTGAAAGCCGCTCCTAAAGCGGATGCCAAGGCTGAGAAGCCGGCTGACGCAGCGGCAGACGCCAAAGCGCAATAAGCCTGTCTGAGTCCCCACACCGCCGTGAGCTTCCCTCGCGGCGGTGTTCATTTTAATCCGCCAAATCAGCGCTAACTTTCGCTTCCTGCCCACTGATCGCTTGACGCCTGCCGGGCATCGGGCTTAACGTCAATACCACGCGCAAACGCAAGGACTTTACTCTGGCTGTTTTGCTAGACTAATAATCCGGACTTATGAGTCATGCGCCTGCTCCTTAGGGCGTGTACCTAAAACTGTTCCTGGTCATCTCGGCCTGCGGACGCTCGTCGTGCTGTTTCAGACTGATATCAGCCAGCCCATCCCGCGTAACTTCAAGGGTGTGCCGCCTGTGGAAAGGAACCCGCACGAGCAGTTTTAGCTGCGCCCCCTGGCACAGGCGATCTTTGAGGGTGGTATTTTCGATGTCTAATTCGCTTTTATCCAGCGAAGCCAGCGAACTTGATTTGCTGAATGAACGTCCGTTTACTCAGACGGATCATGAAATCCTGAAGTCTTACGAAGCGGTTGTTGACGGCCTGGCGATGTTGATCGGCGGGCACTGTGAAATCGTGCTGCATGCTTTGGAAGATTTGAAATGTTCGGCGGTACGGATTGCGAACGGTGAGCATACCGGGCGGCAGATCGGTTCGCCGATCACTGACCTCGCGCTGCGTATGTTGCATGACATGGCCGGCGATGACAGCAGCGTGTCCAAGGCCTATTTTACCCGTGCCAAGAGCGGCGTCCTGATGAAGTCGGTGACTATCGCCATCCGCAATCGCGAGCAGCGGGTGATCGGTTTGTTGTGTATCAACATGAACCTCGACGTGCCTTTCTCCCAGGTGATGCAGACCTTTATGCCGCCGGAAACTCAGGATGTGGCACCCTCGGTCAACTTTGCGTCTTCCGTTGACGATCTGGTGGCGCAGACGCTGGAGTTTACCATTGAGGAAGTTAATGCCGATCGTAATGTCTCCAACAATGCCAAAAACCGCCAGGTAGTGCTGAATCTCTATGAGAAGGGCATTTTTGATATCAAGGACGCCATTAATCAGGTGGCGGATCGTCTGAATATCTCAAAACACACCGTGTATCTGTACATCCGCCAGTTCAAAAGCGGCGATCTGTTGGGAACTGAGCGCGGATGCTGAATTACTGCCTTTTGGTCACCGGTCCGGCTTACGGCACTCAACAGGCCAGCAGCGCCTATCAGTTCGCGCAGGCTTTGCTGGTCAAGGGACACCGCCTCTCCAGCGTGTTTTTTTACCGTGAAGGGGTGTTGAACGCCAATCAACTGACTGCACCGGCCAGCGATGAATTCGATTTGGTACGGGGTTGGGTGCAGTTGGCACAGCAGCATGGCATTGAGCTCAACGTTTGCGTGGCTGCGGCGCTGCGGCGCGGTGTGACCGATGAGCAGGAAGCCGCACAGCAAGGATTGCCCTGCGCCAATCTTCAGCCGGGTTTTACCCTTAGCGGGCTGGGCGCGCTGGCGGAGGCTTCGCTGAGCTGTGACCGCCTGGTGCAGTTCTGAGAGAGTTTATGAAACGAGTCGCTTTTGTTTTTACCCAGAGTCCACACGGCAGCGCCAGCGGCAGGGAAGGTCTGGATGCGTTGTTAGCCACTTCGGCGCTGAGCGAAGATCTGGGCGTGTTTTTTATCGGTGACGGCGTGTTGCAGATTATGCCGGGGCAGCAACCGGAAAAAATTCTGGCGCGCAATTACATTGCCACCTTTGGCGTGTTGCCGCTGTATGACGTTGAACAGTGTTATCTTTGCCAGGCATCGCTACAGGAACGCGGCCTGAGCCAGGTGACCGACTGGGTGCTGGACGCCGAGATTTTGGCACCGGATGCGCTGAGTCGCCAACTGGCCAGCTATGACGTGGTGATGACATTTTAGGAAATCCTGATGCTGTATACCCTTAGCCGTTCCCCCACTCAATGTGATTTGCCCGCGCTGCTGCGTTTGACCGCACCGGGCGATGACCTGTTGCTGTTGCAGGATGGCGTGCTGGCCGGCCTGGCCGGTAGCGTGCACCTTGAATTGCTGCTCAATGCCCCCATATCCCTTTATGCGCTGCAGAACGACCTGGATGCCAGAGGGGTGTCTGGTCATTTTTCACACAAAATCACTGTCATCGGCTATAATCACTTCGTTGAATTAACCGAAAAACATCGCAGCCAAATGGCCTGGTGATGAGAGTGATGTTGTATATTTCTTGACACCTCTACTACTCAGCCATAAAATTCTGCGTCCTCGTACTTTGCCAGTAGTGCATACGAGGGGATTTATCACGTGTTTACGAAGCAAAAACCAGGAGCTTTTTAATGGCAACAATTAATCAGCTGGTACGCAAACCACGCTCTGTGAAGGCTGCTAAAAGCAACGTTCCAGCGCTGGAAGCCTGCCCGCAGAAACGTGGCGTATGTACTCGCGTATATACCACCACTCCTAAGAAACCAAACTCCGCACTGCGTAAAGTATGCCGTGTGCGTTTGACTAACGGTTTTGAAGTTACCTCCTACATCGGCGGTGAAGGTCATAACCTGCAGGAACACTCCGTGATCCTGATCCGTGGCGGTCGTGTAAAAGACTTGCCAGGTGTGCGTTACCACACCGTTCGTGGTGCACTTGACTGCTCCGGTGTTAAAGACCGTAAGCAAGCTCGTTCCAAGTACGGCGTGAAGAAGCCAAAGGCTTAATGGTTCTCCGTTAAGTAAGGCCAAACATTTTCACTTTAATGTCAAAATAAACTCGTAGAGTTTTGGACAATCCTGAATTAACAACGGAGTATTTCCATGCCACGTCGTCGCGTAATCGGCCAACGTAAAATCCTGCCAGATCCTAAGTTCGGATCCGAACTGTTGGCCAAATTTGTAAACATCCTGATGGTAGATGGTAAAAAATCTACTGCAGAAGCAATCGTCTATACCGCGCTGGAGACCCTGGCTCAGCGTTCTGGTAAAGATTACCTGGAAGCTTTCGAAGTAGCCCTCGACAACGTTCGCCCGACTGTAGAAGTTAAGTCTCGCCGCGTTGGTGGTTCTACTTATCAGGTGCCAGTTGAAGTTCGCCCGGTCCGTCGTAATGCTCTGGCAATGCGTTGGATCGTTGATGCTGCTCGTAAACGCGGTGATAAATCCATGGCTCTGCGCCTGGCGAACGAGCTTTCTGATGCAGTTGAGAACAAAGGTTCTGCTGTTAAGAAGCGTGAAGACGTTCACCGTATGGCCGAAGCTAACAAGGCGTTCGCCCACTACCGCTGGTAATTGCCACGCAGTAGTTATGCTAACCAAGCGGGCGCTTCAAGAAGCCAACCCGCTTGGGTTAACCGAACTTGAACGCCTAAGGCAATAGAGGAATCAAATGGCTCGTACAACACCCATTGAGCGCTACCGTAATATCGGTATCAGCGCCCACATCGACGCCGGTAAGACGACCACTACCGAACGTATTCTGTTCTACACCGGTGTAAACCACAAAATCGGTGAAGTTCATGACGGCGCTGCCACCATGGACTGGATGGAACAGGAGCAGGAGCGTGGTATTACCATCACTTCTGCAGCGACTACTGCTTTCTGGTCTGGTATGGCCAAGCAGTTTGAGCCGCACCGCGTAAACATCATCGACACCCCAGGACACGTTGACTTCACCATCGAAGTAGAACGTTCCATGCGTGTTCTTGATGGCGCTGTAATGGTTTACTGTGCTGTAGGTGGTGTTCAGCCTCAGTCTGAAACTGTATGGCGTCAGGCTAACAAATACAAAGTTCCACGCATCGCGTTCGTTAACAAAATGGACCGCATGGGTGCTAACTTCCTGAAAGTTGTTGGTCAGATCAAATCTCGTCTGGGCGCGAATCCAGTGCCATTGCAGCTGGCTATCGGCGCAGAAGAGAAATTCACCGGTGTTGTTGACCTGGTGAAAATGAAAGCGATCAACTGGAACGAAGCTGATGCTGGCGTGACCTTCGAATACGAAGACATCCCTGCTGACATGCAAGAGCTGGCTGAAGAATGGCGCCAGAACCTGGTTGAATCTGCAGCTGAAGCTTCAGATGAGCTGATGGACAAGTACCTGGGCGGCGAAGAGCTGACCGAGGAAGAAATCAAGACTGCTCTGCGTCAGCGCGTGCTGAACAACGAAATCATCTTGGTTACCTGTGGTTCTGCCTTTAAAAACAAAGGCGTGCAGGCGATGCTGGATGCGGTAATTGATTACCTGCCATCCCCAATTGACGTCCCTGCAATCAACGGTATCCTGGACGACGGTAAAGATACTCCGGCTGAGCGTCACGCTAGCGATGAAGAGCCGTTTGCTGCTCTGGCATTTAAAATTGCTACCGACCCATTCGTGGGTAACCTGACCTTCTTCCGCGTGTACTCCGGTATCGTTAACTCCGGTGACACCGTTCTGAACTCAGTGAAGGCTGCTCGTGAGCGTCTGGGCCGTATCGTTCAGATGCACGCTAACAAGCGTGAAGAGATCAAAGAAGTTCGTGCGGGCGACATCGCTGCAGCAATCGGTCTGAAAGACGTGACTACCGGTGACACTCTGTGTGATCCAAACCACGTGATCATTCTGGAGCGTATGGAGTTCCCTGAGCCGGTAATCTCCGTTGCAGTTGAACCAAAAACCAAAGCTGACCAAGAAAAAATGGGTCTGGCTCTGGGCCGTCTGGCGAAGGAAGACCCATCATTCCGCGTATGGACTGACGAAGAATCAGGTCAGACTATCATCGCAGGTATGGGTGAACTTCACCTGGATATCCTGGTTGACCGCATGAAGCGTGAATTCAACGTTGAAGCTAACGTGGGTAAACCTCAGGTTGCTTACCGTGAAGCGATTCGCGCGAAAGTTACCGATATCGAAGGTAAACACGCCAAGCAGTCTGGTGGTCGTGGTCAGTATGGTCACGTTGTGATCGACATGTACCCACTGGAGCCGGGCTCAAATCCGAAAGGTTATGAGTTCATCAATGACATTAAAGGTGGTGTGATCCCAACGGAATACATCCCTGCCATTGATAAAGGCCTCCAGGAGCAGCTTAAGTCTGGTCCACTGGCTGGTTATCCGGTAGTTGATCTCGGTGTGCGTCTGCATTTCGGTTCTTTCCACGATGTTGACTCCTCCGAATTGGCGTTTAAACTGGCCGCTTCTATCGCCTTTAAAGATGGCTTTAAGAAAGCAAAACCTGTTTTGCTTGAGCCTATCATGAAGGTTGAAGTTGAAACGCCGGAAGAGAACACTGGTGACGTCATCGGTGACCTTAGCCGTCGTCGTGGTCAACTGAAAGGTCAGGAATCCAACGCTACTGGCGTTCAGATTCACGCTGAAGTTCCGTTGTCCGAGATGTTCGGATACGCAACTCAACTGCGTTCTCTGACCAAAGGCCGTGCTTCTTACTCCATGGAGTTCCTGAAGTACGATGATGCGCCGAACAACGTCGCTCAGGCCGTTATTGAAGCCCGTGGTAAATAAGCTTTCGGGTTTAACACATTGATCAGTGCTCTCTCCATGAGTGGAGAGCATAAGAGTAAGGAATATAGCCGTGTCTAAAGAAAAATTTGAACGTTCCAAACCGCACGTTAACGTTGGTACTATCGGCCACGTTGACCACGGTAAAACTACCCTGACTGCAGCAATCACCACCGTTCTGGCTAAAACCTACGGCGGTTCTGCACGTGCTTTCGACCAGATCGATAACGCGCCAGAAGAAAAAGCTCGTGGTATCACCATCAACACTTCTCACGTTGAGTATGACACCCCGACTCGTCACTACGCGCACGTTGACTGCCCAGGGCACGCCGACTACGTTAAAAACATGATCACCGGTGCTGCTCAGATGGACGGCGCTATCCTGGTTGTTGCTGCGACTGACGGCCCAATGCCTCAGACCCGTGAGCACATCCTGCTGGGTCGTCAGGTTGGCGTTCCTTTCATCATCGTATTCATGAACAAATGCGACATGGTTGATGATGAAGAGCTGCTGGAACTGGTAGAAATGGAAGTTCGTGAACTTCTGTCTGCTTACGACTTCCCTGGTGATGACCTGCCAGTTGTTCGTGGTTCAGCGCTGAAAGCACTGGAAGGCGAAGCTGAGTGGGAAGCTAAAATCATCGAGCTGGCTGGTTACCTGGATTCTTACATCCCAGAACCAGAGCGTGCTATCGACAAGCCGTTCCTGCTGCCAATCGAAGACGTCTTCTCCATCTCCGGTCGTGGTACCGTTGTTACCGGTCGTGTTGAGCGCGGTATCGTTAAAGTTGGCGAAGAAGTTGAAATCGTTGGTATCAAAGACACCGTTAAGTCTACCTGTACTGGCGTTGAAATGTTCCGCAAACTGCTGGACGAAGGCCGTGCTGGTGAGAACGTTGGTGTTCTGCTGCGTGGTATCAAGCGTGAAGACATCGAACGTGGCCAGGTACTGGCTAAACCAGGTTCAATCAAGCCACACACCAAGTTCGACTCAGAAGTGTACATCCTGAGCAAAGAAGAAGGTGGTCGTCATACTCCATTCTTCAAAGGCTACCGTCCACAGTTCTACTTCCGTACAACTGACGTGACCGGTACCATCGAACTGCCAGAAGGCGTTGAAATGGTAATGCCAGGTGACAACGTGAACATGGTTGTTACCCTGATCCACCCAATCGCGATGGACGACGGCCTGCGTTTCGCAATCCGTGAAGGCGGCCGTACTGTTGGCGCTGGTGTTGTTGCTAAAGTTATCGCTTAATCGCGAATAATTTTTCGACACAAAAGAGGGCACTTCGGTGCCCTTTTTTTATGCAATTTGCTCAAATCTTAATTGAAATAAAAAGCATTCCTATTTAGACTTACAGAATTGGTTAAGAAGTGAGTCTCTTATGTACGTATGTCTGTGTAATGCCGTGACTGACAAAGCGATCCGTAAAGCCGTGCGTCAGCACAACCCGCATACCATGAAACAACTGCGTGAACTTGTGCCGATTGGTACCGATTGCGGAAAGTGCATTCGTCAGGCAAGACAGATTATGGTGGAGGAAAGCGGAACCATTATCCCAATGCACGAAGTTGCCTAACTAAAGGTAAGGTTATTTTTTGACTCTTGGCTTACAGCTTCTACACTTTTAGAACTGGCCAGGAGGATTTACCTATGAAAGGCGATAAAAAGATCATTGCTCACCTCAACAAACTGCTCGGTAACGAGCTGGTTGCCATCAATCAATATTTCCTGCACGCCCGAATGTTCAAGAACTGGGGGCTAACACGCCTCAATGAAAAGGAATACCACGAGTCGATCGATGAAATGAAGCATGCCGATCGCTATATCGAGCGTATCCTGTTTCTGGAAGGCCTTCCGAATTTGCAGGATCTCGGCAAGCTGAACATTGGCGAAGATATCGAAGAAATGTTGCGTTCGGACCTGGCCCTGGAATTGGATGGCGCCAAGAATCTGCGTGAAGGCATCGCCTATGCTGATTCTATCCATGACTATGTCAGCCGTGACCTGATGATAGAAATTCTGGCCGACGAAGAAGAACATATCGACTGGCTGGAAACCGAACTGGATTTGATCGCGCGTCTGGGTATTCAGAACTATGCCCAAGCTCAGTTGTAGGCAGTAAATACCTTTTACAACGATGTTCTCCTGCCGGCATGAGTTTCTCCGGCAGGGCAGGGGAGCAGCGACAAAGCCTTGCCTAATCCCGACGAATTTCCCCCTCGGTTTTCACCCGTTAGTTACCCGCCGGTAAAAAATGCCGATATCCTGAGCATATTTCCATCTGTGCCTTGCTTCTCGCTCTGTTTTGCGTATAATGCGCGGGCTTACCTAATCTTGGTAAGCCTGATTTTAGCGAATCAGTCGATAGGCAGGACTTTCTGCTCTTCGAACAATACTCCCGATATGGGGGTTATATGTTGACGATTACACTCCCCCATCAATCGAAATGGGTGTGAGGAGTAATTATTTACGTTTATAAATAATTGGAGCTCTGGTCTCATGCAGAACCAAAGAATCCGTATCCGCCTGAAAGCGTTTGATCATCGTCTTATCGATCAATCAACCGCGGAAATCGTCGAGACTGCAAAGCGCACTGGTGCGCAAGTCCGTGGTCCGATCCCGCTGCCAACTCGCAAAGAGCGCTTTACCGTTCTGATCTCTCCGCACGTTAACAAAGACGCGCGTGATCAGTACGAGATTCGCACTCACAAGCGTCTGGTTGACATCGTTGAGCCAACCGAGAAAACCGTTGATGCTCTGATGCGTCTGGATCTGGCTGCCGGTGTAGACGTGCAGATCAGCCTGGGTTAATCAGGTCATTGAGCGATTGAGAGGTTGAAACAATGATTGGTTTAGTCGGTAAAAAAGTGGGCATGACTCGTATCTTCACTGAAGATGGCGTTTCTATCCCAGTAACCGTGATTGAAATTGAAGCGAACCGCGTGACTCAGGTTAAAGACCTGGAAAACGACGGGTACCGTGCCGTTCAGGTTACCACTGGTAGCAAAAAAGCTAACCGTGTGACCAAACCGGAAGCGGGCCATTTCGCTAAAGCTGGCGTTGAAGCTGGCCGTGGTCTGTGGGAATTCCGCCTTGCAGAAGGTGAAGAGTTCACTGCAGGTCAAAACATCAGCGTAGAAATCTTCGCTGAAGTTAAAAAAGTCGATGTTACCGGTACTTCTAAAGGTAAAGGTTTTGCTGGCACAGTTAAGCGCTGGAACTTCCGTACCCAAGACGCTACCCACGGTAACTCCTTGTCTCACCGCGTTCCGGGTTCTATCGGTCAGAACCAGACTCCGGGCAAAGTGTTCAAAGGCAAGAAAATGGCTGGCCACCTGGGTGACGAGCGTGTAACCGTTCAAAGCCTGGACGTAGTACGTGTTGACGCTGAGCGCAACCTGCTGCTGGTTAAGGGTGCTGTACCGGGCGCAACCGGTGGCAACCTGATCGTTAAACCAGCTGTGAAGGCGTAAGGGGATAGCAATGGAATTAGTATTGAAAGACGCGCAAAGCGCGCTGACTGTTTCCGAAACTACCTTCGGTCGTGATTTCAACGAAGCGCTGGTACACCAGGTTGTTGTTGCTTATGCAGCAGGTGCCCGTCAAGGTACCCGTGCTCAGAAGACCCGCGCTGAAGTGACTGGTTCCGGTAAAAAACCGTGGCGCCAGAAAGGTACCGGCCGTGCGCGTTCAGGTTCTGTAAAGAGCCCGATCTGGCGTTCAGGTGGCGTGACCTTTGCTGCTAAGCCTCAGGACCACAGTCAGAAAGTAAACAAAAAGATGTACCGCGGCGCGCTGAAAAGCATCCTGTCCGAACTGGTACGTCAAGATCGTCTGATCGTTGTCGAGAAGTTCTCTGTAGAAGCGCCTAAAACTAAGCTGCTGGCACAGAAACTGAAAGATATGGCTCTGGAAGATGTGCTGATCGTGACCGGTGAACTGGATGAGAATCTGTTCCTGGCTGCTCGCAACCTGTACAAGGTTGACGTGCGCGATGTAGCAGGTATCGACCCGGTTAGCCTGATCGCCTTCGACAAAGTGGTTATGACTGCTGATGCTGTGAAGCAAGTTGAGGAGATGCTGGCATGATCCGTGAAGAACGTTTGCTGAAAGTGCTGCGTGCACCGCACGTATCTGAAAAAGCATCCGCTGCGATGGAAAAAAGCAACACCATCGTACTCAAAGTTGCCAAAGACGCGACCAAAGCAGAAATCAAAGCTGCAGTGCAGAAACTGTTTGAAGTCGAAGTCGAAGACGTGAACACCCTGGTAGTTAAAGGGAAAGTGAAACGTCACGGTCAGCGTGTTGGTCGTCGTAGCGACTGGAAAAAAGCTTACGTCACCCTGAAAGAAGGCCAGAACCTGGACTTCATCGGCGGCGCAGAGTAAGTCGGAGGAGTAAGAACAATGGCAATTGTTAAATGTAAACCTACATCTCCGGGTCGTCGCCACGTTGTTAAAGTGGTTAACCCTGAGCTGCACAAGGGTAAACCTTATGCCCCGCTGCTTGAGAAACTGAGCAAAAGCGGTGGTCGTAACAACAATGGCCGTATCACCACCCGTCATATCGGTGGTGGCCACAAGCAACATTATCGTCTGGTTGACTTCAAACGCAACAAAGACGGTGTGGCTGCAGTGGTTGAGCGTCTGGAGTACGATCCGAACCGTTCCGCGAACATCGCGCTGGTTCTGTACAAAGACGGCGAACGCCGTTACATCCTGGCGCCGAAAGGCCTGAAAGCTGGTGACCAGATCCAATCTGGCGTTGATGCTGCAATCAAGGTAGGTAACACCCTGCCAATGCGCAACATCCCAGTGGGTTCAACGGTTCACAACGTAGAAATGAAACCAGGTAAAGGCGGCCAGATGGCTCGTTCTGCTGGTGCCTACGTTCAGATCGTTGCACGTGATGGTTCCTACGTAACTCTGCGTCTGCGCTCAGGCGAAATGCGTAAAGTTCCAGTTGATTGCCGCGCCACCCTGGGTGAAGTCGGTAACGCTGAACATATGCTTCGCGTTCTGGGTAAAGCAGGTGCTGCACGTTGGCGTGGTGTTCGTCCTACCGTTCGCGGTACGGCGATGAACCCGGTAGATCACCCGCACGGTGGTGGTGAAGGTCGTAACTTTGGTAAGCACCCGGTAACCCCGTGGGGCGTTCAGACCAAAGGTAAGAAGACCCGTAGCAACAAGCGTACTGATAAGTTCATCGTACGTCGCCGTAGCAAAAAATAATTAGAGGATAAGCCATGCCACGTTCTCTCAAGAAAGGTCCTTTTATTGACCTGCACTTGCTGAAGAAGGTAGAGAAAGCGGTGGAAAGCGGTGACAAGAAGCCTTTGCGCACTTGGTCCCGTCGTTCAACGATCTTTCCTAACATGATCGGTTTGACCATCGCTGTCCATAATGGTCGTCAGCACGTACCAGTGTTCGTTTCCGATGAAATGGTCGGTCACAAACTGGGTGAATTCGCGCCGACTCGTACTTATCGCGGCCATGCGGCTGATAAAAAAGCTAAAAAGCGCTAAGGTAGGAGGAAGAGATGGAAACTATCGCTAAACATCGCCACGCTCGTTCTTCTGCTCAGAAGGTTCGCCTTGTTGCAGACCTGATCCGCGGTAAGAAAGTGTCGCAAGCTCTGGAAACTCTGACCTACACCAACAAGAAAGCTGCTGGTCTGGTTAAGAAAGTGCTGGAGTCTGCCATTGCTAACGCAGAACACAACGATGGCGCTGACATCGATGATCTGAAAGTCACGAAAATCTTCGTAGACGAAGGCCCAAGCATGAAGCGCATTATGCCGCGTGCAAAAGGTCGTGCAGATCGCATCCTGAAGCGCACCAGCCACATTACTGTGGTTGTGTCCGATCGCTGAGACTCTGGAGACTAGCAATGGGTCAGAAAGTACATCCTAATGGTATTCGCCTGGGTATTGTCAAACCTTGGAACTCTACTTGGTATGCGAATACCAAAGAATTCGCTGACAACCTGGACAGCGACTTTAAAGTTCGTCAATTCCTGATTAAGGAACTGGCGAAAGCTTCCGTTTCTCGCATCGTTATCGAGCGTCCTGCGAAGAGCATCCGTGTGACTATTCACACTGCTCGTCCAGGCATCGTTATCGGCAAGAAAGGCGAAGATGTCGAAAAACTGCGTAAGGTCGTAGCGGATATCGCTGGCGTTCCTGCGCAAATTAACATCGCCGAAGTCCGTAAACCGGAACTTGACGCTAAATTGGTTGCTGACAGCATCACTTCACAGCTGGAACGTCGCGTTATGTTCCGTCGTGCTATGAAGCGTGCTGTACAGAACGCAATGCGTCTTGGCGCTAAAGGTATCAAAGTTGAAGTAAGCGGCCGTCTTGGCGGTGCTGAAATCGCGCGTACCGAATGGTACCGTGAAGGTCGTGTTCCGTTGCACACACTGCGTGCGGATATCGATTACAACACATCTGAAGCGCACACCACTTATGGTGTAATCGGCGTTAAGGTATGGATCTTCAAAGGTGAGATCCTGGGTGGTATGGCTGCAGTTGAACAACCGGAACCGGCTGCTCAACCTAAAAAGCAGCAGCGTAAAGGCCGCAAGTAAGGAGAGTCGCTGATGTTACAACCAAAGCGTACAAAATTCCGTAAGATGCACAAAGGCCGCAACCGTGGTCTGGCGCAGGGTACGGATGTTAGCTTCGGCACTTTCGGTCTGAAAGCTGTTGGCCGTGGCCGTCTGACTGCTCGTCAAATCGAAGCAGCTCGTCGTGCAATGACTCGTGCAGTTAAGCGTCAAGGTAAAATTTGGATCCGTGTATTCCCGGACAAACCAATTACCGAGAAGCCGCTCGAAGTGCGTATGGGTAAAGGTAAGGGTAACGTGGAGTATTGGGTTGCCCTGATCCAACCTGGGAAAGTCCTGTACGAAATGGACGGTGTACCAGAAGAGGTCGCCCGTGAGGCATTCAAGCTGGCTGCAGCTAAATTGCCGATCAAAACCACCTTTGTAACTAAGACGGTGATGTAATGAAAGCACAAGAGCTGCGTGAAAAAAGCGTTGAAGAGCTGAACACTGAGCTGCTCAACCTGCTGCGTGAGCAATTTAACTTGCGCATGCAGGCGGCAAGTGGCCAGCTGCAACAAACTCACCTGTTGAAACAAGTGCGTCGTAATGTCGCACGCGTTAAGACTTTACTGACTGAAAAGGCGGGTGTGTAAATGACTGATATTATCCGTACTCTGCAGGGTCGTGTTGTTAGTGACAAAATGGAGAAATCCATGGTTGTTGCTATCGAGCGCACGGTGAAGCACCCGATCTACGGGAAATTCATCAAGCGTACGACCAAGCTGCACGTACATGACGAGAACAACGAATGTGGTATCGGTGACGTGGTAGAAATCCGCGAATGCCGTCCACTGTCTAAGACTAAGTCTTGGACGTTGGTTCGCGTTGTAGAGAAAGCGATTCTGTAATAGAGTAGCTGGCTCTAACTTAATAAACGGCTCAGAAAATGAGCCGTTTATTTTTTCTACCCATACTCTGGAAGCGGTGTTATAATGCTGCGCCCTCGGTTATGGGGCTTTTCAACGACCTAGTAATAGGTCCTAAAGTTGTAGTTGACATTAGCGGAGCACTAACATGATCCAAGAACAGACTATGCTGAACGTGGCCGACAACTCCGGTGCACGTCGCGTAATGTGTATCAAGGTTCTAGGTGGCTCGCACCGTCGCTACGCAGGCATCGGCGACGTCATCAAAATTACCATCAAGGAAGCAATTCCTCGCGGTAAGGTGAAGAAAGGCGATGTGCTGAAGGCGGTAGTGGTGCGCACCAAGAAGGGTGTACGTCGCCCGGACGGTTCTGTCATTCGCTTCGATGGTAATGCATGCGTTATTTTGAACAATAACAGCGAGCAACCTATCGGTACGCGTATTTTTGGGCCGGTAACTCGTGAACTGCGTAATGAGAAGTTCATGAAAATTATCTCTCTGGCACCAGAAGTACTCTAAGGAGCGAACCATGGCAGCGAAAATCCGTCGTGATGACGAAGTTATCGTGCTTACCGGGAAAGACAAAGGTAAACGCGGTAAAGTAAAAAATGTCCTGTCTGCTGGCAAGGTCATTGTTGAAGGTATCAACCTGGTTAAGAAACATCAGAAGCCGGTTCCGGCCCTGAACCAACCAGGTGGCATTGTTGAAAAAGAAGCTGCAATTCAGGTTTCTAACATTGCTCTCTTCAACACGGCTACCGGTAAGGCTGACCGTGTAGGCTTTAGATTCGAAGACGGCAAAAAAGTCCGTTTCTTCAAGTCTAACAGCGAAACTATCAAGTAATTTGGAGTAATACGATGGCGAAACTGCATGATTACTACAAAGACGAAGTAGTTAAAAAACTCATGACTGAGTTTAGCTACGCTTCTGTCATGCAAGTCCCTCGGGTCGAGAAGATCACCCTGAATATGGGTGTTGGTGAAGCGATCGCTGACAAGAAACTGCTGGATAACGCAGCAGCTGATCTGGCAGCAATCTCCGGTCAAAAACCGTTCATCACCAAAGCCCGCAAATCTGTTGCAGGCTTCAAAATCCGCCAGGGCTATCCGATCGGCTGTAAAGTAACTCTGCGTGGCGAGCGCATGTGGGAGTTCTTTGAGCGTCTGATTTCCATTGCTGTTCCACGTATCCGTGACTTCCGTGGCTTGTCCGCTAAGTCATTCGATGGCCGTGGTAACTACAGCATGGGTGTGCGTGAGCAAATCATCTTCCCAGAAATCGACTACGACAAAGTCGATCGCGTTCGTGGCTTGGATATTACCATTACCACTACTGCGAAATCTGATGATGAAGGCCGCGCGCTGTTGGCTGCTTTTAACTTCCCGTTCCGTAAGTAAGGCAGGGTTACTGATGGCTAAGCAATCAATGAAAGCACGCGAAGTCGTTCGCGTGAAACTGGCTGAAAAGTACCGCGCAAAACGCGAGGAACTGAAAGCTATCATTTCTGGTGTGAACTCGTCCGACGAAGAACGTTGGGATGCTGTTCTCAAGCTGCAAACTCTGCCGCGTGATTCCAGCCCGTCTCGTCAGCGTAAGCGCTGCCGCCAAACTGGCCGTCCACATGGTTATGTGGGCAAATTCGGGTTGAGCCGTATCAAGTTACGTGAAGCCGCTATGCGCGGTGAAGTACCTGGCTTGAAAAAGGCTAGCTGGTAATTACCAATTGAATCACGGGAGTAAAGACAGATGAGCATGCAAGATCCGATCGCGGATATGCTGACCCGTATCCGTAACGGTCAAGCCGCGAACAAAGTTGCGGTCACCATGCCTTCCTCCAAGCTGAAAGTGGCAATTGCCAACCTGCTGAAGGAAGAAGGTTTTATTGAAGATTTCAAAATCGAAGGCGACGCCAAGCCTGTTCTGGAACTGGTACTGAAGTACTTCCAGGGCAAGGCAGTGGTAGAAAGCATTCAGCGAATCAGCCGTCCAGGTCTGCGCATCTATAAGAAAAAAGATGAGCTGCCAAAAGTTATGGCCGGTTTGGGTATCGCTGTTGTTTCTACCTCTAAAGGTGTTATGACCGATCGTGCAGCTCGCCAAGCAGGTCTTGGTGGCGAGATTATCTGCTACGTAGCTTAATTCGGGAGGAAAGAATGTCTCGTGTTGCAAAAGCACCCGTCGTCATTCCTGCCGGCGTAGAGGTAAAACTCAACGGTCAGGTTATTTCGATTAAGGGTAAGAACGGCGAGCTGACTCGTACTGTCCACGACGCCGTTGAAGTGAAGCAAGAAGCTAACGCACTGACTTTCGCTCCGCGCGAAGGTTTTGCTAACGCCTGGGCCCAAGCGGGTACTACGCGCGCTCTGCTGAACGCAATGGTAGTTGGTGTTACCGAAGGCTTCACCAAGAAGCTTCAACTGGTAGGTGTTGGTTATCGTGCTGCTGTTAAAGGCAACGTGGTGAATTTAGCCTTAGGCTTCTCTCACCCAGTCGATCACCAGCTGCCAGCAGGTATTACTGCTGAATGCCCAAGCCAAACTGAAATCGTGCTGAAAGGCGCTGATAAACAAGTTATTGGCCAGGTTGCTGCAGATCTGCGTGCCTACCGCCGTCCTGAGCCTTACAAAGGCAAGGGTGTCCGTTACGCCGACGAAGTCGTGCGTACCAAAGAGGCTAAGAAGAAGTAAGGTAACACTATGGATAAGAAATCTGCTCGTATCCGTCGTGCGACCCGCGCACGCCGTAAGCTCAAAGAACTGGGTGCAACCCGCCTGGTGGTACATCGTACCCCGCGTCACATTTACGCACAGGTAATTGCTCCAAATGGTTCTGAAGTACTGGTAGCCGCTTCTACTTTAGAAAAAGCTATCACTGAGCAACTGAAGTATTCCGGTAATAAAGACGCAGCAGCTGCCGTAGGTAAAACTCTGGCTGAGCGCGCGTTGGAAAAAGGGATCTCTAAAGTTTCCTTTGACCGTTCCGGTTTCCAATATCATGGTCGAGTCCAGGCACTGGCAGATGCTGCCCGTGAAGCTGGCCTTCAGTTCTAAGGAAGAGGTTTAAGATGGCTCACATCGAAAAACAAGCTGGCGAACTGCAGGAAAAGCTGATCGCGGTAAACCGCGTATCTAAAACCGTAAAAGGTGGCCGTATTTTCAGCTTTACCGCACTGACAGTAGTTGGTGATGGTAACGGTCGCGTTGGTTTTGGCTACGGCAAAGCACGCGAAGTTCCGGCAGCGATCCAGAAAGCGATGGAAAAAGCCCGTCGCAACATGATGAATGTCGCGCTGAACAGCGGCACCCTGCAGCACCCTGTTAAAGGTGCTCATACGGGTTCCCGTGTGTTCATGCAGCCGGCTTCCGAAGGTACCGGTATTATTGCCGGTGGTGCAATGCGCGCCGTCCTGGAAGTCGCTGGGGTGCACAACGTATTGGCTAAAGCTTATGGTTCCACCAACCCGATCAACGTGGTTCGTGCAACTATTGATGCTTTGGCAAATATGAAGTCCCCTGAAATGGTCGCTGCCAAGCGTGGTAAATCCGTTGCAGACATTCTGGGGTAATTGACCATGGCTAAGACTATCAAAGTAACACAAGTTCGCAGCTCCATTGGCCGTCTGCCGAAGCATAAAGCTACACTGCTCGGTCTGGGTCTGCGTCGTATTGGTCACACCGTAGAGCGCGAGGATACTCCTGCTGTACGCGGTATGATCAACCTGGTTTCCTACATGGTTAAAGTTGAGGAGTAACAGATGCGTTTAAATACTCTGTCTCCGGCTGAAGGTGCCAAGCATGCGCCGAAGCGTGTAGGTCGTGGTATTGGTTCTGGCCTGGGTAAAACCGCTGGTCGTGGTCACAAAGGTCAGAACTCACGTTCTGGCGGTGGCGTACGTCGTGGTTTTGAAGGTGGTCAGATGCCTTTATATCGTCGTTTGCCGAAATTCGGCTTCACCTCGCGCAAAGCTATGATCACGGCAGAAGTTCGTCTGTCTGAACTGGCTCTTGTTGAAGGCGACGTAATCGACCTGAACACGCTGAAAGCCGCTAACGTTGTTGGTACCCAGATCGAATTCGCGAAAGTTATGCTTTCTGGCGAAATCGCTCGTCCGGTTACCCTGCGTGGTCTGCGTGTCACCAAAGGCGCTCGTGCTGCTATCGAAGCTGCTGGCGGTAAAATTGAGGAATAAGTAGCAGATGGCTAAGCAACCAGGATTAGATTTTCAAAGTGCTAAAGGCGGGCTCGGCGAGCTGAAGCGCAGACTTTTGTTTGTCATCGGCGCGCTGATTGTCTTCCGTATCGGCTCTTTTATTCCGATTCCTGGTATCGATGCCACTGTGCTTGCCAAATTGCTTGAGCAGCAGAGAGGCACTATCATTGAAATGTTTAACATGTTCTCTGGTGGTGCCCTCAGCCGTGCTTCTATCTTTGCTCTGGGGATCATGCCGTATATTTCGGCATCGATCATTATCCAGCTGTTAACGGTGGTTCATCCAGCGTTAGCAGAAATCAAGAAAGAAGGGGAGGCTGGCCGTCGCAAGATTAGCCAGTACACCCGCTACGGTACGCTGGTGTTGGCCATATTCCAGTCGATCGGTATTGCTACCGGTCTGCCGAATATGCCTGGTATGCAGGGTCTGGTGTTAAACCCAGGCTTTGCATTCTACTTTACTGCTGTAGTGAGTCTGGTTACCGGGACAATGTTCCTGATGTGGCTGGGCGAACAGATTACTGAGCGCGGTATCGGCAACGGTATTTCGATCATTATCTTTGCAGGTATTGTAGCGGGACTTCCGCCGGCAGTGGCCCATACTATTGAGCAAGCCCGGCAAGGCGACCTGCACTTCCTCCTGTTGCTGTTGGTTGCAGTATTAGTGTTTGCAGTAACCTTCTTCGTTGTTTTCATAGAACGTGGTCAACGTCGTATCGTCGTTAACTATGCGAAACGTCAACAAGGTCGTCGTGTTTATGCAGCACAGAGCACACACTTACCGTTGAAAGTGAATATGGCAGGGGTAATCCCGGCAATCTTCGCTTCCAGCATTATTCTGTTCCCGGCCACGATTGCATCATGGTTTGGGGGCGGTACCGGTTGGAACTGGCTGACAACGATTTCGCTGTATTTGCAGCCAGGGCAACCGCTTTATGTGTTACTCTATGCGTCTGCAATCATCTTCTTCTGTTTCTTTTACACGGCGTTGGTTTTCAACCCGCGTGAGACAGCAGATAACCTGAAGAAGTCCGGTGCCTTCGTACCAGGAATTCGTCCGGGAGAGCAAACGGCGAAGTACATCGATAAAGTAATGACGCGTTTAACCCTGGTGGGCGCGATGTACATTACTTTCATCTGCCTGATCCCGGAGTTCATGCGTGATGCAATGAAAGTACCATTCTACTTTGGTGGTACCTCGCTACTGATCGTGGTTGTCGTCATCATGGACTTTATGGCTCAAGTGCAAACTCTGATGATGTCAAGTCAGTACGAGTCTGCATTGAAGAAAGCAAACCTGAAAGGCTATAACCGCTAATCAGGTGCGTTTGAGAAGTTACGGAGAGTAAAAATGAAAGTTCGTGCTTCCGTCAAGAAATTATGTCGTAACTGCAAAATCGTTAAGCGTAACGGTGTCGTTCGTGTGATTTGCAGCGCCGAGCCGAAGCATAAACAGCGTCAAGGCTGATTATCTCGCATATTTTTCTTGCAAAGTTGGGTTGAGCTGGCTAGATTAGCCAGCCAATCTTTTGTATGTAGCTGCAACATTATTTGAGTATCCTGAAAACGGGCTTTTCAGAATGGTGTTGCCGTATAAAATAGTAGGAGTGCATAGTGGCCCGTATAGCAGGCATTAACATTCCTGATCATAAACATACCGTAATCGCCTTAACGTCGATCTTCGGAATCGGTAAAACCCGCTCACAGTCTATCTGTGCAGCTACGGGTATTGCTGAACATGTTAAGATCAGTGAGCTGTCTGAAGAGCAAATTGAACAGCTGCGTGAAGCAGTCGCCAAATTCACTGTAGAAGGTGATTTGCGTCGTGAAGTTACCCTGAGCATCAAGCGTCTGATGGATCTTGGTACATACCGTGGTTTGCGTCATCGTCGTGGTCTGCCAGTTCGCGGTCAGCGTACGAAGACCAACGCACGTACCCGTAAGGGTCCGCGTAAACCGATCAAGAAATAATCAGGGTGATTGAATAATGGCAAAGGCACCTGTTCGTACACGTAAGCGTGTAAGAAAGCAAGTCTCTGACGGCGTGGCTCATGTCCATGCTTCTTTCAACAACACCATTGTGACTATTACCGATCGTCAGGGTAACGCATTGGGTTGGGCAACTGCCGGTGGTTCTGGTTTCCGTGGTTCTCGTAAGTCAACTCCGTTTGCAGCTCAGGTTGCAGCCGAGCGTTGTGCTGACGCAGTAAAAGAATACGGTATCAAGAACCTGGAAGTTATGGTTAAGGGACCGGGTCCGGGTCGCGAATCAACTATTCGTGCACTGAACGCCGCAGGTTTCCGCATCACTAACATTACTGATGTGACTCCTATCCCTCACAACGGTTGTCGTCCGCCGAAAAAGCGTCGCGTATAACGCTGCTTTTAGGTTAGTTGGAGAAAGAAAATGGCAAGATATTTGGGTCCTAAGCTCAAGCTTAGCCGCCGTGAGGGCACAGACTTGTTCCTGAAGTCTGGCGTTCGCGCGATCGATACCAAGTGTAAAATTGAGCAACCGCCTGGTCAACACGGTGCGCGTAAACCGCGTCTGTCTGACTATGGTGTACAGTTACGTGAGAAGCAAAAAGTTCGCCGTATGTACGGTGTTCTGGAGCGTCAATTCCGTAACTATTACAAAGAAGCAGCACGCCTGAAGGGCAACACCGGTGCAAACCTGTTGCAACTGCTGGAAGGTCGTCTGGACAACGTTGTTTACCGTATGGGCTTCGGCGCTACTCGTGCAGAGTCACGTCAGTTGGTTAGCCACAAAGCAATTATGGTAAATGGTCGCGTTGTTAACATCGCTTCTTATCAGGTATCTCCGAATGACGTAGTCAGCATCCGCGAGAAAGCTAAAAAGCAATCTCGTGTTAAAGCTTCTCTGGAGCTGGCTGAGCAGCGTGAAAAGCCGACTTGGCTTGAAGTTGATGCTGCTAAGATGGAAGGCGTGTTCAAGCGTATGCCTGAACGTACCGATCTGTCTGCGGACATTAACGAACACCTGATCGTCGAGCTTTACTCCAAGTAAGGCTTAGTACCAAAGAGAGGACACAATGCAGGGTTCTGTGACAGAGTTTCTAAAACCGCGCCTGGTAGATATCGAGCAAGTCAGTTCGACGCACGCCAAGGTGACCCTTGAGCCTTTAGAGCGTGGCTTTGGCCATACTCTTGGCAACGCACTGCGCCGTATTCTGCTTTCATCTATGCCGGGTTGCGCGGTGACCGAGGTTGAGATTGATGGTGTACTGCACGAGTACAGCACCAAAGAAGGCGTACAGGAAGATATCCTGGAGATCCTGCTCAACCTGAAAGGGCTGGCGGTGAGAGTTCAAGGCAAAGATGAAGTTATTCTTACCCTGAATAAATCTGGCATTGGCCCTGTGACCGCTGCCGACATTACCCATGATGGTGATGTCGAAATCGTCAAGCCTCAGCACGTGATCTGCCACCTGACCGATGAAAACGCTGCTATCAGCATGCGTATCAAAGTTCAACGTGGTCGTGGTTATGTGCCGGCTTCTGCCCGAATTCATTCGGAAGAAGATGAGCGCCCGATCGGTCGTCTGTTGGTTGACGCATGCTATAGCCCTGTAGAGCGTATTGCCTACAATGTTGAAGCAGCGCGTGTAGAACAGCGTACTGACCTGGACAAGCTGGTAATCGAAATGGAAACCAATGGCACGATCGATCCTGAAGAGGCGATCCGCCGTGCGGCAACCATCCTGGCCGAACAACTTGAAGCCTTCGTTGACTTGCGTGATGTACGTCAACCGGAAGTTAAAGAAGAAAAACCAGAGTTCGATCCGATCCTGCTGCGCCCTGTTGACGATCTGGAATTGACTGTCCGCTCTGCTAACTGCCTTAAGGCAGAAGCTATCCACTACATCGGTGATCTGGTACAGCGTACCGAGGTTGAGTTGCTGAAAACGCCGAACCTGGGTAAAAAATCTCTTACTGAGATTAAAGACGTGCTGGCCTCCCGTGGACTTTCTCTGGGCATGCGCCTGGAAAATTGGCCACCGGCAAGCATTGCTGACGAGTAACCGGATCACAGGTTAAGGTTTTACTGAGAAGGATAAGGTCATGCGCCATCGTAAGAGTGGTCGTCAACTGAACCGTAACAGCAGCCATCGCCAGGCTATGTTCCGTAACATGGCCGGCTCTTTGGTTCGTCATGAGATCATCAAGACGACCTTGCCAAAAGCGAAAGAGCTGCGTCGCGTTGTTGAGCCGCTGATTACTCTTGCCAAGACCGACAGCGTAGCTAATCGTCGTCTGGCATTCGCCCGTACTCGTGATAACGAGATCGTGGCAAAACTGTTTAACGAGCTGGGCCCGCGTTTCGCGAGCCGTGCCGGTGGTTACACTCGCATTCTGAAGTGTGGCTTCCGCGCAGGCGACAACGCGCCGATGGCATACATCGAGCTGGTTGATCGTGCTGAGTCTCAAGCAGAAGTAGCAACTGCAGAGTAATCTGTAGACGCGTAAAAAAACCGGGCTTGCCCGGTTTTTTTACGTCCATAATCAGCCAAACGTGCGTTCTTTCCCCGCCAGGCTTAAGATCCCCCTCCCTATCCGCTATGCTAACGCTATTCATTAGTCAGTTGAGAGAGTATGTTATGTGGCTACTTGATCAGTGGGCGGAGCGCCATATTCTTGATGCGCAGGCGAAAGGTGAGTTAGATAACTTGCCCGGCCAGGGGCAGCCTCTAGAGTTGGATGATGACAGTGCCGTGCCCGCTGAATTGCGAACAGGTTTTCGCCTGCTAAAAAATGCTGGCTATCTACCTGCTGAGCTCGAAGATCGTAAAGAGGCTTTGAACATTGCCCGTTTGCTACAGGGAATTGATAGCGAACATCCAGACTATGCCGAACTTGGCAAGCGAATGGCCCTGTTGGAACATCGTCTTCGTCAGGCTGGAATGAGCACAGATTTTTTACACGGTGAATATCAGAGAGCATTGAGCAGCAAATTTTCGCCGGAGGAAGAGTGATGTTTAAGATAGGGCAACTGGCAAAACTTGCCGATGTGACGCCGGATACCGTGCGTTATTACGAGAAGCAGGGAATGATGGATCATAACATTCGTACCGAAGGCGGCTATCGCTTGTACAGCGATCAAGACCTGCAGCGGTTGCGCTTTATCCGTTATGCCAAGCAGCTCGGTTTTACGTTGGAAACCATTGCTGAACTGCTGTCGATCCGTGTCGATCCTGAGCATCATACCTGCCAGGAATCGAAGTCGATCGTCGATGCGCGTCTGAGCGAAGTCGAGAACAAGCTTAAGGAATTAACGCGGATGCGTGAGTCGCTAAAGCGCCTTAGTGATGCCTGCTGCGGAAGCGCACATACCAGCAATTATTGCTCGATTCTGGAAGCGCTGGAACAGGGCGCCAGCGATGAAAAAGTGAAAAAGGGTGCCTGACAGGCTTGCCGGCCCTTTAATTTTTATACTGCTGGCAGTATTATCTTCTCGTTTTATAACCATAGACAAACAAGGTGAATTACCATGACTCAATACCGACATACTAAAGGTAAGATCCAGGACAATGCCATTGAGGCACTGTTGCATGATCCACTATTTCGCCAACGGGTAGAGAAAAATACCAAAGGGAAAGGCAGCTACCGGCGTAAAGACAAACACGCAAAAGGCGGTAATTGGGAGGCCAGTGGCAAACTATCAAATGATAATTTACCACTGGCCTTCTGGTTTTAAGGCATTAAAAAAGCCATCTGATTTAGATGGCTTTTTATTAGCGCAGGATTAACTGATTTACAGTTTTGGTTGCTGCTGATGACTGAGTAAATCGCGAATTTCAGTCAGAAGCTTCTCTTCTGCAGTTGGCACAGGTGGTGCGGCTGGCGCTTCTTCCTGTTTGCGACGTACTTTGTTCATTAACTTAATTGCCAGGAAAATAGCAAAGGCAACAATAACAAAATCAAAAACGGTTTGAATGAATGAACCGTAGTTCATCACTACTGCAGGCACTGCGCCCTGAGCTTCGCGTAACACCAGGTGGAACTGTTTGAAGTCAACGCCGCCGATCAGTAAACCCAGCGGTGGCATGATGATATCTGCAACGAAAGACGATACGATCTTGCCGAATGCTGCACCGATAATCACACCGACTGCCAAATCAACCACGTTGCCACGCATGGCAAACTCACGAAACTCTTTCATCATACTCATAGAACGCACCCCTTGCAGAATTAATAACTCAAGTTTAACAAAGCAATTTCCCTTTGCCACAATAAGCAGAGAAAAGTTTTTATCTCTTCTTACCCACGGCAACGAATATCAACCTGATTATAGACCATGGGACAATTAATTCGTTCTACAGGAAGAATGGACTTGGTTGGAACAAACGTTCAACGTCAGGAACGAACTTTTTATCGGTAATAAACATAATGACGTGATCGCCCTGTTCGATTTTGCTGCTGCCGTTGGCGATAATTACGTCATCACCGCGGACAATGGCGCCAATGGTCGTGCCCGGCGGTAATTTAATATCTTCAACGATACGCCCAACTACTTTTGAGGTGCTCTCGTCACCGTGTGCAATAGCTTCAATGGCCTCTGCCACGCCGCGCCGTAGCGATGAAACACTGACGATATCTGCTTTACGTACGTGGCCCAGCAACGCTGAGATCGTGGCTTGCTGAGGGGAAATGGCAATGTCGATGACGCTGCCCTGCACCAGGTCAACATAGGCACGACGCTGAATTAACACCATCACCTTTTTGGCGCCCATGCGTTTGGCGAGCATGGCAGACATGATGTTGGCTTCGTCATCATTGGTGATAGCGATAAAAACATCTACCTGATCAACATGTTCTTCCGCCAATAACTCCTGGTCAGAGGCATCACCATAGAACACGATGGTGTCATGCAGCTGTTCGGCCAGCTCCGTGGCGCGTTGCTGATTACGTTCGATCAGCTTCACGTTGTAGGATTTCTCCAAGCGCTGCGCCAGGCCTGCACCAACGTTACCGCCGCCGACAATCATGATGCGTTTATAAGGTTTTTCCAGCCGTTGTAGCTCACTCATTACCGCGCGGATATGCTGTGAAGCCGCAACAAAGAACACTTCGTCTCCGGCTTCGATAATTGTAGAGCCCTGTGGGCGGATCGGCCGATCCTGACGGAATATAGCGGCAACGCGGGTATCGATATGCGGCATATGCTCACGCATAGAAGACAGGGCATTACCCACCAACGGGCCGCCGTAATAGGCTTTTACTGCAGCGATGCTGACTTTGCCTTCTGCAAAGTTCACCACCTGTAATGCTCCAGGGTATTCAATTAATTTATAGATGTAATCGATAACCAGCTGTTCAGGCGAGATCAAATGGTCGATGGGCACCGCTTCAGGTTGAAACAGTTTCTCTGATTCGCGGATATATTCAGGCGCGCGGATACGGGCGATTCGGTTCGGCGTATTAAACAGCGAATAGGCAATCTGACAGGCAATCATGTTGGTTTCGTCAGAGTTAGTGACCGCAACCAGCATGTCGGCATCTTCTGCGCCTGCTTCTCGCAGTACGCGTGGATGGGAACCGTAGCCCTGAACAACCCGCAGGTCGAACTTATCCTGCAGCTGACGCAGACGGCCAGAGTCGGTATCCACGACGGTAATGTCGTTGTTTTCGCCCACCAGGTTTTCCGCCAGTGTTCCACCAACCTGACCGGCACCAAGAATAATTATTTTCATTCGCTTCTCTGCTTCACACTGAAACCGCTGAAGGTTTTCTGAAAGGGCGCAACAGCCGCGCCCTGAATACTGAATAGCTACATTTTAATCAGCTTAGCGTAAAAGAAGCCATCTCCATCCTCCGGATGGGGAAGATTCTGTCGGCCAGGCTGCTGTTCATCGCCGGTTTCAACCATACGGGCTTCGGTATGGCGCTGGAGGAAGGCGGTAATCTGCTCCGCGTTCTCTGCCGGCAAAATTGAGCAGGTAGCGTATACCATCACACCGCCCTTTTTGAGATGTGGCCAAATGGCTTCGATAATCTCGGCCTGCAGCGCAGCCAGTTCAGCGATGTCACTATCGCGACGCAACCATTTGATATCCGGATGACGGCGGATCACACCCGTGGCAGAGCACGGTGCATCCAGCAAAATACGATCGAATTGCTTATCACCACACCAGTCTTGCGGTGTACGTCCATCGCCTTGCTTGACCTCGGCGTGTAAACGCAGGCGTTGCAGGTTTTCTTTGACTCGACTCAGGCGTTGCTCATCGATATCGACCGCCATGACATGAGCTTTGGGCGCAGCTTCCAGAATATGCGTGGTTTTGCCGCCGGGAGCGGCACACAAATCGAGGATCTGTTCTCCGTCTTGCGGATCCAGCAGATCGACACAACCCTGAGCGGAAGCATCCTGCACGGTAACCCAGCCGTCGGCAAATCCCGGCAGGTCGGTAACGGCGCATGGCGCCAGCAGGCGTATTGCATCGCGATATTCGGTATGGGGTTCGGCTGCAATACCCGCCTGCGCCATCAGCTGCAAATAATCTTCACGGGTGTGATGAAGTCGGCTGACACGTAGCCACATCGGGGGCTTCTGATTATTGGCATCGACGATTTGTTCCCACTGCGCGGGGTAGGCTTGCTGGATACGTTTCAAAAGCCAGCTTGGATGCAGATAGCGGCTGTCATTATTGGCGGCGCGTTGCAGCAACTCTTCCTGCTGTCGTTGGAACTGGCGCAATACACCGTTGATCAGCCCTTTAAGCTGCGGCCGTTTCAGCGCGACGGCGCCTTCTACCGTTTCCGCCAGCACTGCATGAGCTGGGATGCGGGTATACAGCAGTTGGTAGAGGCCGACCATCAGCAGATAGTGCAGCGTGCGCTGTTTGCCGGTCATTGGCTTGGCCATCAATTGCTGAATACACCATTCCAACTGTGGCAGCACGCGCAGGGTGCCGAAGCATAACTCCTGCAGCAGAGCGCGGTCTTTGTCAGAAATGGATTTTTGCAGTGGCGGCAAGACAGTACTGAGAGACTGGCCCTGATCCAGCACCTGGCCGATGGCTTTGGCTGCGATGCTTCGGAGATTGTAGTTGTTTTTCATAGGCTAAAGCGGGTAGCGATCGGCATTAAGAAAGAAACAGCCCGGCGATTATCGGCCGGGCAGTGAGGGCGGCTTATAACCGGTTACCCGGTGTAAACCATTCACGACGTGAGTTCAGCAGATCCTGTGCCGACATGGGTTTTTTGCCCGCTGGCTGCAGCTGAGTCAGGTTAAGGATACCCTCGGCGGTAGCAACCTGAATGCCGTGTTTGTCGGCATGAACGACGGTGCCGGGTTCCGCATTGGCGTTTTGTTCCAACACCGTGGCTTGCCACACTTTTACCGGCTGATCGTCAATGGTGAAATAGCTGACTGGCCACGGGTTAAAGGCGCGGATGCAGCGTTCTAGCTGCACGGCTGACAAGCTCCAGTCGAGGCGAGCTTCTTCTTTGCTCAGCTTCTCGGCGTAGGTGACCAGCGATTCATCCTGCACTTCACGTTTGGCAGAACCTTCAGCCATTTGCTGCAGCGTGGTCAACATGCCCTGCGGGCCGAGCTGCGCCAGTTTGTCATACAGACTGGCACTGGTGTCATCGGCTTCAATCGGGCAGGCGATTTTGTACATCATATCGCCGGTGTCAAGACCTACGTCCATTTGCATGATGGTGACGCCAGTTTCGTTATCGCCGGCCCAGAGTGAACGCTGGATCGGCGCGGCGCCACGCCAGCGTGGCAGCAGGGAACCGTGGACGTTGATGCAGCCAAGTCGCGGCATATCCAGCACCGCTTTCGGCAAGATCAGCCCATAAGCCACGACGACCATCACATCGGCGTTGAGATCGGCCACCAGGTGCTGGTTTTCTTCCGGGCGCAGTGATTTTGGCTGAAATACCGGTAACTGATGCTGCTCGGCCAAAACCTTGACCGGGCTTGGCGTCAGCTTGTTACCGCGGCCGGCAGGGCGGTCAGGCTGAGTGAAAACCCCGACAATCTGGTGCCCAGATGACAACAGCGCGTCAAGGTGACGCGCTGCGAAGTCTGGAGTTCCGGCGAAAATAATCCGTAAAGAGTCAGACACGTTGATTTCCTGATCGGTTAGGCGCGCGCGTTAAACTTGGCCAGTTTTTCCAGTTTCTGGCGGATACGCTGGCGCTTGAGTGGCGACAGGTAATCGACGAACAGTTTGCCAACCAGGTGATCCATCTCGTGCTGAATACAGATGGCCAGCAGATCGTCGGCTTCCAGCTCAAAAGGCTTGCCGTCGCGATCCAGCGCTCTGATTTTCACGTTAGCGGCGCGCGGAACTAAAGCACGCTGCTCAGGAATGGAAAGGCAACCTTCCTCGATCCCGGTTTCGCCGCTTTTTTCCAGCAGCTCCGGGTTGATCAGCACCAGGCGCTGATCGCGGTTTTCAGAAACGTCAATGACGATAATGCGCTGATGGATATCCACCTGTGTCGCAGCCAGGCCAATGCCTTCCTCTGCGTACATGGTTTCAAACATATCATCCACGATGCGCTGGATATTCGCATTGACTTCTTTTACCGGGGCCGCAACTTTGCGCAGCCGGTCGTCTGGGTAATGTAATACCTGCAATACTGACATATATCTTGAGATCTGTATCCGAGTGATAAACGAGGTTTAGCTTCTATTCTAGACATTTCCCGGCCTGATTGACAGCATTGCGCACCAATTGCTCGAATTGGTAATACCACCATTTTTTGCGAGGGAACAGGCGATGCAGGCACAGGAAATCGGCTTACGGATGCGCGGAGTCACTGGGCTTGGCACAGCGCAGGCCAGCCAGATAATACGGCAGTTGGTCTGGGCCGGTGGAGAACCTTCCCGCTTGCTGCATGACCTGGGGCTGAATGCCCGACAGCAGGCGCAGTTTCGCCAGGCGGATCCGCGTTATCTGGCTGCCACGCTTGCCTGGCTGGAACAGCCAGACCATTTTCTGTGGATCTACGGTGAGAGCGGCTATCCAGAGCGGTTGCTTCATATCGACGATGCCCCTTTGCTGCTGCTGGTCAAAGGCAACCCGGAAGCGGTGCAGCAGCCGCAAATCGCCATGGTCGGCAGCCGCCAGTTTAGCCACTACGGTGAGCACTGGGGCAATTACTTTACCACCGGTCTGGTTCACTGTGGGTTTACCATCACCAGCGGGTTGGCTCTTGGCATTGATAGCGTCTGCCATCGCGCAGCACTTGCGGCGGGAGGACATACGGTGGCCGTTCTGGGCAGTGGGCTGGCCAATATCTATCCGCGCCGACATCGCCGTCTGGCCGAAGAGATCGCTGATAGTGGCGGGGCTTTGCTCTCAGAATATTTGGTCACCGATTTGCCGATGCCAGACCATTTCCCACGCCGTAACCGCATCATCAGTGGGTTAAGTCTGGGCGTGGTGGTAGTTGAAGCCTCTCTGCGCAGCGGAACGCTGATTACTGCCCGCTGTGCGCTTGATCAGGGACGTGAGGTTTTCGCTTTACCCGGTGCGCTGGGTAACCCAATGAGTGAGGGTACACACTGGCTGATCCAACAGGGTGCTTATCTGGTTACCGGGCCGAAAGAGATCGCGGAACAGCTGGGAAGCGGTCTGCATTGGCTGTCGTTGAACGAAAATACAACTATTTGTGCGTCAGAAGCCGAAGTTGAATTGCCATTTGCCGATGTGTTGGCTAACGTAGGAGATGAGGTGACACCTGTTGACGTCGTCGCTGAACGTGCCGGCCAACCTGTGCCAGAGGTAGTAATCAAATTACTCGATCTGGAGTTAGCAGGGTGGATCGCAGCTGTACCCGGCGGCTATGTCCGAATAAGGAGGGCAGGCCATGTTCGACGTACTGATGTACTTGTTTGAAACTTATATCCACAATGAACCAGAGATGCGCGTCGATCAGGATCAACTGACTGATGATCTCGCTCAGGCGGGGTTTGATCGGGATGATATCTACAACGCGTTGAATTGGCTTGAAAAACTCGCTGACCTGCAGGAAGGCGAAAATGCGCCGTATTTTATGGATGCCGATCCGCTGGCCATGCGGATTTACACCGAAGAAGAAGGCGTGCGTTTGGATGCCAGTTGCCGTGGTTTCCTCCTGTTCCTGGAGCAGATTCAGGTATTGAACCTCGAAACCCGTGAAATGGTTATCGATCGTGTTATGGCTTTGGATAATACGGAATTCGATCTCGAAGATCTGAAATGGGTAGTGCTGATGGTGCTGTTTAATATCCCTGGGTACGAAAGCGCCTATCAGCAAATGGAAGAACTGTTGTTTGAAGTAAACGAAGGTTATCTGCACTGAGCCGATAACATCTATAGAAGAAGTTATGACAAAAGCCGCGATTTTTGCCGCCAGGCAAAATGAACCCTGTCCGGAATGTGGGGCCGAATTGGTGATCCGCAGTGGTCGCCACGGCCCTTTTCTCGGCTGTTCCCGTTATCCTGAGTGCCAACATATTCGACCGCTAAAAGCGCAGGCCGATGGGCACATCGTCAAGATGTTGGACGGGCAGGAATGCCCCAAATGCCAGGCGACGCTGGCATTGCGCCAGGGCCGTTACGGTATGTTTATCGGTTGCAGCAACTATCCGGAGTGCGATCACACCGAAGTCATCGATAAACCGGACGAAACCAGCATCAGCTGCCCGCAGTGTGGTCAGGGCAAACTGCTGCAGCGTAAATCACGCTATGGTAAGGTTTTCCACGCCTGCGATCGCTACCCTGAATGTCAGTTTGTCCTCAATTTTAAACCCGTCGCCGGTGAGTGCGAGTACTGCCACTACCCGCTGCTGATGGAAAAGCGTTCGGCAAAAGGCCCAGTCCTTTGCTGTGCCAGTAAGCTTTGCGGAAAACCCGTAGCAACCACAGAATAATGACGCCATGAACTCAGATACCACCCCTCTCTTTACACCCATTATTGACGCGCTGCATCTTCAGCAGGTTATCGCTTACCCTACAGAAGCCGTATTTGGCTTAGGGTGCGATCCTGACAGTGAACAAGCGGTAAATGCATTGCTGGCCCTCAAACAGCGGCCTTGGGAAAAGGGACTGATCCTGATCGCTGCCGATTATGCGCAGTTAGCACCTTATATAGATGACAGTGCACTCAGCGAGCGGCAGCGGGCTGCCATTTTTGCCAGTTGGCCCGGTCCGGTCACCTGGGTGATACCTGCTCGTCCGGAAACGTCGCGCTTGTTGACCGGCCGTTTCAACTCTCTGGCGGTACGTGTCAGCGATCATCCACTGGTTCAGCAGCTTTGCCGAGGATTCGGGAAACCGCTGGTCTCGACCAGCGCCAACCTCAGTGGGCAAGAGCCTTGCCGCAGCGCCGATGAAGTGCTGAAGCAGTTTGGCGCCGCTTTCCCGGTGTTAGCCGGCAGCGTTGGTGGCCGCCTTAATCCTTCAGAAATCAGAGATGCCCTGACCGGCGAACAGATCCGTCAAGGCTAGAGGTAATGTGAATGGAGAAGTTTGCGGTATTCGGTAATCCTATCAGCCACAGTAAATCACCGCGCATTCATGCGTTGTTTGCCGCTCAAACTGGCATAGAACATCCCTATGGTACGGTGTTGGCACCGCTGGACGGTTTCGAAACGGCGCTGCAAGCGTTCATTCACGCTGGTGGTCAGGGGGCGAACGTCACAGTACCTTTTAAAGAGCATGCCTACGAGGCTGCGTCTGAATTGAGCGAGCGTGCCTCGTTGGCCGGAGCGGTCAATACGCTCAAGGTGCTGCCGGACGGTGGGTTGCTGGGTGACAATACGGACGGGATCGGCCTGCTGACCGATCTGGAACGCCAAGGGCTGATCAAACCAAAGGATCGCATTTTGCTGGTGGGGGCGGGGGGCGCAGCACGGGGCGTGATCTTGCCGCTGTTGTCTTTTGGTTGTGAGATGACGATCACCAACCGCACTTTCAGTCGTGCGCAAATGCTGGCAGAAAGTTTTCAGCATCTCGGTGAAATCACCGCCTTGCCTCTGGATCAACTCGATCAACAACAGTTTGATTTAGTGATCAACGCTACGGCGTCCGGGATCAGCGGCGAGATCCCGGCATTGCCGGTTGGCACTATCACTGGCAACACGCGCTGTTATGACATGTTTTATCAGCAGGGGTTAACGCCGTTTCTGACCTGGGCACAGCAACAGGGTGCTACAGAATATGCTGACGGATTAGGGATGCTGGTGGGGCAGGCCGCGCATGCGTTCCTGTTGTGGCACGGCGTGATGCCGGAGATAGAGCCAGTACTGCGCCAACTGCGCCACGAGTTGGCGGTATAACTTGTGCCCGTTCTCTTGCCAGGGAACGGGCGCTTGTCAGATGTCTTCAGACAAATATTCGTCTTTCCAACGTACATAGTTAGTAGAAGAGTAGAGCAGCCCTTCCAACTCAGCTGCAGTCAATGGCCTAATCTGACGTGCCGGACTTCCCATATAAAGATAACCGCTCGCCAGACGTTTACCCGGAGCCACCAGGCTGCCGGCACCAATCATCACATCATCTTCTATTACTGCACCATCCAGCAGGATCGATCCCATCCCTACCAATACCCGGTTGCCTATGGCGCAACCGTGCAGCATGGCTTTGTGGCCTACGGTCACGTCTTCCCCGATCAACAGCGGGTAACCTTCTGGGTTATGTTCGGACTTATGAGTCACGTGCAGCACGCTGCCATCCTGAATATTACTGCGCGGACCGATCTTTACCGCGTTGACATCGCCGCGGATGGCAACCAGCGGCCAGATACTGACGTCATCGGCCAGCTCAACGTTGCCGATCACCACGCTGGAAGGGTCGATCATTACGCGTTGACCCAGTTTTGGAGAGTAATGAAGATAAGAACGCACTGCATCGGACATGGTAATAGCCTCACGTCGGGATCATATTTACCGGCAATACTAGACGTTGGCGGTGGAATTACAACCAACTGAAGCTACGGATCTTAAGGAAAATGGCGCTGATCGCGCAAGATCCGCCCGAAAGGGCTGAAAAGTGCGCAAACGGAAAGAAAAGATCAAAAAAGGGGTTGTGCAAAAAACTCGGATCCCTATAATGCGCCTCCATCGACACGGAACATGTGAACAACTTCACAGAGTCTCCGGGGTTCGAAGAGAAAAAATCCTGAAATTTAGGGGTTGACTCTGAAAGAGGAAAGCGTATTATACGCCACCTCGAGATAGCAAGCTACGGCGGCTAACTCACTGCTCTTTAACAATTTATCAGACAATCTGTGTGGGCACTCCACAAGACGATATCCAGAACCTTCGGGTTCAAAAAAATATCAAGTCTTGAAGAGTGACCAAGCAGTAATTCATTTAGTTGAATTATTACGAAAGTTAATTTTCGAGCATCGCTTCACGAGTTGAAGCAAATCAAGCTTTTAATTGAAGAGTTTGATCATGGCTCAGATTGAACGCTGGCGGCAGGCCTAACACATGCAAGTCGAGCGGTAGCACAGGGAGCTTGCTCCTGGGTGACGAGCGGCGGACGGGTGAGTAATGTCTGGGAAACTGCCTGATGGAGGGGGATAACTACTGGAAACGGTAGCTAATACCGCATAACGTCTACGGACCAAAGTGGGGGACCTTCGGGCCTCATGCCATCAGATGTGCCCAGATGGGATTAGCTAGTAGGTGGGGTAATGGCTCACCTAGGCGACGATCCCTAGCTGGTCTGAGAGGATGACCAGCCACACTGGAACTGAGACACGGTCCAGACTCCTACGGGAGGCAGCAGTGGGGAATATTGCACAATGGGCGCAAGCCTGATGCAGCCATGCCGCGTGTGTGAAGAAGGCCTTCGGGTTGTAAAGCACTTTCAGCGAGGAGGAAGGGTAGTGTGTTAATAGCACATTGCATTGACGTTACTCGCAGAAGAAGCACCGGCTAACTCCGTGCCAGCAGCCGCGGTAATACGGAGGGTGCAAGCGTTAATCGGAATTACTGGGCGTAAAGCGCACGCAGGCGGTTTGTTAAGTCAGATGTGAAATCCCCGCGCTTAACGTGGGAACTGCATTTGAAACTGGCAAGCTAGAGTCTTGTAGAGGGGGGTAGAATTCCAGGTGTAGCGGTGAAATGCGTAGAGATCTGGAGGAATACCGGTGGCGAAGGCGGCCCCCTGGACAAAGACTGACGCTCAGGTGCGAAAGCGTGGGGAGCAAACAGGATTAGATACCCTGGTAGTCCACGCTGTAAACGATGTCGACTTGGAGGTTGTGCCCTTGAGGCGTGGCTTCCGGAGCTAACGCGTTAAGTCGACCGCCTGGGGAGTACGGCCGCAAGGTTAAAACTCAAATGAATTGACGGGGGCCCGCACAAGCGGTGGAGCATGTGGTTTAATTCGATGCAACGCGAAGAACCTTACCTACTCTTGACATCCAGAGAATTCGCTAGAGATAGCTTAGTGCCTTCGGGAACTCTGAGACAGGTGCTGCATGGCTGTCGTCAGCTCGTGTTGTGAAATGTTGGGTTAAGTCCCGCAACGAGCGCAACCCTTATCCTTTGTTGCCAGCGCGTAATGGCGGGAACTCAAAGGAGACTGCCGGTGATAAACCGGAGGAAGGTGGGGATGACGTCAAGTCATCATGGCCCTTACGAGTAGGGCTACACACGTGCTACAATGGCGTATACAAAGAGAAGCGAACTCGCGAGAGCAAGCGGACCTCATAAAGTACGTCGTAGTCCGGATCGGAGTCTGCAACTCGACTCCGTGAAGTCGGAATCGCTAGTAATCGTAGATCAGAATGCTACGGTGAATACGTTCCCGGGCCTTGTACACACCGCCCGTCACACCATGGGAGTGGGTTGCAAAAGAAGTAGGTAGCTTAACCTTCGGGAGGGCGCTTACCACTTTGTGATTCATGACTGGGGTGAAGTCGTAACAAGGTAACCGTAGGGGAACCTGCGGTTGGATCACCTCCTTACCTAATGATATTGATTCGCGTGAAGTGCTCACACAGATTGTCTGATAGAAACGTAATGAGCAAAAGCGCTACCTGTTGATGTAATGAGTCACTGACTCATGCTGATACGAACCGATTAAGACAGTCAGTTTAATCGGATTTTCGTGTCCCCATCGTCTAGAGGCCTAGGACACTGCCCTTTCACGGCTGTAACAGGGGTTCGAATCCCCTTGGGGACGCCATCCGATAATGAGTGAAAGACATTATCACCGGTTCTTGAAACCGAAAACATCTTAAAGATGACTCTTGCGAGTCGTGTTTAAGATATTGCTCTTTAACAATCTGGAACAAGCTGAAAATTGAAACATGACAGCTGAAACTTATCCCTCCGTAGAAGTATTGGGGTAAGGATTAACCTGTCATAGAGTCTCTCAAATATAGCAGCACGAAAGTGGAAACACCTTCGGGTTGTGAGGTTAAGTGACTAAGCGTACACGGTGGATGCCTAGGCAGTCAGAGGCGATGAAGGGCGTGCTAATCTGCGATAAGCGTCGGTAAGGTGATATGAACCGTAATAACCGGCGATACCCGAATGGGGAAACCCAGTGCAATTCGTTGCACTATCATACGATGAATACATAGTCGTATGAGGCGAACCGGGGGAACTGAAACATCTAAGTACCCCGAGGAAAAGAAATCAACCGAGATTCCCCCAGTAGCGGCGAGCGAACGGGGAGGAGCCCAGAACCTGAATCAGTTCTTGTGTTAGTGGAAGCGTCTGGAAAGTCGCACAGTAAAGGGTGATAGTCCCGTACACTAAAATGCATTAATTGTGAGTTCGATGAGTAGGGCGGGACACGTGACATCCTGTCTGAATATGGGGGGACCATCCTCCAAGGCTAAATACTCCTGACTGACCGATAGTGAACCAGTACCGTGAGGGAAAGGCGAAAAGAACCCCGGCGAGGGGAGTGAAATAGAACCTGAAACCGTGTACGTACAAGCAGTGGGAGCACCTTCGTGGTGTGACTGCGTACCTTTTGTATAATGGGTCAGCGACTTATATTTTGTAGCAAGGTTAACCGTATAGGGGAGCCGTAGGGAAACCGAGTCTTAACTGGGCGAATAGTTGCAAGGTATAGACCCGAAACCCGGTGATCTAGCCATGGGCAGGTTGAAGGTTGGGTAACACTAACTGGAGGACCGAACCGACTAATGTTGAAAAATTAGCGGATGACTTGTGGCTGGGGGTGAAAGGCCAATCAAACCGGGAGATAGCTGGTTCTCCCCGAAAGCTATTTAGGTAGCGCCTCGTGAACTCATCTTCGGGGGTAGAGCACTGTTTCGGCTAGGGGGCCATCCCGGCTTACCAAACCGATGCAAACTCCGAATACCGAAGAATGTTATCACGGGAGACACACGGCGGGTGCTAACGTCCGTCGTGAAGAGGGAAACAACCCAGACCGCCAGCTAAGGTCCCAAAGTCATGGTTAAGTGGGAAACGATGTGGGAAGGCATAGACAGCCAGGATGTTGGCTTAGAAGCAGCCATCATTTAAAGAAAGCGTAATAGCTCACTGGTCGAGTCGGCCTGCGCGGAAGATGTAACGGGGCTAAACCATGCACCGAAGCTGCGGCAGCGACGCTTAGGCGTTGTTGGGTAGGGGAGCGTTCTGTAAGCCGTTGAAGGTGGCCTGTGAGGGTTGCTGGAGGTATCAGAAGTGCGAATGCTGACATAAGTAACGATAAAGCGGGTGAAAAACCCGCTCGCCGGAAGACCAAGGGTTCCTGTCCAACGTTAATCGGGGCAGGGTGAGTCGACCCCTAAGGCGAGGCCGAAAGGCGTAGTCGATGGGAAACAGGTTAATATTCCTGTACTCAGTGTTACTGCGAAGGGGGGACGGAGAAGGCTAGGCTAGCCGGGCGACGGTTGTCCCGGTTTAAGCGTGTAGGGGGAGTGACCTGGTAAATCCGGTTACTTACTAACCCTGAGGCGTGATGACGATGCACTACGGTGCAGAAGTAGTTGATGCCAAGCTTCCAGGAAAAGCCTCTAAGCATCAGGTAACACAGAATCGTACCCCAAACCGACACAGGTGGTCAGGTAGAGAATACCAAGGCGCTTGAGAGAACTCGGGTGAAGGAACTAGGCAAAATGGTGCCGTAACTTCGGGAGAAGGCACGCTGGCGCGTAGGTGAAGAGACTTGCTCTCGGAGCTGAAGCCAGTCGCAGATACCAGCTGGCTGCAACTGTTTAATAAAAACACAGCACTGTGCAAACACGAAAGTGGACGTATACGGTGTGACGCCTGCCCGGTGCTGGAAGGTTAATTGATGGGGTCAGCCGCAAGGCGAAGCTCTTGATCGAAGCCCCAGTAAACGGCGGCCGTAACTATAACGGTCCTAAGGTAGCGAAATTCCTTGTCGGGTAAGTTCCGACCTGCACGAATGGCGTAATGATGGCCAGGCTGTCTCCACCCGAGACTCAGTGAAATTGAACTCGCTGTGAAGATGCAGTGTACCCGCGGCAAGACGGAAAGACCCCGTGAACCTTTACTATAGCTTGACACTGAACATTGAGCCTTGATGTGTAGGATAGGTGGGAGGCTTTGAAGCGTGGACGCCAGTCTGCGTGGAGCCAACCTTGAAATACCACCCTTTAATGTTTGATGTTCTAACTCGGCCCCGTGATCCGGGGTGAGGACAGTGTCTGGTGGGTAGTTTGACTGGGGCGGTCTCCTCCCAAAGAGTAACGGAGGAGCACGAAGGTTAGCTAATCACGGTCGGACATCGTGAGGTTAGTGCAAAGGCATAAGCTAGCTTGACTGCGAGAGTGACGGCTCGAGCAGGTACGAAAGTAGGTCTTAGTGATCCGGTGGTTCTGAATGGAAGGGCCATCGCTCAACGGATAAAAGGTACTCCGGGGATAACAGGCTGATACCGCCCAAGAGTTCATATCGACGGCGGTGTTTGGCACCTCGATGTCGGCTCATCACATCCTGGGGCTGAAGTAGGTCCCAAGGGTATGGCTGTTCGCCATTTAAAGTGGTACGCGAGCTGGGTTTAGAACGTCGTGAGACAGTTCGGTCCCTATCTGCCGTGGGCGTTGGAAGATTGAGAGGGGTTGCTCCTAGTACGAGAGGACCGGAGTGAACGCACCACTGGTGTTCGGGTTGTCATGCCAATGGCACTGCCCGGTAGCTAAGTGCGGAAAAGATAAGCGCTGAAAGCATCTAAGCGCGAAACTTGCCTCGAGATGAGTCTTCCCTGGGCCTTTAAGGTCCCTGAAGGAACGTTTAAGACTAAGACGTTGATAGGCTGGGTGTGTAAGTGCAGCGATGCATTGAGCTAACCAGTACTAATGATCCGTGAGGCTTAACCTTACAACACCAAAGGTGTTTTTAGAGAGATTGTAGAGATTTTCAGCGAGTTCCGAGATTGGTTTCAATGGCTACGGGAGTGGCGGTTGGAATGAAACAGAATTTGCCTGGCGGCAATAGCGCGGTGGTCCCACCTGACCCCATGCCGAACTCAGAAGTGAAACGCCGTAGCGCCGATGGTAGTGTGGGGTCTCCCCATGCGAGAGTAGGACACTGCCAGGCATCAAATTAGTGTGCTGATATGGCTCAGTTGGTAGAGCGCACCCTTGGTAAGGGTGAGGTCCCCAGTTCGACTCTGGGTATCAGCACCACTTTATTTAAAGTGGGTTTAGAAGTTCGGCAAAAAGAATTAAAAGAATTTGCTTGGCGGCAATAGCGCGGTGGTCCCACCTGACCCCATGCCGAACTCAGAAGTGAAACGCCGTAGCGCCGATGGTAGTGTGGGGTCTCCCCATGCGAGAGTAGGACACTGCCAAGCATCAAATAAAGCAACAAGCCCTACGTGAAAGCGTAGGGCTTTTTGTTTTATCTGCTGTATGTCGTTCTGCTCGAGCATGGGCATGCGAAAAGCCCGTCGGGAACGGGCTTTAACGCCGCTTGCGGCGGCCCCGAAGGGGTGAGTCTCAGGATGAGACGAATCGTGTAGGACACTGCCAGGCATCAATTATGCCAAGAGGCCATCCGCAAGGATGGCCTTTTTGCTTTTTAGCGTCCAAAAATACGTTCAACCTCCCGTCATCGCCGCGATGAAACATTTTCACCTTTCCGTTGAACACTCGACATCACGGTAAAAAACCGCTATCTTCGGGCATCTAGAAGTCTAAACGTTTAAACGGATGTGTGGGGATTAAGCAATGCCGATTCGTGTTCCTGATGAGTTACCTGCAGTAAGTTTCTTGCGCAATGAGAATGTCTTTGTGATGACATCCTCACGGGCAAAAACACAGGAAATCAGGCCGTTGAAAGTGCTGATCCTTAACCTGATGCCAAAGAAGATCGAGACGGAAAACCAGTTTTTACGTCTGCTTTCTAACTCGTCTTTGCAAATCGATATCCAGTTGCTGCGTATCGACAGCCGCGAGTCGAAGAACACGCCGGCGGAGCATCTGAACAACTTTTATTGTGATTTTGAAGACATCCAGGATCAGAACTTTGATGGTCTGATCGTGACGGGGGCCCCGCTAGGGTTGGTTGATTTCTGCGACGTTGCTTACTGGCCGCAGATTGAACGCGTAATAGATTGGGCCAAGAATCACGTGACCTCCACGTTATTTGTCTGTTGGGCCGTGCAGGCCGCTTTGAATATCCTGTATGGCATCCCGAAGATGACGCGTGAAGTGAAACTCTCTGGCGTTTACCAGCATCAAACCTTGCAGCAGCATGCCTTGCTGACGCGTGGTTTTGATGAGACTTTCCTGGCACCCCATTCGCGCTATGCGGATTTCCCTACCGAGATTATTCGGCAGTACACGGATCTGGATATCCTGGCCGAGTCGGAGCAAACCGGGGCCTATTTGTTCGCCAGCAAGGATAAACGGCTGGCGTTCGTGACTGGGCACCCAGAGTATGATGCGCTGACGCTCGCCGGTGAGTACTGTCGCGATAACGAAGCAGGTCTCAACCCGGTAGTGCCGCTCAATTACTTCCCCGACGATAACCCCGAACTTACCCCCAAAGCGACCTGGCGCAGCCATGGCCACCTGTTGTTCGCCAACTGGCTTAACTACTACGTTTACCAGATCACACCTTACGATCTGCGTCATATGAACCCGACCCTGGAATAACATTTTTTGCTTTAACCGGCGGCTGAATCGAGGCCGCCGGCACTCCTCTCCCAGCGCTTTACCCCTAATTTATCTGCCATTCTTACTAAAACTCATTATCTAACAAACACTTGATATAACTACCGACAGGGAATGGAACCGGTTTCCTTACCCTCTGACATTGTTATTTTTAATAACCAATTGATAATAAAAGGTTAATAAAATATTTAATAATAAAATGGAAATCGTTTTTGATTTTTATTTTTAGTTGAGTATTCTTAGATCCAGCGAGATGAGATCTGACCAGTTGAGGATCATTTTATTCATCCTGATCCGCACTGATTTCTGATGAAGATGTGCCCGCCTGACTTGCAGCGGCGGTGCACAATGATGCGAAGGAGCAAGACAATGACGCAACAGATAGCAGGCACGGAGTTAACGTTTACGCAGGGTTTTACCGCTGCTGAACGGCAGGTGTTGACGGATGACGCGGTCGAATTCCTGGCGGATCTGGTGAGTAACTTTACTCCGCAGCGCAATAAGCTTTTGGCTGCGCGTGCCTGTTGGCAGCAGAAGATCGATCAGGGCGAACTCCCAGACTTTATTTCGGAAACTGATTCCATTCGAAATGGAGAGTGGAAGATCCGCGGCATACCCGAGGATCTGCGCGACCGTCGGGTCGAAATCACCGGGCCGGTTGAACGCAAAATGGTGATCAATGCCTTGAATGCCAATGTGAAGGTGTTTATGGCGGATTTCGAAGATTCACTGGCGCCGAGCTGGGACAAAGTGATCGATGGGCAAATCAACCTGCATGATGCAGTGAATGGCACCATTTCTTACACCAATGAAGCCGGCAAGATTTATCAGTTGAAGCCTAATCCAGCGGTATTGATAGCGCGCGTACGTGGGCTGCATTTGCCGGAGAAACACGTGCAGTGGCAGGGCGAAGCGATCCCTGGCGGTCTGTTCGATTTCGCACTGTATTTCTTCCACAACTACCGTCAATTGCTGGCAAAAGGCAGCGGCCCTTATTTCTACCTGCCGAAAACCCAATCCTGGCAGGAAGCCGCCTGGTGGAGTGAGGTATTCAGCTTTGCCGAGGATCGTTTCTCCCTGCCGCGCGGCACCATCAAGGCCACGGTATTGATCGAAACGTTGCCGGCGGTATTCCAGATGGACGAGATCCTTTACCACCTGCGCGATCATATCGTCGGGTTGAACTGCGGCCGTTGGGATTACATCTTCAGCTATATCAAAACGCTGAAAAACCACGCTGACCGGGTCTTGCCGGATCGCCAGTCGGTCACGATGGACAAGTCGTTCCTCAGTGCTTACTCCCGGTTGCTGATCAAGACCTGCCACAAGCGAGGCGCTTTTGCCATGGGGGGCATGGCCGCGTTTATCCCTAGCAAAGACGCCGAGAAAAATGCCTGGGTATTGAACAAGGTACGGGCGGATAAAGAGCTGGAGGCCAATAACGGCCATGACGGCACCTGGGTGGCGCATCCGGGGTTGGCAGATACCGTCATGGAAGTGTTCAGCAAAGTGCTCGGCGAACGCCGTAATCAGCTGGAAGTCCTGCGTGAAAACGATGCGCCGATCAGCGCCGCGCAACTGCTGGAACCCTGTGATGGCGAACGGACCGAAGCCGGCATGCGCGCCAATATTCGCGTGGCGGTGCAATACATCGAGGCCTGGATCTCCGGCAATGGCTGCGTACCAATTTACGGCTTGATGGAAGATGCGGCGACGGCGGAAATATCCCGTACCTCAATCTGGCAGTGGATCCATCACCAAAAGAGCCTGAGCGATGGCCAGTTGGTCACCAAGGCGCTGTTCCGCCAGATGCTGAAAGAAGAGATGTTGGTGGTACGTGAAGAATTGGGTGAGGCGCGCTTTAACGCTGGCCGTTTCGAAGAAGCTGCGCGCCTGATGGAACGTATCACTACGCAAGACGAATTAATCGATTTTCTGACCTTACCCGGCTATGAGCTTCTGGCCTGAACCTGTTCCTGACCATTAACCCTACATTATTGAAAAGGATAAAAATTATGTCTACCTCTCGTGCTCAACAGATTCAACAACTGGAACAGGAATGGAAATCGGCTCGCTGGGAAGGCATCACGCGCCCATACAGCGCTGAAGACGTGATTAATTTGCGCGGCTCGGTCAATCCGGTCTGCACGCTGGCACAAAACGGTGCCGCCAAGCTGTGGGAACTGCTGTACGGTAAATCACGCAAAGGCTATGTCAACAGCCTGGGTGCGCTGACTGGCGGGCAGGCATTGCAGCAGGCCAAAGCCGGTATTGAGGCGATTTATCTGTCTGGCTGGCAGGTCGCTGCGGATGCCAACACCGCGTCTGCCATGTATCCGGACCAGTCGCTGTACCCGGTTGATTCCGTGCCGGCGGTGGTTAAACGTATCAACAATACTTTCCGCCGTGCCGATCAGATCCAGTGGGCCAATAAAATTGAACCGGGCAGTAAGGGTTACACCGACTACTTCCTGCCAATTGTCGCCGATGCCGAAGCCGGTTTTGGCGGCGTGCTGAATGCCTTTGAGCTGATGAAAGCCATGATTGAGGCCGGCGCTGCCGGGGTGCATTTCGAAGACCAATTGGCGGCGGTGAAAAAGTGCGGCCATATGGGCGGTAAAGTGCTGGTGCCAACTCAGGAAGCGATTCAGAAGCTGGTAGCCGCCCGTTTGGCTGCAGACGTGCTCGGTGTGCCAACGCTGGTCATCGCACGTACCGACGCCGATGCGGCCGATTTGCTGACGTCAGACTGCGATCCATACGACAGCGAGTTTGTCTCCGGCGAACGTACAGCGGAAGGTTTCTTCCGTACCCATGCCGGCATTGAACAAGCGATCAGCCGTGGCCTGGCGTATTGCCCTTACGCCGACCTGGTGTGGTGCGAAACCTCCACGCCGGATCTGCAGGCAGCCAAGCGTTTCGCTGATGCCATTCACGCCAAATTCCCAGGCAAACTGCTGGCATACAACTGTTCACCGTCGTTCAACTGGAAAAAGAACCTGGACGATCAGACGATTGCCCGCTTCCAGGAAGAACTGTCGGCGATGGGATACAAGTACCAGTTCATCACGCTGGCGGGCATCCACAGCATGTGGTTCAACATGTTTGACCTGGCGCACGCTTATGCACAGGGCGAGGGCATGAAGCACTACGTCGAGAAGGTACAGAAACCGGAATTCGATGCCGTTTCACGCGGTTACACCTTCGCATCGCACCAGCAGGAAGTGGGTACCGGCTATTTCGACAAGGTCACTACCATCATTCAGGGCGGTGCTTCTTCGGTAACGGCACTGACCGGTTCGACGGAAGAACAGCAGTTCTGAGGCGGCAACGCTGAAAAAACCTAACCCAGAGCCTGCATATGCGGGCTCTATTTTCTGGCGGGAGGTAAGGATGGCGGCGAAACTGGAGCTGTTGATCGCACAGACGATACTGCAGGGTTTTGATGCGCAATATGGCCGCTTCCTTGAGGTGACTGCCGGTGCGCAGCAGCGTTTTGAGCGAGCAGACTGGCCGGCGGTGCAACAGGCGATGAAAAAGCGTATTCACCTGTATGACCATCACGTCGGTTTGGTGGTGGAGCAACTGAAGTGCATCACGGGGCAAAAGTCCTTTGATGCGGATTTCCCCAGCCGGGTGAAGGCGGTGTACACCGACCTGTTGCCGGAGTACCCACGCTTTGAGATCGCCGAAAGCTTCTTTAATTCGGTTTACTGCCGCCTGTTCAAACACCGGGATCTAACGCCGGAAAAGCTGTTTGTTTTCAGCTCCCAACCTGAGGGACGCTTTCGCGATATCCCGCGTCCGCTGTCGCGCAATTTCACTGCTAGCGGTGATGTATCGGCGATGCTGTACAACCTGCTGACGGATTTACCTCTGCGGCTACCTTGGGAAAACTTGTCGCGTGATATTGATTACATCACGCTGGCGTTGCAACAGAGCTTTAGCGCGCAGCAGCTGGCTGGGGCGACGTTCCAGATTGCCAATGAGCTCTTTTACCGTAACAAGGCTGCCTGGCTGGTAGGTAAGTTGCGGGTGGCGGATACGGTCTATCCTTTCCTGCTGCCGATCCATCACAGCGATTCCGGTGCCTTGTTTATCGATACCTGCCTGACCAGTAAGGCCGAGGCCAGTATCGTCTTCGGTTTCGCACGTTCTTACTTTATGGTTTACGCACCGCTTCCGGCAGCGATGGTCGAGTGGCTGCGAGAAATACTGCCGGGCAAAACCACCGCCGAACTGTATATGGCGATTGGCTGCCAGAAGCACGGTAAAACGGAATGTTACCGTGAATACCTGACGTTTATGGCTGGCTCGCAGGAGCAGTTCATCATCGCGCCGGGGGTGAAAGGCATGGTGATGCTGGTGTTTACCCTGCCGTCGTTCGATCGGGTGTTCAAGGTGATCAAAGACGAGTTCGCACCGCAAAAAGAGGTGACGCAGGCGCAGGTGATGGCCTGTTACCAGTTGGTGAAAGAACACGACCGCGTGGGGCGCATGGCGGATACCCAAGAGTACGAGAATTTTGTCGTCGACAAGGCGCGCCTCAGCCCGGAGCTTTTGGCTGAATTGCAGCGTGAAGTGCCGGACAAGCTGGAGGATCTGGGCGATCGCATCGTGATCAAGCACCTGTATATGGAACGGCGCATGACGCCGCTGAACCTGTATCTGGAGCAGGCCAATGAGCAGCAGATGCGCGACGCTATCGAAGAGTATGGCAATGCGATCAAACAACTGGCCGCCGCCAATATTTTCCCCGGCGACATGCTATTCAAGAACTTCGGCGTGACCCGGCACGGGCGGGTGGTGTTCTACGATTACGATGAAATTTGCTATATGACCGAGGTGAACTTCCGCGATATTCCGCCGCCGCGTTACCCGGAAGATGAACTGGCCAGCGAGCCGTGGTACAGCGTGTCGGCGAACGATGTATTCCCGGAGGAGTTCAGGCATTTTCTGTGTGGCGATCGGCGCATTCGGCAGGTGTTTGAAGAGTTGCACAGCGACCTGTTCGAAGCCGATTACTGGCGCGGGCTGCAGCAGCGCATTCGCGACGGGCATGTGGAGGATGTCTTCGCTTACCGCAAGAAACGGCGTTTTAGCCAGCGCAGCGGGGTGGCACTGCCTGCTACCTCGGCAGCGACGTAAGGGCGCGGCACGCCGCGCCCGATAGCATTAAGCTTTTGCACCCGCAACGGCGGCACGCGCCAATTCGGTGATGCGTGCGTAGTCGCCGCTTTCCAGCGCATCCGCCGGCACCAGCCAGGAGCCGCCGATGCACAGCACGCTTTTCAGCACCAGATAGTCACGGTAGTTGCTCGGTGAAATTCCGCCGGTCGGGCAGAAACGTACCTGCGGGAACGGGCCGCCGATCGCCTGCAGTGCTTTCACGCCGCCGTTGGCTTCCGCCGGGAAGAATTTAAACTCACGCAGCCCATGATCCATGCCCAACATCAGTTCAGACACGGTGCTGATACCCGGAATTAACGGGATTGAACCGGCCGTGGCCGCTTGCAGCAGATCGGCAGTCAGGCCCGGGCTGATGGCGAATTGCGCCCCGGCATCGGTCACTTCCTGCAACTGCTGCGGGTTGATGACGGTACCGGCGCCGATGATGGCATCAGGCACTTCTTTGGCAATAGCACGGATCGCGTCCATTGCGCAGGCGGTGCGCAGGGTGACTTCCAATACCCGGACGCCACCAGCCACCAGGGCTTTCGCCAGCGGGATCGCGTGTTCCAATTTGTTGATGACGATCACCGGGACTACCGGGCCGGCCATCAGGATCTGCTCTGCGCTGGTTTTCCAATTGTTCATTAAGGGTTCTCTCCAGTTATAGCCGTCGCCTTCGGGCTGCCCGGCCATGCTATCGGTTAAAATTTAATGCAGCAGGCGCCCTGTTCGGCACCGGAAAGCTGGCTGCGTAATGCGCCGAACAGTTCACGGCCGCAGCCGATATGTTCGGCGCTCAGGTCCGGTTGGTATGGCGCTCGCTGGGCCAGAATGTCGGCATCGACCAGTAAAGCCAATTCACCGGTGCGGCCGTTTACGCGGATCACATCGCCGTCCTGCACCTTGGCCAGCATGCCGCCGGTATAGGCTTCCGGGGTCACGTGGATAGCGGAAGGGACCTTGCCGGAGGCGCCTGACAGGCGGCCATCGGTGACCAGCGCGACTTTAAATCCGCGGTCCATCAGCACGCCCAGCGGTGGCATCAGCTTGTGCAGTTCGGGCATGCCATTGGCCTGCGGCCCCTGGAAGCGAACCACCACCACGCAATCGCGATCCAGCTTGCCGGCTTCAAATGCCGGCACGATGTCATGCTGGCTGTCAAATATCACCGCCGGCGCTTCGATAATCTGATTGTCGGCCGGCACCGCCGAGGTTTTCATCACCGCGCGACCGAGGTTGCCTGCCAAAACCTTGGTGCCGCCGTGATGTTCGAAAGGCTCCGCCACGCTGGCGATAACCTGGGTATCGAGCGAGCTTTCCGCGCCCTCGCGCCAGGCCAACTGACCGTTATCCAGCCACGGCTCCTGGGTATAACGCGTCAGGCCAAAACCGGCCACGGTGTGTACGTCTTCGTGCAGCAGGCCGTGCTTTAGCAGTTCGCGCACCACCAGGGCGACGCCGCCAGATGCCTGGAACTGATTGATGTCCGCCGGGCCGTTCGGGTAGATACGGCACAGCAGCGGTACGGCGTCCGACAGTTCGGAGAAGTCGTCCCAGTTGATGATGATGCCGGCGGCGCGCGCCATCGCCACCATATGCATGGTCAGATTGGTGGAGCCGCCGGTGGCCAGCAGCGCAACGATGCCGTTAACCACCACCTTTTCATCCACCAGTTTGCCGATTGGCAGATAGTTGCCGGCGGTTTCGGTCAGGCGAGTGACCTGGCGTGCGGCAGCGTCGGTCAACGCATCGCGCAAAGGGGTGTCCGGGTGAACGAAGGAGGATCCCGGCAGGTGCAACCCCATCACTTCCATTACCATCTGGTTGGTGTTGGCGGTGCCGTAGAAGGTGCAGGTGCCGATGCCGTGATAAGAAGCGGCTTCGGCCTCCAACAGCGCCAGTCGATCGGCCTTGCCTTCGGCGTACAGCTGACGCACGCGCACTTTCTCTTTGTTCGGTAAGCCGCTGCTCATCGGGCCGGCAGGCACAAACAGCGACGGCAGATGGCCAAAGGACAGGGCGGACATCACCAGACCCGGCACGATTTTGTCGCAGATGCCGAGGAACAGCGCGCCGTCAAACATATTGTGTGACAGACCGATGGCTGAGGACATGGCGATCACGTCGCGGCTCATCAGCGACAGCTCCATACCATCCTGCCCCTGGGTCACGCCATCACACATCGCCGGTACGCCTCCGGCTACCTGACCGACCGCGCCCACGGCATGCAACGCCTGTTTCAGCCGCTGGGGATAGTTTTCGTAGGGCTGGTGGGCAGACAACATATCGTTATAAGCGCTGATGATGGCGATATCACTGCGCACCATGTTTTTCAGTGCGGTTTTGTCGTCCGGCTGACAGGCGGCAAAACCGTGCGCCAGATTACCGCAGGCCAGCTGTGCACGGTGCACGGTTTGGGAACGCGCCGCTTCAATGCGTGCCAGATAGGCGGCGCGGCTCTGTTTGGAACGGTCGATGATGCGTTGCGTGACACGGGATAGGGTGGGATTAAGCATACCTTCCTCACATGGCTATTGTTATAGACGCCGCCTGTGGCGGTGCCCCCGGTGGAATATTGCAGCCCTGATGTGCAAAGGCCGGGGGCGGTGTTATGTCGTTATCGTGATTTAAAACAGGGTGAAAGCGATCATGCCGATGATGCCACCCACGCTGCCAAGGATAGTTTCCATCACCGTCCAGGTTTTTAGCGTTTGCAGCTCATTGGCGCCGGTAAACTTGCCGAACAGCCAGAAACCGGCATCGTTGACGTGGCTGAGCACGATAGACCCCCCGGCAATACAGATAGCCAGCGCGGCCAGCTGCCCACCGCCGAGCCCCAACTGGCTGGTCACCGGCAGCACCAGGCCAACGGTGGTCAGGCAGGCAACGGTGGCGGAGCCTTGGATCACGCGTACCATAGCGGATAATGCAAAGGCGGCTACGGCGATCGGCAAACCGGTGCCAATCATGGCGTCACCCAGTGCCGGACCTACGCCGGAATCCACCAGGATTTGTTTGAATACGCCGCCTGCACCGGTCATCAGCAGGATGATCCCGGCGGGCTGCACTGCAGCCGAACAGATGGCCAGCGTTTGTTCGTTGGTCATGCCGCGCGGTTTTGCCAGCCCATAAATCACGATCAGGCAGGCGATTAAAATGGCGGTGAACGGATGGCCAATAAACTCCAGCCACTGCTGCAGCTGAGAACCTGGCGTGACCAGACGTGCACCAATGGTTTTCATGCCGACCAGCACCAGTGGGCAGAGTACCAGCGCCAGGCTAAAGCCAAATGACGGCAGGTTGCCTTTGTTGAGTGTCGGTTCGTTTTCGTCTGCCGGCATTGGCCAGTTAACGAAGCGGCTAATAAAGCTGCCGTACAATGGGCCTGCAATCAGCATGCCGAGGACGGCGGCGACCAGGCCGATGGCGATCATCCAGCCGAAGTCGGCTTTCATTTGCGCCGCCAGCAGCATTGGGACCGGCCCCGGCAGCAGGAAGGAAGCCGCAGCGGCGACGCCGGCGAACAAGGGAATGGCCAGCTTGACGATATTGCCGTCGGTGCGACGTGCGACGGCAAACACGATGCCGATCAGCAGTACCACCGCCACGTCAAAGAACAGCGGCAGGGCGCAGATCAACCCGGCGATACCGAGCGCGTAATGGGCTTTACTTTGGCCGAAACGTTTCAGCAAGTGTGCCGCAATTTGATCGAGTGCGCCGACCTCATGCAGTATCTTGCCGAACATGGCGCCCAGCGCCACGACGATCGCCAGGAAACCCAGCGTATCGCCCATGCCTTTTTGCATGGTATCGGCGATGCGGTCCAACGGCATGCCGGAAAAAATACCGGCAGCGATAGACACCAACATTAACGCGATGAAGGCATGCATGCGTGCCTTCATCACCAGAAACAGCAGTAATAGAACCGAGCCGACTGCAGTACCGACCAGCGTTACAGTATTCACGCGCACACGTCCTGTGGCAGGAAACTCTGGATATGTCGCACGGTATCGGCGATGACGGCTTCCAGCGGCTGGTTGATATCTACGGACATAACGTCGCTTTCGTCCGCGCCCGGTTGCTCCAGCGCCGCAAACTGCGTTACCAACATCTGTGGCTTGAAGAAGTGGCCGTTACGCGCAGCCAGGCGGGCTTCGATCACCGGAAAATCGCCGTGCAGGTAGATGAACGACAGATTGCCGTTACCGGCGCGCAGGCGATCGCGGTAGTGCTTTTTCAGCGCCGAACAGACAATGACCGAAACAGTATTGGTGCGTTGCATCGCAAAGGCAGCATCGTTGAGGGCAGCCAACCATGGGGCGCGATCGTCATCGTTCAGCGGTTCACCGGCGGCCATTTTCAGGATATTGCTGCGCGGGTGCAGAAAGTCACCGTCAAGAAACCCGGCAGACAGTTGGCGGGCCGCTGCGGCGGCCACGGCAGACTTGCCGCTGCCGGAAACGCCCATAATGACGTAAATACGGTTTTGATTATTGGTCATGGCTTAGCTCCAAAACGACAAGTGGCGTTACCTTGCATTATTTGTTACCGGTAACATGTTATCGGTAACATTGTCGAAGGAAGTTTCGCCGGTTGCAATCGGCTTCCGTTGGCAAAGTCATTATTTGTGATCGGCTTCAACTATTTCAGGCTGTCATCCAGACATGAAACCTCGTTGAAGTTGAGCAGTGAGCATGCGTCACGATGGGGATAATCGTCATGGAGAAAGGCTTGCGCAGCGACACTCTCTGCGCAAACCTGGGCATTTTTACGATGATGATTTTCGTCTGATGCGCCGGGTAATCAGCGCTGACGTTTATTTACTGCCTTGTTTTTGCGCTAACAGACGATCGACTTCCAGCTTGGCTTCGCGGAATTGTTTTTGATATTCGGGGCTGGCCTGGAGGCGAGCGAAAGCGCCGGCAGCAAGGAAACGACCCGCGTTGACATCACTTTCCCAATGTACGCCGCAGATCAGGCGACTACGACCAAACTCATAGCCTTTTTTCATTAACGGGGTTGCCAGCTGTGGCTCCATGGCGGTTAACGTCATGGCCCACATCATCCCGGTGACGGCATGACCGGAGGGATAAGAGCCGCCGTCGTTACTTAACGCGCTATGTTCCTTGGGCGTGCAACTATCGATACGTAATGCCGAGTAGGGCCGAATCCGGCTAAACGCTTTTTTGGTGTCATTGGAGGCGTAACCTGCATCGGTAAAAACACGGCTGAGGAGCAGGTGCAAATGAGGCGTATTTTTACGTGAAATAGTGATGCCCAGCGCCGGTGAAAATGCGCTGCCAATATGGTTGAAGGAGAGCTTGGCATCTTCGATCGCCAACTGGCCGCGTGGCGTATCGCGCAGCTGTCGTAATTCATGGAACGTTTCAATATCGCTTTTTGCTGCTGCGGAATGCTCTTTTGGCGGCGGCGGCAGAATTTTTGCGCCGTCAGGATAATCTGCCGGTGTCAGATAACCATTAATCCAACCTTTGATATAAGGGGAAAAACCCACGTTCGGGTAACCGATATCGCTATAATCGGTGCGCCAGGTTTCAGCAGGATCGTTATTGGGTGCGGTATCGTTGTTTGCGTGGGCCGCCGATAAAAATGCCGTAGAACCCAACAGTAATGCTAATACTGCAAAGCACTTTGAGCGGGTTGTGTTTTGATTATTCTCTATTTTCATTATTATTTCCCTGTGTTTTTATTGCGACTTTAGTCAGACATTCCGTTTAAAATATTCGGTTAATTAACGACGAACAACCCTAAAAAATACAAAATGTTCAGTAAAATACCGCATATTATGGTCGCCACTACCGGGGCGGCAATTTTCAATATAGGACGCCCCAGCGCTTCATTAAGGAAGTACAGGGCAGCTGTGATGCTAAAGCCGGTATAGCCCGCCATCTTGATAGAGGCGAAAATAGCGCCGATCAGCAAAGCAAATTCCATCAGCATGTTCATCGCATTGCGGATACTGTCTGAGGCATTACGAACCGAGGGATAGCTGCTTAACCAACGGCCGATAGTCCGCAACAACAGCACTTCCAACGTGATGGTCAGGGCACCTAAAATGGCCGCTAACCAGGGCGAGGGGGCCAGATAACCGACGGTAAAGACGAAGGTAAAACCGGCGACGGCGTACACCCCAGTGGCTAGCGCGGTGGTGGCGATGAGCGGAATAAAGCCCAAACCACGCATAAACTCAGCCAGCGCAGCTTGATTGACCAACGCAGCGGATTCTTCCGGAGATACGCCGGGGGCCCAGGCTTTTGCCAGCGTATAGATCGAAACCTCAGACCCTCCAAACAGCTTAAGGCTGGCAACCGTCGAGATTAGCGCACCGGTAATGGCGAGCAGCGGCAGATTCTTGATAATGCGAGAGGTTCTCTCCTCGAAAACAGAGGTGCCATGGTTTACTTCATGATGCTTGCGCTGTGAGATATCACGAAATATCGCAATCCCCAGCAGCATCACCATACCGACGAATATCTCAATCGACTCTGGAAAGAGTGAAGGATAAAAGCGCACGACAATGACGCGCGACATCAGTACGGCGACGGCGGCCAGCAGGCTATGGCGCCAGCCGAATTGATAGAAAATAGCCACCAGTGGGAACAGCGCGAAGGCCGAAATCACCGGGCTGGAAAGCTCGCCCAGTGAACCGAGGATATCCACGGGAAGCGCGGTCAGCAGGGTATTGATCGGCACCAAACTGGTCAGCACCAATACTCCCCAGGCCATGCCCAAAGCGAAAGCCAGGTAGCTGTTAAAGGCCAGTACGCCGATGATGTCGGTGGGTAAAAACAGCAACCAACTGTTCAACAGCCCGGTTGAGAGGGTAAAGGAGATCCCGACGGATGCGACGAAGCCGATGCTCAAACCAAATGCAATGCTGCCGGCTTCACGGCGATTCATATTCCCTTCGACCAATTGCGGCAGAATCGGACGAATACCGTCGTGAAATACGGCAACGGAACGATGAGAAAGCAGCGAGGTCATTCCCGTTAGCAAAGCGACAATAACAATATGCAAATACTGCTCCATGGATACCCCCTTAATTCAAATGACCCATCAGCATCGGGATGGCATGTTCAACATGTTCCACCGAAAGGCCAAAGGCCACTTTGCCTTCGTTGACCCATTTTATTATTTGTTCTTCTTTTGCCTGTATTCCCGGTTTGGCAATGGTGCAGCAGCGGTTATAACCGATAATCGCAATAGCGATGGATAACGCTGCACCGGCGCCGGTATTACAGGCGCCAATAAAGTAATCCAGTTCGCCACTTTTGACTTTACTGGCCGCTTCCATGTCATTTTGAATAAAGCACTCAAATTTACCGGGGGCGGCTGATTCGATAGCTTGTTTAATTTGCTCGCGTTGTAAACCTGCAATACCGATCTTTTTCATTATTCTTGTCCTCTGAAGAAAGTGTTTGGATTGGTGCACAGCATATGGTCAATATCTTGTTGTGGTATCCCAGCTTGCAGCAGCATGGGGACGAATCTATCAATGAGATAACTGAATCCCAGCCCGCCATTTGCGGCCAGGTGGGAACGTCGGGTGATATCCATGGAAAGCATTACCTGGCTCAATAGTCCGCGTTGAGAAAGTGCCAGCAATGTCGCCACGCGCTTTTCGTCCGGGTAGTAATCGTTTTTGCCGATAGTGTCGAATTGAATAAAAGCGCCGGTTTCAGTAATCCTCAGCAAGGTGTCCAACTGATCGCGTAAATCGCAGTGGCCAATAACAATACGTTCGGCGGATACACCATGGCGCATTAATAGCTGCAACTGCTCCAATCCCATGGTGCTGAAACTGGTATGCGTAGAGATGGGTTTTCCGGTGGCTAAATGTGCCAGGGCAGCAGCATGGAATACTTTCTCTTCCGTTGGGGTAATGGTGCCTTCGCTGCTGCCAATTTCTGCAATTACGCTGGCGCGAAGCGTTGTGCCGTCAATGCCGTGCTCAATCTCGTCGATCATTTCTTGCGCCAACTGCTGCGCGCTGCGCTGAGCAACATGTGGCGGATAGAAATCCTGTTGGTAGTAACCGGTTGATGCCAGGATGTTTATGCCGGTTTCTTGCATCAAATCCAGCATAAATTGAGGATTACGCCCCATATAGCGGTTCGTGACCTCAACCAGGTTCAATACGCCTTTATTGACCAGCGTTTTCATTTCATCCACGAGGAGTGCGTAACAATCCAATCGGCAATCAATATTCTGTTTGAACGGCGACAGATCAATATGCAGATGTTCGTGCGCATAGGTATAGCCACGTCGATCAAATTGCGATGAAGGATTCATGGTTGTCCCTTATTCATTTGCGGGAAGAACGAATGGCCGTTTTGAGGTGCCGGAGCGCCAAATGCGTCGCAGACCGTAGCCCCGACATCAGCCAGGGTTGAGCGTTCGCCCAAATAGACGCCTTGAACGCCGGGGCGCCAGAAGAGTAATGGCACTTTTTCTCGGGTATGGCGCGAGTGACCAATCGTCGGGTCATTTCCATGGTCGGCCATCACCACCAGGGCGTCATCTTGACCGAGTCGAGCCAGTAATTGCGCCAGGTAACCGTCAACGACTTGTAATCGCTCAGCGTAGCGATCGCTGTTTTCGGCATGGCCGGCCAGATCTGTTTCCTGGATATTGGTGCAGATAAAGGCCTGTCCCGGCAGTTCGACCGCCTGCAAGGTCAATTGCATGATCTCTTCCGAATCTGAAATACCCTGATAATTTGTTCCGTGAGGATTGATGACGATATCTGCGACTTTGCCGATTAACACCGTGGGCACGCCTGATGAGTGCAAACTGGCGGCGGTTTGCTGGCTTGCATCGACGCCATAACCGAGATGGACAACGGTAAAGCCATGGCCATAGACGCCTGACTTGGGGGCATTGATCCCGACATAGCGCTTTGCGCGGGTTTCGGCGGCATTGTGCAAAGCGGCATTACTGCCAATGTTGCCGCCAAAGACAATCACCCGGCCGACGTGAACCTGGCTGCGAACGATGTCACCAATGGTGCGAACGGTGGCGAAATCAATGGCATCCAAATTGGCAGTCACATTATAAACCTGGCCGGGATCGGTCTCGAGGTTATCGCCGATGGCGACGCATCCGTTAATTCGCAGGTAGCATAAACCATCCTCGACCGCGACACGTTCAACCTGGTACCCGGCCTTATTGAGCGCCGAAGCCACCTGTTCCCTGACCTGAGAAAAGGGCATCAATAACGGGATGTCAGGGCGAGTGCCCATGATTTCCTGATGCCCCATAAAGGAGTCGGCCCCCTGATGCTGCAAATTTGCGTTGCCGTAGTTTGCCGCCGGATTGGGGTGCATGACATTGTCTGGCTGATATCCCAAAGCGTTAATCAGGCCCAGCTTCTCTAATGCCGGCAGCCGTAGCAGGCCGTATTTTTGCAAGATGTGGCCGCAGGTATTGGCCCCAATATCAAGAGGGCGCTGGTGGGCGACATCGTCCATGGCGCCGATACCGAAGCCATCTAAAACAATAACCACAAATTTTTTCACCGGGCATCTCCTGAATGGCTGAGTCTGTTACCTTGGCTGTCGAATACCCCGGCAAGCTGCGGGGCACCCCGCGAAATACCGCACACCATGGCGACGTCGCTGCGGGTAACGAAAATTTGTGTGCGAAAACACATGATGACTACGCTACCAATAGGGAAGGTCCCGCGTAGCCCCAGGTAATAATCAATACTGTGGTCCTCCGGCGGCACCACTTCGGTTTGGCTCATCTGACCATCAGGGGTGAACACCAGCGCGTGTTGGACGTGGCTGCGGCGATAGTGCCCGCCGCCATAACAAAAACTGAGCTCTTTATAATGATGAGATATTTCAGTCAGATATAGCATTGCCAGGCGTTCTGGCTCAGTACCAAAAACGTTCGCCGGGAAGGTTCCTGTGAATGCGTGCCCCGGCTCAATGTGGGTCACGCCAAGCTGTGCGAGCATCGGCAACGACGAGCAGCTATTGGCGGAGGGGGCATTGATTTGGCATATCTGGAAGCCGGCCTGACGCAGGCGAGCCACAGCTTCAATCAGGGTGGCAAAGTTGGGGGTTGTCTGTGGGATATCGCCGGCCTTGTGGCTAAGCAGGCAAGGGAAATGGGTGACGCCGACCACCTGTACATGCCCCAGCTGTGCTATTTGTCTGGCGGCGGCCACGACATCATCAAGCAGAAAGCCGCCCTCTTGCCCAGGGTAGAGGAGGTCGCCTTCCTGATAGACTTTCAGCAATAAAGATTGCGTGATGCCTATTTTTTTTGCCTGTTCAGCGACGCTGCGGGCTTTTTCAACCGAAAAGACGGTGATCGCTTCTGGCCGCTGCTTCAGAATGGCGGCGATCTCACCGTCAGGGATCTGGACAAGATGCCCTGCGTGGCACAAGGGAACGCGATGCTGCATTAGCTGCTGCGCTTCTTTGAAATCGACAGCGGCGGCGCCCGGAAAACCCTGATTGATAATGCGTTGGCATAACCAAGGGTTACGGCCAAATTGTTTGCTCATGACATAAGGCGTCAGGTGATGCTGCTGAGCGATTTGCAATATGTGTCGGGCGTTTTCCTCTACGGTATCAACATCGATCACGTAGCTATCCGGGCGAAGGATTCGCTGTTGCCACAGTGATACGGCAGTGCCGATCAGCGCAGGATTCTGACGTTGTAATGCAGTAATAAACATCGTTCCCTTTACTCCTGGTTTGTCATCCTTGTGGAAAATATTCATTTATTTGAATATTTAAGAGAAATTATTCATGGCGATTATGCTTTGCTCAAGCTGTACCAATTGACCAGCAGGTAGCCTTCTTCATCGGGGTGGAGTTCGAGGGTAAAGTTTTTCATCAGGGCATTATTGAGCTCGCGCAACACTTCCAATTTCCCTGCTTCCGCTATTTCCGCCAATATTTCGTTGTCCAACGGTGAGACGGTTTGCTGCTGCCGGCAACGCATTAGTGCATTGGCCATGTGTGCGATCGCCAACCAGCCTTGCTCTGCGGGTAAGGGGCATTGGCAATGCTGTTGCAGTTGTTCGACGACGGCCAGCATTCCCTGATAAATGTCTTCATCAATCACTTTGGCTTGTCGCAGCGTGTTCAGGCCCTGGTGTATCATTTTATATCCTCATTTTTTTGAATATATAAATGAAATGGTAAGTGAGCGCATAACGGACGACAACGGGGAAGCGATTATTACTTGAACAAGATCACAAATTATAATGAGGCGCCATACCCGACGCCTGCCAAACTCATACCAGATTTACTGGTCATAAGGCGTACTGTAGCCGCCAAAATCATAGACATACTGCAATATGGCCGTTTTGTTCTCATCAGCATGATTTTCATGCTTGACCAACAGGGCGATAACGCCTTCCGCCCCACGTAAATGAGCGCCGGCCAGTAAGCCGGATAAAGTGAGGGTTACCTCATCAGGACGGCCACCGGGTGGGGCTAATTTGGGCTGGCATTCACTCCAGCATAGCGTACTCCCCAGATAATCATTCAGGGTTTTGCCATGGTCGGCTAACTGCAAAACAATATTTTGGTATTTATTGTCGAAATGGTCGAGGGCAATAAATTCTTGCTTATCTGGATCGATAACATCGGTGAAAGAATTGATGCCATGTTTGCCGGTAAATGTCCCCTTCCAGGTATTCACGTCGGTAACATGGATTTTCCCGCCCGGAAGATCCATTATTTTTTCTCGCACTCCATTGGACCAATTGCTGACGTCGACATCTGAATAGTACATGGGGAGCTGTTCATTATCATAATGGGAGTAATAACCAAGATCCCAAAGGTCATGCTCACTGAATTGATAACCGACAAAACCCAGATAATTCATCACAGCATACTGCATCTGGCGAAACATCTCAGGATCGCTGGAGCCACGCGTATAGAGTTTATCAATGCCAAGCTTAATGAAATAGCCTTTTATTGACGTGGTGCTGTGCAGGGGAACGCCATTTTTATCGCGAATTACGCGACCTGGATACTCAACTTGTTGATAGGTTACTGCTTTGTCATCTTCGTAATGCTTGTCATAATAGTCGGCATCTTTAGGATCAATAGAGCATTCAAAGGTTCTTATTGCCGTTAGAAAATCAGTGTAGTCACCGTGATTATATTTATCTTCGCGTTTCATTTTCACATTCCTTATCTCTATTCCTGACACATTGGATATGATTCCGGAACAAACTAACGCGGTTATTTTATACCTCTTTAAAGGTATTAATATGGCATGAAGGGTTTTATTATCGGAAAGCTGTAAATAACGGCTGGCATTAATTATATACAAAGCCTAATCAGTAAAAAGGTTCTTCCTTTCCCGAAACGACATTTTTCTGGTGTTGCAGCAGTTGCTTCTTGTCAACCTGACGTGCCACAAGACGCTGAATGAGAGCGTCATCGCTGCGAATAAGCAGCACGGCTTCAGAGGCTTGAATATAGGAAGGGTGACCTTGCAAGGGGATCGCGCCCAGGGTGTCACTGGCAAAGTTCTGCACCAGGTTCCAGATAGCTGAATCAATATTGCCTTTTTCTATTTGGTTTAAACAGTCGTGATAAGGCGTATCGACATATTCGATCTCTTGCCCCTGGAAATAGAGTTCGGACAATTGACGTTGATCTGGCGAGCGAGGATCCAGGCCCACACGACGGATGCTGTTTTCTTCGCCACGGCGGTAAACCATCTGGTGGCCTGAAACATAGGATCCCGCGCCTAACTCCAGCGCAATACGGGCTTTGCCCTCCTGTAAGACCTGTCTGGCGGCCAGATGGGATACGACGGCCATATCGTAGATACCATCCAGCAGGCATTCGATACGTACGCTGGCTCCGCGCATATGCGCGTAGTAAAGCGGTATTTGCCCAAACTGTATTTTCAGACCGCTGGCTAAGCCCTCATAAAGTTTGGTGTAGGGCAGTGGCATCGCACAAACAATATTGCCAATATCGGCCTGGGTAAGGAGCGCCTGATAGTTTAACTGTTTTAATTGCGTCCCGTTGCGGCCGCGCCGTTCCAACTGAATGCAGCCACTGCTTTCCAGCGATTTAAGTGCGTTTTGCACAATGCCGACGGAAAGGCCAAAACTTTCAGAGAGTTCATCGATAGTGCGTAACCGGTTCATCGGCTTCTCATCCAGCAAATATCTGGCGAGTTGGATAAGCGCAATACCTTCTTTCTTAATGAATTTATCTCTCATTGGCGGCTCGTTGGGGGCGATAAAACGTCTAATATTCGATTATTTGAAGGTTTAATGCAACGGCATTGCTCCACTTTAACGTACGCCACCGTATTCCAGGCTGATCTCTTTTGCGGCATGGATCACCAAGGCGCCCAGCTCAATCACGCGGTTGTCGGTGATGCGCGATACGGGGCCGGAAATCGAAATGGCAGCGAAGGCTTCGCGGTGCTCGTCAAAAATGCAGGCCGCCACGCAGCGCAGACCCAGCGCATGCTCTTCATCGTCAAACGAGAAACCCTGCTTGCGGATCTGCGCCAGCCCTTCCTTCAGGTTGTGCGGCGTCAGCGTATGCTGGGTATAGGTTTGCATGCCCTTTTTATGCAGCAATTTGGTGACCTGATCGTCCGGCAGGGTGGACAGAAAGGCTTTGCCGGCACCGGAGGCGTGCATCGGCAGTTTGCCGCCGATGGGCGCAGACATGCGCATCAGCGCGGTGCATTGCACCTGGTCGATAATTATCGCCTGGTACTCGCTGGTATCCAGTACCGCCAGGTTAACCGTTTCGCCAGACTCTTCCATCAGGCGACGCAGCGTGGGGTGCACCATCGCCAGCAGATTACGGCTTTGCAGAAAACTGCTGCCCACCACAAAGGCGTGTGAACCTATAGTCCACAGACCCAGATCGCCGACCTGACGCACGAACCCTTGCTGTTGCATGGTGGAAAGCAGACGGTGAGTGGTGGAGTTCGGTAACCCCGCCTGTTGGGCCAGATCGGTCAGCGCCACGTTACCCTGGGCTTCGGCAATGTATTCCAATAATTTCAGGCCACGGGTCAGCGACTGTACCTGACCGGTTGCCGCACTGGCGCTTGGAGATGCAGCGCGGGGCTTCTTGCCACGTTTGGCGGGAACGGGGGTGACCATGATTCACATTCCTTTTTCCGTATGATGGAATTCATTTTCGTTTTTTACGTGTGAAATGCAAGCCGTCAATCAGCTCATCGGATGTGTTGCCAGACAACCTGAAAAACTCTCAATAACCGCTCGCCCCTTTAGCGGCACAACCTGTGCTAGGATGACCGATACCCGTCGTCTTTCAAGCCGCAGCGTTGTTGCCTGCACGTGTTCACCCCAGTCACTTACCTTAGTAAGCTCCAGGGGATGAACAGGCTGGGCGCCTAGCCGCAACTTGAAATCCCTAGGGTATGGGTGATGGTGACATAGTGACCCGGTAATTTTACATAGGGGTCAATATAGCAGTGGCTTGAAAGATAAAGGGGATAGGGGTGGTGAATCGAGTAGAACAACTGCGCCGGCAGTTAGCGCAGCGAATTTTAGTGTTGGACGGCGGCATGGGCACCATGATCCAAAGCTACCGTCTGGAAGAGAGCGACTTTCGCGGTGAGCGTTTTGCCGACTGGCAAAGCGATCTGAAAGGCAATAACGACCTGCTGGTGCTGACCAAGCCCGAGGTCATTACCGCCATTCACTACGGCTATCTGGAAGCGGGAGCCGACATCCTCGAAACCAATACCTTCAACTCCACCTCCATCGCCATGGCCGACTACCATATGGAGTCGCTGTCCGCCGAGATTAACTATCAGGCCGCCTGCCTGGCACGTGCCTGCGCAGACGAATGGACTGCGCGTACCCCAGAGCAGCCGCGCTATGTGGCCGGGGTGCTGGGGCCGACCAACCGCACCGCCTCTATTTCGCCGAACGTCAACGATCCGGCTTTTCGTAACGTTTCTTTCGACGAACTGGTGGAAGCCTACCGCGAGTCGACGCGTGCGCTGGTGGAGGGCGGTGTCGATCTGATCATGATCGAAACCATCTTCGATACCCTGAACGCCAAGGCCGCCGCCTTCGCGGTGGAAACCGAATTCGAAGCCTTGGGCGTTTCGCTGCCGATCATGATTTCCGGCACCATCACCGATGCTTCCGGCCGAACCCTGTCCGGTCAAACCACCGAAGCCTTCTATAACTCGATGCGCCACGTCAAACCGCTGAGCTTTGGCCTGAACTGTGCGCTGGGGCCGGATGAACTGCGTCAATACGTTGCCGAACTGTCGCGTATATCGGAAAGCTACGTCACTGCACACCCCAATGCCGGTTTACCTAATGCGTTCGGTGAATACGATCTGGATGCGCAAGAGATGGCGAGGCAGGTTGGGGAGTGGGCGCAAGCCGGCTTCCTGAATATCATCGGTGGCTGCTGCGGTACCACGCCGGAGCACATTGCTGCCATGGCCAAGGCCGTGGCGGGCGTGCCACCGCGCAAACTGCCGGAGATCTCGGTGGCCTGCCGTCTGGCGGGGCTGGAGCCGCTAAACATCGATGCCAAAACGTTGTTCGTCAACGTGGGTGAGCGTACCAACGTGACCGGCTCGGCACGCTTTAAGCGGCTGATCAAAGAAGAGAAATACAGCGAAGCGTTGGCGGTTGCTCGCCAGCAGGTGGAAAGCGGCGCCCAGATTATCGACATCAACATGGATGAGGGGATGCTCGACGCGGAAGCGGCGATGGTGCGTTTTCTCAACCTGATCGCCGGTGAGCCGGATATCGCCCGGGTGCCGATCATGATCGACTCCTCCAAATGGTCGGTGATCGAAAAAGGCCTGAAGTGCATTCAGGGCAAAGGCATCGTTAACTCCATCTCGATGAAAGAGGGCGAAGAGGCCTTTATTCATCATGCCAAGCTGGTGCGTCGTTACGGTGCCGCGGTGGTGGTGATGGCGTTTGACGAAGTGGGCCAGGCCGACACGCGCGAGCGCAAATTCGAGATTTGCCGCCGTGCCTATAAAATTCTGACCGAGCGCGTCGGCTTCCCGCCGGAAGACATTATTTTCGACCCGAATATTTTCGCCGTTGCTACCGGTATTGAAGAGCATAACAACTACGCCGTCGACTTTATCGAAGCCTGTGCCGACATCAAAACTCACCTGCCGCACGCGATGATTTCCGGCGGCGTGTCCAACGTGTCGTTTTCATTCCGCGGCAACGATCCTGTACGCGAAGCGATCCACGCGGTGTTCCTGTATCACGCGATCCGCAACGGCATGGACATGGGGATCGTTAACGCCGGGCAGTTGGCGATCTACGACGATCTGACGGCTGAGCTGCGCGATGCGGTGGAAGACGTGATCCTCAACCGTCGTGACGACGGGACCGAACGGCTGCTGGAACTGGCGGAGAAATACCGCGGCAGCAAAGACAACGAAGTGGCGGTGCAGCAGGCGGAATGGCGCGGCTGGCCGGTCGAAAAACGACTGGAATACTCGCTGGTAAAAGGCATCACCGAGTTTATCGAGCTCGATACCGAAGAGGCCCGACAGAGGGCGGATCGCCCGATCGAAGTGATCGAAGGGCCACTGATGGCGGGCATGAACGTCGTCGGCGATCTGTTCGGCGAAGGTAAGATGTTCCTGCCGCAGGTGGTGAAATCCGCCCGCGTGATGAAACAGGCGGTGGCCTATCTGGAGCCGTACATTGAGGCCAGCAAGCAAAAGGGCTCAACGGCAGGCAAAATCCTGCTGGCGACGGTGAAGGGCGACGTGCACGACATTGGCAAGAATATCGTTGGCGTGGTGCTGCAGTGCAACAACTATGAAATTGTCGATCTGGGCGTGATGGTGCCGACGGAGAAAATCCTGAAAACCGCGCGCGAGCAAAATGTGGATATTATCGGCCTGTCCGGACTGATCACCCCGTCGTTGGACGAGATGGTCAACGTGGCGAAAGAGATGGAGCGTCAGGGCTTTACCCTGCCGCTGCTGATCGGCGGCGCTACCACCTCCAAGGCCCATACTGCGGTGAAGATTGAGCAGAATTACAGCGGCTCAACCACCTACGTACAAAATGCCTCGCGTACCGTGGGCGTGGTGTCGGCATTGCTTTCCGACGCTCAGCGCGACGATTTTGTGGCGCGAACCCGTAAAGAATACGAAACCGTCCGCATTCAGCACGCACGTAAGAAACCGCGAACTCCGCCGGTTGACCTGCAGAAAGCGCGCGCGAATGCCATGGTGCTGGACTGGGAAAATTATCAGCCACCGGTACCGAAGCAACTGGGCGTTTACCCGGTCGAAGCCAGTATCGAGACGCTGCGGCATTACATCGACTGGACGCCGTTCTTTATGACCTGGTCGCTGGCGGGCAAATACCCGCGCATTCTGGAAGATGAAGTGGTGGGGGAAGAAGCCAAGCGGCTGTTTGCTGACGCCAACCAGATGCTGGATATGCTGGCCGCTAACGGCAGCCTCAACCCGCGCGGCGTTTATGGCCTGTTCCCGGCTAACCGGGTCGGTGACGATGTCGAAGTTTATCGCGACGAAAATCGCGATGAGGTGCTGGTGGTCAGCCGCCATCTGCGCCAGCAGACCGAAAAAACCGACTTCCCGAACTACTGCCTGGCCGACTTCGTCGCGCCGAAAAGCAGCGGTAAGGCCGACTACTTCGGGGCTTTCGCAGTGACCGGTGGGTTGGAAGAGGATGAACTGGCGGCGGCCTATGACGCGCAGCACGATGATTACAATAAAATCATGGTGAAGGCGCTGTCCGACCGTTTGGCGGAGGCTTTCGCCGAGTACCTGCATGAACAGGTGCGCAAGGTGCACTGGGGCTTTGCCAGCGACGAGAACCTGAGTAACGAAGAGCTGATCCGCGAAAATTACCAGGGCATTCGTCCGGCGCCGGGGTATCCGGCCTGTCCGGAGCACACCGAGAAAGCGGAGATCTGGCGACTGCTGGACGTTAACCGTCATACCGGCATGGAATTGACTGAGTCCTTCGCCATGTGGCCGGGGGCGGCGGTATCCGGTTGGTACTTCAGCCACCCGCAAAGCAAATATTTCGCGGTGGCGCAGATCCAGCGCGATCAGGTTGAAGATTATGCGGCGCGCAAAGGCATGAGCGTCGGCGAGGTTGAGCGCTGGTTAGCGCCTAATCTCGGTTACGACGCCGACTGATCCTTTCTTGATGGGCGCAGCAATGCGCCCATGTCATTACAACGCTTCGACGTCAATGTGCAGCGCGTCGTATCGCCAGTATTCCAAATCGCAGTCAATCACCCGATCGTGCTGATCGCGGTTAACCCGGGTAATAAATAACGCCGGGCTGCCGTAGGTGACCTTCAGCATGGCTGCCGCTTCCTGCGACAGCAGGGTTGGCAGCATATCGAAACGTACCCGCCCGTAGCGAATGCCGTAGCGTTCGGCATACAGCCCGGTCAGCGACTGGGTTAAATCTGCCTCCAGAATGCCGGCAAAGTAGGCCGGGTTGAGGTAGTGCTCACAATACAGCACCGCGCGGCCATCGATGTAGCGCAACCGACGAATGCGATAGACCTCGCTACCGGACGGTAAAGCCAGTTTTTGGCTCAGATCTTCGCGCAGCGGCACGGTGGCGCTGTCGATCACTTCGGTATGGGCATCACGCCCTTGCTGTTGCGCCATGGCGTGGAAGTGGCTGCGCTGCAGAGGGTTGTAAATCAGCCGCGGCGGCGAGATAAACCAGCCGCGCCTCACCTGACGGTAGATCACACCCTGCGCCTCCAACTGACCGAGCGCTTCCTGCAGCGTAATACGGGTGGTGGAAAACTGTTCGCTCAGAGCACGTTCCGAAGGCAATTTGCCGTCGGCGCTGAACTCCCCCACGGCGATCCGGGCGTTCAGCGTCTGGCAGATGGTCGCCACGGTTGTCGATACTTCACTCATGCAACAGATGCCCCATTTTAGTGCGTTTATCCCCGCTAAAGGTAGACCAGCGAAGGGCTGACGAACACGCCAAATGCGATAAAACCGCTGCTTTTTTAGACTGACATATAATTATCACATTCGTCCGTTAGATTGGCTTGGTTCTTGCTGGACTAGTCCAGTCACTCCCACACTACCACCCGGAGCATCAGTTATGAAACGTTTGTGCGCTTCTGTGTTAACCAGTGCCATTGTCCTGACCAGTCAAATGAGCTGGGCAGCCGATTCCGATCTGGCGGCGCTGGAACAGGCTGCCAAGAAGGAAGGGGAAGTCAACAGCGTCGGCATGCCGGACAGCTGGGCTAACTGGAAAGATACCTGGCAGGATCTGCTGAGCAAGTACGGCCTGAAGCATGTCGATACCGACATGAGCTCGGCGCAGGAAATTGCCAAGTTTGATGCAGAAAAGAGCAATGCTACGGCGGATATTGGTGACGTGGGCGCGGCATTCGGCCCTATCGCGGTACAAAAAGGGGTGACCCAGCCGTATAAACCTTCCACCTGGGAACAGGTACCTGACTGGGCCAAAGACAAGGACGGCCACTGGGCACTGGCCTATACCGGCACCATCGCCTTCATTATCAATAAAAAACAGGTGAAAGAGATCCCCCACAGCTGGGCAGATCTGTTGAAGGGCACTTATCAGGTCACTATTGGTGACGTCGGCACCGCTTCACAGGCGGCCAGCGGCGTGCTGGCGGCAACCTACGCGATGGGCGGGAACGAAAAGAACCTGAAGCCGGGCCTGGAATTCTTCGGCAAGCTGGCCAAGGCCGGGCGCCTGAGCCTGAGCAACCCGGTGATCGCCTCGCTGGAAAAGGGCGAAGTGCAGGTGGGGGTGGTTTGGGACTTTAACGGTTTGAACTACCGCGACCAGATCGACAAAACCCGCTTTGAAGTGCTGATCCCCTCTGACGGATCTATCACTTCCGGTTATACCACCATTATCAACAAATACGCCAAACACCCGAATGCCGCCAAGCTGGCACGCGAATACATTTTCTCAGACGCAGGCCAAATCAACCTGGCGCGCGGCTATGCGCGTCCAATCCGAGCGGAACACCTGACGTTGCCAGACGATGTCAAAGCCAAGCTGCTGCCGGCAGAACAGTATAAGAATGCTCACCCGATCGCCGATCCGGCGGCCTGGGAGCAAAGTGCCAAAACGCTGCCGCGCCAGTGGCAGGAAAACGTCATTATGTTTATGCAGCAGTGAGTTAAACCATCATGAAAACTATCCTCGTGCTGCTGGACGGTCTGAATTATCAGGTGGCACACGACGCCATGGGCTATCTGCAGGCCGAATGTGCGGCAGGGCGCGGACGGTTGTATCAGTTGGAGAGCGAGTTGCCCTCGCTCTCCAGACCGCTGTACGAATGCATCCTCACCGGTGTGCCGCCGGTGGAGAGTGGCGTGGTGCATAACCAGGTGTCACGCCTCTCGCATCAGCAAAGCGTGTTTCACTACGCTCGTGCCGCGGGCTTGACTACCGCGGCAGCGGCCTATCATTGGTTCAGTGAGCTGTACAATCGTACCCCGTTCGACCCCGCGCGCGATCGCCATACCGACGATGCCGAGCTGCCGATCCAGCACGGCCATTTTTATTACGACGACCGTTACCCGGATTCTCACCTGTTTGACGATGCGGAAAGCTTGCGCCGCCGTCATCAACCCGATTTCTTACTGATCCACCCGATGAACATTGACGACACAGGGCACCGCTTTGGCCTGTCATCGCCGCAGTACCGCAATGCGGCGCGCAACGCCGACGGCGTACTGTCGCGCTATTTGGCCGACTGGCTGAATGCGGGTTATCAGGTGATGGTCACCGCCGATCACGGTATGAATGACGATCGCAGCCACGGCGGCGTGTTGCCGGAAGAGCGACAGGTGCCGCTGTTTGTCTTCGGTGACGCCTTCAGCCAGAGCGACGCTAATCCGCAGCAAACCGACCTGTGTGGCACCCTGTGCGAAGTGCTGCAGATACCGCACGACAAGCCGCGTTGCCGTGCGCTGTTGGCCTAAGGGTGAGCCATGAAAGCTAAGTGGATTGCCGCGCTGTGCCTGCTGCCGTTTATCCTGCTGTTCGGCGCGTTTCAAATTGCGCCGCTGGTGTGGATTGCCGTCAGCAGCTTTTTCAGCCAGACCAGCGGCTGGGGGCTGGGCAACTATGTTGACGTACTGACCTCGCCGTTCTATTTGCAGGCGTTTCAGTTCTCGCTGGAGATCTCTCTTTGGTCGAGCGTTTATGGGCTGCTGATTGCGTTAGTAGGCAGTTACTCACTGCGCCGGCTCGGTCAGACAAGGTTTCATGATTTTGTGATGTCGTTTACCAACATGACCAGCAATTTCGCCGGGGTCCCCTTGGCGTTTGCCTTTGTCATTCTGCTGGGATTGAACGGCTGCCTGACGCTGCTGCTGCGCAAATATGGCCTGATGGAAAGCTTCAACCTGTATTCCAAAACCGGACTGATCGTACTTTATACCTACTTCCAGATCCCGCTGGGCGTGCTGCTGCTGTACCCGGCGTTTGACGCGCTGCGCGAGGACTGGCGCGAATCGGCATCGCTGCTTGGCGCCAGTCCGTGGCGCTACTGGCGGCATATTGGCTTGCCGGTGCTGGCGCCGGCGTTGATGGGCACCTTTGTCATCCTGCTGGCCAACGCACTGGGGGCTTATGCCACGGTGTATGCGTTGACCACCGGCAATTTCAACGTGATACCGATCCGCATATCGGCGCTGGTCGCGGGGGATATCTCACTCGACCCTAACCTGGCCAGCGCGCTGGCTATGCTGCTGGTGGTGATGATGGCGTTTATTACTCTGATCCATCAATGGCTGTTGCGCAGGAGCTACCTCAATGCGCGCTCATAATGTTGCGGAGGGCGGCCATGTCGCGCTTTGAAACCGGCTATCACCGCGTAGTAAGCGGTCTGCTGTTGCTGATCCTGCTGTTGCCGCTGGCGGCGACGCTGATTTATGCGCTGGCCACCCAGTGGGGCGCGACTATTCTGCCGGACGGTTTTACCCTGAAATGGTTGGTGGCCCTATGGAGCGATCCCCGCTTCCTGCTGGCGCTGTGGCACTCGCTGCTGATCTGCTTTGGCACCCTGGTGCTGGCGGTGGTGGTGATTTTGCCAACGATGTTTGTGATTGCTTACTATTTTCCCAAACTGGATGCGGTAATGAACGTGCTGATCCTGCTGCCATTTGCCGTGCCGCCGGTAGTGTCGGCGGTCGGGTTGATGCAGCTGTTCGCCGCCGATCCGCTGCCGTTGCTGGGCACGCCGTGGATCCTGATCGGCTGCTATTTTTCCATTACGCTGCCGTTTATTTACCGTGCCATCAGCAACAACATGCAGGCGATCAACCTGCGCGACCTGATGGACGCCGCACATCTGCTGGGCGCCAGTACCTGGCAGGCGGCGCTGCTGGTGGTGCTGCCGAACCTGCGTAAGGGCGGGATGATTGCGGTACTGCTGTCGTTCTCTTTCCTGATTGGCGAATTCGTCTTCGCCAACCTGCTGGTGGGCAGCCAATACGAAACGCTGCAGGTTTACCTCTACAACATGCGTAACGGCAGCGGCCATTTCACCAGCGCACTGGTCATTTCTTATTTCGCCGTGGTGCTGATTGTCACCTGGTTGGCGAATTTGCTGAATAAAAATAAGGGCTAACCGCATGGCTTACCTCAATGTCACCCGCCTCAATAAACACTATGGCCAGACCCAGGTGTTTCAGGATATCGACTTCACCGCCGAGGAGGGCGAGTTTGTCACGCTGCTCGGGCCGAGCGGCTGCGGTAAATCGACGTTGCTGCGCTGTCTGGCGGGGCTTACCCCGGTCGACAGCGGACAGATCCTGCTGCAGGGCCAGGATCTGGTGCCGCTCCCCCCGCAAAAGCGCGGTATCGGCATGGTGTTCCAGAGCTATGCGTTATTCCCGAACATGACCGTTGAGGGCAACGTCGCGTTCGGGCTGAAAATGCAAAAGCTGGCGGCCGGTCAGATCCAGCAGCGGGTGCAAGAGGTGCTGGCGTTGGTGGAGCTGACTGAGCTGGCGAAACGCTATCCGCATCAGTTGTCCGGTGGACAGTGCCAACGGGTGGCGCTGGCACGTTCGCTGGTGACCCGTCCGCGGCTGCTGTTGCTCGACGAGCCCCTTTCGGCACTCGACGCGCGTATTCGTAAGCACCTGCGCGAACAGATCCGTCGGATCCAGCGTGAACTGAACCTGACGGCCATCTTCGTTACCCACGATCAGGAAGAAGCGCTGACGCTGTCGGATCGCATTGTCTTGATGAACAAAGGACAAATCGTACAAAGCGGTGACGCGGAAACTCTGTATACCCAGCCGGCCGACGTCTTCGCCGCCGGGTTCATCGGCAACTACAACCTGTTGAGTGCGGAACAGGCGACGACTTTGACCGGCAGCCCTTACCACGGTAAGGTAGCTGTTCGACCAGAGTCCATTACCCTGGTGCCTGCCGGGCAGGGGATTGCCGCGGTGATCCTTAACCACAGCCTGTTGGGCAACGTGGTGCGCTATCGGGTACAGGCCCGCGGTGTGGAGCTGCTGGTCGACGTGCTCAACCGTTCGGTCGAAGATTTGCGGCCCGACGGCAGTGAAATTGGACTACACTTAGAAACTGTTACATTACGGGAAGTTGCATGACATCGCTGCGGCATTCAATGATAACTCCAGGGTAATTCCTGCCGTTGCGTTAACCCTCCAATAGCGGTCTGCAGCCTGTTGCCGCTGTCCTGCCTTTATGCACGCCTGGCAGGCAGGATAGCCTGCTGTGTCTTGCCGGGCGTGAAGGGAGCGTTCCTTCCGTGTTGACCCTTCTTCATCTGCTTTCTTCCGTTGCCCTTTTGGTGTGGGGTACCCACATCGTGCGCACCGGAATTATGCGGGTTTACGGCGCTAATTTGCGCCGGGTATTGAGCGACAGCGTAGAGAAAAAACCGCTGGCGTTCGTCTCCGGTATCGGCGTGACCGCGCTGGTGCAAAGCAGTAACGCCACGGCGTTGCTGGTGACCTCTTTCGTCGCGCAAGGGCTGGTGGGACTGACGCCCGCACTGGTGATCATGCTCGGCGCCGATGTCGGTACCGCGCTGATGGCGCGAATACTGACCTTTGACCTCTCCTGGCTGTCACCGCTGCTGATCCTGGTCGGCGTCTTCCTGTTTCTCAGCCGCAAGCAAACCCGTGTAGGGCAAATGGGGCGCGTGTGTATCGGCCTCGGGCTGATCGTACTGGCGCTGGAGCTGATTGTTGCCGCCGCGACGCCAATCACCCAGGCGGCGGGTGTGAAAGTGTTGTTCTCGTCACTGACCGGTGATGTGATGCTGGATGCCCTGACCGGTGCGCTGTTCGCCATTGTCAGCTATTCCAGCCTGGCGGCCGTACTGTTGACTGCCACTCTGACCGCCTCCGGGGTGATCTCGCTGAAGGTGGCGCTGTGCCTGGTGATCGGTGCCAATCTTGGCAGCGGTCTGTTGGCGATGATCAACACCAGCGGCCAGAATGCCGCCGGTCGTCGGGTGGCGCTCGGCAGCCTGTTGTTCAAGCTGATGGGCTGTGTGCTGGTGCTGCCGTTTGTCTCTTATCTGGCGGACGTGATGACTCGGTTGCCTGGCGGCAACGAAGAGTTGGTTATCTACTTCCACGTGTTCTACAACCTGATCCGTTGCCTGGTGCTGATCCCGTTGGCCGGGCCGATGGCGCGCCTGTGTGAAACGCTGATTGCCGACGTGGCGGCGGACGATCCCCGATTGCGACCGCGGCACCTTGATGCCAGTGCACTGGATACCCCGACGCTGGCATTGGCCAACGCGGCACGTGAAACCCTGCGTATGGGCGACGTGGTGGAGCACATGATGATTCTGCAGCGCGAAGTGCTGCACGGTAAGCAGGGGCAGGATAAAGAGGTTCGCCGGCTGGATGATGACGTCGACGTGCTTTATACCGCCATCAAGCTGTATCTGGCGCAGATCCAGAAAGAGGATTTAGGCGAGGAAGACTCTCGGCGCTGGGCGGAAATCATCGAGATGGCGCTGAATCTGGAACAGGCGGGTGACATTATCGAGCGCATGGCCGGGGACGTGGGGGCGAAATCACACGCGGCGCGGCGAGCATTCTCCACCGAAGGGCTGGCCGAACTGGATGCGTTGCATGAGCGGCTGATAGGCAATCTGCGTCTGGGACTGTCGGTGTTCTTGTCCGGTGACCTTACCAGCGCCAAACGGCTGCGGCGCTCCAAGCATCGGTTCCGGATTTTGGATCGTCGTTACGCCCATGCGCACGTTGATCGCTTACATCAGCAGAACGTTCAAAGTATTGAAACCAGCTCTCTGCACCTGGGGCTGTTGGGGGATATGAAACGCCTGAACTCACTGTTCTGTGCGGTGGCATATAACGTGCTGGATCAAGATGAAAAGGATGATGAGCGTGAGTGGGAGGATACGCCCAGCACGCTGTAAGTCATGCCCCCGGCGTGGCCGGGGGCAGTACCTCAGTTATTTACCCGAAAAGACCCCCGCTTTGGCATCGGCGGCCTGGTTATTGATATAACCGCCGACCGGTGTCTCCAGGTTCACCACGCTTTTACCGGCGATGCCCAGCAGTGCGCCTGCCGAGGCAGCGGCATCGAGATGACCGCCACCCTGATAGCGGTTGCCCGCCACGTCCTGCTGTTCCAGTTTACCGTTACCCAGCGTCACTTCACCTTGCTGGCTGCGGATCTCGCCGCCAGTGAGACGAGTGGTGCCCTGAACGTTGAGCGCAACGTCATTTTTCCCATTGATGGCCGACTGCACGCCTACCGCATCGTTATTGACTACGTCGGCCTTGACCTTGAACTGGCCTTGCAGCCCGGCAGGACCGGTCAGGCTCTCTTTGGATTTGTTGCCCAGGAAGCGAGCGCCGCGATCCCACAGTGGCCCCTTTTCTTTTTCGCCGACCAGCGTTTCCGGCAGGGTGACCTTACCCTCGGCCTTGCTGAAGCTGACCGCGCCGGTGGTGTCCTGCTTCGGATCGAGGCGACGAGCTACGCTGTTGTACTTGTCGGTGGTGGCGTCAGCGACCTTGTTGATGCCGCCCTCCAGCTTCTCCTTCACCTTACCCGCGTAGTGCGGGGTACCCACTTTCGACAGTTTGCTGGTTATGCTGCTGGCCGGGTCGTTGGTGTGGCTCAGACCGACATCCACATCGACCTTCACGCTGCTTTCGCTGTCTTTGCGACTTTCGACGCGCAGATCGCCACCGATGTTGCCTTGCACGCTGTCGGCATCGATTCGGGCGCCGGCCAACTGGGTGTCTTTACCACTGTTGATCGTGACTTCTCCTGCGCTAATCAGGCTGTTGCCCTGAGTGGTTTTTTGCAGGTTATCGACACCGACTTTCACACCGGCGCCCAGGGTATGGGTGTCGCTGCCGCTGGTGGTATCCACCTTGCCGTTGGCGTCCTTATTGAAGGATTGGCCGCCTTTGGCGTTAGCCTTCAGCCCCAGGTTCCAGTTGTTTTTCTGCTCCTGGTTTTGCACCGACTCCAGCACCACGCCGCCGTTCTCGGCGTTCAGGCCAACGCTGCTGCCCTTGACCTCGGTTCCCTGCAGATGCAGAGCATGCGCGTCGTTGCCTTTGGCGGTAATGGTTACCGCGCCGCCGCTGGTGATTTTGCCACCTTGCTGGGTCGTCGAGGTCTCATCTACCTTGGCAATGTCAAACGCGCCGCCGAGAGAAAGGCCGCCCGCGCTCTTTTTGTCGTTATCGGTGCTGTTGCCGCCGATATCGATATTGCCGGAGAGCGTATCGTCCTTGCGGGTCTGCTGCGATTGGGCTGCCTGAAGCGCGACCTTTTCTCCCGCTTTCAGCGAAACGTCGCCCTGGCTGGTGACATTACTGCCTTGCAGCGTCAGCCCACGGCCGGCATCCAGCTCTACGCCCTGTTTGCCGCCGATGTTGCTGACTTGCGCGCTGCTGCCGTCACTCTTCCCGTTGCTGTAGCCGCCACCCAGTCCAAGGCCGAAGCTTTTGGTTTCCGGTGTGGTGCCGCCTTTGGCCGACACTTTGACATTGAAGCCGTTGTGGCTTTCATGGCTGGTATCGGTGGCCTGGTCGAAACGGATGTTGCCGTCTTCCGCTTTTACCTTCGCCTTGCCGTCGCCGGCCTCCAACGAAGTACCCTGATACACCGCGTCTTGCTTGACCTTGATGTCGATGCCATTGGCGGCGGTGATGCTACCGGTCACGGCCTGGCTGCCGGTGCTTTCGCTGTGCTTATTGCCGCCTTCGCCTTTGGCATCGACGGTCAGATCGCTGCCGGTGGTGGTATAAACGCGCACGCTGGCGCCGCCGCGGGTTTCGCTGCTGCTTTCCTGCTGGCTGTTTTTCGCCGCTTCACTGTGGTGGCTATCGGCTGTCAGCGCTACGCTCCCTTGAGTCGCCTGATACTGTGTTCCAGTATCCTGCAATTTCCCGCTGGCTTTTACGTCGATGGATCCGGCGGTAATCTTGCTGACTACGGCTTGGGAGCTGCTATTGCTCTTTTCGCTGCTGCCGCCATTGGCGCCAATATCCAGCCCGATATTCGGTGCGCCGATGCCGCCGATCTCGTTAATCACGCCGTTGGCGTCCAGCTTGGCGACTTTCCCTACCGCACGTTCTACCGGGCGGGTGACGGCGCTGTAATCGACGTTGGCACCGATGTCTACGCCGACGTCGGTTTTAGTGGTGTTGCTGCTTTCGCTGTTGACGGCGGCCAGGTGATCAACGCTGTTGGCATTCTCCTGATATTTGCCGCCAACCTGGTGCTGCGCACCTTGCTGGGTCAGTTTGTCTTTGGCATTAATCGTCAGATTGCCCGCGATATCGCTGCCGGAAGTCACCGCCTTGCTGCTTTGTGAGTGCGTCTTGCTGTTCTCGTAACCGCCTTCGATGCCGGAGCCAACTTTATCTATGCCGCCGGTGTAGTAGACTCCGCCGCCGATTTTGGTTTTTTCGGTATCGCTGGTGGTCTTGTTGTCGGCTGCCAGGAAGGCCACGTTGTCGCCGCTGACGCTGGCGTCACCCTGGGTGGTCACCAGTTTGGATCCGCTGAAGGTCACGTCCTTGTCTGCTTTCAGCGCGACGCTGCCGCCGCTCAGCGTTGATGACTGTTGTTCGCTGCGGGTGGTTTTCTCGCTGTCACTGGTATGCTCAATACGTAAACCGGCACGGTATTGCTTGTCGCTTTTCTCGTTGGCATAGCCGTTGATGGCAAGGGCAGTTTTTTGCTCATCAATGTGCTGCTGCTGTTCTCCGCTGCTGACATTGATATTACCGCCGGCATTGACTTCCAGCTTACCGGTGCTGGTCACCTTGCTGCCCACCACGTCGGTATCCTTTTTGCTGACCAACTGCAGGTTGGTATCGGAAACCAATTCGCTGGCGGTGGACTGTTGGTGGCTGTTATTGGACTTTTGCGAGCTGCTGGTGATATTGAAGACGGTGCCGGTACGGGCATCCACCTTGTCAACCGTGGTGCTGAGGGCGTTATCGATGCGCAGACCGCCGTCGGTGGCGGCGACAAAACCGCCTTTGGCGCCCTTCACGGTGCTGCCGGTAATGGTCACGCCCTGTTTGCCGTTCAGCCACAGGGTGCCGTCGGCCGTCACCTGAGAAGCGTTGCTGACTTCGCGACGGTTGCTGTTGTCCTGGTTGTTGCCGCCGCCGATACCGCCCCATGAGGTTTTATTGTCGCGAACGGTTTTCTCATTGGCGGTTTTTTGTACGCCGATATTGATTTGGTCGTTGGCATCCACCTTGAGGTCGCCTGACGCGTACACTTTGGTTCCCTGGCCTACGACGCGATTACCGGCTTTTATCGCCAAATCACCGCCGGAGAAGACGCTGCTGGACTTCAGGCTTTCGGTTTCATTGCTGTTGCTCCAGCTGCCGGTACGCAGGCTGGAGGTATGGTTGCGCTGATTACCGCGCTCGCTGGTTTTTTCTCGCTCGATCAATCCGCTGAGCTGCACGTCGCGCTTGGCGTCGATGTTCAATGCATTGCCCGCCGAAACCTTGGCGCCACGCAGCGTCACATCCTGCTCGGTGGCGATCAGCGTGGCATTTTTCGTGGCCTCAATGTTGCTGGTGGCCTGTTGAAGCTGCTCATTCTCACGGGTGACGTTGTATTTCCAACTGTAGAACCACTGCTCATCGGTGTGGCCCTGAGTCTGCTTCAGTTGCCGACCGTCGAGCGTCAGGCTGGCGCCTTGCAGCGTGATCTCTTCGCCACGAACGTCGGTGGCGGTCAGGTGGTTGCTGTTATCGGCCACCAGGCTGATATTTTTGCCTTTCAGCTCGGTGCGGGCCAGTTGCTGACCGGTGCTGCGGTCGTTGATGTAGATCCCGCCGCGGTAGTTTTGGTAATTCTCGCCGCTATTGCGGTTGCTGCTGCTGTCGTTGACCTGGCTGTCGGTGCGGATGTTGTAAGCTTTCACCCGGATTTCATCACTGCCATCCAGCTTGCCCGCCAGCTTTACGCCGCTGCCGGTGACGGTATGGATGATATTGATGCGCCCTGCCTGCATGCTGCCAAGATAGTAGCTGTCCGTGGTGCCTAATAACTGGTCCCAGACTGTGAGCTCAGGTTGTTCGCTGCTGAGCACCTGTGCATCGCGCGATACGCGATTGTTGCCGCTGATGGCGTTGATCGCCGAGATCATTTTATCGCTTTTTTTATCGTACAGCGGTGCGACGATAACCTCGCCGCGGCTGTTGATTCTCGGCGCGATCAAATCCAGCACGCCGCTGGCGTTCAGCCGGCCATCAAGGCTCAGGGTGTTGCGATTGCCCAACGTGCTGTAGCCCTGCAGCATGCCGTTTTCCACCAGGGGGTTACCCACCACCAGCGACGAGCGGCTGGTATTGATAAAGCCGCAGCCGTCGCAACTGATGCCGTTCGGGTTAGCCAGCACGTAGTCGGCCGCCATGCCGAAGATTTCTTGCTGTCCGTGCAACAGCGACGGGTTGCGGCTGATCACTTCATTGAGGATCACGCTGGCCGCCTGGTTGTTCAGGTTCGGGTTGGCAGCCAGTTGGCCGGCCAACTGAGACCGCCCGGCATCGAGCGAGTTATTCAGCACCGCGCCGGGTTGGTTGACGTTGAAATCCTGATACTGGTTATGTGACAGCCCGTGGTCGTTAGGCGTCACGATATTGACCACCTGCGCGCCGTTACCGGCAGTTGAAACACCGGGCCCGTTAGCGCCGTTGGCCGCTACGATCTCGCCGGCGTACGCGCTGCCGAGGGAAGCGAGAATGATCGCCAGTGAAGCGGCTAACTTGCCCGCTCCCGAGAGCCTGAAGTTATTATTTTTCATCCATGTATCTCCATATATCGCTGTGGTAGTGCAAAAAAACGCAAACTAAAAGGTGTACGAAAAGCGTGCCAGTACCTGTATCGGATCGTCGGGCATTGAGTGGCTGGACAGTAGCCAACCGCGGCTGGCTTCAACGTCGAACATGGCGCGTTGGTAACGCAGGGTGACACCGGCGCTCAACCCCGCGCTGCTTTGCCAACCGGAAGGTCGGTTATCGCGAGGCAGCACCCGGCCGACGTCGCCGCCGATACGTGGAGTGAGGCTGCTCTGGCCCAGGGTGAAGCTGCGGGAAAGGGTGTTTTGCAGATACCAGCCGTTATCACCGGACAGCGTGCTGCGGCTGAAACCCCGGATCGCACTGCGGTCCGTCAAGCTGAGCCATTCCACGCCAGGCAGGCGATCGCGGCTGTATTGCCCGTACAGCAAGTTGCTCAACTGGTAAGTGGCACCGGCAAGCTGGAGGCGTTGGTTGAGGTTGACGAACAGCTTGCCCTTGGTGAATTGGGCATCGGGCAGGCCGGCCCCCTTTTGACGGTCGGCGCCAAACCAGGGCAACCCTTGCTCCACGCTGAGGTTGGCGCTGATCAGCCCGGTAGGCAGGATCTGCAGATGGTTAACGCCCAGCTCAAACAAGCTGAGCGTTGGGCTGCCGAGGCCAATACGTACGGTTTCGAAATAGTTAGTGATGCGCTTATGGGTCAGTTGCCCGTTCAGGGTATTGATCTGGTCGCGATCGCGATAAAACACATAGTCGCCGCGCAGACCGTACTGTTGGGTCTGGCCGTGCAGTTTGTAGCTGTTGAACACCAACTGCTGGTGGTTCAGGTATTGCGAGTAGCTGGCAAAGCCGCTGAAGGTGAAAGCGCCGTAGGGCAGGGAATAGAGCAGGGTATAGGCGCGATTATAGCGTTGCGCCGGGTTGTCCAGCGTGCCGGCAACGTTCAGGCTGGCGAAGTCCGACAGGCCGAAAGGGCTGTCCAGCGTTGCTGTGCTGCGTGCCAGCCACTGGCCGGTATTCTTCTGGCCGTAATTATCCACAGTGGCGGACAGCAACCAGGGTTTAGTATGTTGATTATGCAGCCGAATAATGGAGGCGCCCACTTTGCTGCCCGGCAATATATCCAATCGGGTTTTATTCGATTGCAAACGATTGGCCTGATCTAATCCCTGATCGAGCTGGGTTAATTTTAATGGCTGACCTTCCAATCCAGGGAATAATAATTGGCTGTTAACCCAACGATCGCCCCCCTCTATTTTTTCGATAAATCCTTCTGTGACACGCAGGCCTAATTCACCCTCGGCATTGGGGCGAATAAATTGCACGCGTGCGGTGATATAACCTTTATCCAGGTATAAGCGGGTCAATTCACGCGTCAGGCGATTGATGTCGTTGCTGCTGATGCAGTGCTCTGGCAGTGCACTCAGCGTTGCCAAATCTTTCGCCGACAGCAGCGTTATCCCCTGCAGATACACGCCGCCGATCGGCAGGCATTGAGCCGAAAGTGGCAGTGCCGGTGCAGCGGGTTCGGGGTCTTCCAGCAACTGTTGCTGTTTAAGCTGCTGGTAGCGCCGCTGCTCTATTTGTTGATTCACTTCACGCGTACCGTCTTGCAAAGCGCGACGCGATTCGCTCATCGGTGAGAACCCCCCCATTTCCGGCAGGGTGGCGGCGGGGAGTGCGGTGCTAAACAGCAGCGCCAGGGCGGCGGTTTTTCTGATCATTGTAATCCATTATGAGAAGCCGCTGGGGCGGCCTGCTCAATCCATGAGGTCAATAAACGGACGGCCAACGGCCGGCCCGGAATCGCGAGCGACAATCACATTGCGGGGTTCTTATTCACCAGTGGAAAATAAGAAGGTGGGTTTTATTTTTCTAAATAATAATTAGGCTGCTTGTTTATATTTTTAATAATTACCCTTCAATTACTCATAATGAGGTAATTAAAAAAGTAAATTAATTGGACTTTTCCGCTCTCGTCGTTATAGGCGGTTATCGGCAGCTCTGGGAAAAATCTGAATTTTTATTTTGTGCGGGGATAATAGAGGATGGGGATAATTCTGACAATCCGACCAGTGGGAAATACGAAATTTCGTAGGAGAGTCCGGGGCGCAAATGTGAACTGCACCCCGAGGTGAAATTATTTTTTAGTGATTGGTCGGCCGGACCAGTAACCCGCCAACAGGGATCCGGACAGGTTATGCCACACTGAGAACAGGGCACCCGGCAACGCGGCCAGCGGTGAGAAGTAGATTTTACCCAGCGTCGCGGCCAGCCCGGAGTTCTGCATGCCGACTTCAATTGCCAGCGTACGGCAGGTCGATTCGTCGAAGCCGAACAGCTTGCCGCCCCAGTAACCACTCAGCAACCCGATGCCGTTGTGCAGGATCACCGCCACGATCACCACTAGCCCGACCGAGGCGATATGGCTCTGGCTGCCGGCAACCACGGCGCTGATGATCGCCAAAATGCAGATCATCGACAACGCCGGCAGGATCGGCTCAATGCGTTTGACGGTTTTGGTAAAGGTGTGATGGACGATCAAACCCAGACCAATAGGGATCACCACGATCTGCAGAATGCTCAGCAACATCCCCATGACGTCGACGCTGATCTCGGTATCGACGTACAGGCGGGTCAGCAGCGGCGTCGCGAAGACGCCCACCAGCGTGGAGACTGCCGAAATGGTCACTGACAGCGCCACATCCCCTTTGGCCAGATAGATCATGACGTTGGACGCGGTACCGCTGGCAACGCTGCCAACCAGCACCATGCCGGCGGAAAGATCCGGGGGCATATGGAACAGCATTGCCAGCAGCCAGGCCGCCAGCGGCATGATCAGGTAATGCAAAAAGATCCCCGCGGCAACCGGGCCCGGGCGGGACAGTACGCGTTTAAAGTCATCGAGCCGCAGCGTGACGCCCATGGCGAACATGATCAGCATCAGCAGCGGGCTGACGTAGGGGCCGATCCCGGTAAAGGTGGTGGGCGTGCTGTAGGCGGCGACGGCGAGCAGTACCGCCCACAGAGGGAATAATCGGGTAAATTTTGCCAGCATGAGTGAGGTTTTCCTTAGCCAAATAACAACGATGGGGTGGTGTTGTGTTTTTTGCGGGTTCGGTGAACTGAACCCCTACGGTTATGGACTGCTTTTTTAGAGGTAGAGGCGCGGCGTGCCGCGCCTGCAAAGGTGACGGTAGCTTATTCGAACAGGTTGTGGTGCAGGGTGCGAACGACTTGTTCGGCGTCATCGCCCGGTACCAGGAAGCACAGGTTGTAGCTGCTGGCGCCGTAACAGATCATGCGGATATTGAACGGGTCGAGCACGCCGAACACTTCTTTGCCCACGCCGCAGGCCTGGGAAAGCTTGTTGCCGATCAAGGCGACCAACGCCAGGTTTTCTTCCACTTCTACCCGGCACAGTGACGACAGTTCGGTCAGCAATGAAGTGGTCAGCAGGCTGCCGCCGGTGGAGGTTGAACCCGTGGTATCCATGGTCAGCGCTACGCTAACTTCGGAGGTCGTGATCAAGTCCACCGAGATATTGTGGCGCGCCAAAATGCTGAACACCTCGGCCAGGAAACCGCGTGCGTGCAGCATGTTGAGGCTGTGCAGCGTCAGCAGGGTTTGTTTGCGGCGCAGCGCCAGCGCACGGAATAGCGGTGGGTTCTCGGTGGTGTTGCACACCAGAGTACCGCCGGCGGACGGATCTTTGCTGGAGCCGACGAACACCGGGATATCGCTGCGAACGGCCGGTAACAGGGTGGCCGGGTGCAAGACTTTTGCGCCAAAGGTGGCCATTTCAGCGGCTTCTTCGAAGGCGATTTTATCGATGCGTTTTGCCGCCGGAACTACGCGTGGGTCGGTGGTGTAGATGCCCGGCACGTCGGTCCAGATATCGACCCGGCTGACGCTCAGCGCTTCACCCAGCAGGGCGGCGGTGTAATCGCTGCCGCCGCGACCCAGCGTGGTGGTGCGGCCTTTCGGCTCGCTGCCGATAAAGCCCTGGGTAACTACCAGGGCTTCCTGCAGGCGTGGCTTGAGCAGCGACTGGGCCAGTTGGTTCAGCGCTACGCTGTCCGGCGTTGCGCGACCGAAATGATCGTCGGTGTGCATCACTTTACGTACGTCAAACCACTCCGCCTGCACATCACGACTGCGCAGGATCTCAACGAACAGCAGGGTAGACATCAGTTCGCCGTGGCTGACCAGTTCGTCGGTCAGCGCCGTGGAGGTGGCCAAGGAGGCTGCTTCGGACAGCATGGCAATATTTTCCAGCATGCGGTCGATTTCGTCGCGCACTACCGCCGGATTATCGAGGCGATCGAGAATGGCGTATTGAATGCGGCGGATTTCGTCGAGCTGATAGTGACGCTTGTCGGCGTCGCTGCCTTCGGCCAGAGCCACCAGCAGGTTGGTGACGCCCGCAGAAGCGGACAATACCACCAGACGTACGTTCGGATTGGCGAGAACGACGTCGGCGCTGCGGTTCATGGCTTCATAGTCGGCAACGCTGGTGCCGCCGAATTTGGCGACAACGGTGGCATTCTGGGGTGCTGCTTGGTTCATGTAAAAACCTCGTGTCAGGGTGGCCCTCTTCAGAGAGCACTTTTTTCATAGCCTTGGCACAAGGGGGGAGCGATAAACGGGAGCAGACGTAGAAGTGAAAGCTACGATACACCCAGAAGCGCCCCACCTTGTTGATTGCCCTTACGGACAATTCTGGTGACAACCCAGGGGATTCAGCCCCTGTAGTCGATACGATGAATGCCGCGCATCACCTTACCTCGGCGTCGCTCCCCCTCAAGCGTCGTCATTGGAAAACGGCTCCTCTGACACTCTACCTGGGCGACGCGCCTCTTCTGGCTTGCACACCGGGTGCGCAAGTAGGCTGTTAGGAATAGCCCGATATCGTGCCGCTGTCAACGTCCGGAAGTTGAGGGATTTTCATCTTGTACCAGTGCAATCAGCGTACAGGGCATTGCCGGGACAAAACCGGCGCCGATCGGCTGCAGCGTGCCGTCTTCCCGCTGGCTGAAAAGCGGAATAACACCATGATTTTTCTCTATATATTCCAACCAGCCAAAGTTCTCGTTCAGCTTGGTGGCTTTGATGGTGGCGCCCTGGGCAATCAGGCTGCTTAGCCGACCGTAGGTGGCCTCTTGATTGAACAGGATCTCATGCCGGCGGAAGCGCGAACTTTCCGCACTGTTGCCGCGGCCTTTCAACGGGGCGCCGGAGCGGATGGCGAACACCTGTCCTTCGCCAAAAATATGGCCGAAGTGATAGACCGCCAACGCATTTTGGTGGCGGTTGGGAGAGAGCGCCAGTACTTGTGCGGTGTCGCTGAGATCGAGATAGTTTTCGGCATGCTCAGAGTAAGCATGGCCATAATAGGCGGGGATGCCGTCCATACGCGCCTGGCGATAATATTCCCAACTGCTGTCGGTGACGAGCACCGGAATATTCAACTTCATCAGCGCCTGTGCCAGCATACGTGCGACGCTATTGGCGCCGACAATCAGCACCCCACGTGGTTTTTGCTGCTGTACCCGCAGCCAACGCGCCATCATGCCGCTGGTCAGGCTTTGCAGTACCACGGTGCCGATGATCACGGCGAACACCACGGTCACCAGCCGATCGGCTCCCGGATAACCGCTGCGCTGCAGCGTCAGGGCAAACAGCGAACTGACCGCCGCGGCGACGATGCCACGCGGAGCGATCCAGCATAGCAGCAGGCGATCGCGCCAGTGCAGGGAAGAGCGCCAGGTTGATACCGCAATACACAGCGGGCGGGCGACGAACTGCACCACCAGCAACAGGCCCAATAATGGCCAGCCCATGTTCCACAAGGCCTGAATGTCGAGCCGCGCCGCCAAAATGATAAACAGTGCTGAAATCAGGATCGCCGACAGCTCTTCCTTGAACGCCAGAATGTCGCTGGTATCCACATCGCGCATATTGGCCAGCCAAATGCCCATTACGGTAACGGTCAGCAGGCCGGATTCATCGGCAATGGCGTTGGACACGCCAAAGGCGGTGAGCATGATCGCCAGTACCGCCAGGTTTTGCAGGTAGCGCGGCAGCCAGACGCGGCGCAGCGCCAGGCCCAGCAAATAGCCGAACAGCGCGCCAGCCACCAGGCCGACGGCGGCGGTAATGCCCAGCGTCCAGAACAGATGGGTGTAAGATTCTGAATGCTGTTTCAGTACGATAAATTCGAACACCAGCAGGGTAAAAATGGCGCCGACCGGATCGATGACGATGCCTTCCCAGCGCAGTACCTGGTTGATATTGGCATTCGGTCGCACCACGCGCATCAACGGGGCGATCACCGTTGGGCCGGTGACCACCGTGACCGCGCCGATCAGTGCCGCCAACTCCGGTGGAAAGTCCAGCAACCACCAGCAGGCCACGCCGATCACCAGGAAGGTCATCAGCATGCCAATGGTTACCAGGTTACGTACCACGCCGCCGAGGCCGCGTATTTCCTCGACCCGTAGCGTTAGCGCCCCTTCAAACAGAATAATGGCGACCGACAGCGACACCAGCGGGAACAGCAAATCGCCGAACAATGCGTCCGGCTGAACCCAATGCACCACAGGCCCCAGCACGATGCCAAATACCAGCAACGGCAGAATGGCCGGCAGGCGTAACACCCAGGCTAGCCACTGCGCCAGCAATGAGCTCAAGCCAATAACCACCAACATCAATGGGGCAGATAATTCCATAGTCATGTCCTTCGTCGTTCACACCGCAGCCTGGCTGGCCGCGCATCCTTAGCCTAATTACGTCATTGACGTGGTGATAACCTGACACAGTTTAGTGACAGTTAAGCAACCCTGATAACAGGCTGTTATCCAAAAGTATAGGGGAAGTGCTGAAACGATGCGGCGGCAATTGACAGTTAGCGCCTATCGCAAGAAAAGAGATCATAATCACGGTCGAACAGGCTACAATCGGTCAACCACGTCACATTTATTCTCAAGCCTAAGAGTGTTGCTATGAAAAATATCAATCCTAGTCAAACCGCTGCTTGGCAAGCCCTGCAGCAACATTTTGAACAGATGAAAGACGTACAGATCAGCGATCTGTTTGCTCAGGACAAAGAGCGTTTCTCCAAGTTTTCCGCCACCTTCAACGATCAGATGCTGGTGGACTACTCTAAAAACCGCATCACCGCGGAAACCCTGGAGAAGCTGCAGGCACTGGCGAAAGAAACCGATCTGCAAAGCGCGATCAAATCCATGTTCGCCGGCGAGAAAATCAACCGTACTGAAGACCGTGCGGTGCTGCATATTGCCCTGCGTAACCGCAGCAACAGCCCAATCATCGTTGATGGCAAAGATGTGATGCCGGAAGTGAATGCGGTGCTGGCCAAAATGAAACAGTTCTGTGACCGCGTGATTGGCGGTGACTGGAAAGGCTATACCGGCAAAGCAATTACTGACGTGGTAAATATCGGTATTGGCGGTTCAGATCTCGGCCCTTATATGGCTACCGAGGCACTGCGCCCGTACAAAAATCACCTGAACATGCACTTCGTCTCCAACGTTGACGGCACCCATATCGCCGAAACGCTCAAACCGCTGAACCCGGAAACCACCCTGTTCCTGGTGGCGTCCAAAACCTTCACCACCCAGGAAACCATGACCAACGCCCACAGCGCGCGCGACTGGTTCCTGAGCACCGCCGGTGACCAAAAACACGTGGCGAAACACTTCGCGGCGCTGTCCACCAACGGCAAGGCCGTCGGCGAGTTCGGCATCGACACCGCTAACATGTTCGAGTTTTGGGACTGGGTTGGCGGCCGTTATTCCCTGTGGTCGGCGATTGGCCTGTCTATCGCCCTGTCAGTGGGTTACGAGAATTTTGAACAGTTGCTGAGCGGCGCGCACGCGATGGACAAACACTTCGCGCAAACGCCGGCAGAGCAAAACCTGCCGGTGCTGCTGGCGTTGATCGGTATCTGGTACAACAACTTCTTCGGTGCAGAAACCGAAGCTATCCTGCCGTACGACCAGTACATGCACCGTTTTGCCGCTTACTTCCAGCAGGGCAACATGGAATCCAACGGTAAATATGTCGATCGCAACGGCAATCCGGTGGACTACCAGACCGGCCCAATCATCTGGGGCGAGCCGGGCACCAACGGGCAGCACGCGTTTTACCAACTGATCCACCAGGGGACCAAGCTGGTGCCTTGTGACTTTATCGCGCCGGCCATCAGCCATAATCCGCTGAGCGACCACCATGCAAAACTGCTGTCGAACTTCTTCGCGCAGACCGAAGCCCTGGCGTTCGGTAAATCGCTGGAAGTGGTAGAACAAGAATTTGCAGCCCAAGGCAAAACGCCGGACGAGGTTAAGCACGTAGCGCCGTTCAAGGTATTTGAAGGCAACCGCCCAACCAACTCCATCCTGCTGCGTGAGATTACGCCGTTCAGCCTGGGCAGCCTGATTGCCCTGTATGAACACAAGATCTTCACCCAGGGCGCGATCCTCAACATCTTCACCTTCGACCAGTGGGGCGTGGAGCTGGGCAAACAGCTGGCTAACCGTATCCTGCCGGAACTGGCGGGTGATGAAGCGGTCAGCAGCCACGACAGTTCAACCAATGCACTGATCAATCGCTTCAAGGCATGGCGTTAATTAGCGTCTGAATGAATGCCAATAAAAAACCCGCCTTGGCGGGTTTTTTTACGTCTGAAGGAATTACAGATTGATAGGCACTTCGAAACTGATGCCTGCGCCTACGTCATCGGCGGTGCTGGCGTTGTTGTCGGTGTACCACAGGCTGGTATCAAACTTGACCTGAGAGTCGAAGTTGTATCCCCAGCCTAACTGAATGCCTTTCAGCGTGTCGGATTTCGGGAATGCATGGTTAATTGGCTGGCTGTTCGGGTTCACTTTGGCGTACACCAGGCGGGTGCTCCAGCGTTGGCCATCGTCCAACACCATCTCTACGCGGCCGGACAGCATTTGCCCGTCGCCGCCCATGGCGTGGCCCAGTGGGTAGCCTTGCTGGTAGTAGCCATCTTTATAAACGTAGTGGCGATAGATGACATTTTTTGTCTTACCATCAGAGCGAGTATCAGAACCTTCAATATGCCAGTTGATGGTGGTCGGGCCCCACTCGGGATGACCTTCCAGCCCTAACAAATAAGCATTATGCGATGGCAACATACCGGCTTCGTCTTCACCGGTGAGCTGGCCGTAGAAGCTGACTGGCAATCCAATCAACGGCTGCATTTTTAGCTTGAAATCGAAACCGGCAAGCTGGTTGCCTGGGTCGTTGCCCTGGCCGGAATCATCATTATCATTACCTGCAAACGCGTCCCAGAAGGAGCTCCAGGACTGTGGTCGTCCGCTGCCGCCCCACTGCATGATGCGTGAAGCACCCAGTTCAAGGAAGTTGGTCGGCATCATGGTAAAGCGGCCGCCAATCAGTTTGGTATCAGGCACGGCGGTGTACTGCGACAGCTGACCCGCCGTCAGTTGGTACTGCCAACGGCCAATCCAGGATAGCCAAGGGGTTTCAAACGGCGATTGGTCGGCGCGCTGCAGCATAAAGCCGGCAACCGGGCGTGCGGCGTCGGAACGGATCAGGCTGCCGTCGTAACCAGGGCCCCACCACTGGGATACCTCACCGAAGGACAGCCACTGGTTCCAGATTTTCACTGCACCATAGGAGCCGTTGAGGTTGAATTTGGAACCGTCGCTGACGCGTTGATCGCCTTCGACTGAACCCTGGAGACGCACGTCCCAGAATTCGCCGTTGGCGCCGGCGCCAACGGTCAGGCTTTGGTCAGCATATTGGCTTTGACCGAATCCCTGAGGAGTACCCGGCTTGTCGGTGGCGGCGTAACCGCTGACGCGGATATTGGCTTTCAGTTCGCCGACGCGGCGTTGAACGCGGTCGATGACATTTTTCTCGGTATTGGTTACCGGTTTGGCCTGAGAAATGACCGAGCTGATCTCTTCCTGGCTCAGTGGCCAGGTGGACAGGCTGACGTTGATGACGCCGCGATCGGACAACCAGGCAAGGTCGTTGCGCAGGTCATTATCAGGGGTTACCAATCCGCTGGCATGGCCGGTTAATGCACAGGTAAACAGGCCTGCGGCGACCAGTCCGTTAAGCTTAGCGCGCATAAATATTCCCTTGTTAATTCGAGTTGTTTGTTTTATGTAAAGATCTATGACCCATCATAGTTGACATTTCAATTTGCTACAAATATATCCATATGAAACATTTAAATATAACTAATTGAATAATATTTGTTTTTTCTCTGTTTCGTGCAGATGTTAATTTTTAAGATAATGCCTATGTTAGGATGCGCGGATAATTTCAATAAGTTTTATGGGGAATAACTATGGCAAAAACCTCCCGCTCCGTGATGGTGGCCAAAGGGCTGCAACGGGTGCTGAACGTTGGGCTGTTGCTGTTGGCAGCGATCCTGATCGTTTTTTTGGTGAAAGAAACCATTCATTTGGCGAAAGTTTTATTTGTCAACAACGAGGAATCCACGTCTTATCTCTTGATTGAAGGGATTGTGATTTACTTTCTCTACTTTGAGTTTATCGCGTTGATTGTTAAGTATTTTGAATCTGGCTATCACTTTCCGCTGCGCTACTTTATTTATATCGGCATCACCGCAATTATCCGTTTGATCATTGTGGATCATGAAAACCCAATCGATACGCTAATTTATTCCGCCGCGATATTGTTACTGGTGGTGACGCTCTACCTGGCCAATACCGACCGTTTAAAACGCGAATAGCAGAAATAAAAATGGCGGCCCGATAGGGCCGCCGAAGACACAGGTATCGATCGGAAATAACTGAAGTACATCAAGCGCAGTAGGGCCCCACCCGTGAGTGAAGCCCGAGAAAACCTAACCTTTCACCCCTCCAGCCGTCAGGCCTCCTACCAGCCAGCGCTGCGCCAGCAAGAATACGGCGGTAATCGGGATCGCCGACAGCACAGCCGCAGCGGCAAAGTCGCCCCATAAGTAGTTTTGCGGATTCAGATATTGCTGCATACCCACTGCCAACGTGTAGCTGTTAACGTCACGCAGCAATAGCGAGGCGACCGGCACTTCGGTGATGGCCGCGATAAACGACAGAATAAACACTACCGCCAGGATCGGTACCGACAGCGGTAACAGCACCAGGCGGAACGCCTGCCAAGGGCTGGCACCGTCCAACGCAGCCGCCTCCTCCAGCGAGTTATCGATGGTTTCGAAATAGCCTTTGATCGTCCAGACGTGCAGTGCGATCCCGCCCATGTAAGCGAAGATCACGCCGCCGTGGGTGTTCAGGCCGATAAACGGAATGTATTGGCCCAGACGATCGAACAAGGCGTACAACGCCACCAGCGACAGCACCGCCGGGAACATCTGGAAAATCAGCATGCTTTTCAGCAGCGTGCTCTTGCCGCGAAAACGCATACGGGCAAAGGCGTAGGCGCAGGTGGTGGACAGCGTGACGATGCCGATCGCCGTGATCACCGCGATCTTGATTGAGTTCCACAGCCACAGCAGCACCGGGAACGGCGGCGGGGTAACGCTGCCGTCGGCGTGGGTCACGCTCATGCCGAGCGCCAACCGCCAGTGGTCCCAGGAAATCTGTTCCGGTATCAGGCTGCCGGTGGCGAAGTTGCCGGAACGCAGCGAGATGGTCACCACCATCAGCAGCGGGAACATGATCAGGGCGATAAAGCACAGCATCAGAATATGGGTCATCCACAGGCGCAGGCGCTGGGACTTGGGTTGGACCATGGCCATTATTTTTCTCCCTAGTCGAAGTTCATCTTGCTGGCTTTCAGATTCAGGATCGCCAGAGCGCCTACCAGCAGGAAGATCAGCGTGGCAATGGCGGCTGCCAGTCCGAAGTCCTGCCCGCCGCCGCCCTCGAAGGCGATGCGGTAGGTATAGCTGACCAGCAGGTCGGTATAACCGGCCGGCGTGGTGGTGCCAATCATGTCCGGCCCGCCGTTGGTCAGCAGTTGAATCAGGACAAAGTTATTAAAGTTGAAGGCGAAACTGGCGATCATCAACGGCGTCAGCGGTTTGATCAGCAGCGGCAGCGTGATGCGGAAGAAGTTCTGCATCGGGGTGGCGCCGTCCATTGCCGAGGCCTCGTACAGATCGTCGGGTATTGCCTTCAGCAGCCCCATGCACAGGATCATCATGTAGGGATAACCCAACCAGGTGTTGACGATCAAAATCATGCTTTTGGCGGTGATAGGGTCGCTGAACCAGGCCGGTTTGATGCCAAACAGATGGCTAAGCATCATGTTGATTTCACCGAAGCTTTGGTTGAACAACCCTTTGAAAATCAGTATCGAAATAAACGACGGTACCGCGTAGGGCAGTATCAGCATCACGCGATAAACCGCTTTGCCTTTCAGCGCTTCCCACTGCACCACGCAGGCCAGCACCATACCCACCGCCACGGTGAGGATCACGGTCATGACCGAGAACACGATGGTCCAGATAAAGATCGACACGAACGGCTTCTTGATGCCTTCGTCCTGCAGCACGCGCAGGAAGTTTTTCCATCCGATGGTGACGGTATAGCCTGGGCTCAGGGTCTCTTTGGCCCAGTTGCCCTCGGCATTCACCGCCTGATAGAAGCCAATGTCAGGGTTTGGGCGGTATTGAGTATGGGTCTGTTGGTCGGTCAGCGTATTGCTGTCCTTGTCCAGCGCGTAGAGCGGGGTGGTGCCGGAAAATTGGCGCAGGGAACTCATGCGCAGCTCGCCGCCGTCCGGAAGTAATGCCACCAGTTGGCTCAGCGCCTGACGATTTTGCGTGATCACTCGCAGCGTGGCGCGTTCGCCGGCCGGTTCTGCGCTTTCCTCCGTCAGTTTCAGCGTTTGCGGCGCACTGGCGTCAAAGCTGAACGGTTCGGAAATCAGTTTTTGGTCACTGTCAGGGTGGGTTAACTGCAGGCGCCAACGTTGATTTTCTGCCGGATACAGCCCGAAGGTGAAGGTTTTGCCGGTTTGGAACTGGCGCTGCATCAGCACCGACTGAGCGCGTTCAAAGGTGAGCTGGTTGGTGCTGCTGTAGTTGGTAAAGGCGATGGCAATGGTGCAAATCAGCGGAAACAGGACAAACAGCCCCATGCCGGCGATGCCCGGATAAACGTAGCGCCAGGCGTAAGCACGGCGATTGGCGAAGACGTAAAGCCCGGCGCTGACCAGTATCAGCGTCAGAATGGCAAACAGGTATTCACCCTGTGCATACATCAACACAATCAGATAGCAGGTAACCAGGCTGAACAGGCCGATGACCAGCCATTTCAGTACGTCACTCTGCCACCACTTCGACTTTTTGCGCGCAGGCGACCCGGCGTGAACTAATTGCATAGGGCGTTCCTTTCTGTGAAGCCACAGCGGGGCGCTTCTCCCCTTCATACTTGAAGCGACACCTTTGTTGGCTGCGTCCGCTCACCCCGGTCACATAGCTGTCTATGCTCCCAGGGATGTGCGTACTTACCGTCGCGGTGTAACTCCAATTATTTTGGGGATGCTAATCCCGCACAACGTTGTGTGTTACTTGGTGATACGGGTCTGTACATCATCCAACGCGGCTTTCACCGTCTGGCGGCCGCTGACGGCGTTGATTACCGCGCTGCGTTCGGCGTACCAGAAGGCGCTCATCTGCGGGATATTAGGCATGATTTCGCCGTTTTGTGAGTTTTCCATGGTGGCGGCGATTTTCGGATCCTTCGCCAGTTGCTCCTGGTAGGACTTCAGGGCCACCGCACCGAGCGGTTTGTCCTTGTTGACGTCGGCCAGGCCTTCGTTGGTCAACAGATAGTTTTCCAGGAATTCTGTAGCCAGCTCTTTGTTCGGGCTGGCGGCGTTGATCCCGGCGGTCAGTACGCCAACGAAAGGTTTGGACGGCTTGCCTTTAAAGGTCGGCAGCAGGGTTACGCCGTAGTTGATTTTGCTTTGCTCGATGTTTGACCAGGCCCATGGACCGTTGATGGTCATGGCGGTTTGGCCCTTATTGAAGGCGGCTTCGGCAATGGAGTAATCGGTATCGGCGTTGATCTGCTTGTTTTTCACCAGATCGACGATGAACTGCAGACCGGCCTGCGAACCGGCGTTGGCGACGCCAACGTCCTTGATGTTGTATTTGCCATTTTCATACTTGAAGGCATAACCGCCATCGGCGGCGATAATCGGCCAGGTGAAGTAGGGTTCTTGCAGGTTCCACATGATGGCGCTTTTGCCTTTGGCGCGCAGTTCTTTGTCCAGCGCCGGGATCTCTTCCCAGGTTTTTGGCGCCTGTTTGATCAGGTCTTTGTTGTAAATCAGCGACAGAGCTTCCACGGCGATCGGGTAGCCGATCAGCTTGCCGTCGTAGCGCACAGCGTCCCAGGTGAACGGGAACAGCTTGTCCTGGAAGGCTTTGGAAGGATGGATTTCCGCCAGCAGGCCGGACTGCGCGTAGCCGCCAAAGCGGTCATGGGCCCAGAAGATGATGTCCGGGCCGTCGCCGGTGGCGGCAACCTGCGGGTACTTCTCTTCCAGCTTGTCCGGGTGTTCGATGGTCACTTTGATGCCGGTGTCTTTCTCAAACTTTTTGCCGACCTCGGCCAGGCCGTTATAGCCTTTATCGCCGTTGATCCAGATAACCAGTTTCCCTTCCTCGATCTTGGCGAAGGCGGAAGAGGAAAGCACCAGGGTGGTCAGAGCCGAAAGCACCAGTGTGCGGGCGGTGGTATAGCTGCGAGTCATAATCCAATCCTTCTTTTTTGTGGGCACGTAAGTCAAGGAGAGAGGTTTCGCGGTAATAGTGGGTCACAAAGCGACACATTCTCATCCTCCCCCCCTCTACGCCCCACGCCTGCGTAGTGTGATCCAGTTAACATTGCTCCCTATTCTGTGGTGTCAGACACAAAATAGGGGGACGATTTTTGCCAGGCAGATCACAGATTTGTCTTAAGCGTGGAACTTCTCGTCCCCGCGGTCGTTCTCTCATCCTCCCATCTCCTCCCCCATGAAAAATCCTGTTACGGATGATTACCCTTTGTGGGGTTTACCGCACTATCGGCCACATTGATTTTATCGCCACGTGCAGCAGGGAACCGGATTTATGTCGCCAATGCCTACCGTCACTCAGCCAACCCTGTACCGGATCCACCCGGTCAGTTTCCGTGATGGAAACGGGGATGGCGTGGGTGATGCTCACGGCATGATTGCGGCGCTGCCCTACCTGAACCAGCTGTCGATAGACGGCCTGGTCCTGCCGCAGCCATTGGCGGAGCAAGAGGGGGCGGCGGTCGCCGCGCAGGGTCTGGCGCTGTGGTATTGCGACGGGCCCCATCACATTCGTCGCGCCGCCGCGTCGCAGCAGTACCTTCGTAGCCCATTGGCGCTGGAGGTCGTGCCCTTCAGCGTAGAGAAACTGATTGAGGTGTTGAATGCTCGCCGCGCCACTCTGGCAGACAGCCTGTGGAGCACCGGTGATGCGGATCAGCCGCGAGTCGTTAGCCATTGGGGCCAGGGTAATCTGCGTTCGGCTGATGCCTTTTTGACGCTGCTGGCGATGTTGCCTGCGCCCATCTGCCTGTATCAGGGCGAAGAATTAGGTCTGCCACACGCCGCCGGCCTGCAGGATCCGCTGGGTGCGCAAACGCCGATGCCCTGGCATGAAGCGCCGGAACAGGTGACCAACGGTGAGATCCACTGGTACCAACAGGTGGCCATCGAACATCGCGCGCTGGCCATCAGCCGCCAGCAGCAGGACAACCAATCCACTTTGCATTACTGCCAATCTCTGTTGGCGCTGCGCCGCTTGCCGGTGATCCAGCAGGGCCAACTGAGCGTGGTCAGCCAGCATAACGGCGTGGTTCGTTTACTTATTACCCATCAGGATCAATGCCTTGAAGCGCTGATTAACCTGCAGCCTTATACTCAGGCGGCCGCGCCGTCTGAGGCGACCTTGCCATTGGCATGGCAGCACGGTGCGCAGCAAGAGGGTCATCAATGGGTTTTGGCGGGTTTTGCGTCCGCCATTTTTACACGAAATGTTAACTGCGAAAGCAGGGGAGTAACGCATGGCTAGCGTCACATTGCGCAGCGTTTATAAGGCCTTCGGCGAAGCTGTGATTTCCAAAGACGTCAATCTGACGATAGATGACGGTGAGTTTGTGGTGTTTGTCGGGCCGTCGGGCTGCGGCAAATCGACACTGCTGCGCATGATTGCCGGGCTGGAGGACATCACCTCTGGCGACCTGATGATCGGCGATAAACGCATGAATGAGGTGCCGCCTTCCGAGCGCGGCATTGGCATGGTGTTTCAGTCCTATGCGCTGTATCCGCACCTGTCGGTGGCCGACAACATGTCGTTCGGCCTGAAGCTGGCCGGTGCCAAGAAAGCGGAAATCAGCCAGCGGGTCAATCAGGTGTCGGAAGTGCTGCAACTGGCTCACCTGCTCGACAGGCGGCCAAAAGCGCTGTCCGGCGGGCAGCGTCAGCGGGTGGCGATCGGCCGTACGCTGGTGGCGGAACCGGACGTGTTCTTGCTCGACGAGCCGTTGTCGAACCTCGACGCCGCGCTGCGGGTGCAGATGCGCATTGAGATTTCGCGTCTGCACAAGCGCCTGCAGCGCACCATGATTTACGTGACGCACGATCAGGTGGAAGCGATGACGCTGGCCGACAAGATCGTGGTGTTGGATGCCGGGCGTGTCGCCCAGGTCGGCAAGCCGCTGGAGCTGTATCACTATCCGGCCAACCGCTTTGTCGCCGGCTTTATCGGCTCGCCGAAAATGAACTTCCTGCCGGTCAAAGTGACCGCCGCAGAGCCGCAACAGGTCCAGGTCGAGCTGCCTAACCGCCAGTTGGTGTGGTTGCCGGTGGAAGGCTCCGACGTTCAGCCCGGTACCAACATGTCTCTGGGCATTCGCCCGGAGCATCTGCTGCCCAGTGATGCCTCTGAAGTACTGCTTACGGGTGACGTACAGGTGGTGGAGCAACTCGGTAACGAGACGCAAATCCACATCCAAATCCCGGCAATTCGTCAAAACCTGGTTTACCGCCAGAACGACGTGGTGCTGGTAGAAGAAGGTGCAACATTCGCCATAGGCTTGCCGCCTCACCGTTGCCATCTGTTCCGTGAGGACGGTACGGCATGTAAACGGCTGCACCAGGAGCCGGGCGTTTAAAGCATCACAGTCTGTATAACAGGAGAATAATGATGACTACTCTGCGCAAACTTCCTCTGGCACTGGCAATCGCCGCTGGTGTGCTTACCACTCAGGCGATGGCCGTTGATTTTAAAGGCTACGCCCGTTCCGGCATCGGCTGGACCGGCAGTGGTGGCGAGCAACAGTGCTTCCAGGCTACCGGTGCCGGCAGCAAGTACCGTCTCGGCAACGAATGCGAGACCTACGCCGAGCTGAAACTGGGACAGGAAGTGTGGAAAGAAGGCGATAAAAGCTTCTACTTCGATACCAACCTGGCTTACTCCGTTTCACAACGTTCCGACTGGGAAGACGTGACGCCAGGCTTCCGTGAAGTGAATGTGCAGGGTAAAAACCTGATTGAATGGTTGCCGGGTGCCAACATGTGGGCCGGTAAGCGTTTCTATCAGCGTCATGATGTTCACATGATTGACTTCTACTACTGGGATATCTCCGGTCCGGGCGCCGGTCTGGAAAATATTGATTTGGGCTTCGGCAAACTGTCTGCTGCCGTAACCCGTAACTCAGAATCCGGCGGCTCTTACGGTTACCTGGATAACGAGTGGGATCAACGTCCTACCGTCAACGACACCTTCGACGTGCGTTTGGCCGGCCTGGAGCTAAACCCGGGCGGTACCCTGGAGTTGGGTGTGGACTACGGTCGCGCCAATACTCAGGACGGATACCATTTGGCTGACGGCGCCAGCAAAGACGGCTGGATGTTCACCGCGGAACATACCCAGAGCATCCTGACCGGCTACAACAAGTTTGTGGTGCAGTACGCCACCGACTCCATGACTTCGCAGAACAACGGCCGCAACCAGGGCTCAACCATCGACAACAACGGCAAGATGATCCGCGTGCTGGACCACGGTGCCATCGACTTCAACGATCAATGGGCGCTGATGTACGTCGGTATGTTCCAGGATGTCGATCGTGACAACAATAACGGCACCACCTGGTACACCGTGGGCGTACGTCCAATGTACAAATGGACGCCGATCATGAGCACCCTGCTGGAAGCCGGTTACGACAACGTGAAATCCCAGCGCACCGGCGATCGCAACGGTCAGTACAAAGTGACCCTGGCGCAACAGTGGCAGGCGGGCAACAGCATCTGGTCACGTCCGGCTATCCGCGTATTCGCGACCTACGCCAAGTGGGATGAGAAGTGGGGCTACGCCAATAACGACTCCGGCGCCGGTTACACCTCGGGCACTGCGTACAACGACACCAGCTTACATACCTTCAGCCGCGGCAATGACGACGAAGTCACCTTCGGTGCCCAGATGGAAATCTGGTGGTAATGAGATAACGGGGAGGGCCAGGTGCTCTCCCCAGCCTGTATTCGCCGGCGTCGTCTCTCTTGCCTGAGCTGCGCCGGATATCATGGGGTATAACAATGAAAAAGAATCTGCTGTCACTTTGCCTGTCACTGGCTCTGACCCTTGGCACACCGCTGGTGGTCAATGCCGATACGCCGGCCAATGTTTCCATCGCGCCGGCCATTAGCGCCAGCACGCTGCAAAGCCTGCCGTGGCAACCGCTGATGCCGCCGGTCAGCCAGGACATCAAACTGGATAATGTCAGCCCGCAAATCAACCAGGGCGACATTCAGGGCGCTATTGCCGCTTATACGCTGCCGGCCGATCGCGGTTCGCTGGAAGTCACGCTGAGCAGCATCAGCAAGAACAACTCACTTTACGCGCCGAGCGTGTTGGTGCTGGATGAGCACCTGCGCCCTGCGGCCTATTACCCGAGCAGCTACTTCCCGTATCAACCACCGGGTGCGATGTCATCCGATCGGCTGGAGGGCACGCTGAAACTGACCCCGGCACTCGGTCAGAAACAAATTTATCTGCTGGTGTACACCACCCGTCAGGATCTGGCGAAAACCACGCAACTGACCAACCCGGCCAAGGCTTATGCACAGGGCGTGGGCAACGCGGTGCCGGATATTCCGGATCCGATCGCCCGGCATAGCACCAGCGGTACTATCAAACTGAAGGTCACGGCAGAGCAGGGCAGCGGCAATATCATGATCGGCATGCTGCAGCCGGCACCGGCGGCGACGCCAGTGGTGGTGGGATCAACGGCCGCCGTCGCAGCAGCACCGGCCCCGGCGCCGACTCAACCGGCGGAACCCATGTTGAATGATACCGAAGCTTACTTTAACAACGGCATCAAACAGGCGGTGAAGGCGGGCGATATCGATAAAGCGCTGAAACTGATGAATGAGGCTGAAAAACTGGGTTCCACCACAGCACGTGAAACCTTTATTGGTAGCGTGAAAGGCAAGGGGTAGTACCCGACGCTGTCGATGCTGGCTCGATGATTGGTGCGCCCCGGCGCACCTTTTTTCATCCGTGGGCCAGGGTGGTGCCGATCAACGCCAGCAGGCGGGCATTATCCACTTGCTGCATCACCCGCAACGGCTTGCCTTCGGGCTCCGGCATGCCGACCGTCAGGCGCAGGCCTCCAGGACGCCAGCGGCGAGAACTGCCGCGCGTCATAGCGCCTTCCAGTGCGACATCTACATAATATTCCTCCGTGGTCACCAACTGTGGCTCAAGCAACCAGGCAATCACCAGCGCATCGTGGATCCAGCAACCCGGCAGATGGCGGGTATGGCGGGAATAGTCGATCCAGGGTTGAGTGGTGGTTCGCAGATAGCGACACAGCGGCGTGTCCGGTTGGGTCATCTGCGCCAGGCTTTCCTGAGTCAACATGGTTTGCGTAGTAACGTCCAGTGGGGCGAGCGTAATATTGGCACCGCTGGTCAGCACCTGCCGTGCGGCTTCCGGATCCAGACCAAAATTGGTGTCCTTGATGTAGCCTTCCAGGTTGAAGACTCCGCCCATGATCACAATTTCCTTCACCGCTTGTGCCATCTGCGGGTACAGCTGCAGAGCATGGGCGACGTTGGTCAGGGGGCCGATTGCCGCCAGGGTGATCTCGCCGGGGTTATTGCAGATCAACTCGCCGATCGCCACGGCGGCGTTCGGCGTTGGCGTGGTCGCGGCCTGTGGGTAAGGCGTATTGCGCCACAGTGCCGCCAGATCAGGATCGGCAATCGCGCGGTCGAGGTGGGCGCGCCAGGGTTCTGGCGGTTCGCTCAGCGCGCGCGCCGCGCCGACGGCAATCGGCACCTGATAGCCGGTTTGTTGCAGCAAATGTTGTGCCACGGCAAAGCCAACGTCACGTGGCGTATTGCCCGCAACAATGCTGATCAACTCCAGTGAGAGTCGCGGGCGGGCCGCCAGTGCCAATGCCAGCGCCAGCCCGTCATCAACGTTGGCGCCGGGAATGCCGTTGCCGGGATCGCAATCAATAATCAAACGCATAGCGGTTACCTGAATCAATAAACTAACAGCCGCACGATCGGCGGATATGCAGTTGGAAAGCGAATTCGTGCAGCTCTGGCTGTGCAGCACCGGCGGCCAGCATGGCGATGGCTCGCTTGGCCATGGCGTCAATCGGTTGTTCGACCGCACTGAGCGGTGGCACGCTGAACTCGGACTGCTGGGTGCCGTTAAAACAAATGATCGCCAGATCGTCCGGCACGCGAAGCCGGTGTTCTGCCAGTGCCGACAGGCAACCGAGCGCCTGTTGTTCGTTAGAGGTGAATATGGCCCGCGGCCGCGGGGCTTGCAGCATTTTCTGGCTGGCCTGATAGCCCCCCTGACGGGTATAGGGCGCTTCGAATATCCACTCTTCGCGTGGCGCAATGCCCGCTTCCTTCAGTGCATCACGCCAGCCGTTAAGGCGGTCCTGCGCGTTGAGCATGGTCAAGGGGCCCACAAAAATGCCGATGTCCTGATAGCCGTGCTGCAACAGATGGCGAGTTGCCTGACAGGCCGCATCACGCTCGTCGACGCGAATGGCGCAGACGCCGGCATGGCTGTCTATGGTGTCAATCATTACGCATGGCGTGCCGGATGCGCGGATCAGATCGAACCAGGGATGGCGATCGACGCTGGTGTACAGCAGACCGTCAACCTGACGGCGCAGCAGATGATTAATCAGGTCGTGCTCGCGCTGGCGGTCGTCACCGGCGTCACCCAACAGCAGTACCCGACCGTGGCTGAAAGCCTCTCGCTGCAACGCCTGGGCCAGGGTGGCAAAAAACGGGTTGGAGATATCGGGTACCACCAACCCGTAGGTCAGGGTGTTGCCTGAAGCCAGTGCCCGGGCGATATCGTTTGGTCGGTAACCGGTTTTTTCGATCGCCTCCAGCACCCGCAGACGGGTGGCTTCCGCCACCGGGCGCGGTCCGTTGTTGATCACGTAGCTGACGACCGCAACCGAGGTGCCTGCTACGCGGGCGACGTCGGCACGGGTGATGCGTCGCGCAGATTGATTATCCAAGTTGGGTTCCTGTGCGCCCTGATTACGCCGCGTCCTGCGGCAGGTTTAGATCGCGGCCGCGTGTTTCCGGTGCAAAGAAGGTGGTGATTAAGCCAATGGCCGCCATTACAACAAAATAGCAGGCGACAGGCCACCAGTGACCGAAGCCGGACAGCAACGCGGTGGCGATCAGCGGAGCGGTACCGCCGGAAAGGATCGATCCCAGCTCCTTGGCGAACGCCATTTTTGAATAGCGATTTTTGACGCCGAACAGTTCCACGCCATAGGCCGCCTGCACCCCAAAAATGCCGAGTGACGCAATGCACATGCCGACCACAATCACTGAAATGACGGTTGCCGGTTCGCGGCTGTCGAGCAGCCAGAACGCCGGGAAGGCATACAACACCAGCAACAGACAGAACCAGCGGTAAGTGATGCGACGGCCGAAGCGATCGGAAAGCCAACCGGCCAGGGGGATCACCAGGAAACCGCACAGTGAGGCGATCATCACCGCCAGCGCGGGCACCGATTTGTCCACCATCAGCACTTTGGCGACGTAACCGACGATAAAGCCCTGACACAGATAGGAGGGGCCATTCTCGCCAATGCGCAGGCCAAGCATGATCCAAAAAGCTTTGGTGCGCTGCAAGTAACTGCGGTTGTCCGGCTCGGTGGGGGTATTTTCCAGCATCCGCTGGTGGTTTTGCTGCAGCTCGCGTTCAAACACCGGCGTTTCGCGTACGTGGCGGCGCAGGTACAGTGCTCCTGCGGCGATCAGGATGCTGGCAAGGAACGGAATACGCCATCCCCAGGCGATAAGATCCGCTTTGTCCAACTGCAACACTAACAACCACACCAGCGACGCCAGCAGGGTGCCGCTGTTGGAACCGATGGCGATGATCGACGCGACCAGACCGCGTCGTTTTGCCGGCGCGTATTCTGCCAGCATCACCGCGCCGCCGGAGAGCTCCGCTCCGGCACCGAAACCTTGCGCAAAACGCAGGATCACCAGACAGACAGGCGCCCAAACGCCAATTTGTGCGTAGGAGGGGATCAGCCCGATCAGCGTGGTAGAAACGCCCATCAACGCGACCGTGGTGAGCAGTACCACGCGGCGGCCTTTGCGATCGCCAATCCAGCCAAAGACCAACGCACCGATTGGACGGGCGACAAAGCCGACGGAGTAAGTGGCAAAGCTGGCCAACAGCGCCACTATCGGTGTGGCTTCGGGAAAGAACACGTCGCCGAACACCATACCGGCCGCCAGGCCATACAGTGCGAAATCGACATATTCCATCGCGGTGCCGAGCCAGCAGGAAAAAGTGGCACGCCAGAATTGGCCGCGCCCTTCTTTGGTGGCCAGGCGTTCGTCGGCCGCCAGCGTATCGCCGGCGGCCTGTTGGTGTGCAAGCGTTGTTTCGCTCATGGCATTGATATCCTCTTTTCGTCATGCGCCATAAATGGCGCCGTTAAAGATGGTTTCCCTGGTGTCGGCAAGAAGGTTTGCTGACAAAGTGTTGGACTGATGGCGATTCAACGCTGCGGCACAAGAGTATCTACGCGCGTAGATAAAACAATGTGGCAGAGGCGAAAGTTTGCAGGCGATCACAGAATCCCCATCGCTCCGGTGGACGAAGGTAAAGAAAACAGATGGCAGAAAGATGACATTGCGCCGCTTTTTTGGGCGTTATTATGCTGCGCGTGACGCCACGAATCAGCCTGCCGCTTTTGAATTTCTGCGTTACAATGGTCGACTGTTAACAGTTTGTCTGGTCTGGCGCGGCCGCAGGGCGCGGCGTCAGGCATGGAGTAGAGCAATGTCTGGCAATAAGGATTCCATCCTGCCGCCGTTGGAGTGGTTATCCGCACAACAATCTCCGCCACCGGCCGCCGTCAGTGATTGGCTGATGGAGTTAGGATCCATGACCCGCCGCTTTGAACGTCACTGCGGGCGCGTGCACGTTGAGCCGCAGCGCGAGTGTTTTATCACCCGCGATCAACTGGGCGAAGAAGCCGACCATCTTCCTGAGAGCCCACGATACTGGCTGCGTGAAATCGTGCTGTTGGGCGACAACCAGCCCTGGCTGCTGGGGCGTACGGTGATCCCGCAGGAAACTCTGACCGGCCCGGATTTGGCGCTGGTGGATTTGGGCACATTGCCGTTGGGGCGCTATCTTTTTAGCAGCGACGAGTTAACTCGCGATTACATCCATATCGGTCGGCAAGATGCGCTGTGGGCACGCCGTTCCCGCCTGCGGCTGGCGGGTAAACCGCTGTTGCTGACCGAACTGTTTCTACCGGCTTCGCCGCTGTACGCCGCGGGCAGTACTGACCCCGAATGATGAGGAGAGGAAATACCTTGGAGGGAAGCGTGATTCAAAGTAAATGGCAGGCTTATAGCCATCTGATGCGCATCGATAAACCTATTGGCACCTTGCTGTTGCTGTGGCCGACGCTGTGGGCGCTGTGGCTGGCGGGGAAGGGCGTGCCGTCGTTGTCTATCCTGCTGGTGTTTGTGGTCGGGGTTTTCCTGATGCGTGCCGCCGGCTGTGTGGTGAATGATTATGCCGATCGCGCCGTCGATGGCCATGTGAAGCGTACCGCCGGACGCCCAATGCCCAGCGGCCGGGTGAGCGAAAAAGAGGCCAAGATCCTGTTTGTGGTGCTGGTGCTGATTTCGTTCGCGCTGGTGCTGACGCTGAATGCGATGACCATCTGGCTGTCTCTGGCGGCGTTGGCGCTGGCATGGGCCTATCCGTTTATGAAGCGGGTCACTCATTTGCCGCAGTTCGTATTGGGCGCCGCGTTTGGTTGGGGCATTCCGATGGCCTACGCCGCCGTCAGCGAATCGCTGCCGCTGAGCTGCTGGCTGCTGCTGCTGGCCAATATCTGCTGGACAGTGGCTTACGATACGCTGTATGCCATGGTCGATCGCGACGATGATCTCAAGATTGGTGTGAAATCCACCGCCATTTTGTTTGGCCGTTACGACAAACTGATCGTCGGCCTGCTGCAGTTCGCCACCTTGCTGCTGATGCTGTGGGTGGGCTATCTGGCGCAGTTGAGCGGCGCGTTTTATTGGTCGCTGTTGCTGGCGGGAGCCCTGTTTATCCATCAGCAAAAACAAATTGCCGGTCGTGAACGGGATGCCTGCTTCAAAGCGTTCCTGGATAACAACTACGTCGGGCTGGTACTGTTTATCGGTATTGCGCTGAGTTACTGGCAAAGTTGACCACGTTCGGACAGTAAAAAAGGCACCCTGGGGTGCCTTTTTGTTTTTTTATCAACGTATTACTGGTCTTTCTCTTCCGGTTCAATCGCTTCCGGCAGAGCGTTGGTTTCCGCCGGCATGCTGACGCTTTCAATGGTCAGTTTGATTTCCGGGGTAATCAGGTCGCTCAGCATGTTGTACACCTCTAGGGTGTGCTCACGCACCGCATCGCCAATATCATTGATGTAGCCTTCTTCACGCAACGTAGCCACCAGAGTGGAGAATACCGCCTTGTCGAAGAACTCCGGTGCGTTGATGCCGTGCAGCACGGACAAACGCTGCGCCATGATACGGCTCTCTTTCTCCAGCGCACCGCGGTTAATGCTCGGGTTGGCGCTGAGGATAGACATGGTGATGGCGTAGCGCTGCAAGGTTTCACGGACACCGGCGGCCAGCAGCTGCAACGGACGGATACGTGCTGGATTCAGTACCAGATCGTCGCCTTTATCGCAGATCAATTGCTGACGGATCATTTCCTCGATCAGCGGTTGCAGCACTTCCGGCAGTTGTTCCTTGTCGTTGTGCAGGAACAGCTCGGCTTTCAGCATCGGGTAAATCAAACCAATCTGGCGCAGCAGTTCAGCGCGAGATACCCGGCGATGGTGCATCACGATAGTGGCAATCAGAGACGGCAGAACCAGCAGGTGATGGATATTGTTGCGGTAATAGGTCATCAGCACCGCCTGCTCGCGCGGCAGAATGATGATATCGCCGATGTTATCCTTCTCCACCTCGAACTTGTTCATGTTCAGCGCGTGATCCAGCAACTCATCCGGCGTTTGAGTCGGCACGGTAACGTCATCGGCATAAGGCACGTTGCGCATCAGTTGCAGATAGCATTCCAACTGTTCAAGCAACTGCTCGCGGGTTAACGAGCGCTGGCGAGAAGCCAGTAACGCCGTGGAACACAGGTTCATGGCGTTGGCCGCTGCGGCATTGTTGATGCGCACCATAATCTTGGCCGCCAGATCGTTGACCGTCGGCGTCAGCCAGCTTGGGCGCTGGGATTCGATCGGGTCAATCGATTCGCGCCACTGCGGCACATTCTGGTTCAGGTAGGTGGTCAACGGCAGGGGATCGCCGAAGTTCACGTAGCCTTGGCCGAGATTACGCAGTTTGCGCAAGCCGCGCAGCATCTGCAGCAGGCTCTCTTTTTCCTTGGTGGCGCCACGCAGCTCTTTGGCGTAGGTACCCACTTCCATCACGTGCTCGTAACCGATGTAGATCGGCACCAGCGTGATAGGGCGGGCCCCGCCGCGCAGCATCGCCTGAATGGTCATCGACAGGGTGCCGGTCTTCGGCTCCAGCAAACGCCCGGTACGGGAACGCCCGCCTTCGACAAAGTACTCGACCGAGTAACCGCGGGTAAACAGCTCGCCGAGGTATTCACGGAACACCGTCGAGTACAGCTTGTTGCCTTTGAAGGTCCGGCGGATAAAGAACGCGCCCAGGCGGCGGAAGATCGGCCCGGCCGGCCAGAAGTTGAGGTTAATACCGGCAGCAATGTGCGGCGGCACCAGGCCCTGGTGGTACAACACATAGGACAACAGCAGATAGTCCATGTGGCTGCGGTGACAGGGCACATACACGATCTCGTGGCCGTCCTGCGCCAGCTGACGCACGCGTTCGGCGTTGGTGACGTTGATGCCCTGATACAAGCGGTTCCAGGTCCAGCTCAGCACACGGTCGGAAAGGCGCACCGTCTCGTAAGAAAAGTCGGCGGCAATCTCTTCCATCAATGCAATGGCATTTTGCTGGGCTTTTTCGTGGGAGATTTTTTTACTGCGCGCTTCGTCTTCGACCGCTTTTTCGATCGCTTTGGACGCCAACAGCTTGTTGAACAGGTCCTGACGGGCCGGCAGGCTTGGGCCTACGGCGGCCAGACGCTGACGCGAGAAGTGCATCCGGGCTACGCGAGCCAGCTTTTGCGCGATGATCTTGTCCGTACCGTGCTCGGTCGCCATGCGGCGCAGCGAAACGGTATTGGAGAAGCGCACAAAGCTATCGCGGCCGAGCCACAGCACGGCGAAGAATTTCTGCACGCCATTTAGCAAGCGCAGATGCGGTGTGCCGTGGCCTTCGCGCCCCGGAGAGCGGCCAAACATCACCGAAACCGGCAGCATCTGAATATCGAGATCCGGGTTACTGCGGTGCAGATCCAGATAGTCGTGGAACAGTTTTACCGACTCTTCTTTCGGCGTGTAGTAGCGGAATACGCGCGGGCCGTCGTGAATAAACACGTGGCTGGGCAGCACGGTGCCGTCTATTTCCAGCGGTTCGAGAGGATCGGGCAAATCCTGCGCCAGGCACTGGGTGCGCAGCGTCAGTAAATCCGCCTTGGAATTATAAGGTAAAACATACAAAATCGGCCGTGAGGGATCCAACCCTAACTCCGTGACCGGATCTGAAGGGATAACCTTACTTCTTACCAACAATTTGAGTGGTAAATTCAATAGTTTATAATAAATTTTACGCCAACCTGACATAACAACGTGAAGCCTCTTGTTAGCAATGCGCCGCAAGCATACCAGAAACCGGGTAGCAGATCTGTGGTGTTGGAAAACCGGGAGCCGTGAGCGCTTCCTGGCCTAAACTGTTTAATTATGACTTACCTCTGCGAAAGGCACTAAAAACATGACGAACCAAGCAACCGGCCTGACCCGTATTATTAAAGCCGCCGGCTACTCTTATAAAGGTTTTTCCGCTGCCTGGCAGCACGAAGCGGCGTTCCGCCAGGAGTTGGTGGTGACCGTCCTGGCTATCATACTGGCGATTTGGCTGGACGTGGGTGCGATAGCGCGCATTTTACTGATTGGGTCGGTGGTGCTGGTGATGATTGTCGAGATGCTCAACAGCGCGATTGAGGCGATTGTTGACCGGGTGGGGACCGAGTATCACGAGCTGTCCGGCCGGGCCAAGGATATGGGGTCGGCGGCAGTTTTGCTGGCGGTTATTTTGGCGCTGTTTGTTTGGGGCGCGGTGCTGTGGCAGCACTTTGTCTGAGCAGAGCAAGCTCGTTGCGATCCGGGTCGCTAATCCCTGATTTTTATTCATTCTTCGGTTCCCAAGCCGCACTTACCTGTATATACTCACAGCAAGACTGTATAAACAAACAGGGGGCGGAATGAAAGCACTAACTACCAGACAGCAAGAGGTCTATGATCTGATTCGCGATCATATTTCGTCCACTGGCATGCCGCCGACGCGTGCCGAGATCGCCATGCGTCTGGGGTTCCGTTCGCCAAATGCCGCAGAAGAACATCTGAAAGCGCTGGCGCGTAAAGGCGTCATCGAAATTGTCTCCGGCGCTTCGCGCGGCATTCGGTTGCTGATGGAAGATGAAGAGGGTTTACCGCTGATTGGCCGTGTGGCTGCCGGTGAGCCGCTGCTGGCACAGCAGCATATCGAAGGTCACTACAAGGTGGATCCTTCCCTGTTCAAACCGAGCGCGGATTTCCTGCTGCGGGTTAACGGTATGTCGATGCGTGATATCGGTATTCTGGACGGTGACCTGCTGGCGGTGCATAAAACTCAGGACGTGCGTAATGGCCAGGTGGTTGTGGCGCGCATCGAAGATGAAGTTACGGTCAAGCGGCTGAAAAAGCACGGTAACGTGGTTGAGCTGCTACCGGAAAACAGTGAGTTCCAGCCGATTGTGGTTGATCTGCGTCAGCAGAACTTCACCATTGAAGGCTTGGCGGTCGGCGTGATCCGCAACGGCGACTGGGTTTAACCCATAAGCCTGCACGCTGCCCTTTGATTTAAATCGCCCCAGCTCTGGGGCGATGTCATTTCTGATCGATTAAAACCGCATTGCCACGGGAACATTTCACTATGCGCCTGCTCTCCGCCTTCACCAGCGATACCGATAAAGCCTTGTGGCGCCTGGCGCTGCCAATGATTTTCTCCAATATCACCGTGCCGTTGCTTGGGCTGGTGGATACCGCAGTGATCGGTCACCTCGACAGCCCTGTTTATCTGGGCGGTGTGGCGGTGGGAGCGATGGCGACCAGCTTCCTGTTCATGCTGTTGTTGTTCCTGCGTATGAGCACCACCGGTCTGACTGCGCAGGCTCTGGGCGCACAAAACCCACAGGGATTGGCGCGCGCCTTTATGCAACCGCTGCTGCTGGCGGCGTTGGCCGGTGTGGCCATTGTCTTGCTGCGCCATCCGCTGATCGAACTGGCGCTGAAAATCGTCGGTGGCGACGAGGCGGTGCTGGAGCAGGCCCGATTATTCCTCGAGATCCGCTGGCTGAGCGCACCGGCGGCATTGGCGAACATGGTTATCCTGGGCTGGCTGCTTGGCGTGCAATACGTACGTGCGCCGGTGATCCTGCTGATTGTCGGCAACTTATTGAATATTGTACTGGATATCTGGCTGGTGATGGGGCTGGGCTGGAACGTGCAAGGTGCGGCGACGGCAACCGCTATTTCTGAGTATGCCACGCTGCTGCTGGGCTTATGGCTGTCCTGGCGGGTCATGCGCCTACGTGGCATTTCCATGCCGATGCTGCGCACTGCCTGGCGTGGCAACCTGCGGCGTTTACTGGCGCTGAATCGCGACATTATGCTGCGTTCCCTGCTGCTGCAGCTGTGTTTCGCTTCTTTGACCATCTTCGGTGCCCGGCTTGGCGGCGAAGTGGTGGCGGTGAATGCGGTGCTGATGAACTTACTGACCTTTACCGCCTATGCGCTCGACGGTTTTGCCTACGCGGTTGAAGCGCATTCTGGCCATGCCTATGGCGCGCGTGACGATAGCCAACTGCGCAAGGTGTGGCGTGCGGCCTGCCGACAAGCCTGTCTGGTCGCGTTGGCCTTTGGCCTGGTTTATGCCGTTGCCGGTCAGCATATTATCGCCGCCTTGACCTCGTTACCGGAACTGCGTGCGCTGGCCGGCCACTATCTGCCGTGGCAGGTGGTGCTGCCATTGGTGGGCGTATGGTGCTATTTGCTGGACGGCATGTTTATTGGCGCCACCCGAGGAGCAGAAATGCGCAACAGCATGGCAGTGGCAGCGGCCGGCTATGGTTTGACGCTGCTGACCGTACCCGCCTTGGGCAATCATGGTTTATGGCTGGCGCTGGCGGTCTTTCTTTCTCTGCGCGGCATCGCGCTCGGCTGGATTTGGCACCGCCACAGGCTGCGCGGTACCTGGTTTGCCGCGGATCCAACGGCTCACAATGAGACGTTATCATAAAATTAACTAATGTTTTGTATTCATATTGAGTTACATATTATCGCGTCGATTTAGTCCCGCTTACTGACTGTTATTTCGGGTGTTTTACTGAATTTTGTTGTTTTGTTGAATTTTTATTCTGGTTTTTTGTTATTTATCGATATCTGTTGCTATAGTTAATCATGTGGCTGGCGGAATGAATTGGAATGATATTCCCTTCATTTTAGGTCAATTGACCATGATTATTACTCAGTTAAGCCCAGCGACAAGTTTTTAAAACTGACTAATCACAGGTAACGGAGAGGTTATGAACAAAGATCAAGCCGACGGTAACTGGAAGCAGTTTAAAGGGAAAGTGAAGGAAAAATGGGGCAAGCTGACCGATGATGATTTGACGGTCATTGAAGGGAAACGCGAACAGCTTGTCGGTAAAATTCAGGAACGCTACGGCTACCAGAAAGAGGCGGCCGAGAAAGAAGTGAAATCCTGGGAAGACCACAACAAGTATCGCTGGTAGTGCGATAGGCCGCAGCGGATTGCGGCCGTAAACTATGCTGATGGCCAGGCGTTTCAATCCCCTTGACGCTATGGCCGAAGGTACAGAGAGGTACCTGATACCCTCTTATTTCTTCTTGATAGCGATGCTGTGATCGTGTTCGCCGCAATCATGTTTGCTATCGCAGGCTTCTACCTCAACGCAACCCTCACACAGGCCATGGGCTTCTACCACGCTGTGACGCAGGGCAAATCCTGACTCTTTAGCCAGCTTTTGCAGCGTCTCTTCGATCCCTTCGGTTGTGCGCTCAGTCACCTGGCCGCAGCGATCGCAAATGAACAGTGCGGAAGTATGCATCGGCTGTTCGAAATGATGGCACAACACATAGCTGTTCGCCGATTCCACGCGATGAATAAAGCCTTGTTCCAAAAGGAAATCCAATGCACGGTAAACCGTGGGGGGTTTGGCCTGGGGTTCGGCTACGCGCAGCAAATCCAGCAGGTCGTAAGCGCTGATGGCACCGGGCTGTTGTGCCATCAGGCGTAACACTTCCAGCCGCTGCGGTGTCAGCCGCACATTGCGTTGCTGGCAGAGTTGTTCAGCCTGCGCCAGCAGCTTTTCCTGGGTGCTTGAGTTCATGGCAAATTTCCCGGTACGTAAAAAAGCCGATTTTACCATGCTTCAGCCAAATCGCCGAGAGTCGGCCACTTTTCTGCCAGTATGGCGCATTAAACGTCCGGTTTAGCGCCCGTTGTTAGCCAGAAATGTGATGGTATTCACGATGTTCCGTGCCGTTCTCGCAGGTTATGGCTTCGCGTAGGCTCTTAGGCAGTCAGCGAACGCTGTAATTGACTGGCCAATCTGACCATTTCCACTGCTGGATTATGGCCAATCAGCATGAAACTGTGTCTGCTATCGGACCAATAGACCACATTCATTCCCAGGCGTTGTTCGCTCTCTGCGGGCTGCGACTTGCCCGGTTGCTGGATAATACACAGTGCCAATACACCGTACCGCGCATCCAACCAGGTCAATTGAGCAATACGGCGATCGTCGTACGCCAGCACACGGGCGTTTTTTAGTTCGGCCCCTTGCAACGTCAGCTGCGACAGAGGAAGCGCGATGCTCAGCCGATCACCGGTGTGCTGTAGTTGACTGGCAATCTGCGCTGCGGAGCCTTCAAAACCCATCAGCGTTTCCGGGGTGTACAACGCCATATATTGAGCGACCAGGCTCCGCCAGTTGTCATCCGGTTGGCTGAGCTGCAGATAGGCGCGATCGCCTGCGATGCCCAGTGCCAGAAAAGCGACGGCGGCGGCAATCAGGCCACGGCGGCTGATAGCGTGCGGTGGCGAGGGGACGATAAGTGGCAATTTTGACTGCAATCTTTGCACCGGCGCTTCATCAAGCAAAGGCGCAAAGGCTTGCTTAAAGGGCAAGCTGCTGCGCTCCAGCAACGACAAGCGTTCTGCCAACGCCGGTTCGCCGGCCAGACGCTGTTCCAGCCGGTGGCGTTGCTGTGGGTCCAACTGATTATCCAGATAGGCGACCAGCAGTTCATCCGTTGCGTAGGCTGAACTCATGATTGTTCTCCTTTTACCTGCGGGGTACGGGTTTGCAGCAGGCTGTCGTTCGCCAACCGCAGCCGTGCCGCCGCCAGACGGCTCATGATGGTGCCAATGGGCACACCCAGCACCTCAGCGGCTTCCCGGTAAGAAAGTTCCTCCACGTACACCAGAAACAACGTATTGCGCTGCGCCTCCGGCAGTTGATTAACCCGTTGCATCACCTCATTGGCCCAAATCGGCTGCTCGCCGTTTTCCGCACCGGCCAGTTCGTCAACGTCGACAAAGCCCTGTCCCTGGCGAATGTGCTGAGAGCGGACCTCGTTCAACCAGATGGAGTGAAGAATGGAAAATAACCAGCGGTCCATACGCGTTCCCACGGCAAACTGTGCGGCGCGTTCCAACGCCCGCACGCAGGTGGCCTGAACCAAGTCGTCGGCTACGTCCCGCCGGTGGGTCAGCACCAAGCCATAGCGCCACAGGCGGGAGAGATATTGGCCGATTTCGTTGCGGATCGCGTCGCTGCTGATGTTTGCCTCCGGGTTTTACGATTCAGGGTGATGATCGATAGCCGCCGCCAGATCTCGGTACTCTTCACAACCGGTACCGCACAGCGATTGAATAACCTTAAGCTGCTCCTTCGCCAGGTCCTGACGCCCTTTGATCATATAAGCCTCACCCAGGTATTCGCGGACTTTGGGGTATTTCGGATCGAGCGCCACTGATTTTAAATAGTAGCCGATCCCTTCGTCGGTGCGGCCGAGCTTGCGGGTGGCATAGCCGCGGTAATTCAGCGCCACGGCAGTGTTGGGATCTTTGAGGGTATTCAGCACATCCAGCGCTTCCTGATAGCGGCCGCTTTTGGCCAGCGCATAGGCATAGTTCGTGCGATCGTTGTCGCTGACCATGCTGCTTTTATCCACCATGCAGGTTTTGGTTTTCGTATCGTATATCTGGCCTTTGGGGCAGGTTGGCGTGGTTTGACCGCTGCCATCGCCGCCCATCGCCAGAGCGGTACAGGAAAACAGCAGTGAACCGGCAATGACTGGCAGCAGCAGGCGTTTAACGAAACTGTTCATGGTTATTTCCTCATCATGAAGGACGCAGAACTGCGGCCTTACAGAGAGAACACCTGACAGCCTCTTTTTATTCGCTTTTGCCGGTGCTTTTTTATCGGCGACACAGCGGTTTTCCCAACGCCGCCGATTGTCGTTATAATAGCCGTTTGCGGCAGCATGCCGTTCGTTGAACCCCAGACAGAATCAGGTAGCCAGTAGCCCAGCATGACGACAGACAATAACGCCCCAAAATACGCCGCCAATCGTTTTTCCATCGCGCCGATGCTCGACTGGACCGATCGTCATTGCCGTTACTTCCACCGCTTGTTGACCAAGGAAACCTTGCTGTACACCGAGATGGTGACTACCGGCGCGATTATCCACGGTAAGGGCGACTATCTGGCCTACAGCGAAGAAGAACATCCTGTGGCGCTGCAACTGGGCGGCAGCGATCCGGCTGCGCTGGCGCACTGCGCCAAACTGGCTGAGCAGCGCGGCTATGACGAGATCAACCTCAACGTCGGTTGCCCGTCGGATAGGGTACAGAACGGCATGTTCGGTGCCTGCCTGATGGGGCAGGCAACGCTGGTTGCCGACTGCATCAAGGCGATGCGCGACGTGGTGTCGATCCCGGTGACGGTGAAAACCCGCATTGGTATTGACGATCAGGACAGCTACGAGTTTCTGTGCGATTTCATCGCCACCGTCGCCGGGCGCGGTGAATGTGACATGTTTACCATTCATGCCCGCAAGGCATGGCTGTCGGGCCTGAGTCCGAAAGAAAACCGCGAAGTGCCGCCGCTGGATTATCCGCGCGTGTACCAGTTAAAAAGGGATTTCCCGACGCTCACTCTGGCGATTAACGGGGGGGTGAAAACGCTGGAAGAGGCGAAACAGCATCTGCAGCATCTGGATGGCGTGATGATGGGGCGCGAAGCCTACCAGAACCCGGGCATTCTGGCGCGGGTCGACAGTGAACTGTTTGGCTGCCAAAGCGAAGTTATGGACAGCATAGCGATTATCGAATCGTTGTATCCGTACATTGAACGCGAGCTGTCGAATGGCACTTATTTGGGCCATATCACCCGCCATATCCTTGGGTTGTTCCAGGGCGTGCCCGGTGCCCGTCAGTGGCGCCGTCACCTGAGTGAGAATGCCCATAAGCCAGGGGCCGATGCACGAGTGGTTGAGCAGGCGCTGGATTTGGTTCGCCTACCGCGCACCGAGATGGCGTAATAGAGATAAAATTCTGACTAACAGTTAGTGTTTTTGACCAGGTATGTTGCGTGATGCGGCATGCCTTTTTTTTCAATTTCAATAACTTAGTCCTCTCACCATTTTGGCACGCTTCTTGTAATACCTTCGCAGATACTTTGTTTTGCGAAGGAGCAAAATCATGTTGGAACTCTTCTTTCTGGTCGGCTTTGTCGTCATGCTGATGGTGACGGGCATTTCGTTGCTGGGCGTATTCGCGGCGTTGCTGGTGGCCGCGGCATTCATGCTGATTGGCGGGCTGTTTGCGATGGTGATTAAGCTGTTGCCGTGGCTGATTTTGGCGGTGGTTGGCGTTTGGATCTACCGTTCAATGCAGAAGCCTTCAATACGCCGCTATTAATTTTTTGTCGAATAATCAGTCGGTCACGCTGAAAATCGAGCAACAGATGCGTTCTTAATGCGGCAGCGATCACAGCTTGACGTTTAAACGGCCGGTGCGGCGCATTAGCCATTTTTTTTGCGCCTCGGGGCTGTTAGGATGTTTGCCGATGCAGCGATGCGACCGATTTCATCACCGCAAGAGACAATAATAATACGAGCGTTGCTCAAGCAACCCACTGTCTCTGGCGGACTCTGCTCTACCCCTACAAACGCAGTAACAAAAAGGGCTCCTTACGGAGCCCTTTTTGTTACTGATAATCCAGCAATATTAAGATCTTGGCCAGTTGTCGCTTTCAAGTTGCAACGTACGTTCAATGGTCATGTTCAGTTCGCATGAAGCCGCATCCAGCGCATCGCCGGAGCCATGCGGTGCTGCCACCAGCGCCTGGCATTGGCTGTCTTTGAACTTCAGCCAGTTACGCTGTGCCTCACGCCAGGCTTTTGGGGCTGCCTTAAACTTGAGCGCTTCCTTATAGGACTTGTTCAGGCGTGCATCCCAGAGCTTGAACTCTGTTTCAATGCAGGCAGCCATACTTGGTGTATTGAGATCTGGTTTGCTCATACATTGCGTATAGGCGGCAGAGTAAGGGTATTTCATCAATGCGTCTTTTTCTGCGTTTGGCGTCGCTGCCTGCGCTGCGGTGGCCAACGCTGGAGCTGCGGCGAAAACCAGCGCTGTAACCAGCATTTTTATTTTCATTTCAGAGCTATTTCCCTATTGAACAACGTGAATTGCCGGAAGATCATATTCCACTCTTCGCCTTTAGACGATGTACCACCGCACGTTATACCTAATTTTACCGATCTTTTTTCCAACTCAACGACCAGGGATCAGCAGGCTTGAGCCGCTGGTATTACGGCTTTCCAGCACCTGATGCGCACGTTGTGCGTCAGCCAGCGCAAACTTCTGCTCTTCCTTCACGTCGACCTTGATGGCCCCGCTGCCGATCAATGAAAACAGCTCATTGCTGGCAAATTGCAGCTCCGCGCGGCTGGTGATGTAGCCATTGAGGGAAGGGCGGGTGACATACAGAGAGCCTTTCTGGTTAAGCAATGCCAGATCGACACCGGTAACCGGGCCGGAGGCGTTGCCAAAACTCACCATCAGCCCGCGTCGCCTCAGGCTATTGAGCGAGGCTTGCCAGGTGCTTTGGCCCACAGAGTCGTACACCACGCCGACTTTTTCGCCCTGGGTCAGTTCGGCGACGCGCTGGGCGATGTCTTCCTTATGGTAATTGATGGTGGCCCAGGCGCCGGCACGCTTCGCCAGCTCGGCTTTTTCGTCGGAACCGACGCTGCCGATTAACCTCGCCCCGAGCGCTTTGGCCCACTGGCAGGCAATCAACCCGACACCGCCTGCGGCAGCATGGAACAGGAATACTTCACCCGGCTGCACCTCATGGGTTTGACGCAGCAGGTAATGCACCGTCAGCCCCTTCAGGAATGAGGCTGCCCCTTGCTCGAAACTCAGATTGTGCGGCAGGATGGCCACTTTTTCCTGCGCGACGTTGTGCACTTCGCTGTAAGCACCGAGCGTTGACTGGGCGTAAACCACGCGGTCACCCGGCTTCAGCGCGCTGACTCCTGCGCCGATCTTGGTGACCACGCCGGCCGCCTCGGTGCCCAACCCGCTTGGCAGGCTGGCGGGCGGGTATAACCCGCTGCGTATGTAGGTGTCGATATAGTTGATGCCGATCGCCTTGTTCTCGATCTGCACCTCACCGGCTGCCGGGTCTGGTGGGGTAAAATCAACGTATTGCAACACTTCAGGGCCGCCGGTGGCGGAGAATTGAATGCGCTTGGCCATATCAGTACCTCGTGTGGGTGTCTGATTTCACCCTACGCGTTTTAGTATTGGCGATCCAGTTTGTCCGCGCGCGGATTGATACCTTTTTTGCATCGGTTATGCCGCAGGAATCACAGATAAAAATCACGTATACTCTCGCGTCAGGATCCTTCATTCGCAACCGGATTAAGAATACGCTTCATGGCAGGAAAAAAACCAACCAACAAAACAAACGCAGACGAAGCCAGAGAACGTCCACGCGATCGCCAGATGGAAGGGCTGAAGATGCCGCCACATTCGCTGGAGGCTGAGCAGTCAGTGTTGGGCGGTTTGATGCTGGATAACGAACGCTGGGATAACGTGGCGGAACGCGTGGTCTCCAATGATTTCTTCAGCCGCCCGCACCGCCTGATCTTTACCGAGATGCAGCGCCTGCTGGAGATGAGTCGGCCTATCGATTTGATCACCCTGTCCGAATCGCTGGAACAGCGGGGCGAACTGGACTCTGTCGGCGGCTTCGCCTATCTGGCCGAATTATCGAAAAACACCCCAAGCGCTGCCAACATCGGCGCTTATGCGGATATCGTGCGTGAACGTGCGGTAGTGCGTGAGATGATCTCGGTGGCCAATGAGATCGCTGACGCCGGCTACGATCCGCAGGGGCGCAGCAGTGAAGATCTGCTCGATTTAGCCGAATCGCGGGTATTCCAAATCGCGGAAAACCGTGCCAGCAAAGATGAGGGTCCAAAAGGGATCGAGCGTATCCTGGAAGATACCGTTGCGCGTATTGAGCAGCTCTATCAGCAGCCGCACGATGGCGTGACCGGGGTGGATACCGGCTATCAGGATCTCAATAAGAAAACCGCCGGTTTGCAAAAATCGGATCTGATCATCGTCGCCGCCCGTCCTGCAATGGGTAAAACCACCTTTGCCATGAACCTGTGCGAACACGCCGCGATGACGCAGGACAAGCCCGTGCTGATTTTCAGCCTGGAAATGCCCTGCAACCAGATCATGATGCGTATGCTGGCCTCGCTGTCACGTGTGGATCAGACCCGTATTCGTACCGGCCAGCTCGATGACGAGGACTGGGCGCGAATTTCCAGCACCATGGGTATCCTGCTGGAGAAGCGCAATATGTACATTGACGACTCCTCTGGCCTGACGCCAACCGAAGTGCGCTCCCGTGCGCGGCGTATTTTCCGTGAACATGACGGCATCAGCCTGATCATGATCGACTACCTGCAGTTGATGCGCGTGCCGTCGCTCTCCGACAACCGAACGTTGGAAATTGCCGAGATCTCCCGCTCGTTAAAAGCCCTGGCGAAAGAGCTGCAGGTACCGGTGGTGGCACTGTCGCAGCTGAACCGAAGCCTGGAGCAGCGTGCCGACAAGCGCCCGGTCAACTCCGACCTGCGTGAGTCCGGCTCCATCGAGCAGGACGCCGACCTGATTATGTTCATCTACCGTGATGAGGTTTATCACGAGAACAGCGATCTGAAAGGGATTGCCGAAATTATTCTGGGTAAGCAGCGTAACGGCCCAATCGGTACCGTACGCCTTACCTTTAACGGCCAGTGGTCGCGCTTCGATAACTATGCGGGGCCACAGTATGATGACGAATAATCAGCTAAGGAACTGAAATGAAAGCGGCAACCGCTGTAATCGACCGCCGCGCTCTGCGACATAATCTGCAACAGGTGCGCCGTCAGGCGCCGCAAAGTCGCCTGATTGCCGTTGTGAAAGCAAACGCTTATGGACATGGCCTGCTGGAAACAGCCCACACCCTGCAAGATGCCGATTGTTACGGCGTGGCCCGCATTGGCGAGGCGTTGAAGCTGCGCTCCGGCGGCATCGTCAAACCCATCCTGATGCTCGAGGGCTTCTTCTCGGCCGAGGATCTGCCGGTGCTGGTGGCCAATAACATCGAAACCGCCGTACACAGTATCGAACAGCTTGAAGCGCTGGAGCAGGCCACGCTGGCGCGTCCGGTGCCGGTGTGGATGAAGCTGGATACCGGCATGCATCGTCTGGGGGTCCGCCCTGAGCATGCCGAGGCGTTTTATCAGCGTCTCAGCGCCTGCCGCAATGTGGTGCAGCCGGTGAATATCATGAGCCACTTCAGCCGTGCCGATGAGCCGGGTTCCGATGCCACGCTCAAACAAATGCAGTGCTTTGAACAGTTTGCCCGTGGTAAACCGGGCCAGCGTTCTATTGCCGCCTCCGGCGGTACCCTGCTGTGGCCAGATGCGCATAACGACTGGGTTCGCCCAGGCATTATCCTGTATGGCGTCTCGCCGATGGAGGACGCCAACGGCAGCCAGTTTGATCTGCAGCCGGCGATGACGCTCAAGTCCAACCTGATCGCGGTGCGTGAGCACAAGGCCGGCGAGTCCGTAGGCTACGGCGGCACCTGGGTCAGTGAAGGTGATACTCGCTTGGGCGTGGTGGCGATGGGCTACGGCGACGGTTACCCGCGCAGCGCGCCTTCCGGTACGCCGGTGTGGCTCAACGGCCGTGAAGTGCCGATCGTGGGCCGGGTGTCGATGGACATGATGTCGGTCGATCTGGGGCCGAACGCGACCGACAAGGTCGGGGATGAGGTGGTGCTGTGGGGGCAGGAGTTACCGGTCGAACGCATCGCCGAATGCACCGGCATCAGTGCTTATGAACTGATTACCAAACTGACGCAGCGCGTGGCGATGGAATATATCGGCGAATAAGTCCATTGAGGGGCCGCCAGGCAGCGGCCCCGTTATATTGAGTTACTTCTTCACTGCCAACCACTGATCGATAATGCTTTGATACTCGCCGGTCGCCTTGGCCAGGTGCAGCCACTGATCCACATACAGCTTCCAGCTCAAATCGTCACGCGGCAGCATGTAAGCCTTTTCGCCATACTGCATCGGCTTTTTCGGGTTGACCGCGCACAGCTTCGGATAGCGTTTTTGCTGATACTGCGCCTCGGAAGCGTCGGTAATCATCACATCGGCTTTCTTGTCGACCAACTGCTGGAAAATCCCCAAATTATCATGGGTCAACGTCAGTTTGGCCTTGGGCAGATAGGCGTGGACAAAGGCCTCGTTGGTGCCGCCTGCCGGCTCAAGCAGGCGCACGGACGGTTTATTGATCTGGTCAATGGTGCGGTATTTCTTCACGTCGGTGCAGCGCACTAACGGGATCTTGCCGTCGGTATCCAACGGGTCGGCGAAGAACACCTGCTTTTGACGTTGCAGCGTGACTGAGATGCCGCCCATGGCGATATCACATTTGCCGGCGACAAAGTCCGGTGTCAGGGTTTTCCAACTGGTTTTCACCCATTTCACCTTGGCGCCGAGGCTTTTTGCCAGCGATTCCGCCATGGCGATATCAATGCCTTCGTAGCTGCCGTCTTCTTTTTGGAAGGTATAGGGTTTGTAATCGCCGGTGGTGCACACTTCCAGCGTGCCTTGTTGTATCACCTTATCCAAATGCGATTGTGCGCTGGCGCTTCCGGCGGCAACCAGCAGTGCGAGAGGGAGAAATCTTTTCATCGGCGTCCTTATTATACATTCGTGGTTTTATGCGCTATTTAACCGCTCATTGTTGCTGACTTGCGCGAGTTACCCGTTTTTTATGCCATTTGCAGGCGGAAACGTCCGGCATTGCTGCTGTGCGCTTCACAACCTCGGCGCGGGAAGGGTATCCACAGTCAAAAAACTGATAGGCTGTAACGTCAACATTTATTAACACAGTTTACAGGTGGCTATGTACAACATTGACGATTTTGATATGAAAATCCTGACGCTGTTACAGGCCAATGGCCGTCTGACCAATCAGGAGCTGAGCGATCTGGTGGGGCTGTCGGCATCCCAGTGTTCGCGGCGGCGTATCAGCCTGGAACAGGCGCAACTGATCCGCGGTTACCACGCGCGACTGGCACCGGAGGCCGTCGGGCTAGGGTTGGTTGGCCTGATAGAAGTGAGCCTGACCCACCATGCTCAGGAGCAGATCGACAGTTTCCATCAGATGCTGGAAGAAGTGGACGCCATTCTTGACGCTTACAAAACCACCGGCGATGCTGATTATCTGCTGAAGGTTGCGGTGGCGGACCTGCCGGCACTGGACGATTTGATCAGCCAGACGCTGTCCCGCCACAAAAGCGTGGCGCATATCAAAACGGCGGTGGTGCTCAACCGAATCAAGGAAAATGGTTTGTTGCCGGTTGCGAGATAAAGCTCAAACTGAACGGCCTTTTCCGTCTATATTAGGAGCGTAACGCTGTGCCTACTCACCATAATCCAGGAGAATAATCCGTGTTCCAGAATGTTGATGCCTACGCAGGTGACCCGATCCTGTCGCTGATGGAAAAATTCAAAAAAGACTCACGTGCGCACAAGGTTAACCTGAGTATCGGCCTTTACTATGATGAGCAGGGCATTATCCCGCAGATGAAAGCGGTTGCTGCGGCAGAAGCGCAACTGAACAGTGTGGATCAGGGGGCATCGGTGTACCTGCCGATGGAAGGTCTGCTGCCTTACCGCACGGCGATCCAACATTTGCTGTTCGGTGCCGAACACCCGATGCTGCAGCAAGGGCGCATCGCCACCATTCAAACCGTGGGCGGTTCCGGCGCGCTGAAAGTCGGTGCCGACTTCCTGAAAAGCTACTTCCCGGATTCGCAGGTGTGGGTCAGCGATCCGACCTGGGAAAACCACGTTGCCATCTTTGGCGGCGCTGGGTTCAAAGTGAACACCTATCCGTACTTCGACAGCGAAAGCCTGGGCGTGAAATTTGACGCCATGCTGAGCGCGTTGAAACAGCTGCCGAAGCACAGCATCGCATTGCTGCACCCGTGCTGCCATAACCCGACAGGTTCCGACCTGACCCACACTCAGTGGGATGAAGTGGTCAAAGTGATCGCCGAGCGGGAACTGATCCCGTTCCTCGATATCGCTTATCAGGGCTTCGGCGGCGGCATTGCCGATGATGCCTACGCTATCCGCACTATTGCTGCGGCCGGTTTGCCATGCCTGGTGAGCAATTCCTTCTCGAAAATTTTCTCGCTGTACGGCGAACGCGTCGGCGGCCTGTCGGTGGTGTGTGAAAGCGAAGAAGCGGCCGGACGCGTGTTGGGGCAACTGAAGGCCACGGTGCGTCGTAACTACTCCAGCCCGCCGAACTTCGGTGCGCAGGTGGTGGCGAAGGTGCTGAACGACGCGCAGCTGAAAGCCCAGTGGTTGGCCGAAGTGGAAACCATGCGCACCCGTATTCTCGAGATGCGCAAGACGCTGGTGGAAGCGCTGAAAATCGCCCTGCCGCAACGGAACTTCGACTATCTGCTCGCACAGCGCGGCATGTTCAGCTACACCGGCTTTAGCGCTGCACAGGTTGATCGCCTGCGTGAAGAATTCGGCGTGTACCTGATCCACAGCGGACGCGTTTGCATGGCTGGCCTGAACCACCACAACGTGCATCAGGTAGCCGAGGCGTTTGCCGCCGTGCAGTAAAAGCTGTTAGGGTAAACTGACGTTAGCCAGGGAGCGATAGCGATATCGCTCCTTTTTTGTTGTCGGTTTGCCGCCAGAGTTGCCGCAAACTGGAGAGAGAATATACTGATTGAGGGGCGCTCACTTATGTGGCATCAGCAAACGCTAATCCTCAGCGCAAAAGCGCGTGGTTTTCATCTGGTTACCGAAGAGATTACTGACCAGCTAACCCACTTACACCGCCTGCAAACTGGCCTGCTGCATCTGTTATTGCAGCATACCTCGGCCTCGCTGACGCTGAACGAGAATTGCGATCCTACGGTGCGAGCCGACATGGAGCAGCATTTCCTGCGTCAGGTGCCAGAGAACGCACCCTATCAGCATGACTACGAAGGGCCGGACGACATGCCGGCGCACATCAAATCCTCTCTGTTGGGCACGTCGTTGACGCTGCCTGTCGGTCACGGGCGGCTGATGCTGGGCACATGGCAGGGAATTTGGCTGGGGGAGCACCGCATCCACGGCGGTTCACGCCGGGTTGTGGCCACGTTACAGGGGGAATAACCCAATGAATAACACAGCACTGCTGGAATACTGCATGGCGAAGCCGGGCGCGGAACAGAGCGACCAGAACCAGTGGCAGGCCAGCCAAATCAAGGTCGGCGACGTTATGTTCGCCATGGTGTGCGAGGTACAGGGGCGACCTGCTTTGGCGGTAAAATCCAGCCCGGAACTGGCGGAAAGCCTACGGGAGCATCACCCGGAGATCGTCCCCTGCGTCGGACTGAACAAGGCACACTGGAATACGGTCTTTCTTGATGGCAATCTGCCGAACTCGCAGTTCTATACGTTGATCGACAGTTCCTATCAGCTGGTGCTGGAAGGGTTACCCGACCATGTGCGCCAGGAATTGCGCGCCTAGCCATAGATAACGGCAGGTGTAGCGCCTGCCTGAGTCCTTCGTTTATTTCTTCTGTTTTCCCTCCAAACTGTGATCGCGATTCGATATTGGGAACGTTCCCGTTTTATTGTTGATGAGGAAAGACTAGGCTTTTTAATCAATAAGCCGAAATACCAAAGGATGCCGCGAGATGGCGATGAGTGAAGAAAAACGCAAAATGATTGCCGGTGAATTGTACGACGCCGGCGACGAACTGTTGCGCAGCGAGCGCAAGCGCGCACGCCAATTGATCCACCGTTACAACCATTCGTCACCGGATGAGGGCGACCTGCGTAAACAGGGATTGGCAGAATTGTTGGGCCAGTATCAGGGGGGCACTATCGAGCCGACGTTTCGCTGCGATTACGGCTACAACATCTATCTGGGGAAGAATTTCTACGCCAATTTTGACTGCGTGATCCTCGACGTATGCGAAGTGCATATCGGCGATAACTGCCTGCTGGCGCCTGGAGTGCATATTTATACCGCCACCCATCCGCTGGATGCGGAAACCCGCGTGGGCGGGGCGGAGTTCGGCAAGCCGGTGCGCATTGGCAATAATGTGTGGATTGGCGGTCGTGCGGTGATTAATCCCGGCGTTACGCTGGGGGATAACGTGGTGGTGGCGTCCGGTGCGGTGGTGACCAAGGACGTGCCTGCGAACTGCGTGGTCGGCGGCAATCCGGCGCGAGTGATAAAGCAGCTGTAAGAAAATCGGGCGCCGCTGTGGGCGCCCGAGAGGCTTAGGCTCGCAAAGAGTCGATATCCACCACGAAGCGATATTTCACGTCGCTTTTCAGCATCCGCTCGAAGGCTTCATTGATTTGCTGCATCGGGATCAGTTCGATATCCGAGGTAATGCCGTGCTGGCCGCAGAAATCCAGCATCTCCTGGGTTTCTGCAATGCCGCCAATCAGTGAACCGGCGATGCGACGACGCTTCATGATCAGGTTAAACACCTGCGGTGACGGATGGTCGTGCTCCGGTGCGCCAACCAGCGTCAGGGTGCCGTCACGGCGTAGCAGATTGAGGAACGGGTTCAGATCGTGCTGGGCCGCCACCGTGTTAAGAATAAAATCGAAACTGTTGGTGTGCTGCGCCATCTCTTCCGGATTGCGTGAGATCACCACTTCGTGAGCGCCGAGGCGTTTGGCATCTTCGACTTTGGACGCTGAAGTCGTGAACAGCACCACATGCGCTCCCATCGCCCGGGCCAGTTTAACGCCCATGTGCCCCAGCCCGCCGAGACCGACGATGCCCACCTTTTTACCCGGACCGGCGCCCCATTGACGCAGCGGGGAATAGGTGGTGATACCGGCGCACAGCAAGGGGGCGACACCGGCAGGATCGAGGTTTTCCGGTACGCGAAGTACAAAGTCCTGATCTACTACCATATCGGTGGAGTAGCCGCCGTAGGTGGTGGCGCCGGTTTGTCGATCCTCACCGTTATAGGTGCCGGTAAACCCATTTTCACAATATTGCTCCAGACCCTCGTCACAGCTCGGACAGCTGCGGCAGGAGTCCACCATACAGCCCACGCCGACCAAATCGCCGACCTGATAGCGTGACACATGGTTGCCGACGGCGCTCACGCGCCCCACAATTTCGTGGCCGGGAACCACCGGAAAAAGGGTGTTGTTCCATTCGTTGCGGGCCTGGTGTAAATCCGAATGGCAGACGCCACAGAACAGAACCTTGATTTGCACATCGTGGTCGCGCAAGGTGCGCGGCGTGTAATCAAAAGGAACTAACGCTGATTTGGCGTCATGCGCGGCATAGGCGTGCGTAATGTTCATGGTAACTCCAGTCATCAGTGTATGGGGGGAACGGCTTCCGGCAGTAGGGTGCCGGTGGACGTGGCCTGAGCACGGCAAAGGGCCACAGAGGGAACATTGATGATAAAAGCTGAGAGCAGGGAGGGAAATGCCTGAAAATGTCTAAATCTTGCCTGTTTCTGTTCAATTTGACCGAAACGGGTAAGCGTGCGGGCCGCTACAGTAACGACCCGCCTGGCAGGGGATTATTTCTTCTTCAGTAACGGCTTAAGGAAGCGCGCGGTGTGCGACGTTTCGCAATTAGCCACGGTTTCCGGCGTGCCGGCAACCAGGATCTCACCGCCGCCGCTGCCACCTTCCGGCCCCAGGTCGACAATCCAGTCCGCGGTTTTAATCACGTCCAGGTTGTGCTCAATCACCACGATGGTATTGCCCTGATCGCGCAGTTGATGCAGCACCGCCAGCAGTTGCTGAATATCGGCGAAGTGCAGCCCGGTGGTCGGCTCATCCAGGATGTACAGCGTTTGACCGGTACCGCGTTTTGACAGCTCACGAGCCAGCTTGACGCGCTGCGCTTCCCCGCCGGACAGCGTGGTCGCCGACTGGCCGAGACGGATGTACGACAGGCCGACTTCAATCAAGGTTTGCAACTTACGCGCCAATGCCGGTACCGCGTCGAAGAAATCACGAGCCTCTTCGATGGTCATCTCCAGCACTTCGTGGATGCTTTTGCCTTTGTACTTCACTTCCAGCGTTTCGCGGTTATAGCGTTTGCCTTTGCACTGGTCGCACGGTACATAGATGTCCGGCAGGAAGTGCATTTCCACCTTGATCACACCGTCACCCTGGCAGGCTTCGCAGCGGCCACCCTTGACGTTAAAGCTGAAGCGGCCCGGGTTGTAACCGCGACTGCGCGATTCCGGCACGCCGGCGAACAGCTCACGCACCGGGGTGAAGATGCCGGTGTAGGTCGCCGGGTTGGAACGCGGAGTGCGCCCGATCGGGCTTTGATCGATGTCGATCACCTTGTCGAAGTGCTCCAGACCGGTCACTTCGCGGAACGGCGCCGGTTCGGCAATAGTGGCACCGTTGAGCTGGCGCTGGGCGATCGGGAACAGCGTGTCGTTGATCAGCGTGGATTTGCCGGAGCCGGATACCCCGGTAATGCAGGTAAATAGCCCCACCGGCAGCGTCAGCGTCACGTCCTTCAGGTTGTTACCGCGAGCACCGCTCAATTTCAGCACCTTGGTCGGGTCCGCCGGGACGCGCTGTTCCGGAATGGCAATCTCGCGTTTGCCGCTGAGGAACTGGCCGGTCAAGGACTCAGGCTGCGCCATGATGTCTTCGACGGTGCCTTCCGCCACTACCTGACCGCCGTGCACGCCGGCGCCGGGACCGATGTCGATGACATGGTCGGCGGCGCGGATGGCGTCTTCGTCATGTTCCACCACGATCACCGTGTTACCGAGGTTACGCAGATGGATCAGGGTTTCCAGCAGGCGTTCGTTGTCGCGCTGATGCAGGCCGATTGACGGCTCATCCAGCACGTACATCACGCCCACCAGGCCGGCACCAATCTGGCTGGCCAAACGGATACGCTGCGCTTCACCGCCGGAGAGGGTTTCCGCCGAACGCGACAGCGACAGGTAGTTCAGGCCGACGTTCACCAGGAACTTCAGGCGATCGCCAATCTCTTTCAGCACTTTCTCGGCGATCTTGGCGCGCTGGCCGCTGAGCTTCATGTTCTGGAAGAAGGCCATCGCATGGCCGATGCTCAGATCGGAAATTTCCGGCAGCGTGGTGTCTTCAACGAACACGTTTCGCGCTTCTTCGCGCAGACGGGTGCCGTGGCACGAGGCACAAGGGCGGTTGCTGATAAACTTCGCCAGCTCTTCGCGCACCGCACTGGATTCGGTTTCTTTATAACGGCGCTCCATGTTGTGCAGCACGCCTTCGAACGGATGGCGGCGCACGGTGGTGTCACCGCGATCGTTGATGTATTTGAATTCGATCGATTCTTTACCGGAGCCGCTGAGCACCGCTTTCTGCACGTTGGCGTCCAGGCTGTTGAAAGGCGCTTCAACGTCAAACGCGTAATGCTCTGCCAGCGAACGCAGCATCTGGAAGTAGTAGAAGTTGCGACGATCCCAACCGCGAATGGCACCGCCGGCCAGCGAAAGCTCGGGGTTTTGCACTACGCGTTCCGGATCGAAGAACTGCTGTACGCCCAGACCGTCGCACGTTGGGCAGGCGCCAGCCGGGTTGTTGAACGAAAACAGGCGCGGTTCGAGTTCGCGCATGCTGTAGCCGCAGATAGGGCAGGCGAAGTTGGCAGAAAACAGCAGCTCATCCGCTTTTTCGTCGTCCATATCAGCCACAATGGCGGTGCCGCCGGACAGCTCCAGCGCGGTCTCGAAGGATTCCGCCAGACGCTGCGACAGATCATCACGTACTTTAAAGCGATCGACCACCACTTCGATGGTGTGCTTTTTCTGCAACTCCAGCTTCGGGGGATCGGAAAGATCGCACACTTCGCCGTCGATGCGTGCACGGATATAGCCCTGGCTCGCGAGGTTTTCCAGCGTTTTGGTGTGCTCGCCCTTGCGGTCTTTTACCACCGGGGCCAGCAGCATCAGGCGTTTGCCTTCCGGCTGGCTGAGCACGTTATCCACCATCTGGCTAACGGTCTGCGCCGCCAGTTCGACATGGTGATCCGGGCAACGCGGTTCGCCGACGCGGGCAAACAGCAGACGCAGGTAATCGTGGATCTCGGTGATGGTGCCGACCGTGGATCGCGGGTTATGCGAGGTCGATTTCTGCTCGATGGAAATTGCCGGTGACAGACCTTCAATGTGGTCGACGTCCGGTTTTTCCATCAGCGAAAGGAACTGGCGTGCATAGGCGGAGAGCGATTCGACGTAGCGACGCTGCCCTTCGGCATACAGGGTATCAAAGGCCAGCGAGGACTTGCCTGAACCGGACAGACCGGTGACGACGATCAGCTTGTCACGCGGGATAATCAGGTTGATGTTTTTGAGATTATGGGTTCGAGCACCACGAACTTCGATATTGTCCATTTACACTTCCCGTCTTGATGATACACCGCGCCTGTCTGGGTGATTTACACACGATTATGTGATCGAACGCGCAAAAAACCGGCACAGCCAGTACGAAACGCATAATTATGACACAAAAAAACCTGAATGAATATCCAGTACATGAATGCAAACAGGTCGATCGAAAGGACAATTCCGGAATACAGCACGCAGTAATCAACACGGGTGTCGTTTCAGGCTGAGCGTGTTAAACTTACTCGTTTATACTGTGTAAAAATCAATCATCAGGAGAGTTCTCATGGCCAGCAGAGGCGTAAACAAAGTAATTCTGGTCGGGAATCTGGGCCAAGACCCGGAAGTCCGTTACATGCCGAATGGCGGTGCAGTGGCCAACATTACCCTGGCAACCTCCGAAAGCTGGCGTGACAAGGCGACTGGCGAGCAGAAAGAAAAGACCGAGTGGCACCGCGTTGTGCTGTTCGGCAAGCTGGCTGAAGTGGCGGGCGAATATCTGCGTAAAGGTTCCCAGGTGTACATCGAGGGCGCGCTGCAGACTCGCAAATGGACCGATCAGGCTGGCGTAGAAAAATACACCACCGAAGTTGTGGTTAACGTTGGCGGCACCATGCAGATGCTGGGCGGCCGTCAAGGCGGTGGCGCACCGGCAGGCGGTGGTCAGGCTTCCGGCGGCCAGGGCGGTTGGGGTCAACCTCAGCAGCCACAAGGCGGCAACCAGTTCAGCGGTGGCCAGCAGGCGCGCCCGGCGCAGAACAACGCACCGGCAGCCAGCAGCAATGAACCGCCAATGGACTTCGACGACGATATTCCTTTCTGATATCAGGTTGTCCTAAGCCCAAAAAAAAGCCCCTTTCGGGGCTTTTTGCTTTTCAGAACATTTAAGCCGAAAAACCGCCGTCGATGCTCAGGCTGGCACCGGTGATATAGCCCGCCTCCGGACCGGCGAGGTAAGCGACAAAGCTGGCGATCTCCTCATCTTTACCGTAACGGCTGATGGCCATCATGGCTTTTAACTGTTCGGCGAAATCACCGCTGGCCGGATTCATGTCGGTATCGACCGGGCCGGGTTGCACGTTATTGACGGTGATGCCGCGTGGGCCCAGATCGCGCGCCATGCCTTTGGTCAGACCGACCAGCGCGGATTTGCTCATGGCATAAACTGCGCCGCCGGCAAAGGGCATGCGTTCAGCGTTGGTGCTGCCAATATTGATGATTCGGCCACCGTCATTCATATGGCGCGCCGCTTCCTGGCTGGCGACAAATACGCTGCGCACGTTGACAGCCAGCGTGCGATCCAGATCTTCCAGCGGCAGCTCTTCGGTACTGCCCATCGCAAGCACGCCGGCGTTGTTCACCAGAATGTCCAGATTACCCAGGCTGTTTACTGCCTGGCGTACCGCTTGTTGCAGGGCCGCGGCATCGGCACTGTCGGCCTTGATGGCGAGCGCTTTACCGCCGGTGGCGGTGATTTCGCCCACCAGGGCGTCTGCTTTTTCGGCGGAGGCGACGTAGGTGAAGGCTACGGTGGCGCCTTCACGTGCCAGGCGCTTAACGATGGCGGCACCAATGCCGCGTGAGCCGCCCTGAATAAATGCGACTTTGTTTTGCAGAGGATGTGCTGTTGTCATGGTGCTTCTCCAGAGTGGGGTGAGGTTAAACATCTACCGGATCAGTATCTGGGAAACGCCGGGTTGCCACTAGCCACAAAGAGCTATAATCAGCTTAAACCGTGGGTTTGAAATCAACAGGGGAAACCATGCTGGGCCATCTGGAATGTTTTGTTTGCAGCGCAGAGAACGGCAGCTTTTCTGCGGCCGGACGCAAGCTGGGCATCAGCTCTGCGGCAGTCGGGAAGAACGTGACCAAGCTGGAGACGATCGTCGGGGTAAGGCTTTTCCAGCGCAATACGCGCAAATTGATCCTGACCGAAGAGGGCGAGCGTTTTTTGCAGGAGGTCAGCGGCGGCCTGTTGTCGATCCAGTGCGCATTAAAAGGAGTAAGCAGCGGCGGCGGTGTGGCGGCCGGCACGCTGAAGGTCAGCATGGGGACGGCGTTCGGCCTGCATTTTGTCATGCCGATGCTGCCCGACTTTCTGGCGCGGTACCCGGCAATTGTCCCCGACTGGCATTTCGACAACCGCAAAGTGGATCTGATTGGTGAGCATTTTGATGCTGCAATGGGGGGCGGTATCGAATTGGCGCAGGGCATGATTGCACGTGAACTGGCTCCAGCCCACGGCGTCCTGGTGGCTTCTGCAGCGTATCTGCAGCGCAACACCGCCATCCGGCAGCCGGAACAGTTGATGAATCATGCGGGCATTTTTATCCGCTCACCGCAAACCGGGCGGATCCGTAATCTGCCGCTGCGTAATGCGGAGAATGAACAGCGAGCGCCGTCGATGGAAATCAAAATGACGGTAAATGAACCGGATGCCGCAGCGCAGGCGGCGGAAATGGGGTTGGGGATCGCGCTGATCGCCATGCCGAACGCCTTGCCTTATCTGGAAAGCGGTCGACTGGTGCGGGTATTGTCGGGCTGGTATGTCGATCGCGGCAGCGTGCACCTGTATTTCCCCACCACCAAGTTTCTGCCGACCAAAACCCGAGTGTTTGTTGATTTCATGATCGAACAATTTCGGCTGCAGAAGCTGGCGGCGAGGTTTGATGCTCGCTAGAAACGAGAAAAGCCCCTTGCGGGGCTTTTTTCTTCCGTCAGTTTACTGTCTGACGATCAGTTGAAGATTTCTGCGGTGCCATACAGTTTGTTCTGGCCACCGGCGGAGATGATGCGGTAAGAGCTGGCACCGGATGCAGCGGCTTTGCTGGCCAGTTCATTTTCCAGCGTGCTCAGGTTAGAAGCGCCGCTCACGGACACCACACCGATTTTCTGGGCACCGGCCGCAGGCTGGTTAGCGGGTTGGTCAGCGGCAACGCTGGCGAAAGAAGCGGTAGTCAGCAGCAGAGCGGTAGCAAAAAATTTGATGTTTTTCATGATTCAATCCTCAGGGTATTTTTTAGGTGAGAGGCTGTTGTCTCTCGATGTGTTAGATAATAGGCCGTCATGCCCAAAGAGAAAATCGGAGAGTTTTGAGTATCTCTGTCAAATTTATTGATTTAATTTTGAGCGACAGATGACCTTGTTGGCGGGTGGGATAATTCACCACTACCCTTTAACCAGAAGCCTCGACATATAACGGGTGTGGCAACAGAGTGGAGAAGCCCCATGATTATCGTGCACCATCTAAATAACTCGCGGTCGCAGCGCATCCTGTGGTTTTTGGAAGAATTGGGAGTGCCGTACCAGGTGCAGCGCTATCAGCGCGATCCGCAAACCATGCTGGCGCCTGCGGAGTTGAAAAAGATCCATCCGCTCGGCAAGTCGCCAGTGATTGTCGATGGCGATCTGACGCTGGCAGAGTCCGGCGCCATTATTGAATATCTGCAGGAAGCCTACGATGCGCAGGGGCAGTTTATCCCCACCGACTATCATGCCCGGCAACAGTATCGTTACTGGCTACATTATGCCGAAGGGTCACTGATGCCGCTGTTGGTGATGAAGCTGGTGTTTAGCCGTTTGGGCCAGCCGCCCATTCCCTGGCTGTTACGGCCAGTGGCAGGGGCTATTGGCAAAGGCGTACAGCGGGAGTATCTGGATAAACAGATTGCTCCGCACCGCGACTATCTTGAACAGCACCTGGAAAAAAGCACCTGGTTTGTCGGCAATGAATTCAGCGCAGCGGACATCCAGATGAGTTTTCCGCTGGAAGCGATGGCGGCACGTGGCGCATTGGATGGCTGTCCAAAGCTACGCGACTATCTCCAGCGTATCCATGCGCGGCCGGCCTACCAACGTGCGCTGGAGCAGGGCGGGCCTTATGACCTGCTGAAATGAGCGAGTGGGCTATACTCGATGAGGTCACTCTTCGTCGGAGGTAGCCCATGGCTACGCAAATTTTTGTTAACCTGCCGGTGGGCGATTTGCCCGTATCCATCGAGTTTTTCACTCGTCTTGGTTTCAGCTTTAATCCACAGTTCACCGATGACACCGCCGCCTGCATGGTGGTCAGCGACAGCATCTATGTGATGCTGTTGACCCACGACAAATTCAAAATGTTCACCCCGAACCCGATCAGCGATGCCAGAAAGGCGACCGAAGTGCTGATATGCCTGTCGCAGCCTAACCGGGCAGCGGTGGACGATCTGGTGCGCAAAGCGATCGCCGCCGGCGGCAATACCTATAATCAGCCGCAGGATTATGGCTTTATGTACGGACACGGTTTTCAGGATCTGGACGGACACATCTGGGAACTGATGTACATGGATGAAAAGGCGGCCCAGGCTCAGTAGTCGTTTTGCCCTCCGAAAGGGGGGCCTTCCCATCGGATTTACCTATGAGACAAATATCGTATTTTCGATAATGATTGATCCCAGTGCTTTTCCGCATAAATTGGCGCGATCTTTGGTTGATCAGACGGTATGGAAGGCTGGATAATCGTTTGCCTTGAATAAACCACCATAAATTACCCGCACCATTCACTGTGAGTTAAACGTTTGCCTTTGATGCGACGCCCATTGGCGACGTGAGCAAAGGGCAGAAAAGCAAACGTTACCCTAATGAACATGCGTGGGCGGAATAACAAGCCTCTTTAAACGGGCTGGCAATGAAACACAGGGGACAGCAACATGTCGAATTCTCAAGCGAATAACGCCGTTAAACCAAAAGGCGGGCTTGATGGTTATTTTAATATTTCTGCGCGCGGCAGCACCGTGCGTCAGGAAGTGGTGGCGGGGCTAACCACCTTCCTGGCGATGGTGTACTCGGTGATCGTGGTACCGAGCATGCTGGGCAAAGCCGGCTTCCCGCCTACGGCGGTGTTTGTCGCCACCTGCCTGGTGGCGGGGCTCGGTTCGTTGCTGATGGGGTTATGGGCCAATTTGCCGATGGCCATCGGCTGTGCGATTTCCCTGACCGCTTTCACGGCGTTCAGTCTGGTGCTGGGCCAACACATCAGCATTCCGGTGGCGTTGGGGGCGGTATTCCTGATGGGGGTGCTTTTTACCATTATTTCGGTAACCGGTATTCGCGCCTGGATCCTGCGTAATTTGCCGATGGGCGTCGCTCATGGTACCGGCATCGGTATTGGTCTGTTCCTGTTGCTGATCGCCGCTAACGGCGTTGGCCTGGTGGTGAAAAACCCACTGGACGGCCTGCCGGTGGCTTTGGGCGCATTCACTTCGTTCCCGGTAGTGATGACGCTGCTCGGGCTGGCGGTGATTTTCGGGCTGGAAAAACTGCGCGTTCCCGGCGGTATCCTGCTGGTGATCATCACTATTTCGGTGGTGGGGTTGGTGTTTGACCCGGCGGTGAAATACCAGGGCTTATTCGCGATGCCAAGCCTGGCGGATGCCAACGGCAATTCGTTGATTTTCAGCCTGGATATCATGGGCGCATTGCAGCCGGTGGTCTTGCCGAGCGTGCTGGCGCTGGTGATGACCGCGGTATTTGACGCTACCGGTACTATCCGTGCGGTGGCCGGTCAGGCCAACCTGCTGGATAAAGACGGGCAAATCATCAACGGCGGCAAGGCGCTGACTTCGGACTCCCTGAGCAGCATTTTCTCTGGTCTGGTCGGTGCGGCCCCGGCGGCGGTGTATATCGAATCCGCAGCGGGCACGGCTGCGGGCGGTAAAACCGGTCTGACAGCAACCGTAGTCGGTTTGCTGTTCCTGCTGATCCTGTTCCTGTCGCCGTTGTCTTATCTGGTGCCGGTTTACGCGACCGCACCGGCGCTGATGTACGTTGGCCTGCTGATGCTGAGCAACGTCACCAAGCTGGACTTCAATGATTTTGTCGATGCCATGTCCGGCCTGCTGTGCGCCGTGTTTATCGTGCTGACCTGCAATATCGTCACCGGTATCATGCTGGGCTTCAGCTCATTGGTGATTGGCCGCATCTTCTCCGGCGAATGGCGTCGGCTGAATATCGGCACCGTGCTGATCGCCGTGGCGCTGGTGGCATTCTATGCCGGCGGCTGGGCAATCTAACCGCTATGTCGTTTCCCCCGTCGCTCTGGCGGGGGATGTTTGCCCTCATACCCTATTCAGATAAATCTCCTTCTGCCGATGCTGCATTTTGAAAGGCACAACAAGCTTTAACCGCCGTAAAAAAAGTGATCTACTATCGGGTATACATCAGAGATGTAGTCTGAACCCAAGAGTCTAAGGAAAGCATGGAAATCTTTTTTACAATCCTCATTTTAATCCTGGTGGTCTCCCTGTCCGGGGTGGTGACGCGCATGTTGCCGTTCCAGGTGCCGCTGCCGTTAATGCAAATCGGTATCGGGGCCCTGTTGGCCTGGCCGCATTTCGGGTTGCACGTCGACTTTGACCCTGAACTGTTCCTGGTGCTGTTTATCCCGCCGCTGCTGTTTGCCGATGGCTGGAAAACCCCGACGCGGGAGTTTTTGCACCACGGTCGTGAAATTCTTGGCCTGGCGCTGGTATTGGTGCTGATCACCGTGGTCGGCGTCGGTTATCTGATTTACGCCATGGTGCCGGGCATTCCTCTGGTGGCGGCGTTTGCGCTGGCGGCGGTGCTGTCGCCAACGGATGCCGTGGCGCTGTCCGGCATCGTCGGTAAAGGGCGTATTCCGAAGCCGATCATGGGCGTGCTGGAAGGCGAGGCGCTGATGAACGACGCGTCCGGCCTGGTCTCACTCAAATTCGCTATCGCGGTGGCGATGGGCACCATGGTGTTTACCGTGGGCGGCGCGACCCTTGAGTTTCTCAAGGTGGCGATCGGCGGCCTGCTGGCCGGTGTAGCGGTCACCTGGCTCTACAGTAAATCTTTGCGGATCATGAGCCGCTGGAGCGGCGATGACCCGGCGACGCAGATAGTCTTCCTGCTGCTGTTACCTTTTGCTTCTTACCTGATTGCCGAACACATTGGCGTGTCCGGCATCCTGGCGGCGGTGGCAGCGGGGATGACCATCAGCCAGTCCGGCGTGATCCGCAACGCGCCGCTGGCGATGCGCCTGCGCGCCAACAGCGTCTGGGCGATGCTGGAGTTTGTGTTCAACGGCATGGTATTCATCATGTTGGGCCTGCAGCTGCCGGGGATCCTGGAAACCTCCATCCTGCAGGCGGAGCTGGATCCGACCATTCAGACCTGGTACCTGTTTGCCGACGTAGCGATTATCTACGCGGCGCTGCTGGTATTGCGTTTTACCTGGCTGTGGCTGATGAAAAACGCCAGCCGTCGCTTTATGAAAAAACGGCCGTTGCAGTTCGGCGATTACACCACCCGCGAACTGTGGGTAGCGTCGTTTGCCGGGGTACGCGGGGCGATTACGCTGGCCGGTGTGCTATCAATTCCGCTGTTGCTGAGTGACGGCACCGCCTTCCCGGCGCGTTACCAGTTGGTGTTTATCGCCGCTGGGGTGATCCTGCTTTCATTGATTGCCGGCGTACTGGCGCTGCCGCTGTTGCTGCGCGGCGTTCAGGTGGCGGATAAGAGCGTCAGCAAAAGCGAAGAGCGGATGGCAATCGCCATGGCGGCTGAAGTGGCGATCGAAAGCATCAACAAAATGGAAGAGCGGTTGGCGGTTGATACCGAGGAAAACCTCGATCCGCAGGTGCTGAAAGAGATCAGTTCGCGAGTGGTGGGGACGCTGCGGCGCCGTATCACCACCAAGGACGATATCGAGAATGCGCTGATGCTGGAGAACCTCGAGCGACGTTTCCGCCTGACGGCGCTACGCGCTGAGCGTGGGGAGCTATATCACCTGCGCGCTACGCAAAAAATCAGCAACGAGACGCTGCAGAAGCTGTTGCACGATCTCGACCTGCTGGAAGCGCTGTTGATAGAGCGAGAAGGATAATACTCACGGGGCCGCATATGCGGCCCTGATTTGATGACAAACACCCGAAAAGCGTGGTTTTCGGGTGTTTGGGGTAAAACTGAAGACATCATCCTTTGTTTTTATCAGCACACAATCCATGACTTTTAAGTACAAAGGAATTATCAGCAGTCTGGGGCCGCATATGCGGCCCTTGTTATTTGTGGTGACTGGTACTGGCTGCGGGCCAGTAGTCGCGGCAGCAGGCTATCCAGGCCTGTGCACTGTGCGACAGGTAGCTGCCCTGCCGCCAGATCAACCCGACTTTCCATTCCATACGGGGTTCCAGCGGCAGCCAGATCAGGTTTTCCTTATCCAGCCATTGGCAGACCGGCTCCGGCAGGGTGGCGATGCCGACCCCGGCCTGTACCATCGAAGCCAAAAAATCCCACTGTCCGCTGCGCACCGCAATCTGTGGCTCAAACCCGGCGTGACGGAACGCTTTCATCAGCATTTTGTACAGCGCGAAGTCCTCGTTATAAAGCAGGATCGGCCAGTTAGCCAACTCGGTGATATTGATGCTGGTGCGATTAAGCCAGTGTGGCGTGCGCGGCGCAACCACGCACATGGGGTGGACGAGTAACGGCAGGAAGGTCAGTGGTTGATCCGAATCGACCGGCAGTATGGTCATCGCCAGATCCAGCTCGCCGGACATCACCGCCTGCTCCACCGACAGCCCACCCAGCTCGGAGATTTTCAGTTCGATGCCAGGGTAGGTTTGGCGGAATTGACGGATCAGATCGGCAATCTGCCGGCCGACCATGGGGGGAATACCCAGCCGCAGCACGCCTTTTTTAACCGAACTGATGTCTTCCAGCTCCGCCTCCAATTGGCGGAACTCATCAATGATCGCCAGCCCGCGCTGGTATACCGCTTGCCCGCTGTCGGTCAGGTGCAGTTTGCGGCCTTCGCGGATCAGCAGCGTGCATTCCAGTTCTTCTTCCAAATGGCGCAGCATCTTGCTGATGGTCGGTTGGGTGACGAACAGTTTCTCCGCCGCGCGGGTAAAGCTTTGCTGGCGCACCACTTCCACGAAGTAGCGCAGGGTGCGGACATCCACGTTGGATTCTCCTGGGGGAAGTACCGTCGGGAAACTATTCCCTGATGGCATGATGTCGATAATTTTAATTCATTTCAGGCGAGGTTTCCTGGCTGCGTATACTGTAAACCGTGAATTTTTTGTTTAAGGCCTTCCCCCATGTTATTGGCGTTCCGCCACGCTGCTCCCTCTTTGTTGAACCGGCTGCAGGTGCCGATCCAGGTTGCTTTATATGCAGTGTTATTTTTGATTGCTGACCGATTGGTGCAGCAGTTCCATCTGCCGCTGCCCGCCAACATTGTTGGCATGTTGATGTTGTTGGCGCTGATCCTGTTGCGCATTCTGCCGCTGAACTGGGTCAAGGCCGGTTCGCGCTGGTTGCTGGCCGAGATGCTGCTGTTCTTTGTTCCAGCGGTGGTGGCCGTGGTGAACTATGCCCAGCTGTTAATGGTGGAGGGCTGGAAAATTTTCCTGGTGATTGCCATCAGCACCATGCTAACGCTGGGCGCGACCGGATTGGTGGTCGATCGCGTCTATAGACTGGAAGTCTGGCTGCAACGGCGTAAACAACGCGATGAATGATTTTATCCTTAGCCTCGCCTGCTTTCTGGCAACCCTGGTGTTGTACTTCGCCAATAAAAAACTCTACCGGCGCCGTCGTACCCTGCTGCTGATGCCATTGGTGTTGACGCCGATGATCCTGGTGCTGCTGCTGGTGGTGACCCATATTTCCTACCAAGACTACATCGGTGAAACGCACTGGCTGCTATGGCTATTGGGGCCGGCGACCATCGCCTTCGCGGTGCCGGTCTACGAAAATCTGCATATCATTCGTCGCCATTGGTTATCGCTCAGCGCCGGGGTGCTAACGGCGGTGTTGGTGGCGGTTTACAGCTCGGTGTGGCTGGCTCGCCTGCTGACCTTGCCGGAAGAAGTGCAACGCAGCCTGGCGGTGCGATCCATCACCACGCCGTTTGCACTGGAGGCCGCCAAACAGATGGGCGGCCAGCCGGATCTGGTGGCGCTGTTCGTGGTGATCACCGGAGTATTCGGTATGGCGGTGGGGGACATCCTGTTTCTGCGGCTGTCAGTGCGCAGCAGTCTGGCGAAAGGGGCCGGGCTGGGGGCTTCGTCGCACGGCGCCGGTACCGCGAAAGCCTATGAGATGGGGCAGGAAGAAGGCGTCGTCTCCAGCCTGGTGATGATGCTGGCGGGGATTATCACGGTGATTGCCGCCCCACTGATAGGGCAACTGATGTGGTGAGCCTGCGGCACAAGCGCCGCAGGCGGGGGAACGTTAACGGATACCGGTCGATGCGGCGGGCGCTCGCGTAGACTCGCGCAGAACACGACCGATTTCCTCATGGCTGAAAATAATAGAGTGGTGGTTACAAGCCAGAGGCTGTATCTGCAAAGACGGGCTGATGGATGACAGCCCGTTGTCGGCAATCGCCAGCAGCTCGCGCCCATCCCCTTGGTCGCTCATACTCAAATTCACGTCTTCCGTGGCTTTGAATAGCGTGATCCGTGCGTGCCTCAATGGCGCACTGAGCCTTTCCTTATTCAAAGATAACTCCGTAGGCTCCGCCCGTAGCGCTCTGGCGGCGGCCTCGCCATCAATGCCCAGCATCGCCAGCATGGCCGCCAGCAGGCCCGGTTCGCTGCGGAGCTGGAAGGCGGTTTGGTAGAAGGTATCCAGCAGGAAGACCTGCACGTCACTAAAGCCGCGACTTTCAAGCTGCGCCGCCATTTCAAGCGCAATCAGCCCCCCTAGCGACCACCCCAAAAGGCGCACGGGGCGGCTGGGAGCCAGTTTCATATGGCCGAGATAATATGATGCCAATTCGCGTAATGACGTGATGGGCGTTGGCATAAACAGGTTGTAATTGTTAATGCCAAAGGCGTTAAACTCACCCTCCAGCGAACTGGCCAGATCGTGGTAAATATCGCAGCCGGTGACCGCAGGATGAACCATCCAGATATCGTTGGCGGCCTGGGTGCGGTTAAGCCGCAGTACCTGCTTGAAGGCCAGGCTGGTTTGGTTCAGTCGCGCCAACAGCTGTTGTAGCGGTGCTGCCGTAATCGGTGCATCAATGTCAGAGTCCTTCTCGCTGGCCAGTGCTTGCGCTTGGGCGCGTAACGACGGATGAGCGAACAGCGTTTTTATCACCACCGGGTAGCCACGGCGTTTCAGTTTGACCAGCAGTTGAATGGCATGCAGCGAGTGGCCGCCGAGCTCAAAGAAATCATCGTCCAGGCCAATTTGCGCAACGCCCAGCAGTTCGGACCAGAGTTCGGCAAGCTGTTTTTCCAACGCAGTTTGGGGCGCTTCATAGCGCAGTGAAACTTGCGTAACCGGTGCGGGGGCAGGCAGGGCTTTGCGATCCAGCTTCCCATTAGGCGAGAGGGGTAATGCTTTCAGCCTGACAAAGCTGGAGGGCACCATAAAATCGGGTAACTGCTGTTGCAACTGCTGACGCCACTGTGTCGAATGGACATTCTCGTCCGGTGCCACCACGTAGGCTATCAGCCGTTTTCCGCCCTGTCCGTCTTCCTTTGCCAGTATTGCAGCATCTTCCACACCTGTGCACTGCCGCAGTTGCTGTTCGATTTCACCCAATTCAATACGTACCCCATGGATCTTGACCTGGAAATCATTTCTGCCAAGGTACTCAATGTTGCCATCCGGCAGCCAGCGGGCGAGATCGCCGGTTTTATACAAACGTGCATCGGACTCGGGGCTAAAGGGGTCGGCAATAAAACGCTCGGCGTTCAATTCCGGGCGGTTAAGGTAACCGCGGGCGACCTGGATACCGCCGATATGGAGTTCGCCGGCGACGCCGGGTGGCAGCGGCTGTAGCTGATGGTCCAGAATATGGAGCTGCGTATTGGCGATGGGTTTGCCGATCGGCACCAACGGCCGTTCGTCATTGGGCAGACATTGCCAACTCGAAACATCTACTGCGGCCTCCGTCGGTCCGTAGAGGTTGTACAATTGCGCCTGAGGCAACTGTTGCAGGCAGCGTTGCACTGTCGCCAGGGGCAAGGCTTCGCCGCTGCAGAGTATGCGACGCAGGGACGCGCACTGTGTCATTTCGCCATGCCGCAGGAATAATTGCAGCATCGAAGGGACAAAATGCAGCGTGGTGACGCGGTTTTGTGCGATGCAGGCGCTCAGATAGTCGGGGTCCTGATGGCCGCCGGGTTTGGCAATGACCAGTTGCGCACCCACCATCAGCGGCCAGAAGAATTCCCAAACTGAAACGTCGAAACTGAACGGCGTTTTTTGCAGTATCACGTCGTCATGCGTCAGAGGATAGGCTTGCTGCGTCCAAAGCAGGCGGTTGATCACGCCCCGATGTTCATTCATCACGCCCTTGGGTTTTCCTGTCGAGCCTGAGGTATAAATCACATAAGCCAGGCTGCGTTGCGGATCGGATGCCAAAGGGGCAAGGTTTTCCGTGGCTCCCTGTTGCCAGCGATGACTATCATGCTGCAGGTGCAGACGCGGAATAACGACGTCATGGATCGAATGCAGCGCCTGCTCACCGGCCTCGTCAATCAGCACGAATTTCGCGCCGCAATCCTGCAGCATATGGCGCAAGCGATCCTGCGGGTAGTCAGGATCGATTGGCACATAGGCGGCCCCCGATTTTAAAATGGCATACAGCGCCATCACCATCTCCGGGCTGCGGTTGACGCAAACCGCGATGCGATCGTCCGGCTGTATCCCTTGCTGACGCAAGAATCCGGCAAACTGGTTCGCCTGCTGATTCAACTGCAGATAGCTTACCTGTTGTTGCTCATAGCACAGTGCCGGGGCGTTAGGCGTGCGCAGAACCTGTTGCTCTAAAAATTGATGAATGCCCTGCGGCATGGCCCAGGATTGCTGCGTATGATTCCATTCGCCAAAAATCTGTTGCCGTTCAACGGGCAGTAACAGCGGCAATTGACCCAGGGGCAGGTCAGGATCGCCTTCTAACAGGCTATCGAGCATTTGCAGGATGCGGCTGGCGATACGTTCACCGTCTTTATCGCTAAACCAGGCTTGGTTGAGGTTGAACTCCAGCAGCGGATCGTCACTCGGGTGGTAATGGCGCAGATAGATACCCAATGGCAGCTGTTCATAGCCATGATGGATGTTTTCTACCTTGAACTGGCTTCCCTCCAGCTCGATATCGGTTGGGAAGGCCTCAAGCGAAAAGCTGATATCAAACAGCTGGCGTCTTCCCTGTTGATGCAGGTTCAACTGACGGTTCAGTTCGGCAATGGGAAAGCGCTGGTGGCGATAGCATCTGCGCAGCTCGCTGCCCACTTGTCGCAGCAGGTGGTGAAAGGGCTGCTGCAGATCCACGTCGATATTGAGTGGGATCATGGAGGAGAACATGCCCAGCGTTTGTTTATGATCCTGAGTGCTGCGGTTATGCACCGGGACGCCCAGGGTGACATTATCCATCTGCCAAATTCGGGCGAACCAACTTGCCAACAGAGCCACCATAAAATGCATGGCCGAACCGCCGTGCTGAGCTGCATATTGCTCCAACCGCAGGAAACGTTCACGCGGTAAACGCTTGATGATTTGACTGCTGGGATAGGCTTGCTGCTCTGTGTAATGTGGTCGCCGCTCCAGCACAGAAGCTGGTGCCGTTGCAAAACGTTCCAGCCACCAGTCACGGTCGCGTTGATAACGTAACGACTGGAGATAAGCCTGATCGCTAACGACGAAATCCCCGTAGTGTGACTTGCTGGCCTCACTTTTATCCCCAGCTTTTAATTGCTTATAGCGATCCATGATCATACGGCTTAATAAAGAGATCGAGGTGCCATCGGCAATCAGATGGTGCGAGGCCAATAACCATAGCGTAGTTGAATCATCGATTTTGGTTAAATGGCAGCGCCAGAGCAGGTCTTCATAGAGTTGATAAGGTTGGATAAACATGTCACGCAGATGGTTCTGCGCCAGGCTGGCGGCATCTTCTTGCTGCGAAAAGTCGGTGTAGTGAAGTTCAATGGATCTTTGAGAAAGAGGTTGCTGAATGATGCCTTGCGGTGTTTCCTTCAGGGTGGTTTGCAATGCATCATGCCGTTGCTGAACCTGTTGGATGGCTTCTTTAAACAGAGGGAAAGAGATCTCCCGCTCCACTCGCCATAAACACCCCACATTATAGAGAGGAATATCAGGATTTAATGTCTGGTCGAGCCATACGGCCTGTTGTACCGTCGTGAGAGAATAAGCGGACACGGAACCACCTCCATAAAAATAGGAAAGAGTCGACTTAAATAGGTGCGTAGTCGGTAAGTACTCGAACATTATAAGAGGTGATGGTAAATTCGCCCAATTTCACATTAACTATTTTAAATTGTTTGTTTGAATAATTTAAATTGGATTTGTTTGCGATTGAATTGTTTTGTGTTTAATTTATTTCTTTGTGTATCGTTAGTAACGATATAAATAGATATTTTCAATTGTTTGACGAGAAAAAATAAGGGGGGTTATCAAGGGGGTTTCTGAGGTCTTGATGGGTTTTTTATGTGTAATGTATTGATCTTAATTGGTTTATTTTTATTGTGTTGTCGGCGTTTTTTTTCTGAAAAATTTATGAGGGGATGTTGTCGTTGTAATGATGGCTTCATTTACTTCTGATCTCCTATCAAAAATGACAATAATTTATTGCTATTCTTGCTACTTCAGATTTATCGCCAGGTTCTCCGCGAGTACAATTTTTGCATCAAACTGCAGGGTTTCTAATGATATATTATTTAGTAATAAATAAGAGCATTATCAGATTATTGTCGGGTCGGCGTGTGAAAATATGGCATGCGCATGACGGAACAATTAATTTGGAATGAATTAAGTTTCTTTATCACAAACCAGCTTACGCTATCTTATTTTCCTGGCCCTGTTTGGAATTAAGGCAAGGAGGGCCATTATGCCATGACCCTCCCAGGGGCTATCAGGCCGTTGCCGCGGTCCTGATCAGTTCCACCACCAGTGGCGAAAGCTCGTTTCGCAATGCCGCACGTTCGGACTGAAACAGCGTGGCCGCGTAAAAACGGTGTCCCGGTAGCTCCACCGAGCGAACGTCACCTTCACCGTCGTGGCCGCTGATTATCAGCGGGTGCCGTTGCAGATCGGCGACAAACTCCGGGTTGACGCCAAAGTTGCAGTGGTAGCCTTCGTGCGTTTCCAGCTTGCCGTAGACACGGGCTGCCAGCGTATTGGATTGGAAAATAATGACCCCGCTTTTTTCAACCAGCGAACAGCTCAGGGGAGCTATTACCAACCGACCCCCGCTGTCGGTTTCCGCATGCCCGGCATCGTGCCAGCCCATCACGTTACGGGCGTACTCTACGATCGCATATTGGAAACCACCGCAAGAGCCCAGGAAGGGAACGTTTTGCTCGCGCGCATGGCGGATAGCCATAAAGGCACCATCGTCATGATTATACGGGCTGCCGGGTACCACCCAGATGGCATCGTAGTCCTGCAGAACCGACGTGTCGGTAATGGTTTCTGTGGGCAGCCAGTGGGATTGAATGTCGACGTTAAGATGGGAGGCGGTGAGCTGGAGAGCAATGGGGATGGCCTGGTGAGAAATGGCCTGAGGTTGGTAGTCACCGACCAGAGCAATACGGACTTGAGCTTTCATCATTTCCTTTTCCTGTGCGGGTAAAAAAGGAGGTTACAGCAAAGATCGGCGCTCATCCGCAATTTTTTAAATCCGGCGCACAAAAAAGCCCGGCATTGGCCGGGCTCAGACTGTGGAGGGAATTCTGTGTGACTAAAATCATGATGATGATTCGGTTAAAAACAAAGGATTATGCCTTCGGTTTCCCCCAAACATCCGAAAATCCCATTTTTCGGGTGTTTGCCACTAAACTAAGCCCGGCATTGGCCGGGCTGATAAATATGGTTTTTGGGCTCAGTACAATGACGGAGCCCCGATTGGCCGGGTTTTAAAGCGACGATGCAGCCACATGTATTGCTCAGGTGCGCGCATGATCTCTTTTTCCACCACTTTATTCATGTAAGCCGCCGCGGCAATCTCATCGCCGATAGGATAATTTTCCAGCGCAGGTTGGATCAGCAGGTCATAACCCCGACCTTTTTCGCGGCGGATCAGAACCACCGGCACCAGCGCCGGCTTGGCCATGCGCGCCAGCATAAAGGTACCGCTGGTGGTGGCAGCCTGATCGACGGCGAACAGTGGAGCGAACACGCTACCGCGTGGGCCGTAGTCTTGGTCCGGGGCGAACCATACGGCCTCGCCGCGCTTGAGGGCATGAACCATGCCGCGCAGATCTTTGCGATCGAGCATCGCCTTGTTGGAACGCATGCGACCTTTGGTCTGCGCCCATTCCATCGCTTTATTGTTATGTGGGCGGTACATCGCCATCATTGGCTGACACAGGCCCATGGCACGGCCACCCAACTCCAGCGACATAAAGTGCACGCCAATCACCAACACACCGCGCTGGTTCTGCTGCGCCATTTTCAGGTGGTTGATGCCGGAAACGTTGAACCAACGTTTGACGCGCTTATCTGACCAGAACCAGGCCATGCCGGTTTCCAGCAGGCCCATGCCGAGGGATTCGAAGTTGCCGACCACTTTACGCTCGCGCTGAGCCTCGTCCATATCCGGGAAGCACAGTTCCAGGTTGCGGCGGGTGATGGAAACGCGGCGCTTCAGAAAGCGCATCGAGGTGCGGCCCATCCACACGCCGAGCTTGTGCAGCACCGGGTAGGGGAGTTGGACCAACAGGAATAAGCAGGCCAGGCCGAACCAGGTAAACCAGTAGCGCGGATGCAGCAGGGCCGATTTGAATTTTTGCGGACGCTTCATATGAACTCATTTATGCGTTTAAGGGGGCAGCAACCTGTAACGCATAAAGATCCACTCAATTGCGATACAACCACTCAGACACCCAGATACCACTATGGTTTAGCCAGATTCCATAATTGACTAAATCTTTACACTCGAAGGGCGGTTCGCGCTGCTATCAGGCTTCGGGAGGAGGGCTGTAGGCCAGCGAAGGCGGTCCAAGACGGGGCATTTTACCACACAACATCAGGGGGAGGATCCGAATATTCCGATTCCCATGGGAAGAGAACGACGCATTTTCGTTGGTTTGCTTTTGTGCAAAACATGCGAGAGAAGATCAAAAAATAAGCATGTAAATGCGCGGAAATACGGTGGGATATAAAGTTTGATCTTTGTTTTATATCATGGCGAAGTCAGTTCATATGCATTATGCGTTTGTGGATTTTTTCCCCTGCAACAGAAGGTGTTAGTACTATTGATTTTTAATGGTCATCTTTTCTCAAAATTTTGTTTTTATTGTTTTTTTTATTAAAATAAAATCAGAGGGAAACTTTTTGATACAGGGTGATACATTTCATTTTATTTTAATGCCCATTTAAAATTCTCAGCCAGTAAAATTGCGTCTGTGGATTCTTGCACTGGATTTTTATCTCAAGAGGGAATATTGTTTTTGGCGTAGTGCTGGTGGTCAAAATGAAATTTTCAAAAACTCAGTGGGATCGCTCACTGCTACTGCATTGGTAAAACGCCAACTTGTACTCTGACTAGACCCAATCTCGATAAATACCCTATCCAAACTCCTGATAACGCCTGGGGATTATTTCCTGGCGAAAATAGCCATCTGATCAATGAAAACTAATGTGCTTATTCAGCTTTGTTCCTAAGAACAATGGCTGCGGATGGCTATTTCCATTCGCCTGATAAGCAATGGATTGGTTTTCCATCACAAGCAATGAAATGAATAAGGGGCAGAAATGTACTCATGGTATCTCATTTGCTATCGTTCCAGATTACATGCGAAGGTTATTGATGAAATAGAACGTATTGGTGTTGAATGTTATATGCCAATGAAAACCAGGTTAACATTACGTGCCGATCGGAAAAATTCGTTTAGAACTCACACCACTCCATTGTTCCCCGGTTATTTATTTGTGCGATTCTCACCAGAGATCACTCATACCACTTTAATTGCTAAGCAAAGTAGCGTGCAGGGGTTTGTTCGTCTTGGAAGAGAGATTTGCACCGTCCCTCAAAATATTATTGATGCTATCAGACGTCTTTCTTTTCGATTAGAGAATAAGGATGAAAGATTAAGCTATATAGAATGTAAAAATGTTTCTCCTGGCATGTTGAAAGAGATAGAGAAAATAATAAAGGTGGAAAAGCCAGAGGTTAGAACACAAACATTATTGCAATATCTCTCTTATTCAATACAACATCCAACGGCTTTATTGGCAAGCGGTTAATGAACCTCATGGGCATGGCTTGAAATGCCACCTGATATTGGCAGGTGTTATCTCTGGCGCTGTTTTAACCCCGCAATGCTTGAAGTTGCTTCAGGGTTGATGAATGTGTTTATCACCTTGATGCAATGCTCATTATTTGGGGTTTTATTCAATAATAAGGAGTTCTCTAATGAGCGTAAGAACAAGGTTTGCGCCCAGCCCAACGGGTTTTTTACACGTAGGCGGGGCAAGAACAGCTCTCTATTCCTGGCTTTATGCACGCCATAATCACGGCAAATTTATTCTGCGTATTGAAGATACCGACGTGGAACGGGAAAAGGAGGGTGCAGTCGACGCCATCCTGGACTCGATGAAGTGGTTGGGTATGTATTGGGACGAAGGCCCCTTCTACCAGACTAAACGCCTGGAGCGTTACAACGAGGTGGTCGATCAACTGTTGGCGTCTGGGCAGGCCTACCGCTGCTACTGCAGCGAGGAGCGCTTGAATGCACTCAAGGCTCAGCAGGAAAAGAACAAAGAGAACTTCATTTACGACCGCCACTGTCTGCATCATCTGGGGCACGATCCCAGCCTGCCTCACGTGGTGCGTTTGAAAAGCCCACAGCAGGGTATTGTGGCCTGGGACGACATGATCCGCGGACGTATTGAATTCAGCAACAGCGAGTTTGATGACTTTATTATTCGCCGCACCGACGGTTGGCCAACGTATAATTTTTGTGTGGTGGTCGATGATATCGACATGCAGATGACGCATATCATCCGCGCCGAAGAACATATCAATAATACACCGAAGCAAATTTATGTTTACCGGGCGTTGGGGCTGGAGCCGCCTGTGTTTGCTCATGTTTCGCCAATACTCGGGGATGACGGTAAAAAACTCTCCAAGCGCCACGGTGCAGCCAACGTTATGCAATACCAAGAGGAAGGTTTTTTACCTGAGGCATTGCGTAACTATTTAGTGCGTTTGGGGTGGGGGCATCAGGATAAGGAAATTTTCTCTTTGGATGAGATGATCTCTCTTTTCGATATTAACAATGTCAGCAACTCACCGAGCGCGTTCAATACAGAGAAATTACTGTGGCTCAACAAGCATTATATCGCTGCCGCTACGGCCGAACATTTATTACCCGATTTGCAATGGCAACTCCAACGGCTGGCTATCAGTACGGAGGACGGCCCACCGCTGGAACGGGTTGTCATGCTGTTAAAAACCCGAGCCAGAACGATGAAGGAAATGGCGGAAGCCTGCCGTAGTTATTACGGTGAATATCAGTGTAACAACCAGGAAACTTACCAGCAGTTGCTTGCCTCGGCACATCCGACGGTTTTCTGTGAAATCTATCAGCGCTTCTCCGCGATAAACGACTGGCAAAGTGCCGAGATTAACCAAGTGATTGGCGATATTTCCAAGGAATTCGGCACGTCGTTAAAAGACATCAATATGCCGTTGCGATTATTTATTCTCGGGGCGAAAGATACACCATCGTTAAATGATTGTCTGGCCGTATTGGGAAAAGAAAAAACGTTGAATCGCTTACATGCGGCAATAGAGAATATGTCGTGTAAATAGCAGGTAATAGGGCCGGCCATCGTAAGATTAATCACGATGGTCGGAATGTATAAGGCTGGGATGACAACCAATATTAATTCCTTAAGGAGGTAAGTCGAAGCGTAATTATTAGCGGTTTCCACGGCAACTTTCATGAAAACACATCAAATAAAAAGAGGTGATTTATTATGACTAATCAATATATGCCTATCTATTCCACTGAGGTGGCTCAACACACTTTATCTGAGGGAAAGATCCCAGAATCATCCAGCTGCCCGAGTTCTGTTTTGAATTTGATTAAAGATCGTTTAATGCTAGACGGCAATGAAAAACAGAATTTGGCGACGTTCTGCACCACCTGGTCAGAGCCCGAAGTCGACGAACTGATGAAGCTGGGATCGGTAAAAAACCTGATTGATAAAGAGTTGTACCCAGAAACGGCAAAAATTGAAGTGTGCTGTACAAAAATGCTGGCGGGGTTGTGGCATGCGCCAGACGTGAATAATTCGATTGGTACTTCCTGCGTGGGGTCCAGCGAAGCGGCAATGTTGGGCGGTTTGGCGTTGAAACGCAACTGGCAGCAAAAACGCAAGGCAAAAGGGCTGGACACTTCCAAGCCAAACTTGGTCACTGGCCCGGTACAAATTTGCTGGAAAAAATTCTGCACCTATTTTGAGATCGAGCACCGCGAGGTGCCCATCCGCGAAGGCGCCCTGTGCGCCCACCCCGACGACATGGTTAATTACATCGATGAAAATACCATCGGTGTGGTGCCGACTTTCGGGACGACCTTTACGCTGGTGTACGAAGACGTGCTTGGCCTGTCCAATGCGCTGGACAAGCTACAGAAAGAGCGTGGCCTGGATATTCCGATCCACGTTGATGCGGCATCCGGCAGCTTTATTGCGCCTTTCGTCGAAGAGCAAAGCCACATCGTTTGGGACTTCCGTCTGCCGCGCGTAAAATCCATCAACTCTTCCGGCCATAAATACGGCCTGGCCCCGCTGGGTCTGGGTTGGGTGGTATGGCGTGAAAAACAAGACTTGCCTGACGACCTGGTGTTCTACGTTAACTATCTCGGCGGCAACATGGCGACTTTCGCCCTCAACTTCAGCCGTCCCGGCGGTTCCGTCATTGCTCAGTACTACCAACTGCTGCGTCTGGGCAAAGAAGGTTATTCCGAGATCCAGCAGACCTGTGTGGATACCGGCAAGTTCCTGGCGCATAAATTGGCCGACTTCCCAGAATTTGAAATGCTGTACAGCAGCGAAGGGGGGTTGCCTGGCGTGGTCTTTACCCTGAAAGACGATGTAAAAGGCTTCACCCTGTATGATTTGCAAAACCAGGTGAAACAGCGCGGCTGGCAAACGGCGGCATATCCGCTACCGAGCAACCGTCAAAACACCATCATCATGCGCGTTCTGATCCGCTACGGCGTCAGCACCACATTGATGAACCTGCTGGCGCAGGACATTCGCAACATTGTTGACCAGCTAAAGGCCAACGCCACTACCCATGAGTCCGTGCTCTGCTGAGCGCTTCCTGACGGCATTCACGCCGTATCCCAATGGGGACGTCAAACACACTGACGTCAGTGCTCAGCGTGCCGGCAGGCCCCGTTGCTGCCGATGTTCTGAGCTACTCCCGTCTTTGCTTTGACAGACCTTCTTACTGAGCGTCCGGGCACCTAATGCTGGTGCCTGGGCGCTTTGTCTCGCAAAGGTGAATAATGAGCACTCAAACAACGACCTCGGGCAAAATGAAGTTCGGGACGATAGTCCTGTTCGGCATTAACTGCCTGCTGGGGGCAGGGATCTTCATCACCCCCGGCAAAGCTTATTCTGAACTCGGTATGAACCTGTTTCCGGTACTGGTGGTCTGTGCCGTTCTGGCGCTGATCATGGCATTGGCTTTTGCCGAAATGGCCGGGATTTTTACTAAAACCGGCGGGGTGTACGTTTACGTAAGCGCCACTTTTGGTCCTTTCCTGGGATTTAACATTGGCTTTATGCGTTTTCTTGCCGCCTGCGTAGCATTGGCAGTACAGGTGGCCGCATTGCCGGGGATCATTACGACCGCGTTAGGTATCCATTTGGCGCCAGCCAACTCGGCGATGATCAGTATCGCTTTTGCCTGCGTGCTTTGCGGTATCAACCTGATCTCGGTAAAAGTGATGTCGGTGTTTACCCGCGTGAGCAGTTGGCTGGTATTGGCGGCATTAATCAGTTGCATCCTGGTCTCTTTCAGCCATTTCGACCTGGCTAATTTTACCGATGTGCCAGGGTTGGTGGCACAGTCGACCGGGGTTGAAGTGCCCGCGTTTGGCCATTTGACCTCGGCAGAATTTTCAGGCGGCTTCCTGCTGTTGTTTTACGCGATGGTGGGTTTCGAGAATATTGGCGTGGCCTCGCAAGATATGGAAAACCCTACTCGCGATATCCCAAGGGCGATCATTCTGGTGCTGTTATCGGTCACGGCGCTCTATTTCCTGCTGTTTGCTTCCATTATCGGGTCTATGGGGGGCGAGCATCTGGCGTTTTCCGATAACTCCGTGGCGGACAGCGTGGGGATGGTTCTGGGCAATGGCGCTCGTGCGATCATGTCCTTAGGGTCGGTGGTTGCCCTGTTTGGTATCGGTCTGGCCATGTGCTTTGCCGGGCCGCGAAATCTGGTGCCGCTGGCGGTGGATGGCTTTCTGCCAGAGTCAGCCGGTGCCAATAACAAACGCGGCGTACCGGCCAAGTCGATCATTGCGATGCTGGTGGTGACTATCATCTTTATCGTCTTGGCGAATGCGATGTCGAAAGAGTCCTTTGTACTGCTGGTGGAGGTCGCAACGGTTTGTCGTCTGCTGCAGTATCTGGCGGTGATTGTCGGTATCTTTGTGGTGCGCAAGAAAAAGATGCAAGGGACTTACCGCATGCCGTGGTTCAAGGTACTGGTGCCTATTTGCGTATTGGTTTGCCTCTATCTCGGTTCATGCACCCCGCCAACCGTGCTGTTGATTACGCTTGGGTTGATAGTGATTTCCCTGCTGGTGTACTTCCTGTACGCGCAACCGCGAGCAAAACGGATGGATGAGTCGGGAGATGACGGCCACCACCACGGCCATCATCACGCGGTTTAATAAGGCTTAATAAACACAAAGGCGCTGCTCCTGAGGGAAAAGCGCCTTTTTTGCGTTCTGATGGGACGGCCCACAAGAAAAAGGCGCCGCCTCTTGCGAGGTTGCGCCTTTTCAACATGCCAACTGACTAGTATCAGTTCATGCCGTATTTTTTCAATTTCTTACGCAGCGTACCGCGGTTGATGCCCATCATCAGGGCTGCACGGGTCTGGTTGCCACGGGTGTATTGCATCACCATGTCCAACAGTGGCTGTTCAACTTCAGCCAATACCAGCTCATACAGATCGTTAACGTCTTGACCATTCAGTTGAGCAAAATAGTTCTTCAGTGCTTGTTTAACCGAGTCACGCAGAGGCTTTTGAGTCACTTGATCCTGTGAGTTCACGGTTGAAACGGTCAGTACGTCAGAATTTACGCGTTGTTCGAACATAGTTCTGTCAGCTCTTTTTTGTTACGCAAGATTTTCGAAATATGCCTCCAACGCCTCCAGCTGTTCGCTGGCATCCTCTATGGCGTTGAATGTGCGCCGAAACTGGTCATTCGGGGCGTGCTCCTGGAGATACCAGGATACGTGCTTACGAGCAATCCGGAATCCCTTGCCTTGGCCGTAAAAGCCGTGCAATTCCCGAATATGCCCTATCAACAAACGCTTAACCTCGCCAAGTGGCAGAGGGGGCAGCAGTTCCCCAGTGTCCAGATAATGCTGGATTTCCCGGAAGATCCAGGGTCTCCCCTGAGCAGCGCGGCCTATCATCAGGGCATCAGCCCCAGTGTAGTCGAGCACTGCTCTGGCTTTATGCGGGTCAGTAATGTCACCATTCGCGATAATCGGAATGGAAACATTCTGCTTAACTGCCCGAATGCTGTCGTACTCCGCGTTGCCGTTGAACAGGCAGGCGCGGGTTCGGCCATGAATAGTCAGGGCCTGTATACCACAGTCTTCGGCCAGTTGGGCAATCTCTACACAGTTACGGTGTTCTGGCGCCCAGCCAGTGCGGATCTTAAGCGTTACCGGCACATCCACGGCGTTAACCACCGCGTGGAGGATCTGTTTAACCAGATCCGGGTACTGCAGCAAAGCAGACCCTGCAAGTTTCCGGTTCACTTTCTTGGCCGGGCAACCCATATTGATGTCGATGATCTGTGCACCGCCGGCCACGTTAATACGCGCCGCGGCGGCCATATCATCCGGATCGCATCCGGCAATCTGCACGGAGCGGATCCCTGGTTCATCGCTATGGACCATACGCAGACGCGACTTATCCGTCCGCCACACCTCCGGATTGGAGGAGAGCATTTCGGATACAGCCATCCCAGCACCCATTGCATGACATAGGGTCCTAAATGGGCGATCTGTAATGCCGGCCATCGGGGCCGCAATCAGGCAATTTGTAAGCTGGTGGTGTCCAATGCGCATAGACAAAGAGTAACCATACTGTGTCCGCAAGGGCGCGTATATTACGCATTTTTGCGCTGAGATGAAAGGCCAAACTTTGACCAATTGGCCGCTATTCGCCATTAAAAATGCGGTTTGTCGGGATTCATAAAAATATTATATATACTTAACAATGGCTTGCCTGATTTTGGTTAATTAGTGCGCTATAAAATATTCCCAATACAACAGGATTTTATCTGTAATGAGTCTCGATTCAGCTCGAGAACGGCAGTGATTTAAGTCGTTTGTCAGGGTTTTTCATTGAGAATGGGCTGAATTATGCTGAAATCGCGTGGTGAAGGCTTAGGCAGAAAATATTCAGGGTCACGTGAATTTGGCATGGCGTTTCAAAGGCGCGGGGTGCCGACGTCGCGTAGACAGGAAAACAAAAAACCACCGCCACGGGCTACGTTGGCGGTGGTTTTTATCAGGGCAGTAAGGGGATTACTTGCGCTGACCGGTGATGCGGCACCACTCTTCACGCTCTGCGACCGGATCCAGCGTGAATTTCTCTTCATAGGCTTGCGCCACGCTTGCCGCCTGTGTTGCCAGCACGCCGGACAGGCCCAGATAACCGCCGGACTTCGGCAGACAGCCGATCAAGGGGGCCAGCTCACGCAATGGGCCCGCCAGGATGTTGGCGACGACCACGTCGGCCTGCAGATCGGCAGGCTGGTCTTTTGGCAGATACAGCTCCAAACGCTCTGAAACGCCGTTACGCTGCGCGTTGTCGCGGCTGGCCTGAATGGCCTGGGGATCGATATCGATGCCGATAGCGCGCGCTGCACCGAGCTTCAACGCGGCAATTGCCAGGATGCCGGAACCACAGCCGAAGTCGATAATGGTTTTACCGGCCAGATCGAGGCCGTCTAGCCATTGAAGGCACAGTGCAGTCGTTGGGTGAGTGCCGGTACCAAATGCCAGGCCCGGGTCCAGCATGACGTTGACCGCGTTCGGGTCGGGCACGTCGCGCCAGCTTGGGCAGATCCACAGACGTTCGCCGAAGCGCATCGGGTGGAAGTTGTCCATCCACTCGCGCTCCCAGTCCTTGTCTTCCAGCTGTTCAATTTTATGGCGGAAGCCGGCGCCGAGCAGCGGGTGCTGTTCCAGCATGGCGACCACGTCGGCCATGTCGGTTTCGGCATCGTACAACCCGATCACATCAGTGTCGCCCCACAGCAGGGTCTCGCCCGGCAGCGGTTCGAACACCGGATTGTCGTGGGTGTCCTGGAAGGTGACCGATACGGCGCCGCTTTCAACCAGCGCGTCGCTCAGGTCTTCCGCCTGGCTGCCGGTGGTGTTCAGTTTTAGTTGGATCCAAGGCATAACAATTCTCTTTAAGAGGCTAATGATGACGCCACTCGGCGCTTTTCGCCAATGACGTTACCGATATAAAACGCCAGCAGGCTAAGCAGCAGCGAAGGCACGATAGGGTGCAACCCCGCTAGCTGCAGATTGAAGCTGGCCAATAGCGTATAGCATACCGCACCCGTCACCATTGAGCTAAGTGCTCCCTGCGCATTGGCGCGTTCCCAGTACAGGCCCAGCACCAGTGGCCACAGGAATACCGCTTCCAGGCCGCCAAATGCCAGCAGGTTCAGCCAGATGATCATTTCCGGTGGCCGCCAGGCTGCCAACAGCACCAGCAAGCCCAAAATCAACGTGGTCAGGCTGGAGAAGCGTTTGATCAGGCGCTCGTTCTGCATGTGCTGTGGGCGTACGCCAAGGTAGAGATCTTTGATGATGGTGGCGGAAGATTGCAGCAATTGGGCGTTAATGGTCGACATGATTGCCGCCATCGGCGCCGCCAGGAAAATACCGGCGGCATAAGGCGGCAGCACGGTGATCATCAGCGTCGGGATCACCTGATCGGGGATCTTCAGGTCCGGCAATACCGCACGGCCCAGCGCGCCAGCCAGATGCATGCCAAACATCAGCACCGCGACCACCATGGTGCCGAGGATGATCCCGCGATGCACCGCCTTGCTGTCCTTGTAGGAGATGCAGCGCACCGCCGTGTGCGGCAGGCCAATCACGCCAAAGCACACCAGGATCCAGAACGATGCCATAAACGGCAGGCTGAGGATCTGTTCACCGCCCTGCGGTGATACCAGCGCGGGGTCAATCTGTTGCAGCTTATCCACGGCGCTGTGCAGGCCGCCGGCGGCGTGAATCACCGCAACCAGCAGCAGCACGGTGCCGATCAGCATCACCAGCCCCTGCATGGCGTCATTGAGCACGCTGGCGCGGAAGCCGCCAAAGGCGGTATACAGCGCGATGCTGATACCGAAGATCAGCAAACCGGTGTCGTAAGGAATACCGGCGGCGGTTTCCAGCAGGCGCGCGCCGCCGATAAACTGCACCGTCATGGCACCCAGGAACGCCACCAGCAGGCTGAGGCTGGCCAGCCAGACCAACAGACGACTTTGATAGCGGCCGTAAAGCATATCGTTCAGGGTAATGGCGTTGTAGCGGCGAGCCAGAATGGCAAACTTCTTGCCCAGCACGCCGAGTGAAAGCCAAACCGCCGGCAGTTGGATCATCGCCAACAGCACCCAGCCAAGGCCGTATTTATAGGCGGCGCCGGGGCCCCCGATAAAGGAACTGGCACTGATATAGGTGGCGGTCAAGGTCATGGCCAGTACGAAGCCGCCCATCGATCGGTTGCCCAGAAAATATTCGCTGAGGAAGTTGCCGCTCTGGCGTCGGCTATAGGCGTAAACTGACAGCCCGAACACCAGCACCAGATAGGCGACCAGCGGCAGAATGACTTCAGTTTGCATCGCCGTCCTCCAGCGAAATATCACGGAATATGCCGCGTACCATTAGCCAACACAGGCCGATGAACAGCAGCGGAACCAACAGGCAGGCCATTTCGAACCAGTGCGGCAGACCGGTAATACCGGATGCGCTGTCCGGCAGATAGGCTGCCAGCGCCCAGGCCAGCAGATAAAGCAGCGTCAGGCCCAGTGCCCAGCGCGCCTCGCGGTGAGCTTGAATAAAACGTGTGTCCATCCGTTTCTCCAATATACCCGTCATACTTGAAGCTGCCTCTGTGTTGGCTGCGCTCACTTACCCGAATCACTTACTACAGTAAGCTCATCGGGATGCGCTCCTTTGCCGCCTTGATGCAACTCCAATTATTTAGGGTATACAACTATTATGGATTTGATCATCCATTGAGTGACCCAAAGCAGTAAAGAAAAAGGCCGGTGATTAACCGGCCTTCTGTCAGGCGATGCGAATAGCCTGCCTTAGGTTTCCTGCAGACCGAGCTTTTTCTCCAGATAGTGGATGTTGGTGCCACCGTGCTGGAAGTTTTCGTCGCTCATGATCCGCTGTTGCAGTTCAACGTTGGTTTTGATGCCATCGATGATCAGCTCAGCCAGGGCGTTCTTCATGCGGGCAATCGCCACGTCACGGTTTTCACCGTAGGTGATCAGTTTGCCGATCATGGAATCATAGTACGGCGGTACGGTATAACCGGCGTAAATATGAGATTCCCAACGCACGCCGAAACCGCCTGGCGCGTGGAAACGGGTGATCTTGCCTGGGCTAGGCAGGAAGGTGTTCGGGTCTTCGGCGTTGATACGGCATTCTACCGCGTGGCCGTGAACCTTCACTTCTTCCTGTTTGATCGACAAAGGCTGACCGGCAGCGATACGCAGCTGCTCTTTGATCAGATCCACGCCGGTGATCATCTCGGTAACCGGATGCTCAACCTGAATACGGGTGTTCATTTCGATGAAATAGAACTCGCCGTTTTCATACAGGAACTCGAAAGTGCCCGCGCCGCGGTAACCGATTTCCACACAGGCCTTCGAGCAACGCTCGCCGATATAACGGCGCATTTCGCTGGTGATGCCCGGTGCCGGAGCCTCTTCAACCACTTTCTGGTGGCGGCGCTGCATGGAGCAGTCGCGCTCGGCCAGATAGATGGCGTTACCCTGACCGTCCGCCAACACCTGAATTTCGATATGGCGTGGGTTTTCCAGGTATTTTTCCATGTAAACCATGTCGTTGTTGAAAGCCGCTTTGGCCTCCGCCTTGGTCATGGAAATGGATTGCTCGAGGTCTTTGTCGCTGCGCACTACGCGCATGCCACGACCGCCGCCGCCGCCGGATGCCTTGATGATAACCGGGTAGCCGATGCGCTTGGCGAAGGCACGGTTTTTATCCATGTCGTCGGTCAGCGGGCCATCAGAGCCAGGTACGCAAGGCACGCCTGCTTTCTTCATGGCATTGATGGCAGAAACCTTGTCGCCCATCAGGCGGATAGTTTCGGCTCTCGGGCCAATGAAGATAAAGCCGGAGCGTTCGATCTGCTCGGCGAAATCGGCGTTTTCAGACAGGAAGCCGTAGCCCGGGTGGATCGCCACTGCGCCGGTGATTTCAGCCGCAGAGATGATTGCCGGGATATTCAGGTAACTTTTTACCGATGGCGCAGGACCGATACACACGGTCTCGTCAGCCAGCAGTACGTGTTTCAGATCGCGATCGGCTGTCGAGTGCACGGCAACGGTTTTGATGCCCAGCTCTTTACAAGCACGCAGGATACGAAGCGCGATCTCGCCACGGTTGGCGATAACAATTTTATCAAGCATGTTCGCCTCGTTATTCGATGACGACCAGTGGCTCGTCAAATTCTACCGGTTGGCCGTTCTCTACCAGGATGGCTTTCACCACGCCGGATTTGTCCGCTTCGATCTGGTTCATCATTTTCATTGCTTCAACGATGCACAGAGTGTCGCCGGCGTTCACTTTCTGGCCGACTTCGATGAAGGCTTTCGCATCCGGGCTTGGCGTGCGGTAGAAAGTACCGACCATTGGGGAACGAACGACGTGGCCACTCATGGCCGCTGGTGCTGCAGGCGTTTCGGCTGGCGCGCTGGCAACGGCGGTAGCCAGTGCTGGCTGCGGCTGTGCTGGCATTGCGTATGCCTGTGGCATCATTGGGTAAGCCTGCGCTGGAGCAGCGCGGCTGATGCGAACTGACTCTTCGCCTTCAGAAATTTCCAGTTCAGAAATACCTGATTCTTCAACCAGTTCGATCAGTTTCTTGATTTTACGAATATCCATGAGTGTGATTCCGTACTCTTTTGCGTAGCAATTAGTGGGTTTTCGACAGACGGTTAACCGCTGCCTGTAAAGCAAATGTGTAGCCATCCGCGCCGAGGCCGCAAATCACGCCTACCGCAATATCGGAAAGGTAAGAGTGATGGCGGAAAGGCTCTCGGGCATGCACGTTGGAGAGGTGGATCTCGATAAACGGGATCTGCACCGCCAGCAATGCATCACGCAGCGCCACGCTGGTATGCGTGAACGCGGCAGGGTTAATCAGAATAAAATCTGTGTTGCCGCGCGCCTGATGTATGCGATCGATCAGCGCATGTTCGGCGTTAGACTGCAGATGGCTCAGGGTAATATCCAGTGCGGATGCCTGGTTTTCCAATCCGTTAACAATCTCTGTTAACGTCGTGCTGCCGTACTTCTCCGGCTCACGCGTCCCCAGCAGATTCAGATTGGGGCCGTTCAGAAGCAAAATGTGAAACTTATCCGCCATTGTGCTGGTATCTCCGGCAATAAAACCATCATCGTAGAAAATAACCCGACGTCACAGATTTGTCACCTGTTAAGGGGAAAATTCACCCTGAGAACAGGAACAAGGTCGGGCATTATAACGATATCGTAGCAATTCGCAGCTAAATACTGGTCTTATCAGCGAAGATATTCAACCCTAAATCAGTAAACTGGCCAGGGCGATATTGCATTATGAGGGGTAGAACACAGAAAAGTTCCGGCTTTTAACGCCACCAATTGCGGAATTTCTTGTATCGCAGCGCCAGTAGCGCGACGGCCAGCAGAGCATAAATGAAGGGCTGCGGCGAAAAGGTTTTTACCGACCACAGGTAGTGAATCGGTGCCAGAATCGCCACCAGATAGACCAGATTATGCAACGTCTGCCATTTGGCCCCCAGTTTGCGCATCGCCCACAGCGTGGAGGTTGCGGCCAGCGCCAGCAGGATCAGCCAACTGACAATGCCGAGCGTCAGGTAAGGGCGGGTGACAAGTTCACGCCCCAGCAGGCCGATATTGCTCAGCCCCAGCTCCAGCGTCGAATAGCTTATCAGATGCAGCGTGCCCCAGGCAAAACACCATAGTCCCACCAGACGACGACAGCGAATCAGCAGCGGTTGCCGGGCATAGCGCGCCAGTGGCGCAATCATCAAGGTCGCCAGCAACAGTTTCAACGTCATTCTGCCGGTAAAGTGTTGAATGTCTTTGGCCGGATCGGCGCTGAACCAACCCTGGTCCACCGACAGCACCAGCCAGAGAAAAGGCAGGAATGCCGCCAGATAAATGGCGACCTTAATCCACTTGATATGAGCCGGAGTTAAACGCACCTAAAAATTCTCCCTTAGATCCAGGCCGCGGTACAGCGACGCTACCTGTTCGCCATAGCCGTTAAACAGCAGCGTGGGTTGGCGTTTAACGTCCAGAATGCCGCCGGAGCCGATAAAGCGTTCGGTGGCCTGTGACCAGCGTGGGTGATCGACGTTCGGGTTTACGTTGGCATAGAAGCCGTACTCATTCGGCGCAGATTCATTCCAGGTGGTGGGCGGCTGATCGCGCACCAGACGGATATGGACTATCGACTTAATGCCTTTAAAGCCGTATTTCCAGGGGGTGATCAACCGCAGCGGCGCACCGTTTTGCGGCGGCAGCGTTTTGCCGTATACGCCGACGGTCAGCAGGGCCAATGGGTTCATGGCCTCATCGAGACGCAGCCCTTCAACATAAGGGTATTTCAGCCCGCCGCCGATAAAACGATCCTTCTGGCCCGGCATCTGCTCCGGATCGTACAGCGTTTGGAAAGCGACGTAGCGGGCATTGCTGTTCGGCTCCGCCAGCTTGATCAGCTTACCCAGCTCAAAGCCAATCCAGGGCACGACCATCGACCAGGCCTCCACGCAGCGCATACGGTAGATGCGTTGTTCCAGCGGGAAGCGTTTGATCAAGTCATCGATGTCCAACGTGATCGGTTTGGCGACCTCGCCGTCGATACGCACTTTCCAGCCTTCGGTTTTCAGGCCGCCGGCATTCGCGGCAGGATCGGCTTTATCCAGACCGAATTCGTAGAAGTTGTTGTAACCGGTGACTTTGTCTTCCGGCGTCATGTCCAGTTGCGCCTGCCAGGCCGCAGGCTTGCTGAATGACAGCGGTTTACCGGCGGGGGCCTTGGGCCGATCGTTGCCTTTGAACCATGACAGCAAACCGGCCTGCGTATTAAGCGGCAAGGCCAGCGACGCGGCGGTGATACCCAACGCCTGCAGCACTTTGCGCCGCTGATGGAACACGCTCTCGGGCGTGACATCGGCTTCGGTCAATTTAGGGGGCTTTCTCATGGTGTGTTCTCCGCGTTTCATCCCCGCCGCCTTTCAGGTGCGGGTACTCAAACCTGCTCCCGTCAGAGTGACTGTAGGAGGTAACCTTCTGAGCCCGATTAACGCGGACGCAGCATGCAACGCCCCTACAGTATGCTGGGGTATCTGTGTTGTAAGCATGGCGTGAAATCAGGCTATATGCGAGAGGGCGCGGGAAAATATGAAATTTCGCAGGCGAATGTTCCCCCCGTTGCCGGGGGGCGATTTAAGCTTTAGCGGATTTTAACCAGAGTGCGTCCGGTCACTTGATGATTCAGCAGCGCGGCGGCGGTGGCCGGTGCCTGTTCCAAAGTGATTTCCTGGGTGGCCTGTTGGTAGAAACTGTCCGGCAAAATACCGGCTAGCCGTTCCCAGGCGGTTTGGCGGCGATGCAGCGGCGTATGAACCGAGTCCACGCCCTGCAGGCGAACGTTGCGCAGGATAAACGGCATCACCGTGGTGGGCAGGTGATAGCCACCGGCCAGGCCACAGGCGGCGACCGTGCCGTTATAATTCATCTGTGACAGGACTCGCGCCAGCAGCGTGTCGCCAACGGTATCGACCGCCCCGGCCCACAGTTGCTTTTCCAGCGGACGCGGGGCTTCCAGGTAGCCGTCGCGCGACAGGACTTCTTTGGCGCCCAGCGCTTTCAGATACTCGGTATTGCTCTCGCGGCCGCTGATGGCGGTGACGTGATAGCCCAATGCCGCCAGAATCGCGATGGCCGTGCTGCCCACGCCGCCGCTGGCACCGGTAACCAGAATATCGCCGTCATCCGGGTGTACGCCGCCTTCTTCCAGCGCCATCACGCACAGCATGGCGGTAAAGCCGGCGGTACCCAGGATCATCGCTTTGCGTTCATCCAGCCCGTTCGGCAGCGGCACCAGCCATTCGCCTGAGACTCGTGCCTGTTCGGCCAGGCCACCCCAGTGGTTTTCACCCACGCCCCAACCGGTGAGCACCACGCTTTGGCCTTCTTTAAAACGATCGTCGCGGCTTTCGCGTACCGTACCGGCGAAATCGATGCCTGGCACCATCGGGAAGTTACGCACGATCTTGCCTTTGCCGGTGATCGCCAACGCATCTTTATAGTTAAGGCTGGACCAGTTGACGTCCACCAGGACATCGCCGTCGGGCAGCAGATCGCTGCTGATATCCTTGATGTGAGCCAGAGTTTGATCGCCTTGTTGTTCCAATAACAGTGCACGCATGTCACTCTTCCTCTTGTTTGCATTTTTGCCATGGATGGCTGAACCAGATTTAATTGACTATATGCATATAAGAAATTTATGTCCTGATAAAAGACAAAAAAGGGTGATTGAAGGTTTTCTTCGTTGTCGAGGCTTGGTAGCTTGGGTGGCGTGAACCGACAACGGGTATCGCCGGAGCGGTACCCGCTATTCATTAAAAAAATCAGGATATTGTGTTGGATTCATTTGAGCGGATTCGGGGCCTTTATACTTCCAAAGGTGAAAACTCACGTAACCATACCGGACAAGGCACAGGGATGCGATTCACCACCAAACTCTCTGCATTGATCACCTTGCTTGTTGCTTTGGCGATGTTTTTGATGCTGATGGGCTGCTCATACAGCTTCTTTTACGTCACTCAGGAGCGTCTGGATCGCCGCTTCGAGTCGCTGATGACCTCACTCGACCAAGCGATGCTGCGCGAATCCCCAGAGGAACAGAAACGCTGGTTGCCGTTGGTGATGCGTCCACTGGGTATTGTGGCGGTCAGCGTGGATACCAGCCACAGTAACCTCCTTTCCTATAAATTGCCGACGCTCAACAAACAGCCCTGGGATCCGCTCAACGGTTACAGGCAGGTGACTTTGCCGCTGATGCAGCATCCCGGCGCGGCACTGCAAATTACTTATATCGATCCTTTCGCCAGCGACGTACGCTCGTTGCAATCTACTGCCGCCGTGACGCTTTCGATCGTTGTGATGGTGTTGATCTTGCTGTTTAGCCTGCGCTGGCTTCGCGATCAGGCCGACGGAGAGGATCGGCTGGAACGCCGTGCACGACGCATTCTCAACGGCGAAAGAGAGAGCGTGATGCAGGGCGATATGCGCGAATGGCCGGCGAACGTCAGTGGCGCGCTCGATCGCTTGCTGGCAGATTTGGCGGAAGCGCGCGAGGAACGCAATCGGGTCGATACCTTGATCCGCGCCTTTGCCGCTCAGGATGCCAAAACCGGCCTGAATAACCGCCTGTTCTTCGACAACCAGCTAACCACCCAACTGGAAGAAGAGGGCTCGCACGGTATTGTGATGATGGTGCGACTGCCCGATTTTGACACGCTGCGGGAAATTCACGGCAACGGCGCGGTGCAGGAACTGATGTACTCGCTGGTCAATCTGCTGTCGACCTTCGTGATGCGCTATCCGGCGGCGCTGCTGGCGCGTTATTTCCACAGCGACTTCACCGTCCTGCTGCCGCACCGTACGCTGAAAGAGGCGGACGGCATTGCTTCACAGCTGGTCCACGCGATTGACGCCTTGCCTTCAACGGCGCTTATCGATCGTGAAGCATTCCTGCACATTGGCATCGTGGCGTACCGCAGCGGACAAACCACCGAGCAGGTGATCGATTACGCGGAGCAGGCAACGCGCCATGCTACGTTGCAAGGCGAAAACGGCTGGTATGTTTATGACAGCCAGGTGCCGGAAAAAGGGCGCGGCAGCGTCAAGTGGCGCACCCTGCTGGAACAGGTGCTGGCGCGGGGAGGCCCGCGTTTGTATCAGAAACCGGCGGTGACGGTAGAAGGGGAAGTGCATCACCGTGAGATCATGAGCCGGATCTACGATGGCACCCAGGAACTGCTGCCATCGGAGTATATGCCTCTGGTACGGCAGTTAGGGCTGGCGGAAAGCTACGATCGTCAACATCTGAGCCGTATTCTTCCTTTACTGACGCTGTGGCCCGAAGAAACATTGGCTTTTACGCTGAGCGTAGACTCACTGTTGCAGCGTAGTTTCCAGCGTTGGCTGCGTGATAGCCTGTTACAGTGTGAAAAAAGTCATCGTCGGCGAATTCTGATTGAACTTGCAGAGGCAGACGTGTGTCAACATATCGACCGTTTACGTCCGGTACTGAAGTTACTGTCAGGGCTGGGCTGTCGTCTGGCGGTGTCCCAGGCCGGGTTAACCGTGGTAAGTACCTCCTATATCAAGTCCTTACCGGTGGAATTGGTTAAGCTCCATCCGGGTCTGGTGCGGAGTATTGATAAGCGTGATGAAAATCAGCTGTTCGTTCAAAGCCTGACCGGCGCCTGTGAAGGCACCAGCACTCAGGTTTTCGCCGCCAGCGTGCGGACGCGTAATGAGTGGCAGACGCTGAAAGAGCGGGGGATCCTCGGTGGACAGGGCGACTTTTTCGCGTCGCCGGAACCGATAGACGTCGGGCGTAAAAAATATTCGCGTCGTTATCGTGTTTAACCTGAATACCGAACAAAAATTAACGTAGAATGAGCGCCAATTCATCTGGGCTTTTTTCTCTGTCATTTTGGGATAACCCCCAAACTGCCTGCGACAATGACGCCTATTTGATATAGGCTCTTGTCAGTCCTTTTCTGTTGAACGTTGGTAGGTGCTTACCACCAGCGGCAATCAGGGAATATGTTAGATTTTATGAGCTGTGTTACGCCGTTTCGTGCGCTGACAGGGTGGTAAACTGAGCCTTTGTTCAGGGAATTCAGGCCTCATCCAATTTCCGTGCATTCGAGCAGAAACAATACAGACTATTTTTCACCGAAGTAGAACGTTTTTGCGCCTTGTCGCTGCTTCGTGTGGTTGGTAAAGTAGGCGGATTTTATTTTCCGCCCCCAGCTTGCAGGATTATCCTTTAGTTATGTTTAAGAAATTTCGTGGCATGTTTTCCAATGACTTGTCCATCGACTTGGGTACCGCCAATACCCTGATTTATGTTAAAGGGCAAGGCATTGTACTGAACGAACCGTCGGTGGTTGCCATTCGCCAGGATCGTGCCGGTTCACCCAAGAGCGTTGCGGCCGTGGGTCATGAGGCTAAACAAATGCTGGGGCGTACGCCCGGCAACATCGCGGCTATTCGTCCGATGAAAGACGGCGTGATCGCCGATTTCTTCGTGACCGAAAAAATGCTGCAGCACTTTATTAAACAGGTTCACAGCAACAGCTTCATGCGGCCAAGCCCGCGCGTGCTGGTGTGTGTGCCGGTTGGCGCAACTCAAGTTGAGCGCCGCGCCATCCGCGAATCTGCCCAAGGGGCCGGTGCGCGTGAGGTGTTTCTGATTGAAGAACCTATGGCTGCCGCAATCGGTGCCGGCCTGCCGGTTTCTGAAGCGACAGGTTCCATGGTGGTGGATATCGGTGGCGGTACCACTGAAGTGGCGGTGATCTCACTGAACGGTGTGGTCTACTCTTCTTCTGTACGTATCGGTGGTGACCGTTTCGACGAAGCTATCATTAATTACGTGCGTCGTAACTACGGCTCACTGATCGGTGAAGCAACTGCCGAACGTATCAAGCATGGCATCGGTTCCGCTTATCCGGGCGATGAAGTGCATGAAATCGAAGTTCGCGGCCGTAACCTGGCTGAGGGCGTGCCACGTGGCTTTACCCTGAATTCCAATGAAATCCTTGAAGCGCTGCAGGAGCCGTTGACCGGCATCGTCAGTGCGGTGATGGTGGCGCTGGAACAGTGTCCGCCAGAGCTGGCTTCCGACATTTCCGAACGCGGCATGGTGTTGACCGGCGGTGGCGCATTGCTGCGCAACCTGGATCGCCTGCTGATGGAAGAAACCGGCATTCCGGTGGTCGTGGCAGAAGATCCGCTGACCTGCGTAGCCCGCGGCGGTGGCAAGGCGTTGGAAATGATCGACATGCATGGCGGCGATTTGTTCAGCGAAGAATAGTCAGCCCCAAGAAGGAGGAATCGTATCGGGTGAATGCGCAAAGCGAAAATCAGGTACGGTTCCTCTTTCTGTTGTCGAGGAACACGCATAATTTATGAAGCCGATTTTTAGCAGGGGGCCTTCCCTGCAACTACGACTTTTTTTGGCGGTGATCGTGGCCATTGGCCTGATCGTTGCCGATAGCCGTCTCGGTACGTTCGTGAAAATACGTAACTACATGGACACGGCCGTCAGCCCTTTCTATTTTTTGGCCAATGGGCCACGTAAAGTTTTGGACAGCGTTTCAGAAACGCTGGCTACCCGCCAACAGCTGGAGCTGGAAAACCGGGCTCTGCGGCAGGAACTGCTGCTGAAAAACAGCGATATTCTTCTTCTTGGCCAATTCAAGCAGGAAAACGCCCGCTTGCGTGAGCTGTTAGGCTCGCCGCTGCGCCAGGACGAACACAAAATGGTCACCCAGGTGATCTCTACCGGCTCGGATCCTTACAGCGATCAGGTAGTGATCGACAAAGGATCGGATAACGGCGTTTATGAAGGCCAGCCGGTCATCAGTGATAAAGGCGTAGTGGGCCAGGTGGTGGCGGTGGCTAAAGTCACCAGCCGCGTGCTACTGATCTGCGATGCTTCACATGCGCTGCCAATTCAGGTGCTGCGCAACGATATCCGGGTGATTGCTGCAGGCAGCGGCTGTGCCGACGATTTACAGCTTGAACATCTGCCGAACAATACCGATATCCGCGTGGGTGATGTGCTTGTCACATCCGGCCTTGGCGGCCGCTTCCCTGAAGGCTATCCGGTGGCGGTGGTGTCCTCGGTAAAAGTGGATAATCAGCGCGCCTATACCGTGATTCAGGCTCGACCAACCGCAGGGCTACAGCGCTTGCGCTATCTGCTGCTACTGTGGGGGGCCGATCGTAACGGCGACATGCCGTTGCCGCCCGATGAAGTTCATCGCGTCGCCAATGAGCGTCTGATGCAGATGATGCCGCAGGTTCTGCCGCCGGCTGATGCGGTGGGGCCGCAACTGCCTCTGCCTGCTCCGGCAACCGGGGCCGCGGTACAAACCGCTGCTCCTGCCGCGGGAGTCACGCAATGAATCGTTACCGCAGCAACGGGCGCTGGATAATCTGGCTGTCATTCCTGGTGGCGCTGGTGCTGCAAATCATGCCGTGGCCGGAACAGATCTACATGTTCCGTCCCTCCTGGCTGGCTTTGATCCTGATCTACTGGGTGATGGCGTTGCCTCATCGGGTTAACGTCGGCACCGGCTTCGTGCTGGGGCTGATTATGGATCTGATCCTCGGTTCCACGCTGGGCGTACGCGCACTGGCGTTAGGTATTATTGCCTATCTGGTGGCGTTCAAATTCCAACTGTTCCGCAATATGGCGCTCTGGCAACAGGCGCTGATCGTCGTGCTGCTGTCACTGGCGATGGACGTTGTGGTGTTCTGGGCCGAGTTTTTAGTGATCAACGTTTCTTTCCGCCCAGAGGTGTTCTGGAGTAGTGTGGTAAACGGCATCCTGTGGCCATGGTTGTTCCTGTTGATGCGAAAAATTCGCCGTCAGTTCGCCGTACAGTAAGGGTATAACAATGACTTCGCTTTATCTGGCCTCCGGCTCTCCCCGTCGACATGAATTACTGACCCTGTTGGGCGTCCCCTTTGAAGTTATCCTGACGGATACCGAAGAGCAGCGGCAGGAAGGGGAATCCGCGGAAGCCTATGTGCGCCGTCTGGCGCAGGATAAGGCCAAAGCCGGCGTGGCGCTGGCACCGCAGGCGTGGCCGGTGCTGGGTGCCGATACCATAGTGGTGCTCAATGGCCGGGTGTTGGAAAAACCTCAGGACGAGACGCACGCGGCGCAAATGCTGGCGGCGCTGTCGGGTAAACAGCATCAGGTGATGACTGCGGTGGCGATCGCCGATCGCCATGACGTTCTGTGCCAACTGGTGGTGACGGACGTGACATTCCGCAACCTGTCACAGCAGGATATCTGCGACTATATTGCTACGGGCGAGCCGATGGATAAAGCGGGCGCCTACGGAATTCAAGGAAAGGGTGGTTGTTTCGTCAGAACGATAACCGGGAGTTATCATGCGGTGATGGGCCTGCCGTTAGTCGAAACACATGAGCTGCTCAGTAATTTTGTCGCATTACGTGATGTAAGAACCGGTTGATGGGCGCTGCCATTATCGACCGGCTCTGAGGAGAAGGCATGACAGCTGAGCTACTGGTTAATATCACACCGTCTGAAACGCGGGTTGCCTATATTGATGGCGGCATCCTGCAAGAGATCCATATCGAACGCGAATCCAAGCGCGGCATCGTCGGCAATATTTATAAAGGGCGCGTAAGCCGCGTGTTGCCGGGCATGCAGGCGGCATTCGTCGATATCGGCCTGGATAAAGCGGCCTTCCTGCACGCTTCCGATATCATGCCGCACACGGAATGTGTCGCCGGCGATGAGCAGAAAAATTTCCACGTGCGTGACATTGCCGAACTGGTGCGCCAGGGACAGGATCTGATGGTCCAGGTGGTGAAAGATCCGCTCGGTACCAAGGGCGCACGCCTGACCACCGACATCACTTTGCCTTCGCGTTACCTGGTGTTTATGCCGGGGGCGGCGCACGTTGGCGTTTCGCAGCGTATAGAAAGTGAAGCCGAGCGCGATCGCCTGAAAAAAGCGGTGGCCGGTTACTGTGATGAGCTGGGCGGCTTTATCATCCGCACCGCGGCTGAAGGCATTGGCGAAGAAGAGTTGGCGCAGGACGCCGCTTTCCTCAAACGCCTGTGGACCAAGGTGATGGAGCGTAAAAAACGCAACCAGACCAAATACAAATTATACGGTGAGTTGGCGTTGGCGCAGCGCATTTTGCGTGACTTCGCCGGCGCGGCGCTGGACCGGATCCGCGTGGATTCCCGCCTGACCCACGATCTGCTGGTGGAGTTTACCGGTGAGTACATTCCGGATATCACCGCCAAGCTGGAGCTGTACACCGGCAGCCAGCCAATCTTCGATCTGTACGACGTCGAAAACGAGATACAGCGTGCGCTGGAGCGCAAGGTCGAGCTGAAGTCCGGCGGTTATCTGATCATCGATCAGACCGAGGCGATGACGACCGTGGATATCAATACCGGCGCCTTTGTCGGCCACCGCAATCTCGACGAAACCATCTTCAACACCAATATCGAAGCGACCCAGGCCATTGCCCGCCAACTGCGGCTGCGCAACTTGGGCGGCATTATCATCATTGACTTCATTGACATGAACAATGAGGAGCACCGTCGCCGGGTGTTGCATTCGCTGGAGCTGGCGCTGAGTAAAGATCGGGTAAAAACCACGATCAACGGCTTCTCTCAGCTAGGCTTAGTGGAAATGACGCGTAAACGTACGCGGGAAAGCATTGAACATGTGCTGTGTAACGATTGTCCTACCTGTCAGGGACGCGGCACGGTGAAAACAGTGGAAACCGTGTGCTACGAAATTTTGCGTGAAATTGTGCGCGTGCACCATGCTTATGATTCAGATCGTTTCCTGGTTTACGCCTCTGCGGCGGTGGGTGAGGCGCTGAAAAGCGAAGAGTCCCATGCGCTGGCCGAAGTGGAAATCTTTGTGGGCAAGCAGGTGAAGGTACAAATCGAACCTTTATACAGCCAGGAACAATTTGACGTTGTCATGATGTAGTTCGCCCGTTGGTGGCTAAAGTCAGACATGAGTGGGGCTCAGCATACTGAGCCCCATCGTGCATAGATATTCCCGTTGCCAGGCAGCGGAAGCAAGGAGAACTGCGTGAGGCGACTGCCTGGGATTTTGTTAGCTACAGGCGCCACTCTGATTGTCATCGTGGCGTTGCTGATCAGCGGGCTGCGTCTGGCGCTGCCTGAACTGAACAACTATCGCCCTCAATTGCTGGCAAAGGTTGAAAGCCTCTCCGGCGTGCCCGTACAGGTCGATTTCATCCAGGGCAGTTGGGAAACTTTTGGCCCACAGCTTGAAATGCGCAACGTGCGCGCCACGCTGCCCAAAAGCAATCTGAAGATTGAACGCGTGACCTTGGCGCTGGACGTGTGGCAATCGCTGCTGCATTTGCGCTGGCAGTTCCGCGATCTTACCTTTCACCAACTCCAGTTCGATCTTAACACCACGCTGGGCGGCGATGAGCACCAGGGTAGCACCATCGAACCGGGTAAAATCACCGATTTGCTGCTGCATCAGCTGGATCATTTCGACCTGCGCGACAGCCGCATCTCATTCCTGACGCCCGCCGGTGCACGTGCTGAATTCGAAATCCCGCAGTTGACCTGGCTGAACGGCCGCGATCGTCACCGGGCAGAAGGACAGATCAGCCTGTCGACGCTGAACGGTCAGCATGGCGTGGTGCAACTGCGCATGGATCTGCGTGATAACCAAGGGCTATTGAATACCGGCACTGTCTATATGCAGGCCGACAATATCGATATGAAGCCCTGGTTCACCCGTTGGCTGCGTGCCAATACCGGGCTGGAAAGCGCAGACTTCAGTCTGGCGGCCTGGCTGCAGATCCAAAATGGTGAAATCGCCACCGGCAGTGCATTACTGAAACAGGGGGCGGCCAACTGGAACGTGGGGACTCAAGCTCATCGGCTCGACGTGGACAACCTGGCGCTGACGCTCAGCCGTCAGGGTACCGGCTGGCAGGTGGACGTTCCGCAGTTGAACCTGGCCACCGACGGCCAGGCCTGGCCACAGGGTAAGCTGTCTGCGCTGTGGTTGCCGGAAAACACCGAGTTCCTGGGCCCAGGGCAAACCGAAGAGCTGCGCGTGCGCGCCACTGACATTCAGCTTGAGCGCCTGGCCGCGCTACTGCCGACCTTCTCTTTCCTCAGCCCGGACGTGCTGGATCGCTGGAACGATCTGCAGCCGCAAGGCAAGGTCAACGCGCTGGCGTTGGATATCCCGCTGAAACAACCGGAAAAAACGCGTTTCCAGGCCCTCTGGCAGGACGTCAGCTGGCAGCACTGGAAACTGTTGCCCGGCGTGAATCACTTCTCCGGCGCACTGAGTGGCGGTGTGGAAAATGGTCGTCTGCAGCTTGATCTCAAAAACAGCACCTTGCCGTATGGCGATATGTTCCGGGCACCTCTGGAAATCAGCAGCGCGCGAGGGGCTCTGACCTGGCAGAACAATGACCAGGGCTGGGAACTGGCGAGCCAAAACCTGGATGTGAAAGCCAAATCGCTGTGGGTTAACGGTGACTTCCGCTATCAGCAGCCGGCCAAAGGCGAGCCGTGGCTGAATATTCTGGCGGGTATCCGTCTGTACGATGGCGCGGACGCCTGGCGCTACTTCCCTGAGCCCCTGATGGGCAAGCATCTGGTGGATTACCTCAGCGGCGCCATCCAGGGTGGGCAGGTGGATAACGCCACGCTGATCTACAACGGCGATCCGCAGCATTTCCCATACCGCAAAAACGAAGGTCAGTTTGAGGTGTTTGTCCCGCTGCGTCATTCCACCTTCCAGTTCCAACCGGATTGGCCGGCGTTGACCGATCTGGCTATCGATCTCGACTTCGCCAATGAAGGGCTGTGGATGAATGCTCCGCAAACCAAATTGGGTAAAGTCGATGGCAAAAATGTCAGCGCCGTCATTCCGGACTACCTGAAAGAGCGTTTGTTGGTGGATGCCGAGGTCGCGGGCCAGGGGGGGGAAATCCATGACTATTTCAAACAGACTCCGCTGCACGATTCATTGGGCTCGGCCCTGGACGAACTGCAGATTGGTGGTAATGTCAGTGGGCGCTTACACCTCGATATTCCCTTGAACGGCGAGCTGGTGCGCGCCACCGGTGAAGTTGCACTGAACAATAACTCACTGTTGGTGAAGCCTATCGATAGTGAGCTGCAAAAGGTCAGCGGCAAGTTCCGTTTTGATAACGGCAACCTGAGCAGCGATACCCTGTCTGCCAATTGGTTTGGACAGCCGGTGGCGGTGGATTTCAACACTCAGGAAGGGAAAAACGATTACAAGGTCAACGTTGGCCTGAAAGCTGACTGGCAGCCGGGCAAATTCCCTGGCATCCCGCAGGAAGTGAGCGATGCACTGAGCGGCAGCACCCCTTGGCAAGGCCAAGTGGCTATTGTCTTGCCTCATCAGGGCGCGGCCAGCTATGACATTGGCGTTGATGCGGATCTTAAGAAAGTAAGTAGTCACTTACCTTCGCCATTAGATAAAACGGCGGGTGAGCCATTGCCGCTGAGCGTAAAAGTGAAAGGTGGCCTGAATGGATTCATGCTGACCGGCAGTGCTGGCAAACAAAACAAATTCAACAGCGAATGGACCTTCGCCAAACAGCAGGTCACGCTGGCACGGGCGGCCTGGCAGACCGCTGGTAGTGGAACCCCACCGTTACCGAACGGAAAATCGCTGACGCTTAACCTGCCGCCGCTGGACGGTGAGAAATGGCTGGGCCTGATGGCACCGGCGCTGAAACAAAGTGGCGGTATGGGCAAGGTGGGCGGATTTAACTTCCCGACCACCGTCGCACTAAAAACGCCACAGCTGCTGCTAGGCGGTCAGGCGTGGCATAAGCTGACGCTGTCGGCAGAGAAGCAGCTGGGGGCCACGCTGGTCAGCGCCAAGGGCGATGAGGTTGATGGCAGTTTACGGGTGGCGGACCGGGGGCCGTGGCGCGCCGATATCAATTATCTCTATTACAACCCGCAGTTTGACGCGGCTAAGAGCACTCCGACGGCGACTGCAGCTGCGCAGGTGGCCGCAGACAAGGTTTCCTTCCGCGACTGGCCGTCGCTGATGCTGCGCTGTAAGTCGTGCTGGGTGATGGGGCAGAACCTCGGCAAGGTTGAGGCGGATTTGACCAATCAGGGGGATACCCTCCTGCTGACGCACGGGTTAGTCGATACCGGCAAAGGGCGCATGACCGCCAGCGGTTTGTGGAAACAGAATGCCCAGGAAGAACGCAGCTCGCTGAAAGGTAAACTGCTGGGTGCCAAAATTGATGAAACTGCGGCTTTCTTTGGCATCACCACGCCGCTGAAAGGTGCACCTTATGACGTCGATTTCGATCTCTACTGGCGCGGCCAGCCGTGGAAACCGCAGTTGAATACCCTGAGTGGCGCGCTGAAAATCAATATGGGCAAGGGCGAAATCGACAGCATGGGCGGCGGTCGTGCCGGCCAGCTGTTGCGTCTGGTGAGCTTCGATGCCCTGTTACGCAAGCTGCAGTTCGATTTCAGCGATACCTTCGGCAAAGGCTTCTACTTTGACTCCATCCGCAGCACCTCGTGGTTGAAAGATGGCATAATGCATACCGATAACCTTTTGGTTGACGGGCTGGCAGCGGATATTGCCATGAGCGGGCAAATTGACCTGGCGCGTCGGCAGATTGATATGGAAGCGGTGGTGGCGCCGGAAATTTCAGCCACCGTCGGCGTGGCGACGGCATTCGTGATTAACCCGATTGTCGGTGCTGCGGTGTTTGCCGCGTCCAAAGTGCTGGGGCCGCTGTGGAACAAGATTTCGCTGATTCGTTACCATATCGGCGGCAGCCTGGATCAGCCGAAGATCAATGAGGTGTTGCGTAAGCCAAAGGAGGATAAGGCGTCATGAGAAATGCTAACGTTGCGTTGTTACAGTTGTGCAGTGGCGATCGGGTGCGTGACAACCTGGCCCAGATTGAACAGCAGATTAAGCAGCTCAATGCCGGGGTAAAACTGGTAATGACGCCGGAGAATGCGCTGCTGTTCGCCAACTCTGCGGCCTATCGTGAGCATGCGGAGCAACAGGGCGACGGGCCGTTGCAAAACGCGGTGCGTGAAATGGCGCGACGCTATGGCGTGTGGTTGCTGGTCGGTTCCATGCCGCTGGTCAGCCGCGAAAATCCTGCGCTTATCACTACCAGCAGCCTGCTGTTTGACGATCAGGGCGAGATCCGGGCGCGTTACGACAAACTGCACATGTTCGACGTGGACATTAACGACTCCCACGGCCATTATCGTGAGTCGGACACCTATCAACATGGCCAACAGCTCACGGTAGTGGATACCCCGGTCGGTCGGCTTGGCATGACCATCTGCTACGATTTGCGCTTCCCGGCGCTGTTCCAGGCGTTGCGAGCGCAGGGCGCTGAACTGATTTCCGTGCCTGCAGCCTTTACCCGCGTGACCGGCGAAGCGCACTGGGAAATACTGCTGCGCGCAAGGGCGATTGAAAACCAGTGTGTGATCCTGGCGCCGGCGCAGGTCGGCAGCCATGGCCCGACTCGCCGCACCTGGGGTCACTCGCTGGCGGTAGACGGTTGGGGCAAGGTGCTGGCCGAAAACGCGGATGCGGTCTCGGCGTTGAAAGTGCGGGTTGACACTACCGGCCTCAAAACGATTCGTGAGCAGATGCCGGTGTTGCAACACAACAGATTCCAGATGTCGCTGACGGCGCCGTTTGAAAAAAACTCCTCCATTAAAGAGTGAAAAAATTATGAGCCTGACGTTTGTCAGTGAGCAGTTACTTGCTGCGAATAAGTTGAGCCACCAAGACCTGTTTTCCGTCCTGGGGCAACTGGCAGAACGCCGCCTCGATTATGCCGATCTCTATTTCCAGTCGAGCTACCATGAAGCCTGGGTGATTGAAGACGGCATTATCAAGGATGGTTCTTACAATATCGACCAAGGGGTCGGGGTACGCGCCGTCAGCGGCGAAAAAACCGGCTTCGCCTATGCCGATCAGATCACCCTGAACGCTTTGCAGCAGAGCGCTCAGGCGGCGCGCAGCATCGTACGTGACAAGGGCAACGGCCAGGTACATACCCTGGGCGAAATCAGCCATAAGGCGCTGTACCCGCTGCTTGATCCGCTGCAAAGCCTGCCGCGTGAAGAAAAAATTGCCTTGCTGCATCGCGTTGATAAGGTGGCCCGCGCTACCGATAAGCGCGTACAGGAAGTCAGCGCCAGTATCACCGGCGTATATGAGCAGATCCTGGTCGCGGCTACCGACGGCACCCTGGCGGCGGACGTGCGCCCCTTGGTGCGTTTGTCCGTCAGCGTGCTGGTGGAACAAGACGGCAAGCGTGAGCGCGGCTCCAGCGGCGGCGGCGGTCGTTTTGGCTATGATTATTTCCTGGAAATCGTCGAGGGTGACGTTCGCGCCGATGCCTACGCCAAAGAGGCGGTGCGCATGGCGTTGATCAACCTGTCTGCCGTTGCGGCGCCGGCGGGCAATATGCCGGTGGTGTTGGGCGCAGGCTGGCCAGGCGTACTGCTGCATGAGGCGGTAGGCCACGGCCTGGAAGGTGACTTCAACCGTCGCGGTACGTCGGTGTTCAGCGGTCAGATGGGCCAACTGGTGGCCTCCGAGCTTTGCACCGTGGTGGATGACGGTACTCTGCAAGGGCGTCGTGGGTCACTGGCTATCGATGACGAAGGCGTACCGGGTCAGTACAATGTGCTGATTGAGAACGGCATCCTGAAAGGCTACATGCAGGACAAGCTCAATGCGCGCCTGATGGGCGTTGCACCGACCGGTAACGGCCGCCGCGAGTCTTATGCGCACCTGCCAATGCCGCGCATGACCAATACCTACATGCTGGCGGGTAAGTCGACGCCGGAAGAGATCATCGCCAGCGTCGAGTACGGGCTGTATGCGCCTAACTTCGGCGGCGGTCAGGTGGACATCACTTCGGGCAAGTTCGTGTTCTCCACCACCGAAGCCTATTTGATTGAAAATGGCCGCATCACCAAACCGGTGAAAGGCGCTACGCTGATTGGCTCCGGTATCGAGGCGATGCAGCAGATTTCAATGGTCGGCAACGATCTGGCGCTGGATAAAGGCGTTGGTGTATGTGGCAAAGAGGGGCAAAGCCTGCCGGTGGGCGTCGGCCAACCGACCCTGAAGCTGGACACCCTGACCGTTGGCGGTACCGCGTAACCGTCTCCTGGGGCCGGATCCCGGCCCCTATCAAACGCCATTTTGCGGCCTGCATCGCATTAACGGCAATGAGTTGGCTTTGCTTAAATTAAGAGCGATTCACTGTTTTTCCCGGCCTCCGTAAATCAATAAATTAGATTTAACTATTTGAAGCTATTTTCTGCGGTTTTCCCTAAGAGCTTTCTGTATCGATTGCCTTGATTGCCTCTCCAGCTAATGATTCACAGCTTGTTACATTCTTCCTTCCGTCGTTAAAATGCTGAAAAAACACACGGATGATCTTCTGAATGGATTCAGTGACTCAACGGCTTTCGACAGCTTTGCTGTGCATTTTCTTTTCCTCCGCGGCGTGCGCTAACCTGCTTAGCCCGGCAGATCGTGACACCATTCAACAACAGCAGCGCGAATTGCTGGAGCAAAACCAGCAGCAGCGGCAGGAGCTGCAACGTAGCCTGACGCCGGCCTTGCCGCCCCCTGCATCACCCAACGCCAACGCTGGCGGACCTTGTTTTAGCATCACCCATATCCGGCTGGAAGGCGCGGATCATCTGCCCGCCAGTGCACAACGTAAACTCACGCAGCCTTATCTGCAGCAATGTCTGAATCTGGGCCAAGTCCAGACGCTGGTGCAGCAAATCTCCGATTGGTATATCAACCGTGGCTATATCACCAGCCGCGCATTCCTGACCGAACAGGATCTGTCGCGCGGCGAGCTGCGGTTGCTGGTGCTGGAGGGCAAGCTGGAGAACGTTCTGCTGGAGCAACGAGACGATCGCATGCTGAAAATGGCCTTCCCGGGCCTGCAGGGCAATATTCTTAATCTGCGTGATATCGAACAGGGCATGGAACAGATCAACCGACTGCGTCAGCAGCCGGTACAGATAGAAATTCTGCCGGGTAGCCGGCCGGGTTACTCGGTGGTCAATCTGAGCGCCAAACCTGAGTTTCCTCTGACGCTGGGGGCAGGGTTCGACAACAGCGGGCAAAAAAGTACCGGTGCCGGTCAGATCAACGGATCGCTGACCGGCAATAACCTGCTGGGGCTGGCGGATCAATGGTTTGTCGCCGGTGCCCGCAGCAGCGATTTCGTCAACGATCACAATGCGCGCAGCGTGCAGGCCGGCCTCAGCTTGCCTTACGGCTACTGGACGCTGGATTACAACTATTCCTACAGCGACTACCTGGCTACCCTCAACAACCAGGGCTTTGACTGGCGTTCCAGCGGTGACAGCCAGATCCATCGGCTGGGCGTTTCGCGGGTGTTGTTCCGTGACGGCGAAATGAAAACCGGCCTGTCGCTGGGGGTCACGCACCGCATCAATCGCAATTATCTCAATGACACCCGGCTGGAAAGCAGCAGCCGCAAACTGACCAGCGTGACGCTGGGTGTTAGCCACAGCCAAAAGCTGTTGGGCGGTTTCGCCACCCTGAACCCGGCTTACAGCCGCGGGGTGCCGTGGCTAGGGGCAGAGAACGACAGCGGCAAAATCAAGGAAGCCCCCCGCGCCGAATTTCATAAACTTTCGCTTTCCGGCAGCTACTACCTGCCGCTGGCGCAAGATTGGACTTATCTCACCAGCCTGTACAGCCAGTGGAGCAATCACCGCTTATACGGCAGCGAACGTCTGACCATCGGTGGTGAGAGCTCGGTACGTGGTTTCAAGGAGCAGTATCTTTCCGGTGACAAGGGCGGCTACTGGCGTAATGAAGTTAACCGGGCGCTGGTGACCTTGCCGTATGTCGGCAGTGTTAACGCCCTGGTGGCGGTGGACGGCGGCTATCTGCACCGTGACGCGCTGGATGCCAATGCCTCGGGGACGCTGTGGGGCGGCGCCCTGGGCCTGGGGAGCCGTAGCCGCTATTTCAGCAGTCAACTGACCGTCGGCTGGCCACTGGCTTACCCGGATGGAATGAAGCCGGATCGTGTTTCGGTCTATTACCGGGTCAATATCGTAATTTAACGCTAACGCACAGGAAGGTTTCAAGGATGAAACATAATGATAATCAAAACCTTAATACCACGCAGCGCCTGCTGAGTTATACCCTGTGCACATTGCTGGCAGGGCAACCGTTGCTGCCTGTACTGGCCGAGGGCATTAACGTAGCCGAAGGCAATACCCGAGTGGATCAGGCCGCCAATGGTGTGCCGGTGATCAATATTGCCACGCCGAACCAGGCCGGTATTTCGCATAACAAATACAACGATTTCAACGTTGGCAAAGAGGGGACGATCCTCAACAACGCCACTGGCCAGCTCAATCAGAGCCAGCTTGGCGGGCTGATCCAGAACAACCCCAACCTGCAGGCCGGCGGGGAAGCGCAGGGCATCATCAATGAGGTGGTGGCACCGAACCCCTCACAGCTGCGCGGTTACCTGGAGGTCGCGGGCAAGCAGGCCAGCGTGATGGTTGCCAACCCCTATGGCATCACCTGCGACGGCTGCGGCTTTATCAATACCCCCAACGCGACGCTGACGACCGGCAAGCCGGTGCTGGGTGCTGACGGCAAGCTGCAGGCGCTGGAAGTCACCCAAGGGGCAATCACCATTCAGGGTAACGGGCTGGACGCCGGCAAGAGCGAAAAATTTGCCTTGATCGCCCGCGCAACCGAGATTAACGCGCAACTGCACGCCAAGGACCTCAGCATCACGCTCGGGGCCAACCGGGTAGATGCTACCGGCAAGGCCACGGCGATTGCAGGCAGCGGCGACGCGCCCAAGGTGGCGATTGATACTGGTGCGCTTGGTGGCATGTACGCCAACCGCATCCACCTGGTCTCCAGTGAAAAAGGCGTTGGGGTCAACCTCGGCAACCTCAACGCGCGTGAGGGCGATATTCAATTGGATGCCAATGGGCAACTGCGGCTGAATAATACGCTGGCAGAGGGGAGCCTGAATGCTACGGCGGCAGGAATGACGCTGAGCGGCAACCATAAGGCCGCCCAGGCGATGAACCTGAACAGCCGGGGTGAACTGGCCCTGGACAAGGCCGTGTTGAACGCCAAAGGCGATATGCAGCTTAGCGCCGCAGGCAAATTGCAGGCGGGCAAAGCCAGTACTGACGGCAAACTGCAGTTGACCGCAGACACCCTGAGCAGCGCTAAAGACAGCAGCCTGACTGCCGAAGGCGACATCAATATGACGCTTAACGGTGACGGCGACTGGCAGGGCGTTCTGACCGCCGGGCGCGATCTGCACCTGCAAGCCAATAACCTCAGCAGCAGCGGCCAGCTGGCCGCCAACCGCGACAGCCACATTCAGACACAGGGCCTGGACAACAGCGGGCGGATACAGGCACAGGGCACGCAGACGCTGATCGGCGAACGGCTTGATAACCGAGGGCAGTTGCAAGCGGGCGGTGTTCAGCGGATTACGGCTAAAAGCGTCGGTAACCAAGGGGCCATCGGGGCCAGGCAGCAGCTTGAGCTGCGCGTGCGCGACAAGCTTAACGTGGCAGGTTCCCTGTCTGCAGATGGCCCCTTAACCGTACAGGCCGGGGAATTCTTGCTGGCGGGCCGCGCCAGCGGCAAACAGGGCATCACCCTCAACGGCGGCATACTGAGCACAGCTGCAGGCTCATCGCTGCTGAGTGATAGCGATATTGTCATTCAGGCTAATGACGTGCGGTTGGGCGGGCTGCTTTCCAGCGAACTCGCCCTGACGATGGACAGCCAGAATTTGTCGACTACCACAGGCGCCCGCACCCAGGCCAAACAGGGCATGGCGTTAAAAATTACGCAGGATGCGCAGTTGGCGGGCGTGTTTAACACCTTGGGGAATTTGAACTTTTCCGCTGCGACGGCCGATAACAGCGGCCAAATCAATGCACTTAACATTGACTGGCGCGGTGGTTCACTGCGCCAGCGAGGGCATCTGCAGGCCGATAATGGCTTCACGCTGAAGGTAAATCGGCTCGATCAACAAGGCGAACTGCTGGCCGGCAAACGGCTGACGGTGAATGGCACTACCTTGGTCAACAGTGGGCAGATCGGCGCCTCCGGGGTGGAGCTGAGCTTTAGTGAAAAGGTGGACAACCAGGGCAAGCTGGTGGCGGACAATACGCTGACGTTAAAGGCTCCAACGTTGAACAATACCGGCACCCTCGCGGCAAACAGCATGAAGCTCACGGCGCAAGACGTGGAGAACAGTGGGCTGATACAGGCCAAGGGGCTGGCGGAGATTACAGCGAAAGATCTGCAAAACCGCGTGGCAGGGCGAGTGCTGGCCGGGGGGGCGTTGGCGCTGCAGGGGGAACGGTTGAATAACGCCGGTAAGCTACAGGGACAGAACATTGATATCGGCGTACAAGGTTGGGCCAACACTGGCAGCACCCTGGGGGAAAATGGGCTGACGGCAACGGTTGAACAGACGTTGCACAACAGTGGGCAAGTGCTGAGCCAGGGGCCACTGAAACTGACGGCTGCTACGCTGAATAATGACGGCAAGGTATTGAGCGAAGGCGCATTACAGCTTTCGGCCGACAGCATCAGCAATCAGGGGGAAGCGCAGGGTGCGGCGACCACCGTCACGGCCAACACGGTGAACAACAGCGGCAATCTGATTGGTCTACGGCAGTTGGCGTTGCAGTTGCAAAAGGATCTGAACAACACAGTAAGCGGCAAGTTGCTCAGCGAAGGGGAATTGACGGTAGGGGCGGCGACCGTCGATAACGACGGAGTATGGCAGGGCGACAGCATTAGGCTGGCGGCTCAGCAGTTGGATCATAAAGGCGTGTTGCAGGCGGGCACGGGAGGGATCCATTTGGATCTCAGTGACAGCCTCAAGACGGAAACCAGCAGCAAGATCTTCTCCAGTGGGAAAATGGATCTGACGGCGCAGACCTTGAACAATCAGGGCCATGTACAGGCGGGCGAGTTGACGTTAAAAGCCGCTGAACTGACCAACACCGGCAGGCTGCAGGGGCAGAAAAATCTGGAGGCCAAGCTGAGCGGCATATTCCATAACCTGGCTGGTGGCACGGTGCGCAGCCTGGGAACCCTGCGGGTAGAGGCGGCAGAGCTAAACAACGCTGGGGATCTGCAGGGAGATGGCGGCAGCGTATTGCGGTTGGATCGCCAGTTGATCAACTCAGGCAAAATGATCGTCGGCGGCGCACTGGATCTTCAAGCGCCTTCGCTGAATAACCTCGGCTGGCTGCAGGCCAACAGCCTGACGCTCAGGGGCACCCGGTTGGATAACAGCGGCACATTGAGCGGTATCGGCGATACCCGGTTTACGCTCGATGTTCTGAATAATATGGGAACCCTGCAGGGCGGCAATTTAACGCTGCAGACAGGCAGCCTGGATAATACCGGCACGCTATTGGCGACAAGCCAGATGAGCGTTAACGCGCGGCAGATTGATAACCACCAGAACGGCAAGCTGTTCAGCGGTGGCGATGCGACATTGGTGAGCAGCCTGCTGAATCAGTACGGTCAACTGGTGGCGCTGGGCAATATTACGCTGACGTTAAAGGAAGCCTTCACCCAGAATGGCACCTTGGCGGCAGGTAAAAAGCTGACCCTGAGCAGCGACGGTGATGTTGTGCTGCTGGGTACCCTTCAGGGCCAGAGCATCGATGTGCGTAGCGCTGGCCAACTGACCCATGCCGGTACCCTGCGCGGCGGAAGCGGCGACGTGCGGATCGAAGCCGCCGGCATCACGCAAAACAGCACCGCCAGTCTGCAGTCGGGGGGCTGGGTACAGTTGCTGAGCCGTGGCGATATCAACAATAACGGGTTTATCGGTACCGCCGGCAATTTGCTGCTGAGCGCGGCTAACCATTTGCTCAACACCGGCATGTTGTACGGCGGTGGCGATGTGCAACTGTTGGCGGAACGTATCACTAACCAGCGTGGCGACGTCCTGGCGGGCAACAACCTGTGGATGCAAAAAGACGCGGCCGGCAATGCCAGCAGTGAGATCGTCAACACCTCCGGCACCATCGAGACCGAAAATGGCAATATTCAGATCAACACCGCGCATTTGCTCAATCAGCGTGATGGCTGGTCGGTGAGCACCGAAAAGCAGACGACGGCGAAAGATCCGCTGTGGAATGGTCAGACGCTGGTCAATATGAAACTGGGGGATTTGGCTGAAAGCGAGCTCGGTTATTACATCAAAACGGTGCGCACCGGCGGCAGCATGGGGCATGGCAACGGTTCCGTTGATGATTACTATTATTTAGCGCCTAAAGCGCCTGCCGTTGATAAAAAGATCCTGGTTGAATCATCCAGCGTAACCGTCACTGCGAACGGGGGCGCTGGGCGAATTGCCGCAGGAAAGGACATTGTCGGCACCATTACGCGTTTTGACAATATTGCCAGCGACATGCTGGCCAATGGTGATATTTCGCTGAGTGGCGGCTCGCTGAATAATGAGAGCACCCAGGCAGGAAGCCAGAATAAATACCTGAATTACCGTTATGACGGCGAAATCGCACAGTATGATTTCGACAAGCACCGCTCGTTGGCTGACTTCAAAAAGAGCGGCCATTACATCCGTGATAACGTCAATACCCCCATTCAGTACCGCTTAACCGGACAGCCAGAGTACCAGAACGAAAACACCGCTGTTTATCGCAGCGTGATCCAGGCCGGTGGTGCCGTTAACGTCCATTTTACCGACGATATCAGCAACAGCATGGTGACACCGAACGCCGGCAGCCTGAGCCATACCCTGGCTAGACCAACATTGGACAGCCTGCAGCAGCCGGAGGCTATCAGCGGTGTTCAACAGCAGGATCTGGCGGCGGATCAGAGCGTTGCCTTCGGTTCAGCGGAGTGGAAAGACAACCTGCAGGCGGCCCTGGGCTCGCTGGGGAATAACGCCGTAGCCTTGGCGGACTACCCACTGCCGGGCGGGGATAGCGGCCGTTTTGTCGTCAGCGCGGATCCCAATAGCCCATACCTGATCACCACCAACCCGAAACTGGACGGCCTGGGGCAGTTGGATAACAGCCTGTTCAACGATCTCTACGCCATGCTGGGCCAACAGCCGGGTGCCGCTCCGCGTGAAAACGACCGCCGTTTTACCGATGAAAAACAGTTTATCGGTTCGGCCTACTTCCTCGATCGACTGCGACTTAATCCGGACTACGACTATCGGTTCCTGGGGGATGCGGCGTTCGATACCCGCTATATCAGCAACGCCATGCTCAGCCAGACCGGCAAGCGCTATCTCAACGGTATCGGCTCCGATTTGGCGCAGATGCAGCAGTTGATCGACAACGCCGCACAAGTGCAGAGCGGCCTGAACTTGCAGTTTGGCGTTAGCCTGACGCCGGGCCAGGTTGCGCAGTTGGATAAAAGCATCGTCTGGTGGGAGAAGGTAACGATTAACGGCCAGACGGTGTTGGCGCCAAAACTCTATTTGGCCAAAGGTGACGCAGCCCAGCTCAATGGCAGCGTGATCACCGGCAATATCGTTAACCTGAACGGCGGCAGTATTCGTAATGACGGCAGCTCGCTACAAGGTGGTGAACGGCTCAACGTTAATAGTAAAACGGGTATCAGCAACCTTAACCAGGGGCTGTTCGACGCCGACGGCAATTTGCAGCTCAGCGCCATTGGCGATATCAGCAATATCGGCTCGACCATCAGCGGCAAGCGGGTCGTGATTGAAAGTCTGGATGGCAGCATTATCAATAAAACTCAGGCTCGCCAGTGGGATGCCACAGGGACTCAGGGCGGCCAGACGTTGTCGCTGTCGCGTACCGAAGTTGGCGATACTGCTGTCATTAGCGCAGAAGATGCGTTGATCATGCGTGCCGACAAAAATATCGATGTTATCGGCGCGAGGATCGCCTCTGATGGCACGATGAATCTGCAGGCGACGGGTGATATCAACCTGCTTGTCAATCACACGGAATCCATTGATAAAACCAGTAATAGCGAGCGCATCAGCAGCGGTGCCGATCGCAGCATCATCACCAGTAGTGGGAATATGACGCTACATGCCGAGCATGATTTGAACTCGCAGGCGGCGGTGTTGGTGGGTGACGGCGACATCCTTCTGAGTGGCAAGCGAGACGTAAATCTTAACAGCGTGGAAAACCGGGAGTATCAGGCAAGCCACGGCGGCGGCCAGCTGCGGGTGAAGGAGTCCATACGCCAACAGGGCACCGAAATCGCCGGCGGCAGTTTGCGCGTTGATGCTGGCCAGGATGCCATCTTCGAGGGTACTCAGGCACAGGTAAGTGGAGATTTGGTGGTTAACGCCGACCGTAATATCGTGGTGGACAGCGTAACTGAAAGTGACTACAGCTTCTTCGAAGAGACTAAGGTCAAGAAAGGGTTTATGTCCAAAACCACCACCCATACGGTGGAGGAGGACTACGCGACCCATGAGAAAGGAGCGGTACTAAGTGGCGACAACGTTTTACTCAACGCCGGTAACGACCTGACAGTACGGGGTTCGACGATAGTGGGTGACGGCCAGGTCACATTAAAGGCCGATAATACCATCGATATTTTTGCCGCCACCGAGGAGCAATCCCTTTACCGGCTGAACGAGAAAAAAACCAGCGGCGTGTTCAGCGGTGGCGGCATCGGCGTGACCATCGGCAGTAAATCTTCTCGTCATCAATTGAACGAAGATGGTACTACCCAAAGCCAGAGCGTCAGCACCATAGGTTCGACCGGCGGCAGCGTGGATATCGAAGCGCGCGGCAAGGTGCATATCAGTGGCGCAGATGTGATTGCGGATAAGAATCTGTCGGTGACGGGGGATAGCGTCCATATCGACCCGGGTAAGGATATTCGTCGTCGTGACGAAGCCTTCGAACAGAAACAGAGTGGCCTGAGTCTGGCGCTGTCCGGTACGGTGGGCAGTGCGATTAATAGTGCGGTGACAACGGCCCAACAGGCAAAGCAGGAGACCGATGGTCGACTGGCTGCCTTACAGGGGGTCAAAGCGGCATTATTCGGCGTGCAGGCCGCTCAGGCGGGTCGACTGGCAAAAGTCGGCGATACCGATACTGAAGAAGGCAGCATGGTGGGGATCAGTATTTCTCTTGGCGGCCAGAAATCGTCGTCGAAACAGCATCAGGAACAAACGAGCATCGCCGGTTCAACATTGAGTGCCGGTAATAATATGCAGGTGACTGCAACCGGCAAGGGCAATACTGCTGACAGCGGTGACATTGTCGTTGTCGGCGGTCAGTTTAAAGTGGCGGGCAACACCACCGTGGTCGCCGAGCGTGACATCTTGCTGTTGGGCGCAGCCAATACTCAGAAGACCGAAGGAAGTAACAAGAGCAGCGGCGGCAATATCGGCGTCAGCATTGGCGTGGGAAAACAGACGGGATTGAGCGTCTTCGCCAATGCCAACAAAAGCCAGGGCAGTGAGCATGGTGATGGAACGTTTTGGACTCAGGCGAAGATAGACACCGTTGGCGTGCTGTCACTGCGCAGTACCCGGAATACTCTTTTGTCAGGGGCACAAATCAGTGGCGAAAGGGTGGCGGTGGATACCGGCGGTAACCTGATAATGCAAAGCCAGCAGGATAGCGACAACTATGACGCCAAACAAAGCAGCGTCAGTGGTGGTGTCAGTGTGGCTATCATCGGTGCTGGCGGCTCGGGGAGTCTGAGTATGAGCCATGACAAATTGCACAGCAATTATAACAGCGTGCAGGAGCAAACCGGTATATTTGCCGGCAAGGGCGGCTATGATATTAAGGTTAACCAGCATACGCAGTTGGACGGTGCGGTCATCGCCAGTACTGCCGCGCCAGAGAAAAACCGTCTTGATACCGGCACCCTGGGCTTCAGTGATATCCATAATCAGGCGGATTTCAAGGCCGAGCATCAAGGGGGCAGCATCAGCAGCGGCGGCCCGGTGGGGTCAGATCTGCTGACCAATCTGGCGGGCGCGGCCCTTTCCGGCGCGGGCAATAGAGGGCATGCAGAAGGCACGACCAAGGCTGCGGTGTCGGGCGGTAGCGTGGTTATTCGCGATCGGGCCAACCAGCAGCAAGATGTGAATGCGTTGAGCCGGGATACGGATAACGCCAATGGCAGTATCGGGGCGATCTTCGACAAGGAGAAAGAGCAGAACCGGCTGAAGCAGGCGCAGCTGCTCGGCGAAATCGCCGGGCAAACGATGGATATTGTCCGCACCCAGGGTGATATCAATGGCTTGCAGAAGGCAAAGGACAAGCATCCGGGGCTGGATGCGACAGCGTTGCGTAAAACGCCGGAATATCAGGCCGAGATGCAGAAATACGGCACCGGCAGCGATATGCAACGGGCCGCGCAGGCGGTAACGGGCGCGCTGCAGGCGTTGGCGGGGAACAATCTGGCCGGCGCTTTGGCGAGCGGAGCGGCACCGTATCTGGCGAGAGAAATCAAGGCGCGGGTCGGTGAAAATAACGTGGCAGCGAACGCAATGGCGCATGCGTTATTGGGGGCGATAACTGCGCAACTGAACAACCAGTCTGCGGTAGCCGGTGCGGTGGGTGCGGGCGGTGGCGAACTGGCCGCGCGGGTGATAACAGAGATAAGGTTCCCGGGCCGTGACATAAACAGTCTGTCAGAAGGTGAGAAGCAGGAGGTCAGTGCTTTGAGCCAACTGGCCGCAGGACTGGCAGGGGGGATAGCTTCAGACAGTACGGCAGGGGCGGTAGCGGCTTCGCAGGCCGGTAAGAATGCGGTGGAGAATAACTTGCTGGGTGGTAACGAAGAGACCCAAACCAAGTTTGTGCAGCAGCACGGCAAGAATATCGCGTCTTGCAGCACTGACCCAAGCTCAGCGTCCTGCCAGAAAGGGCTGGCGATGAACGATGCGCTGATGGTGGCGCTTCCGGCGGGTCTTGGTGGTGGTTTACTGGCAGCGGCCACGCCTGAAATAGCAGCGGCAGCGAAAGCAGCGATACAGGCTTGTGCGGGTAATGTGGTGCTGTGCCTGAATAATGCCGGTATCCAGATGTCGGAAGCCATCGTACCGGGCGGTGTTGGGGCCGGTGGTGCGGTAGGTATCGGTAAGACAGCGGCAGAGGCAACGGCTGCGAAAGCTGCGGCGGCTAATGCTGCTAAGAATGGAAGCATAGGAAAGGGAACATCAACGAGTTCTGGTGCGGAAAACATCGCAACCTATCCTAAGTTGAAAGATGAACTGTTACAGCAAAACCTGAATAATATTGCGAAGCAGGATCCGAGGCTAGCAGAAGCTGTTAAAGGTAGCGGTACAACAAACCCTAACTTCTCTGTTGGGGCGGGATCCGTATCTGAAGCGGACAGGTTAGGTAAAATCTGGGTTGGTGATGGTGGGAAACTAGTTGATAATCAAGCGAAATGTCCAGGTTGTTGGATTAGTGCTGATAGTACTCGTTTATATCGACCACCGACTGCTAAGAAAAGCCAGTTTGCCACTACTGGTGTCCAGGCCAACTTCCAGCAGTTTGATAAATCAGGAGCGATGATCAGTAATGGTCATCTTAATGTGACCAAATGAAAGCCGATCTAAAAGCCCTATGGTCTGATCACTTATTATTGGAAGATTATCAGCCTCCTGAATACGATAATTTCTCCTTATGGATAGAATTATCGATAGGTACTTATGGTGAGGAGGAAGCCGACCTCTTCCGATTAAGAATATGCACCCCTGAATGGCTCTGTAAACATCATTGGGTGCCTGAGCTGATGCGTCATACCCTATTGGTTCGCAAGTATGATCTTGATGAGATCACCAAGACCATTACAGATTATATCGATCAGTGCGACGGCAAAGACTGGATGGAGATAGCGCAAAAGCTCTCTCGCGTCTTTGCTTGGGAATATGAAGATTACCAACCTTAAACGACAATCCCGGCCAACTGGCCGGGATTTTTACATCTATACCCTAAAAACTTCGTCCTCCCGCCGCTGCAACCGAATAACACCGGCTGCGGCGGTGAGCTCCAGTTGCCCGGCTTGTTAACCGTTTATTAAATCTTCACGTCCCCAATCCTCTCTAGAGCATCCACCACCAAACCCCAGAATTTATCCTGATCCAGCGTTACTGCTACCTGCGTATGGCAGTCGGGCGGTGGTGCTGTGCGGAAATCGGCTACCGTCATGCCCAGTGTCAGGGTGCCGGTGAGTTCGATATCTACCGGGACTTTTCGCACCGTCATCACATCGGGGGCAATAACGTAAGCCACCGCACAGGGATCGTGCACCGGCGGTGCACTGAACCCCTGCGCCTGCTGGTACATTTTGCCAAAGAACTCGAGCAATTCGCCGACAAACCTGGCTGGTCCGGTGTGGATGGCGGCAATCCGTGCACACACCTCTGGGGTGGCGAGCGCCTGATGGGTCAGATCCAGCCCGACCATGGTCAGCGGCCATTTCTCATTAAAAACGATGTGCGCGGCTTCCGGATCAATCTTGATATTGAATTCCGCTACCGCACTCCAGTTACCCACGTGGTAGCCACCCCCCATCAGCACCACTTCCTTCACCCGTTCGGCAATCCGTGGTTCTTTACGAACTGCCATGGCGATATTGGTCAGGCCGCCGGTGGGGACCAGCGTCACGCTGCCTGGCGGATGGGCCATGATGGTGTCGATAATCAAATCTACCGCGTGTCGCGTTTCCAGCGTCAGCGTTGGCTCAGGTAAAACCGGGCCGTCCAGGCCTGACTCGCCGTGAATATCGGGCGCAACCTCGATTTGCCGCACCAGCGGCCGTGGGCAGCCGGCGGCGAAGGGCACGCCGGTGATATTGGCGATACGTGCAACAGCCAGCGCGTTGCGGGTCACCTTATCCAGCGTTTGGTTGCCCACCACGGTGGTGACGGCCAGCAGCTCGATCTGCGGATTGCCCCAGGCCAGCAGCATGGCGATAGCATCGTCATGCCCCGGATCGCAGTCCAGTATGATTTTTTTCATTTTTATTCCTGATGCAGGGAGAGGTCTCCGCAGCATAGCGCACCGGCAGCAGGCCAGGTAATGACAGATGATGCTTTTTGCTAGCCACATCAAAGCGTTGCTGATCTTAGGATGTAATTAAACGTAAATCCTTCTCGCAGCGCTTTACCCTGGAGTTTACTCCAGGGTTTACATTGAGTCCTGGCGTACAGCAGAGAGGTGAAGAGCGATGAGCATGTTGAAAAAGCTTTTGGGACAAGGTGGCTTTGGTGGTGGCCACTCACGTTCGCGGCACGGGGGCGGACACCATGGTAACCGTTATAACCAGCATGGCGATCAGGGCCCGCAGTGCCTGCAATGTCAGGTGCCTAACCGGCCCGGTGCCCGTTACTGCCACCGCTGCGGCCAACCTTTCGAAACGGAGTCAGCGTCCTGCCGCGGGTGTTCGGTGCCGCTGCCGCCGGGGAGCCGTTTCTGCCAGCAGTGTGGTACGGCGGTCAGCGGAGGGCAACCATGACCAAATCAGGATGGAGTCTGGTCGTCCTGTTGGCGGCCATGACGTTATGGACGCTGCTGGCCTGGGGAGCTTCCGGCGTGTTGGCCTGGCTGCCGTCGTTGACGGGGCTGGCACAAAGGGGTTCTGCGGAGCTGGCGCCCCCGTTGGCGGGGTTGCTTAGCCTGGTGCCGCAGGCGCTGTTGGAAAGCTGGTTACCGTTGTTGCAGCAACTGGGGGATTGGCTGACGAGTTATTTCCCGCAGTTGATCACCTGGGCTGGGTATCTTGTCTGGCTGGTTTGGGGGCTGGGCATGCTGGCCTTGTTGTTGCTTGGCGCGTTGGCACGCCGTATTTTGCTCAGCGATACTCCTGATAAACTTCCGCCACGCGCTTGAAGTAATCGCTCAGGTAGTTGATGCACACCTGCACCTTCAGCGGCAGCTTATCTTTCTCGGTGTACACCGCGTACACCGGGCGAGGATCCGCATGATAGCTTTTAAACAGGATCTCGATCTCACCACGTTTGATCTCTTCGATCACCCACATCAGCGGCGCATAGGCGATGCCGGCTCCGGCTTTCAGCCAGCGGATCATGGTCTGTGAATCATTGGTGATAAAACGTCCCTGCGGCGCAATACGCGTGCTTATGCCTTCGGGGGCGATCAGTTCGAATTCGCTATCCGGCCGCACGCTGTATTCCAGCCAGGAAAAGTTGACCATGTCGCTGGGCTTCTGCGGCGTACCGTGCTGGCTGAGATAGCTTTTGGCGGCGCAGACCACCATCGGCATGGATCCCAGACGTTTGGAGAACAGGCTGGAGTCCTGAAGCGCACCGGTACGGATCACCACGTCCAGCCCGTCAGCAATCAGGTCCGGCGCCGGAATACCGGTCACCAGGTTCACCGTCAGGCCAGGATATTCCTTCAACATATCGGCAGTCATGGTCGCCAGCACGTTTTGCGCCATGGTGGACGAGCTGCCAATGCGCAGCGTGCCGGTCGGGGTATTGTTAAACGCGTACAGCTGTTCGTGCACCTCGCTCACTTCCAACAACATGCGACGACAACCCTGGTAATAGATTTTTCCGGCTTCCGTCAGGCCAATGCTGCGGGTGCTGCGGTTAAGCAGTTTAACCTGCAGCTCATTCTCCAGTTTGGAGACGGTCTGGCTGATAGACGAAACGCTCATATCGAGTTGGCGCGCCGCCGCAGTAAATGACCCGCATTCAACCACTTTGGCGAATACCGACATCCGTTTTAATCGTTCCATTATTCACTCTGGCTTAAAAGTGATTTAGATCACAGATTGTTGATGAGTTGATAGTAAGCACGCTAATATAACGGGGTCGGGTGGAAAGACCTTATCAACGCGCGAGTGCGATCGGCGCCGACGTCGTGGCCGATCCCTCCGGTATCCTCGCATTCCCTATCGCGGATGTACGTTCCAGAGTTTACCTTTTTTTCAGGTTCGTGGCCTGGACAACCTGTCTGGGGCGGAATTTGTGGTGCGTGTCGGCTAAAATGTAAAGAGAATGTGAATGAAATATACCCTATAGCTTTCAAGTTGCAGCTAGGCGACCAGCTCGCTCACCCCAGGCGCTTACTTTTGTAAGTAACTGGGGTGAGCGAGTGCAGATAACAGCGCTGCAACTTGAAAGATGACGGGTATAAAGGGTTACGCCCGGTGCAGTGAGTAATAAGGAAAAATTGATGAGTTTGCTTCCGGTTATGGTCATTTTCGGACTGTCGTTCCCCCCGGTATTTTTTGAGTTGCTGGTCTCGCTGGCGCTGTTTTTCTTGCTGCGCCGCCTGCTGCAGCCTACCGGGATCTACGATTTTGTCTGGCATCCAGCGCTGTTCAATACCGCGCTGTACTGCTGTTTGTTCTATCTGATTTCATGTCTTTTCGTTTGAGGTCGCTGTGAAAAATTTTTCAATAAAAATAACCCGAATCGCGATCACTCTGATTCTGGTCCTGCTGGGGATCGTCGCCGTATTCAAAGCCTGGGTGTTTTACACCGAGTCCCCCTGGACGCGTGATGCCAAGTTTACTGCCGACGTGGTGGCGATAGCGCCGGACGTTACCGGGCTGCTGACCGACGTGCCGCTGGTGGATAACCAGTTGGTCAAGAAAGGGCAGGTGCTGTTGGTGATCGACCAGCCGCGCTACCAGCAGGCTCTGGCGGAAGCTAACGCCGACGTGGCCTACTACCAGACCTTGGCAGCGGAAAAAAGAAGGGAGGCGGGCCGTCGTGTTCGCTTGGGCGTGCAGGCGATGTCGCAGGAAGAAATAGACCAGGCGAATAACGTTCTGCAAACCGTAGAACATCAGTTGGCGAAGGCTGTAGCGACGCGTGAACTGGCGAAGCTGGACCTGGAACGTACCACGGTGCGCGCACCGGCCGATGGCTGGATCACAAACCTGAACGTGCATGCCGGTGAGTACATTACCCGCGGTTCAGTCGCTGTGGCGCTGGTGAAGAAAAACAGTTTCTATATTTTGGCCTATCTGGAAGAAACCAAGCTGCATGGTCTGAACAAAGGCGATCGTGCGGAAATTACCCCGTTGGGCAGTAACCGTATCATGCATGGCACCGTCGACAGCGTGGCTGCCGCCGTCAATAACAGCAGCAGCACCGTGAACAGCAAAGGGCTGGCGTCGATCGACAGCAACCTGGAGTGGGTGCGCCTGGCACAGCGCGTGCCGGTGAAAATTCTGCTGGATGACAAAGACCAATTGCATCCGTACCCGGCAGGTACCACGGCTACCGTGGTGATCACCGGCAAGAACGATCGCGCTACCGACAGCGGCTCGCCTTTTGTGCGTTTGATGCATCGGCTGCGTGAGTTCGGTTAATGAATAACCCAACCTTTATCAGGCTGAGATTTGCCTTCAAGCTCAGCTTTGCCATTGTGTTTGCCCTGTTTGTCGGCTTCCACCTCAATCTGGAAACGCCACGTTGGTCGGCGATGACCGCCGCCATCGTGGCCGCCGGCCCGGCCTTTGCCGCCGGTGGCGAACCCTTCTCCGGCGCTATCCGCCACCGCGGCTGGCTGCGTATCATCGGTACCTTTATCGGGTGTTTCGTCGGTCTGGCGATTATCGTCACTACGGCGCGTGCGCCCGTTGTGATGCTGTTGTTGTGCTGTATCTGGGCCGGTTTTTGTACCTGGTTGTCCTCGCTGATTAAAGTCGAGAATTCTTACGCCTGGGGGTTGGCCGGTTATACCGCGCTGATCATTATCGTGACGGTCGCCACCAGCGAATCCCACCTGCTGGAAGCGCCGCAGTTCGCCATTGAGCGCTGCAGCGAGATCGTGCTGGGGATCGTCAGCGCAGTGCTGGCGGATCTGTTGTTCTCGCCGCGATCGATCAAGCAGGATATCGATCGCGCGGTGGATCAACTGTTGGTGGATCAGTACCGCTTGATGCAGATGTGCATCAGCGATGCCGAGAAAGAAGACATTGACCGCGCCTGGAGCAACCTGGTGAAAAGCACCACTGCGCTGAACGGCATGCGCAGCAACCTGATGATGGAGTCTTCACGCTGGCAAAAGGTGAACCGTCGTGTTCAGGCGTTGCATACGCTGTCGCTGACGCTGATTACCCAGGCCTGCGAGACGTATTTAATCCTGCTGAATCATCCGGATGCGGTGAAAGAGAATATTCGCGAACTGCTGATGGTGCCGGCGGATACCCCGCAGGAAATTCACAAGCGCATGAAGCTGTTGCGCCAGGTGCTGACCACCAACCGCACCGACGAAACCTTGCTGACCATCAGCAGTTGGGTCGGGGCGGCCACGCGTTATCTGTTATTGGCTAAAGGCGTGCACACCAACAGCAGCATCAGTGCGGTGGAAGAAAGTGTGCTGAGCAGTGAGGTGGTGATCAAACCGACGTCGGCGGAAGGTCATCACGCGATGATCAACGGTCTGCGTACCTTTGTGGCGACGACCTTCGGCAGCCTGTTGTGGCTGTGGACCGGTTGGACCTCCGGCAGCGGTTTTATGGTGATCATTGCGGTGATCACCTCGCTGGCGATGCGTACCCCCGCGCCGCGTATGGTCGCAATGGATTTTGTGCTGGGCATGCTGGCGGCAATCCCGGTCGGTTCGCTGTTCTTTATGGTGATCCTGCCGGCGACCCAGCAAAGCATTTTGCTGCTGTGTCTCAGCCTGGGGCTGCTGGCGTTTTTCATCGGTATCGAAGTGCAGAAAAGGCGGCTGGGTTCGCTTGGTCTGCTGGCGGGGACCATCAACATTTTGGTGTTGAGTAACCCGATGGAATTCAACGTCACTCAGTTTCTCGACGGTGCGCTTGGCCAGTTCCTCGGTAGCTGCGTGGGGTTGATGGTGCTGTTGCTGATCCGCGATAATTCACGTGAGCGCACCGGCCGCACGCTGCTGAACCAGTTTGTCAGCAGCGCAGTATCGGCACTGACCACCAAGGCGTCGCGCCGTCGGCAAAACCATCTGCCGGCGCTGTATCAGCAGCTTAACCAACTGCTGATGATGTTCCCGAACGACATTGCCAAATACCGGCTGGCGTTGAACCTGATCATTGCTCATCAGCGCATGCAGCGGGCGGAGATCCCGGTTAGCGAGGAACTTTCGGCGTTCCACAAGCAGATTCGCAACACTGCCGATCATGTGGTTTCGGCCAAGAACGACGTGAAGCGCGCTTACTATTACGATCGGCTGCTGGACGAAATGAATGACTATCAGCAAAAGCTGGTGGATTATCACGCACCGCTCAGCGTTACCGATCCGGTAAAACGCCTGGCCGGCATGCTGCATCGCTACCGCCACGCGTTGATCGACTGATACGCCAAACGCCCCTGCCGGGGCTATACTTGCCTGATAGAGGCCTGTTTCAGAGTTGCACTGAGTGCCAGACGCGCTGCACAATGGCATGATTAGCTTGAATGGGTGTTGCAGGTTGTGGGGCGTGGTTTCCCTGAAGTGAAAACGTTACATACCAGTCATCTCTGCTTCATCCTCTTCATCTATAAATCCAACTAGCATGGGTGCCGGTGCACCCTTGTCGGCCATAATTCAGGGACAGCAATGAATAAGCGGATCCTCGTGGCGGTAGTTATCGCCATTGTGATAGCCGGTTTTAGCGCACTGCGTGGTAACGATCGGGCGATTACCAACGTACCGGCGGTGGCCGAAGGCCAGAGTATTGACCAACTGACGCAGCAGAAAAGGGTGGTGAGCTACCTGCAGCAGCATCAGCGGCTGCCGGACTATTACATCACCAAAAAACAGGCGCGCGAGCAGGGATGGGATGCACGTAACGGCAACCTGTGTTCGGTGCTGCCGGGCAAGGCAATTGGTGGCGACCGTTTCTCAAACCGTGAAGGACAACTGCCTGCGGCCCGCAGCCGGGTATGGCGCGAGGCGGATATCAATTACCAATGCGGCCGGCGTGGTGCCGATCGCCTGCTGTATTCCAGTGATGGCCTGATTTTTGTCACGCGTGACCATTATAAAAACTTCATTCGGGTGGAGTGAGCTTGATGGCAAAAGTAGAGTTCGATTTTAATCAGATTAGCGATCTGCCGGCGTTTTACCGCGTTTTTGCGCATAAGTTTGCACTGGATGAGGCTTTTGGTGCCAATCTTGACGCGCTGTGGGACGTGGTCACGGCGGATATCGGCCTGCCGGTCGAGATTGAGTTTACCCATCTCAACGCCCGCAGCAAACGTCGCTTTGGTGCGATTATCCTGTTGTTTGAAGAGGCGGAAGAAGAACTGGAAGGCAGCCTGCGTTTCAATATCCGTGAAAGCAGCGGTGAACCTGCACATCACCGGGGATGAATCGGGTTCATCCCGTGGTGACGGCGGCGATTATTCGGCGGTTTCGGCCAGATCGCGCAGGTATTGGAAAATTTGACGGTAAGCTTTCGGCGGCTTGTTAGCGGCTTTCTCTTTCTGTGCGTTACGCACCAGTGAGCGCAGCTGCTGGCGGTCGGCTTCCGGATACAGCGCCAGAATCGACGGGATCGCGTCATCACCTTCTTCCACCAGACGGTCACGCAGCGCTTCCAGCTTGTGGAACAGCGAAACCTGTTGGTTATGGCGGTTCTTCAGCTTGTCGAGTGCGGTTTGGATCGGCTCTACATCGCGGGCGCGCAGCATTTTGCCAATCAGCTGCAGCTGACGGCGGCGGCCTTCTTTCTTGATCTTCTGCGCCAGCTCAACTGCGGCGCGCAAATCTTCGTCCAGCGGGATGCGTTCCAGCGCGTTTTTACCTAGTTCGACCAGTTCGGTCCCCAGGTCTTTCAGGGCTTCGGCATCACGTTTAATTTCACTTTTACTGACCCAGATAATCTCGTCATCGTCCTCGTCCGTGTTCTCCGGGACATCGTCGAGCCAGTCTTCAGGCTGTTTGTTCATGGTAGGCTCCGTTAAAAAGAGGCTAATCCTAACAGGTTGCCGGCTTTATGCGAAATTCCACGCGGTTCCTGTTAGACTCAAAAGTATAAATCACATGATTTTTGCGCGTGACTCCGCGCGCAACCACGCCGCCACGGCACTTTTCTCAACGATTTTCTGATTAAGTATGGCAGATTGATGAAAGTAGTCACTCAAGTTGCAGAACAGCGCAAGGCGCTGGAACAGGCCGTTTCACAGGCTTTGGAACTGGCGCGCGCCGGTTCTGATGCGGCAGAAGTTGCCGTGACCAAATCTACCGGTATCAGCGTCAGCACTCGCTTTGGCGAAGTGGAGAACGTTGAGTTCAACAGCGATGGCGCGTTGGGCATTACCGTCTATCACCAGCAACGCAAAGGCAGCGCTTCTTCCACCGATCTCAGCCCGGATGCCATTGCCCGCACCGTGCAGGCGGCGCTGGATATTGCCCGTTACACCTCGGTAGATCCGAACGCCGGCCCGGCGGAAAAGGACCTGTTGGCGTTTGATGCACCGGACTTGGATCTGTTCCACCCGGCAGAATTGGACGCCGAACGCGGTATCGAATTGGCTGCTCGCGCAGAGCAGGCTTCGCTGGCGGCTGACAAGCGCATCACCAATACCGAAGGCGGCAGTTTTAACAGCCACTACGGCATCAAGGTGTTCGGCAACAGTCATGGCATGCTGCAAAGCTACTGTTCCAGCCGGCACTCGCTGTCGAGCTGCGTGATTGCCGAGCAGGATGGCGATATGGAGCGCGACTACGCCTATACCATCGGCCGTGCGATGGGCGATCTGGAAAGCCCTGAATGGGTGGGTCAGGAATGTGCCCGCCGCACGCTGTCGCGTCTGGCACCGCGCAAGCTGTCTACCATGACCGCCCCGGTGCTGTTCGCTTCCGAAGTGGCGACCGGCCTGTTCGGGCATTTGGTTGGCGCCATCAGCGGCAGCAGCGTTTACCGTAAATCCACCTTCCTGCTGGATTCTTTGGGCAAGCAGATCTTGCCGGACTGGCTGACCATTGAAGAACACCCGCACCTGCTGAAAGGCCTGGCTTCCACGCCGTTCGACAGCGAAGGTGTACGCACCCAACGGCGCGACATCGTTAAAGATGGCGTACTGCAAACCTGGCTGCTGACCAGCTATGCGGCCCGCAAGCTCGGTATGCACAGCACCGGACACGCAGGCGGTATTCACAACTGGCGCATTGCCGGGCAGGGTAATGACTTTGCCGGCATGCTGAAGCAACTGGGCACGGGCCTGGTGGTGACAGAACTGATGGGCCAGGGCGTTAGCGGTATTACCGGTGACTATTCGCGTGGCGCCGCCGGTTTCTGGGTGGAAAACGGCGAGATCCAGTATCCGGTCAGCGAGATCACCATCGCCGGCAACCTCAAGGATATGCTGCGCAACATTGTCAGCGTGGGCAGCGACATCGAAACCCGCAGCAATATTCAGTGCGGCTCCGTTTTACTGCCGGACATGAAAATCGCCGGTCAATAATGTTCGCCACGGCTGGCCGCTCCCGTTGCCAGCCGTTTCCCCTTCCTCTGTTTTAACCTTGCTTACAAATCTCCGGTTTCGGTTTTCTGCTCCCTTGCCTATGTTTAGGCTGTGCTGCGTCATGGCGTGGTCAATGACGGCGCACGGCCCTAAAAGGGGACCACTAAAACAATAACTGGAAGGTGAGCAAGCATGTCGAACAAACTGAAAGCGCTGATGGCGCTGGCGCTGCTGGGCGCCAGTTCACTGGCGGTCGCGGCCGATCTGGCCGACGATATGGATACCATCGCAGGCAATTACAAAACGGTGCTGAGCACTGACTCCACGGATACCTTGAAGCAAAGTTTGCAGAACATGCGCGCCGCCGCAGTGGATGCAAAGCAAAGCACGCCGCCCAAGCTGGAGGACAAAGCGGCCGATAGCCCGGAGATAAAAGATTTCCACCACGGGCTGGACACGCTGATCGGTCAGATCGACCAATCGCTGGCGCTGGCCAACCAGGGCAAGCTGGCCGAAGCCAAGCAGGTCGCGCAGGGCTTCAAACAAACCCGCGACGCTAACCACAAGAAGTTCCGCTAACCCCTTTCGCGCCGTTCTGAAGCCAGATAGCAGGACGGCGCCTGCCCCAGCACGCGGCGAAACATGGTGGCAAACGCCGCGCTGCTTTCATACCCCAATTCCAGAGCCACCTGCGTCACGCTGCTGCCTTCGGCCAATTGGGCCAGCGCCAACACCACGCAGGCACGCTGACGCCATTGTGAGAAGGACATTCCTGTCTGAGCGCGAAACAGGCGGCTGAAACTGCGGATGCTCATATACAGCCGCGAAGCCCATGCCTGAGGTGAATCGTGCGCGTCAGGGTGTTGCAGGAATTGCTGGCAGAGTTCGCTCAGCCGCCGGTCCGCCGGCAGGGGGATATGCAACGGCAGAGGCGGTAGATTGGCCAGCTCATGCAGCAGCAGGCTAACCAGCGCGCCATCCCGGCCTTGCTCATCGTAATCCAGTGGCATATCGACGGCGGCCATCAACAGTTGGCGCATCAGCGGCGTTACGCTGACCACCTGGCAATCCTGTGGTGGGTCAACCAACAACGCGGCCGGTTCAATGTACAGGCTGCGGGTCGTGACGCCGACCATTCTTACTTCATGCGCCATCTGTGGGGGCAGCCACACCGCATGCTGAGGCGGCACAATCCAGTTCCCCTGACGGGTGAACACGTGCATTACCCCGGTGGCGCCGTAAAGCAATTGAGCGCGCCGATGTTGGTGCATAGGCAGCAGGTAACCCCTTGGGTAGTCGGTGCCAATAGCAATCACGGGCCTTTGCACCGAGTCGAGATCGTCAATATGTCGATTGCGCATAAAGCTTTTCGCTGAACAGTTGGCCGAAACGCAATGATAGTTGGCCTTTGATATGAAGCAAGCCAAAAGCCGGTGTTTTATGCTGCCGCTCGACATCTTTACTCAGGAGCGCCTGCGGCTATGGTGGATATTATTTTCGTGCTGTTGACCGGCGTTGTTACCGGTATGACGACCATCGTGTTCGGTTTTGGCGGTGGTTTTGTGGTGGTGCCACTGGTTTACCATCTGGTGATCGCCTCGGGGGAACAGCCTGGTCAGGCGATGCATATCGCAGTGGCCACCTCGACGGCGGTGATGATTTTCACGGCAGGTTACGCCACTTTTGCCCAGTGGCGCAGTGGCAACCTGCTGCGTGAAACTCTGGTTCCGCTCATTTTTTATATCGGGATGGGGGCGGTGCTGGGGGCTTTTGCATCCAGCCTGTTGGCGGACGGCACGGTGCGCTTGTTGTTTGTGATTTACATCCTGGTGACGATTGCGGATTGTCTGTTCAGGCCGGGGTTTTTGGTTAAGCCGGTACGCGCTGCACTTTCACCATCGACTCTGTTGATCGGCGGCCCGCTGATTGGTGTCATCGCGACCCTGCTCGGCGTAGGGGGGAGCGTGATGACGGTGCCTCTGTTGCGTCGCCATGGGTTCGAGATGCGGCATTGCGTCAGTTCGGCCAATGCGTTGTCGATCCCTGTCGCCGTCGTGGGGGCATTGATGTACGTCGGTTTGGGATGGAGGGAAATGACAGGGCCGCACTATCTGGGTTACGTCAATCTGGCCCTGCTCGGGCAGTTGGTGACGAGCGGTGTCGTGGGGACGGTGGTTGCCAGGAAGTGGCTGCCGAAGGTCAATGATCGGCTGCATGCCAGAATTTACGTGCTGTTGCTGATCCTGGTTTTGATCGCCATCGGTGTGTAAGAGACAGAAAGGGCGGCTGGTCACCGCCCTGAAAACCGCTTAGCGGTGGTATTCACCCGCCGCTTCCGGCTGGTACAACAGTTCCAGCACTTCGATACGCGCTTCTTCACCGTTCGGCAACTGCCAGGTAATCTGGTTGCCGATGTGCATGCCCAGCAGCGCTGCGCCCAGCGGCGCCATCACCGACAGCTGTTCGTGGCTATCCTTCAGCGAAGCCGGGTAAACCAGCGTACGCACGTGTTCTTCTGCCGTGTGCAGATCGCGGAAACGTACGCGGCTGTTCATGGTCACTACGTTGGCCGGGATCTGGGACGGCGGCAGAATTTCGGCGCGATCCAGCTCGATGTTCAGCGCAGCCGCGACATCGGTGTTGGCAAAGGCCGGTTGTTCCAATAGCGCATCCAGGCGTTCCGCATCCAGCTCATTAATAGTAATGGTTGGCTTGGTCATTCCACTCTCCAGTCAAATCAAAAGGCGTCGGGTAACGCGCCCATAAATTCGGAAAAACAGCACAAAAGCAAAACCCCCGCGCCAGAGGTACGGGGGTGTTGTTGATGTCGAATTGTCTTACCGATAGTAGGCGGTTAAGCCGGGAAAAGAAAGAGATCCCGATCACGAAGCTTTTCACCTCCCTTGGCTCAACTGGAAACCTTTTGTGGCGATATCTTTTTGTAATCTAATTGAATTATCTGGCAGATGCTTATTTTGCGAAATGGATCCCTGACGGTCATTGAATTTCCACTTTCAACTGGAAAAAAACAGAGTACACAGAATATCGCTCCGGGGTTAGGGTAAAGGCACCAGAGAAGGCGGCTTATTCAGGTGATGTGCTGTGCGACTTACGGAATCATGTTTGGATCTAGGGGTACTGAAAAGTGAATGATGGATCTGCTGCGAGAGAAAATAGTGAACAACCTGACGTCAGCACGGCCGGGGCGATAACCGAACGGGTGCTGGCTGATATTACCGCCATGCTAAACGCCGAAGATATTTATACCAATGCGGTGCAGCAACAGATGCTGGAGTCGCATATTCGCGCCATGGTGTTGCGCTCAATAACCGGCGAGCCATTACCGGAAGTCGATAAATCACTGTTTGACGAGATCTCGGCGGAATCCATGCAAATGGCGGAGCGGGTAGTCGACCAATTTACCACTCTGCCGATTGAAGAGGCTTATTTGCTTTCCGTCCATTTTGAAGTGGCAAAAGATAATAACCAATAGCTTTTACCGAATTAAATTAATCAGGAGAAAATACCATGGGTCAGATTACCGTAGTGATTGGCGATCGTTTGGGTAAAGGTCAGAAAGTGGGTCAGGGTATTGAAAACGCAGGCGGAAAAGCCATCGTGATCCCCGGTGTGGCGGCCGACATGAAGCTGGGTGACGTGATGAAAGCGGAAGGCGCGCAACTGGGGATTTCTTTCTGCGGCAGCGGCGGCGCCGGGGCCATTACCGCCCAGACTAAATATGGCTACAAAGCCAAATACGGCATGCGTTCCATTGATGAGGGCGTGACGGCAATAAACGAAGGCTGCACCGTATTGGGTTTTGGTTTTATGGATAAAGAAGAGCTGGGTCAAAGACTGGTTGAAGCCTACGTCAAAAAACACGGCAACCCGTAATGAAAGAACAATATACAACGTCGGTAAAGGTGGAGGGTAAGGGCGATAGCAAAGCGAAAGCTTTTGCTTCCGCCTTGGCCAATGTGCAGGGCGCGGTATTAAAATCCACCGGTAATATTCTGCTGCGTATTGAACCGCAGGATGTCAGCGTATTAAAAGCAGAAGAGAAAATAACAAAAGAAAAGTTTCTGTTTTTCTTTCTGCCGCGCGAAAGAAAAAGCTACTTCGTGGCTCTGGAAATAACCGTGAACGTGACAATGATCAATACAGAAAAAGTTGTCTTCGTCGCGAAATAAAAACGTTAGCATAAATCAAAGGGTATACTGATGTTTTTAATCATCTTATTTAAGTCGCTTATTATCGGCGGACTGGTGGGGGTTGGCGTAGGGGCCGGCGCCGCACGTATGTTCCATGCTCCGACGACACAGGGCATGGGAGCTTTCCGCACCTTGGGCGAGTTGAACTCCTGCGAGGGTGACCCGGCTTCCCACTTCTCATTCGGTCTGGGCTTCTTCTTCAACGCCTGGGCGTCTTCCGTGGCAGCAGGGGCCTTCACGCAGGACGTTGACCACCGCATTATTCCACACTGGGGCGCGGCTGCGTTGATGGTCAAAAACCGCAACCTGGCGCAAACGCTGCACGATCCGAAAAAAATGGCTATCGCCTGCGGCATCATCGGCATGCTGGTTGTGGCATTCCTGAATACCACCGCTTCCGCCGTGCCTGCCGCATTGCAGGTGACGGCGATCAAGGTGCTGGTGCCGGCAGCAAACCTGCTGGTGAATACCGTGATGCCGGTGATCTTCTGGCTGGCGGCGATCGACGCCGGACGCCGTTCCGGCTTCTGGGGCACCATCTTCGGCGGCCTGGCGCAGCTGATTATGGGCAACGCCGTACCGGGGCTGGTGCTGGGCATCCTGATCGGTAAAGGCGTGGAAGAGAGCGGCTGGAACAAAATCACCAAGATCATGATGGCGGTGATCGTGCTGCTGTTCGTGCTGAGCGGGTTCTTCCGCGGCTTCGACATGAAAGTCCTCGAGTCCTTCAGCCTTGGCGTGCCGGGTTGGTTGGACGCCATTCACAACACCCTGAGCGGTAAATAAGGAGCTGGATAATGGAAGAACAAACCCAAAAAGGCTTCTGGTATGCCGACTGGTCATTCCCGATTTTTGTCGGTCTGCTTTCCTCCGGCGTGTTCGCCGGAACGCATATGTACTACCTGTACGGCATCGGCGCGTTTAACGAAGTGGCCTTTGTTTCCATGCTGCGTGCGGGAATGGACACTGGCGTTTACGGTGCCGTGGCGGCCTTCGGGGCCAGCTTCCTGTTTGCGCGCATCATTGAAGGTTCGCTGGTGGGGATCCTGGACATCGGCGGTGCGATCCAGACCGGCGTGGGGCTGGGGGTTCCAGCGCTGCTGCTGGGGGCGGGAATCATTTTCCCGGTCGCTAACTTTGCCGCCTCGCTGGTGACCGGCCTGGTGATTGGCCTGGCGATTGGCTACCTGATCATTTTGGCGCGTAAATTTACCATCAATCAGAGCAACTCCACCTACGGGGCGGACGTGATGATGGGCGCCGGTAACTCCTCGGGGCGTTTCCTGGGGCCGTTGATCATCTTGTCGGCGATGACCGCTTCCATTCCGATCGGTATCGGCTCGCTGCTTGGCGCCTTGCTGTTCTATATCTGGAATAAGCCGATCACCGGTGGGGCGATCCTCGGTGCGATGCTGTTAGGGGCCATTTTCCCGGTAGCTATCGCCTAATCACGAACGTGATTGCTGGGGGCGGTACCGGGTGCCGTCCCCAGGCTGTAAAAGGAGTAATGCGGTATGTATGACTTAGTAATCACAGGCGCCAGACTGGCGGATGATCGGCTGGTGGATCTGGCGGTCAAAGGCGGCAAGATTGCCGAAGTGGGGCAATTGGCCGATGACGTCCACGCCCATCGAAAACTGGATCTGGCGGGTAACTGCCGCCTGAGCGCCGGCTGGATCGACTCCCACGTGCACTGCTACCCCTCTTCGCCGATTTACCATGACCAACCGGACTTGGTCGGGACGGCCTGTGGCGTCACCACGGTGGTGGATGCCGGCAGCACCGGCACCGACGACGTGGATGCGTTTTATACGCTGACGCGCAGCAGCAAAACCAACGTTTTCGCCTTCCTGAACATTTCGCGCATCGGCCTGCTGCGTCAGAACGAACTGGCTGATTTGGCAGACATCGACAAACAGAAAGTCAGCCGGGCGATCGACAAACATGCCGGTTTTGTCATCGGCATCAAGGCGCGCATGAGCAGCAGCGTCGTTGGCCAGAACGGCATCCGGCCGCTGGTGCTGGCCAAAGAGATCCAGCAAGAAAATAACCTGTTGCCGTTGATGGTTCATATCGGCAATAACCCGCCGGATCTGGATGAAATAGCCGATCTGCTAACCCGTGGCGACATTATCACTCACTGCTACAACGGCAAACCGAATCGCATTCTGACGCCGGCGGGCACGCTGCGTGAGTCTATCCAGCGCGCGCTAAAGCGCGGCGTCCTGCTGGATGTTGGCCACGGCACCGCCAGCTTCAGCTTCGAGGTGGCGCGCCAGGCGATAGCGCTCGGCATTTTGCCGCATACCATCAGCTCCGATATCTACTGCCGCAACCGGATGGCCGGGCCGGTACACAGCCTGGCGACGGTGATGTCCAAATTCTTCAGCGTTGGGTTATCGCTGCCGCAGGTGATTGCCTGCGTTACGGAAAATGCCGCCTCGGCGCTGCACCTGTCCCATAAGGGGCGACTAGAACCGGGCTGCGATGCCGATTTCACGCTGTTCGAGCTCCGTCAGGGGCCACAGGTGTTCGCCGATTCAGAAGGGCAGTCGGCCGAGGGCCAACAATTGCTGGTTCCGCTGGCCGCCGTGGTGGCCGGGGAAATCCTATTAACCGATGAAGGGAAAGCCGCTCATGTCTTCGATTTATGAAAAATATAATTTAAAACAGGTCATCAACACTTCAGGTCGCATGACTGCACTCGGCGTGTCTACGCCGCGCCAGGACGTCATTGATGCCGTGGATTACGGCATGAACCACTACTTCGAAATCAAGGATCTGGTCGACAAAACCGGCGCTTACATCGCCAATTTGCTGAATGTCGAAAGCGCGGTGGTGGTTTCCTGCGCCTCGGCGGGCATTGCCCAGTCAGTGGCGGCGCTGATCGTCAAAGACAACGCCAACCTGTTGGTGAACCTGCACTCCGCACCTATTACCGTTCCGCGCGAAATCGTGTTGCCGCGCGGTCATAACGTCAACTTTGGTGCGCCGGTCGATACCATGGTGGCGCTGGGTGGCGGTAAGGTGGTTGAAGCCGGTTACGCCAACGAGTGTTCCGCCGAGCAGCTCGAGGCCTGCATTACGCCGCAAACGGCGGCGATCCTCTATATCAAGTCACACCACTGCGTGCAGAAAAGCATTCTTTCCGTTGAGCAGGCGGTGGTGGTGGCGCGCAAACATAACCTGCCGCTGATCGTCGATGCCGCGGCGGAAGAAGATCTGCTGTGCTACTACCAGATGGGAGCCGACCTGGTGGTTTACAGCGGCGCCAAGGCCATCGAAGGCCCGACCAGCGGTCTGGTGATTGGCAAGAAACAGTACGTCGAATGGGTGAAGCTGCAAACCGGCGGTATCGGCCGGGCGATGAAGGTCGGCAAAGAGGGCATCCTCGGCCTGACGCAGGCGATAGAAAGCTACCTGCGGCTGGAGAAAACCACCGGGCAGCAGATGGTTGAAAGAATGACGCCGTTTATCGACAGTCTGAATACCCTGACCGGTATCAGTGCCAAAACCGTTTGGGACAGCGCCGGGCGTGATATCGCACGGGCAGAAATCACGTTCGACGAAGCGGTGCTGGGATGGTCGACCTACGACATTGTGCAGGCGCTGAAAACCGGCGAGATCGCTATCTACTTCCGTGGCTATAAAGCTAACGAAGGCAAGATTGAAGTGGACGTGCGCAGCGTTGATCAGCAACAGCTGATGACCGTTTTCACCTGTATTAAAAATCTGTTCACGGAGAAACAAGCATGAAGCTGCAACCTAACTACTATCGCGATCGCGTGTGCCTCAACGTGTTGGCCGGTTCGAAAGACAACGCGCAGGAGATTTATGCGGCGGCAGAAGGGCATGTGCTGGTGGGGGTGCTTTCCAAGAACTACCCGGACGTCGACAGTGCAGTTGCGGACATGCAGCGTTATGCGCGTCTGATAGAAAATGCGCTGTCGGTAGGCTTGGGCGCAGGCGATCCTAAACAATCGGCGATGGTCAGCCTGATTTCCCAGCGGGTACAGCCGCAGCACGTCAATCAGGTGTTTACCGGCGTGGGCGCTAGCCGTGCGCTGCTGGGGCAGAATGACAGCGTGGTGAACGGTCTGGTGTCGCCAACCGGCCGCGTTGGCTGGGTAAAAATTTCGACGGGGCCGCTGAGCGCTGCCGCGCCGGACGGCATTGTGCCGGTGGAAACCGCCATCGCCTTGTTGAAAGACATGGGCGGTAGCTCAATCAAATATTTCCCGATGGGCGGACTGGCATGCAGAGAGGAATACGAGTATGTCGCCAAAGCCTGTGCCGAGCATGACTTTATGCTGGAACCGACCGGCGGTATCGATCTGGAAAACTTCGAGCCGATCGTCGAGATCGCATTGGCTGCCGGCGTGAAGCGCGTGATCCCGCACATCTATAGCTCAATCATCGACTCCAGCACCGGTAACACCCGCCCACAGGACGTGAAAACCCTGCTGGTGACCACCAAAAAGATGGTGGGTTAAAGCACATTATCGGATGACGTAAGGCAGGGAGGCGCAGGCTCTGTATCCCCAGGCGCGGGCACACCGCGCCGCTATCTTTCCCCTCTGGCTTTCAAGTTGCAGCTAACAACGCTGTGGCTTGAAAGATGACGGGTATACCATCAGGATAACTATGCGAAACTGGCAAACATCTTCCACCCTGCGAACTGCAGTCACTCTGGCGCTGCTGGCGATGGCTAGCCCGGCGCTTCATGCTGAGGATGCAATGAAATCTACGTCATCTCATTTTGCTTATATCGGTACTTACAACCCTAACGGCGAAGGCGTTTACCGGGTGCAGGTCGATCCGGTCAGCGGCGCACTGAGCGCCAGAACCCTGGCCAGCAGCCAGCCGAACCCAGCACAGCTTACCGTGGATGCCAAAGGACAGACGCTGTATGTCGCCAGCGAAGTGGCGGACTTTAACGGGACTCAGCATGGCGGCATTATTGCTTACCGTATCAATCCGACGGACGGCAGCCTGACCCAGCTCAATCAGGTTGATGCGCAGGGGGCGGGGCCGGTTTATCTCTTCCTGACGCCAAACGGTCGTCATCTGTTGGTGGCAAACTATGTCAGTGGCACCGTAGCGGCTTTCCCGGTTGAAAGCGACGGCAAGCTGGGCACGGCCAGTTCGGTGCAGCAACAGCAAGGACCGGCAGGGGCCGGCAAGCCTGAGGCGGCGGTGGAGGGCAGCTTTGCTATCAGCGATCACAACGGCCCGCATGCGCATATGATCGCCAGCGATCCGAGCGGCAAGTTTGTATTTTCCACCGATCTGGGGCTGGATCGTATTTATCAATGGCGCTTTGACGATGCCAGCGGCCAGTTAACGCCGAACGATCCGCCGTGGATCGCGGCATCTTCCGCCGGCGCCGGGCCGCGTCATTTCGTGTTTCATCCGGACGGGAAAACCTTGCTGCTGGTGAACGAAGAGGCTTCCACGCTGACCAGCTACCGTTTTGATAACCAAAAAGGTACTCTGAAACAGTTGCACGTGATCTCTTCGCTGCCAGCCGATTATAAGGGCACCAACTTCGCCGCCGGCCTGGTGCTGAGCGAGGATGGCAAAAATCTGTACGTGGCCAATCGGCTGCATAACAGCATCGCGCAGTTCAGCGTTGGCAGTGGCGGCGAGCTGCATTCGGTGGCGGAAACCTGGACGCGCGGGGATTATCCGCGCTCGTTAACGCTGAGTCCGGACGGGCGCTATCTGTATGCGATGAATCAACGCAGCGATAACGTCACCCGTTTCAGCGTGGATAAGGCCAGTGGCAAACTCAGCTTTGTTGAAGGCTATACGCCGGTCGGCAGTCCCTCGCAAATGGTGTTCTTGCCGCTAGCCAAGTAACTTGTTGCCCGCCGGATCCACCTGGCGGGCACTCTAATTGACGGAAAGAGAATGGTGCGATTTCCCTACCCGCGTTTGGCCTATCTGTTCGATGCTTTGCAGTCTGAAACCTTGCCGCAGGACGAGTTGGCGAAGCGTTTTGCCGTGTCCACCCGAACCGTGCGGGCTGATATTACCGCGCTGAACGATATTTTGGAAAAATATGGTGCGCACTTTGTGCATAGCCGCGGTGCGGGCTATCGCCTGCAGGTGGATGACGCCAGGTTGTTCAGCGCCCTGCAGCATCAGGAGCGTAAAAAACACGCCACGCCACGCAGCGCACAGGAGCGGGTACACTATCTGCTGGTTCGTTTTTTGACCTCAGCCTTTTCTCTGAAGCTGGAAGATTTAGCCGACGAATGGTTTGTCAGCCGCGGCACGCTGCAAAACGACATGGCTGAGGTGAGGGAGCGCCTGGCGCACTATCAGTTGACCATCGAGACCAAGCCGCGCTATGGCATGAAGCTGTTCGGCTCGGAGATGGCGATCCGCGCCTGCCTGACCGACTTGTTATTCCAACTGCATTTGGCCGACGCCGAAAACCCATTGCTTAACAATGAGATCCTGCAGCAACCGCAGGTGGCGACCTTTGCCGGGCTGCTGCATCCGCTGTTGTCTCAATATGCTATTCGTCTGACCGACGAAGGTGAACAGTACCTGATTTTCTACTGTGCGGTGGCATTGCGGCGCATTACCGACGGCTATCCGTTGCCGGATTTTGACGTTGAGGACGGTGATGACGCTGTGCGTAAGGCTTCTACCTGGCTAGCCGGGGAGTTACGCAAAGCCAGCGGCAAAGAGGTCTCGATGGCGGAGGAGGCTTATCTACGGGTCAACATCGCCGCGCGTCGTGTGCAGGAGGTGCAGCCGACCGAGATCAACGCCGACGATGAAGAAGCGCTGGTGGATTACATCCTGTCGTATATCAATTCGCACTATAACTACAACCTGCAAGGGGACAAGCAGCTGCGGGCCGATCTGCTCACCCACATCAAAACCATGATCACCCGGGTGAAATACCAGATTAATATCCCCAACCCGCTGTTGGCGAACATCAAGCAGCACTACCCGATGGCCTACGACGTGACGCTGGCGGCCGTATCGAGCTGGGGAAAATACACGCCTTATACCCTGAGTGAAAACGAGATCGGCTATTTGGTGCTGCACATTGGCGTTGGCCTGGAGCGGCATTACAACATCGGTTATGAGCGCCATCCGCAGGTGATGTTGGTCTGCGATACCGGCAACTCGACGGTCCGGATGATCCAGGCGCAAATCGCACGCAAATACCCGCAGTTGGTGATGACGCGCATCGTTTCGCTACGCGATTACGAGGTGCTCAATCATATCGACGAAGACTTTGTCATTTCCAACGCGCGGGTCAGTGAAAAGAACAAACCGGTGGTGGTGATGTCACCGTTCCCGACCGAATACCAGCTAGAACAGTTGGGTAAGCTGGTGCTGGTGGATCGCACCAAGCCCTATATGCTGGAGAAGTTTTTCGACGCCGACCATTTTATGGTGGTGAACGAGCCGCTGACTCAGGCGCAATTGTTCCAGAAAGTGTGCAGCCAGCTTGAGCGCGAAGGCTACGTGGGTGATGACTTTTATCCGTCGGTCGTAGAGCGCGAGGCGATAGTTTCCACGCTGCTGGGCGAGGGGATCGCACTGCCGCACTCGCTGGGCCTGTTGGCGAAAAAAACCGTGGTGGTGACGTTGCTGGCGCCGCAGGGTGTGGTCTGGGGAGAGGGCGAAATCGCCCACGTGATCTTCCTGTTGGCGATCAGCAAAAGCGATTACGAAGAAGCGATGGCTATTTATGAGCTGTTTGTCACCTTTGTGCGCGAGCGGTCAATGAGCCGCCTGTTGGGCAGCAACAACTTCGATAGCTTCAAGGCGGTGGCGCTGGACTGTTTGAGCCGGATCTAGGACTGGAGGGGTTAGGTCTAATGAAAAGGGCGCAATAGCGCCCCCAGTATTTTAGTCTTCGTCAAAACCGGAATTAATCAGTTCAATCACCGCGGCCAGCGCTTTAACCTCATCCGGCCCGGTGGCTTCCACCTCGATATGGCGTCCTTGCGCAGAGTCCAGCATCAGCAGCGCAATCACGCTGCTGGCCTCAGCCTCGGTGCCGCTGTCGTTACGCAGCATCACTTCGGCATCAAAACTCTGCACCAACTCGAACAGCTTCATCGCCGGGCGGGCGTGCATGCCCAGTTTGTTTTTGATTTCAACCGTTTGCTTGACCGTCATTGTTTGCGTTTTTCCAGCGTGCGGTGGCGTGACTGTACGTTCTTGCCGCGTGAGCGGAAGTAATCGGCCAACTGTTCCGCTACGTAGACTGAACGGTGTTTACCGCCGGTACAGCCAATGGCCACCGTCAGATAGCTGCGGTTGTTGGTTTCCAGCATTGGCAACCACTGTTCCAGATAGCTGCGGGTCTGGTAGATAAAGTTGTGCACCTCAGTGTGACGATCGAGGAATGAGGCGACGGGTTTATCCAGGCCGGTCATCGGGCGAAGTTTAGGATCCCAGTGTGGGTTCGGCAGGAAACGTACGTCGAACACGTAATCGGCGTCGATCGGGATACCGTGCTTAAAGCCGAAGGATTCAAACACCATGGTCAGCTCGCGCTCGCGTTTGCCCAGTAAACGGGTACGCAGCATTTCGGCCAGTTCATGCACCGACATTTCCGAGGTGTCGATGATCAGATCGGCTCGTGAACGCAGTGGTTCCAGCAGATCGCTTTCTTCATCGATAGCGCTTTCCAGCGACAGGTTCTTGCTGGACAGCGGGTGCAAACGGCGAGTATCACTGTAACGACGAATCAGCGTGTTACGATCGGCGTCGAGGAACAGCAACTGCGGCGAAAAGCTGTCCGGCAGTTGGGTCATCGCATATTCAAACACTTCCGGCGATTCCGGCATGTTACGCACGTCGATGCTTACCGCCGCGGAGCTGTTGCGTTCCGCCAGCGTATTGGCAAGCTGCGGCAGCAGTACCACGGGCAGGTTATCAACGCAGTAAAAACCCATGTCTTCCAGCGCCCGCAAGGCGACGGATTTCCCTGAACCGGAACGGCCGCTGACAATCATCAGCACCATGTGGCAACTCCCCCTGGCATCTCAGTGGCGTTTATCGCCACCGTTAGAAACTTTATTATTCCGATCTGAACCGGAATCCATCATGGCTAAACAGTATCGTTATCCGGGCTGGAAGTCACGCCAGCCGGGCGTTACTCGGTGATGATTTGGTAAAGCTCTTCGTCACTTTGCGCCGCGCGCAGGCGGCGGCATACTGTTTTGTCGGCCAGACGCTTGGCGACCAGAGACAGGGTATGCAGATGGGTTTTACATTGGTCGGCCGGCACCAGCAGGGCGAACAGCAGATCGACCGGCTGGTTATCAATGGCGTCGAAGGCGATAGGTTGGTCGAGACGAATAAACACGCCAACGGCCCGCAGTGTGTCCTCTTCCAGTTTGCCATGGGGGATGGCGATACCGTTGCCGATACCGGTGCTGCCCATGCGCTCGCGGGTGAGAACCGCGTCAAATACCACCTGGGGTGGCAGATTGAGCTGTTTGGCGGCCAGTTCGCTGATAATTTCCAAAGCCCGTTTCTTGCTGGTGCAATGTACGGAGCTTCTGGTGCACTCGATATTTAATACCGAGCTTAACTGCATTGTTTCGTTGTTCATCTCATCTTCACTTAAAACCACACCAGCAAGCAGGCTTGTGAGGTGATTTTTCGCCTTGTTTAACCCTGATGGCTTATCGGCGCGTACCCAAACAGGTAACGCGCCGATGGCCGAGGCTACGTTTGAGCCGTACCCGCTGACGGAAACGGCCCAGAATGTCAGTGTTGTTTCAGTTTGTCTTTATGTTTGTTCAATTGACGCGCCAGTTTGTCGATCAGGGTATCAATTGCCGCATACATGTTCTCGTCTTCCGAGGTGGCGTGCAACTCGCCTCCATTCACGTGCACCGTCGCTTCCGCGATCTGCTGCACTTTTTCCACACTAAGCACGACATACACCTGATTTATGCGGTCAAAATACTGTTCGAGTTTGGCGAACTTGGTGTTCACGAACTCACGCAAGGGTTCGGTGATTTCGATGTGGTGTCCGGTAATGTTGAGCTGCATAGTGTCTTCCTTCTCAATAGAGGTCAAACCAACTGTTTACGTTGGTTGGACGGCGGGATGGACAAAGACTCTCGGTACTTGGCGACGGTACGCCGCGCCACGATGATCCCCTGATCGGAGAGCAGGGTAGCCAGCTTGCTGTCGCTGAGCGGTTTGGCGGGGTTTTCCGCCGCAATCAATTTCTTCACCACCGCCCGGATCGCCGTAGAGGAAGCTTCGCCCCCGCTGTCGGTATTCACGTGGCTTGAGAAGAAATATTTCAATTCGAAAATGCCGCGCGGACTGTGCAAAAACTTCTGCGTGGTCACGCGTGAGATTGTCGATTCATGCATCTCCACGGCCTGAGCGATATCCGCCAGCACCATGGGCTTCATAAATTCCGCGCCTTGCTCAAAGAACGCCTGCTGCTGCTCGACGATGCAGCGCGAAACTTTCAGCAGGGTGTCGTTGCGGCTTTCCAGGCTCTTGATCAGCCATTTCGCTTCCTGCAAATTGCTGCGGATGTACTGACCGTCGCTGTCGTTACGCGCGCTATTGCCCAGCGCAGCATACTGCTGATTGATCTTCAGCCTTGGGATGCTGTCGCTGTTGAGCTCGACCGTCCACGCATCCTGCACTTTGCGGACCAGCACGTCCGGGATCACGTACTCAGATTCGCCGGTGTTGATCGACTGGCCTGGACGCGGATCGAGTGACTGGATCAGCAACATCGCTTCTTTCAGTGTATCTTCTTTTGAGCGCGTTGTTCGCATCAGGCTGCGAAAGTCGTGGTTAGCCAGCAAGTCCAGATGTTCGCTGATGATCAGGCGCGCTTCCGCCAGGTAAGGCGTGTCTTGGGCGTATTGGGATAGCTGAACCAGCAGGCAATCGCGCAGGTCGCGCGCCGCGACGCCAACCGGATCAAACCGCTGTACGCGTTTCAATACCGCCTCGACTTCGTCCATTGTCACATTCTCGTCACCCATGCTCTCCAGAATGTCTTCCAGCGGCACGGTGAGATAGCCGGTGTCATCGACGGCGTCGACGATCGAGGTGGCAATGGCAGCATCGGTATCGGAAAACGGCGTCAGATCCACCTGCCACATCAGGTAATCCTGCAGGGTTTGGGTGGTTTCACCCTGATACACCGGCAGTTCGTCGTCACTGTAATCGGTGCGAGTTCCTGACGGAGTTCCGGCGGTATAGATCTCGTCCCAGGTGGCGTCCAGCGGCAGCTCTTCGGGCATGTCCTTTTGTTCCAGCGCCTCCCGGGTATCCAAACCTTCGGTTTCGGTCGTCTCTTTCGCGTCGATTTCTTCGTGCAGATCGGTCTGTTCAAGCAGTGGATTGCTCTCTAACGCCAGCTGTATCTCCTGCTGGAGCTCAAGCGTGGACAACTGCAGCAGGCGTATGGCCTGCTGGAGCTGGGGGGTCATTGCCAGTTGTTGGCTAAACCTGAGTTGCAAACCTTGCTTCATATTCTTCAGTCTACTTCCGTTAACAGTCGCCCATCAGGACGCGCCGGTACTCAGAGGCGGAATTCTTCGCCCAGATAAACGCGTTTTACCTGCTCATCGGCCAGAATAGCATCCGGCGTGCCGTGAGCAATCAGTTTGCCCTGGCTGACGATATAGGCGCGTTCACACACGTCCAGCGTTTCGCGCACGTTATGGTCGGTGATCAGCACGCCCAGGCCGCTGTCACGCAAGTGCTCGATAATTTTTTTAATGTCGATAACGGAAATCGGGTCAACCCCGGCGAAAGGTTCATCCAGCAGGATGAATTTCGGGTTAGCCGCCAGCGCACGGGCGATCTCCACGCGGCGACGTTCGCCACCGGACAGCGCCTGGCCCAGGTTGTCGCGCAGATGGGAGATATGGAACTCTTCCATCAGCTCCACCGCACGGTCCGCCCGCTGTTCGCTGCTGAGATCGTCACGGATCTCCAGCACCGCCATCAGGTTGTCGTAAACGCTCAGGCGGCGGAAGATCGAGGCTTCCTGCGGCAGATAGCCGATGCCACGACGCGCACGGGCGTGCAGCGGCAGCAGGCTGATGTCTTCTTCGTCAATCACGATACGTCCGGCGTCACGCTGAACGATACCGACCACCATGTAGAACGTGGTGGTCTTGCCGGCGCCGTTTGGCCCCAGCAGGCCGACGATCTCGCCGGATTTCACTTTCAGGCTGACGTCTTCAACGACTTTGCGGCCCTTGTAGGCTTTCGCCAGGTTTTCTGCGATGAGTGTAGCCATAAGTGATTAGTTACTCTTGTTTTGCCCGTTTTTGTCTTGCAACTGCGACGGTACCAGAACCGTAGTCACGCGCTTGCCTTTATCGCTAAACGCCTGCATTTGCTGCTGTTGCACCAGGTAGGTGATGCGATCGCCCTTGACGTTGCTGTCGAGCTGTTCCAGGTAGGCGTTCCCGGTCAGGGTCACCAACTGAGACGCCACATCGTAACGTACCTTCTGAGCGTGGCCTTTCACCGGCTTGCCGCTGTCTTGCATCTGATAGAAGGTTACCGGGTTGCCGAAAGCTTCAATATAGGTTTTGTTCTGATCGCCGCCTGGGCGGGTGACCACGACTTTGTCTGCTTTGATATCGATGGTGCCTTGCTTGATCACCACGTTATCAGTAAAGGTGCTGACGTTGCTCTGCATGTCCAGAGACTGTTTCAGCGAGTCGATGCTCACCGGCTGATTGGAGTCGGACTTCAGCGCCCATGCGGGGGCGCTGGCGGCCAAAATCAAGCTGCCGATTAACAGATTACGGCTTGGTTTGTTGGTTTTGAATTTCATAGTTGGTCTTAACCTTATCAATCAGCTCAGCGGTCTTGGCCCGCAGGTTCCCACGCATTTTCATGCCGTTAGAGGTGAAGTTCGTCCCGTAGAGCGTCACTTCGTCATCCGAAGACACATCCTGGGTCACCAGGTTCACCTGAGCATTGTCTGTTTTAATTTTTTCCAGCTGCGACGTGGTGGTCAGGCTGTTCACCTCGACGTGGCCGTAAAGATACAGCATCCGGTCTTTAGTCAGTTTGGCGCGGTCGGCGCGAACTGACCAGGTGGCCACCGCGTTTTCATCAAACAGCGTCATCACCGGCTGGGTGAACCAGCTTAATTCATCGGCGGTATAGTACTTCACGTCTTCCGCCACCAGCTTGTAACTCAGCTTGCCGGTCGGATTGTACACTATGGTGACCGTATGCTGGCTCTGATAAGTCGGGTCCTGGCTGTTCACCGGTCCCGGAGCAGTATCATCACTGAAATCCGTCATGTTCCAGCCAATCAGCGCCAGTGCGATCACCGCCAGCAGCACGGTGATCCAAAGTTTGGTTTTACTCATATCGATAGCCCTTTGGCGTCTTCCAGCTTGTTTTGAGCCAAAAGAATAATGTCGCACAGCTCACGTACCGCACCGCGGCCGCCGGCAATGCGGGTAACATAATGGGCCCGTGGCGTCAGCAGCGGGTGCGCATCTGCCACCGCGACCGCCAGGCCAACCTGCGCCATCACCGGCCAGTCGATCAGGTCATCGCCGATATAGGCGACCTGATCCGCCGTCAGCGACAGTGTATCCAACAGTTCGCGGAAGGCCAAAAGCTTATCGGATTGCCCCTGATAAAGGTGCGTGATGCCGAGCGTTTTAGCCCGGTCTTCCAATAGCTTGGCGGAGCGACCGGTAATGATCGCCACTTCGATATCCGAGGTTTTCAGGCAGCGGATGCCGTAACCGTCGCGTACGTTGAACGCTTTTAATTCTTCGCCATTGTTGCCCATGAAAATCAGGCCGTCTGACAGCACGCCATCGACATCACAAATCAGCAGGCGGATTTTGCCGGCACGCGCCATGACATCTTGCTCTACAGGCCCGTAGCAGGTTTCAACCAGACTCATTGAGTTCTCTTCCATAGTTAAACGACGCCGGCGCGCAGCATGTCATGCATATGTACCACACCCAGCAATTGGTCGCCATCGGCAACCAGCAACGCGGTGATATGGCGCTGCTGCATAAGGTTCAGCGCGTCGACCGCCAGCAGGTTCGGGCGTACCCGCACGCCGCCGAGCGTCATGACATCGACGATCCGCGCTTCGTTGAGATTGATGCCCATATCGAAAATCCGGCGCAGGTCACCGTCGGTGAAGATACCGGCGATTTTCATCAAATCATCGCAGATAACCGTCATGCCCAGATTTTTGCGGGTAATTTCCAGTAGCGCGTCGCGCAGCGATGCATCGGCGCTGACGTGAGGAATTTCATCGCCGCTGTGCATGATGTCGCAGACGCGCAGCAACAGGCGGCGACCCAGTGCGCCCCCGGGGTGCGATAACGCAAAATCTTCCGGCGTGAAACCGCGAGCTTTTAACAGTGCGACGGCCAACGCATCCCCCATCACCAGCGTAGCGGTGGTGCTGGTGGTCGGCGCCAGGCCGAGTGGGCAAGCTTCCTGTGGCACCTTGATGCACAGGTGAATATCCGCCGCTTTGCCCATCGAACTTTCCGGGTTGCTGGTCATGCAGATCAGCGGGATGCGTTGACGCTTCAAGACCGGGATCAGCGCCTGTATTTCGTTGGACTCACCCGAATTGGAAATGGCGAGCACAATATCCTGTGCGGTGACCATGCCGAGATCGCCATGGCTGGCCTCGGCCGGGTGAACAAAGAACGACGGCGTTCCGGTGCTGGCGAAGGTGGCGGCAATCTTGCAGCCGATGTGCCCGGATTTACCCATGCCCATCACCACCACTTTGCCGCTGCATTCGGCGATCAACTCGCAGGCGCGGGTAAAGTCTGCATTGATGTATTGATCGAGCTGGGCCAGCCCGTCACGCTCAATCTGCAGCACTTCTTTGCCTGCCTGCTGAAAATCAAAGCCCGGTTGCAACTGAATGTTCGACATGCTCATTCCCATCGGTCATACCCGTCATCTCTCAAGTTACAGCGCCGTTACCACTCATCCCGGTGACTTACCTGAGTAAGCACCTGGGGATGAGAGAGTTTGCCGTCTGGCTGCAACTTGAAAGCTAGAGGCTATAGCTAAATGAATTGAAAGGGTTAAAAAACAGCACCGCAAGGTACGCAATAAAACCACATAATAACAGAGCGCCGGCCAGATGGCCGATGCGATGTTTGCGCCCGATGCACAGGGCGCTGAGCACAATGCTGACCGCCAGCATGACCCAGTAATCGCGATGGAAGGCGGCGCCATCGACGGTCCCCGGAGACAGCAGGGCGGGCACGCCCAGCACGATCACCGTGTTGAAAATGTTGGAGCCGATGATATTGCCAATTGCCATATCATCTTCGCCCTTGAGTGCCCCGGCGATGGACGTCGCCAACTCCGGCAGGCTGGTGCCGATGGCGATGACGGTCAGGCCGACCACCAACTCACTCATACCGAAATAGTGCGCGATGACCGTGGCGTTATCGACCACCATTTTGGAAGACAGCGGCAGAATGATAAATGCCAGCACCAGCCACAGTATCGCGACGGTGTTGCTGCTGTCCTGCGGCAGTTCGGCGATTTGCTCCACGGTCAGGCTGTCGCTGCCTTCGCGCTGCGCCAACCGGGCAATTTTCAACATCAACAGAATAAATACCGCGGCGGCAGCCAACAGCAGCACGCCATCCAGCCGGCTCAGCGTGCCGTCCATCAGCACGAAACCGCACAATACTGTGACCGCCAACATCAGCGGCAGTTCGCGCCGCAAAACTTCGGATCGCGCCGCCAGCGGGTGTATCAGCGCGGCAACGCCGAGGATCAGTAAAATATTCGTGATGTTGGAACCTAGTACGTTCCCCACGGCCATATCTATTTGCCCGTTCAGTGCCGCAGTGGTCGACACGAACAGCTCCGGCAGTGAAGTGCCTATGCCGACGATGGTCATACCGATAATCAGCGGTGGCACGCCGAGTGAACGGGAAATTACCGCAGCACCGTAAACTAAGCGGTCTGCACCATATACCAGTAAAAATAAACCAACGATTAATAAAGCTATCGCGAGAAACATGCAGGGTCCTTTGTTGGGTATCATCCCGGTTCGTTGGTTAAAAGCCGTAATTCGGCTATCTTGCTTTGCCCTCCGTTGCGCAGGTTAAAACCGCAGCAACGGGTTTTCCCGGCTAATATATGAACACTTTCGTTTTTTTTCGTTATGGCGCCAATTTTGACCGGGTGGCGGGTAAAAGTAAAACCTATGGCACCATTGGTAGCGAAATGGCGGTAAGTTTTTGTAAAGATGAGACGCATTGCGCCCGTTGCTTTAACATCGTGGGTAGATTTGGCAAAAATGACCCGTGAAGGATCAATTAACATGCACCAGAAGGCAGAGAATCTGGTCGAAGTTCGCGACATGACGTTCACGCGCGGCGATCGACTGATATTCGAAGATATCAACCTGACGGTTCCCCGTGGCAAGGTCACGGCGATCATGGGGCCGTCCGGCATTGGCAAAACGACGCTGCTGCGTTTGATTGGCGGTCAACTGGCACCGGACAGCGGTGAAATCTGGTTTGATGGCGATAACATTCCCGCGTTGTCTCGCCATCAACTGTATGAAGCGCGCAAGAAAATGAGCATGCTGTTTCAGTCTGGTGCGCTGTTCACCGATCTGACGGTGTTCGAAAACGTGGCGTACCCGCTGCGCGAACATAGCCGTTTGCCGGAGCCCATTCTGCGCAGCACGGTGATGATGAAGCTGGAAGCGGTTGGACTGCGTGGCGCAGCCGATCTGATGCCCAATGAATTGTCCGGCGGTATGGCGCGCCGTGCCGCACTGGCGCGAGCGATTGCGCTCGATCCGGAGATGATCATGTTCGACGAACCTTTCGTCGGCCAGGATCCCATCACCATGGGCGTGCTGGTGAAGCTGATCGATGAGCTGAATCATGCACTGGGCATTACCTGCATCGTGGTTTCGCACGACGTGCCGGAAGTGCTGAGCATCGCCGACTACGCTTACATTGTGGCCGATCATCGGGTGATAGCCGAAGGCACGGCGCAGCAATTACAGAACAATCCTGATGCACGCGTGCGCCAGTTCCTGGATGGTATTGCCGATGGGCCGGTACCCTTCCGTTATCCGGCCGGTGATTATCAGGCCGAGCTGTTAGGTTTAGGGAGTAAATAAGCTGATGTTATTTCAGGCGTTAGCGTCGTTAGGACGCCGTGGCATCAACACCAGCGCCAGCTTTGGGCGTGCTGGGTTGATGCTGTTCAACGCGCTGGTCGGGCGGCCTGAGCCGCGCAGGCAGTGGCCACTGTTGCTCAAGCAGTTGCACAGCGTGGGCGTGCAGTCGCTGCTGATCATCGTGGTTTCCGGGTTGTTTATCGGTATGGTGCTGGGGCTCCAGGGTTATCTGGTACTCACCACTTACAGCGCAGAAGCCAGCCTGGGCATGATGGTGGCGTTATCGCTGCTGCGTGAGCTGGGCCCGGTGGTCACCGCGTTGCTGTTTGCCGGGCGTGCCGGCTCGGCATTGACGGCCGAAATTGGCCTGATGAAGGCAACGGAACAAATTTCCAGCCTGGAAATGATGGCCGTCGATCCGCTGCGGCGTATCGTTGCGCCGCGCTTCTGGGCCGGTTTGATCAGCATGCCCTTGCTGACGATGATTTTTGTCGCTATCGGTATCTGGGGCGGCTCGGTGGTGGGCGTAGACTGGAAGGGCATTGACAGTGGCTTCTTCTGGTCGGCCATGCAGGGCGCCGTTGAGTGGAAAAAAGACTTGCTCAACTGCCTGATCAAGAGCGTGGTATTTGCCATCACCGTGACCTGGATTGCCATCTTCAACGGGTATGATGCCGTACCCACCTCTGAAGGGATAAGCCGGGCAACGACCCGTACCGTGGTACATTCGTCACTGGCGGTGTTGGGATTGGATTTCGTGCTGACAGCACTGATGTTTGGGAATTGATTCGATGCAAACGAAGAAGAGTGAAATCTGGGTTGGGGCATTTATGCTGATTGCGCTGTGCGCCATCGTGTTTTTGTGCCTGCAAGTGGCGAACATTAAGTCGATCGGTAACGAGCCAACATACCGCATCTACGCGACCTTCGATAATATCGGTGGTTTGAAAGCGCGTTCCCCGGTGAAAATCGGCGGTGTGATGATTGGTCGAGTGGCTGATATTACGCTCGATCCTAAAACCTATACGCCGCGCGTAGCCCTGGATATCCAGGAAAAATACGACCAGATCCCGGACACCAGCTCACTGGCGATCCGTACCTCCGGCCTGTTGGGGGAGCAATATCTGGCGCTGAACGTCGGTTTTGAAGATCCGGATATGGGCACGGCCATCTTGAAAGATGGCGGCACGATTCAGGACACCAAATCAGCCATGGTTCTGGAAGATCTGATCGGCCAGTTCCTGTATAAGAGCGGCGGTCAGGATGATGCTGCCAAAACGGGAGACGCGGCTGCTCAGCCGGCTGCCGGTGCAGCTCCACAAGCCGCTGCCCCTATTCATTAAGAGAGGAAACCTGCATGTTTAAACGTTTACTTATGGTTGCCCTGCTGGTGGTCGCACCGCTGGCGAATGCGGTCGATCAGACCAATCCTTACAGCCTGATGCAAGACGCGGCTGAGAAGACCTTCACCCGTCTGAAAACCGAACAGCCGAAGATCAAGCAGGACCCTAACTACCTGCGTTCCGTGGTGCATCAGGAGCTGATGCCGTTTGTGCAGGTCAAATACGCCGGTGCGCTGGTGCTGGGCCGTTTTTACAAAGAAGCGACGCCGGCGCAGCGTGAAGCCTACTTCACCGCATTCCAGGCCTACCTGGAACAGGCTTACGGCCAGGCGCTGGCGATGTACCACGGCCAGACTTATCAGATTGAGCCAGAGAAGCCGCTGGGCGACGCCAGCATTGTGGCGATCCGCGTGACCATCATCGACAACGGCGGTCGTCCGCCGGTGCGTCTGGACTTCCAGTGGCGCAAAAACACCAAAACCGGCCACTGGCAGGCTTATGACATGATCGCCGAAGGCGTCAGCATGATCACCACCAAGCAGAACGAGTGGGCTTCTACGCTGCGTACCCAGGGGATCGACGGCCTGACCAAGCAGCTGCAGGCGGCGGCGGCTCAGCCGATTACTCTGGATCAGAAAAACTGATGTCAGCTGCACTCAGCTTTGAATCGCAGCAACAGACCCTGATCCTGCGCGGTGCGTTGGATCGGGAAACCCTGTTGCCGCTGTGGGAACAGCGGGAAACGTTGCTGGCGGATAAAACCGCTATCGACGTTACGCAACTGCAGCGGGTGGACTCGTCCGGGTTGGCACTGCTGGTGCATCTGCGCGAACAGCAACGCCAGCATGGCGTTGAATTAAAAATTTCTGGCGCCGGCGATCGCTTGAAAACGCTGATCGCACTGTACAATCTGCAAGCAATAATGCCTGTCGATACCGCTGGTTAGCCCGATTTTCGACTGGATGAAGACGTTTTCTCCCCAGAAAGCCCCTGTTGTACAGGGGCTTTTTCTTTAGTTTAAGAAAACGTCGTATTCCACTAAGATATCAGGCTGATTATGATCCTTTTGATACAGAACTGGATACTATGGAAAATAGCGAGATTAAAGATGTGCTGATGCGCGCATTGGCACTGGAAGAAGCACATGTTACCGGCGACGGCAGCCATTTTCAGGTGATCGTGGTCGGTGAGCTGTTTGCCGCCATGAGCCGCGTCAAGAAACAACAGGCGGTCTATGCGCCGTTGATGGAATACATTGCGGACAACCGTATTCACGCCTTGTCGATTAAGGCGTACACCCCTGAAGAGTGGCAGCGAGATCGCAAACTCAACGGATTTTAAGGCTGTTTGCCCAGCGGGGCGGGCAGCGTCAGTTTAGATAACAGAGAGTAGTCAAATGGATAAATTTCGTGTGCAGGGCCGGACCCGCCTCAGCGGTGAAGTGGCTATTTCCGGGGCTAAAAACGCCGCCCTGCCGATCCTGTTCGCCGCATTGTTAGCGGAAGAGCCGGTCGAGTTGCAGAATGTCCCGAAGCTGAAGGACATCGACACCACCATTAAGCTACTCAGCCAATTAGGCACCAAGATTGAACGCAACGGTTCCGTATTCGTTGACGCCAGCGGCGTGAACGAATTCTGTGCACCCTACGATCTGGTGAAAACCATGCGCGCCTCTATCTGGGCGTTGGGGCCGTTGGTTGCCCGTTTCGGCCGTGGTCAGGTTTCCCTGCCGGGCGGCTGCGCCATCGGTGCGCGTCCGGTCGATCTGCATATTACCGGTCTGGAACAGCTCGGTGCAGAGATCAAACTGGAAGAAGGCTATGTTAAAGCTTCCGTCGATGGCCGCCTGAAGGGCGCACACATCGTTATGGACAAGGTCAGCGTTGGCGCTACCGTGACCATCATGAGTGCTGCCACCCTGGCGACCGGTACCACCGTGATTGAGAATGCTGCGCGTGAACCGGAAATTGTCGATACGGCCAACTTCCTCAACACGCTCGGCGCAAAAATCACCGGTGCCGGCAGTGACCGCATCACTATCGAAGGGGTTGATCGTCTGGGTGGCGGTGTTTATCGCGTTCTGCCGGATCGCATCGAGACCGGTACCTTCCTGATCGCTGCAGCCGTTTCCGGTGGCAAGGTGATGTGCCGTGATACCCGTCCTGATACGCTGGATGCCGTGTTGGCCAAGCTGCGCGAAGCCGGTGCGGATATCGAAGTGGGTGAAGACTGGATCAGTCTGGATATGCATGGCAAACGCCCTAAAGCGGTGACCGTGCGTACTGCGCCACACCCGGGGTTCCCGACCGATATGCAGGCTCAGTTCAGCCTGCTGAACCTGGTTGCGGAAGGCACCGGTGTGATCACCGAAACCATCTTTGAAAACCGCTTCATGCATGTGCCTGAGCTGATCCGTATGGGTGCACACGCTGAGATCGAGAGCAACACCGTGATTTGCCACGGCGTTGAGCAACTGTCAGGGGCTCAGGTGATGGCGACCGATCTGCGTGCTTCTGCCAGCCTGGTATTGGCCGGTTGCATCGCCGATGGCGTGACCGTCGTCGATCGTATCTATCACATCGACCGCGGTTATGAGCGTATCGAAGACAAGCTGCGCGCGCTGGGTGCTAATATCGAGCGTGTGAAAGGCGAGTAATTTGTTTGACGCCGGGGCCTGGCGCCGGCGTAGTCAATGCAGTATTGAGGGCTCGGCATTGCCGGGCCTTTTTAATTGTTATCTTCCGGGAATTCGCCCACCGTCATCTTCAGCGTGATGCGTTTGCCTTCGCGCAGGACCACCACTGGAATTTCTGTACCCGGTCGGATTTCTGCTACCTGGTCCATGGTTTCCAGCACCGATACCGCAGGCTTGTTGTCCACGTTAATGATCACGTCGTTAATATGGAAACCGGCGTTGCCTGCCGGCCCGCCCTGAGTAATTTCAGTCACGATAATGCCCTGCAGGCGATCGATGCCGGAATTGGACGAGCGCAACGGAATAATCTCTTTGCCCTGAATGCCGAAATAACCCCGAATGACGCGACCGTCGCGGATCAGTTTGTCCATAATCTTGGTGGCCAGCTCGATGGGAATGGCGAAACCCAGGCCTTCCGGCGTTTCACCGTCGGTGATTTTGTCGTAGGTCAGGGTATTGATACCGATTAATTCGCCGAGGGAGTTGACCAAAGCACCGCCGGAGTTGCCGCGGTTAATCGAGGCATCGGTCTGCAGGAAGGTCTGACGTCCGGTGGTGCTCATACTGATACGGCCGGTGGCGCTGAGGATCCCCTGAGTCACGGTCTGGCCTAGGTTGTAAGGGTTGCCAATCGCCAGCACGACGTCACCGACGTGCGCGGTGCGTGCGGTATTAATTGGGATCACCGGCAGGTTGCCCTGATCTATTTTCAGGACTGCCAGATCGGTCAGGCTGTCAGAGCCGACCAGCAGCGCCTCATAGCGGCGGCCGTCCTGGACGACCACGGTAATTTGTTGCGCATCCTTGATCACGTGTCGATTGGTCAGGATATAGCCACGTTCATTCATGATCACGCCTGACCCCAGCAACAGCACGTTGGCGGTGCCGTTCATATTGCGGTTGTAGATATTGACTACGGCAGGCGCGGCACGTCGTACCGCCTTATTGTAACTGACGGGTGTTTCATCAAGGGTACTATCATGTTTTTCTGCGAACAAAGCATTGGAAGAACGTAGCACGGGTAAAGCAACCAGCAGCAGGCCGGCAACGATTAGACCAATAACGACGGAACGCAAGAGCTTAGCAAACATGGAGTTTTAGTACGTAAGATGAAAGATACCGGGAGGATAACATGAGAATACCGAGCGCAGTATGTCACCGCGCCCGGTTTTTAAACAAATATACGATCAGCGCAACAGCAGATAAATGGTTTCGCTGCCACGCACGATGTTCAGCGCCATGACCGGTGGTTTGGCTTCAAGCACCTTGCGCAACGCCGTGATGTTCTCAATTCGCTGGCGGTTGACGCCGATGATCACATCGTCTTTCTGCAGCCCGATTTGTGCCGCCGCAGAGCCTTTATCCACTTTATCGATCTTCACGCCTTTTTCACCGCTTGGGATCGCCCCGTTGCTGAGTGAAACCCCCTGCAGAGCTGGGGAGAGCGTTTCGGCATTGGTTGAGGCGCTTTCGCTGTTATCCAGCGTAACGGAAACTTCCTGCGGTTTGCCGTCGCGCAGCAGACCGACCTTGATGGTTTTGCCCGGCGCAGTGGTGCCGACCTTGGCGCGCAGCTCGGCGAAACTGCTGACAGGCTTGCCGTCCACCGAAACCAGGATATCGCCGGCCTTGATGCCCGCCTTGGCAGCGGCGGATTTCGGCAGCACTTCGCTGACGAACGCGCCGCGTTGCGCGTCGGTATTAAAGGCCTTGGCCATATCGGCGGTCATTTCACTGCCTTTAATGCCCAGTAGCCCGCGTTTCACTTCGCCAAACTCGATCAACTGCTGGCTGAGGTTCTGCGCCATGTTGCTCGGAATGGCAAAACCGATACCGACGTTGCCACCGCTTGGCGCCAAAATGGCGGTGTTGATACCGATCAGCTCACCGTTAAGGTTAACCAGCGCGCCACCGGAGTTACCGCGGTTGATGGATGCATCGGTCTGAATAAAGTTTTCCAACCCTTCCAGGTTCAGCCCGCTGCGGCCCAACGCGGAAATAATGCCGGAAGTGGCAGTTTGGCCAAGGCCAAACGGGTTGCCGACGGCCACGGCGAAATCGCCGACCCGCAGTTTATCGGAGTCCGCCATTTTTATAGCGGTCAGGTTTTTCACGTCGTTGAGCTGCAGCAGGGCGATATCGGACTGTTCGTCACGGCCTACCAGCTTGGCGTCCACTTCACGGCCATCGTTCAACTGTACGCTGATTTTATCGGCGTTGTTGATCACGTGGTTGTTGGTCAGCACATAGCCCTTGGCGGCGTCGATGATGACGCCGGAACCCAAGCCTTCAAACGGGCGTGAGCTTTGCTGTTGCCCAGGGCCGCCAGGGCCAAAGAAGCGTCTGAACTCCTCCGGAACTTGCTGGCGTTGTACCTGGGTTCCTTCAACATGCACGCTGACCACTGCGGGCAAGACCTTCTCCAGCATCGGCGCCAGGCTTGGCAGCGGTTGCCCTTGAACGGCGACGGGCATCGCGGCGGTGGCAGCCGGTACGGAGGTCAGTGTGAGGCCAATACTCATTGCCAATGCACTAAGAATTAACGACTTTTTCTTCATTGATAATAGCTCTCTCAATACCTGCCGGTGGAATAGTGATGATAAAGCAGCAGCAATACCATAGTGAAGGGTAAGACCGTGAATTTGCGTGAAAAGTTCACTCAAACGTCTGCGTTAAGGATAGCTCAGCGTGGGGGAAGAAGTATGAGGAGGATCAAAAACCCGTGGGACTGGCCCACGGGCGAAGAACGGCGTTTAGTCGCGACGTGGACGTTCGCCACGCAGCAGGCCTGATGCGCCTTCGGAGTAGTCGCGCGGCATTTCTACCGGCGCCTGGTCGTTATCCGCTTCGGCTTCGGTCAGGCGATAGCGGAACGGATTTTCCTGCATCGGCAGATCCGGCAGCAGGTTGTTGGAGCTTTTCGCCATATGCTGATACAGCTGGCGATAATCGCGTGCCATGTTGTCCAGCAGCTCGGCGCTGCGGGCAAAATGACCGACCAACTCCTGACGATACTCTTCCAGCTCGGTTTTGCTCTTATCCAACTCGTTCTGCAAAACTTGTTGTTGACGTAATTTACGGTTACCAAAACGCATCGCTACCGCACCAATGACGATACCGACCACCAAACCAATCAGCGCATACTCCCAGGTCATGATGACTCCTATTTTGACTTCGTTGTTCCGCAGGGATTTTTCACTTAATAATATCCACTATAACCGTTAACCTTGTCCGAGTGGAATCCTGATGAGCTTTGACCTGATTTTTACAGGGTTTTCAGCGCCGCTCAGAGTGGGCATTTGTGGCGATATGAGGGCTAACCAGCCGTAATATGTCGCGAAAATGGGCTAAATAATTTCTAAGCGTTCTTAGGGAACATCGAACAGATGCAGGCACAATCACCGTTATCACGCTACCAGCGGCTGCTTGCTGCGGGGGAATACCAGGCCGATGAGGTTCAACGCCAGGCCGTCACTCAACTGGATCATATCTATCAGGCCTTGCAGCAAATACCGGCCGTCAGTGCACCTGCCGGCGGTCTGCGCGGCAAGCTGAGCCGTTTGCTGGGCAAAAGCAGCGAAACGGTAAAACAGCGGCCGGTGCAGGGCTTATATATGTGGGGCGGGGTCGGGCGTGGCAAAACCTGGCTGATGGATATGTTTTTCCACAGCCTACCGGGTGACCGCAAGCTACGGCTGCATTTCCACCGCTTCATGCTGCGGGTGCATGAAGAGCTGACCGAATTGCAGGGGCAGGAAAATCCGCTGGAAATCATCGCTGATGGTTTCAAGGCGCAAACCGACGTGCTGTGTTTCGACGAGTTCTTTGTTTCCGATATCACCGACGCCATGCTGCTGGCGACGCTGTTGCAGGCGCTGTTTGCCCGTGGCATCACGCTGGTCGCCACCTCCAATATTCCGCCGGACGATCTGTATCGCAACGGTCTGCAGCGCGCGCGCTTCCTGCCGGCGATCGACCTGATTAACGAGTATTGCGATGTGATGAACGTTGACGCCGGCATTGATTATCGTCTGCGCACCCTGACTCAGGCGCACCTGTATCTGACGCCGCTGGATGAACAAACCCGGCAGACCATGGATCAGATGTTCGTGAAACTGGCCGGCAAGAAAGGCGAGGCGGCACCGGTATTGCAGATCAATCACCGGCCGCTGCAGGTTATCCACGCGGTAGACGGCGTGCTGGCCGTTGATTTTCATACCTTGTGCGAGGAAGCACGCAGCCAGCTCGATTACATCGCCTTATCGCGCCTCTACCACAGCGTTATCCTGTATAATGTGCGCGTGATGGGGCCGTTGAAGGAAAATACCGCACGCCGCTTCCTGGCGTTGGTGGATGAATTTTACGAGCGCCACGTCAAGTTGGTGATCGCTGCCGAAGCCTCGATGTTCGAGATTTACCAGGGCGAGCGGCTGAAGTTTGAGTACCAGCGCTGCCTGTCGCGGCTGCAGGAGATGCAAAGCGAGGAGTATCTCAAGTTGCCGCATCTGCCTTGATTGCCCGGGGGCGCCACCGCCGGTGTCCCCGATTTTCCGCTGCTGGCGATTAATTGCGTTTCCATTCAAAAAGCGTTCGATCTTTGTGAGCGACTTCTCTATAATCTTGCGACCCCACGTTACAACAAAGTTTTTTTTCCCAAAAACTTTATAGTGCCGGCAATGGCTATTCGAAGGGGTAGGTTTGCTGGACTTGTATGGTCGTGTGAGCCTCAACTGTTTTCGAGCGTTTGGGTGTTCACCAACGTGTAACTAATTATTGGGTAAGCTTTCTAATGAAAACTTTTACAGCTAAACCAGAGAGCGTTCAACGCGACTGGTACGTTGTTGATGCAGATGGTAAAACTTTAGGCCGTCTCGCTACTGAACTGGCTCGTCGTCTGCGCGGCAAGCATAAAGCGGAATACACCCCGCACGTTGATACCGGTGACTACATCATCGTTCTGAACGCAGAAAAAGTTGCTGTAACCGGCAACAAGCGTACAGACAAGGTGTATTACCACCACACCGGCCACATCGGTGGTATCAAGCAAGCGACCTTTGAAGAGATGATTGCCCGCCGTCCTGAGCGCGTGATTGAAATCGCGGTTAAAGGCATGCTGCCAAAGGGTCCGTTGGGTCGTGCAATGTTCCGTAAACTGAAAGTTTACGCGGGCAACGAGCACACTCATGCGGCACAGCAACCGCAAGTTCTTGACATCTAATCGGGATTATAGGCAATGGCTGAAAATCAATACTACGGCACTGGTCGCCGCAAAAGCTCCGCCGCTCGCGTTTTCATCAAGCCGGGCAGTGGTAACATCGTAATTAACCAGCGCAGCCTGGAACAGTACTTCGGTCGCGAAACTGCCCGCATGGTAGTTCGTCAACCGCTGGAACTGACTGACATGGTTGGTAAATTTGACCTGTACATCACCGTTAAAGGTGGTGGTATCTCTGGTCAAGCTGGTGCTATCCGTCACGGTATCACCCGTGCACTGATGGAGTACGACGAGACTCTGCGTGCAGAATTGCGTAAAGCTGGCTTCGTCACTCGTGACGCCCGTCAGGTTGAACGTAAGAAAGTCGGTCTGCGTAAAGCACGTCGCCGTCCGCAGTTCTCCAAGCGTTAATTTTTTACTGCTTCGGCAGTGGAATTTACGCAAAAAACCCGGTGCTTCACCGGGTTTTTTTATGCCTGAAAATCACGTTGCTGCTACTAAAATCTTTGGTATATCAGACAATTCAATACGAATTCGCCGCACAGCCCCCACAAAACAAGCAAAATCTGGTAAACTATCATCCACTTTTGCGCCTGTTCGCCATGCAGCAGTTATCAGTTTACCTCCGAGGCCGGTTTTTATGACCTAAGGTTTAGCTGCGAGTTGCTGGCCTGCGGTCAAGATCATTCAGGATAGCAGCCTGTCAGTGGGCTATTCGCAGTATTTTCTAGATAACTTGGAGGTTTTCATGGCTGTCGCTGCCAACAAACGTTCGGTAATGACGCTGTTCTCTGGCCCGACCGACATTTTTAGCCATCAAGTACGTATCGTACTGGCGGAGAAAGGTGTCAGCGTCGAGATTGAGCAGGTTGAGTTGGATAACCTGCCGCAGGATCTGATTGACCTCAACCCGTACCAGACGGTGCCTACGCTGGTCGATCGCGAACTGACCCTGTATGAATCCCGTATCATCATGGAATACCTTGATGAGCGCTTCCCGCACCCGCCGTTGATGCCGGTTTATCCGGTCGCGCGCGGCGAGAGCCGCCTGATGATGCTGCGTATCGAGAAAAACTGGTATTCGCTGATGTACAAAATCGAGCAGAGCAACGGCCAGGAAGCTGAATCAGCTCGCCGTCAACTGCGCGAAGAGCTGCTGGCGATTGCCCCTATCTTTGGTCAGACGCCGTATTTCATGAGCGAAGAGTTCAGCCTGGTGGATTGCTACCTGGCGCCGCTGCTGTGGCGTTTGCCGCAGTTAGGCATTGAGCTGAGCGGTGCTGGCTCCAAAGAGCTGAAAGGCTACATGACCCGCGTGTTCGAACGCGATGCCTTCCTGGCCTCCCTGACCGAAGCCGAGCGCGAAATGCGCCTGCAGACTCGGGGCTAAGCGTCATGGATATGTCTCAGATGACACCACGCCGTCCGTACTTGCTGCGGGCGTTCTATGACTGGTTGCTGGACAATCAGCTAACACCGCATCTGGTGGTAGATGTGACGCGTCCTGATGTGCAAGTGCCGATGGAATTCGCCCGCGATGGACAGATTGTTCTGAACATTGCACCGCGTGCGGTGGGCAATCTGGAACTGGGCAACGACGAAGTGCATTTCAACGCACGTTTCGGCGGTGTGCCGCGTCAGGTTTCTGTGCCAATGGCAGCCGTGCTGGCGATCTATGCGCGTGAGAACGGTGCAGGCACCATGTTCGAACCGGAAGCCGCTTATGAAGCGGAAGGCGCGTTTGAAGGCCTGGACAATGAGACGATCCCATCGGAAAGCCTGATGTCGGTGATTGATGGCGATCGGCCGGATCTGAGTGAATATAACGATTCGGACGATGAACCGCCTCCGCCGCCACGTGGTGGCCGCCCGGCACTGCGCGTGGTGAAATAACCTCGCGGTAGTGAACACCAAAGGTCGCTTCGGCGACCTTTTTTATTGCCTGCGATCCAGCTTGGCTTAGCTTTTCAATGAGGCGATACAGGCGTCACGCGGTGCACTGAGATCGCCGATACGGACGGTGGTGAGTGCATGGGTGGCGCGCTGCTTGAACGTGGTGATAGCGGTATCACCTTGCACTTCCGGCGGCGCGGTACAGATATCGTTGATCGGTAAGTTATTGCCTTTGTCGAGGGCATGCAGCACCGCCGCGGGGTTATAGACCAACGCGGAAGACAGGGCTGACTTCACGCCGGCAGTAAATGAGGCGTTACCGCCATTGGCCAGTTTAGGGGCCAGCGCGATCCAGTTATCGTCACCCAGTTTGATGTTTTTTTCTACCGCGGCAAGCTGGCCTGCTTTAGCCAGTTGTGCGACCACCGACGCCGCACCGCGTGCCTCAATGTTATAACCCACTTCCTGAGAGTCGAGCGACATGGCCAGTGAATTGAAGCTGACAACCAGCAGTGCGCCAGTCAGTAAGGCAAAGGAGAATTTCATGGTTAGCTATCCTTATCAAGATATCAGACGCAGCAGCGCCCCTGAGTGATGCTAACTCAATACTATAGCGCGTTGGGCAAAAGGGGGTGTTACAAAGCGTGTGGGCTGCGGTGAAAAAACAAAGGCCCGGCAGTTTTGGCTGCGGGCCCTTGGGGGGAAGTCAGCGAAAAATTACACTTCCAGATAGCTCATGATGCCATCGGCGGCTTTACGTCCTTCGGCAATCGCCGTCACCACCAGGTCAGAACCGCGTACCGCATCGCCACCGGCGAAGATTTTCGGGTTGCTGGTCTGGAAGGCGTTATCGGTGCTTTCCGGTGCTACGATACGACCTTGCTTGTCGAGCTCGACGTCGTGGGCAGCCAGCCAGTCCATCTGGTGCGGACGGAAACCAAACGCCATGACCACGGCATCGGCATCGATAACGTGCTCGGAGCCTGGCACCTGTTCTGCAACCTGACGACCATTGGCATCTGGCGCGCCCAGCTGGGTACGAACCATTTTCACACCGGCGACGCGGCCGGCGCTGTTCAGTTCGATGCTCAGCGGCTGCAGGTTGAATTTGAAATCAACCCCTTCCTCACGCGCGTTTTTCACTTCACGCTTGGAGCCTGGCATGTTGGCTTCATCACGACGGTAGGCGCAGATAACCTCGGTGGCGCCCTGACGGATAGAGGTGCGTACGCAGTCCATCGCGGTATCACCGCCGCCCAGTACCACCACGCGCTTGCCTTCCATGCTGACATACGGTTCATGCTGCTCGGCTTGATAACCCATCAGCTGTTTGGTGTTGGCGATCAGGAACGGCAATGCGTCATAGACTCCCGGCGCGTCTTCATTCTCCAGACCACCACGCATCGACTGATAAGTACCGACGCCGAGGAACACCGCGTCAAACTCACTCAGCAGCGTTTCCATGGCGATGTCTTTGCCCACTTCAGTGTTGAGTTGGAATTCAATGCCCATCTCGCTGAAGATGCCACGGCGCTTCACCATCACTTCTTTTTCCAGCTTGAAGGCCGGAATACCGAAGGTCAGCAGGCCACCGATCTCGGGATGACGATCGTAAACCACCGCTTTCACGCCGTTGCGGGTCAGCACATCGGCACAGGCCAGACCGGCAGGACCGGCACCGATCACCGCCACCCGTTTGCCGGTAGGCAGTACATGGGACATGTCCGGCTTCCAGCCCATTTCGATCGCTTTGTCGCTGATATAGCGCTCGATGTTACCGATGGTCACCGCACCGAACTCATCGTTGAGAGTACAAGAGCCTTCACACAGGCGATCCTGTGGGCAAACGCGGCCGCAGACTTCCGGCAGGCTGTTGGTCTGGTGCGCCAGATCCGCCGCCTCCATGATGCGACCTTCATTCGCCAGCTTCAGCCAGTTCGGGATGTAGTTGTGAACCGGGCATTTCCATTCGCAATAAGGGTTACCGCAAGACAGGCAGCGGTCCGCCTGCGCTTTCGCCTGAGTTTCCGAAAACGGCTCGTAAATCTCTACAAACTCAATTTTACGGATCTTCAGCGGTTTCTTTGGCGGATCAACGCGCTGCAGGTCGATAAATTGATAAACATTCTGACTCATTTAATGACCTCTTACTGCGCCTGAACCCGCAGCTCGGCTGCGGAACGACTACGGTGACCCAACAATGCTTTGACATCACTGGACTTCGGCTTGACCAGAGCAAACTTCGGTGCCCATTCCGGCCAGTTGGCCAGGACCTCTTCCGCACGCGAAGAACCGGTCGCCTGCACGTGCTCGGTAATCAATCCGCGCAGGTGCTCTTCATGAATTGCCAGTTGGTCGACATCCAACACTTCCACCAGTTCTGGGTTCACACGTTTACGGAACTCGCCGTCTTCATCCAGCACGTAGGCGAAGCCGCCGGTCATGCCCGCACCAAAGTTGATGCCGGTTTTACCCAGCACGCAGACGATGCCGCCGGTCATGTATTCACAACCGTTGTCGCCGATGCCTTCTACCACGGTGATGGCACCGGAGTTACGTACGGCGAAGCGTTCACCCGCACGGCCCGCAGCGAACAGCTTGCCGCCGGTAGCGCCGTACAGGCAGGTGTTGCCGATAATGCTGGCTTCATGACTGCGGAACGCGGAGCCAATCGGTGGACGCACGGCGATACGGCCCCCGGCCATGCCTTTGCCAACGTAGTCGTTGGCGTCGCCGGTCAGGGTCAGTTCTACGCCGCCCGCATTCCATACGCCGAAGCTCTGGCCGGCGGTACCGGAGAAGTAGGCCTTGATCGGATCGGCCGCCATGCCCTGGTCACCGTGCACGGTAGCGATGGCTCCGGACAGGGTAGCGCCCACTGAACGGTCGGTGTTGCGGATATCGAAGTAGAAGGCTTTGCTGCTTTTCGCTTCAATATGCGGTTCCGCCTGTGCCAGCAGATCCTTGTTCATCAACCCTTGGTCGAACGGCGGGTTGCTGCTTTCGGTGCAATGCAGCGCCTTGCCCGGATGCGGCGTGGCGGTTTTCAGCAACGGCGACAGATCCAGCTTGTTCTGCTTGGCGGAGATACCGTCCAGTTCGGTCAGGAAATCGGTACGACCAATCAGATCCACCAGTTGGCTAACCCCTAACTGCGCCATGATCTCGCGGGTTTCGCGCGCGATAAACTGGAAGTAGTTGGTCACGCGTTCCGGCAGGCCGTGGTAATGATCGCGGCGCAGTTTTTCATCCTGAGTTGCCACGCCGGTAGCGCAGTTGTTCAGGTGACAGATACGCAAGTACTTACAACCCAGCGCCACCATTGGACCGGTGCCGAAGCCGAAGCTTTCCGCACCCAAAATTGCCGCTTTCACGATATCCACACCGGTTTTCAGGCCACCATCCACCTGCAGGCGGATTTTATGGCGCAGGCCGTTGGCCACCAACGCTTGCTGGGTTTCCACCAGGCCCAATTCCCACGGACAGCCGGCGTATTTCACTGAAGACAGCGGGCTGGCGCCGGTGCCGCCGTCGTAGCCGGCGATGGTGATCAGATCGGCATAGGCTTTCGCCACGCCGGTGGCGATGGTGCCCACGCCCGGTTCGGAAACCAGCTTCACCGAGATCATGGCCTTCGGGTTGACCTGTTTCAGGTCGAAAATCAGCTGTGCCAGATCTTCAATCGAGTAGATGTCGTGGTGCGGTGGCGGCGAAATCAGCGTCACGCCCGGTACCGAATAACGCAGCTTGGCGATATAAGGGGTAACCTTATCCCCCGGCAACTGGCCGCCTTCACCCGGCTTGGCTCCTTGCGCCACTTTAATTTGGATCACATCGGCATTCACCAGGTAAGCCGGCGTCACGCCGAAACGGCCGGATGCCACCTGCTTGATGCGCGACACTTTGTTGGTGCCGTAACGGGCCGGATCTTCACCGCCTTCGCCGGAGTTGGAGAAACCGCCGAGGCTGTTCATGGCGATCGCCAACGACTCGTGCGCTTCCGGGCTCAGGGCACCGATGGACATTGCTGCGGTATCGAAACGTTTGAACAGCGATTCAGCAGGTTCAACCTGATCAACCGGAATTGGCGTGCCCTTCGGCGTGATGGCCAACAGGTCGCGCAGCATGGCCACCGGGCGCTCGTTCACCAGCTTGGCGTAAGCCTGATAGTCGCTGTATTTGCCGCTGTGCACTGCCGTTTGCAACGTGCTCACCACGTCAGGGTTGTACGCATGGTACTCGCCGTCGTGGACGAACTTCAGCAGGCCGCCCTGTTCCAGCGGTTTACGTTTCAACCACGCACGCTTGGACAGGTTCTGCAGATCCTGTTGGATGTCGCTAAAGCTGGCGCCGCCGATGCGGCTGACCACGCCCTGGAAACACAAATCGGACAGATCGCGGTGCAGGCCGACGGCTTCGAACAGTTTAGCGCAGCGGTAAGAGGCGATAGTAGAGATGCCCATTTTGGACATGATCTTGTACAAGCCTTTATTGATGCCGTTACGGTAGTTCAGCATCACTTCACGGTATTTCTTGTCGATTGCCTGGGTATCTACCAATTTGGCCAGCGTTTCGTAAGCCAGGTAGGGGTAGACCGCCGTCGCGCCAAAGCCTAACAGCACGGCAAAATGGTGCGGGTCACGGGCACTGGCGGTTTCAACAATGATGTTGGCGTCGCAGCGCAGGCTTTTCTCGACCAGACGGGTCTGGATCGCACCAACGGCCATTGGCGCAGGCACCGGCAGGCGTTGGGGGGTGATGGCGCGGTCTGACAGCACCAGCAGCACGGCGCCGTCGCGGACTTTACGTTCCGCTTCGTCGCACAGCGAACGGATGGTCTGCTCCAGATCCTGCTCCGCCGGATCAAAGGTCAGATCGAGCGTGTCGGCCCGATAGTATTCGCCTTCCAGCGTAGTGAGCTGTTTGAAGTCGGAATACAGCAGGATCGGCGATTTAAAGCTTAAACGGTGCGCCTGGCCTTCGGCCTCGCAAAACACGTTCATTTCGCGGCCGATGCTGGTGGCCAGCGACATGACGTGCGCTTCGCGCAGCGGATCGATAGGCGGGTTGGTCACCTGCGCGAACTGCTGACGGAAATAGTCATAGATGATGCGTGGGCGGCTGGACAGCACGGCAAACGGGGTATCGTCACCCATTGAGCCGGTAGCTTCCTGGCCAATCTCGCCCAGTACGCGGATCACCTGATCCAGTTCTTCGCTGCTGTAGCCGAACTGTTTCTGGTAAGTCTCGAGCTGCGAATCGTCAAGCTCACGACTGCCGACCTGATCGGCCGGCAGGTCTTCGAACGGCACCAGCCGCTTGACGTTCTTTTCCATCCACTCTTTATACGGGTGGCGGCTTTTCAGATCGTCGTCGGTTTCGGCAGAGTGCAGGATCTTGCCGCTACGGGTATCGATCACCATCAGCTCGCCAGGGCCCACGCGGCCTTTCTCGACCACTTCATCCGGCTGGTAATCCCAGATGCCGACTTCAGAGGCACAGGTAATCAGCTTGTCTTTGGTGATGACGTAGCGTGCCGGACGCAGACCGTTACGGTCCAGGTTACAGGCGGCGTAGCGGCCGTCGGACATCACGATACCGGCAGGGCCGTCCCACGGCTCCATGTGCATCGAGTTGAAGTCGAAGAAGGCGCGCAGATCGGTGTCCATATCCGGGTTGTTCTGCCAGGCTGGCGGAACCAGCAGGCGCATGGCGCGGATCAGGTCCATACCGCCTGCCAGCAACAGCTCCAGCATGTTATCCAGCGAGCTGGAGTCGGAACCGGTTTCGTTAACGAAAGGCGCTGCCGTTTGCAGATCCGGGATCAGCGGCGTCTGGAATTTATAAGTACGTGCGCGCGCCCATTGGCGGTTGCCGGTGATGGTGTTGATTTCGCCGTTGTGCGCCAGGTAGCGGAACGGCTGCGCCAGCGGCCAGCGTGGCACGGTGTTGGTGGAAAAACGCTGATGGAACAGGCAGATGGCCGATTCCAGACGCAGGTCCGCCAAATCAAGATAGAAACGAGGCAGATCCGCAGGCATGCACAGGCCTTTATAGATCGTCACCAGATTCGAGAAGCTGCATACATAGAAGCTGTCGTCCTGGACGCGCTTCTCGATACGGCGGCGCGCGATAAACAGGCGGCGTTCCATATCGCGTGGGCGCCAACCGGCCGGGGCGTTAACGAAAATCTGTTCAATACGCGGCAGGGAGGAGAGGGCAATTTCACCCAAAACGTCCGGGTTGGTCGGCACTTCACGCCAGCCAACAACCGACAGCGTTTCGTTCTGCAGCTCTTCTTCTACAATGCGGCGGCTGGCACGGGCTTCCTCTTCGTTCTGGCTGAGGAACATCATGCCAACGGCGTAGTTCTTGGCTAAGCGCCAGCTGCGCTCTTCCGCCACCATGCGGAAAAAGCGGTCGGGCTTTTGTAATAACAGGCCGCAACCGTCGCCAGTCTTGCCGTCAGCAAGGATTGCGCCACGGTGCTGCATGCGGGCCAGTGCGTGAATCGCGGTACGCACGACCTTATGGCTAGGTTCGCCTTCTATGTGGGCGATCAGGCCGAAACCACAGTTGTCCCGCTCTTGGGATTTATCGTACAACATATCAGTGAACCTCCCCAGGCTCTGCGTGACTCTCACAACCGACTCACGAGCGGGCTTCTCAACGTCAGGCAGAAGTCCAATCAGCAAGCTGAATATCGCCGATCTGCTTTTCCGCCCTCCGTCAATGGCCTCTCGTGATGGTGCTCACAAGTGGTAAATGACTTGTTTTAAGAGGGAGTCTTAAATTACTGCATAAATATGACGAGACGTTTGCCCGTCCAGAAAGCTTCCAGCGGACTTCCAACTTAGCGAGAAAGAATACGCAGGTCAAATATAGGCCTAAGGGGGTTTTTTAATGAAATAACTGTATTTAATTATTTGATATTAATTGTTTTTTGGCGTTTTTTAAGCTTGCATGGGGGAGTGTCGTCACCCGAAGAAATGTGAGCTGTCTCACTATAGTGCAACGCCTGAATCTCTGCACCATGCTAGTGCGGGTGGGAATGTCAGAGTTTTATTCTAATAACTTATTCTTTTTTGTTTTTTACAACTATTTTTCATCGCTTTGTCATACTGGCGTTAACGGTTGCGTGGAAATAAGAAAAATTCATCTCGGCCAAGATGATTTTATTTGCATTTATAATGAATAGTTATGCTTGGTGAGGCCTTGCGGAGAAAGCGTTGATCTCTGTCATCGCGGGAAAAGCCGTTTTTTATTAGCATCACGGGCTTTGAGCACAGAGACCTCCAAGATTATGCAGTTGCCGCAATTAGTCAATATGTTTGGTGCCGACCTTCAGCGGCGATACGGCGAAAAGATCCATAAACTCACCCTGCACGGCGGGTTCAGTTGCCCGAATCGCGACGGCACGTTGGGGCGTGGTGGCTGTACCTTCTGCAATGTCGCTTCTTTTGCCGATGAACAGATGCAGCATCAAAGCATCGCCGAACAGTTGGCGCTGCAGGCCGGCAGGGTGAATCGCGCAAAACGCTACCTGGCCTATTTTCAGGCCTATACCAGTACTTATGCAGAAGTGAATCTGCTGGCGGAGATGTACCGCCAGGCGCTGGGACAGGCGGATATGGTCGGCATTTGTGTTGGAACCCGGCCGGACTGCGTGCCACCTGCCGCCCTGGATCTGCTGGCGAGTTACCGCGAAAAAGGCTACGAAGTGTGGCTGGAACTCGGGCTGCAGACGGCGCACGATAAAACGCTAAAGCGCATTAACCGCGGCCACAATTTCTCCTGTTATCAGCACACCGCCCGGCTGGCGCGCGAACGCGGGCTGAAGGTGTGTAGCCATCTGATTGTTGGGCTGCCGGGGGAAAGCGCCGCCGAACATCTGACCACGTTACAACGGGTGGTGGACAGCGGCGTGGATGGCATTAAGTTGCATCCGCTGCACATCGTGACCGGCAGCACGCTGGCGCGGGCCTGGCAGGCGGGCCGGTTGCCTGAACTGTCGCTGGAGGCATATGCCGCCAGCGCCGGGGAGATGATCCGCCACACGCCGAAGGAGGTGGTATATCACCGTATTTCCGCCAGCGCGCGTCGGCCGACGCTGTTGGCACCGTTATGGTGCGAAAACCGCTGGAACGGCATGCAGGCGGTCGGCGGCTATTTGCAACGCCATGGCGGGCAGGGCAGCCGATTGGATGAAAAGCTGCAATATCGCCCTTGATCGCTGTTTTGATTTGCAATCTTTCCCACACTTCGACGTTTGCTTCCTTATCTCCTCGGTGTTTTACGGTATGATTTAGACGATTCTGTCTGATGGGAGCGGCTATGAAGCAAATCCGGGTGTTAGCCCAGTACTACGTTGATTTAATGGTAAAACTGGGGCTGGTACGCTTTTCGCTGCTGCTGGCGTCGGCGCTGGTGGTGCTGGCGATGGTGGTGCAGATGGCGGTGACCATGCTGCTGCGCGGCGAAGTGGAAAGCATCGACGTGGTGCGCTCAATCTTCTTCGGCCTGTTGATTACGCCCTGGGCAGTCTACTTTCTGTCGGTGGTGGTCGAACAGCTTGAAGAATCACGCCAGCGCCTGGCGCGGCTGGTGGATAAGCTGGAAGAGATGCGCCACCGCGATCTGGAGCTGAACCAGCAGCTTAAGGACAACATCAGCCAGCTGAATCAGGAAATTGCCGATCGTATCAAGGCGGAAGAAGAACGCCAGCAGGTGATGGACAAGCTGACGGAAGAAATGGAACAGCGCGAACTGGCGCAAATCGAACTGGGCCAGCAGTCGGCGCTGTTGCGTTCTTTCCTCGATGCCTCGCCGGATCTGGTGTATTACCGTAACGAAGACAAAGAATTCTCCGGTTGTAACCGGGCGATGGAGCTGCTGACCGGCAAAAGCGAAAAACAGCTGATTGGCCTGACACCGTATGACGTTTACGGGCAGGAAATCGCCGAAAAGGTGATAGAAACGGATGAGAAAGTGTTCCGCCACAACGTTTCGCTGACCTACGAACAGTGGCTGGTTTATCCGGACGGGCGCAAGGCCTGTTTTGAGCTGCGCAAAGTGCCGTTTTACGATCGCGTTGGCAAACGGCATGGGCTGATGGGCTTCGGCCGCGATATAACCGAGCGTAAGCGCTATCAGGACGCGCTGGAGAATGCCAGCAGGGATAAGACCACCTTCATCTCCACGATCAGCCACGAGCTTCGTACGCCGCTTAACGGCATTGTCGGGCTGAGCCGCATTCTGCTCGATACCGAGTTAAACGACGAACAGCTGAAATACCTCAAAACCATCCATGTCAGCGCTATTACCCTGGGCAATATCTTCAACGACATTATCGAGATGGACAAGCTTGAGCGGCGCAAAGTGCAGCTCGACAATCAACCGGTAGATTTCACCGGCTTCCTGGCGGACCTGGAAAACCTCTCCGGCCTGTTGGCTCAGCCGAAAGGCCTGCAGTTTGTGATGGAGCCGCAGCAACCGCTGCCGCAGCAAATCATCACCGACGGTACCCGCCTGCGTCAGATCCTATGGAACCTGATCGGCAATGCGGTGAAGTTCACGCCGCAGGGGCAAATCGTGGTCCGCGTACGCCGCGAAGAGCAGGATCGGTTGGTGTTTGAGGTGGAAGACTCCGGCATGGGGATTCCGAAGGATGAGCAGGACAAAATCTTCGCCATGTATTATCAGGTCAAGGACCAGCACGGCGGCCGTCCGGCGACCGGCACCGGCATTGGGCTGGCGGTTTCCAAGCGCCTGGCGCAGAGCATGGGCGGCGATATCACTGTCAACAGCGTGCAAGGGCACGGTTCTTGCTTCACTTTGACCATCCAGGCGCCGGCGGTGAAGGAAGCGGAAAGTGAAACGCAGGCGGAAGAGGCCTTGCCATTACCGGCGCTGCATATTCTGCTGGTCGAAGATATCGAGCTGAACGTGATTGTGGCGCGTTCGGTGCTGGAGAAGCTGGGCAACAGCGTCGAAGTAGCGATGAACGGCAAGGATGCGCTGGCGATGTTTGATCCGGACGAGTTCGATTTGGTGTTGCTGGATATCCAGTTGCCGGACATGACCGGGCTGGATATCGCCCGGGTGCTGCGAGAGCGCTATGCCGGGCAGGCGCTGCCGCCGCTGGTTGCATTGACTGCCAACGTGCTGAAAGACAAAAAAGAGTATCTCGACGCGGGGATGGACGACGTGCTGAGCAAGCCGCTGTCGGTGCCGGCGCTGACCAAGGTGATTAAACATTACTGGGATCATCAACCCTCTCACACCACAAAGAAAATGGAGCAAAAGACGATGCAGATTAATGAGTCTTTACTGGATACCACCATGCTGGAACAGTACATGGACCTGGTGGGGCCGCAGTTGATCCATCAGAGCCTGGAGATGTTTGAGCAAATGATGCCGGGCTATCTGGCGGTGTTGGATTCCAATATGACCGCGCGTGATCAGAAAGGCATTACGGAAGAAGGGCACAAAATTAAAGGTGCAGCGGGTTCGGTGGGTCTGCGTCATTTGCAACAGCTGGCACAGCAAATTCAAACCCCGACGTTGCCAGCGTGGTGGGATAACGTGCAGGACTGGGTGGATGAGCTGAAGCAGGAATGGCGTAACGACGTGCAGGTACTGCGGGCGTGGGTAGCGGAAGCTGAAAAAAAATGACCCCGACCTAGGCCGGGGTGCGCGAATATTGCGCCAACACCAGGGAAATTGTGAACCTGCGTATTGGATTTAGTGTTCTGGTCGAGCAGGTTGCAGAGAATTCCTAAACATCATACAGCCAACAACATAGCAAATGTAAGCGCTCTTGTTAGAAGATTCATTAAAATGTGTGATGTAGATTAGTGTTTGACTACTCCGAGCACTAACCAGTTGACAGTATCAACAGGAGGAAGGGTGATGAAAAACGTGGGTGTAGTGCTGAGTGGCTGCGGGGTTTATGACGGTACGGAGATCCATGAGGCCGTCCTGACGCTGCTGGCGTTGGACCGGGCAGGCGCACAGGCGGTGTGCTTTGCGCCTGATAAACCTCAACTTCATGTTATTAATCACTTATCTGGTGATGAAATGCCAGAGGCGCGCAATGTTTTGCTGGAGTCTGCACGCATTGCGAGAGGCAAGATCCAGCCGCTTTCACAGGCCGATGCCGACCAACTGGACGCCCTGATTGTTCCCGGTGGGTTTGGCGCTGCGAAGAACCTCAGCAGTTTTGCCAGCGAAGGGGCGGAATGCTGGATTGATAAAGATTTAGCGAAGCTAACGCAACAAATGCATAAGGCAAATAAACCAATTGGTTTTATGTGCATCGCGCCGGCGCTGCTGCCAAAGTTGCTGGATCAACAAGTGCGGCTGACCATTGGCAACGATCCTGACCTCGGTGAAGTGATTGATGCCATGGGCGGTGAGCCGGTCATTTGCCCGGTTGACGATATCGTGGTGGATATTGATAACAAAGTGGTGACCACGCCAGCCTATATGTTGGCGAAATCGATCGGTGAGGCCGCCCGCGGGATTGATAAGCTGGTTTCACGGGTGCTGGATTTGGCTGAATGAGAAAATCTGTGGGCAAATCGATGCTATCCCGGCCATGGTTTTGGCTGAAACGCGGATTGATCGCAGTGGTTGGTGCCTGGCTGCTGGGTATCCTGGTATTTGCTTTTTTACCGGTGCCTTTTTCTGCGGTGATGGTCGAGCGGCAGATCGGTGCCTGGCTGAGGGGCGATTTTGGCTATGTGGCGCACTCCGACTGGGTGTCGATGGACGAGATTTCCCCGCAGATGGCATTGGCGGTGATGGCGGCGGAAGATCAGAAGTTCCCGGATCACTGGGGTTTTGACGTGGCGGCGATAGAAAAGGCGTTCAGCCACAATGAACGTCGGCCCACGCGCATTCGTGGCGCTTCTACGCTGTCGCAGCAAACCGCGAAGAACCTGTTCCTGTGGGACGGCCGCAGTTGGTTGCGCAAAGGGTTAGAGGCCGGTTTGACCTCCGGCATCGAACTGGTGTGGACCAAGCGTCGGATCCTGACGGTATACCTGAATATCGTGGAGTTCGGTGACGGCGTGTTCGGCGTAGAGGAAGCGTCACGGCGCTACTTCAATAAACCGGCCAAGCGTCTGACTGCATCGGAGGCCGCACTGCTGGCGGCGGTGTTGCCCAATCCACATCGCTTCAAGGCCAATGCGCCTTCCGGCTATGTCATACAGCGACAGCAGTGGATCATGCGCCAGATGCGCCAGTTGGGTGGGGAAGGTTTCCTGAAAGAGAATAAGCTCGATTAACCTGATGCTCCCCTACCGTTAGGCAGGGGAGCCGTCTCTTTAGCAGTGAATTTTGTATCAGGGTTTTTGACTGATAAACGCACTCAGGTCTGCATGCATCTTTTTGAGCGACGGTTCATCCACGTACGGCATATGCCCGGTGTCATACCAATAGAAACGGATATTGTCGCGTAGCTTGGGCGACACGGGCAGATGGCTCATCTCATATTTGGCGACGAAATAAGGCGTGGCCAGATCGTAAACCCCGCCTATCACCATCACTCTCATTGCCGGATTCATTTTCATCACCCGCGACAGGCTCGGCAACACGTTAAACGATCTGTCGCGGCTGTTGCTGGACATGTTCCAGTCATAGATCTCATCGGAAAATGCGCGATAGTTTTGGTCGGCGCTAAAATGCAGCGTCTTGCCAAGATAATCGTGGAATTGCGCGACGTAGGCGGAAGTAATTGCACTGATGTTGGGATCGTAATTGGACGTTTCGGCGATATTATCCAGCGATGGCCCACGATAGCGGGTATCGATTCTGCCAATGGTCTCGTCCTGGCCGCTCAACAGTTGTTTGGCGAAAACCGGCCCACTCAGGCGCAGATTGGCCTTGAGCCAATAATCGGTCGAAATACCGGTAAATTGGTAAAGTTGCTCGGCGAGCGTTTGGCGATCTTTTTCAGGCAGATTGGCACCTTGCAGCAATGCCTGGGCATAAGTCCCCAGTGCAAACTTCTCGGCCTGGTCTAACAAGGTTTGCAGGCTCTGGTGTTTGTCCGGCAGCCGCTGGTGATACCACGCGCTGGCCGCGTAGGTGGGGAGTGCCAGGTAGTAAGGCTGATCGACGCCGGGGTTTTGATTGGGATCGTCGACATTGTTGTCATAGTTCAGAAACTGCGACATCAGAATAATGCCGTTAAGATCGATATTCTGATTTTTTAGCGTCTCGGCCAATACCACCGAGCGGGTAGTGCCGTAGCTTTCACCCAATAAATATTTAGGTGAGTTCCAGCGTTGGTAATGCGTTAGAAACTGAACGATAAACTGAGAAAAAGCCTGAGCATCGCCGTTGACGCCATAAACGTTGCTGGCACTCTGTGATTTTTGCTGCGCTCTCTCCGGTTGGCTGGCGGCACTGCTGGAAAAGCGGCTGTAACCCGTTCCGGGGGCATCGATAAATACCAGATCGCTGACGTTGAGCAAGCTGTATTGGTTATCGGTTAGTTGGTAAGGCGCCAGCTGTGTTTTCTCTGGCTGAGTAGCGATAACCCGTTTAGGCCCGAGTGCCCCCATATGCAGCCAAAGCGAGGCGGAGCCTGGCCCGCCGTTGTAGATAAAGGTAATCGGCCTGTTCTCGTTCTTATTCCCATTCTTTTTGAAATACGCGACATAGAACATGCCGGTCACGGGATCTTCCGGGTCGTCTTTACTCAATTCCAGCACCCCGGTTTGCGCCTGATAATTGATTTTTACCTGGTTGACCGTGATCGCGCCTTCGGTAGCAACGGTTTGATCGGCCATCGGGGCTGGGGCGTGCTCGGCGTGGGGCGCTTCCTGTGGCGGATTGGCGGCGGAAACTCCGGCGGTGAATAAAGAAACGGCAGTGAGAAAACCGATTAAAATTCTGTCCATTTGAATTTTATCCGTAATGAAGTGAGAGATGACTTTAAACGCGACTCATTAAACCAGGGTACAACAGCGGGGAGCGTGCAGAAAAGCGGCAAGGGGAAGGCCCCTTGCCTGAAGGATCATTTAACGAAGGTGAAGGCGGTGGTGACGTGTTTCACGCCGCTCACCTGGCTGGCGATCTGCGCCGCAGACTGGCCTTCCTGTTGGGTGACCAGGCCCAGCAAGAACACTTCGCCATTTTCAGTGGTCACTTTCACGTTGGATGACTTCACCGTATCGCTGGTGAGCAGCTGTGAACGGACCTTGGTGGTGATCCAGGTATCGGAGGAGGCGGTGCTCAGGCTAACCGGCGTTCCCTGACGGATCTCGTTATACACTTCGGTGGTGCCTTCAACACCCATGGCGATTTGCTTGGCACGAGCCGCCAGATCGGTGCTTGGCGATTGGCCAGTCAGCAGGACTTTACCCTGATAGGCGGTTGCGACCACCCGAGCCTCTTTTTTCAGCTGCTGATCTTTGCTCAGGGCATTTTCAACCCGGGCTTCCAGCGTCCCATCGTCTACCTGAGTCCCCACGCTGCGTGGGTCGGTGGCCGTTTTAGTGGCGACGGCGGCGCTGCCAACAACAACGCCTGCAATACAACCTTGTAACAGCAGGGCGCTGGACAGCACTGCAAATGTGGCTTTTAGCTTCATCTCAGTTCCTTAATCGTCCTGGTGGGGAAACAACGTATTATCTATCAGGTCGCATAGGCAATTTACAGTCAGCATATGCATTTCCTGAATGCGTGCACTGCGGTGGGAAGGGATGCGGATCTCGACATCCTGCTGACCGAGCAAGCCGGCCAGTTCCCCACCGTCGTAACCGGTAAGTGCGACAATCGTCATGTCACGCGTCACGGCGGCTTCGACCGCTTTCACAATATCACGGCTATTGCCGCGGGTGGAAATTGCCAGCAGTACGTCGCCGGCGTGTCCGAGCGCACGAACCTGTTTGGCATAGACTTCATCGTGCAGGCGATCGTTGGTGATCGCGGTCAGCACCACGTTATCGGCATTCAGGGCAATGGCCGGCAGGCTTGGGCGCTCGGTTTCAAAGCGGTTGATCATGCTGGCGGCGAAATGCTGAGCATTGGCTGCCGAGGTGCCGTTACCGCAGCACAGAATTTTATTACCGTTAAGTAAGGATTGAACCAGCGTCATTGCTGCACGCGAGATGGCGTCGGGCAAAGCTTCCGCCGCCGCAATCTGGGTTTGGATGCTTTCGGTAAAACAGGCTTTAATTCTATCCAGCACGTTGTATTAATCCACTAAGTCAAAGGGCCGGTCTGCACCGGTAAACCGCGTTTAATCCGCATTGAAGGCATTGGGTATCCATTCTAACTGGCTACCGGTAATGGCCAAAACATCAAAACGGCAAGACGATGTGTCAAAACTGGCTCCGCGCCCCGCCAGCCAAACGGCGGCGGCATGCAGCAACCGCTGTTGCTTGCGATAGGTAACGCTGGCGGCTGCACCGCCAAACGCATCGCTGCGTCGGTAGCGTACTTCAACGAACACCCAGGTTTGGCCATCGCGCATGATCAGGTCGAGCTCACCGCCGCGCAGCGTAACATTGGCGGCGAAGAAAGTGAGCCCGGCGCGTTCCAGATAGTGGCGGGCCTGTAATTCATAGCCCGCCCCTGTGGCGCGTTGACTCAAGAGACCGGAACGACCATGCCCTGGCGGTATTGCAGCCAAGGCAGTTTTCTGTTGATGACGCAACCCGGTGAGGCGGTCAGCATGCCAGTGGTGCCTGAGACCTGGAAGCCGGGCAACTGGCGCATTTCAGCAAAGTGGTTGGACAATGTCCAGGCATCCATCCCCATGGCGTACAGACGCACCAGCGAGTAGTCGTTGCGGAACTGGCTGCTTGCCTGCTGCAACAGCTGCGGGTTGGCACCGGCCAGCAACGGGATATCGCTGAACTGCAGGCCTTCCATTTCCAGACGGAAGTCCGGACCGGCACCGGCCTGGTAGCTGCGTGAACTGGCGTACATCGCCGGCTTGCTGCGCGAGTTGGTGGCCATGTCGATCATCGGTTTGATCAACGTCAGTTGGGACTGGGTCGCGACGATATAGACCGAATCTACGCTGCCGCCGCTGGCTGCTGGCGTATCGCTCGGTGGCGCAGGGATGGTCAGCCCGGCAATGGTAACGGCCTGCGGTGCCGGCGCGGTGGAGATTGGCGTACCCGACATGCGAATGCCGCCGCTGTTCACCATTTGGCGCAGTTCACCGGCGGAGCCGATATTTTGCTGCAGCACCGTTTGGCCGCCCAGTTTTTGCCACTCCTGATTAAAGGCTTTGGCAACGCGATCGCCGAAGGCACCGCGCGGGATCAGCAACAGCGGTTGCCGTTTCTGCTGTTCCCAAATGTGGCGGGCAGCATCGCGGGCTTCATCTTCCGGTGAAAGCGCGAAGTAACAAATGTTCGGATTGTCCTTCGGCGTTTCCGGCTGGTTGAGCGCCAAGACGTTCAGGGTGGTGGTGCTGCCGGCCAGTTGATCGACATTTTCTTTCAGCAGTGGGCCGACCACCAGGGTGGCACCATCCTGCTGGGCCTGCGTCAGCAGCGCGGCCAGTGGCTGACTGGAGGTATCATACACCTTAATTTGCGCGTTAGCGGCCTGCGGCGGCGTAATTGGCGCGGTAGACGGAGCAGAAGGCTGAGCGGCAGTGACCGGGGCAGCATCTGCTGACGGCGCCGAGGTGCTTACTGCGCCGTTGGCATTGGGATCCGTCGAGGCAGGAGCCTGTACCGGCTCGCTGGTAGGCTGTTGCTGCTGTTGTTGCACCGGAGCGGAAGGCGTCACGCCGTTTTTCGCCGCTTCAAACCCTTTTTGGATCGCGTCGGCGAACACTTTTGCCTGGCCGTTCAACGGCAGCAGTAGTGCGATTTTTGAAGTAGAAGCCTGGGTAAAGTTCAACACCTGGTTCAACTGAGTGGGCAGGGTTTTCGCCGCCGGATTCTGCGGGTAGCGATTCTGCCAATCTTTAATACCGGCCTTCAGCAGATCGGGATCCTGTTTGTTGTCCTGATAAACGCGCAGCAGATCCAACCAGCCCTGCAGTACATTCTCGTTGGCGTTGATCACCAGACTGTTCATGTCCTGCGTTGTCAGCTGCAGCAGGGCCAGCCAGGTCTGGTCCAGATTGGTTTGGTGCGCTTTGCCGGTCACCAGCGGTTCTTGTGCGATGTAAGCGCGGATCAGCGGCAGGGAAGGTTTACCCTGATTGGCAGCGATCTGCGCCTGGTAGAAGCGCACCAGTTGGTTGGCCGACAACGAGCCGGTATCCAGATGGCTCAGGGTGGTGCGGGCAGCGACGTAGCTTTTGTTCGCCACCTGCAGCTCGGCGCTCAGTAACTGGCGCTCCACCAGTTGAACGCTGCTGAGGTTTTTCGGCAGCTGGTTCAGTTGTTCACTGGCCTGCGGCAGTTTCCCTTCGCGCAGTAACGCGCGAATAGCAAGTAATTGCCAGTCAGCCTTGTTATCATTGCTGCTTTGCTGTAGCTGCTGCAGATAGTAATCGGAACTGGCGCTCGCTTCGTCCTGTATATTAGCGGGCGGCGTCTGCGGGGCCTGACTCGGGCAACCTGCAAGGAAAAGGGCTGCCGCGATAACTGCGGTAAGTCGGACAGGCTTTGAACGCCCTGCTTTGGTACGAACGAATGTTGAGGAAAGCATACTGTATCCAGTGATGTTTTTTTCAAGATGCTTAATATTAAATCGGCAATCCGGATGAAACAATGAATCAACACCAACAATCAGTCATTTCTGCATCAACGCTGTATGTGGTGCCCACCCCAATCGGCAATTTAGGGGACATTACCCACCGTGCGTTAGAGGTACTGAAAAGCGTTGATCTGATTGCGGCGGAGGACACGCGCCACACCGGGTTGCTGTTGCAACACTTTGCGATTAGCGCGCGGTTGTTTGCGCTGCACGACCATAACGAACAACAAAAGGCCGATCAACTGCTGGCGAAATTGCAGGAAGGCCAGAGCATTGCGCTGGTTTCCGACGCAGGTACGCCTTTGATTAACGATCCTGGCTATCACCTGGTACGCCGCTGCCGTGAAGCCGGTATCCGCGTGGTACCCTTGCCGGGCGCCTGTGCGGCAACCACCGCGCTGTGTGCTGCCGGTCTGGCTTCAGACCGCTTCTGTTACGAAGGGTTCCTGCCGGCGAAAACCAAGGGGCGTAAGGATACGCTGATGGCGCTGGCAGAGGAACCGCGCACGCTGATTTTCTACGAATCAACCCACCGTCTGCTGGAAAGTTTGCAGGACATGGTGACCGTGTGGGGGCCGCACCGTTACGTGGTGCTGGCGCGCGAACTGACCAAGACCTGGGAATCCATTACCGGTGCGCCGGTCGGCGAATTGCTGGCCTGGGTGCAGGAAGATGAAGTGCGTCGTCGCGGTGAGATGGTGCTGATCGTTGAAGGCCACAAAGTACAGGAAGATGCACTGCCGCTGGAGGCGTTGCGGACGCTGGCGCTGTTGCAAAAAGAATTGCCGTTGAAAAAGGCGGCGGCGCTGGCGGCGGAGATCCACGGCGTGAAGAAAAATGCGTTGTATAAACACGCATTGGAGCAACAAGAACAGTAAAGCGGTTGACCTGCCGTGAGCGCAACGCTACTATCCGCGCCGGAGTTGACCAGACAGTCGCCGCTTCACTGCCGTCCCTTTCGGGGGAGACAGGTGGAGGGGAGGAAAGTCCGGGCTCCATAGGGCAGGGTGCCAGGTAACGCCTGGGAGGCGCAAGCCTACGACTAGTGCAACAGAGAGCAAACCGCCGATGGCCCGCGCAAGCGGGATCAGGTAAGGGTGAAAGGGTGCGGTAAGAGCGCACCGCGCGACTGGCAACAGTTCGTGGCACGGTAAACTCCACCCGGAGCAAGGCCAAATAGGGGTTCACATGGTACGGCCCGTACTGAACCCGGGTAGGCTGCTTGAGCCAGTGAGCGATTGCTGGCCTAGAGGAATGACTGTCCACGACAGAACCCGGCTTACCGGTCAGCTCCCTCTATAAAGAAAACCCCGCGTGACGCAAGTTACGCGGGGTTTTTTCCTTTCAGGATGTGACTCACACCGGCAAGTCGATCAGCAGCGCACGCAGCGGCGTGGCGGCGCGTATCGTCAGGCGGTTTTCATCATGGATAAATGCACCGTCGCCGCACGTCAGGTTCTGGCTGTCCTGATGGTTGCCCTGGGCTTCAATGGTACCGTGGATCGACTGCAAGTAAGCACGGGGCCCATGCAATGCCAGCGTCTGCTGCTCACCTTCCTGTAAATCCAGGTGATGGATCCACACCTGTTGTCGCAGTTGCAGGCTACCCTGAGCGCCGTCCGGCGATGCCAGTAGCGTCACACCCTTCGCTGGCAGCGTCAGGCGCTGCACACGTTCGTTATTGGTGTCTGGACAGGCATCCAACCACAGCTGCAGACGGGTTAGCGGCGTATCGCTGCTGGCGTTTTGTTCGCTGTAACTCATCCCTGGCTGGGTGGCCAGCAGCAAAGCCTCACCGGCCTTGGCGCTCATCGTGTTACCGTCGCTGTCGCGGTATTCGGCCTGGCCTTGCAGGATCAAATTCAGAATGTCCACGCTCGGATAAGTACGCGGCTGCAAGGCTGCGCCCGGCGCCAGGACTTCCTGATTGAGCACCCGCAGTGAGGCGTAACCCATCAGCTTGGGATCGAAGTAATGTCCAAAAGAAAAGGTGTAGCGAGCCTGCAGCCAACCAAAGTCAGCTTGCCCGCATTGTTTTGCTGTTCTGCATGTAATCATGGCAATTGGCTCTCTAAATTCATTATCTAGATGGTAAGCATCTGGACGCCGGATTGTTAGCCAGTTAATCTGGTCGGCATATTCAAATTTCCTGACAGAGAGATTCGATGGCCAGAGATCGGGCGTTAACGCTTGAAGCGTTAAGGGTTATGGATGCGATCGACCGACGTGGCAGCTTTGCTGCGGCAGCCGATGAGCTGGGGCGCGTGCCTTCGGCGCTCAGCTACACCATGCAAAAATTGGAAGAAGAATTGGACGTGGTGCTGTTCGACCGCTCCGGCCACCGCACCAAATTCACCAACGTCGGCCGCATGCTGCTGGATCGTGGACGGGTGCTGCTGGAGGCGGCGGATAAGTTGACCACCGACGCCGAGGCCCTGGCGCGCGGCTGGGAAACCCATCTGACTATCGTCAGCGAGGCGTTGTCGCCGCCAAGCAAGCTGTTTCCGCTGGTTGATAAGCTGGCGCTGAAAGCCAATACCCAGGTGTCTATTTTCACTGAGGTGCTGGCCGGAGCCTGGGAGCGGCTGGAGCAGGGGCGCGCCGATATCGTTATCGCCCCGGACATGCATTTTCGCGCCTCGTCAGAAATCAACACGCGCAAACTGTACAAAGTGACGAGCATGTATGTGGCCGCGCCGGACCATCCGATCCATCTGGAGCCAGAGCCGCTGGCTGAGGCCACGCGGGTGAAATACCGTGGTATTGCGGTAGCGGATACCGCCAGGGAGCGTCCGGTATTGACCGTACAATTGCTGGATAAGCAGCAGCGCCTGACGGTGAGCACCATTGAAGATAAACGTCTGGCTCTGTTGGCCGGTCTGGGCGTGGCGACCATGCCTTACCCGATGGTCGAGAAAGATATCGAAGAAGGGCGCTTGCGGGTGGTGGGGCCGGAATACAGCCGTGAAGTTGACATTATCATGGCCTGGCGGCGCGACAGCATGGGCGAGGCGAAAGCCTGGTTCCTGCGCGAGATCCCAAGGCTGTTCACCCAGTTGGAGCGTCAGTAAGCGCTCCCCCTTGCCGCAGGTAAAGGGGAGCTTGCCGTTAACCGAAACGCGTGTCGCGACCGTGTGGTTCGTCGAGATCCTGCGCCGGCCCAATCGAAATGATGCCGTGCGGATTGATGGTGGCGTGGCTGCGATAATAGTGATTGCGGATGTGCGGCAAACTGACCGTTTCGGCAATGCCTGGCATCTGGTAGATATCACGCAGGAAGCCGTACAGGTTGAGGTAATCGCTGATGCGGTGTTTGTCGCACTTAAAGTGGGTAACATACACCGGATCGAAGCGTATCAACGTGGTCCACAGGCGCAGGTCAGCCTCAGTCAGGCGATCGCCCGTCAGATAACGCTGTTGTCCCAGAATTTGCTCCAGCCGTGCCAGGGCGTCGAATACCCCGTGTACTGCTTCGTCATAGGCCTCCTGGCTGGTGGCAAAGCCGGCCTTATACACCCCGTTGTTCACCAGGTCGTAAATCCAGCCGTTCAGCTCATCAATTTCCCCGCGTAGCTCTGCAGGATAATAATCGCCAGCGCGTGCGCCAACGCCATCGAACGCGCTGTTGAACATGCGAATGATATCGGCAGATTCATTGCTGACGATGGTTTGCTGCTGCTTGTCCCACAGCACCGGAACAGTCACACGACCGGTGTAGTGCGGGTCGGCGCGCAGGTAAAGCTGGTAGAGGAAATCTGAGTGATAGAGATCATCGCCGGTCGCTTCAGGGAAATCGGTGCCGAAGGTCCAGCCGTTTTCCAGCATCAGCGGATGTACCACCGAAACAGGAATGATCTGCTCCAGCCCTTTCAATTTACGCATCAGCAGAGTGCGGTGCGCCCAAGGGCAGGCAAGAGAAACGTACAGGTGATAACGATCTTTCTCCGCTTTAAAACCTGCGACGCCGTGTTCGCCCGGCTGGCCGTCGGCGGTCACCCAGTTGCGGAACTGAGAGGTTGAGCGTTTGAAACGGCCTCCGGTAGATGAGGTGTCATACCAGATGTCTTGCCAAACGCCATCGACGAGTTGTCCCATGGGAATCTCCTTCGTGTCCGAGTGAAAAAGCAGAAGGGCCCGCTTACCGGGCCCCGTGTCACTATTAAAAACTTACCACTTCTTGTTCAGCAAGCGGTCGATACTGAAACCGCCCGGGCCAGCAACAGCCAGTACCAGGAAGCCGCCGGCGATGGCCAGGTTCTTCATGAACATCAGCTGGTTTACGCCTTCCGCAAAGTTAGTATGGAACAATAACGCGGTCAGCACAGTAAAACCGGCGGTGAACAGCGCTACGGTACGAGTCAGGAAACCGAACATGATCGCCAGACCGCCGCCAAATTCCAGCAGGATGGTCAGAGGCAGCAAGAAGCCAGGCACGCCCATCGATTGCATGTACTGTTGGGTTCCGGCATAGGCATCGCCCATTTTGCCGTAGCCTGCCACGATAAACAGGATTGTCATCAAAATACGCGCAACCAGCAAACCTGTATCTTCTAATTTTTTCATCATTTACTCCAAAGTGATTTTTGTTTGCCAGTCTTGGCGTTTTCATGTCGGTGGGCGGTATGCCGGGTATTTAGCCCCGTGCGGCCCGTCTCGTGTCGATGGAGTGAATGTTAATCGGGAAGCCTACGCTTTGTTAGCAAGTAAAACTGTCGTATTTTTTCAAAAAAACTGAATCTTTAGCCTGCTAACAAAGAGAGGGGAATCAGAATGTTGCCCAGCCTTCACCGACAGAAACGGGAATTTTCTGCGAAAAGGCGGGCTTAACAACGGAAGAATTGAAGGAACTGCGAAAGGTTATTTGTTGGAAAAGGTTTTCTGGATCAAACGGATAGTGCCAAAGACACCAAAAGCACGACGAGACCAGCGAATCAGCTTGCTTGGATGGCGTATACCGTAGATGGCCATCACGCTGGAGCCGACCACCAGGTATTTACGCAAGCCGAAAACCGTTTGCCAGCCGCGGTCGATACGCTCGGTCTTTTCCAACCACAGGGTTTTGTTTTCCGCAAGATCCAGCCTTTGCTGCTGGATCTTGCGGATGAGCTTCTCTTTTCTCCATTCCAGATAGCGGCGACGATTCATTTTTCGTCCTCCAGCTCGGAACGGTCGATCTCCAACTGTTTGCGCGTGGCGCCCAACAACGTGGAGCGTCGAGCCTTGACCAGTGTCCAAATGGCACCGAACACGGCCAGGAACAGCAGCACCCCGGTAGTGGCCCCTAACGCCATCAGGCGGTAGATAGGATCGATGGCCCAGAAAATCAGGATTAACAGGCTCATCAGGCCAAATGCGGTGAACAACAGCGTCATGCCGGCCATGATCAGCAACTGAATGAGGTTGGCTTTCTCCTCTTCCAACTCGACCACTGCCAGACGGACACGGGTTTCCACCATACCGACCAAAATAGTGATGATGCGCTGGCCGACGTCCAGGACCCCCTTGGCGGGGCCCTGTGCACGAACTTGCGGTTGTTGTTCAGCCATAATTAGCGGCGCGCTAACAGAACGCCCAGTACCACACCGACAGCGGCGCCGATACCGATACCGGTCCACGGATTATCACGAACATATTCGTCCGCCTGGCCGGCGATCTGTTTGGTTTGAGAAGCCAGTTTGTCCCCGGCATCGCTCAGGCGAGCACGGGTATCCTTCAGCGCGCCTTCAGCTTTGGAGCGCAGCTTTTCCAGTTCGGCTTTTGGCTTATCGGTGGAAGAGTTCAACACTTCTTCCAGCGTATCGGCTAAGGATTTAAGTTCAGCGCGTAAGTTTTCTGCATTTGAATCATGTGCCATGTGATAATTCCTTAACGTTAACTGAGACAGACTTTTAACATAGCGGATTTTTTCGCCGGAGCAAAGGGGGGATGAGTAGTTGATATCACTAAGCATCCATTTCAAATACGGTAAAAATCCCGCTTGGTGCGGCTCTCAGCGATAAATCCGCTAGTGTAAAAAAATTATTCCGCTTGGGCTTGCTTAAGCTCGGCTTGAGCTTCAGCCAGCTTTTTCTGTTTCTTGGCCACTTTGTCCAGATTGCCGGTCTGCTGGGCTTCTTTCAGCTCCTGCTGACGTTCGGCTACCTTGCTTTGTTTCTCATCGATTTTTTTCTGGCGATCGGCCTGCAGGCCAGCTTCGGTGCAATTTGTCTGCACTTCGCTCAGCGCCTTTTGCAACCCGGCGACGCGGTGAGTATTGCCGTGCTGGGTGGCGTAATCGATCTGTTTTTGAATCTCTTGTGCTTTGGCGGCACAGCCGCCCTCAGCCGCAAATGACAGGGCCGGGAAGACGAAGAATGGGAGAGCCAGTAACATAGATTGGCGTAATTTCATGCTATCAATTCCTTGTTATTGGGATGCGTTGTCACGTATCCGCTTTCCTGACTGCCGACAGAGGCAGTGCGACAGGAGTCTTACGTAGCTGACTGACGCTAACCTTGAGCATAGCCATAAATCGTGAAGACCCCAAAGAATCCGCCACGGTTCAGTGTTGAGTGATGATTAATTGAACAGGGCGGTGATATGAAAGGAAACCCCTTCATATGAAAGGGTATTATCCCAGATTAAGGGGGGAGCGCGCAAATTCGCGCACCCAGTGAGTGGGCACTGGGGATTCGCTCAGGGCAATGATGTACCCCGGCGGCAGAATGGTTTGCAAGGCCTCGCGCGCCAGCAACTGCTGTTCCGGCGAGTCCAGGCGGATCACCAGGCCGTCGCCTTCCGGAGTAATGCTCTTGATGCGAATACCGCGCTGATCCAGCCGCTGATAGACATAAAAACCGTCAGGCAGCGAAAGGCCTTGCTGCCCTGCGCGAATGCGTAGCTCGCTCTCGGTGCGCACCATGCAGGGTACCAACAGCGTGGCAAGCGCCAGCAAGGCGAGCGCAATCAGCAACACGTACTGCCAGCGCGGGCGCTTGATCATCACGCCCCTTTCCCCTGGTCCTGGCTATCGGCGCGTTTCTTGCGCCACAAGACGATCAGCGAGCCGACCAGCCCGACGACCAGCAGCACCAACGGCAACAGCATCAGGCAGAACATCAGTTGATCTTCATACTTACGGAAGACCGGGGTTTTGCCCAGCGCAAAGCCCAGCGAGGTGAGGATCACGACCCACAGCAGGCCGCTCATCCAGTTAAAGAACTGGAAGCGGGCATTGCTCAGGCCAGACAGGCCGGCAATGGTCGGCAGCAGGGTGCGGACAAACGCCAGGAAACGACCGACCAGCAGGGCGGAAAGCCCGTGGCGGTGGAACAACTGGTGAGCCCGTTGATGATAGTGAGCCGGCAGATGCGACAGCCAGCCCTGTACCGTTCGGGTATTGCCGAGCCACTTGCCCTGTATGTAGCTGACCCAGCACCCCAGGCTGGCGGCGACGGTCAGGATCAGGATGGTGAGCGGGAAATTCATGGTGCCTTTGGCGATCAGGACGCCGACCAGGATCAACAGGCTATCCCCTGGCAGAAAGGCTGCCGGCAGCAGACCGTTTTCCAAAAACAGGATCATAAACAGCAGCACGTAGAGGGTCCAGACCAGCGAAGGGTTCGCCAGCGTCTCAAAATCCTGCTGCCATAAGGCATGTAACAGTTCTTTAATGATGTCCATCCGGTGTTCCTAAAACGTCATTGTTTATTTTTATCTCAGCGGCTGATCGAGTGTGGGCCGAAAGCGCGTGGGCGATGCTGGCTGCTGATAATGATGAAACGGCGTTGCTTTTTAGTAGATTCTAGTCGGTGCGACACCGGTCATGAGTGGTAAGTCAGCGTGCCACGGTAAAGCATATTACTTTCTTTCCAGCCGCCTAGCCTGTTTTGCTGCTGCGGGGTGTGCAGCGTCCAGTTGACCTGGGCAAGCCGGTTGAGCACAGGTGAGTTCTGACGCGGGAGTTTGGTGCGGTGGCCCAGCTCTGCGGCCAGGGTATAGACCGGCGGTAATTGGGCGCAGGTCGACAGCGAGCCGGAGAAGGAATGCAACCGCGGCAATAACAACGGCAATTTACCCGGCTTTTTTCGCTGCAGCTCTGCCGGTGACCGATAAACCTGGTCGTAAGGGGAAAGCAGCGGATCGGAGAGCGAGGGTAAACTGCTCAGCGACGTAGGGGTTGCTTTGGAAGGAGCCGCGCATAGCTTTTGGCCGGAGACCGAACCGGTCCAGCAAAAAAGAGCAATAAGCATGGCAAACAACCAGCGCATGTATTCGCGTCCCGCCCCGTAGCAGAGGGTAAAAAAGTGGCTCAACTTTACCAAAATAGCACGATTGGCAACAGGGAAATCTACGTTGCCAGCGGTGAAATACTACACGGCAAATCGCCGTTCAGGCATCGATTCAGCGGATTTTACAATACCTGACATAACCCGACGATTTTTGACCGCCTGGGCTATTTATTTTCGGCGGCTACGCCATCCAGATGCACCACCGGGTTATCGGCGAACAGGTAGCGGTCGGCATTATATTCAAAATCGTCGCTGGTGGCGTTGAACAGCATCTGTTTGGTGTTTTCCAGGTGCTGCCACATGGCCAACTTGGCGGCGTAAGGATCTTTACGTATCAATGCCTTGAGGATCTGATCGTGGTCGTCGCACCAGCTGGCGATGGAGCGATCGTCGATATGCTCATGCAGCTTGATCCAATAAGGGTTATTTACCCGTTGAACCCACATTTTTTCCACGATGGTAGCCATGGCGGTGTTCTGAGTGGCCAGCGCCACCTGCACGTGGAATTTCAGATCCCACTGCGAGTCGCGGAAGCGATCCTCTTTACGCGCCTGTTCCTGGATCTCCATCAGTTGGACGATGTCCTGCTTGGTAACCTGGGTCGCGGCGAATTCGGCGATGTTGCTCTCAATCAGTTGGCGTGCCTGCAGCAGCTCGAACGGCCCGGCGGTGGCAAATTCAATGCTGTCGCCCGGCACCACCAGATGCTTTTGCTGGTTGGACATCACGTGGATCCCGGAGCCTTTGCGTACGTCGACGTAGCCTTCCACTTCCAGCATGATGATCGCTTCGCGCACCACGGTACGGCTGACGTTCATCTCTTCGGCAATGTAGCGCTCGGCCGGCAGCTTATCGCCCACCGGGTATCGGCCGCTTTCGATACGCTGTTTAAGCTCGGCGGCCAGTTGCTGATACAGGCGTCTGGTTTCAGTGAATTCCATAGTGAATGCTCTTTGGATAGGGAGGGGCGCATGGCCATGGATTTGTTATACCACTTATCCGGCAGAGCTGCCAGTAGGCTCCGGGGAGCGCCCGGCGCGATGGCCGGGCTGCGGGGTTAATGGCGCGCGGGGGAGGGGTCCAATACAGCCTCTTCGGATTGCGTAGCGGGGCGATTTTGCAGGACGGTCCAGATAACGATGGCGCCGAGAATATCGAATACCGACAGTGCGGCAAACAGTGGGCTGAAGCCCAGTGTGTCCGCCAGGGCGCCGACCACCAGGGCAAACAGGGTGCTGGCGGTCCAGGCCGCCATGCCGGTCAGGCCGTTGGCGGTGGCCACCTCGTTGCGACCGAAGACGTCAGAAGACAGGGTAATCAGTGCACCAGACAGCGCCTGATGGGCAAAGCCACCGACGCACAGCAGTGCGATAGCCGCATAGGGGCTGGTAAACAGGCCTATCATGCCAGGGCCAATCATCAGCACGGCACCCAGGGTAACCACCAGCTTACGTGAAACAATCAGGTTCACTTTAAAGTGTTTCTGGAAAAACGGTGGCAGGTAACCGCCGACGATACAGCCCAGATCGGCGAACAGCATCGGCATCCAGGCGAACATGGCGATCTCTTTCAGGTTGAAGCCGTAGGCTTTGAACATGAATAACGGGATCCAGGCATTGAAGGTGCCCCATGCCGGCTCTGCCAGAAAGCGCGGCAGCGCGATGCCCCAGAACTGGCGGTTGCGAACAATCTGCCAGGCGGACATTTTCTTGGCGTTGCCGGTTTGGTGCTGTGCTTCCTGCCCACCCAGAATGTACTCGCGCTCTTCGTCGCTGAGCTTCTTCTGGTCTTTCGGGTGCTTATAGAAAATCAGCCAGCAGACAGCCCAGATCAGGCTCAGCACGCCGGTGATGATGAACGCCATTTCCCAACTGTGCGCGACGATTGCCCAGACCACCAGCGGCGGCGCCAGCATGCCGCCTATCGACGAGCCGACGTTGAAGTAACCCACGGCGATGGAACGTTCTTTGGCCGGGAACCACTCACTGCTGGCCTTCAGCCCGGCGGGGATCATTGCCGCCTCCGCCATGCCCACGGCCCCGCGCGCCAATGCCAGCCCGCCCCAACTGTTGGCCAGAGCCGTGCCCATGCAAAACAGCGCCCACAGGATGGCGAACATGGCGTATCCGACCTTGGTACCCAAGACGTCCAGCACATATCCCGCCACTGGTTGCATCAGGGTGTAGCAGGCAGAATAGGCCGCGACGATGTAAGAATACTGCTGCGTGGTGATGTGTAAGGTGTCTTCCAGCGTGGGCGCCGCGACGGCGATGGCGTTACGCGTCAGGTAACCCAGCACGGTGCCGATCGTCACCAGTCCGATCATGTACCAGCGTAACCCTTTAATTTTACGCATCCGAAATATCTCCCAGTCTTGAATTGGCGGCGCCCTGTCGGCGTCAGCGTTTTAAGGGGTTATCCCTTTATCGTTGATTTGCACCGGCCTGTTCATCACCGGCGTATTCCCGCCGCAAGCACGACTGGGTGGCGAGACAATAACTTGTCATACAGATTTAAAAGTTGAGTGATATCACAAAAGCCATTTTTCAATTCGGCAATACTGTTTGCCGCATGATTGGGCTGTTTAGGCGCTATCTGACCGCAAAAATGCCGGTTAACGGCCTTTTCTGGGTCATGGCAGCCTGGCTGAAGGCGATATTTTGCTGGACGCCCAATAAAATTGGTGTGATAACTTTGTCGCATTGAACACTGTGTCGAACGGCAAGCAAGGTGAGGAGCCAGCTATGGCGACGTTTTTAAACGAAGATTTCTTGCTGGGCAGCGAATTCGCCCGGCGTTTGTATCATGACTATGCGGCGGAGCAACCGATCTTTGACTATCACTGTCATCTGCCGCCGGAACAGATCGCCGAGAACACCCGTTTCAAAAATTTATACGAAATCTGGCTTAAGGGTGACCACTACAAATGGCGGGCGATGCGCACCAACGGGGTGGCAGAACGGCTGTGTACCGGCGATGCCGGCGATCGTGAAAAATTCGATGCCTGGGCTGCCACCGTACCGCACACCCTGGGTAACCCGCTTTATCACTGGACCCACCTGGAGCTGCGTCGTCCGTTCGGTATCACCGACACGCTGCTTTCCCCGATGACGGCGGACGATATCTGGCAGCGCGGCAATGCCCTGTTGGCGCAGGACGATTTCAGGGCGCGCGGCATCATGCAGCAGATGAATGTGAAGATGGTCGGCACCACTGACGATCCTGTCGACGATCTGCGCCACCATAAAGCCATTGCCGCCGACAGCAGTTTCGATATCAAGGTGTTGCCAAGTTGGCGACCGGACAAGGCGTTTAATATCGATGCGCCGGGCTTCAATGACTATCTGCAAAAGCTGGAAGCTGCAGCCGATATTCATATCGGTCGATTCAGCGCGCTGTGTGACGCGTTGAAAAAGCGCATGGATCATTTTGCCGCCCATGGCTGCAAGGTGGCTGACCATGCGTTGGACGTGGTGGTTTATGGAGAGGCGGATGAAGCTGCACTGGATGCGATTTTAACGGCGCGCCTGAGCGGCAAGCTACCTGCGCCAGAGCAGAGTGCCCAATTCAAAAGTGCGGTGCTGCTGTTCCTGGCGGCAGAATATCAACGCCGTGAATGGGTACAGCAATATCACATCGGCGCGCTGCGCAATAATAACAGCCGCATGCTGGCCAGCGTCGGCCCTGATATCGGCTTTGATTCGATAAATGACCGACCGCTGGCGGAGCCACTTTCACGCCTGCTGGATGCCCAGGCGCGTCAGGGGGGCCTGCCAAAGACCATCCTGTACTGCCTCAACCCGCGTGACAATGAAGTGATCGCCACCATGGTCGGTAACTTCCAGGGAGAGGGTACGCCGGGCAAGATGCAGTTCGGTTCCGGCTGGTGGTTCAACGATCAGAAAGACGGTATGCAACGTCAGATGACGCAATTGGCGCAGCTCGGTTTGTTGAGCCGCTTTGTCGGTATGCTGACCGACAGTCGTAGCTTCCTGTCTTATACCCGCCATGAATATTTCCGCCGCATCCTTTGCCAGATGATGGGGCGTTGGGTGGCAGACGGCGAGGCGCCAGCAGATATCGCGCTGCTGGGCGAGATGGTGAAAAACATCTGCTTCGACAATGCCAAGAACTATTTCGCCATTGAACTGGCGTAGCCGCTGCCCGAGGTGGGTTTATGCAAAGCATGGTAAAAATTCATTCGCTGGATAATGTCGCGGTGGCACTGCGCGATCTGGCGGCCGATGAAACGTTGATGCTGGACGGCACAGCAATTCGGCTTGCGCAGCCGGTAGCGCGCGGGCATAAGTTTGCGCTACGGCCGATTGCCGCCGGTGAGGCAATCATCAAATATGGCCTGCCGATCGGCCATGCACTGGAGACGATTGCTTCCGGTGTGCATATTCACTCGCAAAATGCCAAAACCAACCTGAGTGACCTGGACAGCTATCAGTATCAGCCGCAATTTTCCGTATTACCGCCGCAGGCTGCGGATCGGGAAGTGCAGCTTTATCGCCGTAGCAGTGGGGAAGTAGGGATCCGCAACGAGCTGTGGATCATACCGACCGTTGGCTGTGTCAACGGCATTGCCCGACAGATCCAGCAGCGTTTCCTCAAGGAAACCCAGGATGCGCAGGGGATCGACGGCGTGCACCTGTTCAGTCATCCGTTTGGCTGCTCCCAACTGGGGCAAGATCATGAGAACACCCGCACTATGCTGCAAAACATGGTGCGCCATCCCAATGCCGGCGCGGTGTTGGTGATTGGCCTGGGGTGCGAGAATAATCAGGTGGATGTTTTCCGCAGTACCCTGGGTGCGGTTGATGATCAGCGGGTGCGCTTTATGGTCTGTCAGCAACAGGACGATGAGGTAGAGGCTGGGTTGGAACAGCTACATGCGCTGTACCAGGTGATGCGCGATGATCGCCGTCAACCGGGCAAGCTGAGTGAATTGAAATTCGGGCTGGAGTGCGGCGGGTCTGACGGGCTGTCCGGCATCACCGCCAATCCGCTGTTGGGGCGTTTTTCCGACTATCTGATTGCCAACGGCGGCACGACGGTACTGACTGAAGTGCCGGAGATGTTTGGCGCCGAACGGATCCTGATGAGCCGCTGCCGCGATCGTGCGACGTTCGACAAGACCGTCAGCATGGTCAACGATTTCAAACAGTATTTTATTGCCCATAACCAGCCGATTTATGAAAACCCTTCGCCGGGCAACAAAGCCGGTGGGATCACCACGCTGGAGGAGAAATCGCTCGGCTGCACGCAGAAAGCCGGGCACAGCCAGGTGGTGGACGTGCTCAAATATGGCGAACGGCTGCGGCAACCCGGTTTAAACCTGCTGAGTGCGCCAGGCAATGACGCGGTAGCGACCAGCGCGCTGGCCGGTGCCGGTTGCCATATGGTGTTGTTCAGCACCGGGCGCGGTACGCCCTATGGCGGTTTCGTACCGACGGTGAAGCTGGCGACCAACAGCGAACTGGCGGCGAAGAAGCCGCACTGGATCGACTTCGATGCCGGCCGGCTGATCCACGGCACCCCGATGGAAAGTCTGCTGGAGCAGTTTGTCGATCTGATCGTGGCGATTGCCAATGGTCAGCCAGCACGCAACGAAACCAATGATTTCCGTGAGTTGGCGATTTTTAAGAGCGGAGTGACATTGTAAGGCGACAGTCGTAAAAAAGGCGCCCGATCACGAGCGCCTTCTGGAACATTTTGGGGATTAACGCACTTTCAGCGGGTCTTCATCCGCTAAACGCTGATCTTCCGCCTGACAGGCAGCTGCGGTGAACAGCACGTCGGTCGAGGAGTTCAGCGCGGTTTCGGCGGAGTCTTGCAGTACGCCGATGATAAAGCCGACGGCCACCACCTGCATTGCCACGTCGTTCGGAATGCCGAACATGTTGCACGCTAATGGGATCAGCAGCAGTGAACCACCTGCCACGCCGGAAGCGCCGCAGGCACAGATAGCCGCGACGACGCTGAGCAGCAACGCCGTGGGCACATCAACCGGGATCCCCAGAGTATGCACCGCCGCCAGCGTCAGCACGGTAATGGTGATGGCGGCGCCAGCCATGTTGATGGTGGCACCCAGCGGGATGGAAACCGAATAGGTGTCTTCGTTCAGATTCAGCTTTTTGCACAGCTCCATATTCACCGGGATGTTGGCGGCTGAGCTGCGGGTGAAGAAGGCGGTCACGCCGCTTTCGCGCAGGCAGGCAAACACCAGCGGATAAGGGTTGCGACGGATTTTCCAGTAAACGATCAGCGGGTTCAGCACCAGCGCCACCAACAGCATACAGCCGATCAGCACCACCAGCAGTTGCGCATAGCCCCAAAGCGCCCCGAAACCGGTATCCGCCAGCGTCGAGGCCACCAGACCGAAAATACCGAGTGGAGCGCAGCGGATCACCGCGCGTACCACCAGGGTGACCGCATGCGACATATCGTTAATCAGCGATTTGGTGGTTTCAGAGGCGTGGCGCAGCGCCAGCCCCAGACCCACGGCCCAGGCCAGAATACCGATATAGTTGGCGTTAATCAGCGCATGGAACGGGTTGGCGACCACGCTCATCAGCAGGCCTTTCAGCACTTCAATAATGCCGCCCGGCGGGTTGATATCCGCATTGCCGGTCACCAGCGCCAGGTTGGACGGGAACATAAAGCTGACCACTACCGCCACCAGCGCCGCGGCGAAGGTCCCCAGCAGGTAGAGGAACAGGATCGGGCGGATATTGGTTTTTTGCCCGTGCTTGTGGTTGGCGATTGAGGCCATGACCAACACCAGCACCAATACCGGCGCTACCGCTTTTAGTGCCCCGACGAACAGGGCGCCAAGCAGGCCCACCGCAGAAGCTGTTGCCGGCGAGATCAACGCCACGATAATCCCGGCCACCAGGCCGATCATGATTTGTTTAACCAGACTGCCCTGTACGATCCTGTGTAGTAAGTTTTGCATAATGCTTTTTCCCGATGATGTTGCGTACAGACTTTGTCACCTCGGTGGGAACGCCACCGGACAACTTTATAGGGATCTGTAACCAAGTGTGTTTGCCGAATCAGTATTCAGTAAAGCCTGGGTATTGGAAAGGGGAGAGGGTGAAATTCTGAGCGCGGATCAACTCTTTATAACATACTGATTACATTTGTGTGATCGCAATAACATTTGGCGTTTGGGGGGAATTGCCAAACAATCGCGGGGCGGCAAGCCGCCCCGGCTAACAGATTATGGTGCTTTATGATTGGCCAGACGGTCGTTACGACGGTTAACCCAGGCGTTGATCACCAACGTTAACGTCAGGATACCGGCCACCACGCCGAGCGAAACGCCGATCGGGATATGGAAGAAGTCGATAATCAACATCTTGACGCCGATAAACATCAGGATAATCGACAGGCCGTATTTCAGCATCGAGAAACGCTCAGCCACGTTAGCCAGCAAGAAGTACATGGCGCGCAGGCCCATGATGGCGAACAGATTCGAGGTCAGAACGATAAACGGATCCGTGGTCACGGCGAAAATCGCCGGGATGCTATCGACCGCAAAGATCACGTCACTCAGTTCGACCAGGATCAGCACCAGCACCAGCGGCGTAGCGAACAGCAGGCCGTTGCGGCGCACGAAGAAACGTTCACCTTCCAGGTTGTCGGTCATACGCAGGTGGCTGCGCAGCCATTTCACCAGCGGCTTGTCACCAATCGCCGAGTCATCTTCTTTTGCCAGCGCCATCTTGATACCGGTAAACAGCAGAAACGCACCGAACAGGTACAGCAACCACTGGAACTGGGTCACCAGCCAGCTACCGGCGAAGATCATGATAGTACGCAGCACGATCGCGCCCAGTACGCCAAAGATTAGCACCCGACGCTGCAGGTTGGCCGGAACGGCAAAGTAGCTGAACAGCATCAGCCAGACGAAGACGTTATCGACCGCCAGCGCTTTTTCGATCAGATAACCGGTGAGGAAGGCCAACGCCTGGGTGTCGGCGACGGCGCGCCCGGCGGTTTGGTTCAGGTAGTACCAGAAGCCCAGGTTGAACAGCAAAGAGAGGCTGACCCACACCAGCGACCAACTGGCGGCCTGCTTGAGCGTCATGGTGTGTGCGCCTTTGCGGCCTTGCAGCAGTAAGTCGATTGCGAGCATCACAACTATGATGGCGGCAAAGCTGCCCCATAACCAAGGTGTGCCAACGGTATTCATCATCAGAGGTATCCTTCAAAAACAAAAACGGCCAACGTCGGAAGACGCTAGCCGCTCTTATGAACGCTGCAAGCAAACCTCGCCTTCCGGCAAGGTCTCACTTACAACGTTGATGAAGGTGCACTGATCGTGCCCGTTACATCATGTTGCCCGGTAACCGGATGCTTGCGCATCGTAATGACGATTGACCGGCAATGAAGTTACTCCCCTTTGCACGGCAGAAAGTAATGCAAAATATGTCAGCGGTCAACGTTTATTAAGTTACCCGGCCAGGGCTTTTTGCGCGCCGAGGCTGACGACAAATCCCTGCAGCAGCAGCCGACTGAACGGCGTATCGCTAACCTGCTGTTGCTTAAGCTGATACGCTGCCTGCTGCTCTGGATACAGCTCACCGAGCCAGCTCAGATACTGGTGCATCACCGCGCCGTTAAATTCCGGATGGAACTGGGTCGTCAGCACGCGATCGCCATAACTGAGGATCTGATAGGCATCCTGTTGCGACCGGGCCAGCACGACTGCGCCGGCGGGGGGCGTCAACACGCTCTGCGAGTGGATCAGATTGGCCTTGAAGCGCGGCGGTAACATCGCCATTCGCCGGTCGTTGGCGGCGGCGGGCAGCAATTCGACGTCCAATGTGCCGACTTCCATACCCTGCGGGTGATAACCGACTTCACCGCCAAGCGCATAGGCCAACAGCTGGTGCCCGTAGCAGGCACCGAAGATCGGCAGCTGGATCTGCATCGCCTGGCGCAGCCACTCGGCGGCTTGCTCGCTCCACGGCAGCCGTTCGGTCACCATCGCAGGTGAACCGGTGATCACCACGCCGGCGTAATTTTGCGGCGGCAGCGGCTGCTCGCCTGCGGGAAGGTGCACGATCTGCACGCGATCGGCATCAATGTTCCCCTGTTGCAAGAACATGCCGTCGAAGTTGGCCTTTTCCCGACGGATAACCTCTGGGGCGTCGCCGGTTTGCATCAGTAATAAGGGTTTCATGTCACTCTCCGTCGGCAGGGAAGACTACGCCGGTCTGGCGGCGAATTTCGGTCAGCAGGCGGGCGATAATCAGCGAATTCTCCAGCCCCGGGTGTTCCACCTGCCGTTTTTCCACCAGGTCGGCGAACACCAGTGCCTCATACAGCATGGTATTGATGTGCTGAGGACGGGTCAGATCCTGACGATGGCCGCCGCGTGGGGTCAGCACCACGCCCTGACACTCAGAAATTTTCTCAATCACCAGCGTTCCTTCTTCGCCCTGGATCTCACTGGGAATGTCCGAGTTGCTGACCTTGGAGTGGGAGAGGGTGACGTCGAAATCGCCGTAGTTGAGGCAAGCGGTACCGTGGGCATCCACACCGGTATCCAGCAGCGCCGCGCTGGCAATCACCGATTTCGGTTCGCCGAACAGGGCTACGGCGCTGGCCAGGCAGTAATAGCCAATGTCCATGATTGAGCCGTTGGAAAACTGCGGATTGAAGGTGTTCGGATTCTCGCCGGCCAGATAGCGCGGGTAGCGTGACGAGTATTGGCAGTAGTTGAGGAAGGCTTTGCGCAACCTGCCGATTTGCGGCAACGCCTGTTGCAGGGCCAGGAAATTCGGCAGATGAGCGCTTTTGAAAGCTTCGAACAGCACCACCTGATTTTCACGCGCGCAGGCCACCAGCTTTTCGGCTTCACGCAGGTTGGACACCAGCGGCTTTTCGCAAATCACATGCTTTTTATGGCTGAGGAACAGCAGCGATTGTTGGCAGTGAAGGGCGTTGGGGCTGGCGATGTAAACCGCATCGATGGCATCAGATTGGGCCAATGCTTCAAGGGAATCGAAAAACAGGCTGACGTGGTAGTTGGCGCCAAATTCCTGCGCTTTTTCCAGCCTGCGCGAATAGACGGCGGTCAATTTCAGCTTGCCGCTTTCGTGCGCGGCGTCGATAAAGCGTTCCGTAATCCAGTTGGTGCCCACAACGGCAAAGCGAATCATAGATATCTCCGGTTCCCAGGCGCTGTACCCTATGCACTTCACGCGTCGCACAGGGTAGAAAGAATCAGATTATCACGGCATTTACAGAAGGCGAATCTCGCTATGCATACAGATCGCCAAACACGGAGAGGTGGGTCAGATACAGCCGGGTGTCGAACTCCAACTGATGGTAATTGGGTTCCATATGGCAGCACAGGCTGTAGAAGGCCTTGTTGTGGTCTTTCTCTTTCAGATGCGCCAACTCATGTACCACGATCATGCGCAAAAACGGCTCAGGCGCCAGCTTGAAGACCGTCGCCACGCGGATTTCCGCCTTGGCCTTCAGTTTGCCACCCTGCACGCGGGAAATGGCGGTGTGCATGCCCAGCGCGTGTTTCATCACCTGAATTTTACCGTCGTAAGCCACCTTGCTCAGCGGTTGAGCGTTGCGCAAATACTGGTTTTTCAGATCGACGGTAAACTGATAAAGCGACTTGTCGGTAGTGCAGTCATGCACTTGCGGATAGCGCTGCAACAGCACATCCCCCAGGCGTCGTTGGTCGATCAACTGCTGCACCTGGCTTTGCAGATGTTCAGGGTAGCCCTGCAGGTAGGTCAGTTCGGACATCATCTTCCCGTTTTGGCCTCAATTGAGCGGGTCATTGTATGATGTTTTTTCGTGCAAAGCCCGCAAAGGGCAATTTATCCGAAAAAACATTTTACTGCCGGGCGTTTTTAGGGGATAAACAGCCCAAATTTTATCAGTCAGGAGGGGCAATGAGCCAACTCGATCTGGGAACACAGCAACTTGAGCTGGAACGTTATCCCCAACAGGAAGAATCCACCCAATTGCAGGCGTGGGAAGCGGCGGACGAATATCTGCTGCAACAGCTTGAAAATATAAACATTGGCGATCGCCCGGTGCTGATTTTCAACGACAACTTCGGCACGCTGGCCTGCGCACTGCACGCTCATCAGCCTTACAGCATCAGCGATTCCTACATGAGTCAGTTGGCAACGCGCCATAACCTGAAGCTCAATGAACTGGATCCGGAGCAGGTGACGCTGCTGGACAGCCTGGCCGAACTGCCTGCTTCACCGGCAGTGGTGCTGATCCGCATTCCTAAAGCGCTGGCACTGCTGGAACAGCAACTGCGCTCGTTGCGCAACGTGGTGGCGCCGGATACGGTCATTATCGCCGGAGCCAAGGCGCGTGACGTTCACACCTCGACCATGCAGCTGTTTGAAAAGGTGCTTGGCCCAACGCGCACCAGCCTGGCATGGAAGAAAGCGCGTCTGATCCACTGCGAAGTGACGGACATTGTGCCGCCGGCGGCCCCGGAAACCACCAACTGGACGCTGGACGGCACGGATTGGCTTATCCACAACCATGCCAACGTGTTCTCGCGCAGCAATCTGGACATCGGCGCGCGCCTGTTCCTGGAACATCTGCCGAAGGATCTGGAAGGGCATATTGTCGATCTCGGCTGTGGTAATGGCGTGATTGGCCTGACGGCACTGGCGCAGAATCCGCAGGCTCAGGTGACGTTTGTCGATGAGTCTTATATGGCGGTGGCCTCCAGCGAGTTGAACGTAGAGCACAACCTGCCGCAGGATCTGGATCGTTGTCAGTTTGAGGTGAACAACTCACTGGCGGGGATTGAGCGTGAAAGCGTGCAGGCGGTACTGTGCAACCCACCGTTCCACCAACAGCATGCGATCACCGATCACACCGCTTGGCAGATGTTCTGCGACGCCAAGCGTTGCCTGCAGGTCGGTGGCGAGTTGCGCATCGTCGGCAACCGTCATCTGGATTACCACCATAAGCTGAAGCGCCTGTTTGGCAACTGCACCGTTGTGGCATCCAACAAGAAATTTGTGATCCTCAGAGCGGTGAAATCCGGCGCACGTTACTGATTGACCGAGGGGCGCGGTGAATGCGCCCCTCCATGATTAGCGAATTAAAGTGCCATTGCCAGCCGCGTGCCCTGATCGATAGCGCGGCGGGCATCCAGCTCGGCGGCGACGTCCGCACCCCCAATCAAATGCACGGTTTTTCCCATCTCCAGCAGCGGTTGCTGCAGTTCGCGTCTGGGTTCCTGTCCGGCGCAGATAATCACCGTATCCACCGGTAGGCAGCTTTCCTGTTCGGCGCGTGAAATATGCAGGCCTTCATCATCAATGCGTTGGTAGTTCACGCTGTTGAGCATTTTTACACCGCGCATCGCCAGGCTGGTGCGGTGGATCCAACCGGTGGTTTTCCCCAGGCCTTCGCCCACTTTGCTGGTTTTGCGTTGCAGCAGGTAGATCTGCCGAGCAGGGCGGGCAACCACTGGCCCCTGCACCGCCAGCCCGCCGCGTTGGCTAAGCTGGTCATCGATACCCCATTCACGGTTAAATTCCGCCGGATCCAGACTGCTCGACACCCCGTGTTGGCTGAGGTATTCGGCGGTATCGAAGCCGATGCCGCCGGCACCGATAATCGCCACGCGCTGGCCGACCGGCTTTTTATCGCGTAGCACATCCAGATAGGTCAACACTTTGGCGTTGTCGATGCCGGGGATTGCCGGGGTACGCGGCACAATACCGCAGGCAAGGATCACTTCGTCGAACTCCGCCAGATCGGCCGCCGTCACCCAGGTGCCGAGCTTCACATCGACCTCTTGCAGCGTCAATTGGCGACGGAAATAACGCAGCGTTTCATGAAACTCCTCTTTACCGGGGATCTGCTTGGCGATATTGAACTGGCCGCCAATCTGATCGGCGGCATCGAACAGCGTCACCCGGTGGCCGCGGCTGGCTGCGGTGGTGGCAAAGGCCAATCCGGCCGGCCCGGCTCCGATCACCGCCAGCTTTTTCGGCTTCTCCGTTGCCACCAGCGGCATCTCGGTTTCGCGACAGGCTCGAGGGTTCACCAGGCAGGAGGTGAGTTTGCCTTCAAAAATCTGGTCGAGGCAAGCCTGGTTACAACCAATGCAGGTATTGATTTCATCGGCACGCCCTTCGGCGGCTTTCTGCACAAAAGCGGCGTCGGCCAGGAACGGACGCGCCATTGATACCATGTCGGCGCAGCCGTCGGCCAAGACCTGCTCGGCTACCGCCGGGTCGTTGATGCGGTTGGTCGTGATCAGCGGAATGCGTACCTTACCCATTAGCTTGCGGGTCACCCAACTGAATCCGGCGCGTGGCACCATGGTGGCGATGGTGGGGATACGCGCCTCATGCCAGCCAATGCCGGTGTTGATAATAGTGGCCCCGGCTTGCTCAACGGCCAGCGCCAACTGTTCGATTTCCTGCCAACTGGAGCCGTCTTCAACCAGATCGAGCATCGAAAGGCGGTAAATCAGGATAAATTCGTGGCCGACCGCCTGGCGTACCGCCCGGACGATCTCCACGGCAAAACGCATGCGGTTGCTGAAGCTGCCGCCCCATTGATCATCACGCTGGTTGGTGCGTGCGACCAGGAACTGGTTGATCAGATAGCCTTCGGAACCCATCACTTCGACGCCGTCGTAGCCAGCCTGTTGAGCTAAAGCCGCGCACTGCGCGAAGTCTGCGATAGTTTGCAGAATGTCCGCTTCGCTCAGTGCGGTAGGGGTAAAGGGATTGATCGGCGCCTGTAGCGCGGAGGGGGCTACCGGCTGCGGCTGGTAGCTGTAGCGACCGGCATGCAGGATCTGCAGCGCAATTTTACCGCCGGCCTTGTGGACGGCGTCGGTGACGATGCGGTGATGGTCGACCTGCTCCGGGTGGCTCAGGGTTGAGCCGCCGCGATACACCACACCTTTTTCATTGGGGGCGATGCCGCCGGTGACGATCAACGCCACGCCGGCTGCGGCGCGCTCGGCATAGAAAGCGGCCATGCGCTCGGGGCCATTCGGCAGTTCTTCCAGGCCGGTGTGCATCGATCCCATCAGCACCCGATTTTTCAGGGTGGTGAAGCCGAGATCCAGCGGCGCCAGCAGGTGTGGGTAATTGCTCATTGCAGTCTCCATCATTCATCCCCTTCATCTTTCAAGCTGCAGCGTTGTTGGCTGCTTTCGCTCACCCCAGTCACCTACCTGAGTAAGCTCCTGGAGACTCGCGAACTTGCTGCCTCGCTGCCGCGTGAAAGCTATTGGGTATGATCTGTCGTTATTATTATGTGCGACCTCAAGTGGTCGGATGAGATAAATCTAGCCGTTGTCTCTGTCGTTGGGAATCTGCGTTGCGCTGAATGTGATAGATGTCATGAATCTGTGCCTCTGTTTGCATGGTGAACAACAAATGGGTTAGCATTCGTTCGTCATAAATTTCCTCTCTACGGAGCCATCACCGAAAATGAACATACACGCCTGCTGATATCTTGTCCCACGTTGCGCACACCGGTGCCTTGTGGGGATGTTTTGATTTCATTCAGGAGTGCTTATGGCTCATTTTGCGCAATCCTCTCATTTTGTTTTACATCACCTGATCTGCCAGTTCGCTGACGGCGAAACGCTGTTCGGTCCCTTGGATTTGACTTTCGATCAGCAACGCTGTGGCCTGGTTGGGCGCAATGGCGTCGGCAAAACGCGCTTGCTGCGTTTGATCGCCGGACTGGATCATCCCGGTGGCGGGCATGTTGAATCCCATGCATCGCTGGCGTACGTCGCGCAACAGCCGGAGCTCTCCCCACAGACTACGCTGGCCCAACTGCTGGGCTACGGTGAGATATTTGCCGCATTGGCCCGCCTTGAGCAGGGGCAACCGCTGGCGGACGATCTCGATCTTTTGGAAGGTCAGTGGGATCTGCGCGATCGCCTGCAGGCTGCCTTTGTCGCCGCCGGGTTACCGGCGTTCGATGCGCAACGCCCCGTGAGCGATTTGAGCGGCGGTGAACGAATGCGTGCCGCGCTGTGTGGGGCGATACTGAGCAACGCGGATTTTTTGTTGCTCGACGAACCGACCAACCACCTCGACGGCCGGGGCCGCGACTGGCTGTATCAACAGGTGGAACAGTGGCGTGGGGGCTTGCTGGTGGCCAGCCACGATCGGCAGCTGTTGGCGCGTATGCAGCGCATTGTCGAACTGACGCCGGGCGCATTGCACAGCTACGGCGGCAACTACGACGACTATCGCCGCCAGCGTGATTTGGAGCAGCAGGCCGCACGAGCCGGGCTGGAACACGCGCGCCAGGAACGGCGGCGCACCCGGGCCCGGCAGCAGAAAGAACACGACATCAGCCAACGGCGCTCTGCGCAAACGCTGAAAACCGTCGATACGCTCAATATCGCGTCTTTTGAGCGTGTGGCCTACAAAGCGGCGGCCAAAGAAAGCCTCGGCACGCTGCGCAAGCAGCATCAGGACCAGAAGGATGCCCTCGATGCTGCCGTGCGCGATGCCTATCAGCGGGTGGAAGACGACTGCCCGGTGATGCTCACCCTGCCGGGCAGCGCCGTGGTAGCGGGCAAACAGGTGCTGGTACTCGAACAGTTGGAACTGCCTTTTATCACCATGCCGCCGCTGAATTTTCGCATTGATGGCCCGATGCGCGTGGCGCTGACCGGCCCGAACGGCTGCGGAAAATCCACGTTGCTGAAGGTGATCCTGGGGCAGTTGGCGGCCAAAGCGGGGAGTTGTCACTGCCCACTGTCGACGGCTTACCTCGATCAAACCCTTTCACAGCTCGATCTTTCGCTGTCTGTGGTTGAGCATCTGGGGCTGCAGGATTCACCGCTCAATGAGGGTACGGTACGCAGTCAATTGGCGCAGTTGCAGCTAAACGCCGAACGCGTGCTGTTGCCGATGGCGGTGCTGAGCGGCGGCGAACGACTGAAGGCGGCGCTGGCCTGCATGCTGTGGCGTCGAGAGCCGGCGCAGTTGTTGTTGCTGGATGAGCCCACTAACCATTTGGATCTGGCGTCGTCACTGGCAATCGAGGCTTCGCTGGCCAGCTTCCCCGGCGCGATGCTGGTGGTTTCTCATGATGAAAACTTCCTGCAGGCGCTGAAATTGACCCATCGTTTGCAGTGGCAGGCGGGGGAATGGCACCTACAGAGCTTATGAGGCTCATTAGTGCCTTAGGGCCGCCTTCTGTTTTCAGGGGGGATGCACTCCAACAGCAGGGTAAAAGCGGCGGCCATCTGCTCTTCTGGTACGCAGGCAAAGCCCATCAGCAGGCCGCGGCGATGGTTGGGCAACATGTAGTACCGCGACAGCGGCCGTACCAGTACGCCACGTGTATTGGCTGCGGCGGAAATTGCCACATCGTCCGCCTGGTCCGGCAGGTTGAGGATCAGGTGCAGCCCGGCATTGTTATTGAATTCACTCAGGGCCTGCTTACCCAGATGCTGCTCGATAAGACCGGTGAGGAAGGCGCGCCGCCGGGCATACAGCAGGCGCATGCGGCGGATATGTGCGCTGTAGTGGCCTTCCTGAATAAACTGCGCCAGCGCGGTCTGGATCAGCAAATGGCCGCCTCGATACAGTTCCGCGTGGGCAGTTTTCAGCGCCGCCATCAGCGGTTTCGGCAACACCACATAACCCAGTCGCAGCGCCGGATACAGCGTTTTGCTGAAGGTGCCGATATAGATCACCGGCGCGTCGGCTTCCAAGCCCTGCAACGCCGGGATCGGCTGACCGGAAAAGCGAAACTCGCTGTCGTAGTCATCTTCAACAATCCAACTGCCGGCGTTGCGCGCCAAGGCCAATAACCTTTGCCGACGCGCCAGGCTCATCACCGATCCCAATGGGTACTGGTGCGACGGCGTGACGAAAATCAGCCGCGGCGCCTCGGTAGGCTGTTCCGGTGGCACCATACCGGCTTCATCCACCGCCAACGGGCAGATATTCACGTCGTTCATCCGCAGGATATTGCGGATCCCCCAATAGCCCGGTTCTTCAATCCATGCGTCATCGCCCGGATTACACAGCAGGCGTGTCACCAGATCTATCGCCTGATGGATGCCTTCGGTAATCAGAATTTGCTCTGGCGAACAGCGTACCGAGCGCGCTACGCGCAGATAGTCCACCAGCGCATGCTGCAGCTCCGGACTGCCGCCCTGGTTGCTGTAGGTCAACTTCTGCGGGGCCGGACGACGGCTGATACGCGCCTGGATCTTGCTGAATAACTGGTGTGGGAAAGCATTGACGTCAGGCACGCCGGGGATAAAGGCGCCCCACTGTTTGGGGCTGGCGCTGGCGTGGTGCAGCAGAGTGGCACCGCGCGCTGACAGTTCAATCCGTCGCTGTTCCCCGTCACTGCCTGCTGGCGTGCTGACGGTGGATAAACAGCTGTCCGGGACGGTTTCGGCGACGAATGTACCGCTTCCGGCGCGCGCCAAGACATATCCTTCCGCCAAGAGTTGTTCATAAACGGTTAATACAGTGTTACGAGAAAGGCTGAGCTCCTGGGCTAAATCCCGTGAGGCGGGCAGGCGGCTGGAGGGCGGCAGGCTACCGTCCAAAATGCTGGTGCGGATCGCATTATAAAGCCGCTTATGCAGCTTATCATCCGGCTGTTCGCCAAGACGTTGCAACAGCAGGTCACCACTCAGTGAGCGCAATTGGATCCCTCAATTAATCGTAACTGGCTCTCGATTATAGGGCCACATCCTGTGTAAATAAACGTCATTGTTTCACGAATGTGAACAAACCGTATAGCTGGCACCGACTACCGACTGGAGAGAACAACATGAAAAACGCAGAATTGAATCAACGTCGTCAGGATGCCACCCCACGTGGGGTCGGTGTGATGTGCGGCTTTTACGCCGAACGCGCCGAGAACGCCACGCTGTGGGATGTCGAAGGGAATGAAGTTATCGATTTTGCCTCCGGTATCGCCGTGTTGAATACCGGACACCGTCACCCGAAGGTGATCGCTGCCATTGAGAAGCAGCTGAAGGCCTTCACCCATACCGCTTACCAGATTGTCCCTTACGAAAGCTACGTTTCGCTGGCCGAACGCATCAACCAGTGTGCGCCGATCGAAGGACCATGTAAAACCGCGTTCTTCACCACGGGGGCGGAAGCGGTAGAGAACGCCGTCAAAATTGCCCGCGCCCACACTGGCCGTCCGGGTCTGATCACCTTCGGCGGCGGCTTCCACGGCCGCACCTACATGACCATGGCGCTGACCGGCAAAGTGGCGCCTTATAAACTGGGCTTCGGGCCATTCCCGGGATCGGTGTTCCACGGCCAGTATCCGAATGCGCTGTATGGCGTGACCACCGAAGATGCGATGAACAGCCTGGAGCGTATCTTTAAAGCGGATATCGATCCCAAGCAGGTTGCGGCCATCGTGCTGGAGCCGGTGCAAGGTGAAGGTGGTTTCAACGTCGCACCGGCCGAGTTTATGCAGGCGTTGCGCACCTTGTGCGACGAACACGGCATTTTGCTGATTGCCGACGAAGTGCAAACCGGTTTTGCCCGTACCGGCAAGCTGTTTGCCATGGATCATTACAACGTCAAACCCGATCTGATCACCATGGCGAAAAGCCTGGCGGGCGGCATGCCGTTGTCGGCCGTAGCCGGTCGTGCAGAGGTGATGGATGCCCCGGCACCGGGCGGGCTGGGTGGCACCTATGCCGGTAACCCGCTGGCGGTGGCGGCAGCGCTGGCGGTGCTGGATGTGATTGAAGAAGAGCAGCTATGCCAACGTTCTCAACGCCTGGGCCAGCATCTGGTGGAGGTGCTGCAGCAGGCCCGCCAGACCAGCCCGGCGATTGCGGATATTCGTGCGCAGGGTTCGATGGTGGCGGTGGAGTTCAACGATCCCAAAACCGGCAAACCCTCGGCCGAGATCACCCGCCAGGTGCAGCAGAAAGCGCTGGAAGAAGGCCTGCTGCTGCTGAGCTGCGGTGTTAACGGCAACGTGATCCGCTTCCTGTACCCACTGACCATTCCTGAAGACCAGTTCACCAAGGCGCTGGGCATTCTTTCCCGCGCGCTGGCTCAATAAGGAGTGACCGGTATGAAATTGAATAACCCCGAGCTGCTGCGCAGCCAGTGCCTGATTAACGGCGAGTGGTGCGATGCGCTGAGCGGTAAACGTGAAGCGGTCATCAATCCGGCGACCGGCGTTGAGCTGGCCAGTATTCCGTTAGTCAGCGGCGAAGAAACTCAACAGGCGATTAACGCTGCGCAGGTTGCGCAGCAAGGTTGGAAACAACTGACCGCCAAACAGCGTTCCGCTTTGATGCTGACCTGGGCCGACAAGGTGCTGGCGGCGCAGGAAGATCTGGCCCAGTTGATGACCGCGGAGCAGGGCAAATCGCTGGCGGAAGCGCGCGGTGAAGTGGCTTATGCCGCCTCGTTTATCACCTGGTTTGCTGAAGAAGCCAAGCGAGTGGACGGCGCGGTACTGCAAGCGCCGCAGGCTTCACAACGTCTGGTGGTGGTAAAACAGCCCATTGGCGTTTGTGCGGCGATCACTCCGTGGAACTTCCCGGCGGCGATGATCACCCGCAAGGTGGCGCCGGCGCTGGCAGCAGGTTGCGCAATTATCGTTAAACCGGCCGAACAAACGCCGCTGACCGCGCTGGCGTTGGGCAAGCTGGCGCAGGACGCCGGCATTCCGGCGGGGGTGCTGCAGATCGTGACCGGCGATGCCGCTCAGGTGGGCAAAGTATTGTGTGACAGCCCGGTGGTACGCAAGTTGAGCTTTACCGGTTCGACCGAGGTCGGCCGCATTCTGATGGCGCAGTGCGCGCCAACCATCAAAAAGCTGTCGCTGGAGCTGGGTGGCAATGCGCCGGTGATCGTTTTCGACGACGCCAATCTGGACGCGGCCGTGGCGGGTATTATGGCCTCCAAATTCCGCAATAGCGGCCAGACCTGCGTCTGCGCCAACCGTATCTACGTGCAGGACGGCATCTATGACCGGCTGGTGGATAAGCTGGTGGCGGCGGTCGAGCAACTGAAGGTCGGTGACGGCAGTCAGGCGGGCACCACTCAGGGCCCGTTGATTGACCAGGATGCGGTGGAAAAAGTGCAGAGCCATATCGACGATGCATTGATCAAGGGCGCGCAAATCGCTATCGGCGGTCAGCCGCATGAGCTGGGTCGTACCTTCTTCCAGCCTACGGTAGTGACCGGCGTGACGCAGAAAATGCGCTTCGCCAAAGAGGAAACCTTTGGCCCGGTGGCGCCGCTGTTCCGTTTCCATGACGAGGCGGAAGCTATTGCCATGGCCAACGATACCGAGTTCGGTTTGGCCGCCTATCTGTTCACGCAGAACGCCTCGCGTCAATGGCGAGTGCCGGAGGCGTTGGAATACGGCATGGTCGGCATCAATACCGGTCTGATTTCCAATGAAGTGGCACCTTTTGGCGGCGTGAAGCAGTCAGGGCTCGGACGTGAAGGATCGCGTTACGGGATTGAAGAATATCTGGAGCTGAAATACCTGTGTATCGATGTGAGCTGTTAACCCCTGGGAAATTAACCAACCCCGGTGGCCAGCGCCGCCGGGAGCCAAAGGATGCTGCATGTCTTCTGAAAACATCTCTATTTCTCCGGCGCTTGCCGCCGGGGTGCGAACGCCTGCACCCGCCAAATCACTGAGTTTCCTCGAAGGGGTGGCGATGATTGTCGGCACCAACATTGGCGCCGGCGTGTTGTCCATCGCCTACGCCTCCAGCAAGGCCGGTTTTCTGCCGCTGTTGTTTTGGCTGGTGCTGGTGGGCAGTCTGACCACTATCACCATGCTGTACGTTGCTGAATCTACCCTGCGTACCCGTGCCCATCTGCAATTGAGCGGACTGGCGAAACGTTATGTCGGCGGTATCGGTGCCTGGCTGATGTTTGCTTCGGTTTGCGTTAACAGCATTGGGGCGTTGACCGCCTACATGAGCGGCAGCGGCAAACTGTTGCAGTCCCTGTTTGGCATTTCCCCGGCAATAGGCAGCCTGCTGTTTTTCGTACCCGCTGCGGGGGTCTTGTACCTGGGATTAAAGGCGATTGGCCGCGGGGAGAAGTTTATCAGCATCGGCATGGTGGTCATGCTGAGTGCGCTGGTGGCGGCCACGCTGCTCAAAGACACCACCCAGATGCGCAACCTGCTGGACGGTGACTGGCGCTTTATGGTGCCGGTATTCAACGTGGTGGTGTTCTGTTTCTCTGCGCAGTATATCGTGCCGGAAATGGCGCGCGGCTTTTCGGACAAGCCGGAACAACTGCCCAAGGCGATTATGGTCGGAATGGCCGTGACCTTTGTGCTGCTGGCGGCGGTGCCGATGTCGGTGATTGCGCTCAGCGGGCTGAATAACATTTCTGACGTGGCGACCATTTCATGGGGCCAGGCGTTAGGGCAGTGGGCCTTCTTCTCCGCCAATATTTTTGCCCTGTGCGCGATGCTGACCTCTTACTGGGGCCTCGGCGGCAGCTTCCTGACCAATATTTTCGACCAGTTCAGGCTGGGCAACGACGAACAGCCACTGCGCCGTTTCGGCGTGCTGATGCTGGTGGTGCTGCCGCCGTTCGCGCTGGCCTACAGCGGGTTGGTGTCATTCGTTAACGCGCTCTATTTCGCCGGGGTTTTCAGCGGGGTGATTTTGTCGATTATGCCAATGCTGATCCTGCGTGGGGCGCGCAAGCATGGCGACCAGACACCGCGTTGGCAGTGTAACTGGATAACCCACCCGCTGTTGCAGATCAGCATCGTGTTGCTGTATCTGGCCAGTGCGGTGTATGCCATCGCGTCGCTGTTAGGCTATCTGCCCGCGGGATGGTGATTTGCCTTCCCTCAAGAAGTGATGTTATTTCTCAGTTGAGAACGGCGGCGTCGTGGCCGCCGATTTTTTATCACCCGCGCATTTTCTCTGGCAGCGCCAACCAGGCCTGCACGGAAGGACGTTGCCACTGTTTGTGAGCGTAGTGGCGAATATTTTCCGGTACCGGATCGCCATGTATCACCAGCCGATTCAGCATCAAAGCCAAATCGGTGTCGGCAATGCACCATTCCCTGAACAGATTATCCTGGCCGTGACTCAGCAGCTTTTCTACGGCGGCAATCAACTTGTTGGCGGCACCCTGCGCGGCGTTGGACAGTGGAGGAAACTTGCCGTTAATGAACACTGCCTCGGTCGGCCGCTCGGCGCGTAGCTGTAGCAGATCGCTGCGCAGCCATGCCTGAACTTCGCGGGCTTTGGCACGGTGTTTTACATCGCGTGGGTACACCGGATGGGCAGGATGGATCTCATCCAGGTACTCATCAATCGCCGAGGACTCCGAAAGCTGAAATTCACCGACCACCAGCGTTGGCACCCGGCGTGTCAATGACAGGGCCGCGTAGGCCGGCTCATGGTTTTTCCCCTGCGACAAATCGACCGGCTTCACGGTGAAGGGAATACCTTTTTCCGTCAGGGTGATAAACGCCGACATGGCATAAGGGCTGAAAAATTCGGCGTCGGTATAGAGTTCGGCAATCGGCTGAGACATTGGGTTTTCCTCAAGGCAAAGGGAGGCGAACTTTGATAATTGACGAGGAGTGGCTAAAGATCAATCTGTTAGCCGAAAGTTATTTTCGTAGTGAAAAGCGCGGCGAGCGGCGACGCCTGGCGTTGTGATATATTTGTTGCCATTAAGTTGAATTTGGCAGCACGAAGTAACATGAAAATGCCGTTGTTGGAAAGAGTGAAAGTAGGGTGCGCACGTTTGTGGCCGCACCCATTGGCGGTGGGCAAAAAAGAGATTTTGCTTTCCAGCGTCGGTGCCGGGCTGGGGCTGATGATTGCCGGCTGGATCAGCCATTTTGTTTTGGGCGAGGTGAACCTGTGGTTTATCGCCCCGATGGGCGCATCGGCCGTATTGCTGTTTGGCGTGCCGAATAGCCCGTTGGCGCAGCCCTGGTCGATCGTGGGCGGCAATATGTCGGCGGCGGCAGTGGGGGTCAGCACCAGTTTGCTGATTGCCGACCCGGGGCTGGCTTGCGGGGTGGCGGCCGCACTGGCGATTGGCTTGATGTTTAAGCTGCGTTGCCTGCACCCGCCCGGTGGCGCGGTGGCGCTGACCGCCATTCTCGGTGGCCCGGGTATTCATCAACTGGGCTATAGCTTTGTGCTGTACCCGGTGCTGTTGAACTCGGTGCTATTGGCGCTGCTGGCGATCGTCTTCAATAACCTGGCCGGGCGACGCTACCCGCACCCTTTGGCGCCGACCGAGGCGAAGCCGGCTAATCTGCCAATTGATGCGGTGTCTATCACCCGCGCCGATCTGCACGAGGCGCTGATGCAGGGCGAATTGTTTGATATCGACGAGGACGATCTGCAGGAAATCCTGCTGCGTGCCGAACAGCTAGCGCATCAACGGCAGAGCGGTGGAAGCTGATCACGCGGGCGGATGGAAATAAAAAAGCCACCTTTAGGAAGGTGGCTTTTTTGGCTGTGAAAACAGCGAGATTTGGTGGCCCCTACTGGACTTGAACCAGTGACCAAGCGATTATGAGTCGCGTGCTCTAACCAACTGAGCTAAGGGGCCAAGCGGCGAGATTATACGGCAATCCTTCGACGCAGGTCTACAGTTAACCATCCGTATGTTGCTTTTATGCGCAGTTCTAGCCTGTTGTAATTACTGGCGGATTTTGCGATAACCGCTGTAAATCCCCTTTAATGGACTCCCGAACCCTATGGAACTCCTGGCGCCAAACCTGCGGGTGGTGTTTTGCGGCATCAACCCCGGCCTCTCCTCCGCCCACCAAGGCTACCCTTTTGCCAACGGCAGCAACCGCTTCTGGAAGGTGGTGCATCAGGCTGGCTTTACCGAACGTCAACTGGCGCCCGAACAGTGGCAACAGCTGCAGGATACCGGCTGCGGCATCACCGCGCTGGTGGCACGGCCAACGGTCGCCGCCAGCGAAGTGACGCGTGACGAATTGCTCAGCGGCGGCGAGGCGCTAAAAGAAAAAATCTTGCGCTATCAGCCGCGCGCATTGGCTGTTTTGGGCAAGCAGGCGTTCAGCAGCGCCTTTGGGGTAAAAAATGCGGCCTGGGGCCGTCAGGAGATGACGATCGGCAAAACTGAGGTTTGGGTATTGCCGAACCCCAGCGGATTGAATCGTGCCACGCTGGAGCAGCTTACAGAGAGTTATCGCGAGCTGTTTCTGGCATTGAAATAATCTGAGAGGGAGTTGCAGGATGAAAGCGATGATTAAAGCGGGATTGGTCGCTCTGCTGTTGGCAAGCGGCGTTGCCCATGCGGGCAACAGCGTGCAGGAACTGAAGAACAAAAATAACGTGCTGGAGTTTTATCAGCAGGGGCTAAATAACAAGGATTTTGCCGCGGCACGGCCCTTTCTGGGTGACGAGTACAAACAGCACAATCCCAATGCGCAGGATGGGGTGGAAGGGTTCCGCAAGTTTGTCGAGCTGCTCAAAGCGCGTTACCCCGATTCTCACAGCGAAATCAAACAGGCATTTGTCGACGGCAACTATGTGATTTTGCACGTAGAGACCAGCGGACGAGAAAAGGGCAAGACGGCCGCGATTATCGATATTTTCCGACTTGATGACGCAGGCAAAATCGTGGAGCACTGGGACGTGACCCAATCGGTGCCGGAGAAAACCGCCAGCGGCAACAGCATGTTTTAGGCAATAAAAAACCCCGGCGAGCCGGGGTTTTTTGTCAACAGCTGAACCTTAGTCGTCCAGGAAGCTGCGCAGCACTTCGGAACGGCTTGGGTGGCGCAGTTTACGCAGTGCTTTGGCTTCGATCTGACGAATACGCTCACGGGTAACGTCGAACTGTTTGCCCACTTCTTCCAGCGTATGGTCAGTGTTCATATCGATGCCGAAACGCATACGCAGCACTTTCGCTTCACGGGCAGTCAGGCCGGCCAATACGTCGTGCGTTGCGGAGCGCAGGCTTTCCGAGGTGGCAGAATCCAGCGGCAGCTCGAGGGTGGTATCCTCGATGAAATCGCCCAGATGTGAATCTTCATCATCACCGATCGGCGTTTCCATGGAGATCGGCTCTTTGGCGATCTTCAGCACTTTGCGGATTTTGTCTTCCGGCATCAGCATGCGTTCAGCCAGCTCTTCCGGCGTCGGTTCGCGGCCCATCTCTTGCAGCATCTGGCGCGAAATACGGTTGAGCTTGTTGATGGTCTCAATCATATGTACCGGAATACGGATGGTACGCGCCTGGTCGGCGATAGAACGGGTGATAGCCTGACGGATCCACCAGGTGGCGTAAGTCGAGAACTTATAACCACGACGGTATTCAAACTTGTCTACCGCTTTCATCAGACCGATGTTGCCTTCCTGGATCAGATCCAGGAACTGCAGGCCGCGGTTGGTGTATTTCTTGGCGATAGAAATAACCAGACGCAAGTTCGCTTCAACCATCTCTTTCTTCGCACGGCGGGCTTTCGCTTCACCGATAGACATGCGGCGGTTGATGTCCTTCACCTGCTCGATGGTCAAGCCGGTCTCTTCTTCGATCTGACGCAGTTTCTGCAGGCTGCGCTGCACGTCTTCGGCGACGTCTTTCAGCTTCTCTGACCATGGCTTGGCCATTGCCAGCGCCGCTTCGAACCAGGTGGTGCTGGTTTCGTTGCCGGCGAACAGAGTGACGAAGTTTTTCTTCGGCATTTTGCACTGTTCAACGCACAGCTTCATGATGATACGTTCTTGAGTACGAACGCGGTCCATCATGGTACGCATGCTGTTGACCAGGAAGTCGAACTGTTTTGGCACCAGGCGGAACTGCTTGAACACTTCAGACAGCTTCAGAATTTCTTCTGCTGCGCTGGCGTGGCTGCGGCCGTTCTTTTTGATGACGACACGAGTCGCTTCGTACTGATCGCGCAGGTCGGCGAATTTCTGACGGGCCAGCTCAGGATCGATGCTGTTGTCGTCTTCTTCTTCGTCTTCATCTTCTTCTTCGTCGTCGTCGTTCTGCTCTTCGGTAGACAGCTCAGAACCCACGTGGGTAGCGGTAGGGGCGATGTCCTCTTCCGCATTAGGATCGACGAAGCCGGTGATCAGATCGGACAGGCGAGCTTCGCCCGCTTCGACGCGATCGTACTGTTCCAGCAAATAGGTAATGGCTTCCGGGTACTCGGCAACCGAGCACTGCACCTGGTTGATGCCGTCTTCAATGCGCTTGGCGATGTCGATTTCGCCTTCGCGCGTCAGCAGTTCAACGGTCCCCATTTCGCGCATGTACATGCGCACCGGGTCGGTGGTACGGCCGATTTCAGACTCAACGCTGGACAACACCTGAGCGGCAGCTTCTTCCGCATCTTCGTCCGTGCTGTTTGAGTTTTCAGCAAGCAATAGGTCGTCGGCGTCCGGTGCTTCTTCCAGAACCTGGATGCCCATGTCGTTAATCATCTGGATGATGTCTTCGATCTGGTCGGAGTCGACGATATCTTCCGGCAGATGGTCATTGACCTCAGCATAGGTCAGATAGCCTTGCTCCTTACCACGGGTGACAAGTAGCTTTAGCTGTGACTGCGGGTTTTGCTCCATAAGACGGTATCCACACTTCAGAGTATTTGGGTTGGTGTCGGTCGGCGAAACCGCCAACAATAGCATTTGGGGCGTTTTTGTTGTTGCCGCGGCCCACTGTGGCGGCATATTGCAGGGCTCTGCCCTCGCATTTATCGGCACTTAAGCCGTTTGGTATTCAGTTTTTCTTCGCCAGCACCTGATTCAAAGAACGGACTTCTTCACGTTCTTCCGGGCTGAGGCCATGGGTTCTGGCCTGTGCGATCAATGTCTCCAGCCGCTGTTCCAGTACCGAGTCGTACAGGCTGGCTAAAGTATCCAAAAAAGTCTGTTCAACCATATCCTCAACGATCATATGGTTCCATGTTGCCAAGGTTTCAAGCTGTTGGCTCAATTTGTTGTCGCGATACTGCTCCAACAGTTGGCCGGTTGTCAGCCCTGGCTGAGCCAGACAGGTCTGCACCAGCTCGACAAACAGCGGCAAACCCGCCTGTTTGGTCTGCTCCAATCCCTCAAGCGAAGGGATAAGTGTAGCCAGTTGCGGATTTTGTACCAGTAACCCTATCAGTATACGCATGGTTGTGCGTTTTAGCTGGGGCGCCTGATAAGTATTCGCATTTTCGGCTTGCTTGGGCATCAGCTTGTCCAACTGGCTGTCATCCAGCAAACCCAGCTTGCTGCCGAGCTGTTGGCGCAGGTACAAGCGCAACGTTTCGCCCGGCACCTGAGTAATCAGCGGCAGTGCCAGCGTGCTCAGCTTGGCGCGGCCGTCCGGGCTGCTCAGGTCTACCTGCGGCATCAGGGTTTCGAACAGGAAAGTGGAAAGCGGCTGCGCCTGCTCCATTCGCTGTTCGAAGGCCTCTTTGCCTTCTTTGCGTACCAATGTGTCCGGGTCTTCGCCGTCGGGCAAAAACATAAACCGCAGTTGACGCCCGTCATTGAGATAGGGCAACGCGGTTTCCAGTGCGCGCCATGCCGCTTCGCGACCGGCTCTGTCACCGTCATAGCAACAGACAACGTTGTCGGTGGCGCGGAACAGCAGCTGAATATGTTCGGCCGTTGTCGAGGTGCCAAGCGAGGCGACGGCATAATCGATGCCGTACTGCGCCAGCGCCACCACGTCCATATAGCCTTCCACTACCAGCAATCGCTGCGGGGTAGGGTGGCTCTGTTGCGCTTCATACAGGCCGTACAGCTGACGACCTTTGTGGAAAACTTCGGTTTCCGGTGAGTTCAGGTATTTCGGCATGCCGTCACCCAATACGCGTCCGCCAAAGGCGATCACTCGCCCGCGTTTGTCGCGGATAGGGAACATTACGCGCTCACGGAAACGATCGTACGAGCGTCCTTGATCGTTAGTCACCAGCATGCCTGCATCGTTCAATGCCAGGCGTGACTCGGCGTCACGACCAAAACGCTTTAATGCGTTATCCCAACCGGCAGGTGCAAAACCGATGGCGAAATGACGGATAACGTCGTCACTCAGTCCGCGCTGTTGCAGATAATTGCGCGCCGGCGTGCCGGAGGACTGATGCAGTGACTGTTGATAGAACGCGCTGAGCTGTTCCATCAGTTGATACAGGCTTTGACGCTGATGGCGTTCGATTTGCGTCGGTCCGGAACCCGCCTCGTAAGGCACTTCCAGTCCGTGCATGGTGGCCAGCTCTTCGATGGTTTCGACAAACTCGAGCCTGTCGTAATTCATCAGAAAGTCGACGGCGTTACCGTGCGCACCACAACCAAAACAGTGGTAAAACTGCTTTTCGCCATTAACCGTAAATGAAGGCGTTTTTTCGTGGTGGAACGGACAGCACGCGTGATAGTTCTTGCCCTGCTTCTTGAGCTTTACCCGGGCATCGATCAGATCGACGATGTCGGTGCGAGCCAGCAAGTCATTGATAAATACGCGCGGAATTCGTCCAGCCATAAGCCCTTACTTTACTAGCCTATAAACGAGAACAAGCCGCGCATTCCTTTCGGAAAGCACGGCCTTCGTATGCAACTACTCGGTCTGCGCGATTTTTAAAATCAGAAATTCACGCGGCGGGGTTGCCCCCGAAGAATTAATACAGACGAGTGCGGCGTGCGTTTTCGCGAGCCAGTTTCTTCGCGTGACGTTTCACAGCAGAAGCTTTAGCGCGCTTACGTTCGGTAGTCGGTTTTTCATAGAACTCACGACGACGAACTTCAGCCAGAACGCCCGCTTTTTCGCAAGAGCGTTTGAAACGACGCAGAGCAACGTCAAATGGCTCGTTTTCACGTACTTTAATTACAGGCATGTGCCTCTCACCTCAATAAAATTCGGTTTGCTGCTGGCCAAGCGCCAGCAATTTCAAAATGGTGCGGAATTTTACTTCAACGGATGCTGCTTTGTAAAGCACCACAGCAAATTGAAACCTGCGGCCACCCTGGTAAAACATGCGCAATTTTGCATCGGGCGCTGATTATAGACTAATCAGAAAAAAATGCTCGTTTTTAATCAAATCGGCATTTGTGGCTGTAATCATCAACATAGCCCAATAATGGTGACAAGCGTACGCCACGCTGGCGGTAAACAGGCCCGATTGTGCTAAACTGGCGGCCGCACGTGAATGATGGGAAATGTAATGCGAGTACTGGGCATAGAAACCTCCTGCGATGAAACCGGAATTGCAGTGTATGACGATCAGGCCGGTTTATTAGCCAACCAATTGTACAGCCAGGTGAAACTGCATGCCGACTACGGCGGCGTGGTGCCGGAGCTGGCCTCCCGCGATCACGTGCGCAAAACCGTGCCGTTGATTCAGGCGGCATTGAAGGAAGCGAACCTGACCGCGGCGGATATCGACGGCGTTGCCTACACCGCCGGGCCGGGCCTGGTGGGGGCGCTGCTGGTCGGAGCCACCATTGGCCGCGCACTGGCGTTTGCCTGGAATGTGCCGGCGGTGCCGGTGCATCATATGGAAGGCCACCTGCTGGCGCCGATGCTGGAAGATAACCCGCCGGCGTTTCCGTTTGTCGCGCTGCTGGTGTCTGGCGGGCATACGCAGCTGATCAGCGTGACCGGTATCGGCGAATATGAACTGCTGGGCGAATCGGTCGACGATGCGGCCGGTGAAGCTTTCGACAAAACCGCCAAGCTGCTTGGGCTGGACTACCCTGGCGGGCCGATGCTGTCGAAGATGGCGCAACAGGGCACGGCGGGGCGTTTCACCTTCCCACGCCCGATGACCGACCGGCCAGGGCTGGATTTCAGCTTCTCCGGGCTGAAGACCTTTGCCGCCAATACCATTCGCTCCAACGGCAATGACGATCAGACGCGTGCTGACATAGCCCGGGCGTTTGAAGATGCGGTGGTGGATACGCTGGCGATCAAATGCAAGCGCGCGCTGGAACAAACCGGCTTTAAGCGCCTGGTGATGGCCGGTGGCGTCAGCGCCAACCGTACGCTGCGAACCAAGCTGGCAGAAATGATGCATAAGCGCGGCGGTGAAGTGTTTTACGCCCGACCGGAGTTTTGCACCGATAACGGTGCGATGATCGCTTACGCAGGCATGGTGCGGCTGAAAAGCGGCGCTAATCCGGAGCTGAGCGTTTCGGTACGGCCGCGCTGGCCATTGGCTGAGCTGCCTGCCGTCTGATTAGGTCGGCTCTTGCCGTAGCCAAAAAAAAGGCTCCCAGTGGGAGCCTTTTCAGTTTTCAGTCAGGCAATACGCCAACCTTTGGTTCTGTGCCGCTGAGTCAGGAAATGCGCGTAGCGTCCCCCCAGGGCTTCAAGCTGGGCATGGGTGCCGCGTTCAGCAATTTCTCCGTCTTGCAGTACCAGAATTTGATCGGCCATCGCTACCGTCGACAGCTGGTGCGCAATGACAATCAACGTCTTCTTGCCGCGCAGCCGTGCCAGGGTGTCGGCGATGATCGCTTGATTCTCGGGATCCAGTGCCGCAGTCGCTTCATCAACCAGCAGAACAGGGGCGTCTTTAATCAGCGCGCGGGCGATAGAAATACGCTGGCGCTCGCCGCCGGAAAGCCGTGCGCCGCCTTCCCCTACCGGGGTATCCAGCCCCTGGGGCAGCCGTTCGATGATTTCTGCCGCCCCGGCCTGTTCGATGGCCATCAATACTTCCTCATCGCTGGCCGTCGGCTTACCCAGACGGATGTTTTCGCCAATGCTGCCTTGGAACAGGTAGGTATTTTGGAAAATCTGGCTGATCTGATCCGTCAATTGTTCGTTAGGGATCTGGCGTACGTCGGCTCCGCCAATCATCACTGCCCCGCCGGTGACGTCAAAGAAACGCGCAATCAAACGAACCAGGCTGGTTTTACCCGAGCCGGATGCGCCAACCAGTGCGGTCATGGTGCCGGGTTCAACCTTAAAGCTGACCCCGCGCAGTACGGCAGCCTGTTCTGGCGAATAGCTGAACGAAACATCGCGCAGCTCCAGCGAGCCGTCATGTGGCCGTTGCGCCTGTTGAGGTTCGGGCAAGGGGGTAATGGCTAAAATTTCGCTGACGGCATTTAACTGGCCGCGGGCGTTTCGCAGGGCTTCGCCATAACTGGCAACGTCCAGCAACGGGTCGATAAAGCGGCTAACCAGCATCAGGGCGATCACCGTCCCCACGGCGCTACCGATAGCCGGCAGGTTCCCCTGAGAATGGCTCAGCAGCGTGGCTCCGGTGACCAAGAGGGTGGCAAACACCAGTTGCACTACCCAGGAGTTGAGCACCACAGAGGCCGTGGAGATATAAATAAGCCGCTTGCCTGACTGATACTGCCGATCGATGGCCTGTTCGAGGAAACGGGTCCCGCCGCCTTCGCCATTGAAGGCACGCAGTACGGACTGTGCCTGAGCAAACTCCACCATACGTTGGCTGGTGTGGGCGGATGCCTGATGGAAGGCTTCGTCAGCCTGGGTACCGAGCCGCGCTGAGAGCAGGAAAATACCGGCAATCAGGGGGAGGGCCGCCAGCGCCAGTAACCCCATTTGCCACTGCAGGGTGCAGAGCGCTATCACCAGCACCAGCGGCGTGACGACACCGCTGACGATCGGTGTAAAAAGGTGCGCCGGGAGTTGCGCCACATCCATCATCCCCTGAGAAACCACATGACTGAGTCGCGCCGTATTATCAGGAGTGAACCAGCCGATAGGCAAGGTAGCCACATGGTCGCCAATGCGTTGACGGGCGGTCAGTAACAGCGATGAACCTACGTTCATGCCGGCGAAATCGACGCGCCTGCGCAACAGCCAGCTCAAAAGTACGCCGGCGAAAAGCGCTATCAGCCAACCGGCAGCCGTGTAGACTTCACCTTGCAGCAGATAGCCGACTATAGGCACCAAGGTGGTGAGCGTCAGGCCGCAACACACACCGTAAAGCGCGGCCATGCCGATATAACGACGGAATATGGGAGCATCGTTGCCGAGCAACTGCATAAATGTTTTTAACATGGTTGATCCGCCTGTTTCGTCATGTTTTCGTAACCCCCCGCAGCCCAGAGGCGAGCATAGCGGCCTTGGCCGGCCAACAACTCGGCATGGTTGCCTTGTTCGCGGATCGTGCCGTCCTCAAGCACAACGATATGATCGGCGTGCATGATGGTATCTAACCGATGGGCAATCACCAGTAACGTGCGATTTTTGGCAAAGTTGGAAAGGGCTTCCTGAATAAGGTATTCGTTCTCCGCATCAGCGGCGGCGGTGGCTTCATCCAGTACCAAAATCGGTGGGTTCAACAGTACGGCGCGCGCAATGCTTACGCGCTGCTGTTCACCCCCGGAGAGTTTTGCATCCTCCCCGACCACCGAGTCGTAGCCCCGTGGCAAGCTCAGGATATGATCGTGAATATTGGCAGCCCTGGCGGCGGCTTCGATTTCTTGCATGCTGGCATTGGGGCGACCCAACGCAATATTTTCTCGCAGGCTGGCGTGGATCAGCTTCACTTCCTGCAGCACGAAACCAATGTGTTGATAAAGCTGGGTCGAGCTCATTTCGCGCAGATCGACGCCGCCAAGCGTGATGCGCCCCTGCGTCGGATCGAAGAAGCGCAACAGCAAGCGTGCCAGAGTGGATTTGCCCGCACCGGATGGGCCGACGATGGCGGTTACGCTGCCGGGTTTCAGGCTGAGGTTGATGTCTGCCAGCACGTGACTGTCACTATTGTAGGAATAACCGGTTTGTTCGAAACGGATCTCCGCGTCTTTCAGCATTGGCTGCACTTCCGGCTGCGTGAGGATCGGCGTGTCCAGCAGCGATTGTATGCGTTCCGCTGCCCCTGTGGCATTACGCAGGCCGTGGGTAATAAAGCCCATTAGCAGCAGCGGGGCGGAAATACCCGGTGCGACCAGGGCGAACGGCAAGACGTTAAGCGGTTCAAGCCAGCCCAGTGCCACAAACAAGGTACCGAAAACCAACACCACCCCCAATACGGTCACCGGAGCAACGATGGCATTCGCCAGCGCGATGGTCTTGATCACCGGGCTCATGGTACGGGTGAATACCTGGGTAAAGGAGGCGATCGCTTTACGGTAGCTGCTGTGTGCTTTGCCGCCGCCGCTGAAGGTCTTGATCACCGGGATGCCGTTAACGAATTCGGCTACGGCATTATTGATACGGCCTAATCCCTTAACAAACTCGCCCATATGGGGCGCTCCGGCTTTCTGAGCCCTGCCGAAAATGAAGAAGAACAGGAAGAAAGGAATGATCGAGACGATCGCCATCCGCCAGTCCATGACGAACATGTAGATAACCGAGATCAGCATCGCGCCGATTGTGCGTCCCAGCGTGGTGAAAAAGTGGGCGGTGAGATCGTGCAGGGTGCCAATATCGTCCTGCATCGCCTGTTTCACTTCGCCTGAGGCACGGTCGCTAAACCACCCCAAGGGCACCTGTGCCAGACGCCGGGCCGCCGTAATGCGCAGGCCATGGGTAATGCGGTTATCCGCCAGGTGTGCGAGCACTTCGGCCAGGGTGACAATGATTAAGCCGACAAACAGGCTGACCAGGCAGACGACGACGCTGTCGCCAATCCCACCCGCCGCCAGCAACGGAGTAGCGGCTCCTGTTTGTTCCTGATGACCCAAAACAATGACGGCAATATGGGCAATGCCCGCCAACGGCACCAGCGTGAATATTGTGCCGATAGCTGCCAGTACCCCGGCGACAATAAGGCTCCCACGTATAGGCCGCAGCAGTCGCCCGATCGGACCAGGCTTACCGGCCCCCGTTTGATGACTACTCATAATAACTCCCCTGAGGAATATAAATAAGGATTCTTGGCCAAGATTGGCCAAGAAATAGAGTGGCGAAAATTAAACGCCATAATTAAAGCACGACATGTAGCTCAATATAATTTCGAAAGAATATGGCTGTAATATTTGTTATTACCAATGCAAGGTTAATGTGGTGAGGATTTGCCGTTCCGCACCCCATGAACAGGTATTGTTGGTAAAGCAAGAGGAAACATAGTGCTTATCAAAAAGATTATTTACGTTTAAAGCAATTTCTGCGTTTTCCAGTCCGGGGATATCATCCAGTTGATATTTTATGGCGGTATCAAAAACCGTATAGCTCGGGACTTTGAAATTATTCCCATCGTCACCCGGGGTGCTTGACACATAACGTGCACCACCGCCGAGGCTCAGCCCATTTAGCCAGCCTTGATTAAAGGTGTAATCGGTCCACAAATTAGCCATATGTTTAGGCACCATGGCTGGAGTATGACCATTATTACCGGAGTTATCGCGGAACTCTGCATGGGTATAGGTATAGCTTGCGATTAAATTAAGGTTATAAGTGAGTGCGGCCTTACCTTCAATTTCAATCCCGCGAGAGCGGATTTTGCCTTCCTGCACATTGTAATAAGGGTTAAGGGCATCACGGCGTAAATTATTGTCTTTGGTCAGTTGGAATGCGGCGATAGAGGCAGAAACCGGTGCGTTATCAGGGATGAATTTAATCCCGGCTTCATATTGCTTCCCTCGGGAAGGTTTGAAAGCCTGGCCTGATAAACTGTTGCCGCTATTGGGTTCAAATGACTCGCTATAGCTCACGTAAGGTGCGATGCCGTTATTGAAAACATAGTTAACGCCGCCACGCCAGGTGAATTCATTATCCGTGATGCTGGATGAGGATTCCGCGCCCGTCATATTACTGCTTTCATGGGTTTTTACGACGCTGTGGTCAAAGCGGCCGCCCAGCGTGAATACCCAGTTCTGCCATTCGGCCTGATCCTGCAGATAAGTGCCTAACTGGTGGTTTTTGTTAATCGTATGGGTGTCGCCAAAATAAAGCACATCATGGTTGCCATACTGCGGGTTCACCAGATTGAGCGGCGCGGCAGAGCCCATCTTGTTTTGCAGATCGTTGCGCAGCTGCGAATAGTCGATCCCCATCAACAGGGTGTGGCGCCAACTGTCGGCGTTCAATTTCCCTTCCAGCCGGGTATCCGTGGTTAACCCATTCAATCTCTCGTCGCTGACCATGGTTGCGCGGGACAAGGTGGTGCCGTATTGCTGGGGTGCCACTCCCATGCAGGTCATTAGGTTGCATAGGCCGTTGCCATAGATACTGCGCCAGTTGACCTTGGTATGCTGATAGCGGACGGCCTGATGGAAGGACCAGGTATCGTTGAAGGCATGATCAAGCTGATAGCCCACCGTGCGCTGCTGGCGTTCGAAACGGTTATAGCTGGGCTCGCCCTCGTTAAAAGAAGGAGACAATTTGCCGAATTCGCCGGAAGTCAAAGTTCCTTCGCTTGGCAGCCAGCCGTAATAACCGGTGCGTGGCTCGTTTTGTAAAGACAGCTGAAACAACAGCGAGGTTTTATCCGACGGCTGCCAAAGCAAAGAAGGCGCAATGGCATAGCGTTTTTCGCGCTCGCCCTTTTGCTGGCTGTGCGCTTCGTAATAATTACCGGTTAAGCGGTAAGCCAATGCTTCTTCATCATCAAGAGCGTCGCTGAAATCGAATTGGGTTTTCCATTCGTGATGGTTGCCGGCCTGCAGCTGTAATTCATGCAATGGCTGCTTTTGTGGACGCTTGCTGACGCTGGAAATAACGCCGCCGGGGTTACTTTTGCCATACAGCACCGAGGCCGGACCGCGCAAAACTTCTACCCGCTGTAAAAAATACGGATCCACTTTGCTGTCGGCATACATATCCCCTTGTAATTTCAAACCGTCCAAATAGATATTCTGGCTGACGTTATTGAATCCCCGGATCATGACGCTATCAAATATGCTCGAACTGCCGCTGTTGCCTGTCATTACACCCGGCGTATAGTTGAGCGCATTTTTAATGGTGGCTGGGCGTTTGGTTTGTAATTCTTCTTGCGTAATAACGGAAATAGACTGAGGAGTTTTGATTAATGGGGTGCTGGTTTTTGTTGCCGTAACGCTTTGTTTGGCGGCATAGGTTCCATTGGAACCTATGACTTCTTCTGCCGTATTTCCCTCGCCGTAAACGGTAATGACACTTTCGTTTTCCCCTGCGGCATAAGCCAATGAACTGGTACATATTCCTGCCAGCAGCATAAAAAGGTTAGGCTGTTTTATTATCAGGCGCCGAATAGTCTTCATAGGCATTTTATTGATGATCCATCTTTAGGGAATGACAATATTTAATTGTCGCTAATGATAATCATTAGCGATGGGGGGATTTGGCAATTCATGCGATTTTGAAAGAGGGACATTATTAAAGCAGAGGCGTTACCCTGGCGGGAAAACGCAATATATTCACGACGATAGAGTGATAACTCAAAAAAACGGGCACCGTGGGGAACAGAAACCGGGTTAATTCGGGGCAGGCTGACCTGCCCTGGCGTTATGAGTTACTCTTCTTTTTTGGTTTCCTGCTCAACCGCTTCAGGCTTTTTCTTGCGGAATTTGCCCCAAATTTTTCCTTCCTGGCCACGCCAAAGGCGCTGAATGTTGTCGTGGTGCCGCATCAGGATCAGGCATGACAGCATGGCTACCGGGAAGGTGAACTGCGGTTTGAACCACCAAACGTAGAAGGGGGCAATCAGCGCGCTGACAATCGCGCCCAGCGAAGAGTAACCGCTGAGCAACACGGTCAGCAACCAGGTACCGGTCATCAGACCGGTCAGATCCCAGCCTATCGGTGCTATGGCACCAAATGCCGTTGCCACGCCCTTGCCGCCACGGAAATGGAAGAACACCGGATAGATGTGCCCAACGCAGGCGGCAATTGCCGTCAGCCCCAGGTACAGCGGCGGGACATTAAGCTTGTATGCCAGCCACACCGGCAGCATTCCTTTGAGAATATCGAAAACCAGCACCGCCGCCGCCGCCAGGCGACCGCCGATGCGCAGGACGTTGGTAGCCCCTGGATTCCCTGAGCCATGTTCACGCGGATCGGGCAGCCTGGCGATCCGACAAACCAGGATCGCACTGGAAATTGAGCCACACAGATACGCGAAGATAATCATGCCAAGCGCGGTAGCACTCATAACGCGGTTCCGTTTAATAAGGGTCGTTTTACTCGCAACATAAAGGGATAATACGCATATTCCGCTGGAAGTGGTATCCGGCAAGGCCAAAAACAGAGAATGACGTGATGGATATCGTATTTATAGAAGAACTTACCGTAATCACCACCATTGGCGTTTATGACTGGGAACAAAACATTCGCCAGAAGCTGGTGTTCGATATCGAAATGGGCTGGGATAACCGCCAGGCAGCTGCCAGCGACGACGTGAACGACTGTCTGAGCTATGCCGATATCAGTGAAGCCATCATCCAGCACGTGGAGCCAAATCGCTTTGCGTTGGTGGAGCGGGTGGCAGAGGAAATATCTGAAATATTGCTCCAGCGCTTCAATTCCCCCTGGGTCCGTATTAAGGTCAGCAAACCGGGCGCTGTTGCACATGCCAGCCGGGTTGGGGTGATTATTGAGCGTGGTACCCGTCCGGTGTGATGTTCTGTCATACAGGTGCAACTAAAGGCCGTTAACCTGGTCTGAACCTGAGAATTGTTTTAGCGGCAATGTATTGAGCACTGCCGCTTTTTTATGTTTATAGCCGTAAATTTATGGGGTGATCGAAGCACATGGCGGACATGCATTCACTGTTTATTGCGTTTGTTCTTGGGGTGGTTGAAGGGTTAACTGAATTTTTGCCGGTATCTTCTACCGGGCACATGATCATCGTTGGCGAGTGGCTGGGTTTTACCGGCGATAAGGCCAAAACCTTTGAAGTGATCATTCAGTTGGGGTCGATTCTTGCGGTGGTGGTGATGTTCTGGCGCCGTCTGTTCGGGCTGATCGGCATTCATTTCGGCGGTAAGCCGGTTGAGCACGAAGGCAAAACGGCGGGCCGGTTGAAACTGGGCCATATCCTGCTGGCGATGATCCCCGCAGTAGTGCTGGGGCTGTTGCTCCATGATTTCATCAAATCGCTGTTCGCACCGAAAAACGTGATGTATGCGTTGGTGGTCGGTGGTTTCCTGTTGCTGGCGGCGGAATGGCTGAAGCCGAAAAAACCGAGCGCTGAAGGGCTGGATGACATCACCTACCGCCAGGCGTTTATGATTGGTTGCTTCCAGTGTCTGGCGCTGTGGCCGGGCTTTTCCCGTTCAGGTTCGACCATTGCCGGCGGTATGCTGGTGGGCGTTAACCGTTATGCGGCCTCCGAGTTCTCCTTCATTCTGGCGGTGCCGATGATGATCGGTGCCAGCGGGCTGGACTTGTACAAGAGTCTGCACTTCCTGACGATGGGCGATTTACCGATGTTCGCCGTCGGTTTTGCTACCGCTTTCGTCGTAGCGCTGATCGCGATAAAAACCTTCCTGTCGCTGATCAAACGCATTTCGTTTGTGCCGTTCGCCATCTATCGTTTTATCGTTGCCGCCGTGGTTTACATGGTCTTCATGTAAGCGGCATGCCAATTAAAAACCCCGCGCTGCGGGGTTTTTTTATGCCTGGTCTTTCAGAATATCCTGGGTTTGTTTCCAGTCGGCCAACGCCTGTTGACGACGGCGTTTGAGCTCATCGCGGATCGCCAGCCCTTGCAGGCCGCTGGCCACCACTTCTTTTACCGAGACGGCATTCGCCACCTGAAACGCCTGGCGCAGATAGTCACCCTGCGGGTAGGGATTGTTTTCAAATCCGGTACGGCCGCGAGCATCGGCTTCGCTGGTGAGGATCATCTGCTCCAACCGCTGAGGCTTGCGCCAGACATCGACCGCATCAAACAGTTTCAACAGGGTTTCCGGGCGCAGTTTGTTAACGGTGTGGATCAGGTCGTGATACTCGGCCACCAGTTTGGCCAGGTCGCGTACCGGGTTGGGGACACGCAACCGCTGACACAAGGCCTCTACCAGCACAACACCGGCAGGCCCGTGGCCGTGGTGGTGCGGCCACAGCTCTTTTGGTGTCTGCCCTTTACCCAAATCATGGCACAGCGCCGAAAAGCGCACGTCGACCTCGGGGCTGAGTTGGGCGGCAATAGCCAGCGTCATTAACGTGTGAATGCCGGTATCGATCTCCGGATGCCATTTAGCGGGGGCCGGTACGCCGAATAAAGCATCGATCTCCGGGAACAGTACGCTGAGCGCCTCGCAGTCGCGCAGCACCTGGAAATAGACCTGCGGGCTTTGGCTCTGCAGCGCCTTCTCGGTTTCTTTCCAGACCCGTTCCGGGGTCAGCGCCGCCAGTTCGCCGCTGTTCGCCATCTGACGCATCAACTCCGCGGTTTCCGGGGCGACGGTAAAACCCAGATGAGCGAAGCGGGCGGCAAAGCGCGCCACGCGCAGCACGCGCAACGGATCTTCACCAAAAGCGTCAGATACATGGCGTAACACCCGCGCTTGCAGGTCGGCCACGCCGTTGAAAGGATCGATTAACTCCCCGTCGGCGCTGCGGGCGATGGCGTTGATGGTCAGATCCCGGCGCTGCAGATCTTGTTCCAACGTCACGTCCGGCGCGGCGTAACAGGTAAAACCGGTATAGCCCTGGCCGGATTTCCGCTCGGTGCGCGCCAGCGCATATTCTTCATGGGTCTTGGGATTAAGAAACACCGGGAAGTCTTTACCGACCTGTTGATATCCCAGCGCGATCAGCTCTGACGGCGCGGCGCCCACCACCACCCAGTCGCGGTCGAATACCGGTATCTCAAGCAGGCTGTCGCGGACGGCGCCGCCGACCAGGTAAGTCTTCACTGTTAACTCCTGAATTTATCTTAAGGCTCTGCTGACCAGATTACCTCAATTAGCCGGGCGGTGCCGCAGCCAATAAAAAGGGCGCCCCGCAGGCGCCCGATCTCAAACAGAAGGAGACTGAAATCAGTTCATCCAGCGGTTGTTGCTTTTGCGCCGCGGGATCAGGTGTGGCAACAACAAGCCAAGCAGCAGGCCTACGCCGGCTACGCCACCGCCGTACATGAACCACTGCAGGATAATGGTGCGCTGTTTGTCATCGAGCTGCAGATTAACCGCGTTAACCTTTTTCTGTGCGACCACCAGCTGATTTTTCAGATCCTGGTTTTCCTGCTGCAGACCGCTGATGGTGCTGTCGCTGCCGGCCACTTTCTGCTGCATTTCTGCCGTGCGCTGGTTCCAGCTGTTGTCGATGTTGGCCAGCTTGTCGGTCAGGGTTTTTACCTGTTGCTCCAGCGCCGGCACTTGGGTGCGCAGGCTTGGCGTCTGGCTCAGCTGATTGAGCGGGATCCAGGTCGTGCGGCCTTTCGCATCGCGGATCTGGCCATAGTTGGTGCTGTCATTTACGCTCAACAGGGTGACTTCTTCACCGGCGTTCAGGGTACCGACGATACGGTACTGATTACCCGGGCCGCTATGGACGTAAGTATTCAATTCATCGGAGATATAGCGTTTATCTTCGGCATGGGCGCCCCAAGTGATGCTGAAGCTCAGCACGGCAAGGCAAATTAGGCGTAATTTCTGCATTAGTTCATCGTTTCTGTGTGAATTTATGGGAACGATAGTAGAGCGTTCAGTCTGACGACGCAACGCAAAAACCGGAATGAGAACTATCTTACTGTGGCAGATTCTGTGAGTTGCGCAGTGTTTTATAACGTAACAGGTTTTTTCTGCAGTTAGCAGGGTTAAGGTGCAGGGAATCGCGGTAAGATAACGGCAACTGTGCGTCATCGGGCAGAGCGCGGCAGGCGAGGCCCGCCGCCGTGAAGGCTGACGCGAATGCGTAACTTATTGGTGTAAAAGACTTATGACCGTTGAAATAGAACTCAAATTTATTGCTACCCCGGATGCGGTTGCCGCTTTGCCGCAGCAGTTGGCTGCCTGGCCTCATCAGCATTCCGCGCCGCAAAAACTGACCAATATCTACTTCGAAACCGCCGATAATTTCCTGCGCAGTCAGGATATGGGGCTGCGTATCCGCGGCTTCGACGACAGTTATGAAATGACCATCAAAACCGCCGGTAAGGTGGTGGCGGGTTTGCATCAGCGCCCGGAATATAATGTGGCGATCACCACGCCGGAGCTGGCGTTGGAACGGTTCCCGGCGGATATCTGGCCGCAAGGCTGTGATGTCGACGCGCTGCAGCAGGCTTTGCAGCCCCTGTTCCGCACCGACTTCGTGCGTGAGAAGTGGGTGGTCACTTACGGTAAGAGCGAGATTGAGGTTGGGCTTGACCAGGGCGAGGTCAGCGCTGGTGAGCTGAGTGAAGCGCTGTGCGAGATTGAGCTGGAGCTTAAAACGGGTAATACCGACGATCTGCTGGCGCTGGCCAACGAATTGGCGATGCACGGCGGCCTGCGTCAGGGCAACCTGAGCAAAGCGGCGCGCGGCTATCATCTGGCGCAGGGCAATGCTCCGCGTGAGCGCCGCCCGCTGGCGGTATTGAAGCCTGCGGCCAAATCCAGCGTAGAACAGGGTATGGTTGCCAGCTTCGAACTGGGCCTGAGCCACTGGCAGTATCACGAAGAGCTGTGGCTGCGCGGTGATACCCAGGCCCGTCGCTCGGTTATGGAGGCGATTGCGCTGATCCGTCAGGCACTGGTGATCTTCGGTGGTCTGGTACCACGCAAAGCCAGCGCCGATCTGCGCGCCCGCCTGACTGCACTGGAGCCGCTGTTGATTGATAAGAGCACTCAGCCGCAGGTGTTGTGTTACAGCGCAGAATACCTGCAATGTAAGTTAGCGCTCACATCATGGTTGGTGACCGGCGCCTGGAAACCCTTTATCGACGCCAAGGCGCAAACCAAGCTCGACGGTTCATTCAAACGTTTCAGCGACATTATGCTGGGACGCAGCGCGGCCGAGTTGAAAGAGGCCTTCACGCGCACGTTGAACGAGGATGAATACGAGGAACAGCTGCCGCGCCTGACCCGTCAGGTGTCGGCATTTATCCTGCTGTCCGGTGCTTATCCCGATGACGAAACCGGTCCTTATATCGAAAGCTGGCGCGAACTGCAGCAGGCGCTGGCCGAACGTCGTCAAGGCTGGTACGAATCCAGCCGCAAGCAGGCCTTATCGCATGCGCCATTCTGGTTAAACGGCGCGCTCCGCTAATAAAGCTGGCCTGCGAGGCGCAGGCCGCAGAACGGATCCTTCACTATGTTGCCACTCTCGAGCAGGTTACAGGTTCAGGCACAGAGCATCGTGCAGCGTTTTCAGGAAACTCAGGGCGCGGACTGCGTGCTCAGCAGCCAGGAACAGCGGGTTTTGGCGTCGAGCGATTTTGTCTGCGACATGTTGCTCAGTCAGCCGCAATGGCTGGAGACGTTGCGCAAACAGCCACCGGTCGCGGACGAGTGGCAACATTACGCCGCCTGGTTGCAAGACACGCTGGAAGATGTGCGCGACGAAGCGCAACTGATGCGCGCGTTACGTCTGTTCCGCCGCGAGACGCTGGTGAGGATCGCCTGGGCGCAAGCGCAGAATCTGTGCAGCACGCAAGAGACGCTGTTGCAGCTGAGCGGGCTGGCGGAAACGCTGATCGTCAGCGCTCGCGACTGGCTGTATCAAACCTGCTGCCGTGAGTGGGGCACCCCGTGCAACGCCCAGGGCGTACCCCAGCCGTTGCTGATCCTCGGCATGGGGAAACTGGGCGGCGGCGAGCTGAACTTCTCGTCCGATATAGACCTGATTTTTGCCTACCCGGAAAACGGTCAGACCCAGGGAGGACGGCGCGAGTTGGATAACGCGCAGTTCTTTACCCGTCTGGGGCAGCGGCTGATCAAGGCGCTGGATCAGCAAACCATCGACGGCTTTGTTTATCGTGTGGATATGCGGCTGCGGCCCTTCGGCGACAGTGGTCCGCTGGTCATGAGCTTCGCCGCCCTGGAGGACTATTACCAGGAGCAGGGGCGCGACTGGGAACGTTACGCGATGGTGAAAGCGCGGCTGATGGGCGGTTCGGAAGACGCCTACAGCGAAGAGTTGCGCAAAACCCTGCGGCCGTTCGTTTTCCGTCGCTATATCGATTTCAGTGTGATCCAGTCGCTGCGCAATATGAAAGGCATGATTGCCCGCGAAGTGCGGCGGCGTGGGCTGAAAGACAACATCAAGCTGGGTGCCGGCGGCATCCGCGAAATTGAATTTATCACTCAGGTATTCCAATTGATCCGCGGCGGGCGAGAGCCGGCGCTGCAGGGGCGATCGCTGCTGCCCACGCTGCAGGCGGTGGGGGAACTGGGGTTGCTGGAGCCGCAGCAGGTACAGGCGATGAGCGCCAGCTACTTGTTCCTGCGCCGGCTGGAAAACCTGCTGCAGGCCATTGCCGACCAACAAACGCAGACGCTGCCACAAGATGAGCTCGATCAGGCCCGTTTGGCCTGGGGCATGGGGTTCGACGACTGGTCGACGCTGCTCGCGGCGCTGGACGAGCATATGCAGGCGGTCAGAGCGGTATTTAACGACCTGATTGGCGACGATAGCCCCGATGTGGGCGAAGATCCCGATTATCAGCACTACCACAGCCTGTGGCAGGATGCACTGGAAGAACACGAACTGGCGCCGTTGACGCCACATCTGGATGAAGAAGCGCGCAGGCAGATGTTGCGTACCATCGCCGAGTTTCGTCACGACGTCGACAAACGCACTATCGGCCCGCGCGGTCGCGATGTGCTTGATCAATTGATGCCGCGTCTGCTGGCGGAAGTGTGTCCGCGTCAGGATGCGCCGACGGCGCTGCTGCGGTTGACCCAGCTGCTGTTGAGCATCGTAACGCGTACCACCTACCTTGAGCTGCTGGTGGAATACCACGCTGCGCTCAGCCATCTGATTCGCCTGTGCGCCGCTTCGCCGATGGTCGCCAACCAGCTGTCGCGCTATCCGCTGTTGCTGGACGAACTGCTGGATCCGGCGACGCTGTATCAGCCGGTGGCCCCGGACGCTTACCGCAGCGAACTGCGCCAGTACCTGTTGCGGGTACCGGAAGATGACGAAGAGCAGAAACTTGAGGCATTGCGTCAGTTTAAACAGGCGCAGCAGTTACGCATCGCCGCCGGGGATATCTCTGGGGCGCTGCCGGTGATGAAAGTGAGCGATCACCTCACCTATCTGGCCGAGGCCATTATCGATGCGGTGGTGCAGCAAGCGTGGAACGACATGGTGGCGCGCTATGGTCAACCGACCCATTTGCAGGAGCGGGAAGGGCGCGGTTTTGCCGTGATTGGCTACGGAAAACTGGGCGGTTGGGAGCTGGGCTACAGTTCCGATCTTGATCTGGTGTTTATTCTGGATTGTCCACCGGACGTGATGACCGACGGCGATCGCTGCATCGACGGCCGTCAGTTTTATCTGCGTTTGGCGCAGCGCGTCATGCACCTGTTCAGTACCCGCACCTCCTCCGGCATTTTGTACGAGGTGGACGCTCGCCTGCGGCCTTCGGGCGCAGCAGGCATGTTGGTCAGCACGGTTGAAGCCTTTGCCGATTATCAGCAGAACGAGGCCTGGACCTGGGAGCACCAGGCACTGGTGCGGGCGCGTATCGTCCATGGCGATCCGGCGCTGCATCAGCAGTTTGACGCGATCCGCCGTGAGATCTTGTGCAAACCACGCGACGGCGAAACGCTGCGGCTGGAGGTACGCGAGATGCGCGAGAAAATGCGCAATCACCTCGGCAACAAGCAGCGTGAACTCTTTGATATCAAAGCCGACGAGGGCGGTATCACCGATATCGAATTTATTGCCCAGTATCTGGTCTTAAGCTATGCAAGCACCGAGCCCCGTCTGACGCGTTGGTCTGATAACGTACGCATTTTCGAGTTGATGGCCAATTACGGCATCATGCCGGAAGAAGAGGCGCAGGCGCTCACTCAGGCCTACGTCACCATGCGCGATGAAATTCACCACCTGGCGTTGCAGGAGCATTCCGGCAAGGTCGCCAAGGGGCAATTTGCCGCCAAGCGTGAACAGGTTCGCACCAGTTGGGCGAAGTGGCTGGGTTAGGCAGGCCGGTTGCGCAATACGTTTTGCAGCTATTACAGACGTCTGTGGTAATATCTGCGCCACTAAAATTTTGTACTTTTTTGGAGTTATCGGATGAAAGTTACACTGCCTGATTTTCGCCGCGCCGGGGTATTGGTGGTGGGTGACGTCATGTTGGATCGCTATTGGTATGGGCCGACCAGCCGTATTTCACCGGAAGCGCCGGTGCCGGTGGTCAAGGTTGAAACCATTGAAGAGCGTCCCGGCGGTGCAGCAAACGTGGCGATGAATATCGCTTCGCTGGGTGCCAACTCACGCCTGGTGGGCTTGACCGGTATTGATGACGCGGCGCGTGCACTGAGCGCCAAGCTGAACGAAGTGAACGTGCGCTGTGATTTCGTTTCGGTACCGACGCATCCGACCATCACCAAGCTGCGCGTGCTGTCACGCAACCAGCAACTGATCCGTCTCGACTTCGAAGAAGGGTTCTCCAACGTCGATTCGCAACCCATGCTGGAACGCATCCAGCAGGCGCTGCCGCAAATTGGTGCGCTGGTGTTGTCTGACTACGCCAAAGGCGCGCTGAGCCAGGTACAGAGCATGATCCAACTGGCGCGGGCCGCCAAGGTGCCGGTGCTGATCGATCCAAAGGGTTCCGATTTTGAGCGCTATCGCGGCGCGACGCTGCTGACGCCAAACCTGTCTGAATTCGAAGCGGTCGTGGGGCACTGCAAAGACGAAGCCGAGCTGGTCGAACGCGGCATGAAGCTAGTGGCGGACTTTGAGCTCTCCGCGCTGCTGGTCACCCGTTCCGAACACGGCATGACGTTGCTGCAATTGGGCGTTCCGCCACTGCACCTGCCAACCCAGGCGCAGGAAGTGTTTGACGTTACCGGCGCCGGCGATACCGTGATTGGCGTGCTGGCCGCCGCGTTGGCTGCCGGTAACACCTTGGAAGAGTCCTGTTTCCTGGCCAATGCCGCTGCCGGCGTGGTGGTGGGCAAACTGGGGACCTCTACCGTTTCCCCGATCGAGCTGGAAAATGCGGTGCGTGGCCGTGCCGAAACCGGCTTTGGCGTCATGACCGAAGCCCAGTTGAAAACCGCCGTGGCGCAAGCACGTCAGCGCGGTGAAAAAGTGGTGATGACCAACGGTATCTTCGACATTCTGCATGCCGGTCACGTTTCCTATCTGGCGAATGCCCGCAAACTGGGCGACCGCCTGATTGTGGCGGTCAACAGCGACGCTTCCACCAAGCGCCTGAAAGGCGAGACCCGTCCGGTCAACGCGCTGGAAAACCGCATGATCGTATTGGGTGCGTTGGAAGCGGTGGACTGGGTTGTGGCATTCGAAGAAGACACGCCGCAACGCCTGATCGCCGATATCCTGCCGGATCTGCTGGTGAAAGGCGGCGACTACAAACCTGAAGATATTGCCGGCAGCGCCGAGGTTTGGGCCAACGGCGGCGACGTCAAGGTGCTGAACTTTGAAGACGGCCTGTCGACCACCAATATTATCAAGGCAATCAAAGACGGGCGTGGCTAACAGACTCTTTTTAGCCTAAATAATTCGAGTGGTATCAAGGCGGTAATCGGGTGAGTAAAAGCAGCCGACGCGGATGCAACTTGAAGTATGGCGGATAAAACGGCGGTGGCAGTGAGTGGACTGAAGCAGGAATTGAGTTTGGCGCAGGGCGTTGGGCTATTGTCCACTTCATTGCTGGGAACGGGGGTGTTCGCCGTTCCTGCGCTGGCGGCCCAGGTGGCGCAGGGCGATAGCCTTTGGGCCTGGCCGGTATTGATTGCGCTGGTGTTCCCTATTGCCATCGCTTTTGCTGCTCTGGGCCGGCATTTCCCCAGCGCCGGTGGTGCCGCGCATTTTGTCGGTCTGGCTTTTGGCCCGCGTATGGCAAAAGTGACCGGCTGGCTGTTTTTGTCGGTGATCCCGGTGGGCCTGCCTGCGGCGTTACAGATAGCCGCCGGTTTTTGGCAGGCCGCGTTCGGCTGGAACGCCAATGGCCTGCTGCTGGTGCAAATAGCCACGCTGATGGTGATTTGGCTGCTGGGCACGCGCAGCGCCGGTTCCAGCGCCAATATTCAAACGCTGATCGCCATGCTGGTGGTGGCGCTGGTCGCCGCAATTTGGTGGCGTGGCGGCATCTCTCCTGCTCAAATCCCCTGGCCAGCACTCGACGAAATATCTCCCCCTAATTTGTTTCACGCGTTGGCGGTGATGTTCTGGTGCTTTGTCGGTTTGGAAGCCTTTGCGCATCTGGCAACCGAGTTCCGCAACCCTGAGCGCGATTTCCCGCGTGCCCTGCTGTTTGGCCTGCTGGTCGCCGGGGCGGTGTACTGGGGTTGTACCGTGGCGGTGTTGCACTTTCACGCGTACGGTGAACATCAGGCGGCGGCCGCGTCGTTGCCGGGTATCGTGGTGCAACTGTTTGGGCAACATGCGTTGTGGGTAGCCTGCGTCATAGGTTATCTGGCTTGCTTTGCCAGCGTGAATATCTATACCCAAAGCTTCGCCCGGCTGGTGTGGTCGCAGGCGCAGGATCGGCCAGCCAGCGCGTTGGCTAAACTGTCCGCCGGACAGGCACCGGTCAATGCATTAAGCGCGGTGGTGGGCTGTTGCCTGCTGTTTACCCTGCTGATTTATACGCTGAAACTGCCGTTGGATATGCTGTTGGTGTATGCCAATGGCATCTTTGTGCTGATCTACCTGCTGTGTATGCTGGCGGGCTGTCGAATTTTGCACGGACGTTCGCGGTTAATGGCGGCGGTAGGGCTGGGGCTGTGTTTGCTGCTGATGGTCATTATCGGCTGGAAAAGCCTGTATGCGCTGGGGATGTTCGCGTTGATTTGGCTGGTGTTGCCGCGCAGGCCGAAGGCGGCGTTAAAACGGCAGTAAGGGCGCGATGCCGCGCCCTTAGCGGTAACTATTCTGCGTCTGGCTGTTGTGCGGCTGGTGCTGCGTTCAGCTTGCTTTCCAACTCGTTCATGCGTTGTTCCAGCAACGCCAGCTTTTCACGGGTGCGCAGCAGCACCTGTGTCTGAACGTCGAACTCTTCGCGGTTGACCAAATCCAGACGGGTAAGCTGCGACTGCAGCACCTGACGGATTTTTTTCTCAACGTCTTCCCCGAATTCACGTACGCCTTTAGGCATGGATTCATGCACCTGGCGTGCGATCTGTTCAATTTTTTTCGGGTCAATCATGGCGTATCCCTTTCAGAGTTTAATAGCTGTCGTCTAGTGTAATGCGAGTTGCCCGCCGGATAAACTAATAACCGCATTCCCTGTGATTGGCCGAATTGTGCTTTTGCCAATTGCCCTGATTAATCATTAGCGTTATAGTCGAGAAGCTTATTCTCAGGGCGGGGTGCAAGTCCCCACCGGCGGTAAATCACCTTCTACGGTGAAAGCCCGCGAGCGCTCAGCCAGTCTCTTGCAGCTTGGTTAGAGGTCAGCAGATCCGGTGTAATTCCGGGGCCGACGGTTATAGTCCGGATGGGAGAGAGTAACGGTATCTGCCGGGTTTGCGCCCGCTTGCGTTATTTTTTTAGCTATTGCTAGCTACTCCTCAAGATCGCCCTGGTTCTGGTAATCCATAATTTTTTAATGAGGTTTTTTACCATGAATCAGACCCTACTTTCAGATTTCGGCACGCCGGTAGAACGCGTAGAGCGAGCTATTGAAGCATTGCGCAATGGCCGCGGTGTAATGGTGCTCGATGATGAAAATCGTGAAAACGAAGGTGATATGATCTTCGCCGCAGAAACCATGACCGTTGAGCAGATGGCACTGACCATTCGCCACGGCAGCGGTATTGTGTGTCTGTGTCTCACCGAAGAACGTCGTCAGCAGCTCGAACTGCCGATGATGGTGACCAACAACTCCAGCCAGTTCCAGACGGCCTTCACCGTGACTATCGAAGCGGCGCAGGGCGTGACCACCGGCGTGTCCGCTTCCGATCGCCTGACCACTATCCGTGCGGCCGTGGCCGATAACGCCAAGCCAAGCGATCTGAATCGTCCTGGGCACGTTTTCCCGCTGCGCGCGCAGCCAGGTGGCGTGCTGAGCCGTCGTGGTCACACTGAAGCGACTATCGATCTGGTCTCTATGGCCGGTTTCAAACCTGCCGGTGTGCTGTGTGAACTGACTAACGACGATGGCAGCATGGCGCATGCGCCGGAAGTGATCGTGTTTGCCAAACAGCATGATATGACCGTATTGACCATCGAAGATCTGGTGGCTTACCGCCAGGCTCACGAAAAGAAAGCCAGCTGATAACGAACTGACTTTCTGACGATGAAAAAAGCCGCGTAATGCGGCTTTTTTTGTGGCTGAAAACCGTTAACCTATGCCGCCGCTTTGCAACAGCGTCAGGCTGAATCCCATCACCGCCATCCCACACAGCACGCCGTAGCTCGGGTTATTGTGCGGATCGATTTCTTTCGCCAACGGCATCAGTTCATCAACCGACAGCGCCACCATGATGCCGGCAACCGCCGCCATAATCGACGCCATTACCACCGGTGAAATCATCGGGCCAAGCAGCAGGAACGCCAATACGCCGCCGAGAATCTCCGCCATGCCGGATATACCGGACCACAGCAGGGCTTTGGTCTTGGAGCCGGTTGCGGCATATACCGGGCCAGCCACCGCCAGACCTTCAGGAATATTGTGGATAGCCACGGCCAGCGCAATGCCCATGCCCAGTTCCAGGTCGGCGCTGGCGGTGACGAAGGTAGCGATGCCTTCCGGGAAGTTGTGCAGGCTGATGCCCAGCGTCAACAGCACCGCGGTGCGCTTCAGGTTGTGCGGTTTCAGCGGTTGCTGCATCAGATCCTGCGGGTGCTGGTGCGGCAGCATGCGGTCCAGCGCGAAATACCCCAGCAGCCCAAGCATGAACATGCCGTAACCCATCATCGGCGACATGCCGACGGTGTGCAGCGCCGCGGGCAGCATTTCCATCAGCGATATCAGCAGCATAATCCCAGCGGCAAATCCAAGAGCAAAAGCCAGCATTCGGTTGGAAGGCTTCTGGCCAATAATGCCGAACAGGGCGCCGACAAAGGTGGCGCCGCCGGCCAGCAAGGTCAGGAGCAGCGGTACGGACATGGTTGTCTCCTTTTATGCTGAAATTATCGTTTATTTTCTGATACTAACAGAGTAAAGGCATAAATCGAGTGGATTTGGCTGATTGTTTCTATCGTTTTAACCGTTCAAATTTATTGAAGATCATCATCACGGTTATCCGGCTGTGTCGCCGTGGCAAACGGCGTAGTCTAGTCCCCATCATGTTTGCGACTGACCAAGGATCTTGTATGAACAGCTCTCGTATGCCTGCACTTTTTCTCGGCCACGGTAGCCCGATGAACGCGCTGGAAGAAAACCGCTATACCCAGGCCTGGCGTCATCTGGGTGAAACGCTGCCGCGCCCGAAGGCCATCATTGCCGTTTCTGCTCACTGGTACACCCGTGGCACCGCGGTGACCGCGATGGAAAAACCAAGAACCATCCATGACTTTGGCGGTTTCCCGCAGGCGCTGTTCGATACCCGGTATCCGGCGCCAGGATCCCCTGAGCTGGCGGCGCAGATCCAGCAAGTGTTGGCGCCGATTACTGTCACGGCAGACGACAGCGAATGGGGCCTGGACCACGGCACCTGGGGCGTGTTGATTAAAATGTATCCCGAGGCGGATATTCCGATCGTGCAGCTCAGCATCGACGGCACCAAACCGGCGGAATACCATTATGAACTGGGCCGTAAACTGGCGGTGTTGCGTGACCAGGGGGTGATGATCGTCGCCAGCGGCAACGTGGTGCATAACCTGCGGATGGTAAAATGGCAGGGGGACGCCACCCCTTATCCGTGGGCCACTTCGTTTGACCGGTTTGTGCGTGATAACCTGAATTATCAGGGAGATAACCACCCGCTGGTCAATTTTATGCAGCACGAAGGCGCAGCGCTGTCTAACCCGACGCCGGAACACTACCTGCCGCTGTTATACGTACTGGGCAGTTGGGACGGCAAAGAGGCGATAACCCTTCCGGTGGAGGGCATCGAGATGAGCGCACTGAGTATGCTGTCGGTGCAGGTTGGCTAAAGGCTCTACGCCGGCCTCAGGCTGGCGTAGATTGATCGGCAAAGCCGCAGGATTGGCGGATCACCAGCGAAGGCGGCAGGATGATGCGTTTTGGCGGTTCATCATTGCCTTGAATGCGGCTATACAGCAGTTCCCCCGCCTTGCGGCCGATCTCGCGGGAGGCCACCGATACGGTGGTCAAACCCGGCTGCACCAGCGACGCTTCGGTAATATCATCAAACCCTATCAGCGCGAAATCACGGCCAATCTGGCGCTCGAGTTTGCGTAATGTCTGCATCACACCCAACGCGACAATGTCCTGATAGCATAACGCCGCCGTGATTTCCGGATGGGCCATCAGCAACTGCTCTGCAGCCTTGGCGCCGGAGCTTTGGCTGGCCTCGCTGTCGACGATCCATTCGCCCTTGACCACAATCCCCCGTTCCAGCAGCTTGCTGGTGTAACCCCCCAACCGCTGCGCGCGGGTGGTGGAGTTGATGGATCCTCCGATGAAAGCAATATTGCGATGGCCAAGATCCAACAGATGCTGGGTTGCCAACTGTGTGCCAAGGAAGTTATCTGTGCCGACAAAGTCAAAGTGCGCATCAGCCACCGGCCTGACCACCATGATGGCCGGGATCTTGCGGCGTTTCAGCGTTTCAAAAAACAGGCTCGGCGTTTGTCGGGCGGCACACAGCACCATACCGCTGGCGCTGTTTTGCAGCAGCGAGTCGACAAATTTTTGTTGCCTGTCGGCCGATTCTTCGCTGTTGGCCAGAAACAGCATCAGTTGATGGCGTTCCATTTCCTGACTCAACCCGGCGGTCATCTCGGCGTAAAAAGGGTTGGTGATGTCATGTAGCAGCAGGCCGACCTGATTGCTGCTGCGATTGCGCAGGTTTGCCGCGGTCTGATTGTAAACGTAGCCCAGATGATCGATGGCGCTCAGCACACGCTTGCGTGTTTCATCCGATATGCGGCCACGGTTGCGCAATACCATCGAAACCGTAGCGGTGGAGACTTTTGCGTATGCGGCGACATCCGCCAAGGTTATGGTGCTCATTTCATCTCCTGTCGATACTGGCTTTTACATCAAGGTATATCGATTAACCTTTTTCTGTGTGATTTCGTTAAATAGAGTGTGACGACGATCGCGATTTATAAGCTTTTTAGCGGGTTATTATCCGTTATATGAGGTTAATCTCGTTAATCAGCCTGTTTGTTGTGGGGTTAATCGATTAATCTTTTTCTATCTATTCAGTGCATAGGCAGAAGGATATGACAGAGCAACAGCGCAACGCAACAAGCTATGACAAACACCCGGAAGTGGCGGTTCAGGGCTTTGATCATGCCGCCTGGCAAGGTTGGCCGGCGGTGGTCGAGGCAGTCAGCCGCAAGGTTGCCGCCGTCGGGTTATGTAAAACCCTGTTGGTGGTGGATTGCTACCCTGGGGTGAATTTGGCAGAACTGAGCGAGAATCTTATCCATCCGCTGAAGCCAGCCAGCAGTATCAACGCCGAATTGGCCAAATATGATGAATCGCATATTCACGCGATGATTGAACGCAACTTAACCGATGACCGCGTTTTTGGCGTGCTGTCATGCCATCAACTACCTGAATTTTTTGATGATGAGCGCGTGCAGCAGCTGCGCGATCAAATTGCGAGCGTCGACAGTGGCCTGGTAGTGATTTATGGACCGGGCGCGGCGTTGATCGCCGAGGGCGATGTGCTGGTGTATGCCGACATGGCTCGCTGGGAAATCCAGCAGCGTTTTCGCCGTGGTGAACTGGGCAACTGGGGCGTCACCAATGTGGACGAAGACGTGTTGCGTCGTTACAAGCGGGCCTTTTTTGTGGAATGGCGGGTGTTCGATCGCCATAAAACCCCGTTGTTGCAGCGTGCTGACCTGGTGTTGGACACCAACCAGGCAGGTAAGCCCAAGGCCGTGAGTGGCGAGGCATTCCACGCTGGATTGCAGCAGGTCACCCAACGTCCATTCCGCGTCGTGCCCTTTTTTGACCCCGGTATTTGGGGCGGTCAATGGATGAAACAACAGTTCGATCTCGACCCGACGGCAGCCAACTACGCGTGGTGTTTTGACTGCGTGCCCGAGGAAAACAGCCTGCTAATGCGTTTTGGTGACGTTCGGGTCGAGATCCCCTCACAGGATTTGGTGCTGTTATACCCGAGGCCCCTGCTGGGCGAGCGCGTACACGCCCGTTTCGGCGCCGAATTCCCGATCCGTTTTGACCTGCTGGATACCGTCGACGGGCAAAACCTCAGCTTCCAGGTGCACCCGCTGACGGAATACATCCAACAGCATTTCGGCATGCATTACACCCAGGATGAAAGCTATTACATTCTGGCGGCAGAGCAGGGAGCCGAAGTGTATCTGGGGATGAAAAACGGTACCGATCCGCAGGCGATGATGGCCGATCTGGCGGCCGCCCAAAGGGGTGAAAAGGCGTTCGACGATTGCCGTTTTGTGAACCGCTTCCCGGCGCGTAAACACGATCACTTCCTGATCCCGGCTGGGACGGTGCACTGCTCAGGTGCGGGTACCATGGTGCTGGAGATCAGCGCTACGCCGTACATTTTCACCTTCAAACTGTGGGACTGGGGCCGTGTGGGATTAGATGGCCTGCCGCGTCCGGTGCATTTGCAGCACGGTGAGCAGGTGATCAACTGGCAATGCGACACCGACTGGGCAACGGAGCATCTGGTTAACCACGTTGAACCGGTTGCTGAAGGGCAAGGCTGGCAGGAAGAGCGAACCGGCCTGCACGAGCGCGAATTTATCGAAACCCGCCGTCACTGGTTCAGTGAACCGGTATTACACCATACCGAAGGGCGAGTGAACGTGCTGAACCTGGTGGAAGGAGAAGAGGCAGTGGTTGAAAGCCCTGAGGGCCATTTCGCTCCCTTTGTGGTGCATTACGCGGAAACCTTCATCGTCCCGGCTGCGGTCGGGGCGTATCGCATCAGCCCACATGGCCGCAGCCTGGGTAAAACCCTGGGCACCATCAAAGCCTGGGTAAGGGGATAAACATTATGTTGAAAGTGATTGTGACTTCTCATGGGCCGCTGGCCGAGGCGTTACTGAGCAGCGCGCGCATGGTTTACGGCGAGTTGCCGGGGACCAGTCATGTCGGTCTGAGTGAAGGCGCCGGCATCGAGGCTTTTAAGCGGGACTTTGCCGACGAACTGCGTCGGGTGAGCGCAGGGGCTGACGGTGTGTTGATACTGTGCGACATGCTGTGCGGTACGCCGTACAACGTGGCCTGTCGTCACGCCTTTGATCCCAATGCGCCAGTGCCGATGGCGGTAGTGACCGGCGTGAATTTCCCGATGTTGCTGATGAGTGCCGAATTGCTGGAAGGAAAGGATGTTCAACTGGCGGCACAGGAGCTGGTGGCGCAGGGCGGTGAGGCGATTGCGCTTGCCCGTCCGGCGGTGACGGCGCAAATGGACGATTTCTGAGGAGAGAGTATGGCTATTTCATTCGTACGTATCGACGACCGGGTCATTCACGGTCAACTGGTGACCCGCTGGGCGAAAGAGCTGCCCTGCGACGGCATCGTGGCGATTGATGATGAGGTCGCGGCAGATCCGCTGTTGTCATCGGTGATGAAAGGGGCAGTGCAGGACACCAAGGTATGGCTGTTCACCGTACAGCAGGCGATAGAAAAACTGCCGAAGGTGATCGCCAGCGACAAGCAGTACTTCGTGATTGGCAAATCGCCGGTCACGCTGCGACGGCTGATGGAAGCAGGAATCGACCTCAGCAATCGCAACAAGAAAATCAACGTCGGCCCGATGTCTGCCCGCAAAGACACGGTGACTATCGGCCCGAATCAATCCGTGACGGTAACAGAGTCGGAAGCCTTCGATTTCCTGACCGAACACGGCCATTCCATCGAATTCCGTTTAGTCCCGGACGCCAGCCATTTCAGCTGGCTGGATGCAAAAAAGAAACTCAAATAAGCCTGAACGGCGGGAGTGAACTATGTGGTTTGAAGCGACGCTTATCGGGATACTTTGCTATCTCGGCGCGCTGAGCAGCCCCTGGCTGCTGGGACTGACCGGAGGCTGGTATATTCTCAGCCGTCCGCTGGTCTCCGGCATGTTGGTGGGGGCTATCCTCGGCGATGTACAGACCGGCATCATCATTGGTGTGGCGGTACAGGCGGTTTATATCGCCATGGTTACACCGGGCGGATCGATGCCGGCCGACCTCAATTTTGTAGCATTCCCGGCGATTGCGCTGGGCATTCTTTCCGGTAAGGGGCCCGAGGTGGCCGTCGCCCTGGCAGCGACTATCGGCATCATGGGCACCGTGCTGTTCAATGCCATGATGGTACTCAATTCCTACTGGAACCACCGCGCGGATCTGGCGGTGGAGCGCGGGGACGAACAGGGCATTTACCTTAACAGCGCCATCTGGCCGCAGGTCACCAACTTCCTGCTGCGCTTTGTACCGACGTTTATCGCCGTCTTTTTCGGGGCGCGCTATATCAACGCCTTTATGGACAGCTTGCCGACGCTGGTGCTGACTACCATGAACGTGGTCGGCGGCATTCTGCCTGCGGTCGGTATCGCCATTCTTCTTAAGCAGATTATTAAAAGCTACAGCATGCTGATTTACTTCCTGGTGGGGTTCATCTGCATTGTTTTCCTCAAGCTGAATATGGTGGCGCTGGTGATTGTCGGCGCGCTGCTGGCATTGATTCACTACAACTATAAGCCAGAGCCGCAGGCGGCTGCCGCACAGGCCGCGCCTCAGGCTGACGATGAGGATGAATTCTGATGGATACGCCAACACCAAAATTGAATAAGCAGGACCTGCGTCGTTGCTGGCGCAGTTGGATGATGTACAACCTGTCGTCGATGAGCTTTGAACGTCTGGAATCTTACGGTTTCTGCCTGAGCATGATGCCGGCGCTGAAAAAGCTGTATCCGGAAAAACAACAGCGCATTGAGGCCATTCGCCGCCATACTTCGTTCTATAACACCGAGCCGCAGCTGGGCGCGATTGTTAACGGCATGGTGATAGGGCTGGAAGAAAAACGTGCCAACGGCGAGCCGATCGACGGTGAAACCATCAATACGCTCAAGGTCGGCCTGATGGGGCCGGTGGCCGGTATCGGCGACTCCATGGTGCCGGGCATGTTGCTGCCCATTTTGTTGAGCATCGGTATGGCGCTGGCTGCCGGCGGCAGCGTGATTGGCCCGTTATTCTACATTATGGCGTTCAGCCTGATCGTCATTCCCGGGTCTTACTGGCTGTTTATGAAGGGCTACCATATGGGCTCCGGCTCGGTGGAAATGCTGGTCAGCAGCAAGTCCTCACGCCTGCGAGAAGCGCTTTCCCTGCTGGGAGTGTTCGTTATGGGCGGCGTAGCCGCGAGCTACGTCAAACTGGGCACCGGCCTGGAGTTCATCACCAAAGACGGGGTGAATATTCACCTGCAGCAAATGCTGGACGGCATTTTCCCTAACCTGATGCCGCTGATCGTGGTGCTGATGACCTGGTATCTGATGGCCAAGCGGGGATTGTCACCGGTGAAAGCGATGTTGGGGCTGTTGGCCCTGGCAGCGGCAGGGGTGGCCTGCGGCTTGTTCTCCTGATACCCGTCGCCCTTCAAGCTGCAGCCAGGCGCCTGGCTGCAGCTTGAAACTCATAGGGTAGAAATTTCCTATTATTGAATTAGACAGTAGTCTTTAGGGCTCAAACCGCTGCCATTTTTCCGCTACGCTGCCCGGTTTGGAAATGAACTGGAAGCGCGCCGGATCGGTTTCAAACTGCGAGTAGAGCGGGGCATCACTCAGACCGAATTCATGGTATTGGCGTGGGCCGATGGCGTGCAGCCGGCCGGATTGATAACGTGGGTTCTGTTGCCAGATTATATTGTCGCCCTGCAATAGCGGGTACCACGCCAGTCCTTTGTATTCACGCACGGCATCGTATTCAAAGCCATATTCACGATCGCACCAGGCAGCGAAGGTCAGCGGCTGGTGAGGATCGGCAGAAATCGTGGCGTGGGCCCAACCCGGCGGCACCAGCACTTTCTCGCCGGGTCCGGCGTGGACGGCGAAGCAGCGGCCCGGTTCATATTCCACCCGTTCCTGCATGTAAATGATCGCCTTTCCCTGCCAGATTTCATACAACTCCGGTGGTGACCAACCGCTGTGCGCGCTGATACGGTGTACGTGTCCCTGGCTGCGTATCGGCTCTTGGCCCAATTGCCCTTGGGCATAGGTGACAATACCGAACAACAGCATGCGTTTCTTCAATTCGGCCAAATGTTGCTGTTTCGCGACGTCCATCGCGATGGCATAAACCTGCTCTGGTCCCTGGCAGTCAGGGTCGCGCAGGGAACGGCGGATTTGCTCCAGCGTGCGTATCTCCGGCAAGGGGCCAATCACGTCATTGCCATAGCCAAATCCCATCGGGCTGTCGCTAATACGGACATCAAGCCCAAATCGCAGCATTGAGTCACTCATATTGCGCCTCCGCCTTCCAGCCATCGCCATCGGCAAAGACCCGCAGCTTGAAACCCTGAGGCTGCAACGCATCGTAGTTGTGGCCGGCGACCGTTGGCCACACCGCCAGCGCAGAGAGCACGTCATTGCCGGTATTGATCAAACGGTGGGCAGTAAAGGAGGGGATATGATGAACGCTACCGGGGGAAACCTGTTCCAGCGTACAAGCGCCGTCCTGGTGTTGCAGCAACAGCAAACCTTGGCCCCGTAGGCCAAAATAGAACTCGGCCTGTTCTGGCCGCTGGTGAATATGCCCGCGGGTCATAAAGAATTCGTCGCCCACCCGGCCAGGTTGCAGATGAGTTGTGCCGACAAACAGCTCGCCTTCCTGCTGCACGGAAGGCAGCATTTCAACCTGATAGACGGCAAGCTCCGCCGATAAGCTTTGCCAGGCCACGGCATCGGCAAAGATCCCCGCCAGGCTGCCCAGCGTCGTGGATTTGCGTTGAACATCAGGTGCGGTAAAGCATCCGTCCGCCAGGTTGACCTGCGGTGGGATCATGGACGTCAGTTTCATATCTGGTTGCTCCGCCCGAGGAGAACAGACGCTTCGAGTATAGAAGGTTAATCGATTAATCACCAGGCGAAATGCATAAAAAAAGCGCGATAAGATCGCGCTTTTTACCCAAGAACTGAGCCGTTAGCCGAGAATGATATGCGGATAGAAACGCGACAGATCCTGGGTGATCAGTTCACGATCTTCGCGCAGGCCGATACCGCAGGGTTGATCGTCCACCAGCCAACTGCCGATCAGCGTATAGCTGCCTTCGAACTGGGGCAGCGGGTGGAACTGCTGCACGATCATGCCTTCTTCGCCGTAAGGGCCATCGACGCTCGCGACCTGCTGGCCGTTCTGCACGATCTGGATATTGGCGCCTTCGCGTGAGAACAGCGGCTTGGTGACGTAGTGGTCAAGCTGCGGGTGCTCGTCTTCTGCAAAGTAGGCCGCCAGCAGATTTGGATGATCCGGGAACATTTCCCACAGCATCGGCAGCAGTGCCTTGTTGGAAATGATGCTTTTCCATGCCGGCTCCAGCCAGCGTACGCCGGCGTCTTCCAGCTTGGTGGAAAACATCTCGCGCAGCATGAACTCCCACGGATAAAGCTTGAACAGGTTACCGATGACCTGGTTCTGCAGGTCGGTAAACTGGCCTTTTTCACCCAGGCCAATCTCTTCCATAAACAGGAATTCGGTCGGCACGCCTGCTTCCAGCGCGCAATCTTGCAGATACTGCACTGTCCCGCGATCTTCTTCGCTGTCCTGGCAACAGGCCATATGCAGCAGGCCAAAACCGTGGTGCGCTTTCAGATCGGCGAAACGCTCGATCAGCTTTTCCTGCAGGCTGTTGTACTGATCGGATTCCGGGCTAAGGTTGCCCGCATTGATCTGATCTTCCAGCCACAGCCATTGGAAAAAGGCTGCTTCATACAGCGAAGTTGGCGTATCGGCGTTGTTCTCCAGCAGCTTGGGCGGGTTAACGCCGTCGTAGGCCAGATCGAGACGCGAATACAGCGAAGGCTGGTTGGTGCGCCATGAACTGCGCACAAATTCCCAGGTGTGTTTCGGGATGCGGAACTTGGTCATCAGCGCGTCGCTGCTGACCACTTTCTCTACCACCTGCAGGCACATCTGGTGCAATTCAGCGGTAGCGTTTTCAATTTCTTCAATCTGCGCCAGCGTGAATTGGTAATAGGCATCCTCACACCAGTAGGGTTCGCCGTACATGGTGTGGAAGCGGAAGCCAAATTCGGTGGCTTTTTCGCGCCAGTCCGGACGCTCGGTAATCGCAACGCGTTTCATGCATTAACCGCCCATGCTGCGTGAGCCGGAATTGGACGTTGCGCTGCTGCGCTGCATGCTGGTTTGCTTGGCCACGGATTCACCGAAGCCACCGCGGGTGACGGTATTGGTCACTGCCGGTTTTGGCGCCATCGCGGTTTTCGGCACCGTCATGGTGCGGCCGCCTGCGGTGGCTGGGCCGTAGCTCTTGCCACTGGCGTCAACAAACTTGCCGTTTGCCGGGCTGGCTGCATTTTTCGAGGTGAACAGCGGTTGCTGAGCAAAACCGGAGCCGCCCATCATGCGGCCCATCATGTAACCGGCCATCAGCGGCATCCAGAAGCTGCCGCTGCTCTGCGACTCTGCGGCCATGCCGGCCTGGGCCGGAGCAGGTGCCTGAGTACATTGAGCTTCGCCGAACTCGGCGACGCAGTCTTCGCGGGTTGCGTATTTCGGCGCCGTTTTCTCGGCTTCTTTCAGGGCGTTGTTATAGGCGGTGGTGCACTGCTCGCTCATGGAAGGGTTGTTGCGCGAACAGTCGTCGGCATTCTGATACATGGAGACAGTTTCATCGCTCTTCTCGCAGCCGGCCAGCATAAAGACTGCGCTGATCGCCAAAGCCACGGGGGCAACACGGTAGTTGCGCCAGGATTTGCGGAACGTCTCTTGGTTGATGTTTTTTGTCCGTTTCATCGTTAGTAATCCCATCAGTCGGGCTGTTTTCGCCCTTTCCCAGTAGTGGCCGTAAGAATAGGGGAAAGATGGTCAAAATTAAAGCTGAAACGCCCACAGAATCCACTCTTTACGCAGTTATACGTTGGGCTGTGCGCCAGCTCGCTTTACTGACTAAAAAAGCGGCGTCAGGGTTTCATTATGGAACGTGAAGGGGAAAGTAATGTTCCATAATGAAACGAAAAATCCCGAGATCGCAAAGCGAGCGGCAAGCCCTATAGTCAGTCCATAACAACGCGGCGGCACAAGACCGACGCAGCATCACCTGATATCTGAACGTTACCATCGCCAATTTCCCTACAAGGATCCGGTTATGTTGAGAATCATCCAGTCTCCAGGCAAGTACATTCAGGGCGCCAACGCATTGGCCGCCGTGGGCGAATACGCCAAAAACCTTGCTGACCATTATTTCGTGATTGCCGACGACTTCGTGATGAAGCTGGCGGGCGATACCCTGATGGGCAGCCTGCAGCAGCACGGGGTGAAGCACCATGCCTGCGTGTTCAACGGCGAATGCTGCCATAAGGAAATCGACCGGCTCGGCCGGGAGCTCAAGGCTCACGGCTGTCGCGGAGTGATTGGCATCGGCGGTGGCAAAACGCTGGATACCGCCAAAGCGATTGCGTATTACCAGCATCTGCCGGTGGTGCTGATCCCGACCATCGCCTCTACCGATGCGCCGACCAGCGCGTTATCAGTGATTTATACCGAACAGGGCGAATTTGCCGAATACCTGATTTACCCACGCAATCCCGACATGGTGGTGATGGACAGTGCAATTATCGCCAAGGCCCCGGTGCGGCTGCTGGTGGCAGGCATGGGCGATGCGCTGTCGACTTATTTTGAGGCGCAGGCGTGTTTCGATGCGCAAGCCACCAGTATGGCGGGCGGCAAATCGACGCTGGCAGCCCTCAGTCTGGCGCGCTTGTGTTATGAGACGCTGTTGGCGGAGGGCGTCAAAGCCAAGCTGGCGGTCGAGGCCGGAGTGGTGACGGAGGCGGTCGAACGCATTATCGAGGCCAATACCTACCTGAGCGGCATCGGCTTTGAAAGCAGCGGATTGGCGGGAGCGCATGCCATCCACAACGGCTTTACCGTGCTCGAAGAGTGCCATCATCTGTACCACGGCGAGAAAGTGGCTTTTGGCACGCTGTCGCAGCTGGTGCTGCAAAACAGCAGCATGGAGCAGATCGAAACGGTGCTGGATTTCTGTCAGCAGCTCGGTTTGCCGATCACGCTGGCGCAAATGGGGGTTAGCGGCGATGCGGCAGAGAAAATCATGGCGGTTGCCGAAGCCAGCTGCGCTGCCGGCGAAACTATCCACAACATGCCGTTCAAGGTCACGCCGGCCAGCGTTCAGGCGGCCATTCTGACGGCAGATCGGCTGGGCAATGCCTGGCTGCAACGACACTCAAGCTGATGCCGCAGGGGCGCAGCAGGCTGCGTCCCGTGGGCCAAACGAGGAAATAACCGTGAAGAAACTGATTAATAAGGTGGAGTCGGTACTGGAAGAGCAACTGCTGGGGCTGGCAGAGGCGCACCCGGAGCTGTTGGTGCATCAGGAACCGGTGTTCGTCACTCGCGCCGACGCGCCGGTCGCGGGCAAAGTGGCGATCCTGTCCGGCGGCGGCAGCGGCCATGAGCCGATGCACTGCGGCTTTGTCGGCGAAGGCATGCTCGACGGCGCCTGCCCGGGCGAAATTTTCACCTCGCCAACGCCGGACAAAATGTACGAGTGCGGCCAGGCGATCGACGGTGGTGCCGGGGTGTTGCTGCTAATAAAAAACTATACCGGCGACGTGCTGAACTTTGAAACCGCCACCGAGCTGCTGCATGACAGCGGCGTCCAGGTGGCGACGGTGCTGGTGGACGATGACGTGGCGGTCAAAGACAGCCTGTTCACCGCCGGACGTCGCGGGGTGGCCAATACCGTGCTGATGGAAAAATTGCTCGGTGCGGCAGCGGCGCGCGGCGACGATCTGGATAGCCTGGTGACGCTGGGCCACAGCATCAACAATCACGGGCATTCGATCGGTATTGCGTTGGGGGCCTGTACCGTACCGGCCGCCGGCAAGCCCTCGTTCGTGCTGGCGGAAAACGAGATGGAGTTTGGCGTCGGCATTCACGGCGAGCCGGGCATTGCGCGGCGTCCGTTTACCACCCTCAATGCGGCGGTGGACGACATGTTTCATACCCTGATAGACCATGGCCATTACCAGCGCACCCTCCGCGTTTGGGATCGTCAGCAGGGGGAATGGCGTGATGAAGCGCAAACCAAGCAGCCGCTGACGCGCGGCGATCGCGTGATTGCATTGGTGAATAACCTGGGTGCGACGCCTCTGTCCGAGCTGTATGGCGTCTATCACCGTCTGGCGGAACGTTGCGCAGAAGCAGGCTTGATCGTCGAACGCAGCCTGATCGGTTCTTACTGCACGTCGCTGGACATGCAAGGGGTTTCAATCACGCTGCTGAAGGTGGATGACGAGTTGTTGTCGCTGTGGGATGCGCCGGTGAAAACGCCTGCGCTGCGTTGGGGTTGCTGAGGAGGAATTATGGCGTTAACCAAACAACAAGTGGTCGATTGGCTGATGCGTTGCGGCGAAGTGTTTACTCAGCAGCGCGATTTCTTGACCCGGCTGGATACCGAGATCGGCGACGCCGACCACGGGCTTAATATGAACCGCGGCTTCAACAAGGTGGTGGAGAAACTGCCTTCGGTGGCGGACAAAGACATTGGTTTTATCCTGAAAAACACCGGCATGACGCTGCTGTCCAGCGTGGGCGGCGCCAGCGGTCCGCTGTTTGGCACCTTCTTCATCCGTGCGGCGCAGGCGGCGAATGCCAAACAGAGTCTGGATCTGGCAGAGCTGCATCAACTGATGCAGGAAGGCGTTGACGGCGTAGTGATGCGCGGCAAGGCGGAACCGGGTGATAAAACCATGTGCGATGCCTGGTGGGCGGTGGTGGACAGCCTTGGTCAGTCGGTTGAGCAGCAGCTTGGCGTCGCGGAAGCCCTGCAGCGCGCCAGTGAGCGGGCAGAACAGGCGGTCGAAAGCACCATCACCATGCAGGCGCGCAAAGGGCGAGCCAGCTATCTGGGTGAGCGCAGCATCGGTCATCAGGACCCGGGCGCAACTTCGGTGATGCTGATGATGAAAACGCTGGCAGAGGTCGCCGGCCAATAGCAGGAGGCGAGATGATCAATATCGTTGTTGTTTCACACAGCGCGCAGTTGGCTCGCGGCGTTGAGGAACTGGCATTGCAGATGATGCGTGGCGACGGCTGCAAGCTGGCGCTGGCAGCGGGTGTCGATGATGCGGAGCACCCGATAGGCACCGATGCGATCAAGGTGATGGAGGCGATAGAATCGGTGGCTGAGGGCGCGGGCATTGTGGTGCTGATGGACCTGGGCAGCGCGCTATTGAGCGCCGAAACCGCCATCGATCTGCTGGATCCGGCGCTGGCCGCCAAAGTCAGGCTGTGTTCGGCGCCGTTGGTTGAAGGGACGCTGGCCGCCGTGGTTGCCGCAAATGCCGGCGCGGGGTTGGAGCAGGTGTTGGCCGAGGCGCAGGGCGCGCTGCAGGCCAAGCAGGCGCAACTGGGCGAGGGTACTGCGCCCGTGGTCAAAAAGGTTGAATTACCGCTGACGCAGGGGAAAAGCGTCAGTTGGACGGTGCAGAACCCACATGGGCTGCACGCCCGCCCGGCGGCCCGGCTGGCGGAAGCGCTGGCGCCGTTTGATGCCGAACTGGTGCTGGAAAAGCAGGGGCAGTGCGCCAATCCTCGCAGCCTTAACCAGCTGGCATTGTTGCAGGTGCGCCATGGCGACACCATCCGGCTGATTGCCGACGGTGCGCAGGCCGACCAGGCGCTGGCGGCCTTTAGCGCATTGGCGGAGCAGCACTTTGGTGAAACCGTCTCTGAGCAAAGTTTACCTTCGCTGCACGGTATCCCGGTGGCGGAAAGCGTCACCAGCGGCCCGGTTTGGCAGGCGTACAGCTTCTGCCCGGCGATCACCGAACGCCAGATTGGCGCCGATGACGTACTCAACGAACAGCAGCGGCTGCGTGAAGCGCTGCAACATACGCTAAGCGATTTGAACCGCCTGGCGGAGCGCACCGGCTCGTTGATTGGCAAGCCACAGGCGGCGATTTTCGGCGCGCACAGCATGTTGCTGGACGATCCGGACCTGCAGCAGGCGGCCTACACTCGCATTGCCCGTCAGCAATGCAGTGCCGAGCAGGCCTGGCAGCAGGAGATGGAAGCGATAGCTGAGGAGTATCGCGCGCTGGACGACGAATATATGCGGGCGCGTGAGCTGGATGTGCGCGACATGCTGCGCCGCACCTTGAGCCATCTGCAGCAGCAGCCGTTGCCGTTAATCACGCTGACCACACCGTCGATTCTGGTGATGGACGAACTGATGCCGTCTGACGTGGTGATGTTAGATCGCCGACTGGTGCTGGGCATCTGCCTGAGCGGTGGCAATGCGCTGTCGCACAGCGCGATCCTCGCTAAGGCGATGGGGATCCCGATGGTGATTGGCATGCACGACTGCATGAGCAAAACCCGCAACGGCCAAAAAGCGATGCTGGATGCGGCACGCGGGGTATTGCAGCTCAGCCACTGACGGCCGCCTCAGGCGCGCAGCTTAAACTGGCGGATATCAATTTGATACTGTTTGATTTTCCGCCACAGCGTAGTGCGGCCAATCCCCAGCAGCTGCGCCATTTCATTCAACTGCCCGCGGCTGACGTTGGCCGCGCGAATGATCGCCTGGCGCTCCATTTCCGCCAATGTTAACAGCGGCATACCCGGCTGCGGATCGCTTTCCAGTAAGGGTTGTTGACCGAGCAGGTGCTCGGGCAGATCGGCCAGTTGCAGGTGGTGGCCGTGGCACATCATCGCCGTGCGCTCCACCACGCCTTTCAGCTCCAGATCGTTGCCGGGCCACAGATAGAGCCCAAGTTGGGTCATCACCTCGTCGTCTACCCGGAAGCGGCACTGGAAATGCTGTTCCAGCGTACGCAGATGATGCTTCACCAACAGTGGAATATCGCTTAGGCGCTGGCGTAACGCCGGGATCTGGATCTCGAACGCCTGCAGGCTGTAAAACAGCTGACGGCGAAAGCGATTTTGCTGCACCAGCAATGGCAGATCGGCGGCGCTGCTGGCGATCACCCGCACGTCGACGGGGATCACCCGGTTAGAGTTGAGCCGCATTACCACGCCGGTTTTCAGCACCTGTAACAGTGCCGACTGCATTTCCATCGGCAAATACTCAATCTGCTCCAGGTACAGCGTCCCGCCGTTGGCCAGTTCAAACTTGCTGAGCTGGCCCGCTTCCTCTTCGTTGGCGTCGCTGCCCAGCAGCTCGCGCAGCCCCTGGGCCTCCGGCAATAGCTGACAGTTGAGGGCGATATAGGGCCCGGCGGCGCGATCGCTGGCATTGTGGATCGCCTGACTGAGCTGTTCCTTGCCGACGCCTTCTTCGCCACACAGCAAAATGGGATGCTGCCCCTTCGCCGCCTGTTGGCCATAGCGGATCAAGCGACGCATCTCCAGCGAGGCGGACGGCATCTGTTCAAAGCTGTGGCTGACGCGCCCCAATTGGCTGCTGACATACTGGCGCAGCCTTTCCAGCGGGTGCAGCAGGGCGATAAAGCTGCAGCGTTCGCCGTCGAAGATCGGCTTCAGGGTCAATAGCGTTGCGATAAACTGCCGCTGGCTCTCAAAGGTGACTTCAACGTGCTGCAGCGCCTGACGCTGGGCGATAGCTCGGTTGAGCAACGCGGGCAGCGTCAGCAGCTGTGTCAGCGGTTTGCCCTGGCTTTGCTGCTCATCCAGTTTCAACAGGGTGGCGGCACGCTGGTTGATGTACTGCAGATAGCCGCGATGGTCCCAGGCCATAACGCCGTCATCCACGCCGTCGAGCAGGCCGTAAAGCTGGTTCAGGTGGCGGTTGGACTCGGCGAGGAGGCCGTCGGCATTCAGCGAATTGCCGATTTCGCGTGCCAGCGCCAGCGTCAGGGACAGATCGCCGGCGGCGCAGTCGGCCAGCAGACAGCCCAGCGCAATTGACCCGCGTTGACGGCCGCTGTTGTCATAGACCGGGGTGGCGCAGAATGACCAGTCGTGCAGCGCCTGACGCACGTGCTCGCTGCCGCGTACCTGTATCGGATGCCCCTCCGACGCCGCCAGCGACGGTGCATTGGTGCCGATATCACCTTCCGCCCAGTAGGCGCCGGGGGTAAACCCCAACAGCTGCAGACGTTCGCGAGTCAGGACATCGCCGCACAGCCACAGCATGCAGCCGCTTTCGTCGAGGATAGCCAACAGGCAGCGGCGCTGTTCCATGTATTCGCAGGCGTCCTCCAACGCTGCCTGGCCGAGCGTCAGCAGATCGTTCTTACGCTGGCAGATTGACGCAAAAGTCGCGCCCAGCGCGCAGTGGGGGGCTTTCCACACCGCAGGCTGCATCAGGCTGCGACAACGTAGCCAGGAAGCATAAATTGCCGGAGCAGGGCGCTGGGCCGGCGGCAGTTCGCCTTCGATCAGGCGTTGCCAGCGTGAAGTGTTCTCCATCGGATCCCATCCAAACGAGATAAAGCGATAGCCGTGATGATATCACCCCCTCTTCTTTTCGACGGTTTGCCGTTGCCATATTGACGATGAAGATCACATCGCAGTGATTTGCCGCTTTTCTGTTATTTTTATTTCTCATAACCTGTCATACAGGTTGATAGCTTCTGCCTGAGGGGCAGGGTACGAATCCGTAATCGGTGATAAATAAAATTTTTTTCTTCAGGAGATAAGGTGATGAAACTGGGTTTCGGTCTGTACAAGCATATGCTGGATGATGAGCACTTTGCCTTTGCTCGCCAGTGCGGTGCGACGCATGTCGTGGTGCACATGGTGGATTACTTTCATCGAAACGATCGTTTTTCTCGTTCGAATCAGCCCGTGGGCGATACTCAAGGGTGGGGAACGGCACAGGCGGAGATCTGGAGCACGGAAGATCTGCTCGATATTCGTGCCCGGATGGAGAAATTCGGCCTGACATTTTTTGCCATCGAAAACTTCGATCCCAGTCATTGGGACGACATTCTGTTTGATGGCCCCAAAAAAATCAGCAGATAGAAACGGTTAAACAAATTATTCGCAATGTGGGTGCCGCCGGTATTCCCGTTTTTGGCTATAACTTCAGCCTGGCCGGGGTCGCCGGTCGAATAGAGGAAAATAAAGCGCGTGGCGGAGCAAAAACCGTTGGGCTAAACGGAGCCAATGAGCAAACAGAAAGCCCGCTACCGGCCAGCATGGCGTGGAATATGGTGGTGGATGAAGATGCTACAGGGTTGAGAGAGGTGACGACGAAAGAGCAGCTTTGGCAGCGTCTTGAGTGGTTCCTGGCGCAGATTGTCCCGGTGGCGGAAGAGGCTGGCGTCAGGCTGGCAGCGCATCCGGATGATCCACCGCTCGAGTTTGTACGCGGTCAGCCGCGGTTGGTCAATCAACCGCATTTGTATCAAAAATTGCTGAATTTGCAACCCAGCCACGCGAATGCGCTGGAATTCTGCCTTGGCACTATCGCCGAAATGTCAGCGGGGGATGTTTACCAGGCGGTGGAGCAGTACGCACAACAGGATGCCATTGCCTATATCCACTTTCGCAATGTGAAAGGCAAAGTGCCGTACTACCATGAAACCTTTATCGATGAAGGTGACATAGACATGCCGAAGGTGTTGCGAGTGCTAAAAGAGTGCAAATTTGACGGTGTATTGATCCCCGATCATTCGCCGCAGATGAGCTGTGAGGCGCCATGGCACTCGGGTATGGCCTATGCGATGGGATACATGAAAGCACTTATGCAGGTTATTTGAGCCTTTTCTCGATTTTCAGCCAGTTCTTCTGCCCAAATGCCCAGAAGTGAATTCCTGCTATTGGGGCTGAGGATCCAAATCTATAAGCCGAGACAAAAAAAACGGGGCTGGCAGATGCCATACCCCGTTTTCAATGCTGTGCGCGAATCAGTTGCGGAATGGATTACCGCTGTTGCGTACAGGCGGAGTGGTTGTGCTCACCGGCGCAGAGGTCCGGGTAGCGGCAACCGGTGCCGGCGCTGCGCTTTGCTGTGCAGGCGCATTATCCTGATAACCGTCGGCATAAGCGTCTTGCGCCGTGGTCGGTGGCGCTACTACGTCTTGCGAGGTAGAGATTGGTTTGCCCAATGCACCGTTCAACAGCATCAGGTCGTTCTCGTTCAAGGTACCGAGCGCGAACTTGATGTTCAACTGGTTGATCAGATAGGTATAACGCGCGCTGGAGAGCTGTTGCTTGGCGTTATACAGCGTGGTGGTGGCATCCAGCACGTCGACGATGGTGCGAGTACCGACCTGATAACCTGCTTCCATTGCATCCAGTGAACTCTGAGCCGACACCACTGCCTGTTTGTAGGCGTTGATGCTACTGATCGAGGCGTTAACGTTATTGAACGAGGAACGAACAGTCTGCACCACGTTACGGTGCGCACTTTCCAGTTGCTCACTGGCGCCGACGAAGTTGTACTGTGCTTGTTGCACCTGCGAGTTGGTCTGGCCACCGCTGTAAAGCGGCATATTAAAGCTCAGGCCCACTTTGTTCTGACCAATATCGGCGTCTGGCGTTGAATTACGCGAGCCGTTGTTTTTGGTGTTACTGACTGCCGTGGACGCATTGAAGTCAATCGTTGGCATATAGCCGGTTTGCGCAGAGCGGATCTGCTCGCGGGCCAGATCCTGGCTCAGACGGGCGGATAACAGGCTCAGGTTGCGGCTTTCGGCCTCTTTCAGCAGATTATTCACTGCTTCCGGGCGCTGGGTGCTGAAACGGTCGGTATTCAGCGAAGCCAGTTCCGGGTAGAAGGTGCCGGTGACCTGGCGCAGTTTTTCCAACGCGTTATCCAGCGTGTTACGGGCAGTGACTTCCGCCGCCAGCACCGTATCGTAGTTGGAACGGGCGTTCTGCACGTCGGTGATCGCTACCAGACCAACGTTAAAGCGCTGAGTGGTTTGATCCAGGGTGCGATATACCGCCTGTTTCTGCGCTTGGGTATAGGACAGCGAATCGATGGCGCTCAGCACGTTGAAATAGGCGGTGGCGGTATCGAGGATCAGCTGTTGCGACGAAGTCTGGAACGTCACGTCGGAGATGCCGGCAGTTTTTTCCTGCAGCGTCAGCGCGCGCCATTTCGACATGTCGAAGATGGTTTGGGTCAACGCCAGTGAACCACTGGTGGCATCGCTGTTCTGATCGCGACTGTCACGGTAGCCATTGGTGTGGGTATAACCCGCACTTAACCCCAACTGTGGCAGTAAGGGGCTGCGCGCTTCATTGATTTTTTCGAATGCGGCGTCACGGTCAGCGGCGGTTTTGCGCAGATCCGGGTTACTTTCCCTGGCCTGTTTGTAGACCTGCAGCAGGTTCTCTGCCTGGCTCATTGCACTGAAGCCGCCCAGGCTCAGTCCGATAAGAAGGGGGAGCAGTTTCTTCATTTGCATTCCTTGTTGTGCAGCAATATTGCTATGTAGTTAGCGCTGACGATAGACGAAATAGTTGCCGATTCTAACAGAGTCTGTTGTACGCATAAGGTGGCGGAATGTGCCATCTTGCGTAACTTTTACCTTTCAGGCCGCCTGTTTACCTTAGTTCAACTGGCTGCGTACGTCACACCTGATATCATGGCTCACAATCTATCATAAAGCCGCGGAAGATTATCCCGCCGTTTCTGTCATCAAAACTGTTTATTTTATCGGCATACTCACGCAGGAGAATTCGCTTATGAGCCACTCGCAGCCATCGCCCGTTACTCTCGATAAAAATGATGTAGAAATTATTGCACGTGAGACACTTTACCGTGGTTTTTTTTCACTCAATTTATATCGCTTTCGTCACCGTTTATTCAACGGCGATATGAGCCCGGAGATTAAGCGCGAAATTTTCGAGCGTGGGCACGCGGCGGTGCTGCTGCCTTATGACCCGGTGCGTGACGAAGTGGTGCTGATTGAACAACTGCGCATCGCTGCGGTCGATACCAGTAGCTCGCCCTGGCTACTGGAAATGGTGGCGGGTATGATCGAAACCGGCGAAAGCGTTGAAGACGTGTGCCGCCGCGAAGCGCAGGAAGAAGCCGGCGTGACGGTCGGGCGCTGCAAGCCGGTGCTGAGTTATCTGGCGAGCCCAGGCGGCACCAGCGAGCGCTTGTCGATCATGGTCGGCGAGGTGGACGCCACCACGGCGGAAGGTATCCATGGACTGGAAGAAGAGCATGAAGATATCCGTGTCCATGTGGTCAGCCGCGAACAGGCTTACCGCTGGGTTGAAGAGGGCGCGATTGATAACGCGGCATCAGTGATTGCATTGCAGTGGCTGGCGTTGCACCATGAATCGTTGAGAAAAGAGTGGGCCAACTAATGAAACAGCGCTATACCCCTGATTTCCCCGAAATGATGAGATTGTGCGAAACCAACTTCGCGCAATTGCGCCGCTTGTTGCCGCGCAACGATGAAGTGGGCGAAACGGTGACTTATCAGGTGAGTGGCGCCAGTTATCGTCTGACTATTGTTGAATCCACACGCTATACCTCGCTGGTGCAGATTGAGCAGACCGTCCCGGCGGTCAGCTACTGGAGCCTGCCTGCCATGACGGTGCGCCTGTATCATGACGCGATGGTTGCGGAAGTGTGTTCAAGTCAGCAGATCTATCGCTTTAAAGCGCGTTATGATTATCCCAACAAAAAGTTGCATCAACGCGACGAAAAGCATCAAATTAACCAGTTTCTTGCTGATTGGTTGCGCTACTGTTTGGCGCATGGAGCGATGGCGGTTCCGGTTTGTTAGACAGACTGAGATAACAAAGGACACCATTTGGAAAGCCTGTTTAAACCGACCGTGGCAAGTGGGGCCAGGGTCAGGATTCTGCAAATAACAGATACCCACCTTTTTGCCGGCGAAAATGAGACTTTGCTCGGCATCAATACCTATCGCAGCTATCACGCGGTGTTGGACGCCATTTTGGCGCAGCAGCGTGATTTTGATTTGGTCGTCGCCACCGGTGATTTGGCCCAGGATCATTCATTGGCTGCCTACCGGCATTTTGCCGAAGGTATTGCCCGTCTGCCGGCGCCTTGCGTCTGGTTGCCGGGTAACCATGACTTTCAGCCGGCGATGGTCGACGCATTGGCCGCCGCCGGTATCGCCCCGTCAAAGCAGGTGCTGGTGGGCGACCACTGGCAGGTATTGCTGCTGGACAGTCAGGTTTTCGGCGTGCCGCACGGCGAACTGAGCGAGTACCAGCTTGAGTGGATGGAGCGCTGCCTGCAGGCCTATCCCGAGCGCTATACCCTGATGCTGCTGCACCATCATCCGTTGCCTTCCGGCTGCACCTGGCTCGATCAGCACAGCCTGCGCAACCCACACATGCTGGGTGCGGTGCTGCTGCGCTACCCGAAAGTGAACACGCTGCTGTGCGGGCATATTCACCAGGAGCTGGATCTGGAGTGGCAGGGGCGTCGTCTGCTGGCGTCGCCCTCTACCTGCGTGCAGTTCAAACCGCACTGCACCAATTTTACCATCGACGATGTTTCGCCCGGCTGGCGCTATCTTGACTTGCTGCCGGACGGCCGTATCGAGACGCAGGTTTTCCGATTGGAAAACGACGACTTCCGCCCCGACATGGATTCGGATGGGTACTGATGCCTTCTACGCTGCTCTATCTGCACGGTTTTAACAGTTCGCCGTACTCGGCCAAAGCGACGTCCTTCAAGGCGTGGCTGGCCGAGCATCATCCGCATATCGAAATGTTGGTGCCACAGCTGCCAGTCTTTCCGGCTGAAGCCGCCGAAATGATCGAGAATCTGGTGATGGAGCGTGCCGGGCAGACGATGGGCCTGGTTGGTTCCTCGCTGGGTGGCTACTACGCGACCTGGCTTTCGCAGTGTTTTTCACTGCCAGCGGTAGTGGTTAACCCTGCCGTGAAGCCGTTTGAGCTGCTGATTGACTACCTTGGCGAAAACGAGAACCCCTACACCGGCCAGCAATATGTGTTAGAGTCACGACACGTTTACGATCTGAAAACGATGCAGATCGATCCCTTGGAGTCACCGGATTTAATCTGGTTGCTGCAACAAACGGGCGATGAAATTCTCGATTATGGGCAAGCGGTGGCCTATTACACTGCGTGCCGTCAGACGGTGGAATCGGGTGGAAACCACGCTTTCGTCGGTTTCGAGCACTACTTCCCCCAGATTGTGGATTTTTTAGGGCTCAACGCTGTCTGAGCAGACGGTTCCGGCACCTTCCTTTAACCACGAAAAAATAATCAACGATGACTCAATCCAGCTATAACGCTGATGCCATTGAAGTACTCAGCGGTCTAGAACCAGTGCGCCGTCGTCCCGGCATGTATACCGACACGACGCGCCCCAATCACCTCGGCCAAGAGGTGATAGATAACAGTGTCGATGAAGCTTTGGCCGGTCACGCCAAGCGCATCGACGTGATTTTGCACGCCGATCAGTCACTGGAAGTGATCGACGACGGCCGCGGCATGCCGGTGGATATCCACCCTGAAGAAGGCGTACCTGCGGTTGAGTTGATCATGTGTCGTCTGCACGCCGGCGGTAAATTCTCCAATAAAAACTACCAGTTCTCCGGCGGTCTGCACGGCGTGGGGATCTCGGTGGTTAACGCCCTGTCGAAACGGGTGGAAGTCAACGTCAAGCGTGACGGTAACGTTTACAGCATTGCCTTCGAAAACGGCGACAAGGTGCAGGAATTGGCGGTGACCGGCAGCTGCGGCAAGCGCAATACCGGCACCAGTATCCACTTCTGGCCTGACGAGCAGTTCTTCGACAGCCCGCGTTTCTCGGTATCGCGCCTCAGCCACCTGCTGAAGGCCAAAGCGGTGCTGTGCCCCGGCGTTGAAATTTACTTCATCGACAAGCTGAACAACACCGAGCAACGTTGGTGCTATCAGGACGGCCTGACCGATTACCTGATGGAAGCGGTCAACGGCTTGATCACCCTGCCGGAAGCGGCCTTTGTCGGTAACTTCTCCGGTGATACCGAAGCGGTGGACTGGGCGTTGCTGTGGCTGCCGGAAGGCGGTGAACTACTGACCGAAAGCTACGTCAACCTGATCCCGACCATGCAGGGCGGTACCCACGTCAACGGCCTGCGTCAGGGCCTGCTGGACGCGATGCGTGAGTTCTGCGAATTCCGCAATATTCTACCGCGCGGCGTTAAGCTGTCCGCCGAAGATATCTGGGACCGCTGCGCCTATGTGTTGTCGGTCAAGATGCAGGATCCGCAGTTCGCCGGCCAGACCAAAGAACGTTTGTCGTCGCGCCAGTGCGCGGCCTTCGTTTCCGGCGTGGTGAAAGACGCCTTCAGCCTGTGGCTGAACCAGAACGTTCAGGCGGCGGAACAATTGGCCGAGTTGGCGATTTCCAGCGCCCAGCGGCGTTTGCGTGCCGCCAAAAAAGTGGTGCGCAAGAAGCTGACCAGCGGGCCGGCATTGCCGGGCAAACTGGCCGACTGTACGTCGCAGGATCTGAACATGACCGAACTGTTCCTGGTAGAAGGGGACTCGGCGGGCGGTTCAGCCAAGCAGGCGCGCGATCGCGAATATCAGGCGATCATGCCGCTGAAAGGCAAAATCCTCAACACCTGGGAAGTGTCTTCGGACGAAGTGCTGGCCTCGCAGGAAGTGCACGACATTTCCGTGGCGATCGGCATTGACCCGGACAGCGAAGATCTTAGCCAACTGCGTTACGGTAAAATCTGTATCCTGGCGGATGCGGACTCCGACGGTTTGCACATTGCCACGCTGCTGTGCGCGCTGTTCGTGCGTCACTTCCGTTCGCTGGTGAAGGGCGGCCACGTGTATGTGGCGATGCCGCCTCTGTACCGTATCGATCTGGGCAAAGAGGTGTACTACGCGCTGGACGAAGAAGAGAAAGCCGGCGTGCTGGAGCAGTTGAAGCGCAAAAAGGGCAAGCCTAACGTTCAGCGCTTTAAAGGGCTGGGCGAGATGAACCCATTGCAGCTGCGTGAAACCACGCTCGATCCGAATACCCGCCGTCTGGTGCAATTGACGGTGAGTGACGACGATGTGGATCAGACGCTGGCGATGATGGATATGCTGCTGGCCAAGAAGCGTTCAGAAGACCGCCGTAACTGGCTGCAGGACAAAGGCGATATGGCCGAGCTTTCTGTCTGACTGTCAGGCCCGGCTTCCCCGCCGGGCCTTCTTTCCGCAGGGGCGCTGCGTGCGGCACCCGACCACTCTGGGCGGCATGCATGAAAATCACCCTCGAAGAGTTACTGGCCTTTACCACCGTCGTTGACAGCGGCTCCATCACTGCCGCAGCCGAACAGCTCGGTCAGACCACCTCCGGCATCAGCCGCGCACTCAGCCGGTTGGAAAAAAAACTCGATACGACCCTGATGCGCCGCACCACGCGTCGACTGGAGCTGACCGAAGAAGGCCAGAATTTTCTCAGCCACGCGCGTGAGATTATCCATTCGGTGGAAAATGCCGAAGAGCAAATGGCGTTGCGCAGGTTGATCCCTGCCGGGAAACTGCGGGTCAACGCTGCCGCTCCGTTTATGGAACACGTGATCGTGCCGCTGGTGGCCGGCTTCCGGCAAAGCTATCCGCAGATTGAACTGGAACTGAATACCGATAACCTGATCATCGATCTACTGGAAAAGCGCACCGACATTGCCATTCGCATTGGCGCGCTGCGGGACTCGACCATTCATGCACGTCTGTTGGGCTCCAGCCGCTTGCGTATTCTCGCCAGCCCGGAATACCTCGCGCGTTATGGTACGCCGGGCAGCGTGGAAGCACTGCGCGAGCACTGTCTGCTCGGGTTCACCCAGCCGGAGTCGCTCAACCTGTGGCCGTTGCGCTATCAGCAGGCGCAGCATTTTGCCATTACCCCGACAATCTCGGCTTCCAGCGGTGAAACCCTGCGTCAGTTGGCGTTACGGGGGGAAGGGATAGTGCAATTGGCGGATTTTATGACGCGAGACGATCAGCGTGCGGGGCGACTGATACCCTTGCTGGAACAGGAAACGCTGGATGTGCGCCAACCGATTAATGCGGTGTATTACCGCAATACCCAGTTGGCGGCGCGTATTACCTGTTTTCTGGACTACGTCAGTGCGCATATTGATGCGCAGACGCTGTAGAAAACGACTGGCTGTTCCCAACCGGTCTTACAGGGCGTTGCCCAGCACGTGGATGGTCACGCCCAGCACGCTGTCTTTGATGGTGTCACGATGACGGTGCATGTGAGCGATATCCAGATGCTTTTCCAGATGCGCCTGACTGGCCCATTTCTCCAGCATAAACACCGAGTCCGGCGACAGCTTCTGCCATGGCGCCTGGGTGTGGCTGTCGATCATCGGCGTGTATTCGCTACAGCCATCTTCTGCCAGTACCAGCGGGACCAGTTTCTCAATCGCCTTCAGAACCGTTTCACGGTGGCCCGGCTTGGTTTTGATTTCTGCAATTACGGTGATCATCATTACCTCATTGGTTGACGTGTATTCCCATCATACTTCAAGCAGCCTCTTTGTTGGCTGTCCGTATTTACCCCGGTCACGTACCACTTGTACGCTCCCGCGGATGCGTTTGGTTGCCGCCTTGATGCAACTTGAATTATCTCGGGAATAACCTATCAGTTAAGCAAAAATTTCGGTCAGATGCGCGCGATAACGTGCGATGTCGCTGTCGATATCCGGTTGTTTAATCACATCATTACAGATAAAGGTCGGCAGCGCTTCCATTCCCAGGAACTGATTGGCCTTATGGAAATGCAGATACACGCCGTCGACGCCGACGCCATGGAAGAACTGGTCCGGGTCGGTAAAGGCTTCCAGCGGGGCGTTCCAGGTCAGGCTCAGCATGTATTTCTTGCCCTGGATCAGGCCGCCGGAGCCGTACTTCTTGCCGGCGTCTGAGCGGGTACGACCGTCGCTGGCGTACAGGCTGCCGTGCCCGGCGGTGAACACTTCATCGATGTATTTTTTCAGGATCCACGGCTCGCCCATCCACCAGCCCGGCATTTGATAAATCACCACGTCGGCCCACAGGTATTTTTGCACCTCGGCTTCGATGTCGTAACCGTCGTCGACGACGGTGACCTGCACCTGGTGCGGTACATCGCGCAGGAAGCTTTCCGCCACGTCGCTCAGGGTTTGATTGAGTTCGCCGTTGGAATGGCCAAACTGCTTTTTAGCATTGATAATCAGGATATTGCTCATTATTCACGGCTCCTGTCAGAATTAGAATGTGTGATGTTCTCCGCGCCGGGGGCGGGAAACATTTCGCTGAGAAGCAGTGTAATCGTTAGCAATACAAGTAAAAATGCGATCCAGCGCACAACAGTGTTGACTGTGAGTCAATAAATGCACCACCGCATAGCGCTATTTTGCACAAAACTGCCTGATACACCGGCTTCGCCGGATGATTGCTGTGCCATCTGTGACAGCTACCCTGCTGATGGGTTACTATCGCAGGCAGAATCAACCCTTTGTCGTCCAGGGATTGCCAAGCCACGGTCTGAGGATAATTGAGTAATGAGTGATCTGACTCATGACGGTGTAGAGCGTTTACCGCTGCACACATTCACTGAAAACGCCTATCTGAACTATTCCATGTACGTCATCATGGATCGGGCGTTGCCGTACATCGGTGACGGTTTGAAGCCGGTACAACGCCGCATCATCTACGCCATGTCGGAACTGGGGCTGAGCAACAGCGCCAAATTCAAAAAATCCGCCCGTACCGTCGGTGATGTGCTGGGTAAATACCATCCGCACGGCGACAGCGCCTGTTATGAAGCTATGGTATTGATGGCGCAGCCATTCTCTTATCGCTATCCGCTGGTAGACGGCCAGGGGAACTGGGGTGCGCCGGACGATCCGAAATCCTTCGCCGCGATGCGTTATACCGAATCGCGCTTGTCCAAATATGCGGAAGTGTTGCTGGCCGAGCTGGGTCAGGGCACCGTTGACTGGGTGCCGAACTTTGACGGCACTATGCAAGAACCGAAGATGTTGCCGGCACGTCTGCCCAACATTCTGCTGAACGGCACCACCGGCATTGCCGTGGGCATGGCGACCGATATCCCTCCGCACAACGTGCGTGAAGTGGCCGCCGCTGCGGTGGAGCTGCTCGAGCGGCCGGGCGCTTCGCTTGAAGACCTGCTCGAGTTCGTGCAGGGGCCTGACTTCCCTACCGAAGCCGAGATCATCACGCCGCGCGACGAAATTCGCAAAATCTATCAAAATGGCCGCGGTTCAGTGCGTATGCGCGCCGTTTGGAAGAAAGAAGACGGCAGCGCGGTGATTACCGCCTTGCCGCACCAGGTTTCCGGCGCCAAGGTGCTGGAGCAGATTGCCAGCCAGATGCGCGCCAAAAAGCTGCCGATGGTTGAAGATCTGCGTGATGAATCCGATCACGAGAACCCAACGCGGCTGGTGATCGTGCCACGTTCCAACCGTATCGATTTGGAACAGGTGATGAACCACCTGTTTGCGACCACCGATCTGGAACGCAGCTACCGCATCAACATGAACATGATCGGTCTGGACAACCGCCCGCAGGTCAAGGGGCTGGTAGAAATCCTGACCGAGTGGCTGGCGTTCCGTCGCGATACGGTACGCCGTCGCCTGAATTACCGCCTGGAAAAAGTGCTGAAACGCCTGCACATCCTCGAAGGTTTGCTGGTGGCGTTCCTCAATATCGATGAAGTGATCAACATCATCCGTACTGAGGACGAACCCAAGCCGGTGCTGATGGCGCGTTTTGGTATTTCAGACACTCAGGCCGAAGCCATCCTCGAACTGAAACTTCGCCATTTGGCGAAGCTGGAAGAGTTCAAGATCCGCGGTGAGCAGGACGAACTGGCCAAAGAGCGCGATCAACTGCAGGCGCTGCTGGCCTCCGAGCGCAAGCTGAACACTCTGATCAAGAAAGAGATCCAGGCCGATGCATTGGCCTACGGCGACGATCGCCGCTCGCCGATTACCGAGCGTTCGGAAGCCAAGGCGATGAGTGAGCACGACTTCGTACCTTCAGAGCCAGTGACCATTGTGCTGTCTGAAATGGGCTGGGTGCGCAGCGCCAAGGGCCACGATATCGACCCAAGCGGCCTGAGCTACAAGGCGGGCGACAGCTTCCGCAGCGCGGCGCGCGGCAAAACCAACCAGCCGGTGGTGTTTATCGACTCCACCGGACGCAGCTACGCGCTTGATCCGCTGACGCTGCCTTCGGCACGCGGGCAGGGCGAGCCGCTGACCGGTAAGCTGACGCCACCGCCGGGCGCCACCATTGAGCAGGTGCTGATGGCGGCGGACGACCAAAAACTGCTGATGGCTTCCGACGCCGGCTACGGCTTCGTTTGTACCTTCAACGATTTGGTGGCACGCAACCGTGCCGGCAAGGCGATGATTACTCTGCCGGACAACGCCAAAGCGCTGGCGCCGATGGAGATCCACGGCGACGACGATATGCTGCTGTCGATCACCGCAGCCGGTCGCATGCTGCTGTTCCCGGTTGCCGATCTGCCTCAGCTGTCGAAGGGCAAGGGTAACAAGATCGTCTCTATCCCGTCGGCGCAGGCCGCCTCCGGTGAAGACAAGCTGACATGGCTGTTCGTGTTGCCGCCGCAGACCTCTGTGACGCTGCATGTGGGTAAACGCAAGCTGACGCTGCGTCCGGAAGATTTGCAGAAGTTCCGTGCGGAGCGGGGCCGTAAAGGCACCTCACTGCCACGTGGCCTGCAGCGTATCGATCGCGTAGAGATCGACGCGCCTGCACGAGCGCCGACGGGCGACAGCGAAGAGTAACCCTGAGGGAATAACAAGCGGGCGCAGCATATTGCGCCCGCTTTTTTTCACGCAACCGGCAATTATTTTCAAATAGTTAACATTTCTCTGCATAAAATTATTGTGCGTATCGCCGGCTGGCGGGAAAATAGCAAAAAAATGCAGGGCAGGTTTTCAGCCCCTGCAATCAAAGAATGAGTTTACCCAAAATAATTGGAGTTGCATCAAGGCGGCAAGGCCGTAAATCCCTGGGAGCTTAGTAAACTAAGTGACTGGGGTGCGCGGACGCAGCCAACACAGATGCAGCTTCAAGTATGAAGTGAAAAAGGGACCTGCGCAGCGTTTCAGGCTGTGTCGGCAGTGTGCTAATGAGGTTGTTATGTTATTAATTTTGCGTGCCATTCTTGCCACTCTGTATTGTATTTTGGTGTGCATCTTCGGTTCTATTTACTGTTTGTTCAGCCCGCGCGATCCTCGCCATGTGGCGACCTTCGGTCACCTGTTTGGCCGCCTTTCCGGGTTATTCGGTTTGAAGGTGGAAGTCCGCGTACCGGCCGATGCGGCCAAAAATGGCAACTGCATTTATATCGCCAACCACCAGAATAACTACGATATGGTGACCGCCGCCAAAGCGGTGCAGCCGCGTACCGTGACCGTGGGTAAAAAGAGCCTGCTGTGGGTGCCGTTCTTTGGTCCACTGTATTGGCTGACCGGTAACCTGCTGATTGACCGTGATAACCGCGCCAAAGCGCACGGCACCATTGCACAGGTCGCCGAACAGTTTAAAAAACGCGACATTTCGATCTGGATGTTTCCTGAAGGCACCCGCAGCCGCGGGCGCGGGCTGATGCCGTTTAAAACCGGCGCATTCCATGCGGCAATCGCCGCCGGGGTGCCGATTGTGCCCATCTGCGTTTCCACCACCAGCGGTAAAATTAATCTTAACCGTTGGAATAATGGTCATGCGATTGTCGAAATGTTGGAGCCGGTCGATATCAGCGGCTACGGTAGAGAAAATGTGCGTGAGCTGGCGGCCCATTGCCATGAGCTGATGCTGGCGAAAATCGCCGAGCTGGATGCGGAAGTCGCCCAGCGCAATGCCGCCGGAAAATAATATTCCTACCGGCTTCAAAGAATGAACTTTTAAACGGCGCCAAATGCCGTTAACGCCGGGGCTCCTGCTAATCTGATTAACAGGGGCCCGGTCTTTGCACACGGTTTAGTCATTGCTTTTCATGGAGAAAATATGTCACTCAGTCGACGTCAGTTTATTCAGGCATCGGGCTTGGCGCTGTGCGCGGGAGCCGTGCCGCTGAGGGCTGAGGCGAGCGGAACGCAGACCCCGTTACCTGTCCCCCCGTTGCTGGAATCCCGCCGTGGGCAACCGCTGTTTTTAACCTTACAGCGTGCCCACTGGGCATTTATGGATAACCGCAAGGCGTCGGTGTGGGGCATCAACGGCATGTACCTTGGGCCGACGGTGCGGGTTTACAACGGTGATGACGTAAAGCTGATTTACAGCAACCGCCTGCCGGAGCCGGTGGCGATGACCATCAGCGGCCTGCAAGTGCCGGGTACGTTGATGGGGGGCGCGCCGCGCATGATGTCTCCCAACGTTGACTGGTCGCCGGTGCTGCCGATCCGCCAGAATGCGGCCACCTGCTGGTATCACGCCAGCACCCCGAACCGCATGGCGCCGCATGTTTACAATGGCTTGACCGGGCTGTGGCTGGTCGAAGACGAGGTCAGCAAATCGCTGCCTTTGCCGAATCACTATGGCGTAGATGACTTCCCGCTAATCATTCAGGACAAGCGCCTCGATAACTTCGGCACGCCGGAATATGACCCGCCGTCGCAGGGGGGCTTTGTCGGCGATACGCTGTTGGTTAACGGCGTACAAAATCCTTATATCGAAGTCTCCCGCGGTTGGGTGCGCCTACGCCTGCTTAATGCTTCCAACTCGCGTCGCTACATGCTGCAACTGAGTGACGGCCGACCGCTCAACGTGATCGCCAGCGATCAGGGCTTCTTGCCTGCGCCGGTCGCGGTACAGCAGCTTTCGCTGGCACCGGGCGAACGTCGTGAAGTGTTGATCGACATGTCAAAAGGCGATGAGGTGACGATCACCGCCGGCGAAGCGGCAGGCATTATGGATCGCCTGCGCGGCTTGTTTGAACCTTCGAGCATTCTGGTCTCTACCCAGGTGCTGACGCTGAAACCGACCGGGCTGTTGCCGTTGGTGACCGATAACCTGCCGATGCGCTTGTTGGCCGATCAACTGTTGGACGGCAGCGTCAGCCGCACCCGCGAATTCCGTTTGGGCGACAGCCAGGCCGGGATCAACGGGGCGATCTGGGACATGAACCGCATCGATGTGCAAACTCAGCAGGGGAGCTGGGAGCGCTGGAATATCCATGCGGATACCCCGCAGGCGTTCCACATTCAGGGCGTACAGTTCCTGGTCAAGCGCGTTAACGGTGCGCAGCCAATGGCGGAAGATCGCGGTTGGAAAGACACGGTGTGGATCGACGGAGACGTTGAGCTGTTGGTTTACTTCAATCAGTCCACCTCAGAACATTTCCCGTTCCTCTACTACAGCCAGACGCTGGAAATGGCAGATCGCGGCAGCGCAGGCCAGTTTATGGTGCAGCCTGCACTCTAAACCCGCTGGGTACGGCGCTAAGCTGCCGTACCCAACATCGTCAGAAAGGCCTGCACCACCGGCGTCGCGCTGTCGGCATGGTAAATGGCGTACAAATCCGCTGACGGTGCCTGCTGCAGCGGGCAAAAACGCACGCCGGGCCACGGAATGCGGCCGTAGCTGTCCGGCAACAGCGTGATGCCATAGCCTTCGGCCACCAGCGCCATCAGGGTTTGCGGTTCGTTGACCTGATAGGCGATATCCGGTTTGAACCCCTGCTGCAAACACAGGTTGTGCAGATATAGCCCCAGACTGGCCTCATGAGGCGGCAGCACGATGAATTTTTCATGCCGCAGCGCCGCCAGCGGCAGGCTTTCCGCCTGTGCCAGCGGGTGATCGAGCGGTAGCACCAGCGCAATGTTCTCCCGTGCCAGCAGTTGGCATGCCAGCCCCGGTAATATCTGTTCCCTGGCTTCTCGCCACACGCCGATATCAATATGACGTTTTTGCAGCGCCGTTATTTGCTGGCCGGGTGTCAGTTCGTTCAACGCCCAGGTGACGTTGGCCGTTTGTTCGGTAAAGCGCTTCAGCGCCGGTATCAGCCCACCCCACACCGATGTGCCGACCATGCCGATCACCATATGGCCCGCTTCGCCACGCCCCAATTGCTGCACCTGATTGAGTGCATTACCCGCCTGATCCAATAGCATCTCGACGTTGTGAAACAAGGTTCGGCCCGCCAGCGTCAGCGCCATCGAGCGGGTGGTGCGTTTGAACAGCTCTACGCCCAGTTGGCTCTCCAGCTCTTTGATGTGTTTGCTGAGCGGGGGTTGGGAGATGTTCAGCCGCAGTGCGGCCTGGGTGAAGTTCATCTCTTCCGCCACCACGCGAAAATAGTGCAGCAGGCGGAAGTTAATCCGGCTGGGATCCGGCAGTTGCTGTGGCTGCTTTAGGTTGATGATGGCCTCCTGATGCGAGCAATTTATAGGTGAATGGAATAAATCAGCCGCCAATAATGTATTGGTCGCCGGTGCGCATCGCTCTCTACTATGGGGATTATTTCACCCTTCCACAGATGAGAATACTATGTTTAATCAAGAAGATGCTTTTTCCTGTGCTGAAACTATCCGCGCCCGCCTGCCGGGCTTCCAACCGCGAGCGGCTTTGATTCTGGGCTCCGGCTTGGGGGCGTTGGCGGAGGTGATGACCGACACCCTGACCATCGACTACGCCGAACTGCCGGGTTTCCCGGTCAGCAGCGTGGTGGGGCATGCCGGCCAGTTGGTTGCCGGCTGGCTGGAAGGTGTTCCTGTCGTGTGCATGAAAGGGCGCGGTCATTACTATGAAGGGCGCGGTATGCAGGTGATGACCACTGCCGTACGTACCTTCAAACTGTTGGGCTGCGAATTCCTGCTGGCGACCAACGCCGCCGGTTCGTTGCGCCAGTCGGTGCCGCCGGGCAGCCTGGTGGCCCTCACCGATCACATCAATTTTATGCCCGAATCGCCGTTGGTTGGCGATAACGATGAGCGTTTTGGTCCGCGCTTTTTCAGCCTGGCCAATGCCTACGATCGCGAATTGCGTGCTCAACTGACGCAGGTGGCCCAGCGCGTGGGTATTCCGCTGGCGGAAGGGGTGTTTGCCGCTTACACCGGGCCCAACTTCGAAACACCGGCTGAAATTCGCATGATGCAAACGCTGGGGTGCGACGTGGTCGGCATGTCCATCGTGCCGGAAGTGCTCTCGGCGCGCCATTGCGGGCTGAAAGTACTGGTGGTTTCGGCGATGACCAACTACGCCGAAGGGCTGTCCGATACGCCACTGTCCCACGAGCAAACGCTGAGCTGCGCGGCCCTGGCGGCAGAAGACTTTATGCGCCTGATCCGTGAGTTCTTCAAAACGCTGTAACGCTGCAAATTCCCCCGCGGCGAGGTGCAGGGGCCTGGCCGCGTGAATCATCGTTTTAATCAAAATAATAAGGTGATGGTGATGGCAATAAAAACGCGACTGAAGGTAATGGTTTTTCTGCAGTTTTTTATTTGGGGTGCCTGGCTGGTTACGCTGGGATCTTACATGATTAATACCCTGCATTTCAGCGGATTGCAGGTGGGCATGGTGTACAGCGCCAAAGGCGTCGCGGCGCTGATTATGCCGGGGCTGGCGGGCATTCTTGCCGACCGCTGGATCAGGGCCAATTACCTGTACGCGCTCTGTCATCTGTTCGGTGCGCTTGCGCTGTATTGCGCCGCCCAGGTTGAGCAGCCGATGGTGATGTTCTGGGTCATGTTGTTCAACGCCATGGTGTATATGCCGACCATTTCGCTTTCCAACGCCATTGCCTATTTCTGCCTGGAAAAGCACGGTTACGACACGGTGAAAGATTTCCCCCCGGTGCGGGTGTACGGCACCCTGGGCTTTATTGTGGCGATGTGGCTAATCGGCTTTAGCAGAATTGAGCTGAGCAATATGCAGCTGTATCTGGCTTCTGCCATGTCACTGTTGCTGGCCTGCTATTCTCTGACGCTGCCGAATTGCCCGACCAGCAAAGTCGAAAAATCGAAAAGCTGGTTCAGCGTGCTGGGGCTGGACGCGTTGGTGCTGTTTCGCCAGCGGCGTATGGCGCTGTTTTTCCTGTTTGCCATGCTGTTGGGCGCGGCACTGCAGATCACCAACACCTTCGGCAATCCCTTCCTGCATGATTTCGCGAGCAACCCGCTGTATCAGGACAGCATAAGCGTCAGATACCCGGCGGTGCTGTTGTCGTTGTCACAAATCTCCGAGGTGTTCTTTATCCTCACCATTCCGTTCTTCCTGCGTCGATACGGCATCAAACAGGTGATGCTGATCAGCATGGCGGCCTGGACGCTGCGCTTTCTGTTCCTGGCCTATGGGACCCCGGTTGGTTTCGGCTTTGTGCTGTTGCTGCTGTCGATGATCGTTTACGGCTGTGCCTTTGATTTCTTTAATATCTCCGGGGCCATCTTCGTTGAGAAAGAGGCCGATAGCCGCATCCGCGCCAGTGCGCAGGGGCTATTCATGACCATGGTCAACGGTATCGGCGCGTATCTGGGGGCGATAGCCAGCGGCGAAGTGGTAGATTTCTTCACCCACGACGGCGTCAAAGATTGGCAGAGCATCTGGTTGATCTTCGCGCTGTATACGTTAGTGCTGGGGATCATTTTTGCGCTGACCTTCAACTATCAGCACCGGCCGGAAGAATATGTCGGGCCGGTAGAGCGAGCGCATTAGAAAAAGAAGAGGGGCGCGCAAACCGCGCCCATTAGGCGTCAAACGTCGGGGAAACACTGTTGCAGCTGTTGCCAGTCTGGCCCGTCGCTTGCACCTTGGGTTGCTACCACGCAGGCGGCCACGCGGTTAGCCAGATCGACCGCTTGCGGCAATGGCCAACCGGCGGAGAGCCCGGCCAGCAGGCCGGCACAGTGGGCGTCGCCCGCACCCAGAGTATCGACGACGTTCACCGGATAGGCCGCTATCTGGAGCGGCGGGGTGTCGCCACGGCAAATCCAGACGCCATCGCAATCCAACCGACAGATCAGCGTGATATTGCGCGCGGTGGCAAACTGCTGGGCCAGAGTGAGCGCATCGCCTGCGCCGCAGAGCGTGACCACTTCATTTCGGTTCAGCGTCAGCAGGGTGTGGCTGTCGCTGAGCATGGCAAAGAAATCTTCATCCAATTGAGCGATGCCCGGGCCGGGATCAATCAGCCGCCACTGGTCAAACGGCAAGCGTGTTAACCATTCACGTACCGCCTCGCCGCTTTCTCCGGCCAACTGCTCGCCGCTGATGTAAATCAGCGTGTCTTCGCTCAGGGGCAGCGTGCCCAACTGGGCTTTATTCCACTGGGTTTCGCAGCCGGGCTCGATCACCGACAGCGACTCGCCGTTGGGTTGCATCTGTGACAGACGGCGGCCGTTGTCCATCTGGCCATGGCGCAGCAGTACCTGCAGGCCTAAACTTTCCATCTCGGCTTCAATCGCCGCGCCCCATACTCCATTGCCGACCGGCATACCGTTGAGCACCGGGACCTGCAGGCGCTTCAGCGCCCGCGCAACATTAAACGCGCAGCCACCTATTTTTTGCTCCTGCGTCAGCGTCACCTCAACGATCGCGCTGCCCAGGGCCAGAATCGGTTTTACTGCTAAAAACTCACTCATTGATCTCCTCCGCTGTCGGCCGGTGGGCCGAACAGAATGCGCTATGATGACCGCGCAGGCGCGTGGAGTCGAGAGGGAAGCCCGAGATGCTGTGGCGAAGGCGTGAAATAACCATGCTCTTTTTGTCACTAGTGCGTATAATCGCCGCCCGGCGATTAATTAACCTGTGAAAGAGCACCAGAATGAGCACTACCAGCCTGATCCAACCCGATCGTGAATTGTTTTCCTATAAGCCTTATTGGGCCGAATGTTATGGCACCGCGCCATTTTTACCGATGTCGCGCGAAGAGATGGATCAACTGGGCTGGGATAGCTGCGATGTGATCATTATCAGTGGTGACGCCTATGTCGACCACCCGAGTTTTGGTATGGCGATCATCGGCCGCATGTTGGAAGCGCAGGGCTTCCGCGTCGGCATCATTGCGCAGCCGGACTGGAGCAATAAAGAAGATTTCATGCGGTTGGGCAAACCGAACCTGTTCTTCGGCATCACCGCCGGCAACATGGACTCGATGATCAACCGTTATACCGCCGATCGCAAACTGCGTCACGATGATGCCTACACCGCCGGCAACGTGGGCGGCAAACGTCCGGATCGCGCGACGCTGGTTTACAGTCAACGCTGTAAAGAAGCCTATAAAGACGTACCGATCGTGCTGGGCGGCATCGAAGCCAGCCTGCGTCGTATCGCTCACTACGATTACTGGTCTGATACCGTACGCCGTTCGGTGTTGGTGGACTCCAAAGCTGACATGCTGATTTACGGCAACGGCGAGCGTCCGCTGGTGGAAGTGGCGCACCGCCTGGCTGCGGGCGAGAAAATCAGCGAGATCCACGACATCCGCAACACCGCGGTGATGCGCAAGGGTGCGTTGCCGGGCTGGACCGGGGTGGATTCTACCCGTTTGGACAAGCCGGGCCGCATTGAGCCTATCCCGAACCCTTACGGCGACGATCTGCCGTGTGCTGACGGCGGTAAACCGGAGCCGGAGGCCAAACCGGTCACCGTGCGCGCCGCCAAGCCCAAGCCGTGGGAAAAAACCTACGTGTTGCTGCCGTCATTTGAAAAGGTGAAGGCCGACAAGGTCCTGTATGCGCACACTTCGCGCATTCTGCACCATGAAACCAACCCTGGCTGTGCCCGTGCGCTGATGCAGTCGCACGGCGACCGTTACGTGTGGATCAACCCACCGGCGATCCCGCTGACCACGCCGGAAATGGACAGCGTGTTTGCCCTGCCGTACCAGCGTATTCCGCACCCTTCCTACGGCAAGGAAACCATTCCTGCCTATGACATGATCCGCTTCTCGGTCAACATCATGCGCGGTTGCTATGGCGGCTGTTCATTCTGTTCGATCACCGAGCACGAAGGGCGCATCATCCAGAGCCGTTCGGAAGACTCCATTATTCGCGAGATCGAAGAAATTCGTGACAAAGTACCGGGCTTTACCGGTGTGATCTCCGATTTGGGCGGCCCGACCGCCAACATGTACATGCTGCGCTGTACCAACCCGCGCGCTGAGCAGACCTGCCGCCGCGCCTCGTGCGTGTACCCGGAAATCTGCACCTACATGGACACCAACCACGAACCGACCATCAAGCTGTATCGCCGTGCGCGCTCGCTGGAGGGCATCAAGAAGATCCTGATCGCCTCTGGTGTGCGTTACGATCTGGCGGTGGAAGATCCGCGCTATATCAAAGAGCTGGCTACCCACCACGTTGGCGGCTACCTGAAGATTGCGCCGGAACACACCGAAGAAGGCCCGCTGTCGAAAATGATGAAGCCGGGCATGGGCAGCTACGACCGGTTTAAACAGCTGTTTGACCATTACTCCAAGCTGGCGGGCAAAGAGCAGTATCTGATCCCGTATTTCATCTCCTCGCATCCGGGCACCCGCGATGAGGATATGGTGAATCTGGCGCTGTGGTTGAAGAAAAACCGTTTCCGTCTCGATCAGGTGCAGAACTTCTATCCGTCACCGATGGCGAACTCCACCACCATGTATTACAGCGGCAAAAACCCGTTGAGCAGAGTGGGTTATAAGAGTGAGGATGTGGTGATACCGAAAGGCGATCGTCAGCGTCGCCTGCACAAGGCGCTGTTGCGTTACCACGACCCGGCCAACTGGGCGATGATCCGCACCGCCCTGGAAGAAATGGGCATGAAGCACCTGATCGGCAGCCGTCGCGAGTGTCTGGTGCCGGCACCGAGCATTGACGAACAGCGCGAAGCCAAGCGCTTGCAGCGTCATACCCGCCCGGCGCTGACCAAGCACACCGACATCACCCGTCAGCGTACGCCGTCCAACAAGCCGCCGCGCAAGCCGATTCGTAACGGCAAGCCATAACGGCTCGGCACTGACTTAAATGAAAAGGAGAACCCTCGGGTTCTCCTTTTTTGCTTTTGAAAATCAGAGCTGCTCGTAGGCCGCTTCTACCTTCATCAAGTGGCGCGGCGCCTGCGGGGCGGGATGATACTTGCGCACGTGCCAGTTAAAGGCTTCCGGTGACAGATTGTTAATCATCGAAATGGCTTGCTGGCGGTTGCTGGAGAAGGTCCGCAGCAGCGCACCGGTGCCGTTGACGTAGGCGATGATGGTGGCATAACGCAGCGTGACAGGATCGTCGATGCCTTTAAGCTGCTGTTTTTGCAACACGGCCAGATAGGCTGCGCCGAGGTCGATATTGGTATCCGGATCCAGCAGATCGTCGTCGTCCGGACAGCCACGTTTCCCTTTGTAGCGATAGGCGTCACAGCCGGCGGTGTCGGCTTTCAACTGCATCAACCCGATAGCATTGGAGCGGCTGATTGCCGCCGGGTTAAAACCGGACTCGACCTTGATCATCGCAGCGATCAGTTTTTGATCGACATCGTATTTATCCGCAGCATCCTCAATCGCGTCGTCAAAGGCATGAGCATCATAACTGGTACGCGGTTTTTTGCTGGAACAACCGGCCAGGATCAGCATCAGGCATATCACGCCTGCGCGCGACCAGTGTCGTAGGGTGGGTTTCATGGTGCTCCGTATTGTTTTTGCTGGGATAAAAGTCGGCATCATAGCATCTCCGTCAGTGCCTGTTCGACATACAGATAGCCAATTCCCATCACCTGCTGCGCGCGCGTGAGTTGGCCAAAGCCGATATGCGTTGCCTGAGTCTGGATCTGATCGTGACGATCGAAGGGGTTGAACCCGGTCTGGCTGATGATGGTCTCCAGCCAGGCCTGACCGAAGCCACAGCTACGGCCATAAAGATAAATACGGTTAATATTTAAGATGTTAAGGAAGTTATACAGGCTCAGGCCAATCGCTTGGGCGGCGCGTTGCACCAACACCTGCAACGCGGGGTCCCCTTGATGATAACGGGCGATCAGCTCGGCGGTGGTGGGGGTTTTAAGCCTTTCGCCTTCGTGTTGCGCTCTGGGGGTGACTTTTAGCTGAATGCGCGCTTTTTTCTTCAGTGCCGACAGTGATGCGATGGTTTCCAGACAGCCGTAACGGCCGCAGGAGCACAGGCCACCATCGGGATCGACGATGGTGTGGCCAATCTGGCCGCTGCCGAACAGGCTGCCCCGGTAAATCTGCTGGTTGATCACGAACGACGAGCCGATGCCGTAATCGACGTTAATCACGCAGAAGTCCTGCGCGTTAGCGTTATTTTGCCACTTTTCTGCCAGCCCCAGCATCACGCAGTCGTTATCTAGCAGGACCTCGGTCTTCAGGCGCTCTTCCAGCAGGTATTTTATCTCCACCGGGCCTTCCCAGGGGGCCTGTGGCATGCGCTGCGACACCCCGGTGAGCGGGTTTACCTGGCCGTGGATCGACAGCGCTATTTTCAGCGGCATCCCCTGTTGTCGGCTGTGCAGGTGATAGATCTGCACCATTTCCTGCAGCATCGCCTGTGGCGTGGTGGCAACGATCGGTTGCGGTGTGAAGGCGCTGCACGGCGTGATCAGGCCATCCACCACGATGCTTTCAATCAGATAGGGCGACACGTTCAGGCACAGGATCCGTTGCTCAGAGGCAGCGATGCGGTAACTGCCGCCGCCCAGACCGCGGCGGTGCAAATTCTGCTGGTCGTGCTCAACCCGGCGTTCTTCCTGCAGCTCATCGAGAATTTTGCCGACGGCAGGAATAGACAGCTGTGAAAGCCGCGCCAGCGTTGATTTACTGGCCACCTTTTCCCGATACAGCAGCGCGCACAGCACCCGTTTATTAAAATTGCGCACCCGTTGGTTATTCAACCCTTGCAATGCCATTCATTAAACCCTGTTTACTGTATTGCGTGATGGTAGCGCGTAAAGTAGCCGATTCTGTCATTTAGACTGCCTGAAAAGCAACCTTCAGTATTTTTAGTGAGGAAAACATGCACGGGACAGTCAAGGTTTGGCAAGAGCAGGTTGAATTACCCACTTACGGCACGGGCGAACAGGACTCGCACCCGATGTTCCTGGAAAACCGCGTCTATCAGGGATCGTCCGGTGCGGTTTATCCCTATGGCGTTATTGACACCCTGAGCGGTGAAAAATCTCTGCGTCGCTATCAGGCGGTATATCTGGAAAACGACTACCTGCGCGTGATGCTGTTGCCGGAACTGGGCGGGCGTATTCATCGGGCTTACGACAAAGTGCAGCAGCGCGATTTTGTCTATCACAACGAGGTAGTGAAACCGGCGCTGGTGGGGTTATTGGGGCCGTGGATCTCAGGGGGGATCGAGTTCAACTGGCCGCAACACCACCGTCCGACCACCTATATGCCGGTGGACTGCCAGATCCAGCAGCACGATAACGGGGCGCAGACCGTCTGGCTGGGGGAGGTGGAGCCGATGCGCGGGCTGCAGGTGATGGCCGGTTTCACGCTGTATCCTGACCGCGCGCTGATTGAAATCAGCGCCAAGATTTTTAACCCTAACCCGACGCCGCGCCATTTCCTGTGGTGGGCCAACCCGGCGGTGAAAGGTGGAGACGATCACCAGAGCGTATTCCCGCCGGATGTGACCGCCGTTTTTGACCATGGCAAGCGCGATGTCTCTTCGTTCCCTATTGCCACCGGCACCTACTACAAGGTGGATTATTCGGCCGGTGTGGATATTTCGCGCTACAAGAATATCCCGGTACCGACGTCTTACATGGCGCATAAGTCGGACTATGACTTTGTAGGCGCTTACAGCCACGATGAGCAGGGCGGATTGTTGCACATCGCCGATCGCCATGTGTCGCCCGGCAAGAAACAGTGGAGCTGGGGCCACGGCGAATTTGGCCAGGCCTGGGATCGCAATCTGACCGACAATAACGGCCCTTACATTGAGCTGATGACCGGGGTTTACACCGATAACCAACCGGATTTCACCTGGCTCGACGCCTACGAAGAAAAATGCTTTGTGCAGAATTTCCTGCCCTACAACACCCTGGGCATGGTGCAGAACGCCAACACCCGTGCCGCACTAAAACTGGAAAGCGACGGGCGACAACTGGTGTGGGGATTGTATGCGGTCGCGCCGCTGGCGCAGCACCGGTTGGTGATCCGCAGCGATAGCGATCAGCAGCTGCTGCTCGACCGCCGCGTTGATCTCACCCCCGGTGCGGCGCTGCTGGAGACCATGACCGGCGATTTCTCCGGTCGCCTGACGATTGAATTGCAGGACGCCCAGGGCCGCAGCGTACTCAGCTATCGCCAGCATCAGGCGAGCGAAAGCACCGAGTTGCCGCAGCCCGCCAAAGCGCCACTGGCGGCAGAACAGATCGTCAGCGCCGATGAAGCCTGGTTTATCGGCCAGCATCTGGAGCAGTACCACCATGCCAGCCGTTCGGCGTTCGATTACTACCAGCGGGGCCTGACGCTGGATCCTCTTGATTACCGCTGCAATTTGGCTCTGGCCACGCTGGAATATAACCGCGCCAATTTCCAACGCGCGATTGCCTACGCGGATGACGCGCTGACACGAGCCCATAACCTTAACCGCAACCCACAGTGCGGGTTAGCCAGCCTGATTCGTGCCTGCGCTCAGGAACAATTGGGTAACGACGACGCGGCCTACGAGGATTTCTACCGCGCCATCTGGAGTGGTAACGGTAAACCGGGCGGTTTCTATGGTCTGGCGCGGGTCGCGGCGCGGCGCGGGGAGTATCAGCAGGCGCTGGCGTTTTGTGAAAGCAGCCTGAGTGTTAACGCCAGCCATTATCCGCTGATCGCCCTGAAAGCGCTGCTGTTGCAACGCCTGGGGAAAGGGGCACAGAGCCTGGACTATATCGATGACCAGCTTGTCGCCCGTCCGCTGCATTACAGCCTGTATTACCTGCGCTATGCGCAAACTCACGCCGAGGCCGATTTACAACGGCTGCGGTCGGTGACCGGTTGCCGTGGGATCAATGCGCTAAACATTGCCGGTCAACTCTGTGAATGGGGAGCCAAAGAGCAGGCGATTGAGTTACTGACGCTGTTGGACAGCCAGGAAACCTTGCCGCGCTATATGTTGGCCAGCCTGCGCAAAGGCGCGGTAAGTGACCGGGAATATCGGCAGTTGTTGGCGCAGGCGCGCGACGGCTTCGGCCACCAGGTGCGCTTCCCCAATACCCTGAATGAAGTGCAGATGCTAAGCCAACTGCAGGAGTGCGTTTTTGCACAGTATCTGTTGGCTTGTTTCCATTACAGCAAGCGCAACTACTCGCAGGCGGTAGCGCTGTGGCAGCAATGCGTGGAGCGGGAGCCGACGTTTGCCGACGCCTGGCGCAATCTGGGGATCTACGCCTTCAATAAACTCCAGCAGCATGACGTGGCGCTGGCGCATCTGCAGCAGGCCTTTGCTCTGCAACCTGATGACGCTCGGCTGCTGTTTGAACTGGATCAACTGAACAAACGCCTCGGTACTGCACCTGCTCAGCGGCTGGCGATGTTGGAGCAACATTTACCGGTAGTGGCCCGGCGTGACGACCTTACCGCCGAATTGCTGAGCCTTTACAACCAGTGCGATCGGTTGAGTGACGCGCAACGGATCCTGCAGCAGCGTGAGTTTCACCCGTGGGAAGGTGGTGAAGGCAAAGTCACCGGCCAGTATCTGATCAATCTGCAACGGTTGGCATTCCAGGCACTGCAACAGGGAGCGCCGCAGCAGGCGCAGCATTTGCTGCAGTCGGCGTTGCACTATCCGCAAAATCTGGGGGAAGGGCGTCTGGCTGGGCAAAGCGACAACGATATCTACTATTGGCTGGGTATCTGTGCTGCCCGGCAAGGCCAGCTCGAGGCAGCGGCCACCTGCTGGCAACAGGCCTGCGCGGGACACGGCGAACTGGCTGAAAGCCGCTACTACAACGACCAACCGGTGGATTATTTGTTCTATCGCGGCATGGCGCTCAAGCAACTGGGGCAGTCGGCACAGGCCGAACAGCAGTTCACCCAAATGCAGCAGTGGGCAAGCCAGCAGTCTGAGATGTTGCCTGGCGCCGATTTCTTTGCCGTTTCGCTGCCGGATTTGATGGCGTTGGACAATGACCTGCAACAGGCGCATCAACAGCACTGCCTGCTGGTGACGGCTTTGGCGCAGCTGGGGTTAGGGCAGTTAGCCGCAGCGCAGCAAACGTTAAGCGAGCTGCTGGCGATAAATCCTGCGCATGACAAAGCGCGTTTATTCACCGTGCTGGCCGAGACTTTAGCCAACTGATGCCCAAAAGGGGACCAATGTGACGAATAAACTGAACATGCCCTATGTCTGGACTATCTGCCTGGTCGCCGCTTGCGGTGGCCTGTTATTCGGCTACGACTGGGTGGTCATAGGCGGGGCCAAGCCTTTCTACGAGGCCTATTTTGGCATCACCGATCCCGCCCAGTCAGGCTGGGCGATGAGTTCGGCGCTGGTGGGCTGTATTTTCGGCGCGGTGATCTCGGGCCTGCTGTCGGATCGTTTTGGCCGCAAGCTGCCGCTGGCGATTGCCGCCTTGACCTTCGTGATCTCGGCCTGGGGCACCGCCGTGGCCACCAGTTTTGACGCCTTTATCATTTACCGCATTGTCGGCGGGGTCGGCATTGGCCTGGCTTCGGCGCTGTCGCCGGTGTATATCGCCGAAATCAGCCCGGCGGCACAGCGGGGTCGCTTCGTTGCGGTGAACCAATTGACCATTGTGATCGGGGTATTGGCAGCGCAGTTGATCAACCTGCTGATCGCCGATCCGGTGGCCGCCAATGCCGGTCAGGCGGAGTTGTTGGCCAGCTGGAACGGACAGGTTGGCTGGCGTTATATGTTTGGCGCCGAACTGGTACCGGCGCTGGCCTTCCTGCTGCTGATGCTGGCAGTGCCGGAGTCGCCGCGCTGGCTGGCGAAGGTCGGCCGCCACGAGCAGGCGCAGAAGGTCTTGCGACGCATCGGCAATGAAAGCTATGCGCAGCAAACGCTAAAGGAGATCCGTCAAACGCTGGACAAGGATAGCGGCAAGGTGCCGCTCAGTGCGCTGCTGCGCAGCGATGTACGGCCGGTGTTGGTGATAGGCATTGTGCTGGCGATATTTCAGCAGTGGTGCGGTATCAACGTGATCTTTAACTATGCGCAGGAGATCTTCGCGTCGGCAGGGTTCGATATTAACGATACGTTGAAGTCGATCGTCGCCACCGGGTTGATCAACCTGATCTTCACCTTGCTGGCTTTACCGCTGGTGGATCGCATTGGCCGACGCCGGCTGATGCTGATAGGTGCCTGTGGATTAACGGTGATCTACCTGCTGATGGCGGCGGCTTACGCCTATGGTTTGCTGGGGCTGCCGGTGTTGTTACTGGTGTTGGTCGCCATCGCTATCTATGCCGTCACGCTTGCCCCCGTTACCTGGGTACTGCTGTCTGAAATCTTCCCCAATCGCATTCGCGGAGCGGCCATGGCCGCCGGCACCTTTGCGCTGTGGGTGGCCTGTTTTGTTCTGACCTATAGCTTCCCGTTGCTGAATGCCGCATTAGGCGCAGCGGGCAGTTTCCTGTTGTATGGCGTCATTTGCCTGGCCGGTGCGGGGTTCATTTACGCCAGAGTGCCGGAAACCAAAGGCATTACTCTGGAAGCACTGGAAGAACAGCTCAGTGCAGCAGGTACGGATCGCGCCAGGGAGAAAAAGTTTACTTAACCCTGTTTAGTTTAATGCGTGATCCTGTGGCGGTAAGTAATCAGTTTGATCATTTAGTGTAATGAGTCTGTGCTCCGCCTGAGGGCGAACAGCGGTAAAGCCTTCAGGCGGGATAATAAAAATAGGCAGCAAGAGGTTAATGAACATTAACTGGAGAATAACGATGTTGCTAAAAAAAATAAAACACGTGCTGTTAGCCATTACCGGGGGCCTGATTATTTTCAGTGCAGGCGCACAGGCTAAAAACGACAAAACCGCCATCGGCGCTATTTATCTCGATACCCAGGGGTATTACGCCGGGGTCCGCTGGGGCGTGCAAGACGGCGCCGCCAAGGACAAAGGGAAAATTGAAATCATAGAAACCAATGCGCAGGGGGATGTTTCTAAAGAAAGTTCGTTTATCGATACCATGATTGCGCGCGACGTGAATGCCATCGTGCTTTCCGCCGTTTCGGTGAATGGCAGCGTGCGGGCCATCAAGCGTGCCAACGAAGCCAGCATTCCGGTGATTTGTTACAACACCTGCATTAATGAGAAAGGCGTAGATAAATATGTTTATGCCTATTTGGTCGGCGATCCCTACGAGTTTGGCAAAAAACTGGGTAATACCGCCGCCGATTACTTCATTGAAAAGAAAATAACCGAGCCTGCGATCGCCGTTATTAATTGCGAAGCCTTCGAAGTTTGCGTGCAACGGCGTAAAGGATTTGAAGAGGCGTTAAAAGCGAAAGTACCGGGCATGAAAATCGTCGCTAATCAGGAAGGCACCGTGCTGGACAAGGCGATATCGGTCGGCGAGAAACTGCTGATTTCCTCCGGGAAAGTCGATGCCATTTTCGGCGAATCCGGCGGCGCTACGCTCGGGGCGGTTAAAGCCGTGCGCAACCAGAACAAGGTCGGCCAAACGGTGGTATTCGGCTCGGACATGACCACTGAAATCGCACAGGAACTGGTGAACCGTCAGGTACTGCAGGCGGTGGTGGATATCTCGGGCAAGAAAATGGGGGCGTTGGTCTTTACTCAGGCGATGAACGCCATCAACCAGCGGCCGGTCGGCCAAAAGGTGGTGCAGGTGCCGATCGATCTCTACGCCTCGTCGCAGAGCGCTACTGATTGGCTGACGACTCACAAAGACGGCTTACCTTAGAGCCTATTCCATTAGGCTATTTTATTTGTCCGTTTGGCCCTGGGCAGTGCTCAGAATCCTCACGTACTCTGTGTACGCTCCGGTTCTTCCGCGCTGTCCTTGTCCAAACTGCCTGCAACAATGACGCCTACTGGGATAGGCTCTTAATGTCGGTGGCTTGCATGAGTGACAGAGCCTTAAACGAATTGGCGCAGCAACCGGTCGTGGCCCGCATTCAATCGGGGCATAAGCGTTACCCGGGGGTGGTGGCGCTGCAAGATGTGAATTTCACGCTGCGGCGTGGCGAGGTGCGCGCTCTGCTGGGGAAAAACGGCGCGGGCAAGTCCACCTTGATCCGCATGTTGACCGGCAGTGAGCGGCCGGACGCCGGGCAAGTGTTTATCGGCGATCGACTGCTGGAGGGGCCAGATGCGCTGTTGACGCGCCGGGCCGGTGAGCTTGGCGTGCGGGCCGTCTATCAGGAGCTAAGCCTGGTACAGGACATGAGCGTGGCGGAAAACCTGTGTTTGGGGGCCTGGCCGCAGCGCGCCGGCGTGATTGACGCACCAGGCATGCTGGCGCAGGCCCGGCACGCGTTGGCGCTGCTCGGGGTGGACATCGATCCTCAACAATGGGTTCGCGATCTCAGCCCGGCGCAGCAGCAGCTGGTGGAGATCGCCCGGGCCTGTCAGGGGGATCCCAAAGTGGTGATCCTCGACGAGCCAACCAGTTCGTTGGCCAACGCCGAGGCCGATCTGGTCGCGGCGGCAGTGATGCGCCTTTCCGCCGCCGGGATTGCAGTGGTGTATGTCAGCCACCGAATGAATGAGATCCGCCGACTGGCGTCGTCCTGCACCATTATGCGCGACGGCCGTGTGGCGGGTGACGTGGCGCTGGACAACACCTCAACTCAGCAAATTGTCGACCTGATGCTGGGCCATCAGGACCACCATACGCAAACCGTGACGGCCCCGAAGGGCGGGGACAAGGTTTTTGAAGTTAAACAATTATCGCTGCCGCCCAAATTGCATCAGGTCAGTTTCGAGCTGCGGCGGGGCGAAGTACTGGGTATTGCCGGGTTGTTGGGCGCAGGCCGCAGTGAATTGCTGAAAGCCATCGTTGGCCTGACGCCGTTCGTCGAAGGCGAGCTGATCCTCGACGGTGAAACGCTGATCTGCCCGAATTACGCCCAGATGCTCCAGCGCGGTATGGCCTACACGCCGGAAAACCGAAAGGCGGAGGGCATCATGCCGTTGCTGGGCGTGGATGAAAATACCGTGATGACAGACAGCCGTTCCGTCAGCCGCTTTGGCGTGCTGAATTGGCAGAAGATCAAACAGGCAACCTCGGCGATCGTCAGCCGGATGCGGGTGAAAACCGCAGAAACCGGCACGCCGATCATGACGCTTTCCGGCGGTAACCAGCAGAAGGTGGTGATCGGCCGTTGGGTTTACGCCAGAAGCCGGATCCTGTTGCTGGATGAGCCGACGCGCGGCGTGGATGTCGAAGCGAAAAATCAAATTTACCGTATTGCGCGTGAGCTGGCGGCAGAGGGTAAAAGTATCATTTTCGTATCGAGCGAAGTGGAGGAATTACCCCAGGTCTGCGACCGGATCTTGTTGTTGCAGCAGGGAACCATAGTGAAGGAATTTATCTCGCCCGTGGATGTTGAACAGCTGATGTCTGAAGTGCTGATGATCCAATAATTCTGCCCACATTCGAAGGCACCGGAGGTAATACAATGTCCACATTGGTACCGGAAGTAAAAATAACCCGAACCCGAAAATTATCGAAGCACGCCAATGAACTGGGCCTGCTGGCAATTATTGTCGTGCTTTACCTGGTATTTTCTATTTATGCCACCGGGTTTATTTCGCTGAATAACCAAATGAATATTCTACGCGACGCCGCCACCATCGGCATTGCCGCCTGGGCCATGACGCTGATTATTATTTCCGGGGAAATCGACGTTAGCGTAGGCCCGATGGTGGCGTTTATCTCGGTGATCCTGGCTTATTTGATGCAGTACGCGATCCCGCTGCCGTTCGCGTTGATCCTGGCCTTGTGTTTGGGGGCGGCGTTAGGCTCGGTCGCCGGGGTGTTGCGAGGCTGGTTCAACGTGCCCAGCTTTGTCGCCACATTGGGGCTTTGGAGCGCCCTGCGCGGGATGGGATTGTTTATGACCAACGCCTTGCCGGTGCCGATCGACGAAAATGACGTGCTGGACTGGCTGGGTGGGCAGGTACTGGGGCTGCCGGTTTCGGCGGTGATTATGCTGATCCTGTTCGTGGTTTTTCAGTTTATCAGCAAGAAAACCGCCTTTGGCCGCTCGGTGTACGCCATTGGCGGCAACGCCAGCGCCGCCCAGCTGTGCGGCATTAACGTCAAACGCATTCGTGTCCTGCTGTTTACCCTGGCCGGCCTGTTGGCGGCCGTCACCGGTATTCTGTTGGCGGCGCGCCTGGGCTCCGGCAATGCCGGTGCGGCCAGTGGCCTGGAGTTTGACGTGATTGCCGCCGTGGTGGTCGGGGGGACAGCCTTGTCCGGCGGGCGCGGTTCGATGCTCGGCACTCTGCTCGGCGTGCTGGTGATCACCCTGATTGGCAATGGTCTGGTCTTGCTGGGGATTAACTCCTTTTTCCAACAGGTGGTCAGAGGGGTGATTATCGTACTGGCGGTGCTAGCCAATATTATCGTGATGCAGAAGAACAATAAGCAATAGCCTCGTATACCACTAAAAATAACGCATTAAATCTGGAAGGAAAATATTATGGGAAAAATGTTGGCGGCTTATTTACCCGGAAATTCCACGGCAGAGCTGCGCGAGGTGGATATTCCGCAACCGGGTATTGGCCAGGTATTAATTAAAATGAAGTCGTCCGGTATTTGCGGCAGCGATATTCATTATATTTATCATCAGCACCGTGGCACGGCTGCCGCACCGGATCAGCCCTTGTACCGGGGATTTATTAACGGTCACGAACCTTGTGGGCAGATTGTCGCGTTGGGGGCCGGTTGCCGGCACTTTCGCGAGAGTGACCGCGTGCTGGTGTACCACATTTCCGGCTGCGGCTTTTGCAGCAACTGTCGCCGGGGCTATCCGATTTCCTGTACCGGCGTTGGCAAGGCTGCCTATGGCTGGCAACGGGATGGCGGCCACGCCGACTACCTGTTGGCGGAGGAAAAGGATCTGATCCATCTGCCGGATTCGCTCAGCTACGAAGACGGCGCTTTTATTTCCTGCGGCGTCGGCACGGCCTATGAAGGCATTGTGCGCGGCGAGGTGTCCGGCAGCGATCACGTGCTGGTCGTAGGGTTGGGCCCGGTCGGCATGATGGCGATGATGCTGGCGAAGGGGCGGGGGGCAAAAACGGTGATTGGCGTAGATGTCATACCGGAACGTCTGGCGACCGCGAAGCGGTTGGGGCTGATGGATCACGGTTTTCTGACCGGTGAGGGGGTGACAGAGCGCATTCGCGAATTGACCGCGGGCGGCGCCAACGTCACCCTCGACTGTTCCGGTAACGCTAAAGGACGGCTGCTGGCGCTGCAGGCCTCCTCGGACTGGGGAAGGGTTGTCTACATCGGTGAAACCGGCAAGGTGGAATTTGAGGTCAGTGCAGACCTGATGCATCACCAACGACGAATTATCGGCTCATGGGTCACCAGCCTGCACCATATGGAAAAATGTTGTACCGACCTGCACGACTGGAAAATGCATCCGCATCACGCGATTACCCACCGCTTTGCCCTTGAACAGGCTGCCGATGCTTATGCGCTGATGGCTTCCGGGCAGTGTGGCAAGGTGGTGATTAACTTCGCCGATTAACGCCAGGGGGCACTATGGCACTGTTTAGTTTGGATAACGGCTGCGTCTCGCTGGTGGTTTCCTCGTTGGGCGGCAGCGTGCTGAAATTCACCGCTTATACACCGGAGGGAGAGCTCCCTCTGCTGCGGCCTGCGGTAGTGAGTGACGCTACGCCGGCGCTGCAATCGGGATGTTTTCCTCTGGTCCCCTTCGGCAATCGGGTCAATCAAAACCGCTTCAGCTTCGAGCAGCAAGACTACCGGCTCAGCGCCAATACCGACTGGGATCGGCATTATCTGCATGGTGACGGCTGGCTGCAGGAATGGCAATGTGTTGAGCAAGGCGACGAAGTCCTTCACTTGCGCTATCAGCATGAGAATGGCCCTTATCGTTATCAGGTAGAACAATACTTTACCCTGCATCAGCACCAACTCAGCATCGAACTGGCGGTAGAGCACACCGGTGAAAAGCCGATGCCCTATGGGCTGGGTTGGCATCCGTACTTTCCGTTAACCGCGGATACCCGGGTACAGGCATCCGCCGCGGCCTATTGGCGGGAAGCCGAAGACTGGCTGGCGGGCGAGCAGGCAGCGCTGAGCGAAGAAATGGATTTCAACCAGCCGGGGCCATTGCCGCGTCATTGGGTGAACAACGGCTTTAGCGGCTGGAACGGCGAGGCGGAGATCCAGTGGCCGGAGCAGGGAGCTCGGTTACGAATGAACACTCAGCCGGCCTGTCCGGTTTATTTCCTGTTCGTCTCGGAACCGGCGTTCGATCCGGGTTATCAATTCGACTTTTTCTGTCTGGAACCCATGTCCCACGCGGCCAACGGGCATAACATGGCTGACCTGGGCGGGCTGCGCCGCCTGGCTAAAGGGCAACGGTTTAGCCAGACGATGTTGCTCAGTTATTCCGCGTTTTAAGCCCGAAAATTAAAATTCGGATCTCCTTCACAGAACCCATTCAAACTCTGCAACCGGTTACTGAAACCGGTTGCGGTTTTCTCGTTTTTGAAACCATACTCATTCTTCAACTGAATCATTTGTACCTATGCCTCCAGGAGAACGGATGAAAAAAATATTCTTATGCTGCGCCGCAGGAATGTCGACCAGCATGGTGGTGAATAAAATGAAAAAGTCTGCCGAACAGCAGGGGATTGAGGTTGATATTATCGCCGTCGGCCTGGAGGAATTTGAATCCACGTTGGCGAATTACCAATGTTGCCTGCTTGGGCCGCAGGTGAAATATAAGTTCGCCGATTTTAAAAAGATTGCCGACAGGGAAAATAAGCCGATAGCGGTAATAAACAGCATGGATTACGGCATGATGCGCGGCGATAAAATTCTCGCCGAAGCCTTACAGATGATCGCACAACACTGATCCCACCGGGCCGCCGGCATCAGGCCGTTTCCGCCGGTTTTCCCATCCTGTGACCATTGACTCAGCACCTCCCGAGGGTTGAACCATGAGTATCAGCCAGGCCGCATTCAATTTTATCGAAAACCGCATCAGCCCGATTGCCGGGAGATTATCGACTCAGCGACATATTATGGCGATCCGCGACGGTTTTATTTCCGCGATGCCCTTTATGATCGTCGGTTCATTCTTGCTGGTGTTTGCCTATCCGCCCTTTTCCGCCGACAGCAGTTGGGGCATAGCCCAATGGTGGCTGGGGGCGGCGGAAAAACATCAGGTCGCTATTCTCACCCCGTTTAATATGACGATGGGCATTATGTCCATCTATATCACCGCCGCCATTGCCTACAACCTGGCGCAGAGTTATAAGCTCGATCCCTTTATGGCGGCGATGCTGGCATTGATGTCTTTCTTGCTGGTGGCCGCGCCGCAAAGCGAAAAAATGCTGCCGACCGCCGCACTGGGCGGCGTGGGGATCTTCACCGCCATTTTGGTGGCGATATATACCACCGAACTGATCCGCTTCCTCAAGGCGCACAATATCGGCATCTCATTACCGGAGCAGGTGCCGGCCAAGATCAAGCAGTCGTTCGATCTGCTGATCCCGATCCTGGCGGTGGTGATCACGCTGTATCCGCTGAGCCTGCTGGTGCAGCACCAGTTCAACCTACTGTTGCCGCAGGCGATCATGGCGCTGTTCCAGCCTTTGATCTCCGCTGCGGATTCGCTGCCGGCGATCTTGCTGGCGGTGCTGATCGGCCATCTGCTGTGGTTTGCGGGTATTCACGGCGCGGTGATCGTTTCCGGCATGCTGCAGGCCTTCTGGCTCACCAACCTGGGGATTAACCAAGACGCGCTGGCCGCCAACCAACCGATGCCGCACATCTTTATGGAGGCCTTCTGGACCTTCTTTATCGTCATCGGCGGATCCGGCGCCACCTTTGGGCTGGTACTGCTTTATCTGCGCAGCCGTTCGGCGCACCTGCGTTCGATCGGCAAGCTGAGCCTGGTGCCGAGTTGTTTCAACATCAACGAACCGGTGATCTTCGGCACGCCGATCGTGATGAACCCTACCTTCTTTATTCCGTTTATTACTGCACCAATCGTCAATTCGATCATCGCCTACGCGGCGGTGAAGCTGGATCTGATCGGGCGGGTGATCTCGGTGGTGCCCTGGACCGCTCCGGCGCCGATTGGTGCCGCCTGGGCTACCGGTTGGGATTTCCGCGCCGCGCTGTTGGTGCTGCTGCTGGCGGCGGTTTCGGCGTTGATCTACTACCCATTCTTCAAAGTCTATGAGCAACAGCTGCTGGATCAGGAAGTGAGCGAAGCGGAGCAGATTGAACAGACACAAGGAGTCACCGAATGATGGACATGGAAACGGCAGTAATGGAGCTGATCATCAACGCCGGAGAGGCGCGCAGCTGTGCCATGCAGGCGCTGTATGCGGCGCGTAAGTACCAGTGGGACCAGGTGGATATTCTGCTGGCGGAATCGCAACTGGCGGCGAAGCGTGCCCACGCCACCCAAACCGAGCTGATCGGTTTTGACGAAGGGGAGGGCAAGCTGCCGGTCAACCTGATTATGGTGCACGCGCAGGACCACATCATGAATGCCATGCTGGCGCGCGATCTGGTGGAAGAACTGGTGAGAATTTACCGATTACTGGAGCAAAACGGGGTGAAAAACCAATGAGCGTATTTCCGAAAGACTTTCTCTGGGGAGCCGCGACCGCGTCTTATCAGGTCGAGGGCGGCTATGATGCCGACGGCAAAGGCCTGTCCAACTGGGACCTGTTCTCTCACCTGCCAGGCACCACCTATCAGGGGACTAACGGCGACGTGGCGGTCGATCACTATCATCGCTTCCGTGAAGATGTGGCGCTGATGGCCGAGCTGGGTATGCAGACCTACCGATTCTCGATTTCCTGGCCACGGCTGCTGCCACAAGGCCGGGGAGAAGTGAACGAGGCCGGGATCCAATTCTACAGCGATCTGATCGACGAACTGCTCAAGCACAATATCAAACCGATGATCACCCTGTACCACTGGGATCTGCCGCAGGCGTTGCAGGACGCATTTGGTGGTTGGCAATCACGAGAGATCGTCGATGCTTTTGATGAATATGCGCGTCTGTGTTACTCGCGGTTTGGCGACCGGGTCGAACTCTGGTCCACGTTCAATGAAACCATTGTGTTTATCGGCATGGGCTATTTCACCGGGGCGCACCCACCCAAACTGACCGATCCGAAAAAGGGCATTCAGGCGTGTCACCATGTGTTCCTGGCCAACGCCCGTGCGGTAAAAAGCTTCCGTGAAATGAAGATCAACGGCCAGATCGGCTTCGTCAACGTGCTGCAACCGAACGATCCGATCAGCGATGCACCGCAGGATCGCCGCGCCTGCGAAATAGCCGAAGGGATCTTCACCCACTGGCTGTACGATCCGGTGCTGAAAGGCGAATACCCGTCAGAGCTGCTGGCGATGGCGCAGCAGGCCTTTGGCGTGCCGCATTTCGCGCCGGGCGATGAGGCATTGCTGAAAGAGAATATCGTCGATTTTATCGGTCTGAATTACTACAAGCGTGAAATGGTCGCGCACAACGATGACGTGGACGGTTATACCATCAACACCAGCGGGCAGAAGGGCAGCGGGCGCGAGCTGGGCTTCAAGGGGTTGTTTAAACAGGTTCGCAATCCGAACGGCGTCTACACTGATTGGGATTGGGAGGTCTATCCGCAGGGGTTGACCGATGCCATTGGTCGTATCGTCAAACGCTACGGCAATATCCCAATCTACATTACCGAGAACGGGCTGGGAGCCAAGGATCCGATCGTCGAAGGTGAGGTGCGCGATCAACCACGTATTGATTATTTACGCGATCATATCCAGGCGATTGGCGCGGCGATCGAGCAGGGCGCGGATGTTCGTGGTTATTACCCGTGGTCATTTATCGATCTGCTCTCCTGGCTCAACGGCTATCAGAAACAGTACGGCTTTGTGTATGTCGATCACGACAACAATCTGGCACGTAAGAAGAAGCAGAGCTTTGGCTGGTACCAGCGGGTGATCGCCACCAACGGCGAACGGTTGTAGCTCGCTAAAGGGGTAAGTCTCAGTATGTCCCAGGCTGATAGGCAACACTTTAGCCTGGGCGGGTACTTACCCTCTTTTTCTGATCTGTCTGTCAATTATTCCCTTTTCAAAATCCCCTCTTGCTATTCCATTTCGGCATACCCGTGTTGTGACTATTCATTACTCACCGCCTATAAAAACACCATATAGTCAAATTATTGCCTTACCGTACCATCACAAACAGGAGGAGGGAGATGAGCGATTTCCCGCTTGAACCGCCACACAATTTTCCTCGCCGGCTGGCAGAGCATAAGCATCTACTACAGTTCTTGTGGGAAACGGCCAAATCTGGCCGTATCGCCATTCACCCCTGCATCCCACTTTCTGCATGATGAGGGAACAAGCATGAGCATGAAAACGATAACGCTGGGCAGCAATTCATTCGACTACCAGGACAGCGGCAGCGGGGACACCACCCTGCTGTTGCTTTCCGGTTGGTGCCAGGATCACCGGCTTTTTAAACACCTAATACCGCTGCTGGCGCAACACTATCGCGTACTTAATATTGATTGGCGCGGGCACAATGCCGCACGCAGTTATGACGGCGATTTTGGTATGGATGATCTCACGGCCGATCTGGTTCTGTTTCTTGACCGGCTGGATGTTGAGCGCTTGATTCCGCTCTCTACATCCCATGGCGGCTGGGCCAACATCGCTTTAAGCCAGCAACTGGGCCCGTTGCGGGTACCGAAAACCATCGTGGTGGACTGGTTGATGACCGGAGCTTTTACCGATCTGCTGCAGAATTTACAGCAGAGCCAGCGGCCGGAAAGCTGGCAACAGGCGCGAGATGCCCTGTTTGCGGAATGGGTAGCCCATACGGATAACCAGGATGTGATCAACCATGTCCAACAGGAAATGGCCGGATTCGATCAGGAGATGTGGATCCGTTCTTGTCGGGAAATCGAGTTGGCCTATGGGCAATTTGGCTCTCCCCTGCAACGCCTGGAACAGCTCACCCCTGAGCGTCCGGTAATGCACCTCTATTCACAACCGCATAGCGCAGAGTATGACCAGTTGCAGCGCGAGTTCGCCCAACGCCACCGCGGGTTCAATCCGGTAAAAATTGCGGGGGCGAGTCATTTCCCCACCCTGGAATCGCCGGACAAAGTGGTGATGGAAATCCGGTCATTTATTGGCTAGGCAACATCCCGCCGTAGCAACAGCGCTCCTAATGATGAGCAGATTCATAAGAATGTGCGTAGCCGTATTTATGTCGTTCGGCCTGTCTGCCGTGATTAAACCACCGACATTGTGCACGCCTGTTTTCCAGTGGGTAATCAGGAGGTAAAACATGAGCATGCAGGCCGATCGTAAGGTCATCACTGGCGGTCATATTATCACCATGGATGCAGAGTATGGGGAACTGCCCCAGGGGGCGCTGCTGATTGAAAATGGCCGGATCGCAGCGCTGGCGGAAAACGCAAAGGCGTTTAGTCATCTGGATGCCGAAGTGATCGATGCGCGTGGTGCGATCGTGTTGCCGGGTATGATCGACAGTCATCGCCACACCTGGATGTCGTTGTTTCGGGGGATCTCCGGCGATATGTCGTTGCCGGAATTTCTGGCGAATACGTTTTATGGGCTGGGGGCCTTGGTGACCGCCGAGGATTTGTCCACTGCCACCCTGGTGGGGGCGCTCGAGGCCATAGACAGCGGGGTCACAACCATCCTCGACTGCTGTGACTGTGTGAATAGCCCGGATCATGCCGTCGCAGCGATCGAATCACTGCAACAATCCGGTATCCGTGGCGTGTATTCCTATGGATTTCAGGTTTATGATTTTCAGCCCGCCGGTTTTTCCAGCCATCAAGAACGCGTCAATTTTGCCGCTGAATTGCGCGAGCGTTATTTTAGCGACGATCAGGGTTTGTTGCGTATGGGGACCTTGCTCAGCGATTTTGGCACCGTGCCCTTTACGCAGACTGCGGCGGAGATCCGCATGGCGCAGCAGCAGGATATCCTGATTGCTTCTCATACCGGCGCACTACCGAATAGCCGGTTATTGAAAGGGTTACAGGAGCTTGACGATCATCAATTGCTGCAGCCCGGTCACCTGCATATTCACTGTTCCGGTCTGACCGATCCCGAATGGCGGCTGTTGGCTAAAACCGGCGCTAAAGTCAGCATCGCCCCCGAAACTGAAATGCAAATGGGCATGGGCTTTCCTCCCATCAGAGCCTGTCTGGATCACGGGATAGCCCCGGCGATCAGCACTGACATTGTCTGCGTGGGGTCTGGGGATCTGTTTTCGCAGATGCGGCTGGGGCTGCAAACCCAGCGCTGCCTGGATAACCATCAGCACCATATCCGTGGGGAAGTGGTTTCTGAACTTTCTCTCTCGGTGGGGGATGCGTTGCGTTGGGCGACCCACGGCAGCGCGGCTGCGCTGGGAATGGAGACAAGTATTGGTTCGCTGACGCCGGGAAAACAGGCCGATGTGATTATGCTTAAACATCAGCGGGCGATGGTGCCTTCTTCTTTCCCAAGGGCGAGTAGTGTGTTGCAGTCCCATGCCGCCGATGTAGATACGGTGATCATCAACGGCCAGACCCGCAAGCGGCATGGCGAACTGGTGGGACAGGATATGGCCGCCATCCGGCAACGTGCCGCTCAGACGCTGGCGCGTATTCAGCAGGCGGCGCTCGGGCGCGCAGAGATCACCGGAGCAGAAGCGGTTGCCTGGCTTAGGGAGGCGGAGCGGAGAGCGTCGGTAAATCTGGCGGAGGCCTATCGCCGATAAGCGTATTTTGGATGATGCTGCGCCCGACCGAAGCCGGGCGCAGGGAGATTACAGTGAGTCCGGATCCGGCCCCAGGCGGTTGCCGATATCCAGTTTGGCAATTTCGGCCAGTTCGTCTTTATCCAGTTTGAAGTCGAAGACTTCGAAGTTTTCACGAATGCGCGCTGGCGTGACCGATTTCGGGATCACGATCAGCCCGCTGTCCAGGTGCCAACGCACCACGATTTGCGCCGGGGTTTTCTCGTATTTTTCCGCCAGGTTTTTGATCACCGGTTGGTCGAATACCCCTTCGCCACCCTGTGCCAGTGGGCTCCAGGATTCGGTCGCAATATGGTGGGTTGCGTTCCAGGCGCGTAGCTGACGCTGTTGCAGCAACGGGTGCAGCTCGATTTGGTTAATCACCGGTGCGACATTGGTTTCGTCCAGCAGGCGCTGCAGGTGCGGGGTGTGGAAATTGCATACCCCGATGCTTTTGACCAACCCCTGCTCGCGCAGTTTGATCAGCCCTCGCCAGGCGTCGACATATTGGTCCTGCTGCGGCCTTGGCCAGTGGATCAGATACAGATCGACGTAATCCAACTTGAGTTTTTCCAGGCTGGTTTCCAGCGCGCCTTGCGGGTCGCCCTGATCGTCGTTCCACAGTTTGGTGGTGATAAACAGCTCATCGCGTGGTATTGAGGTGGATTGCAGTGCTGCGCCAACCCCTTCCTCATTCTTGTAGATTGCAGCGGTATCGATCGAGCGATAGCCCACCTCCAGTGCTTTAAGCACCGCCTGGGTGGTTTCTGAAATACTCGCCTGCCAAACGCCGAGACCCAACTGCGGCATCAGATTACCATCGTGGAGTTTGATGATGGGTTGTTGCGTTGTCATGCGTATCTCCTTGTCAACGGATTGCCCGGTGCTGCATGCACCGGAAACGGCTATTAATAAATTCTAGTTGGCAAATTGGGGGAGTGCTGAGTTTGCTAACCAAATTCCAGCGCTGTCGGGATAGGGCGGCTACAGGTCATGTTTTCTCCCATGGGTTAATCAGATGAAGATCGGCAGCGCGAATAGCGCATTGAACTGCGCCCGATGAAGAGTCGGGCGCAGGAGAGAAGTTGAAACTAAAGCCTAGCAGGAAATAGGCGGTTTGCGATTAACGCGCCGCGTTATAAATGCGTTGGCTGACTTCGAGGGTGATGTCTTGATGCTCGCCAAGTGCTGTCATGCCGTGCTGATGCAGTTTATCAAGCAACGCCGGGATAGAGCTGCCGTCGAGCTGGTAATCCGCCATGCGGGTCGGTACGCCCATTTGTTCGAAGAAGGCACGAGTGGCGGCGATGGCACCGTCGATACGGCTGTCTTCACTGCCATCGCGCAGGCCCCAAACGCGGTCGGCGTACTGCAGCAGTTTTTCGCGTTTCTGCGCTTTTTTCTCGATCAGCAGCGCAGGCAGAACAATCGCCAGCGTCTGGGCATGATCCAAACCGTGCATGGCGGTCAATTCGTGGCCCAGCATGTGGGTTGCCCAATCCTGCGGCACACCGGCACCGATCAGGCCGTTCAAGGCCATGGTTGCGCTCCACATCACGTTGGCGCGCACCGCATAGTTTTCCGGCTCGGACAGCGCGCGCGGGCCATCTTCCAGCAGCGTCAGTAGCAGGCCCTCGGCAAAGCGATCTTGCACTTTGGCGTCGACCGGGTAGGTCAGGTACTGCTCGATGGTGTGGACAAAGGCATCGACTACGCCATTGGCGATTTGGCGCGGCGGCAGAGAGTAGGTCACTACCGGATCCAGCACCGCGAACAGCGGTTGCACGTGTGGCGAGAAGAAGTGCTGTTTGTCGCCGCTGCTTTTGCGGGTGATCACTGCGCCGCTGTTGGACTCAGAGCCGGTGGCCGGCAGTGTCAGTACGCAGCCCATTGGCACCGCGCCTTTGATTTCACTGCCCACGGTTTTCAGGATGTGCCATGGATCGGCATCCGCCTGATAATGGGCCGCTGCGGCAATAAACTTGGTGCCATCAACCACGGAGCCGCCGCCGACCGCCAGCAGGAAATCGATATTCTCTGCGCGCACCACTTCGACCGCTTTCATCAGCGTTTCGTAGGTTGGGTTAGGCTCAATGCCGGAAAACTCCTGCACGTTGCGGCCCGCCAGTGCGGCATAAACCTGATCCAGCACGCCATTTTTCTTCACGCTGCCGCCACCGTAGGTGATCAGAATGCGTGCGTCGGCAGGGATCTGCTGTGCCAGGCCGGCGATTTGGTCTTGGCCGAACAGGATTTTGGTTGGGGTATGAAGAATAAAGTTTTGCATGGGTAATTTCTCTTCTGCATGTGGCAAGCGCCGCTGGCGCAAAATATCTGAGGTGTATTGTCAGTAACTTGGCTCAGCAGCACAATGCACATTCCTGCCCGAGTCTTGCCTATTCCTACAAAGCGTTGTAGAAAAATAGAGTTTTAAACTATTATTTATGCCGAATTATTCTTAATGTAAGAGGGTGTTTCCGTGAGCGAAATCGATGAACTGCGCGGCCGCATGGCGCGCCAGGCGGCCTGCTTTGCCGAGAGCAACGGTTACACGCCCTCGCCGGTGCCGCTGGTGAAAATTCTTTATGTCGATCGTCATTGCCCGCGCCAGCCGGTGATGTATGAGCCGGGTGTAGTGATCATTTTCCAGGGGCACAAGGTCGGCTACTGCGGTAATCGGGTTTTCCAGTATGACCCGCGCAATTATCTGTTGATGACGGTGCCGTTGCCGTTTGAGTGCGAAACCTTCGCCAGCCCGGAATTGCCGCTGGTGGGGCTGTCGGTGAATATCGACAGTCAAATGCTGCAGGACCTGTTGATCGACATCGGCGATGACGACTACCTGGTGAAGCCGCGCAGAGAAAGCAGCGGGGTGAACCTGGCCGAGCTGTCGGAAGAACTGTTGTGCGCTACCGAACGCCTGCTGGATGTGATGGCCAAACCGCTGGATGCACGCGTACTGGGGCCGCAGATTGTACGTGAAATTCTCTACCACGTACTGCGCGGAGCCTGTGGCGCCTCATTGCAGGAATTGGTTAACCGCCATACGCACTTCAGCCAAATCGCCAAGGCGTTGCGGCGTATTGAGAACCAATATGCGGACAATCTCAACGTTGAGCAGTTGGCGGGGGAGGTGAATATGAGCATCTCGGCGTTTCACCATAACTTCAAGGCGGTGACCAACACCTCGCCGCTGCAATATGTGAAATCCTATCGCTTGCACAAGGCGCGTTTGCTGATGGTACACGACGGTTTGAAAGCCAGTACCGCGGCGATCCGTGTCGGCTACGAAAGCGCTTCGCAGTTCAGCCGCGAGTTCAAACGTTTCTTTGGCGTGACGCCGAGTGACGAAGTTGCCCGACTGCGCGAAAACCCTCCTTTAATGATGGAAGGTTAATCTCGCCGCCGGGCAGTGATTCAGCGCGTCAGCACAATTTTACCGAATGCTCCGCGATCGAGGTGATCGAGCGCCTGCGGCAATTGATCAAAGCGGTAGCGCTGGTCGATCACCGGCTCTAGGGCATTAACGTCCACCGCACGCACCAGATCTTCCAGTGCGCGGCGGTGGCCGACACCAATACCCTGAATGACCGGCGATTTCATCAGCAGCGGCCCTGCGGGAGCCGAAACTTCAAAGCCCTCCAGCGCCCCGATCACCGAGATACGCCCATGCACCGCAACGGCGCGTACCGAATTACCGAGATTAGGGCCACCCACGGTGTCAATCACGTGGTCGATGCCGCGATCCTGGGTCAACTGGTACACCTTTTCTACCCAGTCCGCAGTCAGACGGTTAATGCCATGATCGGCACCCAAGGCTTTGGCTCGCGCCAGTTTTTCATCGCTGCCGGAGGTAACATAGACCTCGGCACCCAGCATTTTGGCGATTTGCAGCCCGAACAGCGCCACGCCACCAGTGCCCTGTACCAGCACCGATTCTCCGGCGTGCAGCTGGCCCTGTTCCACCAGCGCGAACCAGGCGGTCAGTCCGGCACAGGGCAGGGTACTGGCCTGCGCATCGTCCAGCGAGGTGGGCGCAGCCGCCAACCAGTCTTCGTGCAGCACCACGTATTCCGCCAGCATACCCTGATAAAAGCCGCCCAGAGTGCGGTAGGGTGGGATGCGCGCATTACCATAGGGTTTTTGACGGCCATCGATCCAGCCGGGGCTAAAGGTGGAAATCACCCGTTCGCCGGGCTGAAAACGGGTGACGTCGGGCCCAATGGCGTCGACTTCACCGGCCATGTCGGAGGCTGGCGTGAAGGGCTGCGGCAGTTCTAGTCCCATGCCGGTTTCAATGACCAGTTTGTCGCGGTAATTGAGCGATACCGCATTCACTTTCACTCTGATCTGGTGCGGTCCCGGTTGCGGTATGACGCTTTCGTTCAGTTGCAGGTGTTGGCGCCCCAGGGCGTCCATTGTCCAGCGTTGCATTGTTTCGGCCATGATTGACTCCAAAGTCAGCGATAAACAGACCTGCTGATAATATCGTTGATAGAAGTTCGCCAGTGGCGATAAGATTTCCTTTGATTGTTTCTTTCAGGGCTACAAATCATGAGCGATCGATTGAACGGCATTTCGGTATTTGTCACCGCGGTGGAGGCAGGCAGTTTTGCGCTGGCGGCCAGCCGGCTACACCTTTCGCGTTCGGCGGTGGGGAAAACCATCGCCCGCCTGGAGCAACGGTTGGCCGTTCGCTTGTTTCATCGCACGACCCGCAGCCTGAGCCTGACCGACGACGGTGCGCTGTTTTACGAACGTTGTCTGCGGGCACTGGAAGAGATACGTACCGCAGAAATGCTGCTGGAGTCGGGGAAGCAGCAGGTCAACGGCAGGCTGAGGGTGTCGATGCCGGTGCTGTTTGGCCGCATGTGCATTGCGCCGCTGTTGACCAGTATGGCGCGTGAGCATCCTGGGCTGGAGCTGGAGCTGTCATTCAACGACCGCGTGGTGGATTTGATTGAGGACGGTTTTGACCTGGCGATCCGCAACGGTACGCTGGTCAGTAGCAGTGGGTTGGTGGCACGGCGCGTTGGCGACCACCGTATGACATTGTGCGCGGCTCCGGAATATCTGTTGCGCAGCGGCGAACCCAAAACCCTCGAACAGTTGGCACAACATGATGCGGTGACCTACATGCGCGCCGGCGTGGTTCTTAACTGGATGCTTCTGGATGCCTGCGGAAAAGAGCAGGAGGTGATACCGAAGAAAGGGTTACAGATGGATGACCTGCAGGCGATTGCGGATGCCACGGTAGCGGGGTTTGGCATAGCCTGGTTACCTTGCTGGCTGGTGCGCGAATCGTTGTTGAAAGGGGAATTGGTCAGGCTGATGCGCAATCGGCCCGGCATGTCATTCGACGTTCACGCGGTTTGGCCGCAAACGCCGCATTTGCCTTTGAAGGTTCGATTGGCGGTGGATACGCTGGTGAGCAAGCTGCCTCCCAGCCTAGCGTTGGTTGAAAAAGCGCTTTAAGGGCGACGATGGCCGCCCGTCCGGGTATCAGGAAGAGGCGGCGCGTTTTTTACGCCAGATAACCAGCATGCCGCCCACCAGGCCAACCAGCAGCAGCACCAACGGCAGGATCATCAGCCCGGTCATCACCTGGCTCTCATAGCGTTTAACCAAAGGGATCTGGCTGAAGGCGTAGCCGAGGCCGACCACTGCACCTACCCAAATCACCGCGCTTAGCCAGTTAAAGAACTGAAAACGGGTGCTGTTCAGGCCAGAAATCCCGGCCATGGTGGGCAGCAGGGTGCGAACAAAACCCAGAAAACGGCCGATGACCAGCGCCGTCAGGCCATGGCGGTTAAACAGGTTGTGTGCACGTTGGTGATACTGAGCGGGCAGTTGCAGCAACCAGCCTTTGACCAGATTGGTATGGCCCAACCAACGGCCCTGCAGGTAGCTCAGCCAGCAGCCCAGGCTGGCGGCGACGGTCAAAATGATCAGCGTCGGCACAAAGGCCATCACGCCTTTGGCGATCAGCGCGCCGGATAACAGCAGCAGGCTGTCGCCGGGTAAGAAGGAAGCTGGCAGTAGTCCGTTTTCTAAAAATAGAGTGGTGAAAAGCACCGCATAAACCACCCAAATTACGCTGGGATCGGCAAGGGCAATGAAGTCCTGCTGCCAAAGCGCATGAACAATCTCTCGTAATACATCCATTATTTATCCTGTTGCATACCGGTTGCGCCTGGCTTCAGGGTATCCAGGGCACAGTGTTGGCCGTATCTGACAGTTACCCGCCTAGTGTAACGCTAATAGCTTAAGCACACATTAAACAAGGCGAATAAAGTTGCCGATGCAAGCAGGCGTTCTGTTAGCGCGTATTGGCAATTCGGTCGAACCCGGCGGCGAGATCGGCGATCAGATCCTGCACATTTTCCAGGCCGATATGCAGGCGTACCAGAGTACCGGAGAAGTCTATGCCACCCGCTGGGCGAATGGCTTCCAGTTCTTCCGGTTGGTTAGCCAGGATCAAGGATTCAAAGCCGCCCCAGGAATAGGCCATGCTGAAGTGGCTGAAGTTATCCAGAAACTCGGCTAACTGCACGTCGCTCAGGCGCTGTTTCAGCACGAAAGAAAACAGGCCGTTGCAGCCGTTAAAATCGCGCAGGTAAAACTCGTGACCTTTGCAACCGGGCAGCGCCGGGTGATTGACCACTGCCACCTCTGGCCTCTGGGCCAGCCAATGGGCGACTTCGATGCTGCTCTGCTGGTGCTGCTTCAGGCGTACGCCCAGGGTGCGCAAACCGCGGCTGGCCATATAAGCGGTATCGGCGTCTACCATCTGGCCCATCAAATAAGAATATTCACGCAGTTGGTCCCAACAGCGCTCGTTAGCCACGGCGGTGCCGAGCATGTAATCGGAATGGCCGATAATATATTTGGTACCAGCCTGAATCGAAATGTCGATATCAAAATCCAGCGCCTTGAACAAGATGCCGGCCGCCCAGGTGTTATCGATCATGATCACCACTTCAGGTGCCACGGCGCGAATCGCCTGCACCATCGCCGGGATATCCTGGATCTCCATAGTGATCGAGCCGGGTGATTCAAGGAACACCACACGGGTATTGGGTTGAATCAGTCCGGCGATATCGGCGCCGATCAGCGGGTCGAAATAGGTGGTTTCCACATTCATGCGGCTCAGAATATGGGTACAAAAGTCCTGCGTCGGCTCATAGACGGAGCCGGTCATCAGCAGATGGTCGCCCGCGCCGACAAAGGACAGAATGGCGTTGGAGACCGCCGCCGCGCCGCAAGGATAGAGCACGCAGCCTGCGCCGCCCTCCAGCTCGACCATCGCATCCTGCAACGCGAAGTGGGTCAGGGTGCCGCGTCGGCCGTAAAACAGCTCGCCATGAGCACGTTTGGCGGTGGCCTCTTTTTTGGCCGCCACGGAGTCAAATACCAATGAAGAAGCGCGTTGGGTGACGGGGTTGACGGAGCCCTGGGTATAGCGCTTGCTGCGCCCGGCGCCAATCAGGGTAGTTTCGATGTTTTTAGACGTCATAGGAGCGGGCTCACCTTTGCTTGATCTTCACGGGCCATTTGCAATAGCCCTTACGTTAGCATGACGCCTTATGGCCATCCAGACGTTTTAACATCCAAATGTAGAAACGGCTATAATCTTCTGCTCAATCGTGCTCTCGCATGCCATCCTTCTGCCTGACGGCGATAACCAAGCGAGTTTATCGGTGAGACCGGGATGTAACAGTAAAATGCGACAAATCCTCTGTCTTTGTTGCAGCCCTGTGCGGTAAAAGTGACGAAATAGCCCTATAAAGGGTACATATAGGCTCGAACAGGCGGCGAATGGGTTCGCCAGGGAGCCATAAGTGCGCCGCAGGAGTAATTTTCCCGATTATTTGGTAAATAATAATGAGAACTACTATCAATCCCTGATTGGTTTGATATGATCGCACGCTGAATTATTCCTCAATTTTGATCGGTAACGGGTGGAGGCACAGCGTGAAAACGGCTGGCAAGAATTTAAATCAAGGATCGTTCGGTCAGGGCCGGGCGCAATGGGGCCAGGCGTTCGGCCGTGGTCTGTTAGCTTCAATGGTATTGGTGGCAGGTCTGGCCGGCAGTGCTCATGCGGCACCGGCGACTAATCCGGCCGTTACCGAAAGCGTGGCTCCGGCTGCCAGCGCGCCTGCCGCGGCAGCGCCTGAAACCCTCACTCCGGTCAACCCGCAACCGACCATCCAGCCGCCGGAAACCCGCGGTATGGACCTGTCCGTCTGGGGTATGTACCAGCATGCGGACATCGTGGTGAAAATCGTGATGATCGGCCTGGTGCTGGCGTCTATCGTCACCTGGACCATCCTGTTCTCCAAGGGCAGCGAACTGTTCCGCGCCAAGCGCCGTCTGCGCCGCGAACAGCTGGCGTTGGCCAACGTACGCTCGCTGGACGAAGCGTCCGAACTGGCGCAGAGCTTCTCGGAAGAAAGCATCAGCTCCGTGTTGCTGAACGATGCGCAAAACGAACTGGAGCTGTCGGCGGCGTCCAACGACAACAACGGCATCAAGGAACGTACCGGTTTCCGTCTGGAGCGTCGCGTTGCGGGCTACAGCCGTAACATGGGACGCGGCAATGGCTTCCTGGCGACCATCGGTGCCATTTCGCCGTTTGTCGGTCTGTTCGGTACCGTTTGGGGCATCATGAACAGCTTTATCGGCATCGCCCACTCACAAACCACCAACCTGGCCGTGGTTGCGCCCGGCATCGCAGAAGCGCTGCTGGCTACCGCGCTGGGCCTGGTCGCCGCTATTCCTGCGGTGGTGATTTATAACATCTTTGCCCGTGTGATCAGTGGTCACCGCGCTCAGGTTGGCGACGTAGCGGCACAGGTTCTGCTGTTGCTGGGCCGTGATTTGGATCTGGCCGCCACGGCGGAAGCCAAACGCTCACAGCATTCACACCAACTGCGGGTGGGGTGAGTTATGGCGATGCGCTTAAATGAAGATCTGGACGACAGCGGCGAACTGCATGAAATCAACGTGACGCCGTTTATCGACGTCATGCTGGTGCTGTTGATCATCTTTATGGTGGCCGCGCCGCTGGCAACGGTAGATATCCGTGTCGATCTCCCGGCGTCCTCCGCCAAACCTCAGCCGCGTCCGGAAAAACCGGTGTTCCTGTCGGTGAAAGCGGACAAACAGCTCTATGTTGGTGAGCAGGCGGTCAGTGCAGATCAACTGACGTCGGTGCTGGATCAACGGACGCAGGCGAACAAAGAGACCACCATCTTCTTCCAGGCGGATAAGAGTGTGGACTACGAAACGCTGATGAGCGTAATGGATACGCTGCGTAAAGCCGGCTACCTGAAAGTGGGGCTGGTGGGGATGGAAGGCACCGCCAAGTAGCGGGCTGGCATCACCCAGGATTAGAAGGGCGCTCAGGCGCCCTTTTTTATTGACTGAATTTCGTACAGGGGCTTGACGCATTGCCGACAAATGAAAATACTAATAGATAGTAATTAACACTACTTTCCGGAGTCGGCCATGCCAACTAGCATTGCTTTAAGCCCTCATTTTGAAAAGTTCGTTCATGAGCAAATTGACAGCGGACGTTACGGCAACGTCAGCGAAGTGATACGGGCAGGGCTGCGTCTGCTTGAAGAACATGAGCGCGCGATGAAAATTGAAGAGTTGCAGGTGGCCATTGTACAGGGAGTTGAAAGTGGTGAGGGAGTCCCGGCGGATGAGGCGTTTGCGCGCTTGCGGGCTAAATACCAACGGATGGTGGATAACGGAAGTGACTGATTAGGCTAACAATATCGCCGGCAGCGATATATGACATTGAAAGTATTGGCGATCATATTACACAGGATAACCCGGCCCGGGCGCTGAGTTTTATTTCTGAACTGTATAACCAATGCCAGCGAATCGGCGAGTCGCCGGAAACCTACCAATAGCGACCTGAGCTTGGCCGGGACGTCAGGATCAGCGCCTACGGCAAATACCTAATCGTTTTCACAGCGATACAACGTAATGTCAGGATCGAGCGAGTACTTCACGGTGCGAGAAATATTTTGCGTCTGCTGGCTCATCGCTAGGCCATCAAGGCCGCTCAAACGAACCGCGGCCCTGGCGTTGTTTAGCGTTTTTAACCGCGAGCGTGCGCTGCAGCACGGGCGATTTGCTCATCGGTAGGACGTACGCCGGTGTAGAGGACAAACTGTTCCAGCGCCTGCAACGCAATCACTTCTGCCCCGGTAATCACCTGTTTGCCGTGCTCACGCCCGTAACGGACCAGCGGGGTTTCCGCAGGCAGCGCCACCACGTCGAAGACGATTTTCGCCGCATCGACAGTCGCGGGCGCGAAAGCCAATTGCTCCGCTTCTGCACCGCCGGCCATGCCGATTGGCGTTACGTTGATCACCATATCCACTTTTAGCTCATCGACTTGCGCCTGCCACTGATAGCCGTATGCACTTGCCAGAGCCTGTCCGGCCTGCGGGTTACGGGCGATGATATGGCCATTTTTAAAACCGGCGTCACGCAGTGCCGCGGTCACCGCTTTTGCCATACCGCCGCTGCCGCGCAGGGCAAAGGCGGTTTCTGTCGGGATTTGGTACTGGGCCAGCAATTTGGCGATGGCGATATAATCCGTGTTATAGGCCCGCAAAAAACCGGCGTCATTGACGATGGTATTGACCGATTCAATCGCCGTTGCGGAAGCGTCCAGCTCATCGAGGAAAGGGATGCAGCTCTCTTTGAACGGCATGGAAACCGCGCAACCACGGATGCCCAAAGCCCGTACGCCGCCCACTGCTGCCTGGATATCCTGGGTAGTGAACGCCTTGTAGATAAAGTTCAGATCCAGTTCCTGATACAGATAGTTATGAAAGCGAGTACCGAAGTTGCCAGGGCGACCGGCCAGCGACATGCACAGCTGGGTATCTTTGTTAATCTCACGGCTCATGCTGAGCTCCTTAAGCGGAAAAAGAAAAACCTCAAGTCAGGGCTGGCCGAGCAGCGCCTTCGAACCGGCGTGGCGCCAGTGGATATTGCCTGGCAGGTAAAGCGCGTTCTGTTCCAGGGGCCGCTCGTCAATCAGCGCGCTGACCATGTCGAAACTGTGTTGCGCCAGAGCACGACAGTCTTGGGCCACGGTGTCGATTTTCAGCGTCAGGCCATCGAACAGGTAGTGATCGTCGAAACTGCACAAATGCAGGTCGCTCTCCATCAACTGGTGCTGATTCAGGTAGCGCAACACCCCTTCCAGCAGACCACAGGCGGCGGTAAATAACGCTTTTGGCGGACGGCCCAACTGTGCGCACAGCTGGGCGAACATCTCGTAGCCGGAGCTGGGGTGATAATTGCCGTTGATGATCCATTCCGGTTTACACACCACGCCGGCGCGCTCAAGGCCGAGCTGAAAACCGGCCAATCGATCGCGGGTTGGCGAGATGCGCGGTTGCCCGCCAAGGAAATAGAACTCGTCAGGATGCTGGCGCGCGACGTTCTCCACCAGCGTAGCGGTCGAGGTCAGCGAGTCGGTGATCACCAGCGGCAGTTCGGAGCCGGTAATCAAGCGGTCCATCTGCACTACCGGCAAGCTGGCGTTAATCTTTTGGTATTCCGCATCGTTGAGCTGGCTGGAGGCGACAATCAGGCCGTCGACCTGACGCTGCACCAGGCTGTTCACCGCCATCATTTCCTGCGCCGGGTTTTCGTCGGTACAGGCGATCAGCAACTGCAAACCGGCCTCGCGGCACAGGGTTTCCAGCTCGCGTGAAATCACCGCAAAACCGTAGTTGGTCATTTCCGGCACCACCAGCCCCAGGGTATGGCTACGGGAGGAACGCAGCGAACGGGCATGGAAGCTGGGCTGGTAATGGTGCTCGCCGGCCAGCGCCAGGATGCGATCGCGGGTATCGTCGGACACCCGATACTCCTTGCTGCGGCCATTAAGCACCAGGCTGGCGGTCGATTTCGACACGCCGGCCAGTGCGGCAATATCACTGATGGTTATGCGTTTATTTTTTTTCACTGACGGCATCTGAATTCATCGAAGGATGCGTCATTCTAGCATGCATGGCGTCAGCGACCAGTGCTCGAGCGCCAGCTGCGCTTTACCGCTCAGGTGCAGTAAGGGTTGTGGGCCGGGGAAGTAGCGCGAACTCATGGTCGCTTCGCCGTGATTGATAAAAATCTCCACGCTCGAACGGTCGAACAATATCTGCAGCTGAGTCAGCTCACCGCGCCAGTAACGGTGTTCCGGCTGCCCGCTGCGCAGGTTGTTGCGCGTCAGCCGCAGCACGGTGCCATCCCAATTCAGGGCCATCGCCCCGCCAAAGTCGGCGTTGAACGCGCCGTTTGGCGCCAGCAGCAGTTCCGCGCTGTCGACAGGCCAGCAGGGCGCGTCGTCGGCGGTGCCCTGCCATTGGCGGTTTTCGCCCCTCAGCTGTTGCAGTTCACGTGCCGGACGTTGGCAGAGTCTGCCGTTATGCAACGACAGCTCCCGTGGGCAGGTCAGAATATGGATCCAGCCATACTGCAGGGTCGGGTGGCAATCCTCGTCTTGCTCCGGCACGCCCATCCAGCCAACCAGTAGCCGGCGACCGTCTTCGGTCAGGGTGGTCTGCGGCGCGTAGAATTCAAACCCGGCATCCAGTTCGTGGAAATCCTGATGGTCGAAAGTGGCCTGTCGATAGTCCAGCCTGCCGGTGAAATACCCCGCCTGGTAAACATTGAGATAGCGTTCGGCCTCCGCCGCCAGGCCTTGCGGACAGCAGATAAGCACCTCGGCACCGTCCAGCGTAAACAGATCCGGGCATTCCCACATATAGCCGAAGTCACCGATGCCGTTCAGCTGTGAGCCGGCGATTTCACCCAGCAACTGCCAGTTGCGCAGCTCGGCGGAACGCAGCAGTAAAACCTTACCGCGATCCTGCAGGTCACGGGCGCCGAGCACCATGTACCAGTTGTCCTGATGGCGCCAGACCTTCGGATCGCGCACGTGGCCGCTATAACCCGGCGGCAGCGGCAATACAGGCCCGAGCTTGTCATAACCGCCGTGAGCATTTTCCTGCGCCAGGCATTGATAGGCGGTGCGCGAGCCGTCGGGATATTTTACGTTGCCGGTGTAGGCCAGCATGATTTTGCCGTCTGCCACTACCGCCGAGCCGGAATAACAGCCATGGCTGTCGTAGCAGGCTCCCGGCACCAGCGCCACCGGCTGGTGCTGCCAGTGGACCAGATCCGTCGACTGCCAGTGACCCCAGCATTTGTTGCGGTGATCGCAGCCCAGCGGGTTCCACTGATAGAACAGGTGGTAAACCCCGTTATGCTGAATAAAGCCGTTGGGATCGTTGAGCAGCCCGACGCTGGGGGCCAGGTGCCACGCCGGTCGGTGCGGATCGCGCAGCGCCTTGGGCATGCCGCTCATCATCGCCTGAACGGCCTGTTTCATCAGGTTTAGTTCTTCCATCATTCACTGTCCGTTTTGTATTTCAGCAACAACGAGAGGGTAAAGGCGCTACCAAAGGCGATCACCAGACCAATGATATAACTCACCAGCGAACTGGCCTGCACGATTGCCATTCCCGGAATGGCCGTGAGCCCGACGGCGTTCATGCCGACATGATTGGCCACCACCCAGGCTCCACCGAGCGCACCACCCGCCAGAGCCGCCAAAAACGGTTTCACAAAGCGCAGGTTGATGCCGAAAAGCGCCGCTTCGGTAATGCCAAGCATGGCGGAAAAGGCCGAAGGTACCGCAATGGCTTTGATTTTTGCGTCACGGGTTTTGAAATACACCGCCAGACAGGCGCCACCCTGGGCGATGTTGGCCATTGACCAGATCGGCAGCAGGAAGTTAACGCCGATATTCGGGTTACCGAGCAGTCCGGCTTCGACGGCGTGGAAGCTGTGGTGAATGCCGGTGATCACGATAGCGGAATAGAGGCCGCCGAACAGCAAGCCGGCAAACCAACCGGCGTGGGTAATCAACGTGCTGAGGACAAAGGAGATGCCGTCACCCAGTGCGCGCCCGGCGGGGCCGATAAACAGCATGGCGACGAAACCGGAGATCACCACCGTCAGGAACGGCGTCAGGATCAAATCCAGCGCGTTGGGGATCACCTTACGCAGCTGTTTTTCCAGTACGCTCATAAACCACACCGTCAGCAGCACCGGGAATACCGTGCCCTGATAGCCGATCATGGCGATCTCCAGCCCGAAGAAATCCATGGTATGGAAACCACCGGCCACGCCCCAGGCGTTGGTCAGCGCCGGATGCGTCAGAATGCCGCCGAGCGTGGCACCCAGATAGGGGTTACCGCCGAACTCGCGCGCCGCGGTGAAACCGATCAGGATCGGTAAAATGATGAACGCCGCCGAACTGAACATGTCCAGCATCACGAACAGGGCGCTGTTGGCATCGGCCCAGCCGTAGGTTTTCACCATGCCGAGCAGGCCCATCAGCAGGCCGGAGGCGACGATGGCCGGAATGATCGGCACGAAGATATTCGACAGCAGGCGGGCGATACGTTGCAGCGGATTAAGCTTTTTAGCGGCTATGTCGGCGGCTTCCGATTTACTGGATTCGCTGACGCCGGCCGCTTTGATAAATTCCGCGTGCACCTTGTTGACCAGCCCGGTACCGAAAATCACCTGGATCTGCCCGGCGTTGCTAAAGCAGCCTTTCACCCCGTCCAGCTTGCCGATCGCCACTTTGTCTACCTTGCTGTCATCCACCAGCACCAGACGCAGGCGCGTGGCGCAGTGGGCGGCACTGGCGATATTTTCTTTACCGCCGAGCAGCGGCAATAGCGCGTTGGCGGTTGCGGTTATGTCCATGTTCACTCCCTTCATAAATAAAAATGCCGCCGCGGTTTTTCGCGGCGGAAATCAGTTCATCCGCGTCAGAAGAAGTACTTGAATCTGGCACGTACGCCATAGCGCTGATCGTTATTGGCGTTGGCTATCTTGTTCTCGGCATTGGCCTCCAGCATCGAAACGTAGGCGCCGAGATACAAATTGAAATTCTTCATATTCATGATGTTAGGTATCTGATACGAAGTATGGATTGTGTGGATGTCATACTTGCCCGGTTCGCTGAGCGGGTTGCTGATATCGGCCGTCATTCCGGCAGTGTTAAACTCTTTGATGTTGTTGTGAGCATAGATATAACCCACTTCAAAGCGGCGCCACAGCACGTTGACCCCGGCGGTAAAGTCCTGCTCGCCGGAGGCGTCAAGATAGGCAGTGCTCAGGTTGGCGACCACGCCGTTGTCCGGATGAGTGGCAGTGTTATTCCAACTGAGGGTCATGCCATAGCCGTTGCGCTTGGATTGGTCGACGAATTGTCCCTGACCGTCATGGTAGCCATAGGCGTTGTTGACCACGTTGCTTTCCATCGCCACCGCCGCGCTGAGCCGATCTTTTTTCCAGGCGATCACCGGCCGCAGGTAGGCGACATTCTTTTTGTTATCCAGGCTGTTGCCGTGATAGGCGTCGTCCTGAAACAGCGAGGTACCATCTTCGACCAGCGTATTCAGCTCGAAGTAGAAGTCGCCGGCGTACTTGCTCAGCATCAGGTTACCGCCGCTGCTGCTACGACCGCGGCCTTCTTTCATCATGTAGATATAACCGAAGCCATCAGCATACAAATCGTTGGCGGTATTGCCGGAATACTGGATGAAGGTGTCCTGATTGAGCGGGAACATGTCGTAGGCTTCAAAGCGACCAATCTTGGTTTGCCAGTTCTTTTCGTTACCGAAGAAGAAGGCGGCATCGTCGAGGTTCATTTTGCCGGTCATGTCTGCCAGCGGTTGCACGCTGAAACCAGAAAAGTTGCCATCCGGGTTGCGGCGATAACCGTCCACGCCGACCAGTATGCGACCGTTGATATCCCACTTTTCTTTGTTACCGGGCTTCCAGTCCTTGTTGTCGCTGCCTTTCAACGACGTCAACTGGCCGCTGCGGCTGGCGCCGTCAAGGTTGAATTCGACGTCGCCGTACAGCTTGAGATCGGTTAAGCCGGTGAGCTTCAGGTTGCTGGCCGGTGCGGCGTGGGTTTCCAGCGTCGCGGTACGCTGCGCCACTTGTACGGTTTGCCGCTCGGTGTTGGCGGTACGCTGCTCCAACTGCTGAGCCTTGCGCTCCGCCGCCGTGGCGCGCGTTTCTGCCTGGCTCGCCCGTTGTTCGGCCTGCTGCAGCCGCTGTTCCAACGCATTGAGGCGCGCTTCGATGCTGTCGTTGGCGCCTGCCGCTGCGGCAGAGGTAGAGATGAGAAGCCCTGTAGTGATGGCCAGATAGCTAAGTTTTTTCATGATTTTCTATCATCCGGGAAGGTTGTTATTATTTTTTGCTAAATTGCTAAACCGGTTTTTCAGGATGAAAGATAGTGAGTTGCTGTGCGGCTGGCAATCAAGTTTGCTAACCCGATTCAGCTATTGTGATCGACTCCGCAAATTGTGCCTGAACTGGCAAGGGCGAATGTGGCCCCGATATTGTTTGCTTAATCTCGGGTCTTGTCGGGGCCGGTTTTACTGTGGGCGGCTCAGCGGCGAAGGAAGGCCCGGAGCTCGTCGGCATGCGGCAGCGCGGTCATCGCACCTTTGGCGGTAGTCGCCAATGCGCCGCAGGCCTGAGCCTGAGCGATCACCGCCGGCCATTGTTCCTCCTGCGGCAAAGCGCCGATCTGCGCCAGCGCCGCCAGCAGGCCGGCAACAAAAGCGTCGCCTGCACCGGTAGTATCGACAGGGGTGATTGTGGGGGCACGGAAATGCCGGATCTGCTTGCCGTCGTGTACGCATACGCCGTTGCCGCCCAGCGTCACCAGCAATAAACGCAGCGGGTAGCGTTGCATCATCCAGTCAATGGCACTCTCCAACTCACCGATATTGCTGATAAAACTCAGCTCTTCCAGCGAGATTTTCACCACGTCTGCCAGCAGCAGGGCCTTTTGCAAACAGGTGCGCAGCGCATCCGGTTGACGCCAGACCTCTTCACGAATGTTCGGGTCAAAGCTGACCCAGCCGCCGGCCGCCTTGATGTTCTCCATGGCGGCAAACGTGGTGCTGCGGCTGGGCTCCTGCGACAAGGCAATAGAGCAGACGTGCAGCCATTCATCGGCGTTGAATTCAGGCAGATCTTCAGGCTGCAGGAACAGGTCGGCACTGGGATTGACCATGAAAGTGAAGGAGCGCTCGCCCGACAAATCAAGGTCCACCACCACGGTGGAGGTGTGGTGACCGGGGTCCTGGAACATATGGCCAATATCCACCTGTTCTTCGCTCAGTACCTGTTGCAAGAAGGTGCCGAAACTGTCTTGGCCAACCCGGCCGATAAAGGCGCTGTCGCCGCCCAGGCGGGCAATGCCAACCGCCACATTGGCAGGCGCACCACCGGGACACTTAAGGTAACTGTTTGAGTTTTCAGGCACCAGGTCGACGACTGCATCACCCAGAACCCATACGCGATTAACCATGTTCAACCTCTGTTTTCACCCGTGTCAGATGGCGAGCTAAAATAGAAGAACCGGTTTAGCATTGCAACGAAAGAATCTGTCGCACCAGGCGAAAGGCAGCAGACTGCGAGGTGGCTATGACTTGATGGCGGAATAAGTTATATCGATTGTGAATAAGTAACGCATTGACAAATATAATTAAAAAATAGCATGGCAATTAATCGCGAATTTGATTTCTGGTGGGAGCTAATAAAGTGGTTAATCGTATTTTAAATAGGAAATTTCTTAAAGATTGTAACCTGTTTAGCGTTAATGACTCGGTGATGAATAATTGCATTGTTTAGATGCAATTATTCATGAATATGAATGTCGATTAAAATTGATCTATAAATATAGTGATTAAAAACAATTTGTTAGTTGTTATTTTTGGCTTGGCTTAACAGCACCGGCATTAGCATTGCAGATCCTTCTTATTAAGCATTTTGTTACCCAGCGCCCATTACCGAGCAAAATTAAGTTGATCGTGAGCTATTCGTGCGCATAATGTTTGCGTTTATTTACAATTCTTATCTTTTATTTGTCTTTCGACAGGGAAAAAGTAATGCGCCACTCCGCTTACTCTTCGCTCGGCCTTGCTGTGCGCAAGGGCTGTATTCCATTTGGCTCCGTTGTCTTGCCGCTATTTATATTCAGCCAACCGTTGCTGGCGGCAACATCAAACAGCGAACAGCTGATCATACAGCAGCAGCGGCAAAAGGCGCTGGAGCAACAGCTGACCCCTCCGACGCCGGATGTGCGCTTGTCGCCACCTTCATCCAGTTTTGGACGTATTGCTTTCCCGCAGGAAAAACCCTGCTTCCCAATCGATCAGGTCGAATTGAGTGGCCAGGACAAACTCCCTCATTGGCTGCCGTTACAGCGCATCGCTAATCAGGCGCAGGGGCGCTGCCTGGGCGGGCAGGGCATTAACCTGTTGATGAGTACCCTGCAAAACCGGCTGGTGGATCACGGCTACATCACTACGCGCGTGCTGGCGCCGACGCAGGATCTGAAAAGCGGCAAGCTGCGGCTGGTGGTGGTGCCGGGTTACGTGCGGCAGGTGAAACTGACGCCTGACAGCGGCCATTACATTCAGCCTTACAGCAGCTTCCCGGCCCATGCGGGCAACCTGCTGGACCTGCGCGATATCGAACAGGGGCTGGAGAACCTGCAGCGCCTGCCGACGGTGCAGGCCAATATGGAAATCATCCCCGGCGAACAGCCCGGCGAAAGTGACATCGCCCTGAGCTGGAAGCAGGAACGCATGTGGCGTATTGGCGCCTCGCTGGATGATTCCGGCACCAAGAGTACCGGGCGCTATCAGGGTGGTTTAACGCTGTCGCTGGATAACCCGTTTTCGCTCAGCGATCTGTTCTATATCTCCGGCTCTACCGATCTGCAAAACCAGGGCGGCAAGGGATCGAAGAACATCACCGGGCACTATTCGGTACCGTTCGGTTACTGGATGGCCGGGGTTACCGCCAACAGCTATGACTACCACCAGACCATTGCCGGTCAGAATCAGGATTACCGCTACAGCGGCAAAAGCAAGAATCTGGATTTCCAACTCAGCCGGGTGCTGCACCGCAACGGCAGCCAGAAAACTACGCTGACCTATGACGTGCTGGCGCGCGAGTCCAGTAACTACATCAACGATACCGAAGTGGAAGTGCAGCGCCGACGCACCTCGGGCTGGCGCCTGGGGCTGCAGCACCGCCACTACATTCAACAAGCTACGCTGGACGCGGGTGTCAGTTATCAGCGCGGTACCCGTTGGTTCGGCGCATTGCCTGCGCCGGAAGAGACCTTTGGCGAGGCCACGGCGCTCAGCAAAATTGTGCAGCTTAACGCCCAGCTCGACGTGCCATTTAGCCTGTTCAGCCAGAATTTCCGCTACAACGTGCAATACCAGCGTCAGATCAGCGATACGCCGCTGACGCCGCAGGATCAGTTCGCTATCGGCAACCGTTGGACGGTGCGCGGCTTTGATGGCGAACGCACCCTGAACGCCAATCACGGCTGGTTCGTCCGTAACGATCTGGCCTGGCGCACACCGTTGCAGGGGCAAGAGTTGTACCTCGGCGCCGACTACGGCGAAGTGGGCGGTTACGGTTCCGACTATCTGGTTGGGCAGCACCTGGCCGGTGGCGTGGTGGGGCTGCGCGGCTACGCCTTCAAGGTCGGTTACGATCTGTTCGCCGGCGTGCCGTTCTCCAAACCCGAGGGGTTCAGCACCAGCCCGGTCACCCTGGGCTTTAACCTGAGCTGGAACTACTGAGGGCACGACCATGCGCATAGGCGAATACGATATCAGGGCGCCGTTGATCCTCGGCGGCGAAGACAGTGAGGCAGAAGCCTTTGGCGCGGCGGTATGGCTGTGGATGCATTCACCGATGCACCGCGACGCCCCGCTGCACACCCTGCCGACCCTGCTGCTGCCGATCATCAAGCGACAGCAATATGTGCTGGCGTCGCACCAGAATCAGCCGGTGTTTTTCCTCAGTTGGGCCTGGATGAATCAAGAGGCCGAGGCGCGGTATTTGACGCAGCCTGCGGTGAATATGCTGGAAAGTGACTGGAACAGTGGCGATCGTCTGTGGTTCTGCGACTGGATAGCGCCCTTTGGGCACACGCGAGAAATGCGCAATCTGATCGCTCGGGAAATCTTCCCGCACCTGTGCATGCGGGCGCTGTATCACCGCGGAGAGCAGCGCGGAAAGCGCGTGGTGAACTTTAAAGGCGCGCAGGTTAGCCATCAACAGGCGCAGCAATGGTGGGCGAGCCACCCGTTAGCCGTCGAGCCGTCAGAAATCCAATAAGGACATTGCCATGAACAAGAACCTGTATCGTATCGTTTTCAACAAAGCGCGTGGCATGCTGATGGTGGTGGCGGATATCGCCCGCTCCGGCCGTGCCGGGTCAGCCCGTTCGTCTGGTTTGGGGCATACCCTGAGCCAGTGCATAGGCAAGATGAACGCCGTCAGCTTTAGCCTGCTGATGGCGCTGGGGGCTATCCAACCGGTGCAGGCGGCGATTATTGCTGACGGCAATGCGCCGGGCGGCCAGCAGCCGACCATCGTCAACAGCGCTAACGGTACGCCACAGGTCAATATCCAGACGCCAAGCGCCGGTGGGGTTTCTCGCAATACCTATAGCCAGTTTGACGTCGACAAACAGGGTGCGATCCTCAACAACTCCCACAAAATGACTCAAACCCAGCAGGGCGGCTGGGTCGACGGTAACCCGTGGCTGGCGAAAGGCGAAGCCAAGGTGATCCTCAACGAGGTCAACTCCCGCGATCCCAGCCGTTTGAACGGTTATATCGAGGTTGCCGGGCAGCGTGCTCAGGTGGTGATCGCCAACCCGTCAGGCATTACCTGTAACGGTTGCGGCTTTATCAACGCCAACCGCGCCACCCTGACCACCGGGCAGGCGCAGATGAACAACGGTAACCTGACCGGCTTTAACGTCGAACGCGGTGAAGTGGTGGTTGAAGGCGCCGGTATGGACAGTTCGCGCCAGGATTACACCGAGATCATTGCACGTTCGACGAAGATTAATGCCGGACTGTGGGCGAACGATCTCAAAGTCACCACCGGTCGCAACAAGGTGGATGCTGCGCATCAACAGATCGACAAACAAAGCGACGAGCCGGCCACCCGTCCACAACTTGCGGTGGACGTGGCTAAGCTGGGCGGTATGTACGCCGGTAAGATCCGCATGATCGGCACCGAAACCGGCGTTGGAGTACGTAACGCCGGTAACATCGGTGCGCAGGCCGGCAGCGTGATAGTCACTGCCGATGGCCGTATTGAAAACAGCGGTAAAATCAGCAGCGGCGCTGATACGCAACTGGCCTCGAAGGGCGGCGTCAGCAACAGCGGTTCGCTGTTCGCGGCAGGCCATGCCGATGTCAGCAGCGACGGTGAGGTACAAAACAGCGGTTCTATTGCGGCCCGCAATAATGTGCGTATCCAGGCAGCCAGCCTGAACAGTGGCAAAGGCAGTACGCTGGCGGCCGGTGTGCAACAGGATGGTCGGCTTGGCGGCAGCGGCGAACTGGCGCTAACCACCAGCGGAAAACTGACTGCGCAGGGCCAAAATCTGGCAGCAGGCAACCTGCGTGCCAATGGGCAGGGCGTGGACATCAGCGGCAGCCGTACCGCGGCTACCCAGGTCACATTGGAAGCCGGGGCCGGCGATTTGTCCACGGCCAATGCGCAGGTTGAAGCCGCGCAACAGCTCACCGCCAGCAGCGGCAAGCGGTTCAATAATGACGGTGGCAAGCTGGCGGCGAATAAACTGGCGCTTAATGCGCATGACTTATCCAACCGCAAGGGGGAGATCACCCAGCTTGGCGAAGACAACCTCCGGTTGAACCCACAGGGCAAACTGGATAACGCCGGTGGCCGTATTGCCAGCAACGGCAATGACTTGACGTTGGAAGCGGGTCTGATCGACAACCAGGGCGGGCAAATCGTCCATGCCGGTAAAGGTGCGCTGGCGGTGAATACCGGTCGCTTGCAGGGCGATGGTGGCAAGCTGCTGTCCAACGGCCAGCTCAGCATGCAGGGCGGCGACTACGTATTGGACGGCGGCACCACTTCGGCACAGCAGATCGCGTTGGATGCCGGCAGTCTGTCTAACCGCAACGGCCAACTGGTGCAGAGCGGCAAGGGTGAGATGCGCCTTAATGCCCGCGAGGGGATTGATAACCAGGGCGGCCAACTGGCGGCAAACGGCAACGTCGCGCTTAACGCCGCGCGGTTGAACAACCAGAGCGGCAAAGTGATTGCTGCGCAGGACGGCAGCCTGAAGGCACAGGTCAGCGGCGCTATCGATAACCGACAGGGACAACTGGCGGCCAGCGGCCATACTCAGCTGCGGGCGGACAAGCTGGATAATCGCAAGGGGCTGGTTTCCGCCGCGACGGGCAATGCTGAGGTTACGGCGCGACAGGCGCTGGATAACCGCGGCGGCCGTATTGAGGCCAAACAGGCTCTGCAACTGACCGGTACCGGGCTGGAGAATCAGGCCGGGCAGGTCGTGGGCGGCGCGCTTTCGCTGGCGCTGGGCAAAGGGGCGCTGAACAACCAACAGGGCGTTATCGCCGCCAGCGGAGATCTGGGCCTGAGCAGCGGTGTGTTGAACAATGACGCTGGCCTGCTGCAATCCGCCGGCAATATGAATATTGACACCCAGGGCGCGGCGTTGAGCAACCGCCTGAGCGGTGAAACCGGCGGCATCCTCAGCCAGGGGACGTTGACGATCCACAGCGGCGCGCTGGACAACAGTCAGGGCATGCTGGTGGGCGCCGGGACGACCGATCTGTTCACCGCCCAGCTTGATAACAGCCAGGGCACTCTGGTCGGCAAGCAGAAGCTGAATATCGACAGCCTGGCACTGACCAACGACGGTGGACTGTTGCAGGCGGGCGGCGATGCGCGCATCGATACCCACGGTCAGGCGTTGAGCAATCGCGACAGCGGCAAGAATGGCGGTATCAGCAGCCTGGGCAAACTGACGATCGCCAGCGGTGCCGTGGATAACCAGGCCGGTTTTATCGCCAGTGCGGGTGACCTGCAGCTGCATGGCGAGCAACTGGATAATCGCCGCGGCACGCTGGCTTCAGAGAAGCAGCTGTCGGCCACCGCCAGGGTGATCAATAACCAGGGCGGGGCGATCAAGTCCGGTCAGGATATGACGCTGGATGCCAAAGAATTGCTGGATAACAGCAATCTTGGGGTGATTGGCGCAGGCAAAAAACTGCAGCTGGACAGCGCGCATTTGGTGAACAATCAGGGCACGCTGGTCAGCGCCGATGTGGCGAAGATTAACTTCGGCCTGCTGGAGAATCAGGGCGGCCAGTTGGCGGCACAGACGGCGCTGGAGCTGCACGGCAATAGCCTCAATAACAACGACGGTGGCCTGATCCAGAGTGGTGAGGGGTTAGATCTGACCGTTGAGCGGCTGACCAACGCCAACAGCGGCGACAAGGGCGGCATCACCAGCCAGGGGGCGATGAACCTCACTACCGGCGTGTTCGATAACGGCCAGGGCGTGGTGATTGCCGGCAAGGGCTTGCAGCTCGATGCCGAAGCGCTGCTGAACGGTGGCGGCAAACTGGTAGCACAGCAGGCATTGGTGCTGAATACCACCGGCGCAGGCGGCTTGAATAACCAGGGTGGATTGGTGCAATCGGGTGCGGATATGCATGTCGATACCCACGACCAGCTGCTGGATAACCAGAACGGTACCCTGCACAGCCTGGGTAAACTGCAGCTCAGCAGTGGCGACGTCAATAATCAGGGCGGAACGCTGGGGGCCAAAGGTGACTTTGCCCTGGCGGCGCTGAAATTGGACAACAGTAACGGCGGGCGGGTTATTGGCGAACAGGCGGTTCAACTCGCCAGCGCCGGTCTGGATAACCGCAACGGACAAATTCAGGCGGTCGGCAACCTGTTGCTGGACAGCGCGCAGGGGGTTATCGACAACGCCCTGGGGCTGATCCGCAGCGGCGCCACCGTGACGCTCAATGCCCTGCAGTTCATCAACGACGACACCAAGGCGGAAAATAAAGGGCTGGAAGGCCAAGCCGTGGCGTTGAACACCGGCTCGTTGAGCAACCGTGGCGGCAGCATTCTGGCTAACCAACAGCTGACTATCACCAACGGCGGTCAGTTGGATAACAGCGCAGGCCAACTGGCCGCCAGCGAAAACCTGCAGTTGCAGGGCGCGGCGCTTAACCTGCTGAACACCGGCGGTATCGTTAAAGCGGGCAAGCTGCTGGACATCAACGCAGCAGCGGTCGGCGGCGACGGGCAATTGCTGTCGCTGGGCGATATGAACCTGGTCAGCGCACAGGGCATCAATAACAGCGGTGAGATGATTGCCAACGGTAATTTCAACTTCACCACGCGGGGCGATGTGACCAACAGCGGCAAACTGCTGGCAGGTGCCAAGCTCGATCTGCGCGCCAATAATCTGTTCAATGCCGCCAGCGGCGAGATAAACGCCGGGCAGGATTGGCTGACGGTCAACGGTACCTTGACCAACTATGGTCTGATTGACGGCAAACATACGTTGATCCAGGCCAATACGCTGACCAACATTGGCACCGGTCGTATTTATGGCGATGCTATTGGCGTGCAAACCGTCACCTTTAACAACCTGGCGGAAAACGGCACCGCTGCCACGCTGGCCGGGCGCGAACGGGTGGATATCGGCACCCAAACGCTGAATAACTACGATCATGGGTTGATCTACAGCGGCGGGGACATGGCGATTGGCGGCCAGCTTGACGCCAACCACCTGGCCACCGGCCAGGCCGGCACCCTCAACAATCACAGTTCGACCCTTGAATCTGCGGGCAACATGGCTATTTCGGCCGGACAGATCAACAACGTCAACGACCGCTTTACTACCGAACTGGTCACCGTTTCCAACGGAAAAATCACCGAGTATCAGCAATCGGGCGACCCGGTACGCTGGACGGCCGGAGAACCGGGCGTTTTCGTTGACCGCAATTCATCAGACTCGCTGTTGAACCTGAATACCCCAGGGAAAACTGGGCATAACAACGACAGATTTACGCAATACGACTACAACCGCACGGTGCAGGAAACCCAGATCAAGGAAAGCGATCCGGCCAAAATCATCGCGGGTGGCGATATGGCGATCAACGCCGGGCATCTGCTGAACGACAAGAGCCAGGTGATCGCGGGCGGCACGCTGGCGATTAATGCCGGCAGCGTGGATAACGTGGCGGTGCCGGGCCAGCGCCTGACCACCGACGTCGGCGAAGTGACCAGTTACTACCGCATCAAGAAAAAGGGTAAAGATAAGCAGGGGCACAATGCCACGGCCTATACGCCACCGACCACCATTCAGACCATTTCGCTGAAGCCGAGCCAGCTGATTGACCACGGGCAGGTGGCAGGTAACCCAATCGCCATTGCCCCGCTGACGCAGCAGGGCACCAATACCACTATCGGCGCTGCCGGTGGGGTCAATGCGGTGGTCAGCGGCAGTGATATTTCCGCCGGCCTGCAGACCATTGGCAGCGGCGCTCTGCCGGTGATCCAGGCCGTAGCGTTGCAGCCGGGCCAGCAGTTCGAGGTCGCCAACAAGGTCAATAACCAGCAGGGTGACGCGGCGGACAGCGTGGTGCGCATTGTCGGGCCAGACACCCGTTTGCCGGACAACAGCCTGTTCAAGACCAATCCGGCGCCGGACGGCCAGTATCTGGTTGAGACCGATCCGCGCTTCACCAACCAGAAATCCTGGTTGGGCTCGGATTACATGATGGGTAAAGTGACCAATAATCCGGATAACGTGTTGAAGCGCCTGGGTGACGGTTACTACGAGCAGCGGCTGATCCGCGAACAGGTGATCAACCTGACCGGCCAGCGCTATCTGGACGGTTTCAACAACGACGAAGAGCAGTTTAAGGCGCTGATGGATCAGGGGCTGGCATTCAGCCAGCAATATAACCTGAAGGTGGGCGTGGCGCTGACGGCTGAGCAGATGGGGTTGTTGACCCAAGATATCGTTTGGCTGGTGAGCGCCAAAGTCACCTTGCCGGACGGCAGCCAGCAAAACGTCCTGGTACCGCAAGTGTATGCCCGCATGCAACCGGGCGATCTGGACGGCTCCGGTGCGCTGATTGCCGGGCGTAACGTCAATCTCAATCTGGGCGAAGGCCTGTTCAACAGCGGCCATATCGCCGGGCGTGAAGTGGTGAAACTGAGCGCCGCCAACATCACCAACGTGGCGGGCCAGATTCAGGGGGCCGACGTTGGCCTGACTGCCCGTACCGACATTAACAATATCGGCGGGGTGATCCAGGGCAACAACTCGCTGCTGGCCAGCGCCGGGCGTGATATCAACGCCATCAGCACTACCCGTACGGCGCAGAGCGTTAACGGTGCCAACAGCTTCGAACGCACCAACATCGACAGCGTGGCAGGCATGTACGTGCAGGGAGCCGACGGCAAGCTGATGCTGCAGGCCGGTCGCGACATCAAGTTGGATGCGGCGCAGGTGGTTAACAGCGGTGAGAATGGCCAAACCCTGCTGAGTGCCGGCCGCGATCTCACCCTGAATACGGTGACTACCGCCAGCCGCGACAACCTGATCTGGAATGGCGACAACAGCCTGAAACAGGGCAACAGCCAGCAGGTCGGCAGCGAAGTGGTGGGCAAAGGGGCCGTGACCCTCAATGCCGGGAACGATATTACTGCCCATGCGGCAACGGTTTCGGCCGGCGATGCGCTGAACCTCAATGCCGGCCATGACATCAATATTCTCAGCGGCGAGAACACTCTCGATCTGGACGAGCGACACAAGGTGACCGGCGGTAACGGCCTGATGTCGAAAACCACGACCACCACCCGCGACACTCTGGATCGCCAGACCGTACAGGGCACTACCCTGAGCGGTGACAGCATTAATGTGTTGGCGGGCAATGATTTACACGTTCAGGGCAGCAGCGTGGCCGGGACTCAGGACGTGAAACTACTGGCAGGGAACGATCTTAGCATCACCGGCGCGACCGAAAGCAACAGCGAACTGCACCTCAAGCAGGAGAAAAAATCCGGCCTGATGAGCAGCGGGGGTATCGGCATCAGCTACGGCACCGAAAGCCTGAAAACCACGGATACCGCGCAGGGGCTGACCAATCAGGGCAGCACCGTCGGCAGCGTAAACGGCAACGTCACCCTGGGGGCCGGTAATAACCTGGCGGTGACCGGGTCCGAGCTGGTGGCCGGCAAGGACATGGCGCTGAGCGGCAAGAATGTGTCGGTGACGCAGGCGCAGGATCAGAACAGCCAGACTCACAAGGTTGAACAGAAGAAATCCGGTCTGACACTGGCACTGTCCGGCACGGTCGGCAGTGCGCTGAACACTGCGGTAGAAACCTCGCAGCAGGCGAAATCCACCGACGACAGTCGCCTGGCGGCATTGCAGGGTACCAAGGCGGCGCTGAGCGGCGTACAGGCGGTGCAGGCGGCGCGTTTGGCGCAGGCGCAGGGCGCCGATCCGGCCAATAACAACATGGTGGGGATCAGCATTTCCTACGGTACCCAGTCTTCCACCTCTACTCAAAACAGCGGGCAGAGCACCGCGCAGGGCAGCAGCCTGACGGCGGGCAATAACCTGAGCATTACCGCCAGCGGCAACGGCGTGAAGGGCCAGGACGGCGACATCCTGGTGCAGGGCAGCCAGTTGCAGGCGGGCAAGGACGTCACCTTGAACGCCAACCGTGACGTGAACCTGCTTTCCGCCAAAAACACCCAGTATCTGGACGGTAAAAACGAGAGCCAGGGCGGCACGCTGGGCGTGGGTATCGGTGTCGGCTCCGGCGGTATTGGGCTGAGCGTTTCCGCCAGCGTCAACAAGGGCAAGGGTAACGAGAAGGGCAACGGCACCAGCCACACCGAAACCACGGTTAACGCCGGTAATCAGGTCAATATTACCAGCGGGCGCGATACCAACCTGATCGGCGCACAGGTCACCGGCGAATCGGTCAAGGCCGACGTGGGTCGCAATCTGCTGCTGGAAAGCCAGCAGGACAGCGATCGTTACGATTCCAAACAGCAGAATGCCAGCGCTGGCGGCAGCTTCACCTTCGGTTCGATGACCGGTTCGGGCAGCATCAGCCTGAGCAAAGACAAGATGCACAGCAATTACGACAGCGTGCAGGAGCAGACGGGCATTTTCGCCGGCAAGGGCGGCTTTGACCTGACGGTGGGCGAACATACCCAGCTTAACGGCGCGGTGATCGGCAGCACCGCCACCGCCGACAAAAACAAGCTCGATACCGGCACGCTGGGCTTTAAGGATATCCACAATCAGGCCGATTTCGACGTGGAGCACCAGAGCGTAGGCATCAGCTCCGGCGGCAGCATTGGCAGCCAGTTCGCCGGCAACATGGCCAACGGCCTGCTGGTGGGGGCCAACAACAGCGGACACGACAGCTCAACCACCTTTGCTGCGGTAAGCGACGGCACCATCATCATCCGCGATCAGGACAAACAAACGCAGGACGTCAACGACCTGAGCCGCGACGTGGAGCACGCCAACCAGACGTTAAGCCCGATCTTCGACAAAGAGAAAGAGCAAAAACGGCTACAGCAGGCGCAGCTGATCGGCGAGATCGGCAATCAGGCGATGGACATAGCGCGGACCGAGGGGGCGATCGCCGCAACCAAAGCCGCCAACGAGAAAATGAATAACGTTACCGATGCCGATCGCCAGGCAGCAGCGGATAAGCTGGCGAAAGAGAAACCTGGCAAGGTCATCACCGATAAGGATATCAACGAACAGATTTACCAGACGGCGTATAACCAGGCGTTCAGCGAGTCGGGCTATGGTACGGGCGGTAAGGTTCAACGTGCGATGCAGGCGGCCACGGCAGCCGTTCAAGGATTGTCTGGTGGTGATTTGACGGGCGCACTGGCTAATGGTGCCGCACCTTATATTACTAAAGTCATAGCCGACAGTATCGAAGATCCGGCAGCACGAGTCCTGGCGCACGCAGCGGTTAATGGTGCGTTGGCAGCAGCGCAGGGCAACAATGCCTTGGTTGGCGCGGGTGGCGCTGCGACGGGGGAACTTATCGGCATGATAGCGAGCGATTCCTACGGCAAGCCGGTAAGTGAACTGAATGAAACAGAGAAGCAGACGGTTTCGGCATTGGCGACATTGGCAGCGGGCCTGGCTGGTGGCTTGATTGGTGATAGCAGTGCTGATGCAATCGCGGGTGCGCAGACCGGTAAGACGGTGGTGGAGAACAATGCGATTAGCGATATCGTAGAGAATAAATTCTCTGGAATAACGCAGGAAGAAAAATACCAAAGAGCGCAGGATGAGCTTAAAGCGGCAGTAGAGGCCTACCAGCAGAAAACCTGTGCTGGGTTGAGTCCAGATGCTTGTTCGGCCAAGTTGCACGCTAACAGAGATGAAATGCTGAAAGGCGCCGCCGGTTTTGGTATAGACTTTGTACCTGTGGTGGGGGATATCAAGAGCTTTGCGGAAGCGCAGAGCGCACTGGATTACCTGGCCGCGACAGTAGGGTTGGTTCCTGTACTGGGCGATGGTGCCGGTAAGTTCATCAAGGCGGCAGAGAAAGCGCTGGCAAAAGGTGATGTTGCTGACGCATCGAAGTTACTCAATAAGGCCAGTGATGAAGTAAGCAGCGCCAAGTACTTCGGCCAAGAAAGGAAGTATTGGTCTGCTGAACCAATACAATTTAATGGTAACAAGGTCTATCAGCGGAATGATTTGTTTGATCCTAATGCTGTAGATGCCAGGGGGCGAAGCAATATTCAAAGGATGGAAAAAGGGTTGGCACCACTTGATGCAAATGGAAACTCTGTGAATTTACATCATATGTTGCAACGTCAAGATGGCCCTATAGCGGAGGTAACTCAAGCTTTCCATAAAGAGAATCATGGGGTTATCCATATCAATGATAACAGTATTCCTTCTGGCATTAATCGGACTGAGTTTGACAAATGGCGTTCTAATTACTGGAAAGAACGTGCTCAGGCTTTTAAAAGGTAGATGATATGAGCTTGAACGATATGAAAAATGCCATTGATATTATTAATGGTAAGATTGACGAGGCAGACTTTGATGGGCCTAAAGATGATGCGCTCATTAAATCTGCTGAGAAGGTACTTGGCTTAAGCTTTCCTATAACATATCGATTCTTTTTAGAGAATTTAGGATGTGGGGATATCGCGGGTCAAGAGTTTTATGGGCTAATTAAATCTGATTTTTTTAACTCAAGTGTTCCTGATGCTGTTTGGATAACGATCCAAGAACGAAATAACTCTAATTTACCAGATAATTATATAATTGTCAGTGCTACGGGAGATGGGGATTATGTGGTCTTGGATTGTGCTCAATCAGGCTCAGAAGCTCCTGTTAAGCTATGGTCTCCTGGAGTGAATGATCATCAGCTCGCATTTAAGCCATTAGCAAATGATTTTGGCGAGTTTTTTTATAAACAAATGCAAAGTATAAGTTGATCTAATTCCCCCGGCTTTAGCCGGGGTTAGTATTTTTAAGCCTGAAACCCTTTCGCGGTATGCGAAGCGGGTACTCAGGCGAAATGGACTGCAATAGATGCGGGCCAGGATGGCAGCTTTGCTGCGGGAATTGTCGCGGGCGTGCCTGCTTCACTGTACGAAACGGTAGAAGGCATTGTGAAAATGGGCTTAAGCCCAGTGGACACATGGAACTCAATCTCTGCCTTATTCGACGGTGATGGTGTATTAAGTAATGTTAGCGGCGCAGTAAAACAATCTTATATCGACAGAATAGATAAGCTGACTACTGAGTATCAAAAGGCGGGAGCCAGCGGCTCATTCAATGCAGGGGGCGAGGGTGGTAAACTACTGACTGATATTGCATCTTTGGCTGCCGGTGGTGCTGGGCTGGCCAAGGGCGGAGTGGTACTGACGGAGAAGTTTGCAGCTAAGGTTGCGGGTAAGGCTGAGTCGACAGCTATGAATGCTGGAAAATTATCAGCTGAAAAAGAAGCATTAGAAAGAATCGGGCAAAATGCGAAAAATAGTTCTGATTTAAGTGGAAAACCATCTGGGGCGATATTACAGCAGCAAGCAGTGAAAAAAAATTTGATGGCCTTGCCACTCAGTTTAATAATCCGGCAGTACATCCGAAGGACTTCCAGTTAAATATTAATGGGAAAACAATGGTTGCAGCTCCACCGTTAAGTTTAGGTGCTCCTGTATTTAAAGGAGCTACTGACGCTGATGTTATGACTTACTTTAAGCAACTTTCGAGGTCAGAGAATATGCAATCAGCTAAGGTGGTTCCTGGTAAAGGTACGGTATATTCGTTAAAAGTCACAGAAGGACCTTCTGCTGGTAGCACTTTGACATTGAGAGACTTTTCAACGTCAGCACAACAAACTGGTGCTAAATGGACCATAGATTTAATGACTCCATCTATAAATGGTGGAAGAAGGGTGGAGATTAAATTTAAATGATTAAAAATATCAATGAGATATATAAATCTGTTGCCGAAAGTTCTTATGGATTGTCTTTGGGGGCTATATGGCAACATATCAGTGTTGAATGTTCTGAGTTGCCTGATAACTACTCTTTCAGGAAAAAAATATTTTTTGTTGTTTTAGGTAACTTATTGAATAATAAAAAAATTAAACTAGCTACGAATGGCGTGTTTTTGACTGCTCCTGTTGAGCAACAAATAAAAATGTTGGAAGAGGCCTGGCCTGCTTACCCATATGAAGATGATGATTTAGATGAATATGGAATGTGGTTTTTAGTTAAGGCACCTGTTGGGGTCGTTTGGCTAACACCTGATGGTGGAGAGCTATGGACTTGAAATAATCCCGACTACCGAGCCGGGATCCTTTTATCAGCCGTTACCAGCACCATCCGTCACGGCGCTTGAACACCGGCGCATCGCCGATATCGTTCAGCGGGCCCGGAAAATCCTTCAGCCACAGGGCCACCTTCTTGCGGTTGTCGAGAATAACTATCTGAGCAGTAAGCAGGTAGATGCATGATCTGCTGAAATGAAATTCTGTCAGACCAGCGGCGGTAAGCGACGGCACCATCATCATCCGCGATCAGGACAAACAAACGCAGGACGTCAACGACCTGAGCCGCGACGTGGAGCACGCCAATCAGACGTTAAGCCCGATCTTCGACAAAGTAAAAGTGGTGAAAAAATAACCGAAAAATTATATCTAAAGGTATATCCCCCATTACTGCTGAAGCATCTGGGGTTGTGGGTGGCGGTGTGGCTGGGACAGTTGTAGGGGCAGGAATTGAAGCTGGGATGAAAGCTGAGGATAAAAAAAATGAAAAATAAACATGTAGGTTTTTCAATGTTTTTATATTTATTTTTTTCGTGTGCATTATTGATAATAGGAATAGCTATTTTAGCTAGTTTTATCGCGCCAATAATTTTCTTCGTTCGTAATGGAGTTTTTGAGTATCGGTTAGATACGTTTATTTTTGCTTGCAAAGCTGGAGCAGGTGCTGGCGTTTCATTAGGCATTGGGGTTTGGGTGTTTGCTAAGATAGAAGAGATAAAAAAGAAAAAATGAAACGACTTTGCAAGACTGTTTTGCTACCGATGAACATCGGTATTGCAGTGCTTAGCCCCCTGAGTGCTGGTGCTGTCACACGCGAAGAAATGCGGACACTCGATGTAGGATATCCGGACGGTGGAGGAGTTCGTCCCGATGCATTTAGGGTGACGGCCATCATAGATGGTGTGCCTAAAACATACACATTTATACAGTGAGATAGACGATGACTATAGAAGAAGCCTACAGCTTTATAGCTAACGAGGTGCTGGCATTTGTCGGTACTGAGCCTTGGGATGTCGCTGGGGTTGATATTGAACTGTTCGACCAAATGAGCAGTAGTCAAGGTTGGCGTGTATACCGGGGCCAGCGTTATCCTGCGTTGAACATACCAAGCTTACCTATTTCTGTTTCCGCTACAAAAGCAGCTATTTGTTTAAGAGATAATCTTGTTAAACAACATAATAAAAATATAACAAATATATATTTCAGTATTTCATCTGAAGGTGATTTCAAGATAAACTATAAGTATGATGAATGATGTTAATTCTATTTCTCCCCCCGATAACTTTTGGGGGTAATAGTTGCTGGCTTGAGCAGTTGCAACCCCTGTTCCAACGTTTTAGGTAGATGAAGATAAAAAGTGCGATTATAAAATCGGCTTGCTGGGTGGCCGATTTTACTATTGACGTGAAGCGGATCGCAAGTTACTGGTACAACTAATTAATTATGAAGCTGGATTTGCTACGCTGTCATTTTGTGTGTCAATTGGGTTTGATTATGAAAAATTAATGATTTATGCCGCCAATACGACATGGATAGTTATTTTTTTTACCAATGTTGTTCCACTTACGATTAAGGAAGATTGCATGAAAAAGTTAATCATCTCCACTTTGGTTCTTTCCACTCTGGGCTTCGGCATGGCTGCCCATGCCGGGCAAAGTACCATCACTGCCGGTTATGCACAGAGCAAGGTGCAGGACTTCAAGAATATCAATGGCGTGAACGTTAAGTACCGTTACGAGTGGGATTCGCCAATCAGCGTTATCAGCTCATTTACCTATATGAGCGGTGACAAGGACGAGTCTTACAATGTCTATCGCGACAAAGTTAATAATCATGCCGAAGTTAAATATTACTCACTGTCCGTTGGTCCGGCATACCGTTTTAATCAATTTGTCAGCGTTTACGGGCTGCTGGGTTTGAATTATAACAAGGTGGATTACAAGTCATCCTGGAGCAATTACGCATACAACACTTACGAATATATGGGTGAAGAGAGCGGTAACCAGAAGAAAACCTCCTTTATGTACGGCGTTGGTTTCCAGGTTAACCCAATGGAAAATTTGGCGGTAGATATCGGTTATGAAGGCTCCAAACTGGATGCCGGTGGTAAAAATCGCTCCATCAACGGTTTCAATATCGGCATTGGCTATCGTTTCTGATAGTTGCATGCTTCCGGCCTCCCGATATCGAGAGGCCGGTAATCTTTACCCCATCTTCGGATAGACCCCCGGCCCGATCGGCAGGCCGAGTGCGTACCACGCCAGCAACAGTAAAATCCACACGGCAAAGAACACCAGCGGATACGGCAGGATCAGCACGTAATAGGTGCCGAGCTGGGCGTCTTTGCGGTAACGCTGCAGGAAACCGAGGAACAGCGGCAGGAATGGCGACATCGGTGCCAGCGGCAGCACCGAGGAGTCGGCAATGCGGAAGATCATCTGCGCGAACGCCGGGTGGAAGCCGAGCAGCATAAACATCGGCACAAAAATCGGTGCCAGAATCGACCAGATGGCCGAACCGCTGGCGATAAACATGCACAGGAAGGCGGAGAGGAACATCAGGCCGAGGAACGCCGGTGCGCCGCTCATGCCGGCGGCTTCCAGCATGTCGGTCAGGCCGATGGCCATAAACTTGCCCATGTTGCTCCAGTTAAAGAACGCCACGAACTGCGACAGCGGAAACACCATCACGATAAAGCCGGCCATGCTCTTCATCGGCTCTATCAGGTGGTGGGGAATATCGTCTGGGCGTCGGATCTGTTTGGTCACCACGCCATAGGTAATGCCGACGGTGAAAAAGAACAGGATGATGATCGGTACTATGCCTTTGATGAACGGCGAGGGGATCACCGAGCCGGTTTTCGGATCGCGCAGCGGGGCGGCTTCCGGCACCACCAGCGCGGCGATAATCGCGATAAACACCAGTGCGGCTATGCCGCTCATCATCAGCCCACGGTTTTGCAGCGGGGTTAGCGCTTCAATTTTGTCTTCCGCGCTGCCGCACCATTCCGGCAACCTGGGTTCAATAAACTTATCGGTCAGCAGTGCACCGGCGATGGTCAGCACGATCACCGAGGTGGCCATAAAGTACCAGTTGTCGATCACGCTGACGTGAACGGCGGCGTCTACCGCTTTGGTGGCCTCGGTACTGATACCGGACAGCAGCACGTCGGTGGTGACGATCAGCAGGTTGGCGGTAAAGCCGGAAGCGACCCCGGCAATAGCGGCCAATAGCCCGGCAATGGGATGGCGGCCCACGGCAAGGAACATCAGTGCGCCGAGCGGCGGCATCACCACCAGCGCGGCATCCGATGAAATGTGGCTGAAGAAGGCGATAAACAGCACCATGTAACTGGCATAGCGTGCGCTAACGCGTGAGGCCATTTTATACATCAGCGCCTGCAACAGCCCGACTTTCTCTGCCAGCCCAGCGCCGATGACCAGTGCCAGAATGGCTCCCAGCGGCGCAAAGCTGCTGAAGTTATGAATGATGTTCGGGAAAATCCACTGCATGCCCGCTACGCTCATCAGGTTATTCACCTTGATCAGCTCGCCGGTGGCCGGGTTCTTCACCGCTAGGTCCAGCCAGGAGAACAGCGCCGTGGACAGCATTAAAACAACGATTAAATAGACGAACAGTAAAAAAGGATTGGGAATTTTATTCCCGATGCGTTCTACCCAGTAAAAAATGCGACCGGGGCTTTTATTGACTGACGTTGTGGCCTCACTCATTGGCTTACCCTCTGTGTTTGTCCTGTTGTGTTTATTTTTTATTATTTGATTTATTTATAATTATTTTCACAGGCCCGTGGGTGGGCCTGTGTCGTTCTGTCTTTATTTTAACGGCGAAGGTTTAACCCCCGACGGGATTGGGCAACTGTACGGCTGTTCTGTTCGTTGGCGTTCGAACTCGCGGCGGCACTCCGCCAGCAGAGCGCTGTCGCTCAACAGATCGATGGCGGTGGCCGCCATCACCTTGCCCGCCAGGCACATGCCCTTGTGCGCAATAGAGGTGCGGCCCTGTGCCACCAGTTGCCAGGTGTGCAGCGGGGTGCCGAGCGCAAAGCACGGGCTGAAGCACTGAGCGGTCGGCGTCACCCAACTGACGTCGCCGACGTCGGTGGAACCGTACAGCAGATCTTCCGAGGCCACATAAGGCGCGACTTCATCCATCAGTACCTTGTCGCCCAGGTTTTGCACCCATTCACGCCCGGCCGCCCCGCCAGTCCGGGCGATATTCAGCTTGGCATTACGCAGGTCGTCCTTGTTCAGCGTTTGGCGGATCTCGGTGGCGAAGCTGCGCTCCTCCTCGCTGTACTCCGGCAGACCGAAGCCACAGACGTGGCGATACATCACCTGCTCCATGCTGCGGTTTGGCACGTAGTTGGAACAGGCCTTGTCGAAACGTACCGTCATTTGGGTATCGGTCATTAGCGCCGCACCCTTGGCAATGTTGATCACTCGCTGGTAAATATCCTGCGCTTGATCGAGCTGCGGCGCGCGGATCAGATACAGCACTTCGGCGTCGGCTTGCACCACATTGGGCGAGCTGCCGCCGGTATTGGTAACCGCATAGTGCAATCGCGCTTCCTGCACGATGTGCTCACGCAGGAAGTTGGCACCGGTGTTCATCAGTGTCACGGCATCCAGCGCGCTGCGGCCAAGGTGGGGTGAGTTGGCGGCGTGCGCGGCGACCCCCTTGAACTGAAACGCCGCCTGAATATTGGCCAGGGTGCTGGTATTGAACATGCCGCTGAAGCCTTCGGGGTGCCAGGTGAGTGCGGCGTCGACGTCATCGAACAGCCCTTCGCGTACCATAAAGGTTTTGCCGGAACCGCCCTCTTCGCCAGGGCAGCCGTAGAAACGCACGGTGCCGGTCAGGTGCTGTTGCTGCATCCAGGCTTTGACCGCGAAGGCTCCCGCCAATGCGGCGGTGCCCAACAGGTTGTGACCACAGCCGTGACCGTTCCCGTTTTCGACCAGCGGTTGCGGCGTGGCGCAGCCTGACCGTTGGCTTAATCCGGCAAGGGCGTCGTACTCGCCCAGCAGGGCGATCACCGGGTGGCCGCTGCCATAGCTGGCGATAAATGCGGTTTCAATGCCGCCGACGCCGCGTTCAAGCGTAAAACCTTCTTGCTCCAGCGCATCGGCCAGCAAATTGGCAGAATAGGTTTCGGTAAAGCGTGTTTCCGGGTGATCCCAGATACTGTCGCTCAGTGCGCTAAAACGCGGCTGGTGTTGGTCAATGTAGTGATGGATAAACTTCAGCAGCTGTGGATGGCTCATGCTTGGCTCCCAAAAGTAGGCAGGTTAAGCGCCAGCGACGCCAGCGTTTTCACTGCCACCGCCATGACCTGTTCATTAAAATCAAACTTCTCATTGTGGTGCCCGGCGCTCAGCTCGGTGCCGAAGATCACGTACGAGGCCTGCCCGCCGTGCGATTTCACCCGTTCCATCATGTAGGTTGCGTCTTCTGAACCGGCGGCCTGCTCGCGGCGGTCGACCACCGAACTCAGTTCGGCAATGCTCTGCGCCTGCCGGTGAATGTAGTCCACCCACGGTTGGGTCGGTTTGCTGCTCTGCGCCGCGCCCATCAGTGCGGTATCGCACTCAACGCCGTGCATTTTTGCCGCGCCCTCAATCACGTTCAGCGCCTGCTGGTAGACAAATTCGTTGATGGCATTGGTGGCGCCGCGGGTTTCTACTTTCATAAATGCGTGGTCGGCGATCACATTCCGACCGGTCCCTGCCTGCAGCACACCAACGTTGATGCGCGAGCTGCCTTCGCTGTGGCGTGGAATGGCGTACAACCCCAGCGTGGCCTGTGCCGCCGCCAGCAGCGCATTGCGGCCATCTTCCGGTTTGGCCCCCGCATGGGCGGCCACGCCACGGTAGGTGACGTCGAGTTTGCTGGTCGCCATAAAGCTGTCGCTGCCGCACACCAGTTCGCCGGCCGGCACGCCGGTGCCGATATGCACCGCAGTGAAGAAATCAACGTCGTCCACTACGCCGGCTTCCACCATGGATTTTGCGCCTCGGGTGCCTTCCTCCGCCGGTTGGAAAATCAGTTTGATGGTGCCGTTGAGCTGAGGTTCCAGGCTTTTGAAAACGTGTGCCAGTCCCAGGCCGATGGTGGTGTGGCCATCGTGACCGCATGCATGCATCATGCCGCTGTTGCAGGAGGCAAAACCTTCGCGAAACGGCAGGTGATCCGGCTGCAGCTTTTCGTTGAGATCGAGCGCGTCCATGTCAACGCGATAGGCGATCACTGGCCCGGGGCGGCCGGTATCCAGCGTGGCGACAATACCGGCGAAGCCGCCGGAAAAATGTGGCAGCCATTTTTCCAGCGCACCCTGTTCGCGGGCGCGATGCTCCTGAGCCTGCAGAGCCTCGGCCGACGGTAACCCCATGCGGGCGTCGGCGTTAATCACTTCACGACCCAGTTGCAGGCGGTAGCCCAGCCGATCCAGCTCTTCCGCCACCAGGGTAGCGGTGCGGAATTCAAACCAGCCGGACTCGGCGTAGCGGTGAAAGTCACGCCGCCAGGCCTGCAGCTGCGGGTACAGATCGGTCACCAACATCGAAAGCGGATTATTCATTTTGATATCTCATAAGTTATCGCGCCCAGGTAAATGCCGGGCAGCAGTGGTGCGCTGAACCAAATCAGACGGTGAAGCTATTTAATGAAAAAAAAGACGTATTTAGTGACTAACTGCCGTGAATAGCGCTTATCGGCGCAGAAAATGCGCTTAATTAAGCGAAATGAGAATTTGGTTATATATTCTGTTTTTTCGAATGTACACAATGGAATCAGGCTAAATAAGATGCCAATATCTTGCTATTGATAAACAACGGTTATCGCCATTTGCCTATGCCAGCCTCAATAAAATTGCACCAATTACGTGCGTTTGTAGAAGTCAGTCGCCAGGGCAGCATCCGCGCCGCCAGCCGCACTTCACGCCTTTCCCAGCCTGCGTTAACCAAGTCGATTCAGGAGTTGGAGCAGGTGCTGGGGGCCAAGCTGTTTATTCGCCGCAGCCAGGGCGTGGTGCTGACCGACTGCGGCGATAACTTTTTCCAGCATGCCAGCCTGATCCTCGAAGAGCTGCGGGTGGCACAGGAGGATATTCAGCAACGGCTGGGGCTGGCGGGTGGTTCAGTGAATATCGGCGTAGGCGGCAGCATTGCGCGCACCGTCATGCCGCAGGTTATCACCCAGTTTCATCGTGAATACCCGAAGGTCAAAGTACGGATTGTCGAAGGACAGCTGGTATCGATGATCCCGGAGCTGCGCCAGGGCGAGCTGGATTTTACCGTCAATACTTATTACCCCAGCAGCCTGGACAATGAATTACAGTACGAACGGCTGATGGAAAAAGAGTACAAGGTGGTGGTGCGCAAGGGGCATCCGATGGAAGGAGCGACGTCCCTGAAACAGCTGCAGCACTGCGACTGGACCATGCCGACGCCCAAAGGCAGCTACTATCGCCTGCTGCACGATCTGTTCGGGGATTTGGGAATGGCGCCGTCAATCAGCGTGACCTGTGAGACATTTATGGCCTGCACCAGCCTGGTGGCGCAAAGTGATTTCGTCAGTATTTTATCGGTAGATGTGATCTCTGACCCAATACTGGGTAAGCATCTGGTGCCGCTGGCGCTGGAAGAAAGCTTACCAAAGGCGACGTTTTATCTGATTCAGCGTAAGGACACCACGCTGACGCCGATGGGCGCACACCTGGCGCGCCTGTTTCGTCTGCACTGTCGCTGAGGTGTTAACCAAAAACCGGCAGTGTTGAGCGAAATGTGCAAACCACTTAATTAGCCAATCAGTAGATGTCTACGATGTTCTATTTTTGCGTAATTTACGTATTGTACACTTATAAAAAAACAGCTGAAAATCTCTCTGTCATTAATTTATAAAAATATCTTTATCTTAATGGAGATATTTTAATTCCATTTCTCACCTTTGTAGTTATAGCATTGTTTTTAATGCAATTTAGTTGGGTAAAAAAACGGCAAAAACAAAACCATAAGAATGTTTAATGTTTAAATTTATATTTCAAAATCAATGGGTTGAGTTATTCATTGGGATTTTTCCTATGTATTGCTTGACCAAAATGGTTAATTTGACATACTTTTTTCTTGATTTTACTGTATTTAAAGGCGTTTTATGGAAGAAAACAAGATATTTAATAATAAAGTCGTTTTTGACTTTAACGCCTGTTGTTTGTATGAGGCTAATAATGAAGGTAACCGAGTTTCATTAACTACGCCTTCACGTGATTGCTTGGCTATCATTACATTAAACTCTCCTAATACAACATCTCAACAAGTGTTGTTTGAGCAAGTATGGGAGCAGCATGGGATCCCGGTTAATGTGAATACGCTGTATCAGCATATTTCTATGATTCGCCGTGCATTCAGACAGCTTGGTATGAACGATGACGTGATAGTGACGATCCCTCGTCGTGGCATGTGCTTGGCGGCGGGGCTGCATGTTGCAGCATTAGCGGGAGGTAAACAGGTTCCCTGTATTGAAAGGTTAGGCCAGCCTGGTAGGGTAATCGAAAAAGCGCCTGATATAATTTTACAGCCAGCGGCTGAAGTTGATAATCAGCAATATCCAGAAAAAGCTCCGGCAGATGCCAGAGGGCCCAGCATTATCAATTGGTTACTCATTGCACTGCTGACATTGAGTGTGGCGCTGATCGCAACGGTTTTAATGGCGTATTTTTTCTCGACCAAAAACGGCCGGTTCCACGATTATCATCACGCCATGAAAGTTAACGGCTGCGATATTTATCTCTATAAAAAAGAGATTGCGTGGTCGAGAGATAAGATTTCAGACGCATTAGCCGAAGCAGGTAAAACCTGTTCACAGAGTGAAAGGGTATACATCAGTTATTTCAATACGTTGCCGAGAGTTTCCCTGATTAGCTGTAATGGTGATATTTTGAGCGAAAACACGGATTGCTCTTCCTACTATATTTATCGTGAAGGGGGGCATCGTTATGAAAAATAGGTTTTTTTTAGCTGTGATATTTTTATTGCTGCTTGGTTCTCTTGCTGGATGTTTTTTTTATAAAAAACTGACTAAGCGTGAGAATGGCTTGGGTTGCTATGCGCATGCGAGCTTTATTTATCCATCATCAAGTGGGAGTGACCGCCTGGAGCTTGGCATGTTATTTCTTTTGGATAAAAATGTTGGGCTTATTTCATACAGCGGTAAGATTAATTCCGCAGGTGTTAATTATAACGTTAAGCGCTATGCTGAAGTAGAGTATGTTGTGCATGATGGCACCTCTTATTTTATAAAAACTAAAGCCGTGCATCCCGATGTTTCGGATAATGTGCCTGATGTGCTGTCGAAAAAATATTTTTATGATTACCTCGATAGGGTTGACGGTTGGGTTAGCTTTAGAGTGGTTAAGGATTACCATAATAAATATACTTTTTACACTAACTCAATTCCTCACTTTGTTTGTAAGGAACGCTGAGCATCCAAGTGGATGCTACAATTGTATAAAATCTAAAAAAACCTGACGTTAATGTCAGGTTTTTTTATAAGTTTTTTTTAGCTAAGTTAATTATTTATCTTAATCATCAATCTGTAGTGTGATTAATCTATAGTTGTTAGATTGATAAGGGAATATATGCTTAGTTACAATGTTATTATTGTTGGCAGTGATAAGTATTATGCACAGGGGTTAAAGTTGTTAATTGATAAAATATTTATTGAGGGCGGCTTCATTGGAAATGTGAGTTTTGATAAGAGCAAACTGAACTATGCTGATGTTGTGTTTAAGGAAGTGGAGGGGGATGGCGACTGTGCCATGTCATTGCCATTAATCAGTAAGGGATTCTGTGGTGTGGTTTTTCCGGTATTTAGAGATGTAAGAGACGTCAAGAGAGGTCGTGGGTCGTTAACATGTTCTGTTTTCAATTCTGGATTGAAATTCTCAAAGCGGGACTCTACATCAGAAACTGTAGGTAAAATAAAAAAATACTTCAGCCAGCTGTCAATGAATAAAGAGGGCGGCTACAGCAATGCGTTGTCATCAACTTGTCAATCCTGTGGTAAGCAGCTTTTGACTCAGTGCGAGATTGATGTTATCGAGCTTCTTTCTGCTGGGTTTTCATTTAATAGCATAGCTTATATCTTGAGTAGAAATGCTAAAACAGTCTATACGCAGAAGTACTCTGCGATGAAAAAGCTAAAGTTAAAAAATAATCTGGAGTTGACATCTTTTATCTGTGGGGGGGCAAATAAAAAACGGATGTAATTCTTGATTGTTACATTATTTATTAATGTAAGAATGATTAGAATGCTCTGTTTCATCTTGTTTAGCTTGTTTAAGACATCTTAAATTATCTGCCAACTTTAATTGCTAAGTTTATCTCATTGTTTTTAATGGATTTATTTTAATTTCATTAACTTTAGGTTTATTCATTGAGTAGTGATGTTTTGACGGTGTTATATTTTATCTCGTCGAAGGTTTTGATTAATTTTCGTCTTGGGAAGAGGGATGCTTCTATATAGGGATGTTTCCTCTCAAGGTAAGAGATAATTTATTGTGATGGAAGATTAAATAATGAATATTAATAAGCTTAAGATGGCGATGATCATGAGTGCTATGGGTGCTTCTTTTATCGCTAATGCCGCCGTTGTGAACCAGGGTTCCGGTAAGGTTACTTTCACCGGATCTATTATTGATGCGCCATGCTCTATTGCTGCTGATTCAGCAGACCAGACCATTGAATTGGGGCAGGTTTCTCAGGTTTCGCTGAAGGATGGTGGTAAATCTACGGTGAAACCTTTTTATATTAACCTAGAGAACTGCGAGTTAACCACTTCTGGTCCAGGGAAGAATAACGCAGTGAACCTGACTTTCACAGGGGCAAGCGGTAAAGACCAGGATGGTCGTCTGAGCATTACCGGTACGGCTAAGGGGGCAAGTATTGCTATTACTGATGGGACTGGTGAAGTCATTAAACTGGGAACTGCAACGAATGCTCAGACCTTGCAATCGGGGAAAAATACTTTGAGTTTCTCCGCCTATTTACAAGGCGATGGTGCTTCTTCAGCTACACCTGGTGATTTCAGCGCCGTGACTGACTTTACCTTGGCTTACCAGTAAACATTATTAAGTAGCTGGTGCTAGATAGGCATGCGGAAACCGCATGCCTGATTTAGCGCTCAATGAGGGTAAGGCCATGTTATCTAAGGGGAGAGTAAAGATAATAACCCCTTTAATTTTTGTGTTTGCATTGATTGTTTCTGCAAATGCAGAGGCCCTATCATCGCAAGGACGAGGGCAGGTCAATATAAAAGGTGAGATTGTAGCAACGGCATGCGCCATTTCTACCAAAAGCCGCGAGCAAACAATTGATATGGGAAATATCTCTGTCTCAGATATTTATCGGCGTGGGCAGGGGAATGCCAAAGCCTTTTCTATTGAGTTAATTAATTGCACTCTGGAAACACAGAGTGCGCATGATTCCGCCAGGAAATACGTGCAACTTACGTTTGATGGAAATAACGATAACGGACTCTTTCAGGGGGAAGGCAGAGGGAAGGGGGTAGCGATAAGAATTACGGATCATAATGGAAATGTCGCTATCCCCGGTGTTGCGATGCCGCTGGAAACTCTTGCTCCAGGAAATAAAATGCTCAATTACTTTATGACACTTGTTGCGGTTCATCATCCGCTCAAGGTGGGTGGGTATTTTTTCACCATTCGGTTCAGATTAGATTATTTATGACGAATCTTAGAACGCGTCTGAAAGTTAAGTAATAGATAAGGTTTTTAATTATGCGAAAGCCTACAAGGACGTTATTGAATTTTTACATGCCCAGGCTGTGTTTTTTTTTATATTTCTGGCAGCCGAATGGGGTGGTTTATGCCGTAGAAGAGATCCAGTTTAATACGGATGTACTGGATTTAAACGATAGAGAAAATATCGACTTAAGTCAGTTCTCTCGTAGCGGTTATATTATGCCAGGCACCTATGCCATGACGGTGCATGTGAACAAGAACGAACTTGCTGAGCAATCTGTGTTGTTTATCGCGCCGGAAAATGATCCCAAAGACAGCAAGGCCTGCTTGTCGCCTATGCTGGTTCAGCAACTGGGGTTAAAGGAGAGCATTCTGCCTCAGCTTTCTTGGTCACGCGATGGACGTTGCCTTAACTTGCACAGTCTGGAAGGGATGGAAGCACGTGGTGATTTGGCATCATCGGCGTTGTATCTGAGCGTTCCTCAAGCCTATTTGGAGTTTACTTCCGATTATTGGGATCCACCGTCGCGCTGGGATGAGGGGATTCCAGGGATCCTGCTGGACTATAGCGTCAATGCTCAAACGCAGTGGAATCAGCGGCAAGCTGGCAATGGGTATGACATCAGCGGCAATGGGACTTTGGGAGGGAACGCAGGTGCTTGGCGGTTGCGCGCTGACTGGCAAGGGCGACTGGCCAGTCAATCCGGTTCGAAACAACGGATGCAGCGTTCGCTGGAGTGGAGCCGCTACTACATCTACCGGGCTATTCCGGCATGGCGTGCAAAATTGACGCTGGGTGAGGAGTATTTGGAGTCCAGCCTTTTTGACAGTTTCAGATTTACCGGGCTCAGTTTACGGTCCGATGACAACATGTTACCTCCGAATCTGCGAGGTTATGCGCCAGAAGTAACGGGGATAGCCAAGTCGAATGCCAAGGTCATCATCAGCCAACAGGGGCGGGTGTTGTATGAGACACAGGTTGCTGCTGGACCATTTCGTATTCAGGGGCTTAGTGACGCTGTATCAGGACAGCTTGATGTGCGGGTGGAGGAGCAGGACGGAGGTGTGGTGCAAACGTTTACGGTCAACACGGCCAGCATTCCATACTTAACGCGCCCAGGTTTGGTGCGCTTCAAACTGGCGGCAGGACGGCCAGCGGAATGGGGGCATCAGCTGCGAGGCCCGTTGTTTACTGCCGGGGAGTTTTCTTGGGGAGTGACCAACGGTTGGTCGCTGTACGGTGGTGGATTAGGCGGTGGCGATTATAACGCGCTGTCATTGGGGATTGGGCGCGATCTAATGGCACTGGGTGCGCTGTCATTTGATGCGACCCAGTCACGGACACAGCTGCGACAAGAGAGAGCCTTTAGCGGCAGCTCGTATCGCCTCAGTTATTCGAAGACCTTTGACGAATTGGACAGTCAAGTGACCTTTGCTGGTTACCGTTTCTCGGCGCAGGACTTCATGACAATGAGCGAATATCTTGATGCGCGCTATACCGGCCACAGAAGCGGTAGCAGCAGGGAAATGTACACCGTCACCCTGAACAAGAACTTTCGGGACTGGGGATTAAGCACTTATCTCAACTACAACCACCAGACCTATTGGAATCGACCAACCAATGATCGCTATAACCTGACGCTGTCGCGCTACTTTGATTTCGGCAATATCAAAAATCTCAGCTTGTCGATAGGGGCTTACCGCAACCGTTTTAACGGTCGCAATGAGGATGGAATGACGTTGTCCGTGTCGATGCCATGGGGAAATAGAGCATCACTTAATTACAGCCTAATGCTTGATCATAAGGACACAGTGCACCGTGCTGGCTATTACGATCGGATTGACGAGCATAGCAGCTACCAGTTGTCCGCTGGCACATCGCGCCGTGGTGGCAACCTGAGTGGTTATTACGATTATGAAGGGGATATTGCCAGGGTCAGTGCCAATGCCAGCTATCAGCAAGGCAGCTATAGCGCATTGGGTGCCTATGCGCAGGGGGGGATGACGTTAACGTCCGAAGGTGGGGCATTACACCGCAGCAACATGATGGGAGGCACACGTTTGTTGATTGACACCAATGGGGTCAGTGGTGTGCCGGTGCGTGGATATGGCAGCACCTCCAGAAGCAACCGCTTTGGCAAAGCGGTTGTCGCAGAAGTAAACAGCTATTACCGCAATAAGGTGAGCATCGATTTGAACCAGCTAAGTGATAGCGCGGAGGCGATAACTTCGGTGGTGCAGGCAACGCTCACCGAAGGCGCGATTGGTTCTCGACGATTTGACGTGATAGCCGGTGAAAAGGCTATGGCGATGATCAGACTCGCCGATGGCAGTGAGCCGCCTTTTGGTGCGACGGTGTTGAACGTGCGCAATCAGGAAACTGGCATTGTTAACGACGGTGGCAGTGTTTACCTGAGTGGTATCAATGCAGGTGAGACCATGAAGGTGAGCTGGGCGGGCCATGTGCAATGCGAGGTGAAAATGCCGGCGTCGCTGCCAGCGGATTTGCTGATGAATAACCTGCTATTGCCGTGTGAACCGGTAGGTAGGGGAGCGATTTAAGCCAGCAAAGTGTGCGGGCGATGATGCTGCCATGAACAGTGTGTAGGGGGAGGCTCTCTCCTCAGCACAAAGAATAATGTAATAACAATCAGGATATAGGTATTGATGATCATGACTTATGTAAAACGCCGTGGCATATCCAAATTGAGCGCGGTTATCGCTGTTTTGCTAGGTTTTATGACGGCTTGGCAGGTGCAGGGCGCTATTGCTCTGGATCGCACTAGAGTGATTTTTGACGGTGACTTGAAATCCGTAAGTCTTAATATTAGCAACCAAAACAAACAGTTGCCATATTTAGCTCAGGGGTGGCTGGAAGACGAACGGGGGAATAAAATCCTAAGCCCACTGACAGTGCTGCCGCCGGTTCAGCGTATTGAGCCGGGGAAAGCGAGTCAGGTGAAGTTGTTGGCGTTGTCGAAGATCGCACAGCTACCACAGGATCGAGAGACGTTGTATTACTTCAACCTCCGTGAGATCCCACCAAAAAGTAGTAAGCCGAACACGCTGCAGATTGCACTGCAGACGCGGATCAAACTGTTCTATCGCCCGGCGGCCATAGCGCCTCAGCAAAACGCCGCGCCTTGGCAGGAAAAACTGACGCTGACCAAGATAGGGAATACCTACCGCGTCAATAACCCGACACCGTACTACGTAACGATTGTCGATGGCGGCGTCAAAAAAGGGAGCCCGGGCATTACGGGTTTTGAACCGTTGATGTTGCCACCTAAAGGCAACGGCATGCTGAACGTATCTTCAGCGGCTCTGGGGCAAACCCCTGTGTTGACCTATGTGAATGATTACGGTGGGCGTCCGCAGCTCACCTTTACCTGCAGCGGTAGTGAATGCCATGTAGTCATGGATAAACCCTAAAGGTATTTGGAGAGGAAATGGCAATGCAGGGAGCTAAGCATTGTGGGGGGGACGACGGCTATAGTCGCTACCTACATCGCTGGATAGGGTTGATTATTGCGGCGCTGCTGATGGTGTTGCTGACATTGGTTATGATGATGCTATTGATACAACAAGCCCAAGCCGATGGTGGTGAGGTTGATGGTGCCAATGGTGTGCTACTGATCACGGGTTCACTGACGGAAAGTGCCTGTCGACTGGATATGGCGAGTGCTGATCAGGTTGTGAGTCTGGGGAGTTTAGGAACGGCACAGTTACAGCAACCTGGTGATCGCGGTGCCTCAGTATTGCTCGAGTTGCGGCTGAAAGATTGTTTACGTATTCAGACCGGCCAGCGGGATGAGCTCGTGGGAAAAAGAGCCTGGGGAATCGAATATCCCACGGGCACGGTGAGTTTCAGTGCCCTACAAGATGCAGATACGACGGGATTAGTTGAAGTGCAGGGGGCATCGGGTATTGCGCTATTGTTGTCTGACCGTCAGGGAAAACCCGTGAGTCTTGATCTTCCTGGTACGCCACTGATGCTCTCCCCTGGTAATAATGCGTTGGTTTATCGGGTGACACCCGTGCGTACACCCGCTGCGTTGCAAGCCGGCGCATATAGTGCGGTGATCCACTTCCGGCTGTTTTATGAATGAGGTGACTAAGATGGCGGGGAAAAACCTGTGCATGGCAGGTTTGTTGAGCTTATTGGCGTTGTCTGCGCCTTGGGTGATACAGGCCGCCACGGTAACGGTAAAAGTGGTGGTTGTTCAACCACCTCCATGCGTCGTTAATCAAAATCAACCAATAGAAGTGAATTTTGGCGAAGTCAGTACGATGAAGGTTGACGGCAGCAACTATCGTCAAACGATCAGTTATAGCCTCGCATGTAGTGGTGCAGTATCCAACGCTATGAAATTACAAATTAAAGGCAGTGGCGCATTGTTTGATCACGAAGTGCTGCTGACCAATAAGACGGGGTTAGGTATCGCTTTATTACATAACGATATCCGGCTACCTCTTAATCGTTGGGTCAACTTTACTTACCCAAACTCACCGGTATTGGCGTCGGTTCCGGTTAAAGCCGCTGGTGTAACGTTAACCGGGGGGGAATTTAGCGCTGGTGCAACCTTGGCGGTGGATTACCAATGACAAATGCGGGATGAGTCTCATGCAATCTATAAATATGCGCCGATATTGGCATATTCACGCTCTATTGCTGTTGGCTTTGGGGAAGGCTGGGGTGGGGCAGGCAACCGAGATGCAATTTCGGGGCAAACTGATAGAGCCGCCAGTTTGCTCGATTAATGATGACGGGATTGTGGATGTGAACTTTGGCGATCGGTTGGGTGTGAACAAGGTTGATGGCGTGAACTACCGACAAGCCGTGAATTACCGAATTAGCTGTGAGGGGAGTACCGGCACGGACGGCATGACACTTATCTTTAGTGGCGCTGTCAGCACTTTCGATAAGGCAGCACTGCAAACTAGCATGAGTGATCTGGGCATCCGCATTTATCAGAATGATCAACCGATGGCGCCGGGTAGCAAGATTGCCATTAATCCCTCTAGCCCGCCGCAACTGGAGGCGGTGCCAGTACAGCGTCCCGGTGCGGTGTTGAGCGAAGGCCAGTTTGAGGCCACTGCGACCCTGCAGGTTAATTATCAGTAGCAGAGAAATGCATGATAACCATAAAAATGAAACACCATCCTTTGGTGTGTGTTCTGGGGATGTTGACGGTACTAAGTACAACGAGTGCTCTTGCCGAAAAAGACAACCTTCGTTTTCGTGGCGCGTTGGTGGCAGAACCTTGCGTTATCGCACCGGGGGACGAAGAGGTTCAGTTGGCGTTTGGTGTAATCGTCGATAAATATCTTTACCAGAATGTCCGAACGGTTGGAATGCCCTTCGAGCTGCGTCTGGCACAGTGCGACCTGAGTTTAGCCAAATCCATCTCGGTAACGTTTACGACATCGGAAGAGAGCCGTGAGCTGCCAGGGTTGTTGGTTCCCGTTGGTAACGCGAGGGGAATTGCTATAGGGCTGGAAACAGCATCAGGGCAAACCATTAAGCTTGATAAAGCGAGTGAACTTTACCCGCTGACGCAAGGCAGCAACGTGATACATCTCAAAGCTTATGTGCAGGTGGAACCACTGGCATTGGCTAACAGGTCCGTTGTGCTGGGAGCCTTTACCGCGGTGTCCACTTTTCGGTTGACGTATGAATAAGGTGGACAACATCTCCCCGATATAGGTTTTCAACCATATTCTATATTTCTGACTGGTGTTTTCTACGAGAATAATTATGGAAATAAGAAAAATTTCATTACGTATTGGGTGTCTTTTATTTTGTTTTTATACATCCATTTCTTATGGAATGCCCTCTGACTATGGTAGTGGCTATTTTAATGTGTCATCTTTCAATAATTATGAATGGCATATTGATCAGGATGGGTATGCTGTTGTCGATAAGGCCGACTTGTCGCTGCGTGTAAATACAGTGACCAATCCTTGTCTAAGTGCTTTTAATCTCGTTGCTGGTATTGGCCGGTTTGTTTCTTGCCGCGTTGAACGAGAATTGTGCGGAGCCAGATGTGAATATTCAACGTTGTTTGAATCCACTAATATTAATGCGTTGTCAGTGGCCCAATTGAGAAATCTGTTGTCTGCCACGGGTAAGATGGCGTATGTCGGGTCTGCCCAGCAGGGGAGCATGATTTTTATATTGTCAGTGAGCGGCACCTCCGGGAGCTCTAACAACTATCTTCCCAAACAACGTGGAGGAGGAGGTGGTGGTGTTGAAGGTATCCCGATTACACCCGTTGAGCCGCCCACCAGTTGTTTAGCGTCAAGTACGACGCTTGATCATAAGACGTTGAGTGTCGCTGACTTGCAGGGCAATATCGCGACAGGCAACCTGACGATTTCTTGCAATAAAGCAGCCGGAGTGCGACTCAGGATTAATGGCTATAGCCACTCCAGTGGTCTGGCGTTGACTGACGACCGGTCGTTAATATCACACTTAACTCTCAACGGCGCACCGGCAGACAGCGATTTAAATGTCTCGGTACCGAGTTGGCAGGCAGCCACGGTGGTTGTCTATTCGATATTAGAAAAAACTGGAACGACGGTCACACCAGGCACTTATTCGAAAGCATTGATCGTTTTAATGACTATTGATTAGCACAGATAGAACCGCGAATTAATACTCCTTGGGTTATTAACGCTTTCCCTCATTACAATGAGCGGGGATATGTATAGGTTGGGAAAGATATGCGTGTATTATATAAAATAAAGTATTGTGATAATTATTTGTTTCTACTTTTTCTTGTTGTTTCATTTTTTGTTTTTCGCTACTTCCCAAATATGGGAGGGGTGGGATTAAATCTGCCGGTGAATACATTGGTCTATGCTGCCAGCGCAAGCTTGATATTGCTCATATGGCTGCGGATGGTAAGAAGGCGGTCCATAACCATCACTTCGACGTTCCGCTATTTTTTCTTTGGCGGGATTATGTTGAGTATTCCGCTATTGTTTACGCGCCCAGAATGGTTGCCAGCTGCAGCTTGGCGAATGGCGGCGTTTTTTGCTGGCTTGGTGCTCTATTTCTCTTGGCTGCAACTCCCCTTGAACCGTCACTATCGGCGTACTTTATACGTACTGCTGTTACTGCTCGTTGTGCAACAGGCGGGTATGGCGTTATTGCAGCTGTTTGCCCCTGAATGGAGTGGTATGCCGCCGGGAGGACGCCGGGTATCTGGTGTTTTCCAGCAACCTAACGTGCTGGGCAGTTTTATCGCCACCGGGCTGGGGCTAACATTGATGCTCTATCTGCTACCAAGGAAAATGCTGGCGGTTTCGGGTTATGGACGTTATCACCGTTTGGCGCTCGCTTTGCTGCTAGTTTTACTCCCGGCATTACTGATCTGGATACAGTCGAGGGCCGCTTGGTTAGGCTCAGGATTGATGGCGTTGGGTTTCTGTTTGAGTTTCTGGCGGCATCAGCCATTGTTTTGTGCGAAGGCGGTTGGGTTAATGTCCGTGGGGTTGTTGTTGGGGATTATCGTGATGCAGTGGCAGCATAGTGAAATGCTACGCTATATCAGCCATGAGTCATCTAACCACGCGCGATTGTCGATGCTGATGGACACATTGGCAATGATAATCCGGCAACCTTTGAGCGGTTGGGGATACGGTGGTTTCGAATTCAGTTTCCAGCACTTTCGTATTAATCAGAGCCCTCCAACTGCAGTGTTGGAAATCGCTCGGCATCCTCATAACGAAATTTTGTTGTGGTGGGTTGAGGGAGGATTACTTGCTTTAGTGGGCATGGCGATGATCGCTGTGGCGGGAGGACTATTGCTGATACGAGCAATGTATAATGACCGGCAGGCATGGAGGGCTGGGCGAAGTGGAGCCGGAGAAGCAACCGCGCTCTGTTGGGTACTGGTTCCTATCCTGATTCATAGCCAACTTGAATATCCATTTCATATTTCTGCCGCGCATTGGGTACTGTTTTTACTGCTGTTAGCCACATTAGATGGCTTAACGAAAAAGCGTATAGCTTGTCGTCGGGTGGGCAGCGGAATACTGGTAAAAGGGGGAATGCTGGTTATGGCTGTGATGATCATCAGTGTGATGATCGCTGCCTTTCGGGGCGGGATAGAGCTGACGGCGGTTGAACGCAATGGTATGCGCGATATCGAACCACTGAAACAGATGTCACCATTGTCTGCGTGGGTGCATGATGAGCGCAGAGAGTTTGACCTGCAGATTAACGCTTTGATGAGCTATAACCAGACGAATGACGAGTTACTGCTGGTGGAACATGTCACTTGGGCACGGGCCTATTTGTTACGGCGCATTGATGTCAATGTCTACGCCAGCCTGATAACTATCTTACGCCACCAGAGGCGAATGGTGTTGGCTGAACGCTACCGTCTGGAGGCCGCCATGCTATTCCCCGCCGATCGACGCTTTTCTGATGAGCCTTGGTATCAGCAACAGTAATATCCAGCGTGGCTTTGAACAAAAAGCTCAGCAGGGGCTTTTATTCCCGTACTCTGGCTTGTCGTGCTTACGACTCTGAGGTTACGTGTCGTTCGCAAGATTAACCCCCCGGATCTGGCGAGCCGGGGGGCTTTAAACGCTTAGAATGCCACGGAACCCTGCACGAAGAAGGTGCGCGGTTCACCGACGTACTTGCCGAAGTTGTTGTCGTTGGAGCGGGTGAAGTAGCGCTGATCAAACAGGTTTTTCACCCCGGCACCCAGCGTCAGGTTCGACAGCTGCGGCCCGAAGTTATACTCCCCACGCATATTCCACACCATATACCCGGCGATGTTGCCAAACTGGCCGTCGGCGCTTTCCTGCGTGACGTAATCCGGCCCGGTGCCCGGCGAGTGCTGCTTGGACTGGGCATAGCTGTCCAGATTCCACACCCAACTGCCGGTGGCGTAGCGGGTGCCGACGGTATACACCTGGCGCGAATAGAACGGCAAATCCTTACCGGCGAAGTCGCCCTTGTCAGTGCTGGCTTTAGTATAGGTGTAGCTGGTGTAGACGCTTACGCCATCCAGCGCGCGGTTCAGTTCGCTGAGATCGTAGCTGAGCGCCAGCTCGATACCCTTGTGCTTGGTGGCGCCCATGTTGGTCCAGCCGACATCGTTGCTGATGTACTGCAGCTGGTTATCGAAATCGATATAGAACAGCGTGGCCTCGGCTTTGACGATGGTGTCGTCATAACGGGTACCGAATTCATAGGTATGGGCTTTTTCCGCCGTCAGGCCCGGCGCGGGTTGGTTGCCGTTGCCGCCCTTGGTCAGCTGGAAGTACTGCATGCTGCCGAACGAGGTGTTGGCGTTGGCGAACAGCTTCCAGGCGTCGGACATATGGTACATGACGTTCAGTGACGGCAGCGGTTCGCTGTAGCTCTTCTCGCGGCTGATGTTGTTGAACGAATCATCCACATGGGTGCGGATGCTTTCATAGCGCAGGCCCGGCGTAACCGTCCAGTTGCCGACGTTAATGGTGTCGTCAATGTAGAGGGCGTGGGCTGCGGTGCCGCCGGAGGTGTGCTGATAGTAATCCGGCGTTTCCGGCGTAGAACCGATATCTGTCGGGTTGTACCAGGCTGAACGGGACGCTTTTTCATCCATGGTTTCGTTCAGGTAGCGGTAGCCGAGGGTGATCTCGTGCGCCATGTCCCAGAAACGGAATACCTGCGAGTAGCTGGGTTCGATCGCCCAGGTGGAGTAGTGGCGTGGGTAAGACACCATACGCTTCATCCCGGCGTTTTTACCGGTGCCTTCCGATTCGATGCTGCTGCCGCGATAGCTGTCGGTGAAATACGTCAGCACTTCGAACTGCTTGTCGTCTTCCTGGTGCTTATATTTGAACGACATGTCCTTGCGGCGGCCTTCGAACTGGTCCCACGGACGGGTCGACTGGAACGGATTTTGCGCATACTGCGCGCTGCTCAGCCCGCCCGGCATACCGGATTTTGCATCGTAATAGTGGAAATTGGCCAGTAACTCATCACGATCGGTAAACGCATAGCGCGTTTTCAGCATGAAATCGTCGATGTCGGTATTGTCGTTGTTGTCGCGATAGCCCTGGCCGTGCAGGCCGGAATACAGCAGCTCTGCACCGAAACCGTTGTCGGCGGTGCCGCCGAGCGAGGTGCTGGTCAGGGTTTTCAGGCCGCCGTGGCTGGCCCCCTGGGTCTGGACGCTGGCCGCGCCACCGAAGGTTTTGGGGATGTCCTTGGTGACGAAGTTAATCACGCCGCCGACGTTTTGCGGCCCGTAACGCACCGCGCCACCGCCGCGCACCACGTCAACCGATTGCAGGCTGCCAATCGACAGCGGTGCCATCGACAGCTGTGGCTGACCGTAAGGCGCGACCGCCAAGGGGACGCCGTCCATCAAAATGGTGGAGCGAGGTGAAAGGCGCGAAGTCAGGCCACGTACGCCGACGTTGAGCGAAATATCGCTGCCGCCGGTACCGTTGCTGTCGCGCACCTGCACGCCAGGCACGCCGCGCAGGGTATCGGCAATGGTCTGATCGCCTTGTTCATGCATTTGTTGTTCGGTCACGATGGAACGTGCGCCGGGGTGGTTGAGCAACACCGAACTGGTATCCGGGTTATCCAGCCAGTTGCCGACGACGGTAATAGTGTCGGCTGGCGCATCATTTTGAGATTTATTATCAGCAGCAAGGACTGGCATTGCCATGGCAACGGAAGCCGCCAACAGCGAAAGACGAAAAAGAATTGACATAATAATGCCTTAAAAGTTTCGAACCCGGATGTGTTTTTTTAGAAATGACAATCTTAATGATAATTATTGGCAAGTAAATAGCTTTGTTGCGGAATAATTCAACCGGTAAGCAAGTGGCGGGGAAAGGTGTCGGAGCCCGGCCGGCGGGCCCCGAGCGGGGGTTATTTTGCAGTGACCCAAAACACGCCGCTGTAATCCAGCGCGGTGAATTTATGGTGCACCATTTCAATATCCGCTTGCGGATCAATATCTTTAAATAAGTCCGGGTGCAGGAATTTAGCGATGGCCTCGACCGCAATAAAATTCAGCGGCGTGTCATAGAACTGGTGGTAAATCGCCATCACGCGTTTTTCCTTTACCGCCTTCAGCACGTTGAGGCCGGTGCGGTTCATCAGTATCGCCAGCTTTTTCTCTGTGGTGGCGGTATCGGTGGCATAGCCCAAGGGAACCGCCAATGTACCTTTATGACCGCGGCTCCAGTCGGCGCCGGTCATCAGATAGAAATCCGGGTTGCTGGCGATCATCTGTTCCACGTTCACCTCACCGCCCATTTCCGGGAACAGTTTACTGCCGATGTTGTTGCCGCCGGCGGTATCGATAAATTGGCCAAAGCTGCCCTTGCCGAAGGTGTTGCAGCACTGCTCGCCTTTCATGCCGGCGCTGCGTTCGATAAACACGCTGGGGCGCTGTTCCGGCTTCAGCGTAGCCACCCGCTGGCGTACCAGATCCAGACGTTGCTGGTAGAGCTGGATAAAGGCGTCGGCATTTTGCTGCTCGTCAAACACCTTGCCCAACAGTTGCATGCTGGCGACGGTGTTGGTCAGCGGCTGCTGACGGAAGTCGATAATCAGTACCGGGATGCCGATTTTTTCCAACTGGGCCAGCACGCCGCTGTCCTTCAGCTTGCTCAGCAGGCCGATGTCGAAAATGATCAGATCCGGCTTACGGACAACGGCGCTTTCTACGCTGAAATCGCTGACGTAAGGATTATCGAAGGTGGGGATCTGCATCACCTGCGGGAATTTTTTCGCGTAGGCCTCCACCAGATCCGGTGCCTTCACCTTCAGCGAGTTATCCCAGGCGATAATATTTTTCAACGGCTCCTGCGGATGCAGGATATTCAGTGCCAGCAGCGCGCGGGCATCGGCCAGGATCACCCGTTGGGCGGGCTGCTGCAGGGTGACTTCTCGACCCGCGACATCGGTGACGACGATCGGTGCGGCCTGTACGGCGCTGACCATCAGCAGGGCGCAGGCGGCCAGCCAACGGCTGGCTTTGGCAATAAGAACGGCAGGCATGGAGATCCTTGGGCATGGGGTGTTGAATAAAGAGGCTAATGATAATCCATATCCTTTCGCTTTTTGAACACCCCCGTGCGGATATCTTAGGCTTTGCCCATTAGCGGATCGCTGACGCTGTGCTCGCCGTTTTCCAGCCGCCCGGCCATGCGGCGTTGCCAACCGTCAGAGGCCTGCAGTGAAATATCGTACCAACCTCCGCTGGCCCTGGCGTCAAAGGCCTGCTGGTGGCGCTCTCCTGCCGGCAGCTCAATCGACCAGGGGCCGTTTTGCGTATAAGGGCAGCGGGCGATAGTCACGGTTATAGCCTGGCGGGCGGGGTTAGTGAGGGTTAATGACAAGTGGTCGCCTTGCGGCGTCAGGCGGACTTGCGGCTGCGGTTGCCCAATGGCGCCGCGCAGTTCACGATGAAAGCCGTTCGGGCCCAGCAGCCACAGGTGATACTGATCCGTCACGGACCAGTTATCGCTGAGCGCTTTGCCGGCCTCGACGGTATAGCGCCGTGGGATCTGGTTCAAATCCAACCGGTCGTAAACGTGAAATACCACCCCCTGTGCCCCGGTGTTGTACAGGTTGAGCGTCAGTAATTGCTGGCCGGGGGAGAGAGTTTCTTCAACATGCAATTGGTAAGGCAGGGCGCGTGAAGGGCGCGCCAGCCGTGCCTGATGCGGCAACTGTTGTTTGTCTGCTGCCGGCAGAGGCACCTGCGGCAATTGCTCCTGCCGCTGGCGCAGGCTGTCGGCGGAATGGCGGCTGGTGGCGGGCAGGTTGGGCAAGGTTTCCCCGTTGGGATCGACAAAGTTGAAGGCCGAAGTGAGATCGCCACATACCGCGCGTCGCCAGGCGCTGATATTGGGCTCGTGTACCTGGAAGCGCTTCTCGAGAAATTGCAGCACTGAAGTGTGGTCGAACACCTGTGAATTAACCCAGCCACCGCGGCTCCAGGGCGACAGCACCAGCATGGGCACACGCGGGCCGGGGCCATAGATGCGGCCGTCCGGCGGCGGTTGTTCCTGTGAGCCTGGCGGGGCGACATGCTGAAAGATTTCACTGTCGAACGGCACCGTCGATTTACCGGCGAAGGTGCCATCTTCACGCAGTGACGGTGCGGAGGGCGACGGCATATGATCGAAGAAGCCGTCGTTCTCGTCGTAATTGAGCAGCAGCACGGTTTTACTCCACACCTCGGGATTCTCCGTCAGCGCATTGAGGATCTCCTGGGTAAACCACCCACCCTGCACCGGGCTGGAAGGCCCGGGGTGTTCCGAGTAGGCCGCCGGAGCGATGATCCAGCTTACCTGCGGCAATTTGCCTTGCTGCACGTCGGCGCGGAAACCGGCCAACATGGCCTCTAAATCGTTGCCGTCCGCCGCCGGCAGCGTATTGCCATTGCCTTTGTATAACGGCGCTTGGGCGTTCAGCTTGTCGCGGTAGGGGACAAAGGCAGTAAAGTCCTTCGGCGGCTGCGCCGGATTGCCCACTTTCACGCTGGCCGCACGGTACTGACGGAACCCCGCCAAAGGGTTGTCGGTGAAGTTATCCGGTAAAAACTGGTAGACCTTCCAACTGACGCCGCTGGCTTCCAGCCGTTCGGGATAGGTTTGCCATTGGTAGCCTACGTCGGGTGGGCCTGGGCTGTCCCATTCGTTGACCACTACGGCGACCTCGGCTGCCGTCGGACCGTTAGTGCCGGTCCAGTGGAACAAGCGATTGGTGTTAGTGCCGGCGTGGATCGAGCAATGATAGGCGTCGCACAGGGTGAAGGTTTCGGCCAGGGCAAACTGGAAGGGCAGCTCATGCCGACGGTAATAACCCATCGAGGTCGGCGTTTTGTAGGTTGGCCAGGCGCTCATGCGGCCGCTGTCCCAGGCAGCTTGCTCATCCACCCACGAGTGCGGCGTGCCGCTCACCCGCTGGGCATTGCCACGTTTGCTGTCCAGATGGTAAGGCAGCACCAGTCGATCTTCCCCTTGCTGTTGCCAGACGTGACGGTTGTCGGGCAAAGGAATGGTTATGCGATCGCTAAAGCCGCGTACGCCGGGCAGCGTGCCGAAGTAATGGTCGAAGGAACGGTTTTCCTGCATCAGGATCACCACGTGTTCGACATCGTTGATGGTGCCGGTACGGTTATTGGCTGGGATCGCCAAGGCTTTGCGGATCGACGCGGGTAACAGTGAAAAAGCCGATCCGATGGCGGCAGCCCGCAGTATTTCTCTGCGCGAAAAGTCAGGCATGCGTCGTTAAACTCCCTGAGGTTTGTTTTGAAGATAGTTGCTAACGACGGTAATAGCGAAAAATAACAAGGAGATGAACAGGGGAAAAATAATGCCCCGCATGGGGGCATTGATGGGGAAGCTTATTGTCGGATCAGACGACCGAGGGTTGGCGCCGTTTCGAAGTCGCTACGGAACGGGTTGATGTCCAGGCCGCCGCGGCGGGTATAGCGGGCAAAAACGCTGAGCTTTTCCGGTTGGCAGCTTTGCTTGATGTCGTTGAAAATGCGCTCGACACACTGCTCGTGGAACTCGTTATGCTGGCGGAAGGAGATTAGGTAGCGCAGCAGGCGCTCGCGATCGATTTTCCGGCCCTGATAGTGGATCACCACGCTGCCCCAGTCCGGCTGGTTGGTGACCAGACAGTTGGATTTCAGCAGGTTGGACGACAGGGTTTCGGTCACGATGTCCCCATGTTGGTCTGCTGCACCGTGCAGATATTCCGGCTTAAAGTCGAAATCATCGACGGCAATATCCAGATCGTCGATATTGATGCCCGGCAGGCTATCGATCTGCGGCGAATATCCGTCCAGACCCGGATAGAGCTTAACCCCAACCTGGCCGTTTGCCGCTTGCGACAGGTCTTTTTGCATCGCGGCACTCACCTGTTCCACGCTGTCGAAGCGTGTCTGGTTAAAGCTGTTGAGATAAAGTTTGAATGACTTGGACTCGATCAGGTTGGTGGAAGAATGGGGCAGGGTGAATTCACCAATGCCCACCACCGGCTTGCCTTTGGCGTTGAGCCAGGAAAGCTCGAAGGCGGTCCACAGATCAAAGCCGCTGAACGGCAGGTTTTGTTCATCTACACCGATCAGATCCCGACCGCGTGAGCGTGGCAGGGCCTCGAGCAATTCGGGAGCGTACTGGTCCGGATAATCGGAGTTTGCGCCAAGATGGGTGATTTTATCTTGTTTTTTGATATGCATATTCATTGCTCCTTGCATGATCGGTATTGATATAGCGGTTAAACAGGCTGCGAGCGGCGTAAATCGGCCCGACACCCACCAGGGCGTAGACCACCTTGATCAAGAATTGTGACAGGATCATGGTCTTGATGATATCCCAGCTCAGAACGTTGTAGAACGCCAGCGTGCAAAACACCACGCTATCGATGGCCGAGGCGACCACGGTGCTGGTGATCACGCGCACAAACAGGTAGCGGGAGTTGGTCAGCTCTTTGATTTTGCACAGCAGGTAAGAGTTGACGTTCTCGGAGATTAAATAGGCCGCAGACGACGCCACCAGGACCGCCATGATGCTGTGGACGATGCCGTCATAGGTCTTGCTGAATTCCCATTGCGGAATACTGGGTACCAAGGTGGTGACCCAGACGCCCAGCACGAAAATCAGGTTTGCCATAAACGAGATGATGATGGTGCGCCTGGCCAGTCGCAGCCCGTAAAACTCGTTCAGAATATCCACCAGGATAAAGGTGAGGGGGTAAATAAAAATCGCCGGGGGAGTGATGAGGTTCAATGCGGGAATTTGAATCGGTTTGACGCCACACAGGGTTGAGAAGATATAAATCACGCTGAGTGCGACGGTAATGATCAGATAGGCGTACCACGATCGTTCATGGCGATCGCTGAGCTCATAGGCGGTTTGCTGCTGATTGTTACCGTAGATTTTGCGGTACAGCGCCTGCAGCTCATGCCGGCTCAGATCTTCCGATATTTCGCTGTCGGCCAGCTCATTGAGCCCCATGGTGATGGTTTTGCCGGTGGCCAATATCATGACATTGGCGGCGAGGGTGCCATGCCGGGTAAAGCCCAATAGCTTGAACTTTTGATTCGGTTCCATTTATAGCCGTTCTCCAAAGATATAACCCAGGAATTGCACGGTATCCTGATGATTTTTTTCCATGCAGTAATCTTCTTTGTCGTTAACCACAAAGAAGCCATTTTTTCCCGAGTGATACAATAAAGGCGAATCGCAAACCAGCACCGGCGGGCGTTTTATAATAATCACCTCGCCTGGAATAAATGAACCTTTTATTTCGGTCTCTATTTTCATTGCTACCATATTTGACTCATCGCCGAAGAAATAAGTCAAAGGGAACTCCGTTACCAACTGACCGACTTTCCAACCGGCAACTGCTAAAAAACGCGACTGAGGAATAACGGGCACTGCGGACGGGTTTTTATTGCCTTCGGTAGAGAGCGTTTCATTGAGCAGTTCCAGCTTGGCCAGATCATAATCTTCGATCTCTTCACAGGAAACGCCAAAGAAATCTGAAATCCGATTGATGGTGGCCTGCTGCACGTTGTTAACCCGGCCGTCGAGAATTTTATAGATGGTGGTACGCGTCAGGCCAGTGCGGTTAGAGAAGGATGCTTTAGTTTCGCCCCGGGTGCGCATCAGATATTCAATATTCTTAATGATGTTGATTTTGCGCTGCGCGTTAGTGGTCTTCATAAGCATTCCTTACAATATTCTGGCCGGCATTACTATATCGCACGCGCCGACATTGTCCAGAACTGACGCTGAGGCTGGGGTGGTAACCGGCTGATTAATCATTGGAAATGGGCTTTGATCTCTCACGTATCATGCCAACTGATGCTTTTATCATGATGAGTAAAATGTAAAACAAAGGTAATTAAATATAAATCAATTGGTTAGGTTTAAGACTGGAGAAAGTGGACACAAAAGTGGGTTTTGTGTCTACTTTTGTGTTGACCACGGTGGTTTCCGTGAGCTACTGTTCATCCACACTGAAGTGTTTCTTGACGGTCAAAACGGTTAATAAACGATTGTCTGACAACTTCTATAATAAAAAGCTCGGGGAGGGAGGCGTTTCCATTCTCTGGGTATTAAAGGATGTTTTAGCTACCGACACCAGGGATCCCCACTACGTCTTCTGTTTTACCTTCACAGTAAAAAACCCGCTTTCGTATTGATGCCAGTCGGCTTTTTAGCCGACCGATATCAATTTGTTGCGCCTAAAAAAGGTGGCGACAACTTAATCAAAAACCCTTTCTGTACCGATTACCCCCACTCCCCAGCGCGGGAGAGTAGGGATATCAATCAGCTTTGCGCAGGCGCAGTTTTCTGAGAACGGCTCGTGGCCAACTTAAATACCCAATAGATCAGGCTGGCAGCCAGCAGAGAGTTGATGGTCGGCACGCCCCACTCAGTCACCAAGCCGACAATGCTGCCGACGATGCTGGCGATGATCGCCGCCCAGCCGATAGTCGGCGTCTGGTCCGGCAATTTCCCTTCTCGACGGCTCTCGTCGAGAATTTTACGGTGAGTACGCAGCAGATAATAATCCACCAGCATGACGCCGATAATCGGCGGGAACACCACGCCAAGCACCGTCAGGAAGTCGACGAAGCGGTCGAGGATCCCCAGTACCGACAATGTGGTGCCCAGCACGCCGATCACCAGGGTGGTGGCGGTGTACTTCAGTCTTTTGCCCGTCATGCCTTCGACGGCGTTAACGATGCCCAGCGAAGAGGAATACAGGTTGAGGTCGTTAACCCTGAGGGTAGAGAACACCACGACCAGCAGGCCTGCACCACCGGCGACCTGTGACATGATGGTGACCACATCCGCCGTGCCCAGCGTTTTGGCGATCAGTATCGCCAGGCCGTTAACCACGAATTCCCCGGCAATGATGGTGAAAATGGTGACGCCAAAGACATGCTTGCCGTTCCTGGAGTAGCGCGTCAGATCCGGCGTCATCAGGCTGGCGACAATCGCACCGCCGACCACGATAGTTATACCGGCGCTGATCGACAGCGGTTCGCCTGGTGGCACCAATTGGATAATTTCAGGCAGATTGTGGCCGGTGAGGGTGATGATGGAGATATAGGCCACCAGCATAATAAACATCGGTACCGCAATCCTGGCGGCGATACGCAAGGCTTTAAAGCCGAACGCCACCAGAATGGTCAGCAGGGTGCCGGACAGACCGGCCGCCAGACCAAAGCCCAGCTTGTTCCCCAACGCGAAATCCAGCGACTTGGCGAAGATGGCGTTTTGAATGCCAAACCAGCCCAGCAGGCTGACGGCCACTACCACCCCGATCAACACCGATCCGAGTCGCCCAAAGCCGCACCAACGGGCCAACAGGCTGCCGGAGATCCCTTCGCGCATGCCCGCCAGGCCCAGGCCATAGGTCACCACGCCAAAGATCAGGCTGCCGATGAAAATGGCGGTAAATGCATCGAGCAGCGTCATGGAGTGGCCGAGTACGGCACCGAGCATAAACTGATCGAGCGCGGTCAGCATGCCCATATGCACTATGGCTACGCTTAAAAACGAGACTCTTTTATCCTGAGGTACCCGGGTTAACGGATAGTCTTCGATTTTGATCACGGTGAGGTATTCCTTGCTATTTAAATAAACTGGATGCCTTTAGCTATCAGGCGATCGGGAATGTAGCTGTCCAGCTGAGCATATTTGCAAAATTCCTCAAACTGCTGCTGTGTGTGGACATCAGATTTTTGATAAATGTTATATATTCTATTTTCTATGGTCTTATTGCTGATGTTATATATTTTGGCGATTTCTTTCACCGACAGCCGTTGCAGCATTAAAAATATAACGTCCAGCTCAGCCCGGGTAAAAATGGTGCTGTTGGTTTCTGTGGTCAGTACGCTGGGTTTTTGATGGTTGATATAGTTAAGCGGGGATAAGGTGTTAAGCGGTTTGGCGTTCCACATTACCCCGAAGACTTCTTTCTTGTCGTTGTAGATAGGCAGTTTTTCGCTGATAAACGGTGTCAGGCTGTCTTTCCCGTACCAATAATGTGTTTCTATCACGGCAACCCGATCCCGCGAGATCTCGGTCATTTTGTCATGTTCAACAAAATCGGCTGCAGATTCGGCCCAGTCGGCGGGGAACTCGTCGTCTCGTTTACCGGCTATATCAAAATTTAATGGCGTATTGGTATAGAGGTAGGCGGCCCGGTTCATGTAAAGATGACGGGATGCCAGGTCCTTGATGCCCCATGGCTCACTTAAGTGCTCCATCATGGCAATCAGGCCTTTCAAATAGAATTCATTACTTTTATCGGGCGAATCCATTCTGACCTCACCGACTGGAATTGGGTTAAATCTTTTTCGCCAGGTAGTGACGCGTATGCTGTTTGGCATAGTCGCCTAAGTTGCCGTAAACCTGATAGCCCAATTTTTCATAAAAGCCGCGGGCCTGAAAATCGAAAGTATCGACATAGGCCATGTGGCAACCGCGTTTCTTGGCCTCTTCTTCGGCCTGTACCATCAGTTGACGGCCATAACCGCTTTTACGGTATTGGTCGCTGACCCAAAGATACTGCACTTCAAGCCCGCCCCACCAGGTTCTGGCAACCAGTCCGGCAACGATTTTACCCTCGTCATCGGTGACGGTCAGGAATAAGGGGTGGATATCGACGGGTTCAATTTTGGCGTTGTGGGCCCAAAGACTGTCAATCACAAATTCTTCGTCTTTCGGGTTCGGTTGGTCGGTAATATTGATATTCATCGTTATAATATAATTCCCTGTGATAATTATTAGGCGGTGCAATCAAACGGAGGTTACTCCAACCGGTTTAACTATCACTTTTCATAATGTATTACAAGGGTGGTTTTCACCCGTTCCCGTCACGTACTCAAGGGGCTATATTAGCTGCGACAGGGCCAGAAAATAACGTAATACGCGGTAATAAATAGCCTTTGGTCCTGCTCAGTCTATCTATTCCTATTGTGCCTCACCAGGGCCCCATCCAGGAAATACATTAGCTATTCAGGCTCCACCGGTAGAGCAAGTTAACTTGCCAAAGGGGAGCCGCCGCGTACAGCCTTTTCCCAGAACCCGCTTTTAAAGCCTTATTTACCCGCCGCCTCGCCTTTGGCTATGCCTTCCAAAGCCGGCGGTATGGCCGCACCGAACATTGTCCCATGGTCTAAACCGGGCCATTCCCGATAGTCAACCTTAAGTCCGTCAAGTGTCGCCAGCCGTGTGGCCAGGCCATGAGCCGCATCTGCGGGTAACTGACTCTGCCTGATAATCGGCGGGGCTTCACGCATTTTCTCCGCACCGCCGATCCACAACTGCAAATGGGCGGACAAAGACGGATGCCTATCCATAACACGTTGCGCTTCTTGCAGGATAAAGCCTTTCCCCCACCACAGCGAAGGTTCCACCGCGATGTAATTCTGGAAAGTAGCAGGTTGGGTTAACAGAGTATGCAGAACGAAAAGGCCACCATAAGAGTGCCCCCACAGCGTTTGCTGCTGCGGGTTAACGGTGACCTGAGCGGCAACGGCAGGCTTAATCTGGGTTTCGATCAGTTTAAGGAAAGCGTCTGCACCGCCATGGGGCTGCTTTCCTGAACCTTGTTGCGAAGCCGGTGTGTAGTCGTAACTGCGGCCTCTGGAGTCGATACGCAGATCGTTGTCATAGCTGAGTAGCACCAGAACCGGCGGCTGTTTTTGTACGGCAAGCTGAGCCAGCAACTGGGCGTTCAACTCCATCAATACTGCGTTGCCGTCCAGGAAGTAGATAACCGGATAGCCGCCCAAGGGCGGAGCAATGCGCGGTTTTATTATGCGGACACGATAACGGCGCTGACCGTCCGCCGAAGTGAAGCGCAGATCGCTGAATTGATAATCAGGCGATTTTGAATCGACCAGGGTTGTGCCGATTTTACGTTCCAGATCGGGCCTGGCCTGCGCCAGCATGGGGGGAGCCAACGCCGATAATCAGCGCGATAACGAGGGTGAGACAGCGACGATAAGACGATGGCATGCTGGATTCTGTTTATCAAGAAAAGGGGATATTAGCATTTATGTTGGGAAGCAAAAAACCTGTCTTTCGACCCTATCTTTGCATAGGAAGCCGACCTTGGACGGCCGGCGTTAGCGGTGGTTGTACCATCATCCTGTAAAAGAGGTGTTGGCCGGGGAGGAAATTCCTTTAAGGAGCTAAACCCCGGCCAACTCTGACATCAGTCAGAAGTGCATTTTAGAAAAGATATTTCACGCCAAGCGCAGCCTGGGTGTCGCTGTAGCCTGTATCCCCCATTTGTTGCCCAATGTTTGCCCACAGATTCAGATTGTTACCGAGTTGCCCTTCCACACCTGTTTTTATTTCGCCGATGTGGCGAGTGCCGGCCATAGAGACCCTGGTGTCATCCAGGGTTACGCCGAAGTTTTTACTGTTATGGAGCCAGTTGGCTTCGACAAAGGGTTGGAATGTCCGATCTTTACCTTCGTCGATAGCGCTGTGCCCTTTAAGGTACGCCTTGACGCCAAGACGGGTACGGATGTTGTTTTGCCCGTCGCCCTGCACGCGAGTTCCATTGGATTCGGTATGTTCCTTCGCTTTCACGCCCATCCAGGTAACCTGAGCCTGAGGTTGTAACCAGAAGGTTCTGATCATGCCCTGGCGGCTCTTGCTTTCACCGAGAAGGAAGCTGTAACCGCTGGCTAATGATGCGGTAAATCCACGGGATTTATATTTCTCGGCGTTGAGGTTATCGCCATTCACTTCGTTGTTAAACCATTGGTATTGCAGCCAGCCATCCATGTAAAGACCAGACTTATTTGCCGCATTCGCATACCAGGTGCTGTAAATGCCGGTGGAGTAGCCATCAATGTTCCCACGTGAGCCGTAGCCGGTAACTGATGAGTGTGTATGGCTTTTCTGGTTGGCATAGCCTGACATTACACCGAGGTGGTAACGGTTAAGTCCATCAGTGCTCCACTGAGCGAGATCGGCACCCAACTGCACCACATAACGGTTGGCCTGAGTCTTGTTCTGACCATCAGCCATCTGGCTGCGTTGATGCCCACCCTGATTACGCAACCACATGCTGGTCACTTTTTTCTCACCGGTAAGCACGTCGGTGTACTGAGTTTCACCCAAACGGTCGTGCAGCGAGAGAGTAAATAGCGTATTGGCGGCCAGCATATTCGTGGCATAGCTGCCTGCTTCTGGGCGGAAGATATGCTCAGTGGGACGTTCTGGTTCCAGAGGGTATACCGGCGAAATCGGTTTTGCGGGGTCCCCCGGTATTACAGGCTCCGCTGGCGTTACAGGTTTTTCCTGCGTCCCAGGGTCTACAGGGGGGATAACAGGTTTTTCTTCCGATATGCCGGGGGAGACAGGGTTTGTCTGCGTGCTGGACAGATACCAGTTTTTGTTTTTCTTCACCAACTCGTAATCATAGGCACCGGCAGCAATACGTCCTGTTTTGGTGAAAACGCCTTCAGACTTTCCGCCGACGGAAATCAGCTCAATGCCTTCGACAGTTTGTGCGCCGCCGCCGCCGGCCTTATTTACCTGAACGTTTGAATTACCCGCCGAGTCACCGGTGATCACCAGCCGGTCCGTTTGCGACTTATCGTCACCCAGCAGGGTATTGAAGATCAGAGTGCCATTGTTACCGGTGTAGTTTTGGGTGGTGAGTGTTTTAAACTGCCCGCCGGTCGGGGGTGAGAAGGCAAGGGTGCCGGCGTTGCTGACAGATTGTGATACGGTTGAATTACCGGTTACCGTCCATACGCCGCCTTGGTCGAGGGTCATATTAGTGGCATTTTTGGCTGCCCCGGTAAGCGTGGCATCTTCCAGCCTGACCGATACCACGTTTTCTGGGGCGGCCATGATATCACCATAGAGGCTGGATTTTTGTGCAGTGAGATTGACAACGCCATGTTCACCGGGATCTGCGTCAAAGGAGGTAATCAGCAGGCCGCTGCCGGAGCGTGGGGCAATGACATTTTTAAACGTCACATCCAACGCGGCTCCGTAGGAAATCAGAATACTCCCCAGGGAAGACTTCAGCGTGCTGTCAGTTATGCTGACAGTACTGACATCATTATCTTTGGATAGTGTGTCTCTATTGGCAAAAATAACAGCGGCATTTTTCCCTTCTGTCTGGATTTGAGTATTAGTGGTGGTCATCCGGCCGCCGTTATATATGATCAGGCCGTGAGCGAGTTCACCGGTTGTTGTTATACTTCCGCCAACCAGAGTTATTTCTCCTTTGTTGCCGGCACCGGCACCTACAGAATTGAGCCCCTGTGTTTCTATGGCCACATTAATTGCAGATGCAGATGAGCCTTCATCTGCAGCTCCTATCCCGAGGCTTTTGTCACCGAAAGTTTTTATCGTACCGCCGTTGATGGCGACTTTGCCGCTTTTATAGGCCACCGCGCCATATGAGGCATTTCCGGTTGTTTCGGTGTTTACGTTAAACGTCTCAATAGCAGCACTATTATCCTTGGCCAGGATCCCCACGCTTTCTTCACCGGCGGTTTTTATGCTGCTATCACGAACAGTGACTTTGGCATTATTCAGAGCCACTGCCCCTACAGAGTTGTCCCCGGTGATTTCGATGGCTAATTTAGCAACCTCAGCGGATGATCCCGTATCAGTAACGGCAATACCGTGGCTGTTTATATCTGTGGTTTTTATCGTACTGCCGTTGATGATGAGCTTTCCGCTTTGATATGCGGCTACACCATAAGAATCCTTACCTGTTGTTTCTATACTGGCATCGGAGATTTCAATGGATGAATCAGCATCTTTGACATAGACCCCATAACTTTTGTCTCCTGTGGTTTTTATACTCCCGGCGCTGACGATGGTTTTCCCGCCCTGGTAAGCTGCCGCACCATAGGCTTCTTTACCACTTGTTTCTACGGCGACATCAGATGCCTTAACGGAACTGTCGACGCCAACTGCCTGGAGCCCATCGCTCATCTCACCCGCAGTTTTTATACTGCCGCCGCTCAGGGCTACTGTCGCAGCATCCTGAGCCATAGCCCCTTTTGTGCCATTTCCTCTGATATCCAGCGTGGTGCCCGTGGTGTTGATAGTCGAACCGTTACCAGACGCCATAAGCCCAGACCCCATATTTCCAAGGGTGGTAATACTTCCATCCGTCAGTGATATATGCGACTGGTCAAGGGCAATCACCCCAGTTTTATAATCTGAATTAGCGGTAAGTACAGTTATATTTTTTCCTGTGATAGAACTATCCTTTCCAGAGGAAATAATGATATCGAATGTTTTGTTCTCTACATCGATTTGCTTACCATTATTGACAATAAGCATTTCTGCCAAAGCATTCGGCAGGCCAGGTAAAAAACACGAAGTGCCTAGTATTAATGCGCCATTAATGGCGTAAGATATTCTTTTAACTTTAAAACTTAACATGGTATTAACGTCCCTTATGTTAACATATATATGATTGATATTTTATTTGATTGAGGGAGAGTTGGCCGAAGAATAGGGTGGTAATGCATTTGTTTTTTGAGGCTGATTGTTATCTCTCTCAGTATCTAACATGGCTAAAATAGCTCAGCTTGAAACTGGGGTAAAGCTTTCAGTTCTGATTTTTATTGATTATTGAAAGTGGGTTAGACTATTTGATGTTATTTGTTTTTGTTATGAATTAATATGTAATGTACTTACTGCTTATGTTTTTTATTTTCTATGTATTTTTATTTAAAGTCAAAGGGTTGTGGTTTTTGTTTTGGGTTTATGAGAGCCTGGGTTACCGGGGGCTTAACGTTGAAAACTAAAATATTCTGGTATAATTTTGATTGAATTAATAATTAATTGATTTATAAGAAAGTAGAGTTACTTATATCATGCTTTAAATAAATAATATGAATGTTTACTACTGTAATTATAATTTTATAGCGCGTGATATATGAGAGGTAATGTAATCATTTAAATAAGCTATTTAAGAATGGTGATTGTTCCTTCCTGTGGGGGAATAGCGTTTGCCCGCAGGGTGAGGCCTCTGGCCGAATAATCGAACGTGTTCGATGAAGAGTCCTACCCCAGAAAGCAAAAAACCCGCCATAGGCGGGTTCTTCTAAATATGGTGCCCGGACTCGGACAACCGGTGCTTGCACCGGATTGAACAACGCTTTAGCGTTGGCCCGCAGGGTGAGGCCTCTGGCCGAATAATCGAACGTGTTCGATGAAGAGTCCTACCCCAGAAAGCAAAAAACCCGCCATAGGCGGGTTCTTCTAAATATGGTGCCCGGACTCGGACAACCGGTGCTTGCACCGGATTGAACAACGCTTTAGCGTTGGCCCGCAGGGTGAGGCCTCTGGCCGAATAATCGAACGTGTTCGATGAAGAGTCCTACCCCAGAAAGCAAAAAACCCGCCATAGGCGGGTTCTTCTAAATATGGTGCCCGGACTCGGAATCGAACCAAGGACACGGGGATTTTCAATCCCCTGCTCTACCGACTGAGCTATCCGGGCAACGGGGCGCATTTAACCCTATTGGCCGGATATCGTCAATCGGTTTCTATCACAAAGCCGATCGGTTGCTCTATTTTCATGCAGTGGCGGGTAAGGTTCGTGGGGCATGGAGGAGGGGGGGGAGTGATAAATATGCAAAGAATCCGTGTATTTATACCGTTTTGGTTTTTCTGATGGTTATTATTATGTGTTTTATAACAATGGGTTATGCTTAAACAATTATGTAATTAATCGACATAATAGTTACTTGAACCTCATAAAAAAACATGCAATCATTGCGCAAATTTTAGCACTCTACGTCCCCTAACGGCGTTTCCGCTCATTTAAGTCAGAGGGTTGCAGGCATGACTGGTATGGTTACTCAAGCGCTACTGCGCACCAGACATCTGATGATGCCGCTACTCCGCCGCGATCTTTCCCGAACGTCGTCCTCCAGACACGCCCAGCCCAGCATGCGGTAAGGCAACTTCATGCTCGCTGTTAGGCATTATTAAAAATAGAGCTGTGGCTCTGATTTTACTGATGTCTATCGGACGCTGCCGATACCAGTTCCCGATAGTGGCCTGATAATCTTAAGAGAGTCAGCCGGTCACGTATGCGCTCTATGCTGCCACCCCGGACATCAAGTTGCCGGGATAACCTTTGTTATCTCATCACCGTGCCTTGTGGCACAGCCTCATCCTTAACCGTTTGAGAGTTAGCACTATGAAAGAATTGAAGATAGCCACCAGCGCCAGCCTGGTCGCCGCCATTGAAACGCTGCGCCAGATTGTCCGCGTCGAGCAGACGGATTATACCGACGTTGCGGCATTGGTCGTGTCGGTTGATGACGTCAACGCCGGCATCCTGGCACAGCTTAAAGCCACCGGGTTCGAGATCCCCACCTTTGTGGCGGTGGCCGGAGATGAGCATCTCTCGCCGGACTACCTGCCGTTTATCAGCGGTGTTTTCGCGCTGGACGGTGCCAGCAAGGCGTTTTATATGGCGCAGTTGGAAGCCGCGGCGGATGCTTACGAGCAGGCGCTGCTGCCGCCGTTTTTCAAAACCTTGAAAACCTATGTGGAAATGGAGAACTCGACCTTTGCCTGTCCGGGGCATCAGGGCGGGGAGTTTTTCCGCAAGCATCCGGCGGGCCGCAAGTTTTTCGAGTTTTACGGTGAAACGCTTTTTCGTTCCGACATGTGCAACGCCGACGTTAAATTGGGCGATTTGCTGATCCACGAAGGCTCGGCCAAGGACGCCCAAAAGCATGCGGCACGGGTGTTCAACGCCGATAAAACTTATTTTGTGCTCAACGGCACCTCGGCCGCCAACAAGGTGGTAACCAACGCGCTGCTGACCCGTGGCGATCTGGTGCTGTTCGACCGTAACAACCATAAGTCCAACCACCATGGTGCGTTGATCCAGGCCGGTGCGACACCGGTGTATCTGGAAACCGCGCGCAACCCGTTTGGCTTTATCGGCGGTATCGATTCCCGCTGCTTTGACGAGCGTTATCTGCGCGAACAAATTCGTCAGGTAGCGCCGGAGAAAGCCGAGGCAGCGCGTCCTTTCCGCCTGGCAATCATTCAGCTCGGCACCTACGACGGCACTATTTATAATGCGCGTCAGGTGATCGACACCATTGGTCACCTGTGCGACTACATCCTGTTTGATTCGGCCTGGGTGGGTTACGAAGGGTTTATCCCGATGCTGAAAGAGTGTTCACCGCTGCTGTTGGAGCTGGACGAGCTTGACCCGGGCATCTTTGTTACCCAGTCGGTACACAAACAGCAGGCCGGCTTCTCGCAAACCTCGCAGATCCACAAGAAAGACGACCATATCAAGGGCCAGAAGCGTCACTGCAACCACAAGCACCTGAACAACGCTTTCATGCTGCACGCCTCTACCAGCCCGTTCTATCCGCTGTTTGCGGCGCTGGACGTCAACGCCAAGATGCATGCCGGGGCCGCCGGTCGCCGTATGTGGATGGACTGCGTGAAGCTTGGCATCGAGACGCGCAAGCAACTGTTGGAACGCTGTTCGCAGCTCAGGCCGTTTGTCCCCCTGCAGATCGCGGGCAAGAACTGGCAGGATTACGACACCGATTTGATCGCCAACGACGCCCGTTTCTTCAATTTTGTGCCGGATGAGAAATGGCACGGTTTTGAAGGTTACGCGCAGGACCAGTATTTGGTCGATCCGTGCAAACTGCTGCTGACCACGCCGGGTATTGATGCCGCCACCGGCCAATACACCGAGTTTGGCGTGCCGGCCACCATTCTGGCCAATTTCCTGCGCGAGAACGGTATCGTGCCGGAGAAGTGTGACCTTAACTCGATCCTGTTCCTGCTGACGCCGGCGGAAAACCCGGCCAAGATGCAACAACTGGTGGATATGCTGGTGCAGTTCGAACGTTACGTGGAAGAGGACGCGCCGCTGAGCCAGGTGCTACCAACGGTATATCGCAAGAACGAGCAGCGTTATCGCGGCTATACCCTTCGCCAGCTGTGCCAGGAGATGCACGATTTATACGTCAGCTTCGACGTTAAGCAGCTGCAAAAAGAGATGTTCCGTCAGCGTCATTTCCCGCAGGTGATGATGAACCCACAGGACGCCAACGTGGAGTTTATCCGTGACAACGTTGAACTGGTGCCGATCGGGCAGGCCGAAGGGCGCATTGCGGCAGAGGGCGCGTTGCCTTACCCACCGGGCGTGCTATGCGTAGTGCCGGGCGAAGTCTGGGGCGGGGCGGTACAGCGTTATTTCATGGCGCTGGAAGAGGGCATCAACCGGCTGCCGGGCTTCTCCCCGGAGTTGCAGGGCGTTTATATCGAGAAAAAGGATCACGGCTGGAAACGCATTTTCGGCTATATGATCAAGCAATAGAAAATAAGGGCCGGTTTGCACCGGCCCTTATTATTGATAACGCCACCGCAAATTATCTTCTGCGGTAACTCTTCTGGGCGTTGTTCACCTTCACCAGGTAACGGCGAGATTCGCCGGCCGGATGCTTGGTGGTCAGCGTCTGATAGACGTCGCCCGGCTGCATGCTGTTGATGATGCTCACCGCACGGGTCCTGTCGCTAGAGAACACGCGTAGCACGCTACCGGCGCCGCCGTTATAGGCGGTGATAACCGCGTAGCGGCGTGAAGTAGGGTTTTGAATCCCTCCCAAATAGTTGTTCTGCAAAATGGCCAGATAAGCCGTACCGGTATCGATGTTGTTTTCCGGGTCGAACAGGTAACTGCGGCTTGGTTTGCCCCATTTCCCACGCATCTGGAACACATCCTTACCGGCGGTGTGCTGCACCACCTGCATCAGGCCCAACGCATCTGAACCGCTCACCGCATAGGGGTTAAAGCTCGATTCGGTCTGCATGATCGCCAGGATCAGCGACTCTTCCACGCCGTATTTCTCCGACGCCTTGCGAACCATCGGCAGGTATTTGTGGGCACGTTTGTCCAGGTGGTTTGGCACCAGCTGAATAGTGACCGAGTAAATCACGTGCAGGCCGGAGGTGCGTTTTTGCAGCTTGGTCTGCAACAGATAGTCGGCGAAGTGCGCCGCACGCCATTCCCAACGGATCGGCGCACCTTTGTTATCCAGTACCTGGCCGTACAGGAACGGCTCTTTACTGATCTGGATATCGTTGACGTCGGAATAGAGATCGATAGAACCCGGGTCGTCCCCCATCAGCAAGGTGCTGATAATCGCCTGGCGCAGGTGAGCGGCAGGATCGGTGGTGGCGATGGTTTCAATAGTGATGGCACCAGAATCAAAGTTGATGTGGCTACGGGTTTGATACTGGTCGGTGTATTTAACGTAATCTTTCGGCCCGGCGATCAGAACTTCGTTCAGACCCCAGATATTCTCGATGTTGTGGGCGAACTGACCCATCAGGATTTCGAAGCCGTTGGTGTCTTTGACCCAGGCTTCGTTGACTTCTGTGCTTTTTTTGCCGGAACAGGATATCAGCAGGGGCGCTATCACTAGCAAAGCTAAAATTTTCTTCATCTTAAAGCCGTATACGAGAAGTATTGGAAGGGCCAGCGCCTGGCCCCAACAGCATTATTCGCTTGGTGGCGTATAGCCTTCGATATGGACGTCATGCCCTTCGAACAGGAATTTGATCATTTCCGCTTCCAGCAATTTGCGGTCGTCAACGTTCATCATGTTCAGTTTTTTCTCGTTGATCAGCATGGTTTGTTTTTTCATCCATTCTGCCCAGGCTTCTTTCGAGATCTCGTTATAGATGCGTTTGCCGACTTCCCCTGGATAAAGCTGGAAGTCCTGCCCTTCGGCGTCACGCTGCAGGAAGGTACAAAAAATGGTTCTGCTCATGCTAATTCCTCATCAATGGCGCTATTGCCAATAAACCCGTCATACTTTGAGCTGCAGGTGTGTTGGCTGCCTTTTCTCACCCGAATCACTTACCTCAGTAAGCTCATCGGGACTCGCTCAGTTGCCGCCTTCCTGCAACTCGAATTATTTAGGCTATAAACCCTGTCGGCGCGGGGACTGTTTTGCCAACTGTTGCAACAGGCGGTCAACCGGTGCGGCCAGCCCGACCGATGGCGGCTGCGCTAAGTTATACCAGAGACCGGCGCCCTCATCCATGCTGCTGCCTGCGGCGTCCATTTCCAGCCATATTGGCACGATATCAAGATGGAAATGACTGAAAGTATGACGAAATGCGGTCAGTTGCTCCCGGCGATTGTTTTTCAGACCGCGCTGTTGCAGCCAGAGTTCCATCTCTTCACGTTCGCTGAACTGCGGGAAGCAGAACAGACCACCCCACAGACCGATGGCGGGGCGCTGCTCCAGCCAGGCGCGTTCGCCGTGCTGCAGCAATAAAAAGTAGGCGGTTTTTTCCGGCAGGGTCTGCTTGGGCTTTTTACCTGGATATTTTGCCCAACTGTGGTGGGCATAGGCGATGCAGCCGAGGCTGAGTGGGCACAGTTCGCATTTCGGCTTGGAGCGGGTGCAGACCATCGCCCCCAGATCCATCATCGCCTGATTGAACTGGCCAACGCCCTTGGCCGGGGTAACGTTTTCGCTGATTTCCCACAGTCGGTTTTCTACTTCTTTCTTGCCCGGCCAGCCTTCGACGGCATAGCAGCGGGCCAGGACGCGTTTTACGTTGCCGTCGAGGATTGGGTAGTGTTGGCCGAGCGCCAGCGACAGCACTGCGCCTGCCGTTGAACGGCCAATACCGGGCAGGGCGTGGATTTCTTCAAAGGTTGTCGGGAACTCACCGCCGTGCTGTGCGACAATAGCCTGCGCCGCCTTATGCAGATTGCGCGCACGGGCGTAGTAGCCCAGGCCGGTCCACAGGTGCAGCACTTCGTCCAGCGGCGCTTCAGCCAGCGCACGCACGTTGGGAAAACGTGCCATAAAGCGCTGGAAGTAAGGGATCACGGTGGCAACCTGAGTTTGTTGCAACATGACCTCAGAGAGCCATACTTGATAGGCGGTCTTATCAAGCTGCCACGGCAGGGTTTTACGGCCGTAACGCTGGTACCAGTCAAGCACCACCTGTGCGAACTGCTGTGCTTGCATCATAAGCTGATTCGATATCCGGCAGAAAATGAAGCGCGATTGCAGCATAGAGTCATGATGCTGTAAACCGGAACTTTCCGACGTCGCACGGCAGGTACATTAGATGAACACTTGCTAAACCAATGTATCTTTGCATAATGCGCGTTTCCCTAATTGGCAGCCAAACAGACAGAAAGCACTATGATTAATGACGTCATCTCCCCGGAATTTGATGAGAACGGCCGCGCGATGCGCCGTATCCGCAGTTTTGTCCGCCGCCAGGGGCGGTTGACCAAAGGCCAACAGCACGCGTTGGACAACTATTGGCCGGTGATGGGCGTGGAGTATCAGGCTGAACCTGTCGATATCGCCGCACTGTTCGGGCGCGACGCGCCGACCGTGCTGGAGATCGGTTTTGGCATGGGCGCCTCGCTGGTGACCATGGCGGGCAATAACCCGCAGCAGAATTTCTTGGGGATAGAAGTCCATTCGCCGGGCGTGGGTGCCTGCCTGGCCGACGCTACCGAAGCGGAACTGAGCAACCTGCGCGTAATGTGTCACGACGCGGTTGAGGTGTTGGAGAATATGATCCCGGACGGCTCGCTGGACATGGTTCAGCTGTTTTTCCCCGATCCGTGGCACAAAGCGCGCCACAACAAACGCCGCATCGTACAGACGCCGTTTGTTGAACTGGTGCGTCGCAAACTGAAAGTCGGCGGCGTCTTCCACATGGCCACCGACTGGCAACCTTATGCAGAACATATGTTAGAGGTTATGAACGGGATCTCAGGCTATCGCAATCTTTCCAGCGATAATGATTATGTGCCGCGTCCGGATTCACGCCCACTGACAAAATTTGAATTACGCGGCCAGCGTCTGGGACATGGCGTTTGGGACTTGATGTTTGAGAGGAAAGAATAATGGCTAAGAACCGCAGTCGTCGTTTACGTAAAAAGTTACACATTGAAGAGTTTCAGGAGCTGGGCTTCTCCGTTGCATGGCGCTTTGCCGAAGGCACCGCGGTTGAAGATATCGACAGCACGCTGGACGCTTTTATCGACGAAGTGATTGAGCCGAACGGCATGGCCTTTGACGGTAGCGGCTACCTGCAGTGGGAAGGCTTGATCTGTCTGCAGACCATCGGTCACTGCACTGACGAGCAACGCGAACTGGTCAAAAAATGGCTGGAAGCGCGTAAACTGACCGACGTTAAGGTCAGCGATCTGTTCGATATCTGGTGGGACTGATTTTCCTGCCTGATAAGCGCGGCCTGGCGTCGCGCTGAATCTATTGATTTAAGGTGCCTTTACGGCACCTTTATTTTGCCCGGAGTGTGACCGCGGTGGTAACAACATTGGATAACGCGTTGCTGGATGAGATCCTGCAACAGGTGCGCCCGCTGATTGGCCAGGGCAAGGTGGCGGACTATATACCGGCGTTGGCGGAAGTGGCGGCCGATCGTCTGGCGATCGCCGTTTGCACCGTCGACGGCGAAATGTTCCAGGCCGGTAACGCCGACGAGCGTTTCTCTATTCAGTCGATCTCCAAGGTGTTGAGCCTGACGCTGGCGCTGACGCGCTACCAGGAGGCGGAGATCTGGCGTCGGGTTGGCAAGGAGCCTTCCGGTCTGCCGTTCAACTCGCTGTTGCAGCTGGAGATGGAGCAGGGCAAACCGCGCAATCCGTTTATCAACCCCGGTGCGCTGGTGGTGTGCGACATGCTGCAAACCCGGCTCAGCGCGCCCAAGCAGCGAATGCTGGAAGTGGTGCGTCAACTGGCCGATGAAGATGACCTGGCCTATGATTCGCGGGTGGCCCGTTCCGAGTTTGAACACTCCGATCGCAATGCGGCGATAGCCTACCTGATGAAGTCGTTCGGCAATTTCGAAAACGACGTGCTTACCGTGCTGCAAACCTATTTCCACTACTGCGCGCTGCGAATGAGCTGTGAGGAGCTGGCTCGCAGCTTTGTTTATCTGGCCAATCACGGTCGTGATCTTAGCGGACGCGAGGTGATAAGCCCCCTGCAGGCGCGCCAGATTAATGCGCTGATGATGACCAGCGGCATGTACGACGGCGCGGGGGAATTTGCCTATCGCGTGGGCATGCCGGGCAAGTCCGGCGTGGGTGGCGGTATTGTCGCTATCGTCCCCGACGAGCTGTCGATCGCCGTCTGGTCGCCGGAACTGGATGCTTCCGGTAACTCATTGGCGGGAACTGCGGCGCTGGAACTGTTGTCTCAACGGATTAGCCGTTCGATTTTTTAGCCCCACCACGGAAGGGCGTCAGGAGAATATATGTTAAAGAAAACCGGGTTAGCCTTACTGCTGTTGACTGCTTCACAGGCCCATGCCGAGTATCAGTGCAGCGTTAAACCCCAGGACGACGTGATTATCAGCCCGCAGAACGTACAGGTGACCGGGGCCAGCGGCAATCTGCAGATTTCACCGGATGGCGATGTAACCCGCAATGGCCAGGCGTTGAGCCTGACAGACAGCCAGCGCCAGAAGGCCTTCAGTTACCAGAGCGCATTGCGCAAAGAGTTGCCGTGGATCGACAACGGCGCTCAGCAACATCTGGAAAAAGCGCGGGTGGCGTTGGACAAGGTGATCGTCAAAGAGTTGGGCAGCGACAGCAACGTGCGTAACCGCCTGACCACGTTGAACGGTCAGCTTAAGCAACAGATGAACCGTATCATTGAGCACCGCAGCGACGGCCTGACCTTCCATCACAAGGCGATTGATCAGGTTGAGCAGGATGGCCGCAATATCGTCCAGCAGAGCATGGGCGGCGTATTGCAGGACAGCCTGAATGAGATGGGCGTCAAGCAGGCAGCCAATAGCGGCGGCAACCCGCTGCAGGCGATCATGGGCAATCTGGGCGGCCTGCAGAAGGCGATTCAGAACGAATGGAATAACCAGGAGCAGGATTTCCAGAACTTCGGCCACGACGTGTGCAACCGCGTTACCGGCCTGGAAACCCAGCGCAAAGATTTGCTTAATGCATTGAAGTAACATGAAATCACAGCGGATAGCGTGTTTTTTGACCTCCTGACAGTTATCTGACAGACTGGTTAAACTACGTACAGATTCATGGGTGTTTACGGAGAACGCTATGAGCCATACTCGCTACGAAACTGATGTTGTCGCCTGGGCAAATGAACAGGCAGCTCTTTTGCGCTCCGGAAAATTGTCTGAGATCGATGTTGAAAAGATCGCCGAGGAGATTGAGGACGTGGGAAAGAGCGAGCAAAGGGAACTTGCGAGCCGAATGACGGTGCTGATAGCACACTTGCTGAAATGGAAATACCAGCCGGCTCGGCGCGGAACCAGTTGGGAAAGAACGATTAAGGCACAGCGTAAAGAGGTGCTTTATAGCTTGAAAGAGTCGCCCAGCTTAAAAAGCAAACTCGGCGATGCAGACTGGCTGGATGTGGTATGGTCAAAAGCAGTCGCCTTTGCCACCACGGAGACCGGATTGGATGTTTATCCGGAAAACGGTATTTGGGACATTCAGCAAGTCCTTGCTCAAGATTTTTACCCAGATTGATTCAAATAAAAAAGCGCTGAAAACTCAGCGCTTTTTTTCATTCATCCGCCAGGAACAACTCCAGTAGCGAATTAAGGAACAGTTTGCCTTTCTCGGTGATCTGCCAATACTCCGGCGTTTCTACCAGATAACCTTTCGCCAGCGCTTCGTCCAGCGCAGCACGGATCGCGCTTTCATCCAGCCCGGTGTAGTTGACGAATTCAGCACGCGGTGCGGCTTCCAGCAGGCGGAAGCGGTTCATAAAGAATTCGAACGGCCGGTCCGCCGCCGTCACCTCATGCTGCTTGTCCATATACTTGCCCTGCATAAAACCACGCGGATGCTTGGTTTTCGCGGTGCGCAGAATGCGGCCGTCGCTGAAGGTTAACTTGCCGTGCGCGCCGCAGCCAATCCCCAGATAGTCGCCAAAGCGCCAGTAGTTGAGGTTATGTTGGCACTGATAGCCCGGTTTGGCGTAGGCCGAAGTTTCATACTGCTGATAGCCGGCGGCGCTCAGCAATTCATGGCCCCGCTCGAAAATGTCCCACAGCGCGTCGTCGTCCGGTAGCACCGGCGGGCGTGAACTGAAAAGCGTATTGGGCTCGATAGTCAGTTGATACCACGACAGATGCGGTGGATTGAGGGCAATGGCCTGGCGCAGATCGTCCAGCGCCTCTTCCAGCGACTGGTCCGGCAGGCCGTGCATCAGATCCAGGTTAAAACTGCGCAAACCCAGGCCGGTAGCCAGGTGAGCTGCGCGTTTGGCCTCTTCCGGGCCGTGAATGCGACCCAGGCGAGTCAATTTCTCGGCGCTGAAGCTCTGCACGCCGATAGAAATGCGGTTCACACCGGCGCGCTGATAGCCGCTGAAGCGATCGGCCTCCACGGTACCCGGGTTGGCCTCCATGGTGATCTCGGCGCCGTCAATCACCGGAATGCGTGCCCGCACGCCGTCCAGCAGCGATTGCATCGCTTCGGCACTCAACAGGCTGGGGGTGCCGCCGCCGATAAAAATGGTGCTGATTTCGCGACCACTGACCAGCGGCAGATCGGCATCCAGATCCGCCAGCAGGTGATCGACGTATTCCTGATGCGGCACTTCGCCCTTCAACGCATGCGAGTTGAAGTCGCAGTACGGGCATTTCTGCACGCACCACGGAATATGAATGTACAAACTCAGCGGGGGCAACTTAAGCATTGCGCATCGCTTCCAGCATCAGCTTCAGGGCTTTACCACGGTGTGATACGGCGCGCTTTTCGTCACGGCTCAGCTCGGCAGCGGTGCGGCCCAGCTCCGGAACGTAGAAGATAGGATCATAGCCAAAACCGCCTTCACCGGCGGCGGCATCGGTGATTTCACCGGCCCAGCTGCCGTGGAACACCAGCGGTGTCGGATCTTCCGCGTGGCGCATATACACCAGCACGCAGTGGAACTGTGCGCCACGGCTGCCCTTGGGCACGTCTTTCAGCGCAACCAGCAGCTTGTCGAGGTTTTGCTGGTCAGAGGCGTCTACACCCGCGTAACGTGCAGAATAGATGCCTGGCGCGCCGCCCAGTGCATCAACCGCCAGACCCGAGTCGTCGGCGATCGCCGGCAGACCGGTGATTTGCGCCGCATGGCGGGCTTTCAGAATGGCATTTTCGATAAACGTCAGGCCGGTTTCCTCGGCGGACTCCACGCCCAATTCGGTTTGTGCGACCACGTTCAGGCCGAAATCGGCCAACAGGTCGGCGAGTTCGCGCACTTTACCCGGGTTACCGGTGGCAAGAACGACTTTTTGCATGATGACTACCTTGAAATTTATTCGATTAGCGCCGCGACCACGGCGGGGATCTGTTGCGGATTAACGATGCGTAACTGTTTATGCCGCCCCAGCTCGCCTTTCTCTATGGTGACGTTGCTTTTCGCCACTTTGAACTGCTTGGCGAGAAACTTGATCAGATGAGCGTTGGCCTGGCCGTCTACCGGCGGGGCGGTAATGGCGACTTTAAGTTCGTCGCCATGCAAACCGACAATCTGGTCGCGGCTGGCTTTCGGCTGAATATATAGCCTGATTGCCAGCCCGTCCAGCACGGGGGTGACTGCACTCACAGCAGGAACCAGATCTCACCGAACAGATCCATACCCAGGTAGTTGATCAGATACAGGATCAGGATCACTACCATCGCTGAAAAATCAATGCCGCCCATTGCCGGAAGAATACGGCGGATTGGCGCCATCAACGGTTCGGTCAGTTGATACATCAACTGATCAATCGGGCTGCGGCCCTGACTTATCCAGCTCATCAGCGCGCGGATAATCATCACCCAGAAGATCAGATAACCGGCCGACTTTACCAGAGAGATCAAGCCAAACAGCAGGTTATACGGGCTGAGTGACATCGCGCCGCCCTGAATCAGCAGCAACAGCGGATACTTGATGGTCATCAGCAGGAAAGCCAACAGCAGTGATGCGCTGTCAATTGGTCCCATTGACGGGATAATACGGCGCAGCGGGCCAATCACCGGCTGGGTGATCTTCACGATAAACTGCGCGAATGGGTTGTAAAAGTCAGCGCGTGTCCACTGCATCCAGATGCGCAGCAGCAGTACCATGACGTAAAGATCAATAACGGTTTTGACCAAAAAAGTCAGCGTTAGCATGAAGTCGTCCTTCTCCTTAACTCTCGATTATTTAAAATGATTTTTCCATTTCCTGCGCACGGGAAACTGCCGCCTGCATGGCTTTGGCCACGGTTGCCGGCAGTTGTTGCTCGTTGAATACCCGCAGCGCCTCGGCGGTGGTGCCGCCTTTGGACGTTACCTGCTCACGCAAGGTCGACAACGGCGTCTCCGGGTTGGCTTCCACCAGCGCAGCGGCGCCGGATGCCGCTTGTTGCACCAGCGCACGGGCCGTCTGGCTGTCGAAGCCCATACGTTCGGCTTCCTGCTGCATGGCTTCCATAAACAGGAAGAAATAGGCCGGGGCACTGCCCGCAGCGGCGATCACGCTGTTGATGCCGTTTTCGTCATCCACCCAACATACCTTGCCAACTGACGCCATCAAATCACTGGTGTAGTCACGATCCTGTTGGCTGACCTGCTGCGGCGCATACAGGCCACTCATGCCTTTACCCACCAGCGATGGCGTGTTTGGCATGATGCGTACAATATTCAGATTGTCGGCCAGCAGCTGGTAAAAACGGCTGACCTGAATGCCTGCGGCGATCGACAGCACCAGTTTGCCGCTGAAATCGATCTGATCGCGCAACGGCTGGCAGACATCTGCCATCATCTGTGGCTTCACCGCCAGTACGATGACGTCTGCCTCGCGTGCGCAGGCAAGGTTATCACCGCTGCTAACGATGCCGTAGTCGGCAGCCAGCGCATCGCGGTTTTTAGCCGAAGGCGCGCAGACGCTGATGGATTTGGCCGGGTAACCGCCCGCCACCAGGCCGGCGATGATTGCGCGGGCCATGTTGCCGGCGCCAATGAAGGTAATCTTACGGTGTTGCATTAAAATTCCTCGTCAGTGTGTCAGGACTGCGAATAATCTCGCGCGCCAAAAATGGCGGTACCGATACGAACCAGAGTGCTGCCTGCGGCAATGGCCGCCGTCATGTCATCGGTCATGCCCATCGACAGCGTGTCTACCTGTGGATAATGCTGTTGCAGCGCCAGGAAGGCGTCGTGCATCTGGCGGAATACCGCTAATTGGCTCTGGTAGTCTTCTTGCGGAGCCGGAATCGCCATCAGCCCGCGTAAACGAACGTTCGGCAAGGCGACAACCGCTTCTGCCAGCGCCGGCAGTTCAGCCAGTACAATGCCAGATTTACTCTGTTCATCGCTGATATTTATTTGGATCAGAACGTTAAGCGGCGGCATGTCTGCCGGGCGCTGGTCGCTTAACCGCTGGGCGATACGCAGCCGATCGACGGTATGGCACCAGGCAAAGTGCTCTGCCACCAGCCGGCTCTTATTGGATTGCAAAGGGCCGATAAAGTGCCAATCCAGCGTTGCGCCTTCCGGCAGCGCGGCAAAATGCTGAACCTTATCCACGCCTTCCTGTACATAGTTTTCCCCGAAGGTCCGCTGGCCTGCCGCGATAGCTTCTGCGATCGCCGCCACAGGTTTGGTTTTACTCACTGCAAGCAGCGTCACTTCTTCTGGAGCGCGAGCGCAGCCTTGAGCGGCCGCGGCAATGCGGTTTCTGACATCCTGCAGATTCTGTTGGATAGTGCTCATCATTGACCCAGGAGATTGATATGGATATCGGTGAATTCGTGGCCCTTAGTGTAAAGCATAATGCTTCCGATCTGCACCTTTGTACGGGGCATCAGCCGATGTTGCGCATCGATGGTGAATTACAGGCGCTGGCAGGTACGGAAAAACTGACCGAGACCAAGATGCATCGCTTGTGCAATGCGCTGCTGCAACCCCAGCAGCGGCAGCAATTGCAACAGCAGGGGCAGCTTGATCTGGCGCTGACGCTTGCGGGCGATATTCGGCTGCGCGCCAATTTCTTTCTGCAAAGCCTCGGGGTTTCGCTTGCCTTGAGGCTGATTGCCGGCGAGTGCCCGACGCTGGCGGCGTTGGCAGCACCAGACATCATTCCGGCCCTGGTGCGCAGGGAGGATGGCCTGATTTTGGTGACCGGCGCGACCGGCAGTGGTAAATCCACCACCCTGGCGGCAATGATTGACGACATCAATCAGCACCAGCGGCGGCATATCCTTACGCTGGAGGATCCGATCGAATTTATTCACCGCAGTCGACACTCTTTAATTCAGCAGCGCGAATTGGGCCGCGACAGCCACAGCTTTGACGACGCATTACGTGCTGCCCTGCGTGAAGATCCAGACGTCATCTTGCTGGGGGAGCTGCGTGACACCACAACCATCAGGCTGGCGCTTACCGCTGCGGAAACCGGCCATCTGGTACTGGCGACGCTGCATACCCGTAGCGCGACGCAGGCGGTCGATCGGCTGGTGGATGTTTTCCCGGCGGAAGAAAAGCCCTACGTGCGTGCACAGTTGGCCGGTAGCCTGCAGGCGGTGATTGCACAGAAGCTGTTGAGTCGGCCCGGGGGCGGCAGGGTGGCGATTTTTGAGGTGCTGACGGCGACGGCGGCGGTCAGCAGCATGATCCGCGAGGGCAAAACCCATCAGCTTGCCAGCGTGCTGCAAACCGGTGGGCAGTCCGGCATGCAGACCTTTGAGCAAGGTCTGCAACAGCGGATCTGTGCGGGATTACTGGGCGGCGCGGAGGGGACTTTGCCAAGGGATTAACCCAATTGCCGTTCGAACCAGCTTTCCAGGATTACCACCGCCGAGGCGGAATCCACGCTGCCCTTGTCCAGCGCGCGGAAGCCGCCGCGATCAAACAGGTTGGCGCGGGCTTCGACGGTACTGAGACGCTCATCATGCAGCGCGATCTGCACGCCAAAGCGGCCGTGCAGGCGGTTGGCGAACTTGCGCGCTTGCTCGGTGACCGGCTGTTCGGTGCCGTCCATGTTCAGCGGCAGACCGACTACCACCAAGTCCGGTTGCCACTCTTTCAGCAACTTCTCGATCTTTTGCCAGTCCGGCGAGCCGTCCTGCGCTTTGAAAGCCGCCAGCGCACGGGCGCTGCCGGTTAGCTCCTGGCCAATGGCCGCGCCGATGCTTTTGGTGCCGAAGTCGAAGGCGATAATGGTGCGGTTGGTCATCAGGCGTGTCCTGCGTGGTTGGCAATGCTGCGGATATCGATGCCAAGGCGATTGGCGGCCTCGCGCCAGCGGCTGGCGATCGGCGTATGGAACAGAATGTCGGTGTCGGCTTCGATGGTCAGCCAGGCGTTTTCCAGCACTTCCTGTTCCAACTGGCCTTTCTCCCAGCCGGCATAGCCGAGCGCGACCAGTACGTCCTCCGGCTGTTCCGGCGTGCCCAAGGTTTCCAGTACGTCTTTCGAGGTGGTGATCATGGTATCCGGCGAGATCTGGATACTGGAGCCGAAGCCTTTGCACGGCGTATGCAGGATAAAACCGCGATCGTCAGCCAGCGGGCCGCCGGCAAACACCGGTTTATCCAGACTGATGGCCGGATCGCGTGCCTGTGGCATGATCTTCAGTTTGCTCAGCACTGTTTCCACCGTGAACTGTTCCACCGGTTTATTGATCACCAGGCCCATGGCGCCGTCTTCATTGTGCTCGCAGACATAAATCACCGAGCGTTTGAAGCGAGGATCCTGAAGTGATGGCATAGCGATAAGAAAATGGTGTTGTAAATTCATGGTGTTATTTAAGGTATTTGATTGGTGAGAAGTTAAACAGCCGCCAGTATGCGGCTATCCCCATCGCCTTTCAAGCCGCGACTCGGTTGACGCGGGCTGACAGCGTCATTCAGGGAGGTCGGGAAGGCGGGCGACGCAAGTCACCCGCATTTCGATTACTTCGCTGCCAGACGCTTCTCGATTGCATCCATCAGCATACCGGTGATGGAAACCGGGAAGGCCGCTTCTATTTCACGCGCACAGGTTGGGCTGGTGACGTTGATTTCAGTCAGGCGATCGCCAATCACGTCCAGGCCCACAAAGATCAGCCCTTTTTCTTTCAGCGTCGGGGCTACCGCACGCGCAATTTTCCAGTCGCTTTCGCTCAGTGGACGCGCTTCACCACGGCCGCCGGCCGCCAGGTTGCCACGGGTCTCGCCCTGCGCCGGGATGCGCGCCAGGCAGTAAGGTACTGGCTCACCGTCAACCACCAGAATGCGCTTATCGCCCTCCTTGATAGCCGGCAAGAAGTTCTGCGCCATGCAGAAACGGCTACCGTGCTCGGTCAGGGTTTCGATAATCACCGACAGGTTAGGGTCGTCCTGCTTCACGCGGAAGATAGACGCGCCGCCCATGCCGTCCAGCGGTTTGAGAATAATGTCGCCGTGCTGCTGGTGGAATTTGCGGATGTGCGCCGCGCTGCGGCTGACCAGGGTGTCCGGCGTCAGTTCCGGGAACCAGGCGGTGAACAGCTTTTCGTTGCAGTCACGCAGGCTCTGCGGCTTGTTAACTACCAGCGTGCCTTTGACCTCTGCGCGTTCCAGAATATAGGTCGCGTAGATGTATTCGGTATCGAAAGGGGGGTCTTTGCGCATCAGGATCACGTCCAGATCATGCAGCGCCAGATCCTGCTCGCTGCCAAAGCTGAACCAGCTCTCTTTATCTTCCTTCACGCTCAGCAGGCGAGTGCGGGCGCGGCCGTCACCGGCGTGCAGATAGAGATCGTCCATCTCCATGTAGTGCAGTTCCCAGCCACGGCGCTGCGCTTCGAGCAGCATGGCGAAGCTGGTGTCTTTCTTGATGTTGATGGAGGCGATAGGGTCCATCACGATGCCGAGCTTAATCATCTTTTCTCCTTTAACCCAGATCGCCGAAACGTACCTGCAAAGCGGTAATTGCGGTGAGCGCTGTGGTTTCTGTACGCAGAACGCGTGGCCCAAGCAGGATATCAGTAAATCCGTGGCCTGTGGTCATCGCAATTTCGTCGGCGGATAAACCGCCTTCCGGCCCAATCAGCAGGCGGACATGTTCCACCGGCAGCGGCAGGGTATTGATACTGTGGTTGGCGCGTGGGTGCAGGTTGAGTTTCAGGCTGCCATCTTGCTCGGCGCACCAGTCTTCCAGTTTCATCGCCTCGCGAATTTCCGGAATACGGTTGCGGCCACATTGTTCGCAGGCGGCGATGGCGATCTTCTGCCATTGCTGGATTTTTTTCGCCAGACGCTCGCCGTCCAACTTCACACCGCAGCGCTCGGAAAACAGCGGAGTAATGACATTGACCCCGAGCTCGATGGATTTCTGAATGGTGAATTCCATCTTCTCACCGCGAGAAATCACCTGGCCCAGATGCAGATTGAGTGGCGATTCACGGTCTTCCGGTTGGCCGGCGGCTAGCCGCACCAGCACGTTTTTTTTGTCGACCTGGGTGATCTCGGCGTCAAATACCTGGTTGCTGCCGTCGAAGAGCTGCAGTGCCTGGCCGGCGCCCATTCGCAGTACACGCCCGATGTGGTTGGCGGCGTCTTCGCTCAGTGCGATTTCTGCATGGTCGATTAACGGCTGCGGGTGATAAATACGGGGTATACGCATTGAATATTCGATCCTGACTAATATGCAGTCATCAGTGCTGCAGCTTGAAAAAAAAGAGTATATACCCAAAGTAATTGAAGCTGCAGCAAGGCGGCAAGTGAGTGCATCCCGATGAGCTTACTTAAGTAAGTGATTCGGGGGCGCTCACGCAGTCAACACCGCTGCAGTTTTAAGTACGAAGGGGATTTAGCCCTTTCGTTGCTGGCAAGCCTGTTGAATATAGAGGTTATGGTTGCCCTGTACCTTAGCGATGCGTGCCTCCCGCAGGCATTCCCATTGGCTGACCGGATACTGACGGTTCCACACCTCGAAAAGCTGGGTCTGTTGGCGGGAAAGCCGTAGTTGATAGCGATCGCGCATATAAAAATAGGTGCGGGCGATCGCGCCGCGAGCGCGTGCGGGCGGTTCGGCCTGCTTATTTTTAAAGTCCACTTTCATTGGGCACTGGCCATACTGACCTTCGCCGCCTTTCCATTGGCTGTACATGAAATTATTGCGATCGCCGTTCACTTCACCTATCGCCGGCTGCAGGTTGTGCAGGTCAGTTTCGATTTGGCGGTAGCTCGCGTCTTTGTTGCAGTTTTTGCGGCCACCTTGTTGCCAGCACTGCAATTGGTGTCCGAACTGCCAGGCCGGTACCACATGTTCCCATTCGATACGCTGTGCGCGTTGGGCGTTCTTGCGTGGTTGATAGCCACAACTGTTTAAATCTGGGATGCCTTTCTTGCCCTGCCAGGTGATCTGGCAGCCGCAGTAGAAAGAACCGGGCGCATCTTGGTTGATTTTGGCCGCTGCCGCCTTGGCCTGAGAAAAATTATTGATGCCGTGCGCCTGTACGGCGCCGGTGGTGAAAATAACCGTAAACAAAATTTTGCGAAGCATATTCCAAAACTGCTCAAAATTGGAAAGGCAGGCAGGGTAGCGGAAGTCAACGGCAGTGGCAAACGACGGGCGTTAACCCCGTGACTTTTCAAGCCAGCGCCGGAGTCTGGCTGTAACTTGGGACGTAGGGAGCAGAGGTTGGATTTTTCGCTTAAACAGGCTCACCGGCGATAAATTTCAATTTTTCGCCGCACTGACGGCAGCGGTATTCGCTTTCTCCGCGAAGCACCCGATTATGCCGACGTACGGTGAGCTGATGTTGTTGGCAACGACAGAGGTAGGGGAAGGTTTTGCTTTGCACCGAGGCAATTTCAAACTGGTGGGTGCGGCTGGCCGGTACCTGCAACACGCTTTCCATCATCCAGCGCCATTCGCGCCCATGTGGGGCCACGCGGCCAAACTGGCGGAAGACTAACAGGTGCGCCAGTTCGTGCGGCACCACTTCGTCGATAAACGGCTGTTGGTTTTCCATCAGCAAAACCGGATTCAGCCGAATTTCCCAGGCTTGCAGCCAGGCGGTGCCCGCACTGGTTCCGCGTTGCTGGTAAACGACTTTGGGTTCCGGAAACTCGACGGAAAAATGCTGACGCGCCAGCAGAAGTTTTTCACGCAGGCAGCGCATCACCGCCTGTTGCAGCGCTATGGGGATTCTTACTTTGTTCATTGCGGCTAGCTTAAGCAATGGCGCGACGGCTGGCAATAATACGAAAAACTAATTCTCATCCCGCCTGTCGGGCCGGTTTTTCATCGCATTGATAACCCGATCGACGCTGATGGATTGTAATCAATGTGTTAACTGCGGGATAATAAACCGTACATGCTGAGTCTGTACCCGCAGCGCTCACAGAAAAGATTGGAAAGCATCCCGAGAAAATACCTTTCTAACGCAGGGGTTATTATGCGATTTAGCGCAATAACCGACTGATTAAAAATACGTAAGGTGTGGGAAGTTTTTTGACGCGGCCTGCCCCGAGCTGGCTGAGTAAGTGTGAATTTAACGCAGCTGATGTTGCAAGTGAGAGATCAATGTCGAATAAACCGTTCCATTATCAAGATCCGTTCCCGCTGAAGAAAGACGATACCGAATACTATCTGTTAAGCCGCGATCACGTTTCCGTGAGCGAATTTGAAGGCCAGGAAGTTCTGAAAGTAGCCCCTGAAGCGTTAACCCTCCTTGCCCAGCACGCGTTTCATGACGCCTCATTTATGCTGCGCCCGGCGCACCAGCAGCAGGTTGCCGATATCCTCAAGGATCCGGACGCCAGCGAAAACGACAAATACGTTGCGCTGCAATTTTTGCGTAACTCAGAAATCGCCGCCAAAGGTATTTTGCCGACCTGTCAGGACACCGGTACCGCCATTATCGTCGGTAAAAAGGGCCAGCGCGTCTGGACCGGTGGCGGCGACGAAGAAGCGTTGTCACGCGGGGTGTACAACACCTTTATCGAAGACAACCTGCGCTATTCGCAAAACGCCGCGCTGGATATGTATAAAGAGGTCAACACCGGCAGCAACCTGCCGGCGCAGATCGACCTCTACAGCGTCGACGGTGAAGAATACAAATTCCTGTGTATTGCTAAAGGCGGCGGTTCTGCCAACAAAACCTACCTTTATCAGGAAACCAAAGCGCTGCTGTCTCCGGGCAAGCTGAAGGATTATCTGGTAGAGAAAATGCGTACGCTGGGCACCGCGGCTTGCCCGCCGTACCACGTGGCGTTCGTTATCGGCGGCACCTCGGCGGAAGCAACGCTGAAAACCGTAAAACTGGCGTCGACCAAGTACTATGACGGCCTGCCGACTGAAGGCAATGAGCACGGTCAGGCATTCCGCGACGTGGCGCTGGAAGAAGAGTTGCTGAAAGAAGCGCAGAACCTGGGATTGGGCGCGCAGTTTGGCGGCAAATACTTTGCGCATGACGTTCGCGTGGTGCGTCTGCCGCGCCATGGCGCATCCTGCCCGGTGGGAATGGGGGTTTCCTGCTCCGCTGACCGTAACATTAAAGGCAAGATCAACCGTGACGGCATCTGGCTGGAGAAGCTGGAGCATAATCCTGGCAAATTCATCCCGCAGGAGCTGCGTCAGGCCGGTGAGGGCGAGGCAATCAAGATTGACCTTAACCGCCCGATGGCCGAGATCCTCAAGCAGCTGTCGCAATACCCGGTATCCACCCGCCTGTCCTTGAGCGGCACCATCATCGTGGGCCGCGATATTGCGCATGCCAAGTTGAAAGAGCGCCTGGACAGAGGCGAAGGTCTGCCGCAATACGTTAAGGATCATCCGATTTATTACGCGGGCCCGGCCAAAACGCCGGACGGCTACGCCTCTGGTTCACTGGGGCCAACCACTGCCGGGCGCATGGATTCTTACGTCGACCTGCTGCAGTCTCATGGCGGCAGCATGATCATGCTGGCGAAAGGCAACCGCAGCCAGCAGGTGACCGACGCCTGCCACAAGCACGGTGGCTTCTACCTCGGCAGCATCGGTGGCCCGGCGGCGGTACTGGCGCAGCAGAGCATCAAGAGCCTGACCTGCGTCGAATATCCGGAGCTGGGTATGGAAGCGATCTGGAAAATCGAAGTGGAAGATTTCCCGGCGTTTATTCTGGTGGATGATAAAGGCAATGACTTCTTCCAGAAGATCCAGTCTGGCCAGTGTTCTCGCTGCGTGAAGTAACCGCCGAAAGGATTTGCCGTCCGCAGTGGGGCGGCAAATTTCAGGTTTTATCAACCCCTGTGTAAATTACTGTAGCCCGCTGGACGCGATGTTTTAACCTGTATACCCTACGCGCAAAGCACTAATACGCGCATAAAGGCATATTTGGAACAGAAGGTTCGGCAAACTCATGGAAACGCAGGAAAGTCATATCAGGGAATTGCTGGTCTGGATTGAAGACAACCTAACCAATCCCTTGTCATTGGATATCGTTTCTGCCAAATCAGGCTACTCGAAATGGTATCTGCAGCGAATGTTCAAAAAGCAGACCAGTTTGTCGCTGGCTTCCTATATTCGCGCGCGCCGCTTGTACCTCGCCGCTTTCGCCTTGCGTTATACGCAAAAAAGCATTCTTGATATTTCTATTGAATATCAATTCGATAACCAACAAACCTTTTCTCGCTGCTTCAAAAAGCACTTTGCCGAATCTCCCAGTGTTTATCGCCATGCGCGTAAACAGGACTTCAGCCATCTGGTTCGCTCGCTGTCGGTGAATCAGCCGGGGGATATTAAGGTCGATCGCATCAAGGTCGCCAAGGGGCAGTATGCTATCCGAGGGAAGAGTTACCCTTACCATCTGGACATTACCGATCTGGATAAGTCGCACCTTCCCATCCGCAGCAAAATCAAAGAGACGTTCTATGCTCTGCTGGGTGAGCGCCCGGCATTGACCTATTCGCTGGCCCAGTTTGTGCCAGATGGGGAACGAGTGCGGGTGGATTATACCCTGGGCGTTGCGGCAGACTGCCCGGTCAGTGACGGTGCCGGGCTTGAAGCGCTGCCGGATATCTCCGGTGATTTTTGTCGTTTTTGCTATGCCGGCAAGCCAGTGGCCCTGAACGATCATATTGTGCAGATGTACACTCAGGTCTTGCCGCAACTTGGCCTGGCTCGCCGGGAAGGGCCTGACCTGACGATGTTCAACTATTCGCTAAATGAGCGGGAGGAGCTGCATCTTGAGCTCCAACACCTGGTGCCGGTGACTCCCCTTGACTGAGCGGGGTGGCAGAGCGGTTCTTTTGCTGCACGATATCTGCCATCACCGCCAGCGCGATTTCAGCCGGGGTCTTGCTGCCGAGCGGTAAGCCAATCGGGGCATGAATTCGCTCCAGCTCTTGTGGGCTGAATTCGGCAATCTGCTGCAGGCGTTGGCGACGACGCGCGCTGTTGCGCAACGATCCCATGGCGCCGATATAAAACGCCGGGGTATGGATAGCTTCCATTAGCGTCAGATCGTCCATGCGGGGATCGTGCGTCAGCGCGACAATCGCGGTATTGGCGTGACAGCCGCCGTCTTCAATAAACTTGGCAGGAAACTGACGCAGTAGCGTCACGTTGGATCTCAGCTGCGGGGCGAAATTTTCCAGCGCCTCCGGACGGTTCTCGCACACCAACACTTCAAACCCCAGCGAACTGGCGAAATCGGCGCAGTACAATGCCACGCTGGAAAGACCGGCGATCAGCAAACGCGGGGCTGCGGCAATATGTAGGGTAATTTGCGGGCCGCGGCGTTCCACCTGGGTCGCACTGGCGAAATCGGTCAACGTCAGGCTGCCGCAGGCATCCGGCAGAGTGAGGCGTTTGACCAGCGCATGGTGTCCGTTTAACGCGCCGGCGAGGGTTGTCAGGTAATCGATGCTCTCGTCGCCCGCCGGTAAATACTCAATCAGCACCTCCAGCACGCCGCCGCAGGGCAGCGCTACGTTGGGCTCCAGACCGCCCTCACCGTAACGAATGACCTGGCTGGCAGCCTGATACTCCCCGTCCGCCAGGCGCCGCAGAAAGTCTTCTTCCACGCATCCTCCGGACAGCGAGCCGCAATAATGTCCGTCCTGCGTGGCGGCCAACAGCGCCCCCGGCGATCGCGGTGAGGAGCCGTAAGTGCTCAGCACGGTGCACAGCCACACCGGTTGTTGTTTCAGCCAGTTTATCGCCTGGCTGACCACGGTGATATCGAGATGTTGCATAGATGAGTTACTCGCTGACCGGTAGCTGTGACGGAAGATCTATATCCTGCACGACAGTGGGTTGATCAAGATTAAGCCAGTGTACCGCCTGCTCTTTAAGCAGATCGCGTGCACCATTATCGCCACGTAATTGGCTCAGTTGTTTGCGCAATAGAGCGGAAAACCCAACCGGGTGACCCGGCTGTTGTTCAAAACGGGGACGGACAATGGCGTGGTGCTGCAACGCGCTGGCTACCTGCTGGAAAACCGCCGGGGTAACGAACGGCATATCCGCCAAATGAACCAACCAGCCTTGCCAGTGCGGCGTGGCGTTAACGCCGGCGGCAATGGAATCGCCAAGGCCGACGCTGGCCAGCAGCGTGACCGGAACCTGATAGGCGGCGCAAATCTGTTGAACCTGGCGGTTGTCTGGCCGGGTGACCACCCATATGGGCAGGCCGGAAGCCAACGCTTGACGCAGCGTCTGTTCAAACAGCGAACGTTGGCGGCCTGCGGCATCCGCAAACTCGGCATTTAATTTATTGCCTGCGCCACCGGCCTGAGAGAAGCGTTCTCCACGTCCGGCAGCGGCGATCACTATGCCTGTTGTCATCTTATCCGCCCGAATTTGCGCAACTTCTAATTACCTTACTAAAAATATGTGTTGTTGAGATGTGTTTTTATTGAAAATAGCATGTTAATCATCACATAATTTTGGTTATAAGCATATGCTTATGACGTCTACGGCAAGGTCGTCAGCGTTTGCGCAACACCACCGCTGAACACAAAACTACAATAAAGATGCAAAGGACTTTTTATGAGCAATTTCAACCCGTCGCGGCGTCGCTTTATCAAAAGCGCCGTGATAGCGGGGGTCTCCGTGTACCTCGCGCCCCTGTACAGCCGTGCCTATGCCGCGCTGTTTGAGCAGAAGATCCTCCAGTCCCCGAACTGGGATGCCCACGAGAAACGTATACGCTTTCGTATCGATGGCCGTGCCAAGGTCATGGGGCAGAAGGTCTTTGCCCGTGATATTCGCGCGGTGGATATGCCGCACTGGCCACAGCAGCAGGCGCACGCCTTTATTTTGCGTGTCACTCAAGCAGACAAGCTGTTCGAAGGTATCGATCTCTCATTGCTGGGCGACGACCTGCAGCCCGATCGGCTGGTAACCGCCGAAGATTTGGCGCGCGACGGTTTGGCCTTCCCGGCATTTTACGGCGACGACATGCTGCTGCCGATTGGCAAAACCCCGGCTTACCTGGGCCAGGCGGTGGCAATCCTGATTTATCACGATTTTGCCCGCTTCCGCTTTGCCAAAGACAAGCTGAAATTCCGCGAAGGCACGATTAAATACGGGGCGCAAACCGGCCCGCTGCAGCGCGACCCTTGGGGCACTTTCCGCTATGTGCGGGTGGGGGGAGACAAGCCGTTTGATGACGATCGTTTTTCCAGCCTGAAAGATACCCCGATTTTCCCGGTTTCGATGAAGAAACACCTGCCGGTCTGGCCGGAAGGACGCGAAGGCGGCAAGCTGGATCAGGAAGGCATGTATTACGCCGGCATGATTGCCGATGAGTTGAAAACGCCGCCGGATGAGTGGCTGGTGATGTCACGCCGCTATACCACGCAGTCCGTCGACACCTCCGCGCTGGAGCCGGACAACGCCAACGGCTGGTTCGATGCCGAGACGCAAACGCTGCATCTGGTGGTGCCGACTCAATCGCCGCAGGAAGTGGCAGATGAAATGCCGCGCATGCTGGCAAAACGCAATCCGCCGGTTAAACAGCTGATTCTGCACCCATGCTACACCGTCGGTTACGGCTCGAAAGATCACTTTAATTTCCCGTATTACGGCGCGGTGGCGGCGATGTACGGCGACGGGCACCCGGTTCGGCTGGCCAACGACCGTTTCGAACAGTTCCAGACTGCGCTGAAACGCCATGCCTTCGACATGAATTACCGCATTGCGGTAAACCGCCAAACCGGCGTGCTGCAGTCATTCCATGGTGAGATGACGGCAGACGGCGGTGGCCGCAGCAACTTTACGCCTTCGGTGGTGATGGTGGCGGCGACCGCGGCGCAGTCGATTTATTACTTCCCGAAAAGCGATTTGTCTGCGGTGGGGCTGGCTTCGCGCGCTATCGACGCAGGGTCGGCACGAGGTTACGGCACGCTGCAAAGTATGGCCGCCACCGAGATGATGGTCGATGAGTTGGCTGCCGAACTGAAGATTGACCCGATTGAATTCCGTTTGCGCAACGTACTGAAGTCCGGCATGAAAAATACGCAGGGGGCCATTCCTGCCGGGGCTATTCGCGCCGATGAAGTGCTGGAGAAGGCGGCGAAGCATGAGATGTGGCTGCAACGCGCCAAGCGCAAGGCGGAGTTTGAAAGCCAGCATCCGGGCAAACGCTATGGCGTAGGCTTTGGCTGCGTGCAAAAAGACTTCGGTACCGGTGCCGAAACTTCATTCGCCCGCGTCGAACTGGGAGAAGACGGGCGCATTATGCTGCATCACAGCGGTGCCGAGATGGGCACCGGCATGTCGACCTCACAATCGGTGTTGTGCGCACAGTGGCTGGGCAAACCGGCAGACGAGGCTCACTTCTCGGTGACCGACTGGTCTGTGCTGCCGATGGTTACCAGTGGCGATCCCTACGTTATGTCGCAGGCCGATCAGGATCGGTTGCAAACCAATCCGGCCTGGACGCCAAGCTACTGCTCACCTTCCAGCGCCAGCAACTCGGCGTATTACTTCTCGCACAGTACGCGCGAAGCGGCGCGGCTGATATTCGATCATGGCCTGTGGCCGGCAGCGATGGCCATTTGGCAATCCGGCCCCGGTGGCGGCCAGGCGGCACCTTTAGTGGTGCGCCGAGAGGATGCGCGTTGGGTGGAGGGGGGATTGACCGCTGCCGGTATGGAGGTGTTGAGCCTGGAGCGGCTGGCAAAACAACTTTACCAGATGGGCGGGATCGCAGGCGCAGCGGTGCACGTATTCAACCGCTGGCAGTGGGCGGAAGCGGACTTTACCCTGAGTGGCAATAGCGAACGCCTGCCGATTGATGGCCTGGCTGTGCGCAACGCCGGTGGCGAGTTCAAAACGCTGCCACGCAATCAGGTCTATTATCCCCCGACTCAACGCAATAACGCGGCGGTGACCTATTACAGTGCCGTCGGAACCCTGGCGGAAGTGGCGGTGGATATCGCCACCGGCCAGGTAGAACTGCTGAATCACCATTCGATCATGGAGTGCGGCAACCTGATTGTGCCGGAACTGGTTTCCGGCCAGTTGCAGGGCGGGTTGGCGATGGGAATTGGTCATGCACTACACGAATATTTACCGCTGTACGAAGACGGGCCCGGTAACGGTACCTGGAACTTTAACCGTTACCACCTGCCACGCGCCAGCGATGTGGCGGTCTGGAAACAGACCGATGACATCCTGCCCGCGTTGTCGGAAACCGATCCGCCCAAAGGCATGGCCGAAGTGGTGATGATCCCGGTGGTCGCTGCCCTGGTCAACGCCATCGCCGACGCCACTGGCCACCGTTTCCGTGATTTGCCCGTTCGTGCAGAAAATATTCGTGAGGTATTACAATGAGCATCAAAACCCAGCCGATTTCCCTGACCATCAACGAAAAGCAATACGGCCCGATCGACGTACCTGAAGGGCTGATGATGATCGATTTCCTGCACGAGTATCTCGACCTGACCGGATCGCGTCTTGGCTGCGGGCAGGGTATCTGCCACGCCTGCGTAGCAATTGTCGATCACCCAAGCGGTACCAGCGAAGAGGTGCGTACCTGTATCACCGGCGCGCACTTCTTCAGCGGCAAAAAAGTCCGCACCGTAGAGGGGCATGCCAAGGTGGATGCGCAGGGCGAAGTGGTGGAGTTGTCACCTATCCAGCAGGCGTTTCTGGAGCATTACAGCTTCCAGTGCGGTTACTGCACGCCGGGCTTTGTCAACGCCGCCACCATTTTTGTGGAAAAACTCAAGCGTGAACCCATTGCCCGTGAGCAACTGGAAAGCGCCATTGAGCAGGCGCTGGACAGCCATATCTGCCGCTGTACCGGCTATGTTCGTTACTATGAAGCGGTTCGCGACGTGGTGCTCAAAACCCCGGGCCTGCTGAAGGAGACGGCGCAATGAAAAAACGTCTCGCACTGTTGATCCTGCTGGTGGTCATCATCGTCATCGCCGTGCTGTGGTGGCGTGAAAACCGCCGTTACGATGGCCCGGTGCAGCAGGTAACCGCCAGCACGGAACAGGTTGCCCGCGGTCGCTATCTGGCGCAGGCCGCCGACTGTGCCGCCTGCCATACCGCCAGCGGCGGCGCGCCCTTGGCCGGGGGCTATCCGCTGGAGACGCCGTTCGGCACTATCTATGGCAGTAACCTGACGCCTTCGGCCGATCATGGCATTGGCCGCTGGACCAAAGACGATTTCTTCCTGGCGCTGACTCAGGGTGTGGCACCGGGCGGGCGTCATCTGTACCCGGCGATGCCCTATACTTCGTATAAAGGTATTTCACGCCAGGATGCCGATGATATCTACGCCTATCTGATGACCCGACCGGCGGTGGATGTTGCCATTCCTGAAAACGACATGCCGTTCCCGTTTAATCAACGCATGGCGCTGATCGGTTGGAACCTGCTGTTCCGCAGCCAGGCGCCGTTGCCAGCCAGTTCACAAGGCAATTCGGCGCAGTGGCAACGCGGCCGTTACCTGGCGGATACGCTGGGTCACTGCGGGGAATGCCATACGCCACGCGGCATGCTGGGGCAGATGAATCTTGGCAAGCCGATGCAGGGGGGCGATTTGGGGCGCTTTATGGCACCGGACATCACGCCGCACGGATTGGCCCAGCGCGGCTGGACGCCGGATGACCTCAACCGTTTCCTGGCAACCGGGATGGCACCTCAGGGATCTGCGTTCAGTGAGATGCACATGGTGGTGGATCTCAGCACCCGTCATCTGACGCCGGAAGACCATCAAGCACTGGCGACCTATCTGATGGGTGAACAGCCGCCGGCCGCAGTGCCGGTTAAAATCGGCCAGGGCAGCGATGCCGGGCGTATCAGCTATCTGGATCAGTGCTCCGGCTGCCATGCGCGTGAAGGTGAGGGCAAGCCGCACGTAGCGGTGGCGATGCGCGATAACGCCACGCTGCGCCAACCGGATGCCAAGAATCTGATTGTCTCGGTGCTGGACGGTTTACCGGCGCAGCAATTCCCCAACGGCGAAAGTATGCAGAGCATGCCGGCCTTTGGCGAACGTCTGGACGATGCGCAAGTGGCGGAGCTGGTGAACTATCTGCGCGTAACCTGGGGGGGCTTGCCGGCGGATATCACCGCCGAGCAGGTGAAGGCCCTGCGCAAGAAGTAGCCTAAGTCAGGCTAAAAAAATGGCCCGCAGTTTTACACTGCGGGCCATTTTGTTTTTGGCGTGAACTAGCTGCGGCTGGTTGCGCTCATTGCACGCTGGCTACGTTGCTTGACGATATAGCCAATGGCCAAAATTGCCACCCAAACCGGGATCAGCAACACCGAGATTTGAATGCCCGGCGTCAGGTACATGATCACCAGGATGCCGGCCATAAACACCAGGCACAGGTAGTTGCTGAACGGATACCAGAAGGCCTTGAACTTCGGCTCTACGCCTTCGCGGTTCTTGGCTGCGCGGAACTTCAGGTGCGCCAGGCTGATCATCGCCCAGTTGATCACCAGCGCCGAGACCACCAGCGCCATCAGCAATTCGAATGCGCGACCGGGGATCAGGTAGTTAATCAGTACGCAGAACGCCGTGGCCGTGGCGGAGACGGCGATAGCGATGACCGGTACGCCGCGTCCGTCCACCTTCAGCAGGCTCTTCGGACCGTTGCCTTGTTTCGCCAGGCCGTACAGCATGCGGCTGTTGCAGTAAACGCAGCTGTTGTACACCGACAGGGCGGCGGTCAACACCACGATGTTCAGCACGGTTGCTACCAGGTTGCTGTTCAGCGCGTGGAAGATCAGCACGAACGGGCTGCCGCCTTCCACCACTTTGCCCCAAGGGTACAGCGACAGCAAAATGGTCAGTGAGCCGATATAGAACAGCAGGATGCGGTAGATCACCTGGTTGGTGGCCTTGGGAATGCTTTTCTGCGGGTTGTCGGCCTCCGCGGCGGTAATACCCACCAGCTCGAGCCCACCAAACGAGAACATGATCACCGCCATTGCCATCACCAGCCCCATGATGCCGTTCGGGAAGAAGCCGCCCTGTGCCCACAGGTTGGTTACGGTGGCTTCCGGGCCGCCCAGGCCGCTGAACAGCAGGTAGGCACCGAACACGATCATGCCGATAATCGCCACGACTTTGATGATGGCAAACCAGAATTCCATCTCGCCGTAGACCTTAACATTCGCCAGGTTGATGGCGTTGATGGCCAGGAAGAACACCGCCGCCGATACCCAGGTTGGGATCTCCGGCCACCAGTACTGCACATAGATACCGACCGCGGTCAGTTCCGCCATCGCCACCAATACATACAGCACCCAGTAGTTCCAGCCGGAAGCAAAGCCGGCAAAATTGCCCCAGTATTTATAGGCGAAGTGGCTAAAGGAACCGGCTACCGGCTCTTCCACTACCATTTCACCCAGTTGGCGCATGATCAGAAATGCGATAAAGCCGCCAATGGCATAGCCGAGAATGACCGAAGGACCGGCCATTTTTATTGTTTGCGCGATCCCGAGAAATAGCCCGGTACCAATAGCGCCCCCTAGAGCAATAAGCTGAATATGGCGGTTTTTCAGGCCGCGCTTCAGCTGGTCGCCATGCTGTTGACCATCCATCAATGAAACCCTCTGTCGTTGCAGAATTACTCACATGCTGTAAAGCAGTGGTTACGATGTGTGTTTTATTTTATTTACGGCGTTATATCTATTAATTCCACGGAGCCGCTACCGTTTGGCAAAGAATAATGTTATGCGCGTCAGTTTGCACCTGCTTTATAGGGTGAGTGATTAAGATTTCAGCAGTTTAGGAAACAAAATGCGGGTTGTGTGACGGCAGGGGGGATTCAGTGCATGAAATAAGCAGCAAATCACATAATGCGCAAAAATAATTTTGCGCTGGTCGCTTTGGTTCGGCGAAATATTGACCGGTTAAGCGCACCTTATGCGCTGCAAATAGCTATTCGTTAAAGCTTAATAAACATGCAATAAAATCCTGCCTTTGATGCTTCAGTCTGCCTGACGGCAGGTTTCGCAAAAGTTAAATCAAAAACCTACCTCGTAAATGGTATTACCAAGCGTGCGTTAGCGGTTTGCAGCAGCTCTGGTATTGAGGTGTTAAAATGTGCGGGTAACCTGATTTCGATCAAGGCCCATATGGACAGGAGGTGAATACTTTGTTACTTTACCGTCACGTTTTTGAAATTGGTATTACCAATTGACTCCGCGCCATTCGCAGAGAAGAATTCACCCATGGCCTACAGCAAAATCCGCCAACCCAAGTTGTCAGATGTTATCGAGCAGCAGCTCGAACACCTGATCCTCGAGGGAACACTGCGTCCAGGCGAAAAACTGCCACCGGAGCGCGAGCTGGCGAAACAATTTGATGTTTCCCGTCCTTCTCTGAGAGAGGCCATCCAGCGCCTGGAAGCCAAAGGGCTGCTCCTGCGCCGTCAGGGCGGTGGTACCTTTGTGCAAACTAATCTGTGGCAGAGCTTCAGCGATCCTCTGGCTGAACTGTTGGCCGACCACCCTGAATCACAATTCGATCTGTTGGAAACCCGTCATGCCCTCGAAGGCATTGCTGCCTATTACGCGGCGTTGCGCGGCACCGACGAAGATCTGGCGCGCATCCGCGATTGCCACATTGTGATCCAGCAGGCCCAGGAAAGCGGCGATCTCGACGCCGAAGCCGACGCGGTCATGCAATACCAAATCGCCGTGACCGAAGCTGCCCACAACGTTGTGTTACTTCACCTGCTACGCTGCATGGGGCCGATGCTGGAACAGAACGTACGTCAGAACTTTGAATTGCTCTACTCGCGCCGTGAGATGTTGGCAAAGGTGAGCAGCCACCGCGCCGGAATTTTTGAGGCGATTGTGGCACGCGAGCCGGAAAAGGCCCGTGAAGCCTCGCACCGCCATTTGGCGTTTATCGAGGAAATCTTGCTGGATCTCAGCCGGGAGCATACTCGGCGCGAGAGATCGCTACGGCGTCTCCAGCAACGCAAGGATTAAGAGCGTTCTCTTCAGGGCACACCAGCCTGCGGAGCTTTCGTTCGAAGTGCTTAGTTAAGCATTTAAGCGGCAACTAAACTGATGGGCCTGTCTTCGTGTGTTTTGCCTCAGAACACAGGAAGACAGGCTCCAAAACAAACCATTAGACAGATAAGGAATACCACCATGTCAGAACGTTTAAACAATGACGTGGATCCGATCGAAACCCGCGACTGGCTGCAGGCGATCGAATCGGTCATCCGTGAAGAGGGTGTTGAGCGAGCTCAGTTTCTGATTGATCAGGTATTGGGTGAAGCCCGTAAAGGCGGTGTTAGCGTTGCAGCCGGTGCTGCGGCTCACAACTACGTCAACACCATCGCGGTGGAAGACGAACCTGCTTACCCTGGTAACCTGGATCTTGAGCGTCGTATCCGCAGCGCTATCCGCTGGAACGCGGTAATGACCGTGCTGCGCGCTTCCAAGAAAGATCTGGACCTGGGCGGCCACATGGCTTCCTTCCAATCTTCCGCGACCTTCTATGAAGTCTGCTTCAACCACTTCTTCCGTGCACGCAACGAGCAAGACGGCGGCGATCTGGTTTACTTCCAGGGCCACATCTCTCCGGGCGTTTACGCACGTGCCTTCCTTGAAGGCCGCTTGACCGAAGACCAAATGAACAACTTCCGTCAGGAAGTTCACGGTAAAGGCCTGTCTTCTTACCCGCATCCTAAACTGATGCCTGAATTCTGGCAGTTCCCAACCGTTTCCATGGGCCTGGGCCCAATCAGCGCCATCTACCAGGCGAAGTTCCTGAAATATCTGGAACACCGTGGCCTGAAGAACACCTCTGCTCAAACCGTTTACGCCTTCCTGGGCGACGGTGAGATGGATGAGCCGGAATCCAAAGGTGCGATCACTATCGCCACCCGTGAGAAACTGGACAACCTGGTGTTCGTCATCAACTGTAACCTGCAACGTCTGGACGGCCCAGTCACCGGTAACGGCAAGATCATCAATGAACTGGAAGGTATCTTCTCCGGCGCAGGCTGGCAGGTACTGAAAGTGATTTGGGGCGGTCGTTGGGACGAACTGCTGCGTAAAGACACCAGCGGCAAGCTGATCCAGCTGATGAACGAAACCCTGGACGGCGACTACCAGACCTTCAAATCCAAAGACGGCGCTTACGTACGTGAGCACTTCTTTGGCCGCTTCCCGGAAACCGCCGCCCTGGTCAAAGACATGACCGACGACGAAATCTGGGCGCTGAACCGCGGTGGTCACGATCCGAAGAAAGTCTTCGCTGCACTGAAAAAAGCGCAGGACACCCAAGGCAAACCAACCGTTATCCTGGCCCATACCATTAAAGGTTACGGCATGGGTGAAACCGCGGAAGGTAAAAACATCGCTCACCAGGTGAAGAAAATGAACATGGAAGGGGTTCACCACTTCCGCGATCGTTTCAATGTGCCAGTTGCCGATGCCGACATCGAAAAACTGCCGTACATCACCTTCGAGAAAGACTCTGAAGAGTACAAATACCTGCACGAACGCCGTCAGGCGCTGAAAGGTTATGTACCGACCCGTCTGCCAGCCTTCACCCAGAAGCTGGAAATGCCGGCTCTGGAAGACTTCAGCTCACTGCTGGAAGAGCAGAACAAAGAAATCTCCACCACCATCGCCTTCGTGCGTGCCCTGAACGTGATGCTGAAGAACAAGTCGATCAAAGATCGTCTGGTTCCTATCATCGCTGACGAAGCGCGTACCTTCGGTATGGAAGGTCTGTTCCGTCAGATCGGTATCTACAGCCCGAACGGTCAGCAATATACCCCGCAAGACCGTGAGCAGGTTGCTTACTACAAAGAAGACGAAAAAGGTCAGATCCTGCAGGAAGGCATCAACGAACTGGGCGCAGCATCTTCATGGCTGGCCGCAGCGACTTCCTACAGCACCAACGATCTGCCGATGATTCCGTTCTACATCTACTACTCGATGTTCGGTTTCCAGCGTATCGGTGACCTGTGCTGGGCAGCAGGCGACCAACAGGCGCGCGGCTTCCTGATCGGCGGTACTTCAGGCCGTACCACCCTGAACGGTGAAGGTCTGCAGCACGAAGACGGCCACAGCCACATTCAGTCTCTGACTATCCCTAACTGCATCTCTTACGATCCAGCTTATGCATACGAAGTGGCAGTGATCATGCACGACGGTCTGGTCCGCATGTACGGTGACGCGCAAGAAAACGTCTACTACTACATCACCACGCTGAACGAAAACTACCACATGCCGGCCATGCCGCAGGGCGCAGAAGAAGGTATCCGCAAAGGTATCTACAAGCTGGACACTCTGGCAGGCAGCAAAGGCAAGGTTCAGTTGCTGGGTTCAGGTTCTATCCTGCGTCACGTACGTGAAGCGGCGAAGATCCTGGCAGACGATTACGGCGTGGGTTCTGACATCTACAGCGTGACTTCCTTCACTGAACTGGCGCGTGATGGCCAGGACTGCGAGCGTTGGAACATGCTGCACCCAACCGAAACTCCACGTGTACCGTACATTGCTCAGGTGATGAACGATGCGCCGGCGGTTGCGTCTACCGACTACATGAAGCTGTTTGCAGAACAGGTTCGTACTTACGTTCCAGCCAGCGACTATCGCGTACTGGGTACTGACGGCTTCGGTCGTTCAGACAGCCGCGAAAACCTGCGCCACCACTTTGAAGTTGACGCTTCTTACGTTGTGGTTGCTGCACTGGGTGAACTGGCTAAACGCGGTGAAATCGAAGCTTCTGTGGTAGCTGATGCGATTAAGAAATTCGACATCAACCCAGAAAAAGTTAACCCGCGTCTGGCATAAGAGGTACAGAAGAAATGTCTATCGAAATCAAAGTACCGGACATCGGTGCAGACGAAGTGGAAATCACCGAGATTCTGGTGAAAGTGGGCGATAAAGTTGAAGCTGAACAATCGCTGATCACCGTTGAAGGTGACAAAGCTTCCATGGAAGTCCCTTCCCCGCAGGCGGGTGTGGTTAAAGAGATCAAAGTTGCCGTCGGTGATAAAACCGAAACCGGCAAACTGCTGATGATCTTTGAAGCGGAAGGGGCGGCTCAGGCCGCACCTGCTGCCAAGGCTGAAGAAAAACCGGCTGCGGCACCTGCTGCTCCGGCTGCCGCGGCTGCCAAAGACGTTGCCGTACCGGACATCGGTGCTGACGAAGTGGAAGTGACCGAGATCCTGGTGAAAGTGGGCGACAAGGTGGAAGCCGAGCAGTCCCTGATCACCGTTGAAGGCGACAAGGCTTCCATGGAAGTCCCCGCACCGTTCGCAGGCACCGTGAAAGAGATCAAAATCGGCACTGGCGACAAAGTCACCACCGGTTCTCTGATCATGGTATTCGAAGTGGCTGGCGCAGCTTCTGCTGCCGCTCCGGCTGCGACTGAAACGCCTGCTGCTCCAGCGGCACCGGCTGCCTCTGCGGCCAAAGACGTTGCCGTACCGGATATCGGTGGCGATGAAGTAGAAGTGACCGAAGTGATGGTGAAAGTGGGCGACAAAGTTGCCGCTGAGCAGTCACTGATCACCGTTGAAGGTGACAAGGCTTCTATGGAAGTGCCGGCACCGTTCGCAGGTACCGTGAAAGAAATCAAAATCAGCGCCGGCGACAAAGTGAAAACCGGCTCCCTGATCATGGTGTTCGAAGTTGAAGGCGCTGCACCAGCGGCTGCTCCTGCTCAAAAAGCAGAAGCAGCGCCGGCACCGGCTGCCAGCGCGGCACCAGCCAAACAGGCTGCTCCAGCTGCCAAAGGTGAGTTCGCCGAGAACGACGCTTATGTGCATGCCACCCCGGTCATCCGCCGTCTGGCGCGTGAGTTCGGCGTAAACCTGGCGAAAGTGAAAGGTACCGGTCGTAAAGGCCGCATCCTGCGCGAAGACGTTCAGACTTACGTGAAAGACGCGGTCAAACGTGCAGAAGCGGCGCCAGCTGCTGCTGCCGGTGGCGGTCTGCCAGGCATGCTGCCATGGCCGAAAGTGGACTTCAGCAAGTTCGGTGAGATCGAAGAAGTTGAACTGGGCCGCATCCAGAAAATCTCGGGTGCCAACCTGAGCCGTAACTGGGTGATGATCCCGCACGTGACTCACTTCGACAAAACCGACATCACCGATCTGGAAGCTTTCCGCAAGCAGCAGAACGAAGAAGCGGCCAAGCGTAAGCTGGATGTGAAGTTCACCCCGGTGGTGTTCATCATGAAAGCCGTTGCTGCCGCTCTGGAGCAGATGCCGCGCTTCAACAGCTCTCTGTCCGAAGATGGTCAGAAGCTGACGCTGAAAAAGTACATCAACGTCGGTGTTGCGGTTGATACGCCAAACGGCCTGGTAGTTCCGGTATTCAAAGATGTGAACAAGAAGAGCATCACCGAACTGTCCCGTGAGCTGATGGCTATCTCCAAAAAAGCGCGTGACGGTAAACTGACCGCCGGCGAAATGCAGGGTGGCTGTTTCACCATCTCCAGCCTGGGCGGTATCGGGACAACTCACTTCGCGCCGATTGTGAACGCGCCGGAAGTGGCTATCCTGGGTGTCTCCAAGTCTGCTATGGAGCCAGTCTGGAACGGTAAAGAGTTCGTGCCGCGCCTGATGATGCCAATGTCGCTCTCCTTCGACCACCGCGTTATCGATGGTGCAGATGGTGCGCGCTTTATTACCATCATCAACAACATGCTGGCTGATATCCGCCGTATGGTGATGTAATGAAAAAAGGGCGCAGCATGCTGCGCCCTTATCGCTTCTGTAGCAGTTTTGTCGGTTTTTGCACGACTCGACAAAATTGTTGAGACACGGGTCACTCGAACACGCTTTGCAGATTATTAACAATTCTGTAAACTGCTCGCGGTGTAAGCGTCCCGGTGGATGAAGGGCGTTATGAGATCGATTAGCAATAAAAATGACGTCTGACCCGCCGGACAATCAATTAAGAGGTCATGATGAGTACTGAAATTAAAACTCAGGTCGTGGTACTTGGGGCGGGCCCGGCAGGTTACTCTGCTGCCTTTCGTTGCGCTGACTTAGGTCTTGAAACCGTTCTGGTTGAACGTTATTCCACGCTGGGCGGTGTTTGCCTGAACGTGGGATGTATCCCTTCCAAAGCACTGCTGCACGTAGCCAAAGTGATCGAAGAAGCCAAGGCGCTGGCCGAGCACGGCATCGTTTTCGGCGAGCCGAAAACTGACATCGACAAAGTGCGCGTCTGGAAAGAAAAAGTCATCAATCAGCTGACCGGCGGTCTGGCTGGCATGGCTAAAGGCCGTAAAGTGAAAGTGGTTAACGGCCTGGGCAAGTTCACCGGCGCTAACACCCTGGTTGTTGAAGGCGAAAATGGTCCAACCACCATCAACTTCGACAATGCCATCATCGCTGCAGGTTCTCGTCCGATCCAACTGCCATTCATTCCTCATGAAGATCCACGCGTGTGGGACTCTACCGATGCACTGGAGCTGAAAACTGTCCCAGAGCGTCTGCTGGTTATGGGCGGCGGTATCATCGGCCTGGAAATGGGCACCGTATACCATGCGCTGGGTTCACAGATCGACGTTGTCGAAATGTTTGACCAGGTGATCCCGGCGGCTGACAAAGACGTGGTGAAAGTCTTCACCAAGCGCATCAGCAAGCAGTTCAACCTGATGCTGGAAACCAAAGTGACCGCGGTAGAAGCCAAAGAAGACGGCATCTATGTCACTATGGAAGGCAAAAAAGCGCCTGCAGAACCACAGCGTTATGACGCGGTGCTGGTGGCTATCGGCCGCGTGCCGAACGGTAAGCTGCTGGAAGCGGGTAAAGCCGGTGTGGAAGTTGACGAGCGTGGCTTCATCAACGTCGACAAACAGCTGCGTACCAACGTGCCGCACATCTTCGCTATCGGCGACATCGTCGGTCAACCGATGCTGGCGCACAAAGGCGTGCATGAAGGCCACGTTGCCGCTGAAGTTATTGCCGGCATGAAGCACTACTTCGACCCGAAAGTGATCCCATCGATCGCTTACACCGAGCCGGAAGTTGCCTGGGTGGGTCTGACCGAGAAAGAAGCGAAAGAAAAAGGCATCAGCTACGAAACTTCCACCTTCCCGTGGGCAGCTTCTGGCCGTGCTATCGCTTCCGACTGCGCAGACGGCATGACCAAACTGATTTTCGACAAAGAAACTCATCGTATCATCGGTGGCGCGATTGTCGGCACCAACGGTGGCGAGCTGCTGGGTGAAATCGGTCTGGCTATCGAGATGGGTTGCGACGCAGAAGACATCGCGCTGACTATCCATGCTCACCCAACCCTGCACGAATCCGTAGGCTTGGCGGCAGAGATCTTTGAAGGCAGCATCACCGATCTGCCTAACCCGAAAGCCAAGAAGAAGTAATTCTGCTGGTTTGAAAGGTGAATAAGCGGCTCCTGAAAAGGGGCCGTTTTTTTATGCGCGGCATCCAGGTAAAAGGCCGCTCGATGAGCGGCCAGTAGCTTACTTGTTCTGGAATATCACGTTGAACGTGAGGCTGTTGCCGTTAACCGACCAACCGCCTTTGCTCACGCCAAACGCCGATCCCAGTACAATGAGCAGGATAAACATGGAACTCCCTTTCATTGCGCGATCCTTGTGGAACCACGACCACCGCGACTTCACCGGAAAAATCCCGGCGGAACAAGCGCTTTGTGGCGCCTGTATCGCAGTTGTTGCAGCACTGTTCTCAAGCCCGATGACCGACTGCTAAACCGGTAGAACAGACCCGGCTAAATATTACGTTGAAATGAATTTTCAAACATTCTTTTTGTTGATTTTTTAATCATCGTTGCGCACAATGTCCCTGCTTTGTGGCGCTTGTATCGTTCTTAACGATGTAAGAAATCCGTGAGGTGCCTGCTAACACTGAACGGAACAACAGAACCGCCTTAATGGCGGTTTTTTTGTGCCTTCCGCTCTCAAATTTTACTATTCGCGACCAGTAGCCATTGTAAGTGAGTGGGTATTATGTTGTTCTCGTCAGGCTGATGTATGTTGGGAACGGAACCTCTCTGTAGCCCCGTCGGGCCTGTGTCGCAGCCGATTACACTGCGCTCAACGATTCAGCAAAGATTTAATGTTGCTTTTATGTGAACGAATTAACAACCAATTCAAATCCTGATATGCTGGCTGAGCGGAACCGGGCACTGTACTTACAGTCCAGGACATCGACAGCAGTGCCCCGTCAGGATCAATGGCATCAACACCGTGCGCTAAACCCGGTTTGAATAGAGAACGCCAGGCACAATAAATGACAATGAGAGCGAGGAGAATGTCGTGCTAGAAGAATACCGTAAGCACGTAGCCGAGCGTGCTGCAGAGGGCATCGTCCCTAAGCCGTTAGACGCCACCCAAATGGCAGCGCTGGTTGAATCATTAAAGAATCCGCCAAAAGGCGAAGAAGAATTCCTGTTAGACCTGCTGATTAACCGTGTGCCACCGGGCGTCGACGAAGCCGCCTATGTAAAAGCCGGTTTCCTGGCAGCCATCGCCAAAGGCGAAGCGACCTCCCCCCTGATTACCCCCGAGAAAGCCGTAGAGCTGTTAGGCACCATGCAAGGTGGCTATAACATTCATCCGCTGATCGACGCGCTGGATAACGAAAAATTGGCTGCGATTGCCGCCAAAGCGCTGTCCCATACGCTGCTGATGTTCGACAACTTCTACGACGTGGAAGAAAAAGCCAAAGCGGGTAACCCGCACGCCAAGCAGATTATGCAGTCCTGGGCCGATGCCGAGTGGTATCTGTCTCGTCCGCAACTGGCGGAAAAAATCACCGTTACCGTATTCAAAGTCACCGGTGAAACCAACACCGATGACCTGTCGCCGGCACCGGATGCCTGGTCACGCCCGGATATCCCACTGCACGCCCTGGCGATGCTGAAAAACGAACGTGAAGGCATAGTGCCGGATCAGCCGGGCAGCGTTGGGCCTATCAAGCAAATCGAACTGCTGAACAAGAAAGGTTTCCCGCTGGCTTACGTCGGTGACGTTGTCGGCACCGGTTCTTCTCGTAAATCCGCCACCAACTCGGTGCTGTGGTTTATGGGCGACGATATCCCTTACGTGCCTAACAAGCGCGGTGGCGGTGTAGTGCTGGGCGGTAAAATCGCGCCTATCTTCTTCAACACTATGGAAGATGCCGGTGCATTGCCGATTGAAGTGGACGTCAATGACCTGAACATGGGCGACGTGATCGACATTTACCCGTACAAGGGTGAAGTGCGCAACCACGAAACCGGTGAGCTGATTGCCAACTTCGAACTGAAAACCGACGTACTGCTCGACGAAGTGCGTGCCGGTGGCCGTATTCCGCTGATCATCGGTCGCGGTCTGACCACCAAAGCGCGTGAAGCGCTGGGCCTGCCGCACAGCGACGTGTTCCGCATTGCCAAAGAAGTGGCTGTCAGCAGCAAAGGCTTCTCCCTGGCGCAGAAAATGGTTGGCCGCGCCTGTGGCGTTGCCGGCGTGCGCCCGGGCGAATACTGCGAACCCAAGATGACCTCTGTCGGTTCACAGGACACTACCGGCCCGATGACCCGTGACGAGCTGAAAGATCTGGCTTGTTTGGGCTTCTCCGCCGATCTGGTGATGCAGTCGTTCTGTCACACCGCTGCGTACCCGAAACCGGTTGACGTGACGACCCACCACACGCTGCCGGACTTCATCATGAACCGTGGCGGCGTGTCGCTGCGTCCGGGTGATGGCGTTATTCACTCCTGGCTGAACCGTATGCTTCTGCCGGATACCGTAGGCACCGGCGGTGACTCCCACACCCGTTTCCCAATCGGTATCTCCTTCCCGGCGGGTTCCGGCCTGGTTGCCTTTGCCGCCGCTACCGGCGTGATGCCGCTGGATATGCCAGAGTCTGTCCTGGTGCGCTTCAAAGGCAAGATGCAGCCTGGCATTACTCTGCGTGACCTGGTACACGCAATCCCTTACTACGCCATCCAGCAGGGCCTGCTGACCGTAGAGAAGAAGGGCAAGAAGAACATCTTCTCCGGCCGCATTCTGGAGATCGAAGGCTTGCCGGATCTGAAAGTCGAGCAGGCATTTGAACTGACTGACGCTTCGGCCGAACGTTCCGCTGCCGGCTGTACCATCAAGCTGGATAAGGCACCGATTGAAGAGTATCTGAACTCTAACATCGTGCTGCTCAAGTGGATGATCTCCGAAGGCTACGGCGATCGTCGTACCCTGGAGCGTCGTATTCAGGGCATGCAAAAATGGCTGGCGGATCCGCAACTGCTGGAAGGCGATGCGGATGCAGAATACGCTGCGGTGATCGACATCGATCTGGCAGAGATCACTCAGCCAATCCTGTGTGCACCAAACGATCCGGATGACGCGCGTCTGCTGTCCGACGTGGCCAACAGCAAGATCGATGAAGTGTTTATCGGTTCCTGCATGACCAACATCGGCCACTTCCGCGCGGCCGGCAAGCTGCTGGATCAGCACAAAGGCCAGTTGCCGACCCGTCTGTGGGTTGCTCCGCCAACCAAGATGGATGCGGCTCAGTTGACCGAAGAAGGCTACTACAGCGTATTCGGCAAGAGCGGTGCACGTATCGAGATCCCAGGTTGTTCACTGTGCATGGGTAACCAGGCGCGCGTGGCCGACGGTGCGACGGTGGTTTCCACCTCGACCCGTAACTTCCCGAACCGTCTGGGGACCGGTGCCAACGTGTATCTGGCTTCTGCAGAACTGGCGGCGGTGGCTTCGCTGCTGGGTCGTCTGCCAACGCCGGACGAGTACCAGACGTACATGGCACAGGTCGATAAGTCAGCGGCGGATACCTACCGTTATCTGAACTTTGACCAACTGGGTCAGTACACGGAAAAAGCCGACGGCGTGATCTTCCAAACCGCTGTTTAAGTCGCTATATTGCGCAACTGTTTAACGGGAGGCCTTGGCCTCCCGTTTTATTTTTCTCAGTTGCCAACTTTGCGAGCGCTCACTGAGTTAGTCATGAATTAATGTTTACACTAAGAGAAAGGGCTCAGGAGGGCGTGCTATGGATTACGAATTTCTGCGTGACGTTACCGGTCAGGTAGTGGTCAGATTTTCGATGGGGCATGAGGCGATTGGCCACTGGATCAACGAAGAACTCAAAGGCGACTTCAACCTGCTCGATCGCATCGAAGCCGGGGCGGCGCAAGTGAAGGGCAGCGAGCGTCAATGGCAGCTGGAAGGCCATGAATACACGTTGCTGATGGACGGGGAAGAAGTGATGATCCGCGCTAACCTGCTGGAGTTCGAGGGCGACGAGATGGAGGAGGGGATGAATTACTATGACGAAGAAAGCCTCTCATTCTGCGGCGTCGAAGACTTTTTGCAGGTATTGAAGGCCTACCGTTCTTTTATGCTGAAATACTGAACGTAAGGGCGCGGCGTGCCGCGCCCGATACAGATTACAGATGCGGAATATTGCGGCCGTAATAGATTTCCTGCATCTCTTTCCACAGCAGATCGGTAATCTCTTTACGCTCGGCTTCGCTCAGCGCGTCCGGTTTGGCATTAAACAGGTAGTGCTTCAGATCGAAATCCTTCAGCAACATCTTGGTATGGAAGATGTTTTCCTGATAAACATTCACGTCCATCATGTGGTACAGCGCCTTCATATCATCAGACATAAAGTTCTGGATCGAGTTGATCTCATGATCGATGTAATGCTTCAAGCCGTTTACGTCGCGGGTAAAACCGCGCACGCGGTAATCCATGGTGACGATGTCAGATTCCAACTGGTGGATCAGATAATTCAACGCTTTAAGCGGTGAAATCACGCCGCAGGTGGACACTTCGATATCGGCGCGGAAGGTGCAAAGACCGCCTTCCGGATGGCTCTCCGGATAGGTATGAACGCAGATGTGGCTCTTGTCCAGATGTGCGACTACCGTCTTTGACAGTGGGCCCGGGTGTTCTGAAGTATCGACATCGTCCGGGTCGACCGGCTCTTCGCTGACCAGAATGGTGACGCTGGCGCCCTGAGGCTCGTAGTCCTGACGTGCGATGTTGAGAATATTGGCGCCAATGATCGAGCAGGTCTCGCTGAGGATCTCGGTCAGGCGGTTGGCGTTGTATTGTTCGTCAATGTAGGCGATATAGCCAGCGCGGTCGTCCGCGGTTTTGGCGTAACAAATATCGTAAATACAAAAACTCAGGCTTTTGGTCAGGTTGTTGAAGCCGTGCAGTTTTAGCTTATGCAATTTGGTTCACCTCCTTTATCTTCTCGCTTAACGTGAAACGTTCAGTGCGTCGAGCAAATACTGCGGCAGAGCAAAGCTGCCCGCGTGAATTGCCGGGTTATAATAACGACAGTTTAAGCCGCTTTGATGAAAGCGATGTTGCAGCGTTGGCAAGTCGAGCTGACGCAGCGCCGGATTTTGGCTGGCCCAGGCGAAAGTCATAATGCCGCCGTAATAGGTCGGGATCGCCGCCTGGTAGAAACTGACGTCCTTGAAGTATTGGCTCAGCTTGGTGTGGCTATTGACCGCTTCGTCTTGCTGCAGGAAGCACACGCCGTTCTGCGCAACAAAAATGCCGCCCTCGTTCAGGCAGCGTGCGCAGCCTTCGTAGAATGCCGAGGTGAACAGGCTTTCGCCGGGGCCGATAGGATCGGTGCAGTCAGAGATAATCACATCGAATTTTTCATCGGTCTGATTAACAAAGTTGACGCCGTCGTCGATCACCAGCTTAAAGCGTGGATCGTCGTAAGCACCGGCATTGTGATTAGGCAGGTATTGGCGGCAGAATTCCACCACGCCGGCGTCAATCTCGACCATGGTGATTTGTTCAACGCCCTGATGACGGCTGACTTCGCGCAGCATAGCGCCGTCACCACCGCCGATGATCAGGATTTTCTTCGCCTGACCGTGAGCCAGCAGCGGTATGTGGGTCATCATCTCGTGATAGATGAACTCATCGCGCTCGGTGGTTTGCACCACGCCGTCGAGCGCCATAACGCGCCCCAGAACCGGGTTTTCAAAAATCACCAAATCCTGATGCTCGGTCTTCTCACGATACAGCACGTTCTCTACCGAGAAGTACTGGCCGAAGTTGGCATGCAGTGTTTCATACCAAATTTCTTTCTGGGTCATGTGCGGGAACTCCGTAATAACAGCCATGAAAAATTGGCGCAACATCATAGCTAACTCTGCCTGGTGATGCACGGCTGAATTTCAAACAGAGATAGCGGAAGGCGGGGGATTAGTTAGCGTAGGCCAGCAGGCTTAGCGAGTCGCGTGCCAGAGATTTGCATTTGTTCGGGGTAGGAATGGCGATACCACTGAGATCGCGATAGCTGTCTTCACCCAGAGCCTTCATATTAAAACTATTATAGTTGGTCAGATCCCAACGGTTTTGCTGCGCGAAATAAACGATGGCGCGTTTGATTTGCGCATTGGGCAAGTCGTTGTAGCCGCAATCGTTTTTCAAATAAATAAACACCGCCGTCAGATCGGCCAGATCTTCCGCTTCGGACTCATTCAGCGCCAGACTGGCGTTGGAGAACCCCAGCATGGTGAGCAACAGCACCAGTAAACTTGTTTTTTTCATCATGAAAATAGACCTGTTTGTTGTCTACAGACGTTATCACACTTGCCTGTAAAGGCACCAAATTTTATTACTCACAGGTAGCATAACCGGCAGCAAAGGCTTGACCTTCCGCTAAGGGGAGGGTTTAGGCTGACGTTTAGATGAGTTAGATCACTGAGAAAAGGGAGTCAGCGATGTTACGCCGTGATTTTATCAAACTGACCGCTGCGCTGGGCGCGGCAAGCGCTTTACCGTTGTGGAGCCGGGGCGCGTGGGCGGCTGAATTGCCGGCGTTACCGATCCCGCCACTGCTGATGCCGGACGCACAAGGGAACGTTGCTCTGGCGCTGCAAACCGGTGAGGTGAACTGGCTGCCGGGCAAGGCGACCCAAACCTGGGGTTTTAATGGCGCGTTGCTGGGGCCGGCGGTGCGCCTACAGCGTGGCAAATCGGTCACGGTGGATATCCGCAATGCGTTGCCGGAAGCCAGTACCGTTCACTGGCACGGTCTGGAAATCCCCGGTGACGTAGACGGTGGACCGCAGGCGCTGATTCAGCCAGGCGCAACGCGCAGGGTGCAGTTCACTATCGAGCAGCCTGCAGCTACCTGCTGGTTCCATCCGCACACCCACGGCAAGACCGGTCAGCAGGTGATGAAGGGCTTGGCCGGGCTGGTGCTGCTCGAAGATGACGAAAGCAGTAAGCTGCCGCTGCCGAAAACCTGGGGACAGGATGATATTCCGGTGATCCTGCAGGACAAGCGGCTGGGCAAGGACGCGCAAATTGAATACCAACTGGACGTGATGAGTGCTGCCGTTGGTTGGTTTGGCGACCGCATGTTCACCAACGGCGCTCAGTATCCGCGCCACGTGGCCCCTCGCGGCTGGCTGCGTCTGCGTTTCCTCAATGGCTGTAATGCACGCTCGCTAAACCTGGCCGCCAGCGATAACCGTCCACTCTATGTGATTGCCAGCGACGGCGGTTTTCTGGCCGAGCCGGTCAAACTAACCGAATTGCCGATGCTGATGGGCGAACGTTTCGAAGTGCTGGTGGATGCCTCTGACGGCAAAGCTTTCGATATCGTCACGCTGCCGGTCAAACAGATGGGCATGACGCTGGCACCGTTCGACCAGCCGCTGCCGGTATTGCATATCCAGCCTTCGCTGGCGCAGGGCATCAAGACGATGCCAGACAGCCTGGTGAAATTGCCAGCGCTGCCTGCGGTGACCGGCATTCAGGAGCGTTGGCTGCAGCTGATGATGAACCCGCAGTTGGATAAGCTGGGTATGCAGGCGCTGATGGATCGCTATGGCCATCAGGCCATGGCCGGCATGAGTATGGATCACGGCAGCATGAAGGGTATGGATCACGGCAGTATGAAGGGCATGGACCACGGCAATATGAAAGGCATGGATCACGGCGCGAAGCCGTTCGATTTCAGCCATGGCAATATGATCAACGGCAAGGCCTTCGACATGACCAAGCCGATGTTTGAAGCCAAACGCGGCAAGTACGAAAAGTGGACCCTTTCCGGCGAAGGCGACATGATGCTGCACCCGTTCCATATTCACGGCACCCAATTCCGCATCCTGTCGGAAAACGGTAAACCGCCGGCGGCCCATCGCAGCGGCTGGAAAGATACGGTGCGCGTAGAGGGTTGGCGCAGTGAAGTGTTGGTGCGCTTCGATCACCTGGCCAATAGCGATCACGCCTATATGGCTCACTGTCATCTGCTGGAACACGAAGATACCGGCATGATGATGGGCTTTACGGTAGCTGACTGATCTCCTCGTTGTCTTTCAAGTGGCGGCGCACTCGCGTCGCCACCGGCTTCAGGCTATGCTAAACTCTGCGCCCTTCTTCCGGCAACTGACCTGAAAACTATGAAACACACTGTAGACGTAATGATTTCCGAGCAGGAAGTTAAGACCCGTATTGCCGAACTTGGCCGCCAGATCACCGAACATTACCGCGACAGCGGCAGTGATATGGTGCTGGTCGGGCTGCTGCGCGGCTCCTTCATGTTCATGGCTGACCTGTGTCGCACCATCGAAGTGCCGCATGAGGTCGACTTTATGACCGCTTCCAGCTACGGCAGCGGCATGTCCACGACTCGCGACGTGAAAATCCTTAAGGATTTGGATGAAGATATCCGCGGCAAAGACGTGCTGATCGTGGAAGACATCATCGACTCCGGCAATACGCTGAACAAAGTGCGTGAAATTCTGGCGCTGCGTGGGCCGAAATCCTTGGCGATTTGCACCCTGTTGGACAAGCCTGAACGCCGTGAAGTGGAAGTGCCGGTTGAGTACGTCGGTTTCTCAATCCCGGACGAATTCGTGGTGGGTTACGGCATTGACTACGCTCAGCGCTACCGCCATTTGCCGTACGTCGGCAAAGTGGTGCTGCTGGACGAGTAAACTGCTGTGGGCGCGGCATGCCGCGCCCTATGAGCTTTAGATGCCTTTATCCTGTTGCAGCGTGGCCATGGCTTTGCGATAGCCCATTTCCAGGCTTTCGCGGCTGGTCGCAGCCACTTCCAAATCGCGCAGGCGGCCGTCCTGGATCCCGTACACCCAACCGTGAATCATCACTTTCTGGCCGCGTTTCCATGCTGATTGCATGATGGTGGAATGGCCCAGGTTGTAGACCTGCTCAATAACGTTGATTTCACACAGCACGTCGAGACGTTGTTCCGGTTCCAGTTCACCCAGCAGTGAGCTGTGTTTGTACCACAGGTCGCGAATGTGCAGCAGCCAGTTATTGATCAGCCCCAGTTCCGGGTTCTCGACCGCCGCTTCCACGCCGCCGCAGCCCAGGTGACCGCAGATAATAATATGCTCGACTTCCAGCACGTCGACGGCGTATTGCACCACCGACAGGCAGTTTAAATCGGTATGGATCACCAGGTTCGCCACGTTACGGTGAACAAACAGCTCACCCGGCTCCAATCCGGTCAGTCTTTCCGCCGGTACGCGGCTATCAGAACAACCTATCCATAAAAAACGGGGCTTTTGCGCCTGTGCTAAGCGTTCAAAAAAGTTTGGGTCTTCCTTGCTGATGTTAGCTGACCAGGTGTGGTTATTGGCGATAAGCTTTTCGATCTCTTTCATGGCGGTTATAGGCCTGTAACGAACAGATTGCGTTGGGGTAATATAGGACAAGCGTCACAATTTGGATATCGGAACAGTGGCGCCGGGCGATATTCGGCCACTTTTTATTCAATATGGCGGGATGGAACCTGAATATACCGCACGGATTTGCCTCAGTGAAAACGCTGCTGATGATAAGATCATCTTCATTACAAAAACGCAGCAGCATACTCATCGTCACAAGGTACTTTTTAACTTATGAATTATGCACTGGAATTAGCGCAGTTAACCAAGACTTACGCCGGTGGCGTCAAGGCGTTGCGCGGGATCGATCTCAATGTCGAAGCGGGGGATTTCTATGCCCTGCTGGGGCCGAACGGCGCCGGAAAATCCACGACCATCGGCATCATCAGTTCGTTGGTTAACAAAACCTCCGGCAGCGTACGGGTGTTCGGCTACGACATCGACAAAGACATCGTTAACGCCAAGCGTCAGCTCGGGCTGGTACCGCAGGAGTTCAACTTTAACCCGTTCGAAACCGTGATGCAGATTGTGGTCAATCAGGCGGGCTACTATGGCGTGACCCGCCGCGAAGCCTTGGCTCGTGCGGAAAAATACCTGACTCAGCTGGATTTGTGGGGCAAGCGCGAAGAACGCGCTCGCATGTTGTCCGGCGGCATGAAGCGCCGCTTGATGATCGCCCGGGCCTTGATGCATCAGCCAAAACTGCTGATCCTCGATGAACCGACTGCCGGGGTGGATATCGAGCTGCGTCGCTCGATGTGGGGCTTCCTGAAAGAGCTTAACGCCCAGGGCACCACCATTATTCTCACCACTCACTATCTGGAAGAAGCAGAAATGCTGTGCCGCAATATCGGCATTATCCAGAACGGTGATCTGGTAGAGAACACCTCGATGAAAGGCCTGCTGGCCAAGCTGAAGTCCGAAACCTTTATCCTCGATCTGGCGGCGAAAAGCCCGCTGCCGAAGCTGGACGGCTACCGTCATCGCCTGACAGACACCTCGACGCTGGAGGTGGAAGTGATGCGTGAGCAGGGCCTGAACGGCCTGTTTACCCAGCTCAGCGCACAGGGCGTCCAGGTCCTGAGCATGCGTAACAAGGCCAACCGGCTGGAAGAGCTGTTTGTCACCCTGGTTAACGGTAATGGAGAAAAAGCATGACGCGTTTGTATTGGGTGGCTTTGCAGAGCATTTGGGCTAAAGAGATCAACCGATTTGCCCGTATCTGGATCCAGACCCTGGTGCCGCCGGTGATCACCATGACGCTGTATTTCATCATCTTCGGCAACCTGATTGGTTCACGTATCGGCGAAATGCACGGTTTCGATTACATGCAGTTTATCGTTCCCGGCCTGATTATGATGGCGGTGATCACCAACTCGTACGCCAACGTGGCCTCGTCGTTCTTCAGCGCCAAATTCCAGCGCAATATCGAAGAACTGCTGGTGGCTCCTGTGCCGACGCACGTGGTGATTGCCGGTTACGTCGGCGGCGGCGTGGCGCGGGGTATCTGCGTCGGCGTGTTGGTGACCGTGATCTCGCTGTTCTTTGTGCCGCTGCAGGTGCATGCCTGGTGGGTGATTGTGGTCACGCTGCTACTGACGGCGATCTTGTTCTCGTTGGCGGGCCTGATTAACGCGGTGTTTGCCACCACCTTTGACGATATCAGCCTGATCCCGACCTTCGTGCTGACGCCGTTGACCTACCTGGGCGGGGTATTCTACTCGCTGACGCTGCTGCCGCCGTTCTGGCAGGCGGTGTCCAAGCTGAACCCGATCGTCTATATGATCAGCGGTTTCCGCTACGGTTTCCTGGGTATCAGCGATGTACCGTTGGCGTTCACCATGGCAGTGCTGGTGGCGTTTATCGCGGTGTTCTATCTGCTGGTCTGGTTCCTGATCGAGCGCGGCCGCGGTTTGCGCACCTGATAGTATGGCGTCCCCGGGCAGACGTACGGGGACGCGTTTATCAATCTGCGGCAAGCATCCCGTAAATCAATAAAATTGCTCGAATAACCCCTTTCTCCCCGCTGTTCAAATCGTGCTATGCTGACGCTCCACATTTTCTCCATTTTGTTATATACCCTATGAATTTCAAGTTGCAGCCAGGCGGCCAGCTCACTCATCCTCAGGTAAATCATGAGATGATCGAGTGCAGGTAACAACGCTGCAGTCTGAAATACGACGGGTATTACGTACTCGTAAGTAGAATATAACCATGCGGTCTACACACAAGATAGCGGCTGGAGTACTCGGCATCCTGTTGTCGTTTGCTTCCCCGGCCGGCCTGGCAAGTTTGTTGTCGGAAGACAGCGCCGTTAAATCCGAATATATGGAAGCGCAGCGCGACAGCGAGGTTTATTCGCTGATTGGCGAACACGTTATTCCGGTCGGCGAAGTGAAGCAGGGGCAACTGATTCAGGTGTTCCCGGCGGATGCGGAGTATTACGAGTTCAAATTCGGTCACGGCACCGGGTTTATCGATAAAGACGATGTGCGCGATCTTAAAAAATCGCGCAAGGTGAAGGACGATCTTGGCGAACTGAATAAGCCGCTGACCAACCAGAACCTGATCACTCAAAAGGCGATCAACGTCTATACCGATGCGGATAACACCAGTGATGTGTTTGGCGTGCTGGAAGAGAATCTGCGCTACCCGATTATCGGCAAGCTGAAGGATCGGCTCAACAATACCTGGTATGAGATCAACATTGGCGATCGTTTGGGTTATGTCAGTGAGCTGGACTGCGAGATCGACACTGGTATTCCGGTGCTGACCTACCATCACCTGCTGAAAAACGAAGAGAACAAGCGTTTCCGCCATACCTCGACCACCACTTCCGACGTGGCGTTCAGCAATCAGATGACCTACCTGAAGCAGGCGGGCTACGACACGATTTCCCTGTATCAGTTGGAAGCCTATCTGAACAACCAGATCAACCTGCCCGGCAAGGCCGTGGTGCTGACGTTCGATGACGGGCTGAAATCGGTCTACCGTTACGCTTACCCGGTATTGAAGAATTACGGCTTCCGCGCCACGGCGTTTATTATATCTTCACGCATCAAGCGCCACCCGCAAAAGTGGAATCCTGATTCGCTGCAGTTTATGAGCATTTCCGAACTGAAGCAGATCCAGGACGTGTTCGACGTGCAGTCGCATACGCATTTCCTGCATCGCACCGACGGCAATCGTCAACCGATCCTGCTGAGCCGTTCGCTGCACAACATAGAATTCGATTTTGAGCACTCGCGCCGCGCGCTGTCGCAGTTTAATCCGCATGTGCTGTATGTGTCATACCCGTTTGGCGGCTATAACCAACGGGCGATACAGGCGGCGAAGGATGCCGGTTTCCATATGGCGGTGACCACGGTGCAGGGCAAAGTGAAGCCGGGAGATAACCCCTATACGCTGAAGCGGTTGTACATTCTGCGTACCGACTCGATTCAGACCATGGCGGACAGAATCGCCAACAAGCCGGGAACGCTGGTGGTGCAGTAATCAGGAAGAAACGGGCGCCGACGGCGCCCGTTCAGATTATTGACAAAGGGGGATAAAAGCGTGGTTTTTCCCCCTTTGTGGTATCAGCCGAAAATCAATAAATTGATTTTCCTGATTTATTATCAAAACTGTTAGCGCCTGCCGCCAAACATTATAGGTTTGTCAGCAGTCACAACGGGCGTCGACGGCGCCCGTTGTGACTTTTAGGCGACCTGAACCGGCACGGCTTTCGCCTTGCGCTGCAGGTTATTGTCGCCTTCGAAGTAGGCCACTTTCGGATGGTGTTGACGGGCATCGGCATCGCTCATCTGCACGTAAGAACAGATGATCAGCTTGTCGCCGACGCAGGCGCAACGCGCTGCCGCCCCGTTGACCGAAATAATGCGCGAGCCGCGTTCGGCGGCGATGGCATAGGTTGAGAAACGCTGACCGTTATCAACGTTATAAATATCGATAGCTTCATATTCCAGAATGCCTGCGGCCTCCAGGAAGTCCTGATCGATGGCGCAGGAGCCTTCATAGTGCAAGTCGGCCTGAGTCACTTTCACCCGATGCAGCTTGCCTTGCAGCATAGTACGTATCATAACTTTACCTAACTGAGTATCCGCCTTCACAGGCGATTGAGGTTGAACATCCATCCGGCGTTTATCGTCACCGATAAGTCCCTCCATGTCTACTTTCAGAGGGGCTGTAACAGTGACGACTGCACAAAAAGTAGCTTACAGCGTCAGATCAACCTGCTGGTTGTCAATCAAGCGCGCCTTGCCGAGCCAGGCGGCCATCAGCACCACTGCCCGTTGGCTTTCCACGCCCAGCGGTTGCAGGCTGTCGGCGTCACGGATAAACAGTTCGTCCGGTGTGAAACCAGCGCTGCGCAACTGAGCGGCGGTGTGTTCCAGCAACTCGTCGACATGGCGTTCGCCGTTGCTGAGCTGTTCTGCCAGCGCATTCATGATCTTGCTGAGTTGAGGGGCGATTTTACGCTCTTCGGCGGTCAGGTAGCCGTTGCGTGAACTGAGCGCCAGGCCATCCTTAGCGCGTACGGTAGGCACGCCGACGATGTCGATGTCGTAACCCATGTCCGCCACCATTTTGCGGATCAACGCCAGTTGCTGATAATCCTTCTCGCCAAAACAGGCCAGGTCCGGCTGCACCAGGTTGAACAGCTTGCTGACAATGGTCGCGACGCCGCGGAAGTGGCCCGGACGGCTGGCCCCTTCCAATATGGAGGACAGGCCAGGTACGTCGACATAGGTTTGTTGCTCCAGCCCCTGAGGGTAGATATCGGCCGGCGCGGGTGCGAACACCAATTCTACGCCGCGACGGGTCAGCTTCTCGCTGTCCTCTTGCAGGGTGCGCGGGTAGCGCGCCAAATCGTCAGGGCGTTCGAACTGCATCGGGTTGACAAAAATACTGACCACCACGACATCGGCACGTGCACGTGCTTCATCGACCAGCGTCATATGGCCTTCGTGCAGGTTGCCCATGGTCGGCACCAGCGCGATGCGTTTACCCTCTTGACGCCAGCGGCGGATCTGCTGACGCAACAGAGGCAGGGTTTCGATAATTACCATTCCATAACTCCTTGATAGGCTATTTTGCTTGCCTGATTGCGATTGGGCAGTGCTCGTTCTCCTCACGTACTAGGTGTACGCTCCGGGAACTGCGCGCTGGCCGCACTCAACCAGGCGGCGCCAATCACGCCTATTTAAACCATGCCGTTAATTAAATGAGTGCTCTTCAGCGGGGTAAATTCCTTGCTCCACGTCCTGAATATAGTGTTGCACCGCCGAGCGGATATCGCCGCTTTGCGCCAGGAAGTTTTTAGCGAATTTAGGCGTGTGGCCGCCGGTGATGCCGAACGCGTCGTGCATCACCAGGATTTGGCCATCGGTGGCATTGCCGGCACCGATGCCAATCACCGGAATGGTCAGTTCTTCGGTGATCTTACGCGCCAATTCGGTTGGCACGCATTCCAGCACCAGTAGCTGCATGCCGGCCAGCTCCAGATTTTTGGCATCTTCCAGCAGTTGCTTGGCGGCAAGCTCATCACGGCCCTGCACTTTGTAGCCGCCAAACACGTTAACGGATTGCGGTGTCAGGCCAAGGTGGCCGCACACCGGCACGGCACGTTCGGTCAGCATTTTCACCGTTTCGCACAGCCAGCTGCCGCCTTCCAGCTTCACCATGTTAGCGCCGGCCTGCATCAGCTCGGCGGCATTGGCACAGGCCGATTGCGGCGTGGCGTAACTCATAAAAGGCATATCGGCCAGCAACAGACAGGCTGGGGCGCCGCGGCGGACGGCGCGAGTATGATAGGCAACGTCGGCGACGGTGACCGGCAGCGTGGAGTCGTGGCCCTGCAGCGTCATCCCCAGCGAGTCGCCTACCAGCAACACTTTAACGCCTTGCTCTTCAAACAGTTTGGCAAAGCTGGCATCGTAGGCGGTGAGGGAAGCAAACTTGCGTTGTTCCTGCTTCCACTGGCGCAAATGGGTCACGGTGGTGGGTTTCATCACTACGTCTCCTGAATAGGGCCGAGCGGTATGCACAGGGCCCTGGCTGCAAAAAAGTGCTGTCATTCTACTGTAACCCTAACGGGGTGGGTAGCGCAGATCATCATGCTTAAGAGCTTCTTAAGAACCTTGTGGTGTAATGGGCGGCAATGGCTAAAAAAGGACGCACATGCGAATTTTGCTGATAGAAGATGACAAGTTAATTGGCGACGGCATCAAGGCCGGCTTGACCAAACTTGGCTTTAATCTGGACTGGTTTACCGATGGTCTGGTGGGGAAAAACGCGCTGGAAAGCGCGCCTTACGACGCGGTTATTCTCGATCTCAGTCTGCCGGGTCTCGACGGTTTGGATCTGCTGCGACAGTGGCGGCAGGCTGGCCACGACGTGCCGGTGCTGATCCTCACCGCGCGTGATGCGTTGGAGCAGCGGGTCAGCGGCCTGCAGAGCGGCGCTGACGATTACCTGTGCAAGCCTTTTGCCCTGGCGGAAGTTGCGGCTCGCCTGCAGGCGTTGATCCGTCGTCGCCACGGCCAACTGATGCCGCAGCTGGTGCATGGCAATGTGGTATTTGACGCCGCCACCCGCAGCGTGAGCTGTAACGGTGAACCGGTCACGCTGACACCGCGCGAGCTGGCGGTGCTGGAACTGTTTTTGCACAACAAGGGGCGGGTGCTGGCGCGGCCGCTGATCCAGGAAAAATTGTACAACTGGGACGACGAGGTCAGCAGCAACGCGGTAGAAGTGCATATTCACCACCTGCGACGCAAGTTGGGCAATAGTTTTATCCGCACCATTCACGGCGTGGGTTATACCCTGGGGGATGTGCCGTGAAACATCTTAGTCTGCGGTTGCGGCTGATCCTGATCTTCAGCCTGCTGGCATTATTGACCTGGTGCTCCGCCAGTTTGGTGGCGTGGATGATGACGCGCAACAACATCAACGAAGTGTTCGATACCCAACAGATGTTGTTCGCCAAACGCCTGGCGACCGCCAATCTGGGGGATCTTTTGGCCGACGAAAATGCACGCAGCCTGCCGAAAACCAAGAAGCTGGTGCATCACGGTAAACGCGGCGAGCAGGACGACGATGCGCTGGCGTTCGCCATTTTCGACCGTAACGGCAAGATGTTGCTCAATGATGGCGAGAACGGGGCGGATTTCCTGTTTGATGGCGAGCGAGAAGGCTTTACCGATGGTGAACGCAAAGGCGATGACGATAGTTGGCGGCTGCTGTGGCTGACCAGCCCGGACGGGCGTTATCGCATCGTCGTGGGGCAGGAGTGGGACTATCGACGCGATATGGCGTTGGGCATGGTGACCGGGCAACTGGTGCCCTGGCTGGTGACGCTGCCGATCCTGATGCTGCTGATTGCCTTGATGGTCGGGCGAGAACTGAAGCCATTGCGCACGGTCGCCGCTGGACTGCGCAAGCGCGCTCCGGATGACGCCACACCGCTGGACGCGCGCCAGGTACCTACCGAAGTGCGCCCACTGGTGGATGCGCTTAACGCGCTGTTTGCCCGCATTAATGCGCTATTGGTGCGTGAGCGGCGCTTTACCTCCGATGCGGCCCATGAGCTGCGCAGCCCGCTGGCGGCGCTGCGGGTGCAGACGGAAGTGGTGCAACTGGCGGGTGATGATGAACAGATGCGCGAGCATGCGCTGGAAAACCTGACGGTGAGTATCGATCGCGCGACCCGGCTGGTGGATCAGCTGCTGACGCTTTCGCGGCTGGATTCCCTGTCTGATCTGGCCGAACTGGAAGCGGTCGACTGGGGGCAACTGGTGCCGATGACCCTGGCCGAACAGGATCGTCATGCCCATGCCGCAGGTGTCACGCTGCGCTATGAACAGCAGGGCACACCACCGCCGTTACAGGGGCAAGCGCTGCTGCTGTCGCTGCTGGTGCGCAATCTGGTGGATAACGCAGTGCGTTACACACCGGCAGGCGGCACCGTTACGGTGAAGCTTACAGAGCGGATGCTGAGGGTCGAAGACGATGGTCCGGGCGTGACGGAGGAACACCTGACAAGGCTGGGGGAACGTTTTTATCGCCCACCAGGACAGGAACAAACCGGCAGCGGGCTGGGATTATCCATAGTGCAGCGTATCGCCAGTTTGCATGGTCTGCGCGTCAGCTTTGCCAATCGGCCGGAAGGGGGATTTGTCGCGCAGGTGGTGCTGTGAGGGCGCCGTATATGAACTGCGCACGACGCTGGCGTTTACTTGGGTTTATGCCACAGTTCCATGCCGTTTTCCGGCACGCGCTTCAGGCAACTGGTCAGCGACTCGCCGTCCGGGAAAATCAGGTCAGGGGCGATTTCCGCCAGCGGGTAGAGCATGAACTCGCGTTCTTTCAGGCCGTAATGCGGCACCGTCAGGCGATCGGTATGAATAACCTGATCGCCGTACAGCATGATGTCTAAATCGAGGGAGCGTGGGCCCCAGCGCTCATCTTTGCGCACGCGGCCCTGATTGCGTTCTATCGCCTGGGTATGATCCAGCAGCTGTTCCGCGGGCAGCAAGGTATCCAGCGCCACCACCGCATTGAGAAAGTCCGGCTGGTTTTGCGGCCCCAGCGGCTTGGTACGGTAAAACGAAGAACAAAGGATCAACCGGGTGCGCGGGAGATGCTCCAGCGCTTCCAGTGCGGCCTTGACCTGTTGCAACGGGTGCGCCAGGTTACTGCCCAGCGCGATATAAACGCGGATCATTATTCCCCTTCTTTACGCGGCGTCCGACGGCGAGGGCGGCGTTGACGCGTGCGACGCGGCGCCGGATCGTCACCCAAGGTACTCAACATGTTCTTTTGGCGCGCCGGGGTGGCTTCCTGGAACTCGCCCCACCATTCGGTCAGACGCAACATCTCCTGGTTTTCTTCCACTTCGGCACGCAGCGCCAGCAGATCGTAAGCGGCGCGGAATTTCGGGTGTTCCATCAGCTTGTGCGCGCGCTTGCCCTGGCGGCGAGACAGACGGAGCTGCAACTGCCAGATATCGCGAACCAGCGTGGTAATGCGTTTCGGGATCGCCAATGAACGGCATTGCTCGTCCAGCACGTCATTCATCGCCAGTGCGAAGGCGTCGTAGTACGCCAGACCGCTTTCCTGCGCCAGTTTCTGCGCATGTTCCAGCAGCGGATACCAAAGCATAGCAGCAAACAGGAATGCCGGATTGACGCGCATGTCGTTTTGCAGACGGTAGTCGGTGTTCTTCAGCACCTGAACCAGAATACGCTCCATTGGCGTGTCATGGGTCGGGGTGAAGTGACGTGCGATCTGCGGGAACAACGGCTGGAACAGCTGGTATTCACACAGCTTCAGATAGGTTGGGTAACCGTAGCCTGCCTGCAGCAGTTTCAGCGACTCTTCAAACAGGCGTGCCGGTGGGATCTCATGCAGCAGCGAGGCCAGACGCGGGATCGGCTCGGCGGTTTCGTCACTGATGGTCATGTCCAGCTTGGCGGCAAAGCGCACTGCACGCAGCATGCGTACCGGGTCTTCGCGGTAGCGGGTTTCCGGATCGCCGATCAGACGAATCACGCCCTGCTTCAGGTCGCGCAGGCCGTCGACGTAATCACGCAGGGTGAAGTCCGCCACGCCGTAATACAGGCTGTTGATGGTGAAGTCGCGACGCTGAGCATCTTCTTCGATCGAACCGAAGATGTTGTCGCGCAGCAGCATGCCGTTTTGGGCCTGCTGGGAAGAGTTCTTGTCAGAATCCGGCGTTTGCTGTTCGTGGTGGCCACGGAAGGTGGCAACCTCGATGATTTCCGGCCCGAACATCACGTGCGCCAGGCGGAAACGGCGGCCCACCAGGCGGCAGTTACGGAACAGCTTGCGCACTTGCTCCGGCGTGGCGTTGGTGGTGATGTCGAAATCTTTCGGTTTTTTGCCCAGCAGCAGGTCACGTACACCGCCGCCGACCAGATAAGCTTCGAAGCCGGATTTATTCAGGCGGTACAGCACCTTCAGCGCGTTCTCACTGATGTCTTTACGTGAGATGGAGTGCTGATCGCGGGGGATAACGGTCATTGGGCCGGTTCCCTCTGCGGCAGGAAAAGGTGGGCGTTTACGCGGTGCCTGCCGGCGGGCAGGAGTATCTCTGCCGCGATCGGCGGAACGTTGCTGCGGCGCAGACGGCTTCGCAGCCACCGCGCTTTCTTCGCGGACTACGTTTGTATCGCTGACCGGCGCATCGTCACGCGGCAGCTTGTCATCGCGGGTTAGCACCTTACGGCAGAAATTGGCTACTCGGGTAAAAATGGTACACCTCGATAGTGTCTGAAAAAAATGGCGCTAACAAAAAATAGCGGCTAATCATAGCTCACCATGGCTCTTTTGAGAATGCTGATGTGTTTTCGTCCAGGGGAATAGCCTCCTGACGCGGCACATCATCCAGCTTCCAGTGTGCGATCGCCCAGCTCAATAATAACGGCAGGTCAAGATCTTGCCAGCTTTCCGGCACCGGTTGGCGCAGAAACTTCAGTGCGGCAACCAGCACCGGGCGCGGATCGCCTGTGGGCAGCGCGGGCGCATGGTTTTGCTTCGACAATTTGATGCCGTTGGCACCCAGCGCCAACGGCAGATGAACATAGGCGGGCACCGGCGCCTGTAACTGACGGTACAACGCAATCTGACGCACGGTAGGTTCGATCAGATCGGCGCCGCGCACGATTTCGGTCACGCCCTGAAAATGGTCATCAACCACCACCGCCAGGTTATAAGCGAACAGCCCATCGCGTCGACGGATAATAAAGTCTTCCCGCGCCAACGCCGGATCGGCCTGCAATTCACCCTGCAGGCGATCGTGAAAGGCATAAACCGGGCTGGATTGGCGCAAACGGATGGCGGCGCCCTGCGGGCCGAGATTCAAAGCACGGCAATGACCATCATAAAGACCGCCAATCTGCTGGATACGACTGCGGGTGCAGTTGCAGAAATAGCTCAGTCCCTGCTGATGCAGGTGTTCCAGAGTGGCGCGGTAAGCTTCGTGACGTTGGGATTGATAGATGACCTGGCCGTCCCAGTGGAGACCATAGTGTTCCAGAGCGGATAAGATACGATCGGCCGCACCGGCGACTTCGCGCGGGGGATCGATATCTTCAATGCGAACCAGCCATTGCCCGTGTTGGGCACGAGCCTGGAGGTAGCTTCCCAGAGCGGCAATCAGCGAACCAAAATGCAGATCCCCGGAAGGCGATGGGGCAAAGCGCCCCACATAATGTCTTTCTTGCATATCAGAGGGGAAACTTTCCCTTTTCTCTGTGCGGCGCACACTGACGCGCACGCCGCAGCGATAACAACTGTATTAGCCGGCCATCTGCTTTTCGCGGATTTCGGCCAGAGTCTTGCAGTCGATGCACAAATCGGCAGTCGGACGCGCTTCGAGGCGACGAATGCCAATCTCCACGCCGCAGGATTCGCAGTAGCCGAAATCTTCGTCTTCTACTTTTCGCAGCGTTTTCTCGATCTTTTTGATCAGTTTGCGTTCGCGATCGCGGTTACGCAGTTCAAGGCTGAATTCTTCTTCCTGAGTGGCACGGTCGGCCGGGTCAGGGAAGTTTGCTGCCTCATCCTGCATATGCGATACAGTACGGTCCACTTCATCCCTGAGCTGGTTGCGCCATGCTTCAAGAATGCGCTTGAAATGCGACAACTGGGCGTCGTTCATGTACTCTTCGCCCGGCTTCTCTTGGTACGGCTCCACCCCAGCGATGGCGAGAATGCTCAAGGACGAGGTTTTACGGGTTTGCCCTTCTTGCATGTTGCTTCTCCTACATACACACGCACTATCGAATCCCCAATGCGGGGGAAAAACAGGCCGCTATAAATACCAGATGGGGAGTAGGTTGGCAATTATTCCTGTCGCCTGCTTGACAATGGTGTGAAGGAAGGCGTATTTGGCGATGCGATAACCGGTAGTCGGATTATTTGTACCCGGTCAGCGCTAATCGATAAAAAACGGTAACTTATCGCAGAGAGATATACCGTCAGGTGATAATTTAGCCCCATAACAAACCACTTCTACGCCCAACTGCTGAACCTGTGCCAACAGTGCCGCATAACGCTCATCTATATGATGTGCCGGTGCGACCTGCTCAATACCGCTATGTAACACAGCAAAGAACAATACCGCCCGTTGCCCGTTTTCAACCACGCTTTGCAACTCACGCAAGTGTTTCTGTCCTCTGAGCGTTACCGCATCAGGAAAGTAACCACGTTGTTGTTGCAGTAATGTGACTGACTTAACTTCAATATAGCAGTTGGCTCGATTTTCTGCCTGTAATAACAAATCGATACGGCTATTTTCACTGCCATATTTTACTTCGCTGCTGATTTTACTGTAACCGGATAATTCATTGATTAGATTCTGTTCGATTGCCTCGCGTACCAGCCCATTGGCACGCAGGGTATTTACGCAGATCCAATCCCCCTGTTGGGTATGCGTCAGTTCCCAGCTGTGGGCGTATTTGCGTTTGGCATTATCCGAGGTGGAGTACCAAACGGTGTCGCCGGGAGTCGCACAGCCGGTCATGGCCCCGGTATTGGCGCAGTGCAGCGTGAAGGTTTCCCCTTCTGGCGTGACGACGTCCGCCAGAAAGCGTTTGTAACGTTTAATCAGCGTGGCATGGCGCAGGGGGGGCGTAAAAATCATGGGGTGTCCTGAGGGGCTAAGGGCCATTGTTCAAGCATCTGATAACGCGTGCGGCCGTTTTCAAAAACTGACTGGTATAAGGCGAATTCGTTGGCGCTGAAGTGCCAGCCCGGCGTTGCGGGCGGTATGGCGACCGGCTGGGTCGCGGAGCGCAGCAGGGTGATATGCGGATGAAACGGCATTGGGCTTTGGTAGCAGCCGCTGCGCGCCGCCTGCGAGCGCAGCAATTCCGCCAGTTGCAACAGCCCACGTGGTGCGCGCCGGGTGCCAAGCCAAACGACGCCGGGACGCGGCCAGTGACCGAGATCATCGAGCACCATGCTGAAACCGGGCTGACTGATGCGACCGGCCAGTTTTTTCAACGCCGTTTCTTTCTGCGCCGTGACGTCGCCGAGAAAGGCCAGCGTCAGGTGCAAATTGGCGGCCGCGACCGGCCGACCGGCTTCCGGCGTAAAGGCATCGGCACGCCAGCGGATCACCTGCTGCTGCAGCGCATCAGGCAAGGTCAGGGCGAAAAACAGGCGGCGCGAACTGGACATAGATACCCGGCAAGTAAATGAAACGCAGAGTCTAATGCTACAATGTGCGCCGTCTAATGTTAACCACTACGGAGAGTTCTGTGTCTTCACTGCCCGTCAGCGCGGTTCTTGATGAATTGCTTACTGCGCTGCAATCCGCTCCGCAGGTTCTGCTGCATGCGCCGACCGGCGCCGGTAAATCGACCTGGCTGCCATTGCAGATCCTGGCTAAAGCCGGATTGCCTGGCCGCATTATCATGCTCGAACCCCGGCGGTTGGCGGCGAAGAACGTGGCGTACCGGTTGGCGCAGCAGTTAGGGGAAGAACCCGGTCAGACCGCGGGCTACCGCATGCGCGCCGAAAGCAAAAGCGGGCCGGAGACCAAGCTGCTGGTGGTGACCGAAGGCATTCTCACCCGCATGCTGCAGCAGGATGCCGAGCTGCAGGGCGTTTCACTGGTGATCCTCGACGAATTCCACGAGCGCAGCCTGCAGGCCGATTTGGCGTTGGCGCTATTGCTGGACGTCCAACAAGGGCTGCGCGACGATCTGAAACTGCTGATCATGTCGGCGACGCTGGATAATGCCCGTTTGGCGCAGCTGTTGCCACAGGCACCGGCGGTGGTATCTGCCGGGCGCAGCTTCCCGGTAGAGCGCCAGTATCAGCCCCTGGCCAGCCACCAACGGCTGGAGGACGGCGTGGCGGCGGCGGTGAAGCGCCTGCTGTCTGAGCAAACGGGATCGCTGCTGCTGTTCCTGCCCGGCGTGGCAGAAATCAACCGGGTGCTGGAGCGGTTGAACGGTGAAGTGGCGGCCGATACCGAGCTGTGCCCACTGTACGGCGCTTTACCGCTGGCGCAGCAGCAGAAGGCGATTCAACCGGCGCCGACCGGTCGCCGTAAAGTGGTGCTGGCGACCAATATTGCCGAAACCAGTCTGACCATCGAAGGTATTCGGTTGGTGGTGGACAGTGGCTTGGAACGCGTTGCGCGTTATGACGTGCGCAATGGTCTGACGCGGCTGGTGACTCAACGTATCAGCCAGGCGTCGATGATCCAGCGCGCAGGCCGCGCCGGGCGTCTGGAACCGGGCATCTGCTGGCATCTGTTTGCCAAAGAGCAGGCTGAACGGGCGGCAGAGCACGCCGAGCCGGAAATCCTGCAAAGCGATCTCGCCGGTTTTTGGCTGGAACTGCTGCAATGGGGTTGCCATGACGTCGGGCAACTGACCTGGCTCGACCGTCCGCCGGAAACGGCGCTGACCGCCGCAAAAAGGCTATTGCAGCAGCTTGGCGCCACCGATGACGCCGATAAGCTCACGGCGCGGGGCCGACAAATGGCTGTTCTGGGCTGTGAGCCGCGTTTGGCGGCGATGCTGACCCACGGCGCAGAACTGGGGGCGGATGGGTTGGCGACGGCCGCTGCTTTGGCTGCGTTGCTGGAGGAACCCCCGCGCGGTGGGCAAATGGATATCGGCTACTGGCTGAGTCGTCCGCAGCCAAATTGGCAGCGCCGCGCCACACAGCTAGCTCGCCGTCTGCAGGTGAAAGCGGGGCGGATCGATGTCGAACTGGCACCGCGGCTGCTGGCATTGGCGTTTACCGATCGCATTGCCCAACGACGGGGGCAGGATGGCCGCTATCTGCTGGCCAATGGCATGGGCGCGGCGATGAATCAGGATGAAGCATTGTCACGTGCCCCCTGGCTTATCGTGCCAAGCCTGCTACAGGGGCACAACAGCCCCGATGCGCGTATCCTGCTCGCGTTGCCGGTGGAAATTGATGCACTGGCGGCGCAGTTGCCGGCGATGGTTTCCCAGCAAACGGCGGTGGAATGGGATGAAGAAAAGGGCACTTTACGTGCCTGGAAACGCCAGCAAATTGGTCGTCTGACGCTGCGTGCTCAACCGTTGGCCAAGCCGGCGGACGAAGAGCTGCAGCAGGCATTGATTAACTGGGTTCGCGCTCAGGGCATAGCGGTACTCAACTGGGATACCGCCGCCGAACAGCTGCGGCTGCGCTTGCAGTGTGCGCAAAACTGGTTGCCGGAGGCCGCCTGGCCGCCGGTCGACGATGAGTCGCTGTTGGCCTCGCTGGAGCAGTGGTTATTGCCGTCGCTCGGTGGCGTGCGGGACATGCGCGGATTAAAACAGGTGAATATCGCCGAGGCTTTGGCGCGGTTGCTTAACTGGCAGCAAAAACAGCGGCTGGATAATGCGCTACCCACTCATTACACTGTGCCGACCGGCAGCCGCTTGCCCATCCGTTATGATGCCGGAAAACCTCCGGCGCTGGCGGTGCGTTTACAGGAAGTGTTCGGTGAACAGCGCAGCCCGATGTTGGCCGAAGGTCGCATCCCGGTGGTGCTTGAGTTACTCTCACCGGCGCACCGGCCGTTGCAAATTACCGGCGATCTGGCGGCGTTCTGGCAGGGGGCTTACCGGGAAGTGCAAAAAGAGATGAAAGGGCGCTACCCGAAACACGTGTGGCCGGACGATCCGGCGAATACCGCCCCGACGCGGCGCACGAAAAAATATCAGTAGCCTCGTCATATTTGACGCCGCATCTGTGTTGGCTGTGTTCACTTACCCGAATCACTTACTAGAGTAAGCTCATCGGGATAAGCTCTCTCATCGCGTTACTCGGCAGAGCCTCGCCCCGTTGGGGCCAGCGCAAGCGCTGTTCAACAAAACCGTTGGTTTTGTTGTGATGCAACGCCAATTATTTAGAAGAAGAATTCAGATGTTTCTTCTGTTCAGCGGTCTGGCGCCGCGACAGATTAAGCGACTCATAATGGCCGGCAGTGCCGCCAAGTCTGGAGAACAACAGCAATGGCTGGGGATGACCGCGAGCCCATCGGGCGCAAAGGGAAACAACCAACACGCACCGCGTCGCGCAAGCCGCCGCGCCGTCGTCGAGATGACGATTACGATGATTACGAGGAAGATGAGTACCAGGATGACGATGATGATTATGAAGACGAGGAAGAACGCATGCCGCGTAAGGTAAAAGCGACTCCGCCGCGTAAAAAACGCCGTTGGCTCGGCCTGCTGATCAAACTGATTCTGGTGGTTGCCGTGCTGTTGGCGATCTATGGCGTGTACCTGGATTCGCAGATCCGCAGCCGCATTGACGGCAAGGTCTGGCAGTTGCCGGCGGCGGTTTATGGCCGCATGGTCAACCTGGAACCGGGCATGCCGTACAGCAAAAAGGAAATGGTCAATTTACTCGAGGGCATGCAATACCGCCAGGTAAGCCGCATGACGCGCCCGGGTGAGTTTACCGTGCAGGCCAACAGCATTGAGTTGCTGCGTCGTCCGTTTGATTTCCCGGACGGCAAAGAAGGGCAGATCCACGCGCGTCTGAATTTCCAGAACAACCGTCTTGCGAATATCGAGAACATGGAAAACCAGCGCAGCTTCGGCTTCTTCCGTCTCGATCCGCGTCTGATCACCATGTTGCAGTCGCCGAACGGCGAACAGCGGCTGTTCGTGCCGCGCGCCGGTTTCCCTGACCTGCTGGTGGATACGCTGATTGCCACCGAAGACCGTCACTTCTATGAGCATGACGGCATCAGTCCTTACTCCATCGGTCGTGCGGTGCTGGCTAACCTGACCGCCGGACGTGCGGTGCAGGGCGGCAGTACCCTGACGCAGCAGTTGGTAAAAAACCTGTTCCTGACCAACGAGCGTTCGCTGTGGCGTAAGGCCAATGAAGCCTACATGGCGTTGTTGGTGGATTACCGTTACAGCAAGGATCGCATCCTTGAGCTGTATCTGAACGAGGTTTATCTCGGCCAGAGCGGCAACGATCAAATTCGCGGTTTCCCGTTGGCCAGCCTGTATTACTTCGGCCGCCCGGTGGACGAACTGAGCCTGGATCAGCAGGCGCTGCTGGTGGGCATGGTCAAGGGCGCGTCACTGTATAACCCTTGGCGTAACCCGAAGCTGGCGCTGGAACGTCGTAACCTGGTGCTCAAACTGCTGCAGAACCAGGGCGTTATTGATGCTGAACTGTACGACATGCTCAGCGCTCGTCCACTGGGCGTGCAGCCGAAAGGTGGGGTGATCACACCGCAGCCGGCGTTTATGCAGATGGTGCGTCAGGAGCTGCAAGCCAAGCTGGGCGACAAGGTTAACGACTTGTCCGGGGTGAAAATCTTCACCACGCTGGATCCGGTGTCGCAAGATGCGGCGGAAAAAGCGGTTGAAGACGGCGTGCCGGCCCTGAAGGCGGCTCGTCATGTTCAGGATCTGGAAGCGGCGATGGTGATTGTCGATCGTTTCAGCGGCGAAGTTCGCGCCATGGTCGGCGGTGCCAACCCGCAGTTTGCCGGGTTTAACCGTGCCATGCAGGCGCGTCGCCTGGTCGGTTCACTGGCCAAGCCGCCGACGTATCTGACTGCGCTGTCTGAGCCGGACAAATATCGTCTGAACACCTGGCTGGCGGATCAGCCGCTGACGCTGAAATTGTCGAACGGCACCGTCTGGCAGCCAAACAACTATGACCGCAAGTTCCGCGGGCAGGTGATGCTGGTGGATGGCCTTGCCTTTTCACTCAACGTACCGACGGTAAACCTGGGTATGTCGGTTGGCCTGGATCAGGTCAGCGCAACGCTGCAGCGTTTGGGCATTCCGAAAGCTGAAATCAATCCGGTGCCTTCGATGCTGCTCGGCGCGATTGGCCTGACGCCGATGGAAGTGGCGCAGGAATACCAGACCATTGCCGGTGGCGGTAACCGTGCTCCGCTGTCAGCGGTGCGTTCGGTGATTGCTGAAGACGGCTCAGTGCTGTACCAGAGCTTCCCGCAGGCGGAACGCGTGGTACCGGCACAGGCGGCTTACCTGACGCTGTATGCGATGCAGCAGGGCGTAGCGCGCGGGACTTCCCGCTCATTGTCGGTGAAATTCCCCAACTACAATCTGGCGGCGAAAACCGGTACCACCAACGACCTGCGCGACAGCTGGTTTGCCGGTATCGACGGTAAAGAAGTGGCTATCGCCTGGGTAGGACGCGATAACAACGGCCCAGCCAAGCTGACCGGTGCCAACGGTGCGCTGACGCTGTATCGCCGCTATCTGGAAAACCAGACGCCGCTGCCGCTGATGCTGCAACCGCCGGAAGGTATCAACCAGATGACTATCGACGGCAGCGGTAACTTCGTCTGTGGCGGCGGTGGGCGTACCATTCCGGTATGGACCGATAATCCGCAAGGGTTGTGCCAGGCGACTCAGGCCGCTCAGCAGCAGCAACAAGAGCAGCAGCAACAGCCAGCGGGCGAACAAAAAGATGCTGACGGCGTTGCCGGCTGGATCAAGGACATGTTCGGCAAGTAAGCGACCTTGCATGTCACCGCTCAGGTGAAAAGTTTTTCTTTATTATTAAGCCCGTAACTTCCCGTTGCGGGCTTTTTTATTTCTCTGCGCAGTTTATTTCCACCTGCTTGATGTGGCTAAGCGGTTAATCGCACACCAATTTACCGGCTGAATTCGACTTGCAGTTTAATTTAGCTTCTGCATAAAATGCCGCGATTATAATAATTATTATCGTTTACATTCGTTATCAAATAATTCATCAGAGAAACCACCTATGTCGACCAAGCGTCTTCCTTCCGCGGCCAAGCAGAGCCGTTCTCACGTCAGTGGGTTAGCGATGACTATCGCTGCCGCCCTTGGCACGCTGGCTATGCCGGCATTTTCCGCCGATACCAAGTCCGCCGCCAAGGAAGAGACCCTTACCGTGGTGGGCAGCAGCCAATCGCAGCAGGAAAACGCCTGGGGACCGGTAGGGACCTACGCGGCCAAACACAGTGCCACCGGTACCAAAACCGACACGCCGATTGAAAAGACTCCGCAGTCGGTTTCCGTCGTGACGCGTGAAGAGATGGATATGCGCCAGCCGGATACGGTAAAAGGCGCACTGGCTTATACGCCGGGCGTAATGGTGGGCAACCGCGGCGCCTCTACCGCTTATGATGCCGTAAATATTCGTGGTTTCAGTTCGGTAGGTACCAACATGTACCTGGATGGGCTGAAGCTGCAGGACGATAACTATTCCATTTACCAAATTGACCCTTACTTCCTGGAACGTGCGGAAGTGTTGCGCGGTCCTTCGTCGGTGCTTTATGGCAAGAGCAACCCGGGCGGGGTTGTCGCCTTGGTCAGTAAGCGGCCGACCACGGAAACCCTGCGTGAAGTTCAGTTTAAAATGGGTACCGACAATCTGTTCCAGACCGGCTTCGACTTTGGCGGGGCATTGGATGATGACGGCATTTATTCCTATCGCTTGACCGGTCTGGCGCGAGATGAAGATCAGCAGCAGGTCGGTGAGAAGAGCAAACGCTATGCGATTGCGCCTTCTTTCAGCTGGCGGCCGGATGATCGTACGTCACTGACATTCCTCAGCAGTTTCCAGGATGACCCAAGCGTGGGCTTCTATGGCTGGCTGCCGAAAGAGGGGACGGTACAAAATGGGATTAACGGCAAGTTGCCAACCAGTTTCAACGACGGTGAGCCAGGTTATAACAACATCTCGCGTAAGCAACAGATGGTGGGATACGCCTTTGAGCATGGCTTTGATGATGTGTGGACCCTGCGTCAAAACCTGCGTTATTCCAAGATGGACGTGGACTACCGTTCTATCTATGGCCAGGGCATCAGCGCGACCAATCCTGCAGAGTTGACGCGTGGGGTGATGAACTCGAAAGAGCATTTGTCGAGTTTTGCAGTGGACACTCAGGCGCAGGCAAAGTTTGCGACGGCAGCGGTTGATCACACCTTGCTGATGGGGGTGGACTACATGCGTATGCGTAACGACGTCGTTTATCAGTATGGCAGTGCTTCTAGCCTTAATGTGGTGGCGCCGCAGTACGGCAATCAAAGCTATACCATTACCGGCGGCGCCAGTCAGGTTAACCGCCAAGAGCAGACCGGGCTTTACGTGCAGGATCAGGCCGAGTGGAACAACTGGGTACTAACCATGGGCGGGCGTTATGACTGGAGTGACACCAACAGCACCAACCGCCTGAAACAGAATTTGGTATCAAAACAGAAGGACAACGAGTTCACCGGCCGCGCGGGTTTGAACTATGTATTTGAAAACGGTATTGCGCCCTATGTCAGCTACAGTGAATCCTTTGAACCTACTTCAGGGACTGACTTTAGTGGCAATACCTTCGCCGCTTCCAAAGGCAAGCAGTATGAAGCCGGGGTGAAGTTTGCACCTAAAGATCGCCCAATTACTGCCAGCATTGCGATTTATCAGCTGACCAAAACCAACAATAAGGTGGCGGATCCCGATCCGGATCACTCGTTTGCTAGCGTGCTAGGAGGGGAGATCCGCTCCCGCGGGGTAGAGCTGGAAGGCAAAGCCGCACTGACGGCCAACGTCAACCTGCTGGGGTCTTATACCTACACGGATGCCGAGTACACCAAGGACACCACGCTACAGGGCAATACCCCGGCGGCGATTCCAAAACATATGGCTTCAGTGTGGGCGGATTACACCTTCCATGAAACCGCACTCAGCGGGTTGACCCTGGGCTCCGGCGTTCGCTATGTCGGTTCCAGCTATGGTGATGAAGCCAACACCTTTAAAGTAAAGGACTATACGGTTGTAGATGCGGCGATAAAATACGATTTGGCGCGTTTCAATCTGCCAGGCTCCTCGATTGGCATCAACGTGAACAACCTGTTTGATAAAGAATACGTCTCCAGCTGCTTTGCCACCTATGGCTGCTACTGGGGCGCTGAACGTCAGGTGGTCGCCACCGCAACCTTCCGCTTCTAATCGGATTACCGGGGCGGCGCCATGTCGCCCCGGACAGAGTAGGACCTATGCAGGATAAACACCTCAATCACGACGCCACCTTTACCCTGGACAGCGCCAGCTTTGCCGTTCCCGGCCGCGTGCTGCTACAACCCTTGTCGTTGACCTTTCCCGTGGGGAAAGTCTGCGGGCTGATCGGCCACAACGGCTCCGGCAAATCGACCTTGCTGAAAATTCTCGGTCGCCACCAAAATCCAACCGCCGGTACGGCGCGGCTTAACCAGCAGTTGCTTAGCCAATGGGACAGCAAGGCCTTCGCACGTCAGGTCGCTTATCTCCCTCAACAATTGCCCGCCGCGGAAGGGATGACGGTGCGCGAACTGGTGGCGATTGGCCGCTACCCCTGGCACGGCGCCTTGGGCCGCTTTGGCGTTAACGATCGCCAACAGGTGGAAGAGGCGATTGCGCTGGTGGGGCTGAAGCCGTTTGCCAACCGCCTGGTCGATAGCCTGTCCGGCGGCGAGCGTCAACGCGCCTGGCTGGCGATGATGGTGGCGCAAGACAGCCGCTGCCTGTTGCTGGACGAGCCGACTTCGGCGCTGGATATTGCCCATCAGGTTGAGGTACTGGCTTTGATCCAACGTCTGAGCCATGAGCGTGGCCTGACGGTGATTGCGGTGCTGCATGACATCAATATGGCCGCACGCTACTGCGACCATCTGGTGGCGTTGCGCGGCGGCGAGATGATTGCCCAGGGCACCCCGCTGGAGTTGATGCAGGGTGACGTGCTGGAGCAAATCTACGGTATTCCTATGGGTACGCTGCCGCATCCAAGCGGCGGCGCGCCGGTGAGTTTTGTCTACTGATGCCTGATTCTTCTGATTTTCATCATGATGCCGTTCGCCGTCGCCTGCTGACGGCCATGGCGCTGTCGCCCCTGCTGTTTTCCTTGCCGAGCCAGGCGGCGGCAACGCCACCCGATCTTGCGCGTATTGTGGCGCTGGAGTGGTTGCCTGTCGAGCTGCTGCTGGCGCTGGGGATCACGCCGCTGGCCGTCGCGGATATCCACAACTACAACCTGTGGGTAGAAGAGCCGAAAATGCCGGCGTCGGTGATCGACGTCGGTCAACGCACCGAACCGAATCTGGAATTGCTGCAGCAGCTGCGGCCCTCGCTGTTGCTGCTGTCGCAGGGATACGGGCCGACGCCGCAAAAGCTGGCCCCTATCGGCCCGACCATGAGCTTCGGCTTCAATGACGGCAGCGGCAAACCGCTGACGGTGGGCCGGAAGTCGTTAGTGCAACTGGCGCAGCGGCTGGGCCTTGAGGCACGGGCAGAGCAACACCTGATCCAGTTCGACCGATTTATCCAGGATGCGCGTCAGCGGCTGCAGTCTTACAGCCGACAGCCGCTGCTGCTGTTTTCCCTGCTGGACACGCGCCATGCGCTGGTCATTGGCCAGAAAAGCCTGTTCCAGGAGGTGATGGACCAGCTTGGGATCCAAAATGCCTGGGAGGGGGAAACCAATTTCTGGGGTACGGCGGTAGTGGGCATTGAGCGCCTGACGGCGGTAAAAAATGCGCGCGCGATTTATCTCGATCACGGCAATCAGGCCATGATGGAAAAAGTCAGTTCTACCCCACTGTGGCAGGCATTGCCGTTTGTCAGGCAGAACCAATTGCGTCAGGTGCCGGCTGTGTGGTTTTACGGCGCGACGCTGTCAGCGATGCGTTTTTGCCATCTGCTGGAGCAGGTGCAGGAGAGTTATTCATGAGCGCACGCATTCGCGCATTACCGCTGACATTGCTGCTGTTACTGTTGGCGGCGGCGGGCGGCCTGACGATCTACAATCTGCTGCAACAGCTGCCCTGGGCACTGTGGGGACAGGCGCTGAGCGCGCCGAACATCGACGATGTGCGCCAAATGCTGTTCCACTACAGCCTGTTGCCACGGCTGTCGGTGTCTCTGTTGGCCGGTGCCGGCTTGGGGCTGGTTGGCGTACTGTTCCAGCAGGTGCTGCGCAATCCGCTGGCGGAACCGGCGACGCTCGGCGTGTCAGCTGGGGCGCAGCTTGGGCTGACTATTGCCACTTTGTGGATGTTGCCGGGCGGTGAGATGACCCGGCAACTGGCGGCAATGGCTGGCGCCATCCTGGTCGGCGGGCTGGTGTTCGGCGTGGCCTGGGGCAAACGTATGTCCCCGGTGACGCTGATCCTGGCCGGGCTGGTGCTGGGGCTGTATTGCGGGGCGGTCAACAGTCTGCTGGCACTGTTCAACTACGATCAACTGCAGGGTCTGTTCCTGTGGAGCACCGGTGCGTTAAACCAGCAGGACTGGAGCACCGCGCAGTTTATCCTGCCGCGCCTGCTGATTGCCGGGGTGTTGGCTGTGCTGCTGTTGCGCCCGCTGACCTTGCTGGGGCTGGACGATGGCGTTGCGCGCAATCTGGGTTTAGGGTTGTCGATGGCGCGTTTTTGCGCGCTGGCGGTGGCGATAATTTTCAGTGCGATGTTGGTGAATGCGGTAGGCGTCATTGGCTTTATTGGCCTGTTTGCACCGCTGATGGCAAAAATGCTGGGCGCGCGCCGTCTGGCGCATCGCATGATGCTGGCGCCGTTGCTGGGGGCGCTGCTGCTGTGGTTGACCGACCAGGTGATGATCTGGTTGACGCAGGTCTGGCGTGAGATCCCGACCGGGGCGGCAACGGCGCTGTTTGGTGCTCCGCTGTTGCTGTGGTTGTTGCCGCGGTTGCGCAGTGCCGCTACGCCGCCACCAATGAACCTGGGTGACAGGGTACCTGCCGAACGCGGTCATCTGTGGGGGTGGGCAGCACTGGCAGCGACGGTGTTGCTGGCCGGCATTGTCGTGGCATTGATGTTTGGTCAGAACGCCACAGGCTGGCACTGGAGCCAGGGCGCAGAGCTGGAGTCATTGATGCCGTGGCGCTGGCCACGCGTGCTGTCAGCGCTGGCTGCGGGCATGATGCTGGCGGTGGCGGGGACCTTGATCCAAAAGCTGACCGGCAACCCGATGGCCAGCCCGGAAGTGCTGGGTATCAGCTCCGGCGCGGCCTTTGGCGTGGTGGTCATGCTGTTTATCGTGCCGGGGGATGCCTTTGTCTGGCTGCTGCCGGCCGGCAGCCTGGGGGCAGCGGCGACGCTATTGGTGATTATGATCGCCGCCGGGCGCGGTGGTTTTTCCACCGAACGCATGCTGCTGGCCGGTATTGCGCTCAGCACGGCCTTTACCACCACTATTTTCCTGCTGCTGGCAAGCGGCGATCCGCGTATGGGCGGGTTGCTGACCTGGATTTCAGGTTCCACCTACTCGGTGACGCCGGAACAGGCGGTACGTACGGCGGCCATTGCTGCGCTGCTGATCGCGTTGGCGCCATTGTGTCGCCGCTGGCTCAGTATTCTGCCTTTGGGCAGTGCCACGGCCCGTTCGGTGGGGATTGCGCTGACGCCGGTGCGAGTGGTCATTCTGCTGCTGGCTGCTACGCTGACGGCGATGGCGACGTTGACCGTGGGGCCGTTGAGCTTTATCGGCCTGATGGCGCCGCATATGGCACGTATGCTGGGCTTCCGCCGTGCGTTACCGCAGATGGTGATAGCTGCGCTGTTGGGGGGCTTGCTGATGGTGTTTGCCGACTGGTGTGGCCGCATGGTGATGTTCCCGTACCAGATCCCTGCCGGGCTGTTGGCCACCTTTATCGGGGCGCCGTATTTCGTTTATTTGCTGCGTAAGCAAACTTCGTAACCGACGTCCTTCCTGCCGTTTCTATCCTCCAAGGCTCAGCATCGCTGGGCCTTTATTTTTTCGTCTTTTCATACCATTGTAAAGCTTTGCGTGCGGCTGCGCAGTACGGGTATTCAGTGTGGAAAGAGGGCTGAGATCTGAGGGGCGATGCATATACTGCGTGCGGGGCTCAGGATCCTATCTCGAGTGCCCATACTCACGTTAACTTGGTGTACATAGTACATTTCGTGGTGTACTTTGTACCTTAAATGGAGAGGGTGCCAGTGAGTCATGCGCTAGTATTTATTGAGACCCCGATGTTTACGCGGCAGATCAAGCTAATAGCCACGGACGACGAGCTAAAAGAACTCCAGAAAGAACTCATCGAATCACCGGGTAAAGGCGATTTGATACAGAAAACCGGCGGGTTGCGGAAAGTCAGGATGGCAACAGGCCCCCAGGGAAAAAGGGGAAGTGCCAGAGTGATTTACTTTCTGGCGACCAAAGAGGTGATCTATCTGGTGATGGCCTATCCGAAAAGCATTAAAGACAGTCTGACCGATATGGAAAAATCAGAGCTGAAGAAATTAACGAAATTGTTGAAAGATGAGGTGTGACATGAGCTTTTTTGACGATATGAAAACGTCTCTTGAAGAAGCTGTCGCCATTAAGAACGGGGTTAAGTCCCCTGCTAATGTTACGCGTTATGATATCGCAGATGTGAAGGCGATCAGGGCGCAGCTTAATGTTTCTCAGAGCGAAATGGCAAAGGTATTGGGTACCAGCGTTGATACCATTAAGAGCTGGGAAACCAAAAGACGTAACCCAACCGGGCTGGCTGCAAAAGTGTTGGCGGCGATCCAGGCTAACCCCGCTTTCTTCCGTGAGCTTGCCTCACACTAGACGATCTCCGGTGTTCTTATCCACGATGAAAGTGTCTGGGATGAGTAGATCATTACAGTCAAGTAAAGCCAGAAAATTGCTGGGTACACTTAAGCGCTAACAGCCAACTGTTGGCGCTTTTTATTTTCGTATTTTCATACCATTGCAAAGCTTTGCGTACGGCTGCGCAGAACGGGTATTCAGTGTGGAAAGGGGGCTGAGATCTGAGGGGCGGTGCATATACTGCGTGCGGGTGCTCTGGATCTTTCGTCCCGAGCATTCGTAAGGGATAGAAAGAGAAAAGCCCCGTGTCGATATACATCAACCCGAGGCCAACTCTAACGCCAGACAACGTTAGGTTAGCTTCTTACCCGCCGAGAGGCAAGGAGAAGGAGGCATGATGCCGAACAAAGGGAGTGTCCTAAAACTGGTCGTTATTTGTGCCACTGTAATATCACTGGCATGGATAACACGCAGCAAACTTTGTGAGCTGCGGATCCGATCGGGCAACACGGAAGTTGCGGCCATTCTGGCTTACGAATCCAAAAGGTAAGGCAACCCAACGGCGGGAGTATTGCTCCCGCCTGTTGGTTGTTTGAGCGTGGATCCACGAGCACCCATCCGCTAAAAACAAAAACGGCAAGCCAAGGCTTGCCGTTTTCACATTCGATACGCAGGCTTATTTCAGGCCGGCAGCATCGCGCAGCAATTCTGCTTTGTCGGTCGCTTCCCAAGGGAAGTGCTCGCGGCCGAAGTGACCGTAAGCTGCAGTTTCGCGGTAGATCGGCTGCAGCAGATCCATCATCTGGATCAGGCCGTATGGACGCAAATCGAAGAACTCGCGTACCAGCAGGGTCAGCTGTTCGGTAGGGACTTTCTCGGTACCGAAGGTTTCCACCATGATGGAGGTTGGCTCCGCCACGCCGATAGCGTAGGAAACCTGGATCTCACAGCGGTCAGCCAGGCCGGCGGCAACGATGTTTTTCGCCACGTAGCGCGCTGCGTAAGCCGCTGAACGGTCAACCTTGGACGGATCCTTACCGGAGAACGCACCGCCACCGTGACGAGCCATGCCGCCGTAGGTATCAACGATGATTTTACGTCCGGTCAGGCCGCAGTCGCCCATTGGGCCACCGATAACGAAACGGCCGGTCGGGTTGATGTGGTATTTGGTGCTGGCGCTCAGCCATTCTGCAGGCAGAACCGGCTTGATGATCTCTTCCATCACCGCTTCTTGCAGATCTTTCAGAGAGATATCTTCGGAATGCTGGGTGGACAGTACCACCGCATCGATACCGACGATTTTGCCGTCGTCATATTGGAAGGTGACCTGGCTTTTCGCATCCGGACGCAGCCACGGCAGAGTGCCGTTTTTACGGACTTCGGACTGGCGCTGCACCAGACGGTGCGCGTAGGTCACCGGTGCCGGCATCAGCACTTCGGTTTCGTTGGTAGCATAGCCAAACATCAGGCCCTGGTCGCCAGCACCCTGTTCCAGAGGATCGGTACGGTCAACACCCTGATTGATATCCGGGGATTGCTTGCCGATGGCGCTCAGTACGGCACAAGAGTTGGCGTCGAAGCCCATATCCGAATGAACATAGCCGATTTCGCGCACGGTTTTACGGGTGATCTCTTCGATATCTACCCAGGCGCTGGTGGTGATTTCGCCGCCAACCAGAACCATGCCGGTTTTAACGTAGGTTTCGCAGGCTACGCGTGCTTTAGGATCCTGTTCCAGGATGGCGTCGAGAACGGCATCGGAGATCTGGTCAGCGATTTTATCAGGATGTCCTTCGGAGACGGATTCGGACGTGAATAGGTGTTTAGCCATGGTGTTCTTTACCTTGCATAAGACGGGTTAGAAATTACTGCACAGCGCTGGAGATCCGGCATCAAAGCGAAGGGTCTTCTGCTGATGGCGCGAGATGCTTCCTGCAACGCCCCTCAGGCAAAGCCGTTAAGCAGTTTATCAGTTAACCAGTATAGATGGATTAACATCTGGACGTCTATTTTAGGTCAGGCCTTAGCCGGATTGCCAGTATTTTTTTGCCCTTTCGCTCTTTTGCGCAAAGCTTCCGGCGCCATTTTCATCGCTTGAAACAGTTTCCGACAAATTTTCATTTTGCATTTTCCCCGTGTTATCGGTATAAACTGCGCGCGCGGCTCATTTGGTGCACAGTGTGGGGTACGAAGTTGTAAACTTCTGTGACGCCTCCACGGGTGGTCTGATTGTCAGCCGCAGACGCCAACCTTTGGCGTCGCCGCTTCATAGAACGGTCACGTTCTTACACTATTAATAGAGGCTCAGTCGTTCATAGAGGGCGACGTGCGTGGAGGTGGTTGGATTAATGATCCGTTGTCTACCGGTTGTTGGTTCTCAACAGCAGTGCCGTTCTGGCGCACATTCTTCTGCTATTTCCCGTCTTGTCTCTACACCACCTTCCAGGTGTGATAAACACTTGGGCGCTACTCAGGATTCTCGGGCCGGTTAACGGTCGTCTGAAGAACTGAACAAGGGTAGCCTGCAGCCTTCCTGTGGGATGTTTCTTGACCCGATTCACGAGGTTTGAACAGGGTGTCTTACAATTATATGAGTAATAAACCGATCGCTGACCGCGAACGGCAGTTTTATTCGCTGCCGCAAGGGCGGTTTGTTGGGTTGTTCTCGCGGGTTGTAGCTGCGATAGTGGCTGACTGTATCGTCAGTACGCGATGTGAGGCGAGTAATGTCTGATGATCTTTTGATTCACCGTCCGTCAGCAACGGGCGAATCTATATCTTTGCGCTCCATGCAGGAGGTTGCCATGAATGATCGTGATGCCAGCAAGATGCTGCGCACTTATAACGTCGCCTACTGGGGCAACAATTATTATGACGTCAATGAACTGGGCCACATCAGCGTGTGCCCGGATCCGGACGTCCCGCAGGCACGTGTCGATCTGGCCGAGCTGGTGAAGCAGCGTCAAAACGACGGTTTACGCCTACCGGCACTGTTCTGCTTCCCGCAGATCCTGCAGCACCGTCTGCGTTCGATCAATGCCGCGTTCAAACGTGCGCGTGAGTCGTTCGGCTATGAAGGTGGCTATTTCCTGGTTTACCCGATCAAGGTAAACCAACATCGCCGCGTGATTGAATCTCTGGTCAATTCCGGCGAACCGCTGGGGCTGGAAGCCGGCTCCAAGGCCGAACTGATGGCGGTGCTGGCGCATGCTGGCATGACCCGCTCGGTGATCGTGTGTAACGGCTATAAAGACCGTGAATATATCCGTCTGGCGCTGATCGGCGAAAAGCTGGGGCACAAGGTGTACCTGGTGATCGAGAAGATGTCCGAGATCAACATGGTGCTGGAAGAGGCCGAGCGGCTGAACGTGGTACCACGCCTGGGCGTGCGTGCGCGTCTGGCGTCGCAAGGCTCCGGTAAATGGCAGTCGAGCGGCGGCGAAAAGTCCAAGTTCGGTCTGGCAGCCATTCAGGTACTGAAGCTGGTGGAAACCCTGCGTGAAGCGGGCCGTCTCGACAGCCTGCAACTGCTGCACTTCCACCTGGGTTCGCAGCTGGCCAATATTCGCGATATCGCCACCGGCGTACGTGAGTCGGCGCGCTTCTACGTCGAACTGCATAAGCTGGGCGTGAACATCCAGTGCTTCGACGTGGGCGGCGGTCTGGGCGTAGATTATGAAGGTACCCGTTCGCAGTCCGACTGTTCGGTGAACTACGGCCTGAACGAATACGCCAACAACGTGATCTGGGGCATCGGCGACGCCTGTAATGAACACGGTTTGCCGCACCCGACGGTGATCACCGAATCCGGTCGTGCAGTGACCGCGCATCATACGGTGTTGGTATCCAACGTGATCGGCGTTGAACGCAACGAATTCAGCGAACCATTACCGCCTGCTGAAGACGCGCCACGCGCGCTAGAAAGCATGTGGGAAACCTGGCAGGAAATGAACGAGCCGGAAAATCGCCGCTCGCTGCGTGAATGGCTGCACGACAGCCAAATGGATCTGCACGACGTTCATACTCAATATGCACACGGCATGTTGGATCTGACCAAGCGTGCCTGGGCTGAGCAGCTGTATCTGAACATCTGCAACAAGATCCAGCAGCAGTTGGATCCGAGCAACCGTGCACACCGCCCAATCATCGACGAACTGCAAGAGCGTATGGCTGACAAGTTCTACGTCAACTTCTCACTGTTCCAGTCGATGCCGGACGCCTGGGGTATCGATCAGCTGTTCCCAGTACTGCCGTTGGAAGGCCTGGATAAGCCGCCGGAAGGCCGCGCGGTGCTGCTGGACATCACCTGTGACTCGGATGGCACCATCGATCACTACATCGACGGTGACGGCGTGGCGACCACCATGCCAATGCCACCGTACGATCCGGAAAACCCGCCGGCGCTGGGCTTCTTTATGGTTGGCGCCTATCAGGAGATCCTCGGCAACATGCACAACCTGTTCGGCGACACCGCCTCGGTTGACGTGTTCGTGTTCCCTGACGGTACGGTAGAAACCGAGTTGTCCGATGAAGGCGATACCGTTGCCGATATGCTGGAATACGTGCAGCTTGACCCTACCGCACTGTTGGCCAAGTTCCGCGATCAGGTGAAAGAAACCGATCTGGACAGCGAACTGCAGGCGCAGTTCCTGGAAGAGTTCGAAGCCGGTTTGTACGGTTATACTTATTTAGAAGATGAATAAGTAGAGCGCTTCTGAAAGGCCGGGCATCCAACGGATGTCCGGCCTTTTTTATACCCTGATGCCAAATCACAATGTCAGGCACCCGTAAGGGCAACGGTCACACGACGGTAGGATTCAGGGTATATACTGGCTAACGACGAGCAGCCGATATGATGATGCGCGCTCTTGAAGCGCGAGCGAAATGCGGCGATAATCTGCTGCATAGGCAGTACTGAAACAGATTTCGAATGGATCCCTTTCTCGTCGGGCTAACGACGCGGGAGGGATTTTTTTTTGCCAGCGTCTGTGTGATTTTTCAACAGGCGAAACGTTGAAATATGAGGGTTTACTATGAGTACCTTAGGCCATCAGCCCGATAATTCCTTAGTGTCCAATGCTTTTGGTTTCCTGCGCTTTCCGCTGAACTTTATGCCTTACGACAGCGATGCAGAGTGGGTCATCACCGGCATTCCATTTGACATGGCAACCTCCGGCCGCGCCGGTGGCCGTCACGGTCCGGCGGCAATCCGTCAGGTTTCCACCAACCTGGCTTGGGAAGGCAACCGCTGGCCGTGGAACTTTGACCTGCGCGATCGTCTGAATGTCGTCGATTGCGGCGACGTGGTGTTCAACTTCGGCGATGCTCAGGACATGAGCGACAAGCTGCAGGCGCACGCGGAAAAACTGCTGAAAGCCGGCAAGCGCATGCTCTCCTTCGGCGGCGACCACTTCGTGACTCTGCCGTTGTTGCGCGCACACGCCAAACATTTCGGCAAACTGGCACTGGTGCACTTTGATGCCCATACCGACACGTATGCCAACGGCAGCCAATACGATCACGGCACCATGTTCTTCCATGCGCCGAACGAAGGCCTGATCGATCCCACTCGCTCAGTGCAGATCGGCATCCGTACCGAGTTCGACCATGACAACGGCTTCACCGTACTGGACGCGGCACAGGTTAACGATCGTAGCGTTGACGATCTGCTGGCTCAGATCAAACAGATCGTCGGTGATATGCCGGTTTATCTGACCTTCGACATCGACTGCCTGGATCCGGCATTCGCACCGGGTACCGGTACGCCGGTCATCGGCGGGTTGACGTCCGATCGTGCGTTGAAACTGGTGCGCGGCATGCAGTCGCTGAACATCGTCGGTATGGACGTGGTAGAAGTCGCCCCGGCGTATGACCAGTCCGAAATCACCGCGCTGGCTGCGGCGACCCTGGGTCTGGAGATGCTGTATCTGCAAGCGGCTAAAAAAACCAAATAAGTTCCTAATAGTATTAACAGGCGGTTATGGGCGGTAAGCCGAGTCGCTTGTAACGGTACCATAGAGAAATACACACAACCGGTATCTATATACCCTATGGATTTCAAGTCGCAGCTAGGCACCCAGCTCGCTCATCCCCAGGAGCTTACTTTTGTAAGTGACTGGGGTGGGGGAGTGCAGGTAACAACGCTGTGACTTGAAAGACGACGGGTATGGAGAAAACATGCTGACCAAGCCTTCCACACGTCTTAACAAATATATTAGCGAGAGCGGCATCTGCTCTCGCCGCGACGCCGATCGTTATATCGAACAAGGCAACGTTTTTATCAATGGCAAGCGCGTTACTCTTGGCGATCAGGTATTCCCAGGGGACGTCGTCAAGGTCAACGGTCAGCTGATTGAGCCTCGTAACGAAGACAACCTGATCTTTATCGCGCTGAACAAACCGGTCGGGATCGTCAGTACCACCGAAGAGGGCGAGAAAGACAATATCGTCGATTTCGTCAACCACAGCACCCGTATCTTCCCGATCGGACGCTTGGACAAAGACTCGCAGGGGCTGATCTTCCTCACCAATCACGGCGATCTGGTGAACAAGATCCTGCGTGCGGGCAACGACCATGAAAAAGAATACCGGGTGACGGTCAACAAACCGGTCACCGACGACTTTATCCGTGGTTTGGGTGCCGGCGTGCCAATGCTGGGTACGGTGACGAAAAAATGCAAAGTGAAGAAAGAAGCGCCCTTTGTGTTTCGCATCGTGCTGGTACAGGGGCTGAACCGTCAAATTCGCCGCATGTGCGAGCATTTCGGCTATGAGGTCACCAAGCTGGAACGCACTCGCATCATGAATGTGAGCATGGCAGGTTTGCCACCGGGTGAATGGCGTGATTTAACCGACGACGAACTGGTCGAACTGTTTAAGTCGATAGAGGGTTCCACTTCGGAGGCCAAACCGGCGAAGAAAGCCAAACCGGCAGTGAAAAAACCGGCCGGCGGCGGGGCGAAAAGCGCCGACAAACCCAGCAACAGCGCGCCTGCGCGCAAGCGCTTTGCTCAGCCGGGTCGTAAAAAGAAAGGGCGCTGAGGCCCGGTAACATAAATACGGATCGGGGCGCATGTGCGCCCCGACTGCTTTACGCCCGCCTGGCTTCTCGCGTCATCCGCATCCGGCCAAACAGAATACAGCCCGCCAACAGCGTTACTAGCTGCGACACCATCAGCACCGCAAATCCTGAAGACACCTTGCCCTGGCTAGCCATCACCATGCCCATAATCATCGGCACAAACGCCGAAAACATATTGCCGATGCCGTTAATCAGTCCGTAGGCGCTGCCGACCGCCTGCGGCTGCGCATAATGTTGCAACAGAGTTGGGATCGCTGCCCCCTGAGCCCCCCAGCAGGCATTGGCCGCCAGCAGGAAGAAAGCAATCCAGCCGAACTGATGACTGTGCATCACGCCATAGATACACAACGCAGTTGTCGCACCGCCAAAGGCGAAAATCAACGGTGCCTGATAGGGGCGAATGCGGTCAAGCAGCACGCCGCCGAGATATTTGGAGGCGATGCTGACGATAAACGGCAGCGAAGCCATCCAGCCCATTTGTTTGATGGAGAATCCTTTCTCGTCGGTCAGGTAAGCCGGCAGCCAGGAGCTGGAGCCCCACAGGTAGCTCAGGGTCGCGATCTCGATCAGCATGATCCAACCCAGCATCGGGGTATGCCAGGCCAGGGCGAAGGTGTGCCAGACACGGCTCAGAACCGGCTGAGGATCGACGGCGCTCGGCGGTAACGAGCGCGGATGGATAAACAACCGCACCAGCGCTAGCCCCAGCAGCAGGTTGATCAGCGCCAGCAGATAGAAAGAGACCGCCCAGCCGAAGTGCGCCATCAGGAAACTGACCAGCGGAAAGCCTATCACCAGGCCCAGGGAAACGCCCAATGTGCTGACGGCATTGGGTTTACCGCGCTCATCGGCGGCGAAGTGATCGCCGATGTACATGGTTTTCAATGAGAACAGCGGCCCTTCGCTGACGCCAAGCAGTGCGCGTACCGCAAACAGCAGCAATAACGACCCCGCCAGCGGTGAGGCGGCAGTCAGTAGCGCCCAGAGCACAATGCTGAGCGTCAGCGCGCGGCGATAGCCCATCAGGGTTTCCAGAAAGGGCGTCAGCAGCATGGCGGAAAGCCCGTAACCGAGCAAAAACACCGTCATCAGCATGCCCTGATGCGCACGGTTACCGTCGAGCTGAAAGTGTTGCAAGAAGTCGGGGTTTACCAGCATCACGGCAATATTGACCCGATCGGCATAGGCGATGACGATCAAAAACAGCAGGGCCACAACCCCGAACCAGCGTTGACGTTGTTGCACAATGCGCTCCATGTAAGCTCCTTTGGCGGGCGAATAACGAATTTAGACAGCAGTAAACTAACCCGCTGATTTCACAGTGATGAAAAGCAGGTTTGAGTCGTTTTTATGTAAATTTATTGTTATCAAAAAGGGTGTTTCAGACAGCGAGATAGCACTTTTACTCGCATTGCATCAGCCAGATCAACGTCTTTTTATCCATGAATTAGTGATAGAAAGCACAGATTTCATCAGTTTTTCATATCGGTGCATTTTTTCGTGATCCTTCCCGCATTTGTCATGTTTAAACAACTTTCCATTAACAATTGCCGCTTTGCTCTCTTGACGAAAGTTTCACCAGACTTATAGTGAGTGTATTAAATAAGAAACTGAGTTTCATATATGAAACAATCAGATAGAGGACAAAAGCAATGAGCTGGACGAAAGTGTGCGAAGTGTCTCAGGTGAAAGAAGATTTTCCTTTCTCCGCCAACGTGGAAGGGAAAGAGGTCGGGGTGTATCTGATCGACGGCAACTATTACGCGCTGGAAGACGTTTGCCCACATGCCTATGCCTTGCTCAGCCAGGGGTTTGTTGATGACGGCAAGGTCGAATGCCCGTTGCACGAAGCATTGTTCGACGTACGTACCGGCCAATGCCTGCGTGAGCCAGGCGGCCGCGATCTGCAAACCTATGCCACCCGGGTGATCGACAATCAAATCCAAATCACCTTTATTGCGGAGGAGTAATCATGCAGCACATCACCGATTTCAATCCCTGGCTGCCGGACACCCAACAGGTGATCCCGGCGCGCGAAGGCGGCAATGGCCAAATCCATCAGCCGGGCCAATTTCAGAACGTCATCTGGCAAACCCGCGCTCGCGTACCCGACGGTTTCGAGACCGCGTTGGTCACGGCGCTGGAAGAGATCTTCGATCAGGGTGCAGAAGAGCTGGAGCAGATCGTCAGCGCCCTGAATCAGCGTCGCCTGTTCGATCGCAATGGCCAGCCGTGGAATGAGACGGCGTTCCGCGAATTCCTTCACGTTAACGGTTTCTGAGCAGCATCCGGGAGAAGACAATGACAGCAAACACAACATCCTCCGCACAGACCTTACAGGACTATCTCGACCAGGGGCTGCGCGGCATGTGGTATCCGGTGCTGGCCAGTTGGGAAATCGGCAATAACCCGGTGGGCATTACGCGTCTGGAGCAACAGATTGTGGTGTGGCGCGACGGCGACGGCGCGATCCATGCGCTGGAAGATCGCTGCCCGCATCGCGGTGCGCGCCTTTCCATGGGCTGGAACCTGGGCGATCGCATCGCCTGCTGGTATCACGGCGTGGAAGTGGGCGGCGACGGTACGGTAAAAGACGTGCCGGCGGTCGATCGTTGTCCGCTGGTGGGGCAGAAATGCCTGCGCTCTTACCCAGCCAAAGAAGCCTACGGTGCGGTGTTCCTCTATTTCGGCGTGACGGCGGATGAAGAGCCGGCTGAATTGACCTTCCCGCCGGAACTGGCGGACGAAGCGGCCTACAGCAACTTCCTGTGCACCGCCAGTTGGGACTGCAACTACCAGTACGCGCTGGAAAACGTGATGGATCCGATGCACGGCACCTACCTGCATTCGTCCTCGCACTCGATGGCGGAAGGGGATCGCAAGGCGGACATGGCGCTGGAGCCGACCGAAAACGGTTTCATCTTTAAGAAGAATGGTCAGATCGGCGTTAACTTTGACTGGGTGGAGTTTGGCAGCAGCGGCGCCTACTGGATGCGTTTGTCGATCCCGTACAAAAAGCGCTTCGGGCCGGGTGGTCACTTCTGGATCATCGGCATGGTGGTGCCGGAAGATAAGGATCACTGCCGGGTGTTCTTCTGGCGTATCCGTAAGGTGAAAGACTGGCAGCGTGACATGTGGCGGTTTATGTATCGCAACCGCCTGGAATCGCTGCACTGGGACGTACTGGAGCAGGATCGTATCGTGCTGGAAAATATGGCCCCGAACGCGCGTGGCCGCGAGTATCTGTATCAGCATGATGTGGGGTTGTCTCGCTTGCGCCGCATGATGCAAAAAGAAGCGCAGAAGCAGCTGGCGAAGCTCAGTGAGCTGGAGGCGGCGCAGTGAACGGCTTGCTGACGGGAAAACGCATTGTGGTGACCGGCGCGGCGCGCGGGCTGGGGCGGAGTTTCGCCGCAGCCATCAGCGAGGCCGGTGCCAGAGTGGTGATGTGCGATATTCTGGCGGATGAACTGGCAGACAGCGCCGCGAACCTGCGCGAGCAGGGCGCACAGGTTGAAACGCAGGTGATCGATTTGGCCGAACCGGCGTCGATCAGCGCGGCATTCACCGCCATTGCCGAAGGCGGTGCGATCGACGGGTTGGTGAACAACGCGGCGCTGGCTACCGGCGTCGGTGGCAAAACCATGATGGAATACGATATCGATCTGTGGGATCGGGTGATGCAGGTCAACGTACGCGGTACCTGGCTGGTGAGTCAGGCAGCGGTACCCCTGTTGGCGCAAACCCCACATGCCAAGATCGTTAACGTGGCTTCGGATACCGCACTGTGGGGCGCACCGCGCCTGATGGCTTACGTGGCCAGCAAAGGAGCGATCATCTCCATGACCCGCTCAATGGCGCGTGAACTGGGTCCGCAGGGGATTTGCGTGAACGCAATCGCACCGGGACTGACGCGGGTAGAGGCCACCGAATACGTGCCCGCCGAGCGTCATCAACTGTACGAACAAGGGCGTGCATTGGCCGGGGCACAGCACCCTGACGACGTTAATGGCTCGGTGCTCTACCTGCTGTCGCCGTTGGCGAATTTCGTGACCGGCCAACTGTTGCCGGTTAACGGCGGCTTTGTTTTTAACTAATCAACCTTTAGCCAGGAGCAGCACATGGCGGACGATCAAGCGTGTAAATATCTGATCCCAGGACTGGATCGCGGGTTACAACTGTTGCTGGCGTTTGGCGAGCAGCATAAGGAAATGACTTTTGCCCAATTGCATCGCCTGGTCGACATGCCAAAGGCTACCGCCTATCGCGTGGTGCAAACTCTGGAGCATCTGGGTTTTCTGGAGCGCAACCCACGGACCAACACCTTTGCGCTGGGTATCAAAGTGCTGCGCCTCGGCTTTGAATATATCGCTTCTCTGGACGTTGCCCAGGCCGGTCAGCCGGTGATAGAGCAACTGCGCGATCGCAGCCAGTGCAGCAGTCATCTGGCGATCCGTGATGAGCGCGACGTGATCTACATCGCCCGCGTCAGCGCCGCCGGTTCGCAAATCAATCAGGTCAGCGTTGGCACCCGCCTGCCGGTGCACCAAACCTCACTGGGCCGCATGCTGCTGACCAGCGCTACCCGCGACGAATTCGACCAGCTCTATCCGCAGGAACAATTGCCGGGCAGCGGTCCGGGGACCCCGGCAGATCGTGAAGCGCTGTGGCAGATGGTGCAGCAGGATAAGGCGCGCGGCTATGTGATTGGCGAGTCGTTTTTCCGCCATGGCATCTCTTCGATCGTCTATCCAATCTTTAACCGCGAGCAGCGGGTCGAGGCCGTGGTCAGCATTATGGTGCCGTTCGATGAGATCCCAAAAGCAGATCGCGAACGGCTGCGCATGGAAGTGCGTGACGCCGCAGAGAAAATCTCCGGCTTTCTGGGCGCGCCGCCGCAGGCTAACGTCGGCTAACTGACAACCCCTTGTTTTCGTAGGGGGGCTGCAAGCCGCGTTCGCATTAATCGGGGCGACTGTATTCGTCCCCTACCAATGAATCAGGCAGGGATAAGGCTCATGGCAAACAGGGGCCGGGGTTTGTCATGCCTGAAAACCGCATTCAGCGAGAACGTGAGGCACAACAATGAGCGTAATCGGAATCGAAAAACTGGAATTTGGCGTCGAAGATCTGCCAACCTGCGAAAAATTCATGCAGGACTTCGGCCTGCAGGCGGCACAACAGCACTGGGGCGAACGTCAACGTGAATTCACCACCCTGAGTGGGGCGCGCGTGGTGCTGCATCCGTTGCAGAGCGAGACCTTGCCGGCGGCGTTTGAGGGCGGTTCGACTCTGCGCCGCATGACCTGGGGCGTGGGCAGCCCGGCGGAATTGGCCGCTTTGCAGCCGCTGTTGGCGCAGATGCCGGGCTTCCGTCAGGTGGGGGAAGAGCTGGAGTGTATCGATCCGAACGGTATGACGCTGCGCTTTAGCGTCAGCCAACAGCGCGAAGTCGATTTACCGGTATCACCAATCAACCAATGGGGTGATGTGCGCCGCATCGATCAGCCCAGCCCGGTATATGCGCAGGCACAGCCGATCAATATTGGCCACGTGGTGTTCTTCGTCGAAGATCTGGCCGCCACCGAACGTTTCTACCGTGAGGTACTGGGCTTCCAGGTCTCGGATCGCTATATCGATCGGGCAGTGTTCCTGCGCACTCAGGCGCGCGGCGGGCATCACAACCTGTTCCTGCTGAAATTGCCGAATCGTCCACGTGGCCTGAATCACGTAGCTTTTACCGTGCGCGACATCCACGAGGTGATCGGCGGCGGTATCGCCATGAACAAAGAGAAGTGGAGCACCTTTATCGGCCCCGGTCGCCATCCGATTTCCTCAGCCTATTTCTGGTACGTCAACAGCCCGACTGGCGGCGCGTTTGAGTACTACACCAACGATGACTATCTGACTGAAAACTGGCAGCCGCGCGAGCTGGAACACTCGCTGGTGTCGTTCACCGAGTGGGCGGTGGAAGGGGGGATCGACCACGATACGCGCCGCCAGCAGAAAAAACCGGAGGCGCTATGAGCCAGCCAGAAGCGGCGGGGATCGTCATTATCGGCGGTGGCCAGGCTGGCGGTTGGGCGGCGAAAACGCTGCGCGATCGTGGCTATGCGGGCCGGCTGACGGTGATCAGCGACGAACCCTATGACTTTTATGAACGCCCGCCGCTTTCCAAGGCGGCGTTGCTGGACGGCGAAGCGCCGCTCAGCCGATTGTTCAGCGAACAGGTGGTCGCCGGGTTGAATCTCAACTGGTGCCGGCCGTTACGTGCCGAATCCATTGATGCAAAAAAACAAATCGTCAGCCTCAGCGACGGTCGGCAGCTGCAGTTTGATCAACTGCTGATTGCCACCGGTGGCCGACCGCGCCTGCCGGACGCCCGTTGGGCCAGTCACCCTCGGGTGATGACGCTGCGTTCCTGGGATGATGCGGCGAAGCTGCGTCAGGCGCTGCAAGGATGCCGTCGACTGGCGATCGTCGGTGGTGGCTGGATTGGGCTGGAGATTGCCGCTTCGGCGCGGCGCCTCGGTGCTGACGTGACGGTCTTTGAACGCCAGCCGGCGCTGTGCATGCGCAGTGTCGGCGCGGATGTCTCCCTGGCGCTGCTGGAATTGCATCAACAGCAAGGCGTGACCCTGCACTGCGGCTGCGGTGACATTCAGCTGGAAGATCGTGACGGTAGCGCCTGGATCGGCAGCGGCGTCAGCGATCCTCAGCCGTTTGACCTGGTGGTGGTGGGGATTGGCGTCGAGTTGAATCTGGAACTGGCGCGCAGTGCCGGGCTGAAGATTGACGTGGGGATCGTGGTTGACGGCCAGGGGCGCACCAGCCACCCGGCGATTTTCGCCGCCGGCGACGTGGCGCGTCACCCGACGCTGGGCCTGTGCCTGCAGTCCTGGGCCTATGCGCAGAATCAGGCGATCAGCACCGCTTGCGCGATGCTGGACGCCTTTGCCGCCCCTTACGATGACGTGGCCTGGCTGTGGTCGGATCAATACGATGCCAATATCCAGATCCTCGGCGTGCCGACCGGTGGCGTGCACCATGTGGTGCGGCGCACGCCGCAATCGCAGGTGTTCTTTACGTTAAATGCCGATCGTCAGTTGGTGCAAATGGTGGCGTTTAACGACGCTCGTACCATCAAGCTGGGCAAACGCTGGCTGGCCAGTGGGCGCGTGCTGGAACCGCAGCAGTTGGCGGATGCGGAGTTTTCTTTGATGGCGTTGAAATAACGCCCGTAACCTCGGGAGCGTTTCATGACTACGCAAGAGATTGACGCCCGCGCTGAACGGGTGGGGGATGCTGTTGCCGAAAATCCGCAGCAACGAGTGCGCTGGTCGGTGCCCATCGCGCTGTTTGCCTGCGTGCTGCTGGCGTTTTTCGACAAGATCAGCATCGCGGCGCTGTTTTCCGATACTGAATTTCAGCAGGCGCTGGGCATCAGTTTTGACCCGGCGCGGCTGGGGTTGCTGATGAGCGCGTTTTTGTTCTCCTACGGCATCTCTTCGATGTTGCTGAGCGGAATTGGCGACCGCTTGAACCCGGTCAAGGTGCTGATTGGCATGATGGTGGTGTGGGGCGTACTGATGGTGCTGATGGGCATGACGCGCTCTTATCACAGCATGATGACGCTGCGCATTTTGCTCGGCATTGCCGAAGGTCCGCTGCTGCCAATGGCCTACGCCATCATTCGCCAGGCCTTCCCGCAGCGCCTGCAGGCACGCGCCACCATGTTGTGGCTGCTGGGTACGCCATTGGGCGCCGCGCTCGGCTTCCCGGTCACGCTGTACATCCTTAACACCTTTGACTGGCAGACCACCTTCTTCTTTATGGCGTTCCTGACGCTGCCGGTGATGCTGCTGGTGCTGTTCGGCATGCGTCATCTCAACGTGTCACGCCCCGCGGCGGCTAGCGTTTCCAAACCGGCTATTGCCGAACGTAAACAACATCGCCATGAGCTGCTGCGCAATCCGCATTTTTGGATGATCTGCCTGTTTAACATCGCCTTCCTGACCTACCTGTGGGGCATGAACGGCTGGCTGCCGAGCTACCTGATCAAGGGCAAAGGTATTCATCTGGAGCACGCCGGTTATCTGTCATCGCTGCCGTTTATCGCCATGCTGCTGGGCGAAGTGGTCGGCGCCTGGCTGTCGGACAAACTGGATCGTCGCGCGCTGGCCTGTTTTGTCTCGCTGTGCGGCGCCGGGCTGGGGCTGGCCGTGGTGCTGCAGCTGCAGGGCACCTACAGCGTGATCGCCGCCATGGCTTTCAGCACCTTTATGTGGGGGGCCGGTGCGCCAAACATCTTTGCCCTGCTGGCGAAAGCCACCAGCAGCAAGGTCAGCGCCACCGCCGGCGGTATTTTTAACGGATTGGGCAATTTTGCCGGTGCGCTGGCACCGGTGCTGATGGGGGCGCTGATCGCCGCCACCGGCAACATGGATAACGGCTTGCTGTTCCTGGTGGTGATGGCCCTGATCGGCTGCATCATTCTGCTGCCGTTGCTGAAGAAGTATTGATTTAACCGTTTGATTCAACAGAGGAGTTACAACATGTCCCAGGTTGAGAAGCAAGCCGGCGTCAAGCCGCAGGATCAATCGATTGAGCATTGGGTGGAATCGCGTATCGCCCGCTTTGAAGGCCGTAAATATGACTGGAACGCGTTGAAGTTCCAGGCCGATTACGACCCGAAATACCGCCGTGCGCAGATGCGCTACATCGGTACCGGCGCCACCGGGGTAGCCAGCGACACCAATACCATTCCGGCAGGCAACTTCACCTTCTCCACCATGGTACTGCCTTCGAAGTGCGAGGGCCCGCTGCACCTGCACGATGACGTGGAAGAGGTGTTCTTTATGCTGAAGGGCAGCATCACGCTGATGATCCAGGACGGTAGCGAATATTACGAAACCAAGCTGAAAGAGCGCGATCTGATCTCGGTGCCGGCCGGAGTCTACCGTGGGTTGTTCAACCACGGCGAAGAAGAGGCGTTGATGTGCGTGATGCTCGGCACCGCCAAACCGGAAACCCCGACCTACCCGGCTGATCACCCGTTATCCAAAGTGAAACGCAACTGATGAACGGCCTGGCGCAACGTCAGCAGGCGCGCTGCGGGGAGTTTACCCTGAGCTGGCGCGAGGCGGGTCACGGTCGCCCGGTGGTGTTGCTGCACGGCATCAGTTCCGGTTCGGCTTCGTGGATCAAGCAGTTCAATGACTCGGGGCTGGCCGACGGTCATCGCTTGCTGGCCTGGGACGCCCCAGGCTACGGCGGCAGCCTGCCGCTGACGATCAGCGAGCCGGATGCCGCCGCCTACGCCGCCGCGCTGGCGGCGCTGGTGGCGCACTTGCAGTTGGAGCAACCGCTGATCGTCGGCCACTCACTCGGTGCCTTGATCGGTAGCGCCTATGCTGCCGGTTATCCCGACGGATTATGTGGGCTGGTGCTGGCGGATCCGGCGCAGGGCTACGCCAACGCACCGCTGGAGAAACGCCAACAGGTTTATAGCCAGAGAAAACAGATGATTGAGCAGCTTGGGCCGCAGGGCTACGGCGAGCAGCGGGCGGCGGCGTTACTGCGTGAAGCTGCGGATCCCCAAGATATTGCCTGGGTACGCAACGGCATGCAGCAGCTGGATCCCGAGGGGTTTCTCAATGCCGCCTGGATGCTGGCCAACGACGATATCGGCCGCTATCTGGCGCAGTACCGCGGCCCGTTGCAGGTGTGGTGCGGTGACTGCGATCGGATCACGCCACCGGAAGCGGCGGCGATGCTGGCGCAACAGCAGGACGCGACACTGCGCCTGATTGAGGGGGCCGGGCATGCCAGCTATCTCGATGCGCCGGGGCAATTTAACCGCTATCTGCAGGATTTTACGGGAGCAATTCAACCATGAATTTTCAGCTTGAGAAACGGGTCGCGGTGGTCACCGGCGGTTCGTCGGGCATCGGTTTCGAAACCCTGCGTCTGCTGCTGGCGGAAGGCGCGAAGGTGGCATTTTGCGGCCGCAATCCGGACAAACTGGCCGGTGCCGAAGCCAGCCTGCGCCATGAGTTTCCGCAGGCGGAGATCCTGGCACTGTGCTGCGACGTGCTGGATGAGTCGCAGGTAACGCAGTTTGCCGCCCAGGTGACTGCACGCTTCGGCGGCGTAGATTTGTTGATCAACAACGCTGGCCAGGGGTTCGTTGCGCATTTTGATCAAACGCCGCGCACCGCCTGGCTGCATGAGGCGGAGCTAAAGCTGTTCGGCGTGATTAACCCGGTGCAGGCATTTTTGCCGGCGTTGGAGCGTTCGGATATCGCTTCCATCACCTGTGTGAATTCGCTTTTGGCCTTGCAGCCGGAAGAACACATGATCGCCACCTCGGCAGCGCGTGCGGCACTGCTCAACATGACGCTGACGCTGTCGAAAGAGCTGGTGGACAAGGGGATTCGCGTCAACTCGATCCTGTTGGGCATGGTGGAGTCCGGCCAGTGGCGCCGCCGCTTCGACGAGCGCAGCGATAAAGATCAAAGCTGGGAGCAGTGGACGGCGGCGATTGCCGAACGACGCGGCATCCCGATGAAACGCCTGGGAAAACCGCAGGAGCCGGCACGGGCGCTGTTGTTCCTGGCTTCGCCTCTGGCGTCCTTTACCACCGGGGCCGCGCTGGACGTCTCCGGCGGCTTTAACCGCCATCTTTAACCGCAGAGGCTGAAAAGATGAAGAAGATCATGATGATTGGTTACGGCGCAATGGCCACAGAAGTGCTGTCCCGCCTGCCGGACGGGGTGAGCGTTGGCTGGATTGTCGCGCGTGCGGCTCATCATGCGGCGATTGCCAACGCCTTTGGTGGCCAGGTGCAGGCGTTAACCCACCCCGACCACTGTGCTGAAAAACCGGATCTGGTGCTGGAGTGCGCCAGCCAGCAGGCGGTGGCGGAGTTCGGTGAGGCGGTGGTCACGCGCGGTTGGCCTTTAGCGGTGATCTCTACCGGCGCATTAGCGGATGCCGCGTTGCAGCAGCGTTTGCAGCAAGCCTGTCGGCAGCATCGGGGCCAGGTGATCGTGCTGTCCGGTGCGGTGGCGGGCATGGACGGCTTGGCGTCGGCACGTGAGGGCGGTCTGGACAGCGTCACTTATCAGGCGTGTAAAAGTCCGGCCAGCTGGCGCGGCAGTATGGCAGAGCAATTGATTGATCTCGATGCGGTAAGCGAGGCGCAGGTGTTTTTCGAAGGCTCGGCACGGGAGGCGGCGCGGTTATTCCCGGCGAACGCCAATGTAGCGGCAACCATTGCGCTCAACGGCCTGGGAATGGACGCCACCCGGGTGCGGTTGCTGGTCGATCCCGCGACCCGACGCAATACCCACCGGCTGCAGGTGTGCGGCAATTTCGGTGAGTTTCACATTGAGCTGAGCGGCAACCCGCTGGCAAGCAATCCCAAGACATCAACCCTGGCGGCGCTGAGCGCGGTACAAGCCTGCCGCCGTCTGATCGACGGTGGTTTTATTGCCTGAACGGCAGGAGCGAGTATGGAAAGGTTAAAGATTTTTGTGGCTGGGCGTTGGTGTGAAGGGCGTGGCGATGAAATGGCCTCGCAGTTCCCGGCCGACGGCAGCGTGAATGCGCGGCTGCGTGCCGCCAGTATTGAAGACGTCAATGATGCGGTAGCCGCGGCTGAACGCGCCTGGCGGGCCCCCGAGTGGCGTGGGCTGGTGCCGCATCAGCGAGCCAACATTCTGTACCGCGTCAGCAACCTGATTATGGCGCAACTGGAAGAGTTGGCGCAGCTGCAGACCCGCGACAACGGCAAACCCCTGGCGGAAACCCGTGGGCTGGTGGCCAGCGCGGCGGCGACGGCTCGCTACTTTGCCGCTGCCTGCGAGGTGCTGGAGGGCGAACTGCCGACCCAGCGCAGCGCGGAGATCATGACGCTGAGCCAGTATCAGCCGCTGGGCGTGATCGCGGCCATTACGCCGTGGAACTCGCCAATCGCCAGTGAAATGCAAAAGGTGGCCCCCGCACTGGCGGCGGGCAATGCGGTGATCCTCAAACCGGCCGAAGCGACACCGCTGATGGCGCTAAAGCTGGCGGAACTGTTTGAGCAGGCAGGCCTGCCCGCCGGACTGCTTAGCGTGCTGCCGGGCAAAGGCTCGGTGATTGGCGAGGCGCTGGCGCGTCACCCGTTAGTGAAAAAGATTTCTTTTACCGGGGGGACCAATACCGGTCGCCATTTGGCGCATATCGCCGCCGAGAAGCTGATCCCTACCTCGCTGGAGCTGGGCGGCAAGTCACCGACCATCGTGCTGGAGGACGCCGATTTGGAACAGGCGGCTCGCGGGATCTGCTACGGCATTTTCAGCTCCGCTGGCCAGGCCTGCATTGCCGGCTCGCGGCTGTTTGTGCACCGCTCGCTATATCAGCCGCTGCTGGCGCGCCTGAGCGAGCTGGCGGCCGGGCTGCGGGTCGGCAATCCGCTGACGCCGGGCGTGCACCTCGGCCCGCTGATTAACGACAAGCATCGCCAAAGCGTGGCGGATTATGTGGCGCTGGCGCAGCAAGAAGGCGGCCGGGTGGTGATAGGCGGCGAAGCGCCGGCCGATCCGCTGCTGGCCGGCGGCAGCTATTACCTGCCAACGATTATCGAAGGGTTGAGTAACCGTGCCCGCGCTTGCCAGGAAGAGATTTTTGGTCCGGTACTGGTGGCACTACCGTTCGATAACGAACAACAGTTGATCGAGCAAGCCAACGATTCGGTGTACGGGTTGGCCGCCGGGATTTGGAGCCGGGATTTCCCGCGGGCGATGGCGCTGGCGGAACAATTGGAAACCGGCACCGTGTGGATCAACACCTACAAAACATTCTCTATTTCTACGCCTTTCGGCGGTTTCAAAGAGAGCGGTCTGGGCCGCGAAAAGGGTCTGCACGGCATCAAGGCCTATATGCAGCAGAAAAGCCTTTACCTGGCGCTGAGCCATCAGGCGAACCGCTGGAGCGATTAGCTTTGAGCGACGGTGCGTACCCCCTACAACGAACACAATAAGAAGGCAGATGATGAGCGATAAAATAACGGTTGGCGAGGCGATAGCCCGGACTCTGGAACAGTACGAGGTGTCGGCGATGTACGGCATCATTTCGATTCATAATCTGCCGATTGCCGATGCGGTAGGGCAACGTGGCAACATCCGTTTCGTACCGGCGCGTGGCGAAGCGGGCGCGGTCACCATGGCCGATGCCCACGGCCGTTTCTCCGGTCTGGGCGTAGCCTTGACCAGCACGGGCGCGGGGGCCGGCAATGCGGTCGGTGCCATGATCGAAGCGCTGAATGCCAACACGCCGTTGCTGCACATTACCGGCCAGGTGGAGAAGGCCTATCTGGATGCCGACGCCGGGTTCATTCATGAGACCCGCGATCAGCTGGGTTTCCTGCGCGCCTGCTCCAAACGCGCATATCGGGTCAACTCAGCGGAACAGGCGGTGGCCGTGATCCAGCGGGCTATCCTCGATGCGCAGACGGTGCCTTGTGGCCCGGTGGCGGTCGAGATCCCGATCGATATTCAAAGTAGCCTGGTTTCCAGTTCGGTGCTGAGCCAGCCCGTGGCGCCTGCGCCGCTGCCGGCGGCCAGTGACGAGGCGGTTGAGCGCCTGTATCAGCGGGTGAAACAGGCCAAACGCCCATTGCTGTGGTTGGGTGGCGGTGCGCTGGCCTGCGCCGATGCGGTACGCAAACTGGCGGATGCCGGCATGGTGGTGATCTCCAGCACCCATGGGCGCGGTATCCTGCCTGATAGTCATCCGCGCAGCCTGCGTGCGTTCCACAACTCACCGAGCATTGAGGCGATCCTGACGCAGTGCGATTTGACGCTGGTGGCCGGTTCACGCTTGCGCAGCAATGAGACGCGTACCTGGACGTTGCCGCTGCCGCGCCCGCTGGTTCAAATTGATATCGATCCGGCGGCGGCCAACCGCAACTATCTGGCCGACGAGCAAATCAACGGTGACTGCGGCGCCTTGCTTAACGCGCTGGCTGCTCGTTTGAGCCCGGGTGAAAAAGTGAATGCCGAGTGGGATGCCGAGATAGCCACGGCGATACAGCAGGCGGAAAGTGCGCTGCGCCAGCAGTCGGGAGAGTATGCAAAATTGAACGACGCCATCGCCGCTGCGTTGCCGCAGGACGGTCTGTTGGTGCGTGATATCACCGTTTCCGGCAGCGTGTGGGGCAGCCGTTTGTTCCGCGCCATTTCGCCGCTCTGCAACATTCACTCGCTGGCCGGGGCGATTGGCATGGGTCTGCCAATGGCGATTGGCACGGCGATCGCCAACCCGCAGCGCAAGGTGGTGGGGCTGGTCGGGGACGGGGGGCTGGCGTTAGGCCTGGGCGAACTGGCAACCATGGCGCAGGAGCAGGCCAATATTACCCTGTTGATCATGAACGACGGCGGTTACGGCGTGATGCGGGGCATTCAGGACAAGTATTTTGCCGGCCGTCAGTATTATAACGAACTGCACACTCCCGCATTTACCCAGGTTGCCGAGGCGATGGGGCTGAAGGCGTGGAAAGTGGACAGCGCGGCGCAGTTCAACGGCGTGCTGGCGGAAGCGATTAATTATCCGGGGCCGTCGGTGGTGGAAGTGGATATGAACAGCATTGGGCCGCTAACCTTCGCCGGGCCACCGCAAAAGACATTGTACTGATGAAATGAAAAACGCCCGGCATCTGCCGGGCGTTGTGTTTTACTTGCCTGCTGCGATGCGCTCGCGAATATGCTGTGCGCGCGCTTCGGAAGCGGGGTGATCGTCGAACATGCTGCTCTGACGGCCGGCCTCCATTTTAGCCAGTTTTTCAAAGCTGGTGACCAGGCCGTTCGGGTCGATGCCGCGTTGTTTCAGCAGATCGAACGAATAGTCATCGGCTTCGCTTTCCTGTTTTTGGGAGAACTGAGCGTTAACCAGCTTCTCGCCCATATCCGCCAACTGTGACTGCGACAGCGAACCTATGATGCCGCCGGTCGAGGCCGCTGCGGTACGCAATGCCACGGTGCCGTAAGCGACCTGCATTGCTTTGCGGGTATGGCCCAGCGCCACGTGGCCCATTTCGTGGCCCAGCACGCCTTCCACTTCATTGTCGGTCATCATGTCCATCAGCCCGCTGTAAACGCGGATACAGCCGTTGGCCATTGCCCAGGCATTCACGTCTTTTGTGACGTAGACCTTATAGTTGGCCGGCGTGCCGTTGATATTATCTCCCAACGCCGCCGCGATTTTGTTCAGGCGTTTGGCATAGGTACTGTCGGCCGGCGCGATTTGTGCCTTGCTGTCCATCTCTGCGCAGGATTTATCACTCAGGATTTTTACGTCGTTATTGCTCAGCGTCGCGGCCTGGAACGCCTGCGCGCCAGACTGCATCAGGGTATCGGTGTTCAGGTTTTGACAGCCGCTTACCAAAGTGGCAATGCTTAATGCAATCAAAGAGGTACGGATCTTCATAAAGCCATTTTCCTGTGAGAGTAACAAGGGGGTCGTGTCATTTTAGTTTAGGGAAATCTTGCCGCTTGAGACTAGTGTACGCCGACAATCGGGAAAATAGTGTTATTCCGAAAAACCGACCAATTGTGCTAATAAGTTGTGAACTCGCTCTCATTTGGTATTAGGGATTGCCGTTTTAATGCGGAGTCTGAGAAAATAGAAAACTTGACTGATTTTTTAATCCGACCTGGAGTAAAACATGTCCTCTCGTAAAGAGCTTGCCAACGCCATCCGCGCACTCAGCATGGACGCCGTACAAAAAGCAAATTCCGGCCACCCGGGTGCACCTATGGGCATGGCGGACATCGCCGAAGTCCTGTGGCGTGACTACCTGAACCACAACCCGACCAACCCGCACTGGGCTGACCGTGACCGCTTCGTCCTCTCCAACGGCCATGGCTCCATGCTGATTTACAGCCTGCTGCACCTCACCGGCTACGACCTGCCGATGAGCGAGCTGGAAAACTTCCGCCAGCTGCACTCCAAAACCCCGGGTCACCCGGAATACGGCTACACCCCAGGCGTGGAAACCACTACCGGCCCACTGGGCCAGGGCATCGCCAACGCCGTCGGCTTCGCCATTGCCGAACGCACCCTGGCCGCGCAGTTCAACCGCCCGGGCCATGACGTGGTCGACCACCACACCTACGCCTTTATGGGCGACGGCTGCATGATGGAAGGCATCTCTCACGAAGTCTGTTCCCTGGCCGGTACCCTCAAGCTCGGCAAACTGACTGCGTTCTACGATGACAACGGCATCTCCATCGACGGTCACGTGGAAGGCTGGTTCACCGACAACACCGCCGAGCGCTTTGAAGCCTACGGCTGGCACGTGGTGCGTCACGTGGACGGCCACAACCCGGATGCCATCAAGGCCGCGATTGAAGAAGCCCGCAAGGTCACCGACAAGCCGTCCCTGCTGATGTGCAAAACCGTGATTGGTTTCGGCTCCCCGAACAAGGCCGGTACCCACGACGTGCACGGTGCTGCACTGGGCGCCGCCGAAGTGGCCGCCACCCGCGAAGCCCTGGGCTGGAAATATGCCGCCTTCGAAATCCCGCAGGACATCTATGCCCAGTGGGATGCCAAAGAAGCCGGCAAGGCGAAAGAAGCGGCCTGGAACGACAAGTTCGCCGCCTACGCCAAGGCCTTCCCGGAACTGGCTGCCGAGTTCAAACGCCGCATGAACGGTGAACTGCCGGCCAACTGGAAAGCCGACGCCAAAGCCTTCGTCGAGCAGCTGCAGGCCAACCCGGCCAACATCGCCAGCCGCAAGGCCTCGCAGAACGCGCTGGAAGCCTTCGGCAAGGTGCTGCCTGAGTTCCTCGGCGGCTCCGCTGACCTGGCGCCAAGCAACCTGACCATGTGGTCCGGCTCGAAAGCGCTGAACGTTGACCCGGCGGGTAACTACATCCACTACGGCGTGCGCGAGTTCGGCATGACCGCCATCACCAACGGCATCGCGCTGCACGGCGGCTTCCTGCCGTACTCCGCGACCTTCCTGATGTTCGTGGAATACGCCCGTAACGCGGTGCGCATGGCGGCGCTGATGAAAATCCGCAACGTGTTCGTTTATACCCACGACTCCATCGGTCTGGGCGAAGACGGCCCGACGCACCAGCCGGTTGAGCAGATTGCCAGCCTGCGCGTGACCCCGAACATGAGCACCTGGCGTCCGTGTGACCAGGTGGAATCGGCGATTGCCTGGCAGTACGGCATCGAGCGCAATGACGGCCCGACCACGCTGATTTTCTCGCGTCAGAACCTGACCCAGCAGCCGCGTACCGCGGAGCAGCTGGCCAACGTTTACCGCGGCGGCTACGTGCTGAAGGACTGTGCCGGTACGCCGGACGTCATCCTGATTGCCACCGGTTCGGAAGTGGGCATCACCGTGGAAGCGGCAGACAAGCTGAGCGCGGCGGGCACCAAGGTGCGCGTGGTCTCGATGCCGTCTACCGACGCCTTCGACAAGCAGGACGCGGCTTACCGTGAATCCGTGCTGCCGGCGGCGGTCACTGCCCGCGTGGCGGTGGAAGCGGGTATCGCGGACTACTGGTACAAGTACGTGGGCCTGAACGGCGCTATCGTGGGCATGACCACCTTTGGTGAGTCGGCACCGGCAGAGCAGCTGTTCAAAGAGTTCGGCTTCACCGTGGATAACGTGGTGGCCAAGGCGCAGGCACTGCTGAAATAAGGCATCTCGCGTCGCATTACCCCAGGCCCGGCACCTTGCCGGGCTTAGTCTAATGACAAACAGCCGAAAAACGTGGTTTTCGGCTGTTTGGGGTAAATCTGAAGACATAATCCTTTGTTTTTATTCGTCCCCAGATCGGAATTTTTAACTGCAAAGGACTTTGTCATCAATCTGAGCCCGGGCATCTTGCCGGGCTTTTTCTTGCCCAAAAATCGCCCAACCTCACAAAATACGAAGATAAAAAATCAACGGCGTTGCTTAAGAACACTTATTAACTATATGTTAATTTTTAGTTTATTAAATGTAACCAGGAGTTGATTATGTTAACAAGAATCGGCGCGTCGGTGGTGGCGATGGCGGTACTGGGTGCAGTGCCTGCTTACGCTGAGTTCCCTGCAGGCTATCCAGCCGACTATCAGAAAATTGTGGATGGCGCGAAGAAAGAGGGCAAGGTAGTGGTGTATTCCACCACGGATACCAAAGCCGCAGGACCGTTGATTCAGGGGTTCGAAGCGCTGTATCCGGGCGTTAAGGTCGAATACAACGACATGAACAGCACCGAGCTGTATAACCGCTATATCAGCGAACAGGCGGCGGGTGGCACCAGCGGTGACGTGGTGTGGAGTTCGTCGATGGATACCGCGCTGAAGCTGGCAACCGACTATGCGCAAGAATACGCCTCGCCGGAACAGGGCCAACTGCCCAAGTGGGCGGTCTGGAAAGAGAGAGCCTACGGCACCACCTATGAGCCGGTGGTCTTCATTTATAACAAACGGCTGATCCCGCAGGGGGATGTGCCGGACTCGCACGCTGCGCTGGCAAAGCTGATCGCCAGTCAAACCGACAAGTTTAAAAAGAAAGTCACGACCTATGACATTGAAAAATCAGGGTTGGGCTTCATGCTGTCGGTGCAGGACTTCAAGGCCGATCCGAACTATTTCGCTACGCTGGCTGACGTTGCCAAAGGCGGTCTGGCCGTGCAGTCGTCCACCGGTACCATGATGGAAAGGGTATCGTCCGGTGAAAACCTGATTGGTTTCAACATTCTGGGTTCCTACGCCGAAGCCCGCGCCAAAACTGACCCTTCTCTGGGCATCGCTTACCCGAAAGATTACACCCTGGTGCTGTCGCGCGTGTCCTTTATCAGCAAAGAGGCTGCCAACAGCAACGCGGCAAAACTTTGGCTTAACTACGTATTGTCGGAAAAGGGCCAGAGCATTCTCGCCAACCAGGCCGATATTCCCTCTATCCGTAATGACATTGAAGGCAAAAACGACATCGACGGCATGACCAAAATGCTTGGCAACGCGCTGAAGCCTATTCCGGTGGACGAAAGCCTGTTGGAGTACCTGCAGCCGGCCAAACGGCTGGACTACATCAAGCAATGGCGTACCGCCGCGGCAAAATAAATTAGGACAGGCTCCGGACGCGCGTCTGCCAGGGAGGCGCGCGCCCTTTGGTGGTCGATGTTTACAACCATTGGGATAGATTATGAATACATGGCGCAGAAAGTGGCAGAGCCTGCCGCGTGGCTTGGTGGTGGTGATAACCGCGCTGGTTATCTATGTTCCGCTGTCATTTATCGTGATTCAAAGTTTTCTCTCCGCACCTTTTTTTTCGCCCTCCAAGGTTTTTAGCCTTGAGGCGTTCGAGTTTATTTTTACCGATCCCGACTTTTACAAGGCGCTGAAAAGTGGCTTTATCCTGGCCTTTGGCTTAGTGGTGATCGCCATTCCGCTGGGAGGTATTCTGGCCTTTTTGATGGTCAGAACCGATTTGCCCGGTCGTCGGTTTATTGAACCGCTGATCCTGGTGCCGATCTTTGTCTCACCGATGGTGCTGGGCTTTGGCTACGTGGTGGCCGCCGGGCCGGTCGGCTTCTTCTCGCTATGGGCGGAATCGCTGCTGGGCTTTGTGCCCTGGAATATCTACTCGATGGCCAGCATTGTGGTCATTGCCGGATTAACCCACGTGCCGCACGCTTATCTTTATATTTCCTCGGCCTTGCGCAGCGTCGGCTCAGACGTGGAGGAGGCCGCTCGTACGGCAGGGGCTTCGCCCTTGCAGGTCATGACGGCCGTCAGTTTGCCGATGGTGCGCCCTTCGATTCTGTATGCTGGCGTATTGCTGTTCTTTCTCGGGCTGGAGGTGTTCGGCCTGATGCTGGTGCTGGGCGATCCCGAAGGGAACCTGGTGCTGGCGACCTACCTGTATCAACTGACCAACAAGCTGGGCACGCCGTCTTACCACCTGATGGCGGCAGTGGCGGTGGTGCTGATTTGCATCACCATTCCGCTGGTAATGTTGCAGCGCCGTCTGATGCGTACCGCCAACCGTTTCGTCACCGTCAAGGGCAAGGCGTCGCAGGCGCGGGCGCTGCCGCTGGGCAAATGGCGCTGGGTCGCCGGTGCGGTGGTGGTGTTTTGGCTGACGGTGACCATAGGTGTGCCACTGGTGGGCGTGGTGCTGCGTGCCTTTATTTCCAACTGGGGCGTGGGTGTTTCTATCTGGGACGAGCTGTCGCTCAATACCTTCCGCACCATCTGGCAGCAACCCAACCTGTTGCGAGCCATCGTCAACTCGATGGCGATAGGGGTGATCGGCGGTGCTCTGGCGGTAGTCTGTTATCTGTTCATCGGCATTGCCATGCACCGCAAACCCGACGGCGCTACCCGTTTTCTCGATTACAGCGTGCTGGTACCGCGTGCGGTGCCGGGTTTGCTGGCGGGGCTGGCGTTCCTGTGGGTGTTCCTGTTCCTGCCGATGTGGCTGGACAAGTCGCTGAAAGAGGGCTGGTTATCGGCCCTGCCGGTCGCCGAATGGCTGCGGGAAAACCTGATTGTCTGGCTACGTTCTTTGCGCAGCACCATCTTCAGCGTTTGGCTGGCGTATACCGTGGTGTGGATGGCCTACGGCCTGAGGTTGATCTCCTCGACGCTGTTGCAGGTCGGCCCTGAACTGGAAGAGGCTGCGCGCAGTGCCGGTGCGTCCCGTGGGCAGATCACTCGTCACGTGACTATTCCGCTGTCGCGCTACGGCCTGATCGGCTCGTGGTTGCTGATGTTCCTGATTTTCGAGCGAGAGTATTCCACCGGGGTTTACCTGTTGTCTCCAGGCACCGAAACCATAGGTTCGATGCTGGTTTCGCTGTGGGCGGCGGGCGCTATTGATATCGTGGCCGCGCTCTCCTTCATTAACATCCTGCTGGTGGTGCTGGGGCTGGGGATCGCCTTGCGCTTTGGAGTGAAATTACATGATTGAACTTTCGGTAGAGAACCTGCATTTGACCTACGGCGACAACCCGGTGCTGAAAGGCGTTTCGATGCAGCTCAAGCGCGGCGAGGTGGTTTCGCTGCTGGGGCCGTCGGGCAGCGGTAAAACGACGCTGTTGCGGGCGGTCGCCGGGCTGGAGAAGCCAACGCAGGGCAGCATTACCATTGGCAGCAATAAGGTGTATGACGGCACTGCGCGCAGCGAGATCCCGGCGGAGGAGCGCAACCTCGGGCTGGTATTCCAGTCCTATGCCCTGTGGCCGCATAAAACCGTGTTTGAGAACGTCGCCTATCCGCTGAAATTACGCAAAGTTTCCACGGCGGAAATTACCCAGCGGGTGCAAGGGGTGCTGGATCAACTGGGACTGGGACATCTGGGCAAACGCCATCCGCATCAGCTGTCCGGCGGCCAGCAGCAGCGCGTGGCGATTGGTCGGGCGTTGGTGTACAACCCGCCGGTGATCCTGCTGGATGAGCCGCTATCCAACCTGGATGCCAAGCTGCGCGAAGAGGCGCGGGTGTTTCTGCGTGAACTGATTATCAAGCTGGGGTTGTCGGCGCTGATGGTGACCCACGATCAGAACGAGGCGATGGCCATTTCCGATCGCATTTTGTTGCTCAACAACGGCAAGATCGAACAGCAGGGCACGCCACAGGAAATGTACGGCTCCCCCTCGACCCTGTTTACCGCCGAGTTTATGGGCAGCAATAACCGCCTGTTCGGCAAAATCACCGAGATGAGCGAGGGCAAGGCGCGCATCGAAGGGAAAGATTGGGCGCTGTGGGGCATGGCAGGCGCAGGGGTAAAGGTTGGCGATGAAGCCACGGCGGTGATCCGGGTAGAACGCGTGCGCCTGGGTGAGGATCCCCAGGGCAACCAACTGGAGTTGCCACTGCTGACCAGCATGTACCTGGGCGATCGTTGGGAATACCTGTTCCGCACCGTTGCTGAAGATTTCGTGGTGCGGGCTTATGGCACCGAAGTGCGCGGACAGACGCTTTGCCGGCTGTCCTTGCCGGCAGAGCACCTGTGGATTTTCCCCAAGGCCTGAGGTTAAAGCAGGGCGGCGATCGCCTGACCGACCTGCTGGGTGGTGGCATCGCCGTGCATGTCCGGGGTACGTGGCCCGCAGGCGATAACCTGTTCGATGGCGGCGAGAATACCGTCATGCGCCTGGCGATAGCGTGGTTCATCCTTACCGAGGAAGTCCAGCATCATGGCACCGGCCCAGATCATGGCGACAGGGTTGGCGATTTTTTTGCCGAAAATATCCGGTGCGGAACCGTGCACCGGCTCGAACAATGACGGAAAATTGCGCTCGGGGTTCAGGTTGGCCGAAGGCGCGATACCGATAGTGCCGGCGCAGGCCGGGCCAAGATCGGACAGGATGTCGCCGAACAGGTTGGAGGCTACCACCACGTCGAAACGTTCGGGTTGCAGCACGAAGCGCGCGCAAAGAATATCGATATGCTGTTTGTCCCAGCGAATGTCCGGATACTGCTGCGCCATGGCGGCTACACGTTCATCCCAATACGGCATGCTGATCGCCATTCCGTTGGATTTTGTGGCGGCGGTGAGCGTCTTGCGCGGGCGTTGTTGCGCCAGCTCAAAGGCGTATTTCAAAAGGCGGTCGACGCCGTGGCGGGTGAACACCGACTCCTGGATCACCATTTCGCGTTCTGTGCCTTCAAACATTCGGCCGCCGAGCGACGAGTACTCCCCTTCGGTATTTTCACGCACCACGTAAAAATCGATATCCCCCGGGTTCTTATTTGCCAGCGGGCAGGGCACGCCGGGGAACAAGCGCACCGGACGCAGGTTGACGTACTGATCGAAATCGCGACGGAATTTTAGCAATGAGCCCCACAGCGAGATATGGTCCGGCACCTTGTCCGGCCAGCCGACGGCACCAAAATAGACGGCGTCAAAGCCTTGTAGTTGCTCGAACCAATCGTCCGGCATCATCTGGCCGTGCTGAAGGTAATAATCGCAGCTGGCCCATTCGAAGGTTTCAAACTCCAGGGACAAATCCCAACGCGCGGCAGCAGCTTGCAACACCCGAATGCCTTCCGGCATCACTTCCTGGCCAATACCGTCTCCCGGTATGGCGGCGATTTTATAGCTTTTGCTCATAGGATCTCACTTGTGAAGAGGGGCGATTGACATCCCTTCCATCCTATAATTGACTAACTGTTAATCAATGCTGGAAACGGTGAAACATAAAACACGAATCATGAATAATCTACCTATCCTGAGTGACCTGCGGGTGTTTGTGTTGGTGGCGCGCCGCGCCGGTTTTGCCGCCGCCGCCGACGAGCTGGGCGTTTCACCGGCATTCATCAGCAAACGTATTGCGCTGTTGGAAAAGGCGCTGGACGTGTCGTTGCTGCACCGCACTACGCGCCGGGTGGCGATCACCGAAGATGGCGAGCGCATTTACGAGTGGGCACAACGCATTCTGAACGACGTCGATCAAATGATGGATGAGCTTTCCGACGCCCGTCAGGCACCGCAAGGTACGTTGCGTATTGTCAGCAGTTTCGGCTTCGGTCGGCGTTTTGTCGGCCCGGCACTGTCGGCGCTGGCGCTGGAATACCCGGCGCTTGAACTGCGGCTGGACGTTTCCGATCGGCTGGTGGATTTGGTCAGCGAAGGTTTTGACCTGGATATCCGCATCGGTGATGACATTGCCCCCAATCTGATTGCCCGCAAGCTGGCGCAGAACCAACGCATTTTGTGCGCGTCTCCGCAATACCTGCAGCGTTACGGCACACCGAAAACCTTGAGCGAGCTTTCCGGACGCGCATGTCTGGCAATTAAAGAGCGTGACCATCCTTTTGGGCTGTGGCGACTGCAGGGGCCGCAAGGGGAGGAGGCGGTGAAGGTGACCGGCGGGCTGTCATCCAACAACGGTGAAATTGTGCATCAATGGTGCCTGGACGGACAGGGCGTTGCGCTACGCTCTTTCTGGGACGTACGAGAGAGTATTGAAAATGGCTGGCTGGTGCATATCCTGCCGGACTACTACCAGCCGGCAGATATTTGGGCGGTGTACGTTTCACGCCTGGCGACCTCGGCGAAGGTGCGGGTGACCGTCGAATTTTTGCGCGATTATTTCCGCCAACACTATGGCGAAGCCTCGTTGTTGTCGGAATACCTGGCGCGTCGCTAGGGCAAGGAGGAGGCAAAAGTGTGCGCCAGATCATTTTATTCCCGCAAAGTGTCGATCAGTTGTCAGGCGAGCTGTCGCATCTGTTCCTTTTGGCAAAACTTTGGTTTATGCTCAGCTGAAGCGTTTCAGTTGTATCGGAATTCAACTGAAACGCCGGAGTGAAGGTGATGAACACGCGGCTGATGGAAGGAATAATGCGACGTGGCGATTCACAGCAGGCGGTGCGCTAAAGTACTCTATGCGAGTAAGCTTGATAACCTATCAGCGCTCTCTCAGATAGGGTGAGCATGCCCGGTGTGAGAAGGCCCTTTTTCAGGAGCAGCATGACAATCCGCATAGCGATAAACGGCTTTGGCCGCATAGGCCGCAGCGTTTTACGCGCACTGTATGAATCGGGACGAAGAGCGGAAATTTCCGTGGTGGCGATCAACGAATTGGCGAACGCCGAGGGGATGGCCCACCTGCTGAAATACGACTCCAGCCATGGCCGTTTTGCCTGGGATGTTCGCCAGGAATGCGACATGTTGACCGTCGGGGACGATACCATTCGTTTGCTGCATCAGCCGGCGGTGGAACAGCTTCCCTGGGGCGAGCTGGGCGTTGATGTGGTGCTGGACTGCAGCGGCGTGTACGGCAGTCGGGCGGATGGCGAGGCCCATCTGGCGGCGGGGGCGAAAAAAGTGTTGTTCGCTCACCCCGGCGGCAACGATCTGGACGCCACCATCGTGTTTGGCGTCAACCATCAGACGCTGCTGGCGGAACACCGCATCGTGTCCAATGCGTCATGCACCACCAACTGCATTATTCCGGTGATCAAACTGCTGGACGATGCCTACAGCATCGAGTCGGGCACGGTGACCACCATTCACTCCTCAATGAACGATCAGCCAGTGATAGACGCCTATCACCAGGATTTGCGGCGCACCCGCGCGGCGAGCCAGTCGATTATTCCGGTCGACACCAAGCTGGCCGCCGGTATTACCCGCGTTTTTCCGCAGTTTTGCGATCGTTTTGAAGCGATTTCCGTACGTGTACCAACCATCAACGTGACGGCCATCGATCTCAGCGTCAGCGTCAGTTCGGCGGTGAAAGTGGCAGAGGTCAACCAGCTGTTGCAAATGGCCGCACGGGGATCTTTTCGTGGTATAGTTGACTATACGGAACTACCATTAGTCTCGATCGATTTTAACCATGACCCGCACAGCGCTATCGTCGACGGTACGCAGACTCGGGTCAGCGGACAACACCTGATCAAGACCTTGGTCTGGTGTGATAATGAATGGGGCTTTGCCAACCGGATGTTGGATACAACACGGGCAATGGCCGCAAGCGGTTTCTAGTACGGCGGCATCGGCACTGGCCGGTGCGCCGCTCAGGCAACTTTATAGAGAATCAACCAAGAGGGTTCACCATGTCTGTAATTAACATGTCCGATCTGGATCTGGCAGGTAAACGCGTTCTGATCCGCTCCGATCTGAACGTTCCAGTGAAAGACGGTAAAGTGACTTCCGATGCACGTATCCGTGCCTCCCTGCCGACTATTGAAGCTGCGCTGAAACAAGGCGCCCGCGTGATGGTAACTTCCCACCTGGGTCGTCCTACCGAAGGCGAGTACAACGAAGAATTCTCCCTGCTGCCTGTTGTCAACTATCTGAAAGAACACCTGAAAAACCCGGTACGTCTGGCTAAAGACTACCTGGATGGCGTTGATGTTGCAGAAGGCGAGCTGGTCGTGCTGGAAAACGTCCGTTTCAACAAGGGCGAGAAAAAAGACGACGAAACCCTGTCCAAGAAATATGCGGCACTGTGTGACGTGTATGTGATGGACGCCTTCGGCACCGCACACCGTGCACAGGCTTCCACCCATGGCGTGGGCAAGTTCGCGCCTGTTGCCTGTGCCGGCCCGCTGCTGTCTGCAGAGCTGGAAGCGCTGGGTAAAGCGCTGGGCAACCCAGCCCGTCCGATGGTTGCCATCGTGGGTGGTTCTAAAGTTTCCACCAAACTGACCGTACTGGATTCCCTGTCCAAAATCGCCGATCAGCTGATCGTCGGTGGCGGCATCGCCAACACCTTCGTGGCGGCGCAGGGCAACAACGTGGGCCAGTCTCTGTACGAACCTGATCTGATCGACAACGCCAAGAAACTGCTGGAAACCTGCGACATTCCGGTTCCGACCGACGTGCGCGTGGCGACCGAGTTCTCTGAAACTGCGGTTGCGACCGTGAAGCAGGCGAACGAAATTCAGGACAACGAGCAAATTCTGGATATGGGCGACGTCTCAGCCGAGCGTCTGGCCGTTATCCTGAAGAACGCCAAAACCATTCTGTGGAATGGCCCGGTTGGCGTATTCGAGTTCCCTAACTTCCGTAAGGGCACCGAAATTGTCGCTCGCGCTATCGCAGACAGCGAAGCCTTCTCTATCGCAGGCGGCGGCGACACCCTGGCAGCAATCGACCTGTTCGGCATTGCTGACAAGATTTCCTACATCTCAACCGGCGGCGGCGCCTTCCTGGAATTCGTGGAAGGTAAAGCGTTACCGGCGGTCGTGATGCTGGAAGAGCGCGCTAAGCAGTAATTCAGACAACGGGAGGCGAAAGCCGCCCGTTTGTTTTATACCGCGCGGCATAATGCGGCGCGGCATGAAAAAATCGATTTACATCCATCTACGGCCGACGAAACAGGACAAAGTAACATGTCTAAAATTTTTGATTTCGTAAAACCGGGTGTCATCACTGGTGATGACGTTCAGAAAGTATTCGCAGTAGCTAAAGAGAACAACTTTGCTCTGCCAGCAGTGAACTGCGTAGGTACCGACTCCATCAACGCCGTGCTGGAAACAGCAGCGAAGGTGCGTGCTCCGGTAATCGTACAGTTCTCTAACGGCGGTGCCGCGTTCATCGCCGGTAAAGGCGTGAAGACTGACGTTCCTCAGGGTGCAGCAATTCTGGGCGCTATCTCTGGTGCACATCATGTTCACCAGATGGCTGAGCATTACGGCGTGCCGGTTATTCTGCACACCGACCACTGTGCGAAGAAACTGCTGCCATGGCTGGACGGCCTGCTGGACGCTGGCGAGAAACACTTCGCGGCTACCGGTAAGCCACTGTTCTCTTCTCACATGATCGACCTGTCTGAAGAGTCCCTGGAAGAAAACATCGAAATTTGCAGCAAATACCTGACTCGCATGGCGAAGATCGGTATGACCCTGGAAATCGAACTGGGCTGCACCGGCGGTGAAGAAGATGGCGTGGACAACAGCCATATGGACGCATCCGCTCTGTACACCCAACCGGAAGACGTGGCTTACGCGTACGAAAAACTGAACGCCATCAGCCCACGCTTCACCATCGCAGCGTCCTTCGGTAACGTGCACGGCGTATACAAGCCAGGCAACGTTAAACTGACTCCGACCATCCTGCGTGATTCTCAGGACTACGTGTCCAAGAAATTCAATCTGCCGCACAACAGCCTGAACTTCGTGTTCCACGGCGGTTCCGGTTCTACCGACGCAGAGATCAAAGAATCCGTAGGTTACGGCGTGATCAAAATGAACATCGATACCGACACCCAATGGGCAACCTGGGACGGTATCCTGCAGTACTACAAAGCGAACGAAGCTTACCTGCAGGGCCAGTTGGGCAACCCGAAAGGCGCCGACCAGCCGAACAAGAAATACTACGATCCACGCGTATGGCTGCGTTCAGCCCAGACTTCCATGATTACTCGTCTGGAACAGGCTTTCAAAGATCTGAACGCAGTAGACGTTCTGTAATCTCGGTCAGCTGTTAGCCATATTGAAAGGCTCCCTTCGGGGAGCCTTTTTTGTTGCTAGCCCAACAGACTGGCGCCGACGTTAATCGACAGCCCCAGGATCACCAGATTGAAAACAAAGGAAATCACCGATTGCAGTAGAGCGACTTTGCGCACCTCGGCCGCACCGACGGCCACGTCGGCAGTTTGCGAAGCCACCGCGATGGTGAACGAGAAATAGGCAAAGTCCCAATAGGTAGGCTCCTTAAGGTCGCCGGGAAACAACAGCGGCAGCGGATCCTGCTGTGCACCCTGACGATAAAACTGGTGGGCATAGTGCATGGTAAATGCCGTGGGCAGCAGTAACCAGGACACCACCAGCGTCGCGCCGGTCAGCGCCAGATGCAGCGTCTTCAGCGAATCGCTGACCTGTTTGGCGGTGCTCAGCTCAAACAGAATGGATAAAATGCTCACCAGACAACCGATGCTGACCAGTGCCAGCACCATACTGGCGCTCTCATCCTGTGCCCGTGCCAGTTGGCGGATGTGTTTTGGCGTGCTGATCAACATCAGTCGCCAGAGAAACAGCAGATAGCACCAGGCCAAAACGTTCCAGCCGAGCATCAGTCGCTGCAGCTCAGAAAGCGTGGCGGGCAGCAGCAGGTAGCACAAAATGCCCGCACCGACGGACAGCAGCAGCCTTGGCCGAACCTGCCAGTAGTGTTTGATTGACGATGGAATGTGCATAACCGATGAAGTTCCTTATCGTTATAAAGGCGATAGCGGTGTGTTCAGCATAGAAGAAGCGTGGCGGCTGTTTCGGCTATTTTTGACGCTTACGGTTGGCATGCGGTGGAAATGTTGGTTAACCTAAGGCTGTGGTTTCCGACTGACGGCTGATGTCAGTTTTTTTGCGAGTTTATCCCCTTAGGGACAAGTTAGGACGACACGAATGAAAGATCTGAATGTAGTAGATGGCATTAATGGTGCCGGTAACTGGCTGGTGCAGAACCAGGACTTATTGATTCAGTACGCGGTGAACATCGTCGCGGCGATCGTTATTTTCATCATCGGTTCGATCATTGCACGCGTAGTCAGCAATGCATTAAGCCGGGTGATGAAGCTGCGCGGTATTGACGCCACGGTTGCCGACTTCCTGTCTGCCATGGCGCGTTACGGCATTCTGGCCTTCACCTTTATCGCCGTGCTGGGGCGCGTTGGCGTTCAGACCACCTCGGTGATCGCCGTGTTGGGTGCCGCAGGTTTGGCCGTCGGCCTGGCGCTGCAGGGCTCACTGTCCAACTTCGCTGCAGGCGTGCTGCTGGTGGCCTTCCGTCCACTGCGTGCCGGTGAATATGTCGATCTGGGCGGCGTAGCCGGTACCGTCGACCAGGTGCAGATTTTCTCCACCACGCTGCGTACCGCAGACAACAAAACCATCGTGGTGCCGAACGGCAAAATCATCGCCGGCAACATCATCAACTATTCCCGCGAGCCAAACCGCCGCGTAGACATCGTGGTTGGCGTGGCTTATAACGCCGATATCGACGTGGTGAAAAAAGTGTTGGGTGATGTGATCGCTGCCGACAAGCGCATCATGCACGCCAAAGGCGTAACCGTACGCTTGAACGAGATGGCGCCATCTTCACTGAACTTTGTCACCCGTTCCTGGACCACCAATGCGGAATACTGGAACGTATACTTCGATCTGATGGAGAACTTCAAGCGCGCGCTGGATGCCAACAATATCGGCATTCCGTTCCCGCAGATGGATGTTCATCTGTACCGCACTGAAGAAGCGGCTACCGCGAAAGCGGAATAAAGCAGAACAAGAGAAAAGGGGCCACGGCCCCTTTTTTTATTGCTGGCCGAGGCTGCATCCTGCGGATGTCGCCTCGGCTTTTTCGTTTTATCAGTTTGATAACGCGGAGTCTGGCACAGGGACGCGGCGGTTCACGCTGAGCCGGTAGAGCAGGAAAATAGCGGCAGAGCCCACCAGTACCGGCAGCGCCAGCCAGATGAAGAACATCTCCGACGTCCCTGCCGCGACGATCATCCAGGCGCCAAGCATTGAACCGACTATCGAGCCGAAGCGACCGCTCGCCATCGCCCAGCTGACTCCGGTGACGCGAGCGGCGGTAGGGTAAAGGGTAGCGGAGACCAGATTCAGGCCGTTCTGCGCACCGGCCACGCCGAAACCGATGAGGAATACGGCGACCGCCAGCGTATAGGCGTCCCCCATCAGATAACCGGTAGCGCCAATTACCAGCGCGGCACCCAGGTACGACAGGGCCAATACCCGGTAGGGGCCGACGCGGTCCATCAGCAGCGCCATAAGGATGGCACCGAGGGTTCCGCCCAGCGGCACCATCGCCCCGATGCGCGAAGCGTGGACGATATCGTACCCGGTATCCTTGAGGATGCTTGGCAGCCAACTGGTGAGCAGATAAAACACAAACAACGAGCAGAAGAATGCCACCCACAGCAGCAAAGTGCGCACTGCGCGACCTTCGATAAACAGGTGGGAGATTGGCGATCTGGCCAGTGCGGGGCGTTCATCATCGATAATCGTCACGCCGGCCCAACTTTTGCCGGTGATACGCTCGACCACCTGGCGCAGGCTATCGGCATGTTTCGGGCTGGCAGTCATAAAGCGCGCTGACTCGGGCATCTGCCAGGCCAGCAACGGCAACAGCAACAATGGCGCGATGCCACCGAGCATCAGCAAACCACGCCAGCCGAAGGCCGGAATAACCTGCCCGGCAAGGATGCCGCCCAGTGCCAGACCGGCGGTGAAACCGCTCCAACTGAGGGTGACCATGATCATCCGCCGACGTGCCGGCGAGTATTCCGAGCTCAGGGTGATGCAGGTGGGCATCGCCCCGCCCAAACCGATACCGGTGATTAAACGCAGCAGGGTCAACGACTCGATTGAGCTGGTATAGGCCGAGGCCAGAGTGCCTCCGCCAAAGATCAGTATGGAGGCGAGCAGCACGCGCTTGCGCCCTATGGCATCGGCAACCGGGCCGAAGATCAGGCTGCCGAGCAGCAGGCCGAACAATCCCGCGCCAAACGTCGGCGATAACTGTGCAGGCAGCAGTTGCCACTCTTCGCGTAACGCCGGGGCGATATAGCCGATGATGGCGGTGTCAAAACCGTCCAGCAGGACGATCAGGAAACACAGGGTAAGGATCAGGATTTGATAGGGCGAGATTTTCGCGTTGTCGATGATCTCGCTGATACGAGCGGTATTTTGGCTCATGGGGGTTCCACTTTAATTAGGCTTGTGTGGAGCTGGCTGGAGGGCTGTGCAGGCGTCAGGCTCTTGCTGAAACGGGCCTGAACCAAAGCCGCTGTGGCTGGCATGGTGCAGAAAGTCTGAGTATACACCAGAGCCAGCGGCTTGCAGCGATGCGCTGAGATGAGCCGTTCTGTTTCAGACAAAACGGCTTAAATACTCTGTTCTCAGAACGGGCAAGCATGGTGGGCTTTGATCTTCTCTGCGCTGACAGGATGAACGAAATGCAGTTCGCTGGCGTGCAGCATCAATCGCGGCGTCCATTCGGTGCCTGGCAGCAGACGGCCGCCATACAGGTCACAGCCCAAAATAGGATGGCCCAGATGCTGGCAGTGGATACGCAGCTGATGGGTGCGTCCGGTCTCCGGGATTAACTGTACCCGCGTCAACGGCAGTAACGTCCCGTCTTTCAACTCGCGATAAGTGCGTTCAACGACCCGATAGCGTGAGCGAGCGGGCTTGCCGTGGATTGAGCAAATCGACATCAGCGGGAACAGCGCCGGATCTTTGGCAATTGCCGCATCTATCACCCCTTCGTCGTCGTTCAGGTGCCCGCAGAGCAATGCGCTGTACACCTTGGTGACGGTACGCTGACTGAACTGTTGGCAAAGGGCGGCATTGATCGCTTTATTACGCGCTATCACCATCAGCCCGGAAGTGCCGAAATCAAGGCGGTGGACCAGCGTACAGCCAGGAAATAGCTGCACCAGCCGATGATGCACCGAATCGAGATTTTGCGGGTTTTTCCCCGAGAGGCTTAGCAGCCCGGCGGGTTTATTGATAAGCACCAGACTCTCGTCCTGATACAGCGTTTCTATCTGGTCATGGCACGGCGGGGCAATAAAGGTATCGATAATCTTAGACATCAGGCTGCCCGGCGGGAAAGTGGGAGCGGATAATAACGAATTTTTGGCCGCCAGTCAGTTGTCGCTGCCCGGCCCCTTGCCAAAGGAGGGTGAACGGCTAACCCGGCAGAGAGGTTTTCACCAGACGCCGAACGGCGCCTGGCTTCCAAAGGGGTTACTGAAAGGCGTTACCGGCTTATTGCCCGTAGTAGGCATTTTTGCCGTGTTTGCGCAGGTAATGTTTATCCAGCAGTGCCGGTTGCATGCTGTGAATGGCCGGCGTCAGCTGACGTGAGAAAATCCCCATGTAGGCAATTTCTTCCAGCACCACCGCGTTATGCACCGCGCTGTGCGCGTCCTTGCCCCAGGCGAACGGCCCGTGTGAATTGACCAATACTGCCGGAATGGCGTTCGGGTTGATGCCGCGACGGCGGAAGGTATCGATAATGACCTTGCCGGTTTCCAGCTCGTATTCATGCTCAATTTCGTCTTCGGTCATCAGGCGGGTACAGGGAATCGCACCGTAGAAGTAATCGGCGTGGGTGGTGCCCCAGGCGGGGATATCCAATCCTGCCTGCGCCCAGATGGTAGCGTGGCGCGAATGGGTATGAACGATACCGCCAATATCGGCGAATTCACGGTACAGCGCCAGATGGGTAGCGGTGTCAGAGGAGGGCTTTTTGGTGCCCTCGACGGTGTGCCCGTTGGCGAGATCGACCACCACCATGTCCTCCGCGGTCATGTGTTCATACTCCACGCCGGAAGGTTTGATCACCACCAGCCCGCGTTCGCGATCCACGGCGCTGACGTTACCCCAGGTGAAGGTCACCAGGTTATGGCGCGGCAGGTCTAGGTTGGCTTCCAGCACCTGTTGTTTAAGCTGCGGCAGCGTTAGCATGTCATACCCCCTTGTTGCATTTTCTGTTCGATCCACCGGCGGGCCTGCACAATCTCGGCCACTGGCTCTTCGGCTTTTTCGGTCCACATTTCAATCAGGAAAGCACCGCGGTAGTTAAGCTGTTTCAGGGTGCGGAATACGGCGACAAAATCGACGCAGCCTTCGCCAAACGGCACGTCGCGGAACTGTCCCGGCGAGCTATCGGTAACCGGGTAAGTGTCTTTCAAATGGATGGCGGCGATGCGGTCAATGCCCAGCGCCAACTCCTGCGCCACGTCATTGCCCCAGGCGCTCAGATTGCCGACGTCCGGATAGACCGTGAACCAGGGGGAGGCCAGGCAGGCGTCCCAGGCTTTCCATTTGCTGATGGAGTTCATAAAGGCGGTGTCCATGATCTCTACCGCCAGCATCACCTGCGCTGCGGCGGCGCGCTCGACTGCCCACTGCATACCCTCGGTGAAGCGGGCAAGAGTGCTTTCGTCCTGCGGCTCGTAATAGACGTCATAGCCGGCGAGCTGAATGGTGCGGATGCCGACGTCCTTCGCCAGTTGAATCGCCTGTTCCATCATCTCGAAGGCACGCTGACGCAGCGCATCGTCATGGCTGCCGAAGGGAAAGCGGCGATGACCGGACAGGCACATCGACGGGATGCTGATGCCGGTTTCCAGCATGGCGCTGACCAACGACAACCGCTGCTCCTTGCTCCAGCTCAGACGTGCCAGCCGCTCGTCGCTTTCATCCACCGACATTTCGACAAAATCAAAACCGCAGGCCTTGGCCAGCGCCAGCCGCTCGGGCCAGGTCAGGTGCTTCGGCAAGGCTTTTTCATAAATTCCCAAGGGGTGCTGACGCATATCAACTTCTCCAGATGTCATCAATGGCCGAGCGGAACTGACCGGCAGCGGCCAGCGGATCGGCAGCCTCCGCCAGCGCTCTGCCGACGATAAAAGCGGTCACGGCGATGTCTTTAAACAGCGGCAAATCGGTCGGCGTGATACCGCCGGTCACCGACAATTCAATGCCCAGATCAGACAAGGCCTTCATCAGATCCAAATCTTGATGGCTCCAGGTTTGCCCGCTGGCCTGCGCGTCGCGGCCACGGTGGTATATCGCCTGGCGGATACCGAGGTCGCGCCACTGTTGGGCATCCTCCAACGTCCAGCGGCCGAACAGCTCAATCTGAATCTCGCCCTGGTGTCGTTGCGCCACTTCCAGCGCACTGGCCATGGTGGCCAACGGGGCGGCGCAAATGACGGTCATCCAGTTGGCACCGTGGCCGAAGGCCTGTTGCGCCAACGTGCCACCGGCATCGGCCACTTTCAGGTCGGCCACCAGCGTATGTTGCGGGCAGCGCTCGCGCAGTGCGCTCACCGCCTGAATACCGGCGCTGATGCATAAGATGGTGCCGGCCTCGATGATGTCGACGTGGGGCCGCAGGCGTTCTGCCGTCTGCAGAGCGGCATCTAACCGGGTGTGATCGAGCGCCAGCTGCAGGCGCGGTTTATTGCTCATAAAGCCTCCTTACTGTGCGGATTGCAGCGTTTGCAGTGCGGCAATCAGCGCCTGATAACGTTGGTATTTCTTGCCGTAGGCCGCGCTTGTTGAAGCATCCGGCAACACCCGCTCAATACGTGGCGCCAGCTCGCGTTGGGCAGCGGTGAAGTCGCTGAATGCGCCGCTGCCGACCATCGCCGCCATCGCGGCGCCCAGACAGCCGGTTTCTTCCACCTGCGGCAGTTCGACCGGCAGGCCGCTGACGTCGGCAAACATCTGCATCCAGGGCACTGACTTGGCTGGGCCACCGGTGACGCGCAGCGCGGTGGCCGCAGGGAAACGTTGCCGCATGCGGTTGAGATGGGTCATATGGCAGAACACCACCCCCTCGTAAATCGCCTGCACCAGGTGCTCGCGCTGGTGGAAAGCCTGCAGGCCGTGGAAGCTGGCGCTCAGGCCCAGCCCGGCGTTGGAGCCATACAGGAAGGGCGCGAACAGCAGGCTGCTGTCGGCCTTGGGCAACGCCGCTACCCAGTCATTGAGTTGGGCGTAGTCTTGCAGGCCCCATTGTCGGCAGAACCACTCCAGGTTGGCAGCGGAGGTGGGGCTGGCTTCATGCACGATGTATTTGCCGGCTTCGGCATGACGGCCATAAACAAAGGGATGATCGAACCCTTCGGTAATGCGGTCGGTGATGCCGCTGGTGACCGACCAGGTACCCATCACCGCATTGAGTCGGGTTTCGTCCTGCAGCCCGGCGCACAGTGCGGTGGACACCACGTCAAACAGCCCGCCAACCACCGGCGTTCCCGGCAGCAGCCCGGTCGCGGCGGCAGCAGTAGCGTTGACGCGCCCGGCGATTTCGGCGGAACCGACGATCGGTGGCAGCGCGGGCATGATGTCGCCAATCCCCAGCAACTGCGCCAGCGCCGGGTCATAGCGGCCGTCGGCCATCTGATAAAGATTGGATTCGGAGATATTGGTCTCTTCGCAGGCCAGCTCGCCGGTCAGGCAGTAGCGCAGATAATCGTGCGCCATCAAAACGCTGCCAATTTGGCGATAGCGTTCCGGCTGGTGTTGCCTGACCCAGCGCAGCAATGACACCGGATGGCCGGTCCACAGCGTTTGTCGGGTCTGCGGGTAGAGCGCCTGCGGCACGCCCTGTTTTTGCCACTCCTGCACCAGTGTCAATGCGCGCTGATCGGAAGACAGCATGGCGTTGCCCAGCGGCAGGCCGCGTTTATCCAATAAAAACGCGCCCTTGCCCTGTGCCGAGATGCCGATTGCCTGAATATCGCCGGCGGCAATCTCGTTGCGGGCCAAGACTTCCCGGATCACCTCGGCGGCGGTGCTCCACAGCGCGTGCATATCCCGTTCCGCCCAGCCGGGCTGTGGCGCGATAATCTCAAGATTGCGGCGGGCAATATCCAGCTCGCTACCTCGGCGGTCATACAGCCCGGCTTTGATAAAGGTGCCGCCGCAGTCCAACCCCAACCAATATTCCATTATTCGGCCCCCGCTTTCTGGTCGCATTTATTCGGCAACATCAGTGCCAGTACCGACGCGATGGCCAGCGATACCGCCAGGCTGTAAACGCCGATATCCTTGCTGAACAGGCTGATCAAAACGCCGACCATGTACGGGCCGCAGAAGCCGCCCAGGTTGCCCAGTGCGTTGATCACGCCGCGTGCCCCGCCGGCCACTTCGGCGTTAAACAGTTTGGGAGGAATGGTCCAAAACACCCCGGCGGCGGCCTGGATAAAGACGCCGCAGCCAACCAGCGCTGCGTAAGACCACCAGATGTGATCTTTTAACAGCACTGACAGCGCCATACAGATGGCGAAGCAGGCCAGCGGCAATGCGACGAACACTTTGCGTTTGCCGGTACGATCGGACAGGGTGGAGATGATCAGCATGCCGAAGATGGCGCCGATATAGGGCAGGATGGCCAGCATGCCGACCTGCTCCATGTTGCCGTTGGTCAGCCCCTTGAGGATGGTCGGCAGCCACAGGGTGTAGCCGTAGATCCCGGTTTGATAGAAGAAGTTCACCATGATCAACTGCCACATGATCTTGTCGCCCAGCACCCGGCGCAGCGAGGCGTTACGCACCGTTTTGCCTTTGATCAGCAGCTGTTCGTCATGCAACGTTTTGATCAGGTAGTCTTTTTCAGCCTGTGAAATCCACTTGGCCTCCTGCGGGCGGTTGCTGATGGTGAAATACCACAGCACCATCACCACCAGCGACAGCGCGCCTTCCACCAGGAACAGCATGCGCCAGTCCCAGGCGGTGATGATCCAACCGGACAGCGGCGCGGTGAGAATACCGGCAATGGGCACGAACATAATTACGATGGCGTTGGCGCGCCCGCGCTCCTTGTCCGGGAACCAGTTGCTGATCATGGTCAGCACCACCGGCAGCATGCCGCCCTCGGAGACGCCCAGCGCGAAACGCAGGAATAACAGCTGATATTGATTGCTGACCAGCCCGGTCAGTACCGAGATCACCGCCCAGGCCAGCAGTGACCAGCCGATGAATTTCTTGCCGTTGCCGTACACCGCCAGCTTGCCACCCGGCACCTGCAAAAACAGATAGCCGATAAAGAAGATGCCGCCGGCCAGGCCGGCCATGGAAGCGGTGATGCCGAGTTCATCGTCCATGCCGCCGGGCATGGCGAAGGCAATATTCACCCGGTCCATGTAGGAGATGATGCAGGTAATAAGAATAGGCGGCACTATTCTCAACCAGCGTAATTTGGGAATGACCTGGCTGCGGCTAACGGAAACAGAGGCTGTATTCATCTATACACCTTTCGCTATTTTGTAGGGTCGGGCTTTATTGTTTTGGTTTGCGTTGGGCACAAGGGCGCCCGCACCGGCCTGAGGACCGGTGTTTTTTGCAGGTTTTCGTTTGCTGCTAATTAAGCGCTAAATAATGCCAGCGGTATTTTCACCACCACTTTGCGAATATCGCCGGGCTGTTGGTTAATACAGGCCGGGCGATGCACATCCTGCGGGAAAAATACCGCAAAATTTCCGGGCCGCAGGGTTAACCAGGATTCATCGGCGACGTCCTGATAAAAAAGAATGTCGCGCTGCGCCAGCAAATCCTGGTGGATCGGGTTATTACCGCGATCTGCCGCCACACCGATCAATTCGGTGCCGCTGACCAGAAACTGCACGTCGACGTTTTCCCGGTGTACCTCCGGTCGCAGATCGCTCGGCTGGTGGGTCTGCAGATCCAGCACCTGTACCACGTAGCCGGTGGCAGGATCCTGATACCGACCGGCGGGCAGGGCGCTGAAATCGGTGCTTTGCAGATAGGCGATGGCTTTGGCCACCGGCGCCGGGTACTGCTCCGGCGAAGTATGGGCAATATGGCCGAATATCATGGTGACTCTCCTGTTAAAGCGCCTGAATGCGCGCCCAGACGCGCTCATCCACGGGAATGCCGTCACGCATGTTTTCCGCGTGAATACGTGGGAATTTATGGCCCGGCAGGCGAATGGCTATCTCCGGGTTGTCGCGTTCTGCGCTGGTAATGTAGTCCATGATGCGCTGCAGTTTGGCATCGCGGGTGGCGCCGTCGATCAAGCGTTCGATCTCAATGGCGATGAAGACCTGCGACACGCCATACTCTTCGCGGTTGTCTTCGGTCACTTCCGCCACTGAGGATCCGCCAGACAGCAGGGTGGCAATCATATCGAGCACGATCGACAGCGCGGATCCTTTCCAGTAGCCCATCGGTAAAATGCGGCGGTTCTCTTCAATGGCGGCAGGATCGCGCGTCAATTGACCGTCGTTGTCGAAACCGCCGTCCACCGGCAGCGTTTTGCCCGCCAGCCGATTTAGCTCCAAAGCACCATAGGAGAACATCGACATCGACATATCCACCATGGTGATGGGGTTGCCCGGCACCGCGACGATCAGCGGGTTGGTGCCGATCCGGCACTCCTTGGCGCCCCAGGGTGGCATAACGGCAATTGAGTTGGTCCAGCAGATACCGATATAACCTTTCTCCGCCGCCTGCCAACCGAAACCGCCGCCGCGCATCCAGTGGTTGGCATTGCGCAGGGCCACCAGGCCTATGCCGTGGCTGTCGGCCAATTGCATGGCGCGATCCATCATCCGGCGCGCCGTGAGATTGCCGATACCCTGATGCGCGTCCCATTGTTCAATGGCTCCGAGCGACAACAGCTTGCTGGGTTCGGCGTCCGGCACGATATCGCCGGCGTCCAACTGCTGAATAAAGCGTGGGAAACGGTTAACGCCGTGGGAGTAAACGCCGTTGGCAGAGGTGTCGGCGAACATGCCCGCACAGTCATCGGCGGTGGCTTCCGCCACGCCCCGCGACAGCAGCACGCGTTTGAATTCCTGTTTCAGATCGGTGTAACTCACTCTCATGCTGGTTCTCCGCTACGGCATTTTTGTTTGTTTTGTGTTCTTTGAATTTCAATATACGAAATTGCATTTCAAATAAATGCTATACCTGCGGCCAGGTGAAGTCAAAGCGAGGGAAGAGAAAGTTATTTATATAAAACAAGTGGTTAAATTAACTTGGTGGTTTTGTGATCGCAGACACGTTTTTGGCCGTTGCGGTGTTTTAGGCGTGGCAAAGCAGAGCGGTAACTGCCCGCTCTGCTTTGGCCTTTATGACTAATTACCCTCGCGTATTCAGTATTTTGCGGTACAGCGAAGTGGTGGCGGTGATGTACAACTCATTGCCGTCTGGTCCGCCAAACGTGCAGTTGGAGACCCGCTCTGGCACTTCGATCTTACCGAGCTGTGTTCCCTGACTGTCGAAGAACAGTATGCCGTCGGCGCAGCTGCAAAAAATGTTTCCAAACGCATCGACACAAAAACCGTCCGGGAAGCCGGGGGCCACGGTGGCAAAACGGCGTCCGGCGTTCAGTTCACGTCCGTTAACCTGATACACCCGCAGCTCTCTGCGGCCCAGGGTTGGGAAATCGACGATCGACATATCCGCCACGTACAGCAGAGACTCATCCGGCGAGAACGCCAGGCCGTTAGGGCGCTGCAGATCGCTGGCCGCGATGTTCAGCGAACCGTCGCGGGGATCGAAGCAGTAAAGGTAACAGCCAACGATCTGACTTTCCGACTTGTAACCTTCTTCGTCACCGATAATGCCGTAGGGCGGATCGGTAAACCAAAGGGTGCCGTCGGAACGTACCGCCAGATCGTTGGGTGAGTTGAAACGCTTGCCGTCAACGCGATCGACCAGCATTTGCACCTCACCGTTGTTTTCGGTTCGGCTGATGCCGCGTCGTCCGTGCTCGCAGCTGACCACGCGGCCTTCGGCATCCCGTGCGTTGCCGTTGGCATAATGCGACGGGGAGCGCCACAGGCTCAGTTCCCCCTGTCGCGACCAGCGGAACATGCGATTGCCTTTCACATCGCTGAACACCACCGCATTTTGCGCGGGCAGCCACACCGGCCCCTCGGCCCAAATGGCCGGTGAGCACAGGCGTTCGAGCGGCGGGCCCGCCATCAGTTCGTTCATGCTGACCTCCGCTTACTTCACGCCCCAAATGGCTTTGTAATGGCCCTGATAATCATTTTGCGGGTCATACAGGTTACTGGCGCCGCCGTCGGCGGTGATGTTGTCGCGGGTCACCAGGTGCGCTGGGGTCACGTAGCCGGAAGGTGGCTGTTTGGCGAAGGCGCGGTTGAACTCATCCAGCAGTTGCCAGCCGTGCAGTTTAAGCGGCTCCGGCACCGTCGCCGACTGGCTGCCGCCGGAACGAATGCGCTGATAGGCCGAAATCGAGCCGTCGCCGGCGGAAATGCTGTATGGCGCATGGGTACCGCCCTTACCGGCGGTTTTCAGTGCCGGTGCCATAAAGTCAAAATACAAATCGTTAATCGCCAGTGCGTACTGGAATTGATCGCCGTATTTCTGCAGCAGGCTGAAGGTCATGGCGGGCATGCGGTTGGCGGTGTCCGCCAGCGGGGTATCGATAAACTCAACCACCTTGCAGCCGCTGCATTTGCCGATCTCCTCTTTCATCACGTTGGCCTTGTCCAGCGCGATTTGGTACAGCGAATCGGTGAAGATCAGCACGCTGGCTTTGCCGCCGGACTGCACCACGGCATATTGGGCGGCAATGCGCGCCACTTCGTTAGAGTCAGAGGTGACGTTATAGAACACGCTGTACTTGGCGATTGGCCCCGGCTCCGGCACCGCGTGCCAGGCCGTCAGCACTATGCCTTGTTGAATGGCCTTTTTCAGCGGGATCTTGGCGACGTTAGGGTTCCAGCCGCCGATCACTATGCCGTCCGGTTTTTGGGCAATCGCCTGATTGAGCGAGGCCAGCTGATCTTTCACCGAGCCACCGCCGTCGAGGGTTTCCAGCTTCCAGCCCGCGGCTTTCGCCGCTTCGCTCAGCCCTTCCTGCACCCCTTGCACACCGCCGTTTTTCATGTCCGAAGCGATAAAGATGATTTTCTTGTTGGCTTGCAGCTGTGGCCCGCTGGTGGGGCCGTCCCACTGAGTCACGCTGGCAGTCGCCTTGGCGACCGCTGCGGTGGCCTGATCCAGATAGGCGTCTGCCCAGGCGGATGAAGCAGCGCTGGCCAGCAGCAGGGTAGTCGGTAATATCCAAATACGTTTCATTCGGTGCACTCCTGGTTAAGGATTGATCGCTTTTTGGTTATTTTTATCAGCCGTAGCGGCTGGGCTGCGTTGTACCGCTTTTTGATTGAGTAACCGGCGGCGTTGGGCATAGCCCGCCAGGGTGATCGACAGCAACAGCGTCGCACCGTTGAACAGTGGCTCGACCCAGAATTCACCGCCGAACTGTTGGATACCGGCGATGCCGATAGCCAGAATGGCAATGCCAACCACGGTGCCCCAGACGTTAACCCGGCCCGGGCGAATGGTTGTGCTGCCGAGGAAGGCGCCGACCAGCGCCGGCAGCAGGTAGTCCATGCCGACGCTGGCCTGACCAACGCCCTGTTCGGCGGCGATCAGTACGCCACTGAAGCCGGTCAGCACGCTGGAGGCGATAAAGGCGCCAATGGTGAAGCGATTGACCGAGATGCCGTTCAGCCGTGCCGCCGCCGGATTGCCGCCCACGGCGTACATGCAGCGGCCAAGCGGGGTATGTTCGGTGATCAACCACAGCACCACGGCGACGATCAGCACGTAGAATGCGACGATCGGGATCCCGCCGATCTCGGTATGGTGCAGGGCGATGAAAGCATCCGGCAGATCGCCGACGATCTGTCGCCCGCCGGAGTGCCACAGCGCAATGGCATACAGCACGGTGCCGGATCCGAGCGTGGCGACGAAGCTGTCGATGTCCGCCAGTGCCACCAGAATGCCGTTCAGCAGGCCGTACAGAGCGGAAAGGGCCAGCACCGTCAGTACCGCCATCTGCCACGAAAAGCCGTATTCCACCTGCAGGGTGATGGCCAGGATATGCCACAGCACGATGCCGAAACCGACGTTAAGGTCAATTTTGCCGACGATCATCGGGATGGTCGCCGCCAGTGCCAGCAGCGCAATCTTGGCTTTGCTGGAGAGGATTGCCTGCAGCGTCAGCATGGACGCGAAAGACGGTGTGATCAGCGAAAATAGCACCACCAGCGCAACGCACAGCAGCAGCAGGCCGTAGCGGGTGAGAACCTGCATCAGCCAGGGGCCGGCACCGTCCTGCGACAGGCTGACTCTTTGCTCCAGTGCCGTTGATTTAACAGATGTTTTAGACATGGCCTACCTCAGATTCTAACGTTGTCGCGAGGGGGTCCCCGGAGCTGGCGGAGGCCAGTTCCAATAAATTGGCGAATGACACCTGCTGATTTTTCAGCTCGCCGACCACTTTTCCCCGGTTGAATACCAGTGCGCGGTTGCAGATATGGGCGATCTCTTCAAAGTCATTGGAGATCACCAACACCGCCACGCCCTCCGCCAGGGATTTATTTAACAGATGGTAGATTTCCGCCCGGGCCCCTACGTCTACACCGGCGGTGGGATCTTCCAGGATCAGCAATGGGGCACCGAGGTGCATCCAGCGCGCCATCACCACCTTTTGCTGGTTCCCGCCGGACAGGGCGCTGATATCGATATTGACGTCCTTGGGCCGCACGTCGAACAGCTGTACTTTCCACCAACTGGCGCCGATTTCGGCCCGGCGGCTGTAGCGGGAAAGCAGCTTGTGGCCACTGGCACAGGGGTTGATAAACAGGTTTTCACGCACGCTCATCGACATCACCAGGCTTTCGCCGGTACGGTCACCCGCCACCAGCGAAACGCCGCAGGCCATGGCCTGTTGTGGGCTACTGGCGCTATAGGGTTGGTCGCGAAAGCGGATTTCACCTTCATCGGCATGACGCAGGCCGAACAGCAGGCGACCAATCTCTTCTTGGCCTGCGCCGCGCAGGCCGGCCAGCGCCAGCATTTCACCGGGCTGCAGGTTAAAGCTGACCGGGCCGATATCGCCCACCACCACGTGATTGAGCTGCAACACCGGCGGCTGATTTTCCGGCAGGGGCTCGCGCTGATCTTCTGCCATTGCCTCACCGACGATCATCTGCACCAGATCCCGCAGCGAATAGTCGGCGGTATTGCCGCCCGCCACATAGCGGCCGTCGCGCATGACGCATACCCGGTCGGCAATCTCGATCACTTCGTCCAGCCGATGGGTGACGTAAATCATGCCGACCTTTTTGTCGCGCAGCCGGTTAATGACGGCAAACAGATGACGCACATCGTTGGCGGGCAGCGAGGCGGTCGGCTCATCCAACACCAGCAGTTCGGCGTTAACGGCCACCGCCCGGGCGATCGCCAGCAGCGATTTCTCGGTGCGCGACAGTTCGAACACCCTGGCGTCGGGATCCAGCGCGATGCCGACATCCTGCAGCGCCTGAGCGGCGCGGCGGCGAATGGCTCGCCAATCGATCAGGCCGAAGCGGCGTGGGAATCCCATCACCAGCGCCATGTTCTCCGCTACCGTCATCCATTCGATCAGCCCGAGATCCTGATGAATAAAGGCAATAGGTTGGCGACTGTCACTTTTTATCGCCGCGGCGGAGGCTATGCTGGTCCCCTGAAACTGAATGTCGCCACCGTCGCGTGGATACACCCCGGCCAGCACTTTGATCAGCGTCGATTTGCCGGCGCCATTTTCGCCCAGCAGGGCCAGGACTTCGCCCGGCATCACCTGCAGACTGACGTCGTTTACCGCAACGTTGCCGCCAAAGCGCTTAACGATATGGCTGAGGGTTAGAATGGGTTGTTCCGCATTATCTGGTGTCATGTGATGCGCCCCTGATAGTGAAATACGCAATCTGATTTATGCATTCTGGTGTTTATATGTCCGTTAAATTTCAATATACGAAATTCAATTTCAAAAATAATATGCCGAACGCCAATCTAAAGCAAAGCCGGAGGTGTTTTAATTCTTGTTTTAAAACAACTGGTTATTTATATCTTTGCGGAATTGTGACGTACAACTCACTTCAGGGGTTAGCAGAATGTTGCGCATTTTTAACCTGCTGCTGACAATGAAACGGCGTTCCGTCTTCACCTGATGCGGGCCTTGGGGTAACATTCCCGGCAAAGGGGCCGTTTGCCACACCGTGGCGTTGGCCGGCGGTTCGACACTGGAGAAATTGCGCAATGAGCTTGAAAGCTGTCGAAGAGAAAGATGACAAGAAAGACAAACCCCTGGGCAGTCAAAGCCTGTTCCGTGGATTGCAACTGATTGAGATCCTGAGCAACTTCCCTAACGGCTGCCCACTGGCGCACCTGTCTGAGTTGGCCGGCATGAACAAAAGCACCGTCCATCGCCTGCTACAAGGGTTGCATACCAGCGGATATGTGACACAGGCGCCGTCGCCCGGCAGCTATCGCCTGACCACCAAGTTCATTTCGGTCGGCCAGAAAGCGCTTTCTTCGCTGAATATTATCCACGTTGCCGCACCACATCTGGAGCAGCTCAATCTTGAGGTGGGGGAGACGGTAAACTTCTCCAGCCGTGAAGACGACCACGTTATTTTGATCTACAAGCTGGAGCCCACCACCGGCATGATGCGCACTCGTGCCTATATCGGTCAGCATATGCCGCTGTACTGCTCGGCGATGGGCAAGATATTTATGGCCTACGGCAACAGTGATTATCCGGAACACTACTGGCAGACACATCAGCATGAGATCCAGACGCTGACGCGCAATACCATTACCGAATTACCGAAGATGTATGGGGAATTGGCCGACATTCGCAAACAGGGCATGGCGATGGATCGCGAAGAAAATGAGCTGGGCGTGTCCTGCGTAGCGGCGCCGGTGTTTGATATTCAACAGCGTGTGCCCTACGCGGTATCGGTATCGTTGCCGACCGCCAAACTGCAGCAAATCGGCGTTAAAGCCCTTATTAAGCCAGTTCTGGCAACCGCGCAGCGCATTTCTCAGGAGCTGGGTTTTGTCATTCCCGCCTGATTATTAGCATTGCTGATAGTTGATTAGAAATATCAATTTCACCTAATAATTTTTTCCTCCTATGATGCGCGTGTTGACCGACACGCGCCGCTGACCGGCGCACTCTTTCTGTGAGGAATACCATGCTAGCTGTCTTTCTGCAGGGCTTTGCCCTGAGCGCCGCGATGATCCTGCCGCTGGGCCCGCAAAATGTTTTTGTCATGAACCAGGGCATCCGCCGTCAGTATCATCTGATGGTCGCCTCACTGTGCGCATTGAGCGATGTTGTGTTGATTTGCGGGGGGATTTTCGGCGGGAGCGCGTTGTTGAGTCGTTCGCCGTTGCTGCTGGCGTTGGTCACCTGGGGCGGGGTTGCCTTTCTGTTGTGGTACGGCTGGGGGGCGTTTCGCACCGCGTTCAGCCGCCAATTGGCGCTGGCAACGGCCGAGGAGCTGAAGCAGAGTCGCTGGCGGCTGGTGGTGACCATGCTGGCGGTAACCTGGCTTAATCCGCACGTTTATCTCGATACTTTTGTGGTGTTGGGCAGCCTAGGCGGTCAGTTGGCGCCGGACGTTCGTTCCTGGTTTGCGCTGGGGGCGGTAAGCGCCTCGATTCTTTGGTTCTTCGCGCTGGCGCTGTTGGCTTCCTGGCTGGCACCCTGGTTGAAGACCCAAATGGCACAGCGCGTCATCAATACGCTGGTCGGCGTGGTGATGTGGGGCATCGCATTGCAATTGGCCTGGCAGGGCGCAAGTTTATAAGAATTTGTCACTAATCCGAATTCAAAAGCCCGTGCGATATGCTACGTTTGATGCCAAGGAACCGGCCGTTTTCAGTCGAGAAAGGCCGGTAATCAGTTACAGCCTGTCATCAAGGAGACTCTGTGAAGCTTAAAGCATTGGCTATGGCCGCAATGATTGGATTAGGGACGTTACCGCTGGCGTTGCAAGCGGCTGAAGTGCCGGAAGGGCCGCACGTGGTGACCTCTGGCACTTCAAGCGTTGACGCCACTCCAGATATCGCCACCCTGGCGATCGAGGTCAGCGTTTCTTCTAAAGACGCGGCACAGGCGAAGAAGCAGGTCGATGAGCGCGTAGCGCAATATTTTGATTTCCTGCAGAAAAACAATATCGAGAAGAAAGACATCAGCGCCGCAAATCTGCGCACCCAGCCGGAATACGATTACCTGAAAACCGGTGAGTCGGTGCTGAAAGGCTACCGTGCAGTTCGTCAGGTGCAGGTTACTCTGCGTCAGTTGGATAAGTTGAACGAGCTGTTGGACGGCGCGTTGAAGTCTGGCCTGAACGAGATCCGTGCCGTTGAGTTGGGCGTAGCCAAACCAGATGTTTACCGCGAACAGGCGCGTCAGAAAGCCATCGAGAACGCTACGCAGCAGGCGGCTTCACTGGCGAAAGGCTTTAACGCGAAACTGGGGCCGGTTTACAGCATTCGTTATCATGTCGCCAACTACCAGCCGATGCCGGTAGCGCGCATGTACAAATCGGCGGGAGCCGCTGCGGAAAGCGACGTGGCGCAAACCTACGAGCAGCAGAGCATTCACTTTGACGATCAGGTCGATGTAGTCTTCGAGCTGCAGCGCAACACGGCGCAGTAACATACCCGTCATACTTGAAGCTGCATCTGTGTTGGCTGCAGGCAGTCACCCCAGTCACTTACTTGAGTAAGCTCCTGGGGACTCCCGCCCTGGCCGCGTTACTCGGCAAAGCCTCGCCCCGTTGGGGCCAGCGCAAGCGCATCACAACAAAACCCTTGGTTTTGTTGTGATGCAACTCCAATTATCTAGGGTATAAGTCAGGTTTTTCAAACTGCTGATAAAACCTGTTATTAGCGAGAGCGTGCTGAAGTGGTCAACGGCCCGGAGGGGGGATACAGGGATGCATCCCACAATAGCCTCTCGGTACGCGAGATCGGGGAATCTCGGACTTAAAACAACTTTGTTAGTAATCTGAGGTTCGCTGCGGCGAACCTTTTTACCTTTTAATCCTGACGCAGAACCTGACGACCATGCTCCAGCAGGGCATCGGTCACTTTACGCATCATGCGGCTTTCCGGCGCGAAGCGGTGCCAGAACAGCATGCGGCGCTGGAACAGGCCCGGTGTAAGGTCGATAAGCTCGCCCGACTCCAACTCTTTCTCAATCTGCAGATGCGGGATCATACAGCAGGTGGTGCCCTGCCGAGCCAACTGCACGAAGGCTTCCGATGAGTTCACGATATGACAGGGAACGCTGCCCGGCGACAGATCAAAGTTCTGCTGCAGGAAAGCCTGGTGCATGTCATCGAGATGGTCGAACGCCACCGCCGGCGCTTTTAGCAGCGCAGAACGCGTGACGCCGTTCGGGAAGTAGCGCTCGGCAAAACCCTTCGAGGCGACAAACAGATAGTCCAGCGCACCCAACCGGTCTACCAGGCAGCTCGGCAGCGGCTGCGGTTGGATACTCACCGCGCCGACCACTTCACCGCGCCGCAGACGTTCCTGAGTACGGGTTTCGTCTTCCACCTGGAGGTTCAGGCGGATAGGGGAGTCCGTCAGCACCGGTTTTAACGCCGGCAGCAGCCAGGTGGCCAGGCTGTCGGCGTTGACCGCCAGCGACAGCAGCAACGGCGTGTCGATACCGGTGTCGTTGCCCAACCACTCTTCTTCCAGCAACTCGACCTGGTGCAGCAGCGCCAGCAATTTTTGGCCCTGCTCGGTCGGGCGCGGCGGTACGGTGCGGACCAGCAGCGGTTGGCCGAACAGGTTTTCCAACTGCTTAATGCGCTGGGATACTGCCGATTGGGTGATACAAAGCTTTTGCGCGGCGCGCTCAAAGCCGCGCTCACGGATCACCGCGTCCAGCGCTTGCAGCGTTCGATAGTCTGGGCGTTTCATCGGAAAGATATCCCTTACAGTAATAGATACAGGCACTATGCCACATCTGGGGTGTTTTACAGGTGGAAAATCACCGCGCGACTTTACCGCGACGCGCCTAAAAATGCGGCTTAGGGTGAAGAAGTGTGATCCTGCCTGAGTGAAAAATAGCGATTTACCCTATAATACGCACACGTTTTCGTACAGAGGCAATGGACATATTATGACGCAGGATGAACTGAAAAAAGCGGTTGGCTGGGCCGCGCTGGATTACGTAACCCCTGGCACCATCGTTGGGGTAGGTACCGGCTCCACCGCCGCCCACTTTATTGACGCGCTCGGCTCGATCAAGCACCAAATCGAAGGGGCGGTGTCCAGCTCCGACGCCTCCACCGCCAAGCTGAAAAGCCTCGGCATCCACGTGTTCGACAGCAACGAAGTGGATTCTCTGGATATTTACGTTGATGGTGCGGATGAAATCAACCGCCAGATGCAGATGATCAAAGGCGGCGGTGCCGCGCTGACTCGCGAAAAAATCATTGCCGCCATCGCGCGCAAATTTATCTGCATCGTCGATGCCAGCAAGCAGGTCGACGTGCTGGGCAAGTTCCCGCTGCCGATCGAAGTGATCCCGATGGCGCGTTCCTATGTGGCGCGTGAACTGGTGAAGCTGGGTGGCTTGCCGGAATATCGTCAGAATGTGCTGACCGATAACGGCAACGTGATCCTCGATGTGCACAACCTGAGCATCGTCGACGCCATCGCGCTGGAAAACAAAATCAACGGTATTGCCGGCGTGGTGACCGTCGGTTTGTTCGCCAACCGCGGCGCCGATGTGGCGCTGGTCGGCACGCCTGAAGGTGTGAAAGTCGTCGAATAACCGCATGTGTTTGCAGGGGCGTCGCCATGGCGCCCCTCTGGAATACGATCTTGGATCCCAGCGGACCGCATAATTCACTGGCTAAAATATCTTTTCTTTAAAGCGCCAAATTTGGTGACATATGTCACATTGTCAGCGTTAGCTCCACAAAGCTTCTGTCTATTTCTTTCCCTATGGCATTTTCTGCCACAAACCGCCAACATCGCTGAGCCTTGTACTGACGGGCGGGCAATCGTTTGTATTGCCGCCCGCGTTATTTTTGTTATGTTGGATGCGTGCTGTTAACAACAGCCGCTTCTGAAGTCTGAACATAGGGTCGGGTAAATGGCAAAAGTATCATTGGAGAAAGACAGGATTAAATTCCTGTTGGTGGAAGGGGTTCATCAGAGCACGGTAGATAATCTGCTGGCAGCCGGATATACCAACATTGAATATCACAAAGGTGCGTTAGACACCGAAGCGCTTAAGGCATCCATCCGCGATGCTCACTTCGTCGGCATCCGATCGCGTACGCATCTGACCGAAGAAGTCTTCGCCGCTGCAGAAAAGCTGGTGGCGGTAGGGTGTTTCTGCATCGGCACTAACCAGGTTGATCTGAAGGCGGCGACCAAACGCGGCGTTCCGGTGTTTAACGCACCTTTCTCTAATACCCGATCCGTGGCCGAAATGGTGCTGGGCGAACTGCTGCTGATGCTGCGCGGCATTCCATCCGCCAACGCCAAAGCGCACCGCGGCGAATGGCAAAAATTGGCCGTGGGCTCGTTTGAAGCGCGCGGCAAGAAGTTGGGGATTATCGGCTACGGCCATATCGGTACCCAACTGGGCATCCTGGCCGAAGGCCTGGGCATGAAAGTGTTCTTCTACGATATCGAGAACAAGCTGCCGTTGGGCAATGCTCAGCAGGTGCGCCACCTGTCAGACTTGCTCAATATGAGCGATGTGGTGACGCTGCACGTGCCGGAAACCCCTTCAACCAAAAACATGATGGGTGCAGAAGAGCTGGCACTGATGAAGCCGGGCTCGATTCTGATCAACGCTTCGCGCGGCACCGTGGTGGATATTCCGGAACTGTGCAAGGTATTGGCCAGCAAGCACTTGGCCGGCGCGGCGATCGACGTCTTCCCGGAAGAGCCTGCGACCAACAGCGAGCCGTTCAACTCACCGCTTTGCGAATTTGATAACGTGATCCTGACCCCGCACATTGGCGGTTCCACTCAGGAAGCGCAGGAGAATATCGGTGACGAAGTGGCCGGCAAGCTGGCGAAATATTCCGACAACGGCTCAACCCTGTCGGCGGTAAACTTCCCGGAAGTGTCCCTGCCGGCGCATGGGCCTAACGCCAGCCGCCTGCTGCACATCCATGAAAACCGTCCGGGTGTACTGACGCAGATTAACCAAATCTTCGCTGAAGAAGGGGTGAACATCGCCGCGCAGTACCTGCAAACCGGTGCGGAAATCGGCTATGTGGTTATCGACATTGAAGCGGAAACCGAGCGTGCCGATGCGGCATTGCAACGTATGAAGGCGATTGACGGCACTATCCGTGCTCGCTTGCTGTTCTGATTGAACGTGCTGTAACTAATAAAGGCCGGATTTATCCGGCCTTTTGCTATTTAACGATCTGCCAAACCCAATTCTGCGCGGGGGTAACAATCTCCGGCAGCGGAATATCCCAGTGTTCCACCGGCACCTGTTCGACCTGCTGGCAATCATGGGCCAGGCCTATCGGATAAGGGCCACGGTGTTGCCAGTTTTGCAGCGTGCGATCGTAGAAGCCACCCCCCATCCCCAGGCGCTGGCCCGCGCTGTCAAAGGCCACCAACGGCGTCAGTACCACGTCGAGCGAGCCCAATGGCAGCACGTGGCGCACGTCGAGCTCGGGCTCGAGAATGTTGAAGCGGTTGTGCACCAGCGGCGTTTCAGGGGTGTAATGCAGGAATAACAGATTACCCTTGCTGAACGGGTGCAATACGGGCAGATAAACCTGCTTGCTCAACTGCCACAGCCGTTCAATCAACGGGCGGGTATTTAGCTCACCGTCGAACGACAAAAATACCGCGATATTCTGCGCTGCCAGGATGCGTGGATGTGCAGCGATGCGTTCAGCTATCTGCAGGGAGGATTGTTGTTGTTGTTCAGGCGTTAGAGCGCGTCTACGCTGACGGATTTGATTTCGGATATTTTGCCGCTGCTGGGCATACTGGGCTTGAAAAGACATAGTCAGCACACATACCGCTGAGGAAGGGGGAATCTCCGAGATGCCGTCGCAGGCTGTAACCCTTGAACCCATGGTTCAAGGTGAACGTGCTGTCGCAATCTTAAGGCTTCTCGGCGGGCCGAGCATGCACACCGATCGCGGATCATCACATTCTGTTGGTACTAAATATCGGCTCAGGGGACTGGCCCGCTGGCGAACATCTCAGAGAAATTTTTTACTCATTGCCAAAACCTGAGGTTTCAGCAACTTAAGTTATTCGAATTGTGCATCCTGACGTTCAGAGATGCGACCCTGTTCAAGCAAAGCCTGTTCAATGGTCTGTTGCAGCATGCGAATGCGTTGTTCCATATTGGACGCATAATCACGGGTTTTCAACCGTTCTTGAGCAAGTTCATGACAAACGTTCAATGCTGCGATGAAAACGAGCTGCTCAGTATTTGTGACTCTAGTGCGAACTTTAAGATCTTGCAACCGTTCGTTAAGATCGACCGCGGCCATGTTCAACGCATCTTGTTGTTCTGGCGGGCAATTGACTCTTAAAGAGCGACCAAAAATTTGAATATCTACCGGTTGTGCAGACATGCCACCTTCCTGCCTAAATTTCGCGCCAGCCCCAGCTTGCCCTGACCGGGCCTACCAAAGCGGGCGCCACTATATATACCTCGGTACCAAGATACAACCCCTTTTTCAGTACCTGGTTGTAATCTACTGCGTCAGACATTACCAGTCAAAAAAGGGTTTCAAAATGCGTATTTAGCGTCATTTCGTCCCCTGCCGGCAGCGTGTGAGTTCTGACACATCACGATTATAACTAGCCACTGAGGTGTCGCGCTTATCTGGTACAGCGACGGACCTTGGTGGTAGCATAACACGAACTTATCCTGCCAACGATGACGAATGCGCATGTCTATACAGAATACATTTCCAAGTTACCAATCTTTGACCGTTGCTCTCAACCAGCAAGCGGTGGCGTTAACCGCAGCAGAAATGCACGGCCTGATCAGCGGCCTGCTGTGCGGTGGCAGCCGCGACGCTGGCTGGCAATCGCTGGTCTACGATCTGACCAATGAAGGCGTGGCCTTCCCGCAGGCGCTGAGCCTGCCGTTACAGCAACTTCATGAAATAACGCGTGAAACGCTGGAAGACGACGACTTCATGTTCCAATTGATGATGCCGGAAGGCGAAACCGTCAGCGTGTTTGACCGCGCCGATGCGCTGGCCGGTTGGGTGAATCATTTCCTGCTGGGGCTGGGCATGATGCAGCCCAAGCTGGCGCAGGTGAAAGACGAAGTGGGCGAGGCGATCGACGATCTGCGCAATATCGCTCAGCTCGGTTATGACGAAGACGAAGACCAGGAAGAGCTTGAGCACTCTCTGGAGGAAGTGGTGGAGTACGTGCGTGTGGCGGCCATTTTGTGCCACACCGAATTTACCCGCCATAAGCCGACGGCGCCGGAAAATGCCAAACCGACCTTGCACTAAACACCCGATTTCACGTCCTTAGCGGCCGTGAGCACAGGCAGATTGATTTCAGGAGAAGGTGATGACTCAGCAGGAATTCAACGGCCGCCGTCAGGCGCTGTTGGCTAAAATGGCTCCGGCCAGCGCGGCAATTATTTTCTCTGCGCCGGAAGTGACGCGCAGTGCAGATACCGAATATCCCTACCGTCAGAACAGCGATTTCTGGTATCTGACCGGCTTCAACGAACCGGGTTCGGTGTTGATTCTGGTCAAGAGCGACGAGACGCACAACCACAGCGTGCTGTTCAACCGGGTGCGCGACCTGACGGCGGAAATCTGGTTTGGCCGTCGCCTGGGGCAAGAAGCGGCTCCGGCGAAACTGGGCGTGGACCGCGCGCTGCCGTTCGATGAAATCAACGATCAATTACCCCTGCTGCTCAATGGCCTGGACGTGGTTTACCACGGGCAGGGCCAATACGACTACGCCGATAAAATCCTGTTCGACGCGCTGGACAAGCTGCGTAAGGGTTTCCGCCAGAATCTTCAGGCACCGGCGACCGTGACCGACTGGCGTCCATGGGTGCATGAAATGCGCCTGTTCAAATCGTCTGAAGAGCTGGCGATCATGCGCCGCGCCGGTGAAATCAGCGCGCTGGCCCATACCCGCGCGATGCAGAAATGCCGCCCCGGCATGTTCGAATACCAGCTTGAAGCGGAAATTCATCACGAATTTACCCGCTTTGGCGCTCGTTATCCGTCTTACAACACCATTGTCGGCGGCGGTGACAACGCCTGCATTTTGCACTACACAGAAAATGAAAGTGAATTGCGCGATGGCGATCTGGTGCTGGTCGACGCCGGCTGTGAGTATAAAGGCTACGCGGGCGACATCACTCGTACCTTCCCGGTCAATGGCAAGTTCAGCCGGCCGCAGCGCGCGGTGTATGACATCGTGCTGGCATCGCTGACGCGTGCCCTGGAGCTGTTCAAACCGGGTACCAGTATCCGTGAGGTCAATGATGAGGTGGTACGCATCATGATCACCGGGCTGGTGGAACTGGGGATCCTGAAGGGCGAAGTGGAGCAGTTGATTGCCGAACAGGCCCATCGTCAGTTCTACATGCATGGACTTGGCCACTGGCTGGGGCTGGATGTGCACGACGTCGGGCATTACGGCACGCCAAACCGCGACCGCACGCTGGAGCCGGGCATGGTGTTTACCGTCGAGCCAGGGCTGTACATCGCGCCGGATGCCGACGTGCCGGAAGAGTACCGCGGCATGGGCATTCGCATTGAAGATGACATTGTGATCACTGCCAACGGTAATGAAAACCTGACCGCCAGCGTAGTGAAAGACGCTGACGCCATCGAAGCACTGATGGCGGCGGCAAGGTAACGGCATGAGCGTAATTATTGTTGGCGGCGGCATGGCGGGCGCGACCTTGGCGCTGGCCATTTCATCGCTCACTCAGGGAAGAATGGCGGTTGATCTGGTCGAAGCCACCCGACCGGACGATCGTAGCCATCCGGGATTTGACGCCCGCGCCATTGCCTTGGCGCAGGGCACCTGCCAACAGTTGACGCGTATCGGCGTTTGGCCGGCATTGCGCGATTGTGCGACGGCCATCACCGAGGTACACGTCAGCGATCGCGGTCACGCCGGGTTCGTTAATCTGTACGCGCAAGATTATCAGGTTGACGCGCTAGGGCAGGTGATTGAACTGCACGACGCCGGGCAACGGTTGTTTGCGTTGCTGGCCAAGGCACCCGGCGTCACGCTGCATTGTCCGGCCAGAGTGGTCGATGTGGTGCGCACGGCGGAGCAGGCCGAGGTATTGCTGGATAATGGTCGGCGTATCAGTGGAAAATTGCTGGTGGCAGCGGACGGCTCGCGCTCGGCGCTGGCTCAGGCCTGTAATCTGCAATGGCAGCAAAGTGACTATCCGCAGTTTGCCACCATCGCCAACGTAACCACGGCAGTGCATCCGCAAGGGCGTGCCTTTGAGCGTTTCACCCGCTACGGGCCTTTGGCGCTGTTGCCAATGTCCCAGGGGCGTAGCTCATTGGTGTGGTGCCATGCACGCGAAGATCGTGAACAGGTTGATGCGTGGGACGATGCACGCTTTATCAGTGAATTGCAGCAGGCGTTCGGCTGGCGATTGGGGCGGATCCTGCGTGCCGGTAAGCGCCACAGCTATCCGCTCAGCCTATTGACCGCTAATCAGCACGTCAGCCATCGGCTGGCTCTGGTGGGCAATGCCGCCCAGACGTTGCATCCGATCGCCGGTCAGGGGTTCAACCTTGGCCTGCGCGACGTGATGTCGCTGGCGGAAACGCTGGCCCAGGCACAGCAGGACGGGGAAGATCCCGGTGGCTATGCGTTGTTGAGTCGTTATCAACAACGCCGCCAGCAGGATCAGCAAGCGACGATTGGCGTCACCGACGGTTTGATCCGGCTGTTCGCCAACCGTTACGGTCCTTTGGTGGTCGGACGTAATCTCGGTCTGATGGCGATGGCCCAATTGCCGGCGGTGCGTGATGCCTTTGCCAAGCGGACTTTGGGCTGGGTAGATCGCTAGGCAATAATCAGTAGCGGCGCAGCGTGTTGCGCCCAAAAGCGCTGGGCAATCACTGCGCAGCGCGTCATTTAAGGAAATTAAGCAGCATGCAATCATTTGATGTGGTTATCGCCGGTGGCGGTATGGTGGGGCTGGCACTGGCTTGCGGATTGCAGGGCAGCGGCCTGCGCGTTGCGGTGCTGGAGCATCAGCAACCGGATATGACACCGCCGCCGCCACAGCCGGCACTGCGCGTATCCGCCATCAACGCCGCCAGCGAGCGCCTGCTGCAGCATATTGGCGTCTGGGACGAGATCCTCAACCTGCGCGCCAGTGCCTATAACGCGATGGAAGTGTGGGATCGCGACAGCTTCGGCAAGATTGCCTTCCGCGGTGACGAATGCGGCTTCAGCCACCTCGGCCACATCATTGAAAACTCGGTGATCCAGCAGGCGTTGTGGAAACGGGCGGCAAGCCTGAGCGATGTCACGCTGATTACCCCGGCGGCGCTCAAACAGGTAGCCTGGGGCGAAAACGACGCGTTTATCACCCTTGAGGACGGCCGCATGCTGACTGCCCGGCTGGTGATCGGCGCCGACGGCGCTCACTCCTGGCTGCGTCAGCATGCCGATATCCCGTTGACCTTCTGGGACTACCGCCATCATGCGTTGGTGGCCACCATTCGCACCGAAGAGCCGCATTTGGCGACGGCGCGTCAGGTATTCCACGGCGACGGCATTCTGGCATTTCTGCCGTTCAGCGATCCGCATTTAAGCTCCATCGTCTGGTCGGTTGCTCCTGAAGAGGCCGAACGCCTCAAGCAACTGGAGCCCGAGCAGTTTAACCGTGAGTTGGCGATGGCCTTCGATCTGCGCCTTGGCGCCTGCCAGTTGGAAAGCGAACGCCAGACCTTCCCGTTGACCGGGCGCTATGCGCGTAGCTTTGCTGCACACCGTCTGGCATTAGTGGGCGATGCTGCCCATACCGTACATCCGTTGGCTGGCCAGGGGGTCAACCTGGGCTTTATGGACGCCGCCGAGCTGATCGCCGAATTGCGCCGCCTGCAACGTCAGGGCAAGGACATCGGTCAACACCTGTATCTGCGCCGCTATGAGCGTCGTCGCAAACACGGTGCAGCGGTCATGCTGGCCAGCATGCAAGGGTTCCGCGAACTGTTTGACGGCAATCACCCGGCGAAGAAGTTGCTGCGCGATGTCGGGCTGCGGCTGGCTGACAGCCTGCCGGGCGTGAAGCCGAAGCTGGTGCGCCAGGCTATGGGCCTGAACGATCTGCCGGATTGGCTGGCCTGATCACCGCCTGAGAGAGACCGGTTTGCCGGTCTTTCTGTCTTGTTTCCCCGTAGCGTTATCGCTCTCCAAAGGCGCAGATCTGCGCCTTATGCCCATAGCTTTTCCTTATATAACCCTTCATTTGAAATAATCTAATTTCAGGCTGTTTTTACCATTACTTTTTCTAATTCCATAACCGGTTATCAAAAGTCGAAATTCCGTCTCTGGCCGTGGGTTTGTTATATAACTTCGGATTTTTGGTGCTCTAATTGTTGGTTTTGTGCCTTAAAGCGCAGTTTTCCAGTTTAAAACTCTGCACACTAGCCCAGCTTTTTACTGGCGCAGAACGCCGTCCAGCCTATTTTAACTTATGGTTAATGTGGTCGTTCGGTGATAACGTCAGGGCAAAGGTATCGTTTGCGTCGCGGCGATTTGCCGCAGTTTTTGTCAATTTCGACGCAGCGTTTCTGTTGGGCAGTCAGTGCGCCACGCAATCCGGCCACGAGCCATAATCTGACGTATTGCGTAGCAGCACCCTATCTTCAGCTTCTGAGTGGAATGAGGGAAAAGATGGCAAAGCAAACCCCACTGTACGACCAGCACGTGGCGTGCGGTGCGCGCATGGTAGATTTTCATGGCTGGATGATGCCGCTGCATTATGGCTCCCAGATCGATGAGCACCACGCCGTGCGTCAGGATGCCGGTATGTTCGACGTCTCCCATATGACCATTGTTGATTTGCGCGGTGCCCGTACCCGTGAATTCCTGCGTTACCTGCTGGCGAACGATGTCGCCAAGCTCACCCAGCCTGGCAAAGCGCTGTACACCGGCATGCTGAACGCGTCCGGCGGCGTAATCGACGACCTGATCGTTTACTTCTTTACTGAAGACTATTTCCGCCTGGTGGTGAACTCCGCCACACGCGACAAAGACCTGGCCTGGATCGAAGAGCACGCAGCGCCGTATGGCGTAACGCTGACGGTGCGTGACGATCTGGCGCTGATTGCAGTACAGGGCCCACAGGCCAAAGAACGCGCGGCTACCTTATTCACCCCGGAACAAAAAAACGCGGTTGAAGGCATGAAGCCTTTCTTCGGCGTGCAGGCAGGGGATCTGTTTATCGCCACCACCGGTTATACCGGCGAAGCGGGTTATGAAATCGCCCTGCCGAAAGAGCAGGCGGCGGATTTCTGGCAGCAACTGCTGGCGGCAGGCGTTAAGCCAGCCGGGCTGGGCGCGCGTGACACGCTGCGTCTGGAAGCTGGCATGAACCTGTATGGCCAGGAGATGGATGAAAGTATTTCGCCGTTGGCCGCCAACATGGGCTGGACCATCGCCTGGCAGCCGGAAGATCGTCAGTTCATCGGTCGTGACGCGCTGGAAAAACAGCGTGAGCAGGGCACCGAACAACTGGTCGGCTTGATCATGACGGAAAAAGGCGTATTACGTAATGAGCTGCCGGTGCGTTTCACCGATGCGGCAGGCCAGACGCATGAAGGGGTGATCACCAGCGGTTCATTTTCACCGACCCTGGGCTTCAGCATCGCCCTGGCCCGCGTCCCTGCCGGTATCGGCGAACAGGCTATCGTACAGATCCGCAACCGTGAAATGCCGGTCAGGGTCACCAAACCTGGCTTTGTGCGTGCCGGTAAGTCACTGATTAATTAATTTTTGTTTATTGATTCTTTATTTCTTCGAAGGAGTAGCTGGCGATGAGCAATGTGCCAACAGAATTGAAATACGCATCCTCCCACGAGTGGGTTCGTTCAGAAGGTAACGGCGTTTACACCGTAGGTATCACCGAACACGCGCAGGAACTGCTGGGCGATATGGTGTTTGTTGATTTGCCAGAAGTGGGCCGCGTCGTTGCCGCAGGCGAAGATTGCGCCGTGGCGGAATCCGTTAAGGCGGCATCGGACATTTACGCGCCAATCAGCGGCGAAATCGTAGCGGTAAACGCTGAACTGGAAGGTTCTCCGGAGCTGGTGAACAGCGAGCCTTACGGTGAAGGTTTCCTGTTCCAGATTAAAGCATCAGACGAGAGCGAGCTGGCGAACCTGCTGGACGCCGGTGCTTATCAGGCTTCTATCGACGAGTAATCCATGCAACGCCCCAGGTCTTTCTGCCGGGGCGTTTTAGTTCAGGCTATATCCCGTACCACGCCAGAATTCAGGAATTTGTAGCAATGACTCAGACACTCAGCCAACTTGAACACAGCGAAGCGTTCATCGAACGTCACATCGGCTCTTCTGCAGAACAACAGCAGCAGTTGCTGGAAGCGGTGGGCGCACGCTCGCTCAGCGCGCTGATCCAACAGATTGTGCCGGCAGACATTCAACTGCCTGCGCCGCCGCCGGTGGGCGATGCGGCAACTGAACATCAGGCGTTGGCCGAACTGAAGGCGATTGCCTCGCAGAATCAGCGCTACAAATCCTATATCGGTATGGGCTACAGCGCGGTGCTGACGCCGCCGGTGATCCTGCGCAACATGCTGGAAAACCCAGGTTGGTACACCGCTTATACCCCGTATCAGCCAGAAGTATCCCAGGGCCGTCTTGAGGCGCTGTTGAACTTCCAAACCCTGACCCTGGATTTGACCGGTTTGGATCTGGCGTCCGCCTCGCTGTTGGACGAAGCCACCGCGGCTGCCGAAGCGATGGCGCTGGCCAAACGCGCCAGCAAGCTGAAAGACGCCAACCGTTTCTTCGTGGCTGATGACGTACATCCTCAGACGCTGGACGTGGTGCGTACCCGCGCCGAAACCTTCGGTTTCGAAGTGATCGTGGATAAAGCCGAGAAAGTTCTGGAGCTGCAAGGCGTGTTTGGCGTGCTGCTGCAACAGGTCGGTACCACCGGTGAACTGCACGACTACAGCGCACTGCTGGCCGAGCTGAAGAATCGTAAAATCGGCACCAGCGTGGCAGCCGACATTATGGCGTTGGTGCTGCTGACCGCTCCGGGCAAACAGGGAGCCGACGTGGTGTTCGGTTCTGCACAGCGTTTCGGCGTGCCGATGGGCTACGGCGGCCCACATGCCGCCTTCTTTGCCTGTCGCGACGAGTTCAAACGCTCAATGCCGGGCCGTATCATTGGTGTTTCCCGCGATGCCGCCGGCAACACCGCGCTGCGCATGGCGATGCAAACCCGTGAGCAACATATCCGCCGCGAAAAAGCCAACTCGAATATCTGTACCTCGCAGGTGCTGCTGGCCAACATAGCCAGCCTGTATGCGGTGTACCATGGCCCGCAGGGCCTGCAACGCATCGCCGGGCGCATCCATCGTCTGACCGACATTCTGGCCGCCGGGCTGCAACAAGCCGGGCTGGCATTGCGCCATAAAACCTGGTTCGACACCCTGACGATAGAAGTGAAAGACAAGGCCGCGGTGCTGGAACGTGCATTGAGCTTCGGCATCAACTTGCGTACCGACATTCACGGTGCCGTAGGCATTACGCTGGACGAAGCGACCTCACGTGAAGACGTGCAGACGCTGTTTGCCTTGCTGGCGGGTGACGATCACGGCCTGGACATCGACGCGCTGGACGCCGCGGTGAGTAAAAACAGCCAGTCGATCCCGGTCGCCATGCTGCGTCAGGATCCGATCCTGACTCACCCGGTGTTTAATCGTTATCACAGCGAAACCGAGATGATGCGCTATATGCACCGTCTGGAACGCAAGGATCTGGCGCTCAATCAGGCGATGATCCCGCTGGGCTCCTGCACCATGAAGCTCAATGCCGCGGCGGAAATGATCCCGATCACCTGGCCTGAATTCTCCGAACTGCACCCGTTCTGTCCACCGGAGCAGGCGGCAGGTTACCAACAAATGATTGGCCAACTGTCGCAGTGGCTGGTGCAACTGACTGGTTATGACGCAGTCTGCATGCAACCGAACTCCGGCGCACAGGGTGAATACGCCGGTTTGCTGGCGATCCGTCGTTACCATGAAAGCCGCAATGAAGCAGGCCGTCATATTTGCCTGATCCCAAGCTCTGCGCACGGCACCAACCCCGCTTCCGCGCAAATGGCGGGCATGAGCGTGGTGGTGGTCGCCTGCGACAAGAACGGCAACATCGATCTGCATGACCTGCGCGTCAAGGCAGAACAGGCGGGCGAAGAACTGTCTTGCATCATGGTGACCTACCCGTCGACCCACGGCGTGTACGAAGAAACCATCCGTGAAGTGTGCCAGATCGTTCACCAGTTCGGCGGCCAGGTCTACCTCGACGGCGCCAATATGAATGCGCAGGTGGGCATCACCACCCCAGGTTACATCGGGGCGGACGTTTCGCACCTTAACCTGCATAAAACCTTCTGTATCCCGCACGGCGGCGGTGGCCCAGGCATGGGCCCTATCGGCGTGAAAGCACACCTGGCCCCGTTCGTTCCAGGCCACAGTGTGGTGCAGATCGACGGCGTGACCACCCAGCAGGGCGCGGTCTCCGCTGCGCCGTTCGGCAGTGCTTCTATCCTGCCAATCAGCTGGATGTATATCCGCATGATGGGCGCGGAAGGGTTGAAGCAGGCCAGCCAGGTGGCAATCCTTAATGCCAACTATATTGCGACCCGTTTGAAGGACGCGTACCCAGTGCTGTATACCGGTCGCGATCATCGCGTGGCGCATGAATGTATTCTCGATATTCGTCCGCTGAAGGAAGAAACCGGTATCAGCGAAATGGATATCGCCAAACGTTTGATCGACTACGGCTTCCATGCGCCGACCATGTCGTTCCCGGTGGCGGGCACGCTGATGGTTGAGCCAACCGAGTCGGAGAGCAAGGTCGAACTGGATCGCTTTATCGATGCGATGTTGGCGATTCGCGCAGAAATTGACCGGGTAGCAAAAGGTGAATGGCCGCTGGAAGATAACCCGCTGGTAAACGCCCCACACGTGCAGGCGGAGCTGGTCAGCGATTGGCAGCACGCCTACAGCCGTGAGCTGGCGGTGTTCCCTATCGCCGGAGTACGTGAGAACAAATACTGGCCGAGCGTGAAGCGTCTGGATGACGTGTACGGCGATCGTAACCTGTTCTGTTCCTGTGTGCCGATGAGCGACTACGAATAAGCTTATTCGGCGAGGTTTGCCATCAGGAAGCAGCGCATTATGCGCTGCTTTTTTTATGGCTAAACCCTGAGGGTTTTCTTGCTTATATATTTGATTAATTACTGGTTATTTTATTTTTCTTCAGTTTGTTACCCCGATCGTTTAAGACTCTCTCCAGTTTACTTTCCGTTTAAACCCCTGCGGCTAAATTGTCATCAGCAAACTATTTTGCAGGGAAGATTTACTGACAGGGAGTGCACTATGAAAAAGTTGGCTATCGCAATCGTTGCGGCTTTACCCTTGTGTTCCGCGCAGGCAATTGAGACTTATGACGTTCGGAATAACAGCGGCCAAACGGTGTTTAAACTGAACTTCTACGGTCCAACCGATGGCAGTTATTTAAATGATGATGGCGTTCCAAAACACTCCACCCGGGTGTTGGATGATGCTAAAAAATCTCAGGTGATCAGCGCCGCGCAACGCTGGGCCGATATTATCAAACCCCTGCCAGGCAAATTGCCGGGCGTAATCAACGTCGGCACCTTTGACGACGAGAATGCGGGAGCGATGAGCCCAGACGTCAGTGATGCCGCATTTAGCCTGACCCAGCTTCAGGCAGTGTTGCAGGGCCAGGATGCCGGCGAATTGAACAGCGGTGCCCATGCCGTCGTCCAGATCGGGAAAATGGATTTTACCCCTGGCCAGGCTTCGCCAGCACTGATCCCCACCGATCACCGTGCCGATCTGGAAGTCATCATTTTTCATGAAATAGCTCATGCATTAGGCATCAGCGCTGATGCCGGTGTGGCTGATGGTGTGACCCAGTTTGGCCCGACGTTCGGCAGCTGGAGTTCGCACCTGTTTGATGACAATGGCAACCCTGCACAGCCGGGGCAGGCTATCTTGTGTACTAAGTGTGAGGGGCCGGACGACCCTTCGGCCTTTGACGTACGCAAAGATCGGGGTTATTTCGCCGGTAGCCACGTCAAGGAGGTATTGGCAGGCGCCATGCCGGGTGTTCCGGTGCGTATTCTCGGTGTGCTGGGCGATCTGGATGATGATTACATGTCCCACATTGAACTGGATCGCAGCTTGATGAGCCACCAAGACTACCGCAATTACACCATAATGATGGAAGCCGAGCTGGCGCTGCTGCAGGACATGGGGTACGGCATCGACCGCCGTAACTTCTTTGGTCACTCGGTGTACGGCAGCGGTCTGGATATGGTTAACCAACAAGGATATTTTGCGCGCAACGCCGCAGGTACTGGGTATATCGACGGCAAGGCCAATACCGCAGCCCGAGGTGTCGGGTTGCACATTTATGGCAGTAATAATCGGGTCGAGCAGCGCGGCGATATTTTGGCGGATGGTGTTGCCGCTGCAGGTATCAGAATTGATGGCGCAGGGAATACGCTCAGTATTGCACCTGGCGTGCGGGTGCAGGCCAACGGCGATTACGGCACCGGCTTATTGGTGGCTTACGGAGATAGCCACAGCATTATTCAACGCGGCAGCCTGGAAGCGACCGGTAAAGAAGGCATCGCCGCCAGGCTGGATTTCGGCAACAACCTGCTGGGCAACGAAACTGAATACCGTGGCTCGTATATCTGGCAGTGGGCTGGGGTCGACCTGTCCCAATACCGCGCTGCGCCGTTGGTGTCTAACTTCGATATCACCGGCTCGTTGAAAGGAGCCAAAGCGGCCATCTACCAGTCGGTGAATGCATTGGCCGGTGCGATTAACGTGATGCGCGGCGCCGATATTCAGGGCGACATAATTTCCGATTATGCGCAACGGGACGAAAATAACCAGGCTCGCCTCACTCGCTTAACATTCGGCCTGCAGCCAGATGCGCAGGGGCAGGTCACTGCGCTGGCGGATAACAGTTTTGATTTCACCTATAACGGCAATATCCGCGGCAAGGATAACCTTGCGCTGGTGGCCGAAGGCGGGAAAACCACGCTGAACGGCGACCATCAGGTCTATAGCGTGGATATCCAACCGGGCGCCCAGTTGGCGGGCAACAGCCGCTATGGGCTGTCGGATGCCGGGTTGTTTACCAACAATGGCTTACTCACTACCGGGGCTTCTTTTGGCAAGCTGTCAATCAACGGTAATTATCTTCAAGGACCACAGGGGCGCTTGCAACTGACATTTGACAGTCTGGGGCAGGGGGATCAAGTACAAATCAGCGGCAAATCCAGTCTGGGCGGGGCTCTGGAGCTGCTGCCGGTCAAAGGTTGGTATGCCTCGGACTGGCAGATGAACAGTACTTCCCTGCTGCAATTAGGCCAGGTCAGCGGTGAATTCGAGCAGTTGAGCATTCAGGCACAGTCACCGACGCTGAGCTTCCGGGTGGCACCACTGGAGGACGGGCAATATCAAATCAGCGCAACCCGTGACGCATCGGCCTACAGCCAGTACGCGCAGACTGCGAATGAACGAAATGTGGGTCTGGCGTTAGCCCATGCTGCGGCGACGGTGGGGGATGACCTGCGGCCGTTACTGACCGCGCTGGACTTCTCCAGCCCCGAAGGCCGGCAGGTGAATAGCGCGTTGGCTCAACTGGAGCCGTCGGCTTATAACAGCCTGATTCAGACCTCATTTGACCGCGAACGCCAGTTAACCCGGGCATTGACTGCGCCGGAACGCAATCTGACGTTGGCACCCACCGGCGACGAGCCAGATTGGATCAGCTTTGCTCTGCCTTACGGCGGTGGCAATTGGCAAAATAATACGGGCAATATCGCCGGTTACAACGCATCGCGTTATGGCGTGCTGTTCGGTGCCGAGAAACGTAACGGGCTGGTAGCGGGCCTGACCACCGGGTTCCACGCGGCGGTCGGCGGGCAAACGGTCAATGCCAAAAGCGCCGATCGGGCACGTACGAACAGCACCTCATTTGATGTTGGCTTGCAGTTCAATTATGCGCAGGACGTGATGGCCGGGCCTTTCGCCTACGGTCTGGGCCGCATAGGGGCGGAGGATAATCAGATGAAGCGCCAGTTTGATGTTGCCGGCATCAGCGGTACCAGCAAAAGTCACTGGACGGCCTGGAATGGGTCATTGACCTTGGGCGGCGGCTATCATTTTGCGTTAACCGATACCTTCAGCCTCGGCCCGGTCGCGGCGCTGGACTATACCGCGACTACTCATCGCACAATCAAAGAGTCCGGGTTCGGTACCGCGCCGCTGCAGATTAAGGGGCGTTACGCCGACTCGCTGCAAAGCACGCTCGGCGTGGAGGCACTGTACCAGCAGCCGTTGCAGGGCTCGCAGGCATTGTCAGCCACTTTGCGCCTGGGTTGGCAACATGAGTTGTTAAGCAACAAAGTGACCCAGCGCGCTCAATTTGTGGGGTATAACGCCTCTGCCTTTGATAGCGAAAGCACCTTGGCCGGGCGTGATACGTTGGCCGCACAGGCCGGTGTGCAGTATCAACTCAACCAGGCGGTCTCTTTGGGCGTCGGCGTTTCCAGCGAACTGTTACGCCAGGGCAGTCATTCATTAGAGGGTAACGTTGCCGTAACCTGGCGCTTCTGATGTTTAAACCAGCTTGCCGCTGAGCGAATTTCAATAACACTTTTCGGCTAGATGTATTATCAAGGGACACGGCATGATGCAGTGTCCCTTTTCAATTATCGCCGCAGGGCCATCTGAACGGCGTGAGGATCCATGATGAGAGCAGCAATCGTAAACGCATTAGGGCAGGCACCGGTGTTTGGCAATATCGACGAACCGGTAGCGCGTGAAGGGGAAACGGTGATCGCGGTGAGCGTGGCCGGCATCAAACAACTGGATCGCGCCATAGTGGCCGGAACGCATTACTCAAGCCCGAAGATCTTGCCGATCGTACCCGGCACCGATGGCGTTGGCTACGCGCCGGACGGTCAACGGGTCTATTTTGCCTCCTTCCGCCAGCCGCACGGTGCGCTGGCAGAACGTAGCCTCGCCTCCTGGACGGTGCCGGTGCCGAAAGGGGTGGATGATGCTACCGCCGCCGCGTTGATTAACCCGGCGTTTGCTGCCTGGCTGCCACTGCACTGGCGTGCCGAGTTACAGCCCGGTGAAACGGTGCTGATTGTTGGCGCGACCGGGACGTCAGGCAAGCTGGCAGTGGCGGCTGCACGTCAGGCGGGGGCGGGACGAATTGTCGCAGCCGGTCGTCGCCAGAGCGTGCTGGATGCGCTGGACGTTGATGCTACGGTCGATCTTGGACTGGAAGGGGCTGCACTGACACAGGCTTTCGCCGCCGCAGCGGGGCCGCATGGCTATCAGGTGATTGTCGATTATATCTGGGGGGCAGCGACCGAAGCCTTGCTTGCGACGCTTAACAACCATGATTTGTCTTCCTACGCAGGTGGACGCGGCATACGTTTGGTCAACGTCGGATCGATGGCCGGGCCGGATATCCGACTGCCGGCGGCGGTGTTGCGCAGTAATCAACTACAAATCATCGGCAGCGGCACCGGCAACTTCCCGCCGGTGGCTGAAATGAAAAGATATGCCAGCGAAATTCTGGCATTGGCGGCGGCAGGGCAGATTTCGGTCGAAACCCAGGAGCACGGCTTATCAGAGATCGCTGAAGTCTGGGATCTGAACAAGAAAAGCGACGTGCGTTCGGTGATCCGTATTGCCCAATAGGCGGCTAGCGGCAATAGCAAACCAGGTGGATATCTTCCGGTTCGCGGGCGAACAGCTCTGCATCCGGCTGATCAATCACCTGGCAGCCCTGCGACAGGTAGAAATCCACGGTGTTTTTATTGGGGATTGAGGAGACGTACAGCCCCTGAGCCCCGCCTTTTCTGGCCTGCTGCAGACAACGGCGGAATAGGATTTTGCCCAGCCCTTTACCGCGTTGGGCGGCACCGACGTAGAAAAACAGCAGTTGGTGCAAGTCCTGTTGCGGGCCGCGTGGCAAGGTATCTACCGCCGCAGCAGCGACAATCTGACCTTTTTCGAACAGGGCGAAAAATGCCCCGCCGCGGGCAAAGCATTGTTCATGGATCGGCGTATAGGTTTCCCGATCGTGTGGATCCCAGCCGCGTACATCGTAATAGTCACTGTAAGGCTGTAACTCCCCGTCTTGCAGGCGATAAAGAGTATCAATAATTTCACTGCGGTCGATCTGCCACAGCGCATCAAGCTGGTGCCGCTGCAGTAAAATGGGATCGGTCATGGGGAGTTAGTTCTCCGTCGGTATCAGGTAACTTTCCGGTAGGTCGATGACAAACCCGATGCCGCGTTCATCAAGCCCTTCGGTGATCCTTAGCTGCGCCCCGATTTTATCGGCCAGGTTTTTGGCAATGGCTAACCCCAGGCCGCTGCCTGTCTGCTGGACGCCAGGCACGCGATAAAAACGCTCAAACAGGTGTTTTTGGTATTCCCGGCTCACGCCGGGGCCATTATCACGCAGGGTAATATAGCAGCCCAAGGGGGACAACGAACGGATGTTGGCTTCGATCCTGCCGCCGGGCGGTGCGTATTTGATGGCGTTTTCCAGCAGGTTGGTAAAGATGGTGATCAGCGAATGGCGATCGGTATCGATCACCACGTTTTCACTGCCCTCGAGCGAAAGCTCAACGTTCTTCTCCATTGCGTAGGGCACGTGTTGAGCAATGCATTTGCTGATTTCTGCGTAGATATCCACTGCTTCAATCTTGAGCGGAAAGTCTTCCGACTCCAGCTTGGCCAGATCAATCAGCTGGCGCGACAGCGATGCGGCGCGATCCAGCCCCTGTTGCATGTCGCCAATAATTTCCTGCCGTTCGGTTTTATCCGCCACCTGAGTCAGCAGGTGCAGCTGTGCCAGCACGGCGGCAATCGGGGTGCGCAGTTCGTGGGCGGCATCCGCCATAAAGCGTTTTTCCCGCTGGTTGGCGGCGTCGATACGCGTCATCAGCTTATTGATTTCTAGCACCACAGGCCGAATTTCCTGATACTGCGCGCGTACATTGATCGGCGATAAATTGCCTGGTTTACGGTCAGAGATGGTACGGGCAATTTGCCGCAGCGGTCGCAGGCTGAAGTAGGCGGTGATCAGCAGCGTGACAATGATCGCCGCCAGGATCACCAGCAAAGGGATCGCGGTACTTTCCGCCGGATTGCCGAAAATGGTGGTCCGGTTGTCAAAGGATTCGCCGACAATCACCCGATATTTTTGTTTATCGCTCCAACTGCCGGCGATATGCCACTTCACGTTGGCGTAACTGATGGTGCCGGACAGCACTGAAGGGGGCAGGAATAATGCTTTGTCCTGTTGCGGCGAGGCGTAGATCATCCGATTACTGCTGTCGTAAACAACGAATAACGGGCGATAATCTATCTCGTCTTGCATACCGTTTTTAATCGAGTCGATATACATGACTTCGATATCTTTAATGATATCGGTGTAATTTTTGTCGGTGATAACAGTCTTATCGAGAATATTGGCGATGCCTTGTGCGACAATGCGTTGCTGATTATCCAGGTACTTTTCAGCATCTGGATAATAAAGGTATTTTACCCAGCCAAGCAATATTCCCCAGAGCACCAGTATGGCCATTACCTGGAAAACAATGGTTCGCATGAAAAAGGATTTGAAGCTAATCATCCCTGAGACTCTTTTTTCAATAAATACCCTATGCCGCGTACGGTAATAATTCTCTCCTTGCCAATTTTTCGTCGCAGATTATGCATGTGCACCTCAAGAGAATTACTTTCTACATTATCGCCATTGCCGAACAGACGCTGTTCCAGGGCGGCCTTACGCACCACGGTACCGGCGCAACGCATCAGTTCGTGCAACAGGCGGTACTCTTTTTTCGACAGCAGCAGCAGTTCGTCGTCCAGCGTGACCTGGTGGTTCATCGGGTCCAGATACAGGTTGCCCAGGCTCCAGGTTTGGGAGGCAAACCCCGCCATGCGCCGGTTTACCGCCTTCACGCGGGATATCAGCTCAGGCAGGGCAAAAGGCTTTGCCAGAAAATCATCTGCGCCGGAATCCAGGCTGTTGACCAGGCTTTCAATGCGGTCACGGGCGGTGAGAATAATGATCGGAATATTTTGGCCGGCAGCGCGCCATTCGATCAGTTTTTTCAAGCCATCGCCGTCTGGCAGGGTGAGATCCAGCAGCATTAAATCAAAGCTGCCCTCAGACAATTTATGTTGTGCATCATGGACTAGCCGCACCCAGCACAAATCAAACCCGGCCAGCTCCAAAGCACGGCACAGGGCTTTGCCCAATTGCAGATCGTCTTCCACAAGCAATATGTTCACTTGATATCCGGTTTATGTCACGGCGCTGGCGGCTATATAACTACAACCGCAAGGGGAAGACAACGACGTCATCCCGTTTGTTCGCTCCTTCTTAAGCAAACCTTAATCTGGGATTAATTTGACGTTAAGGGAGCCCCGTCCTTTTTCAAGTACGCTCGACTCTGAATAAATCATTCAGGTGGAAAAAATGCGTATCGACAATCTTTCAATGAAGGCTGCCCGCTTAGGCGCAAGTTTATTGTTGGTATTGACCATGCTGTCTTTCCACGTCGATGCGCAAGATGGGGATCGTGGCGGCCCATTGTTATCCACCCTGCCTCTTATTCAGCATACGGAGTCATCGGATTTTTATAAAAGCTTAAAACCACGCATTAAAAAACAATTGCGGCGCCTGGTGGCGCTACAACCCTTTATTAAATAATAAGGCAGATACGGTGAAAAATACCCTGGGTTATTCCGCGGCCACGTTATTGGTGTTATTCCCTCTGCAGGGGCTTACGCAAGATGGCGCAGAGGCGTCATTGAAATTCAGCGGCGGCATGGCCGTGGCGCCGGACTATCAGGGAGCTTCCGACTACAGTGCCGTGCCGCTGTACGATATTGAGGCCGGTTACGAGAAGTCTGCCTGGGGTGACTTCAGCCTCGGGCTGCAAAACGGTGCTCGCTGGCAGTTGCCGTTATCCGGGCCCTTCGGTATAGCCCTATTGGCTGGTTATGACGGTGGGCGTGATGAAGAGGTGAAAACGCTGCGGGGTCACAACAAGCGGCTGAAAGGCATGGGCGATTTGGGTGGCGCTTTTGAAGCCGGTATTGAGCTGAGCTATAAATTTGCCCCTTTTCGCACTTACGTTAAGGGAATGCAGGCCACCAAAGCACGGCGTTATGGGGATGAGGACCTGGGGCATACTGCATACGTCGATCTGGGTATCGCGGCAGTTTATCCGCTGAGCGAGGCATTGACGTTTTCAACCGATTTGAGCACCACCTGGGCCAACAAGGGTTACCAGCGTGGTTATTTTGGCGTGACGCAGCAACAGGCGAAGCAAACGTCATTCGCCGCGTATCGACCGGGTAGCGGCTTTAAGCAAGCCACGCTTACCGGCGTGCTGAACTACCAATTGACGCCAGAAATTGCCTTTCAGGGCGGTGTGAGTCTCTATACTTTGTTGGGCGACGCGGCCAAAAGCCCGATCGTCGAGAAAAAAACGGCCGGCATCGCCTTCCTGAGCGCCAGCTACAGTTTCTGACTTCCCAACCAGAGAAAGGAACGACATGACGAAAGTTGTATTGGTTACTGGCGCCAGCCGCGGCATTGGCCGCGCCACGGCGTTGTTATTGGCCCGACAGGGTTATGCGGTGGGCGTTAACTATCTGAAAGATGAGGCCGCGGCGGCGCAGGTGGTGGCGGAAATTGAAGCCATGGGCGGTCGTGCACTGGCACTACGGGCGGATGTCGCCGATGAAAATCAGGTGGTGGCGATGTTCAATGCACTGGATGTCGGCCTTGGCCCGATCAGCGCGCTGGTTAACAACGCCGGTATCTTGTGTCAGCAGACGGGGATTGAGCAACTGACCGCCGAGCGCATCAATAAGGTATTGAGTACCAACGTTACCGGTTATTTTCTCTGTTGCCGTGAGACGGTGAAGCGCATGGCGCAGCGTCATGGCGGCCAGGGCGGGGCGATCGTCAATGTCTCTTCCGCTGCCGCGCGCCTCGGCGCTCCGGGAGAATACATCGACTATGCCGCCTCCAAAGGGGCGGTAGACACGCTTACCACCGGGCTGGCGCTGGAGGTGGCTGCGCAGGGCATCCGCGTAAATGCCGTGCGGCCAGGGCTGATTTATACCGAAATGCATGCCAGCGGCGGCGAGCCGGGGCGCGTTGATCGGGTAAAAAGCAGCCTGCCGATGCAGCGTGGCGGCACCCCGGAAGAGGTGGCGGAAATCATCGTCTGGTTACTGTCCGATGCCGCTTCTTACGTCACCGGCAGCTTTATTGAAGCCGCCGGCGGCCGCTGACGGCGGCTTATCCCTCGTGCAGTAGCGCACTGCGGAATGAGAGTATGTGCGCCTGCGCCGCATTGGCGGCTGCATCATCGTCCTGCGCGGCCAGTGCGGCGATAATCGCCCGATGCTCCTCTATCACCTCTCGCATGTGGCCTTCGCGTGATAGCGTGCTGGCCCAAAAGCGCTGTGCTCGGGCATGCAGTACGCTCAGAATGTCGGCCAGCATATTATTACCGGCGATTTGCGCCAACTGCTGGTGGAATTGATGATCCAACGTCATCATTTTTACTCGATCGCGTTGCTGACTGGCGGCTTCGATTTGTTGATTGAGATCCGTAAGCTCGGCGATCTGGGGGGCCGTAATTCTCTTGCTCGCCAACCGCATACACAGCATTTCATTGGCCAAACGTACTTCAATCAATTCCAGCGCATCATCCATCGAAAGCGGCGCAACCATCACCCCTTTACGCGGGATCACCTGCAGCAATCCTTCATTGGCCAGCCGGTGGATCGCCTGATTGATCGGCGTTCTGCCCATGTCCAGCTCGCTCATCACCTGAGCGGTATTGAGATATTCACCAGGTTTATAACTTAACGTCACCAGCGCCTGCTTAAAGCGTCGGTAGGCGAGTTCATTCAGTGACAGCCCGGCTTCCTCTGCCGTCGGGAGTTCCGGGCTCTCTGCGTCAAGGGTCATCACGTTCTGCTCCTGCAAGACGAAAGTTTTTAGACATAGTACACAAAAACATGGCACGGAAATCGCTTATTTGGTAACTAAAGATATAGTGAAATTTCACAGTATTTTAACCAAAGAGGCACAAACGCCATGAGACTGACCTTTACTTTACCCGAATCCAGCGGCACTGGGGTGTTGGATGTCGAGATCGATCACCTGGTGATTGCCGGCTGGACCGGCCGGGATCGCGAGGCGATCCTGCACCATATCAGGGAGCTGGCCGAGCTCGGCGTGCCCCAACCCAGTGCAATTCCTCTGTTTTACCGGGTGGCGGTTAACCAGCTCAGCCAGAGCGAACGTATCGAAGTTATTGGCAATGCCAGCTCCGGCGAAGCGGAACCGTTGATCTTCACACATCGCGGTGAATTGTATGTCTCGCTGGCTTCGGATCATACCGATCGTCAGTTGGAGGCGCACAGCGTGGCCCTGTCCAAACAGCTCTGCGTCAAGCCGGTGGCTCGTGCCGCCTGGCCGTTGCGTGAGGTGATCGCGCACTGGGACTCGTTGATCCTGCGCTCGTGGATCAAGGAAAACGGCGAATTCCAGCTCTATCAGCAGGGCCGTCTGGCCAGCCTGCGTACTCCGGGCGATCTGCTGGATCGCTACCTGAGTGGCCAACAGTTACCGGAAAGTGGGCTGACAGTGCCTCAGCCGCAAGACGGTCTGGCGATGGCCTGCGGTACGGTGGCGGCGATTGGCGGCATCCGGCCGGCGACCGAATTCCGTATGGAACTGGTGGATGAGGTGCTGGGGCGGACCATCAGCCACCATTACAGCAGCATTGAGCTGCCGGTGGTGGCCTGATGAAAAAGCTGACGTTATCCCAGGCCGCTTCAGGCCTGTCCAACGGCGAATTTACCGCCGCGCGGTTAACCGCTGACGCATTGTCACAAATTGCGGACGAGCAGGGAGAGGGGCGGCGCACCTTTACTCATGTGTATGCTCAATGGGCTCAGGAGCAGGCCCTGGCGGCCGATCGGCGGCGTGCCGCGGGTAACCCGTTGTCGGCGCTGGACGGCGTACCGGTGTCGGTCAAAGACCTGTTTGATGTTGCAGGGGAAGCCACCGCGGCCGGGTCGCGCGTACTGGCCAGTGCGCCAGTGGCTAATGCCCATGCCGCCGTGGTGGCGCGTTTGTTGCAAGCGGGCGCGGTGGTGATGGGCAAAACCAACATGACCGAATTTGCCTATTCCGGGCTGGGGATCAATCCCCACTACGGTACGCCCGCTAATCCCTGGGATCGCAGCGCTCGTCGTATTCCCGGCGGTTCGTCCTCGGGGGCTGCGGTGGCGGTGAGCGACGGCATGTGTTTCGGCTCGATAGGCAGCGACACCGGCGGTTCGGTGCGGATCCCGGCGGCCTTCTGCGGCCTGACCGGCTATAAGCCCACCGCCAGCCGCATTAGCAGCGGCGGCCTGCTGCCACTTTCCCCTTCACTGGATTCGATAGGCGTAATTGCTCATGACGTTGCCGGGTGCCTGGCGCTGGATACGGCAATCGCCGATCGGCCGCTGCAACCACAGCAGAAAAATTTGAGTCAGGCATGCTTCGCCGTCCCGCAAACCCTGGTGCTGGATGGCCTGGATCGGGAGGTCACCACCGCGTTTCATCTCAGCCTGCAACGTTTGACGCAGGCTGGGGCGCAAATTGAATTTATTCCCTGTCAGGAGTTCGCCGAGCTGGCGGCGATCAATGCCGACGGCGGTTTTAGCGCGCTGGAGTCCTGGCACTGGCACCGGGCTTTGATTGCCGAACATGCCGATGCTTATGACCCTCGGGTGCTGTCACGCATTCGTCGCGGCCAAACGCTGGATGAAAACAACCTGCAGCAATTACGGTCACAGCGCGCCGATTGGCAACGGCGGGTGAGTACCGCAGTGCAAGGATTCGATGCGTTGCTGATGCCGACGGTGCCCTTCGTTGCCCCGACCCTTGCCGAGTTGGAAGCAGATGAAGAAGCCTATTTCCGTATCAATGGCGCCGTGCTGCGTAATCCTTCGGTGATCAATTTCCTCGACGGCTGTGCATTGTCATTGCCGTGCCAGCAGGCCGATGCGGCACCGGTTGGCCTGATGGTGGCCGCACTGCCTTTGCATGACGAAGCGCTGCTGGGGTGGGCGCTGGCAATCGAACGTTGCCTCGCCGGCGCGTGATTTTTACTTTGAGCTAACAGGAGAGTCCCCATGACCGGTTCCCCGAACGGAATGCTGTTTGTCGCAACAGATATCGCCACGCAGGATGAGGCGGATTTCAATCAGTGGTACGACCGCGAGCACGTGGAAGAGCGAGTACGGGTGCCTGGTTTTTTGTCGGGCACCCGTTATCAGGCGCTGCACGGCGGGCGTAAATATCTTGGCCTGTACAAAACCGAATCACTGGCCAGTTTTACCTCAGCGGCCTACCGCGCTGCGTTTACCCAGCAAACTCCCTGGTCGGTGGCGAGCCTCGATAAAATGCGTGACCCGATGCGCCGGGTGTGTGCGGTGGAGGCGGTGACCGGTCAGGGCTGCGGCAGTTACCTGGCTATCGTTAACCTTGCACCGGCGCAGCCGGAGGTATTGAAAGCCAGCATCAGCCATTTGGGGGCTCTGCTGGCTGAGCAACCAGGCTTTGTGCGCAGTAGCCTGCTGTCGCCGGACGCGGAGCTCAGTTCGCCGTTACCGAAAGAGTCGCGTGAGAATCGCCATCTGTTGCCGATGCTGCTGATCGAAAGCAGCAGCGCCGAGGCTGGCCAGCGGCTGAGTGAACTGGCCTGCCGCCAACTGAAAATCCCCGCTGCCGAAGCCCTGCATTATGCCCTTGGCTGGCAACTGACCACTCAGGAGCTGTCATCATGAGCACTTCAACCACCGAAACGCCGACCTTGAACCTGTCCGCTGACGACTCTGCCGCTCACCCACCGAAAACCGGCAGGCTGGCGGCCGCCAGCTCTATCGGCACCGCGTTGGAATGGTACGATTTCACCGTTTACAACATCATGGCGGCGCTGATTTTCAATCACGTATTTTTCCCGTCTTTCGACCCGCTGGTGGGTACCATTCTGGCGTTTTCCACCTATGCGGTCGGTTACGTTTCAAGGCCGATTGGCGGCATCGTGTTCGGTCATCTCGGCGACGTGCTGGGACGGCGCTTTGTGCTGGTGACGACGCTGGTGATCATGGGCGTGACTACTGCGCTGATGGGGCTGTTGCCCGGTTACGCCAGTTGGGGCATCTGGAGCCCGCTGCTGTTGGTGACGCTGCGCTTTATTCAGGGGATTGCGTTGGGAGGCGAATGGGCCGGTGCGGTACTGCTGTCGATGGAGCACGGCAAACCGCACCAGCGGGGGCGCAATGCCTCCTTTGCTCAGGTCGGTCCTTCCTGCGGCACGCTGATTGGCACCGGCCTGATCACGCTGGTGACGGTGGCAATGTCGGCAGAAGATTTCCAACAGTGGGGCTGGCGTATCCCCTTCCTGCTGAGCCTGGTGCTGGTGGTGTTTGGCCTGTGGCTGCGCCGTGGGGTAGGGGAAACGCCGGCGTTTCTGAAACTGGAAGCTTCGAAGGACGTTACGCATGCGCCAATCCGTGAGGTCTTCACCCAACATCGGCGTCCGCTGTTGATTGCCGGCGGTTCACGTATCGGCTCCGACGTGCTCTATGCGCTGGTGGTGGTCTTCACGCTGACCTACGTCACCACGGTGCTGAACCTGCCGCGCCCGCTGGCGCTGACTGCCACCATGCTGGGGGCGATCGGCAACGCGATTACCGTCCCCATGTTTGGCGCACTGTCGGACCGTTTTGGCCGCAGGCCGGTGTATATCGGCGGAGCGCTGGCGGCGATGGTATGGGCGTTTGTGTTCTTCGTGCTGCTCGACAGCAGCCAGCCGGTGCTGATCTGCCTGGCGGTGGTGGTCGGTTTATTGATCCATGCGGCGATGTACGGCCCGCAGGCGGCATTTATCACCGAACAGTTTCCGACAAGGGTGCGCTACGCCGGTTCGTCATTGGCCTATACGCTGGCGGGTATTATCGGCGGTGGGTTTGCGCCGCTGATTATCGCTTCGCTGTTCAAGTCCTACGACAGCACGCTGGCGATCTCGGCCTACGTGGTGGTGGCGTTGCTGATCACGTTGTGGGCGGTGATTGCCGCAAAGGAAACGGCGCACAAGCCGCTGTGAAGGTGGGGCCGGGTGAGGGATGCACCCGGCCTGCATCGAGTTACTTCAACCAGCCCTTGCGCTGGGCGTCCTGCAGGTGGTGCAGCAGGTGTTTCCACAGCTCAGGGTAAACTTCTTCAATCATCGTATTGCGTGACAACACCTGTTCCAGGCTGATGCCGTTTTCGACCCAGCTTTGGCCTTCATTATGCAGGTTCATCAGCATCGGCATGGTGCGGTCCAGCACCAGCGCAAAGCGTGCGTCAGCGCTCTCGCCATCTTCATATTCCTGCCACAAAGCGGTGAAATACTCGCGTTGAGCGTCCGGCAGCATGCCAAACAGGCGCCGTGCCGCGGCAACCTCTTGATCGTGGATCGCTGCACGTGCAGCCAGATCGTATACCAGCACGTCGCCGGCATCGATCTCAACGATGTCATGCAGCAGCGCCATTTGGATCACCCGCTGAATATCTACGTCTTTACCGGCGTAAGGAGCCAGACTCATGGCGCCTACGGCAAAGTGCCAACTGTGTTCGGCTGAGTTTTCCTGGCGTTGGGTGCCCAGCACCTTGGTGCGGCGTTGCACGCTTTTCAACTTGTCGATTTCCATCAGGAACTGGATGACCTGGGTCATGGAGCCGAAATCTAACGCGGGTACAGCGGATGACATGGTGTAAACCTCAAGGTAGATGGGTTGAAGCGGATCGATTGTAGACCAGTGAGCGGGGGATTTCGATGGTTACACGCGTACACAGTTTTATTTTAGCGTACACGTGTACACTGAAATTATTCTCAGTTAAGCTGCTTTGCGGTAATTTCGAACAATGTTGAGCGTTTTGAGGGGTTGTGCTTTATGGGAAAAACGGGCGTAGTGAAAGCCGGGACTGAAAAAATCGCCGCTGCGGCCTATCCGTGGGCGGAGGAGATAGCCAACAGCATCAGCCACGGTATCGGGTTGGTTTTTGGCATTGTCGGCCTGGTATTGCTACTGGTGCAGGCGGTCGACAGCGGTGCCGATGTCACGGCCATTACCAGCTACAGTCTTTATGGCGGCAGCATGATCCTGCTGTTCCTGGCCTCCACGCTGTACCATGCGATCCCCCATCAAAAGGCCAAGCATTGGCTGAAAAAGTTTGACCACTGCGCCATTTACCTTTTGATTGCCGGTACCTACACGCCGTTTCTGTTGGTGGGGTTGAACTCACCCTTGGCCAAAGGGTTGATGGCGGTTATCTGGGGCCTGGCGCTGCTGGGTGTGCTGTTCAAACTGGCGTTCGCCCACCGTTTTGAAGCACTGTCGCTGGTGACCTACCTGACCATGGGCTGGCTGTCGCTGATCGTGATCTATCAGTTGGCGACGCGTCTGGCCTTAGGCGGCGTGACGCTGCTGGCGGTCGGCGGCGTGGTTTACACCCTGGGGGTGATTTTCTACGCCTCGAAGCGATTCCGCTTTGGACACGCCATCTGGCATGGCTTCGTGCTCGGCGGCAGTCTGTGCCACTTTATGGCGATTTATCTTTACGTCTGACGTGCACCCCTGCAGCGTTAGTATCATGTTGATTAAGCGTTTCTTTTAAGTTAAAAAAGAGGCGCTTGTTTCTTTCGGGTATCCAGCAAGCCCATTTTTCTGTTTATTCCTGAGCCCGACTTTGCACCTTCGGTGTTTACGTTAATCTTTCAGGACTCATCAATATGATTATTCGCTTATCCAAAGCGCTGCTGGTGTGCGCGATTGCGCTATTTGCCACCCTGGTGGCTTTCGGCAATATTACGGATTACGGTTCCAACTTCGCCTTTGTGCGTCATGTCTTTATGATGGACACCATTTTCCCAGATGCCACCATCACCTACCGTTCCATACAGTCTCCCTGGCTGCATCATGCCGGTTACATCGGCATTATTTTCTTGGAAAGCCTAACGGCACTGCTCTGCTGGGTGGGCGGTGTGCGCCTGCTGTGTGGTCTGAAACTGCCCGCCGTGGCGTTCAACAGAAAGAAAAAACTGGCGGTGGTGGGTCTGACGCTCGGTTTTCTGACCTGGCAGGTGGGGTTTATGTCGGTGGGGGGCGAATGGTTCGGCATGTGGATGTCGAAACAATGGAACGGAGTGCCGGACGCCTTTCGGTTCTTTGTCACCATTATTCTGGTGCTGATTTACTTGGTGCAACGCGATGGGGAGTTAGACGAGTAACGGATATGTCAGCAGGGGCGCAACAGGTTGCGCCCCCAGATAAAGCCGGGAGGTACTCTAGGCTTCCAGTGAATACGGCAGCGGTTTGATCGCCAATTCGCTGGCGGCATCATCGCGCACGCGCAGCTTACTGTCGGCTTCCAGATCGTTATTCAACACCACCTGTACCCACAGCGTGCCGTCGGCAAGTTTGGCGGCGCTCAACACCGTGCCGGTACGGCGCCAGTTTTCACCCAACTGCAGTTCCAGATCCTCGGCCGGCTGCGGCACCCGTCCGGCTTTGCCTTCCAGCCAGTACAGCGCTCGCTTGTTGGCGCCGCGGAATTTGGCGCGCGCCACCATTTCCTGACCGGTGTAGCAACCTTTGCTAAAGCTGATGCCTTCCAGTGCCTGTAGATTGGTGGCCTGTGGGATCAACTGCCCGCTATTGGCGGCGTCAATGACCGGATAACCGGCTTCGATATCCAGCGTCAGCCACTGTTGGCTGTCGTTGAGTTCCGCCTGTTCGTGCAGCCTGGCGACCAGTTGTTCGGCTATCGCTGCGGTGGTAACCAACAGAAAACGTTCCGCCGGTAAAGTGAAGTGCAGCAGGGTGGTTTCACCGTCCTGCACCACCGGATGTTCCGCGTCCGGCAGGCTGTTGAAAATGCCCGTCAGCGCCGCACGCGCCTGAAAACCGGCTACGCCCAGCAGCACCGCTTCGTTATCGGCGGCGATGGTGAGTTTGGAAAACACCGCATATTTTTTGATTTCAGCCAGTTGGCTGTCCAGCACGCTGCGGCGTTCCAGATAGGCAAAGCCTTCGCCACGGTGGAACAGACGCAGGTTGCTCCACATTTTGCCTTTGGCGTCGCAGTGGCCGCACAGCACGTGCTGGTCCGCCGCCAGCGCTTCGATGTCAGCGGTCACCTGGCCCTGAAGGTATTTTACCGTGTCGGGCCCGTTCAGCGTCACCAGTGCCCAATCTTCCAGCGAGATTAAGGTCAGGGGCAGATGGGAAGAGGCGGAAGGCTGACGGGGTGGAAATGGAATTTTATACGCCATAGTAAGATCCTGCTTAACGTTAGCTTACCTGAAGGTGTGTTGGCCCCATGGTAAAAGAGGCGGCGGGCTTTGCAAACTGTTATTCACGCTTGTCGCTGCAGCAGCGCTTTTTTTGACATTTAGCGCTTAATTACGTTTTAGGCAGAGAACGTCCTTCCCGGCGAGTATGTCAAATTGTTACTCTATAGGCTTGCGGCCAAAGGTTACCCTTGCAGACAGATCTTTGGCTGATGGAATTATATCGCGCCGGTGTTGCCATACAGTGTGTCGGTTGAACCCTGCGATGGCGTTGCCACGCTGAAAAGAGGTTAGTCATAACAACATGGATATTAATAACAAAGCACGTATTCACTGGGCTTGTCGCCGTGGCATGCGTGAGCTGGACATCTCGATCATGCCGTTCTTCGAATATGAGTACGATCGGTTGAATGACACAGACAAAGCGCTGTTTATCCGCCTGCTTGAGAGTGACGATCCCGATTTGTTCAACTGGCTGATGAATCATGGCGCTCCGCAGGACAGTGAACTGCAGAGAATGGTGACACTGATCCAGACGCGAAATAAAGACCGTGGCCCAGTGGCGATGTGATGTTCGTATTTCCTGGCGCACCCAGTTACTTTCGCTGTTGACGCATGGCGTTCTGATCCTGCTGATCCTGATTTCACCCTGGCCGGAAGGCTACGGGCCAATCTGGCTGGTGTTGCTGACGCTGGTGGTGTTTGAATGCATACGTAGCCAAAAACGCATTGCGTCGCGTCAGGGGGAGTTACGCCTGCTGGAGAACCAGCGTGTGGGCTGGCAAGGCCAGGAATGGCAGTTGGTCAAGCAACCCTGGATGCTGCGCTTCGGTATTCTGCTGACGTTGCAACCGATGCAGGGGAAAAAGCGTCGTCGCTTATGGTTGGCCTCCGACAGCATGGCCAAGGCCGAATGGCGACATTTGCGCCAACAGCTGTTGTATCCGCCGGCCAGTGATGATGAGGAACCCTGATGAAGCCGACGCTGTGGCTGGTGGAGGATGAACCCAGCATTGCCGATACGCTGATTTATACCCTCGAGAGCGAAGGCTTTCAGGTGCGCTGGTTCGAACGTGGCGAACCGGCCTTGCAAGCATTGGCGCAAGGGGCGCCCGCGTTGGCTATCCTCGATGTCGGCTTGCCGGATATCAATGGTTTTGAACTGTGTCGCCGTCTGCTGTCGCAGGCGGCGGATTTGCCCATTCTTTTTCTTACGGCTCGCAGCGACGAGCTCGATCGCCTGATCGGGCTGGAAATCGGTGCCGACGACTACGTCGCCAAGCCTTTTTCCCCGCGAGAGGTCAGCGCCCGCGTTCGTACCATTTTACGTCGTTTGCAAAAACAACAGCGCTTGCAGCAGCCCACGCTGTATAGCTTCGGCCCCTTTGGGCTGGATGAACCGGCGGCGACCATTTATTACCATCAGCAGCCGTTACCGCTGACCCGCTATGAATTCCTGCTGTTAAAAACCTTACTGCTGGCGCCCGGCCGGGTATTTTCCCGTCAACAGCTGATGGACAGCGTTTGGGCCCAGGCGGAAGAGAGCCTGGACCGCACTGTCGACACCCATATCAAAACCTTGCGCGCCAAGCTACGTCAGATCGATCCGGGCGAACCGCCCATTCATACGCATCGTGGCTTGGGCTATAGCGTGAGCCGCCAACCATGAGAATAGGCCTGCGCCTGCTGCTGGGGTATTTCCTGATTGTGGCGGTCGCGGGCTATTTCGTGCTGAGCATTTTCGTGCAGGAAGTGAAGCCTGGCGTGCGGCGCGCAACCGAAGGCACGCTGGTGGATACCGCCAACCTGCTGGCGCAAATCGCGCGTCTGGACATGCAGCGTACCGACGTCGCACACGGCCAGTTGGCGCAGGCATTCGCCCAACTCAATCAACGGCCCATTGGCGCCAATATTGCCGGTATTCGCAAAGATCGCAGCGAATATCATGTCTATCTTACCGATCGGCAGGGTAAGGTCATTTTTGACTCTAGCGGCAGGGCATTGGGTAAGGATTATTCTCGCTGGAATGACGTGTATCTGACGCTGCGCGGCCAGTATGGCGCCCGCAGTACGCGAAGTGATCCACAGGATGAAAACAGCTCGGTGATGTATGTCGCCGCGCCGGTGCTGGAGCAAGGCAAGATAATCGGCGTGCTTAGCGTCGGAAAACCCAACAGCACCATGGCGCCGGTGATCAAACGCAGCGAACGCCGCATTCTTTGGGCAGGGGCACTGCTGCTGGGCATTGCATTGCTGATTGGTCTGGGTTTTGTCTGGTGGATTAACCGGTCGATTGGTCGATTGGTGCGTTACGCCGACGGTGTCGCGCAAGGTGAAAGCGTGCCACTGCCAAAAATGGGCGGCCATGAGCTGACGCAACTGGCGCAGGCGCTCGAAAGCATGCGGGTGAAGCTGGAGGGCAAAGCCTACATTGAACAGTATGTGCACACTCTGACCCACGAGTTAAAAAGCCCCTTGGCGGCGATCCGCGGCGCAGCGGAGCTGTTGCAGGAGTTCCCACCCCCGGCTACCGCTCAGCGCTTTCTGACCAATATCGAACAACAGAGTACGCGCATCCAGCAACTGGTGGACAAGCTGCTGGTTCAGGCGCGGCTGGAAAGCCGCCCCGGGCTGGAACCGGCGCCGATCGCGATGGCGGCGTTGGTGCGTCAGGCGGTAGCCGGCAAGGAAGCGCAGGCGGTACGGCGCGGTATTTTATTGCAGGTAGACGCTCTAGAAGAGATCACCCTGACCGGCGATGGGTTACTGATCGGCCAGGCATTAACCAATTTGCTCGACAATGCGCTGGATTTCACCCCCGCGGGCGGCACGATCAGCGTGCGTGGCGAACGCGATGAAGGCCATTACCGGATCACCGTCAGCGACGACGGCAGCGGTATCCCGGATTACGCGTTGGACAAAGTGTTCGAGCGTTTCTATTCGCTGGCACGGGCCGACAAGCCGAAAAGCAGCGGCCTGGGCCTGAGCTTTGTACAGGAAGTGGCGCGTTTGCACCGGGGATCTATCCGGTTGCACAATCGTCAACCGCACGGCGTGGCGGCTATTTTCACCTTATCTCTCTGACTTCACCTTCCCTTCACATAACCACATCCTGCTTTCACCGAAGGCCATTATCGTGGCGCCATTACCTACAAGGAGCGCGCAGCGATGATGAAATCGGTACTGTTTTGGAAAATAGCCACCCTGCTGGGATTGATGATTTTGATGATTATCCCGGTGACGCAGTTAATGAATGTGATTGAAGAGCGCAGTGGCTACCGCCAGAGCGTGGTGGGGCAGGTAAGTGAAAGCACCAGCCGCGCACAGCGTATTTTGGGGCCGTTGATTGTCATTCCTTACACCGAAAGGGAAGAAAAGACCGACGATAAGGGGCAGAAAGTGGTGCAAATGGTCAGACATCATCGCTATCTGCTGCCGGAAAACCTGCAGGTGAACGGCAAGCCGAACGTGGAAGTGCGCAAGCTGGGGATTTACCAAACGCAGGTGTACCAAGGGCCGCTGAAGTTTCAGGTGAAATTCGGTCAGCCGGATTTGAGTGACCTGCAACGCAGCAATGTCATGATTGGCCAACCTTTCCTGTTGGTCTCGTTGAGTGATTCACGTGGTATCAAGAGCATCTCGCCGCTTATCAGCACGCAGTCGCAGACGACCTTCGAGCCGGGCACTCAGGTAAACGTGTTGCCGCAGGGGATCCATGCTCCGCTAACATTGGCTTCGCTGCAAAAAACCGGATTGGATGCCGATTTCACCCTTACGCTGGCGGGAACCAGCAGCCTGTCATTGGTGCCGCTTGGGCGCAGCAGCGAATTGACGCTGCAGAGCAACTGGCCGCATCCGAACTTCCTCGGCAACTTCTTGCCAGACGAGCGCAAAGTGACCGAGAAAGGCTTTAGCGCCCGCTGGCGCAGCACCTGGTTCGCTAACAATATCAACAGTGCTTTTCACTACGATGACGGGATCCTCGACGAAGACAAGCTGCCGGCTTTTAGCACCAGCCTGATCGAGCCGGTAGATCACTATCAACTGACCGAACGCGCGGTGAAATACGCAGTGCTGTTTATCGGCCTGACGTTTATGGCGTTCTTCCTGTTCGAAACCCTGACCGGGCTGCGGGTGCATCCGATTCAATATCTGTTGGTCGGTGCGGCGCTGGTGCTGTTCTACCTGATCCTGCTGGCGTTCTCTGAACATTTCGGTTTCGCCACTGCCTATCTGCTGGCCAGTATCGCCTGCAGTGGACTGATCGCCTTTTATCTCAGTGCGGTTCTGCGCGGCCGGTTACGCGGTACGCTGTTCGCCGCCAGCCTGCTGATGCTGTATGGCGTGTTGTACCTGCTGCTGCAGTCGGAGGATAACGCATTGGTGCTGGGCGCGGGGCTGCTGTTTGCGATTTTGGCGGGGATTATGCTGTTGACGCGCAAGCTGGACTGGTATCAGGTGGCCGACCCGGCACGTTTGAGCGGCGAGACGCCAGCAGGAGAAGAGGAAAACCGCTTCCGGTTGTGGAAATAGGCAAGCAATTGGGCGCGGCAACCGCGCCCAAAGGCATTACAGCAGGGGTTCCATTTCCAATAGGATCTGTTCGCACCACTGCTGCATGCGGTCTTCACTCATGTCGTATTGGTTCACATCATCCAGCGCCAGGCCGACAAAGTGTTTGCCGTCGGCGCTCAGCGGTTTAGGGCTGGTGAACTCGAAGCCGTCGATGGGCCAGAAGCCGATAAACTGCACGCCGAGCGGGGCGATATGATCGTGCAGCATGCCGAGTGCATCGAGGAACCATTCGCCGTAACCGAGTTGATCGCCCATGCCATACATGGCAACGATTTTCCCTTTCAAATCCAGCGTGGTCAACTGCGGCCAAATTGCTTCCCAGTCTTCCTGCAGCTCACCGAAGTCCCAGGTGGGGATGCCGAGGATCAGGATGGAGTACTCTTCCATCAGCTTGGGAGAGACGTCTTTCAGGTTGTGCAGGTCGACCAGGTCTTCACCCAGAATCTCACGGATTTTTTCTGCCGCCATCTCGGTGTAGCAGGTGCTGGAGCCGTAAAACAGACCAATCTTCATGTGTAAACCGTTTATATTGCCGTAGGTAGAATTGCGTCGAGTATACCCGATTTGTACCGGTTTAAGGCATAATGCCTGTGGCATAAACGTAACAAAGAGAGGACCGCGTGCAACAGCAAGATCATGCGTTGATTGAGCAATTCCTGGATGCGCTGTGGCTCGAACGCAATCTGGCAGAGAATACGCTGGCCTCTTACCGGCTGGATCTGCAGGCGCTGGTCGCCTGGCTGAACCAACAAAACATTTCGCTGGTAAAGGCGCAGGCGCTGGATCTGCAGGCGTTTCTCGCCGAACGGGTGGAGGGCGGCTACAAAGCTACCAGCTCCGCGCGTTTGCTGAGCGCGATGCGCCGCCTGTTCCAATATTTGTACCGTGAAAATATGCGCACCGACGATCCCACCGCGCTGCTTGCCTCACCTAAGCTGCCGCAGCGGTTGCCGAAAGATCTCAGCGAAGCGCAGGTCGATGCGTTGCTGCAGGCCCCCTGTGTCGATCAGCCCCTGGAACTGCGTGATAAGGCGATGCTGGAAGTGTTGTACGCCACCGGGTTGCGGGTCTCCGAACTGGTCGGATTGACCATCAGCGACGTCAGTCTGCGCCAGGGCGTGGTGCGGGTGATAGGTAAAGGCAACAAGGAACGGCTGGTGCCGCTGGGTGAAGAGGCGGTGTACTGGATCGAAAATTATCTGGAACACGGCCGCCCATGGATGGTCAACGGTCAGGCGCTGGACGTGTTGTTTCCCAGCAATCGTTGCCAGCAAATGACCCGACAGACGTTCTGGCATCGTATCAAACACTATGCGATCCTAGCGGGTATAGACAGCGAGAGGCTGTCGCCGCACGTGTTGCGTCACGCATTTGCCACCCATTTGCTGAACCATGGGGCGGATCTTCGTGTCGTACAGATGTTGCTGGGACATAGCGATCTCTCGACCACGCAAATTTATACGCATGTAGCGACCGAAAGGCTTAAACAGCTACATCAACAGCACCACCCGCGTGCCTGACACGCCGGGTTCAAAAGGATTGGAAGAATGAAGAAAGGTTTAATGCTGCTCTCTCTGCTGGTGGCTTCTGTAACCGGCGCGGCCCATGCCGACGATGCGGCAATTCAAAAAGCGCTTGGCAGCCTGGGCATTCAGCAGGCGGACGTGCAGCCTTCACCGGTGAGCGGCCTGAAAACCGTGCTGACCGATAACGGCGTTCTGTACGTGAGCGAAGACGGCAAACACATTCTGCAAGGCCCGCTGTACGACGTCAGTGGCAAAGAGCCGGTCAACGTCACCAATCAACTGCTGACCGGCAAATTGGAAGCGCTGAAAGATCAGATGATCGTTTATAAAGCGCCGAAGCAAAAGCACGTGATCACCGTGTTTACCGATATCACCTGCGGCTATTGCCACAAGCTGCACGAGCAGATGAAAGAGTATAACGATCTGGGCATTACCGTCCGCTATCTGGCGTTCCCGCGTCAGGGGTTGAATTCCCAGGCCGAAAAAGACATGCAGTCCATCTGGTGTACCGCTGATAAAGCCAAAGCTTTCGACCAGGCAATGAAAGGCGACGCAGTATCCCCGGCAACCTGTAAAACCGACATCAGCAAACACTACGCGCTCGGCGTGCAGTTCGGCATTCAGGGTACCCCGGCGATCATTTTGGAAAACGGCATGATGATCCCGGGTTATCAGGGACCGAAAGAGATGGCCGCCATGCTGGACGCACATCAGACCGCAACTAAAACCGGTGGTTAATCGCCGGTGAGCATCAAAACACAACTTCGCCGCCGTGAAACGGCGGACGGCAGCCATTTGCCTGCCAGCCTGCATCCGCTGCTGCGCCGTTTATACGCGCTGCGCGGTGTGAAGGCGGAGCAGGAGCTGGAGCGCAGCGTCAAAGGCATGCTGCCCTGGCAGCAGCTGGACGGTATTGATACCGCCGTGGGGATCCTGCAACAGGCATTGGCCGATCATCGTCGCATCATGGTGGTGGGGGATTTCGACGCTGATGGCGCCACCAGTACCGCCCTGACGGTGCTGGCGCTGCGCAGTATGGGTGGCAGTGCCGTCGACTATCTGGTGCCCAATCGCTTTGAGGACGGCTACGGCCTGAGCCCCGAAGTGGTGGAGCAAGCGGCGACGCGCGGTGCCGAGCTGATCCTGACCGTGGATAACGGCATCTCTTCTCACGCGGGCGTCGATGTGGCGCACGCTAAAGGCATACAGGTGCTGGTGACCGACCACCACCTGCCGGGAGAAACCCTGCCGGCAGCGGAGGCGATCGTCAACCCGAACCTGCGCGGCTGCGAGTTTCCGTCCAAATCCCTGGCCGGCGTCGGGGTGGCTTTCTACCTGATGCTGGCGCTGCGTGCCCGGCTGCGGGACAGCGGCTGGTTTGAACAACGGGCGCTGGCGATGCCAAATCTTGCCGAACTGTTGGATCTGGTGGCGCTAGGTACGGTTGCCGACGTGGTACCGCTCGACGCCAATAACCGTATTTTGGTGTATCAGGGCCTGAACCGTATTCGCGCCGGCAAGTGCAGACCGGGCATTCGTGCGCTGCTGGAAGTGGCTAACCGCGACGCGCGTCAGCTGGCGGCCAACGATCTTGGTTTTGCATTGGGCCCGCGCCTCAATGCTGCCGGGCGACTGGACGATATGTCGATTGGCGTGGCGCTGCTGCTGAGCGACGATATTGCGCAGGCACGTATGCTGGCGAACGATCTGGATGCGCTTAACCTGACGCGGCGCGAGATTGAGCAAGGCATGCAGGTTGAAGCCTTGCAGCTGTGCGACCAACTGGAACGCAGCAGCACCGCCTTGCCCTACGGGCTGGCAATGTACCATCCGGAATGGCATCAGGGCGTGGTGGGGATTTTGGCTTCACGCATCAAGGAACGCTTCCATCGCCCGGTGATCGCGTTCGCGCCGGCGGGCGAGGGCATTTTGAAAGGCTCCGGCCGTTCGATAGCCGGTCTGCACATGCGCGATGCGCTGGAACGGCTGGATACGCTTAATCCTGGGCTAATGATGAAGTTCGGTGGCCACGCCATGGCGGCCGGACTGTCGTTGGAAGAGGCCAAATTCGACGAGTTCCGCCAGCGCTTTGGCGATCTGGTCGGAGAATGGCTTGATCCGGCGATGCTGGAAGGGGTTATCTGGTCTGACGGTGAGCTGGCCTTGCAAGAGCTTTCGCTGGAAACCGCCGAGCTGTTGCGTGAGGGCGGCCCCTGGGGGCAGGCTTTCCCCGAGCCGACCTTTGACGGCAAGTTTCGCATTTTGCAACAGCGGCTGGTGGGTGAAAAACACCTGAAGCTGATGGTCGAGCCGCTCGGTGGCGGACCGCTGCTTGACGGTATCGCCTTCAACGTGGATACCACGCTGTGGCCAGACAGCAGCGTGCGTGAGGTCGAACTGGCTTACAAACTCGACGTCAATGAGTTTCGCGGCAACCGCAACGTGCAACTGTTGATTCAGCATCTCTGGCCGCGTTGATTCGCACTTCCCTTTAGCCGGGGTTAGCCTGCCTTGCCCCGGCCACATTTCTTGCCCACAAAAACTGAGCAACTCGCTATAAACTGACGCCTGGATCCGATAGAATTACCGGTTCTAATGGCATTTCGCCATCGACGACATCTAACGAAAAAGAACGCTAAAAACCATGTTTGAAATTAATCCGGTAAAAAACCGTATTCAGGACCTGTCCGAGCGGACTGCCGTTCTTAGGGGGTATCTTTGACTATGATGCCAAGAAAGAACGCCTAGAAGAAGTCAACGCGGAGCTGGAACAGCCTGACGTCTGGAACGAACCCGAGCGCGCACAGGCGCTGGGTAAAGAGCGCGCGGCGCTCGAAGCCATCGTTGAAACCATCGACCAACTGGAGCAAGGTGGCGAAGATGTCACCGGCCTGCTGGAATTAGCGGTGGAAGCCGACGATGAAGAAACCTTTAACGAAGCCGTCATTGAGCTTGATCAACTGTCTGCCAAGCTGGAGCAACTAGAATTTCGTCGTATGTTCTCTGGTGAATACGACAGTGCTGATTGCTACCTGGACATCCAGGCAGGCTCCGGCGGTACCGAAGCGCAAGACTGGGCCAGCATGTTGCTGCGCATGTACCTGCGCTGGGCCGAAGCCAAAGGCTTTAAAACGGAAGTGATTGAAGAGTCCGACGGCGACGTCGCGGGGCTGAAATCCGCCACCATCAAGATTATCGGTGACTATGCGTTTGGCTGGTTGCGTACTGAAACCGGCGTACATCGCCTGGTGCGCAAGAGCCCGTTCGACTCCGGTGGCCGTCGTCATACCTCCTTCAGTTCGGTGTTTATCTACCCGGAAGTGGAAGACGACATTGATATTGAAATCAATCCGGCGGATCTGCGTATCGACGTATATCGCGCTTCCGGTGCAGGTGGTCAGCACGTAAACAAAACTGAGTCGGCGGTGCGTATTACCCACTTACCGACCAACATCGTAGTGCAGTGCCAGAACGACCGTTCTCAGCATAAGAACAAGGATCAAGCGTTCAAACAGCTGCGTGCCAAGCTGTATGAGTTTGAGATGCAAAAGAAAAATGCTGATAAACAGATGATGGAAGACAACAAGTCGGATATCGGTTGGGGCAGCCAAATCCGTTCATACGTGCTGGATGATTCCCGCATCAAGGATTTGCGCACTAACGTTGAAACGCGCAACACGCAGGCCGTATTAGATGGCGACCTGGATAAATTCATTGAGGCAAGTTTGAAAGCCGGGTTATAAGGAACAGAAATGTCTGAGCAACAACCACAAGGCGCCGATCAGGCGTTGGATCTCAATAACGAGTTGCAGTCACGCCGTGAGAAACTGGCTGCGCTGCGCGAGAACGGCATTGCGTTCCCGAATGATTTTCGTCGTGACAACACGTCAGACAAGCTGCATGCAGCGTACGGCGAAAAAGACAACGAAGAGCTGGAAGCGCTGGGCGTAGAAGTCACAGTAGCCGGCCGCATGATGACACGCCGTATCATGGGTAAAGCGTCATTTGTCACGCTGCAGGACGTTGGCGGTCGTATCCAGCTGTACGTTGCGCGCGACGATCTGGCGGAAGGCGTTTACAACGAACAATTCAAGAAGTGGGACCTGGGCGATATCGTTGGCGCACGCGGCAAGCTGTTCAAGACCAAGACCGGCGAGCTGTCCATCCACTGCACCGAACTGCGTCTGCTGACCAAGGCCCTGCGCCCGCTGCCGGACAAGTTCCATGGTCTGGCGGATCAGGAAACCCGTTACCGTCAGCGTTATCTGGATCTGATCGCCAACGACGAATCGCGCAAGACCTTCCAGGTGCGCTCTCAGATCATGGCGGCAATGCGTAACTTCATGGTGGAACGCGGCTTCATGGAAGTCGAAACCCCTATGATGCAGGTGATCCCTGGCGGTGCTTCCGCACGTCCGTTTGTGACACACCACAATGCGCTGGACATCGATATGTATCTGCGTATCGCGCCAGAGCTGTACCTGAAGCGTCTGGTAGTCGGCGGTTTCGAGCGTGTGTTCGAGATCAACCGTAACTTCCGTAACGAAGGCGTTTCTCCGCGTCATAACCCAGAGTTCACCATGATGGAACTCTACATGGCTTACGCGGATTACAAAGATCTGATCGAACTGACCGAATCCCTGTTCCGTACCCTGACCCAGAAAGTGCTGGGTAACACTCAGGTACAGTACGGTGATGAAGTGTTCGACTTCGGTAAGCCGTTTGAAAAGCTGACCATGACCGAAGCGATCAAAAAATACCGTCCGGAAACCGATCTGGCCGATCTGGCTGACATGGGCAAAGCGGTGGCTATCGCCGAATCCATTGGCATCAAGGTTGAGAAGAGCTGGGGCCTGGGTCGCGTAGTGACCGAGATCTTCGAAGAAGTGGCGGAAAGCCATCTGATTCAACCGACCTTCATTACTGAATACCCGGCGGAAGTGTCCCCGCTGGCACGTCGTAATGATAACAACCCGGAAATCACCGACCGCTTCGAGTTCTTTATCGGCGGCCGTGAAATCGGTAACGGCTTCTCCGAGCTGAATGACGCAGAAGACCAGGCGCAGCGTTTCGCTGACCAGGCTAATGCAAAAGACGCCGGCGATGATGAAGCCATGTTCTACGACGAAGACTACGTCACTGCGCTGGAGCACGGTTTACCGCCAACTGCAGGCCTGGGTATCGGTATCGACCGTATGGTTATGCTGTTCACCAACAGTCACACTATCCGTGACGTGATCCTGTTCCCGGCCATGCGCCCGCAGAAATAACGTTTCACAGAGTAAATATCAACCGGTGCAGGTAACTGCGCCGGTTTTTTTTGCCCGTTGGGTAGGATAAGAAGCCCATGGCTGCTAACTGCTTAAAACATCAGCAGTTACATGCTATCTCCGCTTGCCCGGCAGGGATAACCGGTTATAATGACTGCCGCACACCGATGCGGGTGTAGTTCAATGGTAGAACGGCAGCTTCCCAAGCTGCATACGAGGGTTCGATTCCCTTCACCCGCTCCAAGCACACTTCTGCAGACATCTCCATTTACTCCAAATTCGAACCCGCTAGTTTTTTGCGTGACAGTATTCTTTTCCTGATAAATTTTTTCACTTCCTGCTGGATGATTTGAAAATTGAATTTGGCCAAAGTGTTTTCGGCCGGTAAGCCAGAATCACTTTTTTGCAAATCTGCCAGATTCATCCTTGGGGTTTTGCTCTCTTGCGTAAGTGATTTTATGCGTAGCTTAGACACCGATCTGACTCCGGTATCCCCCCGGCTGATTTTGACCTCGGCTTGCGGCGTCAGGGCTGAATTGTCGGTTAACTGCCCTTGATGCTTTCCGCTGGTCGGTTGATTTATATCCCCGATCTGATGGCTATTAGGCGACAGGTTATCATCTTGCGTAGAGTGCAAAATCGCAGGAATATTGGAAACGTTAATGATTCTCAAAAGTGATGGCAGTAGCGCCAGCAGCAATAGTAGCATGCTGAGTAAACCAAGCAGGGTTGCACGGTTTAGTCTCACTTTGCGGTTTCCTTCCGTTGTGCAGTCGCTGAGTTGTCGATTACCCGTAATTTATTGTTGACCGGACAATCGAAAACACCGATAAGGCATGCTGTAAATCGAATAGAGAAAATGTATTTATCCCCATATTTAGCCTGCCTTTGGAGAAATAGATGCTTGAAAGTAATGATGGATCTCCCTGTGAGAAGGTTACATCAGAATATGTTTCCCAACGTCCTTCAAACCACCACACAACAACCAAAAATGCAGTTCAGCATTACGTTTGAAATTCAGTTTTCGCATCGCGTTACGTTTATGTTGGCTGATGGTCTTTTCACTGAGATTCAATTTTCGTGAAATCGAAATGTTGGGTAGGCCCAAGGAAAGATAATGAATGACTTCGTACTCTCTGGTAGAGAACTTGGCGAGTCTGGAGGCGTTATTAAAACTGCAGCGATTTCTTTTATTTTGAATTATTTTAGAGAAAATAACACGTTCAATAGCTTCAAATAGAGCCTCTACACTTTTGTTACGCGAGATATAAGTGAATTTCATCCGGCTGGCGCTGTTGGCTACCGGCGTTGAACCTCGTTCCTCCTCAATCAAGAAAACCAATGGACAACAAGCCTTCGCTTGCGAATACAGATAATGAGGCAAGGTGCTTTCGCTTGGATTCGCTGCCAGAAAGATGATGTCGGCGGTCCTGTATTCGAAGGTATTTTCGGTAAATCGCACATTCACATTTTTTGAGTGGAAGTAGATCTCCAGTGCTTGCTGGAGGCCATCTATAAAAAATCGATTTTTGTCTGATAATAATACGGTTATTGATTCTTTGAGCATAAGTGGTTCCTTCCCTCTAAATCGTATTTAGACGCCATATTCACGTTGAACTATAATCGCGTAAGGCGATTGAAGGCGGATATGGGTGATAAGCCTGATCCATGCTTTTGTTGGATGATTATATCGTTAATTATGATAATTATGGATATGGTTTTGCGTTAATGGAATAAAACAGAGTTTTCGACTTAATATGCCATGTTTATTGGTAATCGCGCTCGAAAATCAACTTGTTGTATTACAAGGATGGTTTTTTATTGTGTTAATTGAAAATTACAATGTTGTGTGTTTTTTTATATTTTGTATGTGCTAACTCAGGTAATTATTATTTGTTATGGTAATATTTAAGTGTTTTAAGTAAAACTATGTAACCTTGTACTATCAGTGGCATACCTGAATTGAGTGCGGGTTGTACAATCCGGAAGGGTTTTAATGCTGAGTGACCAGGGAACAATTCCTTTCGCATATTAGAATTGAACCCGTGTTGCCTCCCGTCGAAATTAAGGCTTATCTGTTGGAGTCAGCAAAGACTTGCCGGAAAAGTAGGCGCTAATATTTTCGTAAACCAGTTCCGACATTGCTTTGCGGGTACTCTGCGTGGCGCTGCCCATATGGGGAGTGATCACCACGTTATCGCGTTGCAACAGCGCGCCTGGGACTCGCGGCTCATCGCAAAACACGTCCAGCCCCGCACCGGCAATCAACTTATGCTCAATGGCATGCACCAAAGCCGCTTCATCCACCACCGAGCCTCGAGCGATATTGATTAAAATACCTGTGGGGCCCAGAGCCTGTAATACTTCGGCATTGACCAGGGCGCGGCTGCTTTCTCCGCCAGGGGCGCACACCACCAGGAAATCACAGTTCGCTGCCAGTGCTTGCGGCGTTGCACAGTACTCACCCTCAAAGCCCGCGTGCCGAGTACGGCTGTGATAACACACTGACATATTAAACGCCGAAGCGCGCCGGGCGATAGCCCGGCCAATACGACCCAGACCGAGAATGCCGAGCCGGCTGCCGCTGACCTTGCGTGTCCAGCGGAAGCTCTGGTCGACCCAGTCACCGCGTTCGATAAAGCGCTGTGCGCCGACAATCTGGCGGGCGCAGGCCAGTATCAGCCCAAATGCCAAATCGGCAACGTCGTCGGTGAGCACGCCCGGCGTATTGCTGATCTGAATGTTACGTTTGTGGGCCGCGTGGGCATCCACTCGCTCATACCCTACGCCAAAAACGGCAATCAGCTGCAGGTTGGGAAAGCATGCCATGGCAGCGTCGCTCAAAGATGTTTCACCGTTGATTAATAAAACGCGAACCTGAGGTAACAGTTCAACCTGTTGCTCCGGGGTAAGTTGGGCGTAATTGACTAAGGTGAAATGCTGTTGCAGGCGCTGAGTCAATTGCATGGGCACTGGTGCCATCTGCAAAATAACGTTTGTCATACTTGCTCCTTAATGTTCTGGCATGTCCTGATGTACCGGCAGTTTGGCGATGTGCTTCCGGCGCCCAACTTGCAAACCGATAATTCCCCCTAATACCAACGCAATAGCTACCATAATTAAGGCGGCATCATAGCTGTTGGTCATATCTTTAATTCGGCCAATAACCGGTGGTAACGCCAGCCCAACGATATTGGCCACGGCATTGATCAACGCAATGGAGGCCGCTGCCGCTACGCCGGACACCGTTTCCGTTGTTACTGCCCAGAAGATAGGGATGATCGCCCAGTTCAGCGCAATGGTGAACACCAGCAGAACATAGGCTAACGCCAGGTTGGTGCTGAATATGGCCATTAGTAGCAGCAGTCCGGAAAAGATTAGCGGTAGCCCCAGGGGCAATGCGCGGGCGCGGTGGGTGTCGGAATAGTGACCATTAAAATACATAAACAGGCAGGCGAACAAAAAGGGGACGGCGGAAAGTAGGGTAATGATGAAATTGCTTTGCTCGCTGACCACGCCTTTGATAATCAATGGCAGAAACAGGCCAATGCCGATGGTACCGAAGGCTTGCAATAACCACATTAGGCTCAGCAGCCATACTTTGCGGTTTTTGAACGCGGCCTGCCAATGGTGCTCTTGCTGGGTAGGTGTCTGCCTGGCTTCTTGCGTGAGTATGCCTGTCAACCAGGCGCGCTGCTGGGGTTTCAGCCATTTGGCGTCTTCCGGTTTGTTATCCAGGTAGAAGTAAACCGCGATGCCCAACAACACTGCCGGGGCACCTTCCAGCAGGAATAACCAGCGCCAACCGGCGATACTCAGCACATCATTCATCTGTAAAATAGCGCCGGAGATCGGTAAACCAATGAGCGAAGCCAGCGCTGCGCCGATATAAAACATCGACATGGCGCGGGCACGATCGCTACGAGGATACCAGCAGGAAAGGTAATAGATGATCCCGGGCGTAAAACCGGCCTCCGCCACCCCAAGCAGAAAGCGCATAATGTAGAGCTGCAGAGGCGTTTGCACCAGGCTCATTCCCATGGCAATGATGCCCCAGGTGACCATTATGCGGGCGATCCAGATTTTCGCCCCTACGTGAGTAAGAATAATATTGCTGGGAATTTCAAAGAGAATGTAGGAGACGAAGAATATGCCGGCCGCAATGCCATACATTTCTGCAGTTAATGCCAAGTCGGCATTCATTTGTAATGCGGCCACGGAAATATTTGCACGATCTATATATGCAATTAAATACAGCAGCATGATGAATGGAATTAGTCTTAAATTTATTTTCTTTACAGTTGAGTGATGTAGGTTATTATCCATTTTACCTGGCCTGTATAAAAATTAATGAGGGCGATTTTTTGAATTAATTTTGTGGTTTCTTTGTAACTGTGTTTTTTTGGCTTATTTTCTATGATCTGATTTATCACAGTTGCATCACTGGTGCTATGATTATTTTCTTAAACAAGATTGTCGAGCTTTTAAGTTATTCTTGTTGTTTGTTTTTTTATTTAACTGGTTGAGTTTATCTTGTTGATTGCTGAAGTGATCTGGTAGGTGTTTTAATAAGTGAGTTATTTAATAATTGGTTGGGTGGAATATAACGTTTAGTGTTGTTTTAAATATTAATTAATCTACACTGCAAATGATTGTGTTATCATTGTTACTTGGTTATCAATATATCTGTCAATTAAATATCTCAATCAATCAATCAATCAATCAATCAATCAAGTATTGATGGAGACTTCCTCCCAAAATAGCATCGGCAAGCTATTTTTTGCAGTTATAGCATGTGCAACTGCAGGATCAACTGCGCAATAGCCTGTTTAAAATCCTGCAGATCGCCGGTGAGATTGATTTTTCCCTGATTTAACCGTGTCTCCAATCTTGTCGCCTGCGTGGCCATGATATGGCAATTAAGCGCCCCCAGATCCAATGCCAAATGGCGTACGATCAGAGCTTGCTGCGTGGAAGATCGGCTGGCGGCCAACTGATGCAGCCCATGTTCCAGATTGCCCAGCATCATACTTATGACCACTTTGGCTTTTTCTTCTGAACCATAACGCTTATTCAAGGAGGCCATGTCGACATTAAACAAATGATTTGGGTTGGTTGCGCCAAGGGCTGTTGCGGTCACCATTATTGGCGTGATAAATCGAGTGAGAATTTCCTTCAGTCCTTTAATATCAATGGGTTTTGTCAGGTAAGCGTCCATGCCGGCGGCAATGCACTGATCTTCTTGTTCTTCCAGTACGCCTGCCGTAAGTGCGACAATTTTCAGTCTTGCACTCTTCGTCGCCGCCTCTTTTTGGCGGACCAGGCGGCTTAATTCCAGACCGTCTATATAGGGCATATGGCAGTCGACAATCGCCAGGCCATAACGGTTAGTTTCTATCGCCTGCAAAGCCTGTCGGCCATCCTCGACGAGGTCGAAGCAATAGCCCAGCATTTGCAACTGGTGTTTGATCAGTTCTCGGCTGATAGGGTGGTCTTCGGCGACCAATATCAGGCTTCCGTTCGCCAGGGCATGTTCGCGGTTCTGGATGATATCTGGCACATTTTCTACCGTTGGCTTGTTGGCGTTGACGGCCTGTTTTTTTTGCTCGACGAGCAGAGTGGCGCAGATTTTTTTAACCTTCTCCCACGATAATGGCGTGACGTCGAGGATATGCGGATCGATCGAATTGTCCGGCTGTGATTTTTCAGTCAAAACGATCATGTTGTCCCTGGTGGTGGAAGGCATCGCAAGCGTTGTCAGCGTGGTTTCCTCTATAAACAGTAAATCGCAGCCGGTCATGATAAGCGACGGCGTCTGTGGACCTGACAGGCAGGTGACGGTAACGCCTAATGCCAACAGCATTTCCCGCAGGTTCTGGCTGATAACGACGTCATCACACCAAAGGGTCGCTCGGGTACCTGACAGTTCCGGCAACGCCGCTGACGGTGTATAGACGTCGAAATGAACATCGAAACTGAGGATGCTCCCTTCGCCCGGCTCACTGTGCATAGTGAGCGTCCCGTTCATCTGTTGTGCCAGGCCTTTGGAGATAGCCAATCCCAAGCCGGTTCCGCCAAAACGGCGGGTGGTGGAAGCCTCTGCCTGCTGAAAAGGCTGGAACAGTTGTTGCTGCATATCCGCAGGGATACCGATCCCGGTATCAATAACACTGAAACGCAAAAACTGCCGACCCTTCTGCTCGCCGAGCAGAACCAACCGCAGCGTAATGTCACCCGCATGGGTAAATTTCAGTGAGTTACTGAGAAAATTCATTAAAATTTGGCGTAGCCTGACTGGGTCGAACAACAGTTTTTGGGCAACCCTGCTATCCAGATACAGATGCAGTGACAGACTCTTTTTCAACGCTTGCAGGTTCAGGGTTTGCATCATTTCTGACAGGAATACCCGGATATCCATCGCCAGGTTTTCCAGCGAGACCTGGCCCGCTTCCAGCTTGGAGAAATCAAGAATATCGTCAATCACCTGGGTCAAATGCTGCGCAGAGCTTTGTACCGTAACCAGCATTCTGTTTTGTTCATCGTCCAGTCGGGTTCTTTCCAGTAGCTCCAGCCAGCCAAGAATGCCGTGTACCGGGGTGCGTATCTCATGGCTCATGGTCGCCAGGAAAGTCGCTTTTGCTCGGGCAGCGGCCTCCGCCTTGGTTTTTGCCTCGAGCAGCATGCGTTCCTGGCGGCGGGATTGAGTAATATCTTCAAAGTAGCCGCCCCATAACACATCCCCGTTTTTCTCACGTTTGCCCTTGCCTGAATTGACACGGATCCAGCATTGATTGTTTTTGACCTGCATGCGGAATTCGTTCTGGAAGGGGGCGAGCGTACCTTGCATGCGAACCAAATTCTCTTGCAGCATGGATCGATCTTCGGCATTTACCCGCTGCTGGAAGCTTTCATGGTCTGCCATCATGGTTTCGGCAGATAAGCCAAAGGTGGCCTCTGCAGCACCCGCTACGTAGGTAAAATGTATATCGCCATTGACCGAAAGGCAGACTTGAAACACGGTAACCGGCAGCGATTCGGTCACGTCGGTCAGCAGGGCTTCGGATATCAAAGCTCGTTCTTCAGAACGGCGGATATCCGTGACGTCGACCAAAACGGTAACGCTGCCGCCAGGCCCCCCGTCAACGCTGAAGAAGGGTTTTATCCAGAACAACCCCTCTCGCATTTCTCCTTTGGCATTGGCATAGCGCAGTGGACGGTGGATGCCTTCCTCGGCTGACAAAGCCGCGCGGTTTTCCGGTTCGCGCTCCAGCGATACGATGGCATCGATGTAGCCGCATTCTTCTGGCGTTTTGCCCAACATATGCGCGGACGCATGACCGGTCAGTTTCTCAAAGGCGCTGTTGACCGCGATATAACGATCGCGGTGGTCCTTGCCCAATACCGGGAAAGGGATGGTTTCCAACAGAGCATGCTGGAAACTGAGCTGGTCGTCTAAGGTTATCTGGGCGCGGATCCTGCGGCTGGTCTCCTTGCGCAAACGCCAATAGGCGATGATAAGCAGTGCCATGATGAAGCCGACGGCCAATATGGCGGGCAGAATTTTCCTGATGATAACCATAAGATCGAGGTCTTCATGGAAGGTGATCGGGAACCAGGCGCTGCGGATCTGCTCTTTGCGATCGGTGCTGATATTTGCCAGAGCCTGGTTGATCAGCGGGATGACATAAGCGTACTTTTTGGTGACCGCTACTGCCAGTTCGGCATAGTAACCGGTCGGAGCCGCGACCTTTAATATATTGGGATATTGCTCGGTAATAATGCGATCGGTGACCACCAAATTGCCGATGTAAGCATCTACCTGGCGGTCGGCTAACAGCTGCAAACCTTGTTCGGCTGTATCGGTATGAATCAGCGTCAGCTCCGGGTTTTTACGCAGTAGCGTTGGGATGGGCTCTGCGTCCTCGGATATTGCTACCCGCGCCTTGCCAAGGCTCTCGATACCTTCGATATTGCTGGTTTCTTTACGCGTAGCGATCATCAGTGGAAAGCGCGCGTAAGGTTGGCTGAACGCTAAAAACTGCATGCGCTCTGCGGTTGGCGGCAAACCGGGGACCAGATCGATCTCACCCTCTTTGATCATTTTCATCAATTCATTCAGCGAACGAACCCTGACACGTTCAGATTTAAGCTGCAGCTGGCGGCGTATCAGATCGAAATAGTCCTCGACCAGGCCGCTGGGTTCGCCATGCTGATTGCGGAAAGAGAACGGCGGATAGGATTCCAGGTTGCTGACTTGCAGATGTGGCAGTTGGTTCAGCAAGGTAATCTGGTCGGGAGAAAGATTGATACGTTCAGTTTTTGGCAACCGGGCAGGGAAAGGAGCGACCCATTTTTCAAATAACGCCTGTTGTTCACGCCAGCCAATATCGGTAATGGCCACATCGAATGCGTTGGCCAGTAGCGAGTTTTCCCGTGGAAAGGCGAATCTTAACGTTTGCAGCGGTAAATAGGCATTGCCCACGGTTCTGAAAGCTTCGCTTTTGTTAAGGGCAATATGGTAGCGGATAGTGTAGCGATTGCCGATGAATGCATCGGTTTCGCCCTGCTCGACGCTGAGCAGAGCCGCGGTCTGGTTGGCGAATTCATGCAGCCTGATGGCAGGATAAACGTCCGGGATCAGCTCAGCTTCGGGTGAGCCGGTGACTACGGCGACCGATGCCTTGGCGAGGTCTGAATGATCCAGAATGTGCCGATTGTCGCGGGCGCTGACAATAATCAGATCGTTCTCGCCGTAAGGCTGGCTATAGCGCAGATATTTGGCGCCTGAGAACGTAGGGGACATGTTCATCACCACATCGATTTCACCGTGCCTCAGTGCCTGCATCATATCGAGACGATTTTGATACTCTTTAACCTTTAGCGTTAATTTCAATCGACTGGTGACTTCGTTGAGTACGTCAGGGGCAAAACCGGTTAATTGGTTTTTAACCCTATCTTCCAGTGGAGGTAATCCGCCTTCATAGGTGCCGACCCTCAGTTCCGGGTGGGACCTGATCCACTCTTTTTCTTCCATGGTCAATTCTGCGGCGTGAAGTGCCGGCATGATCAGTGTAAACAGGGTTAATGCGAACCAGAATATAAGGCCGACTAAATTATTTTTAAGCGTTATAAAGAACATATCGGCTTATACCTTGTTTAAAAACGACGCATTGATTATCAATGGCTTTATGTAGAATGCATGGATTTTAATTTCCAGGCTAACGAGGTGTAAATTAGCACTAATTGATAATCATAAAGTCTGGAAATAGTTAAACGGCAGAGGCCGTTGAACCTTAATAAAGTGCAGTTTCTATAGGGATATTGTCAAATGGAGGTGTAGACATTATGGGTGTAAGGCGTTGAGATAGGATATAGATAGATTATAGTGGAGCTTTCCTTTAACCCATCGGAACATACTTTCAATTTTTGTAAGGTAATCCTGATTTTTTTGTAATCATTGACGTTATTTTGTGTAATATTTCCCTTACACAAGCTTTGTGTCTGGAGTCCAGGTTTTCTCCAACGGTCTGGGCGCGAAATTCTCAATAATGATATGATCTGTTAAACAACAAAATAATGAACGGCGCCGGCAGGCAACATCCGCATAACATTAATAAAAACAAATGGTAAGTGAATTATCTCTATGGTGGTGACCGAGAGGGTATAGTATGATTCATTGTTACTGCTAATGGTTTTTTGGGGCTTAATATAAAATAATCTTAGCCATTCATGCCATGTTGAATCGCGTATCGTTGAGCCAGGTTTCAATTGTCCACTGTCATCTTAGTGGGCTTTCCAGGGCAGCAGTAAATTGACGAAAATAATGAGGTAGTGACCGATGAAGAGTGTTTTGGTTGTTGACGACCATCCTGTCACACGTTTTGCCATTAAAGTTTTGTTGGAAAAAGAAGGCCTCAGGGTAATTAGTGAAACGGGTGATGGTTTTGAGGCGCTATCATTAATTGAAAAACACAAGCCGGATCTGGTTATCGTTGATATCGACATTCACTCTATCAGCGGCATTGAACTGGTTCAGCGTTTGCGCAAACGCCAGTTCAGTGGGGCTATTCTGGTGCTTTCGGGGAAAGACGAACCTTACTATATTAAAAACTGTGTGGGCGCTGGGGCGGATGGTTTTATCAGCAAGGCAAATAACCTATGCGATCTGCATAGTGCTGTGGCGGCAATTAGCGCCGGCTATGGCTATTTCCCTTTAAAACAAGCAAGGCAACAAATTTTGCAGCCCGGTGAAGATAAACAAAAGAATGCAATTGCTTCGCTTTCGGCAAAGGAGTTACAGGTATTACGTTATTTGGCAAAAGGCATGCGATTGGTCGATATTGGTTTGCAGATGAACATAAGTGATAAAACGGTAGGGACCTATAAAAGAAGAGTCATGGCCAAGCTGGACCTAAATAGTATGATGGAAACTTATGAGTTTTGCATAAAAAATAATTTGGACTAATGATTTGAGCGAAAAATGCACAAAGCCAACGCGGGGGAAAGTGTAATGGATGATGACAAGTTGTCGTTATCTGCACATGTGGATATCAACCGGCTTTTTCAGGTTGCTGGCAACGACATTTCTTTTATTAAAACGTTACTTTATAAAGCTAATGAAGAAAATATAAAGGAAATTTCCCTGGCCCAAACCTTGGCAAAGCAGGGTGATCGGGTTGGGGTTGCCAAAACGGTCCATCGATTAAAAGGCTCTGCGCAAACCATTTGTGCGAAAGAGATCGCAGCAGCCTGCCTGGCATTCGAGAATCGACGGTTGGAGGATATGCACCCTGATAAAATCTATAGTGGTTTGAAAATAATAGAGTTAATGATATTTTCTCTGAATGATTGTTTAATCCATCTGCGTTAGTTTAAGCACGGTGATGAGGTAATAATAGAGCATTTAAATGCTCACTCCCGGTTATGTCATCTTTACCTTACGAGAGTTACGGGCATTACTCTCACAATAACCGTCAATAGCGTTACGGTGCCGAGCTGAATTCTCATTTTTATCCACTATCTCCAGCGCAATAATGCCCTGACAGGATGAGAAAAATGTCACCAGGAGGGTTTTATGACACGCGATAGCATTGTTCAGGCGCGAATTGACACCAACTTAAAACAACGCGCAGAAGCGGTCTTCAAAGAGATGGGCATGACCGTTTCTGAAGGTATTCGAATGTTCCTTAATCGTATAGTCAAGGAAGGGGCGATGCCGGAAGAACTGCTCAATGGCAGTAGCACTAACCGGGAACAACTTTGCTACCAGGCTTATAATGATATTCTGTCCCAGCTGGAATATCCTGAAATTCAGCGTAACTATTCTCAATATAAATCAGAAAAGCTAGGGGATATGCTGAATGTCGAGAAGCACCGTTAAGTTAATCATTTCTCTATAATTAAATAGAATATTTTCTCACTCGCTCAGCGGTTTCGACCGCTGAGACATATCGCCGACTTTATACAGGAAACCTTCTTGCTGGCTACTTTTAGGAAACGGCAATCAAAACACCCAGAATGGCGAACAGCACAAACCAAAACCACTTAGAGGTTTTTTCAGGCTTCCATTCTTCGCCATACTCAACCCGATAATCCTGCTTACGCTGCTTGTCATCCATTTCATTCCCTGAACATCAAGATCCATAAATATCCGGCTTGCATTTTAAGATAAATCTTAACGACGTTGAATTTAAAATGTATTTTTAGGTAAAAATCCTAACTAGAAGCGTGGGGGAGTCGTAAAAGAATCGTTACGCAGAGCGGTCAATGAGATTGTTGCTGCGGTTTTTCTGAGGGGTATTGCGATGAGGAATTTACTGATTAATACGCTCAGGGTTGCCATAAATGATAAAAGCCCTGACCGTTGCAGCCAGGGCTTTTAAGGTACTATTGACTTCTGATTTAACATTAATGAACTTACTATTATTTACTGCTAGAGTTCTACACTAAATGTACAGGTTAATCACAGATAATATTGGGTTAACTCAAACCTCCCCTATATTTACCAGTTCACAATTACCGCCTACCAAAATAATCAAAGGTATGGCATCTCAACTCGTACATCTCCCCTCGCGATATCTATTCTTTGATGCATAGCCTCACTTCTATTGCGATCTGTTTTCACTGTCTTACTCATTGATCGTAAACAAAAAACAGTTCTATCATGGCCTTACATCATCGCGTTTTGGTACACACCCTGCGATTGTCGGTACTTACAACGTGGCCTTAAAGCTTCATCGAGCAAGACTGTAACTTTTCTCAGCATCGATGACCCATACTAAAAAACTTCGTGGCCTTTATCGCAAAATAACTTAATAACAACTTACTAAACACTTTTACTATTAACAGCTGCTATCATTACGCTGCTGTTGATTACCAATCTACGGATTTATAAAAGAGTGTCAATACTGTTTTTAATGACATGTCTTTATTAACAGTACTTATTAAAAAACATGAACGCTTATTTTAAGTAGTTAAAGCCTATTTTTATCGCCCTCCATTCGCTCAGTGGATTTATTGCAACGAAATTGTTTTTCTGAGCGAAGGTGGGCGCGATGCAATGGGCTGTTTTCGCCCTGTCAGGGCCTGGTAACGAATCGCGCCAGCCGTTGGTGCAACTGGCTGTTCTCTTTACGTAACTGCTCAATCTCTTCGAGCAACGTCAGGGTGACGGCAATACCTGGCCAGTCCAGCGCCAGTTCATGGTGCAATTGCTGAGCTCGATGGAAAGTGATCAAGGCGCGATCGTCAAAGATCCACTCTTCCGTTGCCGGGTTGCGCGGCTCTATCACCCCCAGCCCGACAATCTCCGTTAGCTCTTCTTCTGTCACACCGGTATGCAGACAAAACTCGGTAATGGTGAAGGTTACTTTTAGGTTAGCCATTTTGCTTACTCCACTCTTTGCGCGGATCAAAGCTCGTCTGAGTTTCCGCCAGCTGTTGCCACAGTGCAGCACTCTTTTCGTCCGGCTTCGGCGGCATCACAACCTTGATCACGGCATACAAATCGCCGGTTTCTTTTTTACTGACCAAGCCTTTCCCTTTAACGCGCAGACGTTGTCCGGTTTGGCTACCGGCAGGGATGGTCAACAAAATACTGTCTTTGAGGGTAGGGACTGGCACCTTGGCACCGAGCGCAGCTTCCCAAGGAGCAATCGGCAACACAATTTCCAGGTCGTGGCCTACGACGTCGAACATGGGGTGTGGCGCAATGCGGATGATAAGGTAGAGATCGCCATTCGCACCGCCGTCTATCCCCGGGCCGCCCTGGCCCTTCAGGCGAATGCGTTCGCCGTCGCCTACGCCGGCAGGGATCTTCACATTAAGGGTTTTGGGGATTTCCTGCTCCACCATGCCAAAGGCGTTATAGACCGGCAGGCTATAGCGGATGGTGCGGGCTTGCTCGGCCAGCGTTTCTTCCAGGAAGACGGCCACTTCCATTTCAATATCTTGCCCGCGCATGGCTCGGCTTTGGCGCTGACGCTGGCCGCGCGCATGTTCGCCGAACATGGAGGAAAAGATGTCGGAAAAGTCTTCGGCATTATTTGCATTCGCATGAGCATGCTGGGTTTGGCGGCCGAAGTTAGGGTCATTACGATGTTGACGCAGTTGATCATATTCAGCACGGCGCTCGTCGTCTTTCAGCACCTCGTAGGCTTCGGCCACTTCTTTAAACTGTGCCTCGGCATTTTTTTCTGTGCTGACATCAGGATGATACTTTCGCGCCAACCGACGATAGGCGGTTTTTATCGCCTTGATGTCATCTGATGGTTTGACCCCTAAAATGGTATAATAGTCCTTGAATTCCATAGCGTTATCATCTCATTTCAATCTTTCGTCAGGGGGGAGTAGTTGAACCTGCTTTGCGTGAAACCTTACTAATATTAGGGCACTTGGCCGCCGATGTATCGGGGTAATTGTCGGCTGTGCAGTAGAAAAGCGGAGCCGGGTGGCCCCGCCTGAAATCACGAGCGCTTCAGTTGGCGAGCAACCTGGAACAGGCCAAAAGAGCTGAACAGCATTTCGATGCCGACAATGGTGGTGACCAGAACGACGGAAGTCATAGGATCGGCGCTGAACAGCATCCAGGCAATGATCAGATCCAAAATACCAATCACGTACTGCAGCCAACTGCCGCTGACATCACGTAATTTGTAGCCAGCAATCAGTCGTACGATGCCGCCCAGAGCGAAGAGTACGGCAAGATAGATCGCCATGGCGAAAATGCCTACCGCCGGGGTGGTGATAAACACGTAGCCGATAATAAGGTAAGCGACCCCTAGCAGAATACCGCCGATCATCGGCCAGGTATTTTGTACTCGGTTAGCTATCATACCGAAAATCAGACCGAATCCGCTCAACAGCAAGAAAATGCCCATGACCATACTCAGCGCGGCGCCAGAGGCGAAGGGGCTGAAAAGGCAAAAAATACCGCCTAACAGCAGCAATATAGAGATGATTAACAGCGGGGTACGTTGTTTCTTTAAACTTTGTTCATCGATAATCAGCGAATGGCGTGGACCCATATTTAACATGACGTATCTCCTTAAACTGTTTGGATATCCTATCTCGTATTGTCTTTTTAATTATAATACCTGTCGCCAAGTGCGGGAGGATAATTGTGCGTAATCGTTGTTTTCAATCGAATAAGTCAGCCATCCTGTGCGAAATCTTCGACAACGAAGTCGATCAATGCCCTGACGGCGGGCAGCAGGCCCTGGCGCGAAGGATAAATAGCGACAATTTTGCGCGGCTCCAGCTGCCAGTCATTCAGCACGGTTGTCAGGGTGCCATCGTGAATTTCCTGACGTGCCAGCTTTAGCGGCAAACAACCCGTAGCCCTGCCGCAAAGAATCGCCTCTTTGAGTAGTCTGATGTCGTCACACACCAGGCAGGACTCATTGCTTATCTTGACTTCCCGGCCTTCTTTGTTGAACGTCCATGCGGATTGAAAATGGGAAGATAGCCAGCCAACGGTAGGGAGTTGATGCAGATCTGACGGTTTTTGCACCTGGTTGGGGTGGATCCTGCCGGCAGGATTCAGCATAAAAGAAGAGGAAATGGAGGCAATTTTCCGCATAATCAGATTGCTGTTTTTGGATTCTTTGCCCATCAGTTGAAATGAGATGTCGTACCCCTCTGCAATAATATCCACGTCACGATTGAATATTTTTACCTGAAGTACCACCTCAGGGTAAGCCTGCATAAATTTCGCCAGGGTTTTTGACAGACCGAGATCCATAAGAATCGTGGGGCAGGTAATCCTGATTTTACCCGTGGGTTGGTCACTTTTGTTATTGATCAGGTTTTCCGCTTTTTCTGCCGCAGCGATCATTTGCACGCAATATTGGTAATATTCCTTACCGATTTCCGTGATCATTATATTTCGGGTTGAGCGTTGTATCAGTCTGACATTAAGGCGTTGTTCAAGTGCGGATATTTTTCTGGACAGTGTGGACTTGGGGATACCAAATTTCTTACTTGCAGCAAGAAAGCCTCCGCATTCAATAACCTTGGCAAACATAAACATTTCATTGAAATCTATCATAAAGACCATTTTCCCATTGATGAAACACTCATTTCCAATAATTGGCCTGTTTGCCGATTTGATTCATTGCTAGGTTAAATATGAGGCTTCCATTCATAAGTGCATGCTATATCGATGAAAAGCCTTGGACAATCGGAACTGTCATATTCCAGTCGCCTAAATTTAATGACTCGCTTTAGCCTGCTGAGTTCAGGAAAAGCAGCTCTTTGACCGCTAACGTTTCAGGATGAACAAGTGAGGATCTATGAGTGCCCCAGCAAACTTTAATAACCAGCGTCCGGTAATCAACCCGGCCGATGCCGTAATGCTGCTGATCGACCACCAAAGCGGCTTATTTCAAACCATCGGCGATATGCCGATGCCCGACCTGCGCCGCCATGCGACCGCTCTGGCCAAAATTGCCACGCTGGCCAACATGCCGGTGATTACCACGGCTTCGGTGCCACAGGGGCCAAATGGGCCACTGATCCCGGAAATCCATGCGAACGCACCGCATGCGCAATACGTGGCACGCACCGGCCAGATTAATGCCTGGGATAATGCCGACTTCGTGCAGGCGGTGAAGGCCACCGGGAAAAAACAGCTGATTATTGCCGGCACCATTACCAGCGTCTGTATGGCTTTCCCGGCTATTAGCGCAATTGCCGACGGTTATCAGGTGTTCGTCGTGGTCGATGCGTCCGGTACCTACTCAAAAATGGCTCAGGAAATTACCCTGGCGCGGGTAGTTCAGGCCGGTGCTGTCCCTATGGATACCGGGGCTGTGGCGTCAGAGATTCAACAAACCTGGAATCGTGAGGATGCGGCACAGTGGGCCGAGATCTACACCTTGATCTTCCCGTCATATCAATTGCTTATCGAGAGCTATAACAAGGCGCAAGACGTCATCACGCATCACGAAACCTTAGACTCGGAGAAATAAACCGCTGTGCGCCTCCATGGTCAGCCTAATGCCATGGGGGCCATTGCGTCGATACTTCGGGCTGGGCATTAGGCCTGCGCATGTATGCAGCAGGGATGTAAACATCATGTCATTCCTCACCACCGAGGTGTGCCATTCAGGTGATCAGGGTTCAAAAGAGCCGCATCGGAGAATTGCCGAAGGTTTTTCGTGGCATACGTGCCAGAATATACAAAACCATGCCGCACTGCTGACCGAGACAATTGATACCTGATATGGACCGTTCCCGCTTATTGAAGTTTCTGCTGCCCTACCTGTGGCCCAAAGAGAACCCCCGGCTGCGTTATTACCTGGTGATTGCCTTTGTTTTTATGGTGGTCTCCAAGGTCAGTATCACGCTGGTGCCGCTGGCTTATAAAGCCATGGTCGATGCCTTGAGCGGTGAAACCGCCAAAATGCTGGCCATTCCCATCGGTTTGATCCTGGCTTATGGCGTGGCGCGTGTTGGGGGGGCGTTATTTGAAGAATTACGCAACGTGATGTTCGTGCACGTTAGCCAGAATGCGACCCGGCTACTGGGGCTACGCGTCTTCAGACAACTGCACGCGTTGAGCCTGCGTTTTCACCTGGAGCGGCAGACCGGCGCGCTGTCGCTGTCTATCGAACGCGGCACTCAGGCGGTGGCGACGGTGCTTTCGCGGTTGCTGTTCTCCATTTTCCCCATTCTGTTCGAAATCACCTTGGTTTCGGTGATCATGTGGCATCTGTTAAACGGCTGGTTTGCGCTGGCGATTGTGGTGACTGTTGGCTGCTATATTCTGTTCACCGTGATGGCCGTCAGTTGGCGAACTCGTTTCAGACGTGAGCTCAACCGAGCCAACGCCGATACCAACAGCAAATCACTCGACAGCCTGCTGAATTACGAGACGGTTAAATACTTCGGTAACGAGGACTTTGAGGCCGATCGGTTCAACATGTCGCGTCGCCTGTATGAATACGCCGCCATCAAAAACCAGTTCAGTTTTACCGCCATCAACCTCGGACAAACCGCCATTATTTCCATCGGACTGATCGTGATGATGGCGATGGCGGCGCAGGGCATTGTGCAGGGGCGGATGACGGTCGGCGACTTTGTATTGGTGAATGCCTATCTGCTGCAGCTCTATCAGCCGCTGAATTTCTTCGGATTCATTTATGCTGAAGTCAGACAGGCGCTGATCGACATGGAGAACATGTTCGATCTGCTGCAGGAAGAGCAGGAAATTGTCGACAGGCCGGATGCGTCGGCGCTGCAATTGCGCGCAGGGGAGGTGCGTTTTGACTCGGTCAGCTTTGGCTATGATGAGCGTCGGCCGATCCTGAAAAACGTCAGTTTTACCATCCCGGCCGGCAACACGGTGGCGATCGTCGGTGCTTCGGGGGCCGGCAAATCCACGCTATCCCGATTGTTGTTTCGTTTTTATGACGTCAGCGGCGGCGCTGTCTCGATTGACGGCCAGGATATCCGCAGCCTGAAGCAGGCTAGCCTGCGTGCGGCAATCGGCATCGTGCCGCAGGACACCGTGTTGTTCAACGATACGTTGGGCTACAACATTGGTTACGGTAAAACCGGTTCGAGTCAGGAAGAGATCGAGCGCGCGGCTAGGTTGGCGCATATTCACGAGTTTATCGTCAGCCTGCCTGACGGGTATGAAACTCGGGTGGGCGAACGCGGGCTCAAGCTGTCGGGTGGGGAAAAGCAGCGGGTGGCGATTGCGCGCACCATCCTGAAAAATCCGGCGATCCTGGTGTTCGACGAGGCGACCAGTGCGCTGGATACCCAGACCGAACGCGAAATCCAGGCGCATCTGCGTGAAGTGAGCCGCGACCATACCACGTTGGTGATTGCGCACCGGCTGTCGACGGTGGTGGATGCCGACGAAATCATCGTGCTGGAGGCCGGTGAGATTGTTGAGCGTGGGCGGCATGACGCCTTGCTGGCTGCCAACGGCCGCTATGCTGCAATGTGGCAAAACCAATATAGCGAAGAACAGCAGCCCTGAAAGTGCGTCCCCCAGTCGATGCTCAGTCTGGGGGACAGCGCGCTAAAGATCACCGGTCAGGTATTGTGCCACGCCGTTGCCGAAGCTCCAGTCTCCCTTGCTGTTGGTGGTGATGGATACCATCAAATCACTGCCTTCAATCCCACAACTTTCTTTCAGCTCACGGCTAAGTTCGGCATAAAACTGCTGTTTTTGTTCTTCGGGGCGCGGGCTGGTAATCACCCGAACCACCACCAGATCGCGGGTACGGGTCAGGTTAAGGCCGGTATCTTCAATCACCATATGCTTAGCCTTGTTTTCATGAACAATCTGGTAGCGATCTCGTACGGGAACCTCAAAGGCGCTGAGGACGGCTCGGTGGGCGGCGTCGAGCAGTGTTTGCAGTTGGGCGTCGCTGCGACCTTCGATGACGTCAAAGATGAGTAATGGCATTTTAATAATCCTGTCAGTGGGTTAATAGTTATTGATGCGCGCAGGGCAGCGTTTTGACATCGCCTTTGAGGATCCATCTTAGCCAAACGCTGGCGCGGGAAGAAGCGCTATACTTGAACTCATTGTTTATATAAATGAACAGTCGACGATGAAAAATCCAAAAATAGAAACCCTGTGGACCCATTTACACTGGCTCACCGTATTGGCTGAGCAGGGGAGTTTTACCCGTGCGGCAGAGCGGCTGGACGTCAGCAAAGCGGCCATGAGCCAAAAAATCAAAGAGATTGAAATGCTGGCAGGGGTGCCGTTGGTGCAGCGCACCACTCGCAGCGTCAGGCTGACCGATGCCGGGCTGAGGCTGGTCGAGGAACTGCGCCAGCCTTTCGCACAAATCAAACAGAGCTTTTCCGGCATTTGCGATTCTGCCGGGCCGCTGCGCGGTTCGGTGCGGGTCACGGCGCCGGTGGCGTTTGCCCGCCAGCAACTGGTGCCGCGTATTACCGGTTTTCTACGCGAAAATCCTGAGGTGCGGGTGCAGCTTGAGGTTTCGGATCGGCTGGTGTCGTTGGCCACCGAGGGTTTTGATTTGGCGATCCGCCACAGCGACAGCTTGCCCGACACCCACGTCGCCTGGCGGTTGTGCTCAACCGAAACGGTGGCCGTGGCGTCGGCGGACTACCTGAAACGGCACGGTATGCCGACGTCACCGACGGAGCTGCAACGGCACCAGTGCCTTTACTATCCCCGCGGTACCGAAGCGCCGGAGTGGAGCTTCGCCGCGAAACAGGGGCTGCCGGGCCAAGCTGAAAAGACCCGCGTGCCGGTCAGCGGTCCTTTTGCCACCAACAACAGTGAATCGATACGTGATGCGGCGGCAGAAGGGCTGGGTATTGCCTTGCTGCCGGACTTCAGTGCGCAGCAGGCATTGGCGGACGGCCGGTTGATTGAGGTACTGCCGGCCTGGCGCCCTATAGGTGCTTTTGCCGACAGTCTTTATGTAGTGCGCCCCTATGCGCCGCAGGTATCGCGAGCAGTGACGGAGTTCAGCCGTTATTTGCGCAACGCCTTTGCCGAAGGGTTTTTCATCCGCTGAGTGCCTGGCGGCTTCAGGATCCGCCAGGAGAGGGGGCTAGCCGCGTCCGTGGACCAGAGAGCCGGCGCCAATCTCAGCAATGGTTTTTGCTCCGGTGAGCGTCATGGCGACGCGCATCTCTTTATCCAACAGCTCCAGCAGGTTAGCGACACCGGCCTGCCCGGCGGCGGCCAGTGCGTAAACGAAGGCGCGCCCCAGCAGTACGCTGTCGGCTCCCAGAGCGATCATTCGCACCACGTCCAACCCGCTGCGGATGCCGGAGTCGGCCAGCAGCGTAATGTCGCCTTTTACCGCATCGGCGATCGCCGGCATGGCGCGTGCGGTTGAGAGTACACCGTCCAACTGACGGCCGCCGTGGTTGGATACGATGATGCCGTCGGCGCCGAATCGCACTGCATCTTTGGCGTCTTCGGGATCCAGAATCCCTTTAATGATCATCGGCCCCTCCCAGAATTCACGGATCCACTCCAGATCTTTCCATGAGATGGAAGGATCGAAGTTGGCCCCCAGCCAGCCGATATAGTCTTCGAGACTGGTCGGTTTACCGCGATAGGCTGACACATTGCCCAGATCGTGAGGTTTGCCGAGCAGGCCAACGTCCCAGGCCCACTGCGGGTGAGTAACGGCCTGCAGCACGCGGCGCAGGGAAGCGTTAGGGCCGCTCATACCGGAATGGGCGTCGCGATAGCGCGCGCCGGGGACCGGCATATCAACGGTGAACACCAGCGTTTTCACCCCGGCCGCTTTGGCACGTTCGAGCGCATTGCGCATAAAGCCACGGTCCTTCAGCACGTACAGTTGGAACCACATGGGCCGATCGATGGCCGGCGCGACTTCCTCTATCGGACATACCGAAACCGTAGACAGCGTAAAGGGAATGCCTTTCTGCGCAGCAGCCCGGGCCGCTTGTACCTCGCCACGACGGGCATACATGCCGGTTAACCCGACCGGGCCCAGTATTACCGGCATCGCCAACTTTTCGCCGAACAGGTGGGTTTCCAGACTGAGGTCCGACATATTGCGCAGCACACGCTGTCGCAGGGCGATATCGGCCAGATCTTCGGTATTACGCTTGAGCGTATGCTCCGCGTAGGCCCCGCCGTCAATATAGTGGAACAGAAAGGGCGGAAGCTTGGCTTGCGCGGCGGCCCGATAGTCGGTTGAGGCGGAGATGATCATGTTTTTTACCTTCTTTCGATAACGTACTTTGGATCAGAGAGCCAGGATCTGGGCCATGACGGCGGCGATCCCTCCGTACGCCAGCATCGGCAGCACGGTCTTTCTGATGATTTTTCCTTCGGCGTTGCCGATCCCGAGGATCGAACAGACGGCGATAATATTGTTCAGGCACACCATATTGCCCATGGCGCCCCCGACGGATTGCAGCGCCAGCGTCAGATTGACGTTGAGTCCGCTGCTCAGGGCGATCGACTGTTGAATGCCGCCGAACGTCAGGTTGGAAACGGTATTAGAGCCAGAGAAGAAAGACCCCAGCGCACCCAGGAAAGAAGAGAACAGCAGCCAGCTTTCCCCCGTCAGTGCCGCAAGCGCTTTGCCAATGAGGATCACCGGCGCGTCGTTTTCTCCCTGCATCATCAGGTTGACCATCACCAGGGCCCCCAACAGGGCGATAAAGGGTTTGGCTATCCGTTGACCGGTTTCGCTGAACATCTGTTTGACCTGGTGACGGTTCAGCCGAAACAGCGGAATACACAGCACTACCACCAGCAGAAAGGGGATCAGCGCGGGCACGTACAGCGTTTTGTAGTTGGCAGCGGCCTGCGTGCCGAGCACCTGTTGCAGCTCGATAATCAGGGCGTCGCTGACGCGCAGCTCACCCAACCAGCCGAGGCTCCCTTGCCACAGCGGTGCCGTACTGTTGAGCAGCGCTTTGATGCCCAATTGGTGGATGCGGGTCACTATCAGGATAGCAATCAGCAGCAGGGTCGGCGTCATGGCTTTGAGCACCTGGATAAAGGGCACCGGCTGGCCGGGTTCCTGGTTTTTATCAACCCGTACCAGGCCGATGCCGGCGCGGGCCAGCAACACCGACACCGCCAGGCCAATGGCGCCGCCGACCAGCGCCGGAAACTCATAATTCACCTGCGCCAGCAGCAGATAGGGAAGGGTACAGCTCAGGACGCTAAGCAAAATAAAAGGCAGATTGCGGCGAATGTCCCGCCAGGAAACGATAAAACGCAACGCCAGCAGCGGGATCGCAAACCCGGCGACAAAGTGGATCAGCGCGGTCTGGCGGCCAATCTCCAGCAGACTGGCGTCCGACAGGCCCAGATTGGCAAAGCCAAACCAGGTAGGGGTGCCCACGGCGCCGAAGGAAACGGGCACCGAGTTCATCACCAGCGTCAGCAGGGCGACCCGCAGTGGGTTAAAGCCCAACCCCACCAGAATCGGGGCCGCGATAGCCGCCGGCGTGCCGAAGCCGCTGGCACCTTCTATCATGAACGCGAATGCCCAACCAATGATCATCAACTGGGCCACGGGATTGGGGCTGATATTCTCCAACCAGCGGCGTACCACGTTTTCCGCCCCGCTGATCTGCATCAATTTGTTCAGCAAAATCGCACCGGCGATGATGGTGATAGGGGTCAAAACCGCCACCAATGCAGTGACGATATTGGCATGCAACAGCAGGGGGGCGCTGTCGAACCACAGTAGCTGCACGGTATACACGACGGCAGCCGTCAGCGGCAGAGCGAGGTAAGAGGGAACGCCATTCCTTTTGGTCATCATCCAAATCAGCAGGACGATGGGCGCAACGCTGAAAAAAAGGGACATAAGATCCTCTTCGGTTATTATTTTTATTTTCACGGAGATGTAGCTAAATAGTTAATTGCCGCAACATTTTTATTCTAATCACAACATTGGAGGCGGTGCTATACGGCAATTTTTTAACATCGAAGTGCTTAGGCGTGATGATTACGAAATGAGACTATTGGTATATGAAAGGTGAGGTTGTATTTATCTAAAAATCAATGAGTTGAATTTTCACTTAAGATGTGGGTGGGGCTGGTTCACATTAATTAGGCGTTAATTGACCATAGATTATCCCCAAAAATGACGTAATCCCCCGTCGGCATCTTACTGCTGGTGGGAATAATATTGTGATCGACCTCAAAAATAATGGCTGATATTTTGATAGCCCGCGATGATATGTTCGATCAACAACCGGGTCTTTAAGGGTAAATTGCGGGTATAAGGGTAGACCGCGTAAACGCCTAATATCTTGCCACAGTGCCCGGACAAGACTTCTACCAGTGTTCCTGCCTGCAAATCCTCAAATACCATGCAGCGTGGCACCATGGCAATGCCATAACCGCCGATCGCCGCCTTGCGGATGGCCCGCGCGTTATTGGCCGACAAATTGCCTTTAACCTGTAGCTCATAAATTTCGCCGCCGCCCGGTGGCTTCATCAGCCAGTTGTCGGTACCACTTTCCTGATAGGTGTAGGTCAGGCAATTATGCTTGAGCAGATCGTCGGCCGAATGGGGTTCGGCATGCTGTTGCAGATAACCGGGCGAGCAGACTATTACCCATCGGGAGTCAAGAATGTGGCGTGCGATAAGGCTTGAGTCCGGCAGGGTGCCGGTGCGGATCGCCAAATCTATCCCTTCGTTGACCAGATCGGCAAAGCGATTTTCCAGCCGCATCTCTACCTTCAGGTTCGGGTGCCGCGCACAAAATTCGGCCACGCTCTCACTGAGCAGCAGCTCGCCAGAAATCGTCGGTACCGACATGCGGATGACGCCAGTCAACTCGTCGCTATTTTCACTGACGACATTCAAAGCATCTTGAATTTTGGCGCTGATCTCTTTGGCCTGGCGATACAGGCTGCGGCCATTTTCCGTCAGCGTCAGGCTGCGCGTGGTGCGGTAAAGCAGGCGCGCGCCGAGGGATTTCTCCAGACGTCCGATACGCTTGCTGACCACCGAACTGGTGATGCCGGCCGTTTCTGCGGCTTTGCTGAAAGAACCGCAGTCAACAATTAAGGCGAACAGGATCAGATCGTTGGCATATTCATGTGTAGGCAGCATCAGTCTTGGTTTTCCTTGTCCCAGATCTCCAGCCAGTGTAAATCCTCTCGGGCAGGAATCAATCGTCGACGACAATATGAGAATTGTTATTGATATCACTTTTTGGCCGCTTACAATGCCTGCCATCTCAATATTTCAGGGTAAGGGTTTTTCATGGAGTTGCTACGGGTGGTTTACCGCCAATATCGCTGGCCGTTTGTGGCGGTAATGGCGTTGACCATGGCCAGCGCGGCATTGGGTATCGGCATCATTGCCTTTATCAACCTGCGGCTGATGACGGCGGCGGGCGATCCGCTGGCGGTATTGCCGGAGTTTCTCGGGTTACTGGCATTGCTGATGGCTGTGACGCTGGGTTCGCAGTTGGCGCTGACCGCCTTGGGCCACCACTTCGTGTTTCGGCTCCGCGGTCAACTGGTGAAGCGGATCATGGATACCCATATTGAGCGGATCGAGCAGCTTGGCAGTGCGGCATTGCTGGCGAGCCTGGCCAGCGATATTCGCAATATTACCCTGGCTTTTGTGCGTTTGCCCGAACTGGTTCAGGGGGTGATATTGACGTTGGGGTCGGCAGCTTATTTGGGCTGGCTGTCGCCGCAGATGCTGGCGGTGACGGCCATTTGGGTCGCGGTGACGGTGTTTGGCAGCGGGTGTCTGGTATCGCGGGTCTATCGTCACCTGACCAACGTGCGTGAATCTGAAGAGCGACTCTATCAGCACTATCAGTCAGCCATTGACGGCCGCAAAGAGCTGGCATTGAACCGCGATCGTGCCAAAGCGCTTTACCGCCAGGCCTACCAGCCGGATGCCGAAGAGTATCGCCATCATATTATTCGTGCCGATACCTTCCACCTCAGCGCGGTGAACTGGTCGAATATCATGATGCTGGGCGCGATAGGCCTGGTGTTCTATATGGCCAACAGCCTGGGCTGGGCCGATACCGCCGTGGCGGCGACCTATTCACTGACGCTGCTGTTCCTGCGCACGCCGTTGCTGCAGGCGGTGGGGGCATTCCCTACGCTTGTCAGCGCAGAAGTGGCTTTTAACAAGGTCAAATCCTTACGGCTCGCCGACTATCAAGAGGAATTTCCGGCGGGAACGACCAAGGCCTGGCAAACATTGGAGCTGCGTGAGGTGATGTTCCATTATGGCGCGACGGAAGAAAAGGCCGGATTCGCCGTGGGCCCGCTGAATTTGACGCTGCGCCGCGGCGAATTGGTGTTCCTGATTGGCGGCAATGGCAGCGGAAAATCGACGCTGGCTATGCTGCTGACCGGACTGTATCAGCCGGTCAGCGGGCAGATACTGCTGGACGGCATTGCGCAGAATCCGGCGGACATGCATGACTATCGCCGGTTGTTTTCCGCCATTTTCACCGACTTTCACCCGTTCCAGCTTTTGCAGGGGCCTGAGGGCGGGCAGCCGGATGCTGAACTGGTGGAAAGCTGGCTTCATCGCCTGAACATGAAAAACAAGCTGGAGTTTGACGGTCTTCGGGTGACCAACCCTCAGTTATCCCAGGGGCAACGCAAGCGTCTGGCGCTGTTGCTGGCGGTGGCCGAAGAGCGGGATATTCTGCTATTGGACGAATGGGCGGCGGATCAGGATCCGCAATTCAGACGCATCTTTTATCGTGAGCTGCTGCCGCAGCTGCGCGCGCTGGGTAAAACGGTGTTTGCCATTAGCCATGACGATCACTATTTCGAGCATGCGGACCGCCTGTTGCAAATGCGCGATGGGCACCTTAGCGAATTGACCGGCAGCGATCGTGAACTTGCCAGTAAAGACTCGGTTTCCCATCTTGACTGATTGATATCACTCGGGCGGCGGTCGCTGCCCGGACCATCCTTTCCCTTCAACTCCCTTTCAATAACCCATTTAACCCTGTGTTAATCATGGTCTTGGTCGATCGTGCGATTAATTTGGTTTTTTAATAGTTTTTTATTTCAATAAAGCTCGTATTACCCATTGTTTTGTCCTTGTCATCAGTATCATAAAAAACGGCCAGAGGTCCCGTGCGGGACTCATTCTTGTGTGCCGAGAACCGCGCCCCTCGGGCGTTCTCCCTTCATTTACGTGGATCCCTCTAAGTGGGTAGCATGTATTTTTATAATTACCATAGGAACAAACTACTTTATTGATCGTTTAAATAGATCAATAATCGATTATCGATTAGTTTAATCTATTGGATGGAGTGACTGTGATAGGCAAGGATGACGCGGATATTAAACGTAAAACTTGGTTGTGCGTATTTATCGGCTGCGGGGTGTTTTGGTTGGCCGTCGCCGCCGTGATTTATTGGCTGTTTATTTAGGAAGTAGGGTGATGGAAAAAAAACGCGTAAAGCGCACAGGGGGCGACCGGGATGAAAGTCCGGCCAAAATCCCCCCGTCATGGCAGTTGACGAGCGAGCAACGGGATTTTATCAACGACCTCTGGCAGGACGACGCCGGGGAATCCGGGCCGGAACACCCCATTCCCCCTGAGGTTAACGAATAACCTGATTGCGCCCGGCCAACATGCCAAACAGCATTTGCAACAGTGTCAGGCACAGCAGAACCATCAGTGGCAATCGCCAACCCTGAGTCAGATCGTGTAACAAACCGAACAGCGTGGGTCCCAGCGCCGCCAACAGATAGCCGACCGATTGCGCCATGCCCGACAGCTGCGTGGCCTGATGATGATGGCTGCTGCGCAGGCCAAAGAAGGACAGCGCCAGCACCAAAGAACTCCCCGCCCCCAGTCCGGCAAAAATCAACCACACCAAAGAGTAACCCGGCAGCAGCAGCAGACCGGCGACGCCGATAAAAATCAGCAGAGAACTGCATAGCGCGATGGCGCGCTGATCGCGGGCGCGCGGCAGAATAAACACCATGACAAAGTTGGCGACGATCGCCACCACCTGATAGATAAACAGCTCAAAACCGGCCTGTTGCGGCGACGTGCCGTGGCTGGCAGCAAAGGTGCTGAACCAACCAATAATGGTGTAGAAGGTGATGGATTGCAGGCCCATAAACAGCGCCACCTGCCAACCAAGAGCACTGCCCCAGGGGGAACGTGACAGGGCGGGTTGAGCCGGTGTTGCGTTACCGGCCGTCGGGGCCGAAGAGCGACGCAGTTGCGGCAGCCAGACAATCAGCGCCAACAGCGCCGGCAGGCTCCAGCACAGCAGGGAAAAACGCCAGCCTCGATCGTGCAATGTCGCCAGCGGTACCGCCAGGCCGGAGGCTGTGGCTGCTACCAGTGACATGACTGCCGCATAGGCGGCAATCATGGCGGCTGCTCGGCTCGGGAAGTCGCGTTTCACCAGCGTGGGAAGTACCACGTTGGCAAAGGCGATGGCCGCACCGATCAAAATACTGCCCAACCACAACATGCCGGTTTGCGGCATCGAGCGCAGCACAATACCAATCACCAGCAACAGCAATGCCATGCCCAGCGTACGCTCAATGCCGATGCGCTTCGCCAGACCGGGCGTGACCGGCGACAGCACGGCAAACAGGATTAGCGGCAGGGAATTAAGTAGGCCGGCCGAAGTGGCGGAAAGCATCAACTGCTGCTGGATCTGTTCCAGCAGCGGCCCCACGCTGGTCAGCGCGGCACGCAAGTTGGCAGCGACCAGCATAATGCCGGCAACCAGTAACAAGGGGTGACGTAAACGGCTGCGTTTTGTCGCAGCAGGCGTTGGGGTTACAGTGGGTTGTGGCATCAGTTCCTCACACCAGGGCATGCAGTCAATCAATTCTGCACGGCATGATGCGTTGATTGACGTTAACGCTTACGTAGCGGCAGGGAACCGCTATCTGCGCGCAAGTGTAGGGAAGAACCCGTGGCCTGACAAGGGGCCGATTCAGCAGTGCGCAAGCCTTTCCCCTGTCGTAAGCGGTAAGCAGAATACGCATAATTACGATTATGTGATCCCGATCACCCAGCGAACTAAAAGTCGACCAACCTGGCCGTTGCGCGGACGCTTTCGTTCTGCGCATTGCGGCAGGCTTCTCACCCCGGCTACCGCGCTCGCCCTGACATTTCATTTTGTCTTTCGCTGCGGCCATTAATTTTCACTTCATTTCGATTCGAAAGGTTTTTAGCCACTTTTTCTGCTAAAACAGCGCTGTAACCGCGATCACAATTTCATTGCTTTCGCTTTGCTGTAATGCCTGCGCAGTAGAGCGAAAGCCATCTTCTCCCCGGCCTGGCCGGAAACCTGAGGACCGCAGCTCATGCCAGTGAATACCGCAAAGCGCCGTGAACACATTATCGATCTGTTATGCGAACACGGCAGCGTTCGTGTGGAGCAGCTCAGCAAACAGTTTGCAGTATCCACGGTGACGATCCGCAACGATCTGCGCTTTCTGGAACGAAAAGGGTGTGCGCTACGGGCCTATGGCGGCGCAATGCTCAATCAGCAATTTGCCTTCGATCGTCCACTGCATGACAAAGGACGGTTGAACCGCGATGTGAAGTCGCAGATCGCAAGCGTAGCGGCAAGCTATGTGCGTGATGGCGACGCGCTGATCCTCGATTCCGGTTCCACCACCACCCAGATAGTGCCGTTCCTGAAAGGACGACGCGATCTGGTGGTGATGACCAATGCGCTGAACATTGCCTATGAGCTTTCCGGTAATGATGGGGTGGAGGTGATGGTGTTGGGCGGCAGCGTGCGCCGTAATTCTTACTCGCTCTACGGTCCGGCTGCCGAGCAGCAATTGCGCCAGTACCGCTTCGACAAACTGTTTTTGGGCGTCGACGGTTTCGATCTGGTTGCCGGTATCACCACGCCTCACCCTGGAGAGGCACACCTCAACCGCGTGATGTGCGAGGTGGCGCGCGAGATTATCGCCGTGGCGGATGCCAGCAAGTTTGGTCGCAAGAGCTTTTGCATGATTCGCGAAGCCGGACAAATTCATCGGCTGATTACCGACAGCCTTCTTCCGGACGATTACGAGCGGGCGTTAACCGAGTTGGGCGTGGAGGTAGTCATCGCCGATCGGTAGTACGGCGCCTGCATGGGGGATTCATGCAGCAGTTGTTACAGCTTGTTGAGCAGCACAAGGCCGGTAAACCGGTCGGGATCTTTTCCGTTTGTTCCGCTCACCCCTGGGTGCTTAAAGCGGCCCTGCGGCAGGCCAAAACGCGCGGCACGCCGGTACTGGTCGAGGCCACCTCGAATCAGGTCAATCAGTTTGGCGGCTACACCGGCCAGACGGCGGAACAGTTCCGCGACGCCCTGTGGCGATTGGCGGACGAGGAAGGGTTGGCACGCGATCGTTTGTGGCTGGGAGGCGATCATCTCGGCCCCAACGCCTGGCAGGATCGGCCGGCAGAAGAAGCAATGCAGTTGGCGGAAACGCTGATCGACGATTATGTTCGCGCCGGTTTTCGCAAAATTCACCTCGATTGTTCCATGTCCTGCGCTGGCGATCCTTTCCCTCTAAATGATGAAACCGTCGCTGCCCGTGCGGCACGTTTGTGCGCCATTGCTGAACGCGCCTGGCAGCAAAGCGGCGGTGAGCCGCCGGTGTATGTGATCGGGACCGAAGTGCCGGTGCCGGGCGGCGCTCAGGAGGCGTTGGAAGGTATGCAGGTCACCACGCCACGGGCGGTGCAGCAAACGCTTGAAATCCATCGCCTGGCCTGGCAGCAAGCCGAACTGGTCGATGCCTGGACGCGAACCATTGCGCTGGTGGTGCAGCCGGGCGTTGAGTTTGATCATCACAGCGTGGAGCACTATCAACCGCAACGGGCCCATGAACTGAGCCGCTTTATCGAACGGCAGCCGGGCATGGTGTACGAGGCGCACTCGACGGATTACCAACCGCCGCAGGCCTATCGACAGCTGGTGGGCGATCATTTTGCCATCCTGAAAGTCGGCCCGGCACTGACTTTCGCACTGCGCGAAGCGCTGTTCGCACTGGATCACATTGAACGTGAATGGCTTGGCGAGCACCAATCGGCGCAGATGTGCGCCACGCTGGAGCAGGTCATGCGCGAACAGCCACAGCAGTGGAGCCGTTACTACCATGGCAACCCTCATCAGCAGTATCTCGATCGCCACTACAGCCTGAGTGACCGGGTACGTTATTACTGGCCGCAACCACAGGTGCAGCAGGCGGTAGATAGCCTGATCGACAACTTGCGCCGCCATCCGGTGCCGTTAGCGCTATTGAGCCAGTACCTGCCAGACCAGGCGCGCGCGCTGAATGCCGGGGAACTGAGCAACGACCCGCAGGATTGGGTAATGCATAAGGTGACGCAGGTGCTCGACGACTACCATGCCGCCTGTTATCCGGAGGTGCATTGAAATGCCGAATATCTTGATGACTCGTATCGATAACCGACTGGTGCACGGCCAGGTCGGCGTCACCTGGACCAACACCTTGGGCGCCAATCTGGTGGTGGTGGCCAACGATGAAGCGGCAGCGGATCCTGTGCAGCAGAACCTGATGGATATGGTGGTGGCGGAAGGGGTGCAGACGCGCTACTTCACGCTGCAGAAAACCATCGACGTGATCCACAAGGCGGCGGATCGCCAGAAAATCTTTTTGGTGTGCAAAACGCCGCAGGATGTTTTGCGGCTGGTGCAGGGCGGGGTGCCGATCCGCTTCGTGAACGTCGGCAACATGCATTTTGCCGAGGGGAAGCGGCAGGTGCATAAAACGGTCTCGCTGGATGAGCGCGACGTCGCCGCTTTTCGCGAACTGGCGGCGCTTGGCGTTGAATGCGAGGTACGCCGGGTGCCGGATGAAGCGGGTGAGGCGGTCGGCAAGCTGCTGTTCTGAGTTCGGGGGAAATCATGTTAACTGATGCGTTATTGATTGCACTGTTGGCCGGGCTGGCGGGGGTCGATCTGTTTGACGGACTGACCCACTTTCATCGCCCGGTGGTGCTGGGGCCGCTGGTCGGCCTGATTTTGGGGGATGTGTACACAGGTCTGCTGGTGGGCGGTACGCTGGAATTGGTATGGATGGGCATGGTGCCGCTGGCGGGCGCCCAGCCGCCAAACGTGGTGATTGGCGGGGTGATCGGCACGGCGTTTGCCATCCTGACCAAGGCCGATCCCAAGGTGGCGATCGGCGTGGCCGTGCCGTTTTCTATCGCGGTGCAGGGCTGTATTACGCTGCTGTTTACCCTGTTTTCACCGATGATGCACCGCTGCGATCGGATGGTGAAAGAGCTGAACTGGCGCGGTATCGAACGGGTGAATTATCTCGGTATAAGCATCCTGTTCGCGTTCTATTTTGTCGTGGCTTTTTTGCCGATTTATTTCGGTGCCGATGCGGCCAGCGCCATGGTGCAAAAAGCACCGACCTGGCTGCTGGACGGCCTGGCGGTGGCGGGGGGCATGATGCCGGCGATCGGTTTCTCGCTGTTGATGAAAGTGATGATGAAAAAAACCTACGTGGCTTATTTCATCCTCGGCTTTATTTCCGTCACCTTCCTGAAACTGCCGATCCTGGCGGTGGCGCTGGGGGCACTGGCGATCGCACTGATCGATTTCTTTAACAGCCAACGATCCGGGGCGGACACGCCCAAACCGTCCGTACAACAGGAGGATGCTGAAGATGGCATTTAATGATTCCGACGATCTGCTGGCGCAAAAAGCGGAACAGCGTATGGCGCAGGCCCTGGCGACCAGTCAGGTAGACCAGGACGATTATGTCGACAGCGAGCCGGCAGAGGCGCTGACCCGTGGCGATATCAACCGCATGGCATGGCGTTCCTTACTGCTGCAGGCGTCGTTCAACTACGAACGTATGCAGGCCGGTGGCTGGCTTTATCAGTTAATTCCAGGATTACGCAAGATCCATCGCAATCCGCAGGATCTGGCCAATTCGATGAAGATGCACATGGAGTTTATCAACGTGCACCCGTTCGACGTCACCTTCCTGTCCGGGCTGGTGCTGGCGATGGAACAGAACAAGGAGAAGATTTCTACCATTCGTGCGGTAAAAGTGGCGCTGATGGGGCCGCTGGGCGGCATTGGCGATGCGCTGTTCTGGCTGACGCTACTGCCGATCTGCGCCGGGATCGGCGCCTCGTTGGCGCTGGAAGGCAGCCTGTTCGGGCCGATCGTCTTCCTGCTGCTGTTTAACGTTTTTCACTTCGGCTTGCGGTTCGGGCTGGCGCATTATGGCTATCAGGCCGGCACCAGCGCCTTGGCGCTGCTGAAAACCCATACCCGACGAATATCACACGCCGCCTCGATTGTCGGCATGACGGTGATCGGCGCGCTGGTGGCTTCCTATGTCCATCTTTCCACCCCGTTGGTGATGCATGCCGGCAAGGCCAGTGTGGCGTTGCAGACCGACGTGCTGGACAAACTGATGCCCAATCTGTTGCCGCTGTGCTTTACGCTGCTGATTTTCTTCCTGATGAAGCGAGGGTTCTCGCCAGTGAAGCTGATTGGCGTGACGGTGGTGATTGGCGTCGTGGGCAAATTTATCGGTTTATTGTGAGGAAAGGGCGATGCCAGGCATTGTGATTACCGGCCACGGCAGCTTTGCCAGTGGCCTGCTGCAGGCGGTAGAACAGGTGGTGGGGCCGCAGCAAAATTGCGTCGCGGTCAATTTCCCGGAGCAGATGAGCACCGCTCAGTTAAGGGGCGCCCTTAATGCGGCGCTAACCGAAGTGGCGCAGGCGGACGGCGTGGTGTTTCTCACCGATATGCTCGGCGGATCGCCGTTCCGCTGCGCCAGCGAACTGGCGGACGAGCGCGGTGATTGCGAAGTGCTGACCGGGGTAAATATGCAGCTGGCAGCGGAAATGATGCTGGAACGCGATGGGCTAAGCCTGGATGAGTTTCGCGAAGTGGCGTTGGCGTGCGGCAAACGTGGGCTGACCAGCCTGTGGCACGAAAGGCGTCGGGTGAAATGCGAGGACGTTCAGGCCGATGGCATCTGAGTAAAGCCGGGCGCAACCGTACAGGCTGCGCCCGAGCACTTAGCCGGCAACCGGCAATGGGCTGAGTGCCATGCGTGCCGGTTGGCTTTCTTCCGCGCGGCTAAAGCGCCAGCAGCTCTGATGATACTTCGCCACGCTGTTGCGATGCGCCACGCTAACCAGCGTCACATCCGGCAATTCATCCACCAACAGGCAGTACATCAGTTGCTCGGTTTCGTCGTCCAGCGCGCTGGTGGCTTCGTCGAGGAACAAAATGTCCGGGCGGGTCAGAATCGTACGGGCGAAGGCTAATCTCTGTTGTTCACCTGGAGACAGGCGTTGGCTCCAGTTGGCGCTGGTATCCAGCCAGCGCTGAAGGTGTTTAAGGCGGCAGTTATCCAGGGCTTTCAGCAGCTGTTCATCGCTGTACTCGGCGGCAAGATGCGGATAGCTGAGCGCCTCTCGCAGCGTACCGATCGGAATATAACTGCGTTGCGGCAGGAATAACGTACTGCTGGCGGCGTCGAGCCCAATCGCACCGGAACCATACGGCCAGATCCCGGCAATGGCGCGCAACAGGGTTGATTTACCGCAGCCTGATGGGCCAACGATCAGCACCCGATCGCCACGTTTGAGCGTCATTGAGGTCGGCTCCAGTAAGCGTTGGCCATCCGGCAATTGCAGGCTGAGGCGGTCAAGGACCATCGGCTGTTCATTCTCCGGCTGCAATTGAATGCCGCGCTGTTGATGGTGCACCTGATCCACGGCGGCGTTAAAACCGGCCAGACGGTTAACGCAGGCTTTCCAGGTGGCCAGATCGGTAAAGGCATCGATAAACCAGGACAGAGCGCCCTGTACTTGCCCAAAAGCGGAGGCTATCTGCATCATTCCGCCCATTTGGATGGCGCCGGAAAAATAGCGTGGGGCGGCCACCAGTAGCGGAAAGACAATGGCGAATTGGCTGTAGAAATTGGAGGCAATATTGAGCCGCCGGGTAATGCGCATGATTGACCACCAGTTGGCACGGATGGCTTCAAAGCGCCCGCCCAACTGCTGTGCTTCATGCGGCTCGCCGTGATACAGCGCGATGGCATCATTATTTTCGCGGATGCGGATCAGCCCAAAACGAAAGTTCGCTTCATAGCGCTCCTGATTAAAACCCAGTTGTACCAAGGGTTTGCCGACCCACCAAATCAGCAGTGATCCCAGTCCGGCGTACAGCAGAGCGAACCACACCATATAGCCGGGTAGGGTAATAGCGTGCTGGCTGATGACAAAGGTAATAGGGCCACTGACATGCCACAGGATGGCGATAAAAGAAAACAGCGTCACCAGGCTGGACAGTAACCCCAACGAAAGCGACAGCGTGTATTGGGTCAGCACGTTGAGATCCTCGGCGATACGCTGGTCCGGGTTATCGACGATTTGCTGCTGTTCGGTATGGTAATACGCCTGATGCGCCAGCCATTTACCCATGAATTTTTCGGTCATCCAGCGCCGCCAGTGCATCTGCAGGCCCTGTGTCAGGTAAATTTTAAACACCGCCAATACGATGAAAATCAGCGCCAGATAGGTAAAGCGCCACAGCTGCGCCTTGAATACCGGGTAATTTTTATTTTGCAGCGCGTCGTAAAACACCTGGTTCCACTGGTTGATCAGCACGCTGATGTACACCAACCCCAGTGACAAGGCGATGATGGCGATCAGCATCGCCCAGGCCCGCAGTTTCTCCTCCGAGACCCAGAAGGGTTTAATCAGTTGCCAGACGGCGTTTTTGGGGGTGGGGATAGCGTTCATGGACCCTCGCAGGTTTAATCTTTTTTTCAGCATGGGCCGGGGACAGGTAACAAACAAACGTTGACTGTAAGCAGTTTTAACGCCGCTAACCGTTTGAAATATCGCGGCTGAATCGTCAGGGGTGATGCGGTGGCGGTTGGCGGTTATACTGGCGCCGAAATTTGGCTCGTTTACTGCGGAAAGGATAAGTGATGAAGGCGTGGGTTCCCCTGCTGTTGGCCTATGGTGCGCTTGCCTGCGACCAGGCGATGGCGCAGATTGACGAGCCGGATATTGATGCCGATTGTCACAAGGTCGCAAGCTATGCCGAGTTGGGCAAAAATGCCTATCAGCGTGGCGATTACCCACGCGCCGCAGATATTTTCCGCGATCAGGCCGCCTGGAGTGAGTTCTGCGGTTTGGATAGCCAGGCAACGGCCACTGCTTATAACAACGTAGCGCTGGCGCTGATACACGCCGGCGAGCTGCTTAAGGCGCGTGCCTATTTAGAATTGGCACCACAAGACAGCAAGTCCCAACATAATCTCAAGCTGTTGCAGGAGCGGCTGGCGAAACGAACGCCGTCGATCGGGCCGGGCGGAGTGTATTGGCAATATGCCGGGCGTGGCGTCTGGAGCGAGGTTGAGGTCAAGCCGCAAGATGGCCGCTGGCTGATCGTTTACTCTGGCTATTACATGCGGCAGATGGGGTTGTATTACGGGCCGAATATGGGGGAGTTCACTCAGACGTTGCCGATAGAGCACGGCAAAGCAGTATACCGTCAGCGGGAACCGGAAGATGTGATGGCGTGCGATGTGGCGATGCAGTTCGGTAGCGATGGTCTGGACATGCACACCGAGGGGGATTGCGGGTTCGGTTTTAACGTGCGTGCGGAAGGACACTTTGTACGGGTTGAATAATCAGCTCCGGGCATCCAATACTTTGAACACCCGGCAGCCGTAACAGGTATTAGGCCCAGGTAGCGGCGCCGCTCAATAACTCTTTCCAGGCCTCAACGTTGCCCAGATAGTTGCCCGCCGGGATCTGGCGCAGCTGGCCTTCGCTGTCTTGCAGAGCGAAAGTTGGGAACCCCTGGCCCTGAACCTTGGCAAGCAATGCCCGGCTTTGCGCGATGTGCTGCGCGGTTGGCGCACCGGCGTTAAACCGCATTTCGGCGATAAACGGAGCAGAGGGCAAGCCCAGCTCTTTTGCCAGCGCTTCCAGCACCGGCGTGTCGGCGATACGGCGACCTTCCTGGTAATGCGCTTCCTGAATGCGGTGCAGCATATCCAGCCCGCGTCCCGCCAGCGCTTGCGCTGCCAGTATGGCGGTAATCGGCGGCTCCGAATCCATCACCGCGGTGGTATCACGCAACAATCCATTGAAATAAGCTTCGCCAAAGGGTTGGCCGGTTAACTCCGCAATGCGCTTGTCATGCGGGATCACATAATTGCGCCATTCATCCGTGATTTGGCGGCGGTTGTTGCCGGTCATCATGCCGCCGGCGTGCAGGGCGATGGATAGCCCTGGAATGGTTTTGGCCGCCTTCACCAGCGGGGCTGCGCCATAGCACCAGCCACACAGCGGATCGAAAATGTAGTGCAGAGTCGTACCGGTCATGTCTTTTCCTCGTTATACCCGCCGCCTTTGCGGCGGCTGGGTAGCAGTAGCGCCTTGGCCTGGGTGTTTCGGCGTGCTTATTGCGGCCACTTCATTTCGCCTTTCAGCACTTTGGCGCTCAGTTCCAGGCTGGATTCGTCTTTCAGATCCGGGTAATGCTTTTTCATTGCCGCCACCAGTGCTGCAGAATCTTTGGCTTTTGGCAGTTCAGCTTCCAGCGTGGTCAGGTAGTTCTGGGTAAAGGTGACGGACTTCAGCGTCTGGTCTGCCCCCGGCAGGAAATGGCCAGGGACCACGACTTCCGGTTTCAACGCTTTGATGCCTTCCAGCGTTTGCTGCCAGTGCGCGCGGGATTCAACGGTTTGGTTATCGGCAATCCACGGATGGATATTGTCGCCGGCTACCGGCACACCGCCCACTACCGCTTTCAGCGCTGGGATCCACACGTAGGTGCGTTCCGGCGTCGGGCCGGTCAGGCCTTTCACTTCCACTTTCTGGCCGTCTACGGTGAAGCTGTCACCCTGCAACGCCTGAGGCACCACCACCGCTTTCGGCGCGTTGTCCTTCAAGATTGGGCCCCAGTACGCCACTTTGCCGTCTTTGGTGGCATTGATTTCTTCGATGGTACCCGGTGACGCGATGATTTTAGCCTCAGGGAACGCGGCTTTAATGACGTCCAGACCAAAATAGAAATCCGGATCTGAATGGCTGATGTATACGGTGGTCAGCTTCTTGCCGGTCGCCTTGATCTTTTTCACCAGGGCTTCCGCGTCGTTACGCTGGAACTGGGCGTCGATCAGTGCGACTTCGTGTTTGCCGCTGATGATTTCGGAAGACACCGGGAACACGCTTTTCTCACCTGGGTTATACACTTCCATCGTCAGGGTGTTGGCGGCGGTAGCGAAGGTGCTTACTGTGGCGATGCCGGCAAAAGCCAGGGTCAACAATGATTTCTTAAACATGGGTAGAGGTCCTTGGGATGCGATTAATGTTGTATAGATGTTAGGTTGCATAAAGCGATAGAAAAACCGGATAATGAGCAACTATTCATTGCGTAAATCGGACGAATCATGGATCGCATTACCGCTGCTGAGGTTTTTATCACCATCGTCGACCGTGGCAGCATGATTGCCGCCGCGGAAACGTTGGAAATGTCGCGGGCGATGGTGACGCGTTATCTGGCACAAATGGAGCAATGGGCCGGCGCGCGTTTACTGCATCGCACTACTCGTAAGCTTAGTCTGACTGACGCCGGTGAGCGCACGCTGGAACGCTGTCGACAGATGCTGGCGCTGGCGGGCGAAATCGATTTGGTCGAAGGGGAGCAGAGTGACGAGCTGCGTGGCCTGTTACGCATTACCTGTTCACAATCGCTGGGCCAGACGGCGCTGGTGGGCGCGGTGGCGCAATACCTGAAACGCCATCCGCAGGTTGCAGTGGATCTGCAAATGAACAATCGCACGGTGAATCTGGTGGAGGAGCGTATCGATCTGGCGTTACGCATCACTAACGAATTGGATCCCAATCTCATCGCCCGGCCATTATCCTCCTGTGCTTCCGTGGTCTGCGCTTCCCCGGCCTATCTGGCGGCACACGGCACGCCGCGTCATCCGCAGGATTTGGCGCTGCATAACTGCCTGACTTATTCCTACTTCGGTAAGAGCCTGTGGCATTTTGACCTTCAGGGTGTGAAATCGGCGGTCGCGGTCAGCGGCAACCTGAGCGCCAACGAATCGGTGGTGTTGATGGCGGGCACGGTACAAGGCGCGGGTATTTCCATGCAGCCTTACTATTCTGCAGCCCCTTTACTGGCCAGTGGCGAACTGATTGAGCTGATGCCGGATTATCGGCCCCAGTCGATGGGGATTTACGGTATCTATACCTCACGCCGCCAGATGCCGGCGACATTGCGCACCATGTTGGACTTTTTGGTGGAGTGGTTTGCCCACGATCCGGATTGGCAGGCAACGCTGCGCTGATAGCGTTAACACACGGGTAACATTTTTACACATTTTTCATCATCAGCGCATTCAACCAGTTAGCGAGCCAGGCATGGCTTTTTGTGCGCAGCGGCCGTTTTGCCACTGGTTTTTACGCGGGATTGCGTGCTATTTCTGTAACGTGAAAAGCGTGAATAAGACTTAATAATTATAGGGTTAAGCAGTTAAGCCCGCTCTTTGAACACCCTCTCTGACCCTTTTTCGCGGGCAGCCTGCCGGGCTGCCCGTCAATTTTATGTGTTTTTACCGGCCCCGAGTGCCTGACACCGGGGCTTTGTTGACTGGGAGCTTTCCGCATGCCTGTTTCTCTGCTCGCACTGGCATTAAGTGCATTCGCTATTGGCACCACCGAGTTTGTGATCATGGGGTTGCTGCCTGAAGTGGCGGGAGATCTGCAGGTCTCCATTCCTTCTGCCGGCTGGCTGATCAGCGGCTATGCCCTTGGCGTGGCTATCGGTGCACCCATCATGGCCTTGCTGACCGCGAAGCTGCCGCGCAAAAAAACGCTGTTGCTGCTGATGGTGATTTTCATCTTCGGCAATATTATGTGCGCCCTGGGGTACAGCTATGACTTCCTGATGCTGGCGCGCATTATCACCGCTTTGTGCCACGGTGCCTTCTTCGGTATTGGCGCGGTGGTTGCGGCCAATCTGGTGCCGCCAAACCGCCGGGCTTCAGCCGTGGCATTGATGTTCACCGGCCTGACGCTGGCCAACGTGCTCGGCGTGCCGCTGGGTACCGCTCTGGGTCAGGCGCTGGGTTGGCGTTCGACGTTCTGGGCGGTGGCGGTCATTGGCGTGCTCTCTCTGTTGGCGCTGTACAGCAAGCTGCCCAGCGTGAAGGACGAGGCCCCGACGGATCTGAAAAAAGAGCTGGCGGCGTTGCGCGGCGGCGGTATTTGGCTGTCATTGCTGATGACCGTGGCCTTTGCCGCATCGATGTTCGCGCTGTTTACTTATATTGCCCCGTTACTGACCGAGGTGACGGGTGTTTCTTCCCATGGCGTCAGTTGGACGCTGTTGCTGATGGGGGTTGGTCTGACGCTGGGCAACATCCTGGGTGGACGTTTGGCGGACTGGCGCTTGCCGTTGACGCTGACCTGTACGTTCCTGGTGATCGCCTGCTTTGCGGCATTGTTCAGTTGGACCAGCCATTCGATGGTACCGGCTGAAATTACCCTGTTCCTGTGGGCCGCTGCGGCGTTCGCCGCTGTACCGGCGCTGCAAATCAACGTGGTGACCTACGGTAAAAAGGCCCCCAATCTGGTGTCCACGCTGAACATTGCCGCGTTCAACGTCGGTAATGCGATTGGTGCCTGGGTCGGCGGTGTCGTGATAGCGCAGGGGTTGGGCTTGACCAGCGTACCGCTGGCCGCTGCGGGGATCGCGTTGCTGGGTCTGGTACTGTGTCTGGTGACGTTCAGCCGCGCCAAGCGCCCGGCTAGCGCGTAATCACGGCGGCCAGACGGGCGGGCAGCGTTTGTGCCTGTTGCTGCAAATGTTGAGTAAAGGCCGTGACCAGCGCCGACGACGGGCGGTGCAGCGGCCGGATCAGGCTAACGGTAAAGGGCACGTCAACGCTGAATGGCCGTATATGCACACCGTTGTTGGCGTAGTCCAACGCCGTTAGCGGATTGACTATCGATACCCCCACGCCGGCTTTGACCATGGCGCAGACCGACGCTGCGCTGTGGGTTTCCATCACCAGCCGGCGGTTAACCCCTTCCTCACTGAACAGCGAATCCAGCAGTTGGCGATAGCTGTCGGTGTTCGACAGGCTGATAAAGTTTTGTCCGGCAAAATCCTGCGGCGTCAGCCGCTTTTTCGCCAGCAGCGGATGCCCGGCCGGCAAGACACACACTTCGTTCAGCGTCATCAAGGTCATTCGCTCGGTGCCCGCCGGAGTCAGGGTATTTTCCGTCAGGCCCAAATCGTGGCGCTGCGCCGATAACCACTCTTCCAGCAACGGTGATTCCTGCGGTATCACGCTGAAGCTGACCTCCGGATAGCGATCGATAAAGGGTTTGCACACCGCCGGCAGCAGCGATTGTGAAAATACCGGCAGGCAGGCAATCGAAAGCTGCGCCTGCTGAAATTGTCGGATACCGGCGGCGGCATTGACGATGCGATCCAGACCGTAATAGGAACGTTGAACCTCTTCCAACAGCCTCAGGCCCTGTACCGTGGGGGATAATCGCCCGCGCACCCGTTCGAACAACTGCAGTTGGATCAGTTTCTCGAAGCGCGCCAGCTCGCGGCTGACGGTGGGCTGCGAGGTTTGCAGCAGCGCGGCGGCTTCGGTCAGATTGCCGGTCGTCATCACCGCATAGAAGATTTCAATCTGGCGCAGGGTTATCGCGTGCATCGGGCGGCTCCATCATGAGCAAAGCCATATCATAAATGAATAGACTCTGGCTAAATAGATATTTTCCACCCGAGAAAGAGTGCGGCAATATTGAGGGCATACCATTTTCGAACCAGGAACATCACTATGCCACGCGCTTTGCACGACACTTCTACCGCTCTTAACGCCGCTAACCTATTGGCGCTGCCTCAGCGCTTTGGTTGCCCTGTGTGGGCCTATGACGCAGCGATTATCAGCGAGCGCATCAGCCAATTGCGGCATTTTGACGTGATCCGTTTTGCCCAGAAGGCCTGCTCGAATATTCATATTTTGCGCCTGATGCGTGAGCAGGGCGTCAAGGTGGACTCGGTGTCGTTAGGCGAGATTGAGCGTGCATTGCAGGCCGGTTTTCAGCCGGGTGGCGAACCAAGCGAAATCGTGTTTACCGCCGATGTGCTCGATCACGCGACTCTGGCTCGCGTCAGCGAATTGAAAATCCCGGTCAACGTCGGTTCGATCGACATGCTGGAACAGCTGGGGCAGGTCTCTGCCGGGCATCCGGTGTGGCTGCGCATCAATCCAGGTTTCGGTCACGGCCATAGCCAGAAAACCAACACCGGCGGTGAGAACAGCAAGCACGGTATTTGGTATGCCGACTTACCGCAGGCGGTGGAAAAAATTCAGCAATACGGTCTGAAGCTGATTGGCGTGCATATGCATATAGGGTCGGGGGTGGACTACCAGCATCTGGAGCGCGTGTGTGACGCCATGGTGCAACAGGTGATCGACCTCGGCCAGGACATCAGTGCGATTTCTGCCGGAGGCGGGCTGTCGATCCCCTATCAGTACGGCGAAGAGGCGATTGATACCGAACACTATTTTGGCCTGTGGAACAGCGCCCGCGAGCGTATTGCCGCACATTTGGGTCATCCGGTGAAGCTGGAGATCGAACCGGGCCGTTTCCTTATGGCGGAAGCCGGTGTGCTGGTCGCCGAGGTGCGCGCAGTGAAAGACATGGGCAGCCGGCACTTTGTGCTGGTGGATGCCGGTTTTAATGATTTGATGCGTCCGGCAATGTACGGCAGCTATCACCACATATCCCTGCTGCCGGCCGACGGTCGCGATACCGCACACCAGCCACTGCGTGAAACCGTGATTGCCGGACCGCTGTGTGAATCCGGAGACGTCTTTACTCAGCAGGCCGGTGGCGGTATTGAAACCCGCGAGCTGCCGCCGGTGCAGGTTGGCGATTATCTGGTGTTCCATGACACCGGTGCTTATGGCGCGTCTATGTCTTCAAACTACAATAGCCGCCCGCTGCTGCCGGAAGTGCTGTTTGAGAACGGTGAACCGCGCCTGATCCGTCGTCGCCAGACCATCGAAGAGCTGATTGCGCTGGAACAGATCTGATGCTTTTGGGCGCATCGTGGTTTCAACGACAGCGCCCGGAGGGATCAGTTGGCGTAAGGCCCGGGAAGCACCGATTCACGCAGCCGCAGTTCGCCGGTGAACGGGGTAAGTGGCTGTGTGTCTTCCCCATTGATCAGGCGAAAAGCCTGGCTGATGGCGGCTTCGATCATCACGTCGATCGGCAGATACACGGTAGATAGTGCAGGTTGCAAATAGGCGGCGCTGGGCTCGTCGTCAAAGCCGAACAGTGAGACATCCTGCGGCAGGCGTTTGCCCGCATCGAGCAGCGCCTTCATCGCGCCGACCGCCATGTCGTCGTTGCAGGCGAACAGCGCGCTGAAATCGATATGTTCGGCCAGCAAACGCCGGGTGCCCTGATATCCACTTTGCACGCTGCTGTCACCGTAGGCCACGCGGGCTTCGTTGAAGGCAATATGGTGCTGCTCTAACGCTTGTTGATAACCTGCCAGCCGCGCCTGTGCTGTTGGCGTGGCGATGGGGCCGGTAATGCAGGCGATCTCGCGATGCCCCTGCCGAATCAGATAATCCACCGCATGGAAGGCCGCCTTTTGCTGTTCGAAGAACACGCAGCGTGCGCGCGCCTGCGGCAGATCCCGATTGATCACCATGATCGGCACCGGCAGGCTGTCCAGCAGCTTCATCAGCGCAGTTTCTGACATGAAACGCGTATACAGAATAATGGCATCACAGCGGCGATCCGCCAGCAGCTGTACCGCCTGCAGTTCATCTTCCGGCGTGTCGTGGCCGTCGGTCACAATCAGATGTTTGCCGCTGGCCTCGATCAGCTTGGCTGCGCGACGAAGCAGGCGTCCGAAGTAGGGGCCGTCGAAATTGGACACTACCAGGCCAATGCTGTTGGAGCTTTTGTTTGCCAGCGATTGGGCGAGGAAGTTCGGGCGGTAACCCAAATCGTCCATGGCCTTGAACACCGCATCGCGGGTGCTCTTTTTCACCTGGCCGGTGCCATTTAACACGCGTGAAACCGTGGCTTTGGATACCCCCGCGCGAATGGAAACATCCAACATGGTGATCATCAGTGGCTTACCCCTTTCAACATCCGCTGTGGTAAATATCGCTCAGTCTAGCATAGGCTTACCCCTTGGCTGCGTGGGATTTTTCCGCCGGGATTGTGTTGTGGCGCAACGTCCGTAGACTGATGCCAGACAATGGGAAAAGAGAGAAGAGATGACTGAGATTAAGCTTCTGGCGGATTATCCACAGCATCGCGGTCAGGTGATTGATTGGCTGTGGCAGGCGTTTGGCAGCGAAAGCAGCCGGGCATTTTTCGCCAGCGTGGTGGATAGCGGGCTGTGCGGAGCCGATTTGCCCATTACTTTTATCGCCCTGCAGGACGATAAAGTGGTTGGCACAGTCGGCTTATGGCGCTGCGACTTGATCAGCCGGCAGGATCTGACGCCCTGGCTGGCGGCGCTGTATGTCGACGAAAGCCAGCGCGGCAGCGGTCTGGGGCTGCGGTTGCAGCAGCATGTGCAAGACTACGCCCGACGCACCGGCTTCAGTGAGCTTTATCTCTACAGTGACTTTAGCGGCTATTATGAGCGCCATGGCTGGCGCTACATCGGCGATGCGCTAGATTACCCCGATCGCCCGGTGCGGCTGTATCACCGGGAGTTGATCTAGTTCTGCTCGTAAACGTTATTGATGCTGGCCACCGAATGGCGGCGCACCAGCGTCGGGCTGAACATGTTGGTGATCTCCGGCAGCGGCTGATTGTTGGCCAGTGCCAGCGCCAGTTCGGCCGCCTGGGTCGCCATGGCCACCACCGGATAGCGAATAGTGGTCAGACGCGGCCGCAGGTAGCGTGAAATCAGCACGTCATCGAAACCAATCAGCGACATCTGCCCCGGCACATCCACGCTGTTGTCGCTCAGTACCGAAAGGGCACCGGCGGCCATTGAGTCGTTGTAGCAGGTGACCGCGGTGAAGTTTTTACCGCGCCCGAGCAGCTCGGTCATCGCCTGTTCGCCGCCAATCTCGTCTGGCTCGCCGTAGGCAATCAGTTTTTCATCTACCGCAATGCCGTGCTCCTGCAATGCATCGAGATAGCCCTGCAGACGGTCCGCCGCGTCGGAAATTTGGTGGGTGGAGCAGATGATGGCAATACGCTGGTGCCCCTGTTGGATCAGGTGGCGGGTCGCCAGCCAGGCACCGTAGCGATCGTCGAGCGCCACGCAGCGCGATTCAAACCCCGGCAGCGTGCGGTTAATCAGCACCATGCCCGGGATCTGCTGCATCCACCCGCTTAACTCACGATCGGTCAGCTTTTTGGCATGTACCACCAGCGCGGCACAACGGTGGCGTACCAGCTGTTCAATCGCCTGACGCTCTTTTTCCGCCTCGTGGTAACCGTTGCCAATCAGCAGGAAATTGTGGGTGGCGTAGGCCACCTGTTCCACGGCCTTGACCATGGCACCAAAGAAAGGATCGGAGACGTCGGAAACGATCAGCCCGAGCGTTTCGGTCGATTGCTGCGCCAGCGCGCGGGCATTGGCATTTGGGTGATACTGCAGTTGTTCCATCGCGGCCAGCACGGCGGTGCGTGAGCCTTCGCTGGCCTTGGGAGAATTGTTTATTACGCGGGATACCGTGGCCACGGAAACACCCGCCAGCCTGGCAACATCCTTTATGGTAGCCATATCTGTCATACATCCTGGGTAATCGCTTACATCCCTCAGTCTTGCGGAAAAAGCCCGGGGCTGCAAGCGCTGGCGATCGTAACTTGTGGCGGCTGTTGCAGATATGGGCAATTTACCCCGAGCTTAGACCTGCGCCGCTCAGTGATAGAGCCATTTGTGCTTTGGCGTGGCGCGTCGGCTAATGCTATTTTTGGGCATCCATTCTTGGCTGAGAACACCATGTCGATTAAACGCTATCCGCAACTCGCTCACTGGGGCGCCTATACCGCCGTGGTTGAAGACGGCAGGCTTATCCGTTGTGAGCCGTTTGCCGACGATCCGGATCCTTCCCCAATGCTCGACTCCATCGCGCCGATGGCCTATTCCGACAAGCGCATCCGCAAGCCGTCCGTGCGCCGCTCCTGGCTGCAAAAGCGTGAAGGCAGCGACCGTACGCTACGTGGCCGCGAGGATTTTGTCGAAGTGGATTGGGATCTGGCGCTCGATCTGGTGGCGGAAGAGAACCGGCGCGTGCGCGATCGCTACGGCCCCTCCGGCTTGTTTACCGGTTCCTATGGCTGGTCATCTGCCGGGCGCCTGCACCACGCTCGTTCGCTGGTGCGCCGTTTTTATTTTGCTGGCGGCGGCGGTGTCGATCAGTTGGGCAACTACAGCTGGGGAGCGGCCCAGTTTTTCCTGCCGTATGTGATCGGCACTTTCACCCCATTGACCGGCCGTGTCACCAGCTGGCCCAGCGTGGTTGAGCACTGCGAGCTGTTTGTGGCCTTCGGCGGCCTGGCGTTGAAAAATGCCCAGGTCTCTTCCGGCGGTGCGGCGGAGCACTCGCTCAAACCCTGGCTGCAAAAGCTGGTGAAAAAAGGCACTCCGGTGATCAACATCAGCCCGATGCGTGATGACTGCCCGGAATTTGTTAATGCCGAATGGATCCCAATTCGCCCGAATACCGACGTGGCGCTGATGCTGGCACTGGCGTATGAAATCCAGCGCCGTGGCGCTCAGGATGAAGCTTTCCTCTATAGCCACTGCACCGGCTATAGCCAGTTGGCGGATTATCTGCGCGGCACCGACGACGGCGTGGCAAAAACGCCCGAATGGGCCAGTGTCATCACCGGCATTCCGGCGGCGCGTATCGGTTTGCTGGCGCAGCAACTGATCGGCGTGCGCAGTTTTATCACCTGCTCCTATTCGGTTCAGCGCGCTCATCGCGGTGAACAACCCTACTGGATGATGATTGCCCTGTCGGCGATGCTCGGCCAGGTGGGGCTGCCGGGGGGCGGTTTCTCCTTTGGTCACGGCTCGATGAACGGGGTCGGCAACCCGCGGGTGGATACGCCGGGGCCCATGATGCCGGTCGGCGCCAACCCTTGTGGGCTTGCCATCCCGGTGGCGCGTATCTGCGACATGCTGTTGCAACCCGGCGGCTCCTATCAGTTCCGTGGCGAGACGCACCAGTATCCGGATATTCATCTGGTGCACTGGGCCGGCGGCAACCCGTTCCATCATCACCAGCAGCTAAACCGGCTGGTGGAAGGCTGGCAAAAACCGGATACGGTGATAGTGCAGGATATCTGGTGGACGCCGGCGGCCAAGATGGCGGACATTGTGCTGCCGGTTACCACCTCGCTGGAACGTAACGATATCGGCGGTTCATCGCGCGATCGCTACGTATTGGCGATGCATCAGGCCATTGCGCCACAGCATCAGGCACGTAACGACTTTGATATTTTTGCCGATCTGGCGGAGCGGCTCGGTTACCGTGAGCAGTTCACCGAAAACCGCGACGAGCGGGCCTGGATCGAATCTATCTATCAACAATGCGGCCAGGCGCAGGCTGGGACCGGCGTAGAATGGCCCGAGTTTGAGGATTTCTGGCGCAAAGGCTACGTCGAGCTGCCGGCACCGGCGAAAGAATTCGTGTTCTTCGACGATTTTCGTGCCGATCCGCAGGCCCATCCGCTGCAAACGCCGAGCGGCAAGATTGAGTTGTTCAGCGAGAAAATCGCCGGTTATCGCTATGCCGATTTTGCCCCACATCCGCAGTGGCAGCCGCCAGTCGAGTGGCTGGGGGCACCAGAAGCCAAAGAGTGGCCATTGCACCTGATATCCATCCAACCGAGCGATCGCCTGCACAGCCAGATGGATCCGGCGCCGCTGGCGCAGGGCAATAAAACGGCCGGACGTGAAACGCTGTATATGCACCCGGAAGATGCAGCCAGGCGCGGCATTGCCGAGGGGGCGGAGGTACAGGTCAGCAATGCGCGTGGCAATTGCCTGGCAGGCGTTGCGATCACCGACGGCGTCACCCAGGGCGTAGTGCTGATGGCAACCGGCGCCTGGTTTGACCCAGGTTTTGGTGCCGAGCGCCTGCAGGTGGAACAGTCCGGCAACCCGAACGTGTTAACGCTGGATATCGGTACCTCGCCATTGACTCAAGGGCCGAACGCCATGAGCTGCCTGGTAGAAGTGAGTGTACGATAAACATCCAGCCCCACGGCAAGGCGAGCTCACTGTGGCTTGAAAGGCCGTGGGGATACACCGCTGGTTACACTTTGCGCCCTAATGTTTCGATTGGCCGCTGGCTGGTTTTCGGCTCAACGGGGTAAATTAAACGTCCCAGAGGTATTGATTGGTGAGTTTCAGCAACTTGTTTGTTGAGCCCATATTAATTTGCACCAACCTACGCAGATGCGTAGGTTTTTTTTTGCCCGATCCCCCTCCGTCCCGCCTGCGTAAAATCTGATTTTGTATTTTTATTCCGCAGGACTATTTACATTTCATTGAGTTATTTCAGTACATCGCGGGAAATTTACAGCTGGTTGCATTTAGAGCAAAACTCTTGCGATTGATCGGTAGTTTCTTAATCGCCACCTCTCTAGAGTAGGTGATCCCAGAGGTATTGATTGGTGAGAAATCAGCATACTCTGTATGTTGAAGCCATTTTCAATTGCACCAACCTACGCGGATGCGTAGGTTTTTTTTTGCCTGCCATATAGTATTCTTTTCCCTACAACCATTTACGCTCATCTTGGGCAAAGGGAGAAGGGCATGATCTTTTCAATGCTGCGGGTGCTATTCCGCCTGCTGTACCGGGTACGCGTTGAGGGCGACGCCCGACATTTCGATCAGAAAAAGCTGCTGATTACGCCCAATCACATCTCCTTCCTCGACGGTATTCTGTTGGCGCTGTTTTTGCCGATCAAACCGGTGTTTGCCGTCTACGCCAGCATTGGCGATCGTTGGTTTATGCGCTGGTTGCGGCCTTATATCGATTTCGTTTCGCTCGATCCCACCAAGCCGATGGCCATCAAACAGTTGGTGCGCATGGTTGAGCAAGGGCGGCCCATCGTGGTGTTCCCCGAAGGGCGCATTACCGTGACCGGCTCACTGATGAAAATTTATGATGGTGCCGCGTTTATTGCCGCCAAATCGGGGGCGACCGTGGTGCCGATACGGCTTGATGGCGCCGAATTCAGCCCTTTTGGGCGTATGGCCGGGGTATTCAAGATCCGTTGGTTCCCGCAGATCAGCATCCGTATTTTACCGCCGACGTCATTGCCGATGCCGGTCGCGCCACGCGCCCGAGAACGTCGCATGCTGGCCGGCGATCGTTTGCACCAGATCATGATGAAGGCGCGTATGGACACGCGCGAGCCACAGACCCTGTTCCGCGCTTTGCTGGCGGCGCAGCATCGCTATGGTCGGAGCAAGCCGTGCATTGAAGATATCAACTTCAAGGAAGACAGCTACCAGACACTGATTATAAAAGCGCTGGGCGTCAGCCGTATCCTGCAGCGCTTTACCGCCGAGGGCGAACATGTCGGCATGCTATTGCCGAATGCCACCATTACCGCCGCGGCGATTTTTGGTGCCTCGCTGCGCAACCGTATCCCGGCGATGCTCAACTACACCGCGGGTTCCAACGGCCTGAAAAGCGCCATGCTCGCCGCCAGTCTTAAAACCATCGTCACCTCGCGCCAGTTCCTGGAAAAAGGCAAGCTGACACATTTGCCGCAGCAGGTGCCGGAGGCCAACTGGGTGTATCTGGAGGATCTGAAAGATACCGTGACCCTGGCGGACAAGCTGTGGATCCTGCGTCATCTGTTCCAACCCGCGCGCGCCATGCTGCCGCAGCAGCCTGACGATGCGGCACTAATCTTGTTCACCTCGGGGTCGGAGGGCAATCCGAAGGGCGTGGTGCACTCCCACGCCAGCCTGCTGGCCAACGTTGAGCAGATCCGTACCATTGCCGACTTCACTCCGCGCGACCGTTTTATGTCGTCGCTGCCGCTGTTTCACTCGTTTGGTTTGACGGTCGGGCTGCTGACCCCGTTGATGACCGGCAGCCGTATCTTCCTCTACCCCAGTCCGCTGCATTACCGCGTGGTGCCGGAGCTGGTGTATGACCGTAACTGCACCGTACTGTTCGGCACGGCCACTTTCCTCAATAACTATGCGCGTTTTGCTCATCCGTACGACTTTGCCCGGTTGCGCTATGTGGTAGCCGGTGCGGAAAAGCTGGCGGACAGCACCAAACAGATTTATCAGGACAAATACGGTATTCGCATCCTGGAAGGCTATGGCGTGACCGAGTGTGCGCCGGTGGTGTCAATCAACGTGCCGCTGGCGGCCAAGGTGGGTACCGTCGGGCGCATCATGCCGAATATGGAAGCGCGTTTAATGAAGGTGCCGGGTATTGAGAACGGTGGACGCCTGCAACTGCGTGGGCCGAATATCATGAAAGGCTATCTGCGGGTGGAGCATCCGGGCGAGCTGGAGCCGCCAGCGGCAGAGGATGAACAGGGCAACCTGCAGCCGGGCTGGTACGATACCGGCGATATCGTCACTCTGGACGAACAGGGCTACTGTGTGATCCGCGGTCGGGTGAAGCGCTTTGCCAAACTGGCGGGCGAAATGGTCTCGCTGGAAAGCGTGGAGCTGCTTGCACAGCGCGTATCGCCGGAAGGGCTGCACGCCGCTACGGTGAAAAGTGACAGCAGTAAGGGCGAGGCGCTGGTGCTGTTCACTACCGATGCAAGCGTAACCCGCGAAGCCTTGCTGCGGGCAGCGCGTGAATTGGGCAGCCCTGAACTGGCGGTACCGCGTGATATTCGCCTGTTGAAAACGCTGCCGGTGCTGGGCAGTGGCAAACCGGATTTTGTGACCCTGCGTAAAATGGCTGAACAGCCGGAGACTGTCTGATGAACCCGTCGTCGAACACTGATTCACCCTTGCTTTCGCGCAGCATGATTGCCGTCATTTGCGCACAGTTTCTCTCTGCGTTCGGTGACAATGCGTTGCTGTTCGCCACGCTGGCGCTGATCAAACAACAGCTTTATCCCGACTGGAGCCAGCCGATTCTGCAGATGGCGTTTGTCGCCACCTATATCATTCTCGCGCCTTTTGTCGGCCAGATTGCCGACAGCTTTGCGAAAGGGCGGGTGATGATGGTGGCCAACGGCCTGAAGCTGGCCGGCGCATTGGTGATCTGTTTCGGGTTGGATCCGTTCCTCGGTTATAGCCTGGTGGGCGTGGGTGCCGCAGCTTATTCACCGGCCAAATATGGGATTTTGGGTGAGATCACCAGCGGTGAGAAACTGGTCAAGGCCAACGGCCTGATGGAGGCCTCCACTATCGCGGCGATCCTGCTGGGCTCGGTGGCCGGCGGCATCCTGGCAGACTGGCACGTGGTCGCCGCACTGGCGGTATGTGCGCTGGTTTACGCAGCGGCGGTGATCGCCAACCTGTATATTCCGCGCCTGCCTGCGGCACATCCGGCGACGTCATGGACGCCACGTGCCATGACTCGCGCTTTCTTCAACGCCTGTGTGGTGCTGTGGCGCGATGGGCAAACCCGTTTCTCATTGATTGGTACCAGCCTGTTTTGGGGCGCAGGGGTCACGCTGCGCTTTCTGTTGGTGCTGTGGGTACCGGTGGCGCTGGGTATCGCCGATAACGCCACGCCGACGTTGCTGAATGCCATGGTGGCGGTGGGGATTGTGGTTGGCGCCGGTGCCGCAGCTCGCTTCGTTACGCTTGAGACCGTGAAACGCTGTATGCCGGCCGGGATCTTGATTGGCGTAGCGGTGGCGATATTCGCGCTGCAAACTACCTTGCTTAGCGCCTATGCGGTACTGCTGATTATCGGCATCTTGGGCGGCTTCTTTGTGGTGCCATTGAATGCGTTGTTGCAAGAACGAGGCAAAAAATCGGTGGGGGCAGGCAACGCGATCGCGGTGCAAAACCTTGGCGAGAACACCGCCATGCTGTTGATGCTCGGGCTCTATTCGCTGGCGGTGAAAGTCAGCGTACCGGTGGTCGGCGTGGGGATCGGTTTCGGTGTGGTTTTCGCGCTGGCGATCGGCGCACTGTGGTTGTCGCAACGACGGGCAAAATAATCAAAGGGGCGCGGTTTAGGCGCCCCTGATTATTTAGGGGGCAGGAATGGTAAAGCGGGTGTGGATCTCCTCCAGCCCCTGAAGCACGTCTTCATTCAACACCAGGTCGAAACTGTCGATGTTGGTTTTCAGCTGTTCCAGCGTGGTGGCGCCCAGCAGGGTACTGGCAACGAAGGGTTGCTGGCGAACAAAGGCCAGGGCCATCTGCGAAGGATCCAGTCCGTGTTTTTTGGCTAATGCGACGTATTCGGCAATCGCCAACTGCGTTTGCGGGGCCGAATAACGATTAAAGCGGCTAAACAGCGTATTTCGCGCACCGGCCGGTTTGGCGCCGTTCAAATACTTGCCGCTCAGGGTGCCGAACGCCAGGCTGGAATAGGCTAACAGTTCGACGCCTTCGTGCTGGCTGATCTCCGCCAGAGCAATCTCAAAACTGCGGTTCAACAGGCTGTAGGGGTTCTGAATTGAGACGATGCGCGGCAGCTCATGCTTTTCAGCCAACTGCAGGTAACGCATCACGCCCCAAGGCGTTTCGTTAGACACCCCGATATAACGAATTTTACCGGCGCGCACCTGCTCGGTCAGCGCTTCCAGCGTTTCCAGCAGGGTGACGGTAGCCTTTTCGTCAGTGTACTGATAGTTGAGCTTACCGAAGAAGTTGGTCGCACGCTGCGGCCAATGCAACTGGTAGAGATCGAGATAATCGGTGTTGAGGCGTTTCAGGCTGGCGTCCAGCGCGGCACGGATATTTTTGCGATCCAGCGCCTGCTGCGGGCGGATACTGCTGTCAGTCCCGCGCACCGGCCCGGCGATTTTGCTGGCCAGCACCAGTTTCTCACGGTTGCCGCGAGCCTTGATCCAACTGCCGATGTACTGTTCGGTCAGCCCCTGGGTTTCAGGGCGGGGCGGTACCGGGTACATCTCTGCGGTATCGATCAGGTTGATGCCAGCGGCTAATGCATAGTCGAGTTGCGCGTGGGCATCGGCTTCACTGTTCTGTTCGCCAAAGGTCATGGTGCCCAGTCCCAGCACGCTCACTTCTAAAGAACTGTGGGGAATACGGTGGTATTGCATTAACGGCCTTCCTTTCGTGTTAGCGCTTACGGGCTATACACCCGATAAAACAGGAGCCAAACAATCTGCAAGGCGGTGATATCGCCTTTGCCGACTATAACCAAGCCGAGAAGATGGGGGAAGTGGATTCAGTGCGGGGAGGGCTATCGCGCAACGCGGGGGCGATAGCCAATCGGGAAACTAGCGTTCGATGACCTGTGAAACCTGATCGCCGTTGATCTGGCGATGGTTGCCTTTTTCGTCTTTATAGCTGATGAGGCCGGTATCTTGGTCAATCTCTGGCTTGCCCTGAGTCAGGATCATATTGCCGTCTTTGGTCGCCATCACGTAATCGCTGGAGCATCCCGCCAACCCGGCGGCCATCACCAACGCAGACACTGCCATTACCCACTTTTTCATCCTGCGGATCCTCAGTTATGTATGCAAAAAGAAGCTTCTTTCTAGATTAGCAAACTATAGATGCATCGTGTTTCGGATAAGTCCTTATCTCTGTAAGAGAAAGTGACATTGAAACTGTGCGGGGGATACAAAAATATTAACGGGAGCGGCTTACGCTCGCTCCCGTTGGGGGATTACTCAGAGGCGGGTTTTTTCTTGCTGCGCATCAGGTTGAGCGCTTCTACCGACATCGAGAAGAACATCGCAAAGTAGATGTAGCCTTTAGGTACATGCACCTGGAAGCTTTCCAGCATCAGGGTGAAGCCCACCAGGATCAAGAATGCCAGCGCAAGCATTTTCACCGAAGGGTGGCGGTTAACGAACTCGCCAATCGGCCGGGCGGCAAACATCATAACGCCCACGGCAATCACTACTGCTGCCATCATGATAAACAGATGATCGGACAGGCCTACCGCGGTGATCACTGAATCCAGGCTGAAAATGATATCCAGCAGCATGATCTGCACGATGGCACCGAAGAAGCCGTGCACTTTAGTGTGGTGCTCTTCGTCCGACCCTTCGATGGTTTCATGGATCTCTTTACTGGCTTTCCAAATCAGGAACAGCCCCCCCAGCAGCAGGATCAGATCGCGAGCCGAAACGCTGTGATCCATGACGGTAAACAGCGGATGGGTCAGACGGATCACCCAGGCGATAGAGGCCAACAGCCCCAGACGCATTAACATTGCGCCGGCCAGCCCGATGCGACGCGCCTTGTTCTGCTGGGCTTTCGGCAGTTTAGACACCACCAGGGAAAGGAAAATAATGTTATCAATACCCAGAATGATCTCAAGAATGGTCAGCGTACCTAACGCTAACCAGGCATTGGGATCCATAATCCATTCGAACATTGCCTAGCCACACCTTAATAAAAAGCAAAGGCTGAATTATACGCGTTTATTGATACGGCGACACTGTTAGCTAAACACAGCCTAAACAAAAGCGATCAGATTAAGAAATGTCTTGCCAGCAGCGCGGCGGTGAAACTTTTTTTCAAATAGAAACCACGCGGTAATGTGAGGATCGGCTGACCTTGTTCGCCGATGGCTTCGGTCAGGGCTTTACTGTTGGCCGCCTTGGGGCGTAGTTGCAGCACTTCACCGTGCCGTGCGGTGATCCGTTCTACGTGGCCAAGCACGATCAAATCCATCAGCTCTTCCCAGTCGCGGCGCAGCATCTCTTCTTCTTCTTCGTTCGGGCTCCACAACAGTGGTGAACCTATGCGCCGCTGTGCCAGCGGAATCTGCCGCTCGCCTTCCACCGGGATCCACAGCACCCGCGCCAGCTTATGGCGTACGTGGCTGCTGGCCCAGGTGACGCCGCTGTTGCCGGTCAAGGGCGCTACGCAGACGAAAGTGGTTTCCAGCGGCTTGCCGGCGGCGTCTATCGGGATGGTTTTCAGCTCGATGCCCAACTCGGGAAAATCCTGTTCCGGCTTGCTGCCGGCCATGGCGCCAAGATACTGCTCCAGCAGCATGCCAACCCATCCTTTATCCCGCTTCAGGTCTTTGGGAATAGGCAACTGCGCACGTGTCGCCAGTTCTCCCAACTGACAGCCGGCAAGCTGCTGCGCCCGTTCAAACAGTTGCTGTTCATTTTCTGGAGGAGGGGGCAGAGGAGATAAAAACGCCATAATGCGAACCTGCTAGATTTGGTTGAAAAACGTACTGTATTTGTACACAGCGAACCTTGGTGGGTAAGGTCTGGGGAAAAGAATAATAGTAGCATGATTTTCCATGACTTTTTTCCCGCTACATGACGGGGGAAAAATTCAGGGCGACGCTTGTGCACCTGAAGCCACCGACAATAAACAGGATCTTACACCTATTTATCCACAGATTTATGGGATAACCCAAATTTTTACCGATCACTGGTTCGATTTACAGCCTTGACTCAGGGGGTTTTTTGCGAAATTGTCCGTTTTGTGCGTAACTCATACGGATAATCTGTGGATAAAAACGACGTTGGTGGATCTTTCGCCAGGGTAAGATCCTAAACGGATATAGATCACATTTTTACTCTGTATAGGGTTGTTGATAAATAAATAACTATATGTTTTTAATGGTGTAATTTTGTTTTTGTTTTTATGGTGATTTTGAGTTCACCAGAGTTTTACCGGCTTATCCCTTGAGTTCTTCACACACCTATCCACAGAAAAAGTGAATAAAACCGCGTGTAAACGGCTTCACATGTTTATAACTTTGCCATTATCTGTGAGTTATCCCAATGTTATCCGGTCTGCACCGCCGCAAAGCAGTGGTTTACCGCCTGTAGCTTGTGTGAAACAATCAGGGTATCTATGCGAATTTAAGCTTATCGAGGTAGTCCGGTGATCGATGATGATGGCTACCGCCCGAATGTTGGTATCGTAATCTGTAATCGTCAGGGGCAAGTCCTGTGGGCTCGCCGTTACGGTCAACACTCCTGGCAGTTTCCCCAAGGGGGGATCAACCCCGGTGAAACCGCAGAACAGGCAATGTACCGTGAGCTGTTCGAAGAAGTGGGGCTGAGCAAAAAGGATGTGCGTATCCTGGCCTCAACCCGCAACTGGTTGCGCTATAAATTGCCAAAACGTTTGGTGCGTTGGGACACAAAGCCGGTTTGTATCGGCCAAAAGCAGAAATGGTTTCTTTTGCAGTTAATGTGCAATGACGCTGATATCAATATGCAACGCAGCAGCACGCCGGAGTTTGACGGCTGGCGCTGGGTGAGCTTTTGGTATCCGGTGCGCCAGGTGGTGTCGTTCAAACGCGACGTTTACCGCCGGGTGATGAAAGAATTCGCCGTCACCGTGATGCCGATGCAGGAGCAGGCAGCGCAGCGGCAGACCCCCGCTTATCGCCGGAAGAGAGGTTAAGTTAAGCCGACTATGCTCACGCGCTTGCGAGAAATTGTTGAGAAGGTGGCCGCGGCGGCCAGCCTGACAGATGCGCTGGATCTTTTGGTCAATGAAACCTGTCTGGCAATGGATACGGAAGTCTGTTCCATCTATCTGGCAGACAATGACCGCCGCTGTTATTACCTGATGGCGACACGCGGGTTAAAAAAACCGCGTGGGCGCACTATCGCACTGGCCTTTGATGAAGGCATCGTCGGCCTGGTTGGGCGCCGTGCGGAGCCGATTAACCTGGCGGACGCGCAGAGCCACCCCAGCTTCAAATATATTCCCCAGGTGAAGGAGGATCGGTTCCGATCCTTCCTCGGCGTGCCGATCATTCATCGCCGCCAACTGCTGGGCGTATTGGTGGTTCAGCAGCGTGAGCTGCGCCAGTTCGACGAAAGCGAAGAGTCTTTTATGGTGACGCTGGCCACGCAAATGGCCGGTATCCTATCCCAATCGCAGCTTAACGCTCTTTTTGGCCAGTATCGCCAGACGCGCATTCGTGCGCTGGCGGCATCGCCAGGCGTGGCAGTGGCTGAAGGTTGGCAGGACAGCAGCCAGCCGTCACTCGATCAGGTTTACAAGGCCTCAACGCTCGATACCGCCAGCGAACGTGAACGCCTGACCCAGGCGTTGGAAGAAGCCGGGGCGGAATTCCGCCGTTTCAGCAAGCGCTTTGCCGCCAGCTCGCAAAAAGAGAGCGCGGCGATTTTCGATCTTTACTCTCACCTGCTGAACGACGCCCGCCTCAAGCGTGAACTCTTCGCCGAGATCGATGCCGGCTCCGTAGCGGAATGGGCGGTGAAACAGGTGATCGAAGTCTTTGCCGCCCAGTTCGCCAGCCTGCAAGACACCTACATGCGCGAGCGCGCCAGCGATCTGCGCGCGCTCGGTCAGCGTCTTTTATTCCACCTCGACGATACCACTCAGGGCGCAACCCAGTGGCCGGCGCGTTTTGTGCTGGTAGCCGATGAACTGACCGCTACCCTGTTGGCCGAAATGCCACAGGACAGGCTGGTCGGCGTGGTGGTCCGCGACGGTGCCGCCAACTCACACGCGGCTATTTTGGTGCGGGCGATGGGTGTGCCGACGGTGATGGGGGCGGATATCCAGCCTGCATTGCTCAGCCAGCGCCTGCTGATTGTCGATGGCTATCGCGGCGAGCTGCTGGTTGATCCTGAGCCGGTGCTGGTGCAGGAATACCAGCGGCTGATCAGCGAAGAGCTGGAATTAAGCCGATTGGCGGAAGACGATGTCGAACAGCCGGCTCAGCTCAAAAGCGGCGAGCGAGTGCAGGTGATGCTCAACGCCGGTCTTAGCCCGGAACACGAGCAATTGCTGGGAGGGCGCGTCGATGGCGTCGGCCTCTACCGTACCGAAATTCCATTTATGCTGCAGAGTGGCTTCCCTTCCGAAGAGGAACAGGTCGCCCAATATCAGGGTATGTTGCAGCTCTATCCGAACAAGCCGGTGACGCTGCGCACGCTGGATATCGGCGCCGATAAGCAGCTGCCTTATATGCCTATCAGCGAAGAAAACCCCTGTCTGGGTTGGCGCGGTATCCGCATCACCCTGGATCAGCCGGAAATCTTCCTGATCCAGGTGCGCGCCATGCTGCGTGCCAATGCCGGTACCGGCAATCTGGGCATTTTGCTGCCGATGATCACCAGTCTGGAAGAGATCGACGAGGCCCGACGCCTGATCGACCGCGCTGGGCGGGAAGTAGAAGAAGTGCTGGGGTATGAAATTCCCAAACCCAAACTTGGCGTAATGCTTGAAGTGCCGTCGATGATCTTCCTGATCCCGCATCTGGCCGGGCGGGTGGAGTTTATTTCGGTCGGTACCAACGACCTGACCCAGTACCTGTTGGCGGTTGATCGCAACAATACCCGAGTGGCTTCGCTGTACGACAGCCTGCATCCTTCCATGCTGCAGGTGCTCAAGATGATTGTTGTTCAGGCCCAGGCCGTCGGGCTGCCGGTGGGGTTGTGCGGTGAACTGGCCGGCGATCCCATGGGGGCCTTGCTGCTGGTGGGCATGGGCTACCGCAACCTGAGCATGAACGGACGTAGCGTGGCGCGGATCAAATATCTGCTGCGGCATATTGAGCTCTCCGACGCCGAAGTGCTGGCGCAGCGGGTACTCAGTGCCCAAATGACCACCGAAGTGCGCCATCAGGTGGCGGCGTTTATGGAGCGGCGTGGCATGGGCGGGTTGATCCGCGGCGGCAAGTAACGCCGCAGGCTGACTGATTTTTTTACAGAACTTTTCCCAGCAGTCCAGTCCGGAGACGCTTAAGCTTATGCTATTATCCGCCTCCTCACTGTGTTGAAAGCAACGGAAAAAGTGCTCCTGCTGCGTTTCACCGCGTTTGGCACCTGCCGCCCCCGGATGGGGAAGAATAATAGACATGTTGTGGTGATAGATGACCAATAGCTATCTGGCGTTTCCTAAATTTGATCCGGTGATTTTCTCTATCGGCCCGGTCTCTCTGCATTGGTACGGTCTGATGTACCTGGTTGGCTTCGTTTTTGCCATGTGGCTGGCGGTGCGCCGTGCCAACAAACCGGGCAGCGGCTGGACCAAGGATGAAGTAGAGAACCTGCTGTATGCCGGTTTCCTCGGCGTGTTCGTCGGTGGCCGCGTTGGCTATGTGTTGTTCTACAACCTGCCGCTGTTCCTGGATAACCCGCTCTATCTGTTCAAAGTCTGGGATGGCGGTATGTCGTTCCACGGCGGCCTGATGGGGGTTATTCTGGTGATGTTCTGGTTCGCTCGTCGTACCAAACGCACCTTCTTCCAGGTTTCTGATTTTATTGCCCCGCTGATCCCCTTCGGCCTGGGTGCCGGTCGCTTGGGCAACTTTATCAATGGCGAACTCTGGGGCCGTGTTACCACCGATACCCCATGGGCGATGCTGTTCCCAAGTTCACGCGCGGAAGACGTAGCGCTTGCCGCCGCCGATCCGCAACTGCTGCCGATCCTGAATCAATACGGCGTGCTGCCGCGCCACCCGTCCCAGCTGTATGAACTGCTGCTGGAAGGCGTGGTGCTGTTTATCATTCTGAACCTGTTTATTCGCAAACCGCGGCCGATGGGCGCCGTTTCCGGCCTGTTCCTGATTGGTTATGGCGTATTCCGCATTATCGTCGAAGCTTTCCGTCAGCCGGATGCCCAGCTCGGCCTGTTCGACGGCGTAATCAGCATGGGGCAGATCCTGTCCGTTCCTATGGTGGTGGCCGGTATTATTATGATGATTTGGGCGTATCGTCGTCGCCCGCAGCAACAACTGTCGTGAGGAACAAATGAAACAGTATCTGGATTTGATGAACAAAGTGCTCGCCGAGGGCACCCCTAAAGCCGACCGTACCGGCACTGGCACGCTGTCGATTTTCGGCCACCAGATGCGTTTCAATTTGCAGGAAGGCTTCCCGTTGGTGACCACCAAAAAATGTCACCTGCGTTCGATCATCCATGAACTGTTGTGGTTCCTGAACGGCGACACCAACGTGGCTTACCTGAAGGAAAACAAGGTCAGCATCTGGGACGAGTGGGCGGACGAGAACGGCGACCTTGGCCCGGTGTACGGTAAACAGTGGCGTGCCTGGGGAGCCGCAGACGGCCGTCAGATCGACCAGTTGACCACGGTGCTGAACCAGCTGAAACAGGATCCGGATTCACGCCGCATCATAGTCTCGGCCTGGAACGTGGGTGAATTGGATCAGATGGCGCTGGCGCCATGCCATGCGTTCTTCCAGTTCTACGTGGCGGACGGCAAATTATCCTGTCAGCTGTACCAGCGCTCGTGCGATGTGTTCCTCGGCCTGCCGTTCAACATTGCCAGCTACGCGCTGTTAGTGCATATGATGGCGCAGCAATGCGATCTGGAAGTGGGTGATTTCGTCTGGACCGGCGGCGATACCCACCTGTACAGCAACCATATGGAACAAACCCAGCTGCAGCTGACCCGTGAACCGCGTGCCTTGCCAACGCTTTTGATCAAACGCAAACCGGCATCGCTGTTCGATTACCGTTTCGAAGATTTTGAAATCGAAGGGTACGATCCGCATCCCCCAATCAAAGCACCGGTTGCTATCTGATTTTCTCCGCATAAGTTATCCCCGAGGGCGCACAGGTTGCGCCCTTATTTTTTTCTGCCGTCCCTCTCTGCGCACTGCATCGTATTTTGTTGTGCTTGTTCACCAGTTGCATAGAAAGCCTGCGCGATGCGCTTCAAGGCCGAAAAGCCCCCCTTTACCCTGTTGCGCGCCTGATTACACTGGCCGCCATGAACGACGAGATGAAGTTTAACCCCGATGGCCAGCGCGGCATGACGCTGATAGAACTGCTGGTGGTGATTACCCTGGCGGGTCTGCTGACGGGCTGGGGTGTCAGCCACTGGCGTCATTATCAGCAGGCTTTGCGGTTGGAACACACTGCACAACAACTGCTGGCTTTCCTCAACCGGTTGCAGGCTGATGCCAACTGGCACAACCGCACGGCGCTGCTGGGGATTAAACCCGGAACGGCCTGGTGCATCGGTGAAGGTCAAACGCCTGCGAATTGCGCTGCACTCGACGATGACATCTTCAAGCCGCATTACCCTGATGTGCGGCTGACAGGCCATACCCAAAAAGAGATGGGGTTTTATGGCCTGCGCAATAATGCGCAGGCGGGGCATATTGTGCTTAGCAACGGTGCAGGCAGCCTGAGGTTGGTGCTTTCTGCCAAGGGGCGACTGCGACTGTGCAGCGAAGGGGTGAGCATCAGGGGGGTTGCGCTATGTCAGCCTTAGAGCGGGGTTTTACGCTGCCGGAGGTGATGTTGGCGCTGACGTTCGGCAGCCTGATTGCGCTTGCTGCCGCCAAAACCTATCCGGTTTTACGTCAACACAGCGTCGATGTCGGCAGGCACTACCGGCTGGAGTCGGTACTGCGGCAATTGGCCTTCGGCATTGAGAAAGATCTGCGCCGTGCGGGGTTTTGCGCCGGTCAGTGCCGTGGGCAACCAATACTGCTTAGCCACCTTCCCGGAGAAGCGGCGGGCAGTTGCGTGATTATCGCCTATGACATCAGTCTTAACGGCCGTTGGGAGGCTTTCGGCGCCGATGCCGACTATTTCGGTTATCGCCTGCGCCAGGGGATGTTGGAAGGGCAGCGGGGTGTTAATCATTGTCGGGGCGGTGGCTGGGAACGCCTGATCGATAACGACGAAGTGCGTATCGAAGCCTTTAGCGTAAAGACCAACCTGGGTGAAAACGGAAAAACCTGGGCTACGCTGGTGCTAAGTGGCCGTGCGAAAACGGATAGCAATATACGGCGCAGCCTGGTCTGGGCGGTCAATATGGCTTCTCTGCCATGAACATTAGTGCCGAACGAGGCGGCAGTACCCTGGCGGCCGTGATGATGCTGTTGGTGATGGGGCTGATGCTGTTGAATGCCCAGCATCGCCAACTGGACAGCGCTTTACTGCTGGCGACCGACGAGAAGCGCTATTTACGGGCTTACAATCAGGCCGCTTCAGCGCTCAGTTGGGGTGTGGCCCAGACTTGGCCTCGCGGGCAATTGAGCGTCAGTGGCTGGTGGTGCCGGCAAGCCGACGCGCTACGCGCCTGCGCAAAATTATCATCCCAGGCGGGTATTGTCCTGGTGCGTGGTGAAGCACCGATGAATGGCGCAGAGCCTTTGCGGTTATATCAACGGAGCAAGCCTGAGGGCGCAACCGGAGAGATTGCGCTCAGAGCAGAAACCGGCGGGTGGCTGGATTTTTGCCCTGAAAAAAAGCAGGCGGACTGTGAGGATTAACCCAACTGATGCATCTGACGCAACCTTATGGCGCCAGCGGGGCTTCAGCTTGCCGGAGGTCTTGATTGCCGCGTTGCTGTTCGCGGTGTCGCTACTGGGGTTGTTACAGTATCATCAGGTGCTGTTGCAGTCGTTCCAGCGTCAGTGGCAGTATCGACAGGCGTGGTCGTTGGCGCACCAGCATCTGGAAGTGTTCGCCGCTAGCGAGCGCATGGATGCCGGGCTGCCGCCACTGGCACCCGGCTGGCGGCGTGAGACCAGCTTGAGCAGCCCACAGCCTGCCTGTCAGCGGTTAGTGGTAAGAATACAAACGCCCCAACAGCAGTGGGCGGAACTCAGTCGTTGGTACTGCATGCGCCAGTGAGCTGGCACATATTTTGTTTTAAGGGAGCGCCCAATGTTTAAGGTTTATCACTCCAATCAGTTGGACGTGTTAAAAACGCTGACCAGTATTTTGATAGCCAGAGAGCCCTTGGCCGATCCTTTCCAACAGGAAGTGGTGCTGGTGCAGAGCCCCGGTATGGCGCAGTGGCTGCAGATGCAACTGGCGGAGCAGTTCGGCATCGCCGCCAACATCGCTTTCCCCCTGCCGGCTACCTTCATCTGGGACATGTTTACCCGGGTGTTACCGGGTATCCCGAAAGAGAGTGCCTTCAGCAAAGACGCCATGACCTGGAAGCTGATGTGGCTGCTGCCCGATTTACTCACCCAGCCTGAATTTGCTCCACTGCAGCATTACCTCACCGACGACGGCGACAAACGTAAAATTCACCAGCTGGCCGGTCGGGTGGCAGACCTGTTTGACCAATACCTGGTGTATCGCCCGCAATGGCTGGAAAGCTGGCAGAAGGGCGAACGCGTTGACGGACTGGCGGAAGCGCAGCAATGGCAGGCCCCGCTGTGGGCGCGCCTGGTAGAGTACACCGCGGAATTGGGGCAGCCGGAATGGCATCGCGCCAACCTGTATCGCCGTTTTATCAACGAGCTGGAAAAGGCACAGCAGCCCCCAGCGGGATTGCCGCCACGGGTCTTTATCTGCGGCATTTCGGCATTGCCGCCGGTCTATCTGGAGGCCCTCCAGGCGCTGGGCAGGCACATTGACGTTCACCTGATGTTCACTAACCCTTGCCGCTACTACTGGGGAGATATTCAGAGTCAATCATTTCTGGCGAAATTGCAGAGCCGCAAACGACGCCATTATCAGGATCAAACCGAATATGCGTTATTCAAAGATCCTGAAAATGCCGCCGCACTGTTTAATGAAGCCGGTGAGCAAGACCTGCCGAACCCGCTGTTGGCCTCATGGGGCAAGTTGGGACGCGATCACCACTTTTTGCTTTCGCAGATCGAATCTGCGCAGGAAGTTTTCGCATTTGTCGATATCCCTGCGGACAATCTGCTGCATGGCATTCAGTACGATATGCTGGAGCTGAAGAACAGTGCGGTTATCGGCACCACGCCGGAAACGCTGGAAAGCAGCGCCACCAAACGACGACTGGATCCTGCCGATCGCTCCATCAGCCTGCACGCTTGCCACAGCCCGCAGCGTGAAGTTGAGGTGCTGCACGATCAGTTATTGAGCATGTTGGCGGATGACCCTGAGCTGACGCCGCGCGACATTATTGTGATGGTGGCGGACATCGACAATTACACGCCTTATATCCAGGCGGTATTCGGCAATGCCTCCCCGGAACGCTACCTGCCGTTTGCCATTTCTGACCGCAAAGCCAGCCAGGCCCACCCGGCGCTGCAGGCTTTTATCTCGCTGTTGGATCTGCCGCAGAGCCGCTTTACCTCAGAGCAGGTGCTAGCACTACTGGAGGTTCCCGCACTGGCGGCGCGATTCTCCATCCGGGAAGAGGGCCTGCGTCTGTTGCGCCATTGGGTGGGTGAATCCGGCGTACGCTGGGGCCTGGATGACGACAACGTGCGCGAACTGGATTTGCCCGCCACCGGACAGCACACCTGGCAATTTGGCATTACGCGTATGCTGTTGGGTTACGCCATGGACAGCAATGCCGGTGACTGGCAGGGAGTCTTGCCCTACGACGAATCGAGCGGATTGGTCGCCGAGCTGGCTGGGCAGCTAGCTGAACTGCTGGCGGCGTTGAGCCGCTGGCGGCAACGGCTGGGGCAACTGCGTACGCTGCCGGAATGGCAGCCGCTGTGCCGCCAACTGCTGGAGACCTTCTTTGAGCAGGACGGTGAAACCGAAGTGGTGCTGGCGCTGATTGAGCAGCAGTGGAACAAGCTGTTCGAGTTCGGGTTGGCGGCCCGTTATCCCGATGAGGTGCCACTGTCCATCCTGCGTGATGAACTGGCGTCACGCCTCGATCAGGAGCGGATCAGCCAGCGTTTCCTGGCCGGGCAAATCAATTTCTGCACCCTGATGCCGATGCGTTCCATCCCGTTCAACGTGGTTTGCCTGCTGGGTATGAACGACGGCGTTTACCCACGGACGCTGCCGCCGTTAGGCTTTGATCTGATGGCACAGCAGGTCAAGCGTGGCGATCGTAGCCGCCGTGATGATGACCGCTATCTATTCCTGGAGGCGATACTGTCGGCGCAGCAACGGCTGTATATCAGCTTTATTGGCCGTTCCATTCAGGATAACAGCGAACGTTACCCTTCGGTGTTGGTGACCGAGCTGCTGGAATACCTTGAACAGAGCTACTGCCTGCCGGGTGATGAGGCGTTGGACGCCGATGGCAGCGCAAAACGCGTGGGTGATCACTTGCTTAACTGGCACTCGCGTATGCCGTTTGCCGCCGAGAATTTCCTGCCCGGTACCGAAGATCAGAGCTACGACGCGGAATGGCTGCCGGCCGCCGACGGAAAAGGAGCTGCACATCCGGCGTTTAATCAACCTCTGCAGCCGGAAGCGCAGACCCAGATTTTGCTGGATGACTTGCTGCGATTCTATCGCCACCCTATCCGCGCCTTCTTCCAACTCCGTCTGGGGGTCAGCTTCATTCTGGAAGAAACCGAACTGCCGGATGAAGAGCCCTTTACCCTGGATAATCTCAGCCGTTATCAGTTCAACAGCCAACTGTTGAATACCCTGATTGACGGTGAGGACGCCACGCGCCTGTTTCAGCGAGTTCGTGCCGCCGGCGGATTACCCTTTGGCCCATTCGGTGAAATTTATTGGCAGAAGCAGCAGGAAGAGATAGCTGAACTGGCTGAGCAGGTGCGGGCAGAGCGTAGCGAAGGGCACAGTCTTGAACTGGATATCGACATTGCCGGCGTGCGCATTAGCGGCTGGTTGCATCAGGTTCAGGAAGACGGGCTGTTACGTTGGCGGCCATCCACCCTGTCGGCCGTCGATGGGATATTGCTGTGGCTGGAGCATCTGGTGTACTGCTGCGCCGGTGGCACAGGGGAAAGCCGTATTTACGGTCGCAAAGGGGCAGCCTGGCGTTTTGCCGCCCTGAGCGCAGAGGATGCCCATGAGCAACTGGCCGAACTGGTGGCTGGTTATCAGCGCGGTCTGTGTCAGCCGTTGCTACTGCTGAACAAAAGCGGCTGGGCTTGGCTAAGCCAATGTTACCAGCCGGAAACGCAGCAGATTGACTGGGATGAAGAGGTGCAAATCAAGGCTCGAGCCAAGCTGCTGCAGACCTGGCAGGGCGATCAGCGCATTCCGGGAGAAGGCGAGGACCCTTATGTGCAGCGGGTATTCCGGCAGTTGGATAATCCTTCTTTAGCGCAAATTCTGGCCGAAACAGAACGTTACCTGCTGCCGGTTGCGCGACATAACCTTGGGTAACAATCCCCCGGTGGTACTGATTGCCGGGAGGTGGTAAAAATAATTAGGGTTATATTCAACTATCGGGGTCAGCTCCGGTCTTACATAACGTACAAGCATATAGATATTATTGTGTTGTGTTGTTTTGATGTACGCCGTCAACGTCAGGGATTTGGCGCGATGGCGTCAGAATAGGGGTTTATTTTGGATATGCGCAGACAGTTGGCCCGCATCACCGGGTTAGTATTATTGGTTATGTTTTGGGCACCGTTGAGCTGGGCCGCACAGGGATGGCAACCGCTGGCGGAGAAGATCAACAAAAGCGATCACGATCCGCGTCAGTATCAGGCGATCAAACTGACGAACGGCATGACCGTGCTGCTGGTGTCCGATGCTCAGGCACCAAAATCGCTGGCGGCGCTGGCGCTGCCGGTGGGCTCGCTGGAGGATCCGAACAGCCAGCTTGGGCTGGCGCACTACCTGGAGCACATGGTGCTGATGGGATCCAAGCGCTATCCGCAGCCGGAAAACCTGTCCGAGTTTCTGAAGAAACACGGTGGCAGCCATAACGCCAGCACCGCCTCTTACCGCACCGCATTCTATCTGGAAGTGGAAAACGATGCGCTGGCCCCGGCGGTAGACCGCATGGCGGATGCCATTGCCGAGCCGATATTGGATCCAGGCAATGCCGATCGCGAACGTAATGCAGTGAATGCCGAACTGACGATGGCACGTTCGCGTGACGGTATGCGCATGGCGCAGGTCGGGGCGGAAACGCTAAACCCGGCTCACCCGAGTGCGCGCTTTTCCGGCGGTAACCTCGATACCCTGAAAGACAAGCCCGGCAGCAAGCTGCACGACGAACTGACCGCATTCTATCAACGCTATTATTCCGCCAATCTGATGATGGGGGTGTTGTACAGCAACCAACCCTTGCCGGCATTGGCTGAACTGGCGGCCAAAACCTTTGGCCGCGTACCTAACCATGATGCCAGCGTACCGCCGATAACCGTCCCGGCCGTCACGCCTGAGCAACAGGGGATCATTATTCACTATGTGCCGGCTCAGCCGCGCAAGCAGTTGAAGGTCGAGTTCCGCATCGACAACAACAGCGCTCAGTTCCGCAGTAAAACTGATACCTATATCGCTTACCTGATTGGCAACCGCAGCCAAAACACGCTGTCGGACTGGCTGCAGAAGCAAGGGTTGGCGGATGCAATCAATGCCGGGGCCGATCCTATGGTCGATCGCAACGGCGGGGTGTTTTCTATCAGCGTTTCGCTGACCGATAAAGGCCTGGCCAAACGTGACGAGGTGGTTGCCGCAATTTTCAATTACCTGAAGATGTTACGCAGCGAAGGCATCAAGCAAAGCTATTTTGATGAGATCTCCCATGTATTGAACCTGGATTTCCGTTATCCCTCGATCACCCGTGATATGGACTATATCGAATGGCTGGTGGATACCATGCTGCGCGTGCCGGTCGAACATACGCTGGATGCGCCTTACCTGGCCGACCGCTACGACGCCAAAGCGATTGCCGAGCGTCTGGACGCCATGACGCCGCAAAACGCACGCATCTGGTTTGTCAGCCCGAATGAACCACACAACAAAACGGCCTACTTCGTTAATGCGCCTTATCAGGTCGATAAGATTACGCCGCAGCGCTTCGAGCAGTGGCAGCAACTGGGCAAGGGGATCAACCTGTCGTTACCGGCCTTGAACCCGTATATTCCTGATGATTTCAGTCTGACCAAGCCTTCGCACGAGTTCAAAAAACCGGAGATGGTGGTCGACCAACCGGGCCTGCGCGTATTGTATATGCCGAGCCGCTACTTCGCCGACGAGCCTAAAGCCGACGTTACAGTGGCATTCCGCAATGCAAAAACCATGGACTCGGCGCGCAACCAGGTGCTGTTCTCGTTGACCGACTATCTGGCGGGAATTTCGCTGGATCAACTGAGCTATCAGGCCTCGGTTGGCGGCTTGAGTTTCTCTACTTCACCGAACAACGGTCTGCAATTCAACGCCAACGGCTTCACTCAGCGTCTGCCGCAGTTGCTGACGTCGTTGATTGAGGGGTACTCCAGCTTCACGCCGACGGAAGACCAACTGGCGCAGGCCAAATCCTGGTATTTGGAGCAACTGGATTCTGCCGAAAAGGGCAAAGCCTTCGAACTGGCGATTCAGCCGGTGCAGATGGTTTCCCGCGTGCCGTACTCCGAACGCAGCGAGCGCCGTGAGGTGTTGAAAACCCTGACGCTGAAAGACGTGCTGGCCTACCGCGACAGTCTGCTGGCCGATGCGACACCGGAGTTGCTGGTGGTGGGCAATATGAGCAAGCAACAGGTGGATACGCTGGCCTCCACGTTGAAACACCGTCTGGGGTGTACCGGTATTGAATGGTGGCACGGCGAAGACGTTGAAGTGGCTAAAAAACAGCTGGCCAGCCTGCAGCGTGCCGGCAGCAGCACCGACTCGGCGCTGGCAGCGGTCTATGTGCCGACCGGCTATGACGAAGTGACCGGCATGGCCTACAGCTCGCTGTTGGGCCAGATTATTCAGCCGTGGTTCTACAGCCAGTTGCGTACCCAAGAGCAATTGGGCTATGCGGTATTTGCTTTCCCGATGTCCGTGGGGCGGCAGTGGGGGATTGGTTTCCTGTTGCAAAGCAACAGCAAGCAGCCGGCATATCTGTACCAGCGCTATCAGGATTTCTACCCGAAAACCGAAAAACGCCTGCGTGAGATGAAACCGGCCGACTTTGAACAGTATAAGCAGGCGATGATCAACGAGTTGAAACAGCGCCCGCAAACCCTGAGTGAAGAGGCTGGCCGTTTTGCCAATGACTTCGATCGCGGCAATTTTGCCTTTGATACCCGCCATAAGCTGATTGAACAGATCAAGCAACTGACGCCGGTCAAATTGGCGGACTATTTCCATCAGGCGGTGATCCAGCCGCAGGGTCTGGCGGTATTGTCGCAGGTGAGCGGCAGCGGCCAGGAGAAGGCGGATTATGCCGTGCAGCCGGAGTGGGTGACTTATCCTAATGCATCCGCACTGCAGCAAACTATGCCGCGTAAGGTCGCTACACCATGACAGAGACTACCCCGCAGCGGCTTGATCCGCTAACGTTGCCGCTGTTTGGCGAACGGCTGATAGAAGCCTCGGCGGGGACCGGCAAGACCTTTACCATCGGGGCGCTGTATCTGCGCCTGCTGCTTGGCCTGGGCCAGGCGGCGGCTTTTCCCCGGCCGCTGACGGTAGAGGAGATCCTGGTGGTGACCTTTACCGAGGCCGCCACCGAGGAGTTGCGTGGACGTATTCGCAGCAATATCCATGGGTTGCGTATTGCCTGTGTCCGTGGCCGTAGCAAGGATCCGTTATTTACCTCGTTGATGGCGGAGATTAAAGATCTGCCCGACGCCGCTGCGCAGCTGTTGGCGGCCGAGCGGCAGATGGACGAAGCGGCGATATACACCATCCACGGTTTCTGTCAGCGTATGCTGACCCATAACGCCTTCGAGTCCGGCATTCTGTTTGAGCAGACTCTGGTGCAGGATGAGTTGCCGCTGCGTCGCCAGGCCTGTGCGGATTTTTGGCGTCGCCATTGTTACCCGTTGCCGCTGGGCGTGGCCCGGGCGGTAAGTCAGGAATGGAGCGGCCCGGAAGCCCTGCTGGCCGATCTCTCCGGTTATTTGCATGGCGAAGCGCCGCTGTTACGACGACCGCCGAAAGATGACGAAACGCTGCTGATGCGCCATGAGCAAATCGTGACGCGCATTGACGCCATTAAAGCTCAGTGGGGGGCGGCAGCAGGCGATCTGGAAGCCTTAATTAGCCAGTCCGGCGTAGACAAGCGCAGCTACAGCAGCAAACATCTGCCCAACTGGCTGCATAAGGTGGGCGAATGGACGGTGCTGGAAACGCAGGACTATCAGCTACCGAAAGAGCTGGAGAAATTCCGCCAGTCGGTGCTGTTGGATAAAACCAAAAAAGGCGAGCCGCCACGTCATCCGCTGTTTGTGGCTATCGACGAACTTTTTGATGAACCGCTGACGCTGCGAGATTTGATCATGGCGCGGGCATTGAGCGAGATTCGCCTTTCTATTCAGCAAGAAAAGCGTCAACGAGCCGAGTTGGGCTTTGACGATTTGCTCAGCCGTTTGGATAGCGCACTGCACAGTGAAGGCGGCGATCGGTTAGCGCAGGCGATCCGTCAGCGTTATCCGGTGGCGATGATCGATGAATTCCAGGATACCGATCCGCAGCAATACCGTATCTTCCAAAAGCTTTACGTTGGCCGCCCCGAATGCGGCCTGCTGCTGATAGGCGACCCGAAACAGGCGATTTATGCCTTCCGCGGTGCCGACATCTTTACCTATATGCGAGCCCGCTCGGAGGTAAGCGCCCACTATACGCTTGAGACCAACTGGCGCTCGTCACCGGCAATGGTCGGCAGCGTTAACCATCTGTTTGCTCAGGTGGAAAAACCCTTCCTGTTCAGCCAAATTCCCTTTATTGACGTGGCCGCCGCCGCAAAAAACCGGGGCTTGGCTTTTGAACTGCAAAACCAACCGCAACCGGCAATGCAATTCTGGCTGCAGCAGGGAGAAGGTGTTGGCGTTAGTGAGTACCAACAATTGATGGCGCGCCTGTGTGCCACACAAATCCGTGACTGGCTCAGCGCCGGGCAACAGCAGCAGGCTTGGCTGGTGGATGGCGATAAACGCCGGGCGGTGCAGGCTTCAGACATTACCGTGCTGGTGCGTAGCCGTAACGAGGCGGCGTTAGTTCGCGATGCACTCAGTGCGCTGGCCATTCCTTCGGTTTATTTGTCCAACCGCGACAGCGTGTTTGATACGCCAGAGGCCAAGGATTTGCTGTGGTTGCTGCAGGCCGTGCTGGCACCGGAGCAGGAGCGAACCTTGCGCAGCGCTATGGCGACCGGGCTGATGGGATTGGACGCATTGGTGCTGGACAGTTTGAATCAGGATGAGCGCGCCTGGGATAGGCTGGTCGACGAGTTTGACGGCTATCGCTCCCTCTGGCTGCGTCGGGGAGTATTGCCGATGTTGCGCGAGGTGATGAAGCAGCGCCATCTGGCAGAAAACCTGTTGGCCACGCAGGGTGGCGAGCGTCGATTGACCGACGTGATGCATTTGGGGGAACTGTTGCAGGAAGCCTCAGCCCAGCTCGACAGCGAGCATGCGCTGGTACGTTGGCTGGCACAGCAGATTGCCCAACCCAATCGACAGTCTGACAACCAACAGCTACGTCTGGAAAGCGATCGCCATCTGGTGCAGGTGATCACCATCCATAAATCCAAAGGGCTGGAGTTTGATCTGGTGTGGCTGCCGTTCGTCGGTAATTTCCGCCAACAGCAGCAGGTGCTGTATCACGATCGCCAGAGCTTCCAGGCTTTGCTCGACCTCAACGCCGATGAAGAAAGTATCGAATGGGCGGAGGAGGAGCGACTGGCGGAGGATTTACGCCTGTTGTACGTGGCGTTGACCCGTTCGGTGTATCACTGCAGCATCGGTATTGCGCCGCTGATCCAAGGCACCCGCAAGAAGCAGGGGGATACCGATTTACACCGCAGCGCGCTGGGCTATCTGGTGCAAGCCGGCCAGGCCGGCGATGCAGCCTATCTGCAGCAATGCCTGCAACAGCTTGTCAGGGAGGGCGTTGCGCTGTCGCTGGTCGACACGCTGGATGAACAGCCCTGGTTGCCGCAAACGCCGGAATTGAGCGAATTGGCCGCCAAAGGTTTTTCACGTCAGGTGCAGGATTTTTGGCGAGTGACCAGCTATACCGGCTTGCAACAGCACGGCGCAGGCCTGATGCAGGATTTATTGCCGCGGCTGGATGTTGATGCCGCAGGCGAGCAAGCTCAGGACAGTGAGCCAGCGCTCACACCGCACACTTTTCCACGCGGTGCTACGCCAGGGACTTTCTTGCACAGCCTGTTTGAAACGCTCGATTTTACCCAACCGCTCGATGAACAGTGGCTGCTGGAGCAACTGCAACAACAAGGCTTTGCCGAACATTGGCAACCGATACTGCTGGCGTGGATGCAGGTGTTGCTCAACACTCCGCTCAATGATACCGGTGTCGTGCTGTCGGCATTGGCGCCGCAGCAAAAGCAGGCGGAACTGCAGTTTTATCTGCCTATCGACAGGCTGTTGCAGGCCCGTGAGCTGGATGCCCTGGTGAAAAACTACGATCCGCTTTCTGCTCGCTGCCCGGCACTGGATTTCCAACAGGTGCAGGGAATGTTGAAAGGGTTTATTGACCTGGTGTTCTGCTGGCAGGGGAAGTACTACCTGCTGGATTACAAATCCAACTGGTTGGGCGAGGACAGCAGTGCCTATACCCGGCCGGCGATGGAGCAGGCGATGGCAGAACACCGTTACGATCTGCAGTATCAGTTATATACCCTGGCGCTGCACCGTTATCTGCGCCATCGGCTGGTGGACTACGACTATCAACGGCACTTCGGCGGGGTGATTTATTTGTTCCTGCGCGGGGTGGATGCGCAGCATCCAGGCAACGGCATCTTCGCCTGTCGGCCAGAGCAAGCGTTAGTCGAGGGTATGGACAGGTTGTTCAGCGGCGAGGCCATTACGGCAGAGGATGAGCCATGATAGCTTTACTGGAACAGGCGCAGGCACTCGGCGTGCTGCGCCCGCTGGATTTACAGTTTGCCCGCGTGGTGGCCACAGCGGACCAGCCGGATATTTTATTGGCTGCCGCTTGCCTCAGCGCCGAGGCGGGTGCCGGCCATGTTTGCCTGATGCTGGAACAGTTGTTGCCGGAGAATCTTTTTGACGGACGTCAGCCAGAGCTGGCGCAGGCTGTGTGGTTGGCGGCCGGGCAGCCCGATCTGACCGACTGGCAGCAGCGCCTGTCCGCCAGTGCGGCGGTTGGCGATGGCAGCACGGCGATGCCGATGGTGTTGCAACAGCAGCGTTTGTACCTGCAGCGCATGTGGCAGAACGAAGGTGAGGTTGCCGATTTTATCAGCGGTGACAGCCTCCATCAGGCGGTTGAAGAAGCCGAGCTACGCACTATTCTCGATCAATTATTTGGCGAAGCGACCGACGAACCGAACTGGCAGAAAATTGCCGCGGCTGTGGCCGCCACGCGGCGCATCGCCGTCATTTCCGGCGGACCGGGCACCGGTAAAACGACCACCGTGGCCAAGCTGTTGGCCGCGTTGGTGCAGCTTGCCGAAGGCCGACGTTTGCGCATTCAGTTGGCGGCACCCACCGGTAAAGCGGCGGCGCGCCTGACCGAATCCTTAGGCAGCGCCGGCAGGCAACTGGCGCTAACGCCGGAGCAACGTGCGCTGTTCCCAACCGAAGCCTCCACTCTTCACCGTCTGCTAGGCGCTCAGCCCAACAGCCAGCGTATGCGTTATCACCGTGGCAACCCGCTGCATCTGGATGTACTGGTGGTCGATGAAGCCTCGATGGTTGACCTGCCGATGATGGCGCGCCTGATTGCCGCTTTGCCTGCTCAGGCGCGGGTGATTTTCCTGGGCGATCGCGATCAGCTGGCTTCGGTTGAGGCTGGCGCGGTGCTGGGCGATATCTGCCGCTTTGCCGAGCAAGGTTATAGCGTGGCACGGGCAGAACAGCTCTCGCGGCTGACGGGTTGTCTGCTGCAGGGGCAAAGTGCCGAGGCGGAGGCAGCCGTGCGCGACAGCCTGTGCCTGCTGCGCAAGAGCTATCGCTTTGATGCCAACTCGGGCATTGGTCAACTGGCCTTTGCGGTAAATGCCGGGGATGGCAAGAAGGCAGCATGGGCGCTGGGCGGCAATTTCAGTGACGTTACGGGGCACCCGTTGGCGGAAACGCAAGACTATCAGGCACTTTTGGATGCGTGCGTGGCGGGCTATCGTGATTATCTGCAGCAGGTGGCGACAGGTGCTGACGCGGTGACGATACTGGCTGCGTTTGGCCAATTCCAGGTGCTATGCGCGCTACGAGAGGGGCCATTCGGTATTGCCGGGTTGAATGAGCGTATTGAAACGGGACTGCAACGCGCCGGTTTGATCCAGCGTAAGCCAGGAACTGCGGGGCGCTGGTATCCGGGGCGTCCGGTGATGATTGGGCGTAATGACAGCGCGCTGGGGTTGTTCAACGGTGATATCGGTATTGCTTTGCGAGATGAGAGCGGCGAGCTGCGCGTTCATTTCCAACTGCCGGACGGTAGCATTAAGTCGGTGCAGCCGAGCCGTTTACCGGCGCATGAAACCGCCTATGCGATGACGGTGCATAAATCGCAGGGCTCGGAGTTCGATCATACGGTACTGGTACTGCCCAATCATTTCTTGCCGGTGCTGACCCGGGAACTGGTGTATACCGCGATTACCCGGGCGAGGAAGCAGCTTTCGCTGTATGCCACCGAAGCCGTTTTACTACGGGCGATCCGCACCCCGACCCAACGCCGCAGTGGGTTGGCAGAGCGGTTACAGATAACGGGTTAAGAGAGAGCTTGGGGCGCAGCATGCTGCGCCCGCGCGGGTTACAGATCGGCCAGCAGAATTTTGGAACGGCGTTGGTAGTTGTACAGCGCCTGTTTTTGCATTGGCAGCACGTCAACTTCCGCCGGGGTGAACCCGCGCTCCTGGAACCAGTGGATGCTGCGAGTGGTCAGCACGAACAGTTTACGCAGGCCCATCTGGCGCGCCTGACTCTCCACCCGCTGCAGCAACATTTCACCGCGTGATGAGCTGCGGTAATCCGGGTGCACCGCCACGCAGGCCATCTCGCCGATTTTCTCTTCCGGGAACGGATACAGCGCCGCGCAGGCGATGGTCAGGTTATCGCGTTCAATAATGGTGAACTTGTCGATCTCCATTTCCAACTGCTCACGTGAGCGGCGAACCAAAATGCCTTGCTGTTCAAGCGGACGGATCAGTTCGAGGATGCCGCCGATGTCGTTAATCGTGGCCCGGCGCACCTGTTCCGCGCTCTCCATGACGATTTGGGTGCCGATACCATCGCGTGAGAACAATTCCTGCACCAACGCACCGTCTTCCTGATAGCTGATCAGGTGGCTGCGGCGTACGCCGCTGCGACAGGCCTTTACCGCGCCGCGCAGGAAGCGCACGGTGCCCGAATGGTAATCACCGCTCTCTTCCAGTTCTTCGATGCGTTTCTGCGCATCGTTGGGAAACAGTTCGGAAATGATATTGCCTTCCTGATCGGTGACCCCTTGAGACGAGCAGAAGCCGATCATCTTCTCGGCTTTCAGCTTGATGGCCAACTGGGTCGCCACTTCCTCTGACGTCAGGTTAAAGCTTTCGCCGGTAACCGAAACGGCAACCGGGCCGATCAGCACAATGGCGTTGCTGTCGAGCTGACGATGAATGGCTTCTTCATCAATACGACGGATGCGGCCGCTGTGGCAGTAATCCACACCGTCATCGATACCCAGCGGTTGGGCAATGATAAAGTTACCGCTAACCACGTTGATATGCGCACCCTGCAGCGGTGTGTTGTTGAGGCTCATTGACAGCCTGGCGGTGATATCCAGTTGCAACAGGCCTGCTGCTTGTTTAACCAGCTCAAGGGTGTGGGCGTCGGTAACGCGCGTATGTTTGTGATAAATCGGTTCGTAATTATGCTGCGCCAAATTAACGTCGATTTGCGGCCGTGCGCCATAGACCACCACCAAACGAATGCCCAGGCTATGCAGCAGCCCGATATCGTTGACGATGTTGGAAAAGTTCTCATGTTCGATGGCTTCCCCGCCAAGCATGACGACAAACGTCTTGCCACGGTGGGCGTTGATATAGGGAACTGAGTGACGGAATCCTTGGACCAGCTCTGTACTACGTTCCTTCACGGCCAAACCTCATCTGCATATTTATACGGTATTTTTGTATTTTTATTCTTTTCTTGGCCTGATGGCAAGCGGGAAATTGTCTCTATATCTTTGCTAAGGGCGCTGAATCGTTAATAAATTGAAAAACCATAAAAAGATTTTCTGATGACAGCGCCGGAATGATTGGTTAAAGTTTTCGGCATTCCCGTTTACTGGTGTTTTTTTCATCTGTTTTAATCTGTTACCACTGCCGGAGTCGCATGCCAAACTCAAATCACAATCTGGGCCGCCGTCGTTTATTGCAGGGGGTTGCCGCTAGCTGGTTGCTGAGTGTGAGTCGCGTAGGCGTCGCCGCTTCGTCGCACGTCATCGCCGTACGTGTCTGGCCTTCGTCTACCTATACCCGAGTGACGCTCGAATCTAACGTTGAACTGAAATATAAACAGTTTGCGTTGACCAATCCCGATCGCGTGGTGGTGGATATCGAGGGCGTGCAGCTCAACAGCGTGCTTAAGGGCATTGTCGGCCAGGTACGCGACGACGATCCTTACCTGAAACAGGCGCGTGTCGGCCAGTTCGATCAAAACACCGTCAGGCTGGTGCTGGAGCTTAAACGCAGCGTCACGCCCCACATGTTTACATTGGCGCCGGTGCCGGAATACCGCAATCGTCTGGTGATGGATCTGTACCCGAGCAAGGGCGGCAGCGGCGAAGACTATGATCCACTGTTGGCGTTACTGGAAGATTACAACAAGGGCGATCTTGAGCGCACTTTACCGGCGGAAGCACCGCAGGCCGGTAAAGCAGGGCGCGATCGGCCTATTGTCATCATGCTGGATCCCGGCCACGGCGGCGAGGATCCCGGTGCGATTGGCAAATTCAAAACGCGTGAAAAAGATATCGTACTGCAGATTGCCCGCCGCCTGAGCACCTTAATCAAGCGTGAGCCGAACATGAAGGTGTTTATGACGCGCAATGAGGACGTCTTCATTCCGCTTAAGGTGAGGGTGGCTAAGGCACGTAAGCAGCGCGCCGATCTGTTTGTGTCGATCCATGCGGATGCCTTCACCAACCGTGCCGCGCGCGGTTCGTCGGTATTTGCGCTGTCGACCAAGGGGGCCACCAGCTCGGCGGCCAAGTTCCTGGCGCAGACCCAGAACGAATCGGACCAAATCGGCGGTGTCAGCAAAAGCGGCGATCGCTATTTGGATCACACCATGTTTGATTTGCTACAAACCGCAACCATCAACGACAGCCTGAAATTCGGCAAGGAAGTGCTTAACCGAATGGGTAAAATTAACCGTTTGCATAAGAATCGTGTCGATCAGGCCGGTTTTGCGGTGTTAAAGGCGCCGGATATCCCCTCTATCCTGGTTGAAACGGCATTTATCAGCAACATAGAGGAAGAGCGCAAACTGCGTACTGCCCATTTCCAGCAGCAGGTGGCGGAGTCTATTCTCGCAGGTATCAAAGCGTATTTTGCTAACGGCGGTGCGGTTGCACGCAGCTAGAGGGAGGCGGCGGGGATCTACAGACCGCTGCGCTTTCGCAATAACTGTATTCCTGAACAAGCCGGAGTTTGCCCCAACGGCGAATGTTTTGCCAAGTCTTCCTATCCCTGATTGTCCCTGAAACTGGCGACGAAAAGCTCGCGAATCCTATCGGCAGCACCCATTTCGTTGCCCCTTCACCGGCAATCGTCAAGCCAATGGTTGGCTGCAATAAGCGTGACTCCCCATTCCTCATCTGCTAAGGCTCCAGATCCTGGTTCGTCGATTCGCTCACACTCTGAGACACCGGCGCGCAAAATCCGTGTTGCACATTGACAGGGAATAAAAAATATATTCTATTTAAAAATATATTTTATTCACATGAAAAAGGATATCCCGTGTCAATGTCCGCAAACGAAGGAATGCAGAGCATTCAGGAAATGGTAGACAGCACGGGGACGCGTCGCGGCCAAGTGCTGTTGCTGACTATGTGCGCGCTTTGTCTACTGTGTGATGGTTTCGATATCCAGGCTATGGGTTATGCCGCACCGGCCATTCGGGATGCCTGGTCGCTGGAAACCGCGGTGCTGGGCCCGGTGTTTAGCGCCGGCTTGGCCGGCATTGCCATCGGTGCCTTTGCTCTGGGCTGGCTTGCCGATCGCATCGGGCGTAGGCCGTCCATCATTTCTGCCACACTCATTTTTGGCGTATTCACCCTGTGCTCTGCCTTCGCCCAGAATGTTAACCAACTGATGGCGTTCCGTTTCCTTGCCGGTATAGCCTTAGGCGGCGTGATGCCCAACTGTATTGCGTTGGTTGTCGAATACAGCCCCTTACGCCAGCGAGCGACCTATATCACCGCGATAACCTGTTTTTTTGCGATCGGCGGTGGGCTGGGTGGCGTTACCGCGGCTTTGCTGATCCCGCTCGTTGGCTGGCAGGCTATTTTTATTCTCGGGGGGCTTTTGCCGATTATCCTGGCGATTTCTATGTGGGCTTACCTGCCGGAGTCGGCACAATGGATGTTGAGATGCGGAAAGGGAGAAGCGGCAATTCGTTCAACCTTGCGAAAAGTGTTTCCGGAGCAGCAGGCCATGAGCGTCGATCTTTCCAACAGCCACATGGGCATGCAGCGCGCCAAAGCCACGGTGGTTGATCTCTTTCGAGATAACCGTGCTGCGTTCACCTTGCTGCTTTGGCTGGTGAATTTTATGAATCTTATCGATCTCTATTTTTTGGCAAATTGGCTGCCAACCCTGATCAAGGACGCGGGCCTGTCGCTGGAAATCGCCAATTTAGCCACGGGAGCATTACAGTTTGGCGGGGTTTTAGGCACCTTGGCGCTGGGTCGCCTGATTGATAAATTCGGGGCTTACAGCGTGCTTATCACCGGCTTTTCAATTGCGGCCCTTTCAATAGCCGCGATAGGTTTTGAGCCGAAAAATCTGCTGATACTGTTCAGCTCGGTCTTTGTTACAGGCGTTTTCGTCGTCGGCGGCATGCCGGGGGTAAATGCGCTGGCTGCCGGCGGTTACCCGACATTTTTGCGTTCAACCGGTTTAGGTTGGGGGCTGGGTATAGGGCGGGGCGCTTCGATGCTCGGGCCTCTATTGGGGGCTGCACTGATTGCCCGCCATTGGATGGCATCCGATCTGTTGCTGCTTGCGGCGGTGCCGGCGGTGGTATCGGCGTTAGCCATTGGGGGGATGTGGCTGCAAAAACGTGAAAGTCATTATGATTGATCGGGTGTGCTAACCTGATTTCATGGACGTCAGGGAGAGGGCGTTGTTCGCGGGAGTGAAATCGGGATTGGTGGATTTCAGATACAAAAAAACACCCGTTAAGGTGCTTATCTGTGGTCATTAAGATTGGTTGCGGAGGCCGGATTTGAACCGACGACCTTCGGGTTATGAGCCCGACGAGCTACCAGGCTGCTCCACCCCGCGTCCGTCTTAATGCTTGTATTATCGTAAACCAACTTTCATAAGATACCGCTGGTACAGTATCGGTTGGTTGCGGGGGCCGGATTTGAACCGACGACCTTCGGGTTATGAGCCCGACGAGCTACCAGGCTGCTCCACCCCGCGTCCGTATAATACTTTTTTCATCGAATCCAACACTTACTTGATACTGCTCTTGCAGTATCGGTTGGTTGCGGAGGCCGGATTTGAACCGACGACCTTCGGGTTATGAGCCCGACGAGCTACCAGGCTGCTCCACCCCGCGTCCGATGGAAGCGCACTATACTCTCCGTGCATTTTGTTGCAACCCTTTTTGCATTTTATTGAACTAAAACAGCCTTTCTGTCGAATAAGTCCGCAACTTGCGTTCTTTTTCATCATTATCCGGCCGAGGGCTTTTTTTATAGGCGGCGATTCCTTTATCTATGGGCGTTTGTTATCGTTCGCCGGTAGATCATATCAGTTGAGAGTGTGCGCGATGAAAGGACGTTGGGGCAAATACCTGCTGGGCGGGTTAGTGGTAGCGATACTGGCAGGCTGTTCGTCAAAGCCGACCGATCGGGGACAGCAATATAAGGATGGACGCCTGGATCAGTCGCTGGAGTTGGTGAATCAACCCAACGCGAAAGGGGTTCCTGTAAATGCCAAGGATTATTCAGATCAGCTGATGGAGATTAAATACGCTTCTCCTTCACTTTTTAATCGCAACAACACCACCTATCAGGCAGTACAGAACTGGATGGCCTCCGGCGCCGATACGCGCAATCTGAACCAGTACGGCCTCAGCGCTTACCAGATGGAAGGCGTAGACAACTACGGCAACGTTCAGTTTACCGGTTATTACACGCCGGTAGTGCAGGCGCGCTATACCCAGCAGGGTGAGTTCCGTTATCCGCTGTACCGCATGCCGCCAAAAGGAAAAGGCCGCCTGCCCGATCGCGCGGGTATTTACTCAGGCGCGTTGGATGACCGTTATATCGTGGCGTACACCAACTCCCTGATGGACAACTTTATGATGGAAGTCCAGGGCAGTGGCTATGTGGATTACGGCAACGGTCAACCGTTGGTGTTCTTCGGCTACGGCGGCAAGAACGGCCATGCTTATCGCAGCATTGGCAAGGTACTGATCGATCGCGGTGAAGTGGCGAAGGCAGATATGTCGATGCAGGCGATTCGTCAGTGGGCGGATACCCACAGCGCGGCAGAAGTGCGTGAGCTGCTGGAACAAAACCCTTCCTTTGTCTTCTTCCGTCCGGAGGCCTTTGCACCGGTACGGGGCGCCAGTGCGGTGCCGCTGATCGCCAAAGCCTCGGTGGCCTCCGACCGTTCACTGATCCCGGCGGGCACCACGCTGCTGGCGGAAGTGCCACTGCTGGACAACAAGGGTAAATTCACGGGAAAATATGAGATGCGTCTGATGGTGGCGCTGGACGTCGGTGGGGCGATCAAAGGCCAGCACTTCGATATGTACCAGGGCATCGGGGCTGACGCCGGTCACTCGGCGGGTTATTACAACCACTATGGCCGCGTTTGGGTGCTCAAAGGCGCCAACGTAAACGCGCCGCTGTTTACCAGCCAGACCAGCTCCGCCTCCGGCGGTTCGCTGTTGGTCACCCGTTAACGGCATCAGGCTTTACCCGATAAATTTCAGGCTGGTCGTCTGACTGTGGCTTGAAAGGCAACGGGTATACCGATATTGACCCGCGAGGGCCGGATCCTCCGGCCCTCGAGACTGCAGACAAACATATAATGTTTGGTGGCAGGCGCTAAAGATTTTGAAAATAATCAGGAAAATCAATTTATTGATTTTCGGCTGATAACACAAAGGGGGAAAAACCACGCTTTTATCCCCCTTTGTCAATAATCTTAAGGGCCGGATCCTCCGGCCCTTATCATTTGCAAAGTTAAGGTAATCAAAGCGTTATGAGCACAGCCTATTCTGAAGCCTATCTGCAGCGTTTTGGCGGCACGGCACGTTTATACGGTCAGCAGGCGTTGGCGCTGTTTGCCCAGGCGCACATTTGCGTGATTGGCATCGGCGGCGTGGGCTCCTGGGCGGCAGAAGCGCTGGCGCGTACCGGCATCGGCGCTATTACGCTGATTGATATGGACGATGTCTGCGTCACCAACACCAACCGTCAAATTCATGCGCTGCGCCAACATGTCGGGCAGTCAAAAACGGAAGTGATGGCGGAGCGTATTCTGGCGATCAACCCAGAGTGTCGGGTGACCTGCATTGACGATTTCATTACGGCGGACAACGTTGCCGAGCTGCTCGATAACAATTTCAGCTACGTCATTGACGCGATTGACAGCGTGCGGCCGAAGGCGGCACTGTTGGCTTATTGTCGACGCTACAAGATACCTGTGGTCACCACCGGCGGTGCCGGTGGACAGATAGACCCGACCCAGATTGCGGTGGTTGATCTGGCGAAAACCATACAGGATCCGCTGGCGGCCAAGCTGCGTGAGCGGCTGAAAAATGATTTCAACGTGGTGAAGAGCAGCAAGGGCAAGCTGGGCATCGACTGCGTGTTTTCCAGCGAACCCTTGGTTTATCCGCAGCCGGATGGCAGCGTTTGCGCGTCGCGCAGCACCGCAGAAGGGCCAAAAAGAATGGATTGCAGTGCGGGATTCGGTGCGGCAACCATGGTTACCGCGACCTTTGGCTTTGTCGCCGTTTCCCACGCGCTGAAAAAGATGGTAGCGAAAGCCGCGCGTCAGGCGTAGCGGGCGCCGATCGCTTTCACAGCGGCAGCCAGCGCTTCCAGTCCACTGGCTCGGGTGGCGCTGAGCTGGGCGCGTAGCGCCAACTGATCAAACAACCCCAAGGGGTCCATCGCCGCGATTTGTTGCGGCGTTTTTCCTTCTACCGCCGTCAGCAGCACCGCCAACAGGCCGCGTACGATACGACCTTCGCTGTCGCCATAAAAATGCAGCGTCCCGTCCGCCTGCAACTGATGCCCCAGCCAGACCCGGTTTTCACAGCCGCTCAATTCCATTTCCGCTGCACGTAATGCTTCCGGCAACGGGGGCAGCTGCTTTGCCAACATAATCAGTTGGCGATAGCGATCTTCCCACTGTTTCAGCGCGGTAAATTTTTCGATTAGCGCCTCGGCGGTGATTTCACGGCCAAAGGGATGAGGGGCAAGCATAGCGTCTCCGGTGTTCATTCAGTCTAGTCGGCCAGCAGGTCGATGGCGTTGATCAGGGCTGCGACCAAAGCATCGACATCTTCCAGGGTGTTATAAGGTGCAAAGGAGGCGCGCAGCGTCCCACTGACCCCGAGCGCCGCCATCAGCGGTTGGGCGCAGTGCTGGCCGGCACGTACGGCGATGCCTTGTTCTGCCAGCAGGGTGACGATGTCGCTGTGGTGGATGCCGGCAATATCGAATGCCAGCAGGCTGGAGCCTGAGCAACGGAAGCTGCGAAAGCCCGGTAATCCCCCCAACCTTTGTTCGGCGTTATCGGCCAGGCCACGGCTGTAGCGTTCGGCAGCCAACATGTCCTGATTGCCAAGCCACTCCAGTGCGGCGGCTAACCCCAACACGCCGGCGATATTAGGCGTGCCTGCTTCAAAGCAGTGAGGAGGCTTTTGCGGCGTGAACCCCTCGAACGATGCCTGGGTCAGCATCTTGCCGCCGCCCTGCCACGGTGCCATTTGCGCCAATAACTCGCTCTTGCCATATAGCGCCCCTATGCCGGTTGGGCCGTAGAGTTTGTGGCCGGAGAAAGCGTAGAAATCAATATCAAGTCGCTGAACATCGGCAGGGCAGTGCACTATGCCTTGCGCGCCGTCGATCATCACGCGTGCGCCGGCGCGGTGGGCCAAAGTGATGGCATACGCCAGATCCGGGCAGCCGCCGGTGACGTTGGACATTTGCCCCAGTGCCAGCAGACGGGTTTTGGCGTTGAGCAGGCCAGGCAACAATGTCAGGTCCGGCAGGCGATCTGCACCAAGGGGCAGTTTTACCACCCGAGCTCCGGTTTGCTCTGCCACTATCAACCAGGGGATCAGATTGGCGTGATGCTCGGCCTCGCTCACCAGAATTTCGTCACCCGGTTGCAGCAGTGGGCGAGCATAGCTCTGCGCTATCAGGTTGATGGCTTCGGTGGTGCCGCGGGTCCAGATAATATCATCGGCTGAAGGGGCGTTGATCAGTGTAGCGACCTGTTGGCGCGCCTGCTCGAAACGGGCAGTCAGGTCCTGTGCGGCCCTATGCTGGCTACGATGCACCGTTGCCGCATCGTCACGATAAAACTGCTGCGTAGCGGCGATGACCGCCAGAGGTTTTAATGCGGTGGCGGCGCTGTCGAGATAAATGCCCGCCTGCTGCAATGCAGGAAACTGATTACGGAAGTCGATGGGATTAAAAGGCGTCATACCCTGATTATCACTGGCTGGAGTCAATCACTGATCCTGTCTTATTTTACGGCTGGAGACAAGCTATCACGACCATTAGGACTTATCGCCTGGCAATCTTGGGAAAGTTTGTTATGCTAATAAGTACGCGCTAAATAATGGCGTTGAATAATAGAAAGGGTTTTTTACAGCATTTAAAACTACAAGGAGTCCACAATGAAGAAGACAGCCGCAGTTATCTCTGCTCTGATGCTTACGTTCACCCTGGCAGCCTGCTCCAGCAATTACGTGATGCACACCAATGATGGGCGCACTATTGTCGCTGACGGCAAGCCAAAAGTGGACAACGACACCGGGATGATCAGCTATAAAGATGCCAACGGTGTTGAGCAGCAGATCAACCGCTCCGACGTGAAAGAAATGGTTGAAAGCAACCAGTAAACGTCAGGCAAAAAAAAGCACCGCAAAGCTTGCGGTGCTGCATAAAATCACTATGGACAGACAGGGTAAATGTACAGGAAGTGAAAAAACAGTAGCTTAGCTACCACGTCTGGATTGCCAGACAATTTGCAAACACAACATCACAACCACAAGCCAAAAGTTCATCGGCGTCCTCGACACCCACTCCCTTTTCGTTCCGGCCCGGGAAGTGCCGCCACTATAGGTATTTGCTGGCGCATGCTCAACGGACAATTTATAATGGCTCGGATTAAAAAAACTAATGGTAGCGCTTTGTTGTTCTGTGCCTTTTGCACCGCACACCACGCCGCCTGATTTTTTATGCCGAATCACTCGGAATATTGTTACACAAAAGTAGCTAATAAATGTCTAAACGCTTACCACCTCTGAATGCACTGCGGGTCTTTGACGCGGCTGCTCGTCATCTGAGTTTTACCAAAGCGGCTGAAGAACTGTTTGTCACCCAAGCCGCGGTGAGCCACCAGATCAAGTCGCTGGAGGACTTCCTCGGCCTGAAGCTGTTTCGGCGCCGCAACCGCTCGCTGTTGCTGACGGAAGAAGGGCAAAGTTATTATCTGGATATCAAGGAAATCTTCTCCTCGATCAATGAGGCAACGCGCAAGTTACAGGCGCGCAGCGCCAAGGGTGCACTGACCGTCAGTTTGCCCCCGAGTTTTGCCATTCAGTGGCTGGTGCCCCGCCTGTCCGGCTTTAACTCAGCTTATCCGGGAATTGACGTGCGTATCCAGGCGGTGGACCGTGAAGAAGACAAGCTGGCGGATGACGTGGACGTGGCGATTTTCTATGGTCGCGGCAACTGGACTGGGTTGCGCGCCGAGCGTTTATACGCGGAATACCTGCTGCCGGTATGCTCTCCCAGCCTGCTTACCGGCGAACATGCGTTAAAAATGACGAGCGATCTGGCTTATCACACGCTACTGCATGATACTTCACGCCGCGATTGGCTGGCCTACACGCGCCAGTTGGGGTTGCAGCACATCAATGTACAGCAGGGGCCGATTTTCAGCCACAGCGCCATGGTGGTTCAGGCGGCAGTGCATGGGCAGGGGATTGCGCTGGTCAATAACGTGATGGCGCAGACCGAGATCGAAGCCGGGCGATTGGTATGCCCGTTTAACGACGTCCTGGTCAGTAAAAATGCTTTTTATCTGGTATGTCATGACAGTCAGGCAGAACTGGGTAAAATAGCCGCCTTTCGTCAGTGGATCCTGGCGCGGGCAGCCAGCGAGCAAGAAAAGTTCCGCTTTCGCTACGAACAATGAGGCCGGTCGCCGTTTTGTCGCCGCCGGTTTTTTTCAATAAAGGTAAATAACGATGAGCAGTCGTTCAATGCTGATTTTTGCCGCTATCAGCGGTTTTGTATTTGTTGCTCTGGGCGCGTTTGGCGCACACGTATTAAGTGGCACGCTGGGCGCTAACGAGATGGCCTGGATCCGTACCGGGCTGGAATATCAGGGCTTTCATACCCTGACGATCCTGGCACTGGCAGTGGCGATGCAACGCCGTGTCAGCCTGTGGTTTTACTGGAGCGGGGCGTTATTGGCGCTCGGCACCGTACTGTTCAGCGGCAGCCTGTACTGCCTGGCGCTGTCGCACCTGAAGGTCTGGGTCTATATCACGCCGATTGGCGGCGTGTGTTTCCTGGCCGGTTGGGTATTGATGTTGATTGGCGCTTTGCGTCTGAGGAAAAAGGCCGAGCGCCATGAATAAGATTGCGTTGTATTGCCGCCAGGGTTTTGAAAAAGAGTGTGCGGCGGAAATTACCGCCAAGGCTGCCGAGCTGGAAGTGTTTGGCTTCGCCAGAGTGAAGGACAACAGCGGCTACGTGCTTTTTGAGTGCTACCAACCGGACGATGCCGATCGCCTGGCGCGGGAAATTCCGTTCCGCGAGCTGATTTTTGCCCGCCAGATGCTGGTGGTGGGCGAACTGCTGCGTGATTTGCCGCCGGAAGATCGCGTATCACCGATCGTTGGCATGCTGATTGGCGTGGTCGACCGTGGTGGTGAGCTGCGAGTAGAAGTGCCGGACACCAACGAAAGCAAAGAGCTGATGAAGTTCTGCCGCAAACTGACGGTGCCGTTGCGCGCCGCGATGCGTGAGCAGAAAGTGTTGATGGCCCGTGAGAATGCAACCCGTCCGGTGGTGCACGTGTTCTTTATCGCGCCGGGTTGCTGTTATGTCGGTTACTCCTTCAGCAACAACAACTCACCGTTCTATATGGGCATTCCGCGCCTTAAATTCCCTTCCGACGCGCCAAGCCGTTCTACGCTGAAGCTGGAAGAGGCATTCCACGTGTTTATCCCCGCCGACGAGTGGGACGAGCGTTTGGCCAGCGGTATGCATGCGGTCGATCTGGGGGCCTGTCCGGGCGGTTGGACCTACCAACTGGTGCAACGCAGCATGATGGTGCACGCGGTGGACAATGGCCCGATGGCGCCAAGCCTGATGGATACCGGACAGGTAACCCATCACCGCGCCGACGGGTTCAGATATGAACCTTCCAGCAGCAAGATTTACTGGCTGGTGTGTGACATGGTGGAAAAACCTGCGAAGGTGACCAGCTTGATGATCCAATGGCTGGTGAAAGGCTGGTGTCGCGAGGCGATCTTCAACCTGAAGTTGCCGATGAAAAAACGCTACGAAGAGGTTTCGCAGAACCTGCAGTCGATCAGGGAAGCGCTGGATGCGGCGGGTATCAGCTCGCAAATCCATGCCAAGCAGCTGTACCACGATCGTGAAGAAGTTACCGTGCACGTTCGCCGTATGTGGTCTGCCGTGGCTGGTCGTCGCGACGAGCGTGATTAATTGAGCGGGCGCTTTCTGCAGCGCCCTGGTTTATGCCGGTAACCGCAGTTGCTGCAGGTTACCGGTTAACGTCAGGTCGGTGCGCAAGGTGGCGACCTTTTTACTGACATAAGCCATGTCGCGGTGTTGTTGCAGTTTACCGCGCCATTTCTCCGGCACCTGCTCCAGGGCCTGGTAGAGCCCGTCCAGCGAACCTGCCTGCTGCAACAGCAATACCGCCGTTTTCGGTCCGATGCCGGCTACGCCAGGGATCTTGCTGCTACTGATCCCCGCCAATCCCCAGTAGTCCGCCAACTGCTGTGGCGATACCCCAAACTCCTGCTGCACAAACGGCATATCCAGCCAGCGCTTTTGAAAGTAATCGCGGATTTGCACGCTGGGTGCCAACAACTGACAGTAACCTTTGTCGGTGGACACAATAGTGACCTGATGGCCGCCGCCGGCGACTTTGGCCGTCAGCGTTGCCGCCAGATCGTCCGCTTCATTGCCTGGTGAGTGCCAACAGCCAACGCCGAGAGCCTCGAACGCCTGGCGAAGCTGCGGCATTTCCTGCTGCAGATTCTCCGGCATCGGCGAACGTCCAGCCTTATAGTCGGGCAGGATCTGATGACGCCAGCTTTCGCTGCGATCGTCCTCGTCGAATACCGCCACCGCGTGCGTTGGGCGGCTGTGCTGGATCAACTGTTGCACGGCGTGCTGGCAGGCGTTGACACAGGGAGACCCCTGCACGGCGTGAATGCGGCGGATGAGGTTGAGGGCGTCGACAATCAGTAGGTGTATAGGCATTAACTCGTCGTCTTTCAAGCTGCAACGTTGCTGACTTCACGTACTCCCCCCAAGTAAGCTCCGGGGATGAACACGCTTACCGCCTGGCTGCAACTTGAAATCCATATAGAGTAAAGGCGGAAAAGTCAGGTAAAAAGAAGGGCGGTTATTAAGCCGCCCCGGAGAGTTCATTAAGCGACTATTTCGTAGCAGGGCACATAGGCGCTGCCCGGCAGCTTCATACGGTGTTGAGCGACGAAGCCCTGCAACAGGCTGTCCATCTGTTTCATCATCTGCGGTTCGCCGTGCAGCTTGTACGGGCCGAACTGTTCGATGGCATGAATGCCATTTTCCTTCACGTTGCCGGCGACGATGCCGGAAAACGCGCGGCGTAGCGCAGCGGCCAACTGTTCGGCCGGCTGGTCCGGATACAGGTTGAGATTCGCCATATTTTCATGGCTCGGCTCGAACGGCAATTGCAGATCCGGCGCGATGCGAATAGACCAGTTGAAGCTGTAGGCATCGCCGGTATTGCGGCGGTTTTCTTTCACCAGCGGCATGGCTTTTTTCATCTGCCGCGCCACTTCGGCCGGATCGTCGATGATGATGGTGTAATGGCGGCGCGCTGCGTCCCCCAGCGTGTTCATGATGAACTCGTCCAACACGCGGAAATAGTCGGCGCTCTCTTTTGGCCCGGTGAGGATCAGCGGCAAGACCTGTTCGCTGTTTTCAGGGTTCATCAGAATACCCAGCAGATACAGCAGTTCTTCCGCCGTGCCAACGCCGCCCGGGAAGATGATGATACCGTGGGCAATACGGACGAAGGCCTCCAGGCGTTTTTCGATGTCCGGCATGATAACCAGCTCATTGACCAGCGGGTTTGGCGGTTCTGCGGCAATGATTGAAGGTTCGGTCATGCCGATAAAACGGCTGTTGCGGTAGCGCTGCTGGGCGTGGCCCACGGCGGCGCCTTTCATCGGCGCTTCCATGGCACCCGGTCCGCAGCCGGTACAGATATTCAGCTCGCGCAGGCCCAGTTGGCTGCCGACCTTGCGGGCATAAAGGTATTCATTTTCATTGATCGAATGGCCGCCCCAGCACACCACCAGGTTAGGATCCTCATCGAGGTGCAACGCACGGGCGTTACGCAGGATAGAGAACACCAGGTTGGTAATGTGGGCCGAGTTTTCCAGATTCAGATGCTGGAAACGGCCGGCGCTGTCGATCTGCCCGTGAACGAACAGAATATCGCGCAGCACGGCGAACAGGTTGGCCTGCAGCGAGCGGATAATTCGACCGTCGACAAAGGCGTCTTCCGGTGGGTTAACCAGTTCCAGTTTCACACCGCGCTCACGGCGCAGCACGTTGATATCAAAGGTTTCGTAGCGTGACAGCAGCTGTTTGCTGTTGTCGGTCTGGCTGCCGGAGTTCAAAACGGCCAGCGAACAGTTGCGGAACAAACGGTATAGATCACTGCTGGCGGTACGCTTCAGCATGTCTACTTCCAGCTGCGACAGCAAATCCATAGAGCCAAGCGGGCTGATGTGTGTAATCAAGGTAACTCCTTTGCACCCGGAACGGGGCAGTAGTAATCCATACGCAGCAAAACAGCATCTCGTTATTGTCAGGGCACGGCGGCAAAACCCGACCGGAATGCCCGGCGCACCTGATTTAACCTTACCGCCGTCCCCCGATTTTTACCAACACAAACCACTCGTTAGCTCAGTTGTTGAGCAATGTTTCGCACTATTGGCGTGTCGGACGACCTCGAAACGGGACAAAGTCCGTTTTGCTGCGCCAGGGATTGATGTCCTGCCCGCCGCGACGGGGGCAACGTGCGTAGATTGTCAGGCTTTGCCCAGCGTCAGTTCCGACAGGGAGGGGGCTTGGTCGGAGGACATCTGCTGTCACCTTGGTGAGAGATAGGTACAATGGTCGCCAGTTTACCGTATGCGAGAAAAAATATGGACCACGATGTACCGCACGCCCTGCGTGAATTTACCCAGCGTTATGTTGAGCTTTGGCAGCAGGAGCGCGGTCATGCGCCGGCAAGTCAGGAGCTGTACGGCGTGCCGTCGCCCTGCCTGGTCGAAAACCGTGATGACCAGGCGCTGTGGTTGCCGCAACCCTTCACCCCGGCCGCAACGCTGGAAAAGGTAGAGACTGCGCTTGAGCTTCGTCTGCAGCCGGACATCAATCTGTTTTATACCCAGCAGTATGCTGGCGATATGGGTGCGCAGTTCGGCGAACATCATTTGACCTTGCTGCAGGTATGGAGCGAAGACGATTTTATCCGCCTGCAGGAAAACCTGATCGGTCATCTGGTAACGCAAAAACGTTTGAAACTGTCCCCGACGCTGTTCCTGGCAACCACCGAATCAGAAATGACTCTGGTCTCTTTGTGCAACGTCAGTGGGAATGTGGTGCTGGAGCAATTTGGCAGCGATAAGCGCACCTTACTGGCGGCGTCGTTGGGCAATTTCCTCGATGCATTGCGCCCGCGGATTGACGCTTGACGCTAATTTAACCGTATCCCGTGTGAGATATCTCGCACACGGGCTGTGAGAGATCGCTTTTAATTTTCACCGCATTGTCGCTGAGATGGATTTTATTGTTATCCAGATCAATTGGTTAGTTTTTCTTTAGGATAACTCTTAGCATTAATTTTCCGTCAGCCTGCCGGTAAGCTCTTGTGAACCCGGGATAATTGAGCGATCTTATGTTCACCGGAAGGGATACGGCGGAGCTGGAAAGCATCAGGATGATGCAGCTTCAGGAAGAAGAAGTGGATGCGCTCAGTGAAGAGCGAAGGACGGCGTCAGGAGATGCCAGGATGTTTCAGGATTGAAACCAGGGACACCTCCAGGATGGAGATTGAGAGCCGGCAAAGGATGGTTGGCGGGTCATGAAGACTGAGGAACCGCATCAGGATGATGTTACGGGACAACGCCAGGATGGTTTGGTCAGGATGGCCGCAGGAAAAGTTTTCAAGGATTGAGCAGGGAGCACACTGTGTAGCGGGACTGCTATAAAACGAACCGAGGGCACTGTTAGCGCAGTGCCCTCAACTTTTTATACGGATTTATGCTTTAAGCCGTCAACAGGCTTAACCCTGCTCGAATTCATCTCAGTTGTTAACCAATCGCCCCCAGCGTATCGCCATCGACCTGTTTTTTAGGCAGCAGGAACAGCGTGGCATAAATATCCAGCAGATAAATCGCCGCCAGCAGGCTGATTGCCGCAGCGAAGGATACCTGCGTCACCAATGCGCCGATCACCAATGGCCCCAGGCCGCCAACGCCTCGCCCCAGATTGAACAAAATGTTTTGTGCGGTAGCGCGCGCCTGTACCGGGTAAGTATCGGAGATCAACGCGCCGTAGCCGCCAATCATCCCATTAACGAACATTCCCATCAGCGCGCCGGCAAACAGCATTAACGTCGGGTCGCTAAGTTGCGCATAGACCACTACCATCACCACCGCACCGATCTGATAGCTGATAAAAATCTTCCAGCGGCTGAAGCGGTCGGCCAAGACGCCAAACAGCCAGATACCGAACGTCATGCCGATCACCGTAACCGCTGTCCACAGGCCTGACTTGGTTAATGAGAAACCGAAGTTTTTGGCCAGGTAGGTCGGCATCCAAATCATCAGCCCGTAATAGCCGAAGTTCTGCACCGAGCACAAAATAAAAATACCGATACTGGCCTTGCTGGTGGCGCGGTCTTTGAACAGCAGCCTGATACGTTGGGCGAAAGAGAGCTGTTCACCGGTGCTTTGCTGGCGGACGAACGCTTCCGGTTCTCCCAGGGTGCGGCGGATCAGGAACGACGCCAGTGCGGGCAACAAGCCCACCAGGAACATGCCGCGCCAGCCGATATGCGTCAGCAGTAACGGGGTGAGAAACGCCGCCGCCAATACGCCAAGCTGCCAGCCCATGCCCACGTAGGCCGAGGCTCGATTGCGTTTTTCCGCCGGCCAGGCTTCGGCGATCAGCGCCATGCCGATACCGAACTCCCCGCCCAGCCCGATGCCCGCCAGCGTACGGTAGGCGAGCAAATCCCAGTAGCCTTGTGCCAGGGCACAAAGGCCGGTAAACACCGAGAACATCAGGATGGTGATGGTCAATACCCGGATACGACCAAAGCGATCGCTGAGGTGACCGAAAATCACCCCGCCCAGTACGGCGCCGATCAGCGTCCAGGTGACCAGCGAACCGGCGGCGGAAGAACTCAATCCCATTTCGATACTGATGGCCGGCAGCATAAAGCCGAGGATCAGCAAGTCAAAGCCGTCCATGGCGTAGCCGGTGACCGAAGCCAGCATGGCTTTGCCGGGCGTGGCGTGGTTTTTTGTCGTTGTGATTGCAGGCATGTGTCTAATCTGTTTGGTTTAGTCGGTGGGCCTATTGTGCCGTGGGGCGCTGGACGCCACCAGATAAAAACGGCCGTGCTAGTCAAGTCAGCCGAATTTGGGCTATAAAAATGCTATGCTTTGCCGCTTTTCAGCCACGCGGCTGAATCATCATCATGAAAATAGATCGGGAATGCAGATGAGTATAAATAATCAGGTTCGCCACAGTTTGCAGGCGATTGAACAGTCAATGCGCGATCTGGCTCTTTGGCAGGCCGCGCCGCCTGAGCCTGAGGCCTTCGCCAGCACTGAACCTTTCTGCGTAGACAGCATGTCGGCCGAAGCCTGGCTGCAATGGGTGTTTCTGCCGCGTATGTACGCGCTGCTGGATGCGGATGCGCCGTTGCCGACGCGTTTCGCCATCACGCCTTATTTTGAAGAGGCGCTGAAAGATAATGACCCCAACTGCATGCCGCTGCTGGTTGTGCTGCAGAAATTGGACAACATGCTGAATAAAGAGTCGTAATTATATTCCGACGTGGCCGCTGATTTTCGCCAGGCGGCAGATGGGTGTATTAGCGCAGACGCCAGGACAGGGTATTTGGCGGCGTCTTTCGAACCCGATAAACCTTGGCCGTTTATCCGGGGATCTGCAAAGGATTATAAGGTGCTGCAATAATGGATTTATTAAAGTTTATCCTTCGTCTGCCTTTTACGTTAATCAAGGGCGCATTTCGCCTGCTGGCACTGAGCCTGGCGTTACTGGGCCGGTTATTCAGGCCGCTGATCGGTAACCTTGCCTGGAGTGCGCCTGCCTGGTGGACTGCGCTGTCCGGCGGTGTGAAACGGGCGTTTTTGCGGCTGGAAAGCGGCGTAAACAAATACCCGAAAGCCATCAGTCTGGCGTTGCTGGTTTTGTTGTGTATCGCCGGTGGCGCTGTCTACGGCTGGCACTGGTGGCTGAACCGACCGCAACCGATCGAACCGGCACCCATGGTGTATCAGCAAACCGACGTGCAGGCCGCTGGCCCTGAAGCGATAAACTACGCGGTTCAGAAGCCGACACCGCAGAAGCTAAGCCTGACGTTCAGTCACTCGGCGGCGCCTTTGACCGACGTTGGTAAAGCGGTGACCAAAGGCGTGACGCTTAAGCCGCAGGCCGAGGGCCAGTGGATCTGGAACGACGCCTCAACCCTGGTCTTTACGCCGAACAAACCGCTGCCGATGGGCACGCAATACCAGGTTAACCTCGATCCTGCCACGTTGCTGGCCCCGCAGATCAAGCTCGCCAATACCCGTTACACCTTTAACGTTCCCGCTTTTAATTACCAACTGGGGCAGGCCGAGTATTACCAGGACCCGCAGGATCCGAAGAAGCGCAGCGCTATCTTTAATCTGAAGTTCAATGCGCCGTTGGACGTCACCAGCTTTGAAAAACAGGTCTCGCTGGGATTGAAGGAAGGCAACGCCAAGTCGGAGAAAAAGCTTAACTTCTCGCTGGTCTACGATGAGAAAAAACTCAACGCCTGGATCCACTCAGAGCCGCTGCAGGCGCTGGATCAGGGCGGTGTGGTGCACCTGACCGTCGGCAAGGGCATAAAAGCGACGGTGCCCGCCAACGCCATCGACGAGGTGAAAAGCAACCGGGTCACGGTGCCGACGCTGTACAGCCTGGCGCTGAGCGATGCCAGCGCCCAGGTGGTCGACGCCGAGGGTGCCAAGGGGCAGCGGGCCCTGATCGTCGCTTTCAGCGACGCCGTCAAGGATAAAGAGCTGGTGCGCGCGACCAAGGCCTGGTTGCTGCCACAGCACGATCCCAGCGATGCTGAAGCCGCTAAAGACCCGAATGATTTTTATCAGTGGGATACCGACAGCGTCGCCAAGAATGTGCTGGCGCAGTCCACGCCGCTGACTCTGACGCTCAACGAAGCTGAAGAGAGCTACCAGCCGCAGTTCAGCTTCAAATTCGATGCCCCGGCACATCGCTTCATGCTGCTTGAGATCGACAATCAGCTGGTCTCCAACGGCGGTTACAAAATGCCGAAAAAGGCCTACCGGGTGATTGAGGTGCCGGAGTTCCCGAAATCCCTGCAGTTCATGTCGCAAGGGTCGCTCCTGTCGGTCAACGGCGATAAGCAGATCAGCGTTGCCGCGCGCAACGTGGCGGGCCTGCGCCTGGATATCAAACGGGTGATCCCAAGCCAATTGCAGCATATCGTTTCTTTCAAAAGCCGGGAATACTCTTCCGCCGAGTTTAACCGGCTGGATGACGAATATTTTACCGAGCATTTTAAATACCAGACCGCGCTCAACAATGACCAGCCGGGCGTGGTGAATTATCAGGGCATCGATCTTTCCCGCTACTTGTCCACCAATCCTGATTCTCACCGCGGCGTTTTCCTGCTGACGCTGTCCGAATGGCAGCCGAACAAGAAGCCGGCGGAGGAAGAGGCAGGAGCGGATGAGTCTGAGGAAGAAAGCGGCGATCAAGCTGGGGTCGGCGATTCACGTTTTGTGGTAGTAACCGATCTGGGCATCGTCGCCAAAAGCTCCCAGGACAAAACGCGCGATGTATTTGTCCAATCGATTCACAGCGGCGCACCGGTCGGCAGCGCGAAAGTGTCGGTGATCGCGAAAAACGGCGTAACCTTGCTCAGTCAAATCACCGATACCAACGGCCACGTGCGCTTCCCGGCGCTTGATGTTTACACCAATGAACGCCAGCCGGTGATGTTCCTGGTGGAAAAGGAGGGCGATGTTTCCTTCTTGCCGACCGGCAGCTATAACGATCGCGGGTTGGATTTCTCGCGCTTCGACATTGCCGGTGAGCAGACCCCGACCGATCCGCGTGCGCTCAGTAGCTATCTGTTCTCCGATCGGGGCGTTTACCGGCCGGGAGATACCTTTAATGTTGGCCTGATCACCCGTGCTGCTGATTGGAGCGTGGGGCTGGCCGGCGTGCCGGTACGTGCTGAAATCCGCGATCCGCGCGATAAGCTGATGACCACGGTGCCGCTGACGTTGGGCGCCAGCGGGTTCAACGAGCTGAGCTACACCACCGATGAGAATTCACCCACCGGCGAGTGGAACGTCTATCTGTATCTGGTGGGGAAAAACCACGACACCTCAACGCTGCTTGGTCATACCTCCGTCAATGTGAAAGAGTTTGAGCCGGATCAACTGAAGGTGAAGCTGGAGCTGACGCCAAACCGGCAACAGGGCTGGGTGAAACCTTCTGAATTGAAAGCCAATATTGACGTGCAGAACCTGTTTGGCACGCCGGCGCAAGACCGTCGCGTCACTTCCAGGTTGACGCTGCGCCCCATGTATCCGAGCTTTGACCGCTTCCCGGACTACGCCTTCTATGAGAATCGGCAGAACAGCGACGGCTTCGAAACCGAGTTGGAAGACCGCACTACCGACGAGCAGGGCGCGGCTAACATCCCGCTGGATCTCAAAGGTTATGCCGACGCCACTTATCAGTTGCAACTGTTGTCGGAAGCCTTTGCCGCAGGCGGCGGGCGTTCGGTGGCGGCTACCGCCAGAGCCCTGGTATCGCCTTATGATTATCTTGTCGGCGTGAAGGCGGATGGGGATCTTGGCTATATTAACCGCGATGCGCTGCGCCAGCTGAATGTGATCGCCGTAGATCCGTCGCTCAAACAGATTGCCTTGGCGGATCTGAAGCTGGTGCTGATCGAACAGAAATACATTTCCGTGCTGACCAAGCAGGATTCCGGCGTTTACAAATATCAATCGAAAATGAAGGAAGTGACGCTGTCGGAGCAGCCGTTGGCACTGAGTGAACAGGGGAATGATCTGCGGCTGGCGACCGACAAGCCGGGGGATTTTGTGCTGGTGATTGAAGACGCGCAGGGCAAGGTGCTTAACCGCGTTGCCTACAGCGTGGCCGGGAATGCCAACCTTAGTCGTTCGCTGGATCGCAATGCGGAACTGAAATTGAAGCTGAACCAGGCGGAATATCAACCCGGCGAAGAAATAGAGGTGTCGATCAACGCGCCTTACACCGGCAGCGGTCTGATCACCATCGAGAAAGATCGGGTTTACGCCTGGCAGTGGTTCCATAGCGATACCACTAGTTCGGTACAAAAAATCCGCCTGCCAGCCAGCATGGAGGGCAACGGCTATATCAACGTGCAATTTGTGCGCGACGTCAACTCCAGCGAAATCTTTATGAGCCCGCTCAGTTACGGCGTTATGCCATTCAAAATCAGCACCCGCGCACGGCAGAATGGGCTGGAAGTGACAGCACCAACGGTGATTAAGCCAGGCGAAGATCTGACCATGACGGTGAAAACCGATGGCCCGCAGCAGGTGGCGTTGTTCGCCGTCGATGAAGGGATCCTGCAGGTGGCTCGCTACCGCTTAAAAGATCCGCTGGAGTTCTTCTTCAGCAAGCGTGAACTGAGCGTCACCAGTTCGCAAATTCTTGACCTGATCCTGCCGGAGTTCAGTAAGCTGATGGCGTTGACGGCGGCCCCGGGCGGCGATGCGGGGGAAGGTTTGGATCTCAACCTGAACCCGTTCAAACGCAAGCGTGATAAGCCGGTCGCTTACTGGTCAGGTATCACCGAGGTGAACGGCGAGAAGGCGTTCGTCTATCCGGTGCCGGATTACTTCAACGGTAAAATCCGGGTCATGGCTATCTCGGTCACGCCGGACAAGATCGGCAAGGCGCAAACCGCCGCGACGGTGCGGGACAACTTCATCATGACGCCAAACGTACCGGCGATGGTGGCACCGGGCGATGAGTTTGACGTCAGCGTGGGCGTCAGTAACAACCTCGAAGGATTGAACGGTCAACCGGTGGCGGTAAGCGTGCACTTGACGCCGCCTCCTCAGTTGGATGTGGTGGGCAACGCCGTGCAAGGCCTGTCACTGGCGGAAAAACGCGAGGGTGTGGTTAACTTCCGCCTGCGTGCCAAATCTGCGCTGGGGGATGCGCCTTTGGTGTTTGACGCCAGCTATGGCGACAAGAGTAGCCGTCGCACGGTCAGCACCTCGGTGCGGCCGGCTATGCCGTATCGAACCCAAACGGTAATGGGGCGGATGAGCGGCGGCAGCCAAAACGTCGAAGGCCTGCGTCAGATGTTTGACGCCTATGCGCAGCGCCAGGCGGCGGTTTCCCATTCACCGCTGGTGCTGACCAACGGACTGGCTCAATACCTGGCAGACTACCCTTACTACTGTTCCGAGCAGATCGTCAGCCGCTCCATTCCGCTGATCCTGCAGAGCCGTCATCCGGAAATGGCGGGGGGCCTGAGCCAGTCCGAGGTTAGCAAACAGCTGCGCAACCTGCTCGGCGTGTTGCGTTCTCGTCAGAATGACAGCGGGGCCATTGGCGCCTGGCGGTCATCGCCGGATGCCGATCCTTTCGTTACGCCGTATGTGGTCCAGTATCTGCTGGAAGCGAAACAAGCCGGGTATGCGCTGCCGGAGGGGATGCTTGAGGAGGCCAACGGCGCACTGCGTGAATTGGCGGCCAGCGGCTTTGATGACCTGTATCGGCTGCGTTTACGCAGCTGGGCTATCTATCTGCTGACGCGGCAAGGCGAGGTGACCACCAATGCGCTGGCAATGGTGCAGGATACGCTGCAAAAACGCTATCCGGACAGTTGGAAAACCGATCTGAGCGCGCTGTATCTGGCATCGTCTTATCAATTGCTGAAGATGGATGACGAGGCTGCCGCACTATTGCAGCCAAGCTGGCAGCAGTTGAGCAAAGCCTATGACAACGCCTGGTGGACGCAGAATTACTTTGATCCGCTGGTGCAGGATGCGACGCGGCTGTATTTGATTACTCGCCATTTCCCGGAAAAGGTGGCATCGATTCCGCCGCAGGTGTTGGAGAACATGGTGAAGGCGCTGAAAGAAGAGCGCTACACCACCTACTCTTCCGCGATGAGCATACTGGCGCTGGAGAGCTATTCGGCCCAGGTGGCGCAGTCAGCCAACGCGGGTTCGCTGGACATTACGCAGATTGGTAAAGGCGGCAATGCAGCACCACAGCGGATAGCCGAGCTGCAGGGGCTGTTTGCCAAAGGGCAGTTTACCGCCGATGCCGCCGCTGTCCGTTTTACCAACAGCGGTGATGCGCCGGCCTGGTACTCGGTGACGCAGGCCGGTTATGACCTTGCTGCGCCACAGAAAGCCCTGGCACGCGGGCTGGAAATCACCCGCGATTACACCGATGAGCAGGGTAAGCCGGTCACGCAGGTAACGCTGGGCCAGAAGGTCAATGTACATCTGAAAATCCGTGCTAACGCTAAAGAGGGGCTGAGCAATCTGGCGATCGTCGATCTATTGCCTGGCGGGTTCGAAGTGGTGCAGCAAACGCCGCCGGAACCTGCCGCTGACGAGGACAGCGAAGCGGAAGCGCCAAGCAGCGGTTGGCAGTCACCGCTGGCGGCTTCAGGATCCAGCTGGGCGCCGGATTACAGCGACACTCGTGAAGATCGGGTGATCATTTACGGCAGTGCCAGCACCGACGTACAGGAGTTCGTTTACCAGATCAAAGCGACCAATACCGGCAGCTTTATTATCCCACCGGCCTATGGCGAAGCCATGTATGACCGTGAAGTACAGGCCATGTCGGTCGGCAGCGGTAAACTGGTGGTGGTGCCGGCGGAAAATAAATAAGCCGTGACTGGCGTCGGGCGGATATCCGCCCGACGCCAGCGCGTTGAGATCCGATGAAAATCCTGAAAACACCCTGGCTGCAGAATAGCCTGATGGCGGTCTTTCTGCTCGCGCTGGTGCTGGGTGCCATTCGGTTATGGCCCCACCCGCCGTTGGCGCAAGAATTACCGCTGTCCTCCACCTACTATGATCGCCAAGGTACGCTGATGCGCATCACGCTGGCCAACGACGATCGTTACCGGCTATGGACTCCGCTGGAGGATATTTCACCTTTGGCGGTGCGTGGTCTGCTGCTGCATGAGGATCGGTGGTTTTACTACAACCCCGGTTTTAACCCCGTTAGCCTGGCGCGCGGTTTCTGGCGTAGCTATGTTTCCGGTGGCAGGATGCAGGGCGGTTCGACCATCAGCATGCAACTGGCGCGCATGCGCTGGCATCTCAACACCCGTAAGCCGGGTGGCAAACTGCTGCAGGTGGCGCGTGCGATACAGCTAGAACTGAGCTACTCCAAGCACGATATTTTAGAAGCCTACCTGAACTACGCTCCTTACGGTCGCAATATCGAAAGCATCGGTGCCGCCAGCCTGATCTACTTCGCCAAGCCACCGCGAGACCTGACTCTGCCTGAAGCGTTAACCCTGGCCGTATTGCCGCAGTCACCCAGTTACCGTCTGGAACCGAAAACGGGCGTGCTGGGTGTTGCCCTGACGCAGGCGCGCGACCGCTTGTTCCAGCGCTGGCAGCAAGTCTACGCGACCGACAGCAGCCAACAGGCCCTGTTTCGGCTCCCGCTAGCGCTGCGTCAACCCGAGCAGATGCCCTATATTGCACCGCACTTTATCGAGCAACTGCGTCAGCAGACTCAGCAGCTGGTGCAGCGCAATAGCCGCGTCGACACCACGCTGGACGTCGGGCTGCAACGTTTGGTCGAACGCCAGGTAAATGCCTTTATCGCCCGTAATCAGAGCCGTGGGATCCACAATGCTGCAGTGCTGCTGGTGGACAGCCGCGATATGGGGGTCAGGGCGCTGGTGGGGTCAGCAGACTATTACAACCGCCAGATCCAAGGGCAGGTGAACGGCACCCATGCCAAGCGTTCGCCCGGTTCGACCCTGAAGCCCTTTATCTATGCCCTGGGCATGGAGCAAGGCGTGCTGCATCCGATGACCATCCTGAAAGATGTACCTTCCTCATTTGGTGCCTACGCGCCGGAGAATTTTGACCGGCGTTTTCTTGGGCCGGTAACCGCCACCGATGCGCTGAATTTTAGCCGCAATATTCCCGCTGTGTACGTGGCGTCGCAACTGCGGCAGCCGACGTTCTATCAGTTCCTGCGCCTGACTGGCGTCGAGAATATGGCCAGCGAGAATCACTATGGCTTGTCGCTGGTATTGGGGGGCGGTGAGGTTACCGCTCAGGAACTGGCGAAGCTCTATGCTCTGTTGGCGAATCGCGGCGCATTGCGTCCGTTACGCATGCTGAGTAGCGATGCGGAGACGCCGGCGGTGCGCTTGCTCAGCGAAGAAGCCAGTTTTATTACGCTGGATATGCTGCGGCAACACCGCCGCCCGGGAGATACCTTGGCGCAGCGTTCATCGTCGCTGCCGGTCTATTGGAAAACCGGGACTTCATGGGGATTTCGCGATGCCTGGAGCGTAGGGATTTTCGGGCCCTATGTGCTGGTGGTGTGGGAGGGGAACTTCGACAGTCGCGGCAATAATGCCCTGGTGGGCGCCGATGCAGCGGCTCCGTTATTCTTCAATATTATCGACAGTGTGCATGCCAGCTATCCCACGCTGCGGGAGCCCCGACAGCCATTTCCGAAGCGGCTGCGGCGGGTGGATATTTGTCTGGCCAGCGGCGATTTACCCACCCCCTGGTGCCAGCAAAAGGGCAAAACCTGGTTTATTCCCGGCAAGTCACCGATCAAGGTCGACAGCGTTTATCGGCCGGTGGTGCTGGATATTCACAGCGGTGAGGTGGCCTGTCCGCCCTATGACCAGGCACAAACCCGCACTGAAGTGTTTGAGTTCTGGCCTTCCGATCTGGCCAACGTGTTCGCTCAGGCCGGGTTGCCTAAGCGTTCGCCGCCGATAAATCGCTGTAAGGACAACGGTATTGCCGTCGGGGGTAATGCGCCGCGCATCACCTCGCCGCTTAAGAACACCACCTATACCCTGCGGCAATCGCAGCAGGGACGCGATAAAATTGCCTTCAACGCAGTGACCGATGCCGACAGCAAAACGGTGTACTGGTTTGTTGACGATATCTATCTCGGTAGCAGCGCCAGCAAAAAGGCCATCGACTGGCGGCCGATCAACAATGGGCAGTACCGCATTCGGGCGGTGGACGATCGCGGCCGGGCCGATAGTCGTCTGGTGACCATCGAATGGGTTAACTAGCCCTGACGCACTCCTGTATACTCGCGCCGGAATCTGGGCTTTTACGTAGGAAAAGAGATTGTGATTGAGGTTTTGTATCAGGATGAGCACCTGGTGGCGGTGAACAAGCCGTCCGGTTGGCTGGTGCACCGCAGCTGGCTGGATCGCCATGAAACCCGGTTTGTGATGCAGACCGTGCGCGATCAGATTGGCCAGCACGTGTTTACCGTGCATCGCCTTGATCGTCCTACATCCGGGGTATTGCTGATGGCGTTGTCCAGCGAGGTGGCGCGGCTGTTGTCGCAGCAGCTTGAACAGCATCAGATGCAGAAAACCTACCATGCGGTGGTCCGCGGTTACGTGCTGGAAGGCGATACCCTCGATTACCCGTTGACGGAAGAGCTGGACAAAATTGCCGACAAGTTTGCCTCGGCGGACAAAGGTCCGCAGCCAGCAGTCACCCATTATCGGCCGCTGGCGCAGGCAGAGATGCCGGTGGCGATTGGCCGTTACGACAGCGCGCGCTACAGCCTGGTTGAATTGAAACCGGAGCATGGCCGCAAGCACCAGTTGCGGCGCCATATGGTGCATATCCGCCATCCCATCATCGGTGACAGCAAGCACGGCGATCTGCGTCAGAACCGCGGCATGGCGGAGCATTTCGGCTGTTCACGCCTGATGCTTCACGCCAGTCACCTGCAGCTGAATCACCCGGTGACCGGTGAGCCGCTGCAGATTTCCGCTCGCTGGGACGAGTCCTGGCAGGGCGTTATGTCACAGTTTGGCTGGGCGGAGAGTATCCCTGAGCTTGCCAGGGTTGAGTTTCCTTCAGCTAGCGGTCAGGATAACTGATCATTTCTAAAGGTATTTAAGGGAGTAGGAGCAATGGCTCAGGTTGGAATCTTCGTGGGAACGGTTTACGGCAACTCACTGCTGGTGGCGGAAGAAGCGGAAAATATCCTCAGCGAACAGGGGCATGAGGTCAAACTGTTCGAGGAGGGCACGCTTGAAGCCTGGCAGTTTTACCGTCAGCATTACGCGTTGGTAATTACCTCCACCACGGGTCAGGGCGATTTGCCGGACAGCATTGCACCGCTGTTCCATGCTATTCGCGATCGGGTCGGCTACCAGCCAGAGCTGCGTTACGGACTGATCGCGTTGGGTGACAGCAGCTACGATAACTTCTGCGGTGCAGGGCGCGCATTTGATGCATTGCTGCAGGAGCAAGGAGCAACTCGCGTAGGTGAGGTGTTGGAAATCGATGCGATGGAACAGCCGGAGCCGGAAGTGGTTTCCTGCCCGTGGGTCGAGCAGTGGGCCACATTGCTAAAATAGAATTACCCGTTGCCTTTCAAGTTGCAGCGTTGTTAGCTGCAACTTGAAATTCATAGGGTAAAAATGAAGTCCAGTAGATCCAGTTCGCTGAACCCTTACTTACCGCGGGTCAGTTTTTCCAGATCGGATTCGATCTCGGCAATCTTGTGGGAAACCACGCCTTCCAGATGACGCAGGTCATCAAGAATTTTGCGTTTCAGATCCACTTCAACCTGGTCCCGCTGGCACAGCTGATCCAGCTCATCAATCACGTAACGCAGGTTCGGGTTAATTTCGTGGATTTCTTTGTAACCCTGGCCGGCATTGTCCGCAACCACGGTCTTGCGTTGGCGCGGGTATTTGAACTTCACGCTTTTGGCAAAGAACTCGCCTTTATCCTTGCGGAAATAAATCTTAAGAATGTCGTTATTGGCCTCCTGACGCAGGCTATAGCGATCGACATCTTCCGGTTGATTGATTCCTAAGCTTTTCAGGTTGTCATACATAATAGCGCCACCTTATAAATAGACTTTATTCCACGGTCTGGGATTATGGCGAATAACCACGCCAGAGACTGTGACTGCTCACGTAATGAAGACAAAAAAATAGCGGGTGATTCACCCGCTATCTTAATTTAGTCGATGGTGCGCAATAACTCATTAATGCCGACTTTACCGCGCGTCTTGGCATCGACTTTTTTGACGATAACCGCGCAGTACAGGCTGTAAGAGCCATCTTTGGACGGCAGGTTGCCGGAAACCACCACCGAGCCGGCAGGCACGCGGCCGTAGTGTACTTCACCGGTTTCGCGGTCGTAAATGCGGGTGCTCTGGCCTAGGTATACGCCCATGGAAATTACGGAACCTTCTTCTACGATCACGCCTTCAACCACTTCTGAACGCGCACCGATGAAGCAGTTGTCTTCAATGATGGTCGGGTTGGCCTGCAGAGGCTCCAGTACGCCACCGATGCCGACGCCGCCGGACAGGTGAACGTTCTTGCCGATTTGCGCGCAAGAGCCGACGGTAGCCCAGGTATCCACCATGCTGCCTTCGTCAACGTAAGCGCCGATGTTCACATAGGATGGCATCAGAACCGTGTTGCGGGCGATGAATGCGCCCTGGCGAACGGTCGCCGGTGGCACTACGCGGAAGCCTTCTTTCTGGAAGCGCGCTTCGTCGTAGTCGGCGAATTTCATTGGCACTTTGTCGTAATAACGGGTTTCTGCACCGTCCATCACTTTGTTGTCATTGATGCGGAAAGAAAGCAGCACGGCCTTTTTCAGCCACTGATGCGTTACCCACTGACCGTCAATCTTCTCGGCAACGCGCAGGGCGCCGCTGTCCAGCAGGCCGATCACCTGGTTTACCGCTTCGCGCGTTACGGTGTCTACGTTCGCCGGGGTGATTTCCGCGCGGCGCTCGAAGGCGTTTTCAATAACGTTTTGTAATTGCTGCATGCTGTTCTCTGTCCTGATGTTGTCTACGAAAAGGTTACTTGTATCACAATTTATCGTTTGGATTGAGGGCCTCTGTCAACCGTTGTTCCAACTTTCTGCGCGTTTCCGGGTTAAGGGCGCGTCGATCGCTGTCGGCCAGAATAAATAAATCCTCAACCCGCTCGCCAATGGTGGAGATGCGCGCGCCATGCAGTGACAAACCGAGATCGGCGAACACTTCGCCTACCCGGGCCAGCAGGCCTGGCTGATCGAGCGCGGTCAGTTCCAGATAGCTGCGGCGGTCGGTATGGGTTGGCAGGAAGCTGACTTCGGTCGGCACGCTGAAATGACGCAGCTTGGAGGACGGCCTGCGCACGCGCGGCGGCTGATATTCCCGCTGGGTAATGGCCTGTACCAACGCGTGGCGGATCGCCGCATGGCGGTCCTGCGCCAGCGGGCTGCCATCCGGCTCCAGTACGATAAAGGTATCCATCGCCATGCCGTCGCGATTGGTGAAGATCTGTGCGTCGTGCACGCTCAGGTTGCGACGATCCATCTCGCCGGCCACGGCGGCAAACAGGTATGGGCGATCCGGACTCCAGATGAAAATCTCGGTGCCGCCGCGTGTCGCCTGGCGGCTGACCAGCACCAGCGGCTGGGTGGAGTCATGGGCCAGCAGATGGCGTGCGTGCCAGGCCAATTGGTTCGGCGAATGGCGCAGGAAGTAATCGGCGCGACAGCGGCTCCAGATGCGGTGCAGCGCTTCTTCGTCGATATTGTCCATGCGCAGCAGCGCCAGCGCTTGCAGGCGGTGGTGACGCACGCGTTCGCGCAAATCAGGGCTGTTCTGCATGCCTCGGCGCAGCTGCTTTTCGGTAGCGAAATAGAGCTCACGCAACAGACTCTGTTTCCAGCTGTTCCACAGGGTCTCGTTGGTGGCGCAGATGTCCGCTACGGTCAGGCAAACCAGATAACGCAGGCGGGTTTCACTCTGCACTTCGGCGCTAAACTGCTGAATCACCGTCGGATCCTGAATGTCGCGCCGTTGGGCGGTGACCGACATCAGTAAATGGCAGCGAACCAGCCATGCCACCAGTTGAGACTCACGGGAATTCAAACCGTGCAGCTCGGCGAACTCCAACGCGTCCTGCGCGCCGAGGATCGAGTGGTCGCCGCCGCGGCCTTTGGCGATATCGTGGAACAGCGCCGCCAGCAGCAGAAGTTCAGGGTTCGGCAGGCGCGGATACAGCTCAACGCACAGCGGGTGACGTGGCCGCGTTTCGGCATCGGCAAAGCTTTCCAGTTTTTGCAGGACGCGAACGGTGTGTTCGTCGACGGTGTAGGCATGAAACAGGTCGAACTGCATTTGCCCGACAATTTTGCCCCACTGCGGCATATAGGCCCACAGTACGCTGTGGCGGTGCATCGGCACCAGCGCCCGCGAAACGGCACCTGGGTGACGCAGGATGGCCATAAACAGATCGCGTGCTTCCGCAATGGTGCACAGCGGCTGTTTCAGATGGCGGCGCGCATGACGCAACTGGCGGACGGTGGTGGAGTAAATGCCTTTGATTTCGCGGTTGCGCACCATCAGGTAGAACATCCGCATGATCGATTCCGGCTGACGAATAAACAGCGTTTCGTCACGCAGGTCGATCAGGTCGCCACGCAGTTGAAAATCTTCGTTCAACGGCCGGGGTTTTTCCGTGGCGTCCAGGGCCAGAATCGCCTCATCGAACAGTTGCAGCAGCATGTGGTTCAGTTCGCCGACGCGGCGGGTCATGCGATAAAAATCTTTCATCATGCGCTCGACCGGCTCGTTGCCTTCCCCCTCATAACGCAGCAACTGCGCCACGTTAAGCTGGCGATCGAACAGCAGTCGGTTATCGTAGCGGGGCAACACCAGATGCAGCGCGAAGCGAATGCGCCACAGGAAGCTTTGGCATTCGTTAAGCTCGTTGCGTTCGGCCTGGGTCAGAAAACCAAAGCCGACCATTTCGTCCAGCGAAGTGGCGCCGAAGTGACGGCGCGCTACCCACAGCAGGGTGTGAATGTCCCGGAGGCCACCGGGGCTGCTCTTGATGTCCGGCTCCAGATTGTAGCTGGTGCCGTGGTAGCGTTGGTGGCGCTCTTGCTGTTCGACCAACTTGGCGTGGAAAAATTGGGGGGAGGGCCAGAAGCCGTCGCTGAAAATGTGCTTTTGCATTTGCAGGAACAAGGCCACATCACCGCAGATCATGCGTGATTCAATCAGGTTGGTGGCGACGGTCAGATCCGCCAGGCCCTCCAACAAGCACTCCTCGAGCGTGCGTACGCTGTGGCCCACTTCCAGCTTAAGATCCCACAGCAGGGTGATAAATTCCCCCACGCGCTGGGATTGCTGTTCATTCAACCGGCGCTGGCTCAGCACCAGCACGTCAATGTCCGAAAGCGGGTGCAATTCGCCACGACCATAACCGCCGACCGCCACCAAAGCGGTTTCCGGAATATCTTCGAAACCGTAGAACACCCACAGGCGACGCAGCAGGCGATCGATAAAGTCGCTGCGGGCGGCGACCAGGCTTTCGGCGCTGGAGCCGGCATTGAACGCTTCTGCCAGCCACAGTTGGAACTGTTCGAGGCGCTGTTTCAGCGCGACGCAGTTGAGCTCCTCATCGCCATAGGCGTTGGGATATTCAGGCTGCTCCGGCACGGCCTGTCGTGGAATGACCGAGGTGTCTTGTTGGCGAAAGTTTTCAGACATAGTACGCAGCCCATAAAAAAGGCCGGCAAAAGCCGGCCTGTGACATCATGCATCGCGGCAATACGCCGCGGCGCTTACATCTCGTGCGTAATGATGTTGGGGATGGTGTCATCCTTGCGCAACGTCATTATCTCGCAGCCGTTATCTGTGACCACAATAGTATGCTCATACTGCGCCGACAAGCTGCGATCCTTAGTTTTTACCGTCCAGCCGTCTTTCATGGTGCGGATGCGGTAATCACCGGCATTGACCATTGGCTCGATGGTGAAGGCCATGCCAGGTTGCAGTACCACACCGCCGTCGTCGGCATCATAGTGCAGCACCTGCGGTTCTTCGTGGAACACTTCGCCAATGCCGTGGCCACAGTATTCGCGCACCACGGAAAAGTTTTCGGCTTCAACGAATTTCTGGATCTCTTTACCCAGCGTGCGCAGGCGGATGCCAGGCTTCACCATTTTCAGCGACAGATAAAGGCTTTCCTGCGTGATGCGGCACAGACGCTCGCCCAGAATGGTCGGTTTGCCGACGATGAACATCTTGGATGTGTCGCCGTGGAAACCCTCTTTGATCACGGTAACGTCGATATTCACGATGTCGCCGTCCTTCAGAACCTTGTCATCGCTCGGAATGCCGTGGCAGACCACTTCATTAACCGAGATGCACACGGATTTCGGGAAACCGTGGTAGCCCAGACAGGCGGAAATCGCCTGCTGCTTGTTGGTGATGTGGTCGTGACAGATACGATCGAGTTCGCCGGTGGTCACGCCAGGCTTGACGTGCGGCTCGATGATTTCCAGCACTTCGGCAGCCAGACGGCCGGCCACGCGCATTTTTTGGATGTCATCAGGTGTTTTAATTGAGATTGCCATGAAATTCGTCCGCAGGTGTCGTGCTCGCCGACAACAGAAAGAAATAATAAGAAGCAGTCTCTTATGGTATCAGTCCGGCCTGAGGCTGCCAAATTTGATTTCTCGACGATGACGACTGTGGCAACAAAAGTTGGTGTCCGGGGTGGGTTTATGGTATAAAGCGCGCCGGCAGATCCGCGTCTTGGTCCTTGCGATAAGGACGGGAAAGGCCGAAAATACTTTAACTGCACTCACATTGTGTAAATAACACACACGTATCGGCACATCCGCCGGGGTGCCCTGAGGTGATTTATCACCGCCAGGGTCGGCGTTATGGGATACGTGGAGGCATAACCCCAACTCACTCTATAGAGGTTTAATCATGGCAACTGTTTCCATGCGCGACATGCTCCAGGCTGGTGTACACTTTGGTCACCAGACCCGTTACTGGAACCCGAAAATGAAGCCTTTCATCTTCGGCGCACGTAACAAGGTTCACATCATCAACCTGGAAAAAACTGTACCAATGGCCAACGCAGCACTGGCTGAACTGACCAAGATCTCTTCCCGTAAAGGTAAGATCCTGTTCGTTGGTACTAAGCGCGCAGCAAGCGAAGCGGTAAAAGAATATGCTAACACCTGCGATCAGTTCTTCGTGAACCATCGCTGGTTGGGCGGCATGCTGACTAACTGGAAAACCGTTCGTCAGTCAATCAAACGTTTGAAAGATCTGGAAATCCAGTCTCAAGATGGCACCTTCGACAAGCTGACCAAGAAAGAGGCGCTGATGCGTACTCGCGAACTGGCCAAGCTGGAAAACTCCCTGGGTGGTATCAAAGACATGGGTGGTCTGCCTGACGCTCTGTTCGTTATCGATGCCGATCACGAACACATCGCGATCAAAGAAGCCAACAACCTGGGTATCCCGGTATTCTCTATCGTTGATACCAACTCCGATCCAGACGGCGTTGACTTCATCATCCCTGGTAACGACGATGCAATCCGTGCAATCAAATTGTACCTGACTGCCGTTGCTGCCGCCGTCCGTGAAGGTCGTTCTCAAGATCTGGCCGTTCAAGCGGAAGAAAGCTTCGTAGAAGCTGAATAATAAGGCAAGCTCGTCACTGAGCCCTTATTAACCAGGTATTGAATATGTTGGTTAGGGGGGCCTTTATTGGCCCCCTTTGCTTATCTGAATGAGAACTGTCTCTACGTGAGATAACCGAGGAAAAAGAAATGGCTGATATTACCGCTGCTCTGGTAAAAGAACTGCGCGAGCGTACTGGCGCTGGCATGATGGATTGCAAAAAAGCTCTGGTCGAATCTAACGGCGACATCGAGCTGGCAATCGAAAACATGCGTAAATCTGGCGCGATCAAAGCGGCGAAAAAAGCAGGCAACGTAGCTGCTGACGGCGTGATCAAAACCAAGATCGAAGGCAACTACGGCGTGATCCTGGAAGTAAACTGCCAGACTGACTTCGTTGCTAAAGATGCCGGTTTCCAGGCATTCGCTGACAAAGTGCTGGACGCTGCTGTTGCAGGCAAAATCACTGACGTTGAAGTGTTGAAAGCACAGTTCGAAGAAGAACGTGTAGCGCTGGTTGCCAAAATCGGTGAAAACATCAACATCCGTCGCGTGGCTTCCCTGGAAGGCGAAGTGCTGGGCAGCTACCTGCACGGCGCACGTATCGGCGTTCTGATCGCGGCTAAAGGCGCTGACGAAGAGCTGGTCAAGCAAATCGCCATGCACGTTGCGGCGAGCAAGCCAGAATTCGTTAAGCCTGAAGATGTGTCTGCTGAAGTGGTAGAAAAAGAGTACCAGGTTCAGTTGGATATCGCCATGCAGTCTGGCAAGCCGAAAGAAATCGCTGAGAAAATGGTTGAAGGCCGCATGAAGAAATTCACCGGCGAAGTTTCTCTGACCGGTCAGCCTTTCGTTATCGAACCAAGCAAAACCGTTGGCCAGGTGCTGAAAGAGCACAACGCTGACGTCGTTAACTTCATCCGCTTCGAAGTGGGCGAAGGCATCGAAAAAGCGGCAAATGACTTTGCTGCTGAAGTTGCTGCAATGAGCAAGCAGTCTTAATGACTGTATACCCGATAGATTTCGCGGTGCGGCAAGGCGGCAACTGAGCGAACTCCCAGGAGCCTGGTTCACCAGGTGACTGGGGTAAGTGAAGGCAGCCAACGCAGCGGCAACGTGAAAGATGAAGGGTATAATGGAGCCGCCGTCAGGCGGTTCCATTTTATCCAGCCAGAATTACACCGGTGGCAGGCCCTGTGGCATGATACTCATCACAGGCGCACTTCATCGGCTGAAATCCCCAATACTAATACTGCTTCTTAGGACAGAACACCATGGCAACCAATGCAAAACCCGTATATCAGCGTATTCTGCTCAAACTGAGTGGCGAAGCCCTGCAAGGCGCAGAAGGTTTTGGTATCGACGCTAGCGTTTTGGATCGCATGGCTCAGGAAGTTAAAGAGCTGGTCGAACTGGGAATTCAGGTCGGTGTAGTTATTGGCGGCGGTAACCTGTTCCGCGGCGCGGGCCTGGCGCAGGCCGGCATGAACCGCGTAGTGGGCGACCACATGGGAATGCTGGCTACCGTGATGAACGGCCTGGCTATGCGTGATGCACTGCACCGTGCCTATGTGAACGCCCGCCTGATGTCAGCCATTCCGTTGAACGGCGTGTGCGACAACTACAGCTGGGCCGAGGCGATCAGCCTGCTGCGTAATAACCGCGTGGTGATCTTCTCCGCCGGTACCGGCAACCCGTTCTTCACCACCGATTCTGCTGCGTGTCTGCGCGGGATCGAGATCGAAGCGGACGTGGTATTGAAAGCGACTAAAGTGGATGGTGTATACTCCGCTGATCCGGTTAAAAATCCGGATGCAACGCTGTACGAACATATCACCTATCAAGATGTACTGGAGCGCGAGCTGAAAGTGATGGATCTGGCGGCGTTTACGCTGGCCCGCGATCACGGTCTGCCGATTCGCGTATTCAACATGAACAAGCCAGGTGCGTTGCGCCGGGTGGTGATGGGTGAGAACGAAGGCACGCTGATCAGCAAATAAGGCTGTTCTGCCCAATTTAGCGGGAGCGGGTAACGTGGTGCGTTATGCGCTCTCCTTGAGTAAAATTCACGGGCTATACTGTGGTATGGCCTGCCAAGTCTCCAGCTTCCAAGGGTTTGCAACGTGATTAATGAAATCAGAAAAGATGCTGATTCACGCATGGAAAAAAGCGTAGAAGCATTCAAAAACCAAATCAGCAAAATCCGTACCGGCCGTGCTTCTCCAAGCATCCTGGACGGCATCATGGTGGAATACTATGGTTCCGCAACGCCGCTGCGTCAGTTGGCTAACGTGACCGTAGAAGACTCCCGTACCCTGGCAATCAACCTGTTTGATCGCTCCCTGGGTTCAGCGGTAGAAAAGGCCATCATGGCGTCTGATCTGGGCCTGAACCCAAGCTCAGCCGGCAGCGTGATCCGTGTTCCGCTGCCTCCGTTGACCGAAGAGCGCCGTAAAGACCTGATCAAAGTGGTGCGCGGTGAAGCCGAGCAGGGCCGTGTTGCCGTACGTAACGTGCGCCGTGACGCCAACGACAAAGTGAAGGCGTTGCTGAAAGACAAAGAAATCAGCGAAGACGAAGATCGTCGTTCTCAGGACGACATTCAGAAAATGACCGACGCCTACATCAAGCTGCTCGATGCCGCGCTGGCGGACAAAGAAAAAGAGCTGATGGAATTCTAATCAGCATCGCGCAGAAAAAAAGCGTCGCCTGGGCGGCGCTTTGTTTTTTGTGGCGCAGATCCCGTTTCATCGTGCTGATTGATCATGGACAAGCGGTGGCGAAGGTTACACACTGGAGCACCTCCGATCTCATCAGACAGTTATTCAGAGTGAGCTCATGAAGCAACTGACTATTCTTGGCTCCACCGGCTCAGTGGGGACCAGTACCCTGGCCGTGGTCAGGGAAAATCCCGACCGTTTTGCGATTAAAGCGCTGGTTGCCGGCCACAACGTAGCCGTCATGGCACAGCAGTGTATGGAATTTCGCCCAACCTATGCCGCAATGGCAGACGAAGGCGCAGCGCGTGAATTGCGCATCCTGCTGGCGGAAAATGGCGTTGCCACCGAGGTGATGGCGGGCGAGCAGGCCGCTTGTGAACTGGCGGCGTTGGATGACGTTGATCAGGTCACCGCCGCCATCGTCGGCGCTGCCGGGTTACTACCAACGCTGGCGGCAATTCGCGCAGGCAAGCAGGTGCTGCTGGCGAACAAAGAGTCGCTGGTGACCTGTGGGCGCCTGTTTATGGACGCGGTGCAAAAAAGTCAGACGCAGTTGCTGCCGCTGGACAGCGAGCATAACGCGATTTTTCAGAGTTTGCCTGAGAGCATTCAGCGCCAGTTGGGATACTCTTCATTAGACAGTCATGGTGTGTCGCGCATCGTGCTCACCGGTTCCGGCGGCCCGTTCCGCACCACGCCACTGGAACAGTTTGCCACGATGACGCCGGATCAGGCCTGTGCCCATCCCAATTGGTCGATGGGGCGCAAGATCTCGGTGGATTCCGCCACCATGATGAACAAAGGACTGGAATATATTGAGGCCCGCTGGCTGTTTAACGCCTCGGCTGAACAAATGGAAGTGATTCTGCATCCGCAGTCAGTGATCCACTCGATGGTGCGCTACACCGATGGCAGCGTTCTGGCCCAGTTGGGCACGCCGGATATGCGCACGCCGATCGCCCATGCTATGGCTTACCCGCAGCGGGTCAGTTCTGGCGTGGAAGCGTTGGATTTTTGTCGCATCGGCTCGCTGACCTTTGCCGAACCTGAACGGGAACGTTATCCCTGCCTGTATCTGGCCATCGAGGCCTTTGACGCCGGGCAGGCGGCAACCACCGCACTGAATGCGGCTAACGAAGTGGCCGTGGCGGCGTTCCTGCAGGAGCAGATTCGCTTTACCGATATTGCGGCGGTGAACCAAAAAGTGGTCGAACGGCTATCCCTGCAGGAACCGTCCTGCATTGATGCGGTCTTAGAAATAGATCGCCAGGCACGTGAGGTTGCAGTTGGGTTGGTTAAATCACTGCGTAACTGATAACGGCATTTATCTTATTTTGTTCGCAAATTACGCGTGCCGCAGTGGGGCCGTTTGTTCAGGCCCGGCTGAGGTGATATAGTCTGCGCCACTTGTCAGCGGTTATACCGTTGAATTCTGGCCCGATTGATATCTCGAACGCCAACGGAGCAGCGGAAATTACCGACTGTCTCCAGGCAGACTGAAAAGCCGTGTCGGGCACACGGCTTTTTTTGCGCGTAAGGGCCTGATGTTCCGGAAGGGCAGTTGTATTTCTATTGAGGAAATAAGTACGAGTTATGTCGTCCGCAAATCAACAAGAGGCTAATCCGTCCACTCTGGGGCCACGGCATGTTGCCATTATCATGGACGGTAACGGGCGCTGGGCTAAACGTCAGGGTAAGTTACGTGTCTTCGGTCATAAAGCAGGGGTGAAATCGGTTCGTCGCGCGGTCAGTTTTGCCGCCAACAACCATTTAGATGCGCTCACGCTTTATGCCTTCAGCAGCGAGAACTGGAACCGTCCGGTGCAGGAAGTCTCCGCCCTCATGGAGCTTTTCGTCCGAGCCTTGGACAGCGAAGTAAAAAGCCTGCATAAACATAACGTCAGACTGCGGGTGATCGGCGATATCAGCCGTTTCAGCGCGCGTTTGCAAGAGCGGATCCGTCGCTCTGAGCAACTGACTGAAAATAACGATGGCCTGACGCTCAACATTGCTGCCAACTATGGCGGCCGTTGGGATATTATTCAGGGAGTAAGGGAACTGGCTGAGCAGGTGAAGGACGGTTCGCTGCGTCCGGATCAAATTAGCGAAGAATTACTGGGTGAGCGGGTCTGCATGAGCGATCTGTCACCGGTGGATCTGGTGATCCGTACGGGCGGTGAACACCGCATCAGTAACTTCTTACTGTGGCAAATTGCTTATGCCGAACTTTACTTTACTGATGTACTCTGGCCTGATTTTGATGAACTTGTCTTTGAAGGTGCGCTGAATGCATTTGCACAACGCGAGCGTCGCTTCGGGGGAACAACACCTATCGGCGCCAATGCGTCCTAGGGGGAACTTTTGCTGAAGTATCGCCTCATAACGGCTCTGATTTTAATCCCGATTGTTATCGCGGCGTTGTTCTTGCTGCCGCCGGTGGGCTTTGCCCTGGTAACGCTGGTTGTGTGCATGCTGGCAGCCTGGGAGTGGGGCCAACTGGCCGGTTTTACCTCCCGCTCGCAGCGCATCTGGCTGGCGATATTGTGCGGCTTCCTGCTGGCGCTGATGATGCTCAGCATTCCGGCCTACCACCAGTCGGTTCACCTGCCTCAGGTAGGCGGGCCGCTGTGGCTGTCACTGGTCTGGTGGTTGGCGGCGCTGCTGCTGGTGCTGTTTTATCCGGGGTCTGCCGCGCTGTGGCGTAATTCGCGTCCAATACGTCTGATTTTTGGTTTGCTGACCATAGTTCCGTTCTTCTGGGGCATGCTGTCGTTGCGTCAGTTCGGCTATGAACAAAACCACTTCACCGGCTCCTGGTGGCTGCTGTATGTGATGTTGCTGGTTTGGGGCGCGGATTCCGGCGCCTACATGTTCGGCAAGCTGTTCGGCAAGCATAAGCTGGCGCCAAAAGTTTCTCCGGGGAAAACCTGGGAAGGGCTCATCGGTGGTTTGATTACCTCGGCCCTGATATCCTGGTTGTTTGGCCGTTACGCCCCGTTGAATATCGTGCCGACCACCTTACTGATTTGTTCGGTGATTGCCGCACTGGCTTCCGTGCTGGGTGATCTTACCGAGAGCATGTTCAAACGCGAAGCGGGTATCAAAGACAGTGGTCATTTGATACCGGGTCATGGCGGTATACTGGATCGTATCGACAGCCTGACCGCAGCAGTGCCTGTATTTGCCTGCCTGATGCTGTTAGTGTTTTAATCCGTCAACGACGGGGAGTGAAGGGATTATGGGTAGCGTGCTCTGGAACTTAGTCGCATTTCTTATTGCACTCGGTGTTTTGATCACCGTGCACGAGTTCGGGCACTTTTGGGTAGCCCGTCGCTGCGGCGTCCGTGTAGAACGCTTTTCCATCGGCTTTGGCCGCGCCTTATGGCGCCGTACTGACCGTCAGGGGACGGAGTACGTGATTGCCCTGATCCCTCTGGGCGGTTACGTGAAGATGCTCGATGAGCGGGTTGATTCGGTTGCACCGGAATTCCGCCATCAGGCATTTAACAACAAAACCGTGTGGCAACGCGCCGCTATCGTCAGTGCCGGCCCTATCGCCAACTTCCTGTTTGCTATTCTTGCTTACTGGCTGGTATTTATTATCGGCGTTCCCAGCTTCCGTCCTGTGATTGGTGAAATATCGCCACAGTCGATTGCTGCCCACGCTGAAATTTCGCCTGGAATGGAACTTAAGTCCGTTGACGGTATCGAAACGCCTGATTGGGAATCAGTTCGTCTGGCGCTGGTGGCGAAGATCGGCGACGCGGAAACCGAAGTGGGTATCGCGCCGTTTGGCTCTTCTCAGGTGGTGACTAAAACCCTGGATTTGCGCCAGTGGAATTTCGAGCCGGACAAACAAGATCCCGTGGTGGCGTTGGGTATTATTCCGCGCGGCCCACAGATAGAATCTGTCCTTGCCGAAGTGCAGCCGGGGTCGGCGGCACAAAAGGCGGGTTTACAAGCGGGGGACAGGATCGTTAAAGTCGACGGTCAGCTATTGGGTCGTTGGCAAACGTTGGTTAAACGGATCCACAACGGCCCTGGGCAACCGCTGGTTTTAGAGATTGAAAGAAACGGCGCCCCCTTGTCTTTGACGCTGATACCGGATACAAAGCCGGTGGGAAAAGACAAATCGGTGGGTTTCGCCGGCATCATTCCGAAAGTGCTGCCGCTGCCGGACGAGTATAAAACGATTCGTCAGTATGGACCTTTCCCAGCGCTGTATCAGGCTGGGGACAAGACCTGGCAGCTAATGAGCCTCACGGTCAAAATGCTGGGTAAATTAATAACCGGTGATGTAAAGCTGAACAACCTGAGTGGCCCGATTTCGATTGCACAGGGAGCAGGGGCGTCAGCCGGGGTCGGGTTAGTGTATTATCTGATGTTCCTGGCGTTGATCAGTGTCAACCTGGGTATCATCAACCTGTTCCCATTACCGGTGTTAGATGGTGGGCATCTCCTCTTCCTGGCGATAGAAAAGCTGAAGGGTGGGCCGGTTTCCGAGCGAGTACAGGACTACAGTTACCGCATAGGTTCGATCGTGTTGGTGCTTTTAATGGGTCTTGCACTTTTCAATGATTTTTCTCGCCTTTAGGGGCGGGGATAGGTTAGGAAGAACGCATAACAACGATGGCGATGAAAAAGTTGCTCATAGCGTCGCTGCTGTTTGGCAGCGCCACCGTATACGGTGCAGACGGGTTCGTAGTGAAAGATATTCATTTCGAAGGCCTGCAGCGAGTCGCCGTCGGTGCGGCGTTACTCAACATGCCGGTTCGCGTAGGCGATACCGTCTCTGACGATGATATCAGTAATACCATCCGTGCCTTGTTTGCCACTGGCAACTTCGAGGACGTTCGCGTGCTGCGCGATGGTAATACGCTGATTGTTCAGGTTAAGGAACGCCCTACCATTGCCAGCATCACTTTCTCCGGCAACAAGTCGGTGAAGGATGACATGCTCAAGCAAAACCTGGAGGCCTCTGGCGTTCGGGTTGGCGAAGCGCTCGACCGCACCACGATATCCAGCATTGAAAAAGGGCTGGAAGACTTCTATTACAGCGTCGGTAAATACAGCGCCTCGGTGAAAGCCGTTGTCACGCCGTTGCCGCGTAACCGTGTTGACCTGAAACTGGTGTTCACGGAAGGGGTCTCCGCCAAGATTCAACAAATCAACATTGTCGGCAACCATGCCTTCACTAACGATGAGCTGATTTCACGCTTCCAACTGCGTGATGAAGTGCCGTGGTGGAACCTGGTTGGCGATCGCAAATACCAGAAACAAAAGCTGGCGGGTGACCTCGAAACCCTGCGCAGTTTCTATCTGGACCGCGGCTACGCGCGCTTTAATATCGATTCGACTCAGGTCAGCCTGACGCCGGACAAAAAAGGCATCTACATCACCATCAACATCACTGAAGGCGAGCAGTACAAGCTCACCGGCGTGATGGTTAACGGCAATCTGGCCGGTCATTCGGCGGAAGTCGCCCAGTTGACCAAGATTGAACCGGGTGAGCTGTATAACGGCAGCAAAGTGACCAAAATGGAAGACAACATCAAAACGATGTTGGGCCGTTACGGTTATGCCTACCCGCGTGTTGCTACGCAACCTGAAATCAACGACGCGGATAAAACCGTGAAGCTGCACGTAAACATTGATGCGGGTAACCGTTTCTATGTGCGTCGCATCAAGTTCGAAGGCAACGACACCAGTAAAGACTCCGTACTGCGCCGTGAAATGCGTCAGATGGAAGGTGCGTGGCTGGGCAACGCTCAGGTCGAGCAGGGTAAAGAACGTCTGAACCGTTTGGGTTATTTTGAAACGGTAGATGTGGAAACCCAGCGCGTGCCTGGCACTGCGGATCAGGTAGACGTCACTTACAAAGTGAAAGAGCGTAACACCGGTACCTTCAACTTCGGCGTCGGCTACGGCACCGAGAGCGGCGTGAGCTTCCAGGCGGGGGTCCAGCAGGACAACTGGCTGGGTACTGGCTATTCCGTCGGTATCAGCGGCACCAAAAACGACTACCAGACTTACACCGAACTGTCGGTAACCAACCCGTACTTCACCGTTGACGGTGTGAGTTTGGGTGGGCGTATCTTCTACAACGACTTTAAAGCGGATGACGCGGACCTGTCCGACTATACCAACAAGAGTTACGGCATAGACGGTACCTTGGGCTTCCCGATCAACGAAAACAACTCGTTGCGTACCGGTTTGGGTTACGTACATAACGGCCTGTCCAACATGCAGCCGCAGGTTGCCATGTGGCGTTATCTGGACTCCATGGGTCTGGATCCGAACAAGACTGACCGTGCCAGCTACTCTGCGGACGACTTCACGCTGAACCTGGGTTGGACCTACAACAACCTGGACCGTGGTTATTTCCCAACGTCGGGTAACCGTACCACCCTGAATGGTAAAGTGACCATTCCAGGGTCGGATAACGAATACTACAAGCTGACGCTGGACAGCGTGCAATACGTCCCAATCAACGACGATCGTACCTGGGTGCTGTTGGGGCGTGGTCGTCTGGGTTATGCGGATGGTCTGGGCGGCAAAGAGATGCCGTTCTACGAGAACTTCTACGCCGGCGGCTCCAGCACCGTGCGTGGTTTCGGTTCGAACACCATCGGTCCAAAAGCGGCGTACTACAATTCCAACTCGTATAGCTGCAGCAATGGCGCGACGATTTGTAATTCGGACGATGCGGTCGGTGGTAACGCCATGGCCGTCGCCAGTATGGAGCTGATTACGCCAACGCCATTCATCAGCGAGAAATACGCCAACTCAGTGCGTACTTCCCTGTTCATGGATGCGGGTACCGTATGGGATACCAACTGGCAGAACTCTCAGACCAGCATGTACGATATTCCGGACTACAGTAAAGCGAGCAATATCCGCGTTTCTGCCGGTATCGCCTTGCAGTGGATGTCACCTTTGGGGCCATTGGTGTTCTCTTATGCCAACCCGATCAAGAAATACGAAGGCGACAAGTCCGAACAGTTCCAATTTAACATTGGTAAGACCTGGTAACAGGTCGAGCTTCTGGGCATAAGCAGTTATTAAGAATCGCAAATGCCAGGCGCCTGCCAAAACACAGAGATGATTCTCATTGTTTTGCGGGATAAGTCTGGCAGATTGTGTACTTCAAGTGTCATATGGCACAAATGGGTGATGGTAAGGAGTTTATAGTGAAAAAGTGGTTGTGTGCCGCAGGCCTCGGTTTAGCAATGGCTGCTTCAGCTGGCGTTCAGGCAGCAGATAAGATCGCTGTAGTTAACGTCTCCAGCATTTTCCAACAGTTGCCGGCTCGTGAAACCGTAGCTAAACAGCTGGAAAACGAGTTTAAAGGCCGTGCGGGTGAGCTTCAGAACATGGAGCGTAGCCTTCAGACCAAAATGCAACGTCTGCAGCGTGATGGCGCTACCATGAAAGCCAGCGATCGCAGCAAGCTTGAAAAAGACGTGATGGCACAGCGCGAGCAGTTCTCTCAGAAAGCCCAGGCTTTTGAGCAGGACAACCGTCGCCGCCAGATGGAAGAGCGTAACAAAATCCTGAGCCGTATTCAGGACGCTGTGAAATCTGTTGCCAGCAAAGAAGGCTATGACGTAGTGATCGATGCTAACGCCGTTGCCTACGCAGGTTCTTCTAAAGACATTACTGCTGACGTGCTGAAACAGGTTAAATAACAACATGCCTTCTATTCGACTGGCTGATTTAGCACAGCAGTTGGATGCACAATTGCACGGTGATGGCGATCTCGTCATCACCGGCATTGCTTCTATGCATTCGGCACAGGCTGGCCAAATCACGTTTTTGTCAAACAGCCGCTATCAAGAGCAGCTGGCTTCCTGCCAGGCAAGCGCAGTCGTGCTTACCGAGGCGGATTTACCACACTGCCGTTCTGCGGCGCTGGTGGTTAAAAACCCTTACCTGACCTACGCGCGCATGGCGCAACTGATGGACACCACTCCCTCTCCGGCCCAGGATATCGCCCCTAGCGCGGTTATTTCCCCTGAAGCCACCTTGGGGCAGAACGTGGCTATCGGAGCAAATGCGGTGATCGAGTCGGGCGCAGTCCTTGGCGATAACGTGGTTATCGGCCCGGGCTGTTTTATCGGCAAACGTGCACGCATTGGCGCAGGAACGCGTCTGTGGGCTAACGTAACGATTTATCATGAAGTCGAGATCGGTCAGCAATGTCTGATCCAATCGGGCACCGTGATTGGTGCTGACGGTTTCGGCTATGCCAACGAACGCGGCAACTGGATTAAAATTCCTCAGTTGGGCACGGTGATTATCGGCGATCGCGTCGAAATCGGCGCTTGCACCACCATTGACCGCGGCGCGTTGGATAACACCCAGATCGGGAATGGTGTTATCATCGACAACCAATGCCAGATTGCACATAACGTTGTGATTGGCGACAATACTGCCGTTGCCGGCGGTGTTATCATGGCGGGCAGCCTGAAAATCGGCCGCTACTGCCAGATCGGTGGAGCCAGCGTGATCAATGGTCACATGGAGATCGCCGACAAGGTTGTTGTCACCGGAATGGGAATGGTTATGCGACCAATCACCGAACCTGGGGTATACTCTTCGGGCATTCCGTTACAACCCAACAAAGTTTGGCGTAAAACCGCTGCGTTGGTGATGAATATCGATGAGATTAGCAAGCGCTTAAAAGCTGTCGAACGAAAAGTCGGAAAAGACTAATCACTACCGCCCGCCTGACTGGGTACAAAACGAAACGCGTTGGTCATGAGACCAAAAGCGCAAAGAGTTGTTAATTTGCGGCCTGCATGATGATCTCCTTTTGGGGTCAGCGCAGGCCGTGTTGTTGATGCCATCAGTTTTTAGAGACAGGAAGAGTATTTTGACTACTGACACTCATACTCTGGATATTGCAGAAATTTTAGAGTTGCTTCCTCACCGTTACCCGTTCTTGCTGGTTGATCGCGTCCTCGAGTTTGAGGAGCACAAATTCCTGCGTGCGGTGAAGAACGTATCTGTAAATGAGCCGTTTTTCCAGGGACACTTCCCTGGTAAGCCGATTTTTCCAGGCGTATTGATTCTGGAAGCCATGGCGCAGGCCACCGGTATTCTGGCGTTTAAAAGCGTCGGCAAACTGGAACCGGGCGAGCTGTATTACTTCGCCGGTATCGATGAAGCCCGCTTCAAACGCCCGGTCGTGCCTGGTGATCAGATGATCATGGAAGTCACCTTTGAGAAAACACGTCGTGGTCTGACGCGCTTTAAAGGCGTGGCAACCGTTGACGGCAAAATTGTCTGCGAAGCAACCATGATGTGTGCGCGCAGCCGGGAGGCTTAATCCGTGATCGACAAAACCGCCTTTATCCATCCTAGCGCGATTATTGAAGAAGGTGCCGTTATCGGCGCTGGTGCGCACATCGGTCCCTTCTGTTACGTCGGCTCCCAGGTGGAAATCGGCGAAGGCACGGTACTGAAGTCCCACATTGTGGTGAATGGCCTGACCAAAATCGGTCGCGACAACCAGATCTATCAATTTGCCTCTATCGGTGAAGTGAATCAGGATCTGAAATACGCGGGCGAACCTACGCGCGTCGAGATTGGCGATCGCAATCGCATTCGCGAAAGCGTGACCATTCATCGCGGCACAGCGCAGGGCACAGGGTTGACCAAGGTAGGTAATGACAACCTGCTGATGGTTAACGTGCACGTTGCGCACGACTGTGTGGTGGGTAATTCCTGTATCTTGGCGAACAATGCTACGCTTGCCGGGCATGTGGAAATTGACGACCATGCCATTATTGGTGGCATGACGGCTATCCACCAGTTCTGCATCATCGGCACCCACGTGATGGTGGGCGGTTGTTCCGGTGTTGCCCAAGACGTGCCTCCTTTTGTCATCGCGCAGGGTAACCACGCCACGCCATTCGGCGTTAACGCCGTGGGCCTGAAGCGTCGTGGTTTCGATAAAGATCAAATGCAGGCAATCCGTAACGCCTACAAGATCCTTTATCGTAGCGAGAAAACGCTGGATGAAGCGAAAACAGAAATCGAAACCCTGGCAAAAGAGCAGCCGGTGGTGCAGCAGTTCCTGGATTTCTTTGGCCGCTCAACCCGCGGTATCATTCGCTGACCTATGCAAAATCGCCCATTGACTATCGGATTGGTCGCCGGAGAAACCTCCGGTGATATTCTTGGCGCCGGTTTGATCCGTGCGCTTAAGGCGCAAGTCCCCGACGCGCGTTTTGTTGGCGTCGCCGGCCCGCTGATGCAGGCTGAAGGCTGTGAAACCTGGTACGAAATGGAAGAGCTGGCGGTAATGGGCGTGGTCGAGGTGCTTGAGCGCCTGCCACGCCTGTTAAAGATCCGTAAGGATCTTACCCGCCGGTTCAGCGATCTGAAGCCGGACGTGTTTGTGGGTATCGACGCGCCGGACTTCAATATCACTCTGGAAGGTCGTCTGAAACAACGCGGCATTCGCACCATTCACTATGTCAGCCCGTCCGTCTGGGCCTGGCGTCAAAAGCGCGTTTTCAAAATTGGCAAAGCCACCGATCTGGTGCTGGCGTTTCTCCCTTTCGAAAAAGCGTTTTACGATCGTTTTAACGTTCCCTGCCGGTTTATCGGCCACACCATGGCTGATGCCATGCCGCTGCAGGCGGACAAATTGGCTGCGCGCGCTACGCTTGGCATCGCACCCGATGCGCGTTGTCTGGCCCTGTTGCCGGGCAGCCGAAGCGCTGAAGTTGAGATGCTGAGCGCCGATTTCCTGAAAACGGCGCAGTTGCTGCGTACCCGTTATCCCGACCTTGAGCTGGTGGTGCCGCTGGTTAACGCCAAACGACGCGAACAGTTCGAGCGGATCAAAGCTGAAGTGACGCCAGAGCTGCGGGTCCATCTGCTGAACGGCCAAGGGCGTGAGGCGATGGTTGCCAGCGACGCGGCATTACTGGCTTCAGGTACTGCCGCACTGGAGTGCATGCTGGCCAAATGTCCGATGGTGGTGGGTTACCGTATGAAACCGTTCACCTTCTGGCTGGCGCAGCGGCTAGTGAAGACGCCGTATGTTTCGCTGCCTAATCTGTTGGCAGGCCGTGAAATCGTCACCGAACTGCTGCAGCATGACTGCGTGCCGGACAAGCTGGCGGCGGCGGTAATGCCGCTGCTGGAAGACGGCCCGCAAACTGACGAACTGAAACAGACTTTCCTGACCTTGCACCAAAGCATCCGTTGCGGTGCCGATGAACAGGCCGCTCAGGCTGTGTTGGAGCTGGCAAAAGCATGATTGAACCCTTCATCTATCCTGTCGCCACGCTAATTGCAGGCGTGGACGAAGTGGGCCGTGGCCCTTTGGTTGGCGCAGTGGTTACCGCTGCGGTGATCCTCGATCCCGCACGGCCGATCGTTGGCCTGGCGGACTCGAAGAAGCTCAGTGAGAAGCGCCGCCTGGCGCTGTATGACGAGATTGTCGAGAAAGCGCTGTCCTGGAGCCTGGGCCGCGCTGAGCCAGAAGAAATCGACCAACTGAACATTCTGCATGCCACTATGCTGGCGATGCAGCGTGCTGTGGCCGGTTTGCATATCGCGCCGGACATGGTATTGATCGACGGTAATCGCTGCCCGAAATTGCCGATGCGTTCGCAGGCGGTCGTGAAGGGAGACAGTCGCGTGGCGGAAATCAGCGCGGCATCCATTCTGGCTAAGGTAACGCGTGACCGCGAAATGGCCGAGTTGGATCTTGTGTTCCCCGATTACGGTTTTGCGCAGCATAAGGGCTACCCGACCGCCTTCCATCTGGAGCGGCTGGCCGCTCTGGGTGCGACCGAGCATCACCGCCGCAGTTTTGCCCCGGTAAGAAGGGCGCTGGGGCTGTAATCTGCAGGCCTGGTTATCCGGGCCAGACAAGCGATAGCGTTAACCCGGGTTCAGTCCGCTGAGCCCCTAGATTCAGGTATCTGGATATGGCCGAACCTCGTTTTATTCACCTGCGCGTTCATAGCGACTACTCCATGATAGATGGATTGGCCAAGATTGGGCCGTTGGTGAAGAGAGCCGCCGCGTTAGCCATGCCTGCTTTGGCAATTACCGACTTTACCAACCTGTGTGGTCTGGTGAAGTTTTATGGCAGCGCGCACGGCGCCGGGATCAAACCGATCATCGGCGCGGATTTTCATGTGCAAAGCGAAGTGCTGGGTGATGAGCTGGCGCAGCTCACTGTGCTGGCCGCCAATAATGAAGGTTACCAAAACCTGACGTTGCTGATTTCCCGCGCTTATCAGCGTGGTTACGGTGCCGCCGGTCCGACTATTGATCGGGACTGGTTGATTGAGCACCGTGAAGGGCTGATTTTGCTCTCTGGCGCGCGCCAGGGGGACGTCGGCAAGTTTCTGCTGCGCGGCAACCAGCCGCAGGTGGAGCAGTGCCTGGAGTTCTATCAGCAATACTTCCCTGACAGCTATTACCTCGAACTGATCCGTACCGGTCGGCCGGACGAAGAAAACTATCTGCACGCCGCAGTGGCGCTGGCCACTGAACGCGGATTGCCGGTGGTGGCCACTAACGACGTGCGCTTTCTGGTCGAGGATGACTTTGACGCCCACGAAATCCGCGTCGCCATTCATGACGGCTTCACGCTGGACGATCCCAAGCGCCCACGTAACTATACGGCGCAGCAATACATGCGTAACGAAGACGAGATGTGCGAGCTGTTTGCCGACATCCCGGAAGCGTTGCTCAACAGCGTAGAAATCGCCAAGCGTTGTAACGTGACTATTCGCCTCGGCGAGTACTTCCTGCCGCAGTTCCCGACCGGTGATATGAGCACCGAGGACTTCCTGATCCTCAAGTCGAAGGAAGGGCTGGAAGACCGACTGGAGTTCCTGTTCCCAGACCCAGAGGTGCGCGCTCAACGCCGCCCTGAATACGATGAACGTCTGGATATTGAACTGAACGTGATCAACCAGATGGGCTTCCCGGGCTACTTCCTGATCGTGATGGAGTTCATCCAGTGGTCGAAGGATAACAATGTGCCGGTTGGCCCGGGGCGTGGTTCGGGCGCCGGTTCTTTAGTAGCCTACGCGTTGAAGATCACCGATCTTGACCCGCTGGAGTTTGACCTGCTATTCGAACGCTTCCTTAACCCGGAACGTGTTTCGATGCCCGACTTCGACGTCGATTTCTGCATGGAAAAACGCGATCTGGTGATTGAGCACGTGGCGGATATGTACGGCCGTGAGGCGGTATCGCAAATCATCACCTTCGGCACCATGGCGGCGAAAGCGGTTATCCGCGACGTGGGTCGCGTGCTGGGCCACCCCTATGGCTTCGTCGACCGCATCTCCAAACTGGTGCCGCCCGATCCGGGCATGACGCTGGAAAAAGCCTTTGCTGCCGAACCCCAACTGCCGGAAATTTACGAGGCCGATGAGGAAGTCAAAGCGCTGATCGACATGGCGCGCAAGCTGGAAGGGGTCACACGTAACGCCGGTAAGCACGCCGGGGGCGTGGTGATCGCGCCGACTAAAATCACCGACTTCGCGCCGTTGTATTGTGACGCCGAGGGGCAGCATCCTGTTACCCAGTTCGACAAGAACGACGTTGAATACGCCGGGCTGGTGAAGTTCGACTTCCTCGGCTTGCGTACCCTGACCATCATCGACTGGGCGTTGGAAATGATTAACGCCCGGCGCGCCAAAACCGGGCTGGAGCCGATTGATATCGCTGCCATCCCGCTCGAAGACAAAAAAAGCTTCGACATGCTGCAGCGTTCGGAGACCACCGCGGTCTTCCAGCTTGAATCGCGCGGTATGAAGGATTTGATCAAACGTCTGAAGCCCGACTGTTTCGAAGACATGATCGCATTGGTGGCGTTGTTCCGCCCTGGTCCTCTGCAGTCAGGCATGGTAGATAACTTTATCGACCGCAAGCACGGCCGCGAAGAAATTTCCTACCCGGATATCCAGTGGCAGCATGAGTCGCTCAAGCCGGTGCTGGAGCCGACCTACGGCATTATCCTGTATCAAGAACAGGTTATGCAGATTGCCCAGGTACTGGCCGGGTATTCGCTGGGCGGCGCGGACATGCTGCGCCGTGCGATGGGTAAAAAGAACCCGGTTGAAATGGCCAAGCAGCGTGGCGGTTTCGAGGATGGGGCAAAAGCACGCGGCATCGACGGCGAACTGTCGGTAAAAATCTTCGATCTGGTGGAGAAATTCGCTGGTTATGGCTTCAACAAGTCGCACTCCGCCGCCTATGCACTGGTGTCCTACCAGACGCTGTGGCTGAAGGCACACTACCCGGCCGAGTTTATGGCGGCGGTAATGACCGCCGATATGGACAACACCGATAAGGTGGTGGGGCTGGTGGATGAGTGCTGGCGTATGGGGCTGAAAATCCTGCCGCCGGACATCAACAGCGGCCAGTACCATTTCCACGTTAACGATGAAGGCGAGATCGTTTACGGTATCGGCGCCATCAAAGGTGTCGGTGAAGGGCCGATTGAAGCCATTCTGGAGGCGCGTAACAGCGGTGAACAGGGCTACTTTAAAGACCTGTTCGATCTGTGCGCGCGCTCTGACATCAAAAAAATTAACCGCCGCATTCTGGAAAAGCTGATCATGTCCGGGGCGTTCGACCGCCTTGGGCCACACCGCGCCGCATTGATGAACTCTTTGCCCGATGCGTTAAAAGCGGCAGATCAGCATGCCAAAGCCGAAGCGATCGGCCAGGTGGACATGTTTGGCGTACTGGCGGAAGCGCCGGAACAAGTGGAGCAATCCTACGCCAACGTGCCCCGCTGGCAGGAGCAGGTGGTGCTGGACGGTGAACGGGAAACGTTGGGGTTGTACCTCACCGGCCACCCAATCACCCAGTACCTGAAGGAGATCGAACGCTACGCCGGTGGCCAGCGTTTGAAAGATATGCACCCGACGGATCGGGGCAAAATGACCACCGCCGTTGGGCTGGTGATCGCCTCGCGGGTTATGGTCACCAAGCGCGGTAACCGCATCGGGATCTGTACTCTGGATGACCGCTCTGGCCGTCTGGAGGTGATGTTATTCACCGATGCGTTAGAAAAATACCAGCATTTATTGGAAAAAGACCGTATCCTGATCGCCAGTGGACAGGTCAGCTTTGATGACTTTAGCGGCGGGCTTAAAATGACCGCCCGCGAGCTAATGGATATCAGTGAAGCCCGTGAAAAATACGCTCGCGGACTTGCTATCTCGCTGACGGACAGGCAAATTGATGACCAGCTTTTGAACCGTCTCCGTCAGTCTTTGGAACCCCATCGCTCGGGGACGATTCCAGTGCATCTTTACTATCAACGGGAAGATGCGCGGGCCAAGCTGCGTTTTGGCGCAACCTGGCGCGTGACGCCCACCGACCGCTTATTGATAGATTTGCGGACTTTGGTAGGTAATGAGCAGGTGGAACTGGAATTTGACTAAAATAGGAATGCTATGAGTCTGAATTTTCTTGATTTTGAACAGCCGATTGCAGAGCTGGAAGCGAAAATTGACTCGCTGACTGCAGTCAGCCGTCAAGACGAAAAATTAGATATTAATCTGGACGAAGAGGTTCAGCGCCTTCGTGAAAAGAGCGTTGAGCTGACGCGCAAGATTTTCTCCGATCTTGGGGCCTGGCAAGTTGCCCAATTGGCACGCCACCCGCGCCGTCCTTATACCCTGGATTATATCAAACACATCTTTACCGACTTCGAAGAGCTGGCGGGTGATCGCACCTATGCCGATGACAAAGCGATTGTCGGTGGCATTGCGCGCCTGGATGGCCGTCCGGTGATGATCATCGGGCATCAGAAAGGCCGCGAGACCAAAGAGAAAATCCGCCGTAACTTCGGCATGCCGGCACCAGAAGGCTATCGCAAAGCGTTGCGCCTGATGGAAATGGCCTCTCGCTTCAAGATGCCGCTGATCACTTTCATCGACACCCCAGGCGCCTACCCGGGCGTGGGCGCGGAAGAGCGTGGCCAGTCAGAAGCGATTGCCCATAACCTGCGTGAAATGTCTCGCCTGAAAATTCCGGTGATCTGTACGGTGATCGGCGAAGGCGGTTCCGGTGGCGCATTGGCCATTGGCGTGGGCGACAAAGTGAACATGCTGCAGTACAGCACCTATTCGGTGATCTCACCGGAGGGTTGTGCTTCCATTCTGTGGAAAAGCGCCGACAAAGCGCCGATTGCCGCAGAAGCCATGGGCATTACCGCACCGCGCCTGAAAGAGCTGAAGCTGATCGACTCGGTGATCCCGGAACCGCTGGGCTCTGCTCACCGCGATGTGCCGGCGATGGCGGAAGCGCTGAAAGCGCAGCTGCTGGCCGATCTGAAAGATCTCGACGGCCTGAACACCGAAGAGCTGCTTAACCGCCGTTACCAGCGCCTGATGAACTACGGCTATTGCTGAGTGCTGTCACGCGTTGCAAGAAACCGCCTTCGGGCGGTTTTTTTTTGTCTACACACCGCAGTATTTTCATGTTGTTATAGAGGTTTGGTGGTTAACTGACAGGAGCAGCCGATGAACATCATCGCGATCATGAGCCCAGCGGGCGTTTACTATAAAGACGAGCCGATCCGCGAGCTTCACACCGCACTGGCTGCGATGAACTTCCAACTGGTGTATCCCAAAAACAGCGGCGATTTGTTGAAGCTGATCGAAGCTAACGCACGCATTTGCGGCGTGATTTTCGACTGGGACGACTACAGCCTGGAGTTGTGCAGCGAGATCAACGAGCTCAACGAGTATCTGCCGCTGTATGCGTTTATCAACACGCATTCCACCTTCGACGTTAGCCTGCATGAAATGCGTATGGTGCTGTATTTCTTCGAGTACGGCCTGAATGCAGCAGATGATATTGCGCAGCGCATCCAGCAATATACCGCCGAATACATCGATACTATTACGCCGCCGCTGACCAAGGCACTGTTCAACTACGTGCATGAAGGGAAATACACCTTCTGTACCCCCGGCCACATGGCCGGTACCGCCTTTCAGAAGAGCCCGGTCGGTTGCCTGTTTTACGATTTTTTCGGTGCCAATACCCTGAAAGCCGACGTGTCGATTTCGGTCACCGAGCTGGGCTCGCTGCTGGATCACACTGGCCCTCACCTGGAGGCCGAAGAGTATATTGCGCGCACCTTTAACGCCGAGCAAAGTTATCTGGTGACCAACGGCACCTCTACCGCCAATAAAATTGTCGGCATGTATTCGGCACCGACCGGCAGCACGGTATTGATCGACCGCAACTGCCATAAGTCCCTGTGCCATCTGCTGATGATGAGCGATATCGTGCCGATTTATTTGCGCCCGCTGCGCAATGCCTACGGGATTCTTGGCGGGATCCCGCAGCGAGAATTCACCCATGACAGCATTGCCGCTCGGGTGGCTGACACGGCCAACGCCAGTTGGCCAGTCCATGCGGTGATCACTAACTCGACCTACGATGGCCTGCTGTACAACACCGACTACATCAAGCAGACGCTGGACGTCCCATCAATTCATTTTGATTCCGCCTGGGTGCCCTATACCAATTTCCATCCGATTTATGACGGCAAGAGCGGCATGAGCGGTGAACGTATACCCGGTAAAGTGATCTACGAAACTCAGTCGACTCACAAACTGCTGGCGGCGTTTTCGCAGGCCTCGATGATCCACATTAAGGGTGACTATGACGAAAGTACCTTTAACGAGGCCTATATGATGCACACCACCACTTCGCCGAATTACGGCATCGTGGCGTCGATGGAGACCGCGGCGGCGATGCTGCGTGGCAATCCGGGGCGCAGGTTGATTAACCGCTCGGTGGAGCGTGCGCTACATTTCCGTCGCGAGGTGCAGCGTTTGCGGGAAGAAAGCGATAGCTGGTTCTTCGATATCTGGCAGCCGGAAGAGATTGACGAGGCGCAGTGCTGGCCGCTAAACCCGGACGACAACTGGCACGGCTTTGGCAATACCGACCGCGATCACATGTATCTCGATCCTATCAAGGTCACCATCCTGACGCCGGGGATGAATGAGCTTGGCGCGCTGGAAGAGAGCGGCATACCGGCAGCGCTGGTGGCGAAATACCTGGACGAACGCGGTATCGTGGTGGAGAAAACCGGCCCTTATAATCTGCTGTTCCTGTTCAGTATCGGCATTGATAAAACCAAGGCGATGAGCCTGCTGCGTGGCCTGACCGACTTTAAACGCGCTTACGATCTCAATCTGCGAGTGAAGAACATGCTGCCGGATCTGTATGCCGAGGATCCGGATTTCTACCGTAATATGCGTATTCAGGATCTGGCCGCCGGGATCCATAGCTTGATCTGTCGGCACGATCTGCCGGGTTTGATGCAGCGGGCTTTTGATGTGTTGCCAGAAATGAAGCTGACGCCACACCAAATGTTCCAGCAGCAGGTGCGTGGCAACGTGGAAACCTGCGAGTTGGATCAACTGGTCGGCAAAGTCGCGGCGAACATGATCCTGCCTTATCCGCCAGGGGTTCCGCTGGTGATGCCGGGGGAGATGATCACCGAAGAGAGCCGAGCAGTGCTCGATTTCTTGCTGATGTTGTGTTCTATCGGCGAGCGCTATCCGGGGTTTGAAACCGATATCCACGGCGCGAAGCTGACCGAAGATGGGCGTTATCTGGTGAAAGTACTCAAAGCACCGCAGCCTTAAGCAAACTCACGGCAGATCAGGTTCACGCTGCTGGTCGGCAGCGGTTCCTGCGTCAGGCCGCAAAATGGCTGCCCGTCATGCCGCTGGTGATAGCGGCATTGATGACATTCGCCGAACAGGGCCACATTATCATCCTGTTTTTGCAACTGACGCAGCAACTGCGTCAGTAATTCCAGCAACTGTCCGCCGTCCTGCTGCATGGCATCCTGCGCCTGCTGTAAATAGGCCGGCGGGAATAGGGCATCCATCAACGAGCGCGATTTGTCGGTCAGCTTTAACCTGACGCTGCGACGGTCCTTCTCGTCTGCCGTACGGGCGATCATCCCGTTACTTTCCAACTTTTTCAGCGATTGCGACACCGTACCCTTGGTCAGGCCGAGATATTCCGCCACCGCCATCGGCGTATTGGAGTAATGGTTGCAGCGTGCCAGGTAATACAAGGCGCTCAGCTGCACCGGCGGCAGGCTTTCCAACTCTTCATGACTCCGCAGCCAGCTACGTTGCAGGCTATTTAGTCGTTCCAGTAAATCAAACAGTGTCAACATGGGATCCTCGCTAGCGTGGCAAAATAGTATCGATTAAAAACTATATTGACAAGGCATGGTGGAGGATTTATTGTGCTATTGGTTTCGAATCGAAACTAAATGGGTGCGCAGTTCACCCACAACAGTCAGAACCAAGGAGAATTATCATGACTAAGGCCGTTTTCTATCATGCCGGTTGCCCGGTTTGCGTGAGCGCAGAGCAGCAGTTGTTGGGCCTGCTGAGCCAGGATGTGCAGGTGGACGTGGTTCATCTGGGCGAAACGCCGGCGCGTATCGCCGAAGCCGAAAAAGCCGGGGTGCAGAGCGTCCCTGCATTGGTGGTGGGTGGGCAGGTGCTGCACATCAACTACGGTGCGGCATTGGCGGATCTTAAAGCCTGATCGACCTATTGCATTGCCGATAGCTCAATAAAAGCCCCGTCTTATCCAGCGGGGCTTTTTGCCGTTGACGATACCGCCGCTGCCGGATACCTTGCCTCATCAGACAGACAATGAGGCATCACAATGTTGGCATTACGTCAGGTACACCACATCGCAGTTATAGGCTCAGATTATGCAGCCAGTAAGCATTTTTACTGCGATATTCTGGGGTTCACCCTATTAGGCGAGTTTTACCGTGCGGAGCGCGATTCATGGAAAGCGGATTTGGCGCTCAACGGTCAATACACCATCGAACTGTTTTCCTTCCCGTCACCGCCGGCCCGCGTCAGTCGTCCGGAAGCCTGCGGCTTGCGTCATTTGGCGTTCAGCGTCGACGACATCGAGCAGGCCATCCAGCATTTGCAGAATGCTGGGGTGGATTGCGAACCGGTGCGTATCGATCCTTACACCCAGTCACGTTTCACTTTTTTCAGCGATCCGGATGGGTTACCTCTAGAATTATATGAGCTATGAATGCTTAATCGGGACCAGGCGGCGCAGGCGGCACCCGCATATGCTATCATCCCGCGCTTGCCGCACGCCCCTTTTGAGTTATGTTCACTATGCAAGAGCCTGTTTTTCGCGTTGGAGAATGGTTAGTTACTCCCGCAGACAACAAAATAAGCCGTGACGGGCGCCAACAGACGTTGGAGCCTCGCCTGATCGATATGCTGCAATATTTCGCCCGGCATCCGGATGTGGTGCTGAGCCGAGATGAGCTGATCGATAATGTATGGAAACGCAACATCGTCACCAATCATGTGGTGACCCAGAGTATTTCCGAGCTGCGCAAATACCTGAAAGACGGCGACACCAATAGCCCGGAATACATTATCACCGTACCCAAACGCGGCTATAAGCTGGCTGCACCGGTCATGTGGTGTGAAGGGGACGATGTGGCAACGCCTGCGGTGCCGCAGGTTGCGGTGATCATGCATGAGCCGGAAGATGGCAGCGACGGCAGCGAAGAAGACGAGGTAGCCTATGAGCCGCCCAAACCAACCAAGACAAAAACGCCGTCGGTCACCTCAACCCCCCCTTTTTATCGCCAATCAACATTCTGGGTATGGCTGGCATTTCTTGCTGCGTTGAGCGCCTGTGTGGTGTTTGTTGCCATCGCGACCTTGTCGCAGCGCATACCGGAATCCACCATGCCGGTGCTGATGAACCCCCGTGATATCGACATCCGTATTCAGGGCGGTAACAGTTGCAGCAACTGGACGCCGCAGCTCTCTTATGTAGTTGGCCTGAGTGAAGTGGTGACGGACTCGCTGAATACTTACTCGACCTTCCTGGTGCACGATCAGACTAACTACAACTACACCGGACCCAGCAGTTCAGGTAAGTCTCTGACCATTGAGTTCGTCAATCAGCGCCATTATCGCGCTCAGCAGTGTTTCCTGTCGGTGCGTCTGGTGAACAACGCGGACAGTTCTATCATGTTGGATAAGCGTTACTTTGTGACCGATGACAACCAGCTAAAAATTCAGGAAGATTTCCTCAGCAGTCTGTCTACTGCTCTTAAGCAGCCCTGGCCGCCGCAGTTGCAGCAGCGCCTGACCCAGCTTTTACCGAATTCCGGCCCGGCATTGCAACAGTATTATCAGGCGCACCAACTCTTGATTCAGGGGGATAACGACTCACTGACCCATGCGAGTAATATGCTGGCGGATATGATAAAAATCACGCCGAATTTTATTTATCTCTCTGCAGAAAAAGCGCTGGCCGATTTATTGCGTAACTCTTATCAACCCTTTGACGGCGTACAATTGGCGCAATTGCAGGCAGAAATCACCCGTCTGAATACGCTGCCGGCGTTAAAAGAGAGCCCGATTATTCAGCAAATCCATACAATACAGGCGCTGGGGCAGGGGAATACCGATGAGGCCCACCAGGCAATCAACAGAGGCATCGAATTGCAGATGTCCTGGATGAATTATGTTTTGCTGGGTAAGGTTTATGAAATGCAGGGCAATAACCACCTGGCGGCAGATTCCTATATCACCGCCTTTAATCTTCGTCCTGGAGAAAATACGCTGCATTGGATCAGTAATGCCGTTTTTCACACCTCAATTAACGCCGTCGTTCCCTATCTCAATAACTATACTCAAGGCGAATAACCTTCGATAACACCGCTGACTCAATATCTTGAGTGGCGGTGTTATTTATTGTGCTGATTTTGTTAAATTAAATAAATACATCGGTTGGTGATTTATTCTCTGTTGTTCACGTTTGTAGGTGAAAAATAACACACTTACCATGCTGTTTTTTAATGATATTTATCTTTTCTTGATGCCGTGTTTAGCTATTTATTTGTTAATGGAAAACCTCAAGTTATCATTTGTATGATCATGACCGTAATATCACTTTATCTTTAGGACTTTACTGACGCCATTCTTTAGCATCCTGACCATCAAGTCCGGTCATTAGCAAAACTGCATAACGACCTGGACTTATAAGAAATCAAAATCAGGAGAAACTGACCATGGCTTCATCCAAGAAAATAGGGCTTATTGCCTGCACCGGTGTTGTTGCCGGTAATATGATGGGGAGCGGTATTGCATTATTACCCGCGAACCTGGCAAGTCTCGGATCTATCGCTATTTGGGGATGGGTAATATCCATTATTGGTGCGATGTCGCTGGCCTATGTATATGCTCGCCTGGCCACCAAAAATCCTCAACAGGGCGGTCCCATTGCCTACGCGGGTGAAATTTCCCCGGCGTTTGGTTTCCAAACTGGTGTGCTTTATTACCATGCGAACTGGATCGGTAATTTGGCCATCGGCATCACCGCGGTTTCTTATCTTTCTACCTTCTTCCCTGCACTGAATAATCCGGTACCGGCGGGTATTGCCTGTATTGCTATTGTTTGGGTGTTTACCTTTATTAACCTGCTGGGCGGTTCATGGGTCAGTCGTTTGACGACTATGGGCCTGGTATTGGTGCTGATCCCGGTGATTGTGACTGCGACTGCAGGCTGGCATTGGTTCGACGTTGCAACCTATCAGGCTAACTGGAATACCTCCGGTACCACTGATTTCCATGCCGTAATCAAAAGTATCCTGCTGTGCCTGTGGGCGTTTATCGGCGTGGAATCTGCCGCAGTAAGCACTGGCATGGTGAAAAACCCGAAACGTACCGTACCGCTGGCAACCATGCTGGGGACTGCGCTGGCTGGGATCATCTACGTTGCAGCAACTCAGGTCATCAGCGGTATGTATCCTGCGTCTGAGATGGCTGCTTCCGGTGCACCGTTCGCTATCAGCGCCTCTACCATCATGGGTGGCTGGGCTGCGCCAATGGTTTCTGCCTTCACCGCCTTTGCCTGCCTCACTTCACTTGGTTCCTGGATGATGCTGGTTGGTCAAGCTGGGGTACGTGCCGCCAACGACGGTAACTTCCCGAAAGTTTATGGTGAAGTCGATAAAAACGGCGTGCCGAAAAAAGGCCTGCTGCTGGCAAGCTGCAAAATGACTGCGCTGATGGTGCTGATTACGGCCATGAGCTCCGGCGGCGGTAAAGCTTCCGACCTGTTCGGCATGTTGACCGGTATCGCGGTACTGCTGACCATGCTGCCTTACTTCTACTCCTGCGTAGATCTGATCCGCTTCGAAGGTGTCAATATCCGTAACCTGCTGAGCCTGATTGCCTCGGTGCTGGGTTGTGGCTTCTGCTTCATCGCACTGATGGGTGCCGACTCGTTCGAACTGTCCGGTACCTTCATCATCAGCCTGATCATCCTGATGTTCTACGCCCGCAAAATGAATACCCGTCAGACCGCCAAAGCCAACGGTGTAGCCCTCGACGGCAACACGACGGCCAAAGCGCACTAAGCACGTACTGACCCACTTCTTAATTTAGCCCCTTGCAGTAATTGTCACTCGTGATGGCAAGGGGCTCGCTTTACCTGGAGAAATGATTATGAACGTTATAGCTATCATGAACCACATGGGTGTCTACTTTAAAGAAGAGCCTATCCGCGAACTGCACAAAGCATTGGAAAGCCTGGACTTCCGCGTTGTCTATCCTAACGATCGCGAAGACCTGTTAAAGCTGATCGAGAATAATGCACGCTTGTGCGGGGTGATTTTCGACTGGGATAAATACAACCTCGAGTTGTGTGAAGAAATCAGCCAGTTGAATGAATATATGCCGCTGTATGCATTTGCCAATACGCATTCAACCCTGGATGTCAGCCTGAACGATCTGCGCATGCAGGTGCGTTTCTTTGAATATGCGCTGGGTGCGGCTACCGATATCGCTGCCAAGATCAAACAAAACACCGATGAGTACATCGATACCATCCTGCCACCGCTGACCAAAGCGCTGTTCAAATATGTGCGTGAAGGCAAATACACCTTCTGTACTCCAGGCCACATGGGGGGCACCGCCTTCCAGAAAAGCCCGGTCGGTAGCCTGTTCTACGATTTCTTTGGCGCCAACGCCATGAAGTCCGACATTTCTATTTCGGTTTCCGAACTGGGCTCACTGCTGGACCACACCGGTCCGCACAAAGAAGCTGAAGAGTATATTGCTCGCGTATTCAACGCTGAACGCAGCTATATGGTGACTAACGGCACTTCTACCGCCAACAAAATTGTCGGCATGTACTCCGCACCGGCCGGCAGCACCGTATTGATTGACCGTAACTGCCACAAATCGCTGACCCATCTGATGATGATGAGCGACATTACGCCAATCTACTTCCGCCCAACCCGTAATGCTTACGGCATTCTCGGTGGTATCCCGCAGAGTGAGTTTGCCCGTGACACCATCGCCAAACGTGTTAAAGAAACACCAAACGCGACCTGGCCAGTGCATGCGGTAATCACCAACTCTACCTATGACGGTCTGCTGTACAACACCGATCATATTAAGAACGCGCTGGATGTGAAATCTATTCACTTTGACTCCGCCTGGGTGCCTTACACCAATTTCCACCCGATCTACAAAGGCAAATGCGGCATGAGCGGCGGCCGTGTGGAAGGGAAGGTGATTTATGAAACCCAATCCACCCATAAACTGCTGGCGGCGTTCTCGCAGGCTTCGATGATCCACGTTAAAGGCGATATCAACGAAGAAACCTTCAACGAAGCCTACATGATGCAAACCACCACTTCACCGCACTACGGTATCGTGGCGTCTACCGAAACTGCCGCGGCGATGATGAAAGGCAATGCCGGTAAGCGTTTGATTAACGACTCTATTGAACGTGCTATCAAGTTCCGTAAAGAAATCAAACAGCTGAACGTTGAGTCCGAAGGTTGGTTCTTTGACGTCTGGCAGCCAGAACACATCGATCAGGCTGAATGCTGGCCGCTGAAGTCTGACAACGCCTGGCACGGCTTCAAAAATATCGACGATGAACATATGTATCTCGACCCGATCAAAGTCACTCTCCTGACCCCAGGGATGAGTAAAGAGGGTGAAATGCAGGAGTTTGGTATCCCGGCCAGCCTGGTTGCTAAATACCTGGACGAGCACGGTATCATCGTTGAGAAAACCGGCCCATATAACCTGCTGTTCCTGTTCAGCATCGGTATCGACAAAACCAAAGCCCTCAGCCTGCTGCGCGGCCTGACTGATTTCAAACGTTCGTTCGACCTGAACCTGCGGGTGAAAAACATGCTGCCGTCACTGTACAAAGAGGCGCCTGAGTTTTATGAAAACATGCGCATTCAGGATCTGGCGCAGAACATTCACAACCTGGTGGTTGAGCACAACCTGCCGGATCTGATGTACCGCGCATTTGAAGTGCTGCCAACCCTGGTCATGAACCCGTTCAATGCGTTCCAGAAAGAGCTGCACGGTGAAGTGGAAGAGGTTTATTTGGAAGACATGGTCGGCAAGGTTAATGCCAACATGATCCTGCCATATCCTCCAGGTGTTCCACTGGTGATGCCAGGTGAAATGCTCACCGAAGAAAGCCGTCCGGTACTGGAGTTCCTGCAAATGCTGTGCGAAATCGGCGCACATTATCCGGGCTTCGAAACTGATATCCACGGCGCTTACCGTCAGGCGGATGGACGTTACACCGTGAAGGTGTTGAAAAACGATAAATAACTGAAATAACGGGGAGGCGTTTACGCCTCCCTTTTGTCGTTCACCGACTGATGGGAGAAAACCATGAAAACACCCTCACAGCCGCGCGCAATCTACTATGTCGTAGCCATACAAATTTGGGAATATTTCAGCTTTTACGGCATGCGTGCATTACTTATTCTCTATCTTACTCATCAACTTGGTTATTCCGATAGCCGCGCTATCAGCCTTTATAGCGCCTATGCCTCTCTGGTTTACGTCACGCCGATCCTGGGCGGCCTGCTTGCCGATCGCCTGCTGGGCAACCGCGTTGCGGTAATCGCCGGGGCGGTACTGATGACGCTGGGCCACATTGTCCTCGGTCTGAGCGCCGTCTCGACACATTCACTCTATCTGGCCCTGGCGATCATCATCTGCGGCTACGGCCTGTTCAAATCCAATATCAGCTGCCTGCTGGGCGAGTTATACCAACCGCAAGACTCGCGCCGTGAAGGGGGCTTTTCACTACTGTATGCCGCCGGCAACGTGGGGTCGATTCTGGCACCCATCGCTTGTGGGCTGGCGGCAGAGCGTTATGGCTGGCACGTCGGTTTTGCGCTGGCGGGGATCGGCATGCTGGCAGGGCTGGCCATCTTCCTGTTTGGCAGCCGTCATTTCACCCACACACGCGGGGTGGATCGTGCGCAGATGTGCGCCAACACCCTGAAGGTACCGAACTGGGTGTGGCTAAGCGCCATGCTGTTGTTGGCCCCCTTGTTCTTTACCTCGCTGTTTATTTACGGTCTGGCGGGACAATTACTGATGCTGGTGTGTGCTGCTGCGGTGGTAATGGTGGCGCGGATTATGATCCGGGCTACGAGAGAGCAACGCCGTGGACTGTGGCAGATCGTTATGCTGATGCTGCTGGGTACTTTGTTTTGGGCTTTCGCTCAGCAGGGCGGTAGCTCCATCAGCCTGTTTATCGATCACTATGTCGATCGCCAATGGTTTTCCTGGACGGTGCCGACGGCTTTATTCCAGTCAGTTAATGCCTTTGCCGTGATGTTTGGCGGTGTGATGCTGGCCTGGCTTGTACGAGGCAACGGCAGCGGTAGCCGTACGCTGCGCATTTGGGGGAAATTCGCCTTCGGCTTGCTGCTGATAGGCGTCGGTTTCACCCTGATGGCGCTGAATGCTCGCTACGGTCAGGGATCGATGTTCCTGATGATCGCCGGGCTTTCCGTGATGGGGCTGGCCGAATTGTTCATCGACCCGGTCGCCATGGCGCAAATCACCCGGTTGAATATCCCAGGCGCTACCGGGGTACTGACGGGCATCTATATGCTGACCACCGGCTCGATAGCAAATTATCTGGCGGGCATTATCGCGGGGCAAACAGCGGAAGATCCGGCAACCGGAGCGACCGCACAGGCCTACGCGCACCTGTTCTCGCAAATCGGCTGGTGGGCATTGGGTTGTACTGCTGCAGTGATTGCGGTGTTGGCCATGTGGTGGTTGCTGACCGGCCGCCACCTGCGTGCGGTTAATGCTTGATTGATGGTATTGCGGGGGGTAACGTGCAGCTATCTGGACGTTATTAAGCCTAATCAATGAATAGCAATCAATTATCTGGACAGCTAGCCCGTCAGCTGGGAGCGCGCCGGCACTTGCTGGTGGCATTCAGCGGCGGGCTGGATTCCAGCGTACTGCTGCACTTGCTGGTGCAGTTGCGTCAACAGCTGCCGGAGTTGCAGCTACGCGCGGTGCACGTGCACCACGGCCTGAGTTCTTTTGCCGATCGGTGGGTAGAGCACTGTCGCCAACAATGTGCCGCCTGGCAACTGCCATTGGTGGTGCAATATGTGCAGGTTGACGGCCGTCAGGACGGCATCGAAGCCGCGGCCCGGGCGGCGCGCTATTCCGCTTTTGCTGCCACGCTGGCCGTGGATGAAACCTTGCTCACCGCGCAACACCTTGACGATCAATGTGAAACCTTTCTTTTGGCGTTAAAGCGCGGCAGCGGCCCGGCGGGCCTGTCGGCAATGGCTGCGCAAACCTCATTGGGAAATAACGGCTTGTTACGCCCATTGCTGGGCAGTACCCGGCAGCAGTTGGAAGCCTATGCCCAGCAGCATCAGCTCAGTTGGATTGAAGATGACAGTAACCAGGACTCGCGCTTCGATCGCAATTTTCTGCGCCTGCAGGTATTGCCACTGTTGAATCAGCGCTGGCCGCATTTTGCCGCTGCGACGGCGCGTAGTGCCAGCCTGTGTGCTGAGCAAGAGCAACTGTTGAATGAGCTGCTGGCAGAGCAGTTGCACTCGCTGCTCGATGAAGAAAGTGCGCTGGCGATTGACGGTTTGTTGGGATGCTCGCCGGCCCGACGTTTTGCTTTGTTACGCCGTTGGATCGCAGGATGTGGCGCAAGCATGCCCTCACGCGAACAGTTGCAGCGTCTGTGGGACGAAGTGGCGCTCAGCCGTGAAGATGCCGAACCTCAGCTACAGCTGGGGCAATATCAGATCCGCCGTTTCCGTCGGCGCCTATACCTGTTGCCATTGATGGCCGATCTGCGTCAAACCTGCCTGGAGTGGTCGTTGACAGAGCCGCTGATATTGCCGGATGGCCTGGGTGAGCTGGTGAGTGGGGAAGGCGATATTGTCCTGCGCGCTCCGCAGCCACTGCAAAAAGTGAGCGTTCGCTTTAGCGCTCAGGGCAAGCTCCGCATCCTGGGGCGCACGCATTCCCGGCCGATCAAAAAACTGTGGCAAGAGTTGGGTATTCCACCGTGGCAGCGTGAGCGTACTCCTTTGATCTATTATGATGACCAACTTATCGCGGCGCTGGGCGTTTTTGTCAGTGAGGCCGGACAACCCGCCGAGGGGCAGCAACCCCTGCGGCTGCAGTGGCGTAAAAAATAATAAGAGCGTAAGGAGCAATGATGAAATTTGTGAGCGCAATAGCGGTGTTGGTTGGTTTGTGCAGTTTGCCGGCCATGGCGGCGGGGGATGCGGCGGCAGGCAAGGATAAATCCGCCAGTTGCATGGCATGCCACGGCGCCGAAGGGAAGGTCTCGGTGCCAATGTATCCTAATCTGGCTGGGCAAAACGCCATGTACCTGGAGCATGCGCTGCAGGCTTATAAGAAAGGCGAACGTAACGGTGGCCAGGCAGAGGTGATGAAAGCCTATGTTTCAGCGCTGTCCGATGACGATATTGCCGATCTGGCAGCTTACTATGCCAGCCTTAAACCCTAACCAGCCTGAAGCTCTAAATGACGAGGGCAGCCGTTGGGCTGCCCTGTTGGGATGGCGTTACCGAAAAATCAGTCAGACAGGCTGACGACCACGGTACCGATTTCCGGATGACTGAAACTGAGGATGTGATCCAGACGCAAGCTGAGAGCATTGCCGGCCTGATCGATAATCAGATACTCAACGCCCTTGGTAAATTTCAGCTCGGTGGCTTTGCCTTCGAGTTTATCTCCGTCGCGTAACTCCAGCTTCAGTATGTAGTTATGCTGACAGGCGAGTTCCAGGCTTTCATAGTCATCGCAATTGATGGATTGGTACTCATCATTCATCAACATAGTCGCTCACCAATAAGTTAGCGGCAGCAAAAGCCGCCTGTTCCCTAACGGAGGACGGTAGCGCGTTATCCGCAGCAACTTCGTCCAATGCCTTTAATACACATGCTAACGCATCAGGCACGTAGCCGCGATCACCACTGCCAATCTCGGCGTAAAAACGGCGTACTAACTCACAGTATTGTTGCACAGTTTCCTCCCTTAAGAACCTCTGCGTCATCGAAACCCTTTAGCGATGAGGCGCAGGCTCTCGGAGCTTGACTCTATCCTAGACGACTATAGCACAGCTATTCTGGAGTTATTAGCACCTGCGCGCGGCTTTCGCACTGCGCTTTGCCTGGCAGCGGTTGGGCCAAATCAAGTACACTGTCGCCTGATAATTATGAGGTCACCCATGGCGCTGAAAGCTACCATTTATAAAGCCACGGTCAATATCGCTGATATGGATCGTCATTTCTACCACGACGCCACGCTTACCCTGGCCCAACACCCTTCCGAAACCGAACAGCGCATGATGCTGCGCCTGCTGGCCTGGATTTGCCACGCCGACGAGCGCCTGGTATTCACCAAAGGCCTGAGTGCTGAAGATGAACCGGAAATCTGGCAGCGTAATGACCATAACGGGCTGGAAATGTGGATCGAAATGGGTCTGCCTGATGAGAAGCGCATCAAGAAAGCCTGTAATCAGTCTCCGCGAGTGGTGCTTTACGCCTACGGGGAACGTGCCGGCCACGTATGGTGGCAATCGATGCAGAGCAAAGTGGCAAACCACAAAAACCTAAGCATCCGTTTCCTGGATGATGAACAATTAAGCAAGCTGGCGGCCTTGGCCAGCCGTAATATGACGTTGCAGGCCACACTCCAAGAGGGAACTATCTGGCTTTCTGACGCTCAGAATAGTCTGGAAATCCAATTTGCCGAATGGCAACAGGCGCAGGTGTGATCGGTGCTGGAACTGTCGAGAAGCGTTGCCATACCGGATAACGAGCTGGAATTGACGGCGATCCGCGCGCAGGGTGCGGGTGGCCAGCACGTGAACAAAGCCTCAACGGCCATCCATTTGCGCTTTGACATCCGGGCATCCAGCCTGCCAGAGTATTATAAGGAAAGGCTGCTGGCCCTGAATAATCATTTAATTACCGCCGATGGGGTGGTGATTATTAAAGCGCAGGAATATCGCAGCCAGGAATTAAACCGTGAGGCGGCGTTGGCCAGATTGGTGGCGCTGATTCAGCAGGCGATGGTGGTGGAAAAAGCGCGCAGAGCGACCAAGCCCACGAAAGGGGCTAAATTACGTCGGCTGGAAGGCAAAGTACGTAAAGGCGCAACGAAAGCGCTGCGCGGCAAAATCCGCACTTAAGGATACATGGACACAGTAGGAGAATAGCTGTGAAGAAAATAACAATAGCCCTGTTTTTAGCGGCAGGGGCACTCTCATTATTGGGATGTAATAATCAGTATCAGCCAAAGGAACAGCCTCTTCAGGCAATGCAGCAAAGTTATCAGGGCGTGTTGCCTTGTGCAGACTGCGGCGGCCTGGATACTTCGCTGTTCCTGGATGAAGACGGCACTTTCGTGCTGCAGGAAACCTATCGTGATACCAAAGACGGCGACCAGACTTTCGCTGACTACGGTAAGTGGGCACGAACCGCCGATAAGCTGGTGCTGACGGACAGCCGTGGCGACAAACGCTATTTCCGGCCCGCAGGCAAGAGCCTGGAAATGCTGGATCAAAGCGGTGCGATTATCGAGTCCAAATTGAATTATCGTCTGGATCCGGTAGAGAAAGCCTTGCCTAAAACGCCGATGGCGCTGAAAGGCAGCTACACCTACATGGCGGATGCGGCGGTGTTTAAAGACTGCGCCACGGGCAAGACGTTCCCGGTAGACAATACCATTGCGTTGGAACAAGGGTATGCCAAAGCCTACAAAACGCCGGGTGAACCGGTCTTCCTGACGTTGAATGGCCACTTCAGTGTTCAGCCGTCAATGGAAGAAGGGCAGACTGAAAAGGCGCTGGTGCCGGACGGTAAACTCGTTTTCGACCGCAGCAAAAATTGCGACAGCAAATAACGACCATAAAAAAACCCGCCTAGGCGGGTTTTTGCTTTCTGTCTCTGCGGATCAGCGTTTGATCTGCCCCAGCAGGAAATCAACGATTTCGCCGGTTTTGATCATTTGCTTCTCGCCGACACGGCGGTTTTTGTACTCAATCTCTTCGCTGTCGAGGTTACGGTCGCCGATAACGATAGAGTGCGGCACGCCAATCAGTTCCATATCCGCGAACATCACGCCTGGACGTTCTTTACGGTCATCGAGGATCACGTCGATGCCATGGGAACGCAGGGTGTTGTACAGCTCTTCCGCCAGCGCCTGCACGCGGAAGGACTTGTGCATATTCATTGGCAGAATGGCGACCTGGAACGGGGCGATAGCATCTGGCCAGATGATGCCGCGATCGTCATGATTCTGTTCGATAGCTGCAGCCACCACGCGAGTGACCCCAATACCGTAGCAGCCCATGGTCAGGACCTGATTACGGCCGTCTTCGCCCTGAACCGTCGCCTTCATTGCTTCAGAGTACTTGGTGCCGAGTTGGAAGATATGGCCGACTTCGATACCGCGTTTGATCAGCAATGTCCCTTTACCGTCCGGGCTGGTATCGCCATCGACCACGTTACGGATATCAGCAACCTGCTGTGGCAGCGGCAAATCACGCTCCCAGTTGATACCGAAGTAGTGTTTACCGTCAATGTTGGCACCGGCGCCAAAATCGCTCATCGCTGCGACGCTGCGGTCGGCTACGACCGGAACCTGCAGATTGACCGGGCCGAGTGAACCCGGGCCTGCACCAACGATGGCGCGGATCTCTTCTTCGGTGGCGAAGGTCAGTGGAACGGCAACCTGTGGCAGCTTCTCGGCTTTCACTTCATTCAGTTCGTGATCGCCACGCACCAGCAGAGCAACCAGCTTGTGGCCACTTTCTTCTTTAGCGCGAACCAGCAGCGTTTTGACCGTTTTCTCGATAGGCAGTTGGAATTGCTCTACCAGCTCGGCGATGGTCTTGGCATTCGGCGTATCTACAATGCGCAGTTCTTCGCTGGCTGCGGCACGTGGCTGAGCCGGGGCAACCGCTTCTGCCAGTTCGATATTGGCAGCAAAGTCGGAACCGGTGGAAAACACGATATCGTCTTCACCGCTGTCGGCCAGTACCTGGAACTCGTGTGAGGCGCTACCGCCGATAGAGCCGGTATCGGCATCCACCGCACGGAAGTCCAGACCCATGCGGCTGAAGATTTTGCTGTAGGCTTCGTACATCGCATCGTAAGTCGCCTGCAGAGATTCCTGCGAGGTATGGAACGAGTACGCGTCCTTCATCAGGAATTCACGCGAACGCATCACGCCGAAACGAGGGCGGACTTCATCGCGGAACTTGGTCTGAATCTGGAAGAAGTTCAGCGGAAGTTGCTTGTAAGAGCTGATTTCGTTGCGGATCAGATCGGTGATCACTTCTTCGTGCGTTGGACCCAGTACGAATGGGCGATCGCCGCGATCGACAAAGCGCAGCAGTTCAGGACCGTACTGCTCCCAACGGCCACTTTCCTGCCACAGATCGGCAGGCTGTACTACCGGCATGCAAACTTCGATCGCGTTAGCATTGTTCATTTCTTCGCGAACGATGTTTTCAACCTTTTTCAGAACGCGCAGGCCGGTAGGCAACCAGGTATAAAGACCGGAGGCAAGCTTGCGAATCATCCCGGCGCGCAGCATCAGCTGGTGGCTGATCACTTCGGCATCGGCAGGTGTCTCCTTCAGAGTGGAGAGCAGATATTGGCTAGTACGCATGGTGTTTTGGTTCCGTTAGAACTGCAAATTGCAACCGGCTGCCAGTAGTAGGGCAGCCAAAATTTTCGAAAGTGATTTAGTTTACCAGTGCGAGCAGGTTGTCAAAAGAGAGACGGTGGAATTTTAACGCAGGTCGAGTGACAACACCTCGGTTTGCTGATCCACCACCCGCCAGCGCACGTTGAAATCCAGCAGCCAGACGGCATAATCCCGTTCCGCCTGTTGCCCCTTGCGGTAAGCCGGACGCGGATCCTGAGCCAGCACCTGAGTGATAAACCGACGAAGCTGCGGATAACGCTGCTGATGTTGCAGCAACTGCTGTTCCGCCTCGGCCGTAAAGCTCACCGGCATATCGCCGGCTGGTGCGGCTTGGGCAAATCCGGCGCGTGCCTGCGGCTGGCTTTCGGCAAACGGCAGGTAAGGTTTGATATCTACCACCGGCGTGCCGTCAACCAGATCGAGACTGCCTAATTCCAGTACTACCTCAGCGCCTTGAATGCGCACGCCTTTTAATTCGATCAGCGACATGCCGAGCGGGTTGGGGCGAAAGGTCGAGCGGGTTGCGAAGACGCCCATCCGGGCATTACCGCCCAGACGAGGAGGGCGAACGGTTGGCCGCCAGCCACCTTCCAGGGTTTGATGGAAAATGAACATTACCCAAAGATGGCTGAAGTCGCTAAGGCCGCGTATTGCTTCCGGCTGGTTATAAGGAGGCAGCAGCACCAGTTCGCCGCCACCGTCTTCGACTAACCCCGGCTGGCGGGGTACGGCGAATTTTTCTTTATACGGTGAACGAATAGTGCCGATCTGATTGAAAACAAACTCGGTCATTTGGACGAAACGTTAAGCGCAGAGCCCTGGCAAATGGCCTGTTGGTAACAGCCGGCAACGCCGCTGACAATCTGGCAGTCATGCAGCAGCACGGCATTGGCCTTCATGTAGGACGCGCGAATTTGCATACGCTTACGGGCGGTGGCCAGATTAGGTGGGGAATCCTGTACTGTCGTCTGGCAAGATTCGCCGGAGACTTCACCCAGATCGCGGAATGGCTTACCTACTAATTCTTCTGCACTTTTGTACAGTTTAACCGGTGCCGGACGTGCTGCTGGCGTGGTTTTTGCTGGTGTGGTCGAGACCGGTTTGCTGGTGCTGCTTGTTGAAGGTGGCGCGAAACGCTGCGACGAACACCCTGCAAGCGCGAGCGCTAACAAACAGAGAGGTAAAGCACGCATTGAGATTCCTCTGCCTTGATGGAATATGTGAGTGGCGCTATTGAAGCAATCTATGGTGGAAATAACAAGACGGGCCGGAGCCCGTCTAGATTTCTGACAAACACCCGAAAAACGTGGTTTTCGGGTGTTTGGGGTAATGCAGAGAATATAATCCTTTGTTTTTATTAGTACTAAATGGTTGCATTAGTCGCAAAGGATTTTATTAACAGTGTCTGACGGGCCGGAGCCCGTCTTGCAATTATAGGAATAAATTCGGTAATTAATGATTACCAGCCTTTAACTGCACCACCGTTAAAGATTTTGTTGGCTGCTTCGTTCACTTCGTCAGACTGATAGGCCTGAACGAATTTCTTCACGTTTTCCGCGTCTTTATTGTCTTCGCGGGCAACCAGCAGGTTCACGTAAGGTGAATCTTTATCTTCAACAAACAGGCCGTCTTTTGCCGGTGTCAGGCCAATCTGGCTGGCGTAAGTGGTGTTGATCACCGCCAGCGCGATTTGCTGATCGTCCAGCGAGCGTGGCAGTTGCGGCGCTTCCAGCTCGACCAGCTTCAGGTTTTTCGGGTTTTCAGTCACGTCCAGCACGGTTGGCAGCAGGCCAACACCGTCTTTCAGTTTGATCAGGTTAACCTTCTGCAGCAGCAGCAGGGAGCGGCCCAGATTGGTGGGATCGTTTGGCAGCGCAACCTGAGAACCGTCTTTCAGTTCGTCCAGAGATTTGATCTTCTTGGAGTAACCGGCAATCGGGTAAACGAAGGTGTTGCCGACCGGTACCAACTTATAGCCGCGATCTTTGATCTGCTGATCCAGATACGGTTTGTGCTGGAAGGCGTTCAAATCGATGTCGCCTTTACTCAGTGCTTCGTTCGGCAGCACGTAGTCGTTGAAGGTCACCAGTTCGACGTCCAGACCGTATTTTTCTTTCGCCACTTTTTGCGCGATTTCAGCAACCTGCTGCTCAGCACCGACAATGACGCCGATTTTGATATGGTTCGGATCTTTTTCTTCCTGACCGCAGCCTGCCAGAGCCAGAGTACCGATCAGTGCGCCGATTGCCGCGATGGATTTAAATTTTAACGACATATCCCTTCCTCATTAGACTCGCATTTGAAATACGCTGTGTGAGCGCAGTTGCTGTAAAAACTATTTATGGGTGACGGCTTTGACGATCCGATCACCGCAGAACTGAATCAGATAGACCAGCACCACCAGTAATACTAATACGGTATTCATTACTGTGGCGTTATAACCTATATAACCGTACTGATAACCGATCTGCCCCAGCCCGCCGGCACCTACCGCACCGCCCATGGCGGAGTAACCCACCAACGTGATCAAGGTGATGGTGGCAGCATTGACCAGGCCCGGCAGGGCTTCCGGCAGCAGTACCTTTTTGATGATTTGCATCGGGGTTGCGCCCATTGCGCGGGCAGCTTCCACCAGGCCAGAAGGGATCTCCAGCAGGGCGTTTTCTACCATACGGGCGATAAAGGGCGCTGCGCCGACCGTCAGCGGCACGATAGCCGCCTGCAGGCCGATAGAGGTACCGACGATCATCCGCGTAAAGGGAATCATCCACACCAGCAGGATAATGAACGGAATGGAACGGAACACGTTCACTAACCCGGACAGCGTCCTGTATAGCGTATTGTTGGCGGCGATTTGCCCCGGGCGAGTCACATACAACAGCACACCAACCGGCAAGCCAAGTACGAAACCGAAGAAGCCGGAGACAAAGGTCATCATGACGGTTTCCCACACGCCGCGCGCCATTAGCCAAATCATTGCCTCAGACATAACCCAGAACCTCTACTTTTACCTGATTTTCCTGCAGGAACTTAATCGTTGCCAGCGCATCTTCATCGCTGCCGTGCAGCTCTGCCAGCATCACGCCGAATTTAACGCCGCCGGCGTAATCCATCTGGGCGCTGATGATATTGTTGTTGACGTTGAAACGGCGAGCCGCTTCTGACAGCAGCGGCGCATCAACGGACTGGCCGGTGAATTCCAAACGCAACAGCGGCTGACGGCCACCGCTGCGTTCCGGAGCCAGACGCTTGGCATAATCATCGGGGATATCCAGATGCAATGTGGATTGAATGAACTGCTGGGCCAACGGCGTTTTCGGATGAGAGAACACTTCGCTGACGCTGTCTTTTTCAATCAACTGCCCCTGGCTGATGACCGCAACCTGATCGCAGATGCGTTTCACCACGTCCATTTCATGGGTGATCAACAGGATGGTCAGGCCGAGACGACGATTAATGTCTTTCAGCAGTTCCAGAATGGAACGGGTAGTGGCTGGATCCAATGCGCTGGTGGCTTCGTCACACAGCAGGACTTTCGGTTGGCTTGCCAGCGCACGGGCAATCGCCACGCGTTGCTTCTGGCCGCCGGACAGATTGGCCGGGTAGGCGTCGTGTTTGTCCGACAACCCGACCAGTTCCAGCAATTCGGTTACGCGCTTTTTGATTTCAGCCCGTGGGGTGTTGTCCAGCTCCAGCGGCAGCGCAACGTTGCCAAATACCGTGCGGGAAGAAAGCAGGTTGAAGTGTTGGAAGATCATGCCGATTTGGCGGCGTGCGCGTGTCAGTTCGCTTTCAGACAGCGAGGTCAGATCCTGTCCGTCAACCAACACCTGGCCGGAAGTCGGGCGCTCAAGCATGTTGGCGCAGCGGATCAGCGTACTTTTACCGGCGCCTGATGCACCGATAACGCCATAAATTTGCCCGGCAGGGACGTGAAGAGTCACGTCAGAGAGCGCGCTAATGGTGCGCGAACCCTGCTGGAACACTTTGGTGATGTTAGAAAGTTTAATCATATTCTTCTTATTTTAGCGTGGTTGCCCGTGGCTAGATAAAAGTAAACCTTGGCGTGGACCAAGGTATAAATCAGATGTTAAGGCGTCTAGACGTCTAAGTCAACGATCAACGCTGTTCTCTGCCGTTCTCAGTACCGGGTAAAACATGCGATACTGTCCGGGTTTTCAGGCCCTCAGGAGCAAACCGGTGACACAAAGCGTTCCAGCAATTTTCCTCGATCGTGACGGCACGATTAATGTCGATCATGGCTACGTCCATGAAATCGATAATTTCCACTTTATAGATGGCGTGATCGACGCCTGTCGCGAACTTAAAAAGATGGGCTTTGCTTTAGTATTGGTGACCAACCAGTCTGGCATTGCGCGTGGCAAGTTCAGCGAAGACCAATTTATGTACCTGACGGAGTGGATGGATTGGTCGCTGGCCGATCGCGATGTTGACCTGGACGGTATCTATTTCTGTCCGCATCATCCTGAAGCAGTAATAGAAGAGTACCGCCAGACATGCGACTGCCGTAAACCTGAGCCGGGCATGCTGTTGCAAGCGCAGCAAGAATTGAACATTGATATGGCCGCTTCTTATATGGTGGGTGACAAACCGGAAGATATGCAGGCGGCAATAGCGGCAGGTGTCGGTACTAAAGTTCTGGTGCGCACCGGTAAGCCGGTCACTGAACAAGGTGAGAAACTGGCGGATTGGGTGCTAAATAGCCTGGCAGACCTGCCAGAAGCCATCAAAAAGCGGGTTTAATAGACGTTGTGCATGAATAGTGAGCTGTCAGATAAAAAGTGAATATTAATCCTTGTCATTCTGAACCGGCTCCCTATAATGCGCCTCCATCGACACGGAACATGTGAACAACTTCACAGAGTCTCCGGGGTTCGAAGAGAAAAAATCCTGAAATTTAGGGGTTGACTCTGAAAGAGGAAAGCGTATTATACGCCACCTCGAGATAGCAAGCTACGGCGGCTAACTCACTGCTCTTTAACAATTTATCAGACAATCTGTGTGGGCACTCCACAAGACGATATCCAGAACCTTCGGGTTCAAAAAAATATCAAGTCTTGAAGAGTGACCAAGCAGTAATTCATTTAGTTGAATTATTACGAAAGTTAATTTTCGAGCATCGCTTCACGAGTTGAAGCAAATCAAGCTTTTAATTGAAGAGTTTGATCATGGCTCAGATTGAACGCTGGCGGCAGGCCTAACACATGCAAGTCGAGCGGTAGCACAGGGAGCTTGCTCCTGGGTGACGAGCGGCGGACGGGTGAGTAATGTCTGGGAAACTGCCTGATGGAGGGGGATAACTACTGGAAACGGTAGCTAATACCGCATAACGTCTACGGACCAAAGTGGGGGACCTTCGGGCCTCATGCCATCAGATGTGCCCAGATGGGATTAGCTAGTAGGTGGGGTAATGGCTCACCTAGGCGACGATCCCTAGCTGGTCTGAGAGGATGACCAGCCACACTGGAACTGAGACACGGTCCAGACTCCTACGGGAGGCAGCAGTGGGGAATATTGCACAATGGGCGCAAGCCTGATGCAGCCATGCCGCGTGTGTGAAGAAGGCCTTCGGGTTGTAAAGCACTTTCAGCGAGGAGGAAGGGTAGTGTGTTAATAGCACATTGCATTGACGTTACTCGCAGAAGAAGCACCGGCTAACTCCGTGCCAGCAGCCGCGGTAATACGGAGGGTGCAAGCGTTAATCGGAATTACTGGGCGTAAAGCGCACGCAGGCGGTTTGTTAAGTCAGATGTGAAATCCCCGCGCTTAACGTGGGAACTGCATTTGAAACTGGCAAGCTAGAGTCTTGTAGAGGGGGGTAGAATTCCAGGTGTAGCGGTGAAATGCGTAGAGATCTGGAGGAATACCGGTGGCGAAGGCGGCCCCCTGGACAAAGACTGACGCTCAGGTGCGAAAGCGTGGGGAGCAAACAGGATTAGATACCCTGGTAGTCCACGCTGTAAACGATGTCGACTTGGAGGTTGTGCCCTTGAGGTGTGGCTTCCGGAGCTAACGCGTTAAGTCGACCGCCTGGGGAGTACGGCCGCAAGGTTAAAACTCAAATGAATTGACGGGGGCCCGCACAAGCGGTGGAGCATGTGGTTTAATTCGATGCAACGCGAAGAACCTTACCTACTCTTGACATCCAGAGAATTCGCTAGAGATAGCTTAGTGCCTTCGGGAACTCTGAGACAGGTGCTGCATGGCTGTCGTCAGCTCGTGTTGTGAAATGTTGGGTTAAGTCCCGCAACGAGCGCAACCCTTATCCTTTGTTGCCAGCGCGTAATGGCGGGAACTCAAAGGAGACTGCCGGTGATAAACCGGAGGAAGGTGGGGATGACGTCAAGTCATCATGGCCCTTACGAGTAGGGCTACACACGTGCTACAATGGCGTATACAAAGAGAAGCGAACTCGCGAGAGCAAGCGGACCTCATAAAGTACGTCGTAGTCCGGATCGGAGTCTGCAACTCGACTCCGTGAAGTCGGAATCGCTAGTAATCGTAGATCAGAATGCTACGGTGAATACGTTCCCGGGCCTTGTACACACCGCCCGTCACACCATGGGAGTGGGTTGCAAAAGAAGTAGGTAGCTTAACCTTCGGGAGGGCGCTTACCACTTTGTGATTCATGACTGGGGTGAAGTCGTAACAAGGTAACCGTAGGGGAACCTGCGGTTGGATCACCTCCTTACCTAATGATATTGATTCGCGTGAAGTGCTCACACAGATTGTCTGATGAAAAAGTAACGAGCAGAAATACCTTTATAGGCTTGTAGCTCAGGTGGTTAGAGCGCACCCCTGATAAGGGTGAGGTCGGTGGTTCAAGTCCACTCAGGCCTACCACTTCTCGAAGTGGAAAAGGTACTGCACGTGACTGTATGGGGCTATAGCTCAGCTGGGAGAGCGCCTGCCTTGCACGCAGGAGGTCAGCGGTTCGATCCCGCTTAGCTCCACCATATAGTCCTGTATTTCAATACTTCAGAGTGTACTGGCAACAGTATGCTGCGAAGTATTTTGCTCTTTAACAATCTGGAACAAGCTGAAAATTGAAACATGACAGCTGAAACTTATCCCTCCGTAGAAGTATTGGGGTAAGGATTAACCTGTCATAGAGTCTCTCAAATGTAGCAGCACGAAAGTGGAAACACCTTCGGGTTGTGAGGTTAAGTGACTAAGCGTACACGGTGGATGCCTAGGCAGTCAGAGGCGATGAAGGGCGTGCTAATCTGCGATAAGCGTCGGTAAGGTGATATGAACCGTAATAACCGGCGATACCCGAATGGGGAAACCCAGTGCAATTCGTTGCACTATCATACGATGAATACATAGTCGTATGAGGCGAACCGGGGGAACTGAAACATCTAAGTACCCCGAGGAAAAGAAATCAACCGAGATTCCCCCAGTAGCGGCGAGCGAACGGGGAGGAGCCCAGAACCTGAATCAGTTCTTGTGTTAGTGGAAGCGTCTGGAAAGTCGCACAGTAAAGGGTGATAGTCCCGTACACTAAAATACATTAATTGTGAGTTCGATGAGTAGGGCGGGACACGTGACATCCTGTCTGAATATGGGGGGACCATCCTCCAAGGCTAAATACTCCTGACTGACCGATAGTGAACCAGTACCGTGAGGGAAAGGCGAAAAGAACCCCGGCGAGGGGAGTGAAATAGAACCTGAAACCGTGTACGTACAAGCAGTGGGAGCACCTTCGTGGTGTGACTGCGTACCTTTTGTATAATGGGTCAGCGACTTATATTTTGTAGCAAGGTTAACCGTATAGGGGAGCCGTAGGGAAACCGAGTCTTAACTGGGCGAATAGTTGCAAGGTATAGACCCGAAACCCGGTGATCTAGCCATGGGCAGGTTGAAGGTTGGGTAACACTAACTGGAGGACCGAACCGACTAATGTTGAAAAATTAGCGGATGACTTGTGGCTGGGGGTGAAAGGCCAATCAAACCGGGAGATAGCTGGTTCTCCCCGAAAGCTATTTAGGTAGCGCCTCGTGAACTCATCTTCGGGGGTAGAGCACTGTTTCGGCTAGGGGGCCATCCCGGCTTACCAAACCGATGCAAACTCCGAATACCGAAGAATGTTATCACGGGAGACACACGGCGGGTGCTAACGTCCGTCGTGAAGAGGGAAACAACCCAGACCGCCAGCTAAGGTCCCAAAGTCATGGTTAAGTGGGAAACGATGTGGGAAGGCATAGACAGCCAGGATGTTGGCTTAGAAGCAGCCATCATTTAAAGAAAGCGTAATAGCTCACTGGTCGAGTCGGCCTGCGCGGAAGATGTAACGGGGCTAAACCATGCACCGAAGCTGCGGCAGCGACGCTTAGGCGTTGTTGGGTAGGGGAGCGTTCTGTAAGCCGTTGAAGGTGACCTGTGAGGGTTGCTGGAGGTATCAGAAGTGCGAATGCTGACATAAGTAACGATAAAGCGGGTGAAAAGCCCGCTCGCCGGAAGACCAAGGGTTCCTGTCCAACGTTAATCGGGGCAGGGTGAGTCGACCCCTAAGGCGAGGCCGAAAGGCGTAGTCGATGGGAAACAGGTTAATATTCCTGTACTCGGTGTTACTGCGAAGGGGGGACGGAGAAGGCTAGGCTAGCCGGGCGACGGTTGTCCCGGTTTAAGCGTGTAGGGGGAGTGACCTGGTAAATCCGGTTACTTATAACCCTGAGGCGTGATGACGATGCACTACGGTGCAGAAGTAGTTGATGCCAAGCTTCCAGGAAAAGCCTCTAAGCATCAGGTAACACAGAATCGTACCCCAAACCGACACAGGTGGTCAGGTAGAGAATACCAAGGCGCTTGAGAGAACTCGGGTGAAGGAACTAGGCAAAATGGTGCCGTAACTTCGGGAGAAGGCACGCTGGCGCGTAGGTGAAGAGACTTGCTCTCGGAGCTGAAGCCAGTCGCAGATACCAGCTGGCTGCAACTGTTTAATAAAAACACAGCACTGTGCAAACACGAAAGTGGACGTATACGGTGTGACGCCTGCCCGGTGCTGGAAGGTTAATTGATGGGGTCAGCCGCAAGGCGAAGCTCTTGATCGAAGCCCCAGTAAACGGCGGCCGTAACTATAACGGTCCTAAGGTAGCGAAATTCCTTGTCGGGTAAGTTCCGACCTGCACGAATGGCGTAATGATGGCCAGGCTGTCTCCACCCGAGACTCAGTGAAATTGAACTCGCTGTGAAGATGCAGTGTACCCGCGGCAAGACGGAAAGACCCCGTGAACCTTTACTATAGCTTGACACTGAACATTGAGCCTTGATGTGTAGGATAGGTGGGAGGCTTTGAAGCGTGGACGCCAGTCTGCGTGGAGCCAACCTTGAAATACCACCCTTTAATGTTTGATGTTCTAACTCGGCCCCGTAATCCGGGGTGAGGACAGTGTCTGGTGGGTAGTTTGACTGGGGCGGTCTCCTCCCAAAGAGTAACGGAGGAGCACGAAGGTTAGCTAATCACGGTCGGACATCGTGAGGTTAGTGCAAAGGCATAAGCTAGCTTGACTGCGAGAGTGACGGCTCGAGCAGGTACGAAAGTAGGTCTTAGTGATCCGGTGGTTCTGAATGGAAGGGCCATCGCTCAACGGATAAAAGGTACTCCGGGGATAACAGGCTGATACCGCCCAAGAGTTCATATCGACGGCGGTGTTTGGCACCTCGATGTCGGCTCATCACATCCTGGGGCTGAAGTAGGTCCCAAGGGTATGGCTGTTCGCCATTTAAAGTGGTACGCGAGCTGGGTTTAGAACGTCGTGAGACAGTTCGGTCCCTATCTGCCGTGGGCGTTGGAAGATTGAGAGGGGTTGCTCCTAGTACGAGAGGACCGGAGTGAACGCACCACTGGTGTTCGGGTTGTCATGCCAATGGCACTGCCCGGTAGCTAAGTGCGGAAAAGATAAGCGCTGAAAGCATCTAAGCGCGAAACTTGCCTCGAGATGAGTCTTCCCTGGGCCTTTAAGGTCCCTGAAGGAACGTTTAAGACTAAGACGTTGATAGGCTGGGTGTGTAAGTGCAGCGATGCATTGAGCTAACCAGTACTAATGATCCGTGAGGCTTAACCTTACAACACCAAAGGTGTTTTAGAGAGATTGTAGAGATTTTCAGCGAGTTCCGAGATTGGTTTCAATGGCTGCGGGAGTAGCGGTTGGAATGAAACAGAATTTGCCTGGCGGCAATAGCGCGGTGGTCCCACCTGACCCCATGCCGAACTCAGAAGTGAAACGCCGTAGCGCCGATGGTAGTGTGGGGTCTCCCCATGCGAGAGTAGGACACTGCCAGGCATCAAATAAGCCAAGAGGCCATCCGCAAGGATGGCCTTTTTGCTATGCCCGCTATATAAATATTTTCTGTTATTTCGCCCAATTTTCACGCCAGTCTTCAATGCGCATCACAAAAATCACGCTATATTCTTCGCCCGCTATTTGTTTTAATTGTTAACTCAATATTAACAATTGAGTTACATTTAAACGGCAGGACGCCGACTTCACGGTTTATCTGGCTCGGAGAATAGAAAATGACAGAAACAACCTCGGCCATTGAGGATGGAAATACCGTCGACCCGGCAGTACAGGACAAAAAGAAACGCATTTTCGCTATTGTTGGCGCTTCATCGGGTAACCTGGTGGAGTGGTTTGATTTTTACGTCTATTCCTTCTGTTCTATCTACTTTGCCGCTTCATTTTTCCCCGCCGGTAACAGCACCACCCAATTGCTACAAACTGCCGGCGTGTTCGCCGCCGGTTTCTTCATGCGCCCGATCGGCGGCTGGTTGTTCGGTTATATTGCCGATAAGCATGGTCGCAAAAACTCGATGCTGATCTCTGTTTGCATGATGTGTGCTGGATCGCTGGTGATCGCCTGTTTACCGACCTATGAGTCGATCGGAAGTTGGGCTCCGGTGCTACTGTTGGTTGCGCGTCTGTTCCAGGGCCTGTCGGTCGGCGGTGAGTACGGTACCAGCGCCACCTATATGAGCGAGGTGGCAATAAAAGGGCGACGTGGTTTCTATGCTTCTTTCCAGTATGTCACGCTGATTGGTGGCCAACTGTTGGCGTTACTGGTTCTGGTGGCTCTGCAGCAAATCCTCTCCGCAGAGGAACTAAAGGCTTGGGGCTGGCGTATTCCCTTTGCGATTGGCGCGGTATTGGCGGTAGTGGCGTTATATCTGCGTCGGTCGCTGAATGAAACCTCCGATGCCAAAACCCGTAACCATAAAGATGCGGGTTCACTGAAGGGGCTGTGGAAAAACCGTAAAGCCTTCCTGATGGTGTTGGGCTTTACCGCCGGTGGTTCGCTGAGTTTTTATACTTTCACGACCTATATGCAAAAGTACTTGGTCAATACTTCCGGGATGGACGCCAAGCTGGCCAGCGGCATTATGACCGCTGCACTCTTTATCTACATGCTGCTGCAGCCCTTGGTCGGGGCATTGTCAGACAAGATCGGTCGCCGCAGTTCAATGCTGATCTTTGCCTCGTTGGCGACCTTGCTGACCGTGCCTATCTTGCTGACGCTGAAAAATGTCAGCAACCCTTATGCGGCCTTCGGTCTGATTGTGCTGGCGTTATTTATCGTCAGTTTTTATACCTCGATCAGCGGGCTGCTGAAGGCTGAAATGTTCCCGCCGGAGGTGCGTGCGTTAGGCGTTGGCCTGTCTTATGCGGTGGCTAATGCGATGTTTGGCGGGTCGGCGGAATATGTTGCACTGTCGCTGAAGTCGTTTGGCTTCGAGAATGCCTTCTTCTGGTATGTTTCCGGCATGTGTCTGCTGGCGCTGATCGTTTCTCTTCGCTTGCACCGCAAAGGGAAAGAGATCCAGCTGTGAATCAGCGGGTTGCGTGGTAAAGGCTATAGCCGGTCGCTGCTCCCGCGACATCCCAGGCAAAATCTTTCCAACTCCAGCCGGTGCCGCCTTCGCGACTGTCATACAGTTCTTTGGCGGCGCCGAGCCCGATTGAAAACATCAGGCCAAAGCTGCGGCTGCGTGCCTCATTCCAGTTTTGATGATCGCCATAAGCCGCACCGGCGGCAGCGAAAGCCGCAGAGGCGACAAAGTGTTGTGCCTTGTCTTTCCCGGTCCAGCTGTCATTTGCCAGGTGGGTACAGCCGCTGGTGAGCAATAAAAAGGGGAGCACGGCCAGGCAGCGGAGTGGGCGCATAATGAAAACATCCTGTTGTCATGACACATAAAAACCCCGGCATAGGCCGGGGTGAGACTGCTGAAAAACATATAATGTTTGTCAGCAGGCGTTAAAGGTTTTGAAAATAAATCAGGAAAATCAATTTATTGATTTTCGGCTGATGACACAAAGGGGGAAAAACCACGCTTTTATTCCCCTTTGTCAACAATCTGACCCCGGCATAGGCCGGGGTCTGCGATAGCTAAATTATAGCGGGATTACAGTATACGGCTAATCAACCGGTCAATACGGATACGGCGCAGACGGCGGATCAGCTTGCGCACTTTGATCGGGTACTGCTGGATGCTTTGCAGTTCCAGGTAGTTCCCCACCACGGTGGTGTGAGTGCGGATGCACTCCAGCTCTTTATGCCGTTGCTCACGCATCTCCTGCTTGGGATCGTGGATCAGAATGGCATTTTCCAGATCCAGCCGCCAGGCGCGCGGATTGAGGTTATTACCGGTAATCAACTGCCATTCGTCATCCACCCACATGCCTTTCAGGTGGTAGCTGTTATCGCCGTCTTTCCACAGGCGAACAATCAACTGGCCGGTATCGACGTAGCGCTGCAAGCGGCTGAGAAAGCGTCGCAGGTTGATTTCGTACAGATAAGGCAGGGCGCCGATAATTTTGAACGGCTGATCTTCCGGAATATAGAAATCATTGGCGGTTTTGTCGCCCACAATAATTTCCACCTGTTTGCCTTGGCGCAGCAGATAGATGATATTGCGCACCAGCAGGGCCGGCAGGTTGAAGTAAGGGGTGCACAGCGTCAGTTTCTGATCGGCACAGGACATCAGATGGTGAATGGTTTTATTCAACACGCTTTGCTTACCCAGCCCAACCAGCGGCGTTACCGCCAGCTCATCGTTGCCCGCCTGGTTGCGAAACTGATAACCGGCTCGGCGCAGACCGAAACGAAATAAGCGAGTTTCGTTTTTGATCTCCGGGCTCTTGGGACGATCGTCACGATCCAAACGTTGCACGGCACCGGCGGTCAGCAGGTGCTGCTTGATGTAATCGATCATGGTATTGGCCAATTCGCCATTGGTGATCAACTGGTAACGATCGTAGCGGTATTTCTCATGCTGATGCAGGTAAACGTCATTGATGCTGGCACCGCTGTAAACCACGGTATCGTCGATCACAAAACCTTTCAGGTGCAACACGCCCAGGGCTTCGCGGGTATTCACCGGCACGCCGTAGATTGGCACGGCAAGCTCTGGGTGCTGGTCTGCCATTGAGCAATACCAATCGGCGTTGGTATTGGCGGCCGCGGCGCCGATGCGCCCACGCTGGGCACGATGCCAGTCGACCAGAATGCAAATCTCCAGCGCCGGGCACCGCTGCTTGGCTTGATAAAGCGCGTTGAGAATATCGCGTCCGGCGTCGTCATGCTCCAGATACAGAGCGACCAGATAAATGCGTTGGGTGGCGTTAGCGATCAATTCCAGCAGCGTGGCACGGTAATCAGACGGTGTGTACAAAGTACGTACATCAGCTACCGTCTGGGGGAGTTTGGGCAGTTGTGCAAGGTGTTGTTGATGTTTGCTACGTTTAAATTTTGACAACATCACAGTGCGCTTCTTCTCTCATGATTAGATGGCCGGAACGCCAAATACGGGAAAACAGTAAATCGAATAATCGGGCGATAATACCACTAGTTGTCCCGATTGTGCGTATGTTTTGGCGTTAAGTGGTGGATTCGTAGCGCATTGCGACACAGGTCACTGCGCTTCTTCCGCCTGCAGCGGCAGGGTCAAATTGACGATACCGTCCTCAAGCTGCACATCGATGCCAAAGCCCAGCCGTTGCGCCAGCGCTATCATTCCGCGGTTATTAGGCATGGTGATGCCGGTCAGGCGGGCCAACCCGTGGGCGCGGGCATAGGCAATCATTTTTTCCAACAGTTGACGCCCCAGACCGAGCCCTTTCAGATCTGAACGCACCAGCACGGCAAATTCCGCGTCGGTATTATCCGGGTCGGAGAGGGCACGTGTTACGCCAATGATTTGGTCATCCCGCACCGCGACAAAAGCCATCTCCCGATCGTAGTCGATCTGCGTCATGTTAGCCAAATCGTCATGGGTAAACTCGTTGATCTCACTGAAGTAGCGATAGTAGAGATCTTCCTTGGTCACGCGATCGATAAAGTGTTTCAGCGCGGGTTCATCTTCCGGCAGGATTGGCCTGAACAGGCATTGCGAGCCGTCTTTCAATCCGATGGTTTCTTCCAGCTCATGAGGGTAAGGACGGATCGCCAAGCGTGCCTGCGGATCACCTTCGAACGGAGCAAGCTGCATGGAAACGTCGAGCAGGGTGAATTCGCTGCCAGAGGCCAGAACCGGGTGGATATCCAGACGGGTAATTTCCGGGCAGTCGAGGATCAGATTGGACACCTGCACCAGCAAGCGGCTCAGTCCAGGGATATCCAGCGGTCGTAAAGCGCTGCGGCCGCGAATTTTTCCGCCTTTCACCGCCTGCAATACCAGATAACGTGCCAGCGCCATATTCAGCGGCGGCAGCGCTACGGCGACCTGATTTTCCTGGCGCCATTCGATACCGCCTTCACCCAGCATGATCAGCGGGCCGAAAATGGCATCTTGCTCCACCGCGATACGAAGCTCCTGCGCTCCGGCGCGGTTGGCCATGCTCTGAACCAGCAGGCCGTGAATGCGCGCTTGTGGATAGGTACGTTTAACGCGGTCGAGAATTGCCTCAGCGGCGCGTTGTACCTCGGTAGCGGTGCGCAAATAGAGCATTACACCCTGAACTTCAGACTTGTGCGGAATATCGGGGGAGCGCAGCTTCAGGGCCACCGGATAGCCAATTTGCTCGGCAATATGCACGGCTTCGGCGCTGTCTTCGGCAATCCAGGTAGGCAGCGTCGTCAGGTCATAGGCCTTTAGAATCGACTGTACCTCGTGGGTATCGAGCTGCGTTGCGCCTTCCGCCAGCGCCTGCTGAATCAATCGGTGAGCGTCGGCGGTGTTGGCCGTCAAACCGACCGGAAGCGCCGGGGTTTCTTTAAGCTGTTTCTGATTACGGCGATATTCCACCATATGCATAAACGCGGTTACTGCACCTTCCGGCGTTCGGTAGGTGGGAATACCGGCTTCGGTAAATAACCGGCGGGCTTCTTGCGAAGAGTACTCGCCGCACCAGTTGGTCAGCAAAGTCACGCGTTTGCCACGCGGGTGCTGACGCACGGCCTCGATAATACGTTCGGCGGTCAGGGTGCCTGGGGCTGCCGCGCTAGGTGCGTGGATCAGCAATAAAGCGTCGTAGTCGTGGCTGTCGAGCAGGGTCTTGACCGCCGCCAGATAGCGCTGCGGTGTTGCATCGTCTCGCAGGTCAATCGGGTTGCCGGCGCGTATAAAGTCGGGCAAGGCGGCACCCAACTGCGCCAGGATCTCGTCTCCCAGCGGCGCCAGCTTGCCGTTGCGCCCCAGCAGTTCGTCCAACGCCATTGCCGCCGGTGCCGCACCGTTGCTGACGATCATCAACCGCTCTCCGCGCAACGGATGCATATGGCTCAGCGTTTCCACTGCCGAGAACAGCTCGTGGGTATCCTGTACGCGCAGTAAACCGGCGCGTTGGATTGCGGCATCGTAAGCGGCATCCAGCCCCTGCTGACTGTTGAGCAACAGCTGGGCCTGCTGACTGCGTCCGCTTTTGACCACCAGAATGGGTTTGTTGCGCGAAGCACTGCGCGAGGCAGATAAAAAGCGGCGCGCATCGCTGATGTTTTCCAGATACAGCAGGATGGCGCTGGTTTTACTGTCGCGTGCCAGAAAATCCAGCAGGTCGTCGACGTCAATATCCAGGCTGTCGCCCAGCGCGATAAAATAGGAAAAGCCGACTTCGCGTTGCTGTGCCCAGTCGAGAATGGTATTGGCCACCGCGGCGGACTGGGAAATAAACGCCAGCTTGCCCTTGAGGATCGGTACCGGCGAGAAACTGGCGTTGATGCCTTGCCAGGGGGCCAGCAGGCCCAGGCTGTTCGGCCCCAGCAGGCGCATAGAATAACGCTGCGCGCAGGCTTTCAGCTCGGCGAACTGTTCTGGCGGCGAGGAGAGCACAATGGCCGTTTTGCAGCCGCGTTTGCCCAAATCCTCAATCAAGGCCAGATTGCGATGCGCATGGGTACACAGTATGGCCAGATCGGGGCTGAGCGGCAGGCTGGCGACGTCCGGGTAGGCCATGACTCCGCATACCGCCTTATAACGCGGCGTGACGGGCATGACCGGCCCGTTGAAGCCGCCGGCCAGCAGGTTGCTCATCATCAGGTTGCCGGCGCGGCCAGGCTGCTGTGAAGCGCCGAGAACGGCAATCGATTTAGGACGTAAAAGCGCTTCTAACCCTCGCTGGCTCATGCACGGCTCCTTTATATCCGTTATCCTTCAAAAGACAGGGGTGTTGGCTGCCCTCTCTCACCCTGGTCACTTAGTTAACTAAGCTCCTTGGGATGCGTTCAGTTGCCGCCTACCTGTCTTTCGAATGCTATTGGCTATAGGCAACATTACCGCCTTGATTCTAGGCGTTTTACAACGGCTTTGCTGTGACCGATGCCTCCGGGCGAGTAGGTTTCCCTGCCAGATACTGTTGACGGAAGTAGCGAAAATGCTCAGCCAGGCCGTCGGCCGCGGCGGTATCACCGGCCTGTTGCAACAGCGCTGTCGCCACTTCCGCGGTGCAGTGCTGCTCGGTGCGGCTGGCTTCACGCAGTTGGTAATTTGAGGCAGCGGTAACATTGAGCGAAAACACCGGAAACTGATTGAGGTACGGGCTTTTGCGGAACATCTTGCTCGCCTCGGTCCAGGTGCCATCGAGCATAATAAACAGCGGCGGTTTGCCACCGACGGGCAGTTCGCTGAATACCGGTCGTTCAGGGGCGGCATAAGATGCGGGAAACACCACGTAAGGCTGACGTTCGGGATCGTTAATCGCCGCCAGCAGGCCAGGGTCAACCTCGGTACGTGACCAAAGAAACGCCTGGGTGTCCGGCAGAATATCGGCGATCAATCTGCCGGTATTGCTTGGTTTGAGCGGTTCTGCGCCAAACATGATCAGGCAAAAACGGCTGGCGGCCGGCTGCGGCTGGATAGTGTCACACAGGCAGTTTTTTTGTGGCAGCAGACACCCCTGACAACGCGTAATGCGGTTGCCACGCGCCAGAAAAGGGCGGGTTGATCGTTCCAGGCGAAACTGGCGCAGGCGAAGTACGGCGTTGTCGGTCATAAAGATCCCGGGGAAAAAACGCCATTGTAACGCAGAAAAAAGCCCGACGGGAGCGTTCGGGCCGGTTTGAAATGCGGCGGTGTCATTGACAATGGGCAACACCGCCTGGACTTTCTGCGTTAAACTAGTTCATTGAGCCAGTTATCAAACGGCGTTTTCGGCATGGCGCCATTGAGCATGTCGACCATTTTTCCGTCGCGGAAGAGCATAATGGTCGGGATACTGCGGATGCGGAAACGGGCGCTCAGTTCCGGTTCAGCCTCGGTATTCACTTTTACGAAGCGGACTTTACCGGCGCGCTCTTCGGCAACGTCTTCGAAGATCGGCGCAAAGCTGACGCAAGGACCACACCACGGTGCCCAAAAGTCGACCACCACCGGCAGGCCATCCTGCAGCAGCGCGTCCAGTGTCGCGGCGGTGGCATTGATCACTTCACCGTCAAAAAGCGCATGGCCGCAACGGCCGCATTTTGCGCCGTCAGCCACACGATCTTCAGGTACGCGGTTGGTGGCATTACAAGCGGGACAAACTGTATTCATGATGACCTCGGATACTGGGAAAGCACGACATACCGCATTCGGGTTGCGGAGATGTATCTTTAATGCTGCTTATTATCGTTAAAAGCGCGTCAATGAACAAAGAGGTTTGTTCAATGAATACGATAGTTGTTAGCTTTTAGCGCAAGTAGGTGGCTTAGCACCCCAACATCAGGTAATCTTCGCGCCCTGCGCGTTGGTGGAGAAGAAAATGAACGATTCATTTAGTGGCAAGAACGGTAAAGTTAAAGTGATGTACGTCCGCAGTGACGACGACAGTAACGGCGACGACCGTAACAAGAATAAGCGTCCGGCCGGTAAAGGCCGTCCGGCAGACGGTGCTCGCTCTTCGGGCCGTACCGGTCAGGACAAGCCGCGCGGTAACAACGATCGCCGTGGCTCTGGCTCTGATTCCCGCCGCAGTGAAAGCGATCGTCCTCGCCGTCCAGCGCGTACTGAAGACCGTGGCGGTTATGATTCGCCATGGAAAACCGTGTCTCGTGGTCCGGAAGAAGAGCCGGCGTTCGATCACGGTGGCATCAGCGGCAAAAGCTTTATCGATCCAGAGCAACTGCGTCGCCAGCGTGCGGAAGAAACCCGCGTGTACGGTGAAAACGCCTGTCAGGCGCTGTTTACCAGTCGTCCGGACGCGATCGTCCGCGCCTGGTTCGTGCAGTCGGTCACGCCGCGTTTTCGTGAAGCGCTGCGCTGGATGGCAGCCAACCGCAAAGCCTACCACGTGGTAGATGAAGAAGAACTGGCCAAAGCGTCCGGCACCGAGCACCACGGCGGCGTATGCTTCCTGATCAAAAAACGTCAGGGCCTGGATGCGCAAACCTATCTGAAAGAAGCACCGGCGAAAGACTGCGTGCTGGCATTGGAAGAGGTGGGCAACCCGCACAACCTGGGCGCTATCGTCCGTTCTTGCGCACACTTTGGCGTGAATGGCGTTCTGTTGCAGGATCCGGCATTGCTGGAGTCCGGTGCGGCGGTACGTACCGCAGAAGGCGGCGCGGAACACATCAAGGCGATCAGCGCAGATGACTTCCTGTCGGTGCTGGATACTTTCCGCAAGGCCGGTTACGCCATCGTGACCACATCTAGCCATAAAGGCACCCCATTGGCACAGGCTAAGCTGCCGGCCAAAATGGTGCTGGTGTTGGGGCAGGAGCGTGATGGCCTGAGCGACAGCGCCTGGCAGCAGGGTGATATGAACGTGTCTATCGGCGGTACCGGCAAGGTAGAAAGCCTGAACGTATCGGTCGCGACCGGCATTTTGCTGGCCGATTGGTGGCGTCAAAACCAGGCTTAATATCCGTCGCCTGGCTGCAACGATATAAATAAAAAACGGGCGCCTCTGGGCGCCCGTTTTGCTTTCTCTGGTTTAGTGAGCGCCGCCGCCCCCGCCGCCGGAGCTGAACGGCGGTTTCGCCACCCAGACCAGCACCAGCAGGACCAGGAACACCCCGGCCGACAGCCAGAAGATCTCGTTGGCGGAGATAATCAGCCCCTGCGCGGTGATCTCGTTGGCGATGTAGGCCGAAGCCTGCTGCTTGCTCATGCCAATTTGTTCCAACTGCCGGTACATCTCTTGCGACTGTGGGTTGTAAGGATTCACAAACTCCGTCAGCTGCGAGTGATGCTGCGATTCTCGCTGGGTCCACAAGGTCGTGGTGATCGATGTCCCGATCGACCCCGCCAGTGTTCGAGTAAAGTTCGACAGGCTCGATGCCGCCGCCATGCGCTCCGGCGGCAGGCCGGACAGCGTAATGGTGGTCAATGGCATAAAGAAGCAGGCGATGGCGAAGCCCTGAATAAACTGCGGCCAGGCCGAGGCGCCGAAGTCCATTCCCGGTTCAAAGGTATAGGCGCGCCAGTAGAAGCACACCGCATACATAATGAAACTGAAGGTCACCAATCGTCTCATATCGAGCCGGTTGCCGAACTTGCCGATGATCGGCGACAGCAATACCGGTATCAACCCGACGGGTGCCGAAGCCAGCCCTGCCCAGGTGGCGGTATAGCCATAAACCTCCTGCAGCAACTGCGGCAATAGCACAATGGCGCCGAAGTACAGCATGTAGGCCAGGCTGATACACAGGCAGCCGACGGTAAAGTTGCGCGATTTGAACAGTGACAAATCCACCACCGGGTGGTCGTCCGTCAGTTCCCAGACAATCAGGAACAGCAGCGCCACCACCGCCACCACCGTCAGAACGATGATCTCGGTCGAGTTGAACCAGTCGAGCTCCTTGCCCTGATCGAGCATCACCTGCAAAGATCCTATACCGACGATCAGCAGCACCAGACCGACGGTATCGATCGGTTTGATCTCGGTTTTGGTTTCCCTGCCTTTCAGCGTCGACATCGCCACCAGGATCACCACGGCACCGATCGGGATGTTGATGAAGAAGATCCAGCCCCAGTGATAGTTGTCACTGATATAACCGCCGAGGATAGGCCCGAAAATGGGCGCAACGATCACCGTCATCGACCATAGTGCCAGGGCCATCGCTCGCTTGGCGGGCGGATAGTTGTTCAGCAACAGACTCTGCGACAGCGGGATCAACGGCCCTGCGACCACACCCTGGATCACGCGGAAGAAGATCAGCATGCCCAGGCTGTTGGAAATGCCGCACAGCCAGGAGGCGAGTACGAACAGCGCGGTAGACCAAAGGAACAACCGCACTTCACCGATGCGCTTTGCCAACCAGCCGGTGATCGGGATGGAAATGGCGTTCGCCACGCCAAACGAGGTGATCACCCAGGTTCCCTGCGAGTTGGAAGACCCGAGGTTACCCGCAATGGTTGGGATCGCCACGTTGGCAATGGTGGAGTCCAGCACCTGCATAAAGGTCGCCAGGGCAAGCGCGACCGTCATCCAGGCGAGCTGAGCGCCTTCAAGCGGTTTCTGTGCCAAGGTAGCCTCCCGCGCGCTTAACCGGCATTCGCATGGATCACGTCGGCGATCATTTGGTTTACCGGTGCCAGGTTCAACGCCAGGGCGTCGCTTTGGTACAGCGGTTTGTCGCGCACCACGTCAGACAGCACGCGGCCGTCCAGATTGGTGGTGTCAACTTTAACCAGGGTCGACAGACCGATACGCAGCGGATGATCGGCGATTTGCTTGGCGTCCAGTTCAATACGTACCGGCAGACGCTGAACCACCTTGATCCAGTTACCGGTGGCGTTCTGCGCAGGCAGCAGCGAGAAGGCGCTTCCGGTACCCATATCGATACCGACCACTTTACCGTTGTACACCACGTCATCACCGTAAATGTCACTGACTACGGTAGCCGACTGGCCGATACGCATATTGGCGATTTGGGTTTCTTTGAAGTTGGCATCAACCCAGATGTGATCGGCTGGCACTACCGCCATCAGCGGGGAACCGGCGGCGATTTGCGCGCCAACCTGTACGCTGCGGCGTGAGACATAACCGGTGATCGGGCTGATGATTTTGGTCCGTTGCAATGCCAGCCAGGCGTCACGCATTTGCGCTGCGGCCTGTTGAATGGCCGGCTGCTGCTCCAGCGGGGTATTCAATACCATCGCCTGGTTAGCGTTGTATTGCTGCACCGCCACTTCCAACGCCGCCTTGGCGCTGTCGACTGCATCGCGAGCATGTTGCAGCTCTTCACGGCCGATAGCGTCAACGCTGCCGAGCACGACGCGGCGTTTCAGATCGTTTTCAGCCTTGCTCAGGTCAGACTTGCGCAGGGCAATATTGGCCTGATACTGCTTGCTGTTGATGATCAGCTGGTGGGTCTGACGCACGCTATTGGCCAGGCCGGTTTTGGCGCGTTCCAGCGCCTGTTCGGCATCGGTCGGATCAAGGGTAATCAACACGTCACCCTGTTTCACATAGTCGGTATTGTCGAAGTTGACGCGGTTAACGCTGCCGTTCACCTGGGCCATGATCTGGACCTGGTTTCCGGAAACATAGGCGTCGTCGGTTTCCTGATGATGACGTAACACCAGGAACCAATAGACTAAATATGCCACCCCAATAACGATGAAAATAACCGTCAGCAGCAGCAGCCAAAATTTACGCTGCTTCTTTTTACCTGCCGGTTGCTGCGGGTTTTGAGTCTCCGCGCTTGCGCTCATGGTGTTCTCCAAGCTCTCTATTTTATTATGCTTTTGAACCCGTAGCGGCCGGGGCCTGATAGCCACCGCCCAGCGCACGGATCAGTCCTATCTTCGCCTGCAGCAAATTGCTGCTGGCATTCAGTTCCGCCTGCTGCTGCTGCAAAAGCTGCGTTTGGCTGGTCAACAACTGGTCGCGCCCGATAATCCCTGCCTGGTATCGAGCGTTAGCGACGCGGTACACCTGTTGCATCGATTCGGACGCAGATGCCGCCTGCAGCTGCTGTTGCGCAGTGCTTTGTTGGACGGTGATGGCATCGGCGGTTTCCTGCACGGCATTCAGGATGGTTTGGTTATAGGACTCCACCGCTTGGTCATACAGCGCGGACTCCTCACCCAGCTTGCTGCGCAGCGCACCGGCGTGAAAGATCGGCAATGAAATTGCCGGCATCACGTTCCAGGCCTGGCTGGCCGCTTCAAACAGATTCGGGCTGGTCCCACTGGTGTTGGTGGTGGTCAGGCCGGCAAAGGCTGAAATGGTCAGGCTGGGGTAAAATTCTTTACGGGCGGCGCTGACGCGCTGGTTATAGGACTCCACCAACTGGCGCTGTGCGGCGATATCCGGACGTTTACCGAGCAGATCGGCGGTCAGTTCACCTTTTGGCGCCATTAAATTGCTGGCGGGAAGGGCCACCGGGCGCAGGTGCTGCATGGCGTTCGGGCCCTGGCCTGCCAGCGCAGCCAGTTGGTGTCTGAGCTGTTCAATCTGCGATTGCAGTTGCAGGATCTGCTGCTTGGCGCCGTCGGCTTGCGCCTGGGTTTGTTGCGGAACATCAACGCCGGTGATGCCGGCCTTGTATTGCTGTTGGCGCAAGTCAGCCAGGCGTTGGTTGTTGTCCACTTCCTGCTGCAACAGCTTTTCAAGCGCGAAATTGCTCTGCAACTGGTAATAGGCGGAGGCTACCGAACTGGTCAGCGTCAACGCGGCCTGTTCCTGCTCGGCGCGGGCCGCATCGACCTGTGCCTTGGCGGCGTTGACCTGGTTGCGGTATTTGCCCCACCAGTCGAATTCATAGGCCAGGTTCAGCCCTAGCGAGTTGGAGGTTTCGTAGATCGGTTGATGAGGATACCCCAGCCCCAGGTTCACGTTTTGCGGCACTTTCTGGCGGTTGCTGCTGGCGTTGAGATCCAGATTCGGCCCGTTGGCGGCACTGGCTTCCCCCATTACGCTTTGTGCTTCGCGTACGCGTGCCGCTGCCTGTCGCAGCGAAGGGGAGCTTTGCAGCGTCTGGGTCATCAGCGCGTCAAGTTGCTGGTCGTTAAGCGCGCGCCACCACTGCGGGCTGACGTTCAACGAGCTGACCTTCGGCTGCGCAAGCTGCAGAGCCTGCGGATCCATCAGGGTGGATTGCGGGGCAATATTATCGGTAGACGCACACCCGGCCAGCAGTAATACGGCGAACAGTGGGGTGAATCTCCAGTTAAATGGGGATCGCATAGTATGTATGTACCTGAACAGAAATTATTGGGATAACTGTTCTGTAACTTCCATCTGGTCCAGGCGCGTCAACAGCTTACGCGTCAGCTTTTCAAGCTGTTGCTGTTCATCATCGTTCAGCGTGGACCACAGGAAATGCAGACACTTGTGCTGCGGTGGCAGCAATTGATTGAGAAACTCTTCTCCCTGCGGCGTCATGTGCAGGTGCAGGCAGCGACGATCGTTGTCGCTTTCACGGCGTTCAATCCAACCGCGTTTCTCAAGTTCGTCGGCAATGCGCGTGGCATTGGTCCGTGACGAGCCCAGGGCAGAGCTTAGCTCAGAAGGCTGAATGCTGTGGCTTTCCTGCGCATCCAGGGTAATCAGCGCCATAAACAATGTTTCGTTAATCCCTTGTGCTTTCAGCATTTTATTGCGGTTTTCCAGCAGCTTGCTTTGCATGTGCATGCACAGGCGGGTCAGCAGGATTTCCTGATAAGGGAAATCTTTCTGACGCTTGGCGCGGAAATTAAGCATTTGTTCAATGGGAGCAAACGAGCTTTCCATAATTTTGGGCCTCATTAGTTTCGTCCGAGATAGTAACGATAGTGATTAATAATGTAAATGTTCAGCAGGGTGATTAATTTAGCAATTCGTGTCATTTGTCAGCGGATTGTCAATAAACCCACTTTAAGCAAAAGGGTTAATGCGACGTGCTGCCTAAGATTAAAGGTTACCCTGACTGAAAATCATAAATAACTTTAATGTAATGCCAAAGGATGCCGCGCCAATCAGCGTCGACAAAATGATGCTTTTGGTTCGGTAAAAACACAGGCCCAGCGCGGCGAAACCGGCCAATGTCGGCCATAGCTTGTCCGGTTCACGCATCACTACCGGGGTGCTGGAAACCACCAGCAACGCGCAGATTGAGGCGATGCCGATGCTGTCGAGCAACAGTGCGGTTTTACCGCGTTTGATTCCCGGTTGTGCCCGCGCAGGCGCCAAACGCAAGGGTAAGTAGCGGAACAGATAATTAGCACAGCCGACCACCAGGCCGATCACCAGCACATCAGTGTTCATCAATGGACTCCGTTGCCGAGGGTTGGAACAGGGCTGCGATACAACCGGCGCTGATGCCGGCCAAAATGGCCACTGGGATAGAGAACAGCACTACGCCAAGCAGCGCGCCGGCCAGCGCGGCGGCGATGGTCAGGCTTTGCGGGCGTTTGAATGCCGCCAGCAGGAAGCTGAGGAACAGCGCCGGCAACATAAAGGATAATGAGGCTTCAATCACCGGGAACTGCTCTAGTGGCCCATTGCCGAACACGGCACCCAGCGCGGTGCCTGCGACCCAAGACAGCCAGGAGCAAAGCGAGATGCCGATCATCCAGTTCTCGCTCCAACTGCGGTTATTGCGCATCAATTTAGCGGTGGCGGCGGCGAACACTTCATCAGTCAGGCCAAAGGCCCAGAGCGCAGTTTTGCCGCCCGACATGCGCGAGACGATGCGATGGCGCAAAGCAGGACCATACAACAGGTGCCGTATATCCATTGCCATCACGGTCAGCGCGGAAACCCACAGTGACATACCGGCGCTTAGCAAGGCGGTGATCACGAACTGGCTGGCGCCCGCATAGATGATGCAGGAGAAGAAAATGCTCTCTAGCGGGGAGAACCCCAGCTTAACGGCGCTAAGGCCAAACGCAAAAGCCACCGGCACATAGCCGATAACGATCGGTAAACTGTCGACAATGCCGTGGGTGAAGGTGGAACTGACGGCTGGGGGATTGATACTTTCTGCAGCTTGGCTTTGCATAATGTATTTGAATCGCAGGGTATATAGGGAACCAATAGTTTATCCCCAGAACATTACCAGAGAGTAAGTAATGTTTATACCCTGCGCCGCTAATAAATTTCCGCTATGACTATTCGCGTGCTAATCAGATGGCCGCCGGTCCCTGGGGATCATGGCGCTTGCCCAACCACCAGGTGAGCAGGTTAAACAGGCACAAAATGCTCCCTGCTGCAGCGACCCCTGTCCACCCCGCGTGCTGATAGGCTGAGGCAGACAGCAGCGAACCCAGAGCGCCGCCGATAAAATAGCTGGTCATGTAGCCGGCCGTCAGGCGATTGCGCGCTTCCGGCATAATGCGATAAATCACGCTCTGGTTGGTAACGTGCACGGCCTGCACGGCCAGATCGAGGATCAGAATACCGACGATCAGGGCCCACAGCGATTGTTTAGCGAAAGCGATAGGTATCCACGACAGCAGCAGCAGTACCAGGCCTACCGTAGTGGTTAATCCCGCCTTGCCCTGATCCGCCAAATGCCCGGCACGGGAGGCGGCCAACGCTCCGGCGGCCCCCACCAGTCCGAACAGGCCGATGACCCCTTCGGAATAACCAAAAGGCGGGGCCGCCAACAGGAAGGCCATTGAGGTCCAGAGCACGCTGAAGTTGGCAAAGGACAGCGCACCGAGCACTGCACGGGTTCGCAGCAGCGGTGAACCGCAAAACAGGGTGAAAATAGACTTCAGCAACTGAGGGTAATTCAGTCCGGAGTGCTGTTTGTAACGTGGCAGCGCGCGCCACAAGATCAACGCCATCAGGATCATCAGCACGCTGGCCACCCAGTAAATGGTGCGCCAACCGCCGATTGAAGCCAGTGCACCCGCTACGGTACGTGCCAAGAGAATGCCGAGCAGCAGGCCGCTCATAATGATGCCAACGGTTTTCCCGCGTTTTTCCGGGTGTGCCAACGTAGCGGCCAACGGCACCAAAATTTGCGCCACTACCGAGAACAACCCGGTGAGGGCCGTCCCCAGGATCATCATCGGCAGCGTGGTGGAGCTGGCGGTGATCAGCATGCCTCCGGCGGCCAGCAGCGTCATAAACACGATCAGCCCACGACGTTCAAACATATCGCCGAGCGGCACCAGCAGCAGCAGGCCTACGGCGTAGCCCATTTGGGCGGCGGTGACGATAAAACCGGCCTGATTGACCGATAGCCCAAAGTTTTGGGCGATGGTTTCCAGCAGTGGCTGCGCGTAGTAGTTACTGGCGACAGCCAAACCGGTGGCGATGGCGATCAGCACAATCAGTGCCGAGCTGAGACCTGGAGGTGAATTTTGTTGGCTCATTGGTTTCAATCACAAGAAAAAGTGGTGCAAGTATCGGGCAGGACAGCGGGTTAAACCAATGTATAATTTTCATCTGATTAATCTCATTTAGAGATAAATGAATGAACCTGAAACAGATTCGTTTTGCGCTGGCGGTTGCCGAAGAGCAGAGTTTTACCCGGGCGGCGCAGCGCTGTCATACGGTGCAATCGGCGCTCAGCCACCAGATCGCCAAATTGGAAGAGGAGCTGGGCTGTGCATTGTTTGAGCGTACTTCGCGCCGGGTCAGGTTGACCACCGCCGGGCAGGCATTTATTCAACCGGCGCAGCGGCTGCTGGCGGCAAAACAGATGCTGGTGGAGGAGGTTGTCGCCGCCAGCGGCACGGTTTCCGGTACCCTGACCATCGGCACAATTTCCACCATAAACGCGATTGATCTGACCGAAAAATTGGGTAACTTTCACCGCCATTATCCCGCAGTGAATATCCGGCTGTACGTGGGCATGAGTGAAGAGCTGTTGGAAGACGTTCGGCAGCAAAAGACCGATGTGGCGTTTGTCGGCCTCTGGCCAGGGGATATCGATATGCTGCCGGTGTCCCACCGGCAACTGACCGACGAGCCACTGGTGGCGTTGGTGTCACCACAACACCCGTTAGCCAGTCGGGAACGCGTGAATTTGCAAACCTTGTCGGAAGTGCCGCTGGTGGACTTTTACAGCGGGACCGGTGCCCGGCGCCAGACTGACCGCGCGTTTCAGGCTGCAGGCATCAAGCGTCACGTCAGTTTTGAGATTGACCATATCGAATGGCTGGAGAATTTGGTACGCCGTGGGTTGGCGACGGGCATTGTGCCGATTTCGACGGCGCAGCGCTTGAGCACGCTGGTGTCGATTCCGATAGAAGATGGTCCACGGCGTCAGGTGTACTGTGTTTGGCCGCAGCCGCTGCCACGGACCGCCGAGCGTTTTTTACAGTTTAGCGGGATTGAAATCAGCGAATAGGGCGCGACAGGCTGCCGCGCCCAGGGTAATTATTTCTTCGCGGCTTCCGCGGCGGTTTTCACCCAGCCGTCGAAGGTGGCCTGATGCGCCTTGATCCAGCCATTTACATGGTTTTGGATATCGGCTTCGGAGGCCTGGCCTTCATGCATCCGCAGGTTCTGCGCATTCACGTCGGCAATCGGCAGCTTCATGATGGCAAACAGCTTGGCGGCCGCCGGGTTGGCTTCGGCCCACTGCTTGTTGGCGGCGATGCGCATGGTGTTGACCGGGAAACCATAGTTGGCGCCGTTAGGCAGCTTGGTATCGAGGTTTTTCTGCTCGCCCGGCATGGCGGAGAACGGCACCTGCAACCAAACAACGTCGCGGCCCGGCACCAGCACGTCACTCACCCAGTACGGCGTCCAGGTGTAGTACAGCACCGGCTTACCTTCTTTGTAGCGAGTAATGGTATCGGCAATCATCGCCGCGTAGTTGCCCTGATTGTGCTCGACGGTTTTCTCCAGGCCGTAGGCTTTGATGTGATGGTTAATGGCCGCCTCGCAGCCCCAGCCTGGCGTACAGCCGGTCAGGTCGGCCTTGCCGTCGCCATTGGTATCGAACAGCTTGGCAATATTGGGATCTTTCAACTGTTCAACGTTGGTGATGTGGTATTTATCGGCGGTTTTCTTGTCGATCAGATACCCCTGAGCCGCCCCGTTGACGTAAACCCCTTCACGGTAAAACTTGGCGTCGCCGCCTGCGGCCTTGTATTGATCGGCATGCAGCGGATCCCAGTTTACCGCCAGGAAGGTCGCGTCGCCGGAGGCGATGGAGGTGTAGGCGACGTTGTAGTCCACTTCGCGGGTGTCTTTAACGTCATAGCCCAGCTTTTCCAGCGCCTTGCTGACCAGCAGCGTCTGGAAGGTCTCTTCTGAAATGGTGCTTTGCACCGGCTGAACGGTGACGCCTTTACCGGGCAAATCGGCGGCGGAAACCGCCTGTGAGCTAATCAGTGTGGTAAGGGCAACCGCCCAGATTCCTGTAGTGCGCATAGTGAAATACCTTTTTATGTTATGAAGCCGGGATTTCCGGCACCCTGGGATTATTTCGCTGCTGCCGCAGCCGTAGTGATCCAGCCGTCAAAAGTGGCCTGATGCGCTTTGATCCAGCCGTCTACGTGACGTTGTATGTCGGCGGCGCTGTTCTCGCCTTTGTGCATGCGCAGGTTCTGCGCGTTCACGTCCGCCAACGGCAGTTTCATGATGGCGAACAGTTTGGCGGCGGCCGGGTTAGCCTCGGCCCATTGCTTGTTGGCGACGATATGTTCGTTGTTGACGGAAAAACCGTAATTTTTGCCGTTCGGCAAGGCGGTATCGTTATCTTTCAACGAACCTGGGCTGGCGGAGAACGGCACGGTTAACCAAACCACATCACGACCCGGTGCCAGCTCATCGCTCACCCAGTACGGCGTCCAGGTGAAATACAGCACCGGTTTACCCTGTTTGTAGCGAGTCAGGGTGTCGGCGATGATGGCGGAGTAATTGCCCTGGTTTTGAGTCACTGTGTTGCTCAGACCATAGGCTTTGATATGGGTGTTAATGACGTTGCCGCACACCCAGCCAGGTTCGCAGCCGGCCAGATCGGCCTTGCCGTCGCCGTCGGCATCGAACAACTTCGCCAGCTTGGGATCTTTTAACTGGGAGATATCGCTGATGTGGTATTGATCGGCGGTTTTCTTGTCGATCAAATAACCCTGGGCCGCATTGGTGATATAGGCTCCCTGACGATAGAATTTCTTGTCGCCGCCGGCGCTTTGGTACATGTCGGTTTGCAGCGGATCCCAGTTCACCGCCATGTAGGTGGCGTCGCCGGAAGCGATAGAGGTGTAGGCGATATTGTATTCCACCTCGTCGGTAGGCTGGACGTCATAGCCCAGCTTGACCAGGGCGCGGTTGACCAATTCGGTCTGGAAGCTTTCTTCGGCGAGGGTGCTTTGCAACGGTTTTACCGTGACGCCTTTGCCGGGTAATTCGACGGCGAACGCCTGTGTGCTTAGCAATGAAGTCAGGGCCAGAGCCCAAATTCCTGTCGAGCGCATAGTGGTTCCTTCGTTTTTATAAATGCTGTCGGTGCCCCCGACGTTTGGCCGGGGGCAGGGCGATTAAGGCTTTTTGATGAAGGGCCGGGTGACTAACCCGATCGGGCCGTGAGCATACCAACGGCCGATGCCTTTGCTGCGGCGATCGCGCCCCAGCGATTGGGTGAGGCGGTCGAGAATAATCGCCAGGATCACGATACCGACCCCGCCAACGGCGGCCAGCCCCATATCCAGACGACCGATACCGCGCAATACCATCTGGCCCAGGCCGCCAACGGCGATCATCGAGGCGATAACCACCATCGACAGCGCCAACATCAGCGTTTGGTTTACGCCGGCCATAATGGTCGGCATTGCCAGTGGCAGTTGCACTTTAAACAGCAGTTGGCGCGGGCTGGCACCAAAGGATTCGGCGGCTTCGATCAGATCCTCAGGCACTTGGTTAATGCCCAGAATGGTCAGTCGCACGATCGGCGGCAGCGCAAAGATAATGGTCACCACCACCCCCGGCACGTTACCGATACCGAACAGCATGACGATCGGCACCAGATAGACGAAGGCCGGCGTGGTCTGCATGGCGTCGAGCAGTGGCCGGATCACCTTGCCGGCATGTTTGCTGCGCGCCAGCCAAATGCCGAGCGGCAGACCGATGACGATACAGAAGAACAGGGCGGTCAGGACCAGCGCCAGGGTCACCATGGCTTGCGACCAGGCGCCAATCGCACCAATGGCAATCAGCGAGACCAGCGTCGCAGCACCCATACCAAGGCTGGAGAGCTGCCAGGCAATCAGCGAGAACAGCAGAATGGCGATCGGGGCAGGCATGCCGAGCAGCAGCTGCTGAAAGCCGCTGAGAATAAAATCGACCGGTACGCGAATGCCCTGAAACAGCGGGCGAAAGTGCAGCACCAGCCAGTCGATGCCGTGGGTCACCCAGGAGTCAAACGGCACCCAGGTTTTGTGGAACGGATCCAGCAGGCTGAAATGTTCCTGTTGGACCGGTGCGCTGTTAAGCCAGTCGGCACCCTGAGCGGCCTGATTGGCGGCGTCATGGGTTTCTGGTGGCGGTGTGCTGGACCAGGCATCGCCGGCGGGCGCTGTCGATGTTGCGGCGTCAGTCGCCGGTGCGGCGCTGGGGTCGGCAGGCGCAGTCGCCCATGGATCCTGTGTAGTGTCACTCATTCGCTGGGCCCTCTTTATCTAAGGCCTGCAACAGCATGGCCTTGGAAATAATTCCGATATAGTTATTTTCTTCGCAGACCACGGGGACCGCACAGGGCGCCAGGGCAACCAATGAAATCAGTTCGCTCAGCGGCATGTCGGCCGGGACCGGGGCTGGGGCTTCCAGCAGGGCGTCATCCAACGTCTGGTTGGCCGCCAGCGCCTGCTTGAGTGAATCTACCGACACCACGCCGATAAATTTCTTCCCGCGTTCAATAACATAACCATAATCGCGGTCTTCATCGCGCAGCAGCTGTAGTGCTGAACGCGGACCAAAACCGGGGGTTTTGCGAATAAGGGCGACAGGACGACGCTGGGCGATATCCTTGGCGCTGAAAACGTGGCTGATATCGACGCCACGGAAGAAGGTGCGGACATAATCGTTGGCCGGATTATTTAATATTTCCTCCGGCGTACCGACCTGAATAACCTCTCCGCCTTGCATAATGGCAATACGATCGCCAATACGCATTGCCTCATCCAAATCATGGGAAATAAAGACGATGGTGCGCTGATGCTGGGCCTGTAATTTGACCAGCTCATCTTGCATCTCGGTACGGATTAATGGATCCAGCGCCGAGAAGGCTTCATCCATCAATAATATGTCCGGATTATTCGCCATGGCACGGGCTAATCCCACGCGCTGACGCATCCCGCCGGAAAGTTCATCGGGATAAGAATAGGCATAATTCTCCAGCCCGACCTGACGTAATGCCTCCAGGGCTTTTTCCTGGCGCTCCTGCGGTGGAATGCCGGCCAATTCCATACCGAACGCGGTGTTATTCAATACATTCATATGCGGCATTAAAGCGAATGATTGAAACACCATGCTGATCTTATTACGGCGTACGGCGCGCAGTGCGCTGTCGGATATTTTAGATATATCCTCGCCATCAATCAGCACCTGACCGCGGGTGGGTTCTATCAGACGATTGAGAAGGCGTACCAGGGTAGATTTTCCAGAACCGGAAAGCCCCATGATGACAAATATCTCGCCTTCTTCAATGGCCAGAGAGGCGTCTTTTACGCCCAGTGATAATCCGGTTTTTTCAAGCAATTGGTCTTTTGTCAGGCCTTTTTCAATCAGTTTGAAAGCGCGATCCGGATGTTCGCCAAATATCTTATACAGGTTCTTTACTTCGAGTTTAATTGCCATGCAATTTGCTGTTTCCTCTGATGAATTATCAAACGATAAAAATTTCCCAATAGAAAATAATAGTCCCCTATACCCTAACACAGTGAATATCTGAGACAACCCTCAATGTCCGATGAATGGGATATTGACGATTTACATCAAGTTTTCGATTAGTTATGGTAATGAGGTGAGTGCTCAATTATCAGTGACTGATATTTCCGATAAACGGTTGGTTTTAAGTAAGAATAATCCGCTCGGATTATTGCTGTTATTTGCCTGCCAAAGCCTGTTTTCGGACAATAAAAAACCCGACCAGAGGCCGGGTAAAAGTCATCAGTATTTCATCAATTTTCAACGACAGGTGCCGATATCGAGGGGATATCGCCGAAGTTATATTACCCCTTAAATATGACAGCCAGATGGCAGCTTATGCCTTGCGATACAGACGCCGCGGATGACCAATATTGCCGTACATCATTTCAACGCGCACAAACTGGGTGGCGACGCAGTATTCCAGATAACGTCGGGCCGTGGTTTTGCTGATCCCGACCTGTTCGACCACGTCTTCTACCGCATGCGCCGCTTCCGGTTGCTTGATAAACAGCGCCTGCACCAGCTCCAGCGTGTTGGTTTCTATGCCTTTGGCGCTGGGTTCGCTGGAGAACTGCTTGGATTGCAGGTTATACAGCGCGTCGACGTTGCTTTGGTCGATTACCTTGAAGGTGCGCTGGGTTTGCACAAACTGCATAAAGCGCTCCAGTGAATTGCGCAGCCGCTTGTAGGAGACCGGTTTAATGATGTAATCGAAGGCGCCATTGCGGATCGCCTGGCTGCAGGTATTCATGTCGCTGGCGGCGGTAATAAAAATCACTGAACAACCGGGGTTTTTCACCGCCGCTTCTTCCATCAGTTCAATGCCCTGGCCGTCGGGCAAAAAATTGTCCAGCAGGATCAGCCGTGGCTGGTGGGCATTGACTTTGACTCTGGCCTCGGCCAGCGTGGCGGCATAAGCCACCACCCGCAGAGCAAAGTTCTGCTCAATAAATTCCGCGTGCAGCGTCGCCAGCTGTGGCTCATCTTCCACGATCAAAACGTCCAGTGCTTCTGGTTGCATCATTCGGGTGCTCAAGATTGTTTAGGGATAAACAAAGAAAAAATAGCGCCGTGCGGATCGTTGTCCGACACTTCTATGCTGCCGTGCGCCTGCGCCACGTGGCTGGCAACCAGGTGCAGGCCGATGCCGTGGTCACCCTTGTCATCTTTGGTGGTGACGCCCTGTTCGAACAGCGTATCGCGCACCTCAGGGGCAATACCGGTGCCGCGATCGGCCACTTCAATCACCAGTTCATTGCTGCTGTCGCTGATATAAAGTTCTACCGCCTCATAGGGCGCGCCGTAATGCAGCGTAGCGTCTACCGCATTATCCAGCAAATTGCCGATGATCGACATCAATTCGGTTTCATTCAATGCCGCCGGGATCTGCCGCAGCTGGCAGGCCGGGTCGAAGCGAAGCTCCACGCCTTTTTCCTTCGCGCTGGAGTATTTGCCCAGCAGCAGGCCGCATAATGCCGCCGAACTGAAACGCTGTGAGATAAAGTCGAGGATCTCCTGCGCACCTTCCGATTGCGCCTCCACATAGCGGATGGCCTCGTCGTAGCGTTGCATATGCAGCAGGCCGGCGAGGGTGGCGGTCCAGTTCAGCTGTTCGTGGCGCATGATGCGCAGATTGTCAGCATAGCGCTTCACCTGGCTAAGCTGGCTGCTCAGGGTGTTGATGTCGTTTTTGTCGCGGAAGCTGATCACCCAGCCCTGCAGCTCTTCTTCCTGCATGATGCGTACCCGGCTGGCGATAACCCGGACATGGTTGAAGCGACAGACCTCGTCATGGGTGTCATGCCCTAGCTGTGAGGCGCCGAAGAAATCCGGCTGGGATTGGATCACCTCACCGATTTCTCTGCCCATCAGGGCGGCGGCGGGCTGACGCAAATCCAGCAGTTCGCGGGCCGCGTGGTTAATGGTGATGATCCGCAACTGAGGATCGACGGCAATCACCCCTTCATAGATAGCTTCCAGCAACGCTTTCTGTTGGCGTACCAACAGGGCAATTTCTTTCGGTTCCAGCCAGAACATTTGGCGTTTTAAATTCTTCGATAACAGCCACGAAAATACGAACAGCGCGATTAATAAAAGCACTATCGACCCAAGAATTTGCGTCAGAGTTCTGGAATTCAAATTGTCGATATGTGATTTGAGATAACCCACCGAAACAATGCCGATGACGTTATTATTTTCGTCCAAAATGGGCGCTTTACTGCGCAATGAAATGCCGATGCCACCTTTGCGAATGGAAATAATGCTTTTGCCTTCGAGAACCTCTTTATTATCGCCGCCGACCATCGGCGTGCCGATACGGTTGGCATATTCAGAGTGATAAAGATGCCGGGTTTGCTTATCGCCGATAACGATATAGCTGGCATCGCTGCTGGCGCGAATTTTCTTCATTAGCGCTGCAATTTTAACCGGGTCTTTTTTTTCCACTGCGGTGATCAGGGAAGGGATCAGGGCAATCTCTCGCGCCTGCACCTGCGCTCGTGCACCGAGGTCGCGGTGCAGTTGCGCATCGAGCTGGTAGTAGGTGTAAGCACCAATAAACGTCAACAGCAGGCAGGAGAAGGCAACCAGGCACAGGAATAGCTTGATTTGAAATGAGAGTTTTATACGCATGACCGGGGTTCGCCCTGATAAATCCTGAAGGCTTACCCTATCATGAGTGGCCGTTAATGTAATATTGCGCCGGATCAACTTGTGATCGCAGCCACGGGATTATTCTTGTCTGGGTGGTTAATGCAGCAGCTGCAATAAAACTGATAATTCTTAAAGTAAAAATAACGTTAACACCATTAAAACCACGGCAAATTTTACATAATCCTAATTAACACCATAGAAACCATAACCACCATTAAAAACCCTTTTTAACTTTGAACAAAATCACAGCAGATAATCCGTGCGTTTCTCTATGATGGCTGAACAAACTAATAAGAGGCCAGATTATGAGCACAACAGATGATTCTTTCCTCGCCGCCAAAGACAAAACCGCTGAAATACCGCTGCGGGAAAAATGGTGGCATATACTGGACAATTACAAAGTAGGAATTATTCCGTTGCCGTTCTTTGTTCTGGCCGGCGTACTTATTTTATTGGATTGCCTGGAAGGGAAATTACCGAGCGATATCGTGGTCATGGTTGCCACATTGGCGTTCTTTGGTTTTGCCTGCGGCGAGTTTGGCAAACGCCTGCCGCTGATCGGCAAAATGGGGGCAGCGGCGATCTGCGCCACCTTTATTCCTTCTGCGTTGGTGCATTACGGCTTGCTGCCGGACGTGGTGGTGGAATCGACCACCAAATTCTATAAATCGACCAATATTCTGTATCTCTACATCTGCTGCATTATCGTTGGCAGCATTATGAGCATGAACCGTCAGGTGCTGATCCAGGGCTTTCTGCGCATTTTCGCGCCGATGCTGTGCGGTGAGATTGTCGGCATGCTGGTAGGAATGGCGGTGGGCATGGCGTTGGGGCTGGAGCCGTTCCAAATCTTCTTCTTCCTGATTTTGCCGATCATGGCCGGTGGCGTCGGTGAAGGCGCGATCCCGTTGTCGATGGGGTACGCGGCCATTCTGCATATGGAGCAGGGGGTAGCCTTGGGGCGCATTCTGCCTATCGTCATGCTCGGCAGCCTGACCGCCATTGTTCTGGCCGGCTTGCTTAACCAACTGGGTAAACGTTACCCGCACCTGACCGGCGAAGGCAGCCTGATGCCGAGCAAGCAGGGCGAAAGCGAGATGAGCGCGGTGGAAAAAATCAGCGGTAAGGTGGATGTCAGCACCATCGCCTGCGGTGCGCTGCTGGCCATCCTGCTGTACATGGTAGGGATGTTGCTGCACCGCATGATTGGCCTGCCGGCACCGGTTGGCATGCTGTTCGCCGCGGTGGCGGTGAAGCTGGCACATGGCGTGTCCCCACGCATTCAGGAAGGTTCGCAGGTGGTCTATAAATTCTTCCGTACTGCGGTCACCTACCCGATTCTGTTCGCCGTCGGCGTAGCGATCACTCCGTGGCAGGAACTGGTTAACGCCTTCACCTTCCAAAATCTGGTGGTGATCGTCAGCACCGTGTCTGCACTGGTGGCGACCGGCTTCTTCGTCGGCAAGAAAATTGGCATGCACCCGATCGATGTGGCGATTGTCTCCTGCTGCCAGAGTGGGCAGGGTGGCACTGGCGATGTTGCCATCCTCACCGCCGGCAACCGTATGTCGCTGATGCCTTTTGCGCAGATAGCTACCCGTATCGGCGGCGCGATCAATGTCTCGCTCTCTTTGCTGGTACTGGCCAAATTCTTCGTATAACTCAAAAAAATCCTTAGTGTTTCTTTGCCTTTCCCCGCCCCCGCGGGGATTTTTTTATTCATTTTTTGCCTCCGGCAGGCGTCATTTCCGCTTTGGGTTAATACTTAGCGCTCAAATGACAACAAGGAGTCACCATGTTCTGGAAACGTTACCTGCTGGGGGCGGCGCTGGCCGTTATGTCGCTGCAAACCCTGGCCGCCGCACCGCAGGTGAAAACCCCCGCGCCGGGTTTTTATCGCATCATGCTGGGCAGCTATGAAGTCACTGCCTTGTCTGATGGCGTGCTCCGCTTGCCGGTTGACAGACTGCTGCTGAACAGTTCGCCAAAGCAGATAGAGACCGCTCTGGCTGAGCACCATCAGGGCCTGCCGGTCGTCACCTCTGTTAATGCCTACCTGATCAATACCGGCAGCAAGCTGATCCTGGTTGATACCGGTGCGGGTTCGCTGCTGGGGGACGGGTTGGGCAAACTGGTCGTAAACCTCAAGGCTGCCGGTTATCAGCCACAGCAGGTGGATGAAATTTACCTGACGCATATGCACCCGGATCATCTCGGCGGTTTAACGCAAAACGGTAAAGCTGCTTTTCCAAATGCAGTGGTGCGTGCCGGGCAGCAGGATGCGGATTTTTGGCTTAGCGAGAGTCGGTTGAAACAGGCGCCGCCGAAGGAGAAAGCCTCGTTCGAGAATGTTATCGCCGCGCTCAAGCCTTATCAGGCCGCCGGACATTTTAAAACGTTCAGTAATGATGGTGAGCTGTCGCCGGGGATCAGTGCGTTTGCCGCCCATGGTCATACGCCAGGCCACAGCATCTATCTGGTGGAAAGCCAGGGTAAAAAATTGTTGCTGCTGGGGGATTTGATCCACGTGGCGGCGGTGCAGTTCGCCCATCCGCGTGTCGCGATAAGTTTTGATAAAGATGCCAAAGCGGCAGTCGCCCAGCGGCTGCGGGTGTTTAGTGATAGCGCTCAGCGCAGTGTGCTGGTGGGCGGACCGCATCTGTCATTCCCCGGGCTGGGTTACCTGAATAAACAGGGGGAAGGTTATGACTGGGTGCCGCTGGAATATGGCGCCATGTAAGGCATTTATCGGTTACGGGCGGCGAACACTTTGCTGAACCAGTCGATGAAGACCCGAACCCGCGGTGAAAGTTGGCGGTTGCGCGGGTAGAGCAAGGAGACCGGCATCGGAGTGGAGGGGAATTGCGGCAGCAGGGGCAGCAAGCTGCCATTGTCCAGGCTGTCGCGCAGGTGATAACGCGGCACCTGAATGATCCCCAGCCCCATGCGCGCCGCAGCAACCAGGCTTTCCGCCGCGCTGACCGACACCGTGCAAGGCAATGTCACCTGCCGCGTCTGGCCAGCCACCGTAAATTCCAGCGGCATCAGGGTGCCGCTGGCCGAGGAACGGAAGCCCACCATGCGGTGGCCTTCAAGTTCGCTGATGGAATGCGGCGTGCCAAAACGTTGCAGGTAGTCCGGGGCGGCGCAGGTAACCTCTTCAAGCTCGCCTAACCGACGCGCCACCATATCGCTGTCTTTCAGTTTGCCGACCCGCACCACGCAGTCGATACCTTCCCGCACCGGATCTACCAGCCGATCGCCCTCGCTCATAAAAAGTTCGATATCCGGATATTGCGTCAAAAAGTCGGGAAGTTCCGGCAGCAAAAAGTGCCGTGCCAACGTGCCGTGCACGTCGATGCGCAGCAGCCCACGCGGTTTGGCACCGGCAAACGCCATCTCGGCATCTTCGATATCCGCCAGAATAGTCAGGCAGCGTTGATAGTAAGCTTCGCCATCCAGGGTTGGACTGACGTGACGGGTGGTGCGTTGCAACAACCGCACCTGCAGCCGAGCTTCCAGTTGCTTGATGGCATCGGTCACCGTCGATCGCGGCAGGTTCAGATCCTGTGCGGCCTGGGTAAAGCTGCGTTGTTCCACCACGCGGGTAAACAAGCGCATGGCATCGATTCTGTCCATGGTTATTGTTCGCTAAATTCGGATAGTGATAACGAAGAGTAGGGGATTATTCGCCAAGGCGAAAGGTGCATGATGTTGTCACGCCGGTAAGTCGCCGGCGCATAGCCGACGAGGATAGAGAGCATGAACACCAAGACTCAGCAAGTTGCTATTGTCACCGGCGCATCGCGCGGTATAGGCGCGGCCATTGCCGAACGCCTGGCTGCCGACGGTTTTACCGTGATCGTCAACTATTCAGGCAATCAGGCATTGGCCGATGAGCTGGTGCGCAAAATTGAACAAAGCGGGGGGCGGGCGCTGAGCGCCAGGGCGGACGTCAGCGACGCCGCTGCCGTTGCCCAGCTGTTTGACCGTGCCGAGCAGGCTTTCGGCGGCGTGGATATCCTGGTGAATAACGCCGGGGTGATTGCGCTGGCTCCGGTCGCAGAAATGAGCGATGCCGATGTCGATCGGCTGATCGACATTAACCTGAAGGGGACCTTCAACACGCTGCGAGAGGCGGCGAAACGCCTGTGCGACAACGGGCGCATCATCAACTTTTCGTCCAGCGTGGTCGGGCTGCTGCAGCCGAGCTACGGCATGTATGCCGCCAGCAAGGCCGCCGTCGAAGCGCTGACCAGCGTGCTGGCGAAAGAGCTGCGGGGGCGCAATATTACCGTCAACGCTATCGCGCCGGGCCCGACCGCCACCGGGCTGTTCCTGGACGGTAAAACGCCGGAGCTGATCGACCGGCTGGCGAAAATGGCCCCATTGGAGCGTCTGGGTCAGCCGCAGGATATCGCCGCGGCGGTGTCATTCCTGGCCGGTGCTGACGGTGCCTGGATCAACGGTCAAACCCTGCGGGCCAACGGCGGCATTATCTGATTTTACCGGGGCGGTTTCTCTCGCGGCAGGATCGGGTATCCTGTCGCGAGAAATCCACCGGAGGAAGCGCCTTATGGTAGGCCGCAGCAGAAGAAGAAAAACCGGCAGTCAGATTGACGATGGCGTGCGTTCACCCTGCAATAATGTTTGCCAGATCGACACCGAAAACGCGTGGTGCCGGGGCTGTTGGCGCACGCTGGAGGAAATCGCCGCCTGGTCGAGTGCTGATGACGAGGAAAAACGGGCCATTTGGCAGCGCATCCGACAGCGTACCGGAAATATCTAAACTGTAGGGGCGCGGTAGCCTGCGCCCGTTCAGCGGTTATGGTTTAGAGCGAAGTGATTCGCCCCGGCGATTTCACTCAGAAATCCCAGTCGTCATCTTCAGTGTTGACCGCTTTACCAATCACGTAAGACGAGCCTGAGCCGGAGAAGAAGTCGTGGTTCTCGTCGGCGTTAGGCGACAGTGCCGACAGAATGGCCGGATTGACCTGCGCCATCGACGGCGGGAACAACGCTTCGTACCCCAGATTCATCAACGCCTTGTTGGCGTTATAGTGCAGGAAGGTTTTCACGTCCTCAGTCCAGCCTACACCGTCGTACAGCTCTTCGGTGTAACGCACCTCGTTATCGTACAAATCCTGCATCAGATCGAAGGCGAAATTTTTCACCTGTTGGCGGCGCGCCGCGTCGACCTTCTCCAATCCTTTTTGGAATTTATAACCGATGTAATAACCGTGCACCGCCTCATCGCGGATGATCAGACGGATCAAATCGGCGGTGTTGGTCAACTTGGCGCGGCTCGACCAGTACATCGGCAGATAAAAGCCCGAATAGAACAGGAACGACTCCAGGAATACGCTGGCGACCTTCTTCATCAGCGGATCGTCGCTGCGGTAGTGGGCCAGAATGATGCTGGCTTTTTTCTGCAGCGCGCGGTTTTCCTCGCTCCAGCGGTAGGCATCGTCGACGTCCGGCGTCTGGCACAGCGTAGAGAAAATTGAGCTGTACGAACGAGCATGCACCGCTTCCATAAAGCTGATGTTGGAGTACACCGCCTCCTCATGCGGCGTAATCGCATCTTCGATCAGCGCCGGCGCGCCCACGGTATTTTGAATGGTGTCCAGCAGCGTCAGGCCGGTGAACACCCGAATGGTCAACTGCTGTTCCTTTGGCGTCAACGTTGCCCACGACGGAATGTCGTTCGACAGCGGCACCTTCTCCGGCAGCCAGAAGTTGGAGGTCAGGCGGTTCCACACCTCCAGATCCTTGTCGTCTTCGATGATGTTCCAGTTGATCGCGCGCACCAACTGCGCCGGTTTAGGGGTATTCATAGATTGCCTCACAGTGCACAGGACACGCAGCCCTGCACCTCGGTGCCTTCCAACGCCATCTGGCGCAGGCGGATGTAATAGATGGTTTTGATGCCTTTACGCCAGGCATAAATCTGCGCGCGGTTGATGTCGCGGGTGCTGGCGGTATCGCGGAAAAACAGCGTCAACGACAGCCCCTGATCGACGTGCTGAGTGGCGGCGGCATAGGTATCGATAATTTTTTCCGGCCCTATGTCGTAGGCATCCTGGTAGTACTCCAGGTTGTCGTTGGTCATATAGGGCGCCGGGTAATAGACGCGACCAATTTTTCCCTCTTTGCGGATCTCGATGCGTGACACGATCGGATGGATGCTGGAGGTCGAGTTATTGATGTAGGAGATGGAACCGGTGGGCGGTACCGCCTGCAGGTTCTGGTTGTACAAGCCGTGCATCATCACCGACTGGCGCAGCGCCAGCCACTCTTCGCGGCCAGGGATGGCGATATTGGCGTCGGCGAACAGCGCGCGAACCCGTTCGGTTTGCGGCTGCCATTCCCGTTCGGTGTATTTGCTGAAGTATTCACCTGAAGCATAGGTCGACTCTTCGAAGCCGCCGAATGCGCTACCGCGCTCGATGGCCAACCGGTTAGAGGCGCGAATGGCGTGGTAAGCGACGGTATAGAAATAGATGTTGGTGAAATCAATCCCTTCTTCTGAGCCGTAGAAGATGCGTTCGCGAGCCAGGTAGCCGTGCAGGTTCATCTGGCCGAGGCCAATGGCATGCGAACTACGGTTGCCTTCGGCAATCGACGGCACCGAGCGAATGTCGCTCATGTCCGCCACCGCCGTCAGCGCACGGATCGCGGTGTCGACCGCTTTGCCAAAGTCGGGGGCATCCATGGTTTTGGCGATGTTGAGCGAACCGAGGTTGCAGGAAATATCCTTGCCTACCTGGTCGTAGCTCAAGTCATCGTGATAGGTGCTGGCGCGGTTGACCTGCAAAATCTCGGAGCACAGGTTGCTCATGTTGATGCACCCGGCGATCGGATTTTCACGATTGACCGTATCTTCAAACATCATGTACGGATAACCGGATTCAAACTGGATCTCCGCCAGTACCTGGAAGAATTCACGCGCATTGATGCGTGATTTGCGGATGCGCTTGTCATCCACCATTTCGCGGTACTTTTCGCTGACGCTGATTTCCGAGAACGGCACGCCGTACACCTGCTCGACGTCATAGGGCGAGAACAGGTACATCTCTTCGTTATTCTTCGCCAGTTCGAAAGTGATATCCGGGATCACCACCCCCAGCGACAGCGTCTTGATGCGGATTTTCTCGTCGGCATTTTCACGCTTGGTGTCGAGGAAACGCAGAATATCCGGGTGATGAGCGTTGAGATAGACCGCCCCGGCGCCCTGACGCGCGCCCAGTTGGTTGGCATAAGAGAAGGCGTCCTCAAGCATCTTCATGATAGGGATCACCCCTGAAGACTGGTTCTCTATGCGTTTGATCGGGGCACCGACCTCGCGAATATTGGTCAGTAAGAACGCCACGCCGCCGCCGCGTTTTGACAGTTGCAGCGCAGAGTTCACCGCCCGACCGATGGACTCCATATTGTCTTCGATGCGTAACAGAAAACAGGACACCAGTTCGCCGCGCTGCTGCTTACCGCAGTTGAGGAAAGTGGGCGTCGCCGGCTGGAAGCGGCCCGAGATCATCTCCTCCACCAAATCTTGCGCCAACGCGGTATCACCTGCCGCCAGCGTTAAGGCGACCATGCACACCCGGTCTTCGTAGCGTTCCAGGTAGCGCTTACCGTCGAAGGTTTTCAGCGTGTAGCTGGTGTAATACTTAAAGGCGCCGAGGAAGGTCTCGAAGCGGAATTTTTTCGCATAGGCCTGTTGGAACAGCTGTTTGATAAAAGCGAACTCATACTGCGCCAACACGCTCTGTTCATAATAACCTTCCTCCACCAGATAGCGCAGCTTCTCCTCCAGGTTATGGAAGAACACGGTGTTTTGGTTCACGTGCTGCAGGAAGTAGTGCCGCGCTGCTAACCGATCCTTGTCGAACTGGATACGGCCTTCGGCATCATAAAGATTGAGCATCGCGTTGAGCGAATGGTAATCCAGCGCGCTTGCGGCGGGCCGGGTCAGTTCTGTCGTTGCCAAAATGCGGTTACTCCCTGTCGAACGTTTGCAACGTCTTGTGTGGTGCCGAGCAGCTCAAAGCGGTAAAGAAAAGGCACCTGACATTTTTTGGCGATGATGTCGCCGGCAATGCCGTACGCTGCGCCGAAATTGGTATTCCCGGCGGCGATAACGCCGCGCAGGAAAGCGCGATTTTGTGGATCGTTGAGAAAGCGGATCACCTGGATCGGCACGGCTCCTACGGCGCTGCCGCCGCCATAGCTGGGCACGATCAAAATATAGGGTTTATCCATCAGCAGTTTGCTGCGGGCGCCGGCGATAGGGATACGTATCGCCGGCAATCCCAGTTTTTCAACGAACCTGTGGGTGTTCTCCGAACTGCTGGAGAAATAGACCAGCGGGTTCATGGGCAACCTCAGGACGCCAGGGCGTGGGCCAGCGCGCCGATTTTGTCCGGCCGGAAGCCAGACCAGTGATCTTCACCGGCGATAATCACCGGAACTTGCTGATAGCCAAGGGATTTAACATGGTTCAGCGCCTGCTGATCCTGGGTGAGGTCGATCACCTGATAACCAATCCCTTGTTTATCGAATGCGCGATAGGTGGCGTTGCACTGGACACAGTCCGGTTTACTGTAAATAATAATGCTCATGATTCGCATTTACCTTTTAGGCTGAAGGAAAGGCGGACAGGTCAGATAACGGAGCATTGAACGGCGTTTCTGACGGCGTTACCAACCGCTACATGTTCCCTGCGGTTGATGAGTTAAATACTATATGTGGATATTTAATTTATCAACCACGCTATATATGGTGTTTTGGCAGGATTCACGTCGAGGCCGCATCAGGGCTGGAAAAGCAGAGGGAAAAATTTTTTTTGGTGGTTGTTGGCGGGAACCCCCTCTCGGGCGAGAGGGGGGAAAGTGCGGTTTCGTCATTGACGCATGCTGATGGCCAGGCGGTTAAAGGCGTTCATGATGCTGATGGCGAAGGTTAAATCGGCAATTTCCGCTTCGCTAAAGTGCGTCTGCAGCGCTTCAAACGCGCTGTCCGGTGCGCCAGTTGCGGCGATCAGGGTCACGGAGTCTGCCCACTCAAGCGCCGCGCGCTCGCGGTCGCTGAACGCATGACTCACGCGCCAGCCCGCAAGTTGGTCCAGCTTGGCGTTGTCAACGCCACTTTCTCTCAGTGCTTTACCATGCATATCCAGGCAGTAGGCACAACCGTTAATCTGCGATACGCGCATAAACATCAGCTCAATTGTCGCCTTGTCCAGCGCGCCTTTCTCCAGTGCCATCAGGGCGGTCACCATGCCTTTATAAGGGGCAGGAGAGAGTTCGGAATATTTCAAACGTTGCTTAATCATGGTCAACCTCAGTTAGCGAACAGCAGAATAATGAGGCTACTTTAATGGCGATATGGACTATGCTATAGAGCCATAAAATGATTATTTAACCAGGCCATGATGCGTCAGTTTCTCTCCTCTTTGCGGCTGGATGCTCAGCTCGCAGATCCTTTGTACCGGCAGATTTATCTGCGAATTAAAGACGCCATTGCGCAAGGAAGCCTGCAGGCGGGCAGTCGGCTGCCTTCGGTACGTGGGCTGGCGAGCGATCTGGGCGTGGCGCGGGCCACGGTGGAAAGCGCTTACGGCCAACTTATCGCCGAAGGTTTTCTGCAAAGCCGGGGACAGGCTGGCACTTATGTTTCGTCGCAGCTGCAGAATCTGCCGGTACGCGCAGCATTGACGACGGAAGTGTTGCCGGCGGTGGCGGCGAATCCATTGCATCCGAGTGGGGCAACGCAGCCTTTTCAATTGGGGCTGCCGGCGCTGGATGCTTTCCCGCGCGCACTATGGCAGCGGATTGTCGGTCGCCAATTGCGTACTGCTCCTTTGGCGGCCATGGCTCATCCGTCAACTCAAGGGTTGCCAGAGCTGCGCGCGGCGATCGTGAATTATTTGCAGCTTTCGCGTGGTATCAATTGTCGACCGGAACAGGTTTTTATTTGTGCCGGCTATCAGGCATTGCTGGATTTGGTGATCGGCACTTTACTCAAGACCGGTGACGAGGTGTGGCTGGAAGACCCTGGCTACCCGGTGACCCTACCGCTATTTCGCGCCGCCGGCATGCAGCCGGTGGCCGTGCCGGTTGATGAGCAGGGGATGAATATCGCCGTCGGTGTTGCCGCTGCACCTCGAGCACGCATGGCGGTGCTGACGCCGACCCACCAGAGTCCCCTGGGCGTCTCGCTTAGCCTGGCGCGGCGTATGGCCTTACTGGAGTGGGCACAGCAGCAGGGGGCATGGATCCTTGAAGACGATTACGACAGCGAGGTTCGTTATCATGGTCGGCCGCTGCCGCCGTTGAAAAGTCTCGATCGTCAGGGCAGGGTGCTGTACGCCGGGACTTTCAGTAAAACCTTGTTTCCGGCACTGCGTATGGCTTATTTGGTCGTGCCGCTTGAACAGGTGGACGCTTTTGGACGCAGCAGCCGGTTACGCGGTTGCGGCTGCCCGCCGCTGATGCAGGCTAGCGTGGCTGATTTTATCCATCAGGGGCATTTCTATCGCCATCTGAAACGTATGCGGCCTCTCTATCGCCAGCGCCGTGAATGGCTGGCGCAGGCGCTTGCACGACAGCTGGGGGAGTATTTGACGGTATCGTCGCAGGCCGGGGGCATTCAATTACTGGCACGATTGACGGCAAAAGGCTTGGATCGGAGGATCGCGCAAGAGGCCTGGCAACGCGGGTTGTCGATACAGGCACTTTCGGATTGGCACATAGCCAGTGCGGCGGGAGATGGCCTGCTGATGGGGTTTGCCAACTTTACCCAGCAGAGCGAGGCTGAGCGGGCAGTGGCCAGGCTAGCCGAGTTGTTTGACGCCACAAATTAAACGGCCCGCGGTTTCCCACGGGCCAGACGCACATCTGTTGTTTTATCTTTATGACTGCAAGGGGTGTTAACGCCGGGCCAGCAGAACGCCGAGGACGATGCCAACCGCGGCCCCGATCCCTACGCCCTGCCAAGGTTTGTCGCGCACGTAGCTGTCGGCTTGTTCGACGGCATCGCGGGCGTGCTGTGTCAGATTGCTGGAACCATTGAAGCGAGCACGGGCGTCGCGTAACACGCCTTTGGCTTTGCTGTGCAGCTCTTTCAGTTCCTCTTTGGTTTTGTCACCGGATGCACGTAGCACCTCATCCAATGTATCAGCCAAAAGAGTGACGTCCTGATCAATGTCGCGTTCTACTTTTTCTGATTTCTTAAACATTCGACTCTCCGTTTTTGACACATGTCTCTTAAGTGTAGACCATTTCTCAAAATGTGCCGGCGATCACGGTAAAATACCTGGTGGGATTACGTCACCGGCGATGCCTGTCTGTGTTGTACATTTGGTTACTCGGCGAAACCAATCACTCACGGAAGCGGCTCATCGATTCCTCTAGTATCTGCTTCAACGGCCCAACGGGGCTTACTGAAAAAACACTCTGAGGAATTAAAGATGAAAAAAGTATTAGCCCTGATCGTTGCTGCCACCATGGGTCTGTCTTCTGTTGCTTTCGCTGCTGATACTGCTGCAGCTCCGGCAACGGCTGCTCCGGCTGCAACCACCACTACCGCTGCGCCAGCTGCTGCTGAGAAGGCTCCTGCTAAAGCCACTCATCATAAGAAAGCGCACCACAAAGCGACCAAGAAAGCCCCAGCTCAGAAAGCCCAGGCGGCTAAAAAGCACCACAAAGCGACCAAGAAAGCCCCAGCTCAAAAAGCTCAGGCCGCTAAAAAGCACCAAAAAGTAAGCAAAAAAGCTCCAGCACAGAAAGCTCAGGCTGCTAAAACTCACCACAAAGTAAGCAAAAAAGCGCCAGCTCAAAAAGCCCAGGCTGCTAAAAAACACCACAAAAAAGCGCCAGTGCAGAAAGCTCAGGCCGCTAAAAAACACCACAAAGCCACCAAAAAAGCAGCAACTCCAGCCGCTTAATTGAGTGAGGAATGCGGTGCCTGAGGGGGCCGCATCATCCCGACGTTATTGAGACACCCGGCTTGGCCGGGTGTCTTCTTTTGAGGGCTAGCTCATGATGATCAATCGCTATCTGTTCGAAGTGATTTTCAGCGCCGTCACCCTGTGTGGGCTGATCGTGGCCTGGGAACTGTTTCTGGCCGACGGTTTTCTCTGATTACTGCGCGATGGGCGTTTCATGCAGGTGCCGCCAGCCCAGCCCGGTTTCGGTTTGTTCAAACACCACGGTGGAGTTGCGCAGCGTCGCCGCCTGTCCAGGCAGCCTCTGTTTCTCACGATAGCTGACCACTGCCCCCGTCGGCCATTCGGCCACCAACGTCATCTCTTCTATGCTGATTGCCAACCCCGGTTTGGCGGCCCGATGCGCACGGAAAAACGTGCTCAGTGCGGCAAAATCGAGTCGGCTGCCGTTCAGCGCGATCATGCTGAAGGCGGGATCAAAACGTGCCAACAGCCCCTGTTCATCTCCGGCCCCTTTTTCCAGCCAGTTTTCAATGGCGACGTGTGCGTCGATCACTTCGGTAAAATATTGGTTCATTGGTGTTCCTGTTGAGTATTGAGACGGCGCACTATGGCGCGGTTTGCGATGCGCAGGCACAGCAGCATGGGGATCAGCGTGCTGGCGGCGGCCAGGTAAAAACAACTTTTGTAGGCGACGGCGGGGGTAAAATGTTCCAGCAGCAGGTTGAGTAACAAGCTGAGCAGGGCGACACCCAGGCAGAAGCTGAGCTGTCGGTTGATATTCCACAGCGCACTGGCGTCGGCCAATTGCTCATCGGCGATATGCAAAAATGCGCTGCTCTGCGCGGTGCTGCTGCACAGGCTGCCGCCAAAGCCCATCAGGGCGAAGGCCGCAACCTGCAATCCGTAATCCCCAGCGTGCGCAATCTGCGACAGCGCCAAAATGCCCAACCCTTGCAGCAGACAGCCGAAGATAAACAGCGGTTTCGGGCCAAAATGGTTAAATTTTCTGCCGGTCAACGTGATGGCCAGGAACGAGGACAGCGACCAGGGCAGCATCAGGCTGCCGACCTGCGCGGCACGCATGCCCAACTGATTTTGCAAATACAGCATGGCGATCAGGCTGACGCCGATAAACAGGCCGGGGATGCACTGATAAATCATCATCGACGTGCGCAACAGCGGATCCTGAACCAGGCGCAGGTTCAGCAAAGGGTGGGTAATGCGCAGGCTACGGCGCAGGAAATAGGTCAAGGCGATCGCCCCTGCGGCCAGCAGTAACGCGCCTTGCGCAAGGCCCCCGCGTTCCCCCAGCCGGGTGAGGCCCAGTAAGATCAGCGTCAGGGCCGTACAGGCGCTAAGCAACCCCTTGATCTCGAGCGGTCGCCGTTGCGGATCGGGTGCCTGAGGGCGTAGCCAGAGTGCGGCCAACAGCAGCGCCAGCGCGGCGAGCGGCAGGTTGGCAAAGAACACCCAGCGCCAGTCGAGCCGGTCGACAATAAGCCCCCCCAATGCCGGTGACAGTGCCGGGGCCAGCAGGCCTACCAGCATAATGGCGGCGGAAAGCCCCGCGCGCTCATGACTACGGTACAGTTGGTAGGTCAGCGTTTGGCCGATCGGGATCAGCAACCCGCCGCCCATACCCTGCAGCACTCTCCAGCCAACCAGTTCGCCGATGGAATCGGCATAGCCCGCCGCCGCCGTTGCCAGCATAAACAAGGTTAACGACAGCAAAAACACCCGCCGTCCGCCAATGCGCTGCGCTAACCAGGCGCTGAGCGGGATCACCAGCGTCAGGCCGAGAATGTAGCCGTTACTGACCCAGGCCAATTCACCAACCGAAGCCTGCAGCGCATGGCTGATTGAGGGGTAAGCGACGTTGGCGATAAACATGTTGATCAGATCGACAAAAAATCCGAGCAGGTAGACGATTGCGACTTTGATGCGATAGGGCATGGTGCCTCCGGTTGAAGGCTAGCAGTGTAACGGGCGGGAAAGTGCGGATAAATCGGCTACGAGCGATTACACTGTCAAAATTATTTTGACAATAAGGGGCGACAACATGCTTAACCTGCAGCGTTTGGCTATCTTCGTGGCCGTGGTGGACGCCGGCAGTTTCACCGCTGCTGCGGTGGCGTTGGGGCAAACCAAGGCGGTGGTCAGCTTCAATGTCAAACAGTTGGAGGGCGAACTGGGGGTGTCGCTGCTGGTGCGCAGCACCCGACGGCTGGCACTGACCGACGCCGGCGAACGTTTTTATCAACGTTGTCTGCGGTTGTTGCAGGATGCGGAAAACCTCTTGGATGACGTACGTCGGGATCACCATGGACTGAGCGGCGTATTGCGCATCACGACTACGCCGGAATACGGCGCTCAGGTGGTGGTACCGGCGTTGGCGGCGTTTTCCCAATTGCATCCGCGCCTGCGCATTCAGCACGTTTCCTCTTCCTATCATGCAGATTTGATTTCAGAGCGTTTCGACGTGGCCATCCGGCTGGGACAACTGGCGGATTCCAGCCTACGGGCGGCACTGCTCGACAGCTTTGCTATTGTGCCGGTCGCCTCGCCAGCCTACCTGGCCCGCCATCCCATTGCGTCTCTGGCCCAACTGGCACAGGCACAGTGGATTGCTCACAGTCGCCTCAGTTCGCCGCTGAGTTGGCAGGTCATTACCCCTGAGCGCCAGGCGGTGCTGTTTAAGGTGGAAGATGCCGCCACGTTGATGGGCGACAGTGCCGCAGCGCTGTTGGCGTTTGCTTTGCACGGTGCCGGGGTGGCGCTGTTGCCCGAATGGCTGGTGCGGCCTGCCCTCGCCGAGGGCAAGCTGTGTCCGCTACTCACGGACCATCAGTTTCCTGCGCAGAGTATTTATGCGCTATACCCCAACACCCGCCACGTACCGGAAAAGGTGAGGGCGTTTATCGATTTCCTGCGGGCGCGGGTAGCCACGGATGAATAAATGCCATGATGGCGGCCAGCGTTTGCCGGTGTACGGCTTCGCGTTGTTCGCTGGAAGAGGCGCAAAGCACCGCCCCATCATCTTCTTCACTCGCCAGGATTTGCCGGCCTTTGGGCTGACAAACCGGCAGGAAATCGAAATGATTGCCGCTGGAGAGCCTCAGTGCATGAATAGGTTGCTTTCCGTTATCCGCCGCCAGCGTGGCACCGCCAAGCCCGGGTTCCTGGCCGTTGGGCAAAAAGTGCTGTGGCTCGACGATCAGTAACGGTGCGCTGAGCCGACGCAGGCTGGTCGGCAGCAGGTAGGGCACCATGCCGGGATCTAGAGCCACCGCAAAGCGAATGCGCGGGTCGGTGTAGTCGGCGTCAAATGCCCTGGCGGAAAGCTTGGTCAGTGCGACATTGGCTTGTGTATAAAACTGACAGTTGGGCGACTGCGGTGCTTGTCGGCAGCCATCGATGAAATCGCTCAGCCGGACTTTACCGCCGATAGCTGCAATGGTGCTGTAACCGCCCTTGGAGTGGCCGATAACGCCAATCGCCTGAGGGTTGAGCATCGGCTTCCAGCGAGGGTCGGTGGTGACGGCGCTAATCAAGGCGGAAATATCGCTGGTCTGTAACCACAGCTCGGCAGATAAAGCCGGAACCGAGTTACCGGTAGTGCTGCCTGGGTGGTTGGCCGCCACCACGATCGCGCCTTGTTGGGTCAGCGCTGCCGCCAGCCAGGCCTGGCTGGCGTTATTGCCGCCGCTGCCGTGGCTGATCACGATCAGCGGAAAATGCCCACTTGCTGCCGGCGCGTCCGGCTGACTCTCAATGCCGGTAAAGACCGGGTTTGCACCGATGAGCTGCGGTTTAGCCGTTTTAGTGGTGGGGTAGTAAATTCGGCTGACTAACGAACGCGAGCCGGCCTGAAAGGTTTCATCGTGGGTGGCGACCTGATAGGGGGACGCGCTCGCAGCACCGCACCACAGCATCAATAACAACAAGGTTGTTTTCATTTTCACTCCTCAAGGTATCGAGATTGAGAGGGTGGCATTGGCGGTGCCATCCGGCGACCTCGATCGCGATCCGGGTCGTTAAATGATTGTTTTAACAGTACACTGTTGATTCCGTGTGCAAACGACAAGACCTTGATGATGCCGCTTATTCCTCTCACATTTCTGTTCGGTCTGCTGTGCCTGGGGCTGCTGTATCGCCTCGGTCGTCCAACGGCGCGGCGCTGGGTCTTTCAGCTATTGTTGTTGCTGTGCGCGTGGCAAAGCCTGCTGGTGGGTATCCGTTATGGCTACGGCATAACGCAATTCAATCGGCTGCAACCGTTCGGCGCGATGGCGATCCCTTCACTGGCTTATGTCGCGTTTTTGGTGAGTACCCAGGGCCGTTTGCGGCGGCGCGAACTGTGGCATCTGATGCCGCTGTGCCTGACGCTGTTGGCCAGCCTGACGGCGCCCTTTTTGCTGGATGCCATGATTGTCGGGGGTTATCTGGGGTATGGAGCCGCATTGCTATATGCGTTGCGGCGCGGTGAAAACGCTTTGCCGCAGGTGGCGCTGGCGGAAAGTTGGCTGAGCTATCGACTGTGGCGCGGTTTGGGGGGCTTGCTGATCATGGTGGCGGTAGCCGAAGGGGTGATTGCGCTCGACTTTTCCCTGTTTGACGGGCGGCACGCCGGTTGGCTGGCAACGATCGATAATCTGTTGGTGGCGTTGAGCCTATGCTTGGTGCTGTCGCGCAGCCGACCTGCGGAAAGCCCGGTTGAGGTCATATCGGAAACGGCGGATAGCGGGGGGGAAGATGAGGATCAACTGGCCGAGTGGTTTGAGCGGGTGCAACAACGGCTGCGGCAAGATGACTTCTACCTGGAGCCTGAGCTGAATCTGGCCCGGCTGGCGCGCAAGGTGGGCTTGCCGGCGCGACGGGTTTCGCAGGCTATCAATCGGCATACGGGAATGAATGTGTCGCAATATGTGAATCAACTGCGTATTCGTCAGGCGGCGCAGTGGTTGCTCGCCGGTGATGAGCCGGTGACTGATATTATGCAAAAGGCCGGATTCACTACCAAATCGAATTTTAACCGCGAATTCTTGCGCATTCAGGGTGTGAGCCCAAGTGAATGGCGCAGGCAACAACAGCGGCTTTAAATAATACTTTGTTATCCCTTGCCGGGTTTGGATCGGGGCTATGCTAAATGCTGTTGATGAGCCGTACGGGCGTGCCGTCAATCTCTTGATTTTGCGGTACTGAGGGTGTTTCCGGGCGTGATGTTGACGCTGCGACTGTTGTTGCAAAAACGGCAAAATACCTAGTTAAGGAATATTCCTAAACCCACATCCATACCGAAAAATTTATTGTTTCATCTCATGATTACGGTAAGGTCGCTCAGCGGTCCAGAACGAGAGGAGAAATCGATGTATTTACGGCCGGATGAAGTGGCTAGAGTGTTGGAGAATACGGGGTTTGAGCGTGATTATGTCACCGATCAAGCCTATGGTTACCGCAAGGGTGAGCACTACGTGTATGTGAATCGTGAAGCGCGGATGGGCAGAACCGCGTTGGTGATCCACCCGGCGCTGAAAGAGAAAAGCGTGCATTTCGCCACGCCGACCTCGCCGATACGCACCAGCGATCAGTACCTTGAGTTTCCCCTGGATTTAAGCAGCGATACCCCGAGTGCGCGTTATGGCATTCCCCACGGTTTCAGCTCGCGTGACGCGCTTTCGCGCTATATCTACAGCATGTTTCTGTAATGCCTCCCCCGCCTGCGGGGGACATCTTCACCAATTGGCAATGGCTTCCTGGTTAAAACGCTCGTTGTAGGCGCGGCGGAACTGTGCCAGCTCGAAAGCATCGATATCGAGATCGGCAAAATAAAACAGCGCGGCTTCGGTGTGCTCGGCATGTAACTCTGGCGACAGACCGGCACGCAGCAGGGTTTCCCGCCACAGGGCAATCTGGTGGTCGTCTGCCTGTTTGATAAAGGTCAGATAGATAAACAGCAAATAGGCCGCCTGGTGCATCTCTTCGGTGTAACCGTTGTTCAGCATGCGGATAAAGGTCTGGCTGTTGCGGCTCCCCATCTCCTGAATCATCGATTCAATCAGCATAGGTTTCACTTTCAACAGGTGGGCCAGAGAGTCAATGGCTTTGCGGGTATCGGAAGTCAGAATGCGGTAACCAATAATAAATACAACGATCAGGGCAGCGATGATGATCCAGGTCATTTATGATTTATTACACTCTCGGAACGCCAGTATTTGGCAGGAGGCGCTGCAGGACAGCGCCCGGTGTCAACGCTGTTCGCCGCTGAAATTGTCGGCTGCCCGCTGCTGATTGCGCAGGTGGTGGTTGAAGCTGGCGGCATCTTTGGCCAGTGCGTCCAGATGGGCGCCCAGCATTTTAATTTGCTTCACCAATGCGTGCTGCTCCGGCACTGAACTGGCGGTGCTCAGCTTGCGTACCAACTGTTCGTTCTGCATACGCAGTGCGACTTCGCGCTGTTTAGCCTCTTCCAGCAACTGCTGCAGGGCCTGATAGCTGTGCTGCCATTCACGGTGCTGCTTTTCGAAGCTGGCCTGCAACTCACTCATGGCATTTTGAAACTGGGTTTCCAGCTCGCGCATTTTCATGGGATCGATCCTTTGCGGCACTCAATAATGGTTTTGCAGTATAACGAAAACTGCACAGAACCTCACCCGTTGACGACGATTGCGGAAAATTCCCGGCTTGCAACCGGAGCTGTGGGTCTTACAATCAGGCTTATTCCGGCATGAAAGGCTTAGTGTCCAAGAGTGGCTTTGAGATGAGCAACCAAGACAAAGATTTTTTTGAACAGGCGATGGCGGATGTCATTCCGTTATCCCGCGGCCCCGAGACGTTGTACTTGAAGCCGCAGGAGACCATGGATAAGCGCGCGCGCCGTGAAGCGCAGGCGCTGCAGCAGGAAAACTTTCTCAGTACCGGCTTTCTCGAACTGATCCCCTGTGAGCAACCGTTGGAATATAAAGGCGAGGGCATTCAACAGGGCGTGCTCGACAAGCTGAGCCATGGCCGCTACCCGCCACAGGCCAGTCTGAACCTGTTGAAACAGCCGGTGGAGGCCTGTCGGCAAGCTCTGTTCCGCTTTATTGTGCAAGCGGAAAAGCAAAGTCTGCGTTCGCTGCTGATCGTTCACGGCCGTGGGCGAGATGATGAAAGCCACGCCAACGTGATCCGCAGCTATGTCGCCAAGTGGCTGGCCCAGTTTGAGCAGGTGCAGGCTTTTTGTCGGGCGCTGCCGCGTGATGGCGGTGAAGGTGCCTGTTACGTGACGTTGCGCAAATCTGCACAGGCGAAAGCCGATAACTTCGAACGTCACGCCAAACGTAGTCGATAAACGGGGCAACAGAAGGCCAGCCGGTAGCGGGGCCACCGGCTGGTGGGGGTTATTTATTGAAGAATTTATAATCCAGCGAATAACGTCCGGCGCCGGTGACCGCCAGCAACAACAGCCCGCCAATAATGCTGATGTTTTTGAAGAAGTTTATTTCATTGCCCATCATTTCCATGCCGGTCATTTTCCAGAATGGGTGGCCGATAAACGCGGTGCCGAGTACGTAAAGGGCAAAAATAACCGCGATAGGGCGGGTAAATAACCCAAGAATAAGCGCAATGCCGAAAAAGAACTCCACCACCACGGCGATAATCGCCGCTAAATAAGGCATGGGCGTACCATACCCTTCCATTGCCGTGACGGTTGCACCAAAGCCAACCAGCTTCATCCAGCCAAATATGATAAACAGGATCATCAACAATATTCGGGATAGCAGAATAACGCCGTCTTTTGAGCTTTCACCCATTTTGAACTCCTCAGCCACTGTCACAATTATGTTGTGTTACTGATTAAAGAGTAGACTAATATTGGCTTTGTTGTAGCGACAACCGAGAGTTACGCACTTTTTTATAGGAATAAATTCTATGGATCTTAAATTTTTGGAAGATGAAAAGCGTTTCTATATAAACGATCAGCAGGGGAAGATGATTGCCGAGATATCTTTTGTGCCCAGCGGCGATAAATTAACCATCATTGATCACACTTGGGTTGACGAAGTGCTAAAAGGCCAGGGGGTAGGTAAAAAGTTGGTGGCGCTGGTGGTCGCCAAAATGCGCGCGGAAAACCGCAAAATCATTCCGTTATGCCCGTTCGCCAAACACGAATTCGACACCACGCCAGAATATCAGGATATACGCGCCTGAAACCTAGCGGGGCGTAACCACGTCCCGCTGCTCAGCGCATGTCAAAGTTGTTACTACTGCGTTGGCCGGAACCTGCGGTCTTTGCGCGTAATCCATGCTGATAAGCTTTTCCCCCAATAGCGAACTCGCTCTTTGTGGCAGCGCTGGTTGCATAACAATCGATATATAATATATTACATAACGATTATTAAAACAGAGGGATAGCCATCTAATGCCGGGATTATTGATGTTCTATGTGGGCGGCACCGCACCGGGTGCCAATATCGAATTGCACGACGTACAATTCGTTGCAGCGGAGCGGCCAGAACAGGCTTATCCCTTGCTGCGCGAGAAATGGTTTGGCGATAAGAACAAGGTGCATGTTGATGGCTATACGCGTATTGAATGGGCGGATGGCTATGACGTGGCGCTGAGGGCTGAGCCGTTCGTCGGGCCGGAGAAGCTGTTCTTTGTTAACGTCGGCGGTTACCGCAGTGACGAGTTGGCTGAGCTGCACGAGTTTGGCCTGTTTGTCGCGCACAGTGCGGATGAAGCCAAAGAAAAAGCCAAGCAGACGTTACTGACCGGCAGCTTCAAGCAGCATAAGGATGATCTGGCTGAGGTGGACGATTGCCTGCTGTTGCAGTCACTGCAGGGTTACCATGTACATTTGCAGGCCAATGCGCAGGGTAAAGCGGCGCAACCGCTGTGGCAGGGCTATTTGCCGATCGGCGAGTAGAACGTGATAGCGGCACCGATGCCTGCAACCGCGCCCTAAGCCATTGGGGGGAGGCAGCCTCCCCAATATTGGATGTGTTCAGGATTTATTGCGGAAAAGAAGCATTAAGCAGGTTTATGAGCGGCGAGAATAAATATCATTGGGCGCTCTTTTTCTTCGTCCAGCGCCGGGTTATCTGCGATTTGTTGAGCCGAAGGGCCCCATTCGTTCAGATAGCTAATGACGAAGCCTTGCCGGATCAGCAAGTTTACGTAGCTGCCAAGCGTGCGGTGCTGCTTGATGACCCCATCTGCCAACCAATTTGAAATCCGCTGACCTTCCTGCTGATAGCCGTTAACCGGCCACGACTTCTGCCCGTTTTGATCGACCCACCATCCCTGATGCTGCGGTGCGGTATAAATGGGGTGCTCAGCGGTGAAGATAAACTGCCCGCCAGCCGCCAGCGCCTGATAAACCGTGGCGAACAACCGCGCCAGATCTTCGATGTAGTGCAGCGTCAGTGAGCTGTAAGCGATATCAAAAGACGCCTGCGGCAACTGAAGCTGCTCCAGATCCTGCTGGCGGTATTCAATGCCGGCATCCTGGGTCATCGACTGCGCTTTACCCAGCATTTTTTCTGAGACGTCCAACCCCAGTACGCTTACGGCACCTTGTTCACGAGCGCTGCGGCAGAACCACCCGTAGCCGCACCCGAGATCGACTACCCGCTTGCCGTGCAAATCCGGCAGTATGCTGCGGATAGTCGGCCATTCCGGTGCGCCGTCCAGCCCGTTCACCGAGCGGCTGAGCTGGGCATAGCCGTCGAAGAAGGCCTGATTGTCATAAATATTTTGCGTCATAATGACTCCTGTTTTGGTGAAATCGCTGCCGGTTAAGGGGCAGCGTCGCCATATTATCTGCCCACCCAGCTGATTTCCATGATAAAGGTCGTGCTAACCTCCACGGGTTACCGCATAATTTTACGCCAGAAAAAGAATGAAAAATCACCTCAGGAAAAGATATGAAGATTATTTCGGTGCGTCAGTCCCCCGAGTTTAAACAGCAAGCGATCGGTTATTTCCAACAGCAATGGGCTTCGCAAGAAACGCTGATGATGTATGAGGATGCCATCACTCGTTGCATCGGTGCGGCTAATCCATTGCCGCAGTGGTATTTGCTGGTGGATAACAGTCAGATCCTGGGGTGCGCAGGATTAATCACCAATGATTTCATTAGCCGCGGTGAACTCTATCCATGGCTGTGCGCGCTGTATGTGGAGGAGGCCCACCGTAACCGCGGTTACGGCAGGTTGTTGATTAACCATGTGGCGCAGGAGACTCGTCAGTTGGGTTTCCCACAGTTGCATTTGTGTACCGATCTGGAAGGCTACTACGAGAAACAGGGGTTTGCCTTTAATGGGTTGGGTTACCACCCCTGGGGTGAGGCTTCTCGAGTGTATACACGGGATCTGTAAGAGGATTAACGGGCTCTGATAGCCAGTTAATAACGCTTTGGCAGCCGGTTAACCGCCAGCAAAATACCTTTTTCGACGGTAATATAATCTCCCTTGCGCAGGTCAGATAATATTTTCATGATGCCACTGCGCGAGAGCTGGGTTCGTTGCTGAATATAGCGCGGAACCGTGGTGGATAAGCGAAAGGCTTCTTTTTCATTCATTAGCATCAGCAAGTGATTGCAGACAACTTCGTAGGCATCGTTGCCTGACAATAACCTGTCGCGGATGCTCAGAACTTGGATGACATAGGCTTGTATATGCACTAAGTTTTGCCAAAGGTTTTCCCGTGCCAGCGTTTCCAGCACATCACTTTCCTGGTACATCACCAGTTCAACCGGTGATTCGGCCAGGAAAAAGATCAACTCTTTAGGGAAGAAGGTTTCCGCGATACCGGCGAGCGAGGGTTCTCTAAAGTTGGCTATTTTCAAACCATCACTGTCGCGGCATGCGGACATTTCACCGGACTGGAGCAAGAACCAATGCCGAATGCCATTGTGAAATAAGCGAATTTTTTTGCCCGCTGGAAAAGAACATTTTTTACCATAGGGCATTAAGGCGTGCTTAATCGCCAAGATATGCTCTATCGGCTTATCATCTTTATTAAATAAAGTGGCTGAGTTTCTTTTCCCAAGAGTGAAGAGAACGTCTGTTTCCATAATGTCATGTTCCAGGGGCGTAAATTTATTACGGTGAAGCCAGGGTCGAATTTTTCCGCATACTATATTATGCCTTGTAGCTATGCAATTATGCAGCTCTGTCTGGTGGGTGGTGGCGGGCTGTGAATGGTAAAATAGGGTGAATATGATTAAAAATCAATTTGTTGCCTGGTGTGCATTTTTGGACACTTAAGCCGCTATCAGACAATTACCCTGGTGGAGTAGTATGCACGGCGTTTGATGCTCCCACTATGGATGATAATAATGAAACCGTGCTCAGATTTTCTAACTCCTCGTATTAGGGGGAGTAAGTTTAGTATTTCGCTTTCACTAATTTTCGCTTACCTTATTTATTCGCCTTTTTCAGTTGCAGCGAGCTGGTCCTTAGGGGCAGCTGCGATGGTGAATGATTATGGTTATGTTGATACCGATGCTAAAACCCAGGGATTGCCCACGTTAAACTATGAGAAAGGGAACTTTTATATTCACTCTTTGGCGGCGGGATATTATCTGCTGAATATGCCAAAGGATCAGATTTCGATCATCACCTATTATTCCCCCCTGGGTTTTGATCCGGATGATAGCAATAACAGCCAAATGAAAAAGCTGGATAAGCGCGATGGCACAGTAATGGCCGGGATGGCCTTCACCCATAAAGAGAAATGGGGGGTTATTCGCGCCTCGCTGGCTGGTGATACCCTTGATAACAGTAACGGTGTGGTAGGGGACGTGGCCTTTTTGTATCCAATCAAGGCGGGCAAGCTACGCCTTGTTCCCGGTATTGGCGCGGTCTACAACAACGGTAACCAGAACGATTACTACTATGGCATTGGCCATGCGGAGGCAAAAAGCAGCGGTTTCTCAACGTATTCGGCCGGAGAGAGCTGGAGCCCTTATGTGGAGCTGAGCGCCAACTACCAGTTTAACGAACATTGGTATGCCTTGGCGTCAGTGCGTGCCGTGCAGCTGAGCAGTGAAATCACCGATAGCCCAATGGTGGATAAAGATATCTCCAGCCAGGCTTTACTGGGCGGTGGATACCGATTTTAAGCTACATGTTCGTAAGCCTGTGCCGCCTTCAGGGCATGCGTGCCTGTCTGCTCTGGCGACGCGACCAGGTTGCGAGCGAAGTGACGATCGGGAAAGACCGGTAAACGAGTAACTGTCGACGGTTCGGAAAGACGAACAGCATCACCTCGCTTCGGCGGGGTTTTGCTTTTAGTGTTTGTGGCCGTTATCGCTAAATCAGGCGCTGCTCATGCAATTTCATATTATGCATGATGCTGTCCATCATCACCTGAACCCTGTGGGGTAACACCCCACGCTGGCGATAAATAAGAAAGGCTTGCATATCGATACAGCGCTCACGTTCAATACAAGGCATCAGTGACCCCGATTCCAGCGCAGAAGCGACGGAGTAATAAGGGGCATAGACGATGCCAAGCCCCTGTTTTGCCAGCTCGATGGCCGGCAGAATATTGTCGCATATGCTGCTGCCGGTGACTGCTACCTGCATCAATTGGCCCTGAGAACTATAACAGCTCCAGGTATTGTGGCTCCCTCCCAGCACCCGCAAGGTAATGCAGCGATGCGCTGTCAGCTCCTCTGGCTCGACAAGAGGGGCGTTTGCGATATAGTCCGGTGAGGCAAATAACCCGACGCGAAAACGGGTCAAGGGCCTGGCGATCAGGCTTTCATTTTGCGGCTGGAAGAAACTGATCAACAGATCGCAGTCACTGTCGAATACCGCACCGTACTTCTTCTCACGTTCATCCGGATTGCGGGTGACCAAATCGACGATCAGCTCCGGCGATTCGCGTAACAGCGGCGGCAGCAGATAACGGGTCAGGAATGAATGGATACCAATAGGTGCGCCCAGCGTCACCATGCCATTCAGACTGCGTTTATAGGTACCTGATATATCGAGCAGATCGTTATGCTCATCTAAAAGCTGAGTGGCTCGGCGTAAAAATTGTTCGCCAAACTCGGTTAGCGACAAGCTGCGCGGGGTGCGTAAGAAGATCTCCAGGCCAAGCCGGCGCTCCAGCGCCGTCAGGGTGCGCGACACATTTGACTGTGGCATGTCTAGCCGCTGAGCGGCCTTGCTGACGCTGGCCGTTTCGGCAATGCAGCGAACGATCCTGAGTTCGTCGATCTTGAAGTCTTTTGATTTCACTCTACGCGCCAGTCTGATTTTGTATATCAAAAATGATATACATTTTTGCCTGTATTGTCATATGACTTATCAGTCACTAGCGGGTACTATTTCGATTAATTATTTATTGCTTATTAAATTAATATTGGAAGTTATGATGAGAAAAAAACGTGCGGCCATTTTGCCCTTGGTATTCATTCTGGCCGCTTGTTCATCCAAGGTCACCGAAAAAGAAAAGTATTCTACGTTCCTGAATAATTACAATGATATTACCCAGGGGAAATCGGCCTCCGGTAAGGACGTTTTATATTGGAAACAAACTAACGTTGACTATTCTAAATATAAATATTTGGTTTATCAGCCGATGATCTATTTCCCGCGTCCGAAACCCACTGAGATGGTAAGCCAGCGCGCACTTGATAATATCCTGAACTACACCAACCAGCAGTTTAAGCAGTCTATGGCATCCCATTTTATCTTGGAGGATGTGCCACGTGAAAATACGCTTATTTTCCGAGGGGCTATAACGGCTATCGATACCCATAAAAAAGGGCTTCAGGTGTATGAGGTATTGCCAATCACGCTACTGGTGGCGGCAACACAGAGCGTAACCGGTCACCGCACCATGGAGAGCTCTGTGTATATGGAAGGCGAGTTTATCGATGCTTCGACTAATCAGCCGGTTATCAAAGTGGTGCGCAAAGCGTCCGGAAATAATTTGAATAATGAAAAGGCAAAACTCACCGTGGACGATGTTAAAAATGCCATTGATATCATTGCCAAAGATATCAAAGAGTATAAGACAACATAAGCCTCGATGCGTTATTTAGCGTTACCAGCCAGGGTGTAGCATGTTTCTAGATTATTTTGCTTTAGGCGTATTGATCGCCGTGTTTTTGATTTTATTTTACGGCGTGATAATTATTCACGATATTCCTTATTTGCTGGCCAAAAAACGGCAACATCCCCATCAGGATGCCATTCACGTTGCAGGCTGGGTCAGCCTGTTTACCCTGCATGCTATTTGGCCACTGCTGTGGATTTGGGCGACGTTATATCGGCCAGAGCGGGGATGGGGCATGAGCGAGAAAGCCGAACACCCTGAAGTGCTGCAAGCGCGAATTCATCAGTTACAAAGCGAGTTACAGCGAATGCAGATGCCCGTTGCAGATGAAAGCTCGTCGTCCAATAAAGGGTGTTGAAAGGGTATGGATCTCTTAATTATTCTCAGCTACGTAGCGCTGAGCTACGGCGTTTTCAAACTGTTCCGTATCCCCATCAATAAATGGACCGTGCCGACCGCGGTATTGGGCGGCATTTTTATCGTAGGAGCTTTGATTCTGGGGATGAATTACAACCATCCTTATACCTACCGGGCGCAGAAAATCGCTGTTTCGGTGCCCATTGTTCCCCAGGTATCGGGAGTGATTGTCGAGGTTACGGATAAGACCAATGTGCTATTGCATAAGGGCGATGTGCTGTTTCGCCTGGATGATACCCGCTACCGTGCCCGGCTGAACAAGCTGCAGGCAGATCTTGCCAGCGCGCAGGCGGATGTAAGAACACGACAGGCTACGCTAAATGAGTCCTCGGCCAATGTACAGCGGGTTTATGCCGAGTATGAACGCACGCGCCAGGATTATCAGCGTTACGCCAAAGGCGCGGCAATGGCAGTTAACCCTTTCTCGGAACAAGACATCAGTCATGCCCGGCAGCAGTATCAAGCGCAATCTGCAGCGCTGCAGGCTGCCAAAGCTCAGCATCAGCAGGCGCAGGAGCGGCTTTCGGGCCACTACAATGGTGAGGACGCCCGCATTGCCAGCCTGAAATCACAGATTGCGGAAGCGACCTACAATTTGGAACAAACGACCATTCGAGCACCCAGCGAGGGTTATGTTACCCAGGTGCTGGCTCGGCCTGGCACCACCGCAGTGCGCTTGCCGTTCAAGCCGGTGATGATTTTTATTCCGCAGCAAAAACGGCAGGTGGTGGCGGTATTCCGTCAAAACTCGATCCTGCGTTTAACCCAGGGCGATAAAGCCGAGGTGGTATTTAACGGCTTGCCGGGGAAAATCTATGGCGGCTCGGTCACGCGGGTGCTGCCGGTAGTCCCCGACGGCAGCTATCAGGCCAGTGGTGTTATGCAAGGGCTAAACGTTGGCGCTCAGCAGGAGGGGGTTTACGTGATGATCGATTTAGACCCTGTTCCCGCGCTGGACAAATTGCCCGATGGGGTTACCGCACAGGCTGCGGTCTACACCGAGCACTTTGAGCATCTTTCCATCATGCGCAAAGTCCTGCTGCGCATGACCAGCTGGCTGCATTATCTCTATCTGGATCACTAACGACCAGTCTGCGCTACAGACACAAAAAAGCCCGCAACGTGAATTGCGGGCTTTTTCGTTATTGCCACCGGATCTATCTGGGGTCACCGGTGACCTATTTGGGCTGGGGGAATCTGAATAAATCGATTAGTTTGTTGTAATCATTGATAAAAATCTAGTTCAGATTTGTTGAGTATACCTAAACGTATACCAATGCAGGAAAGTGACACCGATTTAGAGGGTGATTTTAGAATCCGGCATCAGCAACTCCCCCCTTAAATGAGTCTGTTTTTGGGGCTGCCCCATGATAGATCAAATTCGTCATCTCGCTCAGAAAAAAAAGATTTATAGAAAAACTGATCACACTGTTCACTTTTGACTTTAGTTGTTTAAAAACAATAAATTAATCGGTGATTAGTTGGTGATGAGTTTACTCAGACTGGTCACTTACCGTGAACAGTCAGCCCAAAAATGCAAAACACCGGCCTGAGCCGATTATTGAGTTGCTTCTCACGATGATGTCGGTGATTTCTGCTGTGGCGGAATTTGAGCGGGATCTATTGCTTGAGCGCACGCACCCACGTATTGCGAGGGCAAGCTGGAAAGCGATTTGGTCGTCCTTCAGCACTGAATGAAGAACAACAACTTTCTATGATTACACGTATAAACACCGGGATCAGTATCAGCGCCATTTCACGGGAGTTTAATACCCCCGGTAAACAATACTCCGGGTTGACAGTTTTCTATGTGCCAGGAGCGGACGTTAGAGATGTCGCTTTCTTTCATTAACCCTTTTTCATTTCTGCAACAGCAAGGGTGCAAAGATGATGCAGTATTACAGCCGTAACCTTGCTGATCCTCTGAGTAGAAAATTGATGCTATATTTTTTAACCGAACTGTATGATAGTTCTTTTCATTTTCGCTTGTTGAGGGCAAAATAAGAGTACCTTTGGTCTATACAATTAATCCGCATGGCTTCTTATATGAACATCAACGAACTTGATAATGGTAAAATACTTTTAATATTCCTTTTGCTTGTGTTAATTATGGTTCTGGTTTTCATTCTGTATAATTCAACGAAATATATAAACTCATTATCCATTGCAGAAAAGAAATGTTATATCAGGAGGTTTTTTACTAATATCAGTGTGGCAGGGTCATTAATTGGGGTGGTTAACTCCATTGTTTCTAGTTTTTTATATATTGATAAAGAAAAAGATATAACAATAGAAAATGGCAGGCTTACTGGAAAAGCTGAACCGAAACTGAAAAATTTAAATAATTATCTTGAAGAGGAGTATTCCAGCGCAAAAACCACCCGCATGATATTTATCAATCTATTTTTTATATCTACTATTTCAGTGATATGCGGTTTCATATGGCTTGATGGTCTATCCTATGAAGTTAGGGTAACTATTGCGTGCTTGTATTTTGGCCTTAGTTTATTTGTCCTCTTTGTAATAAAATCCTGTTATTCAAGGACGGCTGTTATAATGGCCATCCTAGAAGATCAACAAAAAAAGGATGACATCAAAGATTTCTTTCTTAAATATAAGAAAGGGGCTGATTTAAATGAGCGTGACATAGACCTAATTAAAATAATATGTGTATCTCGCGCTGAGCGAGAAAAAACCGCTAAGCATCCTTATGAAATAATATTAAAAAACATCTCTGGTAGCAGTTTAAGCTTTGGTAACAGTAAGCTAAAAATAAGTAAAGAAGAAAAAAATGACTAGTTCCCCTTGTAATTAATAGATAAAGCGGGATAAAACAGACAGGGTTGTTTCTGCTGGCACTCCCAGTAATGATAGCAATGCTAAGACTCGTGCCACGTCAATGGGGCAATAATTCGTCCCTGCCACCCGCGCAGGGATCTTCCTTTTAGAATACATTTAATCGTCGTGCCAGATTTTGGGGCGGCCATGGCAGTGCCATTTTCTGATGGTTTTTTAGTCAGGTGTTACTGCTATTTAGCCCTGCGGAGGACTATACTTTCGCTATTTTAGTTGCGCTCTTGTTCAATTAAAACTTTTCCAATGAAACTAAGAAGAGCGTGGACAGCACTGCAGAGACTTAATATGAATGTCCACTTCTCGCTCAAAGCTACCTGTCAGAACCTGTTTCCCTAAAAAATTCTTAGAGTGGAATTTTTTCCGTTTTCCAAACGTCCCCCTCTATGGCTGATTCTGGATAAGGCATATTATTAGACAGTCTTTATAGATACCCAATGAAAGGATTCGGATTATGGCATTTGAAGATAAGAAGAAAAAGGCAATAGCCCTGATGGAAGATAAAAAGATGTGGCGGAGCAATTATGCACCACCGATCTTGCGCCTGTTTTGGAAGTTGGGAGGAAAAATGCCACCTCCACCGTTTGCCCCCTTCTGGCTGAATACTCTGTTTTTCGCCATCTGGTTTGGCCCGTTATGGGGCATTCTCATGTGGTTTAGTCGCTGGAAAAATGAAGGTGTCAGTGTACCAATCGCGGTAGTAAACGCTCTCTTTGCCGGTTTGCTGTTTGGTTTATGCATGGCGTTAATCCACTCTTGGCGCAAACGGGCCAATAAACTGCCCGACTGGAAAAGTCTCTAGCCGGGCGACAACCTGAACGCCAGAAAAAAAGATTTATAGAAAAACTGGCCACACTGTTCACTTTTGCTTTTAATTGTTTAAAAACAATCAATTAACCGGTGATTAGTTAGTGATGAGTTTGCCCTGACTGGTCACTCACAGTGAACAGTCAGACCCCAAAATGCAAAATACCAGCCTGAGCCGGTGATTTATTGCACATTAGAAGAGTAGCAGGAAGAGATTTCAGACAGAGAAAAGGCCTGCAATGCAGGCCTGAGTAGTCACCGCTACGGGGTTCCCCGGTGTTGGGTGTATGCGGTTTGTACAGCTCGACTATAAGCGGCCCCACACAACAGCGTCCAATGGGTTCGGCAGATCAATAACCGCCTATTGATCGGCAGAAACGATCGTGATGCCATTCGCTCAGCGCATTTCACACTTGGGCAGCCAGTCAGCCTCACAGTCTTCATTCAATATCAGGTTGGTTTGCATCCCCTGATTGGTCTTGCGTTTCAACAGCGCTATTTCGTACTCACGCAGGGTTTGCGGCACCGCACGTCCGAATGCGGTCAGATTCAATGGGTACTTGTGTCCCCGGGCCTCCATATAAGATAGGTATGCGTGATACAGGTATTTGCGCGGGTTCGCTGGGGTAATGTTGGCATTACCGATATACAGACCGTCAGGCGCACTGACCGCCAGCAGGTAGCCGCAAAAGTCGACCAGCGGATCGGCGCTGCGTTTAATCTCCAGCGCCTCCCCCGAGTTCTGTTGTGCTTCCAGCAATGCGCGGGCGTCATCGGGCGCGGTAAAACGCTGCATCAGGTGGCGTACAATCACCGCCAGCTCACCGGTGATTTTTGCCAGCAACTGCGGGTCGCGCTCGTTGGCCGGTATCACCTCCGGGAACGGCAGGATTACCCGGCGACGGGATACACCGCCGCTGCGGTCACTGAACTGCATCGGGTTGTTATTCACCGCCAAAATTACCGCCGGAATGTGCGTGGAGTAGGCGTCCCGGTATTTCGGGTCGATAGCCACCGCATCGCCGCCGGTGATCGCTTTGATACCCGCACCGTCACCGCTCCATTTCTCTTGGTCAGGCAGGATAATCAGCGAGAACCCGACCACGGAGGCGCGTTCCCGTGACGATTCCAGCGTATCAATGGTGGCCGAGGTGGTGTTGTCTTTCCCCGCCAGCAGGCTGGCTATGGCGGCCATCACGCTTTTACCGCTGCCGCCGGGGCCGGTGACCTCAAGGAACAGTTGCCAGTCATAGCGGTTCGCCAGCACCATAAACAGCGCGGCAAGAATACGCGCCTGCTTATCGGGCTGCTGCCCGGCAGCGCGTGTCAGCCAGCACCAGAAGTGTGGGGCATGGTCGGCCAGATTTTCCCCTGCCTTGGGCGGCGTGTAGTCCACGCTGTTGACAGTGCGCAGCCAGTGCGTTTTCTGGTGCGCGCTGAATTGCCCGGTGGTGGTATCAAATACCCCGTTACGAAAGCCAATCAGGTGCCGTGCCGGCGTGCCCATTTGCGGCACCATCAGCCGGAGTGTGTCCAGAATGCTGTTGATACCCGCAGCCGAGAACGGGGCGCGGATTTTCTGGAACAGCGCGGCAATCTCCCGGCTGAGTACCCGGTACGGTAACACCTGCCATGCGCCGTTTTCATAGCGACACAGGTCTTCACCGACCGGTGGCACGGCCAGCAGGTGCTGGTAGTGCTCCGCTAACAGTTCGGCCTTCTCACTGGCGCTCATGGCTTTCAGGTCGGCATCGCTGAGTGTATCAAATGGGCTGGGTTGCTTGGGCTGGCTGAAGGCTGTCAACTGCGCAAGCGCGGCCAGCTTACCTTGTTGCTGGTATACATCGTTCCAGTCGCCGGTTTCTGACGGCAACGCCGGTTTACCGCCGCTCAGTTGGGCGGCCTCGGCAGCACGGGCCTGCCCGGTGCCGTTCTCGTCATTGTCGGCCGCCAACAGCAACAGCGCGTCAGGGTAGTGAGCACGCAACTGCTGCGCCATCGCGGGCAGGATATTGGCGCTGAGTGCGACACAGACGCTTTCTCCGGTCAGGTGATGCACAGTCAGGCCGGTAGCGTAGCCCTCGGTCAGCCAGATAACGGCATTATCCTGCCCCGGCAGGAAATGACAGGTGTGTTTTGTTTGCCCCCCGGCCAGCGTGCGCTTAACGCCTGCGGCATTGATTAACTGGACGTTGACCACCTCCCCGGCGCTGTCGGTCAGGGGAACCAGCAGGTCGCCGGGCTGGTAAGTGATACCGCCCACGCGCAGTGACGGCCCCTGTAATGTCAGGGTGTCAGTGTCCGGCCAGCCTTTGGCGGTCAGGTAGACATTCCCGGCCTGTTGCCGGGCGCTGGCGAGCAGTAGTCTGGCCTGCTGCGCTGCATGATGCTGTGCCTGCGCTTTGTCCTGCTGTTCCTGTTGGGGATTGTATTCTGGCAAGGTGTTGCCCGACGGCTCACCCAATACCCCGGCCACCTTCACGGCGGCCTCTTTGGTGGTCACGGCCAGTGCCTTTTCGACCAGATTCAGGCCATCGCCACCGCCGCACTGGTTGCAGAACCATGTGCCACGGCCCTGCAGATTATCAAAGCGAAAGCGGTCTTTGCCGCCGCAGACCGGGCAGGGCTGCGCCCGGCCCCCTGCAGTAATGTGAATGCCCAGCGCGGGAAGCAAAACCGGCCAGTGGCCGGTTGCTGCACGTGAGGTGTGAGAAACGCTTAATGCGGTCATTGTTTTGCCCCTCAGTGCACGGTGGTGTTACAGGTGACGGCCATCCGGCCACAGCACAGCTCATCCATCATCTTTTGGCCGAGCGTGGTCAGGCGCGGCGGTGCCACCAGAATATCCGGCTGCACCATGTCACTGAGCATGGTGCAGGCCATGTCCATGCCCACCTCCGGCCCATGCTGGCGAACAAAGTAGCCCTCAATGTCCATCGCTATCGCCATTTGCAGCTCATCCAGCGTGTAGCCGGGGGTCACCCGGTAAAAGGCGCAGGTATCGAGATAGGCATGGGCCAAGGCGCGGCGGTAAACGGCGGTACGGACTTCAACGGGTAAACAAGACTGTGGGGTGTTCATGCGGCAGAAGCCTCCATGCTGGCGAGAATGTGGGAGTCACAGGTTTTGACGACCTGCCCGAGCTGGTCAGTGAGTACCGCAATGACCGACGCAAAGGCGGCTTTTTGAGTGGCGTCCGGGCGCTGACCGGTCGATTCGAGCGTGTCCAGCATGTCGAGGAACAGCACGCCGGTAGAATGCGCGTGCTGAAGACGCAGGAAATCAGCATGCGGGATAGGGTAGAAGGTTTCACTGTGGAAACGGGCGGCCAGCGTATTCATGACACCCCCTGTACGGGCAGACGGCCCGCAAACGACAAAATGTAGTCACGCGCCAGCAGGCGGCGGGCGCTGTGCTCAGAATCCGCCACGGTGCGCAGCATGCACGGGGTTGCCGTCAGGGCAGTACGGCGAATGGCCGCAAACAGGAAACAGAATTCAGGGTGAGTCGGGGTGAGGGTCGTAGCCATAGTGGCAGCCTCCATTGAGTAATGGTTATTGCTACCACCGAAGTTCTCACGCAAGGGTGGCAGCCCAGACGGGGGTGAGAAACCGGCCTCAATGAATACCGGCCAGCCCGAAGGCTGCCCCGCCTGAGCCACCATTGTTTGATAACCACAGTAGCATAGAAACCACTGTGCAAAAAATGAGCGCACTAAGGCTGCGACGAAAAAAAACACGCTTGGCGCGTGTGGTGTCGCCATTGAGTAACTCGGGTTCTCACGCCCGGCTGCCGATTGTGCGACAGCGGGGGGACTATAGCGCAGGGCCGGACGTGGGGGCAAGCCGTAAGACGTCCCCGGACGTTCAATCGATCGCATAGTGATCAACAGTCGGTAAGCTGGTCGTTGTGGGTATCGGCGGCGGCGCTGGTAAGCGGTACCGGCACGGCACGGAACAGACGCGGTTCGGCCTGGCTACTGGCCAGGCGGATCACGCCGTGCTTATCGCTGCGGTGTTCCGGTAAGGCAATATCCGGCTGTTTGCGTTGCAACAGGATGGCTTCCGCCACAAACAGTGCGTCGTTGTCGCTCAAGGTAAAGTGCTGGCGACCAAAGGTTAACCGCATCATGCTGTGGCCCCCTGATGACGGTTGGCGATACGTCCAGCCATCCAGCTTTCGACTTCTGATTCGAGCCATGCCACGGTTTTGCCGCCAAGGGATATTTGGGCCGGGAATTGCTTGCGGGTCATCATCTCGTAGACGGTAGAGCGTGAAAGCCCGGTGGTGTACAGCACTTCCGGCAGGCGAATGAAGCGATCGCGTGGCGTGTAATCAACCGGGACGGGCGAGAGAGTGGAAGGGGTCTGTGTGGCAACTGCAAACATGGAATGCTACCTCGTTTATGCCCGGTGGGATCTCACCGGCGCTGTGTGGGTTCGTCTGGTAGCGCTCTATTATGTGAATATTTTCCCGGTTGGCAACAAGGTGTTGTTGTGTGACGGACTAAGGAATTGCACGTAAAAACAAAGAATTGCATTAAGTTGCACTAGCCCACCCCTCCTCGTACTTCCTCACCTTTAGCTCATAGCTCTCAGCAATCAATAAGCAATTTATAAATAGGCAGGAACAGCAAAAATAAATCTAACCATGGCTAGCCAGAGAAAAGGTCTTTTTTAGAAAAGTGAATAGTAGTGAACACTGGGTGAATAGTTTTAGATAAACTAGTCACTACTTTATTAACTGATTTAACTACCTTTTTTATTAAAGTGAACAGTAGTGAATAGTTTTTATAAGAACTAAAATCTCATTGGTGGTTTTACAGTCAGTTCTTAGGGCTGTTGTCCTACGGACAGTCCAACCGGGATGAATGGCGATGTTGTACGGCAGTCAGCAGAATAGCTTCACATTGACTGACACCGGAGATAATCCCATGAGCACAACTGCATTACCCAAGTACATCAACGACAAACTGCAAGCCCTGCATGATGCCCGCGCCGCCCACGACAAAAACTATCAGGCGCTGACAGAGGTCATTACAGGGATCGCCCGTTGCCATCAGCAGAAGAAAGACACAGAGGTGGAAAGTCACGAGGCAGAAAGCCAGTGGCGCACCCTGTTTCGTAAGTTGCGCGGGGAAATGACCCCGGAACTGCAAGCGCAGCATCACAGCCGGATTTCCAAACGGGAGCTGGCGAAAGAGTTCGACGGTCTGGTTGAAGAAATGGAGCTGGACAAAATGCAGCTTCACCTCAGTTGCGGCAGAACAGCCCCGGAAGTGGTGACGGCGCACGAAGCGGCCCTGAAGGCCTTTGCCGAACATGCTATGGATAAGGCCGTCGATGCCCTCAATGCCGCCATCCTCAGCGCCGAGGTGATTAATGCCTGCGCGCTGGCGAAACAGGCTTACGGCGTGTATTGGCGCGACCCGCAGGAAATGCTTGAAAAACGCCTGCTGGGGGCGCTGAGTGGCCGTGTTACTGCGGCCACAGCGCTACAGAACATCGAACACCCGGTGCTCAATGACATCGGTCTGACGATCCCGACTGAGACGGGGGTGTTGCCGGAACTGAAAAATAGCCCCATGACACGGATGAAGGTTGCGAGGGAACTGGCGGAAAAACGCCAGCGTTTGCAGCAGAAAGGGGCCAAATCATGATGCGTTGCCCACTGTGTACTCATTCGTCTTATACCCGAACCAGCCGTTATGTCACGGAACAAACGAAAGAGGCCTATTACCAGTGCCAAAACATCGTGTGCTCCTGCACGTTTAAAACAATAGAGAGCGTCGATAAGATTTTATGTCAACCGATTCAAGCGGAGACGGTGACCAGTGAAGATTTACCGCCGCCGGAAAAAAGGACATTAAATCGCTACCGCCGTTATAGCCAAAATCCAACACTTCACTGATTGAACTGGCTCCGCTGCAATGCTGATTTTGCTGCGGGGCTTTTACCGTTCCCCAAGCGTGAAAACAACCTTTTTTCTGGCTAGCCTGCCTCAAACTGTGCGTGCATGCATAGGGTGCATGATTTTGCATTAATCCACCTCCTCTCAAAACAGCTGAACCCCCGCGCCACAAGGGCTTACAGGGCCTCTGAGTTATGCATGAAATGTGCATGATAAAGTCAGAGCGCGTAGGCGAGGGAGGATTGCGCGCGGGCTTGCTAAAGTCCACTTGCTTGATTGGCTGTAGGAGGTTCAGGAGTGAGTAATTGAACGCTTTATTTTTATAATAACATCTTCGCCGTACTTTAATTTTAATCGATCAATGAACTTTGGCTCTATGTAATGTGCGTGGCTAAGGATTCCATTTAAATAATTCATCTCATCTTGCGTAAGAAGACTATATGAGAATTTATGCACAAGAGAACTAATCATTCTTTTCTTTTTTCTTCCCAATGATAACTCGTTGTTGTTATTTATTACCACTCCGGTGATATTACGGTTCATAGCTTTGGAGCAAAAAATGGTTTTTTCTGTATTTATTTTTATTTTTCGTTTGAAGTGTTTTATTAATGTTCGTCGAACCATTGTAGATATAGTCGATAAGCTGTCCTTTTCATTAGATGAAAAAGTTAGGTCGTCAGCATAGCGTGAATAAATGATATTTAAATCGTGACAATAGTCAGTCATTTCTTCATCAAAGTCATACATTATTGTGTTTGATATTAGTGGGGATGTTGGCGCCCCAATACTTAATCGTAGTGGGCTATTTCCTCGTAACTTCCAAAAAAATAAATTTGAAATTAAAAAGGAATCCTCATCTGTTATTTCATTTTCATTGATCCTGCTAATTAATACCTTTAAAAACAAATCTGGGGTTATCGAGTGAAAAAAATCTTTGAAATCCATTTTTAGAATGTATGTGTTTCTCTGATGAGCTGCGGCATTTGTTTTTATACTCTTCCCTGAAACATATGCGTGCGCTGCATGATGTACTTTTAAGTAATCAGAAAGTAGATTGATAGTGTATTTTTGTAGTGATTTTATTTGTTTTGATGGTTGTGCGATAATACGATTACCGTCACCATTTCTTTTTGGTATAGGATACTTTTTATATCGACGAGGGGCTGTATATATGAAGCTTCTCAGGGAGGTTCCATCCATAAAGAAAACCTCTGATAAATGACTGAGTATATTCATTTAATTTTCTCCTCACTGATCATTTTCGTTATTGCTGTTAGAGCTAACTTTCTCTTTCGAGATGACTCATCATCAGAAAGAACAAAGGACTGCACGGCACGAAGCCTCATTGCTTTATATTCTTTTACCCTACCACTCTTGTCTTTACCAAAGAATATTCTTTTCTTGTTTTCTTGAGGGTAATAGAAAGTAATGTTGCTATATTTCTTTTTGCCGATCATAGACATTGATTGCAAAAGATACAATAGTCTTTTAAGCGTTCCCTCATCTAACTCAATATCCAGAGACATTAAAACAAGTTCAATTTCATAGTCTTTAATTGGATAAAAAATATGGATAATGTCATAAATTAGTATGGCTATGTGTGCATGGTTACTATCTATGAAGTTTGTGGTTTTGCTGGCTGTTTTTACTCTATTTTTTATACATTCAATAACCAAAGGTAAATCTGCATATTCCGATACATCGTCTTTCGGCCAAGGGAATATATGAACGGACTCTTTATCCTTTTTCTTTAGGTATGAAAGTGGCCCTAAGAATATGAAGGAATCTTCTGCTTGTACGTGTTCGTCTGGAGCGAATATTAATATTTTTTTTGGATCACTAATGTTAGAAAACATACCAAGCTCAACTAAAGACCCTGGACTTTCTAAACATATAATAATTAGCGTGGAAAGCCTTGCGATATCATCTTCAAAACAGAAAAGATCAGTATATATATTCTCTCTGAAATAATCCTTGAAACTTTCGGCCATCACAAAAGATTTGGAAAGTTCCTCGTCATCGTTAACTTCAAAATATTCTATTATTCGGTCTCTCAAACTTTTCGGGATCAATGACCCGCTGTTAGTCTCACCGCCACAAATAAATATTTTATAAGGAGTTAATGATACTGTGAAGTTGGTCGCAGACAAGGCAATAAACTCATCGATGATCACATTTTCGAAGTTTTCATGACCTTTTATTACGCTCAATTCCAAATCTCCATAAAAAAACAAAGCGAAATCGCTTTGTTTTTATCTTTACCTGAAGGATGCGCAAAAGACTTCTCTAACGCTCCTGATTAAGGATCGTTAGAGAAGTGCTTTTGCGCAACCCTAAGTGTCCTCAATACTGTATGTCTGGCTAATCGCCCGACAAGGTTTACTAACTTATAAACCTACGCGTAAAGATGGGAATTAGACTAGCTTAAGTAAGCTGATATGGCAATGGGCTGTTTTACATAGATTTGACCAGTCCTCCCCACCAAGTCATTAAGTCGATTCGTTGTTCAAGGTAAGTTGAACGATTGTAGGCTCGTCTAACTTCATTTTTTTCACTGTGAGCAAGTGCTGCCTCGATCACATCTGGGTTAAACTCTGCTTCATTCATAGCTGTACTCGCTATGGAGCGTAAACCATGTGCGACTAATTTCCCGCCATAACCTATACGTTTTAACGCAGCGTTCGCTGTCTGGCTGTTCATGGCCTTACGCGGGTCGTTACGGCTTGGGAATACATGTTCACGCCCACCACTTATAGGGTGCATGATTTCGAGTATCTCTAGTGCTTGCTCTGACAGTGGAACGATATGTTCACGCTTAGCCTTCATCCGTTCCGCTGGGATATGCCACTCACGTTTCTCAATATCGATCTCTGCCCATGCGGTTGCGGAGGCTTCAGCAGGGCGTATCAGCGTCAACAACTGCCACTCAAGCAAGCAGCGGGTAGGTATCGATAGATTGCTCATCGAGATTGTACGCATCAGTTTAGGTAGTTCTTCGGGCCGTATGGTCGGCATATGCTGCTTCTTAGGCCGTTCGAATGCGTTACCGATACCAGAAGCTGGATTTGCATCAATCAAGCCAGTGTTGACGGCGTAGATCATGATTTCGTTGATGCGTTGCACTAATCGGCGAACGGTCTCTAATGCACCACGGGCCTTGATAGGTTCCAGCACTTGGATCAGCAAACGCGCTTTGATGTCCTGAACTGGGACATTTTCGATAGATGGCAGTATGTCTTTTTCAAGAGAACGCCAGATGTCTTCAGCATGCTTAACGCTAACACTGGCCTGCTTCAACGCGAACCATTGCTTTGCCACGTTCAGGAAAATGCTTTCTTGGGCTACCTGCTTCTGTTCTGCTTCTACCGCCTCTTTAGTCTGTGGGTCAATGCCTCTCGCCAGTATCGCGAGCTTTTCGGTACGTATTTGCCGGGCATCGGCAAGTGACAGGGCAGGGTAGGCACCGAGGCTAACCATTGTTCGTGAACTGGTGCCGGGGCGGAGGTAGCGGAAACGCCACAATTTCTTGCCGGTGGTTTTGACTAACAGAAACAGTCCGTCACCGTCATGCAGGGTGAGGTCTTTCTCGAGGGCTTTGGCTTTCTGTACTTCGGTATGTGTGAGGGGGCGTGTAGTCCGCGCCATGTAAGGATTCTTCCATAATTGGTATACGTTTATGGCATACATTTTAACGTATACCTAAACGTATACCAATAAATCCCGGATTTAGCTGGATGTTCTCGGACTACTACAGACACAAAAAAGCCCGCAAACCTAGGTGGGATGCGGGCTTTCCGTACTTCTCCGGACTTATCTGGTAATACCCGGATCATCATTTGGTGGAGCTGGGGGGATTTGAACCCCCGTCCGAAATTACTACACCGTCGGCACTACATGCTTAGTCCAATCTTTACATTCGCCGGTCAGCTGCGGATGGACACGCCACTAACAAACTAGCCTGATTGGATTTAACGCTTCAGCCCCAGGCAGGACATCCACGCGATCTCTTTTGGGTTTGACCTCTCTTGATCCCCGTCCTAAGAGCGGAGGCTAGGGAGAGAGGGCTCTTAGCAGGGTATTAAGCTGCTAGGGCGTAGTTTTCGTCGTTTGCGACTATTTTTTTGCGGCTTTTTACGAGGCCAACCGCCCCTCGGCATGCTCCTAGGGCTTCGCAAATCCCGTCGAATCCAGAATCAGCCCCAAGTAACTTTGTGCAGTATACCAGAAGTTTAACCCGTTAAGCCAGAGGCTTATCGGTTGGCGTGCTTCATGATACGGGCTTTCGCCGTCTGCCACTCACGATCTTTGATATCATCGCGCTTATCGTGTTCTTTCTTGCCTTTGGCTACGCCGATTTTGACCTTGACCCAGGCATTTTTCCAATACATGGACAGGGCAACAACGGTATAGCCTTCGCGGTTAACGCGGCCGAACAGCGAGTCCAGCTCGCGCTTGTTCAACAGCAGTTTGCGGGTACGTGTCGGGTCGCAGACCACATGCGATGAAGCCACGCTGAGCGGCGTGATGGTGGCGCCAAAAAGATAGGCTTCACCGTCACGGAAGGTCACGTAGCTATCGCTGAGGTTGGCTTTGCCGGCACGCAACGATTTGACTTCCCACCCTTGCAGGGACAGGCCCGCCTCGATTTCTTCTTCAATGAAGTATTCGAAACGTGCTCGCTTGTTTTGCGCAATGGTGGCTGAACCAGGTTTGTGAGCTTTTTTCTTTGTCATAGTGCGTTCATTATACTGGATGCGTCAGCGAAAGAAATCCTTTACCGCTCAGCACCTGCGCAATTTTTCGCATTTTTGGCTCCTGTCTTGCATAGCAGATTTTTTGTTTGCCGATAGATAAATGGTATGATTTGTATGTTTTGTGTCTCACAGGAAATGATATGCCCCAGATCAGTCGGTCTGCGTTAGTGCCGTTCAGCGCCGAGCAGATGTATCAGTTGGTTAACGATGTTCATTCTTATCCCGATTTTCTGCCAGGTTGTACCGGTAGCCGGGTGATTAACGCGTCCAACAATGAAATGACCGCCGCGGTGGACGTTGCCAAAGCCGGTATCAGCAAAACTTTTACCACGCGCAATACGCTGCTGGATAACCAGAGCATCAATATGCAACTGGTTGACGGCCCGTTCCGCAAGTTGATGGGGGGCTGGCATTTTACGCCGCTCAGCCCGGAAGCCTGTAAGGTTGAGCTGCACCTGGACTTCGAATTTACCAACAAACTGATCGAGTTGGCGTTCGGCAAGGTATTTAAAGAGTTGGCCGGCAATATGGTGCAGGCATTCACCCAGCGGGCGAAAGAGGTTTACAGTGTCTGAGATACGGGTTGAGGTGGTTTATGCCTTGCCGGAGCGTCAGTATCTGCGCAACGTGAAACTGGCAGAGGGCAGCAATGTTGAGCAGGCGATTGTGGCCTCCGGATTGCTGGAACTGCGCAGTGACATTGATTTGCAAAGTAACAAGGTGGGCATTTATAGCCGACCGGCCAAGTTGGGCGATGTGCTCAATGATGGCGACCGGGTGGAAATCTATCGCCCATTGATTGCCGATCCCAAAGAGCTGCGCCGTCAACGGGCAGAGAAGGCAAAAAAATAAGGCGCTGAGTGCGCCTTATTTTTTATCAGAATTTTATCTTCCGAGTTGCAGCCTGTGACTGTCATGAAGAACTTGATTCGTCCCTCACGGGCCGGACGACAGTTCCTGTACTGATTATTTGGTCAGCGCAGGCTTGTTCTGAATATCCGTCAATACGCCCGCGCTGTTAAAGGTCAGCGTCAGAGTTTGCTGGGTGATATTTTCATGACCCGGCTGCTGGCGGAACACATAGAACCACGTCTGAGTACCGAACGGATCCTGCAGCATTGGGGTTCCCAATGTATAAGCGACCTGTTGCTGGGTCATACCTTTTTGGATTTTAGCTACGTCGGTTGACGTCAGGTAGTTCCCTTGGTTGATGTCAGGCCGGTAAACCACCTTCTCAAAAGTAGAACAGCCTGCAGTCAGCATCACAAGAACCACAGCGGCGGCAGTCAGCGTTTTACAGCGCATAGTAATCACATTCCTTTAGGGCATAGGATGCCGATGATAATAGACCTTGCAGCAGTTGGAAACCTTTACAGGGCCCCAATATGACCTCAGGAAAGTAAAAAAGTTGAGCTTTTCTATGCAGCAAGCAGTTCTTTTGCGTTCGCCAGGGTGTTTCGGGTGACTTCACTGCCGCCAAGAAGGCGCGCCAATTCTTGCAAACGAGCACGTTTATCCAACGGTGACATCTGCGTTTCGGTTTCCGTGCCGTCAGTCTGCTTGCTGACAAACAGGTGCTGATGCCCACAACCGGCCACCTGTGGAAGGTGGGTGACGCACATGACTTGGGTAGATTCTCCAAGTTGACGCAACAGGCGCCCAACAATGGCGGCCGTCGGGCCGCTGATGCCGACGTCCACTTCGTCGAAAATCAGCGCCGGGGTTTCCATCTTGCGAGCGGTAATCACCTGGATAGCCAGCGCAATGCGGGACAGTTCGCCACCGGATGCCACTTTCGCCAGCGCTTGCAGCGGTTGACCTGGGTTGGTGGACACACAGAATTCGGTGCGGCTGGCCCCTTCAGCACTCAAATGCTGCGGCTCGAAGCGGACGTCGATATTGAATTTGCCGTGCGGCATGGAGAGGGCCTGCATGCTGTCGGTAATCAACGTGGTCAGCTCTGCAGCATAGTGCTGGCGCTTCTGGTGCAATTGCTCCGCTAACAGCAGCGCTTGCTGATGATGCAGAGTGACAGCCTCGTTAAGGTGTTCATGGTCGTTCTCTTGCTGCGACAGCAACTGCTGCTCATCCAGCATCTGTTGGTGCAGCTGTGGCAGTTCCTCTGGCGCAACGTGATGTTTCCGCGCCAGGTTAATTTGGCGCGACAGACGCTGTTCAAGTTCTTGCAGGCGGTTGGGGTCCAGATCCATGCGATCGGCATAGTGACGCAGTTCGTCGCTGGCCTCACTGATTTGGATCGACGCCTCTTCCAGCATGTCCAGCAGCCCGCTGAGTTTCTCATCCATGCCGGCCAGCTCAACCAGCAGATGTTTGGCGGTGTAAAGCTGGCTTAGCATGTTGTTTTCTTCATCGTCAGCCAGCAATTGCAGGGTCTGCTGGCTGATGGTCAGCAATTGGCCGCTGTTGGCCAGGCGTTTGAACTCCGAATCTATCTGTTCGAACTCACCGGCCACGGGCGCAAACTCGTTCAGCTCTTTCAATTGGTATTGCAGCAGCTGTTGGCGTGCGTCGCGTTCGATGGACTGTTGCTGATGATGGGCCAGTTCGCGACAGCTTTGGTGCCAACGCTGATAAGCCTGTTGCATCTGCGCTAACAGGGCAGGTTCGTCGGCATAGGCGTCGAGCAGTTGCTTCTGGTGATCGGGCTTGAGCAGCAACTGGTGGGCATGCTGACCGTGGATTTGAATCAACAACTGACCGAGTTCGCGCAGTTGCGAAAGCGGCACGGAAGTGCCGTTGATAAAGCCGCGTGAGCGGCCGTCTGCGTTGATGACCCGGCGCAGCAGGCACTCATCGCTGTCGTCCAGGTGGTTCTGTTCGAGCCATTGGCGTGCAGAAGGGGTATCTGCCAGTGAAAAACGGGCGCAGATATCGGCACGGGCGGCCCCCAGCCGGACGACGTTACCGTCGGCGCGGTTGCCGAGGCACAGCCCCAGCGCGTCGATGGCGATAGATTTACCGGCGCCGGTTTCACCGGTAATCGCCGTCATACCCGGTTGAAAATCAATTTCCAACTCACGAACGATAGCAAAATTGCTGATGGTCAATTGCGCCAGCATGGGAACCTTCCTGTGTATAAACACATAACTGTAGTTTCATACAGTATAAACTGGTTTTATATACAGTAAAGGGGCTGGCGATATTTTTAGAACAATTTTTTAGACCAGCCCAGTTTGGTGCTTAACGTGTTGAAATAGCTGTAGTCCTTTGGATGAATAAGATTCAAATGGAAATCACTGCGGCGTATCAATACTTCCTCGCCTTCCTGGATAGGCAGCGCGATCTGGCTGTCGCAGCTGATTTCCAGATCGCTGCCGATCTGCGAAAACTTCAGGCGAATGGTGCTGTTGCCGTTGATCACCAACGGGCGGGCCGAGAGGGTGTGCGGGAACATCGGCACCAGCGCGATGGCTTCCAGCGATGGCGTCAGGATCGGGCCGCCGGCAGAAAGCGAATAGGCAGTCGAACCGGTCGGGGTAGCGATAATCAGACCGTCAGAGCGTTGCGAGAAGGCGAAGCGATCGTCGATATACACTTCGAACTCGATCATGTGCGCCACTTTACCCGGATGCAGTACCACTTCGTTGATAGCAGTACTGATGCGGCACTGCTGGTTCTCTTTGTGCACGATGGTTTCCAGCAGGAAGCGCTGTTCATCGATGTATTCGCCCTCCAGCACGTCGGCCAGTTGTTGCAGTGCGTTGTCGGGGTCAAGATCGGTCAGGAAGCCGAGATTGCCGCGGTTAACGCCGATCACCTTGATGTCGTAGCGGGCCAGAACGCGGGCTGCGCCGAGCATATTGCCGTCGCCGCCGACCACTACCGCCAGGTCGGCCTTTTGGCCAATATCCGCCAGGCTGCCGGTAACCGCATCTTTTAACCCCAAATCCTGAGCGATTTGGCGTTCAATCATCACTGAATAGCCTCGGGCGACTAACCAGTGAAACAACATCTCATGCGTTGCCAGCGCCGAAGGGTGACGCGGGTGGCCAACAATGCCAATACAGGCGAATTTTTTATTCATTGTTGTGATTTTCCTCACCGGGACCAGTTTATGCCCCACATTGTGACCGGTTGACTTGAAACCCCGGTTTTGATCCCCATAATAAGCCAAGTTGCGAGATTAATGCTAAAACGCGGAGATATTCATGAGTAGTAAAGAACAGAAGACGCCAAACGAGCAAGTCTCGGAAGAAATGGAACAGCAGGAAGTCTTGCCGGAAGCGGCTGAGGGCGTCGATCTGCGGGATGAGCGCATTGCTGAGCTGGAAGCTCAACTGGCCGAAGCCCAGCAGCATGAACGCGACAGCCTGCTGCGTGCCAAAGCGGAAATGGAAAACGTCCGCCGCCGCACCGAGCTGGATATCGAAAAAGCACACAAATTTGCGCTGGAGAAGTTCTCCGGTGATCTGCTGCCGGTGCTGGATAACCTGGAGCGCGCGCTGGAACTGGCGGATAAAAACAATCCGGAACTGACGGCGATGATTGAAGGTATCGAGCTGACGCTGAAGTCCCTGCAGGACGTTGTGCGTAAGTACGGGATTGAAATCGTTGGTGATATTAACGTGCCGTTCAACCCGGATGTGCACCAGGCAATGAGCCTGATGGAATCTGCCGATCACCAGCCGAACCACGTCATGATGGTGATGCAGAAAGGCTATACGCTGAATGGTCGCCTGCTGCGCCCGGCGATGGTGGCGGTTTCCAAAGCCAAGGCTTAAGCCGAATTCAATAAGGAAAAGGCACCTGCGGGTGCCTTTTTTGCGTCTGGGTTATGCCTGCGGCAGTCGCGGTAGCCAGTCGATAGGCGCCAGCCTCTGCTGTTCCAACAGTTGGTTGGTTTGCGAGAAGTGGCGACAGCCCAAGAACCCTCGGTGGGCGGAAAGCGGCGATGGATGTGGCGCTTTCAACACGTGGTGGCGGTTGCGATCGATAAAGTTGCCTTTTTTCTGCGCATGCGATCCCCAGAGCAGGAACACGATGCCTTCGCGGTTTTCATTCAGCGCGGCGATCACTCTGTCGGTAAAGGTTTCCCAGCCCAGTTTGGCGTGGGAGTGCGCCTGGCCGCCTTCAACGGTCAATACCGTGTTTAACAACAGCACACCCTGTTCCGCCCAGCTTTGCAGGTAGCCATGGCTGGGGCGCTCAAAGCCCGGGATATCCGTCGCCAGCTCTTTGTACATGTTTACCAGCGAAGGGGGAGCGGGTACGCCAGGGAGCACTGAAAAGGACAGCCCGTGGGCCTGATTCGGGCCGTGATAGGGATCCTGACCGAGGATTACCACCTTCACGTCCGCTAGCTCGGTATAACGAAAGGCGTTGAACACGTCTTTTTGCGGTGGGTAAATGGTCTTACCGGCCTGGCGTTCAGCGGCAACAAAGGCAAGCGTTTCATGAAAATAGGGCTGCTCTTTCTCCTTGCCGATAACATCATGCCAGGTGAGGGAGGTGGACATAAACGCTCTCCTTTGTTTTCGTTAACAATTCACTGGGCATAGCTTACCGTTTAGTGCCACGCAGCGAAACCTGCTTTTCTTTTTCCGCCGCGCTCTTGCATATAAATATTTTTTAAAATTTACAAAAATAATTGCGATGTGCTCTACAGGGAAAATTGACATAAAACATAAACTTGCCCATTCTCGCTCTGTGGGTACCCCGTGAAAATTGACTTTAATCAAAGAATTGCCCCGGCCAGACTGGTATACAGAACAACAAGACAACAATGGTTTTACCAAATGGCCGAAACCAACATTGGGTTTTCTTTCGAAGTAGAATTTTTCGCCCTTGTACGGAGGCAACAAAATGATTACTGGTATTCAAATCACTAAAGCGAACGACCAGGCGCTGGTGAACTCTTTCTGGCTGCTGGACGACGAAACATCAGAAGCCCGCTGCGTTTGCGCTAAAGCCAACTATGCGGAAGATCAGGTGGTACCGGTCAGCGAACTGGGCCAGATCGAGTACCGTGAAGTGCCATTGGAAATGCAATCGACCGTTCGCGTAGAAGGTGGTCAGCACCTGAATGTGAACGTGTTGCGTCGCGAAACTCTGGAAGACGCGGTTAAGCATCCGGAAAAATACCCGCAGCTGACCATCCGCGTGTCCGGCTATGCAGTGCGTTTCAACTCGCTGACGCCAGAACAGCAGCGTGACGTGATTACACGTACTTTTACAGAAAGTCTGTAATTTTACGCACGCTTAATAAGGGAGCTTCGGCTCCCTTTTTTCTTGCTGCAACGGCCAGAAAGTGAATCCGGATCACATTCCTCGCAAAGATAATTCTTCTCATTACAGAACTGCTCCGACCTGCCGATAGCTACATCAGCACCCAATGAGGTGCGGCATTGATAAGTCTATCGACAAGGAGTCGGCATGAGTATGTCTTTGAGTTTTACCTCTGCGGTCAGCCCTGCGGCGATTCAGCCCCCGGCAACGCGTACGCTGCCAGAGCGTTTGGATCCTTCCCAGCCTACTGAACCCTCGGCATCAAAGGCCCCAGCGGCCACGCTTTCCCAGAATAGCCTGAATGCCCAGAACCTGCTGAACACGCTGGTTAGCGATTTGTCGGCAGCAGCGCCGGCGGCGGCGAATCAGGGCGTGACACGCGGTCAGCAGCCACAGAAGGGGGACTATACGCTGGCGTTACTGGCTAAAGACGTTTACAGCACCGGCAGTCAGGGCGTAGAGGGATTCAATCGGTTGAGTGCCGATGCTTTGCTGGGGGTCGGCATTGATCCTGCCAGTCTGCAGGATGCGGCGTCGGGTTTTCAGGCCGGGATCTACAGTGATAATCAGCAGTATGTGTTGGCCTTCGCCGGCACCAATGATATGCGCGACTGGTTGAGCAACGTGCGCCAGGCGACCGGCTATGACGATGTGCAGTACAATCAGGCGGTATCCCTTGCGAAAAGCGCCAAGGCAGCCTTTGGTGATGCGCTGGTGATCGCCGGTCATTCGCTGGGCGGCGGTCTGGCGGCTACGGCAGCGCTGGCAACGGGCACGGTGGCGGTGACTTTTAACGCTGCCGGGGTTTCCGATTATACGCTGAATCGTATGGGGATCGATCCGGCAGCGGCGAAGCAGGATGCACAAGCCGGTGGTATCCGCCGTTACAGCGAGCAATACGACATGCTGACCGGCACGCAGGAATCCACTTCGCTGATCCCGGATGCCATTGGGCATAAAATCATGCTGGCCAATAACGACACCCTGAGCGGCATTGACGACTGGCGCCCGAGCAAGCACCTGGATCGCAGCCTGACTGCTCATGGGATTGATAAGGTGATCGGCTCGATGGCGGAGCAAAAGCCATGGGAGACGAAGGCCAATGCCTGAACGGCGGCGCCTATGGCAGACGTTAATGGTCGCCACGCTGGCGGTAATCGCGATCGCCGGTTTGCTGATGATGGCTAAGGAACAACAGATGAATCAGGAAATTTCTCCGTTTAACGGGCGCAGCAATCTGGCACTGGCTCAGGCAGTGGCGCGTGGTGACACCAACGGGATTGCCGAACAGGCAACTGAGGCGCGCCTGCATGAACAGGGGGACCGTCAGGTCACTTTGCTGCAATGGGCCATACTGTCGCTGCAAACGCAAAGCCTAAGCTCGCTGCTGGCGTTGGGGGCCGATGCGACCACTCCGGGCCTGGATGGCAATAGCGCGCTGCATACCGCCGCTGCGGTGCAGGACCCGCAGTATCTGCGATTGCTGTTGGCACATGGAGTGCCGCTGAACCCGCGCAATGCGGTGACCGGTGCTACGCCGCTGGCAGCGGCAGTCTTGGCGGGGCGGGAGGAGCAAGTACGGCTGCTGTTGGTGTCCGGTGCCGATGTCACCCTTAGCGATCGGCTGGGGGATACGCCTTTGCACCTGGCGGCAAAAATCAATGCGCCGCAGTTGGCGCTGATGCTGTTGCAGGCGGGGGCGGACGCCAAAGCGCGCAATCAGCAAGGCGTGGCCTTCCAGTTCTACTTATCGCAGACGCCGACGGCATTGCAGAATGAAGAAATGCGCGATCGCTATCGTCAACTGAACGCCTGGTTGAAAGCCCATCAACAGGTGGCGCAATACGGACAGCAGTAACGGGGCATAAAAAAACCGCCTGCAGAAAAGGAGGCGGTTTTTATTCACTGCGGCGGTATTACTTCGCGCCGCTGCCCTCAGGCTTGGCCTTTGGCTGGCGGCGTTTGCCTACGTTTTTCGCATCGCGATGACGTACTTTCACCTTGGCTTTTTCTTTATTTTTTTCTTTGTCTGACGCGCGTTTGGCCAGAACCTTCTTCGAAGGCTTGCCGTTGCTCTTTTCGCTTGGCACTTTGGTTGATGGACGCAGTTCATCGATCACGCGTGCTTTCAGCGGCTCGTTCAGATAACGGCCCACTTTGCCCAGCAGCAGGTGGTCGTGTGCTTCAACCAACGAAATTGCGGTGCCCTTGCGCCCGGCACGACCGGTACGGCCGATACGGTGCAGATAGGTATCTGCGGTGCGCGGCATGTCGAAGTTGAACACGTGGGTGATATCCAGGATATCCAGACCTCGCGCAGCAACGTCGGTTGCGACCAGCACGTTCACACGGCCGTCCATCATACGTTTTACCGCTTCGTTGCGCTTGGCCTGCACCATTTCGCCTTCGAGGTAACAGGTGTTGATGCCTGCCTCGCGCAGCCAGCCGGCAAGCTCATGCACACGCTCACGTTTGCGCACGAAGATAACGGATTTCTGCACGTCCGGTTGCTGCAGCAAGTGCACCAACAGAGCGGTTTTATGCTGTACGTCGTCGGCGCGGTAGTACCATTGCAGGATCTTTTTACGTTCGCGGCGTGACGGATCGGCTTCGACCTCTACCGGTTCTTTCAGAATGCGTTCGGCGAATTCGCGGATGGCATCGCCTTCCAGCGTCGCGGAGAACAGCAGGGTCTGGTTACGCCAGCGGGTCTCGGCGGAAATGGTTTCGATGTCCTGCGCGAAGCCCATGTCGAGCATGCGGTCGGCTTCATCGAGGATCAGCGTCTCTACTGCGCGGCAGTCGAAGTTTTCTTCTTTAATATACTGCAGCAGGCGGCCGGTGGTCGCGACCACCACGTCCTGGTTTTCACTGAAGACTTCCGCGTGGTTCATATAGGCGACGCCGCCGGTGATGGTGGCGATATCCAGCGAAGTATGAGCAGCCAGTTCACGAGCCTGATCGGCTACCTGCATCGCCAGCTCGCGCGTCGGAGTCAGGATCAGTACGCGCGGTGGGCCGGACTTCTTACGTGGGAAGTCGAGCAGATGTTGCAATACCGGCAGCAAAAATGCCGCGGTCTTGCCGGTGCCGGTTGGCGCCGAACCCAATACGTCGCGCCCATCCATCGCAGGCGGGATCGCCTCGGCTTGAATGGCGGTTGGGCGTTCGTAGCCTTTATCGCGCAGGGCGTTTATCAGGCGTTCATCGAGTTCGAGTTCGGAAAAATTGGTTACTGTCATGGTCTACCTCTACTTGGGGCGCCGATTATAGACGGGTTGGCCGCGTTCTTCACCTATTTAAGCGGAAAGCATCTCTTTTCCCAAAAATCAGATTGCCTTATGCTACGCCAGTTTTGTCTTCAGGTGGTTATTGTGAGTACTCAATCGAAAGCAAATTTCACCCCGCGTCGCGGTGGTTTTACCTTTAAGCAGTTTTTTGTTGCTCACGATCGCTGTGCAATGAAGGTGGGCACCGATGGCGTGCTGCTCGGCGCATGGGCGCCCTTGGCACAGGCGCAACGCGTGCTGGATATCGGTAGCGGTAGCGGACTGATCGCGCTGATGTTGGCACAGCGTTCAGCCGAGTCCGTGCTGATTGACGCCGTGGAGCTGGACGAGGCTGCCGCCGCGCAGGCGCGTGACAACGTGCAGGAATCGCCTTGGCCTGAGCGTATCCGGGTGCATGCGCAGGACATTCATCATTATGCCCAGCACCATGCCGGCCAATACGACCTGATCGTCAGCAATCCGCCATATTTTGAGCCGGCAGTCGCCTGCCGGGACCAGGCTCGTCACAACGCGCGTTATACTGAAACGCTTACCCACGATGCTTTGTTGGAAAGCGCGGAACGGTTGATTGCCCCACAGGGGAATTTTTGCGTAGTGCTGCCGCATGATATTGGTGAGGCCTTTGAAAGTAATGCACAACGCCGTGGATGGCATACTGCGCAACGGCTGAACGTCAGCGATCGTGCTGATACGCCGTTGCATCGCGTGCTGCTGGCCCTGACCCGTCAACCGACGGAACAAAAAGCGGCGCAAAGCCTGGCGATCAAGCTGGCTGATGGCAGTTACACCGAAGCGTTCCGCCGTTTGATTACCGATTTCTACTTGTTCTATTGAAATGAAAAGGGCGCCACAGTGGGCGCCCTTGCGGTGTCGCTGCTAGGGTTGCAGTATGGTCGGCAGCGCTTCCGGCAGCATATCGGGGTAGTCCAGCGTAAAGTGCAACCCACGACTTTCCTTACGCGCCATGGCGCTGCGTACGATCAATTCCGCCACCTGCACCAGATTTCGCAGCTCCAGCAAATTGTTGGAGATACGGAAGTTGGCGTAGTACTCATCAATTTCCGCCTGCAGCGTATTGATGCGGCGCAGTGCACGCTCCAACCGTTTAGTGGTGCGCACAATACCCACGTAGTCCCACATAAATAGTCGCAACTCATGCCAGTTGTGCTGAATGACCACTCGTTCATCCGCGTCATCCACACGGCTCTCATCCCACTGCGGCAGCTGTTTCGCCAACTTGATAAACGGCAGACGCATCTTGATGTCTTCTGCCGCTGACCAGCCGTAAACCAAGCACTCCAGCAGCGAGTTGGACGCCATGCGGTTGGCGCCATGCAGGCCGCTATAGCTGACTTCGCCAATGGCATACAGCCCATCCAGATCGGTACGGCCATGCTGATCGACCATTACGCCGCCGCAGGTGTAGTGCGCGGCGGGTACGATAGGGATAGGTTGCGTAGTCAGATCGAAACCCAGCGTCAGCAGTTTTTCATGGATCATTGGGAAATGCTGAGTAATGAATTCAGCCGGTTTATGGCTGATATCCAGATACATGCAGTCCGCACCCAGGCGCTTCATTTCGTGGTCGATGGCGCGGGCAACGACATCGCGTGGTGCCAGTTCGCCTCGTGGGTCAAAATCGGGCATAAAGCGGCTGCCGTCCGGGCGCTTCAGATAAGCCCCTTCACCGCGCAAGGCTTCGGTCAGCAGGAAGTTACGTGCCTGCGGGTGGAACAGGCAGGTCGGGTGAAACTGGTTAAATTCGAGGTTGGCGACCCGGCATCCTGCGCGCCAGGCCATGGCGATACCATCTCCGGAAGAGATATCCGGGTTGGTGGTGTATTGATACACCTTGGCTGCACCGCCGGTTGCCAGCACCACCGTTTTGGCACGATAGGTTTCTACCTGCTCCAGTTCGCGGTTCCAGACGTAGGCGCCGACGACTCTGCGGGTGCCCGGCAGGCCGATTTTGTTGGAGGTGATCAGATCGACCGCATTGCGGCGTTCCATCACGCAAATATTGGGGTGGGCGCTTGCTTTCCCTACCAGTGTGGTCTCTACTTCTTTACCTGTAGCATCAGCGGCATGCAGGATACGGCGGTGGCTGTGCCCCCCCTCCCGCGTCAGGTGGTAATGCTCTTCGCCCTGAGCGTTGACTTCGGTGTCGAACAAGACCCCTTGGTCAATCAACCACTGCACGCAGTGGCGGGCATTGCCAGCGATAAACTCAACGGCGTCTCTGTCACACAGGCCGGCTCCGGCAATTAAAGTGTCATCAACGTGTGAGGCAATACTGTCCGTTTCATCGAAAACCGCGGCGATCCCGCCTTGGGCATAGAATGTGGCGCCTTCGTTGAGCGGCCCCTTGCTGAGTACGGTAACCTTGCAATGCTGCGCCAGGCGCAACGCCAGTGACAAGCCCGCAGCACCGCTGCCGACGATCAGTACATCGCTAACATGTTCAGATGATGGTTGCATAACGTATGATGTGTGCAGAAGAAGAGTGAAATTCATGTTAGCCTAATTGTCCGGGCAAAAGCCACGGATGGGTGACATCAACATAAAAAACAATGGCAATACGGAACTTCGCGTTCTGTATGAACTCCAAGCGAGTGCTTGCTCAGGAAAATAATGTATGGCTGGCAGTACAATTTTACGCGTGGAGACGGATTTGGGGAGAGTTTACCTCGGATGAGCGAGCAGTTAACGGATCAAGTTCTGGTTGAGCGGGTCCAAAAGGGCGATCAGAAATCGTTTAACTTACTGGTAATTCGTTACCAGCATAAAGTTGCGAGTCTGGTTTCCCGGTATGTACCGCAGGGCGATGTGCCGGATGTGGTGCAGGAGTCGTTTATTAAAGCCTATCGCGCACTGGAATCATTCCGTGGGGATAGCGCTTTCTATACCTGGTTGTATCGAATTGCCGTGAACACGGCAAAGAATTATTTGGTTGCTCAGGGCCGTCGTCCGCCATCCAGCGATGTGGATGCCAACGACGCCGAAAATTACGAAAGTGCGGGTGCACTGAAAGAAATTTCGAACCCTGAGAACTTAATGTTGTCAGAAGAGCTGAGACAGATAGTTTTCCGTACCATTGAGTCTCTCCCTGAGGATCTTCGCATGGCGATTACCCTGCGGGAGCTGGATGGTCTAAGCTACGAAGAGATAGCGGCCATCATGGATTGCCCGGTCGGAACCGTACGTTCGCGTATTTTCCGCGCCAGGGAGGCTATCGATAATAAAGTTCAACCGCTGATTCAACGTTAGCAATGGCGGACACAGGAAGGGTACTTAGGCATGCAGAAAGAAAAGCTTTCCGCTCTGATGGATGGAGAATCGCTCGACAGCGAGCTACTGAGTTCATTGTCTAAAGACAGGGCGCTTCAACAAAGCTGGCAGAGCTATCACCTGATACGTGACACACTACGGGGTGATATCGGGCAAGTCATGCATTTCGATATCGCAGATCGTGTTGCTGCTGCACTTGAGAAAGAACCCGCACGTCTGGTTCCTTCTGCCGTGCCGGAGTCTCAGCCGCAACCGCACACCTGGCAAAAAATGCCGTTCTGGGACAAAGTTCGTCCTTGGGCCAGCCAGATCACACAGATTGGCATGGCGGCCTGCGTGTCGCTCGCGGTGATTGTCGGCGTTCAGCAGTACAACCAGCCGGCTGAGCAATCGGCTGCCGCTGAATCACCAGCGTTCACTACCCTGCCAATCATGGGGCAGGCGTCACCGGTTAGCCTCGGCGTGCCGGCAGACAGTTTCTCTACCGGCAGCGGACAACAGCAGCAGGTGCAGGAACAGCGCAAACGCATTAACGCTATGCTGCAAGATTATGAGTTGCAACGTCGTTTGCATTCTGATCAGCTGCAGCTTGAGCAAAGCACACCACAACAGGCTGCCGTTCAGGTTCCCGGAACTCAGTCTTTAGGAATGCAACAGCAGTAATGAAGCAAATTTGGTTCTCCGTCTGTCTATTGACGGGCAGCCTGCTCTACTCAAGCATCGCCCCGGCGCAGCCCACTGCGTCCGGGGCGTTGTTGCAACAGATGAGCAGTGCCAGCCGTTCGCTCAATTATGAACTCGCCTATATCAGCATCAGCAAGCAGGGGATTGAATCGCTGCGTTATCGTCATGCGGTGATCGATCAATTGCCGCTCGGTCAATTGCTGCATATGGATGGTCCACGTCGTGAAGTGTTACAGCGCGGCGGCGGGATCAGCTATTTCGAACCCGGTTTGGAACCCTTTACGCTGTCCGGCGATCATATCGTCGATGCGTTGCCGGCGATTGTTTATGCCGATTTCAGCCGCCTGGCGAAATATTACGATTTCATCTCCGTTGGCAGCACCCGTATTTCCGATCGTCCCTGCGAAGTGATTCGCGTGGTTGCGCGTGATGGCTCACGCTATAGCTATATAGTCTGGATGGACGAAGATACCAAGCTGCCACTGCGGGTGGATCTGATCGATCGCGACGGTGAAACGCTGGAGCAATATCGGGTGATTTCGTTCGTGGTCGGGCCGCAAGTGCAGGGCGTGATGGAAGGGCTGATCAAAGCTAACCTGCCACCATTGCTGTCGCTGCCTGCGGTAGATAAAATCAAGCTGAGCTGGAGCACGGGCTGGTTACCGGCTGGGGTGGACGAGGTGGCGCGTAATCGCCGTAAACTGCCGAATGTGACAGAGCCGGTAGAGTCACGGCTTTACAGCGATGGTTTATTCAGCTTCTCGGTCAATATCAGCCCTGCGGGTAGCGGTGCGGGCCAGCAGTATTATCGTCAGGGTCGACGCACGATTCAAACCGAAGTGCGTAACGGCAATGAAATTACCATTGTTGGCGAATTGCCGCCGGCAACGGCCAAACGTATTGCAGACAGTATTTCCTTCAAGGTATCACCACAATGATGAAAGAGTGGGCCACGGTCGTCTCGTGGCAACAGGGCGTGGCGCTGTTGCGTTGTGAACCTAAAGCCGGATGCGGCAGCTGCACTGCTCGCTCTGGATGCGGTGCGCGCGCGTTAAACGAATTGGTGCCGGAAACCGAACACCAACTGCAGGTACGCATTGAGCAGCCGCTCGAGCCGGGTCAACGCGTCGAAGTAGGCATTGCAGAAGGCAGCTTGCTGCGTTCTGCGATGCTGGTTTATCTGACGCCGCTGGTGGGAATGATGCTGGGTGGCAGCCTGTTGCAATACTGGCTGGGTACTGACGCTTCTGCCGCGCTCGGTGCATTGCTTGGCGGTGGCCTGGCTTTTATTCTGGCGCGTGGTCTGGCTCATCGTCTCGGCGAGCAAGCCAATTACCAACCTGTCGTTTTGCAAATTGGTTTACCGCCTGGGGCCATGCGCCTGCAGACGGAAAACGAACCTCTGCGTTAAAACTTCGGCCGCGTCACCGCCGGTTATGGTAGGCGGGGATGCGGCTGTAGATCATATGCTCTAACAGTGCGACAAACAGGTCTGCGCTGAGCAGCGAAAAATACCCTATCGTAAACAACGCATTCCCCTGGTTATCCAGCAGTCGAATGGTGCCACGTCGTGGATTATTCTCGAGTTCACGGATCTGTTCAATCGGGATTGATCCTTGTGCCGTGATAACCGCAGTTGCGCTCAACTGTAGCGTTTGAACCTGTTTTCCTTGTCGGTTTCCGGGCAATAAATGATTCAGCCAGCGAGCTCCGCAGCTGAGATAGTGAAACGACAGCACTTCCCCCTGATACAACGCATTCAGCGCCAGCGGCCCACGTTGCTGGATCTGCTGATTAATAATGGTATCCGCCAGCCGCCAGGAGTGAGACAGGTTGCTGAACACCGGGTACCAGGGGTGTTCAGCCGAGGCACGAAATGCCATTACGTCGAATAGCCCGCCAAACAGGCGCCCGCCGCGAAAACGATAAATATCCCCAATTTTTTCAAAGGGGATAAAGCGTTCTTTGTGACTATGTTGGTTTATCACCCTAACGCCATGTTCGTACAGACGGTAAGTCACCGCTGGCCGCAGATAGTGGCGTAGCGCCAGAAGAATACAGCCGAGTACAATAGTGGCTGCGCCGGTTTGCAGTAGGGTCAGTATTGCATTTTCATCCATATTGCTCAGCAGCGGCAGCAACAGCAGCGCCGCACCAATGGTTAACAGCAGCGCCGCTGCCGTCAGAATGCCCCAATTGACCTTAGAAAAATCGTGCCGGCTCAGCATTTGCCCTTTATCGATCATTTTGCACCTTCCAATCAATACGTAGAGATATGCTGGTGAACCCCGGTGGGCATGCCGATGTAGTGCCCTGAATTATGTTTTGTCACGGTGTTCACCTTCATTTCTATAGAAGCTACCGGGAGGCGTATATGGGGTTTTTCCTAAAGCCGAAGGGGGAGACTGCAATTCTAAGATATTGATCCAGATATTATTTAATCAATAACTCGGAGAGGGTTTATTGCGTTATTGGCGGTTATGTATTACTGCCGGATCCCGCCGATGGCGGAGAAAGAAATGCGGAGGGCAACGGCTGTTGCAACTCGGTGTTGTGAGCACGCTGAGTTTTGTTAACATCGGCTTTCATAACCCGGGGCGCTCTGTAACATTAAAGTGCACATAATAGAATGCCTTCACTGCACCGATCGCTAGGTTTTCAGTGTTGTAACATGTAGAATGCAGCGATTCAGGCGCAAGACGGCCGAACCCATTCACTGTCGCTTTAGGTCCATGCGGGTTTCTATAGGCGAGTAATTCAGAAATACCAAGGCAGAAAAACTTTTATAATGAAGCATATACGAAATTTCTCCATTATTGCCCACATTGACCACGGTAAGTCGACGCTGTCCGACCGCATCATTCAAATTTGCGGTGGCTTGACCGAACGTGAAATGGCCGCGCAGGTGCTCGATTCTATGGATCTGGAGCGCGAGCGCGGTATTACCATCAAAGCGCAGAGCGTCACGCTAGATTATAAGGCGCAGGACGGTCAAACCTATCAGCTCAACTTTATCGACACCCCAGGGCACGTTGACTTCTCTTACGAAGTTTCGCGCTCACTGGCCGCCTGTGAGGGCGCGCTGCTGGTGGTCGATGCCGGGCAGGGCGTAGAAGCTCAGACTCTGGCTAACTGTTACACCGCGCTGGATATGGATCTGGAAGTGGTGCCGGTACTGAACAAAATTGACTTGCCGGCTGCCGATCCTGACCGCGCCGCGCAGGAAATTGAAGATATCGTAGGCATCGACGCGACCGACGCGGTGCGTTGTTCCGCCAAAACCGGTGTTGGCGTGCCGGAAGTGCTCGAACGTCTGGTGCGCGATATCCCGGGGCCGCAAGGCGATCCGGATGCGCCACTGCAGGCCCTGATCATCGACTCCTGGTTCGATAACTACCTGGGCGTAGTTTCCCTGGTGCGCGTTAAAAACGGCACCATGCGCAAGGGCGACAAGATTAAAGTCATGAGCACCGGCCAAACCTACAACGCCGATCGTCTGGGTATCTTCACGCCGAAGCGTGTCGATCGCGACGTGTTGAACTGTGGCGAAGTAGGCTGGTTGGTCTGTGCAATCAAAGACATCCTCGGTGCGCCGGTGGGTGATACCCTGACGTTGGCGCGCCAGCCGGCGGACAAGGCCTTGCCGGGCTTCAAAAAAGTGAAGCCGCAGGTTTATGCAGGCCTGTTCCCGATCAGCTCCGACGACTATGAGTCCTTCCGCGATGCGTTGGGCAAGCTGAGCCTGAATGACGCCTCCCTGTTCTATGAGCCAGAGAGCTCCACCGCGCTGGGCTTCGGCTTCCGTTGTGGCTTCCTCGGCCTGCTGCACATGGAGATCATCCAGGAACGTCTGGAGCGTGAATACGATCTGGAGCTGATCACCACCGCACCGACGGTAGTGTATGAAGTGGAAACTACCAGCAAAGAGACGATTTACGTTGATAGCCCGTCCAAGCTGCCGCCTCTGAACAATATCGAAGAGTTGCGTGAGCCGATCGCCGAGTGTCACATGCTGATGCCGCAGGAATTCCTGGGTAACGTCATCACGCTGTGTATCGAAAAACGCGGCGTGCAAACCAACATGGTTTATCACGGCAATCAGGTTGCGCTGACTTACGAAATCCCGATGGCGGAAGTGGTACTCGACTTCTTCGACCGCCTGAAGTCTACGTCACGCGGTTATGCGTCGCTGGATTACAACTTCAAGCGCTTCCAGACCTCTGACATGGTGCGTGTCGACGTGCTGATCAACAACGAGCGTGTGGATGCGCTGGCGCTGATTACCCACCGCGACAATGCGCAATACCGTGGCCGCGAGCTGGTGGAGAAGATGAAAGAGCTGATCCCTCGTCAGCAGTTCGACATCGCCATTCAGGCGGCGATCGGCACCCATATCATCGCGCGCTCCACGGTGAAGCAGCTGCGTAAAAACGTTCTGGCAAAATGCTACGGCGGCGACGTTAGCCGTAAGAAGAAGCTGTTGCAGAAACAGAAAGACGGTAAGAAACGTATGAAGCAGGTCGGTAACGTAGAGTTGCCGCAAGAAGCGTTCCTGGCCATTCTGCACGTTGGCAAAGACAGTAAGTAAGAGCGATTAGTTCGCGTAATTAGGGAGTTTGCATGGCGAATATGTTTGCCCTGATCCTGGCGCTGGCAACGTTGGTCACCGGGATCATTTGGGCCTTTGAGCGCTTTAAATGGGCGCCTGCCCGCCGCGCCAAAATTGCGGCGGTGAATGCGCAGACTGCGGGTGCCGTGGACGACAAAACGCTGGCGAAAGTGGCGAAGCAGCCGGGTTGGATTGAAACCGGCGCGTCGGTGTTCCCGGTGTTGCTGCTGGTCTTTGTGGTGCGTTCGTTTATTTACGAACCTTTCCAGATCCCGTCCGGTTCGATGATGCCGACGTTGTTGATTGGCGATTTTATTCTGGTGGAGAAATATGCCTACGGCATTAAAGATCCTATTACCCAGACCACGCTAATTGAAACCGGCCATCCGAAACGCGGTGATATTGCGGTATTTAAATATCCGTTGGATCCTAAATTGGATTATATCAAGCGCGTAGTCGGCCTGCCGGGCGACCGTGTAAGTTACGATCCGGTCAATAAGCGCGTAACCGTTCAGCCATCCTGTAATAGCGGTCAGTCATGCGATACCGCGTTAGCGGTGACTTACAACGATGCGCAGCCAAGCGACTTTGTTCAATTGTTCAGCCGCAGCGGTATGGGCGAAGCCAGCAATGGCTTTTACCAGATCCCGCTGAGCGACAACGTGCCGCAGGGCGGTATCCGTCTGCGTGAACGCCAGGAGACGCTGGGCTCGGTTTCTCACCATATTCTGACCGTGCCGGGCACGCAGGATCAGGTGGGCGCTTACTACCAGCAGCCGGGTAAACAGTTGGCGGAATGGGTTGTGCCGGCGGGTCATTACTTCATGATGGGTGATAACCGCGACAACAGCGCCGACAGCCGTTACTGGGGCTTCGTACCGGAGAAAAATCTGGTGGGTAAAGCCACGGCTATCTGGATGAGTTTTGAAAAGCAGGAAGGCGAATGGCCTACCGGCGTAAGATTTAGCCGCATCGGTGGAATTCATTAATCAGGCGTCTATAAACGCAGCATTATATTTCCACTCGTTGTAGAATACCGGCTCGAGCGATAAAAAGTTGGCTCCCTGTTGGGAGCCACTGCAAACGAAACAGCTTTGGATTGGCTTTCGGCGAAGCAGGCCTGTTCCGTATGCTGCAAGTTTTTGACGCATTCTTGATCTATTGGTAACTCATGAACCCCATCGTAATAAATAGGCTACAGCGGAAGCTGGGCTACACTTTTCAACAGCAGGAGCTCTTGCTGCAAGCGTTAACTCACCGTAGCGCCAGCAGTAAACACAATGAACGTCTTGAGTTTCTGGGTGACTCTATTCTTAGTTTTGTCATCGCCAATGCGCTCTATCATCGTTTTCCTCGCGTAGACGAGGGCGATATGAGCCGCATGCGTGCCACGCTGGTGCGTGGCAATACGCTGGCGGAGATGGGGCGCGAGTTCGATCTGGGCGAGTGTCTTCGCCTCGGGCCGGGTGAGTTGAAAAGTGGTGGATTCCGCCGCGAATCAATCCTGGCGGATACGGTGGAAGCTTTAATTGGCGGCGTGTTCCTGGATAGCGATATTCAAACTGTTGAACGACTGATTTTGGACTGGTATCGCAGCCGGTTGGACGAAATCAGCCCCGGTGATAAGCAGAAAGACCCCAAAACCCGTTTACAGGAGTTTTTGCAAGGTCGTCATCTGCCATTACCTTCTTATCTGGTGGTGCAGGTTCGCGGTGAGGCGCACGATCAGGAGTTTACTATCCACTGTCAGGTGAGTGGTTTGAGCGAACCCGTGATGGGTACCGGCTCAAGCCGTCGTAAAGCCGAGCAGGCGGCAGCGGAACAAGCGCTGAAAAATCTGGAGCTTGAATGAGCGAAGTAAAACAATACTGTGGTTTTATTGCGATAGTCGGTCGTCCCAACGTGGGCAAATCCACGTTGCTGAACCAACTGCTGGGGCAAAAAGTCTCCATCACCTCGCGTAAACCGCAGACGACCCGTCACCGCATTATGGGTATCGACACCGATGGCGCCTATCAGGCCATTTACGTCGATACCCCGGGTCTGCACATCGAAGAAAAGCGCGCCATCAACCGTTTGATGAACCGCGCCGCCAGCAGCTCAATCGGCGACGTCGAGCTGGTGATCTTCGTAGTTGAAGGCACTAACTGGACCGCCGACGATGAAATGGTGGTCAACAAACTGCGCAGCCTGAAATGCCCGGTTGTGCTGGCGATCAACAAGGTCGACAACGTCACCGACAAGTCCAAGCTGTTGCCGCACATTGCGTTCCTCAGTCAACAGATGAACTTCCTCGATGTGGTGCCAATCTCTGCGGAGAAAGGCATGAATGTCGATACCATCGCCGCTATCGCGCGCAAGGTATTGCCGGAAGCGGAACACCACTTCCCGGACGATTACATCACCGACCGTTCCCAGCGCTTTATGGCGTCGGAAATCATCCGTGAAAAGCTGATGCGTTTCCTGGGTGAAGAGTTGCCTTACTCGGTGACGGTTGAGATCGAACAGTTTGTGCCGAACGAGCGCGGTGGTTACAACGTGCACGGTCTGATCCTGGTTGAGCGCGAAGGCCAGAAGAAAATGGTCATCGGCAACAAAGGTGCGAAGATCAAAACCATCGGTATCGAAGCCCGTCAGGACATGGAACAGATGTTTGAAACCAAAGTGCATCTGGAACTGTGGGTGAAAGTGAAATCGGGCTGGGCGGACGACGAACGTGCGTTGCGTAGCCTGGGCTATACCGACGATCTGAAATAACCTCTCCAATGGACGGCTGGGAGCGCGCTTTCGTCCTGCATGGACGACCGTACAGTGAAACCAGCCTGATGCTGGATATGTTTACGGAAGGTCATGGACGGGTGCGCTTGCTGGCAAAAGGCGCGCGCAGCCGTCGTTCTAATCTGAAGGGTTGTCTGCAGCCCTTTACCCCTCTGTTAGTCCGCTGGGGCGGTCGTGGCGAAGTCAAAACGCTGCGTAACGCCGAAGCGGTGTCCCTAGGTTTACCTCTCAGCGGCATTATGCTGTACAGCGGCCTCTACGTGAATGAGCTGCTGTCACGGGTGCTTGAGCAGGAAGCCAATTACTCGGTATTGTTCTTCGACTATCTGCAATGTTTGCAGGCGCTGGCGGCAGAAGACGTTTCGCCGGAGCAGGCACTGCGCCAGTTCGAATTGGCCTTGCTGAATCACCTGGGTTACGGCTTGGACTTCCTGCACTGCGCCGGCAGTGGTCTGCCGGTCGATGATGGCATGACCTACCGCTACCGTGAGGAAAAAGGCTTTATCGCCAGTCTGGTGGTGGATCACTACAGCTTTACCGGCCGCGAATTACGCGCGCTGGCGGAGCGTCAGTTCCCTGATGTGCAAACCTTGCGTGCCGCCAAGCGTTTTACCCGCATGGCGCTAAAACCCTACCTGGGCGGTAAGCCGCTCAAGAGCCGCGAGCTGTTCCGTCAGTTTGTCCGTAAACAGCCGGATACGCCGGTCGACGACGCCTGACCTTTTCTCCTTTTGCGCTACTGCACCCGCGTGTAAACTACGGCCACTGAAAATCGTTTTTTAGAGGGTTGTCATGGCTGATTTGCTGCTGGGCGTCAATATCGATCACATCGCCACGTTACGTAACGCGCGCGGAACCCAATATCCGGATCCGGTTCAGGCGGCATTTATTGCCGAGCAAGCAGGGGCTGACGGGATCACGGTGCACCTGCGCGAAGACCGTCGTCATATCACCGATCGCGATGTTCGCATTTTGCGCCAGACCATCCAGACGCGCATGAATCTGGAAATGGCCGTGACCGATGAAATGGTGGATATCGCCGTTGAGCTGAAACCGCACTTTTGCTGTCTGGTACCGGAAAAACGCGAAGAAGTGACGACCGAAGGTGGGCTGGACGTTGCCGGGCAGCAGGAAAAAATGGCCATCGCCGTTGAACGCTTGGCGCAGGCCGGTATTCTGGTTTCGCTGTTTATCGATCCCGATCATCGCCAAATTGATGCAGCGGTCGCGGTGGGCGCCCCTTACATTGAAATTCATACCGGCGCTTATGCGGAAGCTGAAGGCGAACTGGCGGTCAAAGCCGAGCTGCATCGTATCGCCGTTGCCGCCACCTACGCCGCAGAGAAAGGTCTGAAGGTCAACGCTGGCCACGGCCTGACTTACCATAACGTTCAGCCGATCGCGGCCCTGCCGGAAATGCATGAGCTGAATATCGGTCATGCGATTATCGGCCAGGCGGTCATGTGCGGCCTGCCGGCGGCGGTGACGGATATGAAACTGCTGATGCGTGAAGCGCGCCGCTAATGGCCGTGCTGGGGCTGGGCACCGATATCGTTGAAATGGCGCGTATCGAAGCGGTTGTCGAGCGCAGCGGCGATCGCCTGGCGCGTCGCGTACTGAGCGATGCCGAATGGGAAGTGTATCAGCAGCATCAGCAGCCGGTGCGCTTTCTTGCCAAGCGTTTTGCGGTGAAAGAAGCTGCCGCCAAGGCCTTCGGCACCGGGATACGAAACGGATTGGCGTTTAATCAGTTTGAAGTGTTCAACGACGGTCTCGGCAAGCCGAATATCCGCTTGCATGCTCGCGCCGCCGAGCTGGCGCAGCAAATGGGGGTCACCTCCATTCACGTTTCGCTGGCAGATGAACGCCGTTATGCTTGCGCGACGGTGATTATCGAAGGGTAAGCCGGCGATCGGCCATGAAAAAAAGGGCGCCTGTTGGCGCCCTTGTCGATCTGAATTTCTGTGTCACAGCCGATCGGCATGATGCAGCACCACAAATTTGTCCCACAGCTGTTCGTTGGTTTCGCGGTGCTCTGGATTGACGATAATGGTGTTGTCGATCGGGCACACCTGCTGGCAGGTTGGGATATCGTAATGACCGACGCATTCGGTACAGCGATCGGTATCGATCTGGTAGATATCATCGCCCATCGAAATGGCCTGATTTGGGCATTCCGGTTCGCACATGTCGCAGTTGATGCACCGCTTTGTAATTAGTAAAGCCATATCAATCACTTACGCTTTTATTCTATTTAAATCATGCAGTTATCTGCATTTCCTATTGCGCACGATTCCGCACTATGTGTATATTTATACAGTATTTCAAACATTGAAAAACCATGTTCAGCAACACAGAATGGCAACACATGCCCTTTTTAGCCTCCAGATATAACCTCATGTGTGAGCTTCAAGCTGGTGGCCTCTGATACAAGGAAATATCAATGCCGCGCACTGTAACACAGATGCAGGATAACCCCAATAATGATGAGTTCTTAGCCGCATCTGCGCGTTGGGAGGACTGCAAACCACCATACGCAAGCTCACACATAAGAATCTGTGTTACTGCTGCCAAAATCATTTTAGCGCACGTAGGGCAGGCTCGGCGCTCGAAGTACGAAAAGGACAACTATCTCCGTATAGATTTCAGTAAAGCAGGAAAGGTTACGTTCTATGCTGAGTTCCCTAAAAAGATGGGTTTGAAGGGTAAAAAGTTAGGGGAGTGGCCAGAATTAGCTATTCAGATTGCCAGGGAAAAGGCGAAGGATATTGCGGATAATGGCTTGAAGGCTGAGTCAGTTCAGATGGCCATCAAAGAATATGAAGGGGATTTACAGGCGAAGGTTGAGCGTCAAAAGCTGGGGCAGGATAGTTATAAAACTTACTGCACCAGGACAAAGCAGATTGCCGCCGCATTTGGTGAGCGTGAAGTTTTCAGCGATATAACGTACAACAGGCTGCTTGAGGTTCTCGACCTCTGGATTGAAACAAAGTCCAATAACCAAGCTCTGGAGTTATCAGCAGAACTACGACGCTTCTGGAAATTTGGTGCGCCGCGATACTGCAATGGACGTAATGTAGCCGCAAGTTTGCCAAGCGATTATATATCTTCACGGGTACAGAAACCGACGCCGACCCGTCTTTACACCGATATTGAGTCGATCGCCGGTCTATGGTTGAACATAGCTGCCGCCAGCTCAGTGCATCAAAAAAATGCCATGAGGTATATGATCCTTACGGGAGTTCGCCCGATCAATGTCGGAAATTTGCGATGGAGTTTTGTTAACGAAGAGGCGGGAGAGATTGTCTATCCTGCTGGTGTGATTGGTATGAGAGGGGCGATGAAAACGCAGAAGGAATTCCGACTCCCAATCACGCCTGGTATCAGGCAAATTTTGGATGAGCAGAAGAAATGGAGGGATTCTGTAGAAGGGTGCAATAAAGAGTATGTTTTCCTTCAGCCGCGTGACCCGGAAAAACCATTCGCCAAACGTTCTCTGGACAAGCTTATCAAAACATACAGCCCAGAGAACGCCGTGAAGGGTGTTAGACACGATGGCACTGTGAAGGGAAAGGAAGGTGCATTCAATACAATGTGCCGTAAATTCCTCAAGAGCAATATCATTGCTGCGATGCGTAACAAGGGACATTCTCGCAGTGACTCGAAAGAAATTAGCATTCTTTGCATGCATCACTCTGACAAGGAATCAGACCCGATGGGGGAATTCTATGATTTCTCGGATGAGATTTTAAACGAAGAAATGGCATTAAAGCGGCTGGCCTTTGAAGCCCATGAGACTAGCATACTCGCTCAGGTCGCGTTGTTAAGAAAGAAACGTTAATAAGCGCTTCTGCATTTAGCAATAAAAGCCAAAACATTTTTGCGCTCATATCGGACTACTTTATGTGTAAACCGAATGGGCGCTAAAATCTGCCGGTGACGGTGATTATTGTTCCAATCCCTCAAAGTTTTAGTAGTAACCCCTCCAATAAGTTTGCATACCTCTTCTGGGGTTAGCAAATCCAGCTCTGAACCTTCTTTATTATTATTCATGAACCCCCCTTGATTTAATCTTGCTGGTGGCCTGAAAATAGGCGCTGATAAATTGCGGAAACATACTTCGCCTGGTGGATAGCATCGGCTAAGGCGTTGTGACGCTCGCCGTCAAACGGCATATCACGCTTAGGATCAAAGCCAACCTCGCGGCCAAGCTCGACGATAGTGCGCACGTCTCTGTCGTTGTACCATTCCCACGGTAACGGAACGCATTCACGCTGGTAAGACTCACGCAGGATAATGTTATCGAATACAACGCCGTTCCCCCATACGCGCAGGCTACGAGGATTGGCGGCATTGGCCCGGATAAACTTATTCAGGTCATACAACGCAGACAGCAACGACGGCGCACCTTCAACGCAGATCGCCGCGCGGGCTTCGCTGCTTTGCTTCATCCACCAAATAATCGTATCGGCGTCAGGTGTCGCCTTATTGGCCATAGCGCTTTGCAGGTCAACAGCGGTATAGAACGATTCCCCCAGTTCGCCGTTGCGCGGTGAAAAGAGTACGGCTCCGATGGCCACAATAGGAGCGCAGGGCTTCTTACCCATAGTTTCAAGGTCAAGCATTAAATGGTTCATCAACTTTTCTCCAGGCATAAAAAAACCCACTTAGCAGCGGGCTTTATAAGAAATTTTAAGGAAAATCTCAGAGAGTTAATGAATTTTTAACTCTTTTTTAGCTTCTGAGACTAGGTCAGTAAGTAACTTTTTTGTAAGCTCGAAATCCCTTTCAGATGCTTCTAAACTGCTAAGAGCATCGTCGTAACAGTCATCCATTATTCTTTTTCTGGCACTTACGAAGTTATCTAAAATGATTTTGACATTTGCAGTTAATGTGAAATCAGCTAATTGTGCTATTCTTTCAAGCTCTTGAAGGTCAAGCCAGTATGCGGCTAACAACTTCTCCTCAATTTCTTTAGGATGCGGCTTAAATCTTGATTCTAAACCTTCCATTTTTTCATATTCGCAATCCAGGAGGTACTCATTAGCCATTTTGATTCGATACGCAATATTGATGATCTCGGTGAAAGTTTGCAGACGCTTCTCCCACCATTTTTCCTTGTAGAACTTATTTAGAGCAAATTTGGCAGAAAAATATGCAGCGAATGCTGCTACAACTAGCGGGACGATGATTTTGGATATAAAATTCATAATTTCCAACGAAGACTGTATCGACGTAGCGCTCAATTTTTACTCCTTGGACTCTATTCCTCGCAATACGCACAATTATATCGTTATTTCCTAATCTATTTAAGCTTGTTCTCAATTTTTTGCATTCCTACCCTCCGGGGCCTCTGCAAGTATTCCGTTGAGGGTTGTACTTGAACTGCCGACACGGAATGAAGGTTTGCGTGAACTTAACCATATTGAGACCCTCTGCGTTGCCTCATGTAGCGAATCATTTCTGCCCCAATCCAGACGCCCACGGGAATACTCACCCCGTTGCCAATCTGCTTGTACGCTGCGGTATCTGACACGGGAAATCTGAACCAGTCAGGTACACCCTGCAGGCGACCATATTCACGCACTGAATACGGGCGAACTCCGTCAGGGAAGCGTTTATCGACAACAAGTCGAGTGCTCTTATCCTTCGCATAATGTGCCACACACGTTGGGGCGATATCTCCGCGTGCCGGGTCACTGATAATCGGTAAATCCCGGTATGAGCCACTGAGTCTCGCCTTGATGGCCTTTGGCAAAGTCACCTGTGGGTCTTCTTCCAAAACAGCACTCAAGGACAGCGGCTTGAACTTCTCAGGGGGCCTGATGGAAAACGCACGCCGGGTGCCGATAATGATTAATCGGTTTCGGCGCTGTGGTAGCCACGTTTCGGACTGGATAGGACAAAACACCTGGATGAAGTAATCAGGCATGCGGGTCATCGCTTCCATCACAACCGGGAAGGCTCGCATTCCAGGCACGTTCTCGATCACGTAGAATTCAGGCTGTGCCAGCGCGAAATGGCGTAGCGCATGCAGAAACAAGTCATCACCGGTTCGCACCCCGTGAATGTCGCCAATGGTGCTGTACTTGGTGCATGGGTAGGTGAAGACCATCCCATCACTGGCACCCTGTTCGAATACGAGCTCTTGACTGATATCGCACTGCTTAACGTGATCACCAAGGTTGTGGCGATAGGTTTTGCAGGCGTCAGCATCCAGCTCGAAAGCTTGTTTAACTGTAATGCCTGCATTCATCAGTCCTACATCCATAAGGCCAGCGCCGCAGAAATAAGAATTCACGGTTACGGTCATTTGACGTTTTCCAATAAGGTAAATTAATTACCGATTACTGAGTTGTAATCATTGTGGGTAAGCAACTGCCAATTCTGGCCGTCATCTTTTGAAAGTAACCGCCAACGCTTATTAACCCGGAAGGTGAAGTATTTTTTACCGTGGGTTTTTCTGGGGAATATTTGACAGGCGCTGAACTGGTTTAATATTTCCAGCGCCTTGGCGGTTATCCACGAAGGCGCGTTGTTCAAATTGACGCTCATTGCTGGTGGGCTTCATTGCGATAATCACTGATTATCTGCATCACCTCGTCTTTGCTGCCTTTGGAAAGCATAAGCATGTCGCTATCACCATTAACAATGGGAACGGCGTCAAAGAGCAACTCCAGCATCCGGCGGGCTTTTTTGGCGCTGAATTGTGGTTGGGCGATGCTCTTAGTGACTTTCGTCTTACCAGCGTCCTCTGCCTTTTTCATTAATCTAGCGGCTTCTTTGTCAGCATAAACGCCGTGCTCGCGGTTGATGCTGATTGCCAGGGCGTAATTCATTGAACCGGTGCGAACCAGGCTTTTAACGTATGGGGTGCATTCCTGCAATTGAAGGTGCTGGAGAATGTCAGACTCAGACCGCTTAACTTTTTTGGCGATCTCTGCGTTGGTCCAGCCCTGGTTCACAAGCCGCTGATAAGCCGCTCCACGCTCAATTGGAGAGAGTGGTTTACCTTGAGAACTAGTAATCATTAGGGCGATTTTATCGGCTTCTGAGCCTGCAAAATCCTTGCATTCAATACGCACAAGATTGTGGCCAGCTTCTCTTGCAAGCAACGCACCGCTATACCGGTGGTGCCCATCAATAACTTTTACGCCTCGCTCAGTAACCTCAACAACTAATGGCGGAATATACTCATTTTCAGCCATCCACGCGTCCCTAAACCCCTCAATATTTTCTTGAGAAAGTTCACGAACGTTAAAACCCTCCTCTATATAAATTTCATCCAGAGGTACTAAAAATGTTTTCCTTGTCGCAATATCCGAGCCAATGCTTTCTCTTGCTGAATAACGCTGACTTAAAGTTGCCATAATTTATCTATCCATTCTGAGGGGTGAAAATGCTTCACTATGCGCCACACACGGCGGCGCATAAGGCTTCACTTTATTGGGATTTAATCAGGCTTAAATGCGGCCTTCGAAAAGAGGCACGTCCGGCAGTTGGTTTTGCAGGTCGACTAGAATTTCGTTGTACGCATGCTCAATGATTTTTTTCGGGTCGATCAGCTCATACCAGAGAGCCAGCTTCCCTTCGCGGAGACGGTAGCGAATGCGAGCATCAATCTGATATGGCGTGCCGTTATGGAATGGTGAAATGGCCAGAGCGATTCTTTCCGGCAGTTGCGTGTTGCCACTGCCAGTTTTTTCGTTACTGAAAGCCATTTGATATGTGCCATCATTCAGACGAGTGACCGCTTTAAATTCAGATGTGCGTGTTTCCTGGAAGGCCAGTACCATTTCTAAAAGTGCGTTGCCTGATGTGAGGTTTGAATCAGAGGCTGGCGCAATACAGTTAATATACTGCTCAATAAATTCTGCAAACGTCACCTGATCCATTTTTTCAGCGTCAAATTTATTAAACGCTTTCCACTCATCGGACAGAGGGCAGTCATATGTAACGACGTGCGTATTTTTGAACGGTGTTTTGCCATCCAAGTGATAGTCAAGCACCGCGCGGAAGCGAGTGTTTTCAGTGTCGGCGAAAATAACACTGCGCTCATCTTTGAAGCGGACTACATAGCCAATTAACGATGAGGGTGAGATAACAGCAACGTGTTGCTTAACCTGTTCTTCATCAACGATGAAGTCTTTCAGTGATTCAACCCGGTAATCACGCGGTACAATTGCGTAGGGAATGTCAGTTTTAATTAAGCTATTTGTTACTGCCAGTTCGGCAATATGCTTAACGGATTCATTATTGTTGGTAATGTCCATTTAATATCCTTTCCAGTTATGGATGGTTGGGGGGGGGGGTTAGCTGTTCTGCGCTAATTTAATAGGCGCAGTGGCAGGCTTGGTATCAATCACTTTCAAATCCATCTGCACTTGCGATGGATCATCACGCATTAAGTCGCCGTCTGCGGTTGAGAACATAATGGTGTCAGCCCGATCAAGTTCAGGAATGGATTTCTTGATGTTGGGCGTGATCTTCATTGTGTTTTCGTCGCGGGTGTTCAACATCTGGCAATTAAGCGTCAGAGTAATAGCGCCTTTCTTGCCAGTTTCGCGGACTTGTTTAATTACCTCGGTGAGCGCTTCGGTAAGTTCGGCATCGAGTGCGCCACGGTTGATATAAGCCAGTTGTTGGCTAAATGGGGTGCTTTTATTTTCTGACATGATATTTCTCCTCGTCACATACAGAGAAGAACTCAGGCCGGGTGACGCCCTCCATGGTTAATGGATGCCTAAGTTCTTTTCTCTATGAAAAAGGGCGACCAGCCTATGAACATTATCTTCACTCCTCATGGGTTGAAGTTCGGTCTGGCCGCCAAAGACTACACACAGCAAAGCTATTAGAGCGGGTGGCCTTTCTGGCAGAGGATTTTGCGCAGACGGGCAAAGAAGGTGAGGCGAACGGCCTGCACGGATGGGGCAGTGCGCATACCGTCTACAACGATTGTGTTAACATTCAGATTGATCATGTTGAATCTCCGTTCTACTGGTCATGCCCCGGCAAAGATTGGCGTCTGCAGCCGGGGCTATTTAATTCAGAAGTACCAGCGCACCAGGCGATTCAGGTAGCTGGAAACGTCGCTATGGCCGAACTTGCGAATTGCCGCACATCGAATAGCACGCATCTCCCGTCGCGCCCTGCGGCGGCAGCGCTTGGTTAAGATGATTTTCATGAGTCCTCATCATCCATCCAGTTTTCGTCGCCTTCCCAGTTCAGCGCTTTGTTGATGGCTTCTATTGCCTTAGCTTTTGTTGCTTTGCCAAGGCGTATGCTGTTGCTACCTCTGATAATTTCTTGCAGGACTTCCAGCAGGGCGGGCGCTGCTGCTAATAACGTGCCGTGAATGGCATCAGTGCAGCCGGAGAAGTCAGACTCGGCTCGGAAGCCGCAAATAACCTCATCATTCCTGTCTAACAGGCGACCGGTTTTAGCGTCGTATCGCCACGGGCCTGCACTACCTTGGAATTCGGTGTCGCTCATCGTGTTACTCCTCAGTGGTCTTATGCCTACCGCCCCGTATTGGCAGCGGCAGGGTAAATCCACTCTTTCCTTAAAGAACGAAACAGGTCGGTCCCTCTCGGGGTCTGTGGGTGATTACGTCGCTCACCTGATGCGTGTTCCTGTTGGCTTCCTGCCATTCCCGTAACGTTTGTGGCGGTGGTTTGCTGGTGGCGTTGCGGTGTTGATGGGAGTTAATTTATCTCAAAGATAAATAATGGTAAATACCAAAATGATAAATAAATAGTGGGCTAGAAGGGATTTTAGATTAACTTTTTGATATTCAATGATAAATCAATTTATCAATTTTGACGTGGACGAAAAAAAACCAGCTAAAAGCTGGCATTTTTGATGTGGAGGATGGGGGTAGGGGAACGCTTTAGCCTAAACGGGAATATTCCATAAGCCATTTTCCAACGATAAAACCCTCTATGCGGAACTGATCTTCATTGCTACGATCAATTTCCCATTTTTCATAAGAGGTGTTGTCGCTGATAACTACCAGCTTATCTTTGACCATCTGTAGTCTCTTGATATGAGATGCTGCGCCGTACGTAAACGCATAAATCCCATCACTTTTGAAAGAATGGACCGTAACATCAATAACTACCAGTTCACCTGGCGATATAGTCCCTTTCATACTGTCACCTGATGCAGTTGATATCTTCAATGACTCTGCAGGCCTGCCGCCAAACATCCTCTTTGCGTATTCAGGATCAATCTCAATGGACTGAACTATATCAGGATAATCATTATTCATATGGCCGCCCCCACAACTATGTTCCGAATCCAACAGCTCTATCCTGTATGGATGATCAGTATAATTGTTTCCGACAGTATTTAAGCTGTAATTATTAGTCGGGGAGGGTACCTGCCCTGATTCTTTGTTGTGTGGTGCCTCTGTAACATCATGCGGCACGTCAAGCCACCCATGACGTAATGACAAACTCTTCTCTATTCTACGCGCAACGATATCACCGACATTGCGTGCCGGTGTTCTGCTTGTTAGCTGGCTTAGCTGTGCTGGTGGCAATCCTGCCATCTCTGCAAACTCGGCCTTCGTTTTACCTGCCTGAACGTAGCTGTCCATCAGGTCGCGCAAGTTATTGCGGCGTATGTCTTTAGTTTCCATTCCTAGATGTTCCCATCTATTAGCAAAATGATAAATATGCGCAATGATAAATTCGTCTTGCATAAAATTTATCACAAAGATAAACTCACTTTATCTTTAACCACGAAGGTAAATTTTAATGAGCAACGATTTACTCCGCTGGAGGCAGTCAGCTTCAAAAGCCGACTGGAAAAGTCTTGCTCAGCTCTCTCGAACCTCTACCGGGTACCTGGACCAGATCGCTTATAGCAATCGACGTGCCTCTCCCGATATGGCCGAGAGAATTGAGAAGGCTACCCGTAAGTTTTCAGGCATTGAGCCTGTTTCAAAAGAAGTTTTGGTGTTTGCAGTTCTGAAAGAGAAAGCCGCCTAACACCTGATGTATCGAAGTATGGCCTAAAGGTCTGCACGATGTAACCACAGCCCGAGGAATACAACTGTGTCACAGCAAAAAGCGCCGGATTGGCAGGCAGAGAAACAGCCTGAATGGGTGATCAGTGCCGCCCGTAAAATCATCACTGGTCTGCCTGGCGGTTATGCAGAGGCAGCTAACTGGCTTGGAGTTACTGAGGACGCGCTGTTTAACCGTCTTCGCCCAAACAGCAATCAAATTTTTCCGATTGGCTGGTTCATGGTGTTGCAGCGTGCTGGTGGAAATACGCACTTTGCCGACGCCGTATCCCGTCAATCGCACAGCGTGAACGTACCTCTGCCGAAAGTAGAGGATATCGATCGCGACGATATCAACAGCAAGCTGATGGAAGCTATCGAATACATCGGCAAGCACTCCGAATTAGTCCGCAAATTCACTGAAGACGGCGAGATTGACGACGTTGAACGTCAGGCGTTGGACGAGAACACTCACCGCCTGATGGCAACGTTCCAGGAGCACGTCATCTTGCTTTACAGCGTGTTCTGCCCCGCAGAGGAACCTAAACCCGTGAGGTAAGCGTATGCAGTCTGCAGCGTTTGTTCGAACCGTCATGCCCACGGTGTTTTGCCGTGAGGATGCCGTATGGATTCAAGAACAGCTTGGCATGTTACCGCCTGCGCAACGCGGAAAGATTGCGCTCGCATACGCGGAGGCTTACCAGGCTGCATTTGACCTCGCAGAGGTTTCATACCAGCAAGACAACGCGGGCCGCAGGGCAGCGAATACACGGCTCAGAACCTACGTCGAACGGTATTCACGGGCAGGCCAGGGATTAACAACAGCGCCACCGCTGGTGGGGCAGAACGGGAAAGCGGCATGAAAATTTTTAGCGGTTTTTTTTTTAAACGGGGGAGAGGGGAAGGGTAAGAGGGGGGAAAGGGGGGTGATCGGGTTGGGGTGTGGGGGCAGGAACAGGCTTTACCAGAGGGAAGATCTTTAAGGGATCGAGTTGTTAAAAAGCGCCAAACGGAAATTTAGACGGCTAGACGATAAAACGAGGAATGAAACGATGATGCTTACCATCCAGCCACGCGAAAAACAGATTGTTGCACTGAATATGCTGCGCTCGGCATGGAAGCAACACGACTCATTCATGATGTATGCGCCGGTAGGGTTCGGCAAAACGGCAATCGCTGCGCTTATAGCCAGCGGGTTCATCAGTCGCAACATGCGCATAATGTTTGTGGCCCCGTATACCGTCCTGCTTGACCAAACAGCTAACCGCTTCATTGAGTACGGCTTGCCTGCTGAAGAGATTGGCTATATCTGGCGTGACCACCCGGCCTATGACCCGGGCCGCCTTATTCAAATTGCCTCTGCCGATACGCTTATCCGTCGTGACTTCCCGGAAAACATCGATCTGCTGATCATTGATGAAGCCCACCTGAAGCGCAAAAAGATTCTGGAAATCATCGACCACCTGACGAGAAACACCGACGTGAAGGTTATCGGCCTGTCCGGTACACCGTTCTCCGCCTGGCTTGGGACGTATTACCAGAAGCTGATCAAACCGACCACGATGAAAGAGCTGATCGCAATTGGCGCACTCAGCAAATACGAATTTTACGCACCATCACACCCTGACATGAGCGATGTGAAAACGTCGGTACAAGCAGGTTATGGCAGGGACTACAACGAAACGCAATCCGGCGAGGTCATGAGTGACCCGACGTTGGTGGGCGATATCGTCAAGAACTGGCTGGAGAATGGCGAAGACCGCCCGACGATCTGTTTCTGCGTCAACGTGGCCCACGCCAATTACGTGACCGTTGAATTCAGCCGGGCGGGTGTAATGGTTGAGGTTATGACGGCATCAACACCCCATGAAGAACGCCAACTGACGATCAGCCGCTTTGAACAGGGCATCACTAAGATCATCATCAACGTTGGGGTGCTGGTGGCTGGCTTTGACAGTGACGTCCGCTGCATCATTTTTGCCCGCCCGACTAAATCAGAAATACGCTGGATTCAGATTCTTGGCCGTGGTCTGCGCCCTGCGCCAGGGAAAGATCACTGCATCATCTTCGACCATACCGGCACCGTCCATCAGATGGGCTATCCCGACGATATCGAATATGACTACCTGCCTGCCACGTCTGACGGGATGGAGGATGCCCCGGCCCGTGTGGTCAGAACCGAACTGCCGGAACGCCTGCCGAAAGAATGTACCCAATGTCATTACGTGAAACCGGTCGGTATATACATCTGCCCGAAATGTGGTTTCAAGCCGATCGCTGGTGAAGACATCGACACTGACAAAACACGCGGGCTCAAGAAAGTTAAGCAAGCCAAGGAAGTAGTCACCACGGCAGTTAAGCAAGCCTGGTGGAGTCAAATCCTCTATTACCAACGCACCCGAAGCGCACAGGGTAAACCTGTTAGCGATGGCTGGTGCTCGCACGTCTACCGAAAAAAATTCGACACATGGCCCAACGGGCTGCACAGAACGCCAATGGCTATCACGCCGGTGGTGAGCAACTTCATCAAATCAACACAGATTGCCTACGCAAAATCTAAGCAGGGGAAAGCCGCATGAATACCAAACAGGCAGCTATAGGTCACTGGTCAAAAATATTCGATTTCTACGGCTTACCACCGATTACCGGCAAAAAACATTTTAAGGGGGAATGCCCGCTGTGTGGGCGTAAGGGGAAGTTCCGTTGTGACGATAAGAACGGGACCGGCTCCTACATTTGTTCATGCGGCGCAGGTGACGGTTGGGCATTGTTAACCGGCGCTACCGGGAAGGACTTCAAAACGCTGGCGTCAGAGGTCGATAAGCTGGTGGGGCGCACATATTCACCGGAAGAGAGTTATCAGGCTGGTGGCCCTTCTTCTGGTATAGCCTCCCAACGGCAACGCGTCAGCTGCAAGTTTGCAGGGTTAACAGGTTTACGCGGCACTGGCGCTGACCGCTATCTAAAACAGCGAGGTATCACCAGCCTGCCGATCGAGAACGTGCGTTATTGCGATCGTCAACGCGCTGCCGGTGGTGAATACCAGTCTATCTATGCATTGGCAACGGACGACAAGGGCGAACTGTGCTACTTGCACCGCACCCTGTTGGACGGCGACCAGAAAGCCACCGTTGCTGGCGCACCGAAGAAAATGATGCGACTGCAAGAGGACAGCTACCTTGAACACGCCACCTCTGTTGCCATTCGTATGTTTCCGCCGTCTGCAACGTTGGGTATCGCAGAAGGTATAGAGACCGCGCTTTCCTGCCACCAAATAACCCAGTGCAACACCTGGGCGACGCTGAACGCCACTTTCATGAAGAAGTTCCGCGTACCCCGTGGCGTACAGCGTCTGATCATCTTCGCTGATGCTGACGCATCTGCTACGGGCCACGCCGCCGCCTTTGAATGCGCTCGTGCCAATCTCTTGGCAAAAAACGATCTCCAACAAGTCTCAGTCCGCTGGCCTAAATCTGGCGACTTCAACGATCTGCTGCTTAACGGCTCAGAGGTCTACGAGTGGATATTCCACCGTGAGGGAAAAAATGAAAAAGCCAACTAAGCCCAAGCAGTACAAGGACAAGGTCTGTGCTCAGTGTGGAACGACATTTACGCCGGAGAAGTACTTGCAGAAAGTTTGCGGCCCGCTCTGCGCGATGCACTACCAGCGTGACGCACGCAAACGCCAGGAGGAAAGGGTACGTAAGGACAAGCTGAAGATTCGCAAGCTGGCGGTTAAGCCTCTGCGTTATTTCATCAACCTGGCCCAGACGGAATTCAACGCGTATATCCGCGAACGTGACGCAGATGAACCATGTATCAGCTGCGGTCGCCACCATGAAGGCCAATACCATGCCGGGCATTACCGCACCGTAGGGAGCAATCCTGAGCTGCGCTTTGATGAAGATAACTGCCATAAGCAGTGCTCGGTCTGTAACAACTTCAAGTCCGCGAATCTGAGTGAATACCGCCCTAATCTGATAGCCAAAATAGGCCAGGCACGTTTTGACCGGTTGATGGGGCCACCACCCAAGGTAAGCAAGTTAGGCCGAAGTGACTATGAAGGCATCCGCGACACATATAAAGCTAAGCGCAAAGCATTGAAGCAGGAGAAGGCAGCATGACCCCGAATCAGAGACGACAAATAAAACACAACGCATGGACAACTGTTGCCGGTGTTTCTCGCAAGAAGTACCTGGGCAAGTTCCAGCGACTGACCCGTCTACAAACATTGTGGATCACCTCCTTACTAAACGCCTGGGGTGATATGTACGGCGGCAATACTGATGGGAAGTTGAAGTGCAGCGGCGGCAACGGCGTATGGGGGCAAATCATGCCTGAACAGTGGGACGATGAAAGTGCGGCCCGTATCGTGAAAGTAATGGCGGACTTGCGCACACTCGGCTATCGCGGTGAAGAACAATTAAAGAAGGCAACCACCATCCTCTGGCCTCAACGCTCTCTGGAATCAATGCTGGTGGCTGCTGATGTAGGGGAGGAATGCGACTTCATGGAAAAAGCGGTACTGGCGTCTATGAAACATGACAACCCGGTCTATGTGATTGGCAAGCTGTTCTATACGGGCCGCAACAATACCGTGTCAGTACTTGGGCGCTATATGCAAAATCATTACGCCCCATGGCTGACACGCGACCAGGTGGATGACAGGGTGCGTTGGTGCATTGAAATATTCAATTCTTCGGTGTTCTTCGCCGTTCGTGCAGCTATCTGCATTGAAAATGAAGAAAATTGCAAAAATAACTTGAAAATAGCCAAAGAAACTGCATAATACAGGTATGCTTTCGCGAAGCTGTACCATCAAGCGATGCAACAGAATGACCCGCCTTTGAGCGGGTTTTTTTACGCAAATTTGTTGCGCACGAAAGTTACTTTCTTACCTGCATTCCACACAATAACGCACGATCATGCACCGAACATGTCGACTATGTGCATTACCTTAATGGTAATGTGCTTGAACGTGCAGATATCTCCGCTTAAACGTAATGTAAATGCTCTGAACTAGACGCTAAAATGAACAAGTTAACCTTGCCTAATTATCGCCCGGGCTATTACAATACGTATTAGGTAACTAGACCAACATATGAAGTTACCTTGTCAAATTGGAAGTGGAGGTAAGTATGTTTTGCGAAAAGAAAGTAGCCCAAATGGCTGCCTACCTGTTGCTGAAGAGCGACGGGCGCATGGCTTATCTCAAGCTAATGAAGCTTCTTTATCTGTCTGACCGTCAATCGCTTGTAAAATATGGTGATATGATGAGTGGCGATAAAATGTACTCCATGCAATTTGGCCCTATCTTGTCCGAGACCTTAGATTTGATTCGAAGAACAAATCGAAAGGGAGGAGAGGACTGGAATAGTTATTTAGATAAGAAAGGCATCGATGTTGTCCTGCAGGAACGGCCTGCGAATTTTGACTGGTTTGACGAGCTTGGTGAGTTAAGCCGTGCCGACATTAAAATTATGGATAGCGTCTACGAGTCTTATGGTCATTATGACCGGTTTGACTTGGCTAACTTGACGCATTTGCAAGAGGTCTGTCCTGAGTGGCGTGACCCTGGTAAGTCAAGACTTCCCATCTACGCGAGAGATATACTTCTGTCTTCAGGAAAAAGTGTTGAAGAGGCTGAAAACATATTGAGAAATATGAGAGAATCAGATCTTCTTAAGGAACTCAGCGCCCAACTGACATGACAGATGATTATCAGCCTTACCGAAAGGGTACGGTCTTAGCGATTTCAGGTCCTTGTGAACATCTTCATGTTGTTTGCAACGACCCTGTCCACTATCCAATCAATGATAGTCAAAGTGTCCTGGTCGTGAATGTTTCAAGCGTGAAATTTGGCGTTCCACACGATGATACTTGTATTCTTAATGTTGGCGATCACTCCTTCATAAAACACGAAAGCTATATTGTCTATAAAGCAGCCACAATTTGGCGATTAGATAATATTACGCGGAAGATAAATGATGGGGCGTTGCGGACGTACAGAGAAGATGTTAACGACCCTATATTTCAAAGAATACTCGATGGGTTCGATATTTCTGACCATGTGTCAATGGATAATCATCGGTTCTGGAAGAAATATTGTAGATAGAATAAAGCACCGGACGACCCGCCATTAAGCGGGTTTTTTTATGGAAAAATTAAAGCGAAGCGCCATCCGAAATTAACCAGGTGCCCCATCTGAGGGGGTGAGTCGGTATCTGGTAGATGGGGCTTCGCCTTAATGTTTGTGAAGTGGGCGGCGGAAGGGTGAGGTAACACCCTGTCCACCAGTTGCTCATGTCAATGGTCACAAGCGAACCTTTGCCCGTGCTGCGAACAGCAGGACGAGCCTATCAAACAAGGGCGCTTATGATATCCAGCACAAGTCTTGTCAACGCTGACACACTCGAATACATCAAAACCCTGCCTAATGACTGCATCGACCTGATCGCTACTGACCCGCCGTATTTCCGGGTGAAGTCTTGCGACTGGGATAACCAATGGAAGACCGAGGCTGAATATTTAGCCTGGCTGGATTCATTGCTGGTGGAGTTCTGGCGGGTGCTTAAGCCGAACGGCAGTCTTTATATGTTCTGCGGTAGCCGCTTGGCCTCTGATACTGAGCTGCTGGTTCGCCAACGGTTCGACGTACTGAGCCACATCGTATGGGCTAAACCTTCGGGCGCATGGAAACGACAGCATAAAGAAGGGCTACGCGCATTCTTCCCTGCTACCGAGCGGATCATTTTCGCCGGTCACTATGCTGGGCCCCTACAGCCCAAGATTGACGGCTACGCGGTGAAATGCACCGAGCTTAAGCAAAACGTATTCAAGCCTCTGCTCGACTACTTCAAATCTGCCAGGCAGTCTCTTGGTGTCACTACGAAGGACATCAACGCGGCGACCGGTAAGCAGATGGCCAGCCATTGGTTTAGTGAGAGCCAGTGGCAGCTACCGAGTGAAGAGCAGTATCACAAGCTTCAGGCACTATTTGACCGCATCGCTACTGAAAAGCATCAGGCTGGTGGGTTGAATCGTCCCCATCATGAGCTGGTGAAGGAATACAAAACCCTCAACCGTGAATATCTGGACCTGTGCCAGGAATATAAATCATTGCGGCGCACCTTCACGGTATCTGCTGCGGTGCCTTACACCGACGTTTGGACTTATCCGCCGGTAGCCTTCTATGTCGGTAAGCATCCATGCGAAAAGCCTGCTGAAATGATGGAGCACATCATCAGTGCCAGCAGTCGCCCAGGTGATGTCGTGGCTGACTTCTTCATGGGTTCCGGCTCAACGATTAAGGCGGCTATCAAGCTGGGCCGCATTGGGCTGGGGGTTGAGTTGGAACCAGACAGATTCGAACAAACACAGCGGGAAATCTTCCCGAGTAACTAAGTCGCCCTGGCGTTTGCCGGGGCTTTTTGTTTCTACCACCCGACGATCGGGCACAGCCCCGGCAGGGGGAGGATATGAGAATGCCAAACAATCCGCATGGCTGGACGGAATTCAGTGAAATGTTTGCGAGCTGGTGGCGCGGTGATGTGCCGATTGGCGGCGTGATTATGGCTGTAGTGATGGCTGTGCTGCGGATGGCTTACTCCGGCAGTGGTTGGAAAGAAACCATTTTTGAAGGGCTGATGTGCGGTGCGTTGGCTCTGACAACTTACTCAGCACTGGATTACTTCGACGTCCCGAAAGCCTTAACGGTGGGCATCGGTGGCTTCATTGGGTTTGTCGGCGTGAAAAAACTCAGCGCGTTCCTTTCTGGATATGTTGGCAACCGTTTTGGTGGCGGCAACGATTCAAAACCACAGGCATAAAAAATGACTCAAAACGAATTTCAAAAGGCGGCAGGCATCAGCGCCGGGTTAGCTGCGCGTTGGTATCCGCACCTTATCGCAACGTTTGCGGAGTTTGGCATTAATAAGCCGGTCGAACAGGCGATGTTTATCGCTCAGGTTGGGCACGAGTCGGATGGTTTCAGAGCATCGGTTGAATCGTTCAACTACAGCGTCGATGGTCTGATGCGTACCTTTGGCCCACTATCCACCGCCAAACGTTTGAGCCATCAACAATGTACTGCACTGGGACGGACGATTCAGCAGTCAGCAAAACAACAAGCTATCGCCAACTTGGTTTACGGCGGCAGGATGGGAAACAGATCGGCATCTGACGGCTGGAAATATCGCGGGCGTGGCCCAATGCAAACGACTGGGCTGAATAACTACCGTGCTTGCGGTGCTGTCCTGAAGCTTGATTTGGTGGCGACTCCGGAACTACTGGAAGAAGACGTAAACGGCATGCGTTCTGCTGGCTGGTTCTGGAAGGCGAATAATTGTGGTCGGTATGCTGACGACGTTGTGCAATGCACCTTTGTTATCAACCGAGGTAAGAACGGGCTGAAAGAACGCAAAGAACTCTTTGAGCAAGCCTGCAAGGTGCTCTTGTGAACGTGCGCTGGTGGTGGGAGTTAATCATTAAGTCATGGCCTCTGCTGGTGGTGTTAACCGTTGGTGTTTTGATGTTCAGAGCTCATTCGTTAAGTAATGCCTTGGAGCTATCTCGTAAGGCTAATAGTGATCTTGTGGGGCAGTTGAGCACCAAAGATAAAGCAATCTTAGCGCTGCAAGATAACGCTACCGCTGAGCGTGCTCTAACTGATGCACAACTGGCTAAAGAACGGCAACTAAAAGGAAAGCTGGATGCAGAAAACAAAGCGTTACGCGAGATTCTGGACGCGAGCGACTGTAGCCATCAGCCTTTGCCTGGTGCTGCTCTCGACATCCTGCGCGGACAGGCAGGTACCACAGGCCACGCAAATGATTTACGTCCTACCGCCAGCGGTGCTGCTGCAGCAGTGCGATGATTCACCATTTACCGGCGCAACGTTCGGTGATGCAGTGACAGCATTACGCACTAAGCAAAGCGAAATGAAAGTGTGTGCTTCCCGCATGGAAGAGCTAATTAAATGGGCGCAGAGCGCTGGGAGTAAGCCATGAGTTATCAGCGTTGCACGTTCTGTGGCTCTCAGTTGCACACCTTAGCCAACTGCCCCAAGACCCACGGAGGTTCAGCGAGGCGTGCAAATCTTCATTGTGGTTACTGCGGTGGCTCGGGGCATATATCAAGTGCTTGTCCACACAATGCCAGCAGTGCGCGTCGCAGAAACCTGAATGATGATTTCTATCTTGACTAGGAGTCATCATGCCACCAAGAACGCCAAAGGCATGCCGTGCGGTGGCTCGACCGGATGCGGACTGTGGTATTTACTGAGTGCCACCGATAATGCACAGGGCTATTTATCATCAGGCAATGACGGTAACATTACGCAATATCTAATAAGCAGGAGGCGTAATGAAACGTTATTTGTTGCCGATGGTGGTTGTGCTAGCTCTCGCTGGCTGTGACCAGGCACCTAAGATTGATGGGACTTCTATTGAGTCTACAAAATATTCTCTTGAAAAAGTCAATGAGCCCCTCACGCCTGAAAAGCGGAAAGAACTTGATACTGCCCTTAACGCTATCGGCAAGTACTCCGATATAGAGACCTATGACCTTCACAAGGGAAGAGACTTAGATGCTGCAAACCGAATGCTTTTGGCGATATTAAATAATAAAACAGCCGACGAAATCATTGCGGAAGCTGAAAAGTTGAAGCCTAAGACCGAAGCCAGAAAGAAAAAGCTGGAAGACGAAGCAAAGGCGATGTCCGCCGAGAAATAATTTTCCCTGAAGCCCTCCATCTGGTGGGCTTTTTTGTGATGTCAATCAATATCGCTCCCTCCTTCGAAATCAATCACCTATCAAATGAGAATGAATCTCATTTTCGCGGGTCCCTTTGGCGATTATGTTCACCGAGGGGGCGGCTACACGCGGGGATCGGCTAGTTTTTCGCATTTTATTGACATCATCATCATCTGTTCACGTGATTGTTTTCGCTTGAAATTAATTTTTCAGGATGTCGAATCGTATGAAAAGTGTTCACCATCATGGATAAAGAATTGGAGAACGTCAGGCTGAACCTGAATCAGCTTGCGGCGATCACTGGAGCACATCGACAAACCATCGCGGCCAGGTTGAAAAACGTCGAGCTGGCCCCCGGCAGCAATGCCAAATTGAAACTTTACACACTAGCTGATGTGTTGGCCGAACTGGTTAAGTCAGCACCTGTAGCGGATGTGGATCAAATGCTTCCGCCCGATCGTAAAGCATGGTTTCAGTCTGAACGTGAGCGGCTCAAGTTTGAGCAAGAGACCAGCGAATTAATTCCGGCAGCAGAGGTCACTCGTGAGTTTTCATCTATGGCAAAAGCCATGGTGCAGGTGCTGGAAACGTTACCGGATATTCTGGAGCGCGATTGCGCGTTGTCACCATCAGCCGTTTCTCGGGTGCAGTCCATTATCGATGACCTGCGTGATCAAATCGCGCTGAGGGTTATGCAGGCGGATACAGAGATCGAGGAGGAAATGCCCGAGGAGGATTAATGGTCGCACAGGCATCAGCCGCAGAAACCCGGCGGAATATGGCAGGCATTATTCAGGCCCCACGCCGAATGCCGGTTGCCGAAGCTGTTGAAAAATATATGCGTGTGCCGATGGGGGCGGGAAACTCTGTCAAGTGGGACCCGACCGTAGCGCCTTACGTTATCGAGCCTATGAACTGCCTGGCGTCGCGTGAATACGATGCCGTGGTATTCGTCGGTCCGGCGCGTACAGGTAAAACGATCGGCCTGATAGATGGCTGGATTGTTTACAACATTGTGTGTGACCCCTCGGATATGCTGGTGGTGCAGATCTCTGAAGAGAAGGCACGGGAGCACTCCAAGAAGCGCCTGGCTCGAACGTTCCGCGTTAGCCCTGATGTCGCTGAGCGTCTTAGCCCGCGCCGCAATGATAACAACGTACATGACCGTACATTTCTGGCAGGGAACTATCTCAAACTTGGCTGGCCATCAGTCAACATCATGTCGTCCTCCGACTATAAGTGCACTGCACTGACTGATTACGACCGTATGCCAGAGGATATCGACGGTGAGGGCGACGGTTTTACATTGGCATCTAAACGAACCACAACGTTTATGAGTGCCGGTATGACACTGGTCGAGAGTTCTCCGGGCCGAGATATTATCGATTCAAAATGGCGTCGCCGTTCTGAACATGAGGCCCCGCCAACAACAGGCATTCTCTCGCTATTCAACCGTGGCGACCGCCGCAAATGGTATTGGAAGTGTCCGCACTGTGGTGAGCATTTTCAGCCGGTCATGGAGGTGATGACGGGTTATCGCGAAATTCCTGATCCCGTTAAGGCCAGCGAGTCAGTGCACATGTGCTGTCCTCACTGTAGCGGCGCGATAACGTCTGATATGAAGCGTGTTTTGAACCAGTCCGGCGTTTGGTTGCGTGAGGGTGAGGCCATCGACGCGGAGGGCAATCGAACAGGTGAGGCGCGGCGCTCGCGGATTGCGTCTTTCTGGATGGAGGGACCCGCAGCGGCCTATCAGACATGGCAACAACTCGTTTATAAATTGCTGACCGCTGAGCAGGACTATGAAGCAACGGGAGCAGAGGAAACGCTCAAGGCGGTAATCAATACCGACTGGGGTCGCCCTTATTTACCGCGTTCGGCGTCAGAGCAGCGGCGCAGTGATGAGTTGCTGGCACGTGTTGAGGATTACGGTAAACGCCTGGTGCCGCCAAAAGTCAGATTCCTGATTGCGTCTGTGGATGTGCAGGGCGGTAAGAATCGCCGGTTTGTGGTTCAGATCGTGGGTTACGGCGAAAACGGCGAACGCTGGCTGGTGGATCGCTACAACATCAAGCAATCGATGCGGTTCGATCCTGAAACCGGCGAAGCGTTACCTATTCACCCTGGTGCCTATCCCGAAGACTGGGAGCTGCTGGTGACTGACGTCCTTAACAAAACGTACCGGCTTCAGGCCAATCAGGATAAGCGAATGCCGATCCTTGCCATGGCCGTCGATAGCGGCGGTGAAGATGGCGTGACGGATAACGCTTATAAATTCTGGCGTCAGTGCCGCCGTGATGGCGTGCATAAACGGGTGTATCTCATTAAAGGGGATAGCAACCGGCGTCAGAAAACCATTACCAAAACCCACCCAGACAATACGGATCGAAGTGACCGGCGTGCGGCTGCACGCGGTGATGTTCCCGTTTATCTGTTGCAAACCGACACGTTGAAAGATCAACTCAGTAACTCCCTGAGCCGTGAGGCTGTGGGTGCTGGGTATATCCATTTCCCTAATTGGTTGGGTGATTGGTTTTTTGACGAACTGACTTATGAAGAACGGGGTACGGATGGCAAATGGCGCAAGCCGGGCAAAGGCAACAACGAAGCGTTTGACCTGTTTTGCTATGCGCATGCCGTCGTGACGTTGCGGCGCTACGAGCGTATCAAGTGGGATGAGCCGCCAGCATGGGCGGAACCACAAGATACGAATCCCAATATTTTCAACGAGAACTCATCAAGGGAGGTCGTGTTGACCAAGAAGAAAACTAAGGCGGAGCCGAAGCCGGTCGCGACTCAACGAGACTCAAGCGGCTGGGTTAATGGCGGCAGTTCTGGTGGCGGTGGTTGGCTATGACAAAACAGGAACTCAGTGAAATGGTGGTGCGTGTCAGGGGGTTTTATACCGACTCTCTGGACGGTAAATCAGTTTCTTTTACCGGTGTTAATGGCCGAACCATCACCAACCATGATCCGGTTGCGATGCGTAACGAGCTGGAATATTGGGAAAAAAGATTACGCAACGCTTCGGGTCGTGGCGGCGGCTATAAACTCGCTAACTTCGTGTAGGTAACCCATGGGAATTTTTGAAAAGACACTCGGCGTTGTATCGCCAGGGTGGGCCTTGTCTCGTGCCAAAAACCGCTATCAGCTACAAGCCTATGAGGCTGCGAACACGTCGCGACTCCATAAAGGCAAGCGCGAAGGGCGCTCTGCGAATACGGCTGTCTTTTCTGCTGGCGTCTCACTTCGCGAGCAGGCCCGTTGGCTTGATGAAAACCACGACATCGTGATTGGCATTCTTGACAAGCTGGAAGAGCGTGTTGTGGGTGCTCAGGGTATTCAGATTGAACCTCAGCCTTTGCATATGGATGGAACACTGCATGAAGAGTGTGCCGAGCTACTAGCCAAGCATTGGTCTGAATGGTCTGTCCGGCCAGAGGTCACCGGCATGTTTACTCGTGCAGAGGTCGAGCGGTTGATCTTGCGGTCTGCCCTGCGTGATGGCGAGGTATTCACTCAGTTGGTTCGTGGCCCGGTATCGGGTTTGCAACATGCAACAAACATTCAGTTGTCGCTTGAATGTCTTGAGGCCGATTTTGTGCCGATGAACATCAACAGTATCTCGGGGGGCAACGTTCAGCAGGGCATTGAGTTAAATGCGTGGGGCAGGCCAATCGCCTTCAATGTTTACAAGGCACACCCGGCAAGTTCTTTGCGGATGTCAACGGCGACCAAGAGGGTGCCGGCAGAGAACATGCTTCATCTGGCGATGCGCAAACGGCTTCATCAGTTACGCGGCATCAGTCTGTTGCATGGTGTGATCACCCGACTCGCCGACATCAAGGACTATGAAGAGTCGGAACGCGTTGCCGCACGTATCGCCGCCGCGCTGAGCTTTTACATTAAGCGTGGTGACGGTTCTTCTGGTGAAGAAGGGGAGTATTCAGATCCGGGTGCGCCGAGAAATTTCGATATCGCGCCTGGGATGATTTTTGACGAACTTCGCCCCGGAGAAGACCTGGGCATGGTGGAGTCGAACAGGCCAAACGTTCATTTGCCTGATTATCGAAATGGCCAATTACGTGCCGTTGCCGGTGGTACGCGTAGCGGATATTCCAGTATTTCACGCGATTTCGACGGCAGTTATTCCAGCCAGCGTCAGGAGCTGGTGGAAGGGTTTGAAGGCTACAACGTGTTGCAAAACTGGTTTGTGGGGCAACACAGCCGCCCGGTTTATCGCGCCTGGATCGACATGCTTCGCCTGTCAAAAATCCGCCTTCCTGATGATGTCGATATGTCCTCTCTGTATAACGCGCTCTACCTGGGGCCGGTCATGCCGTGGATTGACCCGGTTAAAGAGGCTGAGTCGTGGAAAACCATTGTCCGGGGTGGGGCCGGTACTGAGGCGGAGTGGATACGCGCCCGTGGAAAATCCCCGCAGGAAATCAAGCGCCAGCGTGTGCGCGAGACTGAATTTAACCGCGAAAACGGTCTGGTGCTGGACTCTGATGCAGCCAATGACTCAGGAGCTAAAGCGAATGAAGAAAAAATTAAACCCGCTGTTGATGAGCCCGAAAGCAAGTCTCAGCGGGCTCGACGCCGTAAACGGTGAAAGCTGGTATGAAATCCGCGCAGCAGCCGCAACGCCGGGCCGCGTGGAGATTTATCTTTACGAAGAAATCGGCCGGTGGGGCATTTCAGCGCAGTCATTCATCAATGATTGTCGTGATGCCGGTGTTTTTGAGGCGACCAATGTGGAGCTGCATATTCACAGCCCTGGCGGCGATGTTATGCACGGGTTCGCCATTTACAACACCATGCAGCGGCTGACAGGGAAGGTTGATATCTACATCGATGGCCTGGCCGCCAGTATGGCCTCGGTGATTGCCTGCCTGCCAAACGCAACGGTTCACATGCCGTCTAACGCCTGGATGATGATCCACAAACCCTGGGGCGGTATGGCGGGCGATTCTGATGAAATGCGGGATTACGCCGACTTCCTCGATCGCAATGAAAGCATGATGCTGACGGCGTACATGCAGAAAACCGGGTTATCCCGTGAAGAAATTGGTGCCTTGTTGAAGGCTGAAACCTGGATGGACGGTGCCGAAGCGGTAGCCAAAGGCTTCGCGGATGTGCTGGAAGAACCTCTTGATGCTGCCGCATCGCTCAATCAAAACAAACTGAAGGATTACCCCAATATGCCACAAGCAGCTAACACCCTCTTTGGTGCCCGTGCGCAGGCCCCTACACCCGCCGCGCAAGTTCCAGCGCCAGCAGCCCCTGCAACGCCTGCCGCCCAACATCAACAAATCGACGTTGCTGCACTGGCAGTACAACTGCAGCAAACATTACAGGCCAACAACACCGCCCGCGTCACTGCCGTGAATGCAGTGTTTGAAGGCTTCCCGCAACTGGCTGCGCTGCGCACTGAATGCGTCAACGACATGAGTTGTGAGGCCAGTGTGGCGAAAGATCGCCTGTTGGCAAAACTGGCCGAAGGCACCACGCCGAGCGCCGGTACCAGCATGGCTCACATCTTTGCTGGTAACGGTAATTTAGTCGGCGATTCAGTCCGCGCCTCAGTCATGAACCGTGCCGGGCATGCCCAGGCAGAGAAAGACAACCCGTATCAGGGACTGACTTTGCGTGAGTTGGCGCGTGCATCGCTGGTGGATCGTGGTATCGGCGTATCAGGTATGGCCGCGACCGGCGTGGTTGGGTTGGCCTTCACGCACTCCAGTTCGGACTTTGGCAATATCCTGATGGATGTTGCGCACAAGTCGGCGCTGTTAGGCTGGGAAGAGGCAAATGAAACCTTTGACCGCTGGACGCGCAAAGGCACGCTGACCGATTTCAAAACTGCGCATCGTGTCGGTTTGGGAGCGCTGGACAAACTGCGTGAAGTTAAGCCAGGTGCAGAATACAAATACATTACGGTTGGCGACAAAGGTGAGGCGATTGCCCTGGCGACCTATGGTGAGTTGTTCAGTATCGATCGCCAAACCATTATCAACGACGACATGGACATGCTGACCCGCATTCCTCAGATGATGGGGGGCGCTGCACGCTACACCGTGGGTGAGTTGGTTTGGGCCGTGCTGACCAGCAACCCGGCAATGAGTGACGGAAAAGCGCTTTTCAGTGCTGACCACAAAAACCTGGTTAAACAGCCACTGACTATTGACGGTCTGGATAAGGCGCGTCAGGCCATGCTGCTGCAAACTAACGATAAGCGCAAACTCAACATTCGTCCGGCCTTCATGCTGACGCCGGTGGCGCTAGAGTCAAAAGCCAACCAGTTGATTAAGTCCGTCAGCGTACCGGGGGCGGATGCCAACAGCGGGATCAGCAACCCTATCCAAAACTTTGTGGAGGTCATTGCGGATGCGCGTCTGGATGACAATAGCGCGGAGGCGTGGTACCTGACTGCCGCACAGGGCAAAGACACCATTGAGGTTGCCTATCTTGATGGCATCGATGCACCTTATTTGGAACAACAGCAGGGCTTCACCGTCGATGGTGCCGCCTTCAAGGTGCGCATTGATGCCGGTGTAGCCCCACTGGATTATCGCGGCTTGGTGAAGTCCACCGGCAAAGCCTGATAACGCGTCAGCATGGCAGTTTATTTACCCAGCGGGTGGCAATAGCCATCCGTTTTACTTTCTGGAGAAAATGATTATGGCAACGAATTTACAGCAGGATGGCACCACGCTGGACTGGAAAAATACCACTGCAACCTTGATCGCGTCAGGTCAACCGGTGGCTGCAGGTGCGCTGGTTGGCATCGCGCATAATGACATCCCGGCGAGTTTGTGGGGTGTTCTGCATATGGTCGGTGTCTTTGTGGTGCCGAAATTGGCAGATGAAACTTGGAAAGCGGGATCAAAGTTATATCTGGACCCCACTGGGGCACTGACCGCCAAGGCTGACGATGGCGCTACCACTCCGGTCGCCCATCCTTTTGCCGGTAGCGCCTGGAGTGATGGTGAGGCGGGTCAGGAGTCTGCACCGGTACGGTTGGGTTACTGATGTCCCGGTTCACTGAAAGACTCCGCCGGGCGGATCAGAAGGTGGACCGCTATTTTGCCGAAGCGTCCCCGGTGAAATTGTTCATCGGTGGCGTTGTTCGGCCTGTGGTGGCGATTTTCGAAAGCCCGGATGCGCCCGTGAGCATTCCCGGCGGTGGCGAAATCAACGATACCGCCCCGGCGCTCAGCGCTTATACCGCCGACATTGTTGGTCTGTCAAAGCGTGACCGTGTGGTGGTGGGCGAAGAGGTTTATTGGGTAACGCATATTGGGGCTAACGAAGCGGGGCGGACCCGTATTACGTTGGCAAACGGCGAGCCTGGAGAACCTGCACCGGTGATTAACGGGTGGAGTAAATGATATGGCCAGAGCGGGCAGGATACAGCGTAATTTACCGATCGACATCGATACTGATGTCTTGCGGGATATCGCGATTGCGGCAGGGGCAAACCATAAGCAATACATGATGGCCTATTCGCGGGCGCTCCAACGCACAGCCGTCACAGTACGCAAACGGGCAATGGCGGACTTAAAAAGTGGTCTGGCTCCTCGCAGTATGGCGATGGTCCGCAAGCGCCTTTTGTCTTTTCGTTTATCGCGAGGGGCTGCGCTGGATGAAGGTAAATTGTGGTTTGGTCTTAACGCTATCAAAGTGAAAGATCTGAAAGGGCGCATTCGTGGCCGCATCCTTCCCCATCATGACAAACGCGACCCGAAAACGGGCCGTTTTTCCCCCTCCAGGCGAAAGCGCGGAGATGCCGGTTTTGAGCCGCAGGGCAAGTTGCTTGCCGGGAAAACGTTTGAGAATGGCGAAGTGTCGCGCAGCAAACGTGAAGGTCGGCGAACGGTGGTCATTCGCGACCCGGCAACGCGGCGAACAAAAGAGGCGGAGATCGACATTTACGAGCCGATGCTGAACTACATCGAAGACAACGCGTTTGACGATGTGGCCGCAATATTCTTTCAGCATTTCCAAACCGACATTAAAGGCAGGATCAAGGCTCGGATCAACGTAAACAGTAGGTGAGGATAATATGCCAACTCCTATATCTATGGCGGGATACCACGACGCGGTGGTTCGTGCACTGCGTTCTATTGCCTGGGTTCGTGAAGCGGATAGCTACCCTGAATCGGATACCAAACTGACACTGAAAACCCCCGCCGTATTTTTAGCTATTCATGGCTGGGAACGTGCCGACGGCAGCAATGGTCAGTTGAACGTCTCGCTTGATTGTGAATTGTTCATTGTGGTGAATAAGGCGGCGACCGTCGATATCGAAAAGCCCTCTATTTATGCGGCGACAGCCGCAGCAGACATTAGCCAATGGGTGGATGGGAAAACCTTCGACATGGATGGGCTCTCACCGGCGGAATTGCTGTCTTCTTCTGTTGACGCCTTCGATCCGGCGATGGATGACTATATCGTCCGATCGGTGAAATACAGCCAGGGCGCAGCGATGGGTGCCGATCCCTTTGCCTCAACTGGGGTACCGCTAAAAGCGGTATATCTTGGTCTTGCCCCTGATATTGGCACTGCTCACGTTAATGATTATCACCTGATCTATAAGGCCAAAGACGATGGAACAGGTACTAAGTGAATTACAACAACGCCTCAGTAATCTGATCCGCCGTGGCGTTATCCAGGCCATACAGCCGGGAAAAATCCCCAAGTGCCGTGTTGCGCTTGGCAATATCGTCACGACCTGGTTACCGGTGTGCCAGGGCTTTTCTGGCGCAAATCGTACTGACTCCAATCCGTTTGCGGTGGGCGATCCGGTCACGGTGATCAGTGAGGCGGGCGATCTGAATAATGGTCGGGTGTTTCCTGGCTGGAATACGGGTGCAATGCCGGTGCCAGAGGGCAGTGAAAGTGAACATATCACGCGTTACAGCGATGGTACGGAGATCCGCTATGACCGTGAGGCTCACGAATTAAAAATCATTATTGCCACTGGCGGCAGTTATGAAATTGTGGGCAAAGGCACCCTGCGCGGTCCTGTGGAAATCACGGAAGGGCTGACAGTGCAAGGGATAAGCCAGCTCAACTCTGACGTTAACGTTACCGGTGACCTTGCGGCAACCGGTGAAATTTCGGATAAGAAAAGCACGCTTGACCGGGTGCGAGAGATATTCAACGGGCATAACCACCCGGAGACCGGCTCCACCACGGAGAAACCAAATCAACCAATGTAACCCGCCATGAGCGGGTTTTTTATGGGGGTTATATGCAGGGAGTGAATGCCGGTAACGGCAAGCGGTTGTCCGGTGATGCGCATTTGCGCCAGTCAATTACCGATATTCTCACCACCCCAAAAAAGAGCCGGGTTTTGTTGCGTGATTACGGCAGTGACTTACCGATGCTGGTGGATAACCCCCAGGATGAATTGACCCGTGTACGGATCATCGCCGCCAGTGCATCGGCGTTGGCACGTTGGGAGCCACGTCTACAGGTGAAGCGCATTTCGGTCAGTTTCCAAAGCCACGGTGTCACGACATTGGCGATTGAAGGCGTGAATACCGAAACCGGCAAACCATTAACACTTGATGGAATTCAACTCTATGGCAACCAGCCCTAACATCATCAACCTGTCCGCATTGCCGGTACCGGATGCGGTTCAGGTTCCAGACCCCAGCGCCATCTTTTCGCAGTGGCTGATTCGTTTGCGCGAACTGGACCCGGATTTTGATGCGCTGGTGGAGTCTGATCCGGTATTCAAACAAGGGGAGATTAATGCTTATCAGATCACGTTGCTGTTGCAGCGTGTGAATGATGCGGTGCGTGCGGTGTTCCTTGCCAGTGCGAAAGGCAATGACCTTGACCAAATTGGGGCCGGATTCAATGTCGCCAGGCTGATTATCACACCGGCAGAACCGGATGCGGTACCGCCGATTGATGCCGTAATGGAAAGCAACGATGCCTATCGTGAACGCATTCAGTTGTCCTGGTCACAACTGAATACAGCCGGTTCGCGCAATGCTTACCGGTTCCATGCCAAATCTGCCGATCCTGACGTGTTGGATGCTGAAGGATATGGACCTAAAACGCACAACCGTCCTGGTGAAGTGGATGTTTATGTTTTGTCGCGTACTGGGGAAGGGACCGCATCGGCTGCGCTGCTTGCGAGGGTTTCCGGCGCGTTGAGCGAAGATGAAAAACGGCCATTGACTGATTATGTTCAGGTGAAAAGTGCCACATTAACCCGCTTCGAGACCGAGGCCGATCTGGAAATACCTGACGGTCCGGATGCAGAGACCGTTTTCAATAACGCGAAAGAGACCTATGCCAACTATTTGTCACTGGCCAAGCGTATCGGCGGCGTGGTGCCTTTGTCCGCTATTTATGCGGCATTACAGCAATCTGGCGTGACGCGCGTCCGGTTAACAAAGCCGGTGGCTGATATTGAGCGAGCAATGGGGGCTGCACCATTTTGCGCAGCTCCCACATTGACTCGCAGCACTGGGAGCAATGCCGATGTTTAAAACGTTGCTCCCTCCCAATGCCATACCGGCAGAGCGTGCGCTGGAACAGGCAACGGTAGAGCCGGTTGTTGCCGTCCCCGCCAATGTCGTCAGGGAGGTTAAGACGCCGGATAATTGCCCGGTTCATCTGTTGCCCTGGTTAGCCTGGGAATATGCGGTGGATTATTGGGACCCCGCGTGGAGTGAAGAAAAAAAGAGGCAGGTAATAAAGGATGCGGCTTATGTCCATCAGCATCGGGGAACAGCTGGAGCGGTTCGAAGAGCACTCAGTTCCGTAGGGCTTCCCACAACGATTATAGAGTGGTGGCAGGAGTCGCCGAAACGGGCGCCTTACACCTTTCGGGTTGAAGTTTACACAGCGCCGCCGATCTCCAGTGACCTTTACGACCAAATTGAACGGTTAGTAGAAGGCAGTAAAAACCTGCGTAGCGCGTTGACAACCATTGATGTGATCGCGGATGTGGGGGCTACGGGCATTTATTATATGGCCGGTGCTGTCACCGCGCATTTTGATATTGATATAACTGCAGGGGAGGCCTGATGGCGGATTATTACGCAATACTCACCAACACCGGTAAGGCGCTGGAAGCAGCAGCGACAGCCAATGGCACAAAGATAACGCTGAATAAATTTGTCGTGGGTGACGGTAACGGCCAGGCGCAAATCCCCGACCCAGCACGTACGGCATTGGTCCATGAAGTCTATCGCAACAGCATTTCTGATTTAACGGTATCAACCGAGCAACCCAATCAAATTATTGCGCAGTTAGTCATGCCAGCGAACGTGGGCGGTTTCACTGTGCGTGAGATTGGCCTGCTGACGGATAAAGGTGAGCTGTACGCTATTGCTAACTGCGCCACTTTCGATAAGCCCGTTAATGGTGTCAGTATCACCATGCAATTTCGTTTGGCTGTTTCAGAAACCGACAACGTAACGTTAAATGTTGCTACCGGAGAGGGGCTATTCTTACGCCAGGACGCAAATCTTTCTGATGTAAAAGATAAGCAAAAATCTCGGGAAAACCTTCAGCTTGGTTCTGCGGCTACAAAAGATGTCGGTATTGCTGATGGCAATGTCTTGCAGGCTGGCGCATTTGGGTTGTCATCTTCACTGCCTGCTCAATCAGGTGTGAATCTCGATACAATCGATTCCTTTGGCTTTTATGTTGTCAGGGATGCAATTAATGCACCCAATAATGATAAAGGCGTGTGGTTTTTATCGGTTCGTGTATGGGATTCAAAATCAGGTGTGGACCCGTTTCGCATCGTTCAGATTGCCGAGGGTTATGGAAATTCCGGGTCGCTTAGAAATCGCTCATTTCATCGAGTGTACTCAGGTTCGACTGTCGGTTGGTCGGCGTGGGTTGAGTTTTATTCAGAGGCCCATAAACCTTCCGCGACGGATACCGGTGCTTTGCCGATTACGGGTGGCACATTAACGGGTCAGTTGGGTATTAACCATGCCGACTTCATCAATAAAAATGGCTATACAACGTATAACGATGGCGATGGCAAACTACACCGCCAGGCAGGTGGACTACGGCTAACAATCGCTGACACTATACTTGCCGAGCTATATTACAATGAAACAGCCGGGAACAGTGCCGAGCTTTCATTTCACAACAAATATGGATCGACGGATTCATATTATTCGTTGCGTAACGATGCATTATTCAGTATTTCCGGCTCCGACCCTAGAATTGGTTTTAGTAATGGCACATTGTACGCCAGTGACGGCAATGTTAAGGGTGCTGTTTGGGATAATGGCTATTTAAGTAATTGGATTTTAAATAAAGCCAACGCGGCCAAAGATGCTGCCATAGACTGGGCAAATACTAACTGCGCGAGAAAGCCTACATCATGGCTACAACCTACAGGGTGGTTCCGTGACGCCACTACGGGGTTAATAACTCAGTGGGGGATTGTTACACGTACAGGTGATTCCACTCGTGTTCTGTTTCCTGCGGCATTTCCTAATACTTGCGTTAATGTGCAACTCACATTGAGGAATTCCAATGCCGCCGGTAGTAGCGCTAACGTTTTTGCAAATGGAGAAGACGGGCAGGGATTCAATTATATATCTCCCAGTAATGAAGTTCAGTCATTTTGGATGGCAATAGGATACTGATTATGAGTAAGTATAAATTCAGTGCAAAAACCAAGAGTTTTTACCCTGAAGTCTTACTAGAATACTACGAAGAAGCGGGTACATTGCCGGATGATTTGTTAGACGTCTCTGACGAAATATACAGTATATTCAGCGGCCCGCCGCCGGAAGGAAAAGTCCGTGGCAGTAAAAAAGGCAAACCCGTGTGGGCGAATATCCCTCCACTTACGAAAGAACAGCTACAACAACAAGCTGCAATCCAGAAACAATCTGATATGGATAAAGCAAATAATATCATCGCACCCTTGGAACGTGCAGTGAGGCTTGGCTTGGCGACAAGGGAAGAGCAATCGGCTCTTAATGAGTGGGAAACGTATAGTGTGTTACTGAGCCGTATTGATACTTCAGAAGCCCCCAACATTAACTGGCCCAATCCCCCATCGCTGTAGTCACGAAATTATAACGAACCGCCTTATTGGCGGTTTTTTTATGCCTGGAGAAAATATGTCTGAATTACATGGTGTAGAGACGATTGAGCTGATGGCGGGTACGGTGGCCGTCACCACAATTCAAACGGCTATTATTGGCCTGGTGGGAACCGCGCCCAATGCATCGAAAGGGAGTTATGCGGCGGTGGCGGTAGGGACCTCTTTGCTGGATAACGTCCTGAACTTTGCTGCAGCAGTGCAGGGGCGTGGCGGCAATGCTTTGTCGGTTAAGGCAGTGGCGGGCATTCCCGACCCAATAACGCCGAAAGAGCTACCTACAAGCGCAGCCTATGCTGGTGGTGTGCTGTCGATCACGCTGGGCTGTGACATTACCGGAAACGTTACGGCTACTGCCGCTGAGGTGGCCGCAGCTGTGAAAGCCGTGGCGACCTCCGCGATCAAGGTGGAGGAAACGGCAGCGGTTGGCATCGTTTCTCCGTTCTCTGTATCGCTGAGTGGTGGTGAAGATGAGCCGTTTCCACTTAATACGCCGGTGGCGGTCGTTGGCAGCTCGCAGGTCAGCAAGCTGGGTGCTGCTGGGTCATTGAAAGCAGCCATGGCCGATATTAACGATCAAACCACGGGGTTGGTGATTGTGGTTCGTGTCGAGGAGGACCCAGAGGTGGCCAAACAACGCGCCGCCATTCTTGACGGTATCAAGGCATGGTCAAACAGTGAATCCATCACCGGTTATAAGCCGCGCATCCTGCTTGCTACGGGATTCAGTGAAGATGATGCGGTGGGTAAGGCACTGGAAACAGCAGCCAACAAATTACGGGCAGTGGCCTATGTGGACTGCGCATCAATGGCGACGGCGCAAGAAGTTGTCCAGCGCCGACAAATTTATGGGGCCCGGACGGAGCTTATGCGCCCACGCGTATCCGTTGCTAATGCCGCCGGTGAGATTGTGTTTCGCGCCTATTCGGCCCGCGCTGCCGGACTGCGAGCCCGCATTGATGTTGATAAGGGCTGGTGGTGGAGCAAGTCCAACCAGGATATTGCCAACATCCTCGGTGTTGAACAGGTCGATGAATTCATTTTGGGTGAGCCTAACTGTCAGGCCAACCTGCTCAACATGGAAAACGTCAGCACCATCATTCGACGCGATGGCTTCAAACACTGGGGGAACCGCTTATGCACCTCCGATCCACAGTGGCGCTTTGAATCTGTCCGCCGTACCGCTGATGTGATTGAAGACAGCATTCAGGAAGCCCTGTTGCCTTACGTTGATCGGCCCCTCGATAAAGACAACGCAGATGACATCATCGGCACAATCAACGCCTATATGCGCCAGCTTGTGGGGCTTCGTGCCATTTTCGGTGGTCGTGCCTGGCTGGATGAAGAACTGAATACGGCTGAATCGTTGGCGTCAGGGGTGATTTACATCAACTACGATTTTGGTCCGAAATCCCCGACAGAACGTATTAGCCTGCGGGTTCGCGTTAATAACAACTATGCCCTTGAGGAGCTGGAAGCATGAGTTCAAAAAACACATTACGCGCCTGGACCTTCTTTTCAAACGGCATTCGCATTGAAGGGGCGCATGAGTTTACGCCGCCAGCGCTGAGTATCGTCAAGGGCGATCTTCGTACAGGCGCACAGGATGCGCCGACGCCGGTAGATGACGGCATGGAGGCGCTAACCTGCCAGGTCAAATTTTATGGCATTGATACAGATATCTTGTCCCGGTTTGGTTTTACCAGTGGCTCAACAAGTCGGTTTACTGCTTACCAGGGGTATCTCAGCAACGGTACGGCGATGGGGACGATCGAAGAGATTGAAGGGTTTGTTTTCACGGTAACCCCAGATGCACGCGGTAAAGATAACCTGAGTGAGAACGCCATCACCGTAGATATCGCGCTTCGCTATTACAAGCAGAGCAAGGACGGTCGAGAATTATTCGAAATTGATACTGAACGGTTTATCCGCCGTGTGAACGGTGTCGATCAGTTGCGAAATATCGCCTCAAAAATTCGCCTTTAATCTGACAGCGGCCTGCGGGCCGCTTTTTATTTGGAGTCACAGATGACTAACTTTCCAGGCACGACCACCGAAATCACACTCTACAGCCCCCTGACGTTGGAGAACGGCAGCAAACTGACCACCGTGACAATGCGAGAACCTCAGGTTCGGGATCGTATCGAGTTTAATAAAGGTCCGGGCAGTGATTACGAAAAAGAGGCGAAGATGATCGCCACCCTCTGCAACATGAATCTTGAGGATATCTATTCGCTGACTGCCGCTGATTACACCCAGTTCGAGGAAGCCTTCAATGTTTTTTTGCTGTCTCCCGCAAAACGACCGAAGCCGAAATCCGCAAAACGCTGAGGTTCCTCGGGCGGCGTATGCACTACACCATGAGCGATTGGTTGAGCATGCCCTTTTCTGAGTTTTATAACTTCGTCATAGAGGAAGTGGAGGATATCGCCCGTGGGGTCAATAAGCCAAAATCTTAAGGCATCTATTTCGTTTGGCGGCAATATCGATGCCAGTTGGGGACGGTCTACGGAAGGGTTGAAAAAGGGTATCAAGACCGTAGAGAAGCAGTCAGAGAAACTGACCAAACAACAGCGCGATCTGGCTGACCAGATGAAAAAGACCAAGCTGGGGGGTAAGGATATCAGCGGTCTAAAAAAAGATTACGCCGGGGTTACACGGGAAATTAAGAAGGCGGAAGCCGCACAGGAGGCGCTTAATCGCGACCTGCAGAAGGCTGAACGTTTGAAGCGGTTCGGTTCCATGGGGCGAGGGACGTTCAGTAAAGCCCTAAACATTGCTCGCCAATCCTTCCCCGGCGGCATGGCATTTGGCGGCGGTGGTCTTGCCGCTGCTGCCATCGGTGCCACTTTGTCACCGGTTGGATTGAACAGTAAGACAGCCGAGAAAGCCGGTATGGCCAGGAACTACGGTGTCGGCATTGAAACCTACAACGCCTGGGACAGCCTGGCGAAACAGATGGGTATGAACGGTGAGAACATTGGCGATCTGGCTGAGGAACTGAAAAACAAGGTCGGTGAGTACAAGTCCCTCGGTAAAATGTCGTCACTGGAAGATGCATTTTCGATGATGGGATTTGGCAGCAAATCGTTCAAAGGGCTGAACAACGAACAGCAGATGTCCAAGATTTTTGAACGTGCGTTGAAAATGCAGGATGAGCAAAAAGCCGCCTCGGCGGTGGATATGCTGATGGGTGGGGAAGCCAACAAAATCCTGACCTATATGCGTGCTACCGGTAAATCTTACCAACAGCTTATGGAAGAGCAGAAGCGCTATAACGTGGTCACCCAGCAGGGCGCGGATGGAGCACTGAAAGGCAATATTGCTTTCAGCAATCTGCAAACCGTGCTGACCAGCGGTGCAGAAGAGATCGCCGGCGCTCTAGGTGATGAACTGGCACCAGAGGTTACCAAGGTGGCCAATGACCTGAGCGGCTGGTTGAAGAACGGCGGTGTCACCAAAATCAGTAATGCCCTGCAGAATGAGTGGTATCCAAAGCTTATCGGGTTTGGCCAGGGCTTAATCTATGTCGGGAAGATTGCCTATGCCTTGGCGCAAAAGTTGTCTTGGCTTATACCCGATGATGCCGACAATAAAAAACGCATCATCCAAGGGTTGGCCAGTGGCGATACTAAACTTGATACCGCACGAATTTTTGCCAAAAACGATGGGCTTGAAGATTGGTTTTCCAAAAATCTGGATAGCCCAGAGAAGGTCAACGACTTAAGAGATAAATGGAGATCAGAAGAGGAATCTGTCGGCTTTATTGATAGAAGAACAAGCAAGTTTATGGATGCAACCACTGACAAATTATTGTTATCTATTGATGGCGAAGGAAGTTCAGATCCGTTAAGTGAGTTAAAGAAGTTAGGAGCAAATCCCCCTCCCATAGCGGCTACCACCGCGACCGCTCAAAATCAGAATGGCACCTGGCCAACGTTAACCGATGTGCTCAGTAAAGCTGATGCAGCGCCTCAACATAAGCCTGAGGTCAACGACAACCGCCGTCAACAAATGACCGTTAATGTTTATGCCTCTGAAAATCAGGACCCCAAACAGGTTGCGGAGGAAGCGATCGGCAGTGCCCGGCGCAACGATATTTTCAACGGCAATAATTCACTCTATGACATCCCGGAGGCCGGCTAATGTCTGACATTATCAATACGGTCATTGGAGGGTATGAGCAAGGTATGTCAGACCGCCGCACTACCGATGAGCCGCGGGTCATGATGATGCTGGGGGATTTTGAATTCTCCATTGATACGGCCACGTATAACCAAATTTCACGGGAGGCCAGCTGGCGCTGGGGAGAGCAGGAGCGGATTGGTAAAGCGGACCTGCTTCAATACACCGGGAAAGCGGCTCGCAGCGTAAAGATGGAAGGTGAGGCCCATGCGTTGTTCAGAAAGGGCGTCGCGTCTATTGATGCACTGTATGATCTGGCCGATAAGGCAGAGCCTCAGCAACTGGTCAGCGGGGTGGGCGACGTGCTGGGCTGGTGGGTGATCACTGATTTTAGTGATGTGACACCATCATTTTTGCCCGGCGGTGGCCCACGTAAAAAAACGTACTCAATGACGATGAAACATTATGCCGACGATATATCAAACCCGTGATGGCGATGTACTTGATGAAATCTGCGCCGACCATTACGGCATGGAGAACCTGGCTGAAACCGTTGTGATTGTCTTGGAAACCAACCAAGATCTTGCGGCTTTGGGCGCGGTGTTCAATGCCGGGGTGGTTATCACTTTGCCCGATATCACAGCACCTGTAGCTGAATCAGCCGTTCAATTGTGGGATTAATGATTATGGACACGACAACCCCGGTAGAGTATCGGCCAGAATTTAGCGTAACCGCCGAAGGAAAGGATATCACTGAGGCTATCCGTGATCGTTTGGTAGAAATTACCTTAACAGATCACGGCGGAGCGACAGCAAAGGCGGATGAGCTGCAAATTACGCTGATGTCTGAAACGTTAAAACTACCCTCTAAGGGTGCCCGACTGCAGCTTGCACTTGGCTTTAATGGCAACCTGATTAATAAAGGGTGGTTTGTCGTCAGCCGGGTGTCCAGCAGTGGCCCGCCGCGTAAAGTGGTGATCTACGGCACGGCGGCCCCGATGAATGCCGAAAAGCAGCCTGGTAACGTGCAGAGCCAAAAAACACGCAGTTGGGACAGCATGACGATCGGCGACATTGTGAAAACCGTGGCGCAGGATAATGGTCTCAAACCCCGTGTTACCGAAAAGTTGGCCGGTATCATGGTCGATCATATCGATCAGGTTCGTGAGTCAGATGCTTCTCTGTTAACACGGATTGCCCGCAACTACAGCGCGATTAGCAAACCTAGCGGTGGTTATTGGCTTTTTCTGGAACAGGCGGCAGCTGTAGCTGCTAGTGGTAAGGAGATGCCGTCGGTAACGGTCGTGCCCTCAATGCTATCCAGTTGGAGTTACTCAAGCGGCGATCGTGGCGCGAGTACAGGAAAGGTATCAGGTTCGGGTGGGGATAAAAAGAAAAGCAAGGTGGGGGTGGACTACTTCGATGAGGCCGATGGTAAAACAAAAACGGCACACGTTGACCATGACGGGCCAGATATCACCAACCCTTTCACACAGCCAAGTAAAGCCCATGCAGACCACCGAGTTAAATCTCGGGCAACGCAGGCTAACCGTAACGAATTTCGAATGACGCTGACTGGCCCCTGTCGTCCTCAATACTTGCCATTAACGGCGGAAAGCCGGGTGACAACATCCGGATTTGGTGAGGTGGAGGATCGGGATTGGGTGATTGAGTCACTTGCTTTTAGCCTTACGTCGAAGGGCATGACAATGGATTTTAATGTGGTGGACAATATCAGGAGCACGAGTAATAAAGAGAAAAAAGTGAAGAAAGAAGAAAAGAAAGGCATTGATTACTTCTAACTCAATCGTGTTGCTTTAATTTAAACTTAATAAGAGTGCTTATATATGGCAGAGCTTATCGTCATTTCTGGCGTTTTCACTACGCCAGAGGGTAAAATATTCCCAAATGTTAGAATTGGTATAACCCTAAGAAGGAATACTAATGACTCATTTAGAAAGCTAACAGCAACGCAAATAACAGATGAGTTAGGTGAGTATAGTTTTGAGTTGTTGCCAGGTGAGTATGATGTCGCTGCATTATATCCAAGTGGAAAAAGTGAAATACTTGGTTCAATAATATTATTGGAAAACAGCCAGGCTGGATCACTTAATGATTACTTAGTGGCATTTACCCCAGGGCCAAATTTACTAAAAGAGATGACTGAAATTTTGTCCCAAATGTCTGTTAGCTCTAGTGAAGCATTGATGGCAGCTAGTTTTGCCTCGGAATCAAAAGATGGGTCAAAATTCTATTGTGATCTTGCAGAAGTAAAGGCCGGTGAAGCATCACAATACAGTAATGTGGCAGTAGACAATGCTGGCATTTCTCGTGTTGCTGCTGCCATAAGCATAAACGCCAGAGATGATGCAAAGTTGGCATCAGAATCTGCGAAAGTGAGCGCAGGAAATGCCCAGAATATCGCTGATGCTAATACTTATAACATCACCCCAGAAGACCCAGATGGCACGTTAGCTGGTATTGCTGGAACTCCTTTTGGAAAGTCATTCCGTGTTGGGCTCGGTATAGGCAAGGGGTTTAAGACATATATAAATGATAACGGAGTGGCCTTAGAGATATCGGAAAGCCCATCGGCAGAGAAAGTAAACGAATTATATGGAAAAATTAAAACTGTTGAACTAGAACTAACAGAAGAGTCTTCATATCCTGTTGCAGGAAAAAATGGAGAGGCTCATATATATGTTGAAAATAAAAAAATTGGTGGTAGTGGGCTGAGTGACTCCCTTCATAAGGATATCCAAGAAAAGTTAGGAGGGAGCATACTTTCTTCTCAAGATGGAGAGTTGATCGATGAGAATGTTTGGCCAGCGCTGGTCAGGAATGGCAAGGTATTTGGTCATTTTGAAGGCAGGCGACTGAGTGTTTACGACATTATCATAGAAAACCCTGATGCCTTCGACTTGACTCAAGCAAAATCATTTGCGCCACTAATTACTAATGGTCGTACTCTATATCGCTGGCGAGCAATACGAGCGATGCTTGATAGATTGGTGAATACCCGTGGGAAAGTATTAGGTATTGGTGATAGTTATATGGATTTTGCAACCATTTTGCAGATATTGGCAAATTGGTTGTATGGTGTTCATGGCAAGTCAGCTGATGGCTGGGCAAGTGTGTGTGGCCCCGTAAGTGGCCGTAAAATGTACCTGAATGAGATGACATTCACCTTTTCCGGGTTTACGGCGTGGAGCATCGGCGGCCCCGACGATGACAGTTCGCCATACGGATGCGGAATTGATGGGTACTGCATTTACACATCGGGAACTGATGCAACGGCGAAACTGAGTAATTTCGACGGCACGCGTATTACTATCTATCACCGCGACTCCGGCAGTTTCCGCTACCGTATTGACGGCGGGGGCTGGGTAACAGTAACGACTACCGGAACGGGAGGGAAATCCAAAACGGAGATAATGGGGTTAGCTTCGGGACTTCACTCTATTGATATAGATACCTCAGTCAATACTGACGTAGTGGCCATCTATTCATTCTATGCCAAAAACTGGGATAAGGCGGGGATTGAAGTTCACAAGTGCGGACATGCGGGTGCGAGGGGCATTCAGTACCTAAACAAAATCAGCCCACATATTCCCTATTTTGCTAAAGAAATAAATCCCGACCTGGTTATTATTATCTTGGGGACGAATGACTATCGATACCCAACGAGTAATGTTTCCAACTTTATTGCGGGTATTCACTCAATTGTTTCTGCTTTTCGTTCAGTGTCGCCAGATGTCGGAATTGTATTTATTGCTCCGCCTGATACAAAAGGGATACCGGCTAACCCTGCAGTCCCCTTAATTTCATTTGTTAATGCGGCAAGGGCCTACAGTGCGGCTAACAATATTGAGTTTGTTGACTGGCATGGACTCACGCCTGATTGGGAAACGGCAAATAAGCTTGGTCAGGTTGCTGATGATTTACATGTTAATGACAACGGAGCAACAGGGTTGGTCAATAGCGTGAAAGATACTTTAATTTGAGGGCATTGAATGAAAAACTTTTACGTGGATTTTTCAAACGGTAATGGCACGCCAGATCCGGAACAACGAACAGTACTATCATTTTTCAACGCAAAACCGCAATTACCGGTAGCTAACGGTATTACTGATGGCTGGTGGCCGAGAAAAGGCCCTAACCCATATCGGAATCTTTACAACCCAAACAACCCTCTCATTCCTTATGGTATCCCCGCGCTGGAAGACACCTTCGCCACGGTTGGCCTGGGTAGGCACTTGGCTACGGGCGTTCGTCCCGGCAAGGATTGGACGTGTATCGTGATGTCTGCGCTTCGTGGGCCTGGTGTGGGTTCGGGCTATGATATCTCGAATTTTGGCAACGATAGCGTTGGCGATACGCTGGGATCAGCGGGTGGGGCGCTTAGTCCAAACAATATCTATGCAACTGCCGGGTCAAACGTTAAGTCTGGGAGCGTTCCAGTTCCTGCTACAGATACCGGCTTTTATTTTACTGCAGGTATCTTCAGCGACACCCCCTCAATCCACCTTTTTAACGGTGCTGGGAAAGTGGGTTTTGCAAATGTGGCCATGGGTGGCGTTGCACGCGTAGCGCCGCCACCGCGTGAAATGGTGCTTGGACGGTCTTACGCCTCAAACTCTCCCGCAGGCCCGCGCAACATTGGCCTGACGCTGATCTTTAACAGAGCGCTGACTGTTGAAGAGGTTGACGCCAACTGTACCTATCTATCGACGACCTGGGCAAACGCCTGGGGCGTTAAGATGGCTGGTGTATAAACAATGCCGGGAAGGACCCCGGCTATTTAAAACAGCTTGTAGTAGTCGAAGTCCATCGCAGCCTCAACAGCACTTCCTTGGGTTAGGAATGGCGTTTCTGCTATGAGTGGCCAGCGGCCCTTGTGTAGAAAGTAGACCCAGAACTTACCTTCCTCGTCTTCACGCAAGGCGAACATGGGAGGGCTGTTGATCGTTGGTGACGGGTACCGGTCGTTTTCTGTCAGAAGAAAAATCTGCCGCCCATTTATTCTAAGGCTGCCCATCAGATATCAGTGACAAGCCACTCATCGGCTTCTTCGAACATCTCTTCCAACATCCGATTCAGCTTTTCTCTGTCGCTTTTGTTTGCGTCGGAGTTAAGGCCGTTCGCCTGCATTGGCTTCACTTTCACATCGGCATCGGGGAAAATCCGATGCACTCGCTTAGTCAATTCTGCTTTGATCATCTCTGCCGCGTCAGGCAAGCCATTAACATTACGCTTATCAAAAACCAGTTCTACAAACATTTCACGCCTCAATTTATGCTGTATATATAACCAGTATTATCAGCTTTAATCTGGCATTTGATCAAGTAGCGGCATGCTGAAATTGGAAGGATTTGTGTTACTGGTGGTGCGGAATGGGAAAAATGAGGATAAAACTCAGCAACGCAATTAATAACACGAACAAATAACCAGCTGATTAACAATGTAAAAATATCAATGCTCGCACATGTCGCAGTTGATGCATTTTTTGGTAATCAGCAGTGCCATTTCAGTTATCTTTTAATCGGTGCACACGAACAGGCGCGCAATCTATCATAAAACCCATTTTATTGGGCGTTTTTCCACCGGCGCCCGCCAATGCGTTGCTGCAGAGCGCTCACCCCTTGAGATGGCCGTCATAATAACTCTGGCGGGTCATTGGCCAACTGATCGAAATCAACCATTTCCTGACCATTGAAGATGGAGCGCTCACCCGTACCAGTCGCTGCTGTATGAAGCTGCGGATATGTCGCTACCATGCCTGCCTGTTAGGCAAACAGACTGATAAATGCGAAGGCGCTGTGCGGAACCTAAAAAAGCTGCGTTTTTATACCTTGGTGTTTGTGACGCGGACACCATACGACTCAGACGAGTTTTTTCATTAATTGTTCGCTGTGTTTGATGCGTTCGGGGGCGCGATCGAGATCGTGCTGAATTAAGGCCATAAACAGCAGGTCGGTGAGGGCGTATTGAGCGGTACTGGAAGAAATGGCAGCGCTGCGGGTATTGGGCTCTTCGGCAATGGTATACAAACAGTGATCGGCACGTTGCTGCAGGCCGTTGGGTGAAAAACTGGTGAGCGCCAGCACTTTTGCGCCGGCAATGCGGGCTTCTTCCGCCGCCAGATTGATTTCCCGCCGTTCACCGCTGAACGAAATTGCCAGCAATAAATCCCGCTTATCCAGCGCCTGAACCGCCGCCAACTGAACGTGCATATCCTGCTCGGCTACGGCAATAACGCCGATTTTCAACAGCTTGTATGAGAAGTCCTTGGCGACCAATCCGGAAGCGCCGATCCCCAATAAAATAACCCTCCGCGCCTGACGCAGCATTTCCAACGCTTGATGCAGGCGCTCTTCACTGTTGATATCCAGCGTGGCGCGCAGTGCAGCCTGCTTTTCCACCAACAGTTTTTCGCCGACGGCTTTCAACGAGTCGCTGCTGAGGATCTGGTTATGCACCGTGACCACAGGTTCCTTTTGCGGCTGGGCTAGCGTTTCACTCAGTGCCAACTTTAGCGCCGGGAAGCCTTTGTAGCCCATCTTCTGAGCAAACTTCACCACGCTCGACTGGCTGATGCCGGCCAGTTGAGCCAGCTTCTGCGAACTGAGATGGCGTGCCTGCTCCGCGTTATGCAGCAGAAAGTCCGCCAGCTTGCGGTCATTTTGAGCCAGCGTTGGATACATCTGGCGAATACGAAGAAGGGTACTCATTCATTTTTCCCTTGAGGCCAGCGGCCATTCTGCCACGTGGGAGGCGAAAACGCGCGGTGAAAATTTTTTGTGAGCGAGACTTTAAAATAGCAAAAAGCGCTCGCTTTGTTGAATAAAATATTCAAATAATGATTTCAGTTTGTGAATTAAAAATTCAAAGGTGAAGAGATGAATTTAGGCGCATTAGTATCCGAAAGCCGCAACCCGGCCACGCTTCGACTCGACGAGATGACAACGTTGGAAATGGTGAGTTGCTTCAATCAGGAAGACCGCAAGGTGCCGGAGGCGATTGAAAAGGTGTTGCCGGCCATTGCACAGGCAGTGGACCTGGCTGCGGCGGCATTGAAGGCGGGCGGTCGGCTGATTTATCTCGGTGCCGGGACCAGCGGCCGCCTTGGCGTGTTGGATGCCTCTGAATGCCCACCAACCTTCGGCGTGCCGCATGGCATGGTCATCGGGTTGATTGCCGGCGGTCCGGGTGCGTTGCTCAAAGCGGTAGAAGGCGCGGAGGATGATGCGGCGTTGGGTGAAGCCGATCTTATCGCACTGGATTTGACCGCGACCGACATGGTGGTGGGGCTGGCGGCTTCCGGGCGCACGCCTTATGTGATTGGTGCGCTGCGCTATGCGCGACAACTGGGCTGCCCGACGGCGGCAATCTCCTGCAATCCGGACTCACCGATCGCCCATGAAGCGCAGGTGGCGATTTCGCCGGTAGTGGGGCCAGAGGCCCTGACGGGGTCCACTCGGCTGAAGTCGGGCACCGCGCAGAAGCTGGTGTTGAATATGTTGTCGACCGGGGCGATGGTCAAACTGGGGAAGGTCTACCAAAACCTGATGGTGGATGTAAAAGCCACCAACGTCAAACTGGTGGATCGTGCCTGCCGCATCGTGGTGGAGGCCACCGGTGCTGAACGCAGTCAGGCCGAAGCGGCGCTGACACAGACCGGTTTTGAGGTTAAACCGGCAATCCTGATGATTCTGGCCGGCGTTGACGCTGAAGAGGCGCAGTTGCGCTTAAAGCAGCACGACGGCTATTTACGCGCGGCGTTGACGCGCTAACGACACCTGGGGCGGGCGATGGACAAAACAACGGCACTGGCAACACAGATTCTGGCAGGCATTGGTGGGGAAGGGAATATCCTCCGGCTGGAGAACTGCATGACACGGGTACGCGTCGAGGTTAGCGACGAGCAACGCCTTGATCTGGCGGCGCTCAAGCAGTTGCCAGGCGTCAAAGGCTATATCAAACAGGGCGAACAGCATCAGTTCATTGTCGGGCCCGGCGCCGCCGCCAAAGTGGTGGACGCGATGCGCTCATTGCTCACGGGGGCCCCTGCGGTTGCGGCTGCCGGGGACAACATCGCCCGCAACAAGGCGCAGGCCAAGCAGAAATATGCCGCGCCGATGAGCGGCGCGCTGAAAAAGCTGGCCGATGTCTTTATCCCTTTGATCCCGGCTTTCATCGCCTCTGGCCTGATTACCGGCATCATCAACCTGTTGAAGCGGCCGGACATTGCCGGCGAGCTGGCGGTGAATTACCCCAACGTGCTTGGGCTGCTGGCCATTTTCGGCAGCGCGGTGTTCGCCATCATGAATATTTTGGTGGGGGTTAACGCCGCACGGGTGTTTGGCGGTTCGCAGGCGATGGGCGGTGTGATGGCCGGGATTCTCTCAAGCCCGGCATTGGCGCAGATTACTTTATTCGGCGAAGCGCTGCAGCCGGGGCGCGGTGGGGTGATTGCCGTGCTGTTGGTGGTGGCGTTGATGTGTTGGGTAGAAAAACGCCTGCGCAACTGGCTGCCGGAGTCGATAGAGCTGATCCTCAACCCGCTGATCACCACCTTGGTGACCGCATCCCTGGCTATTGTGATCCTGCAGCCGTTGGGCGGTTATATTTCAGACGTGATTGCCCACGGCGCCAATCTGGCGATCGATAAAGGTGGCTTACTGGTGGGCGCGGTGCTGTCCGGGCTGTTTCTGCCGCTGGTGCTGTCCGGTTTGCATCAGGGCCTGGTGCCGATCCACGTCGAACTGGTTCAGGCGCATGGTTCCAACCCGTTATTGCCTATTTTGGCGATGGCCGGGGTTGGGCAGGTCGGGGCCGCGTTGGCGGTATTGATGAAAACCCGCAATGCGCGCCTCAAAAAGGTCATCAAAGGGGCGTTGCCGGTCGGCATTCTCGGTATTGGCGAACCCTTGATTTTTGGTGTCACTCTGCCGCTGGGCAAACCTTTTATTGCCGCCTGTCTCGGCGGTGCGGTGGGCGGGGCGCTGATCAGCTATTGGAAAGTGGCAACGGTGATCACCTTTGGCATCTCGGGTTTACCTTTGGCGTTAACCATCGTCTCGGGTAAGGTGATGTTGTATCTGACCGGCCTGGTGATTACCATTGCCGCTGGATTTATTTTCACCTGGATAATGGGATTCAACGATCCTGAGGAGTAGCCCTTGAGCGAGAAACAGAGCCAGCAGGCCGGGGAAGGCCGCCGCGTGGTGTTCTTTGATCTGGACGGCACGCTGCATCAGGAAGACATGTTTGGCAGTTTCTTGCGTTTTTTGCTGCGCCATCTGCCGTTGAATCTGCTGCTGGTGGTGCCGCTGCTGCCGGTTGTCGGGTTGGCGCTGCTGGTGATGGGCCGTGCAGCCCGTTGGCCAATGAGCGTACTGCTGTGGTCGATCACCTTTGGGCGTTCGGAGGCCAGGTTAAAGGCGCTGGAGCAGCGTTTTGTGACTTATTTCCGCAATAAGGTGACCGCTTTCCCGGTGGTGCAAATGCGTTTGCGGCAGTACCTCGAGGCGCATGATGCGCAGGTATGGTTGATTACCGGTTCACCGGAACGGCTGGTGGAGCAGGTGTATCAGGATTCGGCCTTTCTGCCGCAGATTCACTTGGTGGGCAGCCGCATCCTGCGGCGTTACGGTGGTTGGGTGCTGGCTTTACGTTGCCTGGGTGTCCAGAAGGTGACGCAGTTGGAACAACGTCTAGGCACGCCGCTTAAGCTGTATAGCGGCTATAGCGACAGCAAGCAGGATAACCCGCTGTTGTATTTCTGCGAGCACCGCTGGCGAGTCAGTAAACTGGGTGAGCTGCAGCAGTTGGAATAACCAAAGGGCGGATTTTCCGCCCTTTGCCGTTTTTGATGACTTACATTGCCGCGCGGAAAATGGCGACAATCTGCGCGTGAGTGGCCTGTATTGGGTTAGTGAAGCCGCAAGCGTCTTTCAGCGCGTTGGTGGCCAACGTATCCAGATCCTGTTCTTTCACCTGCAAATCACGCAGCCCGGCCGGGATGCCAACGTCTTGTGCCAGTAATCGAATGGCGGCAATACAGGCCGCGGCACCCTGCTGATCGTTAAGGTAGCTCACATCCAACCCCATGGCGGCGGCGATATCCTTCAGGCGAGACGCACAAACGCTGGCGTTAAATTCCTGCACGTGTGGCAGCAACACCGCATTACACACCCCATGCGGCAGGTCGTAGAAACCGCCGAGCTGGTGCGCCATCGCATGCACATAACCGAGAGAAGCGTTGTTGAAGGCCATCCCAGCCAGGAATTGGGCATAGGCCATATTTTCGCGCGCTTGCATATTGCTGCCGTCGGCAACGGCGTCGCGCAGCGATTCGGCGATCATGGTGACGGCCTTCAACGCACAGGCGTCGGTAATCGGGTTGGCGGCGCTGGAAACGTAGGCCTCAATCGCGTGGGTTAAGGCATCCATGCCGGTGGCGGCGGTCAGGCCTTTCGGCATCCCGGCCATCAGATGCGGATCGTTTACCGACAGGATCGGCGTAACGTGTTTGTCGACAATCGCCATTTTTATGTGGCGTGCTTCATCGGTGATGATGCAAAAACGGGTCATTTCAGAGGCGGTGCCGGCGGTAGTGTTAATGGCGATCATCGGCAACTGCGGTTTTGCAGAGCGGTCTACGCCTTCATAGTCCTTGATGTCGCCGCCGTTGGTGGCCAGCAACGCGATGCCTTTGGCACAATCGTGCGGTGAGCCGCCCCCCAGGGAGATCACGCAGTCGCATTGATGCTCTTGCAGCAGGGCCAGGCCCTGTTTCACGTTCAGCGTGGTGGGGTTAGGGTGAGTGCCGTCATAAACGCAGCTTTCGATTTGCTGCGCGGCGAGCAACTGTTGAACCTGGGCGACTACGCCAATGTTATTCAACACTTTGTCGGTCACGATCAACGCCTGACGCAATCCCTGCTGTTTCAGGGTTTTTGCCGCTTGGTCCAGACAGCCGGAGCCAATCATGTTGACGGAAGGGATAAAGAAAGTTGAGGCAGCCATAAGTCACTCCTGGATAAAAGCTTTATTGCTTGCCCCAAACACTACTCCGCTAATTATTAAGTCATCATGATCTATCGCAACATCACAGAGATTAGGTCAGGTGATTGATTTAGTTTTAGTTTAACCACTTATACTTTGTGGGTTTGGCCAGGTCAGAGCCAAACCCAGCAGTAACTCTTACCGTTAAAACCGGCGAGCCTTAATCATCGGTTTGGTCATGCGGTTTACGGCCCCATTGCCAGACTTTTTCCGCGTAATGTCCCAGCGCCCACAGGCTCAGGCCGAGCACCACAAAGAAAATCGCCTTGGGCATGGCGTCCCAGAAAAATTCGAAGAAGCGGGTATAGAGGTTAATACCGAGGAAGGTCAACCCAAACCCACGTAGCATGGCGTCGTCGCGTTTCAGCCCCAGCCAGATGCACCCGACGGCGGCGAGGCCGAACAACAGACTCCAGTGGAGCAGTTCAATCTGACGTGCGTTATACCAGCTGTCGAGATCGCCATAATTCCCGAAAATCGACAGCAACCATAGGGCGATGAACAGATACAGCAAGCCCATCGCCAGCGAAACTCGCTCCAGTCCACGGCGAGCGAGCAGTGGTTGCAACAGCAATGCTGCGGCGATCAGCACCACGCCAAAGGCGATAAAGCGAATCGGGAAGCTCATGCCCAGCCAATAAGCCCCCCAGCCGGACAGATAGCCGGTCTCGGCACCAAAAGCATTGCCGAGCGACAGCAGGGCAAACCACCACACCAGCCCGGAACGGCTGCACCAGCCAATCACGCCATACAGCAGCGCGGCGAACGTCAACAGCAACGAGACCCGGCCACTGCCGTTATCCAGCCAGACGCCCATTTGCCACAGGGCGCAGGCGGTGAACAGCACGGCAACGAACAAGGCGGCTTCATTACCGTAGCGTTTCTCCGGATGCCGACGGCGGCGTCTCAGCGCCCAGTCATAGCAAAGCGCGGCCACTACGGCGGCGATCGCCATACGTACTGGCGCATCAAAGCGGAACAATTCCCCCAGGCGATAAAGCAATTCGCTGTCAGCGAACAGGCTGCTGATGGCAATCACCAGCGAAGCCAGCGCGGCGAGAAACGCATAACGTGCCAGCCGTCGCCAGTCGAAGGGTTGTACCTCAACGTGTTGCAGCAGCTGTTGCTGCTGTTGCGCCGTCAGCGCACCTTCATCTACCCAGCCGTCCAGCGCTTTGCGCACGACGGTGGCGTTTTTCTTGCTGAGTTTCATGTTTCCTGTCCCTGAAAAACACCGTGATTCAATCAGTATATACCCGTTGTATTTCAAGCCGCAGTGAGTCATTTCTCCGCCGCTGAGAAGGGACGGCTATATTTTCCCCGGTTAACACGGGCGCAGCATGCAGCGCCGCTACTGTGTATAATGCCCGCCGCAAAGTGCACGAGGAATAATGCAATGACTGAATATAACGATGAATACTGGATGCGTCAGGCATTGCGGCTGGCCCTGCGTGCGCAGGAAGAGGGAGAGGTGCCGGTCGGGGCGCTGTTGGTACTGGACAATCAGGTGATTGGCGAAGGCTGGAACCGGCCGATTGGCCGCCACGATCCGACCGCGCATGCAGAAATCATGGCGCTGCGGCAGGGCGGGGCCGTGTTGCAGAATTACCGCCTGTTGAATGCGACCTTGTACGTGACCCTGGAGCCGTGCGTGATGTGTGCGGGGGCGATGGTGCATAGCCGCATTCGTCGATTGGTTTACGGTGCTGCCGATGTGAAAACCGGGGCAGCGGGATCGCTGGTGGATATTTTACGCCATCCCGGAATGAATCATCAGGTGGAGATCCTCTCCGGCGTGCTGGCCGAGGAATGCGCGGCTACCTTGAGCAACTTTTTCCGCATGCGCCGTGAACAGCAAAAGGCGTTGAAGCAAGCGCAACGCGCGCAGGCAGGTAAGGATCCCGAATAATCAGAAGTTAAGTGCCAACTCCGGCGCCACTGCCGGATAGCCTTTCCCCAGCTCCGCCTGTTCGGCCGCTTCCTGCGCCGCCTTTCTTTCCCTTTCTTGCAGATACCCCACCAGGCTGACCTGATAGCGGCGGATGTTTTCCACGTAGTTATAGGCTTCGCGTCCGCGCGCATAGCCGTAGGTCAACTGCGGGTAGTAGCGCTTCTGGCTGAGCATCGGCAGGCGCTGTTTGACGTCGACCCAACTGTCCGGGTTGCCTTTTTGCATTTTGGTCAGCTTGCGGGCGTCGAGCATATGGCCCCAGCCCATGTTGTAGGCCGCCAGCGCAAACCAGATACGCTCATCTTCCGGCACGGTGTCGGGCACCTTGGCCATCAGCCGCTGTAAATAGAGTGCGCCCCCCTGAATGCTCTCCTCAGGATCGAGGCGATCGTTAACCCCCAGACCGTCGGCGGTGGCCCGCGTCAGCATCATCAGACCACGAACGCCGGTGGGTGAAGTGGCCTGCGGGTTCCAATGCGATTCCTGATAGGCAATGGCGGCCAGCAGCTTCCAGTCGATCTCGCTGGCGTATTTTTCAAACAGCGAACGGAAAGTGGGCAGTACCGAATCTATCGCCGACAGGAAGGTTTTGGTATCAACGTAATCGAAACTGCCCACGTGGCCGAGGTATTTCTCTTCCAGCCGCGCCAGCGTGCCGTCATCCACCATCTGGCTGTAAAAATCCAGCATGGCCGCGTACAGGCTGTCGTCGGTGCCGCGCTTCAGGTACCAGGTGACAGGTTCTTCATCGGTGACGTCGAAAGCCACCGCCAGCTGCGGATGGATGCGCTGCAGCAGGGCGATGGTCACGGAGTCGCCGAGGGTGTAATCCAGTTTGCCGTCGGCGACCTGCTCGAGCAGCTCTTTGGAGGTGAGATCGCTGGAAGCTTCCCAACTGAGGTCCGGGAACTTACTTTGTTTGAGCTGTTTCAGCGTGCTGACGTGTGCCGAGCCGGAGGCGACCGCCAGCTTGCCTTTAATATCGGCAAAGCTTTTGGGGCGTGCGGTGCCCAGGCGATAAACCAACTGCTGGGAAACGGAATAGTAAGCCGGGCCGGTTCGGGCGCGGCTGAGGCGATCCTGATTGTAGATCAGGCCGGCGGCCAGCAGGTCGGCATCGTCATCGTCCAGATCGTCGAACAGGTCGTTGATGTTCTTATGCGGGATCACCACCAACTTCACCCCCAGATAGTTGGCGAAACGTTTCGCCAACTCGTAGTCGAGACCACTTGGCCCCTGCTTGGTAGTGAAATAGGTTAACGGCGAGTTTAGCGTACTGATACGCAACTCGCCGCGGGATTTGATCTCTTCGAGTTGCCCGCCCTGGCCGCCGCGCCAGGTAATATTGGGCCACAGGGCGAGCGCCAGAAGCAGGGTGACAACACCGATTAGAATGTAGTTTATTTTAAGGCGTTTCAAATAGTTATCCAGTGGTGGCACAGGTGCACTGCCGATTGTCATCCCGCTTTTTCTTATGGTTAAATCACCAGTGCCGGGGCATTTTGCGCAACAAAACGCCAGCGTGCAACTTTATTGATACGTTATGACAATTCGATGGCGCGAACAGCTTTTATCAATAATAGCTACGCAAACGGTTTCGTCTGTCGCGCAGATTCTCTATAATGGCGCGCGTTTTCCCCCTGTTGCGCCCAATGAAGTGCTGAAGTCAGTTGCTTCGAAGACGAGAGAACTTTGATTATGGAAATACTGCGTGGTTCGCCCGCTTTGTCGGCTTTTCGTGTTACCAAACTGTTGTCCCGCTGTCAGGACGCCCAACTTCCGGTCAGTGATATCTACGCCGAGTACGTCCACTTTGCCGATGTCAGCGCACCGCTCAATGCCGAAGAACACGGCAAGCTCACGCGCCTGCTCAAGTACGGTCCCTCTCTCGCCGAACATGCCCCTGAAGGTCGCCTGCTGTTGGTGACACCGCGTCCGGGCACCATTTCTCCCTGGTCTTCCAAAGCCACCGATATCGCCCATAACTGCGGTTTGAAGCAGGTGGTGCGGTTGGAGCGCGGTCTGGCGTTTTACGTCAAGGCACCGACGCTGACTGAAGCGCAGTGGCAACAGCTTGCCGCATTGCTGCACGACCGGATGATGGAAACCGTTTTCAGCAGCTTGCAACAGGCAGAACAGCTGTTTGCTCAGCATCAGCCGACGCCTTATCAGGCGATCGATATGCTGGGGGAAGGGCGCAGCGCGCTGGAACAGGCCAACCTCAAGCTCGGTCTGGCGCTGGCCGAAGATGAAATCGACTATCTGCTGAATGCCTTTACCGGGCTGGGGCGCAACCCGACGGATATCGAACTCTATATGTTCGCGCAGGCCAACTCGGAGCACTGCCGTCATAAAATTTTCAACGCCGATTGGATCATCGACGGCGAACAGCAGCCGAAGTCGCTGTTCAAAATGATCAAAAACACCTTCGAGCAGACGCCGGATTACGTGCTGTCGGCTTATAAAGACAACGCCGCCGTGATGGAAGGTTCGCAGGTTGGCCGTTTCTTCGCTGCGCCGCAAAGCGGTCAGTATGACTATCATCAGGAAGAGGCCCATATCCTGATGAAGGTGGAAACCCATAACCACCCGACGGCGATCTCCCCGTGGCCGGGTGCCGCTACCGGTTCCGGTGGCGAGATCCGCGACGAAGGCGCTACAGGTCGCGGTGCCAAACCCAAAGCCGGTCTGGTGGGCTTCTCGGTTTCCAACCTGCGCATTCCCGGCTTCGAGCAGCCCTGGGAGCAGGATTTTGGCAAGCCGGATCGCATCGTAACCGCACTGGATATCATGACCGACGGCCCACTGGGCGGCGCGGCGTTCAATAATGAATTTGGCCGTCCGGCGCTGGTGGGATACTTCCGTACCTACGAAGAACAGGTTAACAGCCATAACGGCGTCGAACTGCGCGGTTATCACAAACCGATCATGCTGGCGGGCGGTATCGGCAACATCCGCGCCGATCACGTGCAAAAAGGTGAAATCACCGTCGGCGCCAAACTGGTGGTGCTGGGTGGCCCGGCGATGAACATCGGTCTGGGCGGCGGCGCAGCCTCTTCTATGGCCTCCGGCCAGTCCGACGCCGATCTGGATTTTGCCTCGGTACAGCGCGACAACCCGGAAATGGAACGCCGCTGCCAGGAAGTGATAGACCGCTGCTGGCAGTTGGGCGAACAGAACCCGATTCTGTTTATCCACGATGTGGGGGCGGGCGGTTTGTCTAACGCCATGCCGGAGCTGGTCAGCGACGGTGGCCGCGGCGGCCGTTTTGAACTGCGCGATATCCTTAACGACGAACCGGGCATGAGCCCGCTGGAAGTCTGGTGCAATGAATCACAGGAACGCTATGTGATGGCGATTGCCCCGGCGCAGATGGCGCAGTTCGACGAGATTTGCCGCCGTGAGCGTGCCCCTTATGCAGTGATCGGTGAAGCCACCGAAGAACAGCATTTGACGCTGAACGACAGCCATTTCGACAACCAGCCGATCGACATGCCGTTGGACGTGCTGCTGGGCAAAACGCCGAAGATGACGCGCGATGTGACTCGTTTGCAGGCTAAAGGCCAGCCGGTACAGCGCGACAACATTACTCTGGCCGATGCGGTAAAACGCGTTCTGCACCTGCCGGCAGTTGCCGAGAAAACTTTCCTGATCACCATCGGCGACCGTACCGTGACCGGCATGGTGGCACGCGATCAGATGGTCGGGCCATGGCAGATCCCGGTAGCCGACTGCGCGGTTACCACCGCCAGCCTGGACAGTTACTACGGTGAAGCGATGTCGATCGGCGAACGCGCGCCGGTTGCCCTGCTGGACTTTGCCGCTTCTGGCCGCCTGGCGGTGGGCGAAGCGCTGACCAACCTGGCGGCGACCGAGATTGGCTCGCTCAAGCGCGTCAAACTTTCCGCTAACTGGATGGCGGCAGCCGGTCACCCGGGTGAAGATGCCGGCCTGTATGAAGCGGTAAAAGCGGTGGGCGAAGAGCTTTGCCCGGCGCTGGGCATCACCATTCCGGTGGGCAAAGACTCAATGTCGATGAAAACCCGCTGGCAGGAAGGCAACGAGCAGCGCGAAATGACGTCGCCGTTGTCTCTGGTGATCACTGGTTTTGCCCGCGTGGAAGATGTTCGCCACACCGTGACGCCACAACTGCGTACCGACAAGGGCGACACGGCATTGCTGCTGGTTGACCTGGGTAACGGCCATAACGCGCTGGGTGCCACTGCGCTGGCGCAGGTTTACCGTCAACTGGGCGACAAACCGGCCGATGTGCGTAACGTCGAGCAACTGGCAGGCTTCTTCAACGCGATGCAACAATTGGTCGCCGACCGCGCACTGCTGGCCTACCACGACCGCTCCGATGGCGGCCTGTTGGTGACGCTGGCGGAAATGGCGTTTGCCGGCCACTGCGGTGTACAGGTAGATATTCAAGGGTTGGGCGACGACGCGCTGGCAGCGCTGTTCAACGAAGAGTTGGGCGCGGTGATTCAGGTGACGGCCGATCGGCTTGAAGCGGTCCAACAGGCGTTTGCTCAGCATGGCCTGACGGACAATGTGCACCACATCGGCAGCGTACAGGCCGGCGATCGCTTTGTGATTACCCAGGGCGACAAACCGGTGTACAGCGAAAGCCGTGCCACGTTACGCACCTGGTGGGCGGAAACGACCTGGCAGATGCAGCGCCTGCGCGATAACCCTGAATGTGCCGATCAGGAGCACCAGGCCAAGCAGAATGAACGCGATCCTGGCCTGAACGTCAAACTGAGCTTCGCACCTGAAGAAGATATTGCAGCACCTTATATCGCCAAGGGGGCTCGCCCTAAAGTGGCGGTACTGCGCGAGCAGGGCGTTAACTCCCACGTTGAGATGGCGGCGGCATTCCATCGCGCCGGTTTTGATGCGGTGGACGTACACATGAGCGATCTGCTGGAAGGGCGCCGTGACCTGCAGGACTTCCATACCCTGGTGGCCTGCGGCGGTTTCTCTTACGGTGACGTGTTGGGCGCAGGCGAAGGTTGGGCGAAGTCGATTCTGTTCAACGAGCGCGTGCGCGACGAGTTCGAATCTTTCTTCCACCGTCCGCAGACCCTGGCACTGGGCGTGTGCAACGGCTGTCAGATGATGTCGAACCTGCGCGATCTGATCCCCGGAGCCGAACATTGGCCGCGTTTCGTACGTAACCTGTCAGACCGTTTCGAGGCCCGTTTCAGCCTGGTGGAAGTGGCGGCCAGCCCGTCGCTGTTCATGCAGGGGATGGCGGGTTCGCGTATGCCGATTGCGGTATCGCATGGTGAAGGTCACGTCGAAGTGCGCGATACGGCACATCTGGCGGCGCTGGAGCATCATGGTCTGGTGGCGTTACGCTTTGTCGATAATGCCGGTCAGGTAACGGAAAGCTACCCGGCCAACCCGAACGGTTCGCCGAACGGTATCACCGCCGTCACCAGCGCCAATGGGCGTGCGACGGTAATGATGCCGCATCCGGAGCGTGTGTTCCGCACCGTGAGCAACTCATGGCATCCGGAAGAGTGGGGTGAAGACAGCCCGTGGATGCGCATGTTCCGCAACGCCCGTAAGCAGCTGGGCTAAGCGATAACGCTGTGCTAGCCGAAAGGGACGCAAGAGATTGCGTCCCTTTTCAATTTATTTATGGCCATGGTTAAGACGATGGCGATTGTCTGCATTTTGCGACAGAGGGTATTTTCATTGTCTCTAAAAAGAGACACGTAACTTATTGATTTTTAATGACCAGAAATTAATTGGCTTAAGTTGTCGGTTTTTGGCGACAGGGCGGTGTTTTTTTCTTCGCCAGCACATCTGAAAATGAGAGTGCTTTGGCATGGGTTTTGTTTTTTTTATTTTAAATTCAGTTGGTTAATAAATTCATTGAAAAGTTGGCACGTTAAGTGCATTATTCTGCTCAGTTGCTCATTCAACTTTTTATGACGGCCCCGTAAATAGACGGAACAGTTGCCTCATAAGCCCCCCGAATGATGCCAAAGAAATGGTGCCTATCGTCCAACTAAACCGATAATAGCCGCGTAAGCGCTTTATCAAGCATCGGGCGACACGTGGAGTGAGGCACCGCCTGTATCCAACTGTGATGAGTGTTCATCAATTCCGGATACTTACGGATGCTATTCGTCCTGTTCGATGCCAGCCCTTGGGCTACATCACCCTGGGGACGAGAAATTAAGGGCATCCACACTTTCTTGCGATGGGGCAGTCTTGCCCCAACGTCAAATACCAAAGCATGCTCACCACTCTTTACCGATAAGTTCTGACCCGTACTCCCTACCTATGGCCTGATTCTCCTTATTTCCTGACGCTCCGCTGAACGCCGGGCTTTCCTCTCATCGGCGACTCGGTTAGCATCGAAGCAGACTAGAGACAATGAGATGATTTCGTTGAAAAGATGGCGTTTATTTCCCCGTTCGCTACGTCAACTGGTGTTGATGGCGTTCTTGCTGGTGCTGTTGCCGCTGCTGGTGTTGGCCTATCAGGCTTACCAGAGCCTGGATCACCTCAGCGCCCAGGCGGCGGACATCAACCGCACTACGTTGGTGGATGCACGACGCAGCGAGGCGATGACCAGCGTGGCGTTGGAAATGGAGCGTAGCTATCGCCAATATTGCGTGCTGGTGGATCCCACACTGGCGCGCCTCTATCAGAATCAGCGCAAACAGTATTCGCAAATGCTGGATGCCCATGCCCCAATCCTGCCGGATGAACGCTACTATCAAACCTTGCGCGATCTGTTGACTCAACTGGCAGCGATTAAATGCCAAAGCAGCGGTCCGGATCCGCAGGCTTCCACGCTGTTAGAATCGTTTTCACGCTCCAATGCCGAGATGGTACAGGCGACGCGTGCCGTGGTGTTTTCACGTGGCCAGCAGCTACAGCAGGCGATTGCCGAGCGCGGCCAGTTCTTCGGCTGGCAGGCGCTGATGCTGTTTTTAGTCAGCGTGATGCTGGTGGTATTGTTCACCCGCATGATTATCGGCCCGGTCAAGGCGGTAGAGCGAATGATCAACCGTTTGGGGGAAGGGCGAGCCTTGGGCAGTACGGCTTCCTTTAAGGGGCCGCGTGAATTACGTTCGCTGGCGCAGCGCATTATTTGGTTGAGCGAGCGCCTGGCCTGGCTGGAGTCGCAGCGCCATGAGTTCTTGCGCCATATCTCGCATGAACTGAAAACGCCGCTGGCCAGCATGCGTGAAGGCACCGAACTGCTGGCAGATGAAGTGGCAGGGCCGCTGACCTCCGATCAAAAAGAGGTGGTGACCATCCTCGATCAAAGCAGCCGACACCTGCAGCAACTGATTGAACAACTGCTGGATTACAACCGCAAACTGGCCGATGGCCCGGCAGAACATGAAAATGTCGAGTTGACCGAAATGGTCGAGATGGTCGTGGCTGCGCACAGTTTGCCGGCCCGGGCAAAAATGATCCGCACCGAGATCCAACTGGATGCGGAAATATGCTGGGCAGAGCCTACTCTATTAATGCGCGTGCTGGATAATCTCTACTCCAATGCGGTGCACTACGGCAAGGAATCCGGTAACATTTGGATCCGCAGCCGTCAGGTTGGACAACGGGTGCAGATTGATGTCGCCAACAGCGGCACGCCAATCCCCGAGGCCGAGCAAACCATGATTTTCGAGCCTTTTTTCCAGGGTAGCCACCAGCGAAAAGGGGCGGTAAAAGGAAGCGGTCTGGGGCTGAGCATCGCGCAGGATTGTATCCGCCGGATGCGCGGTGAACTGCAGCTGGTTGAAGTCGCCGGCGCAGACGTCTGTTTCCGTATTGAATTGCCATTAACCGCCGAGAATGAATAATAATGTACACATGGTCTAAACGCCTTCGTCTTACGCAGACCGAACGTTCACCGCGTGCCGCACTGGGTACGCCACTCGGCAAGCGTCGATTTTCTTTTTTAGGCAGCGTGCTTTTTATGCCGTTTCTGTTGGCAGGCTGTGTCGATCGCGCAGTCAGCGGTGGTCTGAATCAACCGCAGCAGGAAGCGATCCCGGACACCAAAGTGGTGGATTACCGCATTGCGGCCTGTGACAGTCTGTGGGCGCTGGATGATAAAGATGCGTTGAATAATTCACTGTACTGGCTGCGCGCTATGGACTGTGCCGATCGTATCGGTTCAACCCAGGCACGTGCGCTGGCGAAAACTCTACCCGGCAACAGCTGGGACGGCATTTTCAAACAGAGCATTTTGCTGGGCAGCGCCGAACCGACTTCGGGCGAGCGACGCCAGATAATTGACCGCCTGAACAGCTATCGCCTGGAGTTCCCAAGCTCGCTGCGCCCGCTGCTGCAGCTGTGGCGTCAACAGCAGGTACTGCAGGTCACCCTGTTTGATGAAAAAGCACGTTATCAGCACCTGCAGGAAAGCTCCGACAGCCAGATAGATCTGCTACGCCAGAATCAAATACGCCTACAAGCGCAGCTGCAGGATACGTCACGCAAGCTGGAAAACCTGACCGATATCGAACGTCAGCTCTCTTCACGCAAGCAGCTGCAAAGTGAAATCCCGGATAACAACGGGACACAGCCAAAAACCGACGCAGCGGGCAAGAAAGTGGCGCCGGCCAAGGCCGAAGAATCGGACGCCGAGCCGGAAAAGGGCACCGCCCTGCCGGTCGAGCCGGAAGATACTTACGCGCCGCCCCCCGCTAATAAGGAGTCTCACGCGCAATGACAGCACGCAAACCGGCCAATTTGTTATTGGTTGACGACGATCCCAGCCTGCTCAAGCTGTTGGGCATGCGCCTGACCAGCGAAGGGTTTCATGTCACCACCGCCGAAAGCGGCCAGGAAGCGCTGCGCCTGTTAGGGCGCGAGAAGATTGATCTGGTGATCAGCGATCTGCGGATGGATGAAATGGACGGCATGGCGCTGTTTGCCGAGATCCAAAAACACCAACCGGGCATGCCGGTGATCATCCTGACCGCCCACGGTTCGATCCCGGACGCGGTGGCGGCCACTCAGCAGGGGGTGTTCAGCTTCCTGACCAAACCGGTGGACCGCGATGCGCTCTACAAAGCCATCGACGAAGCGCTGTCCCAATCATTACCGGCCGGTGACGACAGCTGGCGTGAGGATATCGTCACCCGCAGCCCCATTATGCTGCGCCTGCTGGAGCAGGCAAAAATGGTGGCGCAGTCAGACGTCAGCGTCTTGATCAACGGCCATAGTGGCACCGGTAAGGAAGTGTTGGCACAGGCGATCCACGGTGCCAGCCCGCGCGGCAAGAAGGCGTTTATCGCCATTAACTGCGGTGCGTTGCCGGAGCAACTGCTGGAGTCCGAGCTGTTCGGTCATGCCAAAGGGGCGTTTACCGGCGCGGTCAGCAGCCGTGAAGGTTTGTTCCAGGCGGCGGCAGGCGGGACGCTGTTCCTCGACGAGATTGGCGATATGCCGCTTTCGCTGCAGGTGAAGTTGTTGCGCGTGCTGCAGGAACGCAAGGTGCGTCCGCTGGGCAGTAACCGCGATCTGGACATCGATGTACGCATTATTTCCGCCACCCACCGCGATCTGCAAAAGGCGATGGCGAAAAACGAATTCCGCGAGGATTTGTATTATCGCCTCAACGTGGTGAACCTGAAGATCCCGGCGCTGAACGAGCGGGCCGAGGATATTCCACTGCTGGCCAATCATCTGCTGCGCGAATCTGCCAAGCGACACAAGCCGTTTGTCCGCAGCTTCTCTTCGGACGCCATGAAACGCCTGATGACCGCCACCTGGCCGGGCAACGTGCGCCAATTGGTGAACGTGATCGAGCAGTGCGTGGCCCTGACTTCCGCACCTGTTATCAGCGAAGCGCTGGTAGAGCAGGCGTTGGAAGGGGAAAACACCGCCTTGCCGACCTTTGTCGAGGCGCGTAATCAGTTTGAATTGCATTACTTACGCAAACTGTTGCAGATCACCAAGGGTAACGTCACCCAGGCCGCGCGCATGGCGGGCCGTAACCGTACCGAGTTTTATAAATTGCTGTCGCGCCATGAGCTGGACGCCAACGATTTTAAAGAATGATGTTTTCCGCCGCGGCCTGCGCACGCAGGTTCTCAACAAACGCGGCGGAATGATTTACACTCCGTTCTCAATTGCTGGCATGACCAAACGCAAAGCACCATGGAACGTATTAAGCGGGACCCTAAACAATGAGCAGATCACTTTCCATCGCACTGGCCCAGTTGAATCTGTTGGTCGGTGACATCGAAGGCAACACCGAACGAATGTTGCAAACCGTGCAACAGCAGCAGAAGGCGGGAGCCGATCTGGTCATGTTCACCGAACTGGCGCTGTCCGGTTATCCGCCGGAAGACCTGCTGTATCGCAACGATTTTTACCAACGTTGTGACGAGCAGCTTCTGCGTTTGCAGCAGGCCTCCACCGACGTGGCGATCCTGGTCGGCCACCCGTGGCGCGAAGGCGACAAACTCTATAATGCGCTGTCGCTGTTTTCTGAAGGGCAATTGCTGGCGCGTTACTTCAAGCAGCAGTTGCCGAACTACGGCGTATTCGACGAGAAGCGCTACTTCCAGGCCGGTAACGACACCTGCGTGGTTGAGCTGAAAGGCTACCGTTTGGGCCTGCTGATTTGCGAAGATCTGTGGTTCCCGGAGCCGGTGGATGCCGCCAAGGCCGCCGGAGCCGAAATGATTCTGTCGATCAACGCCTCGCCTTACAACCGCGAAAAACCGTACATCCGTAAAACCCTGATGGCCGGTCATTGCCAGCGCACCCATTTGCCGCTGGTCTATCTGAACCAGATTGGCGGACAGGATGAGCTGATTTTTGACGGTTGTTCGAAAGTCTTCGACGCGGCTGGCAACATGACCCATCGCCTGGCGGCGTTTGCCGAGCAGGTGACCCTGCTGGAATTCAACGAGCTGGACGTGGTGCCGATGACCGCTCCGGCCGCCGAGCTGCCGCAGTTGGCGCAGGTCTATGAAGCCCTGGTGCTGGCGGTGCGCGATTACGTGACCAAAAACGGCTTCAAGGGTGCCGTGCTGGGGCTTTCCGGCGGTATCGATTCGGCGTTGACGCTGGCGATTGCCGTCGATGCGCTGGGCAAAGACAAGGTGCAGGCGCTGATGATGCCGTTCCGTTATACCGCGGACATCAGCATTGCCGACGCCAGGGAAGAAGCAGAAATCCTGGGCATTGAATTCGATATCGTCTCGATTGAACCGATGTTCGACGCCTTTATGGGCCAGCTGACGCCAATGTTCGCTGGGACCGAGCGTGATACCACGGAAGAGAACCTGCAGGCGCGCTGTCGCGGCGTGGTGTTGATGGCGCTCTCCAACAAGCGTCGCAGCATCGTGTTGACCACCGGCAACAAAAGCGAGATGGCCGTAGGTTACGCCACGCTGTATGGTGATATGGCCGGTGGCTTCGACGTGTTGAAGGACGTGCCTAAAACGCTGGTGTTCAAGCTGTCCGAATACCGCAATACCGTCTCTTACGTGATCCCGCAGCGCGTTATCGATCGTCCACCGTCCGCCGAGCTGGCGCCGGATCAGCTCGATCAGGACAGCCTGCCGCCGTACGACATTCTGGATGCGATTCTGGAAGGTTACGTCGAGCGCGATAAATCGGTTGCCGATCTGGTGGCAGAAGGCTTCGACGAGGCGATCGTTCGCAAGGTGATACGCCTGGTGGATATTAACGAATACAAGCGGCGTCAGGCCGCCGTCGGGCCGCGCATCACCGCCCGCAATTTCGGCAAAGACCGCCGCTACCCAATCACATCCGGCTTTGGCCGCAAAAATTGGTAAAGGAAAGAAGATGAAAAAGATCGACGCTATTATCAAGCCGTTCAAACTGGATGATGTCCGTGAAGCGCTGGCTGAAGTTGGCATTACCGGGATGACCGTGACCGAAGTGAAAGGCTTCGGCCGTCAGAAAGGGCACACTGAGCTGTACCGTGGCGCTGAGTACATGGTCGATTTTCTGCCGAAGGTGAAAATTGAGATCGTCGTGGCCGACGATATCGTCGATACCTGCGTGGAAACCATCATGCAGACCGCGCAGACCGGTAAAATCGGCGACGGTAAAATCTTTGTCTTCGACGTGGCGCGGGTGGTGCGTATCAGGACCGGCGAACAAGACGAAGAAGCTATTTAATGTGATCGTCTACCGAGCACCGCCAGCTTGAGCTTGGGCTGTGCTCGGCCTCCTCGTGTACTGCGTGTACACTCCGGGGCACTGCGCGCAGGCCGCACCCAATCTGGCTGGTGCTCGCTACGCCCTTGATTCCCGAGTCTGTGATCCTCTACCGAGCACCGCCAGCTTGAGCTTGGGCTGTGCTCGGCCTCCTCGTGTACTGCGTGTACACTCCGGGGCACTGCGCGCAGGCCGCACCCAATCTGGCTGGCGCTCGCTACGCCCTTGATTCCCGAGTCTGTGATCCTCTACCGAGCACCGCCAGCTTGAGTTTGGGCTGTGCTCGGCCTCCTCGTGTACTGCGTGTACACTCCGGGGCACTGCGCGCAGGCCGCACCCAATCTGGCTGGCGCTCGCTACGCCCCAAATCTCCTTCAACCTCTCCGCTGTTCTGATTGTTTTCATCATTAGCATTCTAAAAAAGCGAAGGCTATCGCGTTTTTGATACTTTTCCCGATCGCTTTACGCGCGGCGTCTACACTCAACTCAACTATTTTGATTAAGGCGATCCCCAATGAATTTCAGGTTGCGGCTAGGCGGCAAGGGCGTGCATCCCCAGGAGCTTACTCAAGTAAGTGACTGGGGTAAGCGCACGCAGACAACAACGCAGCGGCTTAAAAGGCGATGGGGATGATGACGCTGCGCCAAATCCGCCATTTTATCGCGGTGGCCGAAACCGGCTCGATCTCTGCCGCCGCCCAGGCGGTGTTTGTTTCCCAGTCTTCGCTGACGCTGGCTATTCAGCAGTTGGAAACCGACATCGGCGTACGTCTGTTTGAGCGTCACGCCAAGGGCATGAACCTGACGCATCAGGGTCACCAGTTTCTGCGCCAGTCATATCTGATCCTTGCCACGGTGGACAACGCCAAGCGCAGTTTGCAACTGGGAACCGAAAGCCTGACCGGCAAGCTGACCATCGGTGTGACCAGTCTGGTAGCGGGCTACTTTTTGGTCGAGCTGCTTAAGCGCTTTAAATCGGCATACCCCAACGTCACCATTCAGGTGATTGAAGACGAGCGGCCCTATATTGAGCATCTGCTGGTCAGTGGGGAAATCGATATCGGCGTGCTGATCTTGTCGAACATCGAAGACCGCGATGCGCTGCAAAGCGAAGTCCTGATGCATTCACCTTATCGCCTGTGGTTACCGCCGCTGCATCCACTGCTGGATCATGAAAGCATCAGCCTGGCGGATGTGGCGAAGCTGCCGCTGATCCAGCTTAATGCCGACGAAATGGACGTGCATGCGCGGCGTATCTGGGCGCGCGCAGGCTTAAAACCGGAAATAGCCATGAAAACCGCTTCAACGGAGGCGGTACGCAGCCTGGTGGCGGCGGGAATGGGCGTTTCTATCTTGCCGGACATGGCCTACCGTGCCTGGTCTCTGGAAGGCAATATGATTGAGGCGCGCAAGCTGGCGGATCTGCTGGAACCGTTGGATATCGGTTTGGCATGGCGGCGCGGCAGTGCGCGGCCGGAGCTGGTTACGCCGTTCCTCACTATTGCGCGTGAAAACGGCAATATGCACGCGGCTGGGCTGAAGCATTCGATTTAATCGAACGCGTCGTTCAGTATTTAGAATTTGTTGGCTGCCTGATGCTCGCTTAGTCTGATTAAAACTAACTTATTTCACATTTAGTTAACGTTTTTGTCACTCAGAGGCGATACGCAATGGCAGATGTGCACCTCCTTTCAGGTTTATCCTGTCAGCAATTTATTAACGGTCAATCGGTCGAAGGCGAAGGCCAGCAAGAGTGCATCGTTAATCCGGCGAATGGCGAGACGCTGGTCTCGATCACCGAAGCCTCATCTGTCCAGGTCGGCAACGCAGTGAAAGCGGCGCAACAGGCGTTCGCTTCCTGGTCGCGGACTACCCCCGCCTACCGCGCGGCTATTCTGTTGCGTATTGCCGATGCCATCGAGCGTCAGGCCGAGCGCCTGGCCGGTCTGGAGGCGCTCAACTGCGGCAAACCGCTGCATCAGGCGCTTAATGACGACCTGCCGGCGGCCATCGACGTCTTTCGCTTCTTTGCCGGCGCGGTGCGCACCCAGCAGGGGCAGTTGGCCGGGGAATATATCGAAGGGCACACTTCAATGATCCGCCGTGATCCGATCGGCGTGGTGGCCTCTATTGCGCCCTGGAATTACCCGTTGATGATGGCGGCGTGGAAAATTGCGCCAGCGCTGGCCGCGGGCAACACCGTGGTATTCAAACCTTCCGAACACACCCCTCTGACCATTTTGGCGCTGGTGCCCGCGTTACAGGAGATCCTGCCGCCGGGGGTGCTGAATATCGTCTACGGCGGCGGGGAAGGGGTCGGCAGCCATTTGGTCGGTCACCCGCAGGTGCGGTTGGTGTCGGTCACCGGCGATATCGTTACCGGGCAGAAAATTCTGCAGGCGGCGGCGAAAAGCGTCAAACGCACGCACCTGGAGTTGGGGGGCAAGGCACCGGTGATTGTCTGCGATGACGCCGATTTGGACGAGGTGGTCAACAGCATTCGCACCTATGGCTACTACAACGCCGGGCAAGACTGCACCGCGGCTTGCCGTATCTACGCGCAGGCGGGGATCTATCCAAAGCTGGTGGATGCGTTGGGCGAGGCGGTTGCCAGCCTGCGTTTTGCCCGTAAACGCGATGAGGATAACGAAATCGGTCCGCTGATCAGCAGTCGTCAGCGCGATCGCGTCGCCAGCTTTGTCGAACGTGCGCTCAGCCAGCCACACATTGAATTGATCACCGGCGCCGCCGCGCATTCCGGTCCGGGTTTCTATTACCAGCCCACGCTGCTTGCCGGCTGTCTGCAAAACGATGAAATCGTCCAGCGGGAGGTGTTTGGCCCGGTGGTGAGCATCACCCGCTTTGAACATCTGGAGCAGGCGGTCAACTGGGCAAACGATTCCGAATACGGCCTGGCCTCATCGGTCTGGACGCAGAATATCGATCGGGCGCTGCATATCGCCGCTCATCTGCAATACGGCAGTACCTGGATCAACACCCATTTCACCCTGGCGAGTGAAATGCCGCACGGGGGCCTGAAACGCTCCGGCTACGGCAAGGATCTTTCCAGCGATTCACTGCAGGACTACAGCGTTGTCAGGCATGTGATGGCGAAATTTAAAGCCAGCTTCTAAAGGCAGCATACCCGTCGCTTTTCAAGCTGCAGCGATGTTACCTGCACTCATCCCAGTAGCTTACTCAAGTAAGCGCCTGGGGATGAGTGAGCTGGTCGCCTGGCTGTGCTGTACAGGGATGTACAAATGCCGCGAGCGCATGGACGCGCTAGAGCGGCCAACTTGAAATTCATAGGGTAAATAAAATGAGACTAGGGCGGCAGCCGTTCCCTGCCGCACACAGATAGGCCACACAGGGGTAATTACGATGGGAAAAACTACCGCAGTCACCACCACAGTTTCCGCACTTTGTTTCACCGTACTTTGCGGTTTGGCCCAGGCGGCCGATCTGCCGCAGGTGCTCGGCAAGGGCGAAGGGCGACTGGATATCATTGCCTGGCCCGGTTACATCGAACGCGGTCAGTCCGATAAAAACTACGACTGGGTCAGCCAGTTTGAGAAGCAAACCAGCTGCGCGGTGAATGTGAAAACCGCCGCCACTTCCGACGAAATGGTCAGCCTGATGGCAAAAGGAGGCTACGACCTGGTCACCGCTTCCGGCGACGCTTCGCTGCGGCTGATTTTCGGCAAGCGGGTGCAGCCGATCAATACCGCGTTGATCCCTAACTGGAAAAACATCGACCCGCGCCTGTTAAACGGTGCCTGGTACACCCTGGACGGCAAAACTTACGGCACGCCCTATCAGTGGGGCCCGAACCTGCTGATGTATAACACCAAAACCTTCCCGACACCGCCGGACAGTTGGGCAGTAGTGTTCCAGCAGCAGAACCTGCCGGATGGCAAAACCAACCAGGGCCGGGTTCAGGCCTACGATGGGCCAATCTATATCGCCGATGCGGCGTTGTTCCTGAAGGCCACGCAACCGCAGCTTGGCATCAGCGATCCGTATCAGCTTAACGAAGAGCAGTATCAGGCGGCGTTGAAGCTGTTGCGTACCCAGCATGCACTGATCCACCGCTACTGGCATGACACCTCGGTACAAATGAGCGATTTCAAAAACGAAGGCGTGGTCGCCTCCAGCGCCTGGCCGTATCAGGCCAATGCCCTGAAAGGGGAAGGCCAGCCGATCGGTACGGTATTCCCGAAAGAGGGGGTGACCGGTTGGGCCGACACTACCATGCTGCACGCCGATGCCAAACACCCGAACTGCGCCTATCTGTGGATGAACTGGTCGCTGGAACCGAAAGTGCAGGGCGACGTTGCCGCCTGGTTCGGTTCTGTCCCGGCGTCACCGGCGGGTTGCAAGGCCAGCACGCTGTTGGGTGATAAAGGTTGCGAGACCAACGGTTTCAACCAGTTCGACAAGATTGCCTTCTGGAAAACGCCACAGGCGCAGGGCGGAAAATTCGTGCCCTACAGCCGCTGGACTCAGGATTACATTGCCATCATGGGCGGTCGCTAATATCCCCTTCATACTTCAAGCTGCCTCTTCGTTGGCTGCCCGCACTTACCCCGGTCACGTACCCTTTGTACGCTCCCGGGGAGGCGCTTGGTTGCCGCCTTGATGCAACTCGAATTATTTTGCGGATAGGTTTGGCCAGGTTACGGGGTGTTGCCAAACCCGCCGAAATCATTTGATTTTTTGGAGCGCAGATCATGACCATTGCCGTGCAATTTATCGATGTTTCGCGAAGCTTCGGCGAGGTTCGCGCCGTGGACCGGGTTTCAATCGAGATACAAGACGGGGAATTCTTCTCCATGCTCGGGCCTTCCGGCTCGGGGAAAACCACCTGCCTGCGGTTGATCGCCGGTTTCGAACAGCTTACTGCCGGCTCGATTCGTATTCACGGGCAGGAGGCCGCCAATTTGCCGCCGTATCAGCGCGACGTGAATACCGTCTTCCAGGATTACGCGCTGTTCCCACATATGTCGGTGCTGGAAAACGTCGCTTACGGGCTGATGGTTAAAGGCGTCGCCAAGCGTGAACGCCTGGCCCGTGCGCAGGAAGCGCTGGACAGCGTGGCGTTGGGGTTTGTAGCCGAGCGCAAACCGGCGCACCTTTCCGGCGGCCAGCGGCAGCGTGTCGCACTGGCTCGCGCACTGGTCAATCGGCCGCGGGTGCTGCTGTTGGATGAACCGCTCGGCGCGCTGGATCTCAAGCTGCGCGAGCAGATGCAGGGGGAGTTGAAAAAGCTGCAGCGCCAGCTCGGCATCACCTTTATTTTCGTCACCCACGATCAGAGCGAAGCATTGTCGATGTCCGACCGGGTGGCGGTGTTCAACAATGGCCGTATTGAACAGGTGGACGCGCCGCGCGAACTCTACATGCGACCGAAGACGCCGTTTGTCGCCGAGTTTGTCGGCACCTCTAACGTGGTGCGCAGCGATTTGGCGCAGCGGCTGTTGGGCCAGGCCGCTACCTTCTCGATCCGTCCCGAGCATATTCGGCTCGCGGATCAGGCCGGCGCGGCGCAGGGGGAAATTCAGGTGCAGGGTACGCTGCAGGAGATCCATTACCAGGGGGCGGCGACGCGCTACGAAATTGCCTTGAACAGCGGTGAAAAACTGCTGGTCAGCCAGGCGAATCCTCAGTGGCACGCCGACGGGCAGCCACATCTGATCGGCCAACCGGTCACCGCCTGCTGGTCACGTGAGGCGATGGTGCCATTGCTGGAGGCGAGGTGAAATGGAGATGAGCATCGATTATCCCGCGCCGCGCCGCGGTACCTTGCGCACCCTGTCGACCTACCTCTATCGCCGGCCGACGCTGTACCTGCTGCTGTTACTGGTGCCGCCGCTGCTGTGGTTTGGCGCGGTCTACCTCGGCTCATTGCTGACGCTGCTGTGGCAGGGTTTTTACACCTTCGACGACTTCACCATGACGGTGACGCCGGATCTGACCTTCGATAACCTGCGGGCGCTGTTCAATCCGGCCAATTACGACATCATTCTGCGCACGCTGACGATGGCGATACTGGTGTCCCTGGCCAGCGCGGTGCTGGCGTTTCCCATTGCCTATTACATGGCACGCTACACCAGCGGCCGCACCAAGGCGTTTTTCTACATCGCGGTGATGATGCCGATGTGGGCCAGCTATATCGTCAAGGCCTACGCCTGGACGCTGCTGTTGGCGAAGGATGGCGTAGCGCAATGGTTCCTGCAGCATCTCGGGCTGGAGCCGTTGCTGGCGGCGATCCTGACCGTACCGGGTGTCGGCGGTAACACGCTATCCACCTCCGGGTTAGGCCGTTTTCTGGTGTTTGTTTATATCTGGCTGCCGTTCATGATCCTGCCGATCCAGGCGGCACTGGAACGCCTGCCCCCTTCGCTGCTGCATGCCTCGGCGGATCTGGGCGCACGCCCTGCGCAGACCTTTCGTTACGTGATCCTGCCGTTGGCGGTGCCGGGGATCGCCGCCGGGTCAATCTTTACCTTTTCGCTGACGCTGGGGGACTTTATCGTGCCGCAACTGGTGGGGCCGCCGGGCTACTTTATCGGCAGCATGGTGTACGCCCAGCAAGGGGCGATCGGCAATATGCCGATGGCTGCGGCCTTTACTCTGGTGCCGATCGTGCTGATCGCGATTTATCTTTCCATTGTGAAACGTCTGGGGGCTTTCGATGCACTCTGAACGCGCGCCGTTAGGGCTAAAACTGGCCGCCTGGGGCGGACTGATTTTCCTGCATTTCCCGTTGGCGATTATCGCCATCTACGCCTTCAACACCGAGGATGCGGCTTTCAGCTTCCCGCCGCAGGGGTTTACGCTGCATTGGTTCAGCGTTGCCGCCGGGCGCCAGGACATTATCGATGCGATGCTGCTGTCCGCGCAGATTGCCGCGCTGGCCACCGTCGTGGCGCTGGTGCTGGGCACGCTGGCGGCAGCGGCTCTCTACCGGCGTGACTTCTTCGGCAAAGACAGCATTTCGTTGCTGCTGCTGTTGCCGATCGCGCTGCCGGGCATTGTCACCGGTCTGGCACTGCTGGCGGCGTTTAAGGCGCTGAATATCGAACCTGGGGTGCTGACCATCGTCATTGGCCATGCCACCTTCTGCGTGGTGATCGTGTTCAACAACGTGATTGCCCGTTTCCGCCGAACCTCCTACAGCCTGATCGAGGCCTCTATGGATCTCGGTGCCGACGGCTGGCAAACCTTCCGCTACGTGATATTGCCCAACCTTGGCTCGGCGCTGCTGGCCGGGGGCATGCTGGCGTTCGCGTTGTCGTTTGATGAAATCATTGTCACCACCTTCACCGCCGGCCATGAGCGCACGCTGCCGCTGTGGTTGCTGAACCAGCTCGGTCGCCCACGTGACGTGCCGATCACCAACGTGGTGGCGCTGTCGGTGATGCTGCTGACCATGATCCCGATTTTGGGGGCCTATTACCTGACCAAAGGTGGCGAAAGCGTCGCCGGCAGCGGCAAATAGCTTTCCCCTTCGTCTTTCAAGCTACAGCGTTGTTGGCTGCGAGCGTAAACCCCAGTCACTTATTTTGTATAAGCTCCGGGGGATTTACGCTCTTGCCGCCTAGCTGCAACTTGAAATCCATTGGGGAAAGGGATCATGTCGCTAAAAATAAATAACTGAGGGGTTCGTCTATATGCAAAGCCAATTGTTGATTAACGGCCAACTGGTTGCCGGCCAGGGGGCGTTGTTGCCGGTGTATAACCCGGCGACCGGAGAGGTGGTGGTGCAAGTGGCTGAAGCCAGTGTGGAGCAGGTCGATCAGGCTGTGTTGGCAGCCGACGCCGCGTTTGTCGAATGGGGCCAGACCACACCGAAAGAGCGTGCCGAGCACCTGCTGAAGCTGGCGGACCTGATCGACCACCATGCGGAAACCTTTGCCCGTCTGGAGTCGCTTAACTGTGGCAAACCTTACCACTGCGTATTGAACGATGAACTGCCGGCGGTGGCGGATGTCTTCCGCTTCTTCGCCGGTGCCAGCCGTTGCCTGAGTGGGCTGGCGGCCGGTGAATACCTTGCTGGGCACACGTCAATGATCCGCCGCGATGCGTTGGGGGTGGTTGCTTCAATCGCTCCCTGGAACTACCCGCTGATGATGGCGGCGTGGAAGCTGGCTCCGGCATTGGCGGCAGGTAACTGCGTGGTGCTTAAGCCTTCGGAACAAACCCCGCTGACCACCTTCAAGCTGGCGGAGCTGGCCGCCGATGTGTTCCCTGCGGGCGTATTCAACGTGCTGTTTGGCCGCGGCGCCAGCGTCGGTGACCGACTGACCGGCCATGACAAGGTGCGCATGGTGTCGCTGACCGGCTCAATCGCTACCGGCGAACATATCATTGCCCATACCGCGCCCGGCATTAAACGTACCCATATGGAACTGGGCGGCAAGGCGCCGGTACTGGTGTTCGACGACGCCGATCTGCAAAAGGTGGTGGACGGCATTCGCAGCTTTGGTTTCTACAACGCTGGCCAGGATTGCACCGCCGCCTGCCGGATTTACGCCCAGAAAGGCATTTACCCGCAGTTGGTAAAGGCCTTGGGTGAGGCTATTGGCAGCCTGAAGATAGGCCCGCCGGAAGATCCAGACAGCGAGCTGGGCCCGTTGATCACCGCTCAGCATCTGGAGCGGGTGGTGGGTTTTGTGGAGCGAGCCAAGGCGCTGCCGCACGTGCAGGTGGTAACCGGCGGTGCGCGAGTCAACGGCCCCGGCTACTATTTCCAGCCAACGCTGCTGGCCGGTGCGCGTCAGGAAGATGAGATTGTGCAGCGTGAAGTGTTCGGGCCGGTGGTAACCGTCACGGAGTTCGAGGATGAGGCGCAGGTATTGGCCTGGGCCAACGAGTCACAGTATGGCCTGGCGTCGTCGTTGTGGACCCGGGATGTTGGTCGGGCACACCGTCTAAGCGCTCGTCTGCAGTATGGCTGCACCTGGGTGAATACCCATTTCATGCTGGTGAGCGAGATGCCGCACGGTGGCCAGAAGCTGTCCGGCTACGGCAAGGATATGTCGATGTATGGCCTGGAAGACTACACTGCGATACGCCATGTGATGTTCAAACATTGATTTTACAGTATTTATCCGCAAAATAACGCGGCCTTCAGACCGGCCCCGCCGGTCTGATGATAATAAAAACTGAAAGGAAGCCAATTATGGGTATCACCAGACGCGATTTTCTTAATGGGGTGGCGATCACCATCGCTGCCGGGCTGACGCCGATGCAGATCCTGCGGGCATCGCCGCAAACCGCCAATCAAACCCTCTACTATCCGCCGACGCTGACCGGACTGCGGGGCAACCACCCCGGTTCCTTTGAACATGCGCACCAATTGGGGCGTGACGGCCGAGCCTTCGATTTTGCCGCCGTACCGGCGACGGAAGAGTTTGATCTGGTGGTGGTCGGTGCCGGGATCAGCGGGCTGGCCGCGGCCTGTTTCTGGCAGCAAATGAAGGGGACGCAGCAGCGTATTTTGCTGATCGACAACCATGATGATTTTGGTGGCCATGCCAAACGCAATGAATTCAGCAGTGAGAACGGGACCATCCTCGGCTATGGCGGCAGCGAGTCGCTGCAGTCGCCGCGTTCCAACTTTAGCCCGGTAGCGATGGGGCTGCTGAAAAAACTGGGTGTCAGCATCGACAACCTGGAAAAGGCTTTCGACACCACTTTTTACCCCAATCTGAACCTGAGCCGCGGTGTCTACTTCGACCGTAAGAACTTTGGCGTCGACAAAGTGGTGAGCGGCGATCCCGGGCGTATGGTGGCGGACGATATTCCGCATGACCGACTCAACGGCCGTTCCTATGAAGCTTTTATCGGCGATTTCCCGCTGCCGGAAAGCGACCGTCAGGCGCTGATTGCACTGCATACGGTGGACAAGGACTACCTGCCGGAAATGAGCCAGGAGCAGAAAAGCGAATGGCTCGACAAGCACAGCTATACCGAATTCCTGCGTGAAAAGGTGGGGCTGAGCGAAATGGCTATCCGCTATTTCCAGCAAACTACCAGTGACTTCCAGGCGGTGGGCATTGACGCGACTTCATGCAGCGACGCCCGTATTTGTGACCTGCCGGGCCTGAACGGCATGAACCTGCCGCCGCTGGACGAAGAGTCGCAGGCGGATCTCGACGATCCTTACGTGTTCCACTTCCCGGACGGCAACGCTACCCTGACGCGTCTGATGGTACGCCATCTGATCCCGGCGGTTTCACCGGGCGGCAAAGACATGAATGACATCGTTCTCGCCAGGTTCGATTACAGCCAGCTAGACCGGGCCGATTCGCCGGTAAAACTGCGATTGAACAGCACCGGATTGCACGCGGCTAACGTCGGTGACAAGGTCGAAGTGACCTATATGACCGGCGAAAAAATGACCAAGGTGCGCGCCGGGCAGGTGGTGATGGCCGGGTACAACATGATGATCCCGTACCTGGTACCGGAAATGTCGGCCGAACAGCAAGAGGCGCTGAAGCAGAACGTGAAGTCACCGCTGGTGTACAGCAAAGTGGTGATCCGCAACTGGCAGCCGTTTATCAAACTGGGCGTACATGAAGTTTACTCCCCAACCGCCCCTTATTGCCGCGTGAAGCTGGATTATCCAGTGAGTATGGGCGGCTATCAGCACCCGCGCGATCCCAACCAGCCCATTGGCCTGCATATGGTATACGTGCCGACGTTGGCGGGCAGCGGACTCAGCCCGCGCGAACAGTCACGTAAAGGCCGTGCCTTACTGTTGGGTACGCCATTTGAAGTGCATGAGCAGATGATCCGCGAACAATTGCAGGGCATGCTGGGGTCGGCCGGGTTCGATCACCAGCGTGATATTGAAGCCATTACCGTCAACCGCTGGTCGCACGGTTACTCCTATTTCCTCAACGGCTTGTTTGACGACGAGGACGAAGCGAAGAAAATCATTGAGACGGCGCGCCAGCCGATCGGCAAAATCGTGATTGCCAACTCGGATTCAGACTGGAGCCCGTACGCCAACTCGGCGATCGACCAGGCATGGCGTGCGGTCAATGAGCTGGCCTATGGCAAGGTTGCCGCGAAGGAGGGAGCATGAGAATGCGTTCACTGTATTTGCTGACCTTACTGGCGGCGGGCGGTTCGGCCCAGGCGATGTCGGACGGGGAATACGTGGCCAAGGCCGGTGACTGTACCGCCTGCCATACCTCGCCAGGCGGCGCATTGTTTGCCGGCGGCATGAAGTTCCCGACGCCGCTGGGCAATATCTACGCCACCAATATCACGCCGGACAAACAGCAGGGCATCGGCGCTTATTCTTTTGATGAGTTTGACCGCGCCATGCGTCAGGGGATCGCTAAAGACGGCCACCGGCTTTATCCGGCGATGCCGTATACCTCCTACGCCAAAATGAATGCGGAAGATATGCGCGCGCTGTATGACTACCTGATGAACGAAGTGCCGGCGCAGAATACCGCCAACCGCGCCAGTGACATCAGTTGGCCGTTGTCGATGCGTTGGCCGCTGGCGGTATGGAATCAGCTGTTCCATGACGATACGCCTTACCAGCCTGACCACAACCAGAGCGCAGAGTGGAATCGCGGCGCCTATTTGGTTCAGGGGGCGGGGCACTGTGGCAGTTGCCATACGCCGCGTGGCTGGGCGATGCAGGAAAAAGGTCTGGACAGCAAAGAGCCGGCCTTCCTGAGCGGCGCCGAGCTGGACGGTTGGTACGCTTCCGGGTTACGCGGAATGAAGCAGGACGAAGTGGTTGCCCTGTTGAAAACCGGGCGCAGCCAACATGCCGCGGTTTCCGGGCCGATGAGCGAAGTGGTGAGCCACAGTACGCAGTATCTTACCGACGGCGATCTGAACGCTATTGCCACCTATTTGCACAGCCTGGCGGCGGAGCAACCCGCGGCGCAGAAAGTGACGCCGCTGGCCGCCGACCATCAGCAGGCGGGGCAGCGCAGCTATGCGATGTACTGTTCAACCTGTCATGGCAATAAGGGCGAGGGCAGCGCCAACACCATTCCTGCGCTGGCGGGCAACACGACGGTGACGGCGGAAAATCCGATCACTGCGCTACGCGTGGTGCTGGAAGGTGCACACACGCCAATCACCCAGCACGCCACCGCGATCGCCATGCCGGGCTACGCCTGGACGTTGAACGACCAGCAGGCAGCCGATCTGATGAGCTATCTAAGAGGCAGTTGGGGGAATCAGGCTGCACCGTTGACGGCGCAGCAGGTGCAGGAGACACGCAAGCTGGCGGAGAAATAATCATACCCGTCATACTTGAAGCTGCCTCTTTGTTGGCTGCCTGCGCTTACCCCAGTCACGTACTTATTGTACATTTCTGGGGATGCGCTTAGTTGCCGCCGCGATGCAACTCCAATTATTTAGCGTATAGGGCGCGGTTGTGGATGAACTGCGCCCTTTTCAATTACATCACCTTGTGTGGGCCGAAGCATTCGTAGTGGATACGATCGGCGCTGACGCCCATCTCCAGCAACTGTTTGCCCACGTGTTGCATAAACGGCACCGGTCCGCAGAAGTAGTAATGCATCTGCGGGGTGCTGAGCGTTTCGCGCAGGGCGCTGAGATCCATCAGGCCACGGCTCTGATAGTCTCGGCCTTCCACATCATTAGCATTCGGTTGGTTGTACCACACGTGGCGGCTCAGGTTTGGCATGCGCCCGGCGATGTCCGCCACTTCATCGGCAAAGGCGTGAACGCTGCCATTTTCCGCCGCGTGCAGCCAGTGCACGTCCGCCTGATGCTGGTTATCGTGCAGGGTATTGAGCATGCCGAGCATAGGCGTTTGGCCAACGCCGGCGGAGATCAACGCCACCGGAGTATCCGGTTTGGCTTCGAGGAAGAAATCCCCGTGCGGCGGAGCAAGGTAAATTACGTCGCCTTCTTTGGCCTGCTGATGCAGGAAATTCGAAACCTTACCCTGATCTTCACGCTTCACCGCAATGCGATAGTATTCGCCGTTCGGTGAGGTGGTCAGCGAGTATTGGCGAATCTCCTGATTCTCCATGCTGTCGTGCTTGATATAGACCGCCAGGTATTGCCCCGGTTTGAAGTCGATCACCCGGCCACCGTCAACCGGCGCCAGCACGAAGCTGCAAATCACCTCGCTCTGCGGCTGTTTTTTGACGATGCGGAAAGCGCGCAGATCGCGCCAGCCACCGTCGGCGCTTTCGCTGGCCTGATAAATCTGGCCTTCACGCTGGATAAATACGTCCGCCAGTACGCCATAGGCTTTGCCCCAGGCGTCCAGCACTTCCTGACCCGGGCTGAACATTTCGTCCAGGGTCGCCAGTAAATGGCCACCGACAATCTGATATTGATCCGGCTGAATATTCAGGCTGGTGTGCTTCTGGGCAATACGTTCTACCGCCGGCAGCAGCGCCGCCAGATTTTCGATATTCGCGGCATAGGCGCAGATCGCATCGAACAGCGCCTGACGCTGATCGCCATTGCGCTGATTGTTCATATTGAACACGTCTTTGAGCTCGGGATTGTGCTCGAACATACGATCGTAGAAATGTGCGGTCAGCTTCGGCCCGGTAGCGGCCAGCAGGGGAATAGTAGATTTTACGGTGGCGATGGTTTGGCTATCCAGCATGGCAGCGCTCCTTGGTCGATCATTATTGGAATAATGTAATGATGCATTTTAAATGCATCTTTAAGTTTAAGCGCATCCTAACGGTTTCTGTGGTGGCTGTAAATACCCCTGTTTTTGTTGCGGGGTCGGCGAGCGGCGATCCCGCTCACAGAACATGAAAAAACCGCATTCCCAGCATGAGTAAAAGTCCGTTGCCGAATGGGGAGATTTATCGGATCAAAGCCTTGCCGCGCCTAATGCCAATCGTTTGCGTAAAAACCTCTGTCAAGGCCTATCCTCGGTGGGGGGAAACAGTTTACACTGTGCCCCAGAACCCAAACGGGTAGTTATTTGGTGATTTTTTAGTTAGCCGATTTAAGTCAGGAGAAGCCGGATGTTAAAGCGTGAAATGAACATTGCTGATTACGATGCCGAACTGTGGCGTGCAATGGAGCAAGAAGTGGTGCGTCAGGAAGAGCACATTGAGCTGATTGCGTCTGAGAACTACACCAGCCCGCGCGTAATGCAGGCTCAGGGTTCCCAACTGACCAACAAATACGCTGAAGGTTATCCGGGCAAGCGTTATTACGGCGGCTGCGAATACGTGGATATCGTTGAGCAACTGGCTATCGACCGTGCCAAAGAGCTGTTCGGTGCCGATTACGCCAACGTACAGCCGCACTCCGGCTCCCAGGCTAACTTTGCCGTTTACACCGCGCTGCTGCAGCCGGGCGACACCATTTTGGGGATGAATCTGGCGCACGGTGGCCACCTGACCCACGGTTCTCCGGTTAACCTGTCCGGCAAACTGTATAACGTGGTGCCTTACGGCATCGACGATAAAGGTCAAATCGATTACGAAGATCTGGCCAAGCAGGCGCAAACTCACAAGCCAAAAATGATCATCGGCGGCTTCTCTGCCTTCTCCGGTATCGTTGACTGGGCAAAAATGCGTGAAATCGCCGACAGCATCGGCGCTTACCTGTTCGTTGATATGGCGCACGTTGCGGGCCTGATCGCCGCCGGCGTTTATCCGAACCCGGTTCCACACGCTCATATCGTGACCACCACCACTCACAAAACCCTGGCGGGTCCGCGCGGCGGCCTGATCCTGGCGAAAGGCGGTGATGAAGATCTGTACAAGAAGCTGAACTCCGCCGTGTTCCCGGGCGGCCAGGGCGGCCCGCTGATGCACGTGATTGCCGGTAAAGCGGTAGCGCTGAAAGAAGCGATGGAGCCTGAGTTCAAGATCTACCAGCAGCAAGTGGCCGATAACGCCAAAGCGATGGTGGAAGTGTTCCTGGAGCGCGGTTACAAAGTGGTTTCCGGTGGCACCCATAACCACCTGTTCCTGTTGGATCTGGTTGACAAGAACCTGACCGGTAAAGAGGCCGACGCCGCCCTGGGCCGCGCCAACATCACCGTGAACAAAAACAGCGTACCAAACGATCCTAAGAGCCCGTTCGTCACCTCAGGTGTGCGTATCGGTACTCCGGCTGTAACGCGTCGCGGCTTCAAAGAAGCGGAAGTGCGTGAGCTGGCCGGTTGGATCTGCGACGTGTTGGACAACATCAATGATGAGGCCACCATCGAACGCACCAAGAAGAAAGTGTTGGATATTTGCGCCCGCCTGCCGGTTTACGCTTAATTCCGCTTTCTGTTTAAAAACCCGCTTCGGCGGGTTTTTTTATGCCCGCGGCAGGCAAACTGTGAACTGCTTAGCAGTCTATGGCCTCGTACCTGAATGTACATTGCTAGCCAGTGTGAGCTCTGTCAAAGTATTGCCTTCACACCGGAGGGATCATGGTTCTGCAATCAACGCGTTGGCTCGCTCTCAGTTATTTCACCTACTTCTTTTCTTACGGCATTTTCTTACCCTTTTGGGGCGTTTGGTTAAAAGGCGAGGGGATACCCCCTGAAACCATCGGTATTCTGCTCGGTGCCGGGTTGGTTGCGCGTTTCCTCGGAAGTTTGCTGATTGCTCCCCGGGTTAAGGATCCCTCTCATTTGGTGACGGCTTTGCGGCTGCTGGCATTGCTGACGCTGGCTTTTGCCATCGGGTTCTGTTTCGGTAACGGCTGGGGCTGGCTGATGCTGGTGATTGCCGGTTTCAACCTGTTCTTTTCGCCGCTGGTGCCGCTGACCGACGCACTGGCTGCGACCTGGCAAAAACAGATCACCATGGATTACGGCCGGGTCAGACTGTGGGGCTCGCTGGCGTTTGTCATCGGTTCGGCGCTGACCGGACAGATGGTTTCCGTCTGGGGGCATAACGCGATCCTTTACAGCCTGATCATCAGTATTTTGGCGATGCTGTTGGGCATGATGCTGAAACCGAGCGTGATGCCACAGGGAGAAGCGCGCAGCCACAGCGAAGCCGACCGTTCATTGTGGGAGATGTTAAAAGAGGGGCCGGTCTGGCGCTTCCTGCTGTGCGTCACCTTGTTGCAGGGCGCACATGCCGGCTATTATAGCTTCGGTTCGATCTATTGGCAGGAAGCGGGGTATTCGGCTTCGACCATTGGCTACCTGTGGTCGTTGGGTGTGGTAGCGGAAGTGATCATTTTCGCTAGCAGTAATTTCCTGTTCCGTCGCTGGAATGCCCGCAATCTGCTGCTGCTTTCCGCCTGCTGTGGCGTACTGCGCTGGGGCCTGATGGCGTCTAGTACCGAACTGGGGTGGTTGCTGGTGATCCAAATTCTGCATTGCGGCACTTTCACCGTTTGCCATCTGGCGGCCATGCGTTTTATCGCCGCGCGCAAGGGGCCGGAAGTGATCCGGTTGCAGGCGGTCTACTCGGCGCTGGCGATGGGCGGCGGCATTGCGATTATGACGGTGATTGCCGGCTTCCTGTTCGAACATCTGCAGGGCGGGGTGTTCTGGGTGATGGCAGCGGTGGCTCTGCCGGCGATGTTTATTCGCCCGCCGGCGGTGGCAGTCAGCGGCAGCCGTTAAGAGGTTTCCAGCAGCGCACGGATGGCTTTGCGCTGCTGGCGTTCCAGCGGTAATTCGGTGTAAATCAGCGGTGGCTCCGACTCGGTGTGTTCTGCGGCATAAGGGGTAATCACCAGCGTGATGCCCTGCGGCGCGCCAGAGCGCAGATAATCGCGTAGCGGCAAATATTTGATGTTCAACGGCAGCAGCGTTAATTCACGGATTTGATACTCCACTTGCTCTTCCAACTGCGGGTTGTCCAGCGTCAGCAACAGCACCTGCTTTTCCTGTAGCGCATTGCCCTGCATCAGCCAGGCGCCAAAACTGATGGCGACCAAGCCCGCCTCCTCACTGGAAAAATGAATATCGTACTCCTGCTCCAGCGGCGCCAGTGCCTCCTGAGCGGTACGCATCAGGCGTGGATACTTACGTTCGACCTCTTCCAGCAGTTGGTTATCGATGCCAATCTCAAAGCGACAGCGCTCCACCGCCGGCGCCAGATGAGCAAATAACTGGCTAATCAAATCCTCTTCACTGCTGAAGGTCATGCCGGAGATCTGTTGGAAGCGATCGACCATGTTTTTTATCGCCGCCATCAGCCGCAGATCTTCCGCTGAGTCGTTGCTGTGGTAACTGTGGTTTTTCAACATGGTGAACGTCAATACCAAAAAGTCACTTTCGTTGGCCACGGGCGGCAGGGTAAAGAGCTGATTTAACGAATGATGCAGCAAAGTGGCCGCCTGGTATTCCGGTTTCTGATGCAGCCAGTCGTGCTGAGCAGGGGTGAAAACAGGGTGTCGTTGGCGCTGGTTTTCCCAGACACAAAAGCGCAGGTAGTGCTGCAGAAACTGACGATCGCGTCGATCAAAACTGCGGTTGAGCAACGCTTCGCATTCGCCGATGCACTGCTCCAACTCTGGCGTCAGCTCTGCACCCCGTCCCAGCGCCTGCTGTAACCACTGGGAAAAGTGACGTTCGACAAACTCCGGGCTACAGCGCAGGGCTCGTCGCAGCCAGTGGATCAGGCAGAGGCGTTGGTTGAGCGCGCTGCCTCTGATCCGGTAGCCTTCGTCGGGATTGCCGTCAATTTCCAGGTGATGGAAACGCTGGATTTCACTGGCAACCTCGGCTATATCTTGCCGGGTGATGAGGGGGGCGACGCCATTAATTTGGCTGATAGTCTCCAGTTGTACTGCGGGCACCGGCGCGTACAGCATCAATAACAGATGGCAGCGTCGCTGTTGACCGGAGAGCTCAGGCACGGGGGAAGTGTCCAGGCTCATATCACCTTCTGGCGGGTAACGATTAAATTATGAATAAGCATAGCAAAAGGCGATGCGCGGCGCGGCGACGGCACCCGGTTTTACTTCGGCTTACAACTTTCGTCACAATTATTGGCTGTAATGGCGACGGTTTAAGGTTGGTTGATGTTACTTTATAACAATAATGAGTATCGTTTGATGATGAAGTTACGATTTATTCTGGCCGGTTTTTTGACGCTTTTCAGCACCGGTGCTGTCGCTCACCCACACAGCTTTATTGATATGAACACCACTTTCGTGGCTAAGGATCAACAGCTGGTTGGCTTGAAAATGGTTTGGGTTATGGATGAAATTACCTCGGCGGATCTGCTGTACGATGCGGAAAACGCCAAAGACGACTCGGAAGTGTGGAAGAAGTTGGCGGCGCAGGTGATGGCCAACGTGCTTGGCCAACACTATTTCACCGACATGTATCGCGACGGCAAACGAGTGAAGTACCTGAACCTGCCGACTGAATATCACCTGTCGCGTCAGGGGCATCAGGCGGTGCTGGAGTTTGTGTTGCCGCTGGCCGAGCCGCAGCCGCTGGCGGGCAAGCCGTTTGAAATCGCCACCTACGATCCCACCTACTTTGTCGATATGACCTATAAAGATAAAACGGCGCTGCATTTGCCGCCGGAAATGGCCGCTCAATGCAAGTTCAAGCTGATGACGCCAAAACCGAACTCCTCCTTGCAGGCTTATGCGTTATCCCTCGATAAGAACGATTCACCCGGTGAAGATATGGAGCTGGGGCAACAGTTTGCGCAGAAGGTCAGCCTGCAATGTCAGTAAATCTCAGCCAGCCCGCCACGCGTAAACGGCACTGGGTCTTCAGCCTGTGGCCGCTGTTGCTGTTTGCGCTGCTGCTGGCACTGGGGGCCCGGTTGGCGTGGCACTATTGGCCGCAGTTGCTGTTGCAAAGCGTGATGTGGCAAAAAGGATTGCATCTGCAGATGGCCGGTCTGTTGCAGCAGGTCAAAGCGGCACCGCAGCAAGCCGGATTGGCTTTGATGCTGTTCAGCCTGAGCTATGGGGTGTTGCATGCGCTCGGCCCCGGTCACGGCAAGGTAGTGATTGCCACCTATCTGGCTACCCATCCGGCGCGGCTGAAAAGCAGTCTGAAACTGACTTTTGCCGCCTCACTGGTGCAGGGGCTGGTGGCCATCGCCCTGGTAACGCTGATGCTGGTGGTGCTGCAACTGTCATCACGGCAGTTGCATCAGAGCAGTTTCTGGTTGGAGAAGGGCAGTTTTGTTCTGGTGATGTTGCTCGGGGTGCTGCTCACTTGGCGTGCGTTGAAGCGTTTGTATCACGCGGTGAAAACCCTGCGTCCGCAACCGGCGTTGCGAATCAACAGCCTGCAACCTCTGCCGGCGGATCACGTTCACAGCGAGCATTGTGGCTGTGGTCACCGCCATTTGCCGAGTGATACAGATCTGCAGGCCGGCAGCGATTGGCGTACACAGACTGCCATCGTACTGGCGATGGGTATGCGGCCCTGCTCGGGGGCGATTCTGGTATTGCTGTTTTCCAAAGTGATTGGCGTTTTCGCCTGGGGAGTTATTTCGGCACTGGCGATGGCGCTCGGCACTTCACTGACTATCTCGTTGTTGGCCTTGCTGGTGCATTACAGCCGCCGACTGGCGGTGCGACTCAGCCGTTCACGCGCTCCCGCTGCCTGGAGTGCGGTGGCCTGGGGTTCGCTGGCGCTGGCCGGCGGTTTGATTTTGCTGTTTGCCGGGTTGTTGTTATACGCCAGTGCCCAGCCGGAATTCGGCGGCGGCATTCGGCCTTTCTCCCGCTAGCAGGCATAAAAAAAGCGCTGCAGTGATTGCAGCGCTTCATTATTCAAAACAGGTTCAGGCGTGATGAGCGCAGGCAGTTTGGGTACGGCCAGCGCGGAGAACCCGGAGCGTACACGCAGTACGTGAGGAGTTCGAGCACTGCCCAAGCCTAAAATGGCCAGCGTAATAGCCTGAATTAACGCTTCAGCGCTTCGCTCAGTTCATCACGCATGGTAGAAAGCATGGCTTTCACTACGCGTGGGTTACCGGCTACCACGTTGCCGGAGCTGAAGTGGTTGTGGCCGCCAACGAAGTCGGTCACCAGGCCGCCAGATTCGCGCACCAGCAGTTCACCCGCGGCGAAATCCCATGGCTTCAGGCCAATTTCGAAGAAACCGTCCACGCGACCGGCAGCCACGTAGGCCAGATCCAGTGCGGCAGAACCGGTACGACGGAAGTCGGCACATTGGGTAAACAGCTTGCCAACCACGTTGATGTATGGCGTTGCGTGCTGCTTAACTTTGAACGGGAAGCCGGTTGCCAGGATGGTGCCATCCAGGTCTTTGGCGTTGGTGCCGCGCAGACGGTAACCGTTGAGCTGTGCGCCCTGACCGCGGGTAGCGGTGAACAGTTCGTTACGCATTGGATCGTAAACCACAGCGACTTCGGTACGGCCTTTAATGCGTACAGCGATAGAGACTGAGAAGTGTGGGAAACGTTTGATGAAGTTTGATGTGCCATCCAGTGGATCGATCACCCATTGTACGTCTTTATCTTCGCCGACCAATTCGCCGCGTTCTTCGGTAACAATAGTATGTTGCGGATAGGACTTGCGAATGACTTCGATGATCAGATGCTCTGCATCGCGATCGACGTTAGTGACAAAGTCATTGGTCCCTTTTTGACTCGCTTCTACAGCGTCTGGGGTTTCGTAGTTTTTGGCAATCAGGTTACCGGCCTTGCGCGCAGCGCGCACGGCGATCGTCAGCATCGGATGCATGGGTATCTTCCAACTAGGATGTTAAAGAACAGGAAACGGCGCGAAGTATAGCAGGTGTTCGGTAAAATGCCTACGGCTGTGTTAAGATGCTGTGATTTTCCGCTACGCTCAGAGTTTGTATGCTGCATAACATCCGCATTGTTCTGGTAGAAACCTCTCATACCGGCAACATGGGCTCGACCGCCAGAGCCATGAAAACCATGGGGCTAACCAACCTTTATCTGGTTAACCCGCTGATAAAACCCGATTCTCAGGCGATCGCCCTGGCCGCTGGCGCCAGCGACGTGATCGGCAACGCCACTATTGTTGACACTTTGGACGACGCCATTGCCGGCTGTAGCCTGGTGGTGGGTACCAGCGCGCGTTCACGCACTTTGCCGTGGCCGATGCTGGAACCCCGTGAATGCGGCGTACGCGCGGTGCACGAAGGTGAGCATGCGCCAGTGGCGTTGGTCTTCGGCCGTGAACGTGTCGGCCTGACCAATGACGAACTGCAAAAGTGTCATTATCACGTCGCCATTCCTGCCAACCCGGATTACAGCTCGCTGAATCTGGCGATGGCGGTGCAGATCCTGGCCTATGAAGTGCGCGTGGCTTACCTCGATCGTCAACAGGCGGGCGTGCCGCCGTTGGAAGAAACGCCGTATCCGCTGGTGGATGACCTCGAACGTTTCTATCAGCATCTGGAACAAACGCTGCAAAATAGCGGCTTCATTCGTCCGTCCCATCCGGGGCAGGTGATGAGTCGTTTACGCCGTTTATTCACCCGCGCACGGCCGGAAGCTCAAGAGCTGAATATTCTGCGCGGCATGCTGACGTCGATAGAGAAACAGGACAAACAGCAAGGTCATTAATTTTGGGGCTGCGTAACGGTTAACGGTAATAGCATTAGTTATCCAAGGGTTATAACATGTATTTTATATGCATTTTGCATGGCTAAGTACAAAATGTGCTAATACTTGAGTAAATTACTAGGTTAAATAGTTGACTGATTTACTCGGGAATGTCAGACTTTCGGCCATGTTTGACCAACAGGTAACCACTTAGCTATGAGACTGACATCTAAAGGCCGTTATGCCGTAACCGCTATGCTTGACGTGGCATTGCACTCCCAGGAAGGGCCAGTCCCTCTGGCGGATATTTCTGAGCGCCAAGGTATCTCGCTCTCTTATCTGGAACAATTATTCTCCCGTCTGCGTAAAAATGGCCTGGTTGCCAGCGTACGCGGACCGGGCGGTGGTTATCTGCTGGGCAAAGACGCGGGTGAGATTGCCGTTGGTGCAGTTATCACTGCCGTCGATGAATCGGTAGATGCAACCCGTTGCCAGGGTAAAGAAGGCTGTCAGGGGGGCGATCGCTGCCTGACCCATACCCTGTGGCGCGATCTGAGTGAGCGCATCAGCGGGTTCCTGAACAACATTACGCTGGCTGAACTGGTGAACAACCAGGAAGTGCTGGTGGTGGCGGACCGTCAAAACAACGATACCCGTCGCACGGCCAACGGTCGTCCGCAAGAAACTATCAACGTTAATCTGCGCGCATAAGCAGCTGGCGATACTTTTTTTAGTTTTTGGAAGTGATGTACGGAGCACAAGAGCAATGAAATTACCGATTTATCTGGATTACTCAGCAACGACGCCGGTTGATCCGCGCGTCGCTGAGAAAATGATGCAGTTTTTGACTCTGGACGGGACTTTCGGTAACCCGGCTTCCCGTTCCCACCGTTTCGGGTGGCAGGCGGAAGAAGCGGTAGATATCGCCCGTAACCAAATTGCTGAACTGGTTGGCGCTGACCCGCGCGAAATCGTGTTCACTTCCGGAGCAACCGAATCCGACAACCTGGCGATTAAAGGCGCTGCCAATTTCTATCAAAAGAAAGGCAAGCACATCATCACCAGCAAAACCGAACACAAAGCCGTGCTGGACACCTGTCGCCAGCTCGAGCGTGAAGGCTTTGAAGTGACCTACCTGGCACCGCAAAGCAACGGTATCATCAGCCTGCAAGCCCTCGAAGCCGCGATGCGCGACGACACCATTCTGGTTTCGATCATGCACGTGAACAACGAAATCGGCGTGGTGCAGGATATCGAAGCGATCGGCGAAATGTGCCGCGCACGCGGTATCATCTACCACGTTGATGCGACCCAGAGCGTGGGCAAACTGCCTATCGACCTGAGCAAGCTGAAAGTCGATCTGATGTCCTTCTCCGGCCACAAAATTTATGGCCCGAAAGGTATCGGTGCGCTGTACGTGCGTCGTAAACCGCGTATCCGTATCGAAGCCCAGATCCACGGTGGCGGTCATGAGCGCGGTATGCGTTCAGGTACGTTGCCAGTGCATCAGATCGCCGGTATGGGTGAAGCCTACCGTATCGCCAAAGAAGAAATGCCGACCGAAATGGCGCGTCTGCGTACGCTGCGTGACCGCCTGTGGAACGGCGTGAAAGATATGGAAGAAGTGTATCTGAACGGCGACCTGGAACACGGCGTTCCTAACATTCTGAATGTCAGCTTCAACTATGTTGAAGGTGAATCGCTGATCATGGCGCTGAAAGACCTTGCCGTCTCTTCAGGCTCCGCCTGTACCTCCGCTAGCCTTGAGCCATCTTACGTGCTGCGCGCGTTGGGTATGACCGACGAGTTGGCGCATAGCTCGATCCGTTTCTCCCTGGGGCGTTTCACCACGGAAGAAGAGATCGATTACACCATTCAACTGGTGCGTAAATCCATTGGCCGTCTGCGCGACTTGTCTCCACTGTGGGATATGTTCAAGCAGGGCGTGGATATCAACAGCATCGAATGGGCACATCATTAATTCTCAGGATTCAGGAGCAAGGTCATGGCTTACAGCGAAAAAGTAATCGATCACTATGAAAACCCGCGTAACGTGGGTTCTTTCGACAACGAAGATCCTAGCGTCGGTAGCGGTATGGTTGGCGCACCGGCTTGTGGCGACGTCATGAAGCTGCAGATCAAGGTCAACAATGAAGGCATCATTGAAGACGCGCGTTTTAAAACGTACGGCTGCGGCTCCGCCATCGCTTCCAGCTCGCTGGTGACCGAATGGATGAAAGGCAAATCTCTTGATCAGGCCGAAGCGATTAAAAACACCCAAATCGCCGAAGAACTGGAATTACCGCCGGTAAAAATTCACTGCTCTATCCTGGCGGAAGACGCCATTAAAGCAGCGATTGCCGACTACAAGAGCAAACATAACGCCAAGTAATTCTTGTGTAGGGGCGCTGTATGCCGCGCCCGCATTGATTGGGGCGAATATATTCGCCCCCTACACCGGTTAGCCCCCCAACATCGGTTTTGCTACAGGTTGGGAATATTGAGTATGAGGTTGTGATGTCAATTACCATGAGCGACAGCGCTGCGCAGCGTGTTCAGGCATTTATGAATAACCGCGGCAAGGGTCTTGGCCTGCGTCTGGGGGTGAGAACCTCTGGCTGCTCCGGGATGGCGTACGTGCTGGAATTTGTTGACGAAATGAACGATGACGACATCGTTTTTGAAAACAAAGGCGTTAAGGTGATCATTGACGGCAAGAGCCTGGTCTACCTTGACGGCACCGAGCTTGATTTCGTTAAGGAAGGCCTGAACGAAGGCTTCAAGTTCAACAACCCCAATGTCTCAAGCGAGTGCGGCTGCGGCGAAAGTTTCAACGTCTGACAGTCCGTCAAGCTCCCCCGCCGGCGCGGGGGAACTTCATCCGATAAAGCCCAGAGCACGCTATGGATTACTTTACTTTATTCGGGCTGCCAGTTCGCTATCTCGTGGACGGCAGCCTGCTTGCATCTCGCTATCAGGATCTGCAACGCCAATTCCATCCCGATCGCAATGCTCTCCAGCCGGAACGCGAACGCCTGATGGCGTTGCAACAGGCGGCGACTATCAATGAAGCCTACCAAACGCTGAAGCACCCATTAAAATGCGCAGAGTATATGTTATCTTTGCACGGTTTTGATTTGGGCAACGAGCAGCATACCCTGCGGGATACCGCTTTCCTGATGGAACAGCTGGAATTGCGTGAAGAGCTCGACGCCATTGAGCGCAAAGCGGAGGCGGAAAGCCTGCTGGCCGACTTTGGCGCGCGGGTGAACGAAACGGTCAAACAGCGCACTGCGCTGATGGTGCAGCAGCTGGATAACCAGCAGTGGCCCGAGGCCGCCGATACCGTGCGTAAGCTGCGCTTTTTGGACAAACTCCAGCAACAGGTTGAACAACTCGAAGAAAAACTGCTGGGTTTTGAGTAATTCTTTTCATTTATACCCAAAATAATTGGAGTTGCTTGTAGGCGGCAACTGAGTGAATCCCCAGGAGCTTACTCAAGTAAGAGACTGGGGTGAGTGAAGGCAGCCAACACCCAAGCAGCTTCAAGTATGAAGGATATGGGAAGCTTCAATATGGCCTTATTACAAATTAGTGAGCCCGGCCTCAGCGCCGCGCCGCACCAGCGCCGACTGGCTGCCGGTATTGATTTAGGCACCACCAACTCTCTGGTCGCCACGGTGCGCAGCGGGCAGGCGGAAACGCTGGCCGATGCTCAGGGGCGCGATTTACTGCCCTCGGTGGTGCACTACCAGGCTGACACCTTGCGTGTCGGTTGGGATGCGTGCCAGCAGGCCGCACAGGATCCCGCTAACACCATCAGCTCAATCAAACGCATGATGGGTCGCTCTCTGGCCGACGTACAGCAGCGTTACCCGAACCTGCCGTACCAGTTCCAGGCCAGTGAAAACGGCTTGCCGATGATCCTGACCGCCGCCGGACCGGTTAACCCGGTAGGCGTTTCCGCCGATATCCTCAAAGCGCTTGCCGCGCGTGCGCAAACCGCGCTGGAAGGGGATTTAGACGGCGTGGTGATCACCGTTCCCGCATATTTTGACGATGCACAGCGCCAGGGCACCAAGGACGCTGCGCGTCTGGCCGGGCTGCACGTGCTGCGCCTGCTGAACGAACCTACGGCGGCAGCGATTGCCTATGGCCTGGATTCCGGGCAGGAAGGCATCATCGCGGTTTACGATTTGGGCGGCGGCACCTTTGATATTTCCATTCTGCGGCTGAGCCGCGGCGTGTTCGAAGTGTTGGCCACCGGCGGCGATTCCGCGTTGGGCGGCGACGACTTTGACCACCTGCTGGCCGATTGGCTGCGGGAACAGGCCGGCGTGGCCGACCGTAGCGATCACGGGGTTCAGCGTCAACTGCTGGACGCGGCCATTGCCGCCAAGATAGCTCTGAGCGATGCCGACAGCGTGAGCGTGGAAGTTGCCGGTTGGCAGGGCGAAGTGACGCGTGCGCAGTTCGACGCTTTGATCGCCACACTGGTTAAACGCACCCTGATGGCCTGTCGCCGTGCGCTGAAAGACGCCGGCGTCAATGCTGAAGACGTGTTGGAAGTGGTGATGGTTGGCGGTTCCACTCGCGTACCTTTGGTGCGTGAGCAGGTAGGCGCGTTTTTTGGCCGCACGCCGCTGACTTCGATTGATCCCGATAAAGTGGTCGCTATCGGTGCCGCCATTCAGGCCGATATTCTGGTGGGCAACAAGCCGGACAGCGACATGCTGCTGCTGGACGTGATCCCGCTGTCGCTGGGTCTGGAAACCATGGGTGGTCTGGTCGAAAAAGTGATCCCGCGCAACACCACCATTCCGGTGGCGCGTGCCCAGGAATTCACCACTTTCAAAGACGGCCAAAGCGCGATGATGATCCACGTGCTGCAGGGTGAGCGTGAGCTGGTGCAGGATTGCCGCTCGCTGGCGCGTTTCTCGCTGCGTGGCTTACCGCCGCTGCCTGCCGGTGGCGCGCATATTCGCGTCACCTTCCAGGTGGATGCCGACGGCCTGTTGAGCGTTACCGCGATGGAGAAATCCACCGGCGTTGAGGCTTCGATTCAGGTTAAACCTTCGTATGGCCTTTCTGACGCCGAAATCGCCGGTATGATCAAAGACTCGATGGCCAATGCGCAGAGCGATGTTGGCGCACGCAAACTGGCAGAACAGCGGGTAGAGGCGTCTCGGGTGCTGGAAAGTCTGCAGGGCGCACTGGCAAGCGATGCTGCTTTACTGAGCGAGGCCGAAAGTACGGCGATCGCCGCTGCGGTGGACGCTTTGCAACAGGCGACGCAGGGCACCGATCCTGCCGCTATCGAAGCCGCAATAAAAACATTAGATGCACAAACGCAAGACTTTGCCGCGCGCCGCATGGATGCTTCCATTCGCCGTGCGCTGGCTGGCCATTCTGTGGATGAGGTTTAATCATGCCTAAAATTGTTTTCCTGCCCCATCAAGATTTATGCCCGGAGGGGGCGGTACTGGAAGCTGAGCAAGGGGAGTCAATCCTCAACGTTGCACTGCGCAACGGTATCGAAATTGAGCACGCCTGCGAGAAATCCTGCGCCTGCACCACCTGTCACTGCATCGTGCGCGAAGGCTTTGACTCTCTTGAAGAGAGCAGTGAGCTGGAAGACGACATGCTGGACAAGGCCTGGGGTCTGGAGCCGGAAAGCCGCCTGAGCTGCCAGGCGCTGGTGGCCGACGAAGATTTGGTGGTCGAAATGCCGCGTTATACCGTTAACCATGCGCGTGAGCATTAATTGCTAGCCGCGGCGCAGAGCTGGAGATAATAATGGGACTGAAGTGGACCGATAGCCGTGAAATCGGCGAAGCCCTGTACGACCAATACCCGGATACCGATCCGAAAACCGTACGTTTTACCGACATGCATCAGTGGATTTGCGATCTGGAAGATTTTGACGACGATCCACAGGCTTCCAATGAGAAAATACTGGAAGCGATCCTGCTGGTCTGGTTAGATGAAGCGGAGTAAATAGCGTAACGGGCTGCCATAGGCGGCCCGTTTATTTTGTATCCGACACGATTAATAAAAGAATAATCCGGAGTAAGAAGGCTATGACAACTGAATTCATGCAGGTAACGCTGTCGAACCAACCTGCCGACGCTCGCTGGGGCGAAAAAGCGCTGCTGAGCACTGATGATCGAGGAATGACCATTCACCTGACCGGCAACGATAAGCTGGGGGGCATCCAGCGTGCTGCCCGCAAGATTGACGGCCAAGGTGTCAAAAACGTCAAACTGGCCGGCGATGGCTGGGATCTGGAGAACAGCTGGGCGTTCTGGCAAGGTTTCCGCGGGCCAAAAGGCAAGCGCAGCGTCGAATGGGCAGAGCTGCCGGAAGCGGAACGCAAAGAGCTGGAACAGCGTCTGAAGATTGTTGACTGGGTACGCGACACCATCAATATGCCGGCGGAAGAGCTGGGGCCGGAACAACTGGCTACGCGCGCGGTTGATCTGATGTGTGACGTTGGCTGCGATGCCGTCAGCTATCGTATTACCAAGGGTGAAGATCTGCGCGAGCAAAACTACGCCGGTATTCACACCGTGGGCCGGGGTTCCGATCGTTCACCGGTGCTGTTGGCACTGGACTTCAACCCGACCGGCAACCCGGAAGCGCCGGTATTTGCTTGCCTGGTGGGCAAAGGCATCACCTTTGACACCGGTGGCTACAGCCTGAAGCAAAGTGCATTTATGGATTCCATGAAAGCGGATATGGGCGGGGCGGCCACCATTACCGGCGCACTGGCGCTGGCGGCGGCACGTGGTCTGAAACAGCGCGTGAAACTCTATCTGTGCTGCGCCGATAACATGGTTAGCGGCAACGCCTTCAAACTGGGTGACATCATCCGTTATCGTAACGGCAAAACCGTTGAGGTTATGAACACCGATGCGGAAGGGCGCCTGGTACTGGCTGACGGACTGATCGATGCTTCTGCACAAAACCCTGAGTTGATCATCGACTGCGCCACCCTGACTGGTGCGGCGAAAACCGCGGTGGGTAACGATTACCATGCGTTGTTCAGCTTCGATGATGCTTTGGCACAGGAACTGCTGACCAGCGCGGCTGCCGAGCAAGAGCCTTTCTGGCGCCTGCCGTTGGCTGAGTTCCACCGCAGCCAACTGCCGTCCAACTTTGCTGAACTGAACAATATTGCCGGTCCGGCCTACACTGCCGGTGCCAGCACCGCGGCTGCATTCCTGTCGCATTTTGTGCAGAATTATCAGAAAGGCTGGTTGCACATTGACTGCTCCGCCACTTACCGTAAGGGCGCGGTGGATCAATGGTCTGCCGGTGCGACCGGTCTGGGTGTGCGTGCCCTGGCCAACCTGTTGCTGAGCAAAGCCAAATAATGGCATGCCCGCCTTGGCGGGCGGCTTGAACGTCGTTTTATTGTCGGGGCCCAGCATGCTGGGCCCCGTTATTTGATTGCTGGAGTTTGTCATGAGTTCTCACCATCACGATACCGCCACAGGCGAAAACGAACTTGAACGCCTGCTGAAGCTGGCGGTGACGGAGCCGGCCCATCGTCCGGCGTTTTTCCGTGAGTTGCTCGACGCGACGGTGTTGATCCTCGGTGACAGCGAACAGGTACAGCATGGCGGTGACATCACGCTGAACGCCGATACGCCGGTGAATATTCAGCACTGGGAAAAACAGGACGGCGGCAGCATCATTCCGTTTTTTAGCTCGGTAGAAGCGCTGCAAAAGGCCGTTGAAGACGAACAGCCGTTTATCGCCATGCCGGCGCGGGTATTGTTCGAAATCACTCAGGGCGCGGATCTGTTTCTCAACCCTAAGGCCGAGTACGGCAAAGAGTTTTATCCTGAAGAAGTGGCAATGCTGCTGGCTACCGGTGGCGTAGCCAAACCGGCGGAACGTTATATCGACAAGGATACCCAGATCCTGTTGGGTCAGCCGGAGGAGTACCCGTCGGCGATGGTCGATGCCTTGACCACGCTTTTCAGTCAACGCAAGCCGGTACGCCGTGCGTTTTTGGCGCTGATGCACGATCAGGCGGTCGACGAAAAACCAAATCTGTTGGTCGGACTGGAAGTGGACGGTGAGCCGGCGGAAATTGAAGCGCTGATCAACGAAGCAGGAAGCGTTGCCAGCGAAACTGCGCCCAACGACGAGCCGGTAGATTTTTGTCTGGTCTCTGAAAAGGAGCGTGGGGTCAGCCATTACCTGATCACCCATACCCAACCCTTCTACCAGCGCCGCTGGGGCAGTTGGCTGCGTAATATCATTCCTTCGACCGATAAAACCCAGTAATCCTGCTTTTCGCTACCGGCGCGCATTCTGCCGGTAGCGCTTGCTTTTTCCTGCTGATCAAAGCGACGGTTTTAATCGCGCGAGCCCTGCAATGGCGCTTTCAAGATATTGACGCGGGCAGCCGAGATTGAGGCGGATAAATCCTTTTCCCTGTTCGCCAAAGCTGACGCCCATGGAGGCAGCAATTTTTGACTGGTGGATCAGCGCCTGTTGAAGCGCATTGTCATCCAGGCCCAAAGCGCGACAATCCAGCCAGGCAAGATAGGTGCCTTCGGCCCGGGTCATTTTGCACCAGGGGGCGGCATAGGCTAAGGCCTGTTCAAACCAGCGCCGGTTGTCTGCCAGATATTGCTGCAGAGCATCAAGCCAGGTTTCCCCTTGCTGATAGGCGGCCGTGGCGGCGGTCATCGACAGCGCATTGAAGACATCCAACCCATGGGCATTGAGGCGTTCGACAAACGCATTTCGGGTTTGATCGTTGGGGATCAGGAAGTTTGAGATGCGCAGTGACGACAGGCCAAAGCTCTTGCTGGCGGAAGTCGCAGAAATCACATGGTCTTGCCAGCTCTCGTCCAGATGCAGCACGGAGGTGAAGGTCTCGCCAGGCAGCAGCAGATCGGCCCAGATTTCATCGGAGATAACCGTTACGCCATAGCGGCTGCACAGCGTCATCAACTGCGTCAGTTCGTCGCGGGTCCAGCACCGGCCCGTTGGGTTATGCGGATTGCACAGCAGCAGCAACGGGGGCTTGCGCTGTTCAAAACACGCCTCCAGATGATCGAAGTCGAATTGATAGCCTTGCGGGCCGAAGGCTAAAGGATTTTCAAGCACCTCTCTGCCGTTCAGGGTAACGATCTTGGCAAAAGATCCGTAGTACGGCCCCTGGATCACGATCGGATCTCCGGGCTGGCTTAGCAGTTGGATCAGGATCGCCAGACCGGGAACCACGCCTTCGATGGAGGTGAACCACTCCCGCTGCAAAGGCAACTGATGCCGTTTTGAGAACCAATCCATCACCGCCTGGTAATACTGGTCATCGCGTTCGCTGTAACCGAATATGCCGTGTTCAACGCGGTGATGCAGCGCCTGTCGGACTTCCAGCGGACACTGAAAGTCAAAATCGGACACCCACATCGGCAAAAGATCGGTTTCATCGAGCTGCAGATAGCGGTCGATAAAGTCCCATTTCACCGAGCCGGTGTGGTGGCGGTTGATGATCTGGTTAAAATCGGTTTGTTTCACGTCAGGCTTCCTTACGCTGTAAATCTTGCTGTGGCTGTATCTTGGCAATGCCGAAACCGGTAAATCCGTAAATCAGGGCGAATACCACGGCGGCGTAGCATTGAATGGCCCAGGGCAGTAAATCCAGCGTGCTGACCCCCAGGGTGGTCGCCATATAAATGCCTGCGGCGGTCCACGGAATTAACGGTTCGATGACGGTGCCTGCATCTTCTACGGTCCGCGACAGGTTTTTATTGTCCAGGCCCATGCGGCGATAGGCGCCTTTGAAGAGTTCAGCGGGGATCAGCAGCGCCAATTTGCCGTCGCTGGTGGCGCCGGTGACCAGAATGGTGGTTGCAACCGTTGCGGCGATCAGTTGGCCGGTAGTGTGAACCACTTTCAGCAGCCGATTGATGATGACGGTCAATGCCCCGGTCAGGGTTAATGCGCCCGCAAAGGAAAAGGCGCAGAAGACCAGCAGGATGGTGCTCATCATCGAAAACATACCGCCCCGGTTGAGCAGGCGAGGCACATCTTCGACGATACCGTTGATGCCGTGCCCTTGAGTGGCAAACATTGAAAGGTTAAAACCATCCATCAGCGCATTTAAGCCTTGTTGCAGACTGAACCCCTGCAGAAGTACGCCGATGGCGATAGCCAGCGCACAGGCTGCCAGCATGACCGGGATCACCGGGCGTTTGGTCACCGCGCCCCACAGCACCAAAACCGGGGGCAGGATTAGCAACAGGTTGAAGTGATAAAGGCTCTCTAGCGCCGTCACGATCTCGGTGACTTTTTCTGGTGTAGCCACGCTGCCGACGGCGCTGGTGTGTCCGGCAATAAGATACACCACCGCCGCTAAAATGAAGCTCGGAAGCGTCGTATACATCAGGTGCTGGATATGGCTGTAAAGGTCGGTGTCCGCAACGATGGCCGCGAAATTGGTTGAGTCAGACAATGGGGAGATTTTGTCGCCAAAATAGGCCCCGGAAACGACGGCGCCCGCGGCGGCGGCCAATGGCACATCCAGCCCGGCGGCTACGCCCATCAGCGCGACCCCGACGGTGCCTGCTGCCCCCCAGGATGTACCGGTACACACGGAAATCACGCTGGTAATGAAGAACGCGGCGATCAGGATATATTGAGGGCTGATCAGTTTGAGCCCCCAATAAACCATATAAGGAATGGTACCGCTGAACATCCAGGTGCCGATCAGCCCGCCCACACAAATCAATATCATAATCACCGGCATGGCTTTGGCCAGCTTGGCGACGATGGAATCAATGATGTCGTCCCAGCGATAGCCCTGCCAGTAGGCCAGCGCAGCGGCAATGCCGGCGGAAGCCAGCAGCAGCGGTTCGATCCGCAGACCCAGTTGGCCATAGCCTATGATAAGCAGCAACAGCATGGCCACAATGGGGAGCATCGCTAACCCCAGGTTGAGCTTCTTTTTGTCATTCATTTACAACTCCGGTTAAGGATGGGGAAGTGACGCAAGCCTAATGAATTTGCAGTGAATGAGGTGTGAGCGCGGGCCATTGGCGATGTAATCGATTACATGAAGGCGCGTTATGTGAGTGATCTCTCACTTGGCGGCCTTGTTTTCTTCAAATGGGGGATTTTTTTCCATAAAGGCCACCGAGTCCCGCAGGATCAGCTCAGCGGAAAACCGATTGTTCTGCGGCGTAACGGCGGTGCCTGAATTGAGTTGCAGCGCCAAATTGGCCGCGCGTCGGGCCATTTTCTCAATCGGATAATGCACGGTAGTCAACGGCGGGTGGAGGTATTTTGCCAGGGCTACGTCATCGAAGCCGACAATCGAGATATCTTCGGGCAGGTTCATCCGCCGCTGGCGAAAGGTGCGCATCATGCCGGCGGCCATTACGTCGTTGAATGTCAGCGCGGCGGTAAAAGCCTGCTTACTGGCGAGGATTTTCTCTGCCGCTGCTTCGCCCCCTTGCTCATTGAAGGGGACGCTGATGATCCAGTCACCCGGCACCGCAATCCCGGCTTCGGCCATCGCGGTTCGATATCCCTCGAGACGCTGTTTGCGGTCATCGATCGGCAGATCTGTGGTGATGCAGGCAATGTTGCGGTGTCCGCGCTCGATGAGCATTCGGGTGGCAGCCTGAGAAGCGCTTACGTTGTCCAGCCAGATGCAGCGATTGGCGATGGCGGGCAAATAACGGTTGATCACCACCATCGCCGGAGTGTGGGCGGCATAGCGCAGAATATCGGCATCGCTCATGCGGGTGACGTGGGCAACAATCGATTCGCAGCCTTGATTGATCAGAAAATCCAGGCCGTTTTTCTCCAGTTCGGCCTGATGGCCACCGCTGCAGACCATCAATTTTACACCGTCTTTGCGCGTGATATCTTCCACGCCTCGGGCCAGTCGCGAGAAAAACGGATCGTCGAGGTTACCGGTCAGCAACCCCAGCATATTGCCGCTGCGTTTCGCCAGCGCCAGCGCGGCGGCATTTCGATGATAGTTAAACTCGCGCATGGCTTTTTCAACGCGTTCACGGGTGACGGGTTCAACATAAGCGGTGCTGTTGATCACCCTGCTGACGGTGGCGGTGGAAACGCCAGCGCGTCGGGCAACGTCTTTCATGGTGGCCATATCATTTCCTGCTGGTTTCGCGGCTGCCGAAATGGGCGGGGCCAAGTCTGGATGATTTTTATTATCTTTTTGTTTTAAAAGAATATAGTCATAAACTCAACCCAGAGTGTCACGCACTGTGATCGGCATGGCAGTTCGTTGTGAAGCAGGGAAGGGTCGGTAACGGCAGCGCGTTTTGAGACTCGGTCCGTATGAGTTCGTACAACCTGTGCTCTGGGCCGCAAAGTGAAGAATCAGGATAATAATTTTTTAATGAAATGTTGATTTTCCCGTAGGCAAGCGTTAACGGCACACATATAATCTGCGCCACTTGAGAAGGCCGGCACCTGTTTTCAGACCGGCCTGTTTTGGAAGTTATACAGAGGCCATCATGACCGTAGAACGTACCTTTTCCATCATTAAACCAAACGCTGTAGCTAACAACGACATCGGCGCAATCTATGCTCGCTTTGAGCGTGCCGGTTTCAAAATCATCGCATCCAAAATGCTGCGTCTGACTCGCGAACAAGCCGAAGGCTTCTACGCTGAGCACAAAGGCCGCCCATTCTTCGATGGTCTGGTTGAATTCATGACCTCTGGCCCGATCGTGGTTCAGGTTCTGGAAGCGGAAAATGCAGTACAGCGCAACCGTGACATCATGGGCGCAACCAACCCAGACAACGCTCTGGCCGGCACCCTGCGTGCTGACTACGCGGACAGCTTCACTGCCAACGCCGTACACGGTTCTGACGCAGTAGAATCTGCTCAGCGCGAAATCGCTTACTTCTTCAACGAAAGCGAAATCTGCACGCGTTAATTGCTGTCATTTCGACGCTGAAGTATGGCATTCACTGGCTGAAACAATAAAAATGCCCTGAATGCCTTTCAGACGTGGAAAGCTACTACTAAAATTTGTACAATGCCGCGCCCCTGATGAGTCATCTTGTCAGGGGCGCGCTTTTAGCGCCGTCGCCCGATTTTTATGGGCTGAGCGACGCACTTACTTTCCACTCTTTCGCGCCATAAAGTGTAACAACGAGGCCAGAGATCAATTATGTTAGAACCCATCACGTCCGAGCACATCGTGTCTGAAAATAATTCGCTGACTACTCAATCCGTTAACGCGGAAAAACCGGCTGTGGCCAAAATTAATCTGCTGGATCTGAACCGTCAGCAAATGCGTGAGTTTTTCGCCAAAATGGGCGAGAAACCCTTCCGTGCCGATCAGGTGATGAAGTGGATGTACCACTACTGCTGCGATGATTTTGAGCAGATGACCGATATCAACAAGGTCCTGCGCAATAAATTGCAAAGCGTCGCCGAAATCCGTGCGCCAGAAGTGGCGGAAGAACAACGCTCAGCCGACGGCACCATTAAATGGGCTATCAAGGTGGGCGATCAGCAGGTCGAAACCGTGTATATCCCGGACGGCGACCGTGCGACCCTGTGTGTTTCTTCCCAGGTGGGTTGCGCGCTGGAATGCAAATTCTGTTCGACCGCTCAGCAGGGCTTTAACCGCAACCTGCGCGTGTCGGAAATCATCGGCCAGGTGTGGCGTGCGGCGAAAATCATCGGTGCACTGAAAGTCACCGGCGAGCGCCCGATCACCAACGTGGTGATGATGGGCATGGGTGAGCCCTTGCTCAACCTGACCAACGTGGTGCCGGCGATGGAAATCATGCTGGATGATTTCGGTTTTGGCTTGTCAAAACGCCGCGTGACCCTGTCGACCTCGGGCGTAGTGCCTGCGCTGGACAAGCTGGGTGATATGATCGACGTCGCGCTGGCGATCTCGCTGCATGCGCCGAACGACAAGATCCGCGATGACATCGTGCCGATCAACCGCAAATACAACATTGAGACCTTCCTGGCTGCGGTACGCCGCTATCTGGAAAAATCCAACGCCAATCAGGGCAGGGTGACGGTCGAGTACGTGATGCTGGATCATATCAACGACAGCACCGACGACGCACACCAGCTGGCGGAAGTCCTCAAGGACACGCCATGCAAGATCAACCTGATCCCATGGAACCCGTTCCCGGGCGCACCTTACGGCCGCAGCTCCAACAGCCGCGTGGATCGTTTTTCCAAAGTGTTGATGGAATACGGCTTTACGACTATTGTTCGTAAAACCCGTGGTGACGATATCGATGCCGCCTGCGGGCAACTGGCGGGTGAAGTGATCGACCGCACCAAGCGTACCCTGAAAAAGAAAATGGCCGGGGAACCTATCACCGTGCGTGCGGTCTGAATCCTATAGCATGATTTTTGTTATCTTACAGTCTGTTATGTGAAAAGACGTCAAGGTAACATCTGACAAGGAAATGAATGCAGGCATGAAGCTGATTCTGTGGGGTACGTTGCTGGCGGCCGGGTTACTGGCCGGTTGTTCCGGTTCAGCGCCGGAAGAAAAAGACGCGCTGCCTGAAGCCGGTCAGACGCGATTGCAACTGGGGCTGGAATATCTGAAGCAGGGCGATTTAAACGCCGCGCGCCAGAATCTGGAGAAAGCGGCAGACGCCGCCCCACAGGATTACCGTACCCAATTGGGTATGGCGCTCTATGAGCAGCGGATTGGCGAGAACAGCGCGGCTGAACAGCGTTATCAGCAGGCGCTCAAACTTGCGCCGAACAATGGCACGGTGCTGAATAATTACGGTGCGTTTCTTTGCAGTTTAGGGCAGTATGTACCGGCACAACAGCAGTTTAGCGCAGCAGCCGTGGCACCGGATTACGGTCAGGTTGCCGACAGCCTGGAAAACGCAGGTTACTGTTTTCTCAAAGCCGGACAAAACGACGAGGCACGTATTTTGTTAACACGTGCTTTGAAGATCGATCCGGACAAGGGCACTCCACTGTTGGTGGAGGCGGAAAAGCAATTTGGAGAAGGGAAGCGCGCACAGTCGCAACTTTTATTGGATAGTTATCAACATGTTCTGCCGGCCAGCGCCGACAGCTTATGGTTACAGATTCGTTTCGCCGCGTTAGCCGGGCGCCAAGATAGCGTGCAACGTTATGGCAAGCAGTTATCGCGAAGTTTTCCACAATCCAAACAGTACCAGCAGTTCTTAGCTAATGAATACTGAAGCCTCCCAAGATAAAACCGTATCAATGACGACAGGCGAACGTCTGCGTCAGGCCCGTGAACAACTCGGGTTGAGTCAACAGGCCGTTGCAGAACGCCTGTGCCTCAAAATGTCTACCGTGCGCGATATTGAAGAAGACAATCTGTCCGCAGACCTGGCTTCAACCTTCGTGCGTGGTTATATCCGCTCTTATGCCAAGCTGGTGCGTTTGCCAGAGGATGAACTGCTGCCGATGCTGGCCAAGCAGGCACCGTTGAAGGTCGCGAAAGTGGCTCCGATGCAAAGCTTCTCTCTGGGCAAGCGCCGTAAAAAACGCGACGGCTGGCTGATGAGCTTCACCTGGTTGATCGTATTCGTGGTGGTCGGCTTGACCGGTGCCTGGTGGTGGCAAAATCACAAGGCCCAACAGGAAGAGATCGCCACGATGGCCGATCAATCTTCTGCCCAGCTTTCACAAAACAATGAAGGCCAATCCGTACCGTTGACCGACAGCAATGCCGACAACAGCGCACCTTTGGCCGACAATGGCTCCACACCGGTTGACACCGGTGCGGGCGCAGCAGCACAGCAATCACAGACTCCGGCCGTGACCGGCAGTGCAACCGCGCAGCAGCCTGCGGTGGTTTCACCAAGCCAAACCACGTTGCCTGAGACAACGCCTGCGGCGCCAACCGCACCGTTGCCGACGGCAGATGCGGGCGTAGCTGCACCGGCGGTTGATCCTAATGCGCTGGTGATGAACTTCACCGCCGACTGCTGGTTGCAGGTGACTGACGCCAGCGGCAAAACGCTGTACAGCGGTAGCCAGAAGAACGGCGGTAAGCTGAGCCTGGCGGGCACCGCGCCTTATAAACTGACCATTGGCGCACCGGCCGCAGTACAGATTCAATATCAAGGTAAGCCGGTTGATTTAAGCCGGTTTGTTAAGTCAAACCGTGTTGCTCGTCTGACCGTTGCCGCGCAGTAATTGCGCGGCCATTGTCGTTAAGTCAGAGCAACAATGGAGAGTAAGTAATGCATAACCAATCGCCCATCATCCGTCGAAAATCAACGCGAATTTACGTCGGCAATGTGCCTATTGGTGATGGTGCGCCGATTGCTGTGCAGTCGATGACTAACACCCGTACTACCGATGTCGAAGCCACGGTCAATCAGATTAAAGCGCTGGAGCGCGTCGGCGTCGATATCGTCCGCGTTTCAGTCCCCACCATGGATGCCGCCGAGGCATTCAAGCTGATCAAGCAACAGGTCAACGTGCCGCTGGTCGCCGATATCCACTTCGATTACCGCATTGCGCTGCAGGTGGCTGAATACGGCGTAGACTGCCTGCGTATCAACCCGGGCAATATCGGTAACGAGTCGCGTATCCGTTCAGTTGTGGACTGCGCACGCGATAAAAATATCCCAATCCGTATCGGGGTAAACGGCGGCTCGCTGGAGAAAGACATCCAGGAAAAGTACGGTGAACCTACGCCGGAAGCCCTGCTTGAATCCGCCATGCGCCACGTTGATATCCTCGATCGCCTCAACTTCGACCAGTTCAAGGTCAGCGTCAAGGCTTCCGATGTGTTCCTGGCGGTGCAATCCTACCGGCTGCTGGCGGCGCGTATCGATCAGCCGCTGCATCTCGGCATTACCGAAGCCGGTGGCGCACGCAGTGGTTCGGTCAAGTCGGCGATTGGCCTGGGTCTGCTGCTGTCGGAAGGCATTGGCGATACCCTGCGTATCTCGCTGGCGGCCGATCCGGTGGAAGAGGTTAAGGTCGGTTTCGACATTCTGAAGTCACTGCGTATCCGCGCTCGCGGCATTAACTTCATCGCGTGCCCGACCTGTTCACGTCAGGAGTTTGACGTTATCGGTACGGTGAACGCGCTGGAACAGCGCCTGGAAGATATCATCACGCCGATGGACATTTCGATTATCGGCTGCGTGGTCAATGGGCCGGGCGAAGCGCTGGTGTCCACGCTGGGCGTTACCGGCGGCCATAAAAAGAGCGGCTTCTACGAAGACGGCGTGCGCCAGAAAGATCGTTTCGATAACGAGCAGATGATTGACCAGTTGGAAGCCAAAATTCGCGCCAAGGCGTCGATGATGGATGAGAGCAATCGCATCTCGGTCAACCTGCTGGAAAAATAAGCATTATACCGATACGGCGGGCTTTTTAGCCCGCTTGTTTATGAACCCGGGAGCAGAACTCTGCATTCGCGTTGAATACGGGACGGCAAAGTCCCTATAATCGGGTTCATTTTTATAGACAACGGACAGAGAACTCACGTGGCAAAGAACATTCAAGCCATTCGCGGCATGAACGACTACCTGCCGGAAGAAACGGCATTATGGCAGCGTATTGAAGGCATCCTCAAGCAGGTGCTGAGCGGCTACGGTTACAGCGAAATCCGCTTGCCGATTGTAGAGCAGACCCCGTTATTCAAACGCGCGATCGGCGAAGTGACCGACGTCGTAGAAAAAGAGATGTATACCTTCGACGATCGCAATGGCGAAAGCCTGACGCTGCGTCCGGAAGGGACCGCTGGTTGCGTTCGCGCCGGCATCGAACATGGTCTGCTGTACAATCAGGAGCAGCGTCTTTGGTACGTCGGTCCGATGTTCCGCTACGAGCGTCCGCAAAAAGGCCGCTACCGTCAATTCCACCAACTGGGTGCCGAAGTGTTTGGCCTGCAGGGCCCGGATATCGACGCCGAGCTGATCCTGCTGAGCGCCCGCTGGTGGAAAGCGCTGGGCATCGCTGATCACGTTAAGCTGGAGCTGAATTCCATCGGCTCACTGGAAGCTCGCGCCAATTACCGTGATGCTTTGGTGGCGTTCCTGGAACAGCATCAAGACAAGCTGGACGAAGATTGCAAACGCCGTATGTACAGCAACCCGCTGCGCGTGCTGGACTCCAAAAACCCGGAAGTGCAAGCGTTGTTGAACGATGCGCCGCGCCTGTCCGAGTATCTGGATGAAGAATCCAAAGCCCACTTCGAAGGTCTGTGTGAACTTTTGGCCCAGGCAGGTATCCCATATACCATCAATGAACGCCTGGTGCGCGGTCTGGACTATTACAACCGTACGGTATTCGAATGGGTGACCACCAGTCTGGGCGCTCAGGGGACGGTGTGCGCCGGTGGCCGTTATGACGGTCTGGTCGAGCAACTGGGCGGGCGTGCAACGCCGGCAGTCGGTTTCGCGATGGGCCTGGAGCGTTTGGTGCTGCTGGTTCAGGCGGTCAACCCAGAGTTTAAAGCTCCGGCGACCATTGACGTGTACGTGATCTCTTCCGGTGCCGGTACGCAGAGCGCGGCGATGCAGTTGGCTGAACGCGTTCGCGATGCCGCGCCGCAGTTGAAACTGATGACCAACTACGGCGGCGGTAACTTTAAGAAGCAGATCACCCGTGCGGATAAATGGGGCGCGCGCGTTGCCTTGATCCTGGGCGAGAACGAAGTCGCAGCCGAGCAGGTGGTCGTCAAGGACCTGCGCAGTGGTGAACAAGAAACGCTGGCGCAGAGCGAAGTCGCTGTGCGTCTGGCTTTGATGTTAGGTTAAGGAGAAGGACACCGTGGAAGTCTATACCACTGAAAACGAACAAGTCGACGCCGTGCGTCGGTTCTTTGCCGAAAACGGCAAAGCGCTGGCAGTGGGCGTGGTGCTCGGAATTGGTGCCCTGGTCGGCTGGCGTTACTGGCAGAGCCACGAGAACTCCAACATGATGATTGCGTCCCAATCTTATCAGGAAGCCAGCGATCGTCTGGCGGTCGGTAAACCGGACGACGTGGCCGCTGCGGAGAAGTTCGCCCAGGCCAACAGCAACAGCTACGGCGTGCTGGCCTCGCTGGAACTGGCGAAGCATTTTGTTGAGCAGAACGACTTTGCCAAAGCGGACCAACAGCTGGTGCTGGCTCAGGGCCAGACCAAAGATGAAAACCTGCTTTCGATGATTAACCTGCGTCTGGCCCGTGTGCAGTTGCAGGAGAAAAAGCTGGATGAAGCGCTGAAAACGCTGGATGGCGTGAAAGGCGAAGGCTGGGCGGCGATGGCGCAGGATACGCGCGGCGACGTGCTGTTGGCCAAAGGCGACACCAAAGGTGCGCGCGAGGCGTACAGCAAAGGCATTGAGTCTAACGCTTCTCAGGCGCTGCAGGTTCTGCTGCGCATGAAATTGAATAACTTGTCCAGCTAAGGGGAATTCCCATGCAATTGCGTAAAACACTCTTGGTCGGACTGGTTTCCGTTGCCTTGTTGAGTGGTTGCTCACTGTTTAACAGTGAAGAAGACGTGGTTACCATGTCGCCGCTGCCGAAAGTTGAAAATCAGTTCACGCCAAGCAAGGCGTGGAGTACCTCGGTCGGCGACGGCGTCGGTGAGTTCTATTCTCACCTGCGTCCTGCTTTCCAGGACAACACCATTTATGCTGCCGATCGCCACGGTCTCGTGAAAGCGATGGATGCCGACAGCGGTAACGAAAAGTGGAAGGTTGATCTCTCCGAGAAGACCGGCTTCTTCTCCAGCAACCTGCCGGCGCTGCTGTCGGGCGGTATGGCTGTTGCGGGCGACAAAGTTTATGTCGGCAGCGAGAAAGCCGTCGTTTACGCTCTGAACACCGCTGACGGTAAGGTAGCCTGGCAGACCAAGGTGGCCGGTGAAGCGATTTCGCGTCCGGTAATCAGCGACGGCATGGTACTGATCCATACCTCCAACGGTCAATTGCAGGCGCTGAATGAATCTGATGGCGCAGTGAAGTGGACGGTTAACCTGGATATGCCTTCGCTGTCGTTGCGCGGCGAGTCTGCTCCGGCCGTTGCCTTTGGCGCAGCCATTGTCGGCGGTGATAACGGCCGCGTCAGTGCCGTGCTGATGCAGCAAGGTCAGTTGATCTGGCAGCAGCGTATTTCCCAGCCGAGCGGCGCGACCGAAATCGATCGTCTGAACGATGTCGACACTACGCCGGTGATTGTTGAAGGCGTTGTCTACGCATTAGGTTACAATGGCAACCTGACGGCGCTGGATCTGCGTTCCGGCCAGATCTTGTGGAAGCGTGAACTGGGCTCGGTAAACGACTTTATCGTTGATGCAGGCCGCATTTACCTGGTCGATCAGAACGATCGCGTGGTCGCGCTGAGCACCGAAGGTGGCGTCACCGTATGGACGCAGAGCGAGCTGTTGCACCGCAACCTGACCCCGCCAGTGATGTATAATGGTTACCTGGTGACCGGTGACTCCGAAGGTTACCTGCACTGGATTAACACCACGGACGGCCGTTTTGTTGCCCAGCAGGAAGTGGATAGCTCCGGCTTCCTGTCTGCGCCGATGGTAGCCGGCGATAAGCTGGTCATCCAGGCGAAGGGCGGAAAAGTTTACGCTTTCACCCGCTAACGCCGCTCGTCGTGACCCTTCTTGCACCCGAAAGCTTTCGGGTTGCAGCCAGGCGGCAAGCGCATGAGTCCTCGGGAGCTTAGTGAACTAAGTGACCGGGGCGAAGGTGCGCAGACAACGCCGCTGTGGCGCGAAAGATGAAGGGGAAAACGGCTCCTGAGTGTTCAGGGGCCGTTTCGTATTTTATAAGCTGCACTTCTGGTGTCTATCCATAGTGCAGTAACGCATTGATTATTAAGTAATGAGGCTTCACAATGATACCTGTCGTCGCGCTAGTTGGGCGCCCGAATGTGGGTAAATCCACCTTGTTTAACCGTTTAACACATACGCGCGATGCGCTGGTGGCGGATTTCCCCGGGCTAACGCGAGACCGCAAGTATGGTCGTGCAGAAGTTGAGGGCAATGAATTCATCATCGTCGATACCGGGGGTATTGACGGTACCGAAGACGGCGTTGAAACCCGCATGGCTGGCCAGTCGCTATTGGCGATCGAAGAAGCAGACATCGTGCTGTTTATGGTCGATGCCCGCGCCGGTCTGATGCCTGCCGATCAGGGCATCGCCCAGCATCTGCGCAACCGCCAGAAAGCCACCTTCCTGGTCGCCAACAAAACCGACGGCATGGATCCAGACATGGCCACCGCCGATTTCTACTCGCTGGGGCTGGGTGACGTGCATGCGATTGCCGCTTCACACGGTCGTGGCGTGGCGCAGCTGATCGAACACGTGCTGGTGCCGTTTGTCGGTGAAAAACCGGAAGAAGTCGAGCTGACCGAAGAAGAGGCTAACGCTGCTTATTGGGCCGAGCAAGAAGGTGAACTGCCTGAAGACGAGGAAGAAGAGCCGGAAGACGACTTCAACCCGCAAGATTTGCCGATCAAGCTGGCAATCGTTGGCCGTCCTAACGTTGGTAAGTCCACACTGACTAACCGTATCCTCGGCGAGGAGCGTGTGGTGGTGTACGACATGCCGGGCACCACCCGTGACAGCATTTATATCCCGATGGTCCGCGACGAGCGCGAATACGTGCTGATCGACACCGCCGGGGTGCGTAAACGCGGCAAGGTAACGGAAACCGTAGAGAAATTCTCGGTAATCAAAACCCTGCAGGCGATCGAAGACGCAAACGTCGTGCTGCTGGTCGTCGATGCGCGCGAAGGCATTTCCGATCAGGATCTCTCGCTGCTCGGCTTTATCCTCAATAGTGGGCGCTCACTGGTGATTGCGGTCAACAAGTGGGATGGCATGAGCGAAGAAGATCGCGAGCACGTCAAAGAGATGCTCGATCTGCGCCTGGGCTTTGTCGACTTCGCCCGTGTGCACTTCATTTCCGCTTTGCACGGCAGCGGCGTGGGTAACCTGTTCGAATCGGTACAGGAAGCTTACGAGTGCGCGACGCGTCGCGTGAACACCTCGATGCTGACCAAAATCATGCAGATGGCTGCCGATGACCACCAGCCACCGTTGGTGCGTGGCCGCCGCGTGAAGCTGAAATACGCGCACGCCGGTGGGTACAACCCGCCGATTGTGGTGATCCACGGCAACCAGGTAACCGATCTGGCCGACTCGTACAAACGCTATCTGATGAACTACTTCCGTCGTTCTCTGAAGGTGATGGGTACGCCAATTCGCATCCAGTTCAAAGAGGGTGAAAACCCGTTCGCCGGCAAGCGCAACCTGCTGACGCCGAACCAGATGCGTAAACGTAAACGCCTGATGAGCCACCTGAAGAAAAGCAAATAATCAGTACGAGGGGCGCGGTAACCATACCGCGCCCCTTTTTTATTGCGCCAAAATCGTTTTATTATCTGAAGATTACCGCCGTCAGCCTGAAGGAACACCATGTCCTGGGAAACCTGGAGTTTTGCGTTCAGCGTCACCGTACCCAATCTGTTAATGATGTTGCTGGGCGTGCTGCTACGCCACTGGCGGATGATGGACGACCGCTTTATTGATGGCGCCACGCGGTTGGTGTTCAATCTGGCGCTGCCTTGCTTGCTGTTCTTCAGCATTGCCACCAATCATCCGCAGCTGCTGGGTAACCTGTCGCTGGTGATTTACGGTGCGGTCGGCACCGTCGCCACTTTCCTGTTGCTGGAGATAGCCGCCGTCTGGCTGGTGAAAGAACCGCGTGAGCGCGGCGTCTTTGTTCAGGGTGGTTTCCGTGCCAATACCGCCATCGTCGGCCTGGCTTATGCCATGACCGCTTATGGCAGCGAAGGGGTTGCGTTGGGGTCGTTATACCTGACGGTCACGGTGATCCTGTTTAACGTATTGTCGGTGGTGACCCTGACCCGCAGCCTGCAGGGTGGAGAGGGTAAGAAGATCAGTCGGCTGTCGCTGTTGCGCAGTATCGTCACTAACCCGCTGATTATCGGCCTGGTGTGTGGGTTGCTGTTCGCCCAGACCGGGCTGGAAATCCCACAGGTTATCCGGCAAACCGGCAGCTATATCTCAGGGTTGTCGTTGCCACTGGCGCTGCTGTGCACCGGTGCCAGCCTGGATTTGCGCGCCATGTTCCGCTCGTCCAATGTGGCGGCGCTGTCCTCCAGCGCCAAACTGTTTCTGGTGCCGATATTGATGACGTTGGGTGGCTGGCTATGCGGTTTCCAGGGCGCGGCATTGGGGATTATCTTCCTGTTCTCGGCCACGCCAACCGCCTCCGGCAGTTATGTCATGACGCGCGCCATGGGCGGCAATGCCACGCTGGCGGCGAACATTATCGCCATCACCACCGTCGGGTCGTTTTTCACCACCGCGCTGGGGATCTATTTCTTACGCTCATGGGGCGTAATTTAACTCGGGAGAGTCTATGGAAGCACTATGTCCGCAATGTCACCAGGCAATGCAGTGGGTGAAGGGTCACTATCATTGCGAAGCCTGTCACAGCGATTATCGCCAGTTGGCCGAGTGTCCGGAATGCCGGCAGCCGCTGCAAGAATTGAAGGCCTGCGGCGCGGTAGATTATCTGTGCCAAAATGGCCATGGGCTGATATCGAAAAAGCGTGTGTTGTTCAGCTATACACCTTGGGTAGAGGGCGAATAAATTCGCCCCGATTAACTCGCCGTTGCGTCCCTCACTTTAGAACGGTTCACTCATCGACCTGACCGGTTTTCCAAAGGTCGATCAATGCCTGCGGGGCGCCTTCCCAGGAAAAACCACCCAGTGCGGCGGCCTCAGATAGGAGGCGCGCTTTGGAATGCCGGAGTTAAGTTGTACGCCGCCGTTATCCTCTTTGGTCTTTAAATCAGTCTACAGGTCTACGTTGTTGGTTGGCTTAGCAAGCACATAAAGCCGAGTCGGTGGCTGATTGATAGGAACCGCTGTGAGAAGTTTGGGTGCCCAATCAGGCAGTCGCCTTACGGCCTCTTGATCCCTCATGATTGATAAAAAATAAACTACTAGACTTTTACTGACAAATATTTACACTTTGCAACCATTACAATTTAATGGTAGTGAGTCTCATTTGCATATCAACAAGGAATGTTGGTTATTGGTTACCTGGCTCGGGCTGTCTGGCCTGGCCCAGGCGGCATCAACCCTTAACCCTGCCGACCAGGATATTATCGAGCGCCGACAGAAGAATTTGTTGGAGCAGGCGCAGCAGCAGCGTGACGACCTGCAAAATACCACCGACCTGCCGACTCTCCCTCTGCCCGTGCCGGAGATGGAAGATAAAACTTGCCATCACGTCAACCGCATCGTCTTTCAGGGCGCCGAACATCTGTCCTGGTCGGTGAAAGATAAACTGGCGTCTTTCTATCAGGGCCGCTGCCTGACGCTATTGCGCATCAATAATCTGGTTCGGGAGACCACCAACGCCTATATCACGCGAGGCTATGTCACGTCGCAGGCCTGGCTGCCGGAACAGGATATCGCCGGTGGTGAACTGACCGTCGCCGTCAGTGAGGGGCGCGTTGAAGGTATCAGTCTGGACGGACAGGAAACGCTGGCACTGAAAATGGCGTTCCCCGGACTGGTCGGCTACGTGCTTAACCTGCGTGATATCGAACAGGGCATGGAGCAGCTCAACCGGTTGCCCTCGCAGCAGGTCGCCATCGACATTCAGCCAGGCAAACGGCCGGGCTATTCCTCGGTGGCGCTGCGCCGGACGTCGACACGTTTGCCCGTCTCGGTGTCCTTCGGCGCCGACAACGGCGGCCAGAAAAGCACCGGAACCGGGCAAATGAATGCCGGCGTGGTGCTGGACAACCCGCTGCGCCTGGCCGACCAGTGGTCGCTGTCAGCCTCACGGGATGATGCATTTCATCATGACCGCCGCAGCCGCAGTCTGAGTGGCGGCGTCACGTTGCCTTACGGTTACTGGCTGTTCAGCTATCAGGCCGCCTGGAACGACTTTTATCAGCACATTCCCATTCAGGATGCACGCTATCGCTATGCGGGCAACGCCGTGGTGCAGCGCCTGGGCGTTAACCGCACCCTGTTGCGCGACGGCCGGCAGAAGCTGGCACTGGACCTGGGGGTATCGCGCCGGCGCACCGAGAACAAGCTGGCCGGGCAGCGCCTGACCAACAGCAGCGTGACGGTGGCCAGCCTGTCCGCTGGCCTCAACTACAGCCGCACGCTGAGCGGCGGTTACCTGACGTTGAACCCGACTGTGTCGCACGGCCTGAGTGGGTTGGGTGCAAGCCGGGACGACCCCGCAGCTCCTTACGCCGCGCGCAGCAAATTTCGCAAACTCAGTCTCAGCGCCAGCTACTTTTATCCGCTGACGCCGTCGCTCTATTACCTGACCTCCGCTTACGGGCAGACCAGCGCCGACAACCTGTACAGCGGTGAGCGCATTTCCCTTGGCGGGCAGTATTCGGTGCGCGGCTTCAAGGAGCAGTACCTCACTGGCAACCGCGGCGCTTACTGGCGCAACGAACTCAACTGGCAACTCGGCCCCGTGCCGGTTATAGGCGACGTATCGTTGACCGCCGCGCTGGACGGTGGCTGGCTGCGCAGCGAGACGCACCAGGTGGACGGCGGCAGCGTGGCCGGTGCCGCTCTGGGGTTGGCGATCAACAACAGGTGGTTCAACCAGGCGTTCACCGTCGGTAAACCGTTGGCACACCCGAACAGCCTGCAACCGGACCGCTGGGTGGCTTACTGGCAGGCCGGTATCACCCTGTAAGGTAAACGATTTATTGCAGTAACCGACACACGGCACGGACGTCAGTGCGCGACTGAATTTTATATTAAGAGAACGGACCTTCCTATGGACAAGCCTCTTCATCCGCTGGCGCGCGCCGTCAGCTACCTGCTGATTTACACCACGGCGCTGACGCCGCTGCATCCGGCCTTCGCTGCCGGCATCAACGCCGCCAACGGCAACACCCAGGTGCACATGAAACCTGGCAACGTGCCGGTGGTGAATATTGCCACGCCGAACAGTGCGGGAATTTCGCACAACGTCTATAAGGACTTCAACGTCGGCACGCCAGGCGCTGTGCTCAACAATGCCACCCAAGGTGGCAAGACCCAACTGGGCGTAATTATAGAGAATGCCAAAGGCAACCCGAATCTGAAGGGGAAGGCGGCGGAGCTCATCATCAATGAAGTCACCGGCGGTAGTCGCTCTGAGCTGCAGGGTAAACTCGAGGTGTTCGGCAACAAGGCCAACGTGATGATTGCCAACCCCAATGGCATCACCTGCGACGGCTGTGGTTTTATCAATGCCCCGGGCGTGACGTTGACCACCGGCAAGCCGCAGTTCGACAAGCAGGGCGCACTGGAGGCGTTGGAGGTCAAAAAAGGCGGCGTCACCATCGGGGGCAAGGGACTCGATGGTAGTGGCGCCGACTACGTCGACATCCTCAGCCGTGCCACTGAACTCAACGGCAAAATCAACGCCAAAAACCTATCGCTGACTCAGGGGACCAACCGCATCAGTTTTAAAGACGGCACGGTAAAACCCATTGCCGGCGACGGGGCCAAACCGCAACTGGCGGTCGATACCAAGGCGCTGGGTGGCATGTACGCCAACAAAATTCGCCTGGTGGCCACCGAGGACGGTGTCGGGGTGAACCTGAAAGACCTCACCAGCCAGCAACGCGACATCACGCTCAGCGTCAACGGCAAGATTGCACTTAACGGCACCACCCACAGCAAAACCGACCTCAACGTTAGCGCCCGGGAATTGCATATTACGCCAGGCTCGGTGGTACAGGCAGACGGCAACGCTACGCTGGCCGCCACCAAACTGGTGAACGATGGGCAAACCAGCACCAGCGGCGACATGCGTATTTTCAGCGACCATGTGCGCAACGCGGGTAGCAACGCCAAACTTCACGCCAACAAAAACCTCTGGATACAAAAGGATGCGCAGGGCAACAAGGCCAACTACGTCGAGAACCGCTCAGCCACCATCAAAACCAACAGCGGCGACCTGGTCATTCGTACTAACAAACTCGATAACGTGCGTCAACAGTTCGCCATTTCCTCGACCAAGGCACCGAAAGACAACAAAGATATTGATCGTTGGCTTGCTGACGGCGTTTATCAGGACCAATTCGACTACCGATTCTTTGACTACCTGGCCGAGTTCGAAGACAAGAGCTTCACATGGCTGGGGCATATCGATTTCAAAAAAACGCCCTGGGTCAACAGTGAACGCGCACTTTTTACCGTGGTGAGCGACAGCAAACCGGCTGAAATCATTTCAGGTAAGAGCGCCTATATCAATGCGTCGGAGCTTTGGAACCACGTCAGTACAATAAAAACGGCCAACGATCTGATTTTAACTGGCAATAATCTAAGCGTCCGTAGTGAGACCATTGGCAACCTGAATGATTTCGCCTTGCTCGAACAGAAAACCCCCAATCCGAACATCGTACTGGGGCATAAATGGCAGGATGCAAAAACAACGACGCCGGAATACATCCTCTACGTCAGGAAAGGCACACAGAAAAGTTGGACTACAGAAGGATACCCTTCGTCTTTGCTGCAGGCTGGCGGCAACTTGGTGGCTGATGTCAAAAAACAGATTGAAATCAAAACGCCAACGCCCAACGAAAGTCAGCTCAATGACGTCAAAACGACCGGTCGCCCGGAAACTGTCAGGGCGCAGAATGTGCTGCTGCACGCGGCCAATATCGTCGATACCGATGCCATAAACGCGACAGGCAACATCACCGCCATTGCTGAAGACCGCATTGTGCTGGGGCAGGGTATTTTGTCCGCCGGCAAAGAGCTGAGTTTGAGCGCTGGGAATACTATCGATGCCTGGCAGAGCAAACTAAAAGGGCAGGATGTTACTCTGACCGCCCGTACCGGCGAAATAAAGGTGCACACCAGCGAGAAACCCCACTATTACCATCCTGACGGGGTGCGCTGGCTGGGCAGCCTGGAAGCCTCGCGCGACTTGACGCTGACGGCGGGCAGCACTATAACCCTGGTCAATACACTGCTAGCGCAGAGTCGTAATATCAGCATGACCGCCCCCGGCAGCATCGGCATCATCAATAATGATGCTGTTTTGGTACGTAACCGTCCCGGCGAAATTCTGTCGGCAGAGAAGCGGTTGCAGTACTTCAACAACCTGCTCCAGGCAGACACCGTGAACGCGACCGGGTCGATAACGATGAACAGCGGCAGCGGCCTGTCGCTGAACGGCATCAAAATGACGGCAGGGGGGAATATCAACCTTAACGCCGCACAGAATATCGACCTTAACATGCGCCCCCTGGGTGATGCCTACCGTTCACTGTTTGTGGCGACCCGCACACCCGAATTACGCAGCCAGGTCAAGGCGAACGGCAACCTGCTGATTAACTCGGGGCGCGATATCGGCCTGCAGGGCAGTGAGGTGTGGGCAGGCAGCAATGCGACGCTGATTGCGGGACAGACACTGTGGCTGGCAGCTGTAGGTTATTCCGCTATCAATGCGGCCAATGACAACAACAAGGACGACCGCCAGTGGGCCACGCGCCTTCACGGTGGTAAGTCACTGACCCTGTCCGCCAATCGCGATATTCTGACCTATGGCTCACACCTTTCGTCTGACGGCAATATGACCCTGACCTCTGGCAGGGACATGCGTTTCGAGGCGGTGCAGAACCACACCTATCGCGAGGGCGGCAACGAGTTCACCGAAACGCACTCCCAGCAGGGCACAGAATTGAACGCCGGCGGCCTGATGACGGTGATTGCCGGTGGCAGCATTCTGTTCCAGGCGACCAAATTGGTGGTCAAGGGGCTGGGTGCCAACTGGAAGCCGCCGGTCGCGGTGACGGACTGGGGCGGCCGCATCGCCGTTGCCGAGCAGCAACTTCAAAATGCGCAGCAGCGTATCAATCAGGCCCAGCAGGATAAGAATCGTGCTGAACAAGCGAAAAACGGTAAAAGCAATGAGTTAAATACGCTGCAGCGTGATATTAACGCGCTAAAACAAAGACAGGCAGAGAACCTCAGGAAGGTTCAGGAGTTTTCCGCCAAGCATGGCAAGTTGATGGAAATTCGCGATTGGGGGTTGTGGCAACAAAGTGCTGACCTCGCTGCAGAAGGTATCGGCATCACCCATGAACTCCTGGAAAAAGAAAATCGCGCAAACCCACTGCCTAATGAAATCAACGTAGAGCAGGCGGCATACAATGATGCGCAACAGCGTTTGTCGCTAGCCACTAGTGATAGAGATGGCGCACAAACTCGCCTTACTGTCGCCCGCCAAGAAGCTCAGAGCAAGGGGGCGGACGAGGCCAAACAAAAGGCCCAGGTCGACGCTCATAATCAGGCTGAAGCCATGCGTGCCGGCAATATGGATATCGCCGCCAAGGGCGGTTATCTCTACGCCCAGGCAATGGAAGAGTCCAGCCACTACGAGAAAACCGAGAAGAAACGCAAATGGTGGGGCAAAAAAACCGAGGTCAAGCAAACCCGCCATGACGTGACCAACAAGGTCACCGAATTTAGCGCCGCCGGCAACATCACCCTGATGAGCCGTGACGACAGCACCTATGAGGCGAGCAAGATTGAGGCCGGCAAGAATGCGAAGCTGACCAGCACCCATGGTCAAGTCAACTTCAAAGCGGTGAAGAACACCAGCTTCGAGCAGACCGTCACTAATTCAAAAGGCTTCTTCATCAAGCAGGCCAATAAAGGGTACGAAGACAACAAATGGGTGCTGCCGAGCATTCATGCCGGCGGAGCATTGACGGTCGATGCCGCCAAAGGCGTCAGCGCCGACGTGAAGGTGAAAAACGGCCAGGTGCTGCAAAGCGCCATCGATGCACTGGGTAACACGGCGGGCACCACCTGGGTCAAAGATCTGAACAAGCGCAATGACGTGCAGTGGAATAAGGTCAAGGACGCCTACGACAGCTGGGATTACAAGAGCCAGCATCTGAACCCGGCGGTGGCGGCAGTGATTGCCATCGCGGCAGCCGCAGTGACGGCGGGCAGTTCGCTAACGGCGCTGGCGGCCAGTAATGTCGCCGGGGCCATCGGCGGCGGCGCCGTTACCAGCGGCGCGGTCACGGCTGGTATGTCATCGTTGGCCTCTCAGGCGGCGGTGGCGCTGGTCGAAAACAGAGGCAATCTGTCAAAAACCCTGAAAGTGCTGGGCAGTAGCGAGAGCGTGAAGGCGACGGCCACGGCAATGGCAGTGGGGGGCGCGCTCAACGGCTTCGACAGTGCGATGGGCTGGAGCAAGGACGCGGCGGGCAAACCGCTCAACCCGAACAACGTCAAGCTGCCACAGCTGAGCAATGGCGACTGGAGCAAGGTGGCGCAGCGTGTGGCTGGGCAATCGGTCATCAGCTCTAGCCTGAATACGACCATCAATGGCGGCAGCTTCAAAGACAATTTGACCAATGCGCTGCTGGTGAATATTGGCAGCCAGGTTCAGGCTGAGGGTGCCAACCTGATAGGGGATAACGGTCAGGTTCTCGGTGTACCGGGCCGGGCCGTGAGTCATGTGGTGCTAGCGGGAATCAGCGCGGAAATCGGCAGAGGAGACGGTAAAGGGGCCGCTGCCGGCGCATTGGCGGCGGAACTGGCCGGGGTGATCATCAACGATAACCTGGTAAAAACCGAAGGATGGCAGGAGCGTCAGTCACAAATCAGCCGTGTTGCAGGTGCCTTCGCGGGAGCTATAGCTACCGGCAAAGCCTCGGGTACCAACAGCGGTGCAAACGCGGGTGAATTTGTTGAACGCTTCAATCGCCAGCTGCATCAGGAAGAACTCAACGCTATTAAAGTGCTGTCGAAGGGCGACAAGGAAAAAGAAGCGCGTCTGATGGCAGCATCTTGCCGAAAAGTAGCCTGTACTACGCAGGAAGCGTTAAACTCGGAAGAGCGCAAGCAGTTTGAAGACCTGATGAAGAAATACCCGTCAACGCGGGACGAAGATGGGCTTATTGCCAACTACTGGGTGCAAAAAGAGCGTCAGCGCTTCGGCAACTACCCGGCGTTTGCCGGTTATGACAGTGAAAAGTTATTCACGTATGACTTGGGTGACCAGATAACCGACGGCCAGCTGTTTGCACGAAACCAACAGATAGAGCAAATCAGCAAGCTGACCGGGTGGTCACCGAACTGGGTGAATGCCTCGGTGATGGCAGTTTCTATCGCCAGTACGTTTGCCGGTATGGGTAAAGCAAATGTCGGCAACCAGTATCTGTCATCAAAACTGGTCGGGCCAACCAACGCCTGGAAAGGGTATTTGGTCAATGAGAAGACCATTCAGCAGGCGGCTACCTTCAGACAGCAGGTGTTGGATGCCAGGGCGCCGTTTTCACAAAATATCAGGAAGACGGGGAATGCCGCCGTTGCAAAAATCGATGTTCCTGGTATGCCGAAAACACTCGCTGCACACAGCCGTGTCGACGTAGCAGACAAAGGCTTTATAGGGAAAGGTAGCGGCAATTTTAAATTTAACACCATCAACAATTCAAAGGGTGAACCAATACCTCGAAATACAGACTCGGAGTACAAAATCCTGGACAACCTGGCTGATAAACTGGGTAACAATGTGGCAGCCAAGGGAAAAGTCACCATTTTTACTGAACGTACTGCATGTGGGAGTTGTTTGGGCGTCGTGGATCAATTTCAGAAAAAATACCCCGGGATCAAAATAGATGTCCTTGACAACAACAATGTAATGTTAATTCCTGGGAGGTTGAAGTAATGGACGAAGAACGTATGACTTACGGTGAAATACGAGAAATGATATTAGGATGTTTCTATGATTGCTGTAGAAACATACTTTACATTAATAAAAAGACTGGTGAAAAATCATCTTATGATGGCCTGGAAATTGGGTATGCAAGCTATCAATGCGAAAATACCCCTTTTTCGCCGATAGAAAAGCTAATGTTCGAGGTATTTACTCTAATTTTAAGGGCCGGAAGAGGGCCGAAGAAAGCAGAAGACATCACTCGTGATGGTATCTATTTGATTATAAACGAAACGCCTTTGAGTATTCTCATTAAAGACATCTCTGATGACGAAAAAAGGGACTTGCTTTATGATATGGAGTTGCTTGGATTGCTTGAGAAGCCTGAGTAACTCCCTGTTCCCAAAAGTATGAGATTAAGCACGTTTTGCGCATGCTGGTGCTAGCGAAGGTAACCAAGTAACACTGCAGGCCAGGATTGTCGTAAATCTAACGTCCTTACGAACGGCTCTTTGGAGCCGTTTTTCTTGATTTTGTATTCCACATAAACGTCGACATATCTCACCGAGCGATGGCCATCCTCGGGTAGCTGGCGCACCAACTGGAAATTTACTCTATCCATGAAGCCTTTTTGTGGCCTTACCGGCGTCCCCGCTGCGCAGTTGAGGCCTCGTCTGCCAGCTGCGTGATGAAGTACGGTACCGCGCCTCCTTCGCAGACTCTGTACGTGGCTTAGGGTGAGTTTTGGCGAATACAAACCTAAACATTATTACTGCCGTTATCCATTAGTTCACGCCAATACGCGATGAACCAAAAAATTGCCCTCAATAAATGAACGGGGTGCCACTAAGTGTAGTTCAGACATCGTAAAGGCGGTGGTCATGGGTGCTGACCGCCGGGCTGGTTTTATGGGGACTGATGCGTTTGACCGAGGCGCGTACCGCCAGTTTGCCGTGCAGCAGCAGGTTACAAGGCGGTGCATCGGCGCGCAGCATGCGGCGTTGCAGCAGTTGGATCGCCTCATAACCCAGTTCGTCGCGCGGTACCTGCACCGAGGTGAGCGGCACGTCGTGAATTTCCGCCAGATTGAAGCCGTCGGTGCTCATCACCGAGATATCGCCCGGCACGCTCAGCTGCAGTTTATTCAGCGCCTTGACTGCGCCGACCGCCATGTAGTCGCCACCGGCAAGAATGGCCGTTGGCAGCTGCGAGCGGTGGCTCACCCGGTTGATAAAGGTGGTAAGCGCCTGTTCGGCCTCTTCGCTGCCGAAGCCGGAAGTAGTCACCAGATGGCGGCCGTCGTCAAAGGCGATATTGTGCCGCGCATAGGCTTGTTTAATACCCGCCAGCCGCAGTTCCATGGTGTGGCGGCGCAGGCATTGCAGATTCAAAATATGGCTGTGCCCTTGTTGCATCAGATAGTTGGCGGAGAACTCGCCAATCAGTTGGTGATCGGGTGACACGCTGTCGAGCCGCATCTGGCGGTCGGTGCAGTTAATCAGTACGCAGGGTTTATTCAGGTCGGCGGCCAACTGGTGAATGTGTTCGTCGTCGATGCCGATAATCAGCGCCGCCTGAGTTTGCGGATCGCTCATTTTTTCCAGAAACAACGCGCCGTCGCTGTGCAGTTCTTCCAGCCCACAATAGCGGATCCGAACTTCATGCTCAGCTAATGCGGCGGAGATCCCCTGGATCACCTTGTAGTAGAAGATATCGGTGCGCACATCAAAAGCGCGCTGGGGGGCGAAGACCATCACGTTATTGAGCATCAGCCTGCCGCTGGAAATGCCCTGCAGAATGCCGTTCTGTTGAGCGCAGGCCAACACCTTTTGGCGAGCTTCGACGCTGGTATTGGACTTACCGGCTAATACACGTGAAACGGTGCTGATCGACAGCCCGGTTTGCCGGGCAATTTCCTGTATTTTCAGCTTTCCGTTCATTCTGTGATCTCCTTCAAATTCGGTAATGAAAATATTTTCACGGTGTTTTTTCATCGTACTGTCAGGCTTCTGTCGCCATTATGGCGAGCTTTTATTCTATGCATGAGAATTTTTGCAAAAAACCTCGTTTCGCTCACGCTTCCGGCTGGTTAGTCTGAATTGGTATATCAACTTTATAGATTTATCAGTCCAATTAATGGACTGAATTATAAATAAAACGAAAATAAATCATGTGGTTGTGATCGTGATGCGTTGGTCTTTGTCAGACATACCGCAGTTTTCCACGGCCCATACCTTCGATACCAAAACGTACCCTACCAAAAGGCGCGCTGTTGCACCGGGCAGCCGTCGTGGAGAGAAGACAGATGAGTGTTGAAATTAATCAAAGGGTCGCCGATACCGGCCGGCGCAAGTTCAAATCGCTGCGCTGGTGGATGTTGGCGCTGTTTTTACTGGGCGTAACGGTCAACTACATCACCCGTAATTCGTTGGGCATTCTGGCACCTGAACTGAAAACCAGCCTCAACATGACCACCGAGCAGTACTCCTGGGTGGTGGCGTCGTTCCAACTGGCCTATACGGTATTTCAGCCGATCTGCGGCTGGCTGATCGACGTTATTGGCCTGAAGATGGGTTTTCTGATCTGCGCCAGTATCTGGGCGGTTGTTTGCATGCTGCATGCCGGCGCGGGCAGTTGGCTTCAACTGGCTATCCTGCGGTTCTTTATGGGCGGGGCGGAAGCGGCGGCCACGCCGGCCAACGCCAAGGCGATTTCCGACTGGTTCCCTAAAAAGGAGCGGCCGATCGCCGCCGGTTGGGCGGGCGTCGGTTTCTCTATTGGCGCCATGCTGGCTCCGCCCATTATCGTGATTGCCCACGTTTCCTTTGGCTGGCAGGGCGCTTTTTTGTTCTCCGGCGCGCTGGCGTTGATCTGGGTAGTGTTGTGGTGGTTGTTCTATCACTCGCCGCAGCAGCACCCCAATCTGAGCCAGCAGGAACTGGATCTGATCCGCGAAGACAATGAGCCGGAACTGCCCAGATTGCCGTTTCTCAAGTCGCTGGCGATTTTGTGCCGCAACAAAAAGTTCTATGGCATCGCCATTCCGGCCTTTCTCGCTGAACCGGCCTGGGCGGTGTTCAGTTTCTGGGTGCCGTTGTACCTGGCCACCGAGCGCGGCATGGACTTAAAGCACATCGCCATGTTTGCCTGGCTGCCGTTTTTGGCGGCGGACATCGGCAGCATCGCCAGCGGCTATCTCACCACCCTGTACCGCAAATGGTTCGGCTGCAGCCGCGTCAACTCGGTGGTCGCCAGCTCGGTGACGGGCGCCTTTATGATGGTTTCGCTGGCGTTTGTGGCGATCACCAAAGATCCCTACGTGGCGATCGCCCTGATCTCGATCGGTGGCTTCGGGCACCAGGTGATCTCCTGCATGCTCAGCGCGCTGGTGGTGGAGTCGTTCGATAAAAACCAAATGGCGACCGTCAACGGCATGCGCGGCTCCAGCGCCTGGATCGCCAGCTTCCTGTTTACGTTGCTGATCGGTGCGGTCTCCGACACCGTCGGTTTTAACCCCTTATTCATCGCCATGGGCTTCTTCGACCTGATCGGTGCCCTGTTCCTGATTGCTTTGATCGCCGAACGCGGCGGTAAAAAAACACTCAATAGTTAAGTTGGATGCCTATGAAAACCTTAAAAAACTGGACGCTGGCAGGACAGTATGCCGATCGTATTGAACTGTTGGTCGATGAACGCCATCTGTTTTGCCTGTACGTGTTGGAAAACCACCTGTGTCGCGTGTTGATCAAGCGCAGCGGAGAGCTGGCGCTGGACCGCACCTGGAGCATTGCGCCACAGACCGACGTGCCCTGGGAAGGGCGCGACCGGCTGAGCGTCGCCGGTTTCAGCCTGCCGGGTTACCACTTGCAGCAGCATGAGGATCGGTTGGTGCTGACCACCTCTACGCTGCGCGTGACCGTGCATCAGCCGCTGTGGCTGGAATGGGAACACTGTAACGCCGCCGGTGAATGGCGTCCGCTGGCAGCCGATCGGCCCACCAGCGCCTATTTGCTTAACCCGCACGGTGACGGCGTGGCCCATTATCAACGTCGCCATGCCGCCGAGCGCTATTATGGACTAGGCGAGAAGGCCGGTGATCTGGAACGCAGCGGCCGCCGTTTTGAAATGCGCAATCTGGATGCAATGGGTTACAACGCCGCCAGCACTGACCCGTTGTACAAGCACATTCCTTTCACCATCACCCGTGGAGAAGAGGCCAGCTTTGGGCTGTTTTACGACAACCTGAGCAGTTGCTGGCTGGATTTGGGTAACGAGATCGACAATTACCACCTGGCCTATCGCCGCTATCAGGCCGAGGCGGGGGATTTGGATTATTACCTGTTCCTCGGGCCAAAGGTGCTGGATGTCACCAAGGCGTTTGTGCGCCTGACCGGCAAGACACACTTCGGGCCAAAATGGAGCCTGGGCTACAGCGGATCCACCATGCATTACACCGACGCGCCGGATGCTCAACAGCAGCTACGGCAGTTTATTGAGCTTTGTCACCAACATGACATTCCCTGTGACTCCTTCCAGCTGTCCTCGGGTTATACCTCGATCGGCAACAAGCGTTACGTGTTCAACTGGAACTACGACAAGGTGCCGCAACCCAAGCAGCTGAGTCAGGCTTTCCACGATGCCGGATTGAAATTGGCGGCCAACATCAAGCCGTGCTTGTTGCAGGATCATCCGCAGTATCAACAGGCGGCGCAGTTAGGGCTGTTTATCCGCGATTCAGAAAGCGATAGGCCGGAGCGCTCCAGCTTTTGGGACGACGAAGGCTCACATCTGGACTTCACCAACCCGGCGGCAGTGCACTGGTGGCAGCAGGGCGTGACTCAGCAACTGCTGGAGATGGGCATCGATTCCACCTGGAATGACAATAACGAATATGAAGTGTGGGACGGCGAGGCGCGTTGCCACGGTTTTGGCCAGCCGATCGCCATCAAACATATTCGTCCGGTGATGCCGTTGCTGATGATGCGCGCCTCGATGGAGGCGCAGCAGCGCTTTGCCCCTGAGCTGCGGCCGTACCTGATTTCACGCTCCGGCTGTGCCGGTATGCAACGTTATGTGCAGACCTGGAGCGGCGATAACCGTACCAGTTGGCAAACCCTGCGTTACAACATTCGCATGGGGCTGGGCATGAGCCTGTCCGGTTTGTACAACCTCGGGCATGACGTGGGTGGTTTCTCCGGCGACAGGCCGGACGCCGAACTGCTGGTGCGTTGGGTGCAAAATGGCGTGATGCATCCGCGTTTCACCATCCACTCCTGGAACGACGACGCCACGGTTAACGAACCCTGGATGTACCCTGCGGTGACGCCGGCAGTGCGCGAGGCGATTGCTTTGCGTTATCGGCTGATGCCGTATTTCTACACCTTGCTGTGGCAGGCCTGCGTCGACGACGAACCGATGCTGCGCCCGACCTTCCTCGACCACGAGCATGATGAGCGCACGCTGAACGAAACCGATGATTTTATGATGGGTCGCGATCTGCTGGTGGCCAGCGTGGTGGAGCAGGGGCAGCGTCAGCGGCCGGTGTATCTGCCGGATAACGGCGACGGCTGGTACTGCTTCTACAGCGGCCAATGGTTCAGCGGCGGCCAGGAGGTGCTGCTGGAAGCACCGCTGGAGCGCTTGCCGCTGCTGGTACGTGCCGGTGCCGCGATACCTTTGTCGTCGCGATTGGCGCATGTTGACGTGACGGCGGACGATCGGCGCGAGCTGAAGCTGTATCCGCTCAAAGGCTGTGGCAGCGCTTCTGGGCTGTTATTCGAAGATGACGGGGAAAGTTATGGCTGGCAGCAGGGCGATGCGCTGTGGCTGCGCTGGGAGATGCTCAGCGACACTCAACGCATCATGCTGAACATCACTGCCGAAGGCCGGTTCAAACCGGCGTGGCAGACGTTGGCCTGCAGTTTGCCAACTGGAGAGACGCGAGAACTGTGGATTAACGGCGTACCGGGCAGCCGTTTTACGCTGGAGTAGTAAAAGTTATACCCTAAATAATTGGGGGGGTATCAAGGCGGCAAGAACGCTCATCCCGACGAGCTTACTCAGGTAAGTGATTCGGGTGAGCGGGTGAAGCCAACACAGATGCGGCTTCAAGTATGACGGGATTATTCGGCCGCGCGTTTCTTGCGCGGCTTCTTGGCCACGGTGATGGTTTTCACCTCGCTTTCCACCCAACCATCCTGCAGGCGGGTTTTCAGCAGTTCGCCAACCTGAGCCTGCTTAGTGGTTTTCAGCAGTTCGCCGCGCGGGGTTTGCGTCACGCTGTAGCCTCGGGCCAGCGTCGCCAGCGGGCTGACGGCCTCGAGTTGGCTGCAGGCGACGCCGAAGCGCTGGCGCAGGCCGTTAAGCTGGCGATCCCATGCCTGCTGCAAACGGTATTCCTGTTGCTGCACGCGTTGTTGGTAGCGGTGAATACGCGCCTGCGGTTGCATCTGCGCCAGCCGTTGCTGAACCCGCTCGCTGCGACGCGAAGACAGACGCAGTTGGTTTTGCATGCCGTCTTCCAACCGACGTTGCAGTTTGAACAACAGCGTTTGTTGGCGCGCCAGACGCAGGTGCGGGTGCTGCTGCTGCAAACGGTGGTTGATGCGGGTGAACTGCTGCTGGCGCTGCGCCAGGTAGTAGTCCATCGCCATTTCCATCCGCTGTTGCTGTGATTGCAACTGACGCAGCAGTTCCAACTGATTGCGACTGACCAGTTCGGCAGCGGCAGAAGGGGTTGGCGCACGCAGATCGGCGACAAAGTCGGCAATGGTGACGTCGGTTTCGTGGCCGACGGCGCTGACAATCGGAATGCGGCTGGCGAAAATCGCCCGCGCAACGCGTTCGTCGTTAAAGCTCCACAGGTCTTCCAGCGAACCCCCGCCACGGCCGACGATCAGCACGTCGCACTCGTCACGGCGGTTGGCCGTTTCGATGGCACGTACAATCTGCAGGGGGGCTTCCGCGCCCTGCACCGAAGTAGGGTAGATAACGATGGGCAATGAAGGATCGCGCCGTTGCAGCACCTGCAGCACATCGTGCAGCGCCGCGCCGCTGGCGGAGGTGACCACCCCGACGCGTTTGGCCGGGCTGGGCAGCGGCTGTTTGAACTGTTGGTCGAAAAGGCCTTCGGCGCTCAGTCGCTGTTTTAACTGATCGAACTGCTGTTGCAACAGGCCGTCGCCGGCGGGCTGCATGCTTTCGGCGATCAGCTGATAGTCGCCGCGCGGCTCATACAGCGTGATGCTGGCGCGCACCAGCACCTGTTGGCCATTTTGCGGGCGGAAGGTAGTACGACGGTTAGTGTTGCGGAACATCGCGCAACGCACCTGCGCGCGGTCGTCTTTCAGTGTGAAATACCAATGACCTGAAGACGGCTGGGAGAAGTTGGAGATCTCGGCGGAGAGCCAAATCTGGCCCATTTCCATTTCCAGCAGCTGTCGAACCGTCTGATTCAGGCGGCTTACGGTAAAAATGGAAGGCGAAACAGGTATCGACATGTGACCCAGATCAAATTTCAAAACAAGCACTTAATTGGTCGATACTACATGGCTGAAAAAGGTAATCAAGAGTTTTTGTGAGAAAGTGCTGGAGGCAACCGATTACGCTCTGTATAATGCCGCGGCAATATTTTATCTTTTTCACAGCCCACTCTGGTGAGATATTGCCCATGCTACGTATCGCGAAAGAAGCACTAACGTTTGACGACGTTCTCCTGGTTCCAGCTCACTCTACGGTTCTGCCTAATACCGCTGAGCTCGGCACCCAACTGACCAAAAATATCCGCCTGAATATCCCTATGCTGTCCGCAGCCATGGATACCGTTACCGAATCCGGCCTGGCCATCGCGCTGGCGCAGGAAGGCGGTCTGGGCTTCATTCACAAAAACATGTCTATCGAGCGTCAGGCAGAAGAAGTCCGCCGCGTGAAAAAACATGAAAGCGGCGTGGTAACCGATCCACAAGCCGTAACCCCTGCCACAACCCTGAAAGAAGTGAAAGAGCTGACCGCACGTAACGGCTTCGCCGGTTACCCTGTCGTCACCGAAGAGAACGAACTGGTCGGTATCATTACCGGCCGCGACGTCCGCTTCGTCACCGATCTGAACCAGCCTGTTACCGCCGTGATGACGCCGAAAGAGCGTCTGGTTACGGTGAAAGAAGGCGAAGCGCGTGAAGTCGTGCTGCAGAAAATGCACGAAAAACGCGTTGAGAAAGCGCTGGTAGTGGACGACAGCTTCCACCTGCTGGGCATGATCACCGTAAAAGACTTCCAGAAAGCGGAACGCAAGCCAAACGCCTGTAAAGACGAGCATGGCCGTCTGCGCGTTGGCGCAGCGGTGGGTGCAGGTGCAGGTAACGAAGAGCGCGTTGATGCGCTGGTCGCCGCCGGCGTTGACGTGCTGCTGATCGACTCTTCGCATGGCCATTCCGAAGGCGTATTGCAGCGTATTCGCGAAACGCGCGCCAAATACCCGGATCTGCAGATCGTGGGCGGCAACGTGGCTACCGCAGCCGGTGCCAAAGCGCTGGCTGACGCCGGCGTCAGCGCGGTCAAAGTAGGTATCGGCCCTGGCTCCATCTGTACTACTCGTATCGTAACCGGCGTAGGTGTACCGCAGATCACCGCCATCGCCGATGCGGTTGAAGCGCTGGAAGGGACAGGTATCCCGGTCATCGCCGACGGCGGCATTCGCTTCTCCGGTGACATCGCCAAAGCTATCGCGGCCGGCGCATCCTGCGTAATGGTCGGCTCCATGCTGGCGGGTACCGAAGAATCACCGGGCGAAATCGAGCTGTATCAGGGCCGTTCGTTCAAATCCTACCGTGGTATGGGTTCACTGGGCGCGATGTCCAAAGGCTCTTCCGACCGTTACTTCCAGACCGATAACGCCGCCGACAAACTGGTGCCGGAAGGTATCGAAGGCCGCGTGGCTTACAAAGGCATGCTGAAAGCGATCGTACATCAGCAAATGGGCGGCCTGCGTTCTTGCATGGGCCTGACCGGCTGCGCCACCATCGACGACCTGCGTACCAAGGCTGAATTTGTTCGCATCAGCGGCGCCGGTATTCAGGAAAGCCACGTGCATGACGTGACCATCACCAAAGAGTCACCGAACTACCGCATGGGTTAATTTCAGGGGCTGCGGCCGGCGCATTTGTTCGCCGTCCGCTGCTCGCATTGCTCATTGACTTTATGTCAACTGCGCATGCTGTGCTGCGGGCGACCACCAACTGTTTGGCCTCGCCGACTGAAACTGTCCTAACGTTTTAGATTTTCCTTTTTCTCTGTTGCTGGAATTCGCCTCACATGACAAAAAATATCCATAAGCATCGCATTCTGATTCTGGACTTTGGTTCGCAATACACCCAACTGGTCGCCCGCCGCGTGCGCGAAATCGGCGTTTACTGCGAGCTGTGGGCCTGGGACGTTAGCGAAGAGCAAATCCGCGAATTCAATCCGAGCGGCATCATCCTGTCCGGCGGCCCGGAAAGCACCACCGAAACCAACAGCCCGCGTGCGCCAGAATACGTGTTCACCGCCGGTGTACCTGTGCTGGGCGTATGCTACGGCATGCAGACCATGGCAATGCAGCTGGGCGGCCATGTGCAAGGTTCCAACGAGCGTGAATTCGGTTACGCGCAGGTGGAAATTACCACCGACAGCGCACTGGTTCGCGGCATCGAAGACGCGCTGAGCCCAACCGGTAAACCGCTGCTCGACGTGTGGATGAGCCACGGCGACAAAGTGACCGCTATCCCGTCCGACTTCGTGACCGTTGCCAGCACCGATACCTGCCCGTTTGCCATTATGGCCAACGAAGAAAAACGCTTCTACGGCGTGCAGTTCCACCCGGAAGTGACCCACACCCGTCAGGGCCAGCGCATGCTGGAGCGTTTCGTGCTGGATATCTGCCAGTGTGAAGCCCTGTGGACCCCGGCGACCATCATCGAAGATGCGGTAGAGCGCATTCGTGAGCAGGTGGGCGAAGATCACGTGATCCTCGGCCTGTCCGGCGGCGTCGACTCTTCCGTGACCGCAATGCTGCTGCATCGCGCCATCGGTAAACGCCTGACCTGCGTGTTCGTCGATAACGGCCTGCTGCGTCTGAATGAAGCAGACCAGGTGCTGGAAATGTTTGGCGACCACTTCGGCCTGAACATCGTTCACGTGGCGGCGGAAGATCGCTTCCTGAGCGCGTTAGCCGGCGTTGACGAACCGGAAGCCAAGCGCAAGATCATCGGCCGCGTGTTCGTGGAACTGTTCGACGAAGAAGCCTGCAAGCAGACTGAAGTGAAATGGCTGGCGCAGGGCACCATCTACCCGGACGTGATCGAATCCGCCGCTTCCGCCACCGGCAAAGCACACGTGATCAAATCGCACCACAACGTGGGTGGTCTGCCGAAAGAGATGAAGCTTGGCCTGGTCGAGCCGCTGAAAGAGCTGTTCAAAGACGAAGTGCGCAAAATCGGTCTGGAACTGGGCCTGCCGTACGACATGCTTTACCGTCACCCGTTCCCGGGCCCAGGTTTGGGCGTGCGCGTACTGGGTGAAGTGAAGAAAGAGTACTGCGATCTGCTGCGCCGTGCCGATGCAATCTTCATCGAAGAGCTGCACAAAGCCGATCTCTACAACAAAGTCAGCCAGGCATTCACCGTGTTCCTGCCGGTGCGTTCGGTTGGCGTGATGGGCGATGGCCGTAAATATGACTGGGTTGTTTCACTGCGCGCAGTGGAAACCATCGACTTTATGACCGCACATTGGGCGCACCTGCCGTACGATTTCCTCGGCCGCGTCTCCAACCGCATCATCAACGAAGTCAACGGCATTTCCCGTGTGGTTTATGACATCAGCGGTAAGCCACCGGCTACCATTGAGTGGGAATAATGAACCGCTAATCACTGACTATCAGTGATGATTTTAAAACCCCCGTTGCGGCTATGCTGTACGGGGGTTTTCTTTTTTCCGACGCCCACGAAATATTCCCTTTGCGCACCTCCTTGTATTCATTTTGGTTATACCAAAGATCCCTTTTTTGATTATTCCCTGATATCAGCACAGCCCTATACTCGGTCAATCCCTGCTCTCTGGAAAACCTGCCCCTGCAGCGCTACCCAGTAAAACACCAGGGTATGCATAAGCTTCGGAACTGGCAGAAGGTAAATTATTACTAATCAGTATGTTGATGCCATTTCATTCACCGGTTAATCCCGGGCCGTGCTGCCGGTGGTGGCGTGCTTTTCATGATGCAAGGTAATACAAAAACAAGAAAAGAGGATTTTTGCCATGAACAAACAATCCGTCACCGACATTGTCGATCAAAGCCCGCTTGGCGGTTTGCAGATAATGACGCTGCTCTTGTGTTTTATTGTATTAATGATTAATGGTCTGGATGCCAGCGCGATGGGTTATATCGCCCCTGAATTGGCTCAAGAATGGGGGGTTGATCGCGCCGAGTTGGGCCCGGCTTTCGCTGCAGGTCTGTTCGGCATGTTACTCGGCAGTTTTATTTGTGGCCCCGCGGCGGACCGTTATGGGCGCAAAACGGTGTTGCTGATCTGCTCGGTTATCGTCGCTTTAGGCACCCTGGGTTATGCCTTTTCCTCATCGATTAGCGTGCTTGTGGCACTGCGGTTACTGACTGGCATGGGACTAGGCGGCGTATTGCCCGGTTGCATTACTCTGGTGTCAGAGTATTCGCCCATTCGCTGGCGCATGTTGCTGGTCACCTTGAGCTTTTCCGGTTTTACCTTGGGTATGGCGCTCGGCGGCTGGGTGGCCGACTTGCTGCTGCCGGTGCTGGGCTGGAGAGGCCTGCTCTTTGTGGGCAGTATCGCTCCTTTGGTGATGCTGCCAGTGCTGTATTTCATGCTCCCTGAGTCGATCTGTTTCCTGGCCAACAGGCCGCAACAGAGAGCTAAATTACTGCGGATCGTCGAGCGGATTGGCGGCCATAGGAAGTGGCAGGACGTAATCTTTACCGACGGTATGGACAGAAAGCCCGGCGAAAAAAACCTGCAGCTGTCTCCCGTGGCGGCGCTATTTTCTGAAGGGCGAACCGAGCGTACGCTGCTACTCTGGCTGACCTTTTTCTGCTGCTTATTCTCGTTCTACCTGTTGAGCAATTGGCTACCCACGGTATTGCGCAGCAGCGGCTTTGACGCTCGGATGGCCTTACATGTTGCCGCAATGCTGCCGCTGGGGGGCATGATCGGTGGCATCATCACCGCACTTCTCATCGATCGAATCGGTATCGCCAAAATACTCCCTCCTTTAGCCTTATTGGCCTCGGTCGCGCTGCTGGTTACCGGCAGCCAGCTCGGCAGTTCTACCCGTTTATTGGTTTGCGTTTTTTTCGTGGGTTTTACCCTCACGGGAGCATTGAACAACATCAGTATTTTGAGCGCTGGCCTTTATCCCACCACGGCACGTGCGACCGGAGTGTCATGGGGGATCGGCGTGGGTCATGTGGGTTCCATCACGGGGGCTTATCTTGGCTCTTGGCTGTATACCGTGGTTGGTGATTTGCAGAATTTTTTCTACTGGATGGCGATTCCCGCATTAATTGCCGCTTTGGCGTTGTTCTGCATGACCAGGAGAAAGGATCTGTTTGCGGTACAGGCGGGTTCTTAACGACGGGTACGATCAAAACAAACGGGGCTGAGGAGAGGGTATGAAGCAACTGCATGCAGAAATTGCTGGGGCAGGTATCGCCGGGCTTACGGCGGCGGCGGCGCTGGCTCAGCGTGGCTGGAGCGTGAGAGTGCATGAGCGTTCGGCAAACCTGCGCACCTTTGGTGCGGGCATCTATATCTGGAGTAATGGGCTGCGTGTGCTCGAGGCGATTGGAGCCTATGACGAAGCTATGGTGGGGGCACACGAAGGGGCCGTATTCCAGACCCGGGATCACGGCAACGCAACGATGGAGGATATTCCGATCAACAGCAGCGGTGCCCCACGTCTGGTTACCATCCTGCGCGAGCGGCTGCTGCTGTCTTTGCTCAATGCGGCTCGCCGCGCCGGTGCTGAAATTGTCAGCGATTCCGAGGCGGTGGGGGCGACACCGGATGGAAAGCTGCTGATGGCGGACAAGCGAATGCTGTCAGCCGATTTGGTGATCGGCGCTGACGGTATCAACTCGCGGGTGAGAGAATCTCTGGACCTGCTGATGTACCGCAAGCCGCTGCACTATGGCGCGGTCAGAATGATGTTGAAGCGTGATGACGATGACGTACCGCCTGCAGATCGTTCGAACTACATTGAGTACTTTTCAGGCACGAGGCGGATCCTTTATACGCCCGCCAGCGCGACCGATCTTTATGTTGCACTGTGCTGCGCTGAGGACGATGTGGGTGCCTATCAGCTTCCGATTGCCCCGGAACTTTGGCGCAAATCCTTCCCACACCTTTCCGGCCTGATCGCACGTTTTGGCGAGGCCGGCCGCTGGGATGCGTTTGAGGTGCTGAAACTCAAGGCCTGGAGCAAAGGGCAGGTGGCGATCCTCGGCGATGCAGCCCATGCGATGCCGCCTTACCTCGGCCAAGGGGGCGGTTGCGCACTGATGAATGCTCTTGGATTGGCGGTCAGTCTGGAAAATAACCGGGATATTCCGGCGGCGCTGGCAGCCTGGGAAGCGCAGGAAAGGCCGTTGACCGAACATACCCAAGACACGGCGGAACGCATGGGGCATATGAACCTGTGGCCAGACGACGTTCGATCGGCCGTTTTGCGTATCACCGGACGTTGCGAGCAGATCGGCGCAGAGCGTATGAAAACGGCATTAAGCCTGCCGACGGGCACTTTGGCCTGATCATTGCTCCGGCCCGAGAAACGGGGCCGGGAGTAACCACTTTTTTAGTCCGCAGCCGCTGGGATAAGGCGGTGTTCATCAGGGAGGTTGAAAAATGACGCTTTTGGCAGACGAAGTGTTTATGGATCCGGCACGCCTCAATGAGGATTACGATGCACGCGCTACGGTAGGTGTCGACGGCTTCGCCAAAGAAATGGCGCGTTATCGCTCGCAGTCTGAAAAGATGAAACAGGCTTATGGCCTCCATTTTGATATCACCTATTGCCAGAAAAGTGGCCAGGCTCTGGATATTTATGGGCCAACGGTGAATGGAAACGGGCCGCTGCTGCCCGTTTTTCTTTTTATTCACGGGGGATACTGGCGAGCGCTGTCGAAAGAAGATTCCGCGATGATGGCGGGCACATTGGCGGCAAATGGCATTGCCACGGTGGTTATAGATTATCCACTCGCGCCGGCAGCCGGCATCGGTGACATCGTCCATGCCGTACGCAGTGCGGTGGCGTTCATTTGGCGGCGGGGACATGAGTTTGGGCTGGATCCGCAACGGATCTCGCTGGGTGGCAGTTCTGCTGGTGGCCATTTGCTAGCAACGCTATTAGCACCAGGCTGGCATGCTGCCTTTGGCGTGCCGACCGATGTGGTGAAGTTTGCTTTTCCCATCAGCGGGCTTTTTGAACTCGCACCTTTGATGAAGACGCCCGTGCAGGCATGGCTGGCACTCTCCGACACCAGCGTGGCCGATTACAGCCCGATGCGTCACATCCCTGCGCCGGGGTGCCCCATCACCGTTGCCTGGGCTGAAGGCGATCCCCCCGGCTTCAAGCGGCAGTCCGAAGCCTTTGCCGCTTTGTATAAAGCGGCCGGTGCGGAAACGGATCTGCTCGAGGTGCCCCATTGCAACCATTTCGATGTGCTGATGGAGTGGGCTGACCCGACTTCTCTGCTTTCCAGAATGCTGATCTCGGGAATATTCCGCAACCTCTGATCGCCTCCCACTCATTTCTAGAGTTTCGGTTATCGCCGGGTGATTACTGGATGTACGCGGCCATTCATCGCAAGGAAAAGTGAGGCAGGAGCCTCACTGTTCAAGCTGCTGGTTTTGCTCATCATATCTGCGCCGGCAGTCCTGAATAGCCTCCATATTCCCCATCGTCCACTCAAACAGAATAGAGAACGGCCCTTGCAATGACTGGCCGAGCGGCGTCAGCGAATACTCGACGCCGAGCACCCGCCCATCCAAAACCTTGCGGTTCACCATGCCGTTACGCTCCAGCTTGCGCAGCGTCTGGGTGAGCACACGTTGAGTGACGCCATCAAGGCGACGCTTGATCGCATTGAAGCGCCTCGGCTCACGCAGCACCTCCAGCACCATCATTGACCATTTGTCCGCGATCTGGTCGAGAATGATTCGGCTCGGGCAGTCGGCGCGGTAGACAGTTTCATTCGTCTCCATCGGTATCCTCCAGCATCCCTGGGATGCTTCAAGTGCGTAATTGACGCCAGGTATGCAAAGTATACCATTCGATCGGCGGCGCGAAAGTCCAGCGCCGATACCCTGACAAACAAGGACATCGACATGAAAGATACCGATTTCAGCAAACTCAGCTTGTCTCACGCAAAGGGGGTCATGACGACCACCCTCAATAATCCGCCGGTCAACGTGCTTGATGTGGCTTTGATGTCGGAAATCAGCCGCTTACTGCGTGCCGTGCGTGACGACCCGGATACTCGCGTGCTGGTTTTCCAGAGTGCGGATCCGGAGTTCTTCATCGCTCATGTCGACATGACCTTAATCGATGAACCGCACGCTTTTGATGAGCTGGCGCGTAATGCGCCGGAAGGGCTCAACCCGTTCCAGGCATTCGGTGAGTTGCTGCGCAGCCAGCCCCAGGTGACTATCGTTAAGCTTGCCGGGCTGGCGCGTGGGGGCGGTGCAGAATTCGTTGCGGCGGCCGACATGGCTTTTGCCGCCGAAGGGCGGGCAGGGCTGGCCCAATGCGAAGCCTTGATGGGCATTACGCCCGGTGGCGGCGCGACGCAATACCTGACGAACCGCATGACGCGTGGTCGCGCGCTTGAAGTGGTCCTGGGAGCCGATCTTATCGACGCGGCGACCGCAGAGCGCTATGGCTGGATTAACCGCGCCTTGCCCGCATCCGAACTCGACGACTTTGTCGAACGCCTGGCGCACAACATTGCGGCACTGCCCGAAGGGGTTATCGCGGCGGCCAAGCAGGCGATGCCGGCGGCAGATCTGCGGGAAGGTTTTTATCGTGAGCATGAGGCCTGGGCGGGGCTTTTTGAACGTCCCGCAGCGGAGAGACTCATTCGGGGCGGACTGAAGGCGGGCGCCCAAACCAAAGTGGGTGAGCGCAACCTCGAAGGCCTGCTGCGCAATCTTGGTGCCTAAGCGGCAGTCTCAGCCGCAATCTTGCCGATGCCGGAAATGCAACGTCGGCAGGGTACAGCCCCGAACAGGCCTGGCGCCGGCTAGCAGGATGACCACTGCGACAGCAAGGCATGCAGCTTCGCGGGTTCCAGCGGCTTTCTTAATACCAGATAACCTTCCTGTTCGGCCTCTTGCAAAATGGGGGAGTTAAATTCCCCGCTGACCATGGCGCCGCTGGTGTCCGGCAGGCGTTCGAACAGCGCTTTCAATATATCGAAGCCGCTTTCACCGGAGCGGAGCCGTTGATCGCAAAGTACGGCGAAGGGGGTGAAGCCTGCGTCGATAATCGCAAAAGCCTCCTCGGCGGAAGCGGCGCAACGCACGGTGATCCCCCAGGTACTCATCAAACTCGACCAGGCGGAGGTGACCAGCGGATCATCATCCACCACCAGGCAGGCGCCACTCAATGACTCATAGCGGGTAGGGATCTGGCTGTGGGTATAGGCGTTGAGGTTTTCTGGCGTTTTGACTTCGCCGGTATAGAGGGCAAAACGCATCCAGAAATGCGATCCCTTGCCCTCCACGGAGCGCATGCCGTATTTCACCTTCATCAATTTGGCGCAGCGGGCCACTACCGCAAGGCCTAACCCATGACCGGCGCTATCGATTTTCCACGCCAGTTCGGGACGATAGTAGGGGGAGAAGATTTTGCCTTTCTCTTCGTCGGCGATGCCCACGCCGGTGTCCCAGACTTCGATCAGGCATTCTCCCTTTTGTGGGCGGATGGCAATCAATACGCCGCCTTTCTGGGTGTAGCGCAGCGCATTTTGTATCAGGTTAATCAGTGATTGTCGGATGAGCAATTGATCGCCCATCACGGCAATGCGTCGCTTGGGGCGCCATGTCCGCAGGGATAATCCCCGGCTGTTCGCTTCTTCACGGAACAGGGTAATCACCGAGTCAAGCAGGGTTCCAATATCGACATGGGTGGTCGCCGTACTGACGTTGCCGGACTCAATCTTGCTGAGATCGAGCAAAGAATTGAACATCAGGTGCACGGAGCGCACGCTCTGCTGCAGATCCAACAGCTGGGGGGTTAAAGAGGCATCGCGATTTTTATGGATGATGGCCTCGATCAGGAAACCCATGGCATGTACCGGTTGGCGCAAGTCGTGACTGGCGGTGGTCAGAAACTGGTTTTTATCGAGCAGGGCTTGTTCCGCCTCCTCTTTGGCCTGGCGGAATTGCTCCGCAAGGCGAGAGCTCTTCTCTTCGAGACGGGCTTGCTGAATAAAAAACTGATGAGAACTCAATGCGTGGCGGTAGATGGCGAACCCGTAAAGCAGGTTGAGCATCAACACAATGAGCATGACGTCGTTTAAACGCCAAATGATGCCAACGTTAAGCATGCCCCAGCAGGCAAAGAAAAACAGGGTAAAGGTACTGATGATGGGCGTCAAATGGGTCGCATTCGCCGCGACGATGGCCGCGATGCTGATATTTAATAACAGGAAAAAATCGAAATTATTTATTTGTGGGGTTATTAAATATAATGAGGATATACCTATCCCATGTACGAAGGCGACTTTGTTGATATGTGGGAGCCAGCGGTTAAGAATAACGCCCGCATCCTCTTTCTCCGCTTCGCGTTGATATCTTTGGTGCCATAATCGGATAGCCAAAGCGCAGAATAAATACACTATTATCCAGCTGATTATCGGCCACAGCGGTTCACCCAGTAAATAAATCCAAATAGCAAAGGGGATACCGACGCAGGGCACAGCACTGAAACTAAAGACCAATCGAATAAACGTATTGTTCAATAATCGGATTTGCGCGTGCGACGAAATGCCATCATCTTGTAAAGATTGAAGTAGTTTCATTCGGACGGCCCCTGCCTGCCATGCAGTAACGTAATAGCTTCTACCCGACTGTTTACGCCTATTTTTTTAAGGATGTTGCTGATGTGCTCTTTAACCGTAGGTTCGGAAATAGCAAGCTGAGAGGCTATTCTCTTATTGGGAAAACCGCGCATCATCATGGTCAAAACGTCAATTTGTCGCGGCGTTAAATTGAAGTTTTGAAGATGGTTTTTGGCACTGGAAGCCTCCAGTAGATTATCCATAGGAAACCAGCTTTGATTTTCTAACAGCGCAGCAACGGCTTTGGCGAATAATTCTGGCGGCTCATTTTTGAGCACGAAACCATGGCCTCCGGCATCACGTACCTTTTGGCCTATTTCATTATTTTCATCGCCGCTGACCACTAATAATCTTACCTGTGGGTAAAGCTGTCTGAGCTCTTTGAGTAATTTTAATGCCGTGCCGTCGGATAACCAAAAGTCGATGACGATTAAACGCGGGGCGCCATTTTCCAGAATATGTCGATAACAACTCTCCTCGTTTGTCATCACGTAGGCGTGTTTAAATCGACAGTGCGTATTCAGGAAATTGGCGATGCCACTTGCCACCAACGGATGGTCATCAACGACCAACGCATAATCCTGCCCCAAGGGTATCTCCTTTTGCTAAAACCTATCAGATTGGTCTGACGACTTGTTATTTTCTACCCTCCCTACTTTAGGAGGGTTTTTTCGGTTAGGAAAGGGAAATATATTATTCAGGGATTTTGATAAGGTAAAACATAAAGCCATTCAGCATTTGGAACTGTTTGGTTACAAAGGACAATTTATGAGAAAACCACTTATCGCATTAACCGTTACGCTTCTGGTAGCTGGCTGTTCCACATTGAAAACCGATCAGGCAATACCGTTGCTGCAGGCGGAAACGGCCAAAATGCTGGGCCTGGGTTCATCGGATGAAATTACCGTCACCAATGTTAATGGTGCCCAACCCGACGCCCTTGGCGGGCAAAAACTTTCTTACCGTGCCACTACGGAGAAAGGACGAATCTTTGACTGTTCCTCGATGATGATGCCGGGTATTTTAGGTTCGGCCCCGTCGTTAAGCACACCAAGCTGTACCCCGGTCGTTACGCATAAATAATTCACCTGACGCGTTTAGCGAGGGTGGATGATCAATACCGATCCGCAGTCCCCATAATTTTGGCATCGAGACGTTAGCGCTGGGGGGCAATAAGCTAGTGTCTCGATGACAAATCAGCCTGTGTTCTCGCAAAACGCGCCGCGCATCCTCTAATGCATTGAGTTTTTCATATAAATAATAACTTTGATGGCATCAAGATAATTGGGCCGGAGAGAAAACATGAAAGATAAAACATCGCATAACTTAGCGGTAAGAAAACCGCTTTCGAAAGTTTACCTCGCACTTTTTTCCGCACCGTTGATATTGATTGGCCCAGCCGACGTGGCGCGTGCCGATGATGCTATTTTTGATGGTGAATCACGTATTACCGAATCTTTGACTTACACCGGGGATGTTTACGTCGGCCGTAATCAAAGCGGAAAGCTGTTGATCGATAATGGCCAAATCAATGCCTATAACGTCAATATTGGCCGTCGTGCTAATGGCCAGATATACGAAAGCCTGGTCACGGTCAAAGGGCCGAATGCCGTATTAAATGCGATCAATGACCAATCCGTTATGCACGGCAGTCTGAATCTGGGACTGGGGACGTTACGGGTAGAAGAGGGCGGATTGGCGACGGCGGAAGAGATTATCGTCGGCACCACCGGGGGGTATGACAGCCATCTTAATGTCAAAGGGGCCGGTTCCCAGGTGATCAGTGAGAGACTCGGTCTCGGCTTCGGACAGGGCGCACGTTCAACCTTGCTGATTGAAGATGGCGGGGGAGTGACCACCACGGCCGCCGCCAGAATCGACAGCGGTTTTCGCCCCGACGAGGCTGACAAGCTCAACCCCAAAGCCACGGTGACCGGCAATAACTCTCTGTGGAATATCACCCAGTCGCTCACCGCCAATGGCGATGTGGACGTGCTGAACGGCGGTGCGGTCAACGTTGGTAGCGCGGAGATTGCCGGTGTTTCAGGCTCAAGAAAAACCGCAGAGCTTTACATCGCCGGCAACGGCTCACGCTTTACCAGTGCGGGCAATGTCAACGTAGGGGATTATGGCAACGGGGTGCTGTCGGTTGTTGATGGCGGCTCATTCTCTGCCGGCAGCAACGAATTGCGGCTGGGGGATACCGGGTCCGGCTCTAACCGCGGCGCGTTGATTATCGGCAGCCGCGGCAACATGGATACCGGCACCGGCTTGACCGAACCTACGCTCGGCGCGGCGGGTGGTGCGGGTACTGTCGATGCCCAAACGGTGGTCAATCTGCGTGGCGGGTTGTTCGGCAGCTACGTTTACTTTAATCACAACTCAGATAACTACGACTTCCGCAACAAGATGGTCGGCGAAGGCGAAGTCATCAACACGGCCGGCCAGACGACGTTGAGCGGCGACCTGACTCAACTCCAGGCGAATGTCACCGCACGCGGCGGCAAAATCACCATCGCCAGCGACATCAATACGCAGCAAGAAGACAACGTTTTCGATGTGCAGACGCTGAGCGCCGAGAATGGCGGCACGCTGATCCTGAACGCCACTGCCGGTTCTGACGTCAGCAATGGTCTGGGTTACAGCAGCGCCGCGTCAATCAAAGCCGGCGGGACGCTGGGCGGCAACGGCACCTTGGGGCAGACTGAAATCCAGTCCGGCGGCCATATTTCCCCTGGCGACGGCAACATAGGTACCCTGACGCTGAAACGCTATCTGAATTTCCTGGGTGAATCCTTCTATGATGTCGATATCGCCGGTGATGGCAGCAGCGACAAACTGGTCGTTTCAGGCAAAACCACCATCAGCGATCAGGCCAAGGTGCAGGTGACCGCGTTGGATCCGCAAACCAGCTATCAAACCGGCCAAAGCTATCGCATTTTGACCTCGGATGGCGGGATTGACGGTCGGTTTGCTGAAGCCGTCTCAAAATCTGCATTTTTGGACGTTGCGCTTAACCACAGCACCAACGCCGTGGATCTGACGATTGCACAAAAGGACGGCAACCCAGGTGAGGGCGGCAACCCAGGTGAGGGCGGTAACCCAGGTGAGGGGGGTAACCCAGGTGAGGGCGGTAACCCAGGTGAGGGCGGCAACCCAGGTGAGGGCGGCAACCCAGGTGAGGGCGGCAACCCAGGTGAGGGCGGCAACCCAGGTGAGGGCGGTAACCCAGGCGAGGGCGGCAACCCAGGCGAGGGCGGCAAGCCCGGTATTTTCCAAACGGTCGCGCAAAGTAGCAATCAGTGGAATACCGCCGGTGCGCTATCGACGTTAACGCAAAGCGGTCCTTCGCTGGCCTTGTATAACTCTGTGCTGCTGTTGAGCGCACCGGAAGCGCGCGAGGCGTTCAATCAACTGTCCGGTGAAGTTTATCCGTCCATTCAGTCTAACCTGATCGCCGGCAGTAGCATGCTGCTCAACGTGTTGAATCAGCGCATGCTTCGCGTATTTGATAATGATGCGCTGCCTGTTCCACCGATGGCGATGACGTTGGTTCAACCGGCTCAGGCTGAAAATAACGGCGTTTGGGGGCAGACGTTCGGCTCCTGGATGAGAAACAGCGGTAACGATAACGTTGGGAAATTGGACGGCCACACCAGCGGTTTCCTGTTGGGCGCCGATCGTAAACTCGCTGACCACAGTATCCGCGTTGGGGGATACGTAGGCTATAGCCGTGGCGACTATGATGTCGATAGCCGTCGCTCCAGTTCCGACAGCGATAATTACCACCTGGGTCTTTACGCTGCTGGGCAGCAGGATGCCTTCTCCCTGCGCGGTGCGCTGGGCTATACCTGGCACCGGCTCGAAAATGAGCGCAACGTTAATTTCGGCAATTACTCGGATCGGCTCAAGGCGGACTATGACGCAGACTCGCTGCTGGCGTTCACCGAAGCAGGTTACCGTTTTGGTCAGTTGGATGCGAATATCGAGCCATTCGTCAACCTGAGTTATATCCGTTTGCATACCGATAACTTCCAGGAGAAAGGCGGGGCAGCGGCGCTGAGCGTCCGTAATGAAACGATGAATACGTTCTATTCAACGTTGGGCGTGCGGGGATCTACCGAACTGCCGAAAAACGTCAGCCTTTACGGTTCATTAGGCTGGCAGCACGCTTACGGCGATAAAAATACGTCATCGCGCATGGCATTTGCCGGCAGCGACGCATTTATCACGCAGGGACAGGCGGTAGATGACAATCTGCTGGTGGCGGATGTGGGGGTGAGCGTGAAGCTGTCGCGTTCCACTACGTTGGCTCTCGGTTATCAGGGGCAGTACGGTTCTGATACCCAGGTCAATTCGGTCAATGCCAATATCAGATGGTCGTTCTGATTCACTGAGGAAAAGGGCCTTTGGTCTTGAGATGTCGTTGGGCAACTTGCAGTTTTACCTGGTTGCCTGGCGATATCTCTGCTCCAGAAAACCTTCACTCCGTGTCGAGATTTTCGCTGACATCAGGCGCTAGCGAAACGGGCAGGCGAACATCCTCGCAAGATGAGTGCTCAATCAGCTTAAACAGCACGTTCTTTTCGTCACCGGTCAAATCTCGCCATTCGCCCAGCGGCAATCCTGTCAAATCGACGTTCATAATGCGCACACGCTCAAGTTTGGTGACGTGATAACCAAAGTATTTGCTCATACGGCGGATTTGGCGGTTAAGGCCCTGAACCAGCGTGATGCGAAACATCTGCGGCGCGATTTTCTCCACCCGGCACTTTTTCGTCACCGTATCCAGGATGGGGACACCGGCGCTCATCCCCTGAATAAACGCGTCGGTCAGCGGCTTATCGACGGTAACCAGATACTCTTTTTCGTGGTTATTGCCGGCACGAAGGATCTTATTGACCAGTTCGCCGTGATTGGTCAGGAAAATCAGCCCCTGGGAATCTTTGTCCAGACGGCCTATAGGAAAGGTGCGCTTGCTGTGATTGACGAAATCACCGATGTTATTTTGCACGTGCTTTCCCATGCTGGTGATGATGCCCACCGGCTTGTTCAGCGCGATAAGCACCAAATCTTCCGCATTACGTGGCTCAATCCGCTGGCCGTTAACTTGCACTACGTCCCCGACAAATACCTGAGCGGCCACGGCGGCTACGTTGCCGTTGATGAAAACGTTGCCCTGTTTGATATGACGATCGGCACTGCGGCGTGAACAGATGCCGCTGTCGCTAATGTATTTATTAAGGCGAATGGATGATTGAGTCAGCATGATTTCCCCGTAAAACGCGGACTATACAGTAACCCTTAAGGCCTTGCGAAGGGGCATATGGGGTAATGCGTAAACCGAAAGATCGCCCCCAATAAAATCGTGTGAATAATTTTTGCTCAAGAAATCGAATGAGCGAATCGAACGATTCAGTCGAAAGGTAATGAAAATGCATATTCTGACAGCCAATGAAGCCAAAACCCAGTTTGGCGATTTGCTGCTTAAGGCTCAGCGTGAACCGGTACAAATCACCCGTAATGGCAAGCCCGTTGCGGTTGTGGTGTCTGCCGAAGATTACGAGCAAATTGAAGCGATGAAACTCCAACTGTTACAAATGAAGATTCAGCGTTCCCAGCATGATATGGCGATCGGCAATGCCGTTGATGGCGAGACGTTTTTCTCTGAACTGCTGGAGCAGGATAAAGGATAAAGGATAAATGGCCAGTTACCGACTGACCGGTGAGGCGCAAAACGATATCCGGGAGATTCGCGACTACACATTGAGCAACTGGGGCATGCAGCAATCCAGAGATTACCTCGTAAGACTGCGCCAAGTATTAACCAACCTGACGGAAATGCCAGGCATTGGGCAGCATCGAGTCGAGGATCCAGGGAACGGTGTTTATAGCTTTCCCTACCTCAGCCATATGATTTATTACGCTACAGCAAACAGCGAAATTACCATTTTTGCAGTTTTGCTCCAAAGCCGCGTTCCAGCCAAACATCTGCCTCAGCGGCTGTAGGTTCAACTAATGTGATTTTACTCTTCACCCACCTTTACCACCCGGGTATTCAGCGGTGTGAGCGTTTGCCCGACGCTGCCGGTCGGCGTCATGCGCGGGATCGGTTGGCCGCTGTCGCTTTCGACTAAGGTTGAATGCGCCTCTTGCTCGGCAAACAGATGGTCTTCCCCCCATTGGCGCAAGCCGACGATCACCGGGAACAGGGCTCGGCCCTTGTCTGTGAGAATATACTCCTGATAGGCGCTGCCGTCTGAGGCCGGTGCGATCTCCAGAATGCCCTGTGCCACCAGGGTGCGCAGACGGGTGGAAAGGATATTTTTCGCCATCCCCAGCCCCTTTTGGAATTCACTGAAGCGGCGCACGCCGTCGAACGCGTCGCGCACAATCAACAGTGACCACCAGTCGCCAATCACATCCAAAGTGCGTGCCACCGGGCACGGTGCATCTTCCAGGCTTTTACGTTTCACGTTATCCCTCCTGCCACACTATCTGGTTGCATTATAAAACCTCTACGCGTAATGTCCATTGGGTTTAATAATGAAACCACTTTGGAGAAAACGATGAGTGACAAAACGCTGGATCCGATCTGCGTATCTCAGGCGAGGGGACTGAGTCGGCTGCCGGCTTCGCTGGTGTTGTTGCTGGCCGGCGCCAGCGCTTTTAGCGTGGCTAATGTCTATTACGCCCAGCCGTTGTTGGATGCCATAGCCCAGGAATTTGCTATCAGCGTGGCGTCGGTGGGTATGGTGATCACTGCCACCCAGCTTGGTTGCGCGTTGGCGCTGTTATTGGTAGTACCGCTGGGGGATCGCATTAATCGCCATCGGCTGTTAGCGGTACAGCAACTGTTGTTGATTGCCGCATTGTGCATGGTCGGTTGGGCAAACAGCAGCCTGCTTATGCTGATCGGCATGTTGCTGGTGGGATTATTGGGCACCGCCATGACGCAAGGACTCATCGCTTTTGCCGCCACGCTGGCGGCACCTCATGAGCGTGGGCGGGTCGTGGGGGCGGCGCAGGGCGGTGTGGTGCTGGGTCTGCTATTGGCGAGAACCCTGTCCGGCGCGTTGGCAGACGCAGGAGGTTGGCGCACGGTGTATTTTTTTTCCGCCGGAGTGACGCTGATCTTGCTGCCGATTCTGGCACGTTTGCTGCCTGCACCGAGCACGCCGCCTTCAACGCTTAGCTACACCGCCTTGCTGCGTTCGATGCTGACGCTGTTGCTGCGCGATCGCACGTTGCAAATTCGCGGCATGCTGGCGCTGTTGATGTTTGCGGCATTCAGCATCTTCTGGAGCGCATTGGTGCTGCCGCTGAGTCAGGCACCGTTCAACTTTTCGCATGCGGTGATTGGCGCCTTTGGCCTGGTGGGCGCGGTGGGGGCGCTGGCGGCGGTAAGAGCAGGGCACCTGGCGGACCGCGGCTTGGCGCAGGTGGCGAGCGGTATCTGCCTGCTGCTGTTGGTGCTGGCCTGGCTGCCGCTCGGCATGCTGGGTTATGGCCTAGGGTGGTTGATTATCGGCATTGTATTGCTCGATTTGGCAGGCCAAGCCATTCATGTGTTGAATCAGAGCCTGATTTTCAGCGCACATCCGCAGGCGCATAGCCGGTTAGTGGGCGTCTACATGCTGTTCTATGCCATTGGCAGTGGGCTCGGCGCTTTTGCCAGCACTCACGTATTCGCCCTGGCAGGTTGGCAGGGGGTGTGCTGGCTGGGGGCGGGCGTCAGCTTTATTGCCCTGGTGTTCTGGGGGCTGACGCTGCGTGCGATGCCGACGGCGCCGGGAAAATGACGGCGTTCTTGATTCTGCCTGGCCCCTTGCTTAATCCGCAGTAAGAGAGGACCGGAGGGGGGATCTTGCCCAAGGTTGCCAAGATCCCTTCTGTTCTGGGACCGAAGTCACACATAAAATCCAATACCCCCATTGTTTGTCATAATTCACCGCGATACTGTTGTGCAATCTGGTTTAAACCAATTAGGTGTGGATATGGAAAACAGCTCAACCGTTGAATTGGCAAAGGCCAGGTTGAATGACTGGCTGAGCCAGGGGGCAATCGCCCCCGGTGACAAGCTTCCTTCGGAGCGAGAACTGGGAGAATTGCTGAACATCAAACGCATGACGTTACGTCAGGCGCTGTTGTTCCTGGAAAGCGAATCGAGGATCTTCCGCAAGGATCGACGGGGTTGGTTTGCGGCACTGCCGCGTTTTAACTACAACCCCAATTCCTCTACCAGTTTCAAACAGGCGGCTATCGAGCAGGGCCGTTGTCCCTCCTGGGACTATATGACCAAAGAGTGCGTATTGGCAGCTCCGGGGTTTATCAAAGAGTTATTGCAGGTCGACGCGGCGAGCGAGATCTACAAGATTTCTGGTTGGGGAGCGCTGGATCATCACATCGTGTTTTATCACGAAACCTTTATCAGCCCGCGAGTGGCACCCGGTTTTATCGAACGCCTGGGTGAGAACTCGTTTGCCGAGGTCTGGGAACAGGCTTATGGCACTTCCACGCGAACCCGTCATCTGGCCTTTAAACCCACCCGGTTATCCGGAGAGGCCTGCAAGGTGATGGGCGGAAATGCCAGCACGCCTGCGATTTTGGTCGAAAAGCATCGTGCCGATGCCGAACGCCGTATCGTGCAGGTGGATATCGAGCACTGGCGCTTCGAGTCGGTAGATTTCTTTATTAACTTATAGGTGAATATCATGGATCGCTTAACGGCGGAGAAAGTCCTTCTACGGGCACATAACTTGCCCCTTTACCTGCATGCTTACGCCTTTCATCTCAATATGCGTATGGAGAAGATCCTGCCAGAGGATTTGCTGATCATCGCCCATCAGCAGCGGCTGCGAGGGGTGAAGCTGCATGTGCTGGATGGGGAAAGTCAGGCGCTTTGCCATGCTGATGATGCCCGGCTGCGCCGGTTTGGCGAACAGGCTCGGCGCTATGGATTGGATATTCATATCGAAACCAGTGCCTCCGACTCGCAAACTATCGATCAGGCGGTGAATATCGCGCTGAAATGTGGGGCCAGCTCAGTGCGTTTTTATCCGCGCTATCAGGGCCCTTTGCTAGAGGTGTTGGCGCGCATCGGTACGGATATTCAGTACATCAAACAGCGTTATCAACACAGCGGCCTGAGTTTTACTCTGGAACAGCATGAAGATCTCAAGAGCCATGAATTGGTCGGCCTGGTCCGGGCGGCAGATTTCCCTCAGCTTTCCCTGCTGTTTGATTTCGCCAACATGATTAACGCCAATGAAGAGCCGCTGCCGGCACTGGCGGCAATGAGTGGGGAAATCACCCAGGTGCACATCAAGGACGCAATTATTGTGCGAGAGAACAAGGGGATGGGGCATCGCGCCTGTATTTCCGGACAGGGAGATCTGCCATTCCGAGAACTGTTATTGGGGCTGATCTGTCTGGGTGAAGATCAACCGCAGGTCACCGCCTACGGGCTGGAGGAAGAGGTGGATTATTACGCACCGCCGTTTCGTTTCAGCGACGAAGGGAATAATCCTCCCATTCCATGGCGAGAAATGAGTGAAACAGCGTTACCGGAGCAAGGGTTGGAAGCGCGATTAAAGAAAGAAACTCAGGATGCTTTAAATCAAATTCACTATGTTCGCACCATCATTGACAGTTTAACGCAGCAAGCTCAGGAACTGCTAAATCCGGAATAATATAAAAATAAATCTATAAATCACATATTCTCGCTGATGAGCGATCAACGCTCGCCTCATTATCGGGTAAACAACACCGCTTATTAATTATTGGCTGTGAGGGGACTATGTTAACTAAAAAAAGATGGGCATTATTTAGCTTGTTGGTTTTATGTGGAGGGACAATCTATAAATTGCCTTCCCTTAAAGATGCTTTTTATGTTCCGATGCAACAATATTTTCACTTGAGTAACGGCGAAATAGGCAATGCCATGTCGGTTAACTCGATTGTGACGACCATTGGCTTCTTCTTATCAATCTATTTTTCCGATCGTCTGCCGCGACGTTTTACCATGTCGTTTTCGCTGATTGCTACTGGCTTGCTTGGTATTTACCTGTCCAGCATGCCGGGGTACTGGGGCATACTGTTTGTCTGGGCGCTGTTCGGCGTGACCTGTGACATGCTGAATTGGCCGGTGCTGCTCAAATCGGTGAGTATGCTGGGGGATAATACTCAGCAGGGGCGTTTGTTCGGCTTTTTTGAAACCGGGCGCGGGGTTGTCGACACGGTGGTGGCCTTTTCTGCGCTGGCGCTGTTTACCGCATTTGGTAGCGGCTACCTGGGTTTTAAAGTCGGCATATTGTTTTATTCGGCCATCGCTATTTGCGTAGGGGTTATTATTCTGTTGGTGATGAAAGAAAGCCCAGAGGAAAAATTACCCGCTAAAGAACAACCCCTCGTCAATAAAAAGCCTGGCATGGGCAGCGTATTGAAAAACAAAACGGTATGGCTGATTGCCTTCAGCGTTTTCTGTGTTTACGCGGTGTATTGCGGATTGACGTTCTTTATTCCTTTCCTGAGTCATGTCTATGCGCTTCCGATTGCACTGGTGGGTGCTTACGGGATCATTAATCAATACTGCTTAAAAATGGTGGGGGGGCCGATTGGTGGTCTCATTGCCGATAAAGTATTAAAGTCTCCCAGCAAGTATTTATTCTATACCTTTATTATCAGCGCCATTGCGCTGGCGCTATTGATCCTGTTACCGCATGAACAAATGCCGGTTTACTTGGGCATGGCCTGTACGCTGGGATTTGGTGCAGTGGTCTTTACCCAAAGAGCGGTGTTCTTTGCCCCCATCGGTGAGGCCGGCATTGACGAAGAACATACCGGTGCGGCTATGGCGCTGGGCAGCTTTATCGGTTATGCCCCGGCGATGTTCTGTTTTAGCCTGTACGGTCATATTCTCGATGCCTTCCCAGGACTGACCGGTTACAAGATCGTTTTCGGGCTGATGGGTATGTTTGCCTGTGCCGGGATCATAGTGTCGGGGTTGTTGGTCAGAAATATCCGCGCACGCGCAAAACTGACCCCGGCAGCTTCTGTCGCCTGAGCCGGGGGCTTTAATGAACGGGCACGGTTTGCGCTGTGCCCTTATTTTATTTTGCCGGGGAGTGCAGCAGGTAATATTCTTCCCCGCCGTCATTGCCAGTAGTGATGATTCGCCAACCGTGCTTGTGGTAGAACGCCAGCGCCTTCTCATTCTTCACCAGGCATTTCAGCGAACCGGTGGCGGTAAAGGTCTGTTCCGCCGCTTGTAACAGAGCGCTGCCGACGCCGAGCGGCGGCAGATGCGGATCGACATACAGGTTGTGAATAAAGTTGTCCTGGCGATAAATCGACACAAATCCCAGCCGCTTCCCCTGATCTTCCGCCACCCAAATATCTTCGCCCAGCGTTGAGCGATCGAAATCCTCCAGCCGGTAATCTTCGGTATCGCGCCACGGAAACGCCGCTTTACGCGAAGCCAGATACAGGGTGCGCAGGAAGGGGCGATCGGCCTCTTGGTATTTTCTTATCTGCATGGCGCCTCCTTTTTATTTTTTGACACTATAGCGCGATTGACCTCGCCGGCGGCAACCCCAATAATGGCCGTCTTGACTCGGGGTGCCCTGCGCGATGCGCGGTGGCTGAGATTTTACCCGTATTACCTGATCTGGATTATGCCAGCGTAGGGAAGTCTCGGTGCCCCAACCGGTACCCGCCTTCTTGAACGCCGGTTGGGAGGAATATGCTCGCTCGACCTGATGTTTTCCCCGGCGCCCGCGCCGCGGCCTGTTTGACTCAATTTAAACGCCAATCGCCCCTGATCCATTGCCTGACCAACGAAGTGGTGCAGGAACTGACGGCTAACGTCCTGTTGGCGCTCGGCGCTTCGCCGGCGATGGTGGTAGAACCGACCGAAGCAGCGCAGTTCAGCCGACTGGCGGATGCGGTGCTGATCAACGTTGGCACCCTCAATGCATCACGCGCTGAATCCATGCTGGCTGCGGTGGAAGCTGCCAACGTGGCACAAACACCCTGGACGCTGGATCCGGTAGCGGTCGGCGGGTTGGTCTATCGCACCGCGTTTGCCCATCGTTTGTTGGGTGAGAAGCCGGCGGCGATCCGCGGCAACGCTTCTGAAATCATGGCGCTGAGCGGTTTGCAGGCTAACGGACGTGGCGTAGACAGTGCAGACGACTCGCTGGCGGCATTGCCGGCGGCGCGCGAATTGGCGCGCAGCAGCGGTGCGGTAGTGGCAGTAACCGGCGTTGTTGATTACATCACCGATGGCCAGCGTGACTGGGCGGTTACCGGCGGCGATGTGCTGATGACGCGGGTGGTCGGTACCGGTTGTGCACTTTCTGCGGTGGTGGCGGCATTTTGCAGTTTACCGGGCGATCGGCTCGATAACGTGGCGACCGCCTGCCGGGTGATGTCGCTTTGCGGTGAACGGGCCACGCGCCGTGCCGCAGGGCCGGGCAGTTTCACCCCAGCGTTCCTCGACGCACTGTATCAACTGCGCCCGGAGGAACTGCAATGAAACGCATTAACGCACTGACAATTGCCGGGACCGATCCGAGCGGCGGCGCCGGCATTCAGGCCGATCTAAAAGCTTTTTCTGCGTTGGGGGCCTATGGTGCCTCGGTGATTACCGCGCTGGTGGCGCAAAACACCCGTGGTGTGCAGTCGGTCTACAACATAGATCCGGCCTTTGTCGCCGCTCAGCTGGATTCCGTCTTCAGCGACCTGCGCATCGACAGCACCAAGATTGGCATGTTGGCCAACGCCGATATTGTGCAGGCGGTGGCGGAGCGTTTGCGCCATTATCAGCCGTCGTTTGTGGTACTGGATACCGTGATGCTGGCAAAAAGCGGCGATCCGCTGCTGGCGCCGGAAGCGGTGGATTCGATCCGTCGTGAACTGTTGCCGCTGGTGTCGATCATCACGCCGAACCTGCCGGAGGCGGCGGCGCTGCTGGCGTGCGCCCCGGCGGAAAATGAGCGCCAGATGCGCGAGCAGGGCCGGGCGCTCCTGGCGATGGGGTGTCAGGCGGTGTTGATGAAAGGGGGTCACCTTAGCGAAAGCGAAAGTCCGGATTGGCTGTTTACGGCCGAGCAGGAGCTGCGCTTTACCGCGCCGCGCGTGGCGACCCGACATACTCACGGCACCGGCTGTACGCTGTCTGCCGCCCTGGCGGCGCTGCGACCGCGTCACGACGACTGGGCCGGAACGGTCGCTGCCGCCAAGGACTATTTGCAACAGGCCCTGCTGCAGGCGGATACCCTGGAAGTGGGGCACGGTATTGGGCCGGTACATCATTTTCATGCCTGGTGGTAAGTCAACTTTTTGCTACCCTTGTGGTCTGACTAGATCCAGACCCGGCTTGGGCCGGGTGCAACCGAATTTTTCTAGGGAGAAGGCCATGACAGGACAAAACGCACTTCGCGGCGCCATCTTCGGCGCGTTACTCAGCTTCAGCGTGGGTGGTTTCGCTCAGCAGATCGTCACCACCTCGGACGTGATCCAACAACCGGGTTACCAGACCAGTTGGCAAAATATGGTCAAAGGTCAGGCTCGCTTGCCGGGTTGGGCGCGCAAGGGGATGGGAACCTCCACGCCGGCGCAGAGCCTGAGCTGGAAAGGGCAGAACTATCTGGTGGGCAATCTGTGCAAGCCGCATGACTGCGCCAACAACTTTATGATAGTGGCGTTTAAGGAAGACAAATCACAGGCCTGGGCGGTGCGCGTTGAGGTGGCGGATAAGCCGGAAGCGGTTGACCATCCAAAGAAATATGCCAAATACCAATGGTTGGGTAAGCCTGACGACAACATGAAGGCGTTGCTGAAACAACAGTTTGAGAATAATCCCGACTGGAAATAATCAGTTTTCGGCTGAAGGCATCTGCATTCAGCCGAATTTTTAAGGTATGTGTCTATTATTGAAATGAAATTTATATAAAATAAATCCTAGTGAGGAATATATTGCTTCATCATGAATTAATTATCTAATTGTATCTATGCTTTATCATTTTGTTTTTCTTGTTATATATATTCCTTTGTCATTTAATTGGTTGCATGATTTATGGTTATTTTTTCCTGATAACCTTGTTGGATTTATGGTTTTATTTTATTTAGTGTCTATGATCTTGTTTGGCGAATTTATTTCTCCTGAAATAAATAATCATTGTTAATTTTGCAATGGTGTCTGGGGTTAAATATCCAAACGGAGCATTATGATCATGGCAACTAATCACGTCACTCTTTCTGAAGATGAAAAAGCCTCTTTGTATTTGTTGGATCAAACGATGGGATTCACCGTGCAGGCCGCCTTGCGGGCTGCGGCTGAGCTGTGCGTGGCCGATCATCTGATCGACGGCCCCAAAACGGCCCAGGAGCTGGCAAGGAAGCTGGAAGTAAATAGCAGAATGCTGCATCGGGTCTTGAGTATTCTGGCATCGCGCAATATTTTTTCCGTTTCCGAAGACGGACGTTTCTCGCTTAACCCGGTAGCGCAATATTTACGTTCAGACTTGCCGGATTCACTGCGCGGCGGTGTAATGATGCTGACGGATGAAACAATGTGGCGTCCGTTGGGAAAATTGGCGGCAACGTTACGCGGCGAGCCGGTATTTAAACAAATATTCGGCATGCCATTCTATGATTATTGGTCGCAAGAGGATATTCCTGACGCGGAAAATGATTTCCATATCGGCATGGCATCGATGTCGGCGTTGGAAAATAAAATTTTGATGCGCAGTTATAAATTCCCCGAGCATTCTACGGTGGTAGATATCGCCGGGGGATTTGGCGGATTGCTGCTGAGCGTATTGCGCGCCAATCCGACGGTTAAAGGCATTCTTTTTGACCAACCGCAGGTATTGCCAAGAAACCGCCTTGGTGAATTGGGTGATGATTCGCGTTGGGAAACCTGCGCGGGCAGTTTCTTTGAAGCCTGTCCGACGGCAGACTTTTATCTGTTGAAATTTATCGTCATGGACTGGGCCGATGAGCCGGCCAGTCGCATATTACGCACCTGTCGTAATGCGATGCACCCGCAATCGAAGCTATTGCTTATTGAACCTGTAATAGTGCCGAATAACACCGCCTGGGACAGCTGCCGGGAGCTTGATTTGGTTCTGATGGGCAGTTTTGACGGTGGGCAGGTGCGCACCGAAGAAGAACTGAAGGCGCTGTTAGCCAGCGCCGACCTGAAGCTGAACCGGATTATCGATACCGGTTGTTATTTGTCGATCGTCGAGGCTGTACCGAATTGATAACCGGGATGAATAGGCAAGGAGGAACCCGCATTGCTGCGGGTTTATTCAGTTTAATTAGCCGATCCCGGCCTGATGCAAATCGTGCAGGTTGATCGCGCCGACCAGCACGCCGTCCAGATTGACCACCGGTGCGGCACTGATATGCTGTTCGTGCAAAGCTTCCAGGGCTTCCCCTGCGCGCCACTGCTCCGGCAAGCGATAGCCAGGGCGGGTAATGGCCGGGCTCAACGCATCCTGCAGGCTATTGCCTTTTACCAGCCAGCGGCGCAGGTCGCCATCGGTAAATACCCCCACCACTTTCTGCTGTGCGTCGCACACCGCGACTAACCCCAGCCCGGTGCGGCTCAGTTCGAGCATGGCTTCCATCACGTTGGCGCTTTCACTGACTTTCGGCAGACGATCGCCGGTGCGCATCAGGTGATGTACCCGGTTGAGCAAACGCGCACCCAGGCTGCCGCCCGGATGGGAACGGGCAAAGTCCTCGGCGTTGAAACCGCGCTGGCGCATTAAAGCCATTGCCAATGCGTCGCCCATCATCAGCGTATTGACCGCGCTGGAGGTCGGCGCCAAACCCATCGGGCAAGCCTCGCGTTCGACGCTGATGTCCAGCATGCAGGCCGCAGCCAACGCCAGAGGTGACTCTTTTCCGCCGGTGATGGCAATCACCGGGATGTTATTTTCCGCCAGCAACGGCAGGATTAAATCCAGCTCTTTGGCGCGGCCGGAATAAGAGATAAACACCACCACGTCGTCGGCGCCAATCATGCCGAGATCGCCATGCAGTGCTTCTGCCGGGTGCACGAAGAACGACGGAGTGCCGGTACTGGCCAGCGAGGCGGCAATTTTTTTACCGACGTGGCCGGACTTGCCGATGCCGGAAATCACCGCCTTGCCCCGGCAGTTCAGCAGCAGTTCGCAGGCGCAGACGAAATTATCGTCCAGTCGCGCCAGCAGGCGTTGTGCTTCAGTCAGCTCAATTTCCAGCGTTTCGCGGGCAAAGGCCAGCAGGGCAGCGGCGTTACTCATCAAAATCTCCTACCAGAATGATATTGATCCCTTTCGCCTGCAATGCGGCGAGGTAATCCGGATTGATGTTTTTATCGGTGATCAGGGTATCCACGGCGCTCAGGTCGCAGACCACGTTCGGGCTTTTGCGGCCGAACTTTGACGAGTCCACCAGCAGGATAATGCGGCTGGCGGCTTCGCACATCGCCTTGCTGACGTTGTGCACTTCGTTAAAGGTGGTGACGCCGGCATTAAGGTCCACGCCGTCCGCCCCGATAAACAGTTTGTCGAAGCTGAACTGCTGGAAAGCCGATTCCGCCAGGCTGCCGTGAAAGGACGCCGACTTTTTGCGATAGGTGCCGCCGGGCATCAAGATGGTTTGGTCGTTATCCAGCTCCACCAGCGCATTGACGATGTGCAGGCTATTGGTCATGACCGTGATGTTATTGAACTGCGCCAGATGCGGCACCATTTGCAGCACGGTGCTGCCGGCGTCGAAAATCAGCGAGTCGCCGTCGTTGATAAGCCCGATGGCGGCATAGGCGATCTGGCGTTTCTTTTCGGTATTGATATGGGTTTTGCGGTCGATAGGCTGATCGCCATCGTCGCGGCTGAGCACCACGCCGCCATAAGTGCGGATCACTTCACCTTCCTCTTCCAGCAGGGTGAGATCCTTGCGGATGGTGGTGCCGGTGGTGGCAAAGTGCGCTGCCAGGGCATCCACTGCCGTTTTGCCATGCCGCTGCAGATATTCAAGGATAGCGGCCTGCCGCTGCTTTGGTTTCATAGCCCGTCCTGTTCACAAGAGTTGCGCATTTCCCTTCGGCTAACAATTCAATATGAAAGGTAATGTCTTTTAATGTGAAAATATCATGATTTAGGGGCAATCGCTAACGATAGTGCAGTCTGGCATGCGGGATCCTCGGGGAAGATCACATCCGGGCGAAGATCGCGCTGATGCAGGCCGTGCAGCCTGGCGATAGGTTTCGGTTGGGCAAAGATGGTCAGGCCGCGCATTAACATGCTGCCGCAAACCCGCCGCTCGGAATCAAAGGCCAGCGCCAGCACCACCCGGGGTTGAAAGCGTCCGCCGGAACGCCCGACACCGACGGCACCCAGTCGGCACAGGCCGTCGAAGGCACGGTTGAAACGTTGGATCTGCCACCAGCCGAGGGCGATTTGCAGTAGCCAGGCCAGAACTGCGAAGGTGATTAATGCCTGAGTCATATAGCCTCCTGTTTGTTTTCCCTCTCCCGAAGGAGAGGGAGCGTTGACAAGATCAGAACATCACCTGACCGCCGGTAATGTTGATCGACTGGCCGGTGCAGTAAGAAGCCTTATCGCTGGCGTAAAACAGCAGGGTATTGAGCACGTCCTGGTAGTCACATCCGCGTTTCAGCGGCACCTTGTCGGTGTAATACTTTTCAACCTGATCCGGCGCGATCCCCAGTTTTTGTGCGTACTGCGGCAGCAGCGACTGGAACATCGGCGACTTCAACAGGTTACCCAGCATTAAGGAATGCACGGTAATGCCGTATTCCGCCAGATCGAGCGCCAACGACTGTGTCAGCCCCACGCCGCCGAACTTGGCGGCGCTGTAGCCGGAGTTGTGCTTGCTGCCGACCTTGCCGGATTTAGAGTTGATCTGAATGATGCGTCCGGCAATGCCGTCGCGGATCATCAGGCGAGAAAACTCGCGGGCACAGAGAAAATAGCCCACCAGATTGACCTGCAGCGAGCGGTCGAAATCCCCCAGCGGGAAATCGGTGATCGGTGCCGCCTTGGCGATACCGGCGCTGTACACCAGCAGGTTGGCCGGGCCGAATTCATCGTCAACCGCTGCCGCCAGCGCAATCACGCTTTGTTCGTCGGTGGCGTCGGCCTGGAAACCACGCGCGCTGCCCGCGCCGTATTGTTCGTTAATCTGTTGTGCTACCTGCCGGGCGTTATCCGCGTTTAAATCGGCGACCGCCACGCGATAGCCCGCCTGCGCCAGACCCTGGCACAGAAATGCACCCAACGTTTGGCCACCGCCAATCACTACAGCTACTTCAGACATGGTTTACTCCTTATGCGATAAATTTCAGCGTGCTGCCCAGCGGGATATCCGCCGGCGTGGTGCCGGATACGTGGATCGAACCGGGGAATTCGGCCTGTGGCTCTCCGTCGAAACGTACGGTGAGGTGACCCAATTCACGCAGGTTTTGAGTGGCGACGTCGCCGACGGCGGTGATTGGATAACGTTGCTCTGCCAGCTCCATCCACCCCCCGGCCTGCAATTCACCGGAGGTGTTGCCGTGCTGGTGGATGAAACAGAATTCTTCGATGTCTGCCGGTGCGCCTTCACGGAAGGTGATCAACATGTCATCTTGCAGCGCCTCGCGGGCGCAGTCACCAATCTGGGTGATGGTGGTCTGGAAAATGGTATTCATAACGGCTCCCTGGCAAACGAAGTTATTGGTAGATGAAGGCGGATGCGGCCCAGGCGATCAGCACCGTCGGTGCGCCGGTCAGGAAACGTCCGACCAATACCGAAGGAACGCCGACCCGAACCGTGTCCTGCTTGGCCTCCGCCAGCGACAGGCCGACGGGAATAAAGTCACAGGCGGCCTGCGCGTTAATCGCGAACAGCGCGGGCAGCGCCAGCTGCGGCGGAATATGGCCGAGGCCTATCTGCACCCCGACCAATACGCCGATCACCTGAGCGATCACCGCGCCAGGGCCGAGGAACGGCGACAGCAGTGGGAAGGAGCAGATCAGCGCCAGCGTCACTAGCCCAATCGGGCTGTTGGCCAATGGCGTCAGGCCATGGGCGATAAAATCCCCCAGGCCGGAAGCCATGATGATGCCGATCAGCGCCGAGACGAACGCCATAAACGGCAGTATGGTCTTCAGCACCGTGTCGATGGTGTCGCGCCCGGCCTGGAAGAACACCGCCACCACCGATCCCATGCCCATACCCACTTTGGCCAACAGGCCGTCGCTCTGCTCGGTGATTTTTTTGCTGGTGTCGTAATCCCGTCCCTTGGGTTGCGACGTGGCTGTCGGGATCTGATCGGTAGCCGCTTCCACCCGGCTGATGTTGCTATCACGCACGCCGGAGACGTAAATATCCTCGAGGATAAACTTCGCCAACGGGCCGGATTGGCCGGTAGCGTGAATGTTGACCGTCGGAATACGGCGCTTCGGGTACAGGCCGCAGCGCAGGGTACCGCCGCAGTCGATCACCATGACGCCAATTTCGTCTGCTGGCGGTTCGCCTTCTTTAAAGCCATCGACGGCATGCCAGCCGGTCAGTTCGCTAATCCGGTCGACGATCGATGGGCGGGTACCGGCAGTGATGTACACCACTTTTTTGCCAGGTTCGATCGGCAACGTTAATGGGCCACCCCAGCCGCTGGCGCCTTTCTCAATACGGATATAAGCACTCATGCTGCACTCCACGAATTAAAGTTGCACCTGGCGATCCAGGCGGATCCCCATCTTGCGTTCGAACAGGCTGGTGGTGAGATCGGTGATCCAGCCGCGGAAAAAGTTGGTGAACAGCCCGACCAGAAAATAGCTCACCGCCAGCGGCCCCAGTGGCAGGCCGAGGGTGGTCAACCCGCTGGCAATGCCGAGATAAACGAAGAGTTCGCCAGGGTTGATATGCGGGAACAGACCGTTCATCGAGTGGCAACTGTAGGACGCTGCCGCGTAATAGCTGGGTTTGTATTTCTCCGGCATAAAGCGCCCTAGGCTGAGGGTCATCGGGTTGCAAAAAACAAAGGTGCCGATCAGCGGCAGCAGCAGATAACGAGAAACCGGGTTTCCCGCACAGCGCTGCGCCAAGCGTTCGATACGTTCCTGGCCTACAAATTTGATCAGCGCGTTCATAATGACCAACAGGCTGATTAACAAAGGTAAAATGCCCGTCACCATGCCGACAAACACTTCACCGCCTTTCTGAAACAGGCCGATAAACCATTCGGCTCCGTGGGTGATTAGCTCAATCATTATTATTCTCCTGTGATGGAAGGTATGGCCTGGAGCGAACGGCGGCTCTGTCGCCATGGGCCTTACACTAATCACTTTATGGATTCATTTGTTTTAAATAGATCACAATTTGAAAGATAAATATTTTATTGTGAAAGTTAATAATGAAAGAAAAATAACATTAAGCGGCGGGGGAGCAGAAAAGGGGAGCGGGGATCGACAGAAAAATGCGACAAAAAAGCCCGGCGAACCGGGCTGGAGAAACGAACTGGGTGTGGCTTGGGATCAGGCGATGGTGACTTTCTTGTCCAGGTAGGTGTCCTGAACGGCATTGATCAACGCCACGCCTTCTTTCATCGATTTCTTGAACGCCTTGCGCCCCAGAATCAGGCCCATGCCGCCTGCGCGTTTGTTGATGACCGCGGTGCGAACCGACTCCTGCAGGTCATTCTCACCGGCGGCACCGCCGGAGTTAATCAACCCGGCGCGGCCCATATAGCAGTTGGCCAGTTGGTAGCGCACCAAATCGATCGGATGGTCGGTAGTTAGCTTGCTGTAAACGCGGTCATCGGTATAACCGAATTTCACCGCGCGGTAGCCGCCGTTGTTTTCCGCCATTTTTTGCTTAACGATATCGGCGCCGATAGTGGCGGCAATGTGGTTGGCCTGGCCGGTGAGATCGGCACTGGAATGATAGTCCACGCCATCTTTGTTGAACGCCGGGTTGCGCAGATAGGCCCACAGCACGGTGACCATACCCAGCTCGTGAGCGCGCTCGAAGGCGCTGGAAATTTCTTCAATCTGGCGGCGTGACTGCTCGGAACCAAAGTAAATAGTGGCGCCGACCGCAACCGCGCCCATGTTGAACGCTTGCTCGACGCTGGCGTACAGCGTCTGGTCGTATTGGGTCGGGTAGCTCAGGGTTTCGTTATGGTTCAGTTTGACCAGGAACGGAATTTTGTGCGCGTAGCGGCGCGAGACTGACGCCAGCACGCCATAAGTGGAGGCGACGCAGTTACAACCGGCCTCAATGGCCAGTTCGACGATATTTTTCGGATCAAAATACAGCGGGTTAGCGGCGAAAGACGCGCCGGCAGAATGCTCAATGCCCTGATCGACCGGCAGAATAGACAGGTAGCCGGTGCCGGCCAGGCGGCCATGGTTAAGCAGGCTTTGCATTGAACGCAACACGGTGTTGGGGCGGTTGTTATCGATCATTATCCGGTCAACAAAGTCGGCGCCCGGCAGGTAGAGATTTTCAGCAGGGATGGTAGTACAGCGGTGTTGCAACAGGTCTTCCGCTTCCTTTCCTAACAACTGTGCAATATCAGTCATGATTAACTCCCGATTTAGCTTCTTCATACACCGGCAACCTAAGGTATCTGACCACCGGCGTAGCAAAAAGCGGTGATTGAAGCTGATAGAACGATAGTAATGAAATCCTGACGGCAAGGAGAAACAATAGATGCGATTGAGAGGAATTGCCATTTGCGTGGCCAAATACGTGGGGACGATCGCCCCACGGAAGATTTGTGGCTGATTATTCGACCTCAAACCACTCGGTATTTTGCATAGAGATAGGGGTAATGGAGTAAATCATCTCTTGCAGGTGTTCATGAATGGCGCGCTCGGCAGCGTCAGTATCCTGTGCTTTCAGCGCTTCAAAAATGCGGTAATGCTGTTGGATCAGGCTTTCCGGCGGCGAAACCTCGCTCAGGCTGAGAAAGCGCACCCGATCCATGGTGGCCTTGATGGTTTCGATGGTTTCCCAGGCCAGCGGGCAGTCGGCAAACTGGGTTAGCAACTGGTGGAACTCGTCGTCCAGTGCCAAAAACTCACGGGTTTGCCGATTTTGCGCCGCCAACGTCTGGCGATGCAAATTATGCTCCAGCGTCATCAGCTGCTCCGCCGTGATCCGTTCTGCGACACGACGAACAATCGCGCATTCCACTGCCTGACGAATAAAGCGCCCGTCGGCTACCCGCTTGGCGGAAATCTTCATCACGAAAGTACCGCGCTGCGGCAGGATCTGCACCAGTCCCGCTTCCGCCAGCTTGATAAAGGCCTCGCGCACCGGCTGACGTGAAACGCTAAAGCGGGTGGAGATCTCTTTCTCAGACAACAAGGTGCCGGGGGGAATGGTGCAATCGACGATATCCTTACGTAGGAACCGATAGATTTGCTGATTGACCGGGAGGTTGTTGGTAAGGCTGTAGGTTTCAGACATGGTGAAGATCGGTAATCTGGCTGAGATTCGGGTGCCACCATACTAGCAGATTATTCTTTGATGGCGGGCGGATTAATCCACCCACTTAATATGATAACTCAATGATGTCATTCGCTGGCCAGGGGCTTCGGCACAGTGACATCCATCATCGTGCTTCCGATGTGTTTTCGATGACGGGCAGCGCGGCAACGGTGGCTCGAGCCCCCTGCGCCAGCAGCGTAAGGTAGGCATCGGTCACCACCTTGACGAACCGTAAGCTGTCCGGCAGATCGCACCCAAACACCGTTTCAAGCTGCAGCAGCGCCAGTACCCGTTCGGCGCCTTCGCGGCTGTTGCCGACCCGTTCGGCAAGACGTTCACGCAGGGGATCGTTGATTTCGATAACCTGACCCTGTTCGTCCTGGCCGCCGACGTAACGCATCCAGGCGGCCACCCCTAAAGCCAGGCAGCTAAAATCGCTGCCCTGTGCCAGGTGCCAGCGGATGGCGTCCAGCAAACGCTGTGGCAGTTTTTGCGTGCCGTCCATGGCGATTTGTCCGGTGCGGTGCTTCAGCGCACCATTGCGATAGCGAGCCAGCAGCGATTCGGCGTACTGCGTCAGATCCACACCGCTGACTTGCAGCGTCGGCGCCTGTTCCGCCAGCATCAGATGGCGCGCCGCACGCACAAAATGCGCATCCTGCATGCAGTCGCTGATATGCGCATAGCCGGCCAAATAGCCCAGATAAGCCAGAAAAGAGTGGCTGCCGTTGAGCATCCGCAGCTTCATTTCTTCGTAAGGCAGCACGTCGTGGACCAGTTCGACGCCGACCTTTTCCCACGCCGGACGCCCCTGTGGGAAGTTATCTTCTATTACCCATTGGCTGAAGGGCTCGCAGGCGACAGCGACCGGATCGACGATACCACCCAGTAAACCTTCAATGTGCCGCAGCGTTTCCGTCGTCATCGCCGGAACAATGCGATCGACCATGGTGGAGGGGAAGGCGACATGCTGTTGAACCCACGCCGCCAGTTCCGCATCCTGTCGCAGCGCCAGTTGGCAGAGCAGGTTGCGGGTCACCTGGCCATTGGCCGGCATGTTGTCGCAGGACATCACGGCGAATGCCGGCAGCCCACGCTCACGACGTAGCCGTAGCGCCGCCAGCAGCAAACCGGGGGCGGACTTTGGCCGCTGCGGGTGGGCGATATCATGCTGAATGTCCGGATGTTCAGCCAGCAGCTGGCCACTGGTGGGATGATAACAGTAGCCTTTCTCGCTGATGGTCAGTGAAACGATAGCGACCTCCGGCTGCGCCATGGCTTCAAGTACGGCTTCCAGCCCGTCGACCTGCAGATGCAGAGCTTGCCTGATAATGCCGACAACCTGACCTCGCCAGGCGCTGTCGTCCATTTCGGCCACCGTATATAACAGGTCCTGACGTTGTATATCGGCGATTTTTTGCTGGCCGTTGTGCATGCTGATCACGCCGTAGCCCCAATCGCTGGCGTAATCCTTTGCCAGACGTTCGGCGTAAATCGCCTGATGAGCCCGGAAAAATGCGCCAAAACCGAGGTGTACGATTCGGGGTTTTAGCCGTTGGCGATCGTAGCCTGGTGCTGCAATTGCCGCCGGTAGTGCGGCGGTGCTGGAAAGCGTCATGTTGTCGTTCCTGAAGAAGGGGAAAGCGGGGCGACCTTGGCCGCCCCTGAAGCATTAAGATTTCGAGATTTGCGGCTGTACGGTGTTGCGCGGTGCCTTGATCACCAACAGCACCAGCACTGCACCCAGCGCAGCCACGCCGCCAGCCAACATAAAGGCGCTGTCGAACTTACCGGTGTTTTGCACAATGTAGCCGGTCACGATAGGGCCAATGATGCCGGAAACGCTGCCGACCAAATGGATAAAGCCGCTGGCACCGCCGACCCGGGACTTATGCACCACGTCCTGAATAATCGCCCAGTAAATGGCGCCGGTGATGTACAGGAAGAAGATCGACACCGACATCAGCACCACCGCCGGTACTACGCTGCTGACGGTACCCGCCAGGGCCACGCAGATGGCCGCCGCCAGCAGGCTGGTGACCAGCACGATCTTGCGCGACAGCAATAGCTTGCCGGTGATATTGAAAATCTTGTCGGAGATATAGCCGCCGAGCGCCAGCCCGACAAAGCCGACAATCCACGGGATCATGGTGGTGAGGCTCATTTCCTTGATGTTCAGGTTATGCGCCTGAACCAGATAGGAAGGGAACCAGCTCAGGAAGAAGAACAGGATGTAGTTGTAGCAGAAGAAAGCGAACGCAGTGACCAGGATGATCGGCTGTTTCAGGTAGTAACCCAGCCCGTGTGCCGCGTTGCTCAGCTCTTCTTCCGCGCTGTGGGTTTCCTGTTTCATCCGGTTGACCAGCGCAAGTTCCTCATCGCTGACGCGTTTGCTTTTCGCCGGATTATCCGCCACCACGAAGAACCACACCAGCATCCAGACGATACCGATCGAGCAGATAATCATAAACGCCGGTCGCCAGCCGAACGCCAGTGCCAGATAGCCGACGATTGGCCCGGCGACGGCACCACCCAAAGGTGAACCGGCGCTGAGCAGCCCCATGGCGGTTGCCGCCTGTTTCTTCGGGAACCAGCCGTTGATCATCTTATTGGCCGAGGCGCAGATTGGCCCTTCCGCCATGCCGAACAGCACGCGCAGGATCAGCATGGAATAGAAACCGGTGGCTAATGCCGTCATGCCGCAGAAAATCGACCACAGGCCAACGGCGACACCGAGCACCAGCGTCGGGCCGAACTTGTCTACCGCCAGCCCGCCGACAAAGTTGAAGATGGCGTAACCGAAGAAGAAGCTGCCGAAGATGATGCCGAACTGTTCGGCATTTAACATCAGATCCTTCTCGATCATCGGCACGGTAATCGACAGCGCAACGCGGTCGAGGTAGTTGATCATGTAGACCATAAACAGCAGGAATACGATGGTCCAACGCAGGTTTTTAAACATAAAATCACTCCACTTGGTATAGGCTGTGTCCCGTCATTGTCCGTGGCGCCGTCGCAGACCCAAAGGCCCGTAATCAAGGCGGAGGGGGCTGGGCATAGTGGGCCTACGTTCAAGCCCGACAACACAGAGTACGGGTCTTTGGGGCGCGACCCGGAGGGCTGGGGCCATTCGAACGCGCGCGTGTATTGCATGCTGCTTATTTGGCCTGCCAAACCTCACAGCTCGCGCCTTGTTGCGCGTTCAAATGACCACCAGCGGCGTTCACGTACAGTGACGAGGCGCAGCCTGGCTTAATTGCGAAGCTTCATGGTTGAAGAGGGCGCTTCCTGCCTCCCTCTGCCCTGGTAAATTCATCAGTCAAATTGCAGTAACACCTTGCAGCAGGTGCGCTGGTCTTGTTCGAACATCAGCATCGCCTGCTCAACCTCGCTGGCCGACACGCAGTGGGTAATTAATCGTTGCGGATCGATTTTGCCGCTGGCCATCCAATCGATGACCTGCGGGAAGCGCCCGCTGTTTAGGCGTGAGGAGAAAATCGACAGCTCCTTACTGGTGATGCTTTGCTGGGTCAGGGGGCAGGCCTCGCCGGAGAAGCCCATGATGCCGATACGCGCCGCCGGTGATGCCAGGTTAATCGCCTCCTGCAAAATGGCCGGATGGCAGGCGGCGTCGACGATCAGCGTCGGCTGGAGTCCGCGCCGCTCCAACTCGGCTTGCAGCGAGCCTTCAGCGTTATTGAAGGTCCAGTCGGCACCGTTTTCCTGCGCCATCACCAGGCGCTCACTGATGCGGTCGGTCACGATCACCTGCTTCACGCCGTAGACCCCTTTCAGCGTTTGGATCACCGTCAGCCCCATCGGCCCGGCGCCGTAGATCAGTGCGATGTCATCGGCAGTGGGTTGCAGGTGGGCGGTGATATTGGCGCCAATGGTGAAGGGTTCGACCATGGCGGCATGGCGATCGCTGATGCTGTCCGGGATGCGGTAGGCATTGCGCGCCGGGGCGCAGGCGTAGTCGCTGAATCCCCCGTCGCGGTGCACGCCAATTACCTGCAGCTCGGTGCAGACGTTAGGGCGGCCTATAGAGCAAGGGTAGCAATGCCCGCAACTGACGACCGGATCGACCGCAACGCGTTCCCCGATGCGTTGTGGATCGACATCGCACCCCACTTGGTCAATGACGCCAAAAAACTCATGCCCGATGACGCGCGGGTAGCGAGCGAAAGGGTTATGGCCATGGTAGATATGCACATCTGAGCCGCAAATACCGGCGAACTTTATCTTCACCCGCACTTCGTTGGCTGCCGGCTGCGGCAAGGGGCGTTGCTGGATAACCAGTTGGCCTGGTTTTTCAATGACCACGCTGTGCATGGTGCGTTCTTCTGTTACCAGTTCCATAAGGTGCCATCCTCCAGGCGTGCGACCGGCAGATAAGCCGGTTCATAGGGATAACGGGCCGCCAGTTTTTCATCGAACTCGATACCCAGCCCCGGCTTGTTGCCCGGATGCATGTAGCCGTCGTTGAAGCTCCAGCTGTGCGGGAATACTTCGAGCATCTGTTCGGAGTAGCCCATGTATTCTTGTACGCCGAAGTTAGGGACCCACAGATCAAAGTGCAGCGCCGCCGCCATGCAGATAGGGGACAAATCGGATGGCCCGTGTGAACCGGTACGTACCTGATACAGCGAGGCAAAGTCGGCGATACGGCGCATGCCGGTAATGCCGCCGGCGTGGGTCAGGGTGGTACGGATATAGTCGATCAGCTGTTCTTCGATCAGTTGCTTGCAGTCCCAAATACTGTTGAAGACTTCGCCGACGGCGATAGGGGTCACGGTATGCTGGCGGATCAAACGGAAGCATTCCTGATTTTCTGCCGGGGTCGGATCCTCCATCCAGAACAGGCGGTATTGTTCAATGCTTTTACCGAAGCGGGCGGCTTCGATAGGGGTCAGCCGATGGTGCATGTCGTGCAGCAGGTGTTCGTCGAAACCGAAACGGTTACGTACTGCTTCAAACAGCTTGGGGGTGAAATCGAGGTATTTTTCCGTTGACCAAAGCTGTTCTTCCGGCCAGTTGCCTTTGGTGGCGGGTTCATAAGCCAGGCCTTTGCCTTTGGCCATGCCGTAGGTGGTTTTCATGCCAGGCACACCGCATTGGGCACGAATGGCTTTAAAGCCCAACTCTTTATGTTTGGCGTAGTCGTCGAGCACTTCGTCGATGGAATGGCCGGTGGTGTGGCAGTACACCATGACGCCGGTACGCGATGCGCCACCGAGCAATTGGTACAGCGGCATATTGGCGGCCTTGCCCTTGATGTCCCACAGCGCCATGTCTACGGCAGAGATGGCGGACATGGTGACAGGCCCGCGGCGCCAGTAGGCGCCTTTATAGAAGAACTGCCATATGTCTTCGATCTGATGGGCGTCCCGGCCGATCAACTGCGGACAGACATGATCTTTCAGATAGGACGCCACCGGTAGTTCACGGCCATTAAGCGTGGCGTCACCGATACCGGTAATGCCCTCGTCGGTGGTGATCTTCAGCGTGACAAAATTCCTGCCTGGGCAGGTCACAAATACCTCTGCGTTAACAATCTTCATAACGTCTTTATCCTGTTCCCACGGGTCATCATATTGGACGGAAAATACGCCATGAACTAACTACCATACAAGTATGATTTAAAGGATTTGCCGGAGAGGATCACATTTCGATGCGGAATAAAGTGCAAGCGACAGGCGGTAAATTATCTGGGGGAAAGGGGCTGATGCTATGACGAGTGGCGCTCAGCCTTGCCGGTGAGCGCCATAGACGGTTATTCGGGGGTAGGGCCTTGACCCAGCAGCCCGCAGTTAGGCGGCAGGCGACATTCAATGGCATGCGGCAACACTTCAATGCGAAAATGCTTGCCCTTCAGGGGTTCACCGTCGAGGTTAAAGGTCATCTCGTGCGGGGCCTTGATCTCCAACCACGGCAGTGCGGCGCTGATGACGTTTTTGTTTTCTTCATCGTTAAACAGGCTGGCTACCAGCGCCGGCAGTAGTTCATCCGCGATCAACAGGCGCAGTTGCAGCAAGCCGTCGTTGATCAGCGCGTCCGGGCAGAGTTGCTGACCACCTCCGGCCTGTTTGCCATTGCCGATGCCGATGACCAACGCATTGCCTGCCCAGTGGAAATCCGGCCCGCGGATCTCGCAGCGGTCGGCCTTGAGCGTATCCATGCGCAACAAACCGTGGATAAAGTAGGACACGCCACCCAGCGCCGCCTTCAGCTTTTCTGGTGTTTCGGTGGTGATGCGTGTGCCGAATCCGCCGGTCGCCATATTGATGAAATAGCGTTCATCGTTCACTTTCGCCAGGTCTATCGGCACCGCGCGGCCTTTTACTGCCAACCGCAATGCCTGTTCCGGCATCAAAGGAATGTTGCAGGCCATGGCAAAGTCATTGGCGGTGCCCAGCGGCAGAATACCCAGTACCGGGCGCCCGGCCGCCGGCAAGGCCGTTAGCGCCGCAGCCACTTCGTTGATGGTGCCGTCACCACCGCCGGCAATCAGCGTTTTAACACCCAGTTGGCAGGCTTCCCGTGCGTAACGCGCTGCGTCACCCTGTTCCCAGGTTACGCGAACGTGAAGAGGCTGGCCTTCATCTCGCAACTTTTGTACTGCAAGGCGAACCTCGTCGTTGCCGGCGCCTTTGCCGTTAATGATAAGAAGCGCTGGTGCTGGTGAATGCATTCCCGATATCTCCCGGCTGTAAACTATAGGGCAACGATAAACTACCCATCGGCGGCAGGCCATCAGAATATTCAGTTAATTCTGATTAATCCTGACCTGGCAGAGATTATTTCTGCAGGATTGACTTAAATTAAGATATATCCGTGGGAAAGTTAGTGGTTTTTGTTAATGCATTAATTAATCGTTGTAGCTTTATTTTTATATCGCCATGACAACAGGCCGTAATGAAAAATAGGCAAGTCAGTGAATTGAAAGCTAATGGATATATTAGATAGGATTATTTTACGATATCAAAGAAAAAGCCAGTCCAAGGGAGATTGGACTGGCTAAGGAGGTGGTTCCTAGTATTGCTATGCAAATCTTTTTCGTTCTTAGTTTTAAGCAGCCTGATGTTAACCAAGCTGCGGAGTAATTGATGTGATCCAATTCTAATATTTGCTAAAAAATGCCATTAAAGGATCGCTCCCTGCATTTTATGCCGCAGGAGTATTGGTATCCGGCAAATTTCGGATCAGCAACGCGTAATTGAGAACGATATCTTGCGGGATCGGCAAATAAACGATATGGCCGTTACCCGGCGCCACGTCGATCGCTTCACCTTTCTTATTTTGCATGCTCTCCAGGGTAAACAAGACGTTACCTCCTGGGGTCATCATTTCTACGCTGTCGCCGAGCAGGAATTTGTTTTTCACGTCAACTTCAGCCCAGCCGTCACGCCGTACCCCGGTGAATTCGCCGACAAACTGTTGGCGCTCAGACAGCGATGAACCGTAATCGTAGTTTTGCTGCGCTTCATGTACGTGACGGCGCAGGAAGCCTTCGGTGTAACCCCGATGTGCCAGGCCTTCGAGCGTGGTCAACAGAGTGGGATCGAAAGGCTTGCCGGCGACGGCGTCATCGATGGCGCGACGATAGACCTGCGCGGTACGCGCGCAGTAGTAGAAGGATTTGGTGCGGCCTTCAATCTTCAGCGAATGCACACCAAGTTGCGTCAGGCGCTCCACGTGCTGGATGGCGCGCAAATCCTTCGAGTTCATGATGTAAGTGCCGTGTTCATCCTCAAAGGCGCTCATGTATTCACCGGGTTTCTGCGCTTCGGACAGCATGAACACCTTGTCGGTGGGGGCCCCGATGCCCAACGTCGGCTCGACGGTCTGTACCGGGATCGGTTCATGCATATGCACGATGTTGCCGGTCTCGTCTTCTTTACCTTCTTCCGCTTTGTACTGCCAGCGGCAGGCGTTGGTGCAGGTGCCCTGGTTAGGATCGCGTTTGTTGATATAGCCGGACAGCAGGCAGCGGCCGGAGTAGGCCATGCACAGCGCACCGTGGACGAAGATTTCCAGTTCCATCTCCGGCACCTGGGTGCGGATTTCGGCGATCTCTTCCAGCGACAGTTCACGCGACAGGATCACCCGCGTCAGGCCCATTTGCTGCCAGAATTTTACCGTCGCCCAGTTTACCGCATTTGCCTGCACCGACAGGTGGATATCCATCTGCGGGAAGGCTTCACGCACCATCATGATCAGGCCGGGATCGGACATGATCAGCGCGTCCGGGCCCATGTCGATCACGGGTTTAAGATCGCGCAGGAAGGTTTTCAGCTTGGCATTGTGCGGGGCGATATTCACTACCACGTAGAAGCGTTTTCCCAACGCATGGGCTTCGTTAATTCCCTGCGCCAGATTCTCGTGGTTGAATTCATTGTTACGTACCCGCAGGCTGTAACGCGGCTGGCCTGCATAAACCGCGTCGGCGCCATAGGCAAAGGCGTAACGCATGTTTTTCAGCGTGCCGGCTGGGGAGAGGAGTTCCGGTGTAAACATAATGAGTCTCGGTCTGATTTCAGGTCAGTATACCTCTGTCTTTCTAACCGCAGCGTTGTTGGCTGCATTCGTTCACCCCAGTCACTTGGTCTACCAAGCTCCCGGAGACTCACGAACTTGCCGCCTAGCTGCTGTATGAAAGCCAGTGGGTATAACGCGCCCCAAATGGCGCAGTAAAAGCGGGGGAATTGTAGCCGCAGCGCGGCGAGAAATCAGCAGGTAACCGGATTTATTACAGGGAGATTGATCCTGGTCATAAGAAAAACGCGCGATGGCGGACATCGCGCGCCTTACAGATGCATTACGCGCTCAGATCGCGCACGTCGGTGGCTGGACCGTTTTTGATCACCGACTGAATACCGTTCTTTGCCGCAGTTTCAGAGCTGTACATCTCACTGACGCCGATCACCTGATGGTTTTTGGCTTTCAGCACGAAATAAGGCTGATTGCTGGTGCTGTGCTTCAGTTCGTATTGTGCTTCGTGGGGGGAATTGGTTTGCACCGAGGCAATGCCATTCTCCGCCGAGGCCTTGCTGGCGTACATCTCGCTGGCCAGAATGATTTCGCCATTGCTGGCTTTCAGGTTGAAGTGGTATTGCCCATTCTTTGCTTTTTTCAGCTCATAGTGACCGATTGCCATGGTTCTTCTCCTGTGGGTTCCGATTAGTGATGTAAGTGTAGCCAATGGCTTGAAATTGAGCGGCTAATAAACCGGACTTGAGAAGGGTAGCGCAAAAAAAACGCCATTTTTTTGCGCTGACAGGGAGTTTTGGCCAGCGGATACTGCTGTAGCACGGGAAGCTAACGGGGGATTGTCATGCCGAAATTTTGCGCAGCCCGCCGCATTCTTGAGCACGCAGTCTTTCAACCGCAACCTGGGAAGGCTAGGGTGAGGCCGTTGCATTATTGCGGTCAAAAAATAAGCGCCGCATATTGGCATCTCCCCTTAACAGGCATATGCTTAGGCCTATGCCTGTTAAGGGGGATGGAAATGGAAAGGGTCGCGAAACTGTTTAAAAACGGCAGAAATCAGGCGGTGAGGTTACCCGTGGAATTCGAATTTGATACAGATCGTGTGTATATCCGCCGCGATCGGGAGGGAAACGTGATTTTATCTAAATATCCGGCCAAACCTGACAGCTGGGCTCCGCTGCTGCAAATGATCGAAAAAACGCAGGTACCGCATGACTTTCTGGCGGCTGATGAACGTCAGCAGGGCAGTGCCACCCGCGATCCGTTCGCCGGGGAAGAGTAAGCATGTATATGTTTGACACCAATACGGTCAGCCAACTGTTCCGTCGGCATCCCCGCTTGCTGAGCCTAATGGAAAAAATCCCGCCTTCTGCGGTATGCATTTCCAGCATTACGCAGGCGGAACTGCTTTATGGCGTAGCCAAGCGGCAGAACCTTGCGCTGAAAGCGACGGTCGCGGCATTTCTTGATTCCGTGACGGTATATGCCTGGGACAGTGAAGCCGCGCACTGCTATGGCACGCTGCGGGCGGAAATGACGCAAAAGGGGCGGGTGATGGGGGCCCTGGATCAGCTTATTGCCGCCCACGCGCAGAGCCGCGGAGCGACAATAGTGACTAACGACCGGGCGTTTGCCATGGTGCCAGGCCTGACGGTAGAAGACTGGACCTAGGGCCGATTAAAGCCCGTTCACCAGGCGGCAAGGTTCGGACTCCCAGCGGTAACCGACGCCGTACACGGAGCGGATAAATGATTTTTCGCCGTCGATCAGCTCCAGTTTGCGCCGCAGGTTTTTGATGTGGCTGTCGATGGTACGGTCGGTCACCACCCGGTAGTCGTCATACAGATTATTCAGCAGCTGCTCGCGCGAGAACACGTTGCCCGGCTGGCTGGCCAGGGTTTTCAACAGGCGAAACTCCGCCGGAGTGAGATCCAGCATCTGCCCCTGATAGCTGGCCTGAAAGCGCGGTTCGTCAATGTGAAGCTGCGTTTCTTCCTGCATATTGTCCAATGGGCGATAGCAGCGACGCAGAATGGTTTTTACGCGCGCAACCACTTCACGCGGGCTGTAAGGTTTGCAGATATAATCGTCTGCACCGATCTCCAGCCCCAGCAGGCGGTCGATCTCTTCAATTTTTGCCGTCACCATCACCACCGGAATATCGGTGAAACGGCGCAATTCTCGGCATACCGTTAACCCATCGCTGCCCGGCAGCATCAGATCCAACAGGATCAGCGCCGGCGAATGTTCATGTACCGCCGGGACCACCTCGCTGCCGTTGGTCAGCCAGCGCGTGGCATATCCCGCCGCCTGCAGGTAGTCCACCAGCAGTTGGCCGAGCTTGGGCTCATCTTCAACAATCATAATTTGCAACGGTTGATTCTGGGTTTCCATCATGACGCCTTATTCATTACCGGGGTGGCGAATTCTACTGTAATCCGCACGCCGCCCAAAGGCGAGTGCTGGGCGTAGATCGTCCCGTTGTGTGCTTCCACTATGTTTTGACAGATTGACAACCCCAGACCGGAGCCGCCACTGGCGCGGTTACGCGAACCTTCGGTACGGTAAAAACGTTCGAAAATGCGCGCCAACTGATCGTCATTGACGCCCGGTGCGCTATCCTGCCAGTAAATCAGCAGGCGGCCTGGCTGCGTCTGGGCGCCAATCTCCAGCTTGCCACCGGCGTCGGTGTAACGCAGGCTGTTTTCCAGCAGGTTGTTGAATAGTTGGTTAAGTCTGTCCGGGTCACCAAACAGCGGTGCCTGTTCTGGCAGTTGGGTCACGATGTCCAACCCTTTGGCGTGAAAACGCTCGCGGAAGCTGGCAACCGCGATTTGCAGTAAATGCACGCAATCAACCTGCGATTTACGGTAGGCGAGCGCACCGAGATCGGATAACGACAGTTGATGCAGATCGTCCACCAGTTTGGTCAGGGTGGAGACTTCGGCCTGCAAGGATCCCAGCGAAGCAGCCGTAGGTTGGCGTACGCCGTCCTGCAGCGCCTCCAGCTCACCGCGCAGCACCGCCAGCGGGGTGCGCAACTCGTGCGAGACGTCGGCCATCACGGCGCGCCGCATCTGCTCATTTTTTTCCAATGAGGTAGCGAGCTGGTTGAAGTCATGCGCCAGCCGGCCCAGTTCATCCTGGCTGCTGACGGCTACGCGGGTGCTGAAATCGCCAGCCGCCAGCCGGTGGGTACCGGCTACCAGCCGTTTGACCGGCGCCAGCAACCCGCGCGACATCAGCCAGGTGACCGCCGCTGCCAGCAGGGTGGACAGGGCGACAATCATCCAACTGGTGCGTCTTTGCTGCTGATCGAAACTGATGTCGGTATTACGTGTCAGCCTCTCTATGGGCGTCGTAATTACCCAGCCGACGATTTCATTGTTGTAGCGGATCGGATGACGCGGACCCTCCTTCGGTACCGGGCCGGAGTGCCCCACCAGCCGGTTGTACTGGCTGTCCACCACCCAAAACTGGGTGCGCCAGCCTTTGGGCGGCAAATTGTGGCTGCTGTCGCTGTTTTGTTCGAACGAACGCATGATCTGGTAAATCACCTGATCGTTATTACGCAGAAAAACCCAGTTACCGTGACGACTGTACTGTTCTTCCAATGCTTCGCTCAGCATGTTGATGCGCTGCTCGTTGCTGTTTTTGATGTAGTCGATAAAACCGCGCTCGAAGCTGATGCGAACGCCCCAATGCATGGTAATGAGCACCAACATGCAGGTGGCGAAAATGGCCATGAACAGCTTGCCGGTGATGCCTATTTTCATTATTGCAACCTCGTGGAGCCGGTCCCCGGCTCTTTGGTCAGCGTACGGTTGGGGGCGGTATCGGCCGGAACGCGGGCGAAGGCCAGCGCGGGCAGCGCGATGATCAACGCCATGCAACAGTAGCTGTAAATAAATGCGCTATGGATGGCCGGGCTGTCGGTAACCACCTGATGATGGGCAAAGCTGCCGATCAGAATACCGGCGATGCTGACGCCGAGGCTCATCGACAGCTGCATCACCATCGACAGCAGGCTGTTGCCGCTGCTGGCCAGTCGATCCGGCAGATCTTTCAGCGTCAGGGTGTTCATGGCCGAGAAGCGCAATGAGTTGACCATGCCCTGGAAGAACAGTACTACCGGCAGCAGCCAGATCCAGCCCAGCATCGCCACCAGCGGGAAACTCAGGCTGATCAACGCCAGCATCAGCGTGGCGGCAACCAGCACGTTACGGTAACCGAAACGGTTAACCACCCGCACCACAATGCGTTTCATTCCCATGCTGCCGATAATCATCGGGATCATCATCAGCCCGGCGTGGAACGGGGAGAAGCCCATGCCGACCTGCATAAACAGCGGTGTCATAAAGGGCAACATGCCGCTGCCGATACGGCCCAGCAGGCTGGCCGTCAGCCCCACTTTATAGGTTTGGGTTTTGAATAACCGCAGTGAGAACAATGCGCGGCTGTTGCCATGCGCATGCCACCAGTAACCCGCCAGTGCCGCGATGCCGGCAACCACCAGCGCGGCGATGGCGGGCGAGGAGAGCCCCATTCCTTTGTGGCCGTCGAGCGCCAGCGTCAGCGTCGCCATGCCGATCGCCAGCATGATAAAGCCGCTGATGTCGAAGCGACGGGTCTGCATGCGGTAATTGGGCATCAGCAGCAACGTGGCGATGGCACCGGCGATCCCCACCGGGATATTGATCAGGAAAATCCAGTGCCAACTGGCGTACTGCACCAGAAAACCGCCCAACGCCGGCCCCATTAACGGGCCAATTTGGCCGGGCAGGGTGACGAAGGTCATCGCGGCCATATACTGTTCGCGCGGGACGATTTTCATCACCGTCAGGCGACCCACCGGTACCATCATGGCGCCGCCGATGCCCTGGATCACGCGCGAGGCGATCAGCTCATTCAGCGTCTCAGAACGGGCGCACAGAATGGACCCCAGAGTAAACAACACGATGGCGCTGAAGAACACCCGCTGCACCCCAAATCGATCCGCCAACCAGCCGCTGGCAGGCAGCATCACCGCCACCGTCAGCACATAGGAGACAATCACCGACTGCATGCGCAGCGGGTTCTCCCCCAGGCTGACGGCCATCGACGGCAGGGCGGTGTTGACGATAGTGGTGTCGAGCGTCTGCATAAAGAAGCCGAATGCCACGATCCAAAGTTGCCATTGTACGGAGGCGGTGTGTTTTATCAGCATCGGGTGGCCATTATTGAGGCAATGGATCCAGTTTCTTGCCGCGACGGAATTTCATCTGCAGCCGGTCAAAATACAGGTACACCACCGGGGTGGTGTACAGCGTCAACAGCTGGCTGACGATCAGGCCGCCGGCGATGGTGATGCCAAGCGGCTGGCGCAGCTCGGCGCCGTCGCCGTGGGTCAACACCAGCGGCAATGCGCCAAACAGCGCCGCCAGGGTGGTCATCATGATTGGCCTGAATCGCAGCAGGCACGCCTGGAAAATGGCGTCATGTGCGCTGATGCCGCCATTGCGCTGCGCGTCGAGGGCAAAATCGACCATCATGATGGCGTTTTTCTTCACGATACCGATCAACAGCATAATGCCTATCAACGCTATCAGGCTGAAGGGCGCACCGAACAGCTCCAGCGCCAGCAGGGCACCCACTCCGGCGGAGGGCAGGGTGGACAGAATGGTCAGCGGATGAATGTAACTTTCATAAAGAATGCCCAGCACGATATACACAGTAGCGATGGCGGCGGCGATCAGCAGCAACTGAGATTTCAGCGTTTCCTGGAACACCTGGGCGGTCCCGGCAAAAGCGCCGCGTACGGTGGAAGGCACGCCGAGCGCCGTCATGGTTCGCTCTACGGCGGAGGTGGCGTCCGACAGGCTGCCGCCATCCGGCAGGTTAAACGAAATAGTCGACGCGGCCGACAGACCCTGATGATTGACCGACAGCGGTGCATTGGCGGGCCGCCAACTGGCAAAGTAGGACAGCGGGATTGCCTTGCCGTCTTTGTTGATCACAAACATTTTGTCCAGTGAGCTGACGTCCTGGGTGTATGGGGGAGCGACTTCCATCACCACTTTGTACTGATTGAGCGGTTGATAGATAGTCGAAATCTGACGTTGGCCAAAGGCGTTATTCAGCAGGTTGTTGGCATCGGAAACCGAAATACCCAAACGGGCCATGGTCTCGCGATCGTAAACCAGATCCATTTCTGAACCTTTGTCCTGCTGATCGGAGTTGACGTCTGCCAGCTCTGGCAGTGCAGCCAGCGCAATACGAATTTTCGGTTCCCATTCGCGCAGCGCGGCGAGATCGTCCGCCAACAGCGTGTACTGGTAACTGGCGTTAGCCTGCCGGCCGCCGACGCGGATATCCTGCACCGCCATCAGGAACAGACTGGCTCCCGGTTCTTTCGCTAACCGGGCACGCAGCCGGGCAATCACTTTCTGTGCATCGTCGCTGCGCACCGACAGCGGTTTCAACGAGATAAACATCGATCCGCTGTTGGTGCGTGAACCGCCGGTGAAACCGGTGACGTTTTCCACATCCGGATCTTCACGCACGATCTTCATGAAATCTTCCAGCTTAACGCGCATAGCCTGGAAGGAGATGCTCTGGTCTGCCTGGATAAAGCCCATCAGTCGGCCGGTGTCCTGCTCCGGGAAGAAGGTTTTCGGAATGCTGATATACAGCCAGACATTGAGCGCGATGGTGGCGAGAAATAAGGCCAATACCCAGCGTGAATGGCCAAGCACCCAACTCAGCGAGCGTCCATAGCCTTTTTGCAGCGCCAGCAGCATTTTACCGAAACCACGAATGCGCCGCTGCGCTCGCGGCGGCTGGTGACGCAGCAGGTAGGCGCACATCATCGGCGTCAGCGTCAGAGAGATAATCAACGACAGCCCGATCGAGACTGACAGAGTGACGGCAAACTCGCGGAACAGCCTGCCGGGCAGGCCTTCCATCAACAGCAGCGGGATAAATACCGCCACCAGCGACACGCTCATCGACAGCACGGTAAAGCCGACCTCCCGAACCCCCTGTAACGCGGCGTTCAGCGGTTTCATGCCGGCTTCGACGTGGCGCGAAATATTTTCCAGCACCACGATGGCATCATCGACCACAAAGCCGGTGGCGATGGTCAGCGCCATCAGCGACAGGTTATTCAGGCTGAAGCCGCACAGGTACATCGCGGCAAAAGAGCCGATCAGCGACACCGGTACTGCCACCGCCGGGATCAGCGTCGCGCGCCCGGACCGCAGGAAGATGAACACCACCAATATCACCAGCCCAATGGCGATCACCAGCGACTGTTCCACTTCCGCCAGCGAAGCACGGATGGTTGGCGAGCGATCCTGCGCGATATTCAGCTGAATGGACGCCGGGATGTTGTCTTGCAAGGCGGGCAACTCGGCGCGAATGCGATCGACGGTTTCGATGATGTTGGCGTCCGGCGCCCGGCTGATGGCCAGAATAATCGCCGGTTTGGCGTTGGTCATCCCGGCGTTGCGTACGTCCTGTACCGAGTCTTTGATCTCGGCCACGTCACTCAGGCGCACCGCCGCGCCGTTGTTGTAGTGGATAATCAGCGGGCGATAAGCCTCGGCGGTTTTCAATTCATCATTAGCCTGGATCTGCCAGCGCTGCTGCTGATTGTCTACCGAACCCTGCGGCCTGCGTACGTTGGCATCACTGATGGTTTGGCGCACCGCATCGAGCGATATCCCCTGATTGAACAGCGCACTTGGGTTAAGTTCGACCCGCACAGCAGGCAGTGAACTGCCGCCCACCGAGACGTCGCCTACCCCTTCGGTCTGGGCGATTTTTTGCGCCAGCTGAGTCGAGGCGAAGTCGTAAAGCTGGCCCTGGCTGTAGGTGTCGGAGGTCAGCGTCAGGATCATGATTGGCGCGTCTGACGGATTGACCTTACGGTAGCTCGGGCGGCTCGGCATACCGGTGGGCAACAGGCTTTGCGCCGCGTTGATCGCCGCCTGCACGTCACGGGCCGCGCCGTTGATATCACGGTCGAGATCGAACTGCAAAATGACCCGGGTGCTGCCGAGTGAACTCATCGAGGTCATTTCATTGACCCCGGCTATCCGGCCCAGAGCGCGTTCCAGCGGCGTAGCCACCGACGAGGCCATGGTTTCCGGATCGGCACCCGGCAACGAAGCGCTGATCGAAATCACCGGATAGTCGACCTGTGGCAGCGGCGATACTGGCAACAGGCTAAAACCAATCACACCGCTGATGGCAATTGCCAACGTCAGCAGCGTGGTGGCCACCGGTCGGTAGATGAACAGGGCGAAGAATTTCACGGCAGCTCCTGCACATCCGGCTGCCGGCGAGTGTTACGCGCCAGCTTGTCAAACAGCAGGTAGATCACCGGGGTGGTGAACAGCGTCAGGATCTGGCTCATTACCAGCCCGCCGACCATGCAAACCCCGAGCGGGTGTCGCAGTTCCGCGCCGACGCCGGTGCTGAGCATCAGCGGCAGTGCCCCCAGCAACGCCGCCAGCGTGGTCATCAGTATCGGCCGGAAACGCAGCAGGCAGGCCTGATAAATCGCATCGTACGGCGTCATACCTTGCTCACGTTCGGCGGCCAGCGCGAAGTCGATCATCATGATGGCGTTTTTCTTCACGATGCCGATCAGCAAGATGATGCCGATGATGGCGATCACATCCAGTTCGCTGCCGGCCATCATCAGTGCCAGCAAGGCACCGACCCCGGCGGTGGGCAAGGTTGAAAGAATGGTAACCGGATGAATAAAGCTCTCATACAGCACGCCCAGCACGATATACATCGCTACCACCGCCGCCAGGATCAGCCACAGGGTCCCCCCCAACGCCGCCTGGAACGCCAGCGTCGCGCCCTGGAACTGGGTGGTGATATCTTTCGGCATATCGAGATTTTTTTCCGCCAGGGTGATGGCGTCGACCGCTTCCCCAAGCGAATAATTGCCGGCCACGTTAAAGGAGATGGTGGCCGCCGGGAACTGATCGAGATGATTGACCGATAGCGGTCCGAAACGCTCTTCGATTTTGGCAATGGTGTTCAGCGGCACGATGGTGCCGTTGCTGCTGGTCAGGCGGATCTCACTCAGCGCCGCCAACCCTGGCGTGGTGCTGACGTCATGTTCCAGCACCACCCGGTACTGATTGGCCTGGGTGTAAATGGTGGAGATCAACCGCTGGCCGAAAGCGTTGTACAGGGCGTTATCCACGTCACTCATACTGATACCGAGGCGGGAAGCCGAATCGCGATCGACGTTCACGTAGGCCACCAGTCCTTGATCCTGCCAGTTACTGGTGACGTCCGCCAACTGCGGTGCCTGTTTCAATTCCGCCATCAGCTGCGGTACCCACAGGCTGAGCTCGTCCAGCGACATGGCCTGCAGGGTAAACTGGTACTGGGTGCGGCTGACCTGGGTGTCGATGGTCAGATCCTGCACCGGTTGCAGATACAGCTTCACGCCAGGAAACTGTGTGCTCAACTGCTGCAGACGAGTGATGATGGCCGGAATACGGTCGCTGCGTTCGCTCAAAGGTTTGAGGTTGATTTGCAACCGGCCGCTGTTGAGCGTGGCGTTGCTGCCATCGACGCCAACAAACGACGTCAGGCTCTCCACCGCCGGATCCTTGAGGATTTCTGCCGCCACCTGCTGTTGGCGCTCGGCCATATTACTGAACGACACCGACTGCGGTGCCTCCAGCGTGCCCTGAATAATGCCGTTGTCCTGTACCGGGAAGAATCCTTTCGGGATCAGCAGGTAAAGCAAGACGGTGAGCACCAGCGTGCTGAACGCCACGCCTAGCGTCAACCAGGGATGATTCAGCACGGTTTTCAGCCATTTGCCGTAGCGGGCGATGACCCGGTCAAAGAAGCGTTCAGAAGCGGCGGAAAAACGGTTCTGCTTGCGCAGGGATTCGTGGCTCAGCATGCGTGCGCACATCATCGGCGTCAGCGTCAGCGAAACCACCGCCGAAATCAAAATTGCCACCGCCAGCGTCACGGCAAATTCACGGAACAACCTGCCAACGATATCGCCCATAAACAGCAAGGGGATCAGCACGGCTACCAGCGAGAAGGTCAGTGAAATAATGGTGAAGCCGATTTCGCCGGCGCCTTTTAAGGCGGCGTCGAGCGGTTTCTCGCCCTTTTCGATATAGCGTGAAATGTTCTCGATCACCACGATGGCGTCATCGACCACAAAACCGGTGGCGATAGTCAGCGCCATCAGCGTCAGGTTATTGATCGAAAAGTCCAAAAAGTACATGGCGGCGAAGGTACCGATCAACGACAGCGGTACGGCGACGCTGGGAATAATAGTGGCCGGGACATTGCGCAAGAACACGTAAATCACCATCACCACCAGTGCTACCGCCAAGAGCAGCTCGAACTGCACGTCGCTGACTGAGGCGCGAATGGTGGTGGTTCGATCGGTCAGCACCTTGACGTCGACCGACTTGGGCAGGCTTTTAATCAACTGAGGCAGCATCTCGCGGATGCTGTCGGCGGTGGTGATGACGTTTACGCCTGGCTGGCGCTGAATATTGAGCACGATGGCCGGCTGCTTATTGGCCCAGGCCGTCAGCCGGGTATTTTCCGCGCCTTGTTCGATGGTGGCGATATCCTGCAGGCGGATAGCCGCACCGTTCTGGTAAGCGACAATCAGCTGACGATAGTCGTCGGCTGATTTCATCTGGTCATTGGCCGAAAGGGTGACCGAACGCGTCGGGCCGTCCAGGCTACCTTTGGCAGAGTTGACGTTGGCGTTGCTGATGGCGGTGCGGATGGTTTCGCTGTCCAGACCGTAGGCGGCAACGGCCGCCGCATTGAGCTTCACGCGGACTGCCGGCCGTTGGCCACCGGAAATGGTCACCAGTCCGACGCCGGTGACCTGCGATATTTTCTGCGCGACACGGGTTTCCACCATGTCTTCCACCTGGGTCATCGGCATGGCGCTGGAGGTCACGGCCAGCGTCAGGATCGGTGGATCGGCCGGGTTAACCTTGCTGTAAATCGGCGGGTAGGGCAGATCGTTCGGTAACAGGTTAGTGGCGGAGTTGATTGCCGCCTGCACTTCCTGTTCGGCGACGTCGAGCGGCAGCTCAAGCTGGAATTGCAAGGTGACGACCGAGGCGCCACCGGAACTTTGCGATGCCATCTGCTTGAGGCCGGACATCTGGCCAAACTGACGCTCCAGCGGAGCCGTGATCGCCGAGGTGACCACGTCCGGGCTGGCTCCGGGATACAGCGTGACCACCTGAATGGTCGGATAGTCGACCTCCGGCAGGGCGGACACCGGCAGAGCGCGATAACCGATGATCCCCGCCAGCAGGATCGCCAGCATCAACAGCGTGGTGGCAACCGGCCGCAGTATAAACAGGCGGGATGGACCGCCGCCGGCGTTAGGTGGCATCACCTGCATCAGGATTTCCCCTGGGTGCGAGGTGAGTGGATTGGTTTGCCGGCCGCAGAAGCCGCCTGCGGCGTGACCACCTCAACCTGCATGCCTTCGGTCAGGCGATCTATGCCGTCGGTCACCACCCGGTCACCAGCGTTCAGCCCGGCGTTAATCACCACTTTTTGGCTGTCCTGCACGCCGGTGGTCACCAAGTGTTTACTGACCTTGTTATCTTCGCTCAGGGTCCAGACGAAGTTGCCTTCGTTGCCCATCTGCAAGGCCGCCGTAGGGATAACGATCGCATCCAGCAGCGTTGCCACTTTCAGGCGTGCATTAACAAATTGGTTGGGGAACAGCGCGTCGTCCTCGTTGGTGAAGCGCGCTTTCAGTTTGATGGTGCCGGTGGTGGTGTCGATCTGGTTATCCAGGCTCAGCAGTGAACCGGTCGACAGCAGATTTTGGTTGGTGCGATCCCAGGCTTCGACGCTGACCGGGCCAGCTTTTTGCGCTTTGATCAAATCGCTGATAGTAGCCTCAGGCAGGGTAAATACCACATCGATAGGGTGAGTTTGGGTGATCACCACAATGCCGGTGGTGCTGCCGCTGGTGATGTAATTACCGACGTCCACCAGCTTCAGACCGACACGACCGTCAATTGGTGCGGTGATACGGCTGTAGGTGATTTGCAGCTTGGCGCTGTCGACGGAGCCCTGATCGGCTTTGATTGCGCCTTCGGTCTGTTGCACCAGCGACAGCTGAGTGTCCAGATCCTGCCGCGACACCAGATTGGTTTTGGCCAGTTGCTGATAACGTGCCAGATCGCGCCGGGCATTGGCGAGGGTGGCCTGATCTTTGGCCAGTTGTCCCTGCGCTTGAGCCAGCTGTACCTGGAACGGACGCGGGTCAATTTCAACCAGCAAATCGCCGGCTTTGACCTGTTGCCCTTCGGTGAAGTGAATCGCCATCAGTTGGCCATCGACCCGACTGGTGACGGTCACGGTGTTGGCGGCGGTAGCCGTGCCCAGCCCGGAAAGGTAACGTGGCACCGTTTGCTGCGTGGCGGTCGCAGCCTGTACCGGTGACATTGGCGCTCCCCGTCGTCCTGCGCCTGCCGCCGCTTTGCCCCCACCGGCGTGACGCGCCCCAGGGGCAGCATTGTCGGCCGGCTGCGGAGCGCTGAAGTGACGCCAAATCAGCACGGCGGCAATAGCCACAATAACCACCACCAACAGGCGTAGTAACAGTGAACGACGTGGGTTTTTTGCATTCATGGTGGCGAAAATCTCTCCAAAAGGCAGGCGTGCGGGCACTCATTGCCAAAAAAGTTACACTCCTTACAGAATACTAGTTTAGCGAGGAAAGACGGCATAAAAATGAAGGAAATATGGAGGAACCGTCAGCATTGTCCGAATAAGTTGTAGATTTGATCATGCTATGTTTATAAGCGTTGCCATCCGGCTTATAGCGAATGCGTTTTAGCGGATTTCCTGCTTTCGCGCTAATAATTATCCTGCGAATCATCAACTCCATGGAGCATGCAATGAGTCATAAAGAACTGGGCCGTTCGGGCATCAAAGTGCCGGCATTGACCTTCGGCGGTAACGTGTTTGGCTGGACGGCGGATCGCGAAACTTCATTCAGCCTGTTGGATGCGCTGGTGGAAAATCAGCTCAACTTTATCGATACCGCCGACGTGTACTCGAGCTGGGTGCCGGGCAATCAGGGCGGTGAATCGGAAACCACCATCGGCCAGTGGCTAAAAAAGAGCGGCAAGCGTGACCAGGTGATCATCGCTACCAAAGTCGGCAAGCCGATGGGCGAGGGTAAGCAGGGGCTGTCACCACGCTATATCCAGCAGGCGGTAGAGGATTCACTGCGGCGTTTGCAGACCGATTATATCGACCTTTATCAATCGCATGACGACGACCGGGACACGCCGTTGGCGGAAACCCTGGCGGCGTTCGACGACTTGATCAAGGCCGGTAAGGTGCGGGCGATAGGCGCTTCCAACTATCAGGCCGATCGTCTGGAGGAGGCATTGAAAGTCAGTGAAGAGAATGGGTTGGCGCGCTATGAGACCCTGCAACCGGAGTACAATCTTTATGCGCGTGAGGAGTATGAACGCAGCCTGGCGCCGGTGGTGCAGCGCCATGGATTGGGCGTGATTAACTTCTTCTCGCTGGCCAGCGGTTTCCTGACCGGCAAATACCGCAGTGAAAAAGATATCGGCAAGAGCCAACGTGGTGACACCATCGTTGAGCGATACCTTAATCCACGCGGTTTCAAGATCTTGGCTGCGCTGGATCGGGTTGCGGAAAAACACCACACCTCGCCAACGCAGGTTTCACTGGCCTGGCTGATAGCGCGGCCGGACATCACCGCGCCGATCGTCAGCGCCACGTCGCTAAAGCAGTTGGATGAGCTGATCAGCGCTACCCGGCTGCGGCTGGATGCCGAGGATATCCGCATCCTGAACGACGCCAGCGCCTGGTGACCTGCTCAGTTGCCGACGGCGTTAATCAAGGACAGCAACTGAGCCACGCTGGCTTCCACTGGCTGGCCTGCGGTATCAATACGGGCCACCGGGGTATGCCAGGGTAGGTAATCGTGGCGGGTGACGCTGTGCCAGTTAGGGAGGCGCAGTCCGGCAACGTCCCCGTCGCGGGTTTCAACCCTGCGACGGTGCTCGGCACTGTCTGAGCAAACCACCTCAAAATCTATGCAGGCTACACCAGCCCGTTGTGCGACGTTATGCCAGGCTTCGCGAGTGACCGGCAACGGGTTGACCGAGTCGGCAATCACCCAGTGGCCCAGACGCAGGTTGTCTTCGGCAACGCCATAAGCGGCAAAATACCCGGCGGGGCCGACGTCATCGGCCAGGGAGCCACTGTTACGGATAGCTTGTTCAAGGGTATCGATACGCAGATGCATTGCCGGTAATGCGCGAGCCAGCGCCCGTGCGAGCGTAGTTTTACCACTGCCTGGCAGCCCGGAAAGAACGATCAGCATTGTTGTTCCTGCCATGATTATGGTTCCAGCCGATACAGTACCTGATTTCGCAGCGAATGGCTTGGCGGCAGGGCGCGGCATTGAGCTACCGCGCCCTGGTGCCCTTAACGGAACAGCGTCTGCGCCCAGCGAGCCAGCCCGGCGGTGACCGAGCCGAAGTCGTTGCCGCCGACGATAGGAATGCCCGGCAACTGCTGTTGTAGCGCGGCGCGCAACAGCGGGGAACGTGCGCTGCCACCGGTGAGATAAATCACCTGCGGTGCGGTCTGGCTACTGGCCAGCGCGGCGCTGACCTGTTCCTGAATGCGCAGCAGCGGCTGTGAGATGGCCTCGGCAAGCTGATCCTGGCTGATGGTTTCTGCCAAATCAGTCTGGACGAAGGCCAGCGGAGCGCTGATGTTTTGCTGTGCCGACAGGGCGATTTTACTCTCCTCCGCGGCACGCACCAGACGGTAGCTCAGGCGTTGCTGATGCACTTTCAGCAGGCGTTTAACTTTTTCAGGCTCGGCGGCATCGCGGATCAAATCGCGCAGCATGCGGCCATTGGCAGCGCTGTAAAAGTCGATCTGCGCCGGAACGTCGTTGGTGGCTACCGCGTTCCAGTAAGGCAACGCAGGCAAAGCGATGCCTTTTTCAGTTTCGCCACCCATACCGAACAGCGGCATCAACTGTTTGAACGCCAGCATGATGTCCAGATCGTTACCGCCAACGCGGCAACCGCTGTGGCCCAGCAGGCTTTGCTGGCGATCGGCACGGTCACGCCATTGCGGCCCCATCAACAGCACCGAACAGTCGGTTGTCCCGCCGCCAATATCCACCACCAGCACGGTTTTTTCTTCTTCCAGGGTCGCTTCGAAATCCAGGCCTGCGGCGACCGGTTCGAACTGGAATTCAATGTCTTTGAAGCCTGCACGCTCGGCAGCGCGGTGCAAAATACCCTGCGCCTGGCGGTTGGCTTCTTCGCCACCGATGCCCTGGAAGTTGATCGGACGGCCGATCACCGCCTGGCTGATGCTGTCTTGCAGTACGTTTTCCGCCTGACGTTTGATGTGGAACATCATGGCGCACACCAGATCCTCAAACAGCGCGATCTGTTGTGGTTTCAGGCCGTTGGCGCCGAGGAAGGATTTCGGGGAGCGGACAAAATACACTTCTTCCGGATCTTCAACGTAGTGCGCCAGCGCCTGCAGGCCAAACAGCACGCTGTCGCTGGCGACCGGGATATCTTCTTCGCGGTTATAGTTGATTGCCCGGCGCAGCAGTTGCTGGTTTTCCTCGCTGGCGGTCGGCACCTGCCAGTGGCGGTGCAAACACTCGCTGACGGCTTCGCGCGTCGGAGCACACAGCATCGACGGCAGATAGGGCTCGTTGTTTTCCAGCGTCAGCAGCTCGGGGCCATTTTCTCGCATCACTGCGACGGAACAGTTGGCCGTTCCGTAGTCAAATCCAATAAACATGTCTTTTCTCTATCCCCATGCCAATGAAGGGGGGCGACTTTACCCGAGACTCGGCCCCTGGGCAATCTGAGAGCGCTTAACTGACGAAAAATTTAGCGGCGACGGCGCTAGCATGCTTAACTTAATGTCCGAATCTCGCACGTCAGCGCACCCATCGAGTCGCATAATGCACAAAAAACTGACCCCGAGCGTGGCTATGAAAAACCAACAGCAGGCGTTGTATGAAGCACTGAGTGCGCGCGATCGCAAATTTGACGGTCGCTTCTTCGTCGGCGTTTCGTCGACCGGTATTTATTGTCGCCCGGTGTGTAGCGCCCGTACGCCAAAAATTGAAAACTGCACGTTTTATCCGAGCGCGGCGGCGGCGGAACTGGCGGGGTTTCGCCCCTGCCTGAAGTGTCGGCCGGAATTGGCGCCGGGGTTGGCATTGATCGATCTCGGCAATCGTTATGCTCAGGTGGCGGTGCAGTTGATCGAGCAGGGGTATCTGTCGGAGCACAGCTGCGAGCAACTGGCAACGCGGCTAGGCATTTCCGATCGCCACCTGCGGCGTATTTTTGCCGATCAGTTTGGCGCCTCGCCGATTGATTATGCCCAGTCGCACCGGCTGTTACAGGCCAAACGCCTGCTGGCGGATACCGATATGCCGTTGAGTGAGGTGGCCTTTGCCGCCGGTTTCGGCAGCCTGCGGCGTTTTAACGAACTGTTCAAGGCGCGCTACCGGCTGATCCCTTCGGCACTGCGCAACAGCAGTGGCCGTAACGAACGTACCGTCGCCAGCGGGCTGGTGTTTCATCTGGGCTATCGACCGCCCTATGACTGGTCGCGCATGCTGGGTTTTTTGCAAACCCGTGCGGTGAGCGGTGTGGAGCGGGTGGAGGGGCAACAGTACCTGCGGGCGATAGCCATCACTCAGGGCGGCATCGAATATCGTGGCTGGGTCAGCGTGCAGCCGGAAGAGGCGCATAATCGGGTACGGGTGGAAATTGCACCTTCCCTGAGCCGGGTGACGACGGAAGTGCTGCGCCGCACTCGCCAACTGTTTGATCTCGACGCCGCGCCGGACCTTATCGCTCAGGCATTGGGGCCGTTGGCTGCCGATGCGCCGGGCCTGCGGCTACCGGGCTGCGTCAACGCATTCGAACAGGCGACCCGCGCGGTGCTTGGGCAGTTGGTCAGCGTCAAAATGGCGGCGACTTTTGCTGGACGGATGGCTGAACTCTGGGGTACCCCGCTGGAACAGCCCTACGGTGGCATTACCCACGTCTTTCCCACTGCCGAACAGATTGCGCGATTACAGCCTGAGGCGCTGCGCCCCTTGGGCGTGCAACTGAAACGGGCGGCGGCGTTAATCGGTATTGCGCAGGCGGTTACCGAAGGGCGATTGCAACTGGAGAACGTGCTGGATATTGAGCAGGGGATCAAGGCGCTGACTGCGCTACCGGGGATTGGCAGTTGGACCGCCAGCTACATCGCCATGCGAGCCTGGTCGTGGCCGGACGTGTTCCTGGCGGGGGATTATCTGATCAAACAGCGTTTTCCCGGCATGACGCCACGCCAGATTGAGCGCTATGCTGAAAGCTGGCGACCCTGGCGTTCCTACGCCACGCTGCATCTGTGGCATAACGATGGCTGGGCGCCGTCAACGGAGGCTGTCGGGTAGCGGCTACGGGCTAGTCTTTGGCAGCAATGCGCGTCAGCAGGCCGTCTATTCCTTCGCGCATCAGGAAGGCCAGTACCTTCTCGCGCTCGCTTTCACTCAGATGATGGTAATACTCAATCCACACCGCCAGCGGATCCTGGCGTTCAACCTGATATTCAGCAGGATCTTCTTGCAGTATCAGTAAGCTGCGCGCGCCGATCGGCAGGCTGTTGATGTGGTATTCCACCGCTTTGCCCTGCACGCCTTTGCGCCGGCGACTGATCCAGCCTTCGCGGCGGGCCATTAAATTGATGCCCTGTGGCGAGGAGGGCAGTCCTGCAATGCCGGTCAGCTCTCTGGCGGCAAACCACTCTTTTTTCATAGCCATTCATCCCTGAACAATTAGGTGTATTGAGAGAGGAAAAAATTAATTCGCATGCTGATTTCCGTATCCACGTGTTATGCAAGCGATTAACTTTGACCTGTTAGTTATACCACTAACCTCAGTCGGGCTAAGCAAAAAAAGCAGAATGGATGAGATGCGGCGGCGAGGCCGCCGCTCGAAAGGCAGGGGGATATTGCTGGGAATAGCGACTAGCGGATACCAAAGTAACCGCCGCTGAGCAGTTCCATCAGCGATTGTTCCAGTGCGATGGCGTCGCCGTCCGACAGATCGATGCCAATCGCCTGCAGGGTGTTCAGCGTTATCTGCTGGTGTGCCGGGCCGGCCAGCGTTTGGGCGTGCACCCGATGCGTCGCCCCATTGAGCATCGACACCATCAGTTCGTCCATCTGGTTGCAGTGCACGTTGGTGATGAAGCGTTCGTCGACGCGGATATAGTCAATCTTTTGGCCATGCAACTCGTCAAAGGCGTTGAGGCTGTGCCCAAAACCGTTAACGATCAGCTTGCAGCCCCGTTGCTGCAACTGCTGGAGGAACGGCCTGCAAATGCCGGCGTGCTCCAGCACCACCGCATCATCGACCGCCAGCAGCAATGCCCCTGGTTGCAAGGGGGAGGCGTCCAGCGCTGTCAGCAGCTCGTCCTGGAAGCTGGCGTCCAGCAGACTGTCGGTTGTCAGCGGCAGCGCGATGGACAACCCCTTGCGGGCAATATCAGGGGCGCGCTGCGTCAAAATCTGCCCGATGATCCAGCGGTCAACCTCTTTCGTCAGATCGTATAGCCGGGCAGCGGAGATAAAATCGTCGCTCGCCAGCGCCTGACCGTCCTGATCCCTCACCTGCAGTTTCAACTGATAGAAACAGACCGCCAGCGGCGTTTTTGGCGGTGCGACCGCCCTGACATGCAGCAATAATTGCCCATCGTTGATGATGTCCGTCACTTCCTGACGCGTCAGCAGTTCATGCTGACGTTCCAGGATCATTTTTTGACGCGCCTCATAGAGATAAACCTGGCCACGTCCGCGATGCTTGGCGGTATAACAGGCAATATCCGCCTGCGCCAGCAGCTCGCTGCTCTTGCCGGCATCGGCATCAATACGGGTTACGCCTGCACTGGCGCCGACGTGGTAAATCTTCCCTTCCCAAAAGAACGGGTGCTGGCTGATGTGATTAACCAATTGCTGTATCAGCGACTGGGCCTGTTCCCGCGTGCAGTCGAACAGGATCAGCCCGAACTCATCGCCGCCAAGCCGGGCCAGACAGTCGCTGTTACGCAGATGGTGCCGCATCAACAGGGAAAGATCTTTCAACAGCGCGTCGCCCGCGGCGTGGCCGGCATTGTCATTGACCGCCTTGAAACGGTCGAGATCGAGGAACACCAGCGCGTGCTGCAGTCGTTTTTCAGTGGCGTTGGCGATAGCGGCCTTCAGGCGCTTTTCAAAACTGGTGCGATTGGGCAGCGTGGTCAGGGCATCGTGCGACGCGCTGTAACTCAACTTCTGCATCAGTTCGCGCGAGGCCGTGACATCCTGCAGTACCATCACCGCGCCCATGACGTTGCCGTCGATCGTTTTCAATGGTGATACCGACTGCTGGATGTCAAAACAGCGACCGTCGCGACCATGCAGCACCAGGGCATAGTCTGCGGACAGCTGCCGGTTTTCCTGCAGGCAGCACTGGATCGGGTTTTCTACCTCTTCGCCGTCTTTGCCGTTGGTCATTCGAACCACGCCGGCGACGGGCATGCCGATCGCCAGACTGAGCGGCCAGCCGCACATTTGTTCGGCCACCGGGTTCATAAAGGTAATGTGCATTTCGTCGTCGGTGGATATCACCGCTTCGCCGATCGCATCGAGCGTAATGTGCAGACGCTCTTTTTCTTCGTGCAGCGCTTCGGTCAGATTACGGACCTCCGTCATGTCGATATTGGTGCCGATCATGCGCAGCGGCAGACCCTGAGCGTCTAAAATAACGTTACCCTGGCCGCGGATATGCCGCACTTTTCCCTCGCGGGTGAGCAGTCGGAACTCCAGAACAAAGGGGCCCGGCCGCTTCAACAATGTGGCCATCTCACGGTCGGTGCGTTCACGATCTTCCGGTACCAGCAGCGTCCGCCATAGCGAAAACGTTGGCGTCTGGTCCGGGCTGAGGTCGTAAAGTTCAAACATACGCTTGTCCCAGGTAAGCTCTTCGCCGCGCATCATCCATTCCCAAACGCCGATGCCGCCCACTTTATTCGCCAGCGTAATGCGCTCCATCAGTCGATGGTTCTCTGCGGCCGTGCGTTTCAATTCGCTGATGTCTTCTACCTGCGAAATAAAATACAGCGGTAGCCCTTCGGCATCGCGCACCAGCGATACAGCCAGTAACGCCCAGACGTGCTCGCCGTCGCTGCGAATATAGCGTTTCTCCAGGGTGTAACTGCTGATATGCCCGTCGAGCAGATCGTGCAGCTGCGTCAGATCGGCGTTCAGATCGTCCGGGTGGGTGATTTCCTGGAAAGTCAGGCGCCGCAGAGCCTCCGGGGTATAGTCGAGCAGTTTGCACAACGCCTGATTGACCTGCAGCCATTTCCCCTGCGGCGACACCAGCGCCATGCCGATGGCCGAATATTCCAACGCATTACGAAAGCGAGTTTCACTCTCGACGATATGCTGTTTCTCCACCCGGAAGGCGTGCATCACCATGGCCATCGAGTGCGCCGGGATCAAAATCAACAGGATCGGCAGGTAAATCTCGATATCGCTGAACGGACCGGTGGGCGCATGAAAATGCAGCAACCCGATGGAAATCATCACGGTGATCATCAGCGTGGTGCAAAAGCAGATGACGAAAGCCTCGAGCCGCGGCAGCGCGATTGCCGCCCACAGCAGCGGCAGAATGACGAAGGTGAACGGAAAGGGCAGGTAGCTCAGCGCCAGATAGCTGAAGGTCAGCGCGACTATCAACGTTAGCAGCAGAGTGTACAGATTCAGCGTATCCAGCATGCGACGGCGATAGACCAGCCCGATGGGCGTCAGCGACAGGACGCCAATAGCTTCTGAAATAAACCAGGTACTGAAGGGGTGCCAGAAAGGGTGCCCCGGGGCGGGAACCCACCAGGCGGCCAGCAGGGCGCTGAACAAAGGGGTGAATATCACCGCGCAGACGACAAATTTAAGCCAACTGGCCAGGCTGTTCAGCGGATCGTCCTGCAGCAGCATGCGGCGCAACAGCAGGGTGCAAACCACGGCTTCCAGCAGGTTGATCAGTGTCAGTTTTACCGGGAACCAGCTAAAGCCGAACAGCGTGAAGCTGGCGGCCACGATGCCAACCCCGCATGCCAGCAGCGGTAACCCCCATTGGCGTGGCGAGTGGCGAAACAGTACGGCAATAATGGCGGCAGTGGGGAACCACAGCGGGGTAAAGTGGCTGGATTCGTTCGACAGCGTCAGGCACAGCAATGCCAGTAAAAATACCGCCACCGCCGCCAGCAGGCTGTGCGTCAACAAGGCGCCCTGACGCGTGATGAGATGATTCGGTGCGCTGATATCCATAGACAACCCTTAACTCTGGCATCTGTCACTGAACGAGGTCATGACGCGAATGAGATGGAAAGTTTATTGGCAAAGGGTAGTACAGCGCGGCAATAAAACCCACTGAATCAGACAGCTTTAGTGAGCAAACGCAAAAGCCGGCGCGTGGCCGGCCTTCTGGAGGTTTAAAGCAGGAACAAGGTAGCCAGTCCGAGGAAGATAAAGAAGCCGCCGGTATCGGTCAGAGCGGTGATCAATACGCTGGAACCTACCGCCGGATCGCGTCCCAGTTTGAGCATGGTCATCGGGATCACCACCCCCATCAGCGCGGCTACCAGCAGGTTGAGGATCATCGCCAGCGTCATGACGCCGCCCATCGCCCAGTCGCCGTACAGCAGCCAGGTCACGACGCCCATGATGCCGCCCCAGACCACGCCGTTGATAATGGCCACCCCCAGTTCTCTGAACATCAGGCGGGAAATGTTGCCGACCTCAATTTGGTGCAGTGCCAGCGCGCGTACGATCATGGTGATGGTCTGATTACCGGTATTGCCGCCGATCCCCGCGACGATCGGCATTAACGCCGCCAGCGCCACCAGTTGTGAAATGGTGTGTTCGAACAGACCGATGACGCGCGAGGCGATAAACGCGGTACACAGGTTGATGGCCAGCCATGCCCAACGGGTTTTCACCGCCTTGCTGACCGGGGCAAACACATCTTCTTCCGGGCTTAAGCCCCCCATGCGGCGCAGGTTGCTGTCGCTTTCTTCATTGACCACATCGACGATTTCTTCGATGGTCAAACGGCCCATCAGCTTGCCCTTGGCGTCGACCACCGGGGCGCTGATCAGGTCATAACGTTCGAATGCGCTGGCTGCCGCTTCGGCCTTGTCATCCGGCTGGAAGCTGGTAGGGTCGCTGTCCATGACCGTCTGGACCAGGGTTTCCGGGTCATTAAGCAGCACGGCGGTGAGCGGCAGTTCACCCAGCAGAGTATTTTTACGATCGGTGACGAAGAGTTTGTCGGTGGCTTCCGGGATGGTTTTGCGCAGGCGTAAGAAGCGATGTACGGCACCGATAGTGACGTCGGGGCGTACCGTGACCAGTTCAAAATCCATCATCCAGCCGACGGTGTCCTTGCCGTAGTGGATCATCTCGCGCACCTGTGCGCGTTGATCCGGCTCCATGGAGGTCAACAGGCGTCCCATCAGGTTACGCGGCAGGTATTGTGCCAAATAGGCCTGTTCATCGACGTCCAGCGTCTTGATCGCTTTGAGCAGGTCCTTGTCGCTCATCTCTTCGATCAGGCTGTCCCACACGGGCTCGGCAACTTCCACCAGCGTTTGACCGCGTTTGGCGTTCCCCACCAGCCGCCACAGTGCCAGTCGCTCGTCTTGGGGCAGCGCTTCCAGCAGGTCCGCGAGGTCAGCGGCGTGCATGTCGTCCAGCAGGCCGGTGATTTCTGCAGTCTGGTTTAGCAGCTCGCTTTTGCTGAGGGCGTTCTCATCCCCTGGCCGGCCGAGAATGCCATCGACCAGATCTTTGTTGTTTAACAGCAGAGAAAGAATGCGCTGGCGGTACTCAGCGACTTTTTTAACGTTATGTGTTGCAGCTGACATGGTCTTCCTTACTGGCACTCAGTGATCCTTAAGACCCACTCTGGACTAGATAGAGCATAGTGAATGCAGGCGTCATTTTTATGAAATGGGAGCAGTTGCTGAGGAATAAGTAAGGGGTCTGGCGCGCCGAGATACTGGCCGACGGCAGGCTGCTTAACTATTCGCAAGCCCTGCGGGATAACTTGAATCTGTGAGTTCAGGGAGTAGTGTCCCGGTTTTCGTCGCTCATCTCAGTGGTGCTTTGCTGAGGGGCGAGTTTTTTTTCCTGATGGTGGGGCACCGCGACGACCGCGGCATACAGCAGACGGCCGACTAAAATGATAAAGCTGACAAACAGCACTATTTTGGTCATCTGTCCGGTGGATTTTCTACGCATATATCACCCGGCATGCCGGTTTCCTGTGTTATGCCCGCCATCTTTCACGCTGGCCGTGCTGCGGCCACTTGAAATTTATAGAGATATTGAACGCTGATGCAGGCCCATAGAGTGTAAACGGAATTCTAGCCATTGATGACAAATATTGTCTATACCCGTCATACTTGAAGCTGCATCTTTGTTGGCTTTCCTCACTCACCCCAGTCACTTACTAGTGTAAGCTTCTGGGGATTCGCTGCGTTGCCGCCTCGATGCAACTCCAATTATTTAGAGTATATATTTCCGGGCAGCAAAACCCGGTATCTCGCCGCTGTTTAGCTTAAGTTTGGCTTTATCTGTCGGATCAGCAGCTTAAGATGAGACAAAAAATAGGCTTACACATTTTTACCCAACTTTTCCTCTTTGGTTGATCGGAGTCAAGCCTCACCCCCGCCTGGCGCCTAAAATTTCCGCCATTCTCCTGTCGCATATGATACTTTCAGCTTGCCTCATGAATGGATAGAGGTACGAAAAGGAACCTGCCTTGTTACCCGAACGCGTGAATGGAATTACGCCCTGACGGACTCGTTATTTTTATGATCAAGCCAATATTCTGGAAGCATTTACGCGAGCGCTGGTGGGGGTGTCCCCTCCTCTGGAGCCTGTTATTGATCACGTTCGCAGGTTGGCTATCGCCGCGGATAATGCTGCCTGAAGGCAAAGTCTATCTGCTCTATCTACCGCTCACCGCCTGTATTGCGCTGTTGATGGTCTACGACTGGCGGGCGCTGCCGGGTATTGCCCTCGCCATCATGCTGCGTTACGCCCACCGGCTGGGGCTGGAAAGTGGCTTGCTGGTGACGCTGCTGTACCTGTCTTGCCTGAGCCTGTGTTGGCTGGGGTATCGCAGGCAAACGCAACGCCGTTGGTGTGCGGCCCCGGGTGGTGCGGCGCTGGTGAAGGAGCGGCTAATCTGGCTGGTGGTGCTACCGGCATTGCTGTTTGTCTTCGGCCTGAAACTGCTGGTCGCCTTTGCCCGGTTGCCCGACGAACTCGGGATGATGCCCGGCGATAACAGCTACCTGATGGCGCTGGTTAATTTTCAAGCGCTGCTGCTGGGCTGTCTCTCCGCCATGCCCTTGCTCTACATCATGTTGCGCATCTTGAATAAACCCCGTTTTGCCCTGACGCTCTGGCGACGCTTTGGTCGTGAAATGGCGCCAAACGTCGATAAAAAAGAGCTGTCGCTGTGGCTGTTGGTGCTGGTGGGGATGGTGGCGGTGCTGTCCCATCACGCCAAAGAAGCCATTCCCCTGTTGCTCGGGGGGTACGGACTGGTCTTACTGCTGCCGGTAATGCTCTACGGTGCGATGCGTTTTGGCTATCAATTCAACTGCCTTATCTGGTCTGCCACTCTGTTGGTACTGTTTTTTCATTATCCCGGCGCTTCACAACCCGACAACCTGTTGCATAACCTGGCGGTCATCTCTTCGATGATGGTGGTGTTCACCCTATGCATTTTCCTGATGTCGGCGCTCAATACTCACCAACGGTTAAGCCATGCCAGGGCACAAAGTGCCTCGCTGCAAGATCCGGTAATTGGCCTGCCGAACCTGCGTGCCCTCAAGCGTGATCTGGCTCAGTCTCCGCCTTCAACCCTGTGTTTCCTGCGCGTCAGCGAACTGGATTTGCTGAGCCGTAACTATGGCATGCAGCTTCGTATTCGTTTCAAACAGCAACTGGCGGCGCTGCTGCATCAGGTATTGGCCCCCGGTGAAGGGGTTTATCATCTGCCGGGCTATGACTTGTTGCTGCGAGTGGATGCGGACAATAGCGAAGAAAAGGTCGAAGCGATTTACCGCGCATTGGAAAAATTCCGCCTGATCTGGAACGGTTTGCCGCTCCATCCTCCGCTGGGGTTAGGGTATTGCAGCGTGCTGCCCGATTTTGAACACCTCTACCAGTTGCTGGGGGAACTTAGCGCGTTGGCGGAAGTATCTCTGACCAGCGGTAAGCCGGAGAATGTGCAGAGCAGCGGTAATTTGGTGCAGGATGAAGTCAAACGCAAGGTGGCGCTCTTGCATGGGGTACAACGTTCGTTGGATAACGACGGCTTTATCTTGATGGCGCAGCCGATAGTGGGCCTGCGAGGTGATCGTTATTATGAGATTCTGCTGCGTATGCGCGACGATCAGGGGAACACAGTATCGCCGAATGATTTTCTGCCGGTGGCGCATGAGTTTGGCCTGGCTTATCGGCTGGATCTGTGGGTGCTGCGCAATACGTTGAAGTTTATGGACCAGCACCGTATTGCGCTGCCCAGCGCGCGCTTTGCGGTGAACTTGTCGCCTTCTTCGCTGTGCCGTCCAATGCTCAGCCAGGATGTAGGCAACCTGTTGCAGCAGTATCGCATCGAACCGTATCAACTGACGTTGGAGGTGACCGAGTCGCATCTGCTGCAGAATACGGATTACGCCGGCGCCAACCTGCAGGCGCTGCGTGAAATGGGCTGCCGCATTGCTCTGGATGATTTCGGCACCGGCTATGCCGGTTACGATCGGCTCAAGATGTTGCCGGTTGATATGCTGAAAATCGACGGCAGCTTTGTACGTGACATGCTGACCAGCGCGGTGGATTTCCAGGTGATTGCCTCTATCTGTAAAGTCGCGCGAATGAAGCGCTTGACCATTGTGGCGGAATACGTAGAAAGCCTGGAGCAGTTGGTCGCGTTGAAAGGGGTGGGCGTAGACTATATGCAGGGGTATTTCGTCGGCGAACCGCAACCCTTGGTGACGTTGCTATCAGAACAGAATTGATTGTCGCCCCCGCAGTACGGGGGCGACAGACTCAGGCCGAGCGCTGCTCGTCTTGCGAACCTTCCTCTTCGCAAATCAGTTTCCAACCCACGACGTCGTTCCAATAGGCCTGTTCACGTTCGAGATCCAGTTGCACCAGGTTGTTCAGCGCCAGATAACCGGCCGGGAAGCGCAGCGTCCAGTGGTTATCGTCGGTGCTCAGGCGCAGCGTTTCCGGCGTGGTGGTCGACTGGCGCTGGTTGTTGAGCAGGGTACTCAGACGCAACAGTTGGATCAGCGGCAGGTAATGCTTTTTCTTGAACAGGTTCAGGCGCGGCAATTCTTCCAGCTTGATACCCTTGCGGTGGAAGCGTACCAGCGCCGACAGCAGCAACTGCTGCTCCTGGTTGAAGCCCGGCAGGTTGGTGTTTTGCAGAATGTAGGCCGAGTGGCGATGCATGCCGCTGTGGTTGATGCTCAACCCCACTTCGTGCAACATCGCTGCCCATTTCAGCAAGGCTTCCAACTGCGGGTTCGCCAGCTTGGTATTTTGTGCCATCCACTGCGCATACAATAGCTCAGTGGTATCCAGTACCCGTTTGGCCTGCTCGCGGTCGATATTGTAGTGATCGGCCAGGCTCTTGGCGGTGCGGCTGCGAATGTCCTGATGACGGAAACGGCCCTCCATCTCGTACAGCACGCCTTCGCGCAGCGCACCGTCGGAAAGGCGCAGGTCGCGGATCGCCAACGCATCGAACACGCCGCACAGGATTGCCAACCCCGGCACAAACACCGACTGGCGGTCTTCCGACAGCCCCGGCAGGCTCATTGCGCTGAAATTTTTAAACTGCAGCACCTGTTCCGCCATCATTTCCAGCCGCTCGAGGGTGATCAGGCCATCTTTTTCGCCCATTGCCACCAGCACTTCGTGCGCGGCCTTGATGGTGCCCGACGCGCCCAGAGCATATTGCCAGCCCTGAATGCGGTACTGCCATGCTAGCGTTTCCAGCTTCTGTGCCGCCGCCAGGCGTGCGCGTTTGAAGTTGTTTTTGCTGATTTCCCCGCCCGGGAAGAACTGTTGGGCGAAGCTGACGCAGCCCATGCGGCGGCTTTCCGCCAGCAGGGGTTCAAAATCTTCGCCGATCACCAGTTCGGTAGAACCGCCGCCGATGTCGATCACCAGCTTGCGACCTTTTTCCGGTTGGGTATGTTCCACACCCATAAAGATCAGGCGCGCCTCTTCCTGCCCGGCGATGATTTCGATCGGGTAGGGGATCACTTTGGCTGCGCGCTTGAGGAATACCTCGGCGTTCACCGCCTGGCGCAAGGTGTGGGTACCGACGATGGTGACGTTATCCGCCGGGAAGCCTTGCAGCCGTTCGGCGAACAGCGCCAGGCAGGCCAGGCCGCGTTCTATTGCCTCTTCACTGAGCACATTGTTGCTGTCCAATCCATCGGCGAGGTGGACCCGCTGTTTTAAACGCCCCAATACCTGTAAGGCGCCATTGACGACGCGGGCAATCACCATGTGGAAGCTGTTCGACCCGAGGTCGATGGCAGCGATTTCCTGCGGTTTGTTCGTTGCAGTGCTTTTTAGCGGCATAGTTGCTGGCCTACTGTCCTGGTTGTTCCAGAGCTTTTAAATACTCGTAAATGGCAACCTGAGAACGGACTTTGCGGCGGTTGCCGCGCGGCACGTACTGGTTGCTCAGTTCTTTATCGAGGTAACGCGCCTTGACCGTGTCGCTGAACAGGATTTCCAGAATATCCAGAACCCGTTGTTTCAGCGTTGGATCCAGCAGCGAGACCGCGACTTCGATGCGGTAATCTATGTTACGGGTCATCCAGTCGGCAGAGGACAGATAAACCAGTTTGTCACCTTTGTTTTCGAAAACGTAAACCCGATCGTGTTCCAGATAGCGGTCGACGATGCTGATTATCTGAATATTGTCACTGATCCCCGGCAGGTTGGGAATCAAAGAACACATCCCGCGCACCAACAGGCGGATTTTTACGCCGGCGCCGGAGGCGGTATATAACCGATCTACCAGCCCTTTATCCACCAGATTGTTGATTTTCAGCATAATGCCGGCCGGAAGTCCGGCTTCGGCGTTGGCAATTTCGTTGTCGATCAACTCATACAGTTTCAGACGCGAGTTCTGCGGCGACACCATCAGGTTGTCGAAGGTGACCGGCCGGTACGGGTTTTCGATAAAGTTGAACACCCGGCGTACTTCGTTGGTGATGCGCGAATCGGCGGTCAGCAATGAATAGTCGGTGTAAATGCGCGCGGTTTTCTCGTTAAAGTTACCGGTGCCGATATGAGCATAGCGCACAATCTCGTCGCCTTCACGGCGTGAGATCAGGAACAGTTTGGCGTGAATTTTCAAGCCAGGCGCGGAGAAAATAACGTGCACCCCGGCTTCCGTCAGGCGCTTGGCCCAGTGGATATTGGCCTCTTCATCAAAGCGCGCCTGCAGTTCCACCACCACCGTGACTTTTTTGCCGTTATGGGCGGCGTGGATCATCGATTCGATGATGCGCGAGTCTTTTGCCACGCGGTAAATATTGATTTTGATCGCCAGCACGCTGGGGTCGAACGACGCCTGGCGCACCAGCTCCAGCACGTGTTCAAAGGTGTGGTACGGGTAGTAAAGCAGCACGTCGTGCTCGCGGATGGCGTCAAAGCCGTTGCGGAATTTTTCGAACCAGGTATGGCGCAGGCGCGGCAGCGGTTTGTTGACCAGGTTGGCCTTGCCGACGTTCGGAAAACCGATGAAGTCTTTGAAGTTATGGTAACGGCCGCCGGCAATGACCGAATCATAGTTGGAAATACCGAGCTTGCCGCGCAGCAGTTCCACCATTTCATTGGGCATGTCGCGCTGATAAACAAAGCGCACCGGCTCTGCAGTCAGGCGCTGCTTCAGGCTGGAAGACATCAGTTCCAGCAGGCTGGACTCCATCTCGGTAACCAGATCGTATTCCGCATCGCGGGTCATTTTCATCGAATAGGCGTTGAGCGCGTCGTAATCGAAGAAGCCCTTGAAGATGTCGTCCAGGCAGTAGCGAAGAATGTTATCCAGCAGGATCATCGGCTTGCGGCGACGAGGGGCTTCCGGCGGCAGGTTGACGAAGCGCGGTACCTTGTCGGACGGGATCTCCAGCAGCGCGTAATCGATACGCGTACCGCGGATAATCTCCACCGCCAGATAGGTGTAATCGTCTTTCAGGAACTGCACCAGGTTGGTTTCATTGTTGATCAGGATCGGCGTGATGTGCTGGCGCAGATGCTGTTTAAAGTATTGCCGCAGCCAGATTTGCTGGTTTTCCGACACCTGGCGTTCGTTGATCAGGAAGATCTGGTTGCGTGCCATTTCCAGCAGCAAATCGTTATACAGGCTGTCGAATTCTTGATCGGTTTTTAATACCTTGGCCTGGATCTTTTTCAGCAGATGGCGTGAAGCGCCGCCAGAGCCCTGTTCTTCGCTGATCAGAATGCGTCGTTTGAGATCGGCAAAGCGGACCTTATAGAACTCGTCAAGGTTATTGGAATAAATGCCCAGAAAACGCATGCGCTCAATCAGGGGATTGCTCTTATCTGCGGCTTCCTGCAACACGCGTTCATTAAAGGATAACCAGCTTAGTTCTTTTTCGATGTAGAGCTTTTCCTGACCCATTGCCACTCCAGTTCAATTTTAGAAAAGGATCCGGGACGCAGCGCCCGGATGCCGCTCTAGTGTCCTTCATCATTATTGCGAGAGATTGACAGGAAAGTCCAACATATCCATTACCTTGGGGCGAGGCATTTTAAGGCGTAAAAATATTCTCTGCGGCGTCCGGGGCGTTGAACATATCGGAGCAATATAAAATGAAGACAATAATGCTAAATATCTCTACAGATGATCGGCTTAACCATCATTTTTCAGCAATATATAGGGTTAATAATGCTAATGAATAGCGTTAAATTCGATATTGGCGGCAGGCAACTTTGTCATGCAAACGTCACAAAACTGACATAAGATGCCCGGTTATTCTATGGCGCAAGCCTGCTTACATCAGCGACAGCGAGAGACATGGCACAAACTACGGTAAACCAACATCCCCGGGATCGCCTGCGCGCGCGCATCGACCGTAGCGTTCAGGCGGCGGTTACCGTCAGCGGGCTGCTGGTGTTGATGACGCTGATGCTGATCTTCGTTTACCTGCTGTTTGCGGTGCTGCCGCTGTTTAAACCGGCGGCAATGGGGCAGGCGAAACCGCTGACGATCAGTGCCTCTGCACCTGCGCTGGCGCTGGGTATGGATGTGCAGCAGCGGATAGGTTACCGCATCGATGCGCAAGGGCAGGGGCAGTTCTATCCTCTGACGCAGCAGAACGCCCATCCTCTGACGCAACAGACGCTGCTGGCCAAACCGACGCTGCTGACTCAGGCGGCCGGCGAACGCGATCTGTTTGCTTTGGCACAGGCCGACGGCCGGTTTATCGTCGCCAGTGCGGACTTCGCAGCAGCCGGGGCGTCGGCACCGCAGTGGTTGTTTCCGCTTGGGCAACGACCGCTGACGTTGGATAAACAGGGGCGAGCATTAACGCTGCTGACGTTGGCTGAAGCACGCCGTGGGCAGTACCTTCTGGCCGGTGTGACCGAAGATCGTCGTTTGGTGTTTGGCCGTTTCGGCAGCGACCACCCGCCGCAGCTAAGTGAGATCACGCTGGACAGTGCGGTGCAGCAGTTGGTATTGACGCCCGACGGTCGCCAATTGTATCTGCTGGCGGGGAATCGGCTGGCGCGCTACCAAATTAATGACACGCAGCTGCAGCTAAAAGAAACGCGTACGCTTGGCGAACATTCTCCTTATCAACTGACGGCGTTGCCTGGCGGCAGCGCGTTGCTGATCGAAGCGCCTGACGGCAGCGTACGCGAATGGTTTGATGTCGAAAAAGATCGGCGCTGGCAACTGACGCCGGTGCAGCATTTCGACCACCAGTCCGAGCCGCAGGATTTGCTGGTGGCCGAACCTTATCGCCGGGTGTTCGCCACCCTGAGACCGGACGGCGGTTTCTCGCTGTTTTCCAGCATCCAGCCGCAGCCACTGTTGAACGGCAGGCTAAGCGCCGGGGTACAGCAGATGGCGTTCGCTCCACGCGGTGATGGCCTGCTGCTGGAAACGGCACAGGGCTGGCAACATTATGCGATCGACAACCCTTATCCCGACGTCACCTGGCGCTCGCTTTGGCACAAGGTGTGGTACGAGAATTACCCCGAACCGGCTTACGTCTGGCAATCCACCTCTGGCGAGGACAGCTATCAGGCCAAATTCAGCCTGATGCCGGTGATTTTTGGCACCTTCAAGGCCGCGGCCTATGCCATGCTGTTCGCCATTCCGCTGGCGCTGGCCGGGGCAGTTTATACCGCCTATTTCATGTCGGCCGGACTGCGGCGGGTGATTAAACCGGCGATTGAGGTGATGGGGGCTTTACCGACGGTGGTGATCGGGCTGGTGGCGGGCATCTGGCTGGCGCCGGTGATTGAATATTATCTGCTGGCGGTGTTGTCGCTCCCCTTGCTGTTGGCGGCGGTGGTGCTGGCATGCGGTGCGCTGATGAACCGGTTTGCCCCGCGGCGCCTGCCGCCGGGCGTCGATCTGCTGATCCTGTTGCCGCTGATTGTACTGACCGTCTGGCTGGCGTTTAGCGTGGGGCCCTGGCTGGAAGTGAAACTGTTCGGCGAGCCGCTGCATTTCTGGCTGGGCGATGATTATGACCAGCGCAATGCGCTAGTGGTTGGCGTGGCGATGGGCTTTGCGTTAGTGCCGATTATTTTCTCTTTGGCGGAAGACGCGTTGTTCAGCGTACCGGCAACCCTGAGCCAAGGGTCGCTGGCGTTGGGGGCGACCCAGTGGCAAACCGTGATACGCGTGGTGCTGCCTTCGGCCAGCGCCGGCATTTTCTCGGCGCTGATGATTGGCTTTGGCCGCGCGGTGGGGGAGACCATGATTGTGCTGATGGCGACCGGAAATACGCCGGTTATCGACGGCAGCCTGTTCCAGGGCCTGCGCGCCCTGGCGGCCAATATCGCCATAGAAATGCCGGAAGCTGTCGCCGGCAGCAGCCATTATCGGGTGCTGTTCCTGACTGCGCTGGTGCTGTTTATTTTCACCTTTGTCTTCAACACGCTGGCGGAGGCGATCCGACTGCGGCTGCGTGAGCGCTATACCCTGAACCAGGAGGCGCCATGAAGCGCTGGGCGAAGAGTGGTTCGCCGTGGATCTGGCTGACCGCCGGGTCGGTGGCCGTCAGCCTGTTGGCGCTGATCGGCATTATGCTGCTGCTGGCCGGACAGGGGATGCGCTATTTCTGGCCAAGCCCGGTCTATCAGTTTGAGCTCAACCAGAGTGCCGCAGGGCCGGTGACGATGATCGGCGAGCTGTATCAGCAGCAAAGCATTCCGCGCCGGCAACTGCTGGAGTCCGGTATCGCACTGCCGCCGGGGAATGCGCAAAGTTTTGAGCGCTATCTGATCAAGGTGGGCAACCGCGAGAGCGAAGGACAAGACTTCCGTACGCTGCTGGCCGGTGACATTGTTCGCCAAAGCACACCGCGCGATCTGCTGGTGCTGGAACGTAATAACAACGGCACCGCTTACGGTTATCTGGCCGGTATGCTGGAGGATGGTCAGCCGCTGACCGGCCGCAATCTTAGCCAGGCGCTGCTGCAACGTTTGCCGCAGATTGCCGCGCTTTCGCGTCAGGCCCATGATATTCAGTTTCGCGATATGGCGCGCATTAACCAGCGGTTCGATATGCTGCGTCTGCGAGAGAAAAGCTTACAGCGGGAAGATAAGCTAGACGCCCGCGCACAGGCGTCAATCAATGCCGAGCGGCTGGAACTGCAACGTCAATATCGACTGCTTTCCGACCGTCTGGAAGGTTTGAACCGCGATCGCCACCGCGATGCGCTGTTGCTGCGTGACATGCATGGCCAGACCCATACCATTGCGCTAAGCCAGGTGCGCGATGCCTGGTACCCCAACGCGATGAATACCACGCAAAAGCTGGTGCACTGGGCCGAACAGGTGAAGAAATTCCTCAGCGACAGCCCGCGAGAGGCCAATACCGAAGGCGGCGTATTCCCGGCGATTTTTGGCACGGTGCTGATGGTGATCCTGATGTCGATCGTGGTGATGCCGTTTGGCGTGATTGCCGCCGTTTACCTGCATGAATACGCAGGCAATAATCTGCTGACGCGGCTGATCCGCATTGCCGTGGTTAATCTGGCCGGCGTACCGTCGATTGTCTATGGCGTATTTGGCCTTGGCTTCTTCGTCTATATGATTGGCGGCACGCTCGATCAGCTGTTCTACCCGGAGTCGTTACCTAACCCGACCTTTGGCACGCCGGGCGTGCTGTGGGCGGCCTTGACGCTGGCGCTGTTGACGTTGCCGGTGGTGATTGTCGCTACCGAAGAGGGGCTGTCGCGCATTCCTGCTTCGTTACGCCAGGGCTCGTTGGCGTTGGGCGCCAGCCGGGCGGAAACGCTGTGGCGTATTGTGTTGCCGATGGCGGCGCCGGCGATGATGACCGGCCTGATCCTGGCGGTGGCGCGAGCCGCCGGGGAGACGGCACCATTAATGCTGGTGGGGGTAGTGAAATCCGTGCCGGTGCTTCCGGTAGATGATATTTTCCCGTATCTGCATCTGGAGCGGAAGTTTATGCACCTGAGCTTCCAGATCTACGATATGGCCTTCCAGAGCCCGAGCGTGGAGGCCGCCCGGCCGCTGGTGTTCGCCACCGCCTTCCTGCTGGTGGCGATTGTCGTGGGCTTGAATCTGGCGGCGATGGGCATTCGCCATTCGCTGAGGGAGCGGTACAGAGCATGGTCGCAGTAACAACGATGTTATTCCTGGGGAGTGCCTAATGAGTTTGATGACGCCAGGCAGTTTGCCCCGGTTGGATGTCCAGCACCTTGATGATGAACATACCGCGCTGGCGGTAAACGACCTCAACCTGTTTTATGGCGAAAAACAGGTGCTGCACGATATCTCGCTGCGTATTCCCAAGCACCGGGTGACGGCGCTGATCGGCCCGTCCGGCTGCGGCAAATCCACGCTGCTGCGCTGTTTCAACCGTATGAATGATTTGGTGGACAACTGCCGGATTGAAGGCGATTTGCAACTGAACGGTCAAAGCATTGGCGGCGCGCAAATCGACGTTGCGGCGTTAAGACGGCGGGTCGGCATGGTTTTCCAACGGCCGAATCCTTTCCCGAAATCGATTTATGAAAACGTGGTTTACGGCCTGCGTCTGCAGGGCGTGCGTGACCGACGGATCCTCGATGAGGCGGTGGAGCGTTCGCTGCGTGCCGCCGCGCTGTGGCACGAGGTCAAAGACCGGCTGCGCGAGAACGCGTTTCGTCTTTCCAGCGGCCAGCAGCAAAGGTTGGTGATTGCCCGGGCGATAGCCATCGAGCCGGAAGTGCTGCTGCTGGATGAGCCGACCTCGGCGTTGGATCCGATCTCCACATTGACCATTGAAGAGCTGATTTCCGCGCTGAAGCAGCAGTACAGCGTGGTGCTGGTGACGCACAACATGCAGCAGGCGGCACGCGTCTCGGATTACACGGCGTTTATTCACCAGGGCCGATTGGTGGAATACAACGACACCGACGACATCTTTACTTCACCGCGCCAGCGCCGCACCGAGGATTATATTACCGGACGATATGGTTGATGCCGCAGTTGTCTTTGCCTGCCGTTGGGATAAGCCCGAATATCATGATAGTAAAAACCCGCTCTCGCGGGTTTTTGTTGTCACTTAACCAAAGGTTGATCGCTGGCGGCGGTTTTGAATTTCGCCATGTACTGCGGCTGGAAGATGCACATGCGCAGCACGGTACGGTATTCACCGTTAACGAAGAATTCGTCAATCAGCTCGCCTTCGACTTCAAAGCCCAATTTGCTGTAGATGTGGATTGCCTTCGGGTTTTCTTTATCGACGATCAGGTACAGCTTGTACAGGTTCAGTACCGAGAAACCGTAGTCCATCGCCAGCTTGGCGGCGATAGTGGCGTAGCCTTTGCCCTGATGCGTCGGGTCGATGATGATCTGAAATTCCGCGCGGCGGTGGATATGGTCGATCTCCACCAGTTCCACCAGCCCGACCTTGGCGCCCTGGTGTTCAATAATAAAGCGGCGTTCGCTCTGGTCGTGGATATGTTTGTCGTAGAGATCGGAAAGTTCTACGAAGGCTTCATAGGGTTCTTCAAACCAGTAGCGCATCACGCTGGCGTTGTTGTCCATCTGATGGACAAACGTCAAATCATCCCGTTCCAGTGGGCGTAGCCTGACGTTGGTAGTGCTGGACATGGGGGTTCCTCAATGTCGTTATAGATAGGGGCGGTTGCCACTGTGGGCAAGTATAACGTTGGCGATGGGTTGCGGCGAAAAAAAAACGGCGCCGTGAGCGGCACCGTTTAGAAGGGGTTAAGATTGGCTTTTTAGTCTGCCGCATGCCCTTGTTCGGGCAGGCGCTCGCCATCCAGCCAGACGGCATTATCGCGCATCGCCAGGCGGCCTTCGACAAACCAGTTCACCACCAGCGGGTAAAGGGTATGTTCCTGAGCCTGTACCCGTTCAACCACCTCGTCTTCCTCGTCACCGGGGAAGATTGGCACCTTGGCCTGCAGGATCACCGGGCCGCCGTCGAGCTGTTCGGTCACGAAGTGCACCGAAGTGCCGTGTTCGCTGTCGCCGTTGTCGATGGCCTGACGGTGAGTATGCAGCCCTGGGTATTTGGGCAGCAGGGAAGGGTGGATATTCAGCATGCGTCCGGCATAGCGCTGCACGAACTGCGGGCTGAGAATGCGCATGTAACCGGCCAGCACCACCAGATCCGGTTGGTATTGGTCGATGGCATCCGCCAGGGCGACGTCAAACGCGGCCCGGTCGGCAAAGGCCTTGGCGTCCAGTGCATGAGCGGCAATACCTGCCGCTTCTGCACGTTGCAAACCGTAAGCCTGCGCCCTGTTGCTGAACACCGCCACAATCTCGCCGGCAATTCTGCCCTGCTGGCAGGCGTCAATCAGCGCCTGGAGATTACTCCCCTGGCCGGAGACCAACACCACGATCTTTTTCATCCGTTGATGACCACTTGTTGTTCGTCAGAAGAAGCGGTCAGTTTACCGATCTTCCACGCTTTTTCACCGGCTGCGGTCAACAATGCGATGGCGGATCCCACGGCTTCTTCCGGCAGCGCGATCACCATGCCCACGCCACAGTTAAAGGTGCGGTACATTTCGTGACGGCTGACGTTGCCGTTTTGCTGCAGCCAGTTGAAGACGGCCGGCCATTGCCAACTGGATTCTTCGATAACGGCCTGCATGCCTTCCGGCAGCACGCGCGGGATGTTTTCCCAGAAGCCGCCACCGGTCAGGTGGGCGATAGCGTGCACGTCGATTTTCTCGATCAGCTCCAGCACCGATTTCACGTAAATCTTGGTCGGCGCCAGCAGGTGGTCCGCCAGCGGTCTGCCTTCCAAAACGGTAGTGGTCGGGTCGGTGTTGCTGACTTCCAGGATTTTGCGTACCAGCGAGTAGCCGTTGGAGTGCGGGCCGGAAGCGCCCAGGGCGATCAGTGCGTCGCCGGACTGCACCTTGCTGCCGTCGATAATCTCGGACTTTTCGACCACGCCGACGCAAAAGCCGGCCACGTCGTAGTCTTCGCCGTGGTACATGCCCGGCATTTCAGCGGTTTCACCGCCCACCAGAGCACAGCCAGACTGCTTACAGCCTTCGGCGATACCGGTGATCACGCTGGCCGCGGTGTCCACGTCCAGTTTGCCGGTGGCAAAGTAATCCAGGAAGAACAACGGCTCAGCACCCTGAACCACCAGGTCGTTCACACACATTGCGACCAGATCGATGCCGATGGTGTCGTGTCGTTTCAGGTCCATCGCCAGACGCAGCTTGGTGCCTACGCCGTCGGTACCGGAAACCAGTATCGGCTCGCGGTATTTCTGCGGCAACGCACACAGGGCGCCAAAACCGCCCAGACCACCCATCACTTCCGGGCGGCGGGTCTGTTTTACTACACCTTTGATGCGGTCTACCAATGCATTGCCAGCATCGATATCGACACCTGCGTCTTTATAGCTGAGAGAGGTTTTGTCGGTCACTGCGCGATCCCCACGACGGTTTGCGGTTTGAATACTGTGCTTCCGGCATTGATTCCGGAATAAGGCGCGGCAATTCTAACAGCGCAGGCAAACGTTTGCGAGTGGCTTGTGAACCAGCTCCGCTTTTTCGTCATCTATACTGTTATTCAAACTTTTGTTGATCCCGATCGGGCTATTGTGGGTGGCGCAGTCGGCAAAAGGAGGTATAATCCGGCGATTTTTTTGGCCGTAAACCACCTTAATAGGAGAAAAATGATGAAGATCGTTGAGGTGAAACACCCGCTGGTGAAACACAAGCTTGGCCTGATGCGTGAAAATGATATCAGCACCAAACGCTTCCGTGAGCTGGCCTCAGAAGTGGGTAGTTTGCTGACCTATGAAGCGACCGCCGATCTGGAAACAGAGAAAGTCACCATCGATGGCTGGTGCGGCCCGGTTGAAATAGACCAGATTAAAGGGAAAAAAATTACCGTTGTTCCTATTCTGCGTGCCGGTCTGGGCATGATGGAAGGGGTACTGGAAAACGTACCGAGCGCACGTATCAGCGTGGTTGGCGTTTACCGTGACGAAGAAACTCTGGAGCCGGTGCCGTATTTCCAAAAGCTGGTGTCCAACATCGAAGAGCGTTTGGCACTGGTTGTCGACCCTATGCTGGCTACCGGCGGCTCGATGATCGCCACTATCGATCTGCTGAAGAAAGCCGGCTGCAACAGCATCAAGGTGCTGGTGCTGGTTGCCGCGCCGGAAGGGATCGCCGCGCTGGAGAAAGCGCACCCGGACGTCGAGCTGTATACGGCCTCCATCGATCAATGCCTGAACGAGAAGGGCTACATCGTACCGGGCCTGGGTGATGCGGGCGACAAGATATTTGGTACCAAATAAACAAAAATAAAGCCGACTGATGAGTCGGCTTTTTAATGCTCGTCGTCTTTCAAGCTACAGCGTTGTTGTCTGCGGGCGCTAACCCCAGTCACTTATTATAAATAAGCTCCTGGGGATTAACGCCCTTGCCGCCTAGCTGTAATTTGAAATCCATTGAGCATATATCATTAGGCTTACACAACTGATAACGACCCAGAGGAAAAACATCCATGACCCGTCGCGTGATAGGCGTAAGCGAACGCCCGCCGCTACTCCAGACTATTCCGCTCAGCTTCCAACACCTGTTCGCCATGTTTGGCGCGACCGTGCTGGTGCCTATTTTGTTCAAGATTAACCCGGCGACGGTGTTGCTGTTTAACGGCGTCGGAACCTTGCTGTACTTGTTTATCTGCAAGGGCAAGATCCCGGCCTATCTCGGCTCCAGCTTTGCGTTCATTTCCCCGGTGCTGCTGCTGTTGCCGTTGGGTTATGAAGTGGCGTTGGGCGGTTTTATCATGTGCGGGGTGTTGTTTTGCCTGGTCGCGTTGCTGGTTAAAAAAGCCGGTACCGGCTGGCTGGACGTCATTTTCCCTCCGGCGGCGATGGGGGCGATTGTGGCGGTCATCGGCCTGGAATTGGCCGGTGTGGCGGCGAACATGGCGGGCTTGTTGCCGGCTGACGGCGTCAGCGCAGACACCACTACCATCACTATCTCGCTGGTGACCCTGGGTGTGACCATCCTGGGTTCCGTGCTGTTCCGCGGTTTTCTGGCGATTATCCCGATCCTGATCGGTGTGCTGGTAGGGTATGCGCTGTCGTTCTTTATGGGCGTGGTGGATCTGACCCCGATCCACGAGGCGCACTGGTTCGCGCTGCCGACGTTCTACACCCCGCGTTTTGAATGGTTCGCCATCTTCACCATCCTGCCGGCGGCGCTGGTGGTGATCGCCGAGCACGTCGGCCACTTGGTGGTGACTGCGAATATCGTCAAAAAAGACCTGCTCCGTGACCCTGGCCTGCACCGTTCAATGTTCGCTAATGGCATATCGACGGTGATTTCAGGCTTCTTCGGCTCCACGCCAAACACCACCTACGGTGAGAATATCGGCGTGATGGCTATCACCAAGGTATACAGCACCTGGGTGATCGGCGGCGCGGCGGTTCTGGCCATTCTGCTGTCCTGCGTCGGTAAACTGGCGGCGGCTATCCAGGCGGTACCGGTGCCGGTGATGGGCGGGGTCTCTTTGCTGCTGTATGGGGTGATCGGCGCGTCAGGTATTCGTGTGCTGATTGAATCCAAAGTGGATTACAACAAGGCGCAAAACCTGATCCTGACCTCGGTGATCCTGATTATCGGCGTCAGCGGGGCCAAGGTGCACATCGGTGCTGCCGAATTGAAAGGCATGGCGCTGGCGACCATCGTCGGCATCGGCCTCAGCCTGCTGTTTAAGGTCATCAGCCTGTACCGCAAGGAAGAGGAAGTGATCGAAGCGCCGGTCGAGTCGGCCGAACAGAAGTAGTAAGGAAAACGGGCAGCCAATGGGCTGCCCGTCAGATTATTGACAAAGGGGATAAAAGCGTGGTTTTTCCCCCTTTGTGTTATCAGCCGAAAATCAATAAATTGATTTTCCTGATTTATTTTCAAAACCTTTAGCGCCAGCTGCCAAACATTATATGTTTGTCAGCCGTCTCACGGGCAGCCAATGGGCTGCCCGTTTTGTTGATGCGCAATAAATTAACTGCGGATTTTACGGTATACAAACAGCACCACGATGGCACCAATCACCGCCACCACGAAGCTGCCGAAGTTGAAACCGTCAACTCTGCCGTAACCAAAGAAGGTGCTGATATAGCCCCCAACCACGGCACCGACGATACCCAGGACAACGGTCAGAATAAAACCGCCGCCGTCTTTACCTGGCATAATCCACTTGGCTAAAATACCGGCGATCAGACCGAAGATAATCCAGGAAATAATCCCCATTTACTGCTCCTTTCTTTATTGCTAAGTATTATTGTTGTGCGGCCGGCGGGGTATTTTCTTTCCCTGCTGCGTCGGCATCACTTTTTAATTCTTCCGCTTTATTTTCTGCGCTGTTTTTAATCGCTTCGGTTTTCGCTTTGGCTTGCTCGGTCAAATCATTGGCACCATTAATGGCATCGTTCTTAATGGTTTTAGCCTGATCGACCAACTGCTGGCTTTGCTTGCTGGCATCTTCTTTGATGGCGTCAGCCTTGGCTTTCGCATCATTGGTGATGGCATCAGCCTGCTTGGCGGCATCGTCTTTGATTGCCGAAGCCTTGTCTTTCAATTGGTCGGCCTGAGTGGTGGCCTCTTTCTTGATGTCCTTGGCCACTGCGGCGGCTTTATCGGTCAGATCGTCCGCTTTTTTCTGTGCGGCATCTTTCATCTGCTCAGCGCTGTCTTTGGCTTTTTCAAGATTGGCGTCGACTTTGGATGAGTCATCACAGCCGGCAAGCAATAGCCCAATGATTGAGGCCAAAAGCACTTTATTCCATACTTTCATTGTCTATATCCTTGTAGAAACCTTGTTTAAGGAGATTGCGTTTCGCCCCTCTATACTAGGATAACTCTTGGATAAAATACAAATTTCACCGGTCAAAGTCGTTGGCAATTTAATCTTGCTGCTGAGCGTTGTTCACTATTACGCCATAAAATCCTGCCGGTTCAACAGAGCCCGTTTTCTGTGGTAGACTTACCGCGTTTTCCTGCCAGTTTTGGTTGAGGTGCTTTTCTGAATACGCCGGCACAGCTTTCACTGCCACTTTATCTTCCCGATGATGAGACTTTCGCCAGTTTTTATCCGGGGGAGAACCCATCCCTATTGAGCGCGATCCAGTCCGCCGTTCGTCAGGAACATGGCAGCTATATCTATTTCTGGTCACGCGAGGGCGGTGGGCGCAGTCACCTGTTGCATGCGGCCTGTGCGGAGCTTTCGCAGCGCGGTGAAGCCGTGGGCTATGTGCCGCTGGATAAGCGAGCCTATTTCGTGCCGGAAGTATTGGATGGGATGGAGCAGCTGGCGCTGGTGTGCATCGACAATATCGAATGTATTGCCGGTGACGAAGAGTGGGAAATGGCGATCTTTAATCTCTACAACCGCATTCTGGAAACCGGCCGCACGCGCCTGTTCATTACCGGCGATCGCCCACCACGCCAATTGAATCTGAACCTGCCGGACCTGGCTTCGCGCCTGGACTGGGGGCAAATCTACAAGTTACAGCCGCTGTCGGATGAAGAAAAACTGCTGGCCCTGCAACTGCGCGGCAAACTGCGCGGCTTTGAGCTGCCGGAAGACGTCGGTCGTTTCCTGCTGAAGCGGCTGGATCGCGAAATGCGCACCTTGTTTATGACCCTGGATCAACTCGATCACGCCTCGATCACCGCCCAACGCAAGCTGACCATCCCGTTTGTGAAAGAGATCCTCGGGTTATAATTCTGGCTCGCCAGGCTCAATTCTCGCCGTGCTCCAGCAGGGTTACGTAGCTATCGATCTGGCTGCGTTGATTGCTGGCCCGGAGCTGCAACGCCAAATTGATATTTTCCAGATACTGCGCATTCTCGGCCAGTGCCTGGCCAATTTTCCCCTTGCTTGCCAACCAGTCTGCAACGCTATGCCAACGCCACAAAGGGGATGACCCCTTAAGCCTTTGAATGGGAGAAGGGAAGTCTCCAGAGCCGCGAGTACCGTCCTTTAGCATCGCGATAGCTTGCCGAGACATGCCGGCGAGTGCTGCGATATCACTTAATCCTACCAGATGAGAATCGACTGCCATTACCTGCGCGCCCAGACCGGCGGATTCGATATTTTTGATGGCCCCAAGAATGGCGTTGGCGAAGCTATCGCTTTCTCTATCGAACTCCACGTAAACCGCTTTGCCATAGAAACAAATCAACCCGTCATCGCAACCACTGGCGTAGAGAGCATCTTCCAAACCCGGAGTTTGCGACGTCACACCGGAGAGTGTTAACGAGAAATTATAGAGCGCCATAATGACCTCCTTTATCCTTTCTGGGAAAGAGCCAGACATTCATCGACTTTACGGCGAATCTGTTTGGCATGTTGTTCTGGGTTCCTCGGTGTAGACCAGATACTCATCATATGCTCCCTGTGCTGAGGAAGAGCGCACTGGAGGCGGCCGAACGCATGTCCATTGCTGGCGCGAAATAACCAACCCTGCGAAATGGCATAGGCTAACGCAGCCTGAATATGTTTATTAGGATGGTTTTTCATCACCTGCCTGCCGTCTTTATTGAGAATATTTTAGCTGTTGACGTATGTCAACACTGGCTGTGCGTTAATACAACACACCGGGAGGATAATATCAGTCAGGACTCAGGGGGATGATGAAAAGTATTTATATAACAATCAATTAAAAATAGCCCAGGTAAGGGCTATTATCATCATGTTGCTCAATAGAGTGCCGAGAGACTCACAAAATCTCCAGCACCTGTTCCGGTGGCCGGCCGATGCGTGCCTGGGTGCCTTTGACCACGATGGGACGCTCAATCAGCTTTGGATTGTCTACCATCGCCTGCAACAGTTGGGCTTCGCTCAGGCTTTCATCCGCCAGCTTCAATGCCGTGTACAGATCTTCTTTTTTGCGCATTAACTCGCGTGCGGAACTGAAACCCAGTTCTTTCAGCAGTTTCTTCAGTTGGTCTACCGACGGCGGCGTTTCCAGATACAGCACCACGTCGGGCGTCACGCCATGCTGTTCCAACAGCGCCAGGGTTTCACGGCTCTTGGAGCAGCGTGGGTTGTGGTAAATAGTGACGTTTTTCATTTAACTTCATCCTTTATGAAAATCAGCTGCGCTGGTACTGGCGGAAACGTTGTTGCAACTGGCGCAGTTGGTCGATGCGCGCATCATAACGCGCCTGTTTCAGGCTGCCGAGTTTTTGCAGTGAACTGGCATTGCTGAGCAAGCCAATAGCCTGATCGAGACGGCCGGTCAGGGCCAGGCTTTCGGCACGGGCGGAAAGCTCTTCATCGCGCAGCCCCTGTGCGGCGCTGGCCTGCGCCAGCAGATCCCAGGCGTTGGGATCGTCCGGATGGGCGAAGGTGTAACGGTTGAGAATTTTTGACGCCTGCGCCGGTTGGTTACCTTCCACGTAGGCGTTGGCCAGGTTGAGTTGCAGCACCGGGTTGTTGCTTTGAGCGGCATTGGCGGCCTGCAGACGGGCAATCGCCTGCGGCGCACGTTTCTGACCGAGGTCGATATCGGTCATCAGATCGATCAGCCAGACGTTTTTCGGATCTTGCGTCAGCAGTGGCTGAATGATGTTACGGGCATCGTCATACTTTTTGGCCTCGTAGAACAAAATGGCGCGGCCATATTTGGCTGCCGTCTGCTCGCGTACGTTACCTTTGCTGTAAGTATCGAGCAGCTCTTCACGCAGGCCGTACCCCTCTGAGCTGTACATACCAAGCGAACGCACCTTGGCCATCAGATAATCCTGCGTCGATTGCACCAGGTGCTTGGGCATCTGGTTGGCACGGTTGCGCGCATCGGACAGGCGGCTGTCGGGCAGGGGGTGGGTCAACAGCATTTCCGGCGGTTTGGAGGCGTAGCGTGACTGATCGGACAGCTTTTGCAAAAAGTCGGGCATGGCTTCAGGATCGAACCCGGCGCGTTGCAGCACCTGAATGCCAATACGATCGGCTTCCTGTTCGTTCGATTGGGTAAAGCTGATCATGCCTTGCTGGGTGCCGGCCAGAGTGCCGCTCAACGCCGCCATCCCCATGGTCGGGTTGGCCATCGCCAGCAGGATGGAGCCAAGGGCGCCTACCCAGGTCAGCGGGGCGTTGCGTTGCTGGTCTTCCATCGCACGCGCTAGGTGGCGTTGAGTCACGTGCGAGATTTCGTGCGCCAGTACCGAGGCGAGTTGGCTTTCGTTGTCGGTTTCGCGGAACAGGGCTGAGTGCAACACCACGTTACCGCCAAAGAAGGCGAAGGCGTTGATCTCGTCGTTGCGCACCAGATAAAAATGAAACGGCGTGCGTACCGAATAGGCGCTCGCCACCAATCGGTTACCCAATTGGTTAATATATTGTGTGAGTAGGGGATCGTTGATCAGGGGCGCGCTGGCGCGAAGCTGACGCACGTAAAAATCACCCATCGCCATTTCCTGGCCAATACTCAGGGTGCCACCCGCAGAGGTGCCCATATCCGGCAGTTGATCCTGGGTTTCCGCCTGCACCGGCGCCAGCGCCGTGGCGTTGAGTGTGCCGAGCAACAGTACTGCAATCGCTGTTTTGGTCAACCGGGTGGTCATAGTCAGGCCTTTCCCTTAAATAGTCATCTCTAAGACGTCAGCATCACACAAGAGTTCTTCTTCCTTGCCGGACTCGCCAAAACAATCAGTGCGAAAGCGTGTTGGCTCACAAAAATGCACGCATTGCGGCGCCCTGTCGGCAGATAACATCATAGTCAGCCGAAGACGACAAGGAAACTTCTGTTCGGCAATAATCAGACAGAATTATTTGATTTTTCATTTCTGAATCTTCCCTTGATGATCAACGTCCTTGGGCCTCGTCGATGCCGCTTTTTCGCCACCCATAAAAACAAAGACAAAGTTTGTCTGTGTTTTAATTGACAGAATAAACGTGGACTAATATAGTCTGCGTTATTGAATTCAAGAGTGCAGCGCAAACCCAATATGGCTTACATCACTACCAGCGTTGAATACGGCATCCACTGCTTGCTTTGGTTGGTCGGCGAGGATCAACGCGCGTTAAGCAGTCGCGATCTCGCGGAACTGCAGGGAATTTCACCCAGTTTCCTGGCCAAGATTTTCCCCAAGCTGGAGAAGGCGGGGATCGTCGCCGCCAGTGAAGGCGTGCGCGGTGGGTATCGGTTGGCCCGTCCGGCAGAGGAGATCACTTTCCTGGAGATTATCGATGCCATTGAAGGACACAAGCCGTTGTTCGATTGTCAGGAAGTCCGCGGTCGCTGCGCGGTATTCGATGATAACCCGCCTGACTGGGCCATATCAGGCAAGTGTGCGATCCATGCGGTGATGCTGCAGGCCGAAAAGGCCATGCGCGATGCGCTGGCGCTACAAACACTGGGCACTGTCGCTTCTCGTTTTGGGCGCAAGGCGCCGGAAGGGTTCTTTGGCGAGGTCAATATCTGGCTTGATGAACGCCTGAGCGAGCGTACGACTCGCAGCGGCAAGCCCCCTCGCGCCAAACCGCAATAACGCCCCCGTCATTTTTCTGATGCTTTTTACCCGCCTGTGTGCCACAGGCGGTCACCCTTCTGCACCCTTTTTCAGGGAGGCAGCGGTAAAACTCGCCTGAAAAATACGTCAGGCGCTCGACAACAGGTATTTGAAGGAGTCATTTCATGACGCAGAAAATAGTGATCGCCGGTTCTGGTTTTGCCGGGTTTTGGGCCGCTGTCTCCGCCATGCGAGCCGTAGCGCTTGCCGGTAAGGAACAGAGCGTTGAGGTGACGATGGTTTCGCCGACCCCGAACGTCACCATCCGCCCTAGATTGTACGAAGCCGTACTGGAAAATATGAGCCCGGACATTTCGGCACAGCTCGCTGCGATTGGCGTTCGTCATTTGGCCGGTCTGGTTGAGCAGATAGACGGCGAAAACAAGACGCTGGTGGTGGAGAGCGCCGAAGGGAAAAAACTTCAGTTGGCGTATGACCGGCTGGTACTGGCAACCGGCAGCAAACTGTTCGTGCCTGCGGTCGCCGGTTTTGCCGAGCATGGTTTTAATGTTGATACGCTGCAAAGCGCGCAACGGCTGGATGCCCATTTAAAAGCGTTGGCGACTCAACCTGAGACCCCGGCACGCAATACCGTGGTGGTGGTCGGTGGTGGGCTTACCGGGCTGGAAAGTGCTGCTGAAATGCCGATGCGCTTACGTGCCATTTTGGGCAACCAAGCCGATATTCGCGTGGTGATTGTCGATACGGCGGCCGAAGTTGGCGCCGGCATGGGGGCTGAACCTGCCGTGGTGATCCGCCAGGCACTGGAAGAATGTGGCGTTGAGTCTCGAGCCGGGGTTCGCGTTACGGCTATTGACGCAGGCAGTGTGACCTTGTCGAGCGGTGAGCGCATCGCCACCGATACGGTGATTCTGGCCGCCGGGGTACGGGCGCATCCATTAGTTGAGCAAATCCCGGGTGAGCGCGACAGTGCCGGACGTATTGTCGGTGATGCCTTCCTGCACGCGCCTGCGGCGGACGGCGTGTTTGTTAGCGGGGACACGGTCAAGGCAGCGACCGACGAGCTGGGCAATCACAACCTGATGACCTGCCAGCATGCGATGAGTCTGGGCCGTGTAGCGGGCCACAATGCCGCAGCGGAACTGGTGGGCCTGCCGCTGCACCCTTACAGCCAGCCAAAGTATGTGACCTGCCTTGATCTTGGAGCCTGGGGCGCGCTCTACACCGAAGGTTGGGATCGTCAGGTGCGCTTTACGCGTGAAGAGGGCAAAAAGATCAAACAGGAAATCAATACGCAGTGGATTTATCCACCGGCAGCGGATCGGCAGGCGTTGTTCGCCGTTGCCAATCCCGACTACGTGATTGTGCCCTGAATACCCTATGGGAGCGGAGACGCTCCCATTTTTTTCACCAGAACGGCAGCCCAGAGCGCGGTAATGACCCTGGTAACGCCCGTAAAAGCAAGGTAACCGGCGCTACTTATCGCTCCAGCCACTCAATCGCCAATTCGCGCGCTTCATCCAAATTGACATCACGACCTTCGCGGGTGATCGCCGTTTTAAGCTCATTGATCACGTCCGCTTTTTGCGTTTCATGCTCTTCATTGGCCAACGCCAGAAAGGCATCGCCTACCACCGTGCATATGCCGATGTACAAGGCCTTTGAGTCCTCGAAACCACTGTTCATAACTGTATCCTTCTGGATTTGATTGGGATCTACAACGGCAGAAAGGGCCGATCCTGCACCACGCTTTTCATCACCAGCGTGGAGGTCAGGCGTTGAACGCCGGGCAGGGCGGAAAGCTGTTCGTCGTAAAGCCGCTGAAAAGCCGGTAAATCGCGGGCGATGACATGCAACAGGTAGTCGGGATCGCCGAACAATCGCTGCGCCTGGATAACCTGGGGAATATCCACCATGGCGTTTTCGAAGGCTTCAACAGCCTGGCGATCCCCTTCCCGCATGGTGACGAAAACCAGCGCGGAAAAGTTAAAGCCCAGACTGCCGGGATCGAGGTGAGCACGATAGCCTCTGATCACGCCAGATTGTTCCAACGCTCGCACCCTGCGGTGGCAGGGGGAAACGCTCAGCCCAATTCGGTCAGCCAGGTCGGTAACAGAAAGACGCCCATCAAACTGAAGTTCAGCAAGGATTTTGCGGTCAATCTTGTCCATTTGGAAAAATTTCCCTCAATTTGCGATTTATAAGCAAATAATTGAAACCACATTCTAACAACTTGGGGATATTCTTTTCAATAATTGAACAACTTTGGACATAAATGGCTTTTGGCCTGTTAACGCTGTCCAGCGGAGGAACGCGAAGTGATGAAATGGATAAGCCAGACTGCTGGGTGTCGGTGGCGGGGGCGATATTTATGACGCTCGCCATTTTTGCGGCTTTCTGGGCCGTTTCGATTCTGTTCGTTATTACGCCCGGGTTGGACTGGGCGTACATCATCTCGGCCGGCATCCGTGGGCGGGTGGTGGTGCCTGCGGTAGTAGGGTTGCTGTGTGGGCACCTTATCGCTATAGCGATCGTGGCGGCAGGCGTGGGCGCTTTGGTGACAGGCAGTCCTATGGCCCTCACGGCGCTCACCCTGCTGGGGGCCGGCTACCTGTTGTGGATTGGCATCAACATGCTGCGCCATCCCCCGACGCCGAGCGCCGGCGATGCGCAGGCGTCTGGCTCCTGGCTGCGTTGGGCTGGCAAGGGCATTTGCGTCAGCGGCCTGAACCCCAAGGTATTCCTGCTATTTTTGGCTTTACTGCCTCAGTTCACCGATGCGGGTGCCAGTTGGTCGATCCCCAACCAAATTCTCGCGCTTGGCTTGTTGCATCTGATCAGCTGCGGGGTGGTTTATTTGATCGTGGGGTATGGCTCGCAGTCGGTACTGCAGACGCGCCCGCAGGCTGCACGGGTTGTCAGCCGTTTTTCCGGCGCGGCCATGGTGTTGATCGCCGTCGGGCTGCTTGTCGAGCAGGGGATAAAGTAATGTCTCAGGCAGTTGCCTCACTAAAAAGCCCGCCGATGCGGGCTTGAAAGGGCCTGGAAACTACGCCCTGACGGCAAGCAGCACGGAGGAGGCTTTGACCAGAGCGATGACACGGGCCCCGTTCTTTAACGCCATCTCCTGCAGGCTTTCATTGGTGATCACCGAGGTCAGTTTGAAACCGGCATCCGTTTTAATGTGCACGGTGCTGTTCACCGCCCCTTGCTCCACTGCACTGACTTCCCCGGCGAATTGATTGCGGGCGGAGAAACGCAGTCCGCAGTCTTCCGAAGCCAAAATAACCCAGGGGGCCTTAATCAGCGCCACCGCTTCCTTACCGGCGACCAGGCCAAGCGACTGCTGGCTTTGTACCGTCACAATAGCGACTAACTTCTCGCCGCCCGGCAAAGTGATTTCCACCTCGTCATTTACGGCGCCTTTAGCGACGGCAGACACGGTGCCGGATAACTGGTTACGGGCTGAAACTGACATAAATTCTCCTTGGTCAGACATGAGGATGAGATGGCCTTACAGCATGACCACTTCCCGCCGCGTTTGCCAATGTCGCGAGATAATTCTGTGAGCGGCGGAGGGCATTCGCAGCACGACGTTTTCCCACGTTCAAGATGACCAATTACATTTGCTCGCCAAAAAAGTAATGAGTATGATTATTATTCTCTTTGTTATTCGCAGCCAAGGCGGTCCAGCCGCCTGCGATAAAGTGAACCCCATTCACAAGGAAACATTGAGACGTACGGTGGGGCTCATTTCTCCTGTTGAGAAAGCCAAAAATAATCCGCAAGAGCCTCCACTCAATCAGTTTATATGGCCAAGGATTTCCTGATGAAGATGAAAGTTTCTGCGCTCGCCGTGGTGATGACACTGGCGCTGAGCGGTTGCGTCGCCCCTAAGCAACACGCCGCTTCTCCGATTGCCCAACCTGTCGCTGCGGCGGCTCAATCTGCCGACAACGTGGTTAGACGCGATCTGGCGGATGGCCTGTATGAGATGGCGCTGACGCCGGCGGGCGATGCCTTGTACGTGGCCAGTTCCGAAGGCTTTAAAGATGTGCAGGGCGGGGTGGTTTATAAGCTGGATGCGAAAACGCTGAAAACGCTCGGCGCAACCCACACCGATCTGAAAAACTTCGCCATGCAGATCTCCCCGGATGGCAAAACCCTTTATGTCACTAACTCCCTGGACGGCGGCATCACCGCGATCACTACCGCCGACGGCAAAGTGAAAGGCCGCTTGCTGTTTAGCGAACGCAACGAGAAAGGGCTGCCGTATGGCGCGCGCCAAATTCTGCTGCACAAAGATACGCTGTACGTAGGCGCGGTGGCTGACCCGGCGTTGATTTGGGTGGTGGACGCCAACACGCTGAAATTAAAAGCGCGGATCAAAAACACCGGCAAATGGATGACCGGCCTGCATTACTCGGAACAAACCCAGCGTTTGTACGCCGCGAACGGCAGCGGTGAAATTCTGGTCATCAACCCGAAAAACAACCGAATCGAAAAACGCTGGAAGCCACTGGGCGAGAAGCCGGCGCTGCTGCTTAACCTGGCGGAAGACAGCGAAACCGGGCGCCTGTTTGTGACCGACAATTCCAAAGCCAAAACCACGCTGGTGCTGGATATTCATAGTGGAAAACTGCTCAAGCAGCTGGATGTCGGCGACTCTCTGGCGGTGCTGTTCAATGCCAAACGCAATGAAATCTACCTCTCGCAGCGTGAGTCAGGCAAGGTGCTGAGCCTCAATGCCACAACCTATGCCGTGAAACAGAGCTGGGCGGTAACGCCAAATCCAAACAGCCTGCAGCTTTCGGCCGACGGCCAGGTGCTGTTTGTCACCGTCAAGCAACCCTTTAATAAGGATCACTCTACTCAGGGGCCGGACAGCGTCGTTCGCATTGATTTAAATAAATAAGCTCTATCGGCCCGGTAACGGGCCATTTTGTTCCACTTCTCCTCATACATGAGTGAATTATGCACAACACCAGTTCAACATCATTTCCGCAACGCCTGACGTTATTGGCGCTGGCCATCGGTGCGGTAAGCCAGGGCGCGCTGGCCGCTCCGACAGAAAGCAGCAAAAAAAATCAGGAAGAAACCCTGGTGGTTCAGGCCACCAAAGAGAGCGATTTTAAAGCCGGCGGCGAAGATCTGGTTCCCGCTTATCTCGATGGACAAATCGCGCATGGCGGACGTCTGGGGATGCTGGGCGAACAAAAAGCCATGGACGTACCTTTTAACGTGGTCGGCTACACCGCGAAGCTGGTGCAGGATCAACAGGCGAAAACCATTGCCGATGTCATCAGCAATGACGCAGGCGTTCAGGCGGTGCAGGGCTACGGCAACTTCGCCGAAACCTACCGCATTCGCGGCTTCCAGTTGGATGGTGAGGACATGACCATGGGCGGCCTGTCGGGCGTGGTGCCGCGTCAGGTGATGGATACCCAAATGCTGGAGCGCGTGGAGGTGTTCAAAGGCGCTAACGCCTTGCTGAACGGCGTAGCCACCAGTGGGGTGGGCGGTATGATTAACCTCGAACCCAAACGTGCGGAAGAGACGCCTACCACGCAGGTGGGCATCGATTACACCTCTGACTCTCAGGTCGGCGGCAAGCTGGATGTAGGCCGTCGCTTCGGTGACGACAACCAGTTTGGCGCGCGGGTGAACCTGGTACACCGCGAAGGTGAAGCTGCCGTCAACGACGACAAACGCCGTACCACGCTGGCCTCGGTGGGACTGGATTACCGTGGCGATCGCTTGCGCACTTCGCTGGATTTCGGCTACCAGAAGAAGACCTTCCACGGTGGAACCATGGGGGTCAACATCAGCGGCGTCGACTTTATTCCAGCCGTGCCGGATCCGACCAAAAACTACAGCCAGAAATGGGGCTACAGCGATATCGAAAACGAATTCGGTATGGTGAAGGCGGAATACGACCTCACTCAACGCTGGAAAATTTATACCGGGCTGGGCGCGCAGCATGCTCATGAAACCGGGCTTTACAGCGCACCCAAGCTGATCAATGCCAACGGCGACGCCACGGTAGGGCGTCTGGACACCAACCGCATTATCGATGCGTTCAGCGGCATGGCCGGGGTCAGCGGCGAATTCAATACCTGGGATGTCTCGCACAAGGTGAACCTGGGTTATTCTGCGCAAATCAAACGCGACAAAACCGCCTGGCGCATGTCGGCCAACAACCCGACCACCAATATTTATGACAATCACGATGTGGCGGTGCCGGATAACGCTTACTTTGGCGGCAACTATTCCGATCCGTTAACCACCGCCCGTAATCGCACCCAGGGCTGGCTGTTCAGCGATACTTTGGGGTTCTTTAGCGATCGGGTGCTGTTTACCGCAGCGGCGCGCCATCAGAAAGTGGTGGTGCGCAACTACAGCAACGCGACCGGCCTGGAGGATACTTCATCCCGTTATACCCAAAGCCGCTGGATGCCGACCTTTGGTCTGGTCTACAAGCCGTGGGAAGAAGTGTCGCTCTACGCCAACCACACCGAAGCTCTGCAGCCGGGGAGCAACGCGCCGAAGGAAGCCACGAACTTTGGCCAGAGCACCGGTATTGCCCGTTCCAAACAAAATGAAGTGGGGGTGAAGGTCGATTTCGAACGCGTGGGCGGTTCGCTGGCGCTGTTTGAAATCAAGAAGCCTTCAGCCATGCTCAACAGCGAGAATTATTATGCGCTGGATGGCGAGCAACGTAACCGCGGCGTGGAACTGAACGTGTTCGGTGAGCCGATGCTCGGGCTGCGCCTTAACGGCAGCACCACCTGGCTGTCGCCTGAGCTGACCAAAACCAAAAATGGCACCAACGACGGCAAAGATGCTATCGGCGTTTCGAATTTCTATATGGTGATGGGCGCCGAGTATGACATCCAACCGGTTGAAGGCCTGACTGCGACCGCCAGGGTTCGCCATACCGGCTCGCAGTTTGCCGACGCGGCGAACACCAAGAAACTCGACAGTTACACCACGCTGGATCTCGGTGTGCGTTACCGGATGCGCATGAACGCGGATCAAAACACCCTGGTTTGGCGCGTTGGCGTGGATAACGTCACCAACGAGAAGTATTGGTCCAGCGTGGAGAGCAACGGCACCTATATCTTCCAGGGGCAATCGCGCACCCTTAAAGCCTCGCTGACTTACGACTTCTGATCTTCTCAGGCCTGATGGCATAGCGGCGGTTTGACTCACCGTTAAACCGCCGCGACTTTCCCCGCGGTAAATCGATCGTTTTCTTTCCCCCGGTCTGTGCCGACAATCGCTGGATGGCAAAGGGGCGGCATGGTACAACCATACGCTGAATGCCCGGCCTTCAGCCTTTCCTCTTTTTGGCTTGGCCAGCGTAGGGTCAATAATACTTATTACAGGAACAGCAATGCCTGCCAGTCAAACCTCTAGGAGCCCTCTCTGATGCTGGAGATGTTATTACAGTGGTACCGCCGCCGCTTCACCGATCCGCAAGCCATCGCGCTGTTGGTGATCCTGCTCGCCGGGTTCCTCATTCTCTATTTTCTGCATGGTATTCTGACCCCGCTGCTGGTGGCCATCGTGCTGGCGTATCTGCTGGAGTGGCCAACCGCGCGGTTGCAGCGCATCGGCTGTTCGCGAAATTGGGCTGCGAGCATGGTGATGATCCTGTTTGCCGGTATCGCGATGCTGCTGGTCTTCGTGGTGGCGCCGACCGCCTGGCAACAGGGCATCAACCTGATGACCGATCTGCCGGGCATGCTCAACCAGTTCTATAACTTCGCCGCGACGCTGCCGAAGCGTTACCCGGCGCTGGTGGATGCCGGCATCATCGACATGATGGCGGAGAACCTGCGCGGACGCCTGTCGGGCATGGGGGAGTCGGTGGTGAAATTCTCGCTGGCGTCGCTGGTGGGCCTGCTGACGCTGGCGATTTATCTGATCCTGGTCCCGATGATGATGTTCTTCCTGTTGAAGGACAAGGAACAGATGCTCAATGCCGTGCGCCGGGTACTGCCACGCAACCGTGGGCTGGCCGGGCAGGTGTGGATCGAAATGAACCAGCAGATCACCAACTATATTCGCGGCAAGGTGCTGGAGATGGTGATCGTCGGGGTGGCGACCTATCTGGTGTTCGCGGTTCTCGATATGCGTTATTCGCTGCTGCTGGCGGTGTTGGTCGGTTTTTCGGTGCTGATCCCCTATATCGGTGCGGTACTGGTGACCATTCCGGTGGTGGTGGTGGCGATGTTCCAATGGGGTGTCGGCGCCGATTTCTGGACGCTGATCGTCGCCTATCTGGTGGTGCAGGGGCTGGATGGCAACCTGCTGGTGCCGATTCTGTTCTCTGAAGCGGTCAACCTGCATCCGCTGGTGATCATTCTGTCGGTGATTATCTTTGGCGGGCTGTGGGGTTTCTGGGGCGTGTTCTTCGCTATCCCGCTGGCAACCTTAGTGAAGGCGGTTATTCATGCCTGGCCGGACGAACTGCGGGTAGAAACGGAACAGGAATAAGCGTGGATAACGAAGCGCAGCAGGTCGCTGCGCTTCGTGAGGATTATTGTTTCAGGTAATCCAGAACGATGTCGTGATGATTGGTGGTCTTGAAATCATCAAAAACTTTTTCAACCTTGCCTTTGGCGTCGATCAGGAAGCTGATGCGGTGGATGCCGTCATAGGTTTTCCCCATGAAGGTTTTCTCACCCCAAACGCCGAACTGCTGCGCCACCTGATGATCCTCATCAGACAACAACGTGAAGTTTAACAACTCTTTCTCGGCAAAACGCGACAGTTTCTCTGGTTTATCCGTGCTGATGCCCAGAACTTCGACACCCGCTTTTTTCAAGTCATCCATGTTATCCCGCAAACCGCAGGCCTGTACGGTACAGCCCGGCGTCATCGCCTTGGGATAAAAATAAACAAGCACTCGCTGTCCCTGGAAGTCGGCCAAATTAATTTCCTCACCGTCCTGGTCAGGCAAACTAAACTTCGGCGCTGTGTCACCGGCTTTCAATGGGCTCATCACTACTCTCCATCTTTCTCATCATGCTGTGGATAGTTCACAACGCTAATACTGCCTTGTGCTTTCAATTCTGTACATAGGCGATGAAAGGCTTGTTCAATATTTGAGGCATCCTGATTGCCGGGGCTGTGCGCGGTGATCTGGATATACAGCTGCGGCGGCAGGTCGCCTTCCGCAGGCTGGGTGCGCGATACCAGCTCGGCAATGTTCATCTGGCTGGAGTCGAACAAATCGGTAAAGCGTTCGATGATGTGCGGCGAGTCTTTCACCTCCACCTGCACCCACACCGTGGCCGGCATTGGTGGCCTTTCGTGTGAGTTGGTGCGCTTCATCACAATCAGCAGCTCCAGCTCCGCGCCTTTTTGCGGCAGGGTTGATTCGATCAGGGTAATGGCGTTCCAACTGCCGGAAAGCAGCATGATGAAAGTGAACTCTTCACCCAGCATGGCCAGACGGCTATCTTCGATATTGCACCCGCAGCTACTGACGTGGCGGGTGATGGCATTGACGATTCCGGGGCGATCGGCGCCGAGCGCGGTAATCACGAGATAGTGTTCATCTGGCTTAGGCAAAATGGAGCTTCCTGTCGTGCTCAATGGGGTTACCATGGTAAACATAAAAAAAACCGCCTGCCAAGCGCTTACAACGCCGTTGTTTGCTTGCTTTTGGATAGGCAGCAAAAGTACCATGAGTGACTTGTTTGTGGAGGGGACGGCCAATGTTTACGGGAAGTATTGTTGCACTGGTTACGCCGATGGACGACACAGGTGCTGTCGATCGCGCGAGCCTAAAAAAATTGATTGATTATCATGTAGCCAGTGGAACTGCGGCCATCGTTTCCGTAGGGACTACCGGCGAGTCCGCAACGCTTGCCCATGACGAGCACGTTGACGTGGTATTGCAGACGCTGGAACTGGCCGCAGGCCGTATTCCGGTGATCGCAGGTACCGGCGCCAACGCCACCGCCGAAGCCATTTCGCTGACCCAGCGCTTTGAAAATACCGGCGTAGTGGGTTGCCTGACGGTCACGCCTTACTACAACAAACCGACTCAGGAAGGGCTGTACCAGCACTTCAAGGCGATTGCCGAAAGCACCGCACTGCCGCAGATCCTCTATAACGTGCCTTCGCGCACCGGGTGTGACATGCTGCCGCCGGTGATTGCGCGTTTGGCAAAAATTAAGAATATTGTTGCTGTTAAAGAGGCAACAGGGAACTTAAGTCGTGTAAGTCAGATCCAAGTGCTGGTTGATGATGAAGATTTCATTTTGCTGAGCGGCGATGACGCCAGCGGTCTGGATTTCATGCAACTGGGCGGCAAAGGGGTGATTTCCGTGACGGCCAACGTGGCGGCGCGTGAAATGGCGCAGCTTTGCGCGCTGGCAGCACAGGGCGACTTTGCTGAAGCACGCCGCTTAAATCAGCGCTTGATGCCGTTGCATCAGGATTTGTTTGTAGAAGCAAACCCAATTCCGGTGAAATGGGCCTGTAAGGCATTGGGATTGATGGCAACCGATACGATGCGTCTGCCTATGACGCCGTTGACCGACGCTGCCCGTCCGGTAGTGGAACGCGCGTTGAAAAGCGCCGGTTTGCTGTAACTCTAAGGGAAATTTGATGGTTTATTCATTGCAAAAGTCGACGGTAGCAAAAGTCGTGGGTATTTCGCTGGTTATGATGCTGGCCGCCTGCACCACCGATCAGCGTTACAAACGCCAGGTGAGCGGCGATGAGTCTTACCTCGATGCGTCGGTGCTCAAGCCACTGAACGCACCAGCCGGTATGATCCTGCCGGTGCAAAGCGGTAATTATGATGTTCCGGCCACCACGCTGAAAGGCGGCGTCGGCAAGCAACTGGATATTCGTCCGCCGGTGCAGCCACTGGCATTGCTGAGCGGTTCACGCGCGCAATATGCCGGCGACAGCGGTACGCTGCTGTTGGAAAACAACCCGCAGAACCAGAACCTGTGGTCGCGCGTTGTCAGCATGCTGCAGACGAAAAATATCGCAATCGCCTCACGTCAGGACGCCGGTCAGACGCTGACCACCGACTGGGTGAAGTGGAACCGTCTGGATGAAGACAACCAGTACGAAGGCCGCTACCAGATCAGCGTACAGCAGCAGGGTTACCAGCAGGCGCTGACGGTAAAAACCGTGGGCCTGCAGCAGCAGGGTAAAACCGAACAGATTACCGACCCGTCAGAAGTGCAGCGCTACAACGGCATGATGATGAACACCATCGTTGAAGGCCTGGACAAGCAGGACAACCTGGCAAGCAGCCAGACGGCCAACCGCTTCGGCGCGCTGGACGTGCAGAGCAGCGCCGATGACACCGGCCTGCCGATGCTGGTAGTGCGCGGCCCTTACACCGTGGTGTGGGATCGCCTGCCTGCGGCGTTGGAGAAACTGGGGATGAAAGTGGGTGACCGCAGCCGTCCGCAGGGCACCGTCGCCGTCACCTACAAATCCCTGAGCGGTAGCGATTGGGATGCGTTGGGCGCCAAGGATCCTGAACTGAAAGAGGGCGATTACAAACTGCAGGTCGGGGATTTGAACAACCGCACCAGCCTGCAATTTATCGATCCTAAAGGGAAGCCATTGACCCAGTCGCAAAACGACGGCTTGGTGGCGGCCTTCCAGGCAGCATTCAGTAAAACCAGCGTTAACTGATTGAAAAGGGGCTACGGCCCCTTTTTCTTTGAACAATACGGTATCGTTTGCGTCGCAGTTTTGGCACAATATACCCATCATTTTTGAAGCTACAACCGTGTTGGCTACGTGCACTCGCCCTGTCACTTACTTGAGTAAGCTCGCGGGGAGTCCCGCACCTGCCGCCTTGCTGTAACTCCAATTATTTTGGGTATATCACGCCTGTGTGTTAAAGCATTTTTAAAACAATTCTTTATTGGAGTATGTAAGATGCAAAAGCTAGCTGAGTTGTATCGCGGAAAGGCAAAAACCGTCTACACCACCGAAAACCCTGATTTGCTGGTGTTGGAGTTCCGCAACGATACGTCAGCACTGGATGGTCAGCGCATTGAGCAGTTCGATCGCAAAGGCATGGTGAACAACAAGTTTAACCATTTCATTATGAGCAAACTGGAAGAGGCCGGCATCCCGACGCAAATGGAACGCCTGCTGTCAGACAACGAAGTGCTGGTGAAGAAGCTGGACATGGTGCCGGTCGAATGCGTGATCCGCAACCGCGCTGCCGGTTCACTGGTGAAGCGTCTGGGCATCGAAGAAGGCCTGGTACTGAACCCGCCGCTGTTCGACCTGTTCCTGAAAAACGATGCCATGCACGATCCGATGGTCAACGAATCCTACTGTGAAACCTTCGGCTGGGTGAACAAAGAGCACCTGGCGCGTATGCGCGAGCTGAGCTACAAGGCAAACGACGTGCTGAGCAAGCTGTTTGACGACGCGGGCCTGATCCTGGTCGACTTCAAGCTGGAGTTTGGCCTGTTCAACGGTGAAGTGGTGCTGGGCGATGAGTTCTCGCCGGACGGCAGCCGCCTGTGGGATAAAAACACCCTGGACAAGATGGATAAAGACCGCTTCCGCCAGAGCCTGGGTGGCCTGATCGAAGCCTACGAAGAAGTGGCCCGCCGCATCGGCGTCAAGCTCGACTAAGCGTTGTCGCGCTCTACGGGGTCATCCGGCCCCGTCAGATTGTGACAAAGGGGGATAAAGCGTGGTTTTTCCCCTTTTGTGTTATCAGCCGAAAATCAATAAATTGATTTTCCAGATTTATTTTCAAAACCTTTAGCGCCTGCCGCCAAACATTCTCTGTTTGTCAGCAGTCTCACGGAGCCATTCGGCCAGTTAACTTCCCGCAATATTTCTCTCTGACTGCATTTCCGGAAAAATTCTACATTTCCTCCGCTGCTCAGCACTTATAATGATAATACCCGGCATACTTGAAGCTGCATCTGTGTTGGCTGCACTCGTTCACCCGAATCACTTACTTGAGTAAGTTCATCGGGATTCACTCATTTGCCGCCTTGATGCAACTCCAATTATTTTGGGTATTGCGTACAATGACAAAAACCTAATCTGGAGTTTATTTATGCGTTGGCAAGGGCGTCGGGAAAGTGACAATGTTGAGGATCGTCGCGGGCAGTCTTCAGGTCTGGGTGGCGGCGGTGGCGGTTTTCGTGTTCCTCGCGGCAAAGGCGGTATCGCCATTCTGGTGGTGGTGTTGGTGGCCGGCTATTACGGCATCGATCTCTCGCCGCTGTTGAACGGTGGGGACGTGAGCCCGCAAACTCAGCAACAAAGCGCCAGCATCAGTCCAAAAGACGATGAACTGGCTAAATTTACCTCGGTGGTGCTGGCGTCTACCGAAGATAACTGGAAAGAAGTTTTCCAGCGTATGGGCAAAACCTATCAGCCGCCCAAACTGGTGATGTATCGTGGCGTAACGCGCACCAGTTGCGGTACCGGCCAGGCGGCGATGGGGCCGTTCTATTGCCCGGGTGACAAAACGGTGTATATCGACCTGTCGTTCTATCAGGATATGAAAACCAAGCTGGGTGCCGGCGGTGACTTTGCCCAGGCCTACGTAGTGGCGCACGAAGTCGGCCACCATGTGCAGAACCTGCTGGGTATCGAGCCGAAAGTGCGCCAAATGCAGCAGGGTGCCAGCCAGGCGGAAGTGAACCGCCTGTCGGTGAAAATGGAACTGCAGGCAGACTGCTTTGCCGGCGTGTGGGGCAAATACGCCGAGAAACAGCAGATGTTGGAAGAGGGCGACTTGCAGGCGGCATTGAACGCCGCGCAGGCGATCGGCGACGACCGTTTGCAGCAGCAAGGGCAGGGACGGGTGGTGCCGGACAGCTTCACCCACGGTACTTCGCAGCAGCGCTACACCTGGTTTAAACAGGGCTTCGACAGCGGCGATCCGAACACCTGCAATACCTTCGCATCCCGTTAACATGCCATGCCGGAGCCTGACTCCGGCATTTTTTTCAGGTCTGGATCCACGGTTATGTTACTGGCAATGCAACAACTTATGCAGCAGCAGGGCATCAGGCGCCTGCTGGTGATCAGTGGCGAGCCGCAATGGTGTCGCCAGCAGGCGCTACAACTGGCGAGTACCCTGCCGGGTGACTGGCCGTGGGTAGGGGAAAACCCGCCGCCGGGCCTGCAGGCCTTGGCGAGCGGTGCGGTGCGGACGCTGCTGGGGCAAGAGCGCCAGCACGCGGTATTTGATGCGACGAAAGGGCTGGACGTTGAAGCTCTGGCCGCGCTGTCGGGCACGCTGCGAGCCGGCAGTTGGCTGCTGTTGCTGACGCCGCCGTGGCAGCAGTGGCCTCAGCAACCGGATGACGACAGCCTGCGCTGGAGCGATTGCCCACAACCGATCACCACCCCAAATTTTATTCATCATCTGCAGCGGCATCTGACGGCGGACAGCGAAGTCACCGTCTGGCGGCAGGGTGAGGCGCTGACGCTGGCGCCATTGCCGCTGCGTCCACAGTGGCAGGCACCAGACGGCCAACCCACCGCCGAGCAGCAGCGGCTGCTGGCGCAATTACTGAGCGCGGCGTCGGGCATTTGGGTTTTGACCGCCGCACGCGGTCGCGGCAAGTCAACGGTAGCGGGGATGCTGGTGGCGAACACCTCGCAGACCTGCTGGTTGGTCGGACCGAGCCGCGCCGCCACCGAAGTCGCCGCCGAATGGGCGCAGGGACGTGCGCAATTCTGGGCACCGGATGCGCTGTTGGCCCATTGCCGCGAACAGGACGTCAGCGACGTTGGGTGGTTGCTGGTGGACGAAGCGGCGGCGATACCTGGCCCACTGTTGCAGCAGTTGGTGAGCTATTTCCCGCGCGTTTTGCTGACCACCACGGTGCAGGGTTATGAAGGCACCGGCCGGGGTTTTTTACTGAAATTCTGCGCCGGACTGCCCGCGTTCCAGCCATTGGGGTTAGATCAACCGATGCGTTGGGCGCAGGGCGATGCGCTGGAGCGCATTATAGATAACGCGCTGCTGTTTAACGAGCAACCCTGCTGGCAGGTAACGGATAAGCCGGTGAGCATCAGCGGGGCTGAGCAAGCCATGCTGTGCGCCGATCCGCAAAGGTTAGCGCGTTTTTACGCTTTGTTGAGCAGTGCCCATTACCGTACTTCACCACTGGACTTACGGCGGTTGATGGATGCGCCGGGCATGCACTTTGGTTTGGCTCAGGTAGACGATGAGGTTGTCGGCGCCCTGTGGCTGGTGGAAGAAGGCGGGCTGAGCGCCGAACTGGCACACGAAGTCTGGGCCGGTCGACGGCGTCCGCGTGGCAACCTGGTGGCACAATCGCTGGCGGCGCACGGGGGCCAGTGGTGGGCACCTACGCTACGTTCGCGGCGCATCACCCGCATTGCGGTGTTACCCGCACTGCGTCAACAGGGCATTGCCCGCGATCTCATTGCTCAGCAGCGCCAGCAAGCACAGGGGCTGGATTATCTCTCGGTCAGCTTTGGCTATACCGAGCCGCTGTGGCGTTTCTGGCAATCTTGCGGTTTTGAACTGGCACGCATCGGCAGCAAGACGGAGGCCAGCAGTGGTTGTTACACCGCGATGGCGATCCTGCCGCTGAGCGAACAGGGCGAGGCGTTGCGCCATGCCGCCCATAAACACCTGGCACGTGACTGGCGCTGGTTGCAGCCGCGTATTGATCTGCAAATAGAGATCCCCGGAGACGACGGCGATACGCAGCTAGGGGAGGACGACTGGCGTGAGCTGGCAGGATTTGCCTTCGCGCATCGGCCGCTGGAGGCCAGCCTCGGGGCACTGCAACGCTTACTGTTGGCCAGTACGCTATCATTGCCCGCACTGCGGATGCATCTGCAGCAGTCGCTGGCGCCAGCAGTCTGCGTGGAACGGCTAGGGTTTAGCGGGCAGAAAGCCTTGCTGCGCCGCTGGCGACACGAGGCAGGACTGGCGCTCGAACAGCTGGATGCGCAGCACGGTCTGCGCTGGAAAGCGTGGGCCCAGTCGTTGCAATAAATTGAAGATGTTGCTCAATAAAACCCGATTTTCCTGATTTCTCAGCGGCGTATAGTAGCTGGCAGAAACCGGGGCGTCTGGCGCCGGACAGGATCTTAATCACACGAGGAGTCACCGATGAAACATGAGCATTTCGTTGTCCAGAGCCCGGCAACACCGGCTGCGCAGCTGATCCTGCTGTTTCACGGTGTCGGCGATACCCCGGTGGCAATGGGGGAAATTGGCCGTTATTTCGCTAAAGAATTCCCGCAGGCGCTGGTGGTCAGCGTGGGTGGCCCCTCTGCTTTTGGTAACGGCAGCGGCCGCCAGTGGTTTTCAGTGCAGGACGTCACCGAAGAAAATCGCGTTGAGCGCATTGCTGAAGTGATGCCACTGTTTATTGAAACCGTGCGTTACTGGCAGCAACACAGCGGCGTGAATGACGCCGGCACGGCGTTGGTGGGCTTCTCTCAGGGGTCTATCATGGCGCTGGAAGCTCTGAAGGCGGAGCCTAAATTGGCCGGCCGCGTGGTGGCTTTCAGCGGGCGCTTTGCCAGTCTGCCCGACCAGGCGTTCGGTGACAGCGTGGTGCATCTTATCCACGGTGAGCAGGATGCGGTGATTTCGGTGCAACATGCCCAGGCGGCGGCGGAAAGGCTGCAGGCCAACGGCGTCGATTTTACGCTGGACGTGGAAGAGGGCGTGGGGCATGCCATCAATCAGGACATGATGGACAGCGCGCTTGAACGGCTGCATTACTACGTGCCGCAGCGCTACTGGGAAGAGGCTATGTTCGGCAAGCGCGGCGACTTGATCGCCTTTAAATAAGCTTCAGGGCGCATAATGCGCCCTGATGTCATTTTTTCTTCGGCCAGTCGTCTTCGTCATCCCACTCGGCGTTGTTATCGCGGTGCGGCGGCAGCTTCGGCTTATCGGCCAGATAGCCTTTCACGTCGACGCGGCGTAGTTCTTTGATCCCGCTGATGATCATCCCTACTAGAATCAGCAGGATAATCCACCAGTAGTCAGCTAACCATTCCATATTCACTCCTTTCCTTCAGCGCGTATAAAACGCGAAAATATCGCTGGCAGATGGGCTTCAAGCCATTGAGCACCGGCAATATCCTTATCTTTCCAGGCCGCCAACAGCAGCGCAGGCGTCAGCAGATGTTCGGCTTCCTGCGCCAGCGGGCGGTAGCTCAGGTGCCAGGGCTCCACCGCCACGCCGTCGCCGTCTTCGGTGAACGGACGATAAAAGCCAAATTCGGCCATGTGTTCCGTCATCCACTGATTGAGCGGGTAAAAGTAACCGCCTTGTTCGTATTCCCACGGTTCCAGCTGCAGCTTTTGCCCTTCGGGCAACAGTGTGGGGTCATAGACATCCAGGTCGCTGCCCCAGTGGTGGCGGCTGGCGCCCGGCAAGGCCGACCAACGCAGGATCGCTTCGCAGCGCTCGGCGTCAGACAGCGGCGTGATGTCGATCGGTCGGCTGTCCTTATCTAATACTGGTCGCTCGCCGCAGAATTTTCCATTCCAGATCGCCTGTTGCCGTTCAAAATCGCGAAATGTGCTGGCGGGTTGCAGATTGAACCCGGCGGCGTGCGCCGCTTGCTGCATGGCGAGAAACGCGGCCACTGCGGCAGGCTGCATGCGGTGGTTACCGCTTAGCGGCGCCAGATGGTCGGTCGAGCGCCCGGTCAGCATTTCTGGCGTGATCATGCGATCAATTGCTCCATGATGCGCTGATACATGCGGCTCAGCAGTTGCAGATCGGCCGCGTGGACGCATTCGTTAACCTTATGGATGGTGGCGTTTACCGGGCCCAGCTCAACCACTTGCGCCCCCATCTGGGCGATGAAGCGACCGTCTGAAGTCCCGCCGGTGGTCAGCAACTGCGGCGTCAGCTCAGAATAATGTTCGACGGCATTAACCACCGCATCCACCAATGCGCCGCGCGCAGTGAGGAACGGCTGACCAGACAGACGCCATTCGATGCTGTAGTTCAGCTGATGACGCTCGAGCAGCTCTTCCACGCGCTGTTTGATCGTCGCATCGGTCGATTCGGTGCTGAAACGGAAGTTGAACTGGACGAACATCTCACCGGGGATCACGTTGTTGCTGCCGGTACCGGCCTGCACGTTGGCGATCTGCATGCTGGTCGGCGGGAAGAATTCATTGCCGCGATCCCATTCTATCGCCACCAGCTCATTCAGCGCCGGCATGGCGCGATGTACCGGGTTATCCGCCAGGTGCGGGTAGGCGACGTGGCCCTGAATGCCGTGGATGTGCAGGTTTGCGGTGATAGAGCCACGACGGCCGTTTTTCACCACGTCACCAACGCGTTCGGTACTGGACGGCTCGCCGACCAGGCAGTAATCCAGACGCTCGTTGCGTGCCATCAGGGCTTCGACCACTTTCACCGTGCCGTGGGTTGCGCTGGCCTCTTCATCGGAGGTGATCAGGAATGCCAGGCGCCCCTGATGGTGCGGATTGGCGGCCACAAAGCGCTCGGCCGCCACTACCATGGCTGCCAACGAACCTTTCATGTCCGCCGCGCCGCGGCCATACAGCATGCCGTCGCGGATGGTCGGTTCAAACGGCGGGTTGTCCCAGCGTTTTTCATCGCCGGTCGGCACCACGTCGGTGTGACCGGCAAATGCCAGGGTTTTCCCCTCGCCACGCCAGGCCCAAAAATTCAGGGTATCACCGAAAGGCATAGGCTCAACGGTGAAGCCGATGGCTTCAAGACGTTCAATCATCAACGCCTGACAGCCTTCGTCGTGCGGGCTGAGGGAAGGACGTTTGATCAGCTGTTGGGCCAGTTCGATTACCGGGCAAGTCATGCTGCCACCTCGGAAATAAATTGCTGATAGCTGTCGGCGTTGAAACCGAGCAGAGCATGCCCCTTGCCGTCGCTCAGCAGCGGGCGCTTGATGATGGCCGGCTGGGCCAGCATCAGTTCGATGGCCGCATCGGCATTATCGCAGGCGTTGCGCTGCGCTTCGTCCAGTTTGCGCCAGGTGGTGCCACGGGTATTCAGCAGCGGTTCCCAGCCCAAAAGTTCGACAAAACCACGCAGTTGCTGTTCGTCCAGCCCGTCGGCGCGGTAGTCGTGAAAGTGATAAGCCACGCCCTGTTCTTCCAGCCAGCGGCGTGCTTTTTTGATGGTGTCACAATTTTTGATGCCGTACATGGTCAACGTCATGGAGTAAGAACCTTCTCTGCAACCCACACCGGCGCGTGTGGCCGGTGGTAAACCGCCAGGGGCGGTGAAATGAAAACCAGCGACCAGCATGCCGAAAAATGGCGGGGAGTTCCACCGTCCAATGGCCTGAAAGCCGGGGAAAAGCTGAAAAAAAACGGCGCGCATTTATTGCGGCGGATTTTGCTAATCTTAGTGCGCTATTCAGTCACCCTACATAAGAAGAAGATGAGCATGGAAAAATACCTGATTGAAGTTGCCGAAAATGCGACGGAAGAAATAGAAGCCCTGATCGAAGCCGGGCTGAATCAATATAACGACGAGATAACCGGCACCAACGATCGTCGCCCGTTGGCGGTGGTGGTGCGAGATCCGGCCAGCGGTGAAGTGTTGGGCGGCATCAGCGGACGTTCATCGTTGGGCATGCTGTTTGTGGATCTGTTTCATTTGCCAAAATCGCTGCGCGGATCGGGGTTGGGCAGCGAACTGCTGCGCCGTTTCGAGCTGGAAGGGCGGCGCAGAGGCTGCGTTTCCGCCGTGCTGTACACCATCAGCTTTCAGGCGCCGAAGTTTTATGAATTGAACGGCTGGACGCGCTTTGGCGAGGTACCCTGCCTGCCGGCGGGCACCAGCCGCGTTTTCATGATGAAGACGCTGTAGCTTAGCGGACCGTTACTCGTCTCTGACCTGTCGCAACTTATAACCCAGGTTCTTTTTCACCATCGGCCATTCGTGGTCGATGATGGAGATTCTATTCACTTTGGGTCTTGGACCAATGCTTCATCTCTTCGCTGATAAAGTAATTGACCAAATCGCGATACATTTTTTCTATAACTTCCGGGCTCAAACCTTGCTCTTCGGCCCAGGCCCGTCTTTGCAATAACATGGTTTCAAAACGTGCTTTGGCCCGCACCGCATCTGGGCTGGTTTTGAATTTTGCCGCCGCCCTTACATAGGCGAAACGTTGTGCGATCAGCGTGATAATATTTTCATCCAGCAGGTCTATTTCTGCGCGGATCTCATCCATGTCTGCACAATCTTGTGCGGCTCGCTTGTTCTCTATGATCAAAGGGACATTCCTTAAAGAGGGGTGCGCAGGTAACCATTCTGCTCCAGGCGTTCCAAAGCCGCGCTGTCCGCATAGACCATGCCGGTGGTCAGCTCGCGGAAGCGGTATTTTTTGTAGAATGCCAGCTTGTCGGGAACCGAGTAGATAAACACTTTGCCGAGCGGCGCCAAATCCTGCATCACCCGATCCATCAGCTGTCGCCCCAGTCCCAGCCCCTGAAAGTCCGGATGGATTGCCACGTCGGCCAGATAGGCTACCGAGGTCATGTCGCTGATGGCGTGGGCGGTGGCCATCAATCGGCCGTCGCGATAGCCCCAGTAGCAAAATTGGCTGTGTTGGTAAACGCGCTGCAGCACCTGCGGGTCACGCTGGCCCAGCCCTGCAGCTTCCAACAGCGCGGCCAATTGCGACCAGTCGACGCCATAGCGATTTGGATCGGTGACAATTTCCATGTTTTCCTCCTAGCCGATACGGTCCAGATCGGCAGCGTATTGGCGAATGGCGCGCTGATAACTGCTGATGTCGCTGTGTGAGGAGGTTTCCGCTAACAGCACCAACAAATCGGCCACCGCCTGTTTGGTTTCACCCAGGTTGTACAGCGTCATGGCGCGAAACAGGGTGATCTCTTTGGCCTCGGGAAATTCGGCCAACCCCTGGTCGAAGGTGGCCAGCGATTGCTGATACAGGCCAAGCGCCCGATAGGTGCTGCCCAGGCCAAGCCAGGCTTCCTGTCGCTGGGGAACCGGTAAATTGCGCGCCAGCGCGGCCTGGTAGCAGGGAATTGCCTGTTGCTCGAATCCTTGCACGTCGTACAGACAGGCTAATTGGTAGTGCAGCACCGCGTCTTCCGGTTGTTGCAGCAACTGCTGCTGCGCCAGTTCGGTGGCGTCTTGATAACGGCCCAGCTCTTTCAGTTGTTCGATGGTCAGCGTAGGGGACATGACATGGCCTCAGAGAAATGGGGGTTTTTTATACCTTTGGCACGCTACTACGGAAGAATTCATCATACAAGGGATATAGCGGTTAGAAATAAATCGGCCCCGTTATCCGGGGGCCGTTTAATACTGTAGGGCGATCAGAACTCGTGCTTCAGCGTCACCATAACGTTACGTGGCTCGCCATAGTTGCGGGTGCTGTAGAAATTCACCTGCGAGTAGTATTTCTCGTCGAAAACGTTGTTCAGGTTCAACTGCACCGAGGTTTGCGGCGTCAGCTTGTAACGCGCCATCGCATCGACCAGCACGTAGGACCCTTGCTCGGCTTTGCGCTCGACAAATTCACCGTTGCTGGCGCCCTGGACGTTGGCATAAACATTACTCTGCCAGCGTGCGCCACCGCCCAGCGTCAGATCGCGCAGCGCACCCGTCAACTGATAGGTGGTGAACAGAGTGATGCGGGTGCGGGGCTGCTCGGTGTTGAGATCAACCTTATCCTTGTCCTTCAAGGAGAAATGGGTGATGCCCAACTGGGCATTCCAGCCCTGCGCCAGTTCACCGCTCAGCTCGAACTCCACCCCTTTGCTGGTTGCGCCCTGACTCTCATGATAGGTCTGTTGCAGCGCGTTGATGTTTTCCGGATTTTCATCCAGTACGCCCAGATTATCCTGAGTAATGCGGAACGCCGACAGCGAAACGTTGAGACGCTCATCCAGCAGCGCGGCCTTGATGCCCACCTCTTTGTTGACCCCTTCGATCGGCGCCAGATAGTGGCCGCTGCTGTCGAGATAGTTCTGGTCCTTGAAGATGTCGGTGTAGCTGGCATAGGCAGAGACCTGATCGGTCAGCTTATACACCGCCCCCAGGAACGGAGTCACTTTGTTCGCCGTGGTGGTGGTGGTGTTTTTAAAGCTGTTGAAGCGGGCACCGAGCACCAGATCCAGTTGATCCGTCACCGAGAAGTCGGCGCTGCTGTAAATCCCGATTTGCCGCGTACGGAAATCCTGCTGCGGCATTTTGTCTGACCACGCAGGTTCACCCAGGCCGCCGTTCCAGTCCTTCAGGCTGCCGCTAAACAGCTGTGTGGTACTGGCACTGCGATAGGTGCTGTAGCTGTGTTGCCAGGCGGAGGAACTGCCCACCACAAACTTGTGGGTGCGGCCCAGCAGTGGAAAGTCCCCGTTCAGCTTCAGGTCTACCGCGTGCTGATCCCGATAGCCTTCATAGCGCCCGGCGTAAGGGGTTGAAGGCTTCACCGCCCAGGTGTCCGGGTCGATCAGGCCGCCGAGGCTCATCGCCATTTTGGCATCGAAGGCCTGACGGTTGTGGGTGTAGTTGGCTACGCCTTTCCAGTCGTTAGCGAACTGGTGTTCCAGCGTGGCGAACTGGGTGCTGAGGGTGGTGTCCCAGCTTGACCAGTCAGAAGCCCCGCTGTAGTGGCGATCCCAGTTGATCTCGCTGCCGTCGCTGAACCAGCCGGTCGGCAGCGCGCCGCCCCAGGTGGAAGCTTTTGGCCGGTTTTGCTGATAGTCAGCCCCCAGACGCAGCAGGGTGGCGCTGGTCAGGTCAGCTTCCAACGTCCCGTAGACCGTCCCTTTGCGTTCTTGATGGCGATCCATGAAAGAGTGGCTGCGTTCACCGGAGGCAGCGACGCGCACCCTGACGGTACCTTCATCATTGAGCGGGGTACCGGCATCGATCGTGGTGCGATAGTGATCCCAGGAACCGGCCGAAAGCTCGGTACGGGCAAAAGGAGAAAGGCTGGAGGCTTTTTTCCTGACCAGATTGATCGCAGCGCCCGGGTTTCCGACGCCGTTCAACAATCCTGCCGCACCCCTGACGATCTCCACGTGATCGAGCGTGATCGAGTCAATTTCGGATTCCCCGCCGGAATAGCCGGAGTCAAAGAAAGTAGGGATACCATCGTATTGATAGCTGTCCACGCTGAAACCACGGTAGTTGAACGAAGAACGTTCACTATCGTAATTGCTTTCACTGACGCCGGTAGACCAGCGCAGAATTTCCTTCAGCGAGTTGGCGTTGAGATCGTCAATCAATTGGCGCGAGATCACCGAAACCGACTGTGGCGTATCCTTAATGCTCAACGGCAACCCGGTTGCCGTGGTCATCTGTTTGGTGGTGTAGGAGCCGGTATTCTCGGTGCTGCCGTCATCGCTGAAGGGGGACGCGACCACCTCCAGGGTTTCTTCTTTTTGGCTGTGGGCGGTCTGCTCGGTGCCTGCCGCCTGCGCCATCATCACCGGGACGCACAACAGTGCGCCGCCGGAGAGGCGAATCATAAAGCTAGCCATGGAGATGCCTCACAATCCGCCAAGATCAATCTTGATCAGGTAATCCTGTTTTTTCTCCATCTCTTCCTTGGACTGCTTGATGCTGGCGAACAGCTGCTGGCCGTCGGAAGAAAGCGCCAGGCTGTTAGGCAATGCATGGGTAGTGATGCTGTTTTTCACCTGATAGCTGTTGCTGTCGACGATGCTGATGCGCTTGGCTTCACGGTGAGTGATATAGATCTCGCTGCGCAGCGGGTTAAATAGCACCGCCAGAGAATTGATTACGTCAATCTGGTGCAGGATTTTCCCGCTGTTGACGTCCACGACCAGGACGTTTGGCAGATCCGGATCGGTGATAAACGCACGACCGGTTTTGCTGTCCAGAGCGATATTGAGGAAGAAGTGTTTCTTGGTCGGTTCGACCACCACGCGTTTGAGGATCTTATGGCTGGTGGCGTCCAGCGTAATCAGTTCGCCACGGCCGTTAACGCAATAGATATGGCCGCGTTCGCTGTCCAGCGCAATGCCGGTCGGGTATTCACCCATGTTGCCCAGCGTGGCAATTTTTTCCCGCTTGGCGGTATCAATGACCCACAGCACGCCTTTTTGCGCCGTGCCGGAAACATAAAGGCGCTGATTTTTCTTATCGAGCAGCAGTTCGCGCGTCGGGACAAACTGATCGTCTTTCACGCTTTCATTGAGTTGAATAGTCGCGAGTTCTTTACCTGTCTGGGTATCGATCACCGTGACTGAGCCGTCGACGGTGTTGCCGATGTACAACAGATGGCGCTGCTCATCCAATGCGGTGGCGAAGGCCCGTCGCTTAGTGACGATATTGGCGTCGGTGGCCAGCGTGGCGGGGTTGACTCTAAAGACGATACCGCCGTTTTTTTCTTTGGCGAAGGAAGGCGTAGAGGCGGCAAACAGGGTGTTGCTGGTGCCATCAAAAGCCAGTTCATACAGGCCGTGCCCGACCGGTTTGGTTTGAAATTGACTCTCGGGAAGGTCAGCGGCCAGCGTTGAACAAGACAACAGCAGCACGGCAGACGCCAGGGCGCTGAGGGAGAAACCTTTGCCTGAAGTGGACAGGTGCATCTTCATATACATTCCTTTACATCAGTTTACGATTCGCCGATGCTAATGATATTGATTATTAATATCAATATCATTTAATTAATCATATGAGGATATGGTTGTTTAGCATTGAAATATAATGAGTTATTAAATATCCCTTATAAAATCATGTTATTGAATGGCGATGTTTCCGGTATGTTTAAACTATGTAATGATTTTCATTTCGTTTTAATGTCTGAAAATATCCGCTATATTCGCCCGGCGACTGTTAAGAAGTGTAAATAAAAAATCATAACTACAGATCGTTATGGCGACGCTGGTGGTGGCATTGATGCGTACTGCGTTTTATTGCGTCAGCCGTTTTGGGAAGGCTTTGTGGGCGACAACACCCACCGGAAACAGGCTTTATTAGGAAAGGAAATGATCAATCAACCCTCCATGGGAAAGGGCTCCCGCATCGCCACGGCCATAGCGCTGGCTTTGATGTGCGCACCCCAGGTTTACGCACAGGAAGGCGGGACAGAAAAAGACAAGGATGCCTTGCAAGAGGATCAGGTCGTGGTGACCGCCTCCGGGTTCAAGCAGAACAAAAAATATGCTCCCGCCAGTATCTCCGTCATCGATAAAAAGACCTTCGAAAAGCAGAACAGCCGGGATGTCGCCGAAGCGGTGCAGGATGTCTCCGGGGTGTTCGTCAGCAACGGGGCCGGGAGCGAAGTGACCGGCGATGTGATGATCCGCGGCATGGACTCGAGTTACACCTCGTTCATGGTCAACAGCATCAAACAAAATACCGGCGAGTCGCGCCCGTATGGTCAGAATATCGGTACCGAAGCCGGTTTTTTACCGCCGCTGGCGGCCATCGACCGCATTGAAGTGATCCGTGGCCCTATGTCATCGTTATACGGTTCCGACTCCATTGGCGGCGTGGTCAACGTGATCACCAAAAAGCCGTTTGGCGTACGGGAGTGGATTGGCTCGATTGCCGGCAACAGCTTCCTGCAACAGCATCAGGACTTCGGTAACACCCAACAAGCCAATCTGTTTTTGATGGGGCCCTTGGTGCCCGATGTACTGGGCCTCAGCCTGTCGGCGGACTACCTCGATCGCCGTGAAGATGAAAAACCTAACGCCTTCAGCAAAAACAACAAGAAGTCGCTCGACATGACGCTCGGCTTTGCCGCCAATGAAACTAACCTATTCGATCTGAACCTGGCCAAAGGAGAGAAAAAACGCAGCCGTTCTGCCAAAGGCGGCGGTACGCCGTGGGGCTGGGACTTCGATCGCGATGCTCTGAGCCTGACTCATTCGGGGTGGTACGCGGATGACAGTGTCGCCACCACCAGTTATTTCCAGTATGAGAAAGGCGAATCGGTATATCGCTCCGTCAGCCTGGCCCCGCAGCATATCCAGACCGAAAATTATGTGCTGAATAGCCAGGCCAAACTGAGTTTGGGGGAACATAACCTGACCGTCGGTGCCAATTACAGCCGCGAAACGCTCAATGACGATTTCTACGCCGACAGTAAAAAAACGCCGGGGATCGATCCGGTAACCAAAATTTCGCGTGATGGGTGGGCACTGTTTGCCGAAGGGCAGTGGAATATCGATGACTTTTCGCTGACAACCTCGGCGCGTATGGACAGGGACAACTACTTCGGCACCCACATCAGCCCGAAACTCTACGGCAACTGGATTTTAGACGAAGCCTGGGCGCTGAAGGGCGGGATCTCTTCCGGCTATAAAAAACCTTCGCTGCGGGAAAACTCGGATCAATTCATTACGCCGCGTGGCAGCAACCCACCTTATCCCTATCTGTCGGTGGGCAACAGCGAGCTGAAGCCGGAAACCAGCGTGAATACCGAGTTGGGCCTGTACTGGAACAACAACCGTGATTTGTCCCTCGACGCCACGGTGTTTTATACCGACTTCAAGGACAAAATCGCAGAAGTTAACATCTGCGAGGCGAGTGAGAATCACCCTTGCGTGGTTAACGGCTATAACGCCGATTCCATTGATAAATATTTCAATATCGGCAAGGCCAATGTCTACGGTGTGGAGCTCAATGCCGATTGGCAGGCGACTGACAGTTTGAACCTCAGCGCAAACTATACGTTTAACAAGAGTGAACAGAAAAACGGTATCAACAAGGGTTATGCGCTGAATGACTTCCCGAAACACATGGCCAACTTATCCGCCAAGTGGGCCGCAGCTTCGGCATTGGACGTTTGGTCCAAGGTCAATTATCGCAGCCGCAACGAGGATACCGGTAATCATACCCGCTATAGCGCTTATGCCTTGTTGGATGCCGGCGTGATTTATCGCCTGGATAAGCACACTCAGGTGATGGCCGGCGTGTATAACATCTTGGATACGGCCCCTAAACGCACCACCAATTGGGGCGCTTATCCGCAGCTTGAAGGCCGTCACTACAACCTTGGCCTGCGCGTTGATTTCTAAATCTCGCTGAGTTAAAGCTCCGGCCGCCAGCCAATGGCGGTCGGTTTAGATCTTTTATCTATCTCATTTGCTGGATTGATATCGGAAGGGAATAGCCGTAGTTCTTGCTCGATAAGATAAGTACGAAAATGTGCACTGTCCCCTGTTTTCGCGGGTGGCATCGTTCCCGAGGTGCTTCACTTGCTCAAAAAACAGGCGTAGAATTCGCTTCGTCTATTAATTGAGGTTGTGAATTATTATGGTTGATCGTGAGTTGGGAAACTGGAAAGACTTCATCGATGAGATGTTAGGTAACTGACACTGCGGTAAAGCTGATAGCAAGGTTGGTTTATTGGTTGGTCATTGAAACACCTTGGGATCGAGCCTCGGGTTCGAAATAAAGCAGCATCGGTTACCCGACGCTGCTTTTTTATGTCCGTTATTCCCCTGCGTCTTCCGTTGTGGTGGCTAAATACCCGTCATACTTAAAGCTGCATCTTTGTTGGCTTTCCTCACTCACCCCCTAGTGTAAGCTCCTGGGGATTCGCTGCGTTGCCGCCTCGATGCAACTCCAATTATTTAGGGTATAGGTTGCTTGCCTGGGAAACGTCGGCGTACCAGCACGAAGAATAATGGCACGAAGAAGATCGCCAGCAGGGTAGCGGAAATCATGCCGCCCATCACCCCGGTGCCCACCGCATGTTGGCTGCCGGAGCCGGCGCCGCTGCTGATGGTCATCGGCAGTACGCCGAAGATAAAGGCCAGCGAGGTCATCAAAATCGGCCGCAGGCGCATGCGCGAGGCTTCCAGCGTGGCCGACATCAGATCCTGCCCTTTTTGATTCAGCTCGTTGGCGAATTCGACGATCAGAATGGCGTTTTTCGCCGACAGCCCGATAATGGTCAGCATCCCCACCTGGAAGTAAACGTCATTTTCCAACCCACGCAGCCAGGTGGCGGCAACGGCACCAATCAGGCCGAGCGGCACCACCAGCATCACCGAGAACGGAATCGACCAGCTTTCATAAAGTGCCGCCAGGCACAGGAACACCACCAGCAGTGAAATGGCGTACAGCGCCGGCGCTTGCGAACCGGAAAGGCGTTCCTGGTAGGACATGGCGGTCCATTCCAGACCGAAGCCGGTCGGTAACTGGCTGACGATTTTCTCCATTTCCGCCATCGCGGTACCGCTACTGACGCCCTCAGCCGCTTCGCCGACAATTTCCAGCGCCGAGTTGCCGTTATAGCGTTCCAGACGCGGTGAGCCGTATTCCCAATGCGAGGTGGCGAAGGCGGTGAACGGCACCATGCCGCCTGCGCTGTTACGCACGTACCATTTGTCGATGTCGCCGGGCAGCATGCGGAACGGTGCGGCAGCCTGCACATAAACCTTCTTCACCCGGCCGCGATCGACAAAGTCGTTGACGTAGGTGGAACCCCAGGCGGTCGACAGCGTGTTGTTGATGTCATCGATGGAGACGCCCAGCGCCTGCGCCTTGCGTTGGTCGATATCGATTTGCAACTGCGGGCTGTCATCCAGGCCATTGTGACGCACCCGTGAAAGCAGGGGATTGGCCGCAGCCAGTTGCAGCAGCTGATCGCGTGCCGCCATCAGTTTGTCGTGCCCCTGGCCTGCGTGATCTTCCAGTTCCATATCGAAACCGGATGAGTTGCCCAGGCCGGTGATGGCCGGCGGGCTGCTGGCTATCACCCGAGCCTCGTTAATCTTATTAAACTCATGAGTCGCGCGATCGATGATATCGAAAGAGCTGTTGGCACCTGAGGTGCGCAACTCCCAGTCTTTCAAACGAATAAACATACGCGCCACGTTCTGTCCGTTACCGCCCGGCCCGGCACCGATGGTGGAGAACACCGACAGCACATCTTCTTTTTCTTTGGTCAGGAAGTAGTTTTCCACCTTTTCCACGACCTTGGTGGTTTGCTGCAGGGTCGATCCTGGCGGCAGCTGCACCTGAACGGTGAATACGCCACGGTCCTCCTGAGGCAGGAAGGAGGTCGGCAGCTTGATGAACAGCAGCGCCATCCCGCCGAGCAGCAACACGTAAATCAGCATATAACGCAGGCTGGAATGGAGCACCCGCGCCACACCACGCTCGTAGCGGTCGGCGTTGCGGTTGAACATGCGGTTGAACCAGCCGAAGAAGCCGCGCTTGCCGTGATGGTGGCCTTTGGCAATGGGTTTGAGCAGGGTGGCGCACAGGGCAGGGGTCAGGATCATCGCCACCAGCACCGACAGCACCATGGCGGAAACGATGGTGATGGAGAACTGGCGGTAAATGGCGCCGGTAGTGCCGCCGAAGAACGCCATCGGGATAAATACCGCCGATAGCACCATGGCGATACCGACCAACGCACTCTGGATTTGCCCCATGGATTTGCGCGTAGCTTCCCGTGGCGGCAAGCCTTCTTCGCTCATCACGCGTTCGACGTTTTCCACCACCACGATGGCGTCATCCACCAGCAGCCCGATGGCCAGCACCATGGCGAACATGGTCAGGGTGTTGATACTGAATCCGCAGGCGGAAAGGATGGCAAAGGTGCCCATCAGCACCACCGGCACGGCGATGGTGGGGATCAGCGTGGCGCGGAAATTCTGCAGGAACAGGTACATCACCAGGAACACCAATACAATGGCTTCCAGCAGGGTTTTCACCACGTCTTTGATTGAGGCCTTAACGAACGGGGTGGTTTCATAGGCGACTTTCGCCTCCAGCCCGTGCGGGAAATACTGCGACAGTTCGGCAATCTTGTCTTTAACCAACTGATCGGTTTGCAGCTCGTTGGCCCCGGACGCCAGCTTGATGTTCATGCCGGCGGCCTGCATGCCGTTATAGCGGCTGAGGTAATCGTAGTTTTCGCCACCCAGTTCAATGGTGGAAACATCGCCCAGCGTTACCAGTGAGCCGTCCTGATTGACCCGCAGGGTGATTTGCTTGAATTGTTCCGGCGTTTGCAACTGCGATTGCGCGTTAATGGTGGCGTTGAGCGCCTGCTTGTCGACCGACGGCGTACCGCCAAGCTGGCCGACCGCCACCTGCGCATTCTGCGATTGGATCGCGCTGACCACGTCCTGGGTGGTGAGCTGGTAGCTGTTGAGCTTGTTGGGATCGAGCCAGATGCGCATGGCGTATTGCGAGCCGTAGACGTCCATGCTGCCCACGCCGTTGATACGGCTGAGCGGATCCTGCAGGTTGGAAACGATGTAATCGGCAATGTCCTGTTTGTCCATGCTGCCGTCGGTGGAGACGAAGGCTACCATCATCAGCGTGGTATCGCCGGATTTCGACACCGTCACGCCCTGGGTCTGCACCGCCTGCGGCAGTCGTTTGATGGCCGCCTGCAGCTGGTTTTGCACCTGCTGCATCGCCTCGTTAGGATCGGTGCCGGCCTCAAAGGTCAGCGTGACCGTAGCCCGGCCGGTATTGGTGCTCTGTGACGACATATACATCATGTTGTCCAGGCCGGTCATGTTCTGTTCGATAATTTGGGTGACGGTGTTTTCCAGCGTTTGCGCCGAGGCGCCAGGGTAGTTGGCGCTGATGCGAACGTTTGGCGGTGCGAGGTTAGGGTACTGTTCCACCGGTAACGAAAAAATCGCCAAGGCGCCGGTCAGGCAAAGAATAATTGCCAGAACCCAGGCGAAAATCGGGCGATCAATAAAAAAATTGGCCATGCAGCGCGAACCTCGTTGTGACTTGTTCTATCTTTAAGACGCATCAGAATTGCGTTTATCAGCGGCTGGGAAGGATTCCGGCGCTTATGCACTTTACTCGGGAAGTGGGAGTAAAGCGTGGAGAAAAAAAGGAGATAATGTAAATAACGGTAGGATAAACGCGCAATATTGCCATCATTGCCGTTAAAAACGTCATTAAGACAATTTTATTGCAATCAAGGACCTGACCGCTGGGGTTCCCGCGACGTCATCAGGACTCACCTTAAAGCAGGAGCAAGGCATGGAAATTAACCCGGTATTTGCCCGTCGTCTTTATCTGTGCTGGTTAATCAGCCACAGCGAACGGCCAAACGTCCCGCGGCTGATGGAATTGACCGGCTGGCCGCGTCGCACCCTGCAAGACGTGTTGAAAGCCTTGCCGGGCTTGGGAGTGGCATTGCAGTTTGTTCAGCAGGGCGTGCGCAATAACGACGGTTTTTACCAGTTGGAAAGCTGGGGGCCGATCAACAAGAGCTGGGTTCACCAGCATCATCAGGCGCTGCTTGCCGCCATCGAATAAACCCTCCCCGGCGCGCCGGGGAAGTCTTATTGACTCCGGTGTTCCAGATACATCACCGTCGCGGCCACGCGTGAACGCACGTCCAGTTTGCGCAGCATGTTACGGATATGCACCTTCACCGTCTCTTCAGAAATATGCAGTTGCGCCGCCACCTGTTTATTGGACAGGCCACGCGCCACTTCCTGCAAGACGTCCAGCTCGCGTTCGGTCAACTCGGCAAAGGGATTATGTTGTTCACTGCGGGATAACAGGTAGTCCGCCACCGCGTCGCTGATCACGTTTTGTCCTTCCGCCGCTGAGCGAATATGCTCCAGCAGCTGTTCAGGTTCGCTGTCTTTCAGCAGGTAGCCGTCGGCTCCCGCGTCAATCAGCGCATAAACGTCGTTGCGCGAGTCTGATACCGTCAGCACGATGATCCGCGCATCGACGCCTTCATTGCGCAGCGCTTTCAGCGTGTCCAGGCCGGACAAACCTTTCATATTCAGATCGAGCAGGATCACGTCCGGAGCCTGCTGCAGCGCGAAAGTAATGGCTTCGTTGCCGTTGCTGGCTTCGGCGACCACGTTGAACAGCGGATCCAGCCCCAACAGCTGCTTGATGCCTCGGCGCATCAGCGGGTGGTCGTCGACGATCATCACTCGGTAATTCTTCATCACCATGAAATATGCTCCCTGTAGCGAGTAAAGCCACTCAAACGCGCTGTCCAGCACGCTTCACAGTGGGACTGACTCTTATAAAATAGTGGCAATTGGCGCCACAAACATCCTGAAATGACCGTCGGACATCGTTAAACCGTAACGAAGGGTGAACGGCCGTGGTTTTATGGCGGAAATGTCAGGCGGACTTCCGTGCCGTCTGGCTCACCCCGCTGGATGCGCAGCGTTCCCCCCAGCCGCGCGGCGCGTTCGCTCATGATGGTCAGCCCGTAGTGACCTTCAGGTTCATTCAGGCTGGCAATACCGCAGCCATCGTCAGCGATGCTGATCCTGTTGTCACCCTCGGCCGTGACCTCACAGCGAATCACGATCTCCCGTGCATCGGCATGTTTGATGGCGTTGAGCACCGCTTCACGCACAATTTGCAGCGCATGTACCTGCTGCTGAGCGTTAAGCGCCTGGGAAGAAAGCCGACAGTGTAACTGAATCCGCGCTGCGGTAAGAACCTTTAATGGCGCCAACAATTGGTTCAATGCGGTGTTCAAGTCGGCTTCCTGAATGTTCAGGCGGAAGGTGGTCAATAGCTCGCGCAGCTGGCGATAAGCATCGGCCAGAGCCCGATCAAAATCGGCGATAATCTCTTGTGCGTCGGGGGTGCTGTCCGCCAACGTGCGCTTGAGCAAAGTGAGCTGAATACGTAAAAACGACAGGGCCTGCGCCAGAGAGTCGTGCAGTTCCCGGGCGATGGTGGCGCGCTCTTCCATCAACAGGAATTGCATGTGCTGTTTCTGCGCCCGGTTAAAATAAACCCCGCGGCTGAGCATGTTGGCCACGCTCTGCATCAGGTGCGGATGCGGCGGGTGTTCCTGATATTGCCAGCTCAGTTCCCCCAGAGGTTTGTCGCCCTGGATGATGGTCAGCGATTGCCAGTCCAGCGTCGACGAAGGGAGACCGCTGTGCAACTGCCATTCGCTGAGGCTGTCCGCCACTTTTAAGCGGATGCAGTGCAAATCTTCACTTTGACGCACGATATGCAGGATTTTCTCAAAAGCCTGCTGATCTATCTGCCGCACGCTCAGCGCCTGCGAGCAGTTGTACAGCACCTCCAGCGTCTTGTTCGCCTGCTGCAGGCGCTGGGTTTTCACCTGCACTTTCTGTTCCAGCGACTGGTAAAGTTTGGCCAGATCGCCGGACATGGCGGTAAAGGCCTGCGACAGCACGCCCAGCTCGTTCGGCAGTGCGGTATCCAACGGGAGATGGTTAAAGTCGCGCTGTTGCACACGCTGGCTGGCGTCCACCAGATGCTTGAGCGGCGCCACTACCTGACGGCGCATAAAGCGGATGCAAAACAGCACCAGACCGATGATGGCGATATAGCCCACGACGCTAATGGTGGCCACGATGGTCAGTTTCAACTCGGAATAACGCTGCAGCGCTAACACGAAATGGTCAATCTGGTTAACATAGCCGGCGATATTGGCCTGATAATCGGCCGACTGACCGGCCTGGATTTGCTGTGCCAGCGGTTGCCAGGCGTGCTGCAGCGACAGGTATTTTTCCCGCACGTCCGCAGGCACATAAAAACGATCGAGCTTTTGCAATGCCGGGGCCTGCAGAGACTGCTGATACTGCAGCAGGTGTTGTTCCAGCTCCGGGGCGGAGCGGGTGAGATCATAGGCCAGCCGGTAGCTCTGCATGCGCAGTGAACCGGCGATGTTGACCGCTTCGGCATCGCGCAGGCTGTCCGCGACGGTGGTCAGCGCCAACCCGGTAGAGAGCACGGACAGAATCACAATGCAAAACAGCGCCTTGGCCAGGCTGCTGGTCACTGAACGTTTAACAAGCAATCCTTCATCCTTCTCTTGCAGGCAATGGGCATTGCCGGGTTTCATTCGAAAGCAAAATTATAACTTTTGCAACTAAAATGCGCGGCATTGTGCGCCAGGTCGTTCGTCGCAGCGGTAAGCACCTACGTTATATAATCAACTAGATAGCGTTTGACGGCAGATCGGGGATGAAAACCCCGTGACCCCCATTAATAGATTGATCTGGCGCAAGCTACCCCCGTATTTACCCCTTTAGGGGGATTATATACCCCTCGCGCTCCTCTTATCTTACCCCCGTCTTTCTCAGGGGTTTATGCCTGTCAGCATGATGAAACCCACTGGGCACAGCAGCAACAATAACAATACAAAAACAGGTTCTATTTACACGCGATGCCGTGTTTGCAATGTCAAGGATAACCAGCATGACCATATTGTCGCGACGCAAACTGCTCGGAGGACAATGGCGTCAGCCAACCGCTGCGATCCGTCCCCCGTGGTCGCGGCAAGGATCCCTTTTTATTACCGATTGCACCCGCTGTCAGGCCTGCGTTCGCGCCTGTGAAACCGGGGTGCTCATCAGCGGCAGCGGCGGTTTTCCCGAAATTGATTTCCAACGCGCGGAATGCACGTTTTGCGGGCGTTGTGCGCAGGCCTGCGCGGAACCCGTGTTTCGTCCACTGACGGAAACCCCCTGGCGACAACACGCGGTATTCGGTACTGCCTGCCTGGCACAGCGGGGCGTGGAGTGCCGCAGCTGCCAGGACAGCTGCGAGCCCCAGGCGATCCGCTTTCGGCCCCGCTTGGGCGAAATGGCGCAGCCGGTATTGGATGCGGCAGCCTGCAACGGCTGCGGCGCCTGTGTCGCCGGTTGCCCGACCGGCGCCGTCACCTTAACCCAGAGCGAAAATAATAATGATGAATAGCGAATGGCATGTCAGCGGTCTGGTCGTGCAGGCGAGACCGGAAAGCTTTCCCCAACTCGTCACGGCCTTGCTGGCGATCGCTGACACGGAAATTCCGGCGCAGGATCAGCAGAACGGCAAGCTGGTGGTAGTGATGCAAGCGGCATGCTCTCAAGGGCTGCTGGAAAAAATTGAGTCGGTGCGCAATCTGGACGGCGTGCTGGCGGTATCGCTGGTTTATCACCAGCAGGACACTCAAGGTGAGGTAACGCCATGAAACTCAGTCGTCGAGACTTCATGAAAGCTAATGCCGCGGTAGCCGCTGCGGCCGCCGCCGGGCTGACTATTCCCACGGTGGCACAGGCGGTGGCGGGCAGTGCTGACGCTATCAAATGGGACAAAGCGCCATGCCGTTTCTGCGGCACCGGCTGCGGGGTGCTGGTCGGCACTCAGAATGGCCGTATCGTTGCCTCGCAGGGCGATCCGGACGCGGCGGTCAACCGTGGGTTGAGCTGCATCAAAGGCTATTTCCTGCCAAAAATCATGTACGGCAAAGACCGTCTGACTCAGCCGCTGCTGCGCATGAAAGACGGCCAGTACCATAAAGAAGGCGAATTTACCCCGGTCAGCTGGCAGCAGGCTTTCGACGTCATGGCCGACAAGTTCAAGCAGGCTTTGAAAGAGAAAGGCCCAGAGGCGGTCGGTATGTTCGGCTCCGGCCAGTGGACGGTGTGGGAAGGCTACGCTGCCGCCAAGTTGCTCAAGGCCGGGCTGCGTTCCAATAACCTGGATCCTAACGCACGTCACTGCATGGCGTCGGCGGTGGTGGGCTTTATGCGTACTTTCGGCATGGACGAGCCTATGGGCTGCTATGACGATATCGAGCAGGCCGACGCCTTCGTGCTGTGGGGCTCCAACATGGCGGAGATGCACCCGATCCTGTGGTCGCGCATTACCGACCGTCGCCTGAGCAACCAGCACGTCAACGTCTCGGTGTTGTCCACCTTTGAGCACCGCAGCTTCGAACTGGCGGACAACGGCATGGTGTTCACGCCGCAGACCGATTTGGCGATCATGAACTACATCGCCAACTACATCATTCAAAACAACGCGGTGGATCAGGACTTCCTGAATCGGCACGTCAACTTCCGCCGCGGTGCGACGGATATCGGCTACGGCTTGCGCCCGACGCATCCGCTGGAGAAAAAAGCGAAAAACCCGGGTTCAGATGCCTCCGAGCCGATGAGTTTCGAAGAGTACAAAACCTTCGTGGCGGAATACACGCTGGAAAAAACGGCCCAAATGAGCGGCGTGCCGGAAGACCAGTTGGAAGCGCTGGCGAAGCTGTATGCCGACCCGAACATCAAGGTGGTGTCGTACTGGACCATGGGCTTCAACCAGCATACGCGCGGCGTGTGGGCCAATAACCTGTGCTACAACCTGCATTTGCTGACCGGCAAGATCTCCAAGCCCGGCTGCGGGCCGTTCTCCCTGACCGGTCAGCCTTCTGCGTGCGGCACCGCACGTGAGGTCGGGACTTTCTCTCACCGTCTGCCGGCTGACATGGTGGTCACCAATGAGAAACACCGCCAAATCGCCGAACAGAAATGGCTACTGCCGGCCGGCACCATCCCGGCGAAAGTCGGTTTGCATGCGGTGGCGCAAGACCGTGCGCTGAAAGACGGCAAGCTGAACGCCTACTGGGTGATGTGTAACAACAACATGCAGGCCGGGCCGAACATCAATGAAGAAAGGATGCCGGGCTGGCGCGATCCGCGCAACTTTGTGGTGGTGTCCGATCCCTATCCGACCGTCAGCGCATTAGCCGCCGATCTGATCCTGCCCACTGCCATGTGGGTGGAGAAAGAGGGCGCCTATGGCAATGCGGAGCGTCGTACTCAGTTCTGGCGTCAGCAGGTGAAAGCGCCGGGCGAGGCAAAATCCGATCTGTGGCAACTGGTGGAGTTCTCCAAACGCTTCAAGGTTGAGGAAGTGTGGCCGGCCGATCTGCTGGCGCAAAAGCCGGAATATCGCGGCAAAACGTTGTACGACGTGCTGTTCGCCAACGGCCAGGTCAATAAGTACCCGCTGTCGGAAATCCCGGCGGACCAGCTCAACGATGAGGCGCGGGAAGTCGGCTTCTATCTGCAGAAAGGGTTGTTTGAGGAGTATGCCGGTTTCGGGCGTGGCCACGGTCACGATTTGGCGCCGTTCGACAGTTACCACCAGGCACGCGGTCTGCGTTGGCCGGTGGTGGACGGCAAAGAAACGCTGTGGCGCTACCGTGAAGGAACGGATCCGTATGTGAAGGCGGGCGAAGCGGTGCGTTTCTACGGTAAACCCGACGGCAAGGCGGTGATCTTTGCGTTGCCGTTTGAACCGGCGGCGGAAAGCCCGGACGGCGAATACGATCTTTGGCTTTCCACCGGTCGGGTACTGGAGCATTGGCACACCGGCACCATGACCCGACGGGTACCGGAGCTGCATCGCGCCTTCCCGCAGGCGGTGTTGTTTATCCATCCGCTGGATGCCAAAAGCCGTGGCCTGCGTCGTGGTGACAAGGTCAAAGTGCTGTCGCGCCGCGGTGAGGTGATCAGCTCCGTCGAAACTCGTGGCCGTAACCGCCCGCCAAGAGGGCTGGTGTACATGCCGTTCTTCGATGCGGCGCAGTTGGTGAACAACCTGACGCTGGACGCCACCGATCCGCTTTCTAAAGAAGTCGACTTCAAGAAATGCGCCGTGAAGTTGCAGAAGGTGTGAGGCTGACGAATTGCGAATGAAGACCCCATTTTATTACCCGGGAGCCAAATAAAAATGAAAAGCCCTGTTATGAAAAAGACGCTTGCCCTGTGGGTGACCTTATTGTCGCTGGCGTTCACCGGCCTGGCGTTTGCCGCGGGTGATGTTGATCTCAGCAAGTCTCCGGAAGTGTCCGCCTCGGTCGGCGGGCCGATTTCGATGCCGAAACAACAGGAACGGATGGCGCTGAACTATGTCAATCAGCCGCCGATGATCCCGCACAGCGTTGACGGTTACCAGATCAGCAAGAACACCAACCGTTGCCTGCAGTGCCACGGGGTGGAGCACTACCGCACCACCGGCGCACCGCGCATCAGTCCGACGCACTTTATGGACCGGGACGGCAAGGTGCTGAGCGATGTCGCGCCACGTCGCTACTTCTGCCTGCAGTGCCACGTACCGCAAACCGACGCGGCGCCGATTGTCGGCAATGATTTCCAGCCCATGCCGGGCTTTGGGCGCTAAGCGGGGGAGCTATGAGCGAACGCAAACACACCACGACTGAGAAAAAGCCCGGCCTGCTGTTACGTTTATGGCGCTGGTGGCGCAGGCCAAGCCGCCTGGCGTTGGGCACGCTGTTGCTGCTGGGCTTTGGCGCCGGGATCATCTTCTGGGGCGGCTTCAATACCGGCATGGAGGCGGCGAATACCGAGCAGTTCTGTATCGGCTGCCATGAAATGCGTGAAAACGTCTACGAGGAGTACATGGGCACGGTTCATTACAACAACCGCAGCGGCGTGCGTGCGACCTGCCCGGATTGCCATGTGCCTCATGAATGGGCGCCGAAAATGCTGCGCAAGATAAAGGCCAGCAAGGAGTTGTACGCCAAGGCGTTCGGCCTGATCGACACGCCGCAGAAGTTTGACCAGCATCGGTTGGCGATGGCGAGCAACGAATGGGCGCGAATGAAGGCCAACGATTCTCAGGAGTGCCGTAACTGCCACAACTTCGAGTATATGGACTTCACCGCACAGAAAACCGTGGCGGCGAAGATGCACGACAAGGCGGTAACGGAAGGCAAGACCTGCATCGATTGCCACAAGGGGATTGCGCACAAGCTGCCGGACATGCGCGACGTTCCTAACGGGTTCTAAATCTTTTGCGGTCAAATGCCCCGTAGCGCTCCATGAGCCGCGGGGCTTTTTTGTTGCAAATCCATTGCCCCTTCGGCGCTTAATCGCGGTATCATTTTTGCGTTTCAGCTAACGGAAAAGAAGAAGGGTTCATGTCGGCGAAAATTGAGAATGTGAAGAAAGAGCTGCTTTCGGATAACTGGTATGTGCTGCACAAATATACTTTTGATCTCAAGCGTAAGGATGGCGGCTCCGTTCAGCAGATGCGCGAAGTCTACGATCGTGGCAATGGCGCCACCATTTTGTTGTACAACCGTGCCAAAGGGACCGTGGTGCTGACCAATCAGTTCCGCATGCCGACCTATGTGAATGGCAACGACAGCGGCATGCTGTTAGAGGCCTGTGCCGGCTTGTTGGATGCCGATTCTCCAGAGCAATGCGCCCGTCGCGAAGCGGTAGAAGAAACCGGTTTTCAGGTCGGTGACGTGCAGAAGATTTTCGAAGCCTATATGTCGCCAGGCGGCGTAACCGAAATCGTCCATTTCTTTATTGCCGAGTACCATGACGACGAGCGCAATGCGGCCGGCGGCGGTATCGAAGACGAAGATATTGAGGTAGTAGAAATGCCCTTTACCGAAGCGGTGGCGATGATTGCCGACGGCCGTATTAAAGACGGCAAAACCATCATGCTGCTGCAGTACCTGCAAATTCATCGGATCATGGGCTGAGACCTGCTGGTCATCTCGCCGGTGAACGGCGAGATGACCCCACGTTCGCTAACTATGCTTGTGGGCGTTAGGTGGGCCCGTCGGTATTTTTTGTGGCATCGTCGGCATGTATAAGGAATGGCAGAGCCGCTTATTGTTCAATTGCTTGCTTCTCCTCAGCTCGCCTGGCGTGGTCTTTAGCTGTTTTTTGAATATTCGGGTAAAAACCTGCTGAGAGTCAAAGCCATAGTCTAGTGCGATATCCATGATTTTTCTGTCGGTGAACCTCAGGGCGATAGCCGCCTCGGTGACTCGTCGCATTCTGATATATTGGGCAATGGTCAGTCCGGCATGCAATTTGAAAAGCCGCTGAATATGGAATCTGCTGTAGCCGGATTTCTTGGCAATGGTTTCAATATCCAGCTCTGCACCCAAATTGTTTTCTATCCATTTAATCATGTCATTAATAAAAATCTGCATATTAATTGCCATGGAAAACTCCTTTTATCGCATCGGCTTTTTGGGGTGTTCATACTCTGTTGCTTGGGTGAATGGCCTCTGATTTATAAAAAGAATGCTGACAGCGGGCGGGATAGGTTCCTGATGTCACGCATGGCTAGAGGGAAAGATACCGTCGAACAGCAGATCGATTTCATTGGGGGTTAACAAGGACGAAATATCGGCGCCGTTGACATACCAATAGGACAGGGAGTGAAAATCGTTCTCTTTGAACAGGGCGTCCAACGTGCTGGTCGCGATGGTGATCGGGACGTAAACCAGGTTGTTCTTTATCATGGCGTGCAGCTTATGCTGCCCCAAAATCAAACCCAGTTTGAACGTATAGTGAATAATGGCGTCTGCATTGACGCAGAGCAGGCGCTGCAGGTTAATCACCATAATGTCATGCGAGATAACCTTCACGATAACGGCGTTTTTCGTCTCCTCATCCCAGATTAAAATGTCGCCATCCGCCAGCGTGCTGTTGGGTGGCATAAACACGGCCAGCCTCAGCCCATCATGGGTGGATTGTTGATGACATTCTTTTTCCAACTGCGCGGAATCCAGAATGAGATAGTCTGGTGAGGTTCCGCGGATCTTGTCTTGCCACTCTTTGTGCCGATTTATGTTTCCAAGTGTTTCACTGATAATAATCATGGTGTCTCCCTCATGTCAGTTTTAAATATCCCTATATCATTGTCTCCGTTGATTCTAAATGCGGAAGGAAACACTTTTCTCTTGTTTTTTTATTTTATCCTTTTGGGTTTTTAAAATAGGAATGAAAATTACACGCTATGTTCGTATCGTTCAATCTATTAATTTTTATCTTTTGATCGGTTAAATCTATCGGTAGTATCGATCAAAAAATAAATATCAATAGTTGTTAGCTATTGTGTTTTGTCGAGATTGTTTGTAATCAATTGATTTTATTGGTTGTTTTGTTTTTGTTGTTTAAATGTGCACAGCATGTTCCAAGGGGCGCTGTTTCATTAGTTATATGAGGTGCTTATTAATATGCCATTTTGCAATAAAAATAATGGCACTAAAAATCAATAAACATCTCGAAAACTGATTTCTTAATAAAACTATCGCGGGGGTTATTTTATTTTCATTATGTCTGGTGCGGGTTTTGACGTCATTTTAAATAAAGTAAAGTTATAAACTACCTGCTTGTGGTTAACTCAATCGAGTGGAAGTTAATAGGAGTTTTAAAAAGAGTCTCCACCAGAACGAAAAAGCCCGGCAAGATGCCGGGCCTGGGGTAACGCGACGCGAGATGCCTTATTTCAGCAGTGCCTGCGCCTTGGCCACCAGGTTATCCACGGTGAAGCCGAACTCTTTGAACAGCTGCTCTGCCGGTGCCGACTCACCAAAGGTGGTCATGCCCACGATAGCGCCGTTCAGGCCCACGTACTTGTACCAGTAGTCCGCGATACCCGCTTCCACCGCCACGCGGGCAGTGACCGCCGCCGGCAGCACGGATTCACGGTAAGCCGCGTCCTGCTTGTCGAAGGCGTCGGTAGACGGCATCGAGACCACGCGCACCTTGGTGCCCGCCGCGCTCAGCTTGTCTGCCGCTTCCACGGTGATGCCCACTTCCGAACCGGTGGCAATCAGGATGACGTCCGGCGTACCGGCACAGTCCTTCAGCACGTAGCCGCCGCGGTAAACGTTGGCCAGCTGCTCCGCGGTACGCGGCTGCTGGGTCAGGTTCTGACGCGAGAAAATCAGCGTGGTCGGGCCGTCATTGCGCTCGATGCCGTACTGCCAGGCAATCGCCGATTCCACCTGGTCACACGGACGCCAGGTGCTCATGTTCGGGGTCACGCGCAGGCTGGCAATCTGCTCAACCGGCTGGTGCGTCGGGCCGTCTTCGCCCAGACCGATGGAGTCGTGGGTATAAACGAACACGTTGCGGATTTTCATCAGCGCCGCCATGCGCACCGCGTTACGGGCGTATTCCACGAACATCAGGAAGGTCGCGGAGTACGGCAGGAAGCCGCCGTGTAGCGCGATGCCGTTGGTGATGGCGGTCATGCCGAACTCGCGCACGCCGTAGTGGATGTAGTTACCTGCCGGGTCAACGTTCAGCGCTTTCGAGCCGGACCACATGGTCAGGTTGCTTGGCGCCAGGTCAGCGGAGCCGCCGAGGAACTCAGGCAGCACCTTGCCGAAGGCTTCCAGCGCGTTCTGCGAGGCCTTGCGGCTGGCGATGTTGGCCGGGTTGGCCTGCAGCTGCTCGACGAAGGCTTTGGCGTCGGCTTTCCAGTTGGCCGGCAGTTCGCCGTTCATGCGGCGTTTGAACTCGGCAGCCAGTTCCGGGAAGGCCTTGGCGTAGGCGGCGAACTTGTCGTTCCAGGCCGCTTCTTTCGCCTTGCCGGCTTCTTTGGCGTCCCACTGGGCATAGATGTCCTGCGGGATTTCGAAGGCGGCGTATTTCCAGCCCAGGGCTTCGCGGGTGGCGGCCACTTCGGCGGCGCCCAGCGCAGCACCGTGCACGTCGTGGGTACCGGCCTTGTTCGGGGAGCCGAAACCAATCACGGTTTTGCACATCAGCAGGGACGGCTTGTCGGTGACCTTGCGGGCTTCTTCAATCGCGGCCTTGATGGCATCCGGGTTGTGACCGTCCACGTGACGCACCACGTGCCAGCCGTAGGCTTCAAAGCGCTCGGCGGTGTTGTCGGTGAACCAGCCTTCCACGTGACCGTCGATGGAGATGCCGTTGTCATCGTAGAACGCAGTCAGTTTGCCGAGCTTGAGAGTACCGGCCAGGGAACAGACTTCGTGAGAGATGCCTTCCATCATGCAGCCGTCGCCCATAAAGGCGTAGGTGTGGTGGTCGACCACGTCATGGCCCGGGCGGTTGAACTGCGCAGCCAGGGTGCGTTCGGCAATGGCGAAGCCGACGGCGTTGGCGATGCCCTGGCCCAGTGGGCCGGTGGTGGTTTCCACGCCTGGGGTGTAGCCGTATTCCGGGTGGCCCGGGGTTTTGGAGTGCAGCTGGCGGAAGTTTTCCAGCTCGCTCATCGGCAGGTCGTAGCCGGTGAGGTGCAGCAGGCTGTAAATCAGCATGGAGCCATGGCCGTTGGAGAGGACGAAGCGGTCACGGTCAGCCCAGTGCGGGTTGGTCGGGTTGTGGTTCAGGTAGTCACGCCACAGGACTTCGGCGATGTCCGCCATGCCCATAGGTGCGCCCGGGTGGCCGGAATTTGCTTTTTGTACGGCGTCCATGCTGAGTGCGCGGATGGCGTTGGCAAGCTCTTTACGAGAGGACATGTTTTACTCCAGAGTGATTACAGTTCAGCGGACAGCATGTCTTCCAGCTTTTGCTGGTCAACGGCGAACAGACGAATACCTTCGGCCAGTTTTTCAACGGCCATGGCGTCCTGATTATGCAGCCAGCGGAATTCGGCTTCGGCCAGCGGGGCAGGTTGGTGGAAGGCTTCGGTGGATGGCGTCAGTTTGCGTTCTACCGGTTGCTCGCTTTGTTTGAGCTGCTCCAGCAGGTTCGGCGCAATAGTCAGACGATCGCAACCGGCCAAAGCCAGGATCTGCTCTACCTTACGGAAGCTGGCACCCATAATCACGGTCTGATAGCGGTGCTGTTTGTAGTATTCATAAATGTTGCGCACCGATTTGACGCCCGGATCCTGCTCGGCGTCATAGTCTGCAGCAGGCTGTTTGGCCTGATACCAGTCATAGATACGCCCCACGAACGGGGAAATCAGGAACACGCCGGCTTCGGCACAGGCGCGGGCCTGGGCAAAAGAGAACAGCAGCGTCAGGTTGGTGTTGATGCCTTCTTTTTCCAGTTCTTCGGCGGCTTTGATGCCTTCCCAGGTGGAGGCCAGCTTGATCAGAATACGCGACTTATCAATACCCTGTTCTTGATACATGCCGATCAGCTTACGCGCCTTGGCCACGCACATGCCGCGGTCGAAGGACAGGCGTGCGTCCACTTCGGTGGAAATGCGGCCCGGCACGCTTTTGAGAATTTCGACGCCGATGTTCACCGCCAGTTTGTCGCTGGCGTTGATCAGTTGGGTTTCTTTATTGCCACCTTGCTGGCGGGCATAGTTCAGAGCTTCGATGATCAGTGGCTTATATTGAGGCAGCGCAGCGGCTTTCAGAATCAATGAAGGGTTAGTGGTGGCATCCTGCGGTTCGAACTGGCGGATGGATTCGATATCGCCGCTGTCGGCTACCACCGTGGTGAGCTGCTTGAGTGCGTCTAATTGGTTCATTAATAAGCTCCTTGACCAAACGTCAATGTAGGGAAATGAGAACGTTTTTCATCGTAGGCTGAACACACTGCATCAGAAGCCCGATGATTAAAATGCGCTTTTTCTGATTGTTGCGATGGATAAGAACAATGGATCCCGAAACGAGCCAGGTAGGGCGCGGTTTTGCAGCCGCTTACCTCACCTGCGAAGGCGGTGTCAGTATGGGCTGACCGAGGGGAAAAAGATGTGGCATAGCGCACTCGCAATAAAAAAGGGTTCAGCACCCGGCTGAACCCTGTGGTATTTCGCTTCCTTATTATTTGGTCAAGTTAACGTCAATCGCCTGATAGAAGGCATTGGTCGTATCTGCTACATCCCACACGGCGAGGATGACGTGCGAACCGCTGCGGTCTGCAGGTATGTTGCACTGGTGGGTGACCTGCGCGGCTGGAATCGCACCGCCGTCGTTCTGTTGACAGAACGGCGTCAGGTCAAAGGACGCACGGGTCAGTGGCTGTGACGCATCCCAGTTCGGCTTGGTAATGAAATAACGCCAGCTGGTGGTGCTGTGGCGAGCGGTCAGTCTCCAGGTGAAGGAGTTGGCGCCGGTGTGCAGATTGATCTTGTTCCAACGGGTTGGCGTTTGCTGATCCAGTTCGAAGAAGGTGGATTTGTCGGCGCTGGCGATATGCCCGTCAGCCGGACCCGCCTGTGGGAAGCCTTTCAAGCCTTCAACGCTCTGTGGTTCATATTGCACACTGCCGCATTGGGTATTGAGCTGCAGTTTGCACTGATAGGAGCGGCTGGCCGGCGTTTCGACGTAACCGTGGGCGGCGGCCTGTTGTGATACGCCGAACAACGCGGCGCTCAGCAGGCCAAGGGACATAAGGGTACGGGAAGTATTGTTCATAAGTCACTCCTGACTGAAGTTGTATTGTAAGTTGGGTTTATTTTCACCGACAAAAAGAGAGGTTATTAAAAAATTAAAAACATCATTCTTGGCGGCTTGTTTTATTTTTACCCTTAGACTCAGCTGTCAGGGTGGAATGTTTTATAGGCTATTAACTAAAATTATTATGATGATTGTCTTTTATTTCTTGATTGAATTTATTTAAACACTGCTGTCTAAAAAAACGGCGTCATGATGAATTTTATTTAAAGTGTTGATGAATAGTCTTTCAGATGACGTGCTGCAATATAGAGTATATTGCTTGTGGTTTTGCTTACTCTTGTGTGACTTGAACGACTTTTACGCGCCAACCACTTGGGAATTTAGTGTCATTTTTTTCTTATTTTATGTCAAAGAGGAATTTGTATGACTAGATTATCCCTGGATGCGATTAAAATAATCAGCACCATCAAAAGTACCGGCTCTTTCTCAATGGCGGCGGAGGCGTTGCATAAAACCCCTTCGGCAATATCTTACCGGGTTTCCAATATAGAAAGTAAACTCTGCGTGAAACTTTTTCATCGTAATGGGCCGATGATCACCCTGACAGATGAAGGGGAATTCTTATTGCAGGAAGGTGGCTGGATTTTAAATGCGGTACAGGATCTGGAGAGTAGGGTAAGAAACATCCCAAAGTTCGATAATAATATCCGCATCGTGGTTGATAATTTCTTTCCGCTGGAAACGCTCACCCAGGATATCCGCGACTATATCCAGCACAGCCCAAACGCCAACATATCCGTGCAGCGTGAAGCGCTGAATGGCACCTGGGATGCGTTGAAGAACAACCGGGCGGATTTGATTATTGCCATCGGCCAGATCCCGGACAGCGTGCAGGCCAAGACGCTGATGCTCGGCAAGCTGAATTTTGTGCTGTGCGTTTCTCCTTCTCATCCCTTTGCGGCGCAGAAAAAGCCGGTGGATAAAAACCAGCGGCTGAACGATATCGTGGTGGGCATTGCCGACAGCAGCCACGAGCTGCCCAAGCGTAACCACGGCGCCATGCCGTTGCAGCGCCAACTGATGGTATGCGACGTCGAGAGCAAATTGGCGCTGTTGAAGCGGGGTATTGGGCACGGCTTCTTGCCGCCGGCGCTGATAGAAAAAGAGCTGGCCAGCGGCGAGTTGGTGACGGTACCGGTCGATATGCAAAAAGGCGATGAAATGATTTGGCTGGCCTGGCATCCGGCCAGCAAAGGGGCCGGTTTTAGCTGGTGGCATGAGCGGCTGACGCGCAAGAGCGACGTCTTCAGTCTGCTGGGGCGGGAAGTAATACGTGATGGGGGTTATCCTTGGTGTAACAACTGAGGGAGTGACCACGAAGGGATGCGAAAATTAAACGTTTAATTTGCAGGCTGCGTCCCACCATTGCACGTGGGCGCCGCTGGCGGTCATTTGGACGCGCAGCAAGGCGCGAGTCGTGAGGTTTGGCAGGCCAAATAAGCGGCTCGTAACACAGGTGCGCGTTCAAATGGCCCCAGCCCTTCGGGTCGCGCCCCAAAAGCCCGTACTCTGCGTTGTCGGGCTTGAACGTAGGCCCGCTATGCCCAGCACCCTCCGCCTTGATTACGGGCTTTTGGGTCTGCGACGGCGTCATGTGCAATGGTGGGACGCAGCCTATAACCCCGTCGCCATCAGCCCCGGGGTTTTTTTATGTCGTCGCTGACCGTTACGCCACTCGACCCACTTTCAGCCAGGCGGTATCGGAACCCGGCACGGCAGTGATATAGCCCCACTTGGCCTGCCAGACATAGCCCTGATACGACACCAATGCTCCTTGGTTATAGGTGGTACCGGCAACGTAGGCCGGGGCGCTCATGATTGGCAGATTACCTGGGCCAACGCCGGTATAGCGCAAGCCGGTGCCCATATCCAACTGGCTGTCGTCATAGTCCGGTGCGTTGAAGTAACGGTCGAGTGAGGCCAACAGATCGCCATTGCGGTTGTCCTGGCCCAGGTGCCAGAACATCACGCCGCCCAACTGCTGCTGTTTGATGTACTTCGCCTTGTACTTGAAGCTTTCGGCATCGTCATAGGTGACGAACAGGCCATTGGCCGCGTGGTACAGATACGGCGTTTTGGTTTTATCGTTCCACAGGCGCTGATAGCCGTAGTTGCCCAACAGCATTTGCTCCAGCTGGCGGTAAGAGGCGATGCGGGGATCCTTGTCGCGGACGCACTCTTCACAGCCGACCAACCAGTAATCGGTGCCAGGGAAGGGATCTTCCCCCGGCGTGCTGTGGCTGCTGTACTGGCCGCCGTTAGTGGCGCTGACGCCTTTGAACGCCCGGCCGTAGAACGGCACGCCCATGACGATCTTGCTGCTCGGCACGCCTTCCAGCATCAGATGTTGCTGTACGGCGGCGTCTACCGTCAGGCTGAACGGGCTGGGGAAGGCGCGAGTCAGCTCTTCCCAGCTCCAGCCGAGATTGGCTTCACGCAGCGCGTTATAGAAGGTTGGCCCGGCGCTGTCGCCAAACAAGCCTGCCTGATGGTTGGTGATTTTTTCCCATGGACCGGCCAGATCGTAGGTCATCAGGTTGATGTAATCGAGTGAGGCGACGATCTGCGGCAGCTTGCTGTAGTAGCGCGACAGGAAGAACGCGCCACCTGCACCGGCGATGGTCAGTTGGTAAGGCAGCGCCTGACGGCCGTCGGCCTGGGTTTGCTGATTGAGCAGGGTGCGGATTTCCTGCAGCGCGGCGACAAAACCGTCGACCTCGCTGCTCTGCGGGTATTCCCAGTCAATGTCTACGCCGTCAAAGCCATAGTCTTTCATGATGCGGACGCAGGATTGCGCAAATTTGGTGCGTGCCGCCGGGGTTTTGACCGCGTTGACATAGTTGGCATGGGACACCCCCAGATCGTTGGAGTAATACCAGCCGCCGATGGAGAACATGATGCGCAGATTCGGGTTATGCGCCTTCAGCGCAGTCAAACGGCTAACCACATCACGCGCCTTGGCGTCATTGGTTTCCGGATCCCAGGCACACTCCAGATTGCTGTTAATGTCGAGGAACGAGAAATTAATGTGGGTCAGTTGCCTGGCCTTGGCCGGTGTAATATTGGACACCGGGAAAGGTACGATTGAAGTATCGGACTCGGTATAGTGATTAATTTGGTTAGTAGGAATGAAATAATAACCAATAACGGCTTTACGTTCTGACATGGTATTTCTCCAGAGTTAAGGTTTTTGTCATTGAGAGTGAATCTCCCGCCGCTATTAATGTTTATTTATCGGATAAAGAGAAGTCGAAATAAATCACAATAAAGATGAATTTTTTATCGGCTTGCCAAGTTATTTGGCAGGGCGGTGTTGTGCCATGGGTGAGCATGAATGAATTTGACTTTAGAGGCTGTATTTATTCATTTGCTTTGTTATAGCATCCTTAACTAGATTCTGATGGTACCGATATTCCACCGGCCGTGATTGGCGTTTAATTAAAATAAAATAGGAGTGTAGCTATGTCCAGCTTAGAGCCAGACGCTGTTGGCTTAATTATCCAGCGAGCATGTGAATATCTTCAGCCGGTGATGAATGCCATTTTGGCAGGGCTCATGGCGCTATTGCACGGGGCTTATCGCAATGTCGGTATGCGGCGCCGTTTATTAAATGCAGGCATGTGCGCGTTATTGGCCTGGACGGTGCGCGACGCCTTGGCGCTGACCGGGCTGGAATTAAAGTGGGCGAACCTTGCCAGCGTGCTGATTGGTTTTCTTGGGGCTGATTATATCAGCGCATTAATTAAAAGATTTATTGGCAAAAAAACGGGGTTTAAAGATGATAAATGAAATTGAAGACATTCATTTTACCGCACGCAGCGAGACCAATTTAATGGACGTGCATCCGGATCTGGTGCGGGTGATGCGGCTGGCGCTGCATTATTCGCTGGTGCCTTTTTCCATCACCGAAGGGCGCCGCAGCATGGCGCGTCAGCGTGACCTGGTGCGGGGTGGGCAAAGCCAGACGCTGAAAAGCCGCCATTTGACCGGCCACGCGGTGGACGTGGTGGCTATGCCGGCAGGCGTGGTGTCCTGGGAGTGGGACTATTATGCGCAAATCGCGGTGGCGGTCCGTCGTGCCGCGCGAGAGTGTGCGGTTGCCGTTGAGTGGGGCGGGGAATGGAAGACGCTGAAGGACGGGCCGCACTTCCAGCTTTCCTTTAAGGATTACCCGGCATGAGTGGTTGGCTGAGCAGGCTGGCGCAGGGCGGATTGCTGCTGTTGTTGTTGGTAGCCATCTGCCTTGGCGGCTACAGCTCGCTGTTGTCGCACCGGCTGGAGCTGGCGCGGCAGCAGGCGTTAGAGCAGCAAAAGACCCTGGCGCAGCAGGCGGGGTTGATTGCCACGCTGCAAACTCAGGATGCACAGAATCGTGCGCTGATGGCGGCTCAGCAGCAACAGGAGCAGCAGTTGCGGCAGCAAAGCGATGTTTATCAGAGGAAATACCTTGAAGCGATTAAAAATGACGCCTGCGCTGGGCAGCCTATGCCTGGCGCTGTTATTGAGCTCCTGCGCCCAACCGCCGCAGCCGGCAGTGCCGGTGGTACTGTTGCCCCCTGAAACGGTGTTTATTCCGTGCGAGCAGCCGCAGCTGCTGGGCAATACCTGGGGCGATGCGCTGAGTTATACCCTGGCGCTACAAACCTCGTTACAAATCTGCGCAGGCCGGGTGGCCACGCTGAATGCCTGGCGCGCCCAACTGCCAGCGCACTGATGGCAGTGTTTTTCTTCTTCGTCCTGTGGTACTTCTTTTTTTACTTTTATAAAACTATTTCGATCAAGGTTTTGGCCCGCTTCAAAGTTTGTGACGTTTCTCTCACTATACTACAAGGCTGCGTCCTGCCATTGTACGTGAGCGCCAGCCCTTCGGGCCGCGCCCCAAAAAACCGTACTTAGCGTTGTCGGGTTTGAACATAGGCACGCTATGTCCAGCATCCTCCGCCTTGATTACGGGCTTTTGGGTCTGCGACGCTGGCACGAACAATGGCAGGACACAGCTTAATAGCCTTACCTCAACATAAAAGCAAAAAGCATAGGAACCTACAATGGACGAACAGCTCAAACAGAGTGCGCTTGATTTCCACCAATATCCGGTCCCAGGGAAGATCCAGGTATCCCCCACCAAGCCGCTGGCAACGCAACGCGATCTGGCGCTGGCCTATTCGCCGGGCGTCGCGGCACCTTGTCTGGAAATTGCTGCCGATCCGCTGGCGGCCTACAAATATACCGCGCGTGGCAACCTGGTGGCGGTCATTTCCAACGGCACGGCCGTGCTGGGCCTGGGCAATATCGGTGCGCTGGCCGGTAAACCAGTGATGGAAGGGAAGGGCGTCCTGTTCAAGAAATTTTCCGGTATCGACGTGTTTGATATCGAAGTCGATGAGCTAAACCCTGACAAGCTGATCGACATCATCGCCGCGCTGGAGCCGACTTTCGGCGGCATTAATCTGGAAGACATCAAAGCGCCGGAGTGTTTCTACATCGAGCAGAAACTGCGCGAGCGCATGAAGATCCCGGTGTTCCACGACGATCAGCACGGTACCGCGATCATCACGACCGCCGCAGTGTTGAACGGCCTGCGGGTAGTGAAAAAGAATATTTCCGACGTGCGGCTGGTGGTTTCCGGAGCCGGCGCCGCGTCGATCGCCTGTCTGAACCTGCTGGTGGCCCTGGGGCTGCGCCAGCAGAACATTACCGTCTGCGACTCCAAAGGGGTTATCTACAAAGGCCGTGACGCCAATATGGAGCAGACCAAGGCGGCTTATGCGATTGAAGATAACGGCCAGCGTACGCTGGGTGACGCTATCCCTAACGCCGACATTTTCCTCGGTTGTTCCGGCCCGGGTGTCTTGACTCAGGATATGGTGAAAACCATGGCCAGGGATCCGTTGATCATGGCGCTGGCCAACCCAGAACCGGAAATCCTGCCGCCGCTGGCGAAAGCCGTGCGCCCGGACGCCATTATCTGTACCGGCCGCTCCGATTACCCGAACCAGGTAAACAACGTGCTGTGCTTCCCGTTCATCTTCCGCGGTGCGCTGGACGTGGGGGCGACCACCATTAACGAAGAGATGAAGCTGGCCTGCGTACATGCGATTGCCGATCTGGCGCTGGCAGAGCAAAGCGACGTGGTGGCGTCGGCCTATGGTGATCAGGATCTGTCATTTGGCCCTGAATACATCATTCCCAAACCTTTCGATCCGCGCCTGATTGTTAAAATCGCTCCGGCAGTGGCCAAGGCGGCGATGGAGTCTGGCGTGGCGACGCGGCCGATCGAAGACTTTGATGCCTATGTCGAAAAGCTGTCTGAATTCGTTTACAAAACCAACCTGTTCATGAAACCGATCTTTGCCCAGGCGAAGAAGGAAATGAAGCGGGTGGTGATGGCGGAAGGCGAAGAAGAAAGGGTACTGCACGCCACTCAGGAGTTGGTGTCGCAAGGCTTGGCCTATCCGATTCTGGTGGGGCGCCCGAGCGTGATCGAAATGCGGCTGAAAAAACTCGGTCTGCAGCTGACGCCGGGTAAAGACTTTGAAGTGGTGAACAACGAGTCCGATCCGCGTTTCAATGAATACTGGGGCGAGTACTACCAGATCATGAAACGCCGCGGCGTTTCGCAGGAACAGGCGCGCCGTGCGGTGATCGGCAACCCGACGCTGATTGCCGCCATCATGCTGCATCGTGGCGAGGCGGATGCGATGATCTGCGGCACCATCGGCAGCTATCACGAGCATTACGACGTGGTTGAAAAAGTATTTGGCTTCCGTGAGGGCGCCCATGTCGCCGGGGCGATGAATGCGCTGCTGCTGCCAAGCGGCAACACCTTTATCGCCGACACCTATGTCAATGACGATCCGACGCCGGAGCAACTGGCGGAAATCACCCTGATGGCGGCGGAAACCGTGCGTCGTTTCGGCATTGAGCCGAAGGTCGCGTTGCTGTCCCATTCCAGCTTTGGTTCTTCCGATAACCCGGCAGCCTGCAAGATGCGTAAAACGCTCGAGTTGGTGAATCAGATGGCACCGGAGCTGGAAATCGACGGCGAGATGCACGGCGATGCCGCGTTGGTTGAGAGCATTCGTAATGATCTGATGCCGGACAGCCCGCTGAAAGGCTCGGCCAACGTGCTGATTATGCCGAACATGGAAGCGGCGCGTATCAGCTACAACCTGCTGCGTGTGTCGTCTTCGGAAGGGGTTACCGTGGGGCCGGTGCTGATGGGAGTAGCGAAACCGGTACACATCCTGACGCCAATCGCCTCGGTGCGCCGCATCGTCAACATGGTGGCGCTGGCGGTTGTGGAAGCGCAGACCGCACCGTTATAAGCCTTCGGCATTAAACCGCCCCCTGACGCCTTGGCTCAGGGGGCTTTTTTATGCCTTGCAGAGTGCCGCGATCTGGCGAATATCCTTTGGCGTAGTCCGGCAGCAGCCGCCGATCAGCCGTGCGCCGATGCGTTGCCATTCTCCTACCTGATCAATCAGGCTGCCGTGCTCGCCGCCGCAGGCGTGCCAGGTTTTGCTCACCGCGTCGTAATGTTCGCCGGAGTTAGGATAGACCAACAGCGGTTTATCGGTCAGCACGGCAAATTGGCGCAGCGCCGGAGCTACATTTTCCAGCGCAATGCAGTTGATGCCAATCGCCAACGCCTGCGGATTGCCGTGCAGCGATGCCAGCACCTGCGTCAGCGGCGTGCCGTCGCTGAGGTGTTGGCTGTCGCGCAGGGTGAAGGCGAACCAGGCGCCGAGCGTCGGGAATTCTTGCAACAGCGTGAGCAACGCCTGCAGCTCACTGAACGAGGGCAGGGTTTCACAGGCCAACAGATCTACGCCGGCCTCGGCCAACGCACGGATGCGTGGGCGGTGGAAGGCGATCATTTCTTCCTGCGGTAATGCGTAATCGCCGCGATATTCAGAGCCGTCGGCCAGATAAGCGCCATAGGGGCCGACCGAGCCGGCGATCGGCAAGGGGGTTGTCTGCGGGTGCTGAGCCAGATAGTCGCTGCGCGCCTGTTGCGCCAGGTGCACGCTTTTGGCGATCAGCGCCAGTGACTGCTCGTGATCCAGCCCCCGGCGCAAAAAGCCCTGCGGCGTGGCCTGATAGCTGGCGGTGATGGCGCACTGCGCCCCCGCGTTGAAATAGTCGAGATGAACCTGATAAATCAGCTCGGGGTTTTCGATCAGCACCTTGGCCGACCACAGGGGATCACTGAGGTCACAGCCGCGAGCCTCCAGTTCGGTCGCCAGTGCGCCGTCAAGGATCAGCGTGTTGTGGGTGGCCAACAGCGTGGCGACGGGGTTGTTAACCGACATGATTTTCTCCCAAAGATGTTTTTTGTCCGCTGCGGCGGGTCAGATAATAGGCGGCGTAGCACAGTGCGACGAACGGCAGCCCGCAGTAAAGCGCGATGCGCTGCTCCGGATCGAACGCCAGTCCGATACAGGCCAGCAGGCACAGGGAAAAACCGACGATCGGCGTTAACGGATAGCCCGGCGCGCGGTATTTCAGGCCGGCGATCGGCTGGCCGCTGCGCAGATAGTGGCGGCGGAAAGCGTAGTGGGAGGCGCAGATGCTCAACCAAACTGCCACCACGGCAAAGCCGGAAATGGCCGACAGGGCAACAAACACCGTGTCCGGCGCAATCACGCTGGTTAACAGCGCCAGTACGCCGCCAAGCATGCTGAAGGTCAGCGCATTGATCGGAATGCCGCGTTTATTGACGCGAGAAAAATAGGCCGGCAGGGTGCGCTGGTTGGCCAGCGACCACAGCATGCGGCCCGAAGCGTACAGGCCTGAGTTGGCGGCCGACAGGATGGCGGTCAGGATGACGAAATTAAAGATATCGGCGGCATAGGGCACGCCGATGCGTTCAAACACCAACACAAACGGGCTTTTGACAATCCCGGCCTGATCCATCGGGATCAGCGCAGCCAGAATAAACACCGTGCCGACAAAGAACAGCATCAGGCGGATCACCGTGGTGCGTATCGCCCAGGGCACCACCTTTTCCGGATTTTCGGTTTCGCCTGCGGCAATGCCGATAAGCTCCGTGCCGGAGAAAGCGAAGTTGACCGCCACCATCGTCATCAGGATCGGCAGGGTGCCGTTGGGCAGCCAGCCGGAGGCGGTCAGGTTATGCAGAAAGGGAGCCGGGGTGCCGTCTTTCATCGGCAGCAGGCCAAACATGGCTGCTCCGCCGAGGATGATAAACGCCAAAATAGTGATCACCTTGATCAACGAGAACCAGAATTCGCTCTCCGCGAAGAAGCGAGTGGTGACTACGTTGAGCAGGAAAATGGCCGCGCAGAAAATCAAACACCACAGCCAAACCGGCGACTGTGGGAACCAATACTGCATGCAGAAACCGGCGGCGGTCAGGCTGGAACCGAGTGCGACGGTCCAGGTGAGCCAATAGAGCCAGGCCACGGTATAACCGGTCGCCGGACCAAGATAGCGGGAGGCATAAACATGGAAGGCGCCGGTTTCCGGCATCGCCACCGAAAGCTCGCCCAGGCACAGCATGACCAGATAGACCACCAGTGCGCCAATCAGATAGGCCAGCAGGGTACCCAGGGCGCCGGTGGTGGAAATGATATAGCCGGTGTTGAAAAACAGCCCGGTACCGATCACGCCACCCAGCGACAGCATCACCAGGTGCCGGGCCTTCATGGTGCGTTTGAATTGCCCTTCGGCGGGGACAGGTGAGTGCATGGTGTTTTACCCGTATAGACGTCTAAGCTGCTAAATGGCTATTGGTTATACCTGCAATACTTCATGAAATCAATGCGTGGTCAGAGATCCTAAAGTAAAAAAATAGTTATCGATGTCGCAGGAAAGGGGGTTGTCTATATGCAAATGATAATTATTATCTATAATGTCGCCACTTTTTATGACAGGGCAGCATCATGAGACTTTTGATTTTATTGGCCGCGCTGGCGCTCGCCGCCTGTAGCCAAACCCCGGTTTCCTCGCCAAAAACTACCCTTGATAGTTTGGGCAAAATTACGGATTTGCGCAGTGGAGAAAGCCTGTCACCTGACCAGCTTCTGGCCCGTTTGGCCGCTCAACCGCGGGTCATTGTCGGCGAAAAACACGATAACCCCTATCACCATCAGATTGAGCTGTGGCTGGTGCAAAACCTGCCGCAGCAGCGTCCCCAGGGTAGCGTGCTGATGGAAATGATTAACCCGAATCAGCAAGACAAGGTTAACCAGGTGAAACAGTGGCTGCAGGGGGACCCCAGCGTTCGCGACGGACGCGTAGCGGAGTTGATCGGCTGGCAGTCGGGGTGGAAATGGTCGCTGTACGGCGATGTGGTAATGGCGGCGATGCGTGCACCCTATCCGCTGTGGTCGGCTAATCTGGATCGCGATGAAATCATGGCTTTTTATCAGCAGCCAAGTTTCCCGCAGGGCCAACTGTCGGTGCGTCCGGTGGTGCAGAAAGCGCTGGAGGAAACTATCCGCACTTCGCACGGCGGCAAGATTGAACCTCAACAATTGCATGCGATGCTGGCGATCCAACAGCAGCGTGACCGCCGCATGGCCGAACGCCTGCTGGCCGCGCCCACTCCCGCGCTGTTGATTGCCGGTGGCTACCATGCCGCCAAATCCGTAGGAGTGCCACTGCACGTGCAGGATTTGCAACCAGCTGCGTTGCCAACGGTACTGATGCTGGCGGAACCCGGGGTACAGGTCGACAAACAGGTGGCCGATTACCTGTGGATCACCCCGGCCGTAAAATGAATCTGTTAAGGCAGTGAAAAGGACTGTTAATAATAATTACAAATGATTATCATTAGCAAATGTGATCTGCAATCATTCGCAATTAAGTAATCTAATGTCCCTATGCTAAGTCAGTCTTTCTCTTTTTCGGCCCCTGCGATGCCGCAACCGCGCTGGGCGCGCGGTTTTGTGTGCGCTATCGCGGCACATGTGGCGCTGGTACTGTTGTTTTACTGGCCGCCACGCTCGCTGCCGCCGATGCAATTGCCGCCTCCGGCGGTAATGATGAGCTGGGCCGCGCAGATTGAAGCGCCGGAAAGTCCCAAACCCTTACCGCTAGGCGTACAGCAGGCGCAGTCGTCTGCTGCACAACCGGCTGAACAGCAAGAACAACCCGACTTACCAAAGCTGGCACGGGCTGAAAAAACCAAGATTGCCGTGGTCGAAAAGAAGCGAACTGAACAGCGGCCGCCGCAGAAAACTCAGTCGAAGCCCGAGGAGCAGGCAAAAGAGACCAAACACGCTGCGGCCTCCAGCGCCGCGGCACCGAAAGCGCTGAATGTTGCCCGGCAGGCGGCGGCACCGCTGAACAGTGATTCCGCCAGTCAACTGCAGGCCAAGCTGTCGTGGGAAAGTCAGGTTAAGGGGCTGCTGAACCGCATCAAACGCTATCCGTCGGATGCACAGCGCCGCCGCCGTACAGGCATGCCGCAGGTGGTCTTTACGGTGGATGCGCAGGGCCGGGTGTCTGATTTGAGATTGCAGGCGTCGTCAGGTACCGCCTCGCTGGATCGAGAGGCACTGGCGGTGGTGACTCGGGCGCAGCCTTTGCCGCAACCGCCGGTGGAGATGCTTCAGCAGGACAAGGTTCGGGTGACGATGCCCATCGATTTTAATCTGGCGGCGTTGCACGCCGTCCAATAGTTTATGCCCACGGCAGCGGCCTTTTGTTTGCTGAAACAAAAGCAGGCGTTGCCGATGTCAAACCATCGTGAGGGACTATGAAATATCCACTTTTGCCGGGTCGTTGTTGGCGTGCGGCAACCTCTGTCGTGATCTCATTAAGCTTAATGGGCCAGGCCGTTCAGGCGGCACCGCAGGCTCCCAGCGCGGAAATCATCCCGAAAAAGTTGACCGCCCAGGGTGAAACCCGGGTAGATGATTACTATTGGTTGCGCGACGACAGCCGCCAGAATAAAAAGATGCTGGATTATTTGACGGCGGAAAACCGTTATACCGAACAGATGATGCAGCCGTACAAAAAACTGCGCGATACGCTGTACCAGGAAATGCTCGGCCGCATGAGCCCGGAAGATCGCTCGGTACCTTATCAACTGAACGGCTACCGCTATCAGGAAAGCTATGCGGCGGGCAAGGATTTTGCCCTGTACCAGCGTCAGGCCCTTACCGCCGATGCGCCATGGCAAACGTTGCTGGATGCCAACCAGCGCGCGACAGGGCAGGCTTATTACCGTGTTGGCGGTCTGGAGATCAGCCAGGACAATCAGCGGATGGCGATCGCCGAAGATTATCAGGGGCGCAGGCAGTACCGTATTTCGTTGCGTAATGTCGACAGCGAGAAATGGGCCGCGGAAGTGATTGAAAACACCTCTGGCGACATGGTGTGGGCCAACGATGGCAAGACGCTGTTTTATATTCGCAACCATCCGCAAACCCTGTTGCCGTATCAGGTTTATCGCCATCAGTTCGGTACGCCGGTCGCGGACGATAAACTGGTGTATCAGGAAGATGACGCGGCGTTTTATCTGAGCCTGGCTCATTCCTCCTCCCGCGACTACCTCATTATTACCATCAGCGGCAACACTACCTCTGAGGCGCGGCTGATCGATGCCAACCAACCGCTGAAAGCGCCGGTGCTGTTTGCCGCCCGTCGGAACGGCCATGAATATTACCTCGACCATTATCGCGGCGAGTTCTATTTACGCTCCAATCACCAAAGCCCGCATTTTGGTCTCTATCACACCGCGGCGCTCGATAAACCGTGGCAGACGCTGATTGCACCGCAGGAAAAGCGCGAGGTCGAAGGTTTCACCTTATTCCGCGACTGGCTGGTGGTGAAAGAGCGTGGCGATGGCCTGGTACAGCTACGGCAAATCAGTTGGGACGGCAAAACCCAGCGCAGCATTCCGTTCGATGATGCCAGCTACATGGCCTGGCTGGGCTATAACCCCGATCCGGACAATCAGCACCTGCGCTACGGCTATTCGGCGATGACCACGCCGACCAGCACCTACGAATGGGATCTTGATAAAGGCACTCGTACCCTGTTGAAACAGCAGGAAGTGAAAGGCGTTGATCCCAGCCAGTACCACAGCGAACGGGTGTGGATCAGCGCGCGTGACGGTGTGAAGGTACCCGTCTCGCTGGTCTACAACCGTGCGATGTTCAAACCGGGGCTCAGCCCGCTGCTGGTGTACGGCTATGGCGCCTATGGCATGAGTATGGATCCGGCCTTCAGCGCCAACCGCATCAGTTTACTGGATCGCGGTTTTGTTTATGCGTTGATCCACGTGCGTGGCGGCGGTGAATTGGGGCAGAACTGGTATCAGCAGGGCAAACTGAGCCATAAACCCAACACCTTCAGCGACTTTATCGATGCAACCCAGGCGTTAATCAAACAGGGTTACGGCCAGCCGGGGCGTATCTATGCCATGGGGGGCAGCGCCGGCGGCTTGCTGATGGGCGCGGTGATCAATCAGGCGCCGCAGCTGTATAACGCGGTGGTGGCGCAGGTGCCTTTCGTGGATGTTTTGACCACCATGCTCGACGACAGCATTCCACTGACCGTCGGTGAATATGAAGAGTGGGGCAACCCAAATCAACCAGAAGCCTATGCGCTGATGAAGTCTTATAGTCCCTACGACAACGTACGCAAGCAGACGTACCCGAACCTGTTGGTGACCAGCGGCCTGTATGATTCGCAGGTGCAATATTGGGAACCGGCAAAATGGGTGGCCAAACTGCGTCGCTTTAAACAGGGCGATTCGCTGCTGCTGCTGGCCACCGATATGACGGCCGGGCACGGCGGAAAATCGGGCCGACTGACGCGGCTGGAAAATAGCGCCTTGGAATACAGCTTTATTTTGGCGGTGGATCAGAAAACGCGGAAATAACCCTTCTGGCCGCCAGGAAATAACCTGGCGGCTTATTAAAACGATAAAGCGTTAATTTTACCGTCGATTTCGGCGGGCTTTGTGCTGGGCATTGTCGGCCATAACATCTTTTTGGTCATTTCTGGGGATCTATGAAAATTAAATTACTGGTAAGCCTGATCGGTGCGGGAATAGCGCTGAGCGGGACGGCGACGGCTGCGCAAGACGGGGCAGACAATGGCAAGGGCAACGTGGTGTTTAGCCCGTTGAACGTTTCGGCTGCGACAGAAAGCGACCGTAGCGAAAAGGAGGCGTTAGAAAAACCGGGTGCCTTCAGCTCACGAGGGGAAAATAAGAATCTCGAATCGGTAGACAGCATTTTGCGCAGCATGCCGGGCACCTATACCCAAATCGATCCGGGCCAGGGATCGGTTAGCGTCAATATCCGCGGCATGAGCGGCTTTGGCCGCGTTAATACCATGGTGGACGGTATTACCCAGAACTACTACGGCAGTTCGCCGAGCGATGCAGCCCATGGCGGGTTACCCACCAGCCAGTTCGGTGCGCTGATCGACCCCAATTTTATCGTCGGCGTTGATGTAGCGCGCGGCAATGCGACGGGCTCCGCCGGAGTGAATGCGTTGGCAGGCAGCGCCAACTTCCGCACCCTGGGTGTGGATGACGTGGTGTTTTCCGATAATCCCTTTGGCGTGCGCACCAAATTTTCCGTGGGCAATAACGGCATTGGCCGCAGCGGCATGATTGCCGTGGGCGGGAAAACCGGCGCCTTTGGCGAAGGCGGCAGCCTGGGCGCGATGGCAGCCATCAGCGGCAGTTCCATCACGTCTAATTACAAAAACGGCTCCGGTTTTGACAGTGAAGAGTTTAACGTTGATAAAACTTATCGACAGAACCCTAAATCCCAGTTATTCAAAGTCGATATTAAGCCAGACGCTTTTAATAGTATCGAACTGTCGGCCAGGACCTACCAGAATAAAATAACCCGCCGTCATATCGACAGTAATGACTTCTATATTAAATATCACTATGCGCCTTTCTCCGAGCTGATTGATTTTAATCTGACAGCCAGTACCAGCCGCGGTGAGCAGAAATTCATGTCTGACAATATGGCAGGGTTTAGCGACAGCAAGGCGAAAAATATCTCGGACGCGCTGGACGTCAATAACACCAGCCGTTTCAGCCTGCAGGAAGTCGATTTTGCCTTCAGCTATGGTGGCAAGCTGATCCGTAACGAATACAAGAAGCACGCATCCGGGCTGGTAACCGACGATAACCAGGCGGAAAGTTCGCCGGTGGGGATCGCGGGTAAACAAAATATCGCCAGCCTTTACAGTGGGCTGCAGCTTAACTACGGCATCTGGCAGAGCAACTTTGATCTGAACTACAGTTCCTATGATATTTCCGGTTATAAACCTGCCTGTGATGAGCGCGTGGCCTGCTTCCCGCAGGGGGCCAGCAATATCAATTTGAAAGAGCACGGTTTTAATCCGTCGGTGCTGTTATCGGCGCAGGTGACGCCATGGTTGCAACCGTTTGTCAGCTACAGCAAGTCGATGCGCGGGCCGAATATTCAGGAGGTGTTCTTCGCCAACAGCGGCGGGCAGTCGATGAACCCGTTCCTGAAGGGCGAAACCGCCGAAACCTACCAGGCCGGCTTCAACGCCAATGCTCATGACCTGTTGTTCAAGCAGGACAGCTTCCAGCTGAAGGCGGTGTATTTTGAATCAAAGATCAAAAATTACATTTCCAGCCAAAACTACATGGTGTGCAGCAATCGCGAGAAGTGCAACCGCTCTCAGGCGACGCAGGAAGAGTGGGATAACGCCGATGTGAATGTCGTGATGACCATGTACAGCAATGCTTATGAGCCGGTCAGAATGCGTGGGGTGGAAGTAGAGGCAATGTATGATGCCGGTTTCGCCTACACCAAACTCTCCCTGAGCAAAGAGCACACCAGCCAACCGACCAATCAGGCCAGCAACGAATTCGGTGCCGGTGACATCAGCGAACTGCCGGAGTTTTATTTCACGTTAGATTCTGGGGTTCGTTTGCTGGACGAGAAACTGACGCTGGGCGGATTGGTCAAATACACGGGTAAAGCGGTTCGCCTGTCGCCAAATTCGGATCGGGACGAAAATGAGCAATTGCTGAAAGAGCCTGCGCCGCACATTCCGACGATTATCGATCTGTACAGCACCTATCAGTTCAACCGTAACCTGCTGTTGAAATTCAGCGTGCAGAACCTGATGGACAGAGACTATTCCGATGCGTTGAACAAGATGAACTCGATGCCGTCCCAGTCACAGGACTTCACACCGACCAACACCGCCCGCGGCCGAACCTATATCTTCGGCGGGGAGGTGCGATTCTAAGCGGAGTACGGGCGCAATCACTGCGCCCGTTTTGCCTGCTGCAACCACTTGTCCAGCTCGTTGGCGAACTGCTGACGGTCGCGCTGGTTCAGCGTATTCGGGCCGCCGGTCTGGATACCGCTGGAGCGCAGGGTGTCCATAAAGTCGCGCATGTTCAGGCGCTCACGAATGGTGTCCGGCGTATAGCGTTCCCCGCGCGGATTCAGCGCCACCGCGCCTTTTTCGATCACCTCGGCAGCCAGCGGGATATCGGCGGTGATCACCAGATCGCCTTTCTCGCAGCGGCGCACGATTTCGTTATCCGCCACGTCAAAACCGGCCGCCACCTGCAGAGTGTGGATATGCCTGGAAGGCGGCGTTCTCAGCGGTTGGTTGGCAACCAGCGTTACCGACATGGCGGTACGATCCGCCGCGCGAAACAGCACTTCTTTGATCACGTTGGGACAGGCGTCCGCATCGACCCAAATCTGCATTATTCTGGCTCCTTCAACCAATCGCGCACCGGCAGGAAATCACGGTAAAGGGCCGCTTCCGGGCTGTCTTCCGCCGGTTGATAGTTGTATTCCCAGCGTACCAGCGGCGGCATCGACATCAGGATGGATTCGGTACGTCCGCCGGTTTGCAAGCCAAACAGCGTGCCGCGGTCCCAGACTAAATTGAACTCGACGTAGCGGCCACGGCGATACAGCTGGAACTGACGTTGGTTATCGCCCCAACTCAGCGCCTTGCGTTTTTCCACGATCGGCAAATAGGCATCGAGGAAGCCTTCGCCCACCGCTTGGGTAAACGCGAAGCAGGTAGCGAAGTCGGGCGTGTTGAGATCGTCAAAGAACAGGCCGCCGATGCCGCGCGCTTCGTTGCGGTGCTTGATAAAGAAATAGTCATCGCACCACTTTTTGTATTTGGGATACACCTGCTCACCGAAGGGGGCGCACAGCTGTTCGGCGGTGCGGTGCCAATGAATGGCATCTTCTTTAAAGCCGTAGAAGGGGGTCAGATCAAAGCCGCCGCCAAACCACCACACCGGTTCTTCGCCCGGCTTTTCCGCAATGAAAAACCGCACGTTGGCGTGGCTGGTCGGGATATAAGGGCTGCGCGGGTGGATCACCAACGACACGCCCATCGCCTGGAAGCTGCGGCCGGCCAACTCGGGGCGGTGCGCGGTAGCGGAGGCGGGCAGGGTGGCACCTGAGACGTGTGAGAAGTTGACGCCCGCTTGTTCGAACACCGCGCCGTCGGTCAATACCCGGCTGCGGCCACCGCCGCCTTCTTCCCGCGTCCAGCGGTCTTCGTTGAAAACGGCGCCGCCGTCGGCCTGAGCCAGCTGCGTGCAGATGCGGTCCTGCAGTGCCAGCAGGAAGGATTTTACTTCTGCGATGGTCGATAAACTCATACGGATTAATTCACAGCGTCTGACTGAACAAGCCGCAGAGTATACCTTTATTCACCGTGGCTGGCAGTATCAGCCGGGTTTTCGTTGGTGTGAATCGTAATAGCTGAAGAAACTGATCACGCCGTCGGCGATGGCGCGGGCGATTTTCTCGCGGAATGCGGTGGTGCCAAGCAGGCGTTCTTCCGCCGGATTGGTGATAAACGAGGTTTCGACCAGTACCGATGGAATCGACGGGGATTTCAGCACCGCGAACGCCGCTTGTTCGGTGCTGTTGCTGTGCAGATGATGTACCGGACGGATCTGGCCGAGCACGTGGCGGCCGAGCGTCAGGCTGTTGTTGATGGTATCGGTTTGCACTAGGTCGAACAGCACCTGCTGCAGATAGTTGTCCTGATTTTTGTATTTGCCACCGGCCACGTCATCGGCGGCATTTTCGCGGTTGGACAGATAACGCGCCATGGCGCTGCTGGCACCGCGATTGGACAGGGCAAACACCGAGGCACCGGAGGCTTCCGGGCTGGTAAAACCGTCGGCATGGATAGAGATAAACAGATCGGCCTGATGCTGGTGGGCAATCTCCACCCGCTGAAACAGGGGGATAAACTCGTCTTCTTCCCGCGTCAGGCGCACTTCAACGTGTTCCTGTTCGTGCAGAATGCGACGCACGTGGTTGGCAATCTCCAGCACCACGTGTTTTTCCTGCGAACCTTCTCTGCCGACGGCGCCCGAATCGATGCCGCCGTGACCGGGGTCGATCATCACCAGCCTTTTGCTGCCGCTGGGTTTGGGCGCAGTTTTAGCGTGTTGCTTGCGCAGCATGCCGCCGGTTTCGGCTTGGGCCGTTTGGCTCTTGCTGCCGAGCAGCACCAGCGCCAGACCAGAAAGCAGTAATTGACGTCGCGTGGGGGAAACGGGGAGCGGTTTAAAATTGAGGAATGGTTTAACCTGCTTTTTCATAACGCTACGCTCCATCGACAAATTCTATTTTGCGACGTTATATCGTATTGATAATCATTAATCGACCGGATAACTATGTCCATTTATTACGCGAGTTACCGGGGATTTCTGCATTATTGCCCGGGGAAATCGCAGTTTGATATTGCGTAAGTGAATAATCCCGCGATAATCAGATAAACATCTTAATTAACAGCGGCGAACATCGATGGAAATTCGCGTATTTCGACAAGACGACTTTGAAGAAGTCATTACCCTGTGGGAGCGCTGCGATCTGCTGCGGCCGTGGAACGATCCTGAGATGGATATTGAGCGCAAACTGAATCACGATCCGGATCTGTTTCTGGTCGCGGAAGTGGGCGGGGAAGTCGTGGGATCGGTGATGGGGGGATACGACGGTCATCGTGGTTCGGCGTATTATCTCGGGGTGCATCCAGATTATCGCGGACGCGGTATCGCCAATGCGTTGATCAGCCGGTTAGAGAAAAAATTGATCGCGCGCGGTTGCCCGAAGATCCAACTGATGGTGCGGGAAGATAACGACACGGTGATCGAGATGTACGAGAAACTCGGTTACGAGATCCAGAGCATTACCAGCCTGGGCAAGCGATTGATCGAAGATCAGGAATATTGAGCGATACTTTGGGCGGTGAGGCTTCACCGCCCAAACTGCGCGTTAGGGCAGTTTTTTGATGGTTTTCACGTCGACTTCCACGTTACTCCAGTCTTTATCCACTTTCCCTTCCAACTGCACTTTATCTTTCGGGGTGATGGTCTGACCGTTCCAGCGTTTTTTGTCGATCTCGACCGTCAGCGTGCCGCTGGCGTCGCGGAAGGTATAGGTCTCGTCGCCGACGCGTTGCTCAATGTTGCCTTGCAGCATCACCCAGGTGTCATCACTCATTGACTTGACCTTGTCGACGGTGGTCAACGCGGCGCTAGGGCCGGAAAATCCGCCTTGCTGCGTGTTTTGGGTGTGCGTTTGCGGTGCCGCAGGATCGAGGAACCCGCCTTGCTGAGCCATAACCGGTGCGCTACACAGAGCAATTAATGCTGCCAGGGTATATTTTTTCATCTTAAGCTTCCTTATCTCAATCTAGAATCAAAGCCCTGCCAATCAGGACTGCTGGTTTGATGGGGTTAAGTAAAGCATGAAAATCTTAAGGGGTTCTTAAGCGCGCGCATTGAAAACAATAAACACGGCACCCATTTGAAAAATCATCATGATATTGGCAAGGAATCGATGTTGAAGCCACTTCCACCCCGTTTTTCTCCCGACGATTACGATCAGCACGGTGCGTTGCGTTTGCCGCTGTGGTTTTGGGGCGTACTGATTTTACAGGCCCGCACCTGGATCCTGTTTGTGATGGCCGGGGTTTCGCGCCAGCAGGGGGAAGGCCTGCTGTCGCTGTTTTACCCGGACACCCAATGGTTCTGGTATAGCATCGTGCTGGGGCTGCCGGCGGCGTTGGCATTTTTGATTGCTCCGCGTCGTCACCAGTGGCCACGGCTATGGCGTGCCTGGCGCTGGGTATTGATTGCTTCGCTGCTGGCCGCGCTGGGCGGTTCCCTGTTTAGCCTGTGGCAGCAAGACGACAATCCTTCGGCGTTGGACATCGTGTTGGCGTTGCTCGATGCGTTGGCGCTGGCTTACTTGCTGCTGAGTGCGCGTCTTAAGGCCTGTTTCGTGGTACAGGATGAGGCGGGTTAATTGCCGCACAGTGCGGCACTTTTCTCATTTTCCGCACTCCAAGCTCGCAACCGATGGCGATGCGTGGACAGTTGTGAGAGGCTGACACGCAACAAAACGCCAAGTGCGGCAGGGCAGAGCAGGCTGTGCCCCGTCATTGATGTTAAGGAGCTAAAAATGAATGTTCGCCCACTGTTGTTAGGGCTTCCGCTGTTACTGACCGGCTGTTCGACGATGTCCAATTTCTCTTGGTCCAGCCTGTCGCCATTTAACTGGTTTGGCAGCAGCCTCGAAGTCAGCGCCAAGGGCGTTGGTGACCTCAACGCCGGTACCCCGATGTCGGAAAGCGCCATTAACGACGGGCTGAACGGCGATTACCGCCTGCGCGGTGGCATGGCTACCAGCCAGGGCAAAATAGTTTCCTACTACCAGGCGATGGACGGCAACGACGTGAAGCTGGTGATCACCGGGGAACCCAAGGGTCACGTGCAGCGCGTGGACGTGATGGACAGCAAAGTCGCGACCGAGTGGGGCAGCAAGCTGGGCACGCCGTTCAGTGACCTGTACAGCAAGGCGTTCGGTGCCTGTAAACCGGCCGACGGCGACGATGCCGGCAAGGTCGAGTGCGTCGCACAGCAGAGCAAGTACGTCACCTATATCTTCGACGGCAAGTGGGCCGGCCCGCAAGATATCATCCCACCGGATGACACGCTGAAAAGCTGGACGGTCAGCAAGATCATCTGGCACGCCAAACCGCAATAAAGCTTCCCCCTGGGCGCCCGATCCGCGGCGCCCCTGATTTATCTGGTTTCCATCCCCGCTGAACGTTAAATCACCGCTACCTTTGGGCGAGATTGCCCGGTTATGGGTAACCCTATTTTCTTTGCGCTGATGCAAGGCAATCCCGTTTTCATCGGGTATGATACTGCGCATTCGTAACAGGAAATCTAGACATATACCCTATGGCTTTAAAGTTGCAGCCAGGCGGCCAGCTCGCTCACCCCAGGCGCTTACTTGAGTAAGTAACGAGGGTGAGCGACAAATCTGTCGGGAACAGATTTGAACGCTGCTTGCAGCGGCCCCGAAGGGGCAAGACCTACGGAGGGGTCTTGTAAGCAGGTAACAACGCTGCGACTTTAAAGACGACGGGTATACAGCAGCCTGTTACTCGATTTCGATTTTGAGGATAACGATAATGACCCAGGTTCAGAGCGGTATTTTACTGGAACACTGCCGCTTCGCCATTTTTATGGAAGCCACCGTGCAGGGCGAATTCGCCGATTTGCGCCAGGGCTGCAAGCAGTTTTGCCAGACGTTGACCGAGCTGCAACAGCAGTTTCCCGATGCGCATTTGGGTGCGGTGATCGCCTTTGGCTATGACGTCTGGCACGACCTTTCCAGCGGTCAGGGCGCAAAAGAGCTGAAGCCATTCACCCCGCTGGGCAAAGGGTTGGCCCCGGCCACCCAGCGCGATCTGTTGATCCACATCCAATCCCTGCGTCATGACGTTAACTTTACGCTGGCGCAGGCGGCGCTGGCAGCGTTCGGCAACGCCATCAAGATTGAAGAAGAAACCCACGGATTCCGCTGGGTGGAAGAGCGCGATCTGAGCGGCTTTATCGACGGCACTGAAAATCCGCAGGGCGACAAACGTCCTGAAGTGGCGGTCATCGCCGAAGGTGAAGAAGACGCAGGTGGCAGCTACGTGCTGGTACAGCGTTATGAACATAACCTGCGTCAGTGGCAGCGCTTTACCACCGAGCAGCAGGAGCAGATTATCGGCCGCACCAAGCACGACAGCGAAGAGTTGCCGCCGGAGCAGCGTCCTGACACCTCGCATGTCAGCCGTGTCGATCTGAAAGAAGACGGCAAAGGCCTGAAGATTTTGCGTCAGAGCCTGCCTTACGGTACTGCCAGCGGTAAACACGGGCTGTATTTCATCGCCTATTGCGCCCGCCTGCATAACATCGAAAAACAGCTGCTGAGCATGTTTGGCGATTTGGACGGCAAACGTGATGCGATGCTGCGTTTCAGCCGTGCGGTGACCGGCAGCTATTACTTTGCGCCTTCGCTGACGCGCCTGCTGTCGCTTTAACCTTTCCTCCGGGGTCGGCCATGCCGGCTCCGGATTAACTTCCTCCTCTGCCACACCGCTCTGCCCCTGCCTTATAGCGTTTGATGCTTGAAAATCACTAAACGGTATATAAAAGCGTTACAGCTCCGCACCTAGTTATAAATACACTGGTCAACATCAGGGCGAAAGCCCGGCGGATTGATTCAGCTATAAGGTGCACAATGAAACAAACACGGGTTAAAAATTTCATGCTGAAAGGATGGTTGGCGGCGGCGCTGTTAGCCAGCGGTACCGTTTCGGCCGCTGAGCTGCTGAACAGCTCCTATGACGTTTCCCGTGAATTGTTTACCGCACTGAACCCGGGTTTTGAACAGCAGTGGAACCAGCAGCATCCGGGCGACAAGCTGACCATCAAACAATCTCACGCTGGCTCTTCCAAGCAGGCGCTGGCCATATTGCAGGGGTTACGTGCCGACGTCGTGACCTACAACCAGGTGACCGACGTGCAGATCCTGCACGATCGCGGCCAACTTATTCCGGCTGACTGGCAGGCTCGCTTACCGAACAACAGCTCACCTTTCTATTCCACCATGGCTTTCCTGGTGCGCAAGGACAACCCAAAAGGCATCCATAGCTGGAACGATTTGGTGCGCGACGATGTGAAGCTGGTGTTCCCGAACCCGAAAACCTCCGGCAACGGCCGTTATACCTATCTGGCTGCCTGGGGAGCCGCCAGCCAGGCTGACGGCAACGATCATGCCAAAACCCGTGCCTTTATGACCCGTTTCCTGAAAAACGTGCTGGTGTTTGACACCGGCGGTCGCGGTGCGACTACTACCTTTGTGGAACGCGGCCTGGGTGACGTGCTGATCAGTTTTGAGTCGGAAGTGAACAATATCCGCAAGCAGTATGGCGAAGACAAGTATCAGGTGATCGTGCCGCCGGTCGATATTCTGGCGGAGTTCCCGGTCGCCTGGGTCGACAAAAACGTGGAAAGAAACGGTACTGAACAGGCCGCCAAAGATTATTTGAATTACCTCTACAGCCCGGCTGCGCAGCAGGTGATCACCAGCTTCTACTATCGCGTGTATGACAAGCAGGCGATGGCGGCCGCGAAGGGCCAGTTCCCACAGACCAAACTGTTCCGTGTAGAAGATCAGTTTGGTGGCTGGCCACAGGTGATGAAGACGCACTTTTCTACTGGTGGCGAGTTGGATCAACTGTTAGCGGCAGGGCATAAGTAATGTTGTTGTCCAGCAAACGGGTTCTGCCAGGGTTTGGTCTCAGTCTGGGAAGCAGCCTGTTTTACACTTGCCTGATCCTGCTGCTGCCGCTCAGCGCACTGGTGATGCAGCTGGCGCAGATGAGCCTGGCGCAATATTGGGAAGTGGTTTCCAACCCGCAGGTGGTTGCAGCCTATAAGGTCACGTTGCTGGCGGCGGGCGTCGCCAGCTTGTTCAACGCGGTGTTCGGCATGCTGATGGCCTGGATCCTGACTCGCTATCGTTTCCCCGGGCGCACGCTGCTGGACGGCCTGATCGACCTGCCGTTTGCGCTGCCGACGGCGGTGGCCGGTTTGACGCTGGCGGGGCTGTTCTCCACCACCGGATGGTATGGCCAATGGTTGGCGCATTTTGACATCAAGGTGACGTTCACCTGGCTCGGTATCGCGGTGGCGATGGCCTTCACCAGCTTGCCCTTCGTGGTGCGTACCGTTCAACCGGTGCTGGAAGAGCTGGGGCCCGAATATGAAGAGGCCGCAGAGACCCTGGGCGCAACCCGCTGGCAGAGTTTTCGCCGCGTGGTGATGCCGGAGTTGGCACCGGCGCTGCTGGCCGGTACGGCCATTTCCTTTACCCGCAGCCTGGGCGAGTTTGGCGCGGTAATTTTTATCGCCGGCAACATCGCCTGGAAGACGGAAGTGACCTCGCTGATGATTTTCGTTCGTCTGCAGGAGTTCGATTATCCGGCGGCCAGTGCGATTGCCTCGGTGATCCTGGCGGCTTCGCTGCTGTTGCTGTTCAGCATTAACGTTCTGCAAAGCCGCTTTGGCCGACGCATCGGGGGGCACTGATGGCGGATATCTCTGAGTTCAACGGCGTCGAACGCCCGCGCGTCAATTGGGGCAAGTGGACGCTGATCGGTATCGGCGTGCTGTTTTCGGTATTGCTGCTGGTGGTGCCGATCGTTTCGATTTTCGCCGAAGCCTTTTCCAAGGGCGCTGGCGCGATGTGGAGCAACCTGGTCGATCGCGACATGTTGCACGCTATCTGGCTGACGGTGCTGATTGCCCTGATTACCGTGCCGTTCAACCTGGTGTTCGGCACCTTGCTGGCCTGGCTGGTGACGCGGTTCACTTTCCCGGGCCGCCAGCTGCTGCTGACGCTGATCGACATCCCGTTTGCCGTGTCACCGGTAGTAGCGGGGCTGATTTACCTGCTGTTTTACGGCAGCAATGGCCTGCTGGGCGGTTGGCTGGATGCGCACAATATCCAGATCATGTTCTCCTGGCCGGGCATGGTGTTGGTGACTATTTTCGTGACCTGTCCGTTCGTGGTGCGTGAGCTGGTGCCGATGATGCTGAGCCAGGGTAGCCAGGAAGACGAGGCCGCCATTTTACTGGGCGCTTCCGGCTGGCAGATGTTCCGCCGGGTGACGTTGCCGAACATTCGCTGGGCGCTGCTGTACGGCGTGGTGCTGACCAACGCGCGCGCCATTGGCGAATTCGGCGCGGTGTCGGTGGTGTCCGGTTCTATTCGCGGCGAGACCTTTAGCCTGCCGCTGCAGGTCGAGTTATTGCAACAGGATTACAACACTGTTGGCTCCTTTACCGCCGCCGGGTTACTGACCCTGATGGCGATAGTGACCCTATTTTTGAAGAGTGGCCTGCAATGGCGTCTGGAACGTCAGAATGCACGTCTCGAGCGGGAGGAAAATCATGAGCATTGAGATTAACGGTATCAACAAGTTCTTCGGTCGTACCAAGGTATTGAACGATATCTCGCTCGATATTGCCTCCGGTGAGATGGTGGCGTTGTTGGGGCCGTCGGGCTCCGGCAAAACCACGCTGCTGCGCATTATCGCCGGGCTGGAAAACCAGAGCGGCGGCAAACTGGGCTTTCACGGCACCGACGTCAGCCATGTGCATGCCCGCGATCGCCGGGTGGGTTTCGTGTTCCAGCATTACGCGCTGTTCCGCCATATGACGGTGTTCGACAACATTGCCTTTGGCCTGAGCGTGCTGCCGCGTCGTGAGCGTCCGAATGCCGCGGCAATCAAACAAAAAGTGACCCAACTGCTGGAGATGGTGCAGCTGGGTCATTTGGCCAACCGCTATCCCTCACAGCTTTCCGGCGGCCAGAAGCAACGCGTAGCTTTGGCTCGTGCACTGGCGGTAGAGCCGCAGATTCTGCTGCTGGACGAACCTTTTGGTGCGCTGGATGCCCAGGTGCGTAAAGAACTGCGCCGTTGGTTGCGTCAGTTGCATGAAGAGCTGAAGTTTACCAGCGTGTTCGTCACCCACGATCAGGAAGAGGCGATGGAAGTGGCCGACCGCATCGTGGTGATGAGCCAGGGCAATATTGAGCAGGTAGGTTCGCCGGAAGAAATTGTCCGCGAACCGGCCAGCCGCTTTGTGCTGGAGTTCATGGGCGAAGTGAACCGCCTGAGTGGCGAAATCCGCGGCTCGCAGCTGTTCGTCGGTGCGCACCAGTGGCCACTGTCGTTCCAGCCGATGCATCAGGGCAGCGTGGATCTGTTCCTGCGGCCTTGGGAGATGGAAGTGGGCACCGAGAGCAGCGAGCGCTGCCTGTTGCCGGTACAGGTGCTGGAGGTTAGCCCGCGTGGCCACTTCTGGCAGATGACCGTTCAGCCGATCGGTTGGCACCAGGAACCTATCAGCGTGGTGTTGCCTGACGGCAACGAGCCGCCGGTTCGCGGTGGCCGTTATTACGTCGGCAGCCTGAATGCGCGCCTGTACGCTGGCGATCGGCTGCTACAACCTGTTGCGTTAGCTAAAAGCGCCTGATAGTTTTTACCTCCCAACATCATTTTAAAGGCAACCCTGGGGTTGCCTTTTTACATTACGCACTTCAACACACAGGCAAAGCACGTGACAACGCTCGAACAATGCATCGGCAATACCCCGCTGGTAAAATTACAACGTCTGGCCGCAGGACTGGGCAGCGAGGTTTGGGTCAAGCTGGAAGGCAATAATCCGGCGGGCTCGGTGAAGGACCGCGCCGCGCTGGCGATGATCCAGCAGGCGGAATTGCGCGGTGAGATAAAACCCGGTGACCGGCTGATTGAGGCCACCAGCGGCAATACCGGCATTGCGCTGGCGATGATCGCGGCGTTGAAAGGCTACGCTTTGACGCTGCTGATGCCGGAAAACATGAGTCTGGAACGCCAGGCGGCGATGCGCGCCTACGGGGCCGAGCTGATCCTGGTCAGCCGGGAAGTGGGCATGGAAGGGGCGCGTGACCTGGCGTTGGACATGCAGAATCAGGGGCAGGGCAAGGTGCTGGATCAGTTCAACAATCTGGACAATCCCTACGCCCACTTCACCACCACCGGCCCGGAAATCTGGCAGCAGAGCCAGCAGCGGGTCACCCATTTCGTCTCCAGCATGGGCACCACCGGCACCATTACCGGCGTGGGCGGCTACCTGAAGAGCCAAAATCCGCAGGTGCAGATCATTGGCCTGCAGCCGGCGGAAGGCAGCAATATTCCCGGTATTCGCCGCTGGGCACCGGCTTATCTGCCGGGCATTTTCCGCCCGGATCTGGTGGATCAGGTGTTGGATATCGAGCAAACCGACGCCGAGCAGACCATGCGTCAGTTGGCGCAGCGCGAAGGCATTTTCTGCGGTGTCAGCTCCGGCGGTGCGGTAGCCGGTGCGTTGCGGATCGCAGCGGCGAACCCGGGCAGCGTGATTGTGGCAATCATCTGCGATCGCGGCGATCGCTACCTCTCCACCGGCGTTTTCGATTGAGGGTTACTCCCTTTCCAACGCATGTATCGGATCCATCCCGGCAGCGCGTCTTGCCGGGAAGAAGCCAAAAATCACGCCGATCAGCGTCGAACAGATAAACGCGGCGACAATGGACTCGGTGGAATACACCATCGTGAAATTGTCGCTGAATTGACTGAACACCACGCCAATCCCCAGCGACAGCAGAACCCCCAATGTGCCGCCCAGCAGGCACACCAGTACCGCCTCAATTAAAAATTGTTGCATGATGTCGCTGGCGCGGGCACCGACCGCCATACGCACGCCGATTTCTCGGGTGCGTTCGGTCACCGACACCAGCATGATATTCATTACCCCAATGCCACCCACCACCAGAGAAATCAACGCGATCATCGACACCAGCAGCGTCAGGGTGGCGGTGGTTTTCTCAATGGTTTGGCGAATGCTGTCGGTATTCATCACAAAGAAGTCCTTGCCGCCATGGCGCTGGCTCAGCAGACGGGTGACGCCGTCTTCGGCGCTGGTGAGATCGATATCGTCGTTCACCCGCACGGTGATGCTTTTCAGGTAGCTCTGGCCCAGCATGCGTTTCATGGCGGTGGTGTAGGGGATCCAGACGTTCAGATTCTCGTCGCTGCCGAAACCGCTCTGTTTTTTGGCGGCGACGCCGATAATGCGACACGGCAGCGAGCCGAGCAGGATCACTTCGCCAAGCGGGTTGGCGCCGTGAGGAAACAGTTTGTTGCGGGTATTTTCGTCAATCACCACTTCCTGCATCAATTGGTCGACGCTATGGCGGTTAAACGCCATGCCGCTGTCGATGCTGTAACCGCGCACCAGAAAATACTGCTCACCGACGCCATTGACCGTGCCGCTGACCGACTGATTGCCATAGCGGAAGGTGGTGCTGCTTGAAACGGTCGGCGTGACGCTGTGCACGTAGCCCTGCTGCGCCAGCGCATCTGCGTCGGGGGCCCGCAGCGTCTGTACTGCAGCAGAACGCATATCGCCGAAATCTTTGCCCGGATAGACCTCCAGCGTGCTGGTGCCCATGGCGTTGATGTTGGCCAGCACCTGCTGCTGAGAGCCTTTGCCCAGCGCCACCACCGATACTACCGAGGCGATGCCGATGATAATGCCGAGCATGGTCAGTAGGGTGCGCAGGCGTTGGGAGGCCATCGCCAGCAGCGCCATTTTGAATGCTTCGTACAGGCGATCGCGTTGCGATTGCCAGCGGCTGACGGCGTTATCCAGCGCTATCGGTAGGCGTGCCACGGTGTGGGCCGTTGTTTTCCGTCGGTCGGCGACAATCTCGCCGTCACTAAGCTCAATGATGCGCTGAGCATGTTCGGCAACTTGCATATCGTGAGTGACAATCACCACCGTATGGCCGCGAGCGTGCAAGTCTTTCAGGATGCTCATCACTTCTTGCCCGCTGTGGCTGTCCAGCGCGCCGGTGGGTTCGTCTGCCAAGATTACCTCGCCACCGTTCATCAATGCGCGAGCGATACTGACGCGTTGCTGCTGGCCACCGGAGAGCTGGCTGGGACGATAATTCAACCGTTGCGCCAGGCCGAGCCTTTGCAGCAGATCGGCGGCGCGTTGTTGGCGTGCGCTGCGGGCATGGCCGGCATACACCGCAGGGACTTCCACGTTGCCTTGGGCGCTAAGATCCCCCAGTAAATGATAGCGTTGGAAGATAAAACCGAAATGTTCGCGGCGCAGTTCGGCCAGGCTGTCGCGATCCAGCCGTGCGGTACTGCGGCCGGCCACCTGATAATCCCCTTCGCTTGGGCGATCGAGGCTGCCGAGAATGTTCATCAAGGTTGATTTACCCGAGCCGGAGGCGCCCACGATGGCCACCATCTCGCCTTGGGCAATGCTGAGATTGATCTCCTTGAGCACGGTGACGTTTTGGTCACCGGCCTGAAAACGGCGGCTGATACCCTGCAGTTGCAGTAGGGGTTGTGAGGCCATCATCACATCCCCATCGGTGGCGGGCCCATACGACGGGCGGGGCTTTGGCTCGCGGCATTGGCCTGGCTGACGATCACTTTCTCACCGGCCAACACGCCGCTGATAATCTGTGCGTCGACGTTGTTATTGATACCGACCTTGACCGGACGGCGGGCGATATTGCCCTGCTTATCCACCACCTGTACCCAGTCGCCTTCCAGCGCGGTTGCGGGGATCACCACCGCATTTTCCGCTTTGGCCAACACGATATACACCTGCGCAGTCATTGAGATGCGCAGCGCGCCGTCCGGGTTTGCCACATCAAACAGGCCGTTGTAGTAAATTGCGGTGCTGGAGCTGGAAGTGCTGCTGGACGTGCTGGTGCTGGTCGAAGTAGTTTCGTCGTTGATCGAGTCTGGTGCCGGCTCTATGGCCCGCAGCTGGGTGCTATAACGCTTGCCCGGTTCGCCGAGGATGGTGAAATAGACCGGCATGCCGGTTTTCACCTTGACCACATCGGCTTCGGATATTTGCGCTTCGACAGTCATGGTCGCCAACTGAGCGACTTTGACGATGGTGGGGGCGCTTTGGACTGCGTTCACCGTTTGGCCTTCTTCTACCGGTAACGCGACGATGGTGCCGTCGATCGGCGAGGTGATTTTGGTGTAACCGAGGTTAACCTGCGCGGTGTTGACCGCGATTTGCGCCTGAATGATCTGCGCATCCAGCGCGTTGATATCGGCGCGGGTGGCAATCAACGTGGCCTGAGCGCTGTCCAAATCTGCACGGACCCCGACGCCACGCGCCACTATGGCCTGCTGGCGCTGATAAACCAGCTGATTGTTGTGCAGCGCCGCCATTTTGGACGCGCGCTGTGCCTGAACGTTCTTCAATGCCGCTTCCGCGTCCCTCAGGGCGTTCTGCTGGGTTAAGTCATCAATCTCAGCCACTCGCTGGCCTTTATGCACTTTGTCGCCCAGCGCCACGTACAGGGCCTTAATCTGGCCCGATACCTGAGCGCCGACGCTAACCTGTTTTTGCGCTTCTATCGTACCGTCGGCCAGCACCGTTTGTTCCAGGTCACGGGTTTGCGCTACCGCTGTGATATACCGGGGCGTTTCTGTAGCGTCGTGGGATCGGAAGTAGAGAAATAGGGCGATAGCGGCCACAATAACAGTGGGCGGCAGATAGCGTTTTAAGCGTTGAAACGATGGCATGAGGAGAAGCTTCCCTGGCATAAAGCGTGGCGAAAATCTGTTGGCACTAATTTAACGCGCCGTCGGCCGGGCTGCGGTTAAGTGGCATTCAGGAATATGTAAGGATTGAGTAAAACCGGCTGCGAAGCAGGCAAATAGGCGTGAAAATGACGAAAATCCGCGAAGGAGCAAGGCATGAAAATTTTATTGGTCGATGATGACCTCGAGCTCGGCACCATGCTGAGTGAATATCTGACTGGCGAAGGTTTCAATGCCACGCTGGTGCTGACCGGCAAAGCGGGCGTGGAAGGCGCGCTGTCTGGCGATTACACCGCAATGATCCTCGACATCATGCTGCCGGACATGAGCGGCATCGACGTGCTGCGCGACGTGCGCAAAAAGAGCCGCATGCCAATCATTATGCTGACGGCCAAAGGCGACAATATCGACCGGGTCATCGGGTTGGAGATGGGGGCCGACGACTACATGCCCAAGCCATGCTATCCCCGCGAACTGGTGGCGCGCCTGCGTGCGGTGCTGCGTCGTTTCGACGAGCGCCCGGAAGAAGTGGACGACGAAATTGCCATTAACTTCGGTGAGCTGACCCTCAATCCATCGACCCGCAGCAGCGAATGGCGCGGTAAACCTTTCGATCTGACCGCTTCCGAATTCAACTTGCTGGAGCTGTTGCTGCGTGCGCCTGAACGCGTGGTATCAAAAGACGAGCTATCGGAAAAAGGGTTGGGGCGCCCGCGCGAAGCCTATGACCGCAGCGTTGACGTTCACATCAGCAATATTCGCCAGAAGTTGGGAGCGTTGACGGATAACGCACTCAGCATTGAAACGGTGCGCAGCATCGGCTACCGCATTCGGTAATGGCCATGCGCGGAAGACTATTCTGGAAAATCCTGCTCGGCTTCTGGCTGACCTTTATCATCATGACCCAGGCGCTGTGGGTCGCTTTTTCTTTGTATGGCGATCGCTATGAGCCGCCGGAAAACGCGATGGCCCGGCGTGCGGTTACGCTGCAACTGACTTCGGCCGCCACCCAATTGCGCGAGGGCGGACTGCCGGCATTGAATGCCATGCTGAAAGACTGGTCGGATGATGACCGGCGCTTGTTGTCCGTAACGCCGATGGCGCAGCCGCCTGCAGCGGAGGAACCGGTATTTGAGGGGCGCCGCAGGTTAAAGGAGGTGACTGCGTGGGTGAAAGATTCGGGTGGCACGGGCTATCTGTTGAGTTACGACATGCGGGCCCTGCGGGAAGAATATAGCCCGAACCGGCGTCCGCACGTGTTCAATATCCCTATGCCGATGCTTTGGGTGGGGGGGCTGGCGGGGCTGCTGTTCAGTACGGTGCTGGCCTGGAACCTGACCCGGCCGATGCGCAAGCTGCGCGATGGTTTTGACCGCGTAGCTCAGGGCGACTTATCGGTACGTTTGTTCCCGGCGATGCGCCGGCGACATGATGAACTGTCCGAGGTAGCGCGCGATTTTGACAGCATGGCCGAGCGGCTGGAGCTGTTGGTCAGCGCCCGCGAGCAGTTGCTGCACGACGTTTCGCATGAGCTTCGTTCACCGTTGGCCCGGTTGCAGTTGGCCATTGGCCTGGCGCGGCAAAATGCAGGCAACGTCGAGAACTCGCTGCAACGCATTGAGCATGAAGCGGGGCGGCTGGATAAAATGATTGGCGAACTATTGGCGCTGTCACGTGCCGAGAGCAACAGTCTGCCGGACGAAGAGTATTTCGATCTGTACGGGCTGGTGGATGCGGTAGTGAGCGACGCGCGTTACGAAGCGCAAATCCCTGGCGTCGAGATTGTGCTACAGGCCAGTTCGGACGTGGAATATACCGTTAAGGGCAATGCCGAGCTGATGCGGCGCGCGGTGGATAATATCGTGCGCAACGCGTTACGTTTCTCCTGCCATGGTCAGCGGGTGACGGTAGTGTTGACGCGAATCGACCAACTGTTCCAAATAGAGGTCAGCGATCAGGGGCCTGGGGTAGAAGAGTCGAAGCTTTCCAGCATCTTTGATCCGTTCGTCAGGGTAAAATCGTCGATGTCGGGCAAGGGTTACGGACTGGGACTGGCGATCACCCGCAAGGTGGTGCTGGCACATGGCGGACAGGTTGAGGCGCGCAACGGCGAACAGGAAGGGTTGGTGATTACTCTGCGCATTCCGCGTTGGCAGTAATAATACCCTTCGCCTTTAGAACCGCCGCGTTGTTGGTTGGCTGCTCGTGCGCACAGCAGTCACTTACTTGAGTAAGCTCCTGGGGGTTCACCCGCTTGCCGCCTGGCTGCAATTCGAAATTCGTTGGGTATTCTCAGTTGTGCAATAGGCGTTATCGGCACAGGCAGTTTGAATATGCCTCGGAGCGTACGTGCAGTACGTACTGGTTCAGCCTGGTGACATAAAAAAACGGCGCCAAGGGCGCCGTTCTTATTTCATTCGCAATTACTTCTTGATGCGGATGATTGGAGTCTCACCAACGGTTACGTTACCGGTCAGTTTGATCAGCTCTTTGATTTCGTCCATGTTGGAGATAACCACCGGCGTCAGGATAGACTTGGCTTTCTCTTCCAGCAGGGCCAGGTTGAACTCGATAACGACGTCACCTTTCTTGACGCGCTGGCCTTCTTCAGCGATGCGTTTGAAGCCTTCGCCTTTCAGTTCAACGGTGTCGATACCGAAGTGGACAAACAGCTCGATGCCGCTGTCGGATTCGATAGAGAAAGCATGGTTGGTTTCGAAAATTTTACCGATAGTACCGTCAACCGGGGCAACCATTTTGTTGCCGGTAGGTTTGATGGCAATACCGTCGCCAACGATTTTTTCAGCAAATACTACGTCAGGCACATCTTCGATATTAACGATTTCGCCAGAAAGTGGAGCTACGATCTCGATAGTGCCCGTGTCTTTCTTGTCATCAGAAACCAGAGATTTCAGTTTATCGAACAAACCCATGATCTTCTCCTAAGCATTAAATTGGGCGGCGTTCCAGTGTCGTGGAAGTTTAGCAGAGCGTCTTTTCTTCGATGAATTTATTCACGCAATTCATCAGATCTTGCGCCGTTGGCTGTGCCAAGGCTTGCGCTGCCAACGCCTTCACATCTTCGAAATTAGTATTACGAATAATTTTCTTGATGCGCGGGATTGAAATCGCACTCATGCTGAACTCATCCAGCCCCATGCCCAATAACAACAGTGTAGCACGCTCATCGCCAGCCAGTTCACCGCACATACCGGTCCACTTGCCTTCTGCATGAGATGCATCAATAACCTGTTTGATCAGGCCAAGCACTGATGGGGACATCGGGTTATAGAGATGAGAAATCAGCTCATTGCCGCGATCTACCGCCAGAGTATACTGGGTTAGATCGTTTGTCCCAATACTAAAGAAGTCGACTTCTTTCGCCAGGTGATGAGCAATCACTGCCGCGGCCGGTGTTTCCACCATTACGCCCACTTCAATGGTCTCGTCAAAGGCCTTGGATTCTTCACGCAGCTGCGCCTTCAGCGTCTCGATTTCACCTTTCAGATCGCGGACTTCTTCCACGGAAATGATCATCGGGAACATGATGCGCAGTTTGCCGAACGCGGAAGCGCGCAGGATGGCGCGCAGTTGCGCGTGCAGGATTTCTCTGCGGTCCATGGCGATACGAATCGCGCGCCAGCCGAGGAACGGGTTCTCTTCTTTCGGCAGGTTCATGTATGGCAGGTCTTTGTCGCCGCCGATGTCCATGGTACGGACGATCACGGCCTGTGAGCCCATGGCTTCCGCAACGGCTTTGTAAGCCTGGAACTGCTCGTCTTCAGTCGGCAGTGAATCGCGGTCCATGAACAGGAATTCGGTACGATACAGGCCAACACCTTCTGCGCCGTTGCGCTCTGCACCGGCGACGTCGCGCACGGTACCGATGTTGGCACAGACTTCAACCTGATGACCGTCCAGCGTAATCGCCGGCAGATCTTTCAGCTTGGCCAGATCGTTTTTCTCGGTGACGTACTGGTTCTGTTCGGCTTTCAGCTGATCGATAACGTCAGCGGTCGGGTTAACGTAAATTTTGTTGTTAACCGCATCCAGAATCAGATAGTCGTCGTTCTTCACCTGCTTGGTCACGTCGCTGGTGCCTACAATTGCCGGCAATTCCAGGGAGCGAGCCATGATGGAGGTGTGGGAAGTCCGGCCGCCGAGATCGGTAATGAAGCCCAGCACTTTGTCCAGGTTCAACTGTGCGGTCTCAGACGGGGTCAAATCGGTAGCGACCAGGATAACTTCGTCCTGGATGGCGCTCAGATCGACGATAGCCAGGCCCAGAATGTTCTGCAGCAGGCGTTTACCGATGTCGCGTACGTCGGCCGCACGCTCTTTCAGGTATTCATCGTCAAGTTCTTCCAGTGCTTTCGCCTGGCCTTCGATGATGGTGTAGGCCGCAGCGTCTGCAGAAGCCAACTCATCTTTGATTAGGGCTATGATTTCCTGCTCAAGCTCTTCGTCTTCCAACAGCATGATGTGGCCTTCGAAGATAGCTTCTTTCTCTTCGCCGAAGGTTTCGCCAGCTTTGGTCTTGATCGCTTCCAACTGCTCGGACGCTTTGGCGCGGCCGGCAAGAAAACGTGAGACTTCCTGCTCTACATCATCTGCAGAGATTTTCTTCCGGTTGATGACAATTTCATCTTCTTTCAGTAGGAGAGCCTTACCAAAAGCGATACCCGGTGATACTAAAATGCCTGAAATCATAACCCTACCTTACTCTTGACTGGTGTTAACTAAGAAGACGGGCCGATTACTCAAGCTCTGCCATCAGTTTTACCAAGTGCTCAACGGCTTTCTGCTCGTCTTCACCTTCAGCGGAGATGGTCACTACGGTCCCTTGAGTCAGCCCCAGAGTTTGCAGTTTGAACAGGCTTTTGGCGCTGGCGCTTTTCCCGTTAGAGGTCACGGTGATGTCAGAAGTGAAGCCTTTGGCTTCTTTAACGAACTGAGCGGCAGGGCGAGTGTGCAGACCATTCGGAGCGGTAATAGTAACTTCTTGCTGGAACATTGATGTTTCCCCAACTTATTGGTGTGTCGTGGAGCTAAAGTTTAGCCCAAGGGTATGACTTTAGCTTGTCTGGTTAGCGCCTGACTATGGTACAGGGGCGAGCATTGATGCAACAGAAAACGACGAGTTTGGCACTTCAGATCAAAAAATTTGGCTTCCGCCGTCGTTTCAATCCGCGCTTCATTATGCCGTGTTTAACGCATCAGCGACAAATGAGTAAATCGATTCAGCCTAAACAAGAAATGAAGGGCGATTAATTTTGCGCATCGAAATAATGCACCGTTAAATACTAAAGCTGACGGGTAAAATCAATCTTTGACTGCTATAAACTTTGATCCAGCCCACAAAAAAGCACCCCGAAAGGTGCTTTTTTAGCGATTTATGCGCGGCTGGCACTACTGTTGCAATTCTTGCTCGGTGAACAAATCGGCGAACAGGGCGGTGCTCAAATAACGTTCGCCGGAAGACGGCAAAATCACCACGATGGTTTTGTCGGCGAACGCCGGTTCTTCGGCCAATTTCACCGCTGCGGCTACCGCGGCACCGGAGGAAATGCCCGCCAGGATGCCTTCTTCGTCCATCAGGCGGCGTGCCATGCTGATGGCCTCGTCGTTGGTGATTTGTTCCACGCGGTCCACCAGATCGAGATCCAGGTTGCCGGGGATAAAGCCTGCGCCGATGCCCTGAATTTTGTGCGGGCCCGGTTTGATTTCTTCACCCGCCAGCGCCTGGCTGATGACCGGTGAATCGGTTGGCTCCACCGCCACGGTGGTGATCGCCTTGCCCTTGGTGTTTTTGATGTAGCGGCTGACACCGGTCAGCGTGCCGCCGGTACCGACGCCGGAGATGAATACGTCAACTTCGCCATCGGTGTCGTCCCAGATTTCCGGGCCGGTAGTTTGTTCGTGGATCGCCGGGTTAGCCGGGTTGCTGAACTGCTGCAGGATGATGTAGCGGTTCGGATCGGTGGCGACGATTTCTTCCGCCTTGGCGATCGCGCCCTTCATGCCTTTTGCGCCTTCGGTCAGCACCAGGTTGGCGCCCAGCGCTTTAAGCAGCTTGCGGCGTTCGATGCTCATGGTTTCCGGCATGGTCAGCGTCAGCTTGTAGCCACGCGCCGCGGCGACGAACGCCAGCGCGATGCCGGTGTTGCCGCTGGTCGGCTCCACCAGTTCTTTACCGGCGACCAAAATGCCACGTTTTTCTGCGTCCCAAATCATATTGGCACCGATGCGGCATTTAACGCTAAAGCTGGGGTTGCGTGATTCAACCTTGGCCAGAATGCGTCCGTTGCCGATACGGTTCAGACGAACCAGCGGCGTATGGCCGATTGTTAATGAGTTGTCTTCATATATCTTGCTCATAGCCCGTCCTTTAACTCTATGAAAAATGTGGGGAACGTCGAAAGCATACGCTAACAGTACCGGCAGGGAAGTAAAGAATTGGTATATCTATATGTTATTAGGAAATAAGTTTTAAGCACAAGGATAAGGGCGCAAATTGCGCGCCCTGTCGAAGAATTAATCGTAATGCGGCCAATAAAACGGCTCAGGAACGGACGAATTGTGGGCGATAACGATCGACCCACATGGCGGTGGCACCGCACACCGCGACCGGCAGGATCACCAGGTTAAGGATGGGGATCATGGTGAACAGGCTGACCATGGCGCCAAACTGCAGGTTGTCGGTTTTATGCTGGCGCAGCGCGCGACGCATATCGGCGAAGCTTACCTTATGGTTATCGAACGGGTAGTCGCAATACTGGATGGCCAACATCCAGGCGCTGAACAGGAACCACAGCACCGGCGCCACCGTTTGGCCGATGCCCGGGATGAAATAGAGTATCAACAGCACCAGCGCGCGCGGCAGGTAGTAGGCCAGCTTGCGCCATTCGCGCGCCATAATGCGCGGCAGATCTTTCACAATGCCAAAAATGCCGGTATCCGGCAGCGGTTTGCCGGTCAGGCTGCCTTCCAACTGTTCGGCCAGCAAGCCACAGAACGGGGCGGCAATCAGGTTGGTAATGGTGCTGAACAGATAGCTGAACACCAACAGGACGGAGATCACCGCCAGCGGCCACAAAACGTAGCTTAGCCACTGCAGCCAGGTCGGCACATGGCTCATCATGCTGGGGATCCAGTCACCCAGCTGACTGAACAGCCACCAGAAGGCGGATCCCATCAACAGCACGTTGACCAGTAACGGCAAGACGACATAGCGTTTAATCCCCGGGCGCGAAATCAGGCGCCAGCCTTCGGCAAAATAATGAAGGCCGCTGGTGGAGTGAGAAGGTGACTGCGAATAGGACATATCTTAAGTTATCTCTTTGTCTGAACAGGCATCGCTATCATATCGGGATGATTTTCTACTGGCTAGGGTGACATTGGCTGAAAAAACAGCAAAAAAAGGCAGAATAATCATCTTTATTGGCATAAAGTTCAGCACGGACTTGCACTTGTGTGCTTGGGCAAATAGAGTTAAAGAGTGAATGTTTGCCGCGGTGGCAATGTATTGGAACAACAGAGATAGCAATGATGCAGGATTTGCGTCTGATATTAATCGTTGTTGGCGCGATCGCCATAATAGCGTTGTTATTGCACGGTCTTTGGACCAGTCGTAAGGAACGCTCATCGCTTTTTCGCGATCGCCCAGCCAAACGTTCCAAAAAGGAACGTGAACAATCCCCGATCGACGATCTCGATGAAGGCGTGGGAGAGGTGCGTGTACGCTCCGCTCACCCGCAAGATGAGCCGTCCTTTGGTCATTTTGATGCCGCTCGCGAAGAACCCGTGGTTGCGCCCAAGCCCGCTCCGGCGGCTGAGCCAGCACCGCGTGCCGTTCAACCGGCTGCTCATCAGTCTCCGCCACCGCTGTCTCAGCGACCGGATTATGATGACATCCTGCTGGACAACTACGCGCAGGATGAAGACGACGAGCCGCAGCAGCCTGCGCCGCGCCGTGAACCGCGCGTTGACGATCTGCCGCCAGTGGCGCATGCAGCGGAGCCGGCGTTCCACGCCGAACCTGCTCATCAGCCACAGCCGGAAGAGAAGCCAGCGGTGGTGCACGAGCCTCAGCCTGCACCTGCTGCCGTCAAACCGGCAAAACTGAAAGAAACCGTACTGGTGCTGCACGTTACCGCACATCAGGGTGGCGTAATCGGCGGCGAAGTTCTGCTGCAGAGCGTGCTGCAGGCGGGCTTCCAGTTTGGCGAAATGGGCATCTTCCATCGCCATATCAGCCCTGCGGGCAGCGGTCCTGTGCTGTTTAGCCTGGCGAATATGGTTAAACCAGGGTCCTTTGATCCTGAGATGATGTCCGATTTCTCGACGCCGGGCGTATCGATGTTCATGATGGTGCCGTCGTATGGCGACGCTAATCAGAACTTCAAGCTGATGCTGCAGTCGGCACAGCGGATCGCCGACGACGTGGGTGGTGTGGTGCTGGACGACGAGCGCCGCATGATGACCCCGCAGAAGCTGGAAACCTACAAAGCGCGCATTCGTGAAGTGTTGGATAACAACGACTAAACGGCTGCTACGCGCACTGAACATCCGTAACAACAAAGCCCCCGCCTGCCGGGGGTTTTTTATCTTTGATGGTGAGCCATGGAATCGATAATCCAACAAATCAATCAACTACGAACCTCACTGCGCCATCACGAATATCAATATCATGTGCTGGACGCGCCGGAAGTGCCGGATGCGGAATACGATCGCCTGATGCGTGAACTGCGCGAGCTGGAAAGCGCACATCCTGAGTTGATCACCGCCGACTCGCCCACCCAGCGCGTGGGCGCGGCTCCTTTGGCGGCGTTCGATCAGGTACGCCATGAAGTGCCGATGCTGTCGCTGGACAACGTTTTTGACGAAGAGAGCTTCCTGGCGTTCTACAAGCGGGTGCAGGATCGCCTGAAGAGCAGCGAGCCGCTGACCTTCTGCTGTGAACTGAAACTGGACGGCCTGGCGGTCAGTTTGCTGTACGAAGACGGCGAGCTGGTGCGCGCCGCCACGCGCGGCGACGGCACCACCGGTGAAAACATTACCTCCAACGTGCGTACCATCCGCGCCATTCCGCTGCGTCTGACCGGTGACAACATCCCGCGTCGGCTGGAAGTGCGTGGCGAAGTCTTTATGCCGCAGGCCGGTTTCGAGCAGATGAACGAAGAGGCGCGTCGCAAAGACGGCAAAATCTTTGCCAATCCGCGTAACGCCGCCGCCGGGTCGATCCGTCAGCTTGATCCGCGCATCACCGCCAAGCGCCCACTGACCTTCTTCTGCTATGGTGTTGGCCTGCTGGAAGGGGGCGAATTGCCGCGCAGCCACTGGCAGCGGCTGATGCAGTTCAAAGCGTGGGGCTTGCCGGTTAGCGATCGCGCCAAATGTTGTACCGGCAGTGACGAGGTATTGGCGTTCTATCGTCAGGTAGAGCAGGACCGTGCGCAGCTCGGCTTTGATATCGACGGCGTGGTGGTGAAGATCGACGATATCGATCTGCAAGAAACGCTCGGCTTTGTGGCGCGTGCGCCACGTTGGGCAACGGCGTTCAAATTCCCGGCGCAGGAACAGATTACCCTGGTGCGCGAGGTGGAATTCCAGGTTGGTCGTACCGGGGCTATTACCCCCGTGGCGCGCCTGGAGCCGGTGCTGGTTGCCGGGGTGATTGTCAGCAACGCCACGCTGCACAACGCCGACGAAATTGAACGTTTGGGCCTGCGCATTGGCGACACGGTGATCGTGCGCCGCGCGGGTGACGTGATCCCGCAGGTGGTTGGGGTGATGACCGATCGCCGCCCTGCAGACGCGCGTGAAGTTGTATTCCCGCAACACTGTCCGGTATGCGGTTCCGATGTCGAAAGAGTCGAAGGCGAAGCGGTGGCACGCTGCACCGGCGGGCTGATTTGCGCCGCACAGCGTAAAGAAGCACTGAAGCATTTCGTTTCCCGCAGAGCGTTGGACGTCGACGGCATGGGCGACAAAATCATCGAACAGCTGGTGGAAAAAGAGTACGTCAAGAATCCGGCCGATCTGTTCCGCCTGTCCGCCGGCATTCTCACCGGGTTGGATCGCATGGGGCCGAAATCAGCGCAGAATCTGGTCAACGCGCTGGAGAAGTCCAAGCAAACCACCTTCGCCCGTTTCCTGTATGCGTTGGGCATCCGTGAGGTCGGTGAAGCCACGGCCGCCAATCTGGCCGCGCATTTTGGCACGCTGGAGAAGCTGTTTGCGGCTGACATCGAGGCTTTGAAAGAAGTGCCGGACGTCGGTGAAGTGGTGGCTAAACACACACGGCATTTCCTGGACGAGGAGCTTAACCAGAAGGTTATCAATGAACTGATCAGCGACGAAATAGGCATCAACTGGCCGGCGCCGGTGGTGATAGTCGCGGACGAAATCGACAGCCCGTTTGCCGGTAAAACCGTGGTGCTGACGGGCTCGTTGAGCCAGCTTTCACGCGATGAGGCCAAAGATCGCCTGACGGCGTTGGGCGCCAAGGTCAGCGGCAGCGTCTCGAAGAAAACCGATTTGGTGATTGCCGGGGAAGCCGCCGGTTCCAAGCTGGTGAAGGCGCAAGAACTGGGCATTGCGGTGATCGACGAAGCGGAAATGATCCGCCTGTTGGGTGCCTGATGGAAAAAGAGAACCTGCTGGAAATCGCCAACACCGTGATGCCGTTCGGTAAATACCAGGGGCGGGTGCTGATTGACCTGCCCGAGGAGTACCTGCTGTGGTTTGCTCGCAAGGGGGAGTTCCCGAACGGCAAACTCGGCATGCTGATGGAAATGACGCTGGCGATTAAAATCGAAGGGCTCGACCACCTGGTCAAGCCGCTGAAGAAAAGTTGAGTAGCCGGGCGCGGCAATCGTCGCGCCCGTTTGATTATCCCCGCGCCGTTTCGGCGTTTGGCACCGCCTGTTTTTCCTGCTGTTTCTTCTGATACCGCCGCGCCAGCACGGCGCAGGTCATCAGCTGTACCTGGTGGAACACCATCAGCGGCAGCACCATAATCCCCACGGTAGCGGCCGGGAACAGGATATTGGCCATCGGGATACCGTTCGCCAGGCTTTTCTTCGAACCGCAGAACACGATGGTGATCTCATCGGCTTTACTAAAGCCCAGCCAGCGCGCCATGTAAGTGTTCACCACCAGCACGATCGTCAGCAGCACCAGGCTGCCGACGATGATAAACACCAACGAACCCAATCCGACCTGATGCCAGATACCGTGGGTGACGGCTTCGCTGAAGGCCGCGTAAACCACCAACAGGATCGAAGTCTGATCGGTCTTGCCAATCAGCTTACGGTTGCGTTCAATCCATTTACCAATCAGCGGGCGCGACAGGTGACCGGCCACAAAGGGCACTAACAGCTGCAGGACGATGGAACCCACCTGCTGCAGGCTGCCGGTTTCACCGTGAACGTTCATCAGCAGCCCCACCAGCAGCGGCGAAACGAAAATCCCCAACAGGCTTGACGCTGAAGCGCTGCATACCGCCGCCGCCACGTTGCCGCCTGCCAGCGAAGTAAAGGCGATGGCCGATTGCACGGTGGCGGGCAGAATGCACAGATAAATAAAGCCGGAATACAGCTCGGGGCTGACGTTGACCGGCGACCACCATTTAAACAGCACGCCCAGCGCCGGGAAAATAATGAAGGTGCTGAACATCACCCACAGATGCAGCCGCCAGTTGTTGCTGCCAGCCAGAATGGCTTCGCGCGACAGCTTGGCGCCGTGCATAAAGAACAGCAGGGCGATGGCGGCGATGGTCAGTGCATTCAGCCAGCCGACGAACTCGCCGCGCGCAGGCAGGAACGAAGCCAGCAGCACGGTGGCGATCAACGTCAGGGTAAAGCGATCGGGCAAGAATCTCATGGCGGCGTACTCGGATGAAAAATCAATGCGCCCATTGTCGCGCGGCGGGATATAATAATTAAATTGATTTATTTAATTCATTTATGAATAAAAAACATGAATTACTCGATTAAGCAGCTCAAGGTGTTTGTCGCCATTGCCCGCCACCGCAGTTTCAGCCGGGCCGGTGAGGCCATTGGTCTGACGCAGTCGGCGGTCAGCCACAGCGTGAAAGAGCTGGAAGCGGAGGTCGGCGTTCGCCTGCTCGATCGCACCACTCGCGAAGTGGTGCTGACCGACGCCGGGCAGCGGTTGGCCAACCGCGTTGAGCGCTTGCTGGATGAGCTGCAGTCGTCATTGCTGGATGCGCGCAGCTTCGGCGTGCAGCGCAGCGGTACGGTACGGGTGGCGTCCAGCCAAACCATCTCCGCACACCTGATGCCGCAGTGCATTGCGGCAGGGGAAAAGCAGTATCCGGATATTCGCATTATGCTGCGCGATCAGGCACAGCAACAGGTCCTGCACAGCATTCGCAACGCCGAAGTGGATTTTGGCATCGTGGTGGATCCGGTCCAGGCGGTGGATCTGGACTGCGAACCCATCCTGCACGAGCCCTTCCTGCTGCTGTGCCGTAACGATCACCCCTTCGCCGGGCTGGCCGAGGTGCACTGGTCGGCGCTGAACGGCAGTCGTCTGGTATTGCAGGACTATGCGTCCGGTAGCCGGCCGCTGATTGACAGCGCGTTGCGCCAGCAAGGCGTGGAAGCGCAGGTGGTACAAGAGATAGGCCACCCGGCAACGTTGTTCCCGATGGTGGCGGCAGGTATCGGCATCAGTATTTTTCCTGCGCTGGCGTTACCGCTGCCGGAAGGGGGGCAATTAAAGGTGCGTCGGCTGATGCCGGAAATCAACCGCGCACTGATGCTGGTGCGGCGTAAAAACCGTTCGCTGACACCCGCGGCGGAAGCCATCTGGCAAGTGGTTGGCCAGCAGGCGGCATTGTTGCAGCAGCAACGCCGACAACAGGCGGACTACTGAGTCAGATATACACGTCCACGGCGTTGGCCGCCGTCGGGCGGTTGATGCCATCGCCCTTGGCAGGGACAATGCTCTCATTGGCCTTGGCCATCTGCTCGGCCTGCTGTTTTTCCATCTCTTCTTTTTGAATCCGCGCGATCTCGGCCTGCAGCATCTTGATCTGCGCCTGAATCAGCTGTTTCTGTTTTTCGATCTCTTTGGGATCGCTGTCTGAATCTTTCAGGTCTACCAGTTTTTGCTGCAGAGCCTGAATCTGTTTGTTCAGCACTTTGATGCGCGCTGAAGCGCTGCTGTCGGAAACGCTAACCCGGTCGCTACCGCCCGCCGCTTTGGTTTCATTAGACTTATCGCCTTCAGGTTGCTGATGTACCGGCTTGGCCATCAGCACCTGGCCTGTATTACCGGGGGCGCTAAAAACGTTGCTGACGCCGGGTACGGTATTTTTCACCGGAACAATCATGGTAATGCTGGTCGACATAATGCTCTCCCTGAGTCTTGATATGGCTACTCAGGGTATCGGCAGCGTGGGGAAAAACTTTACCCGCGAATTTGCCGCAGGCGCGGCCAGCGTTGTAACCAGCCCTTGCCGACAACCCGCTGTTCATAGGCATCGAGGTCGCCGTTTTTGGCATTGAAGGTAATAGTGTCGGCAAACAGCCCCTCGAGACCGAACGGCGCGACCAGCGTAATGCTGTCATCTGCATTCAGGCGTGCACCCACGGCTGTTTCCACCTCGGTCCAAAAGCTGATGGCGTCTTCGCTATTGCGATAAGGAGCCCGACCGCTACGCAAATGCATACGCGCCTGGTTTTTCACCGACCAGGGCTGTGGCAGCCACTCTTGCAGCCGCGTTTCCAGCATGTGGTCACGTTCCGCCTCCGGGCGCTGTGGGTCGAAATGGATCACGTCGATGTCGTTGAGCGGCGTAGATGTAACGTAACCGTGGCGCTGATCCCACACCAGATTGCGCACAAAACCGGCCCCCAGGCACCAGTCATTCAGCCCGAGGCGTCGCGCGGTGCGCAATGCCATCATTCTTTCGTTATCTTGCTGTAACCATTGGATAATTTTCTGCTGCAGACTCATTACCGCTCCTTAGTTGCGGCTACTGTAACCCGAAGCGACCGCAGGCGGAATGCCGTGCATGATTTTAGTGCACGCCACTGCAGCGTGGATAGCCCGAGATATGGGGATAATAGGCTGATTTCCGCCAAAAAATAATTTCACACGCCCACTGACTACACTTGGTACAGGGTTTGCAACTTCCACCGACCATTCAGGGCAGAACAGGGGGCGTTATGTATCAGGCCACGCTTAGCCGGCGCAGCTACCGCTTCAACGATTTACGCCAGTTGTTGGCCAAGGCATCGCCGGCACGTTCCGGCGATTATCTGGCGGAGGTGGCGGCGGACAGCGCAGAAGAACGCATGGCGGCGCGCATCGCGTTGGCGGATGTGCCGCTGAAAACCTTTCTTCAGCAACTGCTGGTGCCTTATGAACATGACGAGGTCACACGGCTGATTGTCGATAGCCACGATGCGTTGGCCTTTGCGCCGATATCGCACCTGACGGTGGGGGACTTCCGCGATTGGCTCTTGAGCGAGCAGGCGGACAGCGCGATGTTGGCACGGGTAGCTGCAGGCATTACGCCGGAAATGGCGGCGGCAGTGAGTAAATTGATGCGCAATCAGGATCTGATCCTGGTGGCGAAGAAGTGCCGGGTCATCACGCGTTTTCGCAATACCCTCGGCCTGCCGGGGCGACTCAGCGTGCGGTTGCAACCGAATCATCCTACCGACAGTCTGCAGGGCATCGCCGCCAGCATGCTCGACGGCCTGCTGTATGGTTGCGGGGATGCGGTCGTCGGCATCAATCCTGCCAGCGACAGCCTGCCGCTGCTGGAAAAGCTCAACTACATGCTGGACGACGTGATCCAGCGCTTCGCCATTCCGACGCAATCCTGTGTGCTGACCCATGTGACCAATACGCTACGGTTGATGGAGCGTGGCGTCCCTGTGGATTTGGTGTTCCAGTCGATCGCGGGTACCGAAGCGGCCAATCAGGGGTTCGGCATCAATCTGGCGCTGCTGGCGGAAGCGCAGCAGGCGGCACTGAGCCTTAACCGCGGCACCTTGGGCAATAACGTGATGTATTTCGAAACCGGGCAGGGCAGCTGTTTGTCGTCCAACGCACATCATGGTGTCGATCAGCAAACCTGCGAAGCGCGTGCCTATGCGGTGGCGCGTCATTTCTCCCCGTTGTTGATCAACACCGTGGTCGGCTTTATCGGCCCGGAATATCTGTACGATGGTAAACAAATTATCCGCGCCGGCTTGGAGGATCATTTTTGCGGCAAGCTACTTGGTCTGCCGCTAGGGTGCGACGTGTGCTACACCAATCATGCGGAGGCGGATCAGGACGACATGGACACGCTGCTGACGCTGTTGGCCACCGCCGGGCTGACTTTCCTGATTGGCGTGCCGGGTGCCGACGACATCATGCTCAATTATCAAAGCACCTCATTCCACGACGCGCTCTATATCCGCGAGCTGCTGGGGTTGAAACACGCACCGGAGTTTGCCGACTGGCTGACTAAAATGCAGATTACCGACGAACGGGGTCAACTGCGCGATACCGCCGCCAATCACCCTTTGCTACTGGCCTTGCAGGGAGAGAGACGATGAGCAAACCGGTGCACGTTAACCGTTGGGACGCGCTGCGCGCCTTTACCGATGCGCGCATTGCATTGGGGCGTACCGGTTCCAGCCTGCCTACGGCGGAGTTGCTTAAATTCGGTCTGGCGCATGCGCAGGCGCGTGATGCGGTACATCAGCCGTTTGATAGCGATACGCTGGCCGGGACATTGCAGGAGCAAGGTTGGCAAACCCTGACGGTGCACAGTCAGGCCGCCGATCGCACCGCCTATCTCCGTCGGCCGGACCTCGGGCGGCGTTTGGCTCCTGACAGCCGCAGCCTGCTGCTGGGCCTGCCGGAAAAACCGGCCGATCTGCTGCTGGTGGTGGCGGACGGTTTATCCTCCAAGGCGGTGCACCGTCAGGCGCTACCGTTGTTGCAGGCGCTGCGACCCTATCTCGATGGGATGGGGCTTTCGGTTGCCCCTGTGGTATTGGCACACCAATCGCGGGTCGCGCTGGGGGATGATATCGGCGAGTGTTTGCAGGCCAGAGCGGTGGCGATGTTGATCGGCGAGCGGCCGGGCTTATCGTCGCCGGACAGCCTTGGTATCTACCTTACCTGGGGGCCGAACACCCGGCGGCGCGAGTCGGAGCGCAACTGCATCTCCAACGTGCGTCCGGAAGGGCTGGATTATCCGCAGGCGGCGTTCAAACTGGCCTGGCTGCTGGAGCAGGCTTTCCAGCGTCGGCTGACCGGGGTGGAGCTGAAAGATGAAAGCGACAACCCGGCGCTGCAGGGACAGGTTTCCCCGCGTTACTCCCAGCTCGGTGGCTGACCGATGCTTTGTTTTAGCAGGGTAATAAACAGGTTCAGCCGCGCGGATACCTTCGCCACCGGCCGTAACAGGTAAATGCCCTGTTGCTCCTGGCGCGGGTCTTCCAGCACCTGCAGCAAGCGGCCGGTCTGAATATCCGGCCCGACCACCCAGTTGGGCAAAAAGGTGAGCCCCAACCCCAGCAGCGCCGCCTGGCGTTGAGCGGTAAAGTCGTCACAGCGCAGCACCATGCTGCAGCGGCTCATCAGAGGAACGCTGAGGATTTGCGCCCAACAGGCCGGTTGTTGCTTATGGTAGCGGGCAATCAGTCGATGCTGCGGCAATGCATTGAGGTCGGCCGGCTGTCCGTAACGGGCGATATAATCAGGGCTGGCGCACATCACCCAGCGCTGGGTCGCGATGCGGCTGGCGTACAGCCCGCTGTCTTTTTGCTCGCCGATACGAATGGCGGCATCCAACAGTTCCTGGGTCGGATCGGTTTGGCGTTCGGTCAAATCCAGGTCGACAAACAGTTGCGGATAGCGCTCGGCCAGCGTCGGCAACAGTGGCAGGATATAGGTTTTGCCGAAGGTGGGCAGACAGCTGATACGCAGCGTGCCTTGCGGCATATCGTTCCACGAAGCCAGTTCGGCACGGATGTCGGTGATATCCGTCAGCAGCGTGCTTGCTCGCGCCTGCAGCCTTTCGCCCGCATCCGTCAGCATCAAACCCCGCGTAGAGCGGATAAACAGCGTGGCGTCCAGCGCGTTTTCCAGCGCATCAATGTGGCGTACCAGCGAAGAAGGCACCATTCCCAGCTTGCGAGCGGCGGCGGAGAAGCTGCCCAACAGGGCCACCTCGAGAAATATCGGCAGATGTTCAACATAGCGGGCGTCATTCATCTTTGCATTATATGCAAAAGCGTTTCTTATGAATACCAGGTTCTCCGTCCGTCGCAATGCGGCTACTCTTTTTTCGGGCTTACGGAAAGCGATGACATGCCGTGAACCCCGCCGCACAGAGAGAAAATGCATAAAACTCGCGGTTTTTAGAACTTTAAATACAGAATTTCCCCCAGGTTCCACCGTGTGCCTGCGGTATTGATGATGACTTCAACACCAGATTAACCGTTCAAATTGATGCCCTGTTTACCAACAATGATTAGTGAATCTAAACCGTTGTTGACATTGGGCATCGCCGGCCTGCCGTGCCGGTTTTTTTGTCGCCGTTGGCTGAATCGTTCCAACTGAACGCGTTGCCGGCGACATCTTTGTTCACCTACGGGTGGGCATTTTTGAACGCGCGGAGCATTTCACTCCGCGCTGGTGGAGGAGTAGTTATGAACGAAGACCATGGGTGTTCCTGCGCACAGCATTTGGCGCAAGGGTTTGCCAGGCAGTCGCTGAGCGTTGGGGAGGGCGAGATCTATCAAATCTCGCTGATGAGCGCACTGATCAGCGGCGTTTACGAAGGGGAGGTCACCATTGCCGAATTGCTCAAGCACGGCAACTTTGGCCTGGGAACGTTCAATCACCTCGACGGCGAACTGATCGCCTTCGACCAGGAAATTCACCAGTTGCGCGCCGACGGCAGCGCACGACCGGCCAGTTTGCAGCAGAAAACCCCGTTTGCCGTTGTCACATTTTTCCAACCTAGCGTCACCCAATACTTCGACAGTCCGATCACCAAGGCGCAGTTGCACCAGTGTATCGATGAGCAGGTGGCTTCGCCGAACCTGTTCTGCGCGCTGCGCGTCGACGGTGAATTCAGCCATGTGGAAACCCGCACCGTGCCGCGTCAGGAGCGGCCTTATCGTCCGATGCTGGAGGCGATAGAAGAGCAGCCGACCTTTGCCTTCCATCGACGTCAGGGCACCCTGGTTGGCTTCCGTTCGCCTGATTATATGCAGGGCGTTGGCGTGGCCGGTTATCACGAGCACTTTGTCACCGACGATCGCAACGGTGGCGGTCACGTGCTGGATTACCAACTTGACCACGGCCGCCTGCAATTTGGCGTGATCACCCGCCTCAATCTTCAATTGCCGCATGATGCGGATTTTCTGCGCGCCGACCTCTGTCCCGAGGATTTGGATAGCGCAATTCGTTCTGCCGAGGGTTAATTCCGCGACAGTCCTGGGTGTATTTTCAGGAGGTATTCCATGAACAAGGCAAAAACAGACAATAACTGGGCATGTGGCGCAGATTTGGTGGTGAAAAATCTGGAGGCGCAGGGGGTTAAACACGTATTCGGTATTCCGGGCGCCAAGATTGACCGGGTATTCGATTCGCTGGAAGACGCGCCGTCGATAGAAACGGTGGTGGTGCGCCACGAGGCCAACGCGGCGTTTATGGCGGCGGCGGTGGGGCGTTTGACCGGCAAGGCCGGGGTGGCGTTGGTGACCTCCGGGCCGGGCAGTTCCAATTTGATCACCGGGCTGGCGACCGCCACCTCGGAAGGGGATGCGGTCGTGGCGTTCGGCGGGGCGGTGAAGCGTGCCGACAACCTCAAACAGACCCACCAGAGCATGGATACCGTCAGTATGTTTCGGCCGGTGACCAAGTATTGTGCCGAAGTGCATGCCGGTTCGGCGATTTCTGAAGTGATTGCCAACGCTTTCCGCCACGCCGAATTCGGCCGTCCGGGGGCGTCTTTTGTCAGCCTGCCGATGGACATCGTCAATGAGCCGGTCAGCGCCCCGGTGCTGGCGGGGTGTCGGTTGCCGCGAATGGGGGCCGCCGCTGCCGAGGATATTCGCGCCGCGGTTAAGCTGATCCAACAGGCGAAGTGCCCGGTGTTGTTGCTCGGGCTGCAGGCCAGCCGCCCGGAAAACAGCGAGGCGGTGCGCCAACTGCTGCATCGCACCCATATGCCGGTAGTGGGGACCTACCAGGCGGCAGGGGTGATCGACGTTAATCACTTTGCACGCTTTGCCGGCCGCGTCGGCTTGTTCAACAACCAACCGGCCGACCAACTGCTGCAGAAAGCCGATTTGGTGGTCAGCGTCGGCTATGGCCCGATCGAATACGATCCCTGCATGTGGAACAGCCAGGGGCGATTGAAACTGGTGCATATCGACGTGCTGCCGGCGGACATCGATACCTGCTATCGTCCGGACGTCGAGCTGGTGGGCAATATCAGCGCCACGCTCGACATGATGACCGAAGCCTTTAACAGCGTGGTGAGCGTGCCGGCCGAAGTGGAATCGATCCTCAGCGATCTTGGTCGCCAGCGTACCGAACTGGCGGAACGTGCCGCACGGCGCGGCGGCATGCCAATCCACCCGCTGCGCATCGTCAAAGAGCTGCAGGATATTGTCAGCGACGACGTGACGTTGTGTGTGGACATGGGCAGTTTCCACATTTGGATTGCGCGTTACCTTTACAGCTTCCGTGCGCGCCAACTGCTGATTTCCAACGGCCAGCAGACCATGGGGGTGGCGCTGCCGTGGGCTATCGGCGCGGCGCTGGTGCGGCCGGGCGACAAAGTGGTGTCGATTTCCGGCGACGGCGGTTTTATGCAGTCGAGCATGGAACTGGAAACCGCCGTGCGGCTGAAAAATAACATCGTGCACGTGATTTGGGTGGATAACGCCTACAACATGGTGGAAATGCAGGAGGTGAACAAATACCGCCGCAAATCCGGGGTGGAATTCGGCCCTATCGATTTTAAAGCCTATGCCGAGGCGTGCGGGGCGGTCGGGTTTGCGGTGCAGTCGGTGGATGACCTGCGGCCCATGTTGCGCAAGGCGATGGAAATCCAGGGGCCGGTCGTGGTGGCCATTCCGGTCGATTACGCCGACAACTACAAGCTGATGGCGCAGATGAACTTCAGCCAGATGATTTAATTTCATCAGGCGTAAAAACCACGGGGAATGCCGTACGCGGTGCTCCCCGTTTTTTATGCCTAAAATTTGTTCTTTACATCCCTAACTTCATGATTTATTGGTATCCATCGAGTCTATTTTCTATACCGGGGATGGCAGGATGAAAACAAAAACACTCACAATGACGCTGGGATTATTGGCTTTGGCAGCGATGGGCGGTGCGCGCGCCAGTACGCTGGTTTATTGTTCCGAAAGCTCACCGGAAGGGTTTAACCCGCAGCTGTTTACCTCGGGCCCGACGGTGGACGCCAGTTCGGCGACGATCTACAACCGATTGGTGGACTTCAAAACCGGCACCGTTGAGCTGCAGCCCAGCCTGGCCGAAAGCTGGCAGGTGAGCGAAGACGGCAAAAATTACACTTTTCACCTGCGCAAGGGGGTGAAATTCCAGAGCAATAAATACTTTACCCCCACCCGCGATTTCAACGCCGACGACGTCATCTTCTCCTTCATGCGGCAAAAAGACGCCAATAACCCTTATCACAAGGTTTCCAACGGCGCTTACACCAACTTTGAGTCGATGGAGTTCGGCACGTTGATCAACAACATTGTCAAAGTGGACGATAACACCGTGCGCTTTGAACTTTCACGCGCTGAAGCGCCATTCGTGGCCGATCTCGGCATGTATTTCGCCACCATTCTCTCCGCCGAATATGCCGATGCGATGCTAAAGGCCGGTACCCCGCAGCGGGTGGACAACGACCCGATCGGCACCGGTCCCTTCCAGTTGGTGCAGTACCAGAAGGATGCGAAGATCCTCTATAAGGCGTTCGACCACTATTGGGAAGGCAAACCCAAGGTTGACCGTCTGGTGTTCTCAATTACCCCGGATGCGGCGGTGCGTTATGCCAAGCTGCAAAAAAATGAGTGCCAGGTCATGCCGTTTCCTAACCCGGCGGATCTGACACGCATGCGTCAGGATCCCAATATCCAGGTCATGGAGAAGTCCGGTCTGAATATCGGTTTCCTGGCGTTCAATACCCAGAAAAAACCGCTGGATAACGTCAAGGTGCGGCAGGCGCTGGCGCTGGCGGTGAACAAACCAGCGATCCTCGAAGCGGTGTTCCACGGCGCGGGCCAGCCGGCGAAGAACCTGTTGCCGCCGACCCAGTGGGGCAGCAATGACAAGATTGAGGATTACCCGTATTCCCCGGAGAAAGCCAAAAAGTTACTGCAAGAGGCAGGGCTGGGGCAGGGCTTTGCGATAGATCTGTGGGCGATGCCGGTACAGCGGCCCTACAACCCGAATGCCAAGCGCATGGCGGAGATGATCCAGTCCGACTGGGCGAAGATTGGCGTGAAGGCCAAAATTGTCACCTTCGAGTGGGGCGAATATCTGCAGCGGATAAAAAATGGCGAGCATCAAACGGCATTGATGGGCTGGACTACGGCCAATGGCGATCCGGATAACTTCTTTGGCCCGTTGTTTACCTGCGTATCGGCCAACGGCGGTTCGAACTCGGCCAAGTGGTGCTATCCGCCGTTCGACAAGTTGATTTCGCAAGCGCGTGAGGAAAACGATCACGCCAAGCGGGTGGCAATGTATGAACAGGCACAGGTGATGATGCATGATCAGATGCCGGCGTTGATGATTGCCCATTCGACCATTTTTGAACCGGTGCGCAAAGAGGTGAAAGGCTACGAGATCGATCCCTTCGGCAAACACATCTTCAAACAGGTTTCGCTGGAGAAATAATAAAAAAGGGGCTGCATGGCAGCCCCTTAGGTCGTTGGCAATCGGCTCTGCTTTTTTATGGTAGGGGCGCTGCATGCTGCGCCCAGTTGCATAAACACTGGATTTAATCGGGTCGAACATGTTCGACCCCTACCGGTTTAGCCCCTTAGTGGGGGTTAGCAGTCTTGATTAAGCCGGCCGTTTAGAAATGGGTATTCACGCTCATATAGTAAGTACGACCCGGTTCGTTGTAGGTGGCGGCACCTGCACCGGCAATGTTAATGGCACCGGTGGTTGGGTCACCCACGTTCTGCGAGTTACCTTCGCGGAACTGACGTTTGTCGAACAGGTTGTCGATACCCGCCGTCAGGCTGATGTTTTTGGTCACATCATAGGTCGCGCTGGCACCTACCACGGCGTAAGGGCTGACCTCCTTGGTTTCGGTACCGCTGACCGGTTTACCCTGGTAGTTGTACTTCTTCGGTTTCTGACGGCCGTACCAGGTCAGGGTCGATTGCATCGACAGATCCTGGGTCGCCTGCCAGCTCAGCGTCGAGTTGATGGTGAACTTGGGGATCACCGACAGGTAGTCGCCGGTGCTCTTGTTCTTGTTCTCGATCATATAGGTGGCGTTGTTGCTCCAGGAGACGGTCTCGCTGACCGGCACGTTCAACGTGCCTTCCAGGCCCTGGACTACCGCTTTCGGCACGTTTTCCCATTGGTACACGGCTGTGCCGGTGCTGCTGGTGCCGATACGGCTATTACCCGCTTCGATTTTATTGTGGTAATCGTTGCGGAAATAAGTCACGCCGGCCAGCCAGCCTTCATTGTGGAATTCCAACCCGACTTCTTTATTGACGCTGGTTTCTGCCTTCAGGTCGTCGTTACCCAGCAGGTAGCAGCCATTTTTGACATCGCTGGACGAACAACCCTGACCTTTGCTGTACAGCAAATAGTTCTGGTTGGTCTGGTACAGGTTAGGCGCTTTGTAGGCGCGGGCGATGCCCATTTTCAGGGTGAAGTTGTCGCCCAGTTCCTGTGACAGGTTCAGCGACGGGCTCCAGTTGTTACCGGCTTCGGAGTGCAGATCGTAACGCAGGCCCGGCGTCAGCATGGTGCTGTCGGTCAGCTCCATGTTGTCTTCGGCAAACAGCGAGAAGATATGGGCGGATGCGTAAGGGCTACGAGTACCGCTACCTTGACCGGGAATGGTGCCCCCCATCATCGTTTGGCTGGTGGATGAACCGTCCTTCATGCGTTGCTGGTTCCATTCGGTACCCAGGGTGGCGGTTTGCGTCACGCCCAGTTCAAATGGCACGCTGACTTCGCTGTGCGCCAGGAAATCGTCCAGCTTGGTGGTGCCGAAGCCTTCGTTTTTAGCGTCGAAGATACCTTCGGTACCGCCGGCCAACCCTTCGTTCAGGCGGGTATTGCGAGTGCGCTCGAACTGAACGTAGTTATTGGTGCTGACGCCATTGTCCCAGGCACCGCGGTGGTTAAGGCCGAAGGTCTCGCGATAGATACGGTTGGTTTCTTTGCCGTAGTTGCTCTGTACCAGCGCATTGGTGTTGGTGTTCTGAGTGTCACCGGCGTACAGGTTGCCCTGACGGCCATAGGAATACTCAAACTCCAGCGACTGCAGGTGCGCGAAGTCCCAGTGCAGCAAGGCGTCGATATTTTTATCTACCACCCCTTCACGGCCGGAAGGAATGCTGCTGGCGTAGGCACCCACTCGCTCGGATTTATGCGATTCGTTAATGTCCCAGGCATCGGCCTGAGTTTTGCTGTAACCCCCGAACAGGCGGAAGCTCAACTGGTCGGTCAGCGGGCCGGACAGGCTGAAGTCGGTACGCTTGGTGGAGCCTTCCTGCTTGTGCTCCGGCACGTTGAAATAGGTGTTCAGCGAGCCGTGCAGCTCTTTGGTGTTCTTCTTGGTGATGATGTTGACCACGCCGCCGGCGGCGCCGTTACCGTAACGGGCTGCCGCGGGGCCGCGCAGCACTTCGATACGTTCAATCATTTCCGGCGGGACCCAGGCGGTATCGCCGCGGGTATCACGCTCACCGCGCCAGCCCTGACGCACCGAGTTGCGGCTGCTGGCCGGTTTTCCGTCAATCAGGATCAGGGTATTTTCCGGGCCCATGCCGCGGATATCGATCTGGCGGTTGTTGCCGCGCTGGCCGCTGGTGGAGTTACCGGTCAGGTTAACGCCGGGCATGGTGCGGATCAGCTCGCTGATATCACGGGCAGGTGGGCGCTTTTTGATTTCGTCGGCGGTAATGGTAGAAACCCCAGGTGCCTGCAGGTTTTGCTTGGCGGCAGTGACGACAATAGTGTCCTCGGCGGCTTCTTTTTTACTTTTGGCGACCTTGTCTGTTTCTGGGCTGGTGTCGGTTTGCTGTGCGGCGTGTGCAAAAGCGGACGCGCCTAACCCTAACCCGATGAGTGTGGCTAAGGAATAACGTGATAATTTGCTGTTCATCTGAGAGTTCCTACCTTGCTGCCTTTCTCCGGGCACCGAAGCAGTAGCTCTCCGGCTATGAGAAGGGCGGTTGTAGTTTTTTGTTTTCGGAAAGAGAAACCCAATCGGCCAAGACGCAGCGGCCACGACATTGGATTCAGCGCTTAAATTCGGCATCCGTCCCTGTTGAAGAATACCTGCCCTGTTTACGAGCCTACACACACTATTGCAAACGCAAATAATTATCAATAGTATTCGACTTACCGTTTTCTTGGGCAGCGCCTCGCGCCGCGAAATTACCGGCTTTCCTGAAGCTGCCAGCTAAATAGTGAATAGGCGTTTGAAAACAAAATCCGAGTCAGAAAGCAGCAGATTATTATCAAGCAAGCACGCCGGGCGCCATGGATGGTGGCTGAATATCGCCAAACGCGGCACGCCGCTGGTGGAGCTGCAAGGGGATGGACGCGGGAAGGTCACCTTTTTATGGCGTGACCCCCAGGGATGTGAACTCACTTCCGCCTATCGACGCGTCTGGATCCACATCAATTGTCTGACCGACCATCATCAGTCGTCGCCGCCGCAGAGCCTGCAACGGCTGGAAGGGACCGACGTTTGGTACTGGCAGACCGAGCTCAGCGCCGACTGGCGCGGCAGCTACTGCTTTATCCCCTGTATGGACGACCGGCCACTGGCCCCCAGTGATGAGGATGCGCACGTTAATATGCATTCGGTCCGCCATTGGTGGCATCAGGTGTTTGCCGGTGCGACCCAGGACCTGCTGAATCCCCATCGTTCCTGGGCCGGTGTCGGCGGCCATGTATTGTCAGGTCTGCATATGCCGGAAGCGCTGCCGCAACCGGCCTGGCAGGATTTCGATCGCTATGCGGTCGCCAGCGGGCGTTGTACTCCAGCTCCCCCGGCGAAACTGCAGCGCCACAGCTGGCACAGCGAGCGTCTGGGCAATACCCGTAACGTCTGGGTTTATACCACCGGCGAAGGCGATCCAACACAACGTCCGCTGGCGATATTGCTGGACGGTCAATTCTGGGCGAGCAACATGCCGGTCTGGGATCCGCTGATGCAGTTGACCCGCGAGGGCAAGCTGCCGGAAGCGGTTTATCTGCTGATTGACATTATCGATCTCAAACACCGCTCCCAGGAGCTGGCCTGCAATGCAGATTTCTGGCTGGCGGTACAAGAAGAATTGCTGCCGCAGGTCGCCGAATGGGCGCCGTACCAGCGCGATCCTGCCCGTACTCTGGTGTGCGGCCAAAGTTTTGGCGGCTTGTCATCGCTGTATGCCGGGCTGCACTGGCCGCAGAGCTTCGGCGGGGTGATTTGCCAGTCCAGCTCTTTCTGGTGGCCACGTCGCGACATGTATCAGCTTGCGGAAATCCCGGCCGATGCCGGTTGGTTACTGCATCAGGTTGAGCAGGGCGTTGGCAAAGGCAAGCTGAAGGTGTTTATGGAAGCCGGCGTGCATGAAAAAGTGGCGCGCCGGGTCAACGATCGCATGGCGGACTTGCTGCGTGATGCCGGTCACCGGGTGCAATACCGGGTGGTAGCCGGGGGACACGATCATTTGTGCTGGCGTGGCGGCCTGATAGACGGTCTGCAGGCACTGTGGGCGGACCAATCCTCTGCCCCCTCGATCAAGCTAACCTTCACTGCCCAAGGAGTCCGCGATGGAAACTCTGAACCCGTTCGATGACGAGCAACAAAGCTGCCTGATTGTGCAGAATGATGAATTGCAATACAGCCTGTGGCCAGACTTTAGCGCAGTGCCGGCGGGGTGGACGCCGGTGTTTGGCCCGGCGGCGCGTCCGCTGTGCGTGATTTGGCTGGAACAGCATTGGCAGGATATGCGGCCCGCCTCGCTGCGTAAGGCGTGATGGCGCCAATACCGATAACAGGAGTCAGTACCTTGTCAGACCGGAATTTATTACCGACCGAACGGCCGTTCGCCACTGAACTGCCGTTGGTCGCCGCGCAACCCGGGATCTGGGTTGCCGATCAGATTTCGCCGCATGCCAACGCCTATGCGGTTTCCCACTATATTGAGCTGAATGGCCCGCTGGATCAGGCGTGCCTGTTGCGTGCGATTGAGCAGGGGCTGTCGGAAGTAGATACCCTGCAGTTCCGCTTTGAAGAGCGTGACGGGGTGCCGATGCAGTGGCATGACCCCGAGCTGGCGATCCTGCCGGTAGAATACATCGATCTCAGCGAATCTCCCGATGCCGCTGCAGCGGCGCGTGCCCTCATGCAGTTGGATATGTCCGGTGATTTGCGCATCGGTAGCGGCAATGCGTTATATCGTCATATGCTGATCCGCCTGTCGGAACAGCGCTGGTTTTGGTATCAGCGTTATCATCATATTCTGGTAGATGGCTTCAGTTTTACCGCCATTGCCCGCAGAATCGCCCATATTTACACCCGGACGTTGCACAATGAACGGCCGGATCCGACGCCCTTCAGCGCATTCAGCGAAGTGGTCGAGGAATATCAGCGTTATGCGCAATCGTCTACCTCTCAGCGCGACGCTGCCTTCTGGTTGAACAAGGCGCAGCAATTGCCGACGCCTGCCACCCTTTGCCCGCAACCGTTGGCCGGGCAGACGCCAACCACCCGTATTCACCGCTTGTCACAGCTGTGCGATCGACAAGATTTCACGCAGTTGGTGAACGCCGGTCAGCAGCAGTTCAGCGTGGCAGATATGGCACTGGCGCTGGTTGCGTTGTGGGTTTCACGCCTGAGCGGACATGCCAGCTTCAGCGCCGGTTTTATCTTTATGCGCCGTACCGGTTCGGCCGCGCTCTGTGCCAACGGACCGGTGATTAACGTCTTGCCGATCGAAATGCATCTCGACCCTCAGGCTACGCTGAGCGAGGTCGCCGGTAATATTGGTCGTGAGTTAAAAATCGTACGCCGCCATCAGCGCTACGAGGCGGAGCAGGTGCAGCGCGATCTGGGGCGAATTGGCGATGCCCAACCGCTGTACGGCACGGTATTCAACTTTAAGATGTTCGATTTCCAGTTGGACTTCGGCGGTATCGAAGGCATCACCCATGAGCTGGCCTCCGGGCCGGTCCGTGATCTGGAGATTGCGTTGTACCTCGACGAGGCCGGTACGCTGAAGGTCGATCTGTTGGCTAATGCCGAACGTTATCAGCGTGATGAGCTGGCGGCGCATCTGCAACGCCTGCCTCTGTTGTTGCGTCAGTTTGCCGCACAGCCTCAGATGCCGATTGGCGATGCCGATTTGCTCACCGAGCAAGACCGCCAACTGTTGGCCCGGGTTAATGACACGGCACATCCGGTGAAGGCGCAAACCCTCAGCGGGCTGCTGGCGGAGCAGGCGCAGAAAACCCCTGACGCCCCGGCGCTGGCCGATGCGCAGTACCAATTTACCTATCGCGAAACTCGTGAACAGGTTGTCGCGCTGGCGCGTCAGTTGACGGAGCAGGGCGTACAACCGGGTGATATCGTCGCCGTTGCCTTACCGCGTTCGGTCTTTTTGTCTCTGGCGTTAATGGCCATCGTCGAAGCCGGGGCGGCCTATTTGCCGCTGGATACCGGTTATCCTGACGAGCGTCTTGGCATGATGCTGGAGGACGCTGCGCCGCGCCTGATTATCGCCGAACCGACCCAGCAGGCACGTTTTGCCGGCAAGGGTGAGATCTTGCTGTATGACGCGCCGTTGTCGATAGACAGCGCAGCCAACGTCACGCTCAATGGACCGACGCCGCATCACCCGGCCTACATTATCTTTACCTCCGGCTCGACCGGGCGACCGAAAGGCGTGTTGGTGGGGCATCAGGCGATCGTCAACCGGTTGTTGTGGATGCAACATCAGTATCCTATGGCGGCAGGCGATGTGGTGCTGCAGAAAACGCCTTGCAGTTTTGACGTTTCGGTATGGGAATTCTTCTGGCCGCTGATAGTGGGGGCCCAGTTAGTGATGGCCCCGCCTGAAGCGCACCGCGATCCGGAACAGCTGCTCCAGCTGATTGATCAACATCGTGTCACCACCATGCACTTTGTCCCTTCGATGCTGGCGGCCTTCGTCAGCGCGTTGGATGGCCCGCAGGCGGTGGCGTGTTGTGCGCCGTTACGTCAGGTATTTTGCAGTGGTGAAGCCTTGCCGGCGGAACTGTGCCGCCTGTGGCAAAGCCGCACTGCGGTGCCGTTGCATAACCTGTACGGGCCGACCGAAGCGGCGGTGGACGTCAGCTGGCATCCGGCCTGGGGCGAAGCCTTGGCTGCCGTCACTGGCGCCAATGTGCCGATTGGTTTACCGGTTTGGAACACCGGTTTACGCATCCTCGATACACGCCTGCGGCCAGTGCCGCCGGGCGTCGCCGGTGATTTGTACCTTACCGGTGTGCAACTGGCGCACGGCTATCTGGGACGACCGGAACTGACCGCCAGCCGCTTTGTAGCCGATCCTGACGGCGATGGCGGGCGGATGTATCGCACGGGTGACGTCGCCCGTTGGCTACCGGGAGGCGAGGTGGAATACCTTGGCCGCAGTGACGATCAGTTAAAAATACGTGGGCAACGCATTGAATTGAGTGAAATCGATCATGCTTTGCTGTCGCTGCCGGGGATTAAACAGGCGGTGACTCACGCGCTGGTGCTGGAAAATACGCCAACCGATCCTGGCGGCGGCGATGCCCGTCAACTGGTGGGCTATCTGGTGGCGCAGCCCGGTGTGCGCCTTGATCTGGACGCGCTCCGCGCAGCGTTGGCCGATCGCCTGCCGCCGCATATGGTGCCGGTGGCGCTGGTCGAGATGGATACTCTGCCGCTGAGTGCCAATGGCAAGCTGGATCGTAAAGCGTTGCCGCAACCGCAGGGCGCAACCCGCGCGGCAGGGCGTGAGCCACATGCGGGGCTGGAGACGGCGATCGCTGCGGTGTTCGCTCGCCTGCTGCAACGCGAAACCGTGTTTGCCGACGATGACTTCTTTGCCCTCGGCGGGCACTCGCTGTTGGCGATGCGTTTGGCGGCGGAGCTGCGGCGTGAGCTGGGCAAGGCGGTGTCGGTAGGGCAGGTGATGGTGGCTTCCCGCGTGGAACAGCTGGCGCAGCTGTTGGCCGAAGAGCGCACCCAGGAAGAAGCTGACAAAACCGGTTTTGACCGCGTTCTGCCGCTGCGCACCACCGAAGGACCAACGCTGTTCTGCTTGCATCCGGCGTCCGGCTTCTCATGGCAGTTCAGCGTGTTGCCGCGCTATATCGATCAGCACTGGTCGCTGGTGGGTATTCAGTCTCCACGGCCGGATGGCCCGTTGGCGCTGAGCGAAAATATGGACCAGGTATGCGACGCGCATCTGGAGACGGTGTTGCAAGTGCAACCGCACGGCCCGTATCACTTTATCGGTTACTCGCTGGGCGGTACTCTGGCACAAGGCATTGCCGCGCGCTTACAGGCAAGGGGTGAAGAAGTGGCTTTCCTTGGGCTGCTGGATACCTATCCGCCGGAAACGCAAAACTGGGACGTGATGTTGGATGACAACGTGTTGAAAGAAGTTCAGCGCGAACGTCAGCAGTTCCTGGCGGTGTCTGAAGATGCGCTGGATCCGGCATTGGGCGAAACTCGCGTAGCCATGTTCGATAATATCGAAGCCAACTATGCCGATTCGGTTCGTCTGCTTTCAGCCACCCATACGGCGAACTTCAAAGGACAGGCGACGCTGTTTGTCGCGCGCCAGACGTTGCAGGAGGGGATGGATGTTCAGCAGACCTGGTCGCAATATGTGGACGCGCTACAGGTTCATGAACTGGACTGTGCGCACGTGGATATCGTTTCACCAACGTCGTTCAAGGTATTAGGACCGTTGTTGAACCGCATACTTCGCGCTTTATAATACCCAGTGATGGTAGGGGACGAATACATTCGTCCCGATTAACGCGGGCCCAGCATGCTGGGCCCCTACAATCTCGATTACTTACCCAGCGGTACCACCAACGGCGTGTGCGAGACGGGATCGTCAATGATCATGCAGCGCAGACCGTAGACCTTTTCGATCAATTCCGGCGTCACAATATCCTTCGGTGCACCCTCGGCGACCACTTTACCGTCGCGCATGGCAATCAGATGTGTGGCGTAACGGCAGGCATGGTTGAGATCGTGCAGCACCACCACCAGCGTATGGCCATTTTCACGGTTTAACTGGCGCATCAGTTCCAGCAAGTCGATCTGATGGCTGATATCCAGCCAGGTGGTCGGCTCATCCAACAGCAGCAACGGCGTTTGCTGCGCCAATACCATGGCAATCCAGACCCGCTGACGCTGTCCGCCGGAAAGCGTATCAACCGGCTGTTCAGCCAGTTCAAACACGCCGGTGGAGCGCATGGCCTGTTCGACCGCTTGCTGGTCTTCTTCACGCCAGCGGCTGAACAGGCGCTGATGCGGATAGCGACCGCGTGCCACCAGATCAAACACGGTAATGTCACCTGGCGCGGTCGAGCTTTGTGGCAACAGCCCCAACTGGCGAGCCACCTCTTTGGTGGCATAGTCGCTAATGTGTTTGCCGTTGAGCCAGATGGCACCGGCCTGCGGCTGCATCAGGCGGCTAAGAGTGCGCAGCAAGGTCGATTTACCGCAGGCATTCGGCCCGATAATGACCGTCAGTTCACCGTGCGGAATAGAAACGGAAAGGTCGCGCGCGACGATTTTTTTGTCATAGCCGAGCGTCAGGTTTTCGGCGCGTAACGGCGCGGGCTGTAAGAGTTCAGCATTCATTTTTTTCGTGACTCACGGATTAATAGCCAAATCAGATAAATGCCGCCCAGGCTGACGGTCAACACCCCGACCGGCAACTGATAAGGCATAAACAGGCGTTGCGCCGCGACATCGGCGAGCAGCAGCAACAGGGCACCCGTCAGGGCTGTCAGCAACAGGACGCTGCGGTTGGCGCACAGGCGTCGCGCAATCTGTGGGGCTACCAGCGCAATAAAGGAGATCGGCCCGGCGACGGCGGTGGCGGCGGCAGTCAGGGTAACGCCGACCAATAACAGCAGCACGCGTGAGCGCTCTACCGGCACACCGAGTGCGCAGGCGGTGTCATCGCCCATCTCCAGCAGCCGCATGCGGCGGGCCAGCATCAACAGCAACAGACAGCACAGCGCAATCACCGCCAGCACCGGCAAACTTTTCGCCCAGGTCACGCCGTTGAGCGAACCGGCGCTCCACAGTCCGGCGGTCATGGCGGATTCCAGCGAAGCGCTGATGATCAGCCAGGTATTGCCGGCCACCAGCAGGGCGCGAACGGCAATACCGACGATAATCAAACGGAATGACTCGACGCCGTTGCGCCATGCCAGCAGATAAATCAGCGCGGCGGTCAGCAAGCCACCGGCCAGTGCCCCGGAGGTGATGCCGAGAATGCCGCCGTTAAACAGCACTATTGCCACCAGTACGCCGCTGTAAGCACCGGTATTAAAACCGATGACGTCCGGGCTGCCGAGCGGGTTACGCAGCAGCGATTGGAAGATGGCGCCGCTGATACCGAGCGCGGCACCCAACAACAGCGCCATTATCACGCGAGGCAAACGCCACTGGGTAACGATCACCGCCAGGTTGGCCGGGCCTTCACCGCGTAGGGCGTCGATCACCTGCAGAGCGCTGAGCGACAGAGCGCCGGAACCCAGGGCATAAATCGCCAGTGCCAGAGCGGCAAGCAACAGCAGCAGCGCGGTTAGCGCCGGGCGCGACAAGGCGCGCATTTTGTGGTTGGCCATCAGGCGGGCTGCGGACATCGACATTAGCGCTGCCTCCTGAACATATGGCGTTGGCGCACCAGCATGATCAGCAGCGGTGCGCCAATAAGCGCGGTGACGATGGAAACGCGCAGTTCACCGGCGACCAGGAAGCGGCCGATCAGGTCGGCGCTCAGCAGCAGGATCGGGGTCAATACCAAGGTCCACGGCAGCATCCAGTGCAACTCGGAGCCGGCCAGTCGCCGGGCAATGTGCGGCATCATCAGCCCGACAAAGGCTATCGGACCAACGGCGGCGGTGGCGCCACCGCACAGCAATGTGATCGCCAGCAACCCCAGCAACTGGGTGCGGACGATGCCGGTGCCCAGCGCGGTGGCTAACTCATTGCCCATACTCAGGCTGTTCAGCGATTTGCTCATCCACAGCGTGATTGCTGTGCCCAGCAGGATCGGCAGGGCAACGGTGCGCACCACCTGCATATTTTGAATATCCAGCGAACCGGCCTGCCAAAAACGCAGCTGATCGAACACCAGCGGGTTCAACAGGGAAATGCCGGAGGTCATGCCTTCCAGCACCGCCGCCAGCGCGACGCCGGCCAGCGTCAGGCGAACCGGGTTCAGGCTGCTGCCGCCCAATGCGCCGATCAGCGCCACCAGCAGGGCGGCAAACATCGCGCCGGCAAAGGCGAACCACAGATATTCGCCGACGTGGGCGGCACCAAAGAAAGTGATGCCCAATACCACGGCAAACCCCGCGCCGGCGTTAACGCCGAGAATGCCGGGGTCGGCCAGCGGATTGCGGGTGAGGGTTTGCATCAGCACGCCGGACAGGCCCAGGGCGATACCCGCCAGCACGCCGATCAGCGTGCGCGGCAGCCTGGCGTTGGTAATGATGGTGCAGTCGGCGCCGCTACATTGGCCGTTGAGCGCCTGGATAACCGTGTCGAAGGGGATAGATTTGGCACCGAGCGACAGGCTGAGCAGCATGACGACCAACAGGGCGCAAACGGCAATCAGCAAGCCAAGCAGCTTGCGACGAAATGAGCGGGGAGTGCCACCCGCAAGACGATCCCTGGACAGCGGAATGGACGGTGTGCAATTGCGTGTAATCCGTAACATAACAATCCATTATTTGATTGAATATGAATGATATTTATTATCATTATTGATTGTTTTCATCTATGGTACCATGAGTCCCTTCGCTATTGCAGCACAGACGCTGCCCCTTTTCTTTAGTTGTGGTGAGAAAGCTAATGAGTAAGCCCTCTATTTTGCTTGATTTTGGCCTGCTTAAGACCAATAGCGCCTTTCGCGCTGTGTTCTGCGCGCGTTTTATTTCCATTCTGGCGCTCGGGCTGATGGCCATTGCCATCCCGGTGCAGATCCAGGCCCTGACCGGGTCGACGTTGCTGGTCGGGTTGTCAGTGACGCTGGCCGGCAGCGGCATGTTTGCCGGTTTGCTGATGGGGGGCGTACTGGCTGACCGCTACGAGCGCCGCCGTCTGATCCTCTTCGCTCGTTCCACCTGTGGTATTGGGTTTATCGGTCTTTGTTTAAATGCCGCTTTACCTGCGCCGTCATTAACGCTGATTTATCTGCTGGCGGTTTGGGACGGGTTCTTCGGGGCGGTAGGCGTGACGGCGTTGCTGGCGGCGACGCCTGCGTTGGTTGGGCGTGAAAATATCGTTCAGGCCGGTGCCATCAGCATGCTGACGGTGCGTTTTGGCTCCATTCTTTCCCCGGCGATCGGCGGGTTGGTGATTGCCAACGCCGGCGTGACCTGGAACTACGCTTTGGCGGCCTTCGGCACCTTGCTGACGTTGATCCCTTTATTGCAGTTGCCACAGCTGTTGCCACCCCCTCAGCCGCGTGAGCATCCGCTGCGCGCACTGGCCGGCGGATTTGGCTTCCTGTTTCGTAACCGGGTGATTGGCATGGTGGCGCTGATTGGCGCGTTGCTGACCATGGCCAGCGCGGTGCGAGTGCTGTACCCGGCGATGTCCGGCATGTGGCAGGTCAGTGCGGCGCAGCTGGGCTTTATGTATTCCGCCGTGCCGCTGGGCGCGGCAATTGGCGCCTTTACCAGTGGCCGGGTGGCGCACGTGGCGCGGCCGGGCTGGATGATGCTGATGACGGCGATTGGCGCGTTTGTCGCTATCGGCCTGTTCGGCCTGATGCCCTGGTACGGTCTGGCACTGTTCTTCCTGGTGGTGTTTGGCTACCTGAGCGCACTGAACTCATTACTGCAGTACGGGCTGATTCAGAACCTGACGCCGGATGCTTTCCTGGGGCGCATTAATGGCCTGTGGACGGCGCAAAACGTGGTGGGGGACGCATTGGGTGCCCTGCTGCTGGGGGCGATGGGGGCGTTTATGTTGCCGGCCATGACTTCAACCAGCTTCGGTTTTGGCGTGGCGGTACTGGGTGTGGTACTGGCGTTCGCGATGAAAGGTCTGCGTCAGGTGAGCCTTGGCGGGCAGGAAAGCGATCTCCAGCCCGCCGCGGGATCTACTGAGAAATAAACTGTTTTTCCAACAGCGTCAGCAGGTTGCTGGCGCTGTAGTAGTCCAGTCGGAAGGTGTCATTGCCCAGCGCATAAACCCGCTTATGCTGCACCGCCGGGAGGTGAGCGAGGAAAGGATTGGCCATCAGCCGCTGCGCATCGCTTTCGTTGTTGGCAAACAGCATCAGCGTCTGGCCGTTCAGCCCTTCCGCCAGGTTTTCCCCGGCGAGCTGAATGATGTCCTTTCGCATACCCATGCTGCGGCTGTTGTTCAGCTTGTCAGACGGAACCGCCAGGGTGAAACCCAGCTGCTTGAGCATTTGCCCCTGGGAAGATTCGGCGGTCCACAGGTTGGCTGACTTGCCGTCGGCGCTGAAGACCAGAGCGGAGGTCGGTTGTTCCGGCAGCGTCATACGTTGTTTGAGTGACTTTTCCCGGCTATCGAAATCATCAACGATTTTTTGCGCCTTGGCTTCGTGCCCGGTGGCCTGGCCCAGCTCTATCGCCAGCGCCTGCCAGCTTTTGTCGTCGTAATTGACCACCAGCACCGGGGCAATGGCGGACAGCTGATCGTACAGGCGTACGGCGGAGTCGGCACCGGTAGCGGAGATGATGATCAGGTCGGGCGCTTCACCGGCAATGGCTTCTGCGTTGGGTTCACCAATGTACAGGCGCTTTACGCCGCGCTGCGTTGCGATAGCGCTCCATTGGTGGAAGAAACCTTGTGAGTCCGCGAGACGGCTGCCGGGCGTGGTGGCGCCGCTGGCGATCACTGGCGCATCAATCGCCAGCAGGGTGCCGGTGACGGTTACGCTGGTGGAAACGATGCGGGTAGGGGGCTGCTGCAGGGTCACTACGCCGTGTGAAGTTTCGATTTTACGCGGCCAACCGGCCTCTGTGGCATGGGCTGCACCCATGGCTAACATGCCAAACAGTGCGAAGCCGAAGAACAGGTTCTTCTTCATAAAGCATTCCTTAGAATTTAAATAGTAATACTTATCATTTATATAATTAAAACTGCTGGTTTTATAGCACGATAATGAATAGAAGAACTGTTTACATTTATTGACATAGCATATTCACGAGGGTAATTTAACGCGATTCAATACAAATGATAATCATTATTATACAGGTTATTGTTCATGATACGAAAGGGAGAACCGATGAGCGTGACAGTAAAGGGTACCGGGCAGAAGAAGCCGCACAGCAAGGAGAGCGAGTCGTCCGTAGCAGGCGTGTCGCCGACCTCCGGCTTTTTCTTTACCTCTCCTTTCCGTAGCCTGAGCACCCAGGGCTGCTTCGCCAAAATCACGCTGCCGGCCCAGGGCGGGGATCAACTTAACGGCGAGTTCCAGCAGGCGGTACGGCATGCTTTTGCCGAAGCCAAACTGGCGGGGGTGAAAAACCCGGTCCTGTGCGGCGCGATCCCGTTCGATACTCATCAACCCTCTGCGCTTTTTATTCCCCAGCACACCCAGTGGTTTGAGCGCGATGCCTTTTTGGCTGGCGTAACCTCACCACAGGAAGCCCTGCCGGAAATTATCAGCCAAAATGAAGTGCCGGCACAACAGCCTTTCATGCAGATGGTGGCAGATGCGGTGGAAGCAACCCGTGGTGACCAACTGGATAAAGTGGTGCTGTCACGCCTGCTGGAGATTGAAACACGCGAACCGGTAGACAGTCAGGCATTGATGGCGCGTATCATCGCGCAAAACCCGCATGGCTTCCATTTCCATGTGCCGTTGGAACAGGGAGCATTGCTGGGCGCCAGCCCTGAACTGCTGCTGCGTAAATCCGGCGCACAATTTTATTCCAACCCGCTGGCAGGCTCCGCCCGTCGTGACGCCGACCCGCAGCGGGATCGTGAAGTCAGCCAACAGCTGTTGGTTTCCGAGAAAGATCTCTACGAGCACCAGTTTGTTACCGAAGGTATGCGGCAGGTGCTGGCCGATCGCTGCAGTTATTTGAACATTCCCACCTCGCCTGAATTATTGAGCACCACCACGCTGTGGCACTTGTCTACGCCAATCGACGGCGAGGCCGCCAGCCGGGCGGAAAACGCGTTGTCGTTGGCCTGCCTGCTGCATCCGACACCGGCGCTGTGCGGTACGCCAACGGCGCTGGCGCATCAGGTGATCAAGCAACTGGAGCCTTTTGATCGCGGCCTGTTTGGCGGCATCGTCGGCTGGTGTGATGCCGAAGGCAACGGGGAGTGGGTAGTGACCATCCGTTGTGGCACGGTGCAGGGTAACCAGGTGCGACTCTTTGCCGGAGCCGGCATTGTGCAAGACTCTTCGCCGGAATCTGAATGGCACGAAACCGGCACCAAACTCAGTACCATTTCGCGGGCGTTTGGCCTGAACCAAGGATAGACATTTCCATGAGCATTGCTTTTACTCCCTGGCCTGAGGCATTAGCCCGTCGCTATCGCGAACGGGGATATTGGACCGACCGGCCATTGACCGACATCATCACCCGCCAGGCTAAAAATGACGCCATCGCGCTGATCGACCCGCAACGCAGCCTGAGCTATCGCCAGCTTAATCAACTCTCCGATCGGCTGGCTGCGGCCTTGCTGCGTCGGGGCATACACAGCGGCGATACCGCGCTGGTGCAGTTGGGTAACGTGGTCGAGTTCTACGTGACTTTCTTTGCGCTGTTGAAAATTGGCGTGGTGCCGGTAAATGCGCTGTTTAGCCACCAACGCAATGAGCTGAATGCCTATGCGGCGCAGATCAAACCGGCGTTGCTGATTGCCGATCGTCAGCATGGCCTGTTCGGTAACGACGAATACCTGACGACGTTTCGCGCTGAACATCCTTCATTGCGCCTGGTCGCTTTGCGCAGTGAGGAACAGGGTGAGCAGTCGCTGGCGAGCTGGCTGGAAGAGGATTGCGGCGATTTCGTGGCTGCGCCAACCGCGGCCGATCAGGTAGCGTTCTTCCAACTCTCCGGTGGCAGTACCGGCACGCCGAAGCTGATCCCACGTACCCACAACGACTACTACTACAGCATTCGCCGCAGCGTGGAGATTTGTCATTTTGATGACGAAACCCGTTATCTGTGCGCACTGCCGGTAGCACACAACTATCCGATGAGCTCGCCTGGCGTGTTGGGCGTGTTTTACGGTGGTGGGCTGGTGGTGTTCGCCAGCGATCCGGATGCCGGGCAATGCTTCCGCTTAATAGAACAGCACCAGATTAACGTGACGGCGCTGGTGCCACCGGCGGTAACGCTGTGGCTGCAGGCCATTGAGGAATGGGGCGGTTGCCAGCAGTTGGCCAGCCTGAAGCTGTTGCAGGTGGGCGGTGCCAAGCTGGGGGAAACCCTGGCCGCGCGCATTCCGGCCGAAATCGGCTGTCAGCTGCAGCAGGTGTTCGGCATGGCGGAAGGCCTGGTGAACTACACCCGGCTGGATGATGACGACCAACATATTTTGACTACTCAGGGCTGCCCGATGTCGCCGGATGACGAACTTTGGGTGGCCGATGACGACGGTAATCCGCTGCCTGTCGGCGAGACCGGGCGTCTGATGACCCGTGGCCCCTATACCTTCCGCGGTTATTACCAAAGCCCGGAACATAATGCCGCCGCCTTCGATAAAGACGGTTTCTACTGCTCCGGCGACTTGATTAGCCTGACTGAAGACGGCTACGTGAAGGTTGAAGGGCGTCAGAAAGACCAAATCAACCGCGGTGGTGAGAAGATTGCCGCCGAGGAGATCGAAAACCTGCTGCTGCGTCACCCGGAAGTGATCAATGCGGCGTTGGTTTCGATGCCGGACGAGTTGATGGGCGAAAAAAGCTGCGCCTACATTATCGCCACCAGCCCATTGAAACCGGTCGTTTTGCGTCGCCATTTACGCGCCGAGGGCGTGGCCGAATTCAAATTACCCGACCGCTTTATACAGGTTGAGACGCTGCCGCTCACCCCGGTTGGCAAAGTGGATAAAAAACTGTTGCGCCAACGCCTGGAGGCGCAACAACTGACTCAGGTCCAGGGAGAATAAGTCATGGCCATTCCAAAACTTAATGATTACGCGTTGCCGACTCAGGCTGAACTGCCGACCAACAAAGTGAGCTGGACGGTGGAACCGCAGCGCGCTGCACTGTTGATCCACGACATGCAGCAGTATTTTCTGAATTTCTGGGGTGAAGACAGCCCGTTGATCAAACAGGTAGTGGAGAACATCGCCAACCTGCGCCGCTACTGCAAATCTCAGGGCATCCCGGTGTTTTACACCGCGCAGCCTAATCAGCAGAGCGATGAAGATCGGGCGTTGCTCAATGATATGTGGGGGCCTGGATTGAACAAGCACCCGGAGCAACAGGCGGTGGTCGCCGCGCTGGCGCCGGAAGAAGACGACACTGTGCTGGTGAAATGGCGTTACAGCGCCTTCCACCGTTCACCGCTGCAGGAAATTCTGCAGGAGTCAGGCCGCGATCAGCTGATCATCTGTGGTGTTTACGCCCATATCGGCTGCATGACCACGGCGATCGATGCCTTTATGCGTAACATTCAGCCGTTTATGGTTGCTGATGGTCTGGCCGACTTCTCCCGCGAAGAGCACCTGATGGCGCTGCGTTACACGGCCGGCCGCTGTGGCCGCGTGGTTACCACCGCCGAGCTGCTGCCAGGGATCACCAGCAAAGCGGCGTTGCGTCAGCAAATCATGCCTTTCCTCGACGAAGACAGCGAAGACATGGGTGACGACGAGAACCTGATCGACTACGGTCTGGATTCAGTGCGGATCATGGAGTTGGCGGCACGCTGGCGTAAGATCCGCGGCGATATCGATTTTATCGCCCTGGCCAAGAACCCGACCATTGATGGTTGGTGGGCGCTGTTGTCAGAGGGGAAAGCCTGATGAGTCAACAGGGCGATTTTGCCGGCAAACGAGTCTGGGTTACCGGCGCGGGCGCCGGGATTGGCCTGGAGACCGCATTGGCGTTTGTGCGGGCCGGTGCCGAGGTAATTGGTTTCGATAAGCATTTTGGCGAACCGGAATACGCGTTTCGCACCGAAGTGCTGGATATCGCCGACAGCGATGCGGTAGATGCCCTGTGCGGGCGTTTGCTGGTGGAGCAGGGTGAGTTGGACGTGTTGGTCAACGGCGCCGGTATTCTGCGCATGGGGCTGGCGGACGAAACCAGCACCGCAGACTGGCAGGCCTGCCTGGCGGTTAATGCCGGGGGTGCATTCAATATGTTCCGCCATGCCCTGCCGGTATTCCGTCGCCAGAGACGCGGCGCTATTGTCAGCGTGGCATCCAATGCGGCGCATGTACCGCGTGTTGGCATGGCGGCCTATTGCGCTTCCAAAGCGGCGTTGCGTAGCCTGTGCCAAACCGTGGGGTTGGAAATGGCGCCTTATGGCGTACGTTGCAACCTGGTTTCGCCCGGCTCGACCAATACCCCTATGCAGCGCGGCATGTGGCAGGACGAAACGGGGGAACAGAACACCATCAACGGTTTCCCGGAACAGTTCAAGCTGGGTATTCCGCTGGGGAAAATTGCCCAGCCGCAGGAAATCGCCGATGCCATTTTGTTCCTGGCTTCCGATCGCGCCAGCCATATCACCATGCAGGATATCGTGATTGACGGCGGGGCGACGCTGGCGGCCTGATAATCCGCTCGGCAACGCCAGGATAGCCCAAGGGCGCTGCTTGCAGCGCCTTTTCTATTGGCGGCGCAGGGGGATGATTATTTTCAGGGGCAGGGCGGACGTGGTGAGGCTTATAGAGATTATCAGGGCGCAGATGCGAAAAAAGCGCCAAAAGGCGCTTTTTTCTGTATTGGTGGGTCGTGCAGGATTGACTCGGCCTTGGGCCTCGCCCTGCGGGCAACGCTGTGCGTTGTCGTCTCGCTTCGCTCGGCTCGAACCTGAACGCAGGTTCTCATCCAGCACGACACGGAAAAATATGTGATCAAGAAGTTTGCGGGAATTAAGGTGGTACAGATGCGAAAAAAGCGCCAAAGGGCGCTTTTTTCTGTATTGGTGGGTCGTGCAGGATTCGAACCTGCGACCAATTGATTAAAAGTCAACTGCTCTACCAACTGAGCTAACGACCCGCAGAAGTGGTGGGTGATGACGGGCTCGAACCGCCGACCCCCTCCGTGTAAAGGAGATGCTCTACCAACTGAGCTAATCACCCACTTCAGGACTTCCAGGTACTGCTAAACAAGAGAATGAGTGGTGGGTGATGACGGGCTCGAACCGCCGACCCCCTCCGTGTAAAGGAGATGCTCTACCAACTGAGCTAATCACCCTCATTCTTCTCATTTCTTACTGCTTTACTGCTCAACAAGATGGTGGGCGATGACGGGCTCGAACCGCCGACCCCCTCCGTGTAAAGGAGATGCTCTACCAACTGAGCTAATCGCCCCGTCTTGTTGGAGTCGCATTATAGGGATAGTTGAAAGTGAGTCAACGGTTTTTAAAATGATTTCAATCGTTCGCCGCAAATTTAAACAGGATGCGATATTTATCGCCAGCAATGCTGATTCTTTGCACATTGTTATGCGAAAAGCGCCGCAGAGATGATGAAAGCTGATGCAGCAATATCGTGTCAGCGTTGAGGAATTAGCGCGTGGTGATACAATGTCGGCCACTTTTTTAAATTCCGAGCAATCGTCGGCAACCGCTGACATGCGTTGCGTAATAAGGCAGTGAACCCAATGAAAATCAAAACCCGTTTTGCACCGAGCCCAACCGGCTATCTTCACGTCGGTGGCGCCCGTACTGCGCTTTACTCCTGGCTATTCACTCGCCATGCTGGCGGTGAGTTCGTTCTGCGTATCGAAGATACCGATTTGGAACGCTCGACCCAGGATGCTATCGACGCAATTATGGATGGCATGAACTGGTTAAACCTGGATTGGGACGAAGGCCCGTACTTCCAGACCAAGCGTTTTGACCGTTATAACGCGGTGATTGACGACATGCTGGTGCAGGGAACTGCTTATAAATGCTATTGCTCGAAGGAACGTCTGGAAGCGCTGCGTGAAAAGCAGATGGAAAACGGTGAAAAACCGCGTTACGACGGCCACTGCCGCGACAGCCAATGCAGCCACACCGACGACGAGCCGCACGTGGTGCGTTTCCGTAACCCACAGGAAGGCTCGGTAATCTTCGATGACAAGATCCGTGGTCCGATCGAATTCAGCAACCAGGAACTGGACGATCTGATCATTCGTCGTACGGACGGTGCGCCGACCTATAACTTCTGCGTGGTGATCGACGACTGGGATATGGAGATCACCCACGTGATCCGCGGTGAAGACCACATCAACAACACCCCGCGCCAGATCAACATCCTGAAAGCGCTGGGCGCACCGGTACCGGAATACGCCCACGTTTCGATGATCCTCGGTGACGACGGTAAAAAGCTGTCTAAACGTCACGGTGCCGTGGGCGTGATGCAGTATCGCGATGACGGTTATCTGCCGCAGGCGTTGCTGAACTATTTGGTGCGTCTGGGTTGGTCACATGGCGATCAGGAAATCTTCTCTATTGATGAGATGAAAGAGTTCTTCACGCTGGAAGCGATCAACAAATCCGCCAGCGCCTTCAATACCGAAAAGCTGCAGTGGTTGAACCATCATTACATTAACCATATGCCGGCCGAAGAAGTTGCCGTGTATCTGGCGTGGCACGTGGAGCAACTGGGCATTGAAACCCGCAACGGTCCGGAGCTGAAAGATATCGTTAAGCTGCTGGGCGAGCGCTGCAAAACGTTGAAGGAAATGGCTGAGTCTTGCCGTTACTTCTACGAAGACTTCAGCGAGTTCGACGCTGACGCTGCGAAAAAACACCTGCGCCCGGTTGCACGTCAGCCGCTGGAAGCGGTACGCGCCAAATTGGCGGCCATCACCGCCTGGACGCCGGAAAACGTGCATGATGCCATTCAGGGCACGGCTGATGAGCTGGGCGTCGGTATGGGCAAGGTAGGTATGCCGCTGCGCGTAGCGGTCACCGGTGCCGGTCAGTCACCAGGCATGGATGTGACCGTGCATGCCATCGGTCAGGCACGTTCTCTACAGCGTATCGATCTGGCATTGGCTTACATCGCCGGGCGTGAAGCTCAGGCCTGATAGTTTCTGAGCCTATAATGAAAAAGCCCCGTGGAGCAATCCCGGGGCTTTTTTTGTCGCTGTCGATCAGGCCTGTTCAGCGGCCGGCACGGTGGGGCGGTAGGCGAGGAAGTACATCAGGCCGACGAAACCGGCGCCGCCCAGCGCGTTACCGAGAAACACGGCCGTGAAGTTGGGCAGGTATTGGCTCCAACTTAAACCACCGGCAAAAATGGCCGCCGGGATAATAAACATGTTCGCCACCACGTGCTGGAAGCCGATGGCGACAAACGCCATCACCGGGAACCACATGCCAATCACTTTGCCCGGCACATCCTTGCTGGCAAAGGCCAGCCACACCGCCAGGCACACCAACCAATTGCAGCCTACGCCGGATATAAAGGCGTGCAGGAAGTCGGCATCTACCTTGGCTTGTGCAATGGACAGGGTTTTGTGCAGGAAGGCGCCTTCGGTCAGGCCAAGCAGGTGGCCAAAGAAATAGGCGACGGCCAGGCTACCGGCGAAGTTGGCCAGGGTGACCCAGAACCAGTTGCGCACGACAGCAAGCAGCGAAATTTGGCGAGCAAACCAGGCTATCGGCAGGGTCATCATATTACCGGTCAGCAGCTCGCCGCCGGCCAGAATCGTCAGGATAAGCCCTATCGGGAAGACGGCAGCGCCCAGCAATGCGCCGAAGGAGCCCCATTCGGCCGGCAGGGTGCCGATCACGTGGATATCCAACAGGAAGCCGGTCGCGATAAAGGCACCGGCGAGAAAGCCCAGAATGAGCAGGTTGGCAAGCGACGCCCGGTTTTTGTTTACGCCGGCCTGAATGGCTAACGCAGCGATTTCTTTTGGTGAATGCAACGACATAACTGACTCGGTTTATTGTTGTGGGATTTAAGACGCGGGGAAGTCTATGCCTGTGGGCGAGATGACTCAAGGGTATTTCGCTAACATTCCGTTAATTAAAAATCAACACAATGGATAAGGTTTTTTGTTTTTTGTGAAGTCAGGCGGCGATGGCTGATTTTTGTCCGTCATGGCGATTTTTTAGCGTGAAACGCGCTGATTTGGCGGCTTTTTCAGCGCTTGATCGACTAATTCAATTTAGCCGTTGACAGTTTTTCAGGGGTTTCATATTATGCGCCCCGTTCACAGGATTTCGTGATTGTGGATTGGGGCTATAGCTCAGCTGGGAGAGCGCTTGCATGGCATGCAAGAGGTCGACGGTTCGATCCCGTCTAGCTCCACCAACCTTTATCTCAGAAGGGTTGGGGAATACCGTAACGCCGGTTAAAGCGTACCACTTTTGTGGGGCTATAGCTCAGCTGGGAGAGCGCTTGCATGGCATGCAAGAGGTCGACGGTTCGATCCCGTCTAGCTCCACCACCATTTAAAAAGCCGACCTTAGGGTCGGCTTTTTGCTTTCTGTCTTTTCCCATATTGAATCACCGTAACGCCTCCTGTTATGTCAGCAGTTACAGAAGAATCGCAGGCAATAAAAAAGGCCGCCGAAGCGACCTTTGCATGACTGGCTTTTAAGCTTAGCCCAGAACCAGGCCTGCGATCGACGCAGACAGGATGCTGACCAGCGTAGAACCGTAAACCAGCTTCAGACCAAAGCGGGAAACCACGTTGCCCTGGTGCTCGTTCAGCCCTTTAATCGCACCGGCTACGATGCCGATGGAAGAGAAGTTGGCGAAGGAAACCAGGAACACTGACAGGATACCCAGGCTGCGCGGAGAGAGTTCAGCAGAAACCTTCTGCAGCTCCATCATCGCCACGAATTCGTTGGAAACCAGCTTGGTCGCCATGATGCTGCCAACCTGCAACGCTTCGTGCTTAGGAATACCCATAATCCAGGCGAATGGATAGAAGAAGTAGCCCAGGATTTCCTGGAAGCTCAGGCCGAAGATGGCGCTGAACAGGCCGTTGAGCGCGGCGATCAGGGCAATAAAGCCGATCAGCATCGCAGCAACGATAATCGCGACTTTGAAACCCGCCAGGATGTATTCGCCCAGCATTTCGAAGAAGCTCTGGCCTTCGTGCAGGTTGCCCAGATGCAGCTCTTCTTCTTTACTGGTGTCATAAGGGTTGACCAATGACAGCACGATAAAGGTGCTGAACATGTTCAGTACCAGCGCCGCCACCACAAACTTGGCGTCCAGCATGGTCATGTAAGCGCCAACGATGGACATGGAAACCGTGGACATCGCGGTTGCCGCCATGGTGTACATGCGCTTTTCTGACATCTTGCCCAGAATATCTTTATAGGCGATGAAGTTTTCAGACTGGCCCAGGATCAGCGAGCTGACGGCGTTGAAGGACTCCAGCTTGCCCATACCGTTTACTTTTGACAGCACGGTACCAATAATGCGGATGATAAACGGCAGTACTTTAATGTATTGCAGAATACCGATCAGCGCAGAGATAAAGACGATTGGGCACAGTACCTTCAGGAAGAAGAAGGCCAGACCTTTGTCGCCCATACCGCCGAATACAAAATCAGTCCCTTGCCCAGCAAACCCGAGCAGCTTGTCAAACAGCGCGGCAAATCCTTTTACAAAGCCTAAACCCGCTTCCGAATGCAGGAAAAAATAGGCCAGCAGTACTTCAATAACCAACAGTTGAATAACATAGCGAATGCGGATGCTTTTACGATCGCGACACACTAAAAGTGCCAGGATCGCGACGACCACTAACGCCAACGCAAAGTGCGCAATATGGGACATGTTTGCTCCAAACTTGAGGCAGGCTGAATTTCGGATGTCATTTTATGTAACGCCACGTTTAAAAACGAGAGCTCTATTGCAAATATGGAAAATCATAGGGGGAAACATCTTAAACTTGTACGGTAAAGCATAAAAAATCAAGAGGTTAATCAATCCATATGAAATTCATATTCTTGCGCTAAATGGATCATCCAAAGGATTTTTCCCAGGATAGAACTTCGTTCAGTGCGGTAAATGTTCACTTACCCGCCAAACCCTTCGTTAAACCCGTGGTTATTTTCTATCGCAGAGATAAGCATTACCGCTCTAAATGCACTTGATAATTATTATCATTTACATAAGATAACCACAGGCTTAATAGAAGTAAGGGTTCAGAACATGCTGAACAGTGATGTGGTTGAAACCACCAGTCGTCCTGCCAGGAAGATCAAACTTTCCTTGATGGGCCCCGCATTCATAGCGGCTATCGGCTATATCGATCCCGGTAATTTTGCCACCAACATCCAGGCAGGCGCTTCCTTTGGCTACACCCTGTTGTGGGTGGTGGTGTGGGCCAACGTCATGGCGATGTTGATCCAGCTGTTGTCCGCAAAACTCGGTATTGCCACCGGTAAAAATCTGGCAGAGCACATTCGCGATCGTTTCCCGCGTCCGGCGGTTTGGGCCTATTGGGTTCAGGCGGAAATCATTGCCATGGCCACAGATTTGGCCGAGTTTATTGGTGCAGCGATTGGCTTCAAACTGCTGCTGGGCGTCACGCTGCTGCAAGGGGCAATCCTGACCGGTATCGCCACGTTCCTTATCCTGATGCTGCAAAAACGCGGGCAGAAACCGCTGGAAATGGTGATCGGCGGTTTGCTGCTGTTTGTTGCCGCAGCTTATATGGTGGAATTGGTATTTTCACAACCGCAGTTGGAGCCTTTGTTGAAAGGCATGGCGATACCGGACCTGCCGAACGGCGACGCGGTATTTTTGGCTGCCGGGGTGCTCGGCGCCACCATCATGCCGCACGTGATTTATCTGCATTCGTCATTAACCCAGACCGGCGGTGAGCATTCAAAAGCCGATCGCTACGCGGCCACCAAGTTTGACGTCGCCATTGCCATGACCATAGCCGGTTTTGTTAACCTGGCGATGATGGCTACCGCCGCTGCGGCCTTCCATTTTAATGGCCACAGCGGCATTGCCGATCTCGATCAGACTTATCTGACGCTGCAGCCGCTATTGGGTCAGGCGGCAGCGACCATCTTCGGACTGAGTCTGGTCGCTGCCGGATTATCTTCCACCGTGGTGGGGACGCTGGCAGGGCAGGTTGTGATGCAGGGATTTGTACACTTTTATATTCCGCTGTGGGTGCGCCGGGTGGTCACCATGCTGCCGTCGTTTATCGTCATTATGATGGGCATGGACGCTACGCGTATTCTGGTACTGAGCCAGGTGCTGCTGAGTTTCGGTATTGCGCTGGCGCTGGTGCCGCTGTTGTCGTTCACCGGCAACCGCGAGCTGATGGGGGAGATGGTCAACAGCCGCAGCATACAGGCGATAGGGAAAGTGATCGTGCTGGTGGTGGTTGGGCTGAACGGCTACCTGCTGGTCAGCAGCCTTCTCTGAGCGGACACCAAATGAAAGGCCGACATTGAGTCTAATGCGGTTCACTCAAGCTCAATATCAGCGGAAACCCGGGCGCCCCGGGTTTCTCGCTCTGTTAAATGAGGGGTATTAGGCGGGCTGACGGCCTTTGGCCGTCAATCATCGTGGTCATGGTGGCGATGATCGCGATCGTCATGACGTCGGCCTTTCCCGTGATGCTTCTCATGGTGCTTATAATAGTGCTTATCGTATTTACGATAGCGCCCCTCATGATAGTAATAATTCTTGCGCCAGTAATTGTTGTCTCGCCAGCGATAACCATCCCAGTTGTAGCCCCGACGATTGCGTTCACCCAGGTACCGACCCTGATGGCCCTGCCACCAGTCGCGGTCGCGCCAGTCATAACCGTCCCAGTAACGGCCGCGATTGTCTTGCTCACCGATACGTAATGAGACGCCCGGCATCAGATCGATACTCAGCCCTTCCGCCTGCGCTGGCTGGATGGCAGGCAGCGTTGACACCACCAACAGAGCGGCCAATAACAGAGGTTTAAACATGAATGCTCCTTTCCGCCGTAGCGGCTTGGCCGGTTTTACAATTAATGAAGCGCGTTCATCAGTTTATAAAACAGCCTTATAGTTTTACCTGCAATATCGGCATATTAGCCTTTGTGGATAGGGTTGAATCTTAGCGGCATTCTTAAAAACGGGGCAGGGAGAGTGATTTAAGATTTGTCTGGCACGGCAGGCGTTATCGCCGGCGATAAACCGGCGATAATTGTAAGCGATTACATTAATATTTGCTCGATCTGCTTAATTTCATCATCGCTAAAGGTGCGGTTAGCCAACATGCCTACGGCGTCTTCAATTTGGCTGGTCTTGCTGGCGCCAATCAGTGCCGAAGTGACGCGATCGCCACGCAATACCCAGGCCAGCGCCATTTGCGACAGCTTCTGTCCGCGCTGCTGCGCCAGTGCATTAAGTCGACGAATTTTTCCCAGTTTATCCTCGGTGAGCTGATCGGGTTGCAGGAACTGGCTGCCGCTGGCAGCGCGTGAATCCTGGGGAATGCCCTGCAGATAACGATCGGTCAACAGGCCGCCGGCCAGCGGTGAGAAGGCGATAGAACCCACACCGTGTTCTTCCAGCGTATCCAACAATTCTGGCTCCACCCAACGTTCGAACATGGAGTATTTCGGCTGATGGATCACGCAGGGCGTGCCGAGCTGCTGCAGAATGCTGAACGCCTGGCGCGCACGATCGGCAGGGTAGTTGGACAACCCGACGTAAAGCGCCTTGCCCTGTCGTACCAGCAAATCCAGGGCGGCCATGGTTTCTTCCAGCGGCGTGTCCGGATCCGGTCGATGGTGATAGAAGATGTCCACGTATTCCAGCCCCATGCGCTGCAGGCTTTGATTCAGGCTGGCGACCAGGTACTTTTTCGATCCCCAATCCCCATAAGGCCCGGGCCACATGGTGTAACCGGCCTTTGACGAGATGATCAGTTCATCGCGCCAGGACTTCAAATCCGCCTTGAGAATGCGACCGAAGTTTTCCTCGGCGGAGCCGGGCGGCGGGCCATAATTGTTGGCCAGATCGAAATGGGTAATGCCGAGATCAAACGCGCAGTGGATCAGCTTGCGAGCATTGTCATACAGCGTGACGTCACCAAAGTTATGCCATAAGCCAAGTGAAATGGCCGGGAGCTTTAGCCCGCTGCGACCGCAGCGACGGTATTCCATACTTTGATAACGTGAAGAATCAGCCTGGTAGAGCATACGAACCCTTTTCAGCGGAGGTGAAATGAATTTTAGTGTATGCGCTTTCACCACATTTGTCAGAGGCTGCGATCACGCTAAACAGCCTGTATATCAACATGGCTTATCAGAGCGGCCCAATGCCAGCCAATGGGGCAGGGATGTAACGCAGGGTTTCCAGTTACCTTTCAGACATAAAGTTCGAAATTTATACAACATCTTCGATACTTAATACTGAAAATCCTAACCCTTGGCAGGTGATGATCATGAATAAGAACTATACGGTGGCTGATTACCTACTCGATCGTTTAGCTCAGATCGGCATCCGGCACTTCTTTGGCGTGCCTGGTGACTATAACCTGCAGTTTCTTGATCACGTGATCGATCACCCGCATATCACCTGGGTAGGGTGCGCCAATGAACTTAATGCCGCCTATGCTGCTGACGGTTACGCGCGTTGTAAACCAGCCGCCGCCTTGTTGACGACTTTTGGCGTAGGTGAACTGAGCGCAGTCAACGGTATTGCCGGCAGCTATGCCGAATACCTGCCGGTGATCCACGTGGTGGGCGCCCCGGCTCTGCGTGCGCAACGGGCTGGTGAATTGTTGCATCACTCCCTGGGCGACGGGGATTTTGGTCACTTCGCCCGCATGGCGAAAGAGGTGACCGTGGCTCAGGCCAGCCTCACCGCCGATAACGCCGAAGGGGAAATAGATCGCCTGCTGACTACCGCGCTGTTCGAGCGTCGTCCGGTCTATCTGCTGCTGCCGAGCGACGTGGCTGAAGCGCCGCTGGTGTCAAAGCCTGCCCCGTTAATGCTACGACAGGCCAATCTTTCACCGGCATCACTGCAGGCCTTTATCGCCGCCGCACGGGAGTTGCTGTTACCGGCCCGGCGGGTTTCTCTGCTGGCCGATTTCCTGGCCGAACGCTTCGGTGCTGAAAAGGTGCTGGAGCAGTGGATGAATGAGGTGGATATGCCACATTCAACCTTGCTGCTTGGCAAGAGCGTATTGGACGAAACTCATGCCTGTTTCACCGGGACCTACGTCGGTGCGGCTAGCGAGCCACAGGTAAAACAGCTGATTGAGAACGCCGACGTGATCATTAATGTTGGCGTACGTTTTACCGATACCATTACCGCCGGATTCAGTCAGCACCTTCCTGCCGAGAAATGTATTGATCTTCAGCCCTTTGAAGCGCGTGTGGGGCAGCAGGTATTCAGTCAAATCCCGATGCGTGACGCGGTTATCGCGTTACACCAGTTAACGTTGTCGCTGGCCAACCAATGGCAACGGTCTGAGATTAAACGTTCAGCGTTGCCGGATCCGAACGGCAGTGGTCTGGATCAGCACGGTTTCTGGCAACAGATACAGGGCTTTTTGCGGCCGGGCGATATCCTGCTCGCCGAGCAGGGGTCTGCCTGTTTTGGCGCGGCATCGCTAAGCTTGCCACAAGGCTGCCGCTTCATCGTCCAATCGCTGTGGGGATCTATCGGTTACACGCTGCCGTCGGCGTTCGGTGCACAGACGGCGGAGCCGGAGCGGCGAGTGGTGCTGCTGATTGGCGACGGTTCAGCACAGCTGACGGTGCAGGAATTGGGATCGATGTTGCGCGATGGGCTGAAGCCGGTGATCTTCCTGCTGAATAATGACGGATACACCATTGAACGGGCAATCCACGGCCCGAACCAGCGTTATAACGACATCGCTCATTGGAACTGGACCCAACTGCCGCAGGCGTTAGGTGCTGAACGTCAAGTGAAAGCGTTACGCGTTACCGAACCGGAACAGCTGCGCCAGGCGCTGAGCGAAGTGGCCGACAGCCCACAGCTGGCCTTTGTCGAAGTGGTGCTGCCGAAGATGGACATTCCCGAACTGCTGCAAACGATCTCAAGTGCCCTACAGTCACGTAACGCGGCGGCCTGAACCTGTTAGCTTTCCAAAAGCCGCTCCAGCATCCAGTACCCCGCCGGTCCCGGTGGGGTCAGCTTAGACCAAACCGCATCCACCGATATCAGCTTGGGCCAGCCGCGCGGACGCAGTTCGGTGAGCCTGTTGTGACCGTATTGCTGCACCAGCCAGCGGGGCAGTACCGCCCAGCCAAACCCTTGTTCCGCCATTTCCAGCAACAGCAGATAGCTGGGGGCTGACCATACCAGCCCGCCAGAGCGGGCGGTTTCGGCACCGGTATAGGTGTTCAGGATAAGTTGCCGCGTGCTGGACAGTTGTTCAGGCGTGGGCGAGGCAGTTTGCGCCATCGGGTGCGAATGTGCGACGAACAGCCCCATTTCGGTTTGCTCCGGCAGCCGGGCAAAGGCGATGTCTGGCGGATACTGTTTTTGCACCTCAACCATGCCCAGGTGCGCGCGACCGATTTGCAGCAGGTCAATCACGTCACCTTCTTCAGCGATCATCCACTCCAGTTCGATATCCTGATAACGCAGCTCGAACTGCTGCATCAGCCGGTCATGGTGTTTCGGCTGATAGGTATCGGAAAACACTACGCTTAAGCGCGGCTCTATATTGTCCGCCAGCCGAATGCTCAGGGCATCCAACCGTTCGCTGGCCGCAAGAATTTCCTGTACATGGCCCAGCACTTTCCGCCCAGCGGCTGTCAGTACCGGCTGGCGTGCCTGGCGATCGAACAGGATCAAACCCAGATCGGCCTCAAGATTGGCGATGGCGGTACTGATGGTCGACTGGCTTTTACGCAGCTTACGGGCCGCGGCGGAAAAAGAGCCCAGGGCGGCGGCTTCAACGAAGGCCAGCAAAGCTTCGGGGGAGTAACGCATGATGTATCTACTTTATAGATGGAACTTATCTTTAATCTACTCAAAAACTCGATGATAATCACCTGGTTTTCATAGGAGGCGAATAAATTCGCTCCTGGTAACACGGGCGCGGCTTGCAGCGCCCCTACAAATTTATAAGGTAAAAAACAGGTGATGTATGCAACTGCAAAACAAGTCTTTCATTGAACGTATCGTCCACGCCGTCGGTTTTGAGGCTATCGCAGTGATGATTTGCGCCCCGCTGGGCGCCTGGCTGCTCAACCGTTCGATGGTGCAGATCGGTGCGTTGGCGGTGATGTTATCCACCGTCGCCATGGTTTGGAACATGGTTTATAACACGGTATTTGACCGCCTGTGGCCGGTGAGCCGTGTGGCACGTAACCTTAAAGTGCGGGTGTTTCACGCGCTGGGCTTTGAGGCCGGTTTTGTGCTGATCGGCGTGCCGATTGCCGCCTGGATGCTGAGCATTTCTTTCGTTCAGGCCTTTATGCTGGAGATCGGTTTCTTCCTGTTCTTCCTGCCGTACACCATGCTCTATAACTGGGTGTACGACACGCTGCGTCAGCGCTGGTTCGAGGCGCGCCAGCCGGTGAATTCCGGCGCGAAATAAGCCGTCGTATCCGCCGTGATTCTGAGGTAATGTCGAAGAATTACGGCGATGAAAACGAGGAGCAATGATGAAAGTGCTGGGACTGCTGGGCGGTATGAGCTGGGAATCGACCATTCCTTATTACCGCACGATCAATGAACAGGTTAAGCAACGGCTGGGCGGTCTGCATTCCGCTAAAATCGTGCTCTACAGCGTCGACTTTCACGAGGTGGAACGCCTGCAGCATCAGGGCGACTGGGACGGCGCCGGGCGCTTGTTGGCTGACGCGGCGACCTCGTTACGCGCCGCCGGTGCGCAGGCCATCGTCATTTGCACCAACACCATGCACAAGGTGGCGGATGCGGTCGAGCAGGCCAGCGGTTTACCGCTGATCCACATCGCCGACGCCACCGCGCTGCAGGTGCGCCAACAGGATATTCGTCGCGTTGGGCTGCTCGGTACGCGCTTTACCATGGAGCAGGAGTTCTACCGTGGGCGACTGCAGGAAAAGCACGGTATCGAGGTGGTCACTCCCGTAGCCGCCGATCGTGACATTGTGCACCGCATTATTTATGAGGAACTGTGCCTGGGTAAAATCCGCGATGCGTCGCGCGACGAGTATCGCCGCATTATCGGTGATCTGGAGCAGCAGGGGGCTCAGGGCATTATTTTCGGCTGTACCGAAATAGGCCTGCTGGTCAGCGCGCAAGATGCGTCAGTGCCGGTATTCGACACCACCGACATCCATGCGCGCGCCGCAGCGGAATTCGCGCTGGCTTAATCTTCGCGCGGGGGAAGCTGTTTGCCCTTGCCCACCAGCATCAGCGGTTTGCCCGCCAGCACCAGCCAGGCGGGCAGCATCACGATGCACAGCACCGGCAGCAGATGCAGCTCCGGCACCACCGCAACGGCCATAAACAGGCTGAGCCAGCCGTCACGCGTGACCACCAGTACCAACCCCATAATGGCGCAGGAAACGGTAATGGCTGCCGGCACGGCCGGCACGTGCTGATGCAGCATCAGCCCCAAGGCTACGCCGACAAACACCGCTGGGAAGATGCGCCCGCCGCGAAAACCACTGGCAGCGGCAATCACCAGCGCCGCCAGTTTAGTCAGCGTAATCAGCATCAGTTCCGTGACGGAGAAATTCTCACCGATGGCTAACTGCTTCATTTCGTCCAGCCCTTTGAACAGCGTGATTTCACCGCCGATCAGCGCCAGCAGGCCGAGCACAAAGCCGCCTAACCCCAGCATCAGCACCGGATTCTTAATCGAATGAAATAGGCGATGAATGTGCGGAAAACTCCACACGGCTACCATACCCAGCGCGATGGCGATCAGGGCGACTACCGAGCCGCTGAAAATATCTGCCAGCCGGGTCGCGGCATAGGCATCAATTTGCAGTGAGAAATTCGGGGTGAAAAATAGCTGGGTGGTGACCGCTCCCGCCGCTGCCGCCATCAGCGGGGCAAATAGCCTGTCCCACAAGGGAACGTCATTATTGCCCGCCAGGGTTTGCGAAAAGATCAGCGCCGCGGCGACCGGGGTGCCAAACAGCGCGCCGATGGTGCCGGCCGCCGCGAGAATAATCCAGTCCATACGCGGCACTTTCGGCAGCAAACGCGAACCTGCCGCCACCACCAGCGCAATATTGATGGCGGTGATCGGATTTTCCGGTCCCAAACTGACGCCGCCCGCCAGGCCAATAATCAACGCCAGCCCCAGCCCAGGCACCGCAGAAAGCGGCAACGGCATACCGATCAAAGACTCGGTCGCCGGATCCGGCCCTGCATGGCCGGGGAGAAAACGGATAATCAGCCCGACGGCGACGCCGGTGAGCGTTAACATGCCCACCAGCCACCAGGGGGAGTGAGTGTCGATATTCAACGCTGCGGGAACATTGACCCAGAGCAGCCGTTGCAGGGCCTCGGCGAACTTCATCACCAGAATGAGCACCAAACTTGAGGCAGAACCGATAATGAGAGCAGGCAGAGCGAAGGCCAACATGGCATTGGCGCGCGGGTGCAACATGCGGGGATCCCTTGTCAATGGCCCTCTGGCTGGCAGGGCGAACGGGTGATTGGGTTATAGCGCTAGCTTGCCAGACAATCGACACGCTGGCACGCAAAGAAATTTCCGGCTGGGCCAGGTCCACAGCGGAGTAATAGTGCCTACGAGTTATGACGGTTAACAGCCACTGCGCGACGTTTTTTGCCGCAATTTGTTTCAAATCGCCTTGAAGCCGCCAGGCTGAAACGTTTTTTGTGATCTGGATCGCTAATGGACGGCAGCGCGGAGGATGGTGATTGTTGTTTTTGCGGCGGGATTTTACAGTGTGGGCAGCTTTCTATTATTCATTTTGCGGAGAAGATACTGATGACCTATGCCCTCGTAGGTGATGTAGGCGGCACCAATGCCCGCCTGGCGTTGTGCACTGTGGCGACGGGTGAAATTACCCAGGCGAAAACCTATTCCGGCCTGGAGTTTGACAGTCTGGAGGCGGTGATCCGCCAATATTTGCAAGAGCATGATATTCAGGTGCAGGACGCCTGTATCGCGATTGCCTGCCCGGTCACCGAAGACTGGGTTGCCATGACCAATCACACCTGGGCGTTTTCGATTAAAGAGATGAAGGCCAACCTGGGGCTGAGCCATCTGGAAGTGATCAACGACTTCACCGCCGTGTCGATGGCGATCCCGATGCTGTCAGAAGACGACGTGTTGCAGTTCGGCGGCGGTAACGCGCAAAAAGACAAACCTATTGCGGTATACGGTGCCGGGACTGGCCTGGGGGTGGCGCATCTGGTGCACGTCAACCGCTGCTGGGTGAGCCTGCCGGGCGAGGGCGGTCACGTGGACTTTGCGCCGAACAGCGAAGAAGAGGACATCATTCTGGAGGTACTGCGCGCCGAAGTGGGTCATGTCTCCGCCGAACGCGTCCTGTCCGGTCCCGGCCTGGTCAATCTTTACCGCGCTATCGTCAAGTCGGATAACCGGCTGCCGGAAAAGCTGGAGCCGAAGGACATTACCGAGCGCGCATTGGCCGACAGCTGCATCGATTGCCGCCGTGCCCTGTCGCTGTTTTGCGTAATTTTGGGCCGTTTCGGCGGCAATCTGGCGTTGAACCTGGGGACCTTTGGCGGCGTTTACATCGCCGGGGGCATTGTGCCGCGCTTTATGGAATTCTTTAAAGCTTCCGGTTTCCGTGCGGCGTTCGAGGATAAAGGACGTTTCAAAGATTATGTACGTGAGATCCCGGTATTCATGATTACCCATGGCCAACCGGGCTTGCTGGGTGCCGGTGCCCACCTGCGCCAGACGCTGGGGATGCATCTGTAACCTGACGCAGCGATAAAAAAAAGGGGCGCAACCCAGTGGGTTGCGCCCCTTTTTGCCGTCTAAGCTATCAGGCTTTAGCCAGATGCGCCGGCTCGAATGCTTCTTCTTCCTGCGCTACCGCTTTCGGTGCCTTGATGAACAAGGTGATAATCAGGGAAGCGATGGACAGCACGCCAATCACCATAAAGGTCGCGTGGAAGCCGCCGAAGTATTTGGCGACAAATGACCCCGCCAGCGCGCCCAAACCGAAGCCTTGATAGATGATGCCGTAGTTTTTGCTGTGGTTTTTCAGGCCGAAGAAGTCACCGACAATCGCTGGGAACACGGTGATGTTGCCCCCGAAGCAGAAGGCGACTGCGCCGACGCAGATAAAGAACAGTGTGTGATTCAGGGTGAGGAAGCTCAGCGCCACAATCGCCAGCACGGTAACCAGCATGGTGAAGCTGATGACGCGCATACGGCCCACTTTGTCAGACAGCGTGCCCAGAATGATGCGGCCTGCGGTGTTAAAGATAGCGACGGCGGACACGGTGTTGGCGGCGGTCGCCAGGTCCATTCCGGCCAGTTGCACGCCCATGTCTTTGACGATACCGATCAGGTAGAGGCCACTCATGCAGGCAGCGAAGAAAATCATGAACAGCAGGTAGGCTTCTTTGGTCGCCAGCATCTGGCGTACGCTGAAGTCGTTACCCAGGTTACCCGCGCTCTGCTGTGCGGATTTGCTTGCCAGTACGGGTTCTTTCAGCAGCAGGGAGCCCAGAACAATCAGCGCCATAACAATGGCACCCCAGTAGAAGAAGGCACTGGAGACGCCCACGTCGGCAATCAGCGCGGCGTTGACGTATTTGAACAACAGGCTGCCGCTACCAAAAGCCCCCACAGAGATACCCGAGATCAAGCCTTTGTTGGCCGGGAACCATTTGATCAGGTTGGACAGGGTAGAGATATAGGCGATACCTACCGCGAAACCGACTACCACGCCGGCCAGCAGGTAAATCATGTCCAGCGAGCTGACGTAGGCGCTGGCAATCAGTCCAAGACCTACCAGGATACCGGAGAACAGCGTCAGGTTACGGATGCCGAAGCGTTCCTGCAGTTTGCCGGCAAACAGGGTGGCGAAGGCCAGGAAGAAGCTGGTGATGGAGAAGGTGGTGGCGACGTCACCGAGGCCCCAGTGGAACTTGTCGACCAGCGGCTGGTTGAACAGGCTCCAGGTATAGATAGTGCCGAGACCCATCTGGCAGATGATGGTGCCCAGAACGATTAAGCTGCGATTTACCGGTTTAGTGTTCATGGCCGGTCTCCTTCCTGTGTGTGTATTGCCGGGCGGTCAGCCGTTGGCGAGAATTTGCGGTAGCGTCTGTAGCCCCGCGGTATGGGCATATTATATGGCTGGTAGTACCACTCGGCGGCGGATCGGGAATGAGTTGCACAAGGGAAGGAATGAAATGCATCTGGCAGCGCATGAGTTGCCGTTTTAGGGGGTAAAAGGGGATGAAATGCAGCTGATGCCACGTGATCTACATCAAGAATATCAGCGATTTATTGTAAATCATCGGTGCAAGATTGTGGGTAAATTGTGAAGGATGTGTGCGAAAGGCGTAAATGGGCACTGTTCCTATAGAGCGGCGGCGGGCACAGGCCTATGTTAGCGGTGAACGGACGGGTTCCGCTTTGCAGGAGTCGTTAAGATGAAAAAAACAGTGTTGTTACTGGCCGCACTGCTGTCGCTGCCGTTAGTGAGCCATGCGGACGTGTCCATCGGTGTGAATGTGCCGGGGCTTTCGTTGCATATCGGCGATCGCGATAATCGCGGTCACTATTGGGACGGCGGTCGCTGGCGCGATCCACGCTGGTGGGCTGAACATCGTGGCTATGAACGTCCGCGTGGCTATTACTATGGCCCACCACCGCGGGTGATCTATTACGGTCCGCCACGGCGCGAATGGCGCGAACGCCCGCATTACCGCATGCCGCCTCCGCCACCGCCAGGTTATTACTACGGGCCGGGGCCACGCTGGTAGCCGCTGGCGATTACAGGCGCATCAGCTTGCGAAACTCTTTGACCTTGCTGCGGCTGACCGGCACTTCAAAATCGAGGTCGCTCAGCCGCAGAATATAGGTGTTATTGAACCAAGGGACGATCTCGCGAATTTTTGACAGGTTGACGCAGTAGGAACGGTGGCAGCGGAAGAAATGCTCCTCGGGCAGGCGGCCGTAAAATTCGGTGATGTTCATCGGCATCACAAACTCTTCGCGCCGGGTGTAAACCCGCGTCACTTTCTCATCGGCGGCGGCATAGTAAATGTCGTTGATGTCGGTAACGATAATCCGCTCGTCTTTGATCAGGTTAATGCTGTGGCTGCTGCGGTTCGGTGCGCTGGCCTGTTCCGGCAGGTTGGCCGGGCGGTTATGCAGCGCCTCCAGCTTTTGCAGCATGGTGACGATGCGTGCCTCGTGATAGGGCTTGAGGATGTAGTCAAACGCTTCGATTTCGAACGCTTCCACCGCATGTTCTTTATAGGCGGTGATAAACACTATTGAGGGCCGGTGCGCAAATTTGCTGATGTTTTGCGCCAGCAGTACGCCGTCCAATGACGGAATATTGATGTCGAGGAAAATGGCGTCGACCTGGTGGTTTTGCAGGTATTTCAGCACGTCCAGCCCGTCATCGAAGGTGGCTTCGATGACGATATTGCTGTGTTTCTTGATCAGATAACTGAGCTCCTCCTGAGCGAGAAACTCGTCTTCGACAATGATGGCTTTCATGATGGCTCTCCGGCTGGCAGCGCGCTGTTATCCACCGGCAGTTTGCCGCCGTTTTTGCTGATGTAAAAGGCAATCTCGGTGCCGGGTTCCAGACGGCGAATTCGCAACCCTTCGCCGTACAGCAGGGAGACGCGATGATGCACGTTCAGCAGGCCGATATTGTGCCCAGGCATCTCATTGCGGGCGACGCGTTCGATGACCTGCGGGTCGATACCGTGACCGGTATCTTTGACCGAAATCCTGACTCGATCGCCCTGATCTTTCACCGCAATCACCACTACCCCTTTGCCCTTGCACGGTTGAATGCCGTGCACAATGGCGTTCTCGACCAGCGGCTGGATCAGCAGGCTGGGAATACGCACCGAGATGTCGTCATCGATATCATAGATCACCGTCAGCTTGGCGCCGAAACGCGCCTGTTCGATGGCGATGTAATCCTGGATTTGGTGCAGTTCCTTGCGGATGTCGATCAACTCGTCGTTCAGCTCCAAATTATAACGCAGGTAGCGCGACAGGTTGATAATCAGCTGACGAGCGGTGTCCGGATTGATGCGGATCGAGGACGAAATGGCATTCAGGGCGTTGAACAGGAAATGAGGATTAATCTTGCTCTGCAGGGCGCGCATTTCCGCCTTGTCCGCCATTTGACGCAGATGCTCAATACGCGAGACCTCCATTTGGGTGGAGATGATCTGCGACAGACCGACCGCCATCACCTTCAGCGTATTGGTGATCTGGTGGGCGTGGCAGTAGTAAATTTTCAGCGCGCCGGTCACTTCTCCCTTTTCCCACAGTGGGATCACCAACTGCGAGTGGATCTGCGGCGTGGCCGGGTTTTCCAGGTTATTTTTGATGATGATCTTGCCGTGCCGGATGCTTTCGCGGGTGACGCGACTCAGCCCTTCACGCCCAATGGGGTATGCCTCTTCGCCCACGCCGACGTAGGCCAGCACCTGGTGGGTATCCGTGATGGCCACCGCATCGGCCTGAATGTCATGACGAATGATGTCGCAAATGGTGGCCAGCGTTTCGCTGTTGATATTACGGAAATAGGGCAGCGTTTTGCGGGCAATATCCAGCGCCAGCTTGGCTTGCCGCGCGGCAATCACTTCTTTTTCGTCTTCCACGCTCTGCACCAGCAGTACGATCAGGCCGATGCACACCGTGCCGAGGATCATCGGCAGGGCGATTTTGGAGACAATATCCAGCCCCAGCTCGGTCGGCTTGGCCCACAGCACGATCAACAGCATGGTCAGGCATTCGCACAGCATGCCGCCGACGATCCCGGCGCGCCAACGCTGCTCTTTCTTCACCTTCAGGTTGATATAGCCGGCGCTGATACCGGCAATGATGCTGGTGATCAGACAGGGAACCGAGGTGATACCGTCGATATCAATCAGGTAGCGGTGCACCCCGGCGATAATCCCAGTGACTATCCCTACCCAGGGGCCGAACAGGATGCCGCCGGCCATGATGGCGATCACCCGCACGTTGACCAGCGAGCCTTCCACGTTGACGCCTGAATAGGTGCTGAACAGCGCAAACAGCGAGAAAATGGCGGTGACCATGCCCAGTTCAAGCGGCGTATGGTCCTCTTTTTGCAGCAACTGGCGGAACAACCGGGTGCGGGTGAGGAAAAACAGGCAGATCAGCATCAGCGCTGCGCGATCGAATACCGCTAACAGCATTTCAAAAAAAGGGTGCACGACGGACTCTCGCTGCGGCGGAAAGATAGGGCGGAGTATATCACAGCGGATTGGCCCCGTGGCGGCCGGCGGCGCACCACGGGGACGCGGTTATTTGATGCCTAACTGTTCTTTGCCGAGTGGGGTCAGCAGGTCGACCGTGGCGCGCCCGTCGAAATCCACCTCGAAATCATCGGGGGCGAAGTCCGGCGGTGTTTTGCCGCTCATAAAACTGGGCAGTTGGCGTTGCAGGTAAGCGTCGTTCTTCTCGCAGCCCGGTGCGGCGGCGATGTACATCACGTTGCTGTCGAACTCGCCGTTATGCTCGTTTTCCACCGCATGGATCACGTCGCAGTGCCAGAACACCGTGTCGCCCGGTTCCAAATCGGGAATAGGGGAAACCCCACTTAATAAAAGGGGATGCCATTTTTCGGAGATCGACAGCGCCCGGCCTGGTGCGGCATCGCACAGATCGTCATCCGCGACGTCATCCTGCAGCGCACGCAGCAACACGTAGGCCATGGCGTTGGCAATCGGCACCAGGTTCAGCGTGCCGGCGTGGGTGCGCTGCGGCGTTAATGCTGTCCAGCCCTGGAAGGTGCGGAACATCGAACACACCGCCGGTGACGCGATTTCACGAACTGCGGTGCGACCATCGGCGGCAAAGGGATCGTAAGCCTGCCAGTTGCCTGAGAACACGTGACGATAGACGTAACGGAAATTCTCATCCAGCCAGCGTTCGATGGTGCCGCTGTCGACGTGCGGCGACAGGCCGAGCGAAGAGGAATTTGGCGGACGGCGGCGGGTGCGATCGGCATAGGTGGTAACGCGCGTCGGGTCAAAGTGCTTTTTGCCGTTACTCTCGGTTTCCCACAGGTTGTTGAGGAACACCTGCACTGCGTGCATGCGCGCGTCCTGACGCGCTTCCACCTGCGGTTTTGACCAGTAAATACCGTAGATTTGCGGTTTGCTGGCGGCCAGTTTACCGAAGTAGTTATCTTCGGCAGCGCCTTTCAGGCGTTCAACGAAGTTGTTGCGCTCAAGGTAGTTGCCAACTTCCCGGTTCCAGGCTTCGGCTTTATCGCGAGGAAACACGCCGCGGATGGCGCAGGCACCACGCTGTTTGATCAAGGCTTTTTGCTGCTCGCTGACGCGTTGCTGCAGAATATCTTCGGCATCAATTTGCGGCACCGGGTTCTGACCGGCGGCCAGTTCCTGGCGAATTTGTTCAACCTGCTGGCGGATGTTGTCTTCCAGCGCCAGAAAGGTTTCGCGGTAATTTGGCAAAGCCTGTCGCAATTGCCTTTTAACGGCGGTAATGGCGCTGGGAATATCGTCAATCAGTAAGGAAGCCATGGTGTTCTCCTCGCGCTGCCGCTGGGCAACGACGGACGGTTGTAGGGGACCGGGTAAGGCGTTATGGTTTTGTTGTTTTGACGTTAATGATTATCTGAATTTAATAGAGGAAAATAAAGGGATATCTTTCATTCGTAACTTCCTCATTTTCGTTTTTCGGAGATTTTAGATGAAACTGGTCACTGAACGTTTGACCCTGCAGTCGATAACGGCCAACGATTGGCCGCTGTTTCTGCGCTTGTATCAGGATCCCGAGGTGATTCGTTATATCGCCGATCCGCTCAGTGAAGCAGAAATTCGCACGCGCTTTGAAGCCAGACTCCCCGTCTGGGACAAATATGGGGAGCAGTGGTTGTGCCTGGTAATGCGAGAAAAGACCAGTGGAGAAGTGGTAGGGATGACCGGTTTTCGTCCGCAGTGGTTACCTTACCAACAGGCGGAAGTGGGCTATGGCAGTTTGCCGTCCGGGCAGGGCAAGGGCTACGGCAAGGAGTCGTTGCGGGCGGTGCTGGATTTCGGTTTTAACGCCTGCGATTTTCATAAGCTGACGGCCACCGTGACCGAAGGTAATATCGCCTCGCGCCGACTGCTGGAGTCATGCGGTTTCTTGCTGGAGGGGACGTTGCGCGATAACTACCGGCTGGCGGGGCAATGGCGCGATGACTGGCAGTTCGGGCTGTTGGCGAGCGAGTTCAGGGCCGGTAAATAAAAATATTGCGCGAGGTATCGACAAGCCTGCCGGGGCTGAGATATGTTCAATATCCGGTCAATCGACAGATTGGCCAGCGTCGCTCGGATGGTCCGGGCGCTAACGTCACTTTGAGGTCCCTATGGCTGATAATAGTCCGCAACGCCGTTTCACGCGTATTGAACGTCTTCCCCCTTACGTATTCAACATCACCGCCGAACTCAAGATGGCTGCACGCCGTCGCGGCGAGGATATTATCGATTTCAGCATGGGCAACCCCGACGGGCCGACGCCGCCGCACATTGTGGAAAAACTCTGCACCGTTGCGCAGCGTGACGACACACACGGCTATTCTACCTCGCGCGGTATCCCGCGTTTGCGCCGTGCGATTTCACGCTGGTATGCCGACCGTTACCAGGTGGAGATCGATCCCGAAACTGAAGCCATTGTCACCATTGGTTCGAAAGAAGGCCTGGCGCACCTGATGCTGGCGACGCTCGATCATGGCGATACCGTGCTGGTGCCGAACCCGAGTTACCCGATCCATATTTACGGTGCGGTGATCGCCGGCGCGCAGGTGCGTTCTGTGCCGCTGGTGGACGGCGTGGATTTCTTTGGTGAGCTGGAGCGCGCCATTCGTGAAACCATTCCGCGTCCGAAAATGATGATCCTCGGCTTCCCGTCGAACCCTACCGCCCAGTGCGTTGAGCTGGACTTCTTCGAACGCGTGGTGGCGCTGGCCAAGCAATACGACGTGCTGGTGATCCACGATCTGGCTTACGCCGACATCGTTTATGACGGCTGGAAAGCGCCGTCGATCATGCAGGTGCCGGGTGCCAAAGATATCGCGGTAGAATTTTTCACCCTGTCGAAAAGCTACAACATGGCGGGTTGGCGCATCGGCTTTATGGTCGGCAACCCGGAGCTGGTCAACGCACTGTCACGCATCAAGAGCTATCACGACTATGGGACGTTCACCCCGCTGCAGGTCGCCGCGATTGCTGCGCTGGAAGGCGACCAGCAATGCGTGCTGGATATTGCAGAACAGTATCGCCAGCGCCGTAACGTGCTGGTCAAAGGGCTGCATGAGGCGGGATGGATGGTGGAAAATCCGAAAGCTTCGATGTACGTTTGGGCCAAAATCCCCGAGCCTTATGCGCATCTCGGTTCGCTGGAGTTTGCCAAACGCCTGTTGGCGGAGGCCAAGGTCTGCGTATCGCCAGGCATCGGCTTTGGCGATTATGGCGACACCCACGTGCGTTTTGCATTGATTGAAAATCAGGATCGTATCCGCCAGGCGGTTCGCGGTATCAAAGCGATGTTCCGTGCTGACGGGCTGATCAAGCCGGCCAAGAGCAGCACCCCGGCTGCGACCAAGTAATGCCTTCAGGCCGGTGCATTCGCGCCGGCTTTTTTCTTCCCGCTAAGGTTTTCTTCATTATTTACCCACTATGATCCAATAAGATTTTCTTTATTTATTTGGAAGCCTGTATGGGTAATCGTTACGCAAAATCGCAAATTGTATTGCACTGGCTGACGCTGCTGATGGTGATCCTCACCTACGCGGCGATGCTGCTGAAGAACTCGGTACCGGATGATCTGGCGTCGCTGGTAAAAAATCTGCATTTTAACTTTGGCCTGGCGGTCTTTTTGCTGATGTTCATCCGGCTGGGATTACGTCGGCGTTATGCTACGCCGGCAACCACACCGCCGCTGGAAGAGTGGCAGGAATGGGGCGCAAAAATCTTTCATGCGTTGCTCTATCTGCTGTTTCTAACGTTGCCGGTGTTGGGCGTACTGACGCTGGCTTACGGGGGAAAGGAGTGGGTTTTGCTGGGCTGGCAGGTCCCGCAGTTTGTTACGCCAGATCCGTGGTTGCGCCGGATAATCAAAAGTACGCATGAGACCCTGGCCAATACCGGTTACTTTATTATTGGCGCGCATGCGTTGGCGGCGCTGTACCACCACTATCTGCGTAAGGACGATACCTTGCGCCGCATGATGCCGGGGAAATAGCCGGGGAGCAGAAACAACAAAGGGGCGCTGGTGCGCCCCTTTATCTAAATTCCCGGTCATGCCTTGGTTATGCAACCATCAGCATAAAGGTGCCAATCCATGTCACCAACATGAATGAAACGCCCATAACAAAATATTTCACTGAACAACTCCCGTTTGGAGTCCCTCGCAAGCCAATGATCCCGATTGTTGTGCTGAGTATTTTGTGGGTAGTCCAGGGCAAATAGGCGGATCCTTCAAAAGGAAGAACAACGTCCTCGGCCACGGATTACCCGGTCGTCGCGCTTCATAGTCCTTGAGGTAAAACATGAACCACGACAGGATCGGCGCTAATGTACTCCCATTGCCAGCCTGATTACAATACTGTGTTTTTGATCACATTTTTTGGCGATTTATTAACCAGTGCTAACTGTTTTTAAACGATTTTTGTTTCTAACCATGGGATGTATTTTTACGGAGGCAAAATGATATCCTGAGGCATGCGGTTTTTAAAAAGAGATGATTTAACATGTTGATATTAAAAAAAATATATTATCTTTGTCCATTGTTCTTGCTGTTCACACCCTTACCTTCGTTTGCCAGTAATGCACTATGGCGGGTGGTTAACAATCTTTGTGTTTTTAATTATCAGCAGCTTGGCTCAGTTTTCCCCTGCGAGAAAGTTTATTTAGATGAAGGACGGGCGAAAGGCTATGCGATAGTTCGCGATCTTGAAACCCGTTATCATTATTTACTGGTTCCAACATTAAAATTAAAAGGCGTCGAAAGCCCAGAATTGCTATTGCCCGCCACACCAAACTATTTTTCTCTTGCTTGGCAAAATCGTCACGTGCTGGATCATGTTTATGGTAAGCCGCTACCGCGTAATGCTTATGCCTTGACTATAAACTCTCAGAAAGGTCGCACACAGGGGCAGTTGCATATTCATATTGCGTGCCTTAAACCGCATATTCGACGTAGTATCGACAGACAACTTCCAAGCATAGGGGAGGATTGGACGGAGCTTTCTGATAATCTGGTTGGGCAACATTATCAGGGGAAACGTATCAGGCAAGAAGACTTGGTGGGGATTTATCCTTTTATGCAAATTGGTAATCAGTTGGCCAAAAACAGTGGTGAAATGAGAAAATTTGGTGTTGCCGTTATACCCGTGACGTTCGAAAATAAGCAACAAGGCTTTGTTTTATTGGCGGACGAAGCCGGGCGAGTAAAAAACAATACCGGACATACTGAGAATCTCCTTGATTTTACTTGTAGAGGTTTTGCCAGGTAGGTGCGCGTTCAAGCCGTGTCAGCCGGGCCGGATGTGACGATAAAACAAAAAATCTTTTTATCTCACCGGTTCATGAATTTCTTCTTTTACGGTTAATCAGAGGATTAGCCCGCTGACGCGGGCCTTATAATTATGCTTGCTGTGATGTTATGAAAAGGGATCAGGCGACGGCGTTGGCGCCGGTCAGCAGGATGACCCAGAAGACAAGGCACGACAGCAGAATAACGGTCCAGATATTGCGGCGACTCCACTCCATTTTTAGCCTTCACTTTTTGCTTTTGGTGATTCGGTAACGAACACATCGGCGAAAAGTGAAGAATATTTAGCCCCCGACAAAAATATTTTTCTTAACCCCGACAAACTTCTGCTACCGAGGTCTGGACTTCATAGCCCAACAGGTAAAGCGCCTGTTCCAGCGCTTCCACCTTTGAGGCATAGGCCACATCCAGCAGGCGATCCATCTGGCCGGCGTTAAAGCCCAGTTTGCGCGCCAGATCGGCTTTGGAGGTGGCACTGGCCAGCATAATGTTATGCAGTTCAAGTTTTAGCTTCACCAACACCGGCAGGTGGATAGCCAATTCATCCGGCAGAGCAGGGGAAGGGGCAGGCACCGTACGGCCTTCTTCCATTTCCATGGCGATGGCAAGCAGCAGGCTTTCCTGCGCTTCCAGCTCGATATCTTCACGTTTATAGCAGGCGGCCTGCTGTTCAGGAAAATCGCGAAAGTGAATCTGCCAGGCGTCGCTTTCGTTATCGAAGGCGTAATGGGCGGGGTAGTGGCAAGACATGGCATTTCCTGTTTGGGCCGGGAGAGATGTGGCATTGTGACCGCTTGCCCCGCAGATAGCCAGCGGCGACGCGCCTAACCGGCCTTACGTGCCAGGAACCCTGAGGGCAGCAGCAGTGCGCACAGCAGCCCTAACAGGCTTATCAGGATCAGCCAGCGTTCGACAGGGCCGGGATGGTAGTTATTCACCACGCTAAGTCCATACAGTATCAGGGCAAGCGGCCAACCGAGCGTGCCGATGTCGTTGAACCGAAAGGCGGTTCGGGCGACAAACCACAGGGTTAACCCTATCCAGCCCAGCGACCACAGCATTATGCACAGCAGGTAGACGAACACCGCAAAAAACTCGCCGATGTCGCTGTGTGCGTAGACACGAAACCGATTTTCATCCAGATAGGGCGACAGATAGGACAACAAGATCAGGCCAGCGGCGAAAATAAGCATGGAGAAAAGGTAGGTGCGGCGAGTAATACATTTTTTAAAGGTGTTTTTAGCGATCTGTCCGAGAGAATCCAAAATTACACTCCGTTGTATCAGTCATTGCCGACGGGAAGAGCCGCTAAAAAAGCAGCGTAGGGGGCTTTGCGTCGAGTCAAAATGAGAGTTTATCTCATTTAATCAAGGTTTAGGTTTTTGTCTGTATCGCGGACTTACCCTAAGTGGTGCTTTGTTTCTGTGCTTTGCATCACATTTCGAAAATACTTCGACTTGTTGCTCTGTGATGAGCGACATAATCCAGTTTGTTCGCACCCGACAATGGATTAACATAACTCACACTTATCACTGGCCTGGCTTATATGGATATCCGATGCGTCATTTAGTTGTTCTTCTCCCTCTGCTTACCTTACTCACTGCCTGTAGCAGCGGGCCGAAGTCGACCCCGGCCGTGCCTCAGGACAACGCCGTAAAAGGAGGATTCCTGTTGACGCCGGCGCATTCCGGTCAGCCGTTGGGCGGCGATTTCGCCAATAACCCGAACACCGCCCGCTTTATCGATAAAATGGTGCGGGAGCATGGTTTCGATCGCCAGCAACTGCATGACGTATTGGCGCAGGCCCGTCGGCTGGATTCCGTGCTGCGGCTGATGGATCGTCAGGCGCCGACGCCAAGCACCCAGGGACCGACCGGGCCAAACGGCTCCTGGTTGCGTTATCGTAATAAATTCATCACCCCGGACAACGTGCAAAACGGCGTGCAGTTCTGGAATCAGTACCAGGACGCGTTGCAGCGTGCCTATCAGGTTTACGGCGTGCCGCCGGAGATCATTGTCGGCATTATCGGCGTTGAAACCCGTTGGGGCCGCGTGATGGGTAAAACCCGCATTATCGATGCGCTGGCGACGCTGGCCTTCGACTATCCGCGCCGCGCCGACTACTTTGCCGGCGAGCTGGAAACCTTCTTGCTGATGTCGCGCACCGAAGGGGATGACCCGCTGGAGCTGCGAGGTTCATTCGCCGGGGCAATGGGTTACGGTCAGTTTATGCCGTCTTCTTTCAAGAGCTATGCGGTTGACTTCAACGGTGACGGTCACATCAACCTGTGGGATCCGGTGGATGCCATCGGCAGCGTTGCCAACTACTTTAAAGCACACGGTTGGGCCAAGGGCGAACCCGTGGCAGTACAGGCAAATGGCCAGGCGCCAGGGTTGGAAAATGGGTTTAAAACCCGCTATACCGTCGCCAGTCTGGCGGAGGCCGGGTTGAGCCCACAGGGATCGCTGGGCGACAATCAGGAAGCCAGCCTGCTGCGTCTGGATGTTGGCACCGGTTATCAGTATTGGTACGGCCTGCCAAACTTCTACACCATCACTCGCTACAACCACAGCACCCATTATGCGATGGCGGTTTGGCAGTTGGGTGAAGCGGTGGGCCGGTCGGCACGCGGCGGATTCTGATGCCGGATCAGCAATGAAAAAGGCCGCATAAGCGGCCTTAGTTAGATGACAAACACCCGAAAAGCGTGGTTTTCGGGTGTTTGGGGAAACCCTGAAGACCGAATCCTTTGTTTCTAGGAGCGCACAAAACATAACGTTTAAGTGCAGAGGATTTTGTCAGCAGTCAGAGGCCGCATAAGCGGCCTTTTTTACATCGGTGACAATCAGAAATCGTAGCGCAAACGCACCAGAGTCATGTCGCCGAGGTTATCGGTGCTGGACGTCAGTACGTGTTCCACGTCCACACGGAAACCGTAATCAAACTGTACCGTCACGCCAAGACCGTTATCGATACGCTGATAGTTGCGGCCGGTTACGTACTCAAGACGGTCACCCATAAAGTACGGCATCACGGATTTCACCGCATATTGGCCTACTGGCACAGTATACCCCGCCAGATATTCAATCCCCCAGGCATCGCCGGCGAAGTAGTCGTTAACGTTGGCTTTTTTGGTGGTCAGGAAGTTGTTGTACCAACCGCCGCCGAAGGTCAGGGTCCAGTTGTCCGGCTTCCAGCTGATCGCCGTACCGACAATATTCTGATCGTAATTTTTCGAGCCGCTGGTGGAAGGATTGCGCATCTCGGCGCGGGTATAGTTCCACGCGGTACCCCAGGTCAGATCCGGTGTCAGATGGTAGTCCACGCCCAGTGAGCCGCCGCCCTGGCGTTTATAGCGCAGACCGTTGCCCGGCAGGTATTCGCCATCGCTGAACAGGTAAGAGGCATAAACATCCGCATCGCCGAAGCTGTTTTTGTACTTCAGCATCTTGCGTGAACGGTAGGAACCGTCGTAGTCGCCGTTGATGCCGTTGCCTGGCGCCTGAGCCAACATGTCATAGTCCCAGATATCGGTTTTGGCACCGACCACGTCATAGTAAATGCTGTTTTGCTGGCCGAAGGTCAGTTGCCCCCAGGTTTTGCTTTTCAGGCCGGTGTAGAGCATACGGCGGCTGGTGTCATTGGCGCCGTCGGCGTAGTGGTTATCCCAGTTGAACAGCGCAGGAATATTGACACCCAGCTCGTAATAGCTGATCCAGCTAATATCGTCGAACAGGTAGTAATCGGCGGCAAAGCGGAAACGGGTACCGCCGTCGAAACCGTTACGTTTGTAAGAGCCCTTATCGCCATCGCCGGTCATATTGTTGAACTGCGGGCGGATGCTGCCGCCAACGGTAAAGTTAAGACGGCTCAACGGATCGCCGGCCTGCGGGTCTTGCTTCAACAATGTGATCTCAGCCTGGGCACCGAAAGAAGCACTGCCAACGACCAGTCCCAGAGCAATAGCCTGAGTTAATGTGCGCAATTTGTATGTCATTTTTTATCCCTGTGTATAGATTGCCAACCTCTCCGAAACCCTCTGGCATCAGTGAGTTGCCCAGGCTGTTTTCTGAGCGTTTTCATTGTTTTTTGGCGTGAGTAAAGCGGAACGCATATGTAACACAATGTGCGTCACAATGAGTTACTTTTCTTGCTAATTATTTGGTTTGTTTTTAACCGGCTCGATGCTGGGGAGAGGCAAGGTGACCGAAAAATGCTCAGCTGGAGGGCGTGGGGGAGGTCAATCTTCGGATGAATTCATCTAACACAAAGCTCTATATTTATCACTTGTCAGAGAATGGCATATACCGTGTAATTTCATCGTAACGAAATATATTTAAATGGATTTTACGCCTTGTTATTTAACACGGGTTATTTACAAGTCAGATGAAATTGATAAGGGTTGTGGAGGTTATTATGAAAGGATGTTTCATACTGTTAATCGGGCTTTTTTCAATACCGTTAATGGCGGCTGAATCGCATGTTTGTCAGTCAAAATCTTATGATTATGCCAGTGTCGGGGAGATGCGGCTGAGTGATGATACCTTGTTTAACTGTCGCGACATTGGGCGCATGACTATTCCGGATCTCGCTAAACGAGGTTGGAAGGTCATTCATGTGGCACAACAAACTGAATATACCGGGGATACTGACAGCGACAGTGAAGTGATTAAAATGTACCAGGAAATATTGGTCTTTAAAGAATAATTTTTTCGGCTTCCCTCGATTTTATTGTATATCACCTGATTATTCGTGGTGAGGGAGGCGTGCATTTATAACTCAGCGGTTTGCGGGAGGCTAGATGAGTGCCAGAAATAATATAGACGGCAAAGCTGGCGCCGCCATGGTGATGATATGCGCCATATGGGGGCTGCAGCAGGTGGCGATCAAGGCAGCCGAGCCGGATATTTCCGCCGTGCTGCAAATTGCCATCAGATCAGGGATTGCCGCTTTGGCGGTCTATCTCTTGGCGCGTTTTAAAGGCGAAAAGTTTTTATTAGATCCCCGCACGCTGTTAGCCGGTTTCGGCGTTGGGCTGTCGTTCGCGCTGGAGTTCTTTTTCGTTTCTGAAGGTTTGCGCTATACCAGCGCCTCGCACATGGCGGTCTTTCTGTACACGGCCCCCCTTTTCTCTGCCATCGGGCTGCATTTTTTCATCAGGCACGAGCGTTTGTCGGCTGTACAGTGGGCCGGTATTGCCATCGCTTTCGGCGGTGTGGTGCTTGCGATTTCCGCTATGGGTGAGAGCTCTGGGGGCGTGAATCAGCTGCGTGGGGATATTTATGGCTTATTAGCGGGGTTATCCTGGGGCGGCTCTACAATCCTTATTCGAACAACCGGTTTGGCGAATTGCTCGTCAAAACAGACGCTGCTGTTCCAACTGACGGGCGCCTGCATTGTGCTATCCCTGTTGGCGATGACGATGCAGGACGTACATTTCACGCTGAGTTCCGTGGCCTGGAGCAGTTTGGTATTTCAAACGGTTATCGTCTCATTTATCAGTTATTTAATTTGGTTCTCCCTGCTGCGTCATTACCAGGCTTCTTCGCTGGGTATCCTGACGTTTATGACGCCTATTTTTGGCATTCTGGCTGGCGTGGTGATCTTGGGAGAACCGCTGCAGATCGAGTTCGTCTTGGGTTCAGTGCTGATCGTTTTGGGGCTTATTGTCGTGAGCTGCTCATATTTGTTTTATTTTACCAGAAGGATTGCACCAAAAATATAAACTATGGACGTTGATATTCATACCTATCAGATAAACTGTGAAAGCCAATTCATTATTACTGTACAAGTGTCAAAATATGCCTGGGGTTATCCTTTGATCACCTTAAGCGATAATGGTGATTTCTTTGTGGTGAAAAATACGAAACGGGGGAAATTATCAAACCAAACTCCGGTTGAAATAATAAACTTTGCTAATAACTATGCTGTGGTGTGGGATAACAGCCGCAAGCATATTTATTATTCAAAGGCCGGACGATTGTACAGCTGTGCGCTTGAGTTTTCGTATACTCCGAAAAAATGGTGATCATTTCGATCTTTTCGCCTTTAGCCCCTCAGACCAGAGGGGTTATTTTCATCATCCATTCTTTGAATGCGATAATCTTAGGCCACTGACGCCCAGAGAGCGTCGACATAAAATAGCTGTGTTCGCAGGGCAAGATCATGTCGGTAAACGGGATAATCAGTTCGCCGCTTTTGATCCAGTCCTGCACCAGATTGAGTCGCCCCATCGCCACGCCAAGATGCTGAGTTGCCGCCAACACCGCCAGGTCCGAACGGTCGAACTCCATGCTTTTGGCGTCGGTATCCAGGCCCAAATCAAAATGCTGTGACCAGATCTGCCACTCGTCTTCACCGGAGTTGTATCTGTCATGCAATAGAGTGCAGTCTGCCAGGTTCCCAGGCGCATTATAAAGGTTATGCGTTTTGGCGTATTTCTCCGTGCAGATTGGAACCATGGACTCCCGCATAAAGATTTCGTCCAGCTGTTTATCCGATGGTGGACGGCCAAAATACATGGCTAAATCCACGCCCCGATTGGCCAAATTGATATTTTCCTGCCCGGTGAGAATGTTTAAATGAATGGTCGGATGCAGAGCAATAAAATCGCCGATGCGGGGTATCAGCAAACACTGGACCAGAGACGGGTGAGAATAAATGGTCAGGCTGCCCGTCAGCTCGCGGTTTTTGATATCCAGGATTTCCTGTGTCAGGGCATCGAAGGAATGATTTAACGCCCATTGCATTCTCTCGCCATCCGGCGTTAACGTAATTCTGCGGTGGAATCGTTGAAATAAAAGAAACCCCAGCTCTTTTTCCAGCAGGTTAATTCTGTGGCTTACGGCGCTGGGAGTAATAGACAGTTCTTCTGCCGCCAGTGAAAAAGATAAATGACGGGCGACGCATTCAAAAGTATGCAGACGAGAAAATTGATAGCTGGTCAGCGGGTTTGCTCGTCGTGAATATTTTTTGTTGGGAAACATGCTATTACTCCATCCGGATCATTTGCCAATATTAACATTTTAACGAAGGGAACTAAAATACGATTTTAAGTTTTTTAATGCTGTAGGTGTGACCGTTTAATTTGTCAGTTTTAAGCGTGATGAAAATATTTTTTAGCCTGCGGACACTAATCATTGATTTGCAGTAAGTGATCTTTTCGTGGTGCGGCAGGAATACGGATTTTTGATGTTAGGGCAAGAGGGAGAGTCCGTTGCCCTAAAGTTCTGATTACCACATCAAATCATCAGGGACGACAAAATCGGCGTAAGGATCTTCTTCGTCTTTGGCTTCCTGGCTGAGTTCAGCGCTCAGTACAATATAGCTTGCATCGCGCTGTGCAATTTTATTGGCCACGACCGCAGGGATAATGGCATATTCACCCTCAGGGTTATTATCACTAACCAGCCGTGCAATGGCGAGACGCCCATTAATTAACTGAGATTGAGTCAGTTTATCTACACGTACATTTTTAATTAAATTGTTGTCTGTGAAGTTATAACTAATGTCACCATTTGAAATGACGATCCTGTTCATTTCAATCAGCTGCTTTACCTGGGCTTTATATTCTTTAGATAAAGCGGCCTGCTTTTGCTGTTCACTCAGCTGTTTATCGCGCTCTATTTGCGCCTTTTTGTTGATTTCAACGGCTTCTCTTGCCTCGCGAGCCTGAACGCGCGATTTTTTCGTGGTTCTTTGTACTTTCTCCAGCTTTTTACTGCTTACTAATCCCGCTTTGAGCATCTGCTCTTGTAATGTCAGCTTTGTCATGTTCGTTTCTAAAATCGATCAAATAGTATCTGAGATTATACCTTTAATATTCGACGTTGTGCCAGATTGTGGGCGAGAGGATGCATCATTCTGATAAAACGGGGTTCATTGACCAAATTTGAAGTTCGATAAATCACACAGGATTGGAGGGGGCGTACGTCGTGGGTTAGTGGGTGCGGTAGAGGCGAGTATATAAATTTATGGTGTCCCCGACTGGAATCGAACCAGTAACTAGCCCTTAGGAGGGGCTTGTTATATCCGTTTAACTACGGGGACGCTGCGGGCCGGCAACCTAGGCTGCCGGGGCAGTATACCTTTTTTTACCCGCAGAATAAGCGCTTAGCGGTGCGTTTGCTCATTCCCTCGCCAATATGCGGTGATTTTCGCGCGCTGCGCTGATCGCGATCACGGTTTTCTCGCCTTGCCGGTTTGTTTTTCCGCCGCCAGCCGATCTGCCTTGTTTTTTTCGCTCATGTCGTTGCGGATCTGCGCATGGCTGATCAACGCAAAGATAAAGGTGCCGCCAATAATGTTGCCGGCCAGCGTTGGAATAGCGAACGGGTAGATAAAATCATGCCAGGGAATGACGCCGCTAAACACCAGATAAAGGATCTCTACCGATCCCACCACGATGTGGGTCAGATCGCAGATCGCCACCAGGTAGGTCATCAATACAATCACCCAAATCTTGGCGGCCCCGGCGGAAGGGAACATCCACACCATGGTGGCGATGATCCAACCCGCCAGAATGCCGTTGGCAAACATTTCGGACGGCGAGTTTTTCATCACCTCTTCCGACAGGCTAACAAAGGCGCTGCGGGTGTTCTCGTCGAAAATCGGCATGTGGATAAACGCCAGTGATGCCAGCCCGGTCCCCACCAGGTTCCCCAGCAGCACCACGCCCCACAGGCGAAACAGGAGCAGGAGGTTTCTCGGCGTCGGTTTTTGCATTATCGGCAGTACGGCGGTGACGGTATTTTCGGTAAACAGCTGTTGGCGGGCCATGATCACGATGATAAAGCCAAAGGTGTAGCCGATATTTTCGATAAAGAAGCGGCTGGGATCGTCCGGCAGGCGGGCGTGGAAGATGCCTTTCGCCATCAGGGAAGCCCCCATCGACAGCCCGGCGGCCACCGCTGACCACAGTAGCGCCAGCCAGTCGCGCTCCAGCTCTTTTTCGCCTTCCATGCGGATCAGCTCATGCACCGCCGCTGCGCGCGAGGGCAGGTTCTCTTCCTTTACCTCAATTTCGCTCTTGCCCTGTTCATGCTCTTTGCTTTCTACCTGCAGGCTATTTTCCTGCTCTGCATCCGGGCGCTGCTGCTGATTGGTCATTATCCGTTATCTCCATCAAAGACTGTCAGGGTCATGATTAAGCGTAGTTGGCTCAGGGACGCTGTGAAAGCGATGTGGCAAATTGCAGAAAAAAGTAACAAGAGTTTAACGTTGCCGGGTTTTTCTACGCATTTTTGATCTGGGGCGCAATATTACCCCTATTGGAGTAGTTGAGTGACCGGCTGCGGGCTACGAGCCACAGATGGCTTATGCTATGATCGCTATCCCAAAGAAAAATATGAGTTCTCCCGATGCTGGAAGCTAAAAATCTGAGTTGCGTCCGTGATGAACGCACCCTGTTTAGCGCGTTAAGCTTTACGGTAAAACCGGGCGACATTATTCAGGTAGAAGGGCCGAACGGCGCGGGAAAAACCAGCCTGCTGCGCATTCTGGCGGGCCTGGCAAGACCGGAAAGCGGAGAAGTCTGCTGGCACGGGCAAAATACGTTGCGTCATCGCGAACGTTATTATCAGGATTTGTTATTCCTCGGCCATCAGCCGGGGATTAAAACCATGTTGACGCCCTTTGAGAACCTGCAGTTTTACCAGGCGGTGCGCGGTGCGCCCGATCGTCAGGCCATTTGGCAGGCGCTGGAGCAGGTCGGTCTGGTGGGTTATGAGGATTTACCGGTGGCGCAGCTTTCCGCCGGTCAACAGCGGCGTGTGGCGTTGGCGCGGTTGTGGCTCAGCAGTAGTCCGCTGTGGATCCTGGATGAGCCGCTGACGGCGATAGACAAGCAGGGTGTGGCTGAATTAATAAGCCTTTTTGAGCAACATGCTCAGCAGGGCGGCATGGTATTGTTGACCACGCATCAGGATTTGGCCGGCGCAACGCAGGCGGTAGGGAAAATAAGCCTGACGGAAAACCGCGTGGAGACTCTTTAATGTTTTTGACTGTATTGCGCCGTGAGCTGAAGATTGCCTTTCGCAAAGGGTCGGAAATCGTTAATCCGTTGTGGTTTTTCCTGATCGTTATCACGCTGTTTCCGTTAGGGATTGGGCCAGAACCGCAACTGCTGGCGCGTATATCGCCGGGGATTATCTGGGTCGCGGCGCTGCTGGCGGCCCTGCTGTCGCTGGAGCGTTTGTTTCGCGATGATTTCCTCGACGGCTCGCTGGAACAACTGTTGTTATTGCCAACGCCGCTGCCGATGACGGTGTTAGGCAAAGTGTGTGCTCACTGGGTAGTAACGGGCTTACCCCTGTTGATCCTGTCGCCGCTGGTGGCGCTGCTGCTGTCGTTGGACACTCACACCTGGCTGGCGGTGGCGTTTACGCTGTTGCTGGGTACGCCGACGCTGAGCCTGATTGGCGCTATCGGCGTGGCGCTGACCGTCGGGTTGCGCAAGGGGGGCGTGCTGCTGAGCCTGCTGGTGCTGCCGCTGTATATCCCGGTGCTGATATTTTCTACCGCCGCTATCGACGCCGCCTCTATGGGCATGCCGATAGACGGTTACCTGGCGATACTGGGCGCGATGCTGGCGGGAAGCATAACGCTGGCGCCTTTCGCCACTGCAGCGGCGCTGCGAGTGAGCGTACACTAGCTAACTTATTGAAACGCGGGTTAACGCCATCAAGAGCGTGTTCCACCGCACAAGCAATTTTCGTCGCCCCGGTAAACGGGGCGGCCACCGTATAAATTTACCGTGAGCAATGACGACAATGTGGAAATGGTTACATCAGTTTGCCCAGCCTGAACGGCTGTATCACGTCTGTGGCCGCTTTATCCCCTGGCTGGGACTGGCCGGAGCGGCTTGCCTGTTGCTGGGCTGGGTCTGGGGATTCGGTTTCGCACCCAAGGATTACCAGCAGGGCGATAGCTTCCGCATCATGTATATCCATGTGCCGGCGGCGATGTGGTCGATGGGGATCTATGGCTCAATGGCGGTAGCGGCGTTTATCGGCTTGGTGTGGCAGATGAAAATGTCCGATACCGTGGTGGCGGCGATGGCACCGGTCGGCGCGGTGTTTACCTTTATTGCGCTGGTCACCGGCTCCGCCTGGGGCAAGCCGATGTGGGGCACCTGGTGGGTGTGGGACGCCCGCCTGACGTCTGAACTGGTGTTGCTGTTTCTTTATATTGGCATTATTGCGCTGTACAACGCCTTTGAGGACCGCCGCCTGGCGGGCCGCGCCGCCGGCATTCTGGTGCTGGTCGGGGTGGTGAACATCCCGATCATTCACTTCTCGGTCGAATGGTGGAACACGCTGCATCAGGGTTCCACCAATATGCAACAGAGCATCGCGCCAAGCATGCGCACCCCGCTGCGCTGGGCAATCCTCGGTTACCTGCTGTTTTTCATCACTCTCACCTTGCTGCGCTTGCGCAATCTGATTTTGTCTCAGGAACGCCAGCGCCCTTGGGTGGCAGGGCTGGTTAACAAGGAGCGTCAACCATGAATGCAGCCTTTACTTCCTGGCAGGCGTTTTTCGCCATGGGCGGCTATGCCTTCTACGTTTGGTTGGCGGTAGCCGTAACCCTGCTCTCGTTGCTGGGGCTGGTGGCCCACACTTTCTGGCAGCGCCGGCAATTGCTGGATGAGATTGGACGCCGTCAGGCACGCGAACGACGTATTCGTCATTCGCAGCAGTCGAAACAAAAAACCGCTAACCCGCGGGAGAAATCATTGTGAATCCTCGTCGTAAAAGTCGCCTGTATTTGGCGATCGTAGTGCTGATCGGCGTTGCGCTGACCGCGACTCTGATGCTGTATGCGCTGCGCTCCAACATCGATCTGTTTTATACCCCAAGCGAAATTCTGCAGGGCAAGGGCGAAAATCATGAGAAGCCGGAGGTGGGCCAGCGCCTGCGCATCGGTGGCATGGTGATGCCGGGTTCGGTAAAGCGCGATCAGAAAACGCTGCAGGTCAGTTTCAAAGTTTATGATGCACGCGGTGCAATCGACGTCACTTACACCGGCATTCTGCCGGATCTGTTCCGTGAGGGGCAGGGCGTGGTGGCACAGGGCGTGCTGGGCGAAGGCAACGTGGTGAATGCGCGTGAAGTGCTGGCGAAACACGATGAAAAATACACGCCGCCGGAAGTGGCCGACGCGATGAAAGAAAACCATAAGGGGCCAGCTTCGGCCTACGCCACCCCGCAGAACGAGGGCGCTAAATCATGATGCCGGAAACGGGAAGTTTTCTGCTATGCCTGGCGCTGGCGATTTCGCTGCTGCTGAGTATTTACCCGCAGTGGGGCGCGGCGCGTCAGGACCGTCGCATGATGGCGGTGGCGCGCCCACTGACCTACGGCATGTTTGCGGCTATCGCCCTGGCGTTCATCTGCCTGGTGCACGCCTTTGTCGTTAATGACTTTACCGTGGCCTATGTGGCCGCCAACTCCAATACTCAACTGCCGGTGTATTACCGCATCGCTGCCACCTGGGGCGCCCACGAGGGATCGCTGCTGCTGTGGGTGCTGTTGCTGAGCTGCTGGTCGCTGGCGGTGGCGCTGTGCAGCCGTTCGATGCCGCAAGATGCCGTGGCGCGCGTATTGTCGGTGATGGGCATGATCACGGCAGGTTTCCTGCTGTTTATCATCATGACCTCCAACCCCTTCACCCGTACGCTGCCGAACTTCCCGATCGACGGTAGCGACCTTAACCCGCTGCTGCAGGATATCGGCCTGATTTTCCATCCGCCGCTGCTGTACATGGGGTATGTCGGTTTCTCGGTGGCGTTTGCTTTCGCCATCGCTTCACTGATGGCCGGTCGCCTGGATACGGCCTGGGCGCGCTGGTCGCGGCCTTGGACCACGGCCGCCTGGGTGTTCCTCACCATGGGCATCGTGCTGGGCTCCGCCTGGGCCTATTATGAACTGGGCTGGGGCGGCTGGTGGTTCTGGGATCCGGTCGAGAACGCTTCATTTATGCCGTGGCTGGCCGGTACCGCGCTGATGCACTCGTTGGCGGTGACCGAGAAACGCGGCACTTTCAAAGCCTGGACGGTATTGCTGGCGATTACCGCCTTCTCATTGTGCCTGCTGGGCACCTTCCTGGTGCGCTCCGGGGTGCTGGTTTCGGTGCACTCCTTTGCTTCCGACCCGGCGCGCGGCATGTTTATCCTCGCTTATCTGGTGATCGTGATAGGCGGTTCTCTGCTGCTGTATGCGGTCAAGGGCGGGCAAGTACGCAGCCGGGTGCAGCACGAAACCTTCTCGCGTGAAACCTTCTTGCTGGGCAATAACGTACTGCTGATCGCCGCCATGCTGGTGGTGCTGTTGGGGACGCTGCTGCCGCTGGTGCATAAGCAGTTGGGCCTGGGCAGCATTTCTATCGGCGAACCGTTCTTCAATACCATGTTCACCTGGCTGATGGCACCGATGGCGTTGCTGATGGGGATTGGCCCGTTGGTGCGCTGGCGTCGCGACGAGCCGACCAAGCTTTGGCGTCGCCTGAGCGTGGCGCTGGTGATTACGCTGGTGCTGTCGATCCTGCTGCCGTGGCTGTTGCAAGACAGCATCGCCGGCATGACGGTGGTGGGGCTGATCATGGCCGTTTGGGTGATAATCCTGACGCTGATGGAACTGCACGAACGTGCAACGCATCGCCACGGTTTCTGGCGTGGGCTGAGCCATCTTTCCCGCAGCCACTGGGGGATGGTGCTGGGCCACCTTGGCGTGGCGGTAACGGTAATCGGCATTGCCTTCAGCCAAAACTATAGTGTGGAACGTGATGTCCGCATGAAAGCCGGCGACAGCGTGGATATCCATAACTATCACTTTGTGTTCCGTGACGTGCACGATATTCGTGGGCCGAACTACAGCGGCGGCGTCGGCATTATCGATGTCACGCGCAACGGCAAGCCGGAAGCGACGTTGCACGCGGAAAAACGCTATTACAGCGTGGCGCGCAGCATGATGACCGAAGCGGCGATTGACGGCGGCTTCAGCCGAGATCTGTACGCCGCGCTGGGCGAAGAACTGGACGACGGCTCTTGGGCAGTGCGGTTGTACTACAAACCTTTCGTACGCTGGATCTGGTTCGGCGGGGTGTTTATGGCGCTGGGCGGTATCCTGTGCATACTCGATCCGCGCTATCGGATGAGCAAAAAACTCAAGCGTGAAGGCAAGCTGGAGGAGCAGGCATGAACCGTAAGTTGCTGTTTATCCCATTAATCCTGTTCCTGCTGCTGGTGGCGGCGTTTATGGTGCAGCTGACGCGCAACGCCGGTGGCGAAGACCCGACCATGCTGGAATCGGCGTTGATCGGCAAGCCGGTGCCGGCTTTCAAGCTGGAATCCCTCGACCAGCCTGGCAAAACTTATGACCAGGCGGTGCTGCGCAATGGCAAACCCATGCTGCTGAACGTCTGGGCGACCTGGTGCCCAACGTGCCGCGCCGAACATCAATACCTCAATACGCTGGCCGCGCGCGGCATTCGCGTGGTGGGGCTGAACTATAAAGACGATCGCGGTAAAGCGGTGACCTGGCTGAACTCTCTGGGCAACCCGTACGCGCTCAGCCTGTACGACGGCGACGGCATGCTGGGGCTGGATTTGGGCGTGTACGGCGCACCGGAAACCTTCCTGATCGACGGGCAGGGCATTATCCGCTACCGCCACGCCGGAGACATGAACGAGCGCGTTTGGCAGCAGGAAGTGCTGCCGCTGTACAAAAAATATGGGGGTGAGGCATGAGGCTGCTGACCCTGATATTTGCCGCGTTACTGAGTTGGAGCGTCGCGGCGGCTATCGACACTTATCGGTTCAATTCGGTCGAGCAGGAACAGCAATACCGGGAGCTGACCGAACAGCTGCGCTGCCCGAAATGCCAGAACAACAGCATCGCCGACTCTAACGCCATCATAGCGGCCGATATGCGTACCAAGGTGTACGAGTTGATGATGCAGGGGCAGAACAAGCAGCAGATTATCGACTATATGGTGGCGCGCTACGGTAATTTCGTCACCTACGAACCGCCGGTGACCCCGGCGACGCTGATCCTGTGGGTAGGCCCGTTGCTGTTTGTGTTGATCGGCGGTGCGGTAGTGATACTGCGCACTCGCCACCGTCGTACCGGTGCCGTTAACGCTAACGATGAATTCTCCGAGCAGGAGCAACAGCGTCTGGCGGCGCTGCTGAAAGAGACTGACAGGAAGAAACCCTAATGGCTTTTTGGCTGATTATTATTGTCCTGCTGGTGGGCGCTGCGGCGTTGCTGGTGGTACCGGCGATGCGCCACAGCGGTAAAAGCACCGCTGCGAGCCGCGATACGCTGAACAAGGCGTTTTATCAGGATCGTCTGCATGAGCTGGAGCAGGACGAACAGCAGGGCGTGGTTGCTGAGCGCCCTGAACTGGTGAAAGAGCTGCAGCAAAACCTGCTCAATGACATCCCCGGCCAGCAGGATACGCAGGAGAAACCCATTAACCGCTGGGCATTGGTGCCTGGGGTTGCCTTGCTGGTGGTGGTCACCCTTGGCTTTTATCTGAAAACCGGTGGGTTGGCGCAGGTATTGGACTGGCAACAGGTCGAGGCGCAAATGCCGGATCTGCGCGCGCGCGTCGCTAATGAACGCGCCCAACCGTTGAGCATGGAAGAGATTGCTCGCCTCGGGCTGGGGCTGCGTACCGCGCTGCAGCAGGACGATCGCAATATCAACGACTGGATGATGCTGGGTCGCGTGGGGATGGCGCTGAATAACGCCACCACCGCCACTCAGGCATTTGCTCATGCTTATCAACTTGATCCGAATAGTCTGGAAGTCCGCCTCGGCTACGCGGAAGTCTTGACGCGCTCTAACGATCCGGAGGATAACAAGCAGGCCACTCAGATGCTGCGCAAGATGATCGCCGAAGATCACACCAATATGCGCGTGCTGAGCCTGCTGGCGTTCAACGCTTTCGAACAGGGGGATTTCAAGCAGGCGATTGGCGCCTGGCAGGTTATGCTGAAGCTGTTGCCAGCCAATGATCAACGCGCCGAAGTGATAAAGCGCAGCATTGAACAAGCAAAAACACAGGCGGGCGAAGAAACTGTTAAACTTGGCATTAACGTGACGTTATCGCCACAGGCGACGAACGCTTTGCCGCAGCAGGGGACGCTGGTAATTTCAGTGACCGATGGCACCAATCCAGTGCCGGTTGCGGTAAAACAACTGCCCTTAAGCCGTTTCCCGCTGTCATTTTCTCTGGATGACAGCAACGCCATGATGCCTGAACGCCTGCTTTCGGCTCAGCATCAGGTCAAGGTGCGGGTGCGAATTTCTCAGGATGGTCTGGCCACGCCACAGGCGGGTGATTGGTTCGGCGAGAGTGCGCTGCAGAATTTCAGCGGTAAAGAGCAGATTGACGTTCAGATAAACAAACAGGTCCCTTAAATAAAAAGACCGAACGTGTTTTTATGGAGAAAAATATGAACTTTCGCCTGACTGGGCTGGCTTTCACAACGGTGTTATTGGTGGGCTGTGCCAGCGCGCCACAAGATGAACCACAAGGGCGATCCGATCCTCTGGAAGGATTTAACCGGACGATGTTCAACTTCAACTATAACGTCCTGGATCCGTATGTACTTCGCCCGGTGGCCGTGGCCTGGCGCAACTACCTGCCCATGCCGGCGCGTAATGGGATAAGCAACTTTACGTCTAACCTGGAAGAGCCGGCCAGCATGGTCAACTCCTTCCTGAAAGGCGACCCCTATAAGGGGATGATCCACTTTAACCGTTTCTTCCTCAACACCCTTCTGGGGATGGGCGGTCTGATCGACGTGGCCGGGATGGCTAACCCGAAACTGGCTCGCGAAGAGCCTAACCGTTTCGGCAGCACCCTGGGGCATTATGGCGTCGGCTACGGTCCTTATGTGATGCTGCCGGGCTACGGCAGTTTCACCCTGCGTGAAGAGGGCGGTGACTGGGCGGATACGGTCTATCCGGTGCTGAGCTACCTGACCTTCTGGATGTCGGCGGGCAAATGGGTGGTTGAAGGGATTGAAACCCGTGCCGAGCTGTTGGATTCCGACGGCCTGCTGCGCAACTCTTCCGATCCGTACCTGATGGTGCGCGAAGCCTACTTCCAGCGTAACGACTTCCTGGCGAACGGCGGCTCGCTGAAACCTGAGATCAACCCGAACGCTCAGGCGATTCAGGGCGATCTGGACGAGATCGACTCGCAGTAATCTCGCTTGGCGAAGAGAAAGAACCCGCTTTGATGGCGGGTTTTTTTTATGCTTTGAGATCGGCGGGCACAAAAAAGCGCCCTAAGAAGGGCGCTCCTGGCTTCGTTATCGAAAAGATTAGAAGCGGTAGTTGAAGTTGGCGCCGTACAGCCAGGCCTTGCCCACGGATTCGAAGGTATATGGACCTTCTTTGATGGTGACTTTCTGGCCGTGCATGTAGGAAACACCGACGTCAACAGAGGCGTCTTTGTTGAATGCGTAGCTGGTACCTGCGCTCAACCAGAAGCGGTCCTGATCCGGGATAGAGATAGAACGGTTCTGGGCCGGCACCGGGCTGTCATCGAAGGCGATACCGGTACGGAAGGTCCAGTTATCGTCGTAGAAGTAGGTAGTACCCAGTGCGATGCGGTAAGCGTCTTTAAAGCCTTCGTGCTTCTCAAACAGGGTTTGACCGTTGTTGCCGGTAGCTTTCAGCTCCTGGAACTGGCTCCAGCTGGTGTAAGCCAGGCTGTAGTGGATAGCCCACTGCGGTGCAACCTTGTTGTAACCCGAGATTTCCCACATTTCCGGCAGGTTCAGATCCAGAGAGCCTGGGATGGTGGTGCCGTCGGTGCCCATAGGCAGGCCGAGAGCGCCAAGGAGCGGGTTATAGGCGGATGGCAGGCTGCTCTTGTAGTCGCCGTCAAACTTGATTTTGACTTCGGAACGGTAGGTGAAACCGTAACGGTTGTTTTCGTCCACTTCGTACAGAATGCCGGCGTTCCAGCCAAAGCCCCATTTGTCACCCTTCAGGTGAGAAATTTGAGTATCCGCCGGGATCTGTGAGACCGGGCCGGCCAATTGAGGTGGCAACTGGCCAGAACCTGCGATCAACTTCGGCAATTCACCGGCATAACGCTCGAGCTTGGCTTTGGCGTAAACCGCGTCAAAGCCCAGGCCGAAGCTGAATTGTTGGTTCAGACGGTAAGCACCGCTCAGGTTCAGGTTAAGTGTGGTCAGGTCAGTTTTACCGCCGTAAGCCCCTGCGGTGTAACCGTCGTTGAATTCTGTCGCCAGGCCGTAGTTGCTGGTGACCGAGCCGCCTACGGCAAACTGATCGTTAATCGGTTGAACATAATGCAGGTTTGGCACCCAGGCGGTAGGGGCGATGTTCTTGGAGTCGAGGCTGGCACCGGAAGGTGACTTGCCGGAGATATCTACATCCGGATCGATAAACACCGCACCGAAGGAAAGTTCCGGGCGGGTATACATCATCAGCAGGGCCGGGTTGCGGCTGGCGGAAGCTGCAGTATCCGCCATGGCGCCCTCGCCAGAATACGAACGTCCTAAACCAGCTGATGAAAACTCATTCAGCTGGAATCCTGCGGCAGACACGTTTGAAGAAATAATTGCCACTGCAGCTGCGAGAGCTGATTTAGTAAATAGGTTTTTCTGGCTCATGACCAAAACCTCATTATGTGTTTATTATTTAAACTATGTTACTCAAAGTAACAAGGAGCGCGGGATTGTAGGGTCCGTTATCATTCAGACAAATCAGACCAGTGGCTGAATTATAGGTCCGACCTGTGAAAATGTTGCAACAATGTTTTTGAGATATTTCCAAATTGATATCAAAAAGGAGATCTGCATAACAAAAAACCAGCGATGCATAACAATATTCTTACCATTCCTTAGCAGACGTCGATTTTCATTTGTGATTTCCATCACTTAAAACACCTATAAAAAGTAAGTGCTAGTGATCGGTTTCATCGCAGAGTAAAATAAACGCAGAATCTTGTGTCTTTGCGCCAGTAGCTAAATGGCAATTTGGACTCGCGTAACGGCGGTCCCTGAGGAGAATGAATCATGTCCAATCCAATTAATAAATGTAGTGCCCAGGAAACTGCCGCCTGTTGCTGTGTTGATGTCGGTACCGTGATGGACAATACCGATTGCACCGCCTCCTACAGCCAGGTGTTTGCCAATCAGCAGGATGCAGAAAAAATGTTGGCCACGCTGACCGAAAAAGCCCGCGGTGTAGAATCCGACCCTTGCGACATCAGCAGTAGCATTAAACCGGTTGACGGTGGCGTGGAACTGGTGGCTGATTTCACCTTCGCCTGCCAGGCAGAAACCCTGATTTTCCAACTCGGCCTGCGTTAATCACGGCTTTAAAACGGTGCGGGGTCATCCCGCGCCGCTCGCTTCCTCCTCAATCCCCCTCTAGAAAGTTGCTCCTGCTCTCAGTTTTCACTTCTGCCGGTTTGCCAAATGTAAACATTTGGTTAACAATGACCCCATCAGGTCAGACCTCTTCTTGACCGTTGCGCTGGCGTTATTTTCTTCAGGAGCGTTTATGAGTAAGGCACTGCCGTTGGTGACCCGTCACGGTGACCGTATTGCGATTGTAAATGGACTGCGGACCCCCTTTGCCAAACAGGCGACCGCTTATCACGGCATTCCAGCGGTGGATCTGGGGAAAACGGCGGTAAGTGAACTGTTAGCCCGCAGCGGTATCGATCCGGCGCTGATTGAACAACTGGTGTTCGGCCAGGTGGTGCAAATGCCTGAGGCGCCGAATATTGCGCGTGAAATCGTGCTCGGTACCGGCATGAGCGTGCATACCGATGCTTATAGCGTGTCGCGTGCCTGCGCTACCAGCTTCCAGGCGATTGCCAACGTGGCGGAAAGCATCATGGCAGGCAGCATCAGTATCGGCATCGCCGGTGGCGCTGACTCTTCTTCCGTTCTGCCTATCGGCGTCAGTAAAGCGCTGGCGCGCACGCTGGTGGACGTCAACAAAGCCCGTACCCTGTCGCAGCGTCTCAAGCTGTTTAGCCGACTGAAGTTCCGTGACCTGATGCCGGTGCCGCCGGCAGTGGCGGAATATTCCACCGGGCTGCGCATGGGCGATACCGCAGAGCAAATGGCGAAAAGCCACGGCATCACCCGGGAAGAGCAGGATGCGCTGGCGCACCGCTCTCACCAACTGGCTGCCAAAGCCTGGGAGCAGGGGCTGCTGCGCGACGAGGTGATGACGGCCTATGTGCCGCCATACCGTACGCAAATCACCGAAGACAACAACGTTCGCAAAGATTCCAGCCTGGCGTCCTACGCAAAGCTGAAACCGGCATTCGATCGCAAGCACGGCAGCGTTACCGCAGCCAACAGTACGCCGTTGACCGACGGCGCGGCAGCGGTGCTGATGATGAGTGAGTCGCGAGCGAAAGAGTTGGGGTTGCAACCGCTGGGTTATCTGCGCAGCTTTGCCTTCTCCGCCATCGATGTGTGGGAAGATATGCTGCTCGGGCCGTCTTACGCTACGCCGCTGGCGCTGGATCGCGCCGGCATCGGCCTGGCCGACCTGACCCTCATTGACATGCATGAAGCTTTTGCTGCCCAGACCCTGGCGAACCTGAAAATGTTTGCCAGCGACGAATTTGCTCAGAAAAAGCTGGGCCGCAGCCGGGCGATTGGCGAAGTGGACATGGAAAAATTCAACGTATTGGGTGGCTCAATTGCTTATGGTCACCCATTTGCCGCTACCGGCGCGCGCATGATCACCCAAACGTTGCACGAGCTGAAGCGTCGTGGCGGCGGACTGGGGCTGACGACCGCCTGCGCAGCCGGAGGGTTAGGGGCCGCAATGATCGTAGAGGTGGAATAATGAGCTTTGAAAACGCATTGCATGAACAGCGGGCCAAACCCTCGGCCTTTCAACTGACCCTTCGTCCGGACAACATTGGTGTGATCACCATCGATGTTCCGGGGGAGAAGGTAAACACCCTGAAGGCCGAGTTTGTCGAGCAGGTCAACGACGTACTGATCCGCGCGCAGCAGCATCCGGCGCTGGAAGGGCTGGTGATTATCTCCGGCAAGCCGGATTCGTTTATTGCCGGGGCGGATATCAGCATGATTGCCGCCTGTACCACTGCCAAAGAGGCCGAAGCGCTGGCGAAAAAAGGCCAAAGTACGCTGGCACAGATTGCCGCATTCCAGGTCCCTGTGGTGGCGGCTATTCACGGCGCCTGCTTAGGCGGTGGGCTGGAGCTGGCGTTGGCGTGCCACAGTCGCGTTTGTTCTCTGGATGACAAAACCGCACTCGGCCTGCCGGAAGTGCAGCTAGGTTTGCTGCCGGGTTCCGGTGGCACCCAGCGTTTGCCGCGGTTGATTGGTGCCAGCAAGGCGTTGGACATGATCCTGACCGGCAAACACATTCGGGCGCGTCAGGCGTTGCGTATGGGGTTAGTGGACGATGCCGTGCCCCAGTCAATTTTATTGCAGGCTGCCGTCGAACGGGTCAAGCAAGGCTGGCAGAGCCGGCGCGAATTGCCGTGGCAGGAGCGTTTGCTCAACGGCCCGCTAGGTAAAAGCCTGCTGTTCAGCATTGTGCGCAAGAAAACGCTGGAGAAAACGCACGGCAATTATCCTGCCGCAGAACGCATTATTCAGGTGGTGCGTACCGGTCTGGATCACGGCAGCGCCAGCGGTTATGAAGCCGAGGCGCGGGCGTTTGGCGAATTGGCCATGACCCCGCAGTCCGCCGCGTTGCGCAGCCTGTTCTTTGCCTCTACCTCCTTGAAGAAAGAACGCGGTGGCAATGCACAACCTCATGAACTGCACCGTATCGGCATTCTGGGTGGCGGCCTGATGGGCGGCGGTATCGCCTGTGTGACCGCCACGCGGGGTGGTTTGCCGGTGCGGATTAAAGACGTTAACGAAACGGGCATTAACCACGCGTTAAAATACAGTTGGGACGTGCTCGGCAAGCGGGTACGCAGTAAACGCATGCGCCCGGCGGAACGGCAAAAACAGATGATGCTGATCTCCGGTTCGACCGATTACACCGGTTTTGAACGGGTGGACGTGGTGATTGAGGCGGTGTTCGAAGACCTGGCGCTGAAGCAGCAGATGGTGGCCGAGATAGAACAGCACGCGGCGCCACACACCATCTTTGCCTCCAATACCTCATCGCTGCCGATTGGCCAGATTGCCGCCAAGGCGCAGCGCCCTGAGCAGGTGATCGGCCTGCATTATTTCAGCCCGGTGGATAAAATGCCGTTGGTTGAGGTGATCCCACACGCCACCACCAGCGAAGAAACCATAGCCACCACCGTGGCGCTGGCGCACAAGCAGGGCAAAACGGCGATTGTAGTGGCCGACCGCGCCGGTTTCTACGTTAACCGTATTCTGGCTCCTTATATAAATGAAGCGACTCGTTGCCTGCTGGAAGGCGAACCGATTGAAGCGCTGGACAAGGCGCTGGTGGATTTCGGTTTCCCGGTTGGGCCGATAACTCTGCTGGATGAAGTGGGCATCGACGTCGGTACCAAGATTATCCCGGTGCTGGTAGAGCAGTTAGGGCCGCGCTTTGCCGCTCCAGCCGCCTTCGAGGCGGTGTTGAAAGACGGACGCAAAGGGCGCAAAAACGGCCGTGGTTTTTATCTCTACCCCAGTGAAGGCCAGCAGCGTCAGCGGAGCAAGCGCGCTGATACCTCGGTCTATCTTTTGCTGGGCATCACGCCGAAGTCGCATTTACAACCGGCCGTCATCGCGCAGCGTTGCGTAATGATGATGCTCAATGAAGCCGCACGTTGTCTGGATGAAGGCGTGATCCGCAGCGCGCGCGACGGCGATATCGGCGCGGTGTTCGGCATTGGTTTTCCTCCATTCCTCGGCGGGCCTTTCCGTTATATGGATCAGTTGGGGGCCGATAAGGTGGTTAAAACGCTGGAGTACCTGCAGCGGCAGCACGGTGAATATTTTGCGCCTTGCGAACGCCTGCAGCGCATGGCTCAGCAGGGTGAACGCTTCTATCCGCAGGGGACCTGAGCGGCGCGGCGACGTGATTTGTACTAGAGTAGGATCAAGGTTGCATGTGATCACTATCACTCCTTGCAATACCGGTATTCCCTGACCCTATACAGGGAGATAGGGACGAGGTAACGTAGCCTGATGGCGGTGAAAGGCTGGCCGCCATCAATAAAATTCATGATGAGAAGGTTGAAATTTAACCTGTTGAATTGGTTGTTATGTGAGCGCTGAATTCCCGTTAAGGCGCCATTGATGTAAAAAACAGCATTTTCTTTACGTGAACTTTCAGGCAAAATGCCCGGCCGCCATAAAGAGACGGCGCGTTATCGTTTCAAAGCGTTTGCTTTGGGGTTGTAAAACTCGGCGATACAGCACGCTCGGCGTTTCTGTATAGCGTTATTTTGTCAACAACAGCGGTGCAATATGCAAGTTTTGATTATGCGTCACGGAGAGGCGGCACTTGATGCGGCCAGCGATTCGGTAAGACCTCTTACTGTTTGTGGCCGTGATGAGTCACGTCAGATGGCGGCCTGGTTAAATACCAAGTCTGTGGATATTGAACGCGTGCTGGTCAGCCCGTACCTGCGGGCAGAGCAGACGCTGGCTACGGTTCGCGAAGCCTTGACCCTGCCGGCAAGCGAAGAAGTGCTGCCTGAGCTGACGCCGGGCGGAGATGCCAGCCTGGTCGGCAGCTACCTGCAGGCGCTGGCGCAGCAGGGGGTTCACGCGGTGCTGATCGTCTCCCACTTACCGCTGGTGGGTTACCTGGTGGCGGAACTCTGTCCGGGCGAATGCCCGCCGATGTTCGCGACCTCGGCAATTGCCAATGTCGATTTGGCCGCCGACGGCAGCTACGGTAAATTTGAGTGGCAGGTGAGTCCATCGCAGGTGATGGCTAAAGTATAAGGCACCCCAGGGCGGGGCCAAAACGAAAGGGCGATGTCAAACATCGCCCTTTGTCATTTCTGCCGTTCACTCAGCCAGTTCGACCAGCAGTAAAATCGCCGCGCTGCCGCCCCATTCTTTGGGCGCCTGGTGAAACACCAGCACGTCAGGGTGCTGCGCCAACCATAGCGGCGTCTGCTGTTTGAGGATGTGCTTGCCGTGGCCGTGCATTACGCAGGCGCAGTGCACGTGTTCGCGCTTGCAGGCGGCGATCAGCGCCCCCAGCTCTTGCTTGGCCTGCATCTGGGTCAGGCCATGAAGATCGAGAAACAGCTCCGGTGAATAATCGCCGCGACGCAGCTTTTTCAGTTCAAAGGCACTGTAACCGGGGCGCACATAGCGCGTCGGGCCTTCCTCTTCCAACTGTGGCTGGTATTCATCCGAGAAATAATAACTGGCGTCTACCTGTTCCTGAAGCAGGCGCTGTGGAGCAATTTTCTTGGTGACAGGCTTGGGTTTACGGTGGACGATGGTGTCCTGACGCAGCTTTTTTGCGTCTACTACCGACTCTCTGAAGAGCTGCAATTCATCTTTGCTCAGAGGGTGCTTGTTCTTCATTTGGAATTCACCGGAAATCATTTATCGCGATAGTTTACCTTGTCGCGGGTCTCTGTCGACGCAAAATTCACGCCAGAATGAAAAGCGCAAGGGGTTAGCGTGATTTGTCGCGGGCTTCATGGCAAACTATGCGGCTAAATCATGAATCACAGTGCCTGCCGGAGGGCAAATTGGACAAAATTTTCGTCGAGGAAGCAGTGAACGAACTGCACACCATTCAAGATATGCTGCGCTGGACGGTCAGCCGTTTTAACGCCGCTGATATCTACTATGGTCACGGAACCGATAATCCGTGGGACGAAGCGGTGCAATTGGTGCTGCCAAGCCTGTTCCTGCCACTGGACATTCCAGAGGACATGCACACCGCCCGTTTGACCTCCAGCGAGCGCCACCGCATCGTTGAGCGCGTGATCCGCCGCGTCAACGAACGTGTCCCGGTAGCCTATCTGACCAATAAAGCCTGGTTCTGCGATCTGGAATTCTACGTTGATGAGCGTGTGTTGGTTCCGCGTTCCCCGATTGGCGAACTGATCAACGATCGCTTCAGCGCCCTGATCCCGCACCCGCCGCGCCATATTCTCGACATGTGTACCGGCAGCGGCTGTATCGCCATTGCCTGCAGCTACGCTTTCCCGGAAGCGGAAGTTGACGCGGTCGATATCTCCAGCGACGTGCTGGCGGTGACCGAGCGCAATATTCAGGCGCTCGGCGTTGAACAACAGGTGATCCCGATCCGTTCCGATCTGTTCCGCGATGTTCCCGCGATCCAGTACGATCTGATCGTCACCAATCCGCCGTACGTGGATGCGGAAGACATGTCCGACCTGCCGCAGGAATTCCGCTTTGAGCCAGAGTTGGGCCTGGCGGCCGGCAGCGATGGCCTGAAGCTGGTGCGCCGTATTTTGGCCTGCGCACCGGACTACCTGAGCGACGACGGCGTGCTGATTTGTGAAGTGGGTAACAGCATGGTACATCTGATGGAACAATATCCGGATATTCCGTTCACCTGGCTGGAGTTTGAAAACGGCGGTGACGGCGTGTTCATGCTGACCAAGCAGCAACTGGTGGATTGCAAAGAGCACTTCAGCCTCTACCGCAGCTAAGCATTCTTCGGGCCTGCTTTGGCGGGCCCCACAAAGATAATAATTAAGGGTAAGGAGCCGCGATGGCAGGAAACAGTATTGGGCAGATTTTCCGCGTCACCACATTTGGTGAATCTCACGGTGTGGCGCTGGGATGTATCGTAGACGGCGTACCGCCGGGTATCCCGCTTACCGAAGCCGATCTGCAGCACGACCTGGACCGTCGCCGTCCAGGCACCTCTCGCTATACCACTCAACGTCGCGAACCGGATCAGGTACGTATTCTTTCCGGCGTGTTTGAAGGTGTGACCACCGGTACCAGCATCGGGCTGATGATAGAAAACACTGACCAGCGTTCACAAGATTACGGCGCTATCAAAGACGTGTTCCGTCCGGGGCATGCGGATTACACCTACGAACAAAAATACGGCGTGCGCGATTATCGCGGCGGTGGTCGTTCTTCGGCTCGTGAAACCGCCATGCGCGTTGCGGCAGGGGCTATTGCCAAGAAATACCTGCTGCAGAAATATGGCGTACAGGTGCGCGGCTATCTGGCGCAGATCGGCGACGTGGTCTGTGAGCTGAAAGATTGGGAGCAGGTTGAACAGAACCCGTTCTTCTGCCCGGATCCCGATAAGCTGGAAGCCCTGGATGAACTGATGCGTGCGCTGAAGAAAGAGGGCGACTCCATTGGTGCCAAGGTCAGCGTGATTGCCGAAAACGTGCCGGTTGGCCTCGGTGAGCCGGTGTTTGACCGCCTCGACGCGGATCTGGCGCATGCGTTAATGAGCATCAATGCGGTGAAAGGCGTGGAAATCGGCGACGGTTTCGCGGTGGTCAACAAGCGCGGCAGCGAAAACCGTGATGAGATCACCCCGGAAGGCTTCCAGAGCAACCATGCCGGCGGCATTCTCGGTGGTATCAGCAGCGGTCAGCCGGTCATTGCTCACCTGGCGCTGAAACCCACCTCCAGCATTATGGTGCCGGGCAGAACCATTAACCGTCAGGGCGAAGCGGTGGAGATGGTCACCCGTGGTCGTCACGATCCTTGCGTAGGTATTCGTGCGGTGCCGATTGCCGAAGCGATGATGGCGATTGTGCTGATGGATCACCTGCTGCGCCAGCGTGCGCAAAACGGTGATGTGGTCTCTAACGTTCCACGCTGGTAACTCCCATGAAAAACTGGATGTTGGGCATCCTTGCCCTGATGGCTTCGGGCTCCGCCCTGGCGCTGACGCCGTGGCAGAAGATCGACCACCCGGTGGCCGGCGCGCCGCAGGCAGTGGGCGGTTTTGCCAATGGTTGCATTATCGGCGCTCAGCCGTTACCGCTGAACTCACCGGATTATCAGGTGATGCGACCCGATCAACGCCGCTACTTCGGCCACCCGGATCTGCTGGCGTTTATCCAGCGCCTGAGCAGCAAAGCCAGCCAAAGAAATTTGGGCACGGTGCTGATCGGCGATATGGCAATGCCGGCCGGTGGGCGCTTTAGCAGCGGCCATGCCAGCCATCAGTCCGGGCTTGATGTCGACATCTGGTTACAGTTGCCGCGCCAGCGTTGGAGTGCGCAGCAGTTGCTGAAGCCGCAGCCGATCGATCTGGTTTCCAGCGACGGCAAGCAGGTGGTTGCTCGCCAGTGGCAGCCGCAGATTGAATCGCTGATCAAAGCGGCGGCGCAGGATCAGGAAGTGACGCGCATCTTCGTTAACCCGGCGATCAAGCAGCGTCTGTGTCTGGATGCCGGTGCCGATCGCGACTGGCTGCACAAGGTGCGCCCGTGGTTTGGTCATCGTGCCCACATGCACGTGCGTCTGCGCTGCCCGGCAGGCAGCCTGGAATGTAAAGAACAGGATACGCCGCCGCCGGGTGACGGTTGCGGTGCCGAGCTGGCAAGCTGGTTCGTGCCGCATCAGCCGAGCGCCAAACCGGGTAAACCGGTGCCGCCGCCGTTACCGCCGACCTGTCAGGCTTTGCTGGATAACCATTTCGCTGCGGAATAATATACCCAAAGTAATTGGAGTTGCATCAAGGCGGTAAGGGAAGGAATCCCGATGAGCTTACACGAGTAAGTGATTCGGGTGAGTGAGTGCAATCAACACAGATGCAGCTTCAAGTAAGAGGGGTATAAATGGACTGGTTCGTCGTAGGCCCCGAGATGCTCGGGGTTTTGTTTGTGGTGGCGTTACTCGCAGGCTTTATCGACTCTATCGCCGGCGGCGGCGGGCTGTTAACCGTACCGGCACTGCTGGCGGTGGGGGTTCCCCCGGCGCAGGCGCTGGCGACCAACAAGCTGCAGTCGGTGGGCGGTTCCCTCTCCGCCAGTCTGTATTTTATCCGCCGACGAGCGGTCGATCTCAACGATCAGAAGCTGACCATTTTGCTGGCCCTGATCGGTTCCGTTGCCGGGGCTGTGCTGGTGCAGCACATGCGCGCCGATCTGCTGCGGCAAATGCTGCCGTTATTGGTGATCGGCATCGGCCTGTACTTCCTGCTGACGCCGCGTTTGGGGGAAAACGATCGGCAGCGCCGTTTGAGCGCCTTGCCGTTCGGGCTGGTGGCCGGTGGCTGCGTCGGTTTTTACGATGGCTTCTTTGGGCCCGGTGCCGGTTCCTTCTATGCGCTGGCCTACGTAACGCTGTGCGGTTTTAACCTGGCCAAATCCACCGCGCACGCCAAGGTGCTGAACTTCACTTCCAACTTTGGCAGCCTGGTGTTGTTTATCATTGGCGGCAAAGTGCTGTGGGGTATTGGCCTGGTGATGCTGGTTGGGCAGGTGCTCGGTGCGCGCCTCGGGGCTCACATGGTGATGACCCGCGGGCAAAAGCTGATCCGACCGATGATCGTTATCGTTTCTCTGGTGATGAGCTGCAAGCTCTTGTACGACAACCACGGCGCTGAAATTCAGCAGTGGCTGGCCCTGCATTTTTAGCATGCTAAAAGAGCGGTAAAATGAAATAATTACCTCTTTATTTTTGTGGTTATTGGATTTTTATTTATGTCAGACACACAGGCTACCCATCAATATGAGCAACTGATTGAAATTTTTAATCAGTGCTTCAGCGATGAATACAACACGCGACTGGTCAAAGGCGACGATGAACCGATCTATTTGCCGGCCGACGATCAGCTGCCGTATAACCGGATCGTTTTTGCTCATGGCTATTACGCCAGCGGCATGCATGAAATCTCGCACTGGTGCATCGCCGGCGAACAGCGCCGCAAGTTGGTAGATTTCGGTTACTGGTACTGCCCGGACGGGCGAGACGCACAGACGCAAAGTGAATTTGAAGCGGTGGAAATTAAACCGCAATCTTTGGAATGGATGTTCTGCGTCGCCGCCGGTTTCCCGTTCAATGTCAGTTGCGACAACCTCAACGGTGACTGCGAGCCGGACCGCATTGCCTTCCAGCGTAAGGTGCGCGAACGGGTGCTGCTGTTGTTGGAGCAGGGAATACCCACAAGACCTGCGCGCTTTATTCAGGCGTTACAATCGTTTTACAATACGCCACCGCTGGCGGCGGAGCATTTTCCCTATCCGGAAGATCTCAACTGACTATACCCTAAATACTTGGAGTTGCATCGCGGCGGCAAGCCTGCGAGTCCCTGGGAGCATAGTCCACTATGTGACCGGGGCGAGTCGGCGCAGCCAACAAAGAAGCAGCTTCAAGTATGACGGGTATATATGTTTAACTGAAAATAGATACCCAATAGCTTTCAAGCTGTAGCTAGGCGGCAAGCAAACAAATCCCCAGGAGCTTACTCAGGTAAGTGACTGGGGTACGTGAGCGCAGCCAACAACGCTAGAGTTTGAAAGATGAAGGGTATGAGAGGAAATTTGATGATCGCAGAATTCGAAGCGCGCATTTTGGCGCTGATTGATGACATGGTAGAGCACGCCAGCGATGATGAACTGTTTGCCGGTGGCTACCTGCGCGGTCATCTGACGTTGGCGGTTGCCGAGGTCGAAGAGCTGGGTGAACACTCCGCTGAAGCGCTGAAGGCGCAGGTGGAAGGCAGCCTGCATAAAGCCATTGCCGCCGGTGAACTGTCACCACCGGATCAGGCACTGGTGTATGGCATGTGGGAAACGCTGTACAAAACGGCATTGCCTACCGCCTGATAGTGCTTCTGCAGGGCGCTGTCGCCGGCGCCCTGCGTGATTTTTCTTACGCTACCGCACGTCCCTTCAGTAATTTCCTTACCCACATTCTATTCGGGTTCAACGCCGCTAACAGGTCTGCGTCGCCCGGCAAAGGTTCGCCAAACAGCTGCGCCGCCAAAATCTCTGCCGCCAGCGGGGCCGAGCACAACCCACGAGAGCCTAACCCGCCAATCATGAACAGATTGGGGTAGCTCGGCGCATTGGCGATAGCTTCACCGCGTTGGTGTTGACGTTGCAAATCCTGGTACTGCGTTAGCGTGGCCTGGTAGTCGGGTACTGCACCTACCATTGGCAGGTGATCGCGAGTGGCGCTGCGTACGCCGCAGCGCGCCTGGCGGTCGCTGACGTCCACCTCCAGCGGCCAGGTTTGATCCGGCAGGCAACGTAGCAGGCGAGCCCGATTTTCCTGCTGCTCTTCTTCGCGGTATTCGGTGGCGGTCTCGCCGCGCTGGTAACTGGCGCCGATACAGTGCTGCTGATTATTGGCATTCACCGGCGTCAGGTAGCCGTCGTAACACAGCACCTGCTTCAATGCACTCAACTGCGGCGTGGTAGGAATATGGGATACCTGACCGCGCACCGCATAAACCGGCAGCGCTTCACTTTGCGTCAGTTCGGACAACCGATGGCCGTTGGCCAGAATCACCGTCGCATGCTGCCGAATTTCACCCTGGCTAAAGCTGAGTTGCCAACCTGCTTCTTGGACGGTCAGAGCGCTGAGCGTAGCGTCATAATGGCAGCGCATCCCTTGACGTTGCGCCAGCGCAATCGCACTGCGCGTCAGCTCGGCCGGACACAGCCAGCCACCCTGCGGGTAGTTAATGCCGCCAAAACCGCTGTCGACGCCGCACAAGGCGCTGAGCGTAGCGCGGTCGGCCGGCATGGCGAGCGCCTGCGGCCATTCAACCGCCAGCATCTTGGCAATTTTCCCGGCGCTCTTCTCGTCAAAGGCCAGTTGGCTCACACCGCACCACTGATGGTCGAATTCCACGCCCTGTCGCACCAGTGCATCGTACTGACGACGGGCAAACGGAAACGCGGCGCTGAAGAAATTTTCCAGCGCATCGGCTCGGCCGTTCAACAAAGGGTAGAGTGCGCCCTGACGGTTGCCTGATGCCCCTTCGCCCGGCTGCGGATCTGCGCAATACAGCGTGACTTTTGCGCCGCGTCGCAACAGGGCGAGGGCGGTTAGCGCGCTGGCGACGCCGCCGCCAATGATGGCGATATCATCGGTATTCTCCGCCACCGGGCGCTTCAGCCAGGGAGCAGGGTGAGCGACGGCCGGCGCATCGGCAGGCAACTCGCCGGTCAGCATCTCTCGCTTCTGGCCGAAGCCTTTGGTTTTGATGACATCAAAACCGGCCTGCTGCAAGCCGCGACGCACGAAGCCTGCGGCGGTAAAGGTGGCAAGGCTGCCGCCCGGCCGGGCAAAGCGCGCCATGGCGGTGAACAGCTGCTCCGTCCACATATCCGGGTTCTTTGCCGGGGCGAAGCCATCGAGGAACCAGGCGTCGATTTGACGGTTAATGCTGGCGTCGAAGTGAGGCAGCAACGCGTTCACGTCGCCAAACCACAGATCGAGCGTGATGCGCCCTTCGGCCAGCAGCAGGCGGTGGCAGCCCGGCAGCGGCAACGGCCATTGAGCGCGTAATTCATCGGCATATGGCGCCAGTTCCGGCCAGCGGGCATGCGCCGCCGCCAAATCGGCCTGCAGCAGCGGGAATTTTTCAAAGCTGATAAAGTGCAGGCGCTGAAGCGGGGCTTCCGGCATCGCCGTGCGGAAACCGGCAAAGGCCTGCCACAGCGTCAAAAAGTTAAGCCCGGTGCCGAAGCCGGTTTCCGCCACGATAAACAGCGGGCGAGGGTGGTCGGCAAAACGTTGCGGCAGTCGGTTGCCCATGAGAAACACATAGCGGGTTTCTTCCAGCCCATCCTGATTGGAAAAGTAGACGTCATCAAACTGTTTCGAAACAGGTGTACCCTGTTCATTCCAGGATAACGCTGCGGTTTGGATCGGGGCGTGGCTCACGGTTAGTTGCTCGTAACTCAAGGGGTGACGGGATTCTAACGGCGCTGGCGCTATGGCGCAAACTGGATAAGAATAAAGCTGAAAAACGCTGATCGGACTTGTTCGGCGTACATCTGTACGCTAAAGTGCGATGCAAAATCCCGAATGTAAAATTGTGGAAGAGGTATTGAATGAAACGTGCAGTGATTACTGGCCTGGGAATCGTCTCCAGCATTGGTAACAACCAGCAGGAGGTCCTGGCGAGCCTGCAGGAAGGACGTTCTGGGATCACTTTCTCCCAGGAGCTGAAAGATTCCGGCATGCGTAGTCACGTATGGGGCGATGTTAAACTGGACACTACGGGTCTGATTGACCGTAAAGTGATGCGCTTTATGAGCGACGCGTCCGTTTATGCCTATCTTTCCATGGAAGAAGCCATCAAGGACTCAGGTCTGGCTGCCGATCAGGTTTCCAACGATCGCACCGGTCTGGTTGTTGGCTCAGGTGGTGGTTCTCCGCGCAACCAGGTTGCCGGATCCGATGGCATGCGTGCCAAAGGCCTGCGCGGCGTGGGTCCGTACATGGTGACCAAGGCTATGGCTTCAGGCGTTTCCGCTTGCCTGGCAACCCCGTTCAAAATTCGTGGCGTTAACTATTCCATCAGCTCTGCTTGCGCAACCTCTGCACACTGCATTGGTCACGCGGTTGAACTGATCCAACTGGGCAAACAGGACGTGGTCTTTGCCGGCGGCGGCGAAGAGCTGTGCTGGGAAATGGCCTGTGAGTTCGATGCGATGGGCGCACTGTCCACCAGCTACAACGACACCCCTGAAAAAGCTTCTCGTACTTACGACTCTGCCCGTGACGGTTTCGTCATCGCCGGCGGCGGCGGTATGGTGGTGGTTGAAGAGCTGGAACACGCTCTGGCGCGTGGTGCGCACATCTATGCTGAAATCATCGGCTACGGTGCGACCTCCGACGGTGCCGACATGGTGGCTCCATCAGGTGAAGGCGCGGTGCGCTGCATGAAGATGGCTCTGCAGGGCGTTGATACCCCAATCGACTACATGAACGTTCACGGCACCTCCACGCCGGTGGGCGACGTGAAAGAGCTGGGTGCCATTCGCGAAGTGTTTGGTGACAACACCCCGGCAATCTCTTCCACCAAGGCGATGACCGGTCACTCACTGGGTGCCGCGGGCGTGCAGGAAGCGATCTACAGCCTGCTGATGGTTGAGCACGGCTTTATCGCGCCGAGCATCAACATCGATAACCTGGATGAGAAAGCCGCTGGCATGAACATCGTGACTGAGCCAACTCAACGCGAGTTGACCACCGTGATGTCCAACAGCTTTGGCTTCGGCGGCACCAACGCCACGCTGGTGATGCGTAAGCTGCAGAAGTAATTCCGGCCTCAAGGTTCTGGATCAAGCCCGCATTTTTGCGGGCTTTTTAATGCCTGCAATCCCTGCCGACGGGCCGCTAGGAGTTATCCCAAATTACATCTCCTGACGGATCATTAACGCTTTGTTCAGCCTTTTGCGCATACAATGGCTCAATAGCGCGAATATCACTCGGCGTAGCGTTTCAGAGTGATCGAACATTGAGGCAAGAGTATGAAAAAGTTAATTGCGGTTGGATTGCTGTCGGTCATTCTGGCTGGGTGCGCGACCGATTCCCCTTGTGTCCCGGTCTATGACGACCAGGGCCGTCTGGTGCACACCAATACCTGCATGAAAGGCACTACGCAGGACAACTGGGAAACCGCTGGCGCCATCGCCGGTGGGGCGGCGGCAGTTGCCGGTCTGACGCTGGGTATTATCGCGTTGACCAAATAACCTTCCGTCGGAGAGTCTCCCGGTTTAAAAGCCCAGCATCTGCTGGGCTTTTGTTTGGGTAATCCGCCGCCAGTTGATTGAAGTCATGGCATTTATATTACCGGCCCACAGATGAGCAGTTCTTTGTCAGCGGATGTAAATTCCATTCCTGCGCCCGGTCCGGGTCGATATACTCCCGCTATCTCCCACTCTGGAACGATCTGATGTCGGCTTTGGCGTCCATCTCCTTATCCATGCACCGCCTGCGCTTTGCTAAAAAGCGGGCCTGCGCATGGTTATTGGTCGTCAGCTGGCTGTTGTTGAATACTCAACTGGCGTTGGCCAGCCACAACTGCAACCTGCAGTTCAGCGGTGAAGCGCCGATGGCTCAGCATATGATGCATATGCAAAACAGCGTGCCGTCGCAGCAGCAGATGCAGACCCAAGAGCCGCTGTGTGAGAAACACTGCGTTCCGGAGTCAGCCCAACAGGATCACAGCAACCTGACGTTGGCTGCGCTGCCCACCAGCAGCGAATTGGCCGTTATTACGCCTTTCCCGTCTCGTTCAGTCCCCTCCAATACCTGGCAAACGCCCCCGATAACAGGTCCGCCGGCAGAGATCGTTTTCTGCCGGTTCCGTGAATAGTTCTGACAACCGCTTTGCCGTCCCCGACGGTTTTCCGCGTTTGTTAACTATTTTATGGAGTACCCGTTATGCGTAATGTATTTGCTGCCGTAGTGATCGCCCTGTTTTTCTCTTTTAGCGCCAGCGCTGCCGATATGGCAATGCAGGATCCTGCCGCAAGAACTGCCGTTGAAATCCACAGCCAGGGCGTCGTCAAAAGCTGGGATGAGCGAAAGGTGTCTATCGCGCACCAGGCCATTCCTGCACTCAGTTGGCCGCCAATGACCATGAGCTTCCTGCTCCCTTCATCGCCTTCATTCGCCGTCTTGCCGGTGGGTACCGAGGTTGATTTCAGCTTTCTGCCGATCGACGGCGGTTATCAGCTGATCGCCATCGCCGCCGCTCGACCATAACGGAGGCGTTATGACCATTATCCTTTCTCACCCTTGGCGGGTGGGCTGGCTGCTGCTTGCCTGTTGGGCACCGGCCACCCTGGCGGCGGATCTGACGCTGCAACAGTCATTGACGGCGGCCGAAGGTTATTCGGCGGAGTTATCCGCTAATCGTCATCAGGTTGACGCCTTGCAGAACATGGCGGATTCGGCAATGCAGTTGCCCGATCCCAAGCTGAAGTTCGGCATTGAAAACGTGCCGGTGCAGGGCGGCAACGCTCAGCGTTTTACCCGCGAAGGCATGACCATGGGACGAATCGGCATCATGCAGGATTACGTCAGCAGCACCAAACGTCAGCGTAAAGCGGATACCCTGCGCGCCGAAGCCAGCCAGACGGATGCGGGCAGCGCCACCATTCGCGCTCGCCTTCAACAGCAAACCGCGCAGGCCTGGCTGGCGCTGGCGCTGAGCCGGCAAACCCTGCGGGATGCCTCAGCCCTGGTGACGGAGAGTGAACGCCAGATTGCCACTCAGCGTGCTGCGGTAGCCGGTGGGGGAACCCCAGCGAGTGGAGTGCTGGATGCCAGGCTGGCGCTGCTAAGCATGCAGGATCGCATCAGCGAGGCGCAGCGTGATGTTGCTGTCGCGCAGGCGCGTCTGACGCAGTTGACCGGCCTGTCTGCGACGGATACCGCCGGGGCCATGCCGCGCTTTGAACGTTTACCGGCGGACAGCGAAGTATTGCGGCAGGCCATCAGGCAACACCCCGAGGTGTTGCAGGCCAGCCGTGAGGCGGACGTCGCCAAGGCACGTTCGGCGCAATCAGAGGTGGCGGCGATACCGGACGTCGGCGTCGAGGTGTATTACGGCAAACGGGCCGACGAGTACGAGGATTTGGCCGGGGTGATGTTTACCGTCGATCTGCCGTTGTTCCGCTCGCAGCGGCAGGATAAGGACTATGCCGCTGATGTTTCCCGCAGCATGGAGGCCAACGATCGGCTCACGTTGTTGATCCGTGATCATCAGGCACAGCTCGATACGCTGTTGGCGCAATATCAGGCGGCTCAGGCGCAGTGGCAACGCCAACAGGAGCAGGCTATTCCCCTGCAACAACAGCGGGTCACTTTGCTGTTAGCGCAGTACCGCAGCGGTAAAAGCGATTTGTCGGCGGTACTGGAAGCTCGGCGGGCGCTGCTCGACAGTCGCCTCAGCGCCGGCAAGGCTGCCAGGGAACTGGCACAGATTTGGGCCGCCATTCGCTATCTTACCCCTCAGGAATCAATGCAATGAAAATACAATTCAAGCTGGCGCTGTTAGCGGCGCTGATTGGCACTGGGCTGGCGGGATACTGGTTTGGCGCAGCGGGAGAAGCGCCTGCGCCGGCCGTCAAGAGTGAGCGGCAGGTGCTTTATTGGTACGACCCGATGATGCCGGGGCAGCGTTTTGACCAACCGGGTAAATCGCCCTTTATGGATATGCAACTGGTGCCGCGCTATGCCGATGAGGTTGAACCGGAAGGGGGCGTGACCATCAGCGCCCGGCAACAGCAGAACCTGGGCGTTCGCACCGAAGCTGCACAATTGCGCCAACTGGAGCCACAACTGAGCGCTTTCGGCAGCGTCGCCACCGATGAACGCGGGGTTCAGATTGTCGCCGCCCGCGCCAACGGACTGGTGGAAAAACTCTACGTGCGTGCCAGTCAGCAACAGGTGAAAAAGGGCGAAGCCCTGGCATTGCTGTGGATCCCCGACTGGAGTGCGGCACAGCAGGAATATCTGGCAATACGCAAACTGGGCGATAGCGCACTGACCGCCGCTGCACGTCAGCGGTTGCAGCTGCTGTTTATGCCCGAGGCGGTGATCCGGCAGGTGGAACGTTCAGGTAAACCCGAACCGCGGGTGCAGATAGCGGCACCGGAAAATGGTTTTGTGAATAAGCTGAGCGTGCTCGAAGGCGCTCAGGTGACGGCCGCGCAGGGGCTGTTTGAACTAGCCAGCCTCGATCCGGTGTGGATCGTTGCCGATTATCCGCAGGCGCAGGCCGGATTGTTGAAAGTGGGCGATAAGGTGCAGGCCGCTTCCGCCAGCTGGCCTGGTGAACGATTTGAAGGCGAGGTGAGCGAACTGCTGGCCAATGTCGATCCGCTGACCCGAACCTTCAAAGCGCGCATCCTGTTGAAAAACCCTCAACAAAAGCTTCGACCGGGCATGTACCTGCAACTGACATTGTCACACGGCAACCTCGGCCAACCGGTGTTGGCGATACCGCAGGAGGCGCTGATCGACAGCGGCGATCGCAATAGGGTGTTGATCGCCGAAGGCAATGGGCACTTCACGCCGGTTGACGTGGTGGCCGGTCGTGTGCAGGACGGCTGGGTAGAAATCAAACGTGGGCTGAATGCTGGGCAAAGGGTAGTGACCTCCGGCCAATTCCTGATTGATTCCGAGGCCAGCATGCGCAGTGCCTTGCCACAAATGGCGGCGCAAAACGAGGTGAAACAATATCAGGCCGAGGGGGTGGTGGATGCCGTGAACGAGAGCACCATCACGCTGTCCCACGGCCCCGTGCCGGAGCTGCAGTGGCCGGCGATGACCATGGATTTTGCCCTGCCGCCAGGGGGAATACCTGCCGGTATCAAACCCGGTGATAGCGTAAAAATCCACTTTAGCGTTGATGAACAAGGTTCACATATCAGCCAAATCGTGCCGACAAGCGCTGAACATGGGGGCCACTTATGATTGCTTTCGTGATCCGCTGGTCGCTGCGCAACCGGCTCTTGGTGCTGCTGGCTTCGGTGCTGTTGGCCGGTTGGGGGATCTGGGCATTGCAGAAAGCGCCGCTGGATGCGCTGCCGGATCTTTCCGACGTACAGGTGATTGTCCGTGCCACCTATCCGGGCAAGGCTCCGCAGGTAATTGAAGATCAGGTGACCTATCCGCTGACCACCACGTTGCTCTCGGTGCCGGGGGCCAAAACGGTACGGGGTTTTTCCATGTTTGGCGACGCCTACGTTTACGTGTTGTTCGAGGACGGCACCGATTTGTACTGGGCGCGTTCGCGGGTGCTGGAGGCGCTCAGCCAGGTGCAATCCTCACTGCCGCCGCAGGTGAAGGTGGCACTGGGGCCGGACGCCACCGGCGTCGGCTGGGTGTACGAGTATGCCCTGGTGGATAAAAGCGGCAAGCACAGCCTGGCCGACCTGCGCGCGCTGCAAGACTGGACGCTGAAGTTTGAACTGAAAACCGTGCCCAACGTGGCGGAAGTGGCCAGCGTGGGCGGCATGGTACGCCAATATCAGGTGGTGCTGGATCCACCCAGCCTGCGCGCGCTGAACATCACCCATCAACAGGTAGTCAGTGCCATTCAGGACGCCAACCAGGAAGGCGGCGGGGCGCTGCTGGAAATGGGGGAGGCGGAGTATATGGTTCGCACCTCGGGCTACCTGAAAAAACTCAGCGATTTTGCCAACGTGGTAATCACCGTGCGTGACGGTGTGCCGATCCTGCTGTCGCAAGTGGCAACACTGCGCGAAGGGCCGGAGATCCGCCGGGGCGTGGCGGAGCTGAACGGCGAGGGCGAAGTGGCGGGCGGCATCGTCGTGATGCGCTACGGCAAAAATGCCCTGGAAACCATCAACGCGCTGAAGGTCAAGCTGCAGGAGGTTCAGCAGACCCTGCCGCCGGGTGTGGAAATTGTGACCGTGTACGACCGCTCCCAACTGATCGAACATGCAATTGAAACCTTGTCCCACAAGCTCCTGGAGGAGTTTATCGTGGTGGCTTTGGTGTGCACGCTGTTCCTGTTCCATTTTCGTTCGGCGCTGGTGGCGATGATCACGCTGCCGCTCGGCATTCTTGGCGCCTTTGTGGTGATGCATTACCAGGGCGTAAACGCCAATATCATGTCGCTGGGGGGAATCGCCATCGCCATTGGCGCCATGGTGGATGCGGCCATCGTCATGATTGAGAACATGCATAAGGTGCTGGAGCAGTGGCGGCAACGCCATCCTGGACAGCAGCCGACGTCGACGGATTATTGGCGCATTTCAGAGCAGGCGGCGGTGGAGGTGGGGCCGGCGCTGTTTTGCAGTTTGCTGATTATCACGCTGTCCTTCATTCCGGTGTTCACCCTGCAGGCGCAGGAAGGCCGGATGTTCTCCCCGCTGGCCTACACCAAAACCTACGCCATGGCGGTGGCAGCCGGTCTGGGCATTACGCTGGTGCCGGTGCTGATGGGCTACTTTATCCGCGGCCGCATTCCCGACGAACATGCCAATCCGATCAACCGCTGGCTAATCCGCCTGTACCAGCCGGTGCTGGCGTCGGTGTTGGCACGGCCAAAAACCACGCTGGGGATTTCGTGCCTGCTGTTGCTGTTAACCGCCTATCCGCTTAGCCGGTTGGGCAGTGAATTTATGCCGCAGCTCGACGAAGGTGACCTGTTGTATATGCCTTCCTCGCTGCCGGGGATGTCGGCGCGCGAGGCCAGCAGGCTACTGCAACTGACCGACAGGTTGATCAAAACCGTGCCGGAGGTAGCGACGGTGTTCGGTAAGGCCGGCAGGGCGGAAAGCGCTACCGATCCCGCGCCGCTGACCATGCTGGAAACCACCATTCGTTTCAAACCGCGTGACCAGTGGCGAGCGGGCATGACCATGGACAAGCTGGTGGCGGAACTGGATGCGGTGGTCAAAGTGCCGGGTATTGCCAACGTCTGGGTTCCGCCGATCCGCAATCGGCTGGACATGTTGGCCACCGGAATCAAAAGTCCGGTGGGCATCAAGGTGAACGGCAATAACATGGCCGATATCGAACGGATTTCCGGGCAGATTGAGCAGGTGGTGAAGCAGGTGCCGGGCGTCACTTCTGCGCTGGCAGAACGCATCACCGGCGGCCGCTACGTGGATATCGATATCGACCGTCAGCGGGCTGCGCGCTACGGCGTTTCGGTGAAAGAGCTGCAATCCATGGTGGCGACGCTGGTGGGCGGCGAAAACATTGGCGAAACCGTCGAGGGCCGGGCGCGTTACCCGATCAATGTGCGTTATCCGCGTGAGGTGCGTGATTCGGTACAGCAGTTGCAGGCGTTACCGGTACTGACCGCCAGCGGTGGCCAGGTGCCGCTGTCGATGCTGGCGGATATTCGGGTTAGCGAAGGGCCGCCGATGCTGAAAAGTGAAAACGCGCGGCTCTCCAACTGGATTTATGTCGATCTGCGCGGGCGCGATCTCAAATCGGCGGTGGAAGAGATGCAGCAGGCCGTCGCGCAGCAGGTCAAGCTGCCGGCCGGGGTGTCGTTGAGCTGGTCCGGGCAGTTTGAATATCTTGAACGTGCCAGCGCTCAGTTGAAAATCGTACTGCCGGTAACATTGGCAATCATTTTCGTGCTGCTGTTTGTCACCTTCAGCAGCGTGCGTGATGCGTTGTTGATCATGGCGACGCTGCCGTTTGCGCTGATCGGCGGGGTGTGGCTGCTCTATCTGCTGAACTACAACCTGTCGGTGGCCGGGGCAGTTGGCTTTATCGCGCTGGCGGGTGTGGCGGCGGAATTCGGCGTGATAATGGTGCTGTACTTGAACCATGCGTTGGAAAAACATCGCCAGCCGGGGCAGCCGCTCACGCAAAAACAGCTGATGGATGCCATCACCGAGGGGGCGGTATTGCGGGTGCGACCAAAAGTGATGACCGTTGCCACCATTATGGCCGGGCTATTGCCGATCATGTGGGGTAACGGTGCCGGTTCTGAGGTAATGCGGCGCATTGCGGCACCGATGATTGGCGGCATGCTCAGTGCACCGCTGTTGTCGATGTTGGTGGTTCCTGTGGTCTACCTGTTACTGCACCGAAAAGGATAAGCAAGCGGGGCGCAGTGCACTGCGCCCCGTCTTTACCGCACAGAAACTATTTCACCAGAAACGCCTTGAACTGCGGCGTCATTACGGCGCTGAACCCATCATCGGTTTTGCTGATCAGGTAGACCGCCAAGCCTTTTTCTTCCGCCAGTTTGAGCGCTTTTTCCGTCCCCAGCACCATCAACCCGGTATCCCAGCCGTCGGCTTCCAGCGCGGTGGGCGCTATCACCGTAGCGGAGACCAGGCGATGAGTAATCGGCTTGCCGGTTGTGGGATCGATCACGTGCGAATAGCGCTGCCCGTCCTGTTCAAAATAGTTGCGGTAGCTGCCGGCGGTGCTGATGCCGTAACCCTGCAAATCAACCAGCGCCTGAACCGCATTTTCGCGGTCGGTCGGTTTTTGGATCGCCACGCGCCAGGGTTTGCCCTGCCCGTTAACGCCGCGCGAGGAAACCGCACCGCCGACCGACACCAGATAATGGGTGATACCATTACGGGCCATCAGCTGCACCAACTGATCGACGCCATAGCCTTCGCCCAACGTCGAGAGATCAACATACATCCCGGGCAAGTCCTTTTGCAGCCATTCGCCACGGCTGTTGCTGAGTAGCTTGAGGTGCTGCAGGCCAATATTTTTTTGTGCCGCCTCTATTTGCTGTTGGCTCGGTACCTTGACCACACGCTTGTCTGGGCCAAAGCCCCATAAATTCACCAGCGGACCCACGGTGATATTCATCGCGCCCTGAGTGTCGCGGCCAATGCGCTGAGCCATCAGGATAATATCCGCCATTCCGCGCGGGATCGGCTGTGGCTCGGTACTCTGGGTTTGATTAAAACGCGAAAGCACAGAATCATTGCGATAGGTGGAGATATCGTCATTGGCGCGTTCCAGCACGGCGTCAATCTGCTGTTGCAACTGCTGTTTATTGACCGCCACGTCACCACTGACCTTGACGCTGTAGAAGGTGCCCATGGTTTTGCCTTCAATGTCGATCTGTGGGCGGGTATCCGGGTCATTACAGGCAGCCAGTAAGCCGATGGTCACACTCAGCAACAGCCCTTTGGCAAAAACGTTAGCCATGAAAACATCCTTTGAAACAGTGAAAGGCGCTACAAATAAAGTAAAGCGCGGCAAATGAAAAGCAGTTAACGGTAAAAGAGCATTTTGCTGGCGTTGCCGCCGTGCTTGGGCTAACGTCTGGTTCCTGATCCCTGGTTGTTTTTTTGAAGCGCTCAACATGAGTTCAAACGCCGTTTCCCGGCTGATTCAGCCGTTCCTGAAAGATCGTTTTTTGCATATTTTGCTGTTAGTCGGCGTACTGATGGCGGCCTTTAACCCGCAACAGCTGCCTGCGTTAAACAGTTTTATCGACTGGCGCACCATCATTACGCTGCTTGGATTGATGTTACTCACCAAGGGCGTCGAGGTCAGCGGTTATTTCGATTTTGTCGGTCGCAAAATCATCAATACGCTGCACAGCGAGCGGCGATTGGCGCTGTTTCTGGTGTTTTCCGCCGCGTTGCTGTCGTCGTTCCTGACCAACGACGTGGCGTTGTTTATCGTCATTCCGCTGACCATCACGCTGAAAAAACTGTCGTCGTTACCGATTGGCCGGTTGATTATCTTCCAGGCGCTGGCGGTCAATGCCGGTTCATTGCTGACGCCGATTGGCAACCCGCAAAACATTTTGCTGTGGAGCAAGTCTTCACTCTCTTTCCTGGGGTTCATTGGCCAAATGGCACCGTTTGGCGTAGTGATGCTGGTCAGTTTGCTGCTGCTGACCGGGTTCTGCTTCCCGGCGCGGGATATCGTTAAAGCGCCGCACACCGAAGGTTATCCGTATCAGCTACGCCTGTTGCTGAGCTGTGTGGCGCTGTACGTGATTTTTCTGCTGTGTCTGGATCTTGATCTGCCGCTGTATGGCCTGTTGGCGGTGTTCGTCGGTTTTTTGCTGCTGGCGCGTCGGGTATTGCTGCAGATCGACTGGAGCCTGATTTTCGTCTTTATCGCCATGTTCATCGACGTGGGGCTGTTTACCCGCTTGCAGGCGATCCAGCCTTGGTTTGCCGATATCGCTACGCTGGGTAACGGGGGCATTTACGCTTTGGGGATTGGCCTGTCGCAGGTGATCAGCAACGTGCCGGCGACCATTTTAATGCTCAACTACGTGCCTTCCAGCCAACTGCTGGCCTATGCGGTCAACGCCGGTGGCTTTGGGCTGGCGATCGGTTCGCTGGCGAACCTGATTGCGCTGCGTATGGCGGACGAGCGCAAAATTTGGCTGAAATTTCATTACTTTTCGTTGCCGTTACTGGTCTGGGCCGGCTTGCTTGGCTGGCTGTTGGCTTAAGCGCGGTATTTTCCTGCCATACCGCGCTTTTACACCATGGCGTCTAACCGCGTGCCGCCAGCAAGCAGATGCTGCGAGTCACCTGATAGGATTTCACAAAGGCGCTGATCGGCAGAAACTCAAAGCGCGAATGGAAATTGTGCGCGCCGGTGAAGTAGTTCGGCGTCAGCAGCCCACGGCTGGAGAGTGCGGCGCCGTCGGTGCCGCCACGCATCGGGATCACCTTGGGGGGAATGCCGTGGGCGGCCAGGGCACCGAAAATCAGCTCAATGGCTCGCTGGTCTTCCCCGATAGAGTTGCTGATATTGCTGTAGATATCCGTCACCTTGCAGCTGACCTTGGCGCGCGGGTAGTTTGCCGCCACCTGTCGCACCACTTCCTGAATGCGCTCTTTACGCGCATTGAACCCGGCCAGGTCAAAATCGCGGATCGACACTTTCAACGTAGCGAGGTTGGCATTGGCGGTCAGATCGTTGAACCAGAAGTAGCCTTCGCGCCCCTCGGTATGTTCCGGTGTGTCCTTGATGTCGAATTGGTTGATGATGTCGTTGGCGATGCGAATCGGGTTGATCAGCACGTTCTTCGCCGACATGGGGTGCGCGGTGACCCCTTCGATACGGATCTCCGCACCTGCGGCATTGAAGTTCTCATACACCACTTCCCCCAACTCGCAGCAGTCGATGGTATAGGCAAAATCCACCTCGAAACGCGCCAGATCCAGCGCTTTGGCGCCGCGCAGGCCAATTTCCTCATCCGGGACAAAGGCCACCACAATGTCACCGTGGCGATCGGAGGCGCTCAGGTTGGCCAGCAGGGTCATGACCACCGTGACCGCCGCTTTGTTATCGGCGCCGAGCACGCTGGTGCCGTCGCTGAAAATAATTTCTTCATTCGGATAGGCCAGGATCTCCGGATGTTCGGCGGTGCGCAGCCAGATATCGTGTTCGGCATTCAGGCACAGATCCTGGCCGGTAAAGCGCAGGCGCTGCGGGTGAATATGGGCCGACAGGCCAACGTCAACGGTATCGATATGGGTGATAAAGCCGATACGCGGAGCGCCTGGCTGATTGCCGGGTTTGCGGGCGGTCACGGTAGCGTGCTCGTCGATTTGCACGTCTTGCATGCCTAGCTGGCGCAGTTCGGCCGCCAGCAGCTTGGCCATATCATGTTGGCCCGGCGTGCTGGGCAGGGTGGTTGCGGCGGCGTCGCTCTGGCTGGTCACCGCCAGATAGCGGAAGAAACGTTCGGTGAGCTGTTCGGCAATGGCGCTGGTCATGCGGGTTCCTCTCGATAAGCGGTCTAACGGTTTTAAAGCTAAATCAGCCGGTTGTCCAATGGTGCAATGCTTTCGCTGCCGGAATGCGAGATGCCGCGCAGAATAAAAAAATAGCGGCACAACTAGGAAATAGTCTCGGGTAACTGCGGCAAAATCGTTGTTAGCTGTGGGGGAACGGGTGCCCCCAAATAATAGGATCGTTAAAGGAGAATACATGCGCTCACGTCATGCTTTACTTATCACTTTGTTATCCCTGGGAATATCGCATACGGCCTGGTCATCCACCGATGGTGGCCATGCCAACAGCAACGCCAATAGCCGTGAAGTGGCCAGTGCGCTCGGCGGTCTGAAAAACAAAACCTATAGCCTGGAGCAGGCACCGAAGATCCGCGTAGCCAGCTTCAATATCGCCGCCGGCAAGGTCAGCGACATGACCGCAATCGCCAAAGCGATCAAGGCGATGAATGTCGATGTGGTGGCGCTGCAGGAGGTGGACAAACTGACCGGCCGCAGCGGCAAGCTCGATCAGGCGGAGGAACTGGCCAAACTGACCGGTATGCACGTCGCGTTCGGCCGCGCGATTGATTTTGACGGCGGCGAATATGGGCTGGCGTTCCTATCGAAATACCCGCTGCATGACAGCAAAATTTACCCGTTGCCTTCCGGTCAGCGCGAACAGCGAATTGCATTCAGCGCCCAGACCGACGTGCCCGAGTTCCCGGCGCCGATTACCCTGATCAATACCCATCTGGACACCAAGGAAGATCCGGCGATGCGGCTGGATCAGGTGCGCGAACTGAATGACCGCACGATTGAAATGCGCGGTATCAAGCTGTTGTTCGGCGATATGAACGACGTGCCGGGTAGCGTCACCTGGACTGAGCTGAGCCGCTATTGGAACGACATCATGCCCAAGCAGCAGGATGGCCGCAGCTGGCCGGCGGAAAACGCCGAAATCAAGGTCGATTATATCTTTAGCGGCAATGCCCAGCGCTGGCATCTGGACAGCCTGACGGTGCCGAACGCCAGCGGCGACTGGAACGGCATTCACTGGCCGGCGGTCAGCGATCACCTGCCGTTGGTGGCCGAGCTGCGGTTGACCGAGCAGTAACCTGACTCGGGGCCGCCAAGCGTCCCGCAAGGTCAAGCAGGCAAGATCCGCGTCAACCGCTCGACGGCGGCGCGGATCTCGCCCGGTGTCAGGGCGGAAAAGCCCAGCAGCCAGCCGTCGCGCCGCAGGCTCGGGGTTTGGTACTGTGCCGTCAATCCGGGCGTGACTACGCCCAGGCGCTGCGCCTGCTGAGTCAGGGCGCTCTCCTGCCCGGGCGGCAGCCAAACGCTGAGCTGCAAGCCGCCCCCTGCCGGTTGCGGGGTGGCGAAATGCCCAAGCTTTTCCTGCACCTCCGCCAGTAACAGGTCACGACGGCTGCGGTACAGCTGGCGCATATAGCGGATATGAGCGGCAAAGTGCCCCTGCTGGATAAATTCGGCGGTCACCGCCTGCATCAATTGGGCGCTGTGGCCGTCGTATACCGTGCGTGCGGTGGTAAAAGGCTCCACTAACGCCGGTGGCAACACCAAATAAGCCAGCCGCAGGGAAGGAAACAGCGCCTTGGAAAAGGTGCCCAGATAAAGCACGTTGCCGTGCCGATCCAACCCCTGCATCGCCGGCATCGGCTGGCCGTCATAGTGAAACTCGCTGTCGTAATCATCTTCAATAATCCAGGCCCGCTGCCGTTGTGCCAGCGCCAGCAGCTCGAGCCTGCGTGGCAGGCTGAGTGCTACGCCGGTGGGGTATTGATGCGAGGGCGTCAGGTAAATCAGTCGAGGTGCAGGCAGGTGTTCATCGGGCATCAGTCCGGCGTCGTCCACCTTGACCGGGACAAGTTCGGCTCCGACGCTGCTAAAGGCGTTTCTGGCACCGCGATAACCGGGGTCTTCCATCCACACTTTGTCACCGCTATCCAACAGCAGGGTGGCAATCAGCTGCAGGGCCTGCTGCGAACTGGTCAGCACCACGATCTGCTGCGCATCGCAGTTAACGCCGCGCGTCTGGCTGACATAGCCGGCAATGGTTTCGCGTAGCGGAAAGTAGCCCTGAGGATCGCCATAGCGCATCAGAGCTTCCCCACGCAGACGCAGTTGTTGAGCGGTGAGCTGTTTCCACAGTTTTAGCGGGAAAGCACGTAAATCCGGCGAACCGGCAGCGAAGGGCAGAGGCTGCAGTGGATCGTGGCAGCCACCGGTTTGCGCGATCTGCGTGCCGCGTTGTGAAAGGCGGGGTTCGCCGCTGACTTTGGCGGCGGATGGCGACTTGACGATGTTGATCGCCACGAAGGTGCCTTGACCAACGCGGCGCTGCAGATAGCCTTCGGCTTCCAACTGGGCATAGGCTGCTTCGGTGGTTACGCGCGAGACGCCCAAATCTTCAGCCAGAACCCGCGATGAGGGCAAGCGTTGCCCAGGGCCAAGAGCCCCATGATGAATAGCCCGGCGCAGCGTGCTGCAGACGCGTTCACGCAAGGTGCCACCGGCGTGTTCCGGTTGATGAAACAGAGTGGGCAATGCGTTAGCCATAATGGGACTTATCCATGGGCGAAAATGGGTATCAAGCATAAGACCAAAATCAGGCAATATTGTCATCAGTCTTTCTCTACAGGAGTGAATTCCATGGCGGTATCTTCATTGGTTTTGGCTTTTCCACCGGGCAGCGCGGCCCAGAGCCTGGATTATCTGGCCGCAAAGCTGAGTTATTACGCGGATGCGTGGGACGTGGCGGAGGATCTGCGCAACGAGGTCAGTGAGATCCTGGTGATCGATACCCGTGCAGAGGCGCTCTATGCGGCCGGGCATATTCCCGGCGCTATCAGTTTGCCGCACCGCTTGATGGACGAGGCGGGCACGGCGCATCTGGATCGCGACAAGGTTTACGTCACTTATTGCGATGGCATCGGCTGCAACGGTTCGACCAAAGGGGCTTACAAACTGGCTCAACAGGGGCTGCGGGTGAAAGAGCTGATTGGTGGATTGGACTTCTGGATACGTGATGGTCATCCCCTGGCCACCGGTGAACTGCCGGGCTCGCTGGTGGGAAGTGCCAGTGGAGAGGACTGTGGCTGCGCCTGACGTTGGCCGGAGTTACCGCGAAGTTAACATCAGCATTCGAGTCTGGCCCTGGACAGGGCATCCACAGGCCAGAAATCGTTTGGGAAGGGAAAGCGTTAAAACACCAGCGCCAATACCAGAGCTAGCACCAAAATGAACAGGATAAGCGTCACCGCCGGTTTGCTCAGCGCTTTTTGTAGCGGCTGGGGCAGGGCGGCAATCAGCGGATTGAGCAGCGGTTGCGGCTCGGTAGCGTTGCCGATGATCGGCTGAGCATGACCGGCTTTTTCCAGACGACGTGCAAATAGCTGGTTGATGACGTCGCTCATCTGCGGGTGGGTCAAGGGGGCGCTGGCATTGCAGTTGAAGCGGGACTGGCAGTAGTCATTCAACTGCTGCTGCTCCTGCGCATCCGCCGGCTGTTTGAGCACGGCGAGCAGGTTGTTCAGCGTCGGCGCGGTTTGTGGACTCAGCGCGACCTTCACCTGCAAAAACTGGTTCAGCAGTTGGAAGTGGCGCGCCGGCAGCGGATCGTTGGTTTTAACCCCGGTCAGATCAAACAGCGTTTGCCAGATCTTGGCCGGCGACTCGCCGGTGGCGGCACTGAGCTTGGTGACCTGCTGTTGCAGGCTTTGATGCTCGGCAGGCAGCAGCGGGCGATCGCTGGTGGCAGTTTGCTGCGGGTGAGGGATCGTCAGGCTGCCGGTCTGTAACAGATTCAGTACCTGCTGCAACTGCGAGTGGCTCAACTGGCTCAGTACCGTGTGGCCAAACTGCTGGCGAATGAAATCACTCACCGCCTGGCGGTTATTGCCCTGCGGCAACAGTTCGGTAAGCTGCTGCATCAGTTGGCGACTGGCATGGTTTTGCTGTACCTGCGTCAGACGGTTTTGCAGCAGTTGCTCGGCCGGCTGAAAATGACGCGCCAGCAGTTCACTGCTGTTGTCTGTCTGCAGATCGTGACGCAGCGTGACCCAAATCTCTGCGGATTTGGCCGGGCTTAGCGCCATGATTTTGACCACCAGCTTCTCCAGCGTCGTACGCTGCGCCGGGGAGAGCGGGCTATCGTCTGTGGGGGTGGTTTTGCCCGGGGTTGAAGGACGATCGCTGGCGATCGGGGTGCCCGGTCCACTCAAAGGTTGCATATCACCTGTCCTTCGCTGTGTATCCCCCAGTTTAGCTGGCGTTGCCGCGGTGTGGTCTGCGCAATCTCACTCGAAACACTTACCTGAGTAAGCTCATCGAGACTCGCTTGCTTGCCGCCTTGCCGCAACACCCATGACTTTGGGGAAAGAATAATCGTCGTACCCGGCGAAAAGCGCAGGTGTGCGCCTATGATACCCGTAAATGCCCGCCATCAATACCGTCGTAAGACATTTCTTTACAGGCAAAACATTGCTAAACGCGCCTGCGCCGCTAAGATAAGCGCAGACTTGGAATTGAGGGCGGCATGGTTAAACAGCAGCGGATTGCGAAATGGTTTTTATGCCTGGCTTGCCTGGTGGTGCTGACCTGCATGACTCAGCGCATGGCGAGCCTGCATGCGTTGCAGCAAGCGATGGGGATTCCTGCTGCCAGCGCTGCGCCATCCGCCGGCGACGATGCCGCCGAACTGCAACCTACCCCCTGTGAACTGAGCGCTAAATCCTTATTGGCCTCACCGCCGGTGATGTTTGAAACCGTGCTGTTCGGGCTTGGCCTGCTGCTGGCGCTGTTGGCGCCTACCGTGGCTGCGCGCTTGCGCATTCCTCCTCCCAGAGTGATTTCCCCTCCCACCCTCAGGGTGCATCTCCGATTATGCGTCTTCCGTGAATGAGTTAATCGCCCGTTTGTTTTGGTGATTGTCTTATTTATGGAGAAAAAACATGTTGAATATCATCAGGTCGACGTTTGTCTGCCTGTTAATGCTGTGGCTGCCCGCTTTGCAGGCGGCGGACAGCGGCTGGTTGCAAAGCCCGACCAACGATCATGCCAAGGTGCGACTCCGCGCTGACACCTCGCAGCCAGGAGAAACCCGGCTGCTGTTGGCTATTGAGCTGCAAAAAGGCTGGAAAACCTACTGGCGTTCGCCGGGGGAAGGCGGCATTGCGCCGGCAATAACCTGGCAAGGCAATCCGCCTCCGGTGACCTGGTATTGGCCGACGCCGCAGCGTTTTGAGGTGGCCGGCATTTCCACGCAGGGCTACCACGATCGGGTAGAGCTGCCGATGGTGATGAAAGGAACGGCACCGCGCCAGTTGGCGGGGACGCTGACGCTGTCCACCTGCAGCAACGTCTGTATTTTGACCGACTATCCGTTCAGTCTGGATCTTGCCGCGCCGTCTGACGCGCAGTTTGACCATGACTTTGCCCAGGCGATGGGTCAGGTGCCGATCGCCGAGGGCCTGGTGGAGAGCATCAAGGCCGGTTATCTCAATGGCGAATTACAGATCAGCGCCGAGCGAGCCGCCGGTTGGCAACGGCCGGAGCTGTTCTTCGACACCTTGGAGGACGCAGACCTCGGCAAGCCACGGGTCAGTAGCGAAGGTTCACTGATGACCGCGCGGGTACCGGTCAGCGATGGCTGGGGTGACAGCGCCCCGGATCTGCGCGGTAAAACCCTGACGTTGGTAATCGGCGACGGCGGCATGGCGCAGCAGGTGACGCTGCCGATTGGCGGGCCGCTGCCGAGCGCCGCCAGTTTCACTCTGTGGCAAGCGGTGCTGATGGCGTTGGCGGGGGGCCTGATCCTCAACCTGATGCCCTGTGTGCTGCCGGTTCTGGGCATCAAACTGGGATCGATTTTGCAGGTGGAGCAGCGCGACCGCCACAGCATTCGGCTGCAGTTCCTTGCGTCCTCGTTTGGCATTGTGGCGTCCTTTATGGCGCTGGCGTTGCTGATGACGCTGCTGCGCTTGAGCAATCAGGCGCTGGGCTGGGGTATTCAGTTCCAAAACCCGTGGTTTATCGGCTTTATGGTGCTGGTGACGCTACTGTTCAGCGCCAACCTGTTTGGCCTGTTCCATTTGCAGCTGTCCTCCTCCCTTAATACCAAATTGGCGACCCATAACGGCCGTGGCCTGAGCGGGCATTTCTGGCAGGGCGCATTTGCCACCTTGCTGGCGACGCCCTGTTCGGCTCCCTTCCTGGGCACTGCCGTGGCCTTTGCACTGGCTGCGCCGCTGCCGGTGCTGTGGGGCATGTTTGTCGCCTTGGGTATCGGCATGAGCCTGCCCTGGCTGCTGATTGCCGCATGGCCTGCTTTAGCGCTGCGCCTGCCGCGTCCGGGGCGTTGGATGAACACTTTACGGTGGGCCATGGGTCTGCTGATGCTGGCTTCTTCACTGTGGCTGCTGAGCCTGATGGTCAATCATATTGGCACCTTGCCGACGCTGGCATTGGGCGGTATCGCACTGTTGGCCTTGTTGTTGGCGGTAGGCTGGCAACATGGGGTTCGTCTGGCGGCCAAGCTGGCGGCCGGCACGCTGGTGCTGGTCGGTGTGGTGTTACTGGCCGGTTCGCTGACCGCCGGGCTGTGGCGTCAGCCGCTGCACGACAATGTCACCTGGCAACCGCTAAGTGAGCAGGCGATCGCCCAGGCACTCGCCCAGAACAAACGGGTGTTTGTCGACGTCACCGCAGACTGGTGCGTAACCTGTAAAGCCAACAAATTCAACGTGCTGTTGCGTGATGACGTGCAAAAAGCGCTGAGTGCCGGCGACGTTGTCGCCCTGCGAGGAGACTGGAGCCGTCCTTCGGCCGAGATTAGCGCTTTCCTGCAAAAACGCGGCAGCGTTGCCGTGCCTTTTAACCAGATTTATGGCCCCGGCAGCCCTGATGGCGTGGTGTTATCCCCGCTGTTGACCCGCGATGCCGTCTTGCAAACCCTGTCCGCCGCCAAAGGAAATTCACAATGAAAAAATTACTGATGTTACTGATGCTGATGGTTACTCCGGTCTGGGCTGCGGCTCCTTTTACCCCGGAACAAGAGGTGCGGATTAAAGAGCTGATCCGCGAAACGCTGGTGTCGAACCCGGATATTCTGGCGCAGGCGGTGGATGCCTGGCAGCAACAGACCGCCGGTCAGCAAATCAGCCAGGCGATCAAGCAAAATGCCAAAACCCTATACGAAGATCCGGCCAGCCCACGTTTGGGAGCGGCCAACGCCAAACTGACGCTGGTGGCCTTTACCGATTACAACTGCCCGTACTGCAAGCGTTTTGACCCGATGCTGGAAAAAATCGTCAAACAGTATCCTGATGTGGCGCTGGTGGTAAAACTGCTGCCGTTCAAAGGAGAGAGCTCCGTCAGTTCTGCACGCGTGGCGCTGACGACCTGGCAGCAACACCCGGACCAATTCTGGGCGCTGCATCAGCGGCTGATGGCGAAAAAAGGCTTCCATGACACGGCCAGCATCGCTGCCGCACAGCAGAAAACCGGGGTGAAAGCCGTTGCACCAAGCGAACAGAGCATGACCACCTTGCGCACCAATATGGCATTGGCGGAGCAGCTTGGAGTACAAGGAACGCCGGCCACCCTGATCGGCGATCAAATGCTGCCAGGCGCGGTGTCGTATGAGGATCTGGAGGCGGTAGTGAAACAACAGCTTGCGAAGGTTAACAATGGCTAAGCTGCGGCGTTGGGGCCGCGAACTGCTGATCCTGTTGCTGATTGTGCTGGCGGTTGCGTTCGGGATGGACTGGTTACGCGCACCGCAGCCACCGGCGGCGTTCGATTCGCAACCGTTGACGACGTTGAACGGTGAACACGTCTCGCTGGCGCAGCTCAGCCAGGACAAGCCGCTGCTGGTTTATTTCTGGGCCAGCTGGTGCGGGGTTTGCCGGTTTACCACGCCGTATGTCGCCAGACTGGTCGGCGAGGGCGGCAACGTATTGACCGTGGCGCTGCGTTCCGGCGACGATCGTCAGGTGGAACAGTGGCTGGCGGGCAAGCGTGTGACGTTGCCGGTGGTTAACGATCCCCGTGGCGAGCTGTCGGCGCAGTGGCAGATCGGCGTCACGCCCACCTTGGTGGTCATTTCCCAGGGCAAGGTGGTGCAAAGCACCACCGGCTGGACCAGCTATTGGGGAATGAAGCTGCGGCTATGGTGGGCCGGGCTCTGAACCGCGGCCTATTCTGAAGTGATGACCTCATTAATCGCCCGGCACAGTCGGGCGATACCTTCCTCTATCTGCGGCGGCGTATTGGCGGCGAAATTCAATCGCAGGCCATGTGCGCCTTGCTGTTCTTCGGCATAAAAGCACTCCCCACGCGCAAAGGTCACGCCGTGTCGCCAGGCCAGCGGCATCAGTGCCTCGGTGCTGACGGCGGCAGGCAGCGTCAGCCAGATAAACAGTCCACCCTCCGGCGTTTCAAACTGACAGCCGGGCGGCAGTTGCTGCTGCAAGGCTGCCACCATCACGTCTCTGTGCTGGCGATATAACCGCCCGGCGCGCCGCAGTTGCTTGTCGTAACGACCGATAGTGACGAATGCGTCCAGTGCCCGCTGGATCAGGTTGGAGCTGGTAAAACTGTCGACGTGTTTCAGACGAGCCAGTCGCTGATAGTGTTCGCTGTCCGCCACCAGGTAACCGATGCGCATGCTGGGCAGCAGCATTTTTGAAAAGGTACTGACGTAAATCACCGCCCCCGGTTGCGCCAGCGATCGCAGCGACGGCAGCTGTTTGCCGTTGTAGCGCAGATCGCCGACAAAATCGTCTTCCAATATCACTACACCGGCCTGCTGGGCCAGTGCCAGCAGGCGTCGACGGCGCGCTTCACTCATGCAGCGGCCGGTGGGGTTATGAAAATTGGGAATGGTGTAAATCAACTTCGGTTGGTGTTTTTCGATCAGTGCGGGCAGCTGTTCAACCAACATGCCGTGCCGGTCGCTGGCGACGGTGACGATATTGATGCGGTGCTGGCGCAGCAGCCCCAGCGCTTCGGCGTAGGTCGGTTGTTCGACAATCACCGTGTCGCCCGGCTCCAGCAGGCTTTGCACTATCAGGCTGATGGCGTGTTGCGAACCGTTGGTGATCAGCAGTTGCTCTGCATGGGTCGGAATACCCTGAGCGGTGAGGATCCGCCCCAGGGTATCGCGCAGCGGGTAATAGCCGCAGTATTCGCCATAGCTGAAGGCTTCTTCCGCATGGCGGCTGAGTACCGACAGCAATATCTTGCGGAACTCCTCCTGCGGAAAGACTTTCGGGCTGCCGACGCCGGCGGCAAAGTTGATGATGTTGTCCGGCAACGGCGTATTGGGGTAGCCATCCAGCCGAGAGGTCAGGGTAGTGAAACGCTCCGCCGGGAAGGGCGCATCGCTTGTTGGGCGTGGCTGGGCTGGCTGGATCAGCGGGTGCAAGACATAGGCACCGCTGCCGCGCCGCTGGTGCAAAAAACCTTTTGCCGCCAGTTCGGCATAGGCGTTTTCCACCGTCAACCGGCTGACCGCCAGCTTGGCGGCAAGCGTGCGCGTGGAGGGCAGCTTATCGCCGTCGACAAATGCGCCGCTGAGGATCGCCCGCCGCAGCGCTTCCTCAATTTGCAGATATAAAGGAATGTTTTGCTGACGGTCTAAGGGAATATGCATGCAAAATTGGCCCGGTTGACGGTGATGTTTTTTACTATACCCCATAGTTACATGGCTTCAAGAGGATAAAAGTGGCCTATATAACATCGGGGGAAAGTGGCTCTGGCGGTAAAGTTACGCGGCGTTAGAATCTCGCCTGAGTCCACTATTGCCGTTTTTTGAGGGTGTCATGTCATTACCATCGGGTATCTCAGCCAGGCCGGTTTTCCCGGGGGCGCACATTTTACAGGGCAGCAGTCAGGGGTATGTGATTGCTATCATCAGCGCCATGTTGCTGGCCTTTACCGCCATTATTATCCGCGTGCTGACGGAGTATTATCACCTGCCGACCTTTGTGCTGGCTTTTTGGCGCGCGGCGCTGGTTGCTCTGGTGCTGTTGCCGGTACTGCTGCTGTTCAAACCCGAATGGGCGCGTTTACAGCGCGCGCAGATCCCCTTTTATGCCTGCTATGGTCTGCTGCTGGCAGTGTTCAACAGCCTGTGGACGCTGTCGGTGGCGCTGAACGGTGCGTCGGTGGCGACTATCCTGACCTACTGCTCGGTCGGTTTTACCGTGTTTCTCGGCTGGATGATGTACAGCGAGCGCCTGAGCCTGCGTCAGTTGGTGGTGATTGTGGTCAGCCTGGGCGGCTGTTTTCTGGTCAGCAACGGCGACAGCTTGGGCAACAGCCATTTTAACCTGTTGGGGCTGGTGGTGGGCATGCTGTCCGGCATCGGATACACCCTCTATACGCTGGGTGGGCGGGTCGCGACCGAACGGCGTTACCCGGTGTGGAACACCATCCTGTACGTGTTTGGCTTTTCGGCTGTTTATCAATGGTTGTTCAATGCCGCGCTGACCTTTTACCCACTGGAGGCGTTCCACGGCATGACGGGGTCATTGTGGTTCCTGTCCCAGGGCGTTCAGGGTATCGAGTGGGGGGGCTGGTGGTTGCTGCTGACCCTGGCTGCCGGCCCAACGCTGTTGGGGTTCGGCCTGTACAACATCAGTTTGAAAAGCTTGCCGCTGGCGGTGGCAAACCTGATTTTGTCGCTGGAACTGGTGTTCACGGCAGCGATCGCTTACTTCCTGCTGGGGGAAAGCATGAATCAGTTACAGCTGCTGGGCAGTGCGTTGGTGATGGGCGGGGTGCTGATGCTGAAGAGCAAGACGGCTGCGACGTGATTTGTTAACATTAGGGCCGGATGTGGAGGCAACAATGACCAATAACCCAAGATTAAAACGGGCGTTAATCGCTTAAAGCGGCAGTGTTTTACGACCAAAAAACACTGCCACAGACATTTGGCTGTGGCTCTTGCAATGAATATAGAGAAAGCGCCATGACTGAAAAACACTGGTCAAAAACAGAACTGTTACACCAAACGGTGACCAACCCCAATATTATCGTCAAAGGGACTCACAGCTATTACAGCGACTACCTGGATGACGGCTTTGAGCGCTCCGTGGTGCGTTATTTGCACGGCGACGAGGTCAGCCAACAGTGGCAGCCGCTAGGAACGATAGACCAATTGCTGATCGGCGATTATGTCTGCATTGCCGCCGAGGCGGTGATCCTGATGGGGGGCAACCATACCCATCGTGCCGATTGGTTCTGCCTGTATCCGATGATGGAAAGCATTCTGGCTTCCTATCAGCCGAAGGGCGATACCCGGTTGGGGGACGGCTGCTGGATAGGCATGCGGGCGATGCTGATGCCGGGCGTGACGATTGGGGAAGGAGCGATAGTCGCCGCCGGTAGCGTTGTGACGAAGGATGTTGAGCCTTACACCCTGGTGGGGGGCAATCCGGCGCGACCAATAAGACTGCGCTTTGCTCCGCAGATCGTAGCCAGGTTACTCGCTTTGCGCATTTATGATCTGTCGGCCGAGGATTTTGCTCAGGTGCAGCCTTTGCTGGCCAATGACGATATTGCGGCCCTTGAACGGGCGATAAGCGAAATTAAACGTTAAATGAAAAGGGCGGAGTTAATACTCCGCCCTTTTGCTTATTCGGCCTTGGCCGCTTCCGCCGTCAGGCGGCGTTTGCGTATTCTGCGCAACAGCAGCGGCAGCACCAGCACGGATACCGCCAGCACCAGCAGCGTTTGCGCGATGCCACTACCCCACAGGATGCTGAACTCACCGTTGCTGATCGACAGCGCGCGGCGCAGGTTTTGCTCCAGCATTTCTCCCAGAACGAAGCCCAGGATCAGCGGTGACATCGGGAAGTGCATTTTCCTCAGTATGTAACCGAACACCCCCAGCCCTACCATTAACAGCAGGTCAAAGGTGGTGCTGTGTACCGCGTAAACGCCGACCGCCGACACCGCGGCAATCGCCGGTACCAGGAACCACAAAGGGATGGTCAGCATGCGGGTAAACAGGCCCACCAACGGCAGGTTCATGATCAGCAGGATCACGTTGGCAATCAGCAGCGCGGCAATCAGCCCCCAGACAATATCCGGCTGTTCGGTGAACATTGCCGGACCTGGCGTGATGTTGTACAGCGTCAGCGCTCCCATCATTACCGCGGTGGTGCCGGAACCCGGTACGCCCAGCGTCAGCATCGGAATGAACGAACCGCAGGCCGAGGCGTTATTGGCCGCTTCGGGCGCAGCAACGCCGCGGATATCCCCTTTGCCGAAGGTTTCGCTGTTGCCGCTGATTTTCTTTTCGGTCATGTAGGTGAGGGCGCTGGCGATGGTGGCCCCGGCACCCGGCAGAATGCCGACGAAGAAACCGATCACCGAAGAACGCAGCGTGGGGCCCACGCACTCGGCGGCCTCTTTACGGTTAAACAGCAGGCGGCCGGTCTTACGCACCAGCTTTTGCCCGGCGCTGGTGCTTTCGAGCATCAGCAAGATTTCACTGACCGAGAACAGGCCAATCACCACCACGATAAATTGCACGCCATCGGAGAGATGGACGCTGTCGAAGGTGAAACGATAAACGCCGGTATTGGCGTCCACCCCGACCGTTGCCAGCCCCAGACCAATCAGCGCCGCCAGCAGCGATTTCAACGGGTTTTGGCTCATCATGCTGCCCAGGCAGGCGATAGCGAATACCATCAGGGCGAAATATTCTGCCGGACCAAATGCCAGTGACCAACGGGCCAGCAGCGGGGCAAACAGAATGATCCCGCCGATGGCAATCATCGAACCGACAAAGGAGCTGACCGCCGAAATCGACAGCGCGACGCCGGCACGGCCTTGTTGTGCCATGGGGTAACCGTCCAGTGCGGTCATGATCGCAGCGGCGTCTCCCGGTACGTTGAGCAATATCGAGGAGATGCGGCCGCCGTACTCGCAGCCGATATACACCGTCGCCAGCAGGATCAGTGCCGACTCGGCCGGTAATTTGAGGGCAAACGCCAGCGGCAGCAGGATCGCCACGCCGTTGATCGGTCCCAGGCCCGGCAGCAGGCCGACAATGGTGCCGACGAAGCAGCCGATCAGGGCGATAATCAGGTTCTGGGGCACCAGCGCCACCTCGAACCCTTGAGACAAATACATCCAGGTTTCCATCATCGCCCCCGTTAACTCAGCCAAACGCCGAGTGGCAGTGTCACATCAAGTAAGCGGTCAAAGGCGTAATAGAGCGCAACGCCCATGATCGCGCCAGACACCAACGCCGCTATCAGGCTGGCCTGGAACAGCAGGCCAATGCTGAAGGTCAGCAGTGCGGTTGCCAGCGGAAAGCCCAGCCACTCGAAGCCCCAGGCGTACAGCACCAGCGTGATCACCAGCACCAGCAGACGTTGCATCACCTTGTTATGTGGCCATTCAACGGCCTGCGGTTTGTTCAACAGCAGCAGTGCCGCACACAGCGCCATCAGGCTGAGGATAGCCAGTGGGAAGGGCCGCGGACCCAGTGGCTCGTAGCTGTATTCACTCTGGATGCCCCAGCCGATAAACAGGCCGCCGATACACAGCAGCAGCCAGAACCCGGCAAAAATGCGATCGCTCATGGTATGCCCCCGGTTATTTTGCCAGGCCGAAAACTTTGGCCTGTTCGCGGTACTGATTGACCTGGTTTTTCACGTAGGCGTCCAATTCCTTGCCGGTCAGGTCGAATTCAAACAGGCCGCGCAGATCGCGCTGTTGCTTGAATTCCTCGGTCGCCATCATTTTCTTGAAGGTATCGAGCCACCACTGGTACTCCTCTTCCGTGACCTTCGGGCCAACGTAGAAGCCGCGAATGATCGGCCAGACCAGATTGAACCCTTGCTCTTTGGCGGTCGGAACATCGGCTAACTGACCCGGCAGGCGCTGTTCGGAATACACCGCCAGCACGCGAATTTTGTCGCCCTGCAGGTAAGGCACCATTTCGCTCAAATCGCCGGAAACTGCCTGAATGTGGTTGCCGAGCAGGGCGGTAACCGGCTCGCCGCCGCCTTCGAACGCCACGTAACGCATCTTGTGCGGATCGACGCCGACTTCACGTGCCAGCAGGGCGGTTTTCATCCAGTCCTGGCTACCGATCGAAGCGCCTGCGCCGAACACCACGCTGTTGGGATCTTTTTGGAAGGCGTTCATCAGGTCTTTCAGGGTTTTGTACGGTGAGTCGGCACGCACGGCGATCATGCCGTAGTCGGTGCCGACAGCGGCCAACCATTTGACGTCATCGACGTTGTAACGGCCGAATTTTCCCTGTGACAGATTCAGCAGCGAGCCGCCGGAGAAGGCGACTACCGTGCCGAATTCCGCCGGGCGCTGAGCCACGATGGCGTTGTAAGCCACCGCGCCGACGCCGCCGGGCATATAGGTCACGCGCATCGGTTTGTCGATGGCTTTGGTTTCTTGCAGCGAGACCTGGATCAGCTTGCAGGTCAGGTCAAATCCCCCGCCAGGCTTGGCAGGAGCGATGCATTCGGTGCGTTTCGGCGCTTCCAGGGCAAAAGCCTGATGGGTGGCCAGCAGCAGAGCGGTAGCGGTCAGTGTTCGGGTGATTATTTTTTTCATTGCTTTCCCCAAGGTATTTTTCAGTCGGTGTGGATCCCCGCCGATACGGGTTGCTGGATTGTTAAATCAACAACCTTTCATTTACCTTTCAACCGAGGGAAAAGTTTCCGGGATGTGATACGTGTCTCCTGTTAGCGAGAATTACACGACTGACCATCGTCCTGATTGCCCGCCGGTTAACACATGCGATGAAGGAATAACAGCGCGTAAACCTCGCGTAAAGCCTGCGTAATATCAGTTTTATCGGTTTCGTCTTGCGATAAAATGCCGAAAAATAAAATGAATGAAGGTGCATTATTATGTTTTCATTAGGGAAGTTATTCGGCAGCAAGGACGGCAATAAAGTGAGTGCCATCAAGATGTTGCCGCTAGCTTATGCCGATAGGGTCGGGGAAGAGGGCCATTGTCGTGTTAAGCGCCTGCGAGCGGATATCGGCGTTTTTGAACTGCATTTTTCGAATGACAAAGGTGAAAAATACGCTTGCCACATGACGGCCTGTATCACCGGTATTGATCTGGTCTTCGCCGCCAACAACCGCTCGGTGCTGGTGTCTCCGCCGTTTACCCCCGCCAAATTGAAACCGGTACTGGATATCGCCCTGGCCGACTGCGAAATCGCAATGTAGTGGCTGGCTAACCGAATTAGCCCTGTTGCCGACGGCTCAGGGTTTATTCCGTGTCGCAATTGTGTTCCAGCTCCCAAAACGGATTGGGAGCAACCCTTCTATCACTGCGTCTTCCGTGCCATCCTGCTGTTATAAAGATGTTAATTGACAATAAGTCGGATGCTGACGTCATCGCTCAGCATTCGGCCTGCGGGCATAGAAAAATCAATGGAATGGAAACATGCGTCTGTTATTGGTTGAGGATCATCCCGAGTTATCCCACTGGCTGCAAAAGGCGTTAACCGGCGTCGGTTTTGCCGTCGACGTCGCGCCGGACGGGCTGGCGGCCGATCATTTGCTGTTAAACGAATCCTATGCGCTGGTGGTGCTGGACGTGGCGTTACCGCGGCTGAACGGGCTGGATCTGCTGGCCCGTCTGCGCAAGCGAGGACAGGACTTGCCGGTGCTGTTGCTGACGGCCAGAACCGACGTTGCCGATCGGGTTAAAGGGCTGAACCTGGGGGCAGACGATTATCTCACCAAGCCTTTCGAACTGGATGAGTTGGAGGCGCGCATTCGCGCGTTGCTGCGCCGCAGCGTTGGCGTGACCCAGCAGGCGCTGAAATATGGCGCGCTGACCTATCTCGATGAAGGCTATTTTCAGCTGGACGACAAACCGCTGCAATTGACGCCGCGTGAGTTGGCGGTGCTGACCGCGTTGATTCACCGCCGTGGCCGGCCGGTGGCCAAACAGCAGTTGTTTGAACAGGTGTTTACTTTGGCCGACGAGGCCAATCCGGAAAGCATTGAACTCTATGTCCACCGGCTGCGAAAAAAACTGCAGGGCAGCAACGTGGCGATTATCACTCTGCGCGGTCTGGGCTACAGCCTGGAGCTTTGCAATGAGGTGGTTTAACGCGCCGCAATCGCTATTTTATCAACTGCTGTTGTTCTTTGGCCTGCCGCTGCTGGTGTTAGGCGGCATCTCGATTTATACCCACTACTTCAGCGCGATGAATGCCGCTACGCTGGCTTACGATCGCACGTTGCTGGCGTCAGCGCGTACCGTGGCGGAACGGCTGGTGGTGCGAAATGGCCGGCTTGAGGTGGATGTGCCCTACGTGGTGCTCGACAGCTTTGAGCGCAACATGAACGATCAGCTTTACTACGAAGTGATCTCCCCGCAGGGCGTAAGTATCTCCGGCTATGACGATTTGCCGACGATGCCGCCGCATATTTTGCGCTCAAGCCTGTACCCGGCGCTGGTGCATTTCTATGACGCCGAATACCGCGGGCGGCCGATCCGCGTCGCTGCCCTTTACCAGCCGGTCAACGAATCCGGAGTGATGGGCATGGCCACCATTCTGGTGGCGGAAACCCTGGAGTCGCGCCGCTATTTGGCACGGCAGATGATGCTTTCCGCTTTGCTCAGCCAGGGAACCGTGGTGGTACTGACCATGATCCTGGCCTTTGCGTTGCTCAAGCGGGTGCTTAAGCCGATGCGCAAGCTTTCCGGCATTATGCTGCGGCGTGACCCGGGTGAGCTGACGCCGTTGCCGATGGTATTGCCCTGGTCGGAAATGCAGCCGCTGTTGCTGGCGTTCAACCGCTATATTGAACGGCTGCGGGTGATGGTGGCACGACAGGAACGTTTTAGCGCCGACGCTTCACATCAGCTGCGCACGCCGTTAACCGTATTGAAAACCCAGGTGGGGGTGGCGCTGGCCAGCGATAAGCCGGAGCAGTGGCGGGAAAGCTTACTGGCCATGAGCGCAACGCTGGATAACACCGTGGCGCTGACCGATCGCCTGCTCTATCTCTCACGGCTCAAAGCTCATGAGCATCACGCCGATCGCCAACTGCAGCCGGTAAACCTGGCGCAGGTGCTGCGCGATGCCTGTTTTTCACGTTTACCCCAGGCCCGCAGCAAGCGCATCGATTTGGGGTACGAGGGAGAATCGGTCTGTTGGGTCGGCGGAGAAACGCTGTTGCTAACCGAACTGTGCGCCAACTTGCTGGATAACGCACTGAAATATACGCCGCATCAGGGCACGGTCACCGCACGTTTAACCCTGGACAAGCAGGCCGGGGAGGGAATATTGGAAATTGAAGACAGCGGCCCGGGCATTGCCCAACAGGATACCGCGCAGGCGCTGCAGCCGTTTCATCGGTTGGATAACGTGGGTGATCAACCCGGTGCCGGGTTAGGGCTGGCGCTGGTCAGCGATATCACCCGTTATCACGGCACCCGCCCGGAGCTGTTGACCTCGGCCACGCTGGGTGGCCTGCTGGTGCGGGTGCGTTTTCAATTATTATCTTAGCTCTGACACTCCGCGGCTTGTTTGGCCTTGCGCCCCAGCGGCGTGCGCAGACGCTGCGACAGGATCACGCCCAGCAGGGTAATGCCGCCGCCGATCAGATGGTAGCTGTGCAGATGTTCATGCAGGAACAGCACCGCAATGATGGCGGTAAATACCGGTGCCAGGTTCATAAAGATCGACGCGGTATTGGCCCCCAGACGCATAACGCCGTGGATCCACAGATAAGGTGCGACAATCGAGGCCGGAATGCCGGCAAACAGCACCAGCGGGATGTTTTGGCTGGTCAGAGACACGTCTTGTGCCATCAGGAAGTTCGGCAGTAACAACACCACGCCGAACAGGATCTGCACATACAACGACTGCCAGTTCGGCAGGGCAATCGCCCAACGTTTGGTCAGCACGCCGTACAGCGCATAAGAGGCGGTGGCGGCGAACATCATCAATTCCCCCTTGCCGATGCCGTGCTGCAGCAACTCACCCGGGTTACCGGCACTCACCAGCCAGATCAAGCCGCCCAAAGACAACAGGCTGCCGATGGCAATACCTATCGTGGGAGCGACCCGCAACAGCACGATGCTGATCAGAATGGTCAGTAATGGGATCAGTGAGACAATAATGCCCATAAACAGCGCGCTGACGCTGTGCGCCGCGTAATAGGCCAGACTCTGATACAGCACCATGCCCAGCATGCCGAGAACCAGCAATTTCCACCAGTTGGCGCGTATCGCCGACCAATGGCGGATCACGCCGGGCAGCACGAACGGCGTGAGGGTGATCAGCGCCAGCAACCAGCGATAGAAGGAGATCGCGGCCGGATCGATAGCGGTGGCCGAGAGCTTGCTGACCACGGCGTTGATTGACCAAATCAGAACCGCCAGCAAAGGGAAGAGCATATTCATGATAATTATTCTCATTAACGACTAACATGCTGGCTAGTTTACTCGTGTCCGGTTTATTATATATAGCGATATTCAGACAAATTTTCTGCCAAACAAGACAAGTAACGGGGCGAAACCATGCCAGAAATCCGCCATTTCCCAGAAGCCTTGATCCCGGCGCCGCGGCCGGTGCAGTTCCGCTGCGAAGAGTTCAATGCTCGTACCGAGTTCCAGCCACATCGTCATAGCTGGGGACAGTTGATGTGGGTAAAAGCTGGCGTCATGGTGCTGCGTATCGGCGGCCAGCGCTTTTTGGCACCGCCGGAATTTGTGTTGTGGGCGCCAGCGGAGATTGAACACTCCTGCTATAACCAGCGCTTGGCGCAGTGTCGCATGGTGGATATTGCGCTGCCGCTGTGCGCCGGTTTGCCGGAAGAACCTTGTCTGGTCAGCGTTACCCCGATTTTCCGCGCCATTGCCGAAGATTTTTACGCTCGCAAACAATACATCCCGCAAAGCAAACAGGATTTACGCCTGTGCCGCGCGTTGATCGACCAACTGCATGTCTCACCGGTGCAGCAAACGTATCTGCCGACCTCCGAAGACAAATTTTTGGCACCGGTGTTGGAAGCCCTGGAGCACTGTCCGTCGGACAATACCTCGCTCGCCATCTGGGCCACTCGGGTCTACACCACTGAACGCACGCTGTCGCGCCGCTGCCAGCAGGACTTGGGGATGTCGTTTAGCGAATGGCGCCAGCGCCTGCGTTTTTTGCATGCCGTTTCGCTGTTGGAGCAGGGTAAAACCGTACAAGAGGTTGCGCTGGAAGTGGGCTATAGCTCTGCGTCGGCGTTTATCGTCATGTTTCAGCAAATCGCCGGCACCACCCCCGAGCGCTTTCGCCGGGCATGATTCAATGGCACACTATTTCCCAGATAACTCTTCATACTTGACGCCGCCTCTGTGTTGGCTGCGAGCACTCACCCCAGTCACTTATTTGAGTAAGCTTCTGGGGACTCCTGCTCTTACCGCCTTGATGCAGCGCCAATTATTTTGGGTATAAATAGCCGTAAACCGTCGGAGCAACAAGTGAAAATCCTGGTTGATGAAAATATGCCGTACGCGACTGAATTGTTCAGTCGCTTGGGGAACGTACAGGCCGTGCCTGGCCGCCCAATTCCGAGTGATGCGTTGGCGGATGCCGATGCGTTGATGGTGCGCTCGGTGACCAAAGTGAATGAAGCGCTGCTGGCCGGCACTCGCATTGGTTTTGTCGGCACCGCGACAGCCGGCACCGATCACGTAGACGACGCCTGGCTACAACAGCAGGGCATAGGTTTTTCTGCGGCACCGGGGTGCAACGCCATTGCCGTGGTGGAATATGTCTTCTCCGCGCTGATGTTGCTGGCTGAGCGTGACGGTTTTCACCTGCGCGATAAAACCGTCGGCATTATCGGCGTCGGCAACGTAGGTTCACGGCTGGATGCCCGTTTGAAAGCCCTGGGCGTGCGTACCTTACTGTGCGATCCGCCGCGTGCCGATCGTGGTGACAGCGGCGAGTTCTGGCCATTGGAGAAGCTGGTGGCGGAAGCTGACGTGCTGACCTTCCATACGCCGCTCAATAAATCCGGCCCTTATCATTCATTGCACCTGGCGGATGCCGAACTGCTGGCAGCACTGCCGGACAATCGCATTCTGATCAACGCTTGCCGCGGCCCGGTAGTCGACAACGCGGCGCTGTTGCAGGCGCTGGAAAAAGGCAAAAAGCTGAGCACGGTGCTGGACGTGTGGGAACCGGAGCCGGAGCTGTCTCTGCCGCTGCTGGCGCGGGTCGATATCGGTACCGCGCATATCGCCGGTTACACGCTGGAGGGCAAGGCGCGCGGCACGACGCAGGTCTTCGAGGCCTTCAGCCGCCACCTGGGACAGCCGCAGCAGATCGAACTGGCCTCATTGTTGCCGGTGCCTGAGTTCAGCCAGATCCAGCTCAATGGGCCACTGGACGAAGGCAAATTAAAACGATTGATGCACTTGGTGTATGATGTGCGCCGCGACGACGCGCCACTGCGTAAAGTGGCCGGGCAACCGGGCGAGTTTGATCGTCTGCGCAAACATTATCAGGAGCGCCGTGAATGGTCTTCATTACGCGTCCAGTGTGATGATAGCGCTAGTGCGGAGCTGCTGCACAAGCTGGGCTTTTCGATCGCGTAAGGCTTTCTTAAGCCACAGTGACTAATTTTGTTATCAGGGCGGCGAATCAGTCGCCCATCTGCATTTGAAAAATACTCTGGAGAAACCCAATGTCTGACGGCTGGAATATCGCTCTGCTTGGCGCCACTGGCGCGGTAGGTGAAGCGTTGCTGGAATTGTTACAGGAACGCCAGTTCCCGGTGGGCGAACTCTATCCTTTGGCCAGCGAACGCAGTGCCGGTGCCACGGTGCGCTTCAATGGCAAATCGGTTCTGGTGCAAAAAGCGGAAGAATTCGACTGGTCACAGGCCCAATTGGCGTTCTTCGTCGCCGGTAGCGAAGCCTCGGCCCGCTATGCGGAAGAAGCCGGCAATATGGGCTGCCTGGTGATCGACACCAGTGGCCTGTTTGCGCTGGAGCCGGACATTCCGCTGGTGGTACCGGGGGTTAACCCGCAGGTGCTGGCGGATTACCGTAATCGTAATATCGTCGCCGTGGCCGACAGCATGGTCAGCCAACTGCTGACGGCCATCAAACCTTTGACCGAACAGGCCGGGCTTTCCCGTCTGCACGTCACCACCCTGATGTCGGTCTCTGCCCGCGGAAAAGTGGCAGTAGACGATTTGGCCGGTCAGAGTGCGCGCCTGCTGAACGGCATTCCGGCCGAGCCGGGCGTGTTTGCCAAGCAGCTGGCGTTCAACCTGCTGCCGTTGATGACCGACGAGCAGGGCAGCGTGCGCGAAGAACGGTTGATCGTCGACCAGGTGCGTAAAGTGCTGCAGGACGAAGGGCTGCCGATCTCGGTGAGCTGCGTGCAGTCGCCGGTGTTTTACGGCCATGCGCAGGTGGTGCATCTGGAAGCGCTGCGCCCAATTTCTGCGGAAGAAGCGCGCAGCGAGCTGGAGCAGGTAGACGATATCCAACTGAGCGAAGAAGACGACTATCCGACTCAGGTCACGGAAGCTTCCGGCAGCGATGCGCTGAGCCTGGGCTGCTTGCGCAATGACTACGGCATTCCTGAAATTCTGCAGTTCTGGTCGGTCGCCGACAACGTACGCTTCGGTGGCGCGCTGATGGCTATCGAAACCGCAGAGCGTCTGGTTCAGGAGCAGATGTACTGATGTCAGAGGTTGTTTTGCCCACCCAGCCGACACTGAAAATCGCGCTGGGGATTGAATATGACGGCAGCCGTTATTATGGCTGGCAGCGTCAGCAGGAAGTGGCCAGCGTGCAGGCCTGTCTGGAACAGGCCTTGAGCAAGGTGGCCAACGCGCCGATCAACGTGCTGTGCGCCGGACGTACCGACGCCGGAGTGCACGCTACCGGTCAGGTGGTGCATTTTGAAACCACCGCGCAGCGCAAGGACGCCGCCTGGACGATGGGGGTCAACACCCATCTGCCGCCGGATATCGCCGTGCGCTGGGTAACCGGCGTGCCTGAAGATTTCCATGCGCGTTTCAGCGCCACCGCGCGCCGTTACCGCTACATTATTTATAATCACCGCTACCGCCCAGCGGTATTGCAGCAGGGGATGACTCATTTTTATCACCCGCTGGATGCCGACCGGATGGAAAGGGCGGCGCAGGCGCTGCTGGGCGAGAACGACTTTACTTCGTTTCGCGCCGTGCAATGCCAGTCGCGTACTCCCTGGCGTAACGTAAAACACGTTAAGGTTACGCGCCACGGTGAATATATTGTGGTAGATATCAAGGCGAATGCCTTTGTGCATCATATGGTTCGCAACATTGTCGGTAGCCTGATGGAAATTGGCTGCGGCAATCAGGACGAGAACTGGATGGCCGAGTTGCTGGCGCTGAAGGATCGCAATCTGGCTGCGGCTACGGCGCGGGCCGAAGGGTTATACCTGGTGAGCGTTGATTATCCTGAGCACTTTGCTTTACCCCGGCCACCGATGGGGCCACTGTTTTTACCCGACGATTAAACGCCGGCGCGACTGACGCGTTGCTCCCTTGTGTACCTGCCGGGTGGGTGAGACACCCGGTCAAAGAGAGAACCTATGGACATCATCAAGTTTGTGATTGATTTTATTCTGCATATTGACGTGCATCTGGCCGAGCTGGTGGCGCAATACGGTATGTGGGTGTACGGTATTTTGTTCCTGATCCTGTTTTGCGAAACCGGCCTGGTGGTGACGCCTTTCCTGCCGGGGGATTCTCTGCTGTTTGTTGCAGGGGCGCTGGCGGCATTGCCGACCAACGATCTGAATGTGCACACCATGGTGGCGTTGATGATCGGCGCGGCGATACTCGGGGATGCGGTGAATTACACTATTGGGCGGTTGTTCGGGGAAAAGCTGTTCAGTAACCCGAATTCGAAAATCTTCCGCCGCAGCTACCTGGATAAAACCCACCAGTTTTATGAAAAACACGGCGGGAAGACGATCATTCTGGCGCGATTTGTGCCGATCGTGCGTACTTTTGCGCCGTTCGTTGCCGGTATGGGGCATATGTCCTATCGCCATTTTGCTGCCTACAACGTGATTGGCGCACTGGTTTGGGTGCTGCTGTTCACCTATGCTGGTTACCTTTTCGGCGACTTGCCGATCGTGCAGGAAAACCTGAAACTGTTGATCGTGGCTATCATCATTGTTTCAATTCTGCCGGGCATCATTGAAATTTGGCGCCACAAGCGCGCGGCTGCCCGCCAGCAAAAACAGTAAAAACATCGCTCAACCTGTCGGTTCGACCAGTTTTTTATCCACAGTGTCGGGCCGATATGGTTTAATGAGCGACATTTATGGTCTGTTCCTGTTAACAACCTTGAAACCAGTGCCTCTGTCGCGCGCTTGTCGCGTTTTGCTCGGGCACTTTTTCATTGGGTCTGTTTTCGGGGGGATTGTTAAAGCATGAACTGCGGACTGGCGTCTGCCAGGTTCAAACAGAAAGGTCATCGATGAGCTGGATTGAACGAATTCTTAACAAGAGCAATATTACCCAAACCCGTAAGGCGAGTATTCCTGAAGGGGTTTGGACCAAATGCGATAGCTGCGGCCAGGTTCTCTACCGCGCCGAGCTGGAGCGTAATCTGGAAGTGTGCCCGAAATGCGACCACCACATGCGCATGACTGCGCGTATGCGTCTGCATACCCTGCTTGATGAAGGCAGTGAAGTGGAGCTGGGCAGCGAACTGGAGCCGAAAGACGTTCTGAAGTTCAAGGATTCCAAGAAGTATAAGGACCGCCTGGTTGCCGCGCAGAAAGCGACCGGTGAAAAAGATGCATTGGTGGTGATGAAAGGCACGCTGTACGGTATGCCGATCGTTGCCGCTTCATTCGAATTCGCCTTCATCGGCGGTTCCATGTCGTCCGTGGTCGGCGCGCGTTTTGTTCGTGCGGTTGAGCAGGCGCTGGAAGACAACTGTCCGCTGGTGTGTTTCTCTGCCAGTGGCGGCGCCCGTATGCAAGAAGCGCTGATGTCGCTGATGCAGATGGCGAAAACCAGCGCAGCGTTGGCAAAATTGCAGGAACGCGGTCTGCCGTACATTTCGGTGCTGACCGACCCGACCATGGGGGGCGTTTCCGCCAGTCTGGCCATGCTGGGCGATATCAATATCGCCGAACCGAAGGCGCTGATCGGCTTTGCCGGCCCACGCGTCATCGAGCAGACGGTGCGTGAAAAACTGCCGCCGGGCTTCCAGCGCAGTGAGTTCCTGATTGAGAAAGGCGCGATCGACATGATCGTGCGTCGCCCGGAAATGCGCCAGACCTTGGCGAGTATCCTTTCCAAGCTGACCAACCAGCCGCAGCCGCATTTCGATGAGGTAGCGCCGGTGGCCGGGCAGGAAAGTCAGGCCGACGCCTGAGGCTGATAAGTCACCCGCGCGGCGCAGGTCTCGCGGGTTTCAACCGTCATTTTGTGGCTAAGTGACGGTTGAAATACCCTTGTAGATTGAGCGTAGCGGTCCATTCCGACGCTTGGAAGACAACGGGTATCATGCAGAGCATCGCCTTTACCGCGGTGAGGGTGGTGCCCTGATGGATTAATGAACCCAAGTTCAGTGACGGGACTCATGCAAAACCACCAAATTCCCCAAGCCACGTCGCCATTGAGCTCGTGGCTTTTCTATCTTGAGCGTCTGCACAGCCAGGCGATCGAACTCGGCCTGGAACGCGTACAGCGCGTTGCAGCGCATCTTGATTTACTCACCCCTGCACCGACGGTGTTCACCGTTGCCGGTACCAACGGCAAAGGCACCACCTGCCGCACCCTGGAAGCCATTTTGATGGCGGCCGGTCTGCGCGTCGGCGTTTATAGCTCGCCGCACCTGGTGCGCTACACCGAGCGTGTGCGCATTCAAGGCGATGAGCTGAGCGAGGCCGAACACAGCCGTTCGTTTGCCGCCATTGAAGCGGGCCGGGGCGAAACCTCACTGACTTACTTCGAATTTGGCACCCTGTCGGCGTTGCAGCTGTTCAAACAGGCTAAGCTTGACGTGGTGATCCTGGAAGTGGGCCTGGGCGGCCGCCTGGACGCAACCAATATCGTCGATCCGAGCGTGGCGGTGGTAACCAGCATCGCGCTGGATCATACCGACTGGCTGGGCAGCGATCGCGAAAGCATTGGCCGCGAAAAGGCCGGTATTTTCCGTGGTGGTAAACCTGCGGTGGTGGGGGAACCGGATATGCCGGCGACCATTCAGCAGGTGGCGGATACGCTGGGGGCGCAGCTGTATCGTCGCGGCGACGCCTGGACCTTCAGCGAACAGGGCGAACGCTGGCAGTGGGAGGGCGGTGGCACCTTGCTGACCGACTTGCCGATGCCAAATGTGCCGCTGGCGAATGCCGCGACGGCGTTGGCGGCGCTGCATTTTTCTGCGCTGGAAATCGATGAACGTGCGATCTTCGCCGGTCTGCAGCAGGCGACGTTGCCTGGGCGCTTCCAGATTGTGCGCCGCGATCCGATGTTGATCCTCGATGTCGCGCATAACCCACACGCAGCCGGTTATCTGGCCGGGCGTCTGGCGACGCTGCCGCGCAATGGCGGTAAAGTGCGCGCGGTGGTGGGCATGCTGTCGGACAAAGACATCGCAGGTACGCTGGCCTGTCTGAGTGAGCAGGTCGATGAGTGGTATTGTGCGCCGCTGGAAGGGCCGCGCGGTGCCAGCGCCGAGCAGTTGGCGCAACATTTGACGGAACCGCGGCAGTTCGCCGATGTCGAAACTGCCTGGCGTCAGGCTATGCAGGACGCTGATATTCAGGATATTGTGATCGTCTGTGGATCGTTCCACACCGTTGCACAGGTAATGGCGGCGTTAGACGAGATGCGGGGAGTGTGAGTGGCAAGTAAATTTCAAAACCGATTGGTCGGTACCGTCATTTTGGTTGCGCTGGGGGTGATTATCCTGCCAGGGCTGCTGGACGGTAAAAAGAAACATTATGAGGACGAGTTCGCCGCCATCCCTTTGGTGCCGAAGGCCGGTGATGTGGAAGAAAACGACGTGGTGCCGCCGGTAAGCCAGACGCTGCCGGCCCAACCGCCGGAAGGCGCGGGCGCGATGGTGGAGCAGCAGGCTGCCAATGAAGCGGCGACGCAACAGGCCATCCGCCAGCCGGCTCAGCAGCCGACCCAGGTTACGCCGCCGCCGGTTGAAACCCGACCGGTACAGCAGCCGAAACCGAAACCGGTTGAGACCAAGCCAGTGGAAGTGAAACCAAAACCGGTGCAGCAGCCGAAACCGGTGGAGGTGAAGCCGGTGGTGAAACCTGAACCTAAGCCAGAGCCGAAACCGGAGCCTACGCCGACACCGAAGCCTGAACCTGCACCCGTGCAGAAACCGGCGGAAGAGAAAGCGCCGGCAGGGCAGGCATATGTGGTGCAGCTCGGGGCGCTGAAGAACGCCGCCAAGGTTAATGAGGTGGTGGCGTCGCTGAGGTTGTCCGGCTATCGTGCCTTTACCGTGCCGTCAACGCCGGTACAGGGGCAGATCACCCGGATTTATGTCGGGCCAGACGCCTCGAAACAGAAACTGCAGTCTTCGCTGCCCGCGCTGAATTCTATCAGCGGCTTGAGCGGTCAGGTGAAGCCGTACGGCGTACGTTAAGCGCAGGGGGCACAGCATGCTGTGCCCCGGAACCGAAAGATGACGGTATAATCATTAAAAAAACTGTGCCTTTCGTAGCTGAAATGGCCTATGTAGGCGCGGCGATTGGGAATTTTTTTATCGCCGCTTTTTATTTGTAACGTGGTAGGAAAACCCCTACGCAAACGTTTTCTTTTTCTGTTAGAATTCGCCGCGAATTGGATGCAGGGGCGATTCATCATTGGAATAGTTCATGGTCTGGATTGATTACGTCATTATAGCGGTGATTGGATTTTCGGCTCTGGTTAGCCTGATCCGAGGGTTTGTTCGCGAAGCATTGTCACTTGTGACATGGGGATGTGCGTTTTTTGTTGCCAGCCATTTCTACTCTTACCTTGCGGTCTACTTCACTCGTTTTGAAGATGAACTGGTGCGAAACGGCATCGCGATTGCCATCTTGTTTATCGCGACCCTGATCGTAGGAGCTATTGTTAACTATGTGATTAGCTCACTGGTAGAGAAAACCGGGTTATCAGGCACCGACCGGGTGCTGGGCGTCTGTTTCGGCGCACTGCGCGGCGTGTTAATCGTTTCGGCGATACTGTTTTTCCTGGATACCTTTACCGGCTTTTCACAAAGCGCAGACTGGAAACAGTCGCAGCTTATTCCCCAGTTCAGTTACATCATCAGGTGGTTCTTTGACTACCTGCAGAGCACGTCGAGTTTCTTACCGACCCATTTACCGGGGCGGTAGCGCTGATGAGGAAAAGACAACATGTGCGGTATTGTCGGTATCGCCGGTTTTATGCCGGTAAACCAGTCGATTTATGATGCGTTGACGGTGCTACAGCACCGTGGCCAGGATGCCGCAGGCATCGTCACCATCGATGCCCATAACGGGTTCCGTCTGCGTAAGGCAAACGGTCTGGTGAAGGATGTGTTCGAGGCACGCCATATGCAGCGCTTGCAGGGCAACATGGGTATTGGCCATGTGCGCTACCCGACGGCTGGCAGCTCCAGTGCCTCAGAGGCTCAACCTTTCTATGTAAACTCACCGTTCGGCATTACGCTGGCACACAACGGCAACCTGACCAACGCCCATGAACTGCGTCAAACGCTGTTTGAAAGCGGTCGCCGCCATGTCAACACCACCTCCGATTCCGAGATTTTGCTGAACGTGCTGGCCAGCGAGCTGGACCGTTTCCAACACTATCCGCTGGAGTCCGACAACGTATTCACCGCCGTTGCCGCCATGCACCAGCAGCTGCGCGGCGCTTACGCCTGCGTCGCGATGATCATCGGCCATGGCCTGCTGGCGTTCCGTGACCCTAACGGCATCCGCCCGCTGGTGATTGGCAAACGCACGCTTGAAGACGGCCGCAACGAGTATATGGTGGCTTCCGAGAGCGTGGCGTTGGATACGCTGGGCTTCGAGTTCCTGCGCGATGTGGCGCCTGGGGAAGCGGTGTACATCACCGACAAGGGCCAACTGTTCACTCGTCAGTGTGCAGAGAACCCAAAAACCAACCCGTGCCTGTTCGAATACGTTTACTTCGCCCGTCCAGACTCCTTTATGGACAAGATTTCGGTCTACAGCGCCCGCGTGCGCATGGGGCAGAAGCTGGGTGAGAAAATTGCTCGCGAATGGGAAGATTTGGACATCGACGTGGTGATCCCGATCCCGGAAACCTCCTGTGATATCGCGTTGGAAATCGCCCGTATCCTGGACAAGCCGTATCGTCAGGGCTTTGTGAAGAACCGCTACGTCGGCCGTACCTTCATCATGCCGGGTCAGCAGGCGCGTCGCCAATCGGTACGCCGCAAGCTGAATGCCAACCGCGCCGAATTCCGCGACAAGAACGTGCTGCTGGTGGACGACTCCATCGTGCGCGGTACCACGTCTGAACAGATCGTGGAAATGGCGCGCGACGCCGGGGCGAAGCGTGTTTATCTGGCTTCCGCAGCGCCGGAGATTCGTTTCCCCAACGTGTACGGCATCGACATGCCAAGCGCCAACGAACTGATTGCCCACGGCCGTGAAGTGGATGAAATCCGCCAGATCATCGGCGCCGACGGTTTGATCTTCCAGAATCTGGACGATCTGATTGAAGCGGTGCGTGAAGAGAACCCGGACATCAGCCAGTTCGAATGCTCGGTATTCAACGGTATCTACGTCACCAAAGACGTCGACCAGAGCTACCTCGAGTATCTGGAATCGCTGCGCAATGACGACGCCAAAGAAATGCGTAGCCAGACCGAAGCGGAAAATCTGGAAATGCACAACGAAGGCTAAGCCTTCGCACTGACCAAAATGGTGCACCGCGGCGGTCGCTGCGGTGCATTATTCCCGCCTGACTTGCTTATATAGCGCCATTGCGGCAAAGTCTGCCTGATCCTATTTTTTCCGTGGCAGAGGCCAGCTTTATGAAACGAATCATCATCGGTATTTCCGGCGCCAGCGGCGCTATCTACGGCGTGCGCCTGCTGCAGGTATTGCGTGACGTCGCAGAAGTGGAAACCCATTTGGTGATGAGTAATGCAGCGCGACAAACGCTGTCGCTGGAAACCGCGCTCAGCCTGCGCGAAGTGCAGGCGCTGGCCGATGTGGTACATGACTCGCGCGATATTGGCGCCAGTATCTCTTCCGGATCGTTCAAAACTATCGGGATGGTGATTTTACCTTGCTCAATCAAAACGTTGTCCGGTATCGCCAACAGCTACAGCGACGGTCTGCTGACGCGCGCCGCTGACGTGGTGCTGAAAGAGCGTCGCCGGCTGGTGCTGTGCGTGCGTGAAACTCCGCTGCACGTGGGCCACCTGCGCCTGATGACTCAAGCGGCAGAAATGGGAGCCATCATTATGCCGCCGGTGCCGGCGTTTTATCACCGCCCCGAAAGCGTAGAAGACATCATCGACCAAACGGTGAACCGGGTGGTCGATCAGTTCGATATTGAATTACCCAAAGATTTATTTTCCCGCTGGCAAGGTGCCAATTAACAAATTTCTCTCCAATTTGGCACATTTGTGCAACACCGCACTGAATTAGGGCGGCACCTGCACCATAATGATCCCACTTCATCACGTTCACTGTTTCAAGGCGCTGGTATTTCTCCATTGCCCGTGGCGCGGCCCAGCCAGGCCGATTTAATTTTGCGGTTATCGTCCCAGGAAACAGTTTTGTGAAGGTCGGAGCCGTTCCCTCCGCCGACAGCAACCAATGTGGCACGATTACTGCAAATTGATTTGGTGGAAAAATAATGCCCGCAGTGGCATCGAAAAAATCAATTTGAGGGTAATTTATGAAAAAGCTGGTTAAGGTTCTTCCTTTAGTCTTGGCTTTAAGCGCGGCAAGCAGCGCATTTGCCGCCGTACCATCGACCTTGAAGATAGGTACCGATCCGACCTATGCACCCTTTGAGTCCAAAAATGCCAAAGGTGAGCTGGTCGGCTTTGATATCGATCTGGCCAAAGAGCTGTGCAAACGCATAAATACCCAATGTACCTTTGTGGAAAGCGATTTTGACGCGCTGATCCCTTCCCTGAAGGCGAAGAAAATTGACGCCATCATCTCTTCTTTGTCGATCACCGAAAAACGCCAGCAGGAAATTGCCTTTACCGACAAGCTGTATGCCGCTAACGCCCGCCTGATCGCGCCGAAAGGGTCGAAACTGTTGCCTACCGTGGATGCGCTGAAAGGCAAGAGCGTCGGCGTGCTGCAGGGCACCACCCAGGAAGCCTATGCCAACGCCATGTGGCAGCCGAAGGGCATCACCGTTGTGCCTTATCAGAACCAGGATTTGGTCTACGCCGACCTGGCATCAGGCCGTATCGATGCCGCCTTCCAGGATGAAGTCGCAGGGAGTGATGGCTTCCTGAAACAACCTCCAGGCAAGGATTACGCTTTCGCCGGTGAATCGGTGAAGGATGACAAATTCTTTGGCGTAGGCACCGGCATGGGCCTGCGCAAGACTGATAGCGAGCTCAAGGCGGCGCTGGATAAGGCCTTTGCCGAAATGCGCAAAGACGGCACCTACGACAAGTTTGCGAAGAAATACTTCGACTTTGACGTCTACGGCGGTTAATGCCGCATACCCTTCCATGTTGTGACTACGGGGCCGATCTGCCGGCCCCGATGGTTCGGGATCCTATGACGACAGGGTGAAGTAAATGCTGCAAGGCTACTCCCAATTGATATTTGAGGGCGCTCTGGTGACGCTGGAGCTGGCCCTCAGTTCCGTACTGCTGGCGGTGGTGATTGGTTTGATCGGCGCCGGTGGCAAGCTTTCCCATAACCGCCTGCTTTCCACGCTGTTTGGCGCTTATACCACGCTGATCCGTGGCGTACCCGATCTGGTACTGATGCTGCTGATTTTCTACGGCCTGCAAATTGCACTTAACAACATCACCGAACTGCTTGGTTTTTCGCAAATCGATATTGATCCGCTCAGCGCGGGGATCATCACCCTCGGGTTTATCTACGGTGCCTATTTCACTGAGACTTTCCGTGGGGCCTTTTTGGCGGTGCCGAAAGGGCAGATAGAAGCGGCCACCGCCTACGGTTTTTCCGGTTCGCAAATATTCCGCCGCATTCTGTTCCCTGCCATGATGCGTTTTGCCCTGCCTGGCATCGGCAATAACTGGCAGGTGATCCTGAAGGCGACGGCGCTGGTGTCGATTCTGGGCCTGAACGACGTGGTGAAGGCCACCCAGTTGGCCGGTAAAGGCACCTATCAGCCGTTCTTTTTCGCGATCGTGGCCGGGGTGGTTTATCTGGTCTTCACCACCGTGTCCAATGGCGTGCTGTTGTGGCTTGAACGGCGTTATTCCCTCGGCGTCCGGAGGGCTGAGCTATGATCGAAATTTTGCAACAGTATTGGCAGTCGTTGTTGTGGAGCGACGGTTATCGCTTTACCGGCGTGGCGGTCACGCTGTGGTTGCTGATCTCCTCGGTGGTGATGGGCGGTTTGCTGGCGATCCCGATGGCGGTGGCGCGCGTTTCCTCCATCAGCTGGGTGCGCTTCCCGGTATGGCTGTATACCTACATTTTCCGCGGCACGCCGTTGTATGTGCAATTGCTGGTGTTCTACTCCGGCATGTACAGCCTGGAAATCGTGCGCGGTACGGACTTCCTCAACGCCTTCTTCCGCAGCGGGCTCAACTGCACCATTTTGGCGCTGACGCTGAACACCTGCGCCTATACCACCGAAATCTTCGCCGGTGCTATTCGCGCGGTACCGCACGGTGAAATCGAGGCAGCCAATGCCTATGGTTTCTCACGCTTTAAAATGTATCGCTGCATCATTTTACCTTCCGCGCTGCGCACCGCGTTGCCGGCCTACAGCAACGAAGTGATCCTGATGCTGCACTCTACCGCGCTGGCGTTTACCGCCACCGTGCCGGATCTGCTGAAGATAGCGCGAGACATCAATGCGGCGACCTATCAACCGTTTTATGCCTTCGGCATTGCGGCGGTGCTGTATCTGATTATCTCCTACGGGTTAATCAGCCTGTTCCGCAAGGCGGAAAAGCGCTGGATGGCACACGTTAATCACTGATAATGACGGGAACACACTATGTCTGAGAATAAATTAGCCGTCACCGAACTGCATAAGCGCTATGGCGAACACGAAGTGTTGAAAGGCGTATCGCTGGCGGCTAACGCAGGGGATGTGATTAGCATCATCGGCTCTTCCGGGTCCGGTAAAAGTACCTTTTTACGCTGCATTAACTTCCTGGAAAAGCCGAGTGAAGGGTCCATTAGCCTGAACAATGAAGATATCCGCATGGTGCGCGACAAGGACGGGCAGCTTAAGGTGTTCGACAAGAAACAGCTGCAGCTGCTGCGTACCCGCCTGACCATGGTGTTCCAGCACTTCAACCTGTGGAGCCACATGACGGTGCTGGAGAACGTGATGGAAGCGCCAGTGCAGGTGCTGGGGTTGAGCAAGACCGAGGCGCGTGAGCGCGCGATACGCTATCTGGATAAGGTCGGCATCGATGAACGTGCCCGCGGCAAATACCCGGTGCACCTGTCCGGCGGGCAGCAGCAGCGCGTGTCGATCGCCCGGGCATTGGCGATGGAGCCGGAAGTTTTGCTGTTTGATGAACCGACGTCGGCGCTGGATCCGGAACTGGTAGGGGAAGTGCTGCGCATCATGCAAAAGTTGGCGGAAGAGGGGAAAACCATGGTGGTGGTGACGCACGAGATGGAGTTTGCTCGCCACGTGTCCAGCCACGTGATTTTCCTGCACAAAGGGCTGATTGAAGAGCAGGGGCCACCGGCCGAACTGTTTGGCAATCCGAAAAGCCCGCGTTTGCAGCAGTTTCTTTCCGGCGCATTAAAATAATCGATTGTCGGGGCCGGATTTTTCTGGCCCCGATAACTTCCTCAGCGGACTGGGGCCCGCTGATTGATCACATCATCCAGCGCCTGCTCCAGCTCCAGAAAGCGGAAGCTGAAGCCTGCCTCTTCCAGCCGTTTCGGCACCGCACGTTGCCCTCCCAAGACCAACACTGCAGCTTCCCCCATCAATAAATGCATGGCGAATGCCGGTACGCGCAAAAATGCCGGTCGATCGAGCACGTTGGCCAACTGAGCGGCAAACTGCTCGTTGTGGACCGGGTAGGGGGCAACCATATTGAAAGGGCCTTGCAGGGTCTGGTGATCCAGCAAATAGATAATGCCATTGACCATGTCGTCCAGGTGGATCCACGGCAGGTATTGGCGGCCACTGCCGATGGGCCCGCCCAGTCCGAAGCGGAACGGCGGCAACATCTTCGCCAGCGCGCCGCCTTTTGCCGCCAGCACCACGCCGGTACGCAGCAGGCAGACGCGGGTGGCATCGCTTTGCGCCTGCAACGCCAACGATTCCCAACGTTGACACAGTTGATGGGTGAACTCGTCATGCGGCGCTTCGTCTTCGGTGACCACCGCCTGGCCCTGATCGCCGTAATAACCGGTCGCGGAACCGGAAATCAGCACGCTGGGCGGGTTGCTGCCGGCGTTAATCAGTTTCACCAACTGCTCGGTCAGATCCCAACGGCTGTGGCACAGGCGTTCTTTCTGCGCCTTACTCCAGCGCTTGTCGGCGATCGGCTCGCCGGCCAGGTTGATCACGGCGTCAAAGCCATCGAGCGAAGGCTGATCCTGCAACGTTGACCAGTAGCTGACCTGTTCACCGAAGCGCTCACGAGCGCGGGGCACGTTACGGCTCAGCACCGTGACTTGGTGAGAAAGGCCCAACAGCCGCCGTGTCAGGCTGCTCCCTATCAATCCTGTGGCGCCGGTGATCAGGATCCGCATGGTCGATTCTCCCTGAAACAGGTGGTTTTCAGGCCCGGCGATAGCTCATGGTCATCGAAACCGAGTCGGCGTAGCGCAGGGCCAGTAGTTTATCTATCTCTACTTCAGCATAGGTTACCCAGGCATGTTGTTTCACGATATCGAGCACATCCTGAGTTAATTTTTCCAGCAGGGCGAAGCGGTTATCTTCCACATGGCGGATGATGGCTTTGGTGATGGTGCGGTAATTGAGCGCGTCGTCGATATTTTCACTGTCGCGCGCTTTATCCGCCGGGTAGTGGATCACTACGTTAATCAGGATGTCCTGACGATTGTTAATTTCTTCTTCCTTGATACCGATGAAAGTACGCAACCGCAGGTTTTTTATACGAATAATGGCGTCGGGTTGACTGAATGACATCAGAAGATCTCCACAGGTCTGATTATTGCCGCTCAGAATACACGGAAAGTAAGGAAAAGATAACGAGCTAAAGGAAACTCCCCGCGGGTCGGGGAGCGGGAAATTTAGCCCTGTTCGGCCAGCTTGTAGGCGCGTGCGGTAGCGGGACGGTTGCTGATGCGTTCAAACCAGTTGCGTACCGCCGGGTAATCCGCCAGATCGATGCGCTGGCGTGGGTGAGACACCACCCAGGGGTAAGTCGCAATATCAGCGATGCTGTAGTTGTCGCCGCCCAGGTACGGGTGTTTTTGCAGCTCGGCTTCCAACACGGCATACAGACGCTTGGTTTCCAGATGGTAGCGTTCGATGGCGTAGGGCACCGGCTGCGGCGCGTAATGGTTAAAGTGATGGTTTTGCCCGAGCATCGGCCCAAAGCCCGCGACTTGCCAGAACAACCACTGTAGCGTAGCAGCACGCTCGCGCAGGCCTTTGCTCAGCAATTTGCCGGTTTTCTCCGCCAGATACAGCAGGATTTCGCCGGATTCGAAAAGGCTGATCGGCGCACCGCCATCAACCGGCTGCTGGTCGACGATGGCCGGAATTTTGTTGTTGGGTGAAATGCTCAGAAAATCCGGCTTGAACTGGTCGCCGGCGCTGATATTTACGCGATGGATACGGTAGGGTAAGCCAACCTCCTCCAGAAACAGGGTAATTTTGTGACCATTGGGAGTAGGCGCGTAATACAGGTCAATCATGTTGCCTCCTGCGGTAAGGTGATCTGTAAGTCATTACACGTTGTTGCGGTCTTCGCCGCGCACAAAGGTATATCAGAGATCTTTCTATAGGGTTACCCACAATAGCAGCTAAGAATAGCAGGCTATGTGAGATTCGTCTGATGCTATCTCTACAACATGCATCACAATTCCGGGTCTTCAGGAATCGCTTCCTCGGCAGCCTTGCCGTCGCTGGCCACTGCGATAAAATAGCCGTTATTTCCCTGCCAAAGGAAAGGTTATGAAGCTGATATTCGCCTCCGATATACACGGTTCGCTACCCGCCACCGAAAGCGTGCTGGAACGTTTTGAGCAAAGCGGTGCCGACTGGCTGATCCTGCTGGGTGATTTGCTGAATCACGGGCCGCGAAATGCGTTGCCAGCGGGCTATCAACCGGCGCAGGTTGCTGAACAATTGAATCGCTATAGCGACAAGATCATCGCCGTTCGCGGCAACTGTGACAGTGAAGTTGATCAGATGTTATTGTCATTTCCCATCACCGCGTCTTGGCAGCAGGTGCTATTGCAAAAAAGACGATTGTTTTTAACCCACGGACACCTTTATCATCCCTCCGCACTGCCGCCGTTATCTGCCGGTGATGTGCTGGTCTACGGACACAGCCATTTACCGCAGGCGGAACGGCAGGGCGAAATTTACTGCTTTAATCCAGGATCGGTCAGCATTCCGAAAGGGGGCTTTCCCGCCAGCTATGGCATACTGGAGGACGGCATTTTAAGTGTGGTCACTTTGGACGGCGGCAAGGCTGTTGCAGAGGTGGCATTAACGCACTAATTTATACACACACAATAAAAATCTTTGAAAAACACTCATTGATTAACCAGTGCGCGGGATGCATCGCGCCAAAATAGAAGGTTTTAGAGGATGGCGGAACAGGGTCAGGCTGCAGATACCGAGTGGGTTGATATCGTCAACGAGCAAAATGAAGTGATTGCTCAATCCAGTCGCCAACAGATGCGTGCTCAACGGCTGCGTCATCGTGCTACCTATATTGTGGTGCATGATGGAATGGGAAAAATTCTGGTGCAGCGTCGCACCGACATTAAAGATTTCTATCCGGGTTGGCTGGACGCCACTGCCGGTGGCGTAGTGCAAAGCGGGGAGAACGTGCTGGACTCCGCTCGCCGCGAGGCGGAAGAGGAGCTGGGCATTGCCGGCGTGCCTTTTGCCGAGCACGGGCTGTTCTACTTTGAAGAAGAGCAGTGCCGGGTGTGGGGTGCGCTGTTCAGCTGTGTCTCGCATGGCCCCTTTGCACTGCAGGAAGAAGAAGTGGTTGAGGTTAGCTGGCTGACGCCGGAAGAAATCACCGCCCGCTGCGACGAATTCACGCCGGACTCGTTAAAAGCGCTGTCGCTGTGGCTGACGCGCAACAACGAACAGGCCTATGGCAAGCCGTTGCGCGATAGCGATGAAAATGCCTGATGCGTTCGCGCAAATAAAAAAAACCGGTCAATTGACCGGTTTTTTTTATCTGATAATCCGGGGATTATCAGGCTTTGACTGCTGCAGCATCAGCCTGGGAAGACTGAATGGCGGTCAGGGCTACGGTATAAACGATGTCGTCTACCAGTGCGCCACGTGACAGATCGTTCACCGGCTTGCGCATGCCTTGCAGCATTGGCCCGATGGACACCAGGTCAGCAGAACGCTGTACCGCTTTGTAGGTGGTGTTACCGGTGTTCAGGTCTGGGAAGATGAACACGGTAGCCTGGCCTGCAACCGGAGAGTTTGGCGCTTTGGACTTGGCGACGTCGGCCATGATGGCGGCGTCGTACTGCAGTGGGCCGTCGATGATCAGGTCAGGACGTTTTTCCTGCGCCAGACGGGTCGCTTCACGCACTTTCTCAACGTCGCTACCCGCGCCGGAGTTACCGGTGGAGTAGGAGATCATGGCAACGCGTGGTTCGATACCGAAGGCCGCAGCGGAATCTGCCGACTGGATCGCGATTTCAGACAGCTGTTCTGCGGTTGGGTCCGGGTTGATCGCACAGTCGCCGTATACCAGAACCTGGTCAGGCAGCAGCATGAAGAACACGGAGGACACCAGCGAGCTGCCCGGTGCCGTTTTGATCAACTGCAACGGTGGACGGATGGTGTTGGCGGTGGTGTGAACCGCGCCTGAAACCAGGCCGTCGACTTCGCCTTTCTCCAGCATCAGGGTGCCGAGAACCACGTTATCTTCCAGTTGCTCGCGCGCAACCACTTCGGTCATGCCCTTGCTCTTACGCAGCTCAACCAGACGTGGAACGTACTGCTCGCGCACGGCGACCGGATCAACAATCTCGATGCCTTTGCCGAGCTCAACGCCCTGCGCAGCGGCAACGCGCTGGATCTCTTCCGGGTTACCCAACAGCACGCACTCAGCGATACCACGTTCGGCGCAGATAGCCGCCGCTTTCACGGTACGCGGCTCGTCGCCTTCCGGCAGCACGATGCGTTTGCCGGCTTTACGCGCCAGCTCGGTCAGCTCATAGCGGAACGCCGGTGGAGACAGGCGACGCGAACGCTCGGAGGTCGCAGTCAGTGACTCGATCCATTCGGCGTTGATGTGGCTGGCCACGTAGTTCTGCACTTTCTCGATGCGCTGGTGGTCGTCCGCCGGCACTTCGAGGTTGAAGCTTTGCAGGCTCAGCGAGGTCTGCCAGGTGTTGGTTTCGACCATAAAGACCGGCAGGCCGGTTTGGAATGCACGTTCACACAGCTTTCTGATTGGCTCGTCGATAGCGTAGCCGCCGGTCAGCAGCACAGCGCCGATTTCCACGCCGTTCATCGCGGCCAGACAGGCAGAAACCAGCACGTCAGGACGGTCTGCCGAGGTGACCAGCAGTGAACCCGGACGGAAGTGTTCCAGCATGTGCGGAATGCTGCGCGCACAGAAGGTTACAGACTTCACGCGACGGGTCATGATGTCGCCTTCATTGACCACGGTGGCCTTCAGGTGACGGGCCATGTCGATAGCGCGGGTCGCGATCAGGTCGAAGCTCCACGGCACGCAGCCCAGCACCGGCAGCGGGCTGTTGGCGAACAGTTGCGCCGGGTCAACGTTGGTTACGCTGGCTTTGGTGGAGTCGTCGAAGATCTCGGACAGGTCAGGACGGGTGCGGCCCTGCTCGTCAACCGGGGCGTTCAGCTTGTTGATGATCACGCCGGTGATGTTTTTGTTCTTGCTGCCGCCGAAGCTGCTGCGAGCCAGCTCGATGCGCTCTTTCAACTGAGCCGGGGAATCATTGCCCAGTGCCAGTACAAAAACGATTTCCGCATTCAGGGTCTTGGCGATTTCATAGTTGAGCGCGTTGGCGAACTGGTGTTTACGGGTCGGCACCAGGCCTTCGATCAGCACCACTTCCGCGTCTTTGGTGTTCTCGTGATAGCGCGCCACGATCTCTTCCATCAGCACGTCTTGCTGGTTGGAGCTCAGCAGGCCTTCAACGTAGCTCATGCGCAGCGGCTCGGCTGCCGTGATGGTGGAGTTGCTGCTGCGGATGATGGTGGTGGTCTGGTCGAGCGAGTCGCCGCCGGTGCGTGGTTGAGCGATAGGTTTGAACACGCTCAGGCTAACGCCTTTTTGCTCCATGGAGCGGATGACACCCAGGCTGACGCTGGTCAGGCCGACGCTGGTGCCGGTGGGGATCAACATAATTGTACGTGACACAGAATAGTCCTCTTCACGAATTAACATGAGGCTAAAACAGCACCGTCAGCCTGGGCTGACGGTGTCGGAGAGCGTTACGCGGTCAGACGGGATGCGTCTTGCGCGATGACCAACTCTTCGTTGGTCGGGATAACCAGCGCCAGGCGGCTGCCGTCTTTGGTGATGGCGCCGGATTTACCGAAGCGAGCGGCCATGTTGCGTTCGTGGTCAATCTCGAAGCCCAGCAGGCCCAGTTTGTCCAGGGTCAGCTCACGCACCATACCGGCGTTTTCGCCGATGCCGCCGGTGAAGATCACCGCGTCCAGACGGCCGTCCATCAGTGCGCTGTAAGCGCCGATGTACTTGGCCAGACGGTGGCAGAATACGTCCATAGCGCGTTTTGCATCGGCTTTGGTTGCGTAGTTGTCTTCAACGTAACGGCAGTCGCTGGTGACTTCGGTCAGGCCCAGCAGGCCGGATTCTTTGGTCAGCATTTTGTTGATTTGATCAACGCTCATGCCCAGAGAGTCGTGCAGGTGGAAGATGATCGCCGGATCGATGTCACCGCTGCGGGTGCCCATGACCAGGCCTTCCAGCGGGGTCAGACCCATAGAAGTGTCAACGCATTTGCCGTTGCGCACTGCGGTTACGGAACCGCCGTTGCCCAGGTGGCAGGTGATCAGGTTAACTTCTTCAACCGGCTTGTTCAGCACTTTCGCAGCTTCTTGAGTTACGTAGAAGTGGCTGGTGCCGTGTGCGCCATAGCGACGAACGCTGTGGTCGCGGTACAGGCTGTACGGCAGGGCGTACAGGTAGGATTCTTCCGGCATGGTCTGGTGGAACGCGGTGTCGAACACGGCAACGTTTTTATCCGCCAGTTTAGGGAAGGATTTCAATGCCTCAGCGATACCGATCAGGTGCGCTGGGTTATGCAGTGGTGCAAATGGCACCGAATCTTTGATACCCTGCAAGACTTCGTCATTGATTACGGCAGAAGAAGTGAACTTCTCGCCGCCGTGCACAATGCGGTGACCGATAGCGGTCAGCTGTGCAGAAAGCTCCGGTTTTTGTGCCAGAATAGTATTAACAATGTAGTTCAGTGCTTCGCTGTGCGCAGCGCCGGCACCCAGAGCCGCTTCGTGTTTGGCGCCGTCCATCTTCCACTTGAGGCGAGCCTCAGGCAGGTGGAAACATTCGGCCAGGCCGGAGAGGTGTTCTTCACCGTTGACAGCATCGATGATAGCGAACTTCAGGGAAGAACTGCCGCAGTTCAGGACCAGTACTAGCTTACTCGACATGGAAGTACCTACTTAAATAGTTCGTGTTGTTAAAGGAAATACCAAAACACGTGGTGAATTAATCGTCAATCAGACAACAAGCGTAGCGCATAATGCCGTTGACATTTATGATTAACATCATGTGAATTGCACAAACCACATGACGATGAAAAAACCGATGATTTCTCTGCGGTTTAAATAATCTTGATTTTTATAGGGCTAAAAGTTGACAGAATTATTGTCATCTTCTACCGGCCAAAAGGCCGGCCTAGGATACCGATAGCCCGAGGCAAACACAAAATAAATTTAAAGCTTCAAATTTTTTAGTATGTGTTGGCCGTGTCCTTATTTTTCTTTGTGACGTTGAGGTACGCGATGACGAGCAAACCGTCCGGTTCCGTAAGCTGGTTTCAGGTCTTCCAGCGCGGGCAGCATTACATGAAAACCTGGCCGTCAGACAAACGTCTGGCTCCGGTCTTTCCGGAGAATCGCGTTGCGAGTGCCACCCGCTTTGCCGTCCGCTTTATGCCGCCGCTGGCGGTGTTTACCCTGACCTGGCAGATTGCCCTGGGGGGCCAACTGGGCCCGGCGATCGCCACCGCACTGTTTGCCTGCAGCATGCCGATGCAGGGTCTGTGGTGGTTGGGCCGCCGTTCGGTTACCCCGTTGCCGCCCACGCTGCTGCAGTGGTTCCATGAGGTACGCAACAAGCTGACGGAAGCCGGTCAGGCCGTCGCGCCGGTAGAAGGCACGCCAACCTACCAGTCGCTGGCAGACCTGCTGAAGCGCGCCTTCAAGCAGCTGGATAAAACCTTCCTGGATGACCTTTAACACTAAAAATGGCCGTATTGCCGGCGGCCATTTTAGCGTTCTGGCCAATAACCCCCGTTCAAATCAAAGAACCGGCGAGTTGTGATTTCCTGTGATATTGCGCTGTGCGATGCTTTCGCCATGAGTAATTTTTCGAGGAAATTATAATGGAAATGACCCACGCCCAACGCCTGATCCTGTCGAACCAATACAAGATGATGACCCTGCTGGACCCGGATAACGCCGAACGTTACCGTCGCTTGCAGACCATTATCGAGCGCGGTTTTGGCCTGCAGATGCGCGAGCTGGATCGCGACTTCGGCGAAATGAGCGAAGACGTGTGCCGCACCATTATCAACGTGATGGAAATGCACCACGCGCTGCAGGTTTCCTGGGACAATCTGAAAGACAAACAAGGTATTGAAGCCCGCCGCCTGGCGTTTCTCGGCTTTGACGCCGCGACCGAGGCGCGCCATCTGAGCTACGTGCGTTTCCTGGTTAACACCGAGGGGCGCTATACTCATTTCGATTCCGGCAGCCACGGCTTCAACGCCCAAACCAAAATGTGGGAAAAGTACCAGCGTATGCTGGCTATCTGGCTGTCATGCCCACGCCAGTATCACTTGAGCGCCGTTGAGATAGCGCAAATTATCAATGCCTGATTAAAAGAGGTTTCCTGTGGAGTGTAAGGGTTTTCTGTTCGATCTTGATGGGACGTTGGTGGATTCATTGCCTGCGGTAGAGCGCGCCTGGGTTAACTGGGCCAAACGCCGCGGCGTTGATCCGCAGGACGTGCTGGATTTTATTCACGGTAAACAGGCCATTACCTCGTTGCGTCATTTTATGCCGGGTGAAAGCGAGGCGGCGATCCAGCAGGAGTTTCTGCTGCTGGAACAGGTGGAAGCGCAGGACACCGAGGGCGTTACCGCACTGCCCGGCGCCGCTGCCTTGTTGGCGCGCTTGAATCAACTCGACATTCCCTGGGCGATCGTCACTTCCGGCTCGATCCCGGTAGCTACCGCTCGGCGGAACGCCGGTGGCCTACCACAGCCGGAGGTTTTCATTACTGCCGAGCAGGTGAAAAAGGGCAAGCCGCAGCCGGATGCGTATCTGCTGGGGGCTGAGCGCCTGGGGTTGGCACCGCAAGATTGTGTGGTGGTGGAAGACGCCGCTGCCGGCATTCTGTCCGGGTTGGCCGCAGGCTGCCAGGTGATTGCCGTCAATGCACCAGCCGATGCGCCAAAGTTGGATCAGGTCGATCTGCTGCTGTCATCGCTTGAGCAGATCGCCGTGAGCAAAACGGAGCAGGGCGCCGCGATTAACCTGGTGGCGTAACGCGTTATCTTCACCCAAATTGATTAGACCCCGCACCCGCGGGGTTTTTTTATGCTAATTTTTAAGCCCTTGGATATCTCTGCCGGGTGAGGCCGTTTTGAACAGCGAATTACTGTGGGTGCTGAGTTTACTGTTGATTGCCATTGTGTTGTTTACCACCAATAAACTGCGTATGGACGTAGTGGCGTTGCTGGTGATCATCGCCTTTGTGCTGAGCGGTACCCTGACCCTGCCGGAGGCCACGGTCGGGTTCAGCGATCCCAACGTGATCCTGATTGCTGCGCTGTTCGTGATTGGTGAAGGGCTGGTACGTACCGGGGTGGCTTATCAGGTGGGAGACTGGCTGGTGAAGGTCGCCGGCAGTAGCGAAACCAAAATGCTGATGTTGTTGATGGTCACCGTCGCCGGCCTGGGGGCATTCATGAGCTCGACCGGCGTGGTGGCAATTTTTATCCCGGTAGTGCTCAGCGTGGCGGCGCGAATGAAAATCGCCCCGGGAAGGTTGATGATGCCGCTGAGCTTTGCCGGCCTGATCAGCGGCATGATGACCCTGGTGGCGACCCCGCCGAACATGGTGGTAAACAGCGAGCTGGTGCGCGAAGGCATCAGCGGTTTTGGCTTCTTCGGCGTGACGCCGGTAGGCCTGGCGGTGCTGGTGTTGGGCGTGGGCTATATGCTGGTGGCTCGACGTTGGCTGGGTAATGAAGACGGCGATAAGACGCGCGAAACCTGGCAGCGACGCACTTTCCGCGATTTGATCCGTGACTACAAGCTGACCGGCCGGGCGCGTCGGCTGGCGCTGCGCAGCGGTTCGCCGCTGGTGGGACATTCCCTTGACGAGCTGCACCTGCGTGCTCGCTACGGCGCCAATGTGGTGGGCATTGAACGCTGGAAGCGCTTTCGGCGGGTAATGGTCAGCGCATCCGGCAGCACCGAGCTGCGCGAAGGCGATGTGCTGCTGCTCGACATGTCGGACAGCCAGGTCGATTTACGGGAATTCTGCAGTGAGCAGCAACTGGAACCCATGGTTCTGCGCGGCGACTATTTTTCCGAGCAGTCGCGCAATGTCGGTATGGCGGAAGTGTCGTTGATTCCTGACTCGACGCTGTTGGGCAAAAGCCTGCGCGAATCCGCCTTTCGCAGCCGTTACGATCTGAACGTGGTGGGGATCCGCCGTAATGGCGAAACCCTGGCGGGCAAGCTGGTGGATGAGCCCCTGGCGTTGGGTGACATTCTGTTGGTGATTGGCGACTGGAAGGCGATCCGTCAGCTGCAGGCGAAAACCCACGATTTTATCGTACTCAATCTGCCCGCCGAGGTCGACGAGGTTGCGCCGGCCATCACCCAGGCGCCGCACGCATTATTCTGTCTGGCGTTGATGGTGGCGATGATGCTGACCGACGAGATCCCCAATCCGATCGCCGCATTGATTGCCTGCCTGCTGATGGGTAAGTTCCGCTGTATCGACATGGAAAGTGCCTACAAATCGATCCACTGGCCGAGCATTATTTTGATTGTCGGCATGATGCCCTTTGCTCAGGCATTGCAGAAGACTGGCGGGGTGGATTTGATCGTGCGCGGGTTAATGGACGTTGCCGGCGGTGCCGGGCCAAGGGTGATGCTGGTGTGCCTGTTTGTTCTGTGCGCCACGATTGGGTTGTTTATCTCCAATACGGCAACCGCGGTGTTGATGGCGCCGATCGCCATTGCCGCCGCCCGCGAAATGGGGGTGTCACCGTACCCGTTTGCCATGATTATCGCCATTGCCGCTTCGGCGGCCTTTATGACGCCGGTTTCTTCCCCGGTGAACACGTTGGTGTTGGGGCCAGGGAATTATAAGTTCGGTGATTTTGTGCGTATGGGCGTGCCGTTCACGCTGTTGGTGATGCTGGTTAGCGTGATTATCGTGCCCTGGCTGTATGCTTTTTAACGGCGCAGCGTGCTGCGCCATAAGATTTACAGAGAGGAGTCGAGGCTGATTTCGTCCAGCGACAGGCTGAAGCTGGGAATAAACACGTTCATGAAATAGTCCATTTCCGGGCTGCTGCGCTGCTGCAAGGTCTTGTCCAATCGCGCCTTCGCCAGCTTGAATTCGTTATTGCCGGCAGACAGCTCCTCCAGACACTTCAGGTAGGCGCACAGCGCATCGGCCTGCTTCACCACCAACTTTTCGTCTTCGGTGTAATAGTGCTCGTCGAGAATCGAGCGGAAATCGTTGCGCAATTCGGCCGGGATCATATCCAGCAGTTTCTGCTGGGCGATCTTTTCGATCTTCTTGTACTCGTGGGCGATCTGCGGATTGTAGTATTTGATCGGCGTCGGCATATCGCCGGTGATCACTTCACTGGCATCGTGGTACATCGCCAGCAGGGCGACACGCTCGGCGCTCAGGTTGCCATTGAACTTCCGGTTCTTGATCACCGCCAGCGCATGGGCGACAAATGCCACCTGCAGGCTGTGCTCGGAAACGTTCTCGGTACGTACATTGCGCATCAGCGGCCAGCGGTTAATCAGTTTCAAACGTGACAGATGGGCAAAAAAGTGGCTCTGGCTCATGGTGCTCTCTTATACAACGGCAAGTGAGGGTTCCATTGTGAGCAGTGATGGCGGGTTATGCAACTCAGGCAGTGCGGTGATGGGGGAGAAGGGCGCAGCAGGCTGCGCCCATCATGACTATTGACGATAGCCTTCCAGGAAGCGGCCCAGTTTGCCGACCGCCATTTCCAGTTCATCTACGCGCGGCAGCGTAACGATGCGCACATGATCCGGGTACGGCCAGTTGAAGGCGCTGCCCTGCACCAGCAGCACTTTTTCCTGCAGCAGCAGATCCAGCACCAATTTCTGATCGTCGTGAATATTAAAACGTTTGGCATCGATGCGTGGGAACATATACAGCGCGCCCTGAGGTTTCACGCAGGAAACCCCCGGGATTTCGTTCAACAGTTCCCAGGTGCGATTACGCTGTTCATACAGACGGCCGCCGGGTTGAATAAATTCGCTGATGCTTTGGTAACCGCCCAGTGCGGTTTGAATAGCGTGCTGCATCGGTACGTTAGCGCATAGACGCATCGACGCCAGCATTTCCAGGCCTTCGATATAGCCTTTGGCGTGTTTTTTCGGCCCGTTCAGCACCATCCAACCCTGACGGAAACCCGCCACACGGTAAGTTTTGGACAATCCGTTAAAGGTGACGGTCAGCAGGTCCGGTGCCAGCGCGGCGATCGAATGGTGTTCGGCTTCGTCATACAGAATTTTGTCGTAAATCTCATCGGAGAAGATGATCAGGTTGTGCTGACGGGCGATCTCGACGATCTGCTCCAGCAAGGCCTTGCTGTACACCGCACCGGTTGGGTTGTTCGGGTTGATGATCACGATGCCGCGGGTGCGTGGGGTGATCTTGCTGATGATGTCATCCAGATCCGGGAACCAGCCGGCTTGCTCATCGCACAGATAATGCACGGCTTTACCGCCGGACAGCGAAACTGCCGCGGTCCACAGTGGGTAATCCGGCGCCGGCACCAGCATTTCGTCGCCGCTATTGAGCAGCGCCTGCATGGATTGCACGATCAGCTCGGAAACCCCGTTGCCAATGTAGATATCCTCAACGGTCACGTCGCGTATGTTGCGGGCCTGGTAGTGCTGCATGATCGCTTTACGCGCCGAGAAGAGCCCTTTGGAATCGGAATACCCTTGCGCCGTGGGCAAATTGCGGATCACGTCGACCAGGATTTCATCAGGGGCATCGAAACCGAATGGGGCTGGGTTGCCGATGTTCAGTTTCAGGACTTTATTGCCTTCTTCTTCAAGACGTTTAGCTTCTTTGAGCACCGGGCCACGAATGTCATAGCAGACGTTGTCCAGTTTGCTGGATTTCTCAATGGGGGACATAAAAAGTTGAGCCTTTTGCTGGGATGGGGGCGTTCCTACCGTGGAATGCCGCAACCTGCCCAATGTACTCCTGGCGCGGGCGCTTTTGAAGGGCCATGCACGCCTTTGGTGCAAACGAAGGGGGTAACGCAGGAACCCAGGTGAGATAAGCAATGTTAAAGTGTTTTGGTGGGTTTTAGTGCTGCATTTTATTTTGAAATTGGTATTTAATTCTGTCTTTGTAGTGGTGTACAGTCATAATTACCCGGTATCATCCCCGTAACGGAACGGGACCCGACAAACGGGTTATCCGGCCAAAGATTAAAGAAGTTAAAATGTAAAGAAATGATAATGCCAGAGTAGTCTGATAGCGGGATGTCAATCGGCGATCCAAACTGAAAGACAAGGATGAATTACATTAGCTGTATTTCAGTTTCTATCTTAAGCGCTGTTTAAGTAGTTATTTCTGATTTATTCACGCAATAAATGTTACTGATTGAATTTATTAAAGTCATGAAAAAATGAACCAGACGTTACGCTGCGAACTACGGATTTTTCTGCGCAGAAAACGGCGCTGAGGCCAGTCTGGACGCGGGAGTTATGCAGCACGATTGGTGTGGAAATCTCACGCGTTGAATGAGTAAAATATTTAACCCGGTAAAAATGAAACACTTTCACCACTTATAAAGTACGGCATTTCTATAAGCATTCACGATAGATCACATTTTAAAAGGCGATAGAGGTAACGAAATAAAAGTAATTTTTTTGCCCTCCACTTATGAGTGGGGTACTGTCATGTCTGGCATCGTCCTTTAACGATGTCTTAGAAACACACCAGGGTAGTTTGTAAATTAGAATTCAAAAAGTGAAGAAAACACTATGACAACTGCAAATCGTCCGATACTCAATCTCGACCTCGATCTGCTAAGAACCTTTGTAGCTGTTGCTGATTTGAATACTTTTGCGGCGGCGGCAGTCGCCGTTTGTCGCACTCAATCAGCCGTCAGCCAACAAATGCAGCGGTTAGAGCAACTGGTTGGCAAAGAGTTGTTTGCCCGTCATGGGCGCAATAAATTACTGACCGAACACGGTATTCAGCTTCTCGGCTACGCCAGGAAAATCCTGCGCTTCAATGACGAAGCCTGTACTTCGTTGATGTACAACAATATAAAGGGTGTTCTGACTATTGGCGCTTCCGACGATACCGCCGATACCATCCTGCCTTTCTTGCTTAACCGCGTCACGTCGGTGTACCCAAAACTGGCGATTGATGTCCGGGTGAAACCCAGCTCGTTCATGGTCGACATGCTGGAAAGCGGCGAAGTCGATCTGGCTATCACCACTATAGCTGCCGCAGATCGCCCGCACATTGTGCTGCGTACCTCACCAACCCTGTGGTATTGCGCGGCCGATTACCATTTCCAGGCTGGCGAACCGATCCCGTTGGTGGTGATGGACGATCCAAGTCCGTTCCGCGCGATGGCGATCAAACACCTGGATGACGCCGGGATCCCATGGCGGATCGCCTATGTGGCTTCAACGCTTTCCGCCGTTCGCGCCGCCTGTAAGGCCGGGCTGGGCATTACCGTTCGCCCAATAGAAATGATGAGTCCGGACCTGCGTGTGCTTGGTGCAACCGAGGGGTTACCCGCGTTGCCTGATACTCAATACAGCCTGTGCAAGGATCCTCAGTGCGGTAATGAGCTGGCGATGGCGATATTCAGCGCCATGCAAAACGGCAACGACAGCTACAGCTTCAGCGGGCCCGGCGCATCGCTGCAAGATGACGCCTGTCTGGTTGACGATGAGGAATAATGCCAAAAAGCGTTAAACCCAATGAAAAAACCTCTGCTTCGGCGGAGGTTTTTTTTTGGCCAAAATTCAGTAAAAGTTTTATTTATGTCGAGTTCGTTTGATTCAGATATCGAAGTGCGTATTTATTTAAGTTTTGCTGGGTAATGAGAACGGTTATCAGACGAAAAAAATGACTTTCGCTGTTTTTTTGAACGATTAATTTCACCGCTAAAGACCTGGAATAGATAGGGTTATTTTGATAGCGTGTCACGGCGATTTTTACCGCAAGAATTGACAAAATTTATTAAAGGGCCACACTTTTTTTGAGGTTTTATGCTGAAAACGTGTCCTGGATCAAAAAAATACCCCTAGGTAGTGAGTGGAAGAACAGGAGATTCCTGAGACAATGGTATAGTAAAACTGAAATGTGCATGTTGGTTTATATCTATCTGTTTCTACACGGCAATTAACTGACACGATTTAGCCTAAGCCAGGCGCATCAAATGTTAATTAAATGATACGTATGTAAACTAGTGTGTAGATACTTTTGTCAAAGTTGACAAAAGGTTATAGAAAGGAGTAAAAAGCCCACAGTAAAACGCTGCCTAACTCGCTGTAAAAGCAGTTTGTTTGTGTGGTTTATTTATCCTTCCCTTAAATCGATGTGGTGCACTAACTGCCAGATACAAGAGCAGAGCGATCGACGCCACTTTTGATGAGTAAGCATAGAGTATGTCAACAACCACTGAAGTTATCGCTCATCACTGGGCGTTCGCCGTATTTTTTGTCGTGGCTATCGGGCTTTGCGGTTTAATGCTGCTGGGCGCGTTCTTCCTGGGTGGGAGAGCCCGTGCGCGTGCCAAACATACCCCGTTTGAATCAGGCATCGACTCTGTCGGCACGGCGCGTATGCGTCTGTCCGCCAAGTTCTACCTGGTTGCCATGTTCTTCGTTATTTTCGATGTTGAAGCCTTGTACCTGTACGCCTGGTCGGTCTCCATTCGCGAGAGCGGTTGGGTTGGCTTCATCGAAGCCGCCATTTTCATTTTGGTGCTATTGGCCGGTCTGTTTTATCTGGTGCGTATCGGCGCATTGGACTGGACACCGTCGCGTTCCAAACGTCTGAGTAAACCAGGCACGATCACTAACACCAACAGTCATCCGCAGTAGTCGGTAAAAAACGAGGCATTAAGATGGACTATACGCTCACCCGCATAGACCCGAACGGTGAGAACGACCGTTACCCCCTGCAAAAACAGGAGGTCGTCGCCGATCCCCTGGATCAACAGGTTCACCGCACGGTTTACATGGGTAAACTCGAACATGCATTGCATGACATGGTGAACTGGGGGCGTAAAAACTCTATTTGGCCCTATAACTTTGGCCTTTCGTGCTGTTACGTGGAGATGGTGACGTCGTTTACCGCCGTTCACGACGTGGCTCGTTTTGGTGCCGAAGTATTGCGTGCTTCGCCGCGTCAGGCTGACCTGATGGTCGTAGCCGGTACCTGCTTTACCAAGATGGCCCCGGTTATTCAGCGCCTGTACGAACAGATGCTGGAGCCAAAGTGGGTGATCTCCATGGGTGCCTGTGCCAACTCCGGCGGCATGTACGATATCTATTCCGTCGTGCAGGGCGTGGACAAATTCTTGCCGGTCGACGTGTATATCCCGGGTTGTCCACCGCGTCCAGAAGCTTACATGCAGGCGCTGATGCTGCTGCAGGAATCGATCGGCAAAGAACGCCGTCCGCTGTCCTGGGTTGTTGGCGATCAGGGCGTTTACCGCGCCAATATGCAGTCTGAAAGAGAGCGTAAACACGGCGAGCGTATCGCGGTGACCAACCTTCGGACGCCTGACGAGATTTAAGACGTTCATTTAACGTCCATCTTAGTGCGCTATTGGTTAACACAGCGAAAAGTGAACTTGCGGCGAAATAACCCTTTAGTGTGGTGAAAAAAAATTATGACAGATTCAACGACGCACGACGCCTTGCCGGCCTGGCAGACCCGAGATCACCTCGACGATCCGGTGATTGGCGAACTGCGCAACCGTTTTGGGCCGGAAGCCTTCACTGTTCAGCCCTCCCGTACCGGAATGCCCGTGGTATGGGTCAAGCCTGACCAGTTACTGGAAGTAATGACGTTTTTGAGAAAACAGCCGAAGCCTTACGTCATGCTGTTCGATCTGCATGGCGTGGACGAGCGTCTTCGCACCCACCGCGACGGTTTGCCGGCCGCGGATTTTTCTGTTTTCTACCATCTGATTTCTATCGAACGCAACCGCGATATCATGCTGAAAGTGGCGCTGTCTGAAAAAGACCTGCACGTGCCCACAGCAACCAAGGTTTTCCCTAATGCCAACTGGTATGAGCGTGAAACCTGGGAAATGTTCGGTATTACCTTCGACGGCCACCCGCACCTGACGCGCATCATGATGCCGCAAACCTGGGAAGGCCACCCGCTGCGTAAGGATTACCCGGCGCGCGCCACCGAGTTCGATCCCTTTGTGTTGACCAAACAGAAAGAAGATCTGGAAATGGAAGCGCTGACCTTCAAGCCGGAAGACTGGGGCATGAAGCGTGGCACCGAGAACGAGGACTTCATGTTCCTCAACCTTGGCCCGAACCACCCATCTGCGCACGGTGCATTCCGTATCATTCTGCAACTGGATGGCGAAGAGATCGTCGACTGCGTTCCGGATATCGGTTACCACCACCGTGGCGCCGAGAAAATGGGCGAGCGTCAGTCCTGGCACAGCTACATTCCGTACACCGACCGTATCGAGTACCTCGGCGGCTGCGTGAACGAAATGCCTTACGTGTTGGCGGTTGAAAAGCTGGCCGGTATCAAGGTGCCGGAGCGCGTTGACACTATCCGCGTAATGCTGTCCGAACTGTTCCGCATCAACAGCCACCTGCTGTACATCAGTACGTTCATTCAAGACGTCGGCGCCATGACCCCGGTGTTCTTCGCCTTTACCGACCGTCAGAAAATCTACGATCTGGTGGAAGCGATCACCGGTTTCCGTATGCACCCGGCCTGGTTCCGTATTGGCGGTGTTGCACACGATTTGCCGCGCGGTTGGGATCGTCTGCTGCGTGAATTCCTGGAGTGGATGCCAAAACGCCTGGATTCCTACGTTAAGGCTGCGCTGAAGAACAGTATCCTGAAAGGCCGTTCCGTGGGTGTTGCATCCTACAATGCCAAAGAGGCATTGGAGTGGGGCGTGACCGGCGCCGGCCTGCGTGCTACCGGTATCGAGTTCGACGTGCGCAAATGGCGTCCGTATTCCGGCTATGAGAATTTCGACTTCGAAATCCCGGTCGGCGACGGCAACAGCGACTGCTACACCCGCGTGATGCTGAAGGTAGAAGAGCTGCGCCAGAGCCTGCGCATCCTTGAGCAGTGCCTGAACAACATGCCGGAAGGCCCGTTCAAGGCCGATCACCCGCTGACCACGCCGCCGCCGAAAGAGCGTACGCTGCAGCACATTGAAACGCTGATCACCCACTTCCTGCAGGTTTCCTGGGGCCCGGTGATGCCAGCCAACGAATCATTCCAGATGATTGAAGCCACCAAAGGGATCAACAGCTACTACCTGACCAGCGACGGCAGCACCATGAGCTACCGCACCCGGGTACGTACGCCAAGCTTCGCGCACCTGCAGCAAATCCCAGCGGTAATCCGTGGCAGCCTGGTCTCCGACCTGATCGTCTATCTGGGTAGTATCGATTTTGTAATGTCAGATGTGGACCGCTAACTATGCATGATCAAAAAGACAATCACGCGAATAACGAAGCGCTTGAACCCATCAATGCGGCCGCTCCTCAGAGCGGCGTTGATGCATTTGAGCTGAGCGCGGAAGAACGTGATGCGATCGAGCACGAAAAGCACCATTACGAGGATCCACGCGCCGCCTCAATCGAAGCACTGAAAATTGTGCAGAAGCAGCGCGGCTGGGTTCCGGACGGTGCGATTTATGCCATCGCGGAAGTGCTGGGCATTCCTGCCAGCGACGTAGAAGGCGTGGCCACGTTCTACAGCCAGATTTTCCGTCAGCCAGTAGGACGTCACGTGATCCGTTATTGTGACAGCGTTGTTTGTCACATCACCGGTTACCAGGGCATTCAGGCCGCCATCGAGAAGAAGCTGAGCATCAAACCGGGTCAAACCACCTTTGATGGTCGCTTCACTCTGCTGCCAACCTGCTGTCTGGGCAACTGCGATAAAGGGCCGACCATGATGATTGATGAGGACACTCACAGTCAGCTGAAGCCTGAAGATATCGAGACGCTACTGGAGCAGTATCAATGATTAAAGACATTGTACGCACTCCCGAAATGCACCCGCTGACCTGGCGACTGCGCGATGACAAACAGCCGGTCTGGCTGGATGAATACCGCAGCAAAAACGGCTATGCGGGCGCCGAAAAGGCCATTAAAGGCCTGGCTCCGGACGAGATCGTCAACCTGGTGAAAGACGCCGGGTTGAAAGGCCGCGGCGGCGCAGGTTTCTCCACCGGTCTGAAGTGGAGCCTGATGCCGAAAGACGAATCCATGAACATCCGTTACCTGCTGTGTAACGCCGATGAAATGGAGCCGGGCACCTATAAAGACCGCTTGCTGATGGAACAGATGCCGCACCTGTTGGTGGAAGGCATGCTGATCTCGGCTTTCGCGCTGAAGGCTTACCGAGGCTATATCTTCCTGCGCGGTGAGTACATCGAAGCGGCGGTGCATTTGCGCCGTGCGATTGCCGAAGCTACCGAAGCCGGGTATCTGGGCAAGAACATCATGGGCAGCGGTTTCGACTTCGAGCTGATTGTTCATACCGGTGCCGGTCGCTACATCTGCGGCGAAGAAACCGCGCTGATTAACTCGCTGGAAGGCCGCCGCGCCAACCCGCGCTCCAAGCCACCATTCCCGGCTTCCTCCGGCGTATGGGGCAAACCGACCTGCGTTAACAACGTAGAAACCCTGTGTAACGTGCCGGCCATTCTGGCGAACGGCATTGACTGGTACAAGGGGATCTCCGCCGGCAAAAGTAACGACGCCGGGACCAAACTGATGGGCTTCTCCGGCCGGGTGAAAAACCCAGGCGTTTGGGAGCTGCCGTTTGGTACCACCGCACGTGAAATTCTGGAAGATTACGCCGGTGGCATGCGTGACGGACTGCGTTTCAAAGCCTGGCAGCCAGGTGGTGCAGGGACCGACTTCCTGACTGCCGATCATCTCGATCTGCCGATGGACTTCGAGAACATCGGTAAAGCCGGCAGCCGTCTTGGCACCGCGCTGGCGATGGCGGTGGACCACGAAATCGGTATGGTTCCGTTGGTGCGCAACCTGGAAGAGTTCTTCGCTCGCGAGTCCTGCGGTTGGTGTACGCCATGCCGTGACGGCCTGCCGTGGAGCGTGAAGATCCTGCGTGCGTTGGAAAATGGCCAAGGGCAGCCGGGGGATATCGAAACCCTCGAGCAGCTGTGCCGTTCCCTCGGCCCGGGCAAAACCTTCTGCGCCCACGCGCCAGGTGCCGTAGAGCCACTGCAAAGCGCAATTAAATATTTCCGTGAAGAGTTCGAAGCGGGCATCGCCGTGAAGCATTTCAGTAACGCGCATGCGATTGGCGGCATTCAGCCGAACAACCTGCTGAAGCAACGCTGGTAAGCCGACTCGCCCCGACGACACGGCCAGAATTTTTGATTAACGCCTGCCGCAAGGCAGGCCACTTGGAAGCATGCTGACTATGGCTACGATTCATGTAGACGGCAAAGAATACGACGTAGATGGAGCTGACAACCTGTTGCAGGCTTGTCTCTCTCTCGGCCTCGATATTCCTTACTTTTGCTGGCATCCGGCGCTGGGAAGCGTCGGCGCTTGCCGCCAATGTGCGGTAAAGCAATACCAAAACGCGGAAGATACGCGTGGCCGTTTGGTGATGTCTTGTATGACACCGGCATCCGATGGAACCTTTATTTCCATCGACGATGCCGAAGCCAAACAGTTCCGTGAAAGCGTGGTTGAGTGGTTGATGACCAACCACCCACACGACTGTCCGGTATGTGAAGAAGGCGGTAACTGTCACCTGCAGGATATGACAGTAATGACCGGCCACAGCTTCCGTAAATACCGCTTCAGTAAGCGTACCCACAACAACCAGGAACTGGGGCCGTTTATCTCGCATGAGATGAACCGCTGCATCGCCTGCTACCGTTGTGTGCGCTATTACAAGGATTATGCGGACGGCACCGACTTCGGTGTGTACGGCGCGCACGATAACGTCTATTTCGGTCGTGTTGAGAGCGGCACGCTGGAAAGCGAGTTCTCCGGCAACCTGGTAGAAGTGTGCCCGACCGGCGTGTTCACCGACAAAACCCACTCCGAGCGTTATAACCGTAAGTGGGACATGCAGTTTGCACCAAGCATTTGCCAGCAGTGCAGCATCGGCTGTAACACCAGCCCGGGCGAGCGCTATGGTGAATTGCGTCGCATCGAAAACCGCTATAACGGCAGCGTGAACCACTACTTCCTGTGCGACCGCGGCCGCTTCGGTTATGGCTACGTGAACCAGAAAGATCGTCCACGTCAGCCACAGCAGCTGCGCGGCAACGACTGGATCACCCTGAACGCCGAACAGGCTATGCAGGGCGCGGCGGACATCCTGCGTCAGGCGAAGAAAACCATCGGTATCGGCTCACCACGCGCCAGTCTGGAAAGCAACTTCGCACTGCGTGAACTGGTCGGTGCCGAGAATTTCTACACCGGTATTTCACAGGCGGAACAGGGTCGTCTGAACCTGATGCTGAACGTGCTGCAAAACAGCGGCGTTCACACGCCTGCGCTGCGCGAAATTGAAGGCTACGACGCGGTATTGGTGCTGGGTGAAGATCTGACCCAGACCGGCGCACGTATTGCTTTGTCGGTACGTCAGGCGGTGAAGGGCAAGGCTCGCGCCATGGCTGCAGCCCAGCGCGTTGCCGACTGGCAGATTGCCGCGATACAAAACATTGGTCAGCATGCCAAGTACCCACTGTTCGTCACCAACGTGGACAACACCCGTCTGGACGACATCGCTGCGTGGAACTACCGTGCACCGGTGGATGAGCAAGCGCGTCTCGGCTTCGCCATCGCCCACGGGCTTGATAATGCGGCACCGGCGGTCAACGATTTGGCTGACGGCCTGAACAAGAAAGTCGATATCATCGTGCAGGCGCTGACCGACGCACGTAAACCGCTGATCGTCACCGGTAGCAACGCCGGCAGCGAAGCCATCATCGAAGCGGCGGCCAACATCGCCAAAGCGCTGAAGGATCGCGGCTCTGATGTGGGTATCACCTTCGTGGCCAGCGCGGCCAACAGCATCGGTTTGTCGATGATTGGCGGTGGTTCGCTCGATCAGGCGCTGTCGCAGCTGGAAAACGGTGAAGCAGACACCGCTATCGTGATGGAAAACGATCTCTACCGGCATGCGCAGGCGGCAAAAGTGGACGCCGCGTTGGCCAAGGTCAGCAACCTGATCGTGGTTGATCATCAGCGCACCGCGATCATGGATCGGGCCAACCTGATCCTGTCGGCGGCCAGCTTTGCAGAAAGCGACGGTACCCTGGTCAACCAGGAGGGCCGCGCACAGCGTTTCTTCCAGGTTTACGATCCGGCCTACTACGACGACGCGAAAAAAGACGTTTACACCGTAATGCTGGAAAGCTGGCGTTGGATGCACTCGCTGCATTCCACCTATACCAGCCGTCACGTGGACTGGACGCAGCTCGATCACGTTATCGAAGCCTGTGTTACCGCGTTGCCGCAGCTGCAGGGCATTGTGGACGCGGCACCGGACGCAAGTTTCCGCATCCGTGGTCAAAAATTGGCACGTTCGCCACATCGTTCCAGTGGTCGTACGGCTATGCGCGCCAACATCAGCGTGCACGAGCCGCGTCAGCCGCAGGATAAAGACACCATGTTCGCCTTCTCGATGGAAGGGAACAACAGCCCGCTGGCCGATCGTCAGCAGATCCCGTTCGCCTGGGCACCAGGTTGGAACTCACCGCAGGCATGGAACAAGTTCCAGGCCGAAGTGGGCGGCAAGCTGCGCCATGGCGATCCGGGCGTGCGTCTGATCGAAGCAGGGGAGGGCAAGCTGGATTACTTCACCCAGGTGCCTGCCGCCTTTGATCATGAGCAAGGCTGGCGTGTCGCGCCTTATTACCACCTGTTCGGCAGTGATGAAATGTCACAGCGTTCCGGCGTGATCCAGCAGCGTATGCCAGAGGCCTACGTGATGGTGAACCCGGCGGATGCCGCTACGCTTGGCGTGAATGCCGGTGCGCTGGTGGAGTTCAGCTGTGCGGGCCAGACGCTGCGTTTGCCGGTGCGCCTGAGTGAAACGCTGACCCAGGGCCAGGTGGGCTTACCGCTCGGCTTGCCAGGGATCCCGCCGGTATTGGTGGGTGCGACGGTTGAAAATCTGCGGGAGGCAACACGATGAGCTGGTTTACCCCTGAGGTGATCGACATTCTGATCTCCGTGCTTAAAGCGGTAGTGATCCTGCTGGTCGTCGTCACCTGCGGTGCTTTCATGAGCTTCGGCGAACGTCGCCTGCTCGGCCTGTTCCAGAACCGTTACGGACCAAACCGTGTCGGCTGGGGCGGTTCGCTGCAACTGGTCGCCGACATGATCAAAATGTTCTTCAAGGAAGACTGGGTTCCGAAATTCTCCGACCGGGTGATCTTCACCCTGGCGCCGATGATCGCCTTCACTTCCCTGTTGCTGGCATTTGCCATCGTCCCGGTCAGTCCGACCTGGGCGGTGTCCGACCTCAACATCGGTATTTTGTTCTTCCTGATGATGGCCGGCCTGGCGGTATACGCCGTGCTGTTTGCCGGCTGGTCGAGCAACAACAAATACTCGCTGTTGGGGGCGATGCGTGCTTCTGCGCAAACCCTGAGCTACGAAGTGTTCATCGGCCTGTCGCTGATGGGCGTGGTGGCGCAGGCGGACTCCTTCAACATGCAGACCATTGTTGAATCTCAGGCGCATCTGTGGAACGTCATCCCGCAATTCTTCGGTTTCGTGACCTTTGCGATTGCCGGCGTTGCGGTGTGTCACCGTCACCCGTTTGACCAACCGGAAGCCGAGCAGGAACTGGCCGACGGTTACCACATTGAATACTCCGGCATGAAGTTCGGTCTGTTCTTCGTGGGTGAGTACATCGGTATCGTCACCGTTTCTGCCCTGATTGTGACGTTGTTCTTCGGTGGCTGGCAGGGCCCATTCCTGCCGCCATTCATCTGGTTCGCGCTGAAAACGGCTTTCTTCATGATGATGTTCATTCTGATTCGTGCTGCTCTGCCACGTCCGCGCTATGACCAGGTAATGGCCTTCGGCTGGAAAGTGTGTCTGCCGCTGACGCTGCTGAACCTGCTGGCAACTGCCGCAGTCATTTTGTACAACGCTCAATAAGGGGTGAATAAACCATGACATTGAAAGAGTTATTGGTTGGTTTCGGCACCCAGGTGCGCAGCATTTGGATGATAGGCCTGCATGCCTTCGCCAAGCGCGAAACCCAGATGTATCCGGAAGAACCGGTTTACCTGCCGCCGCGTTACCGTGGCCGTATCGTGCTGACGCGCGATCCGGACGGTGAAGAGCGTTGCGTAGCCTGTAACCTGTGTGCGGTTGCCTGCCCGGTGGGCTGTATCTCGCTGCAAAAAGCAGAACAGAAAGATGGCCGTTGGTATCCGGAGTTCTTCCGCATCAACTTCTCGCGCTGCATTTTCTGCGGCCTGTGCGAAGAAGCTTGCCCAACTACCGCGATCCAGCTGACGCCGGATTTCGAAATGGGTGAGTTCAAACGCCAGGACCTGGTGTACGAAAAAGAAGATCTGTTGATCTCGGGGCCGGGTAAATATCCGGAATATAACTTCTACCGGATGGCCGGTATGGCGATTGACGGCAAAGCCAAGGGCGAAGCCGAAAACGAAGCCAAACCGATCGACGTCAAAGGTCTGTTGCCTTAAGGAGCCAGCAAGCATGGAAATTGCCTTTTATCTGGCAGGTTTGATTGCGGTGATCGCGACCATTCGCGTGATCTCGCATACCAATCCTGTGCATGCGTTGCTGTATCTGATCGTCTCGCTGTTGGCGATCTCTGCAGTCTTCTTCTCACTCGGCGCGTACTTCGCAGCGGCGTTGGAGATCATCGTTTACGCCGGTGCCATCATGGTGCTGTTCGTGTTCGTGGTCATGATGTTGAACCTCGGCAGCGCGGTACAAAAGCAAGAGCGCGACTGGCTGAAGCCGTCGGTATGGATCGGTCCGGGCCTGCTGTCGTTGCTGCTGCTGGCGGTGCTGATTTTCGCGATTCGCAGCGTGTCCGATCAGGGCATCAGCGGTGAGATGGTAGACGCCAAAGCCGTGGGGATCAGCCTGTTCGGTCCTTACGTGTTGGCGGTTGAGCTGGCTTCAATGCTGCTGTTGGCAGGTCTGGTTGTTGCCTTCCACATTGGCCGTGAGCACAAACCGGGTGAGGTGTTGAGCAACGCGCCGGTCGGTGGCGAAATGGCGAGAAGAAAATCGGAGGAGCAAGCATGATCCCTCTTCAACATGGCCTGATTCTGGCGGCGATCCTGTTCGTCCTGGGTCTGACCGGGTTGCTGGTTCGTCGTAATCTGCTGTTTATGCTGATCAGTCTGGAAGTGATGATCAACGCCGCAGCATTGGCGTTTATCGTGGCGGGTAGTTACTGGGGCCAACCGGATGGGCAGGTGATGTACATCCTGGCGATCAGTTTGGCGGCAGCCGAGGCCAGTATCGGTCTGGCGTTGCTGCTGCAGCTCTACCGTCGCCGTCATACCCTGAATATTGATACTGTCAGTGAGATGCGCGGATGAACCTATTATATTTAACTATTCTGCTACCGCTGATCGGGTTCCTGCTGTTGGCCTTTTCCCGAGGCCGCTGGTCTGAGAACGTCTCGGCAACCATTGGCGTAGGCTCTATCGGCCTGGCTGCGTTGGTCACGGTGCATGTGGCGATGGATTTCTTCGCCCAGAAAGCGACGGGCGTGCAGCTGTTTGAGCAGAGCCTGTGGAACTGGATGACCGTCGGTAACTTTAATATCGGCGTGACTCTGACGCTGGACGGCCTGTCGTTGACCATGTTGTCCGTGGTCACCGGCGTGGGCTTCTTCATCCACATGTTCGCGTCCTGGTACATGCGCGGTGAAGAGGGCTACTCGCGCTTCTTCGCTTACACCAACCTGTTTATCGCCAGCATGGTGGTATTGGTACTGGCAGACAACCTGTTGCTGATGTACCTGGGCTGGGAAGGCGTGGGCCTGTGCAGCTACCTGCTGATCGGCTTCTACTACAAGGATCCGGCCAACGGTGCGGCGGCGATGAAAGCCTTCATCGTGACCCGCGTCGGCGACGTGTTCCTGGCGTTCGCGCTGTTCATCCTCTACAACGAGCTGGGCACGCTGAACATCCGCGAACTGATGATCCTGGCACCGCAAAAACTGGCGGTCGGCGATACGGCGATCACCTGGGCTACCCTGATGTTGCTGGGCGGCGCGGTCGGTAAATCAGCGCAGCTGCCGTTGCAGACCTGGCTGGCAGACGCCATGGCGGGTCCAACCCCGGTTTCCGCACTGATCCACGCGGCGACCATGGTGACCGCGGGCGTTTACCTGATTGCCCGTACGCACGGCCTGTTCCTGATGGCGCCGGAAGTGTTGCATCTGGTGGGCATTATCGGGGCAGTGACCCTGGTGCTGGCCGGCTTTGCCGCGCTGGTACAGACTGACATCAAACGCGTACTTGCCTACTCCACCATGAGCCAGATTGGTTACATGTTCCTGGCGTTGGGTGTGCAGGCGTGGGATGCAGCAATCTTCCATCTGATGACCCATGCGTTCTTCAAGGCGCTGCTGTTCCTCTCCTCCGGTTCAGTGATCCTGGCTTGCCATCACGAGCAGAACATCTTCAAGATGGGCGGCCTGCGCAAGAGCATTCCACTGGTTTACGTCTGCTTCCTGGTGGGGGGCGCTGCGCTGTCGGCACTGCCGCTGATCACCGCAGGCTTCTTCAGTAAGGATGAGATCCTGGCGGGTGCGATGGCCAACGGTCACATCAACCTGATGATTGCCGGCCTGGTCGGTGCGTTCATGACCTCGCTGTACACCTTCCGTATGATTTTCATCGTGTTCCATGGCGAAGAGAAAATCAAAGCGCATGCCGGTAAAGGCATCACTCACCACCTGCCGCTGTTGGTTCTGCTGGTGCTGTCCACCTTCGTTGGCGCGATGATTGTTCCGCCACTGCAGGGCGTGCTGCCAGATACCACCGAGCTGGCGCACGGTAGCGTGCTGCAGCTGGAGATTACCTCCGGCGTAGTGGCTATTGTTGGCATCCTGTTAGCGGCGGCGCTGTGGCTGGGCAAACGTACCCTGGTTACCCGCATCGCCAATAGCGCACCGGGACGTTTCTTCTCTACCTGGTGGTTCCATGCCTGGGGCTTCGACTGGCTGTACGACAAAGTGTTCGTCAAGCCGTACCTGGGTATTGCGAAGTTGCTGCAACGTGATCCGCTGAACTCGATGATGAACCTGCCGGCCATTTTCTCCCGCTGGGGGAACCGTGGTCTGACAGTGAGCGAGAACGGTCAGGTGCGTTGGTATATAGCGTCTATGGGTGTGGGTGCAGTGGTCGTATTGGCTCTGTTGATTTTGGTTTAATTGAATAATTTAAACAGACGCATTTTTCGGGCGTAGCGCTCTGCAGGGCAGGCGCTACGTACAAAGTTTGAAATTATTCGTATAAGGGACACAAAACGCCATGCTATTACCTTGGCTAATTCTTATCCCCTTTATTGGCGGTCTGCTGTGCTGGCAGTTTGAGCGCTTCGGTACTAAGGTGCCGCGCTGGATTGCGTTGATCGCAATGGGGCTGACATTGGCGCTTTCTCTGCATCTGTGGATGCAGGGCGGCTACACGTTGACTACGCCGAAAGGCATACCGCAGTGGCAGTCTGAATTCCTGCTGCCGTGGATCCCACGCTTTGGCATTTCCATCCACCTGGCACTGGACGGACTTTCACTGCTGATGGTCGTGCTGACCGGCCTGCTGGGCGTGTTGGCTATCCTCTGTTCCTGGCGTGAAATCCAGAAATACCAGGGCTTCTTCCACCTGAACCTGCTGTGGATCCTGGGTGGGGTTATCGGCGTGTTCCTCGCCATCGACATGTTCCTGTTCTTCTTCTTCTGGGAAATGATGTTGGTGCCGATGTACTTCCTGATCGCACTCTGGGGTCATAAGGCGTCGGACGGGAAAACCCGTATCACTGCGGCCACCAAGTTCTTCATCTATACCCAGGCCAGCGGTCTGGTGATGCTGATTGCCATTATGGGCCTGGTGTTTGTGCATTATAACGCGACCGGCGTGTGGACCTTCGATTACGAAGACCTGCTGCAAACGCCAATGTCACACAACGTGCAATACCTGTTGATGCTGGGCTTCTTCATTGCCTTCGCGGTGAAAATGCCGGTGGTGCCGTTGCACGGCTGGTTGCCGGATGCGCACAGCCAGGCTCCTACCGCAGGTTCTGTCGACCTGGCGGGGATCTTGCTGAAGACCGCGGCCTATGGCCTGTTGCGCTTCAGCCTGCCGCTGTTCCCGGAAGCTTCGCATGAGTTCGCGCCAATCGCCATGTGGCTGGGTGTTATCGGTATCTTCTACGGCGCCTGGATGGCGTTTGCGCAGACCGATATCAAGCGTCTGATCGCTTACACCTCGGTTTCCCATATGGGCTTCGTCCTGATCGCCATCTACACCGGCAGCCAACTGGCTTACCAGGGGGCAGTGATCCAGATGATTGCACACGGTCTGTCTGCGGCCGGTATGTTCATCATCTGTGGCCAGTTGTACGAACGTCTGCACACTCGCGACATGCGTGAAATGGGCGGCCTGTGGGGGCGTATCAAATACATCCCTGCGCTGTCGCTGTTCTTCGCGGTGGCTACGTTGGGGATGCCGGGTACCGGTAACTTCGTCGGTGAATTCATGATCTTGTTCGGCAGCTATCAGGTTGTGCCGGTGATCACCGTGATTTCTACCTTCGGTCTGGTGTTTGCTTCGGTTTACTCGTTGATCATGATGCAGCGTGCCTACTACGGCAAAGCCAAGTCTGACCAACCTTTGCCGGGCATGACCGCGCGTGAGCTGTTCATCATTCTGCTGTTGGTGGTGTTGCTGGTTCTGTTGGGGTTCTACCCACAACCGATTCTGGACACTTCTAATGCGGCGATGAGCAACGTGCAACACTGGTTTGGTTCGTCAGTTTCAGCAATTTCAACAACAAGGCCGTAATTCGCCATGACAATAACTCCTCAACAACTGATCGCACTGTTGCCGCTGTTGATCGTCGGATTGACGGTGGTGGTTGTGATGCTAGGCATTGCGTGGCGACGCGACCACTTTATCAACGCCACCCTGACCGTGATCGGGCTAAACCTGGCGCTGCTTTCGCTGTACTTTGTCGGCCAGGCAGGCCCAATGGATGTCACCCCGCTGCTGCGGGTTGACGGCTACTCGATGTTCTATACCGGGCTGGTGATACTGGCGAGTCTGGCGACCTGTACCTTTGCCTATCCGTGGCTGGTCGGTTACCCGGACAACCGCGAAGAGTTCTATCTGCTGGTGCTGATTGCTACCCTGGGTGGCATTCTGCTGGCGAGCGCCAACCATCTGGCCTCGCTGTTCCTCGGTATTGAACTGATCTCGCTGCCGCTGTTTGGTCTGGTGGGCTACGCCTACCGCCAGAAGCGACCGTTGGAAGCGGCCATCAAGTACATGCTGCTGTCCGCCGCGGCGTCGTCCTTCCTGCTGTTCGGTATGGCGCTGCTGTATGCGGAGTCCGGTGACCTGTCGCTGGCTGGCCTGGGCAAGAGCCTGCAAGAAAACATGATGCACCAGCCGCTGATCCTGGCCGGTATGGGCATGATGATTGTCGGTCTGGGCTTCAAGCTGTCGCTGGTGCCGTTCCAACTGTGGACGCCGGATGTGTATCAGGGGGCGCCTGCGCCGGTTTCAACCTTCCTGGCCACCGCCAGCAAGATTGCTATCTTTGCGGTCGTTATGCGTCTGTTCCTGTATGCGCCTGCTGCCGACAACGAAGCGCTGCGCATGGTGCTGTCGATCATTGCCGTCTGTTCGATTCTGTTCGGCAACCTGATGGCCATCAGCCAGACCAACATCAAGCGTCTGCTGGGTTACTCGTCGATTGCCCACCTGGGTTATCTGCTGGTGGCGCTGATTGCGGTGCAAACCCACCAGCTGTCGCTGGAAACCGCCGGGGTTTACCTGGCCGGGTACCTGTTCAGCAGCCTGGGCGCGTTCGGCGTGGTCAGCCTGATGTCCAGCCCGTACCGTGGCCCGGATGCAGATTCACTGTTCTCCTACCGCGGTCTGTTCTGGCATAAGCCAATTCTGTCCGCCGTCATGACGGTGATGATGCTGTCACTGGCCGGTATCCCGATGACCCTGGGCTTTATCGGTAAGTTCTTCGTGATCGCAATGGGCGTCAGCGCTCACCTGTGGTGGTTGACCGGCGCCGTGGTGCTGGGTAGCGCCATTGGTTTGTACTACTACCTGCGCGTCACCGTCAGCCTGTTCCTCAGCGCGCCGGAAGCGCTGCAGCGCGATACCCCAAATAACTGGGCGTTGACCGCAGGCGGCGTAGTGGTGTTGATCTCCGCCGCGTTGGTGCTGCTGCTGGGTGTTTATCCGCAGCCGCTGATTACGCTGGTACAGATGGCACAACCGATGTTCTGATGGGCATCAGGGCAGTAAAAAAGGTCGCTTCGGCGACCTTTTTTTATGGCGTGGGGAACGGATTAGAGCATCATCTGCGACGGGCTACAGCGGTATAACTCTGCCAGTTTTTCCCGGGTTTTTTTTTGCGGTTTAGAGTCAATGGCTTCCCACTGAGAAACGGCAGATTGGGTAGTCCCCAGTCTTGTCGCCACATCGTACTGCGAGAAGCCGCGGAAAATTCGCCATGCGGCTATCAGACTGATGTTCTGATCCAACATGATGGAGACCACTTCATGAGGAACAGTTTCATCATCGTGCGCATCGCTATGATAGGGAACAGACTCATAGTCATCTTGCCGGCCTACCAGCTTTTTATATTCATCGAGAGGCAATATCACGTACAGCGGCTTGCCTGATTCATCATGGATATATTGTAACTTCGCCATCTGGCATACCTCGGATTATAAATTTCAGCTCAACGCGGTTTAGTAAGTTGTCGACGTTCTACGCTTCACTTGTTGGATCAGACAGACAATAGGTTCACCATCACTCATCTCAAAAATAATGCGATAGCTGCCGACGCGCAGGCGAAATTGGCTGTCAGCACCATGCAATTTTTTGATATCCAGTCCGGCGGCCGGAAACGCGCTTAACAGCCCGACCTTGTCTCTAATGGCTGAGCGATCCTGAGTCGGTAGCGTCATCAATTGTTTAACTGCTTTGCGCGACCAGTTAACCTTTGCCATCATTCCCTCGACTGTGGGGGCACGTCCTGTGCGTTAATTAGATAATAAGCTTTTTATCTAATCATGACAATGTGGTGAAACGGGATAAGAGGGGCAGGGTAAGTCACCCTGACCCCTGAGTAGGGGGGATCAGCCGGGATTGTTTGTAAATGAGGTTTCCAGCGCCTGGACTACGGCACGCACCCTGGCGGCACGCTGCAGGTCAGGATGCAGCACCAGCCAGATATCTACCCAGTCTTTGTTTTCCGGGAAAATTCGCACCAGGTCCGGGTCCTTATCCGCCAGGAACGAGGACAGCAGGCCAATCCCCAACCCATTGCGCGTTGCAGAGCGCAGCAGCAACTGCGAATTGCACTGCAGCACCACGTTAGGATCGATCAGCGTTTCGCCACAGAAGTTGTTCCAGTGACGGGGCACCAGTTCTCGCGGGAACATCAGCAGGTCATGACCCCGCAGATGGTCGCCCTTGGTCGGCATGCCGTGTTTGTCGAGATAGTCCTGCGTCGCATACAGCCCCATTTCGATGGTGGCCATACGTTTGATAATCAGCTCATCGGATTCGGGACGGGCGCCGCGGATCGCCAGATCTGCGCCACGGTACGAAATATCAGAGATATTGACCGCTGTCAGCATGGTGACTGTGATTAACGGGTATTGCTCTCGCAGCGCCTTCAGCGCCGGAATGACAAAAGCCTCGGCCATGGTGTCGGTGGTGGCGATGCGTACGTTACCGCACAGGCTGTCGTCGCCACTGGTGGCTTTGCGGCCAATCGCCTGCACCGAGTTCTCCATGTTCATGACGTCCGCCAGCATTTCTTCTCCCAACGGACTGAGGGAGAACGATTTTGGCGTACGGATAAACAGTTTGGATCCCAGACTCTCTTCAAAAGCGGTAATACGCCGCCCGACGGTGGCTTGGTCGACGTGTAGTTCATTGGCGGCTTTTCGTAAAGTGCCGCAGCGTGCGACCGCCAGGAAGAAGCGTGCATCATCCCAATTCATCATGCCATTTCCTTTGTGCAGGCTTATCGGTCTTGTCTGTGTTCATTATTGCGCAACCGTACCGGCTCTGGTTTTGGCTGCAAATGAGGCCCACGTATCATAATTATTAATTATGTTTCAGGATATGAATAAATGCATCAACGTGAAGCAGTTTTGCATCTTTATTTTTACCCGACAATCTTTATGCTTATCAACGTTTATGCTGTGATCTGGCGCACATTTTGTGCCAATGTTACCCTGAACGCGTAAGCAGACGCGCATGAGAGCCTGTCTCTGTGGGCTAATCGCCTGGTGGGATCGACTCTGAATCTAGGTTGGCCCACCACGACTGGACATTGAAAATGGAGTCTCACGCAGAGAAGTTATACACCCCCGTAGCACTGGCAACTGCGGACGGTGTCAGAGTTATTGCAACCCCCGGTGCGAAAGCGGCAACGCAAAGCAACGCTGATGCGATTATCCAGAGTCTCGAAGCTCGCGGCATTCAGCACATATTCCTGGTACCCGGCAAGCTGGTGTACCCATTGATAAAATCCATTGAACATTCAGGCATTGCCGGCATCGTCGGCGCCCATGAAACCGCCTGCGGTTTTATGGCGGACGGTTATGCTCGCGCCAGCCGCAAGTTTGGCGTTTGTCTGGGCATCTCCGGTCCCGGCACCATGAATTTCCTGCCGGCGATGGCGGCGGCACAGGCCGACAAAATTCCGGTGTTGTATCTGGCCGGCGGCATTGCCACTTATCATGAGGCGCAGGGTGCCTTCCAGGACGGCAGCAATAGTGGCATCGATGAGCTGACTATCGTCAAACCGCTGCTTTCCGCTGCGATAGAAGTGAAAAATAATCTCACGTTGCAGCACGAGCTGCGGCGCAGTCTGTCCTGCCTGAACACTCAGCGAAAAGGTCGCACCTATCTCAGCGTGCCGGTCGATATGCAAAAGAAAGAGGTGGCCGGCGGTCATGAAGTTAGCCCGCCACGCACGCCGCAGTGCCGAGAGGCCGCGATCGACCCACAGGCATTGGATCAGGTGCTGGATGACTATCTGCTGCGCGGGTTGAACGTCGCCTGCCTGGTGGGTAACCGCATGAATAATCCGCTGGATGCGGCCCTGTTGCTGCGCCTGGCGGAGAAATACCGTCTGCCGGTTGCCACTACGCTGTCCGGCAAGGGCGCGTTTCCCGAAGGGCACGAGCTGGCGCTGGGGCTGTATGGTTTTGCCGGTCATACCCGGGCGGTGGAAACCATCAATGGCGATGAAGTGGATGTGCTGCTGGTGCTGGGTTGCGATCTGAGCCAACGCGATAGCCTGAACTGGAATCCGCGACTGCACGGCACCAAAACGTTGGTGGTGATTGACGAGGATTTCGATAAGGTCAGCTCGCACTATCAACCGGATATGCAGATTTTCTCCAGCCTGACCGGCTCGTTGCACCACCTGCTGGATGCGGTCAGCGACGATGACGCGCACCTGAACAGCATTAAGCGCTTGCGTAACGGCTGGCTGGAGCAGGTGAGTCAACTGCCGCTGGAGCAGCAACGGCCCGATTTGCAGGTGCGTCTTGCCGAGGGCGAGGCCAACATGTACCCCGGCGACGCCATCAAACGCATCCGCAGCCGTATGAATCAGGACACCAACGTGGTGGTCGATTCCGGCGCACACCGTATCTTTATGGCGCACCACTGGCAGGCCAGCGGGCGGGGCGATTACCATACCTCAAGCTCCCTGGCGCCGATGGGCTGGGCGATTTGCGCCGGCATTGGCATCAAACTGGCAGCGCCGCACCGCGACTGCGTGGTGGTTACCGGCGACGGCTGCATGCTGATGCACGGCATCGAGATCCAGACGGCCGCCCGTTATCAGGTCAAAATGACCTTTGTGGTGATGAACAACTGCGCTCACGGAGCGATGCACATCGACACCTTGCAAAACCGTGGGGTATCTGCGGACTATACCGCGTTGCCGAACCATGACTGGAAGGCCTTCGCCAACAGCCTGGGGGTTGCCTCCGCCAAAGCGGCGACGCTGGAAGAACTGGACGAAGCGCTGACCGCCGCGGCTGAGCACGAGGGGCCTTTCCTGATAGAAGTGTTGGTAGGAAATCATGTGGCGCCTAATCGATACTATGCCGAGAGCATCGTAGAATACGAGCAGCGTATCAAAGGCTTGTAAAGGCGTAACCCCAGATTCCAGGAGTCGTCATTCATTGTCCTTTGTATTACGCCATTCTATTTTGTTCACCGTAGTCATGGAGCGATAACAATGTATAAACTGACACTTCTGGCATTAATGATGGCATTTCAAGGCGCTGCACAGGCCGCAGAGGATCACGGCGAAGGCATAAACAAAGAAACCTTGCTGAAAACCGAAACCTCATGGGAGGGGACGCCGTACCAGCATTATCCGGCAGGCGCTCCGCAGATCACCATGTTGAAGGTCACGGTGGAACCGAACAAGGTGCTCGCCTGGCATACTCACCCGTGCATCAGCGCGGTGTATATGACTGGGGGCAGCGTTTCGCTGACGGTCAAGAAAACCGGCGTGAAACACACCTTTAAGCAGGGCGACTCCTTTACCGACACGGTAGATATCGTTCACCAAGGGGTTTCTGGTGATAAAGGCGCGGAGATGCTGGTATTCTTCGCCTGCGCTGATAATAAACCGCTGACGGTGAAAGCTGCCGAATAATATCCCCGCCGTTTTTCAAGCTGCGGCGCTGTTGACTGCATTAGCCGTAGGGGGCGAATCAATTCGCCCCGTTTTATTTTGTCGCCCGTTGGGGTGATATACCGAGGAAATCATGGTTGCTTTGTGGATGGTCGTCGCCAGCGGGTTCTTTGCGTTGATGGGGGCCAGCATCAAACTGGCTTCGGCCAAGGTCGGTTTTTTCGACATCATTTTTTACCGCTCTGTGATTAACGTCCTGATCGTTGCCGCGCTGATCCATGTGAAAAATCTCGGTTTCCGCACCCAGCATTTGGGGTTGCACATGAAACGCGCGGCCATTGGCAATGCGGCGATGTACTGCGGTTTCTACTCACTAATCCATCTGCCGATCGCCACGGCCACCACGTTGGGCTACACCAATCCTATCTTTCAGTCGGCGATTGCCTTTGTCACTAGCAAAGGTCAACTGACCGGCAAGCTGCTGTTCTCGGTACTGCTGGGTTTTATCGGCATTCTGGTGCTGCTGCGCCCCGATACGCCGAACGGCGAGTATGCCGCGACCCTGATTGGCCTGCTTTCCGGCCTGCTGACCGCGCTGGCCTATTTTAACGTCGGTAAGCTGGTGCGCAGTGGCGAACCCGAACTGCGAGTGGTGTTTTACTTCTCGTTGGTGGGCACCCTGGTGGGCGGCATGATGACCACTGTGGTGGGGTTTACCGCGTTGGACAGCGCCATGATGCTGTGCGTTTGCGCCATCGGTGTGTTCGGCAGCCTGGGGCAAATCACCATGACCCGCGCCTACGGCAGCGGCAATGCGGTGATTGTCAGTATTCTTTCCTATAGCACCATCATTTTCTCCACGCTGCTCGGCTATCTGTTGTTTGGCGAGAAGCTGTCCTACATTGCTGCGGGCGGCATGGCGCTGATTATTTTCTCCGGTGCGTTGGCGATAGTGAAACGCGCTCCGGCAAAAACCTCGAAGGCGGCGGCGGTGTAAAGAGCACGGCATTAAGCGCTGGCGGGCGTCAGCGCAAATGCATTAATGAATCACTATGATGCATTCTTGGCTATTTTGACCGTTATACCCGAAAGGTATGATAAACGCGTTTCCTGAGGAGTTTGGTTTTCAGGGTTAGGTGTTTATCCAGATTGTTTCGGGAGAGAAAAATGTCTGAAGGTGTGGCTGTTGATGAAGCCGCTAAAGCGAAGTCGGGTGAGTCGCATTTTGCCATCCTGCTGTTTTTAGCCCTGGCATTGATGTCAGCATTGCTGAACAGCAGTGCGCCGACACCGCTTTACCCGCTTTATCAACATGAGTTGGCGCTAAGCTCGGTTAGCCTGACCGTCATTTATGGCGCCTATGCCGCCGGCGTGCTGATTTCGCTGTTCGGCGTGGGCAACATGGCCGGCAAGGTCAAAGATCTGCGCAGCATGATTGTACCGGCGCTGCTGGTGGTGTTGGCCGGGGCCTTGCTGTTTTCGATGGCCGATTCGTTTTTGATGATGTTTATGGCGCGTCTGCTGGCCGGGATCGGCACCGGGGCTTTGACCGGTGCGGCTAACATTGCGCTGGTGCGTTTTGGGCCGAAGGACGGCGGTAAAAATGCGGCGCTGATTGCCACGCTGTCATTCACCACCGGTCTGGCTTTGGGGCCGATTTTCAGCGGCGTGGCGCTGCAAACCGGGTTCCACACTACCTCGCTGCCGTTCATTATCATCATGGCGGTGGCGGCAGTTGCCGCACTGGGCGTGATGTTGAAATGGCCGGTTGAAGCCGTTGTTGTACCTCTCAGCGGGGCACCGGCAGCAGAAGCCGCGGCAGAAAAAAGCTCGTTGGCGGATGGCCTGCGCGCTACCGGAGGCAAGTTCTTCCTGTGTGCCGGCGCGTTGTTCATCTGCTGGGCAGTGGCTGCCAGTATTCTGGCGATTGGGCCAAGCGTATCGGAAAAGCTGCTGGGCATGCACAGCCGGGGCGTTTACGGCTATGTGATTGCGGTTTATCTGGTGATTGCCGGTATTAGCCAGATCCTGAGCCGTCGCGTTAATGCGCGCCATTCGCTGATGTTTGGCTGTCTGGCGCAGGCGCTGTCAGTGGTGGTGTTCGCCGAGGCGATTCAGATCCACTCGCTGGCTCTGGCCAGTGCCGGTATGGTGATTGCCGGTTATGCCTACGGGGCGATTTTTGTCGGCAGTGCCACCTTGGTGAACCTGATTTCACCGAAGGCCAGCCATGCGAGACTGATTTCACTGTTTTACGTAATCGCCTATATCGCCAACTGGGTTCCGATCCTGCTGGGGGCGGTTATCGACCATGCCAGCCTGCATCTGGCGGTCAATCTGTTATTTCTGGTCAGTGCCGTGGTTTGCTTATCTTTGAGCTTCATGGTGACCCGCGCGGGCTTCCCGCGCTGATACCCGCCGAGTTTCAGGTTGTCCGTCGGCAACGTGAAATTCGCAGGGTAGCTGAACAACGATTTTAGCCACGTAAGGTGGCGAACGATTTCCCTGGTGTTGTTGTGTGTCATTTCCAGCGTGCTAGTCACGCTGGTTTTTTTTGTGACAAATTCCTCAATTCTGCAATTTCAGTATTTCTCATTACAAAATTTTTGTGATTTACATCACTTGAATTTGCCGATTTTCGCGTAAACTGCGCGCTTTCTTTGCTGCGGGTCAGTTTATGAACGTTCTTTTTGCCATTGCTGTGACTACCGGGATCCTCTCCGGCGTGTGGGGATGGGTGGCTGTTAGCCTGGGGCTGATCAGTTGGGCCGGTTTCCTGGGCTGTACGGCCTATTTTGCTTGCCCGCAGGGGGGGCTGAAAGGGTTGTTGATCAGCACACTGACCTGCTGCAGCGGGGTATTTTGGGCGATGGCGATCATTCACGGCAGTGAGCTGGCGCCCGGCTGGAGCCTGCTCGGTTATCTGCTGACCGGCGCGGTGGCTTTTCTGATGTGCATTCAGGCAAAGCAGCAGTGGCTGGGTTTTGTGCCCGGCACCTTTATCGGCGCTTGCGCCACCTTCGCCGGCGGCGGCAATTGGTCTCTGGTGACCCTTTCCCTGTTGGTGGGATTAGTGTTTGGCTACGCGATGAAAAACAGCGGCCTGTGGCTGGCGGCGCGCAGCGAAAAACCGAAACCGGCGGCCGCTGTTACCGAACATGTTAACCGCTGAGTTAAATGGTGCCGCCGAGTGAGATGCGGTAGTGCAGATCAACGCGCTCAATGCACGGCACCCCTTTAATGCGTTTCAACAAGATCTCTGTGGCCACCTTGCCGATATCAAACCTGGGTGTAATAACGCTGGCGATGCCCGGCGTGGTGGCTTTGCCGATATCCAGGCCGTGAAATCCCGACAAAGCGATATCCTGCGGAACCCGCAGCCCCAGCCGCAGACACTCCTGTAAGACCCCAACGGCCAGATCGTCATTGGTGCATAAGATACCGTCCAAATCCGGGTAAAGCTGCCGTGCCATGGCCAGCATGTCGGAGCCGACCGTCACCGACGAAACACGGTGCGGTGTGATTTGGCGCGGTGTCAGACCCTGTTTTTCCATTGCCCGGCAGTAGCCCTGAAAACGTTTGGTGTCGCGCGCATCGGACATGGCGCCAAAATAAACCACCTGACGTTTACCGCTGGCGAGCAGCGCTTCGGTCATGTCGTAACCCGCCTGGAAGTTATCGAACCCCACGGCGATCCTTCCTTCCGGACCTTCCAGATCCATCACCTGCGCCACCGGGATTTTGGCGGCCGTCAGGTACTTTTCCGCCCGCAGAGTATGCTCCGAATCCGTCAGGATCAGCCCGGCGATCGGGTAAGCCAGCAGTTGGACGATATGCTCTTCTTCGCGCTGCCGACTGTAGTCATAGTTCACTACCAGCGTTTGGTAGCCCTGTTCCAGAGTGATGGATTCGATACCGGCCAGCAGATCGGCGAAAATTTGGTTGTTGAACGAGGGGATCAAAACGCCAATGCGCGGCTTTTGCGTTGAGCGTGCTTCATCGCCGTCGGTAAAGTTCACTTCCTTCATCACCTGGGCAATTTTCTCGGCGGTTTCGGCCGCCACCTTTTCCGGCGTTCGCAGATAGCGGCTGACGGTCATTTTGGTCACGCCGGCGAGCAGCGCAATATCTTGCAGCGTGACGCGTTGGTTCTTCATTCTGAGGCCTTAACAGGGTGGGGCGGCGAAATCGCGAATAACGCCATGTTAACAAATCGATTTAGTGATAACAATCGACGACATAAAGTATAAAAATCTTATTTTTCAATGAAATGTGTTGAGTTTATTTCCCGCGAGATTGCGTGGCTTCACGTTAAAGGTAACAGGTTTTAGTAACACTGTTTTAAGTGATCGTCATCACGTTTTTGCCGGCGGCGATCCGCTGAGATAGGCACCTGTCTTATCTGAATGACACTGCCGGGGACGTTATGAACAACTTATTTTCACTGGATAATAAAAAAGTACTGATTACCGGCGCTTCTCGGGGCATTGGTTTTCTGCTGGCGCGTGGGCTGGCGGAGTACGGCGCTCACATATTGGTCAATGCGACCACCGAAGAAAACGCCCAGCGAGCCGTTGAAGCACTGCGCCGTGAGGGCTTCCGCGCCGATGCCGCGGCCTTTGATGTCACTAACTCCCAGGCCATTCATGCCGCTATTGAGAAAATTGAGGCGCAAAGCGGTGGGATCGATGTGTTGATTAACAACGCGGGTATACAGCGTCGCCACCCGTTTACCGAATTCCCGGAAAAAGACTGGGACGACATTATTGCCGTCAACCAGAAGGCGGTATTTATGGTGTCACAAGCCGTAGCCCGCCATATGGTGCAGCGTCAAAGCGGTAAAATCATCAATATTGGCTCGATGCAGAGCGAACTTGGCCGCGACACCATCACCCCCTATGCCGCTTCCAAAGGGGCGGTGAAAATGCTCACGCGTGGCATGTGCGTAGAGCTGGCGCGCTACAACATTCAGGTCAATGGTATCGCCCCGGGCTACTTCAAAACCGAAATGACTCAGGCACTGGCGGACAACCAAGAGTTTACCGCCTGGCTGACCAAGCGTACCCCGGCTGCCCGTTGGGGCGATCCGCAGGAGTTGATTGGCGCAGCGGTGTTCCTGTCGTCCAAAGCCTCTGATTTTGTCAATGGTCACCTGCTGTTTGTCGATGGCGGAATGTCGGCCGCGGTATAGCCGCCTGCTTATGAGAATATGATGATGAAAATTCAAACCCAATCCTGCGTGGTCAACGGCAAATATGACGTGGCGGTAGTGGAGCAGGAGGTTGAGTACCAGGGCCACGGCACGCTGGTGAAAATCACCCGTGGTGGCATCTGCGGATCAGACCTGCATTATTATCAGGAGGGTAAAGTCGGCAGTTTTCAGGTGCGTCAGCCGATGGTGCTGGGCCATGAGGTGATCGGTGAAGTGGTCGCCAGCGACACGGCTCGTCTGCCCGTGGGCCAGAAAGTGGCGTTAAACCCCAGCAAGCCCTGCGGGCAGTGTAAGTATTGCCTGGCGGATCAGCAAAACCAATGTACTCAAATGCGCTTTTTCGGCAGCGCGATGTACTTCCCACATGTTGACGGCGCTTTTACCCAGTACAAGGTGGTTGATAGCGCGCAATGCATTGCGTTCGACGCCAACTGCGACGAGAAGGTGATGGTTTTTGCCGAGCCGCTGGCGGTGGCGATACATGCCGCCAGGCAGCCCGGTGAAGTGAAAGGGAAAAAGGTATTTGTGTCCGGCGTCGGCCCGATAGGCTGCCTGCTGGTGGCGGCGCTGAAGGCGTTGGGCGCCGACGAAATTGTCTGCGCCGATCTCAGCCCGCGTTGTCTGGATATCGCCGGAGAGATGGGGGCATCCCGCTGTCTGCACGCCGGCAATGACGATTTCAGCAGCTATCAGCAGGAAAAAGGGTACTTTGATATCGCTTTTGAAGTCTCCGGCCATCCACTGTCGTTGCAGCGTTGTCTGGAGGTCACCCGCGCCAAGGGGACGGTGGTGCAAGTCGGTATGGGAAGCAGCTTCCCGGATTTCCCGCTGATGCTGTTGATCGCCAAAGAGCTGAATCTGCTGGGATCCTTCCGGTTTGTTGAAGAGTTCGCCCTGGCGGTGACGTGGTTGGCCGAGGGAACAGTCAATCCGCTGCCGCTGCTGTCCGCCGAGTTTGACAATCGTCAACTGGCTGAGGCGCTGACGTTTGCCGGCGACAAGAGCCGGGCCGCCAAAGTCCAACTGGTGTTCTGATTTTAGCCATCAGTCTGATGGCGGGGATCGGCGATCCTTGTCTATAGTTAAGGGCCGTTTCATTTTTTAAACACGGAGAACTTACCATGGCGAGAAATACGGATGCGGATCAAACCACGCTCGATGACGATCTGAGAATGCTGAGCGACACGCTGGAAGAAGTGTTGAAGTACTCCGGCGATCGGGCCGATCAGGCCTATATCGATATCAAAGCTCATGCCGAAGAGGCATTGAGTGAGGTCAAGTCGCGGTTGGCTGACACCACCGAGTCCTACTATGCGCGTGCCAAGGACGCCGTTTGCCGAACCGACGGTTACGTGCGTGAAAACCCCTGGTGCAGCGTAGGGATTGGTGCAACGGTTGGCCTGGTACTGGGCTTGTTGCTGGCGCGTAAATAACGGCCTGTATACCCGTCATACTTCAAGCTGCTTGGGTGTTGGCTGCCTTCACTCACCCCAGTCTCTTACTTGAGTAAGCTCCTGGGGCTTTGCTCAGTTGCCGCCTACAAGCAACTCGAATTATTTTTGGTATAGACGTTGGGCGCGGCACCCGCCGCGCCCCGATATTTACTGCCCCAATGTCACTTCCACCTGATGGATTTTGCCATCGTCTACCAGCGTTATCACGGCTTCCGACTGTTTTTCACCGTCGACGCTGACCTGTGCCGCGCCTTGCCCCTGACGAACAACCAACTGATATTCGCTGCTACCCTCCCGGTAGTTAAGCGTCACCTGTGGCCAGTCCGCCGGCAGGCGGGTATTGACGCTCAGCCGATCGCCATGGCGTTTCAGACCCAGCAGTGACTCGAGGATCAGCCGATACATCCAACCGGCAGAGCCGGTATACCAGCTCCAGCCGCCGCGACCGACGTGTGGCGCCACCGCGTAAATATCAGCGGTAACCACATACGGCTCGACCTTGTAACGTTCCGCCGCGGTACTGTCCAGGCTGTGGTTGATCGGATTGATCAGCGCCATCAGTTCCCAGGCGCGCTCGATATTGCCCATTTCGGCGAAGGCCATCACCGCCCACACCGCGCCATGGGTATATTGTCCGCCGTTTTCCCGCACGCCAGGCAGATAGCCGCGGATATAGCCCGGATTCGGGCCGTTGCCGTCAAAAGGCGGCGTCAGCAGTTTGATCAGGCCGGCCTGGTTGTCGACCAGGTGTTTATCCAGCGACTGCATGGCTTGCAGGCTGCGCGGCGCATCACCGGCACCGGACAGCACTGACCAACTTTGGGCAATGGCGTCGATACGGCACTCCGCCGACTGATGAGAGCCCAGCGGTTCCCCGCTGTCGAAATAGCCCCGACGGTACCATTCGCCGTCCCAGGCATGGTCACGCAGATTATTGCGCAGCGTATCGGCCTGTTGGCGGCACAGCGTCGCCAGTTCGTCGTCATGACGCGTGGTTGCCAACTTGCCGTAACGCTGCAGGATATGGAACAGGAAGAAGCCAAGCCAGACGCTCTCGCCACGCCCCTCCAGGCCCACCATATTCATGCCGTCGTTCCAGTCACCGGCTCCCATCAGCGGCAGACCGTGTTCGCCGAAGTTCAATCCGTGTTTTAACGCCCGGACGCCATGCTGATACAAGGTTTCTTGCGTTACGCTCTGCGCCGGTTGTTCATAGGAAGACTCCTCGCCGGGTGCCAGTTTGCGCGCCTCCAGATAGCCCACCTGTTCATCCAGGATGCTCTGATCGTCGGTGGCGTCCAGATAGTGGCAAATGGCCAGCGGCAACCACAAATAGTCATCCGAACAGCGGGTGCGCACGCCGTTGCCCTGCGGCGGATGCCACCAGTGTTGCACGTCGCCTTCGACGAACTGGCGCGAAGCGCACAGCAGGATCTGTTCCCGCAGCCGTTCCGGGGCGGCGTGAGTCAGTGCCAAAGTATCCTGCAGTTGATCGCGGAAGCCAAAGGCACCGCCGGATTGGTAGTAACCGCTGCGCGCCTGAATACGGCAGGCAAGGGTCTGGTACAGCAGCCAGCCATTGGCCAGCAAATCGACGGCCGGTTGCGGCGTCCCTATCTGCACTTTGTTGAGAATACCGTCCCAGTGCGCAGCCACCTGTTGCAACTCATCCTGCAGGTTGTCCTCCTGGAGGTATTTGTGCAGCAGCGCTTCGGCTTCTTCGGCGTTTTGCCCCAACCCGAGGGCGAACACAAAGCTGCGTTGATCGCCGTCGATCAGGCTGATGGCCGACTGCACCGCGCCGCACGGATCCATACCGGCGCCGACTTTGTCAGACAGGCGCCGCAGTTTTAGCACCGCCGGATTGGTCAGCGAACCATTACGACCGATAAATTCACGCCGGTCGCCAGTGAGCGAACAATGCGCACCCGAGACGCCGAAGAACGCGGTGCGATCCGATCCGTTGCCCCCATAGTGGTTGGTCGCCAGGATACCGCAGCCGTTTTCAGACGAAGCCGCCTGGGTGACGATATGCATGGCCGACTTTTGCCGCAGATCGCCGAGGATAAACTCCACATAACCGGTAGCCGAGAGCTTGCGGGTGCGTCCTGAGGTGTTGGTCAGCGTCAGCAGGAACAGTTTTACCGGGGCATCTTTGGCCACCAGCAGGGTGAACTGGCTGTCGATGCCGCTTTCGCGGTGATCGAAAACGCTGTAGCCGAAACCGTGACGGGTCAGGTAATGGCCTCGGCCCCGGGCAGGCAGCGGGGTTGGCGACCAGAAATGGCCGCTCTCTTCGTCGCGCAGGTAGAAAGCTTCGCCGCTGCGGTCACAGATGGGATCGTTGTCCCAAGGCGTGAGACGGTATTCGTGGGCGTTTTCGTACCAGGTGTAGGCCTGGCCGCTTTCCGAAACCACCGAGCCGAACATCGGGTTGGCCATCACGTTCGACCAGGGCGCCGGGGTGATCTTGCTTTCGTTCATCGCAATCACATATTCGCGGCCATTCTCCGAGAAGCCGCCGAGGCCGTTATAGAACTGCAGCGCGGCAATGTCGGGCAACTGCGGCGAATGCAGGTTGCGCGGCAAATTATCCACCGTCGCCAGTTTCGACGAGGCGGTCACCGGCGACAGCGGTTGCTGCAGGATCTGTGGCAACTGCAGGCGCTGGTTGAGCTGCTCGGTTAAACCGCCGCGTCGATCGTCGAGGTAAATACGCGCGACGCTGAGCAGCAGACGATGATCTTCCGGTGACATATGTTCGCTGGTGCGTACGAAGATGCCGCCCGGCTTATCGGTTTGGGTCGATTCCATGCCGGCGGCGATCAGGCCCATGATCTGGTTTTGCAGATCCTGACGGTAGCCGCCGATATCTTCATTGAGGATCACCAGATCCACCTGCAACCCTTTCAGACGCCAGTAGTTGTGCGCCTGGATCAGTTGCCGAACCAGCTCGATGTTTTCGCCGTCGGTCACGGTCAACAGCACAATCGGCAGATCACCGGAGATTGAATATCCCCACAGACCAGACTGACCACGGCGGTTGTTAATGATTTCGCTGCTGGCGGCGCGCATTTCCTGCGCCGGGAAGACCACCGCGCTGGCCAGACGATTGAACAGGTTGGCGTCATCCTCATTGGCGTTCAGTTGACGCAGTACCACCTGGCTGTGCGACCAGGCCAGTTCAAACACCCGGTCTGCCAAATGGCGATCGCGGTATTTTTCCAGCATCGCCAGGCTGCTGGCGCGGTCTTCACTGACGCCATAGAAGATATCCAGTGTGAGCGGTACATTTGGTTCCAGCACCACGCGCTGACGGATAGCGATGATCGGATCAATGACCGGTCCGGCGCTGTTGCTTAGCGGGGTATTTTGATACAGCGCCTGCGGATTGGCCGGGGTGCGGCCGCGGCCGATAAATTTGGCGCGATCGGTTTCGAACGACGTCTGGCTGGTGCGGCCTTGCACCGTCATCATGTGCAGTAACCACGGGCATTTTTCTTTCGGTTCGCGCGGGCGGCGGTGGCACAAAATGGCGTCTTGATCCGGCAACAGTTCGGTTTGTACGAACAGGTTGCTGAACGCCGGGTGGGCCAGATCATTGCCGGCCGGTGCCAGCACCACTTCTGCATAGCTGGTGATTTCGATGGTGCGCGGTTGCTTGCTGCGGTTGACCAACGTCACGCGGCGCAGCTCAATATCATCTTCCGGCGATACCACCACCTGCGTTTTCACCGACAGCGACCCTTGCTGACGCTGGAACTCGGCCCCGGCGTCGTTGAACACGGCGCTGTACCCCTTGGCGGCACCACCGATCGGCTGCCAGGTATTGCTCCAGACCTCACCGGTTTGCGGGTCGCGCAGGTAACAGAAAGCGCCCCAGTTATCGCAGGTGGCGTCTTCGCGCCAGCGGGTCAAGGCCAGATTCTGCCAGCGGCTGTAGCTGCCGCCGGCCTGGGTGAGCATCAGGTGATAGTTGGCGTTGGACAGCAACTGCACTTCGGGGATCGGGGAGTCCACACGGTTGAACTCGCGTGCGGCGAAGCTGGCCGGGGTGATAGTCCCCTCGTGGGTTTCGAAATGGCGACGGGTGCTGTACAGCTCGACTGCATCCGGCACCCGTTCCTGCAGCAACAGCCGCGCTGACTGGAACGCCGGATACTCAGCGAAGCGCGCTACCATAGGCGCATCCAGCAACAGATGCGACAGGGCAAGGAAGCTCATGCCCTGGTGGTGCGCCATATAGGAACGGATGATGACATACAGTTGCCCCCGGCTTAGGCGAGCGGTGGTGTAATCCAGCGCTTCGTAGAAACCGTAGCGGCCTTTGGCCCCATTTTTCTCCAACGTAACCAGGTTATTGCAAGCGGCGTCCGGATCGACAATCAGCGCCATCACCGTGGCGTAAGGCGCTACTACCATATCGTCACCCAGCCCGCGTCTCAGGCCCAGGCCCGGAACGCCAAAGGCGTGATACTGATAGTTTTGGTCGGCGTCGAAACCGAAGTAACCGGATTCGGAAATGCCCCAGGGAACGCCGCGTTCCTTACCCCAGGCAATCTGCCGCTCCACCGCCGCATGGCACATCTGCACCAGCAGTGAATCAGGGTAGGCGGGCATCACCAACTGCGGCATCAGGTACTCAAACATCGACCCACTCCACGACATCAGCGCGGGTTCGTGGTCGATCACGGTGAACAGGCGGCCAAGTGCGAACCAGCTGCGCTGCGGCACCTGATTGGTGGCGATGGCGACGTAGTTGGTTAAACGAATCTCGGAGGCCAGCAGGTCGTATTTACTGCTGTCCATCTTGTTTTGATCGCAGTTAAAGCCAACGGTCAGCAAATGGGTTGATTCGTCATACAGGAAGTTGAAATCCATTTGCGCCATTTTTTCCAACCGCTGCTGCAGGCTTTGCAACTGCGTAAGACGTTCCTGCGCCAGCGCACCCGCCGCGCTCAGCTGATTTTGCTGTTCCGGTGACAGCGTCAACTGGCCAGGCGGGTTAGCCAGCCAGTGCAGGCTGGGCACCTGCTCCAGTTCGGGCATGCCGTCACTCAGCCAGCCGAACCACTGCGCCCATTCGGCACACAGTTCGTTAAGCTGCTGGTGCAAGGCTCCGGCCCAGCGTTTGGTTTCCTCATCATGATTTAGCGCCGGTTCCTGCAGCCCGTTGCTGTAGTTGCGCATGGCATTCAGTTCCGCCAGCAGGGCTGCCGGATGGCTGTGGTGGGCCTGCTCCCAATGGTTGCGCAGCTTCGGCAGGTTTTTCGGTGCGGCGTCGCCCCAGTGCTGTTCCAGCAGTTGCAGGCTGTCACCAAGACCGGTCAGCACCCGCAGCGGATCTATGGCCGGCTGGTGGGCCAGTGCCGGCAAGCCGGCGCTGAGTGTCAGCAGGTGACCGGCCAGGTTACCGCTGTCGACGCTGGAGATATAACGCGGGTTCAGCGGCTCCAGGGTGCGGGTGTCGTACCAGTTGTACAAATGGCCACGATAGTGTTCCAGCCGATCCAGAGTGTTGAGCGTCAGTTCGATGCGCCGCAGCGCGTCGCTGAGCGTCAGATAGCCGAAGTCATAGGCGGTGAGGTTGGCCAATAACGACAGCCCGATATTGGTCGGTGAGGTACGGTGCGCCACCACCGGCTCCGGTATTTCCTGGTAGTTATCCGGCGGCAGCCAGTTTTCCTGCTGGTTGACGAAGGTATTGAAGAAGTCCCAGGTTTGGCGGCTGGTTTGGCGCAGAAAGCGCCGTTGTTCATCGTTGATGGCGGTTTTGCTGCGCTGTGGCTCCTGGCTGAGGTAGTACAGCAGGAACGGTGACAGCATCCACAGAGTGGCGAACGGCAATGTGATAATCAGCGCCATTGGATTATGCAGAAAACTGAACAACAGCAGCGCGGCACCGGCGACCGGGTTGATCCACATCGCGCGATAGAAGTTTTCCAGCGTGACCTGCTGGCGAGCCTTGGATTGATCGTAGCTGGTCCACTCTTGCAGATTGCGCTTGCTAATCAACAGCCGCCACAGGGTCACGGCAATCGCTTTCAGGCTGTACAGCGCTTCATGCGGCAAAGTCGCCAGCCGCAGTCCGATTTGTGCCAGGCGATGCAGCGAACCGTTTAACGCCAACAGCAGATGTTGCAAGACGGGCCTGCGCGGCGGTTTACGCAGGATGTCCTGCACCAACGCCAACAGGGTCGGTAGCAGCAGGATAAGGGCGAACACCCCGAGCCAGTAACGGGTGTTTGGCAGCCAGACAAAACCGCAAAACAGTAACAGCAACAGGCTGGGGGCAGCCAGGCTGCGGCGCAGGTTATCGAACAGCTTCCAGCGCGACAGGGTGCTCAGCGGATTGGCGGTGCGGGTACCGTCCTCGGTTTTCACCCGTGGCAGAAGCCAGTTGAGCAATTGCCAGTCGCCGCGGATCCAGCGCGTGCGGCGCGCGACGTCCACCAGGTAGTTGCTGGGATATTGCTCGTACAGCAGCACGTCGCTCAGCAGGCCGGAGCGGGCGTAACAGCCCTCCAGCAGATCGTGGCTCAGTACCAGGTTCGCCGGGCAGGTGCCTTTCAGGCTGTGGGAGAACACGTCCACGTCGTAAATGCCTTTGCCGATAAACGAGCCTTCGCCAAACAGATCCTGATAGATATCCGAGGCCATCAGCGTATAGGGGTCATTACCCGGCGTGCTGCTGCACAGGGCGGCATAACGGCCCTGGCCGTAGCTGGGGATTTCTTCGGCCATGCGTGGTTGCAGGATGGCATAACCTTCAACCACCCGTTGCTGGCGCGCATCGTATTGAGGTTGATTGAGCGGGTGCGCCATCGCGGCGATCAGCTGATGGGCGCTTTCGCGCGGCAGGACGGTATCGCTGTCGAGCGTAATGACATATTTGACGTTTTTCAGCACCTCCAGCCCATCGCCAATCTGCGTGCAGAAGGCGTTACCTCGGTTGCGCAGCCAGTCGTTCAGCGCATTCAGTTTGCCGCGTTTTCGTTCCAACCCCATCCATACTCCCTGTTTTTCATTCCATTCGCGGTCGCGGTGAAACAGGAAAAAGTGGCTGGGCCCTTCGCAGGGATAGCGTCCGTTCAATGCTTCCATCTGTCGGCAGGCGTAATCCAGCAAGGCTGCGTCGTCCGCATGCCGTTGTTGGGGCGCATCGTTGAAGTCGGTGAGCAGGGCAAAGTGCAAATGTTTCATCGCGTTGCCCAGATAACAAACCTCAAGCGCATTGATCAGTTTATCGACGCCGCTTTTGCTGTCGATTAACGTCGGGATCGCCACCAGGGTGCGGAATTCTGCGGGAATACCGCAGGAGAAATCCAACCGCGGCAAGGGTTGCGGCGTGCGGCTGCGGGTAGTGACCTCGCTGAGTAAATTGAGCACGAACTGGCTGACCACGATAGCCATGGGGAAGAACAGCAGTACCAGTCCCCAACTGATGCCGGTGCTGTAAGCGTGACGCAGCAGTTCCGCGCAGATGGCGGTAGTGATCAGGCTCAGGCTGCCGAGCCAGGAAAGCAGCGGCGCCTGACTGAGCGCATGGCGCAATTGGGTAATGCGTCCGAGTTTTACCTCTAATTGCTGTTCCAGCTCGGGGCGACCATCGTCAACCAGGTAGTAACCGATGTGATTGCGGCGTGGATCGCTCGACGGGTCTTCAGCCGCTACGCGCGCCATATTAAGCACGTGTTGAGCGACCTGCACTTCATTGTGCGGACAGTGGCGCGCCAGCATTTCGATCACGTGGCGGTAGTTGTCGCGGGTTGTGAAATGCATCAAAGGGTAAACCCCGGCGGGATCTTCACGCAGGGTCTGTTCGACCTGGCTCATGGTTTCGACAAATTCTGCCCAATCCATTTCGCTTAGCTGGCGCAGGCCGGAGATGCTATTGCTGACCGACAGCTGGCTGACGGCCAGTTGCTGGTTAAAGCGGTGGATCAATTCATCTGAGGTCAGGCTGACTTCCGCCAGACGCTGCTCTACCCAGGTGAGTGGTAGCGCCAGCATGGTACCGTGCCCCTGCAGACGGCGCACCAGCTCGGCAACAAAGGCGCTGGTGCGTGGGGGATTGGATCGCGCCATATCGGCGATCACCACGATCAGGTTGGCGGGATCGTTTTCCGCCGACTCCAGCATTTTCGTCACCCAGCTGTCGGCCAGATTGCGTTCCTGCTGGGCCTGCGCGACTTCCACGCTGACGCGGCGCAGGTTTTCGATCAACGCCAGGCGCAGCATGCCGGGCAGCGCCCAGAGTTCGCCGAGCGTCAGATTGACTTCTTTTTGATAGGCGGCGATATACCGCGTGAGGCTTTCGGCGTCCCAGTGGCCGTCACCGTGCGCGATAGCTTCGGCAGCCACGTCATAGATCCGCGGACAGTTATGCGGCGGCGCCAGCTGCGGCAGACCGCGACCGAAGGTTTTCGGCAAGTGGTGGCGCACAACGCGGATTTGTTCTTCAATCAGATAGTAATTGTCCAGCAGCCATTCGCCGGCGGGAGTCATGCTGGCTTTCTTGCCGTTGCTGAGCTGGTGGCAGCTTTCCGCCAAAATGCGTTCGTTGTCGTCCAGACGCTTCAGCAGGTAGTAGGGCGTTTTGCGCGTTGCCAGCTTATGGGAACGCGCCAGGCGTTGCCCGTAACGCTCCATTTGATCGACAGAAAACAGTTCTGCCTTAATGGCACCGCCGCTGTTGTCAGGAGCGTCTTTTTGACGCCGCAGCGGCAATGATTTAATTTTCGAATTTTTACGTTGTTTTTTTAACCAATTGATTAGTATTTCTTTCACACAAAAGCTCCTTACATCTGACCCAAAGGACAGCCGGTGAAACCGCTGGGAGAGCGTGAACATCCTGTTTTTAGCGCCAGTAAGATCTGGCGTGGGTTCACAGCAGGCAGGAACATGCTTTCTCAGTATAGTCGTACAATGCATTCTTGGCCGCTTTTTGAGCTGATTGTTTAATTTTAATAAACAATTTGCGGGCCCTGCCGTTGGCGTTATGGCGCTATTTTTCCGCCGTTGATCCTTGATTTACCGTATAATTCCCTACATTAAGTTTGGTTATTGAGGTGGCCGTGGAACAACTTTCGGCATTGCTGCGGCGATTACGCCGGCAGTTTGAACAACATTTTCCCGTGGCGGGCGGCTTCCGCCAGCTTGCACTTCCCGTTCCCGCGCCGCTGACCACCCCCTTGCTGGCATGGTTAGCGGCACAGCCGACATTCCCTCAGTTTTACTGGCATCATCGCGACGGGCATGAAGAGGCCGCGGCCTGCGGTGCACTGCGCCTGTTTACCCAACCGGAACAAGCACAGGCATTTCTCAAGGCGCATGAAGGTGCGCGGGTGTGGGGGCTGAACGCCTTCGATGGCACGGCGCATTTATTTTTGCCACGTCTGGAAATTTTGACCCGCGAGGGCGAAACACAATTAATGCTGAATCTGTTTTCTGAAAGTTCGCTACGCGACGATGCGATCGTCGCCGAGTGCTGGCTGGAAAATAGCGTGGCTGCACGGCCTATGACGCCATTAAAGGCGAAAGTGAGAAAGGTGCAGCATCAACCGGAACGTGCCGGGTGGGAAACCATGTTGCACGAAGCGCTGAAGGCGATAGATCGGCAACAGATGGAGAAGGTGGTGTTGGCGCGCAGTACGCTACTGACGCTGGATGGCCCGCTGTTTGCGCCGGCGATGATGGAAGCCAGCCGCAGAGTGAACCACCGATGTTACCACTATATGCTGCGATTTGATGCAGATTCCGCCTTTCTCGGTTCCAGCCCGGAAAGGCTGTATCTACGCAAGGGGCGTCAACTGCTGACGGAAGCTCTGGCGGGCACCGTGGCTAATCACCCCGAATACCAACAGGCTCAGGCCCTGGCGCAATGGCTGCTGCAGGATGGCAAGAACCGGCGTGAAAATCTGCTGGTGGTGGACGACATCTGCCAGCGCCTGCAAGGGGGAGCTAATGCCGTGGATGTGTTACCGCCGGAAGTGGTGCGTTTGCGTAAGGTGCAGCACCTGCGGCGCCGTATTGAAGGCCAGTTGAAACGTGAGGACGATGCCGATTGCTTGCATCGGTTACAGCCTACGGCGGCGGTCGCCGGCTTGCCGCGTCAGGCAGCACGCGAATTTATCCTGCAGCATGAACCCTTCTCCCGCGGCTGGTACGCCGGTTCTGCCGGCTATTTGTCCGCGTCCCGCAGCGAGTTTTGCGTATCACTACGCTGCGCGCAGTTAGACGGCGACCGATTACGGCTGTACGCCGGAGCCGGTATCGTGAGCGGTTCCGACGCCGCCGAAGAGTGGCTGGAGATCGAAAACAAGGCTGCCGGGTTGCTGACGTTGTTACAGCCAGACGCTTTGCCCTGAATTTCCCTGCTTGGGTTACGGATTTATTGAGAGAACCGCGCGGTGAGTGTAAACTGCGTGTGATTTTTATGTTTATTTTTTGTTCTAAATCAATTAATTGTCTACCATAAAGTCACCGGGATGTACGGCGTTTTTGCGCTGGCGCAAAAGTCGTAAAGATAACTACTCATATAATGCAGAACATCATTTTGGCATGCCGCCGATCGGCGGGTGCCAGAGGCAGATTCTGTTAACCGACTTGTGAGCGAACTATGTCGACAAGTGTTTTTAATCGCCGGTGGGCGGCGTTGCTGTTGGAAGCGCTGGCTCGCCATGGAGTGCGGCATGTTTGTATCGCTCCGGGATCGCGCTCTACGCCTTTGACGCTGGCTGCGGCGGCCAACAAGTCTTTTATCTGCCATACCCATTTTGACGAGCGCGGGCTGGGCCATTTGGCGCTTGGCCTGGCGAAGGCGTCGCGGGAGCCGGTGGCGGTCATCGTCACTTCCGGCACCGCGGCCGCCAACCTGTACCCTTCCTTGATCGAAGCCGGGCTGACCGGCGAACGGCTGGTGTTTCTCACTGCCGATCGTCCACCTGAGCTGATCAACTGCGGTGCCAATCAGGCCATCCGCCAAAACGGCCTGTATGCCAGCCACCCATCTTTGAGTCTCGATCTGCCGCGCCCGACGCCGGATATTTCCGCCAGTTGGCTGGTTTCCACCCTCGACAGCGCCATGGCACGTTTGCATCACGGCGCGCTGCATATTAACTGCCCCTTTGCCGAACCGCTGTACGGCGGCGATGAGCAGCAGTACGACGATTGGTCCGCGACGCTTGGCGACTGGTGGCAAGGCAGCCAGCCCTGGCTGCGGGAAATGGATCCGCACGTGGTGCTCAAACAGCCAGACTGGTTCTTCTGGCGGCAAAAACGGGGCGTGGTAGTGGCAGGCCGCATGAGTGCGGAGGAGGGTGAGCAGGTGGCGCAATGGGCCGCCATGCTCGGCTGGCCACTGATAGGCGACGTTTTGTCTCAGACCGGGCAACCGCTGCCCTGTGCCGATTTATGGTTGGCTCAGCCGCAGGCGCAAAAACGGCTGGCGGATGCGCAACTGGTGGTGCAGTTCGGCAGCAGCCTGACCGGTAAACGCCTGCTGCAGTGGCAGGAGCAGTGCCAGCCGCAGGAATATTGGTTGATCGACGATTTACCGGGGCGACTCGACCCGGCGCACCACCGGGGGCGGCGCATTCGTTCCAGCGTGGCGCAGTGGCTTGAGTTGCACCCGGCCCAGCCTCGCACCCCTTGGGCAGATGAACTGATGCAGCTGGCGGATAACGCGCTGGACGCGGTCTCGGGCCACCTGGTCAACCGCTTTGGCGAGGCGCAGTTGGCGCACCGCCTGCCGGAGCTGCTACCGGAAAACGGCCAGCTGTTTCTGGGCAACAGCCTGATCGTACGCTTGATTGATGCCTTGACCCGCTTGCCGGCGGGTTATCCGGTGTTCAGTAACCGCGGTGCCAGCGGCATCGACGGCCTGATCTCTACCGCCGCAGGCGTGCAGCGGGCCACCGCCAAACCAACGCTGGCGGTGGTGGGGGATCTTTCCGCCCTGTATGACCTGAACGCGCTGGCGCTGCTGCGTCAATGCTCTGCGCCAACGGTGCTGATCGTGGTTAATAATAATGGCGGCCAGATTTTTTCATTGCTGCCAACGCCGGAAGAAGACCGGCAGCGCTTCTACTGCATGCCGCAGGACGTGGAGTTCAGCCATGCCGCAGCGATGTTCCAACTCGCTTACGCCCGCCCGGAAAACTGGGGACAGTTGCTGCAGGCGGTGGAACAGGGGTGGCGCCACAGCGGTGCCACGCTGATTGAGCTGCAGGTGCCGCCGAGCGATGGTGCACAGACGTTGCAGCATCTGGTGCAACAGATGGCGGAGCAATAATGCTGGCGACAAAAGTCTTGCAACAGGGCGAAGCCGATCGGCCCTGGTTAATCTGGCTGCATGGCCTGTTGGGCAACAACAATGAATGGCGGGTGATCGCTTCCCGCTGCCCGGAGTGGCCGTCGCTGGCGATCGACCTGCCGGGCCACGGCGATTCCGTTGCGGTGACCTGCAGCAGCTTTGACGATATCAGCGCGCAAATCAGCAGCACCTTGCAGATGCACGGCATCGAACGCTATTGGCTGGTGGGCTATTCATTGGGTGGGCGCATAGCCATGTACCACGCCTGCTGCGGCGACACCACCGGCCTGCAAGGGGTAATTATTGAAGGCGGAAATCCCGGACTGGCCGATCCGGCCCTGCGTGCTCAACGTCTGACGCATGATGCGGCCTGGGCGGAACGTTTCCGCCACGAACCCATTGAACAGGTGCTGGCGGACTGGTACCAGCAGCCGGTCTTCGCCAATCTCAGCGCGGTGCACCGCGATGCGCTGATCGGTGCCCGCAAGGACAATTCCGGCGCGGCAGTGGCGGACATGCTGGAAGCCACTTCGCTGGGTAAGCAGCCCTGTCTGGTGCCGCAATTGCAACAGCTGGCGATACCGCTGGTGGTGTTGTGCGGTGCTGACGATCACAAATTTCAGCAGTTGGCGCGTGACGCCGGGTTGCCGTTACGCATCGTGCCGCAGGCCGGGCATAACTCGCACCTGGCCAACCCGCAGGATTTCGTCGCCGAACTGCGCACTTTTCTCGTTAACCCTGGTTAAAGGAACAGAACATGCTCTATCCGAATGAAGAACAGCTGTACGCCGCCATCGAGTGGCAGGATTGCTCCGGTGATTTCGAAGATATCCTCTACCACAAGTCCAGCGACGGCATCGCTAAAATCACCATTAACCGTCCGCAGGTGCGTAATGCCTTCCGGCCGCACACGGTGAAAGAGATGATCGAAGCGCTGTCCAATGCCCGCTACGACGACGGCATCGGCACCATTATTCTCACCGGCGCCGGCGACAAAGCCTTCTGCTCCGGCGGCGATCAGAAAGTGCGCGGCGATTACGGCGGTTATCAGGATGAAAGCGGCGTGCACCATCTGAACGTGCTCGACTTCCAGCGCCAGATCCGCACCTGCCCGAAACCCGTGGTGGCGATGGTTGCCGGTTATTCGATCGGCGGCGGTCACGTATTGCATATGATGTGCGACCTGACCATCGCGGCGGATAACGCCATCTTCGGCCAGACCGGGCCTAAAGTGGGGTCGTTCGACGGCGGTTGGGGCGCTTCTTACATGGCACGAATCGTCGGCCAGAAGAAAGCGCGCGAGATCTGGTTCCTGTGCCGTCAGTATGATGCTGCCGCCGCGCTGGACATGGGCCTGGTCAACACCGTGGTGCCCTTGGCGAGCCTGGAAAAAGAAACCGTACGCTGGTGTCGTGAAATGCTGCAAAACAGCCCGATGGCGCTGCGCTGCCTGAAAGCGGCCCTGAATGCCGACTGCGACGGTCAGGCCGGTCTGCAGGAGCTGGCGGGTAACGCCACCATGCTGTTCTACATGACTGACGAAGGTCAGGAAGGGCGCAACGCGTTCAACGAAAAACGCCAGCCGGACTTCAGCAAATTCAAGCGTAATCCGTAATGAATGCTCCGATCCGTAACGCCGCCGTTTACCGTTACAGCCTGCCGATGGAGGCTGGCGTGGTGCTGCGCAACCAGCGGCTGAAAACCCGCGATGGTTTGCTGATCCATCTGCAGCAGGGCGGGCAGGAAGGTTGGGGTGAGATAGCGCCGCTGCCGGAGTTCAGCCAGGAAACGCTGGCGCAGGCCGAGCAGGCTGCGCTGCGTTGGGTACAGGACTGGCAAGGCGGGAGCTTGCCGTCAGACAGCCCGTTGCCTTCGGTAGCGTTCGGCACCAGCTGCGCGTTGGCGGAATTGGAACAGCGGTTGCCGCTGCAGGCAGATTACCGCAAAGCGCCGCTGTGTACCGGCGATCCTGACGAGCTGTTCGCGGTATTGACCGCGCTGCCGGGAGAGAAAGTTGCCAAGGTGAAGGTTGGGCTGTATGAGGCGGTGCGCGACGGCATGATAGTCAACGTCTTGCTGGAAGCCCTGCCCGATTTGCGTCTGCGGCTGGACGCCAACCGCAGTTGGACTCGTGCCAAGGCGGACGGGTTCGCTAAATACGTGGCACCGGCGCTGCGTGAACGCATTGCTTTCCTTGAAGAGCCTTGCAAAACCCGTGATGAATCGCGGGATTTCGCGCTGGCGACCGGCATTGCTATCGCTTGGGACGAAAGCGTGCGCGAGGCAGATTTTGTGGTGCAGGCCGAACCGGGCGTGGCGGCGATCGTCATTAAACCAACCTTGACCGGCAGTCTGGTTCGTTGCCGTACCCTGGTCGAGCAGGCCCATGCGGCGGGGTTAACGGCGGTGATCAGTTCCAGCATCGAATCGAGCCTGGGGTTGACGCAACTGGCACGCATCGCGCACTGGCTGACGCCGAATACCGTACCTGGACTGGACACGCTGGATCTGATGCAGGCGCAGCTGCTACGCCCCTGGCCGGACTGCGAGTTGCCGCTATTGGATACATCAGCGCTGGAGTGTTTATGGCGCAGCTAAAAGACTGGCCGTGGCGGCAGTGGGCGCAGCGACGGCCACAGGCGACGGCGGTGACGGTGGGGCACCAGCCGGTGAGTTGGCTGGTGTTGCGCCGTCAGGTGGATAGGCTGGCGGCAGATTTTCAGCATCAGGGCGTCGAGCCCGGCTGTGGCGTGGCGTTATGCGGCAAGAACAGCTACCCGCTGCTGTTGGCTTATCTGGCGCTGCTGCAGTGCGGTGCGCGGCTGCTGCCGTTGAATCCGGCGCTGCCCGCGGCCCAGTTGGCGACGTTGCTGCCTGATCTGGATATCGATTTTGCTTTCAGTCCGGACCGGTTACCGACCTTACCGGCCACGGTCATCCCTTTAACCCCTCCCTCTACCGAGTCTCGCTGGCTGAATCCACCGCGTTGGGATGCGCAACGGCTGGCGACGCTGACCTTGACCTCGGGCTCCAGTGGCAGACCAAAGGCCGCTGCGCACAGCTATGCCGCGCATCTGGCCAGCGCCGAAGGGGTACTGCGGCTGATGGACTTCCAACCTCAGGACCGCTGGCTACTGTCTTTACCGCTGTTTCACGTTTCCGGCCAGGGCATTGTCTGGCGCTGGCTGGCGGCGGGGGCCGGGCTGGTGGTGCGTGATATGCATCCTCTGGCTGACGCATTGGCAGGGTGTACCCATGCCTCGCTGGTGCCGACACAGCTTTGGCGTTTGCTGGCGCAGCCGCTGGCGGCGCTAACGTTGAAGAAAGTGCTGCTCGGGGGCGCGATGATCCCGCCAGAGCTGACCGCGCAGGCGGAGGCGGCAGGCATTCGCTGTTGGTGCGGCTACGGTCTGACCGAACTGGCTTCCACGGTGTGTGCCAAGCGCGCTGACGGGCTGCCAGGCGTTGGACTGCCATTGGCTGGTCGGGAAGTTAAGCTGGTGAATGAGGAAGTGTGGATCCGGGCGCAGAGTCTGGCGTTGGGATATTGGCAACGCGGTGCGTTGCTGCCGCTCGTCGATGATCAAGGCTGGTTTCATACCCGCGATCGCGGCGTCATGGAACAGGGTGAACTGCGGATCATTGGCCGGTTGGATAACCTGTTTTTCAGCGGTGGGGAAGGCATTCAACCGGAGGATATCGAACGCGTGCTGGCGGCTCACTCGCAGATCTTGCAGGTGGTGGTGGTGCCGGTGGATGACGCCGAGTTTGGCCAACGACCGGTGGCAGTGATCGACAGTGGGGTACCGCTTTTGCTGGAAGATCTGCTGGCGTGGTCGCAGGATCGTCTGGTGAATTTCCAACGGCCGGTTGCTTTGTTGGCGATGCCCGCCGAGTTGAAAACCGGGGGGATCAAGATCTCCCGCCGTCAACTGCAGCAATGGGTGGCTGAACAGCTATCCCATCGATAAAAAAGGCCGCCCAAAGGCGGCCTCAGAACTGCTGACAAACCTGCGAAACGGCTAAACCGGTAGGGGTCGAACATGTTCGACCCGATTTAACCCATTGATTATGCTATTGAGCGCAGCATGCAGCGCCCCTACCATTAAACAACAGAGCACTTTGTCAACGGCTTCGGTGACTGCCGACGGTTATTTCAGGCCCAGCGCTTTGGCTACGCCAGCGCCGTAATCCGGATGCACTTGGGTGAACAAATCGACCTGACGGCGCTGGATCTGTTCCGGCACCTGCGACAGCTCACCGGCGATACGGGTGAACATACGCTGATGTTCTTCCGCGCTCAACAGGTTGAACAGCGCGCGCGGCTGGCTGAAGTAATCCCCGTCTTCACGGTGATTCCAGTGGTCGGCGGCTCCTTCAATGCTCAATGGTGGCTCTCTAAAGTCTGGTTGCTCCTGGAACAGGCCAAAGCTGTTTGGCTCGTAGGTGGCACCGTTACCGCTGTTGCCGTCCACGCGCATCGCGCCGTCGCGGTGGTAGTTGTGGAACGGGCATTTTGCACCGTTAACCGGGATTTGATGATGGTTAACGCCCAGACGGTAGCGGTGGGCATCCCCGTAAGAGAACAGGCGACCCTGCAGCATTTTATCCGGCGAGAAGCTGACCCCAGGCACTACGTTGGCTGGGTTCAACGCCACTTGTTCCACTTCCGCGAAGTAGTTTTCCGGGTTGCGGTGCAGCTCGAAGAAGCCAACATCGATTAACGGGTAATCGCCGTGCGGCCAGACCTTGGTCAGATCGAAGGGGTTGTAAGGCGTCTGCGAGGCTTCGTGTTCCGGCATGATCTGAATCTGCAGTTTCCAGCGCGGGTAATCACCCCGCTCGATGGCTTCATACAAATCGCGCTGTGAGCTTTCACGGTCTTTGGCAATGATCGCCTCCGCTTCGTCATCCATCAGGTTTTCAATGCCTTGTTCGCAGCGGAAGTGGAATTTAACCCAGAAGCGTTCGTTGTTGGCATTGATAAAGCTGAAGGTGTGGCTGCCGAAGCCGTGCATATGGCGGTAGGATTTCGGGATGCCGCGGTCGCTGAAGTCTATGGTCAATTGGTGCAGGCTTTCCGGCGACAGCGAGAAGAAATCCCATTTATAAGTTGGGTTGCGCAGATTGGTACGCGGATCGCGTTTGACCACGTGGTTAAGATCGGGGAATTTCAGCGGGTCGCGCAGGTAAAACACCGGGGTGTCGTTACCCACCAGGTCCCAATTGCCCTCCTCGGTATAAAACTTCATCGCGAAACCGCGAATGTCGCGTTCGGCGTCGGCGGCCCCGCGCTCACCGGCTACGGTGGAGAAGCGGATAAACATGTCAGTTTGCTTGCCGATTTCAGAGAAGATTTTTGCGCGGGTGTACTGGGTAATATCGTGGGTGACGGTAAAAGTGCCGTAGGCGCCGGATCCTTTGGCGTGCATGCGGCGCTCGGGGATCACTTCACGGTCGAAGTGAGCCAGCTTTTCCAGGAACCAAACGTCCTGCAGCAGCATCGGGCCGCGTTTACCTGCGGTGATCACGTTATTATTATCGACAACCGGGGCTCCGGCTGCGGTGGTCAGTCCTTTCTTGCTCATCACTTGCTCCTTATCGTATTGCAATTGAGTGAAGACTTGGGCGACTCAAGCTTTCATCATAATCCGCCAGGGCGTTCTCACCCTGACCCTAATCAATGCCACTACTAGTTGTAGACCTATTGAACGCACTCGGCAAATAGGTCTGGGTTATCGTTGCTATTGCCACCCGGGAGGACGCTTTTCCTTGCAAAACTTTACATTCATTTGATTACAGAAGAATTTTTTCGCTTTTATCCCTTAAGAACTGGTTGTGGTTTGGTATAGACTCGTGACGGTATTATTACGGGTTAACTCATATCATTCTTAATGGATGAAGTAGCAAGAGGGATAGACGATGAAAAAGACTTTGGTCGCCTGCGCGGCAAGCATGCTGTTTATGACCGGTGCGGCGAACGCGCTCAGCCTGTCTGGCGAAGCCGGCAAGCATTACACCAACCTCGGCTTCGGTCAGGACACAGGCACCAGCGGTTTGGGTTTAACGGGTAACTGGGCCCGTAGCGATCATAACGGCAACGTTGGCAGCCTGGGGCTGAACTTCGGCCTGCCATTGGGACCGTTGACTGCGACGTTAGGGGGCAAGGCGCTGTATCTGAGCCCGAAGGACGGTAAGAGCGGTGGGGCTTTGGCACTGGGCGGCGGTCTTGACTGGGCAATCACGCGTTCTCTCAGCCTGCATGGCGAAGGCTATTTCGCCCCGGAATCACTGACCAGTGGCGTTAAGGCTTACAACGAAGCCAGCGGCGGCCTGCGTTGGACGGTTTTCCGCCCGCTTAGCGTAGATGTGGGTTACCGCTATATTCAGATGCAAGGGAAGGACGGGCGTCGTGACAACACCTTGGCCGATGGCCCTTATGTTGGCGTGGGTCTGAGCTTCTGATACAAACAGAGAAGGGGCCAATTGGCCCCTTCGTTTTATCGAAAAATCTATTAGCCTACGGCCGGCAGGATACCGCTGGCGATACCCACCTGAATGGCAATCACCGTCACCCCGCAGACAAACACCACCGCCAGCGCCGGAGTTCCCCCCCAGACGCGGTATTTCGCCTGATGCTGTTGACGCGTTTTCCACACCAGCATTGACGGTAGCAGCAACGCCAGCACTGCCAGCGCGATGGCGGCGAAGCCCAGCGCCAGCACAAAGCCACGTGGATAGAACAACGCGAAAGCCAGCGGCGGCAAGAAGGTGATGGCACCGGTCTGCAGACGGCCTCGTACGTTATCCTGGCGCTTGAACAAGTCGGCCAGGAAATCAAACAGCCCGAGCGCTACCCCCAGGAAGGAGGTCGCCAGCGCCAGATCGGCAAACAAATGCACCGCCAGTTCGACATGTGGGGAAGCCACGACGTCGCGCACCGCCTGCAACAGGCCGTTCAGACCGGCTTGCTGTGCCAGGATACCGACGAAAGTGGTGGAGCTGATGCTGCCAAGCGTGGCCAACTGCCAGAAAATATAGGCTATCAGCGGAATGGCGCTGCCGATAATGAACACCCAACGCAGCTTGCGGATGTTGCCGCCCATGTAGTTCACGATGCTTGGCACGCTGCCGTGAAAGCCGAACGACGTGAAGATCACCGGAATGGCCGACAGCGCCAGCCCTTGCTCCAGCGGGAGCGTCATCAGGTTGGTCTGGTGGATATTGGGCAGCATCAGGCCCAGCATGACAATCAGAAACACCACTTTGGCGCTGAACAGAATACGGTTAAACAGATCGACCGAGTGGGTACCGATGCAGACTACGCCGCCGGCCACCAGAGTAAACAGCAATACGCCAAGCGTGGTGGGGAAGTCCTGCGACGTCCACTGGCTGATGCTGGCCGCCAGCAATTCACCGGCGCCGCTGATATAGGCGGCAGTCAGGGCATACATCAAAAACATCATGCTGAAGCTGGTCAGCCATTGACCGCCGCCGCCGAGGTAGCGCTTTGCCAGGGTACCGAGGCCGGTATCGGCCTGTTCATGTTGATAGACTTCGACCAGCAGCAGCGCGGTATAACACATCAACAGCCACAGGCCGACTAACAGAGCCAGGGTGACGCCGAAGCCTACACCGGCCGCCGCCAACGGCATTGCCAGCATCCCGGCGCCGATGGTGGTTCCTGCTACGATAAATACACTGCCAAGCGTGCGATTTTTCACGTTTTTCTCTATCAACCAAAGATTTTGGAAAATTATAGGTAACTGATTCTAAGTGCGGCAGGATAGTTGATGGAATATTTCGTGTCAAACGGGCGTTACGGGTGCTGTTAACTTATCTTTACGATGCGGCGGGCTGCGCTATCTCGCAAAAAAATGCCTTTAACCGAAATTAACTGGTGGTGCCTAGTGAAAACTTATTTACAGGCTTCTATAGTGGAAAGATCGGAAAATGTGGGAGAGATCAATGTTAAGGGTGGAGATGCTCAGCACCGGTGATGAGGTGCTACACGGGCAAATTATAGATACCAACGCCGCCTGGCTGGCAGACTATCTGTTCCAGCAGGGCATGCCGATGAGCGGCCGCGAAACGGTGGGGGACAGTCTCTCCTCTCTGATCGAAACATTACAGGAACGCAGTCATATCGCCGACGTGCTGATTGTTAACGGCGGTCTGGGGCCGACCAGTGACGATCTCAGTGCTCAGGCGGCCGCGACCGCCTGCGGCGTCGAGCTGGTTGAACATGCTGAATGGATGGCGCGTATCGAGGCGTATTTTGCTGAACGCGGCAGGCCGATGGCGGCCTCAAACCGCAAGCAGGCGCAGATCCCCGCTAACGCAGAGATGCTCGACAATCCGGTTGGCACCGCCTGTGGTTTTGCTTTGCAACTGAACCGATGCATGATGTTTTTCACGCCCGGCGTGCCATCTGAATTCAAAGTGATGGTCGAACAGCAAATTGTGCCGCGCCTGCGTCAGCGTTTTACCTTACCGGCACCACCGCTGTGCCTGCGGTTAACCACTTTTGGTACTTCGGAAAGCGATCTGGCTGCTGAGCTGGACGGCATGCCGCTGCCGCCGGATGTGGTTCTGGGTTATCGTTCCTCCAGCCCGATCATTGAACTGAAGCTGACCGGCCCGGTTGCCCAGCGTGCGGCGATGGAGCAGGCGTGGGAGCGGGTTCGTCAGGTTGCGGGTGATAACACCCTGTTTGAAGGAACCCTTGGCCTGCCGGCAGTGCTGACACAGCGGTTGAATCAGCAAGGGCTGAAGTTGGCGCTGAGCGAACAGTTCAGCGCCGGATTGATCAATCTACAACTGCAAAGCGAAGGGGCGCCGTTGGCCGGTGGCGAATTGTTGCCGTCGCACTGCGTAGAAACGCTGGAAACCACGTTGGCGCGCGCTCGTTCGTTGGCGGAACTGACCGGGGCGCAGCTGGCATTGGCGGTCAGCGCCATGAGCGGCGATCGGGTGAGCATTGGGCTGCATACGCCAAAAGGCAGCGTCGGGCAGACGGTACGTTATCGGGCTGCGCGGCATAGCCTGCGGTTAAGGCAAGAGTCGGTGGCGATGCTGGCGCTAGACATGCTGCGGCGGTGGTTGAACGGTGGGCCGGTATGCGGCAGGAATGCCTGGCTGGAGACGCTGGAGATTATCGAATAGGGAGGCTTGAGACTGTTGGTCTTGGGCATTGTGTGGCAAGGCGGATAGATGAAAGCCCCAAACTGTATTGACTCTCAATCAGAATGGGGCTGCACATACCGCCTAGACACCGTTACGCTAGCCTCTTCACAGCAAGGAGGCAAGCATGCAGTTAAAGCAGGTGTTTCACTCGTTAGCCGTTGTATCTATTACGATTTTGGTATTTATACCCGTCGTCTTTCAAGCTGCAGCGTTGTTGGCTGTAACTCGAAAGTCATAGGGTATATTCAGGTGATGGAAGGATGTTCTTGAAAATCAGATTTCCAACTCGATATCCGTCAGCGGCATGCAACAGCAAGGCAGGATTTCACCCTGGTTGATAAACGCCAATGGCTGTTGGCGGTAGGTCACTTCACCTTTTACCAGCTTCAGGCGGCAGGCGCCGCAGTAGCCGGAACGGCACTGATACTCCACCTCAACGTCGTGCAATTCGAGCACGTCGAGCAGGCAATTTTCACTTTTGGGGCAGGCAAGCTGCGTACCCGTGGTACGCAGCGTCACGATTGATGATGCCATCGCTTAGAGTTCGAAGTCGCTCAGGTCGTCGGCATGGACTTCCGAGTCGATCTGCCCTACCAGGTAGGAGCTGACTTCCACTTCCTGTGGTGCAACCTGCACGTTGTCGGAGACCAACCAGGCGTTAATCCATGGGATTGGGTTAGAGCGGGTGGCGAACGGCAGGCCAAGGCCCACTGCCTGCATGCGGATATTGGTGATGTATTCCACGTACTGGCACAGAATGTCTTTGTTCAGGCCGATCATCGAGCCGTCACGGAACAGGTATTCCGCCCACTCTTTTTCCTGCTCGGCCGCCAACACGAACAGATCGTAGCACTGTTGCTGACACTCAACGGCGATTTCTGCCATTTCCGGGTCATCGGCACCGGAGCGCATCAGGTTCAGCATGTGCTGGGTACCGGTCAGATGCAGCGCTTCGTCACGGGCGATCAGCTTGATGATTTTGGCGTTGCCTTCCATCAGCTCGCGTTCCGCAAAGGCAAATGAACAGGCGAAGCTAACGTAGAAGCGGATGGCTTCCAGCGCGTTAACGCTCATCAGGCACAGATACAGCTGTTTTTTCAGCGCGCGCAGGCTAACGGTAACGGTGTTGCCGTTGACCTGATGCGTGCCTTCACCCAGCAGATGGTAATAGCCGGTCATCTCGATCAGATCGTCGTAGTAGCCGGAAATGTCCTTCGCACGCTTGAGGATCTCTTCGTTGGTGACGATATCGTCAAACACCAGCGCCGGATCGTTAACGATATTACGGATGATATGGGTGTAAGAACGTGAGTGGATGGTCTCAGAGAATGACCAGGTTTCCACCCAGGTTTCCAATTCCGGGATCGAGATCAGCGGTAGCAGCGCCACGTTCGGGCTGCGGCCCTGAATCGAATCCAGCAGCGTCTGGTATTTCAGGTTGCTGATGAAAATGTGTTTTTCATGTTCCGGCAACGCCTGGTAGTCGATACGGTCGCGAGAAACGTCAACCTCTTCCGGGCGCCAGAAGAAGGACAGTTGCTTCTCAATCAGTTTTTCGAAAATTTCATGTTTTTGCTGATCGAAACGCGCAACGTTAACCGACTGGCCGAAAAACATCGGTTCCAGCAGCTGGTTGTTTTTATTCTGAGAAAATGTGGTGTAAGCCATAAGCCTGAGTCCATCGTATCGTGGCTAAATGAAGGGGCCGGAAGAGTTCCGGCCCGCTGTTTCAAACTTTAGATCTTGCAGGCGCCGCTTTCGCAGTCATCATCGCCGCCCTTGGCCGGCAACAAATCTTCCTGGACGTCTTCCGCGCCGTCGCGGGTGTTCTGGTAGTACAGCGTTTTGACACCAAACTTGTAGGTGGTGAGCAGGTCTTTCAACAGCTGCTTCATTGGCACCTTGCCGCCCGGGAAACGGGTTGGGTCATAGTTGGTGTTGGCAGAGATCGACTGGTCGATAAACTTCTGCATCAGACCGACCAGTTGCAGGTAGCCGTCGTTGTTCGGCATTTCCCACAGCAGCTCGTAGTCGTTTTTCAGACGTTCGTACTCCGGCACCACCTGGCGCAGGATGCCGTCTTTCGACGCTTTGATGCTGATGTGACCACGTGGCGGCTCAATGCCGTTGGTGGCGTTGGAAATCTGCGAAGAGGTTTCCGAAGGCATCAGCGCCGACAGGGTCGAGTTGCGCAGACCGGTTTCCTTGATCTCTTTACGCAGGGTTTCCCAGTCGTAGTGCAGCGGCTCCTGGCAGATGACATCCAGATCTTTCTTGTAGGTGTCGATCGGCAGGATCCCCTGCGAATAGGTGGTTTCATTGAACCACGGGCAAGCCCCTTGTTCCTGAGCCAGACGGTTCGAGGCCTTCAGCAGGTAATACTGGATAGCTTCGAATGTCTTGTGAGTCAGGTTGTTGGCGCTGCCATCGGAATAACGCACGCCGTTCTTCGCCAGATAGTAAGCGTAGTTAATCACGCCGATACCCAGGGTGCGACGACCCATGGCGCCACGGTGTGCGGCTTTGATTGGGTAGTCCTGGTAATCCAGCAGGGCGTCCAATGCGCGCACTGCCAGGGTAGCCAGCTCTTCCAAATCGTCCAGGCTTTCGATGGCGCCCAGGTTAAACGCGGACAGCGTACACAGGGCGATTTCGCCGTTTTCGTCGTTGACGTCGTCCAGCGGTTTGGTCGGCAGGGCAATTTCCAGGCACAGGTTAGACTGGCGCACCGGCGCGATCTGCGGATCAAACGGGCTATGGGTGTTGCAGTGGTCAACGTTCTGGATGTAGATACGGCCGGTAGAGGCGCGTTCCTGCATCATCAGCGAGAACAGTTCGACCGCTTTCACGCGTTTCTGGCGAATGCTGTCGTCTTGCTCGTACTTGGTATACAGACGTTCGAACTCGTCCTGGTCGGCGAAGAATGCGTCATACAGGCCCGGGACGTCAGAAGGACTGAACAGGGTGATGTCCTGGCCCTTGATCAGGCGCTGGTACATCAGGCGGTTCAACTGCACGCCGTAGTCCATGTGACGAACGCGGTTGCCTTCAACACCACGGTTGTTTTTCAGCACCAGCAGGCTTTCAACTTCCAGATGCCACATCGGGTAGAACAGCGTCGCTGCACCACCGCGTACGCCGCCCTGAGAACAGGACTTCACCGCGGTCTGGAAGTGTTTGTAGAACGGGATGCAGCCAGTATGGAAGGCTTCACCACCACGGATCGGGCTGCCCAGCGCACGGATACGACCGGCGTTGATACCGATGCCGGCGCGTTGCGAAACGTATTTCACAATGGCGCTGGAAGTGGCGTTGATGGAATCCAGGCTGTCGCCGCACTCGATCAGCACGCAAGAGCTGAACTGGCGGGTAGGGGTGCGCACGCCGGACATGATTGGCGTAGGCAGTGAGATTTTGAAGGTGGAGATCGCGTCGTAGAAACGTTTAATGTAGTCCAGACGGGTCTCACGTGGGTAGTTGGAGAACAGGCACGCGGCCACCAGGATATACAAGAACTGCGCGCTCTCGTAGATCTCGCCGCTGACGCGGTTCTGCACCAGATACTTCCCTTCCAGCTGCTTAACGGCCGCGTAGGAGAAGTTCATATCACGCCAGTGATCGATAAAGGAGTCCATCTGCTCGAACTCTTCAGTGCTGTAGTCTTCCAGCAGATGCTTATCGTACTTGCCCATTTCTACCATGCGCGTCACGTGAGCGAGCAGCTTTGGCGGCTCGAACTGACCGTAAGCTTTTTTACGCAGATGGAAGATGGCCAGGCGCGCGGCCAGATACTGGTAATCCGGCGCGTCGCGCGAGATCAGATCGGCTGCTGCTTTGATAATGGTTTCATGAATATCAGCAGTTTTGATGCCGTCATAAAACTGAATATGGGAACGCAACTCTACTTGAGAAACGGAGACGTTGTTTAACCCTTCCGCGGCCCAGTCGATGACACGGTGGATTTTGTCGAGGTTGATGCGCTCTTTACGCCCATCGCGTTTAGTAACAAGCAGACTTTGGTTCATGTGGTGTTTTACCTGTCCGTATGGTGCCCCTAAGCAGAAGTGTAGTAGCTCTGCTCAGTATGTAAACACTATATATAGGGGGTGTATGTCGGTGAGGTAACAAGATAGTGAGAAAACAGGGCGTTTGCAAGTGAACAAAAGTGGCCTAATTTGTGGATAACTTGGGGGTGAAATGTGACTTGTCTTTCGCAGTGCGCGCTGTGACTGGTGCGACAAGCTTGTCAATAAGCGGGATAAGATTTTCCCTATAATCAGAAAAACGTGATCGTTTGCCGCTTTATTAAACGTTAGAAAAAAACGGCATATTGTTAGCCATCAAAGTTCTAAAAATTCATAAACAAGAAGAACACTGGGCTGGCGCAATCTTTTGTCCAATGTCTGCCTGTGTGATTTCACGTAGCTACTTTACCCCAAAATGAGGACTGCCATTAACCACGGTTTCTCGTCCGTGCGATGGGAGTGATAGGTACCAGACCAGAGATTGCGGTCTCCAGCCCTTGCTTTCGCAATAGAGCGTTTGCGTCACAAGAGGTTTACGGGAGCTTTCATGTCGCCTCACTCCCGTAAATTGATCATTTTTAGGCATCGACTGACGGCGGTTGATACGGCTAGCTTTCGCATCGCGTGGGGATCAGCACCTCTTTGCTTTGATATTTATAAGGAATAAAATATTCTTTATGGCCCTGTTCCTCACTTTTGCTTTTTTGCCCGGCTGCAATCGTCACTATCAATTGAGCGATTTCCAGAGAAAGCTGTTGTTGCGATATGGCCCCGCTTAGCAGCCGGCCGGCATCCACATCCATATCATCAATCATGTTTTCAAACGTTTGGCTGTTACCGGTGATTTTTATCACGGGGGCAACCACGGAGCCCACTACGCTGCCGCGACCGGTGACAAAAAAGATAATATGGCTACCGCAGGAGATAAGATCCATCAGCCCTTCATTATCATTAGGGTTAGTGATGCCAAATTGCATCCAGTGAGGATCTGGCGTGCTATCAAGTAACCATAGGCCTTTTCGCTGGGGACAACCGCTGACTTTAAGCACGCCTTGAATGGGGCGAGAGCCGCTCTTTATTACGGCACCCATGCTTTTTTCTTCGATTGTGGATAGTCCACCGGCAAAGTTTCCTGGGCTGACCGAGTATTGCCTCACCGATTTGCAGTAATCGAGCGCCTTATTGTAGGTGGCAACGATTTCATCCTTAGCGCTTTCGGATGCCGCGCGCTGGGACAAAATATCAATCAAGCCTATGGCTTCCACGATCTCTTCAAAAATTGCCGTACCGCCCGCATCGACCAACCAATCAAAAAAGTTGCCCACCGCCACATTGCCCGCCAGCCCGCTGGTATAGTCGCTGCCCCCACACTCACTGCCGATAATCAAGTCTGCAAAGCCCATAGGCACTCGGCTGGTGCGCGTTAATTCTGTCTGCATTCTCCTGACATGCTCAACGCCTAACTCCACGCTGCCTTTTGTGCCGCCGGTTTGCTGAATATAGAACCAGGCCGTCGGCTTTCCTTCTTCTTTTGCGATATTGCTGAGCCACTCTGGCTGGATGTACTCACACCCTAACCCTACGGCAAGGACACCACCGACATTAGGATGGCGAATTAATGAGATCAGCATTCTTACGGCGTACTCATTGTCGGTACAACCGGAAAACCCAACCGCTTCAACTTCGGCGTCATTCACTTTTTCGGTTATCTTATCGGCCACAAAATGGGCGCATTCCACGGTGTAAATAACCAATATTTTATTGCGGATCCCCTTGGTGCCGTTCTGGCGCTGGTAACCTGACCACGTCACCGATTTCAGGCTTTCTAACTTATTCATATTTGACATCCTTAGGGGCACCGGTCACCAGATCCAGATGGGATGAGCGTTCGTCATAGTTGCTATGCATAACGTGCAGGTGAACCCAATCGCCGGTTTTTATCGCTTGGGTCGCACTGCCTATGTTGATGCCGTATTTAATGATGGGGTCGCCCATGGAAATGGGGCATAACGCTATTTTATGGCCGATATTGATATTCTCATTGGCGATGACGGTGTCATTCCCACAGCCGCGAACCGAGACTTTGCCGGTTTGTATGGGCGTTAGCGCCGTAGCGACATTATCAACGTCATTAATCTTGTATGCGACTTGCTCCATAATAGCCCTCCTGATCTTATTATTTAGACTGGATATTCAGTGCTATCACCAAGCAATAGCACTGGCTAATCAATCAGAAACCAATCAGAGCGCCACCATCAACCACCAGAACCTGACCGCTGATAAAGGCGGCTGCCTCTGAAGCCAAATAAGTAGCGGCCCAGCCAATGTCTTCTGGCTTGCCGAATTTCTTCATCGGGGTTCGTCCGAGAATTTTATTGCGGCGCTCATCATCTCCTTCAATGGCCTTCCGCAGCATGGGCGTGTCGATCCAGCCCGGGGCGATGCCGTTGACGCGTATGCCTGCCCCAGCCAGTTCGGTGGTCAGCGCGCGGATAAGCCCCAGGTAGGCCGATTTCGCCGCCGCATAGCCGGCGACATAGGGCTGTCCGAGAAATGACGTCATGGAGGCGGTAAACAGAACGCTGGCATTGCCATGCCGCTTCATGTGCGGGACTAACGCTTTGGTCAAGGCAAACGCTGCGACAACGTGAACATCAAGAACGGATTCAAAATCCTCAACGCTCATCTCCTCGATGGGCTTTTTGCAATGGTTGCCCGCGTTGTTGACCAGGATGTCGATCTGCCCAACCTGGTCGAGCAAACCGTTCACCCATGCCTGGGTTTTGGTGGTTTCACTGACGTTAAATTGACTGTAGGTTGCCATAGGACCGAGGTTTTCAGCAGCCTGCTGAGCGAGTGGGCCATTGAGGTCGGCTATGATGACTTTTGCGCCACTGGCCACCATGCATTCAGCCATTGCGTAACCCAAGCCGCTGGCCGCACCAGTAATTAATGCCGTTTTACCTTCGAGTGAAAATGCATTTTTTAACATAGTTATAATCTCTGATTAATTGCGGTTAAAAGGCGATAAGTATTTTGGTCACGGCACCAGGATCGGCTGCCCACGCCATAAAGGCTTCACCTGCCTGGTCGAGCGGGTAATGAGTGGTGATAATTGAATGCAGGGGATAGCGCTGTTGTTCCATCAAGGCCAGTACGGCGCGAAAATCTGCCACCGTGGCGTTTCGTGAGCCGCGGATATCCACCTCTTTCAGCAAAAAAAGCGCGCTGTTGTAGTTAACCGGTTTTTTTGCGTAGCCGACGTAAACGATGCGGCCAGAAAAGGCGACCAGTTCGAGAGATTGCTCGATTGAAGAGGTTTGCCCGGCGGCCTCAATGACCAATGCCGGGCCACGGCCTTCGTCGATCCTGCCCAGCTCGTCGGCGAGGTCGACCTTTGCCCCATTGAGGAATGAGCAAGCGCCGCAGGCCAGAGCCACGGCCTGTTTGCGATCGTCTATGTCTATGGCGATCACTCGTGCTCCCATTGCTGCGGCGGCGGCTATGGCCCCCAGGCCAATGACACCGCAACCTATCACGGCCACCCATTCTCCAACCTGAATGGCACCACGACGGGCGGCGTGCAGCCCAACGGCCAGAGGTTCAACCAGAGCCAGTTCATCAAAGCTCAGGGCATTGCAAACAAGAATTTTATTCGCTGGGATAACCAGCCTTTGCGCCATACCCCCCTGACGCTGGACGCCGAGCGTTTGATTGTGCTTACAAGCGTTCGGTCTGCCAGCGAGGCAACTGCTGCAAACCCCGCATTCTGTGCAAGGCAAGACCACCACACGATCGCCCGGTTTGGCCGTCGTGACATTGCACCCTGTGCGGATAACTTCGCCGCTAATTTCATGGCCGGGGATGCAAGGGTAGACAACCAGGGGGTTAAACCCACGGTAGGTATTTAAATCGGAGCCGCAGAGGCCGACGCGCTGGACATCAATAAGAACATCATTATCACCGCATACGGCCTCAGGGATATCGACGAACTCGGTATGGGAATTTTTATCAATGGTTAATGCTTTCATTATTATTGTTTCCTCAGGTTTGTTAAGGTGTCCGTGAGAGGTTGTGCTTTTTTATTTGAATTAATGGGTTTGACAAATAACGCTACGCTTAATGCGCCGAAAATACCTACGATACCGGCTAATACGAAGGCTGAAATAAAACTGCCACCGCTGTATTGAACAATAAAACCGGTCAGAATAGGGGCGATCATGCCTGAAGTATTCGCCAGCAGGTGAACAAAGCCGCCCACGCCACCCACTTTATCTGCGGAAATACTGTCGGAAATAATAGACCAGGGCGATGACGCTGCCAGATACATAAAGAATATGCCGAATGACATCATAATGACGGCAAAGGTCACGGAGTCTACGATCCCGGCAATACAGATGCATACAGACGAGGCAATTAAACCGACAACAATAAGCAGCTTTCTGGAAAAAAGTAATCTTCCGCTTTTCTTGTAAATATAATCGGAGACAGCGCCTCCCATGACCATGCCCACACTGCCAAGTAACCATGGGATCGAGGAGGCAATGCTCATTTCAGCAATGTTCAGCCCTTTTGCCATTGAGAGGTAGCTGGGAAACCAGGTCAGGAAGAAATAAAGAATATAGTTGATGGCAAAGAACGCCATGCCGGTCGCCAAAACCAGTGGCTGTGTCAGATAAAAGCGAAACGGCAGCTTGGTCTGGGTATCATGGTTTACCGGCGCATTGTGCAGAGCCGTTTCAAACTCTTCAATTTCAATAGGTTGGGTTTTCGGGTGATCTTTAGGGTGGTCAGTAAAGTTTTTCAGCCAGAAGAAGGTCCACACAAAGCCAAGTGACATGAGGATGATAAAGGCCACTCGCCAGTTCCACATAATGATCAGGAATCCAACGATGGGGCCCGCGATAGCCCCTCCAAGTGGGTTGCCTGCATTGGCAATACCAATGGCGCGTGCGCGCTGGTGAATCGGGATCCAGTGGGTGATGACCTTATTGATGTTGGTGCTGACCGGGCCTTCGCTCATCCCAAAAATGACTCTAATAATAAATAGGATGATGTAGCTGAAAGCGACCCCTGTCAGACCACAGAATAACGACCAGGTAAGCATGGCAATGGCCATCACTTTGCGCGGGCCGTAAATGTCAGACAGGTACCCCCCGACGAAGTTAAATAAGGCATAGCCGAAAAAGAAGCTGCTCAGCATTACACCAATTTCAGCAGGAGAGAGTTGTAGATAATCTTTTATATAGGGCATGGCAACAGAAAAGGCAGCCCGATCCAGGTAGTTAATAATGCTGGCTATAAACAAGAGTGTTATTATTTTATTTCTCTGTTTCATGATTGCATACTCATATTGTATGACTAAATATAAACCCACCTTGCCAATCAATATTATGGGCTTAGTGAAATTACATTACGCCAAAGGTTTCGAATGCCTCTACCGTGCTCATGCCATTGCCGATGGCCGTCCTGACGCGATTCTCTGTGGAGACTTTTTCTAATGCCAAACTAATGGCGTCACGTTCAACTTCTTGCGGGATGATTAATACACCATCGCGATCGCCATAGACGATATCGCCTGGGTGTACCCTTATTCCGTTAAATTCAATAGGAACGCGATAATCGATCACCTTTCCTCTGGGGCCTTGATCTTGTGCATAAGTGCCGTGCGAGAACGTGGGGAAATTTAATTCCAGAATTTCATTGCTGTCGCGTACATAACCATCAAGCACGGCGCCAGCCGCTTTCAGATGACGAGCCCGGGTTGACATCAGGCCGCCCCAAAGCGCGTAACGCAGAGAACTTCCCGTGGCGATGTACACCTCGTCTTCTTTCAACGAGTCCAGTGCTTCAAACATTAACCCAAAAGGCTGTTGGGTGATTTCGTTATGCCCAGAGCTGGATTTGAGCTCGTAGACATCGGCTTCGAGCACCGGCATCGCTCTGCCGGCAACCACCATATTCATCTGAAGCGGTTTAATGGAGGGGGCAAAAAACTGATGTAAAAATCCCATAGTATCAAGAATATCCCCCACAACGGCGGGGAACAGCTTGGTGCGCATCAGTTGGAACAGCTCTTTATCATTCGACCACATTTTTTTCTCCTGAAAAGACAATTTCTATTTGGCCTCAAGAGCAGGCACGGGTGTTTGCACAGGAAAAATTACGCGCAACCTATCAACCTGTCAAACAGGTTGATAGGGGTGATTTTATATATGATATTAAGCTCACATTTTTAGTAAAATGGCGGCGAGAACCGCCCGGAAGGGGCCGTTGATGGTGTTGAATTGTGGTGGTGGTCTGAGAGAAGAAAATATCGTGATGTTTTCTGCTTTGCTTTCATCTAGTTCATTTGAAGTTGTAAATTTTGGAGTCGTTTAAAATGGATACAAAGATGCCGATTCAGAGCCACACATTGTCCTCGCAAATCAAGCATTACGTGCTGGATATGATAAGCCAGCAACAGTTGACGCCGGGGATGGCGGTTCCAAGCGAAGTAAAATTAATTGAGGAACTGGGTGTCAGTCGAGGGGTGATCCGTGAGGCATACCGTTCGCTATCCGCTCTGGGTATTCTGGAGATAAAAAGCGGTAAAGTCCCGCGGGTGAAAGCGTTCGACAGCAGCGTGCTTGAGCTTATTTTTGGCTTTGCCATCGCTTCAAACCAGGTGTCGGTCTCCCAGATTTTGAGCGTGCGCCAGTGGCTTGAAATCGGCAGTGCCAGCATGGCGGCGACCAACGGCAATGAGGAGGATTTTCGCCAACTGCAAGATGAGATGAAGCAGATTGAGGCGTGCATCTTTGACGCTGAAAAATTTATTCAGCATGACATTAACTTCCATCTCATTATTGCCAGGGCATCTCGCAACCCTCTGTCCGGTATTTTATTGCAATCCCTGCATGAACAACTCAGACGTTCTATCCATGCCGGTCTCGAAGCGCAAAGTGGAACCGACGCCGAAAGAAAACAGATTGTCTCTTTGCATCAGGATATTTGCGATTGCGTTTGCGCCAAGGACGCGGAAGGAGCGATGAAAGCGATGACGAACCATTTTAATACGGCGGTCAACTCTTTGATTGAAAAGGGTGAGAAGGCCAATGACGGGGCCTGAAGAAGGGCATTTATTTTTGTGCGGCGAGCGCTTAAATACTCACCGCATTTGAGAGCGGCATCAGCCTTCGTGTTGAGTATGTACCATGTAGTTCACATCAACGTTGCCGCCCAGCTTGAAGTGGTCGGTGATCGGGTTGTAATGCAGGCCAATCATGTGTTTTTCGCGCAGCGGCGTGTGGTCGATCCAGCCGATCAGTTCAGAAGGGCGGATGAATTTCTTATGGTCGTGGGTACCCTGCGGGACCATCTTCAGAATATATTCCGCACCTATGACCGCCATCAGCCAGGCCTTGGTGTTGCGGTTGATGGTGGAGAAGAACACATGACCACCCGGTTTGACCAGGTGAGCGCAGGCGCGCACCACCGAAGCCGGATCGGGAACGTGCTCCAGCATTTCCATGCAGGTCACGACGTCGTATTTTTGTGGGTTGGCCTGGGCGTGGCTCTCTACCGTTTCCTGCACGTAATTCACATTCATGCCGGTTTCCAGCGCGTGTAATCGGGCCACTTGCAATGGCTCGGCGCCCATGTCCAAACCGGTCACTTTGGCACCTTCACGCGCCATGCTTTCCGCCAGAATGCCGCCACCGCAGCCCACGTCGAGGACGGTTTTATCAAAAATGCCGCCTGAACGTTGCAGGATATAATTCAGACGCAGCGGGTTGATACGGTGCAGCGGTTTGAACTCACCTTCCAAATCCCACCAGCGAGAGGCCACGGCCTCGAACTTGGCGATTTCCTGATGGTCTACGTTTTGCGCTTGGCTGGATGATTCTGCATTCATGGGCGTATTTGGCTCCTGGTTCTCGTTGCGCGGATTATACATGTTCCGGCGCAGCGCCGTCTGCGCCGATGCATTTTTAGCGCACATATATGCACAATTTCAGTGAATCGGCGGCGGTTATTTTCCCGTAAAGCGTGCTTTGTGATATAGTTTTACACCTTTGCCACTATGGCAGCGGGCAGATGAATCATTAGTAGAGGGATAGCAGCTCCATGAGCGACCTTGCCAGAGAAATCACACCGGTAAACATCGAAGACGAGTTGAAAAACTCGTATCTGGACTACGCGATGTCCGTAATTGTCGGACGTGCGCTGCCAGATGTTCGTGATGGACTGAAGCCGGTACACCGCCGCGTTTTGTACGCGATGAACGTACTGGGTAACGACTGGAATAAACCATACAAGAAATCGGCCCGTGTCGTCGGGGACGTCATCGGTAAATATCACCCACACGGTGACAGCGCGGTTTACGACACCATCGTGCGTATGGCTCAACCTTTCTCACTGCGCTATATGCTGGTGGACGGTCAGGGTAACTTCGGTTCCGTCGACGGCGACTCCGCCGCGGCAATGCGTTATACCGAAGTGCGCATGTCAAAAATTGCTCACGAACTGCTGGCGGATCTGGAAAAAGAAACCGTCGACTTCGTGCCTAACTACGATGGCACCGAGCAGATCCCAGCCGTCATGCCAACCAAGATCCCGAACCTGCTGGTTAACGGCTCGTCGGGTATTGCCGTGGGTATGGCCACCAACATTCCGCCGCATAACCTGTCAGAGGTTATCAACGGCTGTCTGGCCTATATCGATGATGAAAACATCAGCATCGAAGGCCTGATGGAACACATCCCGGGGCCGGACTTCCCGACGGCGGCGATCATCAACGGTCGCCGCGGTATCGAAGAGGCCTACCGCACCGGGCGCGGCAAAATCTATCTGCGCGCACGCGCTGAAGTGGAAGCCGATGCCAAGACCGGGCGCGAAACCATTATTGTTCACGAGATCCCGTATCAGGTGAACAAGGCGCGTCTGATCGAGAAGATCGCCGAGCTGGTGAAAGAAAAGCGCGTGGAAGGCATCAGCGCACTGCGCGACGAGTCCGACAAAGACGGTATGCGTATCGTGGTTGAGATCAAACGCGATGCGGTTGGCGAAGTGGTACTGAACAACCTGTACTCACTGACGCAATTGCAGGTCACCTTCGGCATCAACATGGTGGCATTGCACCAGGGCCAGCCTAAGTTGCTGAACCTGAAAGACATTTTGCAGGCGTTTGTTCGTCACCGCCGTGAAGTGGTCACCCGTCGTACCATCTTTGAACTGCGTAAAGCTCGCGATCGCGCCCACATTCTGGAAGCCTTAGCTATCGCTCTGGCCAACATCGATCCGATCATCGAACTGATCCGTCGTGCGCCAACCCCTGCGGAAGCGAAAGCCGGTTTGGTCGCTCAGGCGTGGGATCTGGGTAATGTAGGCGCCATGCTGGAACGCGCGGGTGATGACGCGGCTCGCCCTGAGTGGCTGGAGCCGGAGTTCGGTATCCGTGACGGCAAATATTACCTGACCGAGCAGCAAGCTCAGGCGATTTTGGATCTGCGCCTGCAGAAACTGACCGGCCTGGAGCATGAAAAGCTGCTGGACGAGTATAAAGAGCTGCTGACCGCCATTGCCGAGCTGATCTTTATTCTGGAAAACCCAGACCGCCTGATGGAAGTGATCCGCGAAGAGCTGGTCGCAATTAAAGAGCAGTACAACGACGGCCGCCGTACCGAGATCACCGCCAACACGTCCGATATCAATATCGAAGACCTGATCAACCAGGAAGACGTGGTAGTTACGCTGTCGCACCAGGGCTATGTGAAGTATCAGCCATTGAGCGACTATGAAGCGCAACGCCGCGGCGGTAAGGGCAAGTCTGCTGCACGTATTAAAGAAGAAGACTTTATCGATCGTCTGTTGGTGGCTAACACCCACGATACGATCCTGTGCTTCTCCAGCCGTGGCCGCCTGTACTGGATGAAGGTGTATCAACTGCCTGAAGCCAGCCGTGGCGCACGTGGTCGTCCAATCGTCAACTTGCTGCCACTGGAAGCCAATGAGCGTATCACCGCCATTCTGCCGGTGCGCGAGTATGAAGAAGGGCGTCATGTGTTCATGGCAACCGCCAGCGGCACCGTGAAGAAAACCGCGTTGACCGACTTTAGCCGTCCACGCAGCGCCGGCATCATCGCCGTTAACCTCAATGAGGGTGACGAGCTGATTGGTGTTGACCTGACCGACGGCAGTAACGAAGTCATGCTGTTCTCCGCCAACGGTAAAGTGGTTCGCTTCCCGGAAACGCAGGTGCGTTCAATGGGCCGTACGGCTACCGGCGTGCGCGGTATCAACCTGGGTGAAGGCGACAGCGTTATCTCCCTGATTGTGCCTCGCGGTGAAGGCGATATTCTGACCGTTACCCAGAACGGCTACGGTAAGCGTACTGCGGTCACCGAATACCCGACCAAATCACGTGCCACCCAAGGGGTTATCTCCATCAAGGTGAGTGAGCGTAATGGTCAGGTAGTGGGTGCGGTGCAGGTGGATACCACCGATCAGATCATGATGATCACCGATGCCGGTACGCTGGTGCGTACTCGCGTTTCGGAAGTCAGCGTGGTTGGCCGTAATACCCAGGGTGTTACGCTGATCCGTACTGCGGAAGATGAGAATGTCGTCGGCCTGCAGCGCGTTGCCGAACCGGTAGAGGACGAAGAGCTGGATAGTCTGGAAGCCGGCGCAGAAGCCGTAGAAGAAGACGCTACGCCGCTGGACGAAGGCGACGACGATTCTGAAGCGGTAGACGACGCGGAAGATGACAACGCCTAAGCCATAGGCGGCGACTAACGCCACTATTGCACTGAGAAATACAGGGCCTGGCAGCGATGCTAGGCCCTTTTTCAGTTATATGGTTTAATTAGCGAACTCAAGCCAACAGCTCCCGGCTCTGCTATAAACGCGCTGGTCACCACTCACATTTGTATGGTATCCGATTGAAATATTTAGCCTCTTTTCGCACCACGTTAAAGATTTCCCGCTATCTGTTCCGGGTGCTGGCGATAATGCTGTGGTCGTTGGGGGCGTTGCTCACCACTTTCTATATCCTGAATATCCTGCATCAGAAAGAGTCTGACATTCGGCAGGACTACAATCTGAATTTTGATCAGGCGCAGGGCTACATCCGCCATTCGGCCGATATCATTCGTGATATCAAATATATGGCAGAAAACCGTCTCAATGGCTCGGTCAGCAGCCTGGACATGTTCAGCGGCATCTTTCCTGGCAAGAGCAGCCCGCCAGAGTTTTTCCCGCTCTATCCGGAGTCCAACTGTTCGCTTAATAGCACTTACCGCAGCTCGCTCAATTCGCTGAGCGGGTTGATCCAGTATTGGAAAGAGAATTTTGTCGCGGCCTACGATCTCAACCGGGTGTTTTTTATCGGCGGGGATAGCCTGTGCATGGCTGAGTTCGGCGGCAGCAGCGGCGTAGCCAACCGCTCAGATGCGCTGAAAACGCTGCATGAGCGCATCCTTAAATATCGCAACGCCAAGAACCAGGATAAAGACAATAACCTGTATTGGATCAGCCCAAGCCAGCAGCGGCCGGATGTCGGCTATCTGTATGTACTGACGCCAATCTATATTGGCTCCAAGCTGGAAGCGTTGCTGGGCATTGAGCAGACTATACGTCTGGAAGACTTCGTGACTACCGGCAACCTGCCGATCGCCGTCACCCTGCTGGATGAGAACAACGAACCGATACTGCAGCTGGCGGATGGTGAGCGCAATGCGCAAGCGCCCGACAGTTATCCGCTGGAACAAGCCTACTTTGGTTACGTCGATAATTACCGCGATCTCATCATGAAAAAGGCGTTGCCGCCATCCTCGCTCAGCATCGTGTATGCGGTGCCGGTGAAGACGGTGGTTGAGCGCTTCAAAATGCTGATCCTCAATGCGGTGCTGCTGAATCTGCTGTCCGCCATCGTGCTATTCAGCCTGGCCTGGCTGTTTGAACGCAAAATGTTCCTGCCGGCAGAGGATAACGCCTTCCGGCTGGAAGAACATGAGCAGTTTAACCGTAAAATTGTCGCCTCGGCGCCGGTGGGCATCTGTATTCTGCGCATCAGCGACGGCACCAATATCCTCAGTAACGAACTGGCGCACAATTACATCAACTTACTGACCCACGAAGACCGTGACCGCATTACGCGCATCATCTGCGAACAGCAGGTGAATTTTGTAGATGTGATGACCAGCAATAACAATAACCTGCAGATCAGCTTCGTTCATTCTCGCTATCGTAATGAGGATGTGGCGATTTGTGTGCTGGTGGATGTCAGCGCCCGCGTGAAAATGGAAGAATCGCTGCAAGAGATGGCCGCCGCCGCGGAACAGGCCAGCCAATCGAAATCGATGTTCCTGGCGACCGTTAGCCATGAGCTGCGTACGCCGCTGTACGGCATTATCGGCAACCTCGATTTGCTGCAGACCAAGGCGTTACCGCAGGGCGTTGATCGACTGGTCAATGCGATGAACAACTCTTCCGGGCTGCTGCTGAAGATCATCAGCGATATTCTGGACTTCTCGAAAATTGAATCCGAGCAGTTGAAGATTGAACCGCGGGAGTTCTCCTGTCTGGAGGTGATTACCCACATCGCCGGCAACTACTTACCGCTGGTGGTGAAGAAGCGGTTGGGGCTGTACTGCTTTATCGAGCAAAACGTGCCTGAGCGCATTTCCGGCGATCCGGTACGGTTGCAGCAGGTGTTGTCCAACTTGTTGAACAACGCCATTAAGTTCACCGATACCGGCTGCATCATCCTGCAGGTCTGCACCCGCGGCAATTATCTGGAATTCAGCGTTCGTGACACCGGCGTTGGTATCCCGGAGAAAGAAATTACCCGCCTGTTCGACCCGTTCTTCCAGGTGGGCAGCGGTGTGCAGCGCCATTTCCAGGGTACCGGGCTGGGGCTGGCGATTTGCGAGAAGCTGATCAACATGATGGACGGCGACATTGCCGTTGAATCCGAACCGGGATTAGGCAGCCTGTTCACCATCCGTATTCCTCTGTTTAGCGCCCAGTTCCCGATCCCGCAGCCGAGCGATACTTGGCAGGGCAAAACGCTGTGGCTGGATATTCGCAACCAGCGGCTGGAAAGTTATCTGATGGAAATCCTGGGCGGTTATGGTGCGACGGTATTACGCCATCAGGGGCAGGACACCGCCGAAGGCGAAGTGATGCTCAGCGATCACCCGTTGATGATTAGCACGCCGCTGCTGGCGCAGATCCAATTTTCCATTGAACACATCGGCCCGTCGCAGGAAACGCGCCCGGGTTACTGGATGCACAGCACCTCTACGCCGCGTGAAACCCTGGTGCTGCTTAACCGGCTGTTTGGCACTCAAGCTGAAAGCGGCAATACCCTGGCACAATTGCCGGTGCCGGCCAAGGCCAGCTTGATCGACAACGGTGATATTCATTTACTGGTGGTGGACGACCATCCGATCAACCGTCGGTTGCTGTCCGATCAGCTTAGCTCGCTGGGCTACCAGGTGGTGACGGCCAATGATGGGGTCGATGCGTTGGATGTACTCAGTCGTAACACCGTCGACATCGTACTGACCGACGTCAATATGCCGAACATGGATGGCTATCACCTGACTCAGCGCCTGCGTGAAATGCAGTTTACTTCCCCGGTGATCGGCGTCACGGCGAATGCCTTGGCTGAAGAGAAGCAGCGTTGTATTGAGGCCGGCATGGATAATTGCCTGTCGAAACCGGTGACGCTGGAAACGCTGGAACAAACATTGGCGTTTTACAGCCAGCAGGTGCGCTATGTGCGCGCCGAGTCTGAAGAGGCCTAAAAGCAAAAGGGCGCAGCAAAATGCCGCGCCCTTGTTAACTACCGAGTTGTTTATTCTTTGTCCAGCGGTGCCATGCTGACGGAAGAGAGGTAGTTGAGCAGCGCAATATCGTTCTCGACACCCAGCTTCATCATCGCCGATTTCTTCTGGCTGCTGATGGTTTTGATGCTGCGGTTGAGTTTCTTGGCGATTTCGGTCACCAGGAAACCTTCGGCGAACAGACGCAGTACTTCGCTCTCTTTTGGCGACAGGCGTTTGTCACCGTAGCCGCTGGCGCTGATCCTCTCCAACAGCTTGGAGACGCTTTCCGGCGTGAACTTCTTGCCTTTTTGCAGTGCGGCCAGCGCTTTCGGCAGGTCGGTAGGCGCGCCCTGTTTCAGTACGATACCTTCGATATCCAGATCCAACACGGCGCTCAGAATGGCCGGGTTGTTGTTCATGGTCAGAACGATGATCGACAACTGCGGATAATGGCGTTTGATGTATTTGATCAGCGTAATGCCGTCGCCATATTTATCGCCCGGCATTGAAAGGTCGGTGATCAGTACGTTGGCGTCCAGCTTGGACAGATTGTTGATCAGTGCTGTTGAGTCTTCAAACTCCCCAACGACATTCACCCATTCAATTTGCTCAAGTGACTTCCGGATGCCAAACAGTACGATAGGATGGTCATCAGCAATAATTACGTTCAGGTTATTCATGTTGTTGGCTACCTTGCTCCAGCAGTCTGCTGACGAAAAAATCAATCTGACTGATGTTATTCTCGATCTTGAGCGCATCACCGTCTGCGATGTGCTGTTCTAACGATTCACACAGTTGCTTGCCGGGAAGCAGATTTAACATGGCAAACACGCCTTTCAGGCGGTGTGCTGTCTGTGACAGAGCATTGAAATCACTGCTGCCCGCCTCAGTATACAGTTTTTTGATATCGTCGGGTACTGTATCAACAAACAGGCCATAGTAATCACTTGATTTCAATTGTTTTTCATAGAGTTGGATATCATCGGCGGTCAGCGAAAGCGGACTTTCCGGCTGTTCCAACGCGGCCATTTGCTGCTCAATCAGCATCAGCACGGCGTCTATCATTGCGCCACTCAGGTTATAGTTTACCCGAATATACCGTTTTTCAAGCTGTTGCCATCCGGCCTCATCGCTGGTCAGCAGCAGGGTATAATCGTCAGCCCTTTGCGGGTTGTCGGTCAGTAGAACGTCGTAGTCGCGGTTAATCTGGCGTTCATCGGCAATGATGCAGCTCGCGCCATAGGCGTGCAGCAAGTGGGTAACAATGCCGCGCACTTCTTCGGACGTGATGTCCAACAGGGCGGTTACGCCATCGAGCAGTTTTTCCTGCGCTTCCGTCTCCTTTTTCTCCATTTCCATCGGTACGCGAATGGTGTAGCGGGTGCCGATGTCGACCTTGCTGCGAATATCCAACTGGCCGTTGAGTTTTTTGCATAGCTGGTTGCACAAGAAGAAGGTCAGGCCGGAACCATGATTAAAACGATCCACCAGCGTTTGGCTGAGGAACGGATAGTTGAGGTTACTGATTTCCTCGTTGGAAATACCCGAGCCGGTATCATTGATGTGGAACACCAGGCGATCGGGGTGCTCGGGTTCATGATCAACCACCAGCGAAATCTTGCCGCAGGCGGTAGTGATAATCGCGTAATGCACCAGCAGCGAGATCACCTTGCGTAGCGCGTTAGCGTCACCGATATATTGCTGCTCGACATCAAGCTGGAAATGATTGAACAGCGACAGTCCTTTTTGATTGATGGAAGGCAGGGCTTCACGCAGTAATTCATCTATCAGGGCCAAAGGGCTGAACGGGTGGCGCGAAGGTTGCCAGTCCTGAGTTTCCAGCCGGGTGAGCAGGGTGATGTTTTCAATCAAGCCCAGCACCGAGGATGACTGTGTGGTCAACTCTGTTAGCAGCGCTTGCTGTTGTTCTTCATCCGGTTGCGTACGCAGGCGCTCGGCCAGATCGTGCATTTGGCGCACCGGTTGGTTCAGTTCGATCCCCAGATTGTGCAGCATCAGTTTGCGTGCCTGTACATTTTTGTCGTACTCGCGCTGTGCCTGCTGCAACCGCTTGTTGACCATGACTTCCTTGTCCTGATCGTTTAACAGGAACAGGTAAGTTTCCGCTGAGAGCTGGCTGCGGAAAATGCGAATTTCATACACCTCATTGTTGACCGTCGCTTGAATCACCCCGTGGTGCTGTTCGGCCATATGAGCGATTTTTTGTAGGCTGAGGTGAGGCAGCAGATGTTGGGCAATCTTATTGCTGGCGATCACCGTATTGCTGGCAAAGTTGTACACCAGCAGGCCGGAAGGCAGGCTGGCGATAATCTCTTGATTCAGCGCGCGTTCGGCCTCCAGTTCAACCGCCATGTTCTCGCTAGGGCGAATGTATTGTCGACGAATAAAGTAAATGCCTGCCAGCGACAGCGCCAACAGCAGCAAATTGATGGCAATCAGCCAAATATTGTTACGCAGCAGATCTATGGTCAGGCTGATGGCGGAGACGCGGTAAACCACTTTCAGCGGTGCGTTGGGCAGGGAAGCGCTGAATTCCACCCAGTTGCCGCTCATCGTTATACCGGCGTTGGTGGTGCCTTCAATCGGCAGAGTTCCATCGTCCAGATTGGTGTTATCGGGCAGCAGCATAAAGTTGGCACGCGCCATATTAATCGGGATGATATCGTTAATCGGCAAATCGAAGGCGATCACCGTGGCCAAATGCCCCGGTTGATTGAAGGTCGTACGGATTGAAAACGAATAGGCGTTTTGGAAACGTTGCTTGCGTAAGGCGGAAAAGCTTTCGCGCTCGTCGAGCATGTTCGCCTGTTGCAGCATTTCGGCGCGACGATCTTCCGCCGACGTCGTCAGGTAGTTTTCCTTGAAGCGAGAGGCCAACTCTTTTAACGGCTGAGTGGTGATCAGACTCAGGCTGTTGTCCTGACCATTAAGGTAATACATGGCGTAATTTTCGGTCTTGGCACCCCAGCGGGCATCCAGATAGTCTGAAATATTGGCGATCATCGCCAATGTCCCTTCTTCATGGCTGCCAAAAATGACCGCGTCGGTTTTCTTATGCGGTTTTTCCAGGTAGTAAACGTCCGGCCGCAGTCGGGTTTCCTGCAGGCTGGGATCGACGTTCAGGGAGGCCGCATTGCCGAATTTATCGTAGATCTGATAGGTGACGTAGCGATAGTTGTCGATGCGCTTTTGCAGCCCATTGGCGATGCTGTTCAGCGCATATTTTTTCTCCGCCAGCCAGGCGTTGGTATAGTTGTAGCCGTACAGGCCAATGGCAATCGTCAGCAGCACGGCAAATAGCAGGAAGCAACGGGTAATATTGCTTGAGCTAATGGTCAGTTGTTTGTTTTGCATAGTTGACTGCGCATTCCTGAATCAACGGGTTATCGCCCGGGCGCTGGCGGTAACAGCCAGCAGTAAGACGGCAACGCAGGCAAAGGCGACCGTCAGGCTGGAGAACTGGGCGATAAAGCCGATTAACGCCGGCCCGGCGAGAATACCGGCATAGCCTACGGTAGTCACTGAGGCGATAGCCAGATTGGCCGGCATATCATGTTGATTGCCTGCGGCACTGAACAGGATCGGCACCACGTTAGAGGCACCCAACCCTACCAGCATAAACCCGATCAACGAGACCATGGCATTATCGAACACAATCGCCATGCTCAGACCGATAGCGGCACACAGGCTGCCGAGCAGCAAGACCTTATATCTGCCCAGGGCGTTGACGATGCGGTCACCGTTCAACCTGCCGAGGGTCATGGTGATGGAGAACAACGCATAGCCTAATCCGGCCTGGCTGTGGTCAACCCCACGCAGGGTAGTGAGGAACAGGGCGCTCCAGTCGAGCATCGACCCTTCCGCCAGGAACATGATAAAGCACAGAATGCCGATAAACATCACCCAACCGCGTGGCACGACGAACATCGGTCCACCTTCTTCACCGCCGCTTTCGCGCAGCAAATTGCGGCTGGCTACGGTTAGCAACGCCGCGATGGTCAATACGGTGACACAGGTCGCCAACAGAGGGGAGAGTCCCAGCCACAACATGATGCTAACGCCCCCGGCGCCGGCAATGCCGCCAACGCTGAAGAAACCATGAAAGCCCGACATCATTGCCTTGCCGCTGGCACGCTCGACCACCACGGCCTGTATATTCATTGCCACATCGATCATGCCAATTGCTGCGCCAAACAGCAGCAGTGCCAACGCCATGCCCAGGGTGGTATTCATCAGCACCAGCAGCGGTAAATCGATGCACAGCGCCAAACCAGCAAGCAAGATCACCGGCCGACAGCCCAATCTGCCGGTCAGAAAACCGGTGAGCGGCATCGCCAGCATCGAACCCGCACCAATGCACAGCAGCAACAGACCGAGAGAGCCATCATCAATGCCGATGCGCGCTTTGGCGAAGGGAACCAGGGGCGCCCAGGCGGCCATGCCGAACCCGGCGACAAAAAAGGCCAGCCGCGTGGCGATCTGAGCCGGTACCCCGGGTTTTTGCTGTTCATTGCATAAGGTGGATGTCATGTGGGCTTTGGGATCTATTGTGGAAGAGGGACTGAAAGTTATGGAATGTTTTTATCACAATCCGCGATCCGGGTCGAAAGGAATTGCGCCGTCATTGGCCTTCGGTGCTGCGCGACGTTCCAGCCACAGGCCAATGACCTGCACAATATACTGCTTTTGCTGTTCGCTAAGTGCTTGCCCTTGCGGAATGTTATGCCACTTGGCCAGGCAACCACGACAACAGGTCGCGGTGGCGTGCTGGGCGACAAACACCGGATGGCCGCGCATGGGGGTCTGCTTGCCGTCATTGTTCGGAAAAGGCGCAGCCAACCGTTGATCGATAAAATCTCGTGCATGGCTGAGGATCAGCGGCAAGCCTTTGGTTTCAAAATAAAGCTGGTCTTTGGGATTCAGACGAAATTTGGCGCGGAAAGGGGAGCTTTGTAGCCGACGCCATAGCGCTTCGGGTTGAAATAGCATGGTTCATCTTCTTCGGGGCATTTTGTGCAGGTTATCAAAATAGCAACCGTGCGACCAATGTTGTTGGTTCAAAACCCTGCAGCACGAAGCGAAAGTTATTTAAGCAATAAAATGCTTTCCAAATTAGTGCGCTTAATAAGTAGTCTAAAACAGAAGAAAAGATTAGCTATTAGTGCGGAAGTTAATTGGGGGGATAATATCTTCAAGTGATTATTTTTTGGCATAAAGTGCGAATTAAGATGAAATGTGAGCTAAGTATGAGGAAATAAAAAAACCGGCCATAAGCCGGTTGAAGTGTACAGAATGTACAAAAAATTATCTTACAGATAATGAAGGTAATAATGAAAATAATGATGATAGCGGGATTATTATAACGTCAGCGTTATGGGATTCTTTTGGCACAATGTGCTTATTGATAGTGACTTTTGTATGGCTATCTTTTTTTTCTTAAGTTTTTGTATAACTACATGATTTTATATCTATAAGTGTGTTTTTTGTCATTGCGTGCCTTATTTTTTATGTCTGTAATGTTTTGTGGAAGTTCGCTCAATTTTACATTTGGAAACCTTTAATAATCACACTGAAACACTATCGGATACTTGGTATCATTTTCTTTCTGGATTAATATTACCCTTGTTACCAGAATGGTAATGCACAGTCGTGCTAATAATGCTCAAAAGGGCAGTGGCCATAGCTCGACATAATAAACGAGGATAATAACAATGAAACTTCGAGTTCTTTCTCTGATCGTCCCCGCACTGCTGGTTGCAGGCACCGCAGGTGCGGCGGAAATCTACAACAAAGACGGCAATAAACTGGATCTGTACGGCAAGATCAATGGTCTTCACTATTTCTCTGACAACAATGGCTCTGATGGCGACATGTCTTATATGCGTTTCGGCCTGCGTGGCGAAACACAAATCAGCGACCAGTTGACCGGTTTTGGTCAATGGGAATATCAGGCAAACCTCAACCACGCTGAAAGCCAAGACAACAAGAACTTTACCCGTTATGGCTTTGCCGGCCTGAAGTTTGGCGATTACGGTTCATTTGACTACGGCCGTAACACCGGCGTGCTGTATGACGTTGCGGCTTATACCGACTTGCAGCCTGAGTTCGACGGCTCCACTTACGGTGCCGACCAATTCATGTTCCAACGCTCCAGCGGTTTGGCAACTTACCGTAACACCGACTTCTTCGGTCTGGTTGACGGCCTGAACTTTGCTCTGCAGTACCAGGGTAAAAACGGCAGCGGCGAAGAGTCTAACAACGGCCGTGAAGTTCTCAATCAGAACGGCGACGGCTACGGCATGTCGGTGAACTACGACATCGGCTATGGCATCAGCGCGGCAGGTGCCTTCTTTAGCTCCAAACGTACCAGCGAGCAAAACGGCGGTGGCGCATACAGCGGCATCATGGGCCGTGGCGATCGTGCTGAAGGTTATTCTGGCGGTCTGAAATATGACGCCAACGACGCTTACCTGGCCGTGATGTTCACCCAGTCTTACAATGCCGCACGCTTTGGCTCTACCAGCAGCGACGCTTACGGTTATGCCAACAAGGCGCAAAGTATCGAAGCTTACGCGCACTACCAGTTTGACTTCGGTCTGCGTCCATTCGTTGGTTATAACCAAACCAAAGGTAAAAACCTGGGTCTGGCCGCTAACGGCAAGGATTACGGCGACGAAGATCTGGTCAAATTTGTGGATCTGGGTGCGACCTACTTCTTCAACAAAAACATGTCCACCTACGTTGACTACAAAATCAACCTGTTGGACGACAACGACTTCACCAAGTCTGCCGGGATCAACACCGACAACGTGGTTGCCGTGGGCCTGGTTTACCAGTTCTAAGCAACAGAGTGTGAGTGTCACCACGCGGCCTTCGGGCCGCGTTTTTTTTTGCCTGCGGTTTGGCACGAATTGGCATGAATGAGGCACGGATTGCCATTCTGAGATCCTGCGGCTTACCTAAACTTTCTACACAGAGATAAATCAGGAGGTTAGCATGGAACTCAGCATAAATCGGGTGGTTGAAACCGTACTGTACGTCAAAGATATCGAACGCGCCGCTGCATTCTATCAGCAGGTTTTAAAACTGCCGGTGATGGTGGCGAACGAGCGTTTCCGCGCTTACAACGTCGGTGAACAAAGCGTGTTGCTGTTGTTTATCGAAGGGGACTCGCTGAAAGGCGCGCATTATCCAGAAGGGTATATCCCCCCGCATGACGGCAGCGGGCCACTGCATATCGGGTTAGCGGTGGCGAAAGAACAGTTGCCGCATTGGGAGCAACATCTGACGACTCAGGGGATCGAGATAGAAGGGCGGATGAGCTGGGATCACGGCGGTGAGAGCATCTACTTCCGCGATCCCGATGGCCACCTGCTGGAACTGGTGACGCCGGGGATTTGGGCGAATTACTGATCACCCCATACTTTGGCTAATGAGTTCAGCATTTCCCTCAGCAGCAATAAGGCATTCTGCGGTTGCTGCTCTATTTGCACCTTGACGATCGCCCCGTCAATCAGCATCGCCAGCATCTCTGCCCGTTGTTCTCGCTTCGGGCCAAGGGGCAGATAGCGAGCGAGCTCCTCGGCCATTTGCTGCTTGTGTCGGCGGGCGATGTCCAGGCTTTCCGGCAACATATCCGCCAGTTCAACCGCCGTATTGATAAAAGCGCAGCCGCGGTAGTGCGGATCGCTAAACCATTCCTCGAGACAAGGCACCAAGGCAGGTAAGACATCCCCGAACTGCTCGACATACTGTGTCAGTGACTGACTGAACCAGCTCAACCATTGCTCATGACGGTAAGCCAGAAACGCCTCAATCAACTCGTTTTTACTGGGGAAATGGCGATAAAAGGTCACTTTTGCTACGCCAGATTCGCTAATGATGCGATCGATACCGGTCGCGCGTACTCCATCGCGGTAAAACAGATCGTGGGCTGTCAGCAGGATACGCTGGCGCGGGGGAAGAACCTGAGGGGGAGCGGACATTGAAATATCTCCTGAGCATCGATTTCAATGATTGTAGACAACTCTGTCTACATGCGCTAGCTTAATGATGTAGACAAATCTGTCTACATTAATTTAACCTCCGAGGTAAGCTATGAGCATTAAACCCCCCTTGCCGCCCTTTACCCGTGAATCGGCGATTGAGAAAGTCCGTTTGGCGGAAGATGCCTGGAACAGCCGCGATCCGGAAAGGGTAGCACAGGTCTATTCGGTCGATACCCATTGGCGTAATCGCGTTGAGTTTGTTGATGGCCGTGAGGCTGTCTGTGCTTTTTTACAACGCAAGTGGGCAAAGGAATTGGAATATCGGCTGATCAAAGAATTATGGGCATTTGACGGGGCGCGCATCGCAGTGCGTTTTGCTTACGAATGGCGTGATGACTCCGGCAACTGGTACCGCAGTTTTGGTAACGAGAACTGGGAGTTCAATACGGATGGCCAGATGATCAACAGACACGCCTGCATCAACGATATGCCGATCCGCGAGCAGGATCGGCAATTCCACTGGCCGCTCGGTCGCCGCCCGGATGATATTGCGGCCCTGAGCGAGTTTGGCTTCTGATTACCGTTAGTGATAATAGGGTTTGAGTTCCGCATGGAGAGAGGAGATCAGCCGTTTTTTCCACTCGATTTCACCCTGGCGATAGTGTGAAAACAGATAACCAATCGCCAGATCGTCCAGGATCGGCAGGGCGTACAGTCCCTGCTTGTCCTGCTGTGCGTTGAACCAGGGTTGCGGAACTACCGCCATCAGTGGCGCTGCGCGCAGTACCGGTGGCAACTGCGCGTAATCGGCACAGCTGAGCTGGATCCTGCGTTGTAAACCCTGGCGTTCCAACTGACGGTCAAGTTCGTTCTCTGCCTGTTGCCAGGGATGGCAGTAATAGTGCGGGTAGTCTGCCAGTTCACCAAATGTCAGTCCGCTTTTGTGACCTAATACCTGGCGCAACGGCGTTCCGAATACCGCCACCAGGCGGGTGCTGCCAATAAGCTCATAACGCAGCGCGCTGGTGCGCTGTTGGTGATCGCCAACGGCAATCACCATATCTACCGCGCCTTCCAGCAGCTCAGTGCGCCATGAACGTCGCTCAAAGTTTTGGCAGCGGATATCGGCATTGGCAAGCGTGCTTTTCTGCGCCAGCAACGGCAATAAGATCGGATGCAGTGCCGGCGGCACAACCAGGGTGAAATGCCGTGGCGCATCCGGCACATGGCCGAACAATTCACTGTCCAGCGAAGAGAACAAGGGCGTTAGCGTTTCTTTAAGCGACAGGGCAAACAGCGTCGGCACCTGGCGATGCCCTTCCCGCCGGAACAGAGGCTCATCCAGCACCTCACGCAAGCGGGCCAGGGCGTGACTGACGGCAGAAGTGCTGATGCCGAGCTTATCCGCCGTTTTCTGGCTGGATCCGGTGCTGGTCAACAGGTAGAGCACTTTCAGCAGGTTCATGTCCATTTGCAGAATGTTCATTAATAGCCTTTTAAATTGAATACGCTTCAATATTAGGCTGAGTATACTTCAGCCCTGTTTTTCCCCGTAGAGCTGAAACATGAAAAAAAACATGGGTTATCTGATGGCTATGACATTCTCACTGTGCTTTAACGCTCAGGCACAGCTCGATCCTGCGCAACCGTTGTCCAGTGCGCCGCCCTATTCACTGTTTGAGCAATGGGCGCAGCCGGTGGCGCCATTCCAGATTTTCCCTCAGCTGTATTATGTCGGCACACGCAACCTTTCTTCCGTGCTGTTCAGCACGCCGGAAGGATTGATTCTTATTGACGCGGGGTTGGATGCCAGTGCACCGGTGATAAAATCCCATATTGAGGCATTGGGTTTCAACATCAAGGACTTGCGATTCATTCTTAACAGTCACGCACGTCTCGATCAGGCTGGAGGCATCGCTCGTTTGAAAGCCTGGAGCGGGGCGAAAGTGGTTGCCAGCGCCGCCAATGCCCAACAGTTGGCACGGGGAGGAAAACAGGATTTTGCCTTAGGGGATGCGCTGAGTTTTCCAGCGGTGAACACCGACATTATCGTCGGGCAAGGGGATAGCGTTACTTTGGGCGGGCTGAAATTTACGGCGTTAATGACGCCGGGGCATTTGCCTGGCGCCACTTCATGGACGACCACGCTGCGGCAGAGCGGGAAAACCTATCGGCTGGTCTATGCCGACAGTTTGGCAACCCCGGACTACTATCTGGTCGATAACAAAAACTACCCGAGTCTGGTGCAGGACATCCGCAGCAGCTTTAGGCTTTTGGCCCAGCAGCACGCGGATATTTTTATCGCCAATAAGGGAACGCGCTTCGATCTGGAAAATAAAATGGCGCGACTTCAGGCTGGCGATCGGGAAGCTTTTGTCGATCGGCTGGGGTTACAGCAATATGTGCAACAGTCTCAACGGGCTTTTGAGACGCAGTTAAAACAGCAGCAAAGTAAAGATTAAGTTATCTTTCTATTTTATTTTGGCGCAATTAACCCTACCCAATAAAATAAGGCATGTGGTTTAGATATATTTAATAAAATTAATGAGGATGAAAGGTGGTGCCCGGGTTTGATAAGGCGGAAAGGCAGAGGGGATAATAATGTGAAAAAGATTTTGAATAAGGGATGGCGCGCGTTGAATATTGATCGCCGGGAGTGCTGACGGCAAAATGACCAGTGGCGGGCTATGATGAAACAGGCTGCAGTAGCCACAGAAGTTAAAACAGTCGCCGGTGCTCATGTCCGCCATGTTGTGCCCTGCCAGCGGGCTATCGGCGAGTTTCTGGCTCATCATTGTCCTGTGTCCAGCATGCTCCGCACTCATGGGCATGCCAGTCATCTCGCTGTTATCCATGCTATTTTTTGCAAGATGGGTGGAAATTGATGGCGCGATGAATATCATCAACATAGCGAACAGGCCCAGCCAGGCCAGCGTGCGCATATGTTGAATTGACAGTTTCACCAGGAGCGTCCTTGCAGGGTTAAAGCGTAAAGGAATGACAATGTCAGCAGTTGTTCCACTATTGTAACATTGATGAGAATTAAGCTAAACAGAGAAGAAATCTGTTTGTTAAATGAGTTTAATTCGGGTAGATTCCGGGTAATTCCATTTGACCACGGATGACTTATCATGTCTGAACGCAATATTGCGTTGCCTGCTGCTGCGCAGAATATTAACCCGCAGGTGACTACTCGCAGTTGGTTTATTCCGTTGGCTATGCGGATTCATTTTTATATTGGTTTTTTTGTTGGGCCGTTTTTACTTATTGCGGCATTGAGTGGCATATTTTATGCCTTGACGCCGCAAATTGAATCACGGCTTTATGCCCCGCAGTTGTATAACGACAGTACCGGTCCGGCACTGCCGTTAAAACAGCAGATTATGGCCGCTCAGGCGATAGCGCCATCAAAAGCTTCTCTGTCGGCAGTGCGTCCTTCTCCGGCGGAGGGCGAGAATACCCGGGTACTGTTTAACGTCGCAGGGCTTCAGGCTTCGGAACGTTTGGCGGTGTTTGTTGATCCGGTTACGGCGCAGACGCACGGCGTAATGACGGTTTATGGTACCAGCGGCGTATTGCCGTTGCGCACCTGGCTGGACCAATTTCACCGCAGTCTGTTGCTGGGGGATGTAGGGCGCAATTACAGCGAGTTGGCAGCCTCCTGGCTATGGATTGCCGCGCTGGGGGGGCTGATCCTCTGGGGGGCGCGCAGGCGTAAGAAGGTAACGCGTCAGCGTGGTGGTTTACGCAGGTTACATGAAAAAAGTGGCGTACTGCTGCTGGTCGGCCTGCTGTTCTTTTCTGCCACCGGGCTGACCTGGTCACAGTGGGCCGGGGAGAACATCAGCGTGCTGCGCCAGCAATTCGGCTGGTCGACGCCCTCGCTGTCTACGGCGATCAACGGGCAGGACGCTGTGCCTGCCGGCGATCATGCGGAACACCATGAGCATATGATGGTCAGGGCGGAACCGCCTCAGGATGGCGCCATGTATGACAGGGCCCTGGTCGGTGCACGGCAGGCCGGTATCGACGCCGCCAGGGTTGAAATCAAGCAGCCGGCGATGGCGGGGCAGGCCTGGACGGTCATGGAGATCGATCGCCGTTGGCCGACGCAGGTTGATGCTGTTGCTATCGATCCCGTAACTCTGGCCATTACCGATCGCGTCAGTTTTGAACAATACCCGCTCGCGGCAAAATTAACGCGCTGGGGAATCGATTTGCATATGGGCGTCCTGTTTGGCCTGGTCAATGAGCTGGTGCTGGTGGTCTTTGCCGCCGGGTTGGTGGCGATGGTGGTGATGGGGTACCTGATGTGGTGGCGAGGTCGGCCAACGCGAGTAGTACGTAAACCTGCCCGTTCCCCCTTTATGTTGCTGCGCAAAACGCCAAAAGGGCCGCTGTTGCTGATTGTCTGCCTGACGCTGCTGCTGGGCTTTTGTTTACCGGTGATGGGCGTCAGTTTACTGATGTTTCTGCTGTGTGATTTGCTGTGGTATCTGGCTACGCGGCGGCGTAAACCGCACCTATCGACAAAGTGAAATTTGTAGAAAAGCCTTTCCTCTTCTAGACTTAGAGTACAACAAACGTACTCCAAGAGGACAAGTCATGACGAACAAGCTGATTTTAGCCGTTTGCACAGCAGCGACATTTTCTATTCTTGCCGGCTGTACGGCTTATGACAGGGCCGCCAGTTACGTTCAGGAGCCTGTGGTCAGTGATGTCAAAGTAGGGATGACCAAACAGCAGGTTCGTGCCATTGCCGGTCCACCGTCAACCACGGCGACTTTGGTTCACGCTCAGGGGACTTGCGACACCTATGCGGTAGCGCCGCGTGACGGGAAAGTGCAAACCTATTTTGTTAGCTACAGCGATACCGGACATGTGATGAACAAAGGCTATCAGACCTGTTCTGATTACGACTCACAGCCTAAATAATCCCCGATTAAGTGAGCAATCCAGCCCCGCTTTTGCGGGGTTTTTCATTTTTTAACCGTTAGCGGCTTGAAGTTTAAGCAAACGCACTTTTTCCTGCATTTTTTTTCATGAAACGATAGACATTTCATAACGGTAGCGCTAATATCTGCGCCCATTGGAAGGATGGCCGAGTGGTTTAAGGCAACGGTCTTGAAAACCGTCGAGTGTAACAGCTCCCAGAGTTCGAATCTCTGTCCTTCCGCCAAATTTAGCCGGCTTAGCTCAGTAGGTAGAGCAACTGACTTGTAATCAGTAGGTCACCAGTTCGATTCCGGTAGCCGGCACCATATAAGCAGTACCGACGCTCAAAGCGTCTACGGACCCCAGTAATCTTCACGATTGCTGGGGTTTTTCGTTTTGGCTCGCCGATGTACATCTGCATATGTGTTATGTCAGTTTTACTGATAACAATAAAAAACCCGGCACAAACGGCCGGGTTTACGTTTTTGTACCAACTGATTTTTTCGGGTTCAGTCAGTGACTACTGAGCCACGATTCTTGGCTTCACCGCGGCTAATCAAGCTCTTACCCAGTTTAATTCCAGGCTTCTCGATAAACTTATACAGCAGGGATGCGATCCCATAAGTGAGAGGGAGGATAATAGCGGAGGCGGCGATAAATCGTACGGCAGAGGGCCAGCCAGCAAATTGGGTGTTTGACAGCAGGAAAGCGACGACTGGAAGTACGATTAACAAGTGCAGCAAATACACGGAGTAGGAAACATCTCCCATGTATACGCTGAATTTGTTCGTTAGTATCCAGCGTGGGAGGCGTAATACGCTTGTCCACGTGCTCTCCTCGTTTCGAGGCCAAAGGATGGTTGCCATCATTAAAATCATACCGATTTCGGCTAGGAAACGCATCTTGTTGAAAGTGTCCTGCATATAAACGCTGATGCAAGCTGAAGCCAATGCAAAAACTACGTATTTGAGTTTCTTAGCGCGAATAGCTTCTGAAATAAACATGCCAGCAATGAACAGATGCAGTTTTATCAGAATCATTGATGGCATCGGGAACGCAGAAAAGTAGCCGGGTAACAGCTGCTTGGCAACAACACACAACATAATGATTGCTAAGCAGGCTCGGGCAAAGCCCAATCTCATCACGGCTAGCATAATGAAGGGAAACAGGAAATAAAACTGCATTTCCAGGCCGATACTCCAGTCAGGTAGCACGGTATTAAATGAGAAACTTGGCAGGAAACCAAACAAAAACGTGACATGGGTGAATACGTTCAAGAATGATGCGTCACTGTAGCGCGAACTGTTGGTTTGAGTTTCACTGTAAAAATGACCAATAATCTCGCGTGCCTCACCGAAATAGCTGCCAAAGCAAATGGCTACGATCAAAAGCACGTAGTAAAGCGGGGCGATACGAAAAAAGCGGCGCAGCCAAAATTTCTTAAAGGTTGCACTGTCGGTCCACGGCTCTTTCTCCTTCCGCTCTACATAATTTTTTGCCATCAGGAACCCAGAAAGCAATATAAACAGGTCTACGCCGATTCCAGGATCGGAAAGGATTGGAAAGTGATAACTGGCTAAAATGCAAATATGACCTAAAACGACCCAGAGGGAGGCTAGACCGCGTAATCCCTCCAGTTCTTGTGACCATTTTTTAACTGATTGCATTGGCGAGCCTCGCTGAACGGTATTTCATTAGCAGTTATCCGTATGCAGGTGAATTTTGTTGGTTTTTCAGTATAGCAGGCCGATCTAGAATGGTTACTGGGGGAAATCTGAATGTGAGTTTGAGCATCTCTTTCAGATTGAAGCATTTTATTACAAGAGAAACGCAGAGGTTTGAGACATAAAAAAACCAACCGCAAAGGGTTGGTTTCTCTAAGGATTTTTGGTCGGCATGAGAGGATTCGAACCTCCGACCCCCGACACCCCATGACGGTGCGCTACCAAGCTGCGCTACATGCCGACGCTGTGGGAAATAATACTACCCTTTCCCAATCTCAAAGCAAGAGCGAATTCGCCTGACTGCTTGTATTTTAAGCGATTAGTTGGCGATAAAGCGCTTCACGTCGGTCAATACCTGCAGCAACAGAGCGAGCTGTGGTTTTTCGTCTTTGATCTCTTTGTCGTTTTTATCGTACGCATGGTAATTGCCGCTGCTGTCCAACACCAGGGTTTGCGTTGGCGTGGTGATCACCAACAGGCTGTTATCACCGGTAGCCACCCAGTTGTTTCTGCGTTGGGCCGTAAACAGGTCTTCACCCTGCGAGTAGTCTTTCGGGGACGTTTTTACGTGCAGCAAACGCTGCATTAGCGTACGCATTACGTCGTTGTGACCGGTCAGTTTATTGATGGTCTGCGCTGGCGTACCCGGCCAGTGGATAATCAACGGCACCTGTAGCTGCTGTTGGCTGAAACTGCGGCCTGCGCCCCAGTAACCTTTACCGGTGTCGTTAAATTCAACGCCGTGCTCTGCGGTGATCACCACCACGGTTTTATCCAGTACGCCACGCTCTTTGAGCGTGTTGAGCACCTGGGCAATCTGCGCATCCACATCCTGCGCGCCGGCCCGGTAGCGCTGAATAAAGTCAGCCGGGGCAGGGGTTTTCTCATTGGCTGCCGGTTCTGCACCGCGGAAGTTGATGTAAGAGAACCACGGAGCGTTGCTGTTTTGATCGGCCAACCAGCGCTGCCACTGCTGTGTGGTCACCGCATCATTTTGCTGGACAGGTGCCGGCAGCGTGAAATCGGTCAACAGCGCCTGGCGATACAGGCTGGCGTTAAAGCCGTCGGATGAGAACAAACCAAATTGATAACCCTGGGCGCTTAGCGCACTGATCAGAGCGGAAGGTTTGCGCGCGGCAAGAATGCTGTCCAGATAGGTCGGCGAAATGCCGTAGAACAGGCCAAACAGGCCGGTATCTGCATGATTGCCAGAGCTGTAGTGATCGCTAAAGCGAATGTTTTCCTGGGCGAAGCGGCTGAGGGCAGGCATATCCTGCTTCATATCCTGTTGACGTACGCCGTCTACCACGATCATCAGCAGGTTATAACCGCTGCCTTTGTCGTCGTAGCTGAGGTCGTTAAGAGGATATTCCACCGCAACGGCTTCCGGATTCCCTTGCTGCACCAGCCGACGTTCATATTCTTGCGAATCGAGCAGGCCGTGTTTCTCAAGGAATTTACGCGCGGTCATTGGATACGACAGCGGCAGGTTCGCCCGCTGCATGGTGATCGGGCGATAGAAATTGGCATCGGCCCAGATATAAATCAGGTGCGAGGCAAAGAAGGCGCTGATAAACAGCACCGCCAGAGGCTTGCCGAAACGTTGGCGGTTCAGGCTGCGCAGCTTTTGCCAGCTCCAGGTGCCAAACAGCATCTCCACCAGGAAGATCACCGGCACACAGATAAACATCAGCTGCCAGTCGCGCGCCAGCTCACTTTGATCCGGGTTGACCACCAGCTCCCACACCACCGGATTAAGGTGAAGGTGGAAATGCGTAAAGACCTCGCTGTCGACCAGCAACAGCGTCAGGCCGGTGGTGGCCAGCGCGGCGGAGATAAATCGCAACAGCCGCTGCGACATCACCACAAAGGTGAGCGGGAAAATAACCAGCAGGTAGCCGGCGAAAACGATAAAGCTGAAATGCCCCAGTAAGCTGACCAGGGCATAAACCCGGCCCAACAGGGAAGAGGGCCAGTCAGTGACAAACAGGTAGCGGCTACCCAGCCCGAGGGCGAGCAGGATATTGAATAAGGCGAACCAGTGCCCCCAGCTGATCATCTGGGAGACTTTTTCACGATAACGCTGACGGTTTGTCACCATAAGTATTTATTAATGCGCTTTATCTTCACGAATAGAAGCTTGCAGGGCTTCTGCAAACGATCTTGCCAACGTTTTCCGCTGAACTGGAGCAACGCTGGTATTGATCAAATTAGTCACCATGTTGCCCAGCACCATCAAAGACAGATCGGTGGGAGTATGGTGTTTTTCCAGAACATTAACCAGCTCGGAGAGCAGTTGTTCGACGTGTTCGTCACTGTAACGGGATGATTGTGGCATAAAAATTGCGCTCAAAGCCTGACAAAGTCCCATATCTTACCGTATAGGACAGTGATTTTCTGCTCTTTTATCGATTCCCTTTGTCTTTCAAACCCTAGCGTGGCGAGAGGAGCCTGCGGGCCATATCAATGATTCTGCGCGATTGCCGGTGTATAGCCTGTAATACGTCGGTGAATCGAGGTATTTAGCGCCTGTATGGATGGTGGAAATATATTGATCGTCGACGGGTTGAACACTGCTTTAAAGTTGCAGCGCGGGGGCCTTCAGTGTTTGAATACGCGCTAAAAGAACAGGAGGATTTACCATGAGTCTGGATATCGACCAGATTGCTCTGCACCAGTTGATCAAACGTGACGAACAAACGCTGGACGTGGTGCTGCGCGATACTCTGCTGCCCACCAATGCGGCGGTAGAAGAGATGATGGAAGAGCTGCATCGTGTCTACAGCGCCAAGAGCAAGGCTTACGGCCTGTTCAACGAGGGCAGTGAACTGGCGGAAGCGCTGCGCACCTGCCGTAAGGAAGACAAAGACTTTCTGGCTTTCAGCCGTGCAGCGACCGGCCGTCTGCGCGATGAGCTGGCCAAATATCCGTTTGCCGAAGGTGGCGTGGTGCTGTTTGGCCAGTACCGCTATTTGGCGGCGGAGTATTTATTGATTGCGGTCCTCAACAGCCGCAACAGTTCGCGCGTTAACGAAGAACTGGATATCAACACCACCCATTATCTGGACATCAACCACGCCGACATCGTCGCGCGTATCGATCTGACCGAGTGGGAAACCAATCCGGAATCGACCCGTTACCTGACCTTCCTGCGTGGACGTGTGGGCCGTAAGGTTTCCGATTTCTTTATGGACTTCCTGGCGGCGGCGGAAGGGCTGGACACCAAGGCGCAGAACCGCGGCTTACTGCAGGCGGTTGACGATTATTGTGCCGATGCGCAGCTGGACAAAAATGAACGCCAGTCGGTGCGCCAGCAGGTTTACAGCTATTGCAACGAACAGCTGCAGGCCGGTGAAGAGATCGAGCTGCAGGAGCTGTCGAAAGAGATTGCTCCGGTGGGCGAGAAAGATTTTCTGCAGTTTTCCAGCGAGCAGGGCTATCAGTTGGAAGACAGCTTCCCGGCCGATCGCGGTACGCTGCGTCAGTTAACCAAGTTTGCCGGCAGCGGCGGCGGCATCAGCATGAACTTTGACGCCATGCTGCTGGGGGAACGTGTATTCTGGGATGCGGCGACCGACACGCTAACCATTAAAGGCACGCCGCCGAACCTGCGCGATCAGTTACAACGTCGTTTGGGCGGCGGCAACAAATAATTTCGCCGGATCGCAGACAATAAAAAACGCCGCAATTGCGGCGTTTTTTACTTCGGCGTCCCGAAAAGCTCGAATACGTTGCGATTACGCGCGAACGAAGTCGATGTGGGTCAGCTTCGGCTTGAACGGGTGACGCTGTACAGCCTGAACTTTAACTTTGGTTTCTTTACCGTCGATAACCAGAGTTACAGCTTCGCTGTAGAATTCTGCTTTAGCTTCCATGTTCTTAACAGAATCATGGTCCAGCTCGATGGAAACTGGAGCTTCTTCGCCACCGTAAACGATAGCTGGGAATTTATTTGCTGCACGCAGGCGGCGGCTCGCACCCTTACCCTGGTCTTTACGTACTTCTACATTGATAGTGAACATTGTTTTTTCTCTTAAAAGAAAATTTACCCTGCTACAGGCGACCCAGTAGCAAGTTCGATAACCTGCTTTAGCACCGGGCGAACCCAGGCAAAGCGGGCGGCATTTTAACGGAAAGCCGCCCACAGGGCAATGGAAACCTGCCTGATTTGCAAGGGGCAAAGATCAGTACAGCTCATTGGCGCGGCGGAAGCGTCCTTGATAATCGAACACTTTTTCTCGTACCTGCCAGAATTGCCCGCGTTTGCGCGCCACAACAAAATCCGGATGACGCAGCAGCGCTTGCTGGGCCAGCACGTCGGCGGCATTTTGCCAAGCGAACGGCACCCCAGGCGCACGCTGATGTGGGCGCAGGAACAGCATGTCGAAGGCTTTGCGCTGAGCCGGCGTTTGCAAACGAAAACGTTCGCTGGTGCTGGTGCCATCTTCGTCGTAATAGGTCGCCTTTAGCCACTCGCCTTTTTCATCGCGGCCGCTTTGCAACTCCATGCCGCCACAGCGTAATACCAGAGCGTCTTTCAGCTTCAGCGCCGCCTTCAGCATATCGTCGGGATCGACCAGCACCTCCTGACACTGATGGCAGCGGCGGGCGGCAATGTCGTTCTCCGCACCGCAGTGCGGGCAGCTTTTGAAACGAAAACGGTAATCGCACTGCTCGCGATGGCCTTCATCGTCCTCCAGCCAACCCTGACAGCGGCGACCGTAATGTTCGATGATATCGCCATTCTCGGTGCACTTGCCCCAGAACAGGTTGGCGAAGCCACAGCCGGGACAAAATACCTGCACAGGTTGGCTATCGCTGTGCGGCTTGCTGACCCCCACCTCCGGCGTGAACAGGTCGTGCGGGTTCCCGGCGTAGTCGAGGATCAGACAATCCTCTTTGCCGGGGGCCAGCCGCAGCCCGCGGCCGACGATTTGTTGATATAGGCTAACGGACTCTGTTGGGCGCAGGATGGCGATCAGATCAACATGCGGTGCATCAAAACCGGTGGTCAGTACCGCCACATTCACCAGATAGCGCAATTGCTGCTGTTTGAACGCTTCAATCAGGGCATCACGCTCGGCGGCAGGGGTTTCTGCGCTGACCAGCGCGGCCTCGCCTGACGGCAACAGACCGTGAACTTCACGGGCGTGCTCAACGGTGGAGGCGAAAATCATCACCCCCTTACGCGTTTCGGCGTATTCCACGATTTGGCTGATGATATGCGGAGTGATGCGATTTTGCTGCTTCAGTTCGCGGTTCAGGTCCACCTCGCTGAACAGGCCGTTGCTTCTGGCCTCCAGACGGCTGAAGTCATACTGCACAATCGGCATGTCCAGCCGTTCCGGCGGCACCAAATAGCCGTTCTTGATCATGTAACGCAGCGGCAGCTCATAAATGCAGTCGCGGAACAGGCTGCTGGCATCTCCGCGGGTAAAGCCGTGATAGTGATACTGATAAATCCAGCCTTTTCCCAACCGGTACGGGGTGGCAGTCAGTCCCAGCAGCCGCAGCTGTGGGTTGGTTTTCTGCAGATGCTGAATAATCTGTTGGTACTGGCTTTCGTCGTCGTCACTGATGCGGTGGCATTCGTCGATGATCAGCAGGGAAAATGCGCCGTCGAACAGCGACAGATTGCGCGCCACCGATTGAACGCTGCCAAATACCACCTTACCGGCGCTGTCTTTTTGCTGCAGACCGGCGGCAAAGATATCCGCCTCCAGTCCGTAAGCGCGATATTTGGCGTGGTTTTGCGCCACCAGTTCTTTCACGTGGGCCAACACCAGAACCCTGCCGCGCGCGCGCTTCGCCAGCTCGGCGATCACCAGGCTTTTACCGGCGCCGGTCGGCAGCACAATCAGCGCCGGCTGCGGGTGCTGGCGGAAATGTTTAATGGTGGCTTCGACCGCTTCCAGTTGGTAGGGGCGCAGAGTAAAGGCCATAAATTAACGCCGTGGATTGAGAAGGGCCATCGGGAACAGGTTTTGTAACATCTGAACCCACAAAAACAGTGACATTCTACTCCCCTGATGGCTAAAAAATTTCTATTATTATGCCTTCTGAGCGCGCGCGGTGCGAGAAGCGTGGAAATTACCTCTGTCAGGGGGCCGTTTCCGCCGCTATACTCGTGTGACAGTAATCGCTGTTCCCCCCTCTTCGAACCTGCCCTGTCGCACCTGGTGCAACGGTGGGTGTCATATTTTAGCAATACGATCAATGCGATCATAACAACGACAGGCAAAGCAGATTCAATGCGACTGGACAAGTTTTTATCTCAGCAGTTAGGTGTTAGCCGTGCGCTGGTAGCGCGTGAACTTCGGGCCAAACGCGTCACCGTCGACGGTGAAGTGGTTAAGAGCGGAGCCCTGAAACTGACCCCGGAGCAGGTGGTGGCGTTTGACGGCAACCCGCTGCAGCAGCTCACGGGCCCGCGCTACTTTATGCTCAATAAACCGCAGGGTTACGTGTGTTCTACGGACGATCCCGATCATCCGACGGTGCTGTATTTCCTCGATGAGCCGGTTGCCTATAAGCTGCACGCCGCCGGTCGCCTGGACATCGATACCACCGGCTTGGTGCTGATGACCGACGACGGTCAATGGTCGCATCGCATCACCTCACCGAAACACCACTGTGAGAAAACCTATCTGGTGACGCTGGAACATCCGCTGGGGGAAGACACCGCGCAGCGCTTTGCCGAAGGCGTGCAGTTGCATAACGAAAAAGATCTGACCCGTCCTGCGCAACTGGAAAAGATAGAAGACAACCTGGTGCGTTTGACCATCAGCGAAGGGCGTTATCACCAGGTGAAACGCATGTTTGCAGCGGTCGGCAACCGGGTTATTGAACTGCACCGCGAACGTATCGGTGCCATCGTGATGGATGAGGATCTGGCCGAGGGCGAATACCGTCCGCTGACCGAAGAAGAGATTGCCAGCGTGGGCGCACCGCACCTGCAGGATTAATTCATTACTCTACTACGGCTGATGAAGGAGTCGTTGAACGTGCAACAGAACCGGTCATCTCACCTCGGTTTGATTTTTATTCTGGGCCTGCTTTCCATGCTGATGCCATTGGCTATCGACATGTATTTGCCCAGTATGCCGGTGATTGCCAAACAGTTCGGCGTCGAGGCGGGCAGTGTGCAGATGACGCTCAGCGCCTATATGCTCGGCTTTGCTTTGGGGCAGCTGTTCTACGGGCCAATGTCAGACAGTATCGGCCGCAAGCCGGTGATCCTGTGGGGAACGCTGATCTTCGCGATTGCCGGCGGCGCCTGTGCGATGGCGCAGTCGATCGACCAGTTGATCAACCTGCGTTTCCTGCACGGGCTGTCTGCGGCGGCGGCGAGCGTGGTGATTAACGCCCTGATGCGCGATATGTTCACCAAGGACGAATTCTCACGCATGATGTCGTTTGTCATCCTGGTGATGACCATCGCCCCTTTGCTGGCGCCGATGATCGGCGGTGCGCTGCTGCTGTGGTTCAGTTGGCATGCGATTTTCTGGACCATGGGCGCGGCGGCGCTGATCGGTTCGTTGCTGGTGGCGTTCTTTATCAAGGAGACGCTGCCGAAGGAGCGACGGCAGAAATTTCATCTGCGAACCACGCTGGGCAACTTCGCTTCATTGTTCCGACACAAGCGGGTGCTGAGTTACATGCTGGCCAGCGCCTTCTCGTTTGCCGGCATGTTCTCGTTCCTCAGCGCCGGGCCGTTTGTGTATATCGAGCTTAATCACGTATCGCCGCAGCATTTTGGTTACTATTTTGCGCTGAACATTGTGTTTTTGTTCCTGACGACGCTGGTCAACAGCCGCAATGTGCGGCGGCTGGGGGCGATCAAAATGTTCCGTTTGGGCCTGTTTGTTCAATTGGCGATGGGGTTGTGGTTACTGGCGGTTAGCGCAATCGGCCTGGGCTTCTGGGCGTTGGTGCTGGGCGTGGCGGTGTATCTGGGCTGTATCGCCATGATTTCGTCAAACGCCATGGCAGTGATCCTGGACGATTTCCCGCATATGGCGGGCACCGCTTCCTCTCTGGCCGGTACGCTACGTTTCAGTATTGGTGCGCTGGTGGGCGCGATACTGGCGATGGCGCCCGGCAAGAGCGCCTGGCCGATGGTCTCGTCGATGGCGTTGTGCAGTATCGTTGCGGTACTGTTCTATTTATACGCCAGCCGGCCGCGCCATAAAGCCTCACCGAACACGCCGTAGTTCTCCTCCCTGACTCAGGCTCAACGTTACGTTTGGGCCTGAGTGGGTTGCACCTTCCGTTTTGCCTCCCTGAACTTCAATGACGTCAGTCGGTTTATTGCTAAGCCTCCACGCGCCAATCAACAGGTTGCCGTTCATGCTGTGTGCTTTTTGTTAAATAAATTACTCTGCCTGTGGCAAGCGGCGGCGGGTATTTACACTCCGGGTTTTGAAGGGAAATCGGCGGGTGTTTAGGTTAGGGTCATTGATAATCAAGGCATTAACTTAAGGTTGAGCTCGGCGTCAAGAAGTTAAATGTTTCCACAATGTAAAATTATAAAGAGCGAAAAGTAACCGCATTGAGAGAAAAAAGAGTTGAGATTGCGGCGGGAAAGGGTTACATATAACGCAAAAATGCGAGCTGAGTCGCAAAATGCTGTGAAACGACAACGCAGAGTGTCTGAAAACGGCCGGACATCAGTAAGCGCAGGGGTAAGTTAACTGTCTGTGACATTATTTACATTTAAATAACATTCATGGGCGGCAGAGTCGGGACGCAGCGGCTATAACTTAGTTACCCTGTCAGGTTAAAAGCGTTTCATTTTTCAAACTAGGGATTTCATGTGGAAAGTATCCAACTTTCGGTAGTGCATCGCTTGCCGCAAAGTTATCGTTGGCTATCAGGCTCTACCGGCGTCAAGGTCGAACCGATTCCGATCAGCGGAATAGACGAAGATAACAACCTGATTGGCCTGAAACTGCTTAGCCATGAAGGGGCTGACGCCTGGCAGGTCATGCAGCAGCTTAATCTGTCTTTGCAGGAGATTCAGGTCGACTGCGCCATCGTGGAGTGGGAAGGGGAGCCTTGCCTGTTTGTGCAACGCTGTGACGAAAGCACCACCCTGTGCCGGCTCAAAAACGTCGGTGCCGCTATCGCCGAACCCATGAGTGCGCAATACCCTTTCTGACTCCCGCCGCTAGTCCGCCAACTGCAACAGCTGCTGCGTATAAGCGGCGGCGGGCGAGTTAAAGATCGTCTGACAATCGCCTTGCTCAACCACCTCTCCCTGTCGCAAGACAATGACCTGATGACATAGCGAACGCACTACCTGCAAATCGTGGCTGATAAACAGATAGGCCAGCCGGTGGCGTTGTTGCAGTGATTTCAGCAACGTCAGGATTTGCGCCTGCACCGATTTGTCCAGCGACGAGGTTGGCTCATCCAGGATCAGCAACTGCGGTTGTAAAATCAGCGCACGTGCGATGGCGATACGTTGGCGTTGGCCGCCGGAAAACTCGGTTGGGTAACGGTGGCGCAAAGCAGGATCCAATCCCACTTCTTGCAATACCTCGATTACCCGCTGTTCTCGCTGCTCGGCACTCAGTTTCTGGTGTACTTCCAGACCTTCGGCAATAATTTGCAGCACGTTCAGCCGAGGGTTCAGCGCCGAGAAAGGATCCTGGAACACAATCTGCATCTGGCTGCGGTACGGCAGCATTTGCTCCATGCTGAACTGGTGCAGTGGCTGGCCGTTAAACCACATGGCGCCTTTGGCACTCAGCAGACGTAATAGCGCCAGCCCGGTGGTGCTTTTCCCCGAACCAGATTCTCCTACCAGCCCAACGCTTTCCCCGGCCTTCAGCTCAAAACTCAAATCCTTCAGTGCATAATGATGACCGACCGTGCGGCGCAGCAAACCGCGCTTGATTGGGAAGCTGACCTGCAGGTTTTCCACCTTCAGCAGCGGAGCGGCATCCGCCGGCAATGGCAGCGGATCGCCCACGTTCTCCGCCGCCAGCAATTGCTGGGTGTAAGGATGCTGCGGCTGGCTAAACAGGCGGACACGGTCGTTCTGCTCAACGCATTGGCCCTGGCGCATCACCGCCACGTTGTCCGCCAGGCGACGCACAATATTCAGGTTGTGGGTGATAAACAGCAGCCCCATGCCCATTTCCTGCTTCAGCTCCTTCAGCAGCAGCAGAATTTGCGCCTGGATAGTCACATCAAGCGCGGTGGTGGGTTCATCCGCGATCAGCAATTTGGGCTGGGTCAGCACCGCCATGGCGATCATCACCCGCTGCCGCTCGCCGCCGGAAAGCTGATGCGGATAGTCTTTCAACCGTCCTTTGGCATTGCGGATACCGACGCGATCCAGGCATTGGATGATCTCGCCGCGTGCGACGTCGCGCCGCATGCCGCGATGCAGCGCCAGCACTTCGGCCAGCTGTTTTTCAATGGTGTGCAGCGGATTGAGCGACACCATCGGCTCCTGGAAAATCATCGAAATCTGGTTGCCGCGCACCTTGCGTAGCTCGCCCTCTGGCGCATGCAGCAGCGAATTGCCGTTGAACTGGATATCGCCGGCGGTATAGACCACCGGAGGCGAGGGCAGCAGGCGCAATACCGACAGCGCAGTGACGCTTTTGCCTGAACCGGACTCACCCACCAACGCCAGCGTCTCTGCCTTTTCGATCTGCAGCGAAAGGCCGTTGACCACCGGGTTCAATACCTCTCCCTGACGAAAAGCCACGCCGAGATCCTGAATTGAAAGCAGAGGAGTGCTAGCCATATTAATGCGCCTTGCTGGGGTCAAAGGCGTCGCGTACCGCTTCGCCGATAAAAATGAGTAAAGACAGCAGCACCGCCAGCACCAGGAAAGCGGTGATGCCGAGCCACGGCGCCTGAAGGTTGTTCTTGCCCTGCAGCAACAGTTCGCCGAGCGACGGGGAGCCTATCGGCAGGCCGAAGCCGAGGAAGTCGAGCGAGGTCAGGGTCGTGATGGAGCCGCACAGAATAAACGGCAAGAAAGTCAGCATCGCCACCATCGCATTGGGCAGCATATGGCGATACATAATGACCCGATCCTGCACCCCCATGGCGCGTGCGGCGCGGATATAGTCGTAGTTGCGGGTACGCAAGAACTCGGCGCGCACCACGCCCACCAGGCTCATCCAGCCGAATAAAATGGTGATGCCGAGCAGCCACCAGAAATTGGGTTGTACGATGCTCGACAACAAAATGATCAAAAACAGCGTCGGCATGCCCGACCACACCTCGATAAAGCGCTGGCCCCACAGGTCTATGCGCCCGCCGTAGTAGCCCTGTACGGCACCGACGCAAACGCCAATCACGCTGGAGAACAGCGTCAACGCCAGCCCGAACAGCATCGAAATACGAAAGCCATACAGCACGCGGGCCAGAACGTCGCTGCCGTTGCCGTCGGTGCCCAACAGATTGTGGCGTGAAGGCGCGGAGGGGAAGGGCACTTCGGTAGCGAAATTGATGGTGTCATAACTGAAACGGATCGGCGGCCAAACCGCCCAGCCGTGGCTGTCGATCTGTTTTTTTACGAAGGGATCCTGATAGTCGGTGGCGGTGTTCAGTTCGCCGCCGAAGGTGGTCTCGCTGTAGTCGATGATGAACGGCAGATACAGGCGCCCTTCGTAGCGCACCAGCAGTGGCCTGTCGTTGGCGATCAGGTTGGCCCCCAGGCTGAGGACAAACAGCACCAGAAAAATCCACAGCGACCAGTAGCCGCGGCGGTTGCTGCGAAAACGTGCCCAGCGCGCCTGGTTAATTGGGCTTAAGCGGCTCATTGGCGGGCCTCGAAATCAATACGCGGATCGACCAGGGTATAGGTGATATCGCTGAGAATATTCAACAGCAGGCCAATCAGGGTGAAGATATACAACGTGCCGAACATCACCGGATAATCGCGCTGCAGCGTGGCGTCATAGCCCAACAGGCCCAGCCCGTTAAGCGAGAACATCACCTCGATCAGTAAAGAACCGGTGAAAAACATGCTGACAAAGGTCGCCGGGAAGCCGGCGATCACCAGCAGCATGGCATTGCGAAACACGTGGCGATAAAGGATTTTGTTCTCGTCCAACCCTTTGGCGCGGGCGGTAACCACGTACTGTTTGCGGATCTCGTCGAGGAACGAATTTTTGGTCAGCATGGTCAGGGTGGCGAAACCGCCAATCACCGTCGCCAGAACGGGCAGGGTGATATGCCACAGGTAGTCGGTGATTTTGCTGTACCACGGCAGGGTATCGAAATTGCTGGAAACCAGACCACGCAGCGGGAACCAGTCGAGATAGCTGCCACCGGCGAACAGCACAATCATCAGAATGGCGAACAGAAAAGCGGGAATGGCGTAACCGATGATAATCAGGGTGCTGCTCCAGATGTCGAAGGCGCTGCCGTTATGTACGGCTTTGCGGATCCCCAGCGGGATCGACACCAGGTAAATGATCAGCGTACTCCACAGCCCCAGCGTAATGGAGACTGGCAGGCTATGACCGACCAGCTGCATTACCGACGCGCCGCGGAACAGGCTGTCGCCGAAGTCGAGGCGCATGTAATTCCACAACATGGTGAAATAGCGCTCGTGCAGCGGCTTGTCGAAGCCATAGCGTTTGGTGATTTCGGCGATCACTTCCGGATCCAACCCGCGGGAGCCGCGGTATTGACTGTCCGTGGCACTGGCAACGCCGGTGCGCGCATGCCCCAGGCCGTCGCCTGTTCCGCCGCCGCCGAAGCCGCTGCTCTGGCCCATTTCGATAGTGGCGATGGCCTGATCGACCGGGCCACCGGGCGCAATTTGCACGATAAAAAAGTTAATGGTGATGATCGCCCACAGGGTGGGGATAATGAGCAGCAGTCTGCGAATTAAATAAGCCGCCATCGCAGATTCCTTATTGTTGTTGAGTCGGCAAACGCGCCGCCTTATTGACGTCAAACCACCAGTTATCGAAGCCGATCACATAGGCCGGGCGGACAGGCGGCGTGGAGAATTTGTCCCAGTACGCGTAGCGATCGTGATTGGAATACCACATCGGCAGCATGTACCTGTTCCAGGTCAATACCCGATCCAACGCCCTGCCCAGCGGCAGCAGGGCTTTCTCGTCGCCCTGGTGCGCGGCGATCTGCCTGACCAGGCTGTCGACGGCCGGATCGGTGACGCCGGGGGTATTCCAACTGGAGTTGATGTATTTGGAATCCCAAAGCGTCTCAAGGCTGGAGCTTGGGAAGGGCATAGCCAAATAGACCGTCGGCATCATGTCGAAATCACCGTCTCGCATACGCTTAGTGAACTGGGATATGTCGATCTCACGGATCTGCATATCAATGCCCAGCCGTTTCAGGTTGTGCTGGAACGGCAATACGTACTGGAAGTTGCTGCCGCTCAGCAGCATCAGTTCGAAGCTGAAGGGTTGGCCGGTTTTGCTGTTCACCAACCGCTGGTTTTTCACTTCCCAGCCGGCCTGGTTCAGCAACTGCGTGGCTTTCAGCAGGTTCTGGCGATCGTTGCCGCTGCCGTCGGAGGACGGTGGCTGGTAGATACTGGTGAAGACTTCCGCCGGTACCTTGCCCTTCAGCGGTGCCAGCAGCGCCAATTCAGCCGCGTCAGGATAACCGCTGGCGGCGTAAGGCGTATTTTGGAAATAGCTGTTGGTGCGTTGATAGGCATTGTAATACAGCGCCTTGTTCATCCAGTCAAAATCAAACGCCAGTGTGATCGCCTCGCGAACCTTGGGGTCGGCAAACAGCGGGCGTCTCATGTTGAAGGCCATCCAGCGGGTATTTTGCGCCGACTGGTTGGTTTCGTCCTGTTTGATTATATAGTTGCGGGCGAAATTGCCCCCCTGGTACTGGGTTGTCCAGTTTTTTGGCGAGCCTTCAATGCGGAAGTCATAGGCACCGGCCTTAAAGGCTTCCAGCGCAACTTTATCGTCCAGGTAGTAGTCGTAGCGGATGCTGTCGAAGTTAAAACGGCCACGGTTAACCGGCAGGTTAGCCGCCCAATAATCTCGCACGCGCTGATAGGTAATATATTGGCCTAGGCGGTAGCTGGCAATCTTGTACGGCCCGCTGCTGAGCGGCGGCGTGCTCAGGGGTTCATTCAACTTGTGATCTTTCCAGAAGCTTTGCGGCAATATGGGGAGGCTAAACAGCCCCAGCAGTTTGTCTTTATCCGGCTGCGGGAATTCGATACGTACCGTCAGACGTGAGATAGCCTTGACCGTAATGCCTTTGTAGGCGACGCGAAACTGCGGTACGCCCTCGGTCATAAACTTGTTAAAGGTGAAGGCCACGTCGGCGGCGGTGATGGGCGTGCTATCGTGGAAGCGGGCGCGGGCGTTGATATCGATCTCTACCCAGCGCATGTCGGCCGGGAAGCGGGCAGATTCGGCAATCAGCGGGTAGTAGCTGCCTATTTCATCGTCCGAGGTAGTAAACAGAGAGTCATACAATGCGTCGGTGCGTTCGCCGGGCACGCCGCGGGGGGCGTAGCGGTTGAAGTTATCATAGGTGCCGATCGCTGCCAGCCGCACATCGCCACCTTTGGGCGCCGCCGGGTTAACGTAGTCGTAATGGCTAAAGTCGGTGGAGTACTTGGGCTCACCGAGCTGGGCGAAAGCATAGCTTTCATTGAGGGTTTCAGCCTGCAGACCGAAACTCAGTGCTGAGAGCACCAGGGCAGCAAAAACGCGCACGGACATCTTGACGGTAAGCTCCTGCTGTAAAGTCAATTAAGCCTGCGGCCAGCATAACATTTGCCGCCGCGCCGCAGGGTAAAGAAGTTAAAAGATCAGCCCTTTAGCGCCTGATGATCCATTACGGTATGGGCATTGCAGAAGGCCACGAAGTTGTCGATGCTCAGTGGTCTGCTGTAATAATATCCCTGCATGAAATTCACGTCCTGTTCCTGCAGAAAGCTCACCTGTTCTGCGGTTTCTACGCCTTCCGCTACGGTTTGCATCTTCAGCTTTTTCGCCAGCGAAATCACCGCGTCCAGGACCGGGGCGGTGACCGTGTCCTGGCCGATGGAGTTAACGAAACCACGATCTATTTTCAGATAATCCATGCTAAAGCGTTCCAGATAGATCAGCGCGCTGTGGCCGGTACCGAAATCATCAATGGCGATCTCGATGCCCTGCTGGTGCAGCCAGTCGAACTCCGCCAGCGCATTGCCTTCTTCCACCATGCCACGCTCGGTAATCTCAAAGACCAACGTAAAGTAATCGCCCGGCAGTTGCGCCAGCAATTCATACACGTCGTGATGGAAGGAGGGGGCGCTAAGGTGGGAAGGGGAGATGTTCAGACCGAGCTTGGCCCCCTGCGGTAGCGCCGTCGCCAGCTTGGGTGCATCTTCGGCAATCAGGCGGAACAGATGGCGCGTTAGCGGCACAATCAGCCCTTCGCTTTCGGCATAGGGAATAAACAGATCCGGCGGGATGCGGCCTTCAATCGGATGCTGCCAGCGGATCAAGGCTTCCAGCCCGCCGATGGTGCCGCTTTGGGTATGGAACACCGGCTGATATTCGATAAAGAATTCGTTGCGCTTGATACCGCGCATCAGGGCGCGTTCCGGGCTCTGGCGCAGCAACAGCATGTAATAGCAGAGCACGCCGATCATTAATGACAGTACCAGGCTGCCCATCAGGGTCAGGCGGATATCGTTGGGCGTCAGCTTTTGGTTATAAAACAGAATGGTCATCGGCGTGCCGGCGATAGAGATGCGATCGGCTTTCTCGTTCGGTAACTGGTTCACCGGCATTAAATTCGGACTAAAGCTGGTCAGCGCACGATCCCCCAGGATAATAGCAATCGCCGGTGCCCGCTCCGGGCGAGAGGTAAACAACTGATAGGGCATAAGCGCGATATCCAGCGTCGCCAGCACACCGGTGTCTTCTTTTCCAGGTTGACGTAACCAGACGGCTACTGCCGGTTTCCCCGGTACCAGCGGCGTTCCCTGCTGCAATTTGAGATCCAACGACTGATGCGGGTCAATCTCCGGATAGATGTTTTTCAGCGCCAGCATCATTTCGCCGGTGGCCGAAGAGCAATAGGCAAAGCCATTTTTTACCAGCATAAAAGTGCGTACGCCGGAATGGAAAGCAGCCTGGTAAGTAATATCCGGTTGGCTGGCAGAACAGGGGCGGTCAATCAGCGGCATTAACTGCTGCATGATGGTTGTCAGATCATTAAGCGTATCGGCTGTGAATTTTTGTGTGCGTTGCTCGACCCGATGTTGATATTGCGTGCGCTGGTGGTCAATCAGAGAGAGTGTAATCGCCACGAACAGGATAAAAAAGACCAGGGCTACGATGGCGCTTTTAGCCAAACTGCGTCGTCTGTGAGAGACGTGGCGTGCAAATGCCCTTTTCAAGCCCATAAACCTGCCCCCTGAGCACGGCGTATCAATTTGTTTTTGTTATAGAGTGACTGTGTAATATATCCCAACGGCGCTGTTGCAGTCATTATTCATCGATTATTTAACGGTTGTTAACCGTTTAAATCAGGCATGACTACCATTATCCCATTTGACGATAATAGGTGAGTTTTTCATCGGTGCGTAGTTTCCTACAAATAATATCGCGAAATACTGGGGTAGGGGCAAAGCGCTGCGAACGGATAATAAGATCTCAATCCGGAGCAGACAGCGGTGCAAAAAAAAACGCTGCCCGAAGGCAGCGTTCTATCGCTCGTTTGGTATTCAGGACAATCAGGTCAGGCGCCGTCAGCTGCTGGTAAGCACCCGGCGGGCTTCGCGATAACGTTTATTCCAGTAGTTATCGCTCAGTTTCGAAATCATCACGCCGTTGCTGGTAGAGGCATGAACGAATTGATCGTTACCTAAATAGATGCCGACGTGGCGCCCGGTTGAGCCGGCGCGGAACAGCACCAGATCGCCAGGACGCAGTTTGGTGCGCAAGATTTTCTTGCCCATGTCTTCCTGTTCGTAGGTCGAACGCGGTAAGTCCATGCCAAACTGCTCGCGGAAAGTACGCTGTACAAATGCTGAGCAATCGATGCCGCGCTTGGTTTCACCGCCTAAACGGTAGCGAACGCCTTTCCAGTCTGCATACTGATCCATAATCTTTGACTTGACGTCAACGTTACGGACCATTGCTTCGAATTCATCCTGAGAGGCTTGCAGTAAAAGACCGTCTTTGTCATTAACTGCACGCATCTCAGTTTGTGCGTTATTCAAGTTCGAAGTGTGAGTCGTGCTGCACGCGGAGAGCATTACCGCTGCGGCAATTGCAGGTACTACCCGCAAAAAATATCTCAGAAACGGTTGAGATTTGACCATTGTTATTGTTTTCCCTTGAAGTCCTTAACGACGTCAGTCGCTACCTGAAAAATGCCAAACGGAACGAGACTAATCTGCAGCTGTTTTAACGACAATCAGTTACCTCTGAAAACGTGCTGGAACGCACATTTTTAGTGGATTTGAAGCTGAGTCAGGTTAAACCAGGCACAAACGCATCCGAGATTACCGTAACGAATTGGGGATTGCGAGCCTTTTTCCACCCTTTTTTATATGAATTTGTGATGTAACATAATGTAAATCTTCATATAAAAAACGCTGATTGTCCGTTGTGATGGTTTTGCGTGAAATCAGGTGGCGAAAGCGTTAACGCGCTGATGGGGAAATAAACGAAATGCGGTGGGGAAATAATCAGGAGGCCGGCGGGCCTCCTGGGGATCATAACTATTGGTTATGACTATGCTGGACGGTGTTTACCGGGTAGCAGGCGATTCAGACCCCGGATCAGCACATCGCTAAACGGCGTCATCAGACACCAGCTGGCGCCAACCAGCACCACCGACAGCGAGCCGACGGCAATATCGGTAAACCAGTGGGCACCAATCATCACGCGCGGCAATGAAAATACCACCGTAATCAGCAGCGCGACGGCGAACGCGCGACGGTTGAAGTAACGCAACATAAAGCAGGAAAATATCATCAGCATCATGCCGTGATCGCCGGGGAAGCTGTCGCCTGAAGCGTCTTTAGTCGGAATACCGGTCAGTTCGCTGACGCGGTTGATGTTCTCAAAGCTCAGCGACGGGCTAGGGTGTTTGACCGGCAGCAAATGCCCTAGCTGGTTCAGCACCACGGCGGTCAGCAGCATAACAACGCCGGTAATCAACAAGCGGCGACGGCCGGCGCCATCCTGCTGCAGGTAAAAGCACAGGTACAACAACCCCATGGCCAGCAGCGAAATGACGTCAAAGGCGCGGTTATTGGTGATAGCCACCAGATGTAAAAAACCGGGATCGGTAGCCAGATGACGATTAAAGAAGAAGAAAATTTCCGAATCCAGAGTAAACCAATAACCGTGATTCGCCGGCAGGAACCAGGACAAGAACAGCACAATGCCCAATATATTGAAGAAAATGATGAGGGGTAAGTTGCGGCGAGTCATGGCATAACCTGTAGTCTGTCTAAAGAGTAAAAGGGCATTAACGGTAAAGATCTCAACTTAAACGAATACTAAACAGCTTGGATTGCAACGCGTTCCAGTCCGCATTCTCGCTGTGAATCAGTTCAATTCGGCTGTCCAGCGGTGTAACAGGGCGCGTTTCGATATTGAGATCTTGCCCCTGACGGTTGATTAAAAGTGTACCTTCAGCAATACGTACCACACCTTTGGCGCGTTCGACCGGCGCCAGACGTATCCACTCCATAATGCCAACGGTGTCGAACACCGTATCGGCGTCAAAAATCCAACCACAGCTGTTAAAACCCTGGCCCTGGTTGAGCGCTCGACGCCAGCGGGAAGTTTCCGGCAGTCGCAATGCGGCCAGGCCCTGCGTTTTGGCATGACTATGATGATGTTGTGCATCGGGTAATTCTGTACGATTAGTGCGAGGTTGGTCGAGCCACGCGACATCGGCCTGACCGCGTTCAATATGATAAAGCGGACGCTGGTGGCCATCCTGTTCCATCCATTGCTGCAGGGCCATCAGATCTTGCGGCTGATAGGTGTCGCTTTTGCTGGCCAGAATAATGTCGGCGGCCGCCAGTTGATCGCGGAAGTTTTCGTTGTCGCGGTAGCGCGGTTCGCTGAGTTGGCGTGCATCCAACAGGCACAGAGTGGCTTGCAGATCGATCCAACCGGCGTAACTGTCTTGCGTCAGCAATGACAGGATCTGCTTCGGATGACCGAGCCCGGTGGGTTCGATCAGCAAGCGATCAGGCTTGTTTTGTTGCAGCAACATGTTCAGCCCGACCTGCATCGGCAGCCCGTTCACGCAACACATGCAGCCACCAGGGATCTCCTTCAACACTGCACCGCTGTCAGCCAGCAGCGCGCCGTCGATGCCAATTTCACCGAACTCATTCACCAGCACCGCCCAGCGTTCATGTTCCGGCTTGTTAGCCAGCAAATGGCGGATGGTGGTGGTTTTGCCGCTGCCGAGAAAACCGGTGATCAGGTTAGTTTTAGTCATTAATTATTCCTGATGTTAATGAATTTAAGGGCAATAGTTTGACCATTCTACTTCACCAGGCAGGATGGCGCTGCTCTCCCTGCGTTAAGTCACAAATCCGACAGATTGCGATACGTCATTTTAAAGCAACAAAATGGCGGTCATTATTAGGAAAAATCCCAGAAAAAACCGGATATTACCTAAGGGAAATAGTTGTTAGTAGCTTGTTTTAACTTTGTTAATTGCCCGATTACCCGCCAAATAAATGCCCTTACCTTGCGATTATTCCTAAGAAGATCCTCTATGTTTAAATTGGCTTAACAAAAAATGAGGTTGCCATGAATGTCTTTCGGTTATTTTTGATCGCAGGAATGTTGTTTTCATGGACGGCAGTAAGTCATGCAGGAACCACTGGCGGAGTTATTCGTTTTGTCGGATCTATTGTGGAAAGCCCCTGTACGGTGAAAGTTACCGCTTCAACGGCCAATACGCAATGTTACCGAAATGGGCAGCACTATCAAGACCAACAGGCCCTGTCGAAATTTGATGCTACACGCAAAGAACTGCCGCTGAATTTAGGTTCGACCGAAATGAAGTGGGTGGATCAACAGAAAAAACTTGCAGTGATGACGGTAGTTTATCGTTAAGTCGTTCGGCGATGCCGGATGATATCCGGCATCGTCATTTTCCCCGCTTTACGCCTTGTTCAATGGCTAAGCCAGCTGAGTCGACACCCAGTTTTGCACCGTTTGACGCGCACCGCGATCGCGTAATGACAAGTAGGCGCGGGTGACCGCCGTGACAAATTCCTCGTTGGCCGCCAACTGCTCACCAAAAATAGCCGTTAGACCCAACAGGGCTTTTACCCGTTGTTCATCATCCGGCGTTGAAGCCACTGTCTGTTGCAGCGTAGCCAATAACGGATCGCGGATGTCTATTGGCTGCCCGGCATCATCCACGCCGCCGACATAGCGCATCCAGCCCGCCACCCCGAGAGCCAGACCGGCATAGCTGCCGCCATGCTGCAGATGCCAACGCACCGAGTCCAGCATACGCTGCGGTAATTTTTGCGTGCCGTCCATGGCGATTTGCCAGGTACGGTGTTGCAACGCCGGGTTGCTGTAGCGCTCAATCAGCTGTGCTGCATAGGCGGGCAAATCGATGCCGCTAACGTTCAGCGTCGGCGCCTGTTCGGCCAGCATCAGGTGGAGTGCGGCGCGGCGATAAGACTCATCGCCCATACAGTCGTTGATGTACTGATAGCCCCCAAGATACCCGAGATAGGCCAGGAAAGAGTGGCTGCCGTTCAGCATGCGCAGTTTCATCTGCTCAAAAGGCAGCACGTCATTGACCAACTGTGCACCGGCCCGTTCCCAGGCTGGGCGGCCGGCGACAAAGTTATCCTCAACGACCCACTGGATAAAGGGTTCGCAGGCGATGGCGCATTCATCACGAACGCCGCCGAGCGCCTCGGCCACTTCATCCAGCGTCTCTGGCGTAGCGGCGGGAACGATACGGTCTACCATGGTGCTGGGGAAGCTCACCTCGCGGGCAATCCAGTCGGCCAGCGCGCCGTCGCGCGCTTGAGCCAAACCGACGATCGCGTTACGCAGCACGTGGCCGTTTTCCGGGATGTTGTCGCAAGAGAGCAGGGTAAAGGCGGGCAGCCCACGTTCCAGACGCAGGCGCAGCGCTTCCACCAGGATCCCCGGCACGGTGGAAGGCTCGCCGGGATTCGCCAGATCGGCGCGGATCGCCTGATGTTGAAGATCCAGTTTTCCGCTGCCGGGTTCAATGCAATAGCCTTTTTCGGTAATGGTCATCGAGACAATCGCCACCTGTGGCTCCGCCAGCTTTTCCAATACGGCGCCAATCCCTTCCAGCTTGCGGTGTACGCTCTCATGCACCGCACCGATCACGATAGCCTGATTACTCGCCGCGCCTTTTTCCAGCACGCTGTAAAGATGGTCCTGCTGGCGCAGCGTCCGGAACAAATTATCACCGCCGAACAGGCTGATTTCGCAGATCCCCCAGTCGCCGCCCTGACGATTCAACACTCGATCGGTCAGTAGCGCCTGGTGGGCGCGGTGAAAGGCGCCAAATCCAATGTGCACCATGCGGCTCTGTAATGCGCTGCGATCGTAACCTGGCTGCTGGACGGCATCCGGAAGCGGCGTGTTGGCGATAGTCTTCATGCAAAGCTCCAAGGCTGAGTAAAGGTGTTGGCGGTTAACTTTAAAAGTTATCAGACCAGTTTTTTGTGCAGAATACGGCGCTCCTTCTGCCGGGGTTGCACGAATTTTCTGCCGCCAGTGTAAGGCTGTAAGCGCACTAATTACATGTGCGCGTGCAAAATAAGCCAGATCCGTGAAGTGGATCAACCAATCGCGGTTTCACTTTTGACAGCAATTGGCGAAAGAGTAAGGTGAAAGATAACCGATATCTATTTTATTTTGGTATAACAAGATGGCCGGAGCAGGGCGATCTTTATCACTTCCGCGATACTGGGCAATTTTTACAAGGATAAATAATGGAACAAACATGGCGTTGGTATGGGCCGAACGATCCGGTCTCTCTTGATGATGTGCGCCAGGCCGGCGCCACTGGCGTCGTCACCGCCTTGCACCATATCCCGAATGGCGAGGTGTGGCCGGTCGAAGAGATCAAGGCCCGTCAGGCCCTATTGGCGGAGAAAGGCTTGGTGTGGTCGGTGGTGGAAAGTATCCCGGTGCATGAGGAGATCAAAACCCACAGCGGCCATTACCGGCAGCATATCGCTAACTATCAGCAATCGCTGCGTAACCTCGCGGCCTGCGGCATCGACACCGTGTGCTACAACTTTATGCCGATCCTGGACTGGACGCGCACCGATCTGGAGTATTTACTGCCGGACGGGTCGAAAGCGTTGCGTTTCGATCAGACCGCCTTCGCGGCTTTTGATCTGTATATCCTGCAACGCGCTGGCGCAGAGCAGGATTACACGCCGCAAGAACAGGAGCAGGCTGCAACCTATTTTTCCGCGATGAACGAGGCGGAGGTTGCCAAGCTGACCGGCAATATTATCGCCGGATTACCGGGGGCCGAAGAGGGCTATACCCTCGATCAATTCCGCGCTCGCCTGGCGGAGTACGATGGGATCGACAAGGCGCAGCTGCGAGAGAATATGGCGGTGTTCCTGCGCGCCATTGTGCCGGTGGCGGAGGAGGTTGGCGTGCGTTTGGCGGTGCATCCGGACGATCCGCCGCGGCCGATTTTGGGGTTGCCGCGCATCGTCTCTACCATTGAAGATATGCAGTGGTTCAAGCAAACGGTCGACAGCCGGTATAACGGCTTCACCATGTGTACCGGCTCTTACGGCGTACGGGCGGATAACGATCTGGTGCGGATGATCGAAACCTTCGGCGATCGCATCCACTTCACCCATTTACGTGCTACCTGTCGCGAAGAAAACCCGAAAAGTTTCCACGAGGGTGCGCATCTGCAAGGCGACGTGGACATGGTGGCGGTGATCGAGGCGATCCTCACTGAGGAGCAACGGCGCCATCAGGCAGGCGATCGCCGGCCGATCCCGATGCGTCCCGACCATGGACACCAGATGCTGGACGATCTGAAGAAAAAAACCAACCCGGGCTACTCGGCGATTGGTCGTTTGAAGGGGTTGGCGGAACTGCGCGGGGTGGAGCTGGCGCTTAAACGCCGCTTCTTCCCGGATTTGCCCTAAGCCTTTAAAAAGGGGCCATACAGGCCCCAGAGTATCGACTAGTCAGCGCGGCTCATGTAGCGGCGCTCGGCAATATGAATGCGGATTTTGTCACCGGCGCTGAGGTATTCCGGTACCTGAATGGTCAGGCCGGTCGCCATGGTGGCCGGCTTGTTGCGGGCACTGGCAGAGGCACCTTTGATGCCCGGTGCAGTGTCGACAATTTCCATATCCACGGTCTGCGGCAGTTCCAGCGCCAACACCTGGCCATCCAGGGTCAGTACCTGCATGCCCGGCAGACCGCCTTCAGGAATAAACAGCAGTTCATCTTCGATCTGGTCTTTCTTAAAGATATACGGGGTGTAATCCTCGTCATCCATAAACACGTATTCTTCGCCGTCGATATAAGAGAAGTTCACCTTGCGGCGTGACAGGCTAATGGTGTCCAGAATATCGTCGCCCTTGAAACGCTCTTCAACCTTCAGCCCGGTGCGGACGTCAGAGAAGCGCATTTTGTACAAGGTGCTGGCACCGCGCGCGCTTGGGCTTTGCACATCAATGTCTTTCACCAGCAGCAGTTTGCCGTTGTAGTTGATCGCCATGCCGCGCTTAATTTCGTTAGCTTTTGCCATATAAAATAACCTGCAATGAAGAGTATTTGGGAAGTTGCGACAAGTTACTCGCGCCGCTGATTTCAGGCAAGCAGATCGAGCAAAAACAGTGACAGAAAAAGGGGACGGCGGGCGCCATCCCCTCAAATTGCTGACAACGTCCTTTGCAGTTAAAAGTTCTGTTCTGGGGCAAATAAAAACAAAGGATGGTGTCTTCTGATTTACCTCAAACATCCGAAAACCACGTTTTTCGGGTGTTTGTCATCAGACTAAGGGGATGGCGGCCGCCATCCCCTACGGTATTACTGGAACACCGGTAACAGACCCAGCAATGCCAACACGTGCGCGACGGCGTTGATCACCCCGAACAGAATGATGAACAGGATCATGCCGTAGCCACCGGGAGCGCGATATTGCGCTTCGGTAAAGCGGCGGCGGCTGGCACGCGCCATCATGGCCGGTACTATTACCGCCCAAACGGTGGCGGCCAGGCCGGCGAAGCCGATGGCGTAAAGGAAGCCGTTCGGGAACAGCAGGGCGGCAATGGTCGGCGGCGCGAAGGTCACCAGCGCGGTTTTGCTGCGTCCGACGGTGTCATCGCTGAATTTGAAGAAGTCTGCCAGGTAATCGAACAACCCCAGCGACACCCCGAGGAATGAGCTCGCCAGCGCCATATAAGAGAAGGCGTTCAGTAGCTGGCCGACGGTCTGGCTGCTGGAAACGTTGCCCATCTGCTTGAGCAGGCTGCCAATGTTGCCGCCTTCGGCAATCACCTGTTTGAAGGCATCGCGGGCGATGTTGCCCTGAATCACATACTGCCACAGGATATAGATCGCCAGCGCCAGCAGGGTGCCGTACACCAGGCTGCGCACGACTGCGCCGCTGTCTTTGTGGTAGTACTTCACCAGTCCCGGCACGTTGCCGTGGTAACCGAAGGAGGTCAGCAGATAAGGCAGCGCCGCCAGGGCGTAAGGCAGGTAACTGGCCTGGTCGTCACCGCGGTTGAACAGTACTGCCGGCTGCACATGCGTGAACATGTCGCCCACCGACATCACAAAGGTGATCACCATACCGCCGATCAGGATCGTGCTCAGGCGATCAACGGCGCGGGTGGAGAGCCACACGATAAACGCCACCACCACGGCAAACACCAACCCGGCGGTGGACTGCCCGACGCCGACGATACCTTCCAGCGTGTGGGCGATAATCGAGCCACCGGCGGAGATATAGGCATAGGTGAGGATGTACAGGACAAAGGCGATGGAAATACCGTTAATGGCGTTCCAGCCTTTACCCAGCAGATCTTTGACGATGGTGTGGAAGCTGGCGCCGCTTGGGTAGTGCAGGGCGGCCTCCAGGATCATCAGGCCGGAAATCAGCATGCAGGCCCAGGTATAAACCAGCAGCGCGACGGAGCCGCTGAACCACACGCCAGAAGTGACGATGGGAATGGAGAACATGCCAGCGCCGACGGCGGTGCCTGCAATGATCATCGCGCCGCCAAGCACTGAAGGGCGGGAAAGCTTCTGGATGGTGTCCGCGGACATTTTTGCTCCTGATTGGCCTCGTCGGCCGTGGATTCTTTTGTACTAGCTCAATGGTACATGTGCGGTTGGCGCATGTAAAGCCGCTAATACGCTTGTTTCATGCATTAATTGGCGGAGTAAGGGGAGCTTATGGCAATTTGCGGGCGGGTGAGAAAACGGGGCGATTCACGATTTAAAACGCGAGATGTAAAGATTCGCGCGCCAACACGGATTATGCTGGCGGCCGATGAGCGCGACTGATATTGTCGCGCTTCAATTCCGCCAGCCCACCGGGAGACTCGCTGATGGACTGTCGTACCGACTGCGGCGCCTGTTGTATTGCGCCTTCAATATCCAGCCCGATCCCCGGCATGCCTAACGGCAAGCCCGCCAACACCCGCTGCATTCATCTGAGCGAGCAGCTGCGTTGTGGCCTGTTTCATTCACCGCTGCGGCCCAAGGTCTGCGGCAGCCTGCAGGCCAGCCGCGAAATGTGCCATGACCACCGCGACCAGGCATTGGTCTATCTGATCAAGCTGGAAGCGGATACTGCACCTTAAGCGTCTTTCAGTTTCCACAGGCACAGCACCGCGCCGACCACCATCGCCAACGCGGAATAAAACACCGCGTGATAGTTCCAGACCTCCGCCACCACGCCGGCGATTGAACCGGCAAAAATCCAGCCCACGCGCGTAGTGTTGGTAAACAAAGTGGTTGCTGCCCCGGCCTGACCGGGCATCAAATCTTGAAAATAGAGCATACCAATGCCTGCCAGCACGCCAATAAACGCCGCGTTGAGCAATTGCAGGGCAATCAGTTGCCAGGTGCCGGTGATAAATAGTAACCCGAAGTAAAACAGTAGGCCCGCCGCCACCGCGCAACGCATCAGGAAACGTTTACCGAAGCGTTTCGCCACCATGCCGGCCAGCAACATGGTCGGTATCTCCAGCCCGGCCGCCGTCCCCATCAATATTCCGGCCAACCTTTCCGGCAGTTGCAGCTCATGCACCATATACAGCGGCATATTGATTAAATACATGCTGTTGGCGGTCCACATAAAGGTGCAGGTTAAAAACAGCAGCAGCGTATCGCGGCGATTTTTCCGCGGAGCTTCCAGCGTGGTGCTGGAAGCCAGCGGCGTTTTACGCATCGACGGCAGCATTTTCCACACCAGCACGCCACACAGGATAAACGCTGCGGCGGCGGCCAGATACATCACCTTAAAACCGAATCCCAATGCCAGCGCAAAGGCGATAGGCGGCCCAATAACCCAGGCGAGAGAAACCTGAGCCCGCAGGATAGAGCTGAACATTACCGCTTCGCGGCCGGTGCGGTCGGCGTGTTCGCGCGCCAGAGCGAACATCTGCGGGTTGGCGGTGGAGCCGAAGCTGGTCAGCATTACGCCGACTGCCAGCAACAGATAATAATTACGGTTCCAGGCGAACAGTACACAGCCCAGTGCCCCTAACATGCAGCAGAGGAAGATCAGCGTTTTGCGATCCCCTTTTTGATCTGAGCGGCGAGCCAGAAACTGGCTGACCAGGATGCCAATCACCGCGCTGCCGGTGAAAAATAACCCAACCATGGAAGGGCGCACCTTCACCTCGGTAGCCAGGAACAGGCTCAGCGTCGGGGTTTGTAACGCACCGGCAATCCCGGTGAGGAACGCCACCACTAAAAAGGCCAGCGAAGTCAGATCGGGCGAGCGTCGCGTTACCGCAGTTGAAGTAGGCATAGAGGTCAGCAAATAGCCGTAAATGAGGGAGTCGCGCGCATAATACGCCTGTTTAAAAAGAACAAAAACCGGTTTCATTCTGCTTAATGGTAAAAAGTTCTTTCCTGCATAAGGCTAAAAAAAGGGCGATGTCACCATCGCCCTGGGTATGACAAACTTCGACGTTAGGCGCCAGCCGGCACGTCGTGCGCGGTGTTTTTCAGCACCTCGCCCTGATACTTCTCGATCTGCAACTGTGCCATTTGCCCGCAGTTACCCTGAGCCAGGCTGGAGGAGCCGACGTCGAAGGTCAGGCAGTTGACGTTGCCGTTCTTGCACAGCGAACCCGGCTGTGACGGATCGGCCGGATCGAACCAGGCACCTTCGCTGATGCGCACCACGCCAGGGCGCACGTCTTCGCTCACCACCGCACCCACCAGGATCTGGCCGCGATCGTTAAAGGCCCGCACCAGATCGCCATTGGCAATGCCGCGTGACTGGGCGTCCTGCGGGTGGATCACAATCGCTTCCCGATCGGCTACCGCGTATTTCTTGCGCAGTGGCGTGTTGTCGAGCTGCGAATGCAGGCGGTTGATCGGGTGCGCGGTGTTCAGCGACAGCGGGTATTTCACCGCTTCCGGGCCGCGATACCATTCATGCGGTGGCATCCAGGTCGGAATACCTGGGCAATCCTGATACTTCATTTTGGCAATGGCGTCGGAGTAGATCTCGATTTTACCGGATGGCGTCCCCAGTGGATTGAGCAGCGGGTTTTCGCGATAGTCGGCGAAACGCACCCATTGGGTATTGGCCTCCGGCACCGGGAAGCGCACGTAGTTGTTGGACTCCCAGAACATGTCGAACGGTGGCAGGGCTACCCGGGCAGCACGTGCCTGAGTTTTCATGTCATCGTACATGCCTTTCAGCCATTGAGTTTCATCTTTGCCTTCGGTAAAGGCGTCCTGCACCCCCAGCTTGGCCGCCATGGCCGCGAAAATATCGAAATCGCTGCGTGATTCATGCTGCGGCGCGACGCACTGATGCATCGGGAACACATACAGCTGTGAGTAATCGCCGCCCATTTCGAGATCGTTGCGTTCGTAGCTGGTGGTGGCCGGCAGAACGATATCGGCATGCTTGGCGGTGGCGGTCCAATAAGGTTCGTTCACCACGATGGTGTCCGGCCGCTGCCAGGCCTTGACCAGATTGTTGGTGTCCTGATGCTGGTGGAAGGTGTTGCCGCCCGCCACATACACCATTTTCACCTCGGGGTAGGTGACCTGTGCGCCGTTGAAATTAATTGTCTTGCCCGGGTTGGTCAGGCATTCGGCGATGCGCGCCACCGGGATCGGTGCCGGTGAGTTCTTCGGTGCGTTACCGGCAGAGATACCGGAAATGATGCCGCCTTTCGCCGTCGGGCTGCCGCCGGAGGAGTAGTGATAGCTGAAGCCGAAGCCGCCGCCCGGCAGGCCAATCTGGCCGAGCATCGCCGCCACGGTAACCAATAGCCAATGCTGCTGTTCGCCATGATGCTGGCGTTGGATCCCCCAGCCGCCCATGATCATGGTGCGGTTCTTCGCCATGTCGCGTGCTAACTGACGCAGCACGTCAGCATCGACGCCGCACACATCGGCCGCCCATTCGGCAGTTTTCGGCGTACCGTCGGTTTCACCCAACAGATAAGCCTGGAACTTGTCGAAACCGGCGGTGTAGGTTTTCAGGAAGTCCGGGTTATGCAGCTTCTCGGTCAGCAGCGTGTGGGCGATGCCGATCAGCATGGCGCCGTCGGTATAAGGACGCGGAGCGATCCACTGCGCGTCGACGAATTTGGCGCTGTCGTTGTGTACCGGATCAATGCTGATCACTCGGGTACCTTTCTTCTTCAGCGCCTCAAAGCCCGTCTGGCCGTAGTGGTCCGGGACGTTCCAGCTGTTTTTCAGCGTGATCATCGGGTTACAGCCCCACAGCACCACCAGTTGGCTGTTTTCAATCACGTTCGGCCAGGCGGTCTGCTGTTCGTAAACCTCCATGGAGCCCACCACGTGCGACATGATCACCTGCGCGGCGCCGGTGGAGTAGTCGCCCGCGTAACCGAGGAAGCCGCCGGTCAGGTTCATCAGGCGTTGCAGCAGCGTGCGGCTGTTATGCAGCATCCCGACGCTTTTCCAGCCATAAGAACCGGCATAAATGGACTGCGGGCCATGGTCTTTCTGCAAGCGGGTGATCTCACCACAGACCAAATCAATCGCCTTGTCCCAACTGACGCGTACCCACTCGTCACGACCACGCAGTTCGGTACGGCTGCCAGGGCCGCCTTCCAGCCAACTTTTGCGCACCATCGGGTATTTGATACGGTTTTCGGCGTGCACCTGATAGGGCGCCATGGTGATCAGTTCGTTCGGATAAGGATCGTCTTTGACCGGCTGCACGCCGACCATTTTACCGTCCTGAACGATGGCTTCGAAGGCGCCCCAGTGCGCGCCGGTCAAAATGCCTTTTTGTGCCTGACGCAACACGACGAATTGCGGCAGCGCCTGGCTGATGGCCTGGGCCAACGCTGACTTGGGCCACAGGCCCGCCAGTAGCGGTGCTGCGGCCAGCGCGGTCGCGCCAGTCAGGAAGCGGCGGCGGCTCATTTTTAACGCTTGTTGTTGATATTTGCTCATTTCGCTTCTCCCTTAAAGCTTGGCTGGTGCGGCTGGCTGCATGTCACTGGCGTGTTTCTGCACGTACTGTGTCAGAACGCGCAGCTGTTCCTGCGTCAGCGAAGTGCGTGGAGCCATACCTTTAATTACGCCGATCCACTGGTTGGCGTTGAAGCGATCGAGGGCTGTGAGGCCGTGACAACCGGTGCAGTTGGCCGACATCATATCTGCCGTGTAGCGCCAGATTTTTTGCTGATCGTCGATCAGTTGTTTGCGCGGCAGCCAAACTTGCAGAGAAACCTGATGCCATACCAGACCGGTTTCCGCATCGGTCATGGTGGTGCCGGTTTTCAGCAGTTTGCGAGCGTCTTCACCCAGCAGCACGCTGAGGATGCGCTTGCCCTGCGCGGCGTAGAACACTTCAGCGACACCGTCTTGCTGCCAGCCGGTGACGTTGGCCAGCACTTTGTCGCCTTCCTGTTTCACCACCTGCACTTCGGTGGATGGCATCAGGTTGCCGGCATTGTGGCTGTCGTCCGGTTTGAGGAAGAAGGGTTCTGTGGCAATGGTGTACAACGTGGTGGCGGTTGGCGAGGTTTCAGCGGCGGCTTTCGCCAACTCGGCGGCACCGGCCTGGGCTGCACCGCTCATGTCCGGCAGGATATGCGCGACCCCTTTATGGCAGTCGATACAGGTTTCACCCTGTTTGATGGCCACCGGATGTTGGATACGCGCTTCAGGCCGTTGGGCGGTGATGTCCATTGCGTCAAAGCTGTGGCAAGAGCGGCAGGTGGCGGAGTCGTTTTCTTTTAGCGTTTTCCAGACCGACTGCGCCATGGCCAGCTTGTGCGCCTCGTATTTCTCAGGCGTATCGATGGTGCCCACCATCTCGCCATAAATGTCTTTTACCGCGCGGATTTTGGTCCACAGGTAGTCGAGTGGCTCATGGGGAACGTGACAGTCGGCACATTCAGCGCGAATGCCCTTGGTATTTTGGAAGTGAACGCTGCCCTGATATTCGGCCAGCGGTTGTTGCATGGTGTGGCAGGAGACGCAGAAGGCGGTGTCGCTGGTTTTATGGAATACGGTGGCGGTACCCGCCAATAATGCTGCCCCGAGGATAATTCCGAGCAGCAAAATCCACAGCCATCCCCAGCGGTGCTTTTTTATCAAGCCAGTGAGTTTATTGGTCATATTGAATCCGCTTATAATTATGAAATACCAAGGAAAACCTTGCCAAAAAAAGTGCCGGACGAGCGCCGACATACCTGAGGAAGTATAGGTACTATTGGTAAAGTCATCTAATACTATAGGGGTATTTTTAGAAGAAAAATGGTCGTTCGGGGGATTTTTCAGCGTTATATTCTGGGTTATATAACGCATTTTTCATGTGGATTTATCAGACTATGAGCGAGATCACGGAAGGGAGAGAGAAACCGTGATTGAAAACAGCTATTTTGCCGGTAGGTAAGTTTGGCCCGCCAGCCACAGATGAATGGCATTACGGCTGGCTTCAAAATGCGGTTCAGGTAATGCTTCCGGCAGGCACCAGCGCCATTCGGCACATTTTTCCGGCTCTTTCAGCTCGGCTTCCCCGCCAGGATGGGGCGTCAGCAAACAGATGGAAACCGTATGCTTTCCCTCGGCGCGCCAGGTTTGCAGATTATTGCTGATGCCGACAAAGCTCGGTGGTGCGATGATCAGCCCGGTCTCTTCGGCGATCTCACGTTGTGCGCACTGTTCAAAGGTTTCGCCGGCATCCAGATGCCCGCCGGGGATGGACCAGAAGGGGGCGTGCTTACCGCAGCGTTTGCCCAGCAAAATTTCCCCTTGTTCATTGACAATGATTACGCCTACGCCCGCCACTACAGTCATGTTTCCCTCCGTCAGCAAAATTTCAGCACAGTATGTCATTTTAGCGCTGCGACGGGTAACCCTAAGGGAAAAGTGTGCGTAAGGTCAAAAATCTATCACGTCAAAATTGAGAAAACTTGCTTTCGCTCATGGGCCCTTACACACTCCTTGAAACGTTTCAGCGTTATGGGCGCGATAATGTCGTACCGGTAACGCTCCTTTTTCCCAACGAAGCTGAAACGATTCAATTCAGCAGGAGAGGAGAATCATGTTCCAGTTGTCACAGCAAGATATTCACCTGGGTGCTACCGCGAGTAACAAACAGGAGGCCATCCGTCAGGTGGCTGCCGCACTGACCGAGGCCGGCTGCGTCAGCGCGCCTTACGTGGACGGCATGTTGCAGCGTGAGCTGCAAACTTCCACTTATCTTGGGAACGGTATCGCCATCCCGCATGGCACTACCGATACCCGCGATCTGGTGCTGAACACCGGCGTGCAGGTGTTTCAGTTCCCTCAGGGTATCGAGTGGGGCGAAGGCCAAACTGCTTACGTAGTGATCGGCATTGCCGCACGTTCCGATGAACACCTGGCGCTGTTGCGTCAGTTGACCCACGTTCTGAGCGACGACAGCGTAGCCGAACAGCTGGCGAAAACCACCTCGGCAGAAGAGTTACGCAGCTTGTTGATGGGCGAAAAGCTGACGGCGGAATTCAAGTTCGACGCTTCCTTGATTGCGCTAGACGTGGCCGCCGACAGCCTGATGACGCTGCAGGCGCTGAATGCGGGCCGCCTGCAGAAAATCGGTGCGGTTAACGCTCAATTCGTCAGCGACGTCATCACCCGCAAGCCGCTGAATCTGGGGCAGGGCATTTGGCTGAGCGACAGCACCGAAGGCAACTTGGCTAGCGCGGCTACGGTAAGCCGTCCGGCGCAGCCGTTTGACGAAGAGGGCGAGCAGGTTGCGCTGTTGCTGACGCTGTCGGTGGCTGACCAGCAGCCGCTGGCGGTGCTGAACTACCTCAGCGATCTGCTGTTGGCGAACAAAGCTGAACGCTTGCTGAACGCGGATGCCGTCACCCTGTTGGCATTGCTGACCAGTGAGGTGGAAGAAGAAGACACCACGCTGAGCGCTGAGTACGTGATCCGTAACGAACACGGCCTGCATGCCCGTCCGGGCACGGCGCTGGTCAATGTGATCAAGCAATTCAGCAGTGAAATTACCGTCACTAACCTGGATGGCAGTGGCAAACCGGCCAACGGACGTAGCCTGATGAAGGTGGTGGCGTTGGGCGTGAAGAAAGGACATCACCTGCGTTTTACCGCCAAAGGTGAAGATGCTGAAACGGCGCTGAAGGCGATCGGTGAAGCGATTAACGAAGGACTGGGCGAGGGCGCAGCATGAGCAGAAGAGTAGCAACAATTACCTTGAATCCGGCTTACGATCTGGTGGGCTTTTGCCCGGAGATCGAGCGCGGTGAAGTGAACCTGGTCAAAACCGCCGGCCTTCACGCCGCCGGGAAAGGCATCAACGTCGCCAAGGTGCTGAAGGATCTGGGTATTGATGTGACGGTGGGCGGCTTCCTGGGAAAAGACAACCAGGACGGTTTCCAACTGCTGTTCAGCGATCTGGGCATTGCCAACCGCTTCCAGGTGGTGCCGGGACGCACCCGTATTAACGTCAAACTGACCGAAAAAGACGGTGAAGTCACCGATTTCAATTTCTCCGGTTTTGAAGTCAGCGGGCAGGACTGGGAACGCTTCGTGACCGATTCCCTGAGCTGGCTGGGCCAGTTCGACATGGTCGCGGTCAGCGGCAGCCTGCCGGCGGGGGTCGATCCCGACGCTTTCACCGACTGGATGATCCGTTTGCGCGCCCAGTGCCCGTGCATCATTTTCGACAGCAGCCGTGAAGCCCTGGTTGCCGGCTTGAAAGCGGCGCCGTGGTTGGTGAAACCGAATCGCCGCGAGCTGGAAATTTGGGCCGGGCGTCCGTTGCCGCAGCTGGCTGACGTGGTCGAAGCGGCGCATGCGCTGCGCGATCAGGGCATCGCCCACGTGGTTATCTCCCTCGGTGCCGAAGGCGCGCTGTGGGTCAACGCGTCCGGCGCCTGGATTGCCAAGCCACCGGCCTGCGAAGTGGTCAGCACCGTGGGTGCCGGCGACTCGATGGTCGGCGGCCTGATTTACGGCCTGCTGATGCGTGAATCCAGTGAACACACTTTGCGTTTGGCCACCGCCGTGGCTGCGCTGGCGGTAAGTCAGAGCAACGTTGGCGTGACCGACCGTCCACAGCTGGCCGCGATGATGGCGCGTGTCGATCTGAAACCTTTTAATCAATAGCAGGAGGCAGAATGAAAACACTGCTGATGATAGACAATTCGCTGGGGCAGGCACGTAGTCACCTGGCGAAACGCATGCTTGGCGCTGCTGCGGTGAAAACCGGCCTGACGTTGGTTGAGTCAGCCGCCGACGCTGAACTGGTGGTGGTGGCAGGGCAAACTGTACCTGCTGACGCCGCGCTGAACGGCAAACGGGTTTATGTGGGTGACGTGGCGCATGCGGTGCGTGAGCCGGAAGCCTTCCTGGCGCAGGCGATGGCCGAAGCGAAAGCCTATCAGGCACCGGCCGCGGCAGTTGTCGAACCGGCTAAAGCCGCCGGTCAAAAACGTATCGTGGCGATCACCGCTTGCCCTACCGGCGTGGCCCATACCTTTATGGCGGCCGAAGCCATTGAAAGCGAAGCCAAAAAGCGTGGCTGGTGGGTGAAAGTTGAAACCCGCGGCTCCGTCGGCGCCGGCAATGCCATTACGCCAGAAGAAGTGGCGGCGGCCGACCTGGTGATCGTGGCGGCGGACATTGAAGTGGATCTGGATAAGTTTGCCGGCAAGCCGATGTACCGTACCTCTACCGGCCTGGCGCTGAAAAAAACGGCGCAGGAACTGGACAAGGCGCAGGCCGAAGCCGAGATTTTCCAACCGCAAAAAAGCGGTGCGCCGGCCACCGCCGGTAAGAAGAAAGAGAGCGCCGGCCCGTATCGTCACCTGTTGACCGGCGTGTCTTACATGCTGCCGATGGTGGTGGCGGGTGGTTTGTGTATCGCACTGTCGTTCGTGTTCGGTATCAAGGCATTCGAAGTCAAGGGCACGCTGGCAGCGGCGTTGATGCAGATCGGCGGCGGCTCAGCCTTTGCGCTGATGGTGCCGGTATTGGCCGGTTTTATTGCCTTCTCGATCGCTGACCGTCCGGGCCTGACGCCGGGGTTAATTGGCGGCATGCTGGCCGTCAGCACTGGCGCCGGTTTCCTCGGCGGTATCATTGCCGGTTTCCTGGCGGGCTATGTGGCCAAATTTATCAGCACCAAACTGCGTCTGCCGCAGAGTATGGAGGCGCTGAAGCCGATCCTGATCATTCCCTTGGTCGCCAGCCTGATTGTCGGCTTGATCATGATTTTCATCGTCGGTACGCCGGTAGCGAAAATTATGGAAGGCCTGACTCACTGGCTGCAATCACTCGGTACCGCCAATGCGGTGCTGCTGGGGGCGATCCTCGGTGCCATGATGTGTACCGATATGGGCGGTCCGGTTAACAAGGCGGCCTATGCTTTTGGTGTGGCGCTGCTGAGCTCGTCGGTATATGCCCCTATGGCGGCCATTATGGCGGCCGGTATGGTGCCACCGCTGGCGATGGGTCTGGCAACATTACTGGCGCGTCGCAAGTTCGAGAAGTCCGAGCAGGAAGGCGGTAAAGCAGCGCTGGTGTTGGGCCTGTGCTTTATCTCCGAAGGTGCCATTCCGTTTGCCGCCCGTGATCCGATGCGCGTGTTGCCATGCTGCATCGCGGGTGGTGCATTGACCGGCGCACTGTCGATGGCATTCGGCGCCAAGCTGATGGCACCGCACGGTGGGTTGTTCGTTCTGCTGATCCCTGGCGCTATCACACCGGTGCTGTTGTATCTGGTGGCGATCGTTGCCGGTACGCTGTTGGCGGGGGTGTCTTACGCACTGCTGAAACGCGCTGAAGTCCCTGCGGCTACGGTAGCTTAACGCTGGCGCAGGCAATAAAAAACCGGAGCTCAGGCTCCGGTTTTTTTATCTGGCAATTATTGCTGTGCCTTCAGCCAGGCGATCTCTTCCGCCCAGATATCCGGGTTTACGGTTTCCAGGATCAGCGGGATATTGTTGAAACGATCGTCACGCATGATATAGCTGAATACTGTTTTACCGATATTGCCTTCACCCAGGCTGTGGTGACGGTCGACGCGGCTGCCAAACTCGCTCTTGGCGTCGTTCAGGTGCATGCCGCGCAGGTACTTGAACCCCACGATGTCGCCGAGCTCTTTAAACGTCTGCTCGCAGGTTTCTTCGGTACGCAAATCGTAACCGGCGGCAAAGGCGTGACAGGTATCGATGCAAACGCCGACGCGGTTCTTGTCTTCCACGCCATCGATAATCGCCGCCAAATGTTCAAATTTGAAGCCCAGATTGCTGCCCTGACCGGCGGTGTTTTCGATAACCGCCGTCACACCCTCGGTCTTGTCCAGCACCATGTTGATGGATTCAGCGATGCGTGCCAGGCATTTGTCTTCCTCTATTTGCAACAGGTGGCTGCCGGGGTGGAAGTTCAGCAGGGTCAGCCCCAGTTGTTCGCAGCGCTGCATTTCATCAAGAAAGGCTTCGCGGGATTTTTCCAACGCCTCGGTCACCGGGTGGCCAAGGTTAATCAAATAGCTGTCGTGCGGCAGGATCTGCCCTGGGCCGTAGCCGTACTGCGCACAGGCGCTTTTAAACTTATCGATCACGTCGGCAGGCAGCGGGGCGGCCTTCCATTGACGCTGATTTTTAGTGAACAGGGCGAATGCGGTCGCCTCCAATTCGTGCGCGCGGATAACCGCCTGATCCACGCCGCCTGACGCGCTGACATGTGCACCGACAAACTTCATTTTCATTCTCCTGTGTAATCGGCATCATTATGGCATTGATAGCGGAAGGATTGAATGGCAGGAAAAGCGCAGGCCCGCGGTTGCGGGCCTGAAGGGAAGCAAATCAGATAAAATACTGCACCAGAAGGTTAATGGCGCCGCCGCCAACAATCAGCCAAACGAACAGCAGCGTGGCGAGCAGGATTGGCTTAACCCCGGCCTGGCGCACCGCGCTGATGTGGGTGGTCAACCCCAGCGCCGCCATGGCCATCGCCAACATCCAGGTATCGGCGGTAATCAGGTGTTTTACCAGTGCCGCCGGGATCAGGTCGAATGAGTTCAACCCGGCAACGGCGATAAACAGCACCGCAAACCACGGAATGGTTATCGCGGATTTTTCCGCCTGGCTACCGGTGCTTCCTGCGCTACGGCTGCGGCTGATGTAGCCTGAGAGCAGCAGCAGGAAAGGGGCCAGCATCATGACGCGGATCATTTTGGCGATGACCGCGGCGTTTTCAGCATCCGGCCCGATAGCGTGCCCGGCAGCGACCACCTGCGCCACTTCATGAATGGTTGAACCGGTAAAGATGCCGAAACTTTCCTGATTAAACGGTAGCCACTGGAAATGCTCGTTCAACTGATACAGCCACGGATAAGCGAAGATCGCCAGCGTACCGAAGACCACCACGGTACTTACCGCCACCGCCACCTTGTTGGAGTCGGCTTTCAACACCGGCTCGGTCGCCATCACGGCCGCCGCGCCGCAAATGCTGCTGCCGGCGCCGATCAGCATCGCGGTCTGGCTGTCGATACCGAACACTTTTTTACCCAGCCAGCAGGCGAGCAGGAAAGTGGTGCTCAGGGTCAATGCATCAATGATGATGCCGGTGGTGCCTACGTCAGCAATTTGCTGAAACGTCAGGCGAAAACCGTAAAGGATAATACCCAGACGCAATAAACGCTGTTTGGCGAGCTGAACACCGCCGTGGCAGCTCGGCTGTAGCCAGGGATACAGCGTATTGCCGACTAAAATACCGAGCAAAATCGCCAGCGTCAGCGCGCCCAGTCCCAGCCCGGCTACCCAGGGAATATCACCTACCCAGACCGCCAGCGCAGTGATGGCACCGGTTAGCAGCAGCCCCGGCACCAGCCGAGGTAGACCGAATAGCGGAAATTGCCGCGTTGGAAAATCGTGTGTGGTATTGGTCGCCATAAGTCAGCCCTTGTCATCAAATCCTTGAGCCAAAGACTACGTGCTGGCGACATAAAAGAGAAATTGATTATATATTTATAACCTATCTGAATAAGTGGTTAGTCTGCGGCCTGAAGCATGAGTGACCCCCATGTCGATTTCTGCAAACGTGATAACCTTAGTGTTATTCACCCTGTGCGTTGCTGCCGGCCAGTGGCGCAGATTTAGCATTAGTTTCAGTGGCTTTACTGACAGGCCGCTTTTTTGTATATCGAGAAGTTTATGCATATCACCTTACGTCAATTGGAAGTTTTTACCGAAGTGCTGAAAAGCGGTTCGACCACGCAGGCCTCGGTAGTTCTGGCGTTATCGCAATCGGCAGTCAGTGCGGCGCTGGCCGACCTCGAAGGGCAGCTGGGCGTGCAGTTGTTCGATCGTGTCGGTAAACGTCTGGTCATCAATGAGCATGGGCGGCTGCTGTACCCGAAGGCGCTGGCGTTGCTGGAGCAGGCCGGAGAGATTGAGCAACTGTTCCGTCATGACGGTGGTGCGCTGCGTATCGCGGCCAGCAGTACCATCGGCAACTATATGTTGCCGGAGATGATTGCCCGTTATCGGCAAGATTTTCCCGCCACGCCGCTGGAGCTCAATGTGGGAAACAGTCAGGACGTGATTGTCGCGGTCGCAGATTTTAGGGTCGATTTAGGCCTGATCGAAGGCCCTTGCCATATGCCAGAGCTGGTCACCCAGCCGTGGCTGGAGGATGAGCTGGTGGTGTTCGCTGCACCGGACAATCCGCTGGCGGGCCAGCCTTTAACCTTGGCGATGTTGGCGAATGCGCCGTGGATCCTGCGCGAACGGGGCTCGGGCACGCGTGAAGTGTTGGATCATCTGTTACTGGCGCATCTGCCGCACTTTCAGCTGGTGATGGAGCTGGGGAACTCGGAAGCGATCAAACATGCGGTGCGCCACGGCATTGGCATCAGTTGCCTGTCGCGGCGGGTGATAGGCGAACAGTTGGCCAGCGGTGCGCTGGTGGAACTGCAGCTGCCGTTGCCGCCCTTGATGCGAACGCTTTATCTGATCCATCACCGGCAAAAGCACATCTCCAATGCCCTGCAGCGTTTTCTCAGCTACTGCACGCTTGCGTCCTGAAAATGCCTCCGTAAGCAGAAACGAAGCATAAAAATCTGCACCCTGTCACATTAATGACAGTAAGTAAGGCCTAATGGGCCGTTGCTAATAATTAGCCCTGAATTATGAAGCTATCTTATATCAGTGCAATGTTACTAGTTCGCCGGCGGGTATTTGTTACAATCCGCCCTTATTTTTTTTGACCAGCAGATAGGGTAAGAATGGCTCAGCAGGATATAAAAACATCGGGGCAACCAGCACCCGGATTGCGGCGCGAGCTGAAAGCGCGGCACTTAACCATGATTGCTATTGGTGGTTCTATCGGCACCGGTCTGTTTGTCGCCTCTGGGGCGACCGTTTCGCAGGCAGGCCCAGGCGGGGCATTGCTGTCTTATGCGTTGATCGGGCTGATGGTGTACTTCTTGATGACCAGCCTGGGTGAACTGGCGGCCTTTATGCCGGTATCCGGTTCTTTCTCCACCTACGGCGCCAAATATGTGGAAGAAGGCTTCGGCTTCGCGCTGGGTTGGAACTACTGGTACAACTGGGCGGTGACCATCGCCGTTGACCTGGTAGCGTCGCAGTTGGTCATGACCTATTGGTTCCCGGATACTCCGGGTTGGATCTGGAGCGCGCTGTTCCTGTGCCTGATGTTCCTGTTGAACTACATTTCGGTTAAGGGTTTCGGCGAAGCAGAATACTGGTTCTCACTGATCAAAGTGACCACTGTCATCATCTTTATCGCCATTGGCGTGCTGATGATTTTCGGCATCCTCAAAGGGGGCGAGCACGCGGGGTGGCAGAACTGGACCATCGGCGACGCGCCGTTTGCCGGAGGGTTCTCGGCGATGATAGGCGTGGCGATGATTGTCGGCTTCTCATTCCAGGGTACCGAGCTTATCGGCATCGCGGCCGGCGAATCTGAAAATCCGGGCAAAAATATCCCGCGCGCGGTGCGTCAGGTGTTCTGGCGTATCCTGCTGTTCTATATCTTCGCGATCCTGATTATCAGCCTGATTATTCCTTATACCGATCCGAGCCTGCTGCGCAATGATGTGAAAGATATCAGCGTCAGCCCGTTCACCCTGGTGTTCCAGCATGCCGGTTTGCTGTCGGCGGCGGCGGTGATGAACGCGGTGATCCTGACGGCGGTATTGTCTGCCGGTAACTCCGGGATGTACGCCTCAACCCGTATGCTGTTTACTCTGGCGTCGGAAGGCAAAGCGCCGCGTATCTTCGCCAAACTGTCGAAGGGCGGGGTGCCACGTAATGCATTGTATGCGACGACCGTGGTTGCGGGCCTGTGCTTCCTGAGTTCGATGTTCGGCAACCAGTCGGTTTACCTGTGGCTGCTGAACACCTCGGGTATGACCGGCTTTATTGCCTGGTTGGGGATTGCCATCAGCCATTACCGCTTCCGTCGTGGCTATATGATCCAGGGGCATGACCTGAACGACTTACCTTACCGTTCCGGCTTCTTCCCGCTGGGCCCGATCTTTGCCTTTGTGCTGTGCCTGATCATCACGTTGGGTCAGAACTATCAGGCATTCCTGCAAGATCGAATCGACTGGTACGGCGTGACCGCGACCTACATCGGCATTCCGCTGTTCCTGATCATTTGGTTCGGTTACAAGCTGACGCGCGGCACCCGTGTCGTGAAGTACAGCGAAATGGAATTCCCGAAAATGGACGTGAATTAACGTCTTGTATGAAACGCGGCGGGAGCCCGCCGCGTTATCCTTATCCCCTGACTAGCTACTCCTTCCCTTTTACCGTCAGCGCCCGCTGCGCCGCGGCCATCAAACTGTCAACCGATTGATAATCCTGGGTTAACGCCAATACGCCGGTATTGAGCTGCAGCGATACCTCACCGAATGCGCCAAAAGCGTAGGGGGCTTCCAGCGCCGGAATGAAGCGTGCCAAAAATTCACCTTCGGAACCGTAAGGCAGATCGTGAACCAGGATCAGAAACTGGCCGCCGGTATAGCGGCAGACAAAATCACTGGGGCGCACCAACATTTTCAGGCGTTCGCCGATGGTGCGCAGCACGTCATCGCCGATCTGCACGCCGTGGCTCTGATACAACGCCGCCAGCGGGGTAAAGTCGAAAATAAACAGATGGGAAAGCGGATGCACCGTTGCCGAAGGACGACAAATATCCTGCATCACGGCTTCACCCCCTGCACGGTTGAGGAAACCGGTCAAATGATCCTGATGGGCGGCTTGCTGTTTTTCCGCGCTCAGGGTGACGCGCTCAGCGAGCTGACGATGATAAGACGTGGTTAACCCATGGGCCAACACTAGCCACAGCGGGATGATATCCGCCAGTAAAAACAGGTTTTGCACGCGTGACAGCGGCGCGGCCAGCAAATAGGGCAGCGTCAGCACCATGATTTCCAGCAGGGCAAAACGCGGTGCTGCGGCATGGCGTTGCATCAGCCAGAAGGCCAGTCCGGTAATCAGCAAGCCGGCAAACAAGATGAGCACCATGCGGCCAGAAAGCATGGCCATCAGGGCGACAGCGCCCACCAGTGCGCACCACAGCAGTACCGTCACCAGCATCGCGTTGGGCCAACGGAGCGGATTGGCTCGCGCCAGCCACCAACGTCCGCCGGTCAGCAACAACAGCAGCAGCAACAGACCCACGCCGATCGCCTTGTGGCTCAGCCAGATATAGCCCAGCAGCAGCAGCGCCACCCCGGCGGCATTCAACCATGGCGTGGCGGGAGAAGGCACCAAGGTAAGCCGCATCTGGCGTTGTAATTTGGCGTCATCAGCCAGCCGTGGGCTTTGCACCAGCCAGTGCAGCAGGGCGGGTTTTTTAGGCGTTAACGCAGGTGTTCGACTTCTCATTGCAGCCTCTTTGATAAGGGTCCCGAAAATCGGCCCTAAATATCCGGCCCGGCGCGGGCGCCAGTGACCAGTCAGGATTTGGATTCTATGTGGTTTTATTGCAATTTGTCACAGCTGTGCAGAGTGGGGCGATATTTTCGGAATTGTTAACCCTGGGCACTGCGGCGAGGGTATGGCAAGGGGTCGGTTAATAACGTTATAAAATAAAGTGTTACATCTTTATATGGCAGGTAATAGCTATTGATATGATTGATAAGTATTATCGTTTGCTTTATTGTTAGCGGCTGCTTATTCCGTTCAGGCGGCCGTTTCCGCGCCGCTGTGGTCATTGTCGTAACAGGTATCCGAAATAATGAGCGTATCCACCGATCCTATGCCTGACGCCAAGGGTAAACCCGACGTCAACGCCATGGGGCGTTATCACCATATTCTCCGCCACCGTTTATTGATGATGGGGGTGTTGGCACTGGCGATTATGGGTTCGCTGCTGCTGGATTTTACCATGGGCCCATCCGGGCTCTCTTTGTCTTCCCTGTGGCAAACCCTGATTGATCCTGCGGCGGCCGACGCCGGCACGCGGGTTATCGTCTGGGATATCCGCCTGCCTTACGCCTTGATGGCGGTGGTGGTGGGCTTTGCGCTTGGCCTGGCCGGTGCAGAAATGCAGACCATCCTCAATAACCCACTGGCCAGTCCCTTTACCCTCGGTGTCTCTTCTGCCGCGGCTTTCGGTGCGGCGCTGGCTATCGTGTTGGGGATTGGCGTTCCGGGCATCCCCGATCAATGGTTTATTTCCGCTAACGCGTTTATTTTCGCCCTGTTCGCCGCATTGATGTTGGACGGCATTACGCGTTGGACACGGGTGGCCACCTCTGGCGTGGTGCTGTTTGGCATCGCGCTGGTGTTCACCTTTAACGCCCTGGTTTCCATGATGCAGTTTATTGCCAGCGAAGACACGCTGCAGGGGCTGGTGTTCTGGACTATGGGCAGCCTGGCGCGGGCTTCGTGGGATAAACTGGGCATTTTACTCGGCGTATTCGTCGTGCTACTGCCATTGTCGATGATGAGCTCGTGGAAGTTGACCGCGTTGCGTTTGGGGGAAGATCGGGCAGTGAGCTTCGGTATCGACGTGCGCCGTCTGCGCCTGACGACCCTGTTGCGCATCAGCATTCTTTCCGCGCTGGCGGTGGCCTTTGTTGGGCCTATCGGTTTTATCGGTCTGGTGGCGCCGCACATCGCCCGAATGATCTTCGGTGAAGATCACCGTTTCTATCTGCCGGCCAGTGCGTTGATTGGCGCGCTGGTACTGTCGATGGCCTCCGTGGCGTCGAAAAACCTGATCCCGGGCATTATCATTCCGGTGGGCATCGTTACCTCGCTGGTGGGCGTGCCGTTCTTCCTGAGCATTATTCTGCGTCATCGGGGGAATGTATGAATCAGGGATTGCGTATTGAAGGCTTCTCCGCTGGCTACCCCAAGCGTCAGGTTATCAGCAACCTGGCGGTCCCGATGCTGCCGCGCGGGCAAATCACCGTGCTGCTGGGGCCGAACGGCAGCGGTAAGTCAACGCTGCTGCGCTCGCTGGCGGGTTTAAACCCTGCACAGGGGGAACTGTGGCTGGACGACATCGATTTGATGCAGATGCCATTCGCCCGCCGTGCGGAGAAGGTGGTGTATCTGCCACAGTCATTGCCTGCCGGTGTGCATCTGCACGTGCTGGAATCGATCATCGTGGCGCAACGCGCTTCGGGCGGCCGCAGCAATGCCGGCAGCGAGGCCGAGGTGATGGCGCTGCTGGAACAGCTTGGCATTGCCCACCTGGCGCTGAGCTATCTCGATCAGCTTTCCGGCGGACAGAAACAGTTGGTGGGGTTGGCGCAGTCGCTGATCCGTCAGCCTTCGTTGCTGCTGTTGGATGAACCGCTGAGCGCGCTCGATCTTAACTATCAGTTCCACGTGATGGATTTGGTACGCAAAGAGACGCGCAAACGCAATATCATCACGGTGGTGGTGGTGCATGACATCAATATAGCGCTGCGTCATGGCGATCACGTGCTGATGCTACAGGATGGCGAATTGATTGCCGACGGTGCGCCGGAAGAGGTGATCACGCCGCAGAGTCTGGCACGGGTGTATGGCGTTCGTGGGCGCATTGAGCGTTGCTCGCAGGGAACGCCGCAGGTGCTGATTGACGGGTTGGTGAACCAACCGTCGATTTGATCCCTGGTGGATAGCAAAAAACCCGGCACTTCACAGCGCCGGGTTTTTTATTACTTCTTGTTCAGCGCCTCGGCGACGCGTTCGACGATATGCTGGCTGGTGATGATGCCGCCGGAAAGATAGACCTCAGCCGCCGGCAGATAAACCACCTGACCTTTCTTGACCGCTACGGTATTTTTCAACGCCGTGGTGGTGAGGATCTTCTGCGGAGCTACCGCGTTCGGACGACCGGTGGCTGCATCGCGATCGATAATGAACAGCCAGTCCGGGTTCAACTGAGCCACTTGTTCCGGGGTGAGTTTATTGCCACGGACATCGGCGTTGTCGCTCTGCAGCGCAGACTGAAACCCGAGGGCGTCATAGGTAAAGCTGAAGCGGCTCTTGGGCGCGTAGGCGCTGATTTTCCCGCCGGAGAACAGCACCACCAGGCCACGCCCGGCTTTGGCCACCTGCGGTTTGATCGCCGCAATCTCGGCGTCCAGTTTGTCTACTGCAGCCTGAGCCTGCGGCTGTTTATCGAATAGCTCACCCAGTTGCAGGGTGCGTTGTTTCAGGCTGCCCAGTTGATCCTGCGGATCGATTGCCATATTTAACGTCGGCGCAATGCCGCTGAGTTCGTCATAGGCCTTGGAGGAACGACCGGCGATCAGGATCAGATCCGGTTTGGCAGCGCGCAGCGTGGCCATATCCGGCTCAAACAGGGTCCCGGCATTGAGGTATTTGGCATTTTGGTACTGTTTCAGGCTGTCCGGTAGCATGGTGCGGTTGCCCGGTAGTGCCAGCGGCTCTACGCCCAGCAACTGCAATGTTTCCAGCGAAGCATAGTCCAGCACCACTACGCGCTGTGGGTGCTTTTTCACTTCGGTGGTGCCGTTCAGATGTTGAAAACTGACGGTCGCAGGGGCATCCGCGGCCGATGTGCGAACCTTGCCGTTACAGCCGGCCAGCGCGATACAGGCCAGCAGGGCGAGAACCATAGGGGAGCGGCGTAATGTCATTGTGGCTTCCTTGGGTGAGAGAAATAAAAAGGGCGCGCAGCGCGCGCCCAAAGTGGCATCAGAAGTTGTAGGTCATGCCGACGGTGTAACGGCGGCCATCCAGCACGGTATTGTAGTTATCGTAATCGACGGTCTTGTCGAGGATGTTGTAAACCCCGCCGGTCACCATCAGATTTTTATTCGCCTGGTAGCTCAGGCCGGCGTCAACAAAGGTATAAGACGGCGTGCTCTTGGCCATCGAAGAGCGGCTCATGTAGTCCGAAGTCTTGCTGCGGAAGTTAACGCGCGACCACAGGCTGACGTCATGCGTGGCCTGCCAGTCCAAGACGCTGTTAACCATATGCTTCGGCATTTGGTTCAGCGGTTTGCCCTGGAAATCCCCGCTCTTCTGTTCAGAGGTGGTGTAGGTATAGTTGGTGGTCAACTGCCAATCTTTGGTGATTTCCCAACCGAAAGTGGCTTCTACGCCGCGCATATTGGCTTTATCGACGTTAGTACGGTCGCTGATAAAGTAATACGGCGTATTGCCGATCATGCACTGCGCGTCGCCGTCGCCGCTGTCACAGCGACGCACTTCGGTGATTTTGTCTTTGAAGTCGGTGTTAAACAGGGTAACGCTGGCGTTCAGACCTTGCAGGTTATCCCACATCACGCCGATCTCTTCGCTCAGGCTCTTCTCTGGCTTCAGATCCGGGTTACCGATAATGATTGAAGTACGGCCACCGCCGGTGATTTGCCCCCAGCCGGCGGAGGATTGGCGCAGATCCGGTGAGCGATAGCCCGCGGAGACGCCGCCTTTCAACGTAAATTGCTCGGTCAGGTGCCAAACGCCATACATGCGCGGCGTCCAGTGGTTGCCGTAGTTCTGGTCCTGATCCATACGGATACCGCTGGTCAGGCTGAAGTCGTTGGTCATCGCCCATTCGTCTTCGGCAAACAGCGCCCAGCTCCAGCGCGTCAGCTGGTTCAGCTTATCGGCTGCGGCTAACTGATTACCGCCATCACTCAATTTTTCGTAACGGTACTGGCCGCCCAGGTTCAGCATATGGCTGCCGAGATCAAACTGGGTTTGCGTATTGAAGATGGTGTTGTACATCTTCATATCGCGGCCCGGGTTGTTGGTCTCTTCGCGCTGAATATAACTGGTGGTGTTGCCGAAGTCGTAATAACCGTTGTGGGTTACCGCGTAGTTGGTACGGGTGTACAGGCTGTCGCTGGCACTGTTCGGCGTACACTTTTTGTTGCGGCAGTTTTCGGTCGCCATGGATTTGCCCGGCGTACTGTTTCGATCCTGCAAAGAGCGGCCGATTTCGAAATCGAAGTCGTTCTGTTCGTTTGGCGTCAGGCTGAATACCGCGGTGCCGCTGCGCATGCGCTGTTCATTGAAGCCGTTGAGGATTTGGTCCTCGGCGCGGCGCGACAGCAGGCCGTTGACCCGCAGGCCCAGCAGGCCTTCAATCAGCGGGCCGGAAGCGTAGGCGTTGGTCTGGAAAATATCGCCGGAATTGCTGTTTTCCTGGAAGGTGGCGTCACCGTGTAGTGAACCTTTCCATGCCTGAGTAGTGGAGGTTTTACGGGTGATGACGTTGATTACGCCGCCCATGGCGTCGGAGCCGTACAGCGAAGACATCGGGCCGCGTACCACTTCGATGCGTTCAATCGCTTCCAGCGGCGGCAGCCAGCCTTGTTCAATGCCTGCGTTGTCGCTGTTCGGGCGGGTGCCGCGGGTGTCTACGCGTTTGCCGTCGACCAGGATCAAGGTGTATTTGGAGGACATGCCGCGGATGCTGATATCGCTGCTGCTGCCACCGCCGGTTACCACGACGCCCGGCACGTCTTTCAACGCATCGGTAATATCGCGGTAGGCTTTGTCTTCAATTTGCTTACGTGGGATGACCGAAATGGACGCCGGGGAGTCCTGGATTTTCTGCTGGAAACCGGAAGCGGTTACCACCATGGTGTCCTGAGCGTCTGGTTGCGCAGCGACGGCGCCGGCGCTGGTCAATGTAGCAATGATCAATGCGGTTAATTTGTTATAACGTGGCTTTTCCATGAGGCAAACCTTTCCTGGTCTGATGTAAATCGACAAAGTGTCGTTTTAACGTGTTGAATAATAATTAGAAACTTGCCCCGTCATTGCGGGGTTCGCCGTTTCGTCAGGCTATTGTAAGGATTTTCGACAAAATGTAAACGCAAATGATAATTCGTATCATTTGTATGTGTTTAGGCGAGGGGAATCATTAACCGCATGAATACAAGGGAAAAAGGGCGCAGCAGAATCTGCGCCGAGAGAGGGAGTCAGCGTTTCTGGATGTAGGTGATTGCCAGCGCCAGGGCCAACACCAAACCTTTGATAATGTCCATGGCATAGTAGGGAACGGAGAGCATCACCAGGCCGTTTTGCAACACGCCGAGGATCACCGCGCCCACCAGCGTGCCGAGCGCGTTGGGCTTGCCGGAGCCGGCCAGCGAGAAACCAATGTAAGCGGCAGCGACCGCATCCATCAGATAACCGCCACCGGCGTTCACCTGCGAAGAGCCGATACGTGACGCCAGCAATATGCCGCCAAGCGAGGCCAGAAGGGCAGAGATAACATAGGCGGCAACCCTGTAACGTACTGTGCGAATACCCGACAGGCGCGCGGCTTCCGGATTACCGCCAATGGCATACATGCGGCGGCCATGTTTGGTCAGCGACAGGAAAAGCTGCACCACTACCGTGACTGCCAGCATGATCAACACGATCACCGGCACCTGGCCCAGTGAGGAAAAGACCTCCGGGATCAGGCCTTCGGCCATATCGCCGTTCGGCAGCAGCATATTCTGGGTGATTGATCCGCCGTAGCTGTAGGTCATCGCCACGCCCTGGATCACAAACAGGCTGGCCAGCGTCGCCAGCATATCGGGGATTTTCAACACCACGATCAGGAATGCATTGAACAGGCCGACCAGGGTACAAATCAGCAACGTCAGCACAATCGCACCGGTGGTGCCGAAGCCGTACCAGACGAACAGCGAAACCACCAGGGCGTTGGCCAGTGAAGCGGTGGAGCCAACGGAAAGATCGAAACCGCCGACCGACAGCGATATCGATACTCCGATGGCGATGACTGTGACGATGGCAATCGAACGCAGAATATTGATGATGTTGTTCGGATCGAGGAAGTTGTCCGACGCTATCCCGAACAGGGCAATCAGCGCGACAACGGTGAGTAACATCCCCCATTTGTAGAGAAACTCAAACAGCTGATGGCGCCAGGGTTGCGCAGTTTGCAGGGACAATTCTTTACTCACGCTGGGGTTCCTCCGGTGGAATACAGTAATAGGGTTTCTTCATCAATGTCGGCGGCATTCAGTTCCGCGACGACCCGGCCATCCCACAGCACGCAGATGCGATCGCACAGGCCGACCAGCTCCGAGAACTCGCCGGAAGCATAAATAATGCCTTTGCCGTTGCGCGCCAGGCCGTCGATCAGGGTGAACAGCTCTTGTTTGGCCTTGATGTCCACACCTTTGGTTGGTTCGTCGAAAATCAGTACGTTAGCGTCGCCGCGCAGCCATTTGCCAATCGCCACCTTTTGCTGGTTGCCACCGGAAAGCCGCGCCAGCTTCTGCTGCGGGCCGGAGGCGCGAATATTCAGGCGCTGCATGATGTCGCGCGCCCAACGCAGTTCCTGGCGGCGGCTGAACAGGCTCCAGCGGGAAAAGCTGTCGTCGGCGCTGACGCTCAGGTTCATCGGAATAGCTTCGTCGATAAAAATGCCTTCTTTACGCCGCTCTTCCGGCACCAGCGCCAGCCCTTGCTCGACGCTAAGATGTGGAGCGCGGGGGGCCCAGGGTTTCCCCAGCAGTTCACCCCGTTCAATTCGCGCCGGTGAGGCGCCAAATAACGCCTTGCACAGTTCGGTTTTCCCCGCGCCGGCCAGCCCGGCGATGCCAAGAATTTCCCCCTGATGCAGTTGCAGGCTGACGTCGCGCAGCTTATGGCGATCGTGCAGGCCTTCCACCCGTAGCAGCGGGCGAGAACCGTGCGGTGGGCGTGGGGGAGGAAAAATATCGTCCAGCCGGTGACCGAGCATTTTCTCGACGATCTGCTCGCCGGTCAGGCCCTGCATGGCATCCTCACTGACGTGACGGCCATCGCGCAGCACCGTCAGGCGGTCGCAAATTTCACTCAATTCGTGGATACGGTGGGAAATAAACACCACGCCGATACCTTCGGACTGCAGGCGGCGCACCACGCGAAACAGGCGTTCGCTTTCGGCGCGATCGAGCGGGGCGGTGGGTTCATCGAGCACCAGAAAACGACAGCGGTGGGAGAGCGCGCGTGCCAGCAGCACCTGCTGTTTTTCCGCCAGGGTGCACTCCGACAAACGCTGGCGCAGGTTAATAGTCAAATCCAGCTGAGTCAGTAGCTGCGCCGCCTGGCGGTACAGTTGCGCCCAGTTAAGCAGATGGCCCGGTTCGTTCAGCCAATCGAGCATGATGTTTTCCGCCACGGATAGCGTGGGGATCAACGCCACATCCACTTCCTGCTGCACCACGTGGATGCCGTATTGCCGGGCCTGCAGCGGGGAATGAATATCCACTTGCTGCCCGTCGATAAAAATCTCGCCGCGATAATGGTCGTGCGCGCCGGAAAGGATCGCCATCAAGGTGGATTTTCCTGCCCCGTTGGCCCCGACCAATGCGTGTGTTGAGCCTCCTTGCAGGGTGAAATCGACGTTTTGCAGGGCATTGAAGCCGGCAAAGGCGATCGAGATATTGCGCATCTCGAGGCGTGAGGGCGTAGGGGTTGGCATAGTGTAATTAAAGACGTTTAGGTGTTTAGATGGCTAAAGTAAGTCTTTTGTAACACAGATTGCGTATTTCGCAACAAACTAAAAGGCATAACTGAGATAAAAAAATTCCTGGCGGATGACGCTAGAACCCCAGGCGGTCGCGCAACGCATAATAGGCCGCTCCCAGGGCGGTGAAAGGCACACGCAGCTGGCGGCCCCCAAAGAAGGGCAGGTGTGGCAAGCGAGCGAAGGCGTCAAAACGTTCGGCATCACCGCGCAGCACTTCGGCGATCAGCTTGCCGGCCAAATGAGTGCAGGTGACGCCGTGGCCGCTATCGCCCTGCATATAATAGACATTGTTTTCCAGGCGACCGAATTGCGGCATGCGCGAGAGCGTCAGCAGAAAGTTGCCGCTCCAGCGGTAATCAATGCGCACCTGTTTCAGCTGCGGGAAGGTTTTCAGCATTTTGGGCAGGATCAGCGGATCGATATCGGCGGGATCGCGAGCGCCGTATACCACGCCGCCGCCATACAGCAGCCGGTTGTCGGCGGTCAGACGAAAGTAGTCCAGCAGGTAATTGCAGTCTTCGACGCAGAAATTATTGGGCAGCAGCGACAGCGCCATATCTTTGGATAACGGGTCGGTGGCGAGAATTTGCGAGCCGCAGGGCATGCTCAACCGGCTGAGCCGCGGTTCAAGCCGATCGCCAAGGTAGGCGTTGCCGGCAACGATCACAAAGTTGGCGCTGACCGAGCCTTGGGCGGTATGCACCTTTGCCGGTTCCGCGTAATCAATGCGCGTGGCGGCTGACTGTTCGAACAGCCGCCCACCGTGACGGCGCACCGCGTCGGCTTCGCCCAGCGCCAGATTGAGCGGGTGCAAATGGCCGCCGTTGCGGTCCAGCAGCCCGCTAATGTAACGATCGCTGGCGATCTCGCGGCGGATAGCCTGCCGATCCAGCCATTCCAATTGGTCATTGCCATAGCGCCGCCAGCGGGCCTGTTGCTGCTGCAGCGCGTGGCTTTGTTTAGAGTTCAAAGCGGCGAAGATACCGCCGGGCCGGTAGTCACAGGCGATGGCGTATTGATCGATGCGCTTGCGGATAATCTCTGCGCCTTCGAACATCATGCTGCCGAGCATGGCGGCGGTGTCAGCGCCATAACGCGCTTCAATGACGTCGATATCGCGGCTGTAAGAGTTGACTACCTGCCCGCCGTTGCGGCCGCTGGCACCCCAGCCGATGCGCGCAGCCTCCAATACCACCACGTCATAACCGGCCTCGACCAGATGCAACGCCGACGACAGGCCAGTGAAGCCGCCGCCAATAATGCAGACGTCGCAGCGGATATCCTCGTTCAGCGCCGGGTAGGGCGCGAACGTGTTGGCGGTGGCGGCATAATAACTGGCAACGTGTTCCGTCATGGGGCCTCCGCCGAACAAGGTCAGAAGGTAGTCGGGGTATGTGCGCTGACGATGCGGCAGACGCGCGCCGAGGTATTGCTGAAGCTGTGTGGAATGCCGGTGTTGATGGCATAGCTTTGGCCGGCGGTCAGGCAATGGGTCTGGCCGTTGATCGTCAGCATGATCTCGCCTTCCAGCAGGGTGCCGATCTCCTCGCCCTGGTGCTTTATTTTTTCGCCGGTGGTGGTGCCGGGCTGATAGGTTTCCAGCATCATCGCCAGATTGCGCGTTGGGTTGCCGTTATGCACCAGCTTCATCGACACCCCCTGGCTGCCTATCTCAATCAGATCCTCGGCTTCTATGACCACTTTGGGCTCATTGGCGGCTTCAGGTTCGGCAAAGAAGGCAGACAGCGACAGCCCATAAACTTTCAGCAGCTTTTGCAGTGTACTGATAGCCGGACTGACTTTGTCCTGTTCGATGGTGCTGATTGCGCTGTGGGTTAACCCGGACAGTTCGGCGACCCGGCGCTGCGACAAACCCAATTGCAGACGGATCTGTGACAGGCGCTTACCCGGCGCCAAGCTGACTTCGCTCATAGCGGTACTTCCTTCTGGTAGGGACGACAGGCAGAAATGAATATGGGTATCAGGTGCCTGCCTGAGTGATATCGGCACAGCATGATATCGGTAGTTGTGTCGGAATTGGAAAATATATTGCCCATGACCACCCCCGTTCTGGCGGACGAAATTCTGCACGTAAAAAGAGTGTTAACGCCTTTTCGGTCAATATTTTATCAATTTAGCAGCAGGTGGCGAATAATCAAACAGGATTGTAACATTTGCAAACTATTTGTGTTAAGGCTATGTTTCATATTATGGATGTTATTTTGAGCGCCCGCTGTGGCGCAGTCTACAGAGAAATCAGACCATGTGTTGAACCTATCGGCAGGCGGACGCAGCAGCGTTCTCAAAGCATAATGGCGGGTGATGTATGCAAACCAATATCGCAGCAGTTGAAAATTTTGCACAGCATAATGAAGAGAGGCGAAGTAGCGCGTTCCAACGTGAAGTTGCTCACTATTTGGAACGCCATCCCTCAACGCAGTATATCGACATCCTTCTCACTGACCTGAATGGTTCCTTCCGCGGTAAACGTATTCCCGTCTCCGGACTGAAAAAATTGGAAAAAGGCTGCTACTTCCCCGCCTCGGTATTCGCTATGGATATTTTGGGCAACGTGGTGGAAGAGGCGGGCCTGGGTCAGGAACTGGGCGAACCGGACCGCGTGTGTATGCCGGTGGCAGGAACGCTGACGCCGTCAGCGGCGGATCCGGACAATATCGGTCAGGTGTTGCTGACCATGCTGGATGAAGATGGTACTCCCTTTGACGTTGAACCCCGTAATGTCCTGAATCGAGTTTGGCAGGCATTGCGCCAGCGCGGCATGTTCCCGGTGGTAGCGGTAGAGTTGGAGTTCTATCTCATTGATCGACAGCGAGACTCTGAGGGGTATTTGCAACCGCCCTGTGCGCCCGGCACCCAGGAGCGCAATATGCAGAGCCAGGTTTACTCGCTGGACAATCTGAATCATTTTGCCGAAGTACTCAACGACATCGACACCCTGGCGCAGATGCAGGGCTTACCGGCGGACGGTGCGGTGGCGGAAGCGTCACCCGGCCAGTTCGAGGTAAATCTGCAGCATACCGATAACGTGCTGCTGGCCTGCGATCACGCGCTGTCGTTGAAACGCCTGGTACGGCTGGTGGCGGAAAATCATCACCTGCACGCCACCTTTATGGCCAAGCCCTATGAGGAATACGCCGGTAGCGGCATGCATGTGCATATCAGCATGCTGGACGGCAACGGCAATAATCTGTTCGTGCAACCCGATGGCGAAGACTCGGCGCTGTTGCACCGTGCGCTGGCGGGGATGATCACCCTGATGCCGGCCTCGATGGCATTACTGGCACCCAATGTGAATGCCTTTCGCCGCTTCCAGCCGGGCATGTATGTACCCACTCAGGCGTCCTGGGGGCACAACAATCGTACCGTGGCGCTGCGCATTCCCTGCGGCGAGCCGGAGAATCATCGCGTGGAATACCGCGTAGCGGGGGCAGATGCCAACCCTTATCTGGTGGTGGCGGCGATCCTGTCAGGCATACTTTACGGGCTGGACAATGAATTGCCATTGCCTGAGCCGGTAACCGGTAATGGTCTTGAACAAGAAGGGGTGCCGTTCCCCATTCGCCAAAGCGACGCGCTGTACGAGTTTGAGCATCAGCAAGCCTTGACGCAGTATCTGGGCGAACGTTTTGCCCACGTTTACCATGCCTGCAAGATGGATGAACTGATGCAATTTGAGCGTCTGGTGACTGAAACCGAGATTGATTGGATGTTGAAAAATGCCTGAAGGGGCGTAAAATGTGTGGCATTAACTTGATGTGCGATAGAACGATAGCGGATTAATTCACCTGTAAGGGTTGTTTTCCGAACGATCGCGAAAAGAATTTGTTTAAGAAGCCTTCCTGATCTTGTCATCAGGAGGGTTTTTGGTGCAAAATATCCCTAATGCAGATAGCCGACGTTTTAACGCGTCGGTTATTTTTTTTGCATTTATGTTCTACAAACTGTGCGTTTCATACACCAAGCGAGGCCGGACACCGATCCGGATAGATAAATAGTTTCGTGCGCGATCAAACAAAACTTTATGGTCGTGACTCATGAGGATAAGAAAGATGGGGCAATTTTTCACTTTAGCACCGGTGCCCGCCGGTTTCCGCTGCGGTCGCAGCGATTATGGAGCAGCCAAGGCAGCCTTGACTCGTTATCCAGCTTCCAATCCCCTTCTTTTTGAATTCAGTCGCAAGTTGCGAAGTTTCCCCGCAACCTTAAGTCTTGGCGTGTCTATATTCCGCAAGGCAGAAGGTAAGGGGGGGCTGCGCAATGTCCGATAACATCATCAGCGCCGCACCGGCTCAACGCGCACAGCTGCGTAAAACCCTGACTTTAGTTCCGGTAGTGATGATGGGCCTGGCTTACCTGCAGCCAATGACCATCTTCGATACCTTTGGCATCGTCTCCGGCCTGACCGATGGTCACGTCGCGACGGCGTACGCCTTTGCTCTGCTGGCGGTTCTGTTTACCGCATTGAGCTACGGCAAACTGGTACGGAAATTCCCGTCCGCCGGTTCTGCTTATACCTATGCCCAGAAGGCCATCAGCCCGCACGTCGGCTTTATGGTGGGCTGGTCATCACTGCTGGACTACCTGTTCATGCCGATGATCAACATTCTGCTGGCAAAAATTTACCTGGAAGCCATCTTCCCGGGCGTGCCTTCGTGGATCTTCGTGGCAGCGCTGGTCGGTCTGATGACGATTTTCAACCTGCGTGGCATTAAGCTGGTAGCAAACCTGAACTCCATTATCGTGGTGGTGCAGGTGGCGATCATGATCGTGTTCCTGTTCCTGGTGGTGAATGGCATTTCGCATGGCGAAGGTGCAGGCACGCTGATCAGCAGCCGCCCGTTCTGGTCTGAGAATGCGCACGTGGTGCCGATGATTACCGGCGCGACCATTTTGTGCTTCTCGTTCCTCGGTTTTGACGGTATCAGTTCGCTGTCTGAGGAAACCAAAGATGCAGAGAATGTGATCCCGAAAGCTATCTTCCTGACGGCATTGATCGGCGGCATCATCTTTATCGTGGTGTCTTACTTCGTGCAGCTGTACTTCCCGGATATCTCGCGCTTCAAAGATCCTGATGCGTCCCAGCCGGAAATCATGCTGTACGTGGCCGGTAAGTTCTTCCAGTCGGTGATCCTGGTGTTCTCCTGCGTAACCGTGCTGGCTTCAGGCATGGCGTCGCACGCCGGTGTTTCACGCCTGATGTACGTGATGGGTCGTGACGGCGTATTCCCGGAGCGTTTCTTCGGTTATGTGCATCCGAAATGGCGTACTCCAGCGCTGAACGTGCTGTTGGTCGGCGTGATTGCACTGTCTGCGGTGTCGTTTGACCTGGTGACTGCGACGGCGTTGATTAACTTCGGTGCGCTGGTGGCGTTCACCTTCGTGAACCTGTCGGTTATCTCGCAGTTCTATATCCGCGACAAGTTGAACCGTACCGTTAAAGATACCTTCAACTACCTGATCCTGCCGGTATTGGGGGCGCTAACTGTTGGCGCACTGTGGATCAATCTGGAAGCCAGCTCAATGACGTTGGGTCTGGTATGGGCGGCGATTGGTCTGATTTATCTGGCCTTCGTGACGCGCAGCTTCCGTCTGCCGGTACCGCAGGCTAGCGAAGACGTGGCTTAAGCCCTTTATCGCTAAGCATTAAAAAGGGCGCCTTGGCGCCCTTTATTGTTTTTGTTACCCCACCAACTCTTTGCCGTATTCAAACAGCGCTTTCAACAGCGCGGTTTTTTCTTTATCGCCTTCATGCAGGTTATACAACGACTCCAGTTGCAGCACGTAGCTCTGCACTCGCTCGGCGCTTAATACTTCCTGGCGGTGCTGTAACCAGCGGCGTTGCTCGGCGTCGTCCAGCGTATTGGGGTAGTTGCGGGCACGAAAACGGAACAACAGCTCCTTCATGCGCCCATCGCTGAAAGTCAGATCCAGTGCCGGCAGGTTCTGCGGCTTGGTTTGCTGGATGATTTTCATCGCAGCCTTGTCGGCATCGCTGAAGAAACCGTCATACAGCCGGGCGTCGACGTCGTCAGAGCCTTTGAACGGTTCGGCTTCGGCGAACAACGCCACCACTTTTTCGCGCACCTCCGGATGCTGGCGCAGCAACTGCAAGTTTTGCAGGCAGGCCTGACGGTCGATCCCCAGTCGCTCGGCGTTTTCCGGCAACAAGGTCTTGGCCGGCGCCAGTACCGGGCACTTGTTGATATGCACCAGTTTGATCGGTACCGGCGATTGTCCGGGTGCCAGATCTTCCCGGCGGGTATACAGCCGTTCGCGCAGTTCATCGGCGCTCAACGTCAGTAATGGCGTCATGTCACCGGCTAAATCGCACATGATGACGGCGTTTTTGTTGTCCGGGTGCCAGGCCAGCGGCGATACCCAACTGGTGTTGCCGCGCGCGGCGCCGAACATGCCGGAAACGTGCACCAATGGCGTCATCTCAGCGATGTCGATCAGGGCGTTCAGCTTATGCTTATTGCGGTGTTGCAGCAGGAAATCAAACAGTCGTGGTTGTGCCTGCTTGACCAGTTTGGCCATGGCGATAGTGGCGTAAACGTCCGACATGGCGTCATGGGCATGCTCATGCTCGACGCCGTTGGCACGAGTCAGGTGTTCCAGCCGGAAACTGGGGAAGCCATCTTCGTTTTCTGGCCACACGATGCCGTCCGGGCGCAGCGCATAGCAGGCGCGCATCACATCGAGCAGATCCCAACGCGAATTACCGTTCTGCCAGCTGTAGGCGTAGGGATCATAGAAGCTGCGGTAGAAAATATTACGGCTGACTTCGTCATCGAAGCGGATGTTGTTGTAACCGAGAATGCAGGTGCCAGGCACGCTGAACGCCTGATGGATCTGGCGTGCAAATTCGGCCTCGTTGACGCCTTTGGCCAGCGCCAGCTGCGGCGTGATACCGGTGATCATCACCGCTTCAGGATCGGGCAAGTAGTCATCGGCCGGGGTGCAGTAGATGACCAACGGCTCTTCGATAATGTTGAAATCCATATCGGTACGCACACCGGCAAACTGCGCCGGGCGGTCCAGGGAGGGACTTTTGCCGAAGGTCTCATAATCGTGAATATAAAATGTGGCCGGTGCCTTGCTGCTCAAATTCGCATCTCTCAGGTGGCGTAGGAAATATTGCTCTATTGTAACGGCGAGATGTGCGATGCCAAGCAGTCGTTAGCGTTAATCGCCGAAATGCGCGGGATTACGCATTGCGATAGTAGTTCAGGCGCAGACGAAAGTAGGGGCGTAAATAATCGGGCACTTGTTCTTCGGCACTGGCACCGTTGTTGTTGGTGCTGATGCCATAACGTTCGTTATAAATAACGCTGAGAGCGAGTAAATCGGCTTCAATCTTTTCACGTTCTGCTTGCGGTAAGCTATCCAGCTTTCGCCCCATATGATTCTCCCTGTGATTGTAAGGGCATCATAGGATCGTTAACCTGACTTGTCCCTACCCCATTCAGGGGGGAGGCTCATGAAGTGTGTGAGCGTGCCTGCAGGGGCTGGCCTGATGCCGCAGTCCCCTGATAATGCTGAGAGTATTTGGCCGTATATTCCTGCTGATTTTGCATTTGTGCGCGATCAAAGGCTTTATGGGCTGATAACACACCACCAATCACCGCCAGCCAGAAAAGGCTGCACAGGACCAGGACGCCCAACCAGACTTTTTGGTTATAGCTCATAAAAAACTCCGGATGATAAAAGGGAATAACATTTACCAGAGAATTAAATCAGAGTTTATATCAATGCTTTGTCAACGGCGGTGTTTATTATGGTTGTTTTCTTATTAATGTGTTACCAAATGCCGCAGCCATGTTTCAAAACATTCCTTAAGATAATATTAAGAAAAGATAAGTTTGTGCCACTGAGTTTTATTTAATATCCGTTTAATTATCCCCACATACAATCAGCAGCATTCAATACCAATGTGGGTGCACATTATGAAAACTCTGCTGTTAACCGGCGCTACCGGCTTTCTCGGTGGTGCAGTGCTTGAAAAATTACTGAAAGAAAATCAGGCGATTAACTATCTTCTGTTAGTGCGAGCTGATAATGCACAGCAGGGGCTAGACCGTATTCGGATGAATATGGAGAAGTTTAATATTGAAGCCGAACTATTTTCTAAAATCACGATAGAAAATATATTGTTGGGGGATCTGAGTGAGCCAGCTGACTTTTTAGCAGACACAAGGATTAACAATGTAACGCACGTTATTAATTGTGCCGCCGTAGCCTCTTTCGGTAATAACCCCCTTATTTGGAAGGTTAACGTGGAAGGCACTTTGGCATTCGCCAAAAGAATGGCGCAGGTGTCTGGATTAAAACGTTTCCTGCATGTGGGGACGGCAATGTCCTGCGCACCGGAACCCGGTTCACTGGTAGCGGAAAGCGGTGAATTTGAAGAAACGGCTGAGCATTTGGTGGAATATACCCGCTCCAAATCCACCATTGAGCAGCTCATGCGTCAACATTGCCCGCAGCTACCGCTGGTGATTGCGCGTCCTTCGATCGTGGTAGGGCATACTCGCCTGGGCTGTCAGCCTTCCAGCAGTATTTTCTGGGTATTCAGCATGGCGCTGATGCTGCGTAAGTTTATGTGCTCGCTGCAGGACAATATCGATGTGATCCCGGTTGATTACTGTGCTGATGCGATGGTGATGCTGTTGAACAGCGAGACGCTGGATAACGACGTTTATCATATCTCCGCCGGTGAAGAGAGCAGCGTTAGCTTCGCGGACATTGATCGCGCCATTGCCGCTGCGCTGGAGAAGCCTCCGCTCGGCGATCACTATGCGCAGGTCAGTTATGAAGCCCTGTTGAAAATGCGCAAGCAGCTCAAAGATATTTTCGGGCCATGTAATGAACGCCTGATGCTGAAAGCGATGCGCCTGTATGGATCTTTTGCCATGCTCAACGTGCGGTTCAGCAATGACAAAATCCTTAAGCTGGGCATGCCGAAACCGCCGCGTTTTACCGACTACATCGCCTGTTGCGTGCAGTCGACCCGGGGCCTGTCCATTCAGCAGCAGATGGTGGTGGATTTCAAATAACAGCACGGCGCCGGTTAGCGGCGCCTGCTGCATCCTCGCATTACCAGGACGAAGACGACCAGAAAACGCGCCCCAGCACCACCAGTTGGTCTTTGCGCTGCGGGTAGCTCAGGTGTTCGTCCTGGTATTCTTCCCGGTTCAATGAACGAATGGTGACGCCACCGTCGGGCTGTTCGATCAGCACTTTTACCCGCAGCAGGTTACCGTGGCGAATCGCGTAGGTTTTCCCTTCGCGGATGCGAGTATCATCGGTATTGATCCCCACTACGTCGCCGTCTTGCAGCCGGGGCTCCATGCTGGATCCGGAGATGCGGATGATCCGCGCGGCATTCACCGCCACCCCCATCTTGTGCAGATAGTAGCGGCGGAAAATCAGCGAAAACTCTTCACGATCGACGATTTCATAACAGCCATCGCCGGCAGAAAAATTGATATCCAGCAGGGGAATTTCCACAAACTCTTCCTTGTCCTGTTCGGTATCTTCCCACACCACCGGCTTGAGGCGGGCAGGTTGAAAATCCGACTCCGCCGCCACGTTATCGAACGGGCGCACCAATTCTTTTTCATGGAACACGTCGAACCAGCCCTTGGGCAGGTTCAGCTTGGCCTCGATCCGCCTGGCGAGATTATCGCCCAGGTTGCGGGAGGACTTTTCACCGCTGATTTGGCTCAACGTGGGCGAAGAGGACTCAACCAGCACTGCAAAGTCGTTCTGGTTAATGCCCTGACGGGCGTAGCTGGCCATCAGCTCGCGCAAATTATTGCGTCTTATTTCTTTGGTTTCCATTGGGCGATGATCGCATTCTTTAGCAAAAAGGTAAATATCGTTTTTGCTAAATTAAGCTTGCCTTTTATTTAGCAATTAGCTAAACATTGACGGGTGGACAAGGTCCATGAAGGAATTGTAGGGCGCTGCAAGTTGCGCCAGTATGAACCGGGGCGAATACTCTTGCCCTTTACAGTGGTTGGATCACACGTGTTTAACCCACAAGGAATCTACGATGTTCAGTATGGATTACAACAGCTACCGTTCGGTAGCCAGCTTCGGCCACCGAGTGCGCTTTTTGGTGCTGCACTATACCGCGCAGAATTTTGCCGACTCGGTGCAGTCATTGACCGGCAAGTCGGTCAGCGCCCATTATCTGGTGCCGGATCCCGAAGATCCAACCTATAAGGCGGCAGGCTTTAGCGGCGTAAGGATTTTCAATCTGGTCGATGAAGTCGAGCGGGCCTGGCACGCCGGCACCAGCCAGTGGGGCAATCGTTCGAACCTCAACGATACCGCGATTGGCATTGAGATCGTCAATCTGGCGAGCGGCGATGGCGAGGACATCACTTTCCCACCTTTTAACCCGCAGCAGATCGCGGCAGTAACTCAATTGACGCAAAATATTCTGCAGCGCTATCCGGATATCACGCCGATTAACGTAGTGGCACATTCCGATATTGCACCGGGCCGCAAAAGCGATCCCGGCCCGCAATTTCCTTGGCATCAGCTGTACCAGGCCGGTGTCGGTGCCTGGTATGACGACGCGGTGAAGCAGCGTTATCAGCATGAGTATCAATGCCAGGGGGTACCTACACAGCAAGATTTACTGGCGCTATTTGCCAGGTACGGGTACGACACCTCGGCGGCGACCAATGCAGAGGGTTACCGCCAGCTGGTTCGCGCCTTCCAACTGCATTTCCGTCAACGGCAGTATGACGGTGTGATGGATGCCGAAACCGCCGCCATTTTACGCGCGCTGGTGGATAAATATGCCGCTTAAGGCTTGAGCGCGGATGAGGGACGCCTTATCCGCCTTTTCTCCCAACCCTTTCCTCCGCTAAACTGATGCTCTTTCTCGCCACTGATAACGGGATGCATCGTGCGCCTCGACAGAAAAATATCCTCGTTCGAACGTCTGACCTATCGCCATTACCGCATTGTGCACGGCGTGCGCATTGGGCTGGCGTTTATCCTGACCTTTATGCTGATCCGCCTGCTCGAAGTGCCGGAAGGCACCTGGCCACTGATTACGCTGGTGGTGGTGATGGGACCGATCTCGTTCTGGGGCAATGTGCTGCAACGGGCGTTGCAGCGTATCGCAGGTACGGTATTTGGCGCCGCCTCGGGGCTGATTGCCCTGTATCTCGAGCTTTACTCATTGCCGCTGATGCTGGTGTGGTGCGGAGTGGTGATGTTTTTCTGTGGCTATCTGACGCTCGGTAAGCGGCCCTACATGGCGCTGCTGGTGGGGATCACGCTGGCGGTGGTTTGCGGTGCGGGGGCCGGTGATATGCATACCGCACTGTGGCGCAGCGGTGACGTAATTTTTGGTTCGCTGTTGGCGTTGCTGTTCACCAGCATTTATCCGCAACGTGCTTATATTTTGTGGCGCATGGAGATGGCGGATTGCCTGGAAAACGTCAGCAAGATCTACGGCGCGTACCTGTCACCAAATATGATAGAACGGCCGCGGCTGGAGCCACAGCTGAAAGACCTGCTCAATAAGGTCGTTAAATTACGCGGCCTGATTGTCCCCAGCAGCAAAGAGACCCACATCCCCAAAGCGGTTTTCGAGGCGGTGCAGACGCTGAGCCGCAACCTGGTTTGTACGCTGGAATTGCTGGCCGACGCTTATTGGGCCTCGCGCGAAACCCACTTTATTATGCTGAATGCCAAAACGCTGCGCAGTGCGCAACTGCTAACGCTGAATTCGTTGCAGTCGCTGGCAGTCACGATGCGTGACGGCCCGCAGACACAGTTGTCGGCAGAAGCGGGGCAACTGAGCGAAATTGCCGCCGAATTGAAAACCCTGATGCAGGAGGCCAGCTTCAGTCAGCACGGCGAAGCGCCAATTTATGGCTACGTATGGTTGAGCATGGAACTGACGCAACAGTTGGAAGAACTGGGCGATCTGCTCAAGGTGTGTACCGCCAGCGGGCGTGAATAGGGGGTCAGATCATGAAGCGGGCGCTTCGGGTTTTTGTCATGACGCCAAAGTGAGTAAGATAGGGCGATGAGTGTTGTGCCTGACCGCCACAAACCTGTATCTTGGTACCATTGTGGCCGTAAGCAAATGAATCTGTGTATTACTAAAGCAAGGGTATGAAGATGGATAATGCAAATAAGCCGAGTTTCCAGGACGTTCTGGAGTTTGTGCGTATGTTCCGACGTAAAAATAAGCTGCAGCGTGAAATTGTCGACAACGAGAAGAAAGTTCGTGATAACCAAAAACGCGTGCTGCTGCTCGATAACCTGAGCGAGTACATCAAGCCGGGCATGAGCATTGAAGACGTTCAGGGCATCATTGCCAATATGCGCAGCGACTATGAAGATCGCGTTGATGATTACATCATCAAAAATGCCGATTTGTCCAAAGAACGCCGCGAACTGTCCAAAAAGCTGAAGGCTATGGGCGAAGTGAAGTAACCGTTTTTATCGGGTCAGGCATTCGCCTGGCCCTTTTATTGTTTTCCCTGTATCCCCAGTCCAGCCCCTTTAGTGGCCTGCGCCGTACACGTCAAAATCAAAGTATTTATCGTTCACCTTCTTGTAGGTGCCGTTGGCGATGATCGCCTGCAGCGCAGCATTGAATGCGTTACGCAGGGCGATATCCTCTTTACGCAGCCCAATGCCGTCACCGATACCGAAATATTTGCTGTCACTGAGTTCGGCACCGATAAAGGCAAAGTCTTTTCCTGCTGGGGTGTGGAAAAACTCACTGGCACTGACGCTGGCCAGCAACGAAGCATCTAAGCGGCCGTTGAGCAAATCCTCATTGGCTTCCTGCTGGCTCTGGTAGGACACAACGTTAACGCCGGCCGGCCGCCACAGGGCGTTGGCATAGGTTTCCTGACTGGATCCCTGCTGCACGCCAATGGATTTGCCTTTCAGCGAAGCCGCCGTGGGTTGCAGGTTGCTGCCTTTACGGGCCACTAATCGTGCTGGCGCATTGGACACCTTGTCCGAGAAGGCGATCTGCGCCTGGCGCTGCGGCGTAATGGTCATCGACGAGGCAATCGCATCAAATTTTTTCGCCAGCAACCCCGGGATCATTCCGTCCCAACTGCTCTCAACCCAAACGCATTTGGCCTGCATTTGATCGCACATTGCCTGTGCAATATCGACCCCAAATCCTGTCAACGCCCCCTGTGGCGTTTTAAATTCCAGCGGTGGATAGGTCGGATCCACGCCGAGTTTAATTACTTTTCCGCTGAATTCCCCAGCAGAAACGGCGAAACTTAACGCCAGCGGCAGCAGGAGAACCAGGCTAATCTTTGTTTTCATTTTATGTTCCTCGGCGTAATGGTGTGCAAAAGGGATTAAGCCAAAAAGCGCTCAACCAGCTTGACCCAGTAAGTGGCGCCAATCGGCAGGCACTCGTCGTTAAAATCGTAACCGGCGTTATGTAGCGAATTGCCGGGCGTACTATCCCCATTGCCGATCGAGATATAGCTGCCGGGGCATTTTTCCAACATAAATGCGAAGTCTTCGCTGGCGGTAAAGGGGCGCAGAGACGGGATCAACTGCTGTTCCCCCGCCCAGTCCAACGCCACCGCACGTGCCAGCTCAGTTTCCGCCATCTGATTTACCAAAACCGGATAACCCTGTTGGTAATCAATGTCCGCCCGAGCACCAAAACTGGCGGCTTGCGCTTCTACCAGCGCCGTAATGCGGTTTTCCAGGCGTTGGCGAACGCCCGCATCCAGTGCGCGTACGCTTAGCGTCATGGTTGCTGTGGCAGGGATCACGTTGGCGGCACGGCCTGCCTGGATCGCGCCAACCGTCACGATTGCCGTTTCCTGCGGATCGATATTTCTGGAGACGATGGTTTGCAGACTCATCACAATGGCGGCGCAAACCACCACCGGATCGACCGTGTGCTGCGGCACCGCGCCGTGGCCGCCGTGACCGTGCAGGGTAATATTGACCGTATCGGCCGAACACATGAAAGCGCCGCTGGCAAAGCCCAACTGGCCGACAGGAAAGCCGGGTACGTTGTGCATGGCGAACACCGCATCACAGGGAAACCGTTCGAACAAGCCGTCTTCAATCATCACTCTGGCGCCGCCGCCGCCTTCTTCCGCCGGCTGAAAAATCAGATGCAGAGTCCCGGTAAAATCAGAGTGTTGCGCCAGGTAACGCGCCGCTGCCAGCAGCATAGTGGTGTGGCCATCATGACCGCAGGCATGCATCACGCCGCGGTGGGTGCTGGTGTAGCTTAATCCGCTGGTTTCTTCAATCGGCAATGCATCCATATCGGCACGCAAACCCAGTGATTTTCCCGAGCCTCGCCGCAAGGTGGCGACAACGCCTGTTTGCCCCAATTCCCGTGTAACCTGGTAGCCCCAGTTGGACAGCAGTTTTGCGACCAACTCGCCGGTGGCAAACTCGTTGAATCCCAATTCGGGGTGAGCATGAATATGGCGGCGGATAGCGACCATTTCATGCTTAACTGCCGCTATTTCAGGTAAGACAAGCGGATTGTTCATCGCGGTATCCTGATTGAATATTCGATTTCCGACGTTCGATAAGCGGAAAACAAGATACTCCCGACACTAGCAAACAACCCGTTGGTCGGGGAGCCGCCGTTCGGTTATGCTGACAACAATAGGTTGTCATGGGGGCGTCATGAAACTGCATCAGTTACAGGCATTGGTGGCCAGCGCTGACGGCGGCAGTATCCGCGCCGCCGCGAGGCAATTGGGGCTTTCACAGGCAGCGGTTACGCGCGCTTTGCGTGAACTGGAGCAACAACAGGAACTGCCGTTGCTGCTTCGCTCTCCGAGCGGTCTGGGGTTCACGCCGTACGGGAAAACGCTGTTGGCGCATGCCCGGTTGGTGCTGAATCAGCTGGAACAGGCTAATAATGAAATGGCGGGGTTACGCGGGTTAGCGCAAGAGCAGGTGAAAGCGGCTATTACGCCGTGGTTGATGTTGACGGTGTTGCCGACGGCGGTGTTGGCCTTTCGCAAAAAGATGCCCAAGGTGAAACTGGAACTGTTTGAAAGCCTGATGGCCAACGCGCAATCACAACTGCGTGAGGGCACGATGGATTTTGCCATCACGCCGCTTCCGGTTTCGATGGCACCGCAGGAGTTTCATTGCGAACCCTTGCTCGATTATGAAACGGCGGTGATGGTGCGGCAGGGGCATTCGTTGAGCCAAAGCACCTCGATTCACCAGTTGCTGGAGCAGGATTGGGTGCTGAACTACACACCGGAAAATCATGACGATTTAATTCATCAACTGTTCAGCCAACACGGCGCTCACCTCGATCCGAATCGTATTATTCATGCGCATTCCCTGGGCATGCTGCAGGCGATGGTAGAGTCGGCGGACATGTGTACCTGGTGTCCGGCGCCGTTGGTCGGCCTGCCGCAGTTTGCCGGGCGCTTGCAGCCGTTGGTGCTGCGGGAAAGTTGCGATCCGGCACGGCTGAATATCGTGACTCGGCGCAACAGCATTCTCAGCACCGCCGCTCATGCGCTGATAGATAACCTGATTCGCACTCTGCGCCAGCACGCCCGCTCCGCACGACAGGAGGACCGACTGATTTATGATCGGGTGCGGCTGTTGATTTAGGAATAGGGAGTGGTACGAGCGGGTTGGAGGGCCGGCTATTCAGGGCGTGAAGCAGACGTCTTCATATCGCAAGAAAACGCTATACCGTATTCCGTGTTAGTTAGACGCTATCTTCATTTTTCGGGGGGATGTGGATACATGAAAAATACGAAATTGCATGTTGTCGTGGCGTGGTAGAGTGTGGGCTGCCCGAAGATCGATTAGAGATTTACGCCATGCAACAAATTGATTTTTACATGATAGATGCCTTTAGCAACACGACTTTTGGCGGTAATGCCGCAGCGGTATGCCCGTTAACAGAATGGTTGCCTGATGAGACATTATTGAAAATGGCCCAGCAGCATAACCAGTCAGAAACAGCATTCTTTGTCGCAAATGATACTGGCTTTGAATTGCGATGGTTTACCTCCCTGGCTGAAATAAATCTGTGTGGGCATGCCACACTGGCAGCTGCGCACGTTATCTTTGAACATCTTGATTACCCAGGTTCGACTATTCATTTTGCTACCCGATTTGTTGGCCCGCTGACGGTGGTGCGCAACGATAAATGGCTGACGCTCGATTTTCCTGCATGGGAAACCAAGCCTGTCATGCCACCGGCATTATTGCTGGACACGTTGGGCATCACAGAATGCAAAGAAGTGCGCGTGGCGCGTGATTACCTGGTAGTAATGGAGAATCGGCAGCAGGTCGAAACTGTACGCCCGAATATCAATGGCATGCTTCCCCTGGGAAAAATGGTGTGTATAACGGCTGCAGGTGACGATGAATACGATTTTGTTAGCCGTTTCTTCTGCCCAGGCGAAGCCGTAGCGGAAGACCCTGTTACAGGTTCGGCGCATAGCATGCTCATTCCTTACTGGGCTGAAAAACTGAATAAAACGCAGATGTTGGCGCATCAGGGATTAGAGCGTGGCGGGGATTTACGCTGCCAGCTAGTGGGCGATCGCGTTTACATCGGCGGACAGGCAACAACCTATTTGATAGGCAAAGTGCTGTTGCGCTAGACCTATTGAATGCTGCTCAAAATATAAGGTCTGCTGCCACCCTTAGCCGCCGTTCTCCCAATCTCCAAAAGCAAAACGCCCGCTTAAGTTTCCTTAAGCGGGCGTCTTTAATATGGCTCCTCTGACTGGACTCGAACCAGTGACATACGGATTAACAGTCCGCCGTTCTACCGACTGAACTACAGAGGAATCGTGTGAACGGGGCGAATAATAGCGGGGTGGTGCGGCTTTGTCAAAGCACTAAACTGCGAAAAAAGTGCGTTTGCTGTCGGAATGAACATGTTGCGTTGTTTTTCGGCATTTATCCCCCCTGTCAGCACTGATTATCACTGTAAAACCCCTGGCGTGATGTTGCACCGGCCTTTGCACATTTACGGTGCGAAGGATCTCGCGGTTGATTTGCATGTGGCCAACATCGCCGAGAAGTTTTTTCACACAATTGCCGCCAGAGCCCCCCACAGAGCCACCTGACGGCAGTGATTGCCCCGTGTTTTCCCTCTGATATGTAGGATGAATAAACAGAAAATATGTATTGGCCGTCACAATGGCTGGATTTTTGCTTGCTTAAATTCGGGTAATGCGACTGCGCTCTCGCGCAAATTATTTTCCCCGTCTACACATAAAGTGACTGCTCCACGCCTCTGGGCGTTTCGCTAAAACAGTGCTGAGGAATACAACAATGTCATCGAAATTGATTAAAAGTCCGCTCGCTGCTCTGCTTATCGGTTGTTTAGGTTCTGCTTTTTATGCTCAGGCCGATATCGTTATCGGCGTCGCCGGGCCGTTCTCCGGGCCGAATGCGACCTATGGCGATCAGTACTGGCGTGGTGCCTCGCAGGCGGCAGCGGATATCAACGCCGCCGGCGGGATTAAAGGGGAAAAAATTAAGCTGGTGCAGGGGGATGACGCCTGTGAACCCAAACAGGCGGTTTCGGTCGCCAACCGCCTGGTCGATCAGGACAAGGTCGCAGCGGTGGTGGGACACTTCTGCTCATCCTCCACCATGCCGGCCTCCGAGGTGTATGACGAAGCCGGTATTATCGCCATCACCCCTGGCTCTACCAACCCGCAGATCACCGAGCGCGGCATGACCAACATGTTCCGCATGTGCGGCCGTGACGATCAGCAAGGGGTGATCGCCACCAATTACATGCTGAATACCCTGAAGGCCAAGCGCATTGCGGTGATCCACGACAAGGACACCTACGGCCAGGGGCTAGCGGATGCCGCCAGGGCGGAAATGAACAAGCGCGGCGTGAAAGAGGTGCTGTATGAAGGGTTGTCGCGCGGTGAAAAAGACTTTAACGCGCTGGTGACCAAAATTGCCTCGGTCAAACCCGACGTGGTCTATTTCGGCGGCTGCCACCCAGAAGCCGGACCATTGGTGCGCCAGATGCGTGAGCAGGGCGTCACCGCCAAGTTCTTCTCCGGCGACTGTATCGTGACCGAAGAGCTGGTGACCGCTGCCGGCGGGCCGCAGTACACCAACGGCGTGCTGATGACCTTCGGTAACGACCCGCGTCAAATCCCGGAAGGTAAGGCGGTGATCGCCAAATTCCGCGCCAGCGGTTTCGAGCCGGAAGGTTATACCCTCTACTCCTACGCCTCTATTCAGGCGATCGCCGCGGCCTTTAACGCCACCGGCGGCAAAGACAGCGCCAAGGCCAGCGAATGGCTGAAATCTCATGATGTGGATACCGTGATGGGCAAAAAGGCCTGGGATAAGAAAGGTGACCTGAAGGTATCGGATTACGTGGTCTATCAGTGGGACGACAAGGGCAAATATCACCAACTCTAAACAATCCTCGGCGTCTTTCAAGCCGCAGCGTTGTTGGCTGCCTACGTTCACCCCAGTCACTTAGTGGACCTAAGCTCCTGGGGATTCACGTACTTGCCGCCTGGCTGCAGTTTGAAATCCATTGAGGATTAACCAGCAAGCGGATCCGCATGTGCTGCGGATCCGCGCCGATTCTTCCCTTGGGCCGCGCCTGCTGTTGCTTGCGGTCCCACCAGGCGAGACTGCTTATTATGGACGTTTTCTTTCTGCAACAATTGATCAACGGCCTGACGCTCGGCGCAGTTTATGGCCTGATCGCCATCGGCTACACCATGGTTTACGGCATTATCGGCATGATCAACTTCGCCCACGGCGAGGTGTATATGATCTCCGCCTACCTGTGCGCTATCGGGCTGGCGCTGCTGTCGTTCTTCGGCCTGCAGTCGTTCCCGCTGCTGATCCTCGGTACGCTGGTGTTTACCATCGTGATCACCGGCGTGTATGGCTGGGTGATCGAACGTATCGCCTACAAACCCTTGCGCAACTCTACCCGTTTAGCCCCCTTGATCTCCGCAATCGGCATGTCGCTGATCCTGCAAAACTACGCACAAATCAGCCAGGGACCACGCCAGCAAGGGATCCCAACCCTGCTGGATGGAGTGTTCCGCCTCAACTTTGACGGCGGGGTGATTCAAATCACCTACACCAAGGTGTTTATCCTGTTCGCGTCGCTGCTGGGCATGGCGATCCTCACTTACATCATTCAACACACCCGGCTGGGGCGCATTTGTCGCGCCACTCAGCAAGACCGCAAAATGGCGTCAATTCTCGGCATCAACACCGATAGGGTCATTTCCCTGGTGTTCGTGATCGGCGCCGCCATGGCCGGCCTGGCGGGGGTGTTGATCACCATGAACTACGGCACCTTCGATTTCTACGTCGGCTTTATCATCGGCATCAAAGCCTTTACAGCCGCGGTATTGGGCGGCATAGGGTCGTTACCCGGCGCGATGCTGGGCGGCCTGCTGCTGGGCGTGGCGGAGGCGCAGTTCGCCGGCATGGTGAACTCGGATTACAAAGACGTGTTCTCCTTCGGTTTGCTGGTGGTGATCCTGATTTTCCGCCCTCAGGGCCTGCTCGGACGGCCAATGGTCGCTAAGGTTTGAGGGGAAAACTTATGTCGCACTCAGAGGTTCACCCAGGGCTGAACGTTAAGCGCAGCCTGCTGGACGCCGTATTGGCCGGGCTGATTGCCCTGATCGTGTTTGGGCCGATCGTCGGCATCGTTCTGAACGGTTACAGCTTTAACTTCGAGCCGCACCGTCTGGTGTGGATTATCGCGGTGGTGATGGCCGGGCGGCTGTTACTGAGCCTGTTTCTGCAAACCACACCGGGCCGTAAATTGCTGACGCGCTTTGACGGCGGTAACGACGGGGTGTATGTCCGGCCGATCGGCGCCAAGACCAGCCTGCGCTGGATTATTCCGTTAATGGCGGTCATCGCGCTGCTGTTTCCGTTTGTCGCCACCAAATACCTGCTGACGGTGGCGATACTGGGGCTGATTTACGTGCTGCTCGGGCTGGGCTTGAACATCGTTGTCGGGCTCGCCGGGCTGCTGGACCTGGGCTACGTGGCGTTCTACGCCATTGGTGCTTATGGGCTGGCGCTGGGCTACCAGTATCTCGGCCTCGGGTTCTGGGCGATGTTGCCATTGGGGGCGCTGATGGCGGCGCTGGCCGGCGCGCTGCTGGGGTTCCCGGTGTTGCGTATGCACGGTGACTATCTGGCGATCGTCACGCTGGGGTTTGGCGAGATCATCCGGCTGGTGCTGAACAACTGGATGTCGCTGACCGGCGGGCCGAATGGCGTCTCGGTCCCGGCGCCGACGATTTTTGGCCTGGAGTTTGGCCGACGCGCGAAGGACGGCGGCGTGCCGATTCATGAATTCCTCGGCATCACTTATAACCCTAACCTGAAATTTATCTTTATCTATGCGGTGCTGTTCCTGGTGGTGCTGCTGGTGCTGTACATCAAGCACCGGTTGACGCGCATGCCGATCGGCCGCGCCTGGGAAGCCCTGCGCGAGGATGAAATCGCCTGTCGTTCGCTCGGCTTAAACCACGTGTTGGTCAAGCTGTCGGCCTTTATGATGGGCGCGTCCACTGCCGGGCTGGCCGGGGTGTTTTTCGCCACTTATCAGGGGTTCGTCAACCCCACCTCGTTTACCTTCTTCGAATCGGCGTTGATCCTGGCGATCGTGGTGCTGGGCGGGATGGGATCGACCATCGGCGTGGTGCTGGCGGCGTTCGTGCTCACGGTGGCGCCGGAACTGTTGCGCAGCTTCGCCGAGTACCGCGTGCTGTTGTTTGGCGTGCTGATGGTGGCGATGATGATTTGGCGACCGCGTGGGCTGGTACGGATCAGCCGAACCAGCTTTGCGCCGCGTAAGGGGGTGGCACCATGAGCGACGCAATCTTGCAGGTTGAGCGTCTGATGATGCATTTTGGCGGCATCAAGGCGCTCAACGACGTGAATCTGGCGGTCGAACGCGGCTCGATCACCGCGTTGATCGGCCCTAATGGCGCCGGCAAAACCACGGTGTTCAACTGCCTGACCGGCTTTTACCGCGCCACCGGCGGCGCCATCCTGCTTAACACCCACAAACGGCCAACCGACGTGATCCAGGTGCTGGGGCAGAAGTTTCGCGCCGGCGACTGGGTAAACCCGAAGCGGTTGGGATCGCGCCTGTACTACAAAATGTTCGGCGGGACCCATCTGGTCAATCGCGCCGGGCTGGCACGCACCTTCCAGAATATCCGTTTGTTTCGCGAAATGTCGGTGGTGGAGAATCTGCTGGTGGCGCAGCACATGCTCAGCAACCGTAATCTGGTCGCCGGGGTGCTCAATACGCCGGGCTATCGCCGGGCGGAAAGCCAGGCGCTGGATCGCGCTTTTTACTGGCTGGAAGTGGTGGAGCTGGTGGACTGCGCCAACCGGCTGGCGGGGGAGATGTCATATGGCCAGCAGCGGCGGCTGGAGATCGCCCGGGCGATGTGCACCACGCCGGAGATGATCTGCCTTGACGAACCCGCCGCCGGGCTGAACCCGGTGGAGACGGCGACCCTGAGCCGCATTATCCGTTTCCTGCGTCAGCACCACGGCATCACGGTACTGCTGATCGAGCACGATATGGGCATGGTGATGGAAATTTCCGATCGGGTGATTGTGCTGGACCATGGCGATGTGATCGCCGAAGGCACGCCGAAAGAAATACAGCATAACGACACGGTGATCGCCGCTTACCTTGGCGCGGATGAAGAGGAGCTGGCGGGATGAGCAATGTGATGTTGGAATTTCGCAATGTGGACGTGTTTTACGGCCCGATCCAGGCGTTGCAGCAGGTCTCGTTACAGGTCAATGAAGGGGAAACGGTGGCGCTGATTGGCGCCAACGGCGCGGGCAAGTCCACGCTGCTGATGTCGATCTTCGGCCAACCGCGCATCAGCGGCGGGCAGATCCTGTTTCGCGGAGAGGATATCAGCCAGCGTTCTACCCATTATGTTGCCAGCAGCGGTATCGCCCAGGCGCCGGAGGGGCGACGGATCTTTCCGGACATGAGCGTGGAGGAAAACCTGCTGATGGGCACCATCACTGTCGGCAATCGCTATGTGGATGAAGACCTGCAGCGCATGTTCGAGCTGTTTCCACGCCTGAAGGAGCGGCGCAACCAGCGGGCGATGACCATGTCCGGCGGCGAACAGCAGATGCTGGCGATTGCCCGAGCCTTGATGAGCCGCCCGAAGCTGCTGCTGCTGGATGAGCCGAGCCTGGGGCTGGCACCGATTATCGTCAAACAGATCTTCAGCATTCTGCGCGAATTGACCCGTGGCGGCATGACGCTGTTCCTGGTGGAGCAGAACGCCAACCATGCGCTCAAGTTGTCCGATCGCGGTTATGTGATGGTCAACGGCCAAATCCGGCTGACCGGCAGCGGCGCGGAGCTGTTAAGCAATCAGGAGGTGAGGAAGGCTTATCTGGGCGGCGCTTAAAACTGGCGCTGGATCACGCGCACGTTCAGCCGTACCAGAGCGATGATGCCACTGGACAAGATCCGCAGGCCGCGGGGCAAATCGCGGCGGCGGATATCCAGCAACAACACGGTGCGCACCTGGTCGCTGTCGTTCCACACTTCGTGTTCGAAGGTGTCGTCCCACAGCATAAATTCCCCCTCGTTCAGCCGGTACTCCCGCCCGTCGACTTTCAACACCGCAGCGGGTTCACCGTCGGCGCGTTTGGGCATCGCCAACACCAGATAGCCGCGCAGAATGCCGCGGAACGGACCTCGGTGCGCGGGCACCTGTTTGCCGGGTGCCAGGAACGACAATGAGGCTGAAAGCACATCCGGGGAAGAGGCGATCAATTGTGCAAGCTGCGGGCAACGGGCGAGGTTGCGCGCTATCGGCTGCCCATAGGCCTGCATGATAAACATCCGCCAGTCGCGAGCGTCGTTGGCGGAGATCGACGCCTGTTCGCTCATGATCTCGTGAAAACGTGGGATATTACGCAGATCTTGCGCTACGGTCAGCGCTTCCTCGCGTATCTGCTGCCAGTGAGCGGTAAAGCGTTGGGCGTCGGGAAACAGCCGGTTGCTGTCGAGGACCGGTGAACTGCTGATGCGGCGATCGTAAATACGGCGAAGAGCAAGCACAGACCAATCGTAGATAGCTGACATAGTGACCTCAATAGCAGTGAGCCGATTTCTCGCCGTCTTAGGGTTGTTTTAGATGTGATTGCCGGACGATCAATTCGCCGGTATACAGCCGTTGTCCGCCGGGTTCGAAGGCCTGCGTCAGGCAGTGAATGCCATCGGCTATCAGCTGCTGCATCGGCTGGCGGTAAGTGGTTAGCTGGTAGCTGGGGGAGGCCGCCAGCTCAATGTCGTCAAAGCCCACCACGGCAATCGGCGCACAGCCCGGCGTGGCGCGTATGGCATCGATAACGCCGACTGCCAGAATGTCGTTCTCGCAAAAAATGGCGTCTATCCGTTGCTCTGCCGGGGTGGCGGCCAGGTAGGTCGAAAAGGCCTCCATCCCGCAAAGACGCTGGTAGTGCGGAGCCTGCAGCACCAGGTTGACCTCACGCTGCTGTTGCGCCAGCGCGGCACGGAAACCGTCCAGGCGGCGCAACTGGGTAGATTCGCTGATTGGCCCCGCCAGATAGCCCATACGCGGGTAATCTTGCTGGAGCAGCAACTCGCCGATATCGAACCCAGCCTGATAACCGTGGGTCGCCAGCACCTGGATATAGGGGCTTTCACTGTAGCGATACAGCACTACCAGCGGAATACGGTGAATGTCCTGCGCCAGGCTGATCAGCCGGTCATTGAGCAGCGTGCCGAGGAACAGCAGCCCGTCCACCTGCATTTGGTCTGCCAGCGTCAGCACCGACTCGTAATCGTGTTCAGAGGTGATATTGAGCAGCAACGCCATATAACCGCGGCTTTGCAACTGCCGGGTCACTTCATCCAGCAGCGTAAAGATATGCGGGTTTTTCAGTTCGTCCGCCACCAGCCCGATGATGCGAGTACTCTTTTTCGACAGGCTGCGCGCCAGCAGGTTAGGGCGATAACCCAATTCACGCGCTGCGGTTTGAACCCGTTGCATGGCCTGCGGTGAGATCGACGCGCCGTCGGTAAAGGCACGCGATACCGTCCATTTAGACACGCCGGCGCGGGCGGCCACATCGCTGGCCGTCGCCTTGCGTGCTGCGGGCGCTTGGGTAGAGCCGGGTTTCTTCGCCATCATCTTTCGCTCGTGATGAAAAAACGGTATGGGTTCAACAGATTAGCACAGCGTGGTCGAATGCGGGAGTTGCCGACGCCGGCGCGAGGATCCTGCGGGCCATCGGCACAACGCAGCGGATCTTTTTAGCGGTATTTTGTGATCCTGATCGGCAGATTTATTATGGCGCATTTGACTTATTTTTAACCCTCTCCAATAGTCCATCGCAAGTGGCATTTGTTGAGCGGTCAAGTTGCTACCTAATTTTGCACCCGGGTGCAGTTAAAATTTGCACCCGGGTGCAATGCGACGAAAACAGTGAAATCCAAGGTTTCGGGAGCAACTATGCTAAATGGCGAAAGAAAAACGGCGCGCCCTCTGCGCTGGGCAATGGTCGGCGGCGGGCGGTTGGGGCAGGTGGGCTACAAGCATCGCTGCGGGGCGCTACGGGATAATACCGCTTTTGAGCTGGTGGCCGGCGCGTTTGATATCGTGCCGGATCGCGGCCGCGAGTTTGGCGTGAACCTGGGGGTAGCGGCCGAACGCTGCTATGAAGATTACCGCACGTTGTTCGCTCAAGAGGCGCTGCGTGAGGACGGCATTGAAGTGGTGTCGGTAGCGACGCCGAACGGTACGCATTACGAAATTACCCGTGCGGCGCTGCAGGCCGGGTTGCACGTCATCTGCGAGAAACCGCTGTTTTTCACCAGCCAGGAAGCCTATGAAATTAAAGCGCTGGCGGCGGAAAAAAACCTGTTCGTCGGCGTGACTTACGGTTTCTCCGGCCACCCGCTGCTGCTGCAAATGCGCGCGATGATCGCCAACGGCCAGATTGGCGAAGTACGGATGGTGGATCTGCAATATACCCACGGTTTTAATGCCACGGACGAAGTGGATCGCCTCAGCGAAGCGCAGAAATGGCGCATTGACCCCAAGATCTCCGGCCCGAGCTTTGTGCTGGGGGATATTTCCACCCACACCTACTACCTCTCCCAATTGGTCATGCCGCAGATGCAGATCCGCGAGCTGCTCTGCGATCGGCAAAGTTTTATTCCCTCGCGTGCGCCGCTGGAAGACAACGCGCTGGTGATGATGCGCTATGAAAGCGGCGCGGTAGGGCGGATGTGGGCTTCATCGGTGAATGCCGGCGCGATGAGCAGCCAGCGCATTCGCATCGTGGGGTCGAAGGCCAGCCTGGAGTGGAGCGACATCAACCCCAGCGAGCTGCGCTACGAGGTGCAGGGGCAGCCAAACCAGACGCTGTATCGCGGCATGGCGTATCTGGACGATACCTGCAACGCCTGGGAACGGCTGGGGGCTTTGCATACCGAAGGCCTGACCGAATCCTGGGCCAACATCTACCTGAAATTTGCTCTGGCTATCGACGCCACCCGCCGCGGCGATCGGCAGGCGCTGGCGCAACTGGTGTATCCGGATATCGACGCCGGGATCGAGGGCGTGCGCTGGATTGAAAACTGCGTGCGTTCCGCCAACCAGGGCGCCCGTTGGGTGGCCTTTGAATAAACCTATTTACCCGGAGCAAGAGCATGAAACTTTCTTTTTGTACCGATAGCCTGGGCCACCTGCCGTTTGAAGCCATGCTGGATCGCCTGGGCGAACTGGGGGTGTTTGGCGTGGAAATGACCACCGGCGGCTGGTCTTCGGCACCGCATCTGGACACCGTGGCGCTGTTGCAGGACGCGGGCAAACGGCGGCGGCTGATGGCAGCGCTGGAAAGCCGCGGCATGAAAATTGCGGCGCTGAACGTTTCCGGTAATCCGCTGGAGCCAGGCGTGCTGGGCGAAAAACACCGCCATGATACCGACAACACGCTGGCGCTGGCCGCCGGCCTGGGGGTGAAAAAAATCGTCATGATGAGCGGATTGCCGCCTGCGGCGCCCGGTGACAGCATCCCTAACTGGATCACCTATACCGTCAGTTGGCCGCCGACGCTGAAAAACTGCCTGGACTACCAGTGGAACGAGGTGGCGATCCCGTATTGGCAGAAGCTGGTGGATAAGGCGCAGGCGTTCGGCATAGAGAAGTTCGCGCTGGAAAATTTCAGCTCGATGCTGGTGTGGAACCCGGACACGCTGTTCAGGCTGCGCGACGCGGTGGGGCCGATGGTGGGCTTGAACCTCGATCCCAGCCATCTGATCTGGATGGGGGCCGATCCGATTGCCGTCGCACGGCGCCTGGGGGACGCGATCCACCACGTGCACGGCAAAGATGTGCGGCTGGAAAGGGGGATAGTGGCGGTCAACGGGCTGCTGGAAACCCGGGCGGTGGAACAGGTTGCACAACGTGCCTGGAACTATGTGGCCGTCGGGTGCGGGCAGGATTTGCAGTGGTGGAAGGAATTCTTCTCGGTGGTACGCATGATGGGTTACAACGACTGGGTCTCGCTGGAGATGGAAGATCTGACCATGTCGGTCGATGCCGGTATTAATACCTCGGTTGAGGCGTTACAACGCTGCATCAGCCAATAACGCCTTTTTATTTCTGCCAAAGGCCTGCAGGTTTGCAGGCCTTTGCGCGGCAAAAGACTGTCGAAAAAAACAGGCCAATAAAAGTGTGATCTATATCGCATTTACCCCGCCAGTTGGTTAAAATATCGCTACTTCCCGCACCTGTCCGGATCCCGTTTAACATGGAACAAACCCAGGTATCTCGCTCAACCGCCTGGTTGCGCGTGGTCATCCTTGCCGTCTCGGCCTTTATCTTCAATACCACCGAATTTATTCCGGTGGGGTTGCTGAGCGACATCGCCAAAAGTTTCTCAATGCAAACCGAGCAAGTGGGTTTGATCATCACCATTTACGCCTGGATTGTCGCCTCCGCCTCTCTGGTGTGCATGCTGCTCACCAGCAAAATTGAACGGCGCAAGTTGCTGATCGGGGTGTTCATACTGTTTATCGCCAGCCATGTGCTGACCGCCGTGGCCTGGAACTTCACCACGCTGGTGATTTCCCGTGCCGGTGTGGCGCTGGCCCACGCGGTATTCTGGTCAATCACCGCCTCGCTGGCGATCCGGGTCGCCCCGGCGGGCAAAAAGGCGCAGGCGCTGAGCCTGCTGGCCGGCGGTACCGCGCTGGCCATGGTGCTCGGCCTGCCGCTGGGCCGCGTGATTGGTCAGATCCTCGGTTGGCGCATGACCTTTATCGGCATCGCGGTTTGCGCCACCCTGGCGCTGGTGCTGCTGTGGCGTCTGCTGCCGGTGCTGAAAAGCGAGCATTCCGGTTCACTGTCCAGCGTGCCAATGCTGTTTAAGCGTCCGGCGCTGGTCAGCCTGTATATGCTGACCATCATCGTGGTGACGGCGAATTTCACCGCCTACAGCTATATCGAACCCTTTATTCAGACCGTGGCCGGGCTGTCGGAAAACTTCACCACCCTGATGCTGTTGCTGTTCGGCGCCGCCGGTATCATTGGCAGCCTGCTGTTTAGCCGCTTCAGCGAACGTTTTCCGTCGGGCTTTTTTATCGGCGCCATCGCGCTGTTGATGCTGAGCCTGCTGCTGCTGTTGCCGGCATCCTGTAATGAAAATCACCTGACGCTGCTGTTTGCGGTGTGGGGCATGGCCATTATGGCGATTGGCCTGTCGATGCAGGCCAAGGTGTTAAACCTGGCGCCGGACGCCACCGACGTGGCGATGTCGATCTACTCCGGGCTGTACAACTTTGGTATCGGCGGCGGCGCGCTGCTGGGTAACCAGGTCAGCCGGCATCTGGGCATGGGCAACATTGGTTTTGTCGCTGCACCGCTGGCGCTGATCGCCCTCGGCTGGTGTGTGCTGAACTTTTACCGCAGCGAACGTCTGCAACACCACCACATCCGCTAAGCCTCACCGCACGACAGCGGGCCATCAGCTCTCTGTCGTGCATTGCTACTCCGGTTGAATTTTCTCTCAGCAAAACAGATTGCTGCAGTTTTTTATGCTTAAAATTTTTTCATAGTCTGCTAATTAAATATTTAACTCCGACGCCGAGCCGATAGCATAGAAAACTATCGATTATGTTATGGCGAGGTTAATGGTGAGTGAGTCTTTGGTTGCGGGAAGCGTGGGGGCGGCCCAGTCGCCGATCCATGAACGGGATCTGTCGGCAAGAATAGATGCATTGCCCACCTCCGCCGGGCTGTGGCGGTTTATTGCTTTGCTGGCGTTAGGCGGCTTTTTTGAACTCTACGACCTGTTCCAGACCGGATACATCAGCACCGGCTTAATCGCCGAAGGCATCTTCCATACCGGAGCGCAGGGCGTGTTCGGTGTCTCCGACCAGGCGGCATTCGCCTCCGCCACCTTCCTTGGCCTGTTTATCGGCGCCAGCCTGCTCAGCCCCTATGCCGACCGCTTTGGCCGCCGCACCACCTTTATGTTTGCCCTGGCCTGGTATGGCATCTTTTCGCTGTGTCTGGCTTTTCAGCATCAGGCTGAATGGGTGATCTTCCTGCGTTTTTTGGTTGGCGTCGGCTTGGGCATTGAGCTGGTGACGATTGATACTTACCTGACCGAATGGGTGCCCGCACATCTGCGCACCCGGGCGTTTGCCTTTTCTTTCTTCATTCAGTTTCTCTCGGTGCCGACGGTGGCGTTAATGTCGTGGTGGCTGGTGCCGCAAACCATCCTGGACCTGAGCGGCTGGCGTTACGTGGTGATCGCCGGTGCGGTGGCTTCGCTGGTGATCTGGCTGGTGCGTAAAGGCTTGCCGGAATCGCCGCGCTGGCTGGCACAGCAGCGGCGCTACCCGGAAGTCCGGCAGGTGATGCAGGCGATGGAACGACGCTGCGGCGTCACCCATACGGTAGATTTCCCCGCGCATGACGCGCAAGCACACAGCGAAATGCCGGCGCAGGGGAGCTTTAAGGATATTTGGTCGCCGCGTTACCGCAGTCGTACCCTGATGCTGGTGGTGATGAATTTCTTCCAGGCCATCGGATTCTTTGGCTTTGGCAACTGGCTACCCGCTTTGCTGGCCGGAAAGGGAGCCTCCATCACCCACAGCTTGCTGTATGCCTTCTTTATTACTCTGGCTTACCCGTTGGGATCGCTGCTGTGCAGCCGCTATGCCGACAAGATGGAAAACAAGTGGCAGATTGTACTTTCCTGCCTGGTGACGGTGATCTTCGGCTCGCTGTTTGCCCTGCAAAACAACCCCGTCTGGCTGATCCTTTGCGGTTTCTTCATCACCTGGTCCAATGCCTGGCTGACCTATAGCTACCATTCTTATCAATCGGAAGTGTTCCCGACCTACATACGCGCCCGCGCTGTCGGCTTCTGCTATTCGTTCAGCCGACTGTCGACGGTATTCAGCAGCCTGATCATCGGTATCATTCTGCAATACGGCGGCTCGGTGGGGGTTATCGCGTTTATCGTGGCCAGCATGCTGATTGTGATGGTGGTGATCGGCGTGTTTGGCCCGAAAACGCGCGGCATCGATCTGGAAAATATCTGAGTACTACTCGCGCGAGATCCTGTGAAATAAAAAGCCCGCTTAAGCTGACCTAAGCGGGCTTTCAGGCTACTGACAAAACCTTCACTGGTGTTTGGCGTAGGGGCGCTGCATGCTGCGCCCGTTACATCTCTTAGGCGAGATCAAAACGATCGAGGTTCATCACCTTAGTCCAGGCGGCGACAAAGTCGCGAACGAAGCTGCCCTGGGCGTCTGCGCTGCCGTAAACTTCCGACAAAGCCCGCAGCTGAGAGTGCGAACCGAAGATCAGATCGGCACGCGTCGCCGTCCATTTGAGCGCACCCGTTTGGCTGTCGCGCCCTTCAAACACGCCGTCTTCGTTGGCCGCTTTCCAGATGGTGCCCATATCCAGCAAATTGACGAAGAAGTCGTTGGTCAGCGCCTGTGGGCGTTGGGTCAACACGCCGTGCTGGCTTTGATCGACGTTGGCGTTCAGCACCCGTAACCCGCCCACCAATACCGTCATTTCCGGTGCGGTCAGCGTCAACAGCTGCGCTTTATCGACCAACAGCGCCTCGGCCGGCACGCTGAATTGCTGTTTCAGGTAGTTGCGGAAGCCATCGGCCACCGGTTCCATCGCTTCGAAGGATTCGACGTCGGTCTGCTCCTGCGTTGCGTCCATGCGGCCCGGCGTGAAGGGAACGCTCACCGGGTGCCCGGCGCTGATCGCCGCCTTTTCGATGCCGGCCGCACCGGCCAGCACGATCACATCCGCCAGAGAGACGCGTTTGTTACCTGACTGCGCCTGGTTAAAGGCCTGCTGAATACCTTCCAACGTGGCCAGGGTTTGTGCCAGCTGAGCAGGCTCGTTCACCGCCCAATCCTTTTGTGGCGCCAGACGAATACGCGCCCCGTTGGCGCCGCCGCGTTTGTCGGAACCGCGGAAGCTGGAGGCGGATGCCCAGGCGGTGGAAACCAGTACCGATACCGGCAGGCCCGAGGCCAGGATCCGGGTTTTGAGATCGGCAATATCCTGATCGTTGATCAACTGATGATCGACCGCCGGGATCGGATCCTGCCAAATCAGCTCTTCGGCCGGCACTTCCGGACCGAGATAGCGAGCGCGCGGCCCCATATCGCGGTGGGTCAGTTTGTACCAGGCGCGAGCGAAGGCGTCGGCAAGCTGATCGGGATGTTCATAGAAACGGCGTGAGATCTTTTCATAGGCCGGATCAAAACGCAGCGACAGGTCAGTCGTCAGCATGGTCGGGCGCTGCTTTTTGTTGGGATCGAAGGCATCGGGAATGGTTTCGCCGACGTCTTTGGCCACCCACTGGTGTGCACCGGCCGGACTTTGCGTCAGCTCCCACTCGTATTCGAACAGGTGCCGGAAGAAGTCGTGGTTCCACTGGGTTGGGGTGGTGGTCCAGGTGACTTCCAAACCGCTGGTGATGGCGTCTTTACCCTTGCCGGTACCGAAGCTGCTATGCCAGCCGAGGCCCTGCAGCTCAAGGCCTGCGCTTTCAGGATCGTCACCGACGTGCGACGCCGGGCCCGCGCCGTGGGTCTTGCCGAAGGTGTGGCCGCCGGCAATCAGCGCCACGGTTTCTTCGTCGTTCATCGCCATGCGGGCGAAGGTTTCGCGGATGTCGCGCGCCGCAGCGACCGGATCGGGGTTGCCGTCCGGGCCTTCCGGGTTGACGTAGATCAGGCCCATTTGCACTGCGGCCAATGGGTCCTCAAGGTCGCGATCGCCCGAGTAGCGGCTGTTCTGACCGCCGCTCAGTTCCAGCCAGATCTTTTCCGAGCCCCAGTAAACATCATCCGGTTCCCAGGTGTCGGCGCGGCCGCCCGCGTAGCCAAAGGTTTTAAAGCCCATGGATTCAAGCGCCACGTTGCCGGTCAGGATAATCAGGTCGGCCCAGGAAATTTTACGGCCATATTTTTGCTTAATCGGCCACAGCAGGCGGCGGGCCTTATCGAGGCTGACGTTGTCGGGCCAACTGTTGAGCGGCGCAAAACGCTGCTGACCTTCACCCGCACCGCCGCGACCGTCGCCGATGCGGTAGGTCCCGGCGCTGTGCCAGGCCATGCGGATGAACAGGCCGCCATAGTGGCCAAAGTCTGCCGGCCACCACTCCTGCGAGTCGGTCATCAGGGCGTGCAGGTCTTGTTTCACCGCCGCCAGATCAAGGCTGTTGAAGGCTTTGGCGTAGTCGAAATCCGGGTCCATCGGGTTGGAGAGAGGGGAGTGTTGGTGCAGCGGCTTCAGGCTAAGTTGGTTGGGCCACCAGTCTTGATTCGAAGGGCCGCGGCGCGGTGCATTCAGTTTACCGCCGCCCGAAAAGGGGCATTTGCTTTCAGTTGTCATGTTGCGCTCTCTGCTTCGTAGGTTGCTCGCCAGGCCCGAAATGTCTGATGCCTGAGGGAGCCGTTAGCTTGCTATCGCGGGCGAAAGCCCACATCGGGTGTTGCGCTAAGGATTTATCTAATCAACTGATTTACAAAAATAAAAAATGAGCTCTCATCGTCAGGCTCGCAGCGGGGAGCCTATCGACACTCAGCATTAAGCGTAGTCAGTAGATGCAGATAGATAAAATAGGAATAGTTGAATGTTGTGATAGTTTTTGGCTATTGAATTTTATTTTATTGATAGGGTTATTAGGAGGAAGGGAAAGAGGGCAGCGTTGCGTTCATTGCGTTAATAAAGGGGAGCTCTTGATTAATGCTTCTTTGGTGGGTTTTTGTAAAATGATTTATATGAGGGAAAATAACTTATCCAATAATAAGCTAATTAATTGTTGGTGTGCTGATAGAGGAATTTCTAACCAAACTATGGCGATGAGGTAGTGGTTGGTAAGATGATAGGTCTGTTTTGTGCCAGGAGCGGATGTTGCATGTCCCCTAGAACGCGATTAAACAAATTGCGGTGCGGCTTATTCCTGCCTCTCATGAAAAAGGGCACTAACTGAAAGATGCCAGTCCATCTTCTCATGTATATCTACATCCACACATAGTCATTATGAAAGGATGGATGGAGATGCTGAGAGGTAAAAGAGCTGTGATTACTGGTGGAGGCGCGGGATTTGGGCAAGCGCTGTGCGTGTGGTTGACGCGAGAAGGCGTCGAGGTGCATTTTTCCGCGAGGCGTGCTGATGATATTCAAAAAACTTGCAGTATCATCACGGCTGAAGGTGGGAGTGCAAAAGGGTATATCTGTGATTTAACCCAGCCTGAATCCATTTCTCAGTTTTCTTCACAGCTGTTATTTTCCGACAAGCCCATAGACATTTTAATTCTCAATGCCGCTCAGTGGCTGTCAGGCACGTTAGACGATCAACCCGATACAGAAATCATCAATACCGTCAGTTCAGGCCTGACAGGTTCAATTCTACTGACTCAGGCTTTGCTATCCGGATTAAGACGTTCTGAAAGCGCGGATATCGTCTCAATTATATCTTCATGTGGGATCCCGCATTTTACAGATTCAATTGCGCACCCCGCTTTTTTTGCTAGCAAACACGGGCTTAGCGGTTTTACAACTAAACTTTCTAACCAGTTGTCCGAAGAGAATATACGTGTGACCGGGCTGTATCCCCCGGATTTTGAACTAACCGGATTAGATACATTTGTCGATAGCCAGCCCAGAATGGGGGAACGTCTAATGAATGGGCGCTCGATCTGGGAAACAATTCGTTTTGTGCTGGCTCAACCGCGTAGTTGCCATATCAGTAGCATCTACTTTGAAGGTCCAACTCGCGAAAAACTGAATGTTTGAGGCTGAGTTTGGCGATGTTGAACAGAGCACTCAACGTCCACTCCTCGCTCAAAGCAAAAAGCAAAAAGCAAAAAGCAAAAAGCAAAAAGCAAAAAGCAAAAAGCAAAAAGCAAAAAGCCCGCTCAGGTTTCCCTGAGCGGGCTTCTCTAATATGGCTCCTCTGACTGGACTCGAACCAGTGACATACGGATTAACAGTCCGCCGTTCTACCGACTGAACTACAGAGGAATCGTGTGAACGGCCGGAATCATAACGGGGTGTTGGCAGCATGTCAAAGGCGGATTACGCATTCTGTGACTGTTTGCTTACAGAATGCGCAACCCGTTGAGGTTTTGGCAGATTTAGCCCAGTTCCGCGCGTTTTAACCGCAGCTGATAGTGGTAATGGCTGCGGCTGAGCAGGTAGTCCGCATTGACGCTCGGGCTCCAGGAATCGTCGCCGCCGACCCCCATATGGAAGCCGTCCAGGTTGAGCCAGGTACCGGCTTCCGGCAGCAACAGATGCTGGTGGCTACAGTCCATCAGCTGACGCAGGCCGTAGCGGCTGAGTGAAAAGTGGAACTGCCCGTCGACGTGCCAGTCGCCGTACTGCAACTGGCGGGTGTCGCAGCGCAGGCCGTTTTCGCCGGGGAAGATGTACGGCGTGTGCAGTTCTTCCAGCGGTCGTTGCCAGCGCCCGAATTGCGCGGCAAGGCGACGGTCCGGATAGTTTTCATGCGGCCCCAGGCCCAGCCATTGTACCTGCGGATGGGTGTCCGCCAGTTGGCAGGTCAGGCCGATACGCGCCGGTGGCGGCAGGCTGGCGGCGATTGCGACGTCAACGCTGACGCTGACCGCGCCCTGGCTGTCGAACAACCACTGTTTGCGGCTGCATAACAGCGTTTCCCCATCTACCCCGAACCGGTGCTCGCTCACCACCCTTACGCCGTCGCTCAGCAGATCGGCCTGCAGCAGCACGCAGTGCTCTTCCAGCCGGTACATGCCGGCCAGCTTCCAGCGTTCGACCCAGGCATTGGGATCGATACGTTCCACTTCGCTGATGCCAATGTCGTTATCCAACGGCGCACGGATAAAGTTATCTTGCAGCGGCGTCAGCAGCAGCGCTTCGCCATCTTGCCACCATTGGCTCAGGAGGCCATTTTCGCGGGTAAACTGCCAGCGTTGCTCGCCATGGCCGATCTCAATCGTCCGCTCATTCTGGTTCAGCTGTGGGGCAAGGCCTTTCGTTGCCGGCGGCGCCAAATGCAGCGTGCGCGGTACCGGCCATTGATCCCAGGCGCAGCGATGGTTGGCTTCGGACCAGTCGGTGGCCTTGGACTGCACCACCGCCACATTCAGCCACAGCTCGCCGGGCTGATGAAGTATCGGCAAGCGGTCGAGCAGGTGGAAGCTGGCGCTGCCCTGCGGTGGTAGCGCGAGGTCAAAGCTGCCGCTGGCGCGTTCTAGGCCGTCCAGCTCCAGTCGCCAGTCCAGCCGTTCGTTATCGCTATGGCGGAACAGGTACTCGCTGCTGACGGTCAACGTCAGCGTTGTGGCATCAAAGGCAAATTGGAAAAACTGCTGGGCGCGTTGCGCCTCGAACAGCGCCGGGTGTGGCGTGCGATCGGGGAACACCAGGCCGTTAAGGCAGAATTGCCGATCGTTAGGCGTGTCGCCGAAGTCGCCGCCGTACGCCCAGTACTCATCTCCGTTGTCATCGCGGCGGGTGAGTGCCTGATCGACCCAGTCCCAGACGAAGCCACCTTGCAGGCGCGGATACTGGCGGAAGGCCTGCCAATAACGGTCAAAACCGCCGAAGCTGTTGCCCATCGCGTGTGCGTATTCGCACAGGATCAGCGGCCGCTGTTCATCCGGCAGGCCGATCCACTTCTTGATCGACCACTTGGGCACGGCAGGGAACGGCTGATCCTGATCCACCCGGGCGTACATCGGGCAGATAATGTCGGTTGCGGCGCTGTTGGCGCCGCCGCCTTCATACTGCACCGGGCGAGTCGGGTCCTGGCTTTTCACCCAGCGATAAAGCGCGTCGTGGTTGCAGCCGTGGCCGGATTCGTTGCCCAGCGACCAGATAATAATGCAGGGGTGGTTGCGATCCCGCTGCACCATGCGCGTCACGCGCTCGCTCATCGCTGGTAGCCACAGCGGATCGTCGGAAAGCCGGTTCATCGGCTGCATGCCGTGGGTTTCAATATTGGCTTCGTCGACCACGTACAGCCCATAGCGGTCGCACAGCCGGTACCACAGCGGGTGATTGGGGTAGTGCGAGCAGCGCACCGCATTGAAGTTGTGCTGTTTCATCAACAGAATGTCGTGGCGCATCGTGGCTTCATCCATCACCTGGCCGTGCTGCGGATGATGTTCATGCCGGTTGGTGCCGCGGATCAGCAGCGGCTGGCCGTTCAGCTTCAGCAACCCGTTGCTGATGTCGATCTGACGGAAGCCAACGTCATAGGCTTCCACCTCAATAATTTCCCCGTCTGGCGCCAACAGTGCCAGCGTGGCCCGGTACAGCGTTGGGGTTTCAGCGCTCCATAGCGCAGGCTGTTCCACCGGCAGACGCAGCGTTGTGCGGTCATCATAGGCACCGCGCTCGTCGATAATTTCGCTGCCGAGCGCCTGGATTTTTTCGCCAATCAGCTGGCCATCGCGCCACAGCTGCAGTTGTACCCGGTGCTGTGTCGGTCGATTGACGTGCGCTTCCACCACCAGTTCGCCACGGCGGAAGCCGTCGTAAAGCGGGGTTGTGATGCGAATATCGCTCAGGTGGGTGGCGGGTTTATGCAGCAGGCTGACGTCGCGGAAAATCCCGCTCATGCGCCACATATCCTGATCTTCCAGATAGCTGCCATCACACCAGCGCAGCACCATCACCGCCAGTCGGTTTTCACCGGCCTGCAGCCAGGGGCTGAGGTCAAATTCGGCGGGCAGGCGGCTGTCTTGCGAATAGCCGACCCAATAACCGTTGCACCACAGGTAAAACGCCGAGTTGACGCCGTCAAAGATAATGCGCGTCTGCCCCTCGGCCAGCCAGGCGGGATCGACGGTGAACTGGCGGGAATAGCAACCGGTCGGGTTTTCTTCCGGGACCAGCGGCGGGTTAACCGGGATCGGGTAGCGGACGTTGGTGTAGATCGGCGCGTCATAACCGGCAAGTTGCCAGTTGGACGGCACCGCCAGCCGGTCGGCATCGGGCAGGTCCTGCCGCAGCCAGGCTTCGGGCACCGCCTGCGGGCTGCGGTAATAGCTGAACTGCCAGTCGCCGTTTAACGTTTTCTGGCTGCTGCTGGGGCTGTCGTCACGCGCCGCATTCAGATCGCGCCAGCTCGCAAAAGGCGGATGCGCAGCCAGCCGCTGATAATGGGTGCAGGCCGGATTTTGCCAGTCCCGGCGGGCAATAAGGTCTTTCAGGGAAGGAGAGGGCAGAGCACTCATCGGCGATCGTCCTGTCGGCAAAGTAGAGGGGCATCATGCCGAATAAGATGCTGAGGAGAACCCAAAAAGTAAAGCGGTTACATTCAAGCTTGCAGGGGCGATCAAATAACCGCTTATTCTGGCTGAGCAGGCCGGTAAATCCGCTGCGGACGGCCTACCTTGCCGTAAATGATTTCGGCGCGCAGCTGCTGGGCGGCGGTACAAAACTCCAGATAACGGCGTGCCGTGGTGCGGCTTAACCCCATCTGTTGCGCAACGCTTTCAGCCGTGTGGCTGACCGAGGGCTGTTCGAACAGGCCGCGTATTTTAACCAGCGTCAGCTCATCGATGCCTGCCGGCAATGTCGCCATAGGCTCGCCGCGGGCGTAGGTATTGAACATCTGATCAATGCGGCGCTGGTTAAGGTGTGCCTTATCCTTCAGCGCCTGGTGCCGCTGGCTGAAGCGCAATAGCGTGTGGGCCAGCCGATCATAGGCCAGCGGTTTGATCAGGTAATCGAACACCCCGTAGCGCAGGGCTTCGGCCACGGTGTCCATGTCGCTGGCAGCGGTGATAAAGACGATACCGCCGACATAACCGCTCAGCGTCAGTTCGCGCAGTAGCTCAATGCCCTGGCCGTCGGGCAGGAAGTTATCCAGCAGGATCAGATCCGGCTTGAAGCGCTCGACCATGGTACGGGCCTGCGCCAGGGTACCCGCCAACCAGATTTGTCGGCAGCCGCCGTTTTGCCGGATAAATTCCGCGTGCATTTCTGCCAGCGGCGTTTCGTCTTCGACGATCAGTATATTCAGCCATTCCATAGTGAATCCCGTCTCCCCGTCGTCTTGCAGATTGCGATCAATATGCTACGAAAATGTAAGCTAATTGCCGCGTAAAATAAAGATTATCTCAATAATAAACACCATAAAAATAATTAAGTAAATAAAGAACATTAAATAACTTATTAACCGAAAGGGGTTTGTGAAATAGGTCAATAATTCGCTATTTTTTTCTGTTTACCATTGTTTCATTAAGTGTCCTTGGCGGATTTATCTCCATGGTTTTTAAGGTTTTAATTCCGGTGATAAATGTTAATTGACACTCTTTTTTGTATTTATTTTGTTATTTAATAGTTAACCCAGAGAGCGTGTTATGTTGGGCGACACCCTATTTAATCGAGTCAAAAGGTCCGATCATAAAAGTATCGCGCAGATTAATGCTTTCCTGCGCAGTAACGATCTGAATATTGACACCACGGTTGAAATATTTATTACCGTGACGCAAAACGATAAGTTGGTCGCCTGCGGCGGCATTGCCGACAATATTATCAAGTGCGTCGCCATCAGCCCGCAAATGCGCGGCGAAGGTTTGGGGCTGACGTTGGCAACCGAGCTGGTGAATCTGGCTTATGAACGCCATCACACCCAGCTGTTTATCTACACCAAAATCCAAAATGAGCCGCTGTTCCAGCAATGCGGTTTCTACCCCATCGCCCGGGTGCCGGGCATCGTGGTGCTGATGGAAAACAGCCCGTGCCGGCTGAAACGCTATGCCGCTCAGTTAGCGGGCCAGCGCCGGCCGGGCACCACCATCGGCAGTATCGTGATGAACGCCAACCCCTTTACCCGCGGCCACCAATACCTGGTGCGACAGGCCGCTGCGCAATGCGACTGGCTGCACCTGTTTTTGGTCAAGGAAAATACTTCGCGCTTCAGCTATGAAGATCGGCGGCGGCTGGTGCTGGCGGGCACCGCAGACATTCCTAACCTGACGGTGCACGAAGGGTCGCAATACGTCATTTCACGCGCCACCTTCCCCTGTTACTTCATTAAAGATCAAGGTATTGCCGACGACTGCTACACCGAAATCGATCTGAAGATCTTCCGTCAGTATCTGGCGCCCGCGTTGGGCATTACCCACCGCTTCGTCGGCAACGAGCCTTTCTGCGCGGTCACCGCCAAGTACAACCGCGATATGCGTTATTGGCTGGAAACCCCGGCGCTGCCCAGCCCGCCGATCGCGCTGGTGGAAATCGAGCGTTTGCAATATCAGGGCACGGCGATCTCCGCCTCCTGGGTGCGCAAGCTGCTGGCTGCCGGTGACTTTCACGCCGCCGCGCCGCTGGTGCCGCCGGACACCCTGTATTACCTGCAAGATTTGCAAACGCAGCGCCGGGCCAAGCCGGCGGCACCCCCCTTTGAATCCGCACAATCAGGTGAAAGATGAAAATTATCCGAGAAGCAATGGCCGGCACGCTGGAATCCAGCGATGTCATGGTGCGCATCGCCCCCGCCGAGGGGCCGGAACACGATCTGCTGATCGCCAGCAGCGTAGAGAAACAGTTCGGCGAAGCCATCCGCCAAACGTTGCTGGAGGTGTTGCAACGTTATCAGGTGGAGCCGGTGCAGGTGATGGTCGACGACAAAGGCGCGCTCGACTGCGTGCTGCGGGCCCGGCTGGAAACCGCGCTGATGCGCGCCAGCGACAACGGCCTACTGCCATGGGGGGCGCATCATGAAAACGCTGAATAAACACCGTCTGCGCCGCAGCATGCTGTTCGTGCCCGGTGCCAATGCGGCCATGGTGAGCAACGCCTTTATCTATCAGGCCGATGCGCTGATGTTCGATCTGGAAGACTCGGTGATCCTGCGCGAAAAAGACGCTGCGCGGCGGCTGGTGTATCACGCGTTGCAACACCCGCTGTATCAGGAAGTGGAAACCATTGTGCGCGTCAACGCGCTGGATTCCGCCTACGGGCTGGCGGATCTGCAGGCGGTAGTGCGCGGCGGGGCGGACATCGTGCGCCTGCCGAAAACCGACAGCGCGCAGGACGTGGTGGATATGGATCGCGAAATTGCCGCCATCGAAGCCGACTGCGGGCGTCCGGTGGGCAGTACCGGCCTGCTGGCGGCGATTGAGTCGGCGGCGGGGATCACCCAGGCGGTCGCCATCGCCCATGCCTCACCGCGATTGATCGGCATCGCGCTCGGCGCGGAAGACTACGTGCGCAACCTGCGTACCGAACGTTCGCCGGAGGGTATTGAGCTGCTGTTTGCGCGTTGCTCGATATTACAGGCGGCGCGTGCCGCGGGCATTCAGGCGTTCGACACCGTGTATTCCGATGCCAATAACGAAACCGGCTTCCTGCAGGAAGCGGCGCTGATCAAACAGCTCGGTTTCGACGGAAAATCCCTGATTAACCCACGGCAAATTGAACTGCTGCACAACCTGTATGCGCCAACCGCCAAGGAAGTGGCTCACGCCCAGCGGGTGGTGGATGCCGCGGCGGCGGCGGAGCAGGAAGGGCGCGGGGTAGTGTCGCTCAACGGCAAGATGGTCGACAGCCCGGTGATTGAACGCGCGCGGCTGGTATTGCAACGCGCAGCGCTTTCCGGCATCCGCGAAGCGTCGGTTCAGCACGGAGAGGAAGCATAATGAAACGCCAACAACGACTGATGACCCTGAACAACCTGGCGGACCTGCGCTGCTATCAGGATGCCTCCAAGGCCAACCTGCAGGCGCGCAAGCCGCGCGATATCAAACGCTGCGACACGCTGGAACAGGCGGTACGCCGCAGCGGTTTGCAGGACGGAATGACCATCTCTTTCCACCATGCGTTTCGCGGCGGCGATCTGGCGCTGAATCAGGTGATGGAAACGCTGGCGGCGATGGGGTTCCGCAACCTGACGCTGGCCTCCAGCTCGCTGAGCGAATGCCATGCGCCGCTGGTCGGCCATATCCGCAACGGGGTGGTGAGCCGCATTTACACCTCCGGCCTGCGTGGCCCGCTGGCGGATGCCATCTCACGCGGCCTGCTGGCCGAACCGGTACAAATTCACTCCCACGGTGGCCGCGTCAACCTGATCGAGTCCGGTGAACTGGCGATAGACGTCGCCTTCCTCGGGGTTCCGGCCTGCGACGAATTTGGCAATGCCAACGGCTACAGCGGCGAAGCCTGCTGCGGTTCGTTGGGCTACGCCAAAGTGGATGCCGATACCGCAGGCACCGTGGTGTTGCTGACCGAAGCGATCCTGCCTTATCCGCATCATCCGGCCAGCCTGGCGCAGGATCGGGTCGATCTGATCGTTCAACTCGAGCGAGTGGGGGACGCCGACAAGATCGGTGCCGATGCCACCCGCATGACCTCTAACCCGCGTGAATTACTGATTGCCCGCCGCGCCGCCGAAGTGATTGCCGGTTCCGGCTTCTTTACCGAAGGTTTCTCGCTGCAAACCGGCACCGGTGGGGCTTCGTTGGCGGTGACGCGTTTTCTGGAAGACAAAATGCGCGCGCGTGGCGTTCGCGCCGGTTTCGCCCTCGGCGGCATTACCTCAACCATGGTGGATCTGCATGAAAAAGGGCTGATTGCTCGCCTGCTGGACGTGCAGAGTTTTGACCGTGCGGCGGCGATGTCGTTGGCGCGCAATCCCAATCACATTGAAATCAGCGCCAATCAGTATGCCAACTTCAGTTCGAAGGGCGCTTCGGTCGACCGGCTTGACGTGGTGGTGCTAAGCGCGCTGGAAATCGATACCGGCTTCAACGTCAACGTGCTGACCGGTTCCGATGGCGTGCTGCGCGGGGCTTCTGGCGGTCACTGCGACACCGCCGCGGCGGCACGGTTGGCGATCATCGTCGCACCGCTGGTGCGCGGGCGCATTCCAACGCTGGTCGAGCAGGTGACCACCTGCGTCACGCCGGGCTCCAGCATCGACATTTTGGTTACCGATCACGGTATTGCCGTTAACCCGGCGCGGCCGGAGTTGGCGCAGCGGCTGCAAGAGGCCGGGCTGCCGGTGGTTGGCATCGACTGGCTGCGCCAGCGTGCGCTGTTGCTGACCGGCGAACCGCAGCCGATCGCCTTCACCGACAAAGTGGTGGCGGTCGTGCGTTATCGCGACGGTTCGGTGATCGACGTGGTGCATCAGGTGGCGGAGTAACGTGATGACCTGCGTCCCTCCTGAACTGGCCGCCAACCGCGCCGTCAGCCTGCCGGAACTGCTGACCAGCCGCGAGTGCCGCCAGGCACGGCAGCAGGCGTGGCAAGCTCAGCATGCTTCCACGTTGCTGGTGCTGACGCTGGTGGTGCCCGGTGCGGTAAAAGACAGTGCCCTGACCCGCAACATCTTCAACCTCGGCTGGCAGGCGCTGCAGCAAATGGGGCATGAGCAAAACTGGCACTGCCTGCAGGCGGAAGCGCTGGCGCTTTCCACCGGTTGTGAAGGGTTTATGGCGCTGCAGGCCGATGCCCAACGGGTGAAAGACTGCGCCATGCAGCTGGAGGTTCAGCAGCCGATAGGTCGGCTGTGGGATATCGACGTGCTGGATCCCGAGGGCCGTATTTTATCGCGCCGCGATCTGGGGCTGGCGGAGCGCCGCTGCCTGCTGTGCAGCCAGCCGGCCAAAATCTGCGCCCGTCAGCGGCGACACAGCAGCGAACAGCTGCTGCAGGAAATGGAAAGGATGCTCAATGATGCGCTCTCAACCCGTTGAACTCGCCCGGTGTAGCCCATCGGCGCCGGTCAGTGGCTTTGCCCATGCCGCCTACCGCGCCCTGTTGGTCGAAGTGAACCTGACGCCCAAACCGGGGCTGGTGGATCGCCACAACAACGGTGCCCACCGGGACATGAACATCGGCCATTTTTACCGCAGCGCCCGCGCCATCGGCATCTGGCTGCCGCGTTTTGTCCGCCAGGGGCAGGAAGACGCCCATTGCCCGGCTGCCGAGCAGTTGGTCAGGCTGCGTCCGCTGGGGCTGGCCTGCGAAAACCACATGTTCCAGGCCACCGGTGGCGTCAACACCCATAAAGGCAGCGTATTTTCCCTCGGCCTGTTGTGCACCGCTTTCGGCCGCCTGTCCCAGAGGCCGCAGCCTATTGACGCCGCCACGCTGTGCGCCGAAGTGGCGTCGATGTGTCGTGGGCTGGTGGCACGCGAGCTGCAACAGCGCAATGCGTTGCAGACCGCCGGCCAAAGGCTGTTTGCCCAACACGGCCTGAGCGGCGCGCGCGGCGAGGCAGAGTCCGGCTTCGAGCGGGTGATTAACGGTGCGCTGCCGCTGTACCTGCAACGGCTGAACGACGGGTGCGATGAGCAAACGGCGCTGATGGACAGCCTGCTGTGGCTAATGGCCAACAACGATGACACCAACGTCGCCTCACGCGGCGGTCTCGAAGGCCTGCGTTGGTTGCAGCGGCGTGCCGGCGAACTGCTGGCGCAGGGGGGAGCCCAGGGCAAGCAGGGCATAGCACGCCTGCGGCAGTTCGACGCCGAGTGCATTCACCGCAATCTCAGCCCAGGTGGCAGTGCCGATCTGTTGATCGTCACCTGGCTGCTGGCGCAATTACCGAATTCCACTAAGCCCGCCGCCTTTCAAGCCACAACTTGGAATCCCTAGGGCATAGCTAAAAAAATAACCCGTCTTCAGGAGAAACTTATGTCCGAAACCAAGGAAAAAATCTGGAAAGCGCTGGCGCCGCTGTTGGTGCTGGCGATCCTGCTCTGGATACCCACGCCCGACGGCATGCCGCCGCAGGCCTGGCGCTACTTCGCCATTTTTGTGGCGATGATTGTCGGCATGATCCTGGAGCCGATCCCGGCGACGGCGATCAGCTTTATCGCCGTGACCCTCAGCGTGCTGAGCGCCAACTGGGTGCTGTTCGGGGCGCAGGAATTAGCGGAGCCGGGCTTCAAGGCCGGTAAAGAGGCGCTGAAATGGGGGCTGGCCGGATTCTCCAGCACCACCGTCTGGCTGGTGTTCGGCGCATTTATCTTTGCGCTCGGCTACGAAGCCACTGGGCTGGGGCGACGCATTGCGCTGTTTTTGGTGAAGTTTATGGGCAAGCGTACCCTGACGCTCGGTTATGCGGTGGTGATCATCGATATCCTGCTGGCGCCTTTTACCCCGTCCAACACCGCCCGTACCGGCGGCACCGTGTTCCCGGTGGTGAAAAACCTGCCGCCGCTGTTTGATTCCTTCCCCAACGATCCCTCCTCACGGCGCATCGGCGGTTACCTGATGTGGATGATGGTGGTCGGGACCAGCATCAGCTCCTCGATGTTCGTCACCGGCGCCGCACCTAATGTGCTGGGTATCGAGTTCGTCAGTAAAATCGCCGGCGTGCATATCAGCTGGATGCAGTGGTTCCTGGCCTTCCTGCCGGTCGGCCTGCTGCTGCTGGTGATTGCGCCGTTGATTTCCTATTACCTGTACAAACCGGGCGTTACGCACAGCAGCGAAGTCGCTTCCTGGGCCAATAGCGCGCTGGGGGAAATGGGCAAGCTGACGCGCAAGGAGTACACGCTGATTGGCCTGGTGCTGCTCAGCCTGTGTCTGTGGGTGTTTGGCGGCAAGATATTGGATGCCACCACGGTCTGTTTGTTGGCGGTATCGCTGATGCTGGCCTTACACGTAGTGTCGTGGAAGGACATCACCAAATATTCCAGCGCCTGGAACACCTTGGTGAACCTGGCGACGCTGGTGGTGATGGCCAACGGCCTGACGCGCTCCGGTTTTATCGACTGGTTCGCGCTGACCATGAGCACCCATCTGGACGGATTCTCGCCGGATATGACGGTCGTGGCGCTGGTCCTGGTGTTCTACTTCGCTCACTACCTGTTCGCCAGCCTGTCGGCGCACACGGCAACCCTGCTGCCGGTGATCCTTGCCGTCGGTAAAGGCCTGCCGGGCGTGCCTATGGAGCAGCTGTCGATGCTGCTGGTGCTGTCGATCGGCATCATGGGCGTGCTGACGCCGTACGCCACCGGTCCTGGGGTTATCATTTACGGCTGTGGCTACGTGAAGTCGAAAGACTACTGGCGGATGGGCGGTATTCTGGGCGTGGTGTACATCGCCGCGCTGTTGTTGATCGGCTGGCCGATCATGCGTTTGTGGATGTGATTTTCTAAATTATCGGCGGCCCTCGGCGAAGGGCCGCTGAGCAGACCTTTCCCTGTGATGCTCATCACACACTTTCGGCGTTAACCTCTCCATGATAGCGAAGCAATAGCTAACACATTAAAAATAATCACAATCCTGGAGCCTCTGCGGATGAAAAGAAAAACTTTATTGCTGTGCTTGCCGTTATTTATGACCGGGACTGCCTTGGCGGAAACCAACGACTATCAATTGGATCAGGTGCTGGTGATGAGCCGCCATAACCTGCGTGCGCCGCTGGCCAATAACGGCAGCGTATTGGCGCAGTCCACCCCTAAAGCCTGGCCGGCCTGGGACACGCCGGGTGGTCTGCTGACCACCAAGGGCGGGGTGCTGGAAGTGTATATGGGCCACTACTTCAATGCGTGGCTCAAGCAAACCGGAGTATTGCCGCAGGAAGGCTGCCCGACCGCCGGCAGCGTTTACGTCTATGCCAACAGTTTGCAACGCACGGTGGCGACCGCGCAGTTCTTTACCAACGGTGCTTTCCCCGGTTGTGACGTCAGCGTGCATCATCAGGACAAAATGGGGGAGATGGATCCCACCTTCAACCCGATCATCACTGACAACAGCGAAGCTTTCAATCAGCAGGCTCTGGGGGCAATGAACGCCGAACTGGCCTCGTTGAAGCTGGACGCCTCCTACAAGCAATTAGAAAAAATCATCGATTACAAAGATTCCAGCGCCTGTAAAACCGACAAGCACTGCGATCTGACCAAAGAAGCCAGCAAAATGAGCGCGGTGCCGGGCAAAGAGCCGGGTGTGGCCGGGCCGCTGCGGGTAGGGAACTCGCTGGTGGACGCCTTTATGCTGCAATATTACGAAGGCTTCCCGATGAAGGACGTGGCCTGGGGCAAAATCACCACGCCACAGCAGTGGAAACAGTTGGCGCAGCTGAAGGACGGCTATCAGGATTCGCTGTTTACCTCGCCGGTAGTGGCGCAAAACGTGGCCAAACCGCTGCTGACGTATATCAACGGCGCACTGATTGGCGAACGCAAGCCGGATTCACCGAAGGTAACGGTGCTGGTGGGGCACGACTCCAACATTGCCTCCCTGCTGTCGGCGATGGAGTTCAAGCCGTACCAACTGCCGCATCAATATGAGAAAACGCCGATTGGCGGCAAGCTGGTGTTCCAGCGCTGGCACGATAAGAAAAACGATCGCGATTTGCTGAAAATCGAGTACGTGTATCAATCCACCGACCAGTTGCGCAATGCCACTCCGCTGACGCTGAAAACCCCGCCACAGCGCGTGACGATGGCGTTAAAAGGCTGCCCAATCGATAAGCAGGGCTACTGCGCCTGGAGCGACTTCGAAAAAACCATGAAAGGGATTCTGTAATCCTGTCGTGCCTCTCCCTCGGTAACGGGGGAGAGGAATAATCATTGTTGCTCAGGAGCTCGGCGTCTAAAATTAGCGTTCTGCACACCCAATATGGACAACCCGTGTTCTCTTCTTTTATTCCCACCTTTGAACGGTTGAACCTGGACGATTACCCGGGGCAGGTTGCCCGTTGCCGCTTTTCTGTGGCGCACTACCAGGATGATTGTTTCGCTGCCATTGGCATGACGCTCCCCGAACATCTGGCGCGTGCGGTGCCAAAGCGGCGGGCGGAATATCTGGCCGGGCGTTATCTGGCGCGGACCTTGTTGGCACCGCTGGGTTTTGCGGATTTCACGCTGTTGCGCGGCGAAGACCGGGCACCGCAGTGGCCGCCGGGTATCGCCGGTGCGCTCAGCCACAATGCGGGCACAGCGCTTTGCGCGGTGCATCCGGAACCCGGGTTGGGCGGCGTGGGGCTGGACGTTGAAACGCTCATTCCCGCCGCGCGTGCGGAGGAGCTGCAGCGAGCGATCGTTAGCGAGGCGGAATCTGCCCAACTGCACGCTCATTCACAGCCATTTAACCACCTGCTGACCTTGGCCTTTTCCGCCAAAGAGAGCCTGTTCAAAGCGCTATATCCGCAGGTGCGCTGCTATTTTGACTTTCTTGACGCACGCCTGGTCACGCTGGATACGCAACGACAGACGTTCGAATTGGAACTGCTCAAAACCCTTACGCCGCAGTGCCATGCAGGTCGCCGTTTCTGCGGCCGTTACTGGCAACAAGGTGACGATGTCACAACTTTTATTTATTTATAAATCAATAAAATAAAGCCAAGAATTCGGCGTTGCACTGTCACATTTTCCGGTGGATTCGCCTGCGGCGCAGCAGGTGGCTGGCCCCTTCCGACACCAACAGCAGCACCGCCAGCCAGATAGGAATATAGGTCAGCCATTCATCCCGGCCGATACTCTCGCCAAGCAGCAAGGCCACCACCACCAACAGCACCGGCTCCACATAGCTCAGCAGGCCGAACAGGCTGAACGGCAGCAGACGGCTGGCCAGGATATAGCACACCAGCGCAGCGGCGCTGATCACCCCCAACAGCGGGATTTGCCAATAAAGTGCCGGGCTGATGCTCAACGCCGCCAGTGGCCCGTTGCCCCCGAAAGCGAACCAGGCGGCGACCGGCAGCATCAGCGTTAGCTCACACCACAAGCCACCCAGGTTGTCGGTGCCGAAACGGCGACGCAGGATAAAGTACACCGGGTAGCCCAGCGCCACCAGCAAGGTGGTCCAGGACACGCCGCCGACCTGATACAACTCGTTGCCGACGCCGATAATGGCGCAGCTGACCGCCAGTTTTTGCAGCAGCGAAAGGCGATCGCGGAAGATCAGGCGTCCTGCCAGCACCATGGTCAGCGGCAGCAGGAAATAGCCGAGCGATACCTCCAACGCCTTGCCGTGCAGCGGTGCCCAGAGAAACAGCCAGAGCTGAACCCCCAGCAGCGCCGAACTCAGCGGCAGAAACAGCAGGCGGCGCGGCCGCTGTTTTATCCAACTCAAGGTCTCGCTGACCTTGCGCCAGTCGGCGGAAAGCACCATAAACAGCGTCAAAAACGGCACCGTCAGCAGGGTACGCCAGCCAAAGACTTGCTCACCGTCAAGCGGGGTCAGGGTAGAGGTGTAGTAATACATCACGCCGAACAATACCGAGGCGATGACGGAAAGAACGATCCCTTTAATCACATGCGATCCTGAAAAGTTATTGATTTTATTGCCGGTACTCTAGAGAAGTTTAGCGCTAACAACAATGCGGCGCATCAGGCTGGACAATCGCCAACGGCAAGTTAAAATAAATACTGTGTATTAATACAGGTGTTTTGTCATGACCCTCGATCTTTTTGAAGACTCCGTGCCGCCGCCGTGGCGGGAACAGATTGCGCCAGGCGCGGTGGTGATGCACGGTTTTGTGCGCGATCACGGCCCAGAACTGCTGGCGGCGGTGCATGGGGTGATTGCTCAGGTGCCCTGGCGGCACATGACTACGCCGGGCGGTCATGTGATGTCGGTGGCGATGAGCTGGTGCGGCAACGGCTGGAGCAGCGACAGCCGCGGTTACCGCTATTCGGAGCGCGATTCGCGCAGCGGCAAACGTTGGCCGCCGATCCCGGATATCCTGATGGCGCTGGCGGATGAAGCGGCACAGCAGGCGGGCTTTGCCCCGTTTGTACCGGATTCCTGCCTGATGAACCGCTACGATCCGGGCAGCAAGCTGTCATTGCATCAGGACAAAGACGAGCATGATTTCGGTTCGCCGATCGTTTCCGTTTCCCTCGGGCTGCCGGCGGTATTCCAGTTCGGCGGCATGCAACGTAGCGATCGGGCCCAGCGCATTCCTTTGGCGCACGGCGACGTGGTGGTGTGGGGCGGCCCGTCGCGGCTGTGTTTTCACGGCATTATGCCGATCAAGGAAGGCTACCATTCGCTGGTGGGGCCGCACCGTATCAATATCACCTTACGCAAGGCGCTTTAGCTGCGGCTCTTTCGCCAGGCAGGCCACCAGATAGTCGATAAACACCCGCAGCTTGGGCGGCAGGTACTGATTGGGGGCATACAGCAACCACAGCCCGCCGTGGTAACTGCTGAGGAAATCCCATTGCGGCAGCACCTGCACCACTTCGCCGTCGTCCAGCGCCTGACGGGCGGTAAAGTACGGCAGGCTGCCAATGCCAATGTGCTGTTTCACCGCATCCAGCCGCACGCCGGTATGGTTGGCGGCGTAGCGCCCACGTACGTTGACCGTCACCGTTTTCCCGGCCTGGCGGAATTTCCAACGGGCGTCGTTCGGCGTTTCACCCAGATAAATGCAGCTGTGCTGCGCCAAATCCTGCGGATGCCGCGGCGTTCCCTGCTGTGCCAGATAAGCCGGTGTGGCGCACAGCAGGTGGTCGATGGTCATCAGTTGGCGGCCAATCAGCCCAGGGGAAGGGCGTTCGGTGATGCGCAGCGCCAGATCGACCCGATCATCAATCAAATCCATATAGCGGTCTTCCAGCCGCAGGCGAACGTCGACTTTGGGATAGCGGCGTAAAAACGCCGGTATGTGCGGGTGCAGCACATAACGCCCCACCGCCTTGGGCACGCTGACGCTGACCAAGCCTTCAGGCTCTACTGCACCGCGCCCGCTGAACTCCATCACCGAGTGCGCGGCGTCCAGCATGCTGCGGCAGCGTTGAAATACTTCTTCGCCCTGTTCGCTTAGCCGCAATTTGCGCGTGGTGCGGTGTAGCAGTTGCAATGCTAACGCCTGTTCCAGTTTAGCCACGCTGCGGCTGGCGGCAGAGGGGGATGTGCCCAGTCGACGGGCGGCGGCGGAAAAACTGCCGCTCTCGACCACCTGGACAAACACGGCCATTTCGGCCAGCAGCGAATGAGAGAGATTTGTGCTCACAGCGCAAAGGTCCATTGTGTTATTGACGGATTATCCTTTGATTATGGCATGAATATAATGGGCTCTCTAATCAGGAGAAAAACCATGACCGAACGGCTTTATTATTATAGCGACGAATTACAGGGCGCAGCGCAGGTGCTGGCCTGTACCCCGATGGAAGAGGGTGGATACGCGATAGAGCTGGACGCCACATTGTTTCACCCGCAGGGCGGCGGACAACCGGCCGACGGCGGTAAGCTTGGCGGCATCCCGGTGCTACGCGTGGCGCAGCAGGGCGACAAGGTGCTGCATTTCACCGCCGAGCCGTTGGCCGCAGGGCCGGTGAGCGTGCAGGTTGATGGTGAACAGCGTCGGTTGCATACCCGTTGGCACTCCGCCGGGCATCTGATCGGCTGGCTGGGGGAAACCCGCGGCTGGCAACCGGTGAAGGCGCACCACTGGCCGGGCGAAGGGCGGATCACTTTCACACCGGGCGCTGAGCCACAAACGCTGGATCAGGATTTTCTTCAGGCGGAGCTGGCAAGGCTGATTGCGGCAGACCTTCCGCGCAGACAGGTGGCGGTTGACGGCCTGCGGCAGGTGGGATTTGGCGAACTGCCGACCTATGGCTGCGGTGGCACCCATGTGCCCTCGCTGGCGGAGCTGGGCGCGGTAAACATCACGGCGCTCAAAGTGAAAAAAGGCCAGTTGATTGTTCAGTACGCGCTAGATTAAAACGTCGTCCGGGTGGCTATTTCGCCGGCCCGGCCTGCCGCAGCATGGTGCAGAACGCGCACTGGCATCCCGCCTGCGGCAACGCCGCGCAGGTACCGATATTGACCGGTTGCGCGTCCATCGCGTGAAAACCGTAAAACATATTCTCCAGGCTGTTTTCCGCTGCGCGCGCCTGTTCAGGCCTTGGCTCGGGCACCTTGGACTGAAACGCGGCGGCCCGACCGGCCAACAGGCCAAGGAACAACAGCGAAAGCTGAATTTTCATTTTCGTCTCCCCGATGTGATTTCTGATACGTTATAACAAAACACCCATTCTGCCAACCGTCGCTGCCTTGTGCATTTTCCGCCATAGGTTAGCGAAATTAGTTCGTTCAACTCCCCGCCGATTTGGTTTGTTATCTAATCCATAACATTCCGAAATAAAGAAGGCGTGGCACACTATGTTTAAGTTCTCTTTCAATAGATTAACCAGCGGAATAACAGTGGCATTGGGCTTGACGGTGGCGGCTACTCCGGCGCTGGCGTCGGTGCAGGGCGGCACGCTGATCTACCTGGAACAGCAGGCGCACACCAACCTTTATCCGCCTTCCGGCGGCTTCTACCCCAACGGCGGCATCCTCAACCAGATCACCGACAAGCTGACCTACCAGAACCCAAAAACGCTGGAGATTGAGCCGTGGATCGCCGAATCCTGGAGCAGTAACGCCGACAAAACCGAATACACCTTCAAGCTCCGGCCGGGCGTGACCTTCTCGGACGGTACGCCGCTGGACGCCAACGCGGTGGCGAAGAACTTCGATACCTATGGCCTGGGCAACAAAGAGAAACGTCTGCCGGTCTCCGAGGTGATCAATAACTATGACCACAGTGAAGTGATCGATCCCTTGACCGTGAAGTTCTACTTCAAGCGCTCTTCGCCGGGTTTCCTGCAGGGTACTGCCACCATAGGGTCAGGGCTGGTTTCTCTCAGCACCTTAAACCGTAATTATGACGAATTGGGTGACGCGCGCCATATCATCGGCTCCGGCCCATTCGTGGTCAGTGCCGAAACGCTGGGGCGCGAAGTGGATCTCAGCGTGCGCAAAGATTACCGCTGGGGCCCGGCCAGGCTGACGCAGCAGGGGCGCGCCAATCTGGACGGTATCAAGGTGATCGTGACCGGCGAAGACAGCGTACGTATTGGCGCATTGCAGGCCGGGCAGGCGGACTTTATTCGGCAGATCCAGGCCTATGACGAGAAACAAACCCAGGATCAGGGTTTCACTATCTACGCCGCCCCAACGCGCGGCGTCAATGACAGCGTGGCCTTCCGGCCGGACAACCCGTTGGTGAGCGACCTGCGCGTGCGTCAGGCATTGCTGCACGCCACCGACAGCAAGCAGATCGTCGAGACGCTGTTCTCCGTTAACTATCCGCAGGCCAAATCGGTGATTGCTTCTTCCGCCGCCGGTTTTGTCGATCTTTCCGCCAAACTGAAATTCGACCCGGCGCTGGCTAACCGCCTGCTGGATGAAGCGGGCTGGAAGAAGGGCGGCGACGGCCTGCGTGAGAAGGACGGAAAAAAACTGTTGTTGAACGTTTATGAATCGCTGCCGCAACCGCAGAACAAGGCGGTGCTGCAGCTGGTTTCACAGCAGTGGGGCAAGGTCGGTGCGCGTTTGAACATTCTGGCGGGCGACGCCGGTAGCAAGGTGGCGGATAACCTGGATCCGCAGAAAACCCCGGCGGCGGTGGTGGAAGTGGGGCGGGCCGATCCGGATGTGATTAAAAGTCAGTTTTACCCGACCAACCGCGATGCGCTGTTACAGCAAGGCGGGACGGGCAAAAACAGCGCATTTAAAGATGACAAGCTGAACGCGCTGCTGCTGGGCATCGCTTCAGAGGTGGATGCCCAAAAACGCCTGCAGATTGCCGGCGAAGCGCAAAACTACCTGCTCGATCAGGCCTACGTGATCCCGTTCTTCGAAGAGCCGCAGGTGTTTGCCGGAGCGCCTTATCTCAAGGGCGTAAGTTTTGAAGCGGTCGGCCGCCCGAGTTTCTACGGCGCATGGCTGGAAAAACGCTGAGGAGACCATGATGAGCCGATATCTGGCAAGGCGTATCGGGCAGGCGCTGCTGGTGCTGTGGGCGACCTTTAGCCTGTCGTTTATCTTACTGCAGGTGCTGCCGGGTGATGCCATTCTGATTAAGTTTCAGAACCCGGACATGGGCCTTAGCCCGGCGCAGATCGCCGATATGCGCGCGGCCTATGGCGCCGATGTGTCGCTGTGGCAGCAGTATCTGCATGCGCTGGGCAACGTGCTGCGCGGGGATCTCGGCTATTCCATTCAGGCCGGCGTGCCGGTGACGGAGCTGTTGGCCACCAACTTGCCCGCCACGTTGCAACTGGCGCTATTGGGGTTTTCGCTGGCGCTGATCCTGGCGTTGGCGTTGGCCTTTATCTCCAATTTGACCCGCTTTGGCTGGCTGAGGTCATTGCTGCAGTCGCTGCCATCGCTGTTTGTCTCGGTGCCGACCTTCTGGTTGGGCATTGTGCTGATCCAGCTGTTTTCTTTTCGGCTCAAGCTGATCCCGGTGATCAATCCGGGGGAGTGGGAAGGGCTGATCCTGCCGATTGTGACGCTGGCAATACCGATTTCCGCCCCGCTGGCGCAGCTCCTGATCCGCAGTATCGACCAGGTACAAACCCAACCCTTTGTCGCCGTGGCCCGTGCCAAAGGCGCCAGCCGCAGCCGGGTGCTGTGGCGGCACGTGGCGCGTAACGCCATGCTGCCGGTGCTGACCATCGCCGGTATTTTACTCGGCGAACTGATCGCCGGTGCGTTGATTACCGAAACCGTGTTTGGCCGCAGCGGGCTGGGGCAACTCACCTTGCAGGCGGTGCTGAATCAGGACGTCGCGGTGCTGCAAGCGATCGTGGTGATTTCCGCCGCCGCTTTCGTCACCCTCAATCTGCTGGTGGATCTGCTGTTCCCGCTGCTGGATCCGCGATTGAAAACCCATACAGGAGCCGCCGTATGAGCAGTATCTCCTTTGAGAAATCCAGCGTGCCGGAGCGCGATCTGGGCGCGGTGGAAAGCGAAGGCACTTTGCCAACGCACCGTCCGCGCCGCCGTCGTGTACCGCTGACGCTGTTGCTGGCCTGGGCGGTGATTGCCATCGCGGTGCTGTGGGCGCTGGCACCGCAGCTGTTCACGGCCTACAGCGGCACCGAAGGCATTGCCGGGGCGCAGCGTTTGGCACCGGGGGGCGAACATTGGTTGGGCACCGATCAACTGGGGCGCGACCTCTATGCGCGCATTGTTTATGGCGCTTCGCAGACGCTGTCCGCCGCGCTGGTGGCGGTCGCTTTAGGCCTGCTGTTGGGCACCGCGCTGGGGCTGATTGCCGGTGCGGTGGGCGGCATCGCGGATGACGCGGTGATGCGCCTTGTCGACGTGTTGCTGTCGATTCCCGGTCTGCTGCTGTCGTTGAGCATCATTATTTTGCTGGGCTTCGGCACGGTTAACGCCGCCATCGCCGTGGGGATTACCTCGGTGGCGAACTTTGCCCGCCTGGCGCGCGCCGAGGTGGTACGGGTACGCCACAGCGATTACGTCGAGGCGGCCTATGGCAGCGGCGGTACCTTCTGGGCGGTGCTGTGGCGGCACATTTTGCCGAACTCGTTAACCTCGGTAATTGCCTTCTCGGCATTGCAGTTCGGCAGCGCGATTCTGGCGATTGCTACCTTGAGCTTCCTGGGTTACGGCACGCCACCGCCGACGCCAGAGTGGGGGCTGCTGATCGCCGAAGGGCGCAACTATATTTCCACCGCCTGGTGGCTAACCACCTTCCCGGGGCTGGCGGTCGTGGCGGTGGTTCTGGCGGCCAACCGCATCAGCCGCGCATTGGGGAGAACGCCAGTATGAGTATTCAGAGCGCATTACAACGGGCGAGCGCCACACCACCGGTACTGGAGCTGGAACAGGTTTCGATCGCCTATCAGGGCGCGGCTGGCAATCAGCGGGTGGTGCATCAGGTGTCGTTTGCCATTCAGCCTGGGGAAGTGGTGGCGCTGGTCGGCGAGTCCGGTTCCGGCAAAACCACCACCGCGCAGGCAATCATTGGTTTGCTGACGGAAAACGGTCGCCTGGAGCAGGGGGCAATACGGCTGAACGGCACCGACATCAGCCACTGGTCATCAAAGCGTCTGGATGCGGTACGCGGGGCGCAAATCAGTTTGATCCCACAAGATCCTTCCAGCTCACTCAATCCGGTGAAAACCATTGGCGATCAGGTGGCAGAGATCATCAACATTCACCGTCGGCTGCCGCGCAAGCAGCTGCAGCAGCGGGTGGTGGCGTTGTTGACCCGCGTCGGTTTGACGCATCCGGAGCTGCGGGCGCGTCAGTATCCGCACGAGCTTTCCGGCGGCATGAAACAGCGGGTGTTGATCGCCATTGCCATTGCGCTGCAACCGGCGTTGATTATCGCCGATGAGCCGACCAGTGCGCTGGATGTCACGGTGCAAAAACGCATTCTCGATCTGATCGACGAACTGCGGCAGGAGTTTGGCACTGCGGTGCTGCTGGTGACCCACGATCTGGCGGTGGCGGCGGAACGCGCCGATCGGCTGCTGGTATTTCGCCATGGCCGGGTACAGGAGCAGGGAGTGACTGCCGAGGTGCTGCGCGCCCCTGCCAGCGACTATACCCGCCGGCTGTTTGCTGATGTGCCCTCATTGAGCCGTGCAGTGGTGCCGCAACCCGGTCACCGCACGCAGGAGCTGGCGATCCAGGTCAATGGGCTGGTGAAAGATTTCCCCCTGGCCGGTAGCGGTGGCAAAACTTATCGGGCGCTGGACCAAGTGTCGTTCAGCGTGCCTGGCGGCACTACCCATGCGCTGGTGGGGGAGTCCGGCTCCGGTAAAACCACATTGGCGCGCTGCCTGCTCGGTTTCCAACGGCCGGACGCCGGGCAAATCATTATCGACGGCGTCGACTTTACGCGCTTGAAGGGCGAAGCGCTGCGCCAGTTCCGCCGCCGCATTCAGCTGGTGTATCAGAACCCATTCGGTTCGCTCGATCCGTCCCAGACGTTGTATCAGGTGATTGAAGAGCCGCTGCTGAATTTCGAGCCGCTGACCCAGGCCGAGCGCTATCGCCGGGTGCGAGATTTGTTTGAACGCGTGGCGCTACCGAACGAATTGCTGAGCCGTAAACCTCGCGAACTTTCCGGTGGCCAGCGACAGCGGGTGGCGATCGCCCGGGCGCTGGTGCTGCAGCCGCGGGTACTGGTGCTGGATGAAGCCACTTCGGCATTGGATGTCACGGTTCAGGCGCAGATCCTGCGGTTGCTGCAGGATTTGCAGCAGGAATTGGGGCTGACCTATTTATTTATCTCACACGACCTGGCCACGGTCAGGCAGATTTCCCACAGCGTTTCGGTGTTGCACCGCGGCGTGCAGGTGGACAGCGGGGCGACCGGTGAGCTGTTCGCCATGCCGGGCAGCGATTACACACGTCAGCTGATTGAAGCCATTCCCGGCCGTCAGCTTTATGCCGAACAGCCCCAGATTGAGGATGCATTCTATGAGCAGTAAAAGACTCGGTTTTTTCACCCGGCTGCTGGATCAGGGCAGTGCGCAGCAGCGTTATCGGCTGGCGACCGAACAGATCGTGCATGCCGAACGGGCCGGCTTTGACAGCGCCTGGGTGGCGCAGCACCATTTTCATGAGGACGAGGGCGGCCTGCCTTCACCGCTGGTGTTTCTGGCGCAGGTGGCGGCGCGAACCCGCCATATCCGGCTCGGCACCGGGGTGATCACGCTGCCGATGGAGTCTGCGATTCGGGTGGCCGAAGACACTGCGGTGCTGGATCTGCTGTCCGACGGCAGGTTGGAAGTCGGTATCGCTGCAGGCGGCACGCCTTCTTCGTTCAGCGCCTTCGGTTTCGACGCCACACAGCGTCACGCGGTGTTTGCCGACAATTTCAGCACCCTGCTGCGAGCCTGGCGCGGTGAGGCCCTGGGTGGCGAAGATAACCGCCTGTATCCGGCGGCACCGCAGTTGGCCGAACGGGTCTGGCAGGCGACCTTTTCGGTGGAAGGCGGCGAGCGCGCCGGGCGGGCCGGTGACGGCCTGATGCTGTCGCGTACTCAGCCGCGCCCGGCAGATGCGCCGGATTTGCCGCTGGACGAATTGCAGAACCCGATTATCGACGCTTATCTGGCGGCGCTGCCGCCTGGCATTGCGCCGCGTATCATGGGATCGCGCACCGCATTGGTAACCGACCATGGCCAACAGGCGCGGGACTTTGCCGCCAAAGGGTTGAGCCGTGGACTTGATCGCCTGCGCGCCAGTGGCCACCGGCCGTCCGACGAGTCGCTTGATGGGCTGATCCGCGCCTTTGACGTGCACCTTGGCACCCCGGAGCAGGTGATTGCTTCATTGCAAAAAGACAGCGCGCTGGCGCGAGTGACCGATCTGGCATTCCAGGTGCACTCTATCGATCCGCCGCACGCCACCATCCTGCGTTCTATTGAGTTGATCGCCCGCCACGTTGCCCCGGAGCTGGGCTGGCAACGCCGCAATCCCGCATCCGTCTCCTACGAACATCACGCTGAGGAAAAGGTATGACTGCAACATTGCTCTCTAAAGATTTGCTGGCTGAGCTGGCAGAGATCGCCCCCAATTCTGCATTGGCTCAGGCCAGAGCTACCCGACAAGCGGCGACAGATGCGATTCAGGCCAGCTATCTGGCGCTGTTCTCCCCCGCTGATGCCGGCGATTTCCCCGTCGTGCAACGGTTGCAGCTCGCGCAGCGCATCAGCGAATGGCATGCGGACAAGCTGCTTGCTGCACACTACGGCACCTTGTTGCAGCAGGAGAGGGGCGTTCAGCCTGGCCCGCATTTGCAGGCAGCGTTCGATCACGCCGAAAGGCTGGCGTTCAAACCCGCCAGCGCCGACGCGCAGCATTTGCAGGCATTGCAACAGGCCGGCTGGTCGCTGGACGCTATCGTCACCCTGTCGCAGCTGATCGCCTTTGTTAGTTTTCAGAGCCGCTTGCTAACGGGTTATCGGCTGCTTGAAGGAAAACCACTCGAAAGCTCCGGCGGAGCACCCGTCAGGGCTGGCGGTTGGCGTACCGAATCCGTGACTCTTGGCGGCCGCCACGCACCACCGGTGTTTACCCGCCAGGAACTGGGTTGGGAGCCCTGGATTGCTGCCAAGCCGCTGGCAGAGTTTGATGAGCAAGGCCAGGCGCTTTTGACGCGCTTCGGGCACAGCGACTCGGATTACTTCCGCCTGCTGGCGCGTAACCATCCGGTGCTGGAGCAGAGAACGTTGGCGGATCGCGCCATTTTCTACACGCCGGGTGGGTTGGAACGTAAGGATCGCGAGCTGGCGGCAACGGTGGCCAGTAAGGTGAATGGCTGCATCTATTGCGCTTCGGTGCATGCCCGCAAGGCGGCGCAGTTGTCCAAGTATACGGATGAAGTACAGCGCCTGCTGGATGTGGCCCCGGGCGGCATTTTGAGTGAGGGGCAAGGGGAGCCGTGGCGGACGCAGATAGACTTCACCGCTGCGCTGTCCGCCACGCCGCCGCAGGTCAATGCCGGGCATCTGGCGGCGTTGCGCGAGCAAGGGTTGGACGAACTGGCGTTGCTGGATCTGGTGCAATCGACCGCGTTCTTCGCCTGGGCCAATCGGCTGATGCTGACGCTCGGCGAGCCTTTCGACGATCTATAAATAACCCTCAGCACAATCCATGTTAATGGGGCGAAAGTATGCGCCCCTAGGCAATTAAAGAATAATTATTACCGTTCCCTACAGGTTTTTAACTCGGTTAACAAATCCACACACCTCTTTTCGTTAACATTACGAAGAATTCAAAATGCAATAATTGCCCATGTTCATTAATGCTCAGATACTCAGCCCTACAATAAATCTAATGCGGTCAGGACAGTTCTGTTCGGCGCAAATACATTTTTACAGGGCAGGGATACGATGGGCAGTTTTCTTAAGCAGGTGTATCGTTATTCTCATTCACGGCCTTATCGGCACAATGAAAATCTCTGGCCCTACGTAAAAATCGAACGTGCAGACAGCGGCGAGATTGCCGAATTACATTATAAAAAGCAGACTGTTCCTATAGTGACGCTGTCAGCTGTTAAAGACAGCTGCAAGGGGCCCATATTATTGACCGCTACGGGGCCGTCGGTGAACGCCATTCGCTTTAGTGAACTGCCTGAGATGCCGGCCATCGGGGTCAATGGGGCTTTTAGTCTGAGCCAAAAGGTTAACTTTCGGTTTTATGTGATTGTCGATATGGGGTTTATCGATCGGCGGCCGGATATTATCGAAAACATTATTCAGGCGCCGGATTTAATCCTTTTTACCACGGTTCACGGCGTGGCGAAAATTATTGATTGCTTCACCCTGGCAGGCGTCAAATGCCGGTTTTCAGTGGTTGAGGACGCGAGCTGCAAAATTTACAGCCCCCAAATTCCTCTCTCGGCATTGTGGGACCATTATCACAAAGACCGCAGCGTTTTTTTCTCGCCTGGCAACAAAACCATCGGCTTCAGCCACGATATTCGACACGGAGTTTTTGATGCCGGCACGGTAGTGTATTGGGCTTTTCAGATCATTGCCTTTCTTGGGTTTAAACAGCTATTTATTGCCGGGCTGGATATGAATAATTTTAATTTGCCGCGTTTTTATGAAACTAATGAAAATAAGTTGCCGACATTTTTGCCGGAGAAGGTCGATGACCTGATTATTCCGGCATTTAGCCATGCCGGTGAGAGAATGAAGATGAGAAAAATGGTGATTAGAAACTTTTCATTAAACAGCGCAATAGATACCGGTATTTTTGAAAAGGTTGATAGTAATGATTTTTTCAAAAATAATTGAGTTCACCGAACGACTCTCTTTTTACGCCATGCTGGCCTTTTCTTTTTTTAGCGCCATTTTTTGCGGTTTTACCCGGGTCAATAATTTATTCCACATCGCGGCATTCTTTTTTCTGCTGACGCTGGCCACACGCCCCGGAGTTCGCTCGGCCTGGCTTAACCGGCGTGCCGCAAGCGCGGGAATGGCGCTGGCAGCCTGCTTTCTTGCCTATTATGCCGTCAGCAATCTTTGGGGCGGCACGCCGGATGATACGGCATCTACCCTGACGCACGGCGTTTATATCCTGCTCTATCTGGCCTTGCTGGTCACCGTATTGGAAAGTCCGGAGCGCAACCTGCTGCTTTGCGCCGTGATCGCCGGCATCACGCTGCTGTGTTTGTATCTGGCGTGCGTTGATTTCCGCGAAATTTATACTCTCCGAGAAACTTCCGGAGCCAACCCTGGCCCGCGCAACGTGATCGACCTGGCCGGCTATGCGGCGTTGGGCATCATTCTAAGCCTGATGGTGTTCCGTGATACCGGGAAGAAAAGGGCGCTGTCAGCGATCCCGTTGTTGTTCGCTTTTATGGTGTTCACCCAAAGTCGCGGCCCCCTGATGGCCTTATTGGCGGCGTTGGCGTTAACCACCTCCTATCTGGCGCTGAATAAAAAATCGCTGCTGGCCATTACGGCCGCGGTGTTATTTGCCGTGGGTGCAGTGCTGTTTTCACCAATCGGTGAAATGTTGATTACGCGTTTTGAAGAGCTGTATCAACAGAGCTTTGTGCGGATGAGCATCTGGCGGCACAGCCTGTTGCTGGTCGAACAGGCACCGTTCTTTGGCTATGGCTTTGATAAGCAGCTGACCTTTACCAATTACACCGGCGAGTTTATTCATACTACCCATAGCCTGTATTTGGGAACGTTGCTCAAAGGCGGGTTGGTGGGGTTTTGCCTGTTTGCCGCTTTATTGACGTTTGGCGCACAGCTGGCCGTGCGTCATCTCCGGGCCGGTCGCCGCCTGGAAGCGGCTTTGTACCTGTTTATGCTGATTTTCTACTGTTCACAGGGCATGTTTGTCATCGCGAACCCAGCCGAGTTTTGGTACCTGTTTTGGTTCCCGCTGGCGATGGTCTTTGCCCAGCCTCCGCTGATTAGCCCACCGGCGCGCTAATTTTCAGCGCGTTCGTCACTTTTTCAAACACCTCATTTTCAGTGATGATGCTGAGCGGCTGTTGGCGTTGCGCGGCATTGAGCTTTTGTTCATCCACCGGGACGTACATCACCTGATGCAATTCACTGTTTTGATAGGGGCCGGTGTGCTGTGGATTGGCGGTAACAAACAGGCTGACGGTCGGTGTTTTCAGGGCGATGGCCAGGTGCAGTGGGCCGGTGTCGCCGGTGACCAGCACCTGCATGTTCGACATCACCGCCAGCAGTTGCGGCAGGGTGGTTTTGCCAATATGGCTGACCACGCGCAACTGCTCGGCTGCCGTCAGCCCCGCCATAAACGCCCGTTCAATAGACAGTTCTTTGGGGCTGCCGATTAATTCAATCTGGTGGTGCGGCGAAGCTGCCAGCAGCAGTTTCGCCAGACGAATAAACTGCGCGACCGGCCAGCAGCGCAGCGTTTCAGAAGCGCCCATTTGCAAGCCGATCGAAATTTTTCCTGCGGCTTTAGCCACTGGCGAAAACTCGACAGGAATAAACATCTCGGTGTTGTCGCTTTGGCAGCCCAACTGAGCCACCAGATCCAGCTTGCGTTGAATCAGATGGCCGCCGGTGCTGCGGCTCACGCCACACAGCCAGGGCTCCATGCCGGTGGCTTTATTACCGTAAGCGTCTTTGAAGACATATTGGCAACCGGCAGTAATGGCGACCATCACATCATAAGGGGATTTGGAGTGCAGGATAATCGCCAACTGAGGCCGGTGTTGGCGCAGTTGGCGAATAACACCGAGCATGTCTTTCGCTTTATGATCCCAATAAATAACCTGATTAAAGCAGCGGCTGGTCGCGACCAACTGTTTGTTCTTGTGGCTGGAAATCAGGGTGATGTTTGCTGCCGGGTAGCGTTCACGCACCGCGCGGATCGCCGGCGTGTTAAACATCAGGTCGCCGAGGGCGCTGGTGGAAAAAATCACGATGCGTTCAAAAACCTGCTCAGGCTGAAAATGGGCCTTATCCTTAAAGTTGCCACCCAGCCGGGTATACATCCGCAGGCCAAGGTTGGCCGCCGCTATTTTCCACTGTTTTGACATCTTGTTCCGCTTTGGGTTGATGGGTATGCCGATCTGAACCCTGGCATCATATGACGTTTGTTGTGGTGGGCCAATGGGCGGCAATATCTTGCTACATATGCTTGCGCAACCTTGATAAAGGGGCAGCAAGGCTGCCCCTGGGCGGCGTCAGTTTTGCCAAACCTGCGGGCTGCGCGGCGTATCCATTCGGTAGTCTGAATAGGGACGAGTGAATATCTCGCGCCCCAGCTCGCGGGCGGCTTGCAGCGGGTTACGCGGATCGCGGCTGATTTCGCCCCGGCTGTTGCCCGCGCCATGAACCAGCCCGACGAATTCGGAATGCGAATAGCGGCTGAACTCCTGAATTTGATGCACAATCCCCATCGCGGCACCGGGATAGGTTTCCTCCGAGGCTACCGCCAGCCCGATGCGTTTGCCGCTCATACGCTGATGCACCTGTTCCGCATCGGGGTAGGCGCTGGAGTAGTAGCTGAAAGAGCGGTCGAAAAAGGCTTTGGTTTGCGCCGACATGCCGTACCAGTAAAGCGGGGTGCAGAACACCGCAGCGTCCGCCGGCAGAAAATGCTCAAGGAACAGTTCGCCATAACGGTCGGCAGGCCGGGTGGCGTGGCGCTCATCCACCAAAAAACCGTTGATGTAATCGTCTAAAAAAAACAGGCTGGCGTCGGTGCCGGCTTCCGCGGCACCCGCCATGATGGCCTGCGCCAGGGTTGCACTGTTGCCGTCGCGACGTGGGCTGCCAACCAGGACGATGAGTCGTTTTGACTGATGAGATGAATTCATGTCGTTCTCCATTGATGGGGGTGTAGAACACGAGAATCAATTTAGGGTGAATAAAGCTGTGGTGACAAATGACGGCTATTCTTTCAGGATGAGTTCAATTCATCTGCAGGGAGCCCTGACCATGTTTGCCTCGCTGCCGGTTACCGCATTGCGCACCTTTGAATCCGCCGCCCGGCTGCGTAGTTTTAAACAGGCGGCTTTGGAGTTGGCGGTGACGCCGACGGCGGTATCGCATCAGATAAAAGCGCTTGAGCAGCAGCTGGGTTTTGCATTATTCGATCGGATACCGCGGGGCGTGCGGTTGACGCCAAAGGGCGAGCGTTTGTTCGCCGGAGTGCACGGCGCATTGCTCGACGTGGCAACGGTGCTGGATGCCCTGCGACCGACGCCGAGCGCGGGGTCGCTGTGCGTTTCCGTTACCCATTCCTTCGCGGCGCTGTGGTTGGTACCGCGCCTGGGGCGTTTTTATCAGGCCTATCCGCACTATTTGGTACGCCTGGAGGCCTGCGCTGAGGTGATTGATCTGCAGCAGGACGCCAGCGTAGACATCGCTATTCGTTACAGCAGCGCAAACTACCCGCAGTTGTATCAGGCGGCGCGGCTGGAAGAGAGTTTTGGCGTTTACGGCGCCCCGGGGTTTTGTGCGGCGGAGCAACCTGCACCAACCTTGATCACCGTGCGCTGGCGGGATTCCACCCTCTACGAAACCCGCTGGCGCGATTGGTGCCTGGCTGCCGGGGTCGATTGGTGGCAGCGCCACACGACGCTTCGGGCCTATGACGAAGAGCATTATGCGCTGCAAGCGGCGGTAGCCGGGCAGGGGTTGGTGCTGGCGAGCTCGGTAATGGTGTCCGATCAGGTGCGTAATGGCTTGCTGGTACCCTATCGGCCGGATATTCGCGTGCCGGGATCGGCCTACACCGCGTTGTGTGTACCCGGGCGTGAACGGCACCCGCCGGTACGGGCATTCCTCGACTGGCTACAGCAGGAACTTGGCGGCTGATGAACAGCACAAAATAAAAGTTTTTCTGGCGTGCGGCATGGGAATATTGGATAAATTTGGTATTCCATTCCCATGAGAGAGATGTCCATGAGCCAGCCAAGAGTTTCCGATCACCCGATTGATGCGCAGTTTATTGAACGCTGGTCGCCGCGCGCGCTGGCGAATGATCCTATCGACGATACGACCCTGTTGAGCTTCTTCGAAGCGGCACGCTGGTCGCCTTCGGCGTATAACATCCAGCCGTGGCGCTTCGCTTATAGCAAGCACGGTTCGGCCAGTTGGGACAGCTACCTGGACTTCCTGATTGAATTCAACCGCGGCTGGGCGCAGCACGCTTCGGCGCTGGTGGTGATCATTTCGAAAACGACCAGCCTGAACGGCGAGAAGGAAGTGGATAACCCAAGCCATTCCTTTGATACCGGTGCTGCCTGGGCCAATCTGGCGCTGCAGGCGCATCTGAAAGGCTGGCTGACCCACTGCATGGGCGGCGTTCACCACGATAAAATCAAGGCTGCGCTCAACCTGCCGGATAACTATCAGGTGCATGGCATGGTGGCGATCGGCAAGGCGGGCGACAAATCCCTGCTGCCTGAATTCCTGCAGCAAAAAGAGATCCCTTCAGGGCGTTTGCCGCTGGAGCAGACGGTGGTGGAAGGGCTGAACTTTACCCTGTAATCGCTTTTTCTGAGACTGATCCGGCCCGCAGGGTTCCCTCTGCGGGCTTTTTTATTGCCTTGCGTAGATGAGGTAAAACTTTGTGAGTATGTCCATGAGTGCGATGATCGCTATATAATATTTTATATAGCGATTGTTGAAAATTAGGGGAGGGTACATGGACAATCACTTCGGTAAGGGGCTGATGGCCGGGTTAGCCGCGCGGGACGCCAAGCCTGCTGCGCAACTGTCCCGTTTCTGTTGTGACTACAAACGTGGCTTTGTATTGGGCTATGCGCACCACCTGGCGGAAAGCCTGGGTGACGAAAATCAGGCTGCGTTCGAGGCCGGCTTGCTCTGCCGGGCTTACGATCTTAACGGCGAGATGATGAGTGAGTTCTTCACCGGCGGCAGCAACCGCCTGGCCGAAAAGTTTTTCTGCGCGGGGTACAACCGGGAAGGATAACCTTAAGCACCGCCACGCTTTGGCCTGAGCGACTCAGGCCTTGTTCATCACCACCACCAAATAGATGCAGAGTTCAGCGCTTTCATTCTTGAACACGCAGTCGGTCGGTGGGCCAAGTTCCAGGCAATCGCCCTGGTCCATTTCATGGCGGGTTTCGCCTTCCTGAAACACCAGCGAGCCGGACAAAACCCAGATCAATTGCCGCATAAAGGCATAGGCCGAAGCCGGCATGGGGATCGCGGCCCCGGCGGGCAGTTCAATGCGCACCAGATCGAGCGGCATATCCGACTGCGGCGACACATGGCGACGCACGTAGCCGCTGTCGGGATCGACCCACAGCGGTTGATCCTGCTTACGCATCAACCGGCCTTCCTGCGTTTCCGCCCGGGCGATCAGTTTGGACATGCTCAGACCGAACGCGCCGGAAAGCCGCCCCAGCAACATCGCCGTTGGGCTACTGTCGCCGCGTTCAATTTTGTGCACCATCGCGCGTGAAACGCCGGCCCGTTCCGCCAGATCGGACAGCGACCAATGGCGTGCCTCACGTTCGATGCGGATCCTCGCGCCGATGCGCTGATTTAGGTTGTCTAATTTATTATCCATATCGTAGTATGATAGTAGACGGTCAACCAAGAGGTCAACATGCTTATCCGTAACGCGACTATAACCGATAGCGCAGGCATTGCCGCTATCTATAACGACGCCGTGCTGAACACCACGGCAATCTGGAATGAACTTAGCGTCGACGAGGCAAACCGCGCCGCGTGGATAACAGAACGGCAGGGGATGGGCTACCCGGTGCTGGTGGCGATTGACGCAGCGGGTGAGGTAATGGGCTATGCCTCATTTGGCGATTGGCGGGCGTGGGACGGCTATCGACACACCGTCGAGCATTCGGTGTATGTTCGGCGAGACAGCCGCGGCGGCGGGGTAGGTAAAACGCTGTTGATTGCGCTGATTGAGCAGGCGCGGGCGATCGGCAAACACGTGATGGTGGCGGGCATTGAGTCCGGCAACCACGCGTCTGTGCAATTGCACATTAATCTGGGCTTCGAAATGGTAGGTCGCATGAGCGAAGTGGGTGCCAAGTTTGGCAAATGGCTGGATTTGACCTTCCTGCAGCTGAAGCTCGACGACGCCAACGCCCCACCAAAGCGCTAATGGCACAGCGAAAACCGAGATCTCTATGAATATCATGCTATTGCTGCTGGTTGCGGCCGGTGTCAGCCTGGTCATTCAGAACCTGTTGATGGTGCGCATTACAGAGAGCGTGTCGACGGTGCTGATTACGCTGGTGATCAACTCCAGTGTTGGCCTGGTGTTGTTGATGGGCCTGCTGTTTGCCAAAAACGGTGTCACGGCTCTGGCCGAAGTCACGGGTTCCCTGCGGTTGTGGATGTTGTTACCTGGCTTGTTGGGATCGTTTTTTGTGTTTTCCGGCATTTTGGGTTACCAGAAGCTGGGGGCGGCAACCACCATTGCCGTACTGGTTGCCAGCCAGTTGGTGGCGGGATTGATGGCCGATATTTATAAGGCCGGGCCGGCGGCAATGCGTGAAAATTTGCCCGCGCTGCTGGGGGCCGTGTTGCTGGTGATTGGTGCTTTTCTGGTGGCCAGAAGAAGTTTTTAACGCCTAAAGAGCCCGCCCGGTTTCCCCCCGAACGGGCCTGCTTATTTATTCGATCAGAATGACAGGGTCATACCGGCGTAATACGCGCGCCCAGGTTCGTTGTAAGTTGATGCCCCTTGGTTCTCGCGGTATAGCTGTTTATCGAACAGGTTACTGATACCGGCATTCAGGCGCAGATCCTTGGTCAGATCGTAATTCATGCCAACCGCGGCCACGGTGTAAGCTCCCACTTCATTGGTCGCCAGCGAACCGACTTCATTACGTATCTCGGCATATTCGCGGGGTTTCTGACGACCATAGAATGTCCAGGTGAGGTTGGTCGAGAGTTTGTCGGTTACCTGATAATCCAGCATGGTGTTAACGGTGTATTTCGGGATCACGGAAAGCGGGTTCCCGGTATCCTTATTTTCCGATGTGATCATATAGGTGGCGTTGGTACGCCAATTCAGCCGATCTTTCACTACCGGGATCACCAGGTTGCCTTCTAGCCCTTCCACCACCGCCTTGCCGCCATTTTCCCAACGCAGAATGTTGTAGCCGTTAGAGGCGTAGCCCACCAGATCGGTCCCGGAAACGATTTTGTTTTTATAATCGTTACGGAAATAGGTAATACCGGCGTTGAACCCTTCATAGGTGAACTCCAGGCCGACTTCTTTGTTGATGCTGACTTCCGGATCCAAGTCGGCATTGCCCATCAGGTAGCAGCTCCCCGTCGCAATGTTGTCCGGGCAGCCGTTGCCGCGGGTGGCCAGCAGGTAGCCTTCGCTGGACTGATACAGGTTTGGGGCTTTGAAGACGCGGGCGATCCCGGCTTTCAGTTTGAAATGGTCGCCAAGTTCCTGCGAGGCATTCAGGCTTGGGCTCCAGTTGCTGCCGAATTTGCTGTGATAATCAAAACGCATGCCGGGGATCAGCAGGGTGCCGGGCAGGACTTCGATATTATCTTCGAAGTACAGGGCGCTGAGTTCTGCGCTGTTTTTGGCGCTGCGTCCGGAAGGATCGCCGGAGATATCGCCGATGGTGACGCCGCTGGCATCGGTGACCTGCATAGAGGCCGGATCGTCGAGCTGCTCACGGTTCCACTCGGCCCCCAGGGTCATGGTTTGTTCGAACCACAGGTTGAGCGGCAGCGTCACTTCACCGGTGGTTCTGACATTTTTCAGCCGACTGGTGTTGAATTGGTCGCTGTTGATCATCCCTTCGACACGCCCGGTAGAGCCTTCCTGAAGACGGGTATTGTTGGTTTTTTCGTAGTAAACGCCGACGCGTGACTGGCCCCAATCCCAGATGCCGTTATGGGTGATGCCGTAAGTCTGGCGATACAGGCGGTTGGTTTCTTGTCCGTACAGCGACGAAACCAGATCGTTCGGGCTGAGATTACCGTTGCTGTACTGGGTATCGCCGGCGTAGATATTGCCTTGGCGGCTATAGCCCAGCTCAAAATCGAGGATCTGCGTCGGGGTCATTTTCCACGAGAACAGGGCGTTGACGTCTTTGTTGCGTACGCCTTCGCTACCGGCAGCATAGGAACCGTTTTGCGCGGTGTTGATATCCGCCGCATCGGCGTCGGTCTTGTTAAAGTTGCCGTACAGGCGCATGGTGAGCGCGTCGCCGGCCAACGGGCCGCTGAGGCTAAAGTTGGTGCGTTTCGTTGCGCCTTCCTTGTCGTTTTCAGGCTGATTGGTAAACAGCGACAGGCTGCCATGCCAGTCATTGGTGGGGCGTTTGGTGATGATATTAATCACGCCGCCGGCGGCACCGGAACCGTAACGCGCCGCCGCAGGCCCGCGCAGCACTTCGATGCGCTCAACCATTTCCGCCGGCACCCAGTTGGTATCGCCGCGGGTGTCCCTTTCGCCGCGCCAGCTATAGCGAACTGAATTGCGCGACGTGGTGGGGACGCCGTCGATTAAAATCAGCGTATTTTCCGGCCCCATGCCGCGTATATCGATCTGGCGGTTATTGCCTCGGCTGCCGCTGGCGCTGTTGCCGGTCAGGTTCACGCCGGGCATTTTGCGGATGATGTCGGATAAATCGTTGACCGGCGGATCCTTGGCGATGTCCTCGGCGGTAATAATGGAAACGCCAGGCTGCTGTTTTAATTGTTCTTCCGCCGGCGCCAAAACTACCATTTCCTCACTTTCCGCTGCCAAATCATCGGCAGCATAGCCGCTCCCGCTAATTAATCCCGCCAGCAAAATCGCGCCTGGTTTCAATTTGAAAGAGTGTGTGTAAATCATGCATCTTATCCCTGAAAGTATGTGCAAATATTATTGAATAATTATGATAACGATAACTATTCTCATTTATTGTAAGGAAAGTGCAAATTCACAATATCTCCACAATGTCGTTTCGGGCGGGGTGTGTTTTTATCTGATTGATAAATTTATATTTAAAAAATTTTTCTGATGGTGAGCCTAAGTGGCGCAGGGCAGATGTAAAGCTAAAGCCCGCCTGGTTTTCCCCAAACGGGCCAGATAAAAAAGGAATTAATAGGCGAAAGCGGCCCGATGTTTGCGGATAAACTCTGGCCAACGAACCGGCTCTTTGCCGGCAATTGTCGGGAAGTTGTCAAAGGTTTCTTCAACGCCGGGAATATCGCGTTCGGCAATGCGGCGCAGATTGTCGCCAACGCAGTTCATATAAGCCATTTCGGCGCCAGATTGCCGCATGTTCTCCAGGAAAATCCGGTAATCGAGCGCTTCATAGCGAAATGGCTGGCCCAGTATTTCCGTCAACATGGCCGCAATCTCGCCATAGGATTTGGCGTCATAACCCAGTCGATAGGTTTTGCCCGCATGCTGTTCAGGGTGCAGCAGTGAACAGGCTGCCGCCAGCGCGACGTCTTCGCCGTCGACCCAACTGAAGGGAGCATCACCGGTGTATTGCTGAATGACGCCGTTGACCACCGCGGGAATGCCACCGTAGCCGATCAGATTTTGCATAAAGCACTCCGGCCGCAAATGCGTAAAGCTGAAACCCAATGCCTCAATATAACGTTCGATCAATTGATGCCAGGCCCAGTGAGCAATGGTGGTGTCGTCGCGGCCACAAGCACCGAGGTGCACAATATGCTGCACCCCGGCCTGTTTCGCCTTATCGAGAAACACCTTGCTCTGGCGCAGCATGTCGACGGTATAGCCGGTCGCCAGAAAGGCGCGGTCAATACCCTGCAGCGCCGGCGCCAGCGTTTCTTCTTGATCAAAATCCATAATGACGGTGTTGATGCCCTGAGCGGTAAAAGGCTCGGCTTTTTTCGGGGAGCGTACCGCCGCCACCAGGGCAATGGTGGTGTCTGCCTGCAGGTTACGCAAAGTATCGCCGCCTATCTGGCCGGTGGCGCCGGTAATCAGCACCCTTGGTTTGTTTATGCTCATCAATAAACTCTTGTCATGGTCTGTGGTTGAATCGGGCCTGGCCCTGAGGATGTATTACCAGATCGAGTTTACGGGGAATAAATTTCCTATTTAGGCTATAAATTACCGAGTTTATGGAATTAAATTCATTAATGGTGACGGACTATGTTTTCTTCCGAACGACTCAAAGGTATCGATCTGTTTGTCTGCGTAGCCGATCTGGGCAGCTTTACGGCCGCCGCAGAACGCCTGAATTTGACCGGTTCCGCCATCAGCAAAGGCATTGCCCGTCTTGAAAGCCGGCTGCAGGTTCGCTTGTTTAACCGGACCACGCGGCGTCTCTCACTGACCGACGCGGGGGAAACCTTTTACCGCACCTGCACCAGCGTATTGGGCGAGCTGGAAGAGGCGGAGCTTGCCATGCAGGCTGAAAATGCCGAGCCACGGGGAAGGGTGCGTATCGATCTTCCTGCCGCCTATGGTCGTCTGCATGCTTTACCGGTGATCCTCAAGCTGATTGAGCATCATCCGCTGTTAATGCCGCATATTTCGTTTTCCGACCGCTTTGTCGATCCTGCGATAGAGGGGATCGATATTATTGTGCGTATCGGCGGCGCGGATATTTGGCCGAATACTTTAGGACACTGTTATCTGGGGGCGCAGCGGCATATTTTTTGCGCTTCACCGGCCTATGTGAAAAAGCGCGGCGTGCCGAACAACGAACAGGATTTGGATAATCACAGCTGCGTGGTTTACGGCGAAGGCAACGGTATGCTCACCCCCTGGCATTTTGCCGGCGTGCAGGCGAATAACAGCGAGAAAAGGGTGTTACCGGCGCGGGTGGCTATCGGCGATGCAGAAGGGCAGCTTACCGCGGTTTTGGCCGGGCACGGCATAGCGCAGTTGCCTACCTGGTTGGTGAAACGGCAGCTTGCAGAGGGTTCGCTGGTGGAGGTATTGCCTCATCTGGCAACCGATGGATTACCGATTAATCTGGCCTGGCTCAAGAGCCGGCAGGCGCTGCCGAAAGTTCGCGCGTTATTGAAGATCCTGACTGACAACCTGGGGCCCGATGGCAGCATGACAGAGCGCACCTGAGGTTCGTTAGGCACTCAGCGACAGAAACATTCTCAGGAAATGGCGGCGGCGAGGTTGCGCAATTCCGGCAACACGCCCAGATTTTTCTCCTGCACGATATCCTGAAAAACTTTCAGGATCACCGCTTTGACTACGTCGGAGCTTCGCATCAGGTTCTGTTGTTCCATTAGGCTATTGACTTCAGCCAGCTGTTTTTTAGTGACTTTCATCGACAGCCGTTTGGATGCCTTGGCATTTGCCAGCTCGCTGCCTAACAGCGCTTTCAGTCCTTCCTGATGATAGTAGCCGGTGGTCAGCGCATGAAGGTAATACAGGATCAGCGTCTTATGAAAATCTTCGCCCAGTGAAGCATCTATTTTCTGCGTGGCGACGTTAAGAATATCGAGATAGTGCGCCGGAACCCGGACTTCCAGCGCCGACTTGCTTTGTTCAAACTCGCTTTTAATTTGCGGTGTGGATTGGGCAGGGACACTGACCACGGAGTCGCACTGGTTACAGACCGCGGCCAGAATATTCTTCACCGTGCCACGCCGATCGCTGAAGTCCACATCGCGTAAACGATAAGTCGCGATAGATTTCCCGCAGTGGTGACACAGAACGGCACGCGTATCGCCTTCTTTAACAATTTTCACTTTGAACTCCTTGTCGATTTATTGGTGCACGCTGATAAAGATGACGTCGGGTTCCATAAAATAAAATTTTACGTACCAGCAGCAACCGGACTTCCAGGGTTGAAGAATGTGAACGTCAGTAGCGGCATCCTGATGATGTGGACGGCACTGATATGCGTCTCCGGAAGTTTTCCTGATAAGTTCGATTACCTCGTTTTTATCAACCTGACCAGTGGCGAACAGATTCTTGACATCGATGTTGCCACGTACCTCATGGTCATACGCGCCTTGCTGAAGACAGCGTATAGCGAGCTTTTTTACGTCCCTGAATCCCATCTTATCTCCGCATATTGTACGAAAATTGGCGTACGCACAAGGTGTCTGAAAAATTTCATAGCGCTTACTCTACTGGCGATAGTGAGGGGGAAGTTAAGTGATGAACGTGTGTCGCGTGGAGAAAAGACTAAAAGGCGCAGCACTGCGCAAACTGATGCAACGCGTAGCAACGTTGGCGGATAAAAATGCGAGAAGCCCGCTCAAGTTTCCCTGAGCGGGCTCAAATAGGGTTTACCACTTCGCACATTTATCCGCCGAAAGCAGGATATTGGGCGAAGTTACTTTGCTGAAAGCTCTCTGCGGATGATCTCTGCACCTGCGCTTAAGGCATTGAGTTTGCCTGTGGCTACCCGACGCGATAAAGGCGCCATGCCGCAGTTGGTCGAAGGGTAGAGTTTGTCGGCATCGACAAACTGAAGGGCTTTCCGCAATGTATTGGCCACTTCCTCCGGAGTTTCTATGCTGTTGGTCGCCACGTCAATGGCCCCGACCATCACTTTTTTACCGCGGATCAGTTCAAGCAGATCCATAGGAACATGCGAGTTATGACATTCCAGCGAGATGATATCGATATTCGACGTTTGCAGTTTGGGGAACGCTTCTTCGTATTGTCTCCACTCTGATCCCAGCGTCTTCTTCCAATCCGTATTAGCCTTGATGCCATAGCCGTAGCAGATGTGTACCGCTGTTTCACATTTAAGCCCTTCAATGGCTCTTTCCAGTGCGGCGATCCCCCAATCATTCACCTCATCAAAAAAAACGTTAAAGGCGGGTTCATCAAACTGGATAATATCGACGCCCGCAGCCTCTAATTCTTTGGCTTCCTGATTGAGGATCTTGGCAAATTCCCAGGCCAGTTTTTCGCGGCTCTTATAGTGGTTATCATAAAGCGTATCGATCATGGTCATCGGGCCTGGCAGGGCCCATTTGATGGGTTGCTTGGTCAACTGACGTAAAAACTTGGCATCTTCCACAAAAACGGGTTTTTGACGCGCCACAGCGCCAACCACGGTTGGTACGCTCGCATCGTAGCGATTACGGATTTTAACCACCTCACGCTTCTCGAAATCAACGCCGCTCAGGTGTTCGATAAACGTAGTGACAAAGTGTTGGCGCGTTTGCTCGCCATCGCTGACAATATCAATGCCTGCACGCAGTTGATCATCCAGGGACAAGCGCAGGGCATCTTGTTTTCCCTCAATTAATTCCTCATCTTGCAGTTTCCACGGTGACCAAAGTGTCTCTGGTTGTGCAAGCCAGGAAGGTTTCGGCAAACTGCCGGCAGTAGAAGTTGGGAGCAAAATTTTCATAATAAATGACCTTTTATTTTCGATTAATCAAAGAGCGTAGTGAGCAGACCATTGCTCAAGAATATTCTTGTAGGGTTTGATGAAATGCTCTTCAGTAAATTTCCCCTGCTCAATAGCCAACTGGCTGCGTTCTTCTCGGTCATAAACAATTTTTGTCAATGAATGATCCTGCTGATTCAGGCTTGGCTGATAATATTGCCCTGCGGCAGAGTTCGCATTGTAAATCTCAGGCCGATAAATTTTTTGGAAAGTCTCCATCGTGCTGATGGTACTGATAAGCTCAATATCAGTGTAATCACTGAGCAAATCGCCGGAGAAATAAAAGGCCAAAGGCGCAACGCTATTTTTCGGCATAAAGTAGCGAACCTGTAATCCCATTTTTTCGAAATACTTCTCAGTCAAAGAGGAGTCATTTTGCTGATATTCTATGCCCAATACAGGGTGTTGGTTACCCGTCCGCTGATAAGTGTCTTTACTTGAGACGCTTAAGCAGATGACCGGTGACTTTTTAAAATTCTGTTTGTACTCCGTTGAGTTGACGAAATACTTAAATATGTTGCCGTGCAGGTCGCCAAAATCATCTGGTATGCTAAACCCAGGTTGGTTTTTGTTGTGTTCCAGCAGCAATACACTGAAGTCATAATCTCGCACATAAGAAGAGAAATTATTCCCGACAATGCCTTCAATCCGCTGGTGAGTTTTTTTATCAATAATGTTGGTTTTTAATATTTCAATCACTGGGAAGGTATTGCCATTGCCTTCAACACTCATCTCGACAGAAATAATTTCAAGCTCGACAGAGTAACGATCGCCTTTTGGGTTGTCCCAATGCGCTAACGTATTGAAACGATTATCAATCATTACCAATGTGTTGCGCAGATTCTCCTGGCGATTTTTTCCTCTGGCCAAATTGGCAAAATTGGTGGTAATACGCGTGTTTTCAGAGGGGTTATAATCCTCATCGAAAAGGCTGCGCTTAATCGTAAATGTAAAGTCTCTGCTCATCGCGATGTTGCACCCTAAGTTCTGAGATGAAAACTGAATTGGCTTCTTGATTTCGTAGAAGTTACTGGTTTGTTCACTCATCAGTCTTCATGTTGTCAATAAGTTAATGTTGCATATTTTATGCCAGAGCCATCGGATGAGTGAAAGCGACTAAATTTCATTACCACATGAGCTATCTTCATGATCTGACAGCGGCGGGTATCGGCAGAGTTGCCAACCCCCTGGGCTTACCGATCCGCAGCGGCATCCTGCGGGCAGAAACGGTCAACAGAACAGGCCAATGGGAAGGGGATAAAGACGAGGTGAGGGTGCTGATTGCCGAAGCGCTCGGTATCGCACCAGAGCAAATCAGGCCTTCGCGTTATCGCTGAGATATTCCCGGCGCAGCATGATCCGGAATCTGCGCCGCATTTTGTTTATCTGATTGTCATAATCATTTGAATGATGAGAATAATTTTCTATCGTACGCCTCGTCACGTTAAGGCAAATGCCATCGGAGTCCGACTAAAAATAGCGACCAGCCCAGAACCATTGATCTGGGGGGCTCGTAGCGGCAAACGACTGGAACGTATACCTGACAGTATCATGAATGAGGTGCTGGGCAGGCTGGAAGCTATTCTGAGCTGAAGCTTTAAATTAAATAGAAAAACAAAAGCAAAACGCCCGCTTAAGTTTCCTTAAGCGGGCGTCTTTAATATGGCTCCTCTGACTGGGATCGCCTTTGCCAGTAACTGGCTAATAAATAAGCTAAACCTGAAAGCTCTTGTTGTCAAGACCACCAGAATGACCACCAAGTGCTGAAGTGCAACAGACCATAAAATGGCCTCTCGCCAGTCGGCTATCGAGTTGGTTTCTCTGACCATGAACGCCGCATATTAATGACCTGCTCAACATCGACTAAATAGCTGCGCGGAATAGTAGATCACTTTGAGGGAACCCAGCCCGGATTGTGCGATCAGATCAATCACCAAATCAAAACAAATCACCAACCTATTGTGAAGATCTCCACACTTATTTTGCGGATGGTGGTTTGGTCGCTAACAACCCCAGCTATATCGGTCTGCTGGAAGTTTTCAGGGACATGAAGTTTGATTTTCCTGATGTTACTCATAAAGTCAGTGTATGTATCGTAATAGGTGATGCTTTGTTTCCACATTTTCACCGACTGCACTCTTTGTATCTCTTCCTGCGAGCATAACCCGGATGCACTGGCTCACGCTGAAGTACCCGATACACTCGTGCATCGGGCATGTAGAAAGGTTACTGTGTTTGAAACTCCCAGGCATCAATCTCACCGAAAGTGATCTTTTTGCGATGGTCTACCGCTTCCGAAGGTACTAAGTATAATTTGTCTTCCATTTGGAAAAAATAATAACGATTTCCAATGATGATTTTTTCTTCAGGATCTGGATATTTTTCCTTAAATATTTCATTGTCATCGTAGAAACATTTTGCAGGATAAGAGACTCGATCGATAATGAGGTCAGTGGAAGTCATGGGGGCGTTGATAGTGTGCAAATCGCGAGCTTCATAGGGGGTTATGAACAAGTAGTCGGACATCAACTCTACTCGTTGAACAAACTCATGTTCACTATCGTTATTTTTTTTAAGAATATCAACTAACCCGGAATAGAGAGCGTTTTTTTCAAAGAGTGAATTACCGGTCTTTGAGAATTTTACATATTGGTAAATCAGTTCATTGATAACTCTAAACTGCGGAATGGTGACAGTGGTCTCGCTGGCTGTCACTTCGGCACCGTTATAGTTGAGCCGATGGTGAAGCATTTTATTTCTAATCTGAGAACACATTTTGTACAGCGTATGAAGGAACAAATCATCAATTGAATCTTTATCAATATTGGATTCGAGAATGAGGATTTTTTTGTTGAAGCTTTCGTTGACACAGTCAAAACGAAGATCAACATAGCTATCCAGATAATCAAAGAAAATAGGAAATAAGACAAATTTTGTGTAATTATTTTGCAAACTGCTATTCCATGAGAAAAAACCTATGCAGTTTAATGGGTATTTTGTAGTTGAGCTACCATTCGTCTTGCTGTATAAAAATCTATTGTTTGCCATATTGTTCATAAAGCAGTTACCGATAATAGCCTGAACAATGTCAAAATGTTTTTGCATCATACTGTGACTCCATGTCTGTAAAACATAAAAAAACCTTAGATAAGAGGGGAATACTTAAATTTGCGCCAATGATCCTAACATTGTGGTGTTGAGACAAAAGCAATGATTGGTCACTGATGTCCGCCATTTTACCAAGAGTGTGATAGGGGTATCGTCTTGTTAACGGGTATACAGAACGCAGAACAGCAAAAAATCCTGCTTAAGTATCCTTAAGCGGACTCTTCTTAAATACGGCTCCTTTGACTGGGATCGCCTTTGCCATTAATTGGCTGATAATTAAGCTAAATCGCAAATCCCTTTCTGTCAAGCCCCCCAAACTGACCACTTATGCTGTACATGCAATCTATCTTGAGCATACAAATCTTTTGTTAGTCAGAGTTTAAGTACACCCGTTTTAGTTCCACGGCGCTGGTCAAGGAATACCTGCGCAGCGAGCTGGTAGGCTTTGAGCATGAAGTCTTTGCGGTGCTGTTTCTGGATACGCGCCACCGGCTGATCAAGTACCGGGAGATGTTCCACGGCACCATCGACAGTGCATCGGTGTATCCGCGTGAAGTGGTCAAGGAAGCCCTGGGGCTAGTTGAGGTGCGTATGCAGGATCAGGTCAATGTGGCCGGAGCAGGCTCCGTGTCGTTTTCGGAGCAGTGGCTGATTTGACGTACCATCTACACAAAAAAGCTATCAGTCCTTATCCACCCAACGCGCCTCGCCTTTTCCAATACGGCGGATGGTGACACTCGTTCCGTTCTGTAGAGATTCAACTTCAAGCAGGCTCGGTAGTTCCGCCTGAAGCCTCTGTCTGATTGTTGTGAGCTGTGAAAAATCTGGCGTCGCGATCGACACTTGTCCATCTTGCGGATCAACTTCAATACGCAGAGGCACTGTTGAGTCTGTTGCCCATTGCATGGTCCACTCCTGCGACGCCCACCTGCCATCTACGCTTGACACAACGTCGTGCCGAAACTGCTGCCAGATTGCATGAGTCTCAAGCGTGGGCCATCCAGGAACATGGTCGAAGCCTGCTACTTCTTCCGATCGTAACCAGGTTTTCATTTCCGCGCGATTTGTGAAGCAGGGCGCGAGCTGCTCCACGGCTGTCTTGGCGGCCACCCGCGAGGGCAGTCCGGCCCGAACAAGCATGGCCATGGCGTTGGACGGTAGTCCAGCTTCCAGGCAGGCGGCAGCAGCTCCTTCGACGGGTAGTTCTGATTCGTCTCCATTGATGCGCCGATTCATCCGGATGGCTTCAATCGCCCAAACCAGGCGATAGACAAATGCGTCGTCCACGAAGCGCATTCCCTCTTGGCCGATGGCCGCTACGTCTTGCCCTCGCACCCAAGCTCCCAGCAAGTCTCTCCAGTTCGCCGGCAGTGGGTCATCTGGAACGAAGGGACGGATCGCAAGAAGCCGCTCTCCCATTCCAATGAGAGCAGCGATCAGGGCATCTGCGTCACTGGCGAGGGCGGCTGCATCGCCACGGTCAAGAAGCACAGTCAGCTCGACAGCCAACGCGTCGATGGCAAGGCCCGATTCTAGGCCCACTCCCATCGCGAACTGACCTTTGCGTTGCTCGACCGTTGTTTTGTTCCAAATGAGCTGTGCTCTACTGAGGAGAATCCACACTTGCTTCTGCTTTTCGACGCCGTCAAGGTGAGCGATTTGCCTTGCCCAAAGTGAACCCGCAAGGGCTTCATCGAGCAGCCTTGGTAGATCCGCACTTTGCGCGTCAAGCGCTTCGACGAGCCCAAGGACGGTTGTATCCAACCGCTCGATGAGGCTCTCCATTGAGTCTGACTCCATCTCACCATCTACAGCGTCCGGGAACCAAGCATCTTGCGTGCTAGACAGGTAGTCCATGGCATCCCCACGCGCAAAAACACCCGACGTCGAGAGGCGACGTATGACCTCGTTTACCACGACAATGATGCCGCTTGAAAGTGACCGAGTCTTGGCCGACGTGACCAACTCTCTCCATCGCTGGTGGCGCCAATTTTCTGGCTGATGCATTACGTGGATCACGAGTCCTTCGAGATCCACGAATGCGCGCCCGGCGCGGCCCGCAACGTTGGCAAACTCCTCACCCGTGATCAGAGTGCCCGCCCTGTACAGATTTGGGATCAGGAGTACCGCTGCATTGAGGTTCAGTCCCTGCGCCAAGGTGGGTGATGCCACGGTAACGCGTAGAACGCCTGCGGCAAGTAGTGTCTCCACTTCCCGCAGGAAGGGGCCGGGAAGACGACCATGATGAATCGCAACGCCGATGGCCAGACAGCGTACTGCAGGATGTTCGGCGCCTAGCCACTCCCTACCTACGGACATGGCACGTTCAACCTCTTGGGCGTTGGCAAGCAGAGATGGCAGAAAGCCTCGTCGCTGCAGGTCCAGGGCAGTCTCGGCAAATCCTTCAACATGATCTCGTTGGGTGCAAAATACGAGAGCTCTCTTTCCTTGCTCAGAGAACTTCCATGCCGCTGCGAGAGTTAGCTCCTTGTTGTCCTTTGGAAACGCCTTTCGACGAGGGCGAATGGGTGGGACCTCTGGCACAAAGTGTCGAATGAAAGGGCCATCTGGCTCAAGGTCGAAGCTCAGCCGCGCAGAATTTCCGAGCCAAGACAGAGTGCCAAAGCGCTGACGCGTAGGGCGCCAACTGGACTGGATCGGATCGCCAGGCGCATCACTGCGAATCCACGCAGTCAGATCGTTGAGCTGATCGCCTGCCGGTAGAATTGCCGAAAGACAAACGATCCGTCGGTCGCCATGGTCAGTGCGCCGCAGCAACCGTTGCACCAGATTCTCATAGCGGATCTCGCGTTCACTTGGGCCAATCAGATGTCCTTCGTCTAGGACGATCAAGCCGACATCATTGATGATGTCGGGGTCGTTCCGCAAAGCAAAATCCAACTTTTCTGGGGTGGCTATGACGATGTTCTGTTCCCGCAGCGCATCCTCGTCATTTCCTGCTACACCGCTGCTTCCATACAGCGACGAGACAGAAAATCCAAGAGGTGTGAATGTCTTGCGGAAGGAGCGCTCGGTCTGAGCGGACAGAGCCCTGAGTGGTGTGACTATCAAAACGCGTTTACCACACGCCAGGGCCATCAACACAGCGATCTCTGCAATCCGTGTCTTGCCCGCGCTCGTGGGGAGCGCGACCACTAGGTCGTCGGAGACATCGACGGCTCGCTGTGCCGCCAGAAGTTGAGAAGGCCACAATTCGACCTCAGATGACCTCCTGCAGTACAACTCAGAGACAAAAAGCTTCCGAAGTTGTGCGTAGTCTTGCGAGCCAAGTGGCCCTTCGGAGGGCAGAACCTTGTGCAGACTGCTTGCCCAAAGATCATCTATCAGGTTCACGGTGATTCGAAGAATCCACCAGAGTGACACCGCGCTGGCCGCTCCGGTCAACGAAATCGCCCGTCTCAGCAGGTTGCGAGCTTCTACAACGAGGGACTCTTGGCCGGTTTGCAGGGCAAACTCAAAGAACACCAATGCTCTGAACATTGTCGACGTCGCTACACGCGAAACGATATCGTCGGGGTCAAGCGCTCCCTCGGCCGCAGCTCTGGCGATTCCCTCATCTCGGTTCGCTGGGCTGCTAAGCCAATCCCTCGCACGTTGAACCAGGCCTTGAAGATCACGCACGATTAGGAGCGCGAGCGCATCCTCGGCAGGCGAACGATTCTGATCGGCCTGTAATTGCGACAGAAGCGAAAATGCCAGCGCAGAGTAGTTGGCCAAGTGATAGGAAGCAGCCCCCATTGTTCGATAGAACCCTCGAGATGCGTCGGCCTGTGACCCGTTCTGAACCAATGCCTCAAAAGCCCCACCTGCCTGTACGAAGCCTTTTCGCCAAGTCACTGCATCGCCTCCAAGCTCGCGTAGCGCCAAGGAAACACGTAGTACTGAGAAGCCATAGTCCGCAAGATCGGAGTCGAGCCCTTCGCTGAAGGCTGGAGCGTCTGGTGGCAAGTTTCCTTCATGGCGAATAAGAGCCCTTGCTTGACCCCGGGCCTGCAGGCGACCTCGATATCCGTCTTGTGTGATGTCGAGCAGGAATGCAGTCAATTCTTCAATCGTTTCCAAGTGCCAGAGCCCTCTCGTAGCAGGCCAGAATGAAGGCCTGATGGTCTTCTATGCGCAAATTTGCAGAAAGATGGGGACGAACCAGATCCGCCGCTGCGAGATCGTCGTACAGTGCCTGAGGCGTGGCGTTGCCCGACAAGGTGAACAGCATGTGACTGGTTCGCCCTTGGGGCGCAGCTCGACTGGCGACTTCATTACGAATCCGTCTACCTATCTGCCGTCGTTCGCCTTCACCCTCCATGAGTCGATCCGCGACGAAGAGAAGGGATGTTGCCGTAGGTCTGCCATCGTCTCTGGACAGTGCTTTTCGCGCCTCAGAGATGGTGGCGTTGGCAAGGTTTGCACGACTCTTAGACTCGCCTTTTAAGTAGTGCAAATTTTGTTGGTCATCGAGCTTTAGACCGACGAAATCGTCGCCGCGCAGCGCCATCTCTCGACCATCCTTGTATCGCAGGCGACGGATCGGAACCTCGAATTCAAGATGTTCTTCGACCAACTCGGACGCGAGGATCTCGCCAAGCTCTCCCGAACGTGCTCGGGTGGAGCGCGGCATGCGCTCAGCCAAAATTGCAGCCGCGCCTGGATATCCCAACTCACGGACGTCTTCAGCTATTTCGTCCAAATTGTCGTAGTGAGCTCGGATCCGAGTAGTTAGGGTAGCTTCGATAGCAGCCCTTCCTCCATCGCGTTCGGACAAGCGCCATAGCTGCTTGTTGTCTTGCTCTTGGATAGTTATGTCGCACCAACGTGGATATAGCATTCAAAAGCTCCGTATTCTTATGCCAGGTCTTTCTGAGAGAGGTGGATTAAACCCTCAGTGCGACGGCCGCAAGCTGCAATTTTCTTCCAACCCAAAAGTTGCCTCACGTCATCACTTTAAGTTCTTCGACGTTACCCCGGCTTCAGCCTCGCGGAGAATACTAATGATCTGTTGGTTGGAAAAACGCTTCTTCATGGGGATGCCCTCATGTGGCTTATGAAGACATTACTAACATCGGGGTGTACTAATCAACGGGGAGCAGGTCACCACTCATAAAATATTTTTCAGAATCTTGGGTGTTGACAGTAGTAAATTGATTGGATTTCAGTTAGAAAATATTATCGATAAATTAACGGAGTGACGGGATGAGTAACGCGCATGAGGCCAGCGCGTCGGCCACTGGCTATCTGTATCAGTGTCGCTACGCATTGCTAAAAGGACTGGAAGCTACTCTGGATTCACCAGAGTTCAGGATTTCAATTGAAAAGTTTGATGATATAGCTTTTGAGGCAAACGGCTTACCGATTCATCTTATCCAGACCAAACATCATAAAGCCAAAACTGGAAAGCTGACTGACAGCAGCGCTGACCTTTGGAAAACGCTACTCATCTGGATAAAAAGTGTAGCCACCGATAGTGGCGGTTTCTCAAGAACTCGTCACTTCCTAATAACAACTGGTTTGGCACCTTCGAATTCGGCATCTTTTCTATTACGAACAGAAAGTCGTAACGAGGCTCAAGCCGATTTTTTGTTACTCACGACTGCAAACAGTTCAAATAACCGCGCGCTACAAGAAGCTTTCAACGCCTATAAGCTCTTACCGGAGGAGGCTCGATTTGCTCTGTTAAGATCAATATATGTACTTGATAGATCTCCTTCGATTACTGATGTTAAAGAAGATATTTACCGGCAGTTGCACCGTGCTGTAGGAAGACAGCATATCGAAATTTTCACCGAGCGTTTAGAAGGCTGGTGGTTCGACCAAGTGATACGTATGCTCAGCGGCAATGAGGTGGGCAGCATCCCAGTGCTGGCTATTGAATCCCGCATTGATGAACTGCGAGAGGAGTTTCGACGTTCCTCATTACCTGTAGATTTTCGGTCATTTTCTCCTCCTCAAGAAGTGATCGCTCAGCTAGATAGTCGACCCTTTGTCAATCAATTGCGTAAGATAAATCTCGGTTCGGCCCGTATTGAGTATGCCATCCGTGATTATTACCGAGCTTCAGAGCAACGCTCAAAATGGGTAAGAGAAGAATTATTGCTTAATGATGAGCTTAAAACGTTCGAGCAAGACCTGATAGAGGCTTGGCAACCACGATTCGCCGCACAGAAAGACGATTTATTACCTGATAGTGATGAGTCCGATCGTATACGTTCTGGAAAGGACCTGTTCACATGGGCAGAACAGCAGGCATGTTTTCCTCTCCGCAGCCTACGAGAGCGGTTTCTTACCCACGGAAGCTACCATATTTTGGCTAACCGATACGCAGTGGGGTGGCACCCTGACTTCATGCAGAATAATAGTGATGAACAGAAAGGAGAGGATTGATGATGGAGCCTTGGTCTTCCCGTCCCATCGAGGAGAGCTACCTCTTCAACCCAGCTTTCTGCGTATTGCTTATAGCCAATACATCGTCAGAATTCAATAAAAAGACCGGTTGCTCTTTACCCTTTGCACTAGCCTTTATAATCCTTCCGATAATTCTTCATCAGAAAACACGCAAGGCTCTGCCTGCTACAACCGTAACGTCACTAATGGCATGGTGCCAGGACAACCGAGATACGATGATTAATTTCCCCGACAGAGTCAGGCGGCTAAACGGTATTACCCGTGAGAGCATATTATTTGGCACAAGGCAAAGCGCTCTTTGCTTGGATGAAAATGGTGACTTAAAGAAAGGAGCTAAACTGCTCTCACCTTCAGAAAAACGAACGCCGCTGTTTACTCAGGAAGCCGGAGAATGCATTGAGCGTGCGGCATTTCTGGGGCGTTGGCTCGCAGCAGCTGGTACAACAGCGACTATTTATGCTGCATGGGGGATAGCGCCATGAGTCTTCAGATAGCCAGCCTTGTGATTTACAACCACGGGGGAGAACGTCGTGAAATCACCCTTCATCCCGGTCAACTGAACATCTTGACCGGCGCATCCAAAACGGGTAAATCAGCAATAATTGATATTATTGATTACGTTACCGGGCGAAGCGAATGTTACGTAGCCGATGGCGTTATCCGCAAATGTACACAATGGTATGGGATCCTTTTTCAACTGAATGATAGCCAAATCTTTATCGCGCGACGCAATCCAGATGCCGGTACACAGTCTCACGGCGACATCTATATTGCCCGCGGGAGCTCCCTGTCGATTCCCGATGGCGCAACTCTCCACAAAAACACTACAGTCAACGCTGTGGAGAAATTTCTGGGAACGGCAATCGGCATTAATGAAAACGAACACCGTCCCCCGAGTCCTACGCGACCCTCTCTGGAGGCAAATTTCCGCCACTCGCTTCTTTTTTGTTTCCAGGATCAGAACGATATTGATAACAAACAGCGTCTGTTTCATCGCCAAGATGATGGTTTTATAGCGCAGGCTATCCGGGACACCTTTCCTTATTTTCTTGGCGCAATGGATGAAGAGCGGCTCTTACAGCAAGCCCAATTGGACGATGCGCGAAAACTACTGCGTCAGCTTGAAAGGTTGGTACGGGAAGCTGAATCGCTGGATGACGCCACATTTCCGCGTGCAAAAGCTCTTCTTGAAGAAGCTAAAATGGCAGGGCTTACCGACGATCGAACCGTAGTTGTAAACTATGAGGCCTGCATGACTCTGCTCCAAAGCTTGAGCGAGCGAGGAGTATTTTCAGATGCAGTTGTAGTAAGTGATCATGATGACATATTGATGCGACTGCGCTCAGAACGTCAAGGGATGCGTACTGAGCTTGAGAGACTGAATAGCGAGATTCGTGAAACGCGGGCGTTTACCTCAGAATCAACCGGCTATGAGCGAGAGGCGCGGGAGCAGCGTGCAAGACTCAGCGTAGTGAATTTGATAAAGTCCTCAGAGGTATCGCAGCTTTGTCCTCTTTGCGAAAGTCACCTCGAAAACGTTCCTCCTTCTGTTGCTCAACTCAACCATTCACTCAGTGAATTGAGCCGACAACTTGAGGCGGTAGAAGCAGAAAATCCAAGGCTCCAGAAGCGCTTAGCAGCCCTCCAAATACAGGAAAATACTCTCCTCAATAATCTTCGAGAGAATCAGAAAAAAATCAGTGATTGCATCCAACAAGCTGAATATCTGCGAGTACAGCAGGAAAACTTTATGCTGCAGGCGCGGACTCTGGGGAAAATCGCACAGTATCTTGAAACTGTCAGCGATGCAGAGCAGTATTCGGGTCTTCGCACCCGGTTAGAAAATCAGCAATTGACTGTAAGTTTCCTTGAAAAAAAATTGGATCCGACTGCTGTACGAGAGAAACTTGCGGCCTTCCTCAATATAATCGGCCGTTATATGACTGAATATTCGGAACTTCTCGATCTAGAACATCAGGGAAGCAACCTGCGTCTAGATATTCGCAAACTCACCGTTGTGGCAGATACCTTGGACGGACCGGTACCACTTTTCCGTATGGGCAGCGGGGAAAATTGGGTCGGCTACCATATTTTGGCTCATCTGGCCCTTCATCGCTGGTTCCGTCAAAAAAAACGCCCCGTGCCAGGATTTCTAATTCTCGACCAGCCATCGCAGGCGCATTATCCACCTGAAAAAGATAATGATGGGTCTATTGACGCTCTGAAGAATGAAGATCAGAACGCTGTAAATCGGCTGTTCAGCCTAATCAACCACGCTGCTAAAACGCTCGCCCCTGATTTACAGATAATAGTTATGGACCATGCAGACCTTAAAGATGACTGGTTTCAGGCTGCAGTCTCTGATCGCTGGCGTAATGGCGTAAAACTTATTCCAACAAGCTGGATAACACCCCAGAAATAATGGCAAGACGCAAATTTGAGCCTACAGCGCACTTATTTCTGAGCGTAAGAACACTGTGCTATGTTGGCGGGGATAGCTACTATCCGGTGACTGAAGTAATGAAGGTTTAACTGGAACAACGACGTCTAGGCAGGCGAAAGATTTGTAAGTAGGTCTGGAGAAGATAAGGTTTGGCTCTGCATGAGAATGTGAACGCTGGAACATAAATCCAATTGAGGCATTAACTATAACTTGCTGCAGTGCTGTGCCAAAGCAATAAATTTAGTAAAAATATGATGGCTAGATTTGATAGGTTGATTTATAGGGGTTGTTATGTGTTTTGCAAATTTAAAGATACTCAACTTTCGTGATTTTGAGACAGTTAATATCCCTCTGACGGGCAACATAGTCTTGTTGGGCGAGAACCTCGTCGGTAAGAGTAATCTTCCATTAGCGATTCGCCTGTTCAACCTTATGATAGATAGATATTAATGGTGTGATTTATAAGGGAATGTACAATCATGAAAATGTGCCAAATACTAACAGGAGTTTTATGATGATTGATAGATTAGAACTTACAAAAAACATTCAATTCTATAACTTAATAATACCAGAAGACAATCGAAACAGAACAATAACAGACGTTGAAATAACTAATATTTTGGATGCTGCAGATGACAATATTGAACCTGGTAGTGATTACCTATTAGAGGAATTTAGAATTGAAAAAAGATTAATTGAAAATGATATCCCGTATAAATATTCATTGCGAATCTTCCCAACACTCAAGCCAGTGTATTTTATTGGGGAGATCGAGGGCGGAGAGAACTACCAAGATAAAATTTATGCTTTTATATTAATTCTTGAGTTTGATAATAGTGTGGCAATAATAAAGAAAAGCTGTGCAAATATTTCAGATGATATTGAAAGAAGTTTTAATTTAGTATCGAGTAATTTATTGGCTAGCACCTTTAATGATTCTGATGTTTTATTCCAAAAAATATCCACAAGAACAATAACTAATTCAGATAAGGCAATCAGAAATAGATCTGCAGAATCAGCAGATCTTAAAGGTTCTTACTCTACTCATGCTGCTGGCAGGTCAATACCTTACTACTTAAAACTTAGGCAAGGTGCAATAATTAAGACAATCTCTGGTTCAGGACGATTGGTAGAGGCGTCACAGAGAGTTAATTTCGATGAAATTGCGACATGGTCTTATAATCAACTTTGTCTGATAAGGCAAGGTGGAGGGGTTAAGGACTTCCTCAATTCTTTTGCAAAACAAAAAGATTTAAGTGAGGTTTTAAGCTCTACTGTGCCAAGTGCCTTATTAATAGAAAGTACTTCATTATATGAAAAGTTACAATCGGAAGGCGCCATACTAAAATACAAATTGCCTGATGGATCCGATTGCATTCTAAATGAAATACAAGTAAATCGGTTGCTTCATAAACTTGAAAAAGTTTATGAAATAAAACCTGACTTGACTATTCAAGTGCCGCTTGGTAAGGCTAAGGTACGAAAAAACAACAAAACACTAACGATTGACTCTACTGTTCTAAAAAAAATAAAAGTTTCGTACAACTCTAAAGATATAACTTTGCAAAGTTTTATCTTTAAAAATGGTTTCTACAGCATTACGTTTACTGACCCATGCTATATGTATTTTATGGGTAATTGTTTCGAAGACTCTTCAGGCATATCGGAAATCAATAGCATATTAGAAATGCTTGTCCCTAAAGCTAATATAAAAAACGTTTTAAGTGAGAAAGGTTTGCTTTTAAAAGGAATGGATAAGTTCTCTAATGATTCCATGTTTGATGTGGTGGAAAACATTCATAGTGGGGATGATTACATTTTTTGCGATGACTTAGGGAATGAATGGGCAGACCATATCACATTTAATAAAGCGGATTCATGCATTTGTTTCATTCATTCAAAGCATGGTGACAAAAGCACATCAGCAAGTAAACTTCATGACGTTGTTGGTCAGGGTATAAAAAATCTTGGATATATGTATTTTAACACTGCTGATTTTACTGTTAAATTAAAAACAAAATTTAATAAAAACTATACTGGAGTTTACAATAAAAAGTCAGTGTCAACCAAGATAAAAAAGGTAAGAAAAGGTGACACTAAAAACATTAAAAAATACCTTGACGACCTTTTTAAGGATGTTAAATTGCATAGAAAATGCATTCTTAGCTGTTCATTTTTATCCAAAAAAGAGATAGAACGCGAGTTCATTAATTTGCGAAGAAAAAAACCGGTTAAGCCTCATGTGATTCAACTGCTATGGATCTTGTCTTCTTTTTCTCATGCTGTAAAAGAGGCTAATGCTGTTCCAATTATTTATTGCGATAACTAGAAAACATTTTGAGAGGGGTAGAAAACCTCTCAAAACAATACCGATGAATATTCCTAATTTATACTATCGATTGGAGGTTTGGAATTTGTTTGAAAGGTGCATCAAACTCTATGTATCCAATCTCAATAGATTAAATTTCAAGCTCTATACAGCATGCTTTATTTAGAAGGAGACAATTGATACTACTCTTTTGATCAGGTATCAATCGCAGAGCTATGAGAATAAATAATAAAAAACTCATAAGCTGAATTGATGAGCTTTAAGTTACGCGCCAACAGGAAGGCAACTGATCCTATAGGATAATCCCTTGAAAAGTCAGCACTTGAATATGTGGGATTTTATCATGACCTTAAATAAGGCTGAGGCCAGAAATACGCGGGCTCCCGGCATCAGAGCGCCTAGCTGCCAGGCAATCCCCGAGCAAACCGCAGTTGGCTTCGCTGCATAAGTGGTTGATAGAGAAAAGCGCGACACTGTCGTAGAAATCCCGGTTGGGGGTGGCGTTCGCTTATGCGTTCAATCAGTGGGGTGCTCTGTGTTATTACTGCGATGACGGGCCGGTGGAACCTGATAATGATGATGCGGAGCGGGCGCTGAGAGAGGTCTGTCTGGGGAAAAGAATTATATATTCTTCGGTAGTGACAATGGCGGTGAGCGCGGCGCACTGCTTTATGGGCTGATAGGCACGTGCAAACTCAATGTATTGACCCTGAGGCTTATCTGCACCATATCCTGGCGTACTGCCGAAGGCGTCTACAAATAAAGTGGCCGAATTGCTGCCATGGAACGTGGTTCTCACCGATAAATAACCGTCAATACGGCGTTCACTTAACGCTTATCGATATAGTCATTCCATTTTTCTTCAAGAGATATACCCTTGTGGCGTAGCTTTATGCCTAGTGTGTACTCTCTAACGTCCGCTTTCGTTAAAGATGAGTGTCAGACTTGAATGTGTTCTACCTCAGAACACTGCTACATCAGGTCTGAAGTTATACAGTGAAATTCATTTTCTAAATCACAACCTTCAACCCATTTCACCGCTGCGAACCAAGGGGCGCTACGCCCGGCTATGTAGGTCATATCTTTTCCTTCCGTGTGCTTTTCGTTCCCGTATCAGCTTCCGGCTAATCGTTTTGACCTGCTCCCCGTTGATTAACACACCCCGATGTTAGTAATGTCTTCATAAGCCACATGAGGACATCCCCATGAAGAAGCGTTTTTCCGACGAACAGATCATCAGTATTCTCCGCGAGGCTGAAGCCGGGGTTTCTGCCCGTGAGCTCTGCCGTAAGCACGCCATTTCCGACGCCACCTTTTACACCTGGCGCAAGAAGTATGGCGGTATGGAAGTGCCTGAAGTTAAGCGCCTGAAGTCGCTTGAGGAAGAGAACGCCAGACTTAAGAAGCTGCTTGCCGAAGCCATGCTGGATAAGGAGGCACTTCAGGTGGCTCTGGGGCGAAAGTACTGACGACAGACCAGAAGCGGGAAGCCGTTGAGTTTATGTGTGATGCGACCGGTCTGTCGCAACGTCGTGCCTGCAGGCTTACAGGCTTGTCTCTGTCGACCTGCCGCTACGAGGCTCAGCGTCTGGCAGCTGATGCGCATTTATCAGGGCGCATTATTGAGCTGGCACTTGAGCGCAGGCGTTTTGGCTACCGCCGTATCTGGCAGTTACTGCGCCGTGAAGGCCTTCATATTAATCACAAGCGCGTGTACCGCCTTTATCATCTCAGCGGGTTGGGCGTAAAACGCAGACGACGTCGTAAAGGACTGGCAACGGAACGTCTGCCGCTGCTCCGCCCGGCGGCGCCCAACCTGACCTGGTCGATGGATTTCGTCATGGACGCGCTGGCAGCCGGTCGCAGGATCAAGTGCCTGACCTGTGTGGACGACTTCACGAAGGAGTGTCTGACAATTACCACCGCATTCGGGATTTCAGGCGTTCAGGTCACGCGTATTCTGGACAGCATTGCACTGTTTCGAGGCTATCCGGCGTCGATCAGAACTGACCAGGGGCCGGAGTTCACTTGCCGCGCACTGGATCAATGGGCCTTTGAGCATGGTGTTGAGTTGCGCCTAATCCAGCCGGGCAAGCCAACGCAGAACGGATTTATTGAGAGCTTTAACGGACGATTTCGCGATGAATGTCTGAATGAGCACTGGTTCAGCGATATCGTTCACGCCAGGAAAATCATTAATGACTGGCGGCAGGATTATAACGAGTGTCGTCCACATTCGGCACTGAATTATCAGACGCCATCAGAGTTTGCAGCACGGTGGCGAAATGGAAAATGTGAAGGTAAACAAACCGACATTACTAACTGAAGGTTGTATCTAATCCTGGGGGCAGGTCAGTTTCCCAACACAACCCGTCCCGCAAGGGTAAATAGCACGCATTCTGCGCCCTTGCGGGCCGGAACGATGTCGGGAAAGCGAACCGTCAGGCGATTCGAAGACGAAAATCACACCACTGACGGAGAAAAAATCATGACTATTTCCCTGCATACCCAGGCTAGCGCCCCTAACACCGCAGCAGCGACCAGCGTATCCCCGCTGGACCCGTCAGGCTCCTCAAAAACGAAATTTTCCAAAACCAAAACTGATATTTATCAGACCGTCACTGACAGCATCATTGCGGCACTGGAAACTGGTGTTAAACCCTGGGCGTGTCCGTGGCAGCGTACCCCTGGTATGTCGGGTTTACCGTCCAATTACGCAACTGGTATGGGTTACAGTGGAATGAATATCATGTTGTTGTGGTGCAGTGCGTCAGAACAGGGATTCAATGATTCGCGTTGGATGACCTACAAACAGGCAAAAACGGAAGGCGGGCAGGTACGTAAGGGAGAACACGGCACAACAGCTATTTTCTATACCATGTTGGAAAGGGAAAATAACGAAGGAGAAACTGACTATATCCCGATGCTGAAAACTTTTACCGTGTTTAATGTTGGGCAAATTGACGGTTTGCCTCTGAGTGACAAAGCAGTTTGCCCGGCAGAGACCTTTGAGTCGTTACCGCGTGCGGAAGCGCTTTTCCGTAACAGTGGTGCAACCATCATTGAGAAGGGACAAAACGCCTTTTTCGCACCGTCAACCGATGAAATCCATTTACCGGAACGTCGTCTTTTTAGCGATGCTGCCAATTTCTACGCTACGGGCCTGCATGAGCTGGTTCACTGGAGCGGGGCCAAAAGTCGGCTGAACCGAGAAATGAGAGGGAAGTTTGGCAGTGAGGATTATGCTTTTGAGGAGTTGATCGCCGAACTGGGAAGCGCGTTCCTGATGGCGGACCTGGGGATTGTCGGAGAGGTTCAGCATGAAAGTTATATTGCTTCCTGGCTGAAAGCACTGAAGAACGACAAACGCTATATTTTCAAGGCCGCCAGCGCGGCATCGAAAGCGCATCGTTATTTAATTGATAAAATCTGAGCAGGAAGTGGCCGCAAAGGAATGCGGCTTTGTGTGCAGGGATAGGCTTGACCAGTAACGCTGTAGAGACATGAGTGAGGCGGAGCGCAGCCAGGCGAGCACCGAACAGTCATGTCACTACAGTGGAATAAAGCAAGCCACACGGATAGGACTGAACGGGCAGCTATTCTCTGTTATCAGTAACTGCCTGGAGCGTCTGCAGCCGCTGCTCCAGGCAATCTAGTCTTTCTTCGAGGCCATGACTTTGCTGCTCAATATCTTCCAGCGTTTCTGACAGAAGATCACGTAGCAGCACAAAATTTGCGTGCAGGGCATATACAAAATCGTTGCCGCGTTCCAATAATGCTTCGCGCGGTATGTCCCGCAATGCGGAATGCGTCATCCATGTGACCAGCGCTTTTGCGCTCATTTCGGTTAGTACGTCCGAAAGTCGGTCAGTTTCTCTGTTCATTCTGGACTCCTGTCTATTCTGATGATGGGGGAGTATTTCGGTAGGGCATTACTTCTGGTCGTTGCACTGCTGGTGGGCTGGTTGGGGCAGTTGGTGAAACAGAACAACTATATGAAGTTGCCTAAATCCAGCCGTTGCAACTCGTCGAGCGTGTAGATGCGGAAGACATTTCGGTGGCGGGTTTCCAGCGGGATGTGCTGGTGGTTAACGATGACGTGCCGGATGCTGTCAAACAACCGTTCAAGACCGCGCTTTTTCTGCGGATCCGGCACGATATAGAAAACGTAAATCCAGTCTTTACGGGTCCGGGCCAGTAAATGGCTGGCGATGATCGACTGATAACGGGCTTTAGTTTTTAGGCGGCGCTCGGTCTCTATGGCGATCACGGTGCCGCCGGGAAAGGTGATCAGCCCATCCGGCCGGTGACTGACCTGGTAACGACTGAGGAAGGTTGTGCGATCGCCGTTGATCCACCCGGATGCGCCTTTTTGCTCAAGGGTGATCCGGGCGACCTGATTATCGAGGTGATGCTCCAGCGTCCAGCCGGTAACTTTTGACGGCTCAAACCGCGCCGGGAAAAGTGCATCGTCGGGTGTTAACACAACGGCTATCCCGTCACTGGTAATGCCCCACAATGAAATTTTCATCGTGCGTGATACCAGGACGTGCTTTTGTATTAACCCCATGCCCTCGACTTTTGAAAGCAGGGAATACAGCGATTTATGATCCCTGAAGCCGAAGAGAAGCATCAGTGTTTTAAAGTCACTGTACGTCTCTTCTTTCAGGAAATTCAGCAGTTTTTGTATTTTTTCGCGGTGTCGCGTCTGGCGTTCGCGGTATGCGGTGATCAGCATCATTCCCCCCTTTAAAAATCCAGCAATGACGGGTTATCCTCTTTATCGGCAATCGGTGTTGTTGTATCTTTTTCGTCCGTATCAAAAAAAAGATCAGGCCGAGTTTTGGTGATATCCGGCGTTGATGACGGTCGGGGGGAGGTTTCCTCCTCGTTAAAATCCAGGGTGATGTTTACCGTTGCGGCGCTGGCGGCAATCGCGGGCGACACTGCACTGATCTCCAGTTCGCGTTTTTTCACCCTGATGGGCGAAATCAGCGAAGCAGCCGGGAGTGCTTTTGTCGTAAAGATGAAGCTGACAAAATCGGGTAGGTTCAAGATCATATTGCTGTCGGTAAAGAAACGCTCGGCCTGCCTGATGGTGCGTTCATCGTCGATAGTCTCTGTCAGCACGGCATCGGTTTTCGCTTTGCGGACCTCATCATCGACTAATATGGTGCCTGACATCCTGGCTACCCATTCCGCGGTGTCCGGGTCCATGACACGGTAAACCAGTTTGAATTTGGCGTTCTCAACCACCGCACCGACAACGGCGTCACCTTTCAAATCTGCCGGACAATCTTTTAAATCGGCAATCGACTGATGGTCCATAATAATATGCACGCCTTTATCGCGTGCCGCGCCTAAACCTTCCAGCGCGGGCCTGGATAAATGGTATTTCAGTTCCGAAAGATAAATAGCAATGGGGCGGGGCACGTCTTTCACTCGCTCACGCCTTTCTGCCAGCTGGTACAGGCGAACCAGCAGCATGCGCTGCGCGGTAATGATTTTGCTGTTGCGCATTGAACCAATCACATAACAGCAACCACCTTCCTCAAATATCGTATTAAGCGAAAATCCGGTGGGGGCATTAATGGCATTGAGTAAGGCCAGCTCTTCAATTTTCCCGAAAAAGGCTTTTATCTTATCTGCAATGCCCTGAACGTAGTCTCCGTTATACACATCCCGAATGGTTGAGGCAGTATTACGGGTGACAAACTGCGCGGCTATCCGGGCCGCTTTCCGGTCATCAATGCGATAAAAGTCCGACTCCTGACCTTTCTCTGCCAGACTGAAACCAGCAACAAAAAGCTCTTCCAGTTCATCGGCGGTGATCTCTTCAATCAGGTTTAACTGGTATGCCTGTTTCCTCAGGTCAATTAAGGCAAAGGGCTTCCCTGCATCTTCACAGGCTTTTCGGTAAAGGTGTGGTGCCCATTCATCATCCTTGGGGTCCATAACAAATACGCCTTCACCGGCCAGAATACTTTGGTAAAGTAATATCCCGGTGGCAACGCCTTTACCGGCGCCGGTGGTGCCGATGATATCCGCGTGTTGTTTTTGCCAGTCTTTTAACGGCAGGTACATCGGCTGAATATCGCGGTCCATGCCAATAAATAACCCTTTGTTCAGGTCGATATAATCCAGCGGGTCATAATGCAATGTTTCCGGCAGCAGGGATTTCACAGTACGGACATCGGTGCGTAATTCCCGTTCAAGCGTGGTTTTCCTGACGAGGCGTTTCTTTATTTTATCTAATTCAGGGGTTAATACCCTGCGCAGCAGAATATGGAAAATAAAACCTGTTACGGTAAAGGTAATCAGCACCGGCCATGCCAGAACGGGAATGCTGGCGATAACACGGCCCCGATAAAGCCACTGGAAAATCCAGATAAGTACCGGCCCCATCGTACCGCAAAGAAAACAGACTATGGAGAAAGCAATAATCAGCTTTTGCCACAACGGGGCTTTTTGCCGTTCATCGCTTTTCATCGACGCGAAAAACGGCATCGTCAGCCCCGATAACAGCGCTAGCATCAGCTGATGCTGTTGCATAAAAGCAATGAAGCTCAGCGCGCCATTCACTATCGGCGACAGTGAAACGGCCAGCTTATTCAAAATCACGATGCCTCCTTCGTCAGCAGTTCGCCCCATGACATCGCCCCATCAGTTCGCCCCACGGTGTTGGGCGAAAAGGCGGGGCGAGCGTATGGGGTAAAGAAGGTGGCCGCGTTGCGGCCATGTGCAGGGAAGCATGCTTTCCTGCACGAAACGGCGTGCACCAGTACATGCGGGCTGGACGCCCTTATGGCCTGTCACATGGGGGTAATGTCGCGGCTGGACGCCGTGCCAAAACCCCCAACGTCAACGGCGGCACACCGTCGCCCGCTACGCGCGACCACCCCCTTTAAGACGGTCGCTTTCGCCTTTTTCTTCCCTTTACTCGTTCCTCGTAGCGGGAATAAAAGGGAAGCTGACCTTTAAAGAGGGTGGTCGCGCCACGCTACCGGCTTTTGGCCGGAGACTTATCTGCGACGGTGTGCGGGGCGATGCCCCCCAAATAAACCGCTGTCGTGGGCGACAGCTTTTCGCTCGCTGGGGCGGCGAAATTTATCCGGCTCCCCCGGCCTGCAAAATCCGCGTGGGCGCGGCTGTTTGCAGGTGAGGCGCGGTGCCTGAATTATTTTCGCTCCTTAACCCGCGAAAATATTTCTGTCCGCTGCCTCATTTTTACGGCCCCTGTTTCTTCGCTCCTTAATCCGCGAAAAACAGAAGCCATAAAAACCTGAAAACCGTCACGCTCTCCGCCCGTCTCGCCAGTATTAACCACGAACGCGGCCATATTTACTGATGACCTGACTGATAGCCGCCGGGTCTGCCGAAACACATTCAAGTAAAAACGATTTTCTGGCATCGGCCGTATGGTCAGGAAGAAAACCGTGTTTATTCTCTTTCACGATATTAAAGAATGCCCGTTCAGCGGAATGACATTCACTGCTGCCGCTGTTTCCCGTTGTTTTACCGTACATGCATAAAACCACTTCGCAGGCTTCAGCGGTCGTTGCGGATGTTGAACATGACGCCATAACGCCGAGAAATAATAAGGAGAGTATGACTTTCTTCATTTCAGTCACCGGTATGATTAATGAAAGGTTGCGTATTTAGGGTAATGTTATTTGCCAGAGTTATTGTCTGAATGCCTCTTTCATGCTTTTTAAATGAACTGGCTTAAAGTAAATATCACTCATCCGGCGCACATCGCCGTGTATGTCAATACTGACGATGACATCAATGCTTTTAAGTACCTTGCGTAACAGCACATCAAAAGGAATATTCCGGCAGTCGGGGTTTTCATAGCAGCGGTCAATGATCCCTTCAATACATTCTTCCGGGCTGCCTGCATGCAGGGAGGTGATTAATCCCTCATGCCCGGAACCAATAATTTTAAGCGCGTCCCATGCCTCCCGCCCACGAATTTCCGCCAGTAATATCCGGTCAGGGTTCATCCGATAATTAGCACGGATCAGCCTGCCGGGGGTGACAATGGCATTATCCCCGCCATCCGCCGGGTAAAAAAGATGCACATAATTGGCGTGGTGATAAAAATGGATTTCGGGATTATCTTCGATTGTGGTCAGCCGAAGATGCAGTGGAATATAATGCAGCAGCGTTTTCATATAGGTGGTTTTACCGGAGCCGGTTTCACCCACAATAAAAATCGTTTTGCCATATTCCACGGCCTTTTCCATAAAACGGGGGATATTCCCGCTGTGATATAACTGAACCAGTGCATCATCCTGGCTTTCCGTTCTCTCCTGACCAGCCACACGCTGATAAAATCCTGCATCAATCCATGACTGATGTGTTTTCTGCTCAAACGAAGGCTTGCGCAGCGTAATGGATACCGTATTACGCTCACAGGCCGGGGGAATAATCGCCTGAATACGTTCGCCGGATCTTAATGTTGCAGAAAGGATGGGTGATGTATCGTCAATATTGTCGTCTTGCCAGGATGCCAGCGCCCTGGCAAAGGCATGACACTGACGCAGCGTGATCGGGGATGCCTGTTTATGCCAATTCCCCCGGATTTTCGTATGCAGTTCGCCCGGTCGGTTAACGGCAATTTCTGTCAGGCCATCCTGCGCAAGAAAATCACCAAAGAGCCGGTTTTTCATAAAGTCCAGTGACAGGTTTTCAGCGTTCATACCATTTCTTTTTCAGCCGTAGTTGATAAACAGAGGAAAAATCAATATCCGTGCCGGTCATGATGCCGATCACATCGCCCTGGTTCAGGTACATCGTGGGCGGGATACTGATGCTGTTTTCCAGCGTCGTTTTCGCCATTTCCGCCGTGGCGGCGCGGGTATTTTCGGTATAGTCGGTATTGCGGTCTTTACCCGGCGCGGCATCTGATGCCGCTGCTGCCACGTCCTGTACGGTACTCAGCATCAGGGCGTTGCCGAAACGCTCCCAGAAATGGCTGTCGATCCAGCCCGTGATCCCCGCCTCGCCAAGCGGGCCGGTGGCCTGCGTATCGGTGAGCGGGATTTGCAGGCTGCCGGGCTCCGGCGTGCGCAACTCCGTCCACAGTACAAACATCCGGCTGCGCCCGTGTTGCAGTGCCCCGGTGCGGTAGATACCACGGGCAACTGTTCCCGCCGGGATCAGCATTACATGGTTACTGGAGCTCCAGACATTCTCACCGATCAGGCAGGAGATATGACCGCCAACATCGGACACGAAGCGCCGCATCATCGAACACGGAATATAGCGATCCACCGGGATATAGAGATCGGGATCAAGGCCCAGCCGCCTGACACCGGTGACGCGTGCGACGCCCGGATTGTCGTTGTTATTGCTGCCTGCCGGTGCTGTTGTATCCGGGCAGCGCAGGCGTCCATCTTCGCCACTGACCAGTACCGACTGACAGGATGTGTACGCCGTGGAGGCTGACGGGCTGCCCGACGTTCCCGCATTGCTGCGCGATCCGCTTCGGGACGTGCGTATATCGTCGCCTGACCCTGTACTGCCGCTGTTCAGCCCGTCTGCCAGCGCTGCCGCCTTGTTCAGGGCGGGTGGCCCGGGCGGCAGGGCTGGAGTGGCAGGGGGGCTCTGACTGGCAGGGGCTACGCTTTCCTGCCTCCCTGGCCCGAAGAGGCCAAACGGATTACTGTCCATGCCCAGATTTTTACGCTCCTGCTGCACCGCCCCGGAGGAGGGCGGCGACGCGGTGTCAGATTCTTTCTCATCACCCCTTTTCAGGGCGCTGAGAAGACGATCGCCACCGGATGCCAGCGCGATGACCAGGACCAGACTCAGCAGGCTGACGATCAGCGTGCGGTGACCGGAAGCTTTACGGAAACGGGTCACTTCCGGCTTACCGGGCGGCGTTTTCTGCTCCGGCTCCTGATATGCCATTGCCGCGCGGGCGCGTTCACGGGCTTCCGCTTCCCGTTCGGCGGTGGTTTTTTCCGGTTCGTCCGGGAAAGATTTGTCGGTCATTTTGCCTCCAGCGTAACGGACGGCGAAACGGTGTCACTGTTGGTCAGCGGGATACGCCCGAATCCGTCGTTTTCGATCCCCACCACTGAGCTCCCGTAGCGCAGAACCAGCTGCGGAGATGCCGGAACCACCATCACGGTGTAGTTGCCCCGTTTAACCGTTCCGGGCGTGACCGCCTGCTCCTGACCGTTAACCACCCGGAAAACGGAAGGCAGGGTTTTCGCGGGAGAAAAACCGATATAAGCAAAACGACCGTCATCCCAGGCAAAGTCCGGGGCAATGGAGGCTGAACCGGCGGCTACACGCCTGGTGTAGCGCCAGTTGCGCGGCGTGGCCGGATGCCGGAATGCCGACGCTATCCGCTGTCGGTCCAGCGCTTCCTGCTGTTGTTGCTGGCGGGTGGCACTGGCGGCGGCTGACTTTTTCCGCAGTTCGTCAGGATAGTGGTAGCGGATAATGAATGCCTGGGCGGGAGAGTCTTTATCCAGTACGTTCAGCTCCAGGCTGTAGTCGCGTTTCGATGTCACCACGAACAGGTTGGTTTTCCAGTCTTTTGCCGTCGGCAGAAAGACCTGGCTGATGTTGTTGCCGCTGGCATCCGTGACTGGCTGGGCGATGGGATTCGGGCTGACACCCACCCGGTTATCGCTTTTCGTCACGGTCCAGCCTCTGAGAAAACCCGCCTGCGCATCGATGACTGTTTCATCGTCATCAAATACCAGCATGGTGACGTAGCCGGGTCGGGTACTGACGACCGTGACGTTCTGGCTGTTGTACGTGACGTTCTGCATCCGGCTGTCATACGCGCTGCCGCGCGGTGTCGCCGAGCTCCATGCCACGCATGACGCCAGTAAACCCGTGAGGAGCAGAATGTGTTTCAGCATCATTCCCCCCTCAGCTCTTTGTCGCGCTGGTAGCTGGTGACGATAAAGCCCAGCGGGTTCACTTCGCGCTGGCTGTCGGTCAGTTGCCGGTGCGGGACGTAGCGGTATGTGAGGCGGATATTCCAGACATCCGTTTTCACGGAATTATCAGCAATACGGCGGATAGTGCGCTTGATACGCAGGGTTGCCAGATTATCCGGCCCGGTGGCAGGCGCATGCACATTGGAAATAATGTCGATATCAACAATATATTCCGCCTTGTTAAAAATCACGTCCGGTGCCTGGTCGCCGTTAAACCCGTCCAGATAGTCCCGGTTCACGCTGTCGCTGTTAAATAACTGCACGTCGTCATAATCACGCTGGAGGGAGAAATAATTATATCCTTCGCGGAGCCTGACATAGTGTGCTGCCAGTGAATGCGCCAGTGCCTTTTCAGACGAAATATCCCGCTCCTTTACGCGCGTCATATATTCATAGCGCCCGGTTTGTTTATCCACTGACCATAATTCAGTGTCGGTGGTTTTCAGCGGCAGCAGAATAATAATGGTCGCAATCGCCATTGCGGCCAGAATCAGTCCGGCAGCGGCCACCCGCCAGGCGGTTCTTCGGGAACGCTCTTCCTTTTCCAGCAGGATGGATTCAAAAGAGCGGGAAACATTAACAATGTTCTGAATATCAGACATGGTGAGTGAGCTCCTGAATGATGGCGGGGGAATTTACCGGCTCGGGTTCGCCGGATACCGGCGGAAGGTCGCCCTGATACTGTACGCAGCCCGTGAGCGCGCACAGCATCAGAAGGAAGATGCTGAATTTCATGGAAGTTCCTTATTACAGGGATGCAGAAATGCCGCACCGGTGGCGCAGGCCACGGCGTGACGGGGAAAGGAAATTAAGGGTCGGGAGGATTAACGGTGACGCTGCCGGTTCAGGCGTTTCATGCTTTCGATGGCGGCGGCGCGTTTCTGCCAGGCGCTCACGGTTTTACCCGCGCCTGCGCCAGTGAGTCTGCCGGTCGCCGCGGCGACGGCCATGTCGCCTTTCGCAGCCAGGCGGGCACCGCCCTTTATCCCCGGCCCGGCCAGGTCAGCGGATTTGTTCGCCAGTCCGGTCAGACCACTCATGGCCGCCCCCTGTAACACCGCCTGTACAGCGGCTCCGCTGAGGGCGCTGGCGAGCTTCGCCGAGAACCAGACCACCACACCCGCTGCAATCCCGGCCAGCAGGCACTGTGCCGCCAGCGTCACCATGTTGCTGACATTGGATGTCCGGGTCGCTGCATCAAGGATTTTATTCAGGTAATTGATGGCGATACGGATGGATAAGGCGGAAAACATGATCGTTAATATTGCCGCGAAAATCGTTTTCAGCCAGTTATCAAACATCGGCTTAAGAAAACCGTACAGCAGGCAGAAAATAAAGAGCGGCGCGGTGGTCGTCATTAACAGGATGATAATTTCAGCGAGCAGGTTGACAAAGGTGGCAGCCAGTAACAGAACGATCGCGCCGCCCCATACCAGCACTTCGGCAAAGCCACCATTCAGTTTGACGTAAGTCGAGGTGTCCATACTGAACAGTGTCTGCCCCAGTGTCTGTGCCTTTTCCCAGACGGTATCAAGCAGCGCCCAGACGTTATCATTGCCGCTGACACCGTCTTTGAGTCCCTGGATAGCCGCTACCGCCATATCCAGCCAGCCATCCCGGTTTAACGCAAAGGTGGTGATCAGCAACATTCGCCCCACATCCCAGACGACATCTTCAACCGGGGCCCGGAGTTTGCCAGCCAGCGTCTGATAACCGCGATACAGTATAAATAAGGTAAAAGAGCTGACGATGATAACGCTGATCATCGTACCGTAAGTGGAAGACTGACCTTCCAGTACGGCATTCAGTCCATCCATGATGTTTTTGTCCATACCCACAAAAATACCACCGGACATGGTGCCTCACCTGATAGATAAAGAAAGGAAATAAAAAACAGGGAGAATTCTCTGTTTTGCTGGAGGAGATATTATTGTGTGACGGATTTTCTCTTTTCGGCTTCTTGCTGAAAGAATGTCTCAAATTTTTCTTTTATTCCGGGTTTGCCAATTTGAGCGAACATAATGGCAGCCCGTTGAGCAAACTCGCAGTTATCGCTTGCCTCGCCATCCTTCAGGCATTGCGTGTAAACCGCATATGTTTCGTCAGGATGCTGCTTATACCAGGTTTCGGATTTGGTTTCCTTGCAGCCGGAAAGTAATATCACGCCTGAGAGTGTGCATAAGGTGAATAAGGATCTGACCACGGATAACCTCCTTATAAATTATTAAGGTCAGCAACAGGTGCCGATAGCTGCTGCTGTTCAAAGGCTTTCTGTCTTTGCTGTTCCAGCAATGTCGTTCGCTGTTCAGCCTGTCTGACAGACATCTCCCACTGATTTGTCAGCGCATTTAACTGTACGCTTTTCGCCGCGATGGCGTTAGCCAGATCCTGAGACTCTTTCGAATCCTGTGCATTCGATATACGGTCAGATAAGTCTGATATATCGCTGAGTGTGCTGTTGATCCTGTTTTCAACGTCAGTGGTATTCTCAATCGCCATTGCCTGATTGAGGATTATCTGTTTACAACTGTCGGCCAGGGCCTGAGACTTTATCCCTTCCTGTTCCTCGCTGCATACGCTGAATGATTTGTATTTACTGTAAAGGTTTTGCAGTTCAGAAGAATATGAACTGTTTTGCGTGGTCAGCAGATCATCCAGTGAAATACTGCTCTTACGGAGATTATCAATATCGGTTTTCAGGCTTCGGGCATCGCTGAGAAAACCCTGAATATCCCGCACGCCGGTTGCAGTAGCTAACTGTTTTTTATACGCATCAAGTTCACTTTTATAATGGGTAACCGTATCCTCCCATTGCTGTAATTTCTGCATCCACTGGTTAATGGATTCGGTATTCTGCACGGCGTCGAAAACCGGTATTCCGGCGCTGAACGTCTGCGTCGGGAAAAATAACGATAATGCCAGAAAGGTATATCTGGTACGCATATCAACGACCTCCGTATTAATATCAGATTGCCCGCTCAAGGAAGGTTTCTTTCCATTCATCAGGTCGCATACCGTCCTGATAGATGGCATCGAATATTTTCAGGTTGTCCTCACTGCCGCTGAGGAGCCGGGTGAGTTTACCCAGCCCGGACAGATCCATTTTTGCCAACGCCACAAACGGGCGGGTTTCCCCGGCCCGCAACGGTGTTTTCAGGATGACCATATAATGCTCGCCCGGATCAAGGTTCCTGACAGTCTCATAAACGCTGTCCGGCACTTTCATTTTCTCCACGTAATCCGCATGACTGGCCTTCGGGTTGGCGAGGAAAATCTGGGTGCCGCACTGTTCAATAATCGCCGGGGCGATGGGATGTCTGACGATTTCATCCGGTGACTGTGTTGCGGGGACGAATATGCCGTTCAGCTTGCGGATAACTTTCAGCATATTGAGCGAGAAACGGGAAAATTCGACATCGGACAGCCAGCGCCAGAACTCATCCATAAACATCACCAGGCGGCGACCGTCCAGCAGGCTGGTCACGCGATACAGCAGGTAAAAGGTCACGGGGCCGCGAATATCGTCATCATCCAGAAATTCGGTGCCGTCGATACCAACGTTATCGACATCGCTGATGGTGAAAGTATCAGCCTCGTTATCAAACACCCAGCCGAACTCGCCCCCCTGTGCCCACTGTTTCAGGCGGATACGCAGCCCGTTGGTGCGGGCGTCTGTGGTCGGCGGCTCCGGCAGCACTTCCAGCAGCCGGGTGATTCCGAACCGGCGGTACTCCGGCGGATAGTCCAGCATGATGGTGTCAACGGCGGCACTGATCCGCTCCTCATCGCGCGGATCGAGCGGCTTACCGTTGCGGCGGCACAGCATGCGCACCAGCCGTTTGATGAAACTGATGTTCCGGCGGGTTGGCTCCAGCGCAAACGGGTTGAAGCCGGTGGGCTCGCCGGTACGGATGCGGAAATAACGCCCGCCCGCCTGGCGGATCGCCATCTCCGCCGCCCGGTCCTTATCGAAATACACCGTGGTCAGCCGTTTGAGGGTGGCAGAAGGCGCAAACGACGCCGGGTTACGGTACTTCTGCATCAGTTGTTGCAGGATGGTCATCAGCAGGGTTTTGCCGGAGCCGGTTTTCCCGATAATCGCCGTATTTCCCGGCGTTTTCTCACCGGTGTCATCCCGTCCGGCCTGGCTGTCGTGAAGGTTCAGGTAATACCCGCCACCGCCGGGCGATGTGAGGATGGCGATGGCTTCCCCCCACGGATTGCCGCTGCGTTTGTGGGGATGGAAGTTATGCAGGCAGGCCATATCGGCAAAATTCTGGCTGCTGACGGCCACCAGTCGGGGACGCAGCGTATAGACGCCCGGCAGTTGCGCCAGATATGCGGCGGGCAGTGACAGGGTGGAGAGCGTCGTCATAATACCCAGATCGGCGAAGGGCTGGGCCAGAACGTTAGTGTCCTTCACCACCTGCCCGGCACTGTCTGAGGAGATCAGCAGGGAAAAGTGGAATTTACCGCACGACACATGCCCGGACTGGAGCAGGTCGCGCAGGACAATCAGCTCTTCGCGCTGGGAAATCGCGTCGTCGTCCGCTGAGTTCAGCCGTTTTTCCGCCAGCCGGATATGATCCTGCGCTTCATCCCGCGCCATGCAGGTAAAGGACTGCGTCAGAACATACTCGCTTTCGGCGTACAGCAGTGCGTCCAGCATACCGGTATGGGTTTCCGGGGAATAATCCTTAATCTCGAGGCTGCGGAAGAAGCGGGAACCGCTGACCGTCTGGCATTCACCGGTGTCGGTGGTGAAAAAGACGTCTGGCGTACTGAGCGTTTCATAAAATGGTGAGCGCGTTACGGCCACTTTCTGCCACTGGCCGGTAAGCAGACGATGAAAGAACGCCAGTTGTGAGGAATACACCCGCTCGTTTTCTTCATATATCCCCAGCGGCATTGCCATATAGCGGGATAACGCAGACTCCAGCGCGTCGCGGTATTCCAGCATGATTTTGAGCGCGTCCTCCAGTGCTGGCTGGCGTTTACCGGGCGGCTGCGCTTTCATGGTTTTTTTCTCAATCGCAGAGAACGGCGCGTAGCAGACGGTAAAAAACAGCCGGTGCCGCCAGAACGGTTTTTCTTTTACCGGCTGGTAATACCGCCGTGTTACCTCATCGGAAAAGGGAATACCCGAACGGGCTTCAAAAGTATCATGGTATTTTTCACGGAGCCGGTGAATATAGAATGTTACCGGCAGCCCCTCATACGAACGAATAACGTTATTCAGGTGCGTGGCCATCAGGGTCAGGTGATGTTCGTCTTCACATTCAAAGACTGTGCCGCCCAGCTCCCAGGTGGCAACAAAATCACGGTGACGATTTCTGATGACGTAGGGGTGAATATGGGAGGAATACGGAATATATTTATCCAGCGTAATACGCTCGTTTAATTTCATTTTCTGAATAAACTCCGAGACATCAACATTATCGTACTGGTTTGCCAGAAGGGCATTCGCGCCAAAATGGGTATTGGTGAAAAGCCGTCCACGGGTTTTAAACGCCAGCCAGAGCAGGCTGAAATAATGAATATCCTTTCGGGCTTTATTTTTCATTTCCGCCCAGGCAGGAATGAGCAGAACCGCCAGGTAATAGCTGACATAGACCGCCAGCAGGACGATGGCCCCGCTGACAAGAACGAACGGCACAAGAGGAATACCCATAATGGCGGCAGGCCGCGTAAGCGCTTTATTCAGCGTAGCCATCGTTGCCTCCCTTATGACGCCCAGTAGGCACCGAAGCCGGATGCACCGACAATCAGGATCGCGCCGATGATGACGTTACGCATGTCGTGCAGGCTCTTGCCGTCGAACAGCACCTTGTAGCCCACCCACATGGTCGCCAGCGTGATGGTGACGGCGGCCAGTCCCAGCAGGCCGGTCGAGGTATTGCTCAGTGTTTCATTGGCCTTGTTAAAACCACTGTCCGCCGCCAGCACCGGGGAAGACAGCAGCACGGAAACAACAGCGGAGTAACGGCGTTTACGCATGATCATTTCTCCTCATCAGGGATAACAGGGATAGCGCCGCGAATGACGGAACCGGGATAATGCAGGGAAGTCAGGATCGGCGCAGTGGCACCGGCAGGCTCGCCGCGCAGCACAACGGCGGGATAACGGACAGACGGCTGTGCGTTCCGGTCAGGGGCACGCTGCCGGTCTTTCCGCGTGGACGGGACGACATAGCCAATGCGCTGCACGTAGCTGGTCTGGTTAAAGGCGGATTCCGGCCGCTGGCCGGTTTCAAAGTTGCCGGAGTAGTAACAACTGAGCGCCCGTTTCAGTGTTCCGCCGCGCCGGTAACAGTCGGCGAGAATGCGCTCAAATACCGACAGATTGATGCAAGGGTTAAGCAGGTCGCTGGCCGTGACGCCGTAATGGCGGAAATTGATGCTGGTGATTTGCATCAGGCCGACCGAATAGCGTCGGCCCTGTGCAGCCAGCTGTCTGGTAAGGAGGATCGCCTCCGGCAGGCTCGAGGGGAAATGTGAAATCACGCCCCGGCTGTCTGGCAGGATTTCAGCAATGGCGTAGGGGTGGAAGCCGGATTCGACCCGTGCGACATCAAGTGACGTGGACGGGTGAATACTGGCGGCGCACTGCACCGCCAGTGCCAGAAAGGCAGTGGTGGAAAGCATGCTGGCCTCGCAACAGAGAGACCGGCGGCTTACAGAAAAGTACGCCGCCGGGTGAGAAGAAGAGAAAATGGATTAAGTGGCAGCGGCATCCTGTGAAATGTCGCTTTCTTCTCTCGGTTCGAGCAGTACCAGCCTGCCGGAAACCGCAATACCGGGTATCAGCACGATATTCAGACCGGGCTTGCCGTTATGCGCGAAGGCCACGCCAACTTTTGTCCAGTACGTGTTTGTTTCGCCCTGCACATCGGGCTGGCTTTCCTGGGTAACAAAGACGTGATAAGCGGGTTTTCTCATGGAATTTCCTTTGATCAAAAACAGTAAATGAAATAAACCAGTCACATCCCGGTTCTGCATTCCGGTTTTAACGGGTCAGCGAGAACATTCAGCGGCACCCTGAATTGTGGTTACGTGACAGCCCGATCCATTTTGTTAAAGAGCAATACCCTGTCAGGACGAATTAATGTCCATAGGGGCGACTAATGCTGTAATGGCGTTCTCAGATTCGAATATCTGGTGAGGGATATAAATGAGAAACTCAAAACAAAAAGAAGAGAGAAAAATAGTGGAGTATTTAAGATGCAGTGAGAATAATGAGGATTTAAAAAACACGAGAGAGTGGTATTAACATTCACCGTGAATAATAAAGACATGCAGAGATATAACATCTCTACACGTCCTTTTTATCCTGTCAGCGGCTACTACGTTCAAGTTTTTCCTGACATTCCGTACAGGTGGTTACACCCGGCAGTGCTTGCCGTCGCTTTTCTGGAATGGGTTTACCACATACACGACAGTGAAATAATGATGGTGTCGACCCCGGCTTAAAACGACTCTGTTCAATCATCTCCTCCAGGCGCTGCTCATTAAATTCCTGATCGCGATCGATCTCATCCGGCATGTGGTGCCCTCCTGTTAGCGGCAACTTCCTTTTCACAAAGCGTGATACGTCTCCATACCATGGTGAGTGATAGTCCCAGGGAACTTGGTAGCAGGAGTTCAGTAACCTGCATCATGGCCATCAGCGCGTCGGGGGATTCAAGGCTTTCCACCCGGCACTTCTGCCATTGCCGCCAGATCTCGGCATCTGTCTCTTCATCCGGCTCAGGTGTACGTCCATATGGCACGCTGACACCAAGCAGCCGTCGGCGAAGGCAGACATCATTAGACGTCAAGCCAAAGTAGTGGTTGAGCAACGCGATAGAACCGCCCAGCCGGATAGCCCGGTTAATCTGCTGCTGTTGTCGGTATTCCTGTCGGGCCTGCGCCAGTAAATGATGCAGGACATCATGGCGGACACTGACCGAAACAAAGGGAGCCGTCGCCCGGCTGACAGCAAACAGTTCATCGAGTGATAACTGATTAAGAGCATTCATTTCGTCGAAAGTGAATCCGAGGGACTCGCAGTGACGAATATCCCCAACTTTCAGAGCGTGCAACGCATCAGTTAAGATGGTGTAATTAATTAATGGAATCATTCTGTTATCTCCTCAATCTATATGGAAAAGTTGAGCAAATAAACGGACATTTTTAACTGTTTGAACGTCCGGCCAATTTAAGGCTGATCCATTCATCAATTTCCGATTCGAGCCAGGCCACACTGGCCGGGCCAATTTTTATTGAACGTGGAAAGGTTCCATTTTTCATATACAGGTAAATTTGAGAGCGTTTCAAACCGGTTTTTTCTTCGACCTGTTTTAAACGTAATAACTGATGTGATGTCATTGTATTCTCCTATTGTGGAATGACTGGTGCATGTCCAGAGAAAATAAAAGAACACAGCAGTAAGCTTAGGAAAAGCCGATAGCACCTTATTACTGATGGGAAGATCCTTAGTACGGTTTTGTAGTGAATAAATAATAAGTTATTAGTTGTATAAGGATGTGGAGAAGGATAGTTGTGCTGCTGTGTAGTTTTCAGCGTTTCGCTGGTGCAATGGTGTCATGACTTAGCGTGATAATGAGGACAATAAAAAGATGCGGTTAAATACATTCATTGTGAATTTCAGTCAGGGGGGGCGTTACCACTCTGGCGGTAATGCGCTATGAAGCATCGCCATAGAAGTGTTCTGTGTGGTCGAAACATATATGCTCAACTACTTCCTTAACACAATGCTGAATTGATTGTGCTTCCCGATCATGTATAGACCGATCCAACAGATATAATAAAGTCCTTTGATTCTTGTTATCGTTAAGGCGGCTGAGGCAATATAGTCTTGGCTGGAGGTTCCATGCCGTAAAGATTCTGTAGTGTGATCCCCCGCACAGGGAGACGGATATGGCAGCTCTATGACTCACCTATGGTTTTTTGGATAACCTGATGTCGCTAAATATCGGTTAAGTGTGCGCTTGTTTTCCGTTCGGCAAAATAGTGCGCGGGTGTACTTCCCATTGTTTTTTTGAACATGGTGATAAACGCATTAACCGATTCATACCCCAGATTAGCTGCAACATTCTGAACCGAAACGCCGCTAGCCAGTTCCCGGAGAGCAATTATCAGTTGCAGTTGCTGACGCCAGCGTCCGAACGTCAACCCGGTTTCGCGCAGCATTAAACGCGCGAGAGAACGCTCGCTAAGCGCCAGTCTTTTTGCCCATGTTTTGAATGTGCTTCGGTCATCAGGTTGACTGACCAGAGCATCGGCCATGGCGCGGATTTTAGGATGCGACGACACAGGGAGGCTCAGTTTCTGCTGAGGCATGGTGGCTAATTCATCAAGTGTTACTCTGGTCAGTCTGGCGAGATGGCTTTCTGGTGGGTATCCGACGCCCTCGCGGGTTAAACGGGCAACAAGTTCTTTAATCAGACTGGAAATTGCCAGAGTACAGCATCGCTCCGGCAACGCGGCGGCTCCGGGTTCGATAAACAGATAGTTGAGATGCGCATTCCAGGTAGCTTTGGCGCTGTGCGGCACTCCCCCAGGGATCCAGACGGCACAATCAGGCGGCACGATCCAGATATCATTTTCGGCGCGACAAATGACCGCCCCATAGAGGGCAATAATCAATTGCCCTTTGCGGTGCGTATGCACAGGCACTTCGGCCGCGTAATCGACAAAATCCAGATGACGCGCGACTGCGGGACAGGGGGTGGCATCCGGATCAAACAGCGTATTGGCGAGTGGGGGTAACATAGATTGGCAACATTTAGGTATTTTTTGACAGAATAGAGTATTTAAGTGGATATGCAAGCCGGTAATAATTTCCGGCATGAAAAAAATTAACGCGAGTTACTTTCATTTTTTACACACGATATGCCAACGTCTTCGCGGTATGGCTTCTCCTTCACTACTGAATGATGCGAACGCTCTGCTCTATTCCGCGAAGAGTTTTGCCGCAGCGATGCTCGCATACTACATTGCACTGTCAATTGGCCTGGAGCGGCCTTCCTGGGCAATTATCACCGTGTATATTGTTTCCCAAACCTCCGTCGGAGCATCGCTGAGCAGAAGTCTGTATCGTCTGGTGGGAACGGTAGTCGGCGCGGGCATAACGGTATTAATTGTACCCACGTTCGCGAATTCCTCCGTATTTTGCAGCGTGATATTGACAGGCTGGATTACCTTCTGCCTCTATTTATCCTTGCTGGAACGCACGCCCCGGGCCTATGGTTTTGTCCTGGCTGGTTACACTGCGAGTCTGATTGGCTTCCCTGCGGTATCCGATCCTGGCGCGATTTTTGACATCGCTATCACTCGGATACAGGAAATCATGATCGGTATCTTCTGCGCGGCACTTATTCATCGCTATGTATTGCCCGCGCGCATCTCAGGCCAGTTCAACAGTAAATTGTCGCAGACGCTACTCGCGGCGCGACAGCGTATCGCAGAGACTTTAGCAGGCAAACCCGACGCTGCTTCCGGGCCGCTGCATATGGCACTGGCATTACAGTTCCTGCAGGGTATCAGCCATCATGTCCCTTATGATTTTGCGTTCTCTGTACCGGTCCGGCAAGCGAGAAAAAGGCTTCATGACAGGCTTGCGCGATTAGTCATTGTTAACTGTGAGTTACGCGACCGTTTAGCGCTGATAGCGACGATACCTGTCGATGTGCAAATTCTGCTGGGTGATGTTGAGGTCTGGTTGGCCTGCAAAGATGAAGGAAAATTCAAAAGCGAGGGTGAAGCGCTCAAAAAAAGCAGTGAAAAATTACTGCAGCGCTATTCAGTGTATGAGCTGACGCTTGAAGAAGCGCTGCGTGTAAGTTTTATGCGCTACCTGTTAGAGGCCATTGTCCTTGTGCAGCAGTGCTATCGTCTTTCGGACGCCATTCATCACGCGAAGCAGACGCCTGCGCAATCGGAAAAGAATACCGTGAGAGGGTATGTATTCCACCGCGATTCTCTCACTGCTGCCCGCACCGCTCTGGGCGCTTTCACCATCATTCTGAGCGGCTGCATGGTGTGGATTTTCTCGGCATGGCCTGATGGCGGTACGGCGGTTTCTATCCTTGGCGTTTGTTGCACACTGTTTGGCGGCTTCGATACGCCTGCCCCGCATATTGTGAAATACATTATCGGCTCCTTCTGGGGCGTTGTGATAAGCCTGATCTACAGTTTCGTTCTACTACCACAAGTCAGTGATTTTATCGTGCTGGTAACGGTTTTAGCTCCGATCTATCTGCTGGCTGGATCGCTCCAGGCCAGACCGCCTACCACGTTTATGGCGATGGGGATCACACTGACGCTGCCTATTTTGTGCGAGCTGGGTGCCCACTACAGCGGGGATTTTGCCGTGGCGGTGAATACCGCAATCGCACTATTTTCTGCAACTGGCTTTGCGGTATTCAGCATGGGCTTTCTGCAAACTGTACAGGCAGATGCGGCAATAAATCGCCTGCTTCAATTATGTCAGCGCGATATTAACCGCAGCGTGAAAGGTGTGCTGAATACTGATGAAACTCTCTGGATCAACCTGATGATCGATCGGGCTGCGTTGATACTGCCGCGTTTGCAGCGCAGCGGACAGTCACCGGAACGGGCACATCATTTGTTGTACGCCCTGCGCATAGGGCTGTGTGTAATGCGATTACGCCGATGTGATGCGCATGCGAACAAAGAAATAAAAGAAGTACTCACCCTTCTTACACACTCGACAGATATTGACACCTTACTTCAACGGATCGCCATTCTGACTGAGCGCAGCTTGAGCGTAACAGATGAACTATCGCGACATTATGTCGATCAACTGGTTGATCTTTACTGCGCATTAAGCGTTCAGAAAATGGAGCCTGCTAATGATCAATGATTTCAATATTGAGGGCGTTTTTGTACCCGGTCTGTTGGTAATTGCCCTCATTGCACTGACATGTACGCTATTTATCGTACATATCTTGTCATTCAGCAAGGGTTACCGCCGCTTGCCCTTTAGACCGATGATCGATTTTTCCGTCTTCATTATTACTTTTTACCTGCTGCTGCAGGGGCTGACCGAACTGGGGTTTTTTAAATGAAATCGTTACTTTCTCTACTGGGCCGCTACGTGCTGACGCTCAGCGCTGTGGCGGTGGCTACGCTTTTGGCTTTTATTCTCTGGAAACATTATGCGCAAACCCCCTGGACCCGCGATGGTCGAGTTCGTGCGGATGTGGTACAGATTGCGCCGGATGTCTCCGGACCGGTGCTGAATGTGGCCGTCCGCGATAATCAGTGGGTTAATCGGGGCGATGTGCTCTATTCCATTGACCCGCACTGGTTGAGGTTGGCCGTGGTCAGCGCACAGGCTGATGTTGAGGCGAAACGTCATGAAATGCTGATGCGCCAGGATGCGGCGAGACGACGCTCTCAGATTAAAGGGGTAATTTCCAGCGAGGATTTACAACAAACAGCCAGCGCAGCCAGCGTCGCTGCGGCTAATTACCACGGTGCACTGGCTGCGCTGGACCTTGCAGAGCTTAACTTATCGCATGCTATTGTTCGGTCTCCGGTTACGGGCTATGTCACACATTTGCGGCTTCGCCCTGGTGACTATGCCACAGCGGGAGAAACTAAAGTTTCCATCATTGATGCCCATAGTTTTTGGGTGGTTGGCTATTTTGAAGAGACTAAGTTGCAACATATCCGCACGGGAAATACTGCACACATTACGCTGATGGGATTTAAGCCGGTGATCACGGGTCATGTTGAGAGCATCGGACGCGGAATAGATGATAACAATGACGAGACCGGGGGGCTTGGCCTGCCTAATGTCGAGCCAACCTTTAGCTGGGTGCGGCTCGCGCAGCGTATCCCGGTTCGGATTCATATTGACAGATTGCCGGAGGGAATTGAATTGGTGGCTGGACTGTCTGCGAGTATATCCATCACACCATAATAAAAAGTATGGTCTCTATTGAGGATTTATGCAGAACTTAGGGATTGTCAGCTCTTGATCTATATGCCTGATGAGAATGTGTTTCTGTTAGAGTAATTCTGAGGTTTCGGTTATGAAAAACAGGAAAGATATTGTAAATGACTTAATTGTTTGGATAAACAAAAATATAGAGATGCCACTAAAAATTGATGATGTGGCTATCAAGTCCGGATATTCAAAATGGCATTTGCAGAGATTGTTTTTTTCTGAAACAGGGCAGAGTCTAGGAGGTTTTATCAGAGAGAAAGAATTATATCTTATTTTAGAAGCTGTTATCACAACAAATGAATCTTTGATAAACATCGCGATGCGATTTGGCTTTGACTCTCAGCAATCATTAACCAGGGCATTTCGAAAAATATATAATGTCCCACCACACCGGTATAGAAAAAATGCCGTAAATATTAAAAGCAAGTCTTCTTTGGAGTAAGGTAATTACTCGTATCATAAGGTGAGCTTTTAAATCTTTAGTAACTATCTGGATTATGGACGGGGTTCATCTGGTAATCATGGTCTTAGTACCTCAGTTATAGATTTATTGAACGAAATGAAATCACTCATTTATTTCATTGAAAAGAATCTAAGTCTTCCTGTGCAATGTATGCTTTCGTGTTTTTGCATGTGTAATGTATTGGTAAGTAAATTCGTATTCATTAATTGGAATATAATTACGAGCCCATGTATGTATTTAATGATTGGATAAATTAAGGTTAATCTATTTCGTGCATTTTGGATTCGATCGAACCTATGCAATTCGACTAAACCCTCCTTTAATAAGGAGTGGCTTTAATGTATATGCGTGGTTGCGAGCATTTAAGTACTGTTTTGCTTTTACTTTTCTAATGCTTGATAATTGATGATATGTATTGATACCAGTAGTACAGAAATACAATGTCCCTTGAGGTGACAAGGAAAAAAGAGTCAAAAAAACTAATTATGTCCGTATTACTGATTTTAGAGTCCTTAATACGGACATTTGGGTTTGGTAAAATTCACTTGCGTCAATCCGACATTGATGTGGGGGAACCGCGTACGAGTGCAGTTTTTAACGTATCACCACTGAGCCTGTCGGTAATGCCTTCGTCAGATGCCCATTGTTCGAAAATAGATAGTAGTTTGTACGGTTTACTAATTAATGGACGGATGACTTCATTGTTTTTACAGGCCAGCCAGAAAAAACGAGATAGTGGTGTTGATATTCGCGTTGCAGATAATGAGGGCACTCTGCTATTGGTTATGATGTCAATGACTTTATCAAGTTCAGCATGTCGAATAACAAACCAGGCATCCCGAGGTAAAATATGAGCCGGGAAATACTCTTTCCCCAGGTAATTATTTATCCTCTTTGAGAATATCTCTTTATGTACATATGGTGAAATGTTTTTAGGGAGTTGCATAATTTTTTGTGTTATTCTTTCTTCCCATGTCATTTTATCGAATAGTTGAAATGGTTCTCCTTGTAAGCTAACTGTTATGCCATGATTAAAATCAATAGCTCCTGTTACAGGTAATGGTATTTTAAGAGATCGGGAAAGTAATTTTTGCACTAGAACATATTCATATCCAATCAATAGAGTGTCAATCACTCTCTCTGTGGGAATGATATATTTGCCAGTAGTGCTAACAATAAAATTATGTCCTTCAATAAACGCTTTTTTGTCAAGAAGGCATAAACGATTTATTGATGACATATCACATGGTCTGAGCCTTACTTTGTAGCTCGATCTCTGTATTTTTCGTAATGTAATTGGCGACTGAAAGTAAATAGAGAGATGAATGCTGCCATGTAATGCATGCCTGTAAATGTCACTTTTTTTTAATTTTCAGTCCTTTTTTATTTATCACTTCGACTGCTTCACGGATAGTCAGCCAGTCAGGCGAACTATAGTTTGTATTTGATAGTGTTTGTTTTTTTGACATAGTGGTTTTCCTCTATTTCTGTTTTTTAAAAAAAATACCATGAATTTTCCAGTGAAATTAATTTCATGGTGCGGGATCTATTACGTTATAATATTTGGATTATATTGATACGGGGGCTTCTTAGCGTTTCAGTCCCCCATATCCGGCCTCATATTTCGCAGTGATTGAAAAGAAGAACAAATATCAGGTTAAACTAATTCAATTCTCAAACATTATTTAAGTTGAATGGAAGACATTACATAAATCTGTCTGCTCCGCCTGATGCTTCAATTGTCTGTCCAGTAACAAACTGATTCCTCCCAGAAAGTAGGAACGTAGCAATTGCAGCAATATCTTCAGGAAGTCCAAAGCGGCCCACAGGCGTTTTCTCTTTACCCAGTAATGCCATTACCTCTTCGTCTGTTCTGTCAGCCAGTTCAGGACGACGATTGCGAACATTCGGTAGCATGTTCTGCGCCCAGTTATCCGTCGCGACAGCACCCACTCCGATCGCATTGACCAGAATGCCATCCGGAGCCACGCTAAGTGCTAAACTACGGGTCAGGTTGTTGATAGCGGCGCTCAGTGCGTGTGAGACGGTAAGTTGCGGATTAGGGTAGATACCGCCAATGGATGAGATATTGACAATACGCCCCCAGTTTCGTCTCTGCATCCCGGGGATGATTACCTTACAAAAACGTCGCATGGCGGAGAATTTGGTCTCAGTCATTATCTGCCAGTCTTCTTCCGAAGTGGTTAACAGCGTGCCCGCATGGGCTCTTCCGGCATTGTTCACCAGTAAATCAATACGCTGAAAAACTTTTTCCGCTTGTTCAACCACTAAAGAAGGTAGTTTGGGATCAGTCACATCCCCGGCAATAGGCAGCACCGAAACACCGTATTTCTCTGAAATTTTTTTCGCAGCAAGAATCAGCTCAGGTTCTCGTCTGGCCACCATGACTAAATGCACACCATTCACGGCCAATTCTTCACAAATGCTGAAACCAATTCCGGTATGGGCTCCAGTTACCAGAGCCACTTTTCCAGTCAGTTTTAAATCCATTTGTTGCTCCTCAAGTTAAGCACAGTCAATAACATGAGCAGTATTAGTAACAAATCTCTTTTTCAGGAGCTTGTGCATCAGAATTCAGATGTCTGAAAAAAGCGGTCAAAGAGTTGGGTGTCGCCTTTGCTTATACTCCAGACAATATTGAGTTTAGTGCCAGGAGTGGTCAATGCGTTCGGACAATCACGAGCTTTCTTCTACCAGGATTCTTATGCTGGGGATTATTTGTTGTATTGTTGTGGCTAATATTTATTTTAATCAATCTGTCCTGAATTTAATTGCCGGATCCTTTCCCAATGAATGGGGAGCTGTTTCTTTGATCCCCATGGTCACCCAGGTAGGCTATGCGGTGGGCTTATTCTTTCTGATCCCCCTTGGCGATTATATTGAACGTCAGTGGCTTATCCTGCGTCAAGCGCAGGTGCTTTTCCTGGCAATGATCGGCATGATGTTATCCCCAACGGCGACAGTGTTGGTGTTCTTCTCCTTCCTTACCGGGATGGCTGCAACAGTAGCTCAACAGATAGTGCCGCTTGCCGCCTCGCTCTCAAGAACTTCTGCACGAGGTAAAACCGTTGGTACGGTGATGAGCGGTGTCCTGGCAGGTATCCTTGCTGGCCGGGCTATCGGAGGCCTTATTGGTCAGTATTTCGGCTGGCGTGGCGTCTTTTTATCCGGCGCGATCATGACATTGCTGGCTATATTTTTCATCTTACGCATTTTGCCTACTCAGTCGTTGTCAACGCCAAAGTTTAACTATCTGGCGGTATTACGTTCATTAGGACTGCTGTGGAAAAACGAGCCGCAGGTGCGTGGTGCAACTCTTACACAAGCAATGCTGTTTGCCTCCTTCAGCGTGCTGTAGACCGTGCTCCCTTTCTGGTTAGCTCATCGCTACGATTACGGTGCAGGGATAACCGGCGCCCTAGCTGCTTTGGGGTTAATCGGTATTCTGTGTGCGCCTCTGGCGGGAAGTTTCAGCGATCGTCAGGGACCATTCCGAATGGTTGTTTTTGGTGTGATACTCATGCTGCTAGCCTGGACTGTTTTTTGGAGATGGAACAGTATTGTGGGTATGGTGGTGGGCATTCTACTACTGGATGCGGGTGAGCAATGTGTACTGATAGCTAATCAGCACACGATTTATTCTTTGCGTCCGGATGCCAGAAACCGTCTTAATACATTATTTATGTGCGTTATGTTTATTGGCGGAGCATGTGGCTCACTGACTGCCACCTGGTTATGGGAGACAACTCATAGCTGGGCGCTGATTTCTTCAGCAGGGGGCGGACTCGTGATCATGGGGATGTTGATAGCCGTAAAACGTAAATATTCAGGCCCCTATTCGGGCACATAGCGCAATAGCACTTCTTACATCCGTCGCATTGTCTGAGTCATCAACATCATGTAAAGCGTCCTGTATCAATTGTTTAGCAGCCCATTTTTCCCCGGCTTCAGCCTGCAATGTCGCCAATGAATAAGCAATACGGAGGGCCCAGCCATGAGCCTGTTGCTGACGCGCTTTGTCCAGGGCCTTCTCCAACAGCAGGCGTTGCTTCTGAGGAGGTAATTGAGTGGCAGAAAGACGCATCAGCTCAGGCGTGCACCAGTTTTCATGATCCTGGCGGGTGGCTCTCAGCGATAACCCGGTATCAATTTCTGACAACAAGGGGGAATATTGCCAATCTAATCCCATCGCCCGCAACGAGCTAAACAGTGTGGTTTGACTAACATCGGTATGACTGAACTGTTTGGCCCAAACAAGAAACAGCTCGCCGTATGTCTTCCAGAAATATAAATCATGCCTTTTTGCCAGATGAATAAGCCAGTTTGCGGCCTTTATAACCCAACGCGGATTACGATCCAGTGCTGCTGTCATACAAGCGCCTTCAGCCAGTGCACAGCAAAGAGAACAGACATGCTGCAAACGAGCGGCTTTTTTAACACCGCGCCATGCCATCTGTTTCGCGGCCTTATACTCACCCTGTAACCAGAGTAAACGAGACAGAAAGGCCTGACCGGCGCTCTCTTGATCAAGACCAAAACGGAAAGAGTGACTTAATTCGCCATGTTCATACCAGTCAAGAGATTGCTGGAGATAATCACGCCCGACATAATGACGCCCCAAAAAATGCAGGGATACACCGAGAATACGCAGCCCGGTTGCCATCGCCTCCTCGTCACTAATGGACCGTGCCAGCTCGCACATAGATTGCGCATGCTCAAGCGCTTTATCCAACTCGCCAGTACGCAGATAATACAACCATAATCCGTAATGAGCCTGTAAACGTATTTCTTTGTCGTCGAGCTTTTCTGCAAGTGCAAGCGCGGTTTTCCAGGCTGAATGTGTTTCAGGCGTAGGGCCTTTTGCCCAGGTTGACGCCTTACCTGCTACAGCGCTGAGATTCATTCTCTGGCGTAGCGTTAATACTACCCGAGAAGTATTTTCATAAAGCAAAGGATAGATATGGCGCTGACATTCATCGTAGAGTGAATATTCAATCCAAAAAGGGGTCATCGCTTGTAAGATCTCAAGCCCCTTAGAGGGAGCGGCCCCTTCAGCCAACGTTTGCTGTAATATGCTCCGCAAATCATTAAGCATATGGCTATAACGTTCACGCCACTGTCCCGTTGGCAGCATAAACCAATCACCTTGGGCCTCTTCTACCAGAACTTTATAATAACCGGTAAAACGGGCTTCAAGAACAGTATATTCACCCTGTTGCCTGAGTTTATCGCATGCGAACTGGCGCATGGTTTCCAGCAGGCGGAAACGGGTCTCTGGTACCTGAGTACTGACCTGAATCAGGGATAAAGACAGCAATCTTTGCAGATCGTCAACAACCTGCCAGCGATGCTTGTCTTTAATCAGCAGAAGGTCACTTACTGATTTCACACTGAACATATCGGTATAGATCCCCAGAGAGCAAAATAATCTTTGTTCACGAGTGTTGAGTAACTGATAAGTCCACTCCAGCGTGGTCAGTATTTTCTGATGTCTGGGCACCAGAGAGCTGTGCGTATTGCTCAATAGCTGGAAACGGTCTTCCAGTCGGCTATAGATCTCTTTGACACTCATGACTGGCAGACGGGAGGCCGCAAGTTCAATCGCCAACGGCAGACCGTCAAGATGACGGCATAACTCGCCAATCAACGACAGTTCGCTGGCTGATGGATGGAAATTATGTCGGTTGGCCTGCCCACGTTCGATAAAGAGGCGGACACTGTCAAAAGTCAGTAACTCGTGGGTATCAGCCTCTTCGCTCTCAGGAACTTGTAATGGCGGTAGTAGATATTGTTGCTCGCCGGCAACCTGTAACGCTACCTGGCTGGTCAACAACAGTTTTATATGGGGAGCCAGGCGCAGGAGCAACGTAATCACTGGTTCCAGTTCACTAATTACATGTTCACAGTTATCAATCAGCAGTAAACATCGACGCCGTGCAAGCTGTTGCCGTAAATCGGCATCATTATGAATGGCAGCTAATGGAAGATGGAGCGCTTGTGAAATAACAGATAGCAAGCTGGATGCTTCGGTGATATGCGCCAGTTCAGCCACACATATTCCATCAGGAAAATGCGAGTGTGTAAGGCTGACGACTTCCCATGCCAAACGAGTCTTACCCACGCCCCCTGAGCCTGTAACCGTCACCAGACGGTATTGATCCAATAAGGTGCATAATTCCTGCACAGCTTTATCACGCCCCAGAATCGATGCGAGAAAAGGGGTAACAGCGGGCTCAGGTATTTCTGATTTAGAGAGCGGTTTAGTTGGCAATTTGTTGATATTAAAGCGATAACCACAACCAAATTCAGTAATCAGTAGATGGCGGTCATGTCCCAGTATGCGGCGTATAGCAGAAATTTGTGCCTGAAGATTATTTTCTTCGACGATTTCATTTCCCCACACTTGAGTAAGTAAAGATTCTTTACTTACCGCTTTACCTCCAGCACTCACCAGAACAACCAGAACATCAAAAGCTCTGGCAGAAATTCTTACTGGCTTACCCCGATGTAACAGAATCCTTAGCTGTGGCCAGATTTGCCAGTCAGCAAAGTGAATCTCATCAATTGATATCATGGTGTTGAGATCTTCTGTTTTGAGCATCACGAACTCTCGGTATGGAGTAAGCCATTTCTAACGAAAGTGGTCATCAGAATCAGGCTACATGTTGAATGTGCTGCATCGGCGTATAACTATTCAATACCACTTTTACCGTTAATGATTATAAAGCCAATAGTGCTATGTGGCATAGCTTTGCGATCAAGCTGGTGATGAAAACTGAATTTCGACGAACGATCCACGCTGACAATAAGACGACGATTGGCATCCAACGAAGCGATCAAAGGCTAATTATTGCGATGCCGGTCAGCACCACCACTGCACCGGCAATCCGGCGTGCCAGATGATTTTCACGAAAAAGCCAGTACGAAAGAAGGGAGCCGACAATAATGGATGTTTCCCTGAGAGGAGCGACGAGTGCCAGTGGCATGCTCTGCATGGCTGTCAGTACAAGGATATAGGCAAGGGGAGAGCATACAGCAATGATAAGGATTGGGATGATATCCACACGTACAGCAGTTGGAATGCGATTTCGTCGCCGCATCGCACCAGGGGTAAGAATCAGACTCTGTAGCAGGAGTGTGCTGGCGTAGTAGCGCACTGGATCCAGGTGCAGAGAGATTACCGAATAACCGTCCCAGAGTGTATAGCCAGCGATGGCGGTGCCTGTCGCTGCCCCCCAAAGCATTCCCTGTAGTGGTCGGCTTCCGCTCCTGAACGGATTGCCGGTGACAACGAAAATACCAGCGATAACGATAAAAGCGCCGAGTAAAGCGCCTGGTGAAATCCGTTCTCCCATGAGAAGGGTTGCAAACAGTATCGTCAGAACTGGTCCACTTCCTCGGGCAATCGGATAAACAACACCCAGTTCGGCGCGCTCGTAGCCAGCCTGCAAGATTAGAGAATAAGCGATATGAAGTGCAGACGAGATAACTGCGCCGACAGCGAGTCTCCAGTCGAGTTCCTGTTGTCCCTCAACTATCAGAATGAGGCTGAACGGGACCCACAGCAATGATGAGGCACAGCTGTACGCCCAGACGAACACAAGAGTGTCTTCCCTCTTGTATTTTGAGGCTATATTCCATACTGCATGAGCTACCGCAGCAGTAAGAATCATTGCTACCGTGCTGAACTGCATCAGGACATATCGGGCAAATCAATACCCGCCCGTTCAGCCCGGCGACTTTGTTCTTTATCCCGCAGAGTGAGAGCAGCGACCAGCGTATCAATAACGACGAGCTGGGCCAGTCGACTCCCGGCAGCGGCCATCTGTGCCGGGAGTGGCATTCCGCCAACAACGAGCGAAACGTTGGCGAGTGTCGCCAGTGGGGTATCGTACTGGTTAGTTATTGCAATAAGCGATGCTCCTGCCGAGGATGCTGCATCAGCGATGGAGAGTGTGGATGATGTGCGCCCTGTTGAACTGACGACGATGATGACATCGCCTGGACCGAGTAGACGAGCAGCAATCATCGCTGATAAATAATCCTGGATACTGACGGTTATCACACCCGCCGTCCGCAAACGAAAGACCGCATCAGCGGCAACCGTCGCAGAGGGACCAGCACCAAATGCAAATACCTGGCGTGCGCTCTGGATTAAATCGACCGCCTCATCAAGTGCGGAGATTTCGATAGCACCGCTGAGCGCAGTCAGTGCGTCTACACCAGCACGAATTGATGTTTCCAGCACTGATGCCAGCGTCGCATCCGCTGTAAGAACTTCAGGCGGGGCAAAGAATTGGGCAGTGCCACGAGCCCGGGCAATCTCTATCTTAAGTTCAGTGAACCCGGTGAACCCGATCGCTCGTGCAGCGCGTATTACTGTCGGCGGTGATACACCAGCACGGGTGGCAACCTGTGCTGCCGTGCTTGTACCGACAAATAAAGGATCGACAAGCAGGAGATCGACAACTTTAGCCTCACTTGCAGCGAGGTCGCCGCTTCGGGCGTGAATGCTGCCAAGCCATTGCTGTAACCGCTGCTCACCTTCTGAAATTCTATTACCATTTTCTTTATTCATATGTAATATATTACATGTCCTTTGGGAAGGGCACAACCACCACGTAATTAGATTCTGTTGCAAGGAGTCCACATTCATGAACACTGAAATCAATACAGTTGTTGCTGTTTTAGGTCCAGGTGCCATCGGCACAACAGTCGCGGCGGCGTTACACGAAGTCGGCCGCACACCATTGCTGTGTGGACGTACTCCCCGCGATCGCCTGACCTTGCAAGATGGCAACCGCTTTATCACCGTACCCGGTCCGGTACAGACGAATCCGGCACAAATCACTCGCACGGTTGATCTTATCTTTCTGGCAGTCAAGTCCACACAAATCGACGCGGCAGCAGAATGGCTCAGGGCGTTGACTGGCCCGGAGACGGTTATATGCGTGCTCCAGAATGGGGTCGAACAGTTGGACAGGCTCGCTACGTACTCTCTGCCCGGACAGATCGTTCCCGCTGTCGTGTGGTTCCCTGCTCAAGCGCAGTCCGATGGCTCGGTACGCTTGCGTGGTGAGGCGCGCCTCAGCGTGCCAGACGCACCAGCTTCCCGTGTAGTGGCCGCAGCGCTGCAAGGCACGTGGTGCTCCGTAGATCTGGCCGCGAATTTCAGCTCCCTGGCCTGGCGCAAGCTGATGCAGAATGCGGTGGCTGGACTCATGGCACTCACGCACCGCCGCTCAGGCATGTTTGGCCGTGCTGATATCGCCAGGCTTACGCTGGCTTATCTGCAGGAATGCCTGGCCGTGGCACGTGCAGAGGGCGCTGAACTCGGAGACGAAGTGCCGCAGGAGATCCTCGATAAGTTCCGGGCGGCTCCTGCAGACATGAGCACCTCCATCCTCACGGATCGAGAAGCTGGCCGACCGCTTGAATGGGATATCCGCAACGGCGTCATTGCGCGTCGCGGCCGGGTTCACAGCATTCCAACGCCGATCAGCGACATCCTGGTACCGCTTCTTGCGGCTGCGAGCGATGGCCCTGGTTGATCTTAAAGCCGATGATTGCACTCTTACTTCTCTTCTTCGTCGCTCTCGGTGCCGGAGTACTCAGCGGTGTCGTCGGCACTGGCTCGTCGTTAATCATGCTGCCCGTCCTCGTCGCCACGTACGGGCCACGGATTGCTGTGCCTGTTATGGCGATCGCCTCCCTTTTCGGCAACATCGGACGGGTGATTGTCTGGTGGCATGAGATTCGTTGGCGACCGGTGTTTGCCTATTCGTTGGCGGGAGTTCCTGCGGCTGTTCTCGGGGCGCACACGTTACTTACGATTTCTCCTGGCACAGTGGAGGTATTCCTGGCAGCTTTCTTCCTTGCGATGATCCCGCTGCGCCGTCTCATCAGACGATCGAACCTCCACTTGAATCTCTGGCACATGAGTTTTGCCGGGGCGATTGTCGGGTTTCTGACCGGATTCGTGCTGTCCACCGGGCCGCTCAGCGTGCCGGTATTTACCGGGTACGGAATGAGTGGAGGCGTATTTTTGGGATCAGAGGCGGCAAGCGCAATCCTGCTCTACGCTGGCAAGCTAGCTACGTTCGGTATATCGGGCGCACTCGCGCAGCCTGTCCTCACACATGGACTTGCCATCGGCATCGCATTGTTCGTCGGTTCGATGATTGCGAAACGTCTCGTCCAGAAACTCCAGACGCATACGTTCGAGCTTCTCATTGATGCCGTTCTCGTCGCTGGGGCAGTAGGGATGATCCTTGCTCTCAAATGAAATGGCACGCCAGGGCTGACGGCGCAAGCGTGTTGTTGTTGTGTAACAGCTTTCTACAGGCAGCGACGGGTCGGGGTGGAGGGGTTGGCAAGCCATCAGAAATGAATAAAGCCGTACCAGGGTATGCTGATACAGCTTTTTGTTATTGGTCATGCAGCTTCGTTGTTTTTATCCCGCCCTGTGTTAAAAGGTGGTACGTATGCGACCCGGCATGTATCGATATAATCTGACCACCACTGCATCATCGCCTTGCGGGCTTCCAGATGCTCAGCCTTATGAATGTAAGCCAGACGCACGGTGTTGCGCTCCTGGTGACTCATCTGGCGTTCCACTGCATCCTGCGACCATAAGCCAGACTCCATCAGGGCACTGCATGCCATTGCCCGAAAGCCATGTCCGCAGATGTCCTGTTTCGTGTCGAATCCCATAAGGCGCAGTGCTTTATTAACCGCGTTTTCGCACATCGGCCTGTACGGGTTATGGTCGCCGGGGAAGACCAGTTCGTAAGCCCCGGATATTTCCTTAATCCGTTTCAGAATAGCTATAGCCTGCTGTGAGAGGGGCACGATATGAGCAGTGCGCATTTTTGCACCGCGCCCTGAATAACGCACACCCACAATGGCTTCGCGTGTGGCGGGTATCGTCCAAATTCTGTTTATGAAATCAATTTCTGACCAGCGTGCAAAGCGCAGCTCACTGGAGCGAATGAACAGATGCAGCGTCAGCAGGACAGCAAGCCGGGTCAGTTCACGGCCCTGATGATATGCTTCAATGTGTTCAATCAATTCAGGCAGCCGCTCCAGCGGCAGGGCGGGATAGTGGTGTCTCATGGGGGGAGCCGTCACGCCATCAAGATTTGCTGCCGGGTTGGTGTCGATAAATCCCTGATGGACCGCATGGCGCATGATGTTACTGAGGTGCTGCCGCGTGCGGGACGCGACTTCCAGCAGGCCCTTTTCCTCAATACCTTTCAGCAGGTCAATGAAATGATGGGGTTTAAGCTCCGTGACGGACAGATGACCAATTACAGGAAAGATATGGTTGTTCATGCTGGCAAGCAGACGGTCAGCGGTGTTCTGCGACCACTTTTTATTGTTTTTATGCCATGCCAGCGCCACTGTTTTAAACACCTTCTCTGGTGTGCAGGCTCTGCGTTCAGCAGCCCTCTGCTGTGCCGGGTTGATGTTCAGCGCCAGCATCTTACGGATACCTTCGCGCTGCTGGCGGGCATCAGACAGGGAGACGGCAGGATAGGCACCCAGTGCAATGCGGGATTCTTTGCCGTTTATACGATATTTAAGATACCAGTGACGTGAGCCGCCTGGTTTGATAAGAAGGTACAGACCGTTAGAATCAGAAACTTTGAAGGGTTTTGCGGATGGTTTTAAAGTGCGGATTTTTGAGTCGTTAAGGGACATTTGGGGGTCACTCCGTCATCGAACTAACCTGACCCCAGATTTGACCACCAATTTTTCCCGATGCGGAGGGTAAAATCAAAATGCACCGGGAAGAGTTTTCACGCTAACCTCTTGAATCAATATCAGATAAGGATTCGCAAAGATGCATGCAAACAGGAAATTGGCTCCTCTGACTGGGTCGCATTTGCGAGCATGGGGCTATTACAAAAACCAATATGACTAACTAGCAGTAATCCTTAGTTCTCGGGCGGAAGACGAAATGTCATGCTGTTTCGGCAGCAATCCATATAGATTCATAAATTGACATTTTAGCCTCCACGTCGGCAGCGGTGTTGGGAGCAGAGGTTCTACATCTTAAACTGAAGCATTTAAGAAACATTGGCTTCTGGCTGAGTCATTGCCACCGATAAATACCACAATGAGTAGCTACGCTACTTGTGACGTTTTCTACCCCCCCAGGCTTCAACGCATAACGGTAGTCGCGTTACACCCATGGTTATGTCTATCTACAGAAGGGCGAACTGAAGCTTAAATTTTAGAATAACAATGTAGCTCTTAACTATGGCGCAAATATTGCATATTAAAATTAGATAGAATGAGACTATTTAGAATGTTAACGCGAAGATATTTTATAAAGGTTTTTTCATGACACATTTCACACTCAAGCAACTTAAATATTTCGTCACTGTGGTTGAGACCGAAAGCATCGCCGAAGCGTCACGCCAGCTGCATATCGCCCAGCCTTCGATTTCGGTCGCCATCAAAAACCTTGAGGACGCTTTTGAACAGCAGCTGTTCATTCGCCATCATGCACAGGGCGTATCGCTCACCTCCAGTGGGAGACGGTTCTACGAAAAAGCAAAGGAGTTGCTGCGGTTGTCCTATGAGTTTGAGCAAAGTTCACGCGCAGAAAATGAGCTGGTTTGCGGCACCATCGCCGTGGGTTGTTTTGAATCGGCGGCTCCGCTGTATATGCCCAAGCTGATTGCAGGTTTCAAAAAACTCTATCCGGAAATCAATATTCAGCTGTACGACGGTGAACAGCATGAGCTGATGCACGGTTTACATCGTGGCCGTTTTGACATGGCATTTCTCTACGATCTTGACCTGGACAACGCGATTCAGAAAGAACCGCTGAATGCGCCGCATAAACCCTATGCGCTGCTACCGGCGGCGCATCCGCTGGCGAAAAAAAGTGCGGTGACATTACAGGAACTGGCAAGCGAACCGATGATCCTGTTGGATGCGGTACCCAGCAAAAATTACTTTATCAGCATTTTCAAAGAGAATGGTTATTACCCTGAAGTGGCCTATAGCTCTCCGTCAATTGAAATGGTGCGGTGCATGGTCGGGCAGGGGCTGGGCTTTTCGGTGCTGGTGACCCGGCCCTGTTCGGATATGACATACGATGGGCAGCGCTTGGTGCAACTGGATATTATCGATGAAATGGCGGCATCGACGCTGATTATGGCTTATCTGCAAAATAATGAACCCACGCGGCCCACGCGGTTATTTATGGATTATTGCCGCAGTGTTGAATTAACTCCGGCCGTCAGCAGCCATTAAATTGTTACTCTACCCGTTGCGGGTAGAGCAAACGTCAGTTGTATTTAACGTAATTCAAGCCAGGTGGTTTTTAATTTGGTGAATTTATCAAAGGCATGTAAAGACAGGTCGCGGCCAAAACCCGATTGCTGATTGCCACCAAAAGGAACGGTCACATCCAGCGCATCAACGGTGTTGACCGACACCGTTCCGGCGTTCAGTTTGCGCGCCACACGATGTGCCTGATTCAGGTCGTCCGACCATACAGACGCAGCAAGGGCGTAAATATGATTATTCGCCAGTTCGATGGCTTCCGACTCATCATCAAAGACTTTTACCGCGAGCACCGGACCGAATACTTCATCACGCCATAAGTTAACGTTTTCGCTTTCAATCTCAATCACCGTCGGCAGGATGTAGTTAGCGACTGTCTCGATTTCGCGTTGCTCGCCACCCGCGCGCACAATACCGCCCTGAGTCACTGCGGTCTGAATAAAATCCATCACCTTATCTTTATGCGCAGTCGAAACCATCGCGCCCATCCTCGCATTGGGGTTAAGCGGGTGGTCAGGTTGCCAGCCGTGCAACTTCGTGATCAACTTCGCCATAAAGTCGGGATAGATCTTACGCTCAACTAATAATCTGGAGTTAGCTGAACAAACTTCACCCTGGTTGAAACAGATACCGAAGGCGGATTTTTCGGCGGCTAAATCGAGATCCTGGCAATTGGCAAAAATAATGTTGGCGCTTTTGCCACCACATTCCAGCCACACCTGCTTCAAATTGGATTGGCCGGAATAGGCCATAAAGGCTTTGCCCACCGCGGTTGAACCGGTAAAGGTCAGCACATCAACATCGTTATGCTGGCCCAGCGCAGCACCGGCTTCGATCCCCAGCCCGGTAACAACGTTTAACACCCCGGCGGGCAACCCGGCCTCCAGCGCTAGTTCTGCCAGTTTCAGTGCGGTGAAAGGCGAATTCTCCGAGGGTTTCAGGATCACACTATTTCCGGCTGCCAGCGCTGGGCCAATTTTCCAGGCGGCAATATCGAGGGGAAAATTCCACGGCACAATGGCGGCAACCACGCCGACAGGTTCACGGGTGATGGTTGCCAGGGTACCCGGACGGGTGGGGGCAACCTCGTCATAAATCTTATCGATACTTTCTGCGTACCAGGCCATCACATGAGCAGCACCAGGCACATCAACGTTATAGGCATCGAGCACCGGTTTCCCCATGCTTGCGCTTTCCAGCAGCGCCAGTTCTTCCCGGTGCTCCAGCATCAGCTCCGCCAGCCTGCGCAGCACGGCTTTGCGTTGCGCTAAAGGACATTCAGACCAGATACCAGAGGTAAATGCCTGGCGTGCTGAACGCACCGCAGCGTCAATATCCTCAGCCTGGCAAGCGGTGACGTCCGCTAACACTGCATTGGTGGCGGGATTCACCACCGCCCAGGTTTTCTCCGCTTTGGCGAAGTAAGGTTTACCCCCGATAAGGGCATGCGTGCTAAAGCGTTGTTGGTTCAGCAGACCTTGCCAGTAATCACGATTATGCATAAGCGTTCTCCTTATTCGTCTCGGTCTCAGCTACCGGCGTTCCTTGCAGGATCATGCTTGCCGCACGTTCGCCAATCATAATTGAAGGCGCATTGGTGTTGCCGCTGATAAGCGTCGGCATAATTGATGCATCTGCCACGCGCAAATTTTCCACGCCATATACCTTGAGAGTGTCCGGTGCGACAACACTCATTTCATCCCGCCCCATCTTGCAGGTGCCAACCGGATGGAAAACCGTGGCGCAATATTCTTTGACGTATTGATGCAGCTGTTCGTCAGTCTGGATATGTTTGCCCGGCAGCATCTCTTCGCCATGCAATGCATTGAATTCCGGCTGAGCCAGAATATTCCTTGCCACTTTTATCCCTTCCACCAGCACGCTGGCGTCATAAGGATCGGCGAGGAAATTAAAATCAATAGCGATCTGCCCATCACGCTTTAACTGCAACGCGCCGATCGACCGCGGACGTAAAACGCAGGTGTGAATCGCATAGCCGTGGCCCCATTCAAATAAACGGCCACGATGGCTGCGATAACCCGGCACAAAATGGAACTGAATATCGGGTTCATCGCTACTGAGTTTTGTCGCGGCAAAGCCACCGGCTTCAACATAATTGGTGGTTAGCCAACCTTTGCGACGAAAGAGATACTGGAAGGGGGATGTCAGGATCGGTTTCCAGGCGGCGAGGGAAAAACCAAGCGTCAGAGGGTTTCTGGAACGCACGGTGACCAGACCATCCAGATGGTCCTGAAGATTTTTGCCCACCCCGGGAAGAGGGTGCACCAGCGGAATACCTGCGGCCTCAAGTTCGGCAGCAGGCCCGATACCTGATTTCAGCAGAATATGCGGTGAGCCGATCGAGCCGGCCGAAAGGATGACTTCATGGCGGCAGAGAATTGACGTGGGTTGATCGCGGCCATGCTCAGTTATTCGCACGCCTTTGACCGCTTTGTCTTCAATGATCAACGTTTGCACGGTGCAGTCAGTCATCACGGTCAAATTGCTGCGCCCAATATGGGGATGCAAAAATGCACGATAGCATGATAACCGTTTGCCATCCTTTTGCGTGACGTTGTAAATGCCGACCCCCGCCAGCGATTTACCGTTAAAGTCGGTGTTCTCCGCTAATCCGACCCGCTTGCCCGCCGCGACAAACAGCGCTGATACCGGATTGGGATCGCGCGGTTTATCGACCAGTAATTCGCCGTTAAAACCATGATATGCCGGGTCCTGAGACAGCAGATTCTTTTCCGATCGTTTGAACCAGGGCAGGACATTATTCCAGCCCCAGCCCTCACAACCTTGCTGTTCCCAGCGGTCATAATCAGAAGGTAATCCGCGAATATAAATCATGCTGTTCATGGATGAGGAACCACCCAGCGCCTTGCCGCGCGGGACGTGGATTTGCCGTCCCCCCAGGCTTTTTTGTGGCGTTGAATAAAAGTTCCAGCTGAACTTTTTGCTTTTATACAGGGTGATGGTGCCCGCAGGCGTCTGGATACGCGGGGTTTCATCACGGCTACCGGCCTCGATAAGGCAGATCTTGAGATCTGCCTGCTCTGCAAGCCGGGCGGCCAGTACTGAACCTGCGGAACCACCACCAATAATGATGTAGTCATAGGTCTTGCTATTGTTCATAGTCATTCCGGTGATTATTTAGCAACAGAGGTTTGCGCCACTGCCTGAGTACTGCAGAGGAAATAATAAACAGGTGAGACGATGGCTAAACCAATAATCCAGGAGATGTCGGCACCACCTAACATATTTGCTGCCGGGCCGGTATAGATGGCGGTAGACATAAAGGGAATCTCGACGATGATGCCCAGCAGATAACAGAAAATGGCTTTTGAATTGAAGTAACCGTATATGCCACCGTCGCGACGGAAGAATGAAGCGACATCATAATTACCGTGGGCCACCAGATAGTAATCAACCAGGTTAATTGCCGTCCACGGCACCAGCACATACAGCAGCATCAGAATAAAGTTGGTGTAATTGACCAGAAAGTTTTCCTGACCATAAATCGCAATCAGCACTTCGATAAGGATGGTGACAATCGAAACCACAATGCGGGCGCCAGAAAGTGGCGACCATTTAGGCAGGAATGTCTGGCCGAGCGTCAGGGTGCAGAGCACGCCGCAATAGAGGTTCATTGCATTGGTCGCGGCAATGCCTAAGGCAAACACAATAATTACGGTGGAGGATAATCCGCCGGTCATATTCACAATGCCGGTGATTAAATCACCATCCACGATGCAAATAGAAACCAGAATGCCAAGAATCATCGGGAACAATGAACCCAGTACGCATCCCAGGTAGCTACACCAGAAGACACTTTTTTCGCTGATATCTTTTGGCATGTAGCGGGAATAATCGGATACATAAGGCGCATAGGCCAGCTGCCATAACGCGGCGATGGAAATGGCACCGAGGAATCCGCTGAGATTAAAGCCATTACGTGCGAGAAAATCAGTCGGCAGACCATGCACGAAAACAATCCACGCAAAGGCCGCGAGCAAAATAATACCGGATACCCACGACATCACCTTGGTGTAGGCATGAATCAGGTTATAACCGAAGGCACAGGCGACCAGGCTGAGTACCGCAGAAACCAGGATGCCGGTATCGGTAGAAACCGGTGCGTAGATGGCGTGCAGTGACTGACCGCCCAGCACCAGGTTCGATGCCAGAAAGCCGATATACATGATGACGACTAACGCCACCACCAGCACGGAACCATAAGAACCAAACTGGCCGCGGGTTTGCACCATCTGCGGCACACCTAATTGTGGCCCCTGCGCGGAATGCAATGCCATAAACAGCCCACCGGCAAGGTTACCAATCAATACGGCGAGGGTGGCCCACATAAAAGATAAGTGGAAAATACTCACCGCCAGCGCACCGGTAATCACGGTAAGCAACATGATGTTTGAACCAAACCAGATGGTAAAAAGATCCCGTGGCTTGCCATGACGTTCATGCGCGGGAATGGGCTGGATGGTGCTCAACTCTATTGTGGTTGCAACAGCATTATCTTTTGGGTTGTTTGTCATCATAGTTATCTCAACAAAGTCATTTGCAGGCTTGCCGCATGGCTGCGGTTATAACCACCCAAAAAATTGGGAGGGGTGAAAATAACGTTGATGGGATGTTGCAACAGTTGGCTATAGAGAGAAATGAAGAAAAATATAGCCAACTAATATAAAAAAAAGATGCAATCTCGCTTATGGATTGGCTGCCCCAAATTGGAACGTTAAAGAATGACAGGTGAGATATTTTTGAATCTAATTAACTATTTGATTATTAACATCTAAAATGCCACGTTCTGGCTGAATGCCTTATTTTGGTGCGCGTCTGCTCGTCACTGAAGCATCGTTGGCAATATTAAATATCGTCAATTTTGCAAAATTAATAAGTAAAAATGTTGTCTGTGAATCGCGTTAATTTGATTTATCTCAGCACCTTTTTATCTTGCCTGTGCAGAGCGGATGCGGCTTTAACAGGGCTTTGTATTTTATTTCGGCGGACAAGGTTGCCAGCAGGTTAAATATTTTCTATCCAGACGCTCACTTTATAATATTTTACCGCCTGCACGTGCTCCAATAGTCTTGGGTCCTTCTTAAGTGGTTAATCCCCTGCGTGATGCGGGATGAAGGACGTTGAAATGACATCATTAAAAACTGAAACAGATACGCTGATTATTGGCGCGGGTCAGGCGGGGGTTGCCATGAGCGAACACCTGACGCGTCTGGGCATTCCGCATCTGGTAGTGGAGAAAAATCGGATTGCCGAATCCTGGCGTAGTCGTCGCTGGGATTCGCTGGTTGCCAACGGTCCGGCCTGGCATGACCGCTTTCCGGGGATGGAGTTTCCCGGCTGCTCACCTGACAGCTTCGTGGCGAAAGAACAGGTTGCCGATTATTTTGTCAGCTACGCCGCCATGAACCAGTCACCGATTCATACTGGCGTCGAAGTGTTAAGCGCTGAACGCAATCAGGGGCGCAGTGGTTTCACCGTCACCACCTCCGCAGGCGTGATCAATGTGCAGCGTATCGTGGCCGCTACCGGTCCTTTCCAGCGTCCGGTCATCCCGGCGATTGCTCCTCAGCATAGCCAGGTACAACAGCTGCACTCGGCAGACTATAAAAATCCGCAGCAGCTGCCGCAGGGGGGCGTGCTGGTGGTTGGTGCCGGTTCTTCCGGCGTGCAGATTGCTGATGAGCTGCAACGTGCCGGTAAGCCCGTATGGCTGTCGGTGGGACCGCACGATCGTCCACCACGTTCCTACCGTGGCCGGGACTTCTGCTGGTGGCTTGGGGTACTCGGTCTGTGGGATGCCGCAGCCAGCCAGCCGGGCAAAGAGCATGTCACCATCGCCGTCAGTGGCGCACGCGGTGGGCATACCGTCGATTTCCGTCGTCTGGCGGCGCAGGGCGTTAACCTCGTTGGCCTGACTGAAAGTTTCACCGCTAACACCGTACGTTTTCAGGATGACCTGGCGGTGAATATTGCGCGCGGCGATGCTAATTATCTCGCATTGCTGGATGCTGCTGACGCGTATATCGACCGTAACGGTCTTGATTTACCGCCTGAACCGCAAGCACGTGAGTTCCTGCCAGACCCCGCCTGCGTAACCCATCCGCAGCTGTCACTTAATCTGGCCGAAGCTGGCATCACCAGCATTATCTGGGCGACGGGCTACGTGGCCGATTACAGCTGGCTGAAGGTTAATGCCTTTAATGACCAGGGCAGACCGCAGCATCATCGTGGTGTTTCCAGCGAGCCTGGCGTCTATTTTCTCGGCTTGCCGTGGTTGTCACGTCGTGGTTCCACCTTTATCTGGGGCGTCTGGCACGATGCCAAATTTATTGCTGACCAGATCGCTATCCAGCGCCAGTACCAGCATTACCGCGCTCCCTCTGACTCGCTTTAAGGAACTGTTATGCCTACTCATCAACGTATTCGTATGTTCAACACCAAAGAAACCTATCCGAATCAGACGCTGGACAACGATCTCTGCCAGGCGGTACGCGCTGGTAATACCGTCTACGTGCGCGGCCAGGTCGGTACCGATTTTGCAGGCAATCTGGTCGGGCTGGGCGATCCCCGCGCTCAAACCGAACAGGCGATGAAAAACCTCAAACAGCTGCTGGAAGAAGCCGGTAGCGACCTGAGCCATATCGTGAAAACCACCACCTATCTTACCGATCCACGCTATCGCGAGCCGGTTTACCAGGAAGTGGGCAAATGGCTGAAAGGGGTGTTTCCGATTTCAACTGGTCTGGTGGTTTCGGCGCTGGCACAGCCGCAGTGGCTGATGGAAATTGATGTGATTGCGGTGATCCCGGATGACTGGGAGGCGAAATGACGCTTTCGATTGCCGCACGCTGTGCGGAGTCCGGCCAACTCGGTATCGCCATTAGCTCGTCGAGCATTGCCGTCGGCGCGCGTTGCCCGTGGCTGGTGGCCGGAGTGGGGGCGGTATCCAGCCAGAACATTACATTACCGGCACTGGGGCAGCAGATTCTGGCGCGGCTGGAGGCGGGGTTAGCGCCGGAACAGGCACTGAAAAGCGCGCTGGCAGAAGATCGCTTTAGCGAGTATCGCCAGGTGACTGTCATTGACGCCAGCGGTCGCAGCGCCGCCTTTAGCGGTGACAAGACGCTGGGTATTTATCATGTGGTGCAGGGCAAAGAATGCGTGGCCGCAGGCAATATGCTGGCGGAGCAAGCGGTGATCGCCGCAATGGTGACGGCTTTTGAAGCCACCACCGGTGAACTCACCAGTCGTCTGATTACGGCGTTGCAGGCGGGGATCGACGCTGGTGGTGAGGCGGGGCCGGTGCATTCTGCTGCCGTGAAAGTAGTCGATGATTACACCTGGCCGCTGGTGGACCTGCGCGTCGATTGGGCAGAAGAAAACCCATTGGCAGAGCTGCACAAGTTGTGGCTGGCGTATGAACCGCAGATGCAGGCTTACGTCACCCGGGCACTGGATCCACGCGATGCCCCGAGCTATGGCGTACCCGGCGATGAGTAACGCGGTACGCGACATCCTCGCGGCACTGCTGGCGTTTGATACCACCAGCCGCGAATCCAATCTGGCGTTGATTGCCTGGATTGAAGATTTTCTGGCGCAACGGGGTATCGCGTCGCAACGCATCATGGATGACAGCGGGCGCAAAGCCAATCTGTATGCCCGGCTGGGACCGGGCGGTGACGGCGGGGTGATGTTGTCCGGTCATACCGATGTGGTGCCGGTCGATGGTCAGCAATGGACGCTGCCGCCGTTTGCCCTGACACAACAGGAAGGGCGCTACTATGGCCGTGGCAGTGCCGACATGAAGGGCTTTCTGGCCTGCGTGCTGGCATCGCTGGATAACTTTCTGACCCAGCCGTTGCGCCTGCCGCTGCATCTGGCTTTTTCCTATGATGAGGAAGTGGGCTGCCTCGGGGTGCGCAGCATGGTGGACTATCTGCGCGCGTCTGCGGAAAAACCCGCCATGTGTATCATCGGCGAGCCGACAGAAATGCGCCCGGTGTATGGACACAAAGGCAAGGTGGCGATGCGTTGTCAGGTGCATGGCCGCGCCTGTCACTCGGCCTATGCACCCTCTGGCGTCAATGCCATCGAATACGCGGCCAGGCTTATCAACCAGCTGGGCGCAGCGGCGCAGCAACTGAAGCAGATCGAGGATGCGCGTTTTGATCCCCCCTATAGCACGCTCCAGACCGGTATGATTCAGGGCGGCAGCGCGCTGAACATCGTGCCGCAGGATTGTCAGTTTGATTTTGAAATCCGCTATCTGCCGGGCGCTAATGTTCAGGGTGTGATGACCGAGGTCGAGCTGTTCTCGCAACAGCAATTGTTACCGCAAATGCAGGCGGTGGCAGCCGAGAGCGCGATCCGTTTTCAGCCGCTGAGCTACTATCCTAGCCTGCTCACCGATCCGCAATCGCAATTCGCGCAGTGGCTGGCGCAATGGAGTGGCAGCAATGATTTCTCAACCGTGGCGTTTGGCACCGAAGGGGGATTGTTTGATGAAGCGGGGATTGCCACCCTGATTTGCGGGCCAGGCAGCATGGCGCAGGGGCATAAGCCGGATGAGTTTATTGCTATTGAACAAGTAGAACACTGCATGAGTATGCTGGTAAATTTATGTAAATGGATGCGTACAGTTCCTTTAAAATGAAACAGTCAATAGTTAGTTAAACCTAATGAAGCTAACCGTAAAAACGGCTCTGGTAAAAAAGACCTCAAAACACCGACCGGTAGTTTTGAACTGGCACCACCGCGTGATCGCAACGGCACGTTTGAACCGCAACTGGTAAAAAAGCACCGGACCAAACTCTCCAACGGGATAGAACGTAAGATCATCCGCCTGTTCGCTCTGGGGATGAGCTATCAGGATATCGGCCGGGAAATTGAGGATTTATAAGCGTTAAGCGTGTCCAGCGCCACCATCAGTGCGGTCACCGATAAAGATATCCCCGAATTTAAACAGTGGCAGCAGCGACCCCTTGTGAAGGTCTATCCTTTTGTCTGGTTGGATGCCAGTCACTACAAAATCCGCGAAGAAAGCCATTACCAGAGCTAGGCTGTATATACCGTTCTGGCACTGAATCTGGAAGGCAAAAAAGAAGTATTGGACCTGTATCTGTCGGAAAGTGAAGGCGCTAACTTCTGGTTATCCATACTGAGTGGCATGCAAAACCGTGGCGTTGAAGATATCCTGATCGATTGCGTGGACGGACTGACCGGCTTCCCTGAGGCGATTAACAGCATTTATCCACAGACTGAAGTGCAACTGTGCGTTATTCATCAGATACGCAACTCGATCAAAGACGTGGCATCGAAGTATGAATAGACCCGGGTTTCGTAGACACTTTTTTGCCTCATTGGAGTGACCCCGAGCCCATAGACAAAACTGACCTATATTTTGAGCATAGGAGGAGTCTATGGGCACACCACGTTTTACCCCTGAATTTAAAGAAGAAGCGGTCCGCCAGATCACTGAGCGGGGCTATTCTGTTGCTGACGTTTCAGAACGCCTCGGCGTGTCGGCGCACAGTCTTTACAAATGGGTCCGTTCAGTAAAACCTGATAATAACGGGCATCAGGCTCAGGACTTACTGGATGCCAGAACGGAAATTCTCAGGCTGAAAGCGCAGCTTAAGCGTACTGAGGAAGAACGGGATATTCTTAAAAAGGCAGCGCGGTACTTTGCCAGAGAGCCCGACTAAAGTACCGCTTCATCAACGATCACCGTGATATATGGTCGATCGCCGCGATGTGTCGGGTTTTGAAAGTTGCCCGTGCCGGATTTTACGTCTGGCTTCATTGTCCTGTCTCTGCAGGAGAAAAGGATAACCAGCGATTGTTGAAATTAATCCGCGACTCTTATGCACTGAGCGGCGGTGTTTACGGCTATCGCAGGGTTCACTGCGACTTACGTGAAGTCGGTGAAGCATGCAGCAGAAACCGGGTAGCCAAGATCATGAAGCAAAACAGGATACGGGCCGTACATGGCTACAAGATACCCCGTGGGACCAGAGGGCGTCCGTCACTGATAGCACCTAACCGCCTGCTGCGGGAGTTCACGGTTGTGAAACCCAATCAGGTCTGGGTAACGGATATTACCTATATACGGACCTGGCAGGGCTGGCTCTATCTGGCCGTGGTCATCGACCTGTTTGCCCGTAATGTGGTGGGCTGGTCAATGAAACCGACGCTGTCGCGTGAACTTGCACTGGATGCGCTGCTGATGGCCGTCTGGCGGCGTAAACCTGCCGAAAGCGTGATAGTGCACAGCGATCAGGGCAGCCAGTACGGCAGCGATGACTGGCGACGGTTCTGCCAGGCTAATAACCTGTCACCCAGCATGAGCCGGCGCGGCAACTGCTGGGATAATGCCGTGGCAGAATCCTTCTTCAGTTCGCTAAAAAAAGAGCGCATCAGAAAGCGGATATATAAAACCCGGGACATGGCCCGGGCTGATATATTTGATTATATCGAAGTGTTCTACAACCGGACCCGACGCCACAGTCACCTGGGAGGCGTCAGTCCAGAGGCCTTCGAAAAGGCCTCGTCGTGAGGACAGCGAATGTCTACGGGAATGGGGTCACTCCACCAGAAGCTTTTTCATATTTTACCTCCTGAGAATTGTTCACAGAATAATACTCGACATGCTGATAAAACGAGCTTTGCATCTTATTTGCATGACAAATCTCCAGCAGAGTTGATGTAACCCAGGAAAGACGAACCTGCCGTATTGTTGGACTGACGGGATGCATCTGGATCTTTTGTGCAGCCGCTTGTCTACGACGTTTCGTCATTTGGCCTTTTGTCAGCTGTTCGCTCGAAGCAGCCTGATGGGCTTCGCCTACAGCAGTTTGGTGCCATGAGCGGACATCTGAACTTAGCTTTGACAAACAATGTAACAGCAATACTCTGGTATCACTTTTAACCCATTAGTGATGCTTTTTTGACGGTACTTCATACATCCTCTGACATTGAACAGCCCAGAGAATATTGCGCGGGCTGTTCATGCCAGATAGCGAAGGGGGTTAGTGACGAAAAGGCAGGAAAAGTCGCCTTATTGTTTGCGTCCTCTACATCGTCAACACAATTTTTCCGACATTGAGGCCGTCTTCCATACGCTGGTGAGCTTTGCTGGCTTCAGCCAGCGGAAATACGCTGTCAATCACCGGGCTCAGCCCATCTTTACCGAAGCGAGTTAACCAGCACTCTTTAAAGCGACGGGACATCTCATGTTTCACTTCTTGCGAACGCGATTTCATTACCGTACCGATAATCTGCAGATGGCGGTACAACACCCGATCCAGCGGGATCTTCGCGTTTTCAATCCCCCCCATGATGCCAATCTGCACCAGACGTCCACCAAAGTTGAGTGCATTCACGTTTCGTTCAAAATAAGGCGCGCCAATAAAATCGAGAATAAGATCAACCCCCTTGTTATCCGTACTGCTGGCGACAACCTCGGAGAAGTCTTCTGTCACGTAATCAATGGCGTGATCGGCACCCAGACGGCGAACGAGATCGTGTGCTGCAGCATTCGCGGTGGTGATTACCGTCGCGCCTGTCGCATGCGCCAGTTGCACGGCGGCACCTCCCACACCGCCGGCCCCGGCGTGGATCAGTACCGTTTCCGTGGGCTTCAGTTTCCCCAGATGGATAAGCGCTTCATGCGCGGTTACAAAGACCTCGGCAATGGCCGCCGCATGGATATAGTCCATACCTTCCGGCACTGGCATAGCCATCCGGTAATCAATGCGGGCCATTTCAGCGTAAGCCCCGCCCCCGACGATACCCATAATACGGTCACCCAAGTTGTAGCCTTTTACATTCTCCCCGACGGCAATAACGTCACCGGCGATTTCCAGCCCCATAATCGTCGAGTCGCCAAAATCAGGGCGGCCATACCCGCCGCGTCGGTGAGTTAGATCGGCCCGGTTGACCCCCGCTGCCCGCGTGCGAACCAGCAGATCATTGGGGCGCAGCTGTGGGTCTGCGACTTCACTGATATTAAGTACATCGGCCGGACCGAATTGTTCAAAAGTGATTGCTTTCATGATTCTCTTTCCCGAAATAAGAAGATGGATAGCCGTCGTTCAGGCCTGTTCTTCAAACGTGGCATTGGCATAACCAGAAGCGGTAATCGCTGCCGGGAAGCCTGCATAAAACGCCATGTGCGTAATCAGGGCGGAAATTTCTGTTTTGGTCAGCCCGTTTTCAATGCCGCGACGCAGGTGGGCCGGTAGCTCATTGGAATGATTCAGCGCGATAAGACAGGCGATGGTAATCAGACTACGGTCGCGTGGTGCCAGGTCCGGATCTGTCCAGACATCGGAATACAGTGGTTGCTCAACGAAGCCGGACAGTTTAGGAGTAAATGCGCGTGCAGCTTCACGCGGGCGAGTAAAATCAACAGCTTTCATGGTCAGTTCCTCTTATATTCTGTCATTAGTGCCAGTGTGTTTTAGATTTGGCTGATGAATTTATTCACCAGATAATGGCTGAGACCTTCCCGACCGCCCTCCGAACCATGTCCGCTTTCTTTCATGCCGCCGAAAGGCAGTTCCGTCGCCACCATGCGGTACTGATTAATGCCGATCATTCCGGCCTCAAGGCCATCGCCAACATCCAGCACGGTACGGGCGTCACGCGTAAAAGCGTAAGCTGACAGGGCATACGGCAGACGGTTTGCTTCTGCCAGCCCGTCCTCAAGCGCGTCGAACGGACGCATCACGGCGATCGGGCCAAAGGGTTCTTCGTGCATGATCCGTGCTTCCATCGGCACATCGGTAAGCACCGTAGGTTCAAAGAAAAAGCCAGGACGGTTGAGCCGTTTCCCTCCAGTGAGCACTTTCGCGCCCAGGGCAACAGCATCGGCAATCAGCGATTCCATTTTTTCCAGTTGGCGGATATTCGCCAGCGGCCCCACCTGAGTGCCTTCCGCTATGCCATCGCCGATAATCAGTTGCTCCGTCGCACTCACGAAGCGTTCGACAAACTGTGTGTAAACACCTCGCTGAATAAGAAAACGGGTTGAAGAGATACAGATTTGGCCGGTGCCCCGAAAACGGTTAGCCGCTCCGCCAGTTGCCGCCGCATCAATGTCGGCATCGGCAAAAACCAGCACCGGTCCGTGGCCGCCCAGTTCCAGGGTAATCGGTTTAACACCGGCGGCAGCACGCTCAGACAGCAGTCGACCTACCGGTACAGAACCGGTGAATGCCACTTTGCGAATAACCGGTGAGGCGATCAGCGTGGCGGAAACCTGATCCGGTACGCCAAACACAATTTGCAGTACGCCTTCAGGCAGACCGGCATCATCCAGGCAGCGTGCCAGAGCCAGCGCCGTCGCCGGGCTCTCTTCACCGGGTTTCAGGATCACGCTACAACCTGCGGCCAGCGCCGCTGATAATTTGCGTGCCGGGGTAATGGCCGGGAAATTCCACGGAGTGAAGGCGGCAACCGGGCCGATGGGCTCTTTTTTGACCAGTTGCAGTACACCGGGGCGATTTGACGGTACAACGCGCCCATCAATGCGGCGGGCTTCCTCCGCAAACCATTCAAAATAGTCGGCTGCACGCAATACTTCGTCGCGGCTTTCAGCCAGGGGCTTCCCTTCTTCCAGCGTCATCAACGAGGCAATATGTTCAGCGCGTTCGCGCATCAGGGCAGCGGCATTCTTCATGATGCGGGCGCGTTCGGCAGGCACGGTACGGCGCCAGATGTCAAAGCCAGAACGGGTGGCTGACAGGGCACGTTCAAGGTCGGCGGCGGTCGCGAGCGGCAAGCGGCCGATAGTGGCTTCGGTTGCGGGGTTAATCACAGCGACAGTGTCGCGATTGCCCGCTTCAATCCAGTCACCGTCGATGAATAGATAAAGGGGATCGTATTGATGATTTTGCATGGTCGTTATCCTCAGTGTGTGCGTGTTTGTGTAATGTCATTCGGCTGAGGGGATCTTAAGTTCAGCGCACATCACTGATAAGATGGCTTCTCCCCACAACAGCTATGCAAGAAATGCACAGATGCAATCAGAGAAATTTGCCGAGTTCCTTGGAGTCTTTGTCGATGTCGCCCGTGAAAGCAGTTTTTCGGGTGCTGGTCGCCGTCGCGGACGCACGCCCTCCTCGATAGGACGGCAGATTGATGCGCTGGAAGCATACCTCGATACCCCGCTTTTTTTGCGATCTACACGGCATTTAACCCTGACGGATGCCGGGGAAATGTTGCTGATTCGCGCCAGACGGATCCTCGATTCACTGGAGGATACGCAGCAGGAACTGGCGTCAATGAAGGGCGAAGTAACCGGTGTGCTGAGAGTGGCGTGTTATCCCACATTTGGTAAACGCTATGTGCTGCCGGTTATGGCAAAACTCTCCCGACAGTATCCGGCGCTGAGCTTCGATTTGGATCTGACCGAACGGTTGGCAGACCCCGTCGCTGAACGCCTTGATGTTGTCATCCGTATTGGTAATATGGCCGACAGCACGTTGATTGCCAGCAAAATAGCAACGCAAATACGTGTGCTGTGCGCAAGCCCTGCCTATCTGGAAAGCGCGGGGATTCCCGCCTCGCTGGACGACATCGCCTCACATCGGTTAATCGATAAGCTGTACGGTGCGGATCTGCTTTGCTGGTCGAGCGTGATTGGCCATCCGGCCAGAGAAAACTCGGGCCTGCCTATGTTTGGCTGTGATGATTTCGAAGCAATGCGTCAGGCAGCGGTCGAAGGGATGGGGATCGCGTTCCTGCCGGACTGGGTGGCGGGAGATGAGATTAACAGTGGCGCGCTGGTACAACTCTTTCCGGAAATGTCATCGCAACCACATGTATCTACAGGAATATATGCGCTACGCGCGTTACGTCACCCACCTGCCAGAGTCACGGTATTTCTCGACGCATTGCGTGAATTCATCGGACATCCTGCAAAATGGTCAACATTTCACTGCCAGCTCTGACGATGTAAGCAACATTGCCATTTTTATTCTATGCGAACTTCCGCTGTTCGCTTATAGCGGACATCATACTCCTGAGCCTGTCCGCTCCGAGCCCAGACTGTGTGAAAACTGTTTTGGTAGATTAAACTGCGACTAAAACAGGGCTGAAAACTGCGCTCATACGTAAACTAACCAGTCGAGCAATTCCAGATTTTGCGTAGATGCGCGCACTTCAGTTCTAGGGCAGAGTTTTCACACAGCCTGTGCCAGATATAGTCATTCGAACCCAGAGAGTTACACTTTTAAGTGATTCAGGGTATGCGCTTACTGGTTACGAATATTGTGCCAGAATCATGCGGTTTGATGATTGCCGCTTTGCTTTCGAGCCAGTAAGTGCTCCACGTTCGCTAACTATTTTGCTGGCATTGGAAGAGCGAAAATCGCTCTTACTGATGCCGTAAAAAGCTTGTCAAATGTCTCAGGGCGTGAAGCGGACGTTGCTGACAACAGTTTGAGTGATTCAACAGAGCGTCAGTCATCATGTATTATCAGGACAAAGATGCCCGCTGAACCAGTCAACAACCCTATTTATGACAACGGGTTGATACCAGTGATCATCACCGTGTTCTGCACCTTCGATAAGTACGTAGTCCGTTTTGTTCCCCGATTCCAAAAGGGCTTTGTAAAGCGTTGCGCTCTGCTTAGGCGATACTAATGTATCCTTACTTCCATGCATTATTAGGAACGGAGGTTTACATCCTTTGAGACGTCCTATGGGGCTTGCATTTATCGCTTTTTCAGGTACAGAACTGATGGAGGCACCTGCAAAATTCTTGAAAGCCACACCATTAATTAGCAGTGACTCCGCGACTGCAGGAGACTGATGCACTTTTTGTCGGTGATCCGGAAAACCGTCACCTATGTTACGCAGATCTGATATTCCGTAAAGCGTAGCCACAGCCTGCACATCAGCGGACTGGCTGAGAAAATCGCCGTGATCGAATGATTTATCGCCATTAGTGGTACCAAGCATCTGCGCCAGCCATCCTCCTGCAGAATCGCCAAATACACCAATTCGTGAGGGGTCAATTCCATAATCGTGGGCATGTTGACGAAGGTATCTTACTGCTGCTTTAGCATCTATCACTGGCGCAGGGAAAGTATCCGGAATTGTCCTGTATTCTGCCGCTGCAACAACAAAGCCAGCCTCCGCTAAAGCCATGCGCATTTCCACAAATTTATTGTGCTCAGCTGTCATAAATCCTCCCCCAGGAAAATAGATGATGGCTGGTTTCAAAATTTTGGTACGAGGAACCAGAAAAGACATATGCAATTGCCTGACAGAACGAGTGTTTTTCACTGTCTCATAAACCACATCACTGATATTGTCTATAGGGTGTTTAGTCAAAGCGACTTGGATAATTTTCGCCCCATGAATATAACCAGGCAGATCATGATAATCAGAAGAGACTTCACTATTTATTTTAGGAATCATAAAAAATCACCAGTTTTTAAAATATTGTTTCGCCAGTCAACCTATTATTCTGAAAGGATAGGTCATCCTGTCAGATAATTTTTAAGGCCGAATTAATGGTGGCGAAAATCAAATTCGCTATAACACCCATTTGAAATATGCACCGACTGATATTGATGATAGAGATACGTAAAATCTAATCCTCTTTAATTACACCATCCCGGCCGAGCCCGGTGAAATCGGTTCTGTCTCCGGATGACTACTGTATACATACATATCCGAAGGCTTATCTATTCAGATACTTGTATTCGTTACAAACCATGAAAAGTGATGTTTTATATTCATGGCCAGTTACGTCCCCGGGTTACTGTTATTTTTTTCATATCTCAACCGGTCTTCACGAAAGCGATCAGCATTATCGACAATCCAGGTCCACAGCGGGATCATCCGTACAAGTAACTCCATACCTGTATCGGACAGTTCGTATTCGACTCGTGGCGGGATTTCACTGAAATCATGGCGGATAACCAGTCCGTCACGCTCAAGCTGTCGTAATGTACGCGTCAGCATGCGCTGAGTCACTCCGTGCATACGCCTGCCAATTTCGGCATGACGCAGTCTGCCATAAACGCCAAGCGTGTTGACGATACCCAGCGACCAGCGACTTCCGGCATGAGCCAGCACCTCCCGCCGCAAGCCATCATCATCGTCTCTCAGCCCCTTACAAACAGCCTGCGAATACTGAAGAATATCTTCCCGATCCATTTCATTGACTCCCGGTATCATACATGTACCTTCTTTTTTAGCCTGTTATGAATTGCTAGAGTGGTGCAACAATTCATGTAAGGCCAGATTATGAACAAAACAGATCTTAACACTACGTCTGAAAATATCCTCGTGCTCGGTGCCGGTGAGCTGGGCCTCCCCGTTCTGCGAAATCTTGCCCTTCGGGCAAAAGATGTGGAGGGAACGAAAATCAGCGTGCTGCTGCGCGAAAGTACCGTAACGTCAGATGAACCTGGAAAACAATTCGTTATCACGGAAATCAGAAACCTCGGTATTAATATAGTCACGGGCGATCTCGTCATGAGTTCTGTCGACGATTTGGCCAGCCTCTTTGCGCAATTTGACACAGTCGTTGGCTGCGCGGGGTACGCGGCCGGCATAAATACACCGATGAAACTGGCGCAGGCGGCCCTGCAGGCGCGGATTCCACGCTATTTTCCATGGCAGTTTGGTGCCGATTTTGATGCCATCGGACGCGGCAGTCCACAAGACATCTTCGACGCGCAGATTGACGTGCGTGATTTACTACGCAGCCAGCATGAAACTGAGTGGGTCATCATTTCGACCGGCATCTTCATGAGCTATTTGTTCGAACCAGACTTCGGTGTGGTCGATCTGCAGAACGATACTGTTCACGCACTCGGCAGTATTGACAACACCATGACGCTGACAACTCCCGATGATATCGGGATGCTGACGGCAGCGATCGTATTTAAAACTCCTCGCATCCGGAACGAAATTGTGTATATCGCCGGTGATACACTGACCTACGCAGAGGTAGCAGATAAGCTGCAATCAGCGCTTGGCCGTCCTTTCAGCTGCACGGAATGGAGCGAACAATATCTGATGGATAAACTCGCGCTCAACCCGCAAGACATGATGTCTAAGTATCGTGCCGTTTTTGCACAGGGGCGGGGTGTTGCATGGGATAAAAAGCAGACATTCAATGAACGCCATAACATTCCGGTTACCGACGTGGCAGCCTGGATAAATGCAAATCTGACCCCGGGCAGCTCATTATAATCGTATTTAAGCTGCTGTAATAAATACCAGAGTCTTTCTCCTGCCTAACCGAATATGGTGAAGAGAAAGACTCTGTTCCCCCTGTTGGCACTGATAGCAAAGCGGTTACGCTGTGTGCGCTGAAAACCGGCTCTCCGGTAAACCGGGGAATACGGCTGATTTCGCTCTTAGCAATGCTCCATCATGCCTTGACGGCACAGAAAGACCCACGCTGGCAATGGTACAATACAGCGTTGTGAATGCTTCTCCCGCGAGTGTCGGGCAAGTGCTCTGAATTCCTGGAGAGGGCAGGATACTCTCCGTCGTTCCGTCCGGACGATAACGTACAACACGGCTTCCTCCCCATTCGGCATTCCAGACATAGCCCATTGCGTCCACGCAGGAGCCGTCAGGCGCTCCCTTTCCTTCTGTTGCAGTGAACACGCGCTGGTTATTCATGGAGGGGTAATCACAGCACATTATACGGCCCTGCATCGAGTCACAGTAATACATCGTGCTGCCGTCCGGACTGAAACAGATGCTGTTCGGGATGGCCACCTCAGGCAGGGGTAGCGTCTCAATGCTGAGTGTCGCTGCATTTAGCCTGTGAAATCTTCCTATGATTTTCGCGGGGTATCCGTCATCCATGGTCCCGAAGACGAAATTACCCTCGCGGTCGCACCGACCATCCCCTGTCCGTGTTCCCGGTCCTCCCGGTGACGCCACAACCGGCGTAAAGATACCCGTATTCAGATCGCAGAAGGCGAATCGGGACGCCAGTCCCATCAATAAAACGTCAGAATGTTCAGTAAGAGCAAACGATCCGAGGCGTTCAGGCAGGGACCAGCGCATCACAACACTGGTGTCTTCTTCAAGGGCAAGCAGCTCGCTGCCTTCAATGTCAGTCCAGTAAATCCTGCGTGTCCTCTCGCACCAGATTGGGCACTCTCCCAGCAAATTTCTGGCATCAGCAGACACTGAAAACATGTTATTTCTCCCGCATATAAAAGTTTCGCATCGCGCCTGACCAAAAGCGTAAGGCCATCTGCATTATGGCAGACGGCAGTAACAAGCTATTCCCACCCTGTCAGGGCAAAAAACGCGCTGAAAGTTTGTCACCAAAAAGCATGATGGCGAGTCCTGCCAGCATGACCAGCATGCCCCCCAGTTTGAGTAGCGAAACCGGTCGCCGTACAGCACCCAGCAGACCGAAATGGTCAATCATCTGCGACGAGAGTAACTGCCCAACGATTGCCAGCCCGAGCAGGGCTGAAAAACCGATTTTCGGTGCCAGCACCACGTAGCTGAACAACGCACAGGCACCGATCAGGCCGCCCGCCAGACTCCATGCTGGCTGCGAAGGAATAGCAGCGAGAGAGCTAAATAACCCGCCACGTAGCAGCGAGTAAATCCCGAGGCTCAACGCCCCGGCCGTAAAGGAAAAGAACGCGGCGGTGACCGGATCGCCCCCGAGTCCTTTTGCGAGCTGACTGTTCAGGGTTGTCTGCAAGGTAATACCAAGACCCGCTGCAAAAGCTATTACGTAATAAATCGCGCTCATGCTGTTATTCCCTGTCAGTTTGCCTGTACCAGCGGCAGGAATTTCTCCGCAAAGATGTCCGGCTCATACCCGGCGGCGGCGAAAAGGTGTTCGCGTGATTCATCGATGGCAGCACGAAGACGCTCGCTGTCCACGCCCAGAACTTTGCCGTTCTGCTTGACGATGCGCCCGCCAATCATGACAGTATCGATGTTGCTGCGTTCAGTTGCATGCACCACCGTCCCGAAGGCATTCCCGTTCGGATAGAGATTGAGATCAGCAGCGTTAATCAGGATCAGGTCGGCCTGTTTGCCTGGCGTCAGGCTACCCACTTTATCCTGTAGTCCGGCACAGGTCGCACCATCGACGGTTGCCGACTTCAGCAGCTGCGCTGCCGGGAGCGTTGTCAGAGAATGCCCTGAATCACAGCAGTGCTGCTTATGCATACCCATTACTCGCTGCAGATAGAACGCCACGCGCATTTCCATAAACATATCTGTGCTGTAAGACGTTTCGTTATCCACGCTCAGGCCAGGATTGATGCCATGGCGCTGCGCGGCCTCAATGGCAAACATCCCGCTTTCAATGCCATAGTGCGAATCTGAGCGCGGACAGACGTTCACTCGTACGCCGGCTTCACGCAGGATTTCCCAGCCCTCATCAGGCAGTGCTGTGCAGTGATTGAAGATATTGTCCGGGCCCAGCAGGCCCTGCTGATGCAGTGATTTAAGCTCTGAAGCCATTTCAGCGCCAAAGAATTCGGTCACGATTGGCAGCCCGAGCCGGCGGGCCTCGGCCCACAATTCCGGCTCCAGCTGGGCCATGACGCCCAGAGAAACCAGTCCCTCAGGATTGTCTTTGAAATATTTTTCCTGCAGACGCTGCCAGTTACCCGGCCAGTGCGCTCTGTCCCATTCGCCTGCTACCGGCGCGCCGGAAGCATGAATAGCGCGAATTCCGGCATCAAGCAGGGCTTCAACGGCGGCGTCTGCATGTGCTGCGGTACGGCTGTTGTGCGAGTTATCAATCATGGTAGTGATACCCGCATCAATCGCGCCCAGCGCCGTCAGGAGATTACCGACATAGATATCTGCGGGCCGATAGTATTTCGCAAACGAGAAGTGCGTGGCATTGCTATAGTCGTCCAGACAGGTGGCGTTTGGGTTGATGCGGCGCAGCTGGCCTTCCCAGGCGTGACGATGAGAATCGACCATCCCCGGCATGGCAATCATATTTGTGGCATCAATGACGTGAGCACCCTCGGCGTTCAGGTCCTTACCGATGGCGGTGATGGTTGACCCTGTGACAAGAATATCGCCACGTTCATGGTTACCAACATTCTCATCCATACTCAGTATGGTTGCACCGCTGATCAGCGTTACCGGAGCATTTGCCGTCTGATTGTTAACAATATTTCTGCAGTAATCGGTCATTTGAATTGTCTCTTTCAGGTTCAGAAGGAAAACAATACGCCTCCTGTTTAAGCTGAAAAAGATGACTAACGTGTTTTCATCATTCAGAATTTGCGAATAATGATGGTTATCACCGTCACATGCTATTCAGGAGCGCAATCAGGTGGATCGTATTCAGGCTATGCAGGTTTTTATAAGGGTGGCTGAGGCCGGAAGCTTTGTCCGGGCAGCGGAAACACTGTCCCTGCCTTCTTCTACTGTTACCAGCACCATCAAAAACCTGGAGAAATATCTGCAGGTGCGTCTGCTGAACCGGACCACAAGACGTGTCAGCCTGACTCCGGAAGGTATGCAGTATCTGGCGCAGTGCCGGGAAATTCTGGCCTTAATTGAACATACGGAAGCCAGTCTGGCCGATTCGAACAGGCGCCCCCGTGGTCGTTTACGCGTTGATATGCCCGGCGGTATAGCGCACTTCCTCGTGATGCCAAACCTGAAAGAGTTCTACAGCCGTTATCCTGATATTTACCTGATGATCGGCGTCAGCGACCGGCAGGTTGACCTGGTTCAGGAGGGCGTGGACTGCGTGATCAGAACCGGAGAGTTACTTAACTCCACGCTTGTAGCCCGTCCGCTCGGAGAATTTCGCTGGATCACCTGCGCCTCTCCCGATTATCTCAGGGAGTACGGTATTCCGCAGTCACCTGAAGATTTATCTCATCACCGGGCTATTCATTATTTTTCCGGACAAAGCCGGCGTACAGACGAATTGCGTTTTGTAAAGGGAACAGAAACGCTGTCCGTACCCGTCAGGGGGCAGGCAGCCGTCAACGAGACGGGACTCTATATAAAAATGTGCCTCGAAGGATTCGGGCTGGCGCAGCTTGCTGAGAACGTTGTAGCAGAACACCTTCAGAAAGGAACGCTGGTTGAAGTCCTGGCCGACTGGCAGCCGTCGTCTGTTCCTGTCGCATTGCTTTATCCCCATCAGCGTTTTCTTTCACCCGCCGTACGTGCATTTGCAGACTGGATAGATGAAATATTCAGTTGATACGTCTGTCACAGCTCCCCGTTGCATACTAAAAGTCAGCAGTATTCAGGGGACCTGAAAGAACGGCAGACTTTATTTCGCGGATATGAGCATCCCGGAGCAGCGACTTCCCGGAGAAAGGCTGTACCCAGAAATTCACATCTCCGGTTTACGGGGGGACGCCGGCTAAGAGCGCCAGCCACATCCGGGCCCTCTTTTAACTAAAGTGTCTGAGTAAAATATTTTCAAGGATGTGAAAAACGGTCCTGATGCGCTGTGGTACCAGGGTCTGATAGGGCCGGTAAAGATAAAGCTGCCAGGTTTCCAGTTTCAGTTCCGGCAGGACATTCACCAGCCTGCCGTCTTCAAGGTATTCCCTGCAGGCCAGATTACTCGACTGAATCACGGCTTTACCGGTTAACGCAGCCTGAATCTCAGACTGGGAGTCGGTGGTAAAAAACTCCAGGTGCCGGGGAATAAAGGTATTGACGCCGTCGAGCATAAATTCAAACACCTTGCCGGTTTCAGGGTTAAGCAGACCGCTGAAAGGGTAACGCTGACGCAGGTCTTCAAAATTTTTCGGTGCGCCCAGCCTGTCAATGAGCCGGGGAGAAGTCATCAGGGCATGATGAACCAGCGTAATGGGCCTGACGATAAAATTCGGGTTTGGCTCCCGCTCTATACGGATCCCCATATCAATACGGTTCTGGACAGTATCCAGCTTCATCATGTCTAACCGCCAGTCAATAAACAGCTCAGGATAGGGATCGAGAGCGGTCAGAAGCTCATATAACACCTGCTCGTGGCCGGGAAACCGGAATAGCGTGATCCTCACAACACCCTTCATCTCATTGTCATCTCTGGCCGTCTGGAAAAGGGCCTCTGAGTCTTCAAGCAGCCGCATGGCACGGGGCAAGAAAAACTCACCAAAGCTGGTCAGCACAATGGATCGGGTATTGCGCTTAAAAAGCGGTTCGCCAAGCTGATGTTCCAGATCAGCAATCGTGCGTGTCACCACGGATGGAGAAATGGCCAGCCTGACTGCCGCTTCGCGAAAATTCATTGTTTCTGCAGCAGTAACAAAAAATCTCAGGGCATCGACTTTATTCATAATAATTGTGATTTTAGCAATTCTGATTTTCTAAATTAACAATTTTTCAGCAATAAATCCAACCGTATACTTAGCATCTAAGAGTAGTTAATACCTTAAAGAAGGGTGAAATAATCGTGAAAATTAGAAGGTTAGGTAGCCAGGGGCTTCATGTCTCGGAAATGGGGCTGGGGTGCATGGGCATGGACCATGGCTATGGCTATTCAGTTGAGATCCGGGAAAGGACAAAGCTGATAGACAAGGCTGTAGAGCTGGGCTGCAACCTTTTCGACACTGCCCCCATTTACGGATTTGAAAACGAAAAACTGCTGGGGGTAGCGCTCAGCAAACACAGGGACAACGTTGTCATCGCGACCAAATTCGGCGTGACAGGAATGGAAAATAGTGATGGACAGCTGGTGCCGGTATTAGACAGCCGTCCGGCATCTGTCAGAGAGCAACTGGAAGGTTCCCTCAGGCGCCTGAAGACCGACCATATCGACCTGTTTTATCAGCATCGTGTCGACCCAAAAGTTGAGCCGGAAGTGGTGGCAGGATTAATGAAAGAGCTGATCGCGGAGGGCAAAATAAAGTACTGGGGCTTATCCAATGCGCCCGTATCTTACATACGCCGGGCTCATGCCATCTGCCCGGTCACTGCGGTTGAAGACCAGTATTCAATGATGTGGCGTAAACCTGAACAGGATCTGTTTAAGGTCTGCGATGAACTTGATATTGGTTTTATGGCCTACAGCCCGCTGGGTAATGGATTCCTGAGTGGTCAGGTCACAGCTAATACAACCTACGGGGAAGGCGATTACCGGGGCATGATGGGGCGCTTCAAACCAGAGGTGATGGAAAATAACCAGACGCTTCTTAAGCTAATCGCTGAAATTGCAGAAAGAAACAACGCAACTTCAGCACAGATTGTTCTTGCCTGGGAGCTGGCTCAGAAGCCTTACATTGTGCCGATCCCGGGAACAACAAAACTACACCGGCTGGAAGAGAATTTTCACGCCGCAAATGTTCAGCTCAGTGACGCCGAATTAAATGATATCAACGAAGCCTTATCCCGGCTTGAAATTGACGAAACATTCTTCTGAAAAAATAAGAGATCGCTATGAAAACAACAGTATTTGTTACCCATCCCAACATTAATCAGTCCCGGGTAAACTCAGCCCTGGCAAAAGGTGCAGCATCACTGACAGGCGTTGAAGTGCGTTATCTCTATGACCTGTATCCGGATGGCAAAATCGACGTGGCCGCTGAACAGGCTGCCCTGGAGAAGACGGATCGTGTCGTGCTGCAGTTCCCTATGCAGTGGTACAGCACGCCGCCACTTCTGAAACAGTGGCTTGACGATGTACTGACGTACGGCTGGTCACATGGTGGAGAAACACAGGCGCTGCACGACAAGCAACTCATGCTGGCAGTTTCGCTTGGAGGTGCTGAGTCTGCCTATCAGCCTGATGGCGCTGCCGGACATACGGTAGGAGAGTACCTGCTGTCTTTTGAAACCATCTCCGGGTATCTGGGTATGAACTACATCAAGCCGTTCATTACAGGCGGAAGCGCGACGATAACTGACGAAGAAATCGCAGCTCAGGCCGGACGATACAAAACGGTATTAGCCTGATTATCTTCAGGCGATCATCAGTGTATTAAAACGCCTTCAAATGTGCCGTTGCTGATAACGGCACATTTTTCATTTATGGGAAGGAGAAATCGTGTGTCTTTACAGCCAGTCGAACTGAACAAAGCATATCGATTATTGCAGGTCGGCCCAACTACAATGATTTCCGCTAAGCATAATGGTAATGCCAATGTGATGGCCGCTGCCTGGGTGAGTCTGGTGGGGATCAATAAAGTCATGGCGTATATCGGTCCGCAGGCTTATACCCGTGGATTGGTGGAAGAAAGTGGTCTGTTTGCCGTACAGATCCCCGTAGTCAGCCAGATGGAAACCGTTTTGTACGCAGGTGAGCACAGCTACCGTGACAGGCCTGACAAGAATCATAAAATACCGACGTTCTACCTGAAAGAGTTCGATGTTCCGCTGGTAGAGGGTTGTGCTGGCTGGCTTGTATGTAAGGTAATACCCAACGCGGCATATGAGCTGGAACATAATCTGTTTATGGGAGAAATTGCCGGCGCGTGGAGTGACGATCGGGTTTTTCGCAATGGACACTGGATATTTGATGAAGCACCTGACGAATTACGAACCATACATTATGTCGCCGGGGGGCAGTTTTATGCCATCGGCAAAGGAACCCGGTTTGACCATGGGCCGGGCAAAGACTGAGACGCGAGTGCTTTTTGTACTGATACAACAAACTGCAGGGACTTGTTGTTAAAATGCCTTGCTGTTCCCTCATGGCCAGCAGGCGATACCGCCTCTGAGCCAGCAAGGGAAGTCGCTTTTCGGCGCCTGCAGCCTGCCTTCTTATATGCTCCTGTTAGCCCGCAGCACTCATAAATGAACAATGGCATGTCACATGGAAGGATCAGTGTCTTTAATCAGAAAGTGACAGTTTTGTTCTACCCACCGGTTGAGTTCATTCGCTGCCTGCCAGAGGGACGTTCCCAGTTCCGTGAGTGCATATTCGACTTTGGGCGGTACTTCACGAAAGACAGTGCGCGTAACAAGATTCCTGCTTTCAAGTTCCTTAAGATTCTGTGACAGCACCTTTTCTGATATACCCTGAATTTTTCTTCGCAAATCACCCGGCCTTGATGCACCGTCAGAAAGGGCATGAATAATGAGCAATGTCCATTTGCTCACCAGAACCTCGAGAACTTCACGGGCAGGACATGCCTCCCGCAAAACATTACCGGGTTCTTTGTTGTCCAGTGTAAAACAGTCGTTGAATTTTTCCATACTTACCTTGAGGTGGGTACTTGAAGATAAGTTAGTCTAAATCTACTATAGCGCTGAAATCAAGAGATTTGCATGTGCCATGCTGCTGCGGCTTAACCATCGTAATTATTGAAATAACCAGATAATGAGTTGGTAATGCTGAGTTTGTGACACGATAATGTCATACGTTACGAACACTGATAGCCATTAGCCGCCAGCACGAACAAATAATTTTTTTGTGTAATAACGAAAATTTTATCAAATAAGCCGGCTTGCTATATAAGCGCCTGCGCTAATAACAATCAATCCTTATGAATCGGGTTATATCAATGAAATATCATGTACTTTCTGCTTCACTGTTATTTTCACTTCTCTTTACTACTGCTGCACAGGCGAAAACAGCGAGTTATAAACTTGATGAATCGCATACGTCTGTGGTTATTAGCTGGAACCACCTAGGTTTTTCGAACCCGACGGCATCCCTTCATCATGTAGATGGCACAGTTAAGTTCGATCCGGCAACAAAAATTTTATCACTGGTTGATATCAACATTCCTGTAGCCAGTATTGATACCGGCGTTCCAGCACTGAATAAAGAGTTTGGTCAGCCAGATTATTTTGATGCGGAGAAATATCCGGTCGCAAATTTTAAAAGCACCAGCATTGAAATGAATGGTGATAAGTATGACGTACGGGGAAATTTAACCATTAAATCCATAACCCGGCCGGTTATTCTTCATGCAACCCTGAACAAAGCAGGTTTTCAGGCTATGGAGAAGAAAAATGCGGTAGGTTTTAACGCCACCGGTGTGATTAAGAGATCAGACTTTAAAATTGATAAATACGTTCCTTATGTAAGCGATAATATCACACTGACCGTGTCTTCGGAGGCGTATTCAGATTAATAAGATGCGGAGCCGTTAATGCTTCAGAAGCGTGGGCTGATGAAGCATCTTTACTTCCAGTCCAAACTTTTAACAATGTCGCATCCTGTCCGTAATCCTTCGGAAAGCATGCACTAATGAGTCAGCGTGTATTATTGCATGCTGACCCTATCAGTCCAGTCAGAGGGCAAGACGGGGCAAATTACGATGTCAAACAATTCATCTGAGGGCTAATTCATGACAGGTAACTTTTTAGAGCTTGCCAGAAAACGACGCACCATTTATGTACTTGGAAAAGATATTCCTGTCCCGGAGAACGAGCTGATCGGCACTGTCATTGAGGCAGTGAAGCAGGCTCCTTCTGCTTTTAACTCGCAAAGCTCAAGGCTTCTGATTTTACTGGGTGAGCAGCACGCTCGCTTATGGGAACTCACGCGTGAACAGTTACGCAAAATCGTGCCTGCAGAAAGTTTCTCCGGCACCTCAGATAAAATAGACGGGTTTGCAGCGGCTGCCGGCTCAATACTTTTTTTCGAGGATCAGGATGTTGTCAAGTCACTACAGGAGCAGTTTGCGGCCTATGCGGACAATTTCCCGGTATGGTCTGAGCACAGCACAGGTATTGCACAGTATGCTGTCTGGCTGGCGCTGGCTGAAAAAGGAATTGGTGCCAACCTGCAGCATTATAATCCTCTGATCGATGAAGATATTCGCACTGAGTGGAATGTTCCTCCATCATGGAAACTCCGCGCGCATATGAATTTCGGTGCCATCCTTTCACCCGCCAGTGAAAAAGCCTTTATGAGTGATGAAAAGCGATTCATCGTTGCCAAACAGTCATAAGGCTTGTTTATTATATTATTACTGACCGCGATCGCCCTGAGCTTCAGGGCGGCCGCTGAATGTTACGCTCGCCCTGAGCGGCCTTTTCACCGAAAAGTCCGCTCATCGGGATAGTACAGATGGCTCCGGTACCATTAAGACGCTTCAGAACCTCGATGGAAAGCATCCGCCGCAGAGGATCAGCTGGTACCTTGCTGTGTAAACCCATTCAGCCCGGCTGCTGTACAGGTTCCAGGTGCGCATCTCGTCCGGCAGCCATTCCGGTGCAGGCTCCTGCAACTGAGATTGCTGTGGTCATCAGTAATGGCACCGTCCAACCTCCGGACAACTCCTGTACTTTACCCAGCAACAGCGGTCCCATCGCCGCCATCAGATAACCGATACTCTGCGCCATACCTGACAGCGCGGCAGCATCACCAGCGTTTGTAGTGCGCAACCCGATGAAGGTCAGACCCAGCATCATGCTGGCACCCGAGCCGAAGCCGAGGAGTGCAGCCCACAGCATCGCCAGATTTGGCAAATAAAGGATGCCAATAAAGGACACTGCGGTTAACAGGCTGACGCCAGCAGCGGCTAATTTCTGATCGTTAAGACGACGCAGCGTGGCTGCCAGAATCAGGCCGGGAATGGCGGTGGTGAGCTGAAGGATGCCATGTACCTCACCAGCCTGAGCTGAGGAGAGCCCACTGTCTGTCAGAATGGCTGGCAGCCAGCCGACCGCAACATAAAACGGCATCGCATTCAGGCCCATAAACAAGGTGACCTGCCACGCCAGAGACGAGCGCCAGACCGCAACGGTCGCTGCTTTTTTCTCACCTGCTACTGGCAGTTGATGCTTTTTCTTCAACTGCGGCAACCATAAAAGCAACGCAAGGAGCGGTGCAATAACCAACATGGCTAACGCGATGTTCCAGCCCCAGCTCTGCGTTAGAGGAATGACAATGGCAGATCCAATGGCGCCAGCGGCGCCCATGGTGATGGAATATGCTCCCGTCACGGAAGCCACGTTGCCGGAAAAGTCACGTTTGATCAGGCCAGGCAGCAGGACATTGCCCAGGGCAATCCCGATACCAATTAACACTGTTCCGCCATAAAGCGCCCAGACGCTGTCTGTTGAGCGAAGCAGAATCCCCGCTGAAATCACGACCAGGGCACCAAAAAGGGTGCGTTCCAGGCCGTACTTGCGGGAAATCGATGCGCTCAGTGGAGAAAAGGCGGCAAAGGCCAGTAAAGGAAGCGAGTTAAGCAACCCAACGGCTGTGATACTTAGCCCAAAATCATGGCGAATGGACTCTAAAACGGGTGCTATAGCGGTAAAAGGAACACGCAGGTTAATGGCGATAAAAAGGATGCCGGTCACAAGTATGATTGAAGACCACTTGTTCGTAGTGTGGGACATAAGTTTTGCTTTCTCTGAAAAAAGAAAGACTTTAAAGGACGCATGAGTTACAGAATATAGATAACCTGACAACATATAGCTAAATCATGCCAGTTAATAAAAAATCTGTGACCTCGCCGGAAGAGTTTAATGCCGATGATTTCAGTCAGGCCGCTATCGCCCTGCATGTATCATCGTCAGGTGAGTATGCCGGGCAAAGTCCGCACGCTCATCGCAAGGGGCAACTTATTCTCTCTTTGCGCGGTGCAGTGCGCTGTGAGGTTGAGGATGCGCTGTGGCTTGTTCCACCAGGACATGCCGTCTGGGTTCCGGGAGAAATCCCCCACCGTTGCCGGATCACGAAGAATGCAGACACGTGCCTTTTATTCATCGAGCCCGGCACGGCAGCGATGCCGAAAATCTGCTGTACCATAGCGATTACACCTCTGGTTCGCGAGCTTGTTCTGTATCTTGCAGAGCAGGAACATGCTTATTCTCCTGACAGTAAAACCGCCAGGCTTGCAGCGGTGCTGCTGGAGCATATTCCGGATGTGCCGGTTGAAGCACTCCATCTTCCTGTATCAGATCATCCTAAAATCCGGATTATGGCTGAGGCACTTTTTAATGAGCCAGATGACCGGCGAACGTTAAAGCATTGGGCTGCTCATCTGGCCATCAGCGAACGATCTCTGGCCAGGCTGATAAAAGAGGCGACAGGAATGAGCTTTGGTCGCTGGCGTCAGCAGCTGCATTTGATGATTGCCCTGAGCCATCTGTCTGAAGGTCAGCCCGTGCAGCGCGTAGCCGGAACGCTGGGATATGATTCGGTCAGTGCGTTTATTACGATGTTCAGAAAAGCGCTGGGTAAATCACCGACGCAATATTTTTCTTCCCTGGATTAGTGCACAAGCACAGAAGCCGGATTTATTCAAAGAACACCAGCGTCCGCTTCACGCCCTGAGACATTCAACAAGCTTTTTATGGCTTCAGTAAGGGCGAGTGTCGCGCTTCGAGAGCCAGCAAATACTTCGCTTCATCGTACCGAGTTTGGTCTTCCAGCAGCGGTAAATGATCGTTATCCATTTGAAAGCAAGAGCCCGGATTGCAGATTGGTGCGATTTCTCTTTTTCTCGCAGTCCCTGATAATAAAGTCTGGCCCAGTATGATGAGTTAACCGTCTTGGCAGCCCATTCAACAAAAGTCTGCCTGACGAACTTAGCACACTGCCATCGCCAGTGAACCCAGGATTTCTGGCCACTTCGTTCTGTCACCGGTGCAATACCTGCGTAGTTTTGAATTTCTTCAGCGCTGTTGAAGCGGTCGCGGTTATCACCCAGTGCGGCAAGCATCCTTGGACCCATGCACGGTCCCATTCCAGGAAGTGATTTGAACAGTTCTGCATCCGGAAGCGTACCGAATAAGGATTCAATACGTTCGTCGTAGGTTCTGATTAGGTCGCCTGCCAGTTTGATTTGAGATGCGAGTGCTGTTGCCATCAATGCATTTGCCTCTATTACACTTTTATCTGTGGTCAGTGGAATAGCATTGGCAATACTTGCAACCCGCTGTTCGGTATATGCAACAGCAGGACCACCTTTAGCGTTCATAAAATGACGAACAGTATCGCTGCGAGCCCGTTTGAGTTGTTGCAGGCTGGGCCAGCGAATGATTAGCTCGCAGAACAGTGAATTGTCCCGATGGGAGAACCATTCCAGGGGCAGGGGGTAATACTGCTTAAGCGTGTTGATGAGCCGATTTACAAAGCGACGCTTGTCTTCGACCAGCAGTCGGCGCTGCTCAACTAATTGCTGGAGTAACCGGATATCTGCGTTGTCGGGTTCAATGGCTTTTATCTTTTGGGGATAGCGTAGCATTAACTCTAATGCTAGCTCGGCATCCTGCGGGTCATTTTTAGCGCCGCTGGGTGAGAAGGCTTGCCGGTAACGAGCCAGGGACAAAGCGTGGACGGAGAAAACGGTGATAAAGGGATATTTTTGAAGAGCATATACCACGGGGCCCTTCTTCAGCTCGAGAGCTATTGCGATTCTGCCTTTTACCTTCTGGTGTAACTCAGTAAGCCAGATATCAAGCGCTTCTGCCGTATGTTCAATCACATGGAATACGCGTTCACCGTTTTTGAACTGAACACAGACATCGTGTTTTTTATCTGCCCAGTCCAGACCAACATGTGCAGCAAATTGATTAGTCGCAGTCATCACCAACTCCTTTCATCGGGGATTGGTATGCATTCCACGCTCTTCGAAAGAAATATAGTCAGCAGTGTATCTGCATGCCCTGAGTATTCGTTAGCGAACGCGGAGCACCTACTGGTTCGAAAGAGAAGCGGCGATCATCACATGATTCTCGCTCAATATTCGTAACCAGTAAGCGCATACCCTGAATCACTCAAAAGTGTAATTCTCAGGGTTAGAATGACTATAGTTCGCTCATAACTGACCCAATCCGTTTCCGTGGATAGATCTAAATGATAAGCGGACCTCACACTTTCGATTCACGCAGGTCAATTCGGTTAAAGATGCTCATAAACGGCTTAACAATTTCTCCGAGTTGAAGCCAGAAAAATGCCCTACCAGTACAGACTGATACGGCTTTTTTTTGTGGCTTATTCTGTCAGAGGGGTTATCCCATTGTGTAACTGATTTCCTTCCCACAAATATAAGGTGGGGCATACGCTTTCCTGCACATATCCAGATAATCCGACCACCATTGCATCATCGCTTTACGGGAATCGAGATATTCTGCTTTATGGATGTAAGCCGCTCGAACGCTGTTACGCTCCTGATGACTCATCTGCCGTTCAACCGCATCCTGTGCCCACAGGCCAGACTCCATCAGGGCACTACAGGCCATTGCCCGTAATCCGTGGCCGCAGATTTCATTTTTTGTGTCATATCTCATCAGGCGCAACGCCTTGTTGACGGTGTTTTCACACATTGGCTTATACGGATTATGGTCACCGGGGAATATCAGCACGCGATGCCCGGATATTTCCCGTATCTGTTTCAGAATAGCGATGGACTGACGGGAGAGTGGAACGATATGTGGAGTGCGCATTTTTGCACCACGCCCAGAGTAGCGGACACCGGAGATGGCCTCGCGAGTGGCAGGAATGGTCCAGATTCTATTTTTGAAATCGATCTCAGACCAACGGGCGAAACGAAGCTCGCTGGAACGGATGAATAGGTGAAGGGTGAGTAATACGGCCAGGCGGGTTAACTCTCGTCCTTGCTTGTAGTCCTCAATGCGAGCCAACAGTTCCGGTAGCCGCTCCAACTGAAGGGCGGGGTAGTGACGTTTAACGGGCGGGGAGATGATACCCTCCAGATTTGCTGCCGGATTGTTCTCTATCAACTCCTGATGTATGGCATGACGCATGATGTTGCACATATGCTGCCGGGTGCGTGCTGCGACTTCCAGCAGACCTTTTTGCTCAATGCCTTTTAGCAGGTCAATAAAGTGACGAGGTTTTAGTTCTGCTACGGGCAAGTGTCCAATCACAGGGAATATATGATTGTTCATGCTGGCAAGCAGACGGGAGGCGTGGTTCTCTGACCATGTTCGGTTGCTTTTATGCCAGTCCAGTGCCACATACTTGAAAGTTTTGTCTGGCGAGGAAGTGGATCTTTCCGCAGAGCGCTGTTGTGCAGGATTGATATTATGCGCCAGCAATTTACGGATACCATCACGCTGTTGACGAGCATCAGCCAAAGACACATCAGGGTATGCGCCTAAGCCAAGGCGAGATTCTTTTCTATTGATACGATATTTGAGATACCAGAGACGTGAACCGCCTGGATTAACCAGCAGATACAGACCATGGGAATCGGAGACTTTAAAGGGTTTTGCGGATGGTTTTAAGTTGCGGATTTTTGAGTCGTTAAGAGACATTTGGGGGTCACTCCGTCATCGAACCAACTTGACCCCAAATCTGACCACCAAATTCTCCCGATGCGGAGGGAAAACTAAAAATACATCGGGAAGACTTTTCACGCTAACTTATTGAATCTAAATTACATAAGGATTCGCAGAGCGGCATGAAAACAAGAGTTTGGCTCCTCTGACTGGACTCGAACCAGTGACATACGGATTAACAGTCCGCCGTTCTACCGACTGAACTACAGAGGAATCGTGTGAACGGGGCGAATAATAGCGGGGTGATGCGGGCTTGTAAAGTCTGAAAACGCCTTGCCGTTTCGTTTGCTGCAAGATTATTCAACCTGCTGCTTTTTATGGCTTTTATTGATGCTCTGCTGCGCAATGGTTCAGGAGCGACCACAGGCTGCACTCCGCGTGCTTCACGCTGGTGCAAACCTTCTCCGTTCTGGGTCGCCCAACGCAGGGAGGCATTGAGCACCAGCATCATTTTTTCTTATTTTTCCTGTGATTAGTTAACGGCTTCTCTTATTTCGTCGGTCTGGCCCGGATCTTGCTGCCGTTCTGTCAACGCAGTTCAGCGGCATGACGGAGGCAATATGAATTTCAGACGTCTGAAGTATTTTGTGAAAATCGTCGATATCGGCAGCCTGACCCAGGCGGCGGAGGTGCTGCATATTGCGCAGCCGGCGCTCAGCCAGCAGTTGGCCACCCTGGAAGGGGAGCTGAAACAGCAACTGCTGATCCGCACCAAGCGCGGCGTGATGCCGACCGAGGCCGGAAACATCCTGTATGCCCATGCCCAGACCATTTTGCGCCAGTGCGAACAGGCGCAGAGCGCGGTCAACAGCGCCGGACAGGCGATGAGCGGTCAGGTGTCCGTCGGGCTGGCGCCGGGTAGCCTGGCATCACAGTTGGCGCTGCCGCTGTTGCAGGCGGTACGCGATCAGCATCCGGGTATCTTACTCAGTCTGAATGAGAACATCGGATCTACGCTCGCCGGACAGGTTGCCGGTCAAAGTCTGGATATGGCGGTGATCTACGGTGCCAAAATGCCTGCGGGCCTTCAGGCCACCTCGCTGATGCGAGAAGATCTCTATCTGGTGGCGACGCGTGCGGTGCCGAACCCGGGTAACAACGTTGATCTGCTGGACGTTGCGCGCCTGAATCTGTTCCTGCCGCGCGAAGGTGATGTGGTACGCACCCAGGTGGATGAAGCCATGGCGGTGCGCAAGCTGGCCGCCAATGTGATTGGTGAAATCGAGTCCTCCAGCACCTTGAGCGCGGCCATCGCCAGCGGCCTGGGGGCCACCATTTTACCCGAGTCGGTGGCGCGGGCGATGATTGGCCCGGCCAAGGCCTGGATGGCTCGAATCAACGCTCCGTCGCTTAGCGTGCCGCTGTCGCTGTGCATTTCCGCACAGCACTCCCTGTCGGCGCCGGCGTTGGTGGTGAAAGAGATCCTGCTGTCGATCGCCGCCAGCCGCAGTCAGGAAAAACGCGTGTTGGCGTTGGTACAATAAATCACGACAGGCTTTCCCGCTTAATCTCGGCGATGGCGGGAGCCGCCGGCAGCGGTTTTGGCGCCGGTGGCGTCGGGTTTTCCTCTGGCCGCGACAGCGCCAGCGAGAAACCGAAGGTGTTGACGCCGTCGAGACTGTGGACGAAGGCCTCCCCCTGGTGCATCAGCGCAATGGCGCGGACGATGGACAGCCCCAGCCCGTGGTGCATGTCGCTGCGAACGCGCGAAGAGTCGACGCGGTAGAAGCGTTCAAACAGCCGGCTCAGGTGCTCGGGGGCGATGGTTTCGCCCTGGTTGGCAACGGCGACGACGGCAAATCCCCGCTGCTCCTGCAGCAGTACCGAAACGGCGCTGCCCGCGACGGCGTGGCGCGCACTGTTTTCAAGCAGGTTAGCCAGCGCGCGATGGAACAGCCGCCGGTCAACCTGCGCCCGCACTTCTCCGGAAATCTCAATGGTCAAATCGTTTTCCATAAACGAAGGTTCGACGTATTCCGCCGTTTTCATAGATTCTTCCCGCAGCGATACTTCGCTCAGTTGGGTAGCGTATTGTCCGGCCTGAGCGTGGGACAGGAACAGCATGTCGTTGACGATCGAGGTCATGCGTTCCAGCTCTTCCAGGTTCGACTGCAGCAGTTCTTCCAGTTCCTGTACGCTGCGTTCGCGAGCCAGCGCCAACTGGGTTTGACCAATCAGATTGGTGAGCGGGGTGCGCAACTCATGCGCCACGTCGGCGTTAAAGCTCTCCAACTGCCGCCAGGCCACTTCCTGGCGCGCCAGCACGCCATTGAAAGACTCCGCCAGGTTGCGCAGTTCGGCCGGTAAGGTGGCGCTGTCCAGCCGCTGGCCAGTAGTGCCGGGCACCAAGCGGTGCGCCTGTTCACTGAGATTGAGCACCGGTCGCATACCGAAGCGCGAGATGGCGTAGCCCAGCAGTGCCGCCAGCCCAATCCCCAGCAGCGAAATCACCACCAGCGCCTGGGTGAACTCCCTCAGCGTGCCCATATAGGGGGCAGAATCAATCGCCACCACATAGCGCACCTCTGGGCGAGCGCCCAGCGGCGGCAGCGTCGCGATCAGCATATACAGCGGGCAATCGCCGTCAGGATTAGCGGCAGTGGCGAAACCGTCCGGCAGTTTTGACCAGTGGGTGCCCGGCGGGGGAACACCGCCGAAGCGGTAACGCGGATCCTCGCTGATCACCCAGTATTTCACCTGGCTGCCTTCGCTGTTGGACAGGGTATTGAGCTTTTGTTGCACCATTGGCCAGTCGCGAGCGGTCCCTTTGGCTTCGATAAAGGGGGAGACCAGCGAATGGCGAAAGTGCAGCTCGTTGTGCATCTGGTTTTGCAACGAGGTCAGCAGCGAACTGCGCAGAAACAGCGCCAGCACCAGCATGATCAGCGCCATGGTCAGCGCGAACATCAATGCCATCCGGCTGGAAATGGAAATTTTCATCAGGCGATTATCCGTGGCGCATCGCGATGCAGCGGACGATTTTCCAGCACGTAGCCCATGCCACGCACCGTGTGCAGCAGCTTTTGCGGATAGGGGGAGTCGATTTTGGCGCGCAGTCGCTTAATCGCCACTTCAACCACGTTGGCGTCGCTGTCGAAGTTCATGTCCCAAACCTGTTCGGCGATCATCATTTTGGACAGTATCTCCCCCTGATGGCGAGCCAACAGGCTGAGCAGGGCAAATTCTTTGGCGGTCAGATCGATACGCTCCCCGCCGCGGGTCACTCGCCGCGCCAGCAGATCCACGTGCAGATCGTCGATTTGCAGTTGGGTGACGTCAATGCCGTCGCTGGTGCGGCGGCGCAATAACGCCTGGATGCGGGCGACCAGTTCAATCAGCGAGAACGGCTTGGGCAGATAATCATCCGCGCCGTGGCGCAGGCCCTTGACGCGTTCGTCTACCGAACCGCGAGCAGACAGCATCAACACCGGCGTCTGTTTGCTGGCGCGCAGGCCTTCCAATACCGCATAGCCGTCTTTGCCCGGCAGCATCACATCCAGGATCACCGCGTCATAGTCCTGCTGCACCGCCAGGTGCAAGCCCTCAATGCCATCGCCGGCGACGTCTACGGTGTAGCCCAGTTCGCTCAGTGCGCGGTTAACGTAGGACGAGGTTTTTTCTTCGTCCTCAACCAACAGTAATCGCATGGCCACTCCCGTCATTATCACCTGATGATTAATTAATCATGAAACCCGCCACCTTGCCACAAGACATCATGTTCAGTGATGAGTTTATGACAGCCATGCGGTCGTGAAGCTGACGGCTGGCTGACATTTTTGTCAGCTAACGCCGCCGTCGGATAAAAAACGCGTTAACTGACACGAATGTTATCTGCGGGTCACGTTGAGGTCAGTTTGCCGCTCGTACAGTAACCTTTGGCCGCTTTGTGGCGCGCCGCGCAACCCTTGACCCAGCATCTAAAAGGATACGGACTCATGAGCCTCAAAATCGCCTCTCTTGCTGTCGGCGTGGTGGTGGCCGCTACTTCGCTCTCTTTGTGGCTGGTGGTGGCCGCTCGCGATACGCCGCCAACTGCACCGCCGCCACCGCCACGGGTCGGGGTGGTAACGTTGAAAAACGAACCTATACCCCTGACCAGTGAACTGCCGGGACGGGTTGCCGCCTTTCGCAATGCGGAAGTGCGGCCACAGGTCGGGGGCATAGTGCAAAAACGCCTGTTTACCGAAGGGGAACAGGTCAAGGCGCAGCAACCGCTTTACCAAATCGACCCGGGGCTGTTTCAGGCGGAATACGATCGCAGCAATGCGGCCTTGGCGCGAGCGCGGGCACAGCTGCGTACCGCCGCGTTGTTGATTCAACGTTACCGGCCGCTGGCAGAGAGCCGGGCCATCAGTCGTCAGGTGTATGACGACGCAGTAGCCGCTCATCAGCAGGCGGTGGCCGACGTGCAGTCTGCGGAGGCGCAGTTGGAAACGGCACGTATCAATCTGGTTTATACCCGGGTGCTGTCACCCATCGACGGCATTATTGGACGTTCGCTGGTGACCGAAGGGGCGCTGGTGACGGCGCAGCAGGCCGAGGCGGTGGCGGCGGTGCAGCAGATAGATCCGATTTATGTGGACGTGACCCAGTCCAGCGTCCAACTTTTGCGGTTGAGAAATGCGCTGGAAAGCGGCGCGGTTGCGCAGGCCGACGGCCCTCAGTCTGCGGCGGTCACTCTGACACTGGAAGACGGCTCTCGCTATGCCCACGGCGGCAAATTGCAATTTTCAGAAATCACGGTGGATCGCTCCACCGGCTCGGTGGTGCTGCGCGCGGTATTCCCCAATCCGGAACGCAAGCTGCTGCCGGGCATGTTTGTGCGAGCCCGGCTGTTAGAGGGCATGGCCGCGCAAGGGGGGCTGCTGGTGCCGCAGCGGGGCATTACCCGCAACCCGCGCGGTGAAGCGACCGCCCTGGTGGTGAACGAGGCGGGCAAGGTTGAGCTGCGCGAACTGACCACCGAACGGGCGATGGGGGACAGTTGGCTGGTGTCGACCGGGCTGGCGGCGGGCGATCGGGTGATTGTCGAAGGCGTGCAGCAGGTCAGGCCTGGCGCACAGGTCAATGCGGTGGAGTGGGCTCCGGCTGCCACAACGCTGTTAAGCAGCACGCGTAAGGAGCCGGCGCATGGCTAAATTCTTTATCGAGCGCCCGGTGTTTGCCTGGGTGCTGGCCATCATCATGATGCTGTGTGGCCTGCTGTCGATTGCCAATCTGCCGGTGGCGCAGTACCCAAGCATCGCGCCGCCCACCGTCAGCATTCAGGTCAACTATCCCGGTGCCTCGGCGAAGACGGTGCAGGATACGGTGGTGCAGGTGATTGAACAGCAGATGAACGGTCTCGACAATCTGCAATACATTTCCTCCGAAAGTAATTCCGACGGCAGCATGAGCATTGCGTTGACCTTTGCGCAGGGCACCGATGCCGATACCGCTCAGGTACAGGTGCAAAACAAGCTGGCGCTGGCACAGCCGCTGTTGCCGCTGGAGGTACAGCAGCAGGGGATCCGCGTTACCAAGTCCACCGCCAACTTTATGATGGTGATGGCGTTTGTCTCGACGGATGGTCGCATGACCCGGCAGGACCTGGCGGATTACGTCGCCTCCTATGTACAGGATCCGATCAGCCGCACCAACGGCGTGGGAGACTTCCAATTGTTCGGTGCGCCTTATGCGATGCGCATCTGGCTGGATCCTGCTGCGCTGGTGAACTACAGCCTGACCGCCACCGACGTCAGCAATGCGATTCAGGAGCAGAACGTTGAGGTTTCATCCGGTCAGTTGGGGGGACAACCGGCGTTGCCCGGCCAGGAGCTGAATGCCACGGTAATTGGCCCCTCACGCTTGCAGACCCCGGAGGAGTTCGGCCAAATCCTGCTGAAAACCGATCCGGACGGTTCGCGGGTTCGCCTGGCCGACGTGGCGCGCATTGAGCTGGGCGCGCAGAACTACGCGATTGATAGCTACTACAACGGCAATGCGGCGGTCGGGCTGGGCGTGCGTCTGGCAACCGGTGCCAATGCGCTGCAAACCGCGCAGGCGGTGCGTGCCACGCTGGCGGAGCTGAAACCCTTCTTCCCGCCGGGAATGGAAGCCGTGGATGCCTATGACACCATTCCATTCATTAGCCTGTCGATCGAAAACGTGGTGCGTACGCTGGTGGAAGCGGTTGTGCTGGTGTTTGCGGTGATGTACCTGTTTTTGCAGAACTTCCGGGCCACGCTGATCCCGACGCTGGCGGTGCCGGTGGTGCTGCTGGGAACCTTTGGCGTGCTGGCAGCCTTCGGTTACTCGATCAATACGTTGACCATGTTTGGCATGGTGCTGGCGATTGGCCTGCTGGTGGATGACGCCATCGTGGTGGTGGAAAACGTCGAGCGGCTGATGCATGAGGAGGGGCTTTCACCGAAGCAGGCAACCCGTAAATCGATGAGCCAGATCACCGGTGCCTTGATAGGCATCGCCATGGTGCTGTCGGCGGTATTTGTGCCGATGGCGTTTTTTGGCGGTTCAACCGGCGTGATCTACCGGCAGTTCTCCATCACCATTGTTTCCTCGATGGTGCTGTCGGTGATGGTGGCGGTGGTGTTTACCCCGGCGCTGTGCGCTACGCTGCTCAAGCCGGTAAAGCCGGGAGAGCATGCCGCACGCAAAGGTTTCTTTGGCTGGTTTAACCGCCGCGTCGAGTGGGCCAACCGCAGTTACGCGGCTTCGGTAATGCGCGGTCTGGGCCGCCCGCGTCGGCTGATGCTGATTTATCTGGTGATTGCCATTGCCACCGGCTGGCTGTTCACCCGCATTCCGACCTCGTTCCTGCCGCAGGAAGATCAGGGCATGTTGTTCGCGCAGGTACAGGCACCGGCCGGGGCCACCGCAGAACGGACGCAGGCCACCTTGCGCGGTGCCACGGAGTACCTGTTGAAAATGGAGAAGGACAGCGTGCGTTCGGTGTTCGCTATCTCCGGGTTTAACTTCGGCGGGCGCGGGCAGAACGTCGGCACCCTGTTTATTCGCCTGCATGACTGGGACCAACGGCCGGACGCCTCGCAAAAGGCCGACGCGGTCGCCGCCCGCCTCAACGCCATGTTCGCACGCGACTTTCGCGATACCCGTATCTTTGTGGTTTCGCCCCCGGCCGTACGTGAATTGGGCAACGTGGCGGGCTTTAACTTCCAACTGATGGATCGTGGCGGCATTGGGCATCAGCCATTGCTGGCGGCGCGCGACAGGTTCCTTGCCGCTGCCCGGCAGAGCCCGGTGTTGAACAACGTGCGTGCCAACGGCCTGGAGGATGCGCCCCAGTATGAACTGCTGATCGACCGCGAGAAGGCGCGGGCGCTCAGCGTGCCGATCACGGAGATTAACCGCACGCTGTCGCTGGCCTGGGGATCGGGTTATGTGAACGACTTTATCGATCGCGGTCGGGTGAAGCGGGTGTATGTGCAGGGAGATGCCTCGTCACGCATGCTGCCGCAGGATCTGGAACAGTGGTTTGTGCGTAACGACAACGGCGATATGGTGCCGTTCTCCGCCTTTGCCAGCGCCGAATGGACCTACGGTGCGCAGAAACTCAATCGGTACAACGGCGCACCGTCGTTTAACCTGCAGGGCGAACCGGCGGCGGGCTTCAGCTCCGGCGACGCGATGGCTGAAATGGAACGCATTGCCGCCACCATGCCGCCCGGCGTGGGCTACGACTGGACCGGACTGTCGTTTGAAGAACGGTTGTCCGGCGCCCAGGCACCGGCACTCTATGCGATTTCACTGCTGGTGGTCTTCCTGTGTCTGGCGGCGCTGTATGAAAGCTGGAGCGTGCCCAGCGCGGTAATGCTGGTGGTGCCACTCGGGGTGATTGGCGCGGTGGTGGCCACGTTGCTGCGTGGGCTGGCCAACGACGTTTATTTCCAGGTGGGGTTGCTGACCACCGTCGGGCTGGCGGCCAAAAATGCCATTCTGATCGTGGAGTTCGCCAAGGCGCACTTCGAAGCCGGCGCCAGTCCGGTAGAGGCGGCGGTGCAGGCCGCCAGACAGCGGCTGCGGCCGATCCTGATGACCTCGCTGGCGTTTATTCTCGGCGTGGTGCCGCTGGTGATTGCCAGCGGGGCGGGCTCAGGCAGTCAGAATGCCATCGGCACCGGGGTAATCGGCGGCATGCTGACCAGCACCTTCCTGGCCATTTTCTTCGTACCGGCGTTTTTCGTCATCATGCTGCGGCTGTTTCGGGTGAAACGGCTCAGCGAACGCCGCCGGGCGGAGGATGAAGCGGAGATAACTGCCCCGGCGCCGGGAGCTGAGCCATGATAAAACTTTTGGCTATCATGCTGGCCACTGCCACCCTGACGGGCTGCTCGTTGACGCCGGACTATCAACGCCCCGCTGCGCCGGTAGCGCCAGCCTATCCGGATTATGGCGTCGCGCAGGTCGACGGAACGGCAGCGGCTATCGGTTGGCGTGAGTTTTACCGCGATCCGCTGCTGCAAACGCTGATTACGCAGGCCCTGACGAATAACCGTGACTTGCGCATTGCGGCGCTGAACGTGGAGGCGGCTCGCGCCAGCTACCGCATTCAACGGGCAGATACGCTGCCCACCCTGGCGGCGCAGGGCAGTGGTTCGGTACAGCGTACCCCGGGCAGTCTGTCCGCAGGCGGGCAGTCTGCGGTGGGGCGCAGCTATCAGGTCGGGGGAGCGCTGTCGTGGGAGCTGGATCTGTTCGGGCGGCTTCGCAGCCTCAACCAGCAGGCGTTGGAATTGTATTTGGCACAGGATGAAACCCGGGCCGCCGCGCAACTGGCGCTGATCGCCGAAACCGCCAACGCTTATCTTTCGCTACGCGCCGATAGCGAACTTCTGGCGCTGGCGCAGGAAACGCTGAGCTCACAGCAGGCGGCCTTTGGGCTGGTGGAACAAAGCTTCCAGCTCGGTGTGGCGACCGAACTGGATCGCAGCCAGGCGGAGGTTGGGGTACGGACGGCGCAGCGTGATTTGGCTCAGTATCGGCGTCAGGTTCGACAGGATACCAATGCCCTGACGCTGTTGGTTGGGCAGCCGTTGGGCTCGGCGATGAGTTCGCGTCTGGCGCAGGCCAGCACCTTGCCGGACGACCTGTTGCCGGAAACCATCCCGGCCGGGCTGCCGGCAGATTTGCTGACCCGGCGGCCGGATATCCGAGCGGCAGAGCATCAGCTACGTGCCGCGAATGCCAATATCGGCGCGGCGCGGGCGGCGTTCTTTCCGACCCTCAGCCTGACCGGTTTCGGCGGCACGGCCAGCGCCGGCCTGGACGGTTTATTTTCTGCCGGTTCCGGTGCCTGGAGTTTTGTGCCGCAGCTCTCGCTGCCTATCTTCTCCGGCGGCTCTTTGCGTGCGGGATTGGATCTGGCGGAGGTGCAAAAACGCATTGAGGTGGCGCGTTATGAGCAGGCGATACAACAGGGATTTCGCGAAACCGCCGATGCGCTGGCCGGTCGCGACACGCTGGATGAGCAAATCCGGGCGCAAACGCAGTTGGTGGCGGCCAATCAACGTGCTTACGCCCTGTCGCAGCAGCGTTTTCAGCAGGGCGTGGATAACTACCTGACCGTGCTGGATTCCCAGCGTTCCCTGTATGCGGCGCAGCAGGTGTTGGTCGATACGCGCCTGGCGCGATTGACCAATCTCGTCGATCTTTACCGCGCGTTGGGCGGCGGGTGGCGCGAGTAAGGGCTTTGCCAACAGGCGCGGCCTTCACCGCGCCTGACGTGGTTGCCGGTTAGCTGAGCTGGTAACGGCTGTCCGGCTGTGCGGCCGCCGGTAAATCCGTTTCGTCGTTCATTTCGCGCAGGTTGATCTCAATCGCGTTGCACATGGCATTCAGCGGCAGGTCATTGGCGGCGGTGCCGAACGGATCTTCCAGTTCCTCTGCCAGCGAGTCCAGCGAGATGAAGGTGTAGGAGATAAACACCGACACCAGCGGCGTCATGTAATGCAGATCCGGCACCAGTGCGAAAGGCAGCAGGGTGCAGAACAGGTAGACCGTACGATGAACGATCAGGCTGTAGGCAAAGGGGATCGGCGTATTGGCGATGCGTTCGCAGCCGCCGAGGATTTCCGACAGCCGGTTGAGGTTTTGGTCGATGCTGTGAAACAGCATGTCCGACAGCTGTGCCGATTGTCGTTTTTCGCCCAGCCATTGGCCCATCATCAACAGCAGCCGGTTGCAGGGGGACATGCTGTTTTCTATCGCTCGCAGATCGACGTTGGGCAGCAGCCGTTGCAGGTCGGCGCTGCTATCGGTGCCGCGCAGCTGGTGTTTCAGGCAGTAGCTGAACGCGATCAGCAGGGCGGCAAACTCGCGCGCCGCCTGATCCTGCTGCGGTAGCAGACTCTTGATCTGGCGCAGCAGCGAGCGCTCAACGATCAGCAGGCTGCCCCACAGCAACCGCGCCTCGGTGAAACGCGCATAGCTGACGCTGTTGCGGAAGCCGAGAAAGATAGCGATCGCCACGCCCAGCAGGCTGAAAGGCGCCAGGGTCAGTTTGACCCCCAGATGTTCGTACCATTGAAAACACAGCACGGCGACGATGGACATCGCCACGTTAAGGCTGAGGCGAAACAGAATTTTGGATAGCACTGAACCGTGCCAGACGAAGAGCCGCCTGAACCAGTGTTGCTGAGGTCTGACAATCATATGTGTGGTGATGTCTGGGGAATGAGAGCCGCTGTTGTAACAGATTTGCGGTCGGTACATCAACGATCTGAGTATGAAAAGTTAAAAAGCCCGCCGAAGCGGGCCCAGATCCTTCGTCATCAGCGGAACGGCGGCTCGTTAAAGGTACGCAGCTTGCGGGAATGCAGGCGATCGCCCTCGGCGCGCAGCAGGTCGATAGCGCAGATACCGATCTGCAGGTGTTCCGAAATGGCCCCTTCATAAAAGCGGTTGGCCTGGCCGGGCAGCTTGATTTCACCGTGCAGCGGTTTGTCGGACACGCACAACAGCGTGCCGTAAGGCACCCGGAAACGGTAGCCCTGAGCGGCGATGGTGGCGCTTTCCATATCTACCGCGACGGCGCGGCTGAGGTTAAAGCGCAGCGCCGACGCGGAATAGCGCAGCTCCCAGTTGCGATCGTCGGTGGTGACTACGGTGCCGGTGCGCAGGCGTTGTTTTACCTCTTCGCCGGGCATGCCGCTGACCATTTTGGTGGCGTCATACAGCGCACGCTGTACTTCGGCAATGCTGGGGATCGGGATATCTGGTGGCAGCACCGAATCCAGCACGTGGTCGTCCCGCAGGTAGGCGTGCGCCAGCACGTAGTCGCCAATCGACTGGCTTTCGCGCAGGCCGCCGCAGTGGCCGATCATCAACCAGGCGCTGGGGCGCAGCACCGCCAGATGGTCGCAGATGGTTTTGGCGTTGGAGGGGCCGACGCCGATATTGATCAGCGTGATGCCCTGGCCGGTGCGAGAGATCAGGTGGTAGGCCGGCATCTGGTGGTTTTTCCAGGCCAGGTCGGAGACCGCCTGATCCGGTGCGGTGGTTTCTGGCGTGATATAGATGCCGCCGGCGCTCGACAGCGCAATATAAGGACTGGCCGGATCGGCTATTTCGGCGCAGGCCCAGCGGACAAACTCATCCACATAGCGGGTGTAGTTGGTGAACAGCACGAAGGGCTGAAAATGCTCCACCGGGGTGCCGGTGTAGTGCCGCAGCCGCGCCAGCGAAAAGTCGGCGCGCAGGGCGTCGAAGTGCGAAAGCGGGAAGGTGCTGGTGGCGTGAAACAGGCCATCGGCAGTCTCATCGCCAATTTGCGCCAGCTCGGTGGTGGGGAAATGCTGCGCCAGGCTGGCGCTCATCGACCGATCCAGCATCAGGTTTGAACCGTCGATCACGTAAGGGAAAGGTATTTCCTGCTGTGACGGTCGCACTTCGATATGCGCATCGTACTCCCCGGCCAGCATGGTCAACTGTTCGGTCAGATAATGGCGGAACAGGTGCGGGCGGGTGATGGTGGTGGTATAGCAACCGGTGTGGGTGAAACGGCCATAGGCGCGGGTTTTGGTTTGACCGGGCGATTTCCCGTCCCAGCTGACGCGCAGCTCAGGGTAAACAAATAGCCCTGCCGCGCGGGTCTGCGCATCGGGTAGGCTGCCATGGCTGATAAAGTCACCGACCGCCTGGCGCAGCGCCTCAACCGAGGCGACATACAGCGCTTCCAGTTGTTCGACTGCCTGAGCGGGGGTGAGGCCGGTGCCGGATTGCTGACTGCTCATACTCTCTCCTTGGTTCTCCCGGCTATGCGGCGGGGAGGCATACGGATGCCGATATCAATTCACAGCAACAGGTTAGCCGAAGATGGGCGCAAAAGCTTTGGAGAAACGGCAGGGGGCGAATAAATTCGCCCCGAATAACGCGGGCGCCGCATGCAGCGCGATGTCAGGAAGCGGGGGCAGCCTGTTCCACTTTCAGCGAGACCAGGCCAATACCCAGTTTCTTCGGTACAAAACCGCCGCTGGCACCTTCTTGTGGCTCCGTGGGGGCCGGCGGCGTGATGCTGATGTTTCTGACTCCGGCAGGGTTGTCGAAGCGCAGCGTCACGGTGGTGTCCTGTTCGCTGAGCGTCACAAACTGTTCCTGATTGCCGACGCGCACCGAGATAGGTTCGCCGACGTTTTTACCGTAGGCGCGGGCGCGCAGCACCAGATCGAATGCTGATGGCAGGGGATCGACGTAATCAATATTCACCGTCGGCGCCAGGTTGGCGTCTGACCAACGGCCCCAGTCTTCGACGCTGGAAACGCCGGTGATCGCCTTCACCTGTTCCGGCATGCCCGGCAGCATAAAGGCGATGGCGTCCGCGTGGTATTTAACGGCGGCGTCGTCGACTTTCAGCTTGTCGACGGCGCTTTGGTAGGTGGCGATGCTATCGTTTGGCGGACGCTCAAAGTCTATTTTGCCGCGATAGCTGCCCCCTTTGGCCTGCACGATGTGCGGTGGGGCGGCCAGGCTGCCCGACGCGACGCAGGTGTCGGTGCTCAACGCCAGTTCTGGCGACCACACCCGACCGATTTCATAACATTTGTCGACCCAGACGAATTTCTCGCCTGCGCCCAGCCCGGCAAGCTGTTTTTTCAGCGGTGTGGACAGGTAGACGTTAAACATCGGCTCAATTTTGTTGTCCGTCACCTTCAGAATAAACGGCACCTTAAAGGTGATGCCGGAGAAGGTAAAGCGGTTGCCCCGATCGTCGAGACTGTAGTTTGTGATGCTGTTCGGGAAGCCCCATTGCTTGACCACCGCCGGTTTCCAGGCGTTGATTTTTTCGTCGATATTCAAAAACAACGTCGCCAGCGTTGGGCTGGACAGGCTGCTGCGACCGAGGCCAATGTAGTTATCGCCACCCATCACGTCCAGCACGGTAGCCCCGTTGTCCAGCGTGCTGCGCTTCTCGTTATGCAGCGCGGTCTGCGGGCGGGTGCCGTCGATAATAAAGAACAGGTTGCGGCGTTTCTGCTTGGTCAGGATGTCATAGGCGGTATTGTTCATCGCCAGATGGTCCGAAGACACCACGATAACGGTATTTTTGAAGTAGTCGGACGCCTTGATTTTGTCGATCAGCGCGGCGATATGCTGTTGGCTGCAGGCCACTGCGCTCAGCGACCGATTCTCTTTATTCTGCCAACGGAACGACTTTTTGCTGCAGCTGGCGGAGATAAAGCCGTCCGGGTGATGGGTGTCCACGGTCAAGGCGAACAGCGAGAACTTTTTGTTCTGCTTCGACAGCTCGACGAACTTGTCGAACACCACGTCCAGCACGGTATCATCGTACCAGCCCCAGTCATTTTTGTAGCCCGGGTCGCTGACCTGTCCGCGTAATTCCTTAAAGCCGTAGGCATGGTCAAAACCGTGCGATTTCAGGAAGGTGTCCTTGCCGGCGAAGGCCAGCTCGGCGCCCTGATAAAAGTAGTTGTCGTACCCGGCGGATTTCAGCACGTCGCCCAGGCAGACGTTTTCCGGGTAAAAGGTGGATACCGCGCTGGAGGCGTTGCCGTCAAAGGGGGCAAACAATGGGATACCGCACTGTGAGGACACCATACCGGCGATGGTGTAACCGGTGCCGGGCAGCTGTTGGGTATTGCTGAAGTCGATGCTGTTTTCGCGGTGCTGGTTCAGTTCGTCGGTCAGGCCGGGGAAGGTTTGTTGGTCGAAGTAGGTTCTCTCCAGGCTTTCAGCATAGATATACACCAGGTTCGGCGCTTTGCCCTGTACGGTTTTCTTCGGCGCTTTGTAATAGGTGTCAAAGTCGGCGGTATCGCCGCTAATCTGGCTCTTCACCAACAGCGAGATGTCCTGAAAGGCGGGAGTAGTGCCGACGGAAAACAGCGCCAGCAGCACGGCGAGCACGCTGTAAACCACGCTGCTGCTTTTCGCTTTGCGCCGTACCAGACTCCAGGTCAGCAGGGTGAAGATCAGCGCCAGCACCGCCAGCAGGCCAACAAACGGCAGCAAGTATTTACCGACGCCGGCGCCCTTCAGGCTGCTGGTGAGGGTGTAGATCACCGCATCGGTAATGCCGTCACCGGTAAAGTAGTTGCTGGCGATCAGCACCACGTTGAGGATCAGATAGCTGCCCAGCAGCGTCAACAGGGTGGCCAGCCACCAGCGGTTGGCGGCGGCACGGGTGCGGTAGATTAAAATTGAGGCTAAAAAAAGTGCAAACGAGATTAATGCTGAAACCATCCACCGTACCCTGTCTGATTAAAAAGGAAATCTTAACTGCCCTGGCAAACGCCGCCGACCCAAGCACGACGCGAAAGAGGAAGGGTATAGCGCATTGAAAGCGCCAGGGTCAATGCGTGTTTGCGCTGCCCTTGCGTGGCAGAGTGCGATTGGTCGTTTTTGTGACAATAGTGTGACATAAATCACGCCAGCGAGGCGAAAAGCGGCTGAATGTTGCTCATCCGAGGTTTGGCTCTAGCCTTAACGGAGAGCGTTGACGAAACACCTACACCCTTTTTTCAGGAGAAAGTCATGCATAGCATTCCCGCCGCCGTACTCGATGATTTGGCCCCGCAGGGGATCCTGCGTGCGGCCATCAATCTGGGCAATCCGGTGTTGGCGCAGAGGGGGCCTGACGGCGAACCTCAGGGGGTATCCGTGACGCTGGCCGGCGCGCTGGCCCGCGAGTTGGGCGTGGCGCTGGAGTTGGTGACCTATGATGCCGCAGGCAAGGTTTTTGCCGCGTTGGAAACCGGAGACTGGAACATCGCCTTTATGGCCATCGAACCGGTGCGGGCGGCGCAGATCGCGTTCAGTGCGCCTTATGCGATCATTGAGGGGACCTACCTGGTGGCCCAGGCGTCTCCCTGGCAACAGGTTGCCGAACTTGATCGGCCCGAGGTGCGCATTGCCGTAGGCCAGGGAGCGGCTTACGACCTGTATCTGTCGCGAACCTTAAAGCAGGCGCAACTGGTGCGTGCCGATACCTCCGCCGACGCGATCGCCTTGTTCCTCGAACAGGGGTTGGATGCGGCTGCGGGCGTGCGTCAACCGTTGCTGGCTGCCGCAGCGCAAAACCCGGGGTATCGGGTGCTGGCCGGGCATTTCACTGCCATCCAGCAGGCCATGGCGGTTCCGCGACAAAAAGCGTCGGGGGCGGCCTATGTGCGTGATTTTGTGGAGCGGTGCAAGGCGAGTGGCCTGGTGCTGCAGGCTTTGCAGCGCAGCGGTCAGGGTGACGTTACCGTCGCGCCTTCTGCCTGAGGGGGAATGGCAGGGGCGCGGCATACTGCGCCCCTGATAAAGCGAATAACCTTTAATTCAGCTCCACCGCGTATTGCTCCACCGGCGTGATTTTTTTGATCAGCTTGTTGTCGAACAGGAATTGTTCGTAGGCTTGATAGCGCGCTTTATTCAGCTTCGCCGGATCGGTTGCGAACAGCGGCAGGCTGACTTGCCAGGCCTGTTTGTTCAGCTCGGTATTGAGTTCCGGATGGGCTTTGGCGAACGCCAGCCAGCTTTCCTGCGGATGGGCGTGCAGATAGTCGCTGCCTTTTTTCAGCGCCGCGAGGAATTTTTTGATTTTCGGCTCTGCCAGCGAATCGCGATTGGCGACGATAATCAGCTCGTCGTAGCTCGGCACACCGTAGTCTTCCACGTTAAACACCACCGGATCTTTGCCCTGCAGTTTCAGCTCCAGCGCTTCAATGTTGCGATAGCCGCCGATTACCGCATCAACCTGGCCCGCCAGCAGGGCGCTGGTCAGTTGGAAATTAACGTTAATCAGTTTGGTTTCATTGGGGTTGAGATGTTCATGCTCAAGCATGGTCGCCAAGGTGGCTTGTTCGATGCCGCTGACCGAATAGCCGATTTTTTTACCCTTAAGTCCTGCCGGGGTGGTGATGCTTTTATCCAGCGTCATCACGGTATTAAGCGGCGAGTTAATCAGGGTGCCTACGCGCACCAGCGGCAGGCCCTGATCGGCAAAAAAGTGCAGCTGAGGCTGGTAGGTGATGGCCAAATCGGCCTGTTTTGCCGCCACCAGGCGCGGCGGCAGCGCCGGGTCGGAAGGGGGCACAATCTTGACGTCCAACCCTTCGGCCTTGAAGGCGCCGATCTGCTCGGCCACCATGATGGGCGCGTGGTCGGGGTTAATATACCAGTCGAGCACCAGCGTCAGTTTTTCCGCGGCATTGGCCTGGCTTGCCAGCGTGGCGCCGAGCAGCAGCCCGCAGACGGTATTTTTAAGCATGGTTGTTACCCTTGTTGTTGTGAGGCGATCAATCATTTTCCGGTGCCCAGTCGATCAGGCGCAGCAATAGCGCGTCTACCGTCACCCATAGCAAGACGGTCATCAGCACCAAAATAAACAGCGCGGCAAAGCAGATGTCGGTCTGCATGCGCGCGTTGGCGTTAAGCATGACGTAACCCAGGCCTTCCGCCGAGCCAACCCATTCGCCGATGATGGCGCCGATAGGGGCGACGGCGGCGGCCATCCGCAGCCCGGAACCGAAAGCCGGTAGCGCTGCCATCAGCCGCACGTGACGCAGTTGGGCCCAGGGAGAAGCACGTAGGGTACGGGCCAGATCGAGATAATCGTTATTGACCCGGCGTAGCCCATCGAAGAAGGCGGAAGTCACCGGGAAGAAAATCACCAGCACCGCCATCACCACTTTGGCGCTCATGCCAAAGCCGAACCACAGCACCAACAGCGGCGCCAGCGCAAACACCGGTATCGCCTGGCTGGTCAGCACCAACGGCATCAACCAACGCTGCAGGCGCGGCGAAAAGATCATGCACAGCGCCAGCGTGGCACCGAGTAAAACCCCGGCCAGCAAACCGCAGGCGATCTCCGAGGCGGTGATCAGCGTGTGATAAGCGAGGTACGCCCGGTTGTCCCACAGCGCCTGTGCCACCGCCGAGGGGGAGGGCAACAGGAAGGCGGGGATATCGCCCAGCGTGACCAGTGCCCACAGCAGCAACAGGCCGGCGAACACCGTCAGGCTGCGACGCATCCGCGACAGACGGCTTTCAGGGAGGGTTTTCATCCGGCGGCCCTCACCAGTTGCAGCAGCAACTCGCTCTGGCTTTTCAGCAGTTGAGGATTGTCCGGCGCTCGCGGCGGTAAGCCCTCGATAACATGACTGTCGTCCAGCCCCGCCGGATAACGGGACAGCACCAGCAGGCGGTGGCTTAGGCGGCAGGCCTCCATGGGGTCGTGGGTGATCAGCAGCACGGTATGCTGCGCCAGCAGTTCGGCGGCCAGCTGCTGGATCATGGCGCGGGTGATGGTATCCAGCGCAGAGAAGGGTTCATCCATCAACACAATCGGCTGGCGCTCATACAGCGTGCGGGCAATAGCGGCACGTTGACGCATGCCACCGGACAGCGCGGCAGGCAAGCTGCGGCCATAGCCGTTCAAGCCCACGCGTTCCCGCAGATGTTCCGCCCAGGCGAGGTCGACCTTTTCGCCGCGCAGCCGCGCACCGAGGCTAATATTTTCGTCAATTGTCAGCCAGGGATAGAGCAGATCCTTTTGCCCCATATAGGCGATACGTCCGGTTATCGGCAGGCCATCGCTGCCGATAACCGTACCGGAGGTGGGTTTCGCCAGCCCGGCGATGATCTTCAGCAGGCTGGTTTTCCCCGCGCCGCTGGCACCGAGCAGGGCAACGAAGCTGCCGCCGGCGATATCGAAATTCAGACCATCGAAAATCACCTGCTGACCAAAGCGCAGGGTCAGATCCCGTACCTGAATACCGGGCCGTGCATTGCCGTGCTGCGTGTCGCCGAGGCTCATTGGGCATTCAACCCCATCTGCCAGAAGGCGGATTCCAGGCGGGTGGCGGTGGTGAAAATCGCCGACAGTTCGTTCAGGCGGCTTGGGGCACCCCGCTGGAGGCCAACGTTTTCCAGCAGGTCGAGGGAGGCTTGTACGCCGCTCAGATAGGCGGGATCACCATAGTTGCGGATCCACGAGGCATAGGGATTGCCTTCCATCACGGTGTTGGGATCGTTAAGCAGGCGCAGGCCGATTTCGGCATAGCCGGCGACGCAGGGCATTAACGCTGCCAGCAGATCCAGAGCATCTCCGGCGTGGCCGATATCGAGCACATAGCGGGTGTAATTGAGGGTTTCCGGCGCTTCGGGTTCGGCGGCTATCTGCGGTTCGCTCAATCCCCAGTCGGCACAATAGGCCAGGTGCAGGGGCAGTTCGGCGACAATCGCATTGAGCGAAGCGGTAGCGGCACGCATTTCCGGCAGGGTGCGCAGTTTGCTGACCAGCAGGGCATAGGCGCGGGCAAAGTGGATCAAAAACAGATAATCCTGCGTCAGGTAGCGGCGAAAAGCGGGTTCCGGCAGCGTACCGGCGGCCAGTTGCTGAATAAAGGGGTGTGCCACATAGTCCTGCCAGTGACCGCCGGCCTGTTGGCGCAGCTTTCCGTAAAGACCGTTATCGAATAAGGGAGTAAACATGGGACCTCCAAAAGTGAGTGGAGATCCGGGCGCGCTGAGGTGAGGTATGAACAGGTAACCGCCGTGAGGGGATTGCCGACCGTCCCTTCGCTGGCATGACCCAGATCAGGTTCAAAGGGTTCGGCTTGCGCCATCTCAGCCCGTAACAGGACACCCCTCGGAGGAGCCTGTTATACGATATTTACTTTTTGATTACAATGCTCAGGCAGTGTGGCGTCGTGGCGTAAAAGGATCCGTTTAGTGCGATCGGCCACGATATTTCTGGCCGGAAGGGGGCGATTTTTGTCACTGTAATCCGGTCATTAATGAATCTAAGGATCACCCCATGAAGAAAATCGGCTTCCTTTCTTTCGGCCACTGGACGCCTTCGTCGCAGTCGGGCACCCGTTCGGCGGCAGATGCGCTGCTGCAATCCATTGATCTTGCCGTGGCGGCAGAAGAGCTGGGGGCGGATGGGGCTTATTTTCGCGTACACCACTTTGCCCGCCAGCTTGCCTCGCCATTCCCGCTGCTGGCAGCCATCGGCGCCAAAACCCAGCGTATTGAGATCGGCACCGGCGTGATCGACATGCGCTATGAAAATCCGCTTTATATGGTTGAAGATGCCTGCGCCGCCGACCTGATTTCCGGCGGGCGGCTGCAACTGGACGTCTAGGAATTTCAAACCTCCAGAGGCCGCTCTGGAACGTCAACTGTGGGGCTAAAATCCTTATAATTCGCCGGCGGGCGGCATAAAGGTGATAGATTTTCAATACGTTAGCTTGCTTTTTGTACGGATTTCCTGAATGCAGGCGGATCTTTCCTGCATCAACCAACGTAACGCATTCGTGCTATCTCTCCGGCATTCGAGACCAGCACCGCCAATCGAGTTGCACCAAGCGCACGGCTGAATTCCATCCGGGCACCGCACAGCAGGCAACTGTAAGGATCTGTCTTCAGCAATCTCTGGCTCAACGAGCGATGAGTGATCGTCACTACTTTTATCTCTTCTTCCTGGCCCAACGCCTTTTTTACCCGTGGAAGTTGTCTGCTCACCACACGGTTAGCCAAAAATCCGAAGTAGCGGATCATGCGGAAGTGTTTCTCAGGTATATGTTTTATCAACCTTAATATCAACTCATGCTGACCTAACGTCAGACTTTCATGCTGCCCGGTACGGTGATCAAGAAAACGCAGCGTGATCCGGCTTTCGCCATCGTAATGGGCCAGACGGGCCCCCGATACCGGCAGCTTTTTCAGATAGCGGCCCAGGTAATTTGCTGTCTGACGAGCGTGCTTTGTCGGTTTCGCAAAATAAACGTGCCAATAGGTCTCGCCTTTTTCATTTTTCCCCTGGCTGAGCACGAAACGTTTCCACTCGTCGTAGTCCCGAATGTGCACCAGCGCCATCGGCAGCGAGAGAGAGTCCCAGGCCTTCAGTAAAAACTGGCGCACATTCCATATCCAGCGTGCCCTGACCTTCGGCAGAGCAAACGCCATCGCCTTCCAGGCTCCGTGCTCATTAAGGCCGCCAGTGGTCCATGACAGGTGAATATGGCAATTCCAGTTGAGTTGGCGACCGTAGGTGTGCAACGCCCCGAAGATGCCGATGATCAGCCCCTTCTTCTGGGCTGCATACAGCAGGTTGTCGGCGGCCAGGGCAAACAGAGCACCAAGGAGCCAGCGGTTGCTCTCAAACAGCGGCCACAAGGTATCGGGCAGGGTGAAAGTCCCGTGCTGGCACGGCGTATCCGGCAGACGTGCCATCATGGTGGCAATCCACAGGTCAGTGGCCTTTTTCCCGCATGTCGGGCATCCGCGGCCGTTGCAGCTCTGGTGAACAAACCGGTGGTGTGTGCAATCAGCGTTACTGCAATGAAATTCGCGGGAACCCATCAGTGGCGTACCGCAAGCCAGCATTTTGGTAATAACCTCGACTTCGACCGACCGTACTGGATGGTTGTCCATGATGTCGGCCCAGGCACCGTTGCGCTGGAAGAGCGCCTTCATGGGCCTCGGCTGAAAGGTGTTGTCACCAGACCGGGCCATCGGCATGCATCGCGGCTTCGGTTTCATAGAGGTCGAATCGGCGGCAGTCATGGCAGAAGGCGACGAAATGGTAGGGAGAATCGGGGAACAGACGGTAAAAGGTTTCCCAGAAGCACTGGGTGCAGGAAGGGTTATTACCGTCAACAAATTCTTTGAAAACAGTTTGATAAGAGTACTGGTTTTGGCGGGCGACGTCTTTTAGCGCCTGCTTAACCATTTTTGTATGAATTTGCTGATGTTCGGGGGAATGGGACACTGCGCTTACCTGCGGTTGAGTCGTTTCAGAACGTCACCATTTTGCCATACATCGATTTGCAGCCGCTAGGCTGCTTCGTTCGCATCAGCCGCGGTTCTCCCGAACAGGTGATTGATGGCTGGCGTTATTTTGGTTATACGCCTGCCGAAGGCGAGACCGAAGCCGATATGGCGCGCCGCCATACCGACGTCCTGTTGGAAGCGCTGCGTGGCGAAGGCTTTGCTGAACCTAACCCGCAACCGATGTTCCCGAACCCGCCGGGCTTGCTACGGGTAGAACCTTTCTCCGCCGGGCTGCGCGATCGCATCTGGTGGGGCGCCAGCTCAAACGCCACGGCGATCTGGGCGGCGAAGCTGGGCATGAATCTGCAAAGCTCGACGCTGAAAAACGACGAAACCGGCGAGCCCTTCCACGTGCAGCAGGCCAAGCAGATCCGCGCTTATCGCGATGCCTGGAAGGCCGCGGGTCATGCACGTCAGCCGCGGGTGTCGGTCAGCCGCAGCATCTTTGCGCTGATGAACCAGCAGGATCGCAGCTATTTCGGCAACAGCGGTCAGGACAGCGATCAGGTGGGGTATATCGATCAGCAGACTCGCGCGGTATTCGGCCGTAGCTATGCCGCCGAGCCGGAACTGCTGATCAAGCAGTTGGCGCAGGACGAAGCGATTGCCGAAGCCGATACCTTGCTGCTGACCGTGCCCAACCAGTTGGGCGTTGACTACAATGCCCACGTGATTGAGTCGATCCTGACTCATGTCGCGCCGGCGCTGGGCTGGCGCTGATGAGAGAAAACGCTTCTCAAACCGGGAAGCGTTATTGACTTATTTTGTCTATTTTGTATTTTAAGGCCATGCATACATTTCTGATTATCGTCCCCGAAGGGGGCATGCTGTTCGAATCGGCGGGGATCGCCGACATCCTGATGCAGGCCAACCGCTTGCGGCCCGATGACGCGCCGCTCTACCAGATGGCGATAGTCACCACGCAAACCCACCGGGTAGTGCATGGCTCGTCCGGTTTGAATCTGTTGGCCGATCATCGCCTGGCGGATCTCGACCCTGAGGTGGCACGCGATACCATTATCGTTACCGGCAAAGGGGCGACCGAGGAAGAAAGCGCCTTTGTGGTGGATTGGCTCCGCCGTGCGGCCCCCAAGGCGCGGCGCGTGGCGTCCGTTTGCGGTGGGGCGATGCTGCTGGCCGAAGCCGGTCTGCTGGACGGCCGCCGGGCAACCACCCATTGGCGGCTGCTGGAAACCTTGCAGGCCCGTTTCCCCAAAGTGAAGGTCGAAAATGGGCCGATCTACGTGCAGGATGGTGCGGTCTGGACCTCTGGCGGCGTCAGCTCCGGGTTTGATCTCACACTGGCGCTGGTGGAGGACGATTACGGTTTCGTGCAGGCCCGCGAAGTGGCGCAGGATTTGGTGATGTTTTTGCGCCGCCCCGGCGGGCAGGCGCAGTTCAGCCGTTACCCACTGAATCAGGCCAAAACACCGGGCCCGATCCGCGATCTGCAGAGCTGGATCCTGGAGAATCTGGCCGAGGATCTTTCCGTTGAGAAACTGGCCGAACGGGTTGCCATGAGCCCGCGCAACTTTACGCGCGTGTTCACGCGTGAAACCGGTATTTCACCCGCCAAATTTGTCGAAGAAGGGCGCTTGTACATCGCCCGCCAGCGTCTGGAACAGAGCTCACAAGGCATTGAACAAATCGCCACCAGCAGCGGTTTCGGCAATGCGCTCAATCTGCGCCGCGTTTTCGAACGGCATCTGCAACTGACCCCAACCGAATACCGCGATCGCTTCCATTCACGCACTTTGGCGTAAATTGATCTACAAACGTCATTTACGACATGCTCCCTGCGGCTTAAATTTACACCAGAGCCAATAACGAAGGAGTAGATCATGGTCAAAGTAGGCATTAATGGATTCGGCAGAATCGGCAGGAATGTTTTGCGCGCTGCATTAGGTCGCAGCGACTTTGAAGTTGTGGCGATCAATGATTTGACCGACAGCAAAACCCTGGCGCATCTGCTGAAATACGATTCGCTCTCGGGCCGGCTGGCGGCCAGCATCGAGGCCGGTGAAAACCAGCTGCTGCTGGACGGCAGGCCGATTCATGTCTTCTCTGAAAGAGATCCGGGCGCCATTCCATGGAAAAGTGTGGGCGTTGACGTGGTGATCGAAGCGACCGGTTTTTTTGCCGACAAAGCCAAGGCGGAAGTGCACATCACCCGTGGTGGCGCCAAGCGAGTGATTATCTCTGCGCCGGCAAAAGACGACGACATTACGATAGTGATGGGCGTTAACCAGGATCAGTACGATCCGGCCAAGCATCGGGTGGTCAGCAACGGCAGTTGTACCACCAACGGTTTGGCGCCCGCCGCGCAGGTGCTGCATCAAGCCTTTGGTATTGAGTACGGCCTGATGAACACCACCCATGCCTACACCAACAGCCAGGCGCTGCACGATCAGCCGGAAAAAGATTTACGGGGCGCCCGCGCCGCCGCGGAGTCGATTGTGCCTTACTCCAGCGGCGCGGCCAAAGCGCTCGGCAAGGTGATCCCGAGCCTGGATGGCCGCCTGACCGGTTATTCGCTGCGAGTGCCGGTGCCGGTGGTCTCTATCGTCGACCTGACGGTCACGCTGAAACGCGAAGTGACTAGCGAAGAAATCAATGCCGCTTTCCGCCAGGCTGCGGAGTCAGGGCCACTGAAGGGCATTCTCGGTTACAGCGATGAGCCTTTGGTGTCGAGCGATTATAAAGGCGATCCGCGCTCGTCGATTATTGATGGGCTTTCCACGCTGGTGATCGGCGGCAAGTTGGTCAAGGTGCTTGCCTGGTACGACAACGAGTGGGGGTTCTCTAACCGCCTGGTCGATCTGGCGGTACTGATGGAAAAACGCGGGTTGTAAATACCTCGCGGTCGAATATGTTCGTCCTTTCACTCAGGCAATAGCCCCCATCAGGGGGCTATTAAGGTCGTTGACAAAGTGCTGTGTTGTTTAATGGTAGGGGCGCTGCATGCTGCGCCCAATAGCATAATCAATGGGTTAAATCGGGTCGAACATGTTCGACCCCTACCGGTTTAGCCTTTTCGAGTGTTTGTCAGTAGTCTGAATAGACCCCTCCAGGGGGCTATTCAACGTCAATTCAGAGCTGTGCAATACGCATTAACTCTTCTTTCGCCCCAGGGGCCACCGCCAGCACCGGCCCGCCGCGCAGTAAACGTTCCCCTTCGGTATTGAACGGGTGGGTCCAGCCACCGGCTTCGTTCACCAGACAGTAACCTGCCAGACAGTCCCAGGCGTGCATGTAGGGTTCGTAATAGCCCACCAGCCGTCCTGCCGCCACCCAGGCCAACATCATGGCGCCGGAACCGTTGCGGAAGAAACTGCCGCCCACGGCGGTGATTGCGGCGGCAATTTCGCCGACGCGTTCCGGTTTAACATAGCTGTTGGCACCAAAACCGGTGACGTGGTTTTGCATGGTGCGCTTAGGATCCACCCGCAGTGGTTTGCCGTTGAGGGTAGCCCCCGCGCCGCGCGCGGCCTTAAAACACTCCTGCTGGCAGGGGGCAACAATTACGCCGATCACCGGCTCGCCCTGATGGATCACCGCCACGGACACGCACCAGTTCGGCATGCCGTTAACGAATGGGCTGGTGCCGTCGATCGGATCCACCACCCAGGTGTAACCGGAATCGCCGGGTTGCAGGCCAAACTCTTCGCCCAGAAAACCGTCTTGCGGGAATTGGCGGGTGATGTGTTCACGGATCAGCAGTTCAACCTCGCGATCGGCAATCGAAACCACGTCTTGCGCATCGCGTTTGGTTTCAATCACCAGGCTCTCGCGGCGGTTAAAATAATCCAGCGCCTTGGCTCCGGCTTCGCGGGCCGCCTGTTCTGCCAGCGTCAGGCGCTGAGTAATCTGTTCGTTCATCTTCATTCCTTAACGTTGTTAGGATCACTGGGCAATCAGTGCCAGACCCTGAGTTTTGAAGTCAATGGCCACGCGGGTGGTCGGTGCCAATTGGCGTTCCATCTGCACATCGACAATAAACAGCGCGCCGAGATCGGTTTTTACTTCATATTCGATATGGTCCCCAAGCCAGGTGCTATGGGTGACTTCGCCGTTCAAGGCGCCGCTTTGCTCCGGTAGTAGGGTGATAAACTGCGGGCGTACCGACAGTTGCGCTGCGCCGGGACGCGCCTTGCCACCGGGTACCCGGTACTGGCGGCTGCCGAGGGTGATCAGCGCTTCGCCGCCGACCACTTGTTGTATGTCACAGGGCAGGATATTGGCCTCGCCCATAAAGTCGGCGATAAACACCGACGCCGGCGAATGGTAAAGCTCCTGCGGCGCGCCCTGTTGGGCAATATGCCCTTCTTTCATGACGATAATCTTATCGGAGACCGCCAGGGCTTCTTCCTGATCGTGGGTCACATAGACCGCCGTGAAGCCGAGGCGCTGCTGCAAATCGCGGATCTCGGTGCGGACGCGGCGACGCAGCCGCTCGTCGAGGTTGGATAAGGGTTCGTCGAGCAGCAGCACCTGCGGTTCCAACACCAGGGCACGCGCCACGGCGATGCGCTGTTGCTGGCCGCCGGAGAGCTCAGAGGGCAGGCGTTGGCCCATGCTTTCCAGACCGACCAATTTCAGCCCTTCACGTGCCCGATCCTGTGCCTCTTTGCGCGACAGGCCGCTGGCGAGCAGGCCGTACATCACGTTATCCAGCGAGTTCATGTGCGGGAACAGCGCGTAGGATTGAAACACCATCGCGACGTCGCGCTCGTTGGCGGGCAGATGCGTGACCACCTTGCCGCCAATCAGAATACGGCCTGAGGTCGGGTGTTCCAGACCGGCCAGCAGGCGCAGGGTGGTGGTCTTGCCGCAGCCGGAAGGGCCAAGCAGCGTCACCAGCGTGCCGGGCTCGACGGTGAGTGAAAGCCCGGGCAAGGCGGTGAAATCGGCAAACTGTTTGGTGACGTTCTCAAACACCACCGAGCCGGAACGAATGGCAGTCATACGGCATTCTCCTGATGTAAGGCCGGTGGTGGCGTCACCGGCGGTGTGGTAATGCGGATGGCGCGGCGCAGGCGACGTTCGCCCACCAGCAGCTGGAAAGTGAGGATCACCGCCAGCATCACCACGATAAGCACGGAGGAGTAGGCGATGGCCACGCCGTACTCCCCGTTTTCGACCAGCCCGACGATGTAGGAGGTGGCCATGTTGTACTGGGCGCTGACCAGGAAAATCACCGCGCTGATGGAGGTGATCGCGCGCACAAAGGCGTAGACCAGTGCCGCGCTGATGGCCGGTTTCAACAGCGGCAGGATCACTTTGCGCAGGGTGCGGAAACTGCTGGCGCGCAGGGTCAGCGAGGCTTCATCCAGGCTGCGATCCAACTGACTCATGGCGGCGATCCCACCCCGAACGCCGACCGGCATATTGCGGAACACAAAGCAGGCGACCAGGATCAGGGCGGTGCCGGTGATTTCCAGCGGCGGCAGGTTGTAGGCCATGATGTAACTGACGCCGATCACCGTGCCGGGGATGGCAAAGCTGAGCATCAACATAAACTCGAAGGTCTGGCGGCCGGCAAACTTCTGCCGCACGATCAGCCAGGCGGTGAGCAAGCCGACGATGGCCGTGAGCGGGGCGGCGATCAGCGCGATTTCCAACGTGGTCCAGAACGAGTTCCAGGCGACGCCGGTCCAGACGATCTGGCCGCTGTTCCAGTGGAAACCGAAGGCGCGAGCGTAATGGCCCAGCGTCAGGCTGCTGTCGAGTCCCCATGACTGCACGAAGCCGCCGATCAGGATCATGCCGTAGATGACCAGCGTGAACAGGCCCCAGGGGATCACCAACGCGTACACGCCGTAGCGCAAGCCCCGCGGCAATCCACAGTGGGTGCCGGAATCCCCTTTGCCGGTAACGGTGGCGAAGCTTTTCCCTGCCAACCACAGGCGCTGCAAAATAAAGGCGCTGAGGGTAAAGCACAGCAGGATAATCGCCAGCACGGCGGCGCGGCTCGGATCGTTTTGCGCGCCGACCACCGAGAAGAAGATTTCGGTCGACAGCACGCCGTGGCTGCCGCCCAGCACCATCGGGTTACCGAAGTCCGCCATGCTTTCGATAAAGCTGATCAGGAAGGCGTTGGCCAACCCGGGCGCCATCAGCGGCAGGGAAACGTAGCGGAAAGTGCGCCAGCGGTTGGCGCGCAGCGTTTGCGAAGCTTCTTCCAGCGAGGGGCTGACGCCTTCCACCACGCCAATCAACACCAGAAAGGCAATCGGGGTAAAGGAGAGCACCTGAGCAATCCAGATACCGGTCAGGCCATAAAGCCAGCGGCCGGGTTCAATGCCGAACACCCCGGCGAGCAGCTCGGTCACCACCCCGGCACGGCCAAACAGCAGCATCAGCGCCAGACCGATCACGAACGGCGGCGTAATGATCGGCAGCACCGTCAACATGCGCAGCCCTTTTTTGAACGGCAGCGGCGTACGAGTGGCGGCCAGGGCAAAAGCCAGGCCGAGCAGCGTGGATCCGCTGGCGGTCATCAGCGCCAACGTCAGGGTGCGCCAGGCGGTACCGCAGCTGCCGCCCTTCAGGCAGCTCAGGCTCCAAATGGCTGGATCCTGCATATTGGCGATCAGGCCGTCGGGCTTGAACGATCCGTCCACGTCCTGCACCGAGGCGACAAACATGCTCAGCACCGGGTAAAGCACGAAAGTGGTGACTAGCGCGACCAGCAGCACAATGGCGGCGACCACAAAGGCATCGCCCTTCAGCACGCCGCGTTCGGCCAACGCGAAAGAGAACAGCAGCAAAAATGTGGTGATCAGTAAAATAGCGCCGGCGCCAAAAGCGGGCTGGCCGTCGCTGAGTGCGCCGAACAGGTGTTCGCTCCACTGCCAGTTCCAGCCGCTGTAACCAATGGCATGGCCTTCAAACAGCAGAAAGACCACGCCGACCAGGCTGGCAGCGATCAGCAACTGCGAGCGAAAACGGCCAATTTTCAGCAGGCGAGCCAGTGCGCAAACCAGCAGCATCAGCAGGGCAATCGCCAGCCAGGGGCGTTGAAACGTCAGTATTTGCCACAGAGCGGGTGCACTCGCCTGATCCTGCCACAGCGTAGTTAGCCAGCCAAAGTCGAAGAACCCGGCTTCCTGGCTGTACCAGGGCAGCAACAACAGTGCCAGTGCGCCCAGCACGAGGGCCCCGTCAAGGCGGCGGTTTTGAGCATTCATCTTAACCTCGAGAGTTCATATGTCCTTCACCGCGCCCTGCATGGGCGAGCGTGACCTCGCCCGGTTTATTACAGAGCGCATCGCATGCGGGAGGGAAGGGCTTGAATTACTGGGCGCTGGCGCCGATCTCTTTATCCCAACGGCTGAGCAGGGCCTTGCGTTTTTCTGTCGCACCGTAGGTTTTAAAGTCGTAGTCGATCAGCTTGATGTTTTCGAAGCGCGGTGCGTATTCGGAAATAGCCGCGTTGCGATTTGACGGCAACTGGAAGGATTTGGCGTCTTTCATGTGCGATTGGGCGTCGGCGCTGAGCGCCCAGTCGTACCACACCTTGGCTTCCTTGAGGTTGCGCGCGCCTTTCACGATCGACATGGAGCCAATTTCAAACCCGGTCCCTTCGCAAGGTGCAACCGCCTTGATCGGGAAGCCATCGACCTGCATCGCGACGGCATCGTGCATAAAGACGATGCCGACGGTGGTTTCGCCGCGTGCCGCCGCTTTTACCGGTGCCGAGCCGGATTTGGTGTACTGCGAAATGTTGGCGTTAAGCTTTTTCAGGTAGTCGAAGGCCGGCTCTTCCCCCATGATTTGCACCAGCGTGGCGAGGGTGTTGTACGCGGTGCCGGAAGAGTTCGGGTTGGCCATTTGGATTTCGCCTTTGTAAGCCGGATCCAGCAGATCGCTCCAGCAGGCGGGCACCTTGAGTTTTTTCTCTGCCAGCAGTTTGGTGTTGTAGCCCCAGCCCAGAGCCCCGGCGTAGACGCCAACGGTACGGTAGCCGGCACTTTCGGCCTGTTTACGCGCCCAGTCGTGCTGCTGATCCAGCAGCGGTGACTGATAAGGCTGGGTTAACCCCTCGTCGGCGGCCTGCATATGCGGATCGCCGGTGCCTGCCCACCAAATATCGGTGCGCGGGTTGCGGGCTTCGGTACGAATACGTGCATAGGCTTCCCCGGCGGAGAGGCGCACCATACTGACTTTGATATCCGGGTGCTGTTTCTCAAACAGATTGGTCATTTGCTCACAGACCACCACGTCGGCGGAGCAGATCATATTCAGTTTCCCGGCAGCCTGAGCTGGCAGGGCAGAGAGTGCTGTGCCGGCGGCGAGGACCGCCATCAGAGTAACGCGTTGCATGGTGTTCTCCTTGGTTGTGTAGGGTGGCGATACGTTGTCGCCTATTCTTTTTGCACGTGTGTGCAAATAACTAGAGGATAAAAATTGTGCTGTCAATCGCGTGATGAAACAATTCAACCTACTCGTCACAAAAATGAAACAAATTGACCGCTAAAAGTTTGCACAGCTTTGCAAAATGCGGCAAACTTTTCTCAGAGCGCGTAACGGATGGAAGTGAAGATGGCGATGGACAAGGCGATGATCAGTGCGAAAGACGTAGCGGAACTGGCCGGGGTCTCCCGTTCGGCGGTCTCGCGGACTTATACGCCCGGCGCTAGCGTGTCGGCGACAACCCGCGAAAGGGTGATGCGAGCGGCCGAAGAGCTGGGTTATCACGTTAACCATTTGGCACGGGGACTGGTGCGCAACCGCAGCGGCATTGTCTGCCTGATCGTTTCGGAGCTGGCGACGCCTTATCGGGCCAGCCTGGTGCGATTGCTGACCCAGCATCTGCAGGATGCGGGAAAAATCGCCATGTTGATTAACACCGATCGCTCCGATGACAGCGTGTCCCAGGCATTGCAGCAGGCGATTAACTTCCGCGCAGATGCTTCTTTTGTACTCTCCGGCATGCCGGACAGCGGCATCGCCCGCCTGTGCCACAAACACGGACAGCGGCTGGTGCTGATCAACCGTAACGATACCTTGCCCGGCTCGCTCAGCATCCGGCTGGATAACGAAGAGGCGGCCGGCAGGGTGGTGATGGCGTTTGCCCGTGCGGGCTGCCGACGCATTGCCTTCGCCAACTCATTGGCCGGTACGCCAAGCCTGATGGCGCGTGAGCGCGGTTTTCTGCAGGCGGCGGAAGCTGCGGGGCTGGAGGTGAGCGTCGAGCGTTTTGGCACCACCTCTTATGAGAGCGGCCAGATCCTGGCGCACCGCTTGCTGACCCGGCGTGAGCGCCCTGACGCGGTATTCTGCGTCACCGATTTGCTGGCCTGCGGTTTTATGGACGAGGCGCGCCATCGTTTTGGGCTACGCATTCCGGAAGATCTATGCGTCGCGGGCTACGACGATATTCCGCAGGCGGCGTGGTCCTCTTATAACCTCACCACCTTTACCCAGCCGGTGGCGTTATTTGCTCAGGATGCGGTTTCCTGGCTGATGGCGGAAGAGCAGAAGGAAGAGAATACGATGCCGACGCTGGGCCAGGAGATACCGGGTGAAACCCGGCTGTATCATGCCGATTTCGTCTGGCGCGGCACCATTCGCGGTGCCTGACACAAACCCGTTACCCATTCGGGCTTGTCATCTGCCGATCGTTCTACAATGTTCTCCGTATGCGAAGGGTAGCTAGAACGTGTTTGATCGAAGCGAGATTGTATTCAAAAGGGCTCTGACAGTCTGCTTTGTGCCAGAAGCAGACCTTTCTAAAGCAATTGTGTGTCAACAAAGTGGGCGCAGGTCACGGGCTTATTTCATCGCAGGGATGTTATGGTAAATTGCTTGTCAGTTTGAATGCAGCCTAATCAAACAACCAGGGAAAGGAGAGTAATCGGTATGACGATTTTAGTGACGATACAGGCTCAACTCATTGTTGGAGAAGCGCAGGTGATAAAAAGCCTGGCTCCTGAGGGTATGCTGGCCGCCGTATTTGAAGACGACGGCCAGACCGGGTATTTCTACGCGCTTGATGAGTCCGTTGAAGGAAACCCGATTCAGGATGCAGTGTATATCTACAATGTCGAGGATATTTCAGACGGCCACATTCCTTCTGACGTTAAAATCGGCTGGTCAGAAGACAGTCAGAAGTGCGTGCTCCTTATCAACGGATATCCGCATGGAGCGTTCGATTTCGTTGGGAAAAATGGGTACTGCAGAAGTGGATTTCCTCCCCCGATAAACAAGGTATGGTCTGTGTCCGGCCATGAGTGGAGCGATTCGGTGGATGACTTTTTCCGGTGAGTTACGGCGGGCTTAACGCCTGCCGTTATTATCTATCCATATTGAAAATGTCACTCTGAAGGGGGCGGACGATTTCCTGGACTTTCAGGAGATAAACTATGTATTCAGAATGTCCGCTTTTCGCTCATAGCGGACCTGACAGCCAACTAGTCTGACAGCTTCGTGCCAGAAGCGGGAGTTGATTCTCTGAATTAATACTTGTGTTATGGCAATTCCGGGTTCCCAATAGGTTTCCCCGGAAATGAGATTAAAGCGGTACGAAGGCTTCAACAACATGCTGGAAAACGTAAGGGTCAGAAAGTAGTTCAAATTCTTCGTCGTCCGGGTAGGTGACCGCCACATGATAGTTTTCTCCGGCAAATGCCTTCACCGACTTTAGATCCTGCCAGTAAGTAGCCAGAAAAAAATGTTCCCAGCCCCCCTGAGTTTCCCTGCGAACGAACGCGCCTTTGTTCCCTGATATGCTCCTTGAATGTTCTATTCCTGTTTTCTCAAGGTGCTTTGCAAAGCTTTCTGCATGTTCAAGTGGAACACAACCGTGCCAGGTCCTTACAATCATTAGCTTTCCCTCTTGTGATGGTAAAAATATAACCATACCACTGGAAGGTACTTCTTGGTGTAATTCACGAAGAGTATTCCCTCGTGAATGAATGTTATCGAACACTCCTCACTCCGGTTTATCATTCTGCTCCTTCCTCAAAGCTGCCCATCAACGCCGGTCTGCTTTAAAAACAGGCTTGGCGGGGGATGCTTTCCGTTTTGTCAGCGGATCCCTTAAACTACCTCGCGCAGGTCACAACCTATGGGCTATGACCATGCACGGCCGTAATTCTGGGTTTTTAAACGGGTGAGTTAGCGCCATTGCCGGAATGTTCATCGGTGTCTGTTGATAAAATCCCTCGATCCGATTCGCGCTGACGCGCCAGGTGCCCCGACGAACCAAGAGGGAGGGCAGCTATTCATACCAAGGAAGTAAGATGTTTTTGCCAGATTCAAGCTTTACAAAAACCGTATATCAATCGTCATTTGCAGAATGAGTCGTCAGCTGTTTGTTGCTCTGGATGGGCCCAAGGGCGCCGGTAAAACCACACTGTTGGAAGCCATTACGAAAAGACTAAGGGCAGACCACAAGAAGGTGATCCGACTTTGTGAGAAAAAAAGCGATCCCTACAGGGCGGAAACCATGGCCCTTGTTAACAAACTCGCCAGAAATCCCACTCTGGATTTGGAACTGGAGGTCTGTGCGCGCTTTGCGGAGAGCCGTGCATGGATTTCCCAGCATGTGCTGACTAAACAGCCACCGGACAGCATTATCTTGATGGATCGCTGGTATCCCTCGGATGCCGCGTTTCGTCGGATGCTTCCATTTGCCGAGATTTTACAGCTCAACATTGAACGAAACGTGCGAGCGCCAGACCTGCATGTCGGGGTTGTTACTGCGCCTGAGATCTCATGGGCGAGGGCCGCGGCTCGGCCGCGTGGGCTAAGCAGTACGGTGATTCATAAGCTGGAAGAGCACGTTGCTTGTACCCATGCGTTCGAGAGAGAAATTGCAAACCACGGCTGGTTTTTATGCCGTAATGAAGGCCTGCTCGAAGACGCAACGATGCAGGTGATTTCTGAGATCTACAAAGTGTCTGGATGCCCATAGTCATCGGTGGGCAGAGCTTGCGCCACTCTTCAACTCTGTGTGAGCCTCAGAAAAGCTATACTGCTTCTTGGCCGAAAGCACTGAACACCGTTAACGCGGCATCGTTATGGATAAAATCGGATTCTGTCGAAGATTCAGCAAACCCGAACAGCAAAAAGCCCGCTTAAGTTTCCTTAAGCGGGCTTCTCTAATATGGCTCCTCTGACTGGACTCGAACCAGTGACATACGGATTAACAGTCCGCCGTTCTACCGACTGAACTACAGAGGAATTGTCTGAACGGGGCGCATCATATCCAGCCACCTGGAGTGTGTCAACGCTAAATTAGCCGATTCGGTGCGACTGCTCAGCATCTGAGCAATGCGGCCGACTTAAGGCAGTTCCGCACCGCTATCGGCCTGAAGCCGTTGTAAACGCGCCAGCGGATCCTGCTTATAGAAGCGGGTGAAATGTTGGTACAGCGCTGGAAAGCGGTTGGCCAACAGCTCGGGTGCGCTGAAAAAATACTCCGACAGTACGGCGAAGCACTCGGCTGGATCGGAGGCGGCGTAAGCGTCCATGCTGGCGGCTTCTTCGCCCACCATGTCGATCTCGTCCTGCAGATTTTCCATTGCTGCGTGCAAGTCATGTTCCCAGGCGGCAATGTCGCGCAGCGGAAGAGGGGGCACACCGGTGGCGCTGCCGCCGTTGCGCATATCCAGCTTGTGGACGGCTTCGTGGATCACCAGGTTAAAGCCGGAAAGATCGAACGAGTCCTGCACGTCCTGCCAGTTAAGCACGATCGGCCCCTGTTCCCAGCTTTGACCGGACTGCACCACCGGCCCGGTGTGCACCAGGCCGAAGTCGTCCTGCCATTCGTCCTCTACCACAAAGGGCGTCGGGTAGAGCAGGATCTCATTGAAACCGTCGAGGCATTCGGCACCCAGCTCAAGCACCGGCAGGGCGAACAGCAGGGCGATGCGTGCCTGCATCTGTGACGTCAACTGCAGCCCCTGCAAGGGGACGATGCTTTTTTGCTGTAAAATCTGCCCGGCAACGGCAATCAGCCGCTGTTGTTCCTGCTCATCCAAAGGAGAAAGCAGAGGGATTGCCAGCGCGTCTTGCCACTGGGCAAGCGTTTCCGCCTGCGGTTGTTGCGTTTTCCACGGCCATTTAATCATCGCGTTGCTCGTAAAATCGTCACTTGAACATTCGGCTGGAGGCTAACTCTGTAAAAATGCCGCAAAAAGGGGCATGATAGCAAGCACTTGAAGGAGAGATGCCGGAGCGGCTGAACGGACCAGTCTCGAAAACTGGAGTAGGGGCAACTCTACCGGGGGTTCAAATCCCCCTCTCTCCGCCATTATTCAATCACTTACAGATGATTTTGTCTGTGATCCACGCCTCACCCGTCCTCACGCGATAAAAAAACACCGCTGCCGTTATTCTTAATGATCCGTTACCCGAAACTCTTTGCGATATAAGGACGGGGACGTTTTGAACTGCCGTTGAAAATGCCTGCGCATTGACAGCGCAGTGGCGAAACCTGCAGCCTGTGCGATGCGTTCAACCGGCTGGTCAGTTTTCTCCAGGAAGCGCTGCGCCATCGCCAGTCGTTGGTTCAACAGCCACTGCATCACGCTGGTACCGGTGGTTTGCTGAAAACGGCGGGTAAAGCTGCGGCGGCTCATGCAGGCTCTTTCCGCCAGTTGGTCCAGCGTCAGCGGCTGCTGCAGATTTTCTGTCGCCCAATTCAGCGTTTGCATAAATCTGTCCCCTCCGGCGGTGTTATACACCGGCTGCTCGATAAACTGCGCCTGGCCCCCTTGTCTATGCGGCGGCACCACCAACTGCCGGGCTACCGCATTGGCTGTCTCTGCGCCACAACGCTTGCGTACCAGATGCAGGCAGCAGTCGATGCTGGCGGCGGTTCCTGCCGAAGTGACGATATCGTCGTTATCCACGTACAGCACGTTCTTGTCTACGGAGACCTGCGGATAGCGCTGCAGGAAGTCCGACATCCACCGCCAATGGGTGGTTGCCGGTCGTCCATTGAGCAGCCCGGCTGCCGCCAGAACAAATGCCCCCATGCACAACCCGACCAGAGTGGCTCCGCGCGCATGGGCACTGAGCAAGGCATCGATTAACGGTGTCGGTGGCAGGACTTCGGGATCGCTCCAGCTCGGCACTATCACCATATCGGCTTGTGCCAGCGCCGCCAGCCCATATTCCGCGATAATCGAGAAGCCGGCGTTGGTTTTCAATGGCCCAGGCTCGGTGGCGCAAATCAATAATTGATACGCCGGTTCGCCCTTGCCGTTTAACGCCTTCTCAAAGACCGCGCAGGGGACCGAAAGGTGAAACGGGATGATATTGTTAAAAACCACGATACCCACTTTAAGTGGCGACATACGGCTTCCTTTGATGGTTAAACGCCGGCAGGAAATTTGGCCTGATGGTATCGCTTTTGGGTGTTGCGCTATCTGTTATCACGCCCCCAAAACCCACAGAATTTATCCCGACCCTGGCAGGATATTGCCTGCTGTTTTCTGCTCTAACAAGGATAAATGAGAATGAAAAAACTGATGGCTTGCAGCGCATTGACGCTCTCGATGGTGGCTTCCAGCCTGGCTTTTTCCGCCGACACGCCAGCCGCAACGACCATTCGTACCCTGAGTGGTGCCCAGCCAACGCAATCCTTATCAGCCAATGCCACGGCGCTGTTAGTGATTGATTATCAAAATGAATATTTTATAGGCAAAATGCCGATTCCCGACGGCGTTAAGGCGTTGAAAAATACGCAGCGCTTAGTCAGTTTCGCCCATCAGCATAAGATGCCGGTGTTTTTTGTGCGTCATCTTGGCCCGGCGAATGGCCCTCTGTTTGCCGAAGGGAGCAAGTTCGCCGAATTCCATCCTGACCTGCAACCCTCTGGCAGCGATCGTGTTATTACCAAAGCCACCCCCAGCTCGTTTGTCGGTACCGATCTGGATCGTCAACTTAAGCAGGCCGGTATCAAGCAGCTGGTGATCAGCGGTTTGATGACCCATATGTGTGTTTCATCAACGGCGCGCGATGCGGTACCGCTGGGGTATACGGTGATTATTCCTGAAGATGCCACCGCCACCCGCGATCTGGCTACCTGGGACAACCAAATTGTCGACCACGCCGTGCTGCAACGTGCCGCGCTGGCCGGGGTAGCCGATGTGTTTGCCGAAATCAAAACTACCGATCAGGTATTGGCGCTGCCGGTGAATTGAGCGGCTTAATGGAGTGCCGCTGTGCTCAAACAGACAGCGGCATTGCGGCTTCTGCGTGGGAGGGGAATGGAGCTGGGGGACTACGAATGAAACGCGTTACGCGAAGATATAGTTTTTTCTCCAAGGTCAGATATACTCCTCAAAATTGGTTATCCGTCGTACATAACGCCGCGATCAGAAGCTTGGGTTGGGCAATGTTTTTGCTCCGACGCTGCTCTGTGCGCTCAAACAGTTTCTCTTCGTAGGCCTTAATAACAGGTGCGAACGCCGATGACGAATATTACGCCTTCCATCAAGCTGAGAAGTTTTCTCCAGATGGCCCCTTATCTGGCCATGCGAGGGGTATCGTCGTTGGAGTTCTTTCAACGCCTTGGCATTTCCCCAAACATTTTCCAAAACCCCGATATCTGGATCCCGCGATCGGCCTGTTTTCGTATTGCCAATGAAATGGCTGCCATCACGCAGGATCCTTTTGGTGGCGCCTATGTGGGGCACCTGACCGAAATTCGTTCGCTTGGCGTTTGGGGCGAAATGATCATGAACTCAACGAATATCGCCCAGGCCTGTGCGCTGGCGGCAACCCACGCGGCCATGCTGCATCAGGGGGGAGAAGTAAACATTGTCACCGAAGGCCGTACGACGAAACTCATCCACCAATTCACCGGGCAATATGAAGCCGATCCGCGGCAATTTATCCTCGGCAGTTTGGCGGTGCTCAGAAAAGTTCCGCTGATGTCCGGCGAGCCTTCTTCCATCCGTGTTCACATCAAGTCCTCGAGGGAAAGAGGGGACGACGCGCTTGAAGAGTGCCTGGGGCCGAATCTGGTGATGAATTCGAACTACAACATGATTGAGTTCGACCGCGATTTGCTCGAGATCCCGCTGAAAAATATCCGTGATGAGGCTTGGAAAACCACTGAAGCCTTGCGGACGACGGTTGAAACGGCAGGCGCGTTAATCAAACGGATCGCCGATCCGGAGCAGCCTAAACTTACCGTTATTTCCAAAAGCATCAGGCTGTCACCGAGAACCCTGCAGCGTCGTCTCAAGTATTGCGGTGTCGAATTCGAAGCCCTGCGTGATGAAACCCGTCGCTGCGAAGCTCTGCAGCTCATGGCCAGCGGCAAATACTCGGCGACTGAAATTGCCTATATGGTCGGTTACAGCGATCAGGCGCACTTTACTCGCGCTTTTAAACGCTGGACCGGAAGCACGCCGTCGTTTTACCGCTCAGCCTCAAAGAAAGGGTGAGCGTCAACTTACTCGCAGCCACAAACACGCCAAAGATTTCTCCCTCATTTTAATGCCTCCTGGGGTCATCCGACTCTGGGTGCTTTGCGTCACCAGCAATTTCTCCCAATCGATAACGCTCAGCAACAATAAAGCCCATCTCCACTGAATTTTGCGTCCCTTATGCCTGCCGGCTTTATCTTTGGCGTCAAATGGCAAGTCTCTTTCGAGGCGTTCTTATACAGTCCGCTAAGACAATTCCTAGCGTCGCTGGCGATGTGTTCAGAGATCGCAAAATAAGAAAGGATTGGCATTGGGAAACTGTATTAATTCATACCATCAGGGGGGTTACATGACTTATCTATCCACGGCCAGCGTGGTCGCACTCACATTGGCAACATTGGCAAGTGCGAACGCTCAATCCGTCACGGGCGAAGTGATGCCGGTGGGCGTCGATAATTTTATCCGTGCCGAGTCCGATCTCTATATGGGCAATATGGTGCAGGAGGGCGGCCTGGGACGGTTTGTGCATAGTCGCGAACCCGTTGCCATTGACGCGCAAAGTGTCATCCGCATGAATCGGGATACGCTTTATTCGAGTGCGGTATTCGATCTTGATGCCGGCCCGGTCACCATCAGCTTGCCTGAAGCGGGTAAAAGATTCATGTCGATGCTGGTGGTCAATGAAGATCACTACGTACCCGCCGTCTTTTACGGCGCCGGCAGCCGTACTTTAACCAAAGATGCGGTCGGCACTCGCTATGTTTTTGTCGCGATCCGTACGCTGGTCGATCCCTCCGATCGCAAAGACCTTGAGCAGGTACATGTACTGCAGGATGCCATCAAGGTCAGTCAGGCACGGGCAGGGGAATTCGTCGTACCGAAATGGGATCCGGTGAGTCAGAAAAAGATGCGCGATGCCCTATTGGTACTCGGTGCTACGCTCCCTAACTATAACCAGGCTTTTGGTACCAAGAGCTCGGTTGATCCTATTCAGCATTTGATTGCCACAGCTTCCGGCTGGGGCGGCAATCCGAGCAAGGACGCCATCTATCTCGGCGGCGTGATGCCGAAAAATGATGGGAAAACCGTTTATCGGCTCAAGGTCGGGCAGGTTCCGGTTAAAAGTTTCTGGTCCGTGAGCGTTTATAACGCCGCCGGTTATTTTGAAAAGAACCCCTATGATGCTTATTCGTTAAATAACCTCACCGCTAAAAAAAGTGATGATGGCTCGATCATGATCCAATTTGGGGGCTGCGACGGCAAGATCGCCAACTGTTTGCCGACAATGCCAGGCTGGAATTATACCGTCAGGCTTTATCAGCCTGATAACGAAATTCTTAACGGTAAATGGCATTTCCCACAGCCGCAGTGATCCGTTTTATTTAGTCGAGGCGGCCAGCTTGCATGGTCGAAAATAATCGCCCCCGGTAGCGGTGGATTTATAACGTGGCTGGTGGCAAATATTCATGATTTGGCTGTTTTGGCGCGGCAGAGAATTCCGTCCTGATCCGAATAACACGGTGGGGAAATTACTGCGAGGCAATGAGAGTGCCATTCCCCCTGCGGCATAAACCGAATCTGGAGGCAACAATGAAAAAATCATGTCATCCCTTATATCTGATCGCGCCGTTAGCCGGTCTGTTGTATTCCGGCATTGCGGCGGCGAATGACACGGGCCCGGTGATTACGGACCCCCATTTTAAGCTGGCGCCAGGCTACCTGGAACTCGCCAGCCTACCAGTGCATTTAGCCTTGCTGGGGGCACCGCCAAAACCGGACTCTGCGGCCTTCGCACGCGATGAAGAAGCCCGGCGGGCCGCATTGGCTTTACGCGGCAGCGCTCGTGAAAAGCTGGCCGCGACGGATGCCGAGTTGACGTTCCCGGCCCCGGCTCAGGCGTTTTCGTGCGCGCTGGGCACTGACATCAACCAGAAAAATACCCCGCACCTCTACTCTATGATGCAGCGCGTATTGACGGATGCCGGTGGCTCAACCTATGCCGGAAAGAATGCCTATAACCGTACTCGCCCGTTTGTGCAGCACAGCGAGGGAACCTGCCGCAAGGACATGGAGCCCCTGTTGAAAAATGACGGTTCCTGGCCGTCCGGGCACTCGGCGGCAGGCTGGGCGTGGGGATTGGTGTTGGCCGAAATCCAGCCGGCACGGGCGACAGAGCTGTTGGCCCGCGGTTTGGCCTTTGGCCAAAGCCGTGTGATTTGTGATGCACATTGGCAAAGTGACGTGGACGCGGGCCGCATCATGGGCGCCGCCACGGTAGCCGTTCTGCATGGCAATCCCGCTTTTATGGCAGATTTGGCTGCCGCGAAGCGCGAGGTGCAGGAGGCAACCAGGGCGAGCCTGAAACCTACCGAATCCTGCGCGGCTGAACGTGTTGCGCTCTCCCTGAGTATGCATTGAGAGGGCCATGGTCATGATGAACGGTGACAATCGATCACACAGGTGTGCCGGACGCTTCCTGCCCGCTGCGTTATTAGTTTCTGGCGTTATCAGCTTCCCGGCAGAGGCGGTTCAACCGTTATCTGCGGGCTATCAGGCGGCGGACGAATGGCAGTTCACATTCGCGCCTTATGTATGGGCCGCAGGGATCCGGGGAGATATCGGCCACCGGTCGACCGGAACGCAGTTTATGAAAACGGATTTCTCCGACATCGCCCGCGATCTCGATGTGGCGGTGATGGGCATGGGGGAGGCGCGTAAAGGGCGTTACAGCCTGCTGGTGGACTTGATGTACATCGATACCACGACCCGTAACGATTTACCCGATGGCGCGCCGGCAGATCGCCTGAAAGTGGATAACAGGACGGTGTCCGGGTTCCTGGGCGGGGGATATACCCTGCTGGAAAAAGGCGGTGGTCGCCTTGATGCCGCGGGCGGTGCCAGGGTCTGGTACAGCAGCACCCGGTTAACTTTCCAGGGGGGAGATGCCGGCGGGATATCGGGTAGCGATCGAGCGACCTGGATAGATGCGGTCGCGGGATTGCGCGGGCACTATGCGCTGACGCCGACAGTCTGGCTGTCGGCCTGGGGATTGGCCGGGGGTGGGCAGTCCCGATTGGACTGGGATGTGGCAGGATTGGTGGGATGGGAATTTATGTCGGGTTTCTCTGCGGTGGCCGGTTACCGGGCGATGGGGGTCGACTATCGTCATGACGGCTTCGTGTATGACGTGGTGCAGCAGGGGCCAATATTGGGGGTGAGCGGCAGATTTTAACAGGGGAAATATAACGATCTCTCTAAAGGCTTGTCAGCCTGAGTGCCGCCAAAAATAATTAATACTGCTCAGAGAGTGGAATAAAAAACCTTAATTTAAAAATAATATCACTGTGCCACTGGCAGCGTGAATTGCGTTGTGATTTTAAATTGGCAGCTTGAGTAATTTTTTATCATTGAATTGTTTTGCAAGCCACTTTCACATGTTTAGTGGCTTTTGGGCTGGCTTCTATTTACAGGCAGAGAATAAGGGTGGCTATTTAAGAAACTGCTAGCAAGGTGAAAACCATTATTAATGGGGTTGGGTAAACTCGGATTTTAATTTTCCACTTTTAAAACAATAACCGGATGAGGCGTGTCCGGCGCTTATTTTCGCTTGCCGGAATAGAGGGCGACCAGACCGCGAAACAGACGAGTATTTAAGGAAGAATGACATTATGGCAATTAGCAAAAGAAAGCGGGTCCATGCTTTTTGGTTGATGGCTGCGCTACCGCTGTGTGCAAAGGCAGCTGCGCCGGTGGAGCAGGCGGTCAGTACCTCTGTTGCGCCACATTCGGCTGCAAGCGAGGCGATCCCTACCTTTGCGTTGGGGGCCGGGGTGGTGGTCAGCCCGCTGTATGAAGGCTCCTCGCGTTACGCGGTTTTCCCTTCACTGGTGGCGAAAGCCGTGATGCCGACGGAGAACTGGGGCACGTTTACGGCTGCATTTCCTGAAGGACTGCGGTGGGATCTGCCGAACCTGTCGACGTTCGGCGTAGCGCTGTTGGTGGGTTATGATCCTGGCCGCAAGGAAAAAATCCGTACCCTGGGGGGGCACAACAGCTACCTGAAGGGGATGGGGGATCTGGACAACTCAGCGATGGTGGGGGCGGAAGCCTACTGGGGGCTCTCCGCCAGCCGATTGTTTGTTCGCGGCTGGCAAGCGACCCGCAGCCGTGAATACGGTGGCGAGGATCTGGGGCACACGGCGTATCTTGAAGCGGGGGCTTCCAGCGCATTGCCGCTGTCTTCTGCGCTGACGCTGGACTCCGCGCTATACGGCACCTGGGGTGATAAGGACGACATGATGGCTCACTTCGGGGTGACAGGCGAACAGGCGGCACGTACCGATTTTCGTGAGTATCACACCGGTGGGGGCATGCGGGATGTGACGCTCAAAACCGGTCTGACCTGGCAACTGCAGCCTCACCTGGCGTTGCAGGGCGGGATGAAGCTCTATGCCCTGACCGCAGGGGCACGCCGCAGCCCGTTGACCGATAACAGCGTCGGCGCAGGCTTTTACCTGAATGCCCTGTATCAATTCTGATTCTGTCTTTGGTTGAATCCTGTCCCTCGCCACCTTCAGGGTGGGCTGGGGGACAGGCCCTAGTGGTGTTTATCGAAGCGGTAAACCAAGGCTAAAGCTATCAGCAGCAACAACAGCGGTGGGGCCAGCGTCGTGAGTGGAACATTGAGCGAAAACAGCAGCCCGAGGTTGAGGATAATCTGGTAGATAATGTAGGTCAGCAACCCCACGATCACCCCTACGGCTAAACGGCTGCCTAGCCCGGGGGCTCGAGGAATACTGAAGGTGAAGGGGATGGCCAATAAAATCATCGCCAGGACCAACAGAGGGCGGCCCAATTTTTGCCATAGCGCGATCCGGTACTCGGTGCTAGGTTGCTGCGAACTTTGCAGGTAGGTGATGTACTGCTTCAACTGTTTGATGGAGAAGCTGTCGGCAGGCAAGGTCAGCCCTTTGAGGTTCATTCCGGCAAAAAGGGATTGCCAGAGCAAAGTATCCTGGGTTTGTACGCTCTCTTTTTTGTTGTCCCATTTTTTCTGCATAACTTTATGCAGCGTCCACAGTCCGTTATCGGCCGTGGTGGCCGTCTCCGCATACACATAGGACTCCAGCGTGAGGTCGTCTTGGTAGCGGAATATCTCAATTCCGACGGGTTGGCTATGCTCGTCCAGAGATTTCACGGTAACAAATTCATTGCCCTTTCGGGCCCACAGAGCGTTACCCGCATCCGTGGCATTGCCGGTTTTTGCCAGGGCGCCGTCTTTAAGCTGCAATGCGCGTTGTTGCAGAGGGGAAGCGACCCATTCATCGAGTGCGCCTAACGACAAGTTGATAAACAGGCCGGCGTAGAGCGTTACCAGAGCAATGCGGAAAATTGAAAAACCGGCGGTGCGGATTGCCGTTAATTCCAGGCTTTTCGACATTTGGCCCAGCCCGATGATGCCGCCAAGCAGCGCGATAAAAGGCCCCAGATCCACCAGGCTTCGGGGCAATGTCATCAACACTACCAGTAATGCCTGGTTCCAATGGTAGCCGTTAGGGGTGACGTCCTCGAGTTCGTTGATCAGATTGAAGGTGGTAAACAACGGGATTAACAATCCGGCCGCGGCGGCAAAGCCGATAAAGAGATTACGGATCAAATAACGGCTGAAGATGTTCATCGCAAGGGCTTCCGCAGCAGGGAAAAATCGCGCGCAATCAGGATCAGCATCCCAGCCAGCATGAGTATCGGCACCAGCCAGACGCCCGGCGTGGTGGGGAGGGTCCCGTTAGCGACCAATGTCCGACAGATATTCCCGCCATAAAAAATGGCGGTAAACAGCACGGTCAGGGGCAGCAAGGTGGCATAACGCCCCTGACGGGGTTTGATGCGGCTAAAGGGGATCGCCAATAACACCATCAGCAAAGTGGTGACGCCGCGGCTTTCCCGCCATTGTAATTCTGCCCGGTCCGCGGGATCCGATGAGCGCGACAGTTCCCCCAGCGAGGCTGATTTACGCTTCACTTCCAGGCTTTCGATAAAGGGCTTCAGTGATATCTTGAAGTTATTGTAATTCTGCATGTTGTCGTCGGTACCTTTGCGCTCCAGCACATAGGCCGTGCCCGTTTTCAGTATCACGGAGGGGCTTGAAGGCGAAGGATCTATGACCTCGACGGAATGAGCCCGATAGAGGCTGGTATTATTGGCCGAACGTGAATAAATCAATGCATCCGTCAGGTGGTTTGAGGCCGGGTCAATGCGTGAGGCCATGATCATTCGGCCGCTGCCATTAACGTTAAACTTGTTCGCCTGCAGATGGCTGACATCCAGCACCGATTGCGACTGGCGTTCCAACTGATAAATGTTGCCGTACGCCCAGGGTCTGCCATACAGGGACAACAAGGTGACAAACAGGGCCAGCGGAATGGCGAGTACCAACACCGCTTTGTACAGCCGCCACGGGCTGGCGCCTGAGGCGTGAATGGCGGTGATTTCGGAATCGCTGTAGAGCTGCCCCAGCGCCACCGCGACGGAAACATAGAGGCCTACCGGCAGTAGCATCTCCAGGGCAATCAATATTTTATAGCAGACAACGTCGAATACGATGTGCAGCGCCAGTGTGCCGTTGGCGGCCTCGGTGAGATAGCGTTGGGCCGAATAACTGGCAAACATGAAAATCAGAAAACCCACGATGATCATCACCAATCGGCGGATTTCAACCATGATATAGCGCTCAATCAACACCATAAGTTATAGACGTCCCTTATTATCAAACGCATGTTTTGCAGAGGAAGACCGGCTTTCAGCCCGTTTTTCATCATGATTGATCATGGTTAATCAGCTTTTGCAGCAGGGCGATGACCTGGTTAACCTCATCAGGGGTCAGAGCACCGTCTTTTGCCCATTGGACGCGGCCTTGTTTATCCAGCACCAAAATGGTTGAGCTCTCTTCTGGCAGTTGCCAGGCTTGACGTACCAGCCCATCGCTATCGACGATAAATTGCGCCCAGGGATAATGCCTTTTGTTTTTCTCAATTTTGCCGCGGACGAAAAAACCGGTACCGGGGATCGCATCGTCAGTATTGACGATGGTGGTGGGCTGAAAACGGTCGTTTGGAAAGTTGGCCTCTTTGACGGCGGTAATCAGCATCGAGTTCTTCTTTTTGGCCGAGGTACGGCCGGCGATGCACTGGATCACCCGCACTTTGCCTGCCAGTTCTGCACTGTCCCATTTCTTGTAGCTGAAAGTGTCATTTTCAAGCAGCAACTCACCCCGATCGGCGATGACAACCGGTACGACAGGCTTACCCTGAACAAAATTATGCGCGGATGCCATCAGCGGCAACAGCAGCAGTGACAAGGGCAGTAACCTGCGTAGCATCATCAAAATAACCCTAATTTATCAATGGCTGCGGCGGGGGAGCGGTAATCTCCCCCCAGTAACAGTTACATAGGATAGCGCTCGAGAAGTAACTCCAGGCGTTGGCGGATATCGACATCCAGCATTGTGGGTTCGTCATAGGATTTCCCCCCCGCCAGCTTGTCCGCCACCATCACATCGTGGCGATCTCCCATTAGCCCGTTAATCGCGGCCAGGAATCTGGAGATCTGCAGAGCCTCGCGGTTGCCTGGATCTATCGACCTCAGCGTGTCATAAAAAGAGACTTGCTGGCTGACGATTTTCCGCACGTCGTGGAACTGCTTTCCCGTGAGCTCTGGGTTGACAATGAGCTCCTGGAGCGCGCGCATTTGTTCCTGCCGGTAGGCAATAAAATCACTCTCGGTTTCTAACTGAATATGCCGCAAAGCATAATTCACCAGCGACCAGACCGGCCTGCTGAGCAGCAGCCGAAGAAGATTGCCGTAGAATTTCAGGTTCTGTTGGTTGCCATTGCGAAACGCGTCCTGAAAATGGCCGAGCACCACGGTGGTGGTGTGAAAAAGGCGGCCGGCACTGTGCTTTTTGCTGTAAAGACGCTGGGCAAAGCGTAAATGTTTATAGCGCGCGCGAATATATTTGTAGCGCATGCGCGTCGCGGCGGGTAAGTCTGAATCCTTAAGAAAATCATTCACTAAGCCCAGGAGTTCTCGTCGGGTGAAACCGTCCTCCCAAAATTGCAGGCACAGGGCGTAATTATCCTGAATGCTCTCATAGGAACATTGCAAATCAATATGTTGTGGCAAACTGATATTTGCATCAACAATGTCATCCGTCTCTACGGCAATAAACAGTAACTGCGTAGTTTCAGCAGAGAATTTTTTCCCGTTGCTGCTATTCATCATTGATTACTCTCTCTGGATACATTGAATCCCAGTAAATAGCGATTACGGTAAGCGCCTATCGTCGGTATGAGCGTCAATAAAACGTCCAAACATTGGCCTGCCAGATAAGCGAAGGCCGCACCCTGCACACCAAACAGATGAGACATGCCCACCAGCAGCGCTATATAGGCGATCGCAGAAAAAGTCTGCACAATCAAGAAGGCCCGCTGTTTGCCCGCCATGAACAATAAGGATTCCTGCGGGAAGCCCAGCATGGAAACGATAATGGCGCCCAGCATGATTTGGATTAAATCATAGGCTTGCAAATACTGCTGGCCGAACACAAAGGAAATTAATGGCTTACCTACAACGATGACCAGCAGCGCCACGGCGAGACCTATGCCTCCAGCCAACAACGCCGATCTGAGGCCCAGCATCCAGGGTTTGCTGGTTCGGGGATCCAGACGCATGATCTCAGGGTAGAAGCTTTTTTCCAGCAGCTTGGCCGGGGTCCCCGTGGCGTCAAAGAAGGTCATCGCGATTTTGAACAGCCCGGCGGCTGCCGGCCCCAAAACGACGCCGACTAACACCGTGCTGCACGAGTTACGGGTAGCCCAAATAGTATGGGCAAAATTGGTGGTCCAGACGAAATTCCAGGCGCCTTCGATACGACGTGCGGTTTTGAATAGGCGTGGTTTCAATGCGTTATGGATATCTCTGCGGTGCAGTTCACGCGCGGCGAACCACCAAAATAGCGTGCCGCCGATCAAGTTGGAGGCATACCATGTGACGATGAACCCTGGAAATCCCCAATCAAAATAATAGGACAGCACGCTGCCGACGGCCTGCAGGAAGGGCTTGATGGCCTGCTGAACGGCAATCAGGTCGAAGCGATCAAACGCGCGTAAAATTCCCGTAGGGGTGGACGACGTCATCGACGGAATTAAGGTGCAGTAAAGGATCGCGAGCCAGAAACTTTCGGTATCCAACCCTAAGGCGTGCGAAAGGAAAGGGAGCAGCAACATGCCGCCCAGTACCGCAATGGTGCCGCTGGCAATATCCAGACCGAACGAAAATGAAATGACGTCACGAAAGCGTTGAATGTTTTGGCGTTCCAGCGCCGGAGTCCCAAATTGGACAACGAATTGCCACGTCTGAAACTTGATAAAGTCGCTGACTGCTTTGGTATAGGCTTGAATAACAACCAGAACACCGAACATTTCAGGCGACATGCCTTTGCCGGCGCAAGAAAGCGCAAGCAGCCCGAGCAGGGCGCTGGCTACACTGCCGGAACCTAAATAAGCGGCGTTACGTAAGATGGAACGAAAAGCCCCATCGGAAAACCAATGCTTCATGGTAAAACCAGCCATACTGACCACTTCAGGTTATCAATAGCTCAGCGGACATAAGCTGGCCTTGCATACATATCCGGTACGATGAAACTCAGAGATATGTATCCGTTCATGGAGTGAAAAGTAAAGAATCGCCCGTTTTGCTTGGCGACACTCTCACCAGGATTGATAGCGGCTCAATCCCTATTTTACATTGCGAGCGACAGGCTCGGGTAAAACTTTCACACCTGAAATATAATCATGAAAATCTCTCCGATAATACTTTTCCAGGCTGATAAAATTTTACCATTCAATGCTGTTTAGTCATCCTTCCGGTACTGGCATTCATTTTAAAACATGATCAAAAAGTGCGTTTTCCTGATTTTTTTGGTAATAAACATTAGCGTTGTTTACCCCTGAATCTTAATAGTGAACGATATTATCGACATGTCTGTAGATGAATGAATTCGCTATCCGAGAGAAGCCTGGGGACGCGAAGGGATCATTGCGACGGAGGATATTGCATTCAGCGCTTTTTCCAGTACTTCATCGTAAGGCGCTTTAGCATCCAACTCTATAATTCTGGAACCATTATATTGCAGCCGAACCATGGCAGAGATTTTGTCCTTCAGTTCTTCGTAGCTGTGATCGGGCTTACGTGAAAAGGCGGTATCGACATCAATATCGAGGCGAATGATAAGTTCGGGGCGGCATAAGGCCATTGATTGATATAAACGTTTTTCGCGTGCGGCTAAGCGAGTCATTAACCAGCCTTTTGCCCGCTCTACGCCAATGCCCGGCCCGTCATAATAAAAACCGGAAATCTCGGCCTGCGGAAAACGGTCGCTAATCACCAGCACGCCGCTCTCTGCCAGACGCTGTACTTTGCGTAAATTAGCCGCACGCCACACTGAAAAACCATACATAATCAGGGCTGCCCAGAGTGCCGGCGGTTTATTGCTCATGCGCTGAGTCTTGTCGGACTTCGCGGCCAGGCGGCGTTCAAGCCAGACACCAATAACCGGCAGGCGCTTAATTTTGTCGCCATCTTCACCGGAGATCAGCCCTAAATAACGCCGTTCCGTTGTCCGGTATTTTTGCAGGTTTTTGACCAAATCGGCGGTAAGCGTGGATTTCCCCGTACCGTCACTGCCCACGACCGCAATCAGGCCGGTAATCACGGTCGATGAAGCATCGCTGGCGGTATTTGATTTATCTGTTTGCATTTTTTTCAGTATTAATAAGTTATCGGCAGACTAAACCTTGGGTGTCGCCAGGGAGGTTCGAATGGCACGCAGCGATTCATCAAGAATTTTACCCGCCGGCTCTCGCCCATCTAAATCCAGTATGTTCGCGCCGTTAAAAGTAAGATGCGGAATGACGGCAATCTTTTCGCGCAGCGCAGAAAGTTTATGATCGGGTTTGCGCGAGAATGCGGTTTCTTCATCAATATCCAGACGAATCAATAAGAAAGGCGGATATGATGCCATCCACTGATACAGCCTTTGCTCATGTTTTCTCAACCAGCGTACCCAGCGATTACCGCCATCCGTTTTTGCCAGCTGCGGCCCATCGAAACGAAAACCCGCCACTTCCGCTTGCGGATAGCGATCGGTGACCAGTAATTGCCCTCTGCGGCTTTTTGCCAGCATGCGGCGAAACTTATAAACGCGCCAATATGACAACAAAAAGATCACCAGCGTGGTCAGATTACCCGGCGGCGTTGAAGGATGTTCATGAACGCGATCGGACTTCGCCAGTAAATAACGACCGAAGGGTGCGCCAATAATCGGCAAGTTGCTGATCCATTCCCCAATACGTCCCGAAGACTGGCCGAGATAAAGTAATTCTGTCGGTTCTTGCGATGAGAGATGATTGACCAGACTGGCAGCCAAGGTCGATTTTCCCGAGCCATCACAACCCGTTATTGCAATTACGCGCACGGGGGGATGATTAGCAATGGGCATTGTCTGTTGACTCACAATAATTGGTCCAACTCAAAGAAACTATTGTATTATAACCAGCCTTGGGTTCAAGATATTTATTGAGTATTATCTCAGTGCCATTCAAATTTCTTTATTATTTGTGATTATGTTTTGGTGAGTCCGTCTTGTTTTTTTGTGCTAACCACAGCTGGGATTGTTCTTATAGCTCTTAATGCTAATTAGGCGTTGCCGCACCGGGTAATGGAACAGGTTTCTTCATTGTTTTCTTAATCTTTTGTGTGCTTTGGTCTGGGGTTGGCAATATTTATTCCCCATGGCTTTGATAACGTCATTAAGCGACTTTTCGTTTTCGAAGTGGTACATTTTTACAGGTGTCTTAGAAGAGAATCTTATTATGAATTCAAAATCCCCGCCGCTTATTGCGGTAATTGGCAGCGATGGCTCGGGTAAGTCTACCGTTTGTGAATATCTCATTGAGTATGTGAAAAAATACGGTCCTGCAGTGAAGGTGCATCTGGGTAAGCAGGCAGGAAATGTCGGGCGTGCGGTTTCGCAACTCCCGCTGATGGGAAATTCTGTTGGCAAGGCCATCGAACGCAACACTAAAAAAGTGAAATCCAAAAAATCCAGGGTGGGGCTGTTGCCGGGTTTGGTCATTATCACTTTCGTTTTGCGTCGGCTGCTGCGTTTTCGCCGGATGTTGGCTTTTCGTCGACAAGGTCTGATCGTATTAACCGACCGTTTCCCGCAGGTACAAATCCCCGGCGCCTACGATGGCACCGTATTTCCCGAAAATACTCAAGGCAGCCATTTTGTCAGATGGTTGGCGGGGCGCGAACGCAAAGCTTTTCAATGGATGGCGGATAATAAGCCAGACCTGGTGATCAAGTTGAATGTGGATCTGGACGTCGCTTGCGCACGTAAACCCGATCATCGCAAAGAAGCATTAGCCAAAAAGATTGCCGTTACGCCACTGCTCACTTTTGAAGGTGCGGAAATTGCGGATGTCGATGCCAATAAACCGCTCGATGAAGTGTTATCCGCCGCTGAAAAAGCCGTCGCGGAATTTATGCAAGCGCAGGGATATAGCTTTGTAGTCGAAGGCGAATCGGTAGCGACCCACTGATTATTTCAGTTCTCGCAATCAGAAAGTTTGATTCCAGTGCCGATAACTTTTTCGGCACTGGCAGGCAAGGTGAAGAGTGTTTTTGATGGGAACACTACCCATGAGTTTTATGAGCAGCGGGACGTCATTATTTTTTTAGCGCGGCAAAAGCCCCAATGATCTTATCAATCTCTTCATCACTGTGCGCGGCGTTAACGCTGCATCGCAGCAGCGTTATGCCGGCCGGTGCTGCCGGAGGTAACACCAGATTGACATAAACACCTTTGGCGATCAGGTCGCGCCAGAATTGCAAACCCTCTTCTTTCGAGCCAATCATCACCGGCACCACCGGGCTGATGCGTGGCCCCAGCTCGTAGCCCAGCTTGGCCAGTCCCTGATAGAGCCGATGCGCGTTGCTCCAGAGTTTTTTTCGCAGTTCAGGATGTTGCGCGATCTTTTTCAAAGAAGCGCGCACCGAAGCGATACTGGATGGCGAAGGCGAAGCGGTAAAAATATAAGGACGGCTGCTGTAGCGCAGCACTTCCATATCTTTGCCGCCCACGGCAAAGCCGCCGATAGAGGCCAGGCTTTTACTGAACGTGCCCAGAATAATATCAACATCTTGCTCAACGCCTAGTTCTTCAGCCAGACCCCGTCCGTGAGTCCCCATCACGCCGAATGAATGCGCTTCGTCTACCAGCAAATAACCGCCGAGCCGCCGTTTGATGTCGACGATTTCAACCAGCGGAGCAACGTCGCCCAGCATGCTGTAAATGCCTTCGACGATGATGATCGCGTCTCGGGCACGTTCGCCAAGGCGCACCATGCGACGTTCCAGATCTTTGGCATCGTTGTGGCGGAAGCGAATGATTTCAGCGCCGCCCAGGGCGCAGGCATCATAAATACTGGCGTGGCTGTCCGCGTCGATCAGCACGACCGAGCCGGGGGTTGCCAGAGTACTGATGACCGCCAGGTTCGCGGTATAGCCGGTGGAAAAGACGATGGCGGTAGGGCGATCAAAGAACGCCATCAGCTCTTGCTCTAACTGCAAGTGAGAGCCATAGCTGCCGTTCGCCATGCGTGAGCCGGTTGTGCCGGTGCCCTGAGCGGCTAATGCCGCCTGACCCTCGGCAATAGCCTGCGCATCGAAGGTCAGGCCCAGGTAGTTATTGGTCCCCGCCAGAACAATTTTCTGATTGCCAATGCGCCCTTCGGTTGCCGAATAAACCTCATCGATACAGGTGCCAAAGGGGTTCAGGCCATCGGCCTGGAATTGCTTACGATCCTGGGTAAGCCGCGAAAATTTATCATAAAGACCCATTGGTTTTCTCCAGGCGAGGGAGTAGAGCGTCAAGCAGCTGCTCTGGCGTTCTGACATCAAGCAATATATTGATAGGAATAGAAATATCGAATTCGTCTTCTAACATCATCAGCAGATCCAGGACTCTGATGGACTCCAGGCCAAGATCGTTGACGAGATCGCTATCAGGTTTGATTTCTAATCCGCCTTCGACCAGACCTTGCAGGCAAGTCAGAATATAATTCATAACAGCGTCGCGATTTCGCATAAAAATTTTTGGCAAACCTCTAATTTAGATAATTAAAATAAACCTTCACGCAGTGCGCGCTTCAAACTGACCTTGGGGACCCAATGAGTATCCTCGGACAGGCTTCGATTGTTTGCAGACCAGTCCGGATAGGTTAATTCCCGTATTTTGTTGTGGGTCAGCATCGGTTCTTTGTTGGTCAACCGGCTCAGCAACATGCTGCCATCGGCCAAAATTTTCAGCAGGGGCAGCGGGATCCCCACCAGCCTCACCGGGCCATTGCGTACGGTGGTCCCTATTTCCCGTAATCGCTGCCAGCTATAACCGCCGGCAACCCCGTCGCAAAGTTCATACGTTTGCGTCTGCGGGCCAGGGGCCAATAGCCACTGGCTTACGGCTTCGGCTAAATCGCTCACGTGAAGGAACGTCAGCTTTGCTTCCGCTGCGCCCAGCCGTGGAAGCACGCCGCGCAGAAGCCAGCTGAATATCGGCTTAAGCTCTTTATCGCCGGGCCCGTAAACCGCGGTGGGGCGAAAAATGCCCAGTGAAATATCCGCAGCCATAGCGGTTAGCCGTTGTTCAGCAACGTGTTTTGAATTGGCATACCAGGACAGCTCCGGATGGCGAGCGGCAAGAGAAGAGATAAACAGGAAGCGCTTGCAACTGCCGCTTTGTCTGGCCGCCTGCATCAGGTGTTGGCTGCCGCTGACATTACACCGGGTGAAGGTTTCTTCCGTGCCTCCCCGCACCTGGCCCGCACAATGCACCACGAATTCAGCTCCGCGAACCAGCTCGATGAGCGAGTCCTGATCCTCCAGCGCCCCCTGGATCCAGGTCAGATTAGGGGGGGCGGTTTGACCTGCGCGCCGGGTGAGGGCGCGCACGGTAAAACCACGGGAAAGCAGATTCTGAACGATATGCCGGCCAATAAAGCCGGTTACGCCAGTGACTGCCACGGTGCCTGTCATTGCGCAAAGCCTGCCAGTTGCTGCATCGACGGGCAGATGGAGGTGGTCAGCCAGCGCTTCTTGGCCTCCGCACGGGCAGGTTTCCCCGAAGAGGTGCGGGGAATGCTGTGGGGCGGCAACAGCTCAATATCCACCGCAATGCCGAACTCGCTTTGAATTCGGGCGCTCAGCGTGTGGACGATTTGCTCCCGACGATCTTCAGAGCTCACTCGACACTGGATTTGCAGAATGATTCTGGCGCCGTCACCGTGCTCTTCGGTCACGAAGGCAATGGCGTCGCCAGAGCGGATTTCCGGCTCGGATTCCGCAACATATTCAATATCCTGCGGCCAAATGTTACGACCACGAATGATGATCAAATCTTTCTTGCGGCCGGTGACGTACAGGTAGCCGTCCAGCAGATAGCCCAGGTCACCGGTATCCATCCAGCCGCTTGTCTGGATTTGCTGTTGAGACGCATCGTCGCGGAAATAGCCATTCATCAGACTGGGGCCGGAGATACAAATACGCCCGACCTGCCGCTCTGGCAGCGGGAGCCCGGTTTCGCTGCGAATTTCGATACGGTGACCGGGCAGTGGCTTGCCGCAATTGACAAAGGTCGATGTGACCCGCGTTTTTTTGCCGGGGGCTACCGCCTTACCTTCGTATTCCAAAATGTCGCGGTCGACCTGGTTGATGGGCGCACCGGAAGCTTCGTCATAGAAACTGACCGCCAGGGTGTTCTCGGCCAAACCATAGCAGGGCATCAGCGCCTTGCGGTCAAAGTTAAGATGGCCGAAGTGCTCAGCGAACTGAGAGAGTAAATCTGACGGAATAGGTTCAGCCCCTACGCCGGCCACGCGCCAACTGGAGAGATCCAACTCGGTGATCTCTTTGTTGTTGCTGTAGCGCAGGCATAAATCGTAGCCAAACGGCGGAGCGACCGACACGGTGCCGCGATTTTTGGCGATCAGTTTTAACCATTGCATTGGACGCATGGCAAAATCTTGCGTACGCAAATAGTCGACGGACAGCTGAGTCGCCACTGGGGTAAGCAGGAAACCGACCAGGCCCATATCGTGATAGAAGGGCAGCCAGGAAACACAGCGATCGCCCGCACGCAGTTTGATCCCATCATGGCTAATCACGCGCAGGTTAGACATCACCGCACGCTGGGTAATGATCACCCCGCGTGGAAAGCGAGTGCTGCCCGATGTGTATTGGAGATAGGCAATATCGTTGGGCGACGGTGTCTGCAGCTCCACATCCCGCTCAGGCAGAGCGTTAAAATCTGCGTCGCTGAGAATATGGGTTGGCGGTGCATCCAGGGTCGCAGAGCTGATCAGCGGTACCCATTCTTCGCTGCTGATAATGGCGGCAGGTTTACAGCTGTTGATCAGGCCCTGAAGCTTGATGGTATAAGAGTCCCGTTGCCCGACCCCCATAGGAATGGCCAGGGGCACGGCAACCAAACCGGCATATTGGCAGGCAAAAAAAGCCTCGACGAAACCCGCGCTGGTTTCCGCGATAAGTGCAACCCGATCGCCTTTATTGAGGTTCAGGGATAACAGGCGCCGCGCACCCACTATCGCGCGCTGTTTCAGCGTGCGATATTCCAGTACGGCCACGAGCTGATTACGACGATCGTAAAAGTTCATTCCTGTACTGCCCTGCGCTGCATAATCTAATGCCTCCACCAGAGTGGGGAAATCTGCATAACGCATTGGAAGAGAATGAGTGGAGCTTGTTTCAGACATATACAAATTAGCCATAGAGTAAAAATCACCAAAAGAGATAAACGACTATTGGCGAGAGAGTTAATGTTTTTACAATGAAAATGTTTTGAATATATTTGTTATTCAATCATTTTCTTTCATTCCACAAACAGATCACCCTGGAATTAATAACCAGCATGTCTACTTAGAACTAAAGGCGAGGGATTAGCCGTGGATATTACCTGGTCTTTTTCATGTGAGGACCATGACAGAAGAACGGCGGATATAGGTGCTGTCACAGCCAGCTCCTGATATCTCCATCCTTTGCCCGACAGCCTTGACCGGGTGCCTGTTATCGACACATTTCCGGAAGGCAATAATCGGCGATTCATATGATCTGATCTTGCGCATGGCTATCTCCGTACTTAAACATATCCTAAACAGTATCCGGAAGACGGACAAAAGTGAAAGCCTCATTTAACCCCAGGGATAGAAAAAGCATTTAATGTTAAAATATGCCAATGCGTCTCCAGACCAGAATTAGTAAACTAAAAAACGATTGGTTTTTCTTTGCTGGAAATAGCACGAAATAATAAAAAGCATAATTTGCTCAGATCACTCACGCCTCTGTCTGGCATCACTTTTGATAAAGAACAGCACGTGTCAGTGGAAACTCTGCTCGGGTAACATCCTGCAGGATAATAGGTATTAATTGATTTTTCTTATCTCTTAAAGCGATAAGTCATAACCGAGAGCGGATCTCATTTCAGAAAATATCACTGGCGTTATAACGTTCTTTTTTTGAGCATGTCACTAAATTGTAAGGTTATTTATGATTCATATTGAGCAAGTCCTCGATAAGCGTGATCTTAAGGCATTTATCGCTTTTCCTTCCTCCCTGTTTCGTGACGATCCTAATTGGATTGACCCTTTGTATTTAGAGCGCGAAGAACATCTCTCTAAGAAGAATCCTGGGACTGACCATATAGAATGGCAGGCATGGGTAGCCAAAAAAGAGGGCAAGGTGGTCGGGCGGATAACCGCTCAAATTGACGCTTTGCACCGCGAACGCTACGGCGAGGATACCGGTCACTTTGGCATGATCGATGCCATCGAGGATCCGGCGGTTTTTAGCGCGTTATTTGCCGCGGCAGAAGCTTGGCTGAGGTCTAAGGGCGCATTAAAAATCACCGGTCCCTTCAGTCTTAATATCAATCAGGAAAGTGGCCTGTTGGTCGAAGGGTTTGATACGCCGCCGTCGGCGCTGATGACGCATGCCAAACCCTACTACGCAGCCAATCTGGAGCGCCAGGGATATACGCAGGGCATAGATTTGTTGGCTTATTGGATGAAGCGCACGGACCTGCATTTTTCGCCTTCCCTGGCCAAAATGATGAGTCAGGTGCGTAAAAAAGTGACCCTGCGCCGCCTCAATCGCAAAAGGTTTAGCGAGGAAATGCAGGTGCTGCGCGAAATTTTCAATTCCGGTTGGCAGGATAACTGGGGATTTGTGCCTTTCACCGAGCATGAGTTTGCCACCATGGGCGATCAGCTGAAGTTCCTGGTGCCTGATGACATGATTTATATTGCCGAGGTCGATTCAGTACCCTGCGCTTTCATCGTCGGTTTGCCCAATATCAACGAGGCAATTGCCGATCTCAACGGCAGTTTATTTCCCTTTGGCTGGGCGAAGCTGTTGTGGCGTTTGAAAGTGAGCGGGGTGCGTACCGCGAGGGTGCCGCTGATGGGCGTTCGCCAGGAATATCAATTCAGCCGAATAGGGCCGATTATTGCACTATTGCTGATCGAAGCGTTACATGACCCCTTCGAGAAACGCGCTATTGATGCGCTGGAGATGTCCTGGATATTAGAGTCGAATACCGGCATGCGCACCATCCTGGAGCGAATTGGCGCGGTGCCTTACAAGCGTTATCGCTTATATGAAAAACAACTCTAACCCCTCGGCAAGACGCTGATTTTATCGGCCCTTCACAGGATGTAAAACGCACTGCGCTCAGAGAATACCTATGGCCAAAATTGCCTTTTGGTTGTTGGCGATTCAACGTTGCCGGAAAAACAATGTCACACGGGTGATTATTTAATTTCATTAACCAATTTCGTTATAAGTTACTGTGCGTTATTGATTGGTATTAAAAATCACCCGGTTTTTATAAGAGTAAGATGCATGTCCTTTGAAAAGAAAAAAGGAATAAATCGCTTAATAAGTAGCATAAAAAACTCACTGGCGGGCCTTGTTGATGCCGTTTTTACCGAAGATGCTTTCCGTCAATTGCTGGTGATTAACGTAATATTACTGGTTGTTACATTTACTTTAGATATTACAAAAGTAGAAAGGATGTTATTGATTGCCAGCAGCTTCATTTTACTGGTTGTTGAGTTGCTTAATACTGCCATTGAGAGCGTTGTCGATCGCATTTCTCTGGAGATACATCCCTTATCCAAGCGGGCCAAGGATTTGGGCGGTGCTGCGCAGTTGGTTGCGGTGGTGATGACGATAATGCTTTGGCTGGTGGTCTTGTTGGGCTGATTAATACCCTCGGGGCACCCGGGTTTTCCGGAAGAAACGCCAGCTTTCGGCTGCCTTCATCAAGGAAGCAAAATATTCTTTGCAGGATAACGTTCTGTCGCTCATTATTTGAAATGTTGTTTCACTTTTATCTCATGAGCCGATCTTGAACTTATACGCCGCCCTGCGCCAGCGCGTGGAAAATACGCCCTGGTATCCTAAACGCAAAAGCTATCGCGTGCTGTTTTGGCGTGAGATCACGCCGCTGGCGGTGCCGATCTTTATGGAGAACGCCTGCGTCTTGCTGATGGGGGTGCTGAGCACCTTTTTGGTGAGCTGGATCGGCAAAGAGGCGATGGCCGGGGTGGGGCTGGCGGACAGCTTCAACATGGTAATCATCTCGTTCTTCGCCGCGGTGGATCTGGGCACCACGGTGGTGGTGGCCTTTAGCCTCGGCAAGCGGGACAGAAAAAGAGCGCGAGCGGCTGCACGCCAGTCGCTGGTGCTAATGACCCTGGTGGCCTTTGCCTTGGCGATCGGCATTCATTTGGCGGGCGAACAGATTATTGATGTGATCGCCGGTGCCGCCACGCCGGAGGTAAAGGCGTTGGCGCTGTCTTATCTGCAAACCACGGTGTGGAGCTACCCGGCCGCCGCCATTGCGTTGATTGGCAGCGGGGCGTTGCGCGGTGCAGGCAACACCAAAATCCCGCTGTTGATCAACGGCGGCATGAATATTCTGAATATCATCATCAGCAGCATACTGATTTACGGCATGCTGGGCTGGCACGGGCTGGGGTTTGTCGGGGCCGGGCTGGGGTTAACCATTTCCCGCTATATTGGCGCCATCGCGATCGTTTATGTCCTGATGATCGGCTTTAATCCGGCGCTGCACATCACGCTGAAAAGTTACTTTACCCCGTTGAAGCTGACCATCCTGTGGGAAGTGCTGGGGATAGGTATTCCTGCCAGCATCGAATCGGTGTTGTTCAACGGCGGCAAGTTATTGACCCAAATGTTTGTTGCCGGCATGGGCACCAACGTTATCGCCGGCAATTTCATCGCTTTTTCTGTCGCGTCGTTGATTAACCTTCCGGGCAACGCTCTGGGGTCGGCATCGACCATTATTGTGGGAAAACGGCTGGGCAAAGGGCAAATAGCTCAGGCGGAGCGCCAATTGCGCCACATTTTCTGGCTGGCAACGATAGGGCTGACGGTGATTGCCTGGGGCACGGCGCCCCTGGCGGGGGTATTCGCCTCGTTTTATACCCAACAAGACGACGTGAAGGAGGTGGTAAAGGTGTTGCTCTGGCTCAATGCCGCCTTTATGCCTATCTGGGCGGCGTCATGGGTGTTGCCCGCCGGTTTGAAGGGCGCGCGCGACGCCCGTTTTGCGATGTGGGTGTCGATGCTGGGCATGTGGGGTTGCCGCGTGGTTGCCGGTTATACGCTGGGCATCATGCTGGGCATGGGCGTGGTTGGCGTCTGGCTGGGGATGTTTATGGATTGGGCGGTACGCGGTGTCTTGTTCTACTGGCGTATGGTCAGCGGACGGTGGCTGTGGAAATACCCGCGCATAAAATCGAACTCGCTGGCGGAAAATATCCGCGCAGAGAAAAGCGGCGAGTAAGGATCAGGCGTTCGCTGTTACTTCGCCCGGCACCGATGATGCCTGACTATTCTCCAGACGCCATTTGGCCGGCGAGAGGCCGTGGACCTGTTTAAAGGCCTTGGAGAAGTGCAGTTGGTTTTCATACCCCACCGAAATTCCCACCACCTTGATTGACGTCTGGCTATTGCACAGCAGGCTGGCGGCGATGTTCATGCGGAAGTTCAGCAGATATTCCTTTGGCCCAATGCCGTAAGTGCCTTTAAACAGCCGACACAGGTAACTGCGGTTGATGTTGCAGTAGGCGGCCAGGCGTTCAATGGTGAGGGGTTCATGGTAGCGGTTTTCAATGAGTTTTACCGCCTTGCGCAGATGCTGCGCCTTGTCGCTTGGCGGCTCGGCGATGCTTTGCAAAGCGTTATCAATCAGCGAAGAAAAAAACAGATAGCTCAGGCCCAGCGTTTTTAACCGATGTTCATCACCATGGCTAATGAGTTGCCGCAGATAGCGCAGCGCCAGAGGGGCGTCTTCGTTCTGGCGGGGACGATAAATCGGCAACTGGCGGCTCAGGCGGCACTCTTCAAAAATCTTGCCGGCCACCAGCCCGTCGACTTCCAGCCACATATAATGCCAGGGATCTTTAGAGTCGGCGCGATAGGTGGTCACGTCGTGCGGGTGGATCAAAAAACCTTCTCCGGCCACCACCGGAAAAGAGCCATATTCGCTGCTCAGTACCCCGGTACCGCTTATCACATAATGAAATAAATAGTGTTGGCGTACCGCCGGTCCAAAGCTGTGCCCCTTGTCACAGTTCTCCTCGCCATACTGGTACAGGTTCAGCTCGATATTGTCGGTACGACTCAGAGTAAAACTCTTATGCATCAGTCATGGCCCCTGTGTTTTCGCTTACTGTAGCAGTGTAGTCGTGGCACGGCGGTGGGGCGATCTTCAGATCCAGACCTGGCTCACAGTTTTCATGCTGCGTCATTTTTCGCCATAACAAGGTCACATTTATCCCTATATTGCGAATGCGTTGCCGCGTAGTTTCAGCTTATCGAAAACCACAGCAGCGGAGAAATACGATGATTAAAGTGACTTTTATGGGGGCAGGCAGCACCATTTTCGCCAAGAACGTTCTCGGCGACATCATGGCAACGCCGGCCCTGAAAGAGGTGGATATTGCGCTGTACGACATTGACAGCGCTCGTCTCAATGAATCTTTCGCCATGCTGAGCAATATCAACCGCAATATTAATGCGGGCAGGGCGAAGATCACCCCTTATCTCGGGGTAGAAAACCGCCGGGCGGCACTGAAAAACGCTAATTACGTGGTAAATGCCATTCAGGTCGGCGGCTACGATCCCTGCACCATCACCGATTTCACCATCGCCAGAAAGTACGGCCTGCAGCAGACCATTGCCGATACCCTGGGCATCGGCGGCATCTTCCGCGCGCTGCGTACCATTCCGGTGCTGTTTGATTTTGCCCGGGACATTGAGGCGGTCTGTCCGGATGCCTGGTTGCTGAACTACACCAACCCAATGGCGGCCTTAACCGGAGCCATGCTGCGCCATACCGGGGTGAAAACGGTGGGGTTATGTCACAGCGTTCAGGTGTGTGCGGAGACCTTGCTGAAAAGCGTCGATATGCCTACCGACGACGTACAGTTTCACATTGCCGGCATCAACCACATGGCCTGGCTGCTGGACGTTCGCCGTCACGGCGAGGATCTGTACCCGGAAATCAAACGTCGCGCCAACGCGCTGCAGGGCAAGCATGACGACATGGTACGCCATGAAATCATGAAAACCTTTGGTTATTACGTCACTGAATCTTCCGAGCATAATGCCGAATACATGCCGTATTGGATTAAACGTCATTATCCGGAACTGATTGAGCGCTTCAATATTCCTCTCGACGAGTATCCGCGCCGTTGTATCGAGCAAATCGACCAGTGGCAGCAACGCAAGCTGGCGTTGACCCACGACGCTAACCTGACGCATTCCCGTACCCACGAATATGCCTCATACATTATCGAAGCGATGGAGACCGACCGGCCGTACAAGATTGGCGGCAACGTGCTCAACACCGGTCTCATCACCAACTTGCCGGCAGAGGCCTGCGTAGAAGTGCCTTGTCTGGTGGATGGGCAGGGGATCAGCCCTTGTTACGTTGGCCATTTACCCGAGCAACTGGCGGCGCTGAACCGCACCAATATCAATACCCAGCTATTGACCATTGAAGCGGCGGTGACCGGCAAACGCGACGCGATTTACCATGCGGCGCTGTTGGACCCACATACCTCCGCCGAGCTTTCCATTGATGATATACGTAAGCTGTGCGACGAGCTGATTGAGGCTCACGGCAGTTGGCTCCCTGCCTATCACTGATCGTCGAATTTAACCGTATCTCCTCCTCAAAACGCACAAGGCGCGGGGCTTCCTGCGCCATCAAAAATAGGGTGGTGAGCCATGTTTTATTTGAGAAACAAGAATTTTTGGATCTTTGGGGCCTTCTGTTTTTTCTACTTTTTCATCATGGGGGCGGTGCTGCCGTTCTTTCCTATCTGGCTGCATGACGTCAACCAGCTTGACCAGCAGCAAACCGGGTTGGTGTTTGCCTGTATGGCGCTGTTTGCCCTGGTGTTTCAGCCGATTTTCGGTTTTGTCACCGACAAATTTGGCCTGAAGAAACACCTGCTGTGGATGATCATCTTCCTGCTGCTGTTTCTGGCGCCGCTGTTTATTTATGTGTTTTCGCCGCTGCTGCAAAGCCATTTTGTTTGGGGGGCCTTGCTGTGCGGGGTTTACCTGGGGCTGGTGTGCAGCGGCGGTTCACCGGCCATTGAAGCTTATATCGAAAAAGTGAGCCGACGCAGTCAGTTCGAGTATGGCCGCGCCCGGTTGTTCGGCTGTATCGGCTGGGCCATATGCGCCTCGATCGTCGGCTATATGTTTACCATCAACAACCAGTTCGCGTTTTGGTTAGCCTCCAGCTTTGCGCTGATCCTGGCCGGTTTGCTGTATTTGTTTAAACCCGATCGGAGCAGCACGCTGGCGGTGGCGGACGGCTTGGCGTTAAACCACAAACCCATCAAGTTAAAGTCGGCGTTGAACCTGCTGAAAATGCGCAAATTCTGGTGTCTGGTGATGTATATCGTGGGCGTAGCCTGCGTGTATGACGTCTTTGATCAGCAGTTCGCCAACTTCTTTACGTCGTTTTTCAGCGACCGACATGCGGGAACGCAGGCGTTTGGTTATGTAACGACGCTGGGCGAGTTTCTTAACGCTTTCATCATGTTCTTTGCGCCGTTGATCATTAATCGCATTGGCGGCAAGAACGCGCTGTTGATAGCTGGGGTGATTATGTCGGTGCGGATTATTGGTTCATCGCAGGCGGATTCGGTCGCCGCGGTCATTATCCTCAAAACCCTGCATATGTTTGAGGTGCCGTTCCTGTTGGTGGGCATTTTCAAATACATCACCACCCAGTTTAACGTTAACCTTTCGGCCTCGATATACCTGTGGGGCTTTTGCTTCTTCAAGCAGCTCTCGGCCATCGGTATGTCCTATGCGGCAGGCCTGATGTACGTCAATTACGGTTTCAAAACCTCTTACCTGATCCTCGGCTGCATTGCGTTGCTGTTCACGTTGATTTCAGCCTTTGCCCTTAGCGGTAAGGTCGCGGTAGTCAAGCAGGAGGGCACACTGCCGGTTGCGGCGAATTAGTGCCGGCTCAACTCAATACAGCAGCGTCATAAGGCTAAAAAACAGCAGCGTCAGGACAATGATAAACCCGGTTTGCAGCGTCTTGCGCATCAGGCGACTGTGGCCCCAGCGGGTGGCGCTCAGACGACTATCGATGGCGAACAGTGCCGGAACCATCAGCAGCACGTAAATCAACATCAGCATGGCGGTTAACGGCTGTTGGCTCATTCTGGCGTCTCCGTGCTGAGGTAGACCGGGGGTGCCCGCAGGGGGGCGATGCTGCTTTCTTGCCGGTGTTTGTGCTCGACCATGTGCCTCCAAATAGGGCCGCCCGAAGGCGGCCGCCGGTTACTGCTTGCGATATGAAGATGATTGTCGGCCACTGCCGGGGCCAACGCAGATATAATATTGCGAATGATAATCATTATCAATACTTGGCGTGAAATTTTATTGCAGGACGAGGATGGGCGGTGGGAAAGCTTTTTACTGTGGTTTTAAAATGACAGAGCACGCCATCCGGCGTGCTCTGTGACAAGACTATCCTCTGCGATTATTTCTCGTCTGGCAAGGCGTAAGCGACAATATAGTCACCCAGCTTGGTGCCGAACGAACCATGACCGCCGGCGGAAATCACCACGTACTGCTTGCCGTTGACCTCATAGGTCATTGGCGTTGCCTGGCCACCGGCCGGCAGCCGCGCTTCCCACAGTTTTTCACCGTTGGTCACGCTGAAGGCGCGCAGATAGTTGTCCGCGGTTGCGCCAATGAAGAAGACGTTACCGGCGGTGGACACCGGCCCGCCCAACATCGGCATGCCCATTTTGAACGGTAACGGCAGCGGAGAACTGTCGCGTACGGTACCGATACGTTTTTTCCACACGATGTCGTTGGTTTTCAAGTCCACGGCGGAAATATAGCCCCAGGCCGGCTGTTTGCACGGCAGGCCAAACGGCGACAGGAACGGATTCAGCGTTACGCCGAACGGTACGCCATACTGCGGTTGAACGCCGGACTCGGTGCCGGATCCGCCTTTGTCATTTTCGTCAGGCTCGATCGGGTTGCCCGGACCGCGTGGGATCAGTTTGGAAACAAACGGCAAGGCGATAGGGTTGGCGATAGCCACCTGACGGTCGGTATCTACAGACAGACCACCCCATTCGAACATGCCCAGGTTACCCGGGAACACCAGCGTGCCCTGCTCGGAAGGCGGCGTGAAGGTGCCTTCGTAACGCAGGCTGTGGAACATCACCCGGCAAACCAGTTGGTCATAAATGGTGGCACCCCACATGTCCGCGCCGGTCAGTTTTTTCTCTGGACGGAAAGTCAGCTCAGAGAAAGGCTGGGTCGGTGACAGACGGTCGCCCTTGGCTGGCCCCTGAGGAACCGGTTTTTCCGGAGCCGGGACCACCAACTCGCCATTGGTGCGGTTCAGAACGAAAATGTTACCGGTTTTGGTCGGCACATAAATCACCGGCACCTTGTTACCGTTTTTATCGGTAATGTCCGCCAGCGTCGGTTGTGCCGGTACGTCCATATCCCACAGGTCATGGTGCACCGTCTGATAGAACCAGACCAGTTTGCCGGTGGTGGCGTTCAGTGCCAGCAGGCCGCTGGCATAACGCTCCATTTCCGGCGTGCGATCGCCACCCCAGATGTCCGGCGTGGTGACGCCCATCGGCAGGTAAACGATATCCAGCTTGGCATCGTAGGCTGAAGGGGCCCAGGAGTTAGGGGAGTTCGGGGTGAAGTGGTGCTCGTCCGCCGGAATGGCGTTCGGATCTTTCGCGCCCGGATCGAAGGCCCACAGCAGCTTGCCGCTGTTGACGTCAAAACCGCGGATCACGCCCGAAGGCTCGCGGTTGGAGTAGTTGTCGGTCACTGCACCGGCTATCACAATCACCTTGTCGGTGATCACCGGCGGCGACGTTGGCTCATAATGGCCTGGCGTCGCATACGGCATATTGCTTTGCAGGTTGAGCTCGCCGTTATTGGCGAAGTCGGCGCAAGGCTTGCCGCTATCGGCATCCAGAGCGAACAAACGACCGTCATTTACCGGCAGGATAATGCGTCGTGCACACAGCGCCGGGGAGGCATCTGCGGCTGCACCTGTGGCGGCAGGCGTTTCATGATACGAGACGCCACGGCAGGTGATGTGCTGGAAGGTCGGGTTAAATTTCAACTGAGGATCGAACTGCCACTTTTGCTTGCCGGTGGCGGCGTCCAGTGCGAACAGCTTCTGGTGCGGGGTGCACAGATAGAGCGTGTCGCGGATTTTAATCGGGGTCACTTCGTTGGTGATTTCCCCCGGATCGTTGGCGGTTTTCAGGTCGCCGGTCTGGAAAGTCCAGGCTTCCTTGAGTTTGCCGACGTTTTTATCATTGATTTGGCTCAGTGGAGAGTAACGCGTGCCTTCCTGGGTGCGTCCATAGGCCGGCCAGTCGGCGTCTGACGCCTGAGGTTCGACTTTTACCTGCGCAGGTTCGAGGGTGCCGTTGATCTCTTGTGGATCATTAAACACCGCATAGGCCAGCGCCACCACGGTGACGACCAGCGCCAGGCTCAGCGCGCTGTAGGCCAGTTTGCCCCTGGCGTGCAGCTTGCGATAGATAAAAGGCAGTACCAGCCACAGGCCGAAGAAGAAGGTGACGTCCAGACGCGGCGTCAGTGCCCAGAAGTCGGGCCCCACTTCCCACAGCGCCCAAATTGTGGTGCCGAGTAAAAAGATCGCGTACAGCAACAGAGCGGTTGCACGACGGCGGACCAGTAACCAGGCGGTGATTAGCAGTACCAGGCCGGCGATGATGTAGTACAGCGAACCGCCGAGCTTGGCCAGCCAGATGCCGCCTCCCAGCAGATAGAGCCCACTCAACGCGGCGAACAGTGCCGTGATGATGATGAGCGGCGATGATGACGCTTTATTTTGCATAGTATTATCCTTACCAAAATGAAAAGTCCCCGATTTAGAGATTAAGCCATATCCAAAAAAACACGCGGTTTCTCCCCAAAAATCCATCCCCGGTGTCTGGCATATCCCCCTGTTGCCAAGGCTAAAAGGCAGCGGCAATCAAAAATAAGGCGGACAGTTTTGGACGTTGAATAAACGCTCTCGTCAGAGATAAAGCCCAAACGGGCTGAATCAGGCGTAGCCGTTTCGATGATGTTGCACGGATGTGACGGCGCCGCCCAAAGCGCGGCTAGGTTACTCTAATTATTCTGCTTTTATTGAATACCTTGTGCTTTTTTTTTAGCGCCTTGCGGGTTTATGAATTGAGCTCATAAGCTCATGCATATTCAGCGCGTAGTTATTTGCCCGGTTGCCTCTTACAGTGATCGCACTTGGTCGCCCCGCACAAGCGGTGACCCATTCGTACACATCGGAGGAAAAATGCAAAAACGTAAGCTGGGTAACAGTGGGCTGGAGGTATCAGCGTTGGGACTGGGCTGCATGGGGCTTAGCTTTGGCTATGGCCCGGCCACCGACAAACAGCAGGCGATTGGCTTGATCCGAGCCGCTGTGGATCAGGGCGTGACCTTTTTCGATACCGCAGAAGTTTATGGCCCCTTCACCAATGAGTCACTGGTGGGCGAGGCGCTGGCGCCGGTACGTGATCGGGTGGTAATAGCCACCAAGTTTGGTTTCGAACTGCCGCAGCCGGATGGCAAACAGGTGCTCAACAGCCGGCCGGAACATATCCGCCAGGCGGTGGAAGGGTCGTTAAAGCGTCTTAACGTCGAAACGATCGATCTGCTTTATCAGCACCGGGTGGATCCCAATGTGCCGATTGAAGACGTCGCCGGTACGGTGAAGGCGCTGATCCAGGAAGGGAAGGTGAAGCACTTTGGCCTGTCCGAGGCGGGGGCACAGACGCTGCGCCGTGCCCATGCGGTGCAGCCGGTGACGGCGTTGCAAAGTGAATATTCGCTGTGGTGGCGGGAGCCCGAGCAGGAAATCTTGCCGACGCTGCAAGAGTTAGGCATTGGATTTGTTCCTTTCAGCCCTTTGGGGAAAGGTTTTCTCACCGGGGCGATCAACGAAAATACCACCTTCGACAGCAGCGATTTCCGCAATGTGGTGCCGCGTTTCAGCGAGCAGGCGCGCAGGGCCAACCAGGGGCTGGTGGACGTGCTGGGTCAGATAGCTCAGCAAAAAGGGGTCACCCCGGCACAGATAGCGCTGGCCTGGCTGCTGGCACAGCAACCCTGGATTGTGCCGATCCCGGGGACCACCAAACAGCATCGCCTGCAGGAAAATCTCGGGGCCGCGTCGCTGTCATTGTCGTCGGAAGAACTGCGCAGCATTGAAGCGGCACTCGCGGTTATTGAGGTTCAGGGCGATCGCTATCCGGCGCATTTGCAACAAAACGTCGGACGTTGATGCGGCCGTTGCCCGCGGTAGCTTTTGAACCGCCGTCACTGACCGGCGAAAAGGCGCGCACGCTCTACAATTATCCTGTCAATGTTAACGTCGGCAGCCTCTGCCGAACTGGAGAAACAAGTGAAAATTCAACGCAGCGGTTCCCAACCTTCTCGTCCGGGGCCAGAAGAGTACTTTACCGGCAAAGTTCGCATCGATGCGCCTTTTGCCGGTAGCGAACCGGCCCGCGTGGGCGGCGCCACCGTGACCTTTGAGCCCGGAGCCCGTACCGCCTGGCACACCCATCCGCTCGGCCAGACGCTGATCGTGACTCAGGGGCGCGGTTGGATCCAGCTGTGGGGTGAAGAGATCCAGGAAATGAACCAGGGCGATATTGTGCGGATCCCGGAAGACGTCAAACACTGGCACGGTGCGACGCCGGACACCGCCATGACCCACATCGCCATCGCCGAATCGTTAAACGGCAGCCCGGTAGACTGGATGGAGAAGGTCAGCGACGCGCAGTACCACAAGCCAGCCCTGAACGGCTAGCCGCCAAAAGGGTCAGGCGTCGCCGATTTGCTGGCAAAAACGCAGCCGGTTGCCAAAGGGGTCGGTGAGGTTCAGCTCTTTCCCCCAGTCGAGGGTTTCAACGCCTGGCCGGGCATAGCGGTACTGCCTGGCTGATAGCTCCTGGTGCAGCGCGTCGATATCCTCGGTGGGAATAAACACCGCGGAACCCGGCGTGCTGTCACCATAGTGCTCACTGAGATGCAATCTCAGACCGGAACGCGTGATCTGCATGTACAGCGGCAGATCTTCACTGAAACGGTGCTCCCAATCCAACGTGAAACCGAGAAAATCCAGATAAAACTCCCGGGCCTTTTCAACCGAAAAGATGCGAAGAATGGGAACGGCAGGGGATAACTCCATTGTTGACCTCGTTTGATCGGCTGCTAAAGGTAATCGGGCTTTACCGGCCCGCGTGAGCGGGCCGCATAAAAGCGTCGGGGGCTAGATCCCTAATCCGCCCAGGCACAGATACTTTATCTCGAGATAATCTTCGATACCGTACTTCGATCCTTCACGCCCCAGTCCGGAGTTTTTAACCCCGCCGAAGGGGGCCACTTCGGTGGAAATCAGCCCTTCATTGATGCCTACTATGCCGTATTCCAGCGCTTCGGCAACCCGCATTACCCGGCCAATGTCGCGACTGTAGAAATAAGAAGCCAGACCGAAAGGAGTATCGTTGGCCAACTCAATGGCTTCGGCTTCGCTGTCGAAGCGGATCAGCGGCGCTACCGGGCCAAAGGTTTCTTCATGGAAGATTTTGGCCTGCCGCGGCACGTTGGTCAGAATGGTCGGCGTAAAGAAGTTATTGCCCAGCTCATGGGGCTTGCCGCCCAGCAGTATCGAGGCGCCGTGCTGCACCGCGTCTGCGATATGCTCGCTGACTTTTTCCACGGCGGCCGGATTAATCAACGGGCCGATGGTGACGCCATCATCCATGCCATTACCGACTTTCAGCTTGGCCACTGCCACCTTCAGCTTTTCGGCAAAGGCGTCGTAAATACCGTCCTGTACCAGGAAGCGGTTGGTGCAAACGCAGGTCTGGCCGGCGTTGCGATATTTGGACGCGACGGCACCGGCGACGGCGGCGTCCAGATCGGCATCGTCAAACACGATAAACGGCGCATTGCCGCCCAGTTCCATACTGGTTTTTTTGATGGTCGGGGCACACTGCGCCAGCAGTTGCGCACCCACTTCGGTGCTGCCGGTAAAGGAGAGTTTGCGTACGTCCGGGTTGGCGGTCAGTTCGCCACCGATAGCCTGGCTTGGACCGGTGATCACATTGCACACGCCGGCCGGTAAACCTGCACGTTCGGCCAGCACGGCGAGCGCCAACGCCGAGAAGGGGGTCTGACTGGCGGGACGGATCACCCCGGTACAGCCCGCCGCCCAGCCGGGACCGGCCTTGCGGGTGATCATTGCCGCCGGGAAATTCCACGGCGTAATGGCGGCGAAAACGCCAATCGGCTCTTTCTGCACGATAATGCGGCGACCGGACAGATTCTGCGGGATGGTGTCGCCGTAAACCCGCTTGCCTTCTTCGGCGAACCACTCGATGAAGGAGGCGGCGTAGGCAATTTCGCCCCGGCTTTCTGCCAACGGCTTGCCTTGCTCGGCGGTCATGATAATGGCCAGATCCTCCTGGTTTTCCATCATCAGTTCGAACAGTTTGCGCAGCTTGCCGGCACGCTCTTTGGCCGTCAGCGCCCGCCAACCAGGCTGGGCTTTTTTGGCGGCGGCGATCGCCTGCGCGGTTTCTTTGGCACCCAAAGCCGGCACCTGACCGACCAGCTCGCCGGTGGCGGGGTTGTGGATCTTGATAGTTTGGTCGCCTTTGGCCGCCAACCACTGTCCATCGATGTAGTTGGCTTCGCGGAACAGCGTGGGATCTTTCAGGCGGGCGGAGAAGTTAGTGCTCATCGGTTATCTTCCTTTTTCAGAATTCAACACGGGTTGACCTACCCCAAACGGCTACCCTTTACCCTAGCAAATTTTTCCGCCTTCATTTGCCCGATCCTTGGCAACCGATCAATTTATCGCCATTCGCACCTTCTGTACAAAAAACGCCCGCGCTCAGGCCGATACTGAAATCAGCAGGCATATGACCCTTTTTGAAATGACCCTAAGACCCTGAAAGGAGCGTGCAGCATGATGACTTCAGTGAGTCGGCACCTTGCGGCCTACAGCAGCAACATGGATTTTTTGGCTTCCAGCATTGCGCTGATGGAGTGGCAGGGGCGTGAGATCGACGCCGGCAAGGTGGCGGGCAACATGTCCGAAGCGCAAAGCCGCTTGTTCTTTGAACGCCTGAGCTATTTCCGCCAGCTTTATCAGGCCGCCGCGACGGCGGAACACAGCGTATAAATTTACCTAACCCCGCCTCTGCGGGGTTTTTTATGCCGGCTGTGACCACACGCCGGTGCTCAGCGTGGCCGGCGAATACGTCAGATTGCGCTCGCGCCACGGCAGGGCCTGTGAAAAACGCCACGCGCTGCGGATATCGAAGCGCCAGTAACGTTCCGCCCCCGTGACTCCCTGGCCGATTTGCGCCTGCCAGAGTATCTGCGTTTCTCCCTGCAAGTGCAGAACATCACCGCGCTCAAAATCGATAAACAGCAGCGCAGCCCTGGGTTCCGCCAGCAGGTTCCCCAGCGTGTTCATATAGCGGTTGCCGCGAAAATCCGGTATCCACAGGCTGCGATCCTGAAGATGGATAAATCCCGGTTTGCCACCCCGGTGTGAGATATCCACGCCACCTTGTTCCAGTGAGCTGTGGGCGCAGCTGGCGACGAAGCAGGTATCCGCCTGGCGAATCAATGCCTGGGCCGCCGCGTCCAGCGTCGCGAGATGCTCAATCGGCGCGGGATGGGTGGCTACCGGATACAGCTCGCGTTGCTGGATATACTGCGGACAATTGCCGAAGCTCTGACTGACGGCAATTTCCAGGCGGTTTTTATCGGTCCGCGTAATGTGCCCGTTGGCTCGGTTGCGTCGGCGGTTGCTGAAGTCCAGCCCTAACGCTCCCACCAGACTCCCGGTTTGCAAGGCCGCCTGCGCCGGGTCGTCCTGGCGACGCGGGGCGCTGATGCGCAGGTGGTTGCTGTCCGGCGTGCGTAAAAATCCAGGGGGGCCGTTGAACAGCGTGGCCACCGGCCAGCCCTGCTCGTCCAGGGTGGCGACGAACAGGTAAGGCAGCGCGGCGAAAAATTCGCGGTGCTGCTCGGGCATGCTGGTGTAAATGTTGCCGCCGACGCGGTCAAAACCGGCCAATGCCTGGGCGCGCAGTTCGTCAGGGTGAAACATCGGCTGGGTCATAGGATTTACCTTTGCGCAGGGTGCGGCAATGCGGGCATCGCAAAGAAACCGGGCAGTGCGGCGATGCGCGCCACCCAGCGCCGGATGGCCGGATAGGGCGCCAGGGAGATACCGCCCTCCGGTGCCACCGCCACATAGCTGTAGCAGGCCAGATCGGCGATGGTGGGCTGCTCTGTCGCCAGGTAATCACGGTCGCTCAGATGCTGCTCCATCTGCGGCAAGAAGCGCGCGCTAATCGCCAACGCAACCCTGTCGTCCTCCGGTGCGGAAAATTGGGCGATCAGGCGGCAGGACGCCGGACCGTAGCGTACTTCTCCGGCCGCTTTGGACAACCACGCCTGCACCTGCGCCGCCGCCAGTGGCGTCTCCGGCAGCCAGTGGCTGCCCGGCGCGTAGTTTTTCGCCAGATAAACCAGAATGGCATTGCTGTCGGCCAGCGTTAAATCGCCGTCCACCAGTACCGGGATCTGGCCGAGAGGATTAAGTCGGCGAAACGCTTCGCTTTGGCGAACCTCGGCCGGGGATTCAATAAATTCGTAGGGCAGCTCCAGCATGCTTAGCAGTAATGCCACGCGGTGGACGTGGCCGGAAAGCGGGGTGCCGTACAGTTTGAGCTTGTGCATGGTCAGACTCCTGAAGAATTTTTACCAGCATACTCTTGCAGTCAGCGAGCGGAATCCGGCAATGTAGAAATTGATAATTTCACTTTTTGGAACAGTCTATGGATCGCCTGGACGAATTGGCTATTTTTGTGGCGGTAGTCCAGCACGGCAGCCTGGCGGCGGCGGGGCGCAAGCTGCGACGCTCCGCACCTGCCGTCACCCGGGCTATCGCTTCGCTGGAACAGCGCTTTGGTGCCCGATTGGTCGAACGCACCACCCGAAGGTTAGCGCCGACAGAGGCAGGGTTGCGGTTGGCGGAGCGTGCGCACTTGCTGCTTACTGACTATCAGGCCGCGGTGCTGGACACGGCGGACACTCAGCTCACCGGATTATTGCGTATTACCTCGCCGGTGCAGTTCGGGCGTAAGCATGTGGCACCGGTGGTGATGGCGTTTCTTGACCGGTATCCGCAGATGCAGATTGAAATGGTCCTCAACGATCGCAACCTGGACTTGATTGACGAGGGGCTGGACGTCGCGGTGCGCATTGGTCATTTGCAGGATTCTTCGCGGGTGGCGCGCCGGTTGGGGCAGGTGTCCCGGGTGACCGTCGCCAGCCCGGACTATCTGGCGCGGCGCGGCGAACCGCAGGAGCCGGCGCAACTGGCGGAGCATGACACCATCGTGGGTACCCAGCGGGCATCGCTGCGCGAATGGCGCTTTGGCCCGCAGGAGAATGGCGAGCGGGTGAGGCTAACGCCACGTTTGTTGCTCAATGACGTCGAAACGCAGTTACTGGCGGTGCGAGCGGGCAAGGGCATCGCCCGGCTATTGTCGTATCAGGTGGCAGACGATTTGGCCGCGGGGACGTTGGTACGCCTGTTACCGGCGTTTGAACCTTTGCCGATGCCGGTGCAGTTGGTGGCGCAAAACATGCAGCGCATGCCGCTCAAGGTACGCACCTTCTGGGATTATGCCTGGCAGGAATTAAGCCAATTAGCGCAAATTCAGGCGCGATAAAAATAGGTATTGACGCCAAATAAGTTTCACTGGTTAAACTTATTTGGCGCGAAAAAAGATTTATATTACCGGGCGCGCATTGCTGTAACGCCTCTCTTGACAATATTTTGACGACTGCTAATAGTTAACGCATATCTTAAATAATAAACGAAGTTTAATATATGAAACTTGTTGCGGGAAGTTACGACAACGGTAGCACGGTGGATAATGAAGATGAGATCCTCAACTCATTTCAAATCCGCAGTCAGGCGGTTTATCAAAAAACTCGCAATGAGTGCAATATTGCCTATGGAAATTCACCGCGAGAAGTTTTTGACTGGTTATATTCCGACAAGCCGGGTAAAGGGACCTTAATATTTATTCATGGTGGCTATTGGCAGTTTTGTCGTAAGGATGATTTTGCTTTTATTGCGCAGGTGCCGTTGTCGTTAGGTTTTGACGTCGTGCTGGTGGAATATACGTTGGCGCCCGAGGCCCGGCTTGACGATATTTGCCGGCAAACCGGTGCGGCGCTGGACGCCATTCAACAACGGCTTTCCGTCTGTCAGCCGGCGCCAGTGTATCTGTGCGGACACTCTGCCGGCGGGCATCTGGCCAGCGTCTGGCAGCATCACCCGGTGGTCGACGCGACCTTACCGATCAGCGGCATTTTCGAACTGGAGCCGCTATTAAACAGCTACGTTAACCGACGACTGCAGTTGACCAAGCAACAAATTAGCCAACTGAGTCCGGTGCGGCATATTCCGCAGCGTATCAAGCCGATGACGCTGTTTTACGGTGCCAATGAGCTGCCGGAATTGATTGGTCAGTCAAGGCACTATTACGCTGCGCTGAAGGAAAAAGGCCAGCCTGTCACCCTGGTCACCGTCGCCGGCGCCAACCATTATAACGTGCTGGATGCCTTGTTCGCCTGGGATGGCGCCCTGACTCACCTGCTAACCACTACGGGGAAATAAACCATGCGCACCATCATTGACACCGGCCTGCCGGAAATCGGTCAACCTTTTTCCTGGGCCACCCAGGGCGGCGGCATGTTGTTCACCGCCCATGGCCCGGTCAGAGCCGACGGCAGTATTGAAACCGGCGCGCCGGAAAAGCAGATCGCCCTGACATTCGATAATTTGGCTCAAACCCTGAAAGCGGCAAATAGCCACAGCGATAAGGTATTACAGGTCATTATTTATCTGACCGATGTCAATGATGTTAAATTACTCGATGAAATTTACAAAAAATACTTTAACTTCCCTTACCCCAATCGTTCAACGGTGATAGTCGATAAACTGGTGGTGCCAGGAATGAAAATAGAAATAACCGTTAGCGCCACCGTCTGATTTATCTATTACTTAATTCCCACCTGCTCATTCATTCAATAATGAATAAAGGAATCGCTATGTTTAATCACATTGGCCGTTCGGCGGCCGATCCTATTATGTCGTTGATGGAAGCTTATTTACAGGATGGAAATAGCCAGAAAGTGAATCTGGGCATTGGTCTTTATTACGATCGGCAGGGCAGGATCCCGCTGATGCAGGCGGTGGAGGCGGCGGAGCAGCGCCTGCTTGAGCGGCGCAGCCCGCACGGCTATCCGCCAATCGAAGGTTCAGCGCTGTTTGCCCAACAGGTGCAGGCATTGTTGTTTGGCGAGGCGCCAACAGCGTCGATAGCTACGGTACAAACCGTCGGCGGCTCCGGTGCACTGAAGCTGGCGGCGGATTTTATTCATCACTTTCTGTCGCGCCGTGACATCTGGGTCTCTGATCCCACCTGGGCCAATCACTGGGCCATCTTTGAGGGGGCCGGGCTGACGGTGCACACCTATCCGTACTTCGATGAGGCCAACGGCGGGCTGCGCTTTGACGCGATGCTGGATACGTTAGGCAGTCTGCCGGAAGGCAGCGTGGTGCTGCTGCACCCCTGCTGCCATAACCCGACCGGCACCGATCTCAGCCAGGCACAGTGGCGTTCCACCCTCGAAGTGCTGCAGCGCCGTCGCCTGCTGCCGTTGTTCGATATTGCCTACCAAGGGTTTGGCGAGGGGCTGGATGAAGACTGCTTTGCCCTGCGTGAGGCGCTGAAAACGGATCTGGAATTTATGGTCGCCAACTCATTTTCGAAAAATGTCGCCCTCTATGGTCAACGGCTGGGTGGGCTTTCGGTTCGTTGCGCCGGCCCAGAGAGTGCGGAGAACGTCAAAGGCGCATTAAAAACGCTGATCCGCCGCAGTTACTCCTGCCCGCCGACCCATGGCAGCCAGATTGTGGAAACCCTGCTGACGGACCCCGATTTGCGTCAACAGTGGGAGAGCGAACTGGCAGGCATGCGTCAACGCATTCAACAGATGCGTCAAATTCTTTCCGCCGGCTTGGAGCAGGGGGGATCGCAACTGGACTACCGTCGCATCCGTGACCAAAAAGGGATGTTCAGCTACACCGGCCTGAACCCCCAGCAGCTTGAACGACTGCGGCAACATTACGCCATCTATCTGGTGGCGCCTGGCCGCATGTGCCTGCCGGGCCTGAACCAAAACAATGTCGACTACGTTACTGCCGCCATTCTGGACGTCACCCGCACTGCATGAAAAGGTAGGAGACTGCTATGAAACAGATAAAAGGTTTTGACGAAATCGCCCGGCGGCAAGGCGGGTTGCAGAAACAGCTCACCGCCGGGCAGATGTCGATGCTGGCGATCGGCGGCGCTATCGGTACCGGGCTGTTTCTCGGCAGCGCCTATGCCATTCAGATGGCCGGGCCCAGCGTATTGCTGAGCTATTTTATCGGCGGCATCGTGGCGTTATTACTGATGGGATGCCTGGCGGAAATGACCTCAGAACACCCGACGCCGGGCTCGTTTGGCGACTATGCCGAATTTTACATCAGCCCGCTGTTTGGTTTTCTGGTGCGTTATTCTTACTGGTCCTGCGTGGTATTGGCGGTGGGGACCGAGGTGACAGCCATCGGCATGTATATGCAGTTCTGGTTCCCGACCACGCCAATCTGGCCCTGGGTGCTGTTGTTCTCTGCGGCGGTGATCCTGATTAACGTGATTGGCGTTAAATCGTTCGGTCAGGTGGAATATGCGCTGTCGACCATCAAGGTGGTGGCCATTGCCGCCTTTATCGCCATCGGCATCGGTATTCTGATGTTTTCTGCCAACCCGGCCTTTGGTCTGCAAAACTTTACTGCCAACGGTGGCTTCTTCCCGTTTGGCGTGAAAGGCATGTGGTTTGCGGTGATCGTGTCGATTTTCAGCTACCTGAGCATTGAGATGATCGCCGTCGCCGCCGGTGAGGCCAAGAACCCGGTAATTGCGGTAAAAACCGCGTTCAAGGGCACCATTTTACGACTGTTCATTTTCTACATGCTGTCGATTGCGCTGATGCTGGCGATCGTTCCCTGGCGGCAGTCCGGTACCGGCGAAAGCCCGTTCCTGGTGGCGATGAACGTCATCCACCTGCCTGCCGCCGCCGGTATCTTCAACTTTATCGTTCTGGTGGCCGCGCTGTCGGCGATGAACAGTCAACTGTATATCACCACCCGCATGATGTTCTCGCTGTCACGCGCTGGGCAAGCTCCGGCTGCGCTGGGCCGGGTCAGTAAACGCGGCATCCCGGTAAGCGCGCTGGCGATGTCCTGCATCGGCATCGTGGTGTCGATCGTGTTGAGTCTGGTCTACCCGCAAAAATCCTTTGCCGCCATGATGTCTATTTCGGTGTACGGTGCCTGCTTTACCTGGCTGATGATTTTTGTCACGCACCTGTTTTTCCGCCGTCAGCACCGGCAAACCCACCTTAAATTTCGCATGTGGGGCTTTCCTTACACCACGCTGGCCGGTGCCGGTTTGATGGCCGCGTTGCTGATCTCGACGGCGTTCACCGAATTTTTCAGGATGACGCTGTGGTTTGGCATTCCGTTTACCCTGCTGTTGGTGGCTATCTACTTCTTCTACAGCCGTCATCAGCCCGTACCCGCGGTAATGGAAACACCGAGCGTGGAGTAAACCGGTTCACTGAAAATGTGAATATGTGGCTCTGGCGATAAACCACTTTATCCGGAGAATAAGCCTTTTCTGGGGTTATGGAGTGGTTTGCAATGAGCAGTGGGACAGAAAAACGGCGCCTTATTGGCTGTAGCAACAGTATGCCGGTGGCCAGGCATTCGGCGCAGGGATGGATCAACGGCTTTCTGGGCATGTTGATTTTCAGCGGTTCTTTGCCTGCCACTCGCGTGGCGGTGCAAGAGTTTGATCCCATGTTTCTCACCGCGATGCGCGCGGTGCTAGCGGCCTTGCTGGCTCTGAGTGCATTGACGCTGATGCGCCAGCGTTGGCCTCAGCGCCGCGATCTGGCGCCGTTGGTACTCACCGCGCTCGGGGTGGTGATCGGTTTTCCTTTGCTCACGGCGCTAGCCTTGCAGCACACCACCTCGGCGCATGCGCTGGTGTATATCGGGCTGTTACCGCTGGCTACCGCCTGCTTCGGTGTACTGCGGGGCGGTGAGCGGCCCAAAGCCGCTTTCTGGCTGTTTTCGGTGTTGGGGAGCCTGCTGGTTGGCGCTTTTGCGTTAAGCCAGGGGGCGACTGGCTCCTGGCTTGGCGATCTGCTGATGGTGGTCGCAGTGCTGCTTTGTGGCCTGGGCTATGCGGAAGGCGCCGTGCTGACGCGCAAGCTTGGCGGCTGGCAGGTGATCTCCTGGGCGCTGGTGGTGGCTTTGCCGTTGACGGCAGCGGCGGCCGTGGTGACGGCCCCGCCAGCCTGGCCACAGGTCAGCGTCGGCGCCTGGTGTTCTCTGGGCTACATTTCGCTGTTCAGCATGTGGATTGGCTTTATCTTTTGGTATCGCGGTTTGGCGCAGGGGGGCATCGCCGCCGTGGGACAGCTGCAATTGCTGCAGCCGTTTTTTGGTCTGGCGCTGGCCGGGCTGGTGCTGCATGAAAGCATTCAACCTTCAATGATTGCGGTAATGGTCGGCGTATTGGTTTGCGTATACGGCGCGAAGCGTTTTTCGCGGTAAGTAATAAGACGGGGTAAGGCCTGCCTTACCCCGTCGCCAAGGCCGCCAGCACCCGGTTCAGCTTTTGGGCCGCCTGGTGGATCTGCTGTTCCGTGTAGCCTCCCAGCCCGAGTATCAATCCGTTTTTCCCGCTGCCGGGGCTATACATCGGCGAAAGTGCACCGACGGCTATCCCGGCCTCGGCGGCTTTGCGGGCAACCTGCCGATCGTCCAAATCCGCTTTTAACCACAGCAGCATATGCATGCCTTGATCGCTGGGGTGCAGAGTGGCCAGCTCGGCAGAAACCTGCGCGTTGATGGCGTCGGTCAGCACTCGCCTTTTTTCCGCATACACGCCGCGCATTTTACGAATGTGGCGATCCAGATGCCCCTGCGCCATAAAACTGGCCAGAACGTATTGATCGGCACTGGGGGGATGGCGATCCATCAGCACTCGCGCACCGCAGAAGGCATTCACCAGGGGCTGAGGAACGATGGCGTAGCCCAGGCGCAGCGAAGGGAACAGCACCTTGCTGAAGGTTCCCAGGTAGATAACCCTGGCCGGATCCAACCCCTGCAACGAAGGAAACGGGTGGCCGGAATAACGCATTTCACTGTCGTAATCGTCTTCGACGATCCAGGCCTGCTGCGCTTTGGCCCATGCCAGCAGCTCAAGCCGGCGCGACATGCTCATGGGCATACACAAGGGGTACTGATGCGAGGGAGTGACAAAGGCGGCTCTGGCCTGTGGCGCGATTTTCCTGCCTGCGGCGACCGCTATGCCTTCGCTGTCCACCGGCACTCTGGCCATTTTCCGGTCTCTGAAGACGGTGTTAAAAATGGCGGTAATGCCGTGATAAGCGGGATCTTCAACCCAGGCGGTCTCACCGGCATCCAGCAGAATCTGCGTGGCGAGATAGAGCCCCTGCTGTGTGCCGGAGGTGATGATCACCTGTTCCGGCGTGCAGTGCACCGAACGGGACTTGCGAACGTATTCGCATATCGCCTCACGCAGCGGCAATGCGCCCTGCGGTTCGCCATAACCGGCGGGAGCGCCGGGGCCTCTGGCGCGGATACGGTTGCCTAGCCTGCGCCAAACGTCGTCGGGCGCGGTATCGTTGATCGGTACCGAGACGGTGAAGGGGACCGGTGGCAGAGGGCGCAACTGGGCGGCAAAGTGTTCCAGGGCCAGCGCCTGATCGGAAAGCGGCATATCGCCGGCGTCCAGGTGTTTGACCGGCGCGAGGGCCGGGCGGGTGAGCGACAACGCCACCCGAGTGCCCGAACCGGGCTGCGCTTCGAGAAATCCTTCCGCCGTCAGTTGCTCGAAGGCGGCCAGCACCGTTCCTCTGGCAAGCTGTAATGCGCCCGCCAGTACGCGGGTTGAGGGCAGCAGATCGCCCGGTTTAAGTTCGCCTTTGCCTATGGCAGCGCGCAGCGCCTGGGCAAGTTGCAGGCTAAGCTGCCCCGCATGGCGATCAAGCTCGCCGATAGCGGGGACTTCAACCGTTTTGGCCGTTCTGGGCATCTATTCCGGTCCAGATAAAAGTGGGTTAACAGGGAGTTTACTGTAAACCACTTTTGGCCTGAATAGCGGTTTTCGACAGGATTAAAGCTGGCTTTTCGGGATCAGGTGGTCGCCAAAGCTCAGGCGTTGACGGCCCGGTTCAATGGCGGTCAGTGGCGTAACCTCCTGCAGCGAGGATTTACAGCGTTCAACCAGATCGTGGTATTCGCGCGTACCGGCGACTTTCCACGCCAACTCCTGTTCGGTCAGGTCACGCAATACCCGCGCCGGGCTGCCGACCACCAGCTTATTGGCCTCGATCACCGCGGCGGCCTTGACGAATGCCATGGCACCGACGATGGTGTTTTCGCCGATCTCTGCACCGTCCATGATCACCGCGTTCATGCCGACCATGGCGTTACGCCGGATGCGGCAACCGTGCAAGATGGCGCCGTGGCCGATGTGCCCGTCCTGCTCCACCACGGTGTCCTGCTGCGGAAAACCGTGCATCACGCAGTTGTCCTGAATATTGGCGCCATCGCTAATCACCAGCCGGCCAAAATCGCCGCGCAGGCTGGCGTTGGGGCCGATATAAACCCGTTTGCCGACGATCACATCGCCAATCAGTACGGCGGTAGGGTGTACGTAACTGCTGGGATCGATCACTGGCGTCAGGCCGTCAATCTGATACACGGGCATAGCAAAGTTTCCTTATACTGTAGGGTCGCGCGGCAGGCCGCCGAAACGTCGATAATAGCCGGCTGCCGGGGCAGGCAGAGCACCGATAGTGGTCTCGGCCATGGCGCTGACATACTCGGTCGCTGCGCGGTCTACCCGCTGATAAATATTGATGCACAGGTTACGGGCAATCTGTCCTTCCCACTGCGCCGGCAGCAGGGCGTCCGGCAGCAGAGGATCTTTGAGCACCACGCGCCGGAAGAAGTGGATCAATAATAGCTTAATCTGGAAACAGCGCTGGGGCGTCAGCAGCGCTTCATCGGCTTCGCGCAGCAGCGCCATCAGCGGGCGGAAAGAGACGATAAATTCGTGATAATCGGCAGCGACGTCAGCCAGCGCCCAGCAGTTGGCCACCAGCTGTTGCAGGGTTTTCTCCGAGCGGTTATAGGGATAGTCGGCGCGGAAGTAGATCACCTGTTCGCTGGCGTTAAGTTCGCCGAGCAGGGCGGTGACGTCGGTTTGCGCGTGGGTGGGGGCCGCCATCAGATTGCTGGCTATTTGGCCGAAGCCCAGCCAACACAGCTCTTTTTTCAACCGTGCCCGCTCCTCCTTTTCCGCGCTTTCCAGCAACAGCAAATCCCATTTCCCGTCCCAGGCGGGCGGTTCGCTGAGATAGATTTTCGACTCGGCATGGCGGAACTGACGCATACCCTGATCGGTCACCCGATAGAAGCTGCGACGGCCGATTTTTTCAACCTCCAGCCAGCCCTCTTTCTGCAGGCGAAATACCGAGGTACGCACGAAGCGGTCACCAAAACCCAGGGCCTCCAGCAGCGCGCTCAGGCTGCCAAGCCAGACTTCGCCGCCCCGGTGGCTCAGCGCATCGCCGTAGAGGGAGATAATCAGCGAGGTGCCGCTGATCGGCTGAGCCTCTATAGCATGGCGGATAAACTCATCCAGTTTATGTTCCATATTTTTCCATGGGTTAGCCGACGGTGAAGCACAACATTACCACAAATCATTCGGGCGTCATCCGTGACGCCGGGGCAATCAGCGAGGCCGCAGATCGACCACGCGCTGGGCCTTGCCTTCTGAACGCGGGATATCGCCGCAGTTGGCGATGCTGACATCGGTGCTGACGCCGATAATCGACTTGATATGGTGGCGTAACTGGTGGCAAATCTCACAGCGTTGCTGGTGGCTGAGGCTGAGCGCCGCTTCCTTCAATTCAACGCGCACCGCCAGGGTATCCAGGTGCCCGCTGCGGCTGACCTGTAGCTGATAGTGTGGCGACAGCTGTTCGAACTGCATGATTTGCTCTTCCACCTGCGACGGGAACACGTTGACGCCGCGGATGATCAGCATGTCGTCGGAACGGCCGGTAATTTTCCCCATGCGACGCATCTGGCGTGCGTCGCCCGGCAGCAGGCGGGTGAGGTCGCGGGTACGGTAGCGGATCACCGGCAGCGCTTCTTTGGTCAGCGTGGTAAACACCAGCTCGCCGTGTTGGCCGTCCTGCAGCGTCACGCCGGTTTCCGGACAGATGATTTCCGGCAGGAAATGGTCTTCCCAGATGGTCGGGCCGCCGCCGCTTTCGGCGCATTCCATCGCTACGCCCGGCCCCATCACTTCGGACAGGCCGTAAATATCCAGCGCCTTGATGCCCATGCGGCTTTCAATTTCATGCCGCAGCGCTTCGGTCCAGGGTTCGGCACCAAAGACGCCGAGGCGCAGCGAGCAGCCACGGGCGTCGCCGCCCATTTTGCGTTCCAGCTCGTCGATCAGCGTCAGGCAGTAGGACGGTGTCACCATGATCACATCGGGTTTGAAATCCAGGATCAGCTGCGCCTGCCTTTCGGTTTGTCCACCGGACATCGGGATCACCGTCGCCCCGAGTCGCTCCGCGCCGTAATGAGCCCCCAGCCCGCCGGTGAACAGGCCATAGCCGTATGCCACGTGCACCTTGTCTTTGGCGGTAGCGCCGGCGGCACGCAGGCTGCGCGCGACGATATCGGCCCAATTATCGATATCCCGCTGGGTGTAGCCGACCACCGTCGGTCGGCCGGTGGTTCCTGACGAGGCATGAATACGCACCACCTGTTCCATCGGCACGGCGAAGGTGTCGAACGGGTAGTTGTCGCGCAGGTCCTGCTTGGTGGTATAAGGGAAACGAGCCAGATCGCTCAGCTGTTTGAGATCGTCGGGATGGACGCCCGCCTGATCGAACTTGCGTCGGTACATCGGCACATTGTTGTAGGCGTGGTGCAGCGTCCATTTAAGGCGCTCCAGTTGCAGCGCCTCAATCTCATCGCGCGAGGCGAACTCAATGGCGTCGAGTGGCTGTGGATTCATTGTCATAGTTAGCCTCGGGGGTCAGACTCGCTCAATAATCATGGCGATGCCCTGGCCGACGCCGATGCACATGGTGCAAAGCGCGTAGCGGCCGGAACGCCGTTCCAGTTCGAACAGGGCAGCTAACGCCAGACGCGCGCCGCTCATGCCCAGCGGATGGCCAAGGGCGATCGCGCCGCCGTTGGGGTTCACCTGCGGGGCGTCGTCAGGCAACCCAAGCTGGCGCAATACTGCCAGCGCCTGGGCGGCAAAAGCCTCGTTCAGTTCAATGACATCCATTTGCGCCAGGCTCAGCCCGGCCAGTTCCAGCACTTTACGGGTGGCCGGTAGCGGACCTATGCCCATTAAACCGGGTTCGACGCCGCAGGTTGCCGTCGCGACGATGCGCGCACGCGGTGTTAACCCCTGACTCACTGCCATTGCCTCCGAGGCGACGATCAGCGCCGCTGCGCCGTCGTTCAGGCCAGAGGCGTTGCCGGCGGTCACCGTACCGGGTTGGCGGAACGGGGTTTTCAGCGCCTGCAGCTGTTCCAGCCGCGTATCTGCACGCGGGTGTTCGTCCTGGTCAAACAGGGTGACCGCGCCTTTCTTGCCGCTGAGGCTGACCGGCACGATCTCCTGCGCGAATATCCCCAACGCTTGCGCTCGCGCGGCCCGTTGCTGGCTGCGCAGAGCGAAGGCGTCCTGATCGGCGCGGCTGACGTTAAATTTTTCCGCTACGTTTTCGGCGGTTTCGGGCATGGATTCGGTGCCGTATTGCGCCTGCATCAGCGGGTTGATAAACCGCCAGCCGAGCGTGGTGTCATACAGCTGCGTCTGACGGCTGAAGGCGCTGTCGGCCTTACCCATCACCAACGGGGCCCGGGTCATCGATTCTGCGCCGCCGGCCAATACCAAACCGGCTTCACCGGCCTTGATGCTGCGGGCCGCCGTCGCCAGCGCGTCCAATCCCGAGCCGCACAGGCGGTTGAGGGTGGTGCCGGAAACGTTAACCGGCAGGCCCGCCAGCAATGCTGCCATACGGGCCAAATTGCGGTTGTCTTCCCCGGCCTGATTGGCGCAGCCGAGGATCACGTCGTCAACCCTCGACCAGTCCACCTGCGAGTGGCGGGCCAACAGGGCACGCAGCGGCAGTGCGGCCAAGTCATCGGCGCGGACGTTGGCCAGGGCGCCGCCGTAACGGCCAATCGGCGTGCGGACGCCGTCGCAGATAAAAGCCTGGTTCATGCTTGCTCCCCTAAAATGGCGTGACCGAGCCGATGTGCGCGGCCGCGGAACCAGGCGACGGTCTTGCCCAGTTGATTGACAATCTCCACGTCATACAGACCGGTGGTTTTGCCCTGATGGCGCACCTCAGCGCTGGCCGTCAGGCGATCGCCTGCCAGCGCCGGGCGGATAAAGTCTATGCTGCAGCCGGACGCTACCGCCGCCAGCCCCTGGCTGTTGCAGGCGTAGGCGAAAGCGGTGTCCGCCAGGCTGAACAGTTGCCCGCCGTGGCAGGTCTGGTGGCCGTTGAGCATCTGCGGCCCGACGGTCATGCTGACTTTTGCGAACCCGGCGTCGACGGCATCCACCCGCATGCCCATCGCCTGGGCGCAGGTGTCCTGCTGAAACATCTGTTCGGCGCAGCGTTGCGCCAGCGCGTGGGGCGTATTGGCATTCATCATTGGGCTCCTGAAGAAAGGGATGCGTAGTGGCGCAGCAACGGCATCGGGCGATAGCGGGGTTCGCCGTAGAAGCGTTGCAGATTTTCCAGCGTGGTCAGGATGTGTCGCCAGCCTAATGACGCACCCCATTCCAGCGGGCCGCGCGGGTAGTTAACCCCGCAGCGCATGGCGTGGTCGGTATCGGCGGCGCTGGCGACGCCCTTGTTCACCACGTCGAGCGCTTCATTCGCCAACATGGCGAGGGTGCGCATCACCAGCAGGCCCGGGTAGTCCGGCAACAGGATCACTTTTTTGCCAAGGGATTGCAGCAGACGTACCACAGTGGCGTTGTGTCGGGCATCGTTTTGCGCCGCGCAGCTGATGGCGACGGTGGAGGCCTGGGCATACTGGGCAGACAGATCAAACAGCACCACGGGGGTTCCGGTTTCATCGGCGACCTGGCTGGCTGTTTTACCATTTGTTAACATAAATGTAACTTCATCGATCTGGGCAAAAGCACTGGTCTGGCCGGGTTGTATGATCGCCTCCGCATTTCCTGCCAGTAACTCGGCCAGCAGAGTGACGCCTGCCGCGTCGCCGTGCAGCTTAATGCTGTGCGGCAATTCAGCTGAGGATGCAGGTAACCCGGCGACAATTTGAGGTGGCGCTTGTTTGTCATAGCGATAAAAGCCGCACCCGCTTTTGCGGCCCAGACGCCCGGCGGCCACCCGTTCCTGCTGCACCAAAGACGGCGTGAAGCGCGGATCCTGGAAGAAGGCCTGAAACACTGATTCAGTGACGGCGTAATTGATGTCCTGACCAATCATATCGGTCAGTTGCAGTGGCCCCATGGCGAAGCCGCCTGCGTCGCGAATTACCGCATCCAGCGTGGCGGCGTCGGCAACTTGTTCTTCGAGCGCGCGCAGGGTTTCGGCGTAAAAAGGTCGTGCCACGCGGTTAACGATAAAGCCGGGCGTGGAACGGCACAGCACGCTTTGTTTGCCCCATTGCCGGGTCAGCGCCTGCAGTTCGGCAACGGTTTCGGCGCTGGTGTCCAACCCGCTGACGATCTCGACCAGCTTCATTACCGGGGCCGGGTTGAAGAAGTGCAAACCGGCCAGGCGCTGCGGATGGTGCAGTGCACCGCCGATGGCAGTAATCGACAGCGATGAAGTGTTGCTGGCGAACAGTGCGGCGGGGGAACACAGCGCTTCCAGCTCACGAAACAGGCTCTGTTTGATCGCCAGTTTTTCCGCCACTGCTTCTATCACCAGTGCGCTGTCGGCCAACTGGTCAAGCGACTCGACCGGCTGAATACGGCCCAGCAGGGCCTCGGTGGCATCGGCGTCGGCCTTGTCGGACTGGACCCTTTGGCGCAGGCGTTGGCCTAACGCATCGAGTGCCTGCCGGGCGGCGGCGGCATCGATATCAAACAGCCACACCGGATGCCCGGCCCCGGCCGCCACCTGGGCGATACCGATGCCCATGGTGCCGGCACCAATCACGGCGACCCTTGCGTTGACGTTCGGCAGGTTCATGATTATTTCCCACTGAAATTAGGGGGGCGTTTGGCGAAGAAGGCGCTGACGCCTTCGCGGTAGTCGTCGCTGCGGCCGCCGAGGCGCTGCAGGTCGCGTTCCAGATCGAGCTGCTGATCGAGGGTATTGTTCGCCGAGCTGTAGAGGGCTTTTTTAATCAGCCCCAGCCCGTAAGTGGGTTGGGTGGCCAGGTGTTGTGCCAGCGTTTGGCTGGTGGCGGCCAGTTGGTCCGCCGCTACCACCTGCCAGATCATGCCCCATGCCAGCGCCTGTTGTGCGCTGACTTTATCTCCAAGCAGCGCCATGCCCATGGCGCGGGCGTGGCCTGCCAAACGGGGCAGGAACCAGCTGCCGCCGGAGTCCGGCACCAGCCCCAGGCGGCAGAAAGACTGAATAAAATTGGCGTTATCGGCGGCGATCACGATATCGCAGGCCAGCGCCAGCGCTGCGCCGGCCCCTGCAGCGACACCGTTGACGGCGCACACCACCGGCTTTGGCAGGGCGGTCAGACGACGGATCAGCGGATTGTAAAAACGCTCTACCGACAGGCCGAGATCCGGCGCCTGCTGTTCGACGCTGACGTTGCGATCGTTCAGATCCTGCCCGGCGCAAAAGCCACGTCCCGCACCGGTGATCAGCAGGCAGCGTACGGTTTCGTCCCGCTCGGCGAGGGTCAAGGCTTCGCTCAGTTGGCGGTGCATCTCGTCGTTGAAGCTATTGAGCCGGTCTGGCCGATTGAGGGTCAGCGTCAGCACCCCGGCTTCAAGGTGGGTGAGAATCAATGCGTTTTCCATAAATCAGCGCCCCTGATAGTTTGGCGTACGTTTTTCGAAGAAGGCGGCGATGCCCTCGCGGCGATCGTCGGTGGCGGCCAGGGTGGCAAACTGCTGGCGTTCGATGAGCAGCCCTTGGCTAAGGCCGGTTTCCTCAGCCTGTTTCAGCGCCTGTTTGGCGGCGCGCAGTGCCAGCGGTGCCTGCCTGCTGATGTGCTCGGCGATCTGCTGTGTGCGTTCCAGCGTCAGGGCGTCGACGCACACTTCACTGACCAACCCGCACTGCAATGCGCGCGAGGCGTTAATGGCTTCGCCACTCAGCACCATCTGACTGGCGAAGGACTTGCCGACGCAGCGAATCAAGCGCTGAGTGCCGCCGGCCCCTGGCATCAGGCCGAGGGTGATTTCCGGCAGGCCAAAACGGGCGCTTTCGCCGCAAATGACAATGTCGCAGGCCAGCGCCAGCTCGCAGCCGGCACCGAGTGCATAGCCGTTCACTGCCGCCAGCAGCGGTTTACTGAACTGCGCCAGCCGTTGCCACAACAGCGGGCGGCGATCCGTCAGCGTAGCGGGCAGGTCCTGCCGTTGCAGTTCGTGCAGATCGGCACCGGCGGCAAAGAAACGCGTTGTGCCGGTGATCACTACTGCGCCAATGGCGGTATCGGCATCGGCCTGTTCCAGTAAATAAACCAGCTGCTCCAGGCAGGGTGTGTTCAGGGCATTGCGCGCTTGTGGACGGTGCAGTTCCAGCGTCAGCACGCGCGCCTGGCGATGTTGCAGGATCAAAGGGGTTTCCATTGGCGGCTCCTATACGTCAAAGTCCAGCACCACACCGTCACCGCGTGGCCACGACTGGCAGCTCAATACGTAGCCTGCCGCGAGTTGATCCGGCTCCAGGCTGTAGTTGACGGCCATATCCACCTGACCGGCCTTTAACCGGCACTTGCAGGTGGCGCACACGCCGCCTTTGCAGGCATAGGGAAGATCGGCACCCTGACGCAGCGCCGCGTCCAGAATGCTGTCGTCCTGCGAACCGACCTCGATATCCAACCGGCGGCCGTCGAGCAAAATCGCCACTCGCGTGGCGTTGCGGGGGGGGGCGTTGACCGGGCGGGCGATCACGCCGCTGGTGTTAAAGCGCTCGCTGTGGATACGCTCGGCGGCTACGCCAGCCTGTTCCAGCACGCTTTGGGCGTCGTCCATCATGGTTTGCGGGCCGCAGATAAAGGCATGGTCATAGTCGCGGTAATCCAGCAGCGCGCCGCCGATCGCCAACAGACGCTCGCGGTCGATGCGCCCACTGAGCAGCGGGCTGTCGAGGCTCTCCTGGCTGAACAGATACAGCGGCTGAAAACGTTGTGGATAGCGGTTTTTCAGATCGGACAGCGTCTCCTTGAACATCACCGAACGGCTGCTGCGGTTGCCGTAAATCAGCGTGAAGCTGCTGTTTGGTTCAAGTTGCAGGGTGGCTTTGATGATCGACAGCATCGGCGTGATGCCGGAACCGGCGGCAATCGCCAGATAGTTGCCGCTGTTTTCCGCCTGTGGCTGGTAGCCGAAACGGCCCTGCGGCACCATCACCTCCAGCGCGTCGCCGACTTTCAGTAGCCGATTAACGAACGAGGAAAAGCGGCCCTGATGGATGGCTTTAACGCCGATCTGCAGCAGCCCTTCCTGAGGAGCGCTGCAGATGGAGTAGCAGCGGCGCAGCTCTTCGCCATCCACCTGCGCCTTTAGCGTCAGATGTTGGCCGGGGGTGTAGCAGTAATGACTTTTCAGCTCTTCGGGCACGCGCAGAGTGATAGCTACGGCGTCCGGCGTTTCGCGCTCGATGGCGGCGACGTTCAGGCGATGGAAGACCGTCATGGTTTTCTGCGCTCCTAAATGCATTTGAAATAGTCGAAGGGTTCGCGGCAATCGCAGCAGCGATACAGCGCTTTGCAGGCGGTGGAGCCGAATTCGCTGATTTTCTCGCTGTGGGTGCTGCCGCAGCGCGGGCAGGGCACCGGGCCTACAGCCTGCGGTTTGTCGCAGGTATGGCCCTGTGGTGGTGCGACGCCGTATTCACGCAGCCGTTCACGCGCCGAGGCGTTCATCCAGTCGGTGGTCCACGCCGGGCTGAGGCGAATGTCCACTTTGACCGGGGCAAAGCCGGCCTCGGCCAGCCGCTGCTCGATGGCTTCGAGCAGGAACTCGGTGGCGGGGCAGCCGGAGTAGGTTGGCGTAAAGGTAATGCGCCAGCCGTCGCCGTCGGCTTCAACGTCGCGAACCATGCCCAGATCGGTAATCGACAGCACCGGCAGTTCCGGATCGCTGATCTGTTGCAGGCAGTGCCAGATTTGCGGAATTTCCGCGGCCTGCAGCCGGGTAATGTTCATAGCGGCCCCTTACCAGTTTGCGTTGGGATAGGCGCGTTGCAGGAACTGCATCTCGGCCAGCAGCGGACCGAGATGTTCGCTGTGCCGACCCTGTTTACCGCCGTGGCGGAACGCCTGCTCTGCCGGCAGCGTCAGGGTGGCCTGTTGCAGCGTTTCTTCAACCAGCGCCAGCCACGGAGCCTCAAGCTGGCGCGGATCGGCGGCGATACCCTGTTCTGCCAACTGAAGTTCAAGCTCGTCGGCATGGAACAGCTCGGCGGTAAAACGCCACAGGCCATCCAGCGACTGCTGCATTTTTTGGTGGCTGACGGGACTGCCGTCACCCAGACGGATCATCCAGCCACGGCTGAAACGCAGGTGGTAATGCGCCTCTTTCAGTGACTTGGCGGCGATGGCGGCGAGTTGCGCATCGCGACTTTGGCTCAAGGCCAGATGCAACTGCACGTGGTAGGCGTCCATCAGGAACTGCCGCACCAGAGTGTCGTTGAAGCCGCCGTTGGGCTGTTCCGCCAGCAGCAGGTTATGGAACTCACGTTCGTCACGGCCGAAGGCCAGTCGGTCTTCGCTAAATTGCGGCCCGGCCAGTTCGGCGGCATAACCGAGAGAGTTGCGTGCCTGGCCGAGTAGGTCCAGGCCGATATTGGCCAGCGCCAGATCGATCTCCAGTTCCGGCGCGTGGCCGCACCAGGCGCACAAGCGCTGGGCGAGGATCAGTGGCGTATCGCCCTGACGCAGGACATAGGTGACGAGTGGATCGTTATTGAAGGTCATGGTCGCCCCTACATGTTCTTGATGCCGTCGGGAATGGTGTAGAACGTCGGATGACGGTAGATCTTGTCATCGGACGGATCGAAAAAGGCTTCGCGATCTTCCGGCTGCGAGGCGATCAGGTGGCTGGATTGCACCACCCAGATTGAGCAGCCTTCGTTGCGGCGGGTATAGGCATCGCGGGCGTTTTCCAGCGCCATCTGGTCGTCGGCGGCGTGCAGGCTGCCGACGTGACGGTGCGCCAGCCCTTGTTTGCTGCGGATAAACACTTCATACAGTGGCCATTGGGCATGTGTCATCATCGGTTCCTTATGCGGCGGTTGAGGTGTTTTTTGACGCGTGGGCCAGAGCGCCATCGCGTACCCAGGCACCGTCCTCCCAGGCGCGGCGTTTGGTTTGCAGCCGTTCGTGGTTACATTGGCCGCGCCCCTTGATCACCTCATGCAGTTCACTCCAGTCGATTTCGCCAAAGCGGTAGTGACCGGTGGCTTCGTCCCAGGCCAAGTCGGCGTCCGGTGCGACCATGCCCAGGGCTTCCAACTGGGGGACGGTGTTGTCGACAAATTTCTGCCGTAACTCATCGTTGCTGTGGCGTTTGATTTTCCAGGCCATGCTCTGCGCGCTGTGCGGTGAATCGGTGTCGCTGGGGCCAAACATCATCAGTACCGGCCACCAGAAGCGGTTAATCGCATCTTGCAGCATGGCTTTCTGTTGTTCGCTGCCGTTTGCCATCGCCATGACCGCTTCGTAACCCTGGCGCTGGTGGAAGCTCTCTTCCTTGCAAATTTTCACCATTGCTCGCGCATAGGGGCCGTAGGACGCACGACACAGCGCCACCTGGTTAACGATGGCCGCGCCGTCCACCAACCAGCCGATCACCCCGATATCCGCCCAGTTGAGCGTCGGGTAATTGAAGATCGAGGAGTATTTCATCTTGCCGTCGAGCATCTTCTGGTAGATATCCTGACGAGAGCAGCCCAGGGTTTCCGCGGCGCTGTACAGGTACAGGCCGTGCCCCGCTTCGTCCTGCACCTTGGCCAACAACACCGCTTTGCGGCGCAGGGTAGGGGCGCGCGTCAACCAGTTGGCTTCCGGTAACATGCCGACCACTTCGGAATGGGCATGCTGGCCAATCTGGCGGATCAGGTTTTGGCGGTAGGCGTCCGGCATCCAGTCTTTGGCCTCAATCGAGGTATCCGCCGCAATTTTGTCGTCGAAGTGCTGCTGATGTTGCGCGTCAGTTGTCATGCGTGCCTCTTGGTGATTCGTATTTTTCACATTAAATATAAAAATGTGAATCACGTTAACTAACCATAAGGCTACAAACTGATAACAAAAAGATCAAACGGCATTTGTGTGGTTTTGCGAGGGTGCTCACAAGGAGTGTTATTATAATGTTGTTTTTAAATGAGATTAAAAATTAATTCATGAGGGTAAAACGCCTGTCTGAGCGCTTTCAATGCCTGGTTGTTTTTATTTTGTTAAATTTCATTCTGGTGGAAACTGGACAATATGTGATACGTAATTAATCCTTGTGGTGTAAATTTATGAATTCCGGAGGAGCAAATGCAGCAGCTACACAGTTATCTTTCTGGCGCCTGGGTGTACGGCCAGGGCAAAGCCCGTGAAATCCACCATGCCGTCACCGGCCAACCGCTGTATCAGGTTTGTTCCGACGGTCTACCGCTGGCCGCCAGTCTGGAGTATGCGCGCAGCAAGGGCGGCAAGGCGCTGGCACAGATGACCTTCCAGCAGCGCGCACAAATGATGAAAGCGGTGGCTAAGCACCTGCTGGCCAACAAAGAAACGCTGTATGAGATTTCGTACCAGACCGGCGCGACTCGCAGTGACGGCTGGGTGGATATCGAAGGCGGTATCGCCACGCTGTTTGCCTATGCGGGGCTCGCAGGGCGCGAGCTGCCGGACGATACCCTGTGGCCGGAAGACGAACTGATCCCGCTGTCCAAACAGGCGCAGTTTGCCGCCCGACACGTGCTGACTTCACGCCCTGGCGTGGCGTTGCATATTAATGCTTTTAACTTTCCCTGCTGGGGGATGTTGGAAAAACTGGCGCCCACCTGGTTGGCCGGCATGCCGGCGATCATCAAACCGGCGACCGCCACGGCGCAGCTGACGCAGGCGATGGTCAGACTGATTATCGACAGCGGTCTGGTGCCAGAGGGCGCGTTGCAACTGGTATGCGGTGGCGTCGGCGATATGTTTGAACATCTGGATTATCAGGATGCGGTGACCTTTACCGGCTCGGCGCAGACCGGTCAGCAGCTGCGTGCGCACCCGCGCCTGTTGCAAAAGTCGATTGCTTTCACCATGGAGGCAGACTCGCTCAACTGCTGCGTGCTGGGCGAGGACGTTACGCCGCAGATGCCGGAGTTTGCGCTGTTTATCAAAGAAGTGTGCCGCGAGATGACCGCCAAGGCCGGGCAAAAATGTACCGCAATCCGGCGGATTATCGTGCCGGCGAAACGGGTGGCAGAGGTACAGCAGGCGCTGTTGCAGCGGCTGAGTGGCGTCACGGTGGGCGATCCTAAACTGGAACAGGTGCGGATGGGGGCCTTGGTCAGCCGCGAACAGCGCGACGATGTGCAACAGAAGGTGGATTACCTGCTGCATAACGGTTGCGAACCGTTGTGCGGCGCGAGAACGGATAACCTGGAGGTGAGCGGGGAAGGCGTGCAGCAGGGGGCTTTTTATCCGGCCACGCTGTTGTACTGTGCCGATCCCTTTAGCCATCAGGCGGTGCACGGCACAGAAGCATTCGGCCCGGTAGCGACGCTGATGCCCTATCAGCATACCGAACAGGCGATTGAGCTGGCGTTAATGGGCCAGGGGAGTCTGGCTGGCTCACTGGTGACCGCCGATGAGGCGCTGGCGACGCGCTTTATCCGCGCCACCGCCTGCGCGCATGGCCGAATGCTGATCCTGGATCAACAGGCGGCGGTGGAGTCCACCGGCCACGGTTCTCCGTTGCCGATGCTGGTGCACGGCGGGCCAGGGCGAGCCGGAGGCGGTGAAGAATTGGGGGGGCTACGCGCGGTAAAACACTATATGCAACGCACGGCCATTCAGGGCAGTCCGGCTATGCTGGCGGCAATCGGCCGTGAGTGGGTGCGCGGTGCGACGGTGATTGAAGAGCCGGTACATCCGTTCCGCAAATATTTCGAGCAACTGCGCCTTGGCGAAAGCCTGCTGACGGCGCGGCGTACCGTGACCGAGGCCGATATCGTCAATTTTGCCTGCCTGAGTGGCGACCACTTCTATGCCCATATGGACAAGATCGGCGCGGCCGAATCGCTGTTTGGCGAGCGGGTCGCGCACGGCTACTTTGTGGTTTCTGCTGCCGCCGGGCTGTTTGTTGATCCGGGCGTCGGACCGGTGATTGCCAACTACGGTATGGAAAACCTGCGCTTTATCGAGCCGGTGAAGATTGGCGATACCCTTCAGGTACGGCTGACCTGCAAAAAGAAAATCCGTAAGCCGCAGAAAACGGCGGAGGATCGTCCACACGGCGTGGTGGTATGGGATGTTCAGGTACTCAACCAACATCAGCAGGCGGTGGCGCTGTACAGTATCCTGACGTTGGTGGCGCGGCAGGAAGGGGACCTCGGTCCGACAAGCTAAAGGCCGGTGAGATGGTGCCATGGTAAGATGCACCATCTCCTGACACAGAGTTTGTGGCGACGATGATCCAACAACTCCAACTGAGCGGTTTTCGCTCTATACGTAATTTGCAGCTGCAATTGGGCCGTCTGAATGTGATCAGCGGCCCGAACGGTTGCGGAAAATCTAACCTGTATAAAGCGGTGCGATTGATCCACGAGGCCGCCTGTGGGCGGCTTTCTGCTGCGTTGGCTGAAGAGGGGGGCATTCAGAAGGCGATGTGGGCCGGCGGATTGCGACCGGGTGATCGCCGAGGCGATCCGAAACGGATGCTGTTGTCAGCCACCCTGGATGATTTCGACTATCAGCTGCAGCTAGGCTTCCCTGAGCCGACCGGCAGCCTGTTTCAACTCGACCCGCTGGTCAAAGAGGAGTCACTGTGGATCTCGGGCCACGGTCGTCGCCCCTCAACCCGGGTACTCGAAAGGCGCAACCAGAGTGCATTCCTGACGAATATCCAGGGCGATCGCGCCACTTATCCTGCCAGTCTCCATGCAGAGGAATCGGTATTTGGTCAGCTTGCCGATCCGCATCTGTATCCTGAAGTGTCCCAGGTACGAGAGAATCTGCGGCAGTGGCGTTTTTACCACGAGTTTGCCGTGTGGCCCGGTTCACCGTTGCGAGCGCCACAGGTGGGTATTCGCGCGCCGGTACTGGCGCATGACGGCAGTAATCTGGCGGCCGCTTTTGAAACCATCTGCGAGATCGGCAACGGCGAGTTGCTGCGCGACATTCTGGCGCAGGCGTTTCCCGACAGCGAATTTGAAATTCAGGCCCCTCAGGGACGCTTCCAGCTATTGATGCACCGTGCCGGCATTTTACGCCCCTTGGACAGTGCCGAACTTTCCGACGGCACGCTGCGTTTCCTCTGTTTGGCGGTAGCGATGCTCAGCCCGCGGCCGCCGGCATTTATGGCATTCAATGAACCTGAAAATAGTCTGCATCCGCAACTGTTGCCGGCATTGGCCATGCTGATCGCCGAAGCCAGCCGTTATAGCCAATTGTGGATCACCAGCCACTCACCGCAGCTTGCCGAACTGATTGGTCGCCATAGCGAGGTTACCCACTATCAACTGGCACAGCAGCAGGGTGAAACCCTGCTGGCGGAACCGGATTAGATCAAGGGCTGGTGTAGCAGGGTTTCCAGTACCTTGAGCGGTGATTGCTGTGGATTTTTCATTGCGGTGACGGGCAACAGGAAAGTTTGCTCCAGCATAAACTGACCCGCCATCGCCGCGTGTGGCGTCTGATCGGAGAAACAGATCCAACTGCTGCCCGGCGGCAAGTCGAGCGCCAGCTGCGGGCCCTGTTGCTGATAGTGCTGGTCGGCTTTCATGGCATCATGCAGTTGCAGCATCAGGTGGTCGTAATGACTGCGGCGCCGTTTGGTGATGCCGACCTTGTGCTGCAGCCAGCTGTTCAGCGGTGAATAGCGGCCCAGGCGCGGCATAAAGCGTTGCGCCAGTTGAGGAAAGGGTTCGCCGATGCGCCATTGGCGAAGTTCGCCATTGGGGTTGATGTTGGTGAAGATGCGCAGAATGCGCTCACCATAGTTCGGGCGCGACGGGAAGGCATCGACGTGCAGCCGGCTATCATCCTTGCGCCATGAGCTGGTCTTGCGCCAGGCCGCAACCGGATGCAGGCGCAGGGTGTTGACCGGCGAATGCAGGGCTTGTTGGTAGTGGGGGAGCAGGGTGGCAACCAGTTGCAGGCAGGTTTGATAATAGCGTGACAGCAACGTCTCGACCTGTGGCTGCTGCGCGGCTATTGCTACGCCGGATAATTTGCTCGTTTCTGGCCAGTAGCTGATGTTTTTACGTTTTGTATCGACCAACGCGGGATCCAGCAGCGCCATTTCACCGGCTAACATAGGAAACGCCAGTTCAGGCAAAAACACGATTTTACCTTGCTCGAGTGCCTCGACGGCAGAGGGGGAAAAGGGCACTGGGGCGCTATCCCACTGTTGCTGTGGCAACGTTATTAACACCTGTTCAGGCGTAAGATTATCCGCGCGCATAATATCTCCTTGCGATGGGGGGATACTTTAATTGTTTTTTATTTGAAAGGGATTTATAACCAGCGGGAATTATTGTTGAATTGAACTAGTTGATGCTAATGGCTGGATTAAATTATCCTAGCACTATTAAAATGCGCCCAAAAGTAAACAGATATTAAACGATGCGGCTAATGGCACGAATGGATAAAAATAGATTTAATGGGCATTAATTAATTTATCAGCGAAAGTAGATTAACGATTTAAATTAAATTTAGTTTTATGATCAGCGGGTTGATTTTGATTTTCCGAGCGAAAAAAAAACAAATTCAGGGGCCGCCTCCGGGGGAAGACGGCCCAATGGGTCAGGCGGGATAAATGCGGTTTTTCCCCTGGGCTTTGGCTTGATACAGGGCGCTGTCGGCCTGATTAATAAAGCCGATTGGCGTGTCGTTATACATATGCGGCACTTTGGCGAAGATGCCAATACTGATGGTGACAATACCGTGAGGGTTGCCCGTATGCGGTATTTTCAGCTCACGCACCGATTCAATCACCCGTTCGGCGAAAATCAGTGCGCCCTGAGTGTCGGTATCCGGCAGAATAATGGCCATTTCCTCACCGCCATAGCGGGCCATAATATCGTTGCTGCGGCACGCCAGCCCTTTCAACGTTTGTCCAATCTGTTGCAGACACTGATCGCCGGCTACGTGACCGTAGATGTCGTTATATTGTTTGAAACAGTCGATATCCAGCATCAGCAACGCCACGCTGCGGTAATTGCGCGAAGCGCGCATCAGTTCGTTCTTCATGGCGATATCAAACTGACGGCGGTTGGCCAGGCCGGTTAACCCGTCCAGCAACGCCAACTCTTCCAACGTTCGGTTGATGGTAGTGAGCTGATCGCGGGTGCGCATCAGTTCAGCTTCGGTGCGTACGCTGTGGTTAATCTGGCGCATCAGTACCAGACCCATCGCCAGTAAAATGATTAACAGTGTCGCGCCACCCAGGGCAAACACGCCAGTATCATTACGCCAGTCGGACAGCGCATCTTCCTTCGACAGTCCGGCAGCAATCACCAGCGGATAGCGATTAACCCGCGAATAACCGTAGATCCGTTCCACCTTGTCGTACCGCGAAGTGATGGTGGCATTGCCGAACTCAGAATGGGGTAGAATTTCGCGGAACAACACGCCTTCCGAAATATTTTTGCCAATCGCGGCAATGGAGTAGGGGCGGCGGTAGAGAATGGTGCCGTCCGCCAACAGCAGGTTGAGCGAGGCGTCACTGTTCAGTGCGAAGGTGTCGTAAAATTGGCGGAAATAATCGACATACAGCGTGGCCAGCACCACCCCATTAAAGCTGCCGTCCGGGTTGTTGATCCGGCGTGAGACCGGAATGATCAAATCACCGGTAGAGCGGCTGCGTACCACTTTGCCGATAAATATCGCGTTGCTGTTGTGGCTCAGGTGGAATTTGAAATACTCACGATCGGCATTGTTGGCATTTTGTATGAACCGGCCCGATGAGGTGACGATCCAATTCCCCTGAGCATCGTAAACAAACAGGCCATGCAACTGGGGCAGGTTGCCAACCTGCGTTTGCATCACTTTCTGTAGTCGCAGCTGTTGCGGTTGGCCCAGGCCGTCGGTCTGAATGCGTTCGGTCAGATCGGACAGCGTAGTGTCGGTCTGCATAAAGGTGTCATCGGCATGCTGTGCCAGAGAGCGGGCCAGGTTGGCCGATTCATTTTCGGCACTTTGCAAGTCGCGCTGGTGCGCATTCCAAATCTGCCAGCCGTTAAACAGAATCAGCGTGACGGCAACGATGACGACAAATACGCCGGCCTGAAAAAGTAACGGGGAATTTTTACCGTTGCGTGGCCGTTCGGCATCCTGCGGTTGCTGCTGTGTCATGTCACCCTTGTTATAAAGTCTTTAAATCGTGTTAAGAACAATCTTACATCTTATTCGTTAATCACGCCGACCACTACTCCCTTAACATCAAAAATGCATGAGCCACTCAAGCGGAGTGTTACAATTCGCCGCAAAACCGGCATAGAAAATACAGGGTTCACGCATATGTCTGACTACATCATTATTACTTTGCTGACGCTGGTGGTTTATTACCCGCTGACCTTGGGTGTGCTGGCGCTAATGATGATTTTTGCCTGGCGGCAGCGTAAATCGCCCTATTGGCGTTTGGGACTGGTGCTGTTGACGGTGCTGTTTGTGCTGTTCGCGATGGCGGCTTATGACTGGTATCACTACCGTTGATCTTGGCACCAGGGTATCCGCTGTCGGTGGCGGACACCCTGGCGGGATGACGGGTTATTCAACGTTAATCATCCAATTGACCCCGAACTGGTCGGTCAGCATGCCAAAACCCTTGGCCCAGAAGGTGGCCTGGTATGGCATGGTGACCTGGCCGCCCTGCGCCAGCTTCTCGAATAATGCTCGGCCTTGCTCCACGTCGCTCGGATCCAGCGACAGGGCAAATCCTTTATGCGAAGCTTCGCCGCCGTCCTGCGGACACCCATCGGAGGCCATCAGCGCCGTTTCGCCAATCAGTAAACGGGCATGCATGATGGACTCTGGATTGACGTCCTGAGGACCGCCTTGCTTGGCCTCCTCGGGCATATCTTTGTAGCGCATAATCATTTCGATTCTGGCGCCCAGCTGCTGCTGGTAGAAGTTGATCGCCTGTTCACAGTTACCGTTAAAAAAAAGATAGGGTTGAATCAACATGACATTGACCTCTGTTGTGGCCCGTCAGGCGTTTTGCATCCCACGGGCGAGGGACAATAGTTTCTGGTTGTGACTATTGCTGCCGGGAACTTACAAGTGTAGTGCGATTTACGCCGAATGCCCGGCGGGCGATCACGCTGTGGAAATTAACGGCCTGATCGTTGCTATTGACCGAAAAAGCGGGATGGTTCATCCCAATTTGGACAGATTATCTGAGCGGTCACAGTTTCTATACTCGTTGCAACCTTCACTAACGGAGTCACTGTAATGAGCAAGCAATCTTTGAATGGAAAAGTGGTGTTGATCGCCGGCGGCGCCAAGAACCTGGGTGGCCTGGTGGCGCGTGATTTGGCCGCCAACGGTGCGGCGGCCGTGGTGGTGCACTACAACAGCGATGCCACTCGTGCCGCCGCGGAGGAAACGTTGCGGGCGGTTAAGGCGGCAGGTGCCGAGGCGATTGCGGTGCAGGGCGATCTCACCCAGCCGGCTAACGTGGCGCTGCTGTTTGAGGAGGCCGTCAAGGCGTTTGGCAAGGTGGACATTGCCATCAATACCGCCGGTCTGGTGATTAAAAAACCGATTGCCGAAGTGACCGAAGCCGATTACGACAGCAGTTTCGACATCAATGCCAAAGCGGCATTTTTCTTTATCCAGCAGGCCGGTAAACATTTGGCCGATAACGGCCGAATTGTGACTATTGTCAGCTCGCTGTTGGCGGCCTATACGCCGTTTTATGCGGTCTATCCGGGCAGCAAGGCGCCGGTGGAGCACTTTACCCGCGCGGCTTCCAAGGAGTTTGGCGAACGCGGCATCAGCGTGAACGCCATTGGTCCGGGACCAATGGATACGCCGTTCTTCTATGGCCAGGAAAGCAAGGAGGCGGTGGCGTACCACAGCAGTGCCGCCGCGCTGAGCAAGTTCTCGAAAACCGGTCTGACCGATATCGAGGACATTGCGCCGATCGTTAAATTTTTGGTCACTGACGGCTGGTGGATCACCGGGCAGACGCTGTTCGCCAACGGTGGCTATACTACCCGTTAACCTTAATTCTGCTGCGGCCCGGGCCGCAGCCTGTTAATCAGGACGCACAGCCGGTGGATAAAATAGGGAGATTACGGGTTTTTATCCAGGTTGCTGAGGTGGGCAGTTTCATCCGCGCTTCGCAAATCTTGTTGATGCCAAAAACCACGGTTTCGGCGGCGATACAACAACTGGAACACGAAATGGGTGCCCGCCTGTTTCACCGCACCACTCGCCGGGTGCAATTGACCAGCGACGGTGAGCTGTTGCTCGAAAAAGCGCGCAGCCTGTTGTTCGACGTTCAAACACTGGAAGGCCTGTTTCATCGGCAAAACGGCCCGATCGACGGTCGTTTGACGGTCGATGTGCCCAGTCGTATAGCCCGGCGAATGATAGTGCCTGCGCTGCCGGACTTTTTTGTGCAGTACCCCGACATTCAACTGTTTCTCAGCGCCAGCGACCGTTCGATCGATTTGATCCAGGAAGGGATCGACTGCGTGGTGCGCGTCGGCAGTCTCAGCGACAGTAGCCTGGTCAGCCAGCCGCTGGGGCGATTAAGCATGATCAACTGCGCCAGCCCGGACTATTTGCAACGTTACGGCACGCCGGAGCATCCTGAGCAGTTGGCGGGGCATTGGGGTGTAGGCTACGCGCAGCCGACTTTGGCCGGGGCAGATACCTGGGTTTGGCAGCGGGGCGAGCAGCACATGGAAAAAATCTTGCGTAGCCGGGTCACGGTAAACAATGCGGAAAATTATATTGGGTGCTGTCTGGCAGGATTAGGGATGATTCAAATACCGCGCTTTGATGTTCAGCACTACCTGGAGGACGGGAGCTTATGCGAGGTTTTGCCGCAGGCCCGGCCACCGGCAATGGGCATTGCGTTGCTTTATCCTCACCGCCGCCAACGTTCGGCACGTTTAACCGCCTTTGCCGAGTGGTTCAGCCACCTTATCAAGCCCTTTTGCGAAAATTGAGGCCCGGTAGCCAATGGGATTTTTATTCAAACTGCTCGCTATTTGTCATTCGTTTTCAACTGATTAAATTTGCAGACAAAACAAGACACATTTAAAACCACTCGAAAAGTGACAAAGCGCGTGTAACATCACTGGAACAACAAGGCGGCAGAACCGTCCCAGGCGGCGGCCAGCGCATAGATTGCAGCCAGTATCAGCAGAAACGGTGTGTTGGTCATGGTCTGTCCCCCTGCAGCAATATTCACCTGTTGTTATAGCGCGGAGCAATGACAGTTTGATGAATGCGGTTGATTTTTGCACAGCTAAATTCAGACACACGGAAATGGGTAAACTGCTGATATTTGTCTATAGTAACAGTGTGAATATGCGTGTTTATCAAGATTCACCCTGCATCGCGCTGCCGTTAACGGTCAGCACAGGGCAACAGGATTGTGGTTGTGAAAGTATCGTCAGGGTTGGATCAGGCGCCGACGCGGGCCTGAAAACAGAGTTTCTTTGGGCAAAAAGTAATAGGGAGAGTAAAAATGGGCATCATTTCCTGGATCATTTTTGGGTTAATCGCCGGTATCTTGGCTAAATGGATTATGCCGGGCAAAGACGGCGGCGGCTTTATCGTGACCGTTATTCTGGGGATCATCGGTGCGGTTGTCGGCGGCTATATCAGTACCTTCTTCGGTATGGGCCGTGTTGATGGCTTCAACCTGGGCAGCTTTGTTGTCGCGGTCATCGGTGCCCTGGTGGTGCTTTTTGTCTACAGAAAGATCAGAAATTAATCAGTTGCTGATCAACAGGGTCGCTGCGGCGGCCCTTTTTCGTTAAATCACTGCGGTCGAGCGGCAGAGCCGACGATCGGAAGGGGAATACCATGGGTCTGTTTGATAGCGTATTGGGCAACATTCTGGGCGGTGCCAACGGTAAGGGCATTGATTACGTCGCCATTATGCAATGGGTTGAGCAGCAGGGTGGCCTGCAGGCGATTCTGGACAAGTTCCGCCAGGGTCAATTCGGCGATGTGGTCGGCTCGTGGCTGGGCAACGGTGAAAACCAGCAGATTAGCGGCGATCACGTGCAGCAAGCGCTGGGCAGCGATGCCATCAACCAACTGGCGGAAAAGCTGGGGATCGATCCGGCTCAGGCTTCAGCCACCATTGCACAGTTCCTGCCAACGGTCGCTGACGCGGCCTCGCCAAATGGCGAAGTGCAGTCGAACAGCAACGAACTGGGTGACATGGTCGGTAAACTGTTCAAATAATCTTTATGCCCCTGGCACCTTGTCGGGGGCTTTGTTCACCCTAATTCCCTCAATACTCCCCAACGCCGCCAGCAAATAATCTACCCAGGCCCGGACTTTACCGGGAATAAACCGCGCTGCGGGGTAAACCGCATGCAGCGCCATCGGCGGATAATGCCAGGCCGTTAACACCGGTACCAGGCTGCCGTTGGCCAGTTGCCGACCAATCAGCGGGCGCTGTGCTCCGCCAATACCCAATCCTGATTCGATGGCCGCCAGCAGCGAAAACGTATTGTTGGCGCGAAAGACCGGGCGCAGGTTCACTATCTCGGCACCCTGAGGGCCAAGTAAGGTCAGCGCATCGCCGTCGCTCAAGCCGCTATAGCGGATATGTGGATGTCTCGCCAGCTCTGCGGGAGTTTGCGGCTCGCCCTGGGCTGCCAGATAGGCCGGGGAAGCCACTAAAATACGCTGTAATTCCCCCAGCCGGCGCGCCACCGTGCCCGGCGTATTTATTTCGCCAAAGCGGATTGCCACGTCGATACCTTCACCGATCACGTCAGCCCGGCGATCGTCGAGCAACAGTTCGATATTCAATTCCGGATGCTGTTGCTGAAAAGCTATCGCCAGCGGCGTCAGGTGCTGTTGACCGAAGCCGGTCGGGGCATGGATGCGCAAGGGGCCCTGCAGCCGCAGATGCATGCCGTGCAGCGCTTCCTCTGCTTCACTCACCGCCGCCAGAATCGGTTTGATTTGCCGATAATAGCCGCCGCCAGCGTCGGTCAGCGTGACGGAGCGGGTGCTGCGAAACAGCAACTGCACGCCCAGTTGTTGTTCCAGACCGGTAATCTGCTGGCTGACCGCCGGCTGCGTCAGGCCCAAATCGCGGGCGGCTGCCGAGAGGCTGCCCAGTTCCGCGACCCGCATGAAAGTCTTCATGGCGTTCAGCTTGTCCATCAGCGCTCCAGTTATAGATTTTACTTATAAGTGTTAGTAACACTACGCCTCTACCGCAAGCTTTGCTAATCACTCACAGTGAGGGCCTCAAACAAAAGCGAGCGGGGTGACCTATGCAAAATGAAAAACTGGCGTTGGTAGTCGGGGCTAACGGCGTGATTGGCGGCAAGCTGATTGAAGAACTGGAACGGCAAGGTTGGCCGGTGGTTGGCCTGTCACGACGCGGGGGCGTCAATCGGCCGCAAGTGCGCTATGTGGCGGTCGATCTGTTGGATGCTCAGGCGACGCGCAATGCCTTGCGCCCGCTAACCGAGGTCAGCCATATTTTCTATGCCGCTTATCAGGATGCGCCGGACTGGGCGGGGCTGGTTCCACCGAATCTGGCGATGTTGGCCAATGTGGTGGAGGCGCTGGAGCCCGTAGCGCATGGGTTGGAGCACATCAGCCTGATGCAGGGCTATAAAGTTTACGGCGCGCATCTGGGGCCGTTCAAGACGCCGGCGCGGGAAAGCGATGCCGGGCACATGCCGCCGGAGTTTAATCTTGAGCAGCAGAGCTATCTTGAACGGCGTCAGCAGGGCAAAAATTGGCGCTGGAGCGCGATCCGGCCCAGCGTGGTGGGGGGCTTCTCGCTCGGCAATCCGATGAATCTGGCTCTGACTATCGCGGTCTATGCCTCCATCAGCAAGTCTCTGGGGTTGCCGCTGCGATTCCCCGGCAAGCCGGGGGCCTATCACAGCCTGCTGGAAATGACCGATGCGGGTCTGCTGGCGCGCGCCACGCTATGGGCTGCGACGGAACCGGCGGCGGCCAATCAGGCGTTTAATATCAACAATGGCGATCTGTTTCGCTGGAGTGAGATGTGGCCGAAAATTGCCGGCTACTTTGGCCTGGAAGTGGCGCCGCCGCTGCCTATGCCGCTGACGTCGGTGATGGCAGACAAAAGCGAGTTGTGGCAGGCGCTGGCGCAGCAGCATGGCCTGGCCGAAGCGGATTATCGCGCTGTGGCGAGCTGGCGTTTCGCCGACTTTGTTTTCTCGTGGGATTACGACATGTTTGCCGACGGCAGCAAGGCGCGCCGCTTTGGCTTTCATCAGTTTGTCGACACCGAAGCGATGCTGTTCGCACTGTTTGACGAATTCCGTCGTCGCAAGATTATTCCTTAAGCCCGCTGGCGGGGGATAGGTTTTTTATGGCAATCTTTGGCTGCCGCCAGATACGGCAGCCAAGAGGCCGTCATCCCGACAGGCCCAGGCCGATGAGAATGAGGAAATAAACGTGACAGGGATTACCGCCATACTGACGCTTTTGCTGGCGCTGGTGACTATTGCGCCGCTTTCAAAGCATGCAGCCTGGTGGATTCGGGTGTGGGATTTTCCCCGCCTGCAGATACTGGCGCTTTCGCTACTGGTGTTGTTGCTGAATCTGCTGTTTGTGCCGCTGTCGCCTTGGGTGTGGGGCATGATGGCGCTGAACCTGGCCTGTGTGGTTTACCAGGCGGCCTGGATTTACCCTTACACCCGGTTGAGCAAACCGCAGGTGCTGGATTTTACCGGCTATCAAAAAAAGCCGCGTATCCGCATTCTGGTGTCCAATGTGTTAACACCCAATCGCCAGGCGGATAAGCTGCTGGCGTTGGTGGCGACCGAGCGTCCGGACGTGCTGGTGGCGGTGGAAACCGACCGCTGGTGGGAACAGCAGCTCTCGGTACTGGAGCAGGATTATCCGTACACGTTGAAATGCCCGTTGGATAATCTGTATGGCATGCACGTTTATTCGCGGTTGAAACTCAGCGATGCGCAGATCCAATATCTGGTGGATGATCAGATCCCGTCGATGCACATGATGGTGCATTTGCCGCATGGGCCGCAGGTGCGCCTGCACTGCGTTCACCCGATGCCGCCGAGCCCGACTGAAAACGAGGAATCGGAAGACCGCGACGCCGAACTGGTGATGGTCGGGAAAAGTGCGGCCAAATCGGAGTTTCCGGTGATTGTGACCGGCGATCTGAATGACGTGGCTTGGTCGACCACCACCCGGTTGTTCCTTAAAGTCAGCGGTTTGTTGGATCCGCGCCGCGGTCGGGGCATGTTCAGCACCTTTCATGCCGGTTATCCGTTCCTGCGTTGGCCATTGGATCACGTGTTTCACAGCGATGATTTCGTGCTCGGTTCGCTGCGTCGGTTGACCAGCGTCGGTTCAGATCACTTCCCGATTATGGTGGAGTTGGTGTATTCGCCGCAGCAGGGGGCGCAGCAGGAAAGCCTGGAGAAAGACAGCGAAGATGAAGCGCTGGCGCAGGAAAAGTTAGACAGTACCGACTCAACGCCTGAAGACGTGCATACGCCAGGCAGATGAAACAGGCCCCGCAGCCTCGGCTGCGGGGCACAGATTAGAGGGTCAACATGATCTTGCCGATGTGCTGGCTCGACTCCATCAACGCATGGGCTTCGGCTGCTTGTTCCAGCGGGTAGGTTTTGAAGATCTGCGGTTTTAACGCACCGCGATCCAGCAATGGCCAAACCTTTTGCAGCAAATCGGCGGCAATACCCGCTTTGTCTTCAACGCTTCGCGAACGCAGCGTGGAACCGGTGTGGGTCAGACGTTTGAGCAGCAGCGGCATCAGGTTCAACTCCTTCACCACGCCATTCTGGGTGCCAATTTGCACAATGCGGCCATCCATCGCTGCCGCCTGGTAGTTTTTCGCCAGGTAGTCGCCGGCGATCAAATCGACAATCACGTCTGCCCCTTTGCCGTTAGTTGCGTGCCGGGTCTGCTCGACAAAATCCTCGTCGCGGTAGTTGATCGACACATCGGCACCCAAGGCCAGGCTGGCCTGACGCTTCTCTTCCGAGCCAACGGTGGTAATCACATGAGCACAGAAAGCTTTCGCCAGCAGGGTGGCGACGGTACCAATGCCGGAAGTGCCGCCGTGGATCAAAACGGTTTCGCCGGCTTTCAGGTTGCCGCGCTGGAACACATTGACCCACACGGTAAAGAAGGTTTCCGGAATGGCTGCTGCCTCGACCAGGCTAAATCCTTTGGGGACCGGCAGCGCATTGCTTTCATGCACCTTGCAGTATTCGGCATAGCCGCCACCGGCAATCAGGGCGCAGACGCTATCGCCAACGGCATAATTTTGCACACCAACGCCGGTGGCGACCACCACGCCAGCGATCTCCAGGCCCGGGATATCCGATGCGCCGGGAGGCGGTGCGTATTGGCCGCGGCGTTGCAACACGTCAGGGCGGTTAACCCCGGCGGCGGCGACCTTCACCAGGATCTCCCCTTGTTGCAGGGACGGCAGCGGCCGCTGTGCGACAACCAAAACTTCCGGTTCGCCGGGCTGGCTGATCTCAATGGCTTTCATGGTGCTGGGCAGTTGCGGGTTCGCAGACATGACGATTCTCCTCGGTTGGCATTCAGGCGCAGTGACCCATCTAGGTAACCAGCTGCAGTAATTGATGATTTATCTTACTGAAATGCTAAGGAGAGAGTGTAGCTCACAGGGCGATTTTTTCGGGGGAAGGGGGCGCCGCCGCAAGGGCGGCATAACATCAATCATTTGGCGGGATGCGAAAACCTTTTAGCGAGACGATAAAGTGTTCTTTACCTTTGGAAATCTTGGCACCTCTATCACACCACAGGCTGGCGAGCTGGAAAAAATCATCGCTGTCGATGTCATAGGCCAGTTCGATTTTTTTCGCCGTACCGTAGCGGATCAGCTTTTCGGCTTCCTGGTGGTTTGTTGCTTTAATCATGGTGGTCATAACGAAATCCTTGGTGTTGAGCCAGTGCGGATAATCGCCGACCATGATATGGCTATATTGTGACAATTTTGTGATAAAAAAATGACAGAGCGCAGTTGTGTGGCCTGAGGCACAGCGTCGATGCCGTACCCCGGCCACTTTTGGGTCAACGATCGTGCGGACGCAGCAAAGTACTTTTCTTCTGTGATTTAAAGTGTTTATACAGTGCGAAACCTGCGATGCCGGCTAACACTGCCAGCAAAGATAAATATTCAGTCGCCATCTGGCCAACCTCCGATAAAGCGTGGCTTGAGAGCGGCTATTTGTGACAGCTATCACGTTATGCCGCAATGAGACCATTCTGTAAGGGCGGAACGGACTGGTATTCAGACATAAAAAAAGCGCCTATAGGGAGGCGCATAAAAAATTGCAACACAGCTTGTTGTGTCCAGCACCAGGAGGAGTGGTGAACAGGTGGCCATTATATAAAGTGCGCGTTTGCGCAGATATAGGGATAACTCTTAAAGCGTGGTTACCATTGATAACCCATGTTCACGCTGTACTCGGGATCCTGATTGGTGGAATAGGGATCAGACTGGCGACGGCGGTCGGTTTTTTTCACCGGGCTGTTCAGCGATGAATACGGTTTGGTGCGCTTCTGGCTACATCCGGGGTGATCGCATTCCAGATCGACCCGAAAACCGGTTTTCTCTTCTGTTTCTGACCACACCACGGGCGCCTTGGCGGTTTTTTCCGCGGGGCCGAGCGCGGCTTTGGGCGCGGGCGCGGGTTTGATGCTGGGCTCAGGTGCCTTGTAGGAAAGATCCAGCGCCTGGGCTGGGGCGCTCAATATTAACAGCGTGGTGCAGCAAAATGCTGCCAGCGTATGCCCTCTAAGCATGGTCAATCTCCCTTTATAGTTACGCTGCGCAACTATAAAACAGTCAGACGAGAATTACTATCATTTGTGACCTCTGAGGGGCTGGTGCCAGAGTTGGCGGCGTTCAGGTTCAGGTCTAGTATATGAGCAACTTCCCGTTATAAGACATTGGACTATGACCACTGACACTGCGGCGCTCAGTTTACGCCAGCGCAGCTATCGGCTGCTGTTCGACAACCATTCGCGCATCGGCCGCAGGATGGAAACCTTTTGGGTCGCTACCGCGTTGCTGAGCGTGATTTTGTTGTTCCTCGAACCAGGGGGCAGTGCCCTTTACGCGCCCGGTCGGCAGGCCATTTATCTGTTCTTTTGGGCGGAGGTGGTTTTTACCTTCATTTTTACTCTCGAGTATCTGTTACGCCTGTGGAGTACGCCGCGTGAGCAGCACTATGCCCTGAGCTTTTTCGGCATGGTCGATTTGTTGACGGTACTGCCGCTGTACATCATCTGGTTGTTCCCGCATATGACGGTGGAATTTGTGATGCTGCTGCGTGTCCTGAGGGTATTGCGGGTATTGCGGGTATTGAAACTGCTGCGTTACATGAGCGAAATGGGCATGATTTGGCGCAGCATCAAGCTGGCGCGCCATAAGCTGGCAATGTTTTTTGGCTTTGTCGCCGTGGTGTTGTGCGTGTTTGGCGGTTTGATGTATGCGATAGAGGGCGGTAGCGGCGGGTTTACCAGCCTGGCGGCGTCTATCTATTGGGCAGTCGTCACGCTGACCACCGTAGGCTACGGCGATATCGTCCCCCATACTCCGCTGGGCCGATTATTGACCTCCGTCCTGATTCTGGTGGGCTATTCAATCATCGCGGTGCCGACCGGGATTCTCACGGCTTACATGTCGCAAGAACTGCAGCGCAGTCGTGAAAGGCGAAATTGTGAACAATGTCAACGAGGTGGCCATGAGACAGAGGCGATATTTTGCAAATATTGCGGCAGCCGATTACCCCCATTATCGGGTAAGCAGAGCCAGAAGTGACCAAAAAACAAGCGAAATGGGTTAAATCCTGTGCATTTGGCCCCGTTTCCACAGAGGGGCAAACAAAAAGAGTTGCTATTAAAGTCCCATCGTGAGTTAATGCTTCTCGGCCTGTGGTACAGACCTATTTATGCACGACATTTTGAGTAAAGTAGTTCAAATTTAAAGCGTTATCCTAGATAGCACTTCACTGACGAATTTCCTTTCTAGTGCCTCCATAAGTAACTGATGACCGGCTATATCTTGCCCATGGTGGCTTACATTTAATATTGAAGGAATTAGACATGTCTAACATGATCAAAGGTCAAGTGAAGTGGTTCAACGAGTCTAAAGGTTTTGGTTTCATCACTCCAGCAGACGGCAGCAAAGACGTGTTCGTACACTTCTCTGCTATCCAGGATCAAGGCTTCAAGACCCTGGCTGAAGGCCAGAACGTACAGTTCTCTATCGAGAACGGTGCTAAAGGTCCGTCAGCGGCTAACGTTACCGCTATCTAATCGGCTCTTCTGCTGATTAACAAAAACCCGCCAAGGCGGGTTTTTTTGTGCCTGTAATTTGGCGCAGGCAAAAAAAAAGCCCGCAAGTCTGCGGGCAAAAGTTCCTTGTTACTTCTTCATTTGCTGATACTTCTCTGGGGGGAAGCACCAGGAAACAGACTAACCGTTGTGCGCTTAAGATTCTGCGGACAAAACGTTAAGAAAGTGAAAAGCTGAGGGACTGGTGGACTGCTACGCTTTAGTGAGAACCGTACAGTCGAGAGGCGAATTCCCTGTCGGCGCAGTATTTTTCTCACCGCATTTTGTAATACACTGACATCAATGATAAATGATGGGGTACGGCATGAAAGTGAACGATCTGGTCACCGTAAAGACGGATGGCTTACAGCGGCGTGAAGGGGTGATCCTGGCGGTAGAAGAGTTTAATGAAGGGATTATGTATCTGGTCTCTTTGCCGGACTATCCTGCCGGTGTCTGGTTCTTCAACGAGATTGACAGCCGTGATGGCACCTTTGTTGAGCTTAGGCAGACGGAAACCAGGTCATAGTCTGATACCGAGCCAATACTTCTCTGGCGCATTAATTTAATCTGCAAAACTTCCGTGAGGGAATTATTCCGGAGGGGGAAGAATACTCGGTCTTTTAATGCGGGAATACCCGTCGCGGCCGAGAGTATCGTCGCGAACAGGTATTTAGGTTATTTAAATGCGTGGTATCCAGCAGGGCACGCTGAAAGACATTTAAAACCAACGTTTGCAGAGTAAGCAACAAACCTTTTACCTAGCGGCTATTGACGAATATTCCACTGGTTAAGGTGTCGGTTAAACGAACAACATGGTAAATAATCTGCTTGTTGTGCGTTTTAATTTTTCTTTTGATATTTCCCTTATGGGAAGAGACGGTTTTGGCCTTAATTTGCATCTGGTCGGAGATCTGGATAGTGCCCTGGCCTGACATCCACATGCGCAACATGTTTGACTCAGTTTGGCTAAGGGTAACCGGAGTCTGGTCAAACGAGGTTTTCTCGGTACGAGGCGCTTTTTTCTCCAGATAGTGACTAAGTAGTTGATTCATAGTCTCTGGTTTGATGGATTTTGACGAGATGATGACATTTTTACGAACATATAAATAATCGTCGAAATGTACGTTGGTGATGGCCATAAAGATGAAGAATAAGGTGTCAGGGTGCAGTGAAATCACCCCCTTTATACGTTCCGTCGCGTTAGCTTCGTGTATAAAGCAGTCTTCATTTATAAATACCAGGCTGGGTTTCAACTTGCTGCATTTTTCATGCAGGTCGTCGATATCATTGATGGCATTAATCTGGCGTTTTTTTACTCCGTGTGTTGTCAGGTAGTCTGTCAAACCTAATCTGGTATAGCTGCATGAATCCATAATGATCGTTGGCATATCTCACCCCCACTTAAATCCGTTTTACCGCGGTAACAAAAAGAAAAAGCCTGAAGCCTTAAAGGCAAATAAAAAGCACAAAAAATTCACGTAGAAGCAGTGTTCTATCAATAAACACGGCTGTACTCAACGATATTTTATTACTAAACTAATTAACACTGTGAATCTATAAGTTTAGCTTAAGTCAGAATAATCTGCTGGCGCAGGAATTGCTGTGAGGTAACGCCAATTTGGGCTTGAACCGCGTGCCTGCTGGTCTTTTTGTCATTGATTCAACCCATCATGTCACGAAACGAAATATTAGATTGCTAGGAAAATTCTTAAAAAAAATTCATGTGTTGTTTTTTTAACATTTTTTAGCCTATTTATTGAGCTTTAGAAATACACTCTGATTTGTATGGTTTTATTTTTAATAATATTATCATAGTGTTATGTGTTATTCTCTTGTTTTTGATAATGATAATTCTTCCATTTTTTATCACTTGCGATAATCAATAATCACATAGAGTTAACATTAACGCGTTTTTTTGTTAAGAAAAGTGACGATATAACAAGAGGTTGGTGTGATTATTCGTGCTATTTCAACCAATGTGAAAAATGTCAGTGAGTGATTAATTGGTTTTACTGAACTATTTTCTTTCGCAACAGGGCTGTAAATTATCAATTATTGATAAAGGTTTACGGCCGCATGGTGACGACCGTAATAATAGAGCGACCCACGCAGGAAACACCCTTGATTTTTCCCTATCAGCAAGGTTCTGGCAAACAATAACGCATCGATTCCAAGGCTAAATGAATATCGCTTTCCTGCGTCATCCAATTGACCAGGGCAGCGCGTATCCCTGGTTGTCCATGGTAGTAGGTAGGAGTACAGCGTACGATGCCATGCCGATCGAGGCGGGCGATAAAACGGTCGCGTGCTGCAACGGCATCGCCTTTATTGTCTTTCAGGGCAAAGCACACCACGTTTAAATTGACCGGCGCCAGCAGATGAAAGCCTTCGCTGGCCGCCAGCTCTGTGCCCAAAAGCTGCGCCAATTGGACATTTCGCTCCACCATATCCCGCATGCCGCTGTGGCCATAGGCTTTCAGCGCCATCCATAAAGGGAGTGCCCGGAAGCGCCGCGAGTTTTCAGGGGTCAGATGCAGATAGTTGTCCGGCCGTAACGTGGGGGCTTCCAGATAGGCCGAATGGTTTTGGAACACCTGCATCTGCAAGGCCAGATGACGGCTGAATTGAATGGCGCTGTCATAAGGGACGTTTAGCCACTTGTGAGCATCAACGGTGATGGAATCCGCCTGCTGCCAGCCAGCCAGGCGCGCTGCATAGCGCGGTGAACAGGCCGCCACGCCGCCAAAGGCCGCATCGACATGTAGCCAGAATGGATAACGTTCCCGCAGCGCCAATAACTGCTGCAGGTCGTCGAAGGCCACGGTATTCACCGTGCCGGCACTGGCCAGGACGAGAGTAGGTATGCCGACGCTGCTAGCCAGATGCCGTTCCAGCGCCGCCGGATCTATAGCTTCGGAGCCGGGAAGACAGTCGATAATTTTCAGCGCATCACGACCGATCCCCAGCATGCTGAGCGCTTTCACACTGCTGGCATGCGGATTCGCCGACAGCACCTGTACGGGGCCCAGGGCCGCAACCCCCTGTTCGGCGACGTCAATACCGCGTTGCTGGCCGAGCCATTGGCGACCGATGGCGATACCGACAAAGTTAGCCATGGTCGCCCCGCTGACAAAACTGCCATTGAAGGTTTCCGGCAGCCCCAGCAAGGTTTTTAGCTGGTCTACCGTCGCCAATTCAATCGCTGCGGCAACGGTATCCTGGCTCAATTGACTATTTTGGTCGATAGCGCTAACCAGCCAATCCGCCGCCAGTGCCGCCGGGGTTGCTCCACCGGTCACAAAGCCAAAGTAACGTGGCCCGGCGCTGGCGGAGATCCCCTCGGCATAACGCTGCCAGAAGTGGTCCAGTGCCGCGATCGCGCCCTTGCCACCTTCGGCCAGTTGGTCATCACCCGGCTGAAGTTGCTGTGCATCCAGGGGCGGGCAAACCGGGCGCTGTTTTATGCCGCCCAGAAACGTTTCGGCCAACTGACGGGTGTGATCGAGGATCTGTGGAAACTGGTCAAGGTCTTGCTGCAAACGTGGGTGCATCGATAACTCCAGACGTAAGGGGGTATAGTGACACCCTAAACCCTTTACTTTGGCGCGAAAATCGATGAAAAATACCCTTTTTGGATAGCAGGGCTAACCAATGTTCGATGAGCGTATTCCTTTACACTTTCTGCCGACCTTTGTAATTGCCGCCCGGCTAGAGAACCTGCGCGCGACCGCCCAGCAGGTGCACCTTACCCACGGTGCCGTCAGTCAGCAGATCCAGCAGCTTGAACAGGCGATGGGCTGTCCGTTGTTTGAACGGCAGGGGCGGGGGCTGCGTCTGAACGCTGCCGGGCGCGAGCTGTTGGCGGTGGCCGAACCAACGCTGGAAGCATTGCAACAGGGGATTGGCCGGGTCAGGCGCGTTGCGCAAAGTCAGGCTCTGCGTATCAGCGTCTTGCCTTCTTTCGCTCATTACTGGCTAATGCCGCGGTTGTCGTCTTTTCACGCGGCCTGCGCCGATATTACGTTGGATATCGATGCCTCGCTGGCGGTGCAGGATCTGACGCGCAAAGGTTTTGATGCGGCTATTCGTCTTGGCAATGGGCAATGGGCGGATATGCAGGCGCAACTTATTGCCAGGGGAGAGGTGGTGCCGGTCGCAACCCCTGCGTTGGCGCGCCAATGGCAGGCGGCCTTCGACGATGGTACGCCAGGCATGCCGCTGCTGGAGCATGATGTTACGCCATGGCGCAGTTGGTTTTTGGTGCATCAGCAGAGGGAGTATGGCAGGCCTCTGGCGTCGTTCAATGACGCTGGCTTGTTGATCCGCGCGGCCGAACAGGGATTTGGTATCGCGCTGGTGAAAAGACTTTTGGTGAGCGATGCGCTGACCGAGGGCCGACTGGTGGCGTTGGCTGCGGCTCGGCAACTTGAACCGGTTGATTTTTATCTGGTCTGGCCGCAAAACTCCGGGTTGACGCCGGCGGTTGAAGCCTTGTTACATTGGTTGCAGCGTCAATTGGCCTGAGTTCAGCGTCGTAGCCAGACCGGTTGCGAGCGGCCGAGCGGGGTGGCCGGCAGTACCCAAAGTAGCGCGGTGCCATTGAGCCATAACGCGGGGTTAAGACGTTGCGCCGGGCCCCAGCAGGTCAGTTCGGTTTCCGGGTTTTCATCTGCATCGACCGGCGGCGCCAGTGGTTTTCCCGGATGTTGTGGCGGGTACGGATGACGCAACAGCAGCTCTGCCGTTCGGGCCAGCGACAGCCGGGCGCTGTAGCCGGTGCCATTTTGCAGACGTTGGCGGATGCCCTGCAGCACCGCCGTGGCCATCAGGTAACCGGTGGCGTGGTCCAGCGCCTGTACCGGCAAGGGTACGGGGTGAGGGGCGCCTTTCCACGTCATGCCCGCCTCTGCCAGACCACAACTCATCTGTACCAGACTGTCGAAACCGCGCCGCCCGCGCCACGGGCCGCTCCAACCGTAGGCATTCAGGCAGACGTCGATCAATCCCGGAGATAAAGCCTGTCGTTGTTCCGCGCCATAACCCAGCTTTTCCAAGGCTCCGGCGCGATATCCGTGCACGATAACATCGGCGTTTTTCAGCAGCTGTTCAAAGGTATGGCGATCGTGGGCGTTGGTCAGGTTCAATCGTGCACTGCGTTTGCCGAGCATCACCTCATGCTCAACAGCGGGTTCGTCCCAGCCGTAGGGATCGATACGCAATACGTCCGCCCCTAAACCGGCGAGAAAACGGGTGGCTACCGGGCCGGCGATAATCCGCGTCAGATCCAGCACCCGTATGCCGTGCAGCGGCCTGGCGTTGGGCAGCGTCCAGACTGGCGTCGCAGCTTCCTGAAGTTGCGTCTGATGGATCAGCGGTTCCAGGGCAACGCTTTTACCCTGGGTATGCTGTCGCCACGCTTCGACAGAAAGCATTTGCGCCGCGCAGCCACCGGCCTCTATCACCGCCTGCTCCAGCTCGTTTTTTTTCCATGCCAGCACCTTTTGCGCCAACCCATTTTTATCCTGATGCGGACCGAGCACTTGCTCTACGGCTTTACGGTGATGCGGTGCATTGGTATGCAGGCGGATCCAACCGTCGCTGGTGGCATAATCGCCCGCCAACGCGTCCCAGGCCGCAGGCAATGACCAACCTAGCGGGCGTAGCGTCCAGCCGAACCATAAGGACGCCAACCGTCGATCGACAAACACCTGCGGTGCTGCGCTGCGATTCTGTTGCAGCAGTCTGGCGCCGGCCAGCCCGGCGGCGGCCCAGCAGGCGGTCGCCAATTCGCTGACCTGGAATGCGCTGCTCAGCACACCTTCACCGCTGACCGTCACCGAATCCGTCGAAAAGGCGTCGTGACCAAAGCTTTGCCCGATCTCTGCGAGCAGCGTTTGAGTAAGGCTATCCATTATCAACTCCAGCGGTGACGGTCAGGGGACTGAACCTAGCGTAGTTCACCCCGACCGGTGTTGCTATGGCGTAACGTTCAGGGTGCGACCGTCCGCCAGTTTGGCACGCAGACTCTGGGCGGCTATGCCGTCGAACGGCTGCTCGCCAAAATTGGCGGTCAGCGTGGTGCCGTCGCTGAAGATGGTTTGCTGCACCCACCCGGCTTTATCCAACCAGCGGAAATCGATCAGCGCTTTATCCCAAAGGGCCTGATGCAGCGGACGGAAGGCGGCGTCGGCCTGTTTGATCTGCGGCAGGCGCGCCTGCAACGTGGCACGGCTGAGATGGAACATCGGCGCGGTATTGTAGAGCTGGCTCAGCAGGCTGCGGGTGGTTTTGACATCGCTGAATTTCAGGTTGTCGTAGTTCCAGTGGTGGCTGCTGATCACCGCGTCGTGGAACACCGCCTGATACATGGGCAGGCGATAGCGCGGATCGAATTCCACCGTGCGGTAGGGTTCCTTTACCTTGGCCGGGCTGAAGAAGAAGGCCGGTTGGGCATTGGGCCACCAGGCACCCAGGTAATAAGGGGAGGACTTATCGTGATTCATCTGCTTATCGCCCCAGCCAAATCCCCAGGTTTCCATACCGTGGGCAAACATGATGTGGCGTGCGGTCACCGCATTGCCATCTTCGGAGCCGAGCGGCAGGCGAAGGGTGTTGCTGAACCAGGCCAGCCGCGCATTGCGAGCCTGCGCCATTTGCTCGGCACCGGTCGGGTGGTTGGGCTGATAATCGTCAGAGACCATCCCGGTGCCGTCAACGTCAAGGAACAGACTGTTCAGCCCGGCCAGTCGCACCAGTTCGGTCATCCGCTGTTGAGAGTAAGGCAGTACGCAGCCTGGATTCAGGTAGTAGCCTTGTTTGCCGAAGCCGGGTTTCTTACTGCCGTCGGCACGCACGATGGCGCACTTTTCTCGCAGGGACGTCGGCAGTTGGGCGGTTAACCAGCTGTCATTGACCCCACGTGGAATGGCGGTGTCGTAAGAATCGTAGCTGGCGATCAGGTATCCCGCCTTTTTGGCGCTTTTTACCGCGTGCGGGTGCAGAAACTCGGCGGTCCAGTTGTCGGTACCCAACCACAGCCGAGGCAGGCCGGCCTGCTGCAGCGACTCGACCAGGGGGCTAGCCAGCCCCTGTCCCCAGCTCTCCGGCGCAGTCAGATAGGGCCCGAGTTGCCGTTGCGCCAATGCCCGGATATCCGCGGCCTGTTGGCGTTGCGCCGATAAGAAGTCGGCGTCATCCGGCGTCGCCTTGAGCGGTGTCAGTGTCACCAGCGCCTGATTAAGGGCATCAATCAGCGCTTGCTGTTGCCAGCCCTGCGGCGTTTTTCCCGCCAGCGTGCGCACGGTTTTTTGGCTATCGGCATCCATTTTCCGCCGCAGAACTTCACCCTTGGGGGTGATAAGCCAGGCCAACAAACCCGGCCAATCTTTCACGTCGTTCGCCGCCAGCAGTTTGTCGCCCCACAGATAAATGTGCGTAGCGCCAATCAGCTTTTCGCCTTCCGGCGCGATGCGGATTTTATCTCGCAGGCTGCTGAACTGACCGCTTTGTTGCAGGTATTCACGGTAACGGCGCGCGCCGGACAGCGGCGAGTCTCCCACGTGCAGCAGCACCTCGAAAGCCTGCTGCTGATTAAAGCGGTTGAACTCATGACTACTGCGCATGGCAAGTTCCTTTCCTGCGCTGGCGAAGGTTACCTGGTTGCTGAATGGGGTTAGCAGCAACCAACTGTAGACCTTGCCTTGCTGTTGCTGGCTCCACAGCGGCAGTTTCAGATCCCAGTTGGTATCCAGCGGCGTCATTTCCTTGACCAGATAATTCCGCCAGACGGGATTGTCCAGCGGGATGCGGCTCCCTTCGCCAATCGGCAGCAGCAGGGTCGTTGCCTGCGACGGCAGCCTGAACCAGTTCAGGGTTTGTGCCCGCTTGCTGCTGAAACTCAAACGCAGATCGGCACCCTCCAATCTGGCGGTAACCTGCATGGCGCTGTTGGGCCATTGCCAGCTTGCCTGCGTCGATGTGCTTTGCAGTTCAGTCACGGTTTGCCCAGCCAGTGCCTGGTTAACCTGGTTTTTTCCCGCGACGATTTGCAGCGTGGCAGGATCGATATCGAAACGCGTTTCGCCCTGTTGCAAGAGCAGGGCCTGAGCGGGAAAACCGGCAAGCAGGGCGAGGCTGATGGAAAGGCGAAGCAGGTTCATTGAATGCGTGTCCTTGAGGATGATTGTCCTGTTGAAGCTCAAGCTTATCGGTAATTAGCCAATTGCCCAATGCCAATAAGTTATAATCGTGTGACTCATCAAATATTGGGGTTATTGAGTTTAATTTCCGTTTAATAAATTCGCCTTTACATCGCCACTCTGCGTCACTATACTCAGCCAAAATTTCAAAGAGGAAACACAATTGGACAGTTTTAGTTGCAGTGATATAAATAAGGCAAGCTGACCAATCCTCTTCTGATTTGTTGCTTGCCGAAAACGGCGGGCAGCACCCCTCTCTGGTTATTCCGAGCTGTGCAAACCCGAATCTGACTGTTGTTCCTGAGGCCAAATGGCATCGGGTGAATTGATTTGGACGTAATTATGGTTATTTGCAGCCACAGCCTATTCCCTCCTGGCACTTATACGCTCAATCGCTGATTTATTATCGGCGCGATTTCGCGTGTGCTAAAAAGCACATGATTTTATCTCCTGTGGTTATTTAAGGGGAAAGTCATGGCTATGACTCCTTTTGTTTTAAATTTATTACTGGCGATGAGCCTGGGTGCCGTTATTGGCGCAGAACGGCAATGGCGCCAGCGTATGGCCGGCCTGCGTACCAATGCACTGGTGGCGACCGGGGCGGCGGTATTTATCCTCAGCTCCATGTCTACCGACCCTTCCAGCGCCGGCCGGGTTGCGGCACAAATTGTCTCTGGCATCGGCTTTTTGGGGGCCGGGGTAATCATGCGTGAAGGCCTGAATATCCGCGGCCTTAATACGGCGGCCACGCTCTGGTGCTCAGCCGCAATAGGCGTGCTGTGCGGCCTGGGGCAGTATTGGAACGCGGTGCTGGCGACGCTGGTGATCCTGTGCGCCAATATTCTGCTGCGCGAAGCGGCGCAGCGCATCAATCTGCAGCCGCAACAACAGGCGACCGATCTGGAGGTGTGCTACCGCATACAGGTCACCTGCGGCGAGCAGGATGAAATACTGGTACGCACCCTGATATTACAGGCGCTAAATGGCGTGGCATTAAGATTACAATCATTGCGCAGTGCCGATATTGCTATTCCCGGCCAGCTGGAGGTTTGCGCGGAAATAACCGCTAACCCTTCGGTGCAAAAAGAGATTGAGGGTATTGTCTGTCGCGTCAGTCTGGAAAAAAGCGTCAGTGCTGTACGTTGGCGTATCGCTTCTGAATTGCCTGTCTAATAAGTCATTAATGTTTCACTGTACTCAGTGATAAGGAGGCGTCATGGACGGTGACCCCGAAAGCTTAATTATTCAGCGTGCACGACGCGGCAATAGTTCGCGTTAATCACGCCAATTAAATAAATTCCATTCTGTGCTTATTCACCTGTTAATCAGGCGGGGTATCCCTGTGCGCAGAGTAAGATAAGAGAATTGCATTATGACCTATATTAATGAAACCGTACGTCGCCGGGATAAAAAATCGACGCCATACGCCATCGCACAAGAGGCGAAAAACAGCGTTGACCAGACGCTGGCAAATTTAAAATGCAACCGTAATGGATTAACCCAGGAGGATGTTGATGAACGCCTGACGCAGTTTGGTATTAATCAGGTAGCTCATGAGAAGGCTCCGCACGCGTTGGTGCAGTTGTTCAGCGCCTTTAATAACCCGTTTATCTATGTACTGATGGTGCTGGCTGCGATCAGTTTCTTTACCGATTACTGGCTGCCTGCCCGGCGCGGTGAAGAAACCGATCTCACCGGTGTCATCATCATTCTGGTGATGGTGTCACTCAGCGGGCTGCTGCGCTTCTGGCAGGAATACCGCACCAACAAGGCGGCGGAGACGCTGAAGTCGATGGTGCGAACCACCGCAACGGTAATGCGCCGCAGCAGCTACAGCGCACATCCGCTGACGCTGGAGGTCCCGATCCGCGAACTGGTGCCGGGCGATATTATTCAGCTCTCTGCCGGGGATATGGTACCGGCGGACGTTCGCCTGCTGGCGTCGCGCGATCTGTTTATCAGCCAGGCCATTCTGACCGGCGAGGCGATCCCGATTGAGAAATACGACGTTATGGGCAACGTCAGCCAAAAATCGAGTGAGGACGAAGTCTCCAGCGAACATGCGCTGTTGGAGCTGTCGAACATCTGCCTGATGGGCACCAACGTCGCCAGTGGTACCGCCACGGCGGTGGTGGTGGCAACCGGCGGACGCACCTATTTCGGGTCGCTGGCGAAGTCGATTGTCGGCACCCGTTCGCAAACCGCGTTTGATCGCGGGGTTAACAGCGTCAGTTGGCTGCTGATCCGCTTTATGTTGGTGATGGTGCCCATTGTGTTGCTGATCAACGGGTTCACCAAAGGCGACTGGAGCGAAGCCGCGCTGTTTGCCCTGGCGGTGGCGGTTGGGTTGACGCCAGAAATGCTGCCGATGATCGTCAGTTCCAACCTGGCGAAGGGCGCTATCGCCATGTCGCGACGCAAAGTGGTGGTCAAGCGTTTGAACGCCATTCAGAACTTTGGCGCGATGGACGTGTTGTGCACCGACAAAACCGGCACCCTGACGCAGGATCGCATCATCCTTGAGCACCATCTGGATGCCAGCGGGACCAAAGACAATGAGGTGCTGCACCTGGCTTGGTTGAACAGCTTCCACCAGAGCGGAATGAAAAACCTGATGGACCAGGCGGTGATCCGTTTTGGTCGCGGCAAACCGGGCATCGAGGCGTTGGGCCGCTACAGCAAGGTCGATGAGCTGCCCTTTGATTTTATACGCCGCCGTTTATCGATCGTGGTGGCGGATGAAAATGGCCAACAACGCCTGATTTGCAAAGGGGCGGTGGAGGAAATGCTCGAAATTGCCACCCATGTGCGCGACGGGCAGCAGATTTTACCGCTGGATCAGGCTCGGCGTGAGGCGTTGCAGGCGCTTGCCGCTCAATATAACGAAGAGGGATTCCGCGTGCTAGTACTGGCAACGCGAGATCTGGGCGAACAGAAAAATGCTCTGCCGCTGAGTATTATCGATGAACGCGATATGGTGATCCAGGGCGTTCTGACCTTCCTCGATCCACCGAAGGAGAGCGCACAGGAAGCGATCGCCGCCCTGCAGGAAAACGGCGTAGCGATTAAGGTTTTGACCGGTGATAACCCGGTGATCACCTGCAAAATCTGCCGCGATGTTGGCCTGGAGCCGGGTGAACCGCTTTCCGGTCCGCAAATTGAACAGATGGATGACGCCATGCTGGCGCAAGAAGTGGAACAGCGCACGGTCTTCACCAAACTGACGCCGCTGCAGAAGTCGCGAGTGTTGAAAATGCTGCAGGCGAATGGCCATACCGTCGGGTTCCTCGGCGACGGCATTAACGATGCGCCGGCGCTGCGCGATGCCGACGTGGGCATTTCGGTCGACACCGGTACGGACATCGCCAAAGAGTCGGCAGACATCATTTTGCTGGAAAAAAATCTGATGGTGCTGGAAGAGGGGGTGATCAAGGGACGGGAGACTTTCGGCAATATCATCAAGTACCTGAACATGACCGCCAGCTCCAACTTCGGCAACGTGTTTTCGGTGCTGGTGGCCAGCGCCTTTATTCCGTTTTTGCCGATGCTGGCGATCCACCTGCTGATCCAGAACCTGATGTACGATATCTCTCAGCTGTCGCTGCCGTGGGACAAGATGGACAAAGAGTTCCTGCGCAAGCCGCGCAAGTGGGATGCGAAAAACATTGGCCGCTTTATGCTGTGGATTGGGCCAACGTCGTCCATCTTTGATATCACTACCTATGCGCTGATGTGGTTTGTTTTCGCCGCCAACAGCGTAGAGCATCAGGCGTTGTTCCAGTCCGGCTGGTTTATTGAAGGTTTGCTGTCGCAAACCCTGGTGGTGCATATGCTGCGCACCCAGAAGATCCCGTTTATTCAGAGCACCGCCGCGCTGCCGGTGTTGCTGACCACGGCGCTGGTGATGGGGCTGGGTATCTATCTGCCGTTCTCGCCGCTGGGCGCACTGGTTGGGTTGCAGCCGTTGCCGTGGGAATACTTCCCGTGGCTGGCAGGTACCTTGGTGAGCTACTGCGTGGTGGCGCAGCTGATGAAGCGTTTCTATATTCGCCGCTTCGGTGAGTGGTTGTAATAAGTGCCGGCTGTAGGGGCGAAATATTATCCGCCTCTACAGCATTTTTTTCACCAGCAGACCCAGCATGATGGTTAGGGTAAAGGAAAACAGCGTACCCAGTAGCACATACTCGGTACGCATTTTGTCATCGCTCTGGCGCAAATCGCCAAAGCGAAAGATTGACTTGGCCGCCAGCAAAAAACCGACCGCCGGGATTTGGCCGATCAGCACAAAGGTCAGGATCAGCGTTCTTTCCAGATAGCCAATTTGCTTGCCCGCACGTAATAACGAGTCGTTATCGGCTTTGGCTGAAGGAGGCATCTGCGGTGCCCAGTGAGCCAAAAGCTGGCCGATAAGCACGCCCATCGGCATGTAAATCACCAAATACGTCACCACAACCAGTCCAGCCTGCCAGCCGGCTATGGCCGCTCCCAGCGTGCTAAGCAGGCCATGGGCATTGGGCGTCAGCGACAGCCACAGCAGTGCAATCACCGTAAGATGCAGGCCTTGATCGAGCAGAAAACCGCCCGCTTGACTGATGCGCGTCAATAACGTGACCTTCAACAGGTCAATCAGCCAGTGGCTGATGGCGATAACCAGCAGGGCGGTCAGCACCTGGCCGGAAGAGAGTCCGCCATGCAGCAACGCAAAACCGGCCACCACCCAGGCGGCCAGCACGCCGTGCAGTAAGGCATGCAGCAACAGGAAACGAGAACGTGCGCGGTGACGAGCCTTATCCTCGACCCAACTGCGCGGCTGCAGCGGGAAGTCTGCAAGCAGGTGAACCACCAGCAACCAGGTCAGCAACGGCGCGTAGCTCAAATCCATATTCAGGTGATCCTGTTAATCGCGTGAATAAATCGCATCATTTCCTCGTAGGCCGCGCGTTTCAGCGTAGCAGAAACGGTGGAGGCGGCCTTTTGCAGCTTTTCCGCTACCTCTTGGCTGGTGTCGGCGAAGAAACGTGCCTGGACGACCTGCGCTTCGGTCTGTGAAAGGCGGCTAATCACATGATCTAACATCGGCAATAGATCGCTGACAATGGCATTTGTCTGCTCATTGTCATTTTTCAGAGCCAGTCGGCAATTTTTCATCAAAGCGTCCAGGGCCTGGCCAGAATTCACAAAGGCGCTGCCATAACCGGCGGTTTGTCCCTGGTCGCTGCCGAGGCCAACGGCGATGCGGGCATCCCAATGGCGTGAGTCCATCGCTCTAAGCGCAATACGGATATACACCGCCAGCAGCAAACCGGATTGCGGTTCGGCCACCGCTTGAAAAGCATCGCCACGGAAAATCTCGAATCGCTCAATAAGCGTAGCCCGTTGCAATTGACTCAGCAGGGCATTTAACCCGGTAATGTAGTGAGTGGTGTCTAATTGCCGTGAATTGACCAGATCGCCGGTGATCACGCTAACTTGTGCTGGCATCTCTTTTTCTACTCTGAAGCGGGAGTTATCGGTAAATTTCGCACCTCAAGGCGAATATGTCAATAATTCGTATCTGAGAGCGAATATGATAAATATTCGTCTCTCAAGGCGAAATCAACTCCGCCGCTGAATAGGCTCAAGCATCAGCTTAAGCAGCGATTTCTCCATCCGGGCGACATAGACGCCCAGCAGGATCAGCCCCACGCCCAAGATCTGCGCGCTGATGGTATCGCCGCTGTCGCGCAGGCGGTCGATAACCACGCCTGCCAGCATTTGGCCACTGATAATCAGTAGTGCGGCGCGCAGGGTGCCGAGACGCGGCAGAACATAGCTATTCAGCGCGACAAACAACGCCCCGATGACACCGCCAAGGTAGGCACCCCACGGGGCCTGGCCGAAGGTTGCACCGTTGACGCTGCCGGTTGCCAGCAGCAGCAGGCTGAGGAACAAAAAACCGACGATATGATTGCAAAGTGAGGCATGAAAAGCGCCACGATCCAGCGCCAGACGCCCGTTGATTGCGCGGCTGAGGCCGATACAGACGCCGTTGAGTAGAGCAAGGACTATCAGGGTAAACATGGGCGTTACCTCAGGAAAATGAGCAGAGCGCAGCCGCAGAGGATCAGCAGCGTGGCGACGATATCGTTGAGACTCAAACGGCGTTTAAGCGAGCCAAACCAGCCGCAGCTGTCGGCGAGCATGCCGAACAAAACCTGACCGGTAAGCATCAGCGCCAGGCTGCCGGAAAGCGCCAGCGGGCTGTTGACCGTAATGGCGGCCAGCACCACCGTCAGGGCACCGGGCAGACCGCCCAAATAAGCCCAGCGAGGCGTCCTGGCCGATGAGGCCGCGCGGCGCGGAGTACGACGGTTCAGCAGGAGCAGCAGCAACCAGGCGGTGATGGCGCCCATACCGTGAGCCAACCACGAGGCCAGCAAGGGGGAGTTATAGCTGGCCAGCAGGCTGTTGATGGCAATCATCAGGGCCAATAGGGCACCGGCGCCCAGCGCCAGCAGAGGATCGGAAAAACGTTCACGCATCAGGGTTTCAACTTCAAAATTAATTTGAAGAGCAGCCTATATTGTTTTTGTTTAAAGCTTAATCCACTAAAATGGAAAATCATTGTTGAGAAAAAGTTGACTGATAATGAACGATCGCTTTGCAGCAATCCCGGTATTTGTGGCGGTGGTGGAATGCGAAAGCTTTTCTGCCGCCGCCGAGCGACTGGGCATCACCAAATCGGCAGTAAGCAAACGCATCACCCAGCTGGAACGCTCACTGGGCGTGCAATTATTGCAGCGAACCACCCGCAGTTTGAGCCTGACCGAGGCCGGTGAGCAGTATTTTGGCTATGCACGCAATGCCTGTGCCGTAGCGCAAGAGGGAGAGGATGCGGTCACCCGCTTGCAGGGGCAGCCGCAGGGCTGCCTGAGGATCAGCGTACCCATGGTGTTTGGTCGTTTGCATATTGCCCCGTTGATCCCCCGTTTCCTGGCAGCTTATCCGGCGGTGGAGATCAATATGATGATGGACGACCAACTGGTCGATTTGGTCGAAGGGGGCTATGACCTGGCGATCCGCATCGGTCGACTGGCCGACTCGAGCCTGATAGCCCGGCGTATTGCGCCGTGCAACAGCGTCTTGTGCGCAGCGCCGTCTTATCTGGCGCGCTGTGGAACACCGACGGACATGGAGCAATTAGCGAAGCATAACTGTTTGTTTTACAGCTATTTCCGCGGGGGGAGCGAATGGCAGTTCGACGGGCCTGCGGGGGCTGTACGTTTCCAACCCAAAGGCAATTACCAGGTGAATAACAGCGAGGCGTTGCGTGAAGCGTTGATCGCCGGTTTGGGGATTTGTCAGATGCCGACTTTCATCGTTGGAGACGATATTGCGCAGGGGCGACTGCTTGAATTGATGTCGGACTATCGGCTGCCCGAGCATGCCATTTATGCCATCTATCCACAGCGCAAATACTTACCGGCTAAGGTATCGGCCTTTGTCGATTTTCTACTGGCTCAGCTCGGAGGAGAGCGGCCTTATTGGGATACCCCGGATCGGTGATAACACCCCGTCGCCATTCGACCGGGAATACGCGTGCCTATAGGTACGCCACCGGCGAAGGGAGATTAAGGTGCGGGGTGTTAGAAACTTTTCACCAGCACTTCGCGCGGCTGTTCGTTGCCGTGCTTCAACAGATAGTCGAAAGATTTCTCGCTACTTTTCAGCTGCTGCAGAAATTCCTGCGGTGACAGGTCGTGTTTTTTGCCGCTCATATAAGCCAGCGCCAGTTCTTTTGCCTGATAACGTGAGAAGTTGTACATAAGAGCCCTCTAAACGGTGGATTTCACGCTAGAGATTGTAACGAAAGAGCACATAATGAACAGTCGCTTTGGCGTATGGAATCAATAGCTGAAACTTAACTCAGGCTGAGTGAGCGTTTTCACCGGGCCATCGCGAAAGTGAGCCATTCTGCGCAATCTTCACAAATCTTAATATTCACTAATTCATATATGTTTCTTGGCGTTTTTCCTCCTTCGGCTTATGATGGCGGTTATCGTAAAAGGAGGATCCCCATGACATCACTGACGCCACTGACATTGTTTAAAAATCTGTCGGAGGAAACTCGCCTCACGCTGGTGCTTTTGCTGCGCCAGGCGGGTGAGCTATGCGTGTGCGAATTGGTCAGCGCATTGGAGGAATCGCAACCCAAAGTTTCTCGTCACCTCGCGATGTTACGTGAAAGTGGTCTGCTGATCGATCGTCGCGAGGGCAAGTGGATTTACTACCGCCTGTCGCCGCATATGCCGGCCTGGGCGGCGGCAATCATCGAACAGGCTTATCTTAGCCGGCAACAGCAGGTGACCGAGCTGGCGCAGCGCGCGTTAGGGGCGGTCTGCCGGTAACGCTAAAAAATTTAAATAAATATATTCGAAATAACATATATGTTTGATGTGAGAGACTAAGGAGTTGTGATGGTGTTGGCAGGGGCAATATTTATCCTGACGATCGTTTTGGTGATCTGGCAGCCGAAAGGCTTGGGCATAGGCTGGAGTGCCTGTTTCGGCGCGCTGTTGGCATTGCTGACCGGAGTGGTACAGGTCGGCGATATTCCGCTGGTCTGGCAGATCGTCTGGAACGCCACCGCGACCTTTATCGCGGTGATCATTATCAGCCTGCTGCTGGACGAGTCCGGCTTCTTTGAATGGGCAGCGCTGCATGTTGCGCGCTGGGGCAAGGGCAAAGGGCGCTGGTTGTTCACCTATATTGTGCTGCTGGGCGCCGCGGTGGCGGCGTTGTTTGCCAATGACGGGGCGGCGCTGATCCTGACGCCGATAGTGATTGCGATGCTGCTGGCGTTGGGGTTCAGTTCAGGGGCAACGCTGGCCTTCGTGATGGCGGCGGGATTTATCGCCGATACCGCCAGCCTGCCGCTGGTGGTGTCCAATTTGGTGAATATTGTCTCCGCTGATTTCTTTCAACTGGGTTTCACGCAGTATGCGGCGGTGATGGTGCCGGTGAACCTTGCCGCCATCGTCGCCACGCTGGTGATGTTGCACCTGTTCTTTCGCAAGGACATTCCGCGCAGCTATGACCTGAGGTTGCTGCGGCCACCGCGTGAGGCCATTCGCGATTTGCAGACGTTTAGAGCCGGTTGGGGCGTATTGGTGTTGCTGCTGGTGGGGTTTTTTGGGCTTGAGCCGCTGGGCGTGCCGGTTAGCCTGGTCGCCGCCGTTGGTGCGTTGATCCTGCTGCTGGTGGCGAAAAAGGGGCAGGCCATCGACACTGCTAAAGTGTTGCGGGGCGCCCCCTGGCAGATCGTGGTCTTCTCTCTCGGGATGTATCTGGTGGTCTACGGGCTGCGTAATGCAGGGCTGACCGATACCCTGGCCGGTGTGCTGGATTTTCTGGCCGAGCGCGGAATTTGGGCAGCTACGCTGGGCACCGGTTTCCTGACGGCATTTTTGTCCTCGGTGATGAACAACATGCCGACGGTGTTGGTGGGGGCCTTGTCGATTGACGGCAGCAATGCCGAAGGCGTAATTAAACAGGCAATGATTTATGCCAATGTCATAGGCAGCGATCTTGGGCCGAAAATTACGCCGATCGGTAGCCTGGCCACGCTGCTGTGGCTGCACGTATTGTCGAAGAAAAGCATCGTCATAAGCTGGGGATACTATTTCCGGGTCGGGGTAGTGATGACCCTGCCGGTGCTGTTGGTTGCGCTGACCGCCCTGGCCCTGCGCCTGTCGCTTTAGCCATAACTCAGAGAGAACGCCATGAGTAACATCAAGATTTACCACAACCCGGCTTGCGGCACATCGCGCAATACGTTGGCACTGATCCGCAACAGTGGTGTGGAACCGACGGTGATTTTGTATCTGGAGACACCGCCCGACCGCGAGCAATTGATCGGGTTGATTGCCGATATGGGAATATCTGCGCGAGCCTTACTGCGTAAAAACGTCGAGCCTTATGAATCGTTGGGGCTGGCAGATGCAGGCTGGAGTGACGAACAATTGATCGACTTTATGTTGCAACAGCCGATATTGATTAATCGACCTATTGTGGTGACACCCTTGGGCACCCGTCTGTGTCGACCGTCGGAAGCCGTGCTGGATATCCTGCCGGATCCGCAGCAGGGCTCTTTCACCAAGGAAGACGGTGCACCAGTGATCGATGCGCAAGGGCGGCGAGTAGCCGACCAATAACCGACTTAGCCGGCCGAACGTTCCTCAGTCAGGAATTCGATCACGCTGTGGCTGAACAGTTGCGGACAGGCGAGGTTGGAGATATGCGAAGCCGGCAGCCGCTGCAGTTCCGCGTGCGGGGCGTTGGCCACCAGAAACTCGGCGTCCGCGACGGTGGTTACCGGATCAGCGTCTCCGGCGATCACCCGCATCGGCCGGCTCATGGAAACCACGTCGGCGCGTAAATCCGCCACTGACAAGGCATCGCAGCAGGCGGCGTATCCTTCGGGGTTACCGGCCGCCAGAGCGGCGACCAGGGAGGCAACCTGCTCAGGATGATTTTGCAGAAAGGCTTCGGTGAACCAGCGGGCGGGGGAGGCGGCGGCAATCGAAGACAACCCTTGGCTACGCACCTGCTGCGCTCGCTGTTGCCAGCCTTCGGCATTACCGATGCGTGCGGCGGTATTGGCGACCACCATCCGCGTGATGCGCTGCGGGTGGTAACGGTTAAGCCACAGACCGGTCAGGCCGCCCATTGAAATGCCGCAGAAATGGGCGCTGGGTACGTCCAGATAATCGAGCAGGGCGATCACGTCCTGGCCGAGATCCTCAAGCCGTAATCGTGGGGTAGACAGCGGCGTGGCACCGTGTCCGCGTTGGTTATAACGCAATACCCGAAAGTGTTCGCTCAGTGCCAACAGCTGCGGTTGCCACAGATCGAAGGTGGTGCCCAGTGAGTTGGACAGTACCAACAGCGGCGCAGCCGCGCGGCCATCAAGACGATAGTCGATATCCATCCTTGTCCCCTTTTCACACCCGCTCGATAATCAGCGCAATACCCTGGCCGACGCCGATACACATGGTGCATAGGCCATAACGCCCACGCGTGTTCTGCAATTGCCAGGCCGCGTTCATCACCAGCCTGCCACCGGAGGCGCCCAGCGGGTGACCCAGAGCGATGGCGCCGCCGTTAGGGTTGACCTGTGCGGCATCGTCGGGGAGTCCCAGCTCACGGGTCACTGCCAGCGCCTGCGCCGCAAAGGCCTCATTAAGCTCGATCACGTCCATCTGATCCAGGCTTAAACCAGCAATTTTCAGCACCTTGCGAACCGCCTGCGCCGGGGCAAAGCCCATGATCGACGGCTCAATACCGGTAACGGCGCTGGCAACAATGCGCGCCATGGGCTGCAGGCCGTGGCGGGACAGCCCGGATTCGCCGGCCAGCAGCAGCGCACAGGCGCCGTCGTTTAGCCCGGAGGCATTGCCTGCGGTGACGGTACCCTGCGGATCCACTACCGGTTTCAGTTTCGCCAATGCCTCCATCGTGGTAGCGCGAGGATGTTCGTCTTGCGTGAACAGCTGCGGCTCGCCTTTTTTCTGTGCGATGCTGACATCAATCAGTTGGTCGGCAAAAAAGCCGCTTTCCTGAGCGGCGGCGGTACGCAGTTGGCTGCGCAGGGCGAAAGCATCCTGATCCTGACGGGAAATATTGAACTTCAGGGCGACGTTTTCGGCGGTTTGCGGCATCGAATCCACACCGTACAGCGTTTTCATCTGCGGATTGATAAACCGCCAGCCCATGGTGGTGTCTTCCAGTTTCATCGCCCGGCTGAAAGCGCTTTCCGCCTTGCCCATGACGAAGGGCGCGCGGGACATGCTCTCTACGCCACCGGCAATCATCAGTTCGCTTTCACCTGTTTTTATCGCGCGCGCCGCCATCGCTACCGCATCCAGGCTGGAGCCACACAGGCGATTAAGGGTGCAGCCGGGGATTTGTAGCGGCAGGCCTGCCAGCAGTAACGCCATGCGCGCCACGTTACGGTTGTCTTCGCCAGCCTGATTGGCACAGCCGAGCAGCACATCATCCACTGCGGCCCAGTCCAGCTGCGGGTGTCGAACCTGCAGCGCTTTCAGCGGCAGAGCGGCCAAATCGTCGGCGCGAACGGTTGCCAGGCTCCCGTTCAATCGGCCAAAAGGCGTGCGGACGGCGTCACACAGATAGGCTGGATTCATGGGGATGTTCTCCGTGCTGAAGGGCAAAGGTCAATTCAACCGGGGTGACTTCCTGCAGCTGTTCCGGGGTCAGACCGCCGAATATTTCGCGGACCACCAGGCCTTGCGGGGTCACGTCCATCACCGCCAGATCGCTGTAGATGCGATCGATGCAGCCGACGCCGGTCAATGGATAAGTGCAGTGGCGGACAATTTTGCATTCCCCTTTTTTGGTCAGGTGCTCGGTCATCACAAACACCTGGCGGGCGCCAATGGCCAAATCCATCGCGCCGCCTACCGCCGGAATGGCTCCTGGGGCACCGGTGCTCCAGTTAGCCAGATCGCCCCGTTCGGAAACCTGATAGGCACCGAGCACGCAGATATCCAGGTGGCCACCTCGCATCATGGCGAAGGAGTCGCCGTGATGGAAAAAACAGCCGCCCTTGAGCAGGGTGACCGGCTGCTTGCCGGCATTGATCAGTTCGGGATCCTCCTGGCCCGCCGCCGGTGCCGGGCCCATGCCGAGAATACCGTTCTCGCTGTGCAGAAAAATCTCTTTATCCGCCGGCAGGTAGTTGGCGATCTGCGTGGGAATGCCAATGCCCAGATTGACGTAGGCGCCTTCCGGGATATCGCGCGCAATGCGTTCTGCCAACTGTTGATGAGTAAGTTTGGTCATGGAGAGCCCTTAAGCCGAAAGCTGCGCAGGATGGTCAGGCGTGGTCACCAGGCGCTGTACGAAGATCCCAGGCGTAATGATGTTTTCAGGATCCAGTTCGCCCAGCGGCACCATGCGATTAACTTCAGCAATGGTGCAGGTGGCGGCCATGGCCATGATCGGCCCAAAGTTGCGCCCGGTTTTGTTATACCGCAGGTTGCCCCAGCGATCGGCCTGTTCGGCCTTGATCAGGGCGAAGTCCGCCCTCAACGGCAGTTCGAACACGTAGTGCCTGCCGTCGATCTCGCGGGTTTCTTTGCCCTGCGCCAACTCGGTGCCGTATCCGGTGGGTGTGTAAAACCCACCGAGCCCGGAACCGGCAGCCTGGATACGGGCCGCCAGATTACCCTGTGGGATCAGTTCCAGCTCCAGTTCGCCGCGGCGGTAAAGGTCGTCAAATACCCAGGAATCCGACTGACGCGGGAATGAACAAATGACCTTGCGTACACAACCGGCCTTCAGCAGCGCGGCCAGGCCAAAGTCGCCATTGCCGGCGTTGTTGCTGATCAACGTCAGCTCGCGTGGGCAGCGCCGAATCAGTGCATCCAGTAGCGCATAAGGCTGACCGGCGGGGCCAAAACCGCCGACCATAATGGTCGAGCCGTCGGGGATATCGGCGACGGCGGCGTCTACGGACGCCACGCTTTTATCGATCATCTGCTCTCCTGAGTACGCTAAGAGTCTCTCAGCGTGACGCTGGTGGGTCTGGATCCACCTTAAGCGAGGAAAAATGCAGCGACAAGTGCGAATATCAGCTGTTTGTGCGATTATCGAAGCGATGGTAATTTGCCTGTCAATTCTGTGACGCAGATAACTAAATCGCTATTGGATGCCAGACAAAGCAGCATCGCGGCGCCACAGGCTTATAATGCCAAAGTTTATTGAATCGGAGGTCCGGATGGGCGATGAGTCGGAATTTGGCGCTGGAGAACTGCGCCGGCTGCAGGAAATCGGGGATTTAAGTAACGATCAGTATAAAGGCGATCCCAATTTTATGGCGTCGCTGGCCAGGGGGTTAGAGGTGTTGCAGGCCTTCCAGCCGCAATATTCGCAAATGTCGGTTTCTGAAATCAGCCACATTACCGGTATTCCCCGTGCGGCGGTGCGCCGCTGCCTTTACACTCTGCGCGCCCTCGGCTTTGTCCATTGCCCCGACGGTCGGCATTACCGGCTGTTGCCGCGGGTTCTGACTATCGGTCACGCCTATCTTTCCTCATCCGAATTGGCGAAAGCGGCACAAAACTCGCTGGACTATCTCAGTAAACTGCTGAATGAATCCTGCTCGGTAGCGACCCTGGACGGTGACAATATTCTGTATATCGCCCGTGCTTCGGTGAAGCGCATCATGACCATCGATCTGGGACGGGGCAGCCGTTTGCCGGCCTACGCGACGTCAATGGGATTGGTTTTACTCAGCGCGCTGGACGAAGCGCAGTTGGACGATTATCTGTCGCGGGTCACCTTCGAACCGCTGACAGAGTTTACCGTGGCCAGCGCTGAGCAACTGCGTGAACAGCTGGCCAAGGTGCGTCGTCAGGGGTATGCGATTAACGATCAACAGTTAGAAATAGGCTTGCGTTCGATCGCAGTGCCGATGCATTCACGTAAGGGCGGCGTAGTGGCGGCGATGAACGTAGGGGTGAATGCCTCGCAAATTTCGTCGGCGGAATTGCGTGAGCGTGTGCTGCCGCAGTTGCAGCGTACGGCAATGGAGCTGGCACTGCTGCTGTAGTCGGGAGCACTGACCCCGAGTCCGCGCTGGGATCAGTCTCCCTGCTTTTAGCGATTATTGCGGGCCGTTACGCTCAGCCAGGGCTTCCAACAGGGGTGCCGAAGGCGTAAAGAACAGGCTGCCGGTGACCGCGCGGCTGAAATCCAGCAGGCGATCGTAGTTGCCGGCCGGCCGACCTACAAACATGTTCTCCAGCATTTGCTCGATTGGCTGGGGGGAGCGGGCGTAGCCGATAAAGTAAGTGCCGAATTCGCCCATGCCGGGTTTGCCAAACGGCATGTTGTCACGCAATATTTTGACTTCATTGCCGTTTTCATCGGTCAGCGTCGTCAGGGAACTGTGGGATGACGAAGGCTTGACGTCCTCATCCAGTTCAATATTGGATTGCTTGTGGCGACCAATAATGCGCTCTTGCGTTTCGACGCTCAGTGAGTTCCAGCCTTTCATGTCGTGCAGGTATTTTTGTACCAGCACGTAGCTGCCGCCGGAAAAACCGGCGTCTTCCTCGCCAATCACCGTATAGTCGAAGGCTTCGTGTCCCTCGGGGTTTTCGGTGCCGTCGACAAAGCCAATCATTGCCCGCTGGTCGAAATAACGGAAACCGTGCACTTCCTCTATTACCGTCACGGCATCGCCAAGCTTGTTCATCAACTGTGTGGCGAGTTCGAAGCACAAATCCATCTCGTCGGCGCGAATGTGCAGCAGGATATCGCCAGGGGTCGAAACGGCAACGCGGTCGCCGGTGCCTATCTCACGAAAAGGATGAAGTAGCGCCGGGCGGGGCTGGCCGAACAACCGATCCCAGGCCGAAGAGCCAAATCCGCAGACGCAGGACAGATTGCCCGCAGGGGATCTTTTACCGACGGAACGAATTACGCCGCTGATATCCGCGCACCAGCCACGCACCGCAGCGTGCTGCGCAGGGTTGGCGGATAAAGTCGCGACCAAAAAAATAGCGTGGCGTGTAACGGGGCTGAAGACAGCCTGGGGGTGTTGATTTTGGGTAGTCATAGCATCCAGTGCCGAGGAGAGTCAGAGCTTAAAACTAATCTATTTTCGCGGTCACGCCAACTGATTAACCCCAGTTGACGTGTGGAGTCGCAGAACGACGATGGCGAATAAAAAAATCGCTATCGGCGCAGGTAAGATTACGCCAGGCAAGCGTCAGGCAGAAGTCCCTCTGCCGTTAAGGCGTTCAATTCCTTCAGCAAGCTGAAAGTCAGTTTCATGTGTTTACGATCTATCGGGCTGCCATTTTGGCGCGCGTGGCGCAAAACAGCGGTGAACTGGAACTGTTACCGTCGCATTTTAATCTGCCGACGAGGGCCTTATCGGTAGACATTCATGACCCGGCACTGCCGAAGAGGATTATTCAGGACACTAGTAGGGAATAAGGCGGCAGGGGAATCACTGCCGCCTCGCATTAATGAAGAAGAACATTGTGGTAAAGAACAGAAAGATCAGCTTCCCCTGAGTGGTCTGCCGAAAATGAATTTAATTATTAAGTAAATAAACCTTACCAAGGCCACACCGCAGCCAATTGATACTAACAGGACGGAAATTCCCCTCGGCGCGGGATACCATGTTGAAAAGCCTACTCCGGCCCCGCTTAGCAAGGAAGAAGATAAAAATATACCCATGACAACTGATATTATTTTTAGCGCTTTATTATTCATGTGATCACCTGAGAACGGCGAAAGGTCAGCCCGTTGTTATTTTCGTTAAGGTTAATGCTTACCAGGAACACTTGCCGCCGGCACTTGACCCGCATTTATTCCCGCCTTTCCCCATGCCTACGTTACCGCCGCCCCTGCTGGCATCTTTAAAACAGCCGCCGGTCACCGCACCGCCAACCAACCCCATCGCCGCCCCGGGTAATCCGCCGAATGCCCCTAAGGCCGCGCCGGCCACCATGCCATTGATGCAGTCTTCCGAGGTGTTTTTAGCATAGTAATCGCCAGAACGTCCCTGCTTACCACCGTTGTTTTTCCCTTTATTCCTGCGGCTATTATCCGCACGGTCGCCGCCATTGTTGCCGCGACCGCCGGCGATAGTCTCTAATAGCGCAGAATCAATTGTTTTCATAACTCACTCCTTTTTAATTTATGATTTTTTATTATATCTTTCCTTGAAGAACGATTAATTATTAACTCAATTCATTTGTCATATCAACCGTTATTTCATTCTTGGGTTACGGTGGCGTTATAAATTAATGATTATATTAACCTGAAAAATTAAATAAGATGACTAAATTAAATCGATATTAATAACCACTATTTTTATGGCAGGGTTAATCTTTTAATTCAGGCGGCATCGCCGCCCGAAGGGGGGATCAGGAGTCTCAACCAAAGGGGGCATCAATAGATTTCGCCGGCGCGGTAAACCAGCGCGCTCCGTCTTTGGTGACGTAGAAATGATCCTCAAGGCGAATGCCGAACTCGCCCGGCAGGCATAGCATGGGTTCGATGCTGGCGCACATGCCCACGTCGAGCGGCTCCTGCTGCTTGCGGATCAGATACGGCGCTTCATGAATGTCCAGCCCGATACCGTGACCGGTACGGTGCGGCAGCCCCGGCAGCTGATAATCCGGCCCAAAACCATGAGAAGCCAGCGCTTCGCGCGCGGCGTCATCCACTTTATGGCAGGGCACGCCGGGCGCGATTACAGCAAATGCCGCAGCCTGCGCATCATGTTCAGCCTGCCAGGCAAAGCGTTGGCGCGGGTTGGCTTCGCCGTAGACATAAGTTCGGGTGATATCGGACAGGTAGCCCTTGTAGCGACAGCCGGTATCCAGCAGCACGACATCGTTATGTTGCAGCGGGTTGGGGGCTTTAACGCCATGAGGAAACGCGCTATCGGATCCGAACAGTGCAATGCAGAAGTAAGAACCGGTGGTGCCCATTTTGCGATGGGCCTGATCGACAAACTCGACCAGCTCTCTGGCGGTGATCCCTGGGCGCAATATGCTTGCCGCCGCCTGTTGGACCCGCAGGGTAATGTTATTCGCGGTTTGCATCAGCGCAATTTCGGCCGCCGATTTGCGGCTGCGGCAGTACCCGGTGATCGGCAGGGCGCTGACCAACTTTATTTCACCGGCATGCTGTTGCAGGCCGAGGAACAGCGTGACCGACGCGGTTTCGCAAATGGCCACTTTGAGTTGGCGGCCCGAACCCGTCAGCCCACGCGCGGCCAGTACGGTGAAGAACAACCGATAGGGATCTTCTTCCTCATGCCAGCTAAATATCTCCCCCTCAATCACCTGCGCGTCCTTGAACGTGCCGATCTCAAACCAGGGCGCAATATAGGCGATTTCCCCCTCGGCCGGGATCACCGCGCCCACCATACGTTCGCTGGGCGACCAGGCGGTACCGGTAAAATAGAGCAGGTTGCTGCCGGCATTGAGGTAGCAGGCGTCAATGCCGTTGTCGCGCATCAGGCGCTGCGCGTGCTGAATGCGTTGCCGGTATTCCACCGCGGCGATTTCAGGCGGGTTGTCCGTGAGCGGTTGCAGCTGTTCCAGGGCCTGTTGTGGCGTACTACCGCCAATGCCTGTAGCCATGTGTTCTCCTCGCGTGATGTTAATGTCAGGGCCAATGTCCCCGCGCGTCAAACCTTCATCATAAATAAAGCGCGGCAGGAATACTTGGCTCCAATAGGGAGTAAAAATGACGATTACGGCACAGTTTCTGTTTTCTGCGCCGCTATAGCGCCAGAGGGCCCTGAGAGTTTGGTTCAAAGGGCGTCATTCGCAGACTGAAAATTATTATTTTCACCATAATTAACACTTAACTCACTGTAATTAAATATGAATGCAATAACGCATCAATGTGATGCAAAAACGCTCTTGTAAATAATGATTAGCGTTGCTAATTCTTAATGCCCATGCATTAAAATTGTTTATGATAAATTTCGGGGACTTTTTAAGATGGCGAATTAATAATTATTAACCAAGATGATTTCAACGCGAACAATATTCTATGGTCTGAGCTCCATTCGGGAGGGGTTAATGCCTGAGCGTTACCTTCGCTTTATTGTTACGCATAAATAGTTAAGTTATTTATTTCATTGAGTGTGCCCGATCAAATAAATGAGTGGGTATGTTCGATTGATATATTCATTCGTTCTTTTAGCGAATATCTATTGAGAGCACCTTATGGAAACAGAGGCCGTTGAGTCCAAGTTCAGTTTTGGTTCTTATACCCGATTATTGTCTGATCCCGGACATGCGACGCTTTCATTGTTTGGCCTGCTGGTCAGGTTTCCGGTGGCGATGCGGTCCATCAGTTGCATAATGTTGATTTCCGCCACTATGGACTCGTTATGGATTGCCGGAACCGTGGCGGGAACATTAATGATTACGCAGGCGATAGCCAGCCCGGTATTAGGCCGATTTGCCGATAAATTCAGTCAGCGAAAGGTGCTTATTATTACCTGCTGCTGCCACGTCATTGCGATCCTTTCGTTAATTGGCTTGGTGCTGCTGAATATGCACTTATGGGCAATTATGGCCGCGGCCATTGCTACCGGTTGTTCGTCGGTGCCGGTGGATGGATTTATTCGTACTCGCTGGGCCTCCATGGTGACCGATGAAGCGCTACGAACCGCGTACGCGTTAGAAACCGTGCTTGATGAGATCATTTTCTTATTGGGGCCGTTAATCGCCATTGTTTTGGCCACGGCATGGCACCCCGCAGCGGGGCTGGCGTTATGCGCCGCGCTCACCTTCAGTGGTTCTCTGGCCCTGGTGTTACATCGGCGTTCTGAGCCGGTTATTGTGCACAAGAGCGCAGAAAGCGATCGTCGGGCAATCAGCATGGTCTGGGTACGGGCGTTAATGATCTCCTATGCGGCGGTAGGCCTGTTTCTTGGCTCAATCGACGTCATGATGATCGCCTACGCCAAAGAAGTAGGCAATCCAACCCTCGCCGGCGTGCTGTTATCCATTTGCGCCGCGGGCAGCCTGGTGGGCGGCACCTGCTACGGCGCCATGAACTGGACCTTATCGCAACCTCGCCTGCTGCTGATCACCTCCGCCACCCTGTGTGCCGGCACGCTCCCGCTGATTTTCACCAGCGTTCCCGTTGTCATGGGCATTTCCGCTTTCGTCGCCGGGCTGTCTGTGGCGCCGTTATTGATCACCTGCAGCAACCTGCTGGAGTCCTTGACGCCGAAAGGGTGTTTATCCGAAGGCTTCTCCTGGTTGTCCAGCGCCGGCTGGCTGGGCTTTTCACTGGGCGTCTCGGTGGGTGGACAGCTTTCTGATCAAAGCGGAGCGGGTCAGGTGGCCTGGGTAGCCATGGCCGCCGGAACACTCGCTTTATTATCCAGCCTGTTTAGCCAGAAATTACTCAGCAATAAATAAAAACTACGCCCCAGAATATCGGGGCCTCACATTATTATTTTCGAAACAGGAAAACGGCAATCGTGAAACAGTTAACGACGGGGGTTCCCGTTCCGCGCATGACCTTTAAAGAGTTCGTCGCCTTTGGTGTTGAAGCTATTTTCCGAGCCGACGTCCCGGTCATTATTACCGATTTACCCATTGATACCAGCATAGGGGCGAGTGACCTGATTTCACAACGCTTGGGCGATGACAATGTCACCTTGTTCCGAGAGGCCAGTAATAAAGAAAATACCGAACGCTGGCAAACCATGAAAATTCAGCTGCGTGGTTTTTTGGAAAATAAAGAGTACCAAAGCGACAACAATACCTGGTATCGCGTGGTGTCCAATATTATGCACCGCCCCGAGGACGTCAATAATATCCTTGGCTTTGATGCTTTTTCCCTGTTGGCCTCCCGTCGTGGGTTGAACGCCGCCAATTTATGGGTCAGCTACCACGGGGTATTTACCCAAAGCCATTTCGATGAGCTGGAAAACTTTAATATTTCTTTGCAGGGCAGAAAACGGTTCATTCTTTTTCCTCCGGGCCGCAGAGATTACTATCCGCGATCTATCCTGCAGGGGTTCGGCGATAAATCGCAGGCCTTTGATTTTGACAATATCGACCCGCAGCGTTTTCCCCGCTTGGCGGCAAAAATCCCGCAGCGCCGCGACTTTATTTTAGAACCCGGCGAAATGCTGTATTTGCCGCTGGGGTGGTGGCACCAGGCCGAATCTTTAGACGACCTGAATATCAACGTTAATTTTTGGCTGTGGGATCTGAAAATCCTGCGTCGTCCTTATGTTTTCTACTCCGCGCTCTACACGGCGGCTTACCGCAAGTTTAAAGGCATCTACAACTATCAACCAGAACCCACCAAGAGGAAGGCACTTGATGAGCAGCCGTAAGCAGATCATTCCCACGAACAAATTCCGCAACAACGATAAGGCCATCGGCATAGGCAATCCTTTCTGGGATATGTCAGAGCAAAACGGCCTTGCGGGTATCGTTGCCGGGCTCGATAACGACCTGTTGTCTACCCAAAGTGGCCATCAGTTTGTCAATTTCAGCTGCTGCTCGTACCTGAACCTGGACTCCCACAGCAAGGTGGTCGAAGGTGCTATCGACGCGGTGCGCCGCTACGGCGTGTTGGATCACTGCATTGCCCGCAGCCGGGTCCAGCTCCCTGCCATGAAGGAGTTGGAAGCGTCGCTGGGTGAGCTGTTCCAGGCTGATGTACTCAGCGGCGTGTCAGCGAGCAGCGTCAGCGGCGGCTTGCTTCCTCTTATCGCTTCGGGCCATTTAGGCAACGGTGTGCGGCCTTTGATGATTTTCGATAAGCACGCCCACGTGTCGCTGGCGGCTGCCAAACCCGCCTGTGCCGATGAAACCGAAGTCGTCACCTGCAATTATCATGATTTGAATTTCATTGAAGACTGCTGCAAGCAATATCAACGGGTCTGTTACGTGGTCGACGGCAGCGATAGCCTGGGGGGCTATGCTCCGGTCAAAGCCCTGGCTGAACTGCAGGACAAATACGGCCTGATGGTGTTTTACGACGATTCGCATTCGATCTCCGCTTATGGCGAACGCGGTGTTGGCTATGTTCGTTCCCATAGTCCGGCGTTGGATGAAAACACCATTATGGTGGTCACGCTCAACAAAGCTTTCGGCACCAGCGGGGCGGCGATATTGCTCAACGGTTATTCGCAGCAGATGCTGCGCCTGGTCGAACGCTTTGGCGGCGGGCTCAACTACTCGCAAAACCTGAATACGGCGGCCATCGGCGCCAGCCTGGCGTCGGCGGAAATTCACCGCACGGATGAATTGCCCCGGTTACAAAAGAAACTGTACGACAACATCGCGCTGTTCGATTCCCTGATCCCGACGGAGCAAAGCGGCAATACCTATCCGATCCGCCTGGTGCCGATGAGCGATGACCGGGTGATCGAGGCGGGGCGCCAGGTGATCGAGGCTGGCTTCTATGTCTCGCCGGTGTTTTTCCCTATCGTCGCCAAAGGCACCGCCGGCCTGCGAGTCATGATGCGAGCCGGACAAACGCAAGAGCAGATCCGAGGCCTGTGCCAGGTGATCTCTGCTGTCAGGGGGCCGCAATGACGGATATCACCCGGGCTGTTCCCCGCAGCATTCTGTACACGCCGGCCTTGTCACTAAACCGTGTGGTCAAGGCTCTGTCTTATGACGCTGATGTGCATTTGATGGATCTGGAAGACTCTGTTCCTGGCCCGGCCAAGGCAGAGGCCAGAAACATCTGCCGTACGGCTCTCGATAATGCACCGCCCTCTGCCAATATTGCCGTGCGAATCAACGCGCTGGGCACGATTGACGCTTTGCATGATCTGGTGATGCTGTGTTCCGGTCAAACCACGCCCAGTTTTATCGTGATGTCGATGGTTCGAACCCCTGCCGAGGTGGTTTTCCTGCGTGAAACCTTCGCCTCAGCCGGAAGGTTCCCAGAAATTTACCTGACGATAGAGACCGTCGAGGCCATTACCGATCTGGATAATGTCGCGGCGGTGGCGGATGGGCTGATTTTCGGCTCTGCAGATTTGGCGGCCACTTTAGGGGTGCCGATCACCTGGTCGGGGATGCTGGCCGCTCGTCAGGCGATGGTGTTGGCGAGTGCCAGACATGGTATTGGCTGTATCGATACCGCCAACTATCGGCTTTCCGAACCCGACGTGTTGGCCAATGAAATTCAGTGCGTCAAAGATCTGGGTTTCCATGGCAAAGCCACCGTTCATCCCAGCGAGCTCGAACTGATCAACTCGACGTTACGGCCCTGCGAGAGCGCACTCTTGGCGGCAAGCCGCATTACCGATGCTGTGAAAGCGGCGCAAGGGGGAATTGCCTTGTTGGATGGACACATGGTGGGGCCGCCTTTTGCCCGCATGGCGCGCAATACCCTGCAATCAGGCAAGGCCTGGGCCGCTCGTTTCAGTAGAGGTAACTCATGACGCTCTCCGTCGCTGTCATTGGAACCGGCGCCATCGGCATGGATCTGGTCAATAAGATCCAGCGTTCCCCGCTGCTGCATTGCGGGTTGCTGGCGGGGCGCAACAAGGACTCCGCCGGTCTTGAGGTCGCAGCCCGCTTGGGTTGCCCGACCAGCGCCGGTGGCATTGACGCTGTGTTGGCGTCGCCAACGCCTTTTGATGTGGTTTTCGACGCCACCAACGCGATGTCGCATGTCAGGCATTGGGCGCTGCTGCGTCCGTTGGGCTCCTTAATGATCGACTTAACCCCCAGCCACCTGGGCAAAATGATCGTGCCTACGGTGACGGGAACCGAGGCGCTGACCGAGCGCAATGTCAGCCTGATCAGCTGCGGTGGACAGGCGTCGATACCCATTTTGCATGCCCTGAGCCGACATTTTCGCATCATCGATATCGAGGTGGTGGCGACCGTCGCCAGCAATATTCTGGGGCGGGCCACCCGGATCAACATCGACGAATATGTGGACACCACGCAGCGGGCGCTCAGCGCTTTTACCGGCGTAGCCAACACCAAGGCGATCCTCAACATCAGCCCGGCCGCGCCACCCGCCATGTTCAGGGTCACCATTTTCGCCGGTATTCCAGGGGTCACAAAGGAACAGATCACTCCGGTGCTTGCTGAGGCCGTTGAGGCGGTGCGGGGATTCTCGGCGGGCTATTCGCTTACCGCTCTTAACGTCAGCGAAGGACGCGTTTCGATCTCGCTGGAGGTGGTTGCCAGCAGCAAGGTGATGCCTGAATACGCCGGGAATCTGGATCTGATTAATTCTGCCGCCATCCTGGTTGCCGAACAGTATGCGAGCTATCGAAATAAAACGGAGGGGGCTAATGGCCATTCTGATTAACGACTCAACCCTGCGTGATGGTCAACACGCCGTGAAGCATCAGCTCACGGTGGCTCAGTTACGAGACTACGCGACGGCGGTAGATAAAACGGGAGTGGCGATTGTCGAGGTTGGCCATGGCAACGGGCTTGGCGCCTCCTCGTATCAGGTCGGGCGCGCGGCGTTGAGTGATGAAACCATGCTGAACACCGTGCGCGAGTGTTTGCAAAACAGCAAGATGGGCGTGTTTATGCTGCCCGGTTGGGGAACCATCGTCGATCTGTCGAAGGCGTTATCCTGCGGTGCGGATGTGGTGCGCATCGGTACCCATTGCACTGAGGCAACCCTGGCCGAACGTCATCTGGGATGGCTGCGTGATCACGGGGCAGAAGCGCATGCGGTACTGATGATGAGCCATATGGCCACTCCCCAACAGTTAGCCGATCAGGCTCAACTGCTGGTGGAGTACGGTGCGCAGGCCGTCGGCATCATGGATTCTGCCGGCAACCTGTTGCCGCAGGATGTGACCGAACGCATCACCGCGATGCGGCGGCAGGTGGATGTGCCGCTTATTTTCCACGCCCACAATAATTTGGGCATGGCGGTGGCCAACTCGGTTGCCGCCGCTCAGGCCGGCGCTAGCGTGATTGATGGCTGTGCCCGCGGATTCGGGGCTGGGGCAGGGAACACCCAACTTGAAGTTCTGGTACCGGTACTGGAACGTTTGGGGTTCAACACCGGCATCGACCTTTATCATTTTCTCGACGCCGCCGAGCTCGCCGCCCGGGAACTGATGGTCACTCCACCGATGATCGACTCCGTGGGCATTGTCAGTGGCCTGGCCGGCGTTTTTTCCGGCTTTAAAAATCCGGTGTTAAGCCATTCGGCCTCTGCGGGGGTCGATCCGCGTGACGTCTTCTTCGAATTGGGAAAACGTCAGGCCGTGGCCGGGCAAGAAGACCTTATCGTAGAAGTGGCCGCGCAGTTGAAGAGGATCGCCCTGTGACGATGCAAATCATCAATGCAGCTGAAATGTCCGGAGAGATCCGACTGCGGCAGGTCATGGCGATGCTGAGTGAGGCGTTCGGGGATTTACGTCGCGGTGACGAACAATCACCGACGCGGACCTTACTCCAGCATGGTCCTTCAGAGACGTTGATCAGCCCGGCGGCCTGGAACAGACGCGGTGTCGCCAGCGTTAAAATCACTACGCTCACGCCCGGCAATGCTGAGAGAGGGTTGCCATTGATCCATGGGGTGGTGCTGCTCACCGACATCGATACGGGCCAGATGCTGGCCTTGTTCGATGGCGCTAGTCTGACCGCGTTGCGAACCGGTGCGGTGGCCGGACTGGCGACCCAGCTGTGTGCTCCGGAGCAGGCTGGCGATCTTGCTATCCTCGGGGCAGGGGTTCAGGCACGGGCCACGCTGCTGGCGATGCTGGCGGTGCGGCAGATCCGCAGGGTGCGCATTTTTTCCCGTTCGGCGCTCAGAACGCAAGAGTTTGCGCACTGGGCTCGTACGCTGACCACCGCGCCGGTCAGCGTTTGCAGTAGCGCATTCGAGGCCGTGCAGGGGGCGGATCTTATCTGCACCACCACCTCAACCCGTGCCCGTGAACCTTTGGTGTATGCCGATTGGGTAGCGCCAGGGGCCCACCTGAACATTATCGGCGGCACCCACGAGGACGCCATTGAGGTCGACCCCGCGTTATTGAAAACCGCCTTTGTCGTGGTGGAAACCGGCGCGGCTGCCAGGGAGGATGCGGGGGAGATTCGAAGCGCTATGGCGGAAGGATACATTCAGCCTGAAGGACTGAATGAGCTGGGCGCTCTCGTGTTGGGTGAGTCCGCTGCAACGGCGGGGCAGACCACGGTATTTCGCAGCGTGGGGCTGGCCATCGAAGACACCGCTGCCGCGGTGGCGCTATACCCATTCAGGGAGAAAAAACCATGTTAAGAAAAGTCGGCGAAAATGAGTATCAGGAAGAGCACGGCGGGGACTATGAAGACTTCGAAACCGGCATGACGATCAAACACTGGCCGGGGCGCACGCTTTCCGAAGCCGACAACACCTGGCTCACCCTGTTGACGATGAATCAGCACCCTTTGCATTTCGACAAGGCCTATGGCGCCCAAGCGGAATATGGCCGCGTTTTGGTCAACAGCAGCATCACGTTGGCGTTGGTCAGCGGGATGACCGTGCAGGCATTGTCTGCCAGGGCGGTGGCCAATCTGGGCTGGGAAACGGTGCGCCTGAAAGAGCCGCTTTTTGTCGGTGATACGCTTTACGCCATCAGTAAGATCCTGGCTAAACGGCCGTCAAAATCCCAACCGAACAACGGCATCATTACGGTGGAAACGCGGGGCATCAAATCCACGGGCGAAACGGTGATCACCTTCGAACGATCCTTTATGGTTCGACGACGAGATTACAGAGAGCCTTGATTTTCAGCGGTTCGGGGATCGGCAGAGCAATGTTGATGCTCAGGAGTCGCTGATCCCATCCCCGCGGATAATCACTGCGGGGATTTTCAATCCAGGCAGACATAAGGAGGGAATCAACCTGACATGACCAACCCTGAAATCTGCGAGGCAACTCTCGTTTATAGTCCTTCGGGTTGGGGCGATATGAACTATTGTTTTCTGTTTGCAGCACGCTACACACCGCTTCCGGTCGTGGGCGCAGCGGAGATAACAGATGAACAAACGGGAATTAGAAAGCGCGATTGTCACCGATTTTTCCAAACGCATGAGCTATGGCGACTATCTGTGCCTGGATCAACTGCTGGACTGCCAGCACCCGCTGTCCAACCCGCAACACCATGATGAAATGCTGTTTGTGGTGCAGCACCAGACGTCGGAGCTGTGGATGAAGTTGATGCTGCATGAACTGCAGGCGGCGCGGATGCTGGTGCAACAAGATAAGCTCAGTCATTGCTTCAAGATCCTGGCGCGGGTCAAACAGATCCAGCGGCTGCTGTTCGAGCAATGGGCGGTGCTGGAAACCCTGACGCCGTCGGAGTACGTCGAGTTTCGCGACGTGCTGGGCAGTTCATCAGGCTTCCAGTCCCATCAATACCGTTCGATTGAGTTTTTGCTCGGCAACAAGAATGCGGCCATGCTGGCGGTGTTCAGCAACGATGCGGAAAAACACGCGGCGCTGAAGGCCATTCTTGAAGCGCCGAGCCTGTACGATGAATACCTGCTTTACCTGTCTCGCCACGGTCTGCCGATCCCGCAGGAGTGTATCGAACGTGACTGGACGCAACCTTACCAACGTAATCCAAACCTGCTGCCGGCCTTTAAAGAGATCTATGACCATCCACAAAAGTATTGGGAAGCCTATGAAATGGCCGAAAAGCTGGTGGATATAGAGGAAAGTTTCCACCTGTGGCGTTTCCGGCATATGAAAACGGTAGAGCGGATTATCGGCTTTAAAACGGGCACCGGCGGTTCGAGCGGCGTCAGCTTCCTGAAAAAGGCGCTGGAGCTGACTTTCTTCCCTGAACTGTTGGATGTGCGCACCGAAATCGGCGCCTAGCTTAGGGCCTTAATCGTAGCAGGAGGGGCGCTTCTCATTCACTCTTCCCCCAGTTCAGTTGGGTAAGGGTGTCGCACAGCCAGGTCAGCGCCGGATCGCGCCGGGCCTGGCGACCGGCAACCAGATCGATAGAAAACGTGCTCACCGCCAGTTCTGCCGGTAGCGGCAGAAAGCGCACCTTCGTCGGATCGGCAAACTGGCTGGCGACGCTGTGTGCCAGGGTTGCTATCAGATCGCTGCCGGCGACTACCGCAGGCAGCGCCACGATATGCGAAAATGTTGCGGCCACCCGTCGCTCCAGCCCCAGTTCCGCCAGTCGACGATCGATAATCCCGCGGGCGGAGCCGTCGTCCGAGGGGGCGTAAAGGGCATGGGGCAGGCCGACGTATTGCGCCAAGCCCCAACTTTCGGCAGCTAACCGCGGATGATGCCGGCTGGCGATACAGGTAAAGCTTTCGGTAAACAACGGCTGCACCAGCATGCCCTTCACCGCCTCGATATGCCCGCCCAACGCCACATCTATCTCGCCACTCTCAAGCTGTTGCACCACATTGCGGCGATCGAGCCGGGAAACCCGGATATCGATACCTGGAGCATCCTGCCGCAGTCGGCTGATAATGGTGGGCAGCAGCGTGATATCGGCGTAGTCGCCGGCGGCTAGCCTGAAGCGGCGCTGGCTAGCCGTCGCGGGATCGAAGCGCGTCGGCGGCGTCAGCGTCTGGTGGATTTGTTCCAGTACCGGGTGGATTTGCAGCATCAGTTGGTGAGCACGCGCGGTTGGCAACATGCCGCCGCCGCTGCGGGTAAACAGCGGATCGTCAAACAACAGCCGCAAGCGCGACAGCGCATTGCTGACCGACGGTTGGGCACGGTTCAGACGTCCGCCGGCAGCGGTGACGTTACGCGTTTGGTATAACGCCTCAAACACCACCAGAAGATTGAGATCGACGTTGGATAAATTCATTTTATGAATACTCTATATATAGATAATCCATTTCCAGAATCATAGCGCGTTGTTTAGGCTGAGAGCACGCGGATTCAATAACAACCTGAGGTGTGATGATGGAAAGGGTATTGGTGACCGGCATTGAGCCGTTTGACGGGGATAAGGTTAACCCTTCTTGGCAGGTAGCGCAGGCGCTGGCGGGAGAGCGGATCGCCGGCGCAGAAGTGGTGGTGCGTCAATTGGCCTGCGTGCTGGGGTTGTCCAACCAGCAGCTGATTGCCGCCATCGAAGAGCTGCGGCCCAAAGCCGTGATCTGCCTGGGGCTGGCCGGCGGGCGCGGCGAAATTTCCGTTGAACGGGTTGCCATCAATCTGATTGACGCTCGCATTCCCGATAACGCCGGAAAACAACCGATAGACATCCCGGTGGTGGAAGGGGGACCGGTGGGCTATTTTTCCACGCTGCCGGTGAAGGCGATCGTGCATCATTTACATCAGGCAGGCATTCCGGCCGCGGTGTCGCACACGGCAGGCACTTATAATTGCAACCAGCTTTTCTACGGGCTGAGCCATCATATCGCCAGCCAAAATTTGGCGATCAAAGGTGGGTTTATCCACATCCCTTACAGTCATGAGCTGGCGGTCAATCATCCGGGAAAACCCAGCCTGGCGTTAGCCGCAATGATTGAGGCGGTACGCAGTATTGTGCATACCACTCTGACGGTCGATGAGGATTTATCTCTCAGTGGCGGTGCGTTGCATTGAGGGCATAGCAGGGCGCGGCAGTACATCACCGCGCCCAGTGGGGATTACTCGTCGGCGACGCGGATCACCAATTTGCCGAAATTCTTGCCCTGCAACAGGCCAATGAATGCCTGCGGTGCATTTTCCAGTCCGTCGACCAGGTCTTCACGGAATTTGATTTTCCCCTGATCGACCCATTCGCTCATTTGCTGCAGGAATTTATCAAAGCCTTCCGCGAAGTCATCGAAAATGATGAAGCCTTGCATACGGATGCGCTTGCGTAAGATCAAGCCCTGCAGCATCGGCAAGCGGTCCGGCCCGGCGGGCAGGTCGGTGGCGTTATAGTGGGCGATAATCCCGCAGACTGGAATACGTGCCTGGGTATTCAGCAGCGGGATCACTGCATCAAACACCGCACCGCCGACGTTTTCATAATAAATATCGATGCCTTGCGGGCAGGCGGCGGCCAGTTGCTCAGCGAAGTCTGGGGCTCGGTGATCGACACAGGCATCGAAGCCCAGCTCTTCCACCACATAGCGGCATTTCTCTTTACCGCCCGCCACGCCGACTACCCGACAGCCTTTCAGTTTGGCGACCTGACCGACGACCGAACCGACGGCACCGCTGGCGGCGGCGACCACCAGGGTTTCACCGGGTTTCGGCTGGCCGATCTCCAGCAGCCCCATATAAGCGGTGAAGCCCGGCATGCCCAGGACGCCAAGCAGACGAGAAGGATGCGCCTGATGAGGGCCGAGGTTACGTAAGCCGCTTCCGTCAGACAGGGCATAATCCTGCCAGCCGTCGTAGCCTAATACCCAGTCACCGGGTTTGAAATCGGGGTGCTGTGATGTCACGACCCGTGAGACCGTGCCGCCCACCATGGTTTCGCCAATCTGCACTGGCGGGGCATAAGAGGGCGCGTCGCTCATGCGGCCTCGCATGTAAGGATCGAGCGACAGGTAGACGGTGCGCAATAACACCTGGCCGGCGGCGGGCTGCGGCGTAGCGACGGTTTCCAGACGGAAGTTGTCTGCGACAGGTTCGCCGTGCGGGCGAGAAGCCAACAGAAAACGGCGGTTTTGTTGTGTAGACTGAGACATCAGGCATTCCTTATGCGGACAGAGAGTCTAAGTCTAGTCAATCATCGAAAAGAGCGAATGGCCTAATGTGCTCAGCGTTACAGTGGGATGATCAGCACGTCGATACGGCTGGTATTGATAAAGCGCGCGGCAGAGCAGGAGATTTTGTTCATCATGCCGTCGCTGTGATTACCGCAAACCACCAGATCAAAAGGTTGCCGTTGGCTGGCATAGTTCAGGCTGTCGGCCAGTTCGCCGTGGACGATCAGCGTGTTGGCAATCGGGTAATCCGCCTGCAGGCGAAGTTCTTCCAGAAACAGCAGCGTTTCTTCTTCCATCAGCGCACGCAGGTCGCCCAGCATGGGGCCCGCAAAGTTATTGAACATTTCTGGATTGGCGATGGTGCTTAGCAGGGTAATTTTGCCGTTATAAGGACGTACGATGGAGACGGCTTTTTCAACCAGGCGGTGGCTGTCTGCCGCCACGGCGACGGTAACCAAAACGTTTTGATATCCCATCTTCCACTCCTGTTTCCTGTTGATAGGGCAAAGGGTAGAGCCTGGTGAAGTGAATAAATGTGTTTTGTATCACGCGCGCCAATAAATCCGCGACAGATGGCCGTTATTTAGCAATAAAAGATAAATTACCTGCGCGCGCAATGAATGCAAATTATAGCACCTGTGCCCACAGCGTTTTCGGCACCTTGCCCAAATCGAAGAGTTTTCCTGCAACCAGCTCAGCGCGACGATGATCGGCGGCGCGATACATGTTGCTGATTTCAATGTCATTATCGATGGAGTAGTTAAGCTTGTCGTACACTTTCTCCACGCTGTCCAAGCTGGTGCATTTACGGAAAGTCATCAGGTAATCCAGGGTATCGGTCATGATTAAAATATAGCCTGTTAAGAGTTGTAGCCGAACGAAAAAACATCACTCTGTCATCGTGACAGCAGCAAAAGCGTGATGTGCGACCTGAAAAATTAATTTCAAATAAATAAATTGCGATACGTAATAATTGTCTGCGCGCAAGTTTCCCTGCTCTGAGAATAATAATATGCCCATGCGCCGTCGGCAATGGCATCTTGCTGATCTGTACACAAAATAGGGAAAGCCTCAGGTTGGGGAGCAAGGTGCTGGGGGGCAGAACCGCTTGCCAATGCGCCTGGCGTTGAATTCCGGTTTTTTTTAGGGGCCAGTAGGGCGGTTTATAGCTGAGGTTGGACGTTTTTTATCCCGATTGCGCCCCTGCTCCGGCAGCAGGTTGCCTGTCCGAGTCGCCAGGATTAATCGAACGGCCCGCGACGCGGTATTTTCCACACCGCATGAGATAGTCGCCCCTCAGAGAAAAATAAAACGAAACTGCGTTTTACTTTATTAGTGCTACTGAAACTAACAGCACTTATTCTCGGCGCATAAACATCAGCCAAGATCTAATTTTTTTCGTGGCGCTGAAAAACTATTAAAGTTTTAATTAATACTGCCGATAAAACGTTTTGCCATTATCCCGCCTAAAAAACCACCCGAAGCTTGCGACTTTCATTCCATTTGTCAGGAAACAAATCGTTACCTCTGTTTTCTTGTTTACAACGTAACCGAGCCGTTGTTAATCGAATTGGAACATTCGTCGAAAAATAAAACAGGAGATTCCCGCAAGCTTAAGTCAAATCCGAAACCTAATAACCTTATAGTTTACATGCGTTATATTTCAATGCGGATAGTTTATTGTTTATTAAACGGTTATTTATACTGTCTTTATCGGCTACGAGCAGATTTTTGTTCTGTTATTTTAGTTTGGTGATGCTTTTGTTCGAATTGATCTAAAAAAGATATTTTTTTGGCTTATATACATTGTTTTTAAGACGTTTTTTTACTTATGTCTGTTTTGTGAGCGAAAATGCGGTTAAAAACCATACTGGTAACGGGCTATTTGGCTTAATTATTTTTTATTTTTGTGATCTAGATCACATTGTATTTAAAATTGCCTCTCACTTACATTGTGTGTGCTAATGGTTCAGGGGTAGAGTTGCGCTGCATTAGGAATAATCTTATTAATTTTGTAAAAATAGTTTCACGGTGATTAAACACCGCTGGAGCAAAATGCTGTACATCCATACACGTTGGTTTGCGCACGTATCAAATACTGAATGATGGTCCGAATTTAGTGATGTTGAAAAATTTATAACGGTCGTTATTCAGGGCTTCATTGCCAACTTAGGGAACAAACCCAGGTCACGGGCGATAAAAATTATCACCCAGCGTATGTTTTTAAACATAGTCTGTCGGGATGGGGAATATGGGTACGTCTGAATTACTTAAGCATATTTATGACATCAATTTGTCATATTTACTTTTAGCACAGCGTCTGATTAATGATGAAAAAGCCTCGGCAATGTTCCGTTTGGGTATCGACGAAACCATGGCCGATGCGCTTTCTCAGCTCACGTTACCGCAAATGGTCAAATTGGCTGAAACCAACCAGCTGGTCTGCCACTTCCGCTTTAACGATCACCAAACCATCGAGCGTCTGACAAAAGAGTCTCGCGTGGACGATCTGCAGCAAATCCATACCGGTATTTTGCTCTCAAGCCATTTACTGCAAGAACTGTCGGCGAAAGACGGCAGTGCGACGAAGAAAAGAGCTTGATGATGGCAGAGAAAAGTATTGTTCAGGAAGCCAAGGATATTCAGCTGGCCATGGAGCTGATTACGCTGGGTGCGCGTTTGCAGATGTTGGAAAGCGAAACGCAGCTCAGCCGTGGGCGTTTGATCAAGCTCTATAAGGAGTTACGCGGCAGTCCACCGCCGAAAGGGATGTTGCCGTTCTCGACGGACTGGTTTATGACCTGGGAACAGAACATCCATTCATCGATGTTCTACAACGCCTACAGTTTCCTGATGAAAAGCGGGCACTGCACGGGCGTTGAAGCAGTGATTAAAGCCTACCGTCTGTATCTGGAACAGTGCCCGCACCAGCCGGGTGAGCCGCCGTTGCTGGCGCTGACGCGAGCCTGGACGCTGGTGCGCTTCGTCGATAGCGGCATGCTGCAGCTTTCTGCCTGCAACTGCTGCGGCGGCACTTTTATCACCCACGCGCACCAACCGTTGAACAATTTTGTTTGCAGTTTATGCCAACCCCCATCCCGCGCAGTAAAAAGACGTAAACTTTCGCCGCAACTGGCCGATATTATTCCTCAACTGCTGGACGAGCAGGTTAAACGCGCAATTTGAGCCGGCGGCAGCGCCGGTTTATCCAGATTTAAACCGATTGGTGAAATGCAGGGTTCGGCGTGCCGAACCCAAAGGCGCAGCTCAGCCTGTTGTGCCTGTGCGGCTCATATGCGCGCTTAGCCCACCTTCCATCCACATTGTTAATTTAAGGAATGCGTGTGTTAGTTATTTTGGGTTATCTCGTGGTATTGGGTGCGGTCTTTGGGGGCTACCTGATTGTGGGGGGCCATCTGGGCGCGCTTTATCAGCCGGCAGAATTTCTGATTATCGGCGGCGCGGGTATCGGCGCTTTTATCGTGGGCAACAACGGTAAGGCAATAAAGTCCACCCTGCGCGCCATTCCCAAGCTGATGCGTCGTTCGAAATACAGCAAAGATCTCTACATGGATCTGATGGCGCTGCTGTTCCGGCTGCTGGCCAAATCCCGTCAACAAGGCATGCTTTCCCTCGAGTTCGATATTGATAATCCGCAGGAAAGTGAAATTTTCTCTAATTATCCCCGCATTCTTGCCGATAACACCCTGGTGGAGTTTATTACCGATTACTTACGGCTGATGGTGAGCGGCAACATGAATGCCTTTGAGATCGAAGCCTTGATGGACGAAGAGATCGAAACCTTTGAACAGGAAAGCGAGGTGCCGGCAGGCAGCCTGGCGATGGTCGGTGACTCGTTGCCGGCCTTCGGCATTGTTGCGGCGGTGATGGGGGTGGTGCATGCGCTGGCCTCGGCCGACCGCCCGGCAGCCGAGCTGGGGGCGTTGATCGCCAACGCGATGGTCGGCACCTTCCTGGGCATTTTGCTGGCTTACGGCTTTATCTCACCGCTGGCGACCCTGTTGCGACAAAAGAGTGCCGAAAACGTCAAAATGATGCAGTGCATCAAGGTCACTTTGCTGTCCAGTTTGAATGGCTACGCGCCGCAGATTGCGGTCGAATTCGGCCGTAAAACGCTATACACCACCGAACGTCCCTCCTTCGTTGAGCTGGAAGAACATGTGCGTCGCGTGAAGGCGCCGGCACAGCAGGCGACGGAAGAAGAACAGGCATGAAACAGAATCACCCGGTTGTTTTGGTCAGAAAACGCAAGTCGCATCACGCCAGCCATCATGGGGGTTCCTGGAAGATTGCCTACGCCGATTTTATGACGGCAATGATGGCTTTCTTCCTGGTGATGTGGCTGCTGGCGATTGCCAGCCCGCAGGAACTGACGCAAATCGCCGAATACTTCCGCACGCCGCTGAAGGTGGCGCTGACTTCCGGCGACAAGAGCAGCTCTGAAAGCAGCCCGATCCCCGGCGGCGGCGACGATCCTACCCAGCAAGACGGGTTGGTGAAAAAGCAGATTGATACGCTCGAGAAGCGTGACGAAGAGCTGCGGCTGAACAAGCTGCGGGAAAAACTGGACGAACTGATTGAGTCCGATCCGCGCCTGAAAGCGCTGCGGCCGCATCTGTTGATCAACATGATGGATGAAGGCTTGCGCATTCAGATCATCGACAGTCAAAACCGTCCGATGTTCAAAACCGGCAGCGCGCAGGTAGAAAGCTATATGCGCGACATCCTGCGGGCGATTGCGCCGATCCTCAATGACCTGCCGAACAAAATCAGCCTGTCCGGCCACACCGACGATATTCCCTACGCCACCGGCGAGCGCGGTTACAGCAACTGGGAGCTTTCTGCCGATCGCGCCAACGCGTCGCGGCGCGAGCTGATCGCCGGCGGGCTGTCGGAAGGGAAGGTCCTGCGGGTGGTCGGCATGGCCGCCACCATGAGCCTGAAACAACACGGCGCCGACGATGCCATCAACCGTCGCATTACCGTACTGGTGCTCAACAAACAAACCCAGCAGGGCATTGAACATGAAAATGGCGAAAGCAACGCGATGGAGATTGCTCAGCCGGTCGATTTAAAACCGTTGGCCCCGTCGGCGACGGCTCCGGCCACCCTCATTGCACCGGAGCAGCCGGCGGCTGTCCCTGCACCGACTAACAGCGACTCACAGCAGAGGTGACCCCGTGAGCATGGATATTAGTGCGTTTTATCAGACCTTTTTTGATGAAGCAGACGAGTTGCTGGCCGACATGGAGCAACACCTGCTGGAGCTGGATCCGCTGGCTCCGGACATTGAGCCGCTGAACGCCATTTTTCGCGCAGCGCACTCGATCAAGGGCGGTGCGGCGACCTTTGGCTTTTCGGTGCTGCAGGAAACCACTCACCTGCTGGAGAACCTGTTGGACGGTGCGCGGCGTCAGAAAATGAGCCTGAGCACCGAGATTATAAACCTGTTTCTGGAAACCAAAGACATTATGCAGGAGCAACTGGACGCTTATAAAACTTCGCAAAAGCCTGACGTCGACAGCTTTGAATACATCTGTCAGGCGTTGCGGCAGCTTGCGTTGGACGCACAGCAGCAAGATGCCCCCGCAGCACCTGCCGTCGCGCAACACGCCGTCGCAGCACCGGCGGCCATCGAAGGCGGCATGCGGGTTTGTCTGTGTGGTCTGAAGCCGAACGAAGTCCCGTTGATGCTGGAAGAGTTGGGCAACCTGGGTGAGGTGAAAAACCCGCATCAGACCGAAAACAGCCTGGAAGTGACGCTGCTGACCTCCGCCAGCGAAGATGACATCAGCGCGGTGCTGTGTTTTGTACTGGAGCCGGAGCAAATCAGTTTCACCACGCCGCCTCAGGCTGAGCTGCCGCCGGTAGCGATCGAGCCAGTCGCTCCCGTTGCCGTTGCGCCCGTGGCCGCCAAACCGGCGCCGACGGTGGCAGAAACGCCCAAACCGCGCGCCAAGGCCAGCGAATCCACCAGCATCCGCGTCGCGGTAGAAAAAGTGGACCAATTGATCAACCTGGTCGGGGAGTTGGTGATCACCCAGTCGATGCTGGCGCAGCGCTCCGGCAGTCTGGATCCGGTGAATCACGGCGATCTGCTCAACAGCATGAGCCAGTTGGAACGCAACGCACGCGACCTGCAAGAGTCGGTGATGTCGATCCGTATGATGCCGATGGAATACGTATTCAGCCGCTTCCCTCGTCTGGTGCGCGATCTGGCCGGCAAGCTGAACAAGCAGGTGGAATTGCAGCTGCAGGGCAGTTCTACCGAACTGGATAAGAGCCTGATTGAACGCATTATCGATCCTCTGACGCACCTGGTGCGCAACAGCCTGGATCACGGCATTGAAGATCCGGCCACGCGCCTCGCGGCGGGCAAGTCGGAGGTGGGGAACCTGATCCTGTCGGCAGAGCATCAGGGCGGCAATATCTGTATCGAAGTCACCGACGACGGCGCCGGCCTGAACCGCGAGAAAATTCTCGCCAAAGCGGCTTCACAAGGGCTGGCGGTCAGCGACAGCATGAGCGACGAAGACGTCGGCATGCTGATTTTCGCGCCGGGCTTTTCTACCGCCGAGCAGGTGACCGATGTTTCCGGCCGTGGCGTCGGCATGGACGTGGTGAAGCGAAATATTCAGGAAATGGGTGGGCACGTCGAAATCCATTCCCAGGCGGGCAAGGGGACCTCTATCCGGATCTTGCTGCCGTTAACGCTGGCGATCCTCGATGGCATGTCGGTCAAGGTGAACAATGAAGTGTTTATCCTGCCGCTCAACGCGGTAATGGAATCTCTGCAGCCGCAGGCTGAAGATCTGCATCCGTTGGCCGGTGGCGAGCGGGTGTTGCAGGTGCGCGGGGAATATTTGCCGCTGGTGGAGCTGTTCCGGGTGTTCGACGTGGCGGGGGCCAAAACCGACGCCACCCAGGGCATTGTGGTGATCCTGCAAAGCGCCGGCCGCCGCTATGCGCTGTTGGTGGATCAACTGATCGGCCAGCATCAGGTGGTGGTGAAGAATCTGGAAAGCAACTATCGCAAGGTGCCGGGCATTTCCGCCGCCACCATTCTCGGTGACGGCAGCGTGGCGCTGATTGTCGATGTCTCGGCGCTGCAAACCCTGAACCGCGAGCAGCGTCAGACGGACGCGGCTGCATAATAATTAATCTATTGATTTAAAGGGTGAATGACATGGCAGGACTGGCAACCGTCAGCAAACTGGCTGGCGAAACGGTAGGGCAGGAGTTCCTGATTTTTACCTTGGGTAACGAGGAATACGGCATTGATATCCTCAAGGTGCAGGAGATCCGCGGTTACGATCAGGTTACGCGCATTGCCAATACTCCGGCCTTTATCAAGGGCGTCACCAACCTGCGCGGCGTGATTGTGCCGATTATCGATTTGCGGGTGAAGTTCGCCCAGCAGGACGTGTCCTACGATGAAAACACCGTGGTGATCGTGTTGAACTTTGGTCAGCGGGTGGTGGGTATCGTGGTTGACGGCGTGTCTGACGTGCTGTCGCTGACCACCGAACAGATCCGCCCGGCGCCGGAGTTTGCCGTGACGCTGGCCACCGAATACCTCACCGGGCTGGGCTCGTTGGGCGAACGCATGCTGATCCTGGTCGATATCGAAAAGCTGCTGAGCAGCGAAGAGATGTCACTGGTCGACAGCGTCGCGAAAAGCGCCTGATCCGCTACCCGTAGGGGCGCGGCATGCCGCGCCCTGATTCGAAAACCGGACAAACCCAAACTCTGCACAAAATAGTTACCTCTCCTCATAAAGTTCTTCCCTGCCGCGCCGATAACTCTGTCAATCAACGTAATCAGGGCCTGTCCGCGCGGGCGTTCAACAAGGGAAAACATGTTTAATCGTATGAAGGTGGTCACCAGCCTGTTACTGGTGCTGGTGTTATTTGGCGCCTTGCAGCTGGTTTCAGGCGGGCTCTTTTTCTCCTCACTGAAGAATGACAAAGAAAACTTCGCCGTTTTGCAGACCATTCGCCAGCAGCAGTCCGAGCTGAACGAAAGCTGGGTCAACCTGCTGCAGGCTCGCAACACGCTGAACCGTGCCGGTATTCGTCACATGATGGACGCCAATAACATCGGCAGCGGCGCCAGCGTCACCGAACTGTTGGCTCGCGCCAAGAGCAACCTGGTGGTTGCGGAACAGCACTATGCCGCCTATGACAAAATTCCTCTCGACGCCCGCCAGGACGCGCAATCGGCCGAAAAGCTGAAACAGCAATACGGCATCTTGCAGGGCGCGCTGACCGAACTGACCCAACTGCTGGGTGAAGGCAAAATCAACGCATTCTTTGACCAGCCGACGCAAAGCTATCAGGACGCGTTCGAAGACATCTACAACATCTATCTGGCGCAAAACGACAAGCTTTACCAGACCGCGGTTGAAGACAGCAATAAGTCATTCAGCTTCGCCATCTGGACGCTGGTGGTGGTGCTGTTGGTGGTACTGGCCGTGATTGTGCTGGTGTGGAGCGGTATTCACCACATTCTGGTGCGCCCGCTGAACCGAATGATCGAACACATCAAGATGATTGCCGCCGGCGATTTGACTCAGCCGATCGCCGTGACCAGCCGCAATGAAATGGGCGTGCTGGCAGCCAGCCTCAAGCACATGCAGAGCGAATTGATCGACACCGTCAGCGGCGTGCGTCAGGGTGCCGACGCCATCTACAGCGGCGCTTCCGAAATTGCCGCCGGCAACAACGATCTCTCTTCACGTACCGAACAACAGGCTGCCTCGCTGGAAGAAACCGCCGCCAGCATGGAGCAGCTGACCGCGACGGTGAAACAGAACGCCGAAAATGCCCGTCAGGCCAGCCAACTGGCATTGAGCGCCTCCGAAACCGCGCAGAAAGGCGGCAAGGTGGTGGCTAACGTGGTGCAGACCATGCACGACATCGCCGGCAGTTCGCAGAAAATTGCCGACATTACCGGCGTGATCGACGGCATTGCCTTCCAGACCAATATCCTGGCGCTGAACGCGGCGGTCGAAGCGGCGCGTGCTGGTGAACAGGGCCGTGGCTTTGCGGTGGTGGCCGGTGAAGTGCGTAACCTGGCGCAGCGCAGTGCCCAGGCGGCGAAAGAAATCAAAGGCCTGATCGAAGACTCCGTCAATCGCGTCGATATGGGCTCGGTACTGGTAGAAAGCGCCGGGGAAACCATGGGCGATATCGTCAATGCCGTGACCCGCGTTACCGACATCATGGGTGAAATCGCTTCGGCGTCGGACGAACAGAGCCGCGGTATCGATCAGGTCGGCCAGGCGGTGGCGGAAATGGACCGCGTCACTCAGCAGAACGCCTCGTTGGTGGAAGAGTCGGCGTCTGCGGCAGCGGCGCTGGAAGAACAGGCCAGCATGCTGACCCAGTCCGTGGCGGTATTCCGCTTGAAAGCGGCAGGTCAGGAAGAGTTCAAAATGCCCGTCAGCAGCAAGGCGGCAGTAACACCGGTACTCAATCATAAAAAAATGAACGCCAGCGATCCGCAGGATAACTGGGAAACGTTCTAACCGGCATTGGGCCTCCCTGCATTCACGTGGGAGGCCGATTCCCCGTCGTAAGCTGGCCCTCGGCCGGCTGCAAGGAGGTTCATAGTGTTTAACCGAATCCGCGTCTCTACCAGCTTGTTTCTGTTGTTGATGACTTTTTGTGTTATGCAGTTGGCCACCAGCGGCTTGTCGTACACCGCTTTCCGTTCCGATAACCACAATCTGAACCTGATCACCCTCGGCAGCCAACAGCGCGACGCCCTCAGCCTGAGCTGGGTTTCCCTGCTGCAGGCCCGCAATACGCTGAACCGTGCCGGGACCCGTGCGGCGCTCAAACTGCCGCAGGATCAGGTCAATGCCTTGATGGGCAACGCGCGCAGTTCGCTGCAGAAAGCCGACCTCTATTTCAACCAGTTCCTGGCCGTGCCGCGTAACAGCGAGCAGGAACAGCAGCTGACCGAAACCACCAAAGCCAGTTACGACCGGTTGCGCAGCGCGTTACGTGAGCTGATCGGTTTCCTGGAAAACGATCGGCTGCAGGCCTTTATGGACCAGCCGACGCAGAAAACTCAGGATCTGTTTGAAGCGGATTTTGTCCAGTATCTGCAGTTGGTAAACGCCAACGTGAGCGAAGCCAATGCGGCGAATCAGCAATCCTTCACCCTGTCCGGTTGGCTGGTGGCCGGTGCGGTACTGATGTTGCTGGTGGTGACCGGCAGCGCCATGTGGTGGTTACGCAATATGCTGGTGCAGCCGCTGAACATTATGCGCAGTCATTTTGACCGCATTGCAGCCGGTGATCTGGCCACGCCGATTCAGGTGTATGGCCGCAATGAGATCAGCCAACTGTTCGCCAGTTTACAGCGCATGCAGCAGTCGCTGATCGGCACCGTTGGTGCGGTACGTGACGGTGCCGAGTCGATCCTGATTGGCCTGCAGGAAATCTCCGAAGGCAACAACGATCTCTCTTCCCGCACCGAGCAGCAGGCCGCCTCGCTGGAAGAAACGGCCGCCAGCATGGAACAGTTGACCGCGACGGTGAAACAGAACGCCGATAACGCACGTCAGGCCTCTCAGCTGGCGCGTGACGCCTCTACCACCGCAGCCAAGGGCGGCGAACTGGCGGGCGACGTGGTGACCACCATGCATGACATTGCCAACAGTTCGCAGAAGATTGGCGCTATTACCAGCGTTATCGACGGCATTGCCTTCCAGACCAATATCCTGGCATTGAACGCGGCGGTCGAAGCGGCGCGTGCCGGTGAGCAGGGGCGCGGTTTTGCGGTGGTGGCGGGCGAAGTGCGTAATCTGGCACAGCGCAGCGCCCAGGCGGCAAAAGAAATCAAAGGTCTGATCGACGAATCGGTCAGCCGGGTCAAGCAAGGTTCGGTGCTGGTGGAAAACTCCGGTGCCACCATGCAGGACATCGTCCGTTCGGTCACTCGGGTTACCGACATCATGGGCGAAATCGCCTCGGCGTCCGACGAACAAAGCCGCGGCATTGAACAGGTCACGCAGGCCGTGACCCAAATGGATCAGGTAACCCAGCAGAACGCCGCGCTGGTAGAAGAAGCCGCCTCGGCGGCCACCGCACTGGAGGATCAGGCGATTACCCTGGCCGATGCGGTGTCGGTATTCCGCCTGGCGGACGATAACTTCACCGCGCAGGCCAACCATCAAGACGCAGTTTCACCCGTGGTAAAGGAAGCCCCAGATTGTCAAACCGCATAAGCAGCCCGTTTTTTTTGAGTGATATGGCATGAAGCCGGCGCCGTCGAACCCTAACAGAGACCCTGCGACATTGTTGACGCAGATGGTGCAGCGCCTGCCGTTGCTGGACGTGCATTTTCGTCGCATCAGCCAACTGATTTATCAGCGTGCCGGCATCGTGCTGGCAGAGCACAAGCGCGAGATGGTTTATAACCGCCTGGTGCGACGCCTGCGGCTGCTGGGCCTGAACGACTTTGGCGATTATTTGGCGCTGCTGGAAAGCGATCCTAACAGCGCCGAATGGCAGGCGTTTATCAATGCCCTGACCACCAACCTGACGGCGTTTTTCCGCGAAGCGCATCACTTCCCGATCCTGGCGGAGCACGCGCGTCAGCGGCCGAACGGCTACAGCGTGTGGAGCACGGCGGCCTCGACCGGCGAAGAGCCTTATTCGATTGCCATCACCTTAAGTGAGGTGCTCGGGCAGCGCGCCACCGGCTGCCAGGTATGGGCCAGCGATATCGATACCCAGGTGCTGGAGAAAGCGGAAGCGGGCGTTTATCGCCAGGAAGATCTGCGTACCCTGACGCCGGCGCAAATGCAGCGTTATTTCCTGCGCGGCACCGGTCCGCATCAGGGGTTGGTGCGGGTGCGGCCGGAGCTGGCGGGGCGGGTGAATTTTCAGGCGCTCAACCTGCTGGCGCCAGAGTGGGCGTTGCCGGGGCAATTCGACGCTATTTTCTGCCGCAACGTGATGATCTATTTCGATAAGGCGACACAGGAGCGCATTCTGCGCCGCTTCGTGCCCTTGCTTAAACCGGGGGGCCTGATGTTTGCCGGCCACTCCGAGAATTTCAGCCAGATCAGCCGGGATTTCTACTTGCGTGGGCAGACCGTGTATGGCCTGACCAAGGAGAGGTAATGAATAAAATCAGAGTATTGAGCGTAGACGATTCGGCCCTGATGCGGCAGCTGATGACCGAAATTGTCAACAGCCATCCCGATATGGAGATGGTGGCGAGCGCGCCCGACCCTCTGGTCGCGCGCGATCTGATCAAAAAGTTTAACCCGCAGGTGCTGACGCTGGACGTCGAAATGCCGCGCATGGACGGCCTCGACTTCCTCGAAAAACTGATGCGTCTGCGGCCGATGCCGGTGGTGATGGTGTCGTCGCTGACAGGCCAGGGGTCGGAAATTACGCTGCGCGCGTTGGAGCTGGGGGCGGTGGATTTTGTCACCAAACCGCAGCTTGGCATCCGCGAAGGCATGTTGGCCTACAGCGAGCTGATAGCTGAAAAAATTCGCACCGCGGCCAAGGCGCGCTTGCCGCAACGCTCCAGCAGCCCGGCACCGGCGATCCTCAGCCATACGCCGCTGTTGAGCAGCGAAAAACTGATTGCCATCGGGGCCTCTACCGGCGGCACCGAAGCCATTCGGCAGGTGCTGCAACCGCTGCCGGCCACCAGCCCGGCGTTGTTGATCACCCAGCATATGCCGCCGGGGTTTACGCGCTCGTTCGCCGAGCGGCTGAACAAGCTGTGCCAGATTACGGTGAAAGAGGCCGAGGACGGCGAACGCGTGCTGCCGGGCCATGCCTACATCGCACCGGGCGATCGCCATATGGAACTGTCACGCAGCGGTGCCAACTATCAGGTGAAGCTGCATGACGGCCCGGCGGTCAACCGTCACCGGCCATCGGTAGACGTGCTTTTCCGCTCGGTTGCGCAGTACGCCGGTCGAAATGCGGTTGGCGTGATCCTGACCGGCATGGGCAATGACGGCGCGGCGGGCATGTTGGAAATGCATCGTGCCGGTGCCTATACCCTGGCGCAAAACGAGGCCAGCTGTGTGGTGTTCGGCATGCCGCGTGAGGCGATCGCCACCGGTGGAGTGAATGAAGTTGTCGAACTGGATCGCATGAGCCAACGCATGCTGGCGCAAATTGCCGGTGGCCAGGCGCTGCGTATTTGATTTTTACCCTTAATTATACCCGTCGCCTTTCGAGCCGCAGCGTTGTTACCTGCTTACAAGGCCCATCCATGGTCCTTGCCCTTTCAGGGCCGCTGCAAGCAGCGTTCAAATCTGTTCCCGACAGATTTGTCGCTCACCCCAGTCACTTACTTGAGTAAGTTCCTGAGGATGAGCGAGCTGGTCGCCTGGCTGCAACTCGAAATTCATAGGGTATATAGGGGGTTATAGCGAACAGCTGCCGTGAGGCTGGCTGTTGTTTGGATTAGGTAAACCTTGGGAGTATATATGGCAGATAAGAGTCTCAGATTTCTGGTGGTGGATGACTTTTCCACTATGCGTCGCATCGTCAGAAACTTGCTGAAAGAGTTGGGATTCAACAACGTAGAAGAGGCCGAGGACGGTGCGGATGCGCTGAACAAACTGCGTGCCGGCGGCTTCGATTTCGTGGTGTCCGACTGGAACATGCCGAATATGGACGGCCTGGAACTGTTGCAAACCATTCGTGCCGATGGCGCATTGGCGGCGATGCCAGTGCTGATGGTGACGGCGGAAGCCAAGAAAGAAAACATTATCGCGGCGGCGCAGGCCGGTGCCAGCGGTTACGTGGTGAAACCTTTTACGGCGGCGACGCTGGAAGAAAAGCTCAATAAGATTTTTGAAAAACTGGGCATGTAAGGAGAGAGGGCGATGAGAGACATTCCAATGCCTGCCAGCGATGCGGCAACCGCGGGGGAGATCATCTCGCGCATTGGCCAACTGACGCGGATGCTGCGCGACAGCATGCGCGAACTGGGGCTCGATCAGGCGATCGCCCAGGCGGCAGAGGCAATCCCGGATGCACGCGATCGTCTTGATTACGTGGTCACCATGACGGCGCAGGCGGCGGAACGGGCGTTGAACTGTGTGGAAGCGGCGCAGCCGCGCCAGGCACAGCTGGAGTCCGAAGCCAAAGGATTGAAAGGCCGTTGGGACGAGTGGTTCGCCAACCCGATCGAGTTGGACGACGCCCGTGAATTGGTTACCGATACCCGTCAGTACCTGGATCAGGTGCCGGAACATACGGCGTTCACCAATGCCCAACTGCTGGAAATCATGATGGCGCAGGATTTCCAGGATCTGACCGGCCAGGTGATCAAACGCATGATGGACGTGGTGCAGGAGATTGAAAAGCAGCTGCTGATGGTGCTGATGGAAAATATTCCTGAGCAACCGGCGAAAGAGAAAAAACCGAACGACAGCCTGCTCAATGGCCCGCAGCTCGACCAGAATGGCGCCGGCGTTATCGCCAATCAGGCGCAGGTGGACGATCTTCTGGACAGCCTGGGTTTCTGATAGCTCCTGGGGCGCATTTTGTTGCGCCCCAGACAGGCAGCACTGCTCCTGCATCCCCAATCTTCCCCATCCCGCAAATAACCGTCCTTTTCTCCCGTTGTTCCACCAATGAAATCAGCATTTTTTTGGCATGCTGACCGCAATTTTATTCCCTCCGGCACAGGAACCGCCCCGTGGCTGAAGACAGCGATCTGGAAAAGAGCGAGGCCCCCACGCCCCATAGGGTGGAGAAGGCGCGTGAAGATGGCCAGATCCCGCGTTCCCGCGAGCTGACGTCGGTGCTGATGCTGGTGGCAGGCTTGTCGATCATCTGGGTTTCCGGCGGCAACATGGCGCAACAGTTGGCGGCCATGCTGACCCAGGGTCTGAATTTCGACCACGGCATGGTCAGTAACGACAAGCAGATGCTGCGCCAGTTGGCGATGTTGTTACGCCAGGCGGTATGGGCGCTGTTGCCGATCATGGCCGGGTTGGCGCTGGTCGCGCTGACGGCGCCGATGCTGCTGGGCGGCCTGCTGCTGAGCGGTAAATCGCTCAAGTTCGATCTCAAGCGCATGAACCCGCTGTCCGGGCTGAAACGCATCTTTTCCAGCCAGGTGCTGGCGGAGCTGTTGAAGGGCATCCTGAAGGCGACGCTGGTAGGGTGGATCACCGGTTTATACCTGTGGCACAACTGGGCGGCGATGCTGCATCTGGTGACGCAACAGCCGCTCGATGCGCTGGGTAACGCGCTGCGAATGATCATCTTTTGCGGCCTGCTGGTGGTACTCGGGCTGACGCCGATGGTGGCGTTTGACGTGTTTTACCAACTGTGGAGCCACTTCAAAAAGCTGAAGATGACCAAGCAGGACATCCGCGACGAGTTCAAGGAGCAGGAGGGTGACCCGCACGTTAAAGGGCGTATCCGACAGCAACAGCGTGCCGTTGCACGGCGGCGAATGATGGCCGACGTCCCCAAGGCCGACGTCATTGTGACCAACCCGACGCATTACGCCGTCGCGCTGCAGTACAACGATAAAAACATGAGTGCGCCGAAGGTGCTGGCCAAAGGGGCCGGTGAAATTGCGCTGCGTATTCGTGAACTGGGGGCGGAACACCGTATTCCCATGCTCGAAGCACCGCCGTTGGCACGTGCTCTATATCGACACAGCGAGATTGGACAACACATTCCCGCCACCCTGTATGCCGCCGTGGCCGAAGTATTGGCCTGGGTTTACCAGCTGCGACGCTGGCGGCGCGAAGGGGGGCTGATCCCGAAAAAACCTGAACGTTTACCGGTGCCGGAAGCACTGGATTTTGCTGGAGAAAGTAATACAAATGGCTAATTTGGCCGCCTTGCTTCGTTTGCCGGGCAGTTTTAAAGATACGCAGTGGCAGGTGCTGGCCGGCCCGATACTGATCCTGATGATCCTGTCGATGATGGTGCTGCCGTTGCCGGCATTTATCCTCGATCTGCTGTTCACCTTCAATATTGCTTTGTCGATCATGGTGTTGCTGGTAGCGATGTTTACCCAGCGTACGCTTGAATTTGCCGCATTCCCCACCATTTTGCTGTTCTCAACCTTGCTGCGCCTGTCGCTCAACGTAGCTTCGACGCGCATCATCCTGATGGAAGGGCATACCGGGTCTGCCGCCGCAGGCCGCGTGGTAGAGGCCTTCGGTCACTTCCTGGTGGGCGGTAACTTCGCCATCGGTATCGTGGTGTTTATCATTTTGGTGCTGATCAACTTTATGGTTATCACCAAGGGTGCCGGGCGTATTGCCGAAGTGGGCGCACGCTTTGTGCTGGACGGCATGCCGGGCAAGCAGATGGCGATCGATGCCGATCTCAACGCCGGTTTGATCGGTGAAGAAGAGGCGAAAAAACGTCGCTCTGAGGTCACGCAGGAAGCGGACTTCTACGGTTCGATGGACGGTGCCAGTAAGTTTGTCCGTGGCGATGCGGTCGCCGGTCTGATGATCATGATGCTAAACGTGGTCGGTGGTCTGTTGGTCGGCGTGCTCCAGCACGGAATGGAACTGGGCACGGCGGCGGAAACTTACACCTTGCTGACCATCGGTGACGGCCTGGTGGCGCAGATCCCGGCGTTGGTGATTTCGACCGCCGCCGGCGTGATCGTGACTCGCGTGGCGACCGATCAGGACGTTGGCGAGCAGATGGTTGGCCAACTGTTCAACAACCCGCGGGTTATGTTGCTCAGCGCCGCGGTGCTCGGCCTGCTTGGGCTGGTCCCGGGGATGCCGAACCTGGTATTTCTGCTGTTTACCGCCGCTCTGTTAGGGTTGGCCTGGTGGCTGCGCGGGCGCGATCAGCAAGCGCCCAAAGTGCAGGAAGTGCCGGTCACGCAGGATAATCCGCAGGCGGTGGAAGCCAGTTGGTCTGACGTGCAGCTGGAAGATCCGTTGGGGATGGAGGTCGGTTACCGGCTGATCCCGATGGTGGATTTCCAACAGAATGGTGAATTGCTGGGCCGTATCCGCGGCATCCGTAAAAAATTCGCGCAGGAGATGGGCTATCTGCCACCGGTGGTGCATATCCGCGACAACCTGGAACTGCCGCCGGCCAGCTACCGTATTTTGATGAAGGGCGTAGAAATCGGCAGTGGCGAAGCGCAACCGGGCCGCTGGCTGGCAATTAACCCAGGCAATGCGGTGGGCGAGTTGGCGGGGGATAAAACCACCGATCCGGCGTTTGGGCTGGAAGCGGTATGGATTGACAGCGCGCTGCGCGAGCAGGCGCAGATCCAGGGCTTCACCGTAGTGGAAGCCAGCACGGTGGTCGCGACGCACCTTAATCATTTGATTGGCCAGTTTGCCAGTGAGCTGTTTGGCCGACAGGAAGCGCAGCAATTACTGGATCGCGTCGCACAGGACATGCCGAAGCTGACCGAAGATTTCGTGCCGGGCGTGGTAAGCCTGACCACGCTGCACAAGGTGTTGCAGAACCTGCTGGCGGAACGGGTTTCCATCCGCGATATGCGCACCATTATTGAAACGCTGGCGGAGCATGCCCCATCACAAACCGACCCTTATGAGCTGACCACCGTGGTGCGCGTGGCGCTGGGAAGGGCGATCACCCAACAGTGGTTCCCGGGCAACGGTGAAATTCAGGTGATTGGCCTGGATACCCAGCTCGAGCGTCTGTTACTGCAAGCGCTGCAGGGCGGCGGCGGTTTGGAACCGGGCCTGGCGGATCGTTTATTGGATCAGGCCAAACAGGCGTTGCAGCGGCAGGAAATGCTCAGCGCGCCGCCGGTACTGTTAGTGAATCACGCACTGCGGGCCTTGCTGGCGCGTTTCCTGCGTCGCAGCCTGCCGCAGATGGTGGTGTTGTCGAATCTGGAGATCAATGACGACCGCCAAATCCGCATGACCTCCACCATTGGGGCCGCATAATGAAACACCGTCTGGCGTTAATTTGCCTGTTAGCGCCGTTGAGCGTGCAGGCAGCATCCGGTTCTTGGGTAGCCGACAGCGTCGGCGCCACGCTGGAATATGGTGGTGAGCGGGGGGAATCGCCGGGGTTACGCGCCCCCAATGCGTTGCCGGACGCCAATGCCCGCATCACCAGCGTAAGCTGGCGTTACCGGCTGCTGGCCGATGAGCCGGCGGGCATGCAGGCGCAGCTTTGCACCCTGACGCGCTGCATTGTGTTGGGCGGCGGCAGCGGCAGCAGCACCGGGCTGAAAGGGGAACCGGCGAACGCCGAACTGCGTTTTGTTTATTACGTGCAGGCGCGCGGCAGCCTGAATCCGCCGCTGCGCGTGATCAGCAATCAGGTGATTGTGAATTACGAGTAAAACTAAAACGACACAAGCCAGGCTCCTCAGGCCGTTGCCTTCGACCTGGTTTTATTCCGTTGCCCCAAAGCGTGTTTAGCCACGGGGCAGGTAGGCCAATTTAAATTTCCTGATGCTTCAACTGCTTTCAGGAATTTTATTATACGCCGCTTGATCGTTGCGGCCGATCATGGATACTGTATATAAATACAGTTATTCGGATCCGCCATTATGCAGTTTATTCACCCCAGTCAGCTCACTCCCGGTTTATTACTTCCCCTCTTTATGGAGCGAGTCTCCTGCGGTTTTCCCAGTCCGGCTCAGGACTATGTCGAAGACAGTCTCGACCTGAATAAGCTGGTGGTGAAACACCCCAGTGCGACGTACTTTGTCCGGGTCAGTGGTGATTCGATGATCGGCGCAGGTATCAGCCACGGTGACTTACTGGTGGTTGATCGTTCCTTGACCGCCGTTCATGGCGACATCGTCATAGCGGCAGTGGCCGGCGAATTTACCGTGAAGGAGCTGCAAACCCATCCACGTATTCAGCTGGTGCCTCATAATACGGATTATTCTCCGATCGTTTTCCAGGCCGAAGAAGAGCTGGAAATCTTTGGCGTTGTGACATTTACCTTGAAATCAAACCGACATGTTCGCACTTGTTGACGTCAACAGCTTCTACACGTCCTGCGAGACTGTTTTTCGGCCAGATCTTAAGGGCAAACCGATCGTCGTCGTTTCAAACAATGACGGATGCGTTATTTCACTTTCGGCGGAAGCCAAAGCGCTGGGCATCAAAATGGGGGCGCCTTACTTCAAAATCAAAGAGCAATTACGGCACCAGCAGGTCAGCGTTTTCAGCTCGAATTATACGCTTTATGCCGATCTCAGCCATCGGGTGATGCTGACGCTAATCGAGATGGCCCCTGTCGTAGAGATATACTCCATCGATGAAGCTTTTATCGATGTGTCTGGCCTGAGTAGCAGCCTTCCGCTGAGCACCTTTGGCCATCAAATGCGCGATCGGGTGTTAAAGAATACCGGGTTAACCGTTGGCGTGGGGATCGCGCAAACCAAGACACTGGCGAAGATCGCCAATTTTGCGGCAAAGAAGTGGCGTCAAACGGGGGGCGTTGTTGAGTTGTCCGATCCTGAGCGTCTGCGAAAACTGCTGGCGTTAGTGCCGGTGGACGAGGTGTGGGGCGTGGGCCGCCGCATCGGCAAGAAGCTCAGCTTTATGGGGATCGAAACGGCGCTACAGCTTGCTGACTGTTCAACCTGGGTGATCCGTAAACACTTTAATGTGGTACTCGAACGTACGGTTCGTGAATTGCGCGGCGAATCCTGTTTGGCATTGGATGAGTTTGCGCCCACCAAACAGCAGATCATCTGTAGCCGCTCATTTGGTCACCGCATCACGGCTTATCAAGATATGCGCCAGGCCATTTGTACCTATGCGGAACGCGCAGCCGAAAAGCTCAGGGCAGAGAAGCAGTTCTGCTGTGTGATCAGCGTCTTTATGCGAACCAGTCCCCATGCCGAAAATGAAACATTTTACGGCCCTCAGGCCAGCGGGCGCCTGGCGATCCCTTCCAACGATACGCGTGACATTATTCGCGTTGCAGTCAGCGCGCTTGACCGTATCTGGAAAGACGATTTTCGCTATATGAAAGCCGGTGTGATGCTGAGTGATTTTTTTAGCCAGGGGGTGGCGCAGCTTAATTTGTTTGATGAACACCAGCCCAGGCCTAACAGCAGTGAGTTAATGCAGACCCTTGATCGGCTTAATCAGTCCGGTCGGGGCACTGTGTGGTTTGCCGGGCAGGGGATCCAAAAAAGCTGGGCGATGAAACGCGAAATGCTGTCCCCCAGCTATACCACAAGGTACTCGGACCTGCCGTTCGTCAAATAGCCCTGGGGTCTTATCATCCACCGGTTGAGCCCGCTCAGGTGTATCAACAATCATTCTTTGATTAAACGCCGATTTTTCGCCCCAGCAGGCTGGCATTGCGCGACTGGCCATCCGGGCCGTAGAGCGATTTGTTTTGCTTGCTCAGGATCGCCAACGCCTGAGCGTTGTGATCGATCTGTTGATTGAGCAGCATGCCGTTATGCTGGTTTTTTTCCCGCAGCTGCTGGCTGAGCGTTTGTACTCGTTGCCAGCCGTCCGCCAGGCGCGGGTGCGCGGAATAGGGTGCCTGTTGCCCCTGTGCGCGCTCCAGGTTCAGCCGCTGCTGCTCCAGATAGTTTACCGTGGCCAGCAACTGGCTCTTGGCATCGGTAGCGCGTTGCAGCGCCACGCCCGGTAATTGTCCCGAACAGAGCAGATGATGTTCTTCCGTCAGCACCGTACTCAGCGCATTCAGGGTTTCCAACAGCTTATCAATCAGTTGCGCCAGACTTTCCATTACGAATAACCACCTGTCAAAGAATTCCTTGGTGTTTAACCCGAGGGTTAAGCCTCCGGCGTTTGCTGGCCGTTAGCCATCCACAGGGCATCGCTTTGCGCGTCTTTCAGTAGCGCATCGGCAATTTTCCCGGCATCCATTTTCAGTTCGCCGTTGCGGATCGCCTGCTTGATGGCGTCCACCCGATTCATATCAATATCTTGCGTACCCGGCTGCATCAGGCGCGCTTGCGCGTCGCTCAATTTTACCTGGGTGCCGCTGACGGTGCTTTCCGTCTGGGCAGCTTTGCGTGGCTGAAGTGGGCTTTCAGTCGCGGTTTCACGAGGTTGCACCGTTGGAACGGGTTGCAGCCGCTGGGTGCGATCGATACTCATGGTCAATCTCCATCGATGCCATCGCCGCGAAGGCAATGGCTGATATTTTTGTGGCCCTGGCGGCCAATAAAAGTCTGCTTATGATTTTCTTATCGGCAAGTTTTGATAAACCTTTACCTTTTTATAACCCAATACGGATCGTACCGTCATCACTGGCTATGCCGCTGACGATTTGTCCGGAAGCCATACGCACACGGACATTGTCTTCGGCGGCGGCATTGTTCATGGCTTTGCCCGTACCGCTGATGTTAAATCCACTTCCCTGCGCGGTCACCTGCACCGCCTGACCGGCCTTGATAACCCAGGCGCGACGCAGCATGGCGAAGGTCAGCGGCTGACCGGGACTGATATTGCGCAGGCTGACAGCCCCCAGTGCTTTGCCGGTTTCGCTTAGCGTGCGCGGTGGCAAGGTGTCGAGCCGGCCACTTTTGAACCTGATGTCCGCCGCCGTCAGCTTGCTGCCGGCGCTGATGCCGCGGGCCGACACCAGATATTGGCCGATCACCTGAACCTGGGTCTGGATAAAGCGCCGTTCCTGGCCGCAGCGTGCCGAAACGCTGATATTACCCCAACGCCGCGCATTCTGTGGCAAAGAGAGCTGCGGGAATTCGCACTGTGGCCATTGGGTGGCGGGCGTGCGCACCAGCACTTTAACCTGCACCGGACTGCCGCTGAACTGGCTGCTGATGAAGCGATCGATCTGCGCCGCCAGATCTTCGGCCCGTGCGTTCAGGCTGCACAGCAGGGCTGCCAACAACAGCATTTTCGCTTTCATCTCCGCTTCTTCCTCAAAAAGCCTCAGGGTGCACGTAAGTGTACCCGGAGTGCGCGCAGGCTAAGCAGATAAATAGCGACGCATTTTGCCCTTATTCCCACGATAGGCTGGCGGAAGGGACGTTTATGCTGTCGGCTCCAAATTCTAACCTCGCGGAGGGAGCATGATCGACAAACTGGACGCTGCTCTGCGCTTTGGTCAAGAGGCGCTGAACCTGCGCGCCCAGCGGCAGGAAATTCTGGCCGCCAACATCGCCAACGCAGACACCCCGGGTTATCAGGCGCGGGATATCGATTTCGCCGGCCAACTGAACAAGGTGCTGGAGCAAGGGCGCGCCAGCGGCAGCGGCATTGCGCTGAACATGACGTCATCGCGCCATATTCCGGCGCAGAACATGCAGCCGCCACAGCTCGACTTGCTGTTCCGCGTGCCGGATCAGCCCTCCATGGACGGCAACACGGTTGACATGGATCGCGAACGCACCAACTTCGCCGATAACAGCCTGAAGTATCAGACCGACCTGACGCTGATCAACGGTCAGATCAAAGGGATGATGTCAGTGTTACAACAAGGATAAGGCGCATGTCGCTACTGAATATTTTTGATATCTCCGGCTCGGCGCTGTCTGCCCAGTCGCAACGCATGAACGTCAGCGCCAGCAACATGGCCAATGCCGACAGCGTCACCGGGCCGGATGGCCAACCCTACCGCGCCAAGCAGGTGGTGTTTGAAGTTGCCGCCGCGGCCGGACAACCTACCGGCGGCGTACGCGTAGCGCAGGTGGTTGACGACCCGGCGCCGGAGCGTCTGGTTTACCAACCGGGTAATCCGCTGGCAGACGGCAAGGGCTATGTGCGCATGCCTAACGTGGATGTGGTGGGTGAGATGGTCAACACCATTTCCGCCTCCCGCAGCTATCAGGCCAACGTCGAGGTGCTCAACACCACCAAGTCGATGATGATGAAAACCCTGACGCTGGGTCAATAACCGGAGCTTGCCATGGCGATTGCCGCAACCACCACTGAATCGCTGGATAACAGCGTCATCGGTGCCAACGCAAAAAATAACACCAGCCAGGATCTGAGCAACAGCTTCCTGACGCTGCTGGTGGCGCAGTTGAAGAATCAGGATCCGACCAACCCGATGCAGAACAATGAACTGACCAGCCAATTGGCGCAGATCAATACCGTTCAGGGCATCGAGAAACTCAACACCACGCTGGGGTCGATCTCCGGGCAGATCAACAGCAATCAATCGCTGCAGGCTACCGCTTTGATCGGCCACGGCGTGATGGTCCCGGGCAGCAATATTCTGGCCGGCAGCAAAGACGGCAAGGTCAGCACCACGCCGTTTGGTCTGGAACTGGAGCGTGCGGCCGACTCGGTGACCGCCACCATTACCGACGCCACCGGCAAAGCGGTACGCACCATTGATCTCGGCGGCCTGACCGCTGGCGTGCATTCGTTCAGTTGGGACGGATCGATGACGGACGGCACCACCGCACCGGACGGTGCCTACAGCTTTACGATCAACGCCAAAGCCAACGGCGAACAGCTGGTGGCGCGCAATCTGCATTTTGGCATGGTCAACGGCGTCATCCGCGACGCGAACGGCGCGAAGCTGGATCTGGGCCTGGCGGGCAGCGCCACGCTGGAGGATGTCCGGCAGATCCTTTAACCCAATACCCTTCATCCTTCAGGCTGCAGCGTTGTTGGCTGTGCGCACTCACCCCAGTCACTTACGTGAGTAAGCTCCTGGGGACTCCTGCGCTTGCCGCCTAACTGCAACATGAAAGCTATTGGGTATCTCAAAACACTATCAGGCGTTATCGGACGATAGCCTGACCACTATTCGGAGAATGACATGGCCTTTTCTCAGGCAGTAAGCGGCTTAAACGCGGCAGCAACCAATCTGGACGTGATCGGTAACAACATCGCTAACTCCGCCACTTCCGGTTTTAAATCAGGCAGCGTTTCCTTTGCTGACATGTTCGCCGGTTCACAGGTTGGCCTGGGCGTTAAGGTGGCGGGGATCACCCAGAACTTTAAAGGCGGCACCACCACCGGCACCAGCCGTGCGCTGGACGTGGCGATTTCCGGCAACGGTTTCTTCCGTCTGCAGGATCAAGACGGCGGCATTTTCTACAGCCGTAACGGCCAGTTCAAACTGGATGAAAACCGTAACCTGACCAACATGCAGGGCCTGCAACTGACCGGCTACCCGGCTGCCGGTACGCCGCCGACCATTCAACAGGGCGCGAACCCGGTGCCGCTGAGCATTCCGGAAGGCATGATGAACGCCAAGGCATCAACCTCCGGCAACATGGTCGCCAACCTTAAATCCACGCATAAGGTTCCGGATAACCACACCTTCGATCCCGCCAAGAAGGATTCTTACAACTACGTCAACACCATCACCACTTATGACTCGTTAGGTAACGCGCACAACATCAACGCCTACTTTGTAAAAACCGACGAGAACAAGTGGCAGGTTTATACCCAGGATGGAACGGCTGCTCCGGTAGATGCCGGTACCATGACGTTCGACACCAGCGGCAATCTGGCCAGCACCACCAGCAAACAAGGCACCGCCGGCGAATTCAGCATGCTGATCCCGATGGAAGCCAAAGATGGCGCGCCGGCACAGAACTTCACCCTGAATTTCGCCAAGAGCATGCAGCAGAGCGTCAGCGCCGACTCCGTCAGCAAAGTGTCGCAGGATGGCTATGGCGCAGGCGAATACACCAACTTCCAGATCAACAACGACGGCACGGTGATGGGCATCTACTCCAACCAGCAGACTCAGGTGCTGGGTCAGATCGTCATGGCCAACTTCTCCAACCCGGAAGGCCTGTCTTCTCAGGGCGATAACGTTTGGCAGGAAACCGGCGCATCCGGTCAGCCACGCGTAGGTCTGGCGGGCAACGGCGGTTTGGGCAAACTGACCAGCGGCGCGCTGGAAGCCTCCAACGTCGATCTGAGCCAGGAACTGGTGAACATGATCGTCGCACAACGTAACTACCAGTCGAACGCCCAAACCATCAAAACGCAGGACTCGATTCTGCAAACGCTGGTTAGCCTGCGCTAATAGGACTGATTTATGGATCACGCGATTTATACCGCGATGGGCGCAGCGCGACAGACGCTGGAGCAACAGTCTGTCACCGCCAATAATCTGGCCAACGCATCGACGCCGGGCTTTCGCGCCCAGCTGTCGGCGCTGCGTGCCGTGCCGGTGGATGGGCCAAGCTTGCCGACGCGAACGCTGGTTACCGCGTCAACGCCGGGCGCGGACATGAGCCAGGGGGCGCTGAATTACACCGCCCGCCCGCTGGACGTGGCGCTGCAGCAGGACGGCTTTCTGGCCGTCAGCCTGCCGGACGGCGGCGAAGCCTACACCCGTAACGGTAACATCCAGATCTCCTCCACCGGGCAGTTGACGGTGCAGGGCGTGCCGCTGATGGGCGACGGCGGACCGATTGAGGTACCCCCGTCGGCAGAGATCACCATTGCCGCCGACGGGACCATCTCGGCGCTGAATGCGGGCGATCCGCCGAACAGCATTGCACAGATCGGCAGGCTGAAACTGGTGAAGGCCGACGCGCGCGAAGTGATGCGTGGCGATGACGGGTTGTTCCGCCTGACGCCGGAAACCCAACGGCAGCGCGGCAATCAGTTGCCGAACGATCCGCTGGTGCAGGTGATGCCGGGCGTGCTGGAAGGCAGCAACGTCAAACCGATGGAAACCATGGTCGACATGATTGCCAACGCCCGCCGTTTTGAAATGCAAATGAAGGTCATCCACAGCGTGGATGAAAATGAACAGCGCGCCAATTCATTGTTATCAATGAGTTAATTAGCAAGGAAATAACCCATGATCCCATCTTTATGGATTGCCAAAACCGGTCTGGATGCGCAGCAGACCAATATGGACGTGATCGCCAACAACCTGGCCAACGTCAGCACTAACGGTTTTAAACGCCAGCGTGCAGTGTTCGAAGATCTGCTGTACCAGACCATGCGTCAGCCGGGGGCGCAGTCCTCCGAGCAGACGACGCTGCCGTCCGGACTGCAGATCGGTACCGGCGTGCGGCCGGTGGCGACCGAGCGTCTGCACAGCCAGGGCAACCTGTCGCAGACCAACAACAGCAAGGACATCGCCATCAAGGGGCAGGGCTTTTTCCAGGTGATGATGCCGGACGGCACCCTGGCCTATACCCGCGACGGCTCGTTCCAGAGAGATCAGAACGGCCAACTGGTGACCGCCAGCGGCTTCCAGGTACAACCGGCGATCACCATTCCGGCCAATGCCCTGAGCATCACCGTAGGCCGCGACGGCATCGTCAGCGCCACCCTGCAGGGGCAGACCGCCGCCCAGCAGGTGGGCCAACTGACGCTGACCACCTTTATCAATGACAGCGGCCTGGAAAGCATGGGCGAGAACCTGTACCAGGAAACCGAGAGTTCCGGCGCGCCGAACGAGAGCACGCCTGGGCTAAACGGTGCCGGTCTGCTGTATCAGGGCTATGTGGAAACCTCCAACGTCAACGTGGCGGAAGAGCTGGTCAACATGATCCAGACCCAACGTGCTTACGAAATCAACAGCAAAGCGGTATCGACGTCCGATCAGATGCTGCAAAAGCTGACGCAACTGTAATTGACGGGCGCCGCTGCGCCCGCAAGGTCGTTAACCAATCTTAAAACAGGGTTGGAAGGTCAGGATTTGCTAACAAAAAATGAAGGAAAATCAAATTATTGATTTTCGGCTAATAACCACAAAGTGGGGAAAAACCACGCTTTTTCCCCACTTTGTCAACACATTCACGGGTGCTGCAGCGCCCGTAACCCTATTTTGTGAAACAAAGGCGATACCCGTGGTAACCACAACTCTGATGGAAAATCCGCCGCAAGGAAAACGCTGGCTGGCGGCAATGGTGATGCTGACGCTGAGCGGCTGCGCTTACATTCCACATAAACCCCTGGTTGACGGGGCTACCACGGCACAGCCGGCGCCGGCGGGCGCGCCCGTGCCGAACGGTTCCATTTTCCAGACGGTGCAGCCGATGAACTACGGTTATCAGCCGCTGTTTGAAGACCGTCGTCCGCGCAACGTCGGCGATACCCTGACGATCGTGCTGCAGGAAAACGTCAGCGCCAGCAAAAGCTCCTCTGCCAACGCCAGCCGCAACGGGGCCAGCAAGTTCGGCGTGGCCACCTCGCCACGCTACCTCGATGGCTTGCTAGGCAATGCGCGTGCCGACATGGATATCTCCGGTGACAGCACCTTCGGTGGCAAGGGCGGGGCCAACGCCAACAACACCTTTAACGGCACCATTACCGTGACGGTCAATCAGGTGCTGGTGAACGGAAACCTGCACGTGGTGGGGGAAAAACAGATCGCCATTAATCAGGGCACCGAATTTATCCGTTTCTCCGGGGTCGTCAACCCGCGCACCATCAGTGGCAGCAACTCGGTTACCTCCACCCAGGTGGCGGATGCGCGCATTGAATATGTCGGTAACGGCTATATCAACGAAGCGCAGACCATGGGGTGGTTACAGCGCTTCTTCTTAAATGTCTCACCGTTTTGAGTACAGGCTATTTTTCTTGCCATTTTGAGGTTGGGCAGTGCTCGGGGCAGTCACGTACTGCGTGTACGCTCCATTCCCTGTGCGCCGCCCGCCCCCAAACTGCCTGCGACAATAACGCCTTGTGGGTAAGGCGAATGAGGTTCCAATGTTAAAGAAATTTCTAATGGCGCTGGTGATTTGTGCGCTGAGCCTGCCGGCCGCGGCGGAGCGCATTCGCGATCTGGTCACGGTGCAGGGCGTACGCGATAACGCGCTGATCGGTTACGGACTGGTGGTGGGGCTGGACGGTTCCGGTGACCAGACCATGCAGACCCCGTTCACCACCCAGAGCCTGAGCAACATGCTGTCGCAGTTGGGTATCACCGTGCCACCGGGCACCAACATGCAGTTGAAAAACGTGGCGGCGGTCATGGTCACCGCCAAGCTGCCGCCGTTTTCGCGCACCGGGCAGAATATCGACGTGGTGGTGTCCTCCATGGGTAACGCCAAGAGCCTGCGTGGTGGCACTTTGCTGATGACGCCGCTGAAAGGGGTAGATAATCAGGTTTACGCGCTGGCGCAGGGCAACGTGCTGGTCGGCGGAGCCGGCGCTTCGGCCGGTGGCAGCAGCGTACAGGTTAACCAACTGGCCGGTGGGCGCATCAGCAACGGCGCCACCATTGAGCGCGAGCTGCCGACCACCTTTGGGGCCGGCGGAGTGATTAACCTGCAGCTCAACGATGAAGACTTTACGCTGGCACAACAGATCAGCGACGCCATCAACCGTCAACGCGGCGGTGGCACGGCTTCACCGTTGGACGCCCGTACCATTCAGGTGCTGGTGCCACAGGGCAACAGTTCGCAGGTGCGCTTCCTGGCGGAGATCCAGAACATTAATGTCAGCGTCGGGGCGATCGACGCCAAGGTGATCATCAACTCACGCACCGGTTCGGTAGTAATGAACCGCGACGTGATCCTGGATTCCTGCGCGGTGGCGCAAGGCAACCTGTCGGTGGTGGTCGATCGGCAAAATACCGTCAGCCAGCCAAATACCCCGTTTGGCGGCGGGCAAACGGTGGTGACGCCGAACACCCAGATTTCGGTGCAACAGCAGGGCGGCTCGCTGCAGAAGGTCAACGCCAGCGCCAATCTGAACAACGTGATCCGCGCGCTTAACGCGTTGGGGGCAACGCCGATCGATCTGATGTCTATCCTGCAGGCGATGCAAAGCGCCGGCTGTCTGCGCGCCAAGCTGGAAATTATCTGATGGCCGGCGATCTGATGGCAATGTCGGGCGCCGCCTATGACGCGCAGGCGCTTAATGGACTGAAACGCGATGCGGCGAGCGATCCGCAGGGCAACCTGAAACAGGTGGCGCAGCAGGTTGAAGGCATGTTCGTGCAGATGATGCTGAAAAGCATGCGTGCCGCGCTGCCGCAGGATGGGATCTTGAGCAGCGATCAGTCTCGGCTCTACACCTCAATGTATGACCAGCAAATTGCCCAGCAGATGTCGCAGAAAGGCCTGGGGCTGGCCGACATGATGGTGAAGCAGATGAGCAACGCCAACGCGGTGCCGAGCGAAACGGCGGGCACGTCGCCGATGGCGCTGGACGATGAGGTGTTGCGAACGCTGCCGAATCAGGCGCTGGAGCAGACTCTCCGCCGCGCGGTGCCGAAAGCGCCGAGCGCTGCCCCGCTGCCGCTCAACAACGGCAACTTTGTTGCCCGGCTGTCTACTCCTGCGCGCGTCGTCAGCCAGCAGAGCGGCATTCCGCATCAGCTGATTGTGGCACAGGCCGCGCTGGAGTCCGGCTGGGGTCAGCGTGAGATCCCGGCCGCCGACGGTTCGCCGAGCTACAACCTGTTTGGCATCAAGGCGGGCGGCAGCTGGGACGGGCCGGTGACCGAGATCACCACCACCGAGTTCGAGCAGGGCGCGGCGAAGAAGATCAAGGCGAAGTTCCGGGTTTACGGTTCTTACGTCGAGGCGATGGCCGACTACGTCAAGCTGTTGACTAATAACCCACGCTACGCCGGGGTGGCCAACGCCCGCAGCCCGGAGCAGGCGGCGCAGGCGCTGCAACAGGCCGGTTATGCCACCGATCCGCAATATGCCAGCAAGTTGGTCAGCGTGATACAGCAGATGAAAAACGCCGGCGAGCAGGTGGTGAAGGCGTATACCCACGACCTGAAGGATCTTTTTTAGCCACTGGACGCAGCATGCAGCGCCCCTACGCAATAGGCCGTATTTAAATGTAGGGGTCCAGCATGCTGGACCCGGATTTTTCCCTCAAGTTTCCCCCGTTTTTGCCGATAACCAAGACAGGCTGAGTGAACGGCTCAGCAGATTAATTGACTCCTGTGGGCCACCGGCGCCGCAGCAAAAGGAACTTCTATGTCCAACAGCTTAATCAATACCGCGATGAGCGGGCTGAATGCGGCTCAGGTGGCGCTCAGCACCGTCAGTAACAACATCTCTAACTACAACGTGGCGGGCTATAACCGACAGACTGCGATCCTGGCGCAGAACGGCGGTATGAGTACCATGAGTGGCTTCATTGGCAACGGGGTCACCGTGACCAGCGTTAACCGCGAGTACAACCAGTTCATCACCAATCAGTTGCGCGGAGCACAGAGCCAGGCCGGGGCACAGAACGCCTACTTCGAGAAAATCTCGCAGATCGATAACCTGCTGGCGAGCAAAACCAATACCTTGTCGACCAATATGCAGGATTTCTTCAGCAACCTGGAGAACCTGGTCAGCAACGCCGGCGATGACGCCGCGCGCCAAACGGTGCTGGGCAAGGCCAATGGGTTGGTCAATCAGTTCAATAACACTGACAAATACCTGCGCGATATGGACAGCGGCGTTAACCAACAGCTCAGCGACAGCGCTAACCAGATCAACAGCTACAGCCAGCAAATCGCCAAACTGAACGATGAAATTACCCGCCTGCGCGGCAGCGGCGGTGAGCCGAATGCCTTGCTCGATCAGCGCGACCAACTGGTGACTGAGTTAAACCAGGTGGTGGGCGTGCAGGTGATGCAGCAAGACGGCGACGCTTATACCGTGTCTTTCGCCAACGGCCTGACGCTGGTGCAGGGGAGCAATGCCTACCAGGTGGAGGCAGTGCCTTCCAGCGGCGATCCTTCTCGCCTGACCATCGGCTATAACCGCGGCAACGGCGTCAGCGAAGTGCCGGAAGGGCAAATTACCAGCGGCAGCGTTAGCGGCGTACTGAAGTTCCGCAGCGAATCGCTGGATAGCGCACGCAACCAGTTGGGGCAATTGGCGCTGGCGATGGCGGACAGCTTTAACCAGCAGCACCGTGCCGGGTTCGATCTCAACGGCGACGCAGGCACCGATTTCTTCAGCTTCGGTGGTGGGCGCGTGGTGGATAACAGCCGCAATGCCGGCGATGCGGCGCTGTCGGTGTCCTACACCGATACCAGCAAGGTGAAGGCCAACGATTACCGGGTGGAGTTCGACGGCAGCAACTGGCAGGTCAGCCGTCTGCCGGACAACGTGAAGGTCAACGCCACGGCGGGCGTCGATGCCACCACCGGCAAACCGACGCTGAGCTTTGACGGCCTGAAGGTCGACATCGACGGCACGGCACAAAAGAACGACAGCTTTACCGTGAAGCCGGTCAGCGACGTGGCGGGCAGTTTGAAAGTCGCGATTACCGACTCGGCGAACATCGCCGCCGCCGGCAAAGACGACAGCGGCCGCGGCGATAACGAAAACGCCAAAAAGCTGCTCGATCTGCAGACCAAAAAATTGGTCGACGGCAAAGCCACCTTCAGCGGCGCTTACGCCAGCATGGTGAGCAGCGTTGGTAACCAGACGGCATCGGCCAAGGTTTCGGCGACTTCTCAGGCCAATATCGTCAAGCAGCTGACCATTCAGCAGCAGTCGATCTCCGGCGTCAACCTGGACGAAGAGTACGGTGAATTGCTGCGTTTTCAGCAATATTACATGGCCAATGCACAGGTCATTCAAACCGCCAGCTCAATGTTTGACGCACTGCTGAATATCCGTTGATTTCCACTTTGACCGGAGCCCTGGCGGTTCCGGTCGCTGATTTTGAGGAACCCGCACCATGCGCATGTCCACCAGCATGATGTACCAACAGAACATGTCCGGCATTACCGGCAATCAGTCGCTGTTTATGAAAGCCGCCGAGCAGCTTTCCACCGGCAAAAAAGTCAGCAATCCGTCCGACGATCCTCTGGCGGCTTCGCAGGCGGTGATGCTGGCTCAATCACAGTCGGAAAACACCCAATATGCCTTGGCGCGGACCTTTGCCCGTCAAAGCGTGTCGATGGAAGAGACCGTGCTGGCCGGGGTGACCAGCACCATCTCCGATATGAAAGCGCTGATCGTCAGCGCCGGCGGCACCAAAAGCGACGACGACCGCGATTCGCTGGCGACCCAGCTGCAGGGGCTGAAAGATCAGTTGCTCAACCAGGCCAACAGCACCGACGGCAACGGCCGCTATATGTTTGGCGGTTTTGTGAACGACAAGCCTCCCTTTGAAGACAAGGGCGGATCGGTCAGCTATGTCGGCGGCAACACGCCGGTCGAGCAGAAAGTGGATGCCAACCGCACCATGACCATTGGCCATACCGGCGATAAGGTCTTCATGGCATTGACCAGCAACCCGAAGCCGGAACCGGATGGCAGCGCCTCCGTCGCTAACGTGTTTGAAAGCATTGATATCGCGCTGAAGGCGTTGAAAACACCGCAGAAGGATGCGGATGATGCCACCAAGCAGCAGGTGAACGATGCGCTGGCCAAAGCCAACCGCGGCCTGGACAACTCTTATAACAGAGTGCTTAGCGTGCGCGCGGAGCTGGGCAGCCAACTGCAGGAAATGGATACGCTGGACAGTATCGGCAAGGACCGCGACATGATCAACAAAACGCAAATGAGCGCGCTGGTTGATGCCGATCTGGCCGAGTCGATTTCCAGCTATTTCATGCAGCAGGCGGCCTTGCAGGCGTCATACAAAACCTTCGGGGATATGCAGGGGATGTCGCTGTTCCAGTTGAATCGCTAATCCCCTTTGCTGTGCGGGGCCGATAGATCCACTCCAGTATGGTTGATACGGGCGCAGCATGCCGCGCCCCTACGCTAGCTGGGGTGGGGCATCGAAATCCATAGTACCGGGTAATAAATAGCTCTTAGCCTGCCGTGCAGTCACGGCGGGCAATCTCTTTGGGTGTGCTTAGAAGACGTTATTGCTGCGTAGCAGCGGTAGGGAATTCTTGAAACCGGGCGCACTTGTTTGGCACGTCACGCTTCCCCCACACAGGTTTGGCGTGACGTGCCTTTTTTTCGGCTACCCGAAATTATGTGCACTTATATCTGCCTGAATTTAACGGCGGGAAGCGTTAGAATATTCAAGGGGGAGTGCAGAGATAAGAGCGCAAATTATATTTTTTTGGGATAACCCCCGTGGTTATTTTTTCTTTTTTACCACCAGCCATTTTTCACCATTGGGTGACAAGGCAATCTGAGAACGGTTGGTGGCCCAGTGTGCCAGGCCTAAGGCCCTGCGTGCTCTTCGGTTGGTTTTAGCTTTCATTTTTATATTCCTTTTGTAGGGTAAGTAATAAGTCCGTAGAAAATAAATGTGCCAGCTTCGCCGGGCATGCCGGTGATGTTTTTTAAATTATAACGAGCATTAAATGGATGCTTTTATTATCACGTCTCTGTTTTTTACAGTGTGTCCCACTCCTTATTTATTGAATTTATTTTTTTGATGTTTTTATTTAATAAGGACATTCTAGGGTGGGTATTTTATTATTCAAGCCAATAAGAGTAATTGAAGGCAAATAGTGATAATTTGCTTTTTCCAATTTTTTATACTGAGAAAGGGAATTTGTTGCCACTTTATCCGGCGTCAGGCGGCCGTTAAGCCGCACTGTGAGGGTAATGCTAGGGGGTCATGCTGCCGACGACATCGGCCAGGCGATCGAAGAACTCGCCAAACAGGTGCTCACAAAACGGCGCCAGCATCGGCATCATCATGCCGATGGTCATAATGCCAATGGTCATGGTCACCGGGAAACCGATGACGAACACCGACAGCTGCGGTGTCATGCGGTTAAGCAGGCCGAGCGCCATGTTCAGCGTCAGCAACAGGCAGATCAGCGGCAGTGCCAGCATCATGCCGTTGATGAAAATCAGCGAACCGGCCTGGGTCAAGGCGAGAAAGCCATTGCCGTTAAGCGGCTCGGCCTGGATCGGCAGGGTATGGAAGCTGTCCACCAACAGAGAAATCAGCCACAGATGGCCGTTGAAGCTGAGAAACAGCAGCATCGCCAGCAGGTTGAGCAGCCGTGCCAACACTGGCATGTTCGGCCCGCCGCTGGGATCGAAGAAGGTGGCGAACGACAAACCCATCTGCATGCCGATCACTTCGCCGGCCAGCCGTATCGCCGCGAAGGCGAACTGCATGGTCAGGCCCAGCGCGACACCGATCAGGATTTGCTGGGCCGCCAGCCACAAACCGGCCGCAGAGAAAATAGGCACGGTGCTGGTGGGCAGCCCGGGGGCAATCAGTATCACGATCAGCCCGCCGAGGCCAATTTTCACCTTCTTGCTGATCTGCTTTTCGCTGAATACCGGCGCGGTGCTGATCAGCGCCAAAATGCGCAGCAGCGGCCAGAAATATTGGCTGAGCCAGACGCCGAACTGCGCGCTGTCAAATGTGAGCATGGTTAACCAATCAGGTTGGGCAGGTTAGTGAACAGCGTGCGCATATAGTCCAGCAGCAGGTTCAGCATCCACGGTCCGGCAATCACGATGGTCGCGACCACCGCCAGGATTTTGGGAATGAACGACAGCGTCATTTCGTTGATCTGGGTCGCGGCCTGCAGCAGGCTGACCACCAGGCCGCTGACCAACGCGGCGAGCAACAGCGGCGCGGCCAGGGCCAACGCCACCTTCATCGCCTCGGTGCCCAGCGCCATAACCGATTCTGGTGTCATTATGGATCCCTCTGTGGCGGCGGGTATGCCGCGAATTACGAATAAAAACTTTGCGCCAGCGAACCCAGCAGCAGTTGCCAGCCGTCCACCAGAACAAACAGCATCAGCTTGAAGGGCAACGAGATGGTTGCCGGTGGCACCATCATCATCCCCAGCGCCATCAACACGCTGGCGACCACCAGATCGATAATCAGGAACGGAATAAACACCGTGAAGCCGATTTGGAACGCGGTTTTCAGTTCGCTGGTGACGTAGGCCGGCAGCAGGATGCGCATCGGCACCGCTTCCGGCCCGGCCAGCGGCGGCTGGTTGGCGAGCTTGGCATACAGCGCCAGATCGGTTTCACGCGTTTGGCGCAGCATAAACTCGCGCAGCGGCTGTGAACCTTTATCCAGCGCGATGTCCAGGCTGATTTTGTCCTGGCTGAACGGCAGATAAGCGTCCTGATAAACCTTGTCGAACACCGGCGACATAATGAAAAAGGTCAGGAACAGCGCCAGGCCCAACATCACCTGGTTGGGTGGGGCAGAGGGGGTGCCGAGGGCATTGCGCAGCAGACCCAGTACGATGATGATGCGCGTGAAGCTGGTCATCATCAGCAGCATGGCCGGCAAGAAACTGAGCGAAGTCAGCAACACCAGGGTTTGCACCGGCAGCGACCAGCTTTGGCCACCGTTGGCTAATGGCTGGCTGATCAGACCGGGAAGTTGTGCGAAAGCGGTGGGGCTGAGCAACAGTAAAGTCGCTGCCAATACGCGCAGAAGTATTTTGCCTCGCCCACAGAAGGCGACACACTGAACGAGGGATTTCATGCCGATTTTTCCGGACGTTTGAGAACTTTTTGCATCAGTTGGCGAAAATCCGCCGGCGTGGTCACTTCGGCGGCGTCGGTGTCCTGCACCGGCACGGGCAGGCTATGCAGCGGGGTGATTTGCTGGGCGGTGACGCCCAACACCAGCAAGGTGTTATCCACTTCGATCACCACCACGCGTTCGCGCTGTCCAACCTGACAGCTGGCGCGCAGATTGAGCAGTTTGCTGTTGCGTGCCTGCGGGGCAAACCCCAGGCGACGAAACAGCCAGCCGGCCAGCAGGATCAGCAGCAAAATGCCGCCAAGTGCGCTGCTGACCTGCGTCAGCACTGAACCGGCCGGCAGTGCCGGCTCGGTGGATTGCAAGGTGCCCGCGGTGGGCGTGGCGGCGCTTGGGTTCATCAGCGGCTCAGGCGGCGCATGCGCTCGGAAGGGGTGATGATATCGGTAATGCGCACGCCGAATTTGTCGGCCACCACCACCACTTCGCCCTGGGCAATCAGATAACCGTTGATCATAATATCCAGCGGTTCACCCGCCAGCCCGTCCAACGCCACGACAGAGCCCTGCGACAGGCGCAGCAGTTCCTTGATGGTCATCTTGGTGCGGCCCAGTTCAACGGTCAATTTGACCGGGATGTCGAGGATCAGATCGATATCCTGCAGGCTGCCGCTGGTATCCTGCGGCTCCAGCGATTTGAACACCGCATCGCTGGCAGACGTCTTTTCGGTTGCTTGCTGTTCGTTAAACGCATCAGCCCACAGATCGTCCACGGATTCCTTTCCTTCGCCAGACGGTTGCTTAGGATCACTCATTTGGGCTGTTCCTCACTCAGAGCATTCAAAATAGGGTTAATCAAATGTTCAACACGCAGGGCGTACTGCCCGTTTAACGTGCCGTATTGGCTGGTCAAAACCGGCACGCCGTCGACGTGGGCGATGAGGCGATCCGGTTTATCAATCGGTAATACATCGCCCGGCTGCAACTTCAGGATCTTCGACAGGCGCATCGGGATATCGACGAAGTTGGCAATCAGCTCCAGCTCGGAATGCTGCACCTGCTTCACCAGCGTTTCACGCCAGTGGCTGTCTTCCTGCCGCGAATTCTCCAACGGTGGGTTGGTCAGCAGTTCGCGCAGCGGTTCGATCATTGCAAACGGAATGCAGATGTTGAACTCACCGCTCAGCGCGCCAATTTCCACCTGGAAAGGGGTGGTGACCACGATGTCGTTTGGCGACGTGGTGATGTTGGTGAACTTCACCTGCATTTCAGCGCGCACGTATTCCACGTCAATCTTGTAAATTGCGCTCCAGGCGTCGCCGTAGGCGTCCAGCGCCAGCCGCAGCATGCGCTTGATCACCCGCTGTTCGGTTGGCGTAAATTCGCGGCCTTCCACTTTGGTGGGAAAGCGACCGTCGCCCCCGAACAGGTTATCGACGGCGATAAACACCAGGCTCGGTGCGAACACGAACAGCGCAGTACCGCGCAGCGGGTTCAGGTGCACCAGGTTCAGGTTGGTGGGCACCGGCAGGTTGCGAGCAAATTCGTGGTACGGCTGGATCTTGATTGGGCCAACGGTAATGTCCGGGCTGCGGCGCAGCAGGTTGAATAACCCCATGCGGAACTGCCGGGCAAAACGTTCGTTGATGATTTCCAGCGCGTGCAGCCGTTCGCGCACCACTCGGCGCTGGGTGGTCGGATCGTACGGCTTGACCTCGCTCTCATTGAGGGCAACCGCTTCGGGTTCATCACCCGCGCTGTCGCCGTTGAGCAAGGCGTCGATCTCTGCCTGTGAAAGAATGCTGTCGCCCATAGTGATTACCGCAATATGAAGGCAGTGAACAGCACGTCGCTGACCACCTGCTTCGGTTGTCCCTTAACCAGCGGCGGGCTAAGCACGTCCTTAATCTGCGCCACCAGTTGCTGCTTTCCTTGTTCACTGCTCAACTGGCCCGCTTCCTGACGAGACAGCAGCATCAGCAGACGGCTGCGCACCTCCGGCAGGAAATCATTCAGTTGGCGGCGGGTACTTTCATCCGGCAAGCGTAACGTCAGGCCGATATACAACACCCGATCCGGGTTGTTATCGGGCGTCAGCAGATTGACGGTAAAGGTGTCCAGCGGCATAAACACCGGTGCGGCCGGGGGGAGTTCTTTGGCTACGGGCTGCGCGCCCTCCTGGTGCTGCTTGAGCTGCCACCAGCTGTAGCCGGCCGCGCCGCAGGCGACGAGGGTTATCAGCACCAGCAGTATGACCAGAAGGGAGCGTTTCGGTGCTGCCGGTAGGGTATTTTGAGACATAGCTAAATCAAATTCCTGTTGTTATACCCGTCGTCTTTCAAGCTGCAGCGTTGTTTCCTGCACTCACTCCCCCAGCCACTTACTTGAGTAAGCCCCTGGGGATGAGTGAGCTGGGCGCCTGGCTGCAACTTGAAATCCATAGGGTATATGCCCTTCATTTTTCAAGCTGCAACCTAAGATCTCGCGGGTATATAGCGCGTGTAAAAGCCGCACGCATGACATTATTTACCCAAAATATTTGGAGTTGCATCGCGACGGCAAGTTTGTAAGTCCTCAGCAGCATAGATAACTATGTGACCGGGGCGCGCAAATGCAGCCAACAATGATGCAGCTTCAAGTATGAAGGGTAGCGGTATTATCGCGCCTATTCCGGCACGCAATAGCCAGAATAGGCAGGGAAAAGCGTGCCAGCTTGGGCGTTTGCGGCCACTCAGGCGAAAATATCAACGCCGCTGACGGCGCGGGCCATCGCCTGCAATTCCAGCGGTGCGCTGTGGCCATCGCCGGACAAATCGCCGTCACCCTGACGCTCGCGATAATCCGGGCGACCCTGCTGCCCGCCATTGTGCTGCTGCGCCTGTTGCCACTGCGGCATCTGGTCGCCGCCCACGCTGCTTTGTCCCAAATTGATGCCACTCTCAGCCAGCGCGTGACGCAGTTGCGGCATCGCGGCCTCCACGGCGGCGCGAACCTGTCCGTGTGCCGAGGCAATGTGCAGCTGTGCCTGGTTGTCATCCAGCTTGAGGGTGATTTGCAGCGCTCCCAGTTCCTGCGGATGCAGACGCAGCTCGGCGCTTTGCTGACCGTTGCGATGGAACATCAGCACCTGTTGGTTCAACGCCTGCTGCCACTCCGGGCTGCCCAACTGGGCGTTTAGCTGCGGCGTAGGCGGGGCAGTGACCAACGCAGCGCCTGGCGCTGCCGCGATCGTCGGGCTGGAGACCGGTGGGGCCATCAGAGGGACGTTTGGCGTTGGCGATTGGCTATCGGCGCCAAGCTTCAACGCCGCTGCATCCGGTTTTTCGTGCGCAACTGCAATTTGCTGTGGGATGTCGGCACGGCTTTCACTGCCGAGCGAAGCTGGAGTTACCGGCGTTGGTGCCTTTTGCGTGCCGGTTACCTCAGCCTGGCGCCCCAGTGAAGCGCTCTGGATCGTTGCAGCCTGAGGGGTATCTTGATCGCCTTCAAGGCTCAGTTCCGCCGCGCCGGTACCTGCATCAGGCATTGCTGGGGGAATAGCGATTGGCAGCATGGCGAACAGCGCTTGCAGCGTAGCGGCATCGATCTCACCGGCAGGCCGCAGCGCGGCGTCGTGCGACGGTTGCTCCAACGTCGGCTCTTCGCCATTGCTGATGGCGGCTGGCTGGCCTTGCGTTAACAGCGAAGGCGCTAACAGCCCATCGCGTTCGCCGAATGCGGCCAGTAACTGCGTCAGTTGGTTGCGGCTCAGCGGCGCAGAGTCTTCTTCTGCGCTCAACGCCATCGGTGACAGTTTGCCTGCGGACTTGTCGGCCGGCAGCACGCGGGCGCCAAGCAGTTGAGCAAAAGCGGAAGAGAGCGATGACTCATCCAGCGGGAGCTGCGCGTCCGGCAGCAGGCCGGAGTCGCCCGGCAGCGACAGGCCCGGCAAAGCGTTCAGGTTCATTGATGTATATTCCTTTGTGCACTGCGTTGAGCGAACTCATCCATCAGTTTTTGATCCCGTTTGTTCTCCAACTGCAACTCCGCGCTCTGGGCTCGGGTATGCAGGGTTTCGAAAGCGTTCAACCGTTGCTGTTTGTCCTGCCATTGTTTCATCGCGTGGTCCACTTTCTCTCCCCACTGCGTCAACTGCTGGCGGTGCTGGACGATCGCCTGTTCCAGCGTGCCGATAAACTGCTGGTAGTTCTGCCAGTTGGACGATTCCATACCGCCGCTCAGTTGATTATTCAGCTTCTGACGGTACTCATCCTGATAGTTGAGCAGCATGGAAAGTTGCTGTTCAGCGGCTTGCTGAGCTTTGCGCACCTGGCCCAGTTGGCGAGTCGCCTGTTCTACTGCATCCTGCGCCAGATCGCGCAGGGTAATCAGGGGGGACTGTGGTTTCATCGGGTTTGCGCCTTTGGTGACGTTAAACGATCAACTGCTGTAGCTGCTGGCAGGCGTCCTGATAGCCGCTGCGTTCGAAAATGCCTTGCTGCAGATAGGCTTCCATCTGCGGATACAGCGTCATGGCCTTATCCAGCAGCGGGTCGCTGCCTGCGACGTAAGCGCCTACGCTGATCAAATCGCGGTTGCGTTGGTAGCTGGCCAGCATCTGTTTGAAGTTACGCACCCGACGATAGTGTTCTTCGTCGATCAGCGAGGTCATGGCGCGGCTGATGGAGGCTTCAATGTCGATGGCCGGATAGTGGCCGGCTTCCGCCAGGCGTCGCGACAGCACCACATGGCCGTCGAGAATGGCGCGTGCCGAGTCGGCGATCGGATCCTGTTGGTCATCGCCTTCGGTCAGCACGGTATAAAAGGCGGTAATGGACCCGCCGCCGCTGATGCCGTTGCCCGCGCGTTCGACCAGTGCCGGCAGCTTGGCGAAGACGGAAGGCGGATAGCCTTTGGTGGCCGGCGGCTCGCCGATGGCCAGGGCAATCTCACGTTGCGCCATGGCGTAGCGCGTCAGTGAATCCATGATCAACAGCACGTGTTGGCCGCGATCGCGGAAATCTTCAGCGATACGTGTGGCGTAGGCCGCACCCTGCATGCGCAGCAGCGGCGAGACGTCCGCCGGTGCGGCGATCACCACCGAACGCGCCCGGCCTTCGGGGCCGAGGATGTTTTCGATAAAGTCTTTCACCTCACGGCCACGTTCGCCGATCAGACCGACGACAATCACGTCGGCCTGGGTGTAGCGTGCCATCATGCCCAACAGCACGCTTTTACCGACGCCGGAACCGGCAAACAGCCCCATGCGCTGACCGCGACCGACGGTCAACAGGCCGTTGATGGTGCGCACGCCGACGTCCAGCACCTGTTCGATCGGCGTTCGTTGCAGCGGGTTGAATGGGGCGGTGATCAGCGGCGCACGGTAGCCGGTTTCCGGTGCGGGCAGGCCGTCGAGCGGCTTGGCGCTGCCGTCCAGTACCCGGCCCAGCAGGGCAGGACCGAGCGGCAGCTGCTTACTGGCGCTTTGGCCTTCCGGCGAGATGCGGGCGTAAACTCGGGCGCCGGGCACGATGCCTTCCACTTCTTCCAGCGGCATCAGAAACAGCCGCTGGCCGTTAAAGCCGACCACTTCGCTTTCTACTTCCTGGACCTCACCGGCGTCGTGACGCTCGATCAGGCAGGTGGCACCGATCGGCAGCTGTAGCCCGGTGGCTTCCAGCACCAAACCGGTGGCGCGGGTCAGGCGGCCGTAGCGGCGTACCGTCGGGGCGTGTGCGATGCGTTTTTCCAGCGCATCCAGTGAGGTCAGCCAGCGGCCGAGGCGCAGGGTCATTACACGTCTCCCGGAGCGGCCAGACGGCAGAGTTCATGCCAACGGGTTGCCAGGCTGGCGTCAAGATCGCCTTCGTCGGCGCTGACCTTGCAGCCACCAGGATGCAACTGACCGTCCGCCAGCAACCGCCAGCCGTGCAGGCTGAGCGTGGCACCCAACTGTTGCTCGATTCGCTGATAGTCATCCGGGTGCACGCGCAATTGCGGCTTGCCGCTGAACATCGGCTCTTGCTGAATCAACTGTTGGATCTGCGCCAGCAGGGCAGTGCCGTCGCACACCGGCGGTTGGCCCAGCACCTGTTTGGCGGCAGTCAGGGCCAACTGCATCAGGCGCGAGGCAATCACGCTGTCGAGGGCGTCCAGCGTGTGCTGGAATTCCGTCACCAGATGCTGCCAGTGCGCGGTCAGCGGTTGTTGCTGTTGCTGAGCTTCCAGCAAGCCCTGTTGGCGACCCTCTTCCATGCCGGCCTGGAAGCCGGCGTCGTAGCCTTTTTGCTGCCCGTCCGCATAGCCTAACTGCTGGCCCTGCTGCTCGGCCTGCAGGCGGAGCTGAGTGAGCTGTTGTTCCCGAACCAGGCTGTCGTCCAGCGGTGCGCCGTCGATGATTTCCACCGGCAGCGGCAGCGGGTCGAGCACCGGTTTGGGCTCGTTGAGATCGCTGAGCGACCAAGGCTGCCAGGGCAGGGTATTAATGCGATCAGACATAGGTGTCCTCGCCACCGCCGATAATCATTTCGCCACTCTCGGCCAAACGACGGACCACCAGCAGGATAGCCTTCTGCTCGTTCTCCACCTGCGACATGCGCACCGGGCCACGGTTGGCCAGATCGTCGCGCAGGATATCTGCGGCGCGTTGCGACATGTTTTTGAGGAACTTCTCGCGCAGTGGTTGTTCCGCGCCTTTGAGCGCCACCAGCAGGGATTCGCCTTCCACTTCCTGCAACAGGCGCTGGATGCTGCGATCGTCGACTTCCACCAGATTCTCGAACAGGAACATCTCGTCGATGATCTTCTGCGCCAGCTCGCCGTCGTATTCGCGCATGGCGTCGATAACCGCCTCTTCCTGCTGCGTTTTCATCAGGTTGATGATCTCGGCTGCGGTGCGTACGCCGCCCATTTTGCTGCGCTTGAGGTTCTGACCGTCGAGCAGGTTGTTCAGCACTTCGGTCAGTTCCGCCAGCGCCGCCGGCTGCACGCCGCCGAAGGTGGCGATACGCAGCATCACGTCGTTGCGCAGGCGTTCGTCGAACAGCGCCAGAATGTCCGCTGCCTGGCCACGCTTGAGGTGAACCAGGATGGTGGCGATGATCTGCGGATGTTCGTCGCGGATCAGATCGGCCGCGCTCATTGGTTCCATAAAGTTGAGCGTTTCCATGCCGGTGGTAGTCTCGCGAGATTCGAGAATATCCTCCAGCAGGCTGGCGGCACGTTCTTCGCCCAGCGCCTTGACCAGCACCGAACGCAGGTAGTCGCTGGCGTTGACGCTCAGCGCGGCATACTGTTCGGCGTCGTCTTCAAATTCGCGCAGTATTTCATTGAGCTGCTTGTGCGACACCTGGCTCATGCTGGCCATGGTGCCACTCAGCTGCTGCACTTCACGCGAGGAAAGGTGTTTGAACACCTCGGCGGCGCGATCTTCGCCCAGCGTCATCAGCAGGATGGCGCTTTTTTCGGTTCCGGTCAGACTCATAGTTCGTTACTCATCCATTGGCGGATTACCAGAGCGACCACGCGTGGGTCTTTATCAGCCAAATCGCGGATCCGCTGGCTCTGGACTTCTGCACTGACGCGCTGCTGGGATTTCCTGTGCTGCGCCAGCTCCTCATTGCTGGGTTTGCTGCTGTCAGCCGGCTTGGCCATTGGCGTAGCGGCGGCGGCGAGCGCGGCCTTTTGTACCGCCTGACGGTTTTGCAGTTGTGGGCGTACCAGTTTGCGCCACAGCACCCAGGCGACCAGCAGGATCAGCAGGTAGCGACCGGCATCGATCAGACGATCGATAAACGACTGGCTTTGCCAGAACGGCAGCTCGCCGCCGGTAATTTCGTTATCGGTAAACGGCGTGTTGACCACGTTGAGGGTATCGCCACGGGCGCTGGAGAAGCCCATGGACTCACGCGCCAGCGATTCGATCTGCGCCAGCTGCTCTTTGCTCATCGGCAGTGGTTTGCCGTCCTTATCGGTGCCGCGATAGTTGATGACCACCGCGACCGACAGGCGCTGTACCGTCCCGGCTTTGTGCTGGGTATGGCGAATGGTGCGATCGACCTCATAGTTGATGGTTTCATCGCGGCGGGAGTTTTGCGGCCCGCTGCCCTTGGCTGCCGAACTGCGCGCCGTGGCCGTATCGGTTTTAGCTGCGTCGGCATTATTGCCGGCGGTGGCCGGTTGAGCGGTTTCAATCGGGGCAGCAGCCGGTGCGCTCGGCTGATTGGACAATGCGCCCGGCACGCCGCCGACCAATGGCCCGCCAATCTGGTCGCTTTGACTCGTTTGCTGTGAGCGTACGGCGGCCTTATTTGGCTCTTGGTTAGGTTGGTACTGTTCGTCAGTTTGCTCGCGAGTGGAGAAGTCGATCTGTGCGGTGACCTGAGCACGCACGTTAGCGCTGCCGACCATCGGGGCCAAAATCGCTTCGATACGGCGCTGGTAGCGGTTTTCCACTTCGCTGGCGTACTTAAGCTGTGCGGCGTTCAGATCGCGCCCGGTGCCGTCGGACTGCGTTAACAGGCGGCCGGCCTGATCGACCACCGTCACGTTGCCCGGTGGTAGACCGGCTACGCTGCTCGAGACCATATAAACGATGGCGTTGATCTGGCCGTCATCCAGGGCCCGACCCGGTTGCAACGTCAGGGTCACGGAAGCGGAAGGGGATTTTTGTTCGCGGACAAACAGCGAAGGCTTGGGCAGAGCCAAGTGCACCCGGGCGTTTTGTACCGGCCCCAGTGATTCGATGGTACGGGACAATTCACCTTCCAGCGCGCGCTGATAGTTGATTTGCTCGCTGAACTGGCTGATGCCGAATTTTTCCTGGTCCAGCAGTTCGAAGCCCACGGCACCGCCTTTAGGCAGGCCGAGCTGCGCCAAACGCAGACGGGTTTCATGGACTTTTTCGGCTGGGATCAGCAACGCCGCGCCATTTTCGGCAAAGCGGTAGGGGATGTTCATCTGCGTCAGTTGGGTGACGATGGCGCCGCCGTCGCGATCGTTAATGTTGCTGTACAGCACCCGGTAGTCTGGACTTTTCACCCATAACAGCAGCGCGACCACGATGGCGATGGCTGCGGAGGCCGCAATCAGCAGCGGGACTTTGGGGTTGGCGCGCAGGCGGTTCCACATGGCCAGCAGGCCATTATCGCGGCTTTCGGTAGCGGAGATTGAAGCATTCATTTTAGCCCGAGTCCTTCAATGACGCTCAGGATCCGGTGCGGGCCACGGCGTAGCTCCCTGCCAGGCTGATGAACGGTGTGGTTAGCGTTGTGTGACAAAACAGACTCCCTGATACACATATAAATATACCCTATGCCTTTCAAGTTGCTGCCAGGCGACCCGCTCGCTCATCCTGGGGGCTTGTAGGGGCGCGGCATGCTGCGCCTGAGTTAATCGGGGCGATTATATTCGCCCCCTACAGTCATTGGGATGAGCGCGGGCAGACAACAACGCTGCAACTTGAAAAGCGACGGGTATAGCGGCGCTCCCATTTCTGGGCATGTTATTATTCGCCCTTAGGGCCCATTTCGATGGCCCGATAAGCCGGGTTTTTTGCAGTTAATTAACCGCTTTAGGATGAAAATGCTGTGTTAGGGTGTTCAGCATCAAAGTAGTGTCTGATGCAACAACGTCCGGCAGCAGCGTTTTTATTGAGGTCATAATGGCAATTCAGGGTATTGAAGGGGTTTTGCAGCAGTTGCAGGCCACGGCGATTCAGGCAGGGCAGATGGGGCAAGGCGCATCCGCGCAGGGCGTCAGTTTTGCCAGTGAGTTGAAGGCGGCGATCGGCAAGATCAGCGATACCCAGCAGGCTGCGCGCAAGCAGGCACAGGATTTCGAAGTCGGTGCGCCGGGCATCAGCCTGAATGACGTGATGGTCGATCTGCAAAAATCGTCCATCTCGCTGCAGTTAGGGGTGCAGGTGCGTAATAAGCTGGTTTCGGCTTATCAAGAAGTGATGAATATGCCGGTGTGATGAGACTGGCCTCGTACCCGCGGCCAGAATTGAAAGCCTGGATTCTCTGTTGAACAGGCAACGTCAGCTTAAGAACTGGCCTAAACCCGCCCACGGTGGGTTTTTGCTTTTTAGCGCAAGGCAAATATGGGCTTCGGATTCTGAGATGCAGAACTTCTCTAAAGCCGAGACAAGTGTCTGGCCGGGAAGGGAGTCGGTGTGGATATCGAAAATTATTGTACTATAAGGACTTCCCCGGCATGTCAACGCCGGTGGTTACGGTTTCTGTCTGCACAACAGTTAAAAATAAAGGGGAGAGACTGCGGTACTATAAACGGCCATGATGAATCGCTATCGATTCGGACCCTGATGAAAGACGCTCGTGAGGCTCTCGTTCGGTAAACGGATAAGTATATCCTGTACAATAATCAGATATACCTCACGGGGTCTAACCCTTTATCATCAACGAGTTGCAGGTCAGATGGTTATACTGCTGCTTCGTGCTTTAACTGGCCGAGTACAACCTGAAATCATCACCGTAATGCAATGATGCCCAGCACAGCCTTGCGTTTTTGGCAGCGATGGCGACAACGGCACGCCAGTATCCTCTTCGCTCAATTAGCGAGCAAACCCAACGACTGAATGAGTCAGTCCTTTTTTCAGCACCAATCAGAACCGAACGGGCACCCTGAACCAGTAGCGTTCGCAGATACGAATCGCCCGCTTTCGTTATCCTGCCAAGCTTTGATTTTCCGCCACTGCTGTACTGCGATGGCGTAAGTCCGAGCCAGGCTGCGAGTTGGCGCCCATTCTTGAAATCATGCGCATTACCGATACTGGCGACCAGCGCACATGCCGTTGTAGGGCCAATCCCTTTCAGCTCCATCAACCTCTGACTGCGGTGATCAGCTTTGGCCATACGAGACAGGATCCGATCGTATTCAGCGATGTTATCTTCAATGCGATTAATGTGTTCCAGCAAATCATCAATGCATTGCTGAACCTGAAGCGGCAAGGAGTTCTTCTGTTCAGACACGATGTGGCGCAGGGCATCTGTACTCTGTGGAGCGATGATGCCAAATTCAGATATTAAGCCTCTTAATCGGTTATATGTTGCTGTTTTCTCTTCGATAAAGCCTTGCCGGGTACGGTGAAGGCATTGCATCGCCTGCTGGCTCTCATCCTTCACGGGCACAAACCGCATATGCGGGCGACGGACGGCTTCACAGATAGCCTGAGCATCAGCTGCATCATTTTTTCCTGATTTACCAGCCATGCGATAAGGAGAAACAAACTTTGCCGCCATCAGACGGGGTTCATGACCATACTGCCGGAACAGTCTTGCCCAGTAATGAGCACCGGAGCATGCTTCCATCCCGATAACACAAGGAGGTAAACCTGCAATCAGCTCAGGAAGTGCAGCACGTGATACTTTGGGTTTAACCAGAACAGTTCTGCCATTTTGGTCAACACAGTGAACAGCGAACACATTTTTAGCAAGATCGATACCGACAGTAGTGATGGTCATAACGAATCCCTCTGGGCTATGTTTACCCCATGATTGCACAGTATTTAACCAGGTGCATATCCAGGGGAAGTCCCTTCCATTCGTTAAGGCTATTTTCTGACTTTCCGACTTTAGCTGGTCTCAGACGCCGAAACTTACCGGAAGCAGGTATCCGGTTGCTTTTCCAAATATAATCACCTGTCAGATTAGCCTAACGGGGACAAATACGAGAGTGGTTTCTCGTTGATTTCCATCCCATTACGCTTCACGGCATCGACCGCCATTTCCATATACACGGTATTCCGCCGCGAGATTTCCGCCGTCAGCAGAGTCAGCCCACTGGCCCGATAGCTCTGATTTTCGGTCCCTGATTTCACCCAGTCGATGCATGAATACAGCACGTTTCAGCGCGTAACAGAATTCTCCTTTATTCAGCCCCGTCTGAACCCGCCAACGCAGTGCTGGATCACGGAACCTGTCGAGTATAAACAGGGTTCGCTCGATGCGGTCAATTTCGCTCAGTGCTTTGGCAAGCCCGTTATTCTGCCTCACGGAAACCAAACAACACTACGGCTAACGGGTCAATTCGGTGTATCGGTTCAGCCTTTTAGTCGCATGGCGGCCCGCCTTTCGCTCACCAGAAATAACGAGTTGACGACGATCGCGGTGAGTGTACCCGCTGCCATACCGTTGCCCAATATCATCTGCACGCCGACGGGGAAATTCTGGTACAGGCCAGGCACAAGGATCGGCAGCATCCCCATAGCCAGACCAGTGGCTAAGGCATAGGTTTTTCCCGGCTTGTGCAGCGGCTCGCGGGCAATCATATCGATACCGATGACCCCGATGATACTGAAGACAATCACCGCCGTCCCGCAGACTACCGGACCGGGTAGACAGGCGGCAAGGCGCACCAGCGGCGAGAATAGCGCAATCAGGATTAACAGCAATCCGGCAATCGCCGTGACGTAGCGTGATTTGACGTTAGTGGTCCGAACCACGCCGATATTTTCGCCGGAGGTGATGATCAATGAGGTACCGAAAACGCCGCCCAGCAGCGAAATAACGGCGTCGCCGCGGATGGTTCGGGGAATGGCCTGATGGACGTTTTGTGTCGATTTGACGATCTCTGCGGTAGCAATCGTTTGCCCAGTCGCTTCAGCCATGGAAATCACCGCATAAATCAGCAGCGGCAGTGACGCTGACAGATTGAATATTGGCCAGCCGAACGGAAACAGCTGCGGCAGGCTGAACAGCGGCCCGTGGCTGACGCCGCTAAAATCGGCGATGCCCAGCAGCATTGCCAGCAGCGTGCCCGCAAGCAGGCCGAACATGACCGACAGCTGACGTAGGATGCCGCTGAACGCCAGGGCGAAGATCAGCGTAATCAGGATGGTGACCAGCGCCAGAATAATGTTGGTGGGCTGCGCAAAGTGGCTACTGCTCGGCTGACCGATAATGAGTCCGCCATACAGACGAATCAGGTTGATGGAGACCAGCAGCAGCATAATCCCGATAATAAACGGCGGGAAATGGTGCAGAAAACGGCGAAAAACGGGCAGGGCAATAAAATAAAACAGCGATGTTAAGATCACCGCGCCAATTGCCGTCTGGATATTGGTCTGTAAGGCGATAGCGATGAAGATCGCGATAGGCGCGCCGCCCGGCACCATAATAAACGGCAGGCGCGCGCCGAAGCTGCCGATACCGAGGCTTTGCAGGATGGCCCCCAGCCCGCACATTAGAAAGGTGGCGCTTAGCAGCGATGTGGTGACGCCAGAGCTGAAGTGAAGCGCCTGAGCAATAAGAAAAACGGCGGTGATCGGCGTAGCGGCCACGACCAGCACGTGTTGAAGGGCCAGCAGCAGTTTAGTTTGCCAAGGCAAGGCTTCGTTTTCCGGTACGGCGGAGTCAGAATACGGCATAAATTCCTCCCAAAGACGTGAGAACCTCCCCGCCGACCCGCGCCGGCGAAGAGCGATTATTTCAGCCACGGCAGCGCATCGGCCGCGTAGCGGTGCGCGCGGAAGCTGCTGTTCTGCTTACCGGGGATAATCCCCTTGCTAAGATGGTCCGGATATTCATTGAAGTAAGGAATAATGTATTCCCATACCGTTTCTCCCTGCGGAGTCACTTCAAACAGTCGGCCGAAGGCGGATTCGCAGATAAAGGTATTGCCGTTGGCCAGGCGCTGAGCGCTTCCCATATAGGGTGAGAAAAAGGCCGGCGGGAAAATATCGCGATATTGCCAGCGAATAGCCTGGGTGTGCGGGTCGAACTCCAGCACCGTGGAGTGTGGCGAGGTCACGCCGGGGCGCAGGTTGCCGTTATCGAACACCAGAATAGAACCATTTTCCATCTCAATCGGTGTGTGCTGTTGGGCGACGACATCCGGCCCCACGTGCCATACCACGCTGCCGCTCTCTTTATTGACGGCAATCACCCCGGAGGTGGTGCGCAGGCTCATCAACACCAGGCCCTCGCGGGTGACCGACAGACCGTTTATCATCGGCCAGTGGCGGCGGTCGAAGATCTCATGAATCGGGAAATCTTCCGGGGCCAGATGCTCCCAGACGCGCCATTCCCATACCACTTCACCGTCGCGATTGACCTCTTTGACGACATCGCTCTGTATGACGCCGTCCGGCGCATCGCGGCGCGGATCGCCGCCGGTAACGCGAGCGGCAATTTCCGCCGGCAGTGGCACCGCCGCGGTATACAGCAGGTTACCGTTCGCCAGCCACTGCGCGTCGTGGTGATGGAATATATCCTCATAATGCCAGACCACTTCGTTATCCGGAGTGACCTCATAAAAATCCCCGCCGTGCCAGAGATCCCAGGCCGGATAGAGATTGGCTGACGTGCCGTGACTACCGTTATAGCCGAGGTTACCGTTAGGCAGCAGCACCGCATCGCGTCCGGCACGAACCGGGAGTTGCCACTGGTGCGCCACTTTTCCAAGCTCATCAACCAGATATACCCGGCCTTCGGTAGTTTGTGGGGCGAAGAGCGTATAGCCGCCGAAGCTTTTCTCCAAATCGGAGAAGATCAGCCCGCTCGGACGACGCCCGAGGGTGAATGCTGCATCCTGAGATAGTTGTGTCACGTAGCCTCCTGAAGTGATTGGTTTCTTGCAAAATACGTCATTAAAACGTTTTAATTAAACGCCATTAGACAGGAATGCTTGCCAGTGAGCTACGGTAAATGGTCACTTTCTTCATATGATTTTGTTATGTAATAGCGCGGAAATTCATACACTGGAAATGTGCTAATCTGAGCATAAACTCTCGGGAGGGAACGCCAGCCAGATGACTGCTCAAGATAAAAAACGCGCCAGACTCATTGATGTTGCAAGCCTTGCTGGCGTATCGCCTGGCACCGTATCTAATGCGTTACATCACCCCCGTTTTGTCGAACCTGAGACCCGGCAACGTATTGAGGAGGCGATTCAGACACTGAACTACACGCCGAATATCCGCGCCCGTCAGTTGCGTACCGGCAAAACCAACACTATTGCACTGCTTTCTTCCTTGCCGCTGACCATTGCTTCCGGAGCATCGAAGCTGGGTTTTATGATGGAGGTCGCGCTTACGACGGCGATTATGGCGCTGGAAAAGCAGCATGCGCTGATCCTGGTCCCGCCCGGGAAGAACCCGCTGGACATGGTGACCTTTGATGCCGCCATTCTGCTGGAACCCGCCGAAAACGATCCACTGCTGCAAGCTTTGCAACAGGCGGGGATCCCATGCATCACTATTGGCCGCACGCCGGGAACACCGACGCCGCTACCGTGGGTGGATTTGCATTCGGAAGCGACGGCGAAAATGTTGCTGACCCACCTGCAGACTGAAGGCGCCGATTGTTGCGCGCTCTTTGTCGGGCATACGCCGCGGACTTCCTCGCTGGAAACTGAGGCAGCCTATCACCGCTGGTGTAAAGGAAGGCAGGCGCCGGTGATCTATTACCTTGATGAGCAGGAAGGGGAAGCGGCTGGCTATCAGGCTGCGTGTCAGATGTTGCAGGAACATCCCGAAGTCAATGGCGTCCTGGTGCTGGTTGATACTTTTGCTTGTGGCGCCGTGCGCGCTTTTCACGATGCGGCGATCGCCATACCGCAGCGGATTCGCTTAGCCACCCGTTATGACGGTATTCGCGCCCGGGAATCTTTGCCGCCGCTAACGGCGGTGAACATGCACCTCGATGAGGTTGCCCGTCAGGCCGTCACGCTATTGTTTGAAGTGCTGGCCGGACATAACGTGATCGGCAGTCGCGGGCAGATGCCGGAACTGGTGGTCAGAGCCTCGAGCAAATTGTCGTAAGGGTCAACAAATAGCTTTCACGTACAATAATTTCCGTTTCCCAAACGGATCCCGGAAACGTCAATCACCGGAGGAAGAGGGTAGAAACTACGGTTAAACTCACATTGCCACGGTATTCACGGGGCTATAATTTCCGGGTTAAGGCCGTTTCAATTACCGGATAAGATAATGTGTAGCAAAAGTGAACGCAGATGGCGGTTGTTCAGTATTTTAATTCTGATCGTTTTGGTTGTATTAATAAGCGTTTTAATTAAAGAAAGCTAAAATAACCCGGGCCACGATGTGTGGCCCTGCCGTTTTATTTTCCCGCCAGCAGCCGCATGGCGTCTTCTTCGTAGGTCAGGCCCAGCAACCATAGGCCGAGTAGCAACACCGCGAGGGAAAATAGCAGTTTTTCGTTGAGCATGATTTATTCACCTCTGATGACCTGAATGCTCGCCGATGCTATCCCACTCGCCTGTTTTGCGCCAATATTGCCGCTATAAACCACAGTTTCATTGTTCAATGATTTAATTTACGCCGGCAGCAATCACTCCGGGGCTTGCATCATGCTGAAATGATCGGGACGAATGGCCATGGGTTCCATGGCCCGCTGATGTCCGCGAATGGCGGTGGGCGCAAAGCCGAAACGTTTGCGAAAGCGCTCGGCAAACCGCGAAGCGCTTTCATACCCCACGTGCTGGGCGATCGCCGATATTGGCCAATCGGTAGATTGCAGCAGGGCCAAGGCGCTGCTCATTCGCACGTCTATCATCAGATTACGCAGCGCGGTATTCTCCGCCGACAGCTTGCGTCGCAGCACCACCTCGCTCATTGACAAGGTTTCGGCGACTTCGGCCGCGGTCCAGATGTTGTGCGGATCGGTGGCCAGACAGCGGCGTACGCGTTGGGTTAAATTCCTGGCTTCGTTATGGATGAAGCTGATATTGAATTGTTTTAACCACAGTAGAATTTCCAGCATTTTATGGCGAATGATGACTGTGGGGAAACGCTGCTTAAGCGCCAGTGCCAGGCTGGTGGTCTCAAAACTGTGCATCAGCGCGCAGGGCAGATTGCATAATGTCATCACCGCGTCGAAGGGAGTCGGTGATGTGCTTTCAACCTGGGGCGGCGATAAGGTGAGCAACTGCGGATCGCAGGTCAATAGCTGACAGCTGAATACCCCGTCCTCAGAGAGTTCGTTGATAATATCCACGGTTTGCCCCCCGTCGATAATCAACAGCTCGCCCGCATGCGCCACCACTTCACGCTGTTGCCAACGCACGCGTTTGTGACCTTGCTGCACCAGGTAGAGATGCGGCTGTTCAAAATAGACTGAAGGAAATAATAATTCAGTATGCTGAATGATGTGTGCCGATGCACCAATTCCTGGACAAAGATTAATTGTACGTTCCATCGATATTCATTTCGCAGCCATTATCTATGAATATCTTTACGCTTTGATTGGCGTTGGAGCAACATCTTTCCATAGGTTGTGAAACACAACAGCGTGTTTTATCTATCAAAAATCAATTTCCTGCTGAACAGAAAACGTCCGTGTCGGAGTGGTATTTATCCGTTAAAGTGAGAGCAAGGCTCGAATTGCACATTTTTTCTAATTACCCAATATCTGAATAATTCAAATGGCATGGATTAATATTCTGACTTAACCGGGGAATAATAGTGCATGCTGCTATCTATTCCGTTGTCGCCGTTATTGCTGCGAACTCATCTGATTTGTGGATCTCCCAGCAACAAGGCGCGATCGTGAAACTGGCCGTAAGTGCTGTTCACCACGTTTTGGCGCGTCGACTGGCCGATTAATTCTTTCAATTGATCCATGCGTTGCTGCAGCAGACGTTTTAGTTCGGTCTCGTTGTCGAGGATTTGCTGCAGCTTATGGCGCAGCAATTCCTGTAACGCCATTGAGGGACCGGCCTGCCCGGTAAAGGCGGCGGTTCTTTCCACCGCCGTCACGTAGGACAGTTCCAGCTCGACCAGGTCTTCCCATCTTTCCGTTTGTGCCAGAACGATCATCTGGCTACTCAGGCTATACACCTGCTGATAGGCGGCTAACAGCTGTTGTTGACGTTCCATTACACGGCGTCCTGAGTGGGGTGGTAGTTGGGGCCAATCTGGCGCCAGGCGTCAGCAATATTTTCCAGCAGCTTCACCACTTCGGTAATCGCCGCTTCGTCATTGTGCAGGTTGGCTTGCATCAGGCGTCGCTTCATATAGTCATACAGCGCCGCCAGATTATCGGCCATTTCACCGCCCTGCTGGTGGTCGAGACCGCTTTTCAGGCCGTTATCGATAATATTGATGGCCTTTGACAGAGCCAGTCCTTTGCCGGCGATATCACCCTGATTCATCAGTATCCGTGCGCGTAACAGGGCGCTAAGCGCCCCGTCGAACAACATCACGATTAACTGGTGCGGGCTGGCGCTCATTACGCCACTTTCCAGACTGACCTGGGCGTAGGCCTGAGTTCCGCTACGGTTATACATGTGATTTTTTACCTGGTTAAAAAGTTCTTACTTGAACTGTTGTTTTAAATAATCACCGGTGCCACTCAGCTTGGACATCATGGTATCCAGTTGGACGAATTGTTGTTTATAGCGATCGATAGTGCTTTGAATGCTGGCCGTGACGGTGGTGATCTTGCTGTTCAGGCGGTCAAGGCTGGTATTGATGCTTTTGGTCGAGTTCTCAATGATGCCGCCGGCCTTGATGTAGCTTTGGATCTCATTGTGGATCTCGGTGGCCATGCCGGTATCTTTGCCGTTGCCGGCGAAGAAGTTGGCAACCTGCTCCGGTTTTTCATCGATGGCTTTGTTGAGCTTGGTGCTGTCGATCTCCAGCTTGCCGGTTTTGGTGTTGGTGGTGATCCCCAGGTTACCCAGCCCCTTCAGCTCCGGGTTGTCCTGCGCGCCGCTGAGCGCACTTTTAATCGAAGACTGAACACCGCGCAGGGTGTTATCCCCCAGCAGCGCGCCGTTTTTGGCATTCTGCGCCTCGCCGGTTTTGACCGGGGTATATTTGGTCAGCGAGTTAAAGGTATCCAGCAGTGAGTTATAGTTGTCGACCCAGTCTTTGATTTTGTCGGCGGTGCCGGTTTTATCGGTGCTGATCACCAGGTTCTGCGGCTCATCTTTCTTGGTGACGGTTTTCAGATCGATGGTCACGCCCTGCAGGGCATCGGCAATTGAGTTGGTGCTGCGTTTGATTTTCGTGCCGTTAACCAAGACTTCAGCATCCTGACCGGCCACGGTTTGCTTCATTGCGTTGCTTTTGGCAGCGGAGTCGTAGTTGAGGATGGCGCCCAACTTATCGTCATTGTTGACCTGGACCGAAACGGTGTTTTTCTCGCCGGTGGCCGTGGAGCTGATCGCCAATTGATAGTCGTTGTCACCCACCCGCATGATGCTGGCGTTGACGCCGGCTTTGGCATTGTTAATCGCATCGCGCATTTCCACCAGCGAGGTTTGATCATCGCTCAGTGGGATCTTCACTTCTTTCTGCGGGTCCCCTGCGGTGATGCTGATTGAGCGGTCAATGCTGCCGGGCGTGCCGAGTTTTTCCGTCTGATTGGTAATCGACGCCTGTGTGGTTAGCGTTTGCGGCTGTGCCAGTTTTTGAACTTCGACAATGTAGTTCCCCGCCACGGCCTTGTCGGTGGTGGTGATGGCAAACTGATCGTGTTTGCTGGCGGTGGTGTTATTGAAAAACGTCGGTTTCGCCAGCTCTTTACTGAGGTTATCGAACTTTTCCAGCGAGCCTTTCAGGGTGCCGTAGGCGGTCAACTGGGCGTTGTAGCTGGTCTGCTGGGTGGTGTACGGGGTCAGACGCTGCTGTTCCGCTTTGGTCAGCTTGTCCAGCAAGCCGTTGAGGTCGAGTCCTGAGCCGATGCCTAATGAACTGATCGATGCCATTCGTAATTCTCCTTAATAATGACTTTATTCGCTTTACGCGTTTATCGGCCCAGCGGAGAAAAAGTTTACCGAAAAGTTTAAAAACCGATGGCGCAATAGAGGAAGGAAAAACCGCGTTATTTCTGCCATTGCGGCGAAGCGAAAAAAAAACAAAAAATTTCTAAAGGTTGCAGGGGGAGGGCCGATACCTGATGGGACGGTGGTTGACGCCGTGGGCAAAGCAGCCCGAACCTTTTAACTACGTTGCGAAGATCGCAACTGACACGTAAGGAAAGCATACAATGGCACAAGTAATTAATACCAACAGCCTGTCGCTGATGGCGCAGAACAACCTGAACAAATCTCAGTCTTCTTTGGGTACTGCGATCGAGCGTCTGTCTTCCGGCCTGCGTATCAACAGCGCCAAGGACGATGCCGCGGGTCAGGCGATCTCTAACCGTTTCACCGCTAACATCAAAGGCCTGACTCAGGCTTCCCGTAACGCCAACGACGGTATCTCTCTGGCGCAGACCACTGAAGGCGCACTGAACGAAGTTAACGACAACCTGCAAAACATCCGTCGTCTGACCGTACAGTCTCAGAACGGTTCTAACTCTTCCAGCGACCTGAAATCCATCCAGGACGAAATCGGCGAACGTCTGGCTGAGATCAACCGTATCTCTGAACAAACCGACTTCAACGGCGTGAAAGTGCTGAGCGGCGACCAGAAGCTGACCATCCAGGTGGGTGCCAACGACAACGAAACTATCCAGATCGATCTGAAAAACATCAACTCTAAAACTCTGGGCCTGGATAAGTTCAGCGTTGCAGACGGTGTTGATACCACCAAAGTTGGCGGTGCAGTAACTACCATTGCAACCGGTAAAGATCTGACTATCACCAATACCACGAACAAACAGGCTAACGGTGCTGCACCAGCCAGCTACCTGAAAGACAATACCACTGGTGATATTTACGCTGTAGGTACCGATGGCAAGAACTACAAAGCTACCATCGACAAAACTTCTGGTGACATCACCGCTATTGCAGCAGCAGAAACCACTGGTTTGACCGATACTGCGGCTACCACTACTGTTAAGGAAGAAGTCACTGCAACGGGTGACACTACTGGTCTGAAATCTTATGACGGTGGCAAATCTTACCTGATCCAGGAAGGTACCGGTGCAGATGCCAAATACTTCAAGGCCACTGCAGACAGCGCAGGTAAAGTAACCAAAGGCGCTGAAATGAGCACCACGCCTAAAACTGCCGACCCACTGGCAACCCTGGACAAAGCACTGTCTCAGGTTGATGGTCTGCGTTCTTCCTTGGGTGCGGTACAGAACCGTTTCGATTCTGTTATCAACAACCTGAACAGCACCGTGAACAACCTGTCTGCTTCTCAGTCTCGTATTCAAGATGCTGACTACGCGACCGAAGTGTCTAACATGAGCCGTGCCAACATCCTGCAACAGGCTGGCACCTCTGTTCTGGCACAGGCTAACCAGTCTACTCAGAACGTGTTGTCCCTGCTGCGTTAATCGACTCTCCCCGATTAACCTGTCGCAAAAGAACCCCGCTTCGGCGGGGTTTTTTTATGGTCGCGCACCGCTCAGCTAATGCATGGCGCAAATAAGGCCCGTTTTGTACGACTGTTCTGCCGATTGGCATTTTGCCCCCTACGGATAATAGCGCTGACTCTCTTATCCGCAGGTTTTAGACATAGTGAGCGATCTGTATACCGCCGAAGGCGTGATGGACAAAAATTCTCTCTGGCTGCGCTACGTTCCGTTAGTGCGCCACGAGGCGTTGCGCCTGCAGGTCAGGCTGCCCGCCAGCGTGGAGCTCGACGATCTGCTGCAGGCCGGGGGAATTGGGTTGTTAAACGCCGTTGAGCGTTATGACGCCCTGCAGGGAACCGCCTTTACCACCTATGCGGTGCAACGCATTCGCGGCGCCATGCTCGATGAGTTGCGCAGCCGTGACTGGGTACCGCGCAGCGTGCGTCGCCATGCCCGTGAAGTGGCGCAGGTGATGCGGCAGTTGGAACAGCGGCTCGGCAGGCCGGCCAGCGAAGTGGAAGTGGCGCAGACGCTGAACCTGCCACTGGATGAGTACCGTCAAATTCTGTTGGACACCAATAACAGTCAGCTTTTTTCCTACGACGAATGGCGGGAAGAGCATGGCGAAAGCGCGGAACCGCTGCTGGAAGGGCACGAAGAGGCCAATCCGTTACATCATCTGCTGGAGGGCAATTTACGCCAACGGGTGATTGACGCCATTGAGGCGTTGCCGGAACGCGAAAAAATGGTGCTGACGCTGTATTACCAGGAAGAGTTGAACCTGAAAGAGATCGGCGCCGTGCTGGACGTAGGGGAATCACGTGTCAGCCAATTGCATAGCCAGGCAATAAAACGCCTGCGCTCCCGCCTGGCGAACGAGAACTGACATGCACTCAACTCTGCCCCTTCAACCTGATCACCATTGCGATAATCGGACTGCTTCTATGCCAGGAATATTATTGAAAAAACGGCCGCTGAGTCGTTATTTGAAAGATTACAAACACAGCCAGACCCATTGCTCTCAGTGCGGCAAGCTATTGGATCGCATGGCGTTGGTGTTTCGTGGCAAGATCATCAACAAAGATGCCATTGCGCGCATGGATCAGCCGATTGACGATCACGTTTGGCTGAATGTGCAAAATGAGCTGACGGCGCTGTGCCGCTTTTGCAGTGAGATCTCCTGCAATAGCCATCCGAGCTATTTCGATATTATGGCGTTCAAGCAATATCTGTTTGAGCAAACCGAAATGAGCCACAGCACCATCCGTGAATACGTGGTGCGCCTGCGGCGGCTGGATGAAATGCTGGTGGAACGCAACTATCCGGCGGATAAATTCGCCAGTAACGCCAGCCATCAGCGTATTATCGAAGACTTGCCTTCTGCGGCGCACAACAATTACCGCATTGCGCTGCGCAAATATGACCAGTACCTTGCCTGGCAAAAAAGCTACTGATCTGGCTTCCCCGGCACGCCAGCCGGGGATCTTACCCTTTCCCCGTCACGAATAAAGAGTGATTATTAGGTTCACATCTGCTAAATCTATCGTTTAGATGTTGATACCTGATTCCCTGGGGGAAGTTGTGAATCTGCAACACAAACTGGCGCAATTCCCGCGCCTCGATTTAGTGGGCTCTGCCACTCCGCTCGAAAAACTGTCTCGCCTTTCAGACTACCTTGGCCGCGAAATTTACATCAAACGTGACGACGTCACGCCGATGGCGATGGGCGGTAACAAATTGAGAAAACTGGAATTTCTTGCCGCAGAAGCGCTGCATCAAGGCGCGGACACGCTGGTCACCGCCGGCGCCATCCAATCCAACCATGTGCGCCAAACGGCTGCAGTGGCGGCCAAGCTGGGTCTGCACTGCGTAGCGCTGCTGGAAAACCCAATCGATACTCAGGCAGAAAACTACCTGACCAACGGTAACCGCTTGCTGCTCGGGTTGTTTAACGCGGAAGTGGTGATGTGTGACGCGTTGCATGACCCGCAACAGCAGTTGGCCGATCTGGCGACCCGTCTTGAAGGGCAAGGCTTCCGGCCTTATGTGGTGCCGGTAGGAGGCTCCAATGCGCTGGGAGCGCTGGGTTACGTGCAGTGTGCGTTGGAAATTGCCGAGCAGAGCCAGCGCAGCAACGTCGCATTCAGCTCAGTAGTGGTGGCCTCCGGCAGCGCAGGGACCCATGCCGGGCTGGCCGTTGGCCTGCAGCAGTTGCTGCCGGAAACGCAACTGATTGGTGTAACTGTTTCACGCAAGGTGATCGACCAGTTGCCCAAGGTGGAGCTGATCCAAAAAGCGCTGGCCTGTTCATTGGATATTGACCAACTGGCACCGATTACGCTGTGGGACGACTATTTTGCCCCGCAGTATGGTATGCCAAACGAAGAAGGCACGGCGGCGATACAGCTTTTGGCGCAGCAGGAAGGGGTGTTGTTGGATCCGGTTTACAGCGGCAAGGCGATGGCCGGTCTGATCGACGGCGTAGCCCAGCAGCGCTTCCGTGACGAGGGCCCGATCCTGTTTATCCATACCGGCGGTGCGCCGGCGTTGTTCGCCTATCATCCACAGGTGTAAGCGCGCTTTGTTATTCCATTTTGAACTATATTTATAAGGTTATATTCCTTCAAGCAGGCGGTCACACTGTTAAAGTGCTGATATCAAATAAGATAAACAACAGATGGGGTGTTTATGATCTTTTCCAAAGTTCGTCGTCAATTGCTGCTGGGCGTGATGAGCGTTGCACTGACCGCCGGTTTGAGCACGCAGACCTATGCCGCCGATAACCTGCTGGAGCAGGTGAAGCATCACGGGACACTGGTTGTCGGGTTGGAAGGCACTTATCCGCCGTTCAGCTTCCAGGGGGAAGACGGAAAATTGACCGGCTTCGAGGTGGATTTCGCCAACGCCCTGGCGGAGCATCTTGGCGTTAAAGCCAAGCTGAATCCTACCAAGTGGGACGGCATGCTGGCTTCGCTGGACTCAAAACGCATCGACGTGGTGATCAATCAGGTGACCATTTCCGACGAGCGCAAAAAGAAATACGATTTCTCGACGCCTTATACCGTCTCCGGTATTCAGGCCTTGGTGAAGAAGGGCAATGAAGGCACCATCACCAAGCCGGAAGATCTGAAGGGTAAAAAGGTCGGCGTGGGCCTGGGCACCAACTACGAGCAATGGTTGCGTGACAATGTGCAGGGCGTGGACGTGCGTACCTATGATGATGACCCGACCAAATACCAGGATCTGCGCGTAGGCCGTATCAACGCTATTCTGGTTGACCGTCTGGCGGCATTGGATCTGGTGAAGAAAACCGGCGACACGCTGGCGGTAGCGGGCCCGGCTTTCTCTCGTCAGGAATCCGGCGTGGCGGTGCGTAAAAACAACCCGGAACTGCTGGCTGCGATTAACCAGGCGATTGCCGAAATGCAAAAAGACGGCACGCTGGCGAAGATCTCCGAGAAATGGTTTGGCGCGGACGTAACTAAATAATGCACGAAAGTATCCAACTGGCGCTGGATTCAGCGCCATTTTTATTGCGGGGCGCGATCCTCACTCTCCAGCTCAGTCTGGGGGGCATGGCGCTCGGTTTACTGCTCGGTTTTCTGCTGGCGCTGATGCGCCTTTCGCCGTTATGGCCGCTGTCATGGCTGTCGCGCATCTATGTGTCGCTGTTTCGCGGCACGCCGTTGATTGCCCAGCTGTTCATGATTTACTACGGCCTGCCGCAGTTCGGCATCGAGTTTGATCCCTTCCCGGCGGCGCTGATTGGCCTGTCGCTCAATACTGCCGCCTATACTTCGGAAACCCTGCGTGCCGCGATTTCGTCAATCGAAAAAGGGCAGTGGGAAGCGGCAGCCAGCATCGGCATGACCCGCTGGCAGACGCTGCGTCGGGTGATCCTGCCGCAGGCGGCGCGTACCGCATTGCCGCCGTTGGGCAACAGCTTTATCGGCCTGGTGAAGGACACCTCGCTGGCGGCGACCATTCAGGTGCCGGAACTGTTCCGTCAGGCGCAGCTGATTACCTCGCGTACCCTGGAAGTGTTCACCATGTATCTGGCGGCCTCGCTGATTTACTGGGTGATGGCGACCCTGCTTTCTGCGCTGCAAAATCGTCTGGAAGCCCACGTAAACCGCCAGGATCAGGAGTAACGCATGAGTGCCATTGAAGTGAAAAAACTGACCAAGCAGTTCAACGGTCAAACGGTGCTGCATGGGATTGATCTGGAAGTCGGTGCCGGTGAGGTAGTGGCGATTATCGGGCCAAGCGGCTCGGGGAAAACCACTTTATTGCGCAGCATCAACCTGCTGGAAGTGCCGGATTCCGGTACCATTCGCGTCGGCGATATACTGATCGACGGTTCCAAGCCACTGAGCAAACAGAAAAAACAGGTTCGTGCCTTACGTCAGCAGGTGGGGTTCGTGTTTCAGAACTTCAATCTGTTCCCGCACCGTTCGGTATTGGAAAATATTATTGAAGGTCCGGTCATCGTTAAAGGCGAGCCCAAGGCCAGCGCGGAACAGCGCGCACGGGCCTTGTTGACCAAAGTGGGGCTGAGCGGCAAAGAATCGGCCTATCCGCGCCGTCTTTCCGGCGGCCAGCAGCAGCGGGTGGCGATTGCCAGGGCGCTGGCGATGCAACCGGAAGTGATCCTGTTTGACGAACCGACCTCGGCGCTCGACCCGGAGCTGGTGGGCGAGGTGCTCAACACCATACGTTCGCTGGCGGAAGAAAAGCGCACCATGGTGATCGTCACGCACGAGATGAGCTTTGCCCGCGACGTGGCCGACCGCGCCATTTTTATGGACCACGGTCGTATCGTGGAGCAAGGGCCGGCAAAAGAGCTGTTCGCTAATCCGCAGCACCAGCGTACCCAACAATTCCTCGACAAGTTTTTGAATCAGTAAGCAGGGGGGCGTTCAGCCCCCTGGCTATTGACTACCCGGCTTTCAATAATTCATTGCGGGCGGCGGCGGCCAAAAAGGCGCTGCGGCTACCGTAACCGGGATGCTGCTGCACCAGAGAATCTATGCGGTTCAGCAGCCGGTGCGGCAAGGTAATATTGATACGCTCCGCCCGACCATCAAACTTATCCATATTAATATTGACCAACAACCACTGCCCGCCATTCAGACTGTCGTTATTCTGTGCCAGATGAAAGGTCACGGCCTGTGGGCCGGGAATGGGCTGATTGTCTTCGCTCAAGAATTCGAAATGGGCGTCCAGCGCACTTCTGGCGTCTTCAAAGGCTCTGTCCAGGGTATCTCCGGCAAAATAGCAGCCTGGTACATCGGGAAAGAAGCCGCTGGCGCTGCCGTCCGGTTCAGAATGTACATAAGCAGGGTAGAACATAATTTCTCCTGTTAACTCATGGCGTCGGGTTAGCACAATCCGGCATCTTTCATGATTTGGCGCAGCGTCCCCGCTTTCAGATCCTTTCGCGGATGTGGAACGGTGATCACCAGACGGGAGTTCGGGTGCTTAAACTGATGGTGGCTTCCCTTGATCCGCGTTAAAACCCAACCTTCCTGTTCTAATAGCCCGATCAGCTCTGAACTTTTCACGCGATTACCGTCCCTTTATGATACACACCATACACACTTTTTGACAATCAGGGCGATACGCTAGCGTGTAGAAAGGGTGCAGACAATAAAAAACCCTGCACGAATGCAGGGTTTGCGGGAGGGTTCGCAGATTAAGTGACCTGCGGCGGTCATCCAGTCAGACGGATTACCCTATGGTCATCAGGCTGGCGTTACCGCCGGCAGCTGCGGTATTGACGCTCAGCGAGCGCTCGATCAGCAGGCGTTCCAACAGAATATTGGTTTCGCCGTGAGCAAAGCCCTGCACTGAAACGATCGCGCCGCTGCGCTGGGCGATTTGCTCGCACAGGGTGCGCAGCTGATCGGCGTCGCCATGGTAAATGGCGGCATCGAACTCCACCTTGTCCTGCTGCCAGTCTTTGCTGAAGCTGATGCTGGCCTGAACCGCCGCCGGCAGGCGGCGATACAGGGTGCGTTGCAGCTCGGCTTCCGGCCACAGCACGCTGCTGCCGACGGCCAGTACTGCAGCCAACTGCGTCAAGGCATCGGCCTCGTTATCGGCCAGGCAGAGTACGCGCTCACGCGGCAACAGGGCATAGGTATTGCGCTCGCCGGTAGGGCCAGGCAGTGGACGTAGGGTACCGCCCTGGCCCAGTTCGGCGTAGCGTTGCGCCAACGTCACCAGATCGCGCTGGTTTTCGGCAATCGCCCATTGCTCCAGTGCCTGATGGGCTTTGAGCAACTGTGGCCGCGCGGTGGCTTCCAGCGGGCGTTCTTCGTCCTGGCGGTGCAGGGTGCGTTGCACCGCATCATCCGGGCGGTTGGCCAGCAGGCGATACAGGTACAGCGGGCCACCGGCTTTAGGACCTGTGCCGGACAGGCCTTCGCCACCAAATGGCTGCACGCCGACCACGGCGCCAACCATGTTGCGGTTAACGTACAGGTTGCCCACCTTGGCGCGTTCGGTCACGCGGGCGATGGTTTCATCAATACGGGTGTGAACGCCCAGCGTCAGACCATAACCGGCGGCGTTGATCTGATCGACCAGCGACTCCAGATTGGTGCGTTGGAAGCGGACCACGTGCAGCACCGGGCCGAAGATCTCTTTTTGCAGCTCGTCGAAGCTGTCCAGTTCGATCAGGGTTGGCTTGATAAAGGTGCCACGGGACCACTCTTTCTCATCCTGTACGTTGCCTTTCGCGGCCTGATAGACCTTACGGCCCTTGGCGCGCATCGCCTGAATATGACGTTCGATGCCGGTTTTGGCCTCGGCGTCGATCACCGGCCCGATATCGGTCGACAGGCGTTCCGGGTTGCCCATGCGGCATTCGGCCATCGCGCCGCGCAGCATTTGCAGCGTGTGTTCCGCCACGTCTTCCTGAATGCACAGGATACGCAGGGCGGAGCAGCGTTGGCCTGCGCTGTCGAATGCGGAGGCGACCACGTCAGTCACTACCTGTTCGGTCAGAGCGGAAGAGTCGACGATCATGGCGTTCAGACCACCGGTTTCGGCAATCAGCGGCGTTGGACGACCTTGCGGATCCAGACGGCCTGCGATGCTGCGTTGCAGGATACCGGCAACATCGGTCGAGCCGGTAAACATCACGCCGCGAACCCGAGCGTCATTAACCAGAACCGAGCCGACGCTTTCGCCCTGACCCGGCAGCAGTTGCAGCACGCCTTGCGGAATGCCGGCTTCCAACAGAATGCGCACCGCCTGTGCGGCGATCAGCGGCGTTTGCTCTGCCGGTTTGGCCAGAACGCTGTTGCCTGCCGCCAGCGCAGCGGCAATCTGACCGGTGAAGATGGCCAGCGGGAAGTTCCACGGGCTGATACACACCACCGGGCCCAGCGGACGGTGGCTGTCATTGGCGAAATCATCGCGCACCTGACCGGCGTAGTAATGCAGGAAGTCGACCGCTTCGCGCACTTCGGCGATGGCGTTGTTAAAGGTTTTGCCCGCTTCGCGCACCAGAATGCCCAACAGGCTTTGCAGTTGGCCTTCCATCAGTTCGGCGGCGCGCTCAAGAATGGCGGCGCGCTCGGACGGCGGGGTGGCAAACCAGATTGGACCGGCGGCAGCGGCGGCGTCGAGCGCCCGGCTGACTTCACCTTCGGTGGCTTCACGCACGTAACCGACTACGTCGCCAGGCTCGGCAGGGTTAATGACCGGTTGCTCCACGCCCTGATCCAGCTCGGCGTCAATAATCGGCTCTGCGCGCCAGGGTTGAGTTGCGCTGGTCAGCAGTGCGCTGGACAGAGACGCCAGACGCTGTTCGTTCGACAGGTCCAGGCCGCTGGAGTTGATGCGCTTGGTGCCATAGAGTTCACGCGGCAACGGAATGCGTGGGTGCGGCAGACCAAGTTGACCTTCGCTGGCGGCCAGGGCTTCGACCGCGGTGACCGGATCGGCAACCAGTTCGTCGAGCGGCAGGGTGGCATCGGCGATACGGTTAACGAACGAGGTGTTAGCGCCGTTTTCCAGCAGGCGACGCACCAGATACGCCAACAGCGTTTCATGGGTGCCGACCGGTGCATAGATGCGACATGGACGGTTCAGCTTACCGTCGGCCACTTTACCCACCACTTGTTCGTACAGCGGTTCGCCCATGCCGTGCAGGCACTGGAACTCATACTGGCCAGGGTAGTAGTTGTTGCCCGCCAGATGATAAATCGCGCTCAGGGTATGGGCATTATGGGTCGCGAACTGCGGATAAATCAGGTTCGGCACCGCCAGCAGTTTGCGGGCGCAGGCCAGGTAGGAAACGTCGGTGTAGACCTTGCGGGTGTAAACCGGATAGCCTTCCAGCCCGTCCATTTGGGCGCGTTTGATTTCGCTGTCCCAGTAGGCGCCTTTCACCAGACGGACCATCAGGCGACGGCGGCTGCGTTGTGCCATGTCGATGACTGCATCGATGGCGAACGGGCAGCGTTTCTGATAGGCCTGGATCACAAAGCCGATACCGTTCCAACCGGCCAGCTGAGGTTCGAAGCACAGCTTTTCCAGCAGGTCGAGCGAGATTTCCAGGCGATCGGCTTCTTCAGCGTCGATATTGATACCGATGTCGTATTGGCGCGCCTGCAGGGTCAATGACAGCAGGCGAGGGTAAAGCTCTTCCATTACGCGTTCGTACTGCGCGCGGCTATAACGCGGGTGCAAAGCGGACAGCTTGATCGAAATGCCCGGGCCTTCATAGATGCCGCGGCCGTTCGACGCTTTGCCGATCGCATGGATTGCCTGCTGGTAAGACACCAGATAGGCCTGCGCGTCGGCTTCGGTCAGGGCGGCTTCACCCAGCATGTCGTAGGAATAACGGAACCCTTTGTCTTCCAGCTTGCGGGCGTTGGCCAGCGCTTCGGCGATGGTTTCGCCGGTCACGAACTGTTCGCCCATCAGGCGCATCGCCATATCCACGCCTTTACGGATCAGCGGTTCGCCGCTTTTGCCGATAATGCGGTTCAGCGAGCGTGACAGGTTGGCTTCGTTATGGGTGGATACCAGTTTGCCGGTGAACAACAGGCCCCAGGTGGCGGCGTTAACAAACAGCGATGGGCTACGGCCGAGGTGAGAATGCCAGTTGCCGTTGCTGATTTTATCGCGGATCAGCGCATCGCGGGTTGGCTTGTCTGGAATGCGCAGCAGGGCTTCGGCCAGGCACATCAGCGCCACGCCTTCCTGTGAAGACAAGGAGAACTCTTGCAGCAGCCCTTGCACCATACCGGCGCGGCCATTTGCACTCTTTTGGTTACGCAACTTCTCGGCGATGTCGTAAGCCATCTTGTGGGTGGCTTTGGCAAGATCGGCAGGTAATCGCGCCTGTTCGAGCAACATCGGCACCGCTTCAGTCTCAGGGCGGCGATAGGCCGCGGTGATGGCTGCGCGATTAACCGACTGCGGCAGAATTTGTTCTGCAAATTCAAGGAATGGCTGGTGGGACTCTTCCTGCACTTGCGGCATAATGTCGTCCGCTTCGGCCTGGCCGGCAGCGGCAAGTGCTGGAATTTCAGGGATATCGGAACCGTTCTCGAGACGTTCGAGATAATTAAAAATGGCCTGCTTGATCAGCCAGTGCGGCGTGCGATCGATACGCTGTGCGGCGCTTTTGATTCGCTCGCGAGTGGCCTCGTCGAGTTTCACGCCCATTGTGGTAGTGCCCATGCCAATCCAACTCCTGTGTTAAGAACCTATCCCATCAGGCTATACAAACTGCGGGCCAGATAGGCTGCTGGGATAGGTTCGTGCGTTGTGTGCTGTGATGAATGCAAACAATATCCTGCATGTTGCAACTTTGTGCAACCGTGTTAAATCAGGCGGATGAACGAAGTGTGAGTTCCATCGATTTTTTAACATCAATAATCGGCATGGTTCTTGCTCTGCCAGTGGGGTGGTATGTCGAGGGGCGGTCGTCTGCACGCGTTAACCCCAGCAATATCAGGGGTAACGTTGAATTAGTATGAGGTGCAACTCTGTTTTTGAATGCGGGGTGTAACCTTGCAGGTGGTTAAATGTGACGCAGGGTAAACTTTGTGTAACTTTGTTGTTAAATGTCTTGTTGGATAATCAACAGGTCAACTAGGATAGCCGACGGTCAGACAATTGCGGGGGGAAACTATTTTCACTCGCGGGAGTGTCCGCTTTTCGCCACGTTCCGGCGAATTGGCAAGCAGTAACTATCGCAATACAGCGCGAAATAATAATGAGAGTGGAGAATTTCATGACAATGAGCACACCAATGCTGGTCACCTTCCTGGTGTATATCTTCGGGATGGTGTTAATCGGCCTACTTGCCTACCGGGCAACCAATAACTTTGACGACTACATTCTGGGCGGTCGTAGCCTGGGCAGCGTGGTGACCGCGCTCTCTGCCGGCGCATCGGATATGAGCGGCTGGTTGCTGATGGGCCTGCCGGGCGCCATCTTCCTGTCCGGCATCTCTGAAAGCTGGATTGCGATAGGCCTGACCATCGGCGCTTACCTTAACTGGAAGCTGGTGGCGGGGCGGCTGCGTGTTCATACCGAAGCCAACAATAACGCCCTGACGTTACCGGATTATTTCACCAGCCGTTTTGAAGACAACAGCAAGCTGCTGCGGGTGATCTCCGCCATTGTCATTCTGGTGTTCTTCACTATCTATTGTGCTTCCGGCATCGTCGCCGGTGCGCGTCTGTTCGAAAGCACCTTTGGTATGAGCTACGAAACGGCGCTGTGGGCCGGCGCTGCGGCCACTATCCTTTATACCTTCATCGGCGGATTCCTGGCGGTGAGCTGGACCGACACCGTCCAGGCCAGCCTGATGATTTTCGCGCTGATCCTGACGCCGGTGATTGTTATCTTTGCTGTCGGCGGCATCGATACTTCGATGCTGGTTATCGAAGCGAAAAACCCGGCCAATATCGACATGCTGAAAGGCCTGAACTTTGTGGCTATTCTCTCGCTGCTGGGCTGGGGGCTGGGTTACTTCGGTCAGCCGCACATTCTGGCGCGCTTTATGGCGGCCGACTCTCACCGCACTATCCGCAGCGCACGTCGCATCAGCATGACCTGGATGATCCTGTGTCTGGCGGGCACCATTGCCGTCGGCTTCTTCGGTATTGCTTACTTCGCCAATAACCCGGACCAGGCGGGCAACGTGTCGCAAAACGGCGAGCGCGTGTTTATCGAGCTGGCGATGATTCTGTTCAACCCGTGGATCGCCGGCATTTTGCTGTCGGCAATTTTGGCGGCGGTAATGAGTACCCTGAGCTGCCAGCTGTTGGTGTGTTCAAGTGCGATTACCGAAGATCTGTACAAAGCCTTCCTGCGTAAGGGCGCCAGCCAGCGTGAGCTGGTATGGGTAGGGCGCATCATGGTGCTGGTGGTGGCGTTAGTGGCTATCGCGCTGGCGGCAAACCCGGAAAACCGCGTGCTGGGTCTGGTGAGCTACGCCTGGGCCGGCTTCGGCGCTGCCTTCGGTCCGGTGGTGCTGATCTCGGTCATGTGGTCACGCATGACACGTAACGGCGCCCTGGCCGGCATGCTGGTTGGCGCAGTAACGGTGATCGTCTGGAAACACTTCGCCTGGCTGGATCTGTATGAAATCATCCCGGGCTTCCTGTTCGGCTGTATCGCCATCGTGGTGGTGAGCCTGATGGGGCGTTCTCCTTCCGCCACCATTACCGAGCGTTTCGATCAGGCGGAAGCCGAATTCAAAACCGTTTAATCTCTCGCAACGCGAGTCAAAAAGGCGCTTAAGGCGCCTTTTTTATTTCATCCTCCCAGGTTTTTCGTCTTCTTGCGGAAACAACTGGCGACATTTGATTAGAAAAAATCACCCTTGGCGCTCTTGTATTTCTTTCAGCCAGAATGATAATCACTATCGTTGTGTTTTACTTTTCTTTACATTGGCGCTGCCGTCATTTCTGACGTGCGGGCGCTTCGCAGCAGATGCCTTTTTAGGGGTTATTACTTATGTTTGTTCCCTTCCTTATCATGTTCCGTGAGGGGCTGGAGGCGGCGTTGATCGTCAGCCTGATTGCCAGCTACCTGAAACGCACGCAGCGGGGTCAATGGTTAGGCGTGGTATGGATAGGGGTGATTGTTGCCGCCGCTCTGTGCCTGGCGCTCGGCATCTTCATCAATGAAACCACCGGCGAATTCCCGCAAAAGCAGCAAGAACTGTTCGAGGGCATTGTCGCGGTGGTAGCGGTATTGATCCTGACCTATATGGTGTTCTGGATGCGTAAGGTCTCCAAATCGGTCAAGGTGCATCTGGAAGGCGCCATCGACAATGCGCTCAACTCCGGCAAAGGTCAGGGCTGGGCGCTGGTAGCGATGGTGTTTTTTGCCGTGGCGCGCGAAGGGCTGGAGTCGGTGTTCTTCCTGCTGGCGGCTTTCCAGCAAGACGTGGGGATTGAAGCCCCGATAGGTGCGGTGCTTGGTCTGGTGGCCGCCATTGTACTGGGCATGATGATTTACTGGGGCGGCGTGAAGCTGCAACTGGCCAAATTCTTCAAATGGACCAGCCTGTTTATCCTGTTCGTTGCCGCCGGCCTGGCCGCCGGGGCGATCCGCGCCTTCCACGAAGCCGGGTTGTGGAACCACTTCCAGGACATCGCGTTTGATCTGAGTAACCATCTGTCGACCCACTCCCTGTTTGGCACCCTGCTCGAAGGCATCTTCGGCTACCAGGAAACGCCAACGGTAAGCGAAGTGGCGGTCTACTTCTTGTATTTGATCCCAGCACTGATTTTCTTTTTCCTGCCGCAGCGTGTGGAACCGGTCGCGGTTTCGACGCAACGTAAAATCAATCATTAATTTAATAGGGAATCTTGTATGTCTACTCCGTTATTCCGCCGCAAGGCTTTGCACGCAGCATTACTGGCTCTCCCGGCGTTCGCGCTGAGCATTGATGCCCTGGCGGCGGACGTGCCGCAGGTAAAAATTACCGTTAACGACAAACAGTGTGAGCCGATGCAACTGACGGTGCCGGCCGGTAAAACCCAGTTTGTGGTGCACAACACCAGCCAGAAAAACGTGGAGTGGGAAATTCTGAAAGGGGTGATGGTGGTGGAAGAGCGTGAAAACATCGCACCGGGCTTCACCCAGAAGATGACCGCCAATCTGGAAGCGGGCGAATACGACATGACCTGTGGGCTGCTCAGCAATCCGAAAGGCAAGCTGACCGTGACCGCGGCGGCCGGTGCTGCCACCGACGGTAAACCGAACGCCATGGATTTGGTTGGGCCGATTGCTGAATACAAAGTCTACGTCACCAAAGAAGTGGAAGGGCTGGTCAAACAGACCAAGCTGTTCACCGATGCCGTGAAGGCCGGCAACGTGGCAGAAGCGCGTAAACTCTATGCGCCGACCCGTCAGCATTACGAGCGAATTGAGCCGATCGCCGAGCTGTTCTCCGATTTGGACGGCAGTATCGACGCCCGCGAAGATGACTACGAGAAAAAAGCGGAAGATCCGAAGTTCACCGGTTTCCACCGGCTGGAGAAAGCGCTGTTTGCCGACAACACCACCAAAGACATGAACCAATACGCCGATCGGCTGTACAAGGACACCCTTGAGCTGCAAAAACGCGTGACCGACCTGACCTTCCCGCCAAGCAAGGTGGTGGGCGGCGCTGCGGGCCTGATCGAAGAAGTGGCGGCGAGCAAAATCAGCGGTGAAGAAGACCGTTACAGCCGCACCGACCTGTGGGACTTCCAGGCCAACGTAGACGGCGCGCAAAAAATCGTTAACCTGCTGCGCCCGCTGTTGGTCAAGGCCAACAAGCCGTTGCTGGACAAGATCGACGCCAACTTTAAAACCGTCGATACCATTCTGGCGAAATACAAAACCAAAGATGGCTATGAGTCTTACGAGAAGCTGACCGATGCCGATCGCAACGCCATGAAAGGGCCAATCACCACTCTGGCGGAAGATTTGTCACAGCTGCGTGGCGTTCTGGGTCTGGACTGAGGCAAAGCATCATGAGTAACAAGATCGGCCCGGAAAACGGGCCGCATCCACAAACGCAGGGCGCGGCGTCACCGTCGCGCCGTCGTTTATTGCAGGGATTGGGGCTGGGCGTACTGGCGCTGGGCGGCAGTCGTCTGACCCAGGCGGCAGATAAAACGGCGGAACCGCTGGCGGTCGCCAAGGATGAACGCTGGCAGAAGCAACCGTTCTACGGCGCGCACCAGGCCGGGATCCTCACGCCGCAGCAAGCGGCGATGATGCTGGTGGCCTTTGACGTGCTGGCCAGCAACAAGCAGGATTTGGAGCGGCTGTTTCGGCTGTTGACCAACCGCATTGCGTTTTTGACCACCGGCGGCAAAGCGCCGGAAGTGGATCCCAAGCTGCCACCGCTTGATTCGGGCATCATGGGGTCGGAGATCTACCCGGACAACCTGACCATCACCGTGTCGGTCGGAACCTCGCTGTTTGACGAGCGTTTCGGTCTGCAGGCCCACAAGCCGCTGCGGCTGCAAAAAATGACGCGTTTTCCCAACGACTCGCTGGACGCCAGCCTGTGCCACGGCGATTTGGTGTTGCAGATTTGCGCCAATACCAATGAAACCGTGATCCACGCGCTGCGTGACATCATCAAGCATTCGCCGGATCTGCTCAGCGTGCGCTGGAAGCGAGAAGGGTTTATTTCCGCCCACGCCGCACGTAGCAAGGGCAAAGAAACGCCAATCAACCTGCTGGGCTTTAAAGACGGCACCGCCAACCCGAAAACCGACGATAAACCGCTGATGGATCAGGTGGTGTGGGTGGCTGATAACGCCGGGGAACCGGCATGGGCGGTGGGCGGCAGCTATCAGGCCGCGCGTATTATCCGTTTCCACGTGGAGTTCTGGGATCGTACTCCGCTGCAGGAGCAGCAAACCATCTTCGGCCGCGAAAAGCACAGCGGTGCGCCGCTGGGCATGAAGCATGAACACGACGAGCCGGACTATGAGAAGGATCCCGAAGGGAAGATGATCCCGATGGATGCGCATATCCGCCTGGCAAACCCGCGCACCCCGCAAACTCAGAGTAATTTGCTGCTGCGCCGGGGTTATAGCTATTCGATCGGCGTGTCCAACTCCGGCCAGTTGGAAATGGGGCTGCTGTTCGTGTGCTACCAGGCCGATTTGGAGAAAGGTTTCCTGACGGTGCAAAAACGTCTGAACGGCGAGGCGCTGGAAGAGTACGTCAAACCTATCGGCGGCGGTTATTTCTTTGCGCTGCCAGGGGTCAAAGACAGCAACGACTATCTGGGCAGCGGCTTGCTGAAAGCCTGAGCCTCACTTCACCAGGCGGGGGTTCCCCGCCTTATTTTTTAATCAACAGCCGTTAATTAAAATCAACCCTGGGCTTGCGAAATCGAGAGCTCCGTCTTTAATTAGGCTAACTATTTTCATTTTTTGTTAAAAGCATTAACATATCGGCCATAACGTTCCAAATGGTTCATATTTTCCGATCCCTTTAACGGCATTCTCCTGATGAAAAGCACTCATAAAAACCGGTTGGCGGTTTCAGCTCTGGTTATCCCTGCCTTACTGCCTGTCTGCGCCCTGGCGCAGGACAAGGATAGCGAACAGACCATGGTGGTCACGGCCAAACGCAGCGGCCTATCCGAACTGTCCACCCCGGCTGCCGTCAGCGTGGTGAATGGCGATCAAATCCGTGAGGCCAGACCGCAGATCAACCTGTCGGAAAGTCTGGGCAGCGTGCCCGGCCTGCAAATTCAGAACCGCCAGAACTACGCGCAGGATCTGCAGCTTTCGGTGCGGGGCTTTGGTGCACGTTCAATGTATGGCGTGCGCGGCGTACGTATTTATGTCGATGGTATTCCTGCCACCATGCCGGATGGTCAGGGCCAGACGTCGAACATTGACCTTAACTCGGTTGAAAAGGTGGAGGTGCTGCGCGGGCCGTTTTCCGCCCTCTACGGCAATGCCTCTGGCGGCATGGTGAATGTGGAAACCGAAACCGGCCAGCAACCTGCGCGCCTTGAAGCCAGTTCGTACTTTGGCAGTTACGGCACCTGGCGTTATAGCGTCAAGGCGACCGGGGCAACCGGCGACGGCACCCACGCCGGTGACGTTAACTACACTATTTCCGGTACCCGGTTCACGACACAGGGCTTTCGCGATCACAGCGGCGCGCAGAAAAACCTCGGCAATGCCAAGCTGGGCGTACGCATCGACGATGTCAGCACCCTGACGCTGTTGTTCAACAGCGTCGATATTCACGCCAATGACCCGGGTGGCCTGACGAACGCGGAATGGCACGATAATCCGCGCCAGGCGCCGCGTGCCGACCAGTACAACACCCGTAAAAGCACTTCGCAGACCCAGGCCGGGTTGCACTATGAGCGCCAGATGGGGGCCGATGACGACCTGAGCATCATGATGTACGCCGGTGAGCGCGAAACCACCCAGTACCAGTCGATCCCGGTTGCGGTGCAGCAGCGTAGCGCCCAGCATCCTGGCGGGGTGATTGACCTGACGCGCCATTATCAGGGGATTGATACCCGCTGGACGCACCGCGGTGAGCTGGGCGTACCCTATACCCTGACCGGCGGGTTGGACTATGAAACCATGACCGAGCAGCGTAAAGGCTATGAAAACTTTACCCAGGTTAACGGCGTAACCGAGTTGGGCACCCAGGGGGCGCTGCGCCGCAATGAGCGCAACCTGATGTGGAACCTGGATCCCTATCTGCAAAGTTCGTGGCAGTTGACGCAAAAACTGACGCTGGATGCCGGCATGCGTTACAGCACGGTCAATTTCGACTCCAACGACCACTACGTGACCAGCAGCAACGGTGATGACAGCGGTAACGCCAGCTACCATAAATGGTTGCCGGCAGGCTCGCTGAACTATGCGGTGATGAGTGGCTGGAACCTGTATCTGTCCGCCGGTCGCGGGTTTGAAACCCCGACCATTAACGAACTGTCGTACCGTTCCGGCGATCAGGCTGGGCTTAACTTCGGTTTACAGCCTTCGACCAGTGACACTGTTGAGTTGGGTAGTAAAACTCGCATTGGCAACGGCCTGCTGACCGCCGCAGTATTCCAGACCGACACGCGTAACGAAATTGTGGTGGATGAAAGCAGCAACGGCCGCACCAGCTACAAAAACGCCGGGCAGACCCGCCGACGCGGGCTGGAATTGGCGCTGGATCAGCAATTCGCCTACGATTGGCGAGTGCAGTTGGCCTGGACACTGTTAGACGCGCGTTACCGCGATGATGTGTGCGGCGACAGCCAGTGTTCAGAAGCCAATAAGGTGCCAAGCGGCAACCGTATGCCGGGTATTGCGCGCAATATGGGCTATGCCTCATTGGTCTGGTCCCCACCTGAAGGGTGGTATGCCGGTGCGGAGGTACGTTACATGAGCGATATCGAAGTTAATGATGCCAACACTGAACAGGCTCCGGCCTATACCACCGTGGGTTTAAATACAGGCTATCGTTATCCAATGGGGAACTGGATGCTGAATGTTTTCGGTCGGGTGGATAACCTGTTTGACCGCCAATACGTGGGGTCGGTGATCGTCAATGAAGGCAATGGTCGTTACTACGAACCGGCTCCGGGAAGAAACTGGGGCGGCGGGGTAAGCGTTTCTTATACCTTCGAATAACGCTAAACAGCGTTACCGACGCAATCAAAGAACGGCAGGGCGGGAGCTTTCCCGCCTTTTTTATTTATAAATTTGGGGCGATGTGCAGGTTTTTGTTTGTGCAAAATTTAATCAGGAAACCGAAATGTCATCCGCGTATTTTAATCATAACAGCATGATATCTAACGTGATAAAAATTTTATTGAATGACGTAATCGGCGTGATATAGTGTTCTTGCGGCGCCTAAAAACAAAAAAGATTAAATTTTTTTACATTTTAGCAGCGTGCGCGGTTTGAATGTCATTATACTGTAATCATCTGGCGGTAGTTTTCACAAGGTGCACAGCTCGAAGCTGTAAATAACACTGCGGGGATCGCTAATGGTAAAGTCCTTGGTTGGGCTAGAAAGAAAAAATAACAGTTCTTCCCTGATGACTCGTTGTAACGAGGGCTCTCTCTCCGACTCTCTTTTTCTGACCAGACCGCACTCCCGTTATCACAAATTCCTGTCACTTTTCTCTCTCGTTTTAATTATGCAATCGCGTTGTCCCGTGAAAAATCGGCGTGCCGAAATGCCCGTCGGATATTCACTTTTTCTATTGGCTATCGTCGGCTCAAAAGGGAGCCAAACCCGCATCTGTATGTGAAACATAATCGCACGGCCAGGCCGTTGCGGTAGGTGAAACAAACTGTAAGGTGCCACTATGAGACAAAAAGCAGTGATCAAAGCACGTCGTGAAGCGAAACGCGTTATTCGCCGTGACGCTCGTAGTCATCGCCAGCTGGAAGAAGAATCCGTAACCTCGCTGGTACAAATGGGTGGTGTTGAGTCTATCGGCATGGCACGTGACAAGCGCGATAGCTCCCCCATTCTGGCTCGAACCGAAGCTCAGGGTCATTACTTAATAGCCATAGACAAGAAGCAGTTGATATTTGCCACCGGTGAAGCCGGCTGCGGCAAAACATTTATCAGCGCTGCGAAAGCGGCAGAAGCCCTTATACATAAAGAAGTGGATCGGATTATCGTTACTCGTCCGGTTCTGCAGGCGGATGAAGACCTCGGTTTCTTGCCGGGGGATATCTCTGAGAAATTCGCCCCTTATTTCCGTCCGGTGTATGACATTCTGGTGCGCCGTTTAGGATCGTCCTTTATGCAATACTGCCTGCGCCCGGAAATCGGCAAGGTGGAGATCGCGCCTTTCGCTTATATGCGCGGGCGTACTTTCGAAAATGCGGTGGTTATTCTGGATGAAGCCCAGAACGTTACCGCCAGCCAAATGAAGATGTTCCTGACCCGTCTGGGTGAGAACGTCACGGTCATCGTCAATGGTGACATCACCCAGTGCGACTTGCCGCGCGGCGTGAAGTCCGGCCTCAGCGATGCGATGGAGCGCTTCGAAGAGGATGAAATGATCGGCATCATCCGCTTTGATAAACAAGACTGCGTCCGCTCCGCCTTGTGCCAGCGTACGCTCAACGCCTACAGTTAACCCCTGCCCGTTCACAAAAGGCCGCCTCGGCGGCCTTAGTCTGATGACAAACACCCGAAAAGCGTGGTTTTCGGGTGTTTGGGGTAAATCAGAAGAGATAATCCTTTGTTTTTATTAGTCCCCAGATCGGGACTTTTAACTGCAAAGGACTTTGTCAGCAACCTGAGGCCGCCTCGGCGGCCTTTTTCTTGCCTTGAATATCAGCGCAGCCGCAACATTAAAACCAAGGGTATTGGCTCATGACGCCGGCGTAAAACAGCATTCGGCCACCAATACAGGCTGAGAGCAGCGTCAGCATCAGTGCGACCGCCACGCCAACGTTCAGAACCGGCCGTTGGTACAGATAGGCCGCCAATCCGCTGCCGGTAATCAGCGCGCCAAAAATAAGCCACCCCATTAGACCCGAGCCAAAAACGGTGACGGCGCTGGCGAGCATTTTCCCTTGCTGGTTGAACCCGGCGCTGTAGCCCAGGATCACGACTAACAGCAATACCACGCCGCATAAAATACCTGTCGGCAACGCGACGGGGAGCCACCTTTCGCGATCATTTTGAGCCGCATTGAACACGCTGAGCCGCAGCCCAAGGGTGGTAAACCCCAGCAACAGGGCCGTGGCGATAAAACCGAGGTGGGTGAGCGGCGAATGCCAAAGAGGGTGACTCGCCATCTGGTAATAAACCTGTGCGGAAACCAGGATTGCAGCCACGCCAGCTCCCGATGCCAGCAGGCTAACCTGGCGAATCAGCCTGGGGTTTGAGTTAAAGCGAAACATCATGGCGGCCCAGATGACGACCACCGCGTTCAGCAAGGCGAAAGCGATGACTTCCCGGCTGAGCCAGGAATGGCCGATCCCCAGAATCGCTCGATAGGCGCCGGTGGGTGAACCCAGATGCAACAGCGACAGCACGGAGCCGAGGATATTGATCGCCACAATCCCTAACGCCAGCTGTCGCAGGACATTTAAGCGCTTTTCGTCGCTTAGCCAGCTCGGCTGCGCCAGAATCAATACCGTGATGGCTACGATAGTGCCGACCGTCCACTGACAAAACACGGTAAAAAAGACCAAGGGAAGTTCATATTCAGACATGGGCTATTCCTTATCACCGGCGGGAATAATGACGATATTGGGCTGACTGATTCGATGATCCGGCAGTGAGTAGCGGGTCTCGATACGCGCCAAATCAGCGGAATGGCGAGCGCGCAGTTCGTCAATATCGCCAAACTGCAGCACACCGGCCGGGCAGGACGCGACGCAGCGGGGCAGCAGCCCTTCATCCAGGCGTTCAGCGCACAGATTGCACTTACTGGTTTTTCCTTCGACGGGATCAAATACCGGCGCATTATAAGGGCAAGCCATAATGCACATCCGGCAACCAATACATTTGTCATGATCCTGCACGACAATGCCGTCAGGTCGCTTGCTGTAGGTATCCGCCGGGCAGACTCTCATGCACTGCGGATCGTCGCAGTGGTTGCACGACATCGAGATAAACGCCATCGCGTTCGGGGCGTCAAAGTGAAATTCTCTGACTCGCCGCCACAGCACGCCAGCCGGGGTGGCATTTTCAGATTTGCAGGCCATCGAGCAGGTTTTGCAGCCATAACAGCCGCGCATATCGACTAAAAATCCATATTGTCTGACCATGATTATGCCTCCGCCCGGACGTCGACCAGGGTGCTGTTACAGCAATGACCGTTGCCCAGCACTTCCGCATGGTCGTTGGTGACGTGGCTGCTGCTGCCGCCTTGCTGTTCCCACCAGCCGTTATCCAGGCATACCACGCCGCGTTTGATTTGACGCGTTACCACCGCCAATGCCCGGTGTTCTCCACGGTGATTAAAAGCAATCGCCCATTCACCGTTCCTGATATGGCGGCTGGCGGCATCATCCGGATGGATCATGATATTGGGCTGATTGCGCTGCACCTCGAGGATCCATTCATTCATGCCGTGGCTGGAGTGGATGCTGCGCGCCAGCTTGCGCTGAACGGCCATTAATGGATATGTTTTCGCCAACTCCGGCGAACCTTTCGGCGACTCTTTCACCTGCATATAGGTCACAATCGGCGGGAAATCCTTCTTCTGCCACTCTTCGATAAAGAAGTGGGCCTTTTTGGTCGGAGTGCGAAAAATACCGTCTTTGAACGGGATCCACGGCGTGGGGGCGGGTTTAATCGGTCCTTTACGTAGCTGTTCGATAGTGAGGCCGGTTCCGGCCAAACAGTTTTCTATATAGTGTTCGATCGGCTGGTTAAACACCTCGCCGAAGCCGAAGCGTTCCGCCAACCGGGCAAAAATCCAGTAATCCGGTTTGGCCTCCGCCACCGGTTCTACCGCCTTTTCCATCAGTTGGACATAGTGGCTGCGAACGCCGGCCATCAGGCTGAGATCTTCAAAGATGGTGGTGACCGGCAACACCAGATCGGCATACAGCGTGGTGGAACTCATCAGGTTATCGGCCACGACGACAAACGGCACCTTCTTCAGGGCTTTCTTCACCATATTGGTGTTGGGCAACTGGGTCAGCGCGCCCATGGTCATGATCCACCAAAAGTTAATCGGGTGAGGGCGATCGTTGACAATCCACTCGCCGGTTTTGGCGACCGGTATCGGCGGAATTTTTTGTACGTTGGGTGCCGGAGGCAGCGGCGGACTGAACTTCATCATTTGTTTGGCGCCGCCCGCGTCGCAGACTCCGCCACCGGCTTTGCCCATATTGCCGGTCAGCAGCGCCAGATAAAACTGGCTGGCCGCCACGTAGGTGCCGAATTCGGTGCGCTGAGCGCCGGACATGTTCTGTACGATCATCGAAGGTATATTGCTGGCATATTCACGCGCCAAACGGAGCAGGATGGCCGCCGGGATGTCGGTTTCCGCCGCCACTTTCTCGACGGTCCAGGGAGCCGACTCCTGACGGATCAGTTCAAATACCGTGGTATAAGCCGCATCGGCAGGCAATTCGGCCTGGGTGAGCGCCGGGACGATGGTGGGTGTGTCATGGCGCACCAGACGGCGGCTTAGGGTGTCGTACACCAGATAGCTTTCTTTGTCCTGCGGATCTTCTCTGAGCTGTTTTTGCTGGGGGTTCACCAGATAAACGGCCCCGGTGTGTCGCCGCAGGAAGTCAGCGTCGTAGCGCTGTTCATCAATGATGATTTTGATCATACCCAGTGCCAACGCGGTGTCGGTGCCGGGAACGATAGGGATCCACTCATCGGCTTTGGCGGCGGTTTCGTTAAAGCGGGGATCGATCACCACCAGCCGCGCGCCTCTTTCCTGCGCCTTAATATATTCTTTGAAATAGGCCTGCATGGTCACGGCCGGATTATTGCCCCAGCACAGAATGTAGCGGCTGTCGGCAATGGTGTCGCGCATATCCGCGTAGCGCAGGCCAAGCATCGGGATCATGGCGGCGGTCACCGCAGAACAGCATAAGGAACCGGAGCGTTTTGTCGCCCCGCCGAGGTAATCAAAGAAGGCTTTCCCCATGTCGTTTTTAATGGAATCCATATTCCCGGCATGGCTTGAAATTAACAGGCCTTTATTACCGTGACTGGCAAGAGTATTACGGATATTAAGTTCAACCAGATCGAGCGCCTCATCCCAGGATATGGGTTTGAATTTCCCTTCACCTTTTTCCCCCACCCGAAGCAAAGGTGTTTTAACCCGCTGTTGGTGATAGACCCATTTGGTCCGGCTGATGCCGCGCAGGCAGCATTTGACGTTAAAATCTTTGCTGGCTTCTATTTTTTTGAGCTCCCCCTGATAGACATAAGCCGTTAAATTACAATGTAAACACTCCATCGCGCAGGTTGAACGAAACGTCTGGTAGTCACTGAGTTTGAGACGCACCCGGGGCAGGGGTTTGCCCTTGTCCATTGCCATGGAAAATACGCAGGGCGATATGCTGGCCAGCCCAATCACGCCAAGCCCTTTTAACAAGGTTCGGCGATTCATTCTGATGTCAGATATATTTTTCATGATGTATTCCGTACGTATTATTTGTTTTTATTATTGTTTAATGGCTTGCCTTGGGATTAATCAGGCCCCCTGAGTTAATCATGGTTGAATTGCTGCACACTGATCAAAATCAAATTAGTCATTTATTATTCTGGAGTGAATAACGGATATCGTTAATAACCCAAGCCTGAAATACCCGCTTATTTTTATATCAAAGGCTATTTTATCTAACCCGGAGGGCGGGCAGTCATCGGTTTGGGCGCCAACCAGCAAATCGACAGAGGGCAAGCGGTTCCCGCCCATAACGCCGGCTCGTTTAGCCTTTGTGTAAACTATTGTGGTTTTTTGTATAGATTTTTGTTGGTTTAGCGTTAATGCTTAGGGGTGTTCCAGACGGGCGCAACAACTTATTGGCCTAAAGGAAATATCTGGGGTGCACGCCGGATGGGCGTGCAAGGTATTGGGATCTTCAATGCGGTTCAATCATGAAATATATTATTTTACTTCTATTTATTTTATGCGTTGTGTATGTCCATTACCGTGGGCGGGTGCGTTACACCTTCTGGCGGCAGCTCTCCGATCATTCCACATTTACTGCTCCGCTGAACGTTTTCATGTACCTGTTTTCACGCGTACCGACCACGCCCTATCTGCAGCCGGAGCAATTCCCGGAATTGCAGGCGCTGCGGGATAACTGGCAAAGCATCCGCGATGAAGGTCGGCAGCTGATGGCTATCCAGCAGATTAAAGCCTCGGACCAATATAATGATGCCGGTTTCAATTCGTTCTTCAAAACCGGCTGGAAGCGCTTCTATTTGAAGTGGTATGAAGACAACCACCCGTCGGCGATGAGCCTGTGCCCGCAGACTACCGCACTGTTGCGTAGCCTGCCTTCGGTCAAGGCGGCGATGTTTGCCGAACTGCCGGATGGCAGCCGCCTGCCACGCCACCGCGATCCCTACGCCGGTTCACTGCGTTACCATCTGGGGTTGATCACACCGAATGACGACCGTTGCTTCATCGAAGTGGATGGCGAACGCTACAGCTGGCGCGACGGGGAGGCGGTGATGTTCGACGAAACCTACCTGCATTACGCCGAAAATCAGAGTGGGCAGAACCGGTTGATTCTGTTTTGCGATATTGAGCGACCGATGCGTTTCCGCTGGGCACAGGGCATTAACCACTGGCTGGGGCGCAACCTGATGAGCGCGGCTACCGCACCCAATGAAGAGGGCGATCGTACCGGTGGCGTCAACAAGTTGTTCAAGTATATCTATGCGGTACGCAAGGTGGGGAAACGGCTGAAGGCGTGGAACCGAACCGGGTACTACATCATTAAATGGATTTTGTTTGGCGGTATCGCGGCGGGTATTTTTTTCGCGATTTAAAAAGGGAGGGCGCTACGAAAGCGCCCTCCGGCAATCAGGCAAAAATGGTCATCATATAGGCGGCAAACAGCGCCAGATGCGCGGTGCCGTTCAGCACGTTGGTTCTGCCGGTCGAGAATGACAGCTGGCACAGCAGCAACACGGTCAGCATCACGACGATATGCGGCGTCTGCAGGCCGAAAATCAGCGTTTGCCCGGTCAGGGTGGCGATGATGGTTACCGCCGGTACCGTCAGTGAAATGGTCGCCAGTACCGAGCCGAAGAACAGGTTCATCGCACGTTGAACCTGATTGTTCAACACCGCACGCAGTGCCCCCAGGCCTTCTGGCGATAGGATCAACAGCGCGACCAGGAAGCCGGTAAACTGCGCAGGAGCATTCACCTTGGTCAGCAAACCTTCCAACGGGTTGGCGTTGAACTTGGTCACGGCGATCACCGCAATCAAATGCACCACCAGCCAGCCGGCATGCCAGGCACTGCTGTGCGAAGAAGGTTTGCCGTGGTGCGGGTCACCGTCGTCATCTTCGTGCTCGTAGACAAACAGGCTCTGGTGGGTTTTGGTCTGGATCACCAGGAACACGCCGTACATGGCGGCGGAAATCACCGCGACCAGTAGCGCCTGCCCAGTGCTGAAGTTGCCGCCCGGCAGCGCACTGGGGAACACCAGTACGATCACCGCCAGCGGGAAAATCGCCATCAGATACTGTTTGATACCGCCCAGATTGACGTATTGGGTGGCGAATTTGCGACCGCCTAGCAATAAAGCGAAGCCCACCAGACCGGCGCTGACAATCATAATGATGGAGTAAAGCGTATCGCGCATCAGTGCCGGTGCGGCGTCGCCGGTGGCCATCAGCGCAGAAATCAGGCTCACTTCCAGAATAACCACCGACAGGCTGAGGATCAGCGAGCCATAGGGTTCACCCAGACGGTGAGCCAGCACGTCGGCGTGGCGTACAACGCTGAACGCGCTGCTGAGAATACCGACCAGGGCAATGATGTTAATGCCGACGATCAGCGGGAAATTGCTGGTACTGCCCCACAGGTTCAACACCACCAAGGCGGCGATGGGGAAAAGCAGCGAGTATTCAGTGTGGCGGGATTTGGATCGGCCAGGATCGTTTTGCGACTTCATTTCGATGGTACTCCTTCTCAAACAGCGTGGTCCCGTCATCGCTGACTGCCGTTAAGGGCAATTATGCGCATCCAGAATGTATTTATATTTAATAATAATAGGATACACCCGCAGGCTTGTGCCGGGGAATGATGTGATGTTGTTTTACTTGTAAAAGCAAAAGCTTGCTTTCTGTGACTAGGTTAACAAAAAAACCGCATTGGATGCGGTTTTATTTACTTACTTTTACGTAGTGAGATGAGTTTTCTTCATTAACGGCACATAAATTGCAGTTTGTAGCTGCGCTGCTTGATTAATAAAGGGGAAAATCACAGTCAATCGTCAATATTGTCCATGATTTCATGCCGTTTATTATGATAACCCTCTTCGTTTAACCCCTCACGCCAGTAAGGTACGGCATAAAGCTGATTACGGTCACATTGGCGCTCGCGGCGCAGGTAACGGCGCAGGTCTACCACCAAACGATCTTCCCCGGCCAGCCAATACTGGATTTTTGTCTCAGGTAGCGGCAATGAGCAAAATTGCGTCACCAACTCGGCGGTTTTTTCGGTGCCGCCGATAATCCAGCTCAGTTCGAAGCCTGCCGGTTTTTTCAGATCGATAACGTCAGCCGCAGTGTCGACGCGGATAAAGGCGTGGCCTTCGCTACGTGCCGGTAACCCTTCCAGCAAGGCCGCCAGCGCGGGCAAGGAGGAAGGATCGCCGGCCAGACAGTAGAAATCGGCCTCTGGCAGCATAGGTTTAGGACCGCCCGGGTTACTGATGCCGATTTTATCGCCTGCTTTGGCCGATCGCGCAAAGTTAACCGCCGGGCCGCTGTGATCGTGAATGGCGAATTCAATGTCGACTTCCGCCAGCTCCGGGCGTACTGCGCGAATCGAATAGGTGCGGACAATCGGACGAACCGCATCGGCCGCCCAGCGAGGGCCGTTTTCGGTCAGCGTCGGCAGGTCCGGCTGCGTCTGGCCTTCGAGCGGCAGGAAAACCTTGATGTGCGCGGCGGCGGCGTTTGCCGGGTAATAACGCAGGTCCGGGGCGGTGAAAGTGATGCGGCGCAGGTGCGGGGTAACATCGCGAATCGCGCTGACAGCAATCAGGTAGGGTGCGCGTGAGCGTGGGGCTTCGGTAGTCACGGGGTTCTCCTTATGTTCGTTTGGCGAGGAGTATAACATGCCATGTGATAATGAGAATTGTTTGCTAATTGAGGCGGGCGGAGGTGTCATCTAAGCTTAAGGTTCACTGAATATCTGCGGGAGGAAATGATGCCCTACAACAGCACAAATGCCTTGCCGGACAACGTCAAACACGTGTTGCCGGCCCATGCGCAAGAGATCTATAAGGAAGCTTTTAACAGCGCCTGGGATCAATATAGCGATCCAGATGACCGGCGCGGCGACGATAGCCGAGAGGAAACCGCCCACAAGGTAGCCTGGGCGGCGGTGAAGCAAAGCTACCGCAAAGGTGATGACGACCGCTGGCACAAAAAGTAAGGCGCTCCCCGGCGCCTTTGTGCGCCGGTAAATCATGAAATCCGAACCTATTACGCGGGCAATTAATATTATTGCTGCTGAGTACAAATACTTTTTCACTTTAAAGCTCTTTTGAAACTTGATTGCTCACTGAGAAAAGAATAAGGTCATTATTATCGCGGGAAGATTATTGTATTAATATAATTCCGCACTTAATAAATAAGATTGAACAGTGGCGAGGGAGTATGGGCAATCCTATTCCCGGGAGGTTGTTAAGGTGTTAACGCGAGATTTTCTGCAAAATGCGGATTGCAAAACTGCATTCGGCACCATTGAGGAGTCGCTGTTACTGACATCAGAGCAGCGGGCGGCCTCGTTGGATTGTACTTTATCCCGTCGGCCGGATAACAGCCCGGTGTGGGTCTTCGGCTACGGTTCACTGATGTGGAACCCGGTGTTTGAATCCGAAGAGGTGCGGCCGGCCACGCTGCAAGGCTGGCACCGCGCCTTCTGTTTGCGGCTTACCGCCGGGCGCGGCACCCTGCACCAGCCGGGGCGGATGCTGGCTTTAAAAGAGGGTGGCCATACCACCGGCCTGGCGTTTCGCCTGCCGGAAGCCAAGCTGCGCGAAGAGCTGGAACTGCTGTGGAAACGCGAAATGGTCACCGGCTGTTATTTGCCGACCTGGTGCGATCTCACCTTGGCAGACGGCGAAGTGGTGACCGCGCTGGTGTTTGTCATGAACCCGCAGCACCCGCTGTTTGAAGAAGATACCAGCCATCAGGTGATAGCCCCCCTGATCGCCAGCGCCAGCGGGCCGCTGGGAACTAACGCCCAGTACCTGTTCTCGCTGGATAACGAGCTGAAAAACCACGGTATGCAGGATGACTGCATTGGCGATTTGGTCAGCTACGTGCAGCAATGGCTGCAGCAAAATACCTGCGGCCCTATCGGCGGAGAGGCAACTGCCTGATCCCGCTCATATGAAGCTTTCGATAGGCTCAGCTTGCTGAGCCTTTTTTGTTTATATATCTAATGCCTATATTTAATAACTTTATTTTGCATAAGCATTTAATCCACATTTTAAAAGTGGATATCTATGTTGTTAATTTTAAAGCTATTCGATAATTTAAGATTAAAAAACAGCAAATTTGCAATGGTGAAAAATTCACTTAGCATGAAAATGCATAACTAAAGGTTATTTCTTATTTGTCCCCTCCCGCCAGACTCCGTATCACTGGTGTTAACAATATTGCTCGTCAGGGGGAGTGGATGAACTTTCAACAATTAAAAATTATTCGGGAATCGGCGCGTTGCAACTACAACCTGACCGAGGTGGCCAATACTTTATTTACCTCGCAGTCTGGGGTCAGTCGTCATATTCGGGAACTGGAAGAAGAACTGGGCATTGAGATATTTATCCGCCGCGGCAAGCGTTTATTGGGCATGACCGAACCGGGTAAAGAGCTGCTGGTGGTGGCGGAACGCATCCTGAATGATGCCAATAATATCCGCCGACTGGCGGATGTGTTCAGCAGCAACGACACCGGCCAACTGCATATTGCGACCACCCATACGCAGGCGCGTTACAGCCTGCCGGGAGTGATTAAGGAGTTTCGTGCGCTGTACCCGCGGGTAAGGGTGGTGCTGAACCAGGGCAGTCCGGAAGAAATCGTCGCGATGCTGGCCTCGGGCGAAGCCGATATCGGCATTGCCAGTGAACGGCTGATGAGCGATGAATCTCTTGCGGCGTTCCCTTACTACCGCTGGCATCACACCATCCTGGTACCGGAAGGGCACGAACTGACCCGGCAACCGCAGGTGACGCTGGAAATGCTCAGTACCTTACCGTTGATAACCTATCGCCAGGGCATTACCGGTCGCTCGCGGCTGGATAGCGCGTTCAAAGCCGCCGGGCTGACGCCGGACATTGCCCTAAGCGCTCAGGATTCCGACGTAATAAAAACCTATGTCGAGCTGGGGTTGGGGGTCGGCGTACTGGCGGACATGTCATATGAGAAAGAGCGCGATCATGGGCTGGTCAGCCTTAACGCCGAGCACCTGTTCGAGCCCAATACCGTGTGGTTAGGTTTGAAACGCAGTCAGTTACAACGTAACTATGCCTGGCAGTTTATCCAGCTGTGCAACCCGACGCTGTCACTGACGGAAATCAAAGACAAGGTGTTCTCTTCACAGCTGGAAACGGTGATCGATTATCAGATTTGATCGGCATGTGACAATAACGGGCCGGGCTTGCTGCCCGGCATTTGACGATGCCAGAGCTGTTATCTCAACAGTTTTCTGACCATACGGCGTTTACTTTTTTGCACTGGGCCAATGAGTTCTAAAATGGGGATTTCTTCTGGGGACGGAGGGTTCGCCATTTGCCAGTGGAGATGTTGTTTCAAAATTTCGATCGCAATTTCTTTTTCTTCTTCAACAGTTAGCGTTGGGTCGTTCAGGCCTTGTCCTTCATGTTGCTCTCCTTTTTGAACGTTATTTGTACACACCTTATCACGTAGGGATTTAACGCTGAATATTTCTAGGGCGAAGTATGTATTCTCTCAGGGCGATGAAATCCGTTATGCAATTCATGGTGCCGGGCACCACGGTGAATGACGCATGGCGGGTATAAAGCTCGAGTAGCCGATTGTTTAGGACGTTACCGATCAGTATGTCGGGAAGGGTTGTAGATATCAGCCCTTGCGCGTGCAGATTCACGCCATAAAAATAGAGGGTGTGTTCAGGATTGAACACGGTGATTGCGCCGCACATCGCAGAACCTCGCCTGCTTAATAATCAAAATCTCAGCTATAGACAGAAAAAGAATATCTATAGTTATTTAAGTACCTTCGCCTGCCGAGAGCTCTCACATACACTCGCGAAATTACTATAAATTCCATCCGCTTGGAGAGTTTTGATGAAAGCGTTCGTTCCCTCTTTGGTGTTTTTGGCCGTGGCGGCCAGTTTCAACGCACAGGCAGCAACCCCGGCAAACACGTTGGTGATTGCCCAGTCCATCGATGACGTGGTCAGTTTTGATCCGGCCCAGGGTTTTGAGTTAACCACGGTGCAGTCGTTCAACAGCCTCTACCAGCGGCTGATCCAGTCCGATCCCAAAAATCCTATCGAACTCAAACCGACGCTGGCCAGCGAATGGCAGGCGGGCAGCGATAACCGCAGCCTGACCTTTACTCTGCGGCCGGATGCCAAATTTTCCAGCGGCAATGCGCTGCGCCCGGAAGACGTGATTTTCTCACTGTCGCGGGTAGTGAAACTGAATCTGGAACCCTCGTTTATCCTCACCCAGTTGGGCTGGGACGCCAAGAACGTCGACCAGCACCTGACCAAGGTGGATGATCAACGGGTCAAAATAAGCTGGAGCGAAAACGTCAGCCCGGCCTTTGTGCTTAGCCTGCTTTCGGCGCCGGTGTCTTCTATTGTCGATGCCAAAGAAGCCTTGTCGCACCAGCAGGGGGATGACCTGGGTCACCAATGGCTGAACAGCCATTCCGCCGGCAGCGGCCCGTATAAAATTCGCACCTACGTACCGCACGAAGTTGTAGTGCTCGACGCTAACCCGAGTTCACCGGAAGGCGCCCCGACGCTGAAGACTATCCTGATCAAGAACGTGCCGGATCCGGCTGCGCGTCGGTTGCTGATCGAACAGGGCGACGCCGATATCGCGCGTAATCTGGGGGCAGATCAGATGGCGGCGCTGAAAGGCAAGCCGGGCGTCAAGCCGTTGGCCATCCCTTACGCCTCACTTTATTTCCTGCAGTTCAACGCCAAGGCGTCACCGGCGCTGGGCAATCCGGCGTTCTGGGAAGCCGCGCGTTGGTTGTTCGACTATAAAGGCATTGCTGACGATCTGCTGAAGGGCCAGTTCCAGACCCATCAGGCGTTTCTGCCGGAAGGTTATCTGGGCGCGCTGAAAGATCGCCCATACAGTTTTAACCCGCAAAAGGCCAAAGAGATCCTGGCGAAGGCCGGCCTGACCAACGTCAGCTTCAAGCTGGACGTCAACAATCAGCCGCCGTACCTGGATATCGCGCAGGCCTTGCAAGCCAGCTTTGCCCAGGGTGGGGTGAAGGTGGAACTGGTGCCGGGCCTCAGCGCGCAGGTTTCCACCAAGGTGAAATCCCTGAACTATGACGCGACCCTGACCTCCTGGGGGCCGGATTATTTTGACCCGAACACCAACGCCGCCGCCTTTGCCTATAACCCGGAAGACGGCAGCAAAACGCTGGCCTGGCGCGCCAACTGGCAGATCCCTGCGCTAAGCAAGCTGACGCTGGCAGCCACGGCGGAAAACGACACCGCCAAACGGGTTGCGGATTATCAACAGCTACAGCAAGCCGTGCAGCAGAGTTCGCCGTTTGTCATCGGTCTGCAGGCCCGCAGCCTGATTGCGGTGCGTGACAACCTGAAAGGTTACGAGCAGGGCATCAACCCTGACATGGTGTTCTACAGCAAGGTCAGCAAGTAATGATAAGCCGTACCGCTTCCGCCGGGTTCGCCCGGCACAGTTGGCGTTGGGGACGCCGGCTGCTTACCGGCTTGCTGTCATTGGCGCTGACGCTGCTTGGGCTGCTGCTGTTCACCTTTATGCTCTCGCATCTGGCGCCGATCGATCCTACGTTGCAGATCGCCGGCGATCATGCCAGCGAGGCCACCTACGCACAGGTCCGTCACGACCTGGGGCTGGATCAGCCGTTGCCGGTGCAGTTCTGGCGCTATCTGGTGCACCTGGCGCACGGGGATATGGGGATATCGCGCATTACCGCGCAGCCGGTGCTGAGCGATCTGTTGCGTACCTTCCCGGCCACGGTGGAACTGGCGACCTGCGCCATTATCCTCGGTGCGTTCGGCGGCATTACGCTGGCGTTTTTGGCGGTGATAAAACCGGGCAGTTGGCTGGATAACGCCGCGCGCCTGCTGTCGCTGATCGGCTATTCGGTGCCGATTTTCTGGCTCAGTCTGCTGGGGCTGCTGCTGTTTTACGCCACGCTGCACTGGTCGGCGGGGCCGGGGCGGCTGGACGATATCTACCTTTACAGCATGGAACCGCGCAGTGGATTTGTGCTGATCGACACCTGGCTGTCCGGCGATCGCGACATGTTCTACAACGCCATCAGTCACCTGTGGTTACCGGTGGTGGCGTTGGCGCTGTTGTCGATGGCGGGTATCACCCGCTTGCTGCGGGCGGCGATGCTGGAAGAGTGCAATAAAGAGTACGTTACCCTGGCACGATCCAAGGGGGCCAGCCGTACGCGTATTTTGGTGCGACACGTATTTCCCAACGTGCTCGGCACGCTGATCACCGTTCTCTCCCTGTCCTATGCCAGCCTGCTGGAAGGGGCGGTGCTGACCGAAACGGTGTTTGCCTGGCCGGGCGTGGGGCGTTACCTGACCACCGCGCTGTTTGCCGCCGATACCCCGGCCATTCTTGGCGCTACCTTGCTGATTGGCACCTGCTTTGTGGTGTTGAACGCGCTGGCCGATGCGCTGACCTATTTAGTGGACCCGCGAACCCGATGAGCCAATATCTTTCTGAACATGAACCCCAGAGCGAACCTGCGGTCGGCTACCGCCAGCGCGGCAAGCTCACCACGCTGACGCTGGGGGCGACGCTGGTGGCTGTGCTGATCCTGACCGCGCTGCTGGCTCCCTGGCTGGCCCCTTTCGACCCTAACTTGCAACACATCGAACTGCGCCTGTTGCCGCCGTCCTCCGGGCATTGGCTGGGGACCGACGGCTTTGGTCGCGACCTGTTATCGCGCGTGATTTATGGTGCACGGCCAACGTTGATCCTGGTGTCGTTAATCCTGCTGCTGACCATCCCGATTGGGCTGTTGGTGGGCATCAGCGCCGGTTATCTCGGCGGCTGGGTCGAGCGTATTCTGATGCGCGTCACCGATATTTTTCTGTCATTGCCCAGCCTGGTGATTGCGCTGGCGTTTGTCGCGGTATTGGGGCCGGGGCTGATGAACGGCGCACTGGCGCTGGCCTTGACCAGTTGGCCGGCTTTTGCCCGACAAGCCCGGGCGGAAACGCTGGCGCTGCGTCGCAGTGACTATCTGGCGGCGGCGCGTATGCAGGGCATCGGTGGGCTGCGGCTGATGGCGGGGCATATTTTACCCCTGTGCCTGCCAAGCGCAGTGGTGCGTGCGGCGCTGAGTTTGGGCGGAATAATTCTTTCCGCCGCGGGATTGGGCTTTCTCGGCATGGGCGTGGCCCCGCCGACCGCCGAGTGGGGCTCGATGGTGGCCGAGGGCAGCAAAGTGATTTTTGATCAGTGGTGGGTCGCTGCTGCACCGGGCGGGGCTATTCTGTTCGCTAGCCTGGCCTTTAACCTGCTGGGCGATGGCCTGCGCGATAAAATGGATCCTCGTCATGGACATTGATAACCCATTATTGACCGTCGAACGCCTGTCGGTGCTGTTACCGGCCTCGCCACCGTTGGTGAAAGGCATCTCTTTCAGCATGGGGCAGGAGCGGCTGGCGCTGGTGGGGGAGTCCGGTTCCGGCAAATCCCTGACCGCCCGCGCCCTGATGGGGCTGTTGCCACCGCCGTTACAGCTGCAGGCGCAGCGTCTGACGCTGGGCGACGACGATCTGACGCGCTTGAACGAGCGCCAGTGGAACCGGCTGCGCGGGAACAAGGTGGCCATGGTGATGCAGGATCCCAAGCACGCGCTGAATCCAACCCAGCCGATTGGGCGTCAGGTGGAGGAGCCGCTGCTGTTGCATACCCGCCTGGGCCGCGCCGAGCGGCGGGAGAAGGTGCTGGACATGCTGGCGGCGGTTGGCTTGCCCGATCCGCAGGCGCTGAGCCAGCGCTATCCGCATCAGCTGTCCGGCGGCATGGGGCAGCGAGTAATGTTGGCCATCGCATTAATCAACGATCCGCAGCTGTTGATTGCCGACGAACCGACTTCGGCACTGGATCACCAGATGCGCGATCAGGTGTTGCAACTGATCGAAAATCTGGTGGAGCAACGTAATATGGGCCTGATTTTGATCAGTCACGATTTACAGCAGGTGGCGCACTACTGCGAACGGGTGCTGGTGATGTACAAGGGCGAACTGTTGGATCAACTGCCTGCCGATCGTTTGGCCTCCGCCACCCATCCTTACACGCGCACGCTGTGGTCATGTCGGCCAAGCCGCGAGACTCACGGCAAAACGTTGCCGGTCCTGGATCGCGCACTGCTGGAGTCACTGAAATGAGCCTGATTACCCTGGAAAACCTCAGCGTCAGCCACCGCCAGGGCTATGAGATACGCACCGTGGTGCATGATGTCAATCTGCACATCGAACCGGGCGAGTGCTTCGGCCTGGTTGGCCCGTCCGGCTGCGGCAAGTCATCGCTGCTGTGGGTGTTGGCCGGGCTGAATGAAAGCTGGAGCGGCGGTTTTCAACTGCTCGGCCGTGATTTGCAACCGGGCCGTCCTTTTACCGGTGATCTGCGGCGTGAGGTCCAGATGGTATTCCAGGACCCCTATGCCTCGTTACATCCCAAGCACCGATTGCTGCGCACGCTGGCGGAACCCCTAAAGTTGCTGAAAGAGAGCAATATCGAGCAGAAAATCAGCGCCGGTTTTCGCCAGGTGGGGCTGGATCCCAGGCTGTTGGACCGTTATCCGCACCAGCTTTCCGGTGGGCAACGTCAGCGGGTGGCGATCGTGCGCGCGCTGTTGCTGAAACCAAAGCTGTTGTTGCTGGATGAGCCGACTTCGGCGCTGGACATGTCGGTGCAGGCGGAAATCCTCAACCTGCTGAACGAGCTGAAGCAGGCGGGCGATCTGACGATGATCCTGGTCAGCCATGATGCCGACGTGATTGATCATATGTGCGATCGTTCGGTGGCGATGGCGCATGGCCGGTTGGTGAACTGAAATCAGCCTGCCGTTCACTCGGCGGGCTTATTCATCTGCGTAATAAATAAAGCAATTTATAGTCGTTCTTCTGCTAAGTCGCTGCCCCTACACTCGCCAAATAACGCATCCGCGTGACTCTGGAGAGTGCATCAATGAAACGGCTAATCCCAACGTTATTGTTCAGTGCCCTGGCGGCGAGCTTCGGCGCACAGGCCGCCACCCCGAAAGACACGCTGGTGGTGGTCAGTTCGCTGGAAGGCATCATCAGTCTTGATCCTGCCGAAAGCTTTGAAACCGTCAGTTCGGCCAACCTGGTCAATCTGTATCAGCGCCTGCTGACACCGGATCGCACCACGCCGGAAAAGCTGGCGCCGGAACTGGCCAGCAGTTGGCAAACGGCAGCAGACGGCCACAGTTTGATATTTACCCTGAACGCCAACCAACGATTTGCCTCCGGCAACCCGGTACGCCCGGAGGATGTGATCTTCTCACTGGTGCGGGCGGTGAAACTGAACAAGGCACCGTCGTTTATCCTTGGTGAGTTCGGCTGGACGCCGGAAAACGTCGAGAGTCAGTTGAAGAAACTGGGCGATAACCAGGTGCAGCTAAGCTGGTCGGCGAATATCGGCAGTGGGCTGGCGCTGCGGCTGTTAACCGCGCCGGTGGCGTCGATAGTCGATGAAAAGCTGCTCAGCCAGCACGGTCAGCAGGGGGACTTCGGCAATGCCTGGCTGCGTTCGAACTCAGCCGGTGCCGGCCCTTATCGCGTCAGCAACTATGTACCTCACGAGGCGCTGTTGTTCAGCCGCAACGATTACGCTCAACCGCAGGCCAAGCTGAAAACGGTGTTGCTGAAAAACGTCAGCGATGCCGGCACCCGCCGTTTATTGCTGCTGAAAGGGGATGCTGACGTGGCCTACGATCTGGGGGCCGATCAGTTCAACTCGCTGCGTAACGAAAAGGGCATCAGGATCGAGCAGCGTGATTCAGCCAAAGTCTATTACCTGGGGTTCAATACCGGCAGCAAGCAGGTACCGGCTTTGAGTAATCCGGCCTTGTGGCAGGCGGCACGCTGGCTGGTGGATTACCAGACGATTGCCGACAATCTGTTGAAGGGGCAGTATCGCGTTCACCAGGCATTCCTGCCGCAGGGGTTGGATGGCGCCTTGGATAATCAACCTTTTAAGCTCGACGTGGCCAAAGCCAAACAGATTCTGCATGACGCGGGTATCGCCGAAGGAACGCGTATTGATCTGATCGTCATCAATCAGCCGCCGTATACCGATATCGCCCAGGCGCTGCAGGCCAGCTTTGCCAAGGCCGGTTTGCAGTTGGACATTCATCCGGTAGTGGAGAGCGATCTGTGGGGCAAAATGCGCGGCCGTGATTTCCAGGCCATCTTCACCTACTGGGGGGCCGACTATCTGGATCCTAACACCAACGCCAGCGCCTTCGCCTACAACGTGCCGAATGGGCCGAAAACCCTGGCCTGGCGTACGCAATGGAACATCCCGACATTGAGTGCGGAAACCCGTGCAGCCGCGGCAGAGGGGGATGCTGCAACCCGCGCCGCGCGTTATGTTACGCTGCAGCGCGAACTGCAGGCCAGTTCCCCTTACGTTGTGGCCTTACAGGGGCAAACCCTGGTGGCGCTGCGCGATAATGTTAAAGATGCGCATGTGGATATCGCCAACAGCATGCTGTATCTGGATCGCGTGAGTAAGTAGGCCACCCCGGCACCGGTTATTGACCGAAACGACCGATAATGCCCGCACCGCCCTTGGCGTGGCCCTGCAATTTTTCCAACAGCTGTTCGCGGGTTAACCCTGGCCCCAGCGCATGCGGCGGGAGATCGGTGGCGATCAGCACGAAGGTATAGTGGTGCAACCCAGAGCCTGCCGGTGGGCATGGGCCGTGATACACCGCGGTACCCGGTGAGTTCTTGCCGCCGACAAAGCCTTTGCCCTGGGTAAGATCGCCTTCAGCGAACCCCTGAGCCGTGGCTGGAATACCGTAGGCCACCAAGTGGCTGGCGCCCAATCCGGCACGGCCTTCGGGATCGGACACCAGCAAGGCGAAGCTGGTAGTGCCCGCCGGCGGGTTGGCCCAGTTCAGCGCAGGTGAAACATTGTCGCCGGTGCAACTGGCGTTGCCCGGGGTGGCCCCGGCATATTTCTGGGCCAGCATGCCGCCATCCTGAAACGCCGATGAGCTGAGGGTAAAGGTACCGGCAGCCTGCGCCGCGAACGACAGCGAACCGGAAAGTAATGCCGCGCTGAGCGCGAGAGCAGATAAACCACGACCGATCATACAGCCTCCTGTGTTTGGTTAAATAAAGCATAGTGGTGCAGAGACAGGCTCGCTATAACAGCCTGGCCAACAGTCGGCTATAACAGCGCCAACCACGGCATTAATCCGCCATGGGGGTGAAATAAGCTGAAATGAGAGAATTTCCCTTGATGAAGGGCGTGATATCCATGTCGGCCATCGAAAGCAGGGTAAACCAGCCGGAAAGCGCCAGATAAAGGCCGAACGGCAGCGGGGCATCTCTGCCGGTGCTGCGGCGTAACTGGGCCACAATCGCAACGCATAAGCCTGCCGTGGCTGCGCCGGTCACCAACATCGGCAGGGCAGACCAGCCACTCCAGGCCCCCAGGGCCCCCAGCAATTTAAAGTCGCCCTGGCCGATACCCTCCGTTTTCCGCCGAAGGCGATAAAGGGCGTTAAGCCACCATAGCGACAGATAGCCGGCGACGGCCCCGATCACTGCTTCGTCGAGCGAGGTAAAGCAGCCTTGCTGATTGGCCAGCAGTCCGGCCCATAACAGCGGTTGCGTCAGGCGATCCGGTAACAGCCTGTGCCGCCAGTCGATAAGCGCCAGCGCGAGCAGCAGGGTCGCCACCGGCAGCAAGCTGATTCGCTGTAGCGGCGATAGGCTAAAAGGCAATGCCGCCAGTCCGGCGCAGGCGGCTATCAACATCAGAGTGCGGGTTTTTAGCGGCGGCAGGCGTTGCCCCACGTCCTGAGGCACGGAATGCATAAGCCATCTGGCGAGGACCGCCGACAGTAACATGGCCATAATAAACAGGCCGCGAAACCAGAGGTCCCCCTGCGGTTCGTTAAACATAAGCATCCTTGCTGAACTGAAATTAACGTTCAAAATAGCGGCAAAATGGGTTTTACAGCAGAGCAGGTGCCAGGTAATGACGCGCTTTGCGCAGGCGTTCGCAAAGCATTGTTTATAGCCAGGTAAAATACATTGAAAATGAGAGTTTCCGCGCATAATCAACGTATTACTGCGTTTTATGAAAAGATGAATGCCGATTAATCAGGCAAAATCTGCGATGAAATTTAGTGAATTTATCCTGACCGACGGAGAGTGTTCGGCGCGTTCGGGAATGACCACGCTTTGCAAGGCAATATCAACCGCAATTGTGACGTTGTCACATAATAAACTGAGGTTTATCTGATGGTTTATCATCAGAAACCGATTAGAATTTGGGGTTCATGATGCACTTTGGCGCCCCGGTACCCGACAGGGGCAATACCCCGGTTGTTCGCTGTGCAAAGGTCGTTGTTCTGCTGCCTGGAGTGGCCGCAGCAAAAAAGGTTTTTCCGCCCACTCTCGGGATGAGGGAACGGCGGTGGTGTAATGACTGACGTTATTCTTAAAGCGCGTAACAGATTGAAAAAAGCCGTTGATTTCCTCTCACTCCCTGCCCGTTTACCGGCGGTGGGTTTGGCGTGGCTGTTGGGCAGCTTGCCCGCCGGTGCCGAATCTCCCCCTGCGCCGCCCTCGGTTAGCCATCAAGCGAACGCAAACGACAACTTGCCCGAGCTGGGGGGCAACGCCTCGAATGACGCAGAGCGAGAGAAAGAGTGGGCCACCATGGCCAAACAGCTGGGTGAGCGTAACCTGAATAATGTCTCCGGCCAGCAGGTGCGAACCCGCGCCGAGAGTTACGCGGTAGGGCAAGCCAGTGAGGTGCTGCAACAACAGGCACAAGAGCTGCTGTCACCGCTGGGCACCGCCAAACTGTCGCTGGTAATGTCCGACCAGGGGGATTTTTCCGGCAGCAGCGGCCAGCTGTTCAGCCCTCTGTATGACGTTAACGGCTTGCTGACCTACAGCCAGCTCGGTCTGCTGCAGCAAAGCCAAGGTTCATTGGGTAACTTTGGCCTTGGGCAGCGTTGGGTCGCCGGTGATTGGCTGCTGGGGTATAACACGGTGCTCGACAGCGACTTCAAGCGCAATCAAAACCGCGCCAGCCTGGGGGCCGAAGCCTGGGGTGACTTCCTGCGTTTTTCCGCCAATTATTACTATCCGTTATCGGCACTGGCGCAACAGAAGGATAACGCCGAATTTCTCAGTCGTCCGGCAAGCGGTTACGACATCACCACCCAGGGCTACCTGCCGTTTTACCGCCAGATCGGCGGCTCTCTCAGCTACGAGCAGTACTGGGGGGAGAACGTCAACCTGTTTGGCAGTGGTAAAAAACAAAACGACCCGCGCGCCATGCAACTGGGGGTGAATTACACGCCGGTGCCGCTGGTGACGGTGAAAGCACTGCACAAGATGGGGGAAGGCGGGGTGAGCCAGGATCAGGTCGAACTGGCGCTGAGCTATCGCCTTGGTGTGCCGCTGGTAAAGCAGATATCCCCGGAGTATGTGGCCCAGGCCAAATCGCTGCGCGGCAGCCGCTATGACAATATCGAACGGAAAAATGTCCCGGTAATGGAATTCCGCCAGCGTAAAACGCTGCAGGTCTTCCTGGCCACGCCGCCCTGGAGCCTGCAACCGGGGGAAACGCTGCCGTTGAAGCTGGAGATTAAAACCACCAATAAAATCACCCGCGTCAGTTGGCAGGGGGATACCCAGGCACTTAGCCTGACGTCGTCGCAAAACAGCAACGATCCACACGGCTGGAGCCTGATTGTGCCGCAGTGGGATGACACGCCGGGGGCGGAAAACCGCTACCGTTTATCGGTCACGTTGGAAGACGACAAGCAGCAATTGGTGACGTCCAACTGGATCCAACTGCAGGTGACGCCGCCGCTGACCGCCTCTTCCGGGGAGGGCGAGGGTTTGCCGCCGCCAAAAACGCTGCAAACGCCCACCATTCCGGCAGAGACCGGGCCGTTGAACGGCGCTGACTAGCCGTTTTTGCCCTGCAGTACCCACACGGCGGCCTCAACGCGCGATTTCAGCTTCATTTTTTTCAACAGGTGTTTGACGTGCACCTTGACAGTACTTTCGGTGATGGTCAGCCTGCGTGCGATCATCTTGTTCGGCAGACCCTGGGCAATCAGTTTGAGAATATCGCGCTCGCGCGGTGTCAGTTGCTGAATATCCCGTTCGGCGCTCGGGCGGTTTTCACGCAGGCTGGCGGCCAGAATGGGGGTTAAGGCCTCGCTCAATACCATCTGGCCTGCTGCAGCCTGGTGCAGCGCCTTCAAAAGTTCCTCTGGCTCCATGTCTTTTAGCAGGTAGCCGTCTGCGCCGCGTTTTAGCGCGCTGACCACGTCATCTTCGTGATTCGACACGCTAAACACCACAATGCGGCCAGAAAGCGCGGTCATGCGCAGGCGATCCAACGTTTCCAGCCCGTTGATGCCAGGCATATTCAGATCGAGCAGGATCAGGTCAGGATCGTGCTCCTCGGCCAGCGAAACACCTTGTTCACCGTTGCCGGCTTCGGCAATCACCTGCAGGCGCGGGTCCATGCCGATAAGCTGTTTTACGCCGTTGCGCAGCATCGGGTGATCGTCAATCAATAAAATGGTGGCGGCAGTTTCGGTCGTCATGGTTTCTCCCATTAGTCGATGGCGTGGTTGTCCGGCTTGAATACCACCCGGACTTCGGTGCCGCCGCCGTTGCGGGGCAAAATTTCGCAGCGGCCGTGCAGGCTTTTGGCGCGATCGCGCATGATGATCAGGCCATAGTGATCGGGGCGAAGAGTATCTTGAGGCAGGCCGCAGCCGTTATCGCAGACGCTCAGGGTGACTTCGCCCCGTTGATTGATCACCTGAATGCTCACCTGGCTGGCCTGGGCGTGTTTATGGATATTGCTGAGCGCTTCACGGGCAATCTGTAGCAGGTGGATAGCCTGATAAGTGGGCACGGTGCGCGGCGTCAACTGATAGTCGAGGCTGATGGGAATGCCCAGCCGTTGGCTGAACTCCTGCACCGTTGATTGCAGCGCCGCCAGCAGCCCCGGTTCTGTCAACCTCAGGCGGAAGGTGGTCAGCAGCTCGCGCAGTTGGCGATAGGCAATGTTAAGTTCCTCTCGCATCTGTTGCACCAGCCCCAGGTTGGCGGGGGAAAGTTCCGCGCCCTGCATTTGCAGGCAACTGAGTTGCATCTTCAGGCACGACAGCGACTGGGCGATAGAGTCATGCAGTTCACGCGCTATCGCCGCACGCTCTTCCATCAGCATCAGTTGCTGCTGGTGATCAACCTGGCGTTCAATCGCCAGCACGCTGGTCAACTGCTCCACCAGGGTGTTCATCAACTGTTTATGGTCGTCATTCAGCGGGCGCTGTGGCGGATGTTGCGCGACAATCACCCCATAATCTCCCAGCTTGTCGCTCAGGCTCCAGCTCAGCGATGGGTGGCTGGCATGCTGTTGCTCGTCGTCGTTCAGGCAGGCGCTGCACACCGGATTATTGCAGTACTCCGGTCGCAGAGGCTGGTTGCCGCTCAACTGCACAAACTGCTCCTGGCTGTTGTTTTCATACAGCCGCACCTGAATGGCGCGCAATGGCGTCAGGGTTTGCAATTGATTGAGTATTGGCGTCAGGCGGCTGCACAGCGGTTCATTGGCGTGCAGTTGCCGGCTGGCGCGGTACAAAAAGCTCAATACCTGATTTTTTTGCTGCAGATCGGCAGTTTTCTCCGCCACCCGTTGCTCCAGCCCGCTGTACATGGTGGCCAGTTCGTCGGACATGGTGTTTAACGCGCCACCCAGTGAGGCCATTTCATCCTGGTGGCCACGTTGGGTGAAGCGGCGGCTGAAATCGCCGCGGCCCACCGACAGCGCCATCGCCACCAATTGCCGCCAGGGATGCAGCAGGCGCCGGCGCAGGTAACAAATGGTACCTACCAACAGCAGCAGCGTCAGGGCAATAAACACCGCCTGCACCAGCGTCACCGTCAACAACCGACGTTCGGTATGACGGTCGATGTCCGAGACCAGCGCGTCCAGCAGGGTGACGAAATGTGCTACCTGCGGCGCAGCGTCGGCGGGTTGGCGGGCCTGGTGCAATTGCGGCAGCAGCGTCAGTCGCCAGTAGTCGTGCAGCGCCTGAAACTGTTCGGTTAAGCCTTCTTGTTCCAGCGGGCGTTGCAGGTCGGGGCTGTTGGCATCCTGGTCCAGCTCGCGTATCAGGGATTCGCTGCGCGCATCCAGCGGCACCTGGGCCAGCAGGCGATAGCTCTGCATCCGCAGTGAACCGGCTTTGTTGATGGCGTGGGCGTTGCCCTGAATGCTTTGTGACATCCAGGCGGAAATGCTCATGCCAGCCACGCCCAGTATGCCGAGCAGCAACATCAAAATGGCCACCTGGTTAACGATGGAAAGTGGAGCTAACAGGCGTTTCATAGGCTTTGGATCCCCGGCGCATAGCAAAACAACGGCTGGAAACCAGAGGGCGAAAGCGGGTGGTGCCAGCGAAGGTGGTAACGATTCCGCGTTATTTTTCATCATACCCAGGCATAACCCCATACCTCTAACGAAGTACCCATTAGTTTCCGCTCGGCAATATGGCGTCGTGGCAGCGGTATGGGGTGATTTTCAATCGCTTGATTTGTTTTGCTTTTAGCGGCGTTAGCGGCTTACTCATAAAGGGATGGCGAGCATTTTCCGGCAACTGGCTACCTGCATCCGGGTTGATTTACATCAACTTTGCCGTAGGGGGCGCCGCCTAGGGTGAGCGAAGTTATCACCCTGTGTCTGAGGTTTTTATGTCGCAATCAGCAACGTCATTATCAAAATCAAAAAAAACAGGCGCGGTTATTCAGGACTGGCAGCCTGAGGATGCCGCATTTTGGCAGCAACGTGGCCAACGTATCGCTAACCGCAACCTGTGGATTTCCATTCCTTGCCTGCTATTGGCCTTCTGCGTCTGGATGCTGTTTAGCGCGGTGGCGGTCAATTTGAACAAGGTAGGTTTCAATTTCACTACCGATCAGCTGTTCCTGCTTACCGCGTTACCTTCCGTTTCGGGTGCCATCCTGCGTGTGCCTTATTCATTTGTGATCCCGATGTTCGGCGGGCGTCGCTGGACGGCCATCAGTACCTGCTTCCTGCTGGTACCCTGCCTGTGGCTGGGCTTCGCGGTACAGGATGCCACTACCCCATATGGCGTGTTTGTCATTATCTCATTGCTGTGTGGTTTTGCCGGTGCCAACTTTGCTTCCAGCATGGCCAATATCAGTTTCTTCTTTCCCAAGGCTAAACAAGGCGGTGCTCTAGGCCTGAACGGAGGGTTAGGCAACCTGGGCGTGAGTGTGATGCAGTTGGTGGCCCCACTGGTCATATCCGTCGCTGTCTTTGGCGCGTTTGGCGGGACGGCACAGCAGCAGCCGGACGGCAGTTCACTGTGGTTGGAGAATGCGGCCTGGATTTGGGTACCGTTCTTGTTGGTCGGCACGCTGGCAGCCTGGTTCGGCATGAACGATCTGGCGGCCTCTAAAGCGTCGTTGCGTCAGCAACTGCCGGTACTCAAACGGGGTCACCTGTGGGTACTGAGCCTGCTGTACCTCGCCACCTTTGGTTCCTTCATCGGCTTTTCCGCCGGTTTCGCCATGCTGTCTAAAACCCAGTTCCCGGACGTGGTCATTCTGCACTATGCCTTCTTTGGGCCATTCCTGGGGGCGCTGGCCCGGCCGGTAGGCGGCGCGTTATCTGACCGCTTTGGCGGTATCCGCGTCACGCTGATTAACTTTGTGCTGATGGCGGTGTTCGCCGCCATGTTGTTCCTCACTTTGCCGGGGGCAGGGCACGCAGGATCGTTTATCGCGTTTTACAGCGTCTTTATGCTGTTGTTCCTCACCGCCGGGTTGGGCAGCGGTTCTACCTTCCAGATGATTGCGGTTATCTTTCGCAAAATCACCGTCGATCGGGTTAAGGCGGCCGGGGGCAGTGACGAAAGTGCTCAGCGCGAGGCCGTCACCGACTCTGCCGCGGCATTGGGCTTCATCTCAGCGATTGGCGCCGCCGGTGGCTTCTTTATTCCACAGGCCTTCGGTACCTCATTGGCGCTGACCGGTTCGCCGGCGGGCGCGATGAAAATCTTCCTGGTGTTTTATGTGGTGTGCGTGTTGGTGACCTGGTTCGTTTATGGCCGTAAAAGATAGCCAGCTACTGACAACTTCTGCGCCTGCTCGTCAGGGGAGGCGCTTTTTATCCCTCGCTTTAAGTGAAGCTTTTTACTTCCCCAGTGAAATCCTCGTAGTTTTAGGTAATATTCTTATTATCACGCACTGCTTTTTCCTTTGTTTATAGATGTATCTCTCCCACTTTGATTTTTTTCCTGTCTTTGCGAAAAATGTTATTCCGACATTATTTTTTCATTTTTACGTCGAATTCCTTACGAAAATAACGCACCGTGAATGCTGCCTTGTACGGCAATGAAATTCTGTTTCTTCAGGCTGGCAGAGATTCATTTCATCAAGTTAACAATACGCCTTTGTATTTGATGCTATATTTTAACCAAGCATTCGGAGAGAGGCTAAATCAGATAACTCTCATTCTGTTTTAGCAGGCTTTTTGTAGGCTATCTGACAATCAGATTAGGTGGAAAAACAGATGATATTGTTTGATGTCAGGATGAAATTTCATAATTTCATTTAACTAACATTTGTTTAACATTTTTATATTTTTTGTTTTAAAACAATAAGATGGTTGAGTTTTATTGCCGGAAATCATGATGAGAAACCATGTTTCCAACAGGGAAATAAAGTCATTCAAAGAAACATAGCCTCCTTTTGAGCGGTGTTGTAAAAAATGAAATCAGTAATTTTTTATAAAAATAAATATCCCATGAATGCAACCTGTTGAGTTTACATTTAATTTCTTGAACATTTTTTCATATTTCTATACAAAGTGTGCAGGACAGGCACGCTAAGGAAATTAAAAGTGAATCTTGATAAAAGAATAAAGATTAGGAATCTAGATGTTCTGACACCGTCCAGGGAAAAATTCCGCCTACGTTGGAAGGAGTATCAGATACTTTCACTTCTTGTCGCCAGATCCCCAGAACTGGTTAGCCGTACGGAAATTATAGAAAACATTTGGAAAGGAACTTATTGTTCGGATTCAACGATAAATCAAACAATTAAATCAATTCGTCAAAAGATCGGTGATGCCGAGCATACGCTTATCAGAACCATTCCTCGCTTAGGTTATAAGGTGGAAAACAAGGCCGTTTTTCACTTTATTTCTGAAGAGGAAGAATATGCCGACGATGAAATATGGGGCGGCGACACTGATGATAATAAAGATATTCAAGCGGAACTTTCTGAAAGTAACGATAAGCCGGATGAAACTCTTGCTGAAGAAATAGAGCTTAATGATGAAAACATGGCTCCCGTTGATCCTCCTGTCGTACCAGTAACGCTTAAAAATACGTCAATCAGAAAAAAGATACCGGCTTCGGCGGGTTTTTTCTCTGTGCCTGCCGTCAGAGTTGTGAAATACCTGTCAGTATTCGTGTCGTTGCTCATTATTTCACATTTCTCCTACGTGCTGGGGAATCAAACCCGCCCGCCGATTATCAATGATATTCAAAACAATACCCGCGTAGTGCTGACGTTGACGCTGAATAACTCCCGTACCAACAGCCCGCAAACCCTGCTTTGTCTGTATCAGGGCGAAAGTCTGGAGCAGGCAACCATCGAGTGCGTCGACCCTAAGCAAGGAAGGTTGAAACAGCCGGTGAAATACGAAACTTCAGATGCGCAAGGGACGGGTAAGATTAATCTCATACTGCCGAATAAAACCATGGAATATCAGGTCGCTTATGATGTTAAAAATTAGCACGCGATGATATTTCACCTTTGTCGATAATTTTACATTTGGCACATATTTTTATTTCATTATTTGTTATTTGAAAGCCGGGTCCGTTTTGTCCAGTCTGGTTTCCATGTTCTAACGCGAATTAGCGTCCTGCCTCAATGGTGTGGTGGGGAATAATGGATAAACCGGGCTGAGTGACAAATTATGGATAAGCGTAAAGTAGCGATCATCGGGGGTTCCGGCTTTATCGGAACGCGTTTGGTTAAGCGTCTGAGTGCGCGTGACGACCTGGTGTTGACCATCGTGGATAAAAAGCGGAGTGAGCATTTTCCCGAACTTTATCAGTTTGGCGATGTAACCCAGCCCCAGACATTGCAGGAGCCGTTGGCCGGGTGTGACGCCGTGATCAACCTTGCCGCTGAGCATCAGGATAATGTCGATCCTATCTCACTGTATTACCAGGTTAACGTTGATGGGGCGCGCAATGTCTGCATGACGGCATCGGCGCTGAATATCCAACAGATTATCTTTACCTCCTCCGTGGCGGTCTATGGCTTCGTGACACGGGAAACCGGCGAAGAAGGGGTTTTCGAGCCCTTTAACCATTACGGCAAATCCAAATTGGAAGCGGAGTATGTCTACGAAGCCTGGCGTAAAGCCGATGGCAGTAACAAATTAACCATCATTCGCCCGACGGTAGTGTTTGGTGAAAACAATCGCGGCAACGTTTATAACCTGTTCCGCCAAATTGCCAGCGGTCGCTTTGTGATGATCGGCAGCGGCAATAATATGAAGTCCATGGCCTACGTTGAGAATATTGCCGCCAGACTTGAGTATGCACTGGATCAACAGGCCACTTATCAGGTCAGCAATTATGTTGATAAACCCGACTTCACCATGAATCAGCTGGTAGACGTTATTTCTTCTTCATTAGGCAGAAATAATAAGACTATTCGCATTCCTTATCTATTTGGGATCTGCGGGGCAACGGCATTAGATGTGGTGAGTAAAATAAGTCACCGAAAATTTCCTATTAGCCGCGTGCGGGTGCAGAAATTCTGTGCCAGAACACAATTTAAAAGCAATGTTCAATGTGATTTCGTGGCGCCAGTCGAACTTGATTCGGCAATCGAAAAAACAATTAAGCATGAGTTTTCCTAGAGATAACTTTATTACAGGTTAGGGTTATTTATTTTTCATCTCTGACAAGCAGATAAATCTGTATTAAACGGGATTGGCTCATGCTGACTTATATCCTGGGACTGTCAATTTTATTTTTGTTAATAGCGCATTGGGAGCTGTAACTCAAGGGCGGTAGCGTGCTTATTCGCTGGAGGAACAATGTTATATCAACTGAGCGTGATATTTATTTTGGCGCTGGTGCTGGTGGTTATTGCCCGCCGCGCTGCGTTGGCGGTGGGGTTAGTGGATAAACCCAATGCGCGCAAGCGTCATCAGGGGCATGTTCCGCTGGTCGGCGGGATCGTCATTTACCTCATTATGACGCTGGTGACCTTTTGGCAGCCCGAATGGTTGCCGCACAGTACCACCTTCTTGCTGAGCATTACGGCGCTGGTGTTGCTGGGCGTTCTGGATGACCGCTTTGATCTGCCGGTGACGCCACGCGTCATCGTGCAGGGAGGGATTGCGCTGGCGATGATGCTGGCGGCAGGGATGCAACTCACCTCCTTTGGTTACCTGTGGGGTCATCAAGAACTGCAGCTGGGTTACGCGGCCTTGTTGATCACGCCGCTGGCGGTGTGGGGGGCGATCAACGCCTATAACATGGTTGACGGCATCGACGGCCAACTGGGCGCGCTGTCCTGCGTCACGTTTATGGCGCTGGCCATCCTGTTCGGCCTGGCCGGGCATGAAGAGCAGGCGTTGTGGTGTCTGAGCCTGATTGCGGCCCTGGCGGCCTACCTGTTGTTCAACCTCAGTCTGTTCGGTGCGCGCAACAAGATTTTCATGGGGGATGCCGGCAGCATGGTCATTGGGTTTAGCGTGCTGTGGCTGCTGATAGCCGCCACCCAGGGCGAAGACGCCGTGATGCGACCGGTGACCGCACTGTGGCTGATTGCCATTCCGCTGATGGACATGGTAACGGTGATGACGCGTCGTTTGCTGCGTCGACAGAGTCCTTTCAAGGCTGGGCGCGATCATTTGCATCATATTCTGATGCGTCGTGGCCTCAATGCGCGTCAGGCGCTGAGTATGAGCTGCATGCTGGCGGTGACGCTGGCCTGCGTCGGCATCTGCAGCGAGGTGCTGCAACTGCCCGATCACCTGATGCTGCTGGCCTTTGTATTTTGCTTCTTCGGTTATTTTGCCCTGCTGCACGAACCTCGTCAGGGCAGAGTTTTTACCGATAACCCTACCGCCGATCGTTAATCCTCCCACGGGCCGCAACGGCGGCCCGTTTTTCACGGTACCGTTATGAACCTTCATTTGCCTCATTTGATGCCACTGGTGCTGTCCAGCGTGCTGCTCAGTGGTTGCACCGCCTTTCCGGGTTCACACCTGCCGACCCAGGGCAAAGAAAAAGTGACTCAACAGGACGAAGATTTCGATCTGAATAAACAGGTTCAGGTATATCGCGTCACGCCGATGCTGCTGGAAAAAATGCGTCGCATAGAACCGGTAGCGCGACCCAACCTGGCGTTGGATCAGCGGTTGCAAAGCTATCAGTACCGCATTGGCGTTGGCGACGTGCTCAACGTTACCGTCTGGGATCACCCGGAGCTGACCACCCCGGCAGGGCAATACCGCAGCGCCAGTGATACCGGTAACTGGGTGCATGCCGATGGCGCCATCTTCTATCCGTACATTGGTAAGGTGCAGGTGGTGGGCAAAACCGTTACCGAAGTGCGCAACCAGATTGCCAGCCGCCTGGCGACCTATGTGGAAAGCCCGCAGGTGGACGTCAGCATCGCCGCCTTCCGCTCGCAAAAGGTGTATGTCACCGGTGAGGTGAAAACTTCTGGGCAGCAGGCCGTGACCAACGTGCCGCTGACCATTCTGGATGCCATCAACGCCGCCGGCGGGCTGACCGATAACGCCGACTGGCGCAACGTGGTGCTGACGCACCAGGGCAAAGAACAGCCGATTTCGCTGCAGGCATTGATGCAGCGCGGTGACATCAGCCAGAACCATTTATTGACGCCCGGCGACATCCTCTATGTGCCGCGTAACGATGAACTGAAAGTGTTTGTGATGGGCGAGGTTGGCAAGCAGTCGACGCTGAAAATGGACCGCAGCGGCATGACCCTGACCGAGGCCCTGGGCAGTTCCGAAGGGATCAGCCAGACGGTGGCCGATGCCACCGGGGTGTTCGTGATCCGTCCAAACGGCGGCAAGCAGCCAAAACGGCTGGCGTCGCTGTACCAGTTCGACCTGTCTGATGCCGCCGCACTGGCGATGGGCACCGAATTCCAGTTGGAGCCTTATGACGTGGTGTACGTCACCGCGGCACCGATCGCACGCTGGAACCGCTTGATTAGCCAGCTGGTACCGACCATTTCCAGCTTCAACGACCTCAGTGAGGCCACGTTGCGGGTACGTAACTGGTAACCCCGTAACGGTGACTAAAGGAAGACCGATGATGAAGAACAATGCATTGCCGATTGTGATGGCCGAGCAGGACGACAAATTGGAGTGGGAGCGCCTGATTGGCCCGCTGTGGGACAACCGCTGGCGCATTCTGCTGGTGACCGGCGTAGCCGGGATCCTGGGCTGTGCCTATGCTCTGATGGCAACGCCAATCTATCAGGCCACGGCTTTGGTGCAGGTGGAAAAACAACTTTCGGGCGACTCGCTGCTGCGCGAAACGCTGGACAGTTCGATCGGCGGAGTCGGTCAGAACTCGGCGACCCAGGACGAGGTCTCGCTGGCGAAATCACGTTACGTAATTGGCAAAACCGTCGACGACCTCGGCCTGACGGTGCGCATCAGCCCGGACTATTTCCCGCTGTTCGGCAAGGGCATCGCTCGCCTGAGTGGCGAAGTGACGCCGGTACTGCGTATTTCTTCCATGAAGGTGCCGGCGGTGATGCAGGGCCAGGAACTGACCCTGACCGTCGATGATCCGCAGCATTACAGCCTGAGTCATGACGGCAAAACCTTGTTCAGTGGCGTTGTGGGGCAAACGCTGCAGCAGGGCGGTTGGTCGGTCAACGTGAGCGAGCTTGAAGCGCAGCCGGGCACCACCTTCACCGTGGTTAACGTACCGCGCCAAAAAGCGGTGGACGATCTGCGCAATATTCTCGATGTCGCGCCTGGCGGCAAGGAAAGTGGCATCATGACCTTCAGCCTGGCGGGGGAGGATCCGCAGCGTGCGGAAGCGGTGCTCAAGAGCATCACCGATAACTACCTGCAGCAGAATGTGGATCGCAAAACGGAAGAAGCTCAGCGCATGCTGGCCTTCCTGCATGAGCAGTTGCCACGGACCCAGACTTCGCTCAATAACGCCGAGAATCAGCTTAATCAATTCCGCCAGCAGAACGACTCGGTAGACCTGTCGCTGGAGGCCAAGTCGGTGCTGGACACCCAGGTGCAACTTGAAGGGCAGCTCAATGAGTTGACCTTCAAAGAGGCGGAAATTTCCAAGCTCTATACCCGGGTACACCCGGCCTACCGTGCTCTGTTGGAAAAGCGCGCCACGCTGGAGGCTGAAAAGGCGCGGCTTGGCAAACAGGTGCAAACCTTGCCGAAAACCCAGCAGGAAATTTTGCGCCTCACCCGCGACGTGCAGGTGGATCAGCAGGTCTACATGCAGTTGATGAACAAGCAGCAGGAGCTGAGCATCAGCAAGGCCGGTACCGTGGGCAACATCCGCATCATCGATGAGGCCGAAACCGGTCTGCGGCCGGTACAGCCACAAAAAGCGATGATCGTGTTCTTCGCTCTGCTGATGGGCGGTGTGCTGTCGGCGTCGGTGGTGGTGTTGCGTGCCGCGCTTCATCGTGGCATCAGCGATACCGATACGCTGGAAAAGCGTGGTATCAGCGTGTATGCCACGGTGCCGCTTTCGCCCTGGCAGCAAAAGCGCAATCGAGTTCAGCAGCAGCTGTTGACCAAACACAGCAGCGGCAAACTGCCGATCCTGGCGCAGGAAGAACCGGAAGATTTATCCGTTGAGGCTATCCGCAGCCTGCGCACCAGCCTGCATTTCGCCATGATGGAGGCCAAGAACAATATTCTGATGGTATCCGGCGCCAGCCCGGCCAGCGGGAAGAGTTTTACCAGCACCAACCTGGCAGTGGTGATCGCTCAGGCAGGGCAGCGGGTGTTGCTGATCGACGCCGACATGCGCAAAGGCTTTTTGCACCGTTGGTTGAACAACAGCGCCAAGGCTGGTTTGTCAGATATGCTGTCCGGGCTGATTGCGCCAGAAATGGCGGTGAAGAAGACCGACATTGCCAATCTGGATTTCGTGCCGCGTGGCCAGGTACCGCCCAATCCGTCCGAACTGCTGATGCACCAGCGCTTTGCCGATTTCTTGCGCTGGGCGGGCCAGAACTACGATCTGGTGCTGATCGACACGCCACCGGTGTTGGCGGTGACCGACGCGGCGATTGTTGGGCATCACGCCGGTACGGCACTGATGGTGGTGCGTTTCGAGGTCAACACCGTCAGGCAGATTGAGACCAGCATCCGCCGGTTCGAACAAAATGGCGTCACCATTAAAGGGGTGATCCTCAACGGCATGGTGAAGAAAACCGCTACCGACGCCGGTTACTATGCCTTTGCTTACCCGAGCCATCAGGAAAAGGTCCAGTAACCCTATGAAAGCGATGCTGATGAACTCCCTGTGGTTAATGTTGGAGCGAGTATCGCTGAGCCTGTCGGGGATTTTCGTTTCGGTTTACGTCGCGCGCTATCTGGGGCCGGCGCAGTACGGGCTGATTAACTACTTGTTGTCGGTGATTGCCATTGCGGTTCCGCTGGTGCAATTGGGGGCCGACGCGGTGTTGTTCAACCGCGTCGCCCGCCAACGGCAAAGTGGCATTCGGTTGATGCTGGCCTCGATGCGTCTGCGGCGGCAACTCTTTGCGCTGATCGCGGTGCCGCTGATGGCCTGGGCAATGTTAACGCAGGATCGCACCAGCCAGATCATGATGGCACTGATGCTGGCCAGCGCGTATTTCTCGGTGCAGGACGTTTATAAAATCTATTACGACGCCCTGTTGAAATCGAAGCTGAACACGCTGATCAACAATGTGGCGCTGCTGTTGTCGATTGTTGTGCGGCTGGCGCTGGTGCATGCCAAACTGCCGCTGGAATGGTTTGCGGTGCCCTATGTGCTGAGCAGCCTGATCCCCTACGGAGTACGTTGGCTGCTGTTTCGCCGCGAGAAAGGGGGCATGCGGCCCATCAGCCTGCGTCATCAACGGCGCTATGGCCGCTATCTGCTGAAGGTGGGGCTGCCGCTGGCCGTGTCCGGACTATCGATTGTCATCTATACGCGTATCGATCAGATCATGATCGGTAACTACCTCGGGGAACACAGCGTTGGGCTGTATAGCGCCGCCATCACCCTGAGCCAGGGGTGGGTCTTTGTGCCCATTGCGCTGATTACCTCGATGATGCCGGGGGTGGCCAACGCCGGTTCCGTAAGCGAGCAGGAAGGGCGGATCCGACTGCTGTATCTGGTGGTTCTGCTGCTTTCTATGCCGGTGATATTACTGCTGTCGCTGTTCCCTGGCCCGATAGTGAAGCTGATGTTTGGCGACAGTTACCGTGAAACCGCCACCATTCTGGCGCTGTGCTCGGTGACTTCACTGTTCTCAGTGATGGGCACTGTTTCTTACCGGGCGATCGTGTTGTTTGGCGGTTATCGGTTTATCGCGATAAAAATGCCTTTGGCCGCTTTGGTCAACGTGCTGATGAATCTGGTATTGATCCCGCGTTATGGCATTTTGGGCGCGGCGATATCAACGTTGATTACCGAATTTATTTCATTTTTTGTACTTAATGGCTTTTTTAGAAAAGGACAAATTACCCGGCTGCAGGTCACCTGCTACCGCTGTTTGCCGCAACTAATAGGGAAGGTGCGAGAACTTTATGCTAAATAATCTGGTGAAGGGTTTTTACCGTAATATACCCGACGCATTATATCATCAGCTAAAATACGCTTTGTTTTTTCGCAAGCTACCGCATCTGGCTAAACCGATGGGGTATAGCGAGAAACTGATGCGCAGGAAAGTCTATCCTCTGGCGATGTATACTCAGCTGTCCGATAAGTATCTGGTCAGGGAATATATTGAAAAGCTGTGGGGGAAAGAATACCTGATTGAACTTTATGCTCAGGGTGAGAAATTAACTGAGGAAATGTACCAGTCATTGCCTGACGCCTTTGTGATTAAGGCGAATCACGGCAGCGGTTATAACAAGCTGGTGTTTGATAAAAGCCAGACCAGCTTTAATGAATTGAGGGTGCTGACCAACAGCTGGCTGCGACAGAATTTTTATCAGGTCTATCGCGAGCGTCATTATAAGGATATTTCGCCGTGCATCATGGTGGAAAAAATGTTGCTGGAAGACGGCAAAACCCCGAATGACATCAAGATCCACTGTTTTAATCGCAACGGGGAAGTGCGTTTTTTCATCCAGATTGATTACCAGCGCTTTATCGACCACCGCCGTGATTTTTTCGATGCCCAATGGAATCGCACCGAAATCCGCATGGGGGTGCCCAACAGCGAAGTGCCGATGGAGAAACCCTGTCGCCTGGATCAGATGCTGCAGCTGGCACGCCAGGTGGCAGAACAGTTCTCTTACGTAAGGGTGGATTTTTATCAGGTGCAGGAACGGATCTATTTTGGCGAGTTAACATTTACTCCCGGAGCCGGCCTGCAACGATTCACACCGGAAATTATTGAACAAGAGTGGGGAGGTTATTTCCAGGAGTAGTTGAGTAACCGGTAGGCTGCGCGTATTTACCGCGTCAGGACGGGGGGAAGTAACCGGACAAGGATATTCTGGGATAACAAGCTATTCCGTTGGCATTAGCATTGTTTTGCCAAATGATAATATATTGTTGAGGTAATAAATGGACTTATCGATTGTCATTCCCGTTTTTAATAACTCAGCCAGTTTGGCCACCACATTAGTCAGGATGACTAATGCCTGCTCCGGTTTCGACTACGAAATTATCGTGGTTGATAATGCGTCGGACAAACAAGAGTTGGATAATATGCGCAGCCTGTTGGTCGCCAATCGTCGGGCGCGGCTGCACGAAAGTAAAGTGCGGCGTAATACGGCGGCCTCGTGCAATACCGGGTTTCGTTTAGCGCGCTCGGACGTGGTTTTTTTTCTGGAGCCGGAGGATTCGTTTAATACCAACTATATTATCCGCCGCCTGAAACGTCATCAGGACCCCCGAATAGACATTATCTTCGGCAACTACGTCACGGTTAGTGATAAGAATATTCGCAGTTATCGTTTCGATTATAAAGAGGGTGTGGCGGGAGCGGATTTTTTATTTCTTGATATGGGTGATATTCGCACCTCAACCATCAGCCTGCGCAAAAAGGAAGACCGGCGTTTTTTATTTCCGGAGTTTCTCTACAAGTATCAAGACTGGGGATTTTTGGTCAACGCCACCAATCTGGGGGCCAGGGTGGCCTTCGACGAGGGGCGCGGCGTGTTTATCCGCTGCGGCGATGCCGATACCGATCGTTGCCGGATGAATATCGATGCCAGCGAGCAGTTTATCGATGCTTACCTTCATGCCAGCGGCCGCTATATCAGCGGTTTTGCCTGCAAACACCTGCTGGCCTCGCTGTACAGCGAAAACCTGCAGGCCTTCACCTATTACTCAGCGCGCACCGAGCGCGATGCCCTGAGCAGCAAATTCAGGGCGATCAAACTGTACGGCGACTGTCTGGCCAGACTGGGGCTGTTTCCACTGGGCGGGCGACTGTTGCGTACCGCCCGCGAGGGATTTCGGAGATGACATGCAGCAACGAAAAGTAGCGATTGTGATTGAGAACATCGCCGAAAAAGGCGGTACCGAGCGGGTGGCCAGCAGCCTGGCCAATGCGCTGACGACGCGTTTGGGGCATCAGGTGGATCTGGTGTCGATCAGCGGCGACCGGGCATTTTACCCGCTGGAGGAGTCAGTGAGTTTACGCTTTATGCCTGGCAGAACGCTGTTGTGGCCCTGGCGATTGGCATGGTTTTTACGGCGTGGCCACTATGACGTAATTATCACCGTTTCGATGGGCAAACTGTCGTCGATCATGGTGCCGTACCTGCGGTTGCTGTGCCCGCACAGCCGGCTGTTGCTGAGTGAACACGTCAGTTTTCACCAGTATGCCTGGCCGATGAAGTGGCTAAAGGTGCTGGTCTACCGACTCGGTGACCGCACGGTACTGCTGACGAAGAAAGATTTGGCCACCATCAGCCGTTGGGTGCCCGGCCGCAAATGTCGGGTGATTGAGAACGTTTCACCCTTCCCGGTGCAACCGCCGCAACCGGCTCAGCAACAGCCGGTGGCGCTGGCGGTGGGGCGGTTATGCCGACAGAAAGGGTTTGACCGCCTGATCGCCGCCTGGCAGCAGATAGCGCCGCAAGCGCTGGGTTGGCAACTGCATATCGTCGGCGACGGCCCGGACCGGGGGGCACTGCAACAGCAGATTGACGCCGCCGGTCTGGGTGATCAGGTGAAGCTGTTGCCGGCGACGGCGGACATCGCCGGCCACTACCGTCAGGCCGCGATGCTATTGATGACCTCGCGTTACGAAGGCTTGCCGATGGTGCTGATTGAAGCGATGAGTTTTGGTCTGCCCCTGGTGGCCTTTGACTGCCAGACCGGCCCGGCGGAACTGATTGATGACGGTAAAAACGGTTATCTGGTTCCAGAGGGTGACATCGAGGCCTTCAGCCAACGAACGCTGGCGCTGATAGGCGACGGCGAGTTGCGTCAGCGCTTCTCTCTGCACTCGTTGGCGCGGGCGCAGCAGTACATTCCCGAGCGTATTTATCCCCAATGGCAACAGCTTATCGCTGGAGGTTAAGATGGAAAAAGTTTCAGTTATCATGCCGGCTTACAACGCCGCGGGCTTTATCAAAGAGTCGATCCTCGGGGTGCTGAACCAGACTTACCAGGATTATCACCTGTATGTGATCGACGATGCTTCTACGGACCATACCGCCGAGGTGGTGAAACCGTTCATCCACGATCGTCTGACTTACATCCGCAACGACACCAATCAGGGCGTGGCCGAGACCCGCAACATCGCGATTGAAGCCGCACGCGGCGATTATATTGCGTTTTGCGACAGCGATGACGTCTGGCACCCGAACAAGCTGGCGCGTCAGGTCGGTATTCTCAAGACCAACCGCTACGACGTGGTGTGCTCCCATTATTACACCTTCGAAGATGACCCGACGCGGGTGAAAAACTACCGCGGCGCCGGCGAAATCATCGCCTATAAAGACATGTTGAAAAGCAACTGGATCGGCAATCTGACCGGTATGTACAACCAGCGACAGGTCGGCAAGGTGTACCAGAGCAAAGTGGGCCATGAGGACTACGTGATGTGGCTGTCGGTACTGGAGAAGGCGCGGAACCACATGGCTTACTGCATCCCCGAACCCCTGGCCTTTTATCGCCTGTCGGCGCAGTCGCTGTCCGGCAATAAATTCCGCGCGGCCGACTGGCAGTGGCAGATATATCGCCGCCATCTGGGGCTTTCCTATCAGAAGTCCTGTTATCTGTTCTTCTCCTATCTGTACAGCGCGGTGATGAAAAGACAATGAATTTCAGCAAACTAACCTCGGCCTGCCTGCTGGCGAGCGCCGGCTGGGCGGGGCTGGCCAATGCGGCCGGCTGCGACAGCAACCTGCTCAAGGATCCCGGCTTCGAGCAGGGGGGGGCCGGGTGGTCGCTGGCCTCGGCGCAGGTGGTCGCGGGTGGCCACGGCGGTCAGAGCAGCCTGTTTTATCAAAATCACAACCCGGCCAACTACCACAACATGCTGCAAACCCTGTCGGTCAAACCGGGTCAACAGCTGGCTTTTGGTGCCTGGGTACGCGGTGAAAACCTCAGGGGCAAGGGCGAAAATCAGGGTGCCGGCGTGTTTGTCGAAAGCTATGACGACCAGGGACGTTTTTTAGCGGGCAGCTATCCGCAGGGGCTGCTGGGCACCAGCGGCTGGCAGCCGGTGACCGGCGATTTTCGGGTGCCACCACGGGCGGTGAAAGTGGTGCTGGGCGTTTATCTGCGTCAGGGCACCACCGGCAATGCCTGGTTTGACGATGTTTACGCCTGCCTGCAACCCGTTGCGCCGGAGCTGTACCAGATGCGCAGCGGTAACGGCGCGGCCTCCAGCCTGATTGAAGTGGTGGATCCGCAGCAGGTGCAGGTGGACAGTACCCTGGTCGATGACAAAAACACCGCGGTGAAACGTGACAGCCGCCGTTATGCCATCAGCGGGCAGCAAAAGGTGGAATTTCCGCTGCCGGCCGATTTGGCTGCCGGCGAGTATCGTTTGCAGCAGCAGGTGACGGACGTGGCCACGCAACGCAGTCAGCGCAGCGAAATGCCGATCAGCGTCGGTCGCCCGCAGCCCAAGGTAGCGCTGGATGCTCAGGGTTATGTGTTGAAGCAAGGCAAGCGCTTCTTCCCGCTCGGCATCTACATGTACGGCGAGATGGCGACGGACGTACATCTGGCGCGCATCCGCGATGCCGGTTTCAATACCTTGCTCAATTACAACTACGGCACCGGCCGCGACCCCTATAACTATTTCCGCAAAACCCAGCAGTATGGTTTGCAGGTGATTTTTTCGCTCAAGGATATGTACGCCGGCACCCGCTTTGCGCCGGAAACCAAAATGAGCTATCCGCAGCTGACGGCCAGCTATGTGGAGAAGTTCAAGCATCAACCAAACCTGCTCGCCTGGTACATCAACGACGAACTGGGCCCGGAATATGTGCCGCAGATTGAGCAAAAGCACCTGCAGGTCAAGCAGTTGGATCCGGATCACCTGACGTTCCAGGTGTTGGACAAGACCGGGACGCTCAATGCCTATTTCAACAGTTCGGACGTGTTGGCCAGCGACCCTTATCCGGTCGGCAGAGACGCCGATCTGACGCGGACGCTGGAGTACAGCCGTATTACCAGCCAGGTGGCGCGCCAGGCAAAAGGAGCCTGGTTGGTGATGCAAATTATGGATCATGCCGCTTACGCCCCCGGCCGCAAACCGCGTCAGCCTACCGAGGCGGAGATCCGCAATCAGGCCTGGTTAGGGCTGATCGGCGGGGCCAGAGGCATCCTGTTTTATTCCTATACCGACTTGTTCTACAAGCGCCAGCGTGGCGGCTTCAGCCAGCAGGAGTTTGACGCTATCTGGCGCGGCGTCGCCGGCGTAGCACAGCAGATTGTCAGCTTTGAGCCTTACCTGCTTTCCGGTGAAAGCCGGTTGTTGCAAGGCAACAATACCGCCATCCCGGCCCGGCTGTTTATTCGCGGCGATCGCGGCCTGGTACTGATAGCCAACCCTTATTACCGTCAAATGTCGGCACGTTTTGATCTGCCTGCCGGTTGGCAGGCTCAGGGGCAACGGCAGATTGAGGCGGAATTGCCTTCGATGGGCAGCCGTGCGGTATGGGTGCAACGTCAAACAGAAGATAAAGGATAACCGGTCATGAATATTACCCTGAGCCTGATTATTCCTGTGTACAAGGTTGAGGCTTATATCGAGGCGTGCCTTGATTCGGTGCTGCAACAGCTGCCTGACTGGGCGGAAGTGATCATCGTGGATGACGGTAGCCCGGACGGGGCCATCGGCATTGCCGAAGAGATGCTGTGTCGCTACCCGCAGCACAAACGGCGGGTCAACATTTTGCGCCAGGAAAATCAGGGGTTAAGCCAGGCGCGCAACAACGGCATTGACCATGCCGAGGGGAACTACATTGGCTTCCTGGACTCCGACGACGTACTGCTGGAGGGCTACTTCAGCATTTTGGGGCGTTTGTTGGCGGATAATCCGTTGGCCGACATTGTGGCCTTCAACGCCCAGCGCTTTTCGACCTTCAATAACGGCAAAATCCAACCGGACGGAACCATGGCTATCGTGCCCGGTAATGCGGCTCCGCAGCAGCGTGATGAGCATATGGCGCTGCTGGCAGACAGCTTTAACCGCAGCATGTGGTACGCCTGGGCGAGGATTTATCGCAAAACGCTGTTCGATGAGGCTCGCTTCCCGGCGGGGCGCAATTTTGAAGATATTCAGCTGATCCCGCAGCTTTACCTGAAGGCCGATCGCATCGTGGTCTGCGATACGCCGTTGGTGGGATACCGCGCCAACCCGAATGGCATTACGCGCGCGCCCAAGCGACGCGATCTGGACGATCTGGATTACGCACTCGACGGCGCTGACAGCGGGCGACGGCAGGGGCTGGGTCATGGGCTTTACTCGATTCTCTACGTCACCACCCTGAAAGCGCGCTTGCTGGTGGGGTTGGACTTTTTCGGGCCGCGTGATGCGTTGCGCGAAACCCGCGAGCTGAAGCGCCGTTATTCCGGCCTGCGCGGCGAGGAGCGTAAAATGCTGAGCCGTAAAAACCGGCTGTTTTACCGTAGCCCACTGGCCTACTACCTGATGGCCCGGCTGTACAACCTGCGCGGCTAGCGGCACAGCATTCGCCTCTTTCCCGTTTTCGTCAAAGCAGCAGCATGCTGCACCCATGTCAATTGGGGCGAGCCCTCTCGCCCCCAACAGGCAGAATAAAACTATGAGTATCACCGTCAGCGTCATCATACCCACCTATGGCCGCAGCGAACTGCTGGCACGCGCCATCGATAGCGTATTGGCACAAACCCATCGCCCGTTGGAAATCATCGTGGTGGATGACAACCCGCAGGGCGACGCCCATCGCCTGGCGACCCGCGAGCGCCTGGCCGACTACATTGAGCGGGGTGAGATTATCTATTACCCGCGCAGGCGCAATGGCGGCGGCGCGCTGGCACGTAACAGCGGGATCCTGCGTTCGAGCGGCCAGTACATCAGCTTTCTGGACGATGACGATTACTACCACCCACAGAAAATCGCCCGTCAACTGGCGTTTATGCAGCAGGGCGATTACGACGTCAGCCTGTGCGATATGGATATTCTGAAAAACGGGCAGATCAGCGCCGAGCATTACTACCGCGCGCGTTGCGAAGGGCTGGAGGACTTTATGCTGGCCGGCGTAGCCTACACGCCGATGATCATGATGCGCCGTAGCACGGCGATTGCGGTACGAGGTTTTTTCAACACTCCTCGCTACCAGGATCATATCTTCCTCTACCGGCTGCTGGCGGCCGGAGCAAAGATCGGTACGCTGCACGAACGACTGGCGGTGCACAACGACCATGACGGCGAACGCATCACCTCCAGTCCGAAGGGCATTATTGGCTACCGCAACAAAATGCAGTTTGAGCAGCGGCTGATGCCGCAGGTATCACCCCGGGCACGCAAGATCATGCGTCTGCGCCATACCTGCATTACTTCGCGCATCATTACCGACGGCAAGAGTCGCCTGGCAGGCGTTTTCTATGGGTTGAAGGGCATTGTTTACGTTAATAGCGGCTTGATGGCGGGGGTGTATATGAAAAATATCATCCGCAATGTGTTTTTCCGCGGCGTGCCGTTCTGAGATGCGTTTCGCGTACTCCGTTACCCTTAAGAGATTCCCCCTTTCAGAGGATGATTATGCGCTTTGAACGTTCGACGCTGATCGGCAGCGTACTGTTGCTGACGGTACCGCTTTTCGCCTTGTTGCACAGCATAGGTACGCTGAGGGCAGGAAAGAAAAACTCGGCGGCTTATGTGCTGATTGCGCTGTGTTTTTTCTTTTTCTTCATCAAAATTCCGCCGCTGGCAGACCTTTACCGCCACTTTGCCAACTACGATGCCATCAATTCGGCGACCCGCCTGAGTGATGTCATTCAGGGCAAGGTGGACGTGGTGCTGTACGCCAATTTCTATATTTTCAAAACGCTGGGGATCCCCTTTTTCATTATTCCGGGGCTGTACGTCGCGCTGTCGGTTTACTGCTATCTCAGCGCGCTGAATATCGTCATGCTGCATTCCGGCAAGGCGTTCACGGCGCGGCAGTTTGTGCTGCTGCATCTGGCGGTGCTGTTTTTGATTAACCCGTTTATCATTGCCATGGGGCTGCGCTTTGGCTTCTCGATGGCGGTGATGACCCTGGCGATGGTGCTGTTTTGCCATAAGCTTAACCGTCCGCTTGCCGCGGGCCTGATGCTGTTCGCCATGTTGACCCATTTTTCCAGCATGCTGCTGGTGGGGGTGTTTCTGTGCAGCCGGGTGATGCGCCTGAACCGCCTGCTGACGGTGGTGTTCAGCGCCATCGCCTTTCTGACCGCCAAGTTTGCGCTGCCGTTTATCGTTTCCCATATTACGATCTCCGGCATCAACAGTTACTCCGACGTCTATACCTCCGGCATGTACGCCAGCGACTACCTGACATCCGGCAACGCCAACGGCATGATTAACTTCCTGATTGTGTTATTCCCGGCGCTGTTTCTCGGCGTGTTTATGCTCGCTCACCCGATGCGCAATCAGGCGGGGGACATCAAAAACTACGCGGCATGGCTGGTGGTGTTTGTGTTCCTGTGTTCCAGCTCGCTGCAGGCGGCCAGCCGCTATGCCAGCGTGGCCTCGGTGTTCTTGCTGTTTTATTACGTGGCTCATCGGGGATCGTTCATCCGCGGCAGATTCAACTACTTCTTCCTGTGCTTTATGCTGATGGCCACCGGTTATAACCTGATAGAGAACATTTACGTTCCGCGTCGCCCGATCATGCTGGGGCAGATGTGGCAGTCGTTCTATAAAACGCCGCTGCTGAACCTGTTCTATGGCGAACAGGAATATGAGCAGTATCTGCAATTTATCAACCGCGACAGCGGCGAGTGGATAGGGCATGAGATGGATTTAGGCTAATGCGCTTTTTTAATCACTTCACCGAATCGGAAGCGGGAATCAGCCCGTTTGAGACCGTTGACAAAGTTTAATGGTAGGGGCGCTGCATGCTGCGCCCAATAGCATCATCAATGGGTTAAATCGGGTCGAACATGTTCGGCCCCTACCGGTTTAGCCCTTTCGCTGGTTTGTCAGCAGTCTGAAGCGGGCATCAGCCCGTTTCTACCCCCAAATACCTCGCCCCGCTCAGCACATCCCGTCATAGAAGTTCCATCTCATAATTTCTATCTTATTTTCAATTAATTAAATCAATTTCACGCACTGATACTTTAGGGGTAGGCTTGCCGTTGCCGCCGTTATTCTCCCCCCGTTCTCTTGATCGCAATCAATTTGCCCAACTTCTGGCCTCAGTAGGCTGGCGGCAGATTGAGCAACGTCATTACCCGCCGTATTTCAAGCCGCAGCGTTGTTACCTGCGTTAGCTCACTCCAGTTACTTACTTGAGTAAGCGCCTGGAGATGAGCGAACTGGCCACCTGGCTGCGACTTGAAATCCATAGGGTAAAAAATATTAAAAAGCCCTCAGGAGAATTCCGGATGAGCAAGTTTCTAGACCGATTCCGCTATTTTAAGCAGTTGGCGGAACCCTTTTCTGGCGATCATGGCCAGACGTTGAACACCAACCGCGACTGGGAAGACGGCTACCGTAGCCGTTGGCAGCATGACAAGATTGTGCGCTCCACCCATGGGGTCAACTGCACCGGCTCCTGCAGCTGGAAAATTTATGTGAAAAACGGCCTGGTCACCTGGGAAACCCAGCAGACCGATTACCCACGTACCCGTCCCGATCTGCCAAACCATGAACCGCGCGGTTGCCCACGTGGCGCCAGCTATTCCTGGTATCTGTACAGCGCCAACCGCCTGAAATACCCGTTGATGCGCAAACGCCTGATCAAACTGTGGCGCGAAGCCAAGGCGTTGCACAGCGATCCCGTCGATGCCTGGGGTTCGATCGTCAGCGATCCTGAAAAAGCCAAAAGCTACAAAGTGGCGCGTGGGCGCGGCGGTTTTGTGCGTTCCAGCTGGCAGGAGGTTAACGAGCTGATCGCCGCTTCCAACGTCTACACCGCCAAAACCTTCGGTCCGGATCGCATCATCGGCTTCTCGCCAATCCCGGCAATGTCGATGGTGTCTTACGCCGCCGGCGCCCGTTATCTGTCGCTGATTGGCGGCACCTGCCTGAGCTTCTACGACTGGTATTGTGACTTGCCGCCGGCCTCGCCAATGACCTGGGGCGAACAGACCGACGTGCCGGAATCCGCCGACTGGTATAACTCTTCCTACATTATCGCCTGGGGTTCCAACGTGCCTCAGACGCGCACCCCGGACGCGCACTTCTTCACTGAGGTCCGTTACAAAGGCACCAAGACCGTGGCGGTCACGCCGGACTACGCCGAAGTTGCCAAGCTGTGCGACCAGTGGCTGAATCCGAAGCAGGGCACCGACAGTGCGATGGCGCTGTCGATGGGCCACGTGATGCTGAAAGAGTTCCACCTGGACCGCGAGGTGGGCTATTTCCGCGATTACGTGCGTCGTTATACCGACATGCCGATGCTGGTGATGTTGGAGCCGCGCGAAGAAGGGCATTACGCCGCCGGTCGTCTGCTGCGCGCCGCCGATTTGGTTGACGGCCTGGGGGAAGAAAATAACCCTGAATGGAAAACCGTTGCCATTGATCAACGCAGCGGCGAGCTGGTTGCTCCGCAGGGGTCGATCGGTTTCCGCTGGGGCGAACAGGGCAAATGGAACCTGGAACAACGCGCCGGCCAAGACGCGCAGGAAGTGGAGTTGCAACTCAGCCTGCTGGGCGCACATGACGACGTGGCCGAGGTGGGTTTCCCTTACTTTGGCGGCATCAAAAGCGGCGCTGCCGAGGGCGGGAACTTCAACAGCGTGGCGCTGGACGAGATCCTGCTGCACAAACTGCCGGTCAAACGCCTGCGCCTGGCGGACGGCAGCGAAGCGCTGGTGACCAGCGTGTATGATTTGACCCTGGCCAACTACGGCCTCGAGCGCGGCCTGAACGACGCCAACTGCGCCACCGGCTACGACGATATCAAAGCCTATACCCCGGCCTGGGCCGAGCAAATCACCGGCGTTTCCCGCCACAACATCATCCGCATTGCGCGCGAATTTGCCGACAACGCCGAAAAAACCCATGGTCGTTCGATGATTATCGTCGGTGCCGGTGTCAACCACTGGTACCACATGGACATGACCTACCGTGGGCTGATCAACATGTTGATCTTCTGCGGCTGCGTCGGCCAGAGCGGTGGCGGCTGGGCGCACTACGTCGGCCAGGAAAAGCTGCGGCCGCAGACCGGCTGGCTGCCGCTGGCGTTTGGCCTCGACTGGCAACGTCCGCCGCGTCATATGAACAGCACCTCGTTCTTCTACAACCATTCCAGCCAGTGGCGCTACGAAACCGTAGGCACCGAAGAGCTGTTGTCGCCGATGGCGGACAAATCACGCTTTGGCGGTAGCCTGATCGATCTCAACGTGCGTGCCGAGCGCATGGGCTGGTTGCCGTCCGCACCACAGCTGGGCACTAACCCGCTGCATATTGCGGCGCAGGCACAAGCCGCAGGACAATCGCCGGTGGATTACACCGTCGATGCCTTGAAAAAAGGGACGTTGGGCTTTGCCGCCGAGCAGCCGGACAACCCGCAGAACTTCCCGCGTAACCTGTTCGTTTGGCGCTCCAACCTGCTGGGTTCCTCCGGCAAGGGCCATGAGTACATGCTCAAATACCTGTTGGGCACCGAAAACGGCATTCAGGGCAAGGATCTGGGCCAACAGGGCGGTGCCAAACCGCAGGAAGTGGAATGGCTGGAAAACGGCGGTGAAGGCAAGCTGGATCTGGTGGTGACCCTCGATTTCCGTATGTCCAGCACCTGCCTGTACTCCGACATCGTGCTGCCGACCGCCACCTGGTACGAAAAAGACGACATGAATACTTCGGATATGCATCCGTTTATTCACCCGCTGTCGGCGGCAGTCGATCCGGCCTGGGACTCGAAGAGCGACTGGGAAATCTACAAGGGCATTGCCAAAGCCTTCTCCGAAGTCTGCATCGGGCATTTGGGGCAGGAAACCGACGTGGTGACGCTGCCGATCCAGCATGACTCTGTCGCAGAGCTGGCGCAGCCTTACGGCGTCAAAGACTGGAAAAAAGGCGAATGTGACCTGATCCCGGGCAAAACCGCGCCGCATATTATGGCGGTAGAACGCGATTATCCGGCCACCTATGAGCGTTTCACTTCGCTGGGGCCGCTGCTGGATAAGCTGGGCAACGGCGGTAAAGGCATCGGCTGGAACACCCAGGACGAAGTCGACTTCCTGAAAAAACTCAACTACGTGAAAACCGCCGGCCCGGCAGTGGGCAGGCCGAAGATTGAAAGCGCTATCGATGCGGCCGAAGTGATCCTGGCGTTAGCGCCGGAAACCAACGGGCAGGTGGCGGTCAAGGCGTGGGACGCGCTGGGTAAAATGACCGGTCGCGATCACCGCCACCTGGCGCTGAACAAGGAAGACGAAAAAATTCGCTTCCGTGATATTCAGGCCCAGCCGCGCAAAATCATTTCCAGCCCTACCTGGTCAGGGTTGGAAGACGAACATGTGTCGTATAACGCCTGTTATACCAACGTGCATGAGCTGATCCCATGGCGCACCATCAGCGGCCGCCAGCAGCTGTATCAGGACCACGAGTGGATGCGCGCCTTTGGCGAGAGTTTGTTGGTGTACCGTCCGCCGATCGATACTCGCGCCGCGCAGCCGTTGCTGAACCAGAAGCCGAACGGCAACAGGGAGAAGGCGTTGAACTTCCTGACGCCGCACCAAAAGTGGGGTATCCACTCCACCTACAGCGACAACCTGTTGATGCTGACCCTGTCGCGCGGCGGGCCGATTGTCTGGATGAGTGAAGACGATGCCAAAGAGCTGGGCATTGAGGACAACGACTGGATCGAGGCCTTTAACGCCAACGGCGCACTGACCGCACGGGCGGTGGTCAGCCAGCGTATTCCGGCAGGCATGACCATGATGTACCACGCGCAGGAACGTATCGTGAATATCCCCGGTTCGGAAATCACCAGCCAGCGCGGTGGTATTCACAACTCGGTGACCCGCGTCTGCCCGAAACCGACCCATATGATCGGCGGCTACGCGCAGCTGGCCTACGGTTTCAACTATTACGGCACCGTCGGCTCCAACCGCGACGAGTTTGTGGTGGTACGCAAAATGAACCGCATCGATTGGTTAGACGGTGAAGGCAACGACAACTCGCAGGGCAGCCAGCAGGAGAAAGCAAAATGAAAATTCGTTCACAAGTCGGCATGGTGCTGAACCTGGACAAATGCATCGGTTGCCATACCTGTTCGGTGACCTGCAAGAACGTCTGGACCAGCCGCGAGGGCATGGAGTACGCCTGGTTCAACAACGTTGAAAGCAAACCCGGCGTCGGTTACCCGCACGCCTGGGAAGATCAGGAAAAATGGAAGGGCGGTTGGATCCGTAAAATCAACGGCAAGCTGGAACCGCGCATGGGCAGCCGCGTCGGCCTGTTGTCGAAGATTTTCGCCAACCCGGACGTGCCGGCGCTGGACGATTATTACGAGCCTTTCGACTACGACTATCAGAACCTGCATACCGCGCCGCAGGGGAAACATCAGCCGATCGCCCGTCCGCGCTCGCTGATCACCGGCCAGCGCATGAAGAAGATTGAAAGCGGCCCGAACTGGGAAGAGATCCTCGGCGGTGAATTCGAAAAACGCTCGCAGGACAAAAACTTCGACAACATGCAGAAGGCGATGTACGGCCAGTTTGAAAACACCTTCATGATGTATTTGCCGCGCCTGTGCGAACACTGCCTTAACCCGGCCTGTGTCGCCACTTGCCCAAGCGGTGCCATCTACAAGCGTGGCGAAGACGGCATTGTGCTGATCGATCAGGATAAATGCCGCGGCTGGCGCATGTGCCTGACCGGCTGTCCGTACAAGAAAATCTATTTCAACTGGAAGAGCGGCAAGTCCGAAAAGTGCATCTTCTGCTACCCGCGTATCGAATCCGGCCAGCCGACGGTGTGTTCGGAAACCTGCGTTGGCCGTATTCGCTATCTTGGCGTGTTGCTGTATGACGCCGACCGCATTGAGCAGGCCGCCGCCGCCGAAAACGAACAAGACCTCTATCAGCGCCAGTTGGATATCTTCCTGGATCCGCACGACCCGGCGGTGATTGCCCAGGCGTTGCAGGATGGCATTCCACAAGGGGTTATCGAGGCCGCACAGCAGTCGCCGGTGTATAAAATGGCGATGGACTGGAAGTTGGCACTGCCGCTGCACCCGGAATACCGCACGCTGCCGATGGTGTGGTACGTGCCACCACTGTCACCGATCCAATCCGCCGCCGATGCCGGTGAGCTGGCACACAGCGGCGTATTGCCGGACGTGGAGAGCCTGCGTATTCCGGTGCAATATCTGGCCAACTTGCTGACTGCCGGGGATACCGCGCCGGTGCTGTTGGCGCTTAAACGCATGCTGGCGATGCGCCACTACAAAAGGGCGGAAACCGTTGACGGCGTGCTGGACACCAGTGCCTTGGAGCAGGTGGGATTGAGCGAAGCGCAGGCGCAGGAGATGTACCGTTATCTGGCGATCGCCAACTATGAAGATCGCTTTGTGATCCCGTCCAGCCACCGCGAACTGGCGCGTGAGGCTTTCCCGGAAAGCAAAGGCTGCGGCTTCAGCTTTGGTGACGGCTGCCACGGCAGCGACGGTAAATTCAACCTGTTCAACAGCCGCCGTATTGACGCCATCGATGTGACGCAAAAAACCGCCCGTCAGGAGGATGCCTCATGATCAGCCTGAAAGTGATTGCCCGCCTGCTGGATTATCCGGAGCAGGCGTTATTTGACCATCAGCAGGCGCTGGTAGAGGCACTGGAGCCGGCCAGCGAACTGGATTTGCACCACAGCGCGCAGTTGATCCTGTTTATTCGTCGATTTTGCGCTCGCCCGTTGTTGGACGTGCAGGCCGAATACTGCGAACTGTTTGACCGTGGTCGCGCCACCTCGCTGCTGCTGTTTGAGCACGTGCATGGTGAATCGCGCGATCGCGGCCAGGCGATGGTCGATTTGATGGCGCAATACCGTGAAGCGGGCCTGGAGATCGACAGTCGTGAACTGCCGGACTTTTTGCCGCTGTATCTGGAATACCTGGCCAGCCGCAGCCCAGCGGAGGCGCGCGGTGGCTTGCAGGACATCGCGCCGATCCTGGCGCTGTTGGGCGCACGTTTACAGCAGAGGGAAAGCCCGTACGCGGTGTTGTTTGACCTGTTGCTGGTGCTGTCCGGTACCGAGGTGAAAAGCGCCAGCCTGGAAAGCCAGGTGGCGGGAGAAGCCAGGGACGACACGCCGCAGGCGCTGGACGCGGTCTGGGAAGAGGAGCAGATACGATTCACTTCCCAGGGCGGTCCCGGTGAGCAAGGCTGCGCTTCGGCACAGCAAACGGCGCATCAGCGGCGTTTTGCCGGCGCGGTGGCGCCACAGTACCTGGACCTGACGGATGCGCTAACCGGAACCAAAGGACGCTAATCATGCAATTTTTAAATCAATTCTTCTTCGATATTTACCCCTATCTGACGGGAGCGATTTTCCTGATAGGCAGCTGGTTGCGTTACGATTACGGGCAGTACAGCTGGCGTGCCGGCTCCAGCCAAATGCTGGATAAAAGGGGCATGCGGTTGGCTTCCAACCTGTTCCATATCGGTATTTTGGGTATTTTCGCCGGGCACTTCCTCGGCATGCTGACGCCGCACTGGATGTATGAAGCCTTCCTGCCGATCGACGTGAAACAGAAACTGGCGATGATCGCCGGCGGTGCCTGCGGCGTGATGACGCTGGTTGGCGGGGCGCTGTTGCTGAAACGCCGCCTGACCAACCCACGAGTGCGGGCCACCAGCAGCTTTGCCGACATCATGATCCTGACGCTGTTGGTGGTGCAGGTGTGTTTAGGGCTGCTGACCATTCCGTTCTCCGCCCAGCATATGGACGGCAGCGAAATGATGAAGCTGGTGGCCTGGGCGCAGGCAGTGGTGACTTTCCACGCTGGGGCGTCACAGCATTTGACCGGCGTTGCGTTGATCTTCAAATTGCATATGGTGCTGGGCATGACGCTGTTCGTGCTGTTCCCGTTCTGCCGCCTGGTGCATATCTGGAGCGTGCCGGTGGAATACCTGACCCGTCGCTACCAATTGGTGCGTAACCGCCGCTAAAGGCAATTGGCCCTGAAAAAAAGCCCATCTGGCGAAATGAACTTCACCGATGGGCTTTTTTATGGCTGATGGGATTATTGATAGCTCAGGTTGACCTGCACAACGCTGCTGAATGTGCCGCTGCCGCTCAGGCCCTTGGGGCTGTAGATCCGCGCGGCCAGTGGAAACGCCGCTTTGCGGGCGCTGTCGATAGTCACGGACAGGCTGGCGTTATTGGCCAGTATCAGGCTGCCGTCGGCCTTACTGAGCTGCAAGGCCACGCCGGTTGCGGTTCCGCTGCTGATAAAGGCGTTACTGTCAGCGCTGTCTGGCGTGCCGGTGAAAGTCACGGTGGCCGTGCTGGTGCTGGGGGGGCAACTGCTCAGCGTCAGGCTGAAGGGCTTCCAGGGGCTACCGGTGCCGGCCTGCTGCAGATCTCGCCGTTGAACCTTACCCAAATCCAGCGTCTGGTTGACGCTGGCATCCACCGTGCACGGCATGGCCGTGATTCTGCCGCTGATGGTGACTTCTGCGGCCGGCAACGATGGCCCCCAGACAGCGCTGAGCAACGCCAGCGTAATAATGCGGGTTTTCATCGGATAGCTCCTTGCAACTGAATTATTGGTAGGTGAAGGACACGATGATATTGCCGCTGACGGTGCCGGGCGTCGACGCGCCTATAGCGTAAATCTGAACCTTCTGGGAAAATTTTGCGGTGCGCGCCACGCTATCGACGGCCACTTGCCGGGTGGCGTTAGGCCTAATCTCGACACCGGCGCTATCTAGCAGGTAGAGAACCACCTGGGTCGCGCTGCCGGTATTTTTGAAACTGTTTGCTGACAAGGGCGAAACCTCGCCGCCATAGGTGGCGGTGACTTTGGTGACACCCGCCGAGCAACCTTCCAGTTCCAGGTCAAAATCCACAAACGGGCTGGTGTCGCCATTTTTTGCTAATTTAAGCACATCAATATCCGGTAACAGCACGCTGAATGAGCTGCCGCTTTTCACGGTACAGGAGCTGGCAACGACGTTGCCGCTGATATTGACCGCCACGGAATCGGCCTGCGTCAGCGGGGATATCAGCAGGCCGGTCAGCCCCAGCCAGAGCAGGGTGTTACTCATCATGTTAGGCATATCCATTTCCTTGGGTTCCATACGCTAGACGCACCATTATTGATAGGTGATATTCAGGGTGGCGCTGCTGTTGGCTTTGCCGGGCGTCACCACTTTATTGGTCTGGTAATAGCGCGCGGTGAACTGCAGGGTTTCCTGGCCGCCAGGGGTGGTTTTCAGCACAATATTGTTGTTGATTTTCAGCGGGGTGCCGCCGTACAGCAGCTGTACGCCCATGCCGCCTGCGGTGCCGGCTTGCCCGGTGTTGGTCAGGGCCAGCACGCTGGTGTCGGTGGTGTCGCTGTTCTGGGTGCCGGCCAGGGCAACGTTGATTCTGGCGTCTTTATCGCAGGTCAGGCCGACATCGAAGCTTTTGTCGCCGACGGTGGTGCCGATAGCGGTGAATTTGATGTCAAGAACGTCGCCCAGCGGAACATTGATGCTGGTGCTGTTGAGGGAGCAGGCGACGGAGGTGATGTTATTGACCCCCGTTGCTGTCAGGCTAGTAGCCGTCCAGGGGGCCTCGGCGGCGGGGGTAACGCTGACCTTAGCCCAGGTGCCTGTTGTCAAATGACCGGATGATGTTGGCCCAGTTTTAATTAACTCAATCAGCCAGATAACCTGCGTTACGTACCAAACATTGCCAGTATTAGGACCTGCTGTTTGGTTGGCTATGTACACCAAGTCAGTGAGGGGCGGAGTTTGCCGAAAACTGAGCCGGACTCCGATGCCCGCAACATTGGTGGCGGCAATGCCGTTGAGCGGGATCCAGCCATTGGTATAATTGACTGAGAATATTGACCCCTGACAATAGCCATCCGTTACATTTTCCCTTGAAGTATTGATAGCCACCATTTTACTGGCGAGCACAGTGCCTAAAGGCGTGTCTCGTTGGATGATGACATCGCCAAAACTGACGGTTTGCTGCTTGTCTTTCCAGCCATTAACCGGGCTGCAGGCTGTCACTCGGGTACTGCTCATTCCCCCTAACCCCAGTATGCAGAGAATTAACAAGGACGGGACTGGCCCCCTTTTTTGTTTTGCCCCGTTTTTCCCAGGTAACGTTTTCATTTTTCCTCTCATTGGCATACTCCATTGGTTTGCACTACCCCGCCCGGTTGCGGTGCGCTGGGCAACCGGTAATCCACCCGGCACTGTTCAGCACTGCCATTGCCCCATTTCACCTGCAGGCGGCCCTGCGGACTCAGGCCGCTCAGGTACACCTGGCCGCCGTCGCCGACGATGCTGCCCTGCGTTGCGTTGGGTTCGGCATCGCTCACCGTGGCACCGAACGGCACCGGCTGCCCGTTGGTCCGCAGCAGGGTTATCAACGCCCGCGCGCCGACCCGTGGCCGGAAGTCCGCCCGCACCAGCGCACCGCGCGTTGGCGTCACCCGCTGGCTGCTCTGCGGCAGGTCCACCTCGTCCGGCAGCGTCTCCGGGCTGAGTGCCACTTCGCTGCGCCGGTAGGCGGACAGGTACGGCACCAGCGCATAGCCGCGCCAGTCGGTGCGCACCCCGGTTTGGTTGGTGACTCTCGCCCCCGCCGCCCCCGGTGCCGCCACCAGGACGGCGGTTTCCCCCAGCGGTTGGCCCAGCGTGATGCCGTTGGCGTGTGCCACGAGGCTGCCGCTCAGGCCGTAATTCAGCCGGCGAGTGTTTTTGTCATAGCCGTAACCGCTGGTCATTTCACCGTAGGTGCCGCGATAATTGACAGTGGCGTTGCCGCCATAACCCTGCTCGCGCGTGCCATAGGTTTGCTGCAGGCCCCAGCTCAGGTTGTTGTCCGCCAGCGCCATGCCGCTGACCCCCAGGTTGTGGCTGCTGGCCCCGCCCCGGGAGTTGTTCAGGCTGTAGTTGACCCAGGCGCTGTTGTTGTCAAACAGGCTGAGCGGCACGTTGAGGTTTAGGCTGATTTGCTGGTCGTTGCTGCGGGTCGTCCCCTGGGTATTGCGGTTATAGCTCCAGTTGATGCCGTAGCTGATGCCGCGCCAGCCGTTGCTGTACCCCAACCCCAGCGACGCCAGGCTGCGTTCGCTGTTCCAGTAGTCTTCGCGCACCGCGCTGAACGACAGGGTGCCGCCGTTTTGCCCCAGCTGCTGGTTCATGCTCAGCTCGGCCCGGTTGCGCCGCCGTTCGTTCATCCACAGCGGCGCGGCCCCGCTGCGCCAGCCGTCCAGGACTTCGCTCAGGGAATAAAACCCGGCGGTGGAGTAGCGGTACCCGGCGATGGCAAAGTTGGTGCCGGTCTGCACCAGGTTCTTGCTGTAGCGCACCCGCCAGGACTGGCCGCTGGCACTGGCCTTGCCCTTGGGCTGGCCGCGTGACTGGGTGATATCCAGCGAGAGCGCGCCCCAGTCGCCGAGGTTGTTGCCCACCCCCAGCGCCGCCGACTGATAATGTTGTGCCGCCTGCACCCCGCCATACAGGGTGGTGTTCCACGGCAGGCCGTAGATGGCGGTGCCCTGCACCAGGGCGCTTTTCGCCACGCTGCGGTCATAGCTGCGGTATTGCCCGCCGGTCAGGCTGTATTTCAGCCGGCCTTCACGCTGGAGTACCGGCAGGGAGGCGAAGGGCACCACCAGGTGCTGTTCGCTGCCGTCGGCCTCTTTGATGGTCACCTGCAGGTCACCGCTGCCGCCGGTGGGGTACATGTCGTTGATGACAAAGGCCCCGGGGGCGACAAAGGTGCGGTAGATTTCATAGCCGTTCTGGCGCACCACCACCTGGGCGTTGGTGCGGGCGATACCGCGCACCACCGGCGCGTAGCCGCGCAGGCTGTCGGGCAGCATCTCGTCATCGGAGGCCAGCTGCACGCCGCGAAATGGCACCCCGTCAAACACCTCGGCCGGGGCGGTGCTGTCCCCCAGGGTCAGCTGGCTGCGCAGGCCAATCAGGTTGCGCTGGGCATAGGTGTATACCGTATCCCAGCGGTCCTGGCCGTCGCTGCTGCGGCGCCAGGTGGTGTAGTTGCGCAGCCGCCAGGGGCCGGCATTCAGGCCGGGGCGCAGGTTGGCGTATTGGCTGTTACGGCTGCCGTGGTGGGTATTGTTGTTGTCACCGCTGAGGCTGTAGTTGAGTATCAGCGCGGGAATGCCCTCGTCCCACTGTGACGGTGGCACGTAGCCGCGCGGCGGCTGGGCCAGGGCCGCCTGGGGAATGCTCAGCATCAGCTGCTGGCTGTCGAACCGCAGTTGGGCCCCGGCTTGGGGGATGGCCGCCAGGTTGGTGCAGGCCGCCCCGGGGGCTCCGAGGGCCGGAAACTGGGCCACCCGCACGCCGTAGTGGGCCAGGTCGGCCAGGCTCAGGCAGGGTTGCAGCCCCTGGCCGTCGGCCCCGGCGGTAAAGGTCAGCATCCGGCTGTCGACCTGCCGGTCGTTCACCAGGATATCGACCTGATAGTCGCCCGGCAGCTGTTTGCCGTGCTCTTCGAAGGCCGCCAGGCTGCTGACGTCCCGCTGCGGGCCGTCCAGCTCCAGCAGCGCCGGGTTGAAGTAGTCCCGGGCCTGTGCCGGCAGCACCCCGGCCAGCGCCAGCGCTATCAGCAGCGCCAGCCGGCGGGGGACAGCCGCCTTCCGTTTATTCCGTTGATGTTGTCTGCTCACGTCACTTCCTTGTTAATTGGGCCCTGCTGCGCCCCGTGGGTGAGGTCTCCCGGTCGCTTACCCTTGCAGCCGGCCCTGTTTCAGCGTGCCGGGGCCGCCAAAGTCATTGATGACCCGCCAGCTCACGGCGCTGCCCGCCGCCGCCGGCAGGGTGAAGGTGGCGGTGCTGTACGGCGCGACATAGGTGGCGTCCTTCACCTCCTGGCCGTTGACCTTGAGGCTCTGGAAGTTCATGTAAAACGGCGTGGGGTTGTTGACCGCCAGCCCGGTGCCCTGGCGACGCCAGGTCAGCTGGTCGGCCTGGCTTTCCGGCACGCCCTTCAGGCCGGCCGGGCGGTAAATCAGCTTGATGCGGGTCTTGACGGCAATTTGCAGGGTATTGTCGCGCCGCTCGGTGGAGGGGATGGTTTTGACATTCAGCCAGTACAGGCTTTCGCGGTCCTCGGGCAGGGCCCCGCCGACGCGCACCACGCGCAGCACGTTCTGGCGGCCCGCATCCAGGCGGAACAGCGGCGGGGTGAGGATAAAGGGGGCCTTTTCCGTGCGGCCCGCCGGCGGCTCGACCCAGGACTGGATGAGGTACGGCATCGCATCCGGGTTATTGACGCTGAGGGAGGACTCTTTCTTGTCCCCCTCGTACACCAGCCGGGTGGCACCGACCACCACGCCGGCCTGCGCCAGGCTGCTGACCATCATCACGCCGCTGCACAGCGCGGCAAACCGGTATTTCATGCTGGAGTCTCCAGAAGGGGGAAGGTCAAGCCAGGACGGCCGGGGCCGCCCTGGCAGAACAATCAGTTGTAAACGATGGTGAAGTTGGTGGTGGCGTCGGCCGTACCCGGACCGACGGTGGCGGCGGTGGAGATATAGCGGGCGGTGAAGTCCAGATTGTTGGTGATGTCTTTAGTGACATCCGCTGAGTCGCCCTTGGCCAGGGCATAGCTGCCGGACAGGCCGCGAATAGGCACCGCTTTGCCGTCCTTGTCAGAGATTTGGATCCCGACCCCGGTGGCCGTGGCGCCGGCGGTCAGGGCCAGCACCTTGTCATCGCCGCTGCTGGGGATACCGTCGAAGTTGACGCTGGCGCTCAGGGCTGACGGGCAGGATTTGACCTTCAGGGTGAATTTGGTGGCCGGGGCGGTGGTGCCGGCGGCGCTGAAGGATGTGGCGCTGATTTTACCCAGCGGCACCGTCAGGGCGGCACCGCCCATGTCGACCACGCAGGCGGTAGCGGTGATGGAGCCGGTGAAGTTGATGACGCCGTCGGCGGCGAAGGCCGCAGAGGCGGACAGGAAGGTGGTAGCAGCCAGGGTGGTGACCAACAATGTTTTTTTCATGAGCATAATTCCTTAATGCCTGTGACTCAGCACAGCGTTTCCATTAACCCATTGACCGGGTTCCCTTTTTTGTCGTTTGGCCGACCTGTTTTTCCCTGATAAAAAGGAGACATTTTGAACCAAAGTGTTGCATTAAGTGTTTCATGTGGTAAGTGGCGTCATTACACTCAACGGACAGCATGAAACACCACTAACGTCGAATATTTGGCATAGATGGCCGGGTCTTGACTATGGGGGCGGGGTGGTGTCGACATAAGAGGCAGCAGGGGCTGGTGCTTAAATATTCATTAGGGGAATTGAATGAGTGGTAAATATCATGGTAACTGATTGATACTGGGTAATTTGAGGGTATGACTCACAGGAAGGGAAAACAGATATTGACTTTTTTTCAGGGGATGAATAGCTTATGTGTCAGTTTGGTTCAAAAAGTTACATTTTTTCCTCGTTTTTCCCCGGTTTTTCCTCTGGTTTTTCCTCCGGCCACAAATGTTTAAATCGTCCGGCATTGGCGGCGGTATACAGCACCGTATGCTGAATATTGCGGTGGCCCAGATAGTCTTGAATCACCCGCGTGTCGGCGCCGTTATCGGCCAGGGCATAGCCACAGGCATGGCGCAGCATATGGGGATGGGCGGCGACGCTCAGCCCGGCCTGCTTGCCGTAGGCCTGCAGCATGCGGTAAATGCGCTGGCGTGACAGGCGGTAGCCCTTTTGCGACAGGAACAGCCACTCCTGGTCCTCCAGGTTGCGGTACGACTGACGTTTTTCCAGCCAGCGGACCAGAAGGGTTTTCTCGATGGCTTCCAGCGGGTGGATGGTGGAAAGGCCGTTTTTAAGGCGGTTCATGTAGAGGCTGCCGCTGTCCATGTCCAGGTCGTTGATGCGCAGGCTATTAAGTTCGCTGACGCGGCAGCCGTGGATGAAACCCATCCAAATCAGGCAGCTGTCACGTTCGGGCGCGCGGCCAAGGGCGGCCTGTTGCAACAGGCGGTCGACCTCGGTGCGGGTCAGGTGTTTACGGTGAGCGTGGTTTTTTTGCACGGTGTGTTCTCCAAAAGACAGGGACGAGCAAGAGGCCGGCCCCTGGCGAGGCCAGTTAATAACAGATGATGCGCAGGGAGTATAGTGCAAGTTGAGTCAACGGAGGCTATCGGGGATGCGCTGAAACCCCCTGTTTTTAACGATTTTTACGATGTCTTATCCGCTTTTGGGCTCGCCGGTTGTTTTCCACCTATTCTTAATTCATCTCCCCCTGAGTGAGTTCCTGTAGATCTCCGTTCGACCTTGCTCTAGGCTGTGGCCGGATAAACAGACGTGATTTATCGGCTCAGTTAAATGAACGGAATCAATCAGTAAGAATGCCACTTAGGTTTTTCTTTATACTGATGTCAAACAAGGGTGTGGCTGAGGATAGCGGGGTTTGAATCATTAACCGCGCTTGAGAGTCGGCCAACGGAATAATGGACACACAGGCTGAACAACGATAATGACCCTAAATAGCCTTTCCCAAAGCTTATTGCCTCTTAAAATTATTGCGACCGGCGCGGCGTTGCCGCCGCAGTGCGTCGAATCCTCGGCGCTGGATCGTCGCTTGAACAAGTCGGCCGGTTACGTAGAAAAACGTTCGGGCATTATTCATCGTTTCCATGCCGACAATGATGCCAGCCAGGCCGAATTGGCCGTTGCCGCGCTGGACGATGCTCTTGCCCGCCATGCGATCCCGCGAGACTCCATCGATCTGCTGATCTCTGCCTCGGCCATCGCGGTGCAGGCATTGCCTTTCAGCGCCGCCCATATTCTTAAACTGGCACGACTGCGGCCGGGTATTGCGAGCTTTGATATCAACACCAGCTGCGTGAGCTTTATTTCCGCATTGCAGGTGGCGGCGGGGTTACTCAATACAGGCGTTTATCGGCGTATTGCCATTGTCTCTGCCGATATTGCTTCGCGCGGTATCGACTGGGAAGACGAAGAGTCTTCATTGATCTTCGGTGATGGCGCGGCCTGTGCCATTGTCGAACGCGGTGACGGGCGTAGCGGTATTTTGTCCTACCTGATGGAAACCCACCCGGAAGGCAGCGATCTGTGTGAAATCAGGGCCGGGGGGACGCGCTGTAATCCGCGCGCCGGCATGAACGACAGTGACTTTCTGTTCCATATGAAGGGCAAGCAGCTGTTCCGCCAGGCGTCGGCGCTGATCGAAAGTTTCCTTGGCCGCTTGTTGTCGGCTGCGGGGCTAAACCTGGCGCAAATCGCCACCGTGGTACCGCATCAGGCCAGCCATCTCTCTTTGGAACATATGCGCAAGCGGCTGCACGTTTCCCCGCAGGCCCTGGTGGATATCTATCGGTACCGGGGCAATCAGGTGGCGGCTTCGATCCCTTCGACCCTGCACCAAGCGGCGATCACCGGCAGGCTGCACCCCGGACGTCCGGTGATGCTGATCGGCACCGCCGCCGGTTTAACGCTGGGCGGCTTGGTACTGCTGCCATGAGAGTGTTGATCACCGGAGCGACCAGCGGGCTGGGGCGCAACGCCGCCGAGTGGCTGTTGGCCGCCGGGCATCAGGTGCATGCCACCGGGCGTGATATCGCCGTGGGGCGGCAGTTGGCGGCACGGGGCGCCAAGTTTACCGCGCTGGAGCTGACCCTCGCCGACGACGGGCAGTGTGAGCAGTTAATGGCGGGCTACGATATTGTCTGGCACTGCGCCGCAAAATCTTCTCCCTGGGGGAGCCGCCAGGCATTTTATCAAGCCAATACCTGCGTGACGGAAAAACTGGCCCATGCCGCCGGACGTTGCGCAGTGCAGCGGTTCATTCATATTTCGACGCCGGCGGTTTATTTCGATTTCAGTCATCGTCACAACGTGACCGAAGCGGATGTTTCCCCCTGCTTTGCCAATCACTATGCCGCCAGCAAGTTTGCTGCCGAGCAACGTATTGCGGCGCTGCTGCCTGATTATCCGCAAACCACCTACCTGATCTTGCGCCCTCGCGGCCTGTTCGGCCCTCATGACCGGGTGATTGTGCCCAGGATACTGGCGCAGCTGCAGGGCGATAAAGGCCTGCTGCGTTTGCCGGGGGGCGGTTCGGCTTATCTGGACCTTACCTTTGTGCTCAACGTGGTGCATGCGATGGATCTCGCCAGCCGTCAACCGGGTTTGCCGTCCGGCAGCATTTTCAATATCACCAACCAACAGCCGCAGCGGCTGGCCGATATGTTGCACCAGTTGCTCAACCGGCAGCTCGGCTGGCAATACGCCGTCAAAGCGGTGCCTTATCCCTTATTGTCGGGCGTTGCGGCGGGGATGGAGCTGTTGGCGCACGTCACCCGTAAAGAACCGATGCTGACCCGCTATAGCGTTGCGGCAGCCTATTTCGACATGACGCTGGATAACACCCAGGCGATAGAGGTGCTGGGTTACCGGCCGCGCTACAGCCTGGAGCAGGGGATCGAACTGACGGCGCAGTGGTTAAAGCAACAGGGGATGAGCGCAGATGGCTAATATCACGACCTTTGAAATCGGTTATTGCACTCATCTGGGCTGCATGGCGCTGCGCGGTTCGGCGATGCGCACCTGTAAATTTCCTTCCCGGGCCTATCTGCTGGAAGTCGGCGAGCGCCGCTGGCTGTGGGATACCGGTTATGCCAGCCATTTTGAACATTACACCGCCAGCGGCATTTTTCGGCTTTATCGCCAGGTGACGCCGGTTTATTTCAGTCCGCAGCAGGCACTGTTGGAACAGTTGCGCAGTCTGGGGCTGAACCCAGGCGATATCGAGGCGGTGATCATTTCGCACTTTCATGCGGACCACATTGCCGGTCTGCGAGACTTCAGCAGCCTGAAGATGATTTGCTCCGGCGAAGGGTGGCAGCAAACCCGAGAGCTGCGCGGTTTTGCCGCATTGAAAAGGGCGTTTGTGCCAGGATTGATCCCGGAAGGTTTTGAATCTGCGCTGCAGTTCGTCGAGGCATTTCCGCAGCAAAGCCTGCCTGCCGCATTGGCCCCCTTCCAACAGGGCTATGTGCTGCCGGGCAGCGGTGGAGAAATTGTTATCGTGCCGCTGCCGGGGCACGCCGCCGGGCACCTTGGGGCCTTTGTCCTGACCGATGCCGGTTGGACGCTGCTGGCCAGCGATGCCGCCTGGTCGCCGCTGAACTATCAGCAACTGCGTGGCCCTTCGCGGTTGGCTAACCTGATCATGGATAATCCGCGCAGCTATTACGACACCCTGGGCGCGCTCAACCAGCTCTATCTTGGCGGCGCTGCGGAGATCCGCCTATGTCATGAGGGGGATTTATGATCCCGCTGATGACGCTATGGCACTACCTGCGCGCGCGGCGACTGCGCTTTACCCAACGGGCGGCGCTGGAGGCCTATCAGGCGCGCCAGCTGAAGCGGTTTGCCCAGCGCGTATTGGCGAACAGTCCCTATTTTCAGCCCTATAGTTCATTGCCTCTGACCGCGTGGCCAACGATGGACAAGGCGGTGATGATGGCCAATTTCGATCGGATGAACACCGCCGGTCTGCGATTGGAGGCGCTTTTGGCCTGTGCCCGGCGCAGCGAAAGCGATCGCGATTTCAGCCCTAAAGTGGGCAACTACAGCGTCGGTTTATCTACCGGTACCTCTGGGCGGCGCGGCGTGTTCGTCGTCAGCCCGCAAGAGCAGCAGATTTGGGCCGGGGGCATGCTGGCAAAAATGTTGCCGCAGGGGGTGTTTGCCGGGGAGAAGGTCGCGCTGTTCCTACGGGCCGACAACAACCTGTACCACAGCGTCAATAACCGTTGGCTGAGCCTGTCGTTTTACGATCTGTTCGCTCCCTTTGCCGAACATTTGCCGCAGATTGAACGTGAACAGCCGACGATTATCGTGGCCCCGGCCCAGGTATTGTGCGCCCTGGCTGATGCCGTTGAACGCGGCGAACTCAAGCTCAGCGTCAAAAAAGTGATTTCAGTGGCCGAAGTGCTGGAACCGCAGGATCGCCAGCGCCTGCAGCGGGCGTTTGCGCAGGTGGGGGAAGTGTATCAAGCCACCGAAGGTTTTTTGGCCGCGACCTGCAGCCACGGCACTTTGCATCTGAACGAAGAGTTTATTCATGTCGAACCGCAGTGGATCGACGAGCGGCGTTTTATCCCGTTGATTACCGATTTTACCCGCCGTACCCAACCGATAGTGCGTTATCGGCTGGACGATATTCTGGTGATGCGCGAACAGCCCTGTTCCTGCGGGCTGGCGACCATGGCATTGGATCGTATCGAAGGGCGCTGCGATGACCAACTGCTGTTACCGGCCAGGCAGGGCGCAATGCAGCAGGTCTTCGCCGACCTGTGTCGCCGCGTGATAGCCAATGCGTTGCCGGCGGTGGCGGATTATCGGCTGACGCAACGGGGCGACAGCGAGCTGCATCTGATGGCCGATTGCAGCCCGGAGGCGTTGGCGAATTGCCAACGGCAATTGATCGCGCTGTTCGAACAGCAAGGTATTGCCACGGAGCAACTGACGTGGCGCCTGCAAGCGCAGGCGATCATGCCGCAGTTTGATGCCAAGCGTCGCCGCATTGTTCGCATGCCGGAGGCCGGATGAAACTCGTTGTTTATCGCCTATGGCAGATGCTGTTGGGGTGGGGATTTGTCGGGGTCATCTACCACGGTAGCGATCGCTGGCAAGGTGCCGGCCACCTGCTGACGCCAGGTTGGGTCGACCGGGCGATCCCGTTCAGCCCGCACGCCATCTGGCTGTATCTGTCGTTTTTCCTGATTATCCCGCTGTGCTATCTGCTTTGCCCGTTAAACCGGCTAAAATGGCTCAGAAGTACCATGCAGCTCAGCGCCTTGCTGGCGGGAGCCATTTATCTGCTGTGGCCGACGACGATGAACTATCCGATCGTTCCGTCCGATTCGGTGAGCGGCGATTTACTGGCGAGGTTGATCAGCGTCGATTCGTCGCAAAACTGCCTGCCTTCGCTGCATATCGCCCTGACGGTATTGGCGGTGTGGGCAGCGGCGGAAAGCCGCAAAAAACTGCGCAGCGCGTTGCTGATCGTCTGGGGGCTGGCGATTGCCTTTTCTATCTTGCAACTGCGTCGGCACCTGTTTGTGGATTTGCTCAGTGGGGCGGCGTTGGCATGGGGCGTGGGCTACGTCTGCCAGCGAGTTCAAGGGATTGGCTGGGGCGTACGGCAGGGGGAAGAGTCATGATCGATCTGGTGATACCTATCGTGTTTATGCTGTTGGTGGTGCTGGGGGAAGCCCTGTGGCTACAGTGGCGGCGCAAGGGCAGCGTGGATTGGCATGACGTGATTTTCAACCTCAACTCAGGACATATCATGCTGTGGCTGTTTCGCGGTTTGGAGATAGCCTGCTACGGCTACGTGGCCACACATTTTAATCAAGGCTGGCTGGACGGTTGGCCGCCGGTGCTGATGTGGCTGTTTGCGATACTGGCCTGGGATTTCGGCTTTTACTGGCTGCACCGGTTACACCACCGTTTCCGCCTGCTGTGGGCGGTGCATGTGGTGCATCACCAGGGCGAGCATTTCAATCTGTCGCTGGGCGTGCGCAACTCGTGGTATTCGTCACTGACTTCGATCCCGTTCTTTATGCTGTTGGCATTGGCGGGCGTGCCGCTGTCGGTGTTCATCACCGTTTCTATCCTGCATTACAGCATCCAGTTGTTTAACCATAATTCGGTAACCCCAAAACTCGGCTTTCTGGAGCACATCCTGGTGACACCGGCGCATCATCGGGTGCACCACGTTAAAGATTTGGCCTATTCCAACCGGAATTTCGGCGGCAGCTTTATCTTCTGGGACAAGCTGTTTGGCACCTTTTGCCCGGCGCTGCCGACGGAGCCCTTTACCTATGGCGTGCGTGGCGACAAATCTTCCGCCAACCCGTTTTGGGCCAGTAACCTGCCGTTTATGCGCTACTTCAAGCTGCCTTTCCAGCCTTCGAGCAAGGGCGGGCATTTCCGCTGTTCCGCCGGCTGCCTGGTAAGCGGGGCGATGCTGCTGTTCGCTCTGGTGTTGGGTTATGTTTATCGTTTTGGTTACGGGTATGGCGGAGTGACCGGCGAGCAGGCGGCGTTGTTTGTGTTGTTGGCGGCCGGGGCGATAGCCTTGGGTGGGATGGCTGAAGGTCGCCGCTGGGGCGTAGGCGTTTGGCTGTTGGTGACGTTGGCATTCCCCCTGTGGTTATTGAGCATGCCCGATGGGCAGTCTGCTCTCTGGTGGGGCGTAGCCGGTGCCATGGTGTTGCACGGTTGCGCTGTCGCGGTCGGTTGGGGACGCCAAAAGGAGGCCGCGTATGGCTGATTTGCCGCCGCTGAGTTTCCCCGTTGCGGGGGAACAGGCGTTTCATCGGGAATTGAAACGACGGGCGCATGCTTATCTGAGCGCTCGCGACGATCACCGGTTTGCCGATGCGGCCCGTTGGGCCAAGGCCATGATTTTGCTGCTGCTTTGCGTGGGTTTCTACCTGCTCAGTTTGGTGCAGCACCAGGCTCTGGCCTTTATGCTGAGTTACTTCGCTTTTGTCATGATGGGCATGTTGCTCAACGTCAACGTCAATCACGATGCTTCGCACAACGCCTTCGCCCGCACGCCGTGGGTCAATCGTCTGGCCGGGCGGCTGGTGACTTTGCCGCTGGGCGTCGATCCGGATTACTGGCGAACCCGGCACGTCAGCTATCACCATGTGTATGCCAACGTCGAACATTACGATCTGGATACGGAAGAGAACGGCTTTTTCCGCCAAACCCCGTTCCAACGTTGGCGGGCTTATATGCGCTATCAACATCTTTACTGGCCGCTGATTGCCGCGCTGTCGCTGCCGTACATTGCGCTGGTGTTCGATTGGTCGGATCGCTTGGGCAAAACACCGTTGGCGACCAAGGGCGTATTGCCGGGCCGTAAGGGCTGGGCAATGTTCATTGCCGGGAAATTGTGTCACCTGTTGCTGGTGCTGGTGATCCCGTTGGTGGTGGCACAACAAAATGGCATCGGCTGGCAAACGGTACTGATTGCCTATTTGATTAGCCAAATGCTGGCCTCGTTACTGGTGGTTTTTTTGCTGTTGGGCACGCACTGGGCGCAAGCCGAATTTTATGCGGTGCCGGCAGGCAGCCAGATGCCGCAGGGCTGGTATCGGCATAACTTCGCCACCGCCTGCGACTGGGAAACTTCGCCGAAGAGCTTGCACCATCTGACCGGCGGGTTGAATTATCATCTTACTCACCATTTGTTCCCAGGCTGGAATCATCGCCATTATCCGGCGCTGGCTGCCATATTGGCTGAGACGGCGGCGCGACACGGCATGGATTATCGCTGTATCGGTTATCGTGAATTGTTGCGACAGCAGCAACGTTTTTTACGTGCTATGGGGCAGCCACCACAATGAAAATGCCGGATACCACACCGCTGCCGCCTTTGGCGTTCCAGCGAGAGGCGAGTGAGATCCATCAGGAGCTGATGCGGGCCAGCCAGGCCTACCTGGCGACGCGCGGCGATCACCGTTTTGCCGACGGCAGAATGTTCGCCAAGCTGTTGGCGCTAATACTGCTGTGCGCCGGTTTTTACGCGCTGAGCCTGCAGCAGCAACATTTCTGGGCCTATTTCGGCTGTTACGTCGGCTTTATTTTTTCCGCCATGATGCTAACGGTGAATGTAGTACACGACGCCTCGCATAATGCCGTTTTCAAACGCGCACGGTTAAATCACTGGCTTAACATCTTTGTCAGTATGCCCCTGGGGCTGGATGCCGACTGCTGGCGAGTGCGGCATGTCATTTTCCACCACGCCTATAACAACATCGAAGGTTACGATCCGGACATTGAACCCAACGGGGTGTTGCGCCAAACGCCGTTCCAGCGCCGCAAGGCGTTTATGCGCCTTCAGCCTTACTATTGGCCGATCGTCGCGGCGCTGACTTTCCCTTATTACATCTGGTTGTTCGACTGGTTGGATCGCGCCGGTAAAACCCGCATGACGCCAAAGATGATGTTCCAGGGCCGGAAGGGGTGGGGGATTTTCCTGTTGGGCAAGCTGGCGCATTTTACCCTGGCGCTGGCCATTCCGCTGTGGCTCACGCCGCCGACGATCGGCGTCGGCACGGTGTTACTGACCTATCTGCTCAGCCAGATGCTGTCTTCGCTGGTGTTTGTGATGCTGATTGTCGGCACCCACTGGGCCAAAGCCAACTTTTATCAGGCCCCCGAACAGGGAAGGTTGGCGCACGGTTGGTATCAGCATGTTTTTGCCACCACCTTTGACTGGCAAGCTTCACCGGCGTGGCTGGGGTATTGGCTTGGCGGGGCTAACCTGCACCTGACGCACCACCTGTTTCCCCATTGGAATCACCGGCACTACCCGGCATTGAGTCGCATCATTGAAGAGGTTGCCCCGCGTTTTGGCATTGATTATCGGGTTCTTGAACTGAGGGAGCTGCTGCGGTTACAGCAACGTTTTCTCAGCGCTATGGGGCGTAAGCCCAGCTGATCGTGGCTAAACGCAAGTCTTGCAACATATTGAATTTGCGAGACGTTACGCAGTTCACTAATTGAACAGGCCGTGCGGCTCACGTAAACTCTATCTCACTGACAGTAAGCCACAGGAGGTGGAGTATGCGCAGTTTGCCGATCCGTTTATCCAATAAGATTGATGACGATCTGAATGATATAGCCCGGCGCCATGGGATGGAGAAAACCGAGGTGATCAAGATGGCCTTTGCGTTGATAGCCATAGCCGATAAGCACTGGATGAAACAGAACGGAACGTCCCTTGGCATCGTGCGGGAGAATGGCAAAGAGCTGGAGGCCGTGGGGCGAGTCGTGGGGATCTTCCCATGAGCACCGAAAACGCAAACCTGCACGATGAGGCCGCCAGGGGGTACCTGAAGGAGATATTGGTCTTCGATGAAATGGAACGTTTGCGCTTGGCGCGTCAGGTGCTGTGCGGGATCTTCGTGATAAGCGTGGGCGTTTTACCGCCCACGCTTATTGGGATCAAAGCGAGCCTATCAGGCAAGTGTTCGAGCTGTTGAAAATTGGTGCGCTACCCTTGGTAACGCTGGTTATTTCCTTCTACTTCCCCAATACTTCGGCCAGATAGCGCTCAACTTATTCCGATTTCATGCCCGCGGCGGTCATCAGCAGGCGGAACATCGAGGCGACCAGGAACAGCCCCAGTACGCTGGCGCTCCAGATAATCACCAGCCAGCCAACGCGCTTCCACCAGGGGGCCGGAGCGGATGCGGTTTTATTTTGCATAATGTCTTCCCTCATCAGTGGTAACCCTGTTCATGGCTGACCTTGCCGCGGAACACGTAGTAGCTCCAGAAGGTGTAGACCAAGATAATCGGGATGATAAACAGCGCGCCGACCAGCATAAAGCCCAGGCTTTGCGGTGGGGCTGCGGCGTCCCACAGGGTGATGGACGGTGGGATCAACAGCGGCCAGATGCTGATGCCCAAGCCGCTCAGGCCGAGGAACACCAGCAGCAGGGTCAGCAAGAACGGCGAATAGTGCGCCGCGTTTTTCACGCCGCGCTGGATACCCCAGGCGCTGAGCAACACCAATACCGGCACCGGCAGCAGCCAGAACAGGTTTGGCAGCGTAAACCAGCGGCTGGCGATCTCGGGATGGGCAATCGGCGTCCAGATACTGACCACCGCCAACACCAGCAGCAAAGTGATCAGCAGCGGCGTCGCCAACCGATACATGCGTGCCTGCAGATCCCCTGCGGTCTTCATCACCAGCCAGGTACAGCCCAGCAGTGCATAGGTCACCACCAGCCCCAACCCGCAAAACAGCGCGAACGGCGTCAGCCAGTCTAGAGCACCACCGGCATAGCTACGGCCGTTGACCGGGAAGCCGTTGATGATGGCGCCCACCACCACCCCTTGACTGAAGGTGGCGAAGAGAGAGCCCCAGATAAACGCCTTATCCCAGATATGCCGCTTTTCTTCCTTGGCCTTGAAGCGGAATTCAAAGGCCACGCCGCGGAAAATCAACCCGAACAGCATCAGGGTGAGCGGGATGGCCAGCGCATCGAGGATCACCGCGTAGGCCAACGGGAAGGCGCCAAACAGCGCCGCACCGCCCAGTACCAGCCAGGTTTCGTTGCCGTCCCACACCGGTGCGACGGTGTTCATCATCACATCGCGGTCACCGCTGTCCTTGACCCAGGGGAACAGGATGCCGATACCCAAATCAAAGCCGTCCATTACCACGTACATCATGGTGCTGAACACGATGATCACAAACCAAATCAACGGAAGATCAATGCCCATGCTCAGCTCCTGTCATCCAGAGTTTCTTTTACCGCAGACAGCGGGCGAGCCGGTCTGCCGTCCGTGTCGTCTTCATGGCTTTCATGCTGCTGCGGTCCCTTACGGATCAGGCGCATCATGTAGGAGTAGCCCACGCCGAACACCGAACAGTAAACGATGATAAACGCCAGCAGGCTGATGCTCATGTGCAAATCACCGTGCGCGGAGACCGCATCTTTGGTACGCAGCAGGCCATAGACCACCCACGGCTGTCGGCCGATTTCGGTGGTGAACCAACCCGCCAGCAGCGCCAGCAGCCCCGATGGCCCCATCCACAGGATGAAGTACAGGAAGGGGCGCGACTGGTACAGCCCGCCGCGCCAGCGCAGCCACAGGCTCCACACCCCTGCGAGGATCATCAGCATGCCGAGCGCTACCATGATGCGGAACGACCAGAACACCACGGTGGAGTTGGGGCGATCTTCCGGCGGGAAGGATTTCAGCGCCGGGACCTGTTCGGTCAGGCTGTGAGTCAGGATCAGGCTGCCAAGATAGGGCACTTCCAGCTTGAAGCGAGTCTCTTCACGCTCCATATCCGGCCAACCGAACAGGATCAGCGGCGTGGCCTCTCCCGGCGGGTTTTCCCAGTGGCCTTCAATGGCGGCAATCTTCGCCGGTTGGTACTTCAGCGTATTCAGGCCGTGCGCATCACCAATCAGGGCTTGTACCGGTGCGACGATCAGCGCCATCCACATCGCCATCGACAGCATTTTGCGCATTGCCGGCGTATCACGCCCGCGCAGCAGGTGCCAGGCGGCGGAAGCGCCCACGAAGAAGGCCGAAGACAGGAAGGCGGCGGTCGACATGTGCAACAGACGGTAGGGGAATGACGGGTTGAATATCACTTTCAGCCAGTCGACCGGTACCACCTGGCCGTTGATGATTTCGTGACCCTGCGGCGTTTGCATCCAGCTGTTGGAAGCCAGGATCCAGAAGGTGGAAATCAGGGTGCCCAGCGCCACCATGCAGGTCGCGAAGAAGTGCAACCCTGGCCCGACGCGGTTCCAACCGAACAGCATCACCCCAAGGAAACCGGCTTCGAGGAAGAAGGCGGTCAGCACTTCATAGGTCAGCAACGGGCCGGTAATACTGCCGGCAAACTCAGAGAAGAAGCTCCAGTTGGTACCGAACTGATAGGCCATTACCAGCCCGGAAACCACGCCCATGCCGAAGTTGACGGCGAAAATTTTTGACCAGAAATGGTACAAATCGCGATAGGCTTCATTGCGCGTTTTCAGCCATAACCCTTCCAGCACCGCCAGATAACTGGCCAAACCTATGGTGATTGCGGGAAAAATAATATGGAAAGAAACGGTGAAGGCGAACTGTATTCTGGCAAGTTCCAGTGCATCAAGACCCAGCATGGCGCCTCCTTGGGTTGGACATAAAATAACCTCTTCAGTATAGCTGTAATTTTTTTGTGGAAAGCTTGGCGTCAAGTTAAGCACGGAGTACAGTGACTATAATAGTGACAGTTATTTCACTTTTTCATATAACAGTTAAGGCCTATGACCAGATACGAGCAGCTTGCACAACAAATTCGTGAACAGATCCAGAACCGGGTATGGCGGGCGGGGGACAAGCTGCCTTCGCTGCGGGAAAGCGGTAAACGCGCCGGCTTGAGTCTGATGACGGTGGTGCAGTCGTATCAACTGCTGGAGAGCCAGGGCTGGATCGTTGCGCGCCCGCAGTCCGGTTATTACGTGGCGGCGCGTCCGCAGCCGCTGCCGCAGCCGGCGCGCGGGGAGAAACTGCTGCTGAGCGAGCAGGTAGACATCAACACCTTTGTTTTCGACGTGCTGCAGGCGTGCAAAGACCCAGGCATTGTCCCGTTCGGTTCGGCCTTTCCGGATGCCACGCTGTTTGCTCAGCCGAAGCTGGCGCGGGCGCTGAGCAGCGTAGCGCGCAAATTTACCCCGCACAGTTCGCTGGCTAACCTGCCGCCCGGCAACGACGCGCTGCGCCGCAACATTGCCCAGCGTTATGCTTTAAGCGGCATGCAGGTCGCCCCGGATGAAATCGTGATTACCGCCGGAGCCATGGAGTCGCTGAGCCTTAGCCTGCAAGCGGTGACGCAGCCGGGGGATTACGTGGCGATCGAGTCCCCGGCCTTTTACGGGGCGTTGCAGGCGCTGGAGCGGCTGCGGTTAAAGGCGGTGGCGATCGCGACCCATCCGCAGGACGGCATCGATCTGGATGCGTTGGAACATGCCTTGGAACAGTACCCGATCAAGGCCTGCTGGCTGATGACCTACTTCCAGAATCCATTGGGCGCCTCGATGCCGGCAGAGAATAAACAGCGGCTGGTGGGCATGTTGCGCGAGCGGCAGATATCGCTGATTGAGGACGATGTTTACGGCGAACTGTACTTCAGCGCTGAGCGCCCGCAGCCGGCCAAGGCATTAGACCAGGGCGGACAGATTTTGCACTGTTCGTCGTTTTCCAAATGTCTGGCGCCGGGCTTTCGCGTGGGCTGGGTGGCTGCCGGGCGCTACGCACAGCAGATCCAGCGTTTGCAACTGATGAGCACGGTATCCACCAGCGTGCCCACCCAGTTGGCGATCGCCGATTATCTGTTGCATGGTGGCTACGATACCCATCTGCGGCGCTTGCGTCGGCTGCTGGCTCAGCGTCAGAGCATGATGCGTCAGGCGATTGCTCACCACTTCCCTCCGACCGTGAAGGTCAGCCAGCCAGATGGCGGTTACTTTTTGTGGGTAGAGCTGGATCCGGCGTTGTCGTCGATGGAGCTGTATCAGCGCGCGCTGGCGCTGGGGGTGAGTATCGCGCCGGGCAGGATGTTCACCACCGGCAACCATTTCAACCACTGCTTCCGACTGAACGCCTCTTTCGACTGGAGCGACAAGCATGAAGCGGCTATCCAGACCTTAGCCAAACTTATCCGGCAGCTCGAGCCGGCAGGCTAAACTCCACCCAACGGCCGGCTATCGCAATAGAAAAATTCATATTGCGATTTCCGGCAATAGAATGCCGGTTTCGTTGTTAGACAGCCTCCCGGCCGCCGATTACTCTGCGATAAATTTTGTCACATTTATCAACGGGTAAACGAGGGGCAGTGGGTGAGAAAAATAAAAAACAAGGCAATCAAACCTTTACAAAAGCGACTGGTTACGCTGGCGATCGCCTGTGCCGTGGGGCTGGCATTCAGCGTGCAGGCGGAAACCTTGGCGGAAGGTATTACCCCGGCCAGCGATGCCAGCCTGGTGCCGGCGGCGGCCAAGTTGCGTAAAGACACCGTGGTGGCCGGTATTCTTGAACCTCAGGGTAATTTTAATCCCTATCTGTTCAGCAATGGCTGGGATGAGAACGTCACCGACGTGATCTTTACCCGGCTGATTGGTCTGGACAGCCAGGGCAAGCCGGTGGCGCGGCTGGCAGAGTCCTGGCAGGTCAGCCCGGACAACCGGGTCTACACCATTAAACTGCGGCCTAATCTGGTCAACAGCGACGGCTCGCCAATCAAGGCCGAAGATATTGCCTTTACCCTGACGCTGCTGCATGACCCGGCCTATGACGGAGAGACCGACATTACTCCGGCGCACATTCAGGGCGGGGCGGAGTACAAGAACGGAACTGCCCCCAGCATCAGCGGGCTAAAGGTGATCGACGATCGTACGCTTCAAATCACCACCACCCAGCCGGGGGCGACTACGCTACAGCTGATCGGCGGGCCGGTGCTGTCGAAAGCCTATTACGGCAAGGAGTATCAGCGCGGTAAGCTGGACAGCGTGCGTGCGCTGAACGGCAAGCCGTTAGGCAATGGCCCTTATATTTACGACAAATACGTGCCGGGACAGGAGATCCGTTTTCACGCCAACCCGAACTTTTATCTCGGTAAGCCAGCGGTGGCGCGTTTTATTTACCGCGTGACCAACCCCTCTACCAACTTCCAGCTGTTCCAGACCGGTGAAACCGACTACGACGCCTTTACTTCCAAACCGGATGATATTGAACAGCTGAAGCTCCTCAGCTTCGCCAATATCAATTTGTACAGCTCGAGCGACTACAGCCGGGTGGATTTCAACTTTAAACGCCCGGCACTGCAGGATGCGCGTGTGCGTCAGGCGCTGATTTACGGGCTGGATCGGCAAAAGCTGATCACCGTGGTCTACCAGGGTTACGGTTCGGTCGCCAATCAGCCGATCTCACCCGTATCCTGGGCTTATGATCCCAAGGGGATCAACCCCTATGCTTACGATGTCAACAAAGCCAAGCAACTGCTGGATCAGGCCGGTTGGAAACCGGGAGCGGACGGCATTCGCCAGAAGGACGGCAAAAAGCTGGAGCTGACGCTGTTGGTGACCAAAAAGCTGATTAACGACGCGCTGGTGCCGATTGCCAAAGATAACTATCGGCAGATTGGCGTGCTGTTGAAGCCGCAGGTGCTGGATTTCAATGCGCTGCTGGCGCAACGCAAGGCCGGTAATTACGATCTGGCGTCGCTCAGTACCAGCGGGCTGAATGATCCGCACGACGGGGTACGCGATTTCATCAGTCAGGTCAGTGAAACCGGCTATAGCAATCCGCAGGTGGACAAACTGATTGGCGAGGCTAACGCCACATTGGACATCGAGCAGCGTAAGCCGCTGTATCACCATCTGTATCAGGTGCTGGCTGAAGATCCGCCGGTGATCCTGTTGGGGAACCGTAAAGTGCTCAGCGCCAGCAGTGCACGCGTCACCGGCTTTAAACCGGACGTATACAACGGCCTGACCGGCAGCCTGCCGGACGTCAAGATCGCTCAGTAACGGTAAGGCACCGCTGCGCCGGTTTGGGCAGCGGTGACGGAAAACACCATGAGAAATTTTATCCTGCGCCGCTTGCTGCAAACCCTTCCGATGATGCTGCTGGCATCGCTGCTGATTTTCTTTATTTTCGCGCTGACCCCCGGCGACTTCATCGACGGCAACATCAACCTGACGCCGCAGCGCGCGGCCGAGCTGCGGGCGCTGTACGGGCTGGATCAGCCACTGTTCAGCCGTTATCTGCACTGGCTCGGTCAACTGCTGCAGGGCGATCTCGGTTTCTCGCTGCAATACCAGATCCCGGTCAGTACCTTGTTGAACCAGTATATCTGGAACTCCTTCCTGCTGGCGTCGGTGGCGCTGGTACTGTACTGGGGCATTGCGCTGGCGGTAGGTGTCGCCTCGGCGATGAAACCCTATTCGCTGTTCGATCATCTGGTGACCGTGGCGGTGTTCGGTGCCATGTCGTTTCCCACCTTTTTCCTGTGTCTGTTGCTGATCAAATGGTTCGCCGTCGATCTGCACTGGCTGCCTGCGGGTGGCATGCTGCGCACCGGTAGCGAAGCCAGCGGATTGGCTTGGGCACTGGACGTGGCGGCGCACCTGTTGCTGCCAGTGCTGGCGTTGGTGATGCTGCAGGCCGGCACCCTGACGCGCTATTTCCGCGCCAGTATGCTGGACGTGATCCGCATGGATTATATTCGTACCGCTCGCGCCAAGGGGCTGAAGGAAAAGACGGTGATCCTGCGGCATGCGCTGCGTAATGCGCTGTTGCCGATCATCACCTTGTTGGGTTTTGAGCTACCCGCGCTGTTTTCCGGTGCGCTGATCACCGAAAAAATCTTCAACTGGCCGGGTGCCGGGCACATCCATCTCGATTCGCTGGCGGCGCGCGACTACCCGGTATTGATGGGCTTTACGCTGTTTCTGGCGGTATTGACCATTTTAGGCAATCTGCTGGCGGACATTTTGTACGCCTATGCCGACCCGCGCATTCGTTTGAGGTAACTATGTTGGCATCCTTGTTTTTCGGGCGTCGTCGCCGTTGGCGGCAAGCGCAACTCCCGGCGTTGGCGCAGCTATCACCACCGCCGACCGCCCAGGCCTGGCAGCGGCTGCGGCGTCACCGCCTGGCGATGATTTCACTGCTGCTGTTGGTGTTGATGGCGGTGCTGTGCCTGTTCGGCCCGATGCTGTCGCCCTGGCAGGACGATGCCGGCGATGCGTTGAATATCAATCAGGCACCCGGCGCACAACACTGGCTGGGCACCGATTTTCTCGGTCGCGATATTTATACCCGCCTGCTGCTGGCGGGGCGTATTTCGCTGACCATTGGCCTGGTGTCGATGCTGTTGTCGGTCACGCTCGGCTACCTGCTGGGGGCGCTGTCCGGCTATCTTGGCGGCGTGGTGGATAAGCTGATTATGCGCTTTGCCGATCTGTTGATGACCATTCCCAGCCTGCCGCTGCTGATCATCATGGGAGCGATGCTGTCGGAGCTGGACGTTTCGCCGGACTACCGTATTTACATGGTGATGATCATGCTCAGCCTGCTGGGCTGGCCGTCGCTGGCGCGGCTGGTGCGTGGGCAAATTTTGTCGTTGCGCGAGCGTGACTTCATGCTGGCCACTGAGGTGCTGGGGTTATCCACCCGGCGGCGTATCTTCGGCCACCTGCTGCCCAATACCATTCCGATCCTGGTGGTGGTGGCCACCATGGGCGTCGCTAATGCCATTCTCAGTGAATCGGCCCTGAGCTATCTGGGGTTGGGCGTGGTGCCGCCAATGCCGTCGTGGGGCAACATGATGGACGCCGCCAACAGCCTGATCGATTTTCAACGTCGCCCCTGGCTGTGGATGCCGCCGGGGTTGGCGATTTTCATCACCGTGGTGGCGATTAATATTCTCGGCGACGGCCTGCGAGACGCGCTTGATCCAAAAATGAACGGGGTAAGACGATGAGCCAACCGCTGGTGGCCTTTAATCAACTGTCGGTAGCCTTCCAGGGCGAACAAGGGCGGGTGCGGGCGGTGCAACAGGTGAGTTTTGACCTTTACGCCGGACAAACGCTGGGGGTCGTCGGTGAGTCCGGCTGCGGTAAAAGCGTGACCGCGATGGCGCTGATGGGGCTGCTGCCGCAACCGCTGGCGCAAATCGACGGTGGTGAAATCCATTTCGACGGCCAGGACTTGCTGAAACTACGCCCGCAACAGATGGCCGATTTACGCGGTAACCGTTTGGCGATGATCTTTCAGGAGCCGATGAGCGCGCTGAACCCGGTGCTGACCATCGGTGAGCAGTTGGTTGAGCCGTTAATCCGCCATAGGGGGACTGCGCCAAAAGCGGCCTGGCGGGAGGCCACGGCGCTGATTACCGAGGTCGGACTGGCACGCGCCGAACAGCTGATGACCAGCTATCCGCACCAGCTTTCCGGTGGCATGCTGCAGCGCATCATGATCGCCATGGCCATCAGTTGCCGGCCGGCGTTGCTGATTGCCGACGAACCCACTACCGCGTTGGATGTCACCGTGCAGGCGCAAATTCTGGCGCTGCTGCGCGAGCAGGCGCGTAAGCACAATATGGCGATGATGCTGATTACTCACGATCTCGGGGTGATTGCCCAGATGGCGGATCGGCTGGTGGTGATGTACGCCGGGCGTATTGTCGAGCAGGGTGCCACGCATGAAGTGCTGGCCAACCCGCAGCACCCTTACACTCAGGGATTGATGGCCTCGCGGCCGGTGGCGGGGCAGCGACGGCGGCGGTTGTATTCGATCCCCGGTCAGGTGCCCGATCTGGCCAGTTTGCCGGACTACTGCGCCTTTGCCGAACGCTGTGACAAAGCGAGCGCCCGCTGCCGTGACGGTATCCCGCCATTGTATGGCGATCGGCGGCGGCAATCCGCCTGTTTCCTGAATGCCGGGGGGCGTATTCATGTTGGCTGAACCCTTGGTGGAGGTAAAAGGGCTGAAGAAATATTTCCCGCTGCGTGAAGGACTATTCGGTCAGACCACCGGGCAACTGCGGGCGGTGGATGATGTCAGCTTCAGCATTCGCCGGGGAACGGTTTTTGGCCTGGTGGGGGAGTCCGGCAGTGGTAAAACCACCGTAGGCCGAACCCTGCTGGGGCTGCATGAAAAGACCGCCGGTGAGGTACTGTTCAAAGGACAGGCGTTAGATGCGCTCAGCGCCCGCGAGCGGCGCGCGATGCGCCCGAAGATGCAACTGGTGTTTCAAGACCCGTATAGCTCTCTGAATCCGAGAATGCGGGTAGGCGATGCGATTGGCGAAGCGCTGCTGCAGCACGGTTTGGCGCAAAAGAGCGAGCTGCGAGACCGGGTGATAGACACCCTGGAAATCTGCGGGTTGTCGGCACAGCATTACGGGCGCTTCCCGCACGAATTTTCCGGCGGCCAGCGCCAGCGCATCGGTGTAGCCCGCGCGCTGATCCTGCAGCCGGAGTTTATCGTCGCCGACGAACCGATTTCGGCGCTGGACGTGTCTATTCAGGCGCAGATCATCAACCTGTTTTCCGATCTTCAGGAACAGCAGGGGGTGACTTTCCTGTTTATTTCGCACGATCTTGGGGTGGTGGAGCATCTGTGTCAGGACGTAGCGGTAATGTACCTCGGGCAGATTGTAGAAAGCGCCGATCGCGATGCGCTGTTTCGTCGGCCGCTGCACCCTTACACTCAGGCACTGTTGGCCGCGGTACCCAGTTTGGATCCGCACCGTCAGCCGCAGGCGATGGCCCGGGGAGAATTACCTGATCCTGCCCAACCGCCGCAGGGCTGTCGCTTTCACACTCGCTGTCCGCAGGCCACTGCGCAATGCCGGGAACAGGCCCCGGCATTGCGGCAGGTAGCGGCAGGACATCGGGTGGCCTGCCATTATGTCGGCTGAGCTTAGGCCAGATAATGTTTTAGCGCGCGCCCGGCCTGATGGATGGCCGAGTGCACCGCCGGGACTTCTGCGATCGCGTTGAGCAAGCCATAGTCGTGGATCAGCCCGTTATAACGGGTGGAGGTGACTTCGACTCCGGCGGCATTGAGCAGGCGGGCGTAGGCTTCGCCTTCGTCGCGCAGCACGTCCAGCTCGGCGGTTTGCACCAGCGCCGGTGGCAGGCCTTTCAACTGTTCCAGCGTGGCGTTAAGCGGCGAGGCGTAGATCTCTTTGCGCTGGGCTTTATCGGTGGTGTAGTGGTCCCAGAACCATTTCATCATATTGCGGGTGAGGAAATAACCTTCGCCGAACTGGTGGTAAGACTCGGTATCGAAATTGGCGTGGGTCACTGGCCATAGCAGGATCTGGCTGCGCAGGGCAGGCGTGCCTTTATCTTTCGCCATCAGGCTGACCACCGCCGCAATATTGCCGCCGGCGCTGTTGCCGACGACCGCCAGACGTGAACCGTCAACGTTGATTTTCTCGCCGTACTCGGCCACCCATTCGGTCGCCGCGTAGGCCTGATTGATGGCGACAGGGTAAGGCGCTTCCGGCGATCGGGTGTAGTTAACGAACACCGCCGCCGCGCCGGAGCTGTGGACCAGATCGCGCACCAGCCGTTCGTGGGTCGGGAAGTCCCCCAACACCCAGCCGCCGCCGTGGAAGAACATGAATACCGGCAGCTTCTCCTTTGCTTTGGCCGGCCGCACGATGTGCAACAGGATATCCTGGCCATCGACGTGAATGGTTTTTTCGCTGATTTCGACTTCACGCAGAGGGACTTCGGTACCGCTTTGCAGGCCCTCCATCACCTTACGCGCTTCTTTCGGCTTCAACTGCTCCAGGGGTTTGGCGTCACTGGAGTTCAGCGCATCAAGAAAGGTACGGATATCGTGCTGTGCTGCAGGCTGGGTGAGATCAACAGTTTTCTTGGACATCTTGATTCCTCTGGCACAGGGGGATGAAATCTTCTGGTGAGATCACAGTGTAGTAGAACAATGTGCCTGTGGGCTTAGTGGTGTGTGCCCTGTTGGAAAAGGCGCGTCACGCCACGCTTTTCACCGCTTCGGTTTGACTTTTCAGGTGGGCAGCGATATTTTTTAATCACCATGGAACACGTGTTCCATGGGGGCGAATGACCGGTCATTACCGGTGCCTTTCTTTTAGCGCTGAACGCCGTGCGGGAAACATAACCCTATGATTGTGATTGCAAACTCTGAAGGACATCCGGGTATCGGTCTGTCTGCCGAACGGTTACGACAGGGGCAGAATGGCCTGCGTGCCATCGTTGAGGGTATCAAGCTGGTGGAGCTGGATCCGAGCGTACGTACGGTGGGTTTCGGCGGCTGGCCCAACGTGCTGGGTGAGATGGAGCTGGATGCTTCGGTGATGGACGGCGACAGCTTGCGCACCGGTGCGGTGGGAGCGTTGCAAGGCTATCTGCATCCGGTGGAAGTCGCTTATCGGGTAATGGAAGATCTTAACCATGAAATCCTGGTGGGCGCCGGAGCGGCACGTTTCGCCGCTGAGATCGGCGCGTTGGCGGGTGACAACCTGATTGCCGACTCCAAGCGTGTCTGGTGGGAAAAACTGGAGCAGGCGATGGACGCCGAACAGCTTCGCAACTGGCCGAATATCCCACTGGCAGGGTTGTCGAATAATGCCACCGATCCAGAACGGGTGCGCGACACCACGGTATTTTTAGCCATGGATGGTGGGCGCACGCTCAGCGCGGCGACGTCAACGTCAGGCTGGGCGTGGAAATATCCGGGGCGACTGGGGGACAGCCCGATCATCGGCAGCGGCTCCTATGCCGACAGCCGCTATGGCGCCTGTGCCTGTACCCACACCGGGGAAATGACCATTCGCTGCGGTACCAGCCGCGCAGTGGTGCTGTATATGAAGATGGGCATGACGCTGGAACAGGCGGTGTACGAGGCCATCGAGGATCTGAATTACCTGAAAGATGGCTACACCGAAGGGGTGACTATTCACGCCATCGATAAGGACGGAAAGCATAAGGTCGTCAGCCTTAACTGCCCGGGCCCAATTCAGTATTGGCTGTGGCAGAGCGGTATGGCAGCGCCGGAATTGCGCGATGCGGAGATTATAACCACCCGTTGACCCGCTGCTCTGTGGTTTATGGAAGGGGCGCGGCATGCTGCGCCCAATAGCATCATCAATGCGTTAAATTGGGCCGAACAGGCTCACCCCTACCGGTTTAGCAGGACGCGCGAACCACCAACTCGGTGGGAATGGTTACCTGCTGCGGCGCAGCCTGGGGGCTGCCGCTGCGCAGTTCGACCAGCCGAACGATGGCGGCGATCATTGCGTCCATATCTCGGCGTACCGACGTGAGTTGGTAACTCGGCCAGGCTGCCATCGGGATATCGTCGAAGCCGTAAACCGCGACGTCCTGAGGGATCTGCAGCGAAGTGTGCAAACGAATATAGTCCATCACCCCCATCGCCATGGAGTCTGCGGTGCAGAAAATGGCCTGCGGAGCCGGAAGCGCGTCGAGCAGCTGCGGCGCGAGGTTAAAGCCGCTCAGGTAGCTGTAGTCGCCGCTCAGCTGCGCGACAATCTCTAACTGCTGCTGTGCGGCATGAGCCAGAAAGGTTTGTTGACGCAGCTGTTCACCGTGGGCGCTGCTGCGGCCACCGAGCAGCGCCACGCGGCGTTGACCCTTTTGCGCCATCAGTGCCGCCAGCTGTTGCAGGCTGGGTGACTCATCGGCGTTGAGAGCGTCGCACAGGGCGTCGCCCGCCAAACCGTTGAGCATAATGGGCGTAGCGATGCGAAACAGATCTTTTGCTGCACGCGCGCTGATGTTGTCGGCGAACACCACGGCAGAATCGACATGGTAAGAGATGGTTTGCTTCAGGTAGTTGGCCGGATCGTCAATGCCTTCCAGGCGGATCATCACCGCCTGCCGGTTGCTCTTCTGCAGTTGTTCAACCAGACGATCGAAAAACTCCAGGTCAGACAAATCGTGAAAGTGGTTCACTACCACCGCGACAAAGCCGGTTTTGCCGCTGTGCAGGCTCTGGGCGATGGCGTCTGGCGCATAGCCTAACTGACTGGCGACGCGCATCACCAGATCGCGGTTCTTTTGCGAGACCCGGCCCTGATTGGAAAAGGCGCGTGACACCACGGTGCGTGAAACGCCGGCCACGCGGGCGACATCGTGAGAGGTGACTTTTTTCATCGGCATACGGCAGCTACTCAACGGAAAACGGGGCGCTGCGGCAGAGGCACGCAGCGGCGATATGGTCTCACAGAATGCCGGCCGGCAACACTGTTTCCCCGCTTTGAGCTACCCGTTGACCGCTATGCGGATCAAAAAAGTGCAGGGCGGTGATATCCAGCGTAATGGCCAGCGGCTGGCCCTGGGCATACTGCAGCTGGGCGTGCTGTTTGACGATGTACTGCGCACCGTTGTCACCCTGTACGAACAGGTTGCTCTCAGCGCCCAGGTTTTCACTGTACACCAGCGTTCCACTCAAGTGGGGTTCTGCCCGTGGCGCGCTGATGCTGCACGCTTCCGGACGACAGCCCAGCGTCAGCCAGTCGCCCCCTCTTGCTGCCAGCGCCGGGAATTCGGCGGCGCTCAAGGGCAGCAGCAAACCAGAGTCGCCCTGCAATACGATCTGCTCGCCCTGTACCAGAACCTGCACGTCAAACAGGTTCATCTGCGGCGAACCGATAAACTCGGCGACAAAGCGATTAACCGGGCGATGATAAAGATCCAGCGGCGTACCTATTTGCTGCACTTTCCCCTGATTCATGATGACCACTTTGTCCGCCATGGTCATGGCTTCCACCTGATCGTGGGTGACGTAAATGATGGTCGCGCCGATCGCCTTATGCAGTGCAGACAACTCCTGACGCATGCGGTTGCGCAGTTTGGCATCGAGGTTGGAGAGCGGTTCGTCAAACAGAAATACCTTGGGCCGCCGAACAATCGCCCGGCCCAACGCCACGCGCTGACGCTGACCACCGGAAAGCTGGCCGGGTTTGACCTTAAGGAATTCCGTCAGGTGCAGCATTTCGGCCACGGCGGCAATCTGCGTGGCAATCTCCGCTTTGGCCATTCCTTTGATTTTCAAAGACAGCGCCATGTTTTCATAGACGGTCATATGCGGGTACAGCGCATAGCTCTGGAAAACCATGGCGATATCACGGTATTTGGGCAGCACCTCGTTCATGCGTTCGCCGTCGATCAACAGTTCGCCGGAGGAGAGGGTTTCCAGCCCGGCTATCATCCGCAGCGTGGTGGACTTGCCGCAGCCGGACGGGCCGAGCAGCACCACAAACTCACCTTTCTCTACCTGCAGATTCACGTCGCTGGCGGCCTGGTAACCGTTGTCATAGCGTTTGTTGATATCAACCAGTTCTACGTAAGCCATCATTCGCACTCCGTCTGGGCAAGCAGGGCGCTCAATCGCGCCAGCAGCAGCACGCCGAATGAGGACGCGCCGTTGGCGTACAGCTTGCGGTGCGGCATATCGGTAGACATGGCGGCAATATCCAGGTGCGCCCAGCGCTGGCCCGGCTGCACGAACTCGCCGATAAAGGTCGCCGCTACGCACGGGCTGCCGTGCGGATCTTCACCGCCGTGACGGTAATCGGCAAATTCAGACTTCAATACCCCGCGATACCAGCCGCCGTGCGGCATTGGCCACACCGGCTCGGCGCTGGCCTTGCCCGCCTGGGTGACCTGCGCCAGAAAGTCATCGTCGTTACCCATCATGGCCGCATACTCCTTGCCCAGCGCCACGCCTGCGCCGCCGGTCAGGGTGGCGATATCGAGTAAAAAGTCGGGCTGGAAGCGCTGCTGGGCATAGCTGATGACGTCCGCCAGCACCATGCGGCCTTCGGCGTCGGTTGAAATGATTTCCACCGACTTGCCGTTGTGCATGGTTACCACGTCGCCGGGGCGCTGTGCGCGGGAGGAGGGCATGTTTTCTACCAGGCCGCACAGGCCAATCACGCGGATCGGCAGTTGCAGTGCGTCGATGATACGCATGGCGCCCACCACCGCAGCCGCACCGCCCATGTCGAACTTCATGGTGCTCATGCGTGCCGCACCTTTGATGCTGATGCCACCGCTGTCGAAGGTGACACCTTTACCCACCAGCGCCAGGGTATGGCGTGCGTTGGCCGGATGGTGATCGAGGATCAGTAATTGCGATGCGCGGGCGCTGCCTTGACCAACGCCCAGCAGGCCACCGAAGCCAAGCTGTGCCATCTGCTCTTCATCCAGCACCTCCTGGCGCACATGAGTAAAGGGCAATTGCGCGACGGCCGCCACGAAGCTTTGCGGATAGAGAATATTGGCCGGCTTATTCATCAGCTCACGTCCGATGATCACGCCCTCGGCATGCAGATTGGCCCAGTCGCACAGCGCCTGCGTTGTTGCATCATGGCTGGCTAACGGCTGGGTCGGATCGGTCAGCGTAGCGCTGGCATGATGCTGATAGCGATAAGCGCCCAGACGCAGGCCGAACAGCAGCCAGCGCCAGGTTTCTGTACTGGCCGATGAGCCTTCATCCAGTGTCAGACGCAGGTGTTGTAACCCGAAGTGTTTTTGCCCGGCGGCGATACCGGCACCGGCATCCTGTAGGGCTGCGGGAGTCAGGGAAGGGCCGATATTGAGCGCAAAACGGCCGTCACCCAGCGGATAAAGCACGCCGACGGCGGCCTGTTGCAGGCCGGTATTTTGCAGCGTTACCGGCAGTGAACCTTCCGCAGCGGTAAACAGGGTGATTTGCTGGCGCGCCGCAGTGTCGTTTTCAATGTAAATATCAATGAATTGCATAAGGTTACCCTTTGACCGCCCCACGGGTGAGGCTTTCCATCATTTGTTTGGACGAGAAGATAAAGGCGATCAGCAGTGGGACGATCGCCAGGAAACTGCCGGTCATCACCAGGTTCCACGGCGTGGCGGTAGCGCCGCTCAGGCTGCGCAGCACCAGTTGGAGAATTTGCTTGTCCGGCGACTGCAATGCCACCAGCGGCAACATAAAGTTGTTCCAGGTATCGACCACCACCACGATCGCTACCGTCAGCAGCGCCGGGCGCATCAGCGGCAGGCCGATACGCAAAAATATCTGCAGTTCATTCAGACCGTCCATGCGTGCACTGTCGAGTATTTCGCTGGGCAGTGAGGAACTGACGTATTGCCGCACCAGGAAAATCCCGAAGATATTCACCCCGGCGGGCAGCCAGACGGCGGCAAACTGGTCGAGCAGGCCAACGCTTTTAATCACGAAGAAGTAGGGCACCAGATTGACCACGCTGGGCACCATCATGGTCAACATGAGGGTGGTGAATAACACCTTTTTGCCCTTGAACTGATAGACGCTGAAGGCGTAGCCCGCCGCGGCGGAAACCAGCACGCTGGTCAGGGTGGCCATGGCAGTGACATACAGGGTGTTGAGCAGCGAGCGGGTGAAAGGCACCTGTTGCTCCAGCCCCCGGTAGTTTTCCAGCAGGTGGCTGCCGAAGCGCAGCGACATGCCCATAATGCTGCGGGTGTCCTGCGTCGCCAGCAACGCCGACCAATAGAACGGGAACAGCGACAGCGAGGCGAACAGCGATACCAACAGGTAAATCACCAGCTTGCCGGTGTCGAAACGGCGGCCCTCAGCGATCATTTTTGAGTCCTCCACGGTTGCCGAAACCCCAAAACACCAGTGCACTCACCAGCGCAATCAGCAGGAACAGGATCCAGGAGATGGCCGAAGCGGTGCCCATATCCAGATAGGACCAGCCGGTCTTGTACACGTACATCGATACCGTCAGGCCGCTGTTGTCGACGCCGCCGGTGCCCTGCGTCAGGATCATGGGCTCATTGAACAGCTGCATGTTGCCGATCAGCGTCATCAGCGTGGCGAAGAAGATAAAGGGCGCCAGCAGCGGCAGCGCGATGTAGCGGAATTTTTGCCAGCGGCCAGCACCGTCCAGCTCGATCGCCTCGTACAGGTCGGGCGAAATAGAGGCCAGACCGGTCATGTAAATCACCGTATTGATACCGGTGAACTTCCAGGTCACCTGATTGGCGATGGTGAAGCGGATCCAGTCGCTGTCAAAGAAGTTGATCGGCAACGCGGCGGCCAGTGCGCTCAGGTGCAGCTTAGCGGCCAATCCGCTTAACAGCTCGTTGACCATGCCGACCGGCGAGAACAGGTTGAACACGATCAGGCTGACGGCGACGGAAGAGGTGATGTAGGGCAGGAAGATCGCCGCTTTCAAAAAACGCCTGCCGCGCACGATGATGTGCAGCAGCGAATAAGCCAGGGTGATGGCGAACAGATGTTGGCACAGGCCGGACACCAATGTGATTTTAATGGTGTTGACCAGCGACACCCAGAAGGCGTCATCGGTGAAGGCATAGTAAAAGTTATCCAGCCCGACAAACTTCATCGAACTCAGGCCTTTTACCGGGTTCCAGGATTGGAATGAGAGAAACGCCGAGAAGAAGATCGGGAAGGCGTTGAACACCGCAAACAGCAGCATGAACGGCAGCAGCAGCAGATAGGCGGTGCGGTGATCGTGCAGCAGCCCTTTGAAAAATCGCTTACGCATAGACTCCCCGAACCGACGGAAAACGAAAAAAGGCGGCCGGTAAGCCGCCGTAGGCTGATGATTACAGGGCGCGCATCCGCCGCTCCAGCAGCTTATTGGCATCGCGCAGAGTGCTGTCGATGTCCTGATGCTGCACCAGGATCTTCTTCGCCGCTTCGTTGAGAATTTCGTTGGCGATATTGTCTTCCGGTGAGGAAGCTACGGGCTTCAGGTCCGGCACCAGGCTGGCGTAATAGCGCATCGAGTGTTGACCGCCGAGAATGCTGCTGGGCGTATCGAAGTAAGGCGCGTTATACACATCGAGGCGTGCAGGCAAGGTGCCGGCGGTTTTCGCGGCGTCGATCACTACGTCACGCTGCATAAAGTATTGAATGAACTGCCAGGCCGCCTGGGCATTCTTGCTTTGCTTGGGGATCACCAGCGTGGTGCCGCCTGCGTTGACCTTGATATTGCCCGGCACGCCCGTCACCCGCCACAGACCGGCTTTCGCACCGTCCGGATCCAGTTCCTGCTCGATGCGGCCTTCGTCCCACGGGCCATCGATATCGGCGAACAGTTTCCCCTGCCGGTACAGTTTGATGTATTCCTGCGAGTTGGTGGAGCCGTCCAGGGAGGCTGCCAGCCCTTTGTCATACAGCGTTTTGATCACCGTCATCAGCTGTTTGATTTGCGGTGAATCCAGGTTGGGCTTGCCGTCTTTGGTGTATACCGGCTTACCCGGCTCACTGTTCATGCCTACCACCAGCGGATTGATCAGGCTGGTGGCTGCCGGCAGCAGATAGGCGCCTTGCTCTTTTTTCAGCTTCTCACCGAAGGCGATAAAGCTGTCCCAGCTTTGGGTTATGTCTTCTATTTTGACGCCGGCCTTCTGAACCATGTCGTTACGGTAGATCATGATCACCGGCCCGGTGTCGTAAGGCACGCCATAGATATTGCCGTCATTACCCTTCGCCAGGCTGATCATCGAAGGATCGAACTGCCAGCCCTGGCTATCAATGCTGAACGGCGGGGCGCTCAGGTTATTCAGGCCGCCGGAGTTGGCGAAGCTGCCGAGTTTGATGGTGCTGACGCTGAAGATATCGGCGGCGCCCTGGCCAACGGCCAACGCGGTGGTCAGCTTTTGATGACAGTCGGCGAAGCCGCATTTGATCGACTGCACCTGAATGTCCGGATGCGCCGCCTCAAAGTCTTTAATCACTTTGTTGATGTAATCATTGGGCAAATAGTTGGCGAAGGTAATGCTGGTGTTGGCACTGGCGGAAAGGGGCAGGCCCAGCAGCACGGCCAGTGCGACCCCGGTGATTCTTTTATTATTACGCAAGCAGACTTGAGCCATGATAACCCCGATCCTGTGCAGTCGATGTGGTGTGTGTTTTTTCATCATGGAACACGTGTTCCATTGAAATTAACCTATTATCGCGTCAGCAGACTGTCAACATTTTGTTCGGCAAGTTAACAAATATGAGATCTGACGCGGCAGTTGCCCAGCTTCACGCCCGATTTTGACCCACACAGGGTCACGCAGAGCCTGTGATGACGCGGGTTTGCCCGCATCCGGTGCATTTCCTGCACCGGAATGGGGCAAAAGTGTGATGGGGAGCAAATCAGGCCAAATTATTTTTGCGAGCGCGATCAGAAATATCGAAGTTTTTTGTCATTGAATAGGATTTCGCAGCCAATGATGATTTTTCGCCTTATTTTTCCAATTATTCATTAGCAATGCATATTTATTGAATAAGTATGCATTATAAGCCGTTGTTTTACCGTAAAAAACCGCGTTTTTCGCCAAAAATCCCGTTTTGGCACGATAGCTGCTCTACACTCTTTATCAAACGGCATGTATTTTAACTGCTCGTTAACATTTATTCCCCGTTACAGGACCTGATACCCGGCATAAATAGCGAAAAACGCGAATGATGTAACAGATTTGTTTCTGAATAGGCGGTGAAAGGCAGAGTTATCACCGGCTAAAAAACGGATCGAACGGCGCGGTTTTTTATGTTTTGTTGTGGACCATCCAGGCTGGAGCGGCCCTTACAGTCAAAATTCAGTCTTTGCTGAAGTTATGAGGTCATTATGGAACAGCCAATCGCAGTTACCCGCCAGTCTTTCGACGACTGGATGGTCCCGGTTTATGCCCCCGCTGATTTTATTCTGGTACGGGGAGAAGGCTCGCAGGTATGGGATCAGCAGGGTAAGTCTTACATCGATTTTGCTGGCGGCATTGCGGTTAACGCGCTGGGCCATGCGCACCCGGTCGTGACCGCAGCGCTGGTGGAGCAGGCGGGCAAACTTTGGCACCTGGGCAACGGCTATACCAACGAGCCGGTGCTGCGGTTGGCCAAGCTGCTGATTGACGCCACCTTTGCCGAGAAGGTGTTTTTCTGTAACTCCGGGGCGGAAGCCAACGAAGCGGCGCTGAAACTGGCGCGTAAACGCGCACTGGATAACGGCAACCACAGCAAGAACCAGATTGTGGCATTCAACAACGCCTTCCACGGCCGCACGCTGTTTACCGTGTCTGCCGGTGGCCAGCCTAAGTATTCCAAGGACTTCGCGCCATTGCCGGGCGGCATCACCCACACGCCATTTAACGATCTGGCGGCCGCTGCCGAGGTGATTAACGACAACACCTGCGCGGTGATCGTCGAGCCTATTCAGGGCGAAGGTGGCGTGTTGCCGGCCGATGCTGCTTTCCTGCAAGGCCTGCGTGAGCTGTGCGGTCGCCACGATGCGCTGCTGATTTTCGACGAAGTGCAAACCGGCATGGGTCGTACCGGCGACCTGTACGCCTACATGCAGTACGGCGTGGTTCCTGACGTGCTGACCACTGCGAAAGCGCTGGGCTGCGGCTTCCCGATCGGCGCCATGCTGACCACTGACGAACTGGCCAAAACCCTGAGCGTCGGCACCCACGGCACCACCTACGGCGGTAACCCGCTGGCGACGGCGGTGGCGGGCGCGGTGTTCTCAGTCATCAACACGCCGGAAGTGCTGGAAGGGGTTAAGCAACGCCACCAGTGGTTCCTTGACGGCCTGAACAAGATTAACCAGCAGTATCCGATTTTCTCTGAAATCCGCGGCGGCGGCCTGTTGATTGGCTGCCAGTTGACCAAGGACTACGCCGGCAAGGCGAAGCAGATCACGCAGTTGGCCAACGAAGAGGGCGTGATTGCCCTGATCGCCGGTCCGGACGTGGTGCGTTTCACCCCTTCACTGGTTATTCCTGAGCAGGATGTGAAAGAGGGGCTGGCGCGATTCGCGCGAGCCGTGGCGCGGATTTGCAGCTAACACACAGGCTGCGCCCTTACCGGCGCAGCCTGATTCAGACGAGGTTCGCATTATGATGATTATTCGCCCTATAGAGCGTCGCGATTTGGCTGACTTACTGACGCTAGCCGGTAAGTCCGGCATCGGTCTCACTTCCCTGCCACAAGATGAAGATACCTTGTCGGCACGCATTGAGCGGGCGTTAAAAACCTGGCAAGGCGAACTTCCGCGTGGTGACCAGTGTTATCTGTTTGTGCTGGAAGACAGCGAGCGCCAGCAGGCGGTAGGGGTTTGCGCGATTGAAGTGGCCGTCGGGCTGACTGAACCCTGGTACAGCTTCCGCGTCGGCACGCAGGTGCATGCGTCCAAACAGTTGAACGTGTATAAATCGGTGCCGACGCTGTTCCTCAGTAACGATCACACCGGCCATTCCGAACTGTGTACGCTGTTCCTCGATCCGGACTATCGTCACGGCGAAAACGGCAAGCTGTTGTCGAAGGTGCGTTTCCTGTTTATCGCCGCTTTCCGTGAGCGTTTCTCCGCCCGGCTGATTGCCGAAATGCGCGGTTTCTCTGATGAAGAGGGCCGTTCGCCGTTCTGGGAGAGCGTCGGGAACCATTTCTTTTCCATCGAGTTCGCCAAGGCGGACTACCTGAGCGGCACCGGCCAGAAAGCGTTTATCGCCGAACTGATGCCGAAACACCCGCTGTATGTCGATTTCCTGGCCGAAGACGCGCAAAAAGTGATTGGCGAAGTGCACCCGCAGACCGTGCCAGCACGCCGGGTACTGGAGTCCGAAGGGCTGCGTTATCAGGGTTACGTCGATATTTTTGACGGCGGCCCAACGCTGGAGGCGGAAATCGATCAGATCCGCGCGGTTAAACAAAGCCGTCTGGTAAAAGTGGTGCTGGATGAGACCCCGATGCGCGCCGATGCGCCGGCTCTTTTGGTGGCCAACGATCATTATGAGAATTACCGCGCACTGCTGGTCAATGCCGATCTGTATGACGACCGTCTGCATCTCAATGCCGCTACCGCCGAGGCGCTGGGCGTTGAACAAGGCAGCCCGGTGCGGGTCATCCCCCTTATTGCACAGGAGAAAGCGTAATGTCACATCCTGCACTCTTTATTAATGGTGCCTGGCAGCAAGGCCATGGCGCTGCGTTCAGCAAAACCGATCCGGTTGATAACCAACCGCTGTGGCAGGCCAACGCCGCCGACGGCAGCGATGTTGCTGCCGCCTGTGAAGCTGCCCGCGCCGCTTTTCCGGCCTGGGCACGTACTCCGTTCGAACAACGCGAACAGTTGGTGAAGCGTTTTGCCGCTTTGCTGGAAGAGCACAAGTCTTCTTTGGCGGCGGTGATCAGCCGTGAAACCAGTAAACCGCGTTGGGAGACGCTGACCGAAGTGCAGGCGATGATCGGCAAAGTGGCGATTTCATTGCAGGCCTACCAGGCGCGTACCGGCGTAAGCCAGACTGCGATGGCGGACGGTGCTTCGGTGCTGCGCCACCGCCCGCACGGCGTACTGGCGGTGTTCGGCCCTTATAACTTCCCCGGACATTTGCCGAATGGCCACATCGTGCCGGCGCTGCTGGCGGGCAACACCGTGGTGTTCAAGCCGAGTGAACTGACGCCGCAAACTGCCGAAGAAACCCTGAAACTGTGGCAACAGGCCGGGCTGCCCGATGGGGTTCTCAATCTGGTGCAGGGCGGGCGTGAAACCGGTGAGGCACTGGCCGCCAGTGCGGATATCGACGGCCTGCTGTTCACTGGCAGCGCGGGTACCGGTTACCACCTGCATCGCCAGTTGGCCGGGCAGCCAGAAAAGATCCTGGCGCTGGAAATGGGCGGCAACAACGCGCTGATTATCGATCAGATCGAGGATCGCGATGCGACGGTTAACCTGGCGATTCAGTCGGCGTTTATTTCCGCCGGCCAGCGCTGCACCTGCTCGCGCCGCATTCTGGTGAAACGCGGCAGTGAGGGCGACGCTTTTATCGAGCGTTTGGTGCAGGTGGCGAGTGCGCTGCGTGTCGGGCGTTGGGACGCTGAACCGCAGCCGTTTATGGGCGGCGTGATCTCTTCGGCGGCGGCGGAAAAAATGCTGGCGGCGCAACATCACCTGTTGGCACTGGGCGGCAACGCTCTGCTGACCATGCAGCGTCTGGAAAGCGGCAGCGCGCTGCTCAGCCCAGGCATTATTGACGTGACCGGGGTGCGTGACGTACCGGACGAAGAGTACTTCGGCCCGCTGACCACCATCATTCGCTATAACGACTTTGATGAGGCGCTGCGTATCGCCAACCAAACGCGTTATGGCCTGTCGGTTGGGCTGGTCTCGCCGCTGCGTGAGCAGTTTGATCATCTGCTGCTGGAAGCGCGTGCCGGTATCGTCAACTGGAACAAACCTTTAACCGGGGCTTCCAGTGCGGCACCTTTCGGCGGTGTCGGGGCGTCCGGCAACCACCGTCCGAGCGCCTATTACGCGGCAGATTATTGCGCCTGGCCAATGGCGTCATTGGAAAGCGAAAGCCTGACGCTGCCGGCCAGTTTGTCGCCGGGGCTGTCGTTTAATTAAATTTTACCCGTCGCCTTTCAAGCCGCAGCGGGGCGAATAAGTTCGCCCCGTTTAACGCGGGCACAGCATGTAGCGCCCCTACAATAACTGGGGATGAGCAAACTGCTCGCCTGGCTGCAACTTGAAATTCATAGGGTATGTTTTGAGTAGGGCCGAGCTTGCTGGGCCCAGGAGAAAAGCATGTCAGGATATGAAGTCAATTTCGATGGTCTGGTGGGCCTGACGCATCACTATGCCGGGTTGTCATTTGGCAATGAGGCCTCGACCCAGCATCAAAACAGCGTGTCGAATCCGAAACTGGCGGCCAAACAGGGGCTGCTGAAGATGAAGGCGCTGGCGGATCTCGGCTTTCAGCAGGGGGTATTGCCGCCGCAGGAACGGCCGCACCTGCCGATGCTGCGTAAGTTGGGTTTCAGCGGCAGCGACGAAACGGTCTTGGCGCAGGCGATGAAGCAGTCTCCGCGCCTGCTGTCTGCGCTCAGCTCGGCTTCTTGCATGTGGACCGCCAATGCGGCCACGGTTTCACCTTCGGCGGACAGCGCGGATGGCAAAGTGCATTTCACCGCGGCCAATCTGAACAACAAATTCCATCGCGCGATTGAGGCCGAGACCACCACCGGCGTGCTGCGGGCGATTTTCAACGATCCACGCCATTTCGCCCACCATGAGGCTTTGCCGCAGGTGGCGCTGTTTGGTGACGAAGGCGCGGCCAACCACAACCGACTGGGCGGCGATTATGGCAAGCGTAGCGTGCAGATGTTCGTCTACGGCCGACAGGAGTTTGGCGGAGAAATCGCCCCAACTCGCTATCCGGCACGCCAGACGCGCGAGGCCGGGGAGGCGATTGCCCGTCTGCACCAGTTGGATGAGCAACATACGGTGTTTGTGCAACAGAATCCGGCGGTGATCGATCAGGGCGTATTCCACAACGACGTTATCGCCGTCAGTAACCAGAATGTATTGTTCCACCATCAGCAGGCGTTTTATCAGCAGCAGCAGGCGCTGGATGAAGTGCGTCGCAAAATGGCGTCGCTGGACAGCGAACTGGTGGCGATTGAGGTGCCGACGGCGCGGGTTTCCGTGGCGGATGCGGTAGCGACCTATCTGTTCAACAGCCAAATTCTGACCAAGCCTAACGGCAAGATGATGATTGTGGTGCCGGAAGAGTCGCGCCAGCATCGCGGCGTGTGGGGCTATCTGAGCGAGATGGTGGCCAGTGGCGGACCAATTGATGAAATCAAGGTGTTCGATCTGCGTGAAAGTATGCGCAATGGCGGTGGGCCTGCCTGCCTGCGATTACGTGTGGCGCTGAACGAGCAGGAATTGCGGGCAGTCAATCCGCGCGTGATGATGAACGATACGCTGTTCGTTACGCTCAATGACTGGGTTGACCGCTATTACCGAGATCGTCTGACGCAGAACGATTTGGCTGACCCGCAATTGCTGCGTGAAGGGCGCGATGCGCTGGATACCCTGACGACCATCCTCGGGCTGGGATCGGTTTATCCTTTCCAACAATAGGCGATGTCATCATGTTTGATTTGTTGGCTCTGACGCTGGAAGGGCAAACGCCCGAAGAGCAACGGGGCGAAAATGCGGATTTACACTGGCGTTGGCTGGGAGCAGGCCTGCTGGAAATCACACCGCGCCGGGGATACCGGCAGGCGGTGGTGCTGTCGGCGGGGATCCACGGCAATGAAACGGCGCCGATTGAGCTGCTCAATCAACTGGTCAAGGATCTGCTTGGCGGCGAGCGAACTTTGGTGGTTCGGCTGCTGGTGATATTGGGCAATCCACCGTCAATGCGCGCCAATAAACGGTACCTGCACAGCGACATGAACCGGATGTTTGGCGGCCGCTATCGCGATTTCAGCCACAGCGACGAAACCGTGCGGGCGCAGCAACTGGAGCAGGCCGTCGCCGCGTTTTTCGACGGTGAGCAAGCGACACGTTTCCATTATGATCTGCATACGGCTATCCGAGACTCGCGCCTGCCGCGCTTCGGGATTCTTCCTTTCCAGACCCGGCCTTACAGTGCCGAGATGCTGGCATTGCTGGACGCGGCCGATTTGGATGCGTTGGTGATCCACAGTGCGCCGGGCGGCACCTTCAGTAATTTCACCAGTGAGCATGCCGGCGCCGCCAGCTGTACGCTGGAACTGGGCAAGGCGCGGCCGTTTGGTAGCAATGATTTACAGCAATTTGCGGCCATTAACCGTGCACTGCAGGCGGCAGTCAGTGGCGAAGCCTTGCCGCAGCGAATGGGAGAGGCTCTGCGGGTGTTCCGCGTTGAGCGATCGCTGATCAAACGTAGCGAAGCGTTCAAACTGCATCTCAGTGATGATACCGCCAATTTTACCGAGCTGGAGCAGGGGACGTTACTGTGTGAACAACCGGGGGAGGAGTACCGGGTTCAGCATGCCAGAGAATGGATTTTGTTCCCTAATCCCCAGGTCGCACTTGGATTGCGCGCCGGTATGGTGCTGATTGAAGCGCCGCGCAGCACGCTGTATTAACCTGTCAGTTTCGAATACGGTTTTATACTTACAGTATTTAAGGTTGTAGCGATGTCGGCTGCAACCTTAAATAACGGTGGTATATCCTGCTGCTAATTCCTGTTACTTCCCCTTCTTTATAGTCTCTCTATCGAAACTTATATTTTATGTTGAATTTATTTTTGCCGTCATTTTTTGATGGTTTGAATCGATTTAATTATTCGAAGCGGTAAAAGACTTGCTTAAAACGTGGCGAAACACACTAAATCACCGCAATGACTTTACTCAGATAAAAATGTGAAATAAGTAACGTTATTAGTAACCATGCTAAGATTCATGGTATTTATGAATCGAATGGAAAGCATACAAAAGGAAATCAAATTGCACCTTTATGGTGCGTTGCACCAAATTGGTTATAAGATATGTAATAAATATCAATATTAATCAATGAGTTGATTGACTTCTTTGTTGTAATATTTTGTTACACATAAACATGCTTTATCCACGGTGTTTTATGAACTTTTTTATTTTAAGTTTGGATTCATGATGCTAATGTCACATGGCTTCTTAATTAGAGGCGCTCATAAAACACTAAATGATAAAGATCACAGCCCAAACCATAAATTGGGCGTGATGGGCAGAAATTAAAATTATAATATCTAGGAAAATAAATGATGAAACGCAGTGTATTAGCCTTAGCTATTGCCTTAGGGGCAATGACCTCCTTTGCCAACGCGGCAGAAATTTATAATAAAGATGGCAATAAACTCGACCTGTACGGTCGCGTAGCAGCCAAACATGTTTTCAGCGATGACAAATCCGAAGATGGCGACAAGACTTATGTCCGCTTCGGTTTTAAAGGCGAAACGCAAATCAATGACCAACTGACCGGTTACGGCCAGTGGGAATACAACGTCCAGGCCAACCACGATGAAGCGCAGGGCACTGCCGGCACCAAAACCCGTCTGGGCTTTGCCGGCCTGAAGTTCGCCAACTACGGTTCATTCGACTACGGCCGTAACTACGGCGTGGTGTACGACGCAGAAGCCTATACCGACATGCTGCCGGAATACGGCGGCGACTCCTACAGCTACACCGACAACTTTATGACCGCGCGCTCCAATGGCCTGGCTACCTACCGTAACCGCGACTTCTTCGGCTTGGTGGAAGGCCTGAACCTGGCGTTGCAGTACCAGGGCAAAAACGACAGCGACAGCCGCGGTGTGACTAAACAAAACGGCGACGGCTACGGCATGTCCCTGGATTACCAGGACATCGGCGGCTCCGGTATCGGCGTAGCGGCGGCATTCTCGGATTCCAACCGCACCAGCGATCAGAAAAAATCTGTTTACGGTAAAGGCGACAGCGCAACGGCCTGGACCACAGCGATTAAATACGACGCCAACCAGGTTTACCTGGCTGCCATGTACGCCGATACGCGCAACATGACGCCAATCAGCGGCAACGGCGTATCTGGCTTCGCCAACAAAACGCAGAACTTCGAAGTTGTGGCCCAGTACCAGTTCGAAAACGGTCTGCGTCCTTCTCTGGCCTACGTGCAGTCTAAAGGCAAGGATATCGAAGGGATTGGCGATGTTGATCTGGTGAAATACGTGGAAGTGGGTGCGACTTACTACTTCAACAAAAACATGTACACCTACGTTGACTACAAAATCAACCAGTTGAACGACGATAACAAACTGAAGCTGAGCACTGACGACGTCGTGGCAGTGAACCTGACCTATCGTTTCTAAGTTTCAACACCATTACCTTCTTCCTGTGTCGGGATAAAACGGTAATCAGGCAGAGCGAAAGCTCTGCCTTTTTTATTGGGTTGTTAACCTTTGGGGGCTTGCCCCATCACTTCGATGGCGGAACGCAATGTAGCAAAGCGTTGCTGATTGGTTTCATGTTCAATCTCGTTAACCAAATGGGCCAGAATATTATTGCCGGAAACTTTTTTGTTGAGATTGATCAGTTGAATGACCGCGCCGCCGACCACCAGGCTGACGTCGCGTAACAGGGCTTCGTAGTGTTCGTTTGAGAAGGTAGAAACGGGCATCGCGCCATCTCCATATCGTTCGGGTGAGGCAATTTAGCAAAATAGTGGCATAAAGCATCGTCGGCATGCCGGCTTTCCGGTGAATTCAGAAATTCCTCAGAGGAAAGTAGTATAAAAGTCTTTTGGCGATTTACATCGGCGCATATTCGTTGGCGGGTAGCCAAAAGCCATCGATAAAATCTTCAAATGGGAAGCAGCCGGCGTGGCGCAGGTTTTGTTCTTTCATACTGATCAGGCACTGGCGTTCGTCACGCAGCACGTCAACCACGATATCGGCGCAGCCGCCGTCCAGATAACAGACAAACATCACCAAGGCGTACATCGCTTCTTATATCCTTCCTCCTAATCCTTCCATGCTCTTATTGTAGGTAACTTCAGCGATTGTTTCATGTCAGGTGCTGCATAAAAGGACAGATTGGCAATGAAAGTTGGCACTTTCGGATTACTCTAACCGCTTAATACTGTTGGACCAATTGAATATCCCCCTTGCGGTGCTAAGCTTAATAAGTCTTAAGTCAATGCAACATGCTAACCATCGAAAGGAGTGAATATGGGTTTGTTTAACTTCGTCAAAGAAGCGGGCGAGAAACTGTGGGACACAGTGACCGGCAATGCGACAGCCGAAGATCAAAGCGCCAAACTGAAGGACCATCTCAATAAAACCGGCTTGCCGGGTATCGATAAGGTTGATGTGCAGGTGGTTGACGGTAAAGCCGTAGTAACCGGGGATGCGGTCAGTCAGGAGTTGAAAGAGAAGATCCTGGTGGCCATCGGTAACGTGGCAGGTATCAGCGGCGTGGAAGACAAAGTAGCGGTTGAACAAGCCGCCGCGGAAAGCCGTTTCTATACCGTGAAGAAGGGCGACACCCTGAGTGCGGTCTCGAAAGAAGTGTATGGCAACGCAAATCTGTATAACAAGATTTTCGAAGCGAACAAGCCAATGCTGTCCAGCCCGGACAAAATTTATCCGGGGCAGGTGCTGCGTATTCCGCAGTAATACCCACAGCAGCACGACACTGCCTGGCCCGATCTGTTATCGGGCTTTTTTTATGTTTACTTGCATAAGTTAGCCTAATTATTTTATTGTCTTAATAAGACTTTTGAATGCATCGTAATCTTGGTCATCTCAGTTCTGGGGGAGTGTTGACCCTGGTGAGGAAAGTTGATAGCGTCTTGCCACTCTTGAGGTCTGAGTGGCATTGGGCGCGGAATCTGACAAACCCGCAATGGCGGGCTTTTATCAATCACCCTTCACAAAAACGTTAACGCGTGATGAGTTAAGATAGATTCTGTGAAACAACAACGTAATACCTCACAAGATAAAAACTACCGTGAAACTTTGGGAGACGCGCAATTCGCTGTCATTGTGCTGGCGATAGCGTCCTGTTCCCTGATCATTTTTACGCTTTCAGTCACGCTATGGCTGACGTGATGTCGTTCAATACAGGAGATAAAATGGAGCACAATCTCCACGATGAAACCAAGCTGTTGGCCGTTATCGGTTTACTGGTTTCCGTGTTGTTAGTGGTATCGATTCTTTTTGGTGTGACTTACTTTTCCGATCTCAAGCATGCGCGCGATGAGGTCGACATCAAAGGCTGCTATATAAAGGCGTCGTAGCCTTCTGCCTCCCGGGTTGCGTTCTGGTCGCTTGCTCATGATAAGCTGGCGTCCAGCTACTCACTCAACCCGTGTGTCGTTCTGGAGGCGTTAATCATGAGCAATTCCCGCCCAACCTATTCATCCTCTTCCCGTGATTGTCCTGTGGTTGACGGCATCCGTCAGATCCAACGTATTGCCGTACGTAACGCCGAAGTTGGTGGTATCCCGATAAGCCGTGCCTTGCCCACCCGTGAACGGCGTACGCTGGGCGCATGGTGCTTTCTCGACCATGCAGGCCCGTCGGTATTCAGCGGGTCCTCGCAGGGGATGGACGTTGGCCCACATCCGCATATCGGTCTGCAAACCTTTACCTGGATGATTGAAGGGGAAGTTCTGCACCGGGATAGCCTGGGCAGCGAACAGGTGATACGGCCAGGACAGGTCAATCTGATGACCGCAGGACGCGGTATAGCGCATACCGAACAGTCCACCGGTGAGCAACGGCGTCTGCATGCTGCACAATTGTGGATTGCCTTGCCCGCAGAACATGCCGATACTGCGCCGCGCTTCGATCATTATCCCGACTTGCCGTGCTGGCTGCACGACGAAGTGAAGCATACTTTGCTGGTAGGGGAGTTCGAACAATATCGCTCTCCGGTGTCGACTTTTTCACCGTTAATCGCCATGGATTTGGAATGGCAGGCTGATGGTTATTTGCAATTACCTCTGCGAAAAGATTTTGAAATAGGTTTATTGCCCCTTATTGGTGCATTTGAGGTTAATGATGAAAAATTTTCACCTGATGAATTCGCCTATTTAGGTATAAATCTTAACCGTATCGAGTTACGTGCCAAGAAAGGAAGTCGTGCATTATTAATCGGTGGCTTGCCATTAACCGAAGAGATTCTCATTTGGTGGAATTTTGTCGGCCACAGCAAACAAGAGATTAGCCGTGCGCAGCGTGATTGGGAGCAGGGGAATTCACGTTTTCCCGATGTCGTCGGCTATTGCGGTCCCCGCATGACCGCGCCACGCCTGCCCTGGAGCGATGATTGATACCTTCGTGCTATAACAACGGGATATTTTTATTCATTTCGCTCTATTAACGTTAAATTAATGTGATCGGAATTCCATGTTTTCGCATCGATATAGTTTATCTGGTAAATAGTGATCTTGCGCAAATAAATGGTCGGAGCAGTGGATTAAGATAACTTTCAAGAAGTGATGTTATCTACCGCTAGTCAGAAGCCTGTGAGGTTAATATGAGCCAAGTACTCTATCGTGCAAGATTATCCCATGTTGTTATTGCAACGGCGGCGTTCTGGATCTCTATCGCAGCCATGCTGGTTGTTGTTCTGAGCTAACTCTGAATGATTATGCAATAAACCCGCTACGGCGGGTTTTTTTATGTCGATATATTCGCAATATTCTCAGTGAGGTTATACTTATAAAACCCAATATCTGATTAACCCTGCTAATAACAATGATAATTCTTTCTAATATAGTGGTGTTGCTTATTGCAGCGATCCATTTGTATATCCTGATCCTGGAAATGTTCCTATGGCAGAAGCCTACCGGCAGGCGAGTGTTCGCCACCACCGCGGAGTTTGCTGCCGCCACGCGGGTGCTGGCGGCCAATCAAGGGTTATACAACGGTTTTCTGGCGGCGGGATTAGCCTGGGGCGTCTGGCGTGAGGAGCCGGCGGTGCAACTGTTCTTTCTTGGGTGTGTGCTGGTGGCGGGCGTGTTTGGTGGACTGACCGCGAGCCGCAAGATTCTCCGTGTACAGGCGCTGCCCGCGCTGGTCGCTATTTTAGTGGTGCTGTGGGCACATTAGCCCGCCGTTAGCGGCGGCGGGAAAGAGAGTCAGGCGGTTTTTTGATGAATGACGTGCAGCGGCGGGGCGATATGCAGGTCGACGCTTAAATCCTGACGGAAATCATAAGGCGTGATGTTGAAGCGCTTTCTGAACATATAAGTGAAATGCGACTGCGAGCCAAAACCGAAATCCAGAGCGATGTCGAAGATGGAGGCGTCACTGGTGCGCAACTGGTAAACCGCCCCGGCCAATCTGCGTTCGCGAATATACTTACCCAGCGAAATCCCGGTCGCTTCTTTGAACAGCTTCTGCATGTGCCACAGGGAGTAGCCGGAATACTCGGCCAGCTCTTCAAGATGGATCACTCTTCCAAGGTGAGTTTCGACCCATTTACTGAGGGCGCAGACTAATGAGAGGTGGTGTTCTTGTATCATCAGTGCGTCTGTGTGAGATCTACATAGCGCTGAAGTATACACAACTTGCCGCCATGGACAAAAAGACCGCCGTCACCCAGGCGAAATTATTCGGAAAAACCATCGTCAAGCAGCTTGTCAGGCGGAAGGAAAAACGGCTAATCTGAGGTTGCCCGCTACCGCTGATATCGCAGTGGTTCTGGTCGCAAAAAATAACCGCCAAAGCAGAGTCAGCCGTGACAATTCAGCGTTGAAGGGGTGATCGCATGTTAATGACAGTGATTATTACTCTGGTTGTGATTGTGGGCGTTGCCGCTTTTATGGTGACGCCGGTGATGAGAATGAATAATGCGGAAGGTGTGGGAGGTGAAGAGCCGTGATTTCAGGGAACAACACGACCCCAAGTCGGGGTTGACCGAAAACCGAAAAAGCCTGGGCGCAGCAGTGACCCGGGCTTTTTATTGCTGAGTTGCGTGGATTAGACGTTTTTTCGCTCTACGGTTTCTTCGCCCCAGTACAGCTGGTCGGCACTGGTTTTGGCGAAAGCCATTTGCAACGCTTCGTCACTGCCTTCCTCCCAGATTTTTTGTGCCAGAACCTCATCGTTTTTTGCCAGCTCAAAAATTGCCTCCGCGATTTCAACCGAGGTTTCACGTACGGTTGCCCAGGATTTCACATTGTGGTTTGCCATAACTTTCTCCTGTTGGGGTGTGGCTGAAGGATGCGCCGGTAAGCGCGTCGCTTAAACTTTAAGTATAGGCCAATACGGCCGGGCATTTTGGCACCCGATGCGCAATAACGTTGAAATTCAGCGGCAAACAACCTGGGGGCGGCAAAGCACCAGGTGACATGTTATTCTGAGCGGCGACTGAATCAAGAAGGAAAGTAATTATGTCAGACATGCTGAGCAACGATCAGGAATTGGCCTCCGACCTGGTTGCCTGCCAACTGGTGATCAAACAGATTTTGGATGTTATCGACGTTATCGCGCCGACCGAGGTGCGTGACAAGATGGCAAGCCAGCTGAAAAGCATCGATTTCTCCACTCATCCTGCCGGTGCCGATCCCGTGACCCGCAGGGCGATCGAAAAAGCGATTGCGCTGATTGAGATGAAGTTTACCCGCAACTAATGGGGGAAACCGCCGCCTGGCGACGGTTTCGGGCGGTGGTGATCAATCCACCACCGTTTCGACTTTTTTGAACAGCGGACAGTCGGCCACGCCAATGACGCCGTTGTCCCCGTGCAGATACTGAGCAATCACCACATTGCGTGCGGTCATATATTTACACTGCAACCCCAGGCCAGCCACGTTCTTGTTGCTGCCGACCAATACGCCGTATCCCGAAAACAAAAATACGCCATACACCACTGCCAGTAGCAGTAACCCCTTAATCAGCTTACTCATTATAACTCCCGTTTATTTATCGTCGTTGCGATATAGCCACGCGCCGACGCAGGCTGCAACGGTAACAATCTGAAAAGTCATCGTCAAAACGGTTTCTAAACGACAGGTTAAACTTCGTTTAAGTTAGCTGTGGTAGCATGACGAACAGATTATCAAGATAACAATGAGGCTGCTAAATTTGTTGCGAAAAAAAGTCCTCGTGATAGTGGCGTTCCTTGCGGCCTGTCTGTTTTTTTACCTGCTGGCGCTGGATAGCTACTGCGATGAGGGAGGCTCCTTTGCGTTGGGGGTGTGTTCCGTTACTCGTTTCATTCCCTGGTGAGATGCGCAGCGGTGCATAACAATTTACTATCAAGATGTTCGTGCCCGCACCCGGAGTGTTAAGATGTGCGCCTGTTTTTAGCAGTAGATAGGGTTGTCCATGTACGATTTAGGTTTTGGTTCGAATAGCCTGCTTTCGCTGGCCCTCGCGGCGCTGGCGCTGTTGGTGGGATTATGGGTCTGGTTCCTGGTGAATCGTGCCAGTGTGCGTGCCAATGAACAGGTCCGTCTGCTGCAGGAAATTGCCGAGCAGCAGCGTCAGCAGACTGCATTATTGAAAAGCCTGGCGCAAAGCGCGCGTGGCGATAGCGTAATCGACGATGACGATCTCAGCCCGGCGCTGGATTTCAAAGGTTTTATCCCCGAGCGTTAATCAAACTTTCTGCCGGGTGGCGTGCCCCAGTTTACGCCACCCGCATCGCTTAGAAAAACTCCATTCCCTGATAGGGCGCTGCGCGGCACGCCGCCAACCGACTGGCCAGGTCGCCGCCGTGAATTTCCAATTGGTGTCCGTCCGGATCAAGAAAGTACAGCGACGCCCCCTCGCTACGGTTAGTTTTCCACTCATCAACCCCAGCCTGGCGCAGCCGCGAAGCAACCTTGGCGAAATCTGCCGGCGCCACGCTGAACGCGTAATGGGTGTAATCCTTCGCTGAATTTACGGCTCGCGTGTCGTCCCATGACAAACACAGCCACAGCTCCCCCAGAGACAGGTAGGCGCCAGTTTGCCAGCGAGCATGTGGGACAAAACCCAACCGGTTGCTATAAAAATTGAAGCTGCGGTTGACGTCGCTGACTGCAAGCGTCAGATGGTTGAGGCCAGTTAACATGCCGGTATTCCTGCGCAACAAAACAGGGAAAAAGTGTAATCAGCGCCCAGGAAAAGATAAAGCTGAAAAAACATTAGTGGAGATAATGTGGAAAGCCCTCGCGTTGTCATAAATCTGTCGTATTGGCATCGTAATGTAGCGCCAACTCTACGAAAGATGGATAAAGCCGATGATTAAATGGTATGAAGAAAGCGACGCCGAGGTGAACCGCAGCATTGCGCTGATCACCGGAGAAAATCCGGACAAATGGTATCCCTACGGCGGTGTGAAAGGTAAAGACTATTGCAAGAATCCCTCCGATGCCTGGCCGATTATCTGCGCCAATAAAATCAGCCTGAATGCCGACAGCCAGGGCGACAACCCGCAGTGGCAGGCGCGTATGATCACCCAACGCGGCGAATGGCAGGCGGACAGCAGCAGCCCGCTGCGTGCGGCAATGATCTGCTTCCTGCTGAGCCAGCAAACCAACGAAATGGTCCGTTGAAACACCAGAATTACTGATGATTTTTCCCTTTTTATGACAACAGAACTGTCTCTGGCGGAGCCTGTTTATGAAGCGCATTATTAAAGGTGATAAAAACTTGTCTCATCTGGTGATTGCCCATGCGGCAATCGATCGTCATGCCGAAAGCTTTGGTCAGCGCCGACAGGGCTGGCCGTCAACCTACCTGATAAAATATCAAAACGATCGCGTGGCGGTAGAGGTGGTAACACGCCGCCAGTCCTACGTCGCCACGCTGATGATTGGTGCCCGCAACCTGACCAAACTTTGCGGTCTGTCCAGCTAAAAACCTGCCCTTACTGCCGTTAATCCCAGCATAAAATAGCGCCTTGGCCGACGTCGCCGGGGTGCTACTCCTTGATGCTCACGGGGTTAAGTGTTAAAAAGCCGCCCGCAGATACATTTATTGAATGGCGAAATCTTGTGCAACAGCGCCAGGTTCCCACGCCATATGAGGATAAGATGGGCGGTCAGCAGCAGGATACCCCGCTAAAACGCGGTTTAAAAAACAGACATATACAACTTATCGCCCTGGGCGGCGCTATTGGCACCGGCCTGTTTCTCGGCATTGCGCAGACCATTAAAATGGCCGGCCCATCGGTATTGCTGGGCTATGCCATCGGCGGGTTCATTGCCTTCCTGATCATGCGCCAACTGGGGGAAATGGTGGTCGAGGAGCCGGTTGCCGGGTCGTTCAGCCACTTCGCTTATAAATATTGGGGCGATTTCGCCGGTTTTCTTTCCGGCTGGAACTACTGGGCGATGTTCATTTTGGTCGGCATGGCCGAACTGACCGCCGTCGGTATTTATATTCAGTACTGGTGGCCGGACATCCCAACCTGGGTTTCCGCCGCGGTATTTTTTGTCCTGATTAATTTGATCAACCTGGTCAATGTCCGACTGTATGGCGAGACCGAGTTTTGGTTTGCCATCATCAAGGTGGTGGCGATCGTCGGTATGATCCTGTTTGGTGCCTGGCTGCTGGCCAGCGGCAACGGCGGTCCGCAAGCCAGCCTCAACAACCTGTGGGAGCAGGGGGGCTTTATGCCGCACGGCATCAGCGGGCTGGTGATGGCGATGGCGGTGATCATGTTCTCGTTCGGCGGCCTGGAGATGGTCGGCATCACTGCGGCCGAAGCCGCCGATCCGCGCCGCAGCATCCCAAAGGCCACCAATCAGGTGGTGTACCGCATCCTGATTTTTTATATCGGTTCGCTAACGGTCCTGCTGTCGCTTTATCCGTGGGACAAAGTGGTTGAAGGCGGTAGCCCGTTCGTGATGATTTTCCATGCGTTGGACAGCAGCCTGGTGGCGACCCTGCTTAACGTGGTGGTCCTGACGGCAGCGCTGTCGGTGTACAACAGCGGCGTCTATGCCAACAGTCGCATGCTGTTCGGCCTGGCTACGCAGGGCAATGCGCCCAAGGCGTTGACGCGGGTGAACAAGCGCGGCGTGCCGGTGCTGTCGATTGCGCTGTCGGCGCTGGTGACCTCTGTCGGTGTACTGATCAACTATGTGATGCCCGGCAAGGCGTTTGAATTGCTGATGGCGCTGGTGGTGTCCACGCTGGTGATCAACTGGGTGATGATTTGCCTGGCGCATTTACGCTTCCGCGCGGCGAAAAACCGTCAGGGCGTGATCCCGAGCTTTAAGGCGCTGTGGTACCCGTTTGGCAACTATTTGTGCCTGGTGTTCCTCAGTCTAATCCTGGTCATCATGTATTTCAGCGAGGGGATCCGTATCTCGGTGTTGCTGATGCCGGTGTGGATCTTGCTGTTGTGGGTGGGGTTCAGGCTGACGCGCCGCAAGGGCGCTAACGTTCGGCGTTAAGGTTTAACGGAGGCGCGTTTTGCGCCTCCCATTTTCATTTAGCCGCGTGGCATAAAGGCATTGCCCGGTGCGGAGCGGCCCAACCCCAACAGCTTCCTGCACAGCAGGAATACCGTGGTGATGACATCGATAGCGACCACGCTAAGCATCAATACGGCCAGCATGAAAAAACTCACCATCGCGCCAAACAACAGCACCAGGGGTGCCGGCACGCGTACGCGGCGCAGTTTCATCGCGACATACATTTTCCAATACTGCATCTGTGCCAGCATCGCGCTACGGATACGGCCCATGCGAACACGTGATTTGCGTGATGTAGAACGGCTCATAACTTCTCCTTTTCTGAATGTCCTATAAGTAAAACACAAGGATCTTAAGAGATGCTTAACAGGCTCTAGGCGGCCCTGGCATTCTCACAGGGATTGTGACACCACATTAGGCAAAAAGGTCCCCCCTGAGGTGAGCACAGTTCACAAAGCGCACCAATCGTCTATTTTGTTATGTTATCGAAACTGCCCGTGCAGGGTGTCCGCAGTGGTCGGGAGAGCAACTTGAAGATAACCAATCGTTACTATGATGCCGGCAAAGCGCACCATACGCCGCAAGGGTTTCGTAACCCGGAGCCTACTCTGCGCCGGGAAGGGGATTTGAAGCGCTGGCAGGATGAGCGCAAGCAGCAGGGCCTGCCCAAGCCGCCGCAAATGGGATACCAACAGTTTACCCAACGCTGGTGGCAGCAGGCCGACCTCAGCGGCAGTGACAACGGTATCTGGTGGTTGGGGCATGCCTCAATGCTGCTGCGTCTTGAAGGGCGTTACATTCTGATTGACCCGGTGTTGTCGCAGCGCGCATCGCCGTTGAGTTTTTATGGCCCAAAGCGCAAGACCCCAACGCCGCTGACGGTGCAGCAGTTACCGACGGTGGACGTGGTATTGATCTCGCATAACCATTATGACCATCTCGATCGGCGCACCATCAGGCAGTTGGCGCGTCGTTTTCCGCACGCGACCTTTATCGTCCCGTTGGGGCTGAAAAGTTGGTTCCGTCGCTATCGCCTGCAACGGGTCGAGGAGCTGGACTGGTGGGATAGCCTGCAGTTGGGTGACCTGACGTTTCACAGTACGCCGGCGCGCCACTGGAGTATGCGCACCCTGTGGGACCGCAATCGCTCTTTATGGTGCGGTTGGGTAATTCATCATCCGGCACTTCGATTCTATTTTTCGGGCGACAGCGGCTATTCGGAGCGGCTGGCGGACATTGGCGCGCGTTTAGGGCCTTTCGACGTGGCGGCGTTGCCGATAGGCGCTTATGCACCACGTTGGTTCATGCAGGAACAACATATGGATCCGCAACAGTCGGTGACACTGTATCAGCAATTAAATGCGCCGCAGGTCATTCCAATCCATTGGGGTGTTTTTGAATTAGCCGATGAGTCATTGGATGAGCCGCCGCAGCAATTAAAACTGGCGTTGAGTTCGGCCGGGATAGAGCAACACCGGTTCCGGCCAATTAAAATTGGTGAGCGCATTCTGCTTGAACCTAACTCTTAAGCGTTAATTCGTGGCAAGCGGGGCTGGCGTCGCCCCCGTAGCCGTCCGCAAGCCAGTCCCACCGCAGGTTGTAGCGATGTGGGCAGCTTGCCGGACGGCAATATCCACAACCTGGCCTAACCGGTTGACTTGAATAGGGTAGCGGCGCGACAAAAGATAAAATAAATACGTCAACTCGCAATTGCTCTTGATCGCATAAATACCCGCTCGGTTTTTAAGATTTAATTTCGCTATAGGTTCGCACTGACCTCAAGGTTATTGGCGTTATTTAACGGCGTAACGGAGGATGTATTTCTCTGTGGATGCACGACCACGGTGCGTAAATTCTGATTTTGCATGCTTATGCACCCAAAAGTGGCACGCTATTTGATTTTCATGGTAGGGCTTGGGTTGCATAAATTATGGTCAGTTGGCGAGCGTGGCAATAATTTACCCTGGTATTATTGTGCTGTTGCAGGCGGAGGGATTGCCGAAGAGTGGGCTATGCCAGCGTTGAGCCGTCCGGATGGCAACCCAATGGTCGGATCAGCCGGTCTCCAATACGCCCGTTCATCGATATTCAAATGTCGTATAAGAAATTCCATAAAGATTCAAATTTTTTAACGTTCTAAGCGTCGGGCTGGGGTTATATGTTGCAACATTCATGGGTCAATCGGATGAAAGAATTGTTAAAATTCAGTCAGGATGCGGAGTGTAGCGCAGTGTAAGTGTTAAGCAGAAAATAGCTAAGGCTTCAACATCTTTTAGCCTATTTAAGCTTATATTGCTCTCGACCGTTTCAAATATGTGCGACAGCTCCATCAGTGATTAAAAATGGCTTGCCATCGAATACAGAGTATGTGATAACGCATCTGGGTAAAACGAGGTACAGTTCTGTATATGTGTGGCATTTTCAGTAAAGAAGTTCTGAGTAAAAACGTTAGCGTTGAATACCGCTTCTCTGCCGATCCTTATCTTAGTGCCTCAAGCAGTAACGACTCTAGTTTGTCTATGTAACGCCTACGGGCGGTTTAAACAATCCAAAGGAAATACTCAAGATGGCAAAGATCAAAGGTCAAGTTAAGTGGTTCAACGAATCTAAAGGTTTCGGTTTCATCACTCCAGCTGACGGCAGCAAAGACGTGTTCGTACACTTCTCTGCAATCCAGGGTAACGGCTTCAAAACCCTGGCTGAAGGCCAGAACGTTGAGTTCGAAATCCAAGATGGCCAGAAAGGCCCATCTGCAGTAAACGTTACTGCAATCTAATCAGCGTCAGCTGTACAAAAAACCCGCCTTGGTGCGGGTTTTTTCGTTTCTGTTATTCGCCGGTGATAATAATGGCCGCGTACTGGTTGCGTCCGGTGATGCCCGGGTGGGTGGGATCCTGTTCGCGACGGTGACTGTTGCGCCGATAGCTGGTGTATTTAAAGCGCTGTGGCTGGAGCGGGTCGGTATTTGGCGTGCAGATAGTGCAACTGCCGGCACGGTCCACGGCGGCGAACCCCAGCTCGCGAAGTTTGGATTCGGCGATTGCGGCCAGATCCAGGTGACGATAGTGGGGGCTGATTAAGCTGGCGGGCAGCGGCAACTGCTGTTTGAACCGTTCGACCAGCTCTTCGTTCACCTCATAACAGCATGGGCCGGCCGCAGGGCCGATGGACGCGACCCAGTTGGTGGTTGAGTCATCTTGTGCGATACGCGCCGCCAGTTGCTCCAGAACGCCATCCAGCAGCCCACGCCAGCCGGCATGCACGGCTGCAATGGCCGAGCCGTCATGGCGGCTGAAAATCACCGGCAGGCAGTCTGCCGTTAACACGCTGAGCAGAATGCCCGGCTGGCGGGTATAGAACCCATCGGCTTCACCGCACGCCTGTGCTGCCTGCGTTACGTCGACAATGCGCGTGCCGTGTACCTGTTTTTTTTCCGGCAAGGTGGCGCGATAGGGCTGCAGATGCCCAGGCAGCAACGCGCTCTTATTGCCGAAACCGTGTCGAATAGCGGGAACGCGGTTGAGAAGCGGGGAATAGTCGGTCATAAACGTCTTTACCTGCGTCAGAAAACTTAGCGTCAGTGTAGTCAGTTTTTTTCCTGCTTGGCTAGCCCCCATGGGATGCGCCTTGCATCACACAGAAGCCTTCTTTAGACTAGCCGCGCCGTATCTCTCTGGAACCCAAGCCATGTCTTATCAGTGCCCTCTGTGCCATCAGCCGCTTCATTTTTCCTCACCGCAATGGCGTTGCGACGCTAACCATCAGTTTGACTGCGCCAAAGAGGGCTACGTCAACCTGCTGCCGGTACAGCACAAGCGTTCGAAGCAACCCGGCGACAGTACGGAAATGATGCAGGCGCGGCGCGCGTTCCTGGATGGCGGTTTTTATCGGCCTTTGCAGCAGCGGGTAGCCGAGCTGTTGGATGAGGCGCTGGCACCCGACGCACAGGCGCTGCTGGATATCGGCTGCGGCGAGGGGTACTACACGGCGGAAGTGGCTGCCCGATTGACGCAACAACGCAATATGACCCTGTATGGGCTGGATGTCGCCAAGGTGGCGATCCGCTATGCGGCCAAGCGTTATCCTGCGGTGTCATTCTGCGTAGCGTCGAGCCATCGTCTGCCGTTCGCCGATGCATCTTTAGACGCCATTCTGCGTATTTATGCGCCCTGCAAGGCGGAAGAACTGGCCCGGGTGGTGAAACCCGGTGGCGTCGTGGTGACTGTATCGCCTGGTCCACGCCATCTGTATCAGTTAAAAGAGCAGGTTTATCAGCAGGTGCAACTGCATGCTGAACAGAATGAGCAGTTCGCAGGCTTTGACTGTGAGCGGGTCGAATCGCTGGCCTACCCGATGACGCTGCCGGGCGAGCAGGCGGCCAATCTGCTGCAGATGACGCCTTTTGCCTGGCGGGCCTCTCCGGAGGTCCAGCAGCGCCTGAGTGCCAGTGAGACCTTCCTCTGCGAAACAGATTTCGTTATTGCGCTCTATCGCCGCCGGCATGCTTAATGCCGCCCGACAGTGTGCGGGCCAGCGATGACCTGACCAACTAAGGTGGGCAGAAACAAAAAACCTGCCGTTGGCAGGTTTTTCTTTGGGTGCTGTCGGTTCAGGCGAGGTAGCCCAAATGCTCCAGCAGAATATTGACGCCGATGGCGATCAGCACCACGCCGCCAAGGATCTCGGCACGTTTACCGAGTAATGGCCCAATAAAGCGGCCAATCATCATGCCCAGCGTCGCCATAATCATGGTGGCCATGCCGATCGCCATGGCGGTGTGCACAATGTTCACCTGTAGGAAGGCCAGGCCGACGCCGATAGCCATCGCGTCCAGACTGGTGGCGATAGCCGTGGCCACCAGCAGCCAGAATCCGTGACGCTTCACTTTCTCTTCTTCTTCAGGGCGGTTTCTGACGCCTTCGACAATCATGCGCATACCGAGAATAAACAGCAGCGAGAAGGCGACCCAGTGATCCCACTCCATGATGTATTGACTGGCGAACAGGCCGATGCCCCAACCGATAATTGGCGTAATGGCTTCAACCACGCCGAAGATGAGTCCGGTGCGTAGCGCTTCACGAAAGCGGGGCTGATGCAGGCTGGCACCTTTGCCGATCGATGCGGCAAACGCATCCATAGACATGCCAAAAGCGAGAATGAGTGTAGCTGACAAGTTCATGTAAAATAGCCTCGGCCGGGCGGCTCCATATACACGTAACCCACCCCCAACCATACGACGGAGTTACGTGTCTATGGTCTCGCCAACCTTACCTGGCTGCCCGCACCACGTTTTAATGATTAAAACGAGTATGTTGATACGGGCGTTTCTGGCGTTTAATTGTCCAGAAACCGGCTACTCCCCAATGACGGCGCAACCATACCATATTATTTCCGTTGGCAACAACCCTTATTCCCCATGGATATTTATTTGGAATTGATAATTATTTTCATTAATGAAATATGCAAGACGGAATATAATGTAGGCGAGTGCAATAATGTTGCATAAATAATAATCAGGTAGCCTTATGCGCTGGTGATTAATTATCCACATTCAGCGCATGGCGAGAACAGAGGTTCTGTTGGGGTTATTTTTAATCACTGATTTTCAACAAAAAAGTGATATATTTTTTCCAGATCGTCTAATTGCGTGACCTGAATCAGCAGTCTGCGCCGCTCCAGATCGATGACCAGAATGCCATCCTCGGATAAATTCATGGCCTTAATGCGGTTATATTCGATAAACGCATTGGCATAAAAGAAACCCTGCGCTTTAAACAACATCTTGGGCCAGCGAATATAGGATATGTAGACGGCGATCAGTGCTAAAGAAATAAGCAGATAGGTGGTTAATGCAGCACCCTGTGTCGTGACATTACGATAAATCAGAATGGCAATCAGACCGACAAAGATCAGACAATCAATCCGGTTACGTCGTTTTAGCTGTACCTTGAGCAGCGTTTTGCCCTTCAGCAGGTTCATCCCGAATTCGTCGTAAATCGCATACACCAGCATCAGCGCGGTGAAAATCAGTAATACGCCATCGGTCAGCGACATCTTTCAACTCCACAAATAAAAAAACCGGGGGTTTCCCCCCGGCTGATAATCGTCTTACAGGCCCAGCAGGCCAACCCAGTAACCAAAGATACCGATGGCGAAGAAGCCGATGATGATCCACAGCGCATTCACTTTCCTGCGCAGCAGCCACATACAGCCAAAGGTCAGCAGTAACGGCACCAGGCCCGGCATCAACTGGTCGAGGATAGTCTGCACCGTGGTCACCGTGGTATGCCCGGTCTGGTCGGTGATTTTAGACACCACCAGCGGGATATTCACGTGCGTCCACTTGTTAACCAATGCCCCCATGACAAACAGGCCGAGAATCGACGCTCCTTCCGTCAGTTTTTGCAGGAAGCCGCCGCCCATGTCGTTAACGATATCCACCCCTTTGCGGTAGCCGTAGGCCACGCCGTAATAGCGGGTCAACAGGCGCACCAGGTTGAACAGGACGAAGAATAAAATCGGACCCAGCAGGCTGCCGCTCATGGCGATACCGGCACCAAGCGCGGCGAATACCGGACGAACGGTCCCCCAGAAAATCGGGTCGCCTACGCCGGCCAGAGGCCCCATCAAGCCGACCTTGATGCCGTTGATTGCCGCATCGTCGATCGGCGCGCCGTTAGCGCGTTGCTCTTCCATTGCCATGGTCACGCCAAGCACCGGCGCCGCCACGTAAGGGTGGGTGTTGAAGAACTCCAGATGGCGTTTAATCGCTTGTTTGCGATCGTCGTTATTTTCCGGGTAAAGGCGACGGATCACCGGCACCATGGAGAAGCAAAAACCCAGCGCCTGCATACGTTCGAAGTTCCATGAACCCTGGAACAGGTTCGAACGCATAAACACACCGCGAATATCGGCTGGCGTGAGTTTCTTTTGAGCTGTTGTATCAACCATTTCTCTCACCTATTCCTAGTCCAGTTCGTTATCGAGGTCGTTGGCGTTAGCCGGGCCGGCTTGCACAACTTGTGACTTGTTGTATTTCGGGCTGAGCTGGATATACAGCACGGCCATCACCACGCCGATAACGCCGAGCGCGACCAGGTTAAAGTTGGTGAAGGCGGCGGTAACGAAGCCGAGGTAGAAGAATGGCATCAGATAACCGGCACGCATCATGTTGATCACCATGGCGTAACCGACCACCACGATCATCCCGCCGGCGATGTTCAGGCCGCTGGTGACGACTTCCGGGATCGAGTTAAGCAGCGCGTGAACGCCAGAAGTGCCGACCGAGATAGCGACGATAACCGCCGGGATAGCGATACGCATCGCCTGCAACAGCAGGGCGGAAATATGCAACCAGGTGATGGCGCGTAAACTGCCGCGTTCTGCCGCGCTGTCCGCAGCGTGCTGGAAGGCGACGGTCAGGGTACGCACGATGATGGTCAGAACTTGTCCGGCTGCCGCCAGCGGGATGGCCAGGGCGATACCGGCACCGACGCTTTGTCCGCCGGCAATAACCAAAATGGTGGAAATAATGGACGCCAATGCCGCATCTGGCGCAACCGCCGCACCGATGTTCATCCAGCCCAGGGCGATCATCTCCAGCGTACCGCCGATGATGATACCGGTTTTCATGTCACCGAGGATAAAACCGATCAGGGTACAGGCGACCAGCGGACGGTGAAATTGAAACTCGTCGAGAACGGAACCCATCCCGGCGATACAGGCAACGATAAATATCAGTACAATCTGAAGAGTGGTAATCTCCATTGCACTTCTCCTATGACCAAAGATCTCTGAGTAAAATAATTACTGGCTGTCGCCATTAATTGAGTTTGTTAATCAGGTCCATCATTTTTAACCGGCTGTCGGACGAGACTTTACGCACTTCCAATTCAATACCGCGCTCGTTTAATTTCTTAAACGCTTCGATATCTTTTTCGTCAACCGACACGGCATTGTTCACCTGCGTTTTGCCCTGGCGGAACGCCATGCCACCGATATTCACCGACTTGATATCCACACCGGCTTCCACCAGGCGCCAGACGTCGGTCGGATTGGTAAACAGCAACATCACGCGATCGCCGGCGTATTTCGGGTTGTTCCACACGCGAATGGCTTTCGCTACGTCAACCACGTGTGCGGTGACGCCCGGCGGGGCAACCTGGGTCAGCAAGGTTTTGCGAACGTGGTCGGCGGCAACTTCGTCGCTGACCACGATAATGCGGCTGACGTCGGTTTCCTTGGTCCAGCGGGTCGCTACCTGGCCGTGGATCAGGCGGTCATCGATACGGGCCAGGCCGATTTTCATATGGTCATTGGGCCCCAGCGGCGCTTGTGGGGCAGCGGGTTTGGCGGCGGGAGAACTCTGCGGTGCCGCGGGCTTAACACTCTCTTCTGCCGGTTTTTTCAGCGCTTTCACGCCCTCACGGCCGGTTTCCAACGCCAGGGCGACCAATTCGTCGAAGCTGGGGTTGTCGTCTCGTGCCATGAAGGTTTCCACCAGCATGGGAATGTTAACCCCGGTGACGACCTCATAATTTTCTTTATCGACGGCGATGCGGCTGGCCGCATTGAACGGGCTGCCGCCCCAGGTATCGACCAGGAACAGGACGCCACCGCTGGTGTCGAGTCCGCTGATTTTCCCGTTGTATTTCTCGATTAACGTTTCGGCATTTTCTCCGGGGACGAAATCTATAAAAGCGACGTTGTCCTGTTCGCCCAATAGCATCTCCGTCGTTTTCAGCAATTGTTCCGCTGCGGTCCCGTGTGTGCCGATGATAATAGCTATTGCCACTCGCTACCTCCTCATTGAACTTCGTGCACGGATTGTGTCGGTCTTTAGTTCATTTGCTTCCTGGCAGTCACTTCCGCGGTTCAGATACATTATGGTAGAAATCTGGAAACCCGCTCTTAACATTTCTCGCGCAGTTTCAAATGCCTGTGCGCGTTGTTCCACGTTAGCGCCATTTATTTTAGTGAGTGAAAAAATAAATTTTGTGACGTTGCTCTGTTATTGAGCGCTCGGATAAGTCCTAACGCAGCGTTTGAGGAATTAAACAACAGAGCTGTTACAAGAGAATGCAGAAGGTAAAAAAGCTTCTTTGCCGGCTAAAAATTTCCTGCTAGAGTATTTCCTCTTTCATATTTAGGAGTGAAGGGCCTCAGCCCACCCTATGGACTGTCACCGAAGTTACTGTTTTTCAAGGTTCCACCCGCCACCTGCTGGCGTTGCAAACATCACACGGCCGCTCGGCCATTCCCCGGTACTACAATCCCGTTATCTTGCTGTTGTTGTCAGCGCTAATCCTGCGTCGGCATTCTCACGCCTGAGCACCGCTCGGCAATCCTGTCTTTTTTTCGGAGTCTGATATGGAATTTTTAATGGACCCCTCAATTTGGGCTGGGTTACTGACACTTGTCGTGTTGGAAATTGTACTGGGTATCGACAACCTGGTGTTTATCGCCATTTTGGCCGATAAGCTGCCGCCGAAGCAGCGTGATAAAGCGCGTATCCTCGGATTGTCGCTGGCGCTGTTTATGCGTCTGGGCCTGTTGTCGGTGATTTCCTGGATGGTTACGCTGACCACGCCGCTGTTTAGCGTCGCGGACTTCAGCTTCTCCGGCCGCGATCTGATCCTGCTGTTCGGTGGTGTTTTCCTGTTGTTCAAGGCCACCATGGAATTGCACGAACGGCTGGAAGGGCAGACGCATCAGGATGGTGCCAACCGCGGTTACGCCAAGTTCTGGGCGGTGGTGGTGCAAATTGTGATCCTTGACGCAGTGTTCTCGCTCGACGCGGTGATTACCGCCGTGGGGATGGTGAACGACCTGCCGGTGATGATGACCGCCGTGGTTATCGCTATGGTGGTGATGTTGGTGGCCTCCAAACCGCTGACTAACTTCGTGAATGCGCACCCGACTATTGTGGTGCTGTGTCTGAGCTTCCTGTTGATGATCGGCTTGAGCCTGATCGCCGAAGGCTTTGGCATGCATATTCCGAAAGGCTATCTGTACGCTGCGATTGGCTTCTCGATCCTGATTGAGCTGTTTAACCAAATCGCGCGACGTAACTTTATCAAGCACCAGGCCCATCGCCCGATGCGTGAACGCACCGCCGAGGCGATTATGCGTCTGATGGGGCAACAGCGTGCGCAGCAGACGGATGAAGCGGCACCGTTGCCGGTGAATGAAACCTTCGCGGAAGAAGAGCGCTATATGATCAGCGGCGTGTTGACGCTGGCCTCGCGTTCACTGCGTAGCGTGATGACACCGCGTACCGAAATTTCATGGGTGGATTGCGATCGTTCCCGTGAAGAGGTGCGCGAACAGCTGTTGGATACTCCACACAGCCTGTTCCCGGTTTGTCGTGACTCGTTGGATGAAATTATCGGCGTGGTGCGTGCCAAGGATCTGCTGGTGGCGGTAGAACGGGGCGAAGACATCGCCGAGTTTGCCGCGCGCACACCGCCGATCGTGGTGCCGGAAACCATGGACGTGATTAATCTGTTGGCAGTGCTGCGTCGCGCCAAGGGGCGACTGGTGGTGGTCACCAATGAGTTCGGCGTCGTGCAGGGGCTGGTGACGCCTTTGGACGTGCTGGAAGCCATTGCCGGTGAGTTCCCCGATGAGGATGAGACGCCGGATATCGTGGTGGAAGCCGACAGCTGGCTGGTAAAAGGCGGTGCCGATATGCACTCGCTGGAGCAGGCGCTAAACTGCGAAGATCTGGTCAGCCCGACGGCAGATTACGCCACCTTGGCTGGGTTCCTGCTGGCCCATTACGGCCAAATGCCGGTGGTGGGGGACGTGGTGGAGCTTAACCGGCTGCGCTTCGAAGTCATTGAGGTGTCAGAGTACCGCATTGAGCTGGTGCGCATCACCAAAGTGGAGCCTCACGACGAGGAACATCAGTAACAGAAGCCGGAGGCATCATGCCTCCGGTTTTTTTTCCAGCCCTGCCTTTTGCTCTTCCCGCTGATTCCCCGTCCGTAACCGCGATTCGTACTGCTGTAGCCACAGCGGGAAAACATGGATTGGCATTGGCTTGGCAAAATAGAAGCCTTGCAGGGCATTCACGTCGTGCGAGCGCAAATATTCAACCTGTTCGGCGGTTTCTACCCCTTCAGCCACCAGTTTCAATTTCAGGCGCTGTGCCAACGTAATAATGGTATCGGTGACCGTGGCGTTAATGGCATCGGTACCGATGGCGGCGGTAAACCCGCGATCGATCTTCAACACGTCCGGGCTGAGTTTTTTCAGGTAGCTGAGCGAGCTGTGCCCGGTGCCAAAGTCATCGATCGCCAGCATAATGCCCATCTCCTTCAGCGTTTTGATTTGCTCATACTGAATTTCTGACAGCGCGGTGCGTTCGGTCAGCTCCAGCATCAGCGACGGCATCGGTTCGGCAGGCAGCCACAGACGGCGAATGTCATCGATGATGGTCACCGCGTTGAAATGCTCCGCGGCGACGTTGATGCTGATATAAAACGACGGACGCGGCGGGAATAACTGCAGATTTTCCACTACGGTGCTTATCAGGTAGCGGGTCAGGGGAATGATTAACCCATGCTGTTCCGCCAACGGGATGAACACGTCGGGGGAGATCCAGCCCTGGCGTTTGTTTTTCCAGCGTAGCAGGGTTTCAACCCCAACGCAGCGACCGGTTTCAGCGTTGATGATCGGCTGACAGTAAACGCGGAATTCGCGATGAGAAATGGCATGTCCTATATGGTACGAAAGGCTCATGCGATTCGCGGTGAGCAGGTACACCACGTAGGCTGCCAGCAGGCTGATCAACAACGACAGCGGAACATGGCGCGGCAGTGCCGCCAGCGCCAGCATGCCGGCCTGAGGACCGAACAGCGAGACAGAGAACGGGTATTGCGTAGATTTCGCGGTATAGCGCAAATCGGTTATCAGGCTATCGCTGCGCAGGATCTCGCGGCGACCGTATTCCAAACTGTAATCTCCGACGTTCAGCACCACCCGCTGCGCATAGGGTTCCTGAGGCTCGAGCAGAAAGTTTGCCAGCAGTTCAATATTAAAGACGTGCAAGACGCCGTTACGGCGATCATTATCCGCCTCTGGCGTCCACATGATCAGGGTGGGGACGCCTTTGGCGACCGACAGCGAAGGGCGCAGCGCCAGCTTCGCGCCATCGTTTGCTATTGCGGGCAAAATAGCGCTGAAAACATACTTGCGGGAACCAAACAGGCTGGAACAGTAAATAACACCATCCTTGACCAGCAGCATTGCCCGAAGCGCCTGGTTTTGCGCGGCGCGAAAGCGCAGTGTGGGCATGACGGTTTCACAAGTGGAGGTCAGCAGGGGCATGGAGCGTTTGGCCTGTTGCTCAGCCGGCAGCAGCAGATTGTTGATCTTGGCGACGGTGCGATTGGCAAGCACCTGTCGATTGTGTTCGATGGTGCCGATTTCCTGATAGTAGCGGGTGTAAAGCGACAACAGTAGAATAGCCAACCCGACCGCCCCGGCTAGCAGCCAACGGTAATAGCGGTATTTGGTCACGGTAAGTTGGGTCATCAACATCGCTAAATCCTTGTTCGGTAAGCCAGCCCAGAATCACCGTCAGGCCAAACAGTCCAAAATGATACTCGGCTAATTCTAGCCTGTCGTTATACAAGAGTGATGGTAACCCAGTAAATTATTTAAATTTGGCGAAACAGAGGGGGAAATTGTGGGTTAACCGCAGGATCGATGTGACGTTGCCGACATATTTTACTGTGACATTGTCACTTAATTGGCGTTAGCGATTTGATTATCAACAAATTCTGGCAAGAAAAACCCCGCCATAAAGGCGGGGTTTGGGGTTAATCGCACTGCACTTTTATTGCCAGACCGCCACGCGAGGTTTCTCGGTATTTAGCGTTCATGTCTTTACCGGTTTCATACATGGTCTCGATCACCTTATCCAGTGACACGCGAGGCTCACTGGTACGGCGCAGCGCCATGCGCGCCGAGTTGATCGCCTTCACCGAAGCAATGGCATTACGCTCGATGCAAGGCACCTGAACCTGACCGGCAACCGGGTCACAGGTTAGCCCCAGGTTGTGCTCCATGCCGATTTCCGCCGCGATGCAAACCTGTTCTGGGCTGCCGCCCAGCAGTTCGGCCAAACCGGCCGCTGCCATGGAACAGGCCACGCCGACTTCGCCCTGGCAGCCCACTTCGGCGCCAGAGATAGACGCGTTCATTTTGTACAGAGCACCGACCGCGCCCGCTGCCATAAAGTAACGGATGTAAATATCCGGGCTGACGGATTCGATAAAGTGGTCATAGTAAGCCAGCACGGCCGGTACGATGCCGCAGGCGCCGTTGGTCGGGGCGGTGACCACGCGGCCACCGGCGGCGTTCTCTTCGTTGACCGCCAGCGCGAACATATTGACCCAGTCAATGACGTTCATCGGATCGCTGGACAATTTGTCGGAAGAGACCAGCAGGCGACGTAATGCGGAAGCACGACGCGGTACGCGCAGCGGACCAGGCAGCACGCCTTCGGTGTTCAGGCCACGGTCGATACAGGCGCGCATGGTCTGCCAGATATTGCCGAAGTAGGTTTCGATCTCCTGCTTGCTGTGCAGCGCCAGTTCGTTCTGCATCACCATGCCGGACAGCGACAGGCCGGTTTCACGACAATGCTCCAGCATTTCACGCGCAAAATTGAACGGGTAAGGAACGCTCAATTCATGCGCATCGGTTTTGCCGAAATTCTCTTCATCGACGATAAAACCACCGCCGATAGAATAGTAAGTCTTGCTGTAAACTTGTTTATCCCCGGCGAAGGCGTGGATTTGCATGCCGTTCTCATGCAGCGGCAGGTTATCGCTGCGGAACACCATGCCGCCGTCACGCGGGAAATCTACCTCATGCAGGCCGCTGGCCAGCATCAGTCTTTGACGTTGTTCTACATCGCGAATAAAACCCGGGATGCTATCGATATCAACGGTATCCGGCATGTTGCCTGCCAGGCCGAGGATGATAGCGATATCGGTATGGTGACCTTTACCGGTCAATGAGAGTGAGCCGTAAACGTCTACGGCAACACGCGTGATAGAAGGCATCAGGCCTTTATTTACCAGATCGTCGACAAACTGTTTGCCGGCTTTCATCGGTCCAACCGTATGAGAGCTGGACGGGCCGATGCCGATCTTAAACATGTCGAAAACGCTAATCACGCTAAAACTCCTTAGAGGCATATTGTTATGGCTGCATCGGTTAAAAACCGTGCAGGGAACAGCGATATTGTAAAAGGGCCGTACGGGTTCGGTTGCCTTTTTCGCATGAAATAAAATAATCCTTGGTGTCAGTCCTGTTTATGATTGCCGCAGGCGCTCGGCCAGTCGAAGAACAGCCGCCACCTAAACTCGGTTAATGGCAATCGCGCCAGCTTCCACTGCTGAACGCGGCCGGCTTAAACCCTGCTGAAATAGTGGTTTATTCCGGACGGCGGTATTTTACAGGTATTTCGTAAGGTTGAAGAGAGGGTTTACAGTTTTTTTAAAACTCTGATAGCCAGAACGGTAGTTGAAAAAGCAAACAAATGAAGTGATGCCGATCGCTTTACCCGTGCCGCTGGTGCAGGTAACCGTTTGGCTTGTGAACGGCGTCACGGAATTGGGGCTAAATGCTGACCTGTTGCGCCAGGCGGCGAATGATTGCCGCGGTCAATCCCCAGACAAATTGACTCTGATACCAGGAGAGATAAATACGGTGCGAATGACCGGCGCGCTGAATATCCAGCGGGTAATAGCGTGAGAGGGTCAGCGCTTCGTGCAAAGGCATTTCGAAAACGTCGGCCACTTCATCTTCATTGGCGCTAAATTGCACGTCGGGTGAGATCAGGCCGACAACCGGAGTGACCTGGAAACCGGTGCTGCTGTCGAGCGGGGCCAGTTGGCCAAGGATAGTCACCGCCTGGGGCGGGATTGCCACTTCCTCCTGGGCTTCACGCAGGGCGGTAATAATCGCTGAGCCGTCTTCGGCATCGGTTTTACCGCCGGGAAATGCCACCTGGCCCGGATGTTTTCGTAGTGAGTCGGCACGGCGGGTGAGCAGCAGCGTGGGCTCGGGCCGGCAGATAATGGGTATCAGCACCGCCGCAGGGCGAACGTTATGCGAAATCTGTGACGCCTGCGGCAATTGCAGCTGGAAGCGGCTGATAAACGCCGCCAGCGAAGTCGGATAAGTCGGTTGGCTCACGAAGCGATAAACTCCCCCAGTTGCGGTAGGATGCGGCCGACTTTATCGAAAGTTTCCTGATATTCCGCCTGTTCCTGGCTGTCGGCTACGATGCCGCCACCGGCCGAACAGTAAATGCGGCCACTTTCGGTGAACAAAGTGCGGATGGTGATGTTGGTGTCCATGGTGCCACAGGCGCTGATATAGCCGATACTGCCGCAGTAGGCGTTACGCCGCTGTGGCTCCAGCTCTTCGATAATTTCCATCGCCCGTACCTTGGGCGCACCGGTAATAGATCCGCCCGGGAAGCAGGCGCGCAACAGCTCAGTTGCTGGTGTGCGTTCGGGCAGGAGGGCGGTGATGGTGCTGACCAGATGATGTACCGCCGGGAAAGGCTCCACCACGAACAGTTCGGGAACTTTGACGCTGCCCGGTTCGGCGACGCGGCCGATATCGTTGCGCAGCAGATCGACAATCATCAGGTTTTCCGCGCGATCTTTGGCGGAATTCGCCAACCGTTGCGCCTGCTGCGCATCTTGCTCCGCATCGGCCAGCCGCGGCAGCGTGCCCTTGATAGGGCGGGTTTGGATCTGCTGGTTCTCCAGCCACAAAAAACGCTCGGGCGAAACGCTCAGTACGGCGTTGTCCGGCAGACGTAAAAAAGCAGAGAAGGGGGCTCGATTGCTGGCGCTCAGTTGCTGAAAGGCTTGCCATTCATCGCCCTGATAATCTGCGGAAAAGCGTTGAGTCAGATTGATTTGATAGCAATCGCCGCTGCGCAAATACTGCTGGATACGTTGGAATTTTTCACCATATTGCTGCCGTGTCATGTTGGCTTGCCAGCGGCTGGTCAAGGTGAAGTCTTGCTGAGGTTCAGATTGCTGGCTGCATAACCACTGCCAGCGTTGTTCAGTATCGCCATAGCTGAGCAGCGTTAGCGTCTTCTTATGGTGATCGGCAATCAGCGCCCAGTCGTAAATGCCAACCGCCATGTCCGGCAAGGTGATATCCGCCTGTGCCATTTGCGGCAGTTTTTCCACTCTGCGGCCCAGATCGTAACCGAATAGCCCCAGAGCGCCGCCCTGGAATGGCAAGTCGGTATTTGCTGCCGGATGTTGGTTTTGTTGTTCCAACTGCTGTTGCAGCAACTGGAAGGGATCTTCCTTCGATTGCCGTACCTCCGAGCCGTGACAGAGCTCTGTGATTTGCCCTCGGGTAGTCAGAGTGACCTTGGGGGCCGCGACCAAAATATCGAAACGGTTATGCGAATGTTCGGCAAAGCCGGAATGCAGCAACATGGCCCAGGGGTGTTGAGCAAGAGGAGCAAACAGCTCCAGCAGGGTGGTGGGGGTGTAGGGCAAAGATTTTAGATTGGGTGCGGTTGCGCTCATGGGCCTCAATAAACCTGACTGACGGGGCGGCTGTTTATGATGGCTATTCTGCCATATTCAGCCGATAGGCGCATGTCCTGGCATGTGTGGACAAAGCACACTTCACATAAACAATGAATCAACAAATTTGCAAATGAAGCATTTTTTGCGACTTCAACTATAATCCAATATGTTAAAAACTGCGTTATCAATTAATGACTCGGATATATCTTATCCATTGGAATCGGGTTTTATAAATTAAATCCTAGTAATTAGTTTTATTGCGTTATTACTTTTGATTGAGATCACAAAAATATCAGGCGAACTTATGACCTTGCCTGATAATACCGGTTCCCGGACGATAAATACCCAAAAAGAGCACGTTTCGTATAAAACTATAAACAGTAACAAGACGCATTTATACCCGTTTTATCGCCGGGCACTGCGTTCTAATTTAATTGCACCCTGATATTTTTAAAAAATAGAGATATTCATTCGTTACTTTTTGCGAAGAGCTGCCTATGCCCCTAATGCTGAGTGTCATCGTCCCGTTACATAACGTGGGTGAACTGTTTGAGCCGTTTTTGGCCTCGCTGTTAGCCCAACAGGAGCGGCGCCTGGAGGTGATCATCGTCAACGACGGATCCACTGACGGCTCTGGTGATATCGCCCACCGCTATGCCCAACGGCATCCTCATATTACCGTTATTGACCAGCTCAATGCGGGCGTATCCTGTGCGCGCAATGCCGGGTTGGCTGTAGCACGCGGAAAATATGTGGCATTTCCTGACGCGGATGATTTACTGACGCCGGAAATGTATGCAACCCTGATTGAAATGGCTGAAGAAAATCAATTGGATGTCATGCAGTGCAACGGTGAACGTTATTTCACCGACCAAGATGAACTGCAACCGATTATTCCGCAAAACCGCTTGGGTGACACCGGCGTTATTAGCGGAGTGAAATGGTTGGAACGCGCGCTCAAATCGAGAAAATTTATTCATGTGGTCTGGCTGGCGGTATATCGCCTTGATTTTATTAAACAGCATCGGTTGTATTTTGAACCGGGTTTGCACCACCAGGATATTCCCTGGACCACCGAGGTGATGTTTAATGCGCAGCGGGTGAAATATCTCAGTAAAACGTTGTATCGCCAGCGAGTGCACGATAAATCGATCAGCAACCGTCGCCGGACAGGCCAGGCCAACGTTGAATATCAACGCCATTATATGAAAATAGTGGAGATGCTGGTGGCGTTGAACCAGCGCTATGCGCGGAAAATCAGTATCCGTCCTGCTTTTCACTGGCAGATCACCCGTGAAGCCTTGGGGATCTGTCACAGCATTCGTCGTGAACCTGAACTGGCTGCCCAGTGCCGGATCACCGATGAGTTCTACCAGCGCGGTATCGATCGCGCGATGTCCACCAACGTGCGCGGCCTTAAGCAGGGTTGGCACGTCATGCTCTGGTTGCATCGCCTGAAACAGTGGCGACACGGCGATCATTGCTCACAACCGGCCGCTGAATAACAGGCGTTGGGATCCGCCGGTTTAAGGGGTATACTCGCCCTCCATTTTACCGGAGAGAAACACATGCTTGCAGGTATGCCGTCGTTAAGCCATCTAGAGCAGCAGGAAGCTGCGGATCGTATCCATCAGTTGATGGAACAAGGCATGAGCAGTGGTGAAGCCATCGCACGGGTTGCGCAGGAAATCCGTGAAAAACATCAGGGTGACCAGGTTAGCGTTATGTTCGATGACGAAGATGACGATGAAGAGTATCAGGAACGCCCGGACGATCAGGGTGATGATGACTCGGAAGAAGACGAAAACTATTGATGTTGCAGGGGCCGGCAAGCCGGCCCCAAAGCCTTAACCTTCAATGACCACCGCAGCAGCAGCCTGCTTGGCCGACTCTACCGCCAACTCGATATTTTCAGCTGTCGCCAACGCGACGCCCATCCGACGTTGACCTTCAATTTCCGGCTTGCCGAACAAACGCAGCTGATTGTGGCCGGTCAGTGCACGATCCAGCCCGCTGAAACGCAGGTCGCTACTGGTAAGCTGTGGCAGGATCACCGCCGAGGCAGAAGGGCCGAACTGACGGATTGCGCCAATCGGCAGACCGAGGAAAGCACGCACGTGCAGTGCAAATTCAGACAGGTCTTGTGAAATCAGTGTCACCATGCCGGTATCGTGTGGGCGCGGTGAAACCTCGCTGAAAATCACTTCGTCGCCACAGACAAACAGCTCGACGCCGAACAGGCCAAATCCACCCAGTGCCTTCACCACGTTTTCCGCAATTGCCTGCGCGCGGCTGAGCGCCAGTTCGCTCATCTGCTGCGGCTGCCAGGACTCACGGTAATCCCCGTCTTCCTGACGGTGTCCGATCGGTGCGCAGAAATGTACGCCATCGACGGCGCTGATGGTCAGCAGAGTGATTTCAAAATCGAACTTCACCAGGCCTTCGACAATCACCCGTCCCCCGCCGGCACGGCCACCCTGTTGGGCGTAATCCCAGGCGGTTTTCAGCTGCTCCGGGCTGCGGATCAGGCTTTGGCCCTTGCCGGAAGAGCTCATGACAGGTTTGATGATGCATGGGTAGCCGATTTGGTCGACGGCCTGACGGAAGGCTTCTTCACCGTCGGCAAAACGGTAGCTGGAGGTCGGCAGGCCGAGCGTTTCTGCCGCCAGGCGACGGATGCCTTCGCGATTCATGGTCAGGCGCGTCGCTTCTGCGCACGGCACCACACGGTGCCCTTGCTGCTCCAGTTCAACCAGCATGCCGGTGGCGATAGCTTCGATCTCCGGCACGATGTAGTTAGGACGTTCCTGTTCAATCACGGCTTTCAGCGCATTGCCGTCCAGCATGTTAATAACGTGGCTGCGATGGGCGACGTGCATGGCCGGGGCATTGGCGTAACGATCTACGGCAATCACCTCCAGCCCCAAACGCTGGCATTCGATGGCAACTTCTTTACCCAGCTCGCCGGAGCCGAGCAGCATAACGCGGGTGGCGGAGGGGCGCAGGGCGGTTCCAATAGTTAACATAGTCTCGTACCTGGATCTGTGGAGAGTAATGCGGTCTGATTATGGGCGAGCAGTATATACGAAAACGTTTGCGTGTGCAGCCGGTGGCACACGCGTTGTCGGTTTCTGGGGTAAAACCCCGACTGATGGCTTTTTTTATGCGTGAAATCCGTAATCCAGACTATCTCTGTTATCATCTGCGGTTGATTCGGTGCTGCCGTGGGCGCGCCGCCATTCCATTTGCCATATAAGAGTTATCGCCGTGAGCACAGTTTCTTTTTCTTCCCTGCCGCTGCCAGCCGAACAGTTGGCCAACCTCAACGAACTGGGGTATGCCGAAATGACGCCGGTGCAGGCTGCCGCATTGCCCGCCATCCTGAAAGGGCAGGACGTACGTGCCAAAGCAAAAACCGGCAGCGGTAAAACGGCGGCGTTCGGCATTGGCCTGCTGGACAAAATCAACGTTTCCCAAGTGGCCGCTCAGGCACTGATCCTGTGCCCGACGCGTGAGCTGGCGGACCAGGTGAGCAAAGAATTGCGTCGTCTGGCGCGCTTCACTCAGAACATCAAAATTCTGACCCTGTGCGGGGGCCAACCGATGGGGCCGCAGCTCGATTCGCTGGTGCACGCGCCGCATATCGTGGTGGGCACGCCGGGGCGTATTCAGGAACACCTGCGCAAGAAAACGCTGGTGCTGGATGAACTGAAGGTGCTGGTGCTGGACGAAGCCGACCGCATGCTGGACATGGGCTTTGCTGACGATATCGACGATGTGATCAGCTACACGCCGCCGCAACGTCAGACGCTGCTGTTCTCTGCAACCTATCCGAGCGGGATCGAACGCATCAGCGCTCGCGTGCAGCGCGAGCCGCTGAATGTGGAAGTGGACGACGGTGAAGAGCAAACCACCATCGAACAACGTTTCTACGAAACGACCCGCGATCAACGCCCGGCGGTATTGGTGTCGGCGATTCGTCATTACCAACCTTCTTCTTGCGTGGTGTTCTGCAACACCAAACGCGATTGCCAGAGCGTGTACGAAGCGCTGGAAGCGCGAGGCATTAATGTCCTGGCGCTGCATGGCGATCTGGAACAGCGCGATCGCGATCAGGTGCTGGTGCGTTTTGCCAACCGCAGCTGCCGGGTGCTGGTAGCAACTGACGTTGCTGCGCGCGGTCTGGATATTAAAGAGCTGGAGTTGGTGGTCAACTACGAGCTGGCGTTCGATCCGGAAGTGCACGTGCACCGCATCGGCCGTACCGGCCGTGCCGGCTTGAGCGGCCTGGCGATCAGCCTGTGTACGCCACAGGAAATGACGCGCGCGCATGCGATTGAAGAGTATCTGCAGATCAGAGTTAACTGGGCCCCGGTGTCCGAGTTAAGCGGGGCGGGAAACACCACGCTGGAAGCCGAAATGGTCACCCTGTGCATCGACGGCGGGCGTAAAGCCAAGATCCGTCCTGGCGATATTCTCGGCGCACTGACCGGCGAGGCCGGGTTGACGGCGGCGGAAGTGGGTAAAATCGACATGTTCCCGGTGCATGCCTACGTGGCGATCCGCAAGGCCAGCGCGCGTAAGGCGCTGCAGCAGCTGCAGCAAGGCAAAATCAAGGGTAAGAACTGCAAGGTGCGGTTGTTGAAATAAGTCGCGTCAGGGGTGCGCTTGCATCCCTGCGTATAATCACCTTATACTGGTTATAAATACAGTATTCTAACCTTTGAGGAATGCACACATGGCGGTTGAAGTTAAATATGTGGTGGTGAGAAACGGTGAGGAAAAGATGACTTTCGCGACCAAGAAAGAAGCCGACGCTTACGACAAAATGCTGGATCTGGCCGACAGCCTGGGTGAGTGGCTGCAGCAGGCTCCGCTTGAGCTGGATGACGAACAGCGAGAAGGCCTGAGCTTCTTCCTGGCGGAAAACAAAGATGCGCTGGGGCAGATTTTGCGCGGCGCGACGCCGACTGAAACACCGAAGAAAGCTGCCAAAGTGAAAACGGAAAAACCTGCTGCTACCCCAAAAGAGGGATCTGCGTCAGAAAAGCAGGCAGCATAATGACTTATGTTGCGGTAATGTGATGAAAAAGGATCTAGAATGAGCCGTGAAATAACTTTCTTCACTCGTTTTGAGCAAGACATTTTGGCCGGGCGCAAGACCATTACCATTCGGGACGCCAGTGAGTCTCACTTTCAACCCGGTGAGGTTTTACGCGTTAGCCGCAATGAAGACGGTGTTTTCTTCTGCATGATTGAAGTGCTGTCGGTTACGCCGGTGCGTTTGGATGCGTTAACCGAGCAGCACGCCCAGCAAGAAAACATGTCGCTCAGCGAACTGAAGCAGGTGATCAAGGAAATCTATCCGGGGCTCGATGAGCTGTTCGTCATCACCTTCGCCAAACGCTGATCTTTTGCCAGACCAGTTGTGAGCCAAGGGCAGGCGCCCGCGGGTAGCGTAAATCACAACTGGAGGGAATATGAAAGCAACGGGACTGAGTTTGGCCGTAGCACTGTTGGCCACGGTAGGTTTTACCACCACGGTGCAGGCGCAGGAACAACGCAGCGCGAAGGTGGCACAATGCGCGGGTCTGCAACCGACAGACGTCGCCGCTCAGGTGAAACGCGATTACCTGCAGAACCGCATTACGCGCTGGGAGTCGGATAAAAAGTTGCTGGGTACCGCTACCCCGATAGCCTGGATCAGTCCGGAGGCGATTACCGGCAAGGACGCGGTATGGCAGGTGCCGTTAACGGTGCGGGGCACCAAGCTGGATAAAACCTACAATGTCACCCTCGACTGCAACGCCGGTAAAATCACCTACAGCGAACCGCAATAATCTCACCGTTTTCCGGCGTATTAACGTCTGAAAAACATCAAGCCCGCGTTAACAGCGGGCTTTTTGTTTTTTTAGTGTCAGCGTCAGTCGGTAAATGGAATAACCAGTTCACCCGGCTTCACTTCCAACCCTTTAGCCAGTTTCTTGGCCATGGCTTCTGTTTTACTGTTATCCGGGTTCAGCACATAGGCCGGCTTTTGATCGAAATAGGATTTCAGCGATTGATTCAGATAAGGGGTCAGGGCCTTCATCACCGTCTGCATTTTCTCCGGCTGCACGCTGTAGTCGGTTAACTCCATGTCTTTGAGGAACACCGCGCCTTGCTCGCGGTCATACACCGGCTGCGCCTTCAGCGTCAGCTTCAGGTCCGCGGTCTGCGGGCCCAGAATGGAAGTGATATTCACTTTCGCATCGCCGGAAAGGGTAACCTTGCCCGGTTCGCTACGCCCAATTTGGCTCTTTAGCTGAGTCAGCACGATATTGGCGTCCAACAGCCCTGGCACGCCGATCTGCTTCTGGTAATCGTTGTGTTTTTGCAGGTAATCATTCACTTCCTGCTCGCTGAGCGTGTACTGGGTCAGCTGATTGCAGCCGACCAATGCGCCGGCGAACAGCAGGGCGGCTGCGCCCATCAGGATCTTTTTCATGTGTGCCTCATAGCTACTGCCAACGAAAATGCTGCAGATTATTGATTTGTCATTATAAACGCTCGCTGTCTGCGAAGGAAACCGTTGATGTCAGCGAGCAGGGTGATAGTGCGCGTGAAATGCCTGGCTACCTATCGGATAACGCTGAAACTGTTCAGCGCCGCAGACGCAGTACCAACAGCAAGACACCACCCAGGCAGGCCAGCGCGCCCAGCGCCGGAAACAGTGGAATACCCCACAACCGCAGGGAAGAGTGCATCAGATAGGGCGCCAGGCCCAACGCGAAGGCGGCGGTGACAATAGCAATGGCCAGCGTGATGGCGGCTCGCTCCAGTGCCTTGCTCAATTGATCAATATTCTTGACGTTGATATCGGCGCTGATTTTCCCGCCTTTGAGACGGCGCATCAGCAGCCGCAAGGTTTGCGGCAACTCTTCACTGGCGTCCAATGCCTCGCCGCCCAATGCCAGCATGCGCCGACGCACCGCCTCCGGGGTATAACGCTTCAGCATCACCTGTTGCAGCATAGGTTTCAGGGTGGCGATGATATCGAAATGGGGATCCAGCCGATGTAGCACGCCGTCGGCCGTGATTAACGCCTTGAACAGCAACACCAGGTCTGGCGGCAGTGCCAACTGATGCTCACGCACCATCACCAACAAATCGGTCAGCGCCTTGCCCAGTGTGAGAGTGGCAGAGGCTTGTTTATCGAGAAAGTTTTGCGCCGCCAACTCCAGATCCAGCAGATCCAAAGGATCGCTGTCCGACCAGGCGATCAAAGTGTTGACGATGCCGGCGGATTCTCGTTCGGCGATGGCCTGCAGCAACAGCAGCAATTGATTACGTCGCCGTTCGGAAAGCTGGCCGACCATACCGAAATCGATAAAGCCGACACGATTATCCGCTAACGCCATTACGTTACCCGGATGCGGATCGGCATGATAAAGACGGTGCTCCAGCACCATTTTCATAAAGGCCTGTGCGCCGCGCTGAGCGAGTAATGGGCCATCTAATCCTGCCGCCGCCAGTTGCTGCGGATTTTCCGGCGCGATACCCGGTAGAAATTCCTGCACCAGCAGGCGCTGAGACGACCATTGCCAGTAAATCTTCGGAATCACCACGTTGGGCTGCTGGGCAAACTGTTGGGCGACCCGTTCGCAGTTGTTACCCTCGTGAGTCAGGTCCAGTTCATGCGTCAGCGCGGTTGCCAGGGCTCTGACCATCTGCCGCGGACGATAACGGGCCAGCGCCGGGCTCTGTTGCTCCACGGTTTCCGCCAGATAGGTCAGCAGGCGCAAGTCGGCTTGAATGGTTTTTGCCAGGCCGGGACGTAACACCTTAATCACCACCGCTTCGCCGCTGTGCAGGCGGGCGCGGTAAATTTGCGCCATCGAGGCGGCGGCCAGCGGGGTTTCGTCAAATTCGGCGAACAGGCTGTGCGGGTCACCCTTCAAGTCTGCCCGGATCTGTGGTGCCAGTTGCTCCCACGAAAGGGTGCTTGCCTGACTGTGCAGACGGTCAAGTTCGTCGGTCCAGCTTGCGTCCAACAGATCTGAACGGGTAGCCAGGATCTGGCCGAACTTAACAAAGGTCGGCCCCAAGGCTTCCAGCGCCGCACGCAGGCGCTGCGGCAATGTTTGACCGTCTTGCCTTTCACTGCTGCCTTCAGCACCGCTTAACAGATTGCTCAGACCCAGCAGACGAATCACATCCTGCAATCCATAACGGATCAGCACGGTGGAGATTTCTTTCAGCCGTGCCCGATCGCGGGCAGTGACCAGCACCATTTTCAACATTTGCGCGCTATATCCTTATCGCGGGGGTTACTGTTCCATATCGAACAGCAGTGGGACGTCACTGCGTTGCGCCATACGGTTGCGATAAGCTTCTACGTTTTCCGGCAGCGTAAGTCCGGCGACGATCGACAGCGAACGCAGCAGGGGGAACAGGTGGATATCATCTTCCGACAGCGTGCCATTCACCGCGTCTGCGGAGACCACCAGGCCGGAAAGTGTTTGCAAGTCGTCCTCCAGTTGGGCAATCAGATCGGCACTGTCGGCAAGGTGCTCGGAAAAATCCCCGATCGAGGCCTGCTTTTTGTCGCTAAAGTACTGGCGTGCACTGTCAGTGGCGAACTCTTCGAAGTCGGCATTGGCAAAGCGCGGCAGCAGTAGGTTGATGCTGTAACCACCGACCCGCTGCAGCCAGTCGGCGATCGCCGGGTTGGTTTTACCGGTCAGCAGCGGCTTGCCGTCGAGGTTATCAACGTAACGCACGATATCCATGCTTTCAGGAAGATAGCTGCCGTCATCCTTTTGTAAAATCGGCGCCATTTTTTTGCCAATCATGCCGACAGGCGTCGCTTCATCGTCGTTGAGCAGGGTGACCAGGCGGACGGGCAGGTTTTTCAGGCCGAAAATCATGCGGGCTTTAACGCAGAATGGGCAATGATCGTAGATAAACAGTTTCATGCTTGCTCCGGTTGTCAGGTTTTAACAGCAATAGTTATCACAGCATACTGAGGCTGTCGCGAAAAGTTCTTGCTGGAAGGTGCGTAATTGTTGTTTGGCCCGTACAGACTGCGCGGGCCAAGGCAGAGATTATTTTTTTGTCGGAACGGAATTAATCACTTCTATCAAATGCATGCGTGCTTCTTCCAAATCGATTTTATCACGCTCGTTGCTGGCGTTGACAATCTGCAGCTGTTTGATGATGTCGCTCTTTAAAGTGGCATTGTCAGCGATGACGTGGGCCAGCGCTTTTTCTACCAATGTTGACCGCGCGTAGATCATGCGCAGGTTCAGTACCATGTGTTCCAACAGCTGCGGTAATTTGTCTTCTTCACTCATCGCCAACTTCTCCCGTTTATGTTTTTACTATCAGGATAGCAGCTGTAGGTAATTCGGCTGATTTTCTGGCAACTTAGAGAAAAATCTCAGCCGCCGGGCAGCGCTTCCGATGCGATGCTGCGTGGATTGAACTGCCAATAAAGGGCGAATAGGGTTATCAGTCCCACGATGCCAAGCAGTATCCAGGGCAGTTCCGGCATGCCAACCGCATGGCCGGTGTCGTACATCCAGCCGCCGCCGGTATAACCCACAGCGCCGCCCAGCGCCAGACCAAGCCGGCTGAATCCCATATAACTGCCGCGTGCGCGCGGATCCGCTAGCGAAGCACTGAGGGTTTCACGCGCTGGTTCGGCGATGATGGAGCCGAGATAGAAACAGCAAATCAGGGTAAATACGCCCTGAAGACTGGAAGCCAGCCCGACCGGGATCAGGCTGAGGGTCATCAGCAACAGCCCGGCCATCAGCCGCTGCTCCAGACGGAAACGTTTTTCGCTCCAGCGCGCGATCGGGTAGAGCAGTGACAGCGACAGTGCGGCCTCAATGGCATACATCCATTTCACCGCCGTCGGTGAACCAGCGATTTCATTGACGACGATCGGCAGCATCAACATCACCTGTACCGACAGCATGTAGTAACCGGTCAGGGTCAGTACATAGGTCAGGAAGCGGCGATCGCGCAGGACACGCATCATGCCTTCCTTCATGGGGGCGCGAACGGTGGATATTCGGTATGCCGGCAGCAACCAGGCATTCCAACCCGCCGCTAGCACAAAAATGCCCGCACCGACCCAGCAGACAAAGTGAAAATCATACTGCAGCAACCAACTGCCGATCAGGGCGCCGATGACCGCACCGGCGCTGTCTTGCATCATCAGCAGCGAGTAAAAACGGCCGCGTTCATGCGGGCGGGTAAGCTTAATCACCAATGCGGTACGCGGCGGATCAAACAGCGTACCGCCGAGGGCGGACAGGGCACAGGAGAACCACAGTATCCAGGGTTGGTCGGCCATCGCCATGGTGGCGAAGCCTGCCGCGCGCATCAGCATGCCGGTGACAATCATCGGTTTGGCGCCGAATCGGTCGGCTATCGCGCCCCCGAAGATCCCCAGGCCTTGCTGGATCAACTGGCGTAAACCCAGCGCTGCGCCGACCACCACCGCCGCCCAGCCAAGCTGATCGACAAAGCGAATCGAAATAAGCGGGAAGACCACAAAAAAGCCTAAAACCACCAACAGATTATCGAGTAATAGAAAATATTTACCCAAGCTCCGCGCTTGCGATACCAGAGACATGCTTCACCACGAGCAATTAAGAGGGAGAGGAGTGCAACCGCTCTAGTGTGTACCCAATCCCGTATTGCCGATAGGGGCGGGATAGATAATATTTTTTTATCGTCAATACGTTACCTGCGCGGCAAAACGGCAGGAAAATAGTCGTAAAATGACTAATCGCCTATTTACTGAGCTGCCGGGATTTTACCTCTGGGGCAGGCTGCGGTTATATTAAATGAGGGTAAGTGCGGTTCTGCGCCGATGGTTGAGAAATAATGGCTCAGAATAGGTTCGTCGCCGGATTATTGTCCAAACGTGCGCCCAATAAATACTTCTTATCGAACCGTTCTGACCGCGGGGGAAATGATGTTTGGCTACCGCTCTGCATCACCAAAAGTACGCCTCACCACCGACCGACTGGTTGTCCGTTTAGTGCATGAACGCGATGCCTACCGGCTGGCGGAATACTATGCCGAAAACCGAAGCTTCCTTAAACCCTGGGAACCGGTTCGGGATGAAAGCCACTGTTATCCTTCCGGCTGGCAAGCGCGGCTGGGGATGATCACTGAAATGCAAAAGCAGGGCAGCGCCTACTATTTTATCCTGCTCGATCCGGAAGAAAATGAAGTGCGCGGCGTGGCCAACTTCAGCAACGTGCTGCGCGGCTCATTCCATGCCTGTTTCCTCGGGTATTCTCTGGCCGAGAAATGGCAGGGCCAGGGGCTGATGTTTGAAGCGTTGCAGTCCTCCATCCGCTATATGCTGCGCCAGCAGCGTATGCACCGCATCATGGCCAACTATATGCCGCACAATCAGCGCAGCGGCGCACTGCTGACCCGTCTGGGATTCGAACGTGAGGGTTATGCCAAGGATTATCTGCTGATCGACGGGCAGTGGCAGGATCACGTACTGACAGCTTTAACCAATAAAGAATGGCTACCGCCACGCTGAGGCAAAATAATGAAATATGAATTAAGCGCTAAAGAAGCCAGGGTGATTGGCTGCATGCTGGAAAAGCAGGTGACCACCCCGGACCAGTATCCTCTTTCTCTCAATGCCATCACCCTGGCCTGCAATCAGAAAACCAACCGTGAACCGGTGATGGAGCTAGCTGAAAACGAAGTTCAGCAGGTTCTCGATCTGCTGTTAAAGAAACACTTTTTGCGCACCCTGAGCGGTTTCGGCAATCGGGTGGTCAAATATGAACAGCGTTTTTGCAATTCAGAGTTTGGTCAGCTCAAGCTGAGCGCCGCTGAATTGGCGGTGATCGCCACTTTACTGCTGCGTGGCGCGCAAACCCCTGGGGAATTGCGTACCCGAACCAACCGCATGCATGAATTTAATGATGTTACCGAAGTGGAGCAGGTGCTGGCGCAACTGAGTGCGCGTGAGGATGGCCCCTTTGTGGTGCGGCTGGCGCGGGAGCCGGGCAAACGTGAAAGCCGGTTTATGCATTTGTTCAGCGGCCAGATTGACGAGGCACCTGCGGAAGCATCAACGGCCAATGACAGCGATTTACACGAGCGAGTGAGTACGCTGGAAAACGAAGTGGCGCAGCTTAAACAGCAAGTGCAGGCGTTATTGGAGCGGGGATCGCATGAGTAAATTACGCGTTGGCGTGGTGGGGTTGGGCGGTATTGCTCAAAAGGCTTATCTGCCGATCCTCACCCAGGCGGCAGACTGGACGTTAGTCGGCGGTTTCTCTCCGAATCAGCAAAAGGCACAACCCATTTGCGACAGCTATCGCATGGCCTGTTTTTCGGAGCTCGACAGCCTGGCGCAGCAGTGTGATGCGGTGTTCGTTCACAGCAGCACCGCCAGCCATTTTCAGGTGATTGGCGAGCTGCTGCGATATGGCGTTCACGTTTATGTCGACAAGCCGCTGGCGGAGACCGTGGAACAGGGCGAACAGCTACTGGCCCTGGCTGAAAAACAGGGCAAGGCGCTGATGGTTGGCTTTAACCGTCGCTTTGCACCGCTGTACCGTCAGTTGAAGCAGGATATGAACCAACCGGCGTCGATTCGTATGGATAAACATCGTGCCGACAGCGTCGGACCCAACGATGCGCGCTTTACCCTGCTGGACGATTACCTGCACGTGGTGGACACCGCACTGTGGTTGGGCGGCGACGCTGGGCAACGGCTTAGCGGTAGTCTGCGCATTAACGATGTCGGTGAGCTGGTTTATGCCGAACACCATTTTGAATGCGGAGAAACGCTGGTGACCACCAGTATGCATCGTCGAGCCGGCAGCCAGCGCGAAAGCGTACAGGCGGTAACGGATGGCGCAATCTATCAAGTAAACGATATGCGTCAGTGGCTGCGGGAAGATTCACAAGGCGTGCTGGAACAGCCGGCACCCGGCTGGCAAACCACGCTGGCGCAGCGCGGTTTTGACGGCGCGATCCGTCATTTCCTTGCCTCCGTCAGTAACCAAACGCTGCCGGAAACTGCCGGAGAGCAGGCGATCGCTGCCCAGCGGGTGATTGAACGCCTGTTGCGAGACGCCAATTTGTAACATAACTCCATGTAACATATGAGAGTAGCTATTCTGCGACGTACGGGTAAACTTAGCCGATAGTTTTACTGACGCCTGCTGATGCAGGCGTCGACATTTACAGGGCACATCAAAAAACCACATGAACCTACTAAAATCACTGGCAGCCGTCAGCTCTATGACGATGTTTTCACGGGTGCTGGGCTTTGCCCGTGACGCCATCGTGGCGCGGGTATTTGGTGCCGGTATGGCAACGGACGCCTTCTTCGTGGCGTTCAAACTGCCTAACCTGCTGCGGCGAATCTTCGCCGAGGGGGCCTTTTCGCAAGCCTTTGTCCCGATCCTGGCCGAATACAAAAGCCAGCAGGGAGAAGAAGCAACGCGTACCTTTATCGCTTACGTTTCCGGACTGCTGACGCTGGTGTTGGCTGTGGTGACGGTGTTGGGGATGCTGGCCGCCCCATGGGTGATTTACATTACCGCGCCGGGCTTTGTCGATTCACCGGACAAGTTTGCGTTGACCTCGTCGCTGCTGCGGGTGACCTTTCCGTATATTCTGCTGATCTCGCTGGCGTCATTGGTGGGGTCAATCCTTAATACCTGGAACCGTTTTTCGATCCCGGCGTTTGCGCCGACGTTGCTTAACGTCAGCATGATTGGGTTCGCGCTGTTTGCCGCACCTTACTTCAATCCACCGGTGATGGCGCTGGCCTGGGCGGTCGTCGTGGGCGGCGTGCTGCAATTGGGCTACCAGCTCCCGCATCTGAAGAAGATCGGCATGCTGGTGCTGCCGCGCCTCAAGCTTGGTGACGCGGGCGTATGGCGAGTGATGCGCCAGATGGGGCCAGCCATTTTCGGCGTCTCGGTCAGCCAGATCTCACTGATCATCAATACCATTTTCGCCTCCTTCCTGGTCTCCGGTTCGGTGTCCTGGATGTACTATGCCGACCGCCTGATGGAATTCCCCTCCGGCGTGCTGGGCGTGGCGCTGGGAACCATCCTGCTGCCGTCGCTGGCGAAAAGTTTTTCCAGCGGCAACCACGATGAATATTCGCGTTTGATGGATTGGGGGCTGCGCCTGTGCTTCCTGCTGGCGCTGCCGAGCGCCATAGCTCTGGGCATTCTGGCCAAGCCGCTGACCGTCTCTTTGTTCCAGTACGGCAAGTTCAACGCCTTCGATGCCGCCATGACCCAGCGTGCGCTGGTGGCCTATTCGGTGGGACTGATGGGATTGATCGTCGTGAAGGTGTTGGCGCCAGGGTTCTATTCGCGTCAGGATATTAAAACGCCGGTTAAGATTGCCATTATCACGTTGATTTTAACCCAGGTGATGAACCTGATGTTTATCGGTCCGTTAAAGCATGCGGGGCTTTCGCTGTCGATTGGTCTGGGAGCCTGTATTAACGCTTCGCTGCTGTATTGGCAGTTGCGCAAGCAGAAGATTTTCCACCCGCAACCGGGTTGGGCTCTGTTCCTGACTAAACTGGTGATTGCGGTGATCGTGATGTCGGTAGTATTGGTCGGGGTGATGTGGCTGATGCCTGCCTGGGATCAGGGCAATATGCTGGCACGTCTGCTGCGTCTGGCAGTGGTAGTGATCGCAGGTATTGTAGCTTACTTCGGCGTATTGGCAGGCTTGGGTTTCCGTCCGCGCGATTTTGCTCGGCGAGTGGCGTAACTGGGCTTTCCCACTTTCAGAATATAAAAAGGGTCGCCTCGGCGACCCTTTCTCGTATTCAGCGTGATGACTTACATACGTTCGACGGTTTCGATACCCAGCGTATCCAGACCGATTTTCAGCGTTTTGGCGGTTAACAGTGCCAGCTTCAGGCGGCTCTGGCGCGCTTCTTCGCTGTCTGCATTCAGGATCTGGCAGTGCTCGTAGAAGCCGGAGAACAGGCCCGCAAGATCGTACAGGTAGCTACACATCACGTGCGGGGTACCTTCGCGCGCCACGGTGGTGATCACTTCTTCAAACTGTAGCAGGCGGGTCGCCAGCGCAATTTCGCGCTCTTCGGTCATCACCAGCGGCAGGGTCAGATTACTTTCGTCGACACCGGCACGTTTGAATACGGAAGCCACACGGGTATAAGCATATTGCATGTAAGGCGCGGTATTGCCTTCAAACGCCAGCATGTTGTCCCAGTCGAAGATATAGTCGGTGGTGCGGCTTTTCGACAGGTCGGCGTATTTAACCGCACCAATGCCTACGGCATTGGCCAGGCTTTGCATCTCTTCCGCTGGCATGTCCGGGTTTTTCTCGGCGATCAGCTTGCCTGCACGATCGACCGCTTCATCCAGCAGATCGGACAGTTTCACCGTGCCGCCTGAACGGGTTTTGAACGGCTTGCCGTCTTTACCCAGCATCATGCCGAACATGTGGTGCTCCAGCGAGAGGCTGTCCGGAATATAGCCGGCTTTGCGCACGATGGTCCAGGCCTGCATCAAATGTTGATGCTGGCGTGAGTCGATGTAGTAGAGCACGCGGTCGGCGCCCAGAGTTTCATAGCGGTATTTTGCACAGGCGATGTCGGTGGTGGTGTACAGGTAGCCGCCATCTTTTTTCTGGATGATGACGCCCATAGGCTCGCCGTCTTTATTCTTGTATTCGTCGAGGAACACCACGGTGGCGCCTTCGCTTTCCACCGCCAGCCCCTTGGCCTTGAGATCGGCCACGATGCCCGGCAGCATCGCGTTGTACAGGCTTTCACCCATTACATCGTCTTCGGTCAGGGTGACGTTCAGGCGGTTATAGGTCAGCTGATTCTGCGCCATGGTGATGTCGACCAGCTTACGCCACATCTTCAGGCAGTATTGATCGCCGCCTTGCAGTTTTACCACGTAGGCACGGGCGCGTTCGGCGAACTCGGCGTCTTCATCATAGTGTTTCTTTGCTTCACGATAGAACTGCTCCAGATCGGACAGGCCCATATCGCTGGCGTTTTCGTTCTGCATTTTTTCCAGATAGGCAATCAGCATGCCGAACTGGGTACCCCAGTCACCCACGTGGTTGGCGCGGATCACTTTATGCCCCAGGAATTCCTGAGTGCGTGCCGCAGCGTCACCGATAATGGTGGAGCGCAGGTGGCCGACGTGCATTTCTTTCGCCACGTTGGGCGCAGAGTAGTCAATCACGATGGTCTGCGGTTTGACGGGCGCAATGCCCAGTTTTGGCGCGCCAAGCACCAAATCAGTTTGCTGCGCGACCCAGTCGCTGTTCAGGAAGATATTGATAAAACCTGGACCGGCAATTTCCACTTTGCTGGCGACGTCGCCGAGATCAAGCAGTTGCACCACTTTTTCCGCCAACTGGCGTGGCGGCATGCCGAGTTTCTTGGCAACGGACATCACGCCATTGGCCTGATAGTCGCCAAACTGCGCTTTTGCGGACTGACGGACCTGCGCTTCGCAATCGGCTGGCGCGCCTGCGGCAATCAGCGCCTGGCTGACTTTATCTGAAAGAAGAACCTGAATATTCACCGGGTTACCTTAATGACGAACGAGGGGCCGTATGCCATGCCCCTGTGGGATTCAAAGGTGGTTTTACTGGCCACGCGTCAACACGCCGACCCACCACAAAACAGCCTGCAATTGTAACCGATCTGATGAGTGACGTCAGCAGTTGGCGCGGGGGAAGGCGAAAGACGGCGTGATAAGGCATTGCATCGTGGCTGGCCCACGAAGGGGCGAGGAGAATGGGTCACGGAGCGGATAATTCAGACGGACAAAAAGAATAAGCTCATGGAAAAATCAAATAGCAAACTTAGTGTTTTTTGTTTCTGCGCCCAGCGTCCAGCGTATTATTGCGACGTGATTTGAAGTGACGGTATATCGCATAGGCGGCAATAATCACTAATAACAGGGATATTATTAAAAGGAACATAAAGGATCGTCTCCGGCTCAATTTTCACTAAAGTAGCCTAATTGATATTTTCACGCAATTACCCACGGGATGTTTAGGAAGATTCTCAGATTGCAAATAAAATAAATTTATATAAAGAATTGTATTTATTGATTTTTTTATTTTCACGTATTTTTTATGGCCTTTTTACTACGCTAGCGTTAACTATTTTTTAAGCATATATGAATACCAGAACAGGTGAATTATCAGGCTTAATAAGTTAGTAATATTCTCAATCCGTCAATCATAAGAAAAAGCTATAAACTTATGCGTTAACTTTCATCTGAAATTGGATCTTGGCTGATGTCAAATGAAGCAGATAATAGCTTCTGCGTTAATACTCCTTTTGTACTTTGGCCGGACTTCACGGGAGGGCATTTTACCCTGCGCATTTTGAGGTTAAAAATTTCAGTTTCCCGGACCGGTCAGGTGGATAGCAACGTCTCAGGCGTGTAAATTACCCCCCTGAAAACCGCTTTTGTTGTTTCGAGGACCCTATGACTAGCTTTCCGGCCATTGCCGAACTTCACGATTTAGCGCTGGATCTGCCGCGTTTTGAGCAGGCGCTGAGCCAGTTTGCTGAAAAACTGCAGCTGGATCTGTCCCAGTTCACTGCAGACCACGTTTCGCTGCGCTGCCATCAAAACACTACCGCTGAACGCTGGCGACTGGGGTTAGAGCAGTGTGGTTCGCTGCTGTCGGAGGCGATGATCAATGGCCGTCCTATTTGCCTGTTTGATCTTCAGCAGCCACTTAAGGTGGGGCCTTGGCAGATCGACTGCGTGGAGTTGCCTTATCCCGGAGACAAGCGCTATCCGCACGAAGGTTGGGAACACGTAGAGCTGGTGCTTAGCGGCGAACCGGCCACGCTTTATGCGCGTGCGTTGGCCCACTTGCCGGATGAAGCGCTGCTGGCTCCGGGCATCAAACTGAAACAAAGCTCACCAAAGGGAGAAGGTGAACGTTTACCGAACCCAACGCTGGCGATCACCGACGGCACCGTGACGATCAAATTCCATCCTTATTCCATCAGGGACATTGTCGCCAGCGAACAGGGTTAATTGGGCTGCAGCGAGCGGGTGGCCAGCAGCATGCGGTCTAGCGCCTGGCTGAGCAGTTCGCGCCGGCAGCCAAAGTTCAAACGAACAAAATGCCGGTTGCCAAAATCCAGGCCCGGGCTTAATCCTACGCCGGCCTGTTCAAAGAAGGCGTGCGGGTTATCGACCGGCAGTTGGCTGCAGTCTATCCAGGCCAGATAGGTGGCTTCGATGGGCTGCAGTGCCAGCCCTGGCATGGCATTAATACGCTCGATCACCCAATCACGGTTTGCGCGTAGATAAACCAACAGTTCGTCCAGCCACTCTTGCCCATGTTGGTAAGCGGCCTGCGCAGCAACCAATGCGAGCACATCCACCTCCGGCACAATACCGCTGCGCGCTCGGACCAGCTTCTTGCGCAGCTCCGGGTTGGGAATAATTGCCATTGAGGCACCAAGACCGGCGATATTGAAGGTTTTCGACGGCGACATCAGCGTGACGCTGCGCTGGGCGGCATCATCATTCAACGTGGCGAAGGGGATGTGTTCACAACCCGGTTCAAGCAACAGATCGCAATGAATTTCATCTGAACAAACAACCAGATTATGGTTTTTGGCAAACTCATGCTGTTGCAACAGCTCCTGTCTGCGGTAGACGGTGCCGCCCGGGTTTTGCGGGTTGCACAGCATCAATAATCTCTCTGCACCGCTGAGCTGTGCTTCGACAGCGCTGAAATCCAATAGCCAGCGCCGGTCCTGCAGCGTCAACGGCACCGGTAGCTGTGTGCGGCCGGCAAATTTCGCTGCTTTACGAAACGGCGGGTAGATTAGCGAGGGGGCCAGAGTGCCTTCTCCCTTGGTGGTAAAAGCCCGCACGCATAAATTCAGGCCGCAAACCAGGCCAGGCAGGAAAACCAGCCATTCAGGATTGATATGCCAGCCGTAGCGCTCTAGCATACGGCGGGTAAAAACCTCAATCAGCTCAGGGGAGGGATGACCGTAGCCGAATACGGCATGAGCGACGCGTTGCTGCAAGGCATCAATAATTGCCGGCGGTGACGGGAAGTCGGTATCGGCAACCCAGAGCGGAATAACGTCGCGGCCGCGATATTTATCCCACTTAACGCTGTCACTGTGACTGCGGTCTACCCATAGATCAAAATTGAATGCCATAGTTACTACCCTGAGCTGGCTTATGCTTACTATGAGCCTAAATGAGAAATTGAAAAATTAACAATGGCCGTCGCAAGTTAGCCGTCATCTGGGGGTGACAATGATTAAACTGGAAGTTTGCTGCTATAGCGTCGATTGCGCGCTGACGGCCGAGCGGGCAGGTGCCGATCGTATAGAGTTATGTGCCAGCCAAAGTGAGGGCGGCTTGACGCCAAGCTATGGCTCTTTACGTCTGGCACGCGACAGGATCGGTGTGCCGGTGCACCCTATTGTTCGTCCACGCGGTGGGGATTTTTGCTATGGCGCGGTGGATTTTGACGTTATCAAGCATGATATTGCCCAGATCCGCGATATGGGCTTTGCCGGTGTGGTGGTGGGCATGCTGGATGAAGAAGGGCATATCGATCTGCCGCGCATGCAAGAAGTGATGCGTTTGAGCGGTAATATGGCGGTGACGTTCCACCGCGCTTTCGACATGTGCCAAAATCCGCTGGTGGCGCTCGATCAACTGACGCAGTTGGGCGTGGCGCGGATACTCACCTCAGGCCAGCAGCAAAATGCGGAATTGGGATTGCCCTTACTGCGCGATCTGGTGCAGGCCAGCCAGGGACCGGTGATTATGGCCGGTGCCGGCGTGCGGCTCAGCAACCTGCACAAGTTTGTCGATATTGGTATTCAGGAGCTGCACAGCTCCTCCGGCCATGCGGTGCCTTCGACCATGCGCTATCGCAAAGCCGGTGTCACCATGTGTTCCGACAGTGAGTTTGACGAGTTCAGCCACTATTGCGTAGACGGCGATATGGTAGAGGCGATGAAAAACTCGTTGGCCCTGGTTGATCCCCTGGCGCAAAGCGCCTAAAACGCATTGCTAACCCGCAAGCCCCGGTTTTCCTGCCGGGGCTTTTTTATTTCCATGATCCCCGAAGACCTTGCCCTGTCAGCGCTGGCACTGATGGCGTCCAATGACGGCGCCATAACAAGTGCAATAACCTCTGTCGTCAGCCAGCTCGCATGGCTGCATAAAACACAGGGATTTGTACGGTTATGGAGGAGTCATGAAGTGTTATTTGATTTTGTTGTTGATGGCCTGTCTTGCATTGTCCGGCTGCGTCGCAGCTTATTACCGCTAAGGAGAGTGGCATGCGTTATCTGATGATTGTATCGCTGATTTGTTGTTTAAGCGCCTGTGCCTCTTTGTATTACAGGTGAATGGCGATGAGACGACTAACCGCTATCGCATTGCTGATGCTGACAGGTTGCGTGTCGGTGTATGGGCCGACAAAAGCCGGTAATCAACCTGCCGAGGGCACGACAGGTGATGCATCCGTTCCTTCGGCAGCCGATGACGGCAGCCTGATCGGTAACCGAAAACCGGATGAACTGTTCACGCGCACCCTGGCCATTTTCAGCGCGAAAGGGATAACCCCAACGTTGACCGACAGTCGACTTGGCGTTATCGGGGCTGCCGGGAGCGAGGCCGAACTGGCGGGGCTTTATCTGGATTGCACCGACCAGGCGACCCCGTCGAATCTGACGGAGGAATATCGAATACTGGTGCAGATTTATAGCGCCGGGGAGGGAAGTCATGTCATGGTGCAGGTTAGCGGGGTTGCCGGGCTGACGGCTGCGGATGGCAATGACAAAGTGAAACCCTTTGAATGCAAATCCAGCGGCGTGCTGGAAAAGGACTTGCTGGAGGCCTGGCGAAAATAACGGGCGTAACGTCATCATCCCGATAGGTACGAGGTGATGACGTTTTTCACTTTAGGGCTTCTTGGCTACCAGTACGGCACGCAAGGGCGCGGGGTAGCCTTCGACGGTTTTGCTCGGGTCTTGTGGATCAAGGAATTCGGCCAGTGACTCACTGGTCATCCAATCGGTACGGCGTTGCTCTTCGGTGCTGGTGACGCACATGTCGGCGATTTTAACGTCGACGAAACCGCACTTCTCCAGCCAGCATTTCAATGCTTCGGCTGACGGAATAAAGTAGACGTTACGCATTTGCGCGTAGCGGTCACCGGGTACCAGAACCTGATGGCGATCGCCTTCCACCACCAGCGTTTCCAATACCAGCTCACCTTCGGAAACCAGCTGGTTTTTCAACTGATACAAATGGTCCAGCGGTGAGCGGCGATGGTACAGCACGCCCATTGAAAATACCGTGTCGAACGCCGCCAGCTCGGGCAACTGCTCAATACCGAGCGGCAACAGGTGGGCGCGTTGATCGCCGCCCAACAGCTTGCGCACCGCTTCGAATTGGCACAGAAACAGCTGCATCGGATCTATGCCTACCGCCAGATGCGCACCCGCGCCAACCATGCGCCACAGGTGATAACCGCTGCCGCAGCCGACGTCGAGAATGGTGCGTCCAGCCAGCGGTGAAATGTGCGGTAATACGCGATCCCACTTCCAGTCGGAATGCCATTCGGTGTCGATATCGATGCCATACAGTGAGAACGGGCCTTTGCGCCACGGCATCATGGTGCGCAGCATCTTTTCAATGCCTTCCAACTGGCCCGGCGACAAAGGGGGTTCCATCTCGGCACGGACGCCGTGCAACAAATCAAGCTGGGTGGGGGTCAGTGCCGGTAAATGTTCAACCGAATTAAACCACTGCTTGAATTTACCGTGTAGTGACTCGCGCTGCCAGGCGCTGAGCTGTGCCGGCAGGGTATCCAGCCAGTGGCTGAGGTTGCTTTTCGCGATGCGTTGATAGAAATCGCCAAACTCAATCATGCTGCGGCTCCCGCTTTCAACGCGATCAGTGAACCGAAGTTAAAGCACTGGAACCAGACTTCCGCATGCTCAAAACCGGCCTGTTTCAGACGGGCTTTGTGGGCGTCCACGGAGTCGGTCAGCATGACGTTTTCCAGCATGCTGCGCTTCTGGCTGATTTCCAGCTCGCTGTAACCGTTGGCACGTTTGAAATCGTGATGCATGTTGAACAGCAATTCGCCGACATCGGCATCTTCAAAGCTGAACTTCTCCGACAGTACCAGTGCGCCGCCTGGGCGCAGACCGCGGTAAACCTGTTCCAGCAGGCGCAGGCGGTCGGCGGGTTCGAGGAATTGCAGGGTAAAGTTCAGGACTACCATCGAGGCGTTTTCGATGTTGATATCAAGGATATCGGCTTCGATAACGTCTACCGGGGTGTCGGCGCGGAAGGCATCAATATGACGGCGGCAGCGCTCGACCATGGCCGGAGAGTTGTCGACGGCGATGATGTTGCAACCCGCCACCTTGATATTCCGCCGCATCGACAGCGTGGCTGCACCCAGCGAACATCCTAGGTCGTAAACCCGACTGTCGGGCTGCACGAAACGCTCGGCCAGCATGCCAATCATGGAAATGATATTGGAATAGCCTGGAACGGAACGCTGGATCATGTCAGGGAACACTTCAGCGACGCGTTCGTCGAAGGTCCAGTCGCCCAATTTGGCGATCGGGGCAGAAAAAAGAGTATCGCGGTTTGGCATAGCGGAAAATCGGTTCAGAATTCGAAGGGGCGTATTCTAACAGATAATGACAAAAAGCGCAGCGGAAGCAGGCGGCGTAGCCGCCTGAGGACGAACAGGGGATTAATGCAGGCTAAAAATAAGATCCCATGGCAGATAGAAAATATTGGCCAGTACCATTAACACCAGCGAAATGTAGGTGGCCGCCATGCCCGATCGACGCCAGCGCACCTCGCGGTTACGCAGACCGTAGTAATGCACCAAACGGCCAGCCATCAGCATCAGACCGCAAATATGGATCATCCATATTTCAGCGCCGTTCATCTCCATGATCACCAACAGCACTGCGGCGATAGGAATGTATTCTACGGCATTGCCGTGAACGCGGATTGCAGTTTGCAGCTCATAAAAACCGCCGTCCCCGTAGGCGACACGGTATTGCATCCTTAACCTAACCACGTCATAAGAGAGTTTGATCAACAACAATGCGCCGAGCACTACATAAAGCGCGCTTACCATTTTTAACTCCATTCCCTAACCAAAACTGGCAGCCAGCATCATAGCCGCCATTGCAATCACTGTCGCGAGGAAAAATCTGATGTAATTGGTCAGATTAATCGGTCAAAACAGCGCATCCTGCTCCGGCCAGTCCGGTGGAGGGGGTAAATTCGGAATAGCCTGATACAGCTGCTGCCAGATTTTCTGTGCCTGCTGGGGGGAATCACCATTATCCGGCGTATGTATAAACAGAAAAGGTTGGTGCTGTTGCTGCCAAACGGGCAATTTCTGCTGCCAGGCGTCGAACCAGCGCAGGTTATCTTGCAGCACATCGCCGCCGATGAAACGTACCAGCGGATTGTTGGCGGTGACCAGAGCATGCACCGGCAGCTTGGGCTTTTTCTGCTGGGCATCGCGCACGGCGGCGCTGTTGGGCAGGGCGTGATGCACCGGCCGGCTGTCGAGGATCACCCGGTTGATACCCCGCTGGTGTAACCCCTGATTCAGCAGCCGCTCTTCCTCGCCTTTGTCGAAAAACGCCGGATGCCGCACTTCCACGCCATAGGTAAACTCTTTCGGCAAAGCGTCGAAGAACTGCCACATCGCCGGTAATTCCGCCGGGCCGAACGCCGCCGGCAATTGCAGCCACAGCTGGCCTATGCGCTGATGCACCGGACCCAGGCAGTGGTAAAATGCCTGCAGATCGGCGGCGCAGTTACGCAGTGCAGCCTGATGGCTGACGGTGGCGGGGAACTTGAAACAGAAGCGAAAATCATCGGTGGTCATATCGCGCCAGCGCTGGACTATTTCCAGTTTGGGTAACGCGTAGAAGGTGGTATTGCCTTCCACGCAGTTAAAATAGCGGCTGTAATCCGCCAGATCGCGCAGCCCGATACGATTCCAGGCCGGGTGTTGCCACTGTGGGAGTCCGATATACATCAAGCTAGCATCTTCCTTAATTTTCCCTGCCAGTCAAAGGTGGGCGCAGCAGGCGGCGCCCCTACAAGTTAGCGTTACTGGTCGAGTGCGGCAACAATTTCGCGGGTGCTGCGAACACGCGCCAACCGCGGGAAGATATTATCGAAAGCAAACTGGTGCATTTCAGCATTTTGCGCACTGCAGAGATCTTCGGCTATCACTAACTCGTAGCCGTGTTCCCAGGCCGCGCGAGCCGTAGATTCCACGCCAATATTGGTGGAGATACCGCCCAGCACCACCGATTTAATGCCACGGCGACGCAGTTGCAAGTCAAGATCGGTGCCGTAAAACGCACCCCATTGGCGCTTGGTCACCAGAATGTCGCGGTCGCTCACCGCCAGGGATGCCGGGAATTCCCACCAGTTGGCAGGCAATCCGCCGGCAGGGGCGGGAGACGGTTTGTCCACCGGCTGTTTCAGCGCTTCGGCGAAAGAGTCGGACCAGCCGACGCGTACCAGGATCACCGGTGCCCCCAGCGAACGGAAATGTGCCGCCAACTGCGCGCCATTGGCCACCACGCTTTCGGCGCTGTGTGGGCCACCGGCGAAGGGCAGGATGCCGTTTTGCAAATCAATTAACACCAGTGCGGTGGTGTGAGCATCAAGTTTCAACATGGAAATATCTCGTGACAAGGTGGATGAAATACGCGCAGCTTAGATAGCGCGCTAAACAAGCATCGATTCAGGCTACGTGAAAAAAGCATCACCGGTTAATGAGAAATTTGTTAATCAATGTGTTACTTCGGGCAAAAACACACCATTTAGTGCTGCAACAAAGCTGTGTTCGCACTTATCTGGCGCATGAATTTCCTTTATAATGATCGCCTTTTTTCAGCTCACTTTACTCCAACGACCTATGCCGATTTATGAATATGCATGTGGTGCTTGCAGCCACCGGTTAGAGAAGTTGCAAAAATTTTCCGATGCGCCGCTGACGGATTGTCCGGCGTGTAGGCAGCCCGCGTTAACCAAGCTGATTTCTTCCACCGGTTTCCAGTTAAAGGGTACCGGTTGGTATGCAACCGACTTCAAACCGGGCAAGTAAATATACCCTATAGCTTTCGAGTTGCAGCCAGGCAGCCAGCTATCTCGCCTCTGGTGCCTACTTGAGTAAGTCACTGGGGTGAGAGAGTGCAGATAACAACGCTGCAACTTGAAAGATGACGGGTATTGAGTTCATCAGAAAACAGCCGCGTGGCAGGCGCCAAAAGCCCGCGCGGCATCGGCTTAAGCCAAAAGGATAGCGTATGCGTACTGAATATTGCGGGCAGTTGAATCTGTCTCACGTGGGCCAGGAAGTCACTTTGTGTGGTTGGGTCAACCGTCGTCGCGATCTGGGCGGCCTGATCTTTATTGATATGCGCGACCGCGAAGGCATCGTGCAGGTGTTCTTCGATCCGGACCAGAAGGCCGCGTTCGACAAGGCGTACGACCTGCGCAATGAATTCTGCATCCAGATCGTCGGCACCGTGCGTGCCCGTCCGGACAGCCAGATCAATAAAGATATGGCTACCGGTGAAGTAGAAGTGTTCGCCCATGCACTGGAGATCATCAACCGCTCCGAGCCACTGCCGCTGGATTCCAACCAGGTCAACACCGAAGAAGCGCGCCTGAAATACCGCTACCTGGATCTGCGTCGCCCGGAAATGGCCGATCGCCTGAAAACCCGTGCCAAAATCACCAGCTTTGTGCGCCGCTTTATGGACAGCCACGGTTTCCTCGATATCGAAACCCCGATGCTGACTAAGGCCACGCCGGAAGGCGCCCGTGACTATCTGGTCCCGAGCCGCGTACATAAAGGCAAGTTTTATGCGTTGCCACAGTCGCCGCAGCTGTTCAAACAGCTGTTGATGATGTCCGGTTTCGACCGCTACTACCAAATCGTCAAATGCTTCCGCGACGAAGACCTGCGTGCCGACCGTCAGCCTGAATTTACCCAGATCGACGTGGAAACCTCTTTCATGACCGCCGATCAGGTGCGTGAAGTGATGGAGAAACTGGCGCGTGAACTGTGGCTGGACGTGAAGGGCGTAGATCTGGGTGATTTCCCAGTCATGACCTTCGAAGAAGCCATGCGTCGCTATGGCTCGGACAAGCCGGACCTGCGTAACCCACTGGAGCTGGTGGACGTTGCCGATCTGGTGAAGGACGTGGAATTCAAGGTGTTCTCCGGCCCGGCTAACGATGCCAAAGGCCGCGTTGCCGCGATCTGTGTACCTGGTGGTGCGCAGCTGACCCGTAAGCTGATCGATGAGTACGGCACTTTCGTTAACATCTATGGTGCCAAAGGCCTGGCCTGGCTGAAGGTCAATGACCGTGCCGCCGGCATGGAAGGCGTACAAAGCCCGATTGCTAAATTCCTCAGCGCAGAAGTGCTGGAAGCAATTCTGGCGCGTACCAACGCGCAGAGCGGCGACATTCTGTTCTTCGGCGCCGACAGCTTCAAGATTGTCACCGATGCGATGGGCGCGCTGCGTCTGAAGCTGGGCCGTGATTTGGAACTGACCAAGCTGGACAGCTGGGCACCGCTGTGGGTCGTGGACTTCCCGATGTTCGAAGAAGACGGCGAAGGTGGACTGGCAGCGATGCACCACCCGTTCACCGCACCGCGCGACATGAGCCCGGAAGAGCTGGCCAACACGCCAATCAATGCCATCGCCAACGCCTACGACATGGTGATTAACGGCTACGAAGTGGGTGGCGGTTCCGTGCGTATTCACCGTAGCGAAATGCAGCAGACGGTATTCAGCATTCTGGGTATTAACGAACACGAGCAACGCGAAAAATTCGGTTTCCTGTTGGACGCGTTGAAGTACGGTACGCCGCCGCACGCCGGTTTGGCTTTCGGTCTGGACCGTCTGGTGATGCTGCTGACCGGCACCGACAACATTCGTGACGTGATCGCCTTCCCTAAAACCACCGCTGCGGCCTGCTTGATGACCGAAGCACCAAGCTTCGCGAACCCGGCGTCGTTGCAGGAGCTGGCAATCAGCGTGGTAAAGAAAGCGACTGACGATTCAAATGTAGAGAACAAGTAATGAACTACAAGCGTCCCGAGTCTATTCTGGTAGTGATTTATGCCAAATCCAGTGGTCGGGTGCTGATGTTACAGCGGCGCGATGATACCGAATTCTGGCAGTCGGTGACCGGCAGCCTGGAGGAAGATGAGTCGCCGCCGCATGCCGCACGGCGTGAGGTCATGGAAGAAGTCGGCATCGATATCGAAGCAGAGAAACTGCCGTTGTTCGATTGCCAGCGCTGTGTGGAGTTTGAACTCTTTGTCCATTTGCGACATCGCTATGCCCCGGGAACCACGCGCAATAAAGAGCACTGGTTCTGTCTGGCTTTGCCTGAAGAGCGCGATCCGGTGATTACCGAGCATCACGCCTACCAGTGGCTTGAGGCGGCGGAAGCCGTGAAGTTGACCAAGTCCTGGAGCAATCAGCAGGCGATTGAAGAGTTTGTGATTAATTCAGTCCAGTAATTTTTTTCGGAGATTTTTTATGGCAGGTCATAGTAAGTGGGCCAACACAAAGCACCGTAAAGCAGCGCAGGATTCCAAGCGCGGTAAAATTTTCACCAAAATTATTCGCGAGCTGGTGACCGCCGCGAAACTGGGCGGTGGCGATCCGGGGGCTAACCCGCGTCTGCGTGCGGCGATCGACAAGGCGCTGTCCAACAACATGACGCGCGACACTCTGAACCGTGCCATCGCGCGTGGGGTAGGCGGTGATGATGATACCAATATGGAAACCATCATTTATGAAGGCTACGGCCCGGGCGGCACTGCCGTCATGATCGAGTGCCTGAGTGACAACCGTAACCGTACCGTGGCGGAAGTGCGTCACGCCTTCACCAAGTGTGGCGGTAACCTCGGCACCGACGGCTCCGTGGCTTACCTGTTCACCAAGAAGGGCGTGATCACTTACGCAGCGGGCCTGGATGAAGACGTGGTGATGGAAGCTGCGCTGGAAGCCGGCGCTGAAGATATCGTCAGCTACGACGATGGCGTTATCGACGTCTTCACCGCCTGGGAAAACCTGGGTGAAGTGAAAGACGCGCTGACCGCTGCCGGTTTCACCGCCGAGTCGGCAGAAGTTTCCATGATCCCATCGACCAAAGCCGATATGGATGAAGAAACCGCGCCTAAGCTGCTGCGCCTGATCGACATGCTGGAAGACTGCGACGACGTGCAGGAGGTTTACCACAACGGTGAGATCTCCGACGAGGTTGCTGCGACGCTGTAATGGGGTTGAAGTACGGCGCTGTCTTGTGGCAGCGCCTGGCGAAGTTAATGCTTAACGCAAGGTGGGTGTAGGGATGACGATCATACTCGGTATCGATCCCGGATCGCGCGTCACCGGTTACGGCCTGATTCGTCAGCAGGGCCGCCAGTTGAGCTATATTGCCAGCGGCTGTATTCGTACCGTAGTGGATGACATGCCGACGCGCTTAAAGCTGATTTATGCGGGCGTCAGTGAAATCATTACCCAGTTTAAACCAGACTTTTTCGCTATTGAACAGGTGTTTATGGCGAAAAACCCGGATTCGGCGCTCAAGCTTGGGCAGGCGCGCGGCGTGGCTATTGTTGCTGCCGTGAACCAGAATTTGGAAGTGTTTGAGTATGCGGCACGTCAGGTTAAACAAACGGTGGTCGGTACCGGCGCGGCCGAAAAAGCACAGGTGCAGCATATGGTGCGCTCGCTGCTTAAGCTGTCGGCCAATCCTCAGGCCGATGCCGCCGATGCGCTGGCGATCGCCATTACCCACTGTCACCTCAGCCAAAACGTGCTGCGGATGAGCGAAGGGCGATTGAACCTGGCGCGTGGACGTTTAAAGTAACGCTTAATCAGTTCCGAGGCTGGATATTCATCCAGCCTTAGTTTGATAACAAACACCCGAAAAGCGTGGTTTTCGGATGTTTGGGGTAAACCTGTAGACATCATCCTTTGTTTTTATTAGCACTCAGATCGCTGATGTTAAATATAGAGGACTTTGTCAGCAGTATGAGGCTGGATATTCATCCAGCCTTTTTTATGTTATAAGCTTTAGCAGCACGGCATGGCAGAAGGTCATGCTCAGGAATTCAGCAGGAGGGTAAATGATAGGTCGTCTCAGAGGTTATATTCTGGAAAAGCAACCGCCACTGGTATTACTGGAGGCAAACGGCGTGGGCTATGAAGTGCATATGCCGATGACCTGCTTTTATGAACTGCCCGAGCTGGGGCAAGAGGCTATCGTGTTTACCCAATTTGTGGTGCGCGAAGATGCCCAACTGCTGTATGGCTTCAACGATAAACAAGAGCGCGCGCTGTTTCGCGAACTGATTAAAGTGAACGGCGTTGGCCCTAAGCTGGCGCTGGCCATTCTGTCCGGCATGTCAGCGCAGCAGTTTGTCAGCGCGGTTGAGCGTGAAGAGATCACGTCGCTGATAAAATTGCCGGGCGTAGGCAAGAAAACCGCAGAGCGCCTGGTGGTCGAAATGAAAGACCGCTTCAAAGGGCTTAATGGCGATCTGTTCAACAGCAGCAGTGAAATCACGCTTCCTGCCACAGCGGCGAAGGCGGCCGAACTGGATGCGGAAGCCGAAGCGGCCTCTGCGCTGGTGGCGCTGGGCTACAAACCGCAGGAGGCCAGTCGCATGGTCAGTAAAATCGCCAAGCCGGGTGCAGATTGCGAAACCCTGATCCGCGACGCGCTGCGTGCCGCGCTGTAAGCGCCGATAAGGGGTAGAGAATGATTGAAGCCGATCGCCTGATTTCTGCCGAGCCGATCAATGAAGAAGAAATTCTTGATCGCGCCATCCGGCCGAAGCTGCTGACGGAGTATGTCGGTCAGCCGCATGTCCGCGAGCAGATGGAAATCTTTATTCAGGCTGCCAAGCAGCGTGGCGACGCTCTGGACCATTTGCTGATCTTCGGCCCGCCCGGGTTGGGGAAAACCACGCTGGCCAACATCGTTGCCAATGAAATGGGCGTTAACCTGCGCACCACCTCCGGGCCGGTGCTGGAAAAGGCGGGCGATCTGGCGGCGATGCTGACCAACCTGGAACCGCACGACGTCCTTTTTATCGATGAAATCCACCGTCTGTCTCCGGTAGTGGAAGAAGTGCTGTATCCGGCGATGGAAGATTACCAACTGGATATCATGATCGGTGAAGGCCCAGCAGCACGCTCGATCAAACTCGATTTGCCGCCGTTCACGCTGGTGGGGGCAACCACCCGCGCCGGTTCCCTGACTTCGCCACTGCGCGATCGCTTCGGCATTGTGCAGCGTCTGGAGTTTTATCAGGTTGCCGATCTGCAGCACATCGTTTCACGCAGCGCTAACTGTCTGGGGCTGGATCTGTCGGACGAGGGCGCACATGAAGTGGCTCGCCGTGCGCGCGGTACACCGCGTATCGCCAACCGTTTGCTGCGTCGGGTACGCGATTTTGCCGAAGTCCGCGCCAATGGCGTGATCAATGGCGAGGTGGCGATGCAGGCGCTGGATATGTTGAACGTTGACGCCGAAGGCTTCGATTACATGGACCGCAAACTGTTGCTGGCGATAATCGACAAGTTCACCGGCGGCCCTGTGGGCCTGGATAACCTGGCGGCAGCGATCGGCGAGGAAAGGGAAACTATCGAGGACGTGATCGAGCCGTTTCTGATCCAGCAAGGTTTCATCCAACGCACGCCGCGCGGGCGCATGGCCACCAATCATGCCTATAAGCACTTTGGCATGGTGCGCGAAGAGTAAATATTACGCCGTAATCCGCATTAAAAAGGGCCGCTAATTGCGGCCCTTTTGCTATCTGGGAGAGGGAGGTCAGGCTTGCTGCTTCCTGGACAAGCTCAGGACGAACAGCACCGCCGCACTCAGTACCACCGATGGGCCGGCCGGGGTATCGTAAAATGCCGAGAAGGCCAATCCACCGGTCACTGCCAGCACACCCACCAGCACCGCGTAGGCGGCCATTTGCTCAGGGGTTCGGGCGAAGCGCCGTGCGGTAGCGGCCGGAATGATCAGCAGTGAGGTGATGATCAGCGCGCCGACGAATTTCATCGCCAGACCAATGGTCAGGGCGGTAACCAGCATCAGTACGGTACGAGCACGGACCAGATTGACCCCGTCAACATGTGCCAGCTCTGGGCTGACGGTCATCGAAAGCAGGTTGCGCCACTGCCACCACAGGATCAACAGTACGACGCTGACCCCAATGGCAATCATCCAGATATCGGTGAAGGTAACCGACAGCAGGTCGCCAAACAGATAGGCCATCAGATCGACCCGCACGTTGGACATCAGCGCCACCACCACCAACCCCAACGACAGCGCACTGTGCGCCATAATACCGAGCAGGGTGTCAACGGAAAGTTGCGGACGACGCTCCAGCCACACCAGCACCAGCGCCAGCACCAGCGTCACGGCAATCACCGCATAGAAAGGATTTACGTCCAGCAGCAGCCCGAAGGCCACACCCAGCAAAGAGGCGTGTGCCAGGGTATCGCCAAAATAGGACATCCGGCGCCAGACCACAAAGGAGCCTAATGGACCGGCGGCGGCGGCCAACAACACCCCGGCCAGCCAGCCGGGTAATAACAGTTCGATCATGCCTCACGGCCCCCGGTTTTCTTCAACACAATTCGTCCTTGCAGGTCGTGACGGTGATTATGGTGGTGACGATAGACCGCCAATTGCTCTGCACCGCGGTTGCCGAACATGGCGATGAATTCAGGATGCATCGAGACCACTTCCGGTGCGCCGGAACAGCAGATGTGTTGGTTGAGGCACAGCACTTCATCGGTTTTCGCCATCACCAGATGCAGGTCATGGGACACCATCAGCACCGCGCAACCCAGTTCTTTGCGCAGTTGGTCGATAAGATCGTACAGCGCCAGTTGGCCGTTGACGTCAACCCCTTGTGTTGGCTCATCCAGCACCAGCAGTTGCGGTTTGTTCAGCAGCGCCCGCGCGAGCAGTACGCGCTGATTCTCGCCGCCTGAGAGTTTTTGCATCGGCTGATCGAGCAGGTGCGCTGCGTGCACGCGTTTCAGCGCGGGCAGAATATCGGCTTTCTTGACGCCGGGTTTCAAGCGCATAAAGCGGCTTACGGTGAGTGGCAGGGTGGCGTCGAGGTGCAGTTTTTGCGGCACATAACCGATACGCAGGCCCGGTTCGCGTTCCAGCGTACCTTCCGTTGGCGCAACCAGCCCGAGTACCACGCGCACCAGCGTGGATTTGCCCGCGCCGTTTGGGCCGAGCAGCGTCAGAATACGGCCCGGTTGAAGGCTGAGCGAAATATTCGACAGCACCTTACGGTTACCAAAGGAGACGGAGATATTTTTTAGCGTTGTCAGTGTGGACATCTCATGATTACATTTTGCAGAACTAACCGAATGTTATAATATCACGCCTCGCTGATGAAAACGACGGGATTACTGATAATGGCACATAAAAATAAATGGCTGCAGCGCACGTTGCTGGCTAGCGCACTGATGATGGCCGGACCGCTGAGCAGCGCCTCTGCGGCGGTAGTGACATCCATTCGCCCACTGGGCTTTATCGCCTCCGCTATCGCCGATGGCGTAACGCCGACCGAGGTGCTGCTGCCGGATGGCGCCTCGCCGCACGATTTCGCCTTGCGACCTTCCGATATCCAACGCCTGCGTGCCGCCGATCTGGTGGTGTGGGTAGGCCCGGATATGGAAGCTTTTCTGACAAAATCCCTAACGCCGGTGTCGGCTAATCGTCAATTGGCCATCAGCGAACTGAGCGGAGTAAAACCGCTGTTGATGAAGGGCGAAGACGACGATCATGAGCATGAACACGACCATGATCATGCAACGGATGCGCATAATCATGCCGATCACGATGAGGGCGATGGGCACCATCATGGCGAATATAACATGCACGTTTGGCTGTCTCCGGAAGTGGCAAAAGTGACCGCGATCGCGATTCACGACAGGTTATTGGAACTTATGCCACAGAATAAGGACAAATTAGACGCAAACCTGCGCCAGTTCGAGAATCTACTGACGCAAACTGACAAAAATGTTGGTAACATGCTCAAGCCTGTGCAAGGCAAAGGATATTTTGTTTTTCATGATGCTTACGGCTATTTTGAGAAACATTTCGGTTTGAGCCCGCTGGGCCATTTCACCGTGAATCCCGAAATCCAACCTGGAGCACAGCGCTTACACCAAATTCGAACACAGTTGGTTGAGCAGAAAGCAGTCTGCGTTTTTGCTGAGCCACAATTCAGGCCGGCCGTAATCAATGCCGTTGCCAAAGGGACCAAAGTGCGTTCTGGAACGCTGGACCCGCTGGGCACCGGCATCGCACTGGGGAAAGACAGCTACGGGAACTTCCTGACTCAGCTGTCAAACCAGTACGTGAGCTGCCTGAAGTAAAGATTATGAGGATAAAATCGAGTGCAGCAGATAGTCCGAACTATCGCTCTGGCGTATAACAATCTGCCACGGCCCCACCGCGTCATGCTGGGGTCGCTGACAGTGGTTACATTGGCCGTTGCCGTCTGGCGGCCTTTTGTTTATCACCCAGAACATAACCCCATCGTTAAAAGCATTGAGTTAGAATCCAGCCAGTTACGATCCTTGCTGCCAGAAGCCAGCGAACCGATCGATCTCGACCAAGCCACCCCCGATGATGACATCCCACAGGATGAGCTGGACCAAAAGGTCGCCGGCGAGGATGGCGTGCATGAATATGTTGTTTCTACCGGTGATACGCTGGGCAGCATTCTGACCCAATACGGCATAGATATGTCGGATGTCACGCTGTTGGCATCGCAAAACCGCGATCTGCGTAATCTGAAAATTGGCCAGCAGCTGTCATGGACGGTGAACGATGCCGGCGATCTGCAGCGTTTGACCTGGGAAGTTTCCCGGCGTGAAACCCGCACCTATGACCGCGTAGGTAACAACTTCAAAGAAACCCAGGAGTCGCAGCAGGGCGAATGGCGCAACAATGTGATCAGCGGTCGTCTGAACGGCAGCTTCGTCAGCAGCGCCGGCGATGCCGGTCTGAGCCGTGCTGAAATCAATGCGGTGATCAAAGCGCTGCAGTGGCAGTTGGATTTCCGCAAACTGCGCAAAGGGGATCAGTTCTCGGTATTGATGTCCCGCGAACATTTTGACGGTAAGAGCGCACAAAGTCAGCTGCTGGGCGTGCGTATGCGCACCGGCGGCAAAGACTATTACGCCATCCGTGCCGAAGACGGTAAATTCTACGATCGTCAGGGCTCGGGCCTGGCGCGCGGCTTCATGCGTTTCCCAACCATGAAGCAGTTCCGCATCTCTTCAAACTTCAACCCACGCCGGGTGAATCCGGTCACCGGGCGCATTGCGCCGCACAAAGGCGTCGACTTCGCGATGCCGGTCGGTACTCCGGTGCTGGCAGTGGGCGACGGTGAAGTGTTGATCGCCAAACGCAGCGGTGCCGCGGGCAACTACGTGGCCATCCGCCATGGTCGCCAGTACACCACGCGTTATATGCACCTGAAAAAGCTGTTGGTTAAGCCAGGCCAGAAGGTGAAACGGGGTGATCGCATCGCGCTATCCGGCAACACCGGGCGCTCAACCGGCCCGCATCTGCACTTCGAAATGTGGACCAACCAGCAGGCGGTCAACCCGCTGACGGCGAAACTGCCGCGTTCAGAAGGGCTAAGCGGTAAAGATCGCAGCGATTATCTGGCGCAGGTGAAAGAAGTGGTGCCTCAGCTGCAGCTGGATTGATCCCTTTGCCCCGGCGCGTTACCGCGCCAGTGATTCCATCGGCCTGATTACGGGCCGATGTTGTTTTATATTGGTGCTTCGCCGTTGTGAATTGCAAAATCACCCTTTGCAATTATGATTAGCCGAACCGCTATGTTAAGAGCTTGTGCATGCAAAACGAGAAAAAATCGAACCTAGAGTTCATTCCGCAATTTCAGAAAGCCTTTTACCATCCGCGCTACTGGGGCGTTTGGCTGGGAACCGGGTTAATGGCCGGTATTTCACTGGTGCCTGCACGTCTGCGCGATCCGGTGCTCGGCGCCGTAGGTAAACTGGCCGGCAAGGTGGCAAAAGGCGCTCGACGCCGTGCGCGCATCAATCTGTTGTACTGCCTGCCTGAGCTGCCCGAAAATGAGCGTGAACATATCATCGACGAGATGTTCGCCACCGCACCGCAATCGATGATCTTGATGGCGGAGCTGGCCTGTACCCAACCTGAGAAAGTGTTGAAGCGCGTTCGCTGGCACGGTGAAGAAGTGCTGGATAAAATCCGTGAAGAAGGGCGTAACGTGATTTTCCTGGTACCACACGGGTGGGCGGTGGATGTTCCGGCGATGCTGATGGCAGCTCGTGGTCAGCCGATGGCGGCGATGTTCCATAACCAAAGCAACCCACTGGTCGATTATCTGTGGAACACCGTACGTCGCAAGTTCGGCGGTCGCATGCACGCGCGCAATGACGGCATCAAGCCGTTTATCAGTTCTGTGCGTCAGGGGTATTGGGGCTATTATTTGCCGGACCAGGATCACGGAGCAGAACACAGCGAATTCGTGGATTTCTTTGCGACCTATAAAGCTACGCTGCCTGCGGTCGGGCGTCTGATGAAGGTCTGTCGTGCGGCCATTGTGCCGCTGTTCCCGGTCTATGACGGCAAAACCAGCATGCTGGATATCCATATACGACCGCCGATGGACGACCTGGCGACGGCCGACGATCGCACCATTGCCCGCCGGATGAATGAAGAAGTGGAGAATCTGGTAGGTCCCAACCCGGAACAGTACACCTGGATCCTCAAGCTGCTGAAAACGCGCAAAGAAGGGGAAATCGAACCCTATTCACGCGACGATTTATACCGCTAAGCTCAGTTTTGGCGTCGGGCCAAGGGCCAGTCATCTGCGGGTGACTGGCCCTTGCTGTTTCTGGCGGTTCAAATATGCACCAGGCAACCTTGGGCAATCAGCGGCTCCAGCACGGCAGGCATTTCGGCAAAGTTGTTCCAGCGCAGATCCAACCGCTGTAACTGGGTTAACTCGGCCAGGCTGTCAGGCAGGGCGCTTAGGCGGTTAGCGCGCAGATCCAACGTGGTCAGTGCCTTAAGCTGACCAAAAGACGTCGGTAGCTGTTGCAGGCGGTTGGTTCTGAGGTTGAGGTGAGTCAGGTTGGCCAGCCGACCCAAAGTGGTTGGCAGCTGGCTGATAGCGTTATTTTCCACATCCAGCACCCTCAGCGCAGAGAGCTGGGCTATTTGCTCTGGTAGTGCAACCAGACGATTATTCATCAGGTGCAGTTCCCGCAGGGCGGTCAACTGGCCGAATGTCTCAGGCAACGAGGCAATCTGGTTATTGTAAAGCCGCAGTTCCTGCAGCGCGTCGAGTTGCACGATTGCCGTAGGCAATTCGCTCAGTTGGTTATCTGTCGCATTCAAATACCGCAGTTTATGTAACCGCCCCAGTTCGAGGGGCAGATCGCGAAAGGCGTTATCGCTGAGGTATAAATAAGTCAGTTCACGCAGCTCACCGATCCCAGCCGGTATCTGGTTGGCCTGGTTATGGCCGCAATCGAGCATGGCCAGCTGTTTCAACAGGCCTATTTCAGTTGGCAGTTCGCTGAGTTGGTTGCAAGAGATGTTCAACACCTGCAGATCGGCATGCTGCAAAATCTGCCGTGGGAATTGCCGAAGCCGATTGTTATACAGACTGATTTTTAGCAGTGAGTTGCCTTGTAGACAGGTATCGTCCAGATTTTCCAGCCCCTGACCGTCCAGATCCAGACTTTGTGCCGTGCGGTTTTGCTGTGGGTGTTGATGAAGCATCGAAGCCTCTCCGTTTGCCATGGTGGCGACAGGCGACGAGTTTAACAGGGGGAAAGGGCGGTGCGGGAAAAAATGCCGACCGCGTTAACGGCCGGCGGCAGGACAGATTACTCGACGCGCAGAATACGGCTGGTGTTGGTGGTGCCAACGGTTTCCATCACGTCACCCTGGGTGACGATCACCAGGTCACCCGAGACCAGGAAGCCTTTATCACGCAGGCGGTTAACCGCGTCATTGGCGGCGATAACACCGTCGTTATGGCTGTCGAAGTACACTGGGGTCACGCCGCGGTAGAGTGCGGTCAGGTTCAGCGTGTGTTCATGGCGCGACATGGCGAAGATAGGCAGGCCGGAGCTGATGCGTGACATCATCAGTGCGGTACGGCCGGATTCGGTCATGGCAATCAGCGCGGTAACACCTTTCAGGTGGTTGGCTGCGTACATTGAAGACATGGCGATAGCCTCTTCAATGTTGTCGAACTGTACGTCCAGGCGGTGCTTGGAGACATTGATGCTTGGGATCTTCTCCGCGCCCAGGCAAACGCGCGCCATTGCGGCTACGGTTTCGGCCGGGTATTGACCCGCGGCGGTTTCGGCAGAAAGCATCACGGCGTCGGTGCCGTCCAGCACGGCGTTCGCCACGTCCATTACCTCGGCGCGGGTCGGCATCGGGTTGGTGATCATCGACTCCATCATCTGGGTCGCGGTGATCACGGCACGGTTCAGGGTGCGAGCACGGCGGATCAGCTTTTTCTGGATGCCGACCAGCTCAGGATCGCCGATTTCGACGCCCAGATCGCCACGGGCGACCATCACTACGTCGGAGGCCAGAATGATGTCATCCATGGCTTCGTCGCTGCAGACGGCTTCGGCACGTTCAACCTTGGAAACGATCTTGGCGTGACAGCCAGCATCGCGCGCCAGACGGCGGGCATAGTTCAGATCTTCGCCGGTGCGCGGGAAGGAAACCGCCAGATAATCGACGCCGATTTTTGCTGCGGTGACGATATCGGCTTTGTCTTTCTCGGTAAGGGCTTCTGCGGACAGGCCGCCACCCAGTTTGTTAATGCCTTTGTTGTTGGACAGCGGGCCGCCAACGGTCACTTCGGTAAAGACTTTCATGCCCTGAACTTCGAGCACTTTCAACTGTACGCGGCCGTCGTCCAGCAGCAGTACGTCGCCCGGCACCACGTCGGCAGGCAGGCCTTTATAGTCGATACCGACCTTTTCTTTATCGCCTTCGCCCTTGGCCATGTTGGCATCGAGCAGGAATTTATCACCGATGTTAAGGAAGATTTTGCCTTCCTTAAAGGTGGAAACACGAATTTTCGGCCCTTGCAGGTCACCCAGAATAGCGACGTGACGTCCCAACTTGGCAGCGATTTCGCGCACTTTGTCGGCGCGAGCCTGATGATCTTCTGCCGTGCCGTGGGAAAAGTTTAGCCGAACTACGTTTGCGCCTGCGGCAATGATCTTTTCCAGATTATTGTCGCGGTCAGTAGCCGGACCCAGGGTGGTAACAATTTTGGTTCTTCTGAGCCGTCTGGACATGTATTACTCCGTTGACTGGTGAAGCAAATTATTGGTGTTGCGATAACGTCGGATAACGAAACCTGGAGTGAAATGTAATTTTACTACACTGATGTTTCACCTGGGTTACCCGCATGAGCGTTTTAACAGGGTACTGCCTCTAATGCCGCCGTCCAGATGATCTTGAACGACAGGTTTTTTCACATCGGTTACGAGTCGAAATTGTTGGGGATAACGACACCCTTATCAAAGCGCGATTCTTTCAACGCTTCCTTGACCCGCTTCAAGTTATCTCTGAATTTGGCCCCTCTGCGCAAGGTAAATCCGGTGGCGAGCACGTCTATGAGCGTTAATTGCGCAATTCGTGACACCATCGGCATATAAACGTCGGTATCTTCGGGAACATCAAGCAACAACGCCAGGGTTGCCTCGTGCGCCAGAGGGGTATCGCGTGAGGTGATGGCGATAACCGTGGCGTCGTTTTCACGCGCCAGCTGCGCCATTTCCACCAGGTTTTTGGTACGACCGGTGTGGGAGATTAACACCACTACGTCCCCTTCGCTGGAATTCATGCAGCCCATACGTTGCATGACGATATCGTCGAAGTAGACCACCGGGATATTAAAGCGAAAAAATTTGTTCATCGCGTCGTGAGCGACCGCCGCAGAGGCCCCCAAACCGAAGAAAGAGATTTTTTTTGCCTGGGTAAGTAGATCAACCGCACGATTGATTGCGGCAATATCCAAATTTGCCTTTACTGTATCCAGACTGGCCATCACCGATTCGAATATTTTACCGGTATAGGCATCGACGCTGTCATCTTCCTCCACGTTACGGTTTACGTACGGAGTGCCATTGGCCAGGCTTTGGGCAAGATGCAGTTTGAAATCGGGGAAGCCTTTGGTATCGAGACGGCGACAAAAACGGTTGACGGTGGGTTCGCTGACGTCTGCCATTCTGGCCAGCGTCGCGATACTGGAGTGGATGGCGGTCTGCGGGGAGGCCAGGATCACCTCAGCGACTTTCCGTTCAGATTTGCTCAGCAGCTCCAGATGACTCTGGATTTTTTCCAGCGTATTCATATAACGAGGGTCACTCATGGTTTATACCCGTCGCATTTCAAGCTACAGCGGGGTGATGGCAGTTGCTATAACTTGAAATCCATAGGGTATGTCGATTTCAATCAAAGGAGAAATCAATGCCGGTTTAATGGAAATATACTACGTGCTGGTAACCGTTGGCAGTGTCGACAGAGGGTATGCAGGCTTTTTTCATCAGAACATGACCTGTGTCTAACTTTCATAATGGTAAAAGAGCATCAAAAAAGACAGAAAATTACAGTTTTTGGCTCGGGCACCTACGTTTAGAGCCGGTAGCGCTTAACACTGCATTTTCTGGGGCTTTTTTTCTACTTTTGATCCGGGTTTACTGGCCGTAGTCAAAGAGAGTACATTAGTAATGTAAGAAAATTACAAATATCCTGCAACGAGGAGATGAACATGGCGGTAACCTCTACAGCCCAGGCGTGTGACCTGGTTATTTTCGGCGCGAAAGGCGATTTGGCGCGTCGTAAGCTGTTGCCTTCCCTGTACCAGTTAGAGAAAGCCGGTCATATCCATCCGGATACCCGCATCATCGGCGTCGGCCGTGCCGAGTGGGATAAAGAAGCCTATATCAAGGTGGTCAAGGAAGCGCTTGGCACCTTTATGAAAGAAAAACTGGATGACGAGCTCTGGGCGACGCTGAGCGCGCGCCTGGATTTCTGCAACCTGGATGTGAACGACAGCAAGAATTTTACCAAATTGGGTAAAATGCTGGACCAGAAACATCGCACCACTATTAACTACTTTGCCATGCCGCCAAGCACCTTTGGCGCGATTTGCAAAGGGTTGGGCGAAGCCAAGTTGAACCACGAACCGGCGCGCGTGGTAATGGAAAAACCGCTGGGCACCGATCTCGCTTCTTCACGCGTGATCAACGATCAGGTCGCGGAATATTTCAACGAGAGCCAGGTTTATCGTATCGACCATTATCTCGGCAAAGAGACGGTACTGAACCTGCTGGCGCTGCGTTTCGCCAACTCGTTGTTCGCCTCCAACTGGGATAACCGCACCATCGACTCCGTACAGATCACCGTAGCGGAAGAGGTGGGTATTGAAGGGCGCTGGGGCTACTTTGACCAGGCCGGTCAGATGCGCGACATGATCCAGAACCACCTGTTGCAAATCCTGACCATGATTGCCATGTCGCCACCGGCGGATCTGACGACTGACCGTATTCGCGACGAGAAAGTGAAGGTACTGCGTTCACTGCGCCGCATCGATCAGACCAATGTACGTGAAACCACGGTGCGTGGTCAGTACACTGCTGGCTTCGTGCAGGGCAAAAAGGTGCCGGGTTATCTGGAAGAGGAAGGGGCGAATAAAAGCAGCAATACTGAAACCTTCGTCTCAATCCGCGTTGATATCGACAACTGGCAGTGGGCCGGCGTGCCATTCTACCTGCGTACCGGTAAGCGTCTGCCGACCAAATGTTCTGAAGTGGTCGTCTACTTCAAGAACCCGCCATTGAACCTGTTCAGCGATTCTTACCAGCAGTTGCCGCAGAACAAATTGACCATTCGTCTGCAGCCGGATGAAGGCATCGAAATTCAGGTGTTGAACAAGGTGCCGGGTCTGGATCACAAGCACCGTCTGCAAACCACCAAGCTGGATCTGAGTTTCTCTGAAACCTTCAACCAGGAGCATGTGGCTGACGCCTATGAGCGTCTGTTACTGGAAACCATGCGTGGCATCCAGGCGCTGTTCGTGCGCCGCGACGAAGTGGAAGAAGCCTGGAAGTGGGTTGACTCCATTATGGACGCGTGGAAAGCGGATAACGAGGCACCTAAGCCGTACCAATCCGGCACCTGGGGCCCTGTCGCTTCAGTAGCGATGATCACCCGCGACGGCCGTTCCTGGAACGAGTTCGAGTAATCACCCTGCCGGCAGCTTATCTGCCGGCATTTTTTTGCCCGCAGTACCGGGGCGCAACATCACTTGGGGTACGGCCGGACGCCTGCGCTTTAATGCGTGGGGCCCTGTGGCAGGGGCGTGCCATTGATAACCCGTAAGTAATGGAGAAGTAACGATGAAAAACTGGAAAACCAGCGCAGAACAGATCCTGACCGCAGGCCCGGTGGTTCCGGTGATAGTGATCAACAAGCTGGAACATGCGGTGCCGCTGGCCAGGGCGCTGGTAGCCGGTGGTGTGCGCGTGCTGGAAGTCACATTGCGCACCGACTGCGCCATGGAGGCAATCCGCGCTATCGCGGCAGAGGTGCCGGAGGCAATTATCGGTGCCGGTACGGTGATTAACCCGCAGCAGTTGCAGGCAGTGACCGAGGCCGGCGCGCAATTCGCTATCAGCCCCGGCCTGACGGACGCGCTGCTGAAGGCCGCAACTGCAGGCACGATTCCATTGATCCCGGGTATTAGCACTGTTTCAGAGCTGATGCTGGGCATGGATCACGGGCTGCGTGAGTTCAAATTCTTCCCGGCGGAAGCCAACGGTGGCGTGAAGGCGTTGCAGGCGATCGGCGGCCCATTCCCGCAGGTGCGTTTCTGCCCGACCGGGGGCATCACGCCAAACAACTACCGTGATTACCTGGCGCTGAAAAGCGTGTTGTGTATCGGCGGTTCCTGGTTGGTTCCGGCCGATGCGTTGGAAAAGGGCGACTACGCTCGCATCACCGAACTGGCACGTACCGCGGTCAGCGGCGCTGCGGCCTAACCCGCGCCGCGTCTGGGTTTGACGATTATTTGCCCGCACCACGCTAAACGAAGGCTCAACGACGTGTTGAGCCTTTTTTTATTTTTAAATTACTTAACTTTCTTATTTTTAAACTTTTTTTTTAATGGTTTTTGTGAAAACGGCGGTTTGCTTTCTTTTTTTGGCTATGGTACAACTATCGCAGTTGAAAATTTTACTTGATGAGGATATTGGGCAAATCGCACTCCGTGTAACAAGATAATGTGCGGCTGAGAATAGAGAATAATTATGATGACAACTAATGGAATTACCCTCAGAACCTCTACTTGCCAGCTTTTCCTGTCTGCCATCCTTGCCAGTGAGCATCACTGGTGCAGCGAGCTATAGCGTCTTTCTCCCTTAACCGGTGCTGGTGACAGGCTCAGTCCTCCGTCATTCCGCGTAGCCGGGCAAACTTCTTTATTACGTTTGGGTCAGTTTATCCCCAGGGATCTCTGCGTCGTCAGCGCCTCGTTGCGCCTGTCTGACGAGATAAATCGGGATAAATATGCCTTAGCGTGCGTTATTCGCCGTTTGGGAGAGAAATTATGATTTATTGGATCTTTTTAGGCTTGGCCATCGTGGCCGAAATTATCGGTACCCTGTCCATGAAATACGCCAGCGTTAGCGGCGGCATGACCGGTCATATTGTGATGTATGTGATGATCACTGCATCATACGTCATGCTGTCATTGGCGATTAAACGCGTTGCCCTTGGCGTTGCTTACGCGCTGTGGGAAGGGATCGGTATCCTGTTTATTACCTTGTTCAGCGTATTGTGGTTCGATGAGCCGATCTCGGCCTTGAAGGTGCTGGGTCTGGTGACGTTGATCGCCGGGATCTTGTTGGTGAAGTCCGGTACCCGCAAACCACGAAAACAGGCCAGCCCGCGAGGTGACAACCATGCAACAGCTTGAGTTGTACCACATTGGGTTCTTGGGACTGGCGATTGTGTTGGAAATTGTCGCCAACATCTTCCTGAAGATGTCAGACGGTTTCCGTAAAATCTGGTTAGGCCTGCTTTCATTGCTGTCGGTGCTGGGGGCGTTCAGTGCTCTGGCACAGGCGGTGAAGGGGATAGACCTGTCGGTGGCTTATGCATTGTGGGGTGGTTTCGGTATTGCCGCGACAATCGCCGCCGGCTGGATCCTGTTCGGTCAGCGCCTGAATGCCAAAGGCTGGATTGGTTTGGTGTTGTTGCTGGCAGGTATGGTGATCATCAAGCTGGCTTAAGCAGCAGATGAAAATAAAACCGCAGGCGTTATCGTCTGCGGTTTTTTCGTTTATACCGCAGCAATAATTTTGATTTCGACCTTGTACTTCGGATTCATCAATTTGGCTTGCACGGTGCAGCGTACCGGCGCGCTACCCGCAACTACCCAGGCATCCCAGGCGGCGTTCATGGCAGCAAAATCGGCATCGTCGGCCAGAAAAATGGTGGCGTCCAGCACCCGGCTTTTATCTGACCCAACGCGCGCCAGGATCACGTCAATTGCTGCCAGGGCGTTCGCGGTTTGGGCGGTAGCGTCATCATCCAGGTTTTCCGGCACGCTGGTGTAATAGACGGTGTCGTTGTGAACGACGGCTTCGGACCAACGTTTGTCTGGATCAATTCGTTCGATATTCATGCAATTATCTCCATATCATCATCGCGTTAAGGGTAACACAGCCATCGGCAGAAATGTGTGACGATAAAGTCGGTGGTAGCCACGCGGCAGGATAGGCATAATTAGCGCTGAATTACATCGGCAGAGAGATAGCGTGGCAGACGATTTCGCAACAGACGGCGCCCTGGCGCAGGCAATCAAGGGTTTCAAACCGCGTGAAGCACAGCGGCAGATGGCGGAAGCGGTCACCGAAGCCATTAATTTCAAGCAGGAACTGGTGGTCGAAGCGGGCACCGGTACCGGCAAAACCTACGCCTATCTGGTGCCGGCACTGCGGGCCGATCGCAAAGTGATTATTTCCACCGGGTCAAAAGCGTTGCAGGATCAGCTTTATGCACGCGATTTGCCCACCGTGGCCAAGGCACTGAAGTACAAAGGCAAGATGGCGCTGCTGAAAGGGCGCTCCAATTACCTGTGTCTGGAACGTCTGGAGCAACAGTCGATGGCGGGCGGCGAGTTGGCCGGGCAAACGCTGATCGATCTGGTCCATCTGCGCAAATGGTCGTCCATGACCAAAGAGGGCGACATCAGCAGTTGCAGCGACGTGGCGGAAGACAGCTTTGTTTGGCCGCTGGTGACCAGCACTAACGACAACTGCCTGGGCAGCGATTGCCCTTTGTATAAAGATTGCTTTGTGGTCAAAGCGCGTCGTCGTGCGATGGATGCCGATGTGGTGGTGGTGAACCACCATCTGTTCCTGGCCGATATGGTGGTGAAGGAGGGCGGCTTTGCCGAACTGATCCCTGAGGCCGATGTGATGATCTTCGATGAAGCGCATCAGATCCCGGATATCGCCAGCCAATATTTCGGTAAGCAACTGACCAGCCGTCAACTGCTGGACCTGGCCAAAGACATTTCCATTGCCTATCGCACCGAAGTGCGCGATGCCGCACAACTGCAAAAAAGCGCCGACCGCCTCAGCCAAAGCACGCAGGATTTTCGTTTGATGTTGGGAGAACCAGGCTTTCGCGGCAACCTGCGTGAGGTGCTGAGCCAGCCCAATGTACAACGCGCCTTGCTGCTGCTCGATGATGCGCTGGAGCTGTGTTATGACGTGGTCAAACTTTCCCTTGGCCGTTCGGCCTTGTTGGACGCGGCTTTTGAACGCGCTACGTTATATCGTGCCCGTCTCAAACGTTTGAAAGAGGTCAATGAACCGGGGTTCAGCTATTGGTATGAGTGCAACTCGCGTCACTTTGTACTGGCGTTGACGCCGCTGACGGTGGCCGATCGTTTCCGTGAGTTGCTGGATGAAAAACCGGGCAGCTGGATTTTCACCTCGGCAACGCTGTCGGTTAACGAGCAGATGGGCCACTTTACCGAGCGTCTGGGGTTGAATAAGGCCAAAACGCTGCTGCTGGCCAGCCCATTCGATTACGCCAAACAGGCCTTGCTGTGCGTACCGCGCTTTTTACCCTCACCAAACCAGCCTGGCGGCGCGCGGCAATTGGCACGCATGCTTCGGCCGCTGATTGAAGCCAATAACGGCCGCTGCTTCTTCCTTTGTACTTCGCACCAGATGATGCGGGAATTGGCGGAAGAGTTCCGTGCCACCATGACCTTGCCGGTGTTGTTGCAGGGGGAAACCAGCAAGGGGCAGTTGCTGGCTCAGTTTGTCGAGGCCGGCAATGCCCTGTTGGTGGCGACCAGCAGCTTCTGGGAGGGGGTAGATGTACGCGGCGATGCATTGTCGTGCGTGATTATCGACAAACTGCCGTTTACCTCACCCGATGATCCGTTGTTGAAAGCACGGATTGAGGACTGCCGATTACGTGGTGGCGATCCGTTTAACGATGTGCAGCTTCCGGACGCGGTCATTACCCTGAAACAGGGGGTTGGACGCCTGATCCGCGATACCGACGATCGCGGCGTGCTGGTGATTTGCGACAATCGGTTGGTGATGCGCCCCTATGGTGAAGTTTTCCTCAATAGCCTGCCGCCGACGCCGCGTACCCGCGATATCGCCCAGGCGATTGCCTTCCTGCAGGCAGATCGCTAGCGGATAGGCGTGACCCCAGGGCTGTGCTACAATGCGCGCCCTGTATGAAAAACCCTGTTTTTTTCCCGCCTGAGGTTGGCATGTCCACGCGAATTTTAGCGATCGATACAGCGACGGAAGCCTGTTCCGTTGCTATCTGGAATCAAGGCGAAATCCACGCCCTGTTTGAGCTGTGCCCACGTGAGCATACGCAACGTATTTTACCTATGGTGCAGCAGGTGCTGGCGGAATCCGGGGTCACCCTTGGCCAGCTCGATGCGCTGGCTTTTGGCCGCGGGCCGGGCAGCTTTACCGGCGTGCGTATCGGCATTGGTATTGCTCAGGGCTTGGCGCTGGGCGCCGACTTGCCCTTGCTGGGCGTTTCCACGCTGCAAACCATGGCGCAGGGCGCCTGGCGACTCACCGGGGCTGACCGTGTGCTGTCGGCGATAGATGCGCGTATGGGCGAAGTCTACTGGGGTCAGTTTGAACGTCAGCAGGACGGTAACTGGCTTGAAAGTGAAGGTGAAGCGGTACTTACCCCGGCGCAGGCGCTGGTGCGCGCGCAAGGTCTGCAAGGCCACTGGGCGCATGTCGGCACCGGCTGGCAAACCTATCCGGATTTGGTTGCCGGTTCCACGTTAACCCTGAGCGATGGGCAAATGTTGTTACCGCAGGCGGAAGATATGCTGCCGTTGGCGCTGCATGCCTGGCAACAGGGTTTGGCGGTCGCGGTAGAAAATGCCGAGCCGACCTATTTGCGTAATGAAGTCACCTGGAAAAAATTGCCGGGGCGCGAATAGCCGCAACCTATTGTGCTTTGGCGGCAATAGGGATAGGAATGATCTGCAACTTGCTCCGTGAATTGATGTCAAAGTTACAGCCATTTCAGGAGATTGCGACGATGTTAACCCGCACTGTTTGTAAAAAAATGTCGCTGCTGGCTATTGCCGGCAGCGTGCTGGCGCTGTCAGGTTGCGTAACCGTGCCTGATGCGATTAAAGGCAGCACGGCAACGCCGGTGCAGCAGCTGTCTTCGGTACAGAATGCGCCGAACCTGTTTGTCGGCGCTGAAGCTCGCTTTGGCGGTACCGTTGTGAACGTTGCCAATGAGCAGGGGCGCACGTTACTGGAAATTGCGGCCGTGCCGCTCGATTCCGGCGCCCGGCCGATATTGGGTGAGCCGTCACGGGGTCGTCTGATAGCCTCGGTTAATGGCTTCCTGGAACCGGTTGATTTTAAGGGCCAGTTAGTGACGGTAGTTGGGCCAATCACCGGCGTGAAAGACGGCAAGATCGGCATGACACCGTACAAGTTTGTTACCATGAATGCCACTGGCTACAAACGCTGGCATCTGTCTCAGCAGGTGATGATGCCACCGGCGCCGATGGGCCCCTGGGGCTGGCGTAGCGGTACCTGGGGCCCCGGTTGGGGCGTGGGGTATGGCTGGTACAACCCTGGCCCAGTGCAGGTGCAAACCATCGTTACCGAGTAATGCTTGCTTGTTGTTAAATTTTAATAGGGCGGCTCCGGCCGCCTTATTCTTTTGGCGTAGGGAATGACCGCCAATTAGTGACGTACATCGCAACCTGAATATTGTTTAAAACTCAAACTGGTCTGCTGAGTTAAAATATTGTTATGGTTTGGCTGCATATTTGAGGGCTGCGATGATGATAATGAATAATAATTTCAGGAGTAATACCTTGGATAAGGTCTGGTTAAAACGTTACCCGGCGGATGTTCCGGCAGAGATCGACGCCGATCGTTATTCATCTTTGGTCGAAATGTTTGAAAATGCGGTTCAGCGCTACGCAGATCAACCGGCTTTCATTAACATGGGTGAGGTGATGACCTACCGCAAGCTGGAAGAACGTAGTCGGGCTTTCGCGGCTTACCTGCAAAATGAGCTGGGGCTGCAGAAAGGCGACCGCGTTGCTCTGATGATGCCGAACCTGTTGCAGTATCCCATCGCGCTGTTTGGTATCTTACGTGCGGGTATGGTGGTGGTGAACGTTAACCCGCTGTATACGCCACGTGAATTGGAACATCAACTGAACGACAGTGGCGCAAGTGCCATCGTGATCGTCTCCAACTTTGCTCACACGCTGGAAAAAGTGGTGTTCAACACCCAGGTCAAGCATGTGATCCTGACGCGTATGGGCGATCAGCTCTCCGCCGCCAAAGGCACGCTGGTTAACTTCGTCGTCAAATACATCAAGCGGCTGGTGCCGAAATATCATCTACCGGCTGCCGTTTCTTTTCGCAGTGCGCTCCAGCGCGGGCGTCGCCAACAGTATGTTAAACCCGATATTATCAACACCGATCTGGCGTTCCTGCAGTATACCGGTGGGACTACCGGCGTGGCCAAAGGCGCGATGCTGACACACCGTAATATGCAGGCCAACCTGGAGCAGGCCAAAGCTGCCTATTTGCCGCTGTTTCGTGAAGGGCAGGAGTTGGTGGTAACGGCGCTGCCGCTGTATCACATTTTCGCGCTGACGGTGAACTGCCTGCTGTTTATCGATTTGGGTGGGCGCAATTTGCTGATCACCAACCCACGCGACATTCCAGGGCTGGTGAAAGAGCTGGGCAAATATCCGTTCACCGCCATGAGTGGGGTGAACACCCTGTTCAATGCGCTATTGAACAACGAGGACTTCCACAAGCTGGATTTCTCCACCCTGCGTTTTTCCGTCGGCGGCGGCATGTCAGTACAGAAATCGGTGGCGGACAAGTGGGAGAAAACCACCGGTAAGCACTTGCTGGAAGGATACGGCCTGACGGAGTGCGCGCCGCTGGTCTCCGGTAACCCTTACGATCTGAAACACTACAGCGGCAGTATCGGTTTGCCTGTACCCTCGACGGATATTCGACTGGTGGACGATAACGGTCAGGACGTGCCGGTTGGTGAGCCGGGTGAACTGTGGGTCAAAGGACCGCAAGTTATGTTAGGCTACTGGCAGCGGCCGGATGCCACCGATGAAGTATTGAAAGATGGCTGGCTCGCGACCGGTGATATCGTTACAGTGGACGATATGGGCTTTGTCCGCGTCGTCGACCGGAAGAAGGACATGATCCTGGTTTCCGGGTTTAACGTATACCCGAACGAGATTGAAGACGTGGTCAGTCAGCATCCGAAAGTATTGGAGTGCGCGGCGATTGGCGTGCCGAATGAGGTAACCGGTGAGACGGTTAAAATTTGCGTGGTGAAGAAAGACGCTTCGCTGACCAAAGAAGAACTGTTGACCCATTGTCGTCGGCAGCTTACCGGGTATAAAGTGCCTAAAATTGTTGAGTTCCGTGACGAGTTGCCGAAGTCTAACGTCGGTAAAATTTTGCGGCGAGAACTGCGTGATGAGCAGAAAAAACCTGCAGCGGCCGATGCCGCCTAGGTTATCATCCACGCCTTACAGATCAACAACGCCGGTGAATGCCGGCGTTGTTGTGTTTGAATCATGAAAGCGACCAAGAGAATGACGTTTTGAACTATCAGTTGATCACTACCGATGCCGGATTGCAGCAGGTCTGCGAGCAGGCGAAAAAGCATGCCCAGATAGCGCTGGACACCGAATTTGTCAGAACGCGCACCTATTATCCGCAGTTAGGCCTGATTCAGTTATACGACGGTGAACAACTCTCCCTGATTGACCCCCTGCCAATCAAGCAATGGCAGCCGTTTATCGAGCTGCTGAGTAATACTCAGATTGTGAAGTTCCTGCACGCCGGCAGTGAGGATCTGGAAGTGTTCCTCAACGCGTTCAAAACGCTGCCGACTCCGATGGTGGACACCCAAATTCTGGCGGCCTTCACCGGTCGACCGCTGTCTTGCGGTTTTGCGACCCTGGTGGCGGAGTATATGCAGGTGGAGTTGGATAAAAGCGAAGCCCGCACCGACTGGCTGGCGCGTCCGCTGACGGAAAAACAGTGCGTCTATGCGGCGGCTGACGTGTTCTATCTGCTGCCGATGGCCAAACGCCTGGTTCAGGAAACTGAAGAGGCCGGTTGGACGGCTGCCGCTAATAATGAATGCCTGTTGCTATGCCAACGCCGTAGCGAGACGCTGGCGCCAGAATTGGCCTACCGTGAAATCACCAATGCCTGGCAACTGCGTCCGCGTCAGTTGGGCTGCTTGCAGAAGCTGGCTGAATGGCGCCTGCGTCAGGCGCGTGAGCGCGATCTGGCGGTAAACTTCGTGGTACGTGAGGAAAACCTTTGGCAGGTGGCGCGACATATGCCGACATCGCTGGGGGAATTGGACTCTCTGGGCCTGAGCGGTCCGGAAATTCGTTATCACGGTAAAACGCTGTTGGCGCTGGTGGCAGAGGCTAATGAGCTGGATGAGGCTGCACTGCCGGCACCGCTGTCGAACCTGATCGATCAGCCGGGCTACAAGAAAGTGTTCAAGGATATCAAGGCGGCGATCGTCATTGTCAGTGAGCAAAGCGGGTTGAGCAGTGAATTACTGGCATCGCGCCGACAGATTAACCAACTGCTGAATTGGCATTGGAAATTGAAGGGTGCTGACAGCCTGCCAGAATTAATCAGCGGTTGGCGCGGTGATTTATTGGCGGCGCCGCTGCAGGCTATTTTGAAGGATTATTAATCGAGTGGTAAAACTTGGGGCAGGGTAAGGAAACGCTGCTCCGATTATTTATTAGAAATAACCATAACAACACTTACCGACAGCATTTACTTTAAACAACAGTGACGCAAGATTAATTGAGATTAATCCCAAAGGCTAAAAACGATTATTAGGCGATTTTTATCTCAATAACTGGTTATGCATACAGTTACCCCCTGCAAGAAAATATACAGGGGGTAATTAGTGCGTCACACTCATTTAGTTACTTCTTCCGATTCCGGTAATGTCACGTTGAGTTCAAGTACCGAAATATCATCCCCTTTCTGCTCAAACTGCACGTGCAGCATTTCAGGGTCGATTTGAATATATTTGCAAATTACCGCCAGAATATCGCGTTTCAAATCAGGCAGATACGGGGGCTCACTGTCCCCGCGACGACGCTCTGCGACGATAATCTGCAGCCGTTCCTTGGCTATATTGGCTGTCTGCTTTTTGCGGGACAGAAAGAAGTCTAGTAATGCCATGGTTTATCCCCCAAAAAGGCGTTTCAGGAAACCCTTCTTCTCTTCTTCAATGAAGCGGAAGGGGCGTTCTTCCCCTAACAGGCGGCTAACGGTATCGTCATAGGCTTTGCCGGCATCCGACTCGGCGTCGAGGATCACCGGTTCACCCTGGTTGGATGCACGCAGTACGGATTGGTCTTCCGGGATAACGCCGACCAATGGAATGCGCAGAATTTCGAGCACGTCTTCCATGCTCAGCATGTCGCCACGGCTGACGCGTCCTGGGTTGTAGCGGGTCAGCAGCAGGTGTTCCTTGATTGGCGATTCGCCTCTCTCGGCACGGCGAGATTTGGAAGACAAAATGCCCAGAATACGGTCAGAGTCACGTACCGAGGAGACTTCCGGGTTGGTGGTGATGATGGCTTCATCAGCAAAATACAGTGCCATCAGTGCGCCGGTTTCGATGCCCGCCGGAGAGTCACAAACCACAAAATCAAAATCCATTTCGCCCAGGTCGTTGAGGATCTTCTCAACGCCTTCGCGGGTTAACGCGTCTTTGTCACGCGTTTGCGAAGCTGGCAGGATAAACAGATTTTCGGTGCGCTTGTCTTTGATCAACGCCTGATTCAGTGTGGCATCACCCTGAATCACGTTAACGAAATCGTAAACAACCCGGCGTTCGCAGCCCATGATCAGGTCAAGATTACGCAGGCCGATATCGAAATCGATCACTACGGTTTTCTTTCCTTTTTGGGCTAAACCGGTAGCGATGGCCGCGCTTGAAGTGGTCTTGCCAACGCCCCCTTTACCCGATGTAACAACAATAATGCGTGCCATGAAATGGATTCCTTGTCAAAAGGGCTTAATTTAAAGGTTGTATGGTTAAAGCGTTATCCAACAGGCTGAGTCGTACTGCCTGGCCGACATAGTCGGACGGGATTTGGTCGCTCAACCAGTACTGCCCTGCGATAGAGACTAGCTCAGCACCCAGGTGCGTGCAAAAAATCTGGCACTGTGTATCACCTGATGCACCGGCCAGCGCACGACCGCGCATCATGCCGTAGACGTGAATGTTGCCATCGGCAATTAATTCAGCGCCGGCGCTAACGCTGCTGGTCACTATCAGATCGCTGTTGCGGGCATAAATTTGTTGGCCGGAACGGACAGGGGTACTGATGATGCGCGTCTTGGCGGGGGCGTTGGGATCCACCACCGGGGCTGGCGCAGGCGCCGGTTCCGGTGTGGCCATCTTTTGGCCTTTGCCTTCGTTCAGCAACGGCAGCCCGGCACGGGTTATTGCGCGTTTCTGCCGCTCATCTCTGCAACCGCTGATACCCACAACGCGCAGACCTGCTGCCGTGACAGCCTGTTGAAGTTCTTTCCAGTTTGCGTCGCCGTTCAGCGTTGCAACGTTGATAACAACAGGGGCGTTTTTCAAAAAAGCGGGCGCTTGCTCTACTTTTTCCAGTAACGCCTGACGTATTACCTCGGGTTCCGAATTATGCAAATGAACAACCGATAGGGTAAAACTGCTGCCTTTTAGCTCAATTGGCGATTGTGACATCTATCCTGACTCAGTCTCAGCAACTTTAAATCCCCGGAATACCAATCGGGGTGCGATATTCCGAAGTACTATAAGCATGTTATAGTCAGAGTTATATCCAGGCAAGACGCTGCCCCAATTAAATAGAGTTAAAAACATGCTTTGTGTGATCTATAGAAGTTCTAAACGCGATCAAACTTATCTTTATGTCGAAAAAAAAGACGATTTCTCCCGTGTGCCGGAAGATCTGATGAAAAGTTTCGGTACGCCGCAATTGGCAATGGTGCTTTCCCTTGAAGGGCGGGAAAAGTTAGCCTCGGCGGATATTGAGAAAGTGAAAGAAGCCCTGAAAGAAGAAGGGTTTTATCTTCAGGTCCCCCCGCCGTTGGAAAATTTATTAAACCAGCATTTGTCTGGCGACAAAAAATAACCTGCGAAGATGTAGGAGAGGCTGGAAGCGCTCAAAACTGATAAAGGAGCCGCGTGATGAGATTTTCGGCAATAACCCTGCTATCGACGCTGTTGACGTTAGGATGCACAGTCGGCCAACAGGCGATGGCGCAAGGGGCCACATCGGCGTCGGAAGCTTCGTCGGGCACAGCTACTCCTGCGGCTCAGAGCCGACTCTCTGAAACGGGTCGCGATCCTGCGCAGTTCCCGGCCTACGTTGAACAGTTAAAGCGCCAGGCGCTGGCGCAGGGCATCAGCCCGGCGATTGTCGACAGTGCTTTCACCGACGTGCATTTTGTCGATCGGGTGATCAAGGCTGACCGTAATCAGCCGGAAAAGAAAATCACGCTGGACGACTACCTCAAACGCGTATTGCCACCCGCCAAGATCGCACAAGGCCGTGCGCTATATCAGCAGTATCATCCTAAGCTTTCGCGGCTCACCGCGCACTACGGCGTGCCGGGACGTTATGTTGTGGCACTGTGGGGCATGGAAAGCGCCTTCGGTAAAATCCAGGGGCGTGAAGATGTGATATCTGCGCTCGCCACCTTGGCTTTTGAAGGGCGACGCGAGGCGTTCTTCAGTCAACAGCTGATGGCGGCGCTGCAAATCCTCGAGCAGGGTCATGTCAGCCGCGAGCAGTTGAAAGGCTCCTGGGCCGGTGCCATGGGGCAATGCCAATTTATGCCGACGTCGTTCCTTAACTATGCTGCGGACGGCGACGGTGATGGCCGCATTGATATCTGGAACAACGTTGACGATGTCTTTGCCTCTACGGCCCGCTATCTGTCGAGCGAAGGCTGGCAGCGTGGTGTGGGTTGGGGCAGAGAGGTCAGGTTGCCTGCCGGGTTCAGCACCGAGGCTGTGGGGCTAAAGGATAGCCAGGCGCACAGCGTCAATGAATGGCAAAAACGCGGGGTGCGGCGTCCGGATGGTTCAGCGCTGCCGCATTCCAGCCTGCGAAGTTGGCTGATCACACCGGATGACATGCAGGGCCGGGCATTCCTGGTTTATGATAATTTCCGCACGATTATGCACTGGAATCGCTCTTACTATTTTGCGATCGGTGTGGGTATGATGGCTGACGGTATCGGGCAATAGAAAAAGGCTGCGGTGCCTCCACCAGCGCGTGGAATAACGGGCTTAGCATGCTAAGCCCCTACATGATTGTAGGGAGAGGCGGTATGTATCAACATAGAGACTGGCAGGGTTCATTACTTGATTTTCCGGTAAATAAAGTGGTTTGCGTCGGCAGTAATTACGCCGATCACATCAAGGAAATGGGCAGTGCAACCTCGGCAGAGCCGGTAGTGTTTATCAAGCCTGAAACGGCGCTGTGCGATATTCGCCAGCCGGTGGCGATCCCCAAAGAGTTTGGTTCGGTACATCATGAAGTGGAGCTGGCTGTGCTGATCGGTACGCCGCTAAAGCAGGCTAATGAAGATCGCGTGGCGCGTGCCATCGCCGGATACGGTGTTGCGCTTGATCTGACGCTGCGGGAACTGCAGGCGGGCTTCAAGAAGGCGGGGCAGCCTTGGGAAAAAGCCAAGGGTTTCGACGGTTCTTGCCCGATATCCGGGTTTATACCGGTAGCGGAGTTTGGCGATCCGCAAAATGCGGAGCTGTCCCTGACGGTCAATGACCAGGTGCGACAACAAGGCAATACTCGCGACATGATCACGCCGATCCTGCCGCTGATCAGCTATATGAGCCGCTTTTTCACGTTGCGCGCAGGCGACATTATCCTTACAGGCACGCCGCAGGGCGTCGGCCCGATGAGCTCTGGCGACATGCTGAAAGTCACCCTCAACGGTAAATCACTGACCACACGCGTGATTTGAAACCTGGATAAAACGCAATAAAAAAGGCCCCGCAGGGCCTTTTTTTTCGGTGACGATAGGTCAAAACGCTTATTTACGGCCCAGCAAGAAACCGAAAACAATCCCGACGGCGGCGGCGATAGCTACGCCGGCCAGTGGGTTAGATTCAACCTGAGTCCGCACCGTATCGGCAGCATCTCGAGCCGCGTAACTGGCCTGAGAGGCATATTTGCGGGCTGCGCCTTTGACTTGATGATCCGGTGAGTCCGTTGCTTTACCAAAAGCTTCTTCAACGGCGCCGGCAGCTTCATTTACTTTGTCTTCTGCTTTCCCAAACATACTTGGTTCCTTATCTTCATTCAAAAGGCGAACATTAAACATAGCAGGGATATGCGCTTCTTGGCGGCAAAATGTGCTTTATGAGATGAATCTTACCCGTGAATAATGATGAACAGGGATATGGATGAGGGGGAAACGAAAGGATGATAGACCTGAGTTTTGTACGTATAATTAGACGATATGCTTGGTGTGTTTTATCCCTTTAAGTATCAAGGGTAACGGCCTGATAATACTGGCCGAAAATGTTGAATACCGTTGTTTTAAATAGCGTTTTTTTTAAGCGAACATATTGTTATCGCTATGATTATATTGTGTTTTCAGCCTTTCCATTTGGCTGGGATATCTATATAGTGCACCCTCAAAACCTGCTTGCAGGTTATCTATTCATTTACCTATACCGGACGCGAACATGTCACAAACCCCTTTTTGGCAACAAAAAACGCTGGCGGAAATGTCAGAACAAGAGTGGGAATCGCTGTGCGACGGTTGTGGGCAATGCTGTCTGAATAAGCTGATCGACGAAGATACCGACGAGATTTATTTCACCAACGTAGCCTGTAACCAGCTGAATATTAAGTCGTGCCAGTGCCGCAACTATGAGCGCCGCTTTGAGCTGGAAGAGGACTGCATCAAACTGACGCGTGAAAACCTTACCACCTTCGATTGGCTACCACCGACCTGCGCATACCGTTTGATTGGTGAAGGCAAGCCGCTGTTTGCGTGGCACCCGCTGGTCAGCGGTTCTAAAGCTGCGATGCACGGTGAGCGTATTACGGTACGACATATTGCGGTGCGGGAAAGTGAAGTGGTGGACTGGCAGGATCACATCTTGAACAAACCGAGCTGGGCGAGATAAGGAAAAAAGCCCCTGCAAAGATGAGGGGCAAGACACACAACAACACCAGGGAAATCGTTAAATATTAACTTGCGGATATTATAGGGATTCTCTGATAAAACTTCATCAAAATATCGATGCAATAATGCATCGCTATGATGAATTTTTTTGTATGAAGTGAGTGGCGAGGAAAATCGTTGCGCCAGTATTTTTGTGAGGTAAGACCGAAAAAGTGAAGCGAGGCTTTCGTAGATAAGACATTTTACTCTTCTAACTTAATGTTATGTAAATTACGCGTCAAATCCTGCCCAGATGCTTCTTTTTAAACCTGATGTTAGGTAGTTTGAGCGCTCTCACGCTAAGTTTCGAGAGTAAAATAATGAAAATGATACGCCTGTTTGCCATAGCTGGAGCACTAATAGTGCTCGTTTATTACCTTACACATACCTAATCTCGCATTACCTCTGAAGATCATCAGTCACTCGATGACAAACGGCGCCCTGAGGCGCCGTTTGTCATGCTGTCATGCTCAGCGGCCAAACAGATCGCGGCGGCGTGGGCGGACAAATTGTGCCAGCAGCACAACGATAGCAATCAACAAATAAGCTGCAAAGATGCCAACCAGCCACTGCGGCATTTCCAGCGTCAAAAATTCCCATTGGCGTACCGAACAGTCGCCTGATGCGTGGAACACCGCAGGCAGCCATTTGTCCAGCGGCAGCCAGGACGGGAAGCTGACGAAGAAATCGCAGGTATTAAACGGCGAAGGGTGTAGTTGGATCATGGTGTGTTTCCATGCCAGCTGCAGGCCTTCCCAGGCACTGTAAATCCACAGCAGAATAGCGGCATAACGCAGCGGCGTTTTCGGCGCGATGGCACCCAGCAGCGAGGCACCGAGAATGCCAAACAGCGCGCAACGTTCGTAAATGCACATGACACAGGGTTGCAGCAGCATTACGTGCTGAAAGTAGAGTGCGACTAATTCCAGCGCCAGCGCAGTCAGGGCCATCAACAGCCAAGCACCGCGCCCCTGTGAGCAGCGGTTAAAGAATTGCAACATATATTTATTCTTCCATGCAGTAAGCAATTGAACTGGCAGTGTAAACCAATTCAACCCCGCTGCCAGCCACCTGAGCCGGATTCAGCACAAAAATAGTCGCTGACAGCGGAGTGGGTTTACAGGGTTAGTGTGCAGCGGCTTCGAGCGACGGCAGCGTCAGCCAATGCCACTGGGTCAGCAGGTCGGTCACGGGCGCCAGGGTAAATTGTACGCACAACAGACCAACCAGGGTTAATACCACAGTGTAAGGCAATGCCATCCATACCATTCGCCCATAGGATAAACGTACCAGGGGGGCCAGTGCGGAGGTCAGCAAGAACAGGAAGGCGGCCTGGCCATTCGGCGTGGCGACCGACGGCAAATTGGTCCCGGTATTAATGGCGACCGCTAACATTTCAAACTGCTTCAGGGAAATGGCGCCATTTTCAAATGCGGCGCGCGCTTCATTAATGTAAACCGTACCGACGAACACATTGTCAGATACTGAAGACAGCAAGCCATTGAACAGATAAAACAGCGAAAGTTGGGAAGAGGGTTCCGCCTGCAAAACGAATTGAATCACCGGGGTAAACAGGTGTTGCTCAATGATCACCGCCACCACGGTGAAAAATACCGTCAGCAGGGCGGTGAAGGGCAAGGCCTCCTGGAAGGCTTTGCCGATGGCGTGCTCATCGGTTACGCCACACAGGGAAGTGGCGAGGATAATCACCGACAGGCCAATCAGGCCAACCTCCGCCAGATGGAAGGCCAGGGCGACAATCAGCCAAACGCCGATAAGTGCCTGAACCACTAATTTGACCTGCTCTTGCTTACTGCGCCCGGCAGTCGCCTGGCGGTCAAACTCTGTCAGCACTTCGCGCACGCGCTCCGGGAGTTTTGCTCCGTAGCCGAAGACGCCAAAGCGCTCAAGCAGCAGGCAGACCAGCAGACCACAGATCAATACCGGTAAAGTGACGGGCGCCATGCGCAGGAAGAAGTCGACAAAGCCCCAGTCGGCGCTTTTGGCGATAATCAGGTTCTGCGGTTCGCCCACCATGGTCATCACGCCGCCCAAGGCTGTACCGACACCAGCATGCATCAGCAGACTGCGCAAAAAGGCGCGGAACTGCTCCAGCGTCTGTTTGTTATCGTCGCTTACCAGGTTGCTGTCGTCGTTGACGTCGGCAGCGCCGCCGGAAGGGTTCGACACCACGTTGTGGTAAATCGAATAAAACCCGGTTGCGACGCTGATGACTACCGCAACCACCGTCAGCGCATCGAGGAAGGCGGACAAAAATGCTGCCGCAAAACAGAAGGCTAAAGACAGCAGTATTTTAGAGCGAATATTGAGCAGCAGCTTGGTGAAGACGAACAGCAGTAACTGCTTCATAAAGTAGATGCCGGCCACCATAAAGATCAGCAACAGCAGGACTTCCAGATTATGGGCAATTTCTTCGCCCACCCGATCGGGGCTGGTCATGCCGATCAACACCGCCTCAATGGCCAGCAGGCCGCCCGGCAGCAGGGGATAGCACTTCAGTGCCATCGCCAGCGTGAAGATAAATTCGATGACCAGTAGCCAACCCGCGATGAAGGGATCGACCAGGAAGAAAACCAGCGGATTGACCAACAAGAAGATGAGGATGGCCAGTTTGTACCAGTCAGGTGATTGCCCGAGGAAGTTTTTCACCAGGGCACTGCGTAAAGTCGTTTCCATTATGCGTTACACGTCCTGAAAATAAGTTGTCACATATTACCCTAACAATGCCGCAGGGGCAGAAGCAATACGGGCTTGCTTTACGACGTGAAATTTCTCTGACGCGGTGTTTTTGCACGTTTTTTGCCACTTTATGCACACTTTCGTTTAATGTTTTTCGCTCACGCTATGTCATGCCAAGGCGATCTGGTATGATCAGCCGACTACTATTACTGATTATCGTTGCTACGGAACGTCAAACACATGGTCATAAAGGCGCAGAGTCCTGCCGGTTTCGCGGAAGAATACATTATCGAGAGTATCTGGAATAATCGCTTCCCTCCTGGCTCTATTTTGCCCGCGGAGCGTGAGCTTTCAGAATTGATTGGTGTTACGCGCACCACGTTACGCGAAGTTTTACAACGCCTGGCCCGTGATGGCTGGCTGACCATTCAGCATGGCAAACCGACCAAAGTAAATAATTTCTGGGAAACATCCGGCCTCAATATTCTTGAGACGGTGGCACGCCTCGATCACAAAAGTGTTCCACAGTTGATCGACAACTTGCTGTCGGTTCGTACCAATATTGCCGCAATCTTTATTCGCGCAGCGGTGCGTAATCATCCTGAGGCTGCTCAGGAAGTCTTGGCGAAAGCGACTCAAGTGGAAGATCAGGCGGACGCTTTCAACCTGTTGGACTACGAAATTTTCCGCGGTCTCGCATTCGCTTCCGGCAACCCGATTTACGGTCTGATCTTCAACGGCCTCAAAGGCCTGTACACCCGTGTCGGTCGTTACTACTTCTCAAATCCGGAGTCCCGCAAGCTGGCGCTGACTTTCTACAGCAAGCTGTCGACGCTGTGCCATGAAAAGTCGTACGATCAGGTGATGGATTGCGTGCGTAACTACGGTAAAGACAGCGGGGCCATCTGGCAGAGCATGCAAGGCACCATGCCGAGCGATCTGACCGAAGCCCGCCGTTAGTTTCACCTCTCGCATTACGCAAAAGGGGCGCCAGTGGCGCCGCTTTGTCATGGTCACTAAATCCTACAGCGGAGTCGGCCGCGGCGGACAACGTTCCAGCAGCTCGACGCTGCCATCCTCGTTGAGCTGTTCCAGAATAATGTCGAAGCCCCACAGGCGATGCAGGTGTTTCATCACCTCACGCCGGCTTTTGTCCAGCGGCGCCCGGTCTTGTGGAATATAACGCAACGTCAATGAGCGATCGCCGCGCAAATCCACATTCCAGATCTGAATGTTCGGCTCGTGGTCGCTCAGGTTATATTGCGCCGACAGCTCCTGACGGATCGCCCGATAGCCCGCCTCATTATGGATCGCCGCAATCTCCAGGTAGTTATTGCGGTCGTCATCGAGCACGGTGAACAGCCGGAAGTCACGCATGATTTTCGGGGACAGGAACTGGCTGATAAAACTTTCGTCCTTAAAATCACGCATGGCGAAGTGTAGCGTTTCCAGCCAGTCTTTACCGGCAATGTCCGGGAACCAGTAGCGATCTTCTTCGGTCGGCGACTGACAGATGCGCTTTATGTCCTGGAACATGGCAAAGCCCAGCGCGTAAGGGTTAATCCCGTTGTAATAAGGACTATTGTAAGGCGGCTGGTACACCACGTTGGTGTGGCTGTGCAAAAACTCCAGCATAAAGCGTTCGGTCACCCGGCCTTCATCGTAAAGATGGTTGAGGATGGTGTAGTGCCAGAATGTCGCCCAGCCTTCGTTCATCACCTGCGTTTGTTTTTGCGGATAAAAATACTGGCTCACTTTGCGCACGATGCGCAGCACCTCACGCTGCCAGGGTTCCAGCAGCGGCGCATTTTTCTCCATAAAGTAGAGGATGTTCTCCTGCGGCTCGCTTGGATAGCGACGCGCTTGTTCAGGCGCCTCTTCGCGTTCTACCCGCGGCAGGGTCTTCCACAGCGTATTGACCTGACTTTGCAGGTACTCTTCGCGGCTCTTCTGGCGGGCTTTTTCTTCGACCAGGGAGATCTTCTGCGGGCGTTTATAGCGGTCCACGCCGTAGTTCATCAGCGCGTGGCAGGAATCGAGCAGCTTCTCCACTTCTTCAACGCCGTAGCGTTCTTCGCACTGACTGATGTAGTGGCGGGCGAACAACAGATAATCGACGATCGAACTGGCGTCGGTCCAACTGCGGAACAGGTAATTATTTTTGAAAAACGAGTTGTGGCCGTAGCAGGCGTGCGCCATGACCAGCGCTTGCATGGTGATGGTATTTTCTTCCATCAGGTAGGCGATGCAAGGGTTGGAGTTGATGACGATTTCATAGGCCAGCCCCTGCTGCCCATGTTTGTAGCGCTGCTCGGTCTCAATGAATTTTTTACCGAATGACCAATGGGTATAGTTAATCGGCATGCCGACGCTCGAATAGGCGTCCATCATCTGTTCTGAGGTAATCACCTCGATCTGATGCGGGTAGGTATCGAGCTTGTAATGTTTGGCTACGCGATCGATGTGCTCCAGATACACCTGCAGCAGCTCGAACGTCCAGTCCGGTCCATCGCTCAGACGTTTATCTTCCTTGACCTTTTCATGTGTTGAAGTAGTCATCAGCGCACCCTCGTTATTACGGACCTTGCTCGAACGGCAGACCCTAGATCAATCGTAGCTCAATCTGGGCAGAGGTAATAATGATATAAAGCTTAAAAATTCAACGATCTGACGTCGCCTTCCCGCTTCAGGAGACGACAGGGGCATTTTACGGCGAGTTTTTTCTGCTGAAGCGGCTGCGGATATGTATGAAATGTTATCTCGATGAAATGGCTTTTTAGTGGTTTTTTATTCTGTTTCTGTGGGCCTGTTTCATTTTTATGTTCTGTTAAAACCTTGTTGCGCGTCGTAGCTTTTCTTAGTGCTATCAATGCTGTCAATGACAGCATAATAGGGGCCATTTCGCTCATTAATCTGCCTTTGACAACATCTTATCGCTATTTATAGGTAGCTATTGCAAAAGAACCGGCCATGAACGATAAATTAATTGTGAATGTTGTCACGTTTGATGATGAAGATGTTGGACGGATTTTTCCACTGAGTTAATTTCCTGTGAGCAGAAGATTATGCTTTGTGAAGCCTTGAGCTGGAGTCAGCGATGCGAGTGGTAATTTTAGGTAGTGGGGTGGTGGGCGTTGCCAGTGCCTGGTATTTGGCGAAGGCGGGGCATGAGGTGACGGTAATCGATCGTCAGCCTGGTCCGGCCATGGAAACCAGCGCGGCAAACGCCGGGCAAATCTCACCGGGCTATGCGGCGCCGTGGGCTGCGCCTGGCGTACCGTTGAAGGCGATCAAATGGATGTTCCAGCGCCATGCGCCGCTGGCGGTTCGTTTGGACGGCAGCCGTTTCCAGCTGAGCTGGATGTGGCAGATGCTGAAAAACTGCAACACCGAACACTACATGACCAACAAAGGTCGCATGGTGCGGTTGGCGGAATACAGCCGCGATTGCATCAAAGCGTTGCGCCAGGAGACCGGCATTCAGTACGAAGGCCGTCAGGGCGGCACGCTGCAGCTGTTTCGCACTCAGCAACAGTTTGAAAGCGCCTCCAAGGACATCGCGGTGCTGGAAGACGCCGGCGTGCCTTACAAACTGTTGGAAGCCAGTCAACTGGCCACCGTCGAACCTGCGCTGGCGCAGGTGGCGCATAAGCTGACCGGCGGTCTGCAGCTGCCAAATGATGAAACCGGCGATTGCCAACTCTTCACCCAGCAGTTGGCCAAGCTGGCCCAGCAAGCGGGCGTGACTTTCCTGTATAACCGCAGCGTCGATCGCCTGCTGGTGGAAGGGGATAAAATCAGCGGCGTGCAATGTGGTGGGGAGATCTTCAAGGCCGACAGCTACGTGGTGGCCTTTGGTTCGTATTCCACCGCGCTGCTGCGCGATCTGGTCTCGATCCCTGTGTATCCGTTGAAAGGCTACTCACTGACCATTCCCATTACGGATGAGGCCGCGGCACCATTCTCGACCGTTTTGGATGAAACTTACAAAATCGCCATCACCCGTTTCGACCAGCGTATTCGCGTCGGTGGCATGGCGGAAATTGTCGGTTTTAATACCCAGCTCGAACAAAAACGCCGCGAGACGCTAGAGATGGTGGTACGCGATCTTTACCCTAACGGTGGGCGGGTGGAGGAGGCAACTTTCTGGACCGGTTTGCGTCCGATGACGCCGGACGGTACGCCGATTGTCGGCAAGACTTCGTTGAAAAACCTGTTCCTGAATACCGGGCATGGCACGCTGGGTTGGACAATGGCCTGTGGTTCTGGCCAGCTGCTTTCCGATTTGATTTCCGGCATCACGCCGGCTATTCCGTCAGATGACCTGGCGGTAGCGCGCTACAGCGCCGGATTTCGCAGCGCTTACACTGCGCCCTTGAATGATGTGCATCACGCGCGTTAAAAACCTTAATTAGACAATGTTGCGGTCGCGGACGTAGGTCCGTGACCGCATTCGCAGGTCCGTAGGAGTTCCCATGCCTCGCCCGATTACCGCCACGCTGCACCTTGGCGCCTTTGAAAATAACCTGCAAGTGGTCCGTCGCTGTGCTCCAAGTGCCAAAGTCTGGTCAGTGGTCAAGGCCAATGCTTATGGTCATGGCATTAAACATGTTTGGCGTAGCATGGCGCAAACGGATGGTTTTGCCCTGTTGGATCTCGCCGAAGCGATTATGCTGCGCGAGTCAGGTTGGCAAGGACCGATCTTGCTGTTGGAAGGTTTTTTCAAAGCGCAGGATTTAGCCCTGTTGGATCGCTACCGTTTAACGACCTCGGTGCACAGCGATTGGCAACTGGCGGCGATAGCCGAAGCCAAATTATCGGCACCGCTGGATGTTTACCTGAAAGTGAACAGCGGCATGAACCGTCTGGGGTTTGCCCCTGAGCGGTTGCACGCCGTTTGGCTGAAAGCTCAGCAGATAAGCAATATTGCCAGCCTGACGCTAATGAGCCATTTCGCCACCGCCGACGGTCCACAGGGCGTCGAAGCGCAGATGGCGACCATTAAGACAGCGGCGGCGGGCATTACTGCGCCGCGCTGTCTGGCCAACTCTGCCGCCACCTTGTGGCATCCGGAAACCCATTGCAGTTGGGTGCGGCCGGGCATAGTTCTCTATGGCGCTTCGCCGAGCGGCCAATCGCAGGATATTGCCGACAGCGGGCTGCAGCCTACGATGACCTTGAGCAGCGAAATTATTGGTGTTCAAACGCTAAAACAGAACGATCAGGTTGGCTATGGCTGGCGTTATCGCGCCGAAGGTGCACAACGCATCGGGGTGGTAGCCTGCGGCTATGCAGACGGCTACCCGCGCCATGCGCAAACGGGCACGCCGGTCTGGGTGGATGGCATGCTGACGCGAACGCTGGGTACGGTGTCGATGGACATGCTGGCGGTCGATCTGACGCCTTGCCCGCATGCCAATATTGGTGCTGAAGTGGAGTTGTGGGGGCGGCGCCTGCCGGTTGACGATGTCGCTGCCGCGGCAGGCACGCTGGGCTATGAATTGCTGACGGCGTTGGCCGCCAGAGTGCCTATCGTTACCGAGGCCTGAGCCTCAGGCAATTTTCTTCAGTTGCCCCTTGATTTGCTTGCTGCGCTGCCGTGCGTGCAGCGCCAGCAGGCAACCTACCAGCATCACCAGCGCCAGCGACAGCTTGGGCTGCAACGGCAGCGCCATCGCCAACAGACCCAGGCCTGCGCCGCCGGCCATCTGCACAAAACCTACCAGCGCAGAAGCGACACCGGCCTCGTTGGAGTAGGGCTCAAGCGCATAACTGGTCGCCGGGCCCATCACGAAGGCTAAGCCCGCGCAGGCGCTGGCGACGGGCAGCATATAGGCCAGCCAGTGAGTTTGCGCCGAGCCGGAAAGCCAGGTAACCCCGAGCAGCAGGCCTACACACCCGATACCCATCAGAATTCCCCCGGTTGCCAGACACACCGGGCGTCCCACCTTGTGAATGATGCGGTTGGCAAAGAAACTCACCAGCATGATCCAAAAACCGTTGGCACCAAACACCAGAGAGAATTGCAATGGCGTGAGGCCAGCGGTGCCCATCAGCACGTTTGGCGCCAGCGAGACGTAGGTCAATGCCATACCCATCGCGCCGGAGTTGACCACGGCGAAGGACAGAAAACGGCGATCTTTGAGGATGCGAGCATATTGGCGTACCGGTAAACCTTTAACACGCACCGTGTCTGCCGGGCGGGTTTCCGGCAGGCGCAGAGCGATCAACACCAGCACGGCCAGGGCATAACATACCAGGAACCAGAAAGGCGCGCGCCAGCCTAAGGCTTCCGCCAGTAACCCACCCAGCAGCGGGGCCAGTGCGGGAATAATGTTAAGCGTGCCGTTGAGGAAGCCGAAGGCGCGAGCCGCGTCGTCGCCGTTCATCCGATCGCGCACGCCGCTAAATGCCACAACGGCGGTACAGCAGACCGCTACGCCCTGCAGCAAACGTGAAGCGACGAACACCGTCGGGGTGGTGGCCAGCGCGGCCATGGCGGCACCAATCATGTAGATGATGATACCGGCCAGCGCCACGGGTTTGCGGCCGTAGTTGTCCACCAGTGGCCCGGCGATAATCTGCCCAAGACCCAGCACCAAAATGAACAGTGAAATGGTGGACTGGATCAGCGCTTCACTGCTGTTAAGGCCAAGAGCGATGGCCGGGATAGTTGGCAGATAAAGATCGATACCCAGCGGGCCGAGCAGCACCAGGCTAAGGAGCAGAAACAGAAATTTTTGCATAACAAAAACAGCACATCCGAGTGACAAAGAGGGCTAGAGTAGAGACTCTGGCGATAAATGGAAAGGGGCAAAACGTCGGCCGACCTTCGGCATGCCTAACTTACTGGAATCATAGCGACGCGGCTTTGCGATAGTAAAGTGCGGAGATGGTATCCGCCACGTAGCGGGCCTGATGTTTGGCGTCGTCCAGCGCACGATGCGGTGTGCCTTCGAATGCCCGTTCTTTTTTCGGATTAAAGCCCAGCAATTCGGCCAGAGTGATCACCGTACGCACGTCCTGTGTGTCCCAAAACTTCCACGGGCAGGGCATGTCCAGTTGCTGAAAGGCATGCTCGAGGATAGTACAGTCGAACTCCTTGCCATTGCCCCAGACTTTAACCTGGTCAGTGCTGTTCATATGGATAAAGCGACTCAGGTTGGTCAGCGTGCGCTTGAGGCTCTCCGTGCCGCCGAACGCCAGCTTGCGCGCTTCGTCCGACTGCTTGGCCCACCAGGCGACGGTATCCAGGCTGATGGTTCGGCCTGGCTGATCTTTTTGGCTGCTGACGGCATTTTCAAATTCGGCACCGAGCTGGCCGGTTTGGGGATCGAAAAACACGGCGGCCACCACCAGGATCACCGCGCTCGGTTTTATGTCCAGCGTTTCTATGTCTAACATCAGATGGTGCATGGGGGACTCCCGGCTGGTAGAGATACAAATAATGTTACTACAAACCGGATCAGGATGCGCCGTCAGCGTCGGCGATTGCCGGCGGTATTTGCCAGCGTGACAGCCAGCACGGCCAACAGCACCAGCGCTACCGCTGGCGCCAAAACGCCCCACGGCGCCCGTTCGATATAGGGCATGCCCTCGGCCAGTACCAGCCCCCATTCCGCGCTGGGTGGCTGTGGCCCCAGGCCAAGAAAACCCAGCGCCGCCAGCGCCAGCGCAATACCCGGCAGGCGCAGCATGGCGTGGCGCAGCAGGGGAACCCACAGCGCCGGCAAGAGGTAGTGCGTCAGGGTACGCCAGCGGCCAATCCCCAACACCGGCAACATGCGGATATAGGGCTGAGTGCGGGCCTCAGCCAACAGCGAGGCGCAGTGAGCGGACAGCGGCGCCCAACTGACCAGCATTACCGCGCAGGCAGCACCGAAGGGGGAAGGCCCGGTGACAGCGGTGACCAACAGCCCTGCGACTATCGGCGGCGTAGCGTTTGCCAACTCAATAATCCCGCACATCAGGCGAGGCATCAACCCGAACACTATCCCCAGGAACAGCGAGGCGAAGCTGACTGCCAGCGCCAACAGGCTGGTATTCAGTGCACCGTAGGCGACACGTGCCAGAATGTCCCGGCCGGTGGCGTCTGCGCCAAAGGGCAGATCCAGGCTGGGTGGCTGCAGACGGATATGCAGTGACGAAAAGGGATCGCGGATGATCCCGCTCAGCACTAACAGGCACAGCAACAGCGCCGCGACGGCGGCAAAAATATAACTCGCCCGGCTGCTGTGCTGTGGCGGCGTTGAATTGGGTAATGCAGCGGCTATTCGGCCCAGCAACAGGTAATGGGCTCCCTGCATCAGAAAACCTGTGCCGAAGGCCAGCAGCAACAGGATCAGGATCCCGCATTGCAAGGCGGGCAGATCCTGAGCGATGGCGGCCCCCAATGTTGCCCGGCCCAGTCCCGGTATGGCGAACACTTTCTCGACGGCGATCGCGCCGCCGGTCAGTCCAATCAGCACTAAACCGACCTGCGGCAGCAGTGCAGGCAGCGTGCGGCGCAGAACGGCCAACAGGCAATGCCGCCGGGCGATGCCGGCAAGGTTCCAGGTCAGCAACCAGCGTTCGGAGAAGGTTGCGGCCAGGCCGTCATTGAGCAACAGCGCCAGCAGGCCGCCGGCCGGTAAGCCCAGGGCTAGTGCTGGCAGAATGGCATGTTGCAGGCTTTGCCAGCCGTAGGGAGGAAACCACTGCAGCCAGACGGCGCCAAGGATCAACAGCAGCGCCGCCAGCAAAAATTCGGGCAGTGCAGTCAGGGACACCGCCAACACGCCTGCGGGACGGTAGTTCTCGCCATGCAGGCCGCGCCACAGGGTTGGCAACGCCAGCAGTATCGCCACCACTACTGCGATTGCCAGCGCGTAGCCCATCAGCGTCAGAGAAACCCCTGTGGCCTGCAACATGCCTTCCAGCACCGGGCGACCGGAAATCCACGAGTTGCCGGCATCACCCTGCAGCACGCCGTGAAACCAGCGGCCAAGCAGCAGCAAGGGCCCGTCGTCCAGGCCATATTGCTGACGAATGGCATTCAGGGCTTCCGGGGTAGCCTCTTGTTCACCCGAACGCGCCCGCAGCAAGCTGAGCGCCGGATCGCGCCCGGACAGCCAAGGCATTAGGCCAATCAATACGATCATCCCCAGCAGCGAGAACAGGCGTGAGGCGAGTGGCAATAGTCGTTGCGCTTTTTCCATCAAGGTTGCTCTGGGGCGATGAAGCTGCGAGGCGTCACCAACAAGCGTTCACGCGGATCGCGCTCTGCGCTCCTCATTACGGCAGCTTCCCCCTGGATCACGCGTTCATGCAGCAAGGGTATCGCCGCATGGGTTGCCAGAATGCGGCTTTCTGCCGCAATGATAGCCTGGCGTCGTTGTGGCCCGGCAGGAATGGCTGCGGCCTGAGTCAAGGCTTCGTCCACCTGCGGATCGCACAGTTGAGCAATATTGAAGGAACCCCGGCAGGCGAAGTCACTGTACATGTAGGCCAGTGGATCGCCAGAGTCGAGCACCGTGGCTCGCGACAAGATAAAAGCATCAAATTTACCCGCCAGCGCATCGGCTTCAATGTGCGCATATTCCCGCACTTCCTGCTTTACCACAAAACCGGCGGCGCTGAGTTGCTGCGCCAGATATACCGCCACTTCGGGTAGCTCGGCGCGATCGCTGAAAGTGGCCAGGGTGATGGTTTTGCCTTCAACCGTGGTTGGCGGCAGAGTCGGTTGCGGCTGGCGCAACGGCGCGGCCCAACGCAGGGCGGGCCCCAGCAGCCCGGAGGCAATATCGGCGCGGCCTTCGTAAACGTTGTCCACCAACGGGCGACGCTGGATCGCCGCGGCGGCGGCGGCGCGCATGGCCGGATCGCGGAAAGCACCGACCCGGGTGTTCAGATACAGCGTATTGGTGCGTGGCATGGGTACTTCGTGGATCAATTCTGCCGCAATTAACGGTAACTGCGAGACTGGCAGCGCCTCTACCAAATCGGCGCTGCCGGTGCGCAGGGCGGCAGCACGGGCGGCGCTATCCGGGACAAAGTTGACGTCGATTCCTGGGGCGGCCGCTTTCTCGCCCCAATAGCCGTCGAAGCGGTTTAAACGTGCGCTACTGGTGCCGTTGATCTCGGTTAGCACAAAGGCGCCGGTTCCGGCCTGCAAGGGATTAACCACTCCGTTGGCGCCATAGGCCCGTTCCGCGAGGATCGCCAATTGTGGGCTGGACAACCGCTGCGGGAGGAGCGGATCGGGCACGGCGGTTGTGATCACGACAGCATGATCACCTTCTGGGACGATAGCCAATTCGACGCCGTCAAGAATGCGCGGTTTGGGGGCGGCGTTCATCGCCGCTGAAAGCGAACGCACCACGCTGTCCGGGGTCATCGCGCTACCATCATGGAAATTGACTCCCGATCGTAGTACGAAGCGCCAGCGGTGTTGATCCAGCTGTTGCCATTCGGTTGCCAGCGCCGGTTCAGCGTCGCCGTCGGCGTTCAGCACCACCAGCGTTTCGGCGGTGCTCCAGCGCGAAAGTTTAAACGCGTCATCGCTCAACGGCGTGAGCCCGGAGCGTGGGGGCTGAAGCATCGCCAGTCGGATGCGCCGTTCGTCGCCGGTACTTTCTTTGGGGTCAACAGGGTCAAAGCAGCCGACGAGCAGCAAACTGCCGGCGAGCAGGCAGCCGGTTGGGCCAATAAAGCGCGGGTTGAACATGCAAAACTCCTCAAAATTTTAGTGCTGGAAAAAGGACGGCAACAGCGGAATGGCGTCGATCAAACGGCGGGTAGCGGAATGCCTCGGGGCGTGAAGCAGTTCATGGGTGGGGCGGTCTTCCACAATGACGCCCGACGCCATCACCAGCGTGCGCTGACATAAGGCGGCAACCAGTGAAATATCGTGGGAAACAAGCAACATGCCCATATTTTGCTGACGGGCAATCTGGTCGAGCAGGGCGATGATCTGCTGACGCAGCGGCAAATCCAGGCCGCTGACCGGTTCATCGGCCAGTAAAAAACGGGGTTTCAGCGCAATAGCACGCGCCAGGGCTACCCGTTGCGCCTGCCCGCCGGAAAGTTGCCCGGCTCGCACATACAGCAGGCTTTCATCCAATTCGACCTGTCGTAAAGCCCGTTCGGCCGCGATACCCCAATCCTGACGTGGACCAAGTTGGCGCAAGGGAGCGGTAATTAGTTCGACTACCCTGTGGCGAGGGTTGAGCGAAGCATGGGCGTCCTGAGGTACGTACTGCACTAACCGTCGGTACCAGCGCAATCTATGAACCGGGGCGGGGCGAATTTCCTCGCCCTGACACATGATATGACCGGCGTCCGCCGTTTCGAGCGCCAGCAACAGCTTAAGCAGCGTTGATTTCCCGGCCCCCGAGCAGCCCACTAATCCAACGCGTTGGGCGGAGTACAGGTTCAGATCGGTAGGTTGTAGCCCACCGGCTCCCGATGAATATTGTCGGCAGACCTGCTGCAGGCTGATAAAGGGCATTTCCCCGCTCATGGGCACCGTTACCCTGCCAGGCTCAGTGATGGGGGCCGGTTAAATGCCGGGCGTTGAGCACTGGCGACCAGTTGTTGGGTGTATGGATGCTGGGGGTGCTGTAACAATCGGCCGAAGGAACCCTGTTCGGCTATTTCCCCGTTCACCAGCACGATGGCACGTTGACACAGACCGGCGGCAACGGCGAGATCGTGAGTAATAAACAGTAACGCCGGCGCGCTGGGGCGTTCGGTGTAGCTTTTCAGGATATTAATCAGCTGATGCTGGCTGACCATGTCCAGAGCGGTGGTGGGTTCATCGGCAATAAGCAGGCTTTTCTCACCGAGCAAGGCCAGTGCTGCGCATATTCGCTGACATTGGCCCCCGGACAGTTGACAGGGGTAGCGCGGCATGACGTTGTCCGGCGACATTCCCAACGCTATCAGTAATTCCACAGCGCAGTGCTGGGCCTGGCATTTCGTCAGGGGATTTTGGCTGCGTAGCGCCAGGGTCAATTGCTGGCCCACGGTGGCCAGAGGATTGAGGCTGGTAAAAGGATCCTGAAAAATGGCTGCCAATTCAGTGTTTTTACGCCGTTGCAAACGCAGACCATTAACTTCTCGCCCTTGCAGTCGAATCGAACCGCTAACCGTTGCTCCGACCGGCAGCGTGCCCAGAATGGCGGCGGCGGTCAGTGATTTGCCGGAACCCGATGCGCCCAGCAGGCATAAACGTTCACCTGCATGCAAAGTGAAGCTCAGATCGTGGATCTTGACCTCTGCGTTCAGTGAGAGCGTCAGGTGTTCTACGGTAAGTAACGGCGGGGTTTGGCTTTCCATTAATGCATCTGTGTTGGCTTGTTGTGATATGTAATAACATAACATTTAAGCCTCTGAAATGACCAGCGGATTAATGAAATACTTTGAAATAGTCTAAACAGGGATAAGCAAGGTATGATAGTCAGGGTTTTGTTGTCAGGTTGGTCCTATCGGTGAGAACGCTTATTTTCATTTTATGCATGGCCGGTTATTTGCTGGTGCTGAGCTACCTTGGCGTATTTGTCACTGATAAAATATGTGAAAAATCAAATAACTACACCAAGGTCTGCCGTCTGGTTGATATCTCGGAACCCCATATCCCCCGTTAGATGCTGGCCGTCAGCCTAAATAATCGGTGGTAATTAACGGCGTCAGCACCCCCGACAGAACGGCTAACGTAGCCCATTGTCTCCACCCCAGGTTAGCCAGCCAATCTTGGCGCAGCGGCGGTGTCGCGAGCTGGCCGACAGAGACTGTGCCCGCCAGCAGCAGCGTCAGCAGAATGAACACCAGCCCACGGCTCCAGAGAGTAAACTCGATGTGCAGCAGGTTGGCGTAATACAAGCGCATCAGGATATAGTAAGCCAGCATGACCCAAGCGAAATAGGTGCGTTTTTTCAACACGTGGTAAAGCATAAACGCGATGAACAAGCTGTGGCACGCTGAGATCAGTGGCGCTTCAATCGGGTGCCTGACACAGCCGTTATATACTGCCAGATAAATATTAAAGATCAGCAACGCATAAACGGTATATATATACCAGCCAAAGATGATTTTAAGTTTTTTGCGGTTTGGCGGGATAGGGCGATCGTCCGGTATCATTGGAGCCTCCTGAGCTGACTAGCGTTATAACACCAAAAAACTAAATGAAATTTAAACGCCAGACAGGCTTTATTTTACCTTAAAGTGGGAACTATTCGGGGTCTATCGGGTCTGTTCAAAACGTCATGCTCAAGCTTGCTGTAGCCGAATTATAATGGTAATTCATTGATATGAAAGAGTATAAAAACGAGCGCTTCGCTCTGTGCTTGCTGATAGCTACGCTGGGATTTTATTTTTTTCTGCCGCCGCTGTTGGTCGCTATATTTTGCCAATGGTTTAACCTAAATCCCTTCTTTATTATTCGGATTTGGCACATTAATCCCTTTTCCGCCGCACGGGGAATTCCACTCTACCAGACTTTTATATACATATTAACGCTGTGGGTAATGGCGAATGTTCTACTTGGTGGTATTTTGCTGGTGGCTGGCCGTTTGCATGCCTGGTTCATTAAACGTTCTCGTTGAACGCCAATCGAGACGTAACGGCAGAAAGTTGTAGATAGAAATTCGTTCGTAAAGGATAATGATAGTCGTTATCATTATTGATTGCCAGTTGAGAGGTGAAGGGTTGTCTCCTTATGCGCTCCGCTCGTCTGGCCTGACAGGGTTCATATGACATCCCGTTTTCTTGCCAGCCTGGAGCTGGCTTTTTTTTGTCTTTTTTTCATATGCATAAACGCTTTCTGGTTTATGTGCTTGCGGGCTGAACAGAACGCTTTGTTTGCTTATTAAAAGTTGCCTGATGCTTGAAATTTACTATCGATAAAGATAATAATTATCATTAATATTTCACTTTGTTTACATTCACCACACCGATTGAACATCTGAGCAAGTTGTCAGCCAGCGCTGCTGACAGGGGGGCCTTTGGGTGTCATTTAATGTTTTTTACTGGGGATTACAGGTATGCCGATGATTTTTCCTGTCAAACAGTCACGGGTTTTGTGTGCGTTTGCGATGTTCCTGCCGCTGGTGTCTTTCGCTGAGGATACTCTGGTTGTCACTGCTAAACCCGCTGATACGGCGGAAGCTGCGACGCACGGCTATCAAGCCACGACCAGCCAGGGGGCGACCAAAACCGATAAACCCTTGATCCTGACTGCACAGTCCGTTTCGGTGGTGACGCGCCAACAAATGACCGACCAGAATACTCAAACGGTTAATGATGCCCTGAAATATACACCTGGTGTTTTCACTAACTTCGCCGGTGGTGCAACGCGCTATGACACCATTGCGTTACGTGGTTTTCACGGTGGCGACGTTAATAACACCTTCCTTGATGGTCTGCGGTTATTGAGTGACGGCGGCACCTATAATGCCTTGCAGGTTGACCCCTGGTTCCTGGAACGCATCGACGTTATCAAAGGGCCTTCATCGGTCATGTACGGGCAAAGCATTCCGGGCGGATTGGTCGCTTTGACCTCCAAGCGCCCCCAGTTTGCCACGGAAGGGCACGTTAACCTGATGGCAGGCAATAACAACACCCAGGGTGGCGCTTTCGATGTGACCGGCGCGCTGTCGGAACAGTGGGCTTATCGGTTGACCGGGATGACGCGCAGTAGCGAAACCATGTATGACCATCAACGTGAGGAACGCTATGCCATTTCACCGTCATTACTGTGGCAGCCGGATGAAAATACCTCGCTGCTGCTGAAAGCTTACCTGCAAAAAGATCCCTCAGGCGGTTATCACAGTGCGGTACCTGCAGATGGCAGCCTCTATTCCAGTTCCGGTGACAAGCTGGGGCGTGGCTTCTTTGATGGCGAGAGCAGCCGCAATGTGTTCAAACGTTGGGAACAGATTTACAGCTACGCTTTCTCGCACAGCTTTAACGACGTTTGGTCATTCCGCCAGAATGCCAGTTACACCCACTCCAATGTTGAATTACAGCAGGTGTACCAGATTGGCTGGAATGACGATCACAGCCTATTGAATCGCTATTACAGCGGTTCAGCCACTTCGCTGGATGCCTTCGCCGTTGATAACCAGTTGGAAGCCGATTTTGCGACCGGGCTGCTGGATCATAAGGTGATGCTGGGTTTGGATTACCAGCGCCTGCGTAATAATCTGTGGGATGAGTCTGCGGGAGCTTCGCAGCTTAATCCTTACACCGGCGTGTCCGGCGGTGACGCATTAACCAACCTGACACATACCGATTCCCGACGTCGTTATGAGCAGACTGGCGTTTATCTGCAGGATGAAATTAGCTTACAGAATTGGTATCTGAATCTGTCAGGGCGCTTCGACCGTATCGAATCTAAAAATACGGTGCTCAACACCGGCACCAGCGATGCCCGCACCGACGACAATTTCAGCGGCCGTGGCTCACTGTTGTACCGCTTTGATAACGGTTTCTCGCCTTACGTCAGTTACAGCACCGCAGTGACCCCGGAGGCATTGCCCGATCAAAACGGCCATATGCTGAAACCCAGTACCAGCGAGCAGTATGAGGTGGGCCTGAAGTACCAGCCACCAGGCAGTTCCTCGATATACAGCGTGGCGCTGTATGACCTGACGCAGAAAGACGTGGCTAACCGCGTGGTTCAGCAAAGCTATTACCTGCGGGCCGGCAAGGTGCATTCTCAGGGGATTGAGCTGGAGGCCCGAAGCAAGATCACCGAACGCTTCGATCTGATCGCAGGCTATACCTACAATAAAGTGAAATTCAAAGATGCCATTGATGGCAACGACGGCAACACACCGTATCTCGCACCGGACCAAATGGCTTCACTGTGGGGCAAATATGCCACCTCATACGGTGTGGATCTTGGTGCTGGGGCGCGTTACATCGGCAAGCAATGGGCCGATAACGAAAATACGTTGAGGATCCCTTCCGTTACGCTGTTGGATGCCTCGGTGCGGATGAATTTGGACAGGGTGAATCCGTCGTTGAAAGGTGCCTATGTGCAACTGAATGTGAATAACCTGACCGACCGGAAATATGTCGCGGCCTGCTATGGGACCGGCTATTGCTACTGGGGCGCAGAACGCTCCGTGGTGGCGACGGTTGGGTACGATTTTTGATGTAAGAGGCGGTGCTATCGCCCCGTCAGCGTTTGACGGGGTGGTTTCTGCAGCGTCAGAACAAGGAGAACATCAACACTACCGGTAGGCTCAGGGGCCAGGTTAAACCAATCGTTAAGGCACTGAGAAAACGAATTTTTATGGTATCCCGGCTGACCAGGTAGGTGAAAATCATAGAAACTACCAAGCCAATCAAATAAAAGTATTGTGTTGCAACCCACAGCGACGACATGAAACCTTACCCAGTTGTATTGTTAAGTTACAAATTTTAAGGGCTTAACCCCACATAATCAATGCTTATTAATTGTTTCTTCAATTTAGGCAGGTATCAACACAATTGCTGTGGCTATACGCATTTTTCATGCCACGTTGAAGACCGATTTGCTGGGTGAGATTTGAAAATGTTAAGCAGATATAATATGTTGGTGGCTTATGGAACAAAATGAGGCGCTATTATGAGTTTTTGGAGAATCGTATTTACCATCATCCTGCCACCGCTGGGCGTACTGCTGGATAAAGGTATAGGCGGCGCGTTTATCCTCAATATTATCCTCACCTTGTTTGGCTACTTCCCGGGGCTGATCCACGCATTCTGGATCCAGACGAAACAGTAGTCACCGTGGTTGTAAAACCTGGACGGCTATAGTGTGGCTTTGATAACCCTGGCATCAGCGCATGCCGGGGTTTTTTTATTCTCGCACGGCGTTAATGAATATTGAGGCTATAAACAAATAACCACGAAAAAAGCGTCGCCAGCAGGCTTACGATAAAAAGAATGGAGATCATTTCCTTCACGTAAAAATTCCCTATTGATATTGTTGAAAATACTTCTCTTTGTTTTTTCATGGGATTTTAGATCGTTATAGGTATAAATCCTAGTTTTAATCTTGTCAGAGGCGTGTAAGCCATCAAGGCTTTGGGCGTGCATAGGAGGTTTATTCCTTGGAAATTCCTGTTTTAGTCAGTCGGAGGCTGGTATTGCGCCCACTGACGCCTGGCGATGCCGAAGATATTCAGCTGTTGTTTCCACAGTGGGAAATTGTGCGTCATATGACAGATCAAATTCCTTGGCCATACCCTGAAGGCGCTGCGTTGGAGTTTATCAATAATATCGCGCTACCCGCGATGGAGGCGGGCACAGGTTGGTTTTGGTCTATCCGGCGACGAGAGGATGAGCAGCATTTGATTGGTGTAATTAACCTGAATTTGATTGGCAACAGTAATCGTGGATTTTGGCTATCACTGGCATGGCAACGTCAGGGATTGATGAGTGAAGCCAGCGAAACAGTGACTGATTACTGGTTCAATCAACTGGGGCAGCCGGTGCTACGGGTTTCCAAGGCAAAAGACAACCTGGCGTCTCGACGTATTTCCGAGCATAACGGCATGCGAGTGGTTGCGACCCAAGAAAGCGCTTATGTAGCAGGCCGCATAACTACGGAAATTTGGGAGATAACCCGGGCAGAATGGTTCGCCAGGAAGGATGTTGCAACAGATTAACTATTCGTAGCTATTGCTGGAAACTCTTGATGTGAACTATATACAAGGGGGTATATAAAGACGTTTGGGCTTGAGCCAGAGGGTGCTGGAAGTGAACAGTGCGGACGCTCAAGTTTGGTGTAGCGTCTCCACGCGAAAGAAGGAATCTTGTAATGAAGGCAAAACCTACCGTAGTCCTGGTCCATGGATTTTGGGGCGGTGCAGCGCACTGGAGCAAAGTCATTACCGAATTATCGCACAAGGGATACCACTCGATTCACGCGGTTGAAATGCCGCTGACATCGCTGGCAGACGATGCTGAACGTACGCGCAAGATGGTGGCGCAGCAGCAGGGGCCGGTGCTGTTGGTCGGCCATTCTTATGGTGGCGCGGTGCTCAGTGAAATGGGCAATCAACCCAACGTGGTGGGATTGGTGTATATCGCCGCCTTCGCACCGGACGCCGGCGAAAGCCCCGGAGGCATTACCCAGCAACATCCGCCAATTGCGGCGGCGAACCTGGCGCCGGACAGCGACGGCTATTTATGGATTAAGACAGACAAGTTCCACGAAAGCTTCTGTCAGGATCTGCCTGCTGATGAGGCATTGGTGATGGCGGTAACGCAAAAGGCGCCGTTGGCCAGCACCTTCGGCAATACGATCGCTGAGCCGGCGTGGAAACACAAACCTTCCTGGTACCAAATCTCCAGCAATGACCGGATGATAGCCCCCGAAAACCAGCAGCGAATGTCTGCGCGTTTGAAGGCCAAAAAGGTGATTACGCTGGACGCCAGCCACGCTTCTCTTGCTTCGCATCCGAAAGAAATCGCCGCTTTGATAGATGAAGCTGCCAACGGCTTATAAGGCATTTCTATTAGATGGAGCCCCGTCCAACTTGCGGGGCTTTTTTATGCTGAAAAGTGGGGGCGGGGGCCGTGTTTGACTCGGCTGCAGCCAACGGGACTAAATTGGTTTGCTGTGTTCAGCGGCGTGCATGGCCAGGTAGGCTTTAAGGTTGTTATCGCTAACCCCTAACATATCCAGGATCTCCGCCATAAAACTGACCGGTGCGCTACCGGGGGCGGTTACCACGCGCTGGTCGCCTACGGCATAGGGCACATCCTGATAATATTCAGCTCCGCCGTAGTTAAGCTGCGATAAATTCTCAGCGGAATTGGAGGTGTGGCGAAGATGATCAAGTATGCCCGCCTGTGCCAAAACGCGGGTTCCATCGCAAATGGCGGCGACGACGATGTTTTTGCTGTGGGCCTCCGCTACCATCCCAGCGATATCTGGGGCCTGATCGGTTCGCCATGCCGTGCCTCCGCATAAAATCAACAGATCTAGCTCGCTCAGTTGGATAGCCTCGAGCGCCATATTGGGGGTCACGTGCATGCCACCGGAGGAAATGACAGGGGCACCATTGGGGGAGGCAAAACGAGTATCGAAACCGTAATAGCCGCGGCAAGTAGAGTTGATCAGGGCAGTTTCCCAATCAGAGAAATTATCGGTAAGAATGGTCACAATGCGCGTCATTGGCGGCGATTTCCCTCTGTGTTGAACAAGGGCAAGAGGTGTCTCTTGCAGGAAGGCAAAGTGTAAGGGCTGCCGCTGTCAATTTCTGGCAGTAGGTCGCAGGGCTTGATACTTTTGGCTTTTTGGACGCATAAAAAAAATCCCGCGCAGCGGCGGGATCAAGGGATGATAGCGACAAACTGGATGTTGTTCTGGTTATGTGATGGTGTGTGTCTCCAGATGGCGACAGTAGCGCACCTGAATTTCAGCGACAAGCAGAAAATCTGTAATGATGCAGGTATCAGAATATCCTCAGAAAAAACGCTGGGTATCGGTTCGATGATAAAGCCTGCCGGGTGGTGAGGATAGGGCGTGAGTGAGGCTTTGGCTAATAGGCGATTGTTGAACCACTTCCTTGTGTGAGGGCGTCCTAACGTCGTTTCCGCTTGGCGTTGAAAGTACTTATTCGTCTTTGTCGCAAATACATGACAAAGGAAAATACGACAACTGCGATCAAAACGACGATGATTGCGAAGGGAAGTAATTCCATAGCATTCACCTGAGATGGCAATTTGGCTATTCATTAAATAGGAATATTCCTAATTAGCGCAATGGGTAAAAACGTAATTAGGAATTACCTCAGCGGATGATGCTCACTAACCACAAAAATAACGGGGAGCCGAAATTGATTTTTCGCCTGGCAACAGTAACGGATGCTAACCTATTGATTGACATTGATACCTTGGCATCACAGGACCCACGTCGCTATGCTCAGATCGGCGAGTGGTGCGAGGCTGGTGTCTGCCACGTAGCCGAAATTGAGGGCATGGTCGTGGCTTACGGCGTATTGCACTATCACTTTTACGACAGTGGATTTATAGAAATTCTTATGGTTGGTAACCTGATGAGGCGTAAAAAGGTGGGGTTAAAATTTATCGAATATTTTAAATCGATCTGTGCGCGTCCAAAACTTTTTACCTCAACCAATAGCTCGAATTTACCGATGATAAAGCTACTGTCGAAGGCCGGATTTATTGAGAGTGGCCGTATTGATAATCTTGATGAGCAGGATCCTGAAGTGGTTTTCTTTTTACCGGTTAAAAAAACAGCCGGAAAACAGAGTTAACCGGCTGATTTAAAATGAATTTATGTGTAATTATACGGTCTGCTTGTGGAAAAGTTCGCGGAATACCGGGTAAATATCGTCCGGTTCGCGGATATGCTGCATGGCAAAGTTTTCGAATTTTGCCTGCAGGTCCTCGTATTCGCGCCACAGCGTCTGGTGGGCGCGGCGGGTGATTTCAATGTAGCTGTAGTAGCGAACCATCGGCAGCAGCTTTTTCGCCAGCAGTTCGTGGCACAGCGGCGAGTCATCGGCCCAGTTGTCGCCATCCGACGCCTGCGCGGCGTAGATGTTCCATTGCGCCGGATCGTAACGTTCCTCAACCACTTCATTCATCAGTTTCAGCGCGCTAGATACAATGGTGCCGCCAGTCTCCTGCGAGTAGAAGAACTCCTGCTCATCCACTTCCTTCGCTTGGGTATGGTGGCGTATATACACCACCTCGACGTTTTTATAGGTTCGGCTCAGGAACAGATAGAGCAGAATATAGAAACGCTTGGCCATGTCCTTGGTGGCCTGGTCCATGGAGCCGGACACGTCCATCAGGCAGAACATTACCGCCTGGCTGGAAGGTTCCGGTCGGCGCTCATAGTTCTTATAGCGTAAATCAAAGGTGTCGATAAATGGCACGCTTTCGATTTTTTTTCTCAGCTCGGCAATTTCCTTGCGCAGCCGTTCCTCTTCCAGCAGTTGCACCGGCTCGGTGTTTTCCATCTGGGTGAGTTCGTCTTCCAACTCATGCAACGCGCGACGTTTTCCTGCGGTCATGGCAGTGCGGCGCGCCAGCGAGTTTTGCAACGAACGCACCACGCTGATATTGGCCGGTACGCCGTTGGCGGTGTAACCGGCCCGATGGGTTTTGTACTCGGTGAGCTGCTTATACTGATTCTTTTTCAGGTTCGGCAGCGCCAGATCTTCAAACAGCAGGTCGAGATACTCGTCCTTGGATATCTGGAAAACAAACTCGTCTTCGCCTTCACCATCCTGGCTGGCATTGCCCTGACCGCCGCCGCCACCGCCGCCACCCTGAGGGCGTTCGACGCGGTCATTCTGCACAAAGTGGTCATTGCCCGGATGAACGCGGTGGCGTGTGCCACCGCGACCCTGATGAAACATAGGTTCGTTGATGTCGCCAGCGGGGATCGAGACGGACTCCCCACTGTCTACGTCGGTGACCGAACGCTTGTTGATGGCTTCGGCAATCGACTGTTTGATTTGCGACTTGTAGCGGCGCAAGAAGCGTTGGCGGTTAACCATGCTCTTGTTTTTGCCGTTAAGCCGTCGGTCAATGAAATAGGCCATACTTCCCCCAAACGACGTTGCCAACTTTCTATACTCGTTATACTTGCCGTTGCCTCTGTGTTGGTTGCGGTCACTTACCCGAATCACTTACCAGAGTAAGCTCATCGGGATAAGCGCTCTTACCGCCTTGATGCAACGCCAATTATTTTGGGTATACGCCATCTCCATGACGCTAATTCTCATTAGACGTTACGAAGACTTTCTGACCCGCAGATACCATTCACACAGCAGACGAACCTGTTTGCGGGTGTAGCCTTTCTCCATCATACGGTCGACGAAGTCGTCGTGTTTTTTCTGCTCATCCGTTGAGGTTTTTGCGTTAAAGGAAATCACCGGCAGTAACTCTTCGGTGTTCGAGAACATTTTCTTCTCGATCACGGTACGCAGCTTCTCATAGCTGGTCCAGTTAGGGTTACGGCCACTATTGTTAGCACGGGCGCGCAGCACGAAGTTGACTATTTCGTTGCGGAAATCTTTCGGGTTGCTGATGCCGGCCGGTTTCTCGATTTTCTCCAGTTCAGCGTTCAGGGACTCGCGATCGAACAGCTGGCCGGTGTCCGGATCACGGTACTCTTGATCCTGGATCCAGAAGTCTGCATAGGTCACGTAGCGGTCAAAAATGTTCTGACCGTATTCCGAGTAAGATTCCAGATAGGCCGTCTGAATCTCTTTGCCGATAAATTCGGCGTATTTCGGGATCAGATAGCCTTTCAGGTGCTCCAGGTATTTCTCTGCCAGATCTTGCGGGAATTGCTCACGTTCGATCTGCTGTTCCAACACATAGAACAGGTGAACCGGGTTAGCGGCGACCTCTGCGTGATCAAAGTTGAACACCCGCGACAGAATTTTAAATGCGAAGCGGGTGGACAGGCCGTTCATGCCTTCATCGACCCCGGCGTAGTCGCGGTATTCCTGGTACGACTTGGCTTTCGGATCGGTATCCTTCAGGCTTTCGCCGTCATAGACGCGCATCTTCGAGTAGATGCTGGAGTTTTCCGGCTCTTTCATGCGTGAGAGCACGGTAAAGCGCGCCAGGGTTTCCAGCGTGCCAGGGGCGCACGGCGCATGGGTCAGTTCGCTGTGATCCAGCAGTTTGTCGTAGATTTTGATCTCTTCCGAGACTCGGAGGCAATAAGGCACCTTGACGATGTAAACGCGGTCGAGGAAGGCCTCGTTGTTTTTGTTGTTACGGAAGGTCACCCATTCGGATTCGTTGGAGTGCGCCAGAATAATGCCGCTGAACGGCAGGGCAGAGATCCCTTCGGTACCGTTGTAGTTACCTTCCTGGGTGGCGGTCAGCAGAGGATGCAGCACCTTGATCGGCGCTTTGAACATCTCCACGAACTCCATAATCCCCTGGTTGGCACGGCACAGGGCGCCGGAATAACCATAGGCATCCGGATCGTTTTGCGCGTGGTTTTCCAGCTTGCGAATATCGACCTTGCCGACCAGCGCGGAGATATCCTGGTTGTTCTCGTCACCCGGTTCCGTTTTGGCGATGGCGATCTGTTCCAGGATGGACGGACGCACCTTGACCACTTTGAATTTGGTGATGTCGCCGCCAAATTCATGCAGGCGTTTTGCCGCCCAAGGGGACATGATGGTGCCGAGGTAACGATTCGGGATGTTATATTCTTTTTCCAGAATAGTGGCATCTTCCTGCGGATTGAACAGGCACAGCGGGTGGTCGTTTACCGGGCTGCGTTCGCCGTTGGCGCTCAGGGTATAAATGGGCACGCGTTGCATCAGCGCTTTCAGGCGTTCTGCCAGCGATGATTTACCGCCGCCGACGGGGCCCAACAGATAAAGAATTTGTTTCTTCTCTTCGAGGCCCTGAGCGGCATGTTTCAGGTAAGAGACTATCTGTTCGATAGCTTCTTCCATACCGTAGAACTCTTCGAATGCAGGATAGCGTGCGATCACGCGGTTGGAGAACAGGCGAGACATACGCGACTCAAGCGCGGTATCCACCATAACTGGTTCACCGATAGCCATGAGTAGACGTTCTGCCGCATTGGCATATGCACTGCGATCTTGCCGGCAGATGGTAAGAAATTCCTGCAGTGTGAACTCTTCGTCCTTGGCAGCTTCGTAGCGCTGGCGATAGTGGTCAAATATGTTCATGGCGATGCCCGTCCTTTCGTTATTAGCACAGGTTAAAGGGAGCTGATGATTGTGTTTTGGCCCCCGAAAGAAGAAGTTATCCTTGAGTACAGCAACCCGTATGCCAACTTGGTGCGCTTATTATCGCGAGTTGCGCTGTATTGCCACTGGGCTCAGGATTCATTCACCTTCTGATTTAAGCTTAGTTTGCATACCAGAAAATTTCCTGCGTGGTAAAAAGCTTTTTTTAAGTCATATCAATGACTCAGTTATGACAGGGATAGCCAAATGCCTTGTCTGGCGCGGCCTGCGGCAAAAAACGTCACTGTTCCGCCATGATTAATTCATATTTCTATTCTAAGTTATTCGATCTTGGTTGTTTTCTATTGTAAAGATTAGGCGCGTAACGACAATTTCACATAAACTAAGCCAGCTATTAACTCTGTTATTTATGGAAAAAGAACCAGTGAAGATTTTTCAACTCAAAACGCTAGCAATTATCGCTTCCGCAATGGTTTGTGCGCAAAGTGCTCAGGCTGGGACCTGGTCACTCGGTGCTTCCGCGCTGGTTAGCCCGGATCCGTATCGTGGCTATCAGGACCGCGTGTATCCGGTACCCGTCATCAACTATGAAGGGGATGACTTCTACTTCCGTACCCTGACCGCAGGTTATTACCTGTGGAAAGATCAGGAAAACCAACTGAGTCTGATGGGTTACTACTCACCGTTGGGCTACCGTCCGGGTGACAGTGACGACGATCGCATGAAGAAGTTGAACAAGCGTCGCGGCACGTTAATGGCCGGTCTGGCTTATACGCATAATGCTGATTGGGGCACCCTGCGTACCACTTTTACCGGTGATACCCTGGATTACAGCAACGGCATGATTGGTGACTTCGCCTATCTGTACAAGTTTGAGCTGGACGCCTTCACCTTGGTGCCGGGTGTGGGTGTGACGTGGAGCAGCAAAAACCAGAACAAATACTACTACGGCGTTAGCGATAACGAATCTCGCCGCAGCGGTCTGGACAGCTACACGCCAAGCGACAGCTGGGCACCTTACGTTGAGCTGAGCGCCAACTACAAGATCAACAAAGACTGGAATGCCTTCTTTATGGGGCGTTACATCAAACTGTCTGATGAAGTGAAAGACAGCCCGATGGTGGATAAATCTTACACCGGGGTGTTAATGACGGGTGTGAGCTACAGCTTCTAAAAAGCGAATGCACAAAAAAAGTGCAATGTAGGCATCATAAAGGGGCGCCAGCGCCCCTTTTGCACATCTGTAGTGCAATGATGCAGGGCAGGCGTTTTCACCGCCCCGCTGCGATCACGCGTTCTTGCGGGTGCGGAAGGTCACTGCCAGCCGTGCCGGTTGTTCCCCTGCTGCGATCAGCGGTTTGCTGACGCGGCCGGTTTCCACGCAAACCATGGTTTTATACCCGTCGTTAGGCATGTCCGCCATGCTGCAAGAAAGCTCTACGCCAGGGTTCCAGGCAATCACATCACTCATGTGATGGTGATGAACCTCAATGGTGCGTTGGAGCGCCGCATCTTTTATCAGGCTAAAGGCCTCCGGCTGGGTATAAACCCGATCGGTCTGGCCAACGAAGGTCACGTCACCGGTCTGTTTGGCTTCGGCGCCCCCAGCGACTTTATCGATATAAGGCACGCCGAGCCCGGCTACCTTAACCTGTTCAATGTCCCCGATCTGGAAGTAGCTATGCAGCGCCGCAGTGGCCTGATAATCACCGTGGGACTCCAGCTCTATCTCACACTCTTCGCCTAGCTTGAAGCGGGCAATCAGCGTAAAGGCGTGTGGCCACAGGCTACGGGTTTGCTCATTGTCTTTCAGCGTGAAGGTCAGAATGACGCCGTTATCATCTTCATCATGCGCCGTCAGACTCCAGGGCTGATTGCGGGCGAAACCGTGCGAAGGTTTTGCCACCGGACCAAACCAGGGCCAGCAAATGGGGACGCCGCCGCGGATAGCATTGCCTTTTTTAAATGGCGTGTTGTTGCTCAGCCAAATGACCGGCTTTTCACCGCTGGGTTGCCAGGCCAACAGATGCGCGCCTTGCAGCGTGATAGCCGCACGCACTTTCGGGTGGGAAACCACCACCACGGGCAGTTCGTCGAGTTGCCGTTGGCTGATATAAGGAGAAATTTGCTGAGTAACGGGTAGGGTGAAAATTTTTTCGTTCATCGGTTGGCCTTTTGTTCGCCGTAGAAACAAAAAAAGGGCGACAAAAATGTCGCCCTCATCATCAGCTTGGCATCAATCCATTATTTGGAGATGTGAGCGATCAGATCCAGAACCTTGTTGGAGTAACCAGTTTCGTTATCGTACCAAGAAACCAGTTTCACGAAGGTGTCGCTCAGAGCGATACCGGCTTTGGCATCGAATACGGAAGTCAGAGTTTCGCCGTTGAAATCGGTAGAAACCACTTCGTCTTCGGTGTAGCCCAGCACGCCTTTCAGCTCGCCTTCAGATGCAGCTTTGATAGCAGCACAGATTTCTTTGTAAGAAGCTGGTTTTGCCAGACGAGCAGTCAGGTCAACCACAGAAACGTTCGGGGTAGGAACGCGGAACGCCATACCGGTCAGTTTGCCGTTCAGTTCTGGGATAACTTTACCTACTGCTTTAGCAGCACCGGTAGAAGAAGGGATGATGTTCTGAGATGCGCCGCGGCCGCCGCGCCAGTCTTTGTGAGACGGGCCATCAACGGTTTTCTGAGTTGCGGTAGTTGCATGCACGGTGGTCATCAGCGCTTCAACGATGCCGAACTTGTCGTTGATAACTTTAGCCAGTGGTGCCAGGCAGTTGGTGGTACAAGAAGCGTTAGAAACGATTTCCTGACCAGCGTAAGATTTGTGGTTCACACCCATAACGAACATTGGGGTGTCGTCTTTGGATGGGCCAGTCAGAACAACTTTCTTAGCGCCTGCAGCGATGTGTTTACGTGCAGTTTCGTCAGTCAGGAACAGGCCAGTTGCTTCTGCAACGACGTCAACATTGACTTCGTTCCACTTCAGGTTAGCCGGATCTCTTTCTGAGGTACAACGGATGGTTTTGCCGTTAACAACCAGGTGGCCGTCTTTAACTTCTACAGTGCCGTTGAAGCGGCCGTGAGTAGAGTCATATTTCAGCATGTAAGCCATGTACTCTGCGTCTAACAGGTCGTTGATTGCAACGATTTCGATGTCAGAACGTTCTTGAGCAGCACGAAAAACAATGCGACCGATACGGCCAAAACCGTTGATACCTACTTTGATAGTCATATATTCCACCAGCTATTTGTTAGTGAATAAAAGGTTGCCTGTAAAATTACAAAAACCTTACCAAGCGTCAAGCGGAATCGTGTCAATACTTGCTGCAAATCAAACCTCGCAGCCTGGTTTGAGCGCTTATTGCACGTTCCGTTTGCGTTCGGCCTCATCCGTAATATGGGGTCAAACCGCCAAGTATAAAGTCAGTCCATATAAGATATGTGATCGGTATCACATATTGCCGCGACGTGACCTTTATGGGCTACAGTTTAGGCCAAAAAGCGCTGCAGTGTTGTTAATTTTTTGTTATTATTACTCATTGTTTTCGTTGACATTATCCACATTCAGAGAAACGCACAAATGGCTAAAGAGACAACCCCTGACCATCCGGCCACGGAACTGAATGAAATCCAACGTTATGTGACTCAGGAACGTGGTACCGAGGCGCCGTATTCCGGCAAATTGCTGCACAACAAACGCGAGGGCGTGTACCATTGCCTGTGCTGCAACCACCCGCTGTTCTACTCAGACAGCAAGTACGACTCCGGCTGCGGTTGGCCGAGCTTCTATCAGCCGGTATCTGACGATGCGATTCGTTATCTTGATGATAATTCACATAATATGCATCGCGTTGAGATCCGCTGTGGTCACTGTGACGCGCATTTGGGCCACGTATTCCCCGACGGCCCGCAGCCGACCGGCGAGCGTTTTTGCGTTAACTCGGCGTCGCTCAGTTTTACCGACGGTGAGAACGGTGAGAAAACGGCTGGCTAGAGCTAGTACGTTGTTAGAAAAATCGATTCAGCTAATTATTCTTGCATGAGTAAGGAAAGGCCCTGATGGATGTGAAAGACCTGATTGCCGCCATGACGCCGGAAATCTATCAACGGCTGGTATTGGCCGTTGAGCTGGGCAAGTGGCCGGATGGCGTAGCCCTGACTCCGGAACAGAAAGAAAACAGCCTGCAGGCGGTCATGCTGTGGCAGTCGTTGCACAATGCCGATCCGCAACACATGAGTATCGGCACCGACGGCCAGATTGTGATGAAGAGCAAGCAAGAGCTGAAACAGCAGTTTATCGCTGAACCCTTGGCTAAGCTGAAACCGCAGTAAATCGAATAACGGGGCGATAGTGACATCGCCCCGTGGGTTTAGCCTTTCCCGCCGTTGATCCCCAGCGATTCCGCCAGTTGATGCGCGAGCCGGTTATTGTCGTCTGCGCCATATTCCCAGAACATCGCGCCCCCCAATCCCTTGCTTTTGATGTAGTCAGCCTTCAGCTCAACCGAGCGTGGGTTCTCGTACGAAATGGCGAATAAAGGTTTGCCCTCTGCGGATTTCATCGTCAGATAGGGAACCTGGGCATCGCTGTCCCAATGGGCGCTGAAGCGCCGCTGTGGATCGTTTAACAGCTTGCTGACGATATCGTTATATTTGAAGTAGCTGTCTTTGGTCAGGTCCAACCCCAGTGATTTGAAGACGGCGGTTTCACGCGCGGTGAAATAGGGTTGGGTGGCAGGGTTTTTCTCTGCGTCGGCTTTGTCCCAGTCGATGCCGGGCTCAGTGGCGCGTTTGGGTACCCGACCATAAAAACCAATGCCCAGATTTAACTGCGCCGGTTTAAGTCCAGCGGCCAAATAGTTATCCACGACAAAATTGGCGCTGTAGCGATCGGCCGCCGCGACGGTCGGCCACTGTTTGGAATCATACAGATTGGAGTTGAAATACTGAGTGCCGTACGCCATGTCGTAGGTCATCAGGTTGATGTAATCGAGGTAGGGCGCAATACCTTTGACGTCCACCCATTCCTGCGGACTTTTGACGTTGGCACCCACGGCGATGGTCAGCAATTTATTTTTATTCAGGGCGCTATGCAGTTCTTTCAGCAGCACTGTGAAGTTGGCCCGGTCCGCCGGTTGGCTTTCGACCAGCCCCCAGGCGCCGTTAACCGGGTACTCCCAGTCGAGATCGATGCCGTCCAGTTGGTACTGCTTGATGACGTCCAGCACCGAACGGATAAATACGGTCCGGCTCTCCGGCGTTGCCGCCGCACCAGAAAAACCGCGAGCACCCCAACCGCCGACGGACAGCAGCACTTTCAACTCCGGATTCTGTTTACGCAATACCGGCAGCAGCTTCAGATCGGCCATCACTTTAGGTGACAGATAAATCTGGTGCAGGCGAGCCGGGTCTTTTAGCGCCGGATTGGATTCGTCTTTCTCATCGTTGTAGATCAGGCCGAAGGAGTAATTGAGGTGGGTAATTTGCGTGACGTCCAGCTTGTTGATGTCACCGCCTGGACCGGCGGTAACGTCACCCCCGCCGTTGAAATAACCGACGGAAAGGTAAGAGGCGGCATGCGCCATGCCGGCACCAGCCATACCAAACTGCACCGCCACCAGCAAAGGCAGCAGTTTACGGATGAAAACCATGTTATCTCCTTTGGTCGGCAAGGCCGACCCGAAACCGCCTCAGGCGGTAACATAAAGCCGGGCTCAATGGGCCCCGGATGCGTATAACTGATTGATGCCAAGGCATCAGCGGTCATAACAGCAAATGTGCTGCACGCGAACAAGATGTCATCACAGGAGAATGGTCGGAATGTGAGCGATGTCGAGATTTGTCGGTGGGGGAATGGGCGGGTGCCATCAGCACCCGACGCATTATCGTTCGATGAATTGTGACAGGGTAACGAGTTTTGCACCAGCCTGCTGCATGGCCTGAAGGGCTTCCTGACTGTCACCAGCTTGCAAATTAACGCCGCGACAGCCGTCGGTAATTACCGAGGTCTGGTACCCCAGCGCGAGAGCATCCAGGACGCTGAATTTGACGCAGTAGTCGGTTGCCAGCCCCATCACGGCCAAATGACTCACGTCATGAGCTTTCAACCAGCGGTCCAACTCGGTGCGTGAGCGATGCCCGTTGTCGAAGAAGGCGCTGTAGCTGTCGATATCCGTATTTTGACCTTTACGGAATACGGCGACGATATCCCGTTGGTTTAATTGCGGATGAAGCTCGGCACCTGGGCTTTCCTGTACGCAGTGCACCGGCCACCACACCTGCGGCAACCCCTCCAGTTCACCCAGCGTACCCACCTGTGCGTTGGCGTTTACCGCAAAGCTACGGTGATTGGCAGGATGCCAGTCCTGGCTGGCGACCACAGGTTCGCCCCGCGCGTTGCAGGCCTCTATTGCCCGATTGGCTACGGCGATCACGGCATCGCCGTCTGTCACCGCCAGTGCGCCGCCGGGGCAAAAATCGTTTTGCAAATCGATTAGCAGCAGGGCTGTTTTCATCGCGACTCCGTCTTGGGGTTAGGGTTAACCACTGATGCTTAGTTCACCGCGCAAGTCTTGCTGCATCTGGCTGCGGATTTGCTCCGGCGTCAGCGGTTGGCTCAGCAAATAATGCAGCTTGGTCAAGGCGGCTTCCACCGTCATGTCGAAACCGCTGATGACCCCGGCATGGGCCAGCGCGTTACCGGTGGCGTAGCCTTCCATATTCACCCGACCGGAGATGCACTGGGTCAGGTTCACGACCACAATGCCGCGTTCGGAAGCGTCGCGCAATTCATCAACCAGCTCCGCTTTTTGCGGTGCGTTGCCCACGCCGTAAGAGCGCAGGATCAAGGCTTTCACCGGTTGCAGCAAAAAGTTGCGGACTACCGCGCCGGAGATCCCTGGGTAAATCGTCACCACACCGATCGGCTGCGGGGTAATGTCATGCACTTTCAGCTCACCGTTGCAGACCGGGCTGTCGATACCGTTCTGGCGACGGATATGGATCCCCGCTTCCAGCAGTGGCGGCAGGTTAGGCGAGGCAAAGGCGTCGAATCCGTCAGCGTGCGCCTTGGTGGTGCGGTTGCCGCGGAACAGTTTGTTGTTGAAGAACAGACTGACTTCATTCACCGGATGGTTGGCGGCCAGGTACAGCGCGTTCAGCAGGTTGGTTTGACCGTCGGAACGCAGTTCAGCCAGAGGAATTTGCGAACCGGTGACGATCACCGGCTTGGCCAGGTTTTCCAGCATGAACGACAGGGCCGAAGCGGTGAAGGCCATGGTGTCGGTACCGTGCAGGATCACGAAGCCATCATAGAGGTGGTAATTCTTTTTGATGTCGTCGGCGATATGCTGCCAGTCTTCCGGCGTCATATCGGAGGAATCGATCAGCGGCGCATATTCATGAATGGTGAAGTCCGGCATCTCCGGCCGGTGAAACTCAGGCATCAAGGCCAGTTGGCGCTGCAGGTGACCGGACACCGGGATGTAGCCGTGATCGGAGCGTTGCATGCCGATGGTACCGCCGGTATAAGCGACGTAAATCGATTTCTTTTGCATGGTCATTGTTTTAACAGAAATATGATGGGCTGAATTATAGGGGGATAAGCGCAGAAAAAAAGCCCGGCGGGTGCCGGGCTGAGGATTAATTTGTTAGCGGACTTCTCCGCAGGTCAAACAGATGGCATAGCGGTTTTGCGGATCGTTCAGGTTGTTGAACAAACCCGGCTGTTCTTTCACCGCCATGGCTACCGACGCCAGCGGCGCAGGCAGCATTGACTGAATGGCTGCCGGCAGCATGGCGTGAATAGACACGCCAAACTGGCTGAGTACCATGTCGGTCAGGCTTGGCGTATCGACAAACCAGTTAAGCTGCCATTGTTTCAACTGCGCCAGTTCGGCCGCTTTTTTCACCGCGTCGTCAAAATCGCCCAACTGATCGACCAGACCGTTGGTTTTGGCATCGCTGCCCAACCACACGTGCCCCTGAGCAATTTGGTCAACCTGCTGGGGCGTCATTTTGCGGGCCTTGGCGACCAGATCGATAAAGTTTTGATAACCTTTCTCGATGTTCAACTGCATCATCTGCGAGAACTCTGGTGGCAGCGCCTTGGTCACCGCCAGATCCGCCAGCGGCGAGGTGGCCACACCGTCGGTATGCACGCCAATGCTGTCCAGCGTCTGCTCATAGGTGTTGATCACCCCGAAGATGCCGATAGAGCCGGTGAGGGTGCTCGGGCTGGCGATGATGTAGTCCGCCGGCGTAGAGACCCAATAACCGCCCGATGCCGCCATACCGCCCATGGAGACCACCACTGGTTTTCCGGCGGCGCGTACTGCGGCCAGTTCGGAGCGGATCACTTCAGAAGCGCTGACGCTGCCCCCTGGGCTGTTAACCCGGAAGATAACCGCTTTGATCGCCGGATCCAGTCGTGCCTGACGCAGTTCCGCGGCGGTGGTGTCACCCCCAACGGTGCCTGGCGTCTGCGGGCCGTCCATGATCGCGCCGTTGGCGAAGATCACGGCAATTTTGCCTCCCTGATCTGGCGCCGCTTTTGGCTGATAGTCATAGATGCTGGTGGCGTTGAAATCGTTCGCCTGCTTGTCCCAACCGAAAGTCTTGATCAGTTGGTTCTCAATGACGGTGCGGGAAGCCAGCTCATCCACCAGTTTATTGTCCAGCGCGTACTTGGCGGTATCGCCACCGGCGGCCTGCAAGCCGGTCAACACGCCCGCCGCACCGGGGAACAGTTGCTGCGCGGTGATCTGACGGTTGGCGGCTACCGTATCCAGGTAGTTCTGCCACAGCCCGCCAATCCAGCGGCTGTCGGCCTCACGGGCGGCCGGTGACATATCGTCACGGATCAGCGGTTCTACCGCAGATTTATAGGTGCCCACGCGGAAGATATTGGTGGTGACCTTGAGTTTCTCCAACAGGGATTTGTAGTAAAGATTGTTGGTGGCGAAACCGTGCAGATCGACGGCGCCCTGTGGCGACAGATAAACTTTGTTGGCGTAGCTGGCCAGATAGTATTGCGTCTGGTTATAGCTGTCGCCAATGGCGAAAATCGGTTTCCCGCTGTCGCGGAATTCCCGCAGCGCCTTGCCGATGTATTGCAGCGAAGGTTGATCGGCACCGGCAAAATCATTTAACTGCAATACCATGCCGGTAATGTTTTTGTCGTCCTTGGCTTTGCGGATGCTGTCAACCACGTCAAACAGGGAATTTTCCTGCAGACGGTTACTGGACGCACCCAGCAGTTCACGGCCCCATTGGCGCACTTTGTTGTTCATCGAGGGTTGGTCAACGACCACGCCGCTCAAGTCCACCAGTAACGCACCGCGAGTAGGCACGGCAGGGGTGGTTGCGCTCTGGAATGAAAGATAGATGCCAACCCCAACCAGGATCAGCAACACCAGGAACAGATTAAGGATCAGTTCCCTGATAAAGTTCAGCAGACGCCATGTCCACCTGAAAACGCCGGCAATGATTTGCCACAATGTGCGCATGTGCTCTCCAGCAAGAGTCGAGAATGTTCCGCTATCCTAATGAGCGGCCGAGGAAATGTCAGCTTTAAATCGTGTGTCACAGAGGGTATTACCGACGCTGTCACTCGCCGTTTAGCTATGTTAACGTGATCGTAATGAAAATTGTTATCAGGAGTTTACGATGGATGCACTGGATCTTTTACTGAACCGCCGTTCGGCCTCACGTCTCGCCGAGCCTGCGCCCACTAATGAGGCTCGTCAAAATATCATCAACGCGGGCCTGCGGGCGCCTGACCACGGCGCATTGCAGCCATGGCGTTTCGTGATGATTGAAAACCAGGGCCTGGAGCGCTTCAGCCAATTGTTACAAGCTGCTGCAAAGCAGGACGAAATGGACGAAGCGGCTATTGAGAAGGCGACAAAAGCGCCGTTCCGTGCACCGCTGATCATCACCGTAGTGGCGCATTGCACCGAAGAAACCAAGGTGCCGCGCTGGGAGCAGGTAGTTTCTGCCGGTTGTGCGGTGCAGGCGATGCAGATGGCCGCGCTGGCGCAAGGCTTCAACGGCATCTGGCGTACGGGGGCCTGGACCGAACATCCTCTGGTTCGCGAAGCCTTTGGCTGCCGTGAGCAGGACGAAATTGTTGGCTTCCTGTATTTGGGGACTCCTCAGTTGAAAGCCGCAACCAAAGTTGTCGCACCGGACAGCACGCCATTCGTCAGCTACTTCTAATAAACTCCGGCGCAGGGTTGCCGCAAAAATGCGTTAAATCCCGCCATTCTGTGTTGTTTCTGAGCAGGCTGTTCGGTTATCGACAGCCCGCTCTTACCATTCCCCTCGGCAAGCGCTACCCTATGATATCTTGAATGCCGTTAACCGAAGGGAGTGGTATATGACATCGCCAGCGATCCGTTTAACCCAGTACAGCCATGGCGCAGGCTGCGGTTGTAAAATCTCACCGAAAGTTCTCGAAACTATTCTGCACAGCGAGCGGGAGAAGTTTGTCGATCCGCGTTTGCTGGTGGGCAATGAAACCCGTGACGATGCTGCGGTGTATGACATCGGTAACGGCGTTGGCATTATCAGCACTACCGATTTCTTTATGCCTATCGTTGATAACCCGTTCGACTTCGGCCGCATCGCGGCAACCAATGCCATCAGCGACGTTTATGCCATGGGCGGTAAACCGATCATGGCGATTGCCATTCTGGGTTGGCCGATAGCCAAGCTGCCGCCGGAAGTCGCGCAACAGGTGATCGACGGTGGGCGCTATGCCTGCCAACAGGCGGGGATCGCGTTGGCAGGCGGCCATTCTATCGATGCGCCTGAGCCTATTTTTGGCCTGGCGGTTACCGGTATCGTCAGCACCGAGCGGGTGAAGAAAAACAGCGCGGCCCAGGCCGGAGCGCGGTTATTCCTGACCAAACCTCTGGGCATTGGCGTGCTGACCACCGCCGAGAAGAAAAGTAAGCTGCGGCCTGAACATGAAGGTCTGGCGACCGAGGTCATGTGCCAACTGAACAAACCGGGCGCGGATTTTGCCGATGTCGAAGGCGTAACGGCGATGACTGACGTGACCGGTTTCGGTCTGCTGGGCCACCTGAGTGAGGTTTGCCAGGGGTCAGGATTACAGGCGACGGTCTGGTTTGAGCAAGTGCCAAAACTGCCGGACATCGAGCGCTATATTGACGAAGGCTGCGTGCCGGGCGGCACCGGGCGCAACTTTGAAAGTTACGGCCATCTGGTGGGTGAAATGACCAGCCTGCAGCGGCAATTGTTATGCGATCCGCAAACCTCTGGTGGCTTGCTGCTGGCTGTGTTGCCGGAAGCGGAACAGCAGGTTCAGGCGATTGCCGAACGTCACGGCATTCAGCTACAGGCCATCGGTGAACTGCATACGGCCGTTGCGGGCAAGCCGCTGATCGAGGTTGTGTAGTGTCTACTACGCTGGAGCGGGTAGATACCCAGGATTATCGACGTATTTTTTTGCAGGACATCCCGCTGATTGACGTGCGCGCGCCGGTTGAGTTTCAGCAGGGCGCTTTTGCCAATGCGGTAAACCTGCCGTTGATGAACGACGATGAACGGCAGGCTGTTGGCACCTGTTACAAACAGCAGGGTCAGCAGGCGGCGATTGCCCTGGGCCACAGCCTGGTTAACGGCCGATTGCGCGAGCAGCGCACGGCGGCGTGGCTGGCGCAATGCGCGCAATGGCCAGAAGGTTACCTATACTGTTTTCGCGGTGGTTTGCGTTCGCAACTGGTACAGCAATGGCTACGTGAGGCTGGAGTGACTTATCCGCGCATTATTGGCGGCTACAAGGCGCTGCGTCAGTTCTTGCTGACCACGTTGGAACAAAGTGCCGAACTGCCGATGGTGCTGATCGGCGGCAATACCGGCAGCGGCAAAACGGTTTTGGTCAATGAGCTGGCCGAAGGTATCGATCTGGAGGGCGCGGCCCGGCATCGCGGTTCATCTTTTGGCCGAACGCTGGTGGCACAAAGCGGCCAGATTGATTTTGAGAATCGTCTGGCTGTGTTATTGCTGAAAAAACAGCATGGTGGCTGCCGCCGCTGGGTGTTGGAGGATGAAGGGCGCATTATCGGCAGCAACAATCTGCCGTTACCCATCTTCAACCGCATGCAGCAAGCGCCGGTGGCCGTTATCGACGATCCGTTCGAGGTGCGTCTGGCACGGCTGCAGCATGAATATATCGATCGCATGCGCCTGGAGTTTGAACAGGCTCTGGGGGCGGAGCCGGGTTGGCAAAAATACGATGAGTATCTGCACCATGGGCTGTTCGCCATTCGCCGTCGTTTGGGTCTGGAGCGTTTTCAGCAGCTGACGAAGAGCCTGGAATCGGCGTTACAGCGCCACTATGTCAGCGGTAATAGTGACGCGCATCAGGAGTGGCTGGTGCCGTTGTTGCAGCACTACTATGATCCGATGTATCACTATCAATTGGAAAAGAAATCCCAGCGGATCGTATTCCGCGGGAATTATGCTGAAGTAAGAGAATTCCTGATGACGTATAGCCAGAATAACGGTGAATAATGCGACTGTTTATTGCCGAGAAACCGAGTTTGGCGCGCGCCATTGCCGACGTACTTCCCAAACCGCATCGCCGCGGCGACGGATTTATCGCCTGCGGTAACAATGATGTGGTGACCTGGTGTGTGGGCCACTTATTAGAGCAGGCGCAGCCTGATGCCTACGACAGCCGCTATGCGCGCTGGTCGCTGGCGGACTTGCCAATCATCCCAGAGAAGTGGCAGTTGCAGCCGCGCCCGTCGGTGAGCAAGCAGCTTAATGCAATCAAAAAACTGCTGCATGAAGCCGATGAGGTGGTGCATGCAGGTGACCCGGATCGCGAAGGCCAACTGCTGGTGGACGAAGTGCTCGACTATCTGGCGCTGACGCCGGAAAAACGGCACAGCGTACGCCGTTGCCTGATCAACGATCTCAACCCGCAGGCGGTGGAACGTGCCATAGAGCGGCTGCGTGATAACCGCGATTTTATCCCTTTGTGTGTATCTGCCCTGGCGCGTTCCCGCGCTGATTGGTTGTATGGCATCAACATGACCCGTGCCTACACCATTTTGGGGCGCAATGCCGGTTATGACGGCGTGTTGTCCGTTGGACGGGTGCAAACGCCAGTATTGGGGCTGGTGGTACGGCGGGACGAAGATATCGAAAACTTCGTGTCGAAAGACTTTTTCGAAGTGAAAGCGCACATCGTGACGCCGAAAGAGGAGCGATTCGTCGCCCTGTGGCAACCCAGCGACTCCTGCGAACCCTATCAGGATGAGGAAGGGCGTCTGCTGCATCGACCTTTGGCGGAGCACGTGCTTAAGCGCATCGAGGGCCAACCGGCGCTAGTCACCTCCTATAATGATAAACGGGAATCAGATACCGCTCCGCTGCCGTTTTCATTGTCGACCTTGCAAATCGAAGCTTCCAAACGTTTTAACTTGAGTGCCCAGCAGGTGCTGGATGTCTGTCAGCGCCTGTACGAAACCCATAAGTTAATCACTTACCCGCGTTCTGATTGCCGCTACCTTCCGGAAGAGCATTTCGCCGGGCGTCATTCGGTGTTGAACGCCATCAGTGTTCATCAACCGGATCTTTATCCGCAGCCGGTGATCGACAGCGATCGTCGTAACCGTTGCTGGGATGACAAGAAGGTGGATGCCCACCACGCTATTATTCCGACAGCCCGTGCCAGCAAAGTCAGCCTGAGTCAGGACGAACTGAACGTTTATGGGCTGGTTGCCCGACAGTACCTGATGCAGTTTTGCCCGGATGCGATGTTCCGCAAATGCGTCATTGAGCTGGATATCGCCGGAGGCAAGTTTATCGCCAAGGCGCGCTTCCTGGCTGAAGCAGGGTGGCGCACGCTCTTGGGCAGCAAAGAGCGCGATGAAGAAAACGAAGGCGCACCATTACCGGTTGTGGCGAAGGATGACGAACTGCTGTGCGAACGCGGTGAAGTGGTTGAGCGTCAGACGCAGCCGCCGCGTCCGTTCACCGATGCCAGTCTGCTTTCCGCCATGACCGGTATTGCACGTTTTGTTCAGGATAAAGCGCTAAAGAAAATCCTGCGAGCGACCGATGGTTTAGGGACCGAGGCCACGCGCGCAGGCATTATTGAGTTGCTGTTCAAGCGGGCGTTTTTGTATAAGAAAGGGCGTTATATTCATTCCAGCGAAACCGGTCGGGCGTTGATCCATTCGCTGCCGGATATTGCAGCCCGTCCGGATATGACGGCGAACTGGGAGGCTACGCTGACGCAAATCAGTGAGAAATCCTGTCGCTATCAGGACTTTATGCAACCTCTGGTGGGGACTTTGCAGGAGCTGATTTATCAGGCCAAGCAGAGCCGGGCGAGTATGGCGTTTCGCGGGTTGCCGCCGCCACCTTCCTCCGGGGCAAAAAAACGCAAGAAAAGCGCCGGCAAGGCGCGGGAGAAGAGCGAATGAATTACGCCTTACTGATGCTGACCACTGGCGCACTGCTATTTTCGTCGGCAGTCATGGCCAACCGTGGCGATGTGGACGTGGTGGTGCCGGTGTCACCGGAAATTTGGGGTGCGGCGAAAAGCGCGGCGGCTCAACCTGTCGTGCAACCTTGCAGCCGCTGCTGTATTTATCAGGACCAAAACTATTCTGAAGGGGCGGTACTGAAGGTGGAAGGGGAAGTGCTGCAGTGCGTGCGCGATCCCAACGTGGTGGGAACCAATCCGCTGATCTGGATCCGTCTGAAGAAGTGACGCGGTAACGTCAGCGACTCAGGCTTCTGAAGTTAAACTGGCAATATACGCCGTCAGCAGCGGTACGTCGGCCGGAGCCAGCGGATAGTCAAACGCCTGCTCCGGCGTGATCCAAACAAAGTCGGCATGGCAGCGGTTCTGTAATTCGCCACTGAATGCCTCGACACGCCACGCATGTAACCTAATCACCCGCTCAGTTTGCTGCCACGTATTACTGGCGACGTAATTGCCGACGCTGGCCACAATCCCCAACTCTTCGTCCAGTTCACGCGCCAGGGCTTGAGGCTGACTTTCGCCCACTTCAACTTTTCCGCCGGGGAACTCCCACAGGCCGGCTTGATCGCTGTCGGCATCGCGTTGCGCCAGTAAAATTTTGCCATTCTTTTCGATAATGGCGGCGACGACATCGATAATTTTCATCTTTACCACAGAGAGAAACCCCGGCCGGGGCCGGGGTTGGGTTAATTACAGCGAGAACTCCGCCCAAACCGGCGCGTGATCCGAAGGTTTTTCCATCCCGCGGATATCATAATCGATGCCGGTGGCGATACAACGCGCGGCCAGTGGCGTGCTGGCTAACAGCAGATCAATGCGCAGGCCGCGGTTTTCATCAAAGCCGCGCGAACGGTAGTCGAACCAAGAGAACTGATCGTTGCGTTCTGGGTTGGCGTGGCGATAGGTATCCACCAGGCCCCAGTTCAGCAGGCGATCCATCCATTCACGTTCTTCCGGCAGGAAAGAGCATTTACCGGTGCGCAACCAGCGCTTGCGGTTCTCTTCACCGATACCGATATCATAATCGCTTGGGCTGATATTGACGTCACCCATCACCAGTACCGGTGAGTCTACCGACATCTGCTGCTCCAGGTAGTTTTGCAGATCCTGATAGAAGCGCGTTTTGGCAGGGAATTTGATCGGGTGGTCACGGCTTTCACCCTGTGGGAAGTAGCCGTTGATCACTGTCAAAGTGCCCTGCGGCGTAGCCAGGTCGGCCATGATGATGCGGCGCTGTGCGTCTTCCTCATCGGTAGGGAAACCGCGACGCACGGCCAGCGGCTTTTCTTTGGTCAGCAGCGCTACGCCGTAATGGCCTTTTTGCCCGTGATAGAACACGTGATAGCCGTACTGGCTGACGTCTTCCAATGGAAACATATCATCGTGAACTTTGGTTTCTTGCAGACCGATCACGTCGGGTTGGTGCTGCTCGATAATTGCGGCCAGTTGGTGCGGACGCGCGCGCAGTCCATTGATATTAAAAGAGACAAACTTCATGAGCGGTGCCGTTTATGCGAGAAAAATGTGTTGAGATAGTAGCAGAGTTTGGCCGGAAATGTAACGCGGGCCAGCGGCAATGGCCGCCGCTGGCAAGCCGGATTATTTCGCCCAGCGGTCGTAATTTTTGGGCTGATAGTCGTCGAATTGTTGCAGCAAGGTTTGTGCGGATTCGCTGATGTGCATGGTGCCGAGGTAGTCATGGCGCATAAAGCCCTGATCGGCCACGTGCTGCAGGAAATTGTTTAGCGGGCGGTAGAAACCGTTCACGTCGAGCAGGCCCACCGGTTTGCTGTGATAGCCAATCTGGCCCCAGGTCCAGATTTCAAACAGTTCTTCCAGCGTTCCTATGCCGCCGGGCAGGGCGATAAAACCGTCTGCCAGCGCCGCCATACGCGCCTTGCGGGTATGCATGTCAGGGACCACTTCCAGCTCGGTCAGGCCACGATGCGCGGTTTCTGCTTCGACCAATCGCTCAGGAATGATGCCAACGGCTTCGCCACCGGCGGCTAACACGGCATCCGCGACAATGCCCATTAGCCCTTTTTTACCGCCACCGTAGATTAAACGTCGACCCTGGGCCGCGAGAGTTTGGCCCAGTTGCCGTGCATTTTCGGCATATGCAGGGTTAACACCTTCGCTTGCTCCGCAAAAAACGCAGATATTGTTACGCATGCACTTTTTTCCTTACTGCATTAAAGAAGCCAGTGGTATAGCGAATTGTTGGCCGGAGTTCAAGTTGAGGATGTGCTGAAGGGTTAAGGGAATTGATAAATGAGATATCGGATTGCCAAGGATTGATTTGATTCAGGGGAGCATACAAGGATGGTTGTGGGGGAAGGATTATTCGTCTCTTCGTTCCTCACCCTGCGGGCCGCGCTAAAGCGCGTTGTCTCACTGCGTGAGACTCGAACCTTGTCGAAGCTTCTCATCCTTCCCGCAAAGGAGTGATATTGGGATTTACAGGTTTGATTTTATTCAGGGGAGCATATAAGGATGGTGGTGGGGGAAGGATTATTCGTCGCTGGGCGACTCACCCTGCGGGCCGCGCTAAAGCGCGTTGTCTCACTGCGTGAGACTCGAACCTTGTCGAAGCTTCTCATCCTTCCCGTAAAGGAATGATATTGGGATTTACAGGTTTGATTTTATTATGGGGAGTATACAAGGATGGTGGTGGGGGAAGGATTATTCGTCGCTGGGCGACTCACCCTGCGGGCCGCGCTAAAGCGCGTTGTCTCACTGCGTGAGACTCGAACCTTGTCGAAGCTTCTCATCCTTCCCGTAAAGGAATGATATTGGGATTTACAGGTTTGATTTTATTATGGGGAGTATACAAGGATGGTGGTGGGGGAAGGATTCGAACCTTCGAAGTCTGTGACGGCAGATTTACAGTCTGCTCCCTTTGGCCGCTCGGGAACCCCACCATGGTATTCATGGCTTTACAAATTGTAGTTCCGGTTTTATCCGGAAGAAACCTGGCCGGTTTCCTTACTGCGTCTTCGCTCTTGGCAGAGAGAAGATGGTGGTGGGGGAAGGATTCGAACCTTCGAAGTCTGTGACGGCAGATTTACAGTCTGCTCCCTTTGGCCGCTCGGGAACCCCACCACTGGCCTTGCTTGCGAAACGTCTGTCTCGGTAAGCGGGGCGCATCATATCAAATGAAGCGCGCGTGTAAAGTATTGAAATGCAGAAAATGAATCGTTTGCCGATTTTTTACCCTTGGCGGTGCATCCCTGAACGAAAGGCACCGCTTTATTGAGCAATTACAGAATAACCGTCCGGTTGCCGTATACAAATACGCGCTGCGCCAACACGTGATAAAGCGCACGGCTAAGCGCGTTTTTCTCAACGTCACGTCCGGCGCGCATCATATCTTCGGCAGAGTAGGTGTGATCGACGTGGATCACGTCCTGCATGATGATCGGGCCTTCATCCAGATTATCGTTAACGTAGTGCGCCGTGGCGCCGATGATTTTTACGCCGCGCTCGTAAGCCTGATGATAAGGCCTTGCGCCGATAAAGGCCGGCAGGAAGGAGTGGTGAATATTGATCACCTGGTTCGGGTAGTGCTGTACGAATGCTGGCGTCAATACGCGCATATATTTGGCCAGTACCACGTAGTCCGGTTGGTATTGGTCGATCTGGGCCATCATTTTCTGATCGTGCTGATCGCGAGTCAGGCCTTCATGGCTGACCAGATGGAATGGGATGTCGAAACGTTCTACCAGCGTTTGCAGCGTATCGTGGTTGCCGATAACCGCCGCGATCTCCACGTCCAGGCCACCGTAGGCGCTTTTCATCAGCAGGTCGCCCAGGCAATGTGCTTCTTTGGTCACCAGCACGACAATGCGGCGGCGGCCGGAGTTATGCAGTTCACGAACCGAGCCTGCCGGCAGCGCGCTGTCGAGATCCGCCAGCAACGTGGTGTCGTTGAAAATGCCTTCCAACTCGGTACGCATAAAGAAGCGACCGGTACGGTGATCGACGAACTCGTTGTTCTGAACAATGTTGAGCTCATGCTTATAGCAAATATTGGTGATCTTGGCGATCAGGCCTTTGGCATCCGGGCAAATGGTGCGCAAAACTTTTCTTTGTACATTTTGGTGTGGCATGGGGATGAGGATCCTGTCTGATACGGTGTGTCCTGTCTGCGCAGGCGAGAATTTTATCGCTTTCATTTTCAGGACATCGCCTGAAATCTCTTGAGCACGGTGACTGCCGGCTAACGCCCGCAGCACTTTTTATATTTTTTTCCTGAGCCGCATGGGCAAATGGCATTTCTGCCAGGCTGAGGTTTGGTTCCGTCAATATAATACCAGCGTTGGCCAAGCTGAAGGAAGCGCGAGCGTTCGTGCATCGCCCTTTGCTCACCGGTGCTGCCGTCGATGAAGCGGGCAATGAACTCGACAAAACCTTCACTGGCCTCATGGCCGGGTTTTTCTTCCACCACCGTCAGGCCGAGCCATTCGGTGTCTTTGAAACTGTCGACGATGCCATTGCGCCATTCTGCCGCGTGGCAGTCGGGGTGCCAGGTAGCAATCAGATAATCCACGTTGTGTTTTACGTAAGCGCTAAAGCGCGAACGCATTAACTGTCCGGGGGTCGATGGCGTTTGGCTACCGTTGATGTAGGGCTCGCAGCATGCGCTATACTCCACTCCGCCGCCGCAGGGGCATAATTCGGACAAGGTGACTCCTAAAATGGCCGGAACCTGAGGAACGGGCCGATGCCGAAAGAAATTTAGCGCATATGTTACCTAACATTATTCGATCGTGACAATCTACGCTGACAGCGTCATTGATACAATTCACCGGGCAAAGGGCGGAAACTATGCGAAAAATAAAGATTGGATTGGCATTGGGCGCGGGTTCGGCGAAGGGGTGGGCGCATATCGGCGTGATCAACGCGCTAAAGAAGTTGGGCGTTGAGGTCGATATAGTAGCCGGCTGCTCGGTGGGTGCCCTGGTGGGGGCCGCTTTTGCCAGCCATCGTTTGCCCGCCATGGAAACCTGGGTGCGTTCGTTCAGCTATTGGGACGTGATCCGATTGATGGACTTGTCCTGGCAACGGGGCGGGCTGCTACGCGGTGAACGGGTGTTCAACGCGGTGGGACAATTGCTGAAGATCGATGATATCGCCGAGTGCTCACTCAAATTCGGCGCCGTGGCAACCAATCTCAGTACCGGGCGTGAGCTGTGGTTGACGGAAGGCGATATTCATCAGGCGGTGCGTGCGTCGTGCAGCATGCCGGGCCTGTTGGCACCGGTCTGGTTTGATGGCTATTGGCTGGTGGATGGCGCAGTGGTGAATCCTGTGCCTATTTCATTGACCCGTGCATTGGGCGCCGACATCGTCATCGCCGTCGATTTGCAGCATGATGCTCATTTAATGCAGCAAGATTTGTTTTCGGTACGTAATCATGACGTAGAAGCGCCACAAGATCTCCCCGCCCGCAACTGGCGGGGGCGTTTAAGAGAACGAATCAGCAAAATGACGGCCAGAAAGCCTAATTTCACCCCAACGGCGATGGAAATCATGGGGACGTCGATCCAGGTTCTGGAAAATCGCCTGAAACGTAACCGCATGGCCGGCGACCCGCCAGATGTGTTGATTCAGCCCTATTGTCCGCAGATTTCCACGCTGGATTTCCATCGAGCGGATGAGGCAATCGCAGCTGGGAAATTGGCGGTAGAAAAACAGATCGATATGCTGTTGCCGTTGATAAAAAACAAATAACTACCGGTTTGCGGGAAAATACTCCACCGTTGGAAAAATTTCCGGCAAGCATAAATGGCCTTTTTGAGCCACTATTACACTATGGAAAGGGAAGAGGCACGGCTGATGGCATTACCATTGACTCACAAGCGCATTTTGGTGGTCGAGGACGAACTGGTTTTTCGTTCGGTGCTTGTTGGCTATTTGAAATCGTTGGGAGCAGAAACCAGTGAGGCGCCCAATGGTTTGCTGGCCTTGAGTCTGGTGGATGACGTTCATCCGGATTTAATCCTGTGCGATCTGGCGATGCCGGAAATGGACGGGATAGAGTTTGTCGAACATCTTCGCCTGCAGGGCGTACAAATTCCGGTGTTGGTGATATCGGCAACCGATAAAATGGCCGATATCGCCAAAATGCTGCGGTTAGGCGTACAGGACGTGTTGTTAAAGCCGGTGACCGATCTTAATCGTCTGCGTGAAGCGGTGCTGGGTTGTCTGTATCCCAATATGTTCACGTCCCCGGCGATTGAAGAAGTGGAGCTGTTACAGGACTGGGACGCGCTGAGTAAAAACCCCTCCGAAGCGGTGAAGCTACTCAAACAGTTGCAGCCTCCAGTGCAGCAGACCGTTGCCCATTGCCGGATTAATTATCGGCAATTAACCACCGGTGAAAACCCCGGGCTGGTACTGGATATTGCGGCGCTGTCGGATAAGGATCTGGCTTTCTATTGTCTGGATGTGACGCGTGCAGGGGATAATGGCGTATTGGCGGCGCTACTGTTGCGAGCTTTATTTAATGGGTTACTGCAAGATCATTTAGCGAATCAGCGTCAAAGGCTGCCGCAAATGAGCGCATTGTTAAAGCAAGTTAATCAATTATTACGCCAAGGCAAGTTGGAAGGGCAATTCCCACTGCTGGTGGGTTATTACCACGCCGAATATAAAAACCTGATTCTGGTCTCCGCCGGCCTGCATGCCAATGTGAATACCGGCGACAATCAAATTCAATTGAGCAACGGCGTGCCGCTCGGCACGCTGGGTGCCACCTACATGAATCAAATCAGCCAGCACTGTGCTGCCTGGCAGTGTCAGGTTTGGGGTTCTGGCGGGCGACTGCGGTTGATGCTCAGTGCCGAATAATCCCAACGGCTAAAATAGTATTTGAAATCCAGATATTTGAGATGCTTATTTTTACCTCAGTTAACCCCTTGGGTAATTGTCCTAAATTCTTTCTATTTGTGCTGCGGTTAATGCCAGACAGTCATAAGCTGGTATACTCCGAAGGTTTTTATATGGCGAAAAAGCTCATAAAGTGAGCGCTATTAAGAGAGGAAATAATGCCTGCTGTAAATCGTAAAGTCAGAAAGGCTGTGATCCCGGTTGCAGGCTTGGGAACACGGATGTTACCGGCGACAAAAGCCATTCCAAAAGAAATGCTGCCGCTGGTCGACAAACCCCTGATCCAATACGTGGTTAATGAATGTATTGCCGCGGGGATTAACGAGATTGTGCTGGTTACCCATTCCTCCAAGAATTCGATCGAAAACCATTTCGATACCAGCTTTGAGTTGGAAGCGATGCTGGAAAAGCGCGTTAAGCGCCAGTTGCTGGACGAAGTGCAGTCCATCTGTCCGAAGGGCGTGACCGTGATGCAGGTACGTCAGGGCGTTGCCAAAGGGCTTGGGCACGCCATTATGTGTGCCTATCCGTTGGTGGGTGACGAGCCGGTGGCCGTGATTTTGCCTGACGTAATCCTTGATGAGTACAGCTCCGATCTTAAAAAAGACAACTTGCACGAAATGCTGCAGCGGTTTGAGCAAACCGGCATCAGCCAGATCATGGTTGAACCCGTACCGCATAAAGATGTCGGTAATTACGGCGTAGCCGACTGCAAAGGCTATGCACTGCAGCCGGGTGAAAGTGCTCCGATGGTCAGCGTCGTCGAGAAGCCATCACCGGACGAAGCGCCTTCCAATCTGGCGATTGTAGGACGCTATGTGCTTTCTGCGGATATTTGGCCGCTGCTGTCGAAAACCCCTCCGGGCGCCGGCAATGAAATCCAGCTTACCGACAGCATCGAAATGCTGATGCAGCAAGAAACGGTTGAAGCCTATCACCTGAAAGGGATCAGCCATGACTGCGGCAACAAGCTGGGCTATATGCAGGCGTTTGTCGAATACGGCATGCGTCATCCGACACTCGGCAAAGATTTTTCGCAGTGGTTGAATCAGTTACTCGCCGCTGATAAAGAATAATTTATTTATCTTTCGTCTTAATTTGAAAAACTAGGATTTTCCCATGAAAGTAACAGTTTTTGGTATTGGCTATGTTGGCCTGGTGCAGGCTGCGGTGTTGGCTGAAGTCGGCCATGACGTTATGTGTATTGATATAGACGAACGTAAAGTCGAAAACCTGAAGAAAGGGAATATCCCTATTTTTGAGCCAGGCTTAACGCCATTGGTTCAGCAGAACTATGAAGCCGGCCGCCTGCATTTTACCACCGATGCCAAGGCTGGGGTGGCGCATGGTGCCATTCAATTTATCGCGGTGGGAACACCGCCGGATGAAGACGGTTCTGCCGATTTGAAATACGTGACTGCCGTTGCGCGCACCATCGCGGAGCACATGACCGAACACAAAGTGGTGATCGACAAATCTACCGTGCCGGTCGGCACCGCAGATAAAGTCCGCCAGGTGATGGAAGAAACCCTGCAAAAACGTGGCAGCAAAGTGCCTTTCGATGTGGTTTCCAACCCAGAGTTCCTGAAGGAAGGGGCAGCGGTAGCAGACTGCATGCGTCCTGAGCGCATCGTAATCGGTACCGATAACAAAGATGTGATCGAGCCTATTCGTGAACTGTACGAGCCGTTTAACCGCAATCACGATCGCATGATCATGATGGATATTCGCAGTGCCGAGTTGACTAAATATGCCGCCAACTGCATGCTGGCGACCAAAATCAGCTTTATGAACGAAATGTCCAACCTGGCCGAAATGCTGGGGGCGGATATTGAGAAAGTACGCCAGGGTATCGGTTCAGACTCCCGTATCGGTTATCACTTTATCTATCCAGGCTGCGGCTACGGCGGCTCCTGTTTCCCGAAAGACGTTCAGGCGCTGATCCGCACTGCGGAACATATTGGCTACCAGCCAAAACTGTTGCAGGCCGTAGAGCAGGTTAACTACCAGCAGAAGTATAAGCTGACCAAATTTATCAAGCAGCATTTCGGTGATGACCTGAAAGGCAAAACCTTTGCGCTATGGGGCTTGGCATTCAAACCGAATACTGACGATATGCGTGAAGCCTCCAGCCGGGTGCTGATGGAGCAACTGTGGGAAGCGGGCGCTATCGTTCAGGCTTACGATCCTGAAGCGATGAATGAAGTGCAACGTATTTACGGTCAACGTGACGATCTGAAGCTGGTAGGGACCAAAGAAGCGGCGCTGCATGGGGCTGATGCGTTGGTTATCTGTACTGAGTGGCAGAATTTCCGTGCGCCGGACTTCGATGTGATTAAGGGTGCGCTGAAGCAGCCGGTGATCTTTGATGGTCGCAACCTGTTTGATCCAGAGCGTCTGGAAAGCCGAGGCTTCACTTATTATGCGATTGGTCGCGGTGCGTCCATTCAGCCGGTTATTTAAGGGTTAACTATGAAATTCCTGGTTACAGGCGCGGCAGGTTTTATTGGTTATCATACTGCTGAGCGTTTGTTGGCCGCCGGTCATCAGGTTGTCGGTATCGACAACCTGAATGATTATTACGATGTGGGCCTGAAAATGGCCCGTCTTGATCTGCTGGCGGATAAGCCAGCCTTCCAGTTTATTAAGCTGGATTTGGCCGATCGAGAGGGGATGGCGCAGTTATTCGCAGAGCACCAATTCCAGCGAGTGATCCATCTGGGCGCGCAAGCTGGCGTGCGCTATTCGCTAGAGAATCCGTTGGCGTATGCGGACTCGAATCTTATCGGGCATTTAAACGTGCTGGAAGGCTGCCGACACAATAAAGTTGAGCATCTGTTATATGCTTCTTCCAGCTCGGTATATGGTCTAAATCGAAAGCTGCCATTTGCGACTGAAGATTCGGTCGATCACCCGATATCATTGTATGCGGCGACCAAGAAAGCCAATGAGTTGATGTCGCACAGCTATTCTCACCTATATGGTCTCCCAACTACCGGCCTGCGTTTCTTTACCGTCTATGGCCCGTGGGGGCGTCCAGATATGGCGCTGTTCAAATTCACCAAGGCCATATTGGCGGGTGACAGTATCGATGTATATAACCACGGCGAGATGCACCGTGACTTTACCTACATCGACGATATTGCCGAGGCTATTGTCCGCTTACAGGCGGTTATTCCTCAGCCAAATGCTGACTGGACGGTAGAGCAGGGATCGCCGGCGACCAGTTCTGCCCCATACCATGTTTATAATATCGGCAATAGCAGCCCGGTGAAGCTGATGAAATATATCAGTGCACTGGAACAGGCGTTAGGGATTGAAGCGCGTAAAAATATGCTGCCTATGCAACCTGGCGACGTGTTAGATACCAGTGCCGATACCGCCGAGCTCTATCGCGTGATTGGATTTAAACCGGAAACCAGCGTTGAAGAAGGCGTGAAACGCTTTGTTGAATGGTATAAATCATTTTATAAAGCTCAGTAATTGAGCAGTGCGTTAATGCTATAAGGGGCTCAGGCCCCTTTTTTTATGCTTTGGAAAAATGAAGGGCTCTGCCGTTAGCTGGCGGATAAATGGGGCTGTCCATTAGGATAATTACGCAAAGCCCAGTGGGGGGCTCTAAGAAACCTGAAAATAAGCATAACAAAAAGGCTCCCTTGGGAGCCTTTTTAACATGTGACTGGAATGCTATTACAGCAGGAAATCGTCCAGAGATTTACCTTGCTCTTCGATAGCTTTCTTAATCACTGCTGGGGTACGGCCCTGGCCAGTCCAGGTTTTCAGTTCACCGTTTTCGTCTTTATATTGGTATTTAGCTGGACGTGCTGCACGTTTCGCTTTACCAGCGGCTTTAGTTGCAGCCATAGTTTGCAGCAGTTCATTTGGATCAATACCGTCAGCAATCAGCATTTCACGATATTGCTGCAGTTTACGGGTACGTTCTTCAACTTCTGCTTGAGCCTGGCTGTCTTCTTCGCGACGTTCGTTCACAACAACTTCCAGTTTTTCAAGCATCTCTTCCAGCGTTTCCAGGCTGCATTCTCTTGCCTGAGCGCGGAGAGTACGGATGTTGTTCAAAATCTTTAATGCTTCGCTCATTGTCCTAGTCTCAAATTATATTGGTGGGGGGCGTCTGGATAATAATAGAGTGCTCTTTTCTTTTCTGCAATAGCCAAATTGAAAGGAACGCTCAAATTTACCTTTTAAAAGACCTAACCAGAACTCTCTGGCTAATATAAGCGGGGGAGATAAGTATTACAACCTCCCTTTTTAAGTCAAATTTTCTACAGCAGCGCTATGTTTGCTGCGCCACAAAGGCATTCATGGCTAAGTTATAATTGTGTTTTATATCAATATAACTCTGAATTCTGTGGGTTAAATCACGAGTTTTAGTCTGCCAACACTGTAAACAATAGGGGTATATCAGTAAAGGTAACGTCAAGAACTGTACCCGGTCTGTTTTATGTCATTAAATACTCAGGCGCGGCGTCTGGAGGGGTTAATAGATTTAATCTTACGCGCTGGCACCTGTTGCAGGGCCGCTTCACGGCATTGGCATAACCATTAATGTTGGGCGCTAATCATTAGTAGTAATTAAATGTGATGACGGACAGAAACCATCCTGTAAATAGATGTAAAAGCGCTATGGTAGCAGAACGGAATGTTTCATTTGAAAGTCGACTATTCGTCTGGCCCGGATATTGATTAATCCCGAGGTGTAAGCCGGTTGTCGCCTTATGGTACACTTGGCTGCTGAATCAACCGCTGAATATTTCTTATACCATTGGAGTAGCGGGCCCATGGCTCAACTTTATTTTTATTACTCTGCTATGAATGCAGGGAAATCTACCGCGTTGCTGCAATCTTCATATAATTATCAAGAACGTGGTATGCGTACGCTGGTGTTTACCGCCGAAATAGATCACCGTTTTGGCGTGGGTAAGGTGAGCTCGCGGATCGGTCTGTCTTCCCAGGCACAGCTGTATAATAATGACTCTATGCTTTTTACGATGATTGCGAAGGAACATCAGCAGCAACCTGTGCACTGCGTTTTGCTTGATGAAAGCCAGTTCCTGACGAAACAGCAGGTCGAGCAATTGTGCGATGTTGTCGATCAGTTGGATATTCCGGTGCTGTGTTACGGTTTGCGTACCGACTTCCTGGGGGAACTGTTTATTGGCAGTCAATATCTGCTGGCCTGGGCAGACAAGTTGGTGGAGCTGAAAACCATTTGCCACTGCGGGCGCAAGGCGAATATGGTGCTGCGACTTGATGAGAGCGGGAAGGCGATGCATGCCGGTGAACAGGTGGTGATTGGCGGTAACGAAAGCTACGTCTCCGTCTGCCGCAAACATTACAAAGAAGCGATACAGGCATTGGAATAGCCTCCAGCGTGCAACAGAGAGCCTTGCAGCGCGTTTTGACGCTATTGCGTAGACACTACCGCATTGATGAATAATATCACCGCATAAAAAAACCGCCTTTCGGCGGTTTTTTGTTGGCTCAACTCAATGAACCGTTATTTTTTGGTCTTCTTTACCGTCTTGGCGACAACCGGTGCGGCCAGAACCTCTTCATCAACCGCTTCGCTGAATTTACGGCCGTAGAAGGTATCCAGCATGATTTGCTTAAGTTCAGCAATCAGCGGATAACGAGGGTTAGCGCCGGTACATTGGTCATCAAAGGCGTCTTCAGACAGCTTGTCTACTTTCGCCAGGAAATCGGCTTCGAGCACGCCGGCTTCGCGGATTGAAGCAGGGATGCCCAGTTCGGCCTTGATTTCGTCCAGCCAGGTCAGCAGCTTCTCGATTTTCTGTGCGGTACGGTCGCCCGGTGCGCTCAGGCCCAGATGGTCAGCGATTTCAGCGTAGCGGCGACGCGCTTGTGGGCGGTCGTACTGGCTGAAAGCCGTTTGCTTGGTTGGGTTGTCGTTCGCGTTATAGCGAATGACGTTGGAAATCAGCATGGCGTTGGCCAAACCGTGTGGGATGTGGAACTCGGAGCCCAGTTTGTGGGCCATTGAGTGGCAAACCCCGAGGAAGGCGTTGGCGAACGCGATACCGGCGATGGTCGCAGCATTGTGCACGCGCTCACGGGCTACCGGGTTCTTGGCACCTTCTTTATAGCTGGTTGGCAGATACTCTTTCAGCAGTTTCAACGCTTGCAGCGCCTGACCGTCGGAGTATTCGTTCGCCAGGACTGAAACATAAGCTTCCAGCGCGTGAGTTACCGCATCCAGGCCACCGAAGGCGCAGAGGGATTTTGGCATGTTCATGACCAGGTTGGCGTCAACAATCGCCATGTCTGGTGTCAATGCGTAATCCGCCAGAGGATATTTCTGGCCGGTTACGTCGTCGGTCACTACCGCAAACGGCGTAACTTCTGAACCGGTGCCTGAAGTGGTGGTGACGGCAATCATTTTTGCCTTCACGCCCATTTTCGGGAACTTGTAGATGCGTTTACGGATATCCATAAAGCGCAGCGCCAGGTCTTCGAAGTGGGTTTCAGGGTGTTCGTACAGCACCCACATGATCTTCGCAGCATCCATCGGTGAACCGCCGCCCAGCGCGATGATCACGTCTGGCTTGAAGGAGTTCATCTGTTCAGCGCCTTTACGCACGATGGACAGCGTTGGATCCGCTTCAACTTCAAAGAATACTTCTGTTTCAATGCCGTGCGATTTCAGAACGGAGGTGATCTGGTCTGCATAGCCGTTGTTGAACAGGTAGCGGTCGGTCACAATGAAGGCGCGTTTTGCCCCGTCGGTCGCTACTTCTTCCAGCGCGATTGGCAGTGAGCCACGGCGGAAGTAGATTGATTTCGGAAGTTTATGCCACAACATGTTTTCTGCTCGCTTCGCTACAGTTTTCTTGTTGATCAGGTGTTTTGGACCGACGTTTTCAGAGATGGAGTTACCGCCCCAGGAACCGCAGCCCAGCGTCAGAGACGGAGCGAGTTTGAAGTTGTACAGGTCACCGATCCCACCCTGAGAAGCAGGGGTGTTGATCAGGATACGCGCGGTTTTCATCTTGTCGCCGAAGAAGGCTACGCGTTCCGGCTGGTTATCCTGGTCGGTGTACAGACAAGAGGTGTGACCGATACCGCCCATGGCGACCAGTTTTTCCGCTTTGCTGACGGCGTCTTCAAAGTCTTTGGCGCGATACATTGCCAGCGTTGGCGACAGTTTTTCGTGAGCGAAAGGTTCTGACTCATCGACCAGCTTCACTTCACCGATCAGCACTTTAGTGCTTGCCGGGACTTTGATGCCTGCCATTTCAGCGATTTTCGGTGCTGACTGACCGACGATAGCCGCATTGAGGCCACCGTTTTTCAGGATGATGTCCTGTACGGCCTTCAGCTCTTTACCCTGCAGCATGTAGCCGCCATGGGAAGCGAAACGTTCGCGCACTGCGTCATAGATGGAGTCAACCACGATGACGGATTGCTCAGAGGCGCAAATCACACCGCTGTCGAAAGTTTTAGACATCAGAATAGAGGCCACGACGCGTTTGATATCCGCCGTTTCGTCAACCACTACCGGGGTATTACCCGCACCCACGCCGATGGCCGGTTTGCCGGAGCTGTAGGCTGCTTTCACCATGCCTGGGCCACCGGTGGCCAGGATCAGGTTGATGTCAGGGTGGTGCATCAGCTGGTTGGAGAGTTCAACGGTAGGTTGATCGATCCAGCCGACGATGTCTTTTGGCGCACCGGCGGCAATCGCTGCCTGCAGCACGATATCAGCCGCTTTGTTGGTGGCGTTCTTCGCACGTGGGTGCGGAGAGAAGATGATACCGTTACGGGTTTTCAGGCTGATTAACGCTTTGAAAATGGCCGTGGAAGTTGGGTTGGTGGTGGGCACGATACCGCAAATCAGGCCGATAGGCTCGGCGATGGTGATGGTACCGAAAGTATCGTCTTCAGACAGGATACCGCAGGTTTTTTCATCTTTATAGGCGTTATAGATAAACTCTGATGCGAAGTGGTTCTTGATCACTTTATCTTCAACGATACCCATACCGGATTCTTCAACGGCCATTTTAGCCAGAGGAATACGGGCATCGGCAGCGGCGAGGGCAGCAGCGCGGAAAATTTTATCAACTTGCTCTTGAGTGAAGTTGGCATATTCGCGCTGGGCTTTTTTGACACGTGCAACTAGCTCGTTCAGTTCAGCGACATTTGTTACAGCCATAATGCTCTCCTGATAATGTTAAACTCTTTCAGTAAATCAGCCGTGCGAGCAACTAGTATAGACAGATCGGTGGAAAATGCTGTTTTAAAAACAAAGGTTTCCCATCTTTTTGTGCTGCATGTTGCTGATTTGCTTAAAGAGCTTTACCCGATGCCTCAGCAGGAGAAGACAGCGGGCCGAACAGAGATGCCACTTTTTCCTTAACCTGTTCTACTCCCTGACTACGACTAAGAGCTTAACTACTCTTGGGTAGTGATTATGTGATTTAAATCAAAAAAATCGCATGCTGACACCATTCAGCCATGGTTTTTGAGAACCATTCTTAATAACTGCGATGTCAGGCACTTTTTTCAACATAAAAAATCATAAACCGTACATTGCGTTAACAATGGTGATTTGCTTTATCAATACACGCATTAATAGATAAAAATCCTGCTGATGACCAATGGATAACCTGTGGCAATTCCATTACATTAGCGCGCGTAGGCAGTGTCACTTTTAAAGCTATTAAAGCGGAGTCATTTGTGGGCCAATCTCTGTTGGATTTTTCCGGCTACATTAAATTTTTTGTCGGCCTGTTTGCGCTGGTGAACCCGGTGGGCATTTTGCCGGTATTTATCAGCATGACCAGCTACCAGGCAGCTGCCGGGCGCAACAAAACCAACCTGACCGCCAATCTGTCGGTCGCCATTATCCTGTGGACCTCACTATTTTTGGGGGAAGGGATTTTGCGCATGTTCGGCATCTCAATCGATTCCTTCCGCATTGCCGGTGGCATCCTGGTGGTTACCATTGCGATGTCGATGATCAGCGGCAAACTGGGGGAAGACAAACAGAACAAACAGGAAAAATCAGAAAGCGCGATCCGCGAAAGCATTGGCGTCGTGCCGCTGGCATTACCGCTTATGGCCGGGCCGGGTGCGATCAGCTCCACCATCGTTTGGAGTTCCCGCTACCATAGCTGGCAGAACCTGTTGGGCTTTACTCTTGCTATCGCGTTGTTTGCCTTTTGTTGTTGGCTGTTGTTCCGGGCCGCGCCTTTGTTGGTGCGTTTATTGGGGCAAACCGGCATTAACGTCATCACCCGAATCATGGGTTTATTGCTGATGGCTTTGGGTATCGAATTTATCGTTACCGGTATTAAGGCCATATTCCCGGGACTGTTGTAATCCGGCGACGGAGTCGTGAATAGGGCGATTCGCGACTCAAATTAATTTTAAAAATTAAAATCAATTATTGGTTCGCATTAATATAGTGCGCAATATGAATGAATTTTATTCACTTGCACCAGGATGTGGCATAAATCTCAATTTGTTGCTCAATAAAAACGCTAAGCGTTGTTTTTACCCCTTATCCTCCCCAGTTTTTGCCCTTTTTCTGCCTCCTAACATCAAATCCGCTGTTAATTTAATCACATCATTCTGTAGGGCTTGTCTCGCTTTCATCCAGGTGTTATTAGTGATTAACCGCACATAAGCAGGTGTTTGTTCTTTGAACGGCTGGTTTGTTAACTGAATGTTTCTTTGTCTGTTTTGCCAGTTTGCTTCGTGCCGTCAGGATAAGGCTTGCTTTATTTTATCTGATTAAAATCAATTAGTTATGTTGTGCAACTGTCACCCTCGTCCGGGGGGTACAGATCGGGCTTGATGCAATAAAAGAGAATTGCTTAACATTTCTGTAAAAATTATTGGCTATGGAATTTGCCTTCTGCTAATATCCGAGCAACTTTCTACGCGCAATTAACGCGATTGCGTCGTCAAAGTGGGAATGATTTTTGCTGGTGTCTGTTTATTTAGAATTCTTATAAATACTTCACGAATATCGATAAGCAATGCTTGTTGGTGAAAAGGAGCCTCGACCATGCAGCAAACCCGAAAGCGCACTCCATTGGCTATGTTCATTGCCGGCTTGCTGAGTATCAGCGCCGTATATTCTGCTCAGGCGGCCGACGTTCCGGCCGGAGTGCAATTGGCTCAGCAGCAGAACATTGTAATTAACAACGGCACGGAAGTGGCTTCGTTGGATCCGCATAAGGTCGAGGGGATACCGGAAAGTAATATTATTCTTAACCTGTTGGAAGGGCTGGTCAGCACCGATGCCAATGGGCATGTGGTACCGGCGGCGGCAGCCCAATGGGAAAATCAGGATTTCAAAACCTGGACTTTCCACCTGCGTCCGGACGCGGTGTGGAGCGACGGCTCCCCGGTTACCGCACAGGACTTCGTTTATAGCTGGCAGCGCCTGGCCGATCCGAAAACCGGCTCGCCTTACGCCAGCTATCTGCAGTACGCAAAAATTGAAAATATCGACGACATCCTGACCGGCAAGAAAGGGCCGCAAAGCCTGGGCATTAAAGCCATCGATGATAAAACGCTGCAGGTCACGCTGAGCGAACCGGTGCCTTACTTCATTAGCATGCTGAGCCACACCTCGCTGAAGCCGGTAAAACGTTCGGTGATCGAGAAGTTTGGCGAGAAATGGACGCTACCGGCGAACTATGTCGGCAATGGAGCCTATCGCTTGAAAGAGTGGGTGGTGAATGAGCGTATTGTGCTTGAACGCAGCCCGAGCTATTGGAACAACAAGAAAACGGTGATCGATAAGGCGACGTTCTTGCCGATCGCCTCCGAGGTCAGTGACGTTAACCGCTTCCGCAGTGGTGAAATTGATATCACCAACAGCGCCATCCCGCCGAACCTGTTCGCGAAGATGAAGAAAGAGATCCCTGAGCAATTGCACGTTAACCCTTATCTGTGCACCTTTTATTACGAGATTAACAACCAGCGTGCGCCCTTTACCGATCCGCGAGTGCGCGCTGCCGTGAAACTTACGCTGGACCGCGACATTATCGCCAACAAAATCATGGGCCAGGGTCAGATCCCGGCGTTCAGTTTCACCCCAACCTTTACTGAGGGCGCCAAATTCACCGCGCCGGCGTGGGCGAGTTGGAGCCAGGAACAGCGCAATGCCGAGGCCAGGAAGCTGCTGGAGCAAGCCGGTTTCAGCGCCGCCAAACCGCTTAAGTTCACGCTGCTGTACAACACCTCCGACCAAAATAAGCAGCAGGCGATCGCCGCCGCTTCGATGTGGAAGAAAAACCTCGGCGCTGAGGTGACACTGCGCAATCAAGAATGGAAAACCTCGCTTGAAAGCCGCCATCAGGGTCAGTACGACATAGCGCGTGCCACCTGGTGCGGTGACTATAACGAGCCGAGCGCATTCCTCAATCTGGTGCTTTCCAACAGCAGCATCAACACCATTTTTTACAAGAGCCCGGCGTTTGACGCCCTGATGGGCGGCACGCTAAAAGCGCCGGACGAGGCTACACGCGCCGCCCTTTATCAGCAGGCAGAAGCTCAGTTAGATAAAGATTCGGCGTTGATTCCGGTGTATTACCGCGTCAGCGCCCGCCTGATCAGACCGTCGGTGGGGGGCTTTACCGGTAAAGATCCGCTGGACTACACCGATGTGAAAAATCTGTACATCATCAAGCAGTAACGAGGGGTATTACGCCACGCCATCAGCGGTGGAGTAATACAGGGAAGGCCGCCTGCCGTATTCGTTCAGCGGCAGCCGGTATAACAAGGTCCGCTCACGGGCAACGCAGGCTCCACGATGAGCCTGTGATAATAAAAACTGGAGTATACACATGACCAACATCACGAAAAAAACCATCCTTGCGGCCGGCATTATTGCCGCGCTGGGTATCACAGCAACCGGAAGTGCTTTTGCGGCCGACGTGCCGGCGGGCGTGCAACTGGCGGACAAACAAGAGATCGTTAAGAACAACGGTTCGGAAGTGCAATCGCTCGACCCGCATAAAATCGAAGGCGTACCTGAAAACAACGTAACGCGCGATCTGATGGAAGGCCTGGCCAACAACGGCCTGGATGGTTCCATTGTCCCGGGCGTAGCGGAAAGCTGGGATAACAAAGATTTTAAAGTCTGGACCTTCCATCTGCGTAAAGACGCAAAATGGTCGAACGGCAAGCCGGTCACGGCGCAAGATTTCGTGTATAGCTGGCAGCGCGTGGTGGATCCAAAAACCGCATCACCTTATGCCAGCTACCTGCAATATGCCCACGTAGAAAACGTGGATGACGTCATCGCCGGCAAGAAAGATAAGTCTACCCTGGGCGTGAAAGCCATTGATGACCATACCTTCCAGGTGACTCTGACCGAGCCGGTGCCATACCTGGTTGAAATGACGCCGCACTATGCGATGAAGCCCGTATATAAAGAAGCCGTCGAGAAGTTTGGCGAGAAGTGGACCTTACCGGCCAACTACGTCAGCAACGGCGCTTACAAACTGAAAGATTGGGTGGTTAACGAACGTATTGTGCTGGAACGTAACCCGGAATATTGGGATAACGCGAAAACCATCATCAACAAAGTGACCTTCCTGCCAATTTCTTCGGAAGTGACCGACGTTAACCGTTACCGCACCGGCGAAATCGACATGACCTATAACAACATGCCGATCGAACTGTTCCAGAAGTTGAAAAAAGAGATCCCGAAAGAGGTTCACGTAGATCCTTATCTGTGTACCTACTACTACGAAATCAACAACCAGAAAGCGCCATTTACCGACGCACGCGTGCGTGAAGCGCTGAAATTGGGTCTGGATCGCGACATCATCACCAATAAAGTGAAAAACCAGGGCGATCTGCCGGCTTACAGCTTCACACCACCATACACCGACGGCGCCAAACTGACTCCGCCTGAGTGGTTCAGCTGGACGCAAGAAAAACGCAATGAAGTGGCGAAAAAGCTGCTGGCCGATGCAGGCTATGGCCCAGGCAAACCGCTGACCTTCTCCCTGTTGTACAACACTTCAGATCTGCATAAGAAGCTGGCGATTGCCGCAGCCTCCATCTGGAAGAAAAACCTGGGTGTGGATGTGAAGTTGGTGAACCAGGAGTGGAAAACCTTCCTGGATACCCGCCATCAGGGGACCTACGACGTTGCGCGTGCCGGCTGGTGTGCAGACTACAACGAACCTAGCTCGTTCCTGAACATGATGCTGTCTGACAGCAGCAGTAACACCCCGCACTATAAGAGCGCCGAATTCGATAAGCTGATGGCCAATGTGCTGACGGCGAAAACCAAAGAAGAACGTGCCGAGCTGTATCAGAAAGCCGAAGTTCAGCTGGATAAAGATTCTGCCATCGTTCCGGTTTATTACTACGTGAATGCCCGTCTGGTGAAACCTTATGTTGGGGGTTACACCGGTAAAGACCCGCTTGATAACGTATACGATAAAAACCTGTACATCATCAAGCATTGATACGGTAAGTGCCGGCGGTGTTAACCGCCGGCCCATGTTGTGAATAATAAGCCGTTATCAGGCTGCAACACAGGGTTAGGGCAATGCTTAAATTTATATTTCGTCGCTTATTGGAAGCGATCCCGACGCTATTTATTCTGATCACCATTTCCTTCTTTATGATGCGCCTGGCGCCCGGCAGTCCATTTACCGGCGAACGCGCGTTGCCGCCGGAAGTGATGGCCAACATCGAAGCCAAATATCATTTGAACGATCCTATCTGGAAACAGTACGGCCATTATCTGGCCCAGCTGTCGCAGGGCGATTTTGGCCCTTCATTCAAATATAAAGATTATTCGGTCAACGATCTGGTGGCTGCTTCATTCCCGGTCTCTGCCAAACTGGGCCTGGCCGCATTTTTGCTGGCGGTGATCCTGGGGGTTAGCGCCGGTGTGGTGGCTGCGCTGAATCAAAATACCAAATGGGACTATACGGTGATGGGTTTTGCCATGACCGGGGTGGTGATCCCCAGTTTCGTGGTGGCGCCGTTACTGGTACTGATCTTTGCCATCACGCTGAAATGGCTGCCGGGAGGGGGCTGGAACGGCGGGGCACCGAAATTTATCATCCTGCCAATGGTGGCGCTGTCGTTGGCCTATATCGCCAGTATCGCCCGTATCACGCGTGGCTCGATGATTGAAGTGCTGCATTCAAACTTTATCCGTACCGCGCGCGCCAAGGGTTTGCCTATGCGCCGCATTATATTGCGCCATGCGTTGAAGCCTGCGTTATTGCCCGTGCTTTCCTATATGGGCCCGGCGTTTGTCGGCATCATCACGGGGTCAATGGTTATCGAAACCATTTACGGCCTGCCGGGTATCGGCCAGCTGTTTGTTAACGGCGCGCTTAACCGCGACTACTCTTTGGTATTGAGTCTGACCATTCTGGTTGGCGCTCTGACTATCCTGTTTAACGCGATCGTGGACGTGCTGTACGCCGTTATCGATCCAAAAATTCGTTATTAAGCTGGAGCACGCAAATGATGTTGACGAAAAAGAACAGCGAGGCTCTGGAGAACTTCAGCGAGAAGCTCGAAGTGGAAGGACGCAGCCTGTGGCAGGATGCCCGTCGCCGCTTTGTGCACAACCGGGCGGCGCTCAGCAGCCTGTTCGTATTGGCTTTGATTACTCTGTTTGTGATTGCGGCGCCGTGGCTGTCGCAGTTTGCCTATGACGATACCGATTGGGCGATGATGTCGGCCGCACCAAGTCTCGAATCGGCGCACTACTTCGGCACGGACTCATCGGGGCGCGATCTGCTGGTGCGCGTGGCAATTGGCGGGCGTATCTCGCTGATGGTTGGCGTGTCGGCTGCGCTGGTGGCGGTGATTGTTGGCACCCTGTACGGCGCAATGTCGGGTTACCTGGGTGGTAAAATCGACTCGGTGATGATGCGTCTGCTGGAGATCCTCAACTCCTTCCCGTTCATGTTCTTCGTGATCCTGCTGGTGACCTTCTTCGGGCAGAATATCCTGCTGATCTTTGTCGCTATCGGCATGGTGTCGTGGCTGGATATGGCGCGTATCGTGCGTGGCCAAACTCTGAGCCTGAAGCGTAAAGAATTTATCGAAGCGGCGTTGGTGTGCGGGGTTTCGAGCCGCAACATCGTGCTGCGCCATATCGTGCCGAACGTGCTGGGTGTGGTGGTGGTTTACGCCTCACTGCTGGTACCGAGCATGATCTTGTTCGAATCTTTCCTCAGCTTCCTGGGGCTGGGTACGCAAGAGCCGTTAAGCAGCTGGGGTGCATTGCTGAGCGATGGCGCCAACTCGATGGAAGTTTCACCGTGGTTGCTGCTGTTCCCGGCGGGTTTCCTGGTTGTCACTCTGTTTTGTTTCAACTTTATCGGCGATGGCCTGCGTGACGCCCTCGACCCGAAAGATCGTTAAGGAGTGCAATCATGAGCACCATTGAAAATCCGCAGTTGCAAACCGCCGGCAGCGTGAAGTCGTCGCTGTTGCTGGATGTAAAAGATCTGCGCGTGACCTTCGGCACCCCGGACGGTGACGTGACGGCAGTGAACGATCTGAATTTTGATCTGCGCGCCGGTGAAACGCTGGGTATCGTGGGCGAATCCGGTTCCGGCAAATCCCAGACCGCCTTCGCGTTGATGGGACTGCTGGCCAGCAATGGCCGCATTGGCGGTTCGGCCAAATTTAACGGTCGTGAAATCCTCAACCTGCCGGAAAAACAGCTCAACAAGCTGCGGGCAGAAGAAATTTCGATGATTTTCCAGGACCCGATGACCTCGCTCAACCCTTATATGCGCGTTGGTGAGCAGCTGATGGAAGTGCTGATGCTGCATAAAAACATGAGCAAAAGCGAAGCTTTCGAAGAGTCGGTTCGCATGTTAGATGCGGTCAAAATGCCGGAAGCGCGCAAGCGCATGCGCATGTACCCGCATGAGTTTTCCGGCGGCATGCGCCAGCGCGTGATGATCGCCATGGCACTGCTGTGCCGGCCCAAGCTGCTGATTGCCGATGAGCCGACCACCGCATTGGATGTGACGGTGCAGGCGCAGATCATGACGCTGCTGAACGAGCTGAAGCGCGAGTTCAATACCGCGATCATCATGATCACCCACGACCTGGGCGTTGTGGCCGGTATCTGTAATAAGGTCTTGGTGATGTATGCCGGACGTACCATGGAATACGGTAGCGCACGGGATGTGTTCTATCACCCGAGCCATCCTTATTCCATTGGTTTGCTGAATGCGGTACCGCGTCTGGACGCCGAAGGCGAAGCGCTGATGACCATTCCCGGCAACCCGCCGAATCTGCTGCGCCTGCCGAAGGGCTGTCCGTTCCAACCGCGTTGTGCGTACGCGATGGCGCAATGTTCGAGCGCTCCGCCATTGGAGCAGTTTGGTGAAGGGCGCCTGCGCGCCTGCTTTAAACCGGTGGAGGCGTTGGTATGACTGCGGTAACCGACAAGAAAGTGCTGCTCGAAGTGGCCGATCTGAAAGTGCACTTCGACATTCATGATGACAAACAGTGGTTCTGGCAGCCGCCAAAAACGCTCAAGGCCGTTGATGGCGTGACGCTGCGCCTGTTCGAAGGGGAAACCCTGGGCGTGGTGGGCGAATCAGGCTGTGGCAAATCGACGTTCGCCCGCGCCATTATCGGCTTGGTGAAGGCTACCAGCGGCCGCGTGGCCTGGTTGGGTAAAGACCTGCTTGGCATGAGCGATGTCGACTGGCGCAAAACCCGCAGTGATATCCAGATGATCTTCCAGGATCCACTGGCTTCGCTGAACCCGCGCATGACCATCGGTGAAATCATCGCGGAACCGCTGCGCACCTATTACCCAAAAATGCCGCGTCAGGAAGTGAAAGACAAGGTAAAGGCGATGATGCTGAAGGTTGGTCTGTTGCCTAACCTGATCAACCGCTATCCGCATGAGTTCTCTGGCGGTCAGTGCCAGCGTATCGGCATTGCGCGCGCCTTGATCCTCGAACCTAAGTTGGTGATTTGCGATGAACCAGTCTCGGCGTTAGACGTGTCGATTCAGGCACAGGTGGTGAACCTGCTGCAGCAGCTGCAGCGTGAAATGGGCCTGTCGCTGATCTTTATCGCCCACGATCTGGCGGTGGTCAAACACATCTCCGACCGTGTGTTGGTGATGTATCTGGGCCATGCGGTGGAGCTGGGTACGTATGATGAGGTGTACCACAATCCACAGCATCCTTACACCAAAGCGTTGATGTCGGCGGTGCCGATCCCGGATCCGGACAAGGAGAAGGAAAAGCAGATCCAGTTACTGGAAGGGGAACTGCCTTCGCCGATCAACCCGCCATCTGGCTGCGTGTTCCGCACCCGCTGCCCGATCGCCGGGCCGGAATGTGCCAAGACGCGTCCGCTGCTGGAAGGCAGCTTCCGCCATGCCGTGTCCTGTCTGAAGGTCGATCCGCTGTAAACGGCCATTTCATTCCATTTTGTTGCCTGAAGGGTTCATGTTTGCATGAACCCTTTTTTTATGGCATTCCCGCCACAAGGAAAAACCAACAAAAACCACAAATAACTCACGCGGCTAAAAATGAAGCTCATCGTATTTATTTAAAATAATAAATAAAATTCAATGAGTAATTCTATTTTTCTATGATTTTTGCTGTCCTCTTTATGATTTTAAAGTGTGGTTTTTGTGTTGTAATGGTGTGGTTTGTGTGGTTTTATTATCACATGTTTCGTGGTGAGAAAACGCGTATGACACAGCTAAATGAAAATGTTGATGTGGTAGTTATCGGAGGCGGCGTAGTGGGATGCGCCGTTTTCCGACGTTTCACCCTGATGGGCGCGAAAACGTTATTGCTGGAGCGAGGCGGCGATATCTTGTCCGGCGCCAGCAAGGCCAACAGCGCGATCCTCCATACCGGTTTTGATGCGCCAACGGGAAGCCTGGAGCTGCAATGCATGCAGGCGGGTTACGACGAGTATTTGGCGATCAGAGAAAAGATGAACCTTCCGCTGTTGCAGACCACGGCCATCGTGGTGGCCTGGAACGAAGAACAGCTCGCGGCACTGCCTGGCATAGTGAAACAGGCACATGAAAATGGGGTGACGGACGTGGCGCAGATTTCTGCCGCCGAAGTTTATCAGCGTGAGCCAAAATTAGCGGAGGGCGTGCTGGGTGGGGTATTAGTCCCCGGTGAATATGTCATCGATCCCTGGAGTGCGCCGCTCGCTTACGTTACGCAGGCCGTGATGCACGGTGGGGCTTACCGTTTTAACTGTGAAGTGACCAAGGCGACGCGCGATGAGCAAGGTTGGTTATTGCAGACTAGCCAAGGCAGCGTGCGTACTAAGTTGGTGATCAACTGTGCGGGTAACCATGGCGATTTGATCGATGGCCTGTGGCGGAAACCGGATTATGAAATCCGCCCAAGGAAAGGGCAGTTTCTGGTCTATGACAAAGCCGCCGCGGCGGATATCAATGCCATCATCCTGCCGGTTCCAACGCCCACCACCAAAGGCGTTCTGCTGTGTCGAACCATTTTCGGCAATATGATCCTGGGGCCGACGGCTGAAGAGCAAACCGACCGTAACCGGGCCGATGTCGATGAATCGGTGCTCAAAGGGCTGATTGAAAAAGGCAGCCGGATGTTGCCGACTTTGACGCAATACGGCGTGACCGCCACCTACGCCGGGCTACGGCCGGCAACGGAAAAGAAAGAGTACCGAATTTATCACTATCCGCAGGAAAATTGGATCAGCGTGGGCGGGATCCGTTCCACCGGGCTGACGGCTGCGTTGGGGATTGCCGCCCATGTAGAAACACTTTATCGCGACCATTTTAATCCGCTCTTTACCGATCAACCGCCTGCTGAGCTCCAGTGGCCGGTGATGCCGATGCTGTCTGATTATCAGCCGCGTGATTATGCCTGTTCGGGCAATGGCGGCATTGTCTGTCACTGCGAATTGGTCACGCGGCGTGAGCTGGAGGCGGCATTCCACTCGGCGGTACCGCCTGAATGTATCGGTGGTTTGCGTCGCCGTACCCGCGTCATGATGGGACGCTGCAACGGCTTTTTCTGCAGTAATCAGGTTGCCGAAATCGTGGGCGATCGTCTGGACAACACGCTGGTCGTTGGGAGGGTGGAATGAGTCAGTCATATGACGTGATTATTATTGGCGCCGGGCCGGCCGGTTTGGCCGCCGCCCGCGCTTTATGGGATGAAGGCGTAAATCGCGTTCTGCTGTTGGAAAGAGAAAAACAGGCGGGTGGCGTACCGCGCCATTGCCGTCATCCTACGTTCGGCATGCAGACGTTCTACCGGCCGATGAAAGGGCACCTCTGGGCCGAGCGCATTCTGAATCTGGTGCAAAACAATTGTGAAATCAGAACCGGTACCACGGTGGTAAATATCAAGCCCGGCGGTGAGGTAATCATCTCGGGCGATCGGGGCCTTGAAACCTTGCGTGCCAAACGCGTGATTATTGCCACGGGCGTGCGCGAAACGCCACGCCATGCCAGGCTGGTCAGCGGCGTAAGGCCGCAGGGTGTTCTGACTGCAGGGGCGTTACAGCAGTTTATCTATCTGAAAAAACTCAAGCCGGGCATTAAGCCGGTGATCGTCGGGTCTGAGCTGGTCAGCTTTTCCACTATCTGGACGCTGCGCAATGCGGGCATCAAGGCGCTGGCTCTGATAGATGAAAACCCCCGGCCAACGGCGTTTCGCGTGGCTGCGTTATATGCCCGTATTATGGGCGTTAAGCTCCATCTGGGTGCGCACATCACTCAAATCAATGGCGGCGAGCGGGTGGAAAGTATCGAATTTACCGCCGCGGACGGCAGCTCACAACAATTGGCCTGCGACAGCATTATTTTTACCGGCCGCTTTACCGGCGAGTATACGCTGATCCGTAACAGCCATTTGGCCTATGAGCCTGAGACTGGCCGCCCATGGTTCGACCAGCACGGTCGCTGTTCCGATCCGGCCTATTATGTTGCAGGTAATATGACGCACCCCGCCGATATGGGCGATCAGTGTTACCAGGAAGGGTTGCGCGTAGGTCGGCAAGTTGCCCGATCTCTGCAACAGGATGACGCCGTGCGATTTGAGATTCCTATTCAACTGGACGAGGTATTCCGTCTTGCTGCGCCAAATCGGGTTTCCGTGTCAGCACCGGCCGCCGATCGCGTCACGCTCAATGTCCGTGTTAACCGTTACCATAAAGGCGAAATCATCGTACGCGACGGTGAAAAAGAGCTTTACCGCGGAAAGCACCGCTGCTTGCCTGAACGTCGCATTCTTCTTAAAAATATCGATATTTCCGGTCTCACACCGAACAGTCACTTGACCGTTATCGCCCGATAGCGGTTTTTCCCACTTAGCACAATGAAAAAGCCTGCATATGCAGGCTTAGTTTATTCTGATGTCCAGAAAGCTATTTGAATTCGTGTTCAACCTCTGACCACAGACTTACGCGTTGATTGCGTGATTGATAGAACTCAATCTCTCGTTTAATGCCTGCGCTTTGATCCCAACCGGGAAGATCCAAAATAATCAACTCTTCCATCATGGCTAAAAACAGCGCATCCACCGGCGCCCACATTTTGCCAATCTCTGCTTTATCGGTGTTTTGCAACTGCAAATTAATTGGGTGCGACATGGTGACCTGGCTGAAAACCGCATGACCGGCCTCGATGATGTTGGCTGCCACTTTATTGCAGGCGAGAAATCGCTCCTGCACCACGTTCTCATCGGCATGGCTGTAGGGGCAGGCAAGGAATATCTTACGCATGGTGAACCTCATAGGATTACATAAAGAAAGCAGTGCCTGGTTACCAGGCACTGCTGGGGAATTAAGCGGGAAATTAAACGGCCAGGGGAACGGTTGGCCGATCGTTTTGCGCTGCCGCCTCTTCGCGTGCGTCGCGCTGCTCCATCCGTTGCGCCTCCGGGACGGAAATAAAGATTGCGATGGTCACGGCAATGGCACCGGCAAGGAATTTACCGACCATAATCGGCAGGACCAGGGTGGGCTGGAAGTTGGCGGTAAAGGCCAAATGGTCGCCTAAGGTCGCCTGGGCGCAGATACCAAAGGCCACGCACAGCACTTTGTCACGGGCACGCATATCTTTGAACAGGTGATAAACGGCGATGATGTTGGCCAGCACCATGACCATGCCAATGGCCCCGGCATCCGTGAGCCGAAGTTGTCGGCCGATAAACTTCATCGGGCGCTGGCAGTACTTCTGGAACAGGTAGCAAATCGGGAAGGTGCCCGCCAGCATGATGCCGATATAGCCCGCAATCTCAATCGCCCGGTAAAGTTCTTTTTCGTCGGCGAAAAGAGGATCGAACACCCAACCGCCAAAGACTTTGCTAAAGACCCCGGTGAAGTGCTGAATAATACAGGCGGCCAGCACCATTTTGATAAAGGCATCCATAATCTTGCCAAAGAACAGAAAGCATTTGACCATCCATAGGGTTCGGTATTTCAGCCCTAACGCCAGCAGGATGCAAAAAACGAACAGGGGGGAAAGCAGTTGCAAGGCATTGAAGAAGTCGATGCTTAAATAGTGGTTGGCGGGGGACGCTGTAGAAATGATATCCCGTACCGGAATATTATTAAGCGTGATGATCATCAATGAAATCAGTACGCCAAACGGAATGCTGATTAAGCCTGCCATGGCGCCCAGCGCCAGATATTTGTGGTCTGTTTGCTGTAGCATGACCAGGCCGACCGGAATTAAATAGACGATACTGGCACCGGAGGTGTAGCCAACCAACATGGCTGTGATCCATTGATCACGATTAGCCGCGATCGCGTCTGCCAACTGATAGCCGCCCATATCAACGGCGATAATCGACAGGGCGGCAATGGACGCATCCGATCCCATTGATTGGAACAGAGGGCCGACGGTGTAGGTAATAGCGTAAGAAAGAATCGGGATCGCCGCCATAATACCGGCCTGGGCCAGAAATACCGGGCCAATGGAATGAATACCATTGACGAATTCTTTGCCCAATCCGCTTTCGGGTTTGATCACCGAAGCTATGGCGCCGAGCAGGGTCCCGGCCATAATGATATAGATAATGATGTTGCCAATCTCAGACATAATTGCCTCCGTTTTCTTATTATTTATTCGCCGCGCAGGTTGCGGGAACGGGAAATAATGTCCTTATATTTTGCAAAATAAGGAGACAGATCGCGTTCTGCAGGCTCAGTGGTGACGTGTTGTGTTCTGACGTTCATCGGGTGGGTGTTGCCTAAGCCCTTGCGAGCCAGCAAAGCGACACCCTGCGCGGTAATTTCCCGGTTGGCAGGGGTAACGATGCGTTTTTGGATCAGGCTGGCAAGGAACTGCTTAAAGTAGAGGTTGGCCGATAAGCCACCGTCCACCGAAATGGTGTCGCCAATGGGCCGAACTTTGTCCATGGCGTAGATCACCTCGGCCGAGCGCATGGCGATCCCTTCAAGAATGGACTGCAGCATGTCTTTGCGCTCGGTTTCCAGCGACAGCCCAGCCCATAATCCGGCTGCCGAGCGATCCCAATAGGGGCAACCCAAGCCGGAGAGTGCAGGGATAAAAGCCAAGCCGCGAGCGATGGCCGGTTCATCCGGGAAATCGGAGAACTCCTCGATATCGCTGTACAAGCCGATCTTTTTGGCCCAGTTAATGGCCGATGCCGCGTTATAGACGCCGCCATCCAGGCCGTAGAGCGGAGGCTCGCCCGGTAATTTCCAGCATAATGTCGGGAGCAGCCCTGAGCCTTGCGCGTCGGGAACCTTGGGTCCGGTAATCGATTGCAAAAACGCGCCGGTGCCGAAAGTGATTTTCATCTGACCGGGCTGCAGGCAGCCATGACCATAAGTGCCGGCAAACTGATCGACGATGCAGGCCGTCAGCGGCGTGGTATTGCCGGCATAGGTCACGTCGCCAAAATGGCCGGTATTGTCGCGAATGTTTGGCAATGCTTCGATTGGAACGCCAAATAACCGACACAGTTCTTCGTCCCATTGCAGGGTATGAATATTGAATAACGAGGTTCGGGAAGCCGAGTTGTAATCGGTGATGTGTGTCCCGCACAGGTGGAACATGAAAAAACTATCCATCGTACCGAGTCGCAAATGGCCGCGGCGTGAAAGCTCACGGGCACCGGGCACATTGCGCATGATCCATCCCAGCTTGCTCCCGGAAAAATACGTATCCAGCGGCAGGCCGGTCTTCGCCCTGATGGTTTCTTCAAAACCATCATTGCGCAGTTGACGGATAACGGATTCGGTACGCTGGTCTTGCCAAATAATGGCGTTATAGAGCGGCAGGCCGCTCTGGGCATCCCAGGCGACGACGCTTTCGCCCTGATGCGCCAGGCCAATGGCATCCACCACCCCACACTGGCTAAGACAGGTGCGAATATTGCGCAGGATCTCCATGGGATCATGTTCAACCCAACCAGGATTGGGCGTTAATTGTTTGTGCGCGATGGCGGCGGGGGAAAAATGTTTTCCGTCCTCGCCGAACACCACGACGCGTGTTCCTGTTGTTCCTTGGTCAATGGCTGCATAGCGTTGGTTCAGCATAAAGCCCTCAGGTCTATTTTGTGGTTTATATGTTGTCATTGTGCCCGTTTATATTATTTAGTATCATCACTACACATTAAATCAACATCAAACTCACAATTTTCGATTTAATTGTGACCAACATCTTGGTTTTGGCTTCTGGCAGTGTGGTTATGCTGTGGTTTTAGCCCTGTGAAAAGTGAAATGGGCAGTTGCTTCACGTGAGGAGTTGGTAAACAATTGTCGACCAAGCAATAAAATGCCCCGCAAACCCACACTTTTTATAATGTTAAAAACAGCATAATGGATCAGAAGATGGATTACTCAAACGCATTAGAACGAAGGAACATCATTCTCGATAAGTTGAAAAATAGTGGGCAGGTGTTCGTCAATGAATTGGCTGATGACTTTAATGTTTCTCAGGAAACCATTCGCAGAGATCTGAATAAGCTTGAAGAGCTGAAACACATCAAGAAAATCCATGGTGGGGCGGTTATCGCTCAGTTTGGGTTTGAGCTGGAATTTAATCAGCGGGCCAAATTGGCTGAAGACGATAAAAAGGCCATTGCCATTAAGGCGGCCGAATTGATCAAGCCCGGGGACTCGCTGTTTATCGACTTCGGGACTACGACGCTGGAGTTTGCCAAGCAGATTGCCGGTATTAATCAGCTTACCGTCATCACCAATTCTCCGGTGATCGCCAATCTGTTCCATGACAATTCAACGATTAACCTGATCCTGATTGGTGGCCAGTTTGGCCTGTCGAAAATGGAGTGCATTGGCCCGGTGGCATTGCAGGGGATCAGCGCTTTCTATGCGGATTACGCGGTCATCGGTGCCGGGGCGGTGAGCCCAAAGGCAGGGGTGATGGATCAGGATTTGAACGAGGCCGCCATTGCCCGTCAGATGATCAAAAACAGCAACAAAACCATTGTCCTTGCCGATGGGCACAAGTTGAATAACCATGCGACAGGGCTGGTGGCAGAGTTAAAAGATATCTCGTGGTTGGTGACCAGCGATCCGGAGAAGAAACTGAAGAATCTGGTTTTCCCGGCGAATCTTCAGGTGATTGTGGCCTGAGGAGGGTAAGCAACCCTGCCGGTCACGATGACCGACAGGGTTATATGAGTATCAGAAGGTTACTCTTTCCACAGGATGTGGCAAAGCTTGTGGTCTTTCTCGCGGCACAGCAGCACGCGGGCAAAAACGTCGTTGATTGGCTCGCCATCGCTGTCTGCCAGACCAATCACTACCTCGGCAAAGAAATCCGGGTTCAGGTCAAAATCCACATGTTCCGACCAGTCTTCCGCAGGGTCATACAGTTCTGCGCCACCGCGCTCCTCAAACTGCAGATTGAACAGCAGAATATCCGCCGGATCCAGATTGTCGCCGGCCAGTTCCAGAAAGATGTCGTAAGCCTGTTCCAGCGTTTCGTCTTCAGTAAGGCGGTTATTCAAATCCATAATTAAATCCCGATCACAAATGATTTGGCGTTATTAAACCATGCCCGCTACGGCATTTATAGCAGCGGGCTGAAAAAGTAGAACAGGCGCTCGACAATCCGATGCCAGAACGGCCGTTTCTGCCACTCCTGTGCGTTCAGCAACTGCGATCGGGCAATATAATCATCCTGCACACAGGCCAGATCGCTGCCGAAACCGTCATCGTCGATCACCAGCGTGATTTCGAAGTTCAGCCACAGGCTGCGCATGTCCAGGTTCACCGTACCCACCAGGCTGAGCTGACCGTCGACCAACACGCTCTTGGTATGCAGCAGACCGCCTTCGAACTGATAGATTCGAACCCCTGCCTCCAGCAGTTCGGAGAAGAAGGAGCGGCTGGCCCAGCGTACCATCGTCGAGTCGTTGTCGCGTGGGACAATAATGCTGACCTCCACCCCGCGCAGGGCAGCGGTGCAGATAGCATGCAGCAGGTCATCGCTTGGCACAAAGTAAGGCGTGGTCATGATCAGCTGTTCGCGCGCAGAGTAAACGGCCGTCAGCAGCGCCTGGTGGATCATCTCTTCAGGGAAGCCGGGGCCGGAGGCGATAACCTGGATCGTGTGGCCGCTTTCCTGTTCGAACGGCATGATATTGACGTCCGGCGGCGGCGGCAGGATGCGTTTACCGGTTTCAATCTCCCAATCGCAGGCATAAACAATCCCCATGGTGCTGGCGACCGGGCCCTCCATGCGTGCCATCAAATCGATCCATTGGCCGACGCCGGCATCCTGTTTGAAATAGCGTGGGTCCACCATGTTCATGCTGCCGGTATAGGCAATATAGTTGTCGATCAGTACCACTTTACGGTGTTGACGCAAATCCATTCGACGAAGGAACACACGGAACAGGTTGACCTTGAGTGCTTCCACGACTTCGATACCGGCATTACGCATCATGCCGGGATAGGGACTACGGAAGAATTGCAGGCTACCGGCAGAATCCAGCATCAGGCGGCAGTGTACGCCCCGGCGCGCGGCCGCCATCAGCGACTCGGCGACCTGATCCACCAATCCGCCGGGCTGCCAGATATAAAACACCATCTCTATATTATGGCGAGCCAGCTCAATATCGCGGATAAGCGCTTCCAGCGTTGAATCCGTCGTGGTAAGCAGCTGAAGTTGGTTGCCTTTGACACCATCAATGCCCTGACGGCGATCGCACAGTTGAAACAGAGGTCTGGCAACCTCGCTGTACTCCGTAGCGAAGATCCGCTGGCTCTCTTTTAATTCGCTCAGCCAGAGTGCGGTAGAGGGCCACATGGCCTTGGCGCGTTCGGCCCGGCGTTTGCCCAGGTGCAATTCGCCAAAAGATAAATAAGCCACAATACCAAACAGCGGCAGAATGTAGATAACCAGCAGCCAGGCCATCGCTGACGGTACGGCACGGCGTTTCATCAGAATACGTAGGGTCACACCGGCGATAAGCAGCCAGTAACCAAACACCATGAGCCAACTGATTACGGTATAAAATGTTGTCATAAAGGCGAAAAATCCCGTTCGCAAACCACCAACGATGAGTGTACGCACAGAATGGTAAAGGGGAAACCTTTTCTCCGCGCTTATGTTGCAAAAATATGATTGTCTTAAGGCACTTGCTGTAAACGAAAAGGACATTTTGGGCTAACTGCCGCGTGGTCGGGGCAGAGTAAAATACGAAAAACTGTGGCTTGGATCGCACGATGAAAGGGCTATAATGCCCGCCGTTGGCTTTTGACGAATGAGTGACGAAACGATGAGACGCAGTAGAAACGAAGTGGGCCGCTGGCGGATGTTGCGGCAGAGCCAGCGCCGCAGGCATCGCTGGTTGGAACGCCAGTCATGCAGCAATCGGCATATCATTCGGGTGCGGCGTCGTCTGGACGATCAGCACCGACGTTCGTTGCTGTTTGTGGTGTCATACGAGTGGTAAAACGAAAACAGTCCCTGAGGGGACTGTTTTGTTAGCGGAGACTGGGGGTTATTTACCCAGATAGGCGTTAAGCATCCACACCTGTTTTTCCTGCTCTTTGATGTAGTCGCTCATCAGAGAAGCAGTCCCTTCATCACCGGCATCGGCAGCCAGCGTCAGCAGTTCACGCTGTTGTTGCAGCAGCACCGAATAACCGTGCAGCAACCCGCTTAGCGTACCTTTATCGTCGGTGACGTTGGTGTCTTCCTTGATGTCGGAAGTTTTCAGGTAATCGCTAAAAGCATGACGCGGTTGTGAACCCAGGGTCAAAATACGCTCTGCCAATTCATCGACTTTGGTCAGCAGGTCGTTATAGGTTTCTTCAAATTTGACGTGCAGCTCGAAGAAGTGCGGGCCTGAAATGTTCCAGTGGTAGCCGCGTACGTTCATATACAGCACCTGATAATTCGCCAGCAGCGCATTCAAGGCTTCCGAGAGCTTCGCCGATTGTTTGCTGTCCAGGCCGATATGGTTTTTTGCTGCTTTCTTCGTCGTTGCCATAATAATCTTCTCCTGATTATTTGATTCGATGATTTACACAATATCCATAACAAACACAGTAACCGGATTTATCGCAGGGTTAAAGACGTTCAAAAGCATCAATGCAATCGTCAAAACCAATATCGATAAATCCGCGAAGCAAATTGCCAAATCAGTTTAAGCAGAATGCGTTAACAACAACAGCAGCTTTCGACCATTACTTGCGCAATGCCATTTTTGCCACGCCGGCGCCCAGTGCCATCAGCGTAGCGGCTGCAATCAGCACGACGATAAATGCGCGGTCGAATGCCAGGCGCGCCAGCTGTTTAAGCTGTTCGGCCTGATCGGCTGCCAGATTGGCGGCCAGCCTCAATGCCTCGTCGATGCTGTCGTAGGCGATATCACTTACCGGCAGGCTGTCAGGCAGAGCCAGGCTGTGGCTATAGATGGCGGTCATCAATCCGCCAAGCAAGGTGATGCCCAGAACCCCGCCCAATTCATAGGAAACGTCTTCGATCGACGCTGCCATACCTGACTTCTCTTCCGGCGCGTTAAGCATGATGGCGGTTGAGGCTGCTGTGATCACGCCGCCAAGACCAAAACCGGCGATGAACAGGCAAATCAGCTGCAACACCAGGCTGCTTTGGTAAAGCAGAGCCAGGCCTGCGATACCCAAGCCGGTCAGAATAAATCCGCCGAGTATCATGCTGCGCTCACCGAAGCGCGGCAGCAGTAAGCCGGTTAACGGGCCTGCCAGCGCTGACGCCAGCGGGATCGGCAGAATAAACAGCGCGGCCTGCAAAGGGCTAAGTTCAAGCACCAGTTGCAGCCGTTGAGTCAATACCAGCTCTACGCCGACTAACGCAATCATCGACACTAACGCTACCCCGACGCCACCGGCAAACAGCCGATTCTGGAACAACGAGAAGTCGATCATCGGATAGCGTGCCCGCCGTTGGCGGCGAACGAACAGCCAGAGCGATACAACGCCGATCGCGGCGGCAATCGCCAACGCGGTAAAGGAGGGGGCCGCTTTGCTTAGTTCCTTTAACGCATAGATACAACCAACCAGACCGGCCATGATCTGTACCGAGCCGATGATATCGTAAGGGCTTTTGTTTTCGCCGCCGCAGTGTGGAATTAAACGCCATGCAAACGGCAGTACTGCCAACACCACAGGGACGTTGATCAAAAACACCGAGCCCCACCAGAAATACTCCAGCAGCACGCCGCCAACTACTGGCCCAATAGCCGCGCCGCCAGAGGCCACCGCTGCCCAGATGCCTATGGCCAAGGCGCGTTCACGCTCATCAGTAAAGACATGGCGGACAATGGACAGGGTAGCCGGCATCATCATCGCGGCACCTACCGCAAGGAATACCCGGGCAGCGATCAGCCATTCGGCCGACGGGGAAAAGGCCGCGCAAAGCGAGGCGACGGCAAACACCGGCAACCCAGCTATAAACAATCGTTTATGGCCAATACGATCGCTCAACATGCCTGCACCAGGCAGTAAACCCGCTACCACCAGTGGATAGGCATTTACGATCCATAATTTTTGCGAAGCGCTGGCATCCAGCGCCAGGGTCAGCCGTGGCAAAGCGGTGTAAAGTACCGTCATGTCGATAATAATCAAAAATAGCGCGCTGGAAATCATTGCCAGGATCAACCAGCGGTTGTTTACGTGCATAATATTATTCCAAAAAAACAAGCTACGCGGGGGCGTAGCTATAAGATCGTCACCACTCAGGATTGCCGGGTGGTATACTGGCGTAATATATATCCATACGTATGTATTGAAAAGAGGGTTTCTCAATGGGACGTCAACGCAGCATCGATCGTGACAAGGTTCTGGACGTGGCGGAAGAGATTGTCGCCACGCAGGGTGCCGCCGGGCTGACCATTGATTCTGTTGCCAGAGCTATGGGGATTTCCAAAGGTGGCGTGCAATATTGCTTTGGCAGCAAAGACGCGATGATCGATGCGATGTTCGATCGCTGGGGTAAAGCTTATGAACGGGTATTCGACGAGATTGCCGGCGAAAATCCCTCGGCCACGACGAGTGTGCAAGCGCATCTGCAGGCGACCCGAAGCTCCGATCAGGCCTCCAGCGCCAAGGCTGCCGGGCTGATGGCGACCCTGATCCAAACCCCGGAGCATCTGGACAGTACGCGTGAATGGTACCGCAGCCGGATTGCCGAACTGGATTTAGCCACTGAGGAAGGCAAGCGTGCGCGGCTGGCGTTTTTGGCCACCGAAGGAGCATTTATGCTGCGCTACTTTGGCTTGATGGAGATTGATCCGGCGGAGTGGGATGCCATGTTTGCGGATATGCAGACATTGATTTTGCAAGATGTGCAGAGTCGCTGAAGATTTTTAGTGGCTCAGGATTAACGCGGCCCGAGTCACCGCCGCGTTAATACGCCATTTGAGTATTCAGGCGTTATTTGTAGGCCACGGCATTGATGGTTTCGAAGGAGGTTTTCCCTTCGCGACCGATAATCACATAGTATTTCCCGCCTTTTTCATCGACCGCTTTAGACAATCTTGCGTGATCGATGCCCACGGTATCATCGCCATCTTGTGAGATGGTCACCGGACCAATTTCGGTGTGTTTTGCGGCTTCTTCCTTGGTGATTTCAATGGCGGCCATGGAAGAGAAGGAGGCGAATGCCAGTACAGCCAACAGATATTTAGTTGCTTTCATCACTATTCCTTTTACGTAGAGAACGAATGGATAAGTTCGAACATGACTACGGCTTAAGTGTAGGTCGCAGCTGTAGGTTTTCCATGCAGTGGTAAAAATAAGCGGTACAGGCGGTGCCTATCGCACCGATAGATAGCGAATTCAGCGGGGAAGGGAGTATGTTTATCGAACAAGATATTCCCTCGAAGAACCCTTTAGCCAGCCACTCCGTGCTGGCTTTTTTTTGTCCGCAACGAAAAGCCGCGATCCTCCGCGGCTGTAGTCAATGTTAAATTCTTTATACCTGGCGCATATAAACATCGGTGATGCGCAAGTCGAAGTTACTTTTCATTTTTGACACATCAATCAGTAGAAAAGCATGAGTTGCCCAGTCAGGGGCGCGTTCAAAGTTGGGCGGCTGAGTGGTGTAACCTTGCATTTGGCCAGGTATAGTCACGGTTTTCAGTTCAGATTCAACGCCACTGAAATTAAAGGTGTACGAGTGACCTGTCTGCTGCAGCAGTATTTGGGGCTCTTTATCTTGCTGTGCACCAAATTCGTTCAGTTTTGCCCATACAATTTTTACCTGGCAGCTTTGTCCATCACCAGCGAAAGTATTGGCGCGAAGATGATGAATGACGCTGCCGTAGCCTTTTAGCTTTATTGTCCCTAACACGGCTTGAAACACGCCGCTGCCTGCGGAGACGTTACGCCCCAGTGAGACAAAGTCGGGCTGCCGGATGAGGCTAAAATTGGTGCTGTTTGCGGTTCCCCAGCCGTAACGAGATTTGCGCACGCTGTTAATCCCTCCTGGCGGAAGAACCCAAACCTCCTCGGTCCATTTCTCATTGCCAGTGCCACTGGTATAGGTTGTGCTGTCGAGCCAGTTGTCCTGAATACCGCTATCGGTACGAACCTGTGTCAGCAAATAGGGCCAGGCAATAGGCAATTGAGTATCATGTAATGATGCCGAGCCGCCGCCATCAATCCAACCGCTGACGTTCGCATCCCCACCTTGCTGCATCTGTCCAATATTGACCTTCTCAAACACGACACGGGCTAGGTTGCCAAAATAAAATGGATTACTCGTGGTGGGATAGGTAGATGGGCTACCTCCTGCTTTAAAGGTGAACAGACCGCCAATAAAGTTAACCTTGCAGCTTTTATTATCTGGAATGTTGACGATGTAATTCTGTGGGCCATAGCCTTCAACGTGGCAATCGCGGAAAATGTGCTGTCCGCCTTCAATATGAATATATTTCCCCAGGCTGTCCGTCGATGTCTGCTGCCCATTTTTTCCGTAGATATAATCAAAGGAACAGTTGAAGAAATAGCTATACCCTCCCTGAAGATTCACGCCGCAGTTACTTTGCGCGAAGACACAGCTGTGAAAGTTCATCTCTTCACCGGAGTCTGTAGTGTTGTTTGGGAAGAAGTAACAGATGTCGCAATGATTGAAGGTAAAAGCATACATGCGTAGGAAATAGAAATTAGTGGTGCCTGTCAGGCCATGGGCGAATCCCTCAAGACCACCACCGGTGAACGTTAGAGAATTACGTGGGTAACTTTTCGAAAGCGAAGTGGAAAATGTCATCCCATCGACAAAAGTGTCAGCCCCAGGACCCAGCATACGCAGATTTTTAACACTAAGATTGCCTTGAGCGTAGCCGGCATCATTTTGCCATCCGATGGCGGTATTACGCTTATCTTGGCTGCCGTGAGCCATATCCGTGAAATCCAGCAATGCGCCGGAAAAATCATAATCGACGGTTTTGGTGTCAAAGATCAGTTTCTTTGTACACTTGAAACGGCCATTGCCAAAAATTAGGTTGCCGTTTTTCAACACGCGGGAGCCACTGGCACTGGCCAACGAACTGGCATAGTCATGCGCTTTTTGGATCGCATCCGTATCGTCAGCCAGACCATCGCCTTTAGCACCGTACAGATAAGGTGAAACTGTACCTGCCACCTCCAATATACGCAGCCAAACCCACGACGAGTTAGGGCGAATAAACATGCCACCGTCGTCTGCCGGTGTCGATTGTGCTTTAGCGACAAAGATGCCACCGCCTGCAGGTTGGCCGTTACTGCTGCTCCAGCTTGAATCATAGGCGGTTACTGCGATCAGCTCACCGGCAAGGGTAGGTACGGTGCTTCTCAATGTGGCAATATCAGGGCAGGTGTTCATCATTTGATCCTCATAGGGAAAATTGGAATTACTGTATTTATATACAGCAACCAGAGTCTATGAGCGCATCGCATCATGCACAATAGCGTGAAAGGTGAAGGTCGTTGTGCCAGTCAAGGCTAAACCAAGAAGGAGATATATACGTAAGCCAATCGTCGGCGTAACCGGCCATGCTTTGTGGTCACAACCCACTGAGGGGGAGTTCAGTGGGTTGTCTTCGCGCTAAAACACCTGTTTGAACGGTTTGACCGTTACGTCACCATAAACGCCAGCGGCGACGTAGGGATCTTGTTCAGCCCAGGCTTGTGCGTCCGCCAGCGAGGCGAACTCCGCAATAACGGTGGAGCCGCTGAAACCGGCGCTGCCCGGGTCGTTACTGTCGATGGCGGGATTGGGGCCGGCAACCACCAAACGGCCCGCATCACGCAGTGCCTGCAGGCGCGCCAGGTGCGCGGGGCGTACCGACAGGCGGTTTTCCAAGGAGTTGGGGACGTCTTGCGCGTAGATCAGATAAAGCATGTTTCACCTTTAAAATCATTGCTATAGAACGGTAAATTTAAAGTAGCGCAAAAGACGAAACAAGGGAATGCCCGCCCGCTGGAATTTAGCCATGGCTGGCGCTTATGCCTTGAAGCCGCTAGTGTTTATTCGTATAGTGCGGCCGCGCGATTCATCGGACAAGGTTTGTGAGGTAGAGAAATGACGGAACTGGTTAGAGAGAAACTCAACTTGCCCGAGGGCAAAAGCAAACTGCTGCTGCACTCCTGCTGTGCTCCCTGTTCCGGTGAGGTGATGGAAGCCATTCAGGCCTCCGGCATCGAGTACGCCATTTTCTTCTATAACCCGAACATCCATCCGCAAAAGGAATACCTGCTGCGTAAAGACGAGAACATCCGTTTTGCCGAGCAGCATGGTGTACCCATTATTGACGCCGATTACGATACCGATAACTGGTTTGCTCGCGCCAAAGGGATGGAGCATGAACCCGAGCGCGGCATCCGTTGCACGATGTGCTTCGACATGCGTTTCGAACGTACCGCGCTGTATGCGCACGAAAATGGCTACGATACCATTTCCAGTTCGCTGGGCATCTCCCGCTGGAAGAATATGCAGCAAATCACCGACTGCGGCGTGCGTGCGGCAGAAAAATACCCGGATCTTGAGTACTGGGATTACAACTGGCGTAAAAAAGGCGGTGCTTCGCGGATGATCGACATCAGCAAGCGCGAGCGCTTCTATCAACAGGAGTATTGCGGTTGCGTTTATTCACTTCGTGACACCAACCTGCACCGCAAGGCGCAGGGCCGGCCTTTGATCAAACTGGGCGTGCTGTATTACGGCGATGAAGAATAACGCCGCATTGATAACGAATAACCCGCTACGGCGGGTTTTTTAGTTCTTGGCGGCGGTAAATCAGGTTAATGAAGCGTGTAAAAGCCTCGGTGAAAAGGCAAATGGAAGGTTAATATCCCCATGAGTTTGCAGGTTTTAGCGATGAATAACGACGATTAGAGCGATAGTTTGCCATTCGTTATTGAATATGATTGCTATTTGCATTTAAACTTGGCGAACCAGAGGAAACAGAATCATTATGCCGCTAAAAAAGATGTTCCTTAATCGCCGTTTGTCCGTGCCGATTGTCCTGTCCGTTGGCTTACATAGCGCCCTGGTGGCGGGTCTGCTCTATGCTTCTGTCAAAGAAGTGATGGAGTTGCCCAAACCTGAAGATGCGCCAATCAGCGTCATGATGGTCAATACCGCCGCGATGGCGGAGCCGCCACCTCCTGCGCCGGCCGAGCCGGAGCCAGAACCGCAGGTGGAGCCTGAACCCGAACCAGAACCAGAACCGATCCCGGAGCCGCCGCCGAAGGCGATATTGAAGCCTGAGCCGGTAAAACCCAAGCCGAAACCAAAACCTAAGCCGAAGGTCGAAAAAACGGTCAAGCGTGAACCGCAGAAAACTGAGCCGCGTGAGCCTTCGCCGTTTGAAAATAACCAGCCGGCCAAGCCTATCGACAAAGCGCCAGTTAAGCAGGCACCGTCAGCCCCGGTTGCGGGTAATTCGCGTGATGTGGCACCGAGGGCGCTCAGCCGTGTCGATCCGATTTATCCGCCGCGTGCCAGAGCATTGCAGATTGAAGGCAATGTACGGGTACAGTTCGATATCGACAGCGACGGCCGTGTGAGCAACGTGCGTATTCTGTCTGCGGAACCGCGCAATATGTTCGAGCGTGAAGTGAAGCAGGCAATGCGTAAGTGGCGTTATGAAGCCAAAGAAGCGAAAGATCGTACCGTGAATATTCGCTTTAAAATTAACGGCACCACGGAAATGAACTGACCGACAGGTTAGGGTTAATTAAAGACAAGGGTCGCTTCGGCGGCCCTTTTTGCTGCCTGAAATTCGCTTTGCGTTGCCTTAATCCTGCAATACGTCTTATTGAAGCTAAATGGTGTAACGATAAACCTTTATTAAGTCCTGCTATAGAAAACCTGCCTCACTGCGCCTGACAGTGAAACACGCACCTCAACCTGATTTATTGAACAAAAGCCGATCTCTCTCTCACTTCACGCAACATTAACGCTCATTTAACTTAATTGTGAACCCGATCACTTCAACTTCTCGGCACATAAAACAAAATGAAATGGTGTAACGTTAAACCTTTTCGGGGAAAACCATGAGTTCTTACCAAGCCAGCTTACTGTCTGTCTCATTTATGACCTATATGGTGATGGCGGGTCTCCTCACTCAGATAGGCATTGTTATTAAACCGATGTCTGTTTATCTGGGTATGGGCATCACGGACGCCGCGGCGATGTTTTCTTACCTGACCGGTGGCACGCTTTTGGGAACGTTCATCTCGATGGCGGTGTATTCTCGATTTGAAATCCGTCACATCCTGCGTGTCACCTATGCCATTTTCCTGGTTGTTCTGGCCGCATTGGTGTTTCTGGATGTCAGAAATCCGTTCGTTGTTTCGTTCTATCTTTTTGTTTTGGGCACCTGCTGCGGCACCGGTTTGTCGGGCGGCGCAGTGCTTATCTCCAAAGTTTTCAACGAAAACAAACGTGCTTCCGCCTTTATAGCCACTGATTGTGCCTTTAGCGCTTCCGGTTTTATCTTTCCCTCGATGGCGACAATGATCATTGCGGCCAATATGCAATGGACTGCCGCCTACGGACTGGCGGGCGTGATTGCCGCGCTGGTGTTTATCAGCACCTTTATATTGAAATATCCGAAAGGGGATTTGGCCGAAGCCGATAAAGCAAACACCCCAGGCGCCAGGTTTAACTGGAAAGAGGTGATGACCCCCAGAGTGGTTTTAATGGGGTTTGCGCTCGGTGTTTACCTGTTTGCTCAGAGTACTTTCCTGACCTGGTCGCCCAGTTACTTGCAGCAGACGTTTGGTTTGTCCGCGGCGGAGTCCGGGGCGGCAGTGGGCAACTATTGGGGGCCATCCGTGTTTGGTTTAATCACCGCAGCCATACTGGTGAATAAAATCCCCGCACGGGTCATGTTAGTGGCGGTCTCTATCATTGCGATCCTGGTGACCTTTTACTTGAGCATAACTCACAACCCAAGGGTATTCCTGACTCTCACACTCGGCTTCGGTTTTCTGACCTCGTGCGTCTATAAATTAGGCATTTCCGTTGGCTCTCAACAGGTGAAAAATTCTCCGGCCGTGCTGGTTACCTTTTTACTGACGTGCGGAACCGTGGGCAGCACGATCTCTCCGGCTTTGTCTGCCGCCATCGTTGATCGGTTCGGGGTGGCCAGCGCGATGGTCATGACCGTCCTGGGCTTTACCGCCGTCTGTATCGCCATTGTTGCCTGTCTGATACTCGAGAAGATTGAAAACACCAAATCCACAAAGGAAATATATTCATGAAGAGAAAAGTCATTTTTGATACGGATCCCGGCATTGACGACAGCATGGCGATGCTGCTGGCACATGCCAGTTCAGAGATAGAGCTGATGGGGATTACCACCGTTTTTGGCAATGCGACTATCGAGAATGCCACCAGAAATGCGCTGTATATCAAGCAGCGGTTTGGTCTGACTGCGGATGTTGCGATGGGTGCAGATACCCCGCTGGTCGTCGCGGCGGGTGAGCCAACCACTTTTGTCCATGGGTTAAATGGATTGGGAGATATAGATATTCCTGCGGCGGAGTATCACGGCATCGATAAGCGAGCGGCTCATGACTACATTATCGATAGCGTAAAAGCCCATCCGGGCGAGATTACCTTAATCGCCGTCGGCAGGTTAACCAATCTGGCTTTGGCGGTTGAAAAGGATCCCAGCATTGCCGGCCTGGTCAAAGAGGTGATTGTGATGGGCGGAGCATTTGGCCATAACGGCCATACGGGCAATGTGACTCCCTTCGCGGAAGCCAATATCATCGGCGACCCGCATGCGGCCGACAGGGTGATGACCGCTGACTGGCCGGTGACTGTCGTTGGGCTGGACGTTACTCAGCAAACGGTAATGACTGGCGAATATATTGATCGACTACGTCTGGATTCAGCCCGATACGGTGAGTTCATTTATCGCATAACGCGTTTTTATGCGGACTTTCATCAACGGGAAATGGGTATGGAAGGGTTTTATGTGCACGACTCTTCGGCCATTGTCTATGCGATTGCCCCTGAGCTGTTCGACGTCAAAGTCGGCGCTATACGGGTGATTACTGAAGGGCCGGCCATCGGGCATACCCTGCTTAAAGAGGGGGGGAAACGTTACCCGATTGATGAGTGGAGCAGGAAACCGAAGCAACGTGTTTGCGTTCAGGTTGATCACCAGGGGGTGCTTGATCTCTATATGGCGACCATGGTGGAAAAGGCGACGGTTTAGTTTCTGAACGTCATTTTCCAAAATCGACGGGTTCACTGACCGATCCCCGGACGACCAGGCTAGGTGTTATTGATATTATGGCTTTACTCCCTGGATGAGACATTTTCATGGTCAGGCCTTCCAGGGCTTGGTAAGCAATGTCGTCCAAAGGAATTCTAACCGTGGAGAGTGACGGGAAAGACAATTTGGACATTTCTATATCATCGTAACCGATGACTGAAAGCTCCCTGGGGATCTTCAAGCCCAGTTCATTCGCCGCATTCTGCACGCCAATGGCCATTAAATCGTTATGACAGATAATGGCCGTTGGTAACGCTGCGGAGGAAAAAAGTTGATACATGGCGTCAACGCCGCTCTGATAGGTGTAGTTTCCTTCGATATAGTCGACGGCGTCTTCAGGCAGGTTAAATTCCCCCAGTGCTTTTTTCAGACCCGCGATACGGTTTGTTGTTGTCTTTAACGCTTTGGGCCCGGTCACACAGGCAATTTTTTTGTGCCCTTTGGACAGCAAGAACCGTCCTGCTATATAGCCGCCAGTCTCATTATGTAAATTGAACTCTGTACCCCCGCACAAACTCATCACATCACCGATATCGAAAGCGATAGCCACCACCGGCACCGCATGGATCTGTTTGATTACGGTATCAATTTTGTCGCGCTTCAACGATATGAGGATGATGCCGTCCACGCGGCCCGACATTAAATTAATGTAGGTGTGCAAATCCTCTTTATCGGCATGGCGGAAGCAGGAGATCACGGTAAAGTCCTGCTTGAAGCATTCATTTTCCAGCTTGAAAAACAGCTCGGAGAAAAAGGGGTTTTGGTCGACGATCGAAATGATGCCAATGCTTTTTAAACTGGCAGAGTTTTTCTTGAGTGAGGCGGCCAAGGCATTGTGTCGGTAGCCGGTAGCCTGAATGGCTTCCAGAATGCTCTGCCGGGTATCATCTTTTAGCTTTTTTTTATTATTAATAAAGTTAGATACGGTTGTTACAGAGACACCGGCATGGCGTGCAACGTCTTTAAGGGTAGCCATTCTCTACTTATAACCTCAGTTTTATGCCACAAGATGAATTGATAGGCGGAGCACTGACCAAGATAGCGATAGGCCGACTCTGGCGTCCCACGTCGTGAGGGTACCCGGTTGATTATACACAAGCAAAATCAAGATACAGGCCTTTAACCGCCAAAAGGCGTTATTGAAACGCGTTGATTAATCAGCAGCAATAAAAAAGCCCGATGGGATGCATCGGGCTAATTGAAAACGAATTTTGTCGCTACGGCTTATTCATCGAAACCTACACGGAAATTCATTTTTCCGTCGGGCAGGGCCCGTGAGTTGCCCTCATCGTCCACCGCGACATAGGTAAATACTGCCTCGGTTGCGCGATAACGCTGGCCTATCGGGGCGGAGGACACTTTCTTGACCCACACTTCGATATTGATGGTGATAGAACTGCGCCCGGTACGGATACAGTGCGCATAGCAACATACCACATCACCCACGGCGACAGGTTTCAGGAAGGTCATACCATCGACGCGTACTGTTACTACGCGTCCCTCGGCAATTTCTTTTGCCTGAATAGCGCCGCCGATGTCCATCTGCGACATCAGCCAGCCGCCAAAAATATCACCGTTGGCGTTGGTATCAGCCGGCATCGCCAGCGTGCGCAGCACCATTTCGCCACTGGGTAAAGGTCGTTGTTGAGTCATAGCTGTCTGCTTATCAAAGAAGGGATTTCACTATACTGCCCGTAGCAAAGGCTACGGGCATTAACAATTTTGTAACTATTTTTTCTGTTCTTCCGGCATGTGCCGATAAATATAAATACCGCTTAACAGGGTAAATACCAGCGTCAGCGCGGTCAGGCCGAACACCTTAAAATTGACCCAAACGCTTTGAGGCAGCCAGAACGCGACGTAGATGTTCGCCAGACCGCAGACCAGGAAGAACACCGCCCAGGCCAGATTGAGGTTGTTCCAGACTTTATCCGGCAGCGTCAGCTCTTTCCCCAGCATGCGCTGCACCAACGGCTTCTTGAGCATCAGTTGGCTGATCAGCAGCGCCAGCGCGAACAGCGTGTAGATGATGGTCACTTTCCATTTGATAAACAAATCGTTATGGAACACCAACGTCAGGGTGCCGAACACCAGCACCATCAGGAAGGTGATCAGCGTCATCTTCTCGATTTTGCGGTACTTGAACCAGGTGAACACCAGCGCCAGGGCGGTGGCGACAATCAGCGCGCCAGAGGCCACGTAAATATCGTAGAGCTTATAAAAGGCGAAAAAGACAATTAGCGGGAGGAAATCAAGAAACTGCTTCATAAATCAATCCATCATCTGTTCATCGGCCGACTATACCGGATTTGGCGGGTTCTGTGTACCGCTGGGAAGCGCTGATTATCGGCGTTTGGCCAACGGATTTCCGCCGTGAAAGCAGGAATTTGCATAAACTTACGATTGAAGTCGCGAGTTCGCGGCGTGTGGATTGCCAGCGCGGCATTGGCATCGCATGATACGCCCAATAATAGCCGGATAATTTATAACGGAAAACAGGTTATGCAGTGGAAATCTCTCCAGGCGCTAACGCCCGGTTTGACGCATTTATTAGGGTATCAACGCAGTTGGCTTAAACCGGACATTCGCGCCGGGCTTTCCGTGGCTGCCGTTGCCTTGCCGGTGGCAATTGCCTATGCCGAATTGGCCGGGGTTAGTCCGGTGGTGGGGCTTTATTCCTGTATTTTGCCGATGGTTGCCTATGCCTTCTTCGGTTCCTCACGCCAGCTCATTGTCGGGCCGGATGCTGCAACCTGTGCGGTCATTGCCGCCGTGGTGACGCCGCTGGCGGCGGGCAACATGGAGCGCCACTGGCAGCTCACCATCATGATGACGGCGATGATGGGTGCCTGGTGTCTGTTAGCCAGCCGTTTCAAGCTGGGCGCACTTGCTGACTTGCTCTCCAGACCGATACTCAGCGGGCTGCTCAACGGGGTGGCTATTACCATCATGGTCGATCAGATTGGCAAGGTACTGGGTTTCGGCGTGCATCCGGCGCAGTTGATCGAGCGAATCTACGCTTTACCGGGCAATCTGATGCACAGCGATGTATTGACCATGGCGGTTTCGCTGCTGACCCTGGTTACGCTGATCGGGTTCAAAAAATGGCGGCCTAACTGGCCGGCGCCGCTGTTTGCCATCGTTTTGGCGGCCTTTGTTACCTGGGCCGGTGGGCTGCAGCAGCACGGCGTAGTGACGGTAGGCGGTTTTAGCGACGTATTGCCGATAGTGCAGTGGCCGGATTTTCAGCCAGGCTTGCTGCGCGATATGGTGATCCCGGCGCTTAACCTGGCGGTCGTGAGCTTCGTCAGCATGATGCTGACCGCCCGCAGCTTTGCGGCCAAGAACGGCTATGAGGTCAATGCGGACGCGGAGTTTCGCGCACTGGGGCTGGTGAACATCGTCTCGGCGTTATCGCAGGGTTTCGCCATCAGCGGGGCGGATTCGCGCACGGCTGTCAATGACGCCAACGGTGGCAAGAGCCAACTGGTGTCGATTATTGCGGCAGGGGTGATTGCCTTCGTGTTGCTGTTTCTGATGGCTCCGTTGCAGTTTATTCCGGTGGCAGGACTGGGGGTAGTACTGATGTATGCCGCCTGGTCGCTGTTGGATATTCGCGGTATCTGGATCATGCGGCGCCGAAATGCGCAGGCCTTCAGGTTGGCGATGTTTACCTTCCTTTGTGTACTGCTGGTGGGGGTAATCAGCGGTATTGGCCTGGCGGTATTACTGGGGTTGATGCAGTTCTTGCGCACGGTATTCCGCCCGACGGAGCAGCTGTTGGGCGTCAATGACGAAGGCATGATCCACTCGATGGGCAACAATAACGGCATTAAGCCGGTGCCTGGGGTGATGATGTATCGCTTCAACTCGCCGTTGACCTATTTCAACGTGGCGTATTTCAAACGACGGATCCTGAACCTGGTGGATAGCACGCCGTTTCAACCGCGCTGGGTGGTGGTGGACGCCGTGGCCAGCTTTACCCATGCCGATATCAGCGTCCTGGCGGCAATTGATGAGTTGAAACGTGATTTGTTACAGCGTAACGTTAAATTGGTGTTGGCAGGGCGACGCACCGAATTGACGCGCTGGTTCCGCATCAACCGGGTAGGACGCGATCGGGAATTAATACTGGTACCGGATTTGTACCTGGCACTGAAGCTGATTCAAAGCAAGGAGCAGGCAGAACCAGCCGCGGCCCCATAAACAAAAAGGCACGCAGAAGCGTGCCTTATTTGGAGCCTGTCGCAAGATCAGCTGCGCAGCAGCATATACAGGCGGAACAGGTAAATCAGCAACAGGGCGGAAACCAGGTTGCTCAGAGCCGTCAGCACCACGCTGGCGACGTTCGGGGTCAGCACCGACAGGTGGCTCACCATAAACAGCACCAGCAGCTTGGCTGCCAGCCACAGCATCATTGCCGGAACAATCACACGCGCATTGGCGAAAGCCAGTTTGCAGCTCAGTTTGATCGACGCGAACACGCCTTTCTTGTCGGCGGTGGTGATTACCGGGGCCAGCGAGAAGGCGATCGCCATAATCACACCCGGCACGACAAACAGCGTCAGCCCCAGTTGGATCAGCAGCGTGCAAATAAACAGCAGCAGCAGCAAGCGCGGCAGCTCCGGCGCCGAAGCCCCGATAGCGCGCAGGGCGCTCAGGCGTTGCCCCTGAGAAACCAGGCGAACCAGCGTCAACATCCCGCCTACCAGCAGCACGTTACCCACTAACGCAGAGAAAGTGGCGGCGGCTGAGACCTTCAATAACACCATCTGCTGCTCAGGCGTCATTTGTTGAATGATTTCCTGGATCCCCATACCGGCGGACGCAGCAAAGTCACCTTCCGTTGCGCTCAGGATCTTCAACTGCTCGATGTCAGGGCTGAAAACCTGATTGAGCAGCACAGAAATGAACGCGGTCAACAACGCCAGTATCAGAATACTGGCCAGTTGGTTACGGAAAAAATTAAAACTGTCACGGTACAACGTGTTGGCCGTGATAGGCATGCAGACTCCTTGGCATCGAGAAACAGAGATAAATCAAAATCAGTGGGCGATTGTACCCTGTTCCACGTCGCTGTGGCACCCCGCGAATTGCACTACGGCTATTTCTTCGTCGATCTTGGCGATCGGTAAAGAAAGTGGCAACGGAACCGGCAATGGCGGCAGGCCATAACGTTCGCGAGCGCGGTCGCACGCTTCGTTACGCAGGCCATTCTCTCCCGACTGATCGAACTCACGGCAGGGGCTGGGGCGATTAAGATAAATAGAACAGGAAACCGCTTTGCCGATTTCGCCGTCGAGTGCGGTGCAGCGTGGGGACTTGCTGTTGGTCCCCTGCATACAGCGCAGGAAGGGGGTTAACGGCTCTGTTAGGGATAAAGGAACCACGCCGCCGCCATCTTCCGCTTCGGCCCAATAGAATGACACTCGAAAATAGCCGCAGCATGCGCCGCAACTGACACAGGGATTTTGAATTTCGCTCATCTTGATTGCCCGCCGACTCCTTACGACACCAACCAAAACCAACACGGAAGATGAAATTACGCAGCGGCGTTTTTTTTAGCAACTGAAATTTGAACATGTAAACAATTTGCAACAAAAAGCGTTTTTTGATTCAGATCAATTCTCGATTTATTAGTCTCTTAGGTAACCTTGTTTTTAGTAGGAATTAAAATTTTTACACATAAGATGTGATCTCGATGGGATCATAAATACCCGTAAGTAGGTATATTCCCCTTGGATGATAACCACACAAATGGAATGGATAATGAAAAAGACAACTCTGGTGGTATTGGCGGCGATGATGGCCCCTATGTTGGCAAGTGCGCATCAGGCAGGCGATTTTCTTTTCCGTGCAGGTTCTGCGACCGTACGACCAAATGCCGGATCGGATGATGTACTTGGGCAGGGCTCATTCAGCGCCAATAATAACACCCAGCTTGGCCTGACCTTCGGCTATATGGTTACGGACAATATTGGTGTCGAACTGCTGGCTGCAACGCCGTTTCGCCACAAGGTGGGCTTGAACGGTTCCGCCGTGAACGGTGATATCGCTACGGTGCACGACTTGCCGCCGAGCCTGATGGCGCAGTATTACTTTGGCGACAAGCAGGACAAACTGCGTCCGTATCTGGGCGTGGGCGTGAACTACACCACCTTCTTCGATGAAAAATTCAACGACAACGGCAAAGATGCCGGGTTGAGCAACCTGAGTTTGAAAGACTCCTGGGGTGTGGCCGCGCAGGCGGGCCTGGATTACAACCTGGATGAGCACTGGATGCTGAACATGTCAGTCTGGTGGATGAACATCGAAACCAAAACACGCTTTGACGATGCGGCCGGTAATCATCACAGCATAGATACGCGTTTGGATCCGTGGGTATTTATGTTCGGGGCAGGTTATCGTTTCTGATAGCGGTGAAACAGGGAGGCGCATACAGCGCCTCCGTTTTATTTTTACTTGATCTGCATGACGTTCTCGACGGATTTCACACCCGCTACACCACGAGTTACCTGCACTGCACGGTTGGCATCGGCGCTCGAAGTGACAAAGCCGCTCAATTGCACACGACCTTTAAAGGTCTCGACGCTGATTTCGGTAGATTTGATGGTTTTATCCGCCAGCAGCGCTGACTTCACCTTGGTCGTCACTACCGTGTCATCAATATAACCGCCAGTCCCTTCAGATTTCGCTGTTGGCGCGCAGGCACTCACTGCGAATGCCACAACGGCAGCCATGCACAAGACCGAAAGGGTTTTAAATAGCTTCATAAATTACTCTCCATGCAATGTTATTGTTGAAACTACATTCGGGTTTTCACCTGAAGACGTAGCGCACCCCTAAAAAATAAAGAAATGCCCGACGCGCAACGCTAAGTGTGAGACAAGAATTGGGTTTGTTCAAACTTTAGATGTAAAAAAAATTGCACAACTTTGAGGGTAAACAAGATGTTATCGGCGGGCGCAATCTGCTGCGCCCACCGTTGAAGCCTTATGCCCGGGTAGCCGCTTTCATTTCACGCGTAAAATTCGCCAGTTTCGTCAGCATTTCTGTCGGATTAGCTTGATTCTGCTCGATAATTTTAACGATAGCCGAACCGGATATCGCCCCGGCAGCACCGGCCTGCAGCGCATCGCGAACCTGTGCCGGTTCGGAAATGCCAAACCCTTGCAGCGGCGGTGCCGCATGGTATTCGCGCAATTTATTCACCAGGTGATGAAGTGGCAATTCAGCGCGACTTTCGGTACCGGTGACGCCCGCACGAGATAACAGGTAGGTGTAGCCGCGGCCGTGTGAGGATATTTCACGCAGTAAATCGTCGTCTGCATTGGGTGGGCAGATAAAGATAGGTGCAATGCCATGGCGCGTTGCTGCAGCACGGAAGGGCGCGGACTCTTCATACGGCACGTCGGCAATCAGTACCGAATCAACGCCGACTTCGGCACAGCGTTGGTAAAACGCATCGATGCCTTTATGGAATACCAGGTTGGCGTACATCAGCAGGCCGATAGGAATGTTCGGGTGTTTCTGGCGGATCGCCGCCAGCATTTCGAAGCACTGAGTTGGCGTCACGCCTGAGGCGAAGGCGCGCAGCGCAGCACTTTGAATCGTAGGGCCATCGGCCAGCGGATCGGAGAACGGAATGCCCAGTTCCAGCGCGTCGGCACCGGCTTCAACCAGGGTATCGACGATCTGCAACGAAAGCGCCGGGTTCGGATCGCCGAGGGTAACGAACGGGACGAACGCGCCTTCTTTCTTATCTGCTAGGCGGTTGAACAGTTGTTGATAACGTTCCATCAGATTTCTCCCCGAGCTTTCAGAATGTCGTGAACGGTAAATATGTCTTTGTCGCCGCGGCCGGACAGGTTAACCACCAGAATCTGTTCTTTTTGCGGCGTTTCACGGATCATTTTCAGCGCGTGCGCCAGAGCATGGGAAGACTCCAGCGCCGGGATAATCCCTTCGCTACGCGACAGCGCTTTGAAAGCGTCCAGCGCTTCGTCATCGGTAATAGACACGTATTCAGCCCTACCGATGCTGTTCAGATAGGCGTGTTGCGGCCCGACTGAAGGGAAGTCCAAGCCGGCGGAAATAGAATAGGATTCTTCGATCTGGCCTTCGGAAGTCTGCATCATCGGCGCTTTCATGCCGAAATAGATGCCCACGTGGCCGTGTTTGAGCGGTGCGCCGTGCTGGCCGGTTTCAATCCCTAAACCTGCAGGTTCAACGCCGATCAACCCGACGCTGGTATCGTCGATAAAGTCGGCAAACATACCGATGGCGTTTGAGCCACCGCCAACGCAGGCCAGTACGGCATCCGGCAGGCGGCCTTCACGCTCCAGCATTTGTGCTTTGGTTTCTTCGCCGATCATGCGCTGGAATTCACGCACAATCGTCGGATACGGGTGCGGACCTGCAGCGGTACCCAGCATATAGTGGGCGGTTTTGTAGCTGCCAGACCAGTCGCGCAGCGCTTCGTTACAGGCATCTTTCAGCGTGGAGGAACCGCTGTGCACCGGGATCACTTCCGCTCCCATCAGGCGCATGCGGAAGACGTTGGGTGACTGGCGCTCGATATCTTTGGCGCCCATATAAATGCGGCACTTCAGGCCGAGCAGGGCACAGGCCAGTGCGGAGGCAACGCCGTGTTGACCGGCACCGGTCTCGGCGATGATTTCGGTTTTGCCCATGCGCTTGGCCAACAGCGCCTGACCCAATACCTGGTTAGTTTTGTGCGCGCCACCGTGCAGCAGATCTTCACGCTTCAGATACAGCTTGGTTTTGGTACCGGCAGTGAGGTTTTTGCACAGTGTCAAAGCCGTCGGGCGACCGGCGTAGTTTTTCAACAGGTCGATAAATTCAGCCTGGAATTCTGGATCGCGCTGGGCGCTGACAAAGGCTTCTTCCAGTTGTTTTAAGGCCGGCATCAGAATCTGCGGCACATATTGGCCACCAAATTCGCCGAAGTAGGGGTTAAGCAGCGTCATTTTAGTTCCCGTTATTATCCGTTAATCATAATTAGTAAGCGCGCAGGGTCTGGAACACCGCCGCCAGACGGGCAGGATCCTTAATGCCGGGCTGGCTCTCTACGCCGGAGTTAAAGTCCAACCCGGCACAGCCGAGTTTGGCTGCGTCAACGCAGTTGTCTGCGCTCAGGCCACCGGCCAGCATCACGTTTTCCAGGTTTTCGCCGTGCAATACCGACCAGTCGAAACGCTGCCCGGTGCCACCCGCGCCGTTATCCAGCAGATAACGATCAACGTGCTGCAAATCGCGCTGCGGTAAATGGTCTTTTACGCTCAGTGCTTTCCAAATCTGGCACTCGGCAGGCAGTTCGGCGCGCAGGGCGCTGATATAGGCCTGATCTTCCGAGCCGTGCAGTTGCACCGCTTTCAGCCCCAGGCGTTCGACGGTTTTAACCAGGGTCTCTACCTGCGCGTCGCAGAATACGCCGACATATTTCAGGGGGGCACCCGAGATAACTTCACGGGCGCGGTTGATATCAACATAGCGCGGTGAACGCCCGACGAAAATCAGTCCACCATACACCGCACCTGCCTGATAGGCCGCGCTGGCATCCTGCGGACGGGTCAGCCCGCAGACTTTGTTGTCGCCCAGGATCACCCGGCGTACGGCGGCACGGAGATCGGTTTCCGACATTAATGCGCTGCCAATCAGGAAACCGTTGGCAAAGTGGCTCAGTTCGCGGATCTGACCGTAATTGTTGATGCCGGACTCGCTGATCACCGTCACCCCGTGTGGGACGCGAGGCGCCAACTGGCGAGTGCGATCCAGATCGATACTCAGGTCGCGCAGATCGCGGTTATTGATACCGACCACGCGCGCTTCCAAAGCAATGGCCCGTTGCAGCTCTTCTTCGCTGATCACTTCGGTCAGCACGCCCATGTTCAGGCTGTGCGCTACCGCAGCCAATTGACGGTACTGATCGTCGTTCAGCACGGACAGCATCAGCAGAATGGCGTCGGCCTGATAGAAGCGCGCCAGATAGATCTGATACGGGTCGATAATAAAGTCTTTGCACAGCACCGGCTGTGTCACCGTCTTGCTGACCAGCGGCAGGAAGTCGAAGCTGCCCTGGAAGTATTTTTCATCGGTCAACACCGAGATCGCCGAGGCGAAATCTTTGTAGACCGAAGCAATTTCCACGGGATCGAAATTCTCGCGGATTAATCCTTTGGAAGGGGATGCCTTTTTACATTCAAGAATAAACGCCGTTCTGGCACCCTGCAGCGCGTGATAAAAGCCACGCTCGCTGGGGACGATTTCATTTTGAAAACTGGCCAGTGGCTGTTGTTGCTGTCGTGCTGCGACCCATTGCGCTTTATCACGAACAATCTTGTTGAGCACGGTTTCCTGCATCATTTATCCTCTTGCTGCCAGTGCGGTTACGCGCTCGTAAGCTTTCCCGCTGTGAATCATGTCCAGTGCCTGCTGCGCGTTTTGGCGCAGGTCTTCATGCCCGAATAACTTCAGCAGCAGCGCCACGTTAGCGGCCACCGCAGCGGCGTGCGCCGGGTCACCTTTACCTTGTAACAACCTTGCCAGAATGTCACGATTTTCTTCCGGCGAACCGCCCAGCAGGGCCTCCAGCGGGTAGCGTTGCAGCCCGAAGGATTCTGGCGTCAGCTGATAGCTTTCAATTTCGCCGTTGTTCAGCTCGGCCACGTGGGTCGCGGTGTGGATCGCCACTTCATCCATGCCACCGCCGTGCACGACAGCGGCTCGTTGATAACCCAGCACGCGCAGGGTTTCGGCAATCGGCAGCACCAATTCCGGGCTATAAACGCCGATCAGCGCCAGTGGCGGACGCGCCGGGTTGATCAGCGGGCCGAGTACGTTGAATACCGTACGGGTTTTCAACTGCTGACGTACCGGCATCGCATGGCGGAAACCGGTGTGATACTGCGGCGCGAACAGGAAGCATACGCCCAGGTCATCCAGCGCTTGGCGCGCTTGTTCCGCTGGCAGATCCAGACGAATGCCGAACGCCGCCAGCAGATCGGATGATCCTGACCGGCTGGAAACGCTGCGGTTACCGTGTTTTGCCACTTTGGCGCCGCACGCGGCCGCCACAAAGGCGCTGGCGGTGGAAATATTAATGCTGTTGGTGCCGTCACCGCCGGTGCCGACGATATCGGCAAACGGGTAGTCCGGGCGCGGGAACGGCAGGGCATCGGCCAGCAGCGCTTTAGCCGCGCCGGCGATCTCTTCCGGACGTTCGCCGCGAATTTTCATGCTGATCAGCGCCGCGGCCAACTGGCTTGGCTCCAGCTCACCGCGAACAATGGCGCTGAACAACTGCTGGCTTTCCTGCTGATTCATCGACTCTGAGCGGTACAGTTTTTCAAGAATAGTTTGCATCGTCGTTTCCTCTCGTTATTTCGCCAGCGCCCAGGCCAGAGTTTGCTCAAGCAAACGCGCGCCGTGAGTGGTCAGGATAGATTCCGGATGGAACTGGAAACCGCATACGCGATGCTTGTCATGACGTACTGCCATCACCATGTCGCCGAAGTGGGCGTTAACGGTGAGTTCGGCCGGGATATTGCTGCCGACCAGGGAATGATAACGGGCCACCGGCAGTGGGTTCACCATACCGGCAAACATCCCTTCGCCATCGTGGCTGATGGCCGACGCCTTGCCATGCAGGATTTCCCCGGCCTGGCCGACGTGCCCGCCATAGGCTTCGACGATTGCCTGATGGCCGAGACAGATGCCGATAATGGGTAACTGGCCGCGCAGGCGCTGCAACAGCTCCGGCATGCAGCCGGCTTCGGCCGGTGTGCCCGGGCCAGGAGACAGCATCAGCACCGGCTGGGTCAGTTGCTGCAGGCGCTCGATAATCACCTCGGCAGAAATTTGGTTGCGATAGATCACCACCTGATGGCCGCTGGCGCGCAGCTGATCGACCAGGTTGTAGGTAAAGGAATCAACGTTATCGAGCAGTAAGATATCGGCCATCAGAACACCTCCTTGGCCTGGTGCGCACTGGCAATGGCGCGCAGCACGGCACGTGCCTTATTACGGGTTTCATCGGCTTCCGCCTGTGGTACAGAATCCAGCACTACGCCGGCACCGGCTTGCACGGTGGCAATGCCGTCTTCAACATACGCGGAACGGATGACAATACAGGTATCCAAATCACCGGTGGCGGTGAAGTAACCCACTGCGCCGCCGTAGCTGCCACGACGGGTGCCTTCGGAAGCGGCAATCAGCTGCATGGCGCGCACTTTAGGTGCACCGCTCAGCGTGCCCATGTTCATACAGGCCTGATAGGCGTGCAGCACGTCAAGGTCGGCGCGCAAGGTGCCGATCACACGGGAAACCAGGTGCATTACGAAAGAGTAGCGGTCCACTTTGGTCAGATCGGCCACGTAGCGGCTGCCGGCCTGGCAGATGCGCGCCAGATCGTTTCGCGCCAGATCGACCAGCATCAGGTGCTCGGCCAGCTCTTTATGGTCAGTACGCATTTCCAGCTCGATACGGCTGTCCAGATCCAGGTCCAGTGAACCGTCGGCACGACGACCGCGTGGGCGGGTACCGGCAATCGGGTAGATTTCAATCTGGCGGTTGTTGGCGTCGTATTTCAAGGCACTTTCCGGCGACGCGCCGAACAGGGTGAACTCGTCATCCTGCATAAAGAACATATAGGGGCTTGGGTTGTTGTCTTTCAGCGTCTGATACGCGGCCAGCGGGGCCGGGCAGGGCAGCGAGAAACGACGCGACGGCACCACCTGAAAAATTTCACCCTGACGAATGGCCTGTTGCAGCTCGCTGACCACGGCACCGTATTCTTCATCGGTCTGGTTGCAGCTCAGCTGCATGTTTTCCAGCTTCTGGTGAGGAATGGGCTGCGGCGTCTGTTTCAATTGCACCTGCAGCTGTTCCAGGCGCAGTTGCAGGCGTTGCTCCTCGGCCGGGTCGGCCGTGAATACGCTGGCCTGCAGACGGGCGACGCCGCGTTGGTGATCCAGCACCAACAGGGTTTCCGCCAAATAGAAGCAGAAGTCCGGGCAGCGCTGATCCTGACGCAGTACCGGCAGGTCTTCGAAGCCGGCGACCAAATCGTAAGCAAACAGGCCACCAAGCATGACGGCTTCACGTTCGTCGGCGGGAGAATCCACCAATGTTAGCAGGGTGCGCAGCGCGTCAAATACCGACAGCGACCGCAGGCGAGCGTCTTCATCCTGGATAGCGTCAATCGGCGGGAAAGTCAGTTCCCGGCCGTTAGGGCGCACCTGAATCTGTACTTCAGGCGGCAGCGCCTCATCCAGCAGCGGCAGCATTGCCGCACCGTTGGCGGTCAGCGCCTGCAGGGTGACGATACGACCCAGTGCGGTGATACGCAGGGCACTGTCGATCACCAGCAGGCTTTGCAGGTTTTGCTTGCTGTTGATTTCAGCAGATTCCAACAGCAGGGTTGCCGGACGCGCGCCACATAACTGGTGGAAAATAGTGGTCGGATCGCCCCGGTAACTGGCCTCCGCCTTCAGTAATTTAAGCTGTGGTTTGATGTTCATCTTGGGTCTTCCAGTTAAAATTTGTCCATAAAAAAGCCCGCGTTACCAGCGGGCTTAGGGAATCTGCAGTGTCAGATGACAGGTATGCGTGATTACACCGCCCGCGAAAGGGAGGTACGCCACCAACGAAGAAGAGAAGTTTGCTTATTCATTTCTGTGCTCTCTTGTTTATCATCCAACCAGGGTATCGCCCTGAACTTGTGTACTAGTTAACTGGTTCGCGAGAATAAAGTCAACCCTCTTTTCACACAATGTTTTAGCCGCAAGCGTGAATAATTTTCATCGAGCGGAACAGGCCGTCGGCCAGAATAGATTTCCGTCCTGCGGGCGAACGCGGGTATGATAGAAGGCCAAACCTTTGACGGATATTTCTTTTGACAGACAGCAGCCCCCAGCCTTCCGCCTTTACCCTGTACGATCTCCACAGCCATACCACCGCCTCTGACGGCTATTTGACGCCGGCGCAGTTGGTGCAACGGGCCGTTGAGATGCGGGTAGGCGTATTGGCGATTACCGACCACGACACCACCGAAGGTTTAGCCGCCGCAGCCGCAACCATTGCCGAGCTGTCGTTACCGCTGCAGTTGGTGAACGGGGTGGAGATCTCCACGCTGTGGGAAAATCATGAGATTCATATCGTGGGTCTGGGGATTGAAACTGCACATCCGGCGATGGTGCAATTGTTGGCCGAGCAGACTGAGCGCCGCAACCTGCGCGCACAGGAAATTGGCGTCCGGCTGGCGAAAGCACGTATTGACGGTGCATTTGAAGGCGCGCAAAAGTTGGCGGACGGTGGGGCGGTGACGCGTGGTCACTTCGCCCGTTATCTGGTGCAGATTGGCATCGCAGACAATATGGCTCAGGTGTTCAAGAAATACCTGGCCAAAGGCAAAACCGGCTACGTTCCGCCACAGTGGTGTACAATAAAACAAGCCATTGATGTGATTCATCAATCCGGCGGTCAGGCGGTGATAGCGCACCCGGGCCGTTACGACCTGACGGCCAAATGGCTGAAACGGTTGTTGGCGCACTTTGCCGAACAAGGGGGGGATGCCATGGAGGTTGCCCAGTGTCAGCAGGCACCGCATGAGCGTTCGCAACTGGCAAAGTATGCGCAGGAATATCAATTATTGGCGTCGCAGGGCTCTGACTTTCATCAGCCCTGCTCGTGGATCGAACTGGGCCGCAAACTGTGGTTACCCGGCGGGGTTGAACCCGTGTGGCGTGACTGGCCACAACCGCAGCAGGGCAAGGTCAGTTGATTTAACGTGGGCGATGCCGCCCGCGTGCATCATTTTTAGGAGCAAGTCATGAGTCAGCTTTTTTATATCCATCCAGATAACCCGCAACCGCGCCTGATCAACCAGGCGGTGGATGTGCTGCGTAAAGGTGGGGTGATCGTCTATCCTACCGATTCCGGCTACGCGTTGGGTTGCAAGCTGGAAGACAAGACGGCCATGGAACGCATCTGCCGTATCCGTCAATTGGACAGCAATCATAATTTTACCTTGATGTGCCGCGATCTGTCCGAGCTGTCTACTTACGCTTATGTCGACAATACCGCGTTTCGACTGATCAAGAACAACACCCCCGGCAACTACACGTTCATTTTGAAAGCGACCAAAGAAGTCCCGCGTCGCCTGATGAACGACAAGCGCAAAACCATCGGTCTGCGCGTGCCGTCTAACCCGATTGCGTTGGCGTTGCTGGAAGTGCTGAATGAGCCGATGATGTCGACCACGTTGATGCTGCCAGGCAATGATTTTGCCGAATCCGATCCGGAAGAGATCAACGATCATCTGGGCAAGCAGGTGGATCTGGTGATCCACGGCGGCTTCCTGGGCCAGCAACCGACCACGGTGATTGATCTGACCGAGTCCGCGCCGGAAGTGGTGCGTGAAGGGGCAGGCGACGCAACGCCTTTCCGTTGATGCATAATTACGCTGCCGCTTTTGCTCATTTTCTGAAAAGTGGCGGTAACGGCGTCATTTGCCGGTAAAGCCGCTATTCTACAATATCAAAAACTGATAATAGGCAGGATGCGTAGCAATGATTAAGCGGATTTCTCTTTTGGTGGCCATATTGTTTTCCTCTGCGGCCAGCGCGGGGTTTTATTCCGGCAGCGCCTTGCTGTCGGAAACCAGCGGCTATGTGAAAAATAAGAACGGAGCGGCTACCGTCGCCGAAGCGCTCGATGGCGGGATGTTTATGGGCTATGTGGCCGGCGTATTCGATACCTTCTCAATGCAGGGCAATCGTAGCATTTGTCCGGATGCCGGGATGAGCGTGGGGATGGCGGCGGACGCGGTGATGCAGTATTTAAATGAACACCCGGAACAGCTTCACTATTCCGCGCCTTCGGTGATTATGCTGGCATTAACCGCCGCTTATCCCTGTGAACGGCATTAATCGCGTTTATTTAGTGCGTATTTTTTCATTCGGTGCGAAGCCCCTTATTTAGCATCTATTCCAATAGATGAAACTGACGAAGGCTGTCATTTTACTGCTAATGCACAAATCCCCTTATCGTGGGGGATATGACGTTTAGGAGACAAAATGACAGCGTTTCGCCATGGCACCCTTTCTCTCGATTATCATGATTCCGGTTCAGGCCCGCTGACGTTGGTCCTGCTGCCCGGTTGGTGTGAACCAAAAACCGTATTTGCCCCCTTTACCGCACTGGCGTCGCAAAAGTATCGGGTGATCAGCCTCGACTGGCGGGGGCACGCCCTGTCTGATCGTGATGCCGGACTCTCCCTTGGCGCACAGGATCTGCTGGCAGATCTCCAGCAATTGCTGCTTGAGTTGCAAGTGGAGCGGTTTGTGACGCTGTCGGTAGCGCACGCCAGTTGGATAGCGGTGGCGTTGGCCGAAAACATGCCGCAGCAGATGCAGGGAATGGTGTTTCTCGATTGGATCATGACCCAGCCTGAGCCTGCATTTTTCGATTCCGTTCAGCAAATGCAGCGGCCTGAACACTGGCTGGCGGCGCGGGATGATTTATTCACATTCTGGCAGGGCGGTATTGAACACCCACAGGTAAAACAGCATTTGACCGTTGAAATGGCGCAGGAGGATTATCGCGTTTGGCAGGCCGCCGGCGTGGCGATTGAGCAAGCTTACAGGCAATACGGTTCGCCGCTAAACCGGCTGGGGGAATTAACCTCACCGCCTGCTTGCCGGCATATTTACTCACTGGATCGTGGCGAAGACTATTTGCGGCAACAGCAGAGCTTTGCCGCCAACCATCCATTTTTCTCGGTCGTGCGGCTGGAGAATGCCCGTACTCACCTTGGTATTCTCGAGCAGCCAGCGGCAGTGTATCGGGCGGTAGTCGATTTCCTCGATGATTAATCCGTTTTCCGAGTAGGTTATAAAGCGGGGGCAGACCCGCTTTTCAGCGAGTTCTCACGCAATCGATAGCTTTCGATAATCGACCAGACAACAAAGTGGGTTTCAACCCTATTGAAAGCCTGTATAATGCGCGGTTCGATCCAAGTAAACGTATTGTTACCGCTGTGGCGCCTGACGCCGCGACGGTCATCCCCCCGACGCCTGTGAAGGCGACACTAGAGGTTGCTCAATGAGCGAAAAGTTACAGAAAGTTTTAGCGCGCGCCGGTCATGGCTCGCGTCGTGAAATCGAAACCATTATTGAAGCCGGGCGCGTCAGCGTCGACGGTAAAATTGCCAAACTGGGTGATCGCGTTGAAGTAACCCCTTCAATGAAAATCCGTCTGGATGGTCACGTCGTTTCGGTTAAAGAATCTGAAGAAGCGGTTTGCCGCGTGCTGGCTTATTACAAGCCGGAAGGCGAATTGTGTACTCGCAGCGACCCAGAAGGTCGCCCGACGGTCTTCGATCGCTTGCCCAAGCTGCGTGGTTCGCGCTGGGTAGCGGTAGGGCGCCTGGACGTCAATACCTCAGGCCTGCTGTTGTTCACCACCGACGGTGAACTGGCTAACCGCCTGATGCACCCAAGTCGTGAAGTTGAGCGTGAATATGCCGTGCGCGTATTTGGCCAGATTGACGACGAAAAAGTGAAGCAGCTAAGCAAAGGCGTTCAACTGGAAGATGGCCCGGCGGCTTTCCGCACCATCACTTTCCAGGGTGGCGAAGGCATAAACCAGTGGTACAACGTAACCCTGACCGAAGGGCGTAACCGCGAGGTTCGTCGTCTGTGGGAAGCCGTTGGCGTCCAGGTTAGCCGCCTGATCCGTGTGCGTTACGGCGATATCGACCTGCCAAAAGGCATTCCTCGTGGCGGTTGGACCGAACTGGAATTGCCGGCGATCAACTACCTGCGCGAACTGGTTGACCTCAAGCCTGAAACCGTCAGCAAGATGCCTGTTGAGCGCGAGCGTCGCCGTGTGAAGGCTAACCAGATCCGTCGTGCCGTTAAGCGTCACACCCAGGTGGCTGGAAGCGGTCGCCGCAGTGCTGCGGGCAGCAAGCCGGGCAAACCAAGCAAACGCAGCTGATTATCACGCTGTAGCCCATTCGGGCTGCGGCGTTTTTCTTTTCGTTACCAGTCAATCCCCTGTTGTGCCTTGATACCCGCGTCAAACGCGTGCTTCACCGGCCGCATCTCGGTCACCGTATCCGCCAGCTCCAACAAATCACGATGGCAGCCACGCCCGGTGATGATCACCGTCTGGTGCGCAGGACGTTGTCGTAGCGCTTCCAGTAGCTCATCCAGTTCAAGGTAGCCGTAGCTGACCATATAGGTCAGTTCGTCCAGCAGCACCAGATCCAGGCTGCTGTCTGCCAGCATACGTTTGCCGTGTTGCCATACGGCCTGACAGGCGGCGGTATCGCTGGCCTTATCCTGTGTTTCCCAGGTAAAGCCGGTCGCCATCACCTGAAACTCGACGCCGTGCTGTTGCAGCAGATTTTTCTCACCGTTCGGCCATTCACCCTTGATGAACTGAATGACGCCAGCTTTCATCCCGTGGCCAACGGCCCGGGTCACGGTGCCAAACGCCGCAGTGGTTTTACCTTTACCGTTGCCGGTGAATACCAGCAGCAGCCCCCGCGCTACCTGAGCAGCAGCAATGCGCGCATCCACCTGCTCTTTAAGGCGCTGTTGTCGTTGTTGGTGGCGATCTTCAGCCATGATAAAGCCCCTTTTATTCGGCCGCGCCGGGTTTACGGTTAGGTTGAGCATCGAAACTCATACCGGTTTTACGGCGGCTGTCATCCCCCATCAAATAGAGGTAAAGCGGCATGATGTCAGCCGGGGTTTTCAGCTTGCTTTTGTCTTCGTCAGGAAACGCAGATGCGCGCATTTGGGTGCGAGTTCCGCCCGGATTGATGCAATTTACCCGCAGATTGCGATTTTTGTATTCATCGGCCAGCACCTGCATCATGCCTTCGGTGGCGAATTTTGACACGGCGTAGGCGCCCCAGTTGGCACGCCCGGTGCGGCCAACGCTGGAACTGGTAAACACCAGCGATCCGGCGGGGGATTTCAACAGCAGAGGCAGCAGCGCCTGGGTGAGCATAAAGGTCGCATTGACGTTCACTTGCATCACCTCGTTCCACATCGTCATTGACAGCTCGGCCATCGGGGCGATGTCACCCAGCAGGCCGGCATTGTGCAACACGCCGTCGAGACGCGGGACGCGGGTTGCCAGCTCATTCGCCACCTGTTGGCACTGCTCTTGCGTAGTATGCAGCAGGTCCAGCGTGATGGTGTAAGTGGGGGCGTCACTGAGTTTGGCGATTTCGGCCTGTACCGCCTTTAGTTTGCTTTCGGTGCGGCCCAACAGCACTAATTGTGCGCCAAATTTGGCATAGGTGAGTGCGGCTTCGCGGCCGATGCCGTCACCGGCGCCGGTGACCAGAATAATACGTTGTTGCAACAGATCCTGCTTGGGTTGGTAATGCACAATAATTCCTCGCGCCTTGGTGGCTGGTCTCCCGCTTGCATCGGGGAGGGGGTGGATTGAGGGGCCATGACAGGAGCAAAGGCTCGACCGCATGTAGGCCCCGCAGCGAATTTGGATCATCATCTTGATGAATAATCCGTGTTATATGCCTTAAATGGATCGTATTTTCAATGATTAGGCGGCAGAAACGGCATTCTTTTGTAACAAAAATGGCAGGGGGCCAGCTTGGTTAAGCCAAAACCCGCCCACATAGTAAAGAGGCCGCACAAGGAATTTTTATTTAGTCGCGACAGCCACCGCTTCGGTTGGCTAGAATGAATGAGATAGTACTAACAACCTGTTAATAAAGGCGGAATCTGTGGAGTTTATATCTGTTTACGGCCTGTTTCTGGCCAAAGTCGCGACGGTTGTGATTGCCATCGCCGCGCTGGCGTTGCTGGCGGTCAGCCTTGGGCAACGCAAAGCCCGACACAAAGGGGAACTGCAGCTTACCGACCTCGGAGAACAATACCGGGACATGCAGCGCGATATGCGTTTGGCGCGGATGGGCGAAGCGGAACAAAAGGCCTGGAGCAAGCAGTTTAAAAAGCAGACCAAAGCCGACGATAAACTGAAGAAGCAGCGTGCCAAAGCCGGAGCGGTGGAAGCCACCAAACCTTGTCTTTACGTGCTGGATTTCAAAGGCAGCATGGATGCCCATGAAGTGACTTCACTGCGCGAGGAAGTTTCCGCGGTGCTGGCCGTGGCGACGCCGCAAGATGAAGTTCTGCTGCGGTTGGAAAGCCCGGGCGGGGTGGTTCATGGCTACGGGCTGGCTTCATCGCAGTTGGCCCGTTTGCGTGCCGGCGGCATTCGCCTGACGGTCGCGGTAGACAAAGTCGCCGCCAGCGGCGGTTACATGATGGCCTGCGTGGCGGATCGCATTGTGGCCGCGCCCTTTGCCATCATTGGTTCGATCGGCGTCGTGGCGCAAATCCCGAACTTCCACCGCTTGCTGAAAAAGAATGATATCGATGTGGAGTTGCACACCGCCGGCGAGTTCAAACGCACATTGACGCTGTTTGGTGAAAACACCGAGCAGGGGCGTGAGAAGTTCCGTGAAGATCTGAATGAAACCCACGAACTGTTTAAAGAGTTTGTGCATCAGCAGCGCCCATCGCTGGATATCGACAGCGTGGCGACCGGTGAACACTGGTTCGGGACCCAGGCGAAAGAAAAAGGGTTGGTTGATGCAATTGGCACCAGTGACGATCTGCTGATTGCTGAAATGGAAAATCACGAGGTGGTGGGGGTGCGCTATGCACGTCGTAAACGCCTGATGGATCGTTTTACCGGCAGCGCGGCCGAAAGTGTCGATCGTCTGCTGTTACGTTGGTGGCAGCGCGGGGAAAAACCGCTGCTTTAAGCGTAGCGATTAAATAGCAGGGGGGCTGAACCCCCCTTTTTTTTATGCTTAATCGACCAAATGGTATTTCTCAGAAAACACGTGAGCCAGGTGTTTAAACATATTAAATACTGCGGTAGTTTTTGCCGTTGGCAATCCATCAGGATCTAAAAAGAATTCTCCGCGAAAAACTAAAACGCTGCCTTTTTGTTCAACATCGGTAGCAACCATGCCATGCAGATAATCATCGTGCTGGCGAATCAGGTTATTTGCTTCTTGCAGTAAGGTTTCACGATCAATGGGTAAGGTATTAGCGCGCATTTATTACACTCCAAACATAAATTCTGCTCATATTCTAACGTCAGTTCGCATTTATCCGCAAACAGACTAAGGTTTATTTGCCGTCTGGATGGCTAGCGGTATCTGCCGATTGGCGAAATCTGCCTTTCCGTGCTAATTAGGTTGCGTGACGCTTTTTATCAGGTACAGTGTGGGATTTTGCGGCGTCGGGTGGAAGGTTTTGTTTACGCCATAAATGAGTCTCACACAGCCATACTTCTGGGGCATGGGTGAATAGCAGGCAGGATCAACAACTTGCGTTCAGGTTGAGCAGTTAAGCAGCCAACAGAAAAAAACATGTTGATCTCTTGCCAGACTGCCGCAATATAAAAAAGAGATATGAATCGCTGCGGCACGGCGAGATAAAAGACTTCTTTTTAGAAGAAATAAAATTAGGTAAAGGTAAATATGGGTAAAGCTCTCGTAATAGTTGAGTCCCCGGCAAAAGCCAAAACTATTAATAAATACTTAGGTAATGACTACGTGGTGAAGTCCAGCGTCGGTCATATCCGTGATTTGCCGACCAGTGGCTCAGCCAGCAAAAAGAGCGCTGACTCAACCGAAAACAAAGCCAAGAAGAAAGTTAAAAAAGATGAGAAGACGGCGCTGGTAAATCGGATGGGCGTCGATCCTTACCATGGCTGGGAAGCGCAATATGAAATTCTGCCGGGTAAAGAAAAAGTTGTCGCCGAGTTAAAGTCGTTAGCGGAAAACGCTGACCACATTTATCTCGCAACCGACCTTGACCGCGAAGGGGAAGCCATTGCCTGGCACCTGCGGGAAGTGATTGGGGGTGACGACAAACGCTTTAGCCGCGTGGTGTTTAACGAAATTACCAAGAACGCGATCCAAAATGCGTTCAAACAGCCGGGTGAGCTGAATATCGATCGTGTTAACGCACAGCAGGCGCGTCGTTTTATGGACCGCGTTGTGGGTTACATGGTTTCGCCACTGCTGTGGAAGAAAATTGCCCGAGGCCTGTCTGCTGGGCGTGTGCAATCCGTTGCGGTACGGCTGGTGGTAGAGCGTGAACGCGATATCAAAGCCTTCGTGCCGGAAGAATATTGGGAATTGCACGCCGATTTGTTAGCGAAGGGCGATACCGCGCTGCAAATGGAAGTTACGCATGCCCACGACAAACCTTTCAAGCCGGTTAATCGCGAGCAGACTCACGCCGCGCTTAAACTGCTGGAAAAAGCCCGCTATACGGTACTGGATCGCGAAGACAAACCGACCAGCAGCAAGCCGGGTGCACCTTACATTACTTCCACGTTGCAGCAGGCAGCCAGTACCCGTCTGAGCTTTGGCGTGAAGAAAACCATGATGATGGCTCAGCGTCTGTATGAAGCCGGTCACATTACCTATATGCGTACCGACTCCACCAACCTGAGCCAGGATGCGCTCAACATGGTGCGGGGTTACATCGGCGAAAACTTCGGTGACAAGTACCTGCCGAAAGCGCCGAATCAGTACAGCAGCAAAGAAAACTCGCAGGAAGCGCATGAAGCTATCCGTCCTTCGGATGTGAACGTGCTGGCCGAACAGTTGAAAGACATGGAAGCGGATGCGCAAAAACTGTATCAGCTGATTTGGCGCCAGTTTGTCGCCTGCCAGATGACCCCGGCGCAGTACGACTCCACCACGCTGTCGGTTAAAGCCGCTGATTACCTGTTGCGCGCCAAAGGCCGTACGCTGCGTTTCGATGGCTGGACCAAAGTGATGCCTGCGCTGCGCAAGGGCGATGAAGACCGCACCTTGCCGTATGTAGAAGTGGGCAGCGAGCTGGAACTGCAAAAGCTGATCCCAAGCCAGCACTTTACCAAACCACCTGCACGTTACAGTGAAGCCTCGTTGGTAAAAGAGCTGGAAAAACGCGGTATCGGCCGCCCATCTACCTACGCTTCGATTATCTCAACCATTCAGGATCGTGGCTATGTGCGGGTCGAAAGCCGCCGTTTCTACGCCGAAAAAATGGGCGAGATCGTTACTGACCGTCTGGAAGAAAACTTCCGCGAGCTGATGAACTATGACTTCACCGCCCGCATGGAAGATGGTCTGGACCAGGTAGCGAACAACCACGCCGAGTGGAAAGCGGTGCTGGATGAATTCTTTGCCGAATTCAGCGAACAGCTGGAAACGGCGGAAAAAGATCCTGAAGAAGGCGGTATGCGCCCGAATCAGATGGTGATGACCAGCATTGACTGCCCGACCTGCGGTCGCAAGATGGGCATTCGTACCGCCAGCACCGGCGTGTTCCTGGGCTGTTCCGGCTATGCGCTGACGCCGAAAGAACGCTGCAAAACCACCATTAACCTGGTGCCGGAAACGGAAGTGCTGAACGTTCTCGAAGGGGATGATGCGGAAACCAACGCATTGCGTGCCCGCCGTCGTTGCCAGAAATGCGGCACGGCGATGGACAGCTACCTGATCGATAACCAGCGCAAGCTGCACGTGTGCGGTAATAACCCAGCGTGTGACGGCTACGAGATCGAAGAGGGCGAATTCCGCCTGAAAGGCTATGACGGCCCGGTAGTGGAGTGCGATAAATGTGGTTCCGAAATGCACCTGAAAATGGGGCGCTTCGGCAAGTACATGGGATGCACCAACGAGAACTGCAAAAACACCCGCAAGATCCTGCGTAACGGTGATGTTGCACCACCGAAGGAAGATCCGGTTCCATTGCCGGAACTGCCGTGCGAAAAGTCGGATGCTTACTTTGTTCTGCGTGACGGCGCAGCCGGGGTGTTCCTGGCGGCCAATACCTTCCCTAAATCGCGCGAAACCCGTGCGCCATTGGTGGAAGAACTGGCTCGCTTCAAGGATCGCCTGCCTGAAAAACTGCGTTATCTGGCAGATGCGCCGGTAACGGATGCGGAAGGCAACAAAACCATGGTGCGTTTCAGCCGTAAAACCAAACAGCAGTATGTCTCTTCGGAGAAAGACGGCAAAGCCACCGGATGGTCCGCTTTCTACATCGATGGCAAGTGGGTTGAAGGCAAAAAGTAAATTTACAGCCTGAATGCAACATGAAAAAACCAGCCCCCGTGGCTGGTTTTTTATTGGCTAAAGCCGGTGAACAGATCTATTCTTTGCTGTTTTTTCCATCCTGGCGCTGGGGTTTCGCGTTGATCGCAATGCAAAATAATCGTTACCATAGTGTGACGCGGATCTATACTTGAAGCTGTAGCGTGATATAGTGGTTATATAAAAAGTTTTTTTATGATTAAAGCTTATTAGCAACGGCGGTTTCTTCAGCATCTGAGTGAAACACTGTGTTCATGGCTTATTAGTTTTCAGCATACCGGGGCGACACCGATATACCTGGCTGCGGCTCAACGCAGTGTTTAACCTAGGATGGTATAAGATATGAAATTGCAGCAGCTTCGTTACATCGTGGAAGTGGTTAACCACAACCTGAATGTCTCCTCGACGGCAGAAGGGCTTTACACCTCACAGCCCGGCATCAGTAAGCAGGTACGGATGCTGGAAGATGAGCTGGGTATCCAGATTTTCGCCCGCAGTGGCAAGCACCTGACTCAGGTAACGCCAGCAGGATTGGAAATCATCCGTATTGCGCGTGAAGTTTTGTCCAAAGTGGATGCGATCAAAGCCGTCGCCGGCGAGCATACCTACCCGGACAAAGGCTCGTTGTACGTGGCGACCACCCACACCCAGGCGCGCTACGCGCTGCCTAACGTCATTAAAGGCTTTATTGAGCGCTATCCGCGAGTCTCTCTGCACATGCATCAGGGATCGCCGACGCAAATTGCGGAAGCCGTCTCCAAAGGCACGGCAGATTTCGCCATTGCCACTGAAGCGCTGCACCTCTACGACGATTTAATCATGCTGCCGTGCTATCACTGGAACCGCGCGGTAGTGGTGAAACCCGATCATCCTTTAGCCGGTAAAAGCCACATTACCATCGAAGAACTGGCAGCTTACCCGATCGTGACCTATACCTTCGGCTTCACCGGCCGCTCTGAGTTGGATACGGCATTCAACCGTGCCGGACTGACACCGCGCATCGTATTTACGGCTACCGATGCCGACGTGATTAAAACATACGTGCGTCTGGGCCTTGGGGTGGGTGTGATCGCCAGCATGGCGGTGGACCCGATACAAGACCCGGATCTGGTGACGGTGGATGCTCGAGATATCTTCACCTACAGCACCACCAAAATCGGCTTCCGTCGCAGCACCTTCCTGCGCAGCTATATGTACGATTTTATCCAGCGTTTTGCGCCACACCTGACGCGTGACGTGGTCGACAACGCGGTTGCACTGCGTTCCAACGAAGAGATCGAAGCGATGTTCAAGGACATCAAGCTGCCGGAAAAATAAGCCGGTAATCTAACGACTAGCAAAAAGATTTATGCAGCAGGAGAGGCACGTTCTCTCCTGCTTTCCCCTCTTACTGACTTTCTCCATTCAGGCTTTAGCGCTCAGTTAACCGCCTTTTGCCAGTTTACGCTGTACTGAAAGCAGGGTGCGCCGTCGGATCCACCCGCTGGCGGGACGGATCATCGCCCAATAGCCGGCAAGCCGCGCTTTAACCTGCGATGTCGGGCACCAGATAAAGGTTTCGGTACGCAGCATAGCGAGCCCGGAAGCCTCCGGGATAACCTTAAAACGCAACACCAGTTTTGCGGCTTTCTGGTCGTTAAATTGGTGAAAATCCTCTGCAGTTGCCAGTTTATTGACGCCCAACATAGGCCGCCAAAAACGCCCGGCCAGCCCAAGCGAGACTTCATGGCTGTCCTGATGGAGCAGGGTAAAGGTGTCGAAGCCAAAGGCCGCTGGCGGCGTGGTGAGCTCGGTTTTGAAGAGCCGTTGGCGCACCGTACCCGGCAGTTGGCGTAGCATCAGCAGCCTGCGGATGATCGGGTCTTCCGCCATATCCAGTGATAACACCGCTTGAATAATGGCTTCGGGTGCAGCGTCGATAGGTTCTGACTGGTGTTTTTCATAAAAACTGAACGCGGGAAGATAAGCCGAAGCATCTTGCCAGCCTCGACACTCTTGTTCACTGACGAATCCCAAAAATGCCACTGCGTCTCCTTAAGCTTAAATTATGCCTCCACCACCGTCGAAAAGTGTAGACCTGGACGCGGGAGTATTGCCGTTGGATCTCGGCCGGCAAACAGTTTGCATTTTATGCCATGTCCCGACGAGATTTAAACCTGCTGAATATTAAGCCTTTTTCAGTGTTGGTACGAGCGCCATATTGAGGTGGAAATGCCTGGCATGAGATTTCCCTGATATGGCCGTCGTTCAATGTGATCCATAATCCCCCTCTGTTTGTTTGGATACAGGGATGTTGGTGTGAACGATAAGGACATTAGACGTAAAGCTTGGCAAGCCGTGTTCATGATCAGTGGTTTGTTCTGGCTGTTGGTGGGTTCATTGGTCTGCTGGTTGATCTAAGCCCCTGGCCTAAATAAATCCCATCCCGTAGAAACCTTCATTTTTTGACCTTTCCTGACTCGCCGTGTTTGCCAAGACGGGAGGGTAATCCCTTCCTTTGGTCTTGCCTGTGCCACATATCCGACCAGTTTAGGGTCGTTTCCGCGCTAATCCGCTGCCCGAACAAGTACTTACCTCCGTTGATTGTTCTTGCCTATCGTTATGATCAAAACGTGTTGTTATCAAAACGTTACGTCATCTTTGTGTTATCTTTAAATAAGACCTCAGTGATTACCCTGTTTTAGACATAATAAGAAATGGAGGAGCTATGTCGTCCGATCTTCGTGAAACGAGTATGGATAAGCTGGTGGCGCTCAATACTGAGTATGGCTATTTCAGCCTGCCATTGGCGGCAAAACAGTTGGGCAACATCGACCGACTGCCAAAATCAATGAAAGTACTGTTGGAAAACTTGCTGCGCCATGTGGATGGCGACACCGTGCAGGTTGACGATCTGAAAGCTATTGTTGGCTGGTTGCAAACGGGCCATGCCGATCGTGAGATTGCCTACCGTCCGGCCCGCGTGCTGATGCAGGATTTTACCGGAGTGCCTGCGGTCGTAGATTTGGCTGCGATGCGTGAAGCGGTGCAGCGGTTAGGCGGGAACGTTGACCAGGTCAACCCGCTGTCACCGGTCGATTTGGTGATTGACCACTCGGTCACCGTTGATGAGTTCGGCGATGACGACGCTTTTGAAGAAAACGTGCGCATTGAAATGGAGCGCAACCACGAGCGTTACACCTTCCTGCGTTGGGGGCAAAAAGCCTTTAACCGCTTCCGCGTTGTGCCGCCGGGCACCGGTATCTGCCACCAGGTCAACCTGGAGTATCTCGGCCAAACCGTATGGCACACGGACGAGAGCGGGCAGCGTATCGCTTACCCGGATACCCTGGTCGGTACCGATTCTCACACCACCATGATCAACGGTCTGGGCATTCTGGGCTGGGGTGTGGGCGGTATTGAAGCCGAAGCGGCGATGTTGGGTCAACCGGTGTCTATGCTGATCCCTGACGTGGTGGGCTTTAAACTGACCGGTAAGCTGAGCGAAGGCATTACCGCCACCGATCTGGTGTTGACCGTGACCCAAATGCTGCGAAAACACGGCGTGGTGGGAAAATTTGTCGAGTTTTACGGTGACGGCCTGGCAGACCTGCCGTTGGCCGACCGGGCAACCATTGCCAACATGTCGCCAGAGTTTGGCGCGACCTGCGGCTTCTTCCCGGTGGACGAAGTGACGCTGGGTTACATGAAACTCAGTGGCCGTAGCGACGAGCAAATCGCACTGGTAGAAGCCTATGCCAAAGCGCAAGGCATGTGGCGTAACCCGGGCGATGAACCGGTGTTTACCAGCACGTTGGCGTTGGATATGTCGACGGTGGTCGCCAGCCTGGCAGGGCCGAAGCGCCCTCAGGATCGCGTGGCGCTGCCGGACGTGCCTAAGGCGTTCAACGCCGCGACAGAACTCGAGATCGGCAATCAGCATCGCAAGTCCGAATTCAAAACCTTCACTTTGAACCAACAGCAGCATGAGCTGCATAACGGCGCGGTGGTTATCGCGGCCATTACTTCTTGCACCAACACCTCGAACCCCAGCGTAATGATGGCAGCCGGCCTGTTGGCGAAGAACGCGGTTAACAAAGGTTTGCGAACCAAGCCTTGGGTGAAAACCTCGTTGGCACCGGGGTCCAAAGTGGTGACTGACTATTTTGACAGCGCCAAACTGACCTCCTACCTGGAGGAACTCGGTTTTAATCTGGTCGGTTACGGCTGTACCACCTGTATCGGTAACTCCGGGCCATTGCCTGATCCGATCGAGCAGGCGATTAAAGAGGGTGATTTGACCGTAGGGGCGGTGCTATCCGGCAACCGTAACTTTGAAGGTCGTATCCATCCACTGGTTAAAACCAACTGGTTGGCTTCACCGCCGCTGGTGGTCGCTTATGCGCTGGCTGGCAGCATGAAGATTGATCTGACCAAAGAGCCTCTGGGCGAAGGTCACGACGGGCAGCCGGTCTATCTGAAGGATATCTGGCCGAGCAGCAAAGATATTGCCCAGGCGGTGGAAGAAGTTCGCACTGAGATGTTCCATAAGGAATACGGCGCGGTATTTGACGGTGACGCCAACTGGCAGTCGATTCAGGTTGCCGGCTCGGCCACCTACCAATGGCAGGGCGATTCTACCTATATCCGGCATCCGCCATTCTTCAGCACCATGAAGGTGAAGCCGGATCCGGTGCAGGATATCAAGGATGCGCGCATTCTGGCGATCCTGGCCGACTCGGTGACCACCGACCATATCTCTCCAGCGGGGAATATCAAGCGTGACAGCCCGGCGGGACGTTATCTGAGCGATCATGGCGTTGCGGCGCAGGATTTTAACTCCTACGGCTCTCGCCGTGGTAACCATGAAGTGATGATGCGTGGCACCTTTGCCAATATTCGTATCCGTAACGAAATGGTGCCGGGTGTCGAAGGGGGCTACACGCGCCATATTCCGTCGCAGAATCAGTTGTCGATCTATGACGCCGCCATGCAGTATCAACAAGAAGGCGTGCCGTTGGCGGTGATTGCCGGTAAAGAATACGGTTCAGGCTCCAGCCGTGACTGGGCGGCGAAGGGGCCACGGTTGCTGGGTGTTCGGGTGGTTATTGCCGAATCCTTTGAACGTATTCACCGTTCTAACCTGATTGGGATGGGCATTCTGCCGCTGGAATTCCCGGCAGGCGTGACGCGCAAAACGCTGGGGCTGAGCGGTGACGAGCAGATCAGCGTCAGCGGGCTGCAAACGCTGCAGCCGGGGCAGACGGTGCCGGTACATATCACCTATGCCGACGGGCGCAAGGAAGTGGTGAATACCCGTTGTCGTATCGATACTGGCAACGAGCTCACTTACTATGAAAACGACGGTATCCTGCACTATGTGATCAGGAAAATGCTGTAATAAAAAAGGGCGCCTTATTCGGCGCCCTGATTTTTTCCCGCAGGGAAATTACTTCTGGTCCAGCAAATGGCCCATTTTGGCTGCCTTGGTGGCCAGGTAACGTTCGTTCTTCGGATTGCGGCCAACGATCAGCGGCACGCGCTCGGTGATGTTGATGCCGGCTTCCGTCAGGATCTCAACCTTTTTCGGGTTGTTGGTCAGCAAGCGTACCGCATCCACGCCCAACAGCTTGAACATGTCGGCGCACAGGGTGAAGTCGCGCTCATCGGCGGCAAAGCCCAACTGATGATTGGCCTCTACCGTATCAGCGCCTTTGTCCTGCAATGCATAAGCGCGGATTTTATTCAGCAAACCGATATTGCGACCTTCCTGACGATGGTAGAGCAGGATACCGCGACCTTCTTCTGCGATATGCTCCAGCGCAGCTTCCAACTGAAAACCGCAGTCGCAGCGCAGGCTGAATAATGCATCACCGGTCAGACACTCAGAATGTACGCGTGAGAGTACCGGCATCGCGCCAGAGATATCACCGAACACCAGCGCCAAATGGTCGTGTCCGGTAGCCAGTTCTTCGAATCCTACCATCAGGAAATCGCCCCAAGGTGTTGGCAATTTGGCCTCTGCCACCCGTTTAAGCTGCATGTTGCTCTCCACAAATACATCCGATTCAATCATGGTTGCGCATCCTACTTCCGGTTCGGTGAACTGACCAGTATTAAAATGCGCAACGACGATCGGCATTTCGTTAATTATCGGCTATTTTGCCATAACTTCTTGCCCTGCGGTGCTCAGCAAACCAGCATCCGGCGTTTTCAGCCAACTATTATTGCGATAGGTTTTTTATCTGTTTAATTTTTAGAGTGTTATCGATATTGCAAGATTGTTACACTGCAAATTGGCTTAAGCAAAGGACGATAGGAATGTTTGAGATAGCAAAACGTACGGCCGCAGGGGCAATAGTTCTGTTGCTGATGCCTTTGGCGGTGTGGCTTTCCGGCTGGCAATGGCAACCGGGGGGCGACGGACGCCTTCTGAAAGGTCTGTACTGGCTGACCGAAACGGTCACTTCCCCCTGGGGCATTATCACCAATATCATTCTTTGCGCCTGGTTCCTGTGGTGCCTGCGTTTTCGCATCAAGCCGGCCATTGGCCTGCTGGTGCTGCTCAGCGCGTCGATAATGATTGGCCAGGGCGTGAAGTCCTTTATCAAGGACCGGGTACAAGAGCCACGGCCTTTCGTGCTGTGGCTGGAATCAGCCCATCAGATTGATGAAAAGTACTTCTACTCACTCAAGCGCAAAGAGCGGGGGGCGTTGGTCAAAGAGCAACTGCAGGACCAGCCGCTGGTGCCCGTATGGTTGCGCGAACATTGGCAGTTTGAGACCGGTTTTGCGTTTCCTTCGGGCCATACCATGTTTGCCGCCAGTTGGGCGCTGCTGGGCGTGGGGTTGCTGTGGCCGCGTAGGCATTACAAGACCGTGGCGATACTGATGGTTTGGGCAGTAGGGGTGATGGGGAGCCGTTTGTTGCTGGGGATGCATTGGCCGCGTGATCTGGCGGTGGCGACCTTGATCAGTTGGCTGTTGGTGACCCTGGCCTGTTGGCTGGTGCAACGCTGGTTCGGGCCTTTGACACCGCCTCCGCAGGAGCAACAGGAAATTGCGGAAAGAACCCTGACCCATAAGCATTAGGTGACCGCGTCACTTTTAACGGCGTCGGGATGGCGCCGTATTAACCGCTTACATAAGACCTTCATTGCAATTCGCACTAATGCCCCCATATCTTGATTAATCTATTATTTTGAGACGCTCTCTCATAAATTTGTCCGGGAGTGCCGTTTACTGTCGAATATGCCAGCATATATATGGTTTTATCGTGCCTCAGGGTTTCCCTGCTACGACGGGAAATGCTAACTTATTAGTTAGGGACGCCACGTATTGGCATAGTTCATCCGATTAACTCGGCATCGCGGGAAAGAATGTGAAATATTTGCTGATTTTTTTGTTAGTTCTGGTGATCTTCGTGATTTCTGTCACGTTGGGCGCGCATAACGATCAGGTGGTGAGTTTTAACTATCTGGTTGCGCAGGGCGACTATCGCGTATCGACTCTGTTGGCGGCGTTGTTTGGCGCCGGTTTTGTTCTCGGTTGGGTCATTTGCGGCCTGTTTTATCTGCGCACCCGTATTGCGCTGGGGCGTGCCGAACGCAAAATCAAAAGGCTGGAACTGCAGCTTGAACAACCTGCTGAGCCGGCAGCTCAGTCCGTTGTCAGCAAGGAATAATCTTCTATGTTAGAGCTGCTGTTTCTGTTGCTGCCCGTGGCTGCCGCGTACGGATGGTACATGGGGCGCAGAAGTGCTCAACAGGATAAACAACAGGAAGCCAACCGTCTGTCGCGCGAGTACGTGGCCGGGGTTAACTTCCTGCTCTCCAACCAGCAGGATAAAGCGGTCGATCTGTTCCTTGATATGTTGAAAGAGGACAGCAACACCGTTGAAGCCCACCTGACGCTGGGTAACCTGTTCCGTTCGCGTGGTGAAGTCGACCGCGCTATCCGCATCCATCAGGCGCTGATGGAAAGCGCTTCCCTGACCTTCGAACAACGTTTGCTGGCCGTGCAACAGCTGGGCCGCGACTACATGGCCGCTGGCATGTACGATCGTGCCGAAGACATGTTTGGCCAACTGGTTGGCGAAGAGGATTTCCGTCTTTCTGCGCTACAGCAGCTGTTGGCGATCCATCAGGCCACCAGCGACTGGCTGAAAGCCATCGACGTGGCGGAAAAACTGGTCAAATTAGGCAAAGACAAACAGCGCGTCGAGATCGCACATTTTTATTGCGAACTGGCCTTGCAGGCGATGGGCAGCGACGATCTCGATAAGGCGATGGGATTATTGAAACGCGCGGCTTCGGCAGACAATCAGTGTGCGCGTGTATCTATCATGGTGGGACGTATTTATATGGCCCAGGGTGAGTACGCCAAGGCGGTTGAGTCGCTACAGCGCGTACTGAATCAGGATAAAGAACTGGTCAGCGAAACCCTGCCGATGCTGCAAGAGTGTTACCAGCATCTGGAACAGCAGCAGGGTTGGGCGGACTTTCTCAAGCGCTGCGTGGAAGAGAATACCGGCGCTACTGCAGAACTGATGCTGGCGGAAATAATTGAGCAGCATGAAGGGCGTGACGTGGTGCAGGTGTATATCAACCGGCAGCTACAGCGCCACCCGACCATGCGAGTATTTTACCGCCTGATGGATTATCACCTGGCGGATGCGGAAGATGGTCGTGCCAAAGAGAGTCTGTTACTGCTGCGCGATATGGTCGGTGAGCAAATTCGGACCAAGCCGCGCTACCGCTGTCATAAATGCGGTTTTACCGCTCACTCGCTGTATTGGCATTGCCCGTCATGTCGGGCCTGGTCATCGGTTAAGCCGATCCGCGGGTTGGACGGACAATAACGACAATAAAAAACGGGGCCTAATCAGGCCCCGTTTTCTTATGATCACTAAACCGACTTATTTTTTCTTGCCGGTCTTCGCGCTACCTTTCAACAGCTGACGCAGCTTCTTCAACTCTTTCTGATTCAGCGGTTGCTCAACTTCTTCTTCAATCCCCTGATTATCGATTTCGCCATGATGCAACTCGGCTGCTTTTTTAGCGGTTTTTTCCGCTTTGGTCGGAAGATCGAAGCTGCTTTCTAGACGCTGGCAAACCTCGGCACTCAGAGAGAGTTGATTATCGGCAGCAATGGCACGAATTTTTTCTTTGAGTTCCAGAGGAATTTTAATGGTTAATGTAGATATCTCGCTCATTTTGAAGCCTTTCTGCGGGAGGATTGCCTTCAAGCTAAGCCACTATGGGGAGAGAGTCTAGTGTGTAATAAAAATTTAATATTTTTGTAACATTACGGTGCGGGAATAGCGAACGATCTGGCGGGGGAAATAAAGTAAAGCCCGGCGTGCCGGGCCCTATACCTAATAGCTTATTTGTAGATAACTGCGGTACCACTCAGCATGTTGTTACCACCGGCAGAAATGATGCGGTAGCTGCTGGCGCCTTGGGCGTCGGCTTTAGCGGCCAGTTTGGCTTCCAGGCCACTCAGGGTAGTGGCATGACCGGCGGAAACGACGCCTGAAGCGGTCAGGCTGCTGGCCTGTTGCTGATCCACCGGTTCAGCGGCGAAGGTAGCGAAAGAGGTCATGGCGATAACGGCTGCTGCTGCAAAATATTTGATGCTTTTCATGAGAGACTCCAGTCTGTTTGTTTAGGTTGGAAGGCGTATGCTTCCGATGTGTTGAATAATAAAGCATCCGTAGGGATTTAAAATCTGATAATGCTGAGTATGTTGTTCAAATTATTTGATTCATAATTTACGCATCTTTACGGCGGTTTACGCAGGCTGGGTTAAGGGCGGTCAGGGGTTATTGACGCTTGATGACGTACGAGGGGATAACATTACTTAAGCGCAGAGCGCGCTGCGGCTGGGATTTCTGTCGGCCGGCATGTAGAATGCGGCGGTCAGTTTGGCGGGTTATTACCTATTTATGTCCATTTTACAGAAGGTAGAAGAAATGAAGTCTGAAAATAACATCAATAACAATGACTTAAAATCATCTCCGATCATCGTTGCGCTGGATTACGCAGATATTGGCGCGGCACTGGCATTTGCCGATCGTATTGATCCGCAGGACTGCCGGTTAAAAGTGGGCAAGGAAATGTTCACCCTGTTTGGGCCGCAGCTGGTGCGCGATTTACACTCGCGTGGTTTCGACGTGTTCCTGGATTTGAAATTCCATGACATTCCCAACACCACCGCCCGTGCCGTTGCTGCTGCGGCCGAGTTGGGTGTATGGATGGTGAACGTGCATGCCAGCGGTGGTGCACGCATGATGACCGCAGCGAAAGAAGCATTGCAGCCCTATGGCGCTCAGGCCCCGTTGCTGATCGCCGTCACCGTGCTGACCAGCATGGAAGCAGAAGATCTGCGTGGTATCGGTATCGAGCTTTCTCCGGCCGAGCATGCGGAGCGCTTGGCGCGTCTGACCCGCGATTGTGGGTTGGATGGCGTTGTTTGTTCAGCGCACGAAGCCGAGCGTCTCAAAGCTGCCTGTGGCCAACAATTCCAACTGGTGACGCCGGGCATCCGTCCTGAAGGCAGCGACGCCGGCGATCAGCGACGCATCATGACGCCGGTACAGGCGCAAGCGGCTGGCGTTGATTATATGGTGATTGGGCGCCCGATCACCCAATCCGCGGATCCGGCCGCTACGCTAAGTGCGATCCGCGCTTCTCTGGCTTAAGGAGACGACAATGAACAACGATAACAGCCGGCTGGTGTATTCCACCGATAGCGGGCGTATCAAGCAGGAAGACGTCAAACCGCCGCGTGAAAAGGGCGACGGTATCGTGCGTATTCAGCGCCAGACCAGCGGGCGCAAGGGAAAGGGCGTTTGCCTGATCACCGGCGTTGATCTGGATGATGCCGCATTGGACAAGCTGGCGGCAGAGCTCAAGAAAAAATGCGGCTGCGGCGGTTCGGTGAAAGAGGGCGTGATCGAGATCCAGGGCGATAAGCGGGATCTGCTTAAACAGCTGTTGGAAGCCAAAGGGATGAAGGTCAAGCTGGCGGGCGGCTAATCGAATCGCCTGAGCGAATGGCCATGCCGCGGTGCAATACTGCGGCATGGCTGGGATACTGCTGCCGGGCGTTAACCCGTTGATGGTAACCCGCCATCGATGAAAGGTAAAACAGACCTGAAATAATCTTTATTATGCGTAATACGTCAAAGCGATATCGCTTTTGCCAGCCTGTCGGCAGAGGTATCTGAATACTGGCCGAACAGGTTATTTACCTACCTGATGACCAATGATGCCCCCCACCGCAGCCCCGCCGAGCGTACCCAGTGCGCTACCATCGGTCAGCACCGCGCCGCCTACGGCCCCCGCACCGGCACCAATGGCGGTGTTACGGTCACGTTTGGACATGTTTGAACAAGCGCTGAGTGAAAACGCCAGAGTAAGCGCCAGAGCGGCGGTGGCAAAACGTTTATTGATAATCATCATAATGACTTCTCCTTAGCATTGGCTATCTGGGAGTGCCTATTAAGTATAGGCATGAACCCGAATTTCGGCCTGCTAGTGGCTCCCAGTAAGTATCGCTATAAAAAATGGCATTTTTTGTTAAAGGCAGAATAATTGAAACGTCAAGAGCGCTCCCTCCGCCAATATTCACTATAAGCTTCTGCTGAACGATAAACAGGTAAATAATCTTAAAGTCCATTGCGCGCTATTTAATCCCCAGCGCGCAAATTGCCGTTTCCAGCAGAAGACTACGCGGTCTTTAGCGATTTACGCCATACCGCCCCCAAGCCTGCCTGCCGACAATATTCCCAACAGGGTTAACCGGGAAAGAAACATGCTTAACGATCTCAAGCAGCAGGTATTGGAGGCTAATCTGGCGCTGCCACGTCATCATCTGGTGACCTTCACCTGGGGGAATGTCAGCGCTGTCGATCGGCGTGAGGGATTGATGGTGATCAAACCCTCGGGGGTGGAATACGGGGTGATGACCCGTGACGATATGGTGGTGTTGGAACTGGAAAGCGGCAAGGTGGTGGAGGGGGACAAAAAGCCCTCTTCAGACAGCGATACCCACCGCGCGTTGTACCTGGCATTTGGCGATGCCGGGGGCATAGTGCACACCCATTCGCGGCATGCCACCATTTGGGCGCAGGCCGGGTTGGATATTCCGGCCTGGGGCACAACGCACGCCGACTATTTCTACGGCGACATTCCCTGTACCCGGCGGATGCAGGATGAGGAAATTAATGGCCGCTATGAATGGGAGACCGGCAGAGTGATTGTCGAAACCTTTGGCCAGCGCCGGTTAAATCCGGCGGCGGTGCCGGGTGTGCTGGTGCATTCTCATGGCCCCTTTACCTGGGGGGGAAACGCAGAAGCCGCGGTTCATAATGCGGTGGTACTGGAAGAGATTGCCTATATGGGGATTTTTTCGCGCCAGTTGTCGCCGGGCCTGGCGAATATGCAGCAAACCCTGCTGGACAAACATTACCTGCGCAAGCACGGTAAAAACGCCTACTACGGCCAGTGAGCATCAGGAGGTCCGCCTGTCGGCGGCTCTCCCGTTGTTTCGTCTGAAGGCTAGTCGTTCACCATATCCAACTGTATTCCCTGGCGCTTCAACAGGTGTTGATACTCCAACGACAGCCGCGAATCGGTGATTACCCGCTGAACCTTGCCCTGCTGGGCCAGCGGATTGGGCTGAATTTGACCGAATTTTGACGAGTCGGTCAGGACAATATTTTCTACGCCCTTCGCCAGCACGGCGTTGACCACGTCGGCGCGCATCATATCGCGGCCGGTGAAGCCAGTATCCGCATGATAGCCATCGATGCCAATAAACGCCTTGCTGAAATGCACTTGCTGAATGCATTGGCGGGTTAATGGCCCGACCACGGTCTCGCTCTTTTTCTGGTACATGCCGCCCAGCACGATCACTTCGCAATCCGTCTCTTTTAGCAGATGGGCGATATAGTGGCTGACGGTGATCAGCGTGATGCGTTTGCGCTCGGCGATATAACGCGCCAGCAGCGCGTTGGCGCTGCCGCTTTCGATAAAAATGGTTTCATCGTCGTTAACCAGCGAGGCGGCATACTGCGCGAGCTTTTGCTTGAGGGTGAAGTTGGACATCATGCGCGCATCGACATCGTCGCTTTCTAATGCCAGCGCGGAACCGTGCACCCGTTTCAGGTAGCTGCGTTTCTCCAGCAGGTTCAAATCCTGGCGGATCGTCACTTCTGAAACGCCGGTGGCCGCGGCCAAATCGCTGACGCTGATACGCCGGCGATCGTTTACCAATTGAAGTATTGTCTGTTGTCTTGAATTCATATCAACCTGATGTGCGGCCACCAATGTGCGGCCGCTAATATTTATTGTTTAAATAGTATGTTCTGTTCGCGCAATAATATCATCCTGCGCGTCAGGGGATAATGCGGTAAAGAAAGCGGAATATCCAGCAACGCGGACCACTAAATCACGATATTGGTCAGGATGTTGCTTCGCTTTCAGCAGCGTTTCCCGCGACACGATGTTGTATTGCACATGCCAACCCTGGTAGTCCTCAAAGAAGGTGCGCAGCATCAACATCAGTTTTTCTCGATCCCGCGGATCCTCCAACGTCGCCGGGTTCAGTTTCTGATTCAGCAACACGCCGCCGAGGATCGACGCGGTGGGCAGTTTGGACAGCGAATTGAACACGGCGGTCGGTCCCAGATGATCGGTACCGGAGGCCGGGCTGGCACCTTCCGCCAACGGCGTATGCGCTTTACGGCCGTCTGGCGTGGCCAGGGTAGCCGCGCCAAAGGGCACGTTAGCTGAAATCGACGACGTTCCAGCGTAGTAGGTGCCGCCTATCGGGCCACGACCAAAGCGGGTGTTGTGGTACTGCTTCAGTTCGTCGATATAAGTCTGATAAGCACGCACCAGCAGTTGATCGACCTCATCCTCGTCGTTACCGTATTTTGGAGCGGCGTTGAGCAGACGCTGGCGTAACTGTTCGCCGCTCAATCCGTCGAAGTCATTTTCCAGCGCTGCCGCCAATTGCCGTTGGCCAATAACCCCTTGTTCGAAGACCAGCTTGCGCACCGCCGCCAGGCTGTTGCCCAGGTTGGCTATGCCGACCTGCAGACCAGAAACCCAATCGTATTTTGCGCCACCTTGCTTGATACTTTTGCCGCGTTCGATGCAGTCATCCACCAGCGCTGAGCAGAGGATATCGTGAGCGTTCTCTTCTAATACGGTATCGACCACGCACTCAATTTCGATCGACTTGCGCGTGTAATAGCGGATCTGGTTGTCCCAGGCACCCAGCACCTGCTCAAAGTCGGCGAAGTTTTCCTTCGAGAGCGCCCCTGCTTGTGGCAGGAAAACTTTGCCGGAGGTCGCATCGCGCCCTTGTTCCAGTGCCGCCAGCATGACACGAGCGAAGTTGATAAAGCTCATGCCGGTGCAGCGGTAACCCCATTTCCCGCCCACGGCGGTTTCGATACAGCCGATCGCCGCGTAGTCATAGGCATCCTGCGGCTCCACGCCCAGTTTGATAAACTCAGGGATAACGATTTCATCGTTGTTGAAGGCCGGCATGCCGAACCCACAGCGGATCACCTGCACGCAGGCGTCGAGGAAGTCGTTACTCATTCCTGCATGGTAACGCACGCTGAGATTAGGCTGGGTGGAGCGTAAGCGCCCGCAGGACTCCAGAATGGCATAGGACAAGGGGTTAACCGCATCGCAAGGTTTGCCGTTGATCAGTTGCTGTCCGCCAATAGTGACGTTCTGATACAGCGGGCTGCCTGCCGAGGCCTTGGAATGTGAGCCGGAACGGATCTTGTTGATCTCCAACAGCTTCAACCAACAACTGTGCAGCATTTCAATCGCACGCTCGCGTGACAACGTCTGTTCCAACTCTACGTCACGACGGTACCAGGGGTAGAGATATTGGTCGAGGCGGCCAAAGGACACCGAATGGCCGTTGGATTCAATCTGTAGCGTCAGTTGAATGAAGTAGCACAGTTGCAGGGCCTGCCAGAAGGTCTGCGGTGGCCGATGGGCAATCAGCTCACAGTTTTCCGCTATGGCCAGCAGCTCTTCACGCCGCCACAAACGGTTTTCCGTCTGCGCCATGTCGCGCGCCAACTGGGCAAAGCGCAAGATATGCGCGCTCAGCGCTTCCAGGGTCAGATCGATTGCCTTCAGGAATTGCTCCTGATGCAACTCTTCCCAGTCGGTAAGCCGGATACGACTGCGACGTTCATCGACCTTCTCGCGCAGCCCGTCGAGGCCTTTTTCCAACAGTAGTGGGAAATTCACCGCGAGATGGGCATCCCCTGAGGTCATATTGCCTTCAGCCTTGATGATACCGGTGGCCAGCAGGGCCTTTTGTTCGTCGGTAAACATGCCGTAGCAGCGATCTTGCACCGTCTGGCCGCGCCACCACGGGCATAGCCGATGCAAAATGGCCTTGTTCTCTTCGCTGACTGAGAAACCGGCGCCCGGACGGTCGGCCAGTTGGTCAATCTCGTCTTCGATCCAACTGACGGTATATTCGGGGAAAATCGGCGCAGCGCGTAATTCGCTGGCCTGGTTGCCGATAATCAACTCGTCGTTATCGATTCGCAAAGTTCGCTTAGCCAAATGGTTAGCCAATGCCAATGCCCGACGAACCGGCAAGGGTTTGTCCTGATGCTGCTGATAGGCTTCGGTGTAGTGCTGGGCGCGTTCGGTGCAAACCGGCGGTTTGACGATATGGATCAGCGCGTTCTTGTGAGCCTGGGTGCGTTCGGACAGGGTGGTCAGATCCAGCTTAGTCATGGTGTTATCCTCGCAAAATGGCAGTCAGCCCTTTGGCCTCGGCGTACTGTTCGGCATAGGCCAGCAGTTCAGGGGCATCTAGTGGGGTGCGGGCCGCGTGATAAGGCTCGCCGAGCAGGTTATATTTGTTGATACCCAACGTGTGGTACGGCAAGAAATGAATCTCTGTAACGCCGGCCTCATCGGCGGCGAAATCGACAATCGCGCGAATTGAGCGGCGATCGGCGTTAAAGTCGGGGATCAGCGGGACGCGCACGGTCGTTCGGGTACCGTGCGCGGCCAGGCGGCGGAAGTTTTCCATTACCCGTTTGGCGGAGCCGCCGGTCCACTGCTTGAAACGTTTTTCATCGACGTGTTTCAAATCCGCCAGCATCAGATCGAGCCAAGGCAGCGAAGGTGCTATGTGCGACCAGGGCGTATGCAGGCAAGATTCCACCGCGGTATGAATGCCGGCCTCACGGCCGCGCTTCAGCAGTTCTGCCGCCATGGCAGGCTGCATGAAGGGTTCACCGCCGGAGAGTGTCAGGCCGCCACCGGTGCGCAGATAAAAAGGCCGATCGCGCAGCACCTCGGTCATGATATCGTCGATATTTACTGCGCTGCCGCACAGGCTGAGTGCGTCGGTTGGGCAACGGGCGGCTAATGCGGCATACTCTTCGTGGCTGAGTAACTCGCGCTGGATCAGCAGGTTGTCGTCTATTCGTTGAATCGCCTGAGGATGGCCTTCGGCGCACAGGGTACAGCCGCTGAGGCATAAACGCGGATCGAACAGCAAATCCGCTTTTCGCGAGCGGCTTTCCGGATTCTGACACCAGAGACAGCCCAACGAGCAGCCCTTCAGGAACACTACGCTGCGGATGCCTGGACCATCATGGGTGGAATAGCGCTGCAGATTGAAGATCACGAGTCACCTGTCATTCGGTTGCTTTTCTTTTGTCATTAAAGTTGTTTCGAATGAAAGTTGATTTGATTTCGATCAAATATAAATGCGTTGCATGTTCCTACTATGATGAGAGTTTGAATTCGTCCACAAAAGATTCAGGAGTCCGTAATGGAGCTTTATCTCGATACCGCCGATGTGAACGCAGTAAAACGACTGGCGCGCATCCTGCCTCTGCACGGTGTGACAACCAATCCGAGCATTGTTGCCAAAGAGGGAAAACCGATTTGGGAAGTGTTACCGGCGCTGCGCGATGCGCTGGGGGGCACCGGCAAACTCTTTGCTCAGGTGATGGCTAACGACGCCGAGCGCATGGTGGCGGAAGCGGCGTTGCTTCATCAGCGAGTGCCTGGGCTGGTGGTTAAGGTACCGGCGACCACAGAAGGCCTGGCAGCGATTAAAAAACTGAAGTCAATGTCGATTCCTACGCTGGGGACGGCGGTTTATGGTGCGGGTCAGGGACTGCTGGCGGCGCTGGCGGGGGCTGAGTATGTGGCCCCTTACGTGAATCGCCTGGACGCGCAGGGCGGTGACGGCATTGAAATGGTTCACGAGCTGCAGCAATTGCTGACGCTGCACGCGCCGGGAGCCCGGGTGCTGGCGGCCAGTTTCAAAACGCCGCGTCAGGCGCTGGAATGCTTGCTGGCGGGTTGTCAGGCCATCACTCTGCCGGTCGACGTGGCTGAGCAGTTCCTCGCGGCACCGGCGGTTCAGGCTGCGGTAGAGAAATTCGAGCAAGATTGGCAGGGGGCGTTCGGCACTAATCTGCTGAACTGAGAACCGGATAAGCAAAGAAAAGGGCGCCCGTTGACAAAGTGCTCTGTTGTTTAATGGTAGGGGCGCTGCATGCTGTGCCCAATAGCATAATCAATGGGTTAAATCGGGTCGAACATGTTCGACCCCTACCGGTTTAGCCTTTACGCAGGTTTGTCAGCAGTCTGAGGGCGCCGCAGCGCCCTGATTATAACCAACTGAATTTATACATTTTCACGCAGGACGATCGGCGACTCCTGCGCCGTGGGCTGGCTGGCATTCAGCGCGCGACGGATCACAAAGAAGGCGGAGACCAGCATGGTTACCGCCACCAGCATAAAGAAAGCGCACAGTGCGGCGTTAATCTGGTTACTGAAAACGATGGTCTCCATATCCTTCAGCGTCTTGGCCGGTGCGATCAGCGTGCCTTGTTCAATACCGGCAGAGAATTTCTTCGCCTGCGCCAGGAAGCCGATGCTCGGTTTCTCGTGGAATATTTTCTGCCAGCCGGCGGTCATTGAGGTAATAAACAACCAAACGGTCGGCAAAATGGTCACCCAGGCATAGCGCTGTTTTTTCATTTTGAACAGCACCACGGTACCGAGGATCAAGGCCATCGAGGCCAGCATCTGGTTGCCGATACCGAACAGCGGCCACAGCGTATTGATGCCGCCGAGCGGATCGACCACCCCCTGATAGACAAAGAAGCCCCAGCCGGCGACGGCCACGGTGGTTCCCGCCAGATTACCGAACCAAGAACGGTTGTTAGCTAACCTTGGGATCGCCACGCCGACCAGATCCTGCACCATAAAGCGACAGGCACGGGTCCCGGCATCGACGGCGGTCAGAATAAACAGCGCCTCGAATAGAATGGCGAAGTGGTACCAGAAGGCCATCATTGCGCGGCTGTTAAACACCTCGGTAATGATGTGTGCCATGCCCACGGCGAAGGTCGGGGCGCCGCCGGCGCGCGACAGGATGGAATGTTCCCCGACGTCTTTGGCAATCATCGTCAGGGTTTCCGGGGTGATCATAAAGCCCCAGCTGTTAATCACCTGAGAGGCATTCTCCACCGTGGTGCCGATCAGCGCCGCCGGCGAGTTCATGGCGAAGTAAACGCCTGGGTCGATCACCGACGCGCAAATCAACGCCATGATAGCCACGAAGGACTCCATCAGCATGGCGCCATAACCGATAAAGCGAATATGGCTCTCGCGCTCCACCAGTTTCGGCGTGGTACCGCTGGAAACCAGCGCATGGAAACCGGAAATCGAACCACAGGCGATGGTGATAAACAGGAACGGGAACAGCGAGCCGGCGAACACCGGGCCGCTGCCGTCGATAAAGCGCGATACCGCCGGCATTTTCATTTCCGGCATGGCGAAGACGATACCTACAGCCAACCCGATAATGACGCCAATCTTCATAAAGGTGGACAAATAGTCACGCGGTGCCAACAGCAGCCACACCGGCAACACCGAAGCGACAAAGCCGTAAACCACCAACACCCAGGTCAGCGTGGTGCCGTGCAGCGTGAAGAAGGGCCCCCAGTAGGGGTCTTGCGCCACGTTGCCGCCGTAGATGATCGCCAGCAGCATCAGCGCAAAACCGATCACCGAGATTTCAGCGATTTTACCCGGCCGGATAAAACGCATATACACGCCCATAAACAGGGCGATTGGGATGGTTGCAGCGATGGTGAACAAGCCCCAGGGGCTGTCGGCCAGGGCTTTAACCACCACCAGCGCCAGCGCGGACAGAATGATAATCATCACCCCCAGCGCGCCCAGCATGGTGATCACTCCGGCGAAGGCACCCAGTTCCTGCTTGGCCATTTCACCCAGCGAACGACCGTCACGACGGGTAGAGATGAACAGGATCAGGAAGTCCTGCACGGCGCCGGCCAGCATTACCCCGACCAGGATCCAGATAGTGCCGGGCAGAAAGCCCATTTGCGCTGCCAGAATAGGGCCAACCAGCGGCCCGGCCCCGGCGATGGCAGCAAAGTGGTGGCCAAACAACACCCACTTGTTGGTAGGGACATAGTCCAACCCGTCGTTGCGACGTTCGGCCGGGGTCATACGGCGGTCGTCGAGCTCAAAGACTTTTTTGGCGATAAACAGGCTGTAGAAGCGATAAGCGATGCTGTAACAGGCGACCGCCGCTACCACCAGCCAAACCGCATTGACGTGTTCACCGCGGCTTAGCGCCAGCATGGCGAAGGCGAATGCACCGACCAACGCCACCACCAGCCAGATGATCCCGGACTTGACGTTTTTCATGTTCAACAACTCCTTGGTGTGCAGAAAAAAGAAAGAAGTGTTCTTAGGGAGAATGGCTACAAATTAAAAGTAGGAGTTTTGCAGGCGAAGAGAAGCAGGTCGGATGAGAAATGTGAAGCCGGTTGAGTAATAGCGTAAAAACAAGGTGATGAGGATGTTACTGGGAATAAAAAAACACCGGAGGGAGACCCGTCCGGTGTTTGTCTGGCATAACGTTTATGTTGCGGGTTAAGCTGCCGGTCTGGCGATCACGCTGCGGGTTTCCATACGCACTTCGGCGATGGTGACCTGCAGGGTATCCCCCTGGCGATAAACGACTTCGCCTTTGATCTGCACCGTGCCGGTATCCTGGCTGCATACCATTTCATCACGTACCGCGTGAATGAAGGGCGCCGGGATAAAGGCCACTGCGCCATTGTCCAGCAGACGAACGCGCAGGCCGCCGCGGGTTACGTCGATGATTTCCGCGTTGAAGCGTTCATCGGTGCCTGCTTTATCCTTGAGGTAGCGCGCGTAGAGCCAATCGCCGACGTCACGTTCCGCCATCCGGTTCAGGCGACGACGTTCGGCCAGTTGGATTGTCACTTCGTCCAGCGGTTTCTCTGCGGACTGCCCGGTGATAACGGCTTTCAGCAAGCGGTGGTTGACCATATCGCCGTATTTCCGGATCGGAGAGGTCCAGGTGGCGTAAGCCTCCAGGCCCAGACCGAAATGTGGCCCCGGCGTAGTGCTGATTTCGGCATACGTCTGAGAGCGGCGAATACGGCTGTCGAGGAACTGGGTCGGTTGCGAATCCAGGTGACGACGCAGTTCGCAGAAACCTTCCAGCGTCAGCAGCTTCTCGGCTTCGGCTTCAACGCCGTTGGCTTGCAGCACGGTTACGGCTTGCTCAACCAGCAGTGGATCGAAACCGGTGTGCACGTTGTAAATGCCAAAGCCCAGACGGTCGCGCAGCACAATGGCGGCGCAGACGTTGGAAGCAATCATGCACTCTTCGACGATGCGGTTGGCGGTGCGACGTTGTTCGGTGATGATCTCCAGCACTTCGCCTTTTTCACCCAGCACAAAGCGGTAGTCTGGGCGATCTTTGAATACCAGAGCATGCTGGTGGCGCCAGGCGTTACGTGCATCGCACACGCGCTTGAGCAGGGTGATTTGCTGTGCGATTTCATCGCTCGGCGGCTGCCAGCCGGTAATGCCTTCCAGCCAGTCGGAGACTTCGTCATAAACCAGTTTGGCTTTTGATTCGATCTCGGCGCCGAAGAAGCGAATATCGTCACCCAATGCGCCGTCTGCACCGATGGTCACGCGGCAAGCCAGCACCGGACGGCGTTGGTTCGGACGCAGTGAACACAGGTTGTCTGACAGATCGCGCGGCAACATAGGGATGTTGAAACCTGGCAGGTAGTTGGTAAAGGCGCGCTTGCGGGCGATTTCATCCAGCGCGCTGCCTTGCGCGACGTAGGCGGTCGGATCGGCAATGGCGATGGTCAATTGTAGCGAGCCGTCGCCGTTGTCCTGCACAAACAGCGCATCGTCCATATCTTCGGTGCTGGCGCTGTCGATGGTGACAAAATTCAGAGCGGTCAGATCTTCACGCGGCACGGAAGCATCCGGCTCATCGATAGCGATCATCTCCGGCGCTTCTTTTTCCAGGCTGTGACGGGCCAGCGTGACCCACCACGGCGCAAGGTGATCTTCACCGTCAGTAATAAATTGGGTCAGATCGGCGTTGAAGCCGCGATCGCCTTTCAGCGGGTGGCGGCACATTTCCGCTACCGCCCAGTCACCGGCCTGGAGGTTATGCTTCAGTTCACGCACCGGACGGCAAGGGATCGCATCTTTCAGCAACGGATGATCGGGTACGATGGACAGACGGTCATCACGCTTTTGCACACGGCCGACAAAGCGCGACAGGAAGGGCTCGATCAGGCTTTCCGGCTCGGCGATTTCACGTTCTTTCTCGGTATGCAGGGTTGCGGTCACTCGGTCCCCGTGCATGACTTTCTTCATGTACGGTGGCGGAATGAAATAGCTTTTTTGACCGTCGACCTCAAGAAAGCCAAAGCCTTTCTCAGTCCCTTTTACTACGCCTTCAACGCGCGGGGTCTGAGAGTGAAGTTGCTGTTTAAGCTGCGCCAGCAGCGGGTTATCTTGAAACATATCGTCCAGTGAATGGGTTGTGAGTGGCAAGATTTGCGGCTGACAGTTTTACGCGAATCACCCGCTGCGGGCAAGCCAAACGTCACGGTTTTCCCGCGTTGGGGCGCGATTTTATGGAATATTGGGCGTTCAAAAGGCGGGAAGAAAACCCCGGCTCGAAACGCCGGGGGGAAACGGGGGGTAAATCAGTTCTGTAGCGGCGTAGGCTGCAGGATTTCAATCCAGTAGTCGTCGGGATCCTTGATAAAGGCCACGTAATTCATGCGACCTTCATGCAGACGTTTCTGGAAGTTCACGCCAAGGCGCTCAAAACGCTCGCAGGCAGCGTGCACGTCAGGCACCGTCACACAGAGGTGGCCAAAGCCACGCGGCTCACTGTTGCCGTTGTGGTAATGAAAATCAGCCTGCTGCTCGGTGCCGTGGTTATGGGTGAGCTCCAAAATACCCGGTTGACTCAGGACCCAGCGTTTACGGGCATCGTCATCCTGTGGGATCTGGTCGCGCGGGCTGCGGGTCAGGTAGCAAATGGTGAACGCGGCTTCATTGAAGGTTTCCAGATACACCGGGGTAAAGCCCAGCACGCGGGTATAAAAGTCCAGCGCTTGGGTTAAGTCCTTCACGCGGATCATGGTGTGATTGAACACATAGCCGTCGGTGACGGTTTCCGGCTGCGCGGTTACGCCCGGCAGGGTCAGTAAATCATTCAGTGGCATAGGGATCCCTCTTAGGTTGTCGATACGACTCTAGGGCAAATAAATGCTAATCTAAAGTGATTGTTTCTAACCAAAACACTAACTAAAAGTGAATGAATCATGAAGCTGAGTCAGCTTAGATTTTTCTGCGCCGTGGTGGAGTATAAAACCATTGCCGCCGCCGCGCGGGAATTGCACTGTGTCCCCTCCAACGTCACGTTGCGCATCAAAGAGTTAGAAGACTCACTTGGCGGCGAGTTGTTTTTTCGCGATAAAAACCGGCTCTATGTCACGCCGAAAGGCCGACAGTTCTATCAACAGGCCGTCGACATCCTGACGCTGGCAGACCGCAGCCAACAATTGTTCGCCGGTCGTCAACCGCAGGGCCTGCTGAATCTGGGGGCGCTGGATTTTTCTCTGATCAGTCACCTGCCGTCACGCATCGCTCACTTGCGCCGCAGCCAGCCCCACATGCAGGTCAACGTGCTGAGTCGAGACTCGCTGGTGCTGGAACGGATGCTGATTGACAGCGAGATCGATCTGGCGTTGACCGACGGGCCGATAGAGCACCCGCTGCTGGCCAGTCGCGCGGCGTTTGATGAGCGCCTGGTGCTGTTGATGCCGGCCTCGGTGCCGCAGCTGGACGCCGCAACCCTGGCACAGTTAGAGTTTTATACTTTCAGCCGCGAGTGTTCTTTCCGCCTGAAAATCGATCGCTGGTTGGCCTCACGCCAGCTAAAGCCGCGGATGACGCTGGAGATGGAGTCGTACACGGCGATGGCAGCCTGCGTAAAAGCGGGTTGTGGCGTCGCCTGTGTTCCGGGGTCTTTGCTGCCGATGATCCTGCCTGAGCAGGCGTTAAAAGTGGTGGAAATGGGGGCGGAAGGGGTCAGCAATTTGTACTTCGTGTGGCGCCGCCATCAGCTCTCTGACGAGTTGCAGACGGCGCTCGATCTGTTAATGCACCCGGCGTGAACCGGGCGCATCCATTCAGGCAATACGCAGCGTCGGTTGCGCCACACAACGGCGGATCTCCACCGGTATCGACTTCGACGTTGGCGTGCCGGTGCCGTCACCAAAGCTGGCAAGCGGAACCAACGGGTTAGTCTCTGGATAGTAAGCCGCCAGATTACCGCGTGGGATATCGTAGCTTACCAGTTTGAAGCCACTGACCTTACGTGTAATGCCGTCATTCCACAGTGTTTCAATCTCTACCAGCTCACCGTCTTGCATATCCAACGCCGCCAGATCTTCAGGGTGTATAAACAGCACCTCTCGTTGGCCGTAGACGCCGCGGTAACGGTCATCCAGTCCGTAGATAGTGGTGTTGTACTGATCGTGCGAACGCAGTGTTTGCAGCGTGAAGGGCGCCTGTCGGCCATCCAACTGCGGGAACAGGCTGGTTGGCAGAGGCGCAGCGCTAAACTCGGCCTTGCCGCTTGGGGTGTCAAAGCGCAGTTCTGCGGCGGCATTACCCAGGTAGAAACCACCGGGCTGGTCGCAGCGCCGGTTGAAATCTTCGAAACCGGGAATGGTGGCGGCGATATGGTCGCGGATCAACGAATAATCGTCTGCCAGCTCCAGCCAGTCGAGCTGCTGGTTGCCCAACACCGCATCGGCGATGCCGCATACGATGGCGGTTTCTGAACGCTGGGTCTCCGCAAGTGGTTTACCGACGCCTTCCGACGCGTGCACCATGCTGAAAGAGTCTTCAACCGTAATGTACTGTGGGCCGCTGGCCTGCATATCCTGTTCGGTACGGCCCAGGGTCGGCAGGATCAGCGCGTCTTTGCCGGTGACCAGATGACTGCGGTTGAGCTTGGTGCTGATATGCACAGTCAGATCACAACAGCGCAGGGCACGGGCAGTGCGTTCGGTGTCCGGCGCAGCCGCGGCCAGATTGCCGCCCAACGCCAGCAAGACCTTAACCTCACCGCGCAGCATCGCCTCAATGGCCTCTACGGTGTTATGGCCCGGCTCGCGTCGCGGCGAGAAGTTAAAGTGCTGCTCCAGGCTGTCGAGCAGTGCCTTGGGGGACTTCTCATCAATGCCCATGGTGCGGTTGCCTTGCACGTTGCTGTGGCCACGTACCGGACACAGGCCGGCGCCCGGTTTACCCAACTGACCGAACAGCAGCTGCAGGTTGGTGATCTCACGTACCGTTGGCACAGAATGCTTATGCTGGGTGACGCCCATCGCCCAGGTGCAGATCACGCGTTCGGCACCCTGATAAATCGCCGCCGCCTGACGCAATTGTTCCTCGCTGAGGCCGGACTGCTGGGTGATTTGTTGCCAGGTCGTAGCATCGACCTGCGCCAGATACGCCTCGACGCCGACGCTGTGTTGACTGATGAATGCCTGATCGAACAGGCCGGGTTCACCGGCCGCCAGGCGCTCACGATGACTTTCCAGCAGCGCTTTCACCATGCCGCGCACGGCTGCCATATCCCCGCCGAGGTTGGGTTGGTAATAGGATGAACTGATCGGCGACGACTTGGGCGTCAGCATTTGAATCGGGCTTTGCGGATCGGCAAAACGCTCGAGGCCACGTTCGCGCAGGGTGTTAAAACTGACGATGCGCGCACCGCGGTTGGCGGCATTTTTCAGGCTATGCAGCATGCGCGGGTGGTTGGTGCCAGGATTCTGGCCAAACACGAAGATGGCATCGGCTTTTTCAAAGTCGTCCATGCGAATGGTGCCTTTCCCTACGCCGATACTTTGTTTGAGGCCCACGCCGCTGGCTTCGTGGCACATATTGGAGCAGTCAGGGAAATTGCTGGTGCCGAGCATACGACCAAACAATTGATACAGATAAGAAGCTTCATTGCTGGCGCGGCCCGAAGTATACAACTCGATCTGGTTCGGGTTATCCATCTGGTTAATATGCTGGGCGATTAACGCCAGTGCGTCCGGCCAACTGATCGGCTGGTAGTGGTCTGTTTCGGCGTTATAGCGCATGGGGTGGGTGAGACGGCCCTGGTATTCCAGGAAATAATCACTTTGCTGCAGCAGGGTGCTGACGCTGTGAGCCGCGAAAAACTCCGGCTCGACCGCGTTACGCGTGGCTTCCCAACTGACCGCTTTGGCGCCGTTTTCGCAGAAACTGAAGGTGCTGTGGTTGTCGTCGCCCCAGGCACAACCTGGGCAGTCGAAGCCGCGAGCCTTATTCACGCGCATCAGGTTACGCAGGTTTTGCAGCGTCTGTTTACTGTCGAGCACATAGCGGGTAGTGGCTTCGAGTGAACCCCAGCCGCCCGCCGCGCCGGTATACGGCTTTATTGACGGTTTAAATTTCATATTGTTCTTCGCAGGTGATGTAGCTAATAAGTGAACGCTTTTTTAAGCGCTTTCAGTGTTTATGTCACAAGTTTAGGTTGGGGCGGTGTGAGCGTCTAATCGAATGGGACAATGGCGGCATAGAGCAGATTTATCGCGTAGCGGTACCGGGCAAACAAATCGTTGCATTATGACATCTGCTGAAAAAGAGTAACGATTCCGCTTTCCCGATAATTAATGCAGTCTATATCACGGATTATATTGGCATTTTATTTAGCCCGCAGGGCCTGAGGAACAGTGATTGAAGCGTTCAGTATGGGTGATGATCGCCGGCATGTTAGTGCCGCTGGCGGTACAGGCAGCAGATATTCCCTTCAGTATTGCGCAAAACACACCGCCGGCGATAGACGCCGCCTCTTACGTATTGATGGATTACACCACTGGACAGGTGTTGGCGCAGGCAAACGCAGATCAGCGCCGCAACCCAGCCAGCCTGACCAAGCTGATGACCGGATTGGTGATTGATCACGCGCTCGATCAGCACAAAATTGGCCTGGATGACGTGGTGACGGTGGGCAATGACGCCTGGGCTCAGGGCAACCCGGTGTTTAAGGGATCATCATTGATGTTCTTAAAGCCAGGTGACAGGGTCACGGTTCGCGATCTCAGCCGCGGTATCATCATTGATTCGGGCAACGATGCCTGTGTCGCGATGGCGGATTATGTGGCAGGTAGCCAGGCGGCATTCGTTAAGTTGATGAATGAAAAGAGTGCCCAGCTTGGCCTGCAGAATACCCATTTCGAAACCGTGCATGGGCTGGATGCGCCGGGGCAATTCACTACGGCGGGCGATTTGGCGGTGATTTCACGCGCTATCATCATGAGCGAACCGGCGGAGTATCACATGTACAGCGAGAAATCGCTGACCTGGAACGGCATCACCCAGCAAAATCGCAATGGGCTGCTGTGGGATAAAAACCTGCACGTCGACGGGTTGAAAACCGGGCATACCGCCTCGGCCGGCTTTAACATTATTGCCTCGGCCACTGAAGGAGACCGGCGGCTGATTGCGGTGGTGATGGGCGGTAAAAGTTCGAAAGGGCGTGAAGAGCAGGCGCGCAAATTGCTGACCTGGGGCCTGCGTGATTTCACCACCGTGCATCTGTTCAGCGCCGGGCAAAATCTGGGGCAGGAAAAAGTGTGGTATGGCGACCGTCATGAGGTCGCGGTGGGCAGTGCAAAAGAGGAATATCTCAGCCTGCCGAAAAGTGAAGCCGACAAACTGAAGGCGCAGTATGTGGTCAGCGTTCCGCGCCTGGATGCCCCGTTGACCCAAGGGCAGACGATTGGCGAAATCCGTATCAGCGATAACGGCAAGCTGCTCAAAACCTTGCCGCTGGTGGCATTGCAACCGGTCCAGCAAGGCGGCGCGTTCTCACGATTGATGGACTACGTAAAACTGAAGATTTGACCCCTCCGGGCGTAGCCAGCTGCGCCCGAAACCCTACAGCGATGGTATACTCAGGTCAGTCATGACTTATTGAGCCGTTTTATGGATATTAAGCAACTGATCTACCTGTGTAATCTCGAACGCGAGCGCCACTTCGGCCGTGCGGCAGAGGCCAGCTTTGTCAGTCAGCCGACATTGTCTATGCGGCTGAAAAATTTGGAAAAAGAGCTGGGCGTATCCTTAATCAACCGCGGTAACAACTTCGAAGGTTTTACTGCCGAAGGCGAGCGGGTGCTGTCGTGGGCGCGTGAGATCGTGTCGGTTTATCAGGGGCTGAAGCTAGAGGTCGAGTCGCTTAAACACGGGCTTAACGGCACGTTGCGCATCGGAGTGGTACCGCAATGCAGCATCTCGCTGGCGCAAATGTTAAAGGACGTCAGTGAGCGTTACCCTCAGCTGGATTATCGGGTAGCGGTGCTGAGTGCCGATCAGTTGCTGGAGGCGTTGACGGCACATACCGTAGATGTCGGCATCGGTTTCTTCGAGCTTTCCACGCTGCAAGAGCTGCACTTTCAGTCCCAGCCATTGGCGGACGCAGGGGTCGAGCTGGTTTTCCACCCGCAGCATTTTCCTGAGTTGGTAGGAGATACCCCCCTGACGCTGGAGGATGTAGCCACGCTGCCACTGTGCCTGGCTGAGCCGACGCGTTACTTCCGCCGTTATCTTGATCAAAACTTCCGTGAAGCCGGACTGACGCTGCACGTTCGAATGGAAACCACCTCAATATTCCAACTGTTGCAGGGCATTTTCGTCGGTCTGGGCTGTGGGCTTTTCCCGCATGGCAACCTGTTACCGGCAATGATGCCGGAGTTGCAACACCGACCGATAGCGATCGCGGCGATGTCACGTCATGCTGCGGTCGTGGTCGCCGAGCCGGGACGCGCATCGCCGTTGGCGCAGCATTTCTTTGATGCCGCACGAGGTTGGTTGCTGCGCTAGCGATTACGCCAGGTTTTCACTGAGATGTTGGGTGTCGCCGAGCGTTTGACGCAGGCGGTTCTCCCAGGCATACAGCGCGCCGGTGAGGATCACGTCCAGCGCCTGCGCCTGATTCAACCCACTGTTAAACAGCGGCTGCACGCTGCGCGGCGTGAACTTTTCAGGCGTGCGGGTCAGGTCGGTTGCTACGCGGATCACAGCCTGGTTAACCGGGTCATTGGTACTCTCCAGCCCCTGCTCAATGCTATTGAACAGGGCGCCGACCAGTTCTTCTTGTTGAATATCCTGTGCGACGGTCGCTGCGCAGTAGCGGCTGCCGTTAATACGGGAAACTGCCAGCGTCGCCAGCGCTTTGAGCCGCGCCGACAGGCCATAACCGTCGGCATTGATACTGTTGAACACGCCATTACGTTCACGCAGCGCGGGCGCATCGTGGGCCAGCAACAGATAATAGGATTCGCTGCGAGCGTCGGGATGGCTTTGATCCAGCACGTCGAGCTGTTCGGCACGGGCCTCTTCCGGCACCACCACGGGAAGACGCGCTTGCCATGCCAGTTCTTCCTCGGTGAACACAATGCCTTCGGCGTCAGCGATGTTCGGGAAACCGGGCACCACTCCCGTTGGCCGCCCGGCCAAGGCAGCCACGCCGGCGACCACGCGTGCCTGGTAGCTAACAAAACCGATAATCTGCGAAAAGGTCACGATATCCGCCGGGCTTAACCCGACGTCGCTCAGCTGCTGCAACGCCTTGCTGCAAATCAACGTCGGTTGACTGGCGAGCTGGCGGGCATACTGAGTGATTTGGGCAAGGCGGATATTACTTTCACGTGAGGCGTCGGGGCTGTACAGGGGGGCGAGGCGGGCGGCGTAGTGGCTACAAAGAGACTGAACGCCGGTCACCTGTGCCACGGTTAATGCGGTACTGAGGCGGTCATAAGGTGACAATGTCACTGAGCGTGACAGTTCGACCCGATCGGGAAACAGCACGTGATATCCGGCCAGGGAGGCGTTAAATACCCCGGCGCGTGCAGTCAGCGCGGTGTTCAGCGCTTCGTCGGCAAAAGCGCCCAGCCCCAGCAAAAATCGATCGCGGATGCCGGCCGCCTGCGGCTCCAACGGCTGCTCACCGCGCACGCTGCTTTGGGTTTCGTGATACCACTGGGCATTATGTTGTCGACGTAGTAGTTCCATAGGGGATGATCCTTAATCATGAGCAACAGCCACCGGTGCAGCAGGCAACGGCGGCAAGACAAAATGGCAACATGCCCGCAGAGGGACACGGAATGACAGGATCAGCCTTGGTCATCACAACACAGCGCGTGACCATAAACAGAGAAACCTGCGGCTAAAGCGAGTAGAAACTGCGAGAGTCGGCGATTGCGATGGCTGTTCATCAGTGCGATATCCTGTCGTTTAATAAGCTCAACGTAGGGGATATCCTCACCGATTCGATTGGCGAGATAAAATAATGTTAAGGACTAATCAATAACTGAATGGAATAAAATATAATGATATATAGCAAGATTGTAATTTGTATTTGCGGTTTTTGGCTAAGCGCTCACTGAATCGGGGCGATAAAAAACCCGCTTTAAGGCGGGTTGAGACCGTTGACGAAGTGCTCTGTTGTTTTTCTGTAGGGGCGCTGCAAGCTGCGACCAATGGCATAATCAATGAGTTAAATCGGATCGAACATGTTCGACCCCTACAGGTTTAGCCTTTCACGGATATTTGCAGTCTGAACCCGCTTTAAGGCGGGTTCTCTTTATGATTTGACGATCAGAATCTGCCGCCGTCACGTCGCCAGGCGTCTGCGGTAAGCGCCTCGCCAAAGTGGCTGGCAATCAGGCGTTTGGTCAGCTCATGCAGCGGTGAAGCCAATACCTCGGCCGTACTGCCGCGTTCGACGATTTCCCCTTCATGCATCACCATCACCTGATCGCTGATGTGTTTCATCATGCCCAGGTGTTGAGTCACATAAATGTAGGAAATGCCGTGTTTCTCCTGCAGTTCCAGCATCAGGTTGATGATTTGCGAACGCATCGACATATCCAGCGAGGCCAGCGCCTCATCGGCTACGATCACCTTCGGTTGCAGGATCAAGGCGCGGGCCAAAGCCACTCGCTGTTTCTGGCCGGACGCCAGCATATGCGGGTAATAATTGGCGTGATCCGGCAGCATCCCCACCTGACGCAGGGTTCGGTTGATCTGTTGCTCACGTTCAGGGGCTGCCATTTCGGTATTGAGCCGCAGCGGGGCGTCCAACAGCTGGCCGATACGCTGACGAGGATTGAGCGAGGTGCTCGGATCCTGAAATATCATGCGGATACGCTGGCTGCGGTAACGATAATCGCCATAGTTAAGCCGATGGTCGTCAATCAGCAGTTCTCCGGCTGAGGGCTCGACCATGCCGGACAGCATCTTGGCCAGGGTGGACTTGCCAGAGCCGTTTTCACCGATGATCGCCAGCGTTTGCCGTTCACGCAGGGTAAAGCTGACCGATTTGACCGCTTCGACATGCTGGCGGCGAAACAGCCCGGTACGGTAACGGTAGGTTTTGCTCAGATTGCGCACTTCCAACAGCGTTTCCATGTTATTGCTCCTCCATGTTCAGCGGGAAGTGACAGGCGAACAGGTGGTTTTTCACCGGACGCAGGCGAGGTGTCTCAATGCATTTCTTCTGCGCATAGGGGCAGCGCGGCCCCAGCCGACAACCTATCGGCAAATGCTCCAGCGACGGAATGGCTCCCGGCAGGGTATTGAGGCGGCTTTTATGCGGCAATGCGCGGCCAAAGTCCGGCATTGCGCGGATCAGCGCCTGAGTGTAAGGGTGGTGCGGTGCGGCCAGCAGGTCTTCGCATTGGGCGCTTTCTACCGTCTGCCCGCAGTACAACACGTTGACCCGATCGGCCCATTTGCTCATCATTTGCAGATCGTGGCTGATCAGCAAAATGGTGGTGTTGTTGTTTTGGTTCAAACGCGCCAGCAGACGGAAAATCTGCGCCTGAGTGGTCGGTTCCATGGCGTTGGTCGGTTCATCGGCGATCAGCAGGCGCGGCTGATTGGCCAGGGCGATGGCGATCATCACTTTCTGGCACTCACCGTCGGTCAGCTCATAAGGAAAGCTGCCCATGATGTCTTTGTGATCCTTGATGCCCACCCGGTGCAGCAGCTCTATGGCGCGGCGTTTGCGCCAGTTAAAGCGCTGCCACCAGCGGCCTTTGTAGGTCCAACCCGGAATGGCCTGCACCAGCTGACGGCCGATGCTTTCGGAAGGATCCAGACAGGATTGCGGCTCCTGGAAAATCATCGACACGTTATGCCCGACCAGCTTGCGTCGTTCACGCGGTGTTAGCTGCAACAGGTCGATATCATCGAAACGGAAACGGTCGGCAGTGACGCGCCAGTTGTCTTTGGTGACGCCGCAGATCGCTTTGGCGATCAGGCTTTTACCGGAACCGGACTCGCCCACCAGGCCGCGGACTTCCCCCTCACTCAGGGTCATGCTGACGCGATCGACTGCCTTTACCGGGCCTTCGGCGGTCATAAATTCAATCGTCAGGTTGCGGATATCAAGTAATGGCATTATTCCACCCCCGTATTGATTGCGCGGCGCATACCGTCGCCCAACAGGTTAACCAGCAACACGCTGACCAGGATTGCCGCGCCGGGCAGCATCACTGTCCAGGGGGCGACGTACACCAGCTCCAGTGAATCGCCGAGCATGGCGCCCCATTCAGGGGACGGCAGCTGTGCGCCAAGATCGAGGAAGCCGAGGGCGGCAATGTCCAGGATCGCCATCGACAGCGCTCGGGTGAACTCCGTCACCAGCACCGCCACAATGTTGGGCATCACGGCGTACCACAGTATTTGCAAGGTTGACGCGCCATCGAGACGCACCGCCACCACATATTCTTTTTCCAACTCGTCATGCACTGCGCTGTAGATAGTGCGCACCATGCGAGGCAACAGCGCCAGCCAGACGGCCAGCATGGCGTGCTCGAGTTTTGGCCCAAGGAACGCCACCACCACGATCGCCAGCAGCAGCGAAGGGATGGAGAGCAGGGTGTCGAGAATGTGATTGAGCACCGCCGAGCGCAGGCCGCGGGTTACCCCGGCAAACACCCCGAGGATCACCCCGACAAAGGCGGCGGCAACGGTAACCAGCAATGCGGAACCGAAGGTGGCGGCGGTGCCGGTCAGCAGGCGGCTGAGAATGTCGCGGCCGAGATCGTCGGTGCCCAGGAAGAAGGAAACGTTGCCGTAACGTGACCAGGAAGGCGGCAACAGTTGATAACCCAGGAACTGTTGATCGAGCGCATAAGGGGCCAGCAGGCTGCCGAACACGGAAAGCAGCAGCAGCGCTATCACGCCGTAGAAGCCGATCATCGCCAGCGCATCGCCGTAAAAAATCCGCCAGGTATACAGCAGCGGGCTCGGCATTTTCTTTTCGCGGTATACGTTATCTAAGGGCATACCATTCCTTATGTTTCAGTGGGTTGGTGGCAGCGCCTAAAATATCGGCCAGGACGTTAATGGTGATCACCAGCGTGCCGACCACCATAACGCCGGCGGAGATCGCCGCATAATCCTGCTGGCGAATGGCATTGATCATCCAACGCCCGAGCCCCGGCCAACTGAACACCACTTCGGTGATCATCGCCAGCGTCAGCATGGTGGAAAACTGCAGCCCCAGCTTGGGCACGATAGGCGGCAACGCATTGTGCAGCACGTGGCGGCGGATAATGGTGAAACGGGATAAGCCACGGGTTGCGGCGGCTTTGATGTAGTTCTGATTGAGCACGTCGTCGGTGCTGATACGCATCAAACGCACCACCTCGGTGGTGGGTGCTACCGCCAGTGCGGTAATCGGCAAAATCATATGGCGCAGCGCGCTGCCGATCATTTCCGTGCGGTAGGGTGAATCGGACAACCAGGCGTCAATCAGGGCAAAGCCGGTGATGGGCTTGACCTGATACAGCAGATCGAAACGTCCGGAGACCGGCAGCCAGCCAAGGTGCAGCGAGAAAAACAGCATCAGCAGCAGTGCCAGCCAGAAAACCGGCATCGAAAAGCCTAACAGCGCAAAGGTGCTGATGGCGGTGTCCTGCCATTTGCCTCGCATCACGCCGGCAATAATGCCCAGAGGAATGCCGATAAACAGAGCCAGAGTGAAGGCGAGCAGGCACAGCTCCATAGTGGCAGGAAACACTTCGCGCAGCTGTTCGCTGATTGCCTGGCCATTAATGCTGGAGACGCCAAAATCCCAGTGCAGCAGGCTGACAAAGTAAAACTGGTAGGCATCCAGCAGGGCAGCGCCGTTCAGCGGCGCCCGCGGTGTGAAATAGCTGAGGCTAAAGCTGACCAATGTCAGGAAGAACAAGGTGATCAGCAGCAGCAAGAAACGGCGTAAGGTAAAGATAATCACTTTTTCGGCCCCTCCGCAGACTCACGGTACACCCCGGCAAAGGACGCATTGCCGAACGGGCTCAGTACCAGTCCTTTGATGTCGTAACGATAGGCCTGCAGGCGCAATGACGACGCCAGCGGCAACACCGGCAACTGCTGCTCAAGAATTTTCTGCGCCTTCTGATAGTTTTCGATGCGCTGCGCCAGCTGTTGTGACAGCAGGGCATTTTGCAGCACTTCGTCAAACGCCGGGTCACACCAGTGAGCATAGTTGGTTTGTGAGCGGATTGCCGCGCAGCTCAGCAGCGGCCGGAAGAAGCTGTCCGGGTCGTTACTGTCGGTGGCCCAGCCGGTGAGGGTCAGATCGTGATTCATCTCCATCAGCCGCGCCTCCTGGAAACGGCCTTCGACCGGCACTATGGTCACGTTAATGCCGACCTGAGCCAAATCGGCCTGGATCAGCTCGGCGGTTTTTAACGGACTGGGGTTGTAGGATTGCGAGGCGGTCGGTACCCACAGGCGCAGGTTCAGCGACTCAATACCCGCTTGCTTGAGCATTTCGCGCGATTTAGCCGGATTGAATTCGGTAACGTGCGCTTCATTGTCGTAGGCCCAGGAGGCGCGCGGCAAGATGGAGGCGGCGGTTTCCGCGGTGCCATAGTAAATCGACTGCATCAGACGCTGGTTGTTGATCGCCAGCGAAATCGCCTGACGGACGTTCAAATCGTTCAGCGGCGGTTTGCGGGTGTTAAACGCCAGATAGGCGATGTTCATGCCTGGGCGCAGCGTCAGCCGCAGGCGCGGGTCATCGCGCAGAATTGAAAGCTGGCTGGCGGCGGGATAGGCCAGCACGTCGCACTCACCGGTCAGCAATTTCGATAGCCGTCCGGTACCGCCGGCGCCCAGATCGATCACCACCTGCGGCATACGCGGTTTACCTTTCCAGTAAACATCGTTGCGCGCCAGGCGGATATATTGCCCTGAGCGGTATTCATTGAGCATGAACGGCCCGGTACCGACCGGTTCGCGGTCAATCATCTCCTGACGGCCTTCACGCGTCAGATCGTCTGCGTATTCTGCCGACAACACCGGCGCATAGTGGGTGGCGATGTGCCACAAGAATGAGGCGTCCGGCGCTTGCAGGCGGATTTCCACCGTGTACTCGTCCAGCTTCTTCACGCTTTGCACCGAGTCGCCAAATTGCAAACTGTCGAAATACGGGTACTCGCCGCCGTTGACGTCATGGTAGGGGTGCTTTTGGTTAAACACGCGCTCGAAGCTGAAGACCACGTCGTCGGCATTCAGCTTGCGGGTCGGTTTGAACCAGTCGGTGGTCTGGAACGGCACGTCTTTGCGCAGGTGAAAACGGTAAGTGGCCCCGTTATCCAGCACTTCCCAGCTTTGCGCCAATTCGGGGATCAGCCGGTAGGTGTACGGATCGACGTCCAGCAAGCGGTCATAAAGCTGTGCGGCCAGGGTATCGACCGTCAGGCCGCTGCTGGCCATCTGCGGGTTGAAGGTGTTCAGTATGCCGCTGACGCAATAGACAAAGCCGCTTTGGCGGATGTCCGGCAATGGCGATGCCGCGGTGGGCGCAGGGGGTGTGGAGGCCAGAGCGCTGCCGGCAAGGCAGCTCAGTGACAATATCCAAAGGGGTAAACCACGCATAGAGGCTTCATGGGTTAATAAGCAATAGCATTAGTGTATCGCACTCTGGCGAACAGCCCAATCCATTGAGCAAAATGGCTGAGTTTTCTGCTACTTGATTGAACAATTCGGCACTTCAGACAAAAAAGTTACAATTGATATGTTATAACATAACAAAATCATGTTACCGTTCCCTGGCAATGTACTGATAATAGCAAGGGGATGTATGAACAAGGTTGCACTTCCACCACGCCAGCCGCTGCCGGACGCGCAGGCCTGGCAGGGCGCAATGAGTGATGTCGGGCTCGATTGGGTCGGGATGCAAGGGATAGCGTTGCCGCTGGAGTTGGCTGGAAAGCCGTTGATGGCAAGGGTCAACGCCGGGATCAATTTGCGCGCCGGCAGCCAAGGTACGCGGGGTATACACATGTCGCGGCTGTATCTGGCGCTGGATGAGTTAACCCAGGGCGAACTGACGCCGCAACGCATTGCCGATCAACTGCACGCTTTTTTGGCATCGCAGCCGGAAAACAGCGACCGCGCCAGCCTGCACATCAGCGGTGAGCTGCTGTTGTCGCGTCCGGCGCTGCTTTCGCCACACCGGGGCTGGAAAGCCTACCCGCTGGAAATTAGTGCCTCGCTGGCAAGCACACTCACCCTGACGCTGACGGTGGGCGTGCCCTATTCGTCCACTTGTCCGAGTTCGGCGGCGCTCAGTCGTCAATTGGCGCAGCAGCAGTTTCAGTTTGATTTCGAACATTCGGCGCAAAAGGTTGACCAGCAGCAGGTCATCAACTGGCTGGGCGATCACGGTATGCCGGGGACGCCTCACAGTCAGCGTAGCTGGGCCTGGGTGACGGTGACGCTCAATGAGCGCGAAACGGCATTGCCGGTGGTCAACCTGATAGATCGTATCGAGCACGCGCTCGGCACGCCGTTGCAGACGCTGGTGAAACGCAGTGACGAGCAGGCGTTTGCCCTGGCTAACGGCCAGAACCTGATGTTCTGCGAAGATGCCGCTCGCCGCCTGTACCGAATGCTGCGTAGCCAGTGCAGCCACCGCGCCTTTTCGCTGCGGGTCGAACATCAGGAAAGCCTGCATGCCCACAATGCCGTGGCGGAGTTGAGCTGGCGGGAGGATCAGGATGCTGCGTAAAAACCCCAGTGGACACCTGCCGCAGGTCTCACCGCAGGCCTATATCGATCCTACCGCGATAATCTGCGGCCGGGTGATTATCGAGGATTTTGTCTACGTTGGGCCGTACGCGGTGATCCGTGCCGACGAACTCAATGCGGCCGGAGATATGGAACCGATCGTGATCGGCTCTCATTCCAATATTCAGGATGGCGTGGTGATCCACTCGAAAAGCGGCGCGGCGGTTACCATCGGCCGCTTCAGCTCCATCGCCCATCGCGCCATTGTCCATGGGCCGTGCTGCATCGAAGACCGGGTGTTTATCGGTTTCAACAGCGTGTTGTTCAACTGTCACATCGGTTCCGGCTGCGTGGTGCGCTACAACGCGGTGGTGGATGGCGTGACGTTGCCGCAGAACCTGTATATCCCGTCAACCGAGCGGGTCGGCGCCGACAGCGATCTGTCGCTTTACCGGCAGGTCGATCGCGGCGCACTGCAATTTTCTGAAGAAGTCGCCGCCACCAACGTTGAACTGGTGCGCGGTTACCAGGCATTACGCAATGAGTTTTGAGTGAGGAATTCCATGAATCCATTACCCGTAACCGTGCTTTCCGGCTTTCTCGGCGCCGGTAAAACGACGGTATTGAACCATATTTTGAACAATCGTCAGGGCATGCGCGTGGCGGTTATCGTCAACGACATGAGCGAAGTCAACATTGACGCTGCGCTGGTCGAGAACGAAGTCCAGCTCGATCGCCAGCAGGAAAAATTGGTGGAGATGAGCAATGGCTGCATCTGCTGCACGCTGCGCGAAGATCTGCTGATTTCGGTACGCGAACTGGCGCAGGCCGGGCGCTTCGATTACCTGCTGATCGAATCCAGCGGCATTTCCGAACCTTTACCGGTGGCGGAAACCTTTACCTTTGAGGACGAACAGGGGGAAAGCCTGTCGCAATTTGCGCGGCTGGATACCTTGGTCACCGTGGTGGACGGGGTTAATTTTGTCCAGCAGTACCAGCAGGCGCAGACGCTGCAGGAGGCCGGTCAAAGCCTGGGCGAGGACGATCTGCGCAGCGTTGCGGATCTGTTGATCGAACAGATTGAGTTCTGTGACGTGATGCTGGTAAGCAAAACCGACCTGCTGACGCCAGAACAGCAGGGAGAAGTGATGGCGCTGCTGACCAGTTTGAATCCGGATGCCCGTATTCTGCCCATATCGCCAGGCAAATTGCCGCTGGAGGCGGTATTGAACACCAACAGTTTCAGCTTCGACAAAGCGCAGCAGGCGCCGGGCTGGTTGAAGGAGCTACGCGGCGAGCACCTGCCCGAAACCGAAAACTACGGGATCAGCAGCTTTGTTTATCAGGCGCGCCGTCCCTTTGCACCGGACAAATTCTACCGGGTGATCAACGGTGACTGGGGCGGTGGCAAGCTACTGCGTTCCAAAGGGTTTTTCTGGCTGGCGACACGCCCGCGTCAGGCCGGGCAGTGGAGCCAGGCGGGAGGGATTGCTCATTATGGGCTGGCAGGTACCTTCTGGCGCGCCATAGCACAAGATAGATGGCCGGAAGATGAAGAGACGAGGGCGCAGATTATGGAGAAATGGGTGGAGCCCTTTGGTGACATGCGCCAGGAGTTGGTGTTCATCGGCCAGCATCTGCAGCAGGCCAAAATAACGCGTTTGCTGGACGCTTGCCTGCTAAACGATGAGGAAATGGCCGCCGGGGTGGATTACTGGCACGAGATGGCCGACCCCTTCCCTGAGTGGTAATTGCACAATGACAGTGTGGTAATGAGAAAAATTCTCAACAAAGTGCTTTACATATGATACTGATAACTATTATCATCACTTGGCAGTTCACGGAAGGCCACTCCCTGTGGTTCTGCTGTGGAAGGCACGACATTGCTCACATTGCTTCCAGTGTTTTTTAAGCCAGCTCGGGTGCTGGCTTTTTTTTTGCCCGCTATTCGTCGTCCGCCTCGCCATTTTGCAGTAACGCATGTTTTTTCAGCATGCCGCGTAGCTGGTGGTAGGTCAGCCCCAGCAACTCCGCCGCTTTACGTTGGTTAAACCTTCCCTGTTGCAGTGCCGCTTCGATCAGAGACTTCTCCTGCGCCAATTGCCAGGCTTTTAAATCCAACGGCAGTACCGGCAGGCCATCATGCGCCTCGGCCTCTACAGGCAATGGCACACTTTCCCGCTGGGCGAACGGGTTGATGACGATGTTATCCAGCGCTTCCGCGCTGGTGCCGTGGCGGTAGACCGAACGCTCCACCACGTTTTTCAATTCGCGTACGTTGCCTGGCCAGTGATAGCCGAGCAGGGTATCTCTGGCACGCTCGGTAAAGCCAGGAAACAGCGGCAACGACAGCTCACGACACATCTGGATCGCAAAGTGTTCGGCCAGCAACATGATGTCTTGCTGGCGCCGGCGCAGCGGCGGCAACTGCACCACGTCGAACGCCAGGCGGTCCAGCAGGTCGGCGCGGAATTTTCCTGCCGCCGCCAGCGCGGGCAGGTCGTCGTTGGTGGCACACACCAGCCGGACATCGACCTGCAGCGGTTGGCTACCGCCGACGCGTTCAAGATGGCCGTATTCAATCACCCGCAGCAATTTTTCCTGTACCAGCATCGGTGCGGTCGCCAGTTCATCGAGAAACAAAGTGCCGCCGTCGGCGCGTTCAAATCGACCCAGGTGGCGCTTCTGCGCACCGGTAAAAGCCCCGGCCTCGTGGCCGAACAGTTCCGAATCCAGCAGGTTCTCATTCAGAGCCGCGCAGTTAAGCGAGATAAATGGCCCTTGCCAACGGTTGGAGAGGTAATGTAAACGGTGAGCGATCAACTCCTTACCGGTTCCGCGCTCACCAATAACCAACACCGGCTTGTTCAACTTTGCCAGTTGCGAGACTTGCTCCAATACTTCGACAAAGGCGTTTGCTTCGCCCAGCAGGTTTTCTAACTGTTCGCTCATGATGAAATTCGCCAATGTTTGGTGAAAATAATCACTCTACAGGATGCGTTCAGAGAGTCAAAAATAAATAGTCGTTATTATTCAACGAAATAAAAGTTGGCACGGGTTTTGATTAAGTCTTTGGGCAATCTGCATGATTTAACGCGGCGCTTCAGACGCCATCAGAACCAAGAGGAAGTGAATTATGGGTATTTTTTCTCGTTTTGCCGACATCGTGAACGCCAACATCAATACGCTGCTGGATAAGGCAGAAGATCCGCAAAAACTGGTGCGGTTGATGATCCAAGAGATGGAAGACACGCTGGTCGAAGTCCGTTCTACCTCAGCGCGTGCGCTGGCGGAGAAAAAGCAGCTGTTACGCCGTATCGAGCAGGGTGAAAACCAACTGAGCGACTGGCAGGACAAAGCCGAACTGGCGCTGCGTAAAGATAAAGAAGATCTGGCCCGTGCGGCGCTGATCGAAAAACAAAAAGTGGCCGACCTGATCTCTACGCTGACTCATGAAGTCTCGACCGTAGAAGAAACCCTGGCCCGCATGAAAAGCGAAATCGGCGAGTTGGAAAACAAACTGACCGAAACACGCGCACGCCAACAAGCACTGACATTGCGTCATCAGGCGGCGTCGTCTTCCCGCGAAGTGCGTCGTCAGCTCGACAGCGGCAAACTCGATGAGGCAATGGCGCGTTTCGAGCAGTTCGAACGTCGCATTGACCACATGGAAGCCGAAGCGGAAAGCGTCAGCATCGGTAAAAAGAAGTCTCTGGATCAAGAGTTTGCCGAGCTTAAAGCCGACGATGCCATCAGCGAGCAGTTGGCGGCGCTGAAAGCGAAAATGAATCGTTCCGAGTAAGGCAATAAAGGTTTTGAAAATAAATCAGGAAAATCAATTTATTGATTTTCGGCTGATAACACAAAGGGGGAAAAACCACGCTTTTATCCCCCTTTGTCAATAACCTGGGCGGCCACGGTAGGGTGGCCGCCCACCAAAGACGCATTAAGAAGGAAAAGAAATGAGTGCTCTATTACTTGCCATTCCGTTGACAATCTTTGTGTTGTTTGTCGCACCGATTTGGCTTTGGCTGCATTACAGCAATCGGCAACAAAACGGCATTCAACTGAGCCATCAGGAAATGCAACGTCTGGCACAGCTGGCGGAAGATGCCAAGCGTATGCGTGAACGCATTCAGGCGCTGGAAGAGATCCTCGATGCAGAACACCCGAACTGGAGACAGTCTTGATGAACAACACTCTGGGCAGTAAAAAGCTTTATCGCGTACCTGAAGAAGGGATGGTGAAGGGCGTCTGCGCCGGTCTGGCCCATTATTTCGACGTGCCGGTACGCCTGATCCGGGTGATCGTGGTGTTATCGATGTTCTTCGGGCTGTTTTTCTTCACCCTGATTGCTTATTTCGCGCTGGTGTTCGTGTTGGATGAAGCGCCGGCCAGCCGTTTTGACGGCGAACAGCAAAAAACGCCGCGTCAGTTGCTCGACCAACTTGAATATCAACTGGGCAGCGGCGAACAACAGCTGCGACAGGTTGAGCGTTACGTCACGTCGGACACTTTCGGCGTACAGAGCCGTTTCCGCAAGCTTTAACCCGCCCCGCATGCTATGGCCTGCGCCGTGCGCAGGTCAGGCTTTGCACCCGTCATCATCCTTTATTGACCCGAACTGTGCCGGAGGGCATTGATAATGAACAAAACCTATGCCGCAAGCGCCGCTAAAACCGGTGGATTTAAACGAGGAGCAGGTGCAATGTTGAAGACAGTGTCTAAAGTCATCATCATAGCGTTACTGAATTACGGCCCGGCAGGGGCGGCCGGCTGGCTGCTGCGGACCGTGGGTCGCAAACCGATTCGCTTTGTACTGGCGCTGGTGCTGGAACCTCTGTTCCGCAAAGGCCTGAACAAGGTGTTTGGGCGTTATACCCGTCATACTTGAAGCTGCCTCTTTGTTGGCTGCGCTTGCCCGCCCTGGTCACATAGTGCGCTATGCTTCCAGGGCTTACAAACTGGCCGCCGCGATGCAACTCCAATTATTTAGGGCCTATGCCAAGGAGAACAATGAAACGACTGCAAAATGAGTTAACGTCGCTGGTCAACCGCGGAATGGATCGCCATCTGCGCCTGGCGGTGACCGGTCTGAGCCGTAGCGGCAAAACCGCCTTTATCACCGCTTTCGTCAACCAATTGCTGCACGTTCACAGCGGTGCGCGCATGCCGCTGTTCTCGCCGGTGCGTGAAGAGCGCCTGCTGGGCGTGAAGCGCATTCCGCAGCGCGATCTCGGCATTCAACGTTTTACCTATGATGAAGGGTTGGCGCAGCTGTATGGCACACCGCCGAGCTGGCCGACCCCGACGCGTGGCGTCAGCGAAATTCGCCTGGCGCTGCGTTACCGCTCCAACGATTCGCTGCTGCGTCATTTCAAAGACACGTCGACCCTGTACCTGGAAATCGTCGATTATCCCGGCGAGTGGTTGCTGGACCTGCCGATGCTGGAACAGGACTATCTGGCCTGGTCGCGGCAAATGGCCGGCCTGCTGCAGGGCGATCGCGCCGAGTGGGCCAAGCCTTGGCTGGCGCTGTGCAAAAGCTGCGATCCGCTGGCTCCGGCGGATGAAAACAAACTGGCGGCTATCGCTCAGGCTTACACCGACTATCTCCTGCGTTGCAAAAGTGAAGGGCTGCACTTTATTCAGCCGGGGCGCTTTGTCCTACCGGGGGATCTGGCCGGTGCGCCGGCGTTGCAGTTTTTCCCGTGGCCGAATGTGGATGCTCAGGGTGAGTCGAAGCTGGCGCAGGCGGATAAACACAGCAATATCGGCATGCTGCGTGCGCGTTTCAATTATTACTGCCAGTCGATCGTCAAAAACTTTTATAAAGAGCATTTTGTCCGTTTCGACCGCCAAATCGTGTTGGTGGACTGCTTGCAGCCGCTCAACAGTGGCCCGCAGGCGTTTAACGACATGCGCCTGGCGCTGACCCAGTTGATGCAGAGTTTCCACTATGGCAAGCGCACGCTGTTTCGCCGGTTGTTTTCGCCGACCATCGACAAGCTGATGTTCGCCGCCACCAAAGCCGACCATATTACCGCCGACCAGCACGCCAATCTGGTGTCGCTGCTGCAGCAGTTGGTGCAGGAAGCGTGGCAGAACGCCGCGTTTGAAGGCATCAGCATGGACTGTGTTGGGCTGGCCTCGGTACAGGCTACCGAGAGCGGTATCGTTGATCATCAGGGGCAGCGCATCCCGGCGTTAAAAGGCAATCGTCTGAACGACGGAGCGCCGCTGACGGTTTTCCCCGGCGAAGTGCCGGCGCGCCTGCCAGGGCCGGCGTTTTGGCAAAACCAGGGCTTCCATTTCGATGAGTTTCGTCCACGCGCCATGAGCGTGGACAGCCCGTTGCCACATATTCGCCTGGACGCGGTGATGGAGTTTCTACTGGGAGATAAATTGCGATGAGCGAGCCGATAAAACCGCGTATCGATTTTGAACAACCGCTGCAACCGCCGCAGGAGCCCGTGCTGCGTGCTAACGTCGCTTTCGACGAACAGCAGGCGGAAAGCTTTTTCCCGGCGGCGCCGGAGCTGCAGCAGGAAGACGAAGAGGGGCGCGCCGAAGGCATCGTCAATGCGGCCCTGAAACCCAAACGCAGCCTGTGGCGCAAAATGGTCACTGCCGGGCTGGCGCTGTTTGGCGTCAGCGTAGTGGCGCAGGGCGTACAGTGGGTACATACCGCCTGGGTGCAGCAGGATTGGATTGCCATGGGCGGTGGCGTAGCGGGTGGCTTGATCGTTTTTGCCGGGGTGGGGTCGGTGGTGACCGAATGGCGCCGGTTATACCGTCTGCGTCAGCGTGCCGAAGAGCGAGATGTGGCTCGAGAACTACTGCACAGCCACGGTTTGGGCAAAGGGCGGGAGTTCTGCGAGAAGTTGGCGCGTCAGGCCGGTCTGGATCAAGGGCATCCGGCGTTGCAGCGCTGGCAGGCCTCGCTGCATGAAACCCAAAACGACCGTGAAGTGGTGGCGCTGTACGCCAAACTGGTGCAGCCGGTGCTGGACAACCAGGCTCGGCGTGAAATCAGCCGTTCGGCCGCGGAATCCACGTTAATGATTGCCGTCAGTCCGCTGGCGCTGGTGGATATGGCGTTTATCGCCTGGCGCAATATTCGCCTTATCAACCGCATCGCGGCGCTGTATGGCATCGAACTGGGCTACTTTAGTCGTCTGCGGCTATTCCGCCTGGTGCTGTTGAACATTGCCTTTGCCGGTGCGTCCGAACTGGTGCGCGAAGTGGGGATGGACTGGATGTCGCAAGATCTGGCGGCTCGTTTGTCTGCCCGTGCAGCACAGGGGATCGGTGCCGGTTTGCTGACCGCGCGGCTAGGCATCAAGGCGATGGAGCTGTGCCGTCCACTGCCTTGGCTGGAAGGTGAGAAACCCAAACTGGGCGATTTCCGCAGCCAATTGGTCGGCCAACTGAAAGAAACCATGAAGAAAGGCGACAGCAAAGCCAAATAATCTCCTCACGGCGTCCATTTGGACGCCGTGCTTCCTTTCTGCCTCTGTCACGCCGTGCAAAGCCAATACGTAACCTTCACTTGACGAAAGACGATCCCCCTGCAAATACATTATATTTATCTGCAAATTTATTGGCGGTTGTGATAACTCTCTGCCGATCAGCTAAAATGACGCCGATGGTGTTATTCACTTGCGTTTAAAAACATCAACAACAGCGATAAATCAGAGTTCTGTCAACTTTTGCTGACAGATTGCTTCTACCGTTCGGGGTGAGAGAGTATCATCATTGCCAGTCATCCCCGCACCTGCAGAGATAAGGCCAATACTGATGCGTTTGGAAGTTTTTTGCGAAGACCGAATCGGTCTGACTCGAGAGTTACTCGATCTTTTGGTATTGCGCAGCATAGATTTACGTGGCATCGAAATCGATCCCATCGGCCGCATTTACCTCAATTTTTCCCAGCTGGATTTTGACACCTTCCGTGCCTTGATGGCAGAGATCCGCCGCATCGCCGGCGTGACCGACGTACGCACCGTGAATTTCATGCCGTCCGAGCGTGAGCACCGCGCCCTGCGGGCGTTGCTGGAGTCGATGCCGGAACCGGTCTTCTCGATAGATATGAAGGGCAAGGTCGAGCTGGCTAACCCGGCGGCTCAGGCGCTGTTCGGTTTCAGCGAAGACAAAATCCGCAACCAGACCGCCACTGCGTTGATTGGCGGTTATAACTTCAGCCGCTGGCTGGAGAGCGAACAGGCGACTCCGCAATCTGAGCGGGTGGTGATCCGCAGTCAGGATTTCCTGATGGATATCACCCCCATCTATCTGGAAGACGAAAACCAGCAGAAAGATACCGTCGGCGCGGTTGTGATGCTGAAGTCCACGGCGCGCATGGGCCGTCAGCTACAGAACTTGTCGGTGAACGACGATACCGAATTTGATCACATCGTCGCCGCCAGCCCGAAAATGCGCCAGGTGCTGGATCAGGCGCGCAAGCTGGCGATGTTGGATGCGCCACTGTTGATTGTCGGGGATACCGGTACCGGTAAAGATATCCTGGCCCGGGCCTGTCACCTGCGCAGTCCGCGCGGCAAGCAGCCGTTCCTGGCGCTAAACTGTGCCGCTTTGCCGGACGACGTAGCGGAAAGCGAGCTGTTCGGCCATGCGCCGGGCGCTTACCCCAATGCGCTGGAAGGCAAGAAGGGCTTCTTCGAGCAGGCACACGGCGGTTCGGTATTGCTCGATGAAATCGGTGAAATGTCGCCGCGCATGCAGACCAAACTGCTGCGCTTTATTAACGACGGCACTTTCCGCCGGGTTGGCGAAGAACACGAAGTGCATGTTGATGTACGCGTGATCTGCGCGACGCAGAAAAATCTGACCGAACTGGTGCAACGCGGTGAGTTCCGTGAGGACTTGTATTATCGCCTTAACGTACTCACCATTACCCTTCCGCCGCTGCGTGAGCGTCCGCAGGACATCATGCCGCTGACCGAACTGTTCGTGGCGCGCTTTGCCGATGAGCAGGGCGTTGCGCGGCCGAAATTGTCCAACGATCTGGGTAGCTTCCTCAGCAAATACGGCTGGCCGGGCAACGTGCGGCAGTTGAAGAACGCCATCTATCGCGCGCTGACGCAAACGGAAGGTTTCGAACTTCGTCCGCAAGATATCGTTCTGCCGGAATTTGAAGTTGAAATGTCATTGGGCGATGAAGTGTTGGACGGCTCGCTTGACGACATCAGCAAGCGTTTTGAACGCTCGGTGTTGACGCGGTTGTACCGCACTTATCCAAGCACGCGAAAGCTGGCGAAACGCCTGGGGGTTTCACATACCGCGATCGCCAACAAGCTGCGCGAGTATGGTCTTAGCAGCCGAAAGCCGGCTGGGGAAAGCGAAGAGTAAAAAGAATGGGCGCCTAAGGCGCCCATTTTAATACTTGGCTATCAGAGCCCGGCATTCGCGGGCCTTATGAATGACATTACTTCAAGGCAGCCAGCGCCGCGTCATAGTCTGGTTCGTTGGTGATTTCATTCACCAGCTCGCTGTACAACACGTTATCCTGGCCATCCAGCACCACGACCGCACGTGCAGTCAGACCGGCCAGTGGGCCCTCGGCGATTTCAACGCCGTAGGCTTGTTTGAATTCTGCACCGCGCAGAGTGGACAGGGTCACCACGTTGCTCAGGCCTTCCGCGCCACAGAAACGTGACTGTGCGAACGGCAGGTCGGATGAAATGCACAACACGACGGTGTTATCCAGGCCGCTGGCCAACTGGTTGAATTTACGCACTGAAGTCGCACAAACGCCGGTATCGATGCTTGGGAAAATGTTCAGAACTTTGCGTTGACCCGCGAAGCTGCTCAGCGCCACATCTGACAGGTCTTTGGCAACCAGAGAGAAGGCTTTGGCTTGTTCGCCGGACTGTGGCAGATGGCCTGCAACGCTAACCGGGTTGCCTTGAAAATGTACTGTCTGAGTCATTAGCTTGATTCCTTTTACAGGTGTTTATACAAAGGGCATGAGCCTAATGAAAAGGGACTTTACGCCGCGCTTAACATTAGGTTCACACCCTGGCATCAGTTTATGTCAACAATTGCGGGTTGGATATATAAAGTTTGCTAAATAGTTGTATATATTAGGTTGTGTCCAGAATTTATCCTTCTGGTCGCCCTTGTTTATGCGCAATTTTCGCCTCAGGAGCCGTTATGAGAAGCATGCGTTTTTACCCAGAAGCCTGGCCGCTGCATACTGCCTTTGTGATAGCTCGCGGTAGCCGTACCGAAGCCAAAGTCGTGGTTGTCGAAATTGAACAGCAGGGCGTGCGTGCCAGCGGCGAATGTACGCCATATGCGCGTTACGGCGAAAGTGAAGCCTCGGTGATGGCGCAGCTGGCTGAAGTGGTAACGGCTGTGGAACAGGGCGTGACGCGGGAGCAACTGCAGCGGCTAATGCCGGCAGGTGCAGCGCGTAATGCGGTGGATTCTGCACTGTGGGATCTGGAATGTCGCCTGAACGGCCAGAGCCTGTGGCAACGCAGCGCAGTCGTAGAGCCGGAACGCATTGTGATGGCGCAAACCGTCAGCATCGGCTCGCCGGAGGCGATGGCGTTCGCCGCGCGTGAGCTTGAGCAACAAGGGGCCCGGCTGTTGAAAATCAAGCTGGATAACCACCTGATCAGTGAACGACTGGTGGCGATCCGTGCGGCAGTGCCGACGGCCACCTTGATCGTCGACGCCAATGAGTCCTGGCAGGCGGAGGGGTTGGCGGCACGTTGTCAGCTGTTGGCGGATCTGGACGTGGCGATGCTGGAGCAACCGCTGCCGGCGAAGGACGACAGCGCGCTGGAAAACTTTATCCACCCGTTACCGATTTGCGCCGATGAGAGCTGCCACACGCGTAGCGATCTACCGCGGTTGGCCGGTCGCTATCAGATGGTCAATATCAAGCTGGACAAGACCGGCGGTCTGACGGAAGGGTTGGCGTTGGCGGCATTGGCGCGAGAGCAAGGGTTCGCCATCATGCTGGGCTGCATGCTCTGCACTTCTCGAGCGATCGGCGCGGCGTTACCCTTGGCTCCGGGGGCGCGATTCGTCGATTTGGACGGGCCAACCTGGCTGGCGAAGGACGTTGAACCGGGTCTGGATTTCGAATGTGGGGCGATCAACCTCGCCCCGTAACCGACTCAGTCCGGGTAGGTCAGTAATTCCACCATGGCGTCGAGGTAGCTTTCGCTGGCGGCATCGGCAGAGATTGGTGGGAACTCTGCGGTGATGCAGGGCAGCGACAGATCGGCGCACCAACTGCCGAACGATCCCGGCGTCTCGTAACCGACGCTGGTGACCAGCGGCAGGGCAAATTTGTGCGAAAGCCAGACGCCAAGCTGAGAGCTGGCAGGATCTTCGATGCAGGCCAAGGGTTCATGGAAGGAGACTACCCAGCGAGGTTTCAGCCGATGGATCAGGTGGCACAGCGCCTGGGTCTCCGGCTCGGAACCCGGACGACCACCGGTCGAAAGCTTAACGTCCCGAGCCTCCGCCGCGCTGTTCCAGCGATAAACCGTGTCGCCAGAGCGCCAGTTGGCCGCCGGGAAATTGCGATTCAGGTCGACCCCGTTGGCATTGGCGCGCAGCCCGAGTTGGCAGCCATCCGGGTTGACGGCCAGCACCACATGGTGACGCAACTGATTGGGGGCGATGCTGCGCAGCGCACAGGACAGCGTGACAATAGCGGCACCTTCGTCGCCGTGCGTACCGGCGATGATCAGCCCGGTATCCGGGCTACTGATGGCCGCCGGGAAATAGAGCAGCGGTGCGCCCAGCAGCGAACTGCCGTAATTCTCTCCTGCAACGGCCAATTGGCCACGTTCACTGCGCGGTCGATGCTGGATCATGATGCGTTCCCTGATTTAAAGGTCGAGAGTGATTATCATTTTATTCAGTGTATTACGCTTTAGCTGCACTTTCCCAGAGCTATTGTTCAGCTATCGCGCGTTATGTGAACTGTGCGTTAGCGCAGGTAACAATAAAACCCCGCCGGTCAATTCGCTGTTGTTATACTATCGGCAAAGCTAACCCAATAACCAAACAGGGGATTTAACATGCCAGTAGCCAGAATTATTGCCAGCTATAGCGAAAATGAAAAAGATACCATCACGCTGCTGTGCGGCGTGGACGAGGAAAACCAAATCCGCCAGGGTGAATGGTTCGGCGTGGTGAAAAACGACGACGGGCGCGGCGATGAGTCCAACTATCCGTTTACCCTGCACGTCGACTATCAAAAAAACAGCTTCTATCTGGACTATGGCTATGACGATGCCGAGTCACGTCAGATGCAAAAGACCGATATCCATGCCAAGCCGCTGGTGGAGAAAGGCTTCTTCACTATCTTCGATGAAGAAGAGGGCGAAGAATTCAGCTACCGTATCAACAGCATCCATCTTTACGAATAATCCTCGTCGAGATCAAAATGCCCGTGTCGACTTCGTCGTACGGGCATTTTTTATTGCCTGGCCCCCAGTTTTTACATCTTGTCCGCCTGGAACTCTAGGTGAGACTAATCTTGTGCTATAAGATAAAAAATTCAGATGGTTAACGGGGATGAATCAGAATGACGAGAAAAATAATTCAACAGGGTTTTCGTTTGGCGCTGTGTGCGGTAGCGATCGGCGCAGGATTGAGCAGCGCAATGGCGGCGCAGGTTCCCCCGGGTACCACTCTGGCGGAAAAGCAGGAAATTGTTCGCCATATCAAAGATGAGCCTGCTTCGCTCGATCCCATCAAGGCGGTCGGGCTGCCGGAAGCACAATTGGCGCGTGATCTGTTTGAAGGTTTGGTGAATCAGGATGCCAACGGCAAAGTGATCCCTGGCGTTGCCACCCGTTGGCAAACCACGGATAACCAAACCTATATTTTCACACTGCGTAAGGACGCACGCTGGTCTAACGGTGACCCTGTCACGGCAAAAGACTTTGTCTATAGCTGGCAACGCCTGGTCGAACCAAAAAGTCTGTCTCCCTTTGCCTGGTTTGCCCAGCTGGCAGGTATCCAGAATGCCGATGAGATCATTACCGGTAAATTGCCAGCGGACAAGCTGGGCGTAACGGCGCTGGATGATTACACCTTAAAAGTACAGTTGAATAAGCCGGTACCCTATTTTGTCAGCCTGACGGCCAACTTCAGCCTGTTCCCGGCGAATAAAGCGGTGGTGGAGAAATTTGGCAATGACTGGACCAAAGTCGGCAATCTGGTGGGCAACGGTGCGTATAAGCTACAGGAGCGTGTGGTCAACGAGAAACTGGTGCTGGCGCCCAACGAACACTATTGGGATCACGCGCATACCGTTTTGACCAAGGTGACCTTTGTACCAATCAACCAGGAATCTAACGCCACTAAACGCTACCTGGCCGGCGATATCGATATCACCGAATCCTTCCCTAAAAACATGTACCAAAAACTGCTGAAAGACATTCCGGATCAGGTGTATACCCCGGACCAACTCGGCACCTATTATTATGCTTTCAACACCCAACGGGCGCCGACCAACGATGTGCGGGTGCGCAAGGCGCTGTCTTACGCGATCGATCGCAAAATTATCGCCGAAAAAGTGTTAGGCACCGGTGAGAAACCGGCTTATCACTTTACGCCGGATGTGACCGCAGGGTTTAAACCGGAAGTGAGTCTGTTGCAACAGCAGCCGCAGGCCGAACTGGATGCCCAGGCCAAGGCGCTGATGCAGGCGGCCGGCTATGGCCCTAATAACCCTTTGAAGCTGACGCTGTTGTATAACACTTCAGAAAGCCATCAGAAAATAGCCATCGCCGTGGCCTCAATGTGGAAGAAAACCCTTGGGATCGATGTTAAGTTGCAGAATCAGGAATGGAAAACTTATATCGACAGCCGCAACACCGGCAATTTCGACGTGGTGCGCGCTTCCTGGGTGGGCGATTACAATGAAGCCTCGACCTTCCTGTCGTTGTTGAGCTCCACCCACAGCGGCAATATCGCCAAATTCAAGAGTGCGGATTACGACAAGCTGTTGGCGCAGGCCAGCCGTGAAACCAGCGCCGCGGCCCTGACGGCGGATTACAACAAACTGGAGCAGATCATCGCGGAACAGGCGCCGATCGCGCCGATTTACCAATACACCAATGGCCGTCTGATCAAGCCTTGGGTAAAAGGTTACCCGATCACCAATCCGGAAGACGTGGCCTACAGCCAGACGATGTATATTATCAAGCATTAATAACTGCATTTAACCAGGCTCCGTTAATTCGGGGCCTGGTTATCAATATTTGTCGAATAATAAAATAAACCCCAATAGCTTATTTCAGCCAGGGCGATGCTGTCCGTTGAAATAACCGGAGAGCCCTTTATATTCGGCAATGAATAGTGGGTAAAACAGGTCGTTATTTATGCTTTATAAGCTGTCCCGCATGGCATCAACCAGGATGCGGCCGCTCATGTCCGTTTGGGTAATGCGATAGCTGGTTGGGTAAGAACGCCGGGTGCTGAGATGATCGTGCACCGATACCTTGCCAACCTGCGCACCGCTGGCATTCTTAACGATAAACTCGCTGATCTCTTCCTGGCCCTGATTTTGAAAATTAACGCTGCGGATTTTCTCCAGCGTATCGCTGTCGTTTAATTTTAAATGGTCGCGTAACATAACTACCTCCTCGTAGTGAGGGAAGTATATGCCTCTCAAATTTGAGCTGGAACAGCTTTTTGTTAATTTTTTATTGTCATTATGAATTAAGATTGCTGTGAATATGTTAAGTCATAATAATGGCGCGATAGCCAGCGCTTTATTCCACGATATCCGCATTTATCGGTCGGGTTTTATTTCATCTCCGTTATTATTAGTCTGCATTTTTGTTAAATAATACCTGACGCCCAATGGGTGAGGGAAATACGCAGGACACGTCATGTGTACAGTCGGGAACGATCGCTAAATCACGTTTGGCGCGCGGGGCAATAAAACGTCGATCGTAAGCCGCATAGGCGATGCCGCGTTGTAGACGATCGGGGCCTTGCGCCTGTGCCGCACAAGATTTGTCGAGTATTTTGTAGAAGCTGCCTGGCGCGTCGCCGCTGTCCTTTGCGCCAACCATATAGGTGATATTCGCCGTGGCATAGCGTTGGCGTACTGATTCAGTCTGTTGGTCGAGGTAGCTCGGAATAGCCTCAATGCCGTATTTCCAACGATTGACGCTCGGGCAGGCGTCACTGTTAACCTCAACCCAATCGAAGGTGCAGCCCCCTGTTGAATCACAATCTCGCCAATCGACAGGGCGCTCGTTGTTTACCGGCAGCGGTCGGTGACTGTCAAAATAGAGCCAGCTGCCGGGGTCGGATATCACAAAGCGCAGTTTTACGCCGGGCGGCGGATTGGCGAAACCGACATAGTGCTGTACAAACTGTGCGCCGGCGGAAAACCCTGCAACGGTGACCCAGCGTATCTGCGGCCATTTTACTTTCAATTCGGCAACCAGGCGATCAAGCGCGGCAAACGAGCTGGTTCTTCCCTGGTTGTCCAAACCGCCTTCGATCCAGGAACTGCAACTCCACAGCGCGTCCCCGGCCTGCGCTTGTGGAACGCCGGGAGAATGGCAGCGTGTGGACTGAGCATTACTGACCGGGAACAGCGGGGCGACCAACAGCGCCTGGCCGGTTTTGCCTGCAAGTTGAGCCGCTTTTACCGCGGCGGCCAGGGTTTTCCCCGCATCTCTGGGATGTCCGTGCAGCACGATTAACGCGCTATCTGGCGTGATTATCTGGGGTTGCGCGACAAAGTAGGGCAAATTTCCTGCTGTTGGTCCCAGTTTCACCCGGTATGCGTCGGCAAGGGTGTCGAGTGTGCTATCTGCGGCAAACAGTGGATGAAACGGGGTTGCGATAACCGCCGCTACTGAGGCCAATACCAATGTTCGAGTGGGGGTCATTAAGCACCAGCTTTAGGGTTTGCGCATTATTCCTCCATGTTAGCCTATAAGGCCATTTCGAGCGTAGCATTCGCACGGCTTCATCTTTGATCCGCCTGGCATTAACGCTAGACTCTGAGGTAACTGAAAAGCAAAGAGGATGAGGAATGGAAGTCATTGAGGGGCGCGAGTTACAGGTTCCTGACGCAGTCTATGCCTACCAACTCGATGGTAAGGGCGGTGTAACATCGATTGATTACGATGATAAAGTCACCTGCGATGAGCCGTGCTGGCTGCATCTCGATTATGCGCACCCAGCCAGCGCCGAGTGGCTGGCTACCACACCGCTTTTGCCGGATGCGGTAAGAGAGGCTTTATCCGGCGAAAGTTCCCGGCCGCGCGTCAGCAAGGTGGGCGAAGGCACCATGATCACGCTGCGCAGCATCAACTTTAACGCCAACTCGCGGCCGGATCAGCTGGTCACTATCCGCGTTTACATGACCGATAAACTCATCGTTTCTACCCGCCATCGCAAGGTCTATTCCATTGACCAGGTGGTGAACGATCTGCAAAGCGGCAGTGGGCCAACCAACAGCGGTAACTGGCTGGTGGAGATATCGGACGCGCTGACCGACCACGCCAGCGAGTTTATCGAAGATCTGCACGATAAAATCATCGATCTGGAAGATTCGTTACTGGAGCAGCAGGTCCCCGAACGGGGGCAATTGGCGCTGATCCGCAAGCAGTTGATTGTGCTGCGTCGTTATATGGCACCGCAACGCGACGTGTTCTCGCGTTTAGCCAGCGATCGTTTGCCCTGGATGAATGACGACGATCGTCGCCGCATGCAGGATATTGCCGATCGGCTGGGGCGCGGGCTGGATGACCTGGACGGTAGCATTGCACGTACCGCGATCCTTTCTGACGAAATCACCACGGTAATGGCCGATGCCATGAACCGCCGCACCTACACCATGTCGCTCCTGGCGATGGTGTTTTTGCCTACGACCTTTTTGACTGGTTTGTTCGGCGTCAACCTGGGCGGGATCCCTGGGGGCGGTAATCCATTCGGCTTTGCGGCATTTTGCCTGATGCTGGCCGGATTGGTGTTCGGCGTGGGCTGGTGGCTGAAGCGACGGCGTTGGTTGTAGCCAAAAAGAGGTAAAACCCCGGTTAACATTGAGCGATATCAACTTTTGTCGGGGGGAAATGAGGCATGATCTATCTCGCAGGTGAATGCAACGTCAAGCGATGGGCGTTGCGCTCCATAATTGTCTTACTTTCTTATATTTAGAATTACTGCATAGCACATTGATTCATACGATGCCGGTTTAATCACCGGCATTTTTTTGTCCGCAATTTGCCCTCAGGCCGCACTCTCATCCCAGAAACTGGCTTCAATCTTGTGCCCGTCCAGGTCACGTACAAAGCAGCCGTAATAGGCTTCACCATAGTGCGGCCGTGAACCGGGGGCACCTTCATCCGTCGCTCCGGCCAGCAGCGCCTGCCGGTAAAAATCATCAACCTGCTGCTTGCTGGTGGCGAAAAAACCCACATGAATGCCGTTGCCGGTGGTGGCCGGTTTGCCGTCGATCGGCAGCTGCAACCAAAACTCCGGATAATCGCGACCGTAGCCTATGGCCCCTGGGTGTTCCAAAACCCGGCGGCAACCTAAGGCGGCGAGGGTGCGATCGTAAAAATCAGCTGCGGCGTCAAAATTATTGCTGCCGAGAGAAACGTGAGACAAGCAGGGGGTGATGTTCATCGGTAATCTCCTGGTGACTGTATAAAAACACAGTATAGAATAAAAACCGCACTGTCTGGTGAATTCTGCTGAAAATGCGAGCGGGATCGCCAACTGAAGGGGGTAAAGAGCCGCCCGCAGTGTGCGGGCGGAACAACGGCTTACTTGATTTCGAGCACGTCTAAACGTGCCGGGGCAGGTTCATCCGTCTCTTCCGGCTGCCAACCCACCGGCTGCATCGGAATGTCTTCGCGATCGAAGGCCAAATCGCCACCGTCAACGACTTCACTGCCGTGGTGAATGCCTTTGAAATCAAACAGGTTAAAGTCGCTCAGGTGCGAAGGCACCACGTTTTGCATTGCGCTGAACATGGTTTCCAGGCGGCCTGGATAGCGTTTATCCCAGTCGCGCAGCATGTCGCCAATTACCTGACGCTGCAGGTTAGGCTGCGAACCGCACAGGTTGCACGGAATAATCGGGAATGCTTTCGCCACCGAGAAACGCTCAATATCTTTTTCACGGCAGTAAGCCAGCGGGCGGATCACCACGTGCTTACCGTCGTCGCTCATCAGTTTAGGTGGCATGCCTTTCAGTTTGCCGCCGTAGAACATATTGAGGAACAGGGTCTGCAGAATGTCGTCACGGTGGTGGCCGAGCGCAATCTTGGTGGCACCCAGCTCGGTGGCGGTGCGGTAAAGGATACCGCGGCGCAGACGCGAACACAGGGAGCAGGTGGTTTTGCCCTCGGGGATCTTGTCCTTGACGATGCTGTAGGTGTTCTCCTCAACGATCTTGTATTCCACCCCTAAACTTTCCAGATAGGCTGGCAGGATATGCTCAGGGAAGCCAGGCTGTTTCTGATCGAGGTTAACGGCAATCAGTGAGAAATTGACCGGTGCACTCTGCTGCAGGTTGCGCAGAATTTCCAGCATGGTGTAGCTGTCTTTACCGCCGGACAGGCAGACCATGATGCGGTCGCCTTCTTCAATCATGTTGAAGTCGGCAATCGCTTCGCCCACGTTGCGGCGCAGACGCTTGTGCAATTTGTTGAGGTTGTATTGCTCTTTTTGACTAACGGTTTGTTTTTCTGACATTTAAATCGTGCTCGTTCTCAATTGGGGGCACTATGGGCATGACGTTTTAGGCAGCAAGTTTAGCATTCAACAGGCTGATTGGGTCATTATTCATTTCGCTCTCGGGGCCGTGAAGAACCTTGGCGTGCTGTCATGCCTGGTTGTCTGGGGATAAACGCACCCAACATGCATCAATGTGGCGTGTATGGTACGGATTGTGAGAACGAATACCAGCGTGTTTTGCGTGGTGGGGATGGAAAACGGAAAATAATGGGTGCCAAACCCACATGAGGCCGCATGTGGGCCTCATGTCTTACCGACTCAATTTTATTTATAAATTTCAGCTGTGCCACACAGACGGTTATTGCCGGAGGCGCCGATGATGCGATAAACCTCGGCGCCGGCTTCGACCGCCTTGGCTTCCAGTTCCCGCTGTAGGCTAGAAAGATTATTGCTTGCTGCGCAGGCGCTAATGATCCCGGCTTTTTGCCGATCGGCGGGTGCTGAGTCAACCAGGGTAGCGGCGACGGTCGTGAACGACAGGGTGGCCAGCGCGAGGGCAGTGAGGGCCAGATTGACGTTTTTCATGCTGTGATTTCCTTTTCTGTGGCCTGTATCGATTAAGACTGGCGACGACGTTGATTCGCTCAGTGTGAGTTTTTCAGACCAATGTGGGTTGGCTATTGGTCTTCTCGCGCCGGATAGCCTGCTTCACGCAGCACCGCGAGAAAATCACTTTCGTCCTGAGTACTATCGACCTGAACCTGACGCGCGGCCGGGTCGGTTTCAATCTGGGCCTGCGGATCGACACTGTGCAGTGCCTTGGTGACGGATTTCGCGCAACCGCCGCAGGTCATATTGGGAATGTAGAAACTGTGCATATCAATCTCCTGGTTCTTTAGGGTGTCCGGTCACTATGCGGGTTGACAGCGTGGCAAGGTCAAACGCTTTTCAGTGAAAATTTTTGCTTTGAATTCAATGACGATACCGGTGTATAAGCGCCAAAGCGTGGCGCCTCACGAGGGGGTTGCAGGCTGGGCTCCGTGGTTGTGGCAGGCTCAGCCAAATCCGCCAGGATCGGGCAGTCTGGGCGATCGTTGCCATGGCAGTGATCGGCAAGGTATTCGAGCGTTTGCGCCATCTCTTGCAGTTCGGCGATCTTGGCTTTCAACCTGGCAACATGGGAAAGCGCCATCTCTTTAACGTCGGCGCTGGCACGATCGCGGTCGTTCCACAAGACCAGCAGGGCCGAGATCTGCTCGACAGAAAACCCCAGATCGCGTGCACGACGAATAAATCGCAGACTGTGTACGTCCTGTGGGCTGTAATGCCGGTAACCGGCATCAGAACGAAGGGCTTTCGGGATCAGGCCAATTTGTTCGTAATAGCGGATCATCTTTGCTGAAACGCCAGAAGACTTGGCTGCTTGACCGATGTTCATTATTCACTCCTTCTGGGGGATTCATTAAATTTCCCTAAAGCGGGGGATCGGCTACGGGTCGACAGGTAGCGTTATCGCTGGCACTCGCTGGCGCGATTGGACAGATCGAGTACCACAACCAATCCAGGTGATAGGTGCGATAGAACACTTTCGCGTTCACCTGAGTGGTTGGTGCGATACATACACCGCCACGCGCCTTGGCCTCCTCGCTGATCTCGGGGTTGGAGAGATCGCGTTCTTCGAAAGCGATCCCTTCATTTTCGAGCCAGGATTTCAACGTTTGGCAGTCTGAGCACGTCGGCATGGTGTAGATGACGACCTGAGGATGAAATTCACTGGCCATGCTGGCCTCCTCAAACGTGTTGTAGTGTTGCCGCCTAAACCTTTACGTTTTCCGGCCCGACAGGGCGGGATTCGATACCCATCGGTGCCTGGAAACGCTTTAGACGGAGCGCGTTGCCGAGCACGAAGACGCTGGAGAGCGCCATCGCTGCAGCGGCGAAGATCGGCGAAAGCAAGGTGCCATTTATCGGGTAAAGCATGCCTGCCGCAACCGGGATCAGCACTGCGTTGTAGGCAAAGGCCCAGAACAGGTTCTGCTTGATGTTGCGGATCGTCGCCTGGCTGAGCGCAATGGCATTTGCCACACCACGCAGGTCACCGGACATCAACACCACGTCTGCCGCTTCGATAGCTACATCGGTTCCCGTACCGATGGCCAACCCAACATCTGCTTCGGCCAGCGCCGGGGCGTCGTTGATGCCGTCCCCCACGAAAGCGACGCGTGCACCATGGCTGCGGAACTGCTTCAGCGCCGCGACCTTACCGTCGGGTAAAACCTCAGCCGCGACCTCATCGATACCGAGCTGTCGGGCGATTGCCGAGGCGGTTGCTGCATTATCACCGGTGATCATCGCGACCTTGAGCCCCAATGCGTGCAGCGCCCTGATTGCCTCTGGCGTGGTCTCTTTAATCGGGTCCGCAACGGCGATCACCGCCGCCAAATGACCGTCTATCGCAGCATAAAGCGGGCTCTTGCCTTGCTCACCGAGACGCTGGGCGGCCGGCAGGAAACTGGCCACGTCCAGGCCGAGCTGCGTCATGAAGCGATCGGCTCCAACGGAGACGGTTCGGCCGCTGACCTTGGCTGATACACCGAAGCCCGGTGTGGCATCGAAGGCTTCAATAGCGGCGATCTTGATGTCGCGCTGTTTTGCGGCGGCGACGATGGCTTCGGCGATAGGGTGCTCCGAACGCGTCTCCACGGCGGCAACCAACGCCAGAACCTCGTCGTAATCGAAGCCCTCGGCCGGGACCAGGTCGGTCAACTCAGGGCGACCTTTGGTCAGGGTGCCAGTTTTGTCCAGCGCGATAACGCTGACATCTCGTAGTGCCTGCAAGGCTTCGCCTTTACGGAACAGCACGCCGAGCTCGGCGGCGCGGCCAGTGCCGACCATTATCGAGGTGGGGGTGGCCAGTCCCATGGCGCAAGGGCAGGCGATAATCAGCACGGCCACCGCATTCACCAGCGCGAAGGTCAGTGCCGGCGTCGGTCCGAAGATCAACCAGATCAGGAACGTCAGCGCTGCCGCCGCCATCACCGCCGGGACGAACCACAGGGTCACCTTGTCGACCAACGCCTGGATCGGCAGCTTGGAACCCTGGGCTTCCTCAACCAAGCGGATAATTTGCGCGAGTACCGTATTGGCACCGACTTTGGTGACGCGGAAGCTGAATGCCCCGGTTTTGTTGATGGTGCCGCCGACCACTTCGGCACCGACACTCTTGGACACCGGCACCGGTTCGCCGGTGATCATGCTTTCATCCACATAAGAGGCACCTTCGACGACCTGACCGTCGACCGGGATCTTCTCGCCCGGGCGAACGAACACGACATCACCGGTGGTCACCTGGTCGAGCGGGATTTCCAGGGTTTCACCGTTACGCTCGACGCGCGCCGTTTTGGCCTGCAGCCCAACCAACCGTTTTATCGCCTGAGAGGTTCGCCCCTTGGCGCGAGCCTCCAGCGTGCGCCCAAGCAAAATCAGCGTAACGATCACCGCGGCGGCTTCGAAATAGATGTTGGCGGTACCTTGCGGCAGCACTTGCGGAATGAAAGTGGCCACCACCGAGTAGCCATAAGCCGCCGCTGTACCCACCGACACCAGCGAGTTCATGTCAGGGGCACCGCGCAGCAACGCCGGCACGCCTTTGCGGAAGAAGCGCAGGCCGGGCCCAAACAGCACCAGCGTGGTAAGCACGAACTGCAGATACCCATTGCGCTGTTCACCCAGAACCCCTAACACCCAATGATGCATCGCGGGAATCAGGTGCGAGCCCATTTCGAGGACGAATACTGGCAAGGTCAGGAGGGCGGCAATCAGTAAAGATCGGCGTAGTCCACGGGCTTCGTTCTCGCGCCTTTCACTGTCTTGATCGTCCGAACTTGCCGTGGCGGCAGACAAGCGGCGGGCCTTATAACCGGCCTGTTCGACCGCGGCTTCAAGCATGGCCGTGGTGACGATCCCGGCACTATGGCGCACCCGGGCACGCTCGGTCGCCAGGTTGACATTCGCTTCGATCACGCCCGGAATTTGCCTGAGCGCTTTCTCAACCCGACCGACACAGGACGCGCAGGTCATATCTTCGATGCCGAGTTCAGTGGTTTCTTCACGAACGGCGTAACCGGCGCTCTCGATGGCACCAACGGCTGCCTGCGGATCGGCGGGATCGCCGAAAGTGATATCGGCGCGCTCGGTGGCCAGGTTGACCGTTGCTGTTTGCACGCCGGGAACGGCTTTTAGCGCACGTTCGACGCGGCCAACGCAGGAAGCACAGGTCATACCTTCGACCGGCAGACTCAGACGAGTGGTGCGCAGGGCTGAATTAGAACCTTGTTGCACAGAGACGGAAGTCATTGAACTACCCCTTTACTGATTCGGATATCGAAAAGCTTAAAGCTTCCCACTGTGGGAAGGTCAAGACCTGTCAGGGATTTGTTTTGCCAGGGGCAGATTCGGCCTCGTTTTGGCACCGCCGCAGAGCGTCGTCTCCACAGTACACACCTGCCAACCACCTCCCAATGCCTTATAGATGCTGACCACGGCGAGTTGTTGTTCGGTGCGTGCGACCGCCAGCGCTCGCCGGCTGTTAAAGTCGGAACGCTCTGCGTCAAGGACTTCCAGATAGAGGCCTTGCCCCTGGGAAAACTGCAGCCGGGCGAGACGAGCGGCCTCACGATTGGCTGCTGATTCAAGCAGGCGCAGTTCGAGCGTGCTGCCTGTTGCTTTATAGGCTTTGAAGGCGTCGTCGGTTTCCTGCAGCGCGCGCAATAGGGTTTGATCGTAGAGGAGCAGGGCTTCTTGGGCGCGAGCTTCACTGGCGGCAATCCGCGCTCGGACGCGACCGTTATCGAGCAGAGACCAGCGAATGACCGGAAGGATAAAACCGGACAAAGCTCCGGCACCGTTCACTGCATCGAGGTTCCCGGCAACGAATCCGATCGAGCCTTGTACCTGGATCTCGGGGTAGAGACCTGCCGTTTCTATCCCAATCCGCGCGGTTGCTGCCGCCAGAGTGCGTTCGGCCGCCGCAATATCGGCACGTCGTGCCAGGAGCGCCTCGGGGTTGCCGACGGCGAGGGAGGTAACCTTCAGTTCATCACGCCCAGGTATGGCGACTGGAGGGCTAAACCTTTGCGGCGTTTCGCCAAGCAATACCGCCAGCGCATTGACGGAAACCGCGCGACGGCGCTCGAGCTCGGGGGCGACAACCTCAACATTGCGCAATAACGCCTCGGCGCGCAGTCGGTCAAACTCACTGGCTGAACCGGCATTCGCCAGACGTTCAACCTGAGCCAGGCTCTCGCGCTGGCTTCGGGTGATATCTTCAACGACAGCAAGCTCGGCCTCGATACCGCGCAGTTCAAACCAGGTGGCGGCCACCGCTGCTGCAACGCCGGCTTGCACATCGCGCAACAAGGCTTCACGCGAGCCTGCCTGCGCCTGGGCTTCCTCAACCGAACGGCGCACGCGACCGAACAGATCGATTTCCCAGGCGGTGTCTACGGCACCGCGATAGGTTTCCTGCTGACGAGCCTGGTCAGGCGATGTCTCTATCTCGCTCTTGCGACGGTTTTCATAGCTGAAAGCAGGGCCGCCGCTTGGCAGAAAGCTCTGACGATCCTCGCGCAGCAGGGCTTTTGCTTCTTCGAGCCGCATGGCGGCAATGCCGATATCATGATTAACCGAAAGCGCCTGCCGGATCAGTCCGCTCAATATCGGATCGTCGAAGGCACGCCACCATTCAACCTCCACGGCAGCGGAATTAAGGCCTGGCGAAGCTGCACCAAAGCTGGCGGGAAGCCGTGCCGAAGACAGCGAAGGCGGCGAATAGTCTGGCCCTACAGATGAACACCCGGTTAACAGGGTAAGCGCACTCAGGGGGAACCACAGCGATTGATAGAGGCTTTTCATGAGGTGCTCTCCTTAATGCGCTGTTTGCGCAGCTTCGATTCTGCCCGGCGGCGTTCGATACGAACGGACAGGTTACGCATCACCACATAAAACACCGGCGTCAGGAACAGACCGAACAGCGTCACGCCTAGCATGCCGGCGAAGACGGCGATACCCATTGCATGGCGCATCTCCGCCCCGGCACCGCCGGCAAAGACCAGAGGAACCACACCGGCGATAAAGGCCAGGGAGGTCATCAGGATTGGCCGCAGTCGCAGCCGACAAGCCTCAATAACCGCATCCAGCGCGCTTGCGCCCTCGGCCTCGAGAGTGCGGGCGAACTCGACGATAAGAATGGCATTTTTGGCGGCCAAACCGACCAGTACGATCAGCCCGATTTGCACAAAGACGTTGTTGTCACCGCCGGTCATCCAGACGCCAATAATGGCGCTCAGCAGACACATCGGCACAATCAACAGGACGGCCAGCGGCAACAACCAGCTGTTGTACTGAGCGGCAAGGATGAGATAGGCCAGAAGCACACACAGCGGGAAGATGAACAACGCCGAATCCCCGGCCAGCTTTTGCTGGTAGGTAAGGTCGGTCCATTCAAAAGTCATGCCTTCCGGCAGCACTTCTTTCGCCAGACGCTCCATCACGGCTACCGCCTGACCCGAACTGATGCCGGCCATTGCGCCGCCGGAGATGTCGGCGGAAGGATAGCCGTTGTAGTGGATCACTCGGTCTGGGCCTGAGCTCGGTGTGACGGTAACAAATGAAGATAAAGGCAGCATTTTCCCGGCAGCATTGCGTACTTGCAGGCGACCGATGGCTTCTGCCTGCATGCGATGGTCTGCATCGGCCTGGGCGGTTACTTTGTAGGTGCGGCCAAAGCGGTTGAAATCGTTGACATAGAGAGAACCGAGATAGACCTGCAGCGATTCGAAGATATCCGCCAGACGGACGCCCTGACTCATGGCTTTGGTACGATCGATGGCAACGTCGAGTTGTGGGGCATTGACGTCAAAGCTGGTCATCAGTCCGGCCACCTGTCCCGACTCGGTGGCTTTGGTCATCAGGATCTGGGTTTGCTGAACCAGAGCATCCAATCCGGCGCCGCTGCGATCCTCAATTTGCATTTTAAAACCGCCGGTGGCGCCCAGTCCCGGTACCGGTGGCGGTGGAAATACGCCGAGGAAGCCGTCGGGAATGCCGGCGAATTTTGCTTGCAGGCGGCCGGCAATCGCGGTCGCGCTGAGATCGTCTGTTGTACGAGCTTCAAACGGGTCAAGCATAACGAACATGACGGCGGCATTCGGTACGTTGACGAAGCCGTTGATCGACAGCCCTGGGAAGGCTACGACGCTCTCGACACCGGGTTCCGCCAGCGCGATTTTCGACATCTGTTTGACGACCGCATCGGTGCGTTCCAGCGAGGCCGAATTGGGCAGTTGGGCAATACCAACCAGGTAGTATTTGTCCTGCATCGGTACGAAGCCGGGCGGAACCGCCTTAAAGCCGAAGAAGGTCAGTGCCAGTAAGCCACCGTAGACCAAAAGCGCCAGACCGCTAACCCGGACCACTTTGCGGACCGTATTGCCATAAGCGCTAGGCGCGTGTCGGAAAGGCCGGCCAAACGCACGGAACAACCGATCGGCTCGACCGCGCAGGGCACGCGGATCTCGGGCGATCGCAGCCTTGCGCGGACGCAACAAAAGGCCGGCCAGCGCCGGGCTGAGTGTCAGGGAGTTGATGGCCGACAGAATGGTTGAAATGGCGATGGTGAGCGCAAATTGTTGATAAAACTCCCCCTGCAGGCCGCTCAGGAAGGCAGTGGGGATGAATACGGCGGCAAGCACCGAGGTAATGGCGATGATGGGGCCGGTCACTTCGTCCATGGCGCGTCTTGCGGCCTGGGGAGGCTCCTCGCCATTTTCGATATGTCGTTCGACATTTTCGACCACGACGATCGCGTCGTCGACCACTATCCCAATCGACAACACCAGGCCAAACAGCGACAAGGTATTGAGCGAAAAGCCCATCAGATGCATGACGGCAAAGGTCCCGATCAGCGATACCGGCACCGCCATCAATGGGATCAACGACGCGCGCCAGTTGTGCAGGAACAGCACTACCACGATCACCACCAACAGGATCGCCTCCAGCAGGGTGGTGGCTACCGACTCCAGCGAAGCACTGACGAAGACCGTTGGGTCATAAGCTATGCGCGAAGTGAGTCCTGCCGGAAAGTGAGTTTCGAGCCGTTGCATGGTGGCCCTCACGGCCTTAGAAACGTCTAGCGCGTTAGCTCCCGGGCTTTGAATAATTTGCAACGCGACGGCCGGCTCACCGTCGAGCAGGCTGCGCAACGCGTAGGCATCAGCCCCCATTTCGATGCGGGCGACATCGCGCAGGCGAGTGATTTGGCCGTCGCTACCGGTGCGAATAATGATATCGCCAAACTGTTCCTCGTCGGTCAGGCGGCCGAGGGTATTGACCGTCACCTGGAATGCGGCGTTGGAGTTGGGCGTCTGGCCAACCGAGCCGGCCGCCACCTGAACGTTCTGTTCACGTACGGCGGCGATAACGTCACCGGCCGTCAACCCTCGCGCAGCGATCAAATCAGGATCGAGCCAAAGCCGCATGCTGTACTCGCCGGCACCCCAAACCAAAACGTCACTGACTCCGGGGATGCGGGAAAGCTCATCGCGTACCTGGAGGTAAGCGTAGTTTGAAATGTAGAGAGGATCGTAACGCTGATCAGGCGACAGCAGGTGAACGACCATCAGGATATCCGGCGAGGTTTTCTGCGTGACGACGCCCTGGCGTTGAACCTCTTCAGGTAACCGCGGCAGCGCGCGCGAAACCCGGTTCTGCACCTGAACCTGCGCCATATCGGCATTGGTGCCCTGGGCGAAAGTGACGGTCAGGATCATTCGGCCATCGGTTGCCGACTGCGACGACATGTACAACATGCCCTCAACCCCGGTGATTGCCTGTTCGAGCGGAGCCGCTACCGTTTCAGCGATCACTTTGGGGTTGGCTCCGGGGTAAGACGCGGTCACTTGCACCGTTGGCGGAGTGACTGCCGGATACTCGCTAAGCGGCAGTTGGAAGAAGGCCACGCTGCCGGCGAGCACCATCAAAATTGACAGGACGATGGCAAATATCGGGCGTGCGATGAAGAAACGAGGAAAAGTCATTACGCGGCCCCCGTGGTTGTCGGCGCCGTCATGGGAGCACCATCAATGGCGGTTGTTTGCGGCGTGATCTGCATACCGGGGCGTACCAGGCCCTTGACCACGATACGCTCACCCGGCTGCAGACCCTGTTCGATCACCCGCATGCCTTCGACCATCGGGCCCAGCTCGACTGGCCGATATTCGGTTTTGTCACCTTTGCCGACGACCAACACATAGCGGCGGCCCTGATCGGTGCCAATTGATTGATCGGACACCAGTACGCGGGCTCGCGGTGCACCGGTTTCCAGTTTGACCTTGGCAAACAGGCCAGGGGTCAATTGTCCATCGGCGTTATCGACAACGGCGCGAATACGCACGGTGCCCGTCTCACGGTCGGCGGAGTTGGCAAGAAAATCGACACGGCCAGTTCGGGTATAGGTTTTGTCGGTGATCAGCGCGACCATCACCTTGGTTGCCGGCGGGGTGGCACGAGTGCGGTCTGCGGCGAGCGAACGCAAATAGGTGCGCTCGTCGACGTCGAAATAAACCTGCAGCGGGTTGGTCGAGACAATCGTCGTGAGCGGCGTTACGCCATTGGTAACGTAGTTGCCCTCGGTGACCAGCACCTGGCCGACGCGCCCGCTGATGGGCGCCGTGACGCGCGTGAACTCCATATCCAACTCTGCCGCAGCCAGTGCGGCTTTCGCGGCATCGACCTGCGCTTTGCCTGCATTCAACGAAGCGGTTGCCGTATCGAGCTGAGCACGCGCAAAAACCTTTTGAGCAAACAGCTGTGTGGCACGGGCATATTCCGTTTGAGCGAGCCGCGCTGCTGCTTCAGCCTCGCGCAAGCGAGCTTTGGCGGCACTCAGCGCGGCTTCGTACACCCGAGAGTCAATGAGAAACAGCCGTTGGCCTTTCTCAACCCAGCGACCTTCCGGCACGCTGACATCTTGCAGATATCCGGCGACTCTTGGGCGCAGTTCAACCTGTTTGACAGCGGTTAGCGAACCGGTGAACTCGACAAAAGGCGTGACCGGGCGAACGACCACTTCGGCTACTGGTACGCTCGGAGGCTTGGCGGGGGCAGCTGCGGACACCGTCTCTTTGCAACCGGCGACAGCGAATGCGACGCTTATCGCCGCAGTGATTAGAGTGACACGTTTGGCTTTCATCATTTGACCTTTCGCGACTGAAGTCGACAGTGGAATTTATTGAGCCGAAGCGGCTCTGATTGCACTTATCGGACTTACCACGTTTGGAAGGTCAAGCTGTTTTTGAGGGCTGATTCAGGTTATTCGATACTGTGTTGCGCGAGGGCGTCTGGCGTGGAGAAAGTTACGCAGTGGCAAAAAACAAAAGCGGGGCGCGAACCGGTCGCGCCCCGTGGGTTTACTCGGCGGAGGAGGTTTCCCCCTTGCCAGCCAGCAGGCTGAGGAAGTCGTACTTCTCCTTCAGCTCTTTTTCTGCGGCCTGATACAGCGCGCTGGCGACTTCCGGCTGCTGTGAGTTCAGGCGGCGGAAGCGCTGTTCTTTCAGCAACGTATCGGTCAGATTGCTGTTTGGCGGCCGGGAATCCAGCGCCAGCGCCGGTTTGCCCTCATCGGCGCGACGTGGATCGAAGCGATACAGCGGCCAGAATCCGGTCGCGGTCAGCTGTTTCATCTGGTCGTGACTGAGTGCCAGATCGTAACCGTGTTCTTCACAGGGGCTGTAGGCAATGATCAGGGATGGCCCCGGATAAGCTTCGGCTTCCTGAATGGCTTTCACCGTCTGATTAAGCTGCGCACCCAGCGAGATTTGCGCCACGTAAACATGGCCGTACATCATCATGCTGACGCCCAGATCCTTACGTGCCTTGCGCTTGCCGTGTTCGCCGAATTTGGTCACCGCCCCGAGCGGGGTGGCCTTCGATTGCTGGCCGCCAGTGTTGGAGTAACACTGAGTGTCCAACACCAGCACGTTGACGTTTTCGGTCAGGCTGAGGACGTGATCCAACCCGCCGAACCCGATATCGTAAGCCCAGCCGTCGCCACCAATCAGCCAGATGGATTTATCCACCAGATAATCGGCGTCAGTCGCCAGTTGGCGCGCGTCGTGACCTTCAATCTGCGCCAGCAAGCCGCGCAGTTCCTTAATCTGTTGGCGACGCGGCTCTGGTGCGATATCCGTCATCTGCAGAGCGTTGACCAACTGTGCCGGCAGCTGCGGCGCCAGGGTGTTCAGCAAACGCAGTACGCGGCTGCGGTGCTGATCGACCGTTAAGCGGAAGCCCAGACCGAACTCCGCATTATCCTCGAACAACGAGTTGGCCCAGGCTGGACCGCGGCCTTCGGCATTGGTGGTATAAGGTGTAGTCGGCAGGTTGCCGCCGTAAATGGACGAACAGCCGGTGGCGTTGGCAATCAGCAACCGGTCGCCATAAAGCTGGGTCAGCAGCTTGATGTACGGTGTTTCCCCACAGCCGGAACAGGCACCGGAGTATTCGAACAGCGGCGAAATCAACTGCGAGGTACGGATGTCGATCCGCTCGATCTGCGAGGGATCAATTTCCGGCAACTGCAGGAAGAAGTCGTAATGCGCTTTTTCTTCAGTCAGGTGCTCAAGGCGCGATGCCATGTTGATGGCCTTGATGTCCGGGTTCTGGCGATCTTTTGCCGGGCAGACTTCAACGCACAGATTGCAGCCGGTACAGTCTTCCGGCGCGACCTGCAGTACGTATTTCTGGCCGCGCATGTCGCGCGCTTTCACATCCAGCGATTGCAGCGAGGCAGGGGCGTGCTCCATGGCCTCCGGCTGAACCACTTTGGCGCGGATGGCGGAGTGCGGGCAGGCGGCAACGCAGTGGTTGCACTGGGTGCACAGATCCGGCTGCCAAATGGGGATATCCTCGGCGATATTGCGCTTTTCCCACTGGGTGGTCCCCACCGGCCAGGTACCGTCCGGCGGGAAGGCTGACACCGGCAACGCATCCCCCAGTCCGGCCAGCATCGCGGCGGTCACGGTTTTGACAAAGTCAGGAGCCGCATCCGAGACAATCGGCGGTCGCATTGGGCTGCTTTCGTTAACCGGCTGCAGGGGGATTTCAATCAGCGCGTCAAGCGTGGCGGCCAGCGCCTGCCAGTTGCGCTCAACAATATCCTGGCCTTTGTTGCTGTAGCTGCGTTCGATAGCATCCCGCAATTGCTGGAGTGCTACGTCGCCCGGCAGAATTTGGGTCAGATGGAAAAACGCCATCTGCATTACGGTGTTGATACGTGCACCGAGCCGGCATTCACGTGCCAGTTTCGCCGCGTTGATGATATAGAAGCGTGCCTGACGTTGCTGCAAGACGGCTTGCACTTCCTGCGGCAGCCGCGACCAGGCCTCTTCGGCACCATAGGGAGTATTGAGCAGGAAAATGCCGCCGGGTTTCAGGCGCTCCGCCATCTGGTAAGTATCGATAAATTGCAGTTGGTGGCAGCCGACAAAGTCGGCGCGACTCACCAGATAGGCCGAGTTGATGGGCTGTTCGCTGACGCGCAGGTGGGATACTGTCAGGCCTCCGGCCTTTTTCGAGTCATAAACGAAATAGCCCTGGGCATACATTGACGTACTGTTGCCGATGATTTTGATGTTGTTCTTGGTCGCGGAAACGGAGCCGTCACTGCCAAGACCGTAGAACAGCGCCTCCAGCGACGCGCGCTGCGGCAGGGTTTCTTCACTGAGTGGCAGGGAAAGACCGGTCACATCGTCGAAAATGCCGACGGTAAAGCGTGGACGCGGGCGATCCAGAGCCAGCTCGTTAAACACGGCTAACGCGCAGTCAGGGCCAAACTCTTTCGAGGAGAGCCCATAACGGCCGCCGATCACCATCGGCATATGGGCGCGTTCACCCCGGCTGAACGCTTCAGCCAGTGCGGTCATCACGTCCAGATACAGGGGCTCCGCCAGCGCGCCGGGCTCCTTGGTACGGTCCAGTACGGCGATTTTCTTCGCGCTTTCCGGCAACACGCTGAGTAGGTGCTGCGCGGAAAACGGCCGAAACAGCCGCACTTTCAGCACGCCGACTTTTTCACCACGGGTCAACAGGGCGTCGATCGCTTCTTCGCAGGTGCCGATGGCGGACCCCATCAGGATCACCACGCGCTCGGCCTGTGGATGGCCGTAATATTCGAAGGGCTGATACGCCCGGCCGGTGATCTCGGCGAACTTGTCCATCGCGTCAATCACATGCTGGCAGGTCGCGTTATACCAGGGGTTGGTGGCTTCGCGCGATTGGAAATAGGTGTCCGGGTTGGCGGAGGTGCCCCGCACCACGGGATGATCAGGCGACAGTGCGCGGCTGCGGTGCGCATCAATCGCGTCCTGAGGCAGCATCTGGCGCAGGGTATCGTCGCTCAGCGGCACGATTTTGTTGATTTCATGCGAGGTGCGGAAACCATCAAAAAAGTGAATAAACGGCAGGCGGCTGTTGAGACTGGCCGTTTGGGAAATCAGCGCAAAATCCTGTGCTTCCTGGACGTTGCTGGCGCACAGCATGGCGCAGCCGGTTTGGCGTACCGCCATCACGTCGGAATGGTCGCCAAAAATCGACAGCGCATGGGTGGCGATGGTGCGCGCAGCAACATGCAGCACAAACGGCGTCAGTTCACCGGCCAGTTTGTACAACGTCGGGATCATCAGCAGCAGGCCCTGCGATGAGGTAAACGAGGTCGACAGCGCGCCGGTTTGCAATGCGCCATGTACCGTGGCGATCGCACCGCCTTCCGACTGCATTTCCACCACTCGCGGCACGTCGCCCCAGATATTTTGACGGCCGTCGCCGGACCAGGCATCCGCCTGTTCCGCCATGGTCGAACTGGGGGTGATTGGGTAGATGGCAATCACTTCGCTGGCGCGGTAGGCGACGGAAGCGACTGCATTATTACCATCTGTAGTAATCATCAACTTTACCTTTCATTGCTCAAAAAGCTGCGAAAGTCACCTCTCGCAGTAATTAACAAAGTCTAGCAGAGGGATATATTGGCCCTTTATCGCGTTTGTGTGGCGGATGATAAATCGACAAAAAATGCGACAAGGAGATATTTCACGACTTTAAATGGCCCTGAAGAAAAATTGTCATCGTTGTTTAACGACAATTTATTTCCGGCGCGTCATACTGGTGAATAGGTAAACTTACAGAAGAAAAAACGATGAGCGGATTTATGTATTTGACCATGGCGATAGTCGCAGAAGTGATCGCCACCACCATGCTGAAAGCCTCTGAGGGATTCACTCGCTTGTGGCCGTCGCTGGTGGTCGTGGTCGGCTATGGCGTAGCTTTCTGGGGGCTGTCGATGGTGGTGAAAACTATGCCGCTGGGCATTGTTTACGCCATCTGGTCGGGCATGGGTATTGTTCTGGTGTCAATTGCCGCGGTATTTGTTTATCAACAAAAGCTGGATTGGCCAGCCGTGCTGGGGATGGGATTAATTATTGCCGGCGTGTTGGTGATTAATTTACTGTCGAAAACCGCAGCGCACTGATCCTTATTTAGACCGAAACAATCGCCAGCGCGACATTCAGTGGCGCTGGCAGAAAACCTTATTAATAAATAACGGAAAATAATAGATTACCCCCAAGTTTGGATCTTCCTTTTACCGGCAAAAAATGCGCCATTTTGACACCGCATTTTGGTGCTGTTCGCCTCGCCTCAAAGCGTTAACCTCTCCTAAAATGCCTGTTTAACCCGGCTGTGACTGACCCTTGTTCAGGTCGGGCAGGGATGTTCGATGTTTGCTCCGCGGACAGAGCGGAAAAATCCAGTAACCATAATAATTTCGTCGCTGTTCAAATAAACGGCAAATAATTGCAGGAATATATTTTCATTATTTATATATCAGGCTAGATTAAACAGGTTTGCATCAAAGATAACCTAACGTGTCCGCAATAAAGTGATGCGAGTTATCGGCAATGGCGATTTTACACAGCGCAGTTTCGGGTTCAGGAGTGGATTAATGACAATATTAAAAGGGTTGCTGGCCGGCACCGTACTGCTTTTGGCCGCCTGCAGCAGCAACAACGAAGAACCAGTCCAGCAGGCTAACAGTGCAAGAATCAATAACTTACAGACCAGTGCTAACTGTGCCATCGTTGGCGGCGTCACGACCGTGACCCACAATTTAAACGGCGAAGCGATCAGAATGTGCCAAATGCCGAATGGTAAACAGTGCGAAGAATCGACGCTGGGGCGGGGTGCCTGCGCGAGCGCCGGCTAACGGTTAATAACACCAGGCCGCAGAGCAGCCTGGTGCACAGGGATCACTGCACCCAATCGCGCAGTGTATAAACCAGGGTATGGTCGCCGCCGCTCAGCGTTAATTGCTGAGCGCTGAGGGTGACTTTTGCTCCTTTGCCCAACACGTCGCCGATCACCCGATCCCACTGATTGAGTTGCGGGTCTGCGCACAGCATGCGTGTTGAAGCCAGACCTTTTACCGTCAGCACGCCATTTTGCAATTGGCCATTGCCAAAGAAACGGTTACACATGGCACCGGAAACGTGCAGGGTTTCACCGAACTCGATGTTGGGCTGCTTGCCCTGGCCCGCTTTCACCGCTACGCCGTCGACGCTTTGCAAAATAAAGTTATGATGCAACAGGTCGCTTTCCTTTACCGTCTTTCCGTTTTGACTCATTCCACACCCGGCTAACAGCAGCGGCATTAACGCCACCAACATAGACTTTTTCATCGGCTCTCCTTAGGACAAATCAGGCATTGAGCTGGTTAGGGCAAGGCTCACCACGATCCAATTGGCTCACGTTCTGCAACGTGGTTTCCGAGATGCTGGTCAGCGCCTCTTCGGTCAGGAAAGCCTGATGACCGGTGAACAACACGTTGTGGCAAGCAGACAGACGACGGAAAATATCGTCCTGGATCACGTCATTGGATTTATCTTCGAAGAACAGGTCGCGTTCATTCTCATACACGTCCATCCCCAGGGCGCCGATTTTCTGTTGTTTCAGGGCATCAATCGCGGCTGATGAGTCAATCAAACCGCCGCGGCTGGTGTTGATGATCATCACGCCATTTTTCATCGCCGCAAAAGCGTCGGTGTTCAACAGATGGTGATTTTCCGGCGTCAGCGGACAGTGCAGGGTAATGACGTCAGATTGTGCGTACAGCGTTTTCAGATCGACATATTCCGCGCCCAGCTCCAATGCCTGTTCGCTTGGGTACGGGTCATAAGCCAGAAGTTTCATGCCGAAGCCTTTCAGGATGCGCATGGTGGCGACGCCGATCTTACCGGTGCCAATCACCCCGGCAGTACGGTTATGCATATTGAAGCCGATCAAACCCTCAAGCGAGAAATTGGCGTCGCGGGTGCGTTGATAAGCGCGGTGAATACGACGATTCAGGCACATCATCATGCCCACGGCATGTTCAGCGACCGCTTCCGGCGAGTAGGCCGGTACGCGCACCACCTTGATGCCCAGTTCTTTGGCGGCGTCCAAATCGACATTATTGAACCCGGCGCAGCGCAGAGCCAAAATTTCGACCCCCAACGCCGCCAGTTCTTCAAGCACTTCACGGCTGCCGTCGTCGTTGACGAAGATGCAGATGGCTTTGCAGCCGGCGGCGTTTTTGGCGGTTTTTTTACTGAGCAGAAAGTCGAAGAACTCCAGCTCGTAACCAAACTGCTGATTCACCAGTTCGAGATATTTACGGTCATACTGTTTGGTGCTGTATATCGCCAATTTCATCGTGGTTTCTCCCGCGTGATTTTGTGATCAATTTAACAGATTTTAGTAAATTCTACAATTGGTTAGCCTGTTTGATGCGCGTTGAATGGCAGCAGTTATCGTTGCCGCAAAGGGTATTGATTAAGGGTAGCTGGCAACGTCACAACAGGGTGAATATTCGGCGCGGAGTGGCTGAAAAGCGAAGCGCGAGAGATGAGAGAGAGGTTGGTTCCAGGCAAAAAAATCCCCACGGGGGTGTGGGGAATGGCTTCTCTAGTATAGTTAGCTAGCAGCTGACTTTTGTTAGAATGCTTGCAAGACTATTAATTATCAAAGGTAACGACAATAACAAAAGTCCGAAACAGTTCGCATTCATGTGATGAATATGTAACTAAAATTTACAGTAACCCTATCAACGGCTGCAAAAGCGCCGAAACGGGGCATCTTCGTCGGCGTTGGCTTCACCCTATGTCAAATTCATGCCATCATTATTGCCAATTCAGGCATAGACTTACTTAAAACGCCCTCTGGCCAGGGTAAGCGGCCTAACTCAGGAATGAAGCAATCATTTAATGACTAAGCGATTGAAAGTATTCATAGGGATTGTGGTCAGTACGGCGATCTTGCTGCTTGCGCTGTGGCAAACTCTGCCGCGCTGGTTGCCGCGTGTGATCTCTCATTGGCTTCCACAGGGCAGCCAATTGGTTTTGCAAGGCAAACCGTATTGGCGTCAGGGGGCATTGCAGCTGGATGGCGCGCGTTTTCTGGCACAAGAATGTTTGCTTGCCGCCGTCGGACCGACCCGATTGGCCTATCAGCAGGGGCGGTGGGAGCTCATCAGCGATAAGCTGAATGTCGATACTGCCTGCTTATCAAAATTACCCGCCGCTGACGCCAGCAGTGCACCACTGGCGCTGGACCAATTGCAAAAACAACTGCCGCTGCTGGACGTTACCATCAAGGATTTCGCGGTGGTGCCGTGGCAGTACTACGCCGGTAAATTACAGATACATTCCTCTGCAGAGGGCCAGCGCCTGCAATATCAGGGGCCGAATATTCAGGTCGATGCGCTGTTGGATCCGCAGCAGCAATTGACGCTCAACGGCCTGACGATCACTGCGCCAGACAGCCCACAACCGCTGCACCTGACCGGCAAAATAGCCATTCCGCTCGATTTGGACAGTATTCCGGCACAAGGGGCGCTGCAGGGCGAAATGCAGACCGGCTATCTGGACAAACCCTTACTGTTGGACATGCGCTGGCAACAGCAGCAGGGCGTGCTGACGCTGACGGAAAAGGGTGAAAACAAACCCCTGGCGACGCTACCCTGGGAGATCAACGCCCAACAGGTCAGCATTAAACAGGGCGAATGGCGCTGGCCATACAGCCAGCAACCGCTAAACGGCGGGGTGAACATTGCGCTGCACGACTGGAGTAAAGGTTTTGATGAGACGCAGATCAGCGCCCGTTTGAATGTCATCACCGACGGCCATAACGGCAAAGGCAACGCGGTATTGACGCTGGGACCGGGTAAAGTCGGCCTGACCGACAGCGATCTGCGTTTCCAACTGACCGGCCAGGCGAATCTGTCCGACTTTTCAATGACTGCCTCGATCCCCGGTATTGTCAGCGGCACCATCCTCAACCCGACGCTGGTCTTGCAGTCCGGTTCACTGCTGCGACTGTGGGGCAACGCCACGCCGGAAATGAAATTGGAAGAGGCGCGTTTGCCGTTGGCCGGGGTGAAAGTGACTGCAGCCGGCATCACCGGTCGGTTGCAGGCCATTATTAATGCCAGCGACAGCTACTGGGGGCGTTTTAAACTGCATCTGGACGGCAAGGCGCAAGATTTTTGGCCGGACCACGGCAACTGGCAATGGCGCTACTGGGGCAACGGACAATTACCGCCGTTGCAGGCTGCCTGGGACGTTGCCGGCAGCGGCAGTTGGCAGGACAGCACGCTGATCCTCGATCGGCTTTCCACTGGTTTTGATCGTTTGAAGTACAGCATGGTAACGGTGGATGCGCCGCGCCTTAGCCTCAGCCAGCCGCTGCGTTGGCAGCGGGACGAGAAAAACCCGGCGTTCAATGGCGAACTGCAACTGGTTTCAGGCAAGGTCAGCTTTACTAACGGTGGTTACCTGCCGGCACCGGTGTTGGCGCTTCAGATGAAGGGCACAACGCCGGATAATTTCCAGCTGCAGGGCAAACTGCAGGCGGAACAGATTGGCCCTATAGCGCTACGTGGCCGTTGGGACGGTGAGCGTTTACGCGGAGAGGGCTGGTGGCCGAAGCAGTCGCTGAAGGTGTTCCAACCGCTCATCTCGCCGGATCTCAATATCAAACTGCGCGACGGTGAATTCTATGCGCAATCGGCCTTCTCTGCCGCACGGGTGCAGGGTTTTGAGGCCGGTGGCCATTGGGTGGTGAAGCAGGGCGGCATGTGGCTGAAAGACGGTGAGATGAGCGGGCTGGATTTCGTCATGTCCTACCGCCTGAAAAATCACATTTGGCAGCTCGGCGCCAAGCAACCGATGATGCTGCGCATCAAGTCTTTCCGCAACCTGTTCGAAATGCAGAATATTACCGCCGATCTTCAGGGCGCTTATCCTTACAGCGAGCAGGCACCGCTGACGCTGAGCAACGTCGGTATGGACGCGTTGAACGGCCACATCAGCCTGTCTGCGCTGCGCATGCCGCAGCATGACGCCGCCGTATTGAAGCTGGATAAGGTGGATCTCAGTGCCTTGTTTACCGCGTTGAAGCCAAAACAGTTTGCCATGTCAGGACGGGTAGACGGTGAATTGCCGCTGTTCCTGAATCATCCTAAATGGCTGGTGCGCAACGGTTGGATTGCCAACGCTGGCATGTTGACGCTGCGCCTGGACAAGGACATGGCCGATGCCATCGGCAGTAATAATATGGCGACCGGCGCCGCGATAGATTGGCTGCGCTATATGGAGATTAACCGCTCCAAGGCCAGAGTCGATCTCGACAACCTCGGTGAACTGACGCTGAAGGCGCGCATTGACGGGGTTAACCCGCAAAAAAGCGCTAAAAGAGAGGTTATCCTGAACTATAGCCATCAGGAAAACGTGTTTCAGCTTTGGCGCAGCCTGCGCTTTGGCGACAATTTACAGGAGTGGCTGGAACAGGCCCTCACCAAACCTGGGGAACAACCATGAAAATCATCAGCGGGCCATTACTGGCCGCCGTGCTCGGCACCTCAATGCTGAGCGGCTGCGTGCCACGCATCGAGGTCGCCACGCCTAAAGATCCGATCACCATCAATATGAACGTCAAGATTGAACATGAAATTCACATCAAAGTGGATAAAGACGTCGAGAATCTGCTGAAAGACAAAAGCGGTCTGTTCTAGGAGCCAACATGAAAAAACGTTATTTAGGCTTGATTGGCGCCGCCTGGCTGTTCAGCAGCATGGCAATGGCATTGACGCTGGATGAGGCCAAGCAACAGGGGCGCGTCGGTGAAACGCTCAACGGCTATATTGCGCCGGTGAAGCAGGACGCCGAAACCTTGACCCTGGTGAAAAATATTAATGCCGGACGCACCGAGAAATACCAACAGGTGGCGGACAGCAATCATATCGCCATCGACGATGTGGCGCGTATGGCCGGGCAAAAACTGGTCGCACGTGCCCCCGCGGGGGAATACGTACGCGGCATAAACGGCCAATGGCTGAAGAAATAAAAAAGCGCGCCCTGAGGCGCGCAATAGCGATATAACATTGGATTTTTATGAGGGTAGAGCGGGTTTGACAGGATTTGGCTTGTTCTGTTGAAGCTTTGCAGGGGCATCACACCCCTGCAACGGGCATCAGGCGGCAACAACCTGTGCCAGCGTGGCTTTGGCATCGGCCTGCGCTTTGGTGGCAACATCCGGCCCGTAGGCGATACCTTCAGCGAACACAAACTCGACGTCGGTGATACCGATAAAGCCCAGGAACAGACGCAGGTAAGGTTCGACCAGGTCAGTCGGGGTGCCTTTGTGAATGCCACCGCGGCTGGTCAGAATGATGGCACGCTTACCTTTCACCAGGCCTTCCGGACCGTTTTCGGTGTAGCGGAAGGTGACGCCGGCACGAGCAATCAGGTCGAAATAGTTCTTCAACTGGGTCGGAATGTTGAAGTTATACATCGGGGCCGCCATAACGATGGTGTCATTGGCTTGCAGTTCGGCGATCAGCTCGTCGGACAACGCCAGGGCTTCGGTTTGACGCGGGGTCAGCGGCGTGTCGGAAGGACGCAGGGCGCCAACCAGTTCACCGTCCAGTACCGGGATTGGCTGTGCAGCCAGGTCACGCACGGTGATGGTGTCGTTGCCATGAGCCTTTGCCCACTGCTCAACGAAGAAATCTGCCAGTTGGTTAGACTGCGAGTAGCCCGCCAGGATGCTTGATTTAAGAACCAGTACTTTGCTCATCGGTAATTCCTTACGTTATGACAGTGACATCAGGACAACGCGTCCTTTGCATGCAGTACACTCTATTCACATTTTTTCAGCAGTGATAGCGCAATATTTCGAGACCTTTGTTCGATTTTATTGAATAAGCTGCCGGGACATAAGCGGCGGGATTATGGGGAAAAAGGGGCTTATGTTATTCTGCGCACTTAAAGCTGAAAACTCGCTAACCCATTACCAAACCGCTGCTAAAGCTTGATACAGCAGCGATGAAACAAGGAATACCGAACGTGAAATCTCCGCTCGCGGCACTGTCTGCCCAACTGGGCGAGCTGATGCTCCGTGACCAACAACGTCTGCAACGTCGGCTGCAGGGCGCACGAAAAATCAAAAATCCCGATGCTCAGTTGGCCGTCGCCGCCGAGCTGGAAAGTGACATAACGGCAGCGTTGCAAAAAGTGCAGTCGCGCGCCGCATCCTGTCCGAAAGTCACCTACCCGGAAAACCTGCCGGTCAGTCAGAAAAAACAGGATATTCTGCATGCCATCCGCGACCATCAGGTGGTGATTGTTGCCGGTGAAACCGGTTCGGGGAAAACCACCCAGTTGCCGAAGATCTGTCTGGAGCTGGGGCGCGGGGTAAAAGGGCTGATCGGCCATACCCAACCTCGACGCCTGGCGGCGCGTACCGTAGCCAACCGCATTGCCGACGAGCTGGAAACGCCGTTAGGCGGCAGCGTCGGTTATAAGGTGCGCTTTAACGATCAGGTCGGCGAAAACACCCTGGTCAAGCTGATGACCGACGGGATCCTGTTGGCGGAAATCCAGCAGGACCGGCTGCTGATGCAGTACGACACGTTGATTATCGATGAAGCGCACGAACGCAGCCTGAACATTGATTTCATCCTGGGTTACCTGCGTGAACTGCTGCCAAAGCGCCCGGATCTCAAAGTCATCATCACTTCGGCGACTATCGATCCGCAGCGTTTTTCGCGCCATTTCAATAACGCGCCGATTATCGAAGTCTCTGGTCGTACTTATCCGGTCGAGGTGCGTTATCGCCCGGTAGTGGACGATGCCGACGATACCGATCGCGATCAACTGCAGGCGATTTTCGATGCGGTAGATGAGCTGGGCCGCGAAGGGCCGGGGGATATCCTGATCTTCATGAGCGGCGAGCGCGAAATTCGCGACACCGCCGACGCCCTGAACCGTCTTAATTTGCCGCATACCGAGGTCCTGCCGCTGTATGCCCGTTTGTCGAACAGCGAACAGAACCGGGTATTCCAGTCGCATCACGGGCGGCGCATCGTGCTGGCGACCAACGTGGCGGAAACCTCACTGACCGTGCCCGGCATCAAGTACGTGATTGATCCCGGTACCGCGCGTATCAGTCGTTACAGTTTCCGCACCAAGGTGCAGCGCCTGCCGATCGAGCCGGTTTCGCAAGCTTCCGCCAATCAGCGCAAGGGCCGCTGCGGGCGCGTCTCCGACGGTATTTGCATGCGTCTGTACTCGGAACAGGACTTCCTGTCGCGTCCGGAGTTTACCGATCCGGAGATCCTGCGCACCAACCTGGCGTCGGTTATCTTGCAGATGACGTCGCTTGGGTTAGGGGATATCGCCGCTTTCCCGTTCGTTGAGGCGCCGGACAAACGCAATATTCTCGATGGTGTACGCCTGCTCGAAGAGCTGGGCGCAATTAAAACGGCCGACAATGGCCACTACCAGCTCACGCCTCAGGGGCGTCAATTGGCGCAGTTGCCGATCGACCCGCGCTTAGCGCGCATGGTGCTGGAGGCGCAGAAAAGCGGCAGCGTGCGTGAAGTGATGATCATCACCGCTGCGCTGTCGATACAGGATCCGCGCGAACGGCCAATGGACAAACAGCAGGCCTCGGACGAGAAACACCGACGCTTTGCCGACAAAGATTCGGATTTCCTGGCTTACGTCAACCTGTGGGACTGGCTGAAAGAGCAGCAGAAAGAGCACTCCTCCAGTCAGTTCCGTCGGCTGTGCCGAAATGATTTCCTTAACTATTTGCGGGTGCGTGAATGGCAGGACATTTATACCCAGCTGCGTCAGGTGGTTAAAGAGCTGGGGCTGCCGGTCAACAGCGAACCTTCCGATTACCGTAGCGTACACACCGCGTTATTGACCGGTTTGCTATCGCATATCGGCCAGAAAGATGCTGATAAGCAAGAGTACACGGGCGCTCGCAACGCAAGATTTTCTATCTTCCCAGGTTCAGGTCTGTTCAAGAAGCCACCGAAATGGACCATGGTGGCCGAACTGGTTGAGACCAGCCGCCTGTGGGGGCGTATCGCCGCACGTATCGAACCGGAGTGGATTGAGCCGTTAGCCCAGCACCTGGTGAAGCACAGCTACAGCGAACCCCATTGGTCGAAATCTCAGGGTGCGGTGATGGCCACCGAAAAAGTGACGCTGTTCGGGTTACCCATCGTCGCTGCGCGACAGGTTAATTACAGCACCATAGATCCGCTGCTGTGCCGGGAACTGTTTATCCGCCATGCGCTGGTGGAAGGCGACTGGCAGACGCGCCATGCATTCTTCAGTGCCAACCTGAAGCTGCGTGCGGAAGTGGAGGAGCTGGAGCATAAGTCGCGCCGTCGTGACATTTTGGTTGATGATGAAACCCTGTTCAGTTTCTACGATCAGCGCATCCCTGGCGAGGTGATCTCCGGGCGTCATTTTGACAACTGGTGGAAAAACGCCGCAAAACAGAACGCGGATCTGCTCAGCTTTGAAAAAGAGATGCTGATCAAGGACGGTGCCAATAAGGTCAGTGCGCTGGACTATCCGAATACCTGGTATCAGGGCAACCTTAATCTGCGCCTGACCTATCAGTTTGAGCCAGGTACCGACGCCGACGGCGTGACGGTGCATATTCCTCTGCCGATCCTTAATCAGGTTGAGGATCAGGGTTTTGAGTGGCAAATTCCAGGCATTCGCCGTGAATTGGTTATCGCCCTGATCAAGTCGCTGCCCAAACCGGTTCGTCGCAACTTTGTACCGGCACCGAACTATGCCGAGGCTTTTCTGGGACGGGTCACCGCGCTGGAATTGCCGCTGTTGGATGCGCTGGAGCGCGAGCTGCGTCGTATGACTGGTGTGACGGTGTCACGAGATGACTGGCAGTGGGAACAGGTGCCCGATCACCTTAAAATGACTTTCCGGGTGGTGGGGGAAAAACACAAAACCCTGCTGGAAGGCAAAAACCTGACCGCGCTGAAGCTGCAACTGAAAGACAAGGTGCAGGAAACCCTGTCTGCGGTGGCAGACGATGGGCTGGAGCAAAGCAATCTGCATATCTGGAGCTTCGGCAAACTGCCGGAGTTTTATGAGCAGAAACGCGGTGGCTATTCGATGAAGGCGTATCCGGCGCTGGTGGATGAAAAAGACAGCGTGGCGATCCGTTTGTTCGACAGCGAGCAGGAACAGCAACAGGCGATGTGGCAGGGAACGCGCCGCCTGCTGTTGCTGAACATTCCATCGCCCATCAAGTATCTGCATGAAAAACTGCCTAACAAAGCCAAGCTGGGGCTGTACTTTAACCCTTATGGCAGGGTGCTGGATTTGATTGACGACTGCATCTCGTGCGGCATCGATAAGCTGATTGCCGAGCACGGCGGGCCGGTTTGGCAGGAAGAGGATTTTGCCCGCCTGCAGGAAAAAGTGCGCGCCGAGCTGAATGAAACGGTGGTAGGTGTAGCCAAACAGGTCGAGCAGATCCTGACGGCGGTATTCAACATCAATAAACGGCTGAAAGGCCGGGTGGACATCTCCCTGGCGCTGGCGCTGTCGGATATCAAAAACCAGCTCGGCGGCCTGGTTTATCGCGGTTTTGTGACCAACAACGGCTGGAAGCGCCTGTCGGATACGTTGCGCTATCTGCAGGCAATTGAGCGCCGTCTGGAGAAGCTGGCGACCGATCCGCATCGCGATCGTGCGCAGATGCTGCGGGTGGAACAGGTGCAACAGGCCTGGCAACAGTGGCTGAACAAACTGCCGCCGAAGCGACAGCAGGATGAAGAGGTGAAAGAGGTGCGTTGGATGATCGAAGAACTGCGCGTCAGCCTGTTCGCTCAGCAACTCGGCACGCCTTACCCGATCTCTGACAAGCGTATCTTGCAGACTATCGAACAGCTTTCGGGCTGAGCAACGCGAACAGGCAGCCTGTGCAGACCAGGCACAGGCTGCACACCAGCAGCGTTGCGGGCAGGTTTTGCCCAGGGTCAGCACCGTGGCACAGCATTTGGGCTTTTCCAGCGACAGCGCTTTTATCGCGTTCTTCCGGCGGTTCACCGGCACCACGCCCAAGGGCTTTATGGCGGGAAACGTCTCAAGGGAAACCGGCGCAGAAGCCCACGCCGGCTTATAACGCTTATTTCCCCGCGGCCAGTGCGTCCAGCGCATCGCGGATACCGGTCACCGCCAGTGCGCGGTTATCGGCACGGTAACGATCTTTGGCTGCCGGTGCGGAGCTTTGAATGGCGATGAGCTTCCAGCCAGCGGCGGTTTTCAGCAATAACGGCGAGCCGCTGTCGCCGGGCAGGGTATCGCATTGATGCGACAGTACGCCTTGTTGCGCCCAACCCGTCACTTTACAGTTTTGGTGACTGTAGAGATCGTCGAGGTGATCTCCCGGATACCCGGCCTGGGTAATCAGCCGTTTGGCCTGTTTCAGCGCCTGAGTCAGAGCCTTGCTGTCGCCTTGCCACAGCGGCAACGGCTTAATCGGCAGCGGCTTTTTATCCTTTAGGCGGATCAGGGCAAAGTCATACGCCGCGGCTGCTGGCGGTACGATCCAGCCGTCGCCGTCGGCCTTGAGCTTTTTGCCCAGCTTGCGGTCAACCAGCGTCTCGATATTGTCGGTCTGGTATTGCCAACTCTTGTTGCCGGCCACAAAGCGCAGTGCGATCGCCTTGTCCAATTGGCCCGGCGGTGCCAGCACGCAGTGCCCGGCGGTGAGTGCCAGATGAGGAGAGATCAGCGTGGCGGTGCACAAATTACCGCTGGCGGTTTCTACCTGGCCAATCGCCTGCCACGGCCAGCCGTCTGTTTCGGTGACCTTGATGCGTTCATCTTTGCCAAAAAACAGGCGTGTTTGCTCAGCGATCGATGCATCGGAAGGGCTGTCGGCCCTTGCTGAGAGGGAAAGTGCGAGCGGGAATGAGCACAGCAACAGCAAAACGGTTATGCGCATAGGTTTCTTGCCTGGAAATGACGGGTCATCCATAAACACACTGAATGGTAACTATAGACTGATTTAGTCGCAGTGTGGATGGGCAGTGATTGATTTTTCAATAATTTCTTATCCCGAAGGGCTGAGCGGCTACAGATAAAAAAAGGCGGCAATGAGCCCGCAAAGGATCAGGCTGGCCAAAATGATCTCAAATAGGTAGCGACGCAGCATGATGAGAACCCCCGATGAAAAAACACCCGGCGAACCGGGTGTTGGACAACTCAAGCCTGGACTGGTGAGGGGAGCCTCACTTCAGATTGCGATTATGCCGCTGGCGTGCTGGTGGCTTTTTTGTGGTGTTTCTTGGCGGCCTGGGCTTTCTGAGCCGGCGCTTTTTTGGCAGTAGCTTTGTGGTGCTTTTTAGCCGCCTGCGCTTTTTGTACTGGCGCTTTCTTCGCGTGATGTTTCTTCACGTGAGTGGTTTTAGCCGGAGCTGCGGTGGTGGTAGTCGCTGTCGCAGCAGGGGTTGCCGTGGTGGTGGCAGCGTCAGCAGCGAAGGCAACAGAAGACAGACCCATTGCAGCGGCAACAACCAGAGCTAATACTTTTTTCATTGTAGATTCCTCAAATGACTCATCATGTATCGAGCCCACTGCGGGGCCGGTGTAAAGATAGTAGGCAAACGCCAGAATGCTTTCCGTGAGTGATTGGTTTCGGCGTGTAACCTAATGTACGAACCCACAGAAAAGGGAGATGAAAGCGCCGGCGAGCGATAATCGCAGTTAGAGCGGATGCCCAACAGGCACTTAATTTTTCCATTTTAGTTACAACATACATAAGGAGGATTGCCGACCCACTCTCTGCGGCCAAGGTGTCGTAAGAGGGGGAAGTGCGCTATGGAATCATGCTGGTAAAGCAGGGGAAAATGCCCAGGCACGGGACATTGTGCCTGGGGACAGGATTACAGGTAGCGGTTTTCCAAATGCTTGCGGAAATAGGCCGGGTTAAGCGCTTCGCCGGTCGCGTTAGCGATCAACGTATCGGTAGGGAAGCGGCTGCCGTGGCGCCAGATATTCTGTTTCAGCCAGTGGAACAGCGGATTCAGGTTGCCTTCGGCAATGTCGCTGCTCAACGATGGCATTGCTTCACGTGCGCTGTGGAACAGTTGCGCGGCATACATGGCGCCCAGAGTGTAAGTCGGGAAGTAACCGAAGGCACCGTCAGTCCAGTGAATGTCCTGCATGCAGCCATTACGGTAGTTGCCGACGGTATCCAGGCCGAGGTAACCCTTCATTTTCTCATTCCACAGTGCCGGAATGTCCTCCACCTCGATCTCGCCTTCAACCAGGGCTTTCTCGATCTCATAACGCAAGATTACGTGCGCCGGGTAGCTCACTTCGTCAGCATCTACGCGGATCAGGCCGGGTTTTACACGCTGATTCAGACGGATAAAGTTAGCTTCTTCCAGCGCCGGCTGCTCGCCAAATTGCTGGGTCACCAACGGGCGCAGGATCTTCAGGAAGTCGCTGCCGCGCGCCAACTGCATTTCAAACAGCAGGCTTTGCGATTCGTGGATGGCCGTTGAGCGCGCCTGAGCTACAGGTTGGCCCAGCCAGTCACGCGGCAGGTTTTGCTCGTAACGGGCATGACCGGTTTCATGCACGATACCGAGCAGTGCCGTCAGGAATTCTTTATCGTTATAGCGAGTGGTGATGCGCACGTCTTCAGGTACGCCACCGCAGAATGGGTGTGCACTGACGTCCACGCGGCCGCCATCAAAGTTAAAACCGAGCAGTTTCATTACGCTCAAACTCAGTTGACGCTGGGTCTCCACATTGAACGGCCCTTGTGGGATCAGGCAAGGTTCCTGAGCCTGTTTGGTCACCACTTTCTGCAGCAGGTCAGGCAACCAGGTTTTCAGATCGCCAAAAATGCGGTCGATATCGCTGCTGCGCATGCCCGGTTCATACAGATTCAGCAGCGCATCGTAGCGGCTGGTGCCTGCTGCTTCGGCCCGGATCTGCGCTTCCTGTCGGCTAAGCTTGACTACTTCACGCAGGTTCTCCGCGAAACCTTCCCAGTCGTTGGCTGGACGCTGAGCGCGCCAGGCATGTTCACAACGCGCGCCGGCCAGCGACTTGGCTTCGACCAGCGACTCCGGCACCAGCACCGCATTGTCATATTGGCGACGCATTTCCAGCAGGTTGGCGCGATCAATGTCATCCAGGGTTTCCTGCTGTGCACGTTCAAACAGGCGGCCGGTTTTTTCTGCGGTCAAAATTTGGTGTTGCAGTACGCTCAGTTCAGCCAGCGCTTCCGAACGTGCTTTGCTGCCGCCCGGTGGCATCATGGTTTGCATGTCCCAACCGGCAATAGCGGAAAGGTGGCCGAAGCGCGACAGGCGGGTGAACAGGGCGCGCAGCTCGTCGTATGAGGATGGGGTATGTGCAGATGTCATCGTTTAGCTCCATATTATTTTAATCCGGATCACTCTTTCGCGTAGTCATGCTGTGCGTGAACAGGGTTACACCGGGTCTGCTTTTAAATCGAAAGTGGGCTTTATTGGCCAACAGAAACGGAAGCTGGCACCGCCGAGCGAACTGGCGTCAACATAAACCTGGCCCTGATAGGCCACGGCAATCGAATGCACAATGGCCAGGCCAAGGCCGCAACCGCCGGTGGCACGATCGCGGCTCGGATCGAGGCGGACAAAGGGTTCGAATACCCGTTCACGCTCTTCCGGCGGAATGCCGGGTCCATCGTCTTCTACCTGTAAGCAGGCATTGTCGCCGTCAAACCACAGGCCGATACGCAGGCGCTGTTCGGAGTAACGCAATGCGTTGTTTACCAGGTTATCCAGCACCCGCTCCATCAGACGCAAATCAACGCCGCCAAAATCGCCGACGTGGGGGATATCCAGTTGAATTTCTCGTTCCGGATGGATAAGCCGCAGGTCATCCGCCTTGTCTTCCAACCATTTGGGCAAGTCGAGCGGCTCTATATTGAGCGCCACCTGGGGACGATCCAACCGCGCGTAGGTAAGCAGTTCATCGATAAGTGACTCTAACTGGCCGATATCGCGATTCAATGCCTGTTGCTCGCTATCGGACAGATTATCGCTCATCGCCAGCCGATAACGCAGCCGTACCAGTGGCGTACGCAGCTCGTGGGCGATGCCGTCGATGAGCTGCTTCTTGCTGGCGATCAGCGTATTGACGTTATCCGCCATCTGGTTAAAGGCCACCCCAAGCCGGTTCAGACTGGAGGTAGGATCGAAATGGGTACGTTCATCCAGGTGCCCGGCCCCCAGGCGCTGTGCCGCATTTTCCAACTTCAGCAAATCCTGCCAGTGCGGGCGCATCCACAGAAACACCGGCAGCGCCAGCGACATGCCGATAAACACCAGCAGCGCCAAATCCAGCAGCCGCATTTGATGCAGATAGAACAGATAAGGGATCGGACCCACCACCAACACATAGTGGCTACGGGGAATGCGCTGCATAAAGGTGTATTGATCGTCGAGCGCGATAATTTCGCCAAGGCGCAGGCGTTTCTTCAGGTCTTCACTCAGATCCTGTTTACCCAGCGGTTCAATGTGCAGCTTAAACGACAGGTTCAAATCCAGCGTGGCGATGGTCTTGTTCCAGTCTTTCAGCGGGATTTCCCGCAGTTCGCTGCGCATCAGGTACAGCGAACTTTTCATCAGGTCGTCCATCGACTGGCGGCCGGCGCGTTCAGCGGTGACTTTGTACACCAGGCCAACCAGCATCGCCATCACCAGGAAGCAAACGAAAAGCAGCAGGAAAAACTGCACAAAGAGCTTTCTCATTGCTGCACGAACTCCCAGGCGTTCGGGGCGAACAGGTAACCTTTATTGCGCACGGTTTTGACGCGAAAAGGCTCCAGTGCGTTGTCGTACAATTTGCGACGCAGGCGGGAAATCGCGACGTCGATACTGCGGTCCAGGCCGTCATAGCTCACGCCGCGCAGGTTTTGCAGCAGGGCTTCGCGATCCATGATTTGACCGGCATGGGTGGCCAGCTCCCACAGCAGATCGAAATCCGAGGTGGAAAGGGTGATGATCTCTTCGCCCAGCGTCACCTGGCGGTTGACCGGGTCGATGCATAACAAGCCAAAGTGCAAGGCGTTGTGCTGGGTGATCGGCTGGGTCGATTCTTCCTTTGGCTGATGGCCATGCTGACGCAGATGCAGGCGTAGGCGCGCCAACAACACCGCCGGGGGCGTGGTTTTCAGGATGTAATCGTTGGCACCCATTTCCAGCGAAAGGATATGGTTCATGTCGCTGTCCAGCGAGGTCAGCAGCACGATCGGGCCTGCGAAGGTCGGACGCAGGTCGCGGCATAAAGTCATACCGTCCTTACCGGGCAACATAATGTCCAGCAGCACCAGATCCGGTTGCTCCAGCTCGATGCGAGCCTGTGCGCTGTCACCACGCGGCTCGATCAGAACCTCAATATCGTGCTTGCCCAGATAGGCGGCAATCAGTTTGCCGACTTCCGGATCGTCTTCAACAAAAACAATTTTATGCATATTCAGCGGTTTTATCAGAATAACGAAATTCAGCATAGCGCGGGGCACCGCGATAAGCCATGCAGATCATGCGCTAGCGCAGGGGTCTTCCGCCATCCACGCCATGGGTTCGGCCGGTGACGTAACGACTGTCCAGCAAGTAGTTCACCAGGTTGACCACTTCACTTTCGCCGGGGGCGATTTTCATCAGCGATTTTGCCAACGCCTGCTGACGATAATGCTCGTCGTCGCCCGGGTTAAAGATAATCAGCGCAGGCGCGATGGCGTTGACCTTGACTTCCGGTGCCAGCTTGCGGGCAAACGAGCGGGTCATATTGTCCAGGGCGGCTTTACTGGCGGCATAGGCAATGTGTTTGTCGCTGCCTTTTTCCACCACATAATCTGTCAGGTGAATGATATCAGCCCCGGCTTGACCCTGGCCCAGCAGGCAGGGTTCCAGCAGCTGATTCAGCAGGTAGGGGGTATAAACGTGAATTTGCAGCATCGCCGCCATCACCTGCTCCGGCGGCACCTCTGGGGATTCGGCCTGCCAGGCGCTGGCGTTGTGGATCACCGCGCGCAGTTTTGGGGCTGTTTGGCGCACCTGTTCGGCAAAACTGTAAATGCCCTCATGGGTGGAAAAATCCCCTTGAATACAGGTAGCGCCCAGTCTTTTCAGCTCGCTCAGCGCCGGATAAGTGCTGCGATAGGCAATGATCACCGGGATATCGCGCTGTAAGAATGACCTGGTCAGGGCCAGCCCAATCCGACGTGCGCCGCCGGTGATCAGGACCGGCGCAGAGTTGTGAAGTTCCATTGATTAAAGCTCCTGGACAGACTGGCAAACAATAGGGGAATTATGCCATTATACGGCGGAAATTCGTTAAAGCTTCGCATCGATTATCCATTTCAGGATGTAATACACTGGCAATGAGAGGAAGGGATGAACAGTAGTCACCTTGCACCCGTCGCCCGCAGTGAGAAAATCTGTTTTGATTACATGGATTTTCTGTCCGCATCGTGCAAGAAGCACTGGCGCTTTGTAGATGCAATCTATGGTGTGATGCCGTTTTTTGGCATGGTATTGAAATCGCAGGCTTCCGCATCACAAACGCGGAAAGAGCAGTTGAAGGCGCTGGCGCTGCAGGTGGTTTCCACCCAGGTCAGCGACGAAACCAACATTGTGCGTCTGATCGATCTGGCGCAGCAGCAGGGGCTGGCAGTGTTCGACATTAAACTACCGTATGCGCTCGATAAGCAGCAGTTGGCAGCCATCCAACAAGAGTGCGTTGAGGGAGTGATTATCTCTCAGGTGGGTGAACGCATGAGCATCAGCCTGGGCCTGTCCCAATCTAACTGACCGGGTGTTTCCACCCGGCCGTTTTTCACTACTGCAACATAAACCAGCCGGCCGGTACCGTGGCCACCAGCAACAGAAAAATACTGCCTTTCTCCAGCTGATTCAGCAATTTGACATCACCATGTCCGCGCCTTGCATAGATAAACACCAACAGCCCGGGCGCATACAGCAGCACCGACATCAGCAGATGCATCAAGCCTGACGCATAGAGCAGCCAAATGCCATACAGGCAAGCGCCCGTCGCGGCAAACATCAGCCGCTTGTCCTGACGACGGATCGCCACCTTAAACAGGAAGGCGCCGACCAGGAAATAGGGCACCAGGATCATTTCCGAAGCGATAGTCAGCAGCGAGTTGTAGTTGCTGCCGGTCAGCCAGATCAGCACCAGAGCGAACTGTACCGCGAGGTTGGTCAGCCACAGCGAAGCCGAAGGCGCGTGGTTCTTGTTCTGCTTGCTGAATATTTTCGGAAAAGCGCCGTGTTGCGCCGCCAGCAGCGGCACTTCGGCAGCCATGATCGTCCAGCTCAGGTAAGCGCCGCAGACCGAGACGATCAGTCCGGCGGCGATAATCACATCACCCCATGGCCCAATAAGATCGACCATCAACACTGCCATTGACGGATTGCGCATCTCAGCCAATTCGCTGCGCGGTACCACGCCCAATGAGAGCAGCGTTACCAGTAGATAAACCGCCAGTGCGGAAACCACGGCCAGCATAGTGGCGCGGCCCACATCTTTTTTATGGCGTGCACGGGCCGAAACCACCACTGCGCCTTCCACGCCGATAAACACCCACAGGGTGATCAGCATGGTATTTTTAACCTGTTCCCACACCGGTTTGCCAAGCGCGACGCCGTGGAAATCCAGCGTGAATACGTCCATTTTGAAGGCAACCGCCGCCAAGACGGCAAACATCCCTAGCGGCAACAGTTTGGCCAGGGTGGCGACCAAATTAATGCTGGCCGCGGTTTGCACGCCGCGCAGTACCAGCGCATGCACAATCCACAGCAGCAGCGACTCAGCCAGCAGCGCCTGCCAGGTATTGCCGTCACCTAAAATGACCTCGCCGCCGCGATCGGTGAACAAACTTAGCGCGGCAAACACGATCACCAGGTAAGAAACATTGGCGATAACGGCGCACAGCCAATACCCCCAGGCGGAGCAGAAACCCACCAGTTCGCCGAAGCCTTCTTTCGCATAGGTGAAAATACCGCCGTCCAGATCGGGCCTCAGGCGGGTGAGCAATAGCATGGCAAAAGCCAGAAACAGGATGCCGACGCCGGTAATCGCCCAACCCAATAGCAGGGCGGCCGGACTGGCGACTTGCGCCATGTTTTGCGGCAGGCTGAAAACCCCAGCGCCCAGCATTGAGCTGAGCACCAATGCGGTTAACGCGGTAAGACCTAGTTTCTTTTCCAATGACGGATCCTGAACACAGAATAAACAACTGGGAGGGAACTGCTCGGCAGTAACAACGTAATGGTAATTACTGAACAAATAGACAATAGCCCTAAAAATTCGCGCAAATTCTACGGATGGATCTCTGCGGATGCAATGATTGAATATGCGATTTTTGCAAAAAATTATTCAACTGGCGGGCGACAGGCGGGGCAAAAAAAACGGGCAGCTCAATGGCTGCCCGATGGTAAACCGCAAAGTGAAACTTATTTGAACAGATCAGCGCTGACGGTCAGGTTGCCGCCGCTCTTGTTCTGCCACTGACGGGTTACGTGATAGTACTTGGCGCCTTTCTCAGCCGCGCGTTTCGCCACTTCGGTAGAAACGTCGGTCATGCTGTTGAAGTGGCCGGTAAAGGTCACTGAGTCAAACGGCACCATCTGCGCGGCGGTCACGTTGTTTACTTCTTGAATTTTGGTGCCGTTAGGCAACGTGACAGTATAACGCTTACCGGTTGAAGACTGGGTTTCGAAGAAACGGCCTACGTCACGGCTTGGTGAGCCTGAAGAGGCTACGCCAGGGATTTCCACATTGGCAGCAGCAGCGCCACCGGCAGCCAGAGCGGCCTTACCGGCTTCAGAGTCGGCCGGGATGGCATCCGGGTTCTGAACGGTACGTTTAGGTGCATCGGCTTTATAGATGTAGGCGGTAATGAACTGGTTGCCGCCCTGGTTGGCATCAACCTGACGTACGATAAAGAAGGAGGCTGCGCCTTTCTTTTTCGCTTCTTTGGTGATGGCATCGTTGATGTCCGGCTGGCTGCGGTAGAAACCGCTGACGCTTACGGTATCGTAAGGCTCCAGCAGGAAGGCTTGTTCTTTCGGCAGCTCGGTAACGCCGTTAATCACGCGGTATTTCGGTTCTTTACTCACTTCTGGCGCATCTTTGTGGTAAAGATCGGCGGTGACGCGCCAGTTGCCGCCGTTGTTGCTGTTGTTGCTGTCCTGGATGTAGAAGGCGTCTGCACCCAGCTTGTCTGCACGGCGGGAAATTGCATCAGCAGCTTCATTGATGGCATTAAAGCGGCCGGTAATCGTGATGCGATCAAACGGCTTCAGCGCCGCTGCTTTTTCAGGAGTTAACTCTTGCGCCGCATGAGCGGACAGCGCAGTGAGTGATAACAAGGCTGACGCGATGATCGTGTTCTTCAGCTTCATAAAAAATCCTTTCGCCTAGCGCATTAACGTTTATAACGTGCTGAACTGTTTAGGTGTAATTCAGCCGCCGATTATTACATGTAATCTCGAGCAGTGTCTCAGCATTTTATGTCATCTCATGAGACAAATTCCCGGAAGAATGATGTCCGTCATTCTGCGCAGCATCACCATAAGTTTCAATAATAAAGCCTTTGATGTCATAAGTGTTAATTATTCACAATTTTATAACTTTTATGCGTGCCAGCCGCGTCGCGCCAGATATCCGCGCACCGGGTGCTATCGCAATCTGGCCGCTAAAGCGCCATTCCAACGGGCTTTTTAACTTTAAATTGCGATTTGTCATGTCGTTAGCTGGGTTTTTATGTAAAAACAGACCTGAATGCGTAAGCAATTATGGATCATCGATCATATTTTCAGTAGGTTATAGATGGTGCCTTAATTCGATGCCGACAAGCGTAAGCAAAGGCCTGTCAGCCGGCGCCATCGCTATGGGCAGGACGATAATAAACATCATCAAAGACAGGTGAGAAGGGAACATTATGCGTATTGGTGTACCAAGAGAACGGTTGGCCAATGAAGCCCGGGTCGCAGCAACGCCGAAAACGGTGGAACAACTGCTGAAGCTGGGCTTTACCGTCGCGATTGAAAGCGGGGCGGGTAAACTGGCAAGTTTTGACGATGGCGCGTATCAAGCCGCTGGGGCTGAGATCGCCGACACTGCCGATGTCTGGCAGTCGGATCTGATTTTGAAAGTTAACGCGCCGCTTGAGGACGAGATCGCGTTAATGCGTGAGGGCAGCACCCTGGTCAGCTTTATCTGGCCGGCGCAAAACCCTGAACTGATTGCGAAGCTGGCCGAACGCAACGTCACCGCGATGGCGATGGATTCGGTGCCGCGCATCTCACGCGCACAGTCTATGGACGCGCTGAGTTCTATGGCGAATATCGCCGGCTACCGGGCAATTGTTGAAGCCGCGCATGAGTTTGGCCGTTTCTTTACCGGTCAGATCACCGCTGCGGGCAAGGTTCCACCGGCCAAGGTGATGATCATCGGTGCCGGCGTCGCCGGGTTGGCGGCCATCGGTGCTGCCGGCAGCCTGGGAGCCATTGTTCGCGCCTTCGACACTCGCCCTGAAGTCAAAGAGCAGGTGCAGAGCATGGGCGCGGAATTCCTCGAGTTGGATTTCGAGGAAGAAGCGGGCAGCGGCGACGGCTACGCCAAAGTGATGTCCGAAGCCTTTATCAAAGCAGAGATGGCGCTGTTCGCTGCTCAGGCGGCGGAGGTTGACATTATCGTCACCACGGCGCTGATCCCGGGCAAACCGGCACCGAAGCTGATTACCAAAGAAATGGTGGCTTCGATGAAACCGGGCAGCGTGATCGTCGATCTGGCCGCACAAAACGGGGGTAACTGCGAGCTGACCGTGGCCGACCGTGTGACCGTTACCGATAACGGCGTGAAAATCATTGGCTATACCGATCTGCCAAGCCGTTTGCCGACTCAATCCTCGCAGCTTTACGGTACCAACCTGGTTAACCTGCTGAAGCTGCTGTCGAAAGAGAAAAATGGCGAAATTGACGTCGACTTCGAAGACACCGTGATCCGCGGCGTGACCGTGGTGCGCAGTGGCGAAGTCACCTGGCCGGCACCGCCAATCCAGGTTTCTGCCCAGCCGAAACAGGCGCAGGCGGCGGCCCCGGTCGCCAAGCCGGAGGCAAAACCGGTATCACCTTGGCTGAAATATGGCCTGATGGCGTTGGCGATTATTCTGTTTGGCTGGTTGGCCGACGCCGCGCCGAAAGAGTTCCTGTCTCACTTTACCGTGTTTGCGCTGGCCTGCGTGGTGGGTTACTACGTGGTGTGGAACGTCAGCCATGCATTGCATACCCCGTTGATGTCGGTCACCAATGCGATCTCAGGGATTATCGTGGTCGGTGCGTTATTGCAGATTGGCCACGGCGGTTGGGTGAGTTTCCTCTCCTTCATCGCCGTGCTGATCGCCAGCATCAACATTTTTGGTGGATTCACCGTCACTCAGCGCATGCTGAAGATGTTCCGCAAGAACTAAGGGGTAGCACATGTCTGGAGGATTAGTTACAGCTGCATACATTGTTGCCGCTATTTTGTTTATCTGCAGCCTGGCGGGTTTATCGCGCCATGAAACGTCCAAGCGGGGCAATCTGTTTGGTATCGCAGGGATGGCGATTGCGCTGATCGCCACCATTCTCGGGCCGGATTCCGGCAACGTGGGCTGGATCATCATCGCGATGATTATCGGCGGTTCTATTGGGGTCTATCTGGCGAAGAAGGTCGAAATGACCGAAATGCCAGAGCTGGTGGCGGTACTGCACAGCTTTGTCGGCCTGGCGGCGGTACTGGTGGGCTTAAACAGCTATCTGGATCACGGTGCGCCGATGGAGCCGGTGATGGAAAACATCCATCTGACCGAAGTGTTCCTCGGTATCTTTATCGGTGCGGTGACCTTCACAGGTTCGATTGTCGCCTTTGGTAAACTGCGCGGTATCATCTCGTCCAAACCTTTGGCGCTACCAAATCGCCACAAAATGAATTTGGCGGCCCTGGTCGTCTCCTTCCTGCTGCTGGTGGTGTTTGTTCGTGCCGACAGCGTGGGCTGGCAGGCAGTGGCATTGGTGCTGATGACCGCTATCGCGTTGGCGTTTGGCTGGCATCTGGTGGCTTCCATCGGCGGGGCAGATATGCCGGTGGTGGTGTCGATGCTCAACTCCTATTCGGGCTGGGCAGCGGCAGCGGCGGGCTTCATGCTGAGCAACGATCTGCTGATCGTGACCGGGGCACTGGTAGGCTCTTCGGGTGCCATCCTGTCTTACATTATGTGTAAGGCGATGAACCGGTCGTTTATCAGCGTAATCGCCGGCGGCTTCGGTACCGACGGTTCTTCGACCGGTAATGCGGAAGAAATGGGTGAGTATCGCGAAACGACCGCGGAAGAAGTTGCCGAGCAGTTGAAGAACTCCACTTCGGTGATCATCACCCCAGGCTATGGCATGGCGGTCGCTCAGGCGCAGTATCCGGTGGCGGAAATCACCGAGAAACTGCGCGCGCGTGGCATCAAAGTACGTTTCGGTATTCACCCGGTTGCCGGGCGTTTGCCTGGCCACATGAACGTACTGCTGGCTGAAGCCAAGGTGCCTTACGACGTGGTGTTGGAAATGGATGAAATCAACGAAGATTTCCCTGATACCGACACCGTGTTGGTGATTGGCGCTAACGATACGGTGAACCCGGCCGCGCTGGAAGATCCGCGTAGCCCGATCGCCGGCATGCCGGTACTGGAAGTGTGGAAGGCGCAGAATGTGATTGCCTTCAAGCGTTCGATGAACACCGGTTACGCCGGCGTCCAGAACCCGCTGTTCTTCAAGGAGAACACCCAGATGCTGTTTGGTGACGCCAAAGAGAGTGTGGAAGCGATTCTGCGTGCGCTACAGGCGTAACGCGCAGGCAAATAAAAACGGGCCCTTGGGCCCGTTTTTTTATGCGTCAAACATCAGTCTTCGTCGTCGTGCTCATCATCTTCGTCAACTTCGATCGGACAGTTGAAGTTTTCTGGCTTGATCACCAGCAGGTCACATTTCAGATGGTCGATCACATGTTCGGCGGTATTGCCGATAAACGCCGCCGAGATGCCGGTACGGCCCAAGGTACCCAATACCACGACGCCCGCCTGCAGGTGCTCAGCCAGGTCGGGGATTACCTCTTCCGGCAGGCCTTTTTCAACGTGGGTGAATTCTTCGTTAATGCCGAATTTCTGTCTTAACGCCTTCATGGCAATCAGATGCTGTCCGCGGATGGCATCGTTGTATACGCTGGGGTCAAAATCAGGCAGTTCAATGGCGATATTGATGGGGGTGACCGGGTAAGCGCCGACCAGATGCACTTCCGTTTGGTTGACGTTATGCGCCAACTCAACGGTCTCCTGCACCAGTTTGATGTTCAAGGGATCGTGATAGGGTTCTTCACTGGCCAGGTTAACCGCAACCACCGCTTTACTGCCTTCAGGCCAGGGCTGATCTTTGACCATCCACACCGGGCACGGGCATTTGCGTAACAGATGCCAATCGGTTGGGGTGAAAATGACGGATTCAAGACGATCGTGTTGGTGCGCCATTTTTAGCAGCAGATCGTGCTTACCGGCGATCACTTCCTGAATAATCGCCTCATAAGGGCGGTTATGCCAGACCACTTTGATTTCAATGGGCACGCCTTCGTCGAGATAAAAACGACATTGCTCGGTGATCCAAGCGGCGCGTTGACTGATAACGCCTTGCCGCATTGCCGTTCTTTCGTCCGGCGAGAGCAGGGTCGTCATCTCGTAAGAGAAGTCATAAATAGGCAGGAAGGCCTTAATGCGCCCGCCATTGCGTTTTATCAGGTATACCGCCCGGCGCAGCGCCGGCTGGTCGTCCTGATTGGGGTCAATAGCCACCAGAAGATTCTGATACTTCGCCATAGGGCCTCCTTACAGCTGAAAATCAACAGTCTGTCAATTTACAGAGTAACCCAACATTGAAAAACAGAACAGCGGCAGAGGTGTGCTGGGTCAATAATTCTGTCGAATGATTAACCCAGCATAGGGATCAGGCGTTTACGGTGACGTTAATGCGTGGCGTGCCGGCCAGCACAGACAGGGCATCGACGTTTTCGATGGTGATGTATTTGCCTTTAACGCTGAGAATTTCGCTTTTCTGGAAGCGGCCCAGCAGGCGACTGATGGTTTCAACCGTCAGGCCGAGGTAGTTGCCGATATCGCCGCGGGTCATGGTCAGGCGGAACTCGCGCGGTGAGAAACCCCGCTCCGCAAAGCGGCGCGAGAGGTTGTAGACGAATGCCGCCAGACGCTCTTCGGCATTTTTCTTCGACAACAGCAGGATCATGTCCTGGTCACCTTTAATCTCGCCGCTCATCAGACGCATGATCTGTTGGCGCAGATTAGGCATTTTACCGGACAGGTCATCCAGCGTTTCGAATGGGATTTCGCATACCATCGAGGTTTCCAACGCCTGAGCGAAGCTTGGGTGCTTCAGACCGCCGATAGCATCAAAACCGACCAGATCGCCCGCCAGATGGAAGCCGGTGATTTGCTCGTCACCCTGTTCGGTAATGGTGTAACTCTTGATGGTCCCGGAGCGGATAGCGTACAGCGATTTCAGTTCATCGCCGGCCTTGAACAGGGTCTGGCCCTTCTGGATAGGCTTTTTCCTTTCGATAATGTTGTCGAGCTGGTCCAACTCGTGCGCATTAAGAGTAAAAGGAATACACAGCTGGCTGATACTGCAATCCTGACAATGGATCGCACAACCACCAGACTGGATACGACGAATCACGCGTTTTTCCGGGATCATAGATTACGCTCATTCAATAATTGATATGCGTCAATTTTAACATCTTTTCCGGCAGGTGATAAGGGTAGCATTAATAAGAACGGGGGCATTCTGTGCGAATATTAAGCAGGCTTGCAGCCGATTGTTCTGTAGCTGGCTGAAATATTTCGATTTATTTGCTAGTTACGCCAAGGGACGGTCGACGCGCTTGGTTCTCCGTATCCGCAAGAAATGCGGGGTAGCGCAGCGTATTTTTCAGTAAGCAGCATTTAACCCTGCCTTTTGAGCGCCTTTTTGCGGTTCCAGACCAATATTTGTACACATTTGTTGGCGAAAACCGATCGCATTCATCCCAATCTTTGCCGCAGAGAACTCCCAGACGAGCGTTATCTTGTTATTGGGTGAGGTGACCATTGGTTGAGGAGTCAATGATGAAAAAGGTCATGTTGTTAATGCTGGCAACAGGGGCATTGATGGCGGCAAGCACGGCCTCGTTTGCACACGGCTACTATGGCCATGGCTATTACGGCCATGGCTATTATGGGCACGGTTATTATGGGCACGGTTATTATGGCCCGCGGGTAGTAATAGGTATCCCCTGGGGGCCACCGCCGGTCTATTATGCTCCGCCACCGGTGGTCTACGTGGCACCGCCACAGAATTACATAGAAAGGGCCCCAGCCTACGCATATTACTGCCGACGTCCGGCAGGTTACTACCCGCAGGTGGCGCGTTGTCCTGACGGCTGGATGAAAGTGGTGCCAGACAGCTCGGCGTCCCGGTAAATCTGAGGCGGATCGGTGATGAAATTACTCCCTGTTTTTACTTTACTGGCTTTGGTATCAGGGCTGTGCGGTTGCGTGACGCCGCCTGCTGGACCGGAAGTGATGAGCTTGCCGGGTACCGGCAAGAGCTATGAACAATTCAACCGTGATGAGGCGTTGTGCCGCGGCTATGCACAGAACAGCGTAGGAAACGGTGCTCAGACGGCGAATGACAACGCGGCTGGCACCGCCGCCGCCGGCACGGTGGTTGGCGCGGCAGCAGGGGCGTTGATCGGCGCGGTATCCGGAGATGCTGGACCTGGTGCGCTTATTGGTGCCGGCGGCGGATTGCTGGTGGGCAGTTCAATGGCCGGAAGTTCGGCCTCGGGCAGTAGCGCCGATTTGCAGGATCGCTACGACAGGGTTTACAGCCAGTGTATGTATGCCAAAGGCAATAAGGTACCAGTGGGTTACGGTTACACCTCTGAGGATGTACAGCCTGCATCAACTATACCGCCGGACTACGTTCCCTCTTCGTCGGACAGCGGGGTCCCGCCGGATTATGCTCCTCATTAATAAACCACTGGAATAGCCCATAGTGAGCTGCGCTATTCCGGTGGGTTGAATTAAAGCAGATCGTTTTGCAGGTAGCCTTCGTGTTTCAACAGCCACTGTTTACGCTGAACGCCACCGGCATAGCCGGTCAATGCGCCCTGTGAGCCAATCACCCGATGGCAGGGCACTACGATGCTGATGGGGTTGGAGCCGTTGGCCATCCCCACCGCACGGGACGCCGTTGGGCGCCCAATACGCTTAGCCAGTTCACCGTAGGTGATGATCTCGCCGCACGGGATCTGGCGCAGTTGCTGCCAGACACTGCGCTGGAACTCAGTGCCGGCCGTCATGACCGGCAGATCGTTGATCACATCCAGTTCACCGGAAAAATAGCGCTGCATGGCATCGGTCAGACCACCGGGGTTAGCCTTGTCCACCAGTTGAAAACGATCGGCTCGGTAATGGGTATTCAGCAGCTTCATCAGGCGGGTTTCGTGTTCCGTCCAGTCGATAGCGCGCAAGCGGTCCTGCTCATCGGCAATCAACACCAGCTCACCCACCGGCGTCGCCATACGATCAATAAAAAAAGTCTGCATTTTGATCACTCCTCTCGTTTGATGGGCAGATTATTGCACGAAACCAGGCGGGACGATGGCGGATTCCGGACATGAAGATGGGCAACCTCAGGTTGCCCATACTGACGACTGAAAAATGAGTGGGGTACAAAGGGGCTTATTTATAAAATAAATTTATAATATATCAATAATGTTTATCACACCAAGCAGGGTTAACAATAAAATGCCCCCATTACTTATAGCTGATGGTGATGTTCTTCAACCGGTCGTTATTATTAATTATCTCGGTGGTCACGTTGGAAACTAATTCTGGTGGCATATTGTTCAATGAGCTAGTGATAGGGCGTTGACCCTGAGCCGATACCAAACCTGCACAGCGAGAAATGGTTTCTTCATTTCTATGTTGGATAGTACAGGCCGGTGAGGTGATCTCGCCGATAAAGCGTATAGTACCGGAAGCCACGTGGTGACTGGTTCGTTGAGCAGCCTGCAGGGTTGCGGGTAGCAGGGCCAATAGCATCAATGCCATGAGTGAATGGTTCATTATTAATTCCTTTTTAAAAATGAAACAGGAAAATAAAACAGTCCAATTAAACAAAAATCAATCAGGCAAGTTGATGATCGCCAAAAATCGAATTAGTCGCGCCCTCCTTGTAGAATTGTTTATATACTATTCTTAATATTTAGTCTTGATGGATTTGATAATAGGGAGGGGGGGCTGGCAAAACCATGATTTAGATCATAGTGAAGTCTGCTTAATGAATGACGAGGGAGTATGGCGGTTTTACTGTGAAGCGTATCACGTTAAAAAATGCGGAGTGGCCGCAGTTGAAACTGAAACTACGGCCAAGCGTGGTGATTTATGCTGAGTTACAGCATGCCGCTGCTGCCGCAGATACGGATTTTCTCTGCCACCACTTCTTTCATCGCCAGCTTGCCGGGCACGATGTATTTACGCGGATCGTTGGCATCGGGATGTTGTGAAAAATAGCTTTTTACCGCGTCGGCAAAAGCGATTTTTAGCTCAGTGGCGACGTTGACCTTGCACACCCCTAGAGAAATGGCGCGTTTCACCATGGCTTCTGGAATACCGGATGCGCCGTGCAGTACCAGTGGAATGTCGACCTGCTCACGGATTAGCGCCAGGCGGTCGAAGTCCAGCTTGGGTTCGCCGTGGTACAGCCCGTGAGCCGATCCGATGGCTACCGCCAGCGAATCGATGCCGGTAGCGGTGACAAACTCGCGCGCGGCGGCCGGATCGGTGAAGAAGCTGTCGGTGGAGTCGACAATCAGGTCATCCTCCTGGCCCCCGAGGCGGCCCAATTCTGCCTCAACGCTGGCGCCGTAGCGATGGCACAATGCGACGGCCTCAGCCACTTTGGCGATGTTCTGTTCGAACGGCAGATGTGAGCCGTCGATCATCACCGAACGAATGCCGCTTTTGACCTTGTATTCGATATCGTCCATCTCTTCGTGATGGTCCAGATGCAGCGCTAACGGCAAATCGTAACGGCGTGCGGCCGCCTGGCAGATACCGATCAAATAGTCGGTGCCGGCATAGCTGAATGTGCCAGGCGTGCCGGCCATGATCACCGGCGAGCGCAATTCGGCGGCGGTCTCCGCCACCACCTGCACGGTTTCCAGATTATGGACGTTGAACGCCGGTACGGCATAACCCTGGCGTTGTGCTTTTTGCAGCATTTCCCGGTTGGATATCAGGTACATAGAGATTCCTTACGCCACAGAAGACGGATAACGGTAAATGGTGACGCCTTTAACCACCCGGTTAACTTCACCGGTCGGGCATGGGTTGTCCGGCGTCATGCCAAGCGCCAGCGAGCTTTCAAAGGCCAGCATTTGGGTGAATAACAGGTAAGGGAACAGCAGCCAGACGTCGTCTTCGGCGTGGTGCAGGTTCAGCATCATGTCCGATACCGGCTGCGCACTGCCGGTCAAGCCGACCATCTGCATCGCCAGACCATCGCGATGCAGTTCGTTCCACAAATCGCGATCGTATTGGCGGGCATAGTCACCGCTGGAGAACATCAGCAGCACCAGCGTTTGGTCATCGACCATAAATTTGGGCCCATGGCGCAGGCCAAGCGGTGAGTCGTAGCGGGTGACAATCTGCCCGGCGGTCAGTTCCAGCATTTTCAACGAAGCCTCTTCCGCCAGCCCGGTGAAACAACTGCCGCCCAGCGTGATGTAGCGTCGAAAACCGCTGGCCGCGAACGCTTTTACCTGTGGTTGCAGCGTTTCACGCAGTTCGCGGCAGCGCGCCACCATGGTCGCGAGTGGGCGTTGGGCCTCGGAAAGGGAGTGCGGCCCGAGCAACAGCGCGGCGGACAGCATCATGCAGCTGAAACTGGAAGTCATGGCGAAGCTTTGATCGTTGGAGCCTTGCGGCATCACTAACGAACAGACGTTCTCGCGCTGATGGGCATAGTGCGCCAATTGGCTGTCCGGGTTACAAACCAGCATAAGGTGATAACTTTCCGGCAGCAGTTGGTCGGCCAGTTCGACTGTCGCGACACTTTCCGGGCTGTTGCCGGAACGGGCAAAAGAAACCAGCAGCGTTGGGCGCGTCAGATCCAGATATTGGTGTGGGTTGGCGACGATATCGGTGGTGCCATAGGCCACCACGTCACGACCGGTTTTTTCACGCAGCCAGGGGGCTAACGCGCGGCCGGCGAAGGCCGAGCTGCCCGCACCGCACAGCACAATCTGCAGGCGAGGATTGGCCAACAGCGGTGCCAGGAAAGGTTGCCACAAGGCTTGTTGCTCCTGCAGCTGTCGGTGCAGGGCGTCCCATAAATCAGGCTGTTGCCAGATCTCACGTGCGGTATGCAGCGCATGCCGTTGTTCCAGCCAGCCCGCATCGTAAGCAAAATAACCGTTCATGTTGAAAACTCCTTGAAAGCCTCGGTTAACGGTCGGCGATAATCACGTCGACACCTAAATGGTTCAGCGCATGCAGGTAGTTTTCCGGGATGCGGCTGTCGGTGACCAAACGCTGGATTTGGCCAATTTCACGGATCATGCAAAAGCTGGTGCGACCGAATTTGCTGGCGTCTGCAACGGCGATCACTTCGCGCGCTACGTCGCACATCGCGCGGTTGAGCTGCGCTTCACCAGGATCTGGCGTGGTGATGCCGCTGAGCAGGTCAAAACCGTCGACGCCGAGAAACAGCTTGTCGAAACGAAATTGCCGCATATGCTGCTCCGCCGCCGGGCCATACAGTGACCAGGATTTGCGCCGTACGCTGCCGCCCACCACCATCAGATCAACCTGTTCGTTGTTGGCCAGTTCGAACGCGATGTTCAGCGCATTGGTCATCACCACCAGGTCTTTCTTGCCGACCAGTTGCTGCGCCATCTGGCTGGTGGTGGAGCCGGAGTCGAGGATGATGGCATCGCCGTCGTTAACCAATTCCGCCGCGGCGCAGGCAATGGCGTATTTCACGTCGCGATTGATGCGGCCCTTGTCTTGCAGCGGGCGGTCGAAGGCAAACTGTTTATTGAGCATTGCGCCGCCGTAAGCGCGCACCGCACAGCCGCTTTTTTCCAGCTGGCGCAAATCGCTGCGGATGGTGACGCTGGAAACAGAAAACTGGGCGCTGAGTTGCTCGACGCGCACCGAGCCTTCGCGACAAAGCTGGTCGATAATTAATTCCCGTCGTTTTACGGTATTTATCATTAACGCGTGACTCCCGATTTAGCTGTAGTCATACCCTGCCGCGGCGCAATGCGTCGCAGCTAATCTGACAGGAGTGCTTTCAGTTGTTCGTGGCAAATTACAGCAAACGAAACAATGAAATGCAACCGATAAATTTATAAAAATCTATATGTATCAACTGGTTATATTTGTTTTTGCTTTCGATTGGTGATCAACCGAAAGCGGCCGAAAAATAAAGTGAAAAGCGGTAATTCGTTATTTATCAGGCGGCAACTCACCGCCTGAGGTAATTTGTCGAAAGCAGGATGAAAGCCACGACATTCATTTATTCCCGTCTGGCGTTTCACTGTTTTTTTATTGCCAGCTTTGGCGTAATAATGCGGCCCCTCGTACGCCGCTGCTGTCACCGTGCACTGGCGGATAGACTGCCGCCGGTTCGGTACCCGGCAACAGCCAGGCGCTCATGGCCGGCGGTAGCAGGGCGTACAGCTCCCCGACGTTCGACAGTCCGCCGCCGAGCACGAAGGCGTCAACGTCCAGCAGCAATTGCAGCCCTGCCAGGGCGCTGGCCAGAATATCGACGTACATCGCTATCAGCCGCTGTGCCAGCGGATCTCCGTGCCGGTAATGGGCGATCAGCGCCGGTACGCTGTCGGCGCGATGGCCGAAATGACGGCTTAGCGCCAGCAGACCGCTGCCGGAAACGTAGCGTTCAAAACAACCGGTCAGGCCGCAATTGCAGGTAAACAACGGTAAATCGTAACGCTGCGCCAACTGAGCAGAGATCGGCGTATGGCCCCATTCACCGGCCAGCCCGTTTCGGCCCTTGTGCAATTGCTTGTTCATCACCAGCCCGCCGCCGGCACCGGTGCCGATAATGGCGCCGAAGACCAGCGCCAGATGCTCGGTTTGCGGCGTGCTGGCCTCGGAAAGGGCGAAGCAGCGACAGTCGTTTTCAATTTCAACCGGCCGCGCCAGTTCATGGGCCAAATCGTCCGCCAGGCAGTGCCCGGTGAGGCAGGGGACGTTAACCGCCAACTGCTTACGGCTGCGGGGATCGGTCACGCCCGGCAAGCCGATGCCGATGCTGCCCTGGGTGTGCAGCTCGCGATCGGCATGGTCGACCAATTGCTGGATACAGGACAAAAATGCGCGGTAATCGCCGGTAGGCGTGCTCACCCGTTGGCACAGCACCTGCCGCAATTGGCGATCGTAGGCCGCCATTTCAATCTTGGTGCCGCCGATGTCGAAACCGTAACGCATCTGTGATATTTCCACGTTTCAGGCTCCACTCAGGGTAATTACCGCAGATTCTCGGCGTGCGCGTTCCGCAGCGAAGACCATCAGATGGCTTTCCAGCGTTTCCGCCGGTCCGGACAGCACCTGCGACGGATCGTTAGTGCGGATCGCGTCAATGAAATGCTGCATCAGGTAGTAGTCGCCGCCGCCGTGGCCGGACATGGCATGCAGATCGTCGGCTTCTTCGACGTCGTACACTTTTTCACTGTCGTCAACGAACGAAGTGATACGGATATAGCGACCGTCGCCCTCGAGGCAACCGTGGCTGCCGAAAATACGGGTTTTGCGATCTTCCAGTCGGGTAAAGGCGGTCATGGTGAAGGAGGCGGTGCGGCCACCGGCAAACTGCATATTGACCACCTGGTGATCGACCACGTTATTGTCGCAGCGGTAGACGCAGCGGCCATACTGACCGTCGCGCAGCGCCGCCTGCAGGTGTGATTGGCTGACCTCGGGCGTTAATACGCGCAGGAAGCCCGGCGTGGCCTTGTGATCGTCGCCAAGGTAAATACGCTTGGCGGAGTAAGGACAGCTGGCTTCCACGGCGCAGTCAAGGCAGTTGTCAGCCGCACCGGCAGGCTGGTTCTCCTGGCGAAAATGGCGTAAACCGCCGAACGAACTGATCTGTTCGCAGGGCAGTTCCATGATGTAACGGATCCAGTCAATGTCGTGACAGGACTTCTGCAGCAGCATAAAGGCGGCTTCATTGTCGTTGCGCCAGTTGCCGCGAACAAAGGAGTGTGCCTGATGCCAGTAGCCTACCGGTTCCAGATGCTGCAGGCTGACGATGTCGCCAATCACGTTATCGCGCAGCAGTTGCTTGAGTTTTTGGGTGTAGCGCGTGTAGCGCAGTACGTGGCCGACCGAGAAAATCAGCTTTTGACGTACCACCTCTTCAACGATGGTGCGACACTCGCTGGCTACCGGCGAAAGCGGTTTTTCCAACAGCATGGCATAACCCTGCTTGGCAAAGGCCAGCGCCGGTTCCAGGTGCAGGGTGTCCTGGGTGCAGATCAGCACCGCATCGGCCAGTTTTCCGGCGTCGGCGGCCTGTTGCCAGTCGGTGAACACCTTATCCGCCGAAATACCGTGCTGTTCGACGAACTGCTGCCGATAAACATCACGCGGTTCGGCTACCGCGACTACCTGCATTAAATCCGGATGCGCCAACGCGTAGCGCGAGTAAATTTCACCGCGTGCCCCGGCGCCAATCACCAGAACCTGAACCGGGCGACCGGCAAAACCATTTTGTTTAGCTGACGACATTGCTCGTTCTCCGATCTTGTTATTTGAGGTTTTGGCCGCTGATTTCATCAAACAGGTGCGCACGGGTCAGATCGAAAGCCAGATGGATCTGTTCTCCCAGACGTGGTTCCCAGTCTGGTTGCGACGCCATACGCAGCACAAAGCGCAGTTCAGCCAGTTCACAGTGCAGCAACTCTTCGTTGCCCATGCGTTCGATGGTGACAATCTTCGCCGGGAAGCAGTTGCTGCTGCCTGGCGCACACAGCCGCAGAGACTCCGGACGGATGCCCAGACACACACGCGGGTGCGGATAACTTTCCAGCTGTTGTTGCAGCGCCGGCGGCAGTTCGAGCGGATATTCATTGCCGATGCGCAGCCCAATACCCTGTGCGCTACGAGTCACCGCCATGTCGTGCAGGTTCATCGACGGGCTGCCGATAAACTCGGCGACGAAGCGGTTAGCAGGCTGGTGGTACAGGTTAATGGGTTTATCCACCTGCATAATGGCGCCACGGTTCATCACGCAGATGCGGTCGCCCATGGTCATCGCCTCCACCTGATCGTGGGTGACGTACACCATGGTGGCGGCGGCGCCTTCCTGTTTCAGTTGGTTATGCAGTTCGATCAGTTGGACGCGCATCGAGACGCGCAGCTTGGCGTCCAGATTGGAAAGCGGCTCGTCGAACAGAAACACCTTGGGTTTGCGCACGATGGCGCGGCCGACCGCCACGCGCTGGCACTGTCCGCCGGACAGCTGACCCGGTTTGCGCTGCAGCAGGTTGGTGATCTCCAGCTTTTCGGCGGCATCACGCACCCGACGGTCAATTTCGGCTTTGCTTTCCTTGCCGATCAGGCCGAACGCCATGTTCTTGTAGACCGTCATGTGCGGGTAAAGCGCATAGTTCTGGAACACCATGGCGATGCCGCGATCTTTTGGCATGGTGTCGTTGACGCAGCGATCGTGGATCAGGATCTGGCCTTCGCTGACGCTCTCCAACCCGGCGATCATGCGCAGCAGGGTAGATTTGGCGCAGCCGGACGGCCCGACGAAGACCATAAATTCGCCGTCTTTAATGTCCAGATCGACCCCGTGCAGCGCATTGAAACCGTTGGGGTATACCTTCTTCACATTGTTTAACTGAATACCGGCCATGTTATTTACCTTGTGTTCGCGGTTAGCCTTTTACCCCAGCGCTGGCGATGCCCTGGATGAAGTAACGTTGGAAAAGAATGAACAGCATCAGCATGGGGATCACTGCCATCAGCGCCCCGGCCATCAGTAGCGGATACTCCACCCCGGCGCGGCTCGACAGCGATGCCAGCCCGACCGGCAGCGTCAGCTTCTCGGTGGTGGTGTTGACGATCAGCGGCCACATCAGGTTGTTCCAGCTCCACAGGCCGTTGATGATGATGCAGGCGATAATGCCAGGCCGGATCAGCGGCAGCATGATGCGCCAGAAGATGGCGAAGTAGCTGTAACCGTCAATCAGCGCGGCTTCCTCCATCTCCTTCGGTACCGCGAGGAAGAACTGGCGCAGCAGGAAAGTGGCATAAATACTGAAGATGCCCGGCAACACCAGCCCGGTGATGCTGTTCACCAGCCCCAACTTTTGCACCACCAGAAATTGCGGGATCAAAAAGGCTTGCCCGGGCACCATCAGGATGGAAATACACACCAGAAACACCGCATCACGGCCGCGAAAATGCAGGCGCGAGAAACCGTAGGCGGCCATGGTGGCGATCACCATTTGCAGGGTGACGGTAAAAAAAGTGGCCAACAGCGAGTTCAGGTAAAAATCGGCGAAGGGGATTTCGCGCATGATCTTACCGTAGGCCTGCAGGCTGGGGTGGGCCGGCAGCAGCGTCAGCGGGATCTGGATACTCTCGGCCTGAGTTTTCAGCGAGGTGACCAGCATCCAGATAAACGGCACGACCGAAGCCAACGCCGCCAACACCATAAACAGATACACCAGCGTTCTTTTACTTATGCTCATCGTCGCGGCTCCTCAGCTCACTTTCAGGCGTTTGCCAATCATCATTTGAATCAGGGTGATCAGCAGGGTGACGGCGAACAGCACCACGGTGATGGCGGAGGCGTAACCTTTCTCCTGCAGGTAAAAGGCGTATTTGTAGAACAGGTTGGTGACGGTCATCACGTCGCTTTCCACCAGCGCGCGGTCAAACATCAAAAACACCACGTCAAAGATTTGCAGGATCTCGATAAAACTCATTACCGAAACGAAGAACAGCGTCGGGACCATCATCGGCAGGGTAATACAGAAGAAGCGACGCAGGGTGCTGATGCCATCGATGTCGGCGGCCTCATACAGCTGGCGTGGAATGCTCTGCAAACCGGCCAGTAAAATGATGATTTTCAGCGCCAGCGACGACCAGATAATGATGATGGAAACGCTGATGCGCACCACGTCCGGATCGGATAGCCAGGCCACCGGTGAAATACCCAGTTGGCCAATCGCCTGGTTAATCAGGCCGAAGTCCTTGTTGAACAGCCATTGCCACACCATCGCCACCGCGGCGGGCATGGTGACCGCCGGCAGGAACAGCAGGGTGCGCAACAGCGCCTTGCCTCGGATATTTTGGTTGAGGCCAATGGCCAGCAGTAGCGACAGACTCAGGCTGACCGGTACACATACCACCACATAGAACAGGGTGTTGCCGGCGGCGGTGTAGAAATCGTCGTCTTCAAACAGATTGACGTAGTTATCGACGCTGAGGGTGCTCCAGCGCATAAACTGATTGAGGTCGGTAAAGCTGTAAAAGATGTTCTGCAAAAAAGGGATGAAGTAAAACACCGTCAACCCAATCAACAGCGGTAAAATCATCACCCAACCCCAAAAACGCTCGGCGCGCTCCAGGCGGCTGAGCGCAGGACGTGGGATGCTTTTTTGTTGTTTTAGGGCACCGTAGGTATCTGCCAGCGACATGTTGCCATTCCTCACCAGTAACGGCTTTGCGGTGTTCCGTTGCCGGCCGCGCCTTCGGGCAGGCGCAGCCGGCACGGGGCGATTACTGCTCCATGATGCGTTCGATCTTCTTGACCGACTTATCCATCTCCTGTTTGGCATCCGCGCCCATAAAGATTTTCTTCAGACTGGCTATCCACATGTTCTGCCATTTTGGCGTGTTGGTCCCGGCGGTCGGGTAGGCCTCGGTCACGTTGAGAGTGTCGATATAAGGCGTAACATCGACCTTCTTGATTTCCGCCGCCCAGGCTTTCGCCGCCACTTTATTGGCCGGGATCACCACTTTCGCCAACTCGGTTTGCGAAGCTTCGGTGCTCATAAACTCGATGTATTTCCAGGCTTCTTGTTTGTGGGTGCTGTTGGCGGACATGGCGAACGCCAGGCTGTGCGCCACACCGGATTGACGTTCGATTTTCGGCATCATTACCACGCCGATATGGTCGTTAATCAGCGGGTTGTTGGCGAACGGGGCCGCTAACCACGAGCCGGCATACACCATGGCCGCGCGGTTGGACTGGAAGATGTTCTCGGTTTTGACTTCGCTCATTTGCTGGGCGCTGGGCATCAGCCCGTCTTTCATCATTGACTGCAGCTGCTGATATACCCAGATGGACTTGTCGTTGGCGATGTCGGTCGGCTGGCCGTCTTTCGGGACGATGTGGTTGCCGTTCTGGAACAGCAGGTTCATGTAGCTGTCCTGGCCGTCGATGCTAAGGTCCATCACCAACGGGAAGGAACTGCCTTTCAAGCCGGTTTTCAAGGCTGCGGCTTTGGTTTTCAGGTCATTCCAGTTCCAATCGCTGGTGGGGTAGCTGACACCGGCCTGATCGAACAGCTTTTTGTTGTACCACACCGCAATAGAGTCCACGTCGCGCGGGATGGCCATCTGTTGGCCGTCATACTGATAGGCTTTTACCGAACTGGCGACCACGTCATTTAGCTTGACGCTGCTGCCGCTAATATAAGGTGTTAAAGGTTGCATAATGCCGTTTTTGGCATATTGAACAAAATAAGGCATATTTATCCAGAATATATCTGGCGCTACGCCGCCAGCTGCGGCGGAATCCAATTTAACGAAGTATTGTGCCGACGGCGTTAATTCTATGGCTATTTTAATGTTTGGGTTTTCTTTTTCAAAGCGTTTGGCGATTTCCTGCTCGGCCGGTAATTGATTTCTGTCCCATACGGCATAACGCAAAGTTATTTGATCGGCGGCATATAACATGGTCGGCAATAATAATGCCGTCGCAATGGCAGAATGCGCCAGAAGACGGCCGGTATTTTTTATCGGTGACATTGCTTTCCCCTCGGTGGACGACGAATAAATATTTTCGTAACGTGAATTCTTTCTATCCCTTAACTTTCAATGTGTCAATACACCCCGATCTGCCCAAAAATGGGGCGCGAATGTTTCGATGTTGTTAAGATCGAAAGGGTTGGGGCGTAAACCGAAAGCGTAAGTTGTTCACAATTCGTTAACCTTCTGCGGCAGTTTTGGCCCTGCCGTTGGGCAATGACTGGCTGCTGGGGTCATAGGAATAAGTGATAACCCTTGCACCATAATGGGGATTAAAAACATTTTTATTGTGCATGTCTGGGTATCTTTCATTTTTGTGATGCAAATAAACAAAAAAATTGTATCGGCAGGCTTTGCCTCGACGTAAACGCCGTTTTTTGAATGACCACTATTGTTTGAATCGATAAAAGGGGCTAGCCTGAAAATGACTCATCGGTATTTCCCCATTAGAGCGAGATTATTGCTATGCGCCTTTCATTGACTTTTACTCACAGTCTGGAAAAGATATTTCACAGCCACAATGCACCACAGATTGATCAAATAAATAAGTTGAGTGGCCTGAGCAATGAAATGATTTCCTGGCAGGGGGTTTATTGCCTTCACCGGGCAGATAACGAAACTCGGCGTGAATTAAGCTACCGTCTTGAGGGATCACTGGCGGAGTATATCAGCGTGCGGCAGGTGCAATCGGTACCCAGCCACTTTCCCTGTTATGCCCAGACCGATGAGAACTATCTGCGTACCGAGCCGGGGTTATTTCCCGATCCGTTGATGCCGCTGGCCGAGCGGCGTTTCTTTGTCGCCAACAATTATTACGACAGCCTTTGGCTGACTTATACACCGCCGTCGACGCCTGTGCCAGGCGGGGATTACCCGCTAAACCTGACCTTGTTTGATGTTATCAGCGGCGAAGCCCTGGCCAGCGCCGCCCTGACGCTGCATATCGTCCCGGTTGAACTGCCGCCGCAAACTCTGTTGCACACCGAATGGGTGCATACCGATTGTCTGGCGGATTATTACCGCGTGCCGGTGTTCAGTCCTGAATACTGGCTGGCGGTGCGCAACTTTGTTCGCTGTGCGGTCAACAGTGGAGTCAACATGCTGCTGACGCCGATCTTCACGCCACCGCTGGATACCGCCGTCGGCTGCGAGCGCACCACGGTACAGTTGATTGGCGTACAGCGTTCCGCGCAGGGTTATCGGTTTGATTTCCAGCGGCTGGCCCAGTGGGTGGATATGGCGCAGGAAGAGGGGATTGAACATTTTGAGATTGCCCCGTTGTTCACCCAGTGGGGGGCGGCGCATGCGCCAAAAATTCTGGTGGAGATCGACGGCGCACTTTGCCCGCTGTTCGGTTGGCACACTGACGCCCACGCGCAGGAGTATCAACAGTTTTTGCAGGCGCTGTTGCCGGCGTTGACCGCATGGTTCCGCGATCGCCAGTTGCAACAGCAGGTCTGGTTCCATATCTCGGATGAGCCAACGCTGGAGAACATCGCCGTTTATCAGCGTGCCGTTGGCGCCTTGCGCCCGCTGCTGGCCGGATTCCGCACTTTTGACGCGCTGTCAGACTACGCGTTTTACCGGCAAGGACTGGTGGAAACGCCAGTGGCCGCTACCGACCATATAGACGCTTTCCTTGAGCATCAGGTTCCGGGCCTGTGGGCCTATTACTGCTGCGTGCAAAAGACCGAGGTGGCCAACCGTTTCTTTGCTCAACCTTCGGCGCGTAATCGTATTCTGGGCATCCAGCTTTACCTGTACAACATCAGCGGTTTTCTGCACTGGGGCTTCAACTTCTATAACAGCGGCCATTCGCGAGAAAAACTTAACCCCTACGCGGTGACCGATTGCCGAAATGCGTTTCCTTCCGGCGACGCCTTTGTGGTTTACCCCGGCGAAAACCTGACGCCGGTGGAGTCGCTGCGGTTACGGGTGCTGCATCAGGGGTTGCAGGACATGCGTGCGCTGCAGCTGTTGGAAAGCCTGACGGATCGCCACACGGTAGAGGCATTGATTGAACAGGAACTGGGGATGCGTATCACTTTTAAACGTTATCCGCATCAGGCAGCACCACTGCTGCGGCTGCGTGAAGCGGTGAATCAGCGGATCGAAGCGCTGATTTAATTGGCATAAAATGCGGCGAGGGGGCGACAAGCAGAGTGTCGCCACCAAGTTTTCAATAATTTGCTATACCTGATAGGTCGAGGGATTTCATTTTTTTGTCATGTTACTGACATGTTAGGGTCATAGCGCTGGCTTAATTTTGCAGCGACTAAGCCAGGAGATAACGCGATGTTTAGCTTGGACTCTCTGTTGCATGATGCATTTCCACACCGCAATACCCCTGCCTGGCAGCGTAGCCTGCTGAGAACTTTACTCTTCGAAAAAGAATTCAAACAGTTTGCCGCCGATTATCCCCATCTGAAAGGCCTGGATCTGATCGAGCAGGTGGTGGACTACTTCAACCTCAGTTGTGAACTGGTGGATGGCGATCTGGAAAATATCCCGAGCCAGGGACCGGTGGTGCTGGTGGCTAATCACCCGATAGGGTCACTTGACGGACTGGTGCTGCTGCGTGCGGTCGCGGCGGTGCGGCCGGATGTCAAAGTGGTGGCCAGCCAACTGCTGACCTACATCGAACCGCTGCGCAGCCTGTTCGTACCGGTGGACAACGTCGCCTATAAGACCAGCCGCAAGCAAATTGAAGGCATGCAGGCGCAATTGGACAAGCAGGGTGCGCTGATCCTGTTCCCCGCTGGCGAAGTGTCGCGCATGAGCCCGAAAGGCATTCGCGACGGGCATTGGCATACTGGTTTCTTGCGTCTGGCGGCCAAGGCGCGCGCACCGATTGTGCCGATCCACATCAGCGCCCGTAACAGCAATTTATTCTACTTCACCTCCCTGGTTTATCGACCTCTGTCCACGCTATTACTGGTGCGCGAAATGTTCCAGCAGCAGGGCGGGCGCATTAAAATCCGCGTGGGTGGCCGTATTCCCTTTGCCAACTGGCACGACGGCCATACCAGCGCGAAAGATCTGGCGGAGCGTTTCCGCCGTCACGTTTATCGCCTGGGGCAGGGTAAAGAAGGATTGTTTGCCAGCGAATCTCCGATCGCCTTGCCGGAAGACCGACTGGAACTGAAGAAAGCGCTGGCAAACTGTGAGCGGCTGGGGGTTACCCCGGACGGCAAAATCATCTTCCTGTATCGCCGTCAGGACGAAGCGCGAACGCCTATCCTGCGTGAACTAGGACGCCTGCGCGAAATCGCTTTCCGTGCGGTGGGGGAAGGCTCCGGTCGCCGCCGCGATCTGGACAGCTACGACGACGACTATTACCACCTGGTGCTGTGGGACGCGGACGAGTTGGAAATTGTCGGCGCTTACCGTTTTATCCCAACCGCCGAGCAGTTGGAACGCAAGGGCCTGGAAGGCATTTACAGCAACAGCCTGTTCCATTATGACCGCGATATGGCACCTATTCTGGCGCAGGGGATTGAGCTGGGCCGCAGTTTCATTCAGCCGGCCTACTGGGGCAAACGCGGGCTGGATTATCTGTGGTTGGGCATTGGCGCCTATCTGGCGAAGTACCCGCAGTACCGCTATCTTTTTGGCCCGGTGTCTATATCCGGAGGCATGCCGGTAACGGCGCGCGATCTGCTGATCGCCTTCTACCGGCTGTATTTCTCGCCGGACAGCGCGCTGGCGCAGTCGCGGCAGCCGTATCCCGCCTCGTTACCTCAGGTGCTGGCGCAGTTTGCCGGCGATAACTATCAGGAAGATCTGGTGCGGCTAAAAAGCCTGTTGAGCAATATCGGCTGTTCGATCCCCACGTTGTATAAACAATATACCGAGCTGTGTGAGCCGGGAGGGGTGCAGTTCATCGATTTTGGCACCGATCCGGCCTTCAATAACTGTATTGATGGGCTGGTGCTGGTCGATCTCACTCGGCTTAAACCTGCGCGTTTCCAACGTTACATCGCAGTGCATCAGCCGCAGGAGGCGTGCATAGAGTAATTGGCGTGGCGCTCATGCGTTTTTGATCTAATCCGAAGCTTGGCACCGGCGGGGGAAAATAGCCTAAGATAAGGCTTTGTTCCTCCGCCGGAGTTTTTCATGCCACAGCCGTTCGCCCCGTTTTTGTTGTCCGCCGAAGATCCCGCCGCCGTCGCGATTGAAACGCCAAAAGGCCTCGCGCCCTTCTTATTGCTTTGCGATCACGCTGGGCAGGCAATACCGCAGCAATTGGGCGATCTTGGGCTGCCGCCCGGCGAAATAGACCGTCATATTGGCTGGGACATCGGCGCACTGAACGTTTCACGTCACCTTAGTCGCCAGCTGGACGCTCCGCTGATTCATCAGCGCTATTCGCGTTTGGTTATCGACTGTAATCGTACACCCGGCATCCCCAGTTCCATACCAGAACTGTCCGAGTTGACGCCGATCCCCGGCAACGTGGGCATTGCGGCCGAACAGGCGCTGGCGCGCGAGCATGAGATTTTTCTGCCTTACCATCAGGCGATAACCGACAGCCTGGATGCGCGCCAGCGTAGCGGCTTGCCGACGGCGATCGTTGCCATGCACAGCTTTACGCCGGTGTTTAAAGGCAACGCGCGCCCGTGGCAGGTCGGACTGTTGTTCAACCGTCAGCCGGAGTTCGCGTTGTTGCTGGCTGAGCTGCTGCGTGAAGAAGGGGATTTGCAGGTGGGCATCAACGAGCCCTATGCCATGACCGACGCGACGGACTACACCCTGCCGGTGCATGCTGAGCGCCGGCAATTGCCCTATGTCGGTATCGAGATCCGCCAGGATCTGCTTGCCGATCAACAAGGTCAACAGGCCTGGGCAGAACGCTTCGCCAGACTGTTACCGCAAGCCTGGCATCGCTGGCAAATTTGACTTTAGGAATATTCCCAGTGATGATAACTGTAAGGAAAGTGTCAACGTCATTGGGAAGTGCCAGGAGCGTCAAGTGGAGCAGAATGATAACGGATTGTTTATCAAGCAGGAGCGCTTTGAAGTACTGGCGATTCTGCGTGAGATTTGTAAACAACGCACGCCGCTACGGGTCGTAAATGAGAAGCAGCAGTTTCAGAGTTTGTTATTGAGCGTCGGGCCTGACAACATCGTGTTTAGCGGCGATGAGGTGGATGCGACGGTTGATGGCGAATACACCATCGTGATTGAAAGCCATGATGCGAAGATCGAGTTCTCCGTAGGTCGGGCCGAATTCATCGAGCAGCAGGGCGTCAATGTCTGTTCAACCCAATTGCCGAAGCAGCTGGTTTACATCCAGCGCCGCCGTCAGTTCCGTGTGACTACCCCTCACTGGCGCCAGTTTTTGTGCAGTGGTGAATACGCCGATGGCAGTGAATATCAGCTGAGGATCCACGATCTGTCCGCCGGTGGTGTAGGGCTGCGCGTTGACGGTCCGTTACCGCCAAACCTACAGCCCGGCTTCCAGTTCAAAAAAGCGTTGTTGGATCTTGGCAGCTACGGCAGTTTCAAGGTCAATATGGAGCTGGTGGTGATCAACGACGATCATGAGCTGGATGACGACGACAACATGGTGCATTTTTCACGCCTGTCGTGCCGCTTTATGAAACTGGGTTTGGCCATGGAAAGAAAAATTCAGAGTGCGGTGTTTGCGTTTGAATTGGACTTCAACAAAAAGAAAAAACGCTAACCAAGACGCGAGGGGCAGCTGGCTGCCCCGTCACTCCAGGCCTATTTCAAGGCGCGCAGACTGCCAATTTCCTCCAGGCCGAAATGCTCCGCTTCCGCCAGAACATCACAAACTTCCCCCCCGGCGGTCACGATCGCCTCATCGAGACTTTTGCCGTGCAGCAGATGGCTGACCAGCAACGCGGCGAACATATCCCCGGTGCCTTTGACCTTTGATTGAATTCTGGGGTGGGTATAGCTTTGCACTTCGTCGTGCTTGACCAGCAGTAACCCCAGTTGATCGTCGTTTTCCGCCACGCCCGGTGCGCTGGTCACCAACACCCACTCGGTGGTGTCATTGAGCAACGCCTGTGCAGCCTGCCGCGTCTGTTCCTGAGTGGTCAGAGGGTGACCGCAAAGCTGCTCCAGTTCGAAGCCGTTAGGGGTCAGGCCATTGGCCAATTGCAGGAAGGGGGAGCGGTAGCAATCGACAATGCGCTTATCGACATAAACCCCTTCGCCGTAATCGCCCATCACCGGATCGATATAAATCTTTATCTGCGGATTGATCGCGCGCGCGCGCTGTAACCAGGTATCCAGAATATGGCATTGGTCGACATTGCCCAGATAACCGACAATCACCGCCCGGGTGCGATTCATCACGCCGCGGGCCAGCAAATCCGCCAGAAAACCGCCGAACCATTCGGCGGAGATCACGCCGCCGCTGGGCGCACCGTAATAAGGGGGACAACCGAACAGCACGCTGGGAACCTGCAGCACTTCCAGCCCCTTTTTCAACAGCGTGCGGTAGGCTATCCCGTTGCCGACGCTGCCATACACCACCTGAGATTGAATACTGATGACATCAATCTGCGGCGGCTGTAATTGAGAAATTTGTTGCATCTATCACTTCCTTGGTTCGATTTTATCCAACCAGCGCGTAAATACCTGGCGGGCGCGTTGCTCCAATTCTGTGCCGTAACGCGCGGCCTGTTGGCGCAAAAGCTGCGGCACGATGCCGGCCAGCTCCAGTTCACAGGCATGTCCCACCAGCCACCGTTCCAGATCGCGGTGATCGGCTTCCAGATGGAACTGTAGCCCAAGGGCGAAATCCTGATACTCAAATGCCTGATTAGGGCAGATATCGGTACCCGCCAGACGGGTCGCGCCTTCGGGGATCATAAACATATCGCCGTGCCAGTGAAGCACCGGCGTGGACGCCAGTGGCGCCAGCACCGAGTCTTCGTTATCCGTCAAGGTTAAGGGAGCGTAACCGATCTCTTTCACGCCAAGCGAAACGACCTCGGCGCCCAGTGCCTGGGCAATCACCTGCGCGCCGAGACAGACACCGATCGTAGGCCGTTTTTGCTGGAGACGCTGGGTAACCAGTGCTAACTCATCGTTGAGAAACGCATAGTGTTGCTGGCCGGCGAAGTGTTGAGCGGCGCTGATTGGCCCGCCCAGCACCACCAGCAGGTCGGTATCCTCGTTAACGATGGTGCGGATGTCGTCACGGCCCGCGTCGAAATAATCAATCTGATAGCCACGCAATGACAGCAGTGAGCCCAGAATGCCGAGGTTTTCAAAATTCACATGTCGGATCGCGACAACTTTTTTCATTGTTGTGGTACCTCTTGGCTATGAGGGTATGGTTCCAGTTCCAGCGTATCGCCCAGGATGGTGATGCCGCCAATGCCGCTTTGATAAACTATCCGGCGCTCTTTGACCTGGCTGATACTCAACTGGTAGCCCTGATCGGCAGGGAACAGCGCCTGAGCCTGCTGAAGCTGATCGGCAGCCCAGGGCGTGAACATCTGCAAGCGGCCAAAGGCTTTCCCGCCCTGTTTAATATCCAGTACGTAATGTTTTTCCATCTTTACCCCTTAACTTTTCCGTTCGAAACAGGTAATCTATTTTGAACTAATACAAAAAGGTTTTATGTATGAGCTCATTGTATGCAAAAGGCGGCAGCGCTGTCCAGATTGCTGAACAGATCAGCACGCAGATAAAGCAGGGTGATCTGCAGCCGGGTGACCTGCTGCCGCCGGTACGTCAATTGGCCGGCGAGTTGGGGGTCAACCCCAATACCGTCGCCAGCGCCTATGCCAAGCTGCGTGATGCCGGTTTGGTGGCTACCCGCGGGCGTGCCGGTACTCAGGTACTTGAGCAACCTTTAATGACGGTGCGCAATGTTCGGCAAGTGCCTGAGGGGATGGGGGATTTGGCGAGTGGTAATCTGGATGCCACGCTGCTGCCGGCCCTGTCGCTGGGCGCCGAAGACGTTTTCCCGCAGCAGACCGGTTATGACGTCAGCGGGGATTTACCGGCGTTATGTCGGCTTGCCGGCGACTGGCTGAGCCAGCAGGGCGCAGAGTTGGGGGAATCGGCGGTGTTTTCCGGCGCGCTGGACGCTATCGAAAAGGCGTTGCGTATCCATGCGGCGCCGGGAGCCTCGGTGTGGGTGGAAGATCCCTGCTGGCCACCGCTACTGACGCTGTTGCGGCATCTGCGGCTGAAGCCTTTGCCGTTACCGGTTGATGAACAAGGGTGCCGCTTACCGGAAAAAGAGGCCGCACCTCTGGGAGCCGCGGTGATCCTGACGCCTCGGGCACAGAACCCGACCGGCATGTCATTAAGCGCGGGCCGGGCCGCGAGTTGGCGGGAATTCCTGTCGCAAAACCCGGGCTGTCTGGCGATCGTCGATGACTTCTGGGGACCGCTGTCGCAGCGGCCGCTGCATTTGCCCTTTACCGCAGACAATGGCCTGTATGTGTTATCGCTGAGCAAGTTCCTCAGCCCGGATCTGCGTATTGCGCTGGCCTGCGGCAAGCCGCAGCTGCTGCAGACCATGCGGGCGGATCAATACATTCGCGAGCGCTGGGTCAGCCATATCCTGCAGCAGATTGCCGTTAAACTGTGGACGCAGGCCCAGCAAGAGGGGCTGTTTGCACGGGCGCAGCAAACTTATCAGCAGCGGCGTGACGATTTGTCCGAGCGGCTGCGCGCATTGACCGGCGTGCCGGTGTCGTCGGGAGAGGGAGTGCATATCTGGTTGCCGGTGCGTTCAGAAGCCGCCGCCAGCCAAATAATGGCGCAGCGTGGCTGGCTGGTGCAGAGCGGCGAGCCCTTCCGTCTGAAAAGCGGCCCGGCGATCCGCATCAGCCTGGCTAACCTTGAGCCGGCGCAGCTGGAAACGCTGGCTCAGGATCTGGCCGTCGCCATCGGTGCCGGCACCGTGGTTAACTGAATCAAACAGCATCACCCGCTAGCGCCAGCAATTGCAGAGAGGCGAGGCGGGCGGCAGGCTGGCTGATCGGGGTATCAATCACAAACTCCTCTACGCCGTACTGTTGGTGTAACTGATCCAGCTGTTGACGCACCTGCCTGGCGGTCCCCAGCAGTATGTGGCTTTCGCGCGGTTCGATACGGTAATCGGTAGCGCCAGCCTGTTGCACAAAGCTTTCCGCCTGCTCCAGACTGCCGACGGTCACGCTTTGCCCGCCGGTCACGTGGACACGATACTGCTGGATCCCGGCTGCCAGATCCTTGGCCTGGCTTTCGCTGTCGGCGACGATCGCTGCCACCGCCAACAGGGCTTTTCGGCCACCGCTTTGCTCACTGTAATGAGCCAGCGCCCGCCGGATATCCTCCGGGTTGCCATTGAGATGAGCGGCAAACACAAAGGCCCAGCCGTGTTCGGCGGCCAGTTGGGCGCTTTCATTGCTGGCGCCCAGCAGAAAGCGTTGCGCCGGCTGAACCGGCTGTGGCGTTGCGCTCAGGCCGGGCTGTGCATCATCGTTCAGATAGGCATTTAGCTGCGCGAGCTGTTTAGGGAAGTCAGGCTTATTCTGCTGATCGTGCGCGGCCTGCAGCGCCTGAGTCGAGAGCGGTAGCCCGCCAGGCGCTTTTCCCACGCCCAAATCAACCCGGCCCGGTGCCAGCGTGGCCAGCAGATTGAAGTTTTCCGCCACCTTATAAGCGCTGTAATGCTGCAGCATGACGCCGCCGGAGCCGATACGGATCCGTGAGGTTTGTCCGAGCAAGTAAGCAATCAGCACTTCAGGGGAAGGGCAAGCCAGCTGCGGGGTATTGTGATGCTCCGCCAGCCAAAAACGGCGGTATCCCCAAACTTCCGCCTGCTGTACCAGATGCAGCGTGCGTTTGAGCGCCTCGGCGGCGCTTTCTCCTTCGGCAATCGGACTTTTTTCCAACACGCTCAGGGCATAAGCCATTTTCCTGTTCCTTTATCATCGATGATTGATGACAAATACCATGCAGAACACCAGCGGCGTAATATTGATTGGAGATAGGATATTCCATTGATAAAAAACGGATTTAGATATGCGCGGAGTGGTAAAGGGGCGCGTGGTTGACGCGCCCGATTCACATCAGGACTCCAGCCAGGCCTTCAGGCGAATAGCGTCGCTGTAGTGGCCGTAGCGCTGCTTTGAGCCGAGGAGGATGATCACCACCGGCTGCCCCTTGATCAGGGTTCGCATCACCAGACAGTGGCCGGCTTCGTTGGTGAAACCGGTCTTTTGCAGCTGAATTTTCCAAGCCGGATTGTTGATCAGCCCATTGGAACTGCGATAAACCAGCTGGCCCCGGCCAGGACGGACGATTTGCTGCTTGTCGGTGCTGAAACGGCGAATGGTCTGATAACGGTAGGCATGATTCACCATTTTCAGCAGATCCCTGGCGCTGGCAACGTTGCGCGGCGTCAGGCCGGTCGGATCGTAAAAGCGGGCGTGTTTCATGCCGAGGCTGCGTGCTTTCTGATTCATTTTCGCCACAAAGGCTTTTCGTCCCCCGGGATAGCCGCGGCTCAACGCGGCCGCCGCACGATTTTCCGATGACATCAGGGCGATGTGCAGCATATCGCGCCGGCTGAGAATGGAGCCCAGGGTCAGGCGCGAATGGGTCTTCTTGAGCAGATCGCGGTCGGCAGGAGTGACTTTTATCGGGTTGCCCAGCGGGCGTTTGCTGTCCAATACCACCATGGCGGTCATCAATTTGCTCAGCGAAGCTATCGGCAACACGCGGTTGGCTTGTTTCTGATACAGCGTTTTGCCGGTACGCTGATTGACCACCAATACCGAAGCAGAGTGAAGCGCCAGCGGCGCAGCAGCCTGCGCAGAGGGCTGAAACAACAGCAGCGTGAGAATCAAAATGACGCCGAAGCCTGAGGTGGAAAAGCGAAAAAGGGAATTCAATAAATGCATGGCAACCGTGACTACGTTCCTGACTGATGAAAAAATATCAGCAAGAGTCTGCACAGCAAATGTGGAGAAAATAAGGTGACCCTTCCGGATCTGAAAACTCAGCGGTGGCGTTCTGGCGTGAGGAGAAGGCAGGGAGGCGGCCATGCGCCTCCCTGGCAGGGCATCAATACACTTCTGGCACGACCATATTATCCGGCACCGGGCTGCGACTGTAGTCCGGGCTGCGTTTGCGTGGTGGCAAGGTGATCACGTTGCCTTCGGCTTCTTCGTAGGGCACTTGCTTAAGCAGATGGCTGATACAGTTCAGCCGGGCCTTTTTCTTGTCGACACCCTGAACCACCCACCATGGCGCCTCAGGAATGTTAGTGCGCGCTAACATGACTTCTTTGGCCTCGGTGTAATCCTCCCAGCGGCGGCGGCTCTCCAAATCCATTGGGCTGAGCTTCCACTGCTTGAGCGGATCGTGAATGCGACTGAGGAAACGCAGCTCCTGCTCATCGTCGGTGATCGAGAACCAATACTTGACGATTTGAATGCCGCTGCGCGTCAGCATCTTTTCGAACTCCGGCACGCTGCGGAAAAACTCTTCGTATTCTTCGTCGTTGCAAAAGCCCATCACTTTTTCCACTCCGGCACGGTTGTACCAGCTGCGATCGAACAACACCATTTCGCCGGCGGCCGGCAGGTGGGCGATATAGCGCTGGAAGTACCACTGGGTACGTTCGCGATCGTTGGGGGCGGGCAGCGCGGCCACACGGCAGGTACGCGGGTTCAGACGTTGGGTGATGCGTTTGATCACACCGCCCTTGCCGGCGGCATCGCGGCCTTCAAAGATGATCACCAGACGGTGACCGGTACGCATCACCCAGTCCTGCAGTTTGACCAATTCACCCTGCAGTCGCAGCAATTCGCGAAAATACTGTTTGCGCCAGGCTTTTTTCTGGTCGCTGTCCACCTCGGTGTCGTCAAAGCGCAGGTCGTCCAGTTCCATTTCCAGCTCTTCGTCATAGCTGTCGTAGAATTCCTGCAGCAGGCGCTGGTTGAAGGTGTCGTCGTGATTAAATTCATGCATAGCCATAGTTGATTCTCCGTGTTAGCCCGGTTTTAAAAATGGGTGAAGATCCAGTAGAGCCCGGCGGAAAGCAGCACCGAGGCCGGCAACGTCAACACCCAGGCCATCAGCAGATTGCGCAGGGTGGACATTTGCAGGCCGGAGCGGTTGGCCGCCATGGTCCCGGCAATGCCGGATGAAAGAACGTGGGTGGTGGAAACCGGCAGGCCGAAGGCGTCCGCCGCCCCGATAGTGGTCATCGCCACCAGCTCGGCACTGGCGCCCTGCGCATAGGTGAGGTGGCTTTTCCCGATTTTCTCGCCCACGGTGACCACGATGCGCCGCCAGCCGACCATGGTGCCCAGCCCAAGCGCTATCGCTACCACCACCTTGACCCAGAACGGAATAAAGCGGGTGGCGCTGTCCAATTCGCCTTTCAGCGCGTCCAGATTGCGTTGCGAGTCAGCGGGGATCTGAAGTTGTTTTTCCGTCTTCAGGTGCTTAATGACCTCCGACGTCAGGTACATATCATTTCGGGTGTTGGATACCGCCTGCGCAGGGATTTTGTCGACCGACCCGTACTGGCGAATTTGATCGCCGATGGCGCCGGTCAGTTGGGCCAGGGCAGGCACCACCTCCGGCGTCAACTCGCTGGTGCGAACATAGCCGGTGAGGACTTCACGCGCAGGAACCTGACTGACCGCTGGGAACTGTTGCAGCAGTTGGTTTTTTGTCACTTCCGCCAATGCCGCTACGCGGGGGATTTGCTCCGGCGGCATCGAACGGTTCAGCGCATAGGCAATCGGCATGGTACCGACCAGGATCAGCATGATCAGGCCCATGCCTTTTTGCCCGTCATTGGAGCCGTGAGCAAAGGAAACGCCGGTACAGGTGAGGATCAGCAGGCTGCGGATCCACAACGGCGGCGGCGAGTCATTTTTGGGGGCGGTATATAACTGACGGTTTTTAACAAAGACCTTCAGCGCCAGCAGCAGCAAGGCGGCAAATACGAAGCCGATCACCGGTGAAAGCAGCAGGGCATACCCCACTTTAATGGCTTGCCCCCAGTCGACGCCGCTGGTGCCGGTGCGGCCGTGGATCAGGGCGTTAGCCACCCCTACGCCGATGATCGAGCCTATCAAGGTATGCGATGATGACGCAGGCAGCCCCAGCCACCAGGTGCCGAGGTTCCAGATAATCGCCGAGAACAGCAGGGCGTAGACCATGGCGAACCCGTTGCCGGTACCGGCCTGCAAGATCAGTTCAACCGGCAGCAGCGAAATGATGCCGAAGGCCACCACGCCGCTGGAGAGCAAAACGCCGAGAAAATTAAAGAACCCCGACCAAACCACGGCCACCATCGGCGACAAGGAATGGGTATAAATCACGGTGGCTACCGCATTGGCGGTATCGTGGAAACCATTAACGAATTCAAAGCCGAGCGCGATCAATAACGCCATTCCCAATAAAAGAAACGGAACGTAACTGGTATAAACCGCGCCGGCATCGCTGACGTCGTTAAATAGATTTACGCCAGCAAAAGCTATCCCCAGCACTAATAATAAAATAAAAAAAAGAACAGTGAGTCGACTGTTCTTTTGGTAGATTTTTGGCAGGCTTGACGCAGATGGCGCACCCGCTTGAACGGCGCTGTTATCGCTCATAAAGGACCTTCCCGATAGGCTTCATTAGATTACTGACGGTGCTGTACGGTGTTGCCATCAAAGTATTGGGAAATAATGTGACTTTTTTATGACGCTAATATTAATCATCGGGAACAGTGAAAATAATTAACGTTGGCATTTAAAGGTTGATATAAAGACTGAGATTGATTAATTCATGCGTGCGGTTATTCGGGACAAAGGTTTATGGCTCAAACGGTTGCGGAAAAATTACACAAACTTGATTTTGACGATGAGGTCACCGGGCTGATTTACGGCCACGTTTTTCGTACGTCAGAGCCACCGCAGCGGGTCTCTTCGCAGCAGGCCTGCCAGGCCTATCAGACGCTGTCGCCGGGGGAGGGATTTATCTGGCTGCATCTCAACCTGAATCATGCCGCGGCGGAAAAATGGCTAAAAAACCACTTCGAGATTTCTGAGTTTTTCTTTGACGAGATCCGCCACGGTTCTCATACCACGCGCATAGAGCGTCAGGGAGAAGATCTGTTCGCGGTGCTCAATGACGTAATCTTCCACCCGAAAGAGAATAACCCGGAGATTGCGACGCTATGGCTGTATTGCCGTAGCGGCCTGGTGGTCACGGTGAGGCACAAACCGCTGCGTTTGATTGAGCGGCTGCTGGGGCGACTGGGGCCGCTGCAGTTGGCGTCTTCTACCGAATTGCTGGCGCATTTGCTGGAAGAGCAGGAAGAGGTGCTGGAGCAGGTGGTGCGGCAGGCCAACCAGTACGTCGATACCATTGAAGATCGCCTGCTGAGCAACCATGTGAAACGCAACCGCACCGAACTGGGCAGAATGCGCCGCATGCTGCTGCGTTTTCAGCGTCTGCTGGCGCCGGAGCCCGCGGCGCTGTTTCGTTTGCTGAACCGGCCACCGACCTGGCTGAGCCGGGACGTGGTACAGGATCTGCGGCAATTTACCGAAGAGTTCACGGTGGTGCTAAATGATCTCGCCAGCTTGACCGAACGCATTCGCTTGTTACAGGAAGAGATAGGCGCCAAGCAGATGGAACAGAACAACCGCACGCTCTACACCCTGACGGTGATCACCGTGTTGGCACTGCCAATCAATATCGTTGCCGGTTTCTTTGGCATGAACGTGGGGGGGATCCCGCTGGCCAGCAACCACCACGGCTTTGTTTTGCTGGTGTTGCTGGTCGGCGGCTTTACGCTGGTTACCGGCTATCTGGCTTTCAGACGCCGGGATGAAGGCTGATCACAGTCTGGCCCGGTACTCTTCTTCCAGGCGAGTGTGAGTGCTCCAGAACGGCTGCGGCTGACGATTGTGCAGACGATCGACCAGGATATCCAGGTGGGTATGCCAGCCCCCGGCCACGCTGAGCATTTCATCACGGTTGGCCAGGCGACGGTGGGTGACCGTCAGCAGCACGGCTTTGCCCTGTTCGGTCAGTTCGAAGGTCACCTCGGAAGGGCGGCTTTGCCCCTGTTCAGCCCAGGTAAAACTCAGCAGCCGCGGTGGGAAAAGGCAGGTGATATGGCCGACGTTGCTGACGCTGCAGCTTAGGTGCTTATATTTGGCCGGCGTTTGCTCGTGTTCGCCGGTCAGATCGGAATTGCGAAACACCAGCTCTACCTGGGCGCCGTTTTCCAGCTTCATTTCGCCGGCGGCCAGCCAGGTGGCGCGTTTGTCGGATTCCGTCAGATAGGCCCAGACCCGTTCGATAGGGCCGGGCAGCAGCCGCTGAATACGCAGCGTGCCGGTTTCAATAATCATGCCGTAGTCGTTCATGGTTCACTCCTTGGGAGGATTCGGTTCCGGTTGCAGCAGCGCTATTTCCAGCGCGTCCAGCCGCTCAGTCCAGAAATGCTCGTAGGTTTGCAGCCATTGCATGGCCTGCGCCATAGGCTCGGGTTCAAGCCGGCAGATATGGTTTCTTCCCTGCACGGTACGCTGCACCAGCCCAGCAAGCTCCAGTGCTTTGATATGCTTGGAAGCGCCGGCAAACGACATCTGCAACGGCGCGGCCAGTTCGCCAATGCTGTGCTCGCCACCGGCCAACGACCGCAATATTGCGCGGCGTGTCGGATCGGAGAGCGCATGGAAAATGGCGTCCAGCTGTGAGGAAGATAATTTAACCATATGGTTGAATATAGAACAGGCGGGCTAATATTCAACCAGTTTGTTGAATATTTTTTCTGGCTCCGACAAACAGGCCGGAGCCAGGGGATCAGGCGTGAGTTTGCGCCAATATGGCATTGAGCAACACGTTGGCACCGGCGGTCGACCACGCCGGGGAGATGTTTTCCAGTTCGTTGTGGCTGATGCCGTCCACGCAGGGGATAAATATCATCGCCGTAGGGGCTACCCGGTTCAGGTAACAGGCGTCATGACCGGCACCGGAAACCATATCCCGGTGCGAATAACCCAGGGTCTTGGCGGCCTGCCGCACGCTGTCGATACAAGCTGGATCAAAACGTATCGGCTGATATTGGAATATACGCTCGGCATGGGCATTTAGCCCATCGACGCCCACTTCGGCCACCGCAGCCAGCAAACGTTGTTCCATCTGCGCCAATACGGCCTCTTGCGGGTGGCGGAACTCGACGCTGAAAAACACCTTGCCCGGCACTACGTTGCGGGAGTTGGGTGTGATTTGCGCCATACCTACCGTGGCACGGGCATCCGGCATAAAGTCGTTACCGATATCATTGACCGCCTTGACCATGGCGGCGAAGCCGAGCAGGGCGTCGCGCCGTCTATCCATCGGCGTCGTACCCGCATGGGCGCTGAACCCGGTGATCTCCAGTTCATACCAGCGCTGCCCCTGTGCGGCGGTCACCACGCCAATCTCAATGTTTTCCGCTTCGAGGATCGGCCCTTGCTCAATGTGCAGCTCAAAGGCGGCGTGAATCGGCGTGTTGCCCACCGGATGCTCGCCGGCGTAGCCGATTTGCTGCAAGGCTTCGCCGATGCTGGTGCCCTGTACATCCTGGCGCGACAGGCCGTATTCCAGCTCGAACACGCCGGCAAATACCCCAGAAGAGATCATTGCCGGCGCAAAGCGTGCGCCTTCTTCATTCGTCCAGTTAATGACTTCCACCGCACGTTCGGTTGCGATTTGTCGATCGTTCAGGGTGCGGATCACCTCCAGCCCGGCCAGCACGCCGTAAATGCCGTCGAAACGGCCGCCGTTGGGCTGAGAATCAACGTGGGAACCGGTGACCACCGGGGCCAGATCCGGGCGAGTGCCTTCACGGCGCAGGAACATATTGCCCATGCGGTCGATGCGTACGCTGCAACCGGCCTCCAGGGCCCACTCGCGCAACTGGTTGCGCGCCATGCGGTCTTCTTCGCTCAGGGCCAACCGGGTCACGCCGTCTTTCGGGATAGCCCCGAATTGCGCCATGTCGAGCAGGCTTTGCCACAGACGTTCTCCGTTTACTCGATGCGTCACTTTTTTTCTCCCTGTGCTTTGGCGGCATAGCGAAAATCGCAGCAGGGCGCGCCGGACATGATGGTCTGGGTGCGCTGCAGTTCGACCTCGGGCGCGTAGCCGACGATAAACTGGCTGTCGCGTGCGCAGGACAGCAGATGGCCGATCTCACCCAGCCCCATCTGATGGTACATCTCGGCATAGCGACAGCGGGTGACGTCATAGTCAAAATGCTGCTCGTCCTGGTAGATCACCTTCACCTGCAGCGCATCGTCTTTTTCCCACAGGTACTGCAAGGCGGCGAAACTTTGCAAATCCGCGCCATTCGGCTCCTGCGCGGCGAAGTTTTTGCCGGCTTCAATGGCGGCATTTTCGATGGCTTCGCCAATCACCGCCTGTGCGCGCTCTTTGCCGATTTCGCGCACCAGGATCTGGTAGATCGGTTTGATGATTTCCGCTTCTATGCGGCGCCGTGCCAGAATACCCAACTCGTTTTTTGCATCGCTCATCACCTTGCTCCTCATTGCTTGCGGATTTTTATTGTTTTTTTGCGCCGCCCAATACGGTCTGCGGCTGCCATTTGCCGTCAACCACCCGGTACAGGGTGAAGCTCGGCTGTTGCAGGTTGCCCTGCGAATCGAATGCAATGGTGCCGGTGACGCCTTGATAATGAATGGCTCGCAGCTTCGGCAGATAATCGGCCGGATCGGCGGATCCCGCCTGCTGGATGGCGGCAATCAGTACCCGGGTGGCGTCGTAGGCGAACGGCGCATGCAGTTCGATATGGGTTTTATAGCGGTCGCGATAGGCCTGCTCAAAGGATTTGCCGCCGGGCATTTGCTCCAGCGGTAAGCCAGGCTCCAGGGCTACAACGCCTTCGCCTTCTTTCTGTGCCAGCGTCAGGAAGGTCTGGCTAACGAAGCCACCGGCCCCCATCAGCGGGGTGTTCATGCCCAACTGTTTGATACGGCGCGCCAGCGGCGCTGCCTGTGAGTCTACGCCGCCGAAGAAGATCAAATCGGCGTTCTTGCTGCGCACGGTGGTCAGCACCGCGCTGAAGTCGACGGTCTTGTCGTCGACATATTCACGCGCCACCGGCTGGATACCCTGAGCCGCCAACGACTTGATGAATTCATCCGCCAGTCCTTGCCCGAACGCGGTGCGGTCGTCAATCACCGCAATGCGCTTGGCTTTTAGCTGTGTGACGGCATAGATCCCGGCGTAATTACCGCCATCGTCGTCATGGCCCATGACGCGGAAGCTGGTATCAAACCCTTGTTGAGTATAGCCATGGCCGGTGGCGACCGGCGCAACCTGGGCAATACCGGCGTCGTGGTAAATACGCGCCGCAGGAATGCTGGTGCCGGTGTTCCAATGGCCGACCACACCGACCACGCCTTCGTCGACCAGATGTTGTGCCACGGCGACGGCGGTGCGCGGATCGGATTGATCGTCTTCGGACAACAATTTAAAGGTGACCGCTTTACCGTTTAGCGTGGGTTTCTGGGCGTTGGCATCGGCGATCGCCAACTGAGCGCCGTTTTCCAAATCTTTGCCAATACGGGCGGAAGGGCCGGTTAAAGGACCGGCCAGGCCGATCAGAATGGTTTCATCGGCCAGCGCCGACGAGGCGGCACCCAGGCTGACCAGAATTGCGGCGGCCAACGCCAACGGCTTGAAGCGAGTTATGTTGTGCATGTAAAACTCCCGGTGTGGTTAAAAGTAAAAACGTTTATTCGCCCAAATAGGCTTGTTTGATTTTTTCATCGTCCAGCAGGTCGGCAGAGCGGCCGCTATGGTTCAGATTGCCGCTGTCCAGCACATAAGCGCGATCGGTCGACGCCAGCGCCAGCCTGGCGTTTTGTTCAACCAACAGTAGCGTGACACCGTCACGCGACAGGCGTTTGATAACCTCAAAAATGGCCTCAACCACGATAGGCGCCAAGCCCATAGAAGGCTCATCCAGTATGAGCAGGCGCGGGCGGCTCAGCAGCGCACGACCGATCGCCACCATCTGCTGCTCACCCCCGGAAAGTAATCCGGCCTGTTGGCGCAGCCGTTCGCGCAAGCGAGGGAAAAGCGCGCAAACCAGCTCCAAATCCTGTCGAACCGCCGGTTTGTCAGAGCGTGAATAAGCGCCAAGCTGCAGATTCTCCAATACCGTCATGCGAGCGAAAATCCCGCGGCCTTCAGGCACCATCACCAGCCCCTGCTGCAGCAAGCGATGCGGGGGTACGCCACGAATGGAAAGGCCGTCGAACAGGATTTCTCCTTCAAACGGCTGCAGGCCGGTCAGAGCGCGCAGGCTGGAGGTCTTGCCCGCGCCGTTGGCGCCGATTAACGTCACCTGTTCGCCGCTGTTCACCGTAAAATCGATGCCTTTCACCGCATGAATCCCGCCGTAAGACACTTTTAAATTTTTAACGCTGAGTAAGGGCTCAGACATGGGCAGCGCCTCCCAGATAAGCGCGGATCACCGCAGGCTCACGCCTTACCTGTGCCGGTTCGCCTTCGGCGATGACTTTGCCGTAGTCGAGCACCGTCATGCGGTCGCACAGCCCCATCACCAGCTTGACGTCATGCTCGATCAGCAACAGCGTTTTGCCACTGTCTCGAATGCGTAGCAGCAGATCGCGCAGTGCCACTTTTTCGGCCGCGTTCATCCCGGCGGCGGGTTCATCCAACGCCAACAATTTGGGCTCGGTCGCCAATGCCCGGGCGATTTCCAGCCGGCGCTGGTGGCCATAGGAAAGATCGCCGGCGCGATAATGCGCGAACTGACTGATGCCGACGTAGTCGAGCAGCGCGTGGGATTTTTCCCGCGTGGCCTGTTCTTCCTGTCGGGCGCGCCGATGGCGTGAAATCGCTGCCCACAGGCCGTTGCGGGTGCGCAAGTGGCAGCCGACCATCACGTTTTCCAGCACGCTCATCTCATTGAACAGGCGCAGGTTTTGGAAGGTGCGGGCGATACCGGCCTGTGCCACCTTATCGATAGCCTGCGGCTTGTAGCGTTGATCATGCAGGCGGAATTCGCCGCTGTCGGCGCGGTACAGACCGGTGATCAGGTTAAAGCAGGTGGTTTTGCCGGCACCGTTGGGGCCAATCAGGCCGTAAATCTCTCCCTGACGGATGCTGATACTGACATTGTCCACCGCGGTTAATCCGCCAAAGCGTTTACTGACGTGACTGAGCGTGAGAAGCGGCGTCATAAAGTGGCCCCCTGTGGATGACGTGCGGGCCACAGGCCTGCCGGGCGATACAGCATCACCAGAATCAACGCCAGCCCGTAGAACAGCTGACGGATGATCTCCGGATCGATCCACACCTGACCGAACAGGGCCTGTTGCAGCGGCCCCATGGTGCTGCGCAGCAGTTCAGGCAAGGCGGCCAGCAACAAGGCGCCGAGGATCACTCCGGGGATATGGCCCATGCCGCCCAATACCACCATCGCCAGTACCGCGATGGACTCTTGCAGCGTAAAGGACTCCGGTGAGACAAATCCTTGAAATGCTGCGAATAAAGCGCCGGCGATGCCGCCAAAAGTGGCGCCGATGGCGAATGCCAACAGCTTGAAATTACGCGTATTGATGCCCATCGCCCGTGCCGCGTCTTCATCTTCGCGAATGGCGGTCCAGGCCCGACCCACCCGTGAGTGTTGCAGGCGAAGACAGATAAACAGGATCAGCAGCAGCAGGGCGGCGAACAGGTAGTAATAGAGGTACAGTGACGAAAAACGGAAACCGAACCACTGATGCATGCCCGAAAACTTCAGGCCAAACAGTGAAACCGGATCGATGCCGGAGATCCCTTTGGGGCCGTTGGTGATGTTTAGCGGCCGGTCCAGATTGCGCATCAGAATGCGGACGATCTCGCCGAAGCCCAAAGTGACGATCGCCAAATAGTCTCCACGCAGTCGCAGCGTCGGTGCGCCCAGCAGAATGCCGCACAACGCTGCCAATACTGCCGCCAGCGGGATCAGCAGCAGGATAGACAAATGCAGCCCATCGGGGAACCACTGCAACAGGATTGGAAACTGCTCGGTCAGGTGGGGTGACGACAGCAGAGCGGTCAGGTAGGCGCCTACCGCGTAAAAAGCGATAAACCCCATGTCCAGCAAGCCGGTTAGGCCAACCACGATGTTCAGCCCTAACGCCAGCATCAGGTAGAGCAAGGCAAAATCAATCACCCGCACCCAGTAGTTACCACCGGCGGCACCGGCTACCCAGGGGGCAAGCAGCAGGCCGAGCATAAACAGCGCCACGCCGAGTTTGGCGCGGCCAGGGGAATCGGTTTGCTGTAGGTGAGTCAAAACAGTCATCTTGTATCCTCAGGCGCGGGTGGCAACGCGTTCGCCCAGCAGGCCGGATGGGCGAAATACCAATACGGCGATCAATATCAGGAAGGCGAAAACGTCCTGATAATTACTGCCGAAGGTGCCCCCGGTCAGTTCGCCGAGATAACCGGTGCCCAGCGACTCGAACAACCCCAGCAACAGGCCGCCGAGCATGGCGCCGCGCAGGTTGCCGATACCGCCCAATACGGCGGCGGTGAAGGCTTTGATGCCCGGCAGGAACCCCATGGAGAAACCGGCATTGCCGTAGTTGCTGGCCATCATGATGCCCGCCACGGCCGCTAAAGCACCGCCGAGGGCGAACGTCAGAACGATGATGCGGTTGGGGTCTATGCCCATCAGGCCGGCAACCTGTGGGTTTTCCGCCGTGGCGCGCATGGCGCGGCCAAAGCGCGAGTGTTCGACCAATAACAGCAGCCCGGCCATCACCAGCAGCGCGATAGCCAGCGTGGCAATACCGGTACCGGTGATCACTGCCGGCGCGTGGTTAGCGCTGCCAGACGTCAGGGCGATGGGATCCATGGGCAACAGTTGCGGGAACATTAAGGGATTGCGTGACCAGATCAGCATCGCCAGCGTTTGCAGCAGCAGAGAAACGCCAATCCCGCTGATCAGCGGTGCCAGGCGCGGGGCATTGCGCAGACGGCGATAGGCCAGACGCTCAATACTCATCGATACCAGCGAGCAGACCGCCATGGCGATCAGCGCCGCCAGCAACAGCGTGACGTAAGGTGATAGCGTCGGGAAATGATGTTGTAACACACCGATGGCGGACAACGCGCTCAGCGCGCCGACCATCAGCACATCGCCGTGGGCAAAATTGATGATGCGCAGAATGCCGTACACCATGGTGTAACCTAGGGCAATCAATGCATAAATGCTGCCAAGCATCAGTCCGTTGACGGTCTGCTGTACCAGCGTATCCATAGGAAGGAGTCCCGAAAAATAATGATTCAGGAAGCTCACAGTAGAGAATTAAAAAAAATTGTAAAATACGGAAAAATAATTTCTTATACAGAAAATGTGTGTTTTTAATTGTTTGATTTATTTGTATATTAATTTTTAATCAGCGGCGATTTTTCAGCAAAATAGTCAACATATGAAAAAAACAGAACAATGCAATGCGTCGTTACCCAATGATCCACCGCTGCGCGCCGTGCGGGCATTTGAGGCTATCGCGCGTTTGGGGAGCATCAGCGCCGCGGCGCTTGAGCTGGAAATATCGCCTTCGGCGGTGAGCCATCAGCTCAAAACGCTGGAGGCCTTTCTGCAAATGCCGCTGACCGAACGCCAGGGGCGCCGGTTAATATTGCGCAGCGAAGGACGGGACTATTACCGTTCTATCCGCTCGGCATTTAACGTATTGCGTCAGGCAACCGAGCAGGTGCGCGAGCAGTCGGCTTCCCGGCAGGTCACCATCAGCCTGATCCCGTTGTTCGGCATGGGCTGGTTCATTCCGCGACTGCGCGGCTTTCTGCGCGAAAATCCCGAGATAGATATCAACGTGGTGTATGCCAATCATCGCAATTACCTCAGCGATGCCGCAGATATCTCTATCCGCTTTGGTGCGGGGCAATGGAGCGGCTATCGCAGTGAAAAACTGATGTCCGGCAAAATGGTGCCGGTATGCAGCCGCAGCTTTATCAAGCTGCACGGGCTGTTGGACACGCCGGAGCAACTTGCACCTTTGCCGTTGCTGCACGACGAAGAGCGCGCTACCTGGATGCAGTGGTTTCAGTCAGCCGGTGTCAAACGACCGCTGCGCAGTACCGGCCCGATGTTTGAAGACGGTCTGCTAACGTTGGCGGCGGTGCAGGCGGGCCTGGGCTGTGCGCTGATGCGTGAACCCCTGATCGAACCCTATCTCAACAGCGGTGAGCTGGTTAAGTTGTTCGATCTGGCGATTGACGATGGGCGCGATTACTACCTGTGCGTGCGGCAAGACAATGAACTGTCACCAGAAGGGTTGAACTTGCAGCGCTGGCTGCTGAAAGAGGCGGGGAACTGAAGGTTTTCACCCAATATCGGCACGCGCTAACCGCCTGAATTGACTATCCTGAATAAATCGTAATGGCTTATTCAGGAAACTTCGATGAGCACAGGGAATGAACAGGAACAGACGCCGAAAATAAGCATGCCGCTGTTGGCCGGCGGCGCACTGGGGGTAGTGTTTGGTGATATCGGCACCAGCCCGTTATACACCCTGAAAACCGTGCTCTATCTCTCGGGGGATGCGCCGTCCGCGCCGGTGATCCTGGGCCTGCTGTCGCTGATTTTCTGGACGCTGGTGATCGTCACCTCGCTGAAATACGCCATGTTTGCCATGCGCATCGATAACCGCGGTGAAGGCGGCATTATGGCGTTGATGTCGTTACTGGTCAGCAAGAAAAAGGCCCGGCCGATGGTGCTGTTTGCCGGCCTGTTCGGTGCGGCGCTGATCTACGGCGACGGGGCCATTACCCCGGCGATTTCGGTGCTGTCGGCGTTGGAAGGGCTGAACATCGTACTGCCCGAGTCGAAACCCTATATTTTGCCTGCGGCGGTGCTGATCCTGGTGAGCTTGTTTGCCATTCAGCCGTTAGGGACCGCGCGTATCGGTAAAGTCTTTGGGCCTATCATGGCGCTGTGGTTTTTCTCTATCGCGGTGCTGGGTATTTGGGGCATCGTTCAGCATCCGGCGGTGCTGATGGCATTGAATCCGCTGTACGGCATCCACTTTCTGTTTTCCAACGGGCTGACCAGCTTTTTAGTGCTGGGTGGGGTGTTTCTCTGCGTCACCGGCGCGGAAGCGCTGTATGCCGACATGGGGCACTTTGGCAAAAAGCCGATTTGGCTGGCCTGGTTTGGTATCGTCTTCCCCAGCCTGCTGCTGAACTACGCCGGTCAGGCCGCGTTGATCCTCTCCGGCGCCGACGTCACCCAAAACATCTTTTTCCGCCTGTGCCCGCCGATGCTGCAGATCCCTCTGGTGATCCTGGCGACCTTGGCCACCATTATCGCCAGTCAGGCGATCATCAGCGGCGCCTTTTCCATGACCCGTCAGGCAATCCAACTGGGTTGGTTGCCGCGTTTGCGGGTGAAACAAACCACTGAGGAGAGCTACGGGCAAATCTATATCGGTGCCATCAACTGGTTGCTGATGGCGGTGACGGTTTTTCTGACGGTGTTTTTCAAGTCTTCCGACAATCTGGCCGCGGCTTACGGCATTGCGGTTTCTCTCACCATGATCATGACCACCGGGCTTTTGTTTGTGGCCATGCGCGAAGTATGGCGTTGGGGAACGCTCGCCAGCCTGTTGGTTGCCGGCGGCTTTTTTATCGTCGATCTCAGCTTCCTGTTGGCTAACCTCAGCAAAGTCATGCAGGGCGGTTATGTCCCGTTGCTGATGGCCACGCTGGTCTATGGCGTGATGTTAATCTGGCATCGCGGGGTGCTGGCGGCTTCTCGCACGCTGGGGGAAAAGAACCTGCCGCTGGCGGATTTTCTGGCGCATCTTGAAGAACGTAACATCCCAAGGGTGCCAGGCACGGCCATTTTTCTGACCCGAACGTTAAATGGTACACCGCCGGTGATGAGATGGCAGGTTAAACGCAACGGTTCGCTGCACGCCAATGTGCTGGCGCTGCACATCATGATTGTTAACGAACCGCGGGTGGCAAACGCCGAACGTTTGGTGATGAGGCAACAGTCGCCGGGTTTCTGGTGCGCGGTAGCCAGCTATGGCTTTATGGAACGACCCAATATTCCGCGTTTATTACAGCATGCGGAGGCGCAGAAAACCGGGCTAAACTTTGACGATGCTACCTATTACCTGGGCCATGAAAGCGTGGTGCGCCGTGAAGCCCGTGACCGATTACCGGCCTGGCAGCGCAACATTTTTGCGCTGATGGTGCGTAACGGCATGCACGTGACGGATTATTATTATTTGCCCAGCGATCAGGTGGTGGAGATCAGCCGTCGGGTGCCGGTTTGATCCGTCTGGCTATAGGTTAAAAGCAAAGGTTATTTAGCCGTCGAAGCGCGAGGGAGTAAATTGCCGTGGCAGCGAAGGGCGCTGCTTGCTGATGAAGGGCTTATGTCATTATTCGATCTTACCGCGCTGGCCGCCGATTTGCCGCAGGCATGGCGCTCCAGCGTACTTGGGCAGGTAGGCGCGGCCAATATCAAAGTGTTGCGGATGGATCAGCGTGAGATTGCCGAAGAGGTCCACGATTACCATGAAGGATTGCTGGTGATCGCCGGGCAACTGCGGCTTGAAGTGCAGGGTGAGGAAATCACGGTTAACGCCGGGCAACTGTATCAGGCCGCCGCTGGCGTGCCGCATCGGGTGCTGGCGGGCAGCCAGGGCACCCTGGTGATTTTTGATTTACCGGAGTGATCAATCCAACGTGGCGAGCGCAATTTTGACCGCCGCTTCCAATCTTGCCCGGCTAACGCCATCGCGCGCCTGAATCGACAACCCGTGCAGGAAGGCGGCAAAATAGTCGCCAAGAGCATCGGCATCGGTATCGGGCGGCAGTTCACCGCAGGCGACGGCGGCGTGCAGGCGATCAATAATGCCTTGGGTGCGAAGCAGACGATGTTCCGCCAGCCAGGCTTTGATCCCGCTGTTTTCGTCGCTGACGCTGGCGGCAGAGGAAACCACCATACACCCCTGCGGCAGGTCTGCGCGGCTGTAGAGCGCCACTGCATCGTCCAGCATGCGTTTTATCGCCAGGCGCACGCTGCTTTCTTCACTGAATGCGCGATCGGCAAATCCGCCTTCATGGCTTTCGTAACTTTCGATGGCTTCACGAAACAGCAACTCTTTCGAGCCGAACGCCTTGTAGATACGGGCGGAAGCGATGCCCAGTTCGGTCACCAAATCCGACATCGAGGTGCCTTCGTACCCCTGACGCCAAAATAAATCTCGTGCTTTCAGTAACGCCTGCTCACGGTCGAATTCGCGCGGTCTGCCTGCCATTAATCAATTCCTGGTTGCCTGTCCCTCAGCGAAACAGGATCGCTTAAATCTATTGTAATACCAACGAGTTTTTAAAATTCGCTTGCTGAGAGATTCATTTAAGCCTATTGTTTGTCAATCGACAAACAATAGGAGTTTACGATGAAAACCCTGAAAGGTCCAAGCCTGCATCTCGCCCAATTCAGTGACGACGCAGCCCCATTCAACAGCTTGCCGGCTATCGCTCAATGGGCGGCAGAAACCGGTTTTAAAGCCCTGCAGATCCCCGCCTGGGACAGCCGACTGTTTGATCTGGCCACCGCGGCGGAAAGCCAGACTTATTGCGACGAACTGATCGGCATGCTGGCGGAGCAGGGACTGGTAGTCAGCGAACTGACCACCCACATTTTCGGTCAGCTGATGGCGGTGCATCCGGCTTATGACGCATTGTGCGACAGCTTTGCGCCACCGGCATTGCATGGCAACCCGCAGGCGCGCAGCGAGTGGGCGCACCAGCAACTGCTGCTGGCGGCCAAAGCCTCAGCGCGACTGGGCCTGACCGAAATGGGCACCTTTTCCGGTTCGCTGGCCTGGCCTTATCTATTCCCGTTCCCGCAGCGCCCGGCGGGGCTTATCGAAACCGCGTTCGATGAGTTGGCCAAACGCTGGCTGCCGGTGCTCAACGCCTGCGATGAACAGGGGGTGAACCTGTGTTATGAAATCCACCCCAGTGAAGACCTGCACGACGGCGTGACCTTTGAAATGTTCCATCAGCGTGTTGGCGGACATCCGCGCTGCCAAATACTGTTCGATCCGAGCCACTTCGTGCTGCAACAGCTGAACTATCTGGATTACATCGATATTTATAAGGATTTCATTCGCATGTTCCACGTCAAGGATGCCGAATTCAATCCGACCGGGCAGCAGGGCATTTACGGCGGTTATCAGTCATGGACCGAGCGCGCCGGACGTTTCCGCTCATTGGGTGACGGCCAGGTGGATTTCAAGGGCATCTTCTCCCGGCTGACGCAGCATGGTTACGAGGGTTGGGCCACGCTGGAGTGGGAGTGCTGCCTGAAGCATCCACAGGATGGGGCCCGCGAAGGTGCCGCCTTTATTCGTGAACACATCATCAACGTGACCGACAAGGTGTTTGATGACTTCGCCGGTGCGCCGGTTGATCAACAGCAAATCAATACCTTGCTCGGCCTGCGCTGAGCCCCGCAATTCCACGACGGAGAACATCAATGACACTGCAAAATAACGGGTCCATGACCAATGGACCTGAGCCGGAACACGTCTATGCGCGGGTAAAGGGTAACCGCATCCACTGCGTCACGCTGGGCGAAGGGCAGCCGGTATTGCTTATCCCCGGCTGGCCGCAGACCTGGTTTACCTGGCGTCATGTCATGCAAGCGCTGGCGGCGGCCGGTTTTAAAGCGATAGCGGTAGACCCGCCGGGCATCGGCGATTCGGACAAGCCGATCGGGGGATATGACACCGGCAGCGTTGCCGCGACGCTGCACCAGACCATGCTGCAACTGGGGCATGAACGTTACCAACTGATCGGCCATGACATCGGCATGTGGGTTGGCTATGCAATGGCGAGCGACTTTCCGCAGGCGGTGACGGGGCTGGTGCTGACGGAAGCGGTTATTCCCGGTCTGGCACCGGCGCCACCGATTTTTGTCCCGGCAGATCAAAATATTTTCCTGTGGCACTTCATGTTCAACCAACTGGCGGATCTGCCGGAGACGTTGACGCTGGGCCGTGAGAGGGAGTATCTCAGCTATATCTTTAACCGCTGGTCCTATCGCCGGGATCGGGTGGCGGCAGAAACCTATATTGCTGCCTATTCAGCACCGGGAAGTCTGCGGGCCGGTTTTGACTACTACCGCGCCATTCCGGAAACCATCCGCCAAAACCAGCGGCGGGCAGAAACTCGGCTAACCATGCCGGTGATGACCATTGGTGCAGAACATGCTACTGGCGAGGCGCCATTCGTCACGCTGCGTGACAACGCGGTGGATCTGCGAGGAGAAACCGTGGTCGGCTGTGGCCATTTCATCACCGAAGAGTGTCACGAGGAATTTATCGCGTTGGTGATCCCCTTCCTGTCAGGGAGCCAGAACCATGCCGCTTGATCCTCAGATTGCTCGTTTTCTGGCGGAGGCTGCGCAGGCACCAGCGCCTGCATCGCTCAGTGAGATGCGGGATGTCGCCCAGGCCGGCTTGTTGGCGCTGCAGGGGGAAGCCGAAGCCAGTGGTGGCGTCCGTGATGGTTGGGTGACCGCTGACGACGGGCGGGCTATCGCCATTCGTGCCTATACGCCGGGAGGAGCGACGCCGGGTGAGCCTTTGCCTGCGATGCTGTATGCCCACGGCGGCGGCTGGTGTCTGGGATCGCTGGCGCTGTATGACCGGCCTTGTCAGGCACTGGCCAATGCCACCGGGCGAGTGATCCTGTCGGTTGATTACCGGTTGGCGCCTGAGTATCCCTATCCACGGCCGCTTGAGGACGTGTATCAGGCCCTGTGCGGCGTGGTGGAAAGGGCCGATGAGTGGGGCGTTGACGTTGCCCGCATGGCGGTAGGCGGCGACAGCGCAGGCGGCAACCTGGCCGCGGCGGTGGCGTTATTGGCCCGAGACCGCAAGGGGCCGCAGATTGAGCATCAGCTGTTGCTGTATCCGGCATTGAGTCGTGCTATGGATACCGCAAGCTATAAGGAGTACGCGCAAGGGTATTATTTGACGCGGGAAGTGATGGCGTTTTGCTGGAACACCTATCTGGGCGAAGCGGACAAGCCGCAGGATCCTTACGCAGAGCCACTGCATGCCCCAATGTTACAGCGGTTACCCCCGGCGACCATTCTCAGCTGCGAATACGATCCGTTGCGTGATGAAGCCGAGCTTTATGCCAAGCGGTTACAGGAGGCGGGCGTAGCGGTGCGTTGCGAGCGGCTGCCGGGCATGGTGCATGCCTGCATTCACATGCTGGGCTTGACCCCGGCGGCGCGGGTGTTGTTCGACAAGGTTGGCTGATAAAAAATGCCCCGTATGAATGATACGGGGCATATGTACCGGCCTGAGTGGCTTAACGGCCGGCGACGGTGACGAAGCGGGTTTCCAGATAGGATTCGATCGCTTCGCTGCCGCCTTCGGTACCGTGGCCGGAGTCTTTCACCCCGCCAAACGGCGTTTCTGGCAGGCCAAAACCGATATGGTTAATGCTGAGCATGCCGCTTTCCACATCGCGTCCCAGCGCCGTCACCGTGGCGATGCTGCGGCTGTAGGCGTAAGCCGCCAGACCGTATGGCAGGCGGTTAGCCTCGGCAATGGCTTCCTCATAAGTGGTGAACGGACGCAGCAGGGCTACCGGACCAAAAGGTTCTTCAGACATCGCGCGCGCACTCAACGGCACGTCACGTAATACCGTCGGTTCGAAGAAATTGCCGACGCCCGCCACCCGGTGACCGCCGGTCGTGGCTTTAGCACCCTGGGCAATCGCATCCTTCACAAAGGCATCAATGGCTTCTACGCTGCGTTGCAGAACCATCGGGCCCATGGTGACGCCTTCCTCCAGACCATTGCCCAGCTTGATATCACGCACCGCGGCGGTGAATTTTTCAACGAAGGCTTCATAAACGCCTTGCTGGATCAGGAAACGGGTCGGGGCGATGCAGACCTGGCCGGCGTTGCGGAATTTGGCCAACGCCAGCTCTTTGGCGGCAGCGTCGAGATCGGCATCGTCAAAAATCAACACCGGCGCGTGGCCACCCAGTTCCATGGTGGCTTTCTTCATGTGCTGGCCGGCCAGTGCCGCCAAATGTTTACCCACGCGGGTGGAGCCGGTGAACGAGATTTTGCGAATGGTTGGATGCGGGATCAGGTACTCGGAGATCTCCGCCGGAGTCCCGTATACCAGCGCGATAACGCCCGCTGGCACGCCTGCGTCGGCAAAGGCTCTGATCAGCTCCGCCGGTGAGGCCGGAGTTTCTTCCGGGCCTTTGACGATGATCGAACAGCCTGCTGCCAGCGCGGCGGACAGTTTGCGTACGATCTGATTAATCGGGAAGTTCCACGGGGTAAAGGCGGCAACCGGCCCAACCGGCAGCTTGAGGGTTTGCTGCTGCACATCGCGACTGCGGGACGGAATAATCTGGCCGTAGGTGCGGCTGGCTTCGCCGGCAAACCAGTCGATCACATCCGCCGAATTGAGAATTTCAACCTTGGCCTGCGCCACTGGTTTGCCTTGTTCCTGACTCATGATGGCGGCGATCTTCTCGGCACGCTCACGCAACAATGCTGCGGCCTTGCGCATCAGGTTTGCACGCTGATAGGCGGAGGTGTCGCGCCAGACTTTAAAACCGCGTTCGGTTGCGTCCAGTGCCAGATCAAGATCGGCTGCGGCGGCATGCGCCACGCTGCCAATCACCTCATCGGTCGCGGGGTTGGTGACCGGCGTGGTTTTGCCGGCGACTGCGTTACGCCATTGTCCGTCGATATAGAGTTGAGTATCTGGATACATTGTTGCCTCTTACTTTCAAGGGGTTAAAAACGGGTTTCCCGTTCTGCGGCGGGATAATCAAGACGCCGGTGCCGGCTTGCTGACGCCGGGCGCTGAGTAAAATACCCTACGCTGAATGAGTACCAGCGTCCAGAGAACCGCGTTACGCACTACTCAAAACCTGCCGCGTTGACTATCATATCGGCACCAGCGAAATTGAAGCAGGGTGGCAAGGTGCAGGGTGTTCCACAACAGTTTCCCTTTGAAAAAGACAGCGCGCAGTTTCGGCATTTGCCGCAGGTGCCGGGCGTTGAGCTTTATCACGCCCATATAGAGCGCTATGTTTTTGAGCCGCACACGCACAATGCCTTCGCCATTGGCACCGTCGATTTTGGCGCTGAACGTTTCCGCTACCGTGGCGCGCAACATTTGGCGGCGCCGGGTTCGTTGGTATTGATGAACCCGGACGAGTTGCACACCGGCGAGGCGGAAACCGCCGGCGGCTGGAATTATCGGATGCTGTATCTGGAGCCGGACACGCTGGAATTGCTGTCGGGTGAGCAGGGGTTCTGGTTTACCGAAGCGGTACGCGAGGATCCATTGGCGGCGCAGCGATTGTCCGCCACGCTGGCCGCGCTGTGGCAAGCCAAAGATCCCTTGACCATCGACGACTTGCTGATGCAGGTCATTGGCATTTTCCGCCCACACATTCAGGCGGCACGTCCGTTGAAGGCAGAGGCGGCACACCGTTTTGATATCGTCAAAAGCTACCTGCACGATAACTTTGCTTCGGTCATTACCCTCGATCAGTTAGCGGCGCTGGTTTCGCTCAGCCCATATCATTTTCTGCGTAAATTCAAAGCCCAATATCACGTATCCCCCCAACAGATGCTGATGGCGATCCGTCTGTCACAGGCCAAACTGATGCTGGGGCGCGGTATGCCCGCGGCCCAGGTGGCGGCAGCGGCGGGGTTGACCGATCAGGCGCATTTGACGCGCGCCTTTGCCAATCGTTACGGTGTCACGCCCGTGCGCTACCAGAAACAGGTCTCCAACCGCTAAAACAGCAACCTGCTACAATATTTTCCCGCCCGAGCTCGTTAGGCTGACTCTAAGTATTTAATCACGGGTTCGCATTGCCGTTCCCGGTTGTTGATGGAGTCATTATGTTTGTCGGCGTGTTATTTGCCTTGTCTGCCGGGCTGATGTGGGGGCTGATTTTTGTCGGCCCGGTGTTAATCCCTGAATACCCGGCGGCGTTGCAGTCGACCGGGCGTTATCTGGCCTTTGGGCTGATTGCCTTGCCGTTGGCGTGGTTTGATCGTCATCGTCTGAAAAAGTTACATCGTCACGATTGGCTGGAGGCGTTAAAGCTGACGGCGATTGGCAACCTGCTGTATTACCTGTGCCTGGCGAGTGCCATTCAACGTACTGGCGCGCCGGTTTCTACCATGATTATCGGTACGCTGCCGGTGGTCATTTCGGTGACCGCCAACCTGTTTTACAGCCAGCACGATGGCCGACTTTCCTGGCGTAAACTGACGCCGGCGCTGGTGCTGATTGCCTGCGGTCTGGCATTGGTCAACGTTGCCGAACTGCAGGGCAATACGGCCCCGGTTGACGTCTGGCGTTATACCAGCGGCTTGGGCCTGGCGGTGTTGGCGGTGGCGTGCTGGACCTGGTTCCCATTGCGTAATGCCCGCTGGCTGCGGGAGAACCCGGGCCAAAGGTCCGCAACCTGGGCAACGGCTCAGGGGCTGGTGACGCTGCCGCTGGCACTGATCGGTTACGTGGTGGTTTGCGGTCAATTGGCTTTTACCCAGCCGGAGTTTGCGTTGCCTTTCGGACCCAGGCCTGAAGTATTTGTCCCGTTGATGATTGCCATTGGCATGTTGTGTTCGTGGATTGGCGCATTGTGCTGGAATGAGGCGAGTCAGCGCCTGCCGACGGTGTTGGTCGGGCCGCTGATCGTCTTCGAAATTCTGGCGGGGTTGGCTTACACCTTTATGCTGCGCCAGGCCTGGCCACCGCTGCTGACGTTGGGCGGTATTGCCTGCCTGATCGTGGGAGTCGTGTCTGCGATGCGGATTAAGCCACAACCGGTGGTGGTCAGTATTGGGGCCAAGGAGTAACGCCTGCCGCAGAGCGCGGCAGGCGGTAAGTTTACTTTTTGCTGTGGTGAATGATCTCTTCGGCCACGTTGCGCGGCGCTTCGGCGTAGTGGCTGAACTCCATGGTGTAGGTGGCGCGCCCCTGCGACATCGAGCGCAAGGTGGTGGAATAGCCAAACATCTCCGACAGCGGCACCTTGGCATGAATCTCCTTGCCGCCGCCGCCCGGAATATCTTCCATCCCTTGCACCAGTCCGCGGCGTGACGACAGATCGCCCATCACGCTGCCGGCGTAATCTTCCGGCGTTTCTACCTCTACCGACATAATGGGTTCGAGGATCACCGGATCCGCCTGACGGCAGGCCTCTTTAAAACCGAAGATGGCCGCCATACGGAACGCCTGCTCCGAGGAGTCGACGTCGTGGTAAGAGCCAAAGGTCAGGTGCACTTTGACATCGACCACCTGATAGCCAGCCAGCACGCCGTTATTCAAGGCTTCCAGCACGCCTTTTCTCACCGCCGGGATAAATTCGCCCGGGATCACGCCGCCTTTGATTTCATCGAAAAATTCAAAGCCCTTGCCCGGCTCATTGGGTTCCACCGTCAATACCACGTGGCCGTACTGGCCTTTACCGCCGGACTGGCGCACGAACTTGCCTTCCACGTCGGTCACGCGCTTGCGGATAGTTTCGCGGTAGGACACCTGCGGTTTGCCGGTGGTGGTCGCCACGCCAAATTCACGCCGCATGCGGTCGACGATAATTTCCAAATGCAGTTCGCCCATGCCGTAAATAATGGTCTGGCCCGACTCTTCGTCGGTACGCACGCGAAATGATGGATCCTCTGAGGAAAGGCGTTGCAGCGCGATGCCCATCTTCTCCTGATCGGCTTTGGTTTTCGGCTCTATCGCCTGAGCGATGACCGGTTCCGGGAACACCATTTTCTCCAGCGTGATAATCGCGTTGGGATCGCACAGGGTGTCGCCGGTGGTAACATCTTTTAGCCCCACGCAGGCGGCGATGTCACCGGCGTGCAGCTCTTCGACATCTTTACGATCGTTGGCGTGCATTTGCACGATGCGGCCAATACGTTCTTTCTTCCCCTTCACCGGGTTGTATACGCTGCTGCCTTTGGCCAATACGCCGGAATACACTCGCACAAAGGTCAATTGGCCGACGAAGGGATCGGTCATCAGCTTGAATGCCAGCGCCGAGAACTTTTCATCGTCAGACGCGCGGCGGATCACGATATTGTCGCGCTCGTCGTGGCCTTCCATCGGTGGAACGTCAAGCGGCGAGGGCATCAGCTCAATCACCGCGTCCAGCATGCGTTGCACCCCTTTGTTGCGGAATGCGGAACCGCACAGCATCGGCTGAATTTCGCCGGCCACGGTGCGCAGGCGCAGGCCGCGAACGATCTCTTCTTCGCTTAGCGGTACCTGATTAAGGTACTTGTCCATCAGCTCTTCCGAGCCTTCGGCGGCAGCTTCGACCATTTTATCCCGCCATTCCTGTGCCGATTCACGCAGATCCGCCGGGATCTCTTCAAAGCTGAAACTCATGCCCTGGGTCGCTTCGTCCCACAGGATTGCTTTCATGGTTACCAAGTCCACCACGCCGGTGAAGTGGTCTTCAGCACCAATGGGTATGACGATCGGTACCGGATTGGCCTTAAGGCGCTCGATCATCATTTTGCGCACGCGGAAAAAGTCAGCGCCCACGCGGTCCATTTTGTTGACGAACGCCAGCCGCGGCACCTTGTATTTATTGGCCTGGCGCCAGACGGTTTCCGACTGCGGCTGTACGCCACCCACCGAGTCGTAGACCATGACCGCGCCATCGAGCACGCGCATCGAACGTTCGACCTCAATGGTAAAGTCTACGTGCCCGGGGGTGTCGATAATATTGATGCGGTGCTGCGGATAATTATGCTGCATGCCGTTCCAGAAACAGGTCGTCGCCGCCGAAGTAATGGTAATGCCGCGTTCCTGCTCCTGCGCCATCCAGTCCATGGTGGCGGCGCCGTCGTGCACTTCGCCCAGCTTGTGACTGACCCCGGTGTAAAACAGAATCCGCTCGGTGGTGGTGGTTTTGCCGGCATCGATATGCGCCGAGATGCCGATATTGCGGTAGCGTTCGAGGGGGGTAGTACGTGACATAATTAACCTTTCTTAGCCGCATCAAAGAAGGGCGGCTTTAAGCAGCATGAATAATTATGATAATCCTCTGTGGGTTATCTCCGGACGGGTGAATGCTTGCACCGGTCACAAACTAATCGTAGTTGATGAAAGGTTTTTTACTCAACGATGGCTGCGATAGGTTTTATCGTTAAGCGAGTTGAGTGAGACGCCAGGGTACTGCAACGCGAAGGCCAGGTTCGGGGGATACCGATGCCTGTTCTGCAGGCACCGGTTTGACTGAGATGCAGGCATTACCCGGCAAAAATATGTGCCTGACCGATGATTTTCAGATTGACCAGGGTGCCGGCGCGAAGGCCTTCGCGGCTGACGGTTTTAAGCTCAATCGTGGCGTCGTTGTTGGCCATACGCAAATTCAGGGTGGAGACAAAACCGGCGAAATCGATGTGGGTCACTACCGCCTGGCTGGAGTGTTGCGACTCGGACTGACTGATTTGGACTTGCTCCGGCCGCAGCATGATGCGAGCAGGCCCACGGCGGCTGCAGTCGTCCACGGCAATCCGCCCCAACGCGCACTGGGCCCAACCCTGTTCCAGATCGGCGGAGAGCACCAGCGTCTCACCTAAAAATGTGGCGGTGGGTTCGTCGACCGGTCGTAGATAAAGATCCTGCGGCGGCCCAACCTGTGCCAGACGGCCATTGCGCATCACCGCCACCTGATCGGCAAACGACAACGCTTCAGTCTGATCGTGGGTCACCAAAATAGACGCCACTTTGGCTTCGGCCAGCAGCTCTGCCACCGCTTTGCGGGTCGCGGCACGCAAGCCAGTATCCAGCGCGGAGAAGGGTTCATCCAGCAACATCAATTTCGGCTGCTGTGAGAGTGCCCGGGCCAACGCCACGCGTTGCTGTTGCCCACCAGAAAGTTCGTGGGGCCACAGTGCACCCAGGCGACGATCCAGCGCCACCATGTCCATCAGCGCATCTATACGCAGTTGCTTGTCGCGCTTGCTGCCCTTCAGGCCAAAACCGATATTGCCGGCCACGGTGAAGTGCGGAAACAGCGCGCCATCTTGCGGGACAAAACCAATGCCCCGCAGGTGCGCTGGCACCCAGCCGCTGCCATTGTCCATCGAATGGCCCTGCAACATCACCCGACCGCTGTCCGGTATTTCGAAGCCGGCGATGATGCGCAGCAGGGTAGTTTTCCCCGAGCCGGAAGGGCCGACAATCGCGGTGCGGCTGCCCGGGGCAACCTGCAAATCAACATGCTCCAGCACCTTGATCGCGTTATAGGACTTGCCGATGCCTTGTAGTTCAAGCGTGCTCATAATCCCGCCGTGCGTTTGGATTGAGAATAAAGAAGCCAGGTCAGTGGCAGTGATAACACCACCATAATCAGCGCGTAAGGGGCCGCCGCCACATAGTCGATCTCGCTGGTCAGCGCCCAGAAAGCGGTAGCTAACGTGCGGGTGCCGTTGGGGGCCAGCAGCAGGGTGGCAGTCAATTCGTTGGAGATGGCCAGAAACACCAGTGCCGCACCGGCGGCCGCGCCGGGAGCCGCCAGTCGCAGCGTGGTACTCCACAGCGCCTGCGCCGGGGATCGGCCGAGGCTGCGCGCCACATTTTCCAACTCTACTGGTGCCTGAGCGATGCCCGCACGCAGGTTGATCAAGGCTCGCGGCATAAACATCAGTAAATAGGCCAGCAGCAGGGTAATTTCGGTTTGATAAATTGGGCGGAAGCTGTGAATGGTGATGGTGACCAACGCCAACGCCACGACGATACCGGGCAGCGAGCTGGTGACATAATTGCAGCCTTCCAAAATCCGATACAGTCGTGCCGGATAGCGTACCGAAAGCCAGGCCATTGGGATGGCGCATAAGGTGATCAACAGCGCTCCGCTGGCCGCCAATGACAGCGTTTGCAGCAGGGCTGGCAGCAGTTCGGTATTGCGCCAGACCTCAAATCCACCCAAGGTCAGCCAGCGGGCCAGCGTGATAAAGGGCACCCCCAGCGCCAGCGCGGTGAGTACCAAGGGCAGTAGCAGGCCGAACAGGGTAGCGGCAGGCCCAAGACGGTAAGCGTTCTGGCTGCGGGCGCTGCCAGAACCGACGCGAGCATAGCGTGCTCGGCCTCGACTGCCGGCTTCCAGCAGCAACAGCACCAGGCAGCAAAGCACCAGTACCCCGGCCAGCATATTGGCCGCCGGGCCGTTAAAAGTGGACTGGAACTGATCGAAAATGGCGGTGGTGAAGGTATCAAAGCGGATCATCGCATACAGGCCGTATTCCGCCAGCAAATGCAAAGCGATCAACAGTGAACCGCCCCAAATCGCCAATTTCAGCTGGGGCAATACCACGCGGAAAAACACCGCCAGCGGGCGGGTGCCCAGCGAAGTGGCGACGTCTTCAATACCGGGATCAAGCCGGCGCAGTACTGCGGCCGCCGGCAAGTAAATAAACGGGAAGTAGGCAATGACCGAAATAAAGACCCCTGCGCCCAAGCCATGCATCGAAGGTACCAGGCTTATCCAGGCGTAGCTTTGCACAAAGGCGGGCACCGCCAGCGGTGCGGTTGCTAACAGTGACCAGATACGCCGTCCGGGCAAGGTGGTACGTTCGGTCAACCAGGCCAACGCCACCCCAAGAACGGCACAAATCGGCAGTGTGAAGACCACCAGCAACAGAGTATTAAGCAGCAGTTCGGCCACTCGGGGGCGAAAGACCAGAGCTTTCACCGTCGGCCAACCGGTTTCAAACGCCACGCTAATGACAAACCCCAACGGCAACAGTGCCAGCAGGGAGAGTAAAATGGCGACCGCCACGATAAACAGCCCCGGCCGCTGATGGCGTCGGGCTGAAGCGTAACGTGGCGCTGCACCGGCAGCGTTGAAACCTATATTCGACATAGGGTTAAAAGCTCTCTTTACGGACAAGACTGGCTTACAACAAACCGGCTTCGGTCATCAATTCGACGACTTTTTTGCCGTTCAGCGCGGAGGCATCGACTTTAGGCGCGTCCAGCTCTTTCAGCGGTACCAGTTTCGGGTTGGAGGCTGCGTTAACGCCCACGGCATATTCGAACGCATTGTTGGTACGCAGGATCTCCTGGCCGTTTTTACCGGTGATCCACTTCACGAACGCCTGAGCCTGCTGCTGGTGTTTGCTTGAGGCCAACACGCCGCCACCGGAGATGCTGACAAAAGCACCTGGATCCTGGTGTTTGAAGTAGTAGAGCTTGATATTTTTACTGTTCTCGCCGGTCTTGGCACCGTCGACAAAGGGATAATAGTGATAGATGACACCGCTGTCGATTTGGCCGGCATTCACCGCTTTCATCACGGTACTGTTGCCTTTGTAAGCGGTGAAGTTGGTTTTCATCGCTTTCAGCCATTCCAGGGTGGCTTTCTCGCCTTTTAGCTCCAGCAAGGCGCTGACGATCGCCTGGAAATCCGCACCTGAAGGTGAGGCTGCCCAGCGGCCTTTCCATTCCGGCTTGGCCAGATCCAGCAGTGATTTCGGCAATTGCGCTTCGGTCAACTTAGCCGGGTTGTAGACGAATACCGTTGAGCGGGCAGCAATGCCTATCCAACGGCCATGCTGTGGACGGTACTGCGGTTCAACCTGGGCCAGGGTAGTGGCGTCCAGGGGCGCAAACAGTTTGGCGTTATCCACCAACACCATCGCCGGGGAGTTTTCCGTCAGAAAAACGTCGGCGGGGGATGCACTCCCTTCTTGCACCAGTTGATTACCCAACTCACTGTCGCCACCATTACGCAGGGTCACTTTAATGCCGGTGTCTTTAGTAAAACCGTCCACCCAGGATTTCACCAGGTTTTCATGCTGGGCGTTATAAATAACGATACCTTCATCCTGAGATGCGGCATTGGCGGAAAACGCCAGCATCATGGACGACGCCAACAGGGCAATGGGGCCGAGAGAAGTGAAACGCAGCTTCATACAGTCATCCTTTTTATTGAGAGAGTGCAGAGAAGAAAAGCGAATGAATAAGGCCTGACGAATGCCGGGCAGCCCTGATTGTATATAAGAACATTAATAATGATAGTGAAAACGATTCGTATTAATTTATTTTTATAAATTGCTCACTAATTATCTTGTCTTAAGGAAAAATTAAGCTTGAGTATTATTGATTCTTTTATTCGCTAATTCATCAGTATTTATAATGCGTTAATCGATTGGCAGTGCAATGAAACCAATAACCCCGCTGTTTGGCCTGTCATCTCCGCGGTCGGTGCAACTGCCCTCAGAACCACGAGTGACGCCGTTTAATGCATTCAACCATCGCCATTAAGTGTTGGCCGGGTAGCCGTTAACATTCCTTCAGCCCTGGTGAAAAACAGACTCATCAGGATGGCGAGTAGGAGTCTGATAATGAAAGAAATTCATGTTGTTTCACACCAGTTATTTTGGTTATGAGTCATAGCGTTTAATGATTTAATTTATTCAACTGCTTCGATGAATATAGGCGTCGACAAAACACCATTAAGGGATAACGACGTGACATATTCATTCAAGCTTAAGGGATTGGCTGGTCTAATCATCTTGTCTTTGCAGGCTGGCGTGGCGGTGCAGGCCGCCGAGGTGCCTGCGGGCGTTCAACTGGCCGCCAAACAGGAGCTGGTGCGGGCCAATGGTTACGAGCCGGCTACGCTGGATCCGAACCTGGCGGAAAGCAACGTGGAATTTTATATCTTCAATGACCTGTTTGAAGGGCTGCTGCGGGTGGGAAAAAATGGCGAGGTGATCCCCGCATTGGCCACCAAGTGGGAAACTAAGGGGACTGTCTGGACCTTCCATCTGCGTCCAGAAGCGAAATGGTCAAATGGCGATCCGGTGACCGCCGATGACTTCGTCTTTAGCTGGCGGCGCTTGACCGATCCCAAAACCGCTTCACCCTACGGCAGCTATCTGGCGTCGGCCTATGTATTGAATGCGGCGGAAATTAACGCCGGTAGCAAACCGCCGAGCGAACTGGGCGTGAAAGCGTTGGATGCCCATACCCTACAGGTGACGCTGGCTGAACCTAACTCCTATTTGCTTAAACAGCTGGTGCATTTTCCGGTGCTGCCGGTAAATCGGAAAGTGGTGGAGCAATACGGCAAAAACTGGACCCAACCGCAAAACTTCGTTGGTAATGGAGCTTTCAAACTGGCCCAGTGGGTGGTGAATGAAAAAGTGGTTGTAGAGCGCAATACCCAGTATTGGGATAACGCCCACACGGTGCTCAATAAGGTGACATTCCTGCCGCTGCAAGGGTTCCCGGAAGTGGCGCGTTTTCGCGCCGGTGAGATCGAACTGGGTTACAGCGCGCCGCCAGAGTTATATCAACAGTTGAAAAAAAGCCTGGGCGATGAGCAACTGGTGACTTATCCGCTGCTGTCGACCAGCTACTTTGCCTTTAATAACCGGCAGCCGCCCTTTAACGACGTGCGGGTGCGTCAGGCGCTGAATCTGGCGCTGGATAAACAGGTGATTGCCGGCAAGGTCTTGGGCTATGGTCAACAGCCGGCCTGGACCTTTACCCCAACCGGCGCCGGTGGCTTTACCTTACAGCCTGGCGTGGCGGCGGGGTGGTCGCAAGAGCAACGCATTGCCCAAGCGAAAAAGCTGCTGGCGGAAGCCGGTTTTAACGCGCAGCATCCGTTACGTTTCACTCTGTTGTACAGCAACGACGCCACCATCAAGAAAATTGTGATCGCCGCTAGCGCGATGTGGAAAAAGAACCTGGGAGCAGAGGTCACTTTGCAAAATCAGGAGCGCAAGGTGGTATTGGACAATATCAACAACGGTCAATACAGTGCGGCGTTCAGCCGTTGGTTGGCGGATTACAACGATCCTTCCACTTTCCTGAATGTATTCCGCTCTACCAGCAGCGAGAACTCGGCCAAATATGCCAATGAGCATTACGATCGGCTACTGCACCAGGCTACCGCGGCGCAAAGCCCGGAACAGGTGCAGCAGGCCTTCCAGCAGGCAGAAGATGTGTTGGCGGTGGATACGCCGGTGGCACCGGTGTACTACGAGGCTAACGCCACGCTGGTCAAACCCTATGTGAAAGGCATCGACTTTACCCGCCAGGGGCCGTTGTACGACAAAAACGTGTATATCCTCGCGCATTGACGGTAAATAATGTGGGTTAGGATTGTTCCGTCCCACATTTTATTATTTTTACCGAAAATGTTTTTTCTAAATGTTTCATCAACGGCAAGCCAGATTTTTGCCCATCGATTAAAAACCCTGCCTATACTGCCCCCCGTAGTTTATATGCAGTATCTCGTTTGGCGAGGCTCCTATACAAACACAGGTTACTGATCTGACGACATCGAGAGATGCCCAAGGTTAAGACAGGCTTTATCGGATTAAGGTTCAGCCCAAAGTAACTTCTGATTAACACATCAGATACGTTGTATAGTGCTAAAACCTGGACGCGGAGATAGGCTTTCTGCACTCCCTCTGTGGTTAACGCCCCTATGCGATTCGCTGTTGAAGTTTAAACAGAAATAGGGACTAACATAATGAAGTCACATCAAAATTACCTCTCACCGGCGCTGGCCCATGCTGAAACTCAAGACGAGTCTTCGATTGCGAGCTATATGAACGCCGATTTTATTACCGTTCCCGGCAATATGACGGTCAACAAAGCCAAGGAATATTTTCTTTCTCAGTTAAAAACGGATGAAATTCCCGCTCAGCTGTTTGTCACTGCTGATGATTATCATCTGCGCGGTACGCTGTCGGTAAAAAAATTATTGCAGTGCGAAGACGATGATAAACCCGTTGGCGTGATGATCAATCACAGCTATTTCCAGGTCTCTCCCGATGACGACCGTAATGACGTTGCCCATTTATTGGGTAAGGGCGGGCTGGACGTAGTACCGGTGGTGGTGAATAAAACGCTGGTGGGCGTGCTGGGCGAAAAAGAAATCGCCCGGCTGATTGAAGACGAAAATACCGAGGATGCGCAACGCCAGGGCGCCAGCCTGCCGCTGGACAAGCCTTATCTCGAAACCAGCCCCTGGGCATTGTGGCGCAAGCGTTCGGTGTGGTTACTGATGCTGTTTGTCGCCGAAGCCTATACCGGCAATGTGTTAAAGGCCTTTGAAGAACAGCTGGAAGCGGCGATAGCACTGGCATTCTTCATTCCGTTGCTGATCGGTACCGGCGGTAACAGCGGTACTCAAATCACTTCTACGTTGGTACGTGCCATGGCGCTGGGAGAGGTCAGCCTGCGTAACCTGGGCGCGGTGATCCGCAAAGAGGTGTCTACCTCGCTGCTGATAGCCGCTACCATCGGCATCGCAGCCTGGGCGCGCGCCTGGATCATGGGCGTGGGTATGGACGTTACTATGGTGGTCAGCCTGTCGCTGGTGGCGATTACCGTCTGGAGCGCCATTGTTTCATCCATTATCCCGATGCTGCTCAAGCGTGTGGGCATTGATCCGGCGGTAGTGTCGGCGCCGTTTATCGCCACCTTTATTGATGGTACCGGGCTGATTATCTACTTCAAAATCGCCCAGCACGTGCTGGGGATATAAAGGGGCTTCCGCTCCGTGTGGTTGCCGGAGCGGAAATTAATTCTCAGCAAACAGGAGGTGCGTAAATATTCATGAATAATGAGATTATCCACTTTTTAATTAAAGAGGCTTTTATCGACAATAATTAATCGAGGACGAAATAATGGGAAACATGATCTTCTTTGTAGGATTCCTGAGCATCATCAGCTCACTGGGCCTGTTCGCCGCCTATATGAGCTCTAAATGGGATGATTAATGAACGCTAAAGATCCGCCTGGATGCATCCTCCCCGAAGTGTTTTATTACGACGGGGAGGATGCGATTAAACTCTGACCGCCTGATGCAGCTTTGTGGAGTATAACGATAATGATTATTTCTATTCTTGGTCTGCTCTATGCCATTTTGATGATTGCCGTGGGTGTGAATGAGATTTATTTTTATTCAACCGGAAAATCAGAATTTCTGTCTAGTTTAATGCTGACATTCTCGGGTAGTATGCTGCTGGTTGCTTTTGCCTGGCAATACTCGACTAAAATAAAGAAATAAATGCCCCTTTGAATGTGAGCCGTAATATGCAAAATGAAAAACAATCCGTTGCCAGAAATTCGATGATAGCCAGCGGGCTATTGGCGACCGGGAAATTTATTGCCGGCATTTTTACCGGCAGTATTGGTCTTATTTCTGAAGGGATCCACTCTTTCACCGATTTTATTGCCACCAGTATTACCTGGCTGGCGGTGCGCATCAGCGACAAACCCGCTGATGACGACCATCATTTTGGTCATGGCAAGGTCGAAAATCTGGCCGCGCTGTTTGAAGTACTGTTGCTGTTGGGGGCTGCCGGCTGGATTGTTTACGAGGCCGGCAAAAGCCTGCTCGGGGAGGCGCATGAAATTGTCGCTGCCCCTGTGGTCATTGCGGTGCTGTTGATCTCGATTGTGGTCGATTTTTTCCGCGTCAGGGCGCTGAATCGCGTGGCAAAGGCCACGGACAGCGCGGCGCTAGAGGCCGATGCGCTGCATTTCTTCTCAGATATGTTGGCTTCTGCCGTGGTGCTGTTGGGCATGGTGTTCGTCATGCTCGGCTTCAATCGTGCAGACGCCATCGCGGCGTTGATCGTAGCCTGTTTTATTGTGGTCGCGGCGGTGAAACTGGGGAAACGTTCATTCGATTCGCTGATGGATACCGCGCCTGCCGGTGCCAAGGAAGAAATCGATGCCTTGCTCCAGAGCTTCCCCGCAATACTGGCCACCGAGAATATTCGCATCCGCAATGCCGGTGCCATGTTGTTCATTGAGGTCACCGTCGCCGTGTGTCGTACCTTGCCGCTGGAGCGTATCAACGCGCTGAAAAAGTCGATTGCCGAACGTCTGGAACGGCAATATGCCAATGCCGAAGCCACGGTGATTGCCAACCCGCAAACCCGCAGCGACGAAGACATGGCGACCCGTATCCGGGTGATCGCCGCCAACCACGGGGCGGTGGTGCAAAATTTGGCCCTGCAACAGCTACCGGAACGCATGTCGATCAGTCTGGATCTGGCCGTACCTGCCAGCGCCAGCGTGGCACAGGCTCACGATATCGCCAGTGAGATTGAAACCTTGCTGCGTGAGGCGATTGGCGAGGAGACTGAAATTGAAACTCATCTTGAACCGCAGACGCACCACTGGATAGCCAGTGAAGATGTTGCACCGGAAGAGCTGGCGCACATTCGTCAGATCCTGCATGTGGCGGTAGATAACGGTGAAATGGTGCAGGACGTGCATAACATACGCGCACGCAAAACCGCGAACGGCATTATCGTTAACTTTCACTGCCGGGTTTCCCCGGCGGCCTCTATTGTGTCCGCGCATGCTGCGGTAGACAGCATCGAACGCCAGTTACGCGCACTTTATCCCAGCATATCGCGGGCAGTAGGGCACGTGGAGCCGATTAAGCCTAAACCCGGCATCTAGTTTCTGGTGCTTATCACTGGGCGCTGCCGACGGAAAATGACAGCGCCCAGTGAGGTCGGATCCCCGGTTTTTCAACCCAGGCCCGGTAAGCCGTCGCTGGTACCACCGACAGCCAAAAGCCGAGGCCGCCCGGATTGTCTGCCAGCACCGACAGCTGCCAACGACCGGGATGCAGGGCAAACAGTGCCTGCACGGCACTTTTACCTATGCCGTATTTTCGCCAGGGTTTGGCGACATAAAACTCCGCCATCTCCATAGTGGTAGCTGGCAGCAGCGTTCTGACCAAGGCAAATCCCACCGGTTGTGCCTGGTTTACTATCAGATACGGGTACCTGCCGTTTTCATGCCAATAGCGGGCCAGGTGTGGATAGTCAGTATCCGCAGCCAGCTCCCGCAAATAGTTGGGCAGCATCGCCGCCAGCAAGGGTCGCTCCTCACGGGTTGCCAACCTGAGATGAATATTCATACCACCTCCCTACGAAAAAGGCCGCCCGCAGGCGGCCTGTACAGGTTAGTCCAGATTTAACTGTGCGGTAATGGTCGCGATTTCACTTCGCCATTGCTGCTGCAGCTGCACTTTTTGATGCTTGGGTTTACGCGCCAGATCTTCTTGCAGTTTGCTTTCCAGTTCAAACAGCGCGGCCAACAGTCGCTCCTCGTCTGCATGCTGCAATTCGCGACTGGCAGGCTGCTGGGACGAGGTGGTCATTGGCGCGGCCTCCGTCGCTTGTGCCAACCGGTGGTAGACCGGCTCCAGATCCTGCCACTCTTCCAGCCTTTGCTGGTCAATCAACCAGAAGCGGTTACAGCTATTTTCGATCAGCATTCGGTCGTGGGTGACCAGCATTACTGCGCCTTCAAACTGACGCAGGGTCTCGGCCAGCTCTTCTTTGCCTTCCATATCCAGGTGGTTGGTCGGCTCGTCGAGCAATAACAGAGAGTAGTTGGCCAGCGTCAGCCCAACAAGCAGCAGGCGCGAACGCTCGCCGCCGCTCAGGGTGCTGATGCGCTGCTGATGGCGCAGGTAAGGGAACCCGGCACCAATCAGCGCCATTTTCCGCTGTTCCTCGGTCAGCGGCGCGAAATGCGACAACGCCTCGCAGAGCGTATCCTCGTCACGCAGTTGCTGCAGGCTTTGATCGTAATAGCCGATGCGGACTCGCGGGTGGAACACGGCTTCCCGTTGGTTTGGGTCTTGGTATTCGCGCCACAGATGATGTAGCAACGAAGATTTACCGCAGCCGTTACGCCCGACGATGGCGATGCGATCCCCGCTTTTAACCCGCAACGATGCAAGCCTGAACAGAACCGGAGCCTCCGCCGCCGGGCGCACGTCCAGTTGCGGCAAGGCCAGCAGGCGATCGGCATCCAGTGCCTCGCCCTTTAACCTAAGCCGCCATTGGCTGCCTGCGCTCAACGTGGTTTGCTCTTCTTTCAGCCGATCAACGCGTTTTTCCATTTGCTTGGCCTTGCGAGCCAGGTCTTCGTTATCGTAAACCCGACCCCACACGGCCAGCCGCTGGGCGCTTTTCGCCACCCGGTCGATCTCTTTCTGCTCCGCCTGACGGCGGTGTGCGTCCGCTTCATCCTGTTCCTCCAGTGCCTTGCGTGCGGCGGTACAGGGCAGGCGGAAAAACTGCAGAGTTTTATCGCGCAGGATCCAGGTGCAGTTGGTGACCTGATCCAGCAAATGCCGATCGTGAGATACCAGTACGAAGCTGCCGGACCAGTTTTGCAGAAACTGCTCCAGCCACAGCAGGGTTGGCAGGTCCAGGTGATTGCTCGGCTCATCCAGCAGCAGCAGGTCGGGTTGGCGAATCAACGCGCGCGCCAACAGCAAGCGCGTATGCTGGCCGCCGCTCAGTGTGCCCGCAGTCAGTGTCCATGACGTTGGCGCAAAGCCCAGACTGCTTAGCAGCACTTCGCCTTGCCAGCTTTCACTGACGCGTTGGTTCTCCGGTAGTCGCGCCATGACCGCATCCAGCAGGCTGCAGTCGTGCAGAGCTTCGGGCAGGTGCTGTTCCACCCGCGCCATCAGGCACTGGTGGGCAGGGGTTACGCTGCCGGCGCTGGCGGGCAGATCGCCACTGAGGATTTTAAGCAGAGTGCTTTTACCGCAGCCGTTGTGGCCGATTAAACCGATGCGATCGCCTTTTTTCAGGCTAAAGGAAACCTCAACCAGCAGAGGGCCGAAATTGTTGTCGTAGCCGACAGATAATGCAGAAAGTAATGTGCTCATTGCTTACTCAAGAGTTACAGGCATGCGTATGCCTATCGTCAAACATCGCTGACGACAACCCGGTAAGCCGGAGGGAAGGGACTCAAATGTTAGTAAGCTTCGCTCAAGCCTGGGTTATCGCAGCACGATACCGGTAATGCTTGAGCAGCGGCAATTACTATAGAAGTGTGAGTAAAAAAACAATTCACACATCGGCATAGTAATCCTCCTTTTATAACGTAGGTTAATGAATGAGCTGAGTATAGGGGGCTTTGGCAGGTTGCGCTAGTGTAAATTCGCAGCGTTATCAGTGCGGTAAGCGGTAATTCTTCATTGTTTTTAGTGACGTTGTCACCATGAGAATCGTGCTGAATGGGAGTAATACTGATATTTAAGCGGAGATTAAGCAGTTATCATAATCTCAGTTTATGATTAGCCAGGCGGGTCGGTGACTACCGGCCCGCCTGTTTCGTTTGTCTATCATGTAAAGGCTGAGCCCCGAATTTATGTTAAAGCCCCGTCAAATTATTCTTTTCCTGTTCCTGCTGTTTGGCTTGCAGTTGGCGCCGCTGACCAGCGTTGCCGCACAGGATGACAGCCCGGTAGCCGAAAGCCAGCCGGACCCTGCGACCGCCCTGAAAAACTACCAGAAGCAGTTGGACAGCATCAAACAGCAGGTTTCCAAAGCCAGTAACGATACCCAGCTCAGTAAGCTGAAATTGACCACTGACGATCTGGCCGCCAAGCTGGAAAAGCTGGCGGCCGACTTGCAACCGGCGCAAGAGAAGCTGCAGGCACAACTGGACGTGTTGGGGCCGCAACCGGCGGCAGGTGCGTTGGCGGAAAACGCGGCAGTGGTACAACAGCGCAATGCCTTGAATAACAGCAAGAAGCAGCTCGACGAAGCGGTTCAACGCGCACAGGCGATGAGAGCTGGCGTACTCGACCTGGGGCAACAAATCAGTGACTTACGTCGCGTCGCGTTCAAAAGTCAGTTGGCGTTGAACACCGGTAGCGTGTTGGGCACCAAATTTTGGACGCCGGTGATAAAGCCTGCCGATGACGACGTGCAGCGCCTGGATCAGTTCAACGCCGCAATGAAACAGACCTGGGACGCCAGTTGGCAGGAAGATTCACGTTACGGCACCCTGGGTCTGTTGGTATTGGCGGTGGTTATCTGGTCGTGGGGGCGCTATTTTTCCGAGCGTTTCCTGGCGTGGGTGAGCATCCGTTATCTTCCGGACGGGCGTTTGCGCCGCAGTTTTATGGCAATCATGACCGTCACCGTCACGGTTGTTACTACCAGCATTGCGTTGAACCTGCTGTTCCTCACCTTCACACGCGTACAACCCTTACCGGTGATGCTGGAGGATTTCGCCGGGAGTTTTTATCAGTTAGGGATTTTCTGCGCGCTGATTGCCGGACTGGGGCGCGCAACGCTGTCACTTAATCGCCCTTCGTGGCGCCTTGGCACCCTGGATAATGCCGTTGCCTCAGGTCTGCGCTATTTCTCGCCGCTGTTGGCCGGGCTGGCATTGGCATTTGGTACGGTAGAACTTATTAATAATGCCGTCAGCGCCAGTTTGAGCACCACCATTTTCGGTAACGGCCTGGTTGCCGGCTTGATTGGTATGGTGTTGCTGGCGATGCCACTGCGTTCTCAGCGTATCCGCCGTCAGTTGGAACAGCAGGGCGAACACGTAGAGAAGCGCTCCACCATCAGTGGGCTTTTGCATATGAGCACCCTGGTGTGTTCAAGCGTGATCTTGCTTTCGCTGCTGATAGGGTATATCGCTTTTGCCCGTTTCCTGACCTATCAGGTGATTTGGATCGCGCTGGTGTTAATGACGTTCTATTTCCTGGTGCTGTTCGCCACTGACCTGTGCGCGGCAATCTTCTCGCCGCAAACCGCCAGTGGCAAGATGCTGAAGAAGTCGCTTAATTTTAAGGATCGCCACCTGGAGCAGATGGCGATCATCTTCACCGCCATCGCCAAGTGCTCGCTGTTGTTGTTGATGATTGTCTCGTTGTTTAACGGCTCGTTTGGCACCACGACGCCCAACTCGCTGTTGGAAAAGATCATCGCCATTCTTAGCGGCGAAGGGCTGAAACAACTGAACATTGTGCCCGGCAACCTGATCAATGCGGTGATTTGCCTGGCCATTGGCATCTATATTCTGCGAGTTACCCAGCGCTGGTTAAGCCAGGAACTGCTGCCAAAAACCATTGCAGACATTGGTATTCGTGCATCGCTGGTGACGTTGTTCAGCAACGTGGGCTACGTGCTGTTGATCCTGATTACCCTGGCGGCGCTGGGCATTCAGTGGAACAACCTGGCCTGGATCGTCAGTGCCTTGTCGGTGGGTATCGGTTTTGGTTTGCAGGAAATCGTGAAGAACTTTATTTCCGGTTTGATTCTGTTGACCGAACGCCCGGTGAAAGTCGGCGATATGATCGGTATCGGCGGCGTAGAGGGGGACGTGCGTCGTATCAATGTGCGCGCCACCGAGATCCAGCTTAGCGATCGCTCAACGATGATCGTACCTAACTCTCAACTTATCTCGCAAAACGTGCGTAATGCCACCATGGGCAATGCGCAGGGGGTGGTAACCATTGCGCTGACCTTCCCGACGGATATCGATCCGGAGCAGGTTCGCAACATCCTGCTGAGCGCTTATCAGGAATATGAAGCCATTCTGGATGCCCCGGCGCCCTATGTGCGCTTCAGCCAGCTCGGCCCGGACGGCATTATCCTCAGCGTGACCGGTTATGTCGCCAGCCCGCGCATGGTCGGTTCAACCAAGAGCGAACTGTTGTTCAATATTCTCAAATTGCTGCGGGCGCACCGTGTCAACATGTCGAGCCCGCAGGAAGTGGTGTTTATGAAACAGCAGGCGAAAAATCTGGCCAACGAAGAAGAACAATCTTCGTAGCTGGGATTACCACAGCCCGGCGCAAAGGACAGCGCTGAGATAAAGGCCTACGCCGAACACGGCGTGGGCCTTTTGCTCGACGTACGCCCGCATGAAGAGTATGCGCTGGGGCATTTGCCTGGCGCATTGAACATTCCGTTGGAAGAACTTGAACGTCGATTGGCCGAGTTACCCGAAGGCCGTGAAGTGGTCGCCTATTGCCGCGGCCCTTACTGCGTGCTTTCGGTTAACGCCGTTGCTGCGCTGCGCGCCAAAGGTCGCGAGGCCCGCAGGCTGGAAGACGGATTTCCTGACTGGAAAGCGGCGGGCCTGCGTATAGAGATCTGATCGCGGCCCGCATGGCTTGCGTTAGTGCATCGCCGGTACCACGGACTGAGAGCAGTCGCTGTTGGCGCTGGCGGAGGAATTATTGCAGGTTTGTGGATCATTATGCACCGGCGGTGGCGGCACATCCTGTGGGCCGCCCCGGCCAAGGCAGCCGGAAAGCATCAGCATCAAAAACAGGGGAATTATCGCTTTCATCTCAATTACCTCCTATCTGTACACTCCGTTAAGTATATGCCTTGTAACAGATTGAGGGCGCCGAATGATGCGTTATAGATAGGGTCTATATTGCACCGGGTGAAACCAATTTCACTTCGGCCTGCCGCCGGCTCTATGCTGTTGTTGCATAGGCAATCTTTTTCTGGAGGCACAATGGAAACACATCAGCTTGCGGCGTCGGTGCTGGCCGCCTTTGGCGGAGCGGAAAACCTGACCAAAATACGCTACTGCGCCAGCCGTATCAGGGTGGAACTGCGCGATGCCGGGCGGCTGGATCGACCGGGCATCGAAGACCTGAACGGTGTTAAAGCGCTGTTGGAGGTCGACACTCCACGTCTGACTACCGAATATCAGCTGGTGGTGGGGCCGGGCAATGCCCGACCGCTGTACCAGGCGCTGGTGGCGCTGACCGGCGAGAAGTAGCTACGACAACAGCGGGCGGATCTGTTCCAGGTGCTGCTGCATTAGTGTTTGCATCTGCACCACATGCGGGGCATCCGCCTTTTCGCGCATCAGATAGATACCGACGGTGCAACGTGGTCCCGGCTGGATCAGCTGCAGGGGTTCAATGCCGTAATCCGCAAAATAACCCGCCATACAGGAGGGATAGCTCAGCAGTACCGCATCGGAATCGTTGATCATGTCTACAGCCGACATCATGGAATTGGTCGAACAAATTACCCGCTCCGCCAGATGCAGGCGGTTTCGCGCCAGCTTTTTCGGCTGCATATCTTCCACCATATGATGATAACGACTTTCATCCGGGGTCAGCTCAACGCAGGGGTAGTCCAGTAGCGCATCCGGGCCCACCGTTTGTCCCAGCAGCGGGTGTCCGCGCCGCACGAACATACTGTCGGTGGTGCCAAACAGCGGCAGAAAGCTGATGCCTGCTTTAGGGTTCAGCCCCTGAATTTCATGGCCGATAAACAAGTCGATATCCCCGCCCAGTAACAGGTCCATCAGGCGCAGGTGGTTGCCCAGATCGATATGGATATTCACCATCGGATGCAGCTTGCGGTAGGCATTGAAGCTGTCGCGTACAAACATATACCACCAGGCATGACCGGTGCCCATACGCAGGCTCTGCTCCTGACGTGCTTTGATGAATGCCAGTTTGATCAGCGTGTTGTCGTAGATACGCTGCATCATCTGCGCCTGCTCCAACAGCAGATCGCCGTACTCGGTGGTTTTTACCCCGGTTGAGGTTCGCTCCAGCAGCTGTACTCCGAGGTTCTCTTCCAGTTTCTTCATGTTGTGGGTCAGCGTCGGCTGGCTCAGGCAAAGTTTGTTTGCTGCATGACTCACATTTTTGAACATCGCCACTTCGATAAACTGCCGCAGAATTTTGTCCACGATCATATTTTCCACTGGTGGTATAGAAAGTTTCTATATCGTAGCGGTGAAAAACGATTTCCGCCAATGACCTGCCTTCGATAGCTTGCTCCTATGCCGGTATTCCCAGCCGCCACCAGAGAGGATGCAATGAGAAGATTGATACCGAGTATGGTTGCCGCCGCACTGGCGTTGATGTCCGGGCAAGTATTGGCCGACACGTTGCGTATGCAATGCGCGCCAAGCAAAGAAGGGCGCCAATACTGCAACGAGATCAAACAGCGCTTTGAGGCTCAGACTGGCCATACCCTGGAATTTATCGACCTGCCTCCTGCCTCCGATGAAAAGCTGTCGCTGTTCCAGCAACTGTTTGCCGCCAAAGACGCCAGCGCCATCGATCTGTTTCAGGCCGACACCGTATGGATCGGCGTATTGAACAAACACCTGCTGGATCTGACCGACAGCGTGAGCGACATCAAACAGGATTTCTTCCCCGCCGCCTGGCAAAACAACGTGGTTAATGGCCGGGTCAAAGCGGTGCCGGCCTATCTGGACAGCGGCGCGCTCTACTACCGCAAGGATCTGCTGGAGAAATACGGTGAACAACCGCCGGAGACCTGGGCCGATCTGACCCGCGTCGCAATCCACATTCAGCAAGCTGAGCGTGCCGCCGGCCACAAAAACTTTTGGGGGCTGGTATTTCAGGGAAAATCTTATGAGGGGCTGACCTGCAACGCCCTGGAGTGGGTAGCGTCGCAAAACGGCGGCAGTTTTATTGATGCTCAGGGCAATATCACCATTAACAACCCGCAGGCGGCGCAAGCGCTGAATATGGCCGCCGGTTGGATTGGCAAAATCACGCCGAAAGGCACGCTTGGCTACATGGAAGAAGAGTCGCGGGCGGTATTCCAAAACGGCGATGCGCTGTTTATGCGCAATTGGCCCTACGCCTACGTGCTAGCGCAGGACAGTAGCAGCGCGATCCGCGGCAAAGTGGGGGTGATGCCGTTGCCGAAAGGGGCTGACGGCCATTCGGTCAGCGCGTTGGGCGGTTGGCAGTGGGCAATCAACGGCTATACCAAACACCCCAAGGCGGCCATCGCGCTGCTGAAAATCGTCAGCGATGCCGAATCGCAAAAAAGGGCGCTGGCGTTATTGGGTCAGGCTCCTTCGCGCACCGCGCTGTACGACGATCCGCAAGTATTGGCGCAGGCGCCTTATTTGGCAGACTTCAAGGGCATATTCGCGCAGGCCATGCCGCGCCCGGCAACTCAAACCAAACGGCAATACGCGCAGGTTTCCCGAGCCATCTACAACGCCACCTTTAACGTATTGCGCGGTGACAGTGACGGTGTCACCGCCGTGGCGGATTTACAGCAGCGACTGGAACGGATCAAAGCCAGAGGATGGCGCTGAATCATCTCCCCATTAACCGCCGGAGTCTGATGCATGAAACGCGATACGCACGCTTTATCCCTGACGGCTACCCCTGATGAGTCAGCCCAGGTGCTGCCGGCCAGGCGCAGCAAGCTTAATCACCAGCAGCGGCGTAGCCGCATCGCCTGGTTACTGGTGGCACCGGCGATGTTGCTGCTGGCGGTGGTAGCCGGCTGGCCGCTGCTGCGCACCCTGTTTTACAGCTTTACCGACGCCATGCTGGACGCGCCGGACGATTATCGGTTTGTCGGCTTCGCCAACTATCTGGATCTGACTGAGGGTGGTCATCACTACGGGGTGTTGGCGGATCCGCTTTGGTGGCTGGCGGTAGGCAACACGCTGCGCTTCAGTTTGCTGTCGGTATCGCTGGAACTGGTGTTCGGCATGCTGCTGGCGCTGCTGATGAATCAAAAATTCCGCGGCCAGGGGCTGGTGCGCACCGCCATTTTGGTGCCCTGGGCCATTCCGACCATCGTGTCCGCCAAAATGTGGGGCTGGATGTTCCACGATCAGTACGGCGTGGTGAACGACCTGCTGCTTAAAACCGGCATTATCGCCACGCCCTTGGCCTGGGTAGCGGAGCCGGGGCTGTCGATGTGGGCGGTGGTGATTGCCGACGTGTGGAAGACCACGCCGTTTATGGCCTTGATGTTGCTGGCGGCGCTGCAACTGATCCCCGGCGATCTGTATGAGGCCGCCCGCGTCGACGGTGCCAATGCCTGGCAGCGGTTCCGCCGCATCACCTTGCCGTTGATTATGCCGGCAATGATCGTCGCGCTGATTTTCCGGGTGATGGATGCGCTACGGGTATTTGATCTGATTTACGTGCTGACTTCCAACAGCGAAGCCACGGTATCGGTGTCCGGTTACGCCCGGGATCGCATGGTCAGCTATCAGGAAATGGGCTCCGGCTCGGCCGCATCGGTACTGGTCTTTATGATGGTGGCGGGGATCGCCGCTTGCTTCCTTACGCTGGGCCGCCTGAACGACAAGGAGAAACAAGCATGAAACTGAGCCGCCAACAGCAGAAATACGGCCATAAAACGCTGATCTTCGCCGCGGCCGCCTTGGCCAGTGTGATCTGCCTGTTTCCGTTCTACTACGCGCTGATCACCTCGTTGCGTTCCGGGCAGGATCTGTTCCAGGTTGCTTATCTGCCGGGCAATCTGCACTGGGGCAATTATCTGACCGCATTGATGGAAAATGGCATTGCCCGCAGCCTGCTGAACTCCATTGTCGTGGCGACGCTGACGGTAGGCATTTGCCTGCTGGTGTCGATCACCGCCGCTTTTGCTCTGGCGCGTATCCGTTTTCGCGGCCGTAAGTATCTGCTGTTCACCATTCTTTGCGTCTCGATGTTCCCGCAGGTGGCGGTGTTGTCCGGCATGTTTGAGTTGGTGCGTTTTATGGGGCTGTACGACTCCCTGGGCGCTCTGGTGCTGTCCTATACCACCTTCTCGCTGCCGTTTACCGTCTGGGTGCTGACCACCTTTATGAAGGCGATCCCGGCGGAGCTGGAAGAGGCGGCGATCGTCGACGGTGCCGGCACCTGGACCATTATCACCCGCATTTTTGCGCCAATTATGGGGCCGTCGCTGGTGACCACCGGGTTGCTGGCCTTTATCGGCGCCTGGAATGAATTTATGTTCGCCCTGACGTTTGTCATTTCCAGCGGCAAGCGCACCGTGCCGGTCGCCATCGGCATGCTGCAGGGCGCCTCTCAGTTCGAACTTCCCTGGGGCACCATCATGGCGGCCTCGGTCATTGTCACACTGCCGATCATCGCACTGGTCCTGATATTCCAGCGTCGCATCGTCAGCGGATTAACCAACGGCGCAGTAAAAGGCTGATTTTCGATTAACCCTGAAGCAGGAGAAAAGTAATGGCTACAAAAATCGTTTTAGTGGGTGCGGGCAGTGCGCAATTCGGCTATGGCACGCTGGGGGATATCTTCCAAAGCAAAACGTTGTACGGCAGCGAGATTGTGCTGCACGACATCAATCCGTCTGCACTGGCAGTGACCGAGAAAACCGCCCGGGACTTTCTGGCTGCTGAAGATCTGCCGTTTACCGTCAGCGCCACTACCGATCGTAAAACTGCGCTGAAAGGGGCGGAGTTCGTGATTATCTCCATCGAAGTGGGTGACCGTTTCGCACTGTGGGATCTCGACTGGCAGATCCCGCAGCAATACGGCATCCAGCAGGTATACGGAGAAAACGGTGGGCCTGGCGGGCTGTTCCACTCGCTGCGGATTATTCCGCCGATCCTCGACATTTGTGCCGACGTTGCCGACATCTGTCCCAACGCCTGGATATTTAACTATTCCAACCCGATGAGCCGCATTTGCACCACCGTGCATCGTCGCTTTCCGCAGCTCAATTTTGTCGGCATGTGTCATGAAATCGCCTCACTTGAGCGCTATTTACCGGAAATGCTCGGCACGTCGTTCGAGAATCTAAACCTGCGCGCCGCCGGGCTTAACCACTTCAGCGTGTTGTTGGAGGCCAGTTACAAAGACAGCGGCAAGGATGCCTATGGCGACGTGCGCGCCAAGGCACCGGACTATTTCTCCCGCCTGCCGGGCTACAGCGATATCCTGGCGTATACCCGCACCCACGGTAAACTGGTGCAGACCGAAGGCAGCACTGAGCGTGATGCGTTGGGCGGCAAAGACAGCGCTTATCCCTGGGCTGACCGTACCCTGTTCAAGGAGATTCTGGAGAAATTCCACCACCTGCCAATCACCGGCGACAGCCACTTTGGCGAGTATATCCGCTGGGCCAGCGAGGTCAGCGATCATCGCGGCATTCTCGACTTTTACACCTTCTATCGCAATTACCTGGGGCACGTGCAGCCGAAAATCGAATTGAAGCTGAAAGAGCGCGTGGTGCCGATCATGGAAGGGATCCTGACCGATTCCGGCTATGAGGAGTCGGCGGTCAATATACCGAACCTGGGCTTTATCAAACAGCTGCCGGACTTTATTGCGGTGGAGGTGCCGGCGATTATCGATCGCAAAGGCGTGCACGGCATTAAAGTGAATATGCCGGCCGGTATTGGCGGGCTGCTCAGCAACCAGATCGCCATTCACGATTTAACCGCCGATGCGGTGATTGAAGGCTCGCGCGATCTGGTGATCCAGGCGCTGCTGGTGGATTCGGTCAACGACAAATGCCGTGCGATCCCTGAGTTGGTCGACGTGATGATCTCACGCCAGAGTCCGTGGCTTGATTATCTGAAATAAGCCGGATAGCGGGGCGCACATTGGCGCCCCGCAGACTGCCAACTGGGGTGAGAACGGGGGGAATATGGCGCAACTTACGCTTGAAAAACTGCAAAAACGCTATGGCGCTAACGCAGAGGTGATTAAATCGCTGGATCTGCACATCAACAGTGGGGAATTTGTGGTGATCGTCGGGCCTTCCGGCTGCGGTAAATCAACCCTGTTGCGGATGATCGCCGGGCTGGAGGAGATCAGCAGCGGCGGCATGTATATCGATGGCAACTACGTTAACGACGATACCCCGGCTGAACGCGGTATTGGCATGGTGTTCCAGTCTTACGCGCTCTATCCGCATATGAGCGTCTATAAAAACATGGCGTTTGCGCTGGAGCTGGCGGGCCATTCCGCGGCTGAAATCGACAGCCGGGTGCGCGAGAGCGCACGCATTTTGCAGCTCGAGCCGCTATTGGAACGCCGCCCGAAGGATCTTTCGGGCGGGCAGCGGCAACGGGTGGCGATTGGTCGGGCCATCGTGCGCGAGCCTAAGCTGTTTTTATTCGACGAACCGCTGTCCAACCTCGATGCGTCACTGCGGGTGCAAATGCGTATGGAAGTGGCGTCGCTGCATAAGCGGCTGGGGTCGACCATCATTTATGTTACCCACGATCAGGTTGAAGCCATGACCTTGGCGGATCGCATCGTGGTGCTGAACCAAGGTCATGTCGAGCAGGTCGGCACGCCACTGGAACTCTATGACCAACCGGCCAATGAATTTGTCGCGCAGTTTATCGGTTCACCGAAGATGAACCTGATCCCGGCGATACTACGGCGAGCCGGTGAGCAGCAAAGCGTGGTCGAGCTGGACAACGGCAAGGCGCTGATACTGCCGATCGCCACGCCTCCCGAGGCGGAAGGCCAGAGCGTCAACGTCGGTATTCGCCCGGAGCATATTCGGGGGGGCGAACGCGCGGAGTGCGAGTTTCAGGGCGAGGTGATGTTTGTCGAACACATGGGGAATGAAACCTACCTCTATCTGGACAACGGCAACGCCGGTGAACCCTGGGTGCTGCGCAATCCTGAGCGCTCCAGCATCCAGGCCGGCGATACCGTCGGCGTGCGGCTGCCGGTAGAGTGTTGTTATCTGTTTGACCGTCAAGGTCGGGCGTTTCAGCGCATTTTGACCTCGGCGCAGGCGCATTAATTTATTAAGGAAGCACAGCCATGAGCGGTGGGCAGACAGTACAGTGGTGGAAGCAGGCGGTGGTGTATCAAATCTACCCGCGCAGCTTTATGGACTCCAACGGTGACGGTATAGGTGACCTGAATGGTATTACGGCCAAATTGGATTACTTGCAGTGGCTAGGTATCGACGTGATTTGGATCTGTCCGATGTACCGCTCGCCGAACGACGACAATGGCTACGATATCAGTGATTACCAGGCCATAATGACCGAATTTGGCACCATGGACGACTTTGACCGCCTGCTGGCCGAAGTACACGCCCGGGGAATGCGGCTGATACTCGATCTGGTGGTTAATCACACGTCTGACGAACATCCGTGGTTTATTGAGTCCCGATCATCTCAAGCCAGCGCCAAACGCGATTGGTATATCTGGCGTGACGGTAAAAATGGCGCGGAACCCAACAACTGGGAGAGCATTTTCAACGGCTCGGCCTGGAAATATGACCCCGGCAGCGAGCAATACTTCCTTCATCTGTTCTCGGAGCGTCAACCGGACCTGAACTGGGAAAACCCGCAGGTGCGTGCGGCGCTGTACGACATGATGCGCTGGTGGCTGGACAAGGGCATTGACGGTTTCCGCATCGACGCTATCTGCCATATGAAAAAGCAGCCGGGGCTGACCGACATGCCCAATCCGCTTGGGTTGCGTTACGTGCCGTCTTTCGAGCGGCATCTGAACTATGAGGGCCTGCTGGAGTATGTCGATGATCTGTGCGAACAGGTGTTTAATCGCTATGACATCATGACGGTGGGCGAAATGAACGGTGCTTCGGCGGAGCAGGGTGAAGACTGGGTGGGCGAGCAGCACGGCCGCTTGAACATGATTTTCCAGTTCGAGCACGTCAAGCTGTGGGAAAACAACCACCAGCAGTCGCCGCAAGCCGGAGCAGACGTGCTGGGCCTGAAAGACATCTTTACCCGCTGGCAGACGCTGCTGGAGGGCAAGGGGTGGAATGCTCTGTATGTTGAAAACCACGATATCCCGCGCGTGGTGTCGAAATGGGGCGACGATAAGCAGTATTGGCGCGAAAGCGCCACTGCCATCGCCGCGATGTATTTCCTGATGCAGGGAACACCGTTTATCTACCAGGGGCAGGAGTTGGGGATGACCAATACCCGCTTCGATAGCCTGGCCGATTTTAACGATATTGCCGCCAGAAACCGTTTTGCCAAGCTGCGCGAGCAGGGCATGGACGAGGCGCAGATCCTGGCGTTTCTGGGCCGCAGCGGACGCGATAACTCGCGCACGCCAATGCAGTGGGACGACAGCGCCAACGCCGGTTTCAGCTCAGCCGCGCCCTGGTTTGCGGTCAATGCCAACTATCCGCAGATCAACGTGGCGCGTCAGCGCGAAGAAGCCGATTCGGTACTGAATTTCTATCGGGCGCTAATCCGTCTGCGCAAGCAGGATCCTGTGTGGATCGAAGGTCGCTATCAGTTACAACTGGCGGAACATCCGCATATTTACGCTTATAGCCGCACCGTGGGTACACAGCAGAGGTTGGTGCTTTGTAATTTGAGCAACGAGGCGCAACGGATAAATTCACAGGTATTAGCGCTGGGTGAATGGCAGCTGGCATTAGGGAATTATCAGGACAGCGGTGAGCTGCAAAGGCTGCGCCCATATGAAACTCGAGTCTATCAGCGGCAAAAAAATCTCAGCTGTATTTAATCCCGGCCGTGTTCGCTCTCCTCGGATGCAGCTGGCTGCATCCGAGGAGACAGGATCAGAAATCTACCGTAGCCTGCAAACTCAGGCTACGGGGTTCGCCCTCGATCACACGCAGGTTCCCTGCACTGGACTCATAATATTCACGGTTGAACAGGTTTTTGACGTTCAGCTTAATCTGGGTGTGTTTACCCACCAGTTTGCTGTCCCAGGCAATAAACGCATCCGCCACGGTATATGCTGGCATGGTAAAACTGTTTTCCGGATCGCCGGCGCGGCGTCCGACATAGCGTCCGCCGCCACCAAGGCGCACATCACCAGGCACTAACGGCACAGTGATGCGATGGCTGAGGTACAGGCTACCCATATTGGTTGGGGCGTTGACCAACCGGTTACCGACGTTATCCGGATTGAGGTTGTCTTCGACAATCTGGGTTTTGTCGTAGCTGTAATTGGCCGTAAGATCCCAATCGTGGGCCACTTCACCGTTGAGTTCCAGCTCAATGCCGGTGGAGCGAGCCTTAGGAATGCTGCGGGTCACGCCGTTGATGAAGATCGACATGTTTTCTTCATCTATACGGTACAGCGCCAGCGTGGCATCCACCGCCGGAGTGATTTGCCATTTGCCGCCCATTTCATAGGTCGTACCGGTTTCAGGCGTCGCGACGTTACCGTTGTCATCCACCGCCGTCGAGGGGGTAAAGGACTGACTGTAGTTGGCGTACAGAGAAACGCCCGGCGTCAACTTATATACCACGCCAGCCTGCGGCAGAAATTTGTTGCCTTTGTCATTCAGTGTGTTTTGCGGGTTTTGGAATCCGTTGCTGTTGTTCTGGTAGTACGACTGGTAGCGTGCGCCCAGGACGGCAATCCACTGGTCAGTTAAATGAATGCTGTCTTTGGCGTAGACCGAGCGGCTATATAAGCGGCTGCGCAGATTACTTAGCGCATCATTGTAAGTGCTGCTGTTGGTTATCGGCGTTTCGCCGTAGACCGGATCGTACATATTAAAGGTATTCGACACCTTGCCGCGGTAAGAGTAGGCCTTGTACGTTTCATTTTTTTCATAGTCAACGCCAACCAGCAGGTCATGCTGCATGCTCAATACCACCGGCGACCCGTTTACGTCCCAGGAATAGTAAGAGGTTTGATGGTTGAAGCCGCGGTTGGCATCCGCCCTGCGTGAAACCACACCGGTTGTAGTGTTGATGGCGGTGGCGCGCACTTCGTTGCTGTCATAGCGTCGCTGCATCCAGGCATAGTTAAAACGGGTGGTCCAGGTACTGTCCAGCGCGTACTCATAATGAGTATTGAGGCGTTTGTTTTTGCCCCAGGCGTGGTTGGCATAGTCGTCCAGCCTGCGGTTATAGGGGACATCGACCGGCGTGCCATTGATAAAGGCAGTGCCGCGATCATAAGGAATATCGTACTTATACTCACTGTAGGCTATGTTGAAGGTCGCTTTATCACCATACCAACTGAGTGAGGGTGCTAACAGCGTATGTTCATTGGTGCCAAAATTGCGCCAGTAATCCTGATGCTGATGCTCGGCGATAAAACGGAAAGCAAAACCGTTTCCCAAAGGGCCGGTGACGTCGAGGGTACCACTGCCGCCACCAAAGCTGCTGGTGGCAGCGCTGATGCGGGTATTCCAGTCGTATTGCGGTTTTTTGCTGATCAGATTAATGATGCCGCCGGGATTGAGAATTCCGTACAGCAAAGAGGCAGAGCCTTTCAACACCTCAACGCGATCGGTGGTGGCATCCATGCTCAACCCCTGATTGCTGCGGACACCGTCGACAAATACCGAGCCGTCAGAGTTGACGCCAAAGCCGCGTTTGACAAAGCCGTCCTCCGTGCCGCCCAGGGTATTACCTTGAGTCACGCCGCTGACGAATTTCATCGCATCATTGACGCTTTTAACCTGAAAGTCGTTAATGATCTCAGGCGTGACGACGCTGACGGACTGCGGCACGTCACTGAGCGGAGTGGCTGTTTTACTCCCCGTTGAGGCCGTGTCGGCATTGTAACCCTCAGTGGGAAGTGAGCGCGTGGTCACGGTAAGCGTGTCATCTTCGGCCCAGACGGTGGTCATGGACAGCCCCGGTAAAACGGTGACGAGGAGGGGAAGTGTACGAAGCGCCGGATGCTTTTTTGTTTTAGTCGGACGTGGGTTTTCTACCTGATGCATACCATTCCATATCAAATTAATAAATAAAAACGATTATCATTATTATTATAATTTGCATGTGTAGGATTTGTGTAGTGAATGTTTATCAAGCGGGCACTGGTGGGGGAATTTGGCCACATTGTTCCGTGTTGGATTCGGTCGGCGGTGTTTTTATCTGAAGATTAATCGCCAAGATAGCGATATCCGCTCCCTTGCTCTTCAGGCTGCCGCAGAGGTGACAGCTTGAAACATAATAATATTTTTAAATTTTCAATTAGCTGATGCCAGTCCGGTGAAAACTGGCAATAATATCTGTCTGACAGCACATTTTGCGTGCAACGTCAGGCATGCTGGCCAGCGGGTTGGACGCCGTCATGCAGACAGGATTTTTCGTATTTTTTGCAAGCTTCTGGAAGCAAGATGCACACCACTGAGTTACCTGGTGCCACAAAATTACAGCACGCATTAATCGTATTCCTGCTGGTGTTCGGCCTGTGCCTGTTTGGCATTGTGAGCCGGCCCACCGGGCTGCTGTCCTCGTTTTGGCCGGCCAATGCGGTGCTGCTGGCGCTGCTGGTGCGTTATCCGGCGCTGGCCAGCCCCTGGGGTTGGCTGATGGCGATTCTGGGGTATATGGCGGCGGATCTGATCACCGGCAGCACGGTCGTGAAAGCCGCATTGCTCAATGGCGCCAACATTACCGGTGTCGCGGTCGGGTTTTTCCTGTTTATGCGTTTGTCGCCGCAGGTCAGAACGCTGGAACGCACCTCGTCCAGCATTTTTCTGTTCGCCATCTGCCTGACGAGCGCGACCGCCACGGGGTTAGTCGGTGCCGGGGCTTCGGTGCTGCTTTTCGACCGCCAATTCCTGCCCGCCATGGCGCTGTGGCTGTCTTCGGAGTTTACCCATTACATTACCCTGATGCCGTTTATCCTGACTTTCCCCACCGATTGGAAAGGCTACCTGCATAGCCTTAACCAGGCGGTGTTCCGCCGCAGCCAGTGGTACAGCATCTGTAGAAAAATGGCGGTGTTAATCCTGCTGCTGGTGGCGTGCATTTGCAGCGTCCTGATCGGCGGCCCCGGTGCGGTGATTTTCCCGATGCCGATCCTGTTGTGGCTGGCAATGACCTTCTCCTTGTTCAGCACCATGATCGCGGTGCTGGCCTATGTATTGTGGTGCCATTTCGCCATCGACATGGGGCTGATTGCGACCAATCTCGACATGAAGCTGTTGCAGAATACGGTGTCGATGCGGCTTGGCGTGGCTTTGTTGGCGTTGGGCCCGATCGCCGTTGCCAGCATGAACTATGCCCGCAATGCATTGTTGCGCAGGCTGGAACATGTGGCGAATCACGATGCATTGACCCACGTATTAACCCGCAGCGCGTTTATGCAGCGCGGTACCAAGCTGGTCAGCCAGAAAGGGGAACACGTCTGCATCATGATGCTGGATATCGACTACTTTAAGTCGATCAACGATCGTTTTGGCCACGCCGGCGGTGACGCGGCGCTGCTGTCCTTCACGCGGGCCATTACCGCTGATCTACGCGATCAGGATCTGTTTGGTCGCATGGGTGGGGAAGAGTTTGCCATTGTTGCGCCGATAGCCCAGCAGCAGGACGCACTGTCACTGGCCGAGCGGCTGCGCCGTCGTGTGGAAATCGAATCCATCACCATGCCCGCCGGAACCTCGTTGCAAATTACCGTCAGTATCGGCATGGTCACCTGCATTGGTGGGGCAGGCCAAAACCTGGACAACCTGCTGAAAATCGCCGATCTGGCAGTCTACAAAGCTAAAAACAGCGGCCGCAATCGGGTCGCCACGCCAGAATTACTCTCCCGTGCTTATACCGACCTCTGAAGCCACCAGCAGCCTGAATGGTTGACCCCACTAATGGGGTCTAAAATGGTAGAGGGCACCGGCAACTCCGCCGGCGCCACCCCGACTGTCGAATCGACAAGAGGAATCTCCTATGAAATATGTTGATGGCTTTGTAGTGGCGGTGCCGGCCGCCAATAAGGAGGCGTATCTAAAACTGGCTGCTGCGGCAGCTCCTCTGTTTAAGGAATTCGGTGCCACACGCGTTGTTGAGTGTTGGGGCAATGATGTCCCCGACGGCAAACTTACCGATTTTCGTGGTGCGGTGAAGGCCGAAGCCGATGAAGTGGTGGTGTTCAGCTGGATTGAGTACCCCTCCAAGGCGGCGCGTGACGATGCCAACCAGAAGATGATGGCCGATCCGCGCATGAAAGCCTTGGGTGACCAAATGCCCTTTGACGGCAAACGCATGATTTTCGGCGGTTTCGAACCGGTCCTGGATCAGTAGCGGAGGGGGATATCGTGAAAATCACCCAACACTTATGGTTTGAAAAAGATATGGATGCGGCGCTGCGGTGCTACATAGATTTGATCCCCGGCTCCTCCCTGACCTGGCATTCTAGCTTGCCCGCCGATACCCCCAGCGGCCCGGCTGGCAGCGTCAAACTGGCGACTTTTATTCTCGGCGACCAGCGCTATGCGGCGATTGAAGCCGGGCCCCTGGATCCGTTCAATCACAGCTTTTCCATCATGGTCGAGTGTGCGGATCAGGCGGAAGTGGATCGGCTGTGGGAAGCCCTGAGCGACGGTGGCAGCGTTGAACAGTGCGGTTGGCTGCGCGACCGCTGGGGATTGAGCTGGCAGATTGTGCCCAAACGGCTGACGGAGCTGATGGCTGACCCCGATAGCCTGAAGGTGAAAAGGGTCACCGAAGCGATGCTACGGATGGTCAAGCTGGATATCGCCGGGCTGGAAGCGGCGGCTCGTAAGTAATATGGCCTTGGCAAATGCCCCGCAGAAGATACGCCTGCGGGGCGTTTTAGATGATTGCCTGTCATTCAAAACCTACCAAAAGTTTATAAATTGACGTAAATCACCTTATTGCATCAATACTGCTCATCTAAAGCTGATTTTTTATCATTTGTCAGCTCAGGCGAATCGCTGCACTCTAGGGCTAACCTTTTTGCAGCGCAGAGAAAAACAATGGAAAAGACACAGATTCAGCAATTAGTGACGCAATTCCCGCTGGTGCAGGAGCTGATAGACCTTAAGCCGGTGACCTGGTTCAATCCGCAAGCGACGACTTTGCAGGTCGGGCTGCCCCACGTCGGGCTGGGCGCTGACGACGTCGCTGAGGCAGAACAGCGGCTGGCGCGTTTTGCGCCTTACCTGAGCGTAGCCTTCCCCGAAACTCAAGCCACTAAAGGGGTAATCGAGTCTGAGGTTGTCGCTCTGCCTGCGATGCAAACGGCATTGAATCAACGCTATGGCCTGACGCTGGGCGGGCGGTTACTGCTTAAAAAAGACAGCCATCTGCCGATCTCCGGTTCGATCAAGGCTCGCGGGGGTATTTACGAGGTGCTGGCGCATGCGGAAAAGCTGGCTCTGAAAGCCGGGCTGCTTCAGCTGACGGATGACTACGCCAAGCTGTTTTCGCCGGAGTTCCGCGAGTTTTTCGGCGGCTATCGCATTGCCGTAGGGTCGACTGGCAACCTTGGCATGTCGATCGGCATTATCAGCGCTCGCCTCGGCTTTAGCGTCAGCGTGCACATGTCGGCGGATGCCCGCGAATGGAAAAAGCAAAAGCTGCGCGATAACGGCGTCAACGTGGTGGAATATGAACAAGATTATGGGGTCGCCGTTGAACAGGGTCGTTTGCAGGCGGCGAGCGATCCACGCTGCTTCTTCATCGATGACGAAAACTCGCAAACGCTGTTTCTGGGCTATGCCGTGGCCGGTGGGCGGCTGAAACGCCAGTTTGCCGAGAGCGGCATTCGGGTCGATGCACAGCATCCTTTGTTTGTTTATCTGCCCTGTGGCGTCGGCGGCGGTCCTGGCGGAGTGGCATTTGGCTTGAAACTGGCCTTCGGGGACCACGTACGCTGTATCTTTGCCGAGCCAACGCATTCGCCTTGCATGCTGCTTGGTGTGCATACCGGGCTGCACGACGGTATCTCGGTCCAGGATCTGGGTATCGACAACCAGACCGCCGCGGATGGATTGGCGGTGGGGCGCGCCTCCGGTTTTGTCGGCCGTGCGATGGAACGTCTGCTTGCGGGGTTCTATACCCTGAGCGATGTGGAGATGTTTGCGCTGTTAGGCCTGTTGGATCGACATGAACATATCCGGCTCGAACCCTCAGCGCTGGCGGGTATGCCAGGGCCATGGCGCGTAGCGGCCGATGCGGAGTGGTTGGCGAGCCAGGGGTTGAATGAGGAGCAGATGAACCATGCTACTCACCTGGTGTGGGCAACCGGCGGCGGCATGGTGCCGGAAGCGGAGATGGCGAAATACCTGGCTGCGGCTCAGCAATCCCTTTAATGGCTCAGTAACGAAAGCTCCTGCGCGCCTTCCAACAGGATCGGCAAGATGCGGTCGGTCAGCTCGCTTAGCGGGACATGACCGGCCTGCACACCCACGTTTAATGCGGCGGTGACCCGCCCATCCATCGAGGCGATTGGCACGGCAATCGAACGCAGACCAATCTCCAGTTCTTGATCGTTTATCGCATAACCCTGCGCGCGAACCTTATCCAGTTCGTCGCGCAGTTTGTCGATCGAACCGATAGTGTATTGCGTATAGCGCACCAGGCTGATGCGCTGCAGGTAATCATCAAGCTTATCGGGTGGCAAATGGCTTAATAGCACGCGGCCCATTGAGGTGGCAAATGCCGGTAGGCGACTGCCTATGTTCAGATCAATTGTCATAATGCGCTCGGCAGAGGCGCGAGCGATATACAGAATATTGTCGCCGTCCAACGTGGCGATGGAGCAGGACTCATTCAACAACTGGCTGATGTGTTTCAGCACCGGCTGGGTGGCTTTAGCCAGCGGTGTGGCGCCAAGATAGGCGTGGGCCAGTGTCAGAATGCGCGGACGCAGCTCAAAATTCTTGCCGTCCTGCGCGTAGACGAAGCCTAATTTGTTAAGCGTATACAGGCAGCGGCGCACCGCCGCGCGCGGAATACCGGTTTTCTGGCTGATTTGGGAAATGGACATCAGGCGGCGCTGCGGGGTAAAAGCCTGGATCACCTCAAGACCGCGCGCCAGCGACGCCATAAAATTGGGATCGCCCTTGAAAGGATCGCCACTGGCAGGGGACAGTAAAGCATCAGGTGCGGAAATTTCTTCTCCGCCAGCGGTTTTGGTCATCACACAGGCTCCCTGGTTGGCACTTACAGTGTTACATAGCGCAGCGTTGCCATGACGGTCAATCGACGATTACGGATCACCTGATCTTCAGCAGCTTCATGGCTTTCGAACAGCGTATTGAAGGTATACCGGTTGGCCACATAGTGGAAACACAGGCTGCTGATCAAACGGTGCACATCTGTAGCGCTGACGTCCGCAATAAACAGTTGCGCTTGTTTACCTCGCTGCAAAATATCCTCAAGCAAGGTCAGTGCGCTTTGATTCAGCGCCTTGATGCGGAGCGACTGGCGAATGTACTGGCCGCGCATCATGTTCTCCATACAGATAACGCGGATGAAGTCAGGATGCTCAGCATGGTAATTGAAGCTTTCCTCTGCCAGACGGGCCATGGCTTCAACCGGGGGCAATGCGTGCAGATCCAGGCCCGATTCATGCGCGCGGATATGCTGATAGACATGCTCCAACACCTCTATGTAGAGCGACTCCTTATTCTTGAAATGATATACCACCATACGTTTGGTGGTGGCCGCATGCTCGGCGATGTTCTCCATGCGACCGCCTTTAAGGCCGGCTTCAGCAAACTCGCTCAGCGCCGCAGCGAAAATGCGCTGTTTCAGGCCAACGGGGTCATTTTTGCGCTTGGTGGCGGGCATCTCGTCATTCTTCAAAACATCAGTCACTTATCTTTTGGAGGGCACCGGTTAAGATTAACCGGGGTTCGCCGGCAATACAATCTGGCGCGTTAGCGCTTTGCGAAGCTCATCATGTTGAACCACCGTCAGATTACGCAGTAATAATAATGGCGCATCGGGATTATATCTGTATGTGATGATATATCCCCTCTGGTTTTTTTAAAGTTTAGGCAACAGAACATGGAATAGGGGAGGTTAGATAACGTACCGAAAAGGAAATGCAAAAGCTTGGTGTTAATTTTTAATTTCCGCCGCGTGGGCGAGCTGATTAATTCTTTAGATATGACATTTTTGCATAAAAATCTTAATTCAGAGGAGAAAAAGTAAGCCACCCGCCGCTGACGGTGATTTGTACTGATGCTCGTTTTCACTGTCTTTTCTAGCCTCCTACGGTTTTGATATTCATTGTTATGAAGATGATTAAGAAGGAAGCGATCTGAACAAAGTGAGGGAGAGGGCAAGAAACTTCAATGTCGGAAGTGTCTTCATTGATGCCAAAGCAAGGATATTATCGGCAAGTCGAATTGGGTATCCGCGGTTAATGGCACAATAGCAGGTGAAATATTGAAGCCAGACAGACAAAAAAAGCCGGAGGGTTGCAAAAGCCAGCGTAATGTCCTGGCTCAGGCTGACTTGCTCCATTTGGTATGCTCGGTAAACGGGAACATCAGGCCCAGAGCCGCTTTGACACGGGTTTCACTTGATAAAGCCCACCTGCAACGGTAGCTAAACCAAGGTGAAATTTTAGCATTTTTTACGATTTCACTTTTAATTTTACATTAACAACGCGGGTTTTGACTTCAATATTATTTTTTTTCACATGCCAGAGTGCAACTTTGGCGCTACTCTCATTTGGCAATGTCTGATCAAGGAAGATGCCATGCGTGGTATGCAGATTAACATAGGGATATGTTATGAATTACTCTGTTAATTCATTGGGTTTTATTATCTTAAAAGCCTCTCCCAAAACACTCTCTTTATATAATGCTGTAAAACGTTTTTTTACTTTCACGGAAGAATGCCCGGCTGAAATATTGCGCTCAAAACCCCAGAAAAATAAATTTCCGTGGTGATTCGGTTGTTTTTATTGTCATGGCTAATGCGCTGATTCTCGACGGCGATAATGCAGGGTACTTTCGATAGGAACACTCGTTCAAGAGAGGTTCTATCATTCCCATGTCGGGGTTAAGTTTCGTTACGGTATTTTACCGGGCCAATAATATATATCTGGTAAATATTTTTACTTATTCAGGAGCACACTCAATGAACCAGCGTTTGGACTTTATCGGTATTGGCATCGGTCCGTCCAACCTCAGTATTGCTGCGCTTGCTAGCGAAATCGAGGGATTCAGTTGCAAATTCCTCGAGCGCAAACCGCACTTTTCTTGGCATCCAGGCATGATCCTGGCAGAGAGCAGCATGCAGACGAATTTTTTAAAGGATCTGGTCACTGCCGTTGCCCCTACCAACCCTTATAGTTTTCTCAATTATCTGGTGAAGCGGAAAAAGTTCTACCGTTTCCTAACCACCGAGCAACGCACTGCGTCGCGCGAAGAGTTCGCCGACTACCTGAACTGGGCGGCAACGGGTTTGGACTCACTGGCGTTCAACCAGGAAGTCCAGCATGTGGCGTTTGATGACCAGCAACGACACTTTGTCGTCACCACCCAGAATGATGTGCTCTACGCCAAACACCTGTGCGTGGGGATTGGCAAGCAGATCAAACTGCCTGACTGCGTGACGCAGCAAAATGATCAATGCTTCCACGCCAGCGAAATGATGCTGCGCCAGCCGAATCTTACCGGAAAACGCGTGGCCATCGTGGGCGGGGGGCAAAGCGGTGCCGATCTGTTCCTGAACATTTTTAAAGGGGAATGGGGTCAGCCAGAACACCTGGGTTGGCTGTCCCGGCGCAACAATTACAACGCTCTGGATGAAGCGGCATTTGCTAACGAGTATTTTACGCCTGAGTATGTCGAGAAGTTCTGCACGCTGGGCAATGAGGCCAAACGGCACATGCTGCACGAGCAAAAAATGACCTCTGATGGCATTACCAGCGAGTCTCTGTTGGCGATTTATCGCGCCATGTATCATCGCTTCGATGTGCTCCGTGAGAAGCGCTGGGTCCAACTGTTGCCCAGCCGTTCAGTGACCGCCCTCAGCACCAAAGACAATGCCTATCGGTTGGAGACGCAGCATCACCTTGATCACGGTCGGGAAACCTTTGACGCCGACGTGGTGATTTTTGCGACCGGCTATCAACAGGCACGCCCGGCTTTTCTTGACTCCCTGGCCGGCGTTTTATCAACCACCGCTGATGGACAATACCGCATTGCCTCTGATTTTACCCTGGCACGACCAGGAGCCGAGGGGAACTGTTTGTTTGCCGTCAACGCCAGCATGCACCACCACGGCATTGCCGATCCCCAACTGAGCCTGATGGCTTGGCGTTCGGCCTGCATTCTCAATCGCGCCTTAGGCCGCAACCAGTTTGATTTAAGCACCACCCCGGCGATGATCCAGTGGCGCAGTGAGCAAGAAAAAGCCACCGCTTCAGCTTCCTTTGGTGTCTAACCGTCACCGTTTTAATATTTTCGTCATAATGATGAGACAGGGCGTATGAGAAAAAACATTAATAAATTTATCATGAATCAACTGGCGACATTTACGCCGACGTTCAAGACAAAATTTATCTATAAAAAGGCATTTGGAAAAAAATTAAACCTTAATCCGCCGGTGACGTGGAACGAAAAAATCAACTACCTCAAACTGAACGGTTACAGCAAAAATGCGCTGGTCACGCAGTGTGCGGACAAATACGCCGTGCGCGAGTATTTGAAGGCGCAGGGATGCGAAGAGATTCTCAATGAGCTGTACTTCGCCTGCGACTCGGTCGATGAGATCCCTTGGGATTCTTTGCCCGACAAGTTTGTCATCAAAGGCAACCATGGCTCCGGTTACAACCTGATTTGCCAGGATAAAAGCAAGCTGGACATCGGGCGCGCCTCTAAAATCATAGATAACTGGATGCGGGAGGACTATTGGAAGGTCTACGCGGAATTAAACTACAAGAAAATCAATAAAAAGATAATCGGTGAGAAGTATATAGAGTCAGCGGGCGGTCATGGCCCCGAAGACTACAAAATATACTGCTTCAATGGCGTTCCATACTGCACGTTACTTTGTGTCGGCAGGGACAAGGGCATGCCGAAATATTACTTTTTCGATAAGGACTTCAAGTTTCTGTGCTACAGCCAAGACTGTCTGGCCCTAGGCCCAGAAGAGATTGCGGCTTTTGTTAAGCCGGAAGGTTACGATGACCTTTTTGACTACGCCAGAAAGCTTTCGGCGCCGTTTGAGTTTGTCCGTGTCGATTTCTATATCTCCAATGGCAAAGTCATCTTTGGCGAGTTGACCTTCACACCCTCAGCCGGGATTGATACGGATATCCTCGAACCCACGGATATTCTGCTTGGGGAGATGCTTAAACTGAAATAACCGCGTGTGTGTTCAATAGCTCGCAAGAGAAGTCCCCCCGACACCCTGTGGCCCCGCAGGGTGTTTTTATTGGTGCGCAGCCAGTCTTGTTTCTTCAATGTTAATCGGCTCACAGAATCCATGCTCCATCGCCTTACGTGAATGCGACGTATCTTTCTGAAACTAATCTGGTTATGTGAATGTCCCTCTTTTCTCGTTCGGTTATCGCACGCTAATTGATTTAACAATATTGAAACTTATAGCCGCCGATGCTTTGATAATTAGGCGATTAACGAACCAAGTTTCGATAATCGCACAATTAGCGGCTTTGCCAGGGGAACGCCTGGTCGTATCCGCAGGGTTTATTTCGCCAGACCAACCCAGGAAACGCTCTATGTCCCAGCCAAACACGTTAGAAATTCAGTCGTTTATCAATGAAAACCCTTTCTCACGTTACCAGTGGTTGATCCTGGTTCTGTGCTTTTTGACCGTGGCGTTGGACGGTTTCGATACCGCAATCATCGGTTTTATCGCTACCTCACTGGTACAGGACTGGGGGATTGAGAAAACCTCGCTGGGGCCGGTAATGAGTGCCGCCCTGGTCGGCCTGGCGGTTGGCGCGCTTACCGCCGGACCGCTGGCGGATCGTATCGGCCGCAAGAAGGTGCTGGTACTGTCGCTGATCCTGTTCGGCGGCTTCAGTTTATTGACGGCCTTTGCCACCACGCTGCCGATGCTGACGCTGTTGCGCTTTTTAACCGGCCTGGGATTGGGCGCAGCGATGCCGAACGCAGCCACTTTAATGTCGGAATATGCACCGGAGCGTAAACGGGCACTGTTGGTAAACCTGATGTTCTGCGGTTTTCCGCTGGGATCGTCGATGGGGGGCTTCGTCTCCGCCTGGCTGATCCCGCATTTCGGCTGGCAGAGCGTGATGGTGCTGGGTGGGGTAATGCCGCTGCTGCTGGCGGTGGTGTTGATTGTCGCGCTGCCGGAGTCCGCGCGATTTATGGTGGTGCGCGGCTACCCGGCGCAGCGTATCGCTGCCGTACTTAAGCGTATTGCACCGCTCAATCTCGCCGAACCGCTGCACTTTAGCCTGAGTGAAGACGGGCAGGTAAAGAACAAGTCGGCGCTGGGGGTGATTTTCTCCCCTCGTTATCTGTTGGGGACGCTGATGCTGTGCCTGACTTATTTTATGGGACTGATGATTTTCTACCTGTTGACCAGCTGGTTGCCGCTGCTGATCCGTGAAACCGGGGCTTCTATCCGTCAGGCATCGCTGATTACCGCGCTGTTTCCTTTGGGCGGCGGTATTGGCGTGCTGATCATCGGTTGGCTGATGGATCGCATGAACCCGCACAAGGTGGTGGCGGTGGGCTATCTGCTGACCGGAGTGTTCGTCTGCGCGATTGGCTATGTCTACACCGATCCGTTGCTGATGGCCGTGACAGTCTTTATCGCAGGAACCTGCATGAATGGCGCTCAGTCTTCGATGCCTGCACTGGCCGCCGGTTTCTATCCCACCCAGGGACGGGCGACCGGTGTCGCCTGGATGCTGGGGCTGGGACGCTTCGGCGGCATTCTGGGGGCCATGAGCGGCGGGGTACTGATGCAAATGCAGCTGTCGTTCAGCACCATTTTTACGCTGTTGGCGATCCCTGCACTGGTGGCGGCACTGGCGCTGGTAGCCAAACACTTTTCCAGCAAAGCGGCGGCATTGCCCGGTTCGCTCAACAAAGCCTTATAAAGCCTTATAAGGAGATAATCATGCGGACACAAATAGCGATTATTGGTGCCGGTCCAGCCGGATTGATGTTGTCGCACCTGCTGCATCTGCAAGGCATCGAGTCGGTAGTGCTGGAGTCACGCAGCCAACAGGCGGTGGAATCGACCATTCGCGCCGGGGTACTCGAACAGGGAACGGTGGATTTGCTCAATCAAACCGGGCTGGGTGAACGCATGCGCAGAGAAGGGGCGCAACATCATGGCATCCGGCTGGCATTTGGTGGCCAACAATACCGGATCGACTTGACGGAACTGACCGATCGGGCGATCACCGTTTATGCTCAGCACGAGGTGCTGAAAGATATGATTGCCGCACGGCAGGCCGCGCAGGGGCAACTCCATTTTGAGGTGGAGGAGGTGGCGCTGAAGGGGCTGGACGGCGAAAGGCCGCAGGTACATTACCGCCACAACGGCGAACAACGACGGCTTGACTGCGATTTTGTCATTGGTTGCGACGGGTTCCATGGCATCAGCCGGGCCGCGATGCCCGGTGGGCTGCGTCAGGACTACACCCGGGTTTATCCCTTCGGCTGGTTCGGCATTTTGGTGGACGCGCCGCCGTCCAGCGACGAACTGATCTACGCCAGCCATTCACGCGGATTTGCGCTGATCAGCACCCGTTCGCCGGGCGTGCAGCGCATGTATTTCCAGTGTGATCCGGCGGAGAATGTTGACCACTGGTCAGACGATCGCATCTGGAACGAACTGGAAAGCCGGCTGGAAAATCACGATGGCTGGTCGCTGAAAAAGGGACGTATCTTCCAGAAAAACGTGGTTGGCATGCGCAGCTTCGTCACTGAGCCTATGCGCTGCAAGCGCCTGCTGCTGGCCGGGGACTCGGCGCATATCGTGCCGCCGACCGGGGCAAAGGGGTTGAACCTGGCAATGGCGGACGTCTGCCTGTTGTCGCAGGCGCTTGAGGCATTTTACCGGCATAAGAGCTGGCGGCGACTGGACAGCTACAGCGATGATGCCCTGCAACGGGTTTGGCGCGCCGAGCATTTTTCCTGGTGGATGACCAATATGCTGCACACCCACCAGGACGACAGCGCATTCCAGCAACGCCTGCAGCTTTCGGAACTGCAATACACCGTGAAGTCACGCAGCGCCATGACGGTGCTGGCAGAAAACTACGTCGGTTCGCCCTTTCAGATGATGTGAGTGAACACCATGGCTGGCCGGAGCCCGCCATGGTGGAAGGGATCACAGCGGGGCGGAGGGGGATGCCGTTTGATCGTAGCCCCCCCAGACTGACTGATCGAAGTTAACGATAGAACCGGTCATCAGGCCGGATTCATCGCTGGCCAGGAAAGCGACGGTACGTGCCACTTCTTCTGGCTGAATCAAACGACCAAAAGGCTGCTCGGCGGCGGCTTTTTCCAGCCAGTTATCCTCGGCACCATGATATTGCTTCATTATGCGGTCTTCCCCTTCGGATGCCATCCACCCGATGTTCAGACCATTGACGCGGATCCGGTTGCGTAACAGGGCGTAGGCGGTGTTGCGTGTCAACGTAGCCAATGCACCTTTCGACGAACAGTAGGCGGAGATAAAAGGCTGCCCGGCCAACGCTGACATGGAACAGATGTTAACAATGCTGCCCGCCGTATTTTCACGACGCATAATTTTTATCGACTCTTGCATCAGATAAAACGGCCCGCGAACATTGGTGGCAAACATCTTGTCGAACAGCTCGGGTGCCGTATCGATGATGGTGCCGCGATCGGTCATGCCCCCGGCGTTGACCAGAACATCGACGCGGCCAAATAATTCATCTGTTTTAGCGATAACCTGGCGACAGTCTTCCACGGAAGATAAATCGGCGCGTACAAAAATCACTGGGGTGTCAGTTTCTGCATTTAACCTCTCAGCGATTTCTGCACCTTTTGCCTGGTTTCTTCCGCAAATAATCACCCCGGCAGCCCCTTGCTGGCTAAAATGGCGCGCGATTGCGGCCCCCAGCCCCTGCGTGCCACCGGTGATGACGGCCACTTTTCCGACTAACTGATCCATCATATATCTCCTTCTGTATAGCGATAGCCTGCCGCGCTGAGCGCTTTGCACAGGGTGTTATAGCCGAGACGGGCATACTCAAGGGGCGGCGCTTTGGCCGGATCCTGTTCGGCTTCAACCACAAACCATCCCTGATAACCTATAGCGGCAAGCTTATTAATGACGGCGGTGAAGTCGATGGATCCATCACCCGGTACGGTATAAACCCCCTTCAATACGGCATCCAGAAAAGAGTCTTTATGGCGGTCGATACCGTTTAGCACGTCCGAACGGACATCTTTGGTATGCACATGGATGATGCGATCGCCATGTTTTTCCAGCACTCTGACAGGGTCCACGCCGGCGAACACCAAATGTCCGGTATCAAATAACAGGCCAACGTCTTTACTGGTTGCCGCCATTAAGCGGTCAATATCCTGTTCATCTTCAATTGCCGTGCCCATATGATGATGGAAGGCGAGCGGCACGCCGAAATCCTTGCAGAAGGCGGCGAATCGAGACAGTTTGTCGCCATACTCGCTGATTTCTGCGTCGGACAACCGACGTCGTTCAGCCAGGGGGACGTTCTGCCGGTTCTGGATGGTACCGGCAGTTTCTCCGTAAACCAGGCAGGCGGCACCGCAGTCGCGGAAAAGTTGCATTTGTGGCAGCGAGCGGCTGATTTCTTCGTTCAGGCTGTTATCAAGCAGCGTGCCCGAATACCATCCCGAGACCAGTTCAAGCTGGAAGTATTTCAGGGTAGGTTTGAGCTCCTCACTGGTTTTTGGGAATTTGCCGCCCGTTTCAACGCCCTGAAACCCCGCAAGGTGGCTTTCAAACAGGCAGGTTGCCAACGAGGTTTCACCTCCTAGCTGAGGGAGATCGTCATTCGACCAAGCGATAGGCGCGATGCCAAGCTTTGCTTTAAGAACCATGTTCTGCCCCTTCTTTAAATGCCGATACGCTGATTTTTGCGTCCTTCGAGATGTTCGCGATGCGCCTGGTTAACGCTCTCGCGCTCGCTCACTTCCGGCACGCCGACATCCCACCATGCATCTCCGGGCGTCCAGTGGTGGGCGTCGGTGGCAATGGAAATTACCGTGGTACGATCGTTGCCTTTGGCCCATTTAAGGGCGTCTTCAAGCTGTTCGAGCGAGGTCACCTTGCGGGCATAAGCCCCCATCGACTCGGCATTGGCGACGAAATCCACCGGGAAAGGCTCTTTCACGCGGCAATCCTTCAACAGGTTATTGAAGGAAGCACCGCCTTTGGCGTTCTGCAAACGGTTGATCACCGCATAACCGCCGTTGTCGCACACCAGTAAAATAAATTTATGACCGGACAGTACGCTCGAATAGATATCTGAGTTCATCATCATGTAGGTGCCGTCCCCAATCATGACGAAGACATCCTGTTTTTTGCCCGCCATGGCGGCTCCCCAGCCTGCAGAGAGCTCATAACCCATACAGGAAAAACCGAACTCGCAATCGAAGGTGCCGGGATCTTTGACACGCCAGCCTTTCACCAACTCGCCAGGCAGCCCGCCGGCGGCACTGATGATGTAATCTTCCGGCGCCGCCACTGCATTCACCACGCCGATCACCTGGGCGTAGCTGGGGACATCGGTGGTGACCCCAGGTTCTTGGGTTTTTGCAATCAGTGCGTTCCAGTCAGCAAAAGCCGCTCGTCCCTTAGCCAACCAGGCGGGCGCGGCCACCCATTCGCCCAGTGCATGATTTAGCTCGATGATCCCTTCGCGGGCATCGCACACCAGCGGAATAGCGCGGTGTTTATGCGCATCAAAGCGCGCAGCATTGAGTGAAATGAACTGTGCCTGTTGATCGAATACCGTCCATGAACCGGTGACGAAATCCATCAACCGGGTTCCTATGGCGACCACGACATCGGCTCGGGAAGCCAACTCATTGGCTGAGGTGGAACCAAGGATACCAATTGGCCCCATATGGATAGGGTGGTCGTGCGTAAAAGCGCCTTTACCGGCAATGGTTTCCACGACGGGTATGCCATGGCGAACCGCGAAAGCCTCCAGTTCAGCTTCGGCCTGAGAGTAGCGCACGCCTCCACCAGAGACAATCAATGGGCGTTTGGCGTTCATCAGGCATTGTGCTGCGTGAGCAAGCTGAAGGCAATCGGGCCGTGGACGAGGCATCAGATGCAACTGCGGGGCGAAAAAGGCTTCCGGGTAATCCCAGGCCATTTCCTGCACGTCCTGACACATGCCGATAAAGGCCGGGCCGCAGTCGCCCGGATCCAGCATGGTGGCCACGGCCTGCGGCAGCGAGGACACGATTTGTTCAGGATAGGTGATGCGGTCCCAATAGCGGCTTACCGTTTTGAAAGCATCGTTGATGGTTTGTGTCGGATCGTTGAAATGCTCGATCTGTTGCATTACCGGATCCGGATGCCGCCGCGCAAAGCTGTCGCCGCAAATCATCAGCATGGGCAAACGGCTGGTGTGCGCGACGCCGGCAGCGGTTAGCAGGTTGGCGGTACCCGGACCGATCGACGCGGTAACCACCATGATCTGCCTGCGAACCATCGCCTTGGCAAAACCAATAGCCGCAAAACCCATCGATTGTTCATTTTGGCCGCGCCAGGTTGGCAATATATCCTGTACCGCTTCCAGCGCTTCACCCAGACAGGTGACGTTGCCATGGCCAAAAATCCCATACACGCCGGGAAAAAGCGGGACGCGTTCGCCCTCGATTTCCGTAAACTGGTTGCTCAGATAACGAACGACTGCCTGAGCCGCTGTACAACGAATCTTGGCCATATCTTCCCCCATTCGGATTGGACGCCTGAAAGCAGCATGATTATTTTTTTTGCATTTTAAATTGCTGTTTATTTTAATTGGCAATAAAAATTGCAAATTCAAACGACAAGACTCCCATCCCGACAGGGCAGAAGTCTGTTTTAAACGTGACTCAACTGCGATGACGCTTGCGGTTCCCCTCAGTGCGCTTTTCACGCTCGGTAATGGTTTCAATGCAGGGCTGGGCTTTTTCCGGCTGTAATGCCGCAGCCAATGCCATCGCAATGCTCTGCGCCAGACACACCGGCGCCGCCAGAGATCGCGAAAAACTGTATTCTTCTTCCGGTATGGTAAACAGCACTTTTGCACTTTTCGCCAGTGGTGAAAGCTGACTGTCAGTAATGGCCACAATAGGGATGCCACGCGCACCGGCATCATCCGCAATGGCGATCACTTCTTTCGCGTAATGGCGAAATGCTATGGCAATAAGCACATCATTTTCCAGCATATTGTTGGCCATTTGCGGTGCCAGTCCCCCGGCAGCATCCAGCAGTATCACGCGACGATTGAGCATGGTTAAAAGGTACCGCATCAGCGACGCGACAGGTTCGGAGCGCAGCTGGCCGGCAATATAGACAGTTTCAGCCTCCTTCAGCAGATGGGCGGTCTCATCGAGATCCTGTTCGGTGATGTTATTCAATAACTCCTGCAGCGTTGCGATATCACGAATGACCAGACTTTGCAGGAAACCCAAGCTGCCTTTTTCATCATTTTTTCGCAGATCATTTTCCAGTGCGGTGATCCGCTCGTTGTAACCGGGCGCTGCCGTAGCCAACCGCGTCTGGAAAACGCTCTGCATCTGTTTAAAACCGCTATAACCAAAAGCCTGGGCAAAACGCACCAACACCGATGGATGTAATCCGCATTTGGCCGCCACGGCGTTAATCGACTCCAGAGCAACCGTATTGGGGTTCTGGGTTATGTAGCGTGCCGCCTGCTGATAGCGCTCCGACAACTGCGGATAGCGTCGGGTGATTTCGTTGACGACCTGCTCGTAATTGTCATGAGGTAGCGGTTTCAGCGCGGCCAGAGTTGGGTCTGTTTTTTTCACCATCAGAATTTCCTTTCCAGGCATTAGCCAGTCATTTTCCAGCACGCTACAGCAATAAAAATTGCAAGTAAAACTCACATGCAATTATTTCTATCTCATTTGCCTTGGGCTGGGAAAAATTCTTCGTGAGATTTGTGATTCATCTCTAAAATATTTATTTCAATTACGGGTGCGCATTGAAATTTTCAAACCAAAATAATTTTTAATGTCTTGATATATCTGAGTTTAAATCGATTTTAATAATGATTTTTTGCCCAAGGTGATGTTGTTGCAACTTTTATTGCTGTGTGTCTAGTATTGCAAATATTGATGCTTTAGCGGCACTCTGCCGAAGCAAAATGCTGAGGGACAACCCATCATGTATGACAATTTTGGACAGTTTATCAACGGTGAGTGGTGTACCGGCCGTGGCACCGAAAGGATAAAGGTGATCGACCCGGGCAAGGGCTGCGAGTTGGGTCAGATTAAGGCGGCGTCTGCGGTGGATACGCTGGTTGCGTTGGACTGTGCCGATCGAGCATTTCCCGGCTGGAAAAACACACCGGCCTGGCAACGCGCGGATCTGCTTCAGGCGGTAGCGCGTGCCATGGTGGCGATAACGCAAGAAGCTGCAGTGATGGTTTCGAAAGAAAGTGGCAAACCCTTGGCGCAGGCAAAACGTGAATGGGAGCTGTCTGTCGATCAGTTTATTTGGCATGCGGAAGAGGCGCGGCGCATCTATGGGCGAATTGTCGAAAGTCGCGTTCCCGCAGGCCGCTGCGAAGTCCTGCATGAGCCGATCGGCGTGGTTGCGGCGTTCACCGCCTGGAATTTCCCGGTGGTATTGGTGGCTCGCAAACTGGCCCCCGCACTTGCCGCAGGCTGTACGGTGGTGTTGCGTCCTTCGAGTGAAGTACCGGGTTCCGCGATGCTGATCTTCGAATGTTTGCGTCAGGCTGGGCTGCCGGCCGGCGTCGCCAACCTGGTGGTGGGGCCGACCGCAACCACCTATGGGCCTTTAATGTCATCGCCAACGGTCAGGAAGGTTTCCCTGACTGGCTCTACGCAAATCGGTCGGCAGATGATCCGCGATTCTGCATCAACCATCAAGCGGCTCAGCATGGAGTTGGGCGGCAATGCGCCAGTAGTCATTTTTAACGACGCCGATATCGATAAAGCGCTAGATCTCTCAGTTGCCACGAAATTTGCCAACAGTGGTCAGGTGTGTGTAACCGGCGATCGTTTTTATGTTCATGAACACTGCTATCAGGCCTTTGTGGAAGGCTTTGCTCGGCGAGCCAGCCAGCTGAATGTGGGTTATGGGCTCGATGAAGGCACCACCATGGGGCCGCTTATCAACATGAAACGGCTTCACGCGATCGAAGACATCGTTACCGACGCGCGCGCCAAAGGCGGAAGAGTGGTGACTGGCGGGCATCGTCTTGAACTTGGCGGGGGCTATTTTTATGCACCCACGGTGATTGCCGATTTACCCGACGATGCGCTCGCAATGGCTGAGGAGAATTTCGGCCCCATTGCGGCAATCACTTCTTTTAGCGACAGCGAAGCCTTATGGGACAGGGTTAACAATTCCAATTTTGCTCTCTCGGCCTATGCCTTTACGCGAGATCCGGCTCGGATCCGCGAAGCCGTTTCTCGCTTCGAGTCCGGCATGGTGGGGATCAACAGCTATGCGCTGGCAGCGGCTGAAGTGCCGTTCGGGGGAATCAAGGCCAGCGGTATGGGACGTGAAGGGGGTTCAGAAGGTATCCACGACTACATGAACACCAAACTTGCACAGATCGTGGTTTAAGGAGCCGCAATGAAACGCAATAACGTCAAAAAGCGTTGGGATGAGGGGCAAACGGTGTTGAACGGCTGGCTGAGCGTTGCCAGCGCCTTTACCGCCGAGATTATGGCTGAGCAGGGGTACGATGCGCTCACGATAGACCTCCAGCATGGGTTTGTCGGTTACGAGCAGGCAACCCATATGCTGCAGGCGATGCGCGCCAGCGGAATAGCCCCGCTGGTCAGGGTGCCCTGGCTCGAACCGGGCATGATCATGAAAGCGCTGGATGCCGGAGCCTGGGGCATTATCTGCCCGATGGTAAACACTGCCGAGCAGGCCCGCACCCTGGTTTCCTGCGTGCGTTATCCCCCCACTGGCAGCCGGAGTTTCGGCCCCACCCGTGCGGTGATTTCTGCCGGATCGGACTATGGTCAATTTGCCGATGAGCAGGTGGTCTGTCTGGCTATGATCGAGACGGCCGAGGCCGTTGAAAATATCGAATCCATTGTGGCTACGCCAGGTCTGGACGGCGTTTACATCGGCCCGGCGGATCTGACGCTTGGCTTGACCGGTCGAAAATACCGTACCGGGTTTGACCGAGACGAGCCCGAAATCATCGAAGCCATAAAGCATATCCTGGCCACGGCGCATCGTGCAGGCAAGAAGGCAGGGTTGCATAACGGCACTGCCGCCTATGCCGCGCAAGCCGCTGAATGGGGCTTTGACCTGGTGACGGTATCCAACGACGTACAACTACTGCGGTCCGCGGCTTCAGCCAGCGTGGCGCAGTTTCGTCAGTTGAATGGCGAAGTCAAAGACGCAGAGCACGCCGTTCGGGGAGGGTACTGAAATGCCGCATGTACTGGTGGCCGGAAAAATCCACGATGCCGGTTTGGCCATCTTACGCAACGCACCTGGCTTTACGGTACAGCTGGTGGCGGAAGTGAGCGTGGAAAGTTACGCGCCTTATCTTGCCGAGGCCGATGCATTGTTGATTCGCACCCAACCCTTGAGCGCGAAAGAAATCCAGACGGCTCGGCGACTCAGGATCGTCTCGCGCCATGGCGTGGGCTATGACTCGGTGGACGTGGCGGCTTTGACCGAACGACAGATCCCACTGACCATTATCGGCGATGTCAATTCACTGTCGGTGGCTGAACATACCTTCTCCTTGCTGTTGGCTTTGGCTAAGCGTCTCTGTTACTTCGACCGCAGTATTCGTGAAGGTGAATGGAACAGACGCAACGGGTTTTCCGCGATGGAAATGGCCGGAAGGACGCTTTTCATCCTGGGTTTCGGCCGTATTGGCAGGGAGGTGGCCCGGTTGGCTAAAAGTTTCCGCATGCGGGTTACTGCCTACGATCCCTATCTTCCAGACGAGGTGTTTACCCAGCTCGGCGTTGAACGAATGGGTGACATCAGCACAGGGCTGAAGACCGCCGATGCGGTCACTGTTCACCTTCCACTCAGTGACGAGAAACCGCTGATTGGCCGACAGCAGTTGGCGATGATGAAACCAGGCGCACTGTTGATCAACACCGCACGAGGGGGAATTGTCGATGAAGAGGCGCTCGCGGAAGCCTTGCAAAGCGGACATCTCGGCGGCGCCGGTTTAGACGTGCTGAAACAGGAGCCGGCAAACCTGGGTTCGACACTGTTAGCGCAAACTGAACGGCTGATCCTCACGCCACACTCTGCCGGGCTCACTGCAGAGGCGGCGATGCGAATGTCAGTGTCGGCCGCTTCCAATATCCTCGATTTTTTCAATGGTCAGCTCGAGAGCGGACTGGTGGTTAATCAGCAGGCCCTGAAGCTTCATGGGCACCAATAACTGACTTCTTATGGAGACTGTCATGATCAGAATTGCGATTCTCGGCGCCGGGCGTATCGGTCAGGTACATGCGGCGAATGTGGCTCGTCATAACGATGCATTTCTTGCCGCTGTTGCAGACCCTGTTATCGAAAATGCCCAAGCGTTGACCGCGGGCTGGGGGGGCGTTGCGTTAGCGGACCCGCTTGAAGCCATTCAAAACCCTGATATTGATGCCGTCATCATAGGCACACCCACGCATACCCATATTGATCTGATGCTGGCCGCGGCTAAAGCCGGCAAGGCGGTGCTGTGCGAAAAGCCGGTGGATTTGGATATCAACAAGGCGTATGCGGCGCAAAGGGCACTGGGCGAGCATGCCAGTCAGGTCATGCTGGGCTTCAATCGCCGGTTTGATCTGGGGTTTAGTGAGATTAACCAACGTATCCGCAGTGGCGATATTGGCGACCTTCATCAGGTGATCATTACCAGTCGAGATCCTGGATTGGCGCCCATGGGCTATTTGAAAAACTCGGGAGGAATTTTCCGCGACATGGTGATCCACGATTTTGACCTTGCCCGCTGGATCCTGGGCGAAGAGCCGGTGGAGGTGTTTGCAACCGGCAGCCGTCTGTTCGCCCCTGAACTGGAGGCGTTGGGCGATTATGACACTGTAATGGTGCAATTGCGCACCGCCTCAGGCAAACAGTGTCAGATCAACTGCAGTCGTCAGGCAATCTATGGCTATGACCAGCGTATGGAGGTCTTCGGTTCCGGGGGGATGTTGTTGAATGACAACCTGCGGGCGACTCCGGTTAGACGTTATAGCAAGCAAGAAACCGAAGCGCGTGGGCCATTGCTTAACTTCTTCATGGAGCGCTATAGCGATGCCTATCGGCTGGAAATAGACGCTTTTATCTCGGCAATTAAGCAGGGCACACCTATGCCGATCACGGTGCATGACGGTTGCATGGCCCTGAGGTTGGCGGATGCCGCTCAGCTTTCCGCAGACACTCATGCGGCTGTGGCGCTGGATTGAGGAGAATGGCGATGCAAAAAATCGGTATTGGACTTATTGGCACCGGCTTTATGGGGAAATCGCACGCCAGAGCCTGGCGTGCCGCTGCCACGCTTTCCGGTGATATTCAGCCGGTATTAATCAGCGTGGCGGATATTGACGCCGCTGCGGCTGAAAGTGCCGCGCAGCAGTTTGGTTTTATGCGCTGGACCCAACGCTGGCAAGATCTGATCGACGATCCGGATATTGATGTTATTTCGATAACCTCACCAAACAGGTTTCACGCCGAACAGGCCCTTGCCGCCATCGCGGCGGGGAAACATGTGCACTGTGAAAAGCCCTTGGCACCGGACAGCGAGACCGCTGAGCGAATGCGCCTTGCGGCAGAGAAAGCCGGTGTCTTCACCCAGGTGGGGTTCAATTACATTAAAAACCCGTTGCTGAAGTTGGCTCGCCAGATGATAGCCAACGGCGATTTAGGCGAGATTACCGGCTTTAGGGGGATCCACGCGGAGGATTTCATGGCGGATCCTGCAATCCCCTGGTCGTGGCGGTTAGATCCGGCTGGAGGGGCCGGCGCGGTGGCGGATTTGGGCAGCCATATTCTGGGTATGGCCAGATTTTTGCTCGGCCCGGTAAGCGAAGTGTTCGCCGATCTCGATACGGTGATTAAAGCTCGGCCGGAAAGCGCGGGTTCGAGGGTACTGAAACCGGTAGAGGTTGACGACATTGCGCGTCTGACCCTGATATTTGCTCGTGGCTGCCGCGGTCATATAGAAGCCAACTGGGTCGCCACGGGCCATAAAATGCAGCTGGGGTTTGAAGTCACCGGTACCCAGGGGGCCCTGAGCTTCAATCAGGAACGTTTTAACGAAATCCAGTATTTCCGTTATGACGGCCCTAGCGGCCTGAACGGCTTTAAAACGCTGGTTGCCGGGCCGGAGCACGCGCCTTACGGGCTTTTTTGTCCGGCTCCGGGGCACCAACTGGGGTTCAACGATCTAAAAACCATTGAAATGCTTGAGTTCATTCAGTCAATTCAGCGGGGAGATACACAAGGGCCAGATTTTAAAGAGGCGGTTGAAATACAGCGTCTGGTGGACGCTGCGGTACGCTCATCCGCGGAACGAAACTGGATCGCACTTTGACGAGTCCGTCGTATCGGCGGCGTCACCTGCGTTAGCTATGCCGTACAGGCCAACGCAATGTCATAGCAGTAAATAATTAACCCTTCGTACTGAAATTACACGCTATTCACCATTAATGGGAAAACGATTATGAAGAAAATTATCTTACTCTGTCTTTCATTGCTATCGCTCAGCCCTTCGGTATTTGCTGTGCAGGTTGGCGTCAGCATTGCCCAAATGGATGATGTTTTTCTCTCGAGGTTACGCGGCTACATTATCGAAAGAGCAAAAACACACCCGGATCTAAAATTGCAGTTTGAAGATGCCCAGGGGGCGGTAGATAAGCAACTGAGTCAGGTGCAGAGTTTCATCAATGGGAAAGTGGACGTGATTATTGTTAATCCGGTCGATACCCAGGGCACCAAAAATATTACCGAGGCCGCCAGAAAGGCCAAAATACCGCTGATTTATCTTAACCGTATGCCCTCGGATTCCACCATGGGCAATGGCATCAGCTATATCGGCAGCGACGAGATTGAAGCCGGCAGGTTACAGATGCAATACCTGGCTGAGATGGTCAAGGATCGTAAAAGCGTCAATGTCGCCATTATGAAAGGGTTATTGAGTAATGATGCCACTCGTTTTAGAACCCAAGGGGCGAAAGAGATTATTGCCAAGAATCCCAACATGCACGTCATTCTGGAAGACACGGCCAAATGGATGCGTGAAGATGGCATGAATCTGATGAACAACTGGATATTGTCAGGCGACAAAATCGATATTCTTTCCTCTAATGCTGATGAAATGGCGATTGGCGCAGCTATGGCGATTAAAAGTAATGGCAAGAGCGTCGGTAAAGATATTCTGATTGGTGGAACCGATGGCGGACCAAATGGCCTGCAGGCGATAAAAAAGGGCATGCTGACGGTCACGGTGTTCCAGGATGCCAAATCGCAGGCCTACGGCGCGGTCGATATGGCGGAGCAAGCGGCAAAGGGGGAAGCTATCAAGGATGTGAACTTTATTCCTTTCCAACTGGTTACTCCCCAGAACTATGAGAAGTTTATGACCCCTTAATCCACCGATGGCAGTGCAGAATGCGTTCGCGGAATTCGCCAGCGCATTTTTTCCCATATCCCCCCAGCCAGGATCCTCGACCAGCTGGCATTACTGAGAAAAAGATCGCCAATGTTTCGATAATCGCCCAAGGTAGCGTTTATCGTTGTTGACGCTGCCGGCGGCGTCGCGCCATCATCGGGAAAATTGCTTTTGCCCGGAGGATCTATGGAGTTACTGACGCCGTTGCTGCGGTCATCAGCGGTGACGGCTTGTTTTAGCGATGCCGCCACACTGCAGGGAATGCTGGACTTCGAAGCGGCGTTGGCTGCGGCTCAGGCCCGCCTTGGCATTATTCCCCAGGAGGCGGCCCAGCGGATCGCTGAAGCCTGCCACAGTGCCTTATTCGATGAGACCGACTTGGCGCAGGCGGCCGCGCAGGCCGGTAATCTGGCGATCCCTCTGGTTAAACAACTGACGACACGGGTGGCGCAGCAGGATGCTGATGCCGCTCGCTTCGTGCATTGGGGCGCCACCAGTCAGGATGCTCTCGACACCGGATTGATGCTGCAACTGCGAAACGCACTGGCATTAACGCTTATCGACCTGGATCGACTGATGGCGGCGCTGGTGCAGCAAATCACCCGTCATCAGGATTGCGTGCTGGTTGGACGCACCTGGATGCAGCATGCCTTGCCGACCACGCTGGGCTTAAAGCTGGCGGGGACGCTGGATGCGCTGTTGCGCTTTCGGCAGCGGTTGCAAGAAATGCGACCGCGTGTGTTGACGCTACAGTTGGGCGGTGCTGCCGGCACGCTGGCTTCGTTGGGTGAGCAGGGGGCAGAATTGGTGACTGCGCTGGCCGCCGGCCTGCAACTGACCGCCGCCCCTACGCCATGGCACAGTCAGCGCGATCGCCTGCTGGAAATTGCCGGCTGGTACGCCGGATTAACCGGTACGCTGGGCAAGTTGGCGCGGGATATCTCTTTGCTGACCCAAACCGAAGTGGCGGAAGTGGCCGAACCGACGGCCGCGGGGCGCGGCGGTTCTTCTACCATGCCGCACAAGCGTAATCCGGTTGCTTGCGCGGTGATCCTTGCGGCGGCCAATCGGGTTCCGGCGCTGGTGGGAGGGCTTTATGCCGCCATGGTACAGGAGCACGAACGCGGTCTGGGTGGCTGGCATGCAGAATGGGAAAGCCTGCCGCAGCTGGTGATGTTGGCGGCGGGTGCCTTGCACACCGCAGTTGATTTGATTGCCGGGCTGCAGGTATTCCCCCAACAGATGCAACATAACCTGAAGTTAACCGACGGGTTGATCATGGCGGAAGCGGTGACGATGGCACTGGGTGAGACTATGGGCCGCCAGCAAGCGCATCATCACATTGAAAAACAGTGCCATCAGGCGCTGGCGCAGGGGCTCACGTTGCTGGAGGTGTTGTTGGACGATCCGGTCGTCATGGCGAATTTAACGGCGCAACGGCTTCATGAATTGCTGGAGCCGCAGCAATATCTCGGCAGTGCGCGGATCTTTACCCAACGGGTGCTGCAACAGGCCACGGAATTAACTTCAGGAGTCCATAGTCATGAAGGATGAACAACGTTATCAGCAGGGTATTGAGGTACGCAGGTCGGTCTTGGGGGACGCGCATGTGGATCGAACTCTCAGTCAACTCACCCCGTTGAATGAAGAGTTTCAGGACTTTATCAGCCGCTATGCCTGGGGCGAGATCTGGACCCGCCCCGGGCTGGCGCGTCATACCCGCAGCCTGATCACCATTGCCATGCTGATCGCCCTTAATCGCGAGGCTGAACTGCGCATGCACCTGAAAGCGGCGGTGAACAACGGCGTGACTCGCGAGGAAATTAAGGAAGTGCTGATGCAGAGCGCGCTGTACTGTGGTTTGCCGGCGGCGAACTCGGCGTTTCATCTGGCGGCGGAGGTGTTTGCCGAGCAGGATACGCAGACTGACTAAGCCGATCTCACTGCGCCGGCAATATGGCGCACCGTCGCGATGAACGCCAGTACCGCCTCGCTTGGTTGGCCGTCGTTGCGAGTCAGAATGCCCACCGCTTCCTCCATGCCCTGGGTGGGCAGCGGCAAGGGCACCAACTGGCCGGTGGCGATATCGGTTTTCACCGCGCTGGACGGCACAAACCATACATAGTCAAATTGCAGCGTCATTTGACGCGCCAGCGAGGCGGAAAGCGTTTCAATATATTGGGCGGGCAGGCTGAATCCCTGCGTCGACAGCAAATTCTCGGTATTGTGGCGCGGCACCGTGCCTTTTGGCGAGACGATGGCGGAATAACTCAGCGCCCGCTCAAGGGTGACGGTTTCGCTTAGCAGCGGATGGCCAGGTCGGGTCACCATCAGCAACGATTCCAGCAGCAACAGTTCGAAAGCCAGCCCGCTCATCATTTCCGGATCCGCCATTCGGCCTATCGCTACGTCAATCTCACCGGCCTTAAGCTGAGCCAGCAACCCGGTGTTGGTGCCGGTGACCACCTGGATTCGTGAATAAGGATGCGCCTGTTGGTACTGCCCGATGGCCTGTGGCAGCATGCCCAGCGCGGTGGTGGGTAGGGTACCGATGCGTAACATTTTGGCCGGTGCGTCCTCGAGCCGATCGAGCGCATGCCCGGCGGCGGTCAAGGCTTCCAACACCCGTGTGGCATAACCAAGAAATTGCTCGCCCTGTTCGGTCAGCAGCGTGCCCTGTCGATGGCGCACCAGCAACCGGTTACCGGTCAGGGCTTCCAGTTCGGTGAGCGTTTTTGATAGCGCCGGTTGGCTCAGATTCAGTTTTTCGGCGGCCCGGCTTAGCGAACGCTCTTGCGCGACGGCGACAAAACCGTTGATGTGGCGTAAGCGCATGCGCTGAATAAATAAATTGGATTTTTTCATACCTCAGTGTAGGAAGTTTTCCTCAGAGGTAACAAGTGACGGCGGCCGCATATTTGTACTGGCGTGCAAATTCCTGCGGCCGCACTCCTGGAGCATCAGAGATCGAAAAACACCGTTTCACCTTCGCCCTGGATCACAATATCAAACCGGTAAACCCACTCTTCGCCCCGACGCTCAGGCTGCGCAATCAGCGTTTTACGCCGCACCTCCAGCTCAATCAGATTCAACACCGGATCTTGCTGGTTGGCCGCAGCCTCATCGGCAAAATACAGCCGGGTATGTAATCCAAGATTAATACCGCGTGCGACGATCCACAGGTTGATGTGCGGTGCCATCATTCGCCCGTCACGGCCACAAACGGCGCCCGGTTTGATGGTTTCAAACCGATAGAGCCCAGTGTCGAAGTCGGAACAGCTGCGCCCCCAGCCACGGAATGCGGCATCGAGCGGTTTGTGCTGTTGCAGATCGCTTGGGTGGTTGTAACGGCCATGGGCGTTGGCCTGCCAAATCTCCAGCAGCACGTCGCGGATCGGCGTCCCGCTGCCGTCGAACACCCGGCCCTCCAGAGTGATGCGTTGTCCCTGGGTCTCCGGCTGGGTCAACACGTGGCCGAAGTTGTTTTCGAAAATCTCGAAGCCGGCCGCCAGCGGCGCAAGGCCGATATGCACATAAGGCCCGGCGGTTTGTGACGGCGTTTCCGGCAGATACGGTAGTGGCATCATGCTTTCCCCTGCAGGCGGTTTTCAAACAAGGTGGCGCGGTAGCCGCGCAACACCAGATCGAAACGGTAGGCCAGGCTGTCCAGTTGCACCGAGGCGGTTTTGTCCAATCCGGCGATCAGGGTGCGCACCGCATCGTCATTTTTGATGGCGCGGACGATCGGGCAACTGGCAATCAGCGGATCGCCTTCGAAGTACATCTGGGTAATTAAGCGTTGGGCGAAGGCGTCCCCGGACAGCGAGAAGTGAATATGGGCTGGGCGCCAGTCGTTGACCCGGTTGCGCCAGGGATAGGGGCCGGGTTTGATGGTGCGGAAAAAGTAATAGCCGTTATCGTCGGTCAACACCCGTCCGCAGCCACCGAAATTGGGATCGATCGGTGCCAGATACTGGTCTTTCTTATGGCGATAACGCCCACCGGCGTTGGCTTGCCACACTTCGACCAGCGCATTGCGCATCGGCAGGCCGTTTTCATCGCGCACGTAGCCGTGCACGATAATCCGTTCGCCAATCGGCAAACCTTGTTTGGCGTAATTGAGGATCAGGTCGTTATCCAGTCGACCGAGTTCATGCTGGCCGAACACCGGACCGGTGATCTCCGACAGTGAATTTTGCAGCGATATCAGCGCGTTTTTCGGTGAGCGCAACACGCTGGTTTTGTATTCCGGCACCAGCACCGGCGGGTGCAGTTCGTAGTTACGTTGATACAGTTCGTTAATCTGGCTCATGCGGAAATCCTCATGGCGTAGGCAGGGTGCAGAGGGCTGATCTGTTTTATTGTTTTGTCAGCGCGAAGGGGCGTGAATGTCATTCCCCCGTCTGAGTCTCGCAAGCCAGAGTGTTACGATAAAGTGAAATTTAGCGGTTCTTTACTTAACCTAAGGTTATGCATGCGGCGTAAAAAAGGGCGGTAAAACCGCCCTGACGAAATGCACCCTGATTAAAGCTGTTCGCCGTTGCTGGCGATCACGGTGCGGTACCAGTCGAAACTCTTTTTGCGCGAGCGCTCGAGGGTGCCGGTGCCATCATCGTGTTTGTCGACGTAGATAAAGCCGTAACGCTTGCCGTATTCACCGGTGGTGAAGGACACGCAGTCAATGCAGCCCCACGGGGTGTAACCAATCAGGTCCACGCCGTCTTCGATGACCGCTTTTTTCATCTGTTCGATGTGCGCGCGCAGATAGTCGATACGGTAATCATCGTTGATCTGGCCGTCAGCCTCTACCTTGTCGAATGCACCGAAGCCGTTCTCAACGATAAACAGCGGTTTCTGGTAACGCTCGTACAGCACGTTCAGCGAATAACGCAGCCCGACCGGGTCAATTTGCCAGCCCCAGTCGGAGGCTTTGACATGCGGGTTCGGGACGTTACCGGGGAAACTGAACATCTCGTTGTCGCTGCTCACCGCATCGGCCTGCAGGGCGTTGCTCATGTAGTAGCTGAAACCGATGTAGTCCGCGCAACCTTCGCGCAGGGTTTGTTCGTCCTGCGGTTGCATCTCAATCTTGAAGCCTTTGCGCTCCCAGTCACGCAGCAGGTACGACGGATAGTAGCCGCGCACTTGTACGTCGGTGTACAGGTAGCGCGAGTGCATGGCTTCGACGCTGTACATGACGTCGTCCGGTTTACAGGAGTACGGGTAGAAGGGGACGCAGGCCAGCATGCAGCCAATTTGGAATTCCGGGTTAATCTGGTGACCGAGTTTCACTACCAGGGCGCTGGCAACAAACTGATGGTGCAAGACCTGATACAGCGTCTGCTCCGGGTTCTCTTCCTGGGTATACACCACGCCGGAGCAGCAGTAGCCAAACAGCGGATACTGGTAGTTGCTCTGGTTGTTGATCTCATTAAAGGTCATCCAGTATTTCACTTTGTGCTGATAACGGCGCAGCACCACTTCGCTGAAGCGTACGAAGAAATCGACCACCTTTCGGTTCTTCCAGCCGCCATATTCCTTCACCAGGTGATAAGGCATTTCAAAATGGGACAGGGTGATCACCGGCTGGATATTGTATTTCAGCAGTTCATCAAACAAATCGTCGTAAAACTGCAGGCCGGCTTCGTTTGGCTCCAGCTCATCGCCATTCGGGAAGATACGCGTCCAGGCGATAGAGGTGCGGAAGCATTTAAAGCCCATTTCGGCGAATAGCGCCACGTCCTGCTTGTAACGGCCGTAAAAGTCCACCGCTTGGTGATTAGGGTAACGATAGCCTTCCTGCACGCCGTCGGTCATAACGCGATCCACACCGTGAGAGCCGCCCGACAGAACGTCGGCAATGCTTGGGCCTTTGCCGCCCTGATCCCAACCGCCCTCAACCTGGTGCGCCGCCACGGCGCCGCCCCACAGAAAATCTTTCGGTAACTGTTGTTGTTTCATCGTAGGTTTCTCATCGGATTATTATCAGAAAGCACTGAACTGCCGGAATGAGAATATAGTAGCAAGCTGGAATTGAATGTCACGATATAACAAATCACCACTCAGGTGACGTGTCACATTAAAAAAACAGGTTGTTTTATTTTGCGTAATTAATATGCCCCAGCCGCTTGCCGATGGTTTCGATAATGTAAATAACCGGGATCTGGGTGGTGATATTGTGTTGCCCGGCGATCAACTGCGGGGGAACGTGGTAAGAGAGGTTAAAGTCCGCCATGCGTGCCAGCGAGGAGGTTTCGTTGTTGGTGATGCTGATGATTTTGCAGTGGTGCAGGCTGAACTGGCTGGCGAGGCGCAAAATTTCTTCGGTCTCTCCAGACACCGAAAGTATTATTGCGACCGCGCTTTTATACATGTCGCTATTGATGGGGTAATAAGGGTCGTCGATATGGGTGCTGAATTTTCCAACGTTGGAAAAGAAACGCGCGCCGTATTTTCCCAATGCTCCGGAGGTGCTGACGCCGACGAAAATAATGCGCTCAGCAGCGGCAATATGCTGCACCGCCTGATCTAACAGTTGATTAAATTCGTCGTTGTTAATGCTTTTAAAGAAGCTGATGATTTCACTGGTGCCGAAATCCATCGGCGGTGCTTCGGCCTGCTCAAGATACAGCTTGAAACGGATGCGAAATTCGGAGTAACCGTCGCAGCCCATTTTCTTGCAAAAGCGCAGTACGGTAGTGGTGGATACCCCGGCGGCCTCGGCAAGTTCGCGGATGGTCATATACATCACCGGGTTCTTGTTTTTGGTGATGTAGTTATAAACCAACAATTCCAGCGCATTGAGTTCGGCGATTGCTTTATGGGTAAACATAGACCTAATCCAGCGAGTAACAACAGACCTTAATCAGCGGGCTAACATAGCAAATTTTGCCGTAGCCCGCTCGTGGTTTTCGTTGTTATTCAGGCCCGTTTGGCGTTGTCCAGCAGTTTGTCGTGCGTCGGTTCACTGCCGGTCAGGTCACATTCTTTCGGCAAGCGCCAGGCGATGATGCCGGCGATGATCAGTGATACTGCCAGACCGCATACCGCTACGTTCTGACCATAGAGGTAGATCATCACGCCCACCAGGTAAGGCCCGCAGAAACCGCCCAAATTGCCCAAACCGTTAATCACACCGCGTGCGCCGCCGGCCACTTCCGCCGAGGCGATACGCCCAGGCATGGACCAGAACGGGCTGGTAGCGGCTTTGAGGAAGAAGCCGCACACTACCAACGCAATGTAGGCCGCCACCACGTTATGACGCAGCACCACCGAAGCCAGTAGCGCCGCAGCAAAGCAGAACAATGAAACCATCACCCACAGGCGGCGTTTGCCGGTTTTATCGGTGAGCACTGAAATCAGGTAGATCCCCAACAGCGTCGCGACAAACGGCAAGATTGCCAGGAAGCCGACCGAGGCCATGTTACCGCCGGTCAGATTTTTTAAAATGGTGGGCAGCCACAGGGTGTAGCCATAGTCGCCGGTTTGATAGAAAAAGTTCAGCAGCACCAGCTTCATCAAGCCCTTGTTACGGAAGACATCTCTCAGTGGTGCTTTGCTGACCGGTTGCAGTTTGCTGCGTTCTTGCCGTTCGCGCGTTAGTTCGGTTATCAGATAGTCACGCTCACGGGCCGGCAGCCAGCGCGCTTCCTGTGGGCGGTCGCTGATCAGCAGCCACCACACGGCCAATACCACCAGCGACAACAGGCCTTCGATGATAAACAACCAACGCCAGTCGAATGCGTTAATGATGGCGCCAGAGATCGGGGCGGTGAGCATGCCACCCAATGGGGCGAACATCATGACAAAGGCGTTGGCGCGGCCCAGTTCTTTTTCCGGGAACCAGTTGCTGATCATGGTTAACACTACCGGTAACATACCGCCTTCAGAGATGCCCAATACGAAGCGTAATACCAGCAGTTGATAGTGGTTAGTGACAAAGCCGGTCGCAACTGACACCACCGCCCAGGCGCACAGGGACCAGGCAATAAAGCGCTTGCCGCTGCCGTTGACCGCGATGCGTCCGCCGGGAACCTGCAAAAACAGATAACCGATAAAAAAGATGCCACTGGCCAGCCCGGCCATCTGGCTGGTAATGCCCAAATCGCTCTCCATGCCGCCGGGCAGCGCAAAACTGATATTAACCCGGTCCATAAAGGAAATGATGCAGGCGATCAGGATCGGGGCAATAACCCGCAGCCAGCGGGTGTTGGGTATTTTATTATCCATGGCGATCTCTCTTTACAGGGCGCAGGGAGAACCTCTCAATGAAGAGGTTCTGTGATTCGGCGGTAATAAAATCGAAAAGAAAACGCGTCAGTTACTCGATGGCGTGGGGCAGCGGCGCCCGGTTGAAGAAAGCTTCAACGTTGGTAAACACGATATCGCTCATCTTTTGCCGGGTTTCCTGGGTGGCGCTGGCAATATGCGGTTGCAGCACCACGTTTTCCATGGCGATCAATTCTGCAGGAACCTCGGGTTCGTGGGCATAAACGTCGAGCCCGGCACCGGCGATGGCGCCACTTTGCAGGGCGGTAATCAGGTCGGGTTCATTAACGATGCTGCCGCGAGCAATGTTAATCACCAGGGCATGGGAAGGCAGGGCGTCGAATACCGCCTTGTCCACCAGGCCGACGCTGTCTTTACCGCCGGAAATAGCAATGATAAAGAAGTCGCTTTCCCGCGCTAAAGCCAGCAGATCTGGGAAATAGCGATAGGGCAGCGAACTGTCCTGGGTGCGGCTGGCGTATTGGATACGCATATTGAAACCGGCGGCGCGTTGGGCGATGGCGCGGCCGATATTGCCCATGCCGAAAATGCCCAGCCGTTTGCCGCTGACCTGCACCGACAGGCCCGGCGCCTCTTTCAGCCAGCGACCTTCACGCACAAAACGATCGTTGTGGCACAGCTGACGAGCGGTAGCCAGCAACAATCCCAGAGCCATATCCGCCACGTCTTCCGTCAAGGCGCCGGAGGTGATGGTGACGGCAATGCCGTGTTTACGGGTGTAATTCAGATCAATCGCGTCAGTGCCTACGCCGAATACCGCAATCAGCCCGAGGTTGGGTAATTGTTCAAGCACTGGCGTCTCGACCCCAATATCCCCCCGAGTGACGACCGCACGGAAGGTCGCACCTTTTTCGGCCAGAAAAGCGGCCGCATCCTCTTGTTCATATAACCGATGTACCACAAAGGCTGCCTCAAGGCGGGCCAGCAGGTTATCCATTACTGGGGCAATCAACAGCACTTCATTGGATGTAGAGGTCGTCATGGTTTCACCTGTCAATAAATAGCGTTACTTCGTATTGCTATAAAAGCGGTTTTCGGCAGGCGGTTTTGCGACAGATATCACGCTGAAGAGTGTTAAAAAACTGTGTTACCCGTAATGTGATCGACGGAAGGAAAAGGGTTGCTGTCACCGGGGAAGAGCAGCAAAAACTGCCGTATTGCGAGCGAAAATCAGGCTGAGTGCGCAGATCCTGGTCATTTAACGGATGGGTAACATGGGTGCGTAACAAGCGGGAGAGGCAACAAAAAGAAAAGCCGCACCTGAGTGCGGCCGAGCGTTCACGACGAACAAAACAAGGACAAAAATTCCGGTAGACAGGCCCTGAAGCAAACCTCAGAGACAGATCATGATGATAAGCAAAATATTTTCGGGTGTGAAATGCCGAATATGGCTTAGTTAGTCGAATTAATAGATAAATAATCAGCCACTTACTTCCTCTCAGTTTCATGCGCGGCACGGGTTTCCACGTTGGTCGCCAGCAGACCGCACGCTGTAGATCCTTCCGTCAACGACGGGTGCGCAATCACTACGTGCTGCACTAATACCACTCGAAATTGATGATAAATACCCACTTTTCGTTAAAGCAATTGGCACTACATACCCTTAACATTAGAAAGTCTTTTAATGATTATAATTAGCATGCTGTGAGTTATTCACCGCAGTGATATTACGGAGAAATCCGTTTGGTTAAGGATATGTATTCACCATGGAAATAAAAATAAACGGCCGGATGGTCGCGCTGGGCGCCATTTCACCCGAAACGCCGCTACTCTACGTGTTACGCAACGATCTGGGCCTGAATGGCCCCAAATATGGCTGTGGCCTCGGGGAGTGCGGTGCTTGCACGGTACTGATCGACGGCGTTGCCGCCCGTTCCTGCTCGCTGCCGCTGAGCGGCGCCCTCAACAAATCCGTTACCACGCTGGAAGGCCTGAGCGAGGCGGGGCAACTGCACCCGGTTCAACAGGGCTTTATCGATGAGCAGGCCGCGCAGTGCGGTTATTGCACCAACGGTATGATCATGACGCTGGTTGCTCTGTTTGAGCGAAACCCGCAGGCAGATGAACAAGAAATAAAAAATGAGCTGGCTTATAACCTGTGCCGCTGCGGCACCCATATTGAGATCCTGTGTGCTGCCGCCAAAGCCCGTCAGCTGTTGGCGGAAAGGGGGCAAGCATGAGCCGCCTGGAAATAACGCGCCGCCGCCTGTTGCAGGCCGGTGGCCTGGTAATGGTCAGCAGCCTGTTGCCTGTGTCGCTTAATGCCCTGGCAACGACGCCAGTGGTAGGCGGCGATCTGCCGCTCGATCGCGTGGACAGCTTTATCGGCCTGACCGCCGATGGCCGTGTCACCGCATTTAACGGCCATGTGGATCTCGGCACCGGTATTCGCACCGCATTGGCACAGATTGTTGCCGATGAAATCAGCGTACCTTTCGAGCACGTTACGGTGATTTTGGGTGACACCCAGCGCACGCCGGATCAGGGGCCGACCATCGCCAGCGCCACGATTCAGGTGACCGCTATACCGCTGCGCCAGGCAGCCGCACAGGTGCGGCAATTGCTGCTGGCGCTGGCCGCAAAGGCCTTTGCGTTACCGCTGGAACGCCTGCAGGCTGAAAATGGCCGGGTATTTGCGAGGGATAAACCCAACGTCAGTCTGAGCTATGGTGAACTGGCCCGCGGGCAAAATTTACAGGTGGCCCTGGATAAAACCATCAGGCTGAAGAGCGTGGCGGAGAGCCGTTACGTGGGTAAGGCGGTGCCGCGGGTGGATATCCCGGCCAAGGTGACCGGCCAACTGACCTATGTGCATGACCTCCGCCTGCCGGGCATGCTGCATGGCAGAGTGGTGCGCCCGCCTTATATCGGCGCCGACAGCAGCGCCCCGTTGGGCAGCGGCCTGCTGTCGGTTGACCATGACTCCATTGCCCATTTGCCTGGCATCGTAAAACTGGTGGTGATTAACGATTTCATCGGTATCGTCGCCGAACGCGAAGAGCAGGCGATTGCCGCCATGCGGCAACTGAAAACCGTCTGGCGTCCCTGGTCCGGTTTACCCGATCTTTCGCTTACAGGATTGCATAAGGCCCTGGTGGAAAACCCCAAAACCGATCGCGTGCTGCGTGATGATGCCGGGGTCGATGCCGCTTTGGCCTCGTTGCATACCGAGGTCAATGCTGATTACGTCTGGCCTTACCATCAACACGCGTCGATCGGCCCGTCCTGTGCGGTGGCCGACGTCGGTCGCGATCGCGCAGAAATCTGGTCTGGCACGCAAAATCCTCACGATTTGCGTAAGGACATCGCTCATTTGCTCGATTGGCGGCCAGAGCAGGTCCATATCAATCGCATGGAAGCCTCCGGCTGCTACGGTCGCAACTGTGCCGATGACGTCTCCGCTGACGCTGCGCTGTTATCTCAGGCCACCGGCAAGCCGGTCAGGGTGCAGTTGATGCGTGAACAAGAGGCGGGTTGGGAACCCAAGGGTACCGGGCAACTGATGCGAGTCCGCGGCGGGTTGGATGAGCACAATCAGGTGGCGGCTTACGAACTGAAAACCAGCTATCCTTCGAACAATGCTGTGACGTTGTCACTGGTATTGGCCGGTAAAGTGCCCAATCGGGCAGACGTGCAGCAGATGGGGGACAGAACCGCCATTCCCCAATATGAATATCCCAATATGCGGGTGGTGTGCCAGGACGCGGCGCCGATTGTGCGGGCTTCGTGGATGCGTGGGGTCTCGGCGTTACCCAATGTGTTCGCCCACGAATCCTGGATTGATGAACTGGCGTGGCGAGCCGGGCAGGATCCGATCGCGTTCCGCCTGCAATATCTGAAAGATCCGCGTGCCGTGGCGCTGATTCAAGCGTTGAAAAAGCAGGCCAATTGGCAGGATGGCCCGGCCTACCGCAGCCCGGTGTCCGGCGATCCTGAATGGGTGACGGGACGCGGCTTTGCCTATGCGCGTTATTTCCACAGTAAATTCCCTGGGTTTGGTGCCGCCTGGGCGGCCTGGGTGTGCGATCTCAGCGTTAATCGCCACAGCGGTCAGATCAAGCTGGATAAAATCTTCGTTGCCCATGACTGCGGCCGCATCATCAACCCGGCAGGGGTTCGTCACCAGGTGCACGGCAATATCATTCAGTCCGCCAGCCGGGTGCTGAAAGAGTTCGTCACCTTTGACTCTGCGTCCGTGACGTCGCTGGATTGGGGCGGTTACCCGATCCTGCGGTTTGACGAGTTACCGCAGGTTGATATCCAACTGCTGGACTATCCGGATGAACCCTCTATGGGGGCAGGAGAATCCGCCTCGGTGCCGAGCGCGGCGGCGATCGCCAATGCGTTGTTCGACGCACTGGGCGTGCGTCTGCGAGAGGTGCCTTTTACCCCTGAGCGAGTGGTAAAGGCGTTAAAACAGCAGGCTTCCGGCAGCGCAGAAAGGGATAAGTCACTATGAGCAGCATAAAGAAAATCGCCGGCTGGGGCAGTCTGACGGTCGTTGCCGCCGTGGTCATTGGGGCGATAGCCAGCTGGCAATCAGAAATAGCGCCGCTGGAGGAAAAGGATCATCACGTTTTTAGTCAGCAACAGATTGCCCAAGGGAAAGTGCTGGCCGATCTCGGCGACTGCGCGGTGTGCCATACCCGGCCCGGCGGCGAGCGCAATACCGGCGGATTGGCGATGGAGATTCCGTTCGGTACCATTTACAGCACCAATATCACTCCGGATAACGACACCGGCATTGGGAAATGGTCGTATGCCGCCTTTGAACGAGCGATGCGTCATGGGGTTGATCGCGAAGGGCACTATCTCTACCCGGCCTTTCCCTACACGGCGTTTACCCGCACCAGCGATGAAGATCTGCAGGCCTTGTACGCCTACCTGATGTCGCAACCGGCCGTGAAATATCAGCCGCCGGCCACCGAATTGGGTTTCCCGTTTAACATTCGCCAGGGCATCGTCACCTGGAACTGGCTGTTCCTCAAGCCTGGCGCCATGAAGGCCGATCCGACACAAAGCGCCGAATGGAATCGCGGGGCCTATCTGACTGAAGGCCTTGGCCACTGCAGCGCCTGCCACTCGCCGCGCAACCTGATGTTTGGCGAGAAAGGCGGCGCTGAACACCTGAGCGGCGGCGTGGCGGAAGACTGGACTGCTCCGTCGCTAACCGGCAGCTCTTTGGCACCGCTGGAGTGGACACAAGATGATTTGCTCAGCTTTATGCGCACTGGGTATTCGGCAAATCACGGCGTGGCAGCCGGGCCGATGGCACCGGTGATCGAAGAGGGGCTTTCGCGGTTGCCGGAGCAAGACTTGCAGGCCATAGCCACTTATCTGCGCACTTATCATCCGAGCGAGTCTAAGGTGACGGAAGCCAAACGTTTGAATGAATGGGCCGAGTCGCGGACCGAGCCGTTAACCACGGAAGGCGCACGTATTTTCTCCGGTGCCTGTATGGCATGCCATGCTCAGGAAAAGGGGGCTCAGCTGATCGGCGTTCGACCTTCACTGGCGCTGAACACCAACCTGTATGCCGATAAGCCGGACAATGCCATTCGGGTGGTGCTGGACGGCATTCAACGCCCGGCCAATAGCAACCTGGGCTATATGCCGGCATTTCGCCATAACCTGAACGACAGACAGATCGCCGAATTGCTTAACTATCTGCGGCAAAACTATGCGGGGAAAGCGCCGTGGCCCGAGCTGCAAGCGCAGGTCAGTCACTTGCGCGATCAAACGGCGGAAAAATAGATCCATTAGCTTGAGAACCGGGGCCACCAAGGCCCCGTTATCGTCAATAACGCACAGCTCATTCCAGTAACTGAAACGAATGCTCTGCTTCAGTCGGTCATTCCACACGTAGCGTGCCATCGTTAACTCCTCCCGTGTCTGGTTAAATAAATAACAGCTCTTGCCGGCCAGGGCGAATACGTTAATTCGCTGAGCTTTTGATATTTTTGGGATAGGCGTTTCGCTTATTATTCGGCAACGAACGGTTTTAAAAATCGCGCTCAGGGTTGTTGATCACCGGCCACGCGCACGGGTTTGCTCGCCCGTACCAGCCGCCAGCCAAAGTTCATGCCCGCTGCTGCAAGCAAGATGGCGGCGGCGCCCGACAGCTGCATCAGGCTAAGGCGGTGTCCGAATACCGCCCAGTCGACGATAATCGCCACCAGGGGATAGACGAAAGACAACGCGCCTACCAGGGCAGTGGGGATTTTCTGGATGGCACTGTACAGCAGGGAAGACATCAGCCCGGTGTGCACCAGACCCAGGGTCGCCAGCAGCAACCAGCCGTTAGCCGTCGACGGCAGTTGGGCCCAGCCGGCGAACGGTGCCAGCAGTACGACGCCCAGAGTGAGCTGAATCAGCACGATCAGGTGCGGCGGCACCCCTTTCAAACGCTTGACGATCGCCGCCGCTACCGCATACATAAAGGCAGCGCCCAGCGCCAGCAACACGCCAGTGAAGTAATCGGCACTGGAATCGCCACCATCTTGTTTACCGCTAATGATCAGCAACATGCCGACGAAGGCCAGTAGCAGCCAGCCAAACTTTGTCGCCGTCATTTTTTCGCCGAAAAACAGCACCCCGAGCCCAACCAGCATAAAGGGCTGGACGTGGTAGGTGACGGTCGCCACCGCAATAGAGGCATGGCTGTAAGCGCCGAACAACATTACCCAGTTCAGCACCAGGGCGACGCCGCCCAGCACCGCAATGGCAGCCTGACGTCGGGTTAACATGTCTTTTTTAAGCAGGCCAAGCAGGGCGCAGGCGATCAGCATCGCTAGCGCGCCAAACGCGCAGCGCCAGAAAACCACCGTAGCGGGCGGCTGCCCCAGTAGCATTACCGGCCAGCCCACGGTTCCGGAAATGACCATGGCGAGGGTCATCTGTAATACGCCGCCGGTTCTTATCTTCATTTGCCTTCTCCCTGCTAGTGCGCTTGCCGCCGTTGGCGGTTATCATTAAAATGAACAATTGAACATTATGATGAACACTTGACAGCTGTTCGTCAAGCCGAACAAACGAACGATATGGTGAACAATGAGCGACTTTGTCAGCAATAACGCTACGCCCATCGGCCTGCTTTCGGCCGCCATTCGCCGTGAACGCGAACGATTGGGCCTCTCGGTTACCGAATTGGCTCGCCGAGCCGGCATTGCAAAATCGACGCTTTCGCAGCTGGAAACCGGCAGCGGCAACCCCAGCCTGGAAACCTTGTGGGCGTTGGCGATGGCGTTGGATGTGCCGGTCAGCCGGTTGATTTCTCAGCCACGCCAACACGTACAGGTGATCCGTGCCCATGAAGGGGTGACCACGGTTTCCGAACAGGCCAACTACGCCGTCACCCTGTTGGCGACCTGCCCGCCAGGGGCACAGCGCGATATTTACCGTCTACAGGTTCAACCGGGCGAAGCCCGCATTTCGCGGCCGCATATGCCGGGTACCATTGAGCATGTGATTATCAGCAGTGGCAGGGCGTTAGTCGGGCCGACGGACCAGCCGGTAGAATTGAACGCAGGGGATTACATCAGTTATTCCGCCGACCGCGAGCATATTTTTGACGCTTTGGAGAACGATACTACGGCTGTCATGTTGATAGAGCAGGGTTAGGTCGGGCACACCCGGCCGAATCGGTATTTTATTGAAAACGATTCTCAGTTGTATTAGTGTGCCGCTCTTGCGCCAGTGGTCCGCACTTTATCAATGTCACTGTTATCGTTTAAAAAACTTCAAGGAACGAAGATGAAAATTGTCATCCCTTCTCTCGTGTTGGCCGCTGGACTGGCGGCGACGCACCCGGCAACGCTGTTGGCCGTGGAAGCGCCGTCGGTCGCCACCAAGGATGCCGCCGTTAGCAATGATTTCAGCTTTGTGCGTTACCGCGCGGATTATCAAGTCCATGCCAATGCCAGCAACACCAAGACCGAGAGCTATGAGGTGCTGCTCAAAACCAAGGCGGCAGTCGAGAAGTTCAGCCAAATCCGCCTGAGCTACAGCGAAAAAATGGAAACGCTGAAGGTGGTTTCGGCCTATACGCTGACGGCCGATGGACAGCGCCATGATGTCGCGCCCGATCGCATTTATACCCAGGAAAGCTACTCCAGCGCCTCTGCGCCACTGTATGCCGATCGCAAGGTAAAGGTCATCGTCTTCTCCAACCTGGCGCCGGGTTCTCGCGTGATGTATCAGGTGTTGCGCACGCAAAATACCCCGTACTTCCCAGACTACTTCGGCCTGTGGGAAACCTTCAGCGTCTTCGACCAGTTTGATGACGCCGAGGTCAATTTGCAGGCGCCGGCCAATGTGCCGATGCATGTCTTTACCCGAGGAGTAGAGGGCGCAGATAAGCCGCAGATCCGTGACGGTCAGGCCCACTGGCGCTGGCATTACCGGCGCAGTGAACCGCTGAAAGCGCAAAACTGGTCGGCGAACAGCTGGACATTTAGCCCAACCATCATGGCCAGTACCTACCGCGAATGGCCACAGCTGGCCAAAGCCTATCAACAGAAAGCCAATCAGGCGGCCAAGGTGACCCCGGCGATCCAGGCGTTGGCGGATAAAATTACCGACGGCATCAGCGACCGTCGTGAGCAGACGGCGGCGATTTATCGCTGGGTGGCGCAGAATATTCGTTATGTGGCGGTCTATTTGGGCAACGGCGGGCTGGAGCCGAATTCGGCGCAGAGCATCCTGGATAATCACTATGGCGATTGCAAGGATCATGTGGTGATGCTCGAGGCGTTGCTGGCCGCCAAGGGCATCGTCAGTTCACCGGTGCTGATCGGCATGGACCAAGGGCCGATATTGCCGAAGGTGCCGCTGCTGGGGCGCTTTAACCACGCGATTACCTACGTGCCGGAGTTCAATCTGTATCTGGATTCTACCAGCCCCTGGGCGCGATTTGGCCAACTGCCGGGGGCTGACCTTGGGGCTCCGGTCCTGCTGACGCGCGAAGCCAAACTGGCGCGTACCCCTGACAATGACGAACAGCGCAACAATACGTCGCTCAGCGTGGACTTCTACTTCGATAAAGCGGGCAATATGCGTGGCCAAACCGAACGCAAGCTGGGTGAGGTGGATGAGATCGACCTGAGAGGCTATTTCTCGCAAATCAATCAGCAGAACCGGGCGCGAGTCGAAGAGAACATCATGGCGTCCTCAGGCATTGATGGCCGTGGGGTTATCGCGATGCACGGCGATGCGTTCGATCTCAAAAAGCCGTTTGCCTACAGTTATAAATTCAAAGCCGAGGATTATGTCGATTTCAGCGTGGTGGGCGGTATGGCCGTACCGACGCCGCCCGGCGGCAAGTCTTTCCGTACGCTTTACTCGACGACGTCCGCCCCGACTAACGAAACGCCGTTCTTCTGCACCGCGCAGCAGTACGACGAGACCTATCGCCTGCACCTGCCCGCCAACGTGCCGATTATCGCCATCCCCAAGAACCAGCAGTTCAGCAATGCGGCCGGCAAATACCAGGTTGAATGGCAGCTCGAAGGGCAACAGGTGGTGGTCAATCATCGGCTACGGCTGAATGCCGTTCGCGGTAAGGACGCGCTCTGTCAGGCACAGGATTATCCTGCCTTCCGCGCATTGTTCCAGCAGGTTCGGCGCGGCTTCCGTGGCCAGGTAGTGTATGGCGAGCTGGCGAACGTCGGGGTTAATTCTGCTGTAGTCGCCAAATAGAAACAAAAAAACCGGGCGCACTTCTCATCAAGGCACCCGGTTTTTTATCGCTACTGCATTGACTATTACGGGGCCAGCGCGTCCGCGCTAAGGGTAACGCGCAGCGTGCCGGTAAAATGGCCGGCGGCTTTGCTCAGCTTGGCGAACGGCAACACGTCCAGCGTGAGCGGTGCCGGGGTGCAGACCACCGGGAAGGGGATGCCGGGCAACACCACCGGGCGGATCAGCGCGGTATTGACGCCAGTCAGGGTAATCGCCTGGCCGTTATTCACCTTTTGCGGCTGATTGTTGTAGTTGAGGGTGACGCGGTAATCGATGCGATCGGCGGTTGCCGTGGCACTGCTGCCGTCGCGGCTGACCGAGAACACATCCGCCGCGCGGCCGGCGACGCTTTGCTGATCGGCCAGCGTGACCTTTAGCCAGGGGCTGTTGCTGTTATAGCCGTCGTACAGGCACATATCGATATTGGACTGGCCGGAGACCTCGCCGCCGGGGGCGGTGGACAGCGGTTTGGTGCGCAGGTTGAGATCCACGCGCGGCGTGGCGCTGCCAAAGGCCGGCAAATAAATCGCGCCGTTGTTTTTATCGGTGACGTTGAGGGTGATATCGGCGGAGAAGGTGGCGACTTTATGAATCGGGCCGACATCCAGAACCCAGTCCTGTTGGCTGAGCACCAACTTTGCCTGCCAACTGCCGCCGGTAGGGATTTTGGCCAGTTCGGCCTGTGGGAGCCAGAGGGTTAGGGCGAGGCCAGCCGTTTTCGGTTTTTTATGACCATCGTCACACCACCTCGCATAATAACCACCACTCCAAAATGCACGTGGTGCACTGTATCTTGCTGCCCAACAATCAGTCGCCGGAGATTGACTTTCATTAAACCCCAATAACTTTATATCAACCGACATGTGAGAGCGTTTTTCCGTAAAACGCAATGTCAGAGCTGATGGGACGGGGCCCTCATCCCATGCCCAGGTTCCCACCGGTGTACAGGCACCATTGGTGGTATCGGTGGCAGACAGGCACTGCCAGGCACCGTTACGCCAATTCCATGAGGATCCTATTGTTGAGTCATCAGTTCCACCTGAAGCCCGGTTCCAGATATAGCTGTCCGCCGGCGGTGCGCTTTTATCATAGCTCAGGTTTATCACCTGATGGTTGTCCGCCGGCGGTATAATCAGCGCTTGCACAGGCAGACTGGCTACGGCCATCAGCAGCAGGCTGTGGCATAGCACTTTTTTTATCATCCTTTCTAACATCGCATTCATTTTGTTTTTCCGTCCTGTGGTTAGCGTTTGGCGGTGGCCAGCAGTTTCATCACCCGTGGCGTCATCAGCAGCGACTGCGGCAGCCCCTCGGCACCGGCGGCGGAGCAGCGCGTGGCACCGACGATTTGCAAAATATCCCGCACCGTTTTGACCCGCAGCGGGCAGCGCATCAGTTGGCCGTCGCTCATCAGCCACAGCGCCGGCACCTTCTGGTTGGCCTGCAGGGTAAAGCCGCCGTCGGCCCCCAGCGCCGGCAGCGCCTGATTGAGCACCTGTGCGTTGGCCAGCGGCAGGCCGGTCGGCCCCAGCGCCTGGCCGATATACACCCAGGTGATATTGGCGCTGACCTCGCGCACCAGTAGCCGGCCCGGCGGCAGGAAGTAACGGCTTTCACCCGCGCCGCCGTTCACGTTGGCGACCCCGCCGCCGGAGGTGCCGGTAATGTCGCGCACCGCCACGCTGGAAAGCTGGTAGCCCTCCAGCGGCAGCAGGGTGCTTTGGCCAAAACCCAGCGTCAGCGGGCGGCTGCCGCCGTTTACCTGCGCGGCCGCCCCGTTTTCGTCCGCCGGGGCCACCCGCACCACCAGGCCGGCGGAAGGCTCACCACCGCCGTTGCCGCCCCAGAACAGGCCGTCGGCGGACACCGCCATCGCCGAGGAGTACCCCCCGGTCAGTGCGCTGCGGTTACCGCCACTGCGGCGGCGGCTGTCGCTCAGCGTGCCGCTCAGGTCGCCATAGCGCCCGTTGGTACGGCCACCGACGCTGCCGCTGTAGCTTTCGTCGTTGTAACCGGAGAAGTTCATCGCCAGCTCGCGGTAACCGTCCTGCTGCCACATGCGGGTATGGTTGAGGTTGTAGCTGGTCTGCGCTTGCCCGCCGCCGTTGCGCCAGTCCACCCCGGCGCTGCTGTAGCTGTCGCTGCCGCCGGCCTGTGCCGCGCTGTCGGCCCGCGACAGGGTAAAACCGAGATACAGGCCGTTATCGGTGGTCTGGCCGTTGCGGTTGCGAAAGGCCCCCAGCCGGGTGCTGACGGTGGTGCCGCCCCAGTTGAAGGCGCGGGACAGCCCCAGTTGCCAGGCGCGGTTGCGCTGGTCGGCGCTGCGCAGGGTTTGCGCGGGCACCAGGCCGTCTGCCGAGACCGGGCGTTGGTAGCTGCGCCCGTTGTTTTGCGTGTCGCTGTAGCCCAGCGTGGCGCTCCAGCCGGCGAACGGCACCGAGAATGACCCGTTGAGCGAGGTGTAGCAACCCATGTCGTTGCTGCGGCCGCTATCCGTCTGGCCACACTGCGCACCACCGATACGGTAGCGGTACAGGCTGGCGGAAAAACCGTCGACAAAGCTCAGTTGCTGGCTGTCGCCGCGCACGCCATTGTTGCCGGCCAGCCCGCTGGCGGCCATCGTCAACACGCCGAAGCTGAAGGCGTGTTGCGCGTCGAGCCGGGTTTCGTTGTAGGTGGTGCCCTGGGTTTTCGCCACGCCGCTGGTCAGTTGCAGGTTGCGCCACAGCGCCAGCTGCACCCCGGCGGCCCCGGTACTTTGTGAGGTGGATTGCTGCGGTGCGGCGCTTTCCGCAGCGGCTTTCCCGCCCTGAAAAAACCATTGCCAGCGGTCGCTGAAGGCGCTGCCGCCCTTGCTGAACGGCTGGTTTTCGCTGCGTTGCAGCACCCCGTCTTCATACACCCGCAGCTCCAGCGGGTAGCTGCCGGGCGGAAAGCTGTCGCTGTTCAGAGGGTGCATGCCCGGCGCAAAGTACTGGCTGCCCAGCAACTGGCTGCCGCGGTAGATATCGACCCGGGCATTGCGGTTAACCTGGACCATCACCGGGGTGGCGTCACGGCTGATGCTTTGATTAACGTAGGCGTCGGTGGTGCCGAGCCGCAGGCCGTCAAAGCGGGTCAACGGCAGCAGGGTAAAGCCGAAGTTACCGCCCAACGGGCTGGAAAGGTTGCGCTGGTCCATGCGGCCTGCCTGCAGGTAGTAGCGGTTGCCCATGTCCTGACGCGCATAGAGATTGTCGAACCACAAACGGCTGGCGCTGGCGTCGCGCACCCGGTTCCAGGTGTAGGCCCAGTTGCCGCCCAGAAAGCGGCGTTCGCCCAGCCCCAGCGCACCGGTGCCGTTCAGCGCCAGATTCTGGCTGTCCTTGTCGCCGCTGTAGTTGGCGGTCTGACGGTGAATAAAGGCGTTTTTTGCCGCCGGCGTCGGGGTCAGCCAGCGTTGATCCTGTTTCAGGCTGGCCAGCCAGGTGGGTTTCATAAACAACAGCACCGCGCCCTCGCTTTCATCCAGAATGGCCGCCACGCTGTCGGTGGCGACATAGCCGCAGCCCGGCGTCGCGCTGCCGTTGCAGGCCAGGTTGCCATGGCGTGCCAGCGGTTGGCTCAGGGCCTGCAGTGCCTGTTTTTGTTGTTGTTCAGATAACGTTTGCAGGCCAGCGGCCGCCAGCACCGTTTCCGGCTCTTCAAAGGTGAGGGTATCGGGCTTGACTTCGACGACAAACAGCCCGAGCGAACGGCCCGGCAACCGGACCTCCAGCCGCTCCGTCTGCCCCAGCAGCAGGGATTCGAAGCCTGGCGGTACCTGCGACGCGGCCGTCGCCTGACAGGCCCACAGCAGGGCCAGATACAGAGGGTGATAGCGATAGCGGGTATTCATGGCGCTCATTCCCTTGGTCGAACCAGGGTCATCCAGACCCGGGAAAAGGGCGCACCGGGTGCGCCCTGTCGGTGGGGCGTTGTTATGGTGTTACAGGGACGGTAGAGGTATTGAGTATCAGGCTGACCACGCCCTGGTAGCTGCCGGACTCGGAGATGATGCCGGTGGTGGTCTGCGCAATCACCAGATCGAAGGGCACCGAGCCGCCATCAATACGCCCCTTGGGGAACAGGTCAGCGGGCTTGAGCGTGGAGTCGGCGGTCACCGCAGTGGTCAGGGTCTTGCCGTTGTAGCTGACGCTTAACGGAATGGTCGTCGCGCTCGGTTTGGTGTTGGACGCCAACACCGGGGCGGTCAACAGGCGCATTTCCACCTGGCTGGTCGTGTCGTTGGTAAAGATTTTGGTGCTGAGGGTCTTTTTTTGCAGGCCGACACCGGGTATGTAGGTCATCTTCAGGCTGGATGGCAGCGCGGTGCCGTCCGCCTGCAGCAGTTCGACCGTCGGGTCGATATCGGCGGTAATGGTGATGTCTTTCTGTACCGCCATGGCAGACAGGGAGAACAGGGCGGCCAGGGCGACAGGGGTAAAGGTATATAACTTTTTCATACAACATCCTTATTGGTTATTTCAGTTTTTTGGGGTTGATGCTCCGGCCGGCAAGTCCGCCGTCGTCGGAGTGGCAGCGCCGTCGCGGTATTCCACGCGCACCACGCCACCTGACATCCCGGCGGGCAGCATCAGGGCTTCACCGGGATAGACACTGCGGTCAATCTGCTGCCAGCGACAAGCCGGCGTACAGTGACCCACTTTCAATACTCCCAGGCGGACGTTGCCCGGGTTGAGTAACTGGCTGCCGTCGGCGCTGCGCGCGAGCTGCGGCTGAGCCACCGCTGGCCGCAGGCGGACCAGTACGCCCCAGACCAGGTTGAGGTTGACCTGGGCGTTTTGGGTGGCGGGGGCTTCGTCTTCGCTCAGTGAGGCCACGGGTTCGAAGTAGACCCGCCAGGCTTCTTCCTGCTGGGGCGTTGCCAGGCTGATTAACCGGACGGTGCGGGTGGCACCGGCGGGCAGGGCGAATTTGTCCGGCGACACCACCAATCCTTGCTGACTGTCAACATCCACCTCGGTTTCGCGTGGCGTGGCCGGGTTGAGGATACGTTTGACGCCGACGCGTACGTATTGGGTCTGCGGGGATTTGGACAGCACCTGCAGGGTGGTGGCCTCCTGGCCGGGGCCGATGTCGGCGCTGATGGGGTAGACCGTCAGGTTGGCCAGGCAGCCGGTGTTGACCAGCATCAGGGCGGCGGCCAGCCCGGCGAGTTTGCTGCGGGTGAGCCCCACAGCACGGTGGATTTTTGGCATGTCTGCACACTCCCTGTGATGCATGAAAAGGTCTGAATAAGACCCGTTTTACGACCGATAAAAACGCAACATAATGAACCAAAGTGTCACATTATGGATTTATGACTTGAAAGGCGGGTGATGGCGTACGATATCGCTAAAAAAAGGCCATGGATGGCGCTATTTCAGCGTAATAAACTGGGTTGGCGAGATGGGTAGCGACAGAGTGACGGAGCTTAAAAAGTGGGAAAGTATAATATGCTGGATAATTGCGTTTCAGCCAGATGATTCTAACTGGGTGATATTCAAAAATAAAAATTAAATTACGGAAATATTGCAGAAAAAAATTGACGTTTTTAGCAGCAGAAACTTAGTATGGTGACACTTTGGTTCAAAATGTTACATTTTCCTCGAACCACAGCGCCTTAAATCGTCCTGCATTACTGGCTGTATACAGCACAGTATGCTGGATGTTGCGATGGCCAAGATAATCCTGAATCAGCCGGGTATCCGCCCCTTTATCCGCCAAAGCGTAGCCGCAGGCATGGCGTAACATATGCGGGTGCACCGCAATAGCCAAACCTGCCCGTTCCCCTAATTGCCTCAGTATCCGATAGATGCGCGAACGAGAAAGCCGTCCGCCCTTGTGGGACAAAAATAACCAGTCGTAGTCGTTCGCCCCCGGATAACGCTGTCTGCGCTCTAGCCAGCGCGTCAGCAATTTTCGCTCCATGGGATGCAAAGGTTGCACGGTGGACAGGCCGTTTTTAAGGCGACGTACGTACAGGCTACCTGCCGCCATATCCAGATCCGCCAGGTGCAGGCCGGTCAGTTCGCTGACCCGGCAACCGTGGATAAAACACATCCACAGCAGGCAGGTATTGCGTTCCGGATCGGGGCTGTCGCTGGCGGCTGCCAGCATGCGCTCGATCTCCGGGCGCGTGAGATGCTTGCGCTCGTTATTTTTCATCGTGACTCCTTGTGGGTGAGGATAGAAAAGAAACGCGGCCCGTTAATGGGCCGGCAGGAGAGTATAAGAAATGAAGGCATTGCGTGCCGGAAATTAGGAATAAACTGTGTGACTGTTGATAAAATGAGCAGGTTGAGGACGTAAATCAAACAAACGTATGGCATGCCGCAGGGTAAAAATAAAACCCGGGCGCACCTCTAACGGATCCGCCCGGTGTTTTATCGTTATTTTTTCACTACCAGCCCCACACCGCGGCCACGCGGATCGGAGGCGGTTTCCGGCGTGTCACCCTTGACGCGGATCGCCTGTATGTCCCCCATGTACCAGCCCTGATCTTCCAGTGTGTAACCCATCGCTTTCAACTGTTCAGCCACTTTGCCGGTCAGTGGAGCAAAAGCGTCGTAGAAGATAGTGTCTTTCGGCAACAGTTGGTGATGGACGCGCTGCGCGGCCACCGCTTGTTGCAGCGGTAACTGGTAGTCATAGAGATTGTTTATCACCTGGAAAATCGAGGTGAAAATGCGAGAACCGCCAGGGGTGCCGATCACCAGGCTAACGTTGCCGTCGCGGGTGATAATGGTCGGGCTCATGGACGAAAGCATGCGTTTGCCTGGTTCAATGGCGTTGGCGTCGCTACCGACCACGCCAAAGGCATTGGCCACGCCCGGTTTGGCGCTGAAGTCGTCCATTTCGTCATTCAACAGGAAGCCAGCACCTTTCACCACCACGCCGCTGCCGAAGTCCCAGTTTAGCGTATAGGTATTGCTGACCGCGTTACCCTGCGCGTCAACAATCGAGAAATGCGTGGTTTGATGGGGTTCCAACCCAGGCCGCACCTTCTCGGTCGGTGAAATGGCGGTCGGGTTGATCTCCGCAGCCCGCTTTTGCAAATAATCCGGGGCGACCAATTGAGCAACCGGCACCTTGGCAAAGTCAGGATCGCCGAGGTAATCGGCGCGATCGGCAAAGACGCGCTTTTCGATTTCCGACAGTAAGTGAATATAGCGGGCGGAGTTCAGCTCAACGCCTTTGAAATCGGCAGCACGATCTTCCTTTATGCCCAGCAACTGCGCCAGCGCGATGCCGCCGGAGCTCGGCAGCGGGGCGGTATAAAGGGTATTGCCGCGCCAGGCGATTTTCATCGGTTCGCGCCATTTCACCCGGTAGTCTGTCAGATCCTCCTGGGTGATCAGGCCGCCATCGCGTTGCATCTGGGCGATCAGCAGCTTGGCCGTTTCCCCCTGATAGAAGTCGTCAGCGCCTTTGTTGGCGATGCGTTCCAGCGTTTTGGCCAGCTCCGGCTGTTTAAACACCGCGCCGGGTTTCATGCTGCCAAAGTAATCGCCGAAGTTGGTTTTGTCGGCGAACAGCTTGTTGGCATCCTCACGGTATTGGTATTGCTGGCCGGCCACCTTAAAGCCTTGTTGCGCATAGCCGATAGCCGGGGTCAGCAGTTCTGCCCAGGGCAACTTGCCGAAGCGTTTATGCGCTTCCCACAGCCCGAGTACCGTGCCGGGTACGCCGGCGGCCTTGGTGCCCACCAGGTTGAGGTTCTCGATCACTTCGCCTTTTTCGTTAAGGTACATGGTTTTGGTGGCCGCTTTGGGGGCGACTTCCCGGTAGTCGAGGAAGTAGGGCTTGCCGTCGACGTACAGGGTCATAAAACCGCCGCCGCCGATGTTGCCGGCCTCCGGGTAGGTCACTGCCAGCGTAAAGGCGGTGGCGACCGCAGCATCGACGGCGTTACCACCGGCCTGCAAAATTTGTGCGGCCACTTTGGCACCGTATTGATCCGGCGCCGCCACGGCACCGGCGTTCAGATTAGCGGCGAATACCGAAGGACTGAGGGTGGCCAGCGCCACGCTGAGTGCCAATGTTTTCAATAAACCAGAATGCATAGCCTTTCCTTTTCGAATTGAACGATGACAGGTGAATTCAATCTCAACAACCACTTAGCACCATTGTTTAAGCTTTTTCTGGCGCTTGATTGAAAGTAGCACCGCTCAATCCGCCGCGCTTTATCCGGCGTTTGGAAGCGTGAGGTAGAACGTTAAATCGCCGCCGGCAATTGTGTTAGTAACCACTCACAAAAATGCCGGGCGAGCGGGTTGTTCTCGCTATCGCGATGAATAAGCCAGGCCCACTGAGGGCCACGCACGCTTTGCTCCGTCATCGGCTGCAATACCCCACGTGCCTGGGCCTGTTGCGCCAGCAGTTCGCTGACCAGAGCGATGCCCAGGCCGTCGCAGGCCGCATCCAACAGCAGGCCGGGATCGGAGAAGTTCAGGCCGTGGCTGCTTTGCCCAACGTTGGCGCCGCCCTGAACGGCCCAATGGCTCCAGTCCATCTCGCGTTCGCCGTGCAGGGTGGTGCGTTGTGCCTTGTCCTGTTTCAGCAGCTCAGGATGGCAAGCCGGATAGAGCCGATCCTGATGCAGCATTTTGAGGCTACATTCAATTTGCGCACTGAGATCGTCACGGATCGCCAGATCGACGGTTTCGGTCGCCATATCCGGCGGGTCGAAGGTGGTGAACAGCCACAGGTCGATATCCGGATGCTGCCGGTGGAAGCTTTTAAGGCGCGGAACCAGCCAGTGACGGGCGAACGCCGGCGTGGTGTTGACGATCAACTGGTTGGGTTTGCGGTACTGCTCCAGACGGCGGATGCCAACGGCCAACTGTTGCAGCATCACCTGGGCGGTACTGTAGAGATCCTGACCGGCATCGGTCAGGCTGACGCTGCGGCCGCTACGGAAAAACAGCGGTTGCTCCAGGAAGGCTTCCAGGCTGCGAATTTGTTGGCTGATCGCCGACTGAGTGAGGTGCAGCTCATCGGCGGCCTGGTGGAAGCTGCCCAGCCGGGCGGCGGCTTCAAAACCGCGCAGGGCGTTCATCGGGGGCCAGTGCTTTAACATTATTGATAAGCCTATCTAATCAGGTGTCCGCTAAATGTATCCTTTGTTTTACCTGGATTAAAGGGATTAACATAGCCGTTATCGACATCGCGCCGTCTTTTGCTGAATAGTTTAGCTTATTATTTTGGCGGCAATACAGGAGCAAACCATGTCAACACGTCGTGAATTTATCAAACAGGCTTCCCTGATTGCCGGCATTAGCCTGACGGCCTCGATGGGGCTGGCATCATTGTCCAGCCACGCGGCTCAGAAAACGGCTGGCGGAAACTGGCGCATGCCCGATGAGGGTGAGCCTCAGCAATGCGCCTTTATCGCTTTTGGCGCACAGCGGGCGATTTGGGGGGCGTTCACGGCGGACGTGCAAGATGCTCTGGGGCGCATTGCCCGTGCTATCGCGGTTTACCAGCCGCTGACGGTATTTTGTCGCGAACGTGAACGGGAGTTAGCGGAGATAAAATGCGGCAGCCACAATGTGACCTTTGTCATTACCGAGCTCGATGATATTTGGATGCGCGATATCGCTGCCAATTTCGTTACCAACAATGCGGGTGAATTGGCGGCGGTGGACTTCAACTTTAACGGCTGGGGCAATAAGCAACGGCACGGTAAAGATGCTCAGTTGGCCGCTTTCCAGGCCAGACATTTCGGCGTTAACCCACTGCGCCGCAGCGCCTTGACAGGAGAAGGCGGGGGCATCGAGGTGGATGGTCATGGCACCGGCATCATGACCGAGAGCAGTTGGGTCAATCGCAACCGCAACCCTGGCTGGAGCCGTGAGCGGGTAGAGCAAGAGCTCAAAGCGATGCTGGGCCTGCGAAAAATCATCTGGCTGCCGGGGATTAAAGGCAAAGACATTACCGACGCTCACGTCGATTTTTACGCCCGTTTCGTCAGCCCAGGCGTGGTGATCGCCAATCTGGACAGCGATCCTGAGTCCTACGACCACCAGGTCACGCTGGATCATTTGGCGATCCTCAAACAGGCCACGGATGCCGATGGCCGCAAGATACAGGTGCATACGGTGTCGCCACCGCTGGATCCACGCCGTAGCCGCTTCAGCAAGGGCAATGCGGATTTTGCCGCCGGTTACATCAATTACTTTGTCATCAACGGCGCGATTATCGCCCCGGAGTTTGGCGATGCCGGGGCGGATGCCGCAGCTTTGGAATTATTGACGGCGCTTTACCCGCAGCGTGAAGTGGTGCAGTTGAATATCGACGCTATCGCCGCTGGCGGTGGGGGCATCCACTGCGTGACCAGTCAGCTGCCGGCCATTTAAGTCTTGTTACAACAGGGCCAGCCTTGGCCCTGTCGAGAGAACGCGGATCAATACGTGTGGAAGTAATCCTGAATGACGCGAGGATTATGGGTTTTGGTCAGCGACAGCATCAGCAGAATACGCGCCTTGGCCGGGTTGAGCGAATCGGACACCAGGCCAGGTTGCCCGCTGTCCTCGGGGACAATACCGCTGCCGGTGCGGCTGGCGCGAACCACCAGCACACCGGCTTTCTCCGCTTTTTTGATCCCGGCAGAGCTGCGCACTGAGACCGAGCCGGCACCGGTGCCAGCGTAAACAATGCCATCCACTTTATGCTGAATGGCCGCATCGTACATGTATTCAGGGTCGTCCTGATAACCATAAATAATGTCGACTTTTGGCAGCACCTTGACATCACGTACGTCAAATACCGAGCGAGTGGTGTGGATCTTGTCGACTCGGGTTTCAAAGTAGGGCTTGCCACCGACAATTACGCCCAGATAGCCTTCTTCCGGGGCTTTGAAGGTGTCCAGCGTGGTGGCGTTGGTTTTGGTGCTGAAACGGGCCGAGCCAATGCGATCGTTCAGAACGACCATAACGCCACGCCCCACGGAGTGCTTGTCGGCGGCAACGGTGACCGCATCCAGCAGGTTCATTGGGCCGTCGGCGCTGATGGCCGTGGCAGGGCGCATCGCGGCGGTAAACACCACCGGTTTGTTGCTCTTGACCGTCAGATTAAGAAAGTACGGCGATTCGTCCAGCGTATCGGTACCGTGCGTGATCACCACGCCATCCACATCACTGCGTGAAAGCAGCTCATTGACCCGCTTGGACAGCTTGAGCAGGATATCGCTGGTCATGTTTTCGCTGCCGATATTGGCAATCTGTTCGCCGTCTACGCGGGCGACTTTCTGCATTTCCGGCACCGCTGCAATCAGCGTTTCCACTCCCAGTGCCCCAGCCTTATAACCGGTGGTTTGTGTATTACTGGCCGCAGAGCCGGCGATGGTGCCGCCGGTGGCTAAAATCACGATGTGCGGTAAGTCCCCGGCGGCGCTTGCCACGCCGGCAAAGCTGAAGGTGAAGCAGATCAATGCCACTCTAATTGTTTGAAACATAAGCTACCCCTGATTAACAAGCCAAATTAGCAGGAGTAGCCAAAGCAAAAAGGGTGCCAGTTAGACAGTTAGCGGTAGCAGAGGACAAGGAGCCATACCGATGCGAAAAGACGCTCGTTGGAGGAGCGAGTCGCACCAAAATGGATCTCGTTCTAGCGCTGCGGTCCCAGCCCGTAGCTTAATAATGCAATGGCATGCCGCGCGATGACTTCAGCGCTCTGCGGGCCGTTGCTGCTGTTGTTGTCACGGTGCCATTTCGGCGCGGTGGCCAGCGGCAGCAGCGTCATGCCAAACAGGGTGATAAACAGCAAAGAGGGTTCCAGATCGGCACTCAGCTTGCCTTCTGCCTGCCAGCGCATAATCGACTTCAGGGCCGCTTTGCGCTGCGCATCACCAAAACGCTCATCCATCCGTTGCTTCAGTACGCCGTTATCACTCATCACTTCTCGCAACCACAGCGGGGCGAACCAGGGATGCGCGGTGGAGATATCGATAAACCTTTGGGCCAGTTGGGTGAAGGCGGCAATAGGATCGTCCGCATTGGCGTCGAAAACGCTGCCGGCGGCCAGCCGTACCGGCAGGAAACGCTCTTCGATCAGCACGTCCAGCAGCTGTTCGCGGTTGTGAAAATAGTAGTGGAGCATGGCGGGGGTGACGCCGGCTTCACGGGCAATGGCATTGAGCGAAGTATCGGCAATGCCTTGGCGGGCAAACAAATTAAGCGCCGTGTCCAGCAGGTGCTCGCGTTTTTCTGTGCCCTTGGTGCCGCCGCTTGGCCGACCAGGGCGGCGCGGGGCTTGAACGTTTTGTGCTGTCATCGCGGTGAGATCCATTGACCGGAGAAAAGAATCACTCATATATTAATTACTCGATTAATTAATTACAAGTGAGCTCATCTAAATGGGGATCGGTCATCTGGCAGGCAGCGAAGACAGCGGCAGAGCGTCTGGGCAGGCGCCCTCGATCCGGCTGTTGTTCTCCGCATTGCTGCTGGTCATGTTGCTGGCGGCGCTCGATCAAACCATTGTCTCTACGGCATTACCGACCATTGTTGGCGAGTTCGGTGGCCTGGAAAATCTGTCGTGGGTAGTCACCGCCTATTTGCTGGCATCGACGATAGTGGTGCCGCTGTATGGCAAGTTCGGCGATCTGTTCGGCCGTAAAATCGTGCTGCAGATTGCCATTGTGGTCTTCCTGCTCGGCTCGGTGCTGTGCGGATTGGCGCAAAACATGACCCAGCTTATCCTGATGCGTGCCCTGCAGGGGCTGGGTGGTGGCGGTTTGCTGGTCGTCACCATGGCGGTGGTGGGCGATGTGATCCCGCCGGCCGAACGCGGACGCTATCAGGGCCTGTTTGGCGGCGTATTCGGCTTGGCGACGGTGGTAGGCCCGTTGATTGGTGGGGTGCTGGTGCAGCATTTCTCATGGCGCTGGATTTTCTATATCAACCTGCCGCTGGGGATTTTCGCGCTGCTGGTGATTGGGGCGGTGTTCCAATCCCGGGTCAATCGGGTCAAGCATGAAATCGATTTCCTGGGGGCCAGCTATCTGGCTGCCGCGCTGACCTGCATTATTCTGTTTACCAGTCAGGGCGGTACGGTCATGACCTGGTCTGACGGGCAGCTGTGGTGCATTTTGGCCTTTGGTTTGGTGTCATTGGGCGGGTTTATCTACGAAGAACGCCTGGCGAGCGAGCCTATCATTCCGCTCGACTTATTCCGCAACAGGACCTTTTTGCTGTGCGCCTTGGTCGGCTTTATCGTCGGTATGTCGCTGTTTGGTTCGGTGACTTTCCTGCCGCTGTATTTGCAGGTGGTGAAGAATTCCACGCCGACCCAGGCCGGGATGCAGCTGCTGCCGCTGATGGGCGGGATCATGATCAGCTCCATCGTTAGCGGTCGGTTAATCAGCAAGCGCGGCAAATACCGTATTTTTCCGATTATAGGCACCTGCTGTGCCCTGGTAGGCATGATTCTGCTGGGGACGCTGAAAAACTCGACGCCGGTACATCTGCTGTATCTCTACATCAGCCTGCTGGGGTTGGGATTGGGTATGGTGATGCAGGTGATGATCCTGGCGGCGCAAAACAGCGTCGAGCCAAAACACATGGGCGTTGCCACTTCGAGCGCTACGCTGTTTCGCTCTATCGGCGGATCCATCGGGGTAGCCGTGTTTGGCGCGATTTTTACCAATGTGCTGCACAGTCGGTTGGCCAGCTTGCTGCCTGAAGGAACGGCGTTACCGCGTTCTTTGGGCGCGGCGGCGGTGCATCATCTGCCGTTGACGTTGCAGAACGACTATTTGCAAGCCTTTGGCGGGGCCATCCACTCGGTGTATCAGATTGCCGCCGGGGTCATGGCACTGGCCTTTGCATTGACCTGGTTGCTGAAAGACGTGCCGCTTCGCCATAAGTAAAACCGCCAAAACCGGTGCGTAAAGCAGGCGCGCACCGGTTCTCCTCATGCTCTGCGATGCAATTTTACGCAATCCTTACGCAACCCTGTCAGACTAAAAACGGCGCTTTCTATATATTGAGAATAAACGTTCTCAATAGGATAGATAGTCGATGCAAAGGAAAAAGGTTTTACTTGTCAGCCTGTCGTTATTGCTGGCCGCTTGTGATGGCCAGAGCGGTGGAGCACCCGCCGGCGCCGGTAGCGTGCAAGAAGTGGGTGTCGCGACGCTGCAGGCTCAACCGGTAACGCTGAGCAGCGATTTGACCGGCCGCGTGAACGCCACCATGACCTCGGACGTTCGTCCTCAGGTGGACGGCATTATCAAAAAACGCCTGTTTACCGAAGGTGCCGAGGTCAAGGCCGGGCAGGTGCTGTATCAGATCGACCCCGCAACCTATCAGGCCAGCTACGATCAGGCTGCCGCTCAGTTGAAAAGCGCTGAGGCCACCGTGAAGTCCAGCCGCCTGAAGTCGCAGCGTTACGCCGCGCTGGTAAAAGAGAATGGCGTTTCCAAACAGGATGCGGATGATGCCATGGCAACCTATCTGGAGGCGGTTGCCGCCGTCGCACAGTATCAGGCCTCTTTGGAGTCGGCCAAAATCAATCTCGCGTACACTCAGGTGCGCGCGCCTATCTCCGGCCGTATCGGCATTTCCTCCGTTACGCCGGGTGCTTTGGTGACCGCCAGTCAGACCGACGCCCTGGCGACCATTCGCGCGCTCGATCCGATTTATGTCGATCTCACTCAGTCCAGCAGTCAATTGCTCAAACTGCGTAAACAGCAGGCATCGCTGCAACGTGACGATGTCACGCCGGTAGCCATCAAACTCGAGGACGGCACGCCATATACCCACCCCGGTAAACTGGAGCTGACGGAAGTGGCGGTAGACGAGTCGACCGGCTCCGTCACCTTGCGTGCGGTGTTCCCTAATCCTGAGCACGAATTGCTGCCCGGCATGTATGTTCACGCCACGGTAGACAACGGCGTCGATCCCAAGGGGATTTTGGCGCCTCAGCAGGGGATCACCCGTAACGCCAAGGGCGAAGCCACGGCGCTGGTTGTTAACGCGCAAAACAAAGTGGAGCAACGCACGATCATTACCGAACAGGTTATCGGCAGCAACTGGCTGGTCAGCAAGGGCCTGAATGCCGGTGACCGTCTGATCGTTGAAGGCACCAATAAGGTGGCTGCGGGCGTTGAGGTCAAAGCGGTTGATGTGAAACAACCGACGGCTAACGGCGGGGAGCAGTAACCATGGCGCAGTTCTTTATTCGGCGACAGGTTTTCGCCTGGGTGATTGCGATCATCATCATGCTGTGTGGGCTGATGTCGATCAACTCGCTGCCCATTTCGCAATATCCGGACGTCTCTCCACCGCAGATTTCCATCTCCGCCACCTATCCGGGTGCCGATGCCGAGACGCTGGAAAACAGCGTTACTCAGGTCATCGAACAGCAGCTTACCGGGCTGGACGGGCTGCTTTACTTTTCAGCCACCAGCAGCTCCGACGGTTCTGTGAGCATTAATGTCACCTTCGACCAGGGCACCGATCCGGATATCGCGCAGGTGCAGGTGCAAAACAAGGTGCAGCAGGCGGAAAGTCGCTTGCCTACCGAGGTCACCGCGCAAGGGGTTACGGTCAAAAAATCTCAGAGCAGCTTCTTGCTGATCGTCGGTCTGTATGATGAAACCGACAAGGCCAGCATGGCGGACATTTCCGACTATCTGGTGAGCAACATTCAGGATCCGCTGTCGCGCATCGAAGGGGTTGGCGATGTGCAGGTATTCGGATCGGAATACGCCATGCGCATCTGGCTTGACCCGACCAAGCTGGCGTCCTTTTCACTGATGCCTTCCGACGTATCAACGGCAATAGAAGCGCAAAATACCCAGGTTTCCGCCGGTAAGGTCGGCGATTTACCGTCCGGTGCCGATCAGCAGCTGACCGCCACGGTAAAAGCGCAGTCGCGCCTGCAAACACCGGAGCAGTTCCGCAACATCATTCTCAAGAGTGACAGCAGCGGCGCACTGGTGCGCCTGGGCGACGTTGCGCGGGTAGAGTTGGGCAACGAGGATTACTCTTCCAGCGCCCGGTTGAATGGCCATCCAGCCTCCGGGATTGCGGTCAAGCTGGCCGCCGGTGCCAATGCGCTCAATACCGCCAAGCTAGTCAAAGCCAAAGTGGCGGAATATCAGACTTCAATGCCGAACGGTTACAAGGTGGCCTACCCGAAAGACAGCACCGATTTTATTAATATCTCGATCGAAGAGGTGGTGAAAACGCTGATAGAGGCGGTGGTGTTGGTAGTGATCGTGATGTTTGTGTTCCTGCAAAACCTGCGTACTACGCTGATCCCGACCATTACCGTGCCGGTGGTACTGTTGGGCACCTTTGGCGTGCTCGCCGCCTTCGGCTATTCGATCAATACCCTGACGCTGTTTGGCATGGTGCTGGCGATCGGCCTATTGGTGGATGACGCCATTGTGGTGGTGGAAAACGTCGAGCGCGTGATGCGGGAAGAGAAGCTGCCGCCGCGTGAGGCGACGGAAAAATCGATGAAGGAGATCACCGGGGCTCTGGTCGGTATCGCCATGGTGCTGTCGGCGGTGTTCCTGCCGATGGCGTTCTTTGGCGGCTCCACCGGGGTTATCTACCGTCAGTTCTCCGTTACCATCGTGGCGTCGATGGTGCTGTCGGTGATCCTGGCGCTGACGCTGGCACCGGCATTGTGTGCCACTTTGCTCAAACCAGCTCATGACGATCTGACCGATAAGGGCCTGCTGGGTAAATTTAACCGTGGCTATAACCGTCTGCAGGAGAAATACGCCGATAAGGTCGCCCGGGTGATACACAGCCCAATGCGCTATCTGCTGCTGTATGGTCTGTTGCTGATTGCCGCCGCCGTGATGTATATGCGGCTGCCGACCGGCTTCTTGCCCAATGAAGATCAGGGCGTGGTGATGGTGCAATACACCTTGCCTGCCGGCGCGACCGATGCCAGGACATCGGCGGTCAGCGACGCGGTAAAAGATTACTTCCTCACCGACGAGAAGGCCAACGTCAGCACCATTTTCACCATCAACGGTTTTGGTTTCAGCGGCAGCGGGCAAAACGCCGGTATGGCCTTCGTCAGTCTCAAGGACTGGAGCCAGCGGCCCGGCAGTGCCAACACCGCCGATGCCATTGCCAAACGCGCAATGGCGCACTTTGCCACTATCCGCGATGCCCAGGTGTTCTCGATGAGCCCACCGGCGATCGACGGTTTCGGCCAGTCCGACGGTTTCACCTTCGAACTGCAGGCTAAAGGGGCGACCACCCGTGCGGAGTTGCAAGTGATGCGTGACCAGATCATCGCCGCCGCCGGGAAAAACCCGAGTCTGAGCGCGGTGCGCGCCAACACCCTGCCGGATACGCCACAGCTGCAGGTAGACATCGACAACGACAAACTGCAGGCGCTGGGCCTGAGCGCCGGCGACGTCAGCAGTACGCTCACCAGCGCGTTCGGCAGCACCTACATCAACGACTTTATCGACCGCAACCGGGTGAAAAAGGTCTATATGCAGGGTGACGTCGAGTATCGGTCAAAGCCGGAGGATCTCGATAAGTGGTTTGTTCGCGGCACCTCCAGCAGCACGACCAGCATGACGCCGTTCTCTGCCTTTGCCTCTTCACATTGGATTTACGGGCCGGAAAACCTGTCGCGTTATAACGGACTGTCCTCGTTTGAAATCACCGGCGAGGGCGCGCCCGGTACCAGTTCAGGCACGGCAATGGACGAGATGGAAAAACTGGCATCACAGTTCTCGTCCGCCAGCAGCTTCTCCTGGAGCGGGTTGTCATATCAGGAACGCCTGACCAGCGGGCAGGCGGCATCGTTGTATGCCATTTCGTTGGTAGTGGTGTTCCTGTGCCTGGCGGCGCTGTATGAGAGCTGGTCAATCCCGTTTGCCGTGATGATGGTGGTGCCGATGGGCGTGGTGGGATCCCTGTTGGCCATCACGCTGCGCGGGCTGGAAAACGACATTTATTTCCAGGTGGCGCTATTAACCATCATCGGCCTGTCGGCCAAGAACGCCATTCTGATCGTTGAATTCGCCGAAGAAAATTATCAGCGCGGCGAAGCCTTGATCGCCGCCGCCGTTGAGGCTTCCCGTATGCGCCTGCGTCCTATTCTGATGACCTCTCTGGCATTCAGCGCCGGCGTATTGCCCTTGGCGGTTTCCAGCGGCGCCGGGGCCAACAGCCGGATCGCCATAGGTACCGGGATCATCGGCGGCACCATTACGGCGACATTACTGGCAATCTTCTTCGTTCCTTTGTTCTACGTATTGGTACGCCGGATGTTTTCACGCAAAACAACCTCCGCCAAACAAACAGAAAACACTGCGCCGCAGGCAGGAGAATAACGTGCTGCAACGTTTAATCACTTTGACCTTTCCGCTGGTGCTGGCGGGGTGTATCTCGCTGGATCCGGATTATCAACGCCCGCAGGCGCCGGTGCCCTCAACGCTGCCGCAAGGGGCCGCTTATACTGCGCCCTCGGGTAAATTGTCATTAAGCTATCCGGACATCCCATGGCGTGACTATGTGGTCGATAGCCGGTTACGGCAGGTGGTGGAGATGGGGCTGAGCAGCAGTCGCGATTTGCGCGAGGCCATTGCCAACATCGAATCTGCCCGGGCGCTCTACGGTGAGCAACGTGCCGATCTGTTTCCTACCATCAATGCCGGAGTGGACGGCAGTCGTGGCCGGGCATTGACCGGTAGTGGCAATGCCACGGCGATCAGCCAAAGTTACGAAGCGACGGCAAGCACCAGTTCTTTCGAGCTGGATCTGTTTGGCAAAAATCGCAGCCTGACTCGCGCTAAATTCGAGAGCTATTTGGCGGAGTCCGAAGCGGCGAAAAGTACCCGTTTGGCACTGATTGCCGACACCGTGACCGACTGGGTAAATGTGGCGGCCGCACGCAGCAATCTGGCCGCCGCCAAAGGCACCATGGAAAGTGCCAAACAGTCGTTGGCGGTAACGCGCAAGAATCAGCAAAACGGTATTTTGTCGATGGTTGACGTGGCGTCGGCCGAGACGGTCTATCAGCAGGCGCGTTCAGACGTGGCCAGCTACACCACCAGCGCGGCGCAGGCGAAAAACGCGCTGGATCTGGTGGTCGGGCAAAGCGTGCCGGAGAGCCTGTTGCCTGATGGGATCGAAGCGTTGTCTGGCATCATGAAAGATATACCGGCCAATGTGTCGTCGCAGGTGCTGCTGAACCGTCCGGACGTGCTGGAGGCCGAGCATAACCTGAAGGCTGCCAATGCCAATATCGGTTCCGCCAGAGCGGCGTTCTTCCCGTCTATCAGCCTGACCGCCAGCGGCGGGGTGGGCAGTGGAGAACTGTCATCCCTGTTTAGTCAGGGGGCGGGCGTTTGGTCGTTCGCACCGAGCATCAGCCTGCCGATCTTTACCGGTGGCTATAATACGGCGCAGTTGAATTACACCAAGGCGCAGAAAGACCTCTACGTCGCCACCTATGAAAAAGCGGTGCAGACGGCATTCCAGGAAACGGCCGATGCGTTGGCACGCAGGGGCACAATTCAGGAACAGTTAGCGGCGCAAACCGGCTATGTGGCGGCCTCGAAGGAATATTATCGCCTGGCGGAGCTGCGCTACCGCCATGGCGTGGATACCTATCTGGTGATGTTGGACGCGCAGCGAACGCTATATACCGCCCAGCAGTCGCTGATTGCTGCTCGCCAAACCGAATATCAAAACCTGATTACTCTGTATAAAGTGCTGGGTGGGGGCATCGCGGCAGAAAAGCAGGGCGATGGCGTGGTTGCCAACAATAGATCTTTAACCCAATAAGATTTAGCCCAGGCAATAATTAAATAACGCAGTGTGATGATAGCGCGCTGCGTTTTTTTATATTCATTCTGTGGTGGAAGTGTAAAGAAAGGGAAAATGACCAGACGATGGAGAACTCGCCACAATCAGCAGGGTCTGAATAATATCGCATCATCCCCGCGGCCAAATATATTGAGGTTGAAATGGAAAGTGATATTCAGCAACAGGTCATTTCAGTGATTGATCGCTATAATTCGCCCAGCCTGCTTAAAAAGGGGGTTGCCGTTACTCTCAATACGGAAATAAACAAAGAGCTGCACCTCTCCTTGCCAATGTCGGAAACGCTGATGCGTGGCTATTTCGACGCCTTTCTCATCGACAGCAGCAATTACAATCATGAGCTGTATTTTCGTCAGGAGTCAAAGTCGGCGTTATTGTTCTCCTCATCAAATCGTCGCGCGAATCACTGGGATCTTGAAATGGAAAGGATCCGGCCATTGTATGTTTATATGCTGGTGCGATCCGCACGGGCCAAACGCTGGCTTTACGACATCCACTTTCTGATTGAACAATTAAAATGATATCGCGATATTCCCAATATTGGATGAGTTAACTCATCGCGCCGAATGCAGTTTCAGGCCCGCAAAGAAATTGCGGGCCTTTTAACGGAGTTATTGTGCCAGTAACTCGGCAAATTTCGCCAGCCATTGTGGATGCGCCGGCCAGGCTGGGGCGGTCACCAGATTGCCGTCAATATGGGCCTGATCGATACCGATATCCGCAAAGTGGCCACCGGCCAGCTGCACTTCCGGGGCGCAGGCCGGATAGGCGCTGCAGGTTCTGCCTTTCAACACCCCGGCGGCGGCCAACAGCTGCGGGCCGTGACACACCGCGGCGATGGGTTTGCGTGCGGCGTCAAAAGCCTGCACCAGCTTGATCACCTGCGGGTTCAGGCGCAGATACTCGGGCGCTCTGCCGCCGGGGATCAACAGCGCGTCGTAGTCTTCTTCTTTTGCCGCGGCAAAGTCGGCATTCAGGGTGAAACGGTGGCCAGGTTTTTCACTGTAGGTCTGCGCGCCGTCGAAATCATGGATTGCCGTCATGATGTAATCACCCTTGGCCTTGTCCGGGCAGACGGCGTCCACCTGATGGCCAATCATCTGCAATGCCTGAAAGGGCACCATGGTTTCATAATCTTCAGCGTAATCACCAACCAGCATCAGGATCTTTTTCTTGCTCATACGGGGATCTCCGGGAGGAATAATCCCTAACATATAGCCTACCGGTGTGTGGAACGCGAACCTGCTTCTGGCGTAGGTGCATCTATACTGATTTTACCGCCGGAGGCGGTTCAGGGAGATCAACCTCAATGAGGTGGCGCAGTATCTCAATTATCGACTCACCGGGCTTCCCGGTTTCTGCTCATGAGACCCCCATATGCTTAATTTGGCCACATTGCTTGAAGAGAGTGCGCGTACTTTCCCCAATCGTCTGGCGCTGGTTCAGGACGAATTCCAGCTTAGCTATGGCGAACTCGATCAGCTCGCCAATCAGGTTGCCCATCTGCTGAGGGTTCGGGGCGTGAAACCGGGGGAGCGGGTGGCGTTGGCCTGCCCAAACCGTTGGGAGTTTCCGGCGATTTACTTCGGCATTCTCAAAACGGGTGCGGTGGTGGTGCCGTTAAATACCTTGCTGAAGGCGGGGGAGTTTGAATACTACCTGCAGGATTCGCAGGCGGTGGCCTTCTTTTGTTTTGAAGGGGGCCATGGATTAACCTTGGGGGAAGAGGCAAAAATCGCGTTCGATGCCATGCAATCGTGCCGCGACTTTATTATTATCGGTGACAGCCTGCCGCTGAGCGGTGACCGCTTCAGCCAGGCCATTCGCCAGCAACCTACCGATTTTGACAGCGCCAGCACCCTGGAGTCCGACACCGCAGTGATCCTCTACACCAGCGGAACCACCGGCCGTGCCAAAGGGGCGGAGTTGACCCATTCCAACCTGGTGCTGAATGCGCTGGGTTCGGTGCAGTTATTCAATAGCTCGGTTGAACGCCCCGATCGCCATTTGGTAACGCTGCCGCTGTTCCATACTTTCGGCTCAACCGTCCAGATGAATGCCGGCTTCGCCTTGGGAGCAACGCTGGTGCTGGTGCCCCGTTTTGATGCAAAGCTGGCTATCTCGCTGATGCAAAAGCACGCCATCACTTTTTTCGCCGGCGTACCTACCATGTATTGGGCACTGCTGAATGCGCTGGACGACAGCGTAGATCTGTCGCTGTTGCGCAAAAATTTACGCATGGCGGTCTCCGGCGGGGCCAGTTTGCCGGTGCAAATCATTGAAGATTTTGCCCGTCGTTTCGGCGTTAACATTCTGGAGGGCTACGGGCTGTCGGAAACCAGCCCGGTCGCTACCTTCAATCACCCAGGACGCGTCAACAAAGTGGGGTCTATCGGCCAACCGATCTGGGGCGTTGAAGTCCGGCTGGTTGATGTCACCGGCAAAACGATAACGGAGATCGATCAGGTCGGTGAGTTAGCGGTGCGCGGTCACAACGTGATGAAAGGTTATCTTAATCGCCCGGAGGCCACGGCCGAGGTTCTGGAAAACGGCTGGTTTAGAACCGGCGATCTGGCACGGTGCGACGCCGACGGTTTTTATTTTATTGTCGACAGGTCGAAAGACGTAATTATCCGGGGCGGCTTTAACGTTTATCCGCGAGAAGTGGAAGAACTGATGATTCGCCACCCGGCGGTTTCGTTGGTGGCGGTGATCGGGGTGCCACATCCATCGCTGGGAGAGGAAATTAAAGCGGTGGTGGTGTTGAAAGATCTAGACGAGGCGGTAACGGAAGAAGCCTTGATTATCTGGACCAAAGAGCGACTGGCGGCGTTTAAATACCCGCGTATCGTGGAGTTTGTCGAGCGGTTACCGATGACCAGCACCGGAAAGGTGTTGAAAAGGTTGCTGCGTTAGAAGGGGATATTTTGAAATGATCCCGGCCTGCAGTGCAAGCCGGGATGGATAACGCATTAACCTGGGTAAATGCCACGCTCTTTACGTGCGGTCAGGATACGCTCACAGGCGACGATATAGGCCGCGGTGCGCAGGCTGCATTTCTTCTCTTCGGACTTGTTCCAAACGTGAACCATAGCGTCGGTCATGATCTTGTCCATACGCTCGTTGATTTCGCTTTCGCTCCAGAAGTAGCTGGCCATGTCCTGCACCCACTCGAAGTAACTGACGGTCACGCCGCCGGCGTTACAGATAACGTCAGGCACTACGGTGATGTTGCGTGAACGCAGAACGTCGTCCGCATCTGGGTAGGTTGGGCCGTTTGCCCCTTCCAGTACCAGCTTGGCGCTGAGGATTTCTGCACGTTGACGGGTGATCTGACCTTCCAGGGCGGCTGGGATCAGGATGTCCATGTCGACGGACCAGAAAGCTTCGCTTTCGATTTCTTTAGCGCCAGGGAAGCCAGCGATCTGCTTGTTCTTGGCTTGCCATTCGGTCAATGCGTTCAGGTCGATGCCGTCTGGGTTGGACAGGGTCGCTGAGTGGTCCTGGATCACGACTACGCGTGCGCCGATGCCGACGAACAGACGAGCCGCTTCGCTGCCCACGTTACCAAAGCCCTGTACCGCCACTTTGGCACCTTCAAGCTGTACGCCCAAACGTTTGGCCACTTCACAACCGGTCACGAACACGCCACGGCCGGTCGCTTTTTCACGGCCCAGAGAGCCGCCCAGGTGGATAGGCTTACCGGTGACAACGCCGGTGATGGTAGTGCCGTGGTTCATGGAGTAGGTATCCATCATCCAGGCCATCACTTTGGAGTTGGTGCCGACGTCCGGTGCGGGAATATCTTTCTGTGGCCCGATGATAAAGCCGATTTCGCTGGTGTAGCGGCGGGTCAATCTTTCCAGCTCGCCTTCAGACAGTTTGAAAGGATCGACGCGGATCCCCCCCTTGGCGCCACCGTAAGGCAGGTTAACTGCCGCACATTTGATGGTCATCCAGGCTGACAGCGCCATAACCTCATCGAGATCAACATCTGGGTGGTAACGGATGCCGCCTTTACCCGGGCCGCGCGACAGGTTGTGCTGAACGCGGAAACCTTCGAAGTGGCGGATTGAACCGTCGTCCATCTGCAGAGGAATATCAACGATCAGCGCACGCTTAGGGTGACGCAGGGTATCAACCCAACGCGACAGCTCACCGAGATAAGGTGCAACGCGGTCGATTTGTTGCAGATAGGTGGCCCAGGCCGTTGTGCTGCTTTCTGAAGCGTAGGATAGCTTTTCCATAACCAACCTTTTTATATATAGGTATTTATTTTGTTTAACCGTGGATTACTAAGTGCATAACACTTTTGCGACGCTAAATTTACCATTAAAAACGCGGCTTGTTAGCCCCCACTCATCGGGCCACAGGCCGCTTTCAAGCCGGTTTGACGGCGTAAAAATGAATAGTTAATTACTTTTGTACGGTGGTTGCGGGAGCTACTCATGGTTTATGCATAAAAAATGCATAAAACCCGTTTTTATCTATTTTTCAGAAGCTTGAATGTGATCAAAAAGTTTCATTTTATTTAAGTGTCGTGTTGACAATGCCGTTTCCTGACGCCAGAGTTAAATTCATGTTAAATCGACGTTGTCAGCGTTTTATTCTTGAACAAAAATAATCATAACCGACTGATAATAAATGAATCACCCTCCACGCTCATGCTTCGCATGCTAAATGTGGGCTAGCGCGCAGCTCGAACAGCCGTTTTCTGATGCGTACATTTTTTAACTTCCCTTTAACAAAGGGACGGTATCGTTTTGCCTGAATTTTTTTGCCGGTACAACGCGCAATGCGTTTCACTCCTGCAGCAGCGGCTGTCCGCTGCTTAATCGCCTTAATGACGGACAGGTAACACCATGACAAAAAGTAAGCAACATCGGTTGAAGGCTTCTTCAACCGAGGGGCCTGACTGCGCCCAAACATTGCAACGCGGACTCAGCGAGCGCCATATTCAACTGATTTCCATCGGCGGCGCCATTGGGACTGGCTTATTTATGGGATCGGGTAAAACCATCGCGCTTTCCGGCACCTCTATTGTGTTGACCTATGTGATTGTCGGCTTCTTTATGTTTATGGTGATGCGAGCGATGGGGGAGCTGTTGCTGACCAAGCTCGACTACCGCTCGTTTGCCGATTTCGTTTCCGAATACCTGGGGCCGAAAGCCAGCTTCTTTCTGGGGTGGTCCTATTGGCTGAGCTGGGTGGTGACGTGCATTGCCGACGTGGTGGTCTGCGGCGGCTACATACAGTACTGGTACCCCGAGGTTTCGCCCTGGCTACCGGCTTTACTGACCTTAGGGCTGTTGTGCCTGTTCAATATGCTGTCGGTGAAGATGTTTGGCGAAGCGGAGTTTTGGTTTGCCATCATCAAGGTGATCGCCATTATCGCGTTGATCGTCACCGGGGCCTGGATGGTGTTTATTGGCTGGACTTCGCCGGACGGGGTTAAAGCCTCGGTGAACAACATCACCGATCCTGCTATTTTCATGCCGCACGGCATTCTTGGTTTCTTTGCCGGCTTCCAGATCGCCATCTTTTCCTGCACCGGTATTGAGCTGTTGGGCACCATGTCGGCTGAAACCAAAGATCCACACAAAGTACTGCCGAAGGCGATTAACGTTATCCCGGTGCGGATCATCATCTTTTATGTGTTCTCCATGCTGGCGATCATCGCCGTAACCTCATGGAGCCATATTTCACCGGACAGCAGCCCGTTTGTGATGCTGTTCGATCAGGCGGGGTTACCTGCTGCCGCTGCGGTCATCAACTTTGTGGCGCTGACTTCGGCGATGTCCTCAGCCAACAGTGGCGTCTATTCCAGTACCCGTATGCTGTATGGCTTGTCGATGGAGAAGCATGCCCATGGGCAGTTCAAGATACTTTCGCGCACTACCGCCATTCCGATCCGCAGCCTGATGTTCTCGTGCTTTTGCATGGTAGTGGGGACGATGTTGCTGATCCTGATGCCGAACGTCATGACGCTATTTACTATCGTGTCTACCGTGGCGGCGATACTGGTGGTTTACAGCTGGGGCATGATCCTGGCGGCCTATCTGGTTTACCGCAAACAGCGGCCCGACCTGCATGCACGTTCGCTGTTCAAAATGCCGGGTGGGGTGATAATGACCTGGCTGACATTGGCGTTCTTTGCCTTCACGTTGGTGCTGATGATCTTTGATCGCGATACTCTGATAGCGTTGTGCAGCATGCCGCTGTGGTTTATCACCCTGGCAATCGTTTGGCGCTTTAGAATCAAAGACAGCGTGGCTCAGGAAGACTATGTGTTTTACCAAAGCCGGCGCGAGGCGGAATAAGCCAGTCTCGGGAGGGCGGTTAGCCGTTCTCCCGCTCGGCATTGCGGGGCAACTGAGGTATGCTAAGCGGCTGACCCAATGATGAAAACTGGCCAATATCATCATGCCTTATCGCTATGGAGTAACAGCAGAGTGCTGAAAACCACGTCCCAATTAGAATTATTGCAGTCGGTTGCCGACGGCATTGCAGCGCTGTTTTTTCCCAATGTGGAAGTGGTGATACACGATCTCTCTACCAATAAGGTGGCGTACCTCGCCAATAATCTGTCGAAACGCAAACCGGGTGACGATGCCGGTTTGGAGGATTTTGACATCGACAGCGAAGGTCAGGTGACCGGGCCGTACGAGAAACTCAACTGGGACGGCAAGAAAATGCGTTCGGTGAGCATTGCCGCGAAAGACGAACAGGGCGTTCCCCGCTACCTGCTGTGCATTAATTTGAGCACCGCGACATTTGAAGACGCCAGAAATGCGCTGGATATGTTCCTGTCGGTCACCCGTTTGCAGCCTCAGCCACAGCAGTTATTCAAAGACGACTGGCAGGAGAAGATCAATACCTTCCTGCACGAGTGGATCCGCCAGCAAAACGCTTCATTGGGTTCATTGAGCCGTGAACAGAAAAAGCAGTTGGTGATTGACCTGTATAACGAAGGGGCGTTTAAAGCCAAAAGCGCCGCCGACTATATCGCCAACGTGTTATCCCTCGGCCGCGCCACGGTTTACAAGTACCTGAAAGAGTTAAAAAAGGGCGAGAGCGCCTAAAAAACCTGAGCGTGCCTGTTGACGGGCCGCTGTCTTGTAAGACTCATGCCCCTTTGCACTGCTGAATAACTCTGATATGGTTGTACAATACAACCATATCAGAGTGCCGATCATGTCAACCACCCAACCAAGTCCGTATTTACACCCGATCAGGGATGCGTCGCGCCATTTGGTGCGTGAGCTCGGCTTTATGGGCAATACCCTGGCAGGAACCGAACTGCCGCCATCGGCGGTGCATGCGTTGATTGAAATAGGCGATCGCCAGGTTGATACCGCCGCCGAGCTTTGCAATGTACTTAACCTGGAGAAATCCAGCGTCAGCCGCATGTTGAACAAGCTGATCAAAGCCGGGGAGCTGGAAACGCAGGTCAGCCCGCGAGATGCCAGAGAGAAGATCCTGCGGCTGACGGCGCAAGGACGAGAAACCCTGGCGGGCATCAATCGTTTTGCCGATCGTCAGGTGCTTACCGCGCTGGAGCAGTTGCCGGCAGACGCCAGCGTCAGCATCGCCAATGGGCTGCAGAGCTATGCCACAGCGTTGCGAGCACATCGCCTGGGAGAAACGCCGGTTGCTGCAGCGCCCATCGAGATTGTCAGCGGCTATCTGCCGGGGTTCACCGCCAGAACGCTGGAAATGCACATGCAATACTATTCCCGCACCGTGGGTTTCGGCGCCTTCTTCGAAGCTACGGTGGGCGCGGCATTGGCCGATCTGGCCGGGCGTTTGTCGAATCCATTAAACCAGACCTGGTCCGCGCTGAAGGGCGATCGCATTGTCGGCTCTGTATCGATTGATGGTGAAAGCTTGGGGGACAACCGTGCTCACTTGCGCGCATTTATTATCGATGACAGCCTGCGTGGCAGCGGTATTGGCCGCCAGTTGCTGAACCGGGCGGTCAGTTTTTGCGATGAGCATGCCTTTGACGAAACCCATCTGTGGACCTTCAAAGGGCTGGATGCGGCCCGGCATCTTTATGAAAGCGTCGGTTTCGTGCTTGCAGAAGAGCAGCCGGGCACACAGTGGGGGCAATTGATGACCGAACAGCTATTTATTCGCCGCCCAGTTGCCCCAAATTGACATACTGGGTCTCGAGATACTCCTCGAGCCCCACATCCGCGCCCTCACGGCCCAGGCCAGACTCTTTGACACCGCCAAAGGGCGCCACTTCAGTCGAGATAATGCCCTCATTGATGCCCACCATACCGCTTTCCAACTGGCGCGTGACACGGAATGCACGCGCCAGATCGCGAGTGTAGAGGTAGGCGGCCAATCCGAAAGGCGTGTCGTTAGCCCGGCGAATCACTTCCTCTTCGGTATGGAAACGGAAGCAGGCTGCCAGCGGCCCGAAAGTTTCTTCATGCGCCAACCGCATCTGTTCATTGGCGTCGGCCAATACCGTGGGTTGGAAGAAGGTTCCATTAATTATTCAATATGCGCGCTAAAGCCCTTACGTCCGGGAGCAATATCGGGTTTCAGCGTCAATGCCGGGATCTCGTACTCGCCCGCATTCTGCCTACGGAAGGGAATAGGCGAGGTTTGCTCCAATTCATCGAGGCGTTGCCCCAGTGCGTTACAAGCCTCGGCAAAGCGCGCTTCATCGACCCGCCCAGTGCGATAAAGAACAAAGGGCGGCAGCACCTCGAAACCGGGATAATGCAGGATGCCATGTTGAATAGGGAACAGAATGTCATCGATCGGGCCATTGATGCCGCGTTGCGCATAGTGCGACTCCCATCCGCCGGTAGTGACAATCAGCATCGCGCGTTTACCGGCGAGGGTACCTTCACCATAACGATCCCCCCAACGGACGTCAGAGTGTTCGCCGACGCCATAGGCAAATCCGTAGGCATAGACGCGTTCAACCCAGCCTTTAAGGATCGCCGGCATCGAAAACCACCACAGCGGGAACTGCAAGATCACCGTATCGGCCCACAGCAGCTTTTCCTGTTCCAGTTCAATATCTTTGCTCTGTAACCCCTGAGCAAAAGCCTGCTGGGAATCGAGCGACGGATTGAAACGATTACCGGGTTGGGCCGTACTGTCATTGGCGTCGAGCGTCGCTTTCCATTGCATGACATACAGATCGGAAACTTGCACCGCATGGCCGGCAGCTTCGAGCCGCTGTACTGAAAAATCCTTGAGTGAACCATTTAATGACTGCGGTTCAGGGTGGGCGTAGACGATTAAAACGTTCATTGTGGAACCTCCATTGATTGATGGAGGCAGGTTAGGCTGCTGCAAGGTATATTAGAAATGAATTTCTAATATTACAGGTATTAGCATGAATAATATCAGACGTCTGGATCTTAACCTGCTGGTCACGCTGGACGCCTTGCTTTCAGAGCACAACGTTACCCGGGCGGCACAACGTTTAAACTTCTCACAACCTGCGGTCAGTGTGCATCTCGCCAAACTCAGAGACATCTTTAACGATCCGCTGCTGTTGCCGGGGCCACGAGGAATGCGGCCCACCGCACGCGGCGACGAGTTACGTGAACCGCTGCGGCAGGCACTTGAAGCACTGGAACAAGCGGTGTCACCTTCATCGCCCTTTGATCCCAAAGTGGCTGAAAATACCTGGCGCGTAGCGGCTTTTGACTATGGCGAGTCAACCATTGTTCAGCCGGCGTTGATGGGCCTGCGGGCTGCGGCACCGAACAGCAGACTGGCAGTGATCGAGACAGTGCCTTCACGCATCGCCAGGCAGGCGGAGCAGGGTGAGATAGATTTGGCCTTTCATACCCGTGAAGGGGCTCCAGCCCATTTGCGACAACGAATTTTGTTTAGCGAACGCTACGTGCTGGTGGGACGAGCCGGACACCCAGGCTTGCAAAAACCACCTTCACTGGCTGAGTTTTGTGAGCTGGAACATGTGATGGTTTCGCCGGACGGCGGGGGCTTTTTCGGCATCACCGACAAAGTGTTGGCGGAAGCCGGTTTGACCCGGCGAGTGGTGCTTTCCGTACCGCATTTTCTGTTTGTGATGTCGGTGTTGGCAACCTCAGAGCTGGTGGCCATGCTGCCGTCACGTCTGGTACGCAATAATAGCGCGTTGCAGGTGGTGGAGCCGCCCGTCGAGCTGCCGGGCTTCGAGATGACCATGCTATGGCATGAGCGTGCCCATCGCGATCCGGCGCATCAATGGCTGCGAGAGCATATAGTCTCGTCGGTTGCATAAAGATATCTGCACGGTTTCAGGCATGTGGGCGGCTGTATTTCAGCAAATTGCCCGTGAATAACAAAATCAGCGCGCGGAGCAATAACAAACATGGGGCGGTGGCATGCATACACCGCCCCATAGCACCTGGTTAGAAGGTGACATTCACCTTGGCCCACAGGGTGCGGCCCGGTTCATTGACCGACGTATTCGACGAATAGCCGAAGGTACTGTTACCTGCCAGATTCAGGTGTTCGCTGTAGGTTTTATTGAGAATGTTATCCAGGCCGGTGCTGAGCTTGACGTGCGAGTTCACCTTATAAGCCACATTGGCGGACAGCACGCCAAAACCCGGGCTGTCGGCAAAGTCTTTACCGACCACGTTGCCCTGATTGATGGCTACGCGGTGCTGGCTGCTGACCACACGCCACAGGCCGGTGCTGCTCCAGTCGCCTCGTTCGTAGGTCAAACCAAAGCGAGCCTCCAGCGGTGGGATTTGCGGCAACGGCTGGTTGTCGCTGGTGTTTTTTCCCCAGGCATAAGCCAGGCTGGCATCGGTCTTCCAGTGTTCGGTCAACTGGTAACCCATACCCATTTCACCGCCCATGATGGTGGCGTTAACGTTATCGGCCTGGCTGATACGGGCGTGATGCGGATCGTATTTGAACAAGATAAAGTCATTCACATGGCCAACATACGCCGATACCCAGCTGTTAAATCGCTTATCGGTATATTGAGCACCGATATCGATCTGCGTGGTTTTTTCACTCTTCACGCTGTCAAACGCACTCTTGTTGCCGCCAGGCCCAAATGTCGGGGAGAACAGCTCCCAATAGTCGGGGAAACGCTCGGTATAGCCGATCCCTGCGTACAGCATCAACGGCATGCCGGCCAATGTGTGCTCAATACGGCTAAATCCGCTAGGCAGCGTATCGGAACGCTCAGTATCGTTGCCAGTTTTGTAGTTATCCACCAGGGTACGATCGAGGCGAGCACCGCTGATGATCTTGCTCTGTTCGGTCGCGCTCCAGGTCAGTTCACCAAAGGCACCGTAGTTATGGAACTGCGCATCCTCTTGCCAGGCGTTACCCCGTTTGTTGCGATGCGTGTTGGTCTGCGTATCCATACCGCTTTCCAACTTAAAATCTTGCCACAGCCAGGTACCCATCACTCGACCGCCGACGGTGCGACGATCCAACTGCATGGTCATGCCGGCGTGCATAGGCATCCCCATGCCCATGTGTCCCATCGCCATGCCGCCTTGGCCGGGTGAACGCAGGGTGGTGTTATCCATAATATGGTTGGCGTAGTTGTAATACACCTGGGCTTCCAGCTTGTCGAACACCTCGCCAATATTGGATTTTTCTACCCGCATGCCCAGACTTTCGCGCTTGAACTGCGAACCATCCATGCTGCGCCCGGCATAGCGCGCTTCACCATTACCCCGGCCCATGGTCACTTCCAGCAGGGTATCGGTGTCCGGAGTCCAACCCAGTGCCAGATCGCCATTCCATTTGTCCCAGCGAGAGGGCACGCGATCGCCATTGCCGTCCTGGTAATCATGAGAGCGTGATTTATTGCCCATCAGGCGCAGATAACCTTGTTCACCGCCCAGGCTGGCATCAATGTTTTCATCCCAACGGCCGTTGGAACCGGCCAGCATGCTGGCGTTGCCTTTGATGCCTGGTTTATCAAACTGCGGACGCTCTCGTTCAAAGCGCACCGTACCGGCAGAGGATCCTGCGCCCCAAAGCACCGTTTGCGGCCCCTTGGTAATCGTCAACAGGTCATAACTTTCTGGTGAAATATAGGAAGTCGGCGCGTCCATTCGTGAAGGACAGGCACCCAACATTTCGCCACCGTCGGTCAAAATTTTCAGCCTGGATCCAAACATGCCGCGAAACACCGGGTCGCCATTGGTGCCGCCATTACGGATCTGTGAGAAACCTGGGATAGTTTTCAGATAATCAGAACCGTCGCTGGCAGGCACTGGCTGGCGAGGGGTTTTCGGTGAGGTCACTATCGTCATCGGCGAATAGAGCGGTGCGGTGACGGTGATCACGTCGCCATCATTGGCCTTTACCGCTACTTCATGCTGGTGCTGTTGTGCAGCATGAGCATTGAAGCCCGCCAGGACAAACAGCGGCATAGCCGCAGTAATATGCAGGGAGAGAGGGCGCTTCTTATAATTGTTGGTTTTTCCGAACATCATCGTTCCTTAATGTCAATTTTGACGCTAAAAATACTTTTACATCGCAACAGCCGGTTATTTAGGCGCAGTGAAACCCGGAGCATCATGCCGCCGTTAATAAGCTTTGGCCCGGTTTGGCGTGAGAATAATGCCAACAGGGTTGCGATGTTTATTGAGTGCAGTGGGGAATTCCGACAGGCGTAAATAACCCGCCCGGTTGAATAGTCTCAACAGGAATAATTTGGCTGCAGTCTATTTATTTTTAAATCAGCGGAAGCGATGCTGGTGGAGCGCGAGGTTGGGACTCGGAGTGGATCACATGGGCGAATAGCGGGAAGATATAATGCAGCGGAGGGGCGCGCGACAACAGCGAACCAGACCAGAATAGCGGTGAACTGGCCAAGTCTAACAAGGGGACATGGATCAGCAATACACAGTAACCACAGGCGCTGTCATCCATCATCATCGCCATATTATGGCTGCCGGTCTGCATGGTCATCGTCATACTTTGTGCGCCAGGCTCTGGCGGCGGATGATGGCCATGTGCAGACATATCCATGCCGCAGTCTGTCATTGCGACCGTTTCAGATTGCCCCACGCGCGCATGCTCCAGCGATCGAGAGATCACCGGGGCGATGAACAACATCAGGATCGCAAAAATCCCCAGACAGGCCGGGAGATGGCTTCGCGATGTGGCAGTCCGAATTAACGACACATATATCCTAAAACAGTGCAAAATTAACGGACGGAATTGTACTGTTTTATGCTGCAAATGTTAAAACATTTTCTACATGGTTGGGTTATTGATAAAAGAAATTGCCGTTTGGTTCACGTTATCAACCATTTTAACTGTTTGGATATATTGTGAGCGCGTGGAATTAATAATACTAACAGCAAGAGTGGTGATATATCCCGCTTGGCTGATTTTTTTGCCACAATCGCTGTTGCTCTTTTCAGCGGGATAATAAGGAATTCCAGGCGCTGGGTGAATTGATATTGGTCATTCCAACGGCAATTCACCTAGCGATTTTAACCAAACGATGAAGGCATCAATTTTTGGCCACTGGCGGTCGGAAAGCGTTGATACATAATAGTGCTGATCGCATTTCAGCTCCATTTTGGGCAATGGCGCAACCAGCTCGCCGGTACTGAGTTGCTTGCGGATAAGTCGCTTACGGCCCATGGCAACGCCAACGTGGTTCACTGCCGCAGTGACGGCCAGATCGGAACGATCGAATCCTATTCCCGGCGAGGTATCCAGATTGACACCGAAATGTTGAGCCCAGCTGTGCCATTCATCCGTACCAGAATCATAGCTCCAGGCCTGACGATCGTGGAGCAGGGTGCAGTGTGAGAGGTTGCCGGGAAAATTGACCAGCTCAAATTGGGCTGCATATTCCGGGCTGCATACGGGAATAATTGCCTCATCCATCAGGTATTGGTAATGAAGCTGTGATGAGGGAGTCGCATCAAAATAAACGGCCAGATCAATGCCTGCCCGCTGGAAATTGACGTTTTCATTGCCAGTCAGAATAGTCAGGTTGATGGCGGGATAACGGCGAGAAAAATCGGCCAGGGCCGGCACGATCCAACACTGGGCGATCGACGGCCGGGAGTAAACCGTCAGGGAGCCTGACAGCGCCTGGTTCTTGATATCCAATATTTCCTGGTTCAGGGTACCCAATGATGTTTTTAACGCCCAAAAAACCCGTTCACCTTCAGCGGTGAGTTCAACTTTCCGATGAGAACGAATAAACAACTTTAAGCCGAGATTTGCTTCCAGTTGATTAATGGTATGGCTTACCGCACTGGGGCTCACCGACAGTTCATCCGCCGCCATGGCGAAAGACTCGTGTCTAGCCGCCACTTCAAATGTAAACAGCCGTGATAGCTGCCAGCCATTAAGCGATCGGTGCTGACCCGTTAGCAGATGGTTCCCCGACATATTTCCCCCTGAAAGTAAAAAAACTGTATTTTACGCATCAGTTTGGTGAGTAAAGTTGATGCATGTCGCTAAATTGCACCATTTCTTGGCGCAAGTCACTCGTTTGATTCTGTTTTACTCATGTGAGGTGAGATTTTTATCGTTTGTCACCGATCGTCGTTTTCCTGTCCAATAAAGACAATTCAATGACAGGGGATATGGGCCATGGATTCACACATTTGGGTTGCCGGCACGCTGATCGCCAGTATTGCACTCATCATTTTGACCATCGTAAAGTTCAAGTTTCATCCTTTTTTAGCGTTGTTGTTAGCGAGCTTTTTTGTCGGTGGCATGATGGGGATGGGCCCGATTGATATGGTCAATGCCATAGAAAATGGCATTGGCAGCACGCTAGGATTCCTGGCCGCGGTGATTGGGCTGGGCACCATTCTTGGCAAGATGATGGAGGTTTCCGGTGCGGCAGAACGCATTGGTATCGCGCTGCAGCGCTGCCGCTGGCTTTCCGTCGATGTCATTATGGTATTGGTAGGCTTGGTTTGCGGCATCACACTGTTTGTCGAAGTGGGCGTGGTGTTATTGATTCCATTGGCTTTTTCCATCGCCAGAAAAACCGGCACCTCGCTGCTTAAACTGGCCATACCGCTTTGTACTGCATTGATGGCAGTGCATTGCGTCGTTCCTCCACATCCTGCGGCGCTGTTTGTGACCAATAAACTGGGTGCAGACGTAGGAACGGTGATTGTTTACGGACTTCTCGTCGGTTTAACGGCGTCTCTGGTCGGCGGGCCGTTGTTCTTGAAAATACTGGGGAAACGCTTGCCGTTTAAGCCGGTACCGCCAGAATTTTCCAATCTGACCGTACGAGAAGAACATGAGCTGCCTTCGCTGCGGGCAACGTTGTTTACGGTGCTATTGCCGATTGTGCTGATGTTGGTGAAGACGGTAGCGGAGTTGAACCTGGCTAAAGAAGGGCGTCTGTTTGGCCTGATGGAGTTTATCGGCAACCCGATTATCGCCATGTTCATTGCCGTGTTTGTGGCCTATTACGTTCTGGGCATCCGCCGTCATATGGGGATGAGTACGCTGTTGCGCCACACGGAAACGGGTTTTGCTTCTATAGCCAATATCTTGTTGATCATCGGCGCGGGCGGGGCCTTCAACAGCATATTGAAGAGCAGCGGCTTAGCGGACACCCTGGCGTTAATGCTTTCCAACCTGCATATGCATCCGATCTTGTTGGCATGGTTAGTCGCGCTTATTCTTCATGCGGCAGTGGGCTCCGCCACCGTTGCCATGATGGGAGCAACGGCCATTGTCGCACCAATGTTAGCGCTCTATCCTGACGTCAGCCCGGAGATCGTGACCATTGCCATAGGCTCTGGCGCTATCGGTTGCACCATAGTGACCGATTCATTGTTCTGGCTGGTGAAACAGTATTGCGGCGCAACGCTCAATGAAACGTTCAAGTACTACACCACGGCAACCTTTATCGCTTCGGTGCTGGCTTTAGGGATGACTTTTTTACTTTCATACATTATCTAAATCTAAGCCAATCCTTTTGCGGCAATCGTGAGCGAGTACTTTCCATGGCTTACGATTGCCATTGCCGCCTCACAGAGAGGGTAACTCTACGCTTCACCCGATAAGCAGGGCAAAGCGATCGAATTTTATGCAGTTTATTTTTGCTGACAGGGCGCACGTAACGAGATGGCTTAGGCCCGCTGCTGGCGCCATTGACGATAACGACGGGTGATGCGCTTGGTACGTAACTGGTTGATGATTAATGTAAACAGGGGGGAATAACGGCTGGCGCGAGTACGCCCTTCGCCCAGTGCGCGTAAGCGGCGAGTGACCAAAGCCATTCGTGCCAAGCCTGCCATGGTTTTATTTTCCCATGTTACCGGTTTTGGCAGCGCATAAGGTTCATTACCGGCTTTCCACTGGAGCGGCAGGTCAGGAACCTGTGCCATGGCTGTTGCTATACCCGCCACGGCGACACCGCTATCCAACACCTGCTGCGCCACGGACTTACGGGCGATACCTCCCGTTGTCATCACCGGCATGTGGGCGACGGCGGCAAGATCGCGGGCAAACTCCAAAAAATAGGCTTCGCGCGCCAATGTGCGTCCATCCGCGGCGTTACCCTGCATCGCTGGGCTTTCGTAGCTGCCTCCTGACAGTTCAATCAGGTCGACTGGCAATTCATTCAGCAACAAAATCACTTGTTGCGCATCTTCTTCAGAGAAGCCACCGCGCTGAAAATCAGCCGAGTTCAGCTTGATCGAAACGCAAAAGCTTGGCGAGACACGTTCACGCACTGCTCGCACGACCTCTAACAGCAAGCGAGCACGATTAGCCAGGCTGCCACCCCATTGATCGTTACGTCTATTGGTCAAGGGAGACAAAAATTGCGAGAGCAGATAGCCGTGTGCTGCGTGGATTTGTACGCCAGTAAATCCAGCCTGTTCGGCAGCATAAGCGGTGGTAGCAAAACGTTCGATCACCTCATCGATCTGCGCCTGGCTCATGGCCGTCGGTTGTGCGAATAACTTGCTGTGCTTACCCATTTCCACGGGAACGGCCGACGGTGCCCAGGCTTCGCCCCCCATACTTGCCATGACCTGGCGGCCAGGATGGTTAATCTGCATCCAAACCTGCGCACCGTTCTGGCGTGCGGATTTGGCCCAAGCGGTAAAGGGGGCAAGTGGGGTATTGGCCTCAAGAGCCACGCCACCGGGCCCCGTCATTGCACGACTGTCGATCATGACGTTACCGGTAATAATCAGGCCAACACCACCTTGCGCCCAACTCTGGTATAAACGATACAATGCCGGGCCAGGCACTTGGCCGACGTCGGCCATGTTTTCTTCCATCGCGGCTTTTGCCAGGCGGTTGGGAAGGACGCTGCCGTTAGGCAGGGTAAGCGGGGTGAACATCATGGCGGATCCTTAATCAACAAGAGAACCCGTGTATACTAAGATTAAAGTTAACTTTAAGGTCAAGCGAAATGAAAATAGGGGAATTGGCAGAGCGTTCGGGTCTGGCCGCATCGGCAATACGTTACTATGAGCAACAGGGATTACTGCCTAAGGCATCGCGCAGCGCCAACGGATATCGTGTTTATAGCGAGACCTCGCTGGAGCGTTTGCATCTTATCCAGATCGGACAAAATCTGGGTTTTGCACTGGATACGATCCGCGGCGTGCTGTCGCTGGAAGGAATGGCGTACCAGGACAGCCTTATGCAGAAGCTTGATGCGCGGCTTGAGGAGATTGATCGCATGATGGCGACGCTGAGTAAACAGCGGGAAACGCTGCAGGACACCAAGCGCAAGCTGAATGAATCGGGATTACAGGGCATATGCCCAGATAAAAGCAGTTTGGTTAAGGTGACAATGTCACGGTGAGTGAGGTGCGAGTTGATGTTTCTTTCCCAGAATTGCTGTATACGCAGTATGAGTTCAAACGCTGATCCTGTTTCATATTAGTGCACCGGCCATGGATGTCATTAGGCCACAATTTGCGATGTACGATCACCAAGATGAGAACTGCCATAATCCTGTGCTTGAAGAAGGTTATCTGTTCTGGAAAACATCGGCACAAGGGAAATGCTTTAATGCACTGTGACAAAACTGGTGAGAAGAACTCAGTGTGAATTTGGTTTTCATAGCGGAGAGATTCCGGATGAAACATTGAGTGTTTGAATCAGCATGGCATTAAGCGTAAAGCATCGGGAAAACGGGATATGAATAAAAGGCCATGGTAAAGCCCAAAAGCTCAGATTCTACGTAGAGTTACTTGGGTGCGCATAATGTATATTATGTTAAATTGCATATTAAGATAGCTGAACCCTTAACCTGACTACCCGCCCCCAAGGGTTTTCTTTCTGTAGAACCTGTTCTTTCATCATCATTCCCAGTTTTCCTTTTCGTAAGGTTTTAGCCAGTTCTTTTCAGTTACAGGCACTCGTTCACCATTAAAGGTATACGTACAACAACGGCATCGAACCGGGACGTCTTCTGCAGTGAATTCAGGATTAACCTTCTGCAGCAATCCTTGCTCATCGATGCAAAGCCCGCTGTAGTAACTCGATTCGCCATAACGTACGTAGCTGCTCCAATTTTTACGCTGTAATGCAACCAAATAAAAAATCGGCTCTTCCTTATCCAGTCGACTTATTGCTTCACGATGCACATCAATCCACGGTTGCCCAACGTTACGCAGCAAAAATTTGAACAACGGCGTTGTAATCAATACCTTGTTGCATTCTGCCGTGCATGCCTTCTCGCATCGGTAAGTTCTCATCAATCGCGTGTTTCTTATGGCGCTGCCAGCGGTACTCACCACCATGGCGGATTGCTCCCCTTGCAGTAGTGTTCTCCCTGCGAAAAAGCATTTTCGGCCTGCCTTTCTTAAACATCATCCTTTTTCCCTGTTTTATTTTGATCGCGCTACGCGAAATCTGAGAAAACCTGGCAGCATTTCCCTTGCAGATTTCACCAAAATGCACTGTTTAACTGGCATTAAATCGACCAATATATCTGCATATTCACCCTGAGTTGGGCAGCATTAAAGCACAAATCAGTAGCCCTGACGTAAAACAGATCCTCTTCCTCGTTGATGATGAGCGATTATGCCATGAGTAAAACCCGCGGATATCCGCTCACCGGTGAGCTGTTTACCAGGATAATTTGTCGCTGCGCTGTCCATGCTTTCTTAGACATCGCTAAAAATCTCAGTTCAGTATCCGGTAAATCATCATTCTAACAAAAAGAAAATAACATCATGTTTTACATGCAGTTATCACTATCATTTGAACTCAACCCCTCTCAAACTCTATTTAACATAACGCAATAATTGTGACATTGTCACTGCATTCCAACCTTTTTTCCCCCTGCCACTCGTAGGCGCTGCCAAAGTGATATCGGGCGACAGGCCCCTCCAGCAGGAGCCTGTTTTTTTCACGAGAACCGTGTTTCCCGCATCAGCTATTTACAAAGGCCAGTAGATCGCTGTTGACCCGATCAGCATGGGTCGTAGGTATGCCGTGCGGCGCACCTTTGTAGGTAATAAGCTTACCGTTTTTGACCAACTTGGCCGAGAGCACGCCTGAATCTTGGTATGGAACCACTTGATCGTCATCGCCGTGGATCACCAAAACCGGGATGGAAATACGCTTGAGATCGTCGGTGAAATCAGTCTGTGAGAACGCGACGACGCCGTCATAATGAGCCTTGGCGCCGCCCATCATGCCTTGCCGCCACCAGTTCCAGATGACCGCATCCAACGGCTTGGCGCCGGGCCGGTTGTAGCCGTAGAAAGGTCCCGCGGGAACATCGTAATAGAACTGCGCCCGATTGGCGGCCAGTTGCGCCTGGAAATCATCAAATACCGATTTGGGTGTCCCTTGCGGATTACTGTCGGTTTTCACCATCAACGGCGGCACAGCACTGATCAGTACGGCTTTCGATACCTTATCCTCACCATGACGCGTGATGTAACGCACCACCTCGCCCCCGCCCGTTGAGTGACCCACATGCATGGCACCTTGCACGCTCAAATGTTTCACTACCGCAGCAACGTCGTCCGCATAGTGATCCATATCATGCCCTTCCGATACTTGACTGGAACGACCATGGCCACGTCGATCGTGCGCAACAACGCGGAATCCTTGGTTTACGAAGAACAGCATCTGGGCATCCCAATCATCGCTAGACAGCGGCCAGCCATGATGGAAAAAGATGACTTTTCCATCTTTTGGTCCCCAGTCCTTGTAGAAAATGTCAACGCCATCGCTAGTGGTTACGTAACCCATATCAATTCTCCCATTCAGCAATTAGTCAAAGGGTAATGCTTTTCTCGGCCACGCGCAGGAAAGGCCGGTTCCGGACCTTGCACCCGAAAGCGGATTTGCCTTCGGTCCTGCGTTGACCGTTTAGAGAGTATAGGTTTAAAGTTAGCTTTAAGGTCAATAGGGGTTTTTCGAACGGTATGAAGATTGGGGATTTGGCAAAGGCAACGGGGCTCTCTCCCTCCCGGATTCGTTTCTACGAGGCAGAAGGCTTAATCAGCCCTCCTCCACGTCAAGGCAATGGCTACCGAAACTACGCACCCGAAGTTGCAGGTGTACTGAAGATCATCGATAACGCCCAGCAGGCAGGCTTTTCGCTTGAACAAATACGTCAGTTCCTGCCGCACAATCAAGCGGGCTGGGATCACGAAGGGCTGATCCATTCCCTCAATACCCGCGTAGCCGAGATTGAGCAACTACAACAACAACTTAAGGAGAGCAAAAAAGCAATATTGGCTATGATCGCCAACCTCAAAAATCGGCCGGAGGGTATTTCCTGTGGGGACAATATGCAACGGTTGATAGGCCTGATGGAGGATCCGTAACTACATGGATTCACTCTGCCGTTGGCGTTCCCTGATGGAACCGCATCTGCCAATGGTCATCGTTCTCGCTCGACGATCGCAGCCAGATCGAAGAGCGCAAAGTACTGCGGGTCACGTTGCCGTCGGCACTGCGTTGAAAACTTCTGTAGGTTAGTAACACCACTCCTTCGGCAATAGTGGACAGCTTGAAATTTTCGGCATAAATAGGCGCCTGGCCAGTTTCTTCCTGCAATGCCGCAATGGTATGCCTTTTGTTGTAGCGCTGTCCCGAACGGCCGATCTCTTCAAAATCATCATGCAACAGTTTTTCCACCGTAACCGAATCGTTTCGCAGCAGTGGCTGATGCAACATCGTTTCCAGAGACTGGATTTTGGTTAACAACGCTGTGGAATGGCTCAAAGCGCCCTCCTTATTGGCACTGCCTGACAGGCCAACAAGGTTGGCCCGTGATAGACAGGTCTGAAAAATAGAGTGGGATTGTCGCCTGCGCTCAGTGTTCGGCAGGCTGGCAGAACAAGAATTAGCGCGCCAACTCCACGCCATCCAGTTCGGAAATCGCGAGACAGTAAACCTCTGTGAGAGCATCCACGGTATAGGCGGTATTGGCCGGGATCATAAACATTTCATGGGACTGCAGGGTTTGGTCGCCGATCTTAAGCTCACCGGACAGGACCATCAGTTTGACCCAGCCCGGATGCAGGCGGGCTGACTGGTGACTGCCAGCATCAAGTTTCAACAGCGCCGTGTGCCCATGTGCCTCGCGTTTCAAAATATGGTAATACACCCCATCGTAAGGCATTTTATCGTAGTGCAATGACGCCAGTGTTCTTTTATGCATGATAGTTCCTCGTAACCTGTGAGTCGTTGTCTGCTCGGTTGCAACATCAAGAGGCAATAGGTTCCTCACTGACCTTTACTCTGCTCCCGAAAGCACATGTTCCGTCAACATCTTTGCAAACTGATTATACTGGCCACTGATGCACAATGCGGGCTGATATTCGCATCTTTATTCAGAGCCTGTTAATAAATATATAGAACCTATGGCTCAGACGCAAAAAACGAGGGGGAGTAAAAGAGGCTTTTTTGTCACAAAATACAATGTGCAGTGGCGCGGGGAAAGCATTCGCCCGCAGGATGCGGGCGAGTCAGGCTGGGGTTTATTTGCGGTAATCAGTCAATCCACAGCCTCAGCGGCGACGTAGCAGCAGGCCTGCCAACAGGCTCACGCCGGCAAAAATCGCTACCGTAGTGAGAGGTTTCTTCTTGACCAGATCGCTGACGCAGCTAACAGCATCGCCATATTTTTCTTGTAGTGCGCCGGCAACGTAGCGGGTAGATCCCTCAGCCTGCAAACGCTCATCGCCGGTAACATCACCGGCCACTTCCTGCGCCTTGCCTACCACTTTATCCATCACGCCGTTGATTTTATCGCTGTTCATTCTGCACTCCTGAGTGAGGTTTGTTTCGACGTTTGCATAGTGCAAATGCCTGCCTTGTCTCACGATAGTAAGCCGTTGATGAACCGCTCATAAGGTCAATTTGCAGGGGATTGGTCAGTGCATTTGCACCCTACTTTCCATTTTTAGATGACCGTTCACCGGCAAACAGCCCCCGCTCTCTGGCCCAGACGATGGCTTCGGCGCGGCTATGGACGTCGAGTTTGGAATAGACCGTCGCCACATGATTACGCACCGTATTCGGGGCAAGATTAAGGCGTGCGGCGATCTTTTTGTCCGGCAGCCCCTCGCAAATCAACCCCAATACGTCGCGCTCGCGGGCGGTAAGATCGGTGAAGGAAAACCCCGCCAGGTTAGGCTTATTGATACTTTTCACATTGGCCAGTTTTTCGAGCAATGTCTGGCTAAACCAGGAAGCGTCTTGCATGACTTCCTCGATGGCAGCCACCAGATCAAGTTCAGAGCGTTTGCGTTCGGTAATATCCATCAGTACCAGGAGATAACAGCGGGCATCCTGAATGCTCACGGCATCCGCTGAAGCCACGCAGTCGATGGTTTCATTGCTCTTTTTGCGTATTTTAAGGTCTTGATTCTCGACGTTACCGCTTTTTTCCAACGTGGCAAATAACCGCCGGCATTCCCCTTGCCCATCGATAACATTGATCTCTTCGACCGTCTTGCCGATTAACTCCTCGGCGGCGTATCCGGTGGTTTTTATAAAGGCCTCATTGATGTCCAGCACCCGCTGCTTGTCCGCCGTGCACACCAGCGTGGGCACCGGACTTAAACGAAAGGACTTCGCAAACCGCTCTTCACTCTCGCGCAGCGCCGACTCCGCCTTGCGACGAGGTTCGAGGTCGGTAAAGGTAAACAGCATGCAATCTTCTTCATTGATGTCCAGCGGCTGGCCGGCGACGATCACCAGCTTGGTTCCGCCGGCCGGCAGCTTCAGCTCGGCCTGCATCTGTGGAATGGTCGCCCCTTCGCTCAGCAATTGCACCGCTTGTTCCTTGCGTTCCGCCTGTTCCAGCACGTCCAGCGCATACACCGAAGTGCCCATCACCTGATCGCGTGTATAGCCCGTCATATCGAGGAACCCCTGGTTGACCTTTATGTAGCGCAGGTCGCTCAGGCTGCAGATCACTGCCGGTGCCGGGTTGGCGTTGAACGTCTTTTCAAAACGTTGCTCGGCACTGGCCCACTCGGTGGCATCACTCAGGATCAAAACCAGCAATTCGGCTTGCCCTTTACTGTCGGTGATCACCAGGCTACGTAAACGGTGAACCCACAGGTACTCCGATTCGCTGGCGGGCCGAACTTCGACCAGTACGTCGCTGAAGGTCTCGCCGTTGGCGGCCCGGTTAATCGGATACTGTTCCGGCGTCAAAGGGTGATTGTTGCGATAACGCAAGGCAAAGCGCTCCGCATATTCACCGCCATTGGCACCCAGCTCACTCAACTTGCTCAACCCATGCATGCTCAGCGCTGCCTCGTTAGCCCACAGAATGGTCTGGTCGACCTCGGCCAGGATCACCCCTTCCGACAACCCTGAGATGATCTGTTGTAGCTGGCTACGGTTAGTTTCGTTGGCAAGGATGGACTGACTCATGTTTTCTCCAAAAGACGAAGTGGCTTGGCCGCCTGACGGCGATCGAAGTGCCTAATAGTGGCGCTGTTCCCAACAGCATAGTGCGTAACAGGTGCATTCGCGGGGTGTGAATGCACTAGCTTTGTCGGTGCAAATGAACCGGGACGGTCAGTGGTGCCAAGCGGCAGACTGATTCTGTCGGCGCGGCCCTGTGCTGTGCGTACAACCACTTGTTTAGTCAATATAAGGAATAACAATGACCACTGTCTATGAATCCAATCGCTTTGCGTTTCACGTTTCATGGGGTTCGGTATTGGCCGGGAGTGCCATGGCGTTGGTGACCTATCTGATACTGAGCGTGCTGGGCACGGCCATCGGCGCTTCGGCCGTGGATCCGTTGCATGAGGGCAACCCTCTGAGTGGCTTTGGCACGGGCACCGGGATCTGGTTGTTTGTCACTACCCTGGTCTCGCTGGCGGCTGGTGCATTTGTCGCCGGCAGAACTGCGCCAAACCGCGGCGGTTTGCACGGTCTGTTGAGCTGGGCAGTGACCACATTACTGACGACCTGGCTGGTGATTTCTGTGGCGAGCGGCGTGGTCGGCCTGGCCGGTAGCGCCGTCGGCAAGGGGCTCTCTTTGGCCGGCAACGGTATTGCCGCCGCAGCGCCGGGCATTGGCGAAAACGTCAAACAGCAGTTAGACAAGAATGGCATCAGCCTGGATTGGAGCAGTTTGGAAAACCAGTTAACCACCACCCTCAAGCAAAGCGGCAAGGCTGAGCTGGACCCGTCCAAGCTGGAACAAAAGAGCGATAGCGTCGCTGCGGATGGTAAGCAAACCGCTACTGATGCAGCCACTGACCCAACCCAGGCAGCTGCAGAGCTCAAGCAATGGTTTGAGCGCGTCAAGCAATCCGGTGAGCCTACCCTGAATGCGGCAGATAAGGATGCGCTGGTGAATATCGTCGCAGCCCGTACAGGCAAGAGCCGTGCAGAAGCGACCCAGATCGTAGACAACTATGCCCAGGCTTATCAGCAGGCGGTACAAAAGGTCGACCAGCTGAAGGCGCAGGCCGAGCAAAAAGCCCGCGAAGCGGCAGAAGTGGCGGCCAAACAGGTATCACGCGCGGCATGGGGTTCATTGCTGATCCTGCTGTTGGGCGCGGCGCTCAGTTTTGGCATCGGCCGCATCGCCATGTCAACCCGTCGTCCCCTGGCTGTAGGGTAATGAATAATGGATGTTTCAATGAATAGAAGGTTGTCAGGTATCTCATTGAACTATCGAAAAGTGGTGGGTGCTTCGGTCCCCGTACTGGTCATCGATTTCTTCAATGAAAAAAACGAGCGTTACACTCTGCGTTATAACTTGCCACCGGACACGCCGGAACGGACAGAGCGCCGCGTATCATTGCTGCTGCACCTGCTTCGTAAACAAAAGCCGATGGATATCGGTGACGCAACGTCATAAATCTCGTTGAATCTGCTCAACCCGCGCCTGCTGGCGTGGGTTGAGCCTTAATCACTCCCCCTCTGAATAATATCGTTTTTTCGTCGTCAGATTTATTTCACCCTTGCAGATGCCAGGGCAAAACAGAACGCCGTTCTTAAACCTATGTCGCGTCACTGACGCCGTTCATCGAGCCGCAACGTCGGCAAGCAACGTCTCTGCGGCCAACTTACCCAGATTGTTGGAGGCCAACGGGCTGTCGCCGGTCAACAAACGACGGTCTTTGTGGACTTTCCCGGTGATGTCGCTGTTGAGGATCTTGACGCCCAGTTCGCGAAGGCGTTCACCGACCAGCCAGGGCATTGGGCCCGGAATATAACCGATATCGATATTGGCGCCGGTATCTAGCGAGTCGGGGAACACACAGATCTCGTAACCGCGATACAAGAAGTTTTCCTTGTCCTCACCCAAACCCGCCGCCAACAATCCGGCAGGCCCGTGGCACAGTGAAATCACGTAACGGTCGTTGTCATGCGCCCAGAACAGCGCTTTTTTCACGTCTTCGCTGAAGGGAATGTCGTTAAGTACCCCATGACCGCCCGGGATAAAGACACCGATATAATTACCCGCATCCAAGTCCTTCACTACCTCAGTCAGCTTTTTCGGTTGCTTGAGCTGACGGCGATATTTCTCATAGGTGGCCTTGACCGCCGCATCCTCACCAGGGAATGCCCACATCTCAAGCTTTACCGGGTCGCCGGATGGCGTTGCAACGTCGATTTCGAATCCGGCAAGATCCATGTGGTGCATGGGCAATAACATCTCCACAGGATGGTTCCCGGTAGAGAAAAATTTTCCGTTTTGCATCATCAGATAGCGTTCCTGAGACGCAATCATCAACACCTTCCACTTGCCGCCTTTATAAGGCGCAGGATAGTGGGCGCCGTCAAAATCCGTCTTTGCCGACGTGTATTTACTCAAAGAGTAAGGTGACGGAAAGAACGCATTTTCTTCAGCGGCATCAGGGGCAGGATTACGATCTTCGGATGGTAAGTTAGTCATGATGATCTCCTTATGTGCGATTTGCATTGCAGCTTTAGCTTAGGTAACTCAGCCTAAAGCCGCAATGAGGGATATTCCTCATTAGCTGCCCCTAACCCACGCGGCGCTTCACTTAACCAAAATCCCCCATTTCTTCATGCGTGAAAGCAGCGTGGTGCGTTTCAGTCCCAGGCGCTGAGCGGCGCCGCGTGGGCCGGCAACCACGCCGTTGGTTTCCTTCAGCACCCTGATAATCTGCTGGCGCTCATCTTCCCCTGGCTGACTGGGCTCCGCTTTGGGAACCGGGAGCGCCATCGATGGGACCGGATATTGCAACTCAGGCAGTTGCAGGTTAAGCACCGTACCACGCGTCAGCAGTACCGCACGTTCGATGACGTTCTCAAGCTCGCGCACGTTTCCCGGCCAGGGCATTTGGCTCAGCAGGCGCAAGGTTTCCGCCGGGATACTGTCGATGGTACGTTTCATACGGCGCGCAATTTTGTAGGTCAGAAACTTCACTAACTGTGGGATGTCTTCCGGCCTCTCACGCAATGGCGGAATAACGATCGGGAAGACGTTAAGCCGATAGAAGAGATCGCTGCGAAACTCGCGGTCGGCCACCATCTGTTGCAGATCCCGGTTGGTCGCGGCAATCAGGCGCACGTCCACCGAAATCACCTTGTTACCGCCAACGCGCTCGAACTCCCTCTCCTGCAGTACCCGCAGCAGTTTCGGTTGCAGCTCTACGGGAATTTCGCCTACCTCATCCAGAAACAGCGTTCCCTTGTCCGCCAGTTCAAAACGCCCCATTCGTTGATTGGTCGCCCCGGTAAATGCCCCTTTTTCATGACCAAACAGATCGCTTTCCAGCAATCCGGCCGGCATGACTGCGCAGTTCATTTTCACCATGCGCTGATCGCGTCGTTCGCTGAGGTTGTGGATGGCACGGGCTATCAGCTCTTTACCGGTGCCGGTTTCGCCGAGGATCAGCACCGAACAGTCGCTTTTCGCTACCATTTCCACCTGTTTGAGCACGGCGGACATCACCACGCTGCGGCCGACAATCTCGCCGAAGTCCGGGTTATTGCCGTTAATCTGCTCGGTCAGATACAGGTTCTCATGCACCAGGCTCTCTTTGAGCCGGTTAATTTCCTGATAGGCCAGCGCGTTATCCACCGCAATCGCGATACGCTCGGCGATCTGCTGCAACACCCGCAGGTTGGCAGCGTTGAAGTTGTCCGGCTGACATTGCGCCAGCTTGAGTACGCCCAGGGTTTTGTTGCCGAAAACTAACGGCAGTACGCACAGCGTTTGAATTTGCTCATGCCAGAGATCGAACAGCTGGCGCTCATAGGCCGCCAGCCGGTCGGAATGCTTCAGATTCAACAGCAGCATTTCACCGCTTTGCATCACCTGTTCCGACAAGGTGCCCGCCAGCGCTACGCTGTACTGCTGACGCTCAACCACGTCATCTTGCAAATAGTGGGTGGAATAAATGGTGACCTGTTCGGTTTTATCGACGCAAAGTACAATGCTGATCGCGTCGATTTTGAAGAAACGGTGAATTTCCTTTGAGATCTCACCGATCAAATCATCCAAATCGAGTTTCGACAGCACCGCGTTGGTCACGTCGACCAAAATACGATAATCATCTCGTTCATGGCGCAATTGCCGTTGACGGAGTTCCGCCTCCTCCCGCAGCTGGAGCTGCTCTGCCGCCAATGCCACCAACTCCATCAGTGTCTGCAACTGCACCAGGCTGGCGTCGGCGAACGGCATCGGGTGACAACGTAACACTTCACAACCGCCAATCAGGGTACCGCCTGCATGCAGCGGCATCAGGCAATACTGATTAAAGGGTAAATACAGCGCCAGAGCCCCGATTTGCGGATAGCGCGCGTGCAGATCATCGCTCTGCCAGCGCTGTGGCAGCGGGCTTTGTCGCAGCCGACTTACCGGGCCATTTGCCAGCAGGGTCTCATCCTGATAGCTCACCGGCTGTCGATGTGCATCCAGGCCATAAAAGCTGACCCGTTCGCTGTCGGGGTCAAACAGTACCAGCGTGACCTGATCCGCCAATTGCAGGCGTTGCAGTATCTGACGCAGTTGCAGCAACAGATCGGTGAAACTGCGCTGGCTCAGCAGCGTGCGGGTAATTTCCAGTAGTTCTTGTTTTTCTAATTGTGCATTCGACATTGTTTATCACTTGCCTGAGTCGCGATGAAGATTTGTGAGTCACATCGCAAAGTGTAACGCAGGGCCGCGACGTTCTCCCCCGACGGGATCAACAAATCCGCGGCAAAGGCTCGGCATGCGGCAAATCCAACAGGCGGCTGATGCCATAAGCACCCTGCAGCCTTACCTGTCGCCCCTCCGTCACTGTACCAATCAGCGCCGCATCCGCGCCCAATGGGTGAGCACGCAAGGCACTGAGCACGTTCTGTGCGGCTTGCGGTGCGGCCACGACCACCAGTTTTCCCTCGTTGGCAAAATTAATGGCGTCCAACCCCAGCAATTCACAAATGCCACGCACTGCCGGGGCGATCGGCAACAGGCTTTCTTGCACCTCGATGCCCACGCCGGCCGCACGGGAGAACTCATGCAAAATGGCATTCACCCCGCCACGGGTCGCATCACGCATCGCCCGCACACCGTCAATGGCACGCAATGGCTCAATTAACGGCGTTAACACCGCACAGTCGCTGATCACGTCCAGAGACATACCCAACTTTTCGCGCAGGTTGAGAATAGTTGCCCCGTGATCCCCGAGGGTGCCGCTGACAATCACGGCATCGCCGACGCGGATATTTTGCGCCGCCCAGTTCAGACCGGACGGGATCACCCCGATACCGGCGGTATTGATAAACACTTTGTCGGCTGCGCCACGCTGCACTACCTTGGTATCCCCGGTGGCAATGCGAATACCGGCCTGCTGCGCGGTGGCGGCCATCGAGGCGACCACGCGTTGTAACTCGGGCAGCGGCAAGCCTTCTTCGAGAATAAAGCCGCAGGAAAGATAGCGCGGCAACGCGCCGCTCACCGCCAGATCGTTGGCCGTACCGCAGATGGCCAGCTTGCCTATGTCACCGCCCGGAAAGAAAATCGGGTCAATCACGTAACTGTCGGTGGTAAACGCCAGCCGATCGCCCTGCTGCGTTAACTCGGCCAAATCCAACCGGGCCTGATCTTCACGCTGATCCAACTGCGGGTTGGCAAAGGCCGGCAGGAAAAGATCGTCCAGCAATTGCTGCATGGCAGCACCACCGCTGCCATGAGCCATAGTAATCACGTTATTCATGCCGGCGTCTCCTCTGTTTCACGGCGATATTGGTACCAGGCGGCGCAGGCCCCTTCGGACGAGACCATCAGCGCGCCAAACGCGTTTTGCGGCGTACAACCGCGACCAAACAACGGACAGTCGCGCGGTTTGCATCGCCCGGTGAGCACGTCTCCGCAGCGGGATCGCGGATCGTCAGCCACTTGCCGCCGCTGCGGACGGAAACGACGTTCGGCATCAAAAGCCTGGTAGCCTGGCGTGAGGGCAATGCCTGAGTTGGCAATGGTGCCCAGCCCGCGCCATTCGCTGCCGCCTCCGAGGACAAAAACTTCGCTCATCGCCTGCTGTGCCAGCCGGTTGCCCTGTTCCGGTACCACCCGCCGGTATTGGTTTTCTGTTTGGCTTTGTCGGCCAAGAAACTGCTCGACCAGCATCAGCACCCCTTGCAAAATATCCAGTGGCTCAAAGCCGGTTACCACCAGGGGTTTGTGGTATTGACTGCTGATAAAATGATAGGGCTTGGTGCCTATCACCATGCTGACGTGGCCGGGTGCCAGAAAACCGTCAATGCGTACATCCGGCTGTTGCAGCAGGCTGCGTAAGGTGGGGATCAGGCTGATGTGCTGACAAAATACGCTGAAGTTGCCCAGGCCTTCCTGCCGGGCCTGTTGCAGGGTAATCGCCGTGACCGGCATGGTGGTTTCAAAACCCAACGCGAAGAACACCACCTGCCGTTGCGGATTTTGCCGCGCCAGCATCAGGGCATCCAGCGGTGAGTAGACCACGCGCACGTCGGCCCCGCGCTCGCGCGCCTGCAGTAAAGACCCCTGCTGTCCTGGCACTCGCAGCGCATCGCCGAAGGTGCAAAAAATCACTTCGGGGTGCTCGGCGATTTCGCAGCAGGCGTCGATGCGCCCCATAGGTAAAACGCAAACCGGGCAGCCGGGGCCATGAATGAATTCGATTTGCGCCGGCAGCAGCTTATCCAGGCCAAAGCGGAATATCGCATGGGTATGGCCACCACACACCTCCATGATTTGCAGCGGTCGTTCGGCGGTAAACGGCAACTGTGCGGCGCGGTGCCAGATATGTTGCAGCAGTTTCTTCACCCGCTGCGGATCGCGAAATTCATCTACGTAATCCATGGTTATCCTCCCCCGCCAAAAACAGCGCCACGTCCTGTTCCACTTCCCCCATCGCCTGCAGTGCTGCCAGCATATCCTCGGCCTCTTGTTGATCGAGGCGGCTCATCGCAAAGCCCACGTGAATCAATACCCAACACCCCAGCATCGCTTCTTTGGGTTCCCCCTCCCGGCAAACCAATGCGATATTCACTTCTCGCTGCACGCCGCAGACGTCGGCCCAGGCGTGCTGAGGCTGGTGTTGATCCAACGCCACGATCTGCCCGGGGATCCCTATGCACATAGCTGTCGCTCCAGCCAGGCCAACCACTGATCCATCCCTTCCCCCTGAGTCGCAGAAAGGGTAATTATCTCGATGTCGGGATTAACCTGACGGGCATTGGCGATACAGGCGGCCAGATCAAACTTCAAGTACGGCAGCAGATCGACCTTGTTCAGCAGCATCAGACGTGCGGCGGCGAACATATGCGGGTACTTGAGGGGCTTGTCTTCCCCTTCAGTGACCGACAGCACCGCCACCTTGTGCCGCTCCCCCAGATCGAAGCTGGCTGGGCAAACCAGGTTGCCGACATTTTCGATAAACAGCAGGCTGCTGGGCTTGAGATCCAGACGCTGGGCGGCTTCGTGAACCATTTGCGCATCCAGATGACAGCCTTTGCCGGTATTGACCTGGATCGCCGGCACGCCGGTGGCGCGGATACGTTCGGCATCGTTGGTGGTTTGCTGATCTCCTTCCACCACCGCGCACTCACGCATCCCGCGCAGCCGCAGCAGGGTTTCGGTCAGCAAGGTGGTTTTGCCAGAACCGGGGCTGGAAACCAGATTCAACGCCAGGATGTGTTGCTCGGCAAAATACTGGCGATTACGTTCGGCCAGACGATCGTTTTTATCCAACACCCGGGTTTCTATTTCCAGCATTCGCCGCTGGCTGATGCCAGGCGCATGAGTGCCCGCCAATCCCAGTCCATAATGCAGGTCCCCCTGCAGAGGCCGCTGCGGGCGAAACGGTACCTTTGCTTGCCCTTCAATCGTCATTTCCCCATGGGCACAACCGCAAGTGCTGCACATGTTCTTTCTCCTTTCAGTTATTCAATTTCCAGACGTTTTATTTGCAACCCATCATCGGCCTGCACCCGTAGGTTTCTTCCGGCGCAGTGCGGGCAGACCAAAACCTGCGGGATCAACAGCTCGACGTCAGCCTGGCAGTCATAACACCAGGACAAGGCGCGTTGTTCAGTCAGATGCAGCTCACAGCCTTCGGCCAGGGTGTCACGACATACCATGTCAAAACAGAACCGCAGCGATTCCGCCTCCACGCAGGAAAATGCGCCAACTTCGAACCACACCGCGGTAATACGTTTCGCACGATGTTGACGAGCCTGTTGCTGCATTATTTCCATCGCATGTTGGCACAAGGTTATTTCGTGCATCCGGCCTCCACTCAGGGTGATAAAACGTTTCGTCACCCTGCGTTGCAAATATGGTGCCAAAACCCATTTGGCATATTTGTCGAGTGTCATGACGTCGACAGTAATTAGCTGGCGCCCCCCAATCAAATTTAAAGATTAATTCCAACCCTGATGATTGAATTAAAAGGAAATAATGAAAATCACCAGAGACTGGCACGCTTTATGCTTTAAGTCGTTCACCCGAAGCGATTCGACAATGACCATCAATTTTGAGTGACGACAATGAGTACTATCAGTGAAGTAACCAGCCAGGCCGATTATATCGCCAACAAAAGCAACCGCCTGATGGCGCAGTGGCAAACCTACCACAGCACCTTAATCAAAGCGGTTACCACCACTAAAAAGAAGATTAATCATCAGTTTACTTACGGTCAGGACGACGATCTGCGTTTTGTACTGTTCAACCACTTCACGGTGAGCATTCAATTAAGTGAGGGGTTTTACAGCCGTGATATCTGCTATCGCATTAATTTGGCATCGCCGCATGAAGCGGAGAATTTCGCCCCCTTCGCCCATGCCTCGCTGGATGAAGACGGTAATATTGACGGTGTAATAAACAATCGCGATATGCCGGCGGTATTTGAACATTATCTGGATAAGATCGCCGTTATTTACCAATGCCTGTTTGATTCGCTGCATGACGGCCACGCCATTCATGACGCACTGAAAAAAATAACCCTGTCCGTCTGACTGTCGGCGTTACTCACTGACAGAAAACTGTCGAAACGTCATTTTTTACTGACGATTTCGTCATAAATGACGAAGCAAGGAGTGTGCATGAACCGCTTTATTATTGCGGATCCCAAATTGTGTATTGGCTGCAATACCTGCATGGCCAGTTGTTCTGCGGAACATCGGCAACGGGGTTTGCAGGCATTACCCCGCTTGCAGGTGATTCGTAACGCCCGCGATTCGGCACCGGTGATGTGCCATCAATGTGAGGATGCGCCCTGCGCGCAGGTCTGTCCGGTAAACGCCATTCGCCATCAGGATGACGCCATCGTCCTGAACGAAAGCCTGTGCGTCAGTTGCAAACTCTGCGGTATTGCTTGCCCGTTCGGCGCCATAGGCTTCGGCGGCAGCACCCCGTTAGCGATCCCCTCAGACTGCAACACACCGCTGGCCCTGCCTGCCGCCAAAGCGCCGCGGCCGATCGGCGCCTTCCTGGATTGCGTGCCCGGCGTCCGCGCCGTGGCGGTCAAGTGCGACCTTTGCGCTTTCACCCCCTTAGGCCCGGCCTGTATCCGTACCTGTCCTACCCAGGCCATTCGCTTGGTCAGCGACCACGACGTGCGTAACGCCAGTGAACAGAAAAGGCGCAACGCCATGCAGGCGCTCAGCGCCGAGCTGCCGTTCGCTACCGCCCCAGAATCCCGCAAGGAGCCGAATTGATGTTTTACCCCATTGCGCCCGACCCATTGTCGTTGCTGACTCTGGCATTCGTCGGGTATCTCCTGTTCGCGTTGCTGAGCTGGCTGCTGGCCCCCTGGCCGCGTGTCAATGCCTTGCTGGGTGGCGGCACCTTATTGTGTGCCATCGCCACCTTGTTGGCCGCCGGACAACTGCTGTTCGCACCGCTGCACAGCGCCCGTTTGCCCTGGTTGCGTTATGCGGTGGAAATCAGCGGCATTAATGCGCTGTTATTGCTGGTGATGGCTTTGTGTGGGATCTGCGCCGCGCTGTATCACATCGGAAGCGTCGCGAAGCTGAACGCCAGTGCAGGTGGCCGGTTGGGCGGGCTGATCAATCTGATGCTGGCAGCGCTCAGCGCCGCCGCGATCGCCGATAATGCACTGGCCTTGCTGTTGCTGTTAGAACTGGCGGCGCTGTGCGGCTATTTCTTGATTGTCCACGCCCCGAACGCGAAAAGTCTGCGGGCCGGGCACAGTCAGTTTTTGCTGATGCGCCTGGGCACCCTGCTGTTGGTTATCGCTTTCGCACTGATTTATACCCACAGCCACAGCCTGCAATTCAGCGTGATCCGCGCTACGCCATTACCGGATGCACTGCGTAACGGCGTCTTCCTGCTGGCGTTGGCCGGGTTTGGCATTTTTGCCGGTGTGATGCCGCTGCATGCCTGGGTGCCTCAGTCCCACAGCAGCGCGCCGGCCTCTGCCGCCACGTTGTTTTCCGGCGCACTGATGAAGGTCGGCCTGCTGGGGATCCTGAAGATAGGACTGGATCTGCTGGGTACGCCCCCGCTGTGGTGGGGATTGCTGGTCCTGCTGCTGGCCGCCGGCACCGCATTTTTTGGCGGGTTGTATGCGCTGATGGAGCACGATCTGCGGCGCTTGCTGGCTTACCACACGCTGGAGAATATCGGCATCATCCTGCTGGGCATTGGCGGTGCCATGGTCGGTATGGCGCTGCAACAGCCATTACTGACGGCGTTCGCCCTGATCGGTGGCCTGTTCCATTTGTTGAACCACAGCCTGTTCAAAAGCGCATTGCTGTTGGCGGCGGGCACCATCGAACAACAAACCGGGCTGAAGGACATGGAGAAAATGGGTGGGCTGGCACGGCTGATGCCCTGGACTGCCATTTCTCTGCTGATCGGCCTGGTGGCCATGGCCGCACTGCCGCCATTGAACGGTTTCGCCAGTGAATGGCTGATCTATCAGGGACTGTTCCATTTCAGTGCGGCCCCTGGCTTTATTGGCCATCTGTTCGGGCCGTTGCTGGCGGTGGCGCTGGCCCTGACCGGTGCGCTGGCAGTGATGTGCGTCAGCAAGGTGTTTGGCGTCGCCTGTTTGGGAGCCCCGCGCTGCGCTGCTGCGGCCCAGGCCGTGCAGGCTAACCTGTGCCTGACGCTGAGCCATGCGCTGCCCGCGTTGCTGTGTCTGGTTTGCGGCCTGGGTGCGCCCTGGATCATCCCGCTGTTTGCCCGGCTGATCGGCATGACGGCCGAACAATCCCTCTCCGTGTCCGACACTTTGGTTTCTACCCCGTTGATCGCCATTTTGTTGCTGGCAATGCCGCTGCTGCCGCTATTGATTGCTGCACGTTATCAGACCCGTCGTCAACCTCGCCGGGTACAGGGTAGCGCCTGGACCTGCGGATATGGTCATGAGGAGGCGATGGTGATCACCGCCACCGGTTTTGCCCAACCGCTTCGGGTGATGTTCGCCCCGCTCTATCAACTGCGCCGCTGGCTGCCGGGATCCTTGATCAACCCGTTACATTGTAACGCCTTCGTTGCCTTCTGCCGCGGCCTGGCCGCCGTGGAGCTTGCGGTGCTGTTGGTGGTGGCTTTTGCCTGAGGAGATGACAATGACCTATCCCAATGTGTTACTCGGTCTGGCGCAGGCCTTGCTGTTACTGGCCGTCGCCCCATTGTTTGCCGGTATCAGCCGTGTGCTGCGCGCGCGGATGCATAACCGTCGCGGCCCCGGAGTGCTGCAGGAATACCGCGATATCGCCAAATTGTTGAAGCGTCAGAACGTGGCACCGGCGGCTTCCGGTCTGGCCTTTCATGCTATGCCGTACTTGCTGACCGGCACCCTGCTGGCCATCGCCTGTGCGTTGCCCATGTTGACTGTCGCCTCGCCGCTGCCTGCCATCGGTGATGTGATCACCCTGATCTATCTGTTCGCCGTGGTGCGCTTTGTTTTCGCCATTGCCGGTCTGGACACCGGCAGTCCCTTTACCGCCATCGGCGCCAGCCGCGAAGCGGTGTTGGGCATTCTGGTCGAACCCATCCTGCTGTTGGGGCTGTGGGTGACCGCCCTGGTGGCCGGATCCACTCAGTTGAGCGCCATGGTGCAGAGCCTGCTGACGTTGCCACACCCCGCTTGGTTGCCGCTGCTGTTGGCCGCCCTGGCCTGTGCGTTCGCCACCTATATCGAGATGGGCAAACTGCCTTTTGACCTGGCGGAGGCCGAGCAAGAGCTGCAGGAAGGGCCACTGACGGAATATTCCGGTGCCGAGCTCGGCATTTTGAAATGGGGCATCAGCCTCAAACAATTGGTGGTGCTGCAGCTGTTCCTCGGCGTGTTTCTGCCCTGGGGGCAAGCGGCACAATTCACCGTCCTTCACCTGTCGGCGGCGCTGGTCCTGGCGCTGCTCAAGCTGCTGTGCGCGCTGACGCTGATCGCGATTATCGAAAATAGCGTGGCACGTTTGCGCTTCCTGAAAACGGCCCGTACCACCTGGGCCGGTTTTGGACTGGCTTTTCTGGCGCTGGTTTCCTGGCTGGTCGTCGGCTGAATAATGACAAAGGCAATCAATAATGACTAACGAACATCAAGGCCAGCACTATCTGGCGGCGTTGCAGCAACAATTCCCTGCGGCCATGCTGGCAGCCGAATGGCAAACCGCCGATCAGTTGACGGTCACCGTTAAGCTCAATTCGCTGCCGGACGTGGTGGAATGGCTGTATTACCAGCAAGGCGGTTGGTTGTCGGTGCTGTTTGGCAACGACGAGCGCACGCTGTGCGGCCATTACGCGCTGTATTACGTTCTGTCGATGGAGCAAGGCACCAAATGCTGGATCACGGTGCGCGCCGAAGTGGATGCCCAAACGCTGGAGTTCCCTTCCGTCACGCCGCGCGTGCCCGCCGCGGTTTGGGGCGAACGCGAAGTGCGTGACATGTACGGTCTGCGCCCGGTGGGATTGCCGGATGAGCGGCGGCTGGTGCTGCCTGACGACTGGCCGGACGATCTTTACCCGCTACGCAAAGACGCGATGGACTATCGCCAACGCCCCGCGCCCACCACCGATGTGGAAACCTATCCGTTCGAGAGCCTGGCCGGAGCCAAAGCCAATGTGGTGCCGATTGGCCCGTTGCACATCACCTCGGACGAACCCGGGCACTTTCGCCTGTTTGTCGATGGAGAAGACATCATCGACGCCGACTACCGCTTGTTCTACGTGCACCGCGGGATGGAAAAACTGGCCGAAACCCGTATGGGCTATAACGAAGTCACCTTTCTGTCGGACCGGGTGTGCGGCATTTGCGGCTTTACCCACAGCGTGGCCTACACCAGCTCGGTCGAAAATGCGATGGGCATTCAGGTGCCGGAACGCGCCCAGATGATCCGCTCGATCCTGCTGGAGGTGGAGCGCCTGCACAGCCACCTGTTGAATCTTGGTCTGGCCTGCCATTTCGTCGGCTTCGATTCCGGTTTTATGCAGTTCTTCCGCGTACGCGAGCAGTCGATGAAGATGGCAGAAATTCTGACCGGCGCGCGCAAAACCTATGGTTTGAACCTGATTGGCGGTATCCGCCGAGATATTTTGAAAGAGGACATGCTGCAAACCCTGAAGCTGGCCGCGCAAATGCGCAGCGAACTGGTGGATTTGGTCGATATCTTGCTCAGTACGCCCAACACCGAACAACGCAGCGTCGGGGTTGGGCGTCTCGATCCCCAGGTGGCCCGCGATTACAGCAACGTGGGGCCGATGATCCGCGGCAGCGGCCACCGTCGCGATACCCGCATCGACCATCCGTTTGCCGGCTACGCCAAACTGCCGGTGGAGTTATGCGTGGAAAGCGGCTGCGACGTCTATTCCCGCCTCAAGGTGCGTATTCACGAAGTGTTCAACTCGCTCGGCATCATCGAGTTCGGTTTGCAAAGCTTGCCGGGCGGACCGCTGGCGGTGGACGGCTTCACCTATATTCCGCACCGCTTTGCCTTGGGCTTTGCCGAAGCGCCGCGCGGCGATGATATCCACTGGAGCATGACCGGCGACAACCAGAAACTGTTCCGTTGGCGCTGCCGTGCCGCCACCTATGCCAATTGGCCCACCCTGCGTTACATGTTGCGCGGCAATACGGTATCCGACGCCCCGCTGATTATCGGCAGTCTCGATCCCTGCTACTCCTGCACCGATCGCATGACCATCGTCGACGTACGCAAGCGCCAGTCCATCATCGTGCCGTACAAAGAGATCGAACGTTACGGCATCGAGCGGAAAAACAAGCCGTTCTAACCGGAGCCCATCATGCTGAAACTGATTAAAAAAGTGCTGAAGACCGGCCCGGCCACTGTCGCCTATCCGGCCCAGCCGCTGGCCATTGATCCGAACTTTCGCGGCAAGCCCGAATACAGTCCACAGCAGTGCATAGCCTGCGGTGCCTGTGCCAACGCCTGTCCGTCCAACGCGTTGAGCATAACCCCCGACCTCAGCAGCGGCACCTTGCGCTGGCAGCTGTTTCTTGGCCGCTGCATCTTTTGCGCCCGCTGCGAGGAAGTGTGCCCAACCGCCGCCATTCGGCTTTCGCAGCAGTTCGAACTGGCAGTGTGGCGTAAAGAGGATCTGTACGAACAAGCCGACTTCGCCATTTGTCATTGCCGACAGTGCGGCAAACCCTATGCGGCGCAAAAGGAAATTGATTATGCGATGGCGTTGCTCGGGTTGAGCAGCTCGGAGGCGGCAACCCGCCGTGCGCAGTTTGAAACCTGCCCGGCCTGCAAGCAGCAGCAGAACCTGGCCCAGGCCGATCGCATTGATATCGGCCGCCATTTGACCCGGGAGGTCATCTCATGAATTCGCCATTGATTGGACCACGTGATGAAAATGGCCTGCCGGTGCCAATCACCCTCGATGACAGCATCGCCAAGCTGAAAACCACCCTGCTGCAGGATATCCGCCGCTCGGCCTATGTCTATCGGGTGGACTGCGGCGGCTGTAATGGCTGCGAAATTGAGATTTTCGCTGCCATTTCACCGCTGTTCGACGCGGAACGTTTCGGCATCAAAGTGGTTCCTTCCCCCAGACATGCCGATATTTTGTTGTTCACCGGTGCAGTGACCCGTGCCATGCGCATTCCGGCGATCCGCGCCTGGCAGGCCTCACCCGATCCTAAAATCAGCATCTCCTACGGTGCCTGTGGCAACAGCGGCGGTATCTTCCACGATCTTTACTGCGTATGGGGCGGCACCGATCGCATCGTTCCGGTCGATGTCTATATTCCCGGCTGCCCGCCGACGCCGGCGGCGACCATTTACGGTTTCGCCATGGCGCTGGGCCTGCTGGATCAGAAAATCAAAGGCCACCAGCATGATGAAACCGACGGTGAAGCTACGCGCTTGTTGCACCCGCAACTGCCACAGCCGCTGCGAGTGCTGCTGGATCGCGAAGCCCGGCGTATGGCCGGTTACCGCTACGGTCGCCAAATCGCCGACCAGTTCATGCAACTGCTGGCAGCAGAGACACCCGAACCGGTCGAACAGCGCATCGCCGCTTATCTGCACCAGCAAGATGACCTGCGCCTGAATGAAATTGTCGGCAACCTGCAGGGCATTTATCAACGGGTGCTGCGTGGGGAGCTGCGGCTATGACCGATTCCCAAGGACAGGTGGTGTTTTACTCCCTTAGCCGCAAGTTTGTGCAGGAGAAAAAGGCCCCGCCGAAGGCCCAGGAGGTGATCTATTACAGCCTGGCGATCGGCCATCATCTGGGGGTGATCGACTGCCTGGAAGCCAAACTCAGCTGCCCGCTGGCGGGGTTTCGTGCCTGGATAGCGCAGTTGCCTGCGGGCAGCACCGCACGGCGCAAACTGGAAGGGGTCGATCGGTTTGGCGAAATCTGTATCGACAACAGCCATACCCACCTGTTGGCCACGGCGTTGAGCCACGCGGCGCCGCGTATGAACACTGAACAGCAAAGCTGGAGCCAACAGCTGATCGCCCTGCTTCAATCGATTGAAAACGAACCCGCCATTTACCTGATGGTCCGGAGGCATGATGACTGACGTTTTATTGTGTGTGGGCAACTGCATGATGGGAGATGACGGTGCCGGGCCGCTGCTGGCTGAATTCTGTGCCGGTCATCCCCCCGCGGGCTGGCAGGTGATTGACGGCGGCGCGGCACCGGAAAATGACATCGGGCATATCCGCGAGCTACGCCCTGATCGCCTGGTGATCGTCGACGCCACCGACATGGGGCTCGCGCCGGGTGAAACACGGGTGATCGACGAAAAAGACATTGCCGCCATGTTCATCATGACGACGCATAACCTGCCGCTTAACTTTCTGATCGACCAACTGCGCGAAGACATAGCGGAAATTACCTTTATCGGCATTCAGCCCGAAGTGGTGGCGTTTTATTACCCGATCAGCGCGGCGGTGAAACAGGCGGTGACGGTGCTCCATCAACGCTTGTTTCACTGGGCAGACAATGGCGGTTATCCGCAACTGGAGGTGACGAATGTCTGACGCGGCATCGTCATTTCTGTCGACCTGCTGTCGACCCCGGGGCCATAAAAAGATAACCCTCTGCTTTTTAAGCATTTTCAATATTGGCATGTTTTATGCCTAACCAGAGCCACGACCTCTCTTTTGCCATACCCGGATGAAGGGTAACCCAGGAGTTATTGATGAACCGGTTTATCATCGCCGATCCCAAAAAATGCATCGGCTGCCGTACCTGTGAAATTGCCTGCGTGATGGCGCACAGCGAAAGCCAGGATATTTCGGCGTTGAACGCCACCAGCTTTGCCCCGCGCCTGCATGTGATTAAAGGCGTCAACGTCAGCACCGCCGTGCTTTGCCGCCAGTGCGAGGACGCCCCCTGCGCCAACGTCTGTCCTAACGGTGCCATCAGCCGCACCAACGGCATGGTCCTGGTAATGCAGGAACGCTGCATCGGCTGCAAAACCTGCGTTGTGGCCTGTCCCTACGGCGCCATGGAAGTGATCACCCGTCCGGTGGTCCGCCAGAACGGCGCCATGATGAGCGCCACCACCGAGAAAGCCGAAGCCCATAAATGTGACCTGTGTATCGGTCGCGACAGCGGCCCGGCCTGCATGGAAACCTGCCCAACCAATGCGTTGCACTGCGTCGATCGCAACATGCTGCAGGAAATGAACGCCGAGAAGCGCCGCCGCGCCGCGCTCGACACAATGTCGTCACTGTTTTAGGAACTGAACCGATGAAAAAAATCACAACCGTCTGCCCTTACTGCGGTGCAGGCTGCAAAATGAAACTGGTGGTCGATAACGGCAAAATCATTCGCGCCGAGGCGGCTGACGGCGTGACCAATCAGGGTGAACTGTGTCTGAAAGGCTATTACGGCTGGGACTTCCTGAACGATACCAAACTGCTGACCCCGCGCCTGAGCCAGCCGCTGATTCGGCGGCAGAAAGGCGGCAAGTTTGAGGCCGTCAGTTGGGATGAAGCGATCAGCTATACCGCTCAGCGGCTGCAGCAGATTAAGGAGCAGCACGGTGCCAGCGCCATCATGCACACCGGTTCCTCTCGCGGGACCGGCAATGAAACCAACTATGTGATGCAGAAGTTCGCCCGCGCGGTGATCGGCACCAATAACGTCGACTGCTGCGCCCGCGTCTGCCACGGGCCTTCGGTCGCGGGTTTGCAGGCCACACTCGGTAACGGTGCCATGAGTAACTCGATTGGCGATATCGAAAACTCCAAGTGTCTGCTGATCATCGGTTACAACTGTGCTGACTCGCACCCCATCGTGGCGCGCCGGGTGCTGAAGGCTAAAGAGAAAGGCGCGCAGATCGTCGTGTGCGACCCGCGCCGGATAGAAACTGCACGTATTGCCGACCAGCATCTGCAGATCAAGAACGGCTGCAACATGGCGCTGGTGAATGCGTTCGCCTACGTGCTGATTGAAGAGAATCTTTATGACCGCGATTACGTGGCCAAATACACCGAGGGATTCGAGGCCTACCGGCAGCAACTGGCGGATTATGCGCCAGAAGCGGTGGAACACCTGACCGGCGTGACCGCACAGCAAATCCGCCAGGCCATGCGCACCTATGCCAGCGCCCCTTCGGCCACCATCATGTGGGGCATGGGCGTGACCCAATTCGGCCAGGCGGTTGACGTGGTCAAAGGCCTCGCCAGTTTGGCGCTGCTCACCGGCAATTTGGGCCGCGCCAACGTGGGTGTCGGCCCGGTACGCGGGCAGAACAACGTACAGGGTGCCTGCGATATGGGCGTGCTGCCCAATGAATTCCCTGGCTATCAAGCGGTTACCGATGCGGCCGTGCGCGCCAAGTTCGCCGCAGCCTGGGGAATCGACGCCACAAAAATGGATCCCAACGTCGGCTATCGCATCACCGAAATCCCGCACCTGGTGCATGAAGGCAAAGTGAAAGCCTACTACATCATGGGGGAAGATCCCTTGCAGACCGAGGCCGATCTGAGCCTGGTGCGCAGCGCGTTCGAAGCGCTGGAATTTGTGGTGGTGCAAGACATCTTTATGACCAAAACCGCCGAACAGGCGGATGTGATCTTGCCTGCCACCTCCTGGGGCGAACATGGCGGTGTCTTCTCCTGCGCCGATCGCGGGTTCCAGCGTTTCGAAAAAGCCATTGAGCCGCAGTACAACGTCAAGCGCGACTGGGAAATCATCAGCCTGTTGGCCAGCGAAATGGGCTATCCGATGCACTATGAGGATAACCAGCAGATCTGGGACGAAATGCGTGAACTCTGCCCGCTGTTTTACGGCGCCACTTACGAAAAAATGGGCGAGCTCGGTCACGTGCAATGGCCATGCACTTCGCTGGAAAGCCAGGGGACGCCGTACCTGTATCAGGGTAACCAGTTCACAACGCCGTCCGGTAAAGGGCAACTGTTCGCCACCACCTGGCGTGCGCCGGCCGAGATCCCGGATGCAGATTACCCACTGGTGCTCTGTACCGTGCGTGAGGTTGGGCATTACTCCTGCCGTTCGATGACCGGCAACTGTGCCGCCTTGCAAACGCTGGCGGATGAGCCCGGCTTCGTGCAGATCAACCCTCAGGATGCCGCCGCGTTGGGCATTGCCGACCAGCAACTGGTGTGGGTTGCCTCTCGTCGCGGCAAAGTGATCAGCCGAGCCAACTATAACGAGCGTATTAACCTGGGTGCGGTGTATATGACCTACCAGTGGTGGATTGGCGCCTGTAACGAACTGACGCAGGAAAACCTGGATCCGATCTCCAAAACGCCGGAAACCAAATACTGTGCGGTAAAACTGGCGGCGATTACCGACCAGCACTGGGCGGAGAACTATGCACAGCAAAGCTACAGCGATATGAAAGCTCGCCTGCGCCGCGCCGCAGAAGACGTGATGTAATCCCGTCATACTTGAAGCTGCATCTGTGTTGGCTGCAAGCGCTCACCCCAGTCACTTACTTAAGTAAGCTCCTGGGGATCCCCGCTCTTGCCGCCTTGATGCAACTCCAATTATTTAGGGAATACCAGGGAATAAATTGACAGGAGGCTACGCAGGGTTGTGCCTCCTGATAATTTATAAAAACCCAAAGAGGATAATAAACCATGTCCTATCCGGGGCTGCTGCTGCGTATCAGCGGCAAAGTACAGGGCGTCGGCTTTCGGCCTTTTGTCTGGCAACTGGCCAACCAGCTCAATCTACGTGGCGAAGTCTGGAACGACAGCGCCGGGGTGGAGATTCGGCTGGTGAATCCCGTCGACCTTGAGCTGTTGCTGCATCTGTTGTGCCAGCAGGCCCCACCGTTGGCGCAGATCGACAACATTCAGCAACGGCCCTTTACCTGGCTGAAAAAGCCCGATGATTTTCGCATCCGCGCCAGCCAACGCGGTGCTATGACGACCCAGATTGTTCCCGATGCCGCGACCTGCCCAAAATGCCTGCAGGAAATGAACGATCCGCAGGATCGGCGTTACCGCTACCCTTTTATCAACTGCACGCACTGCGGCCCACGCTTCACCATTATTCGTGCCATGCCTTACGATCGCCCGGCAACCAGCATGGCACCGTTCCCGCTCTGTTCGCCCTGCGCCCAAGAGTACCGTTCGGCGCACGATCGGCGCTTTCATGCCCAACCGGTCGCCTGTAGCGACTGCGGCCCTCGGTTGTTCAGTTTCACCGATGAGGGACAACCGCAGCATCAGGGGGAAGAAGCTCTGCAGCAGGCGGTAGCCGCATTAGCTGCCGGGCAGATTGTGGCCATCAAAGGGCTGGGCGGTTTTCACCTGGCTTGCGATGCTACCCAGACGGAGGCCGTACAACGCCTGCGGCTTCGCAAACGGCGTCCCGGCAAACCTCTGGCGGTGATGCTGCCGAATATCGACTGGCTGACGCGCTGCACCCGTGGCATTGATCTGGCGCACACACAGGCTTTGCTGGCGTCCGCTGCCGCGCCTATCGTGCTGGTGCCCCACTCGCCCCATTCGCCGCTGTCTGGGGCTATCGCCCCGCAGTTGAACGAAGTCGGCCTGATGTTACCCGCCAATCCCCTTCACCATTTACTGATGCAGGAGATACAACGGCCCCTGGTGATGACCTCCGGCAATGCCACCGGCCGAGCTCCGGCATTAACCAATAGCCAGGCTTTGGCTGATTTGGCCGGCATTGCCGACCTGTGGTTGCTGCACGATCGCGAAATCTTGCAGCGCGCCGATGATTCGCTGGTGCGTCTGCTGCCTGAAGGCCATGAAATGCTACGTCGGGCGCGCGGATTTGTTCCGGATGCCCTGCCATTGCCTCCGGGCTTCCCTTCACAGCCTCCGCTATTGGCCGTGGGCGGGGATCGCAAAAATACCTTTTGCCTGCTGCAAGGAAATAAAGCCGTACTCAGTTCACATTTTGGCGACCTGCAACAGGAGGATATTCAGCAACAGTGGCAGCAGGCCATGGCGCATTTTATGGCGTTGTACCATTGCCAGCCACAGCGCTTAGCCAGCGACGCTCATCCGGGTTACGTCAGCCACCAATGGGCCGCCCGACAGAGGCTGCCGGTGACCCCGGTGCTGCACCATCATGCGCATTTGGCCGCCTGCCTGGCCGAACACCATTGGCCACTGGAAGGCGGAGCGGTTATCGGCCTGGCGCTGGATGGGCTGGGGTACGGACAGGACGGCGCGCTGTGGGGCGGCGAATGCCTGTGGGTCGATTACCGCCGCTGTCGTCATCTGGGGGGATTGCCTGCGGTGGCACTGCCCGGCGGCGATCTGGCCGCGCAACAACCCTGGCGCAATCAGTTGGCGCATTTTGCACGCTTCGTGCCTGACTGGCAAAACAGCCCACAGGCCGAACGGCTATTGACGCGCGCCTGGCGCCCCCTGCTCCAAGCCATTAACGCCGGCATCAATGCGCCGCTCGCCTCCTCCTGTGGCCGTCTGTTTGACGCGGCCGCCGCCGCGCTGGGATGTGCGCCCGAACGGCAAAGTTGGGAAGGCGAAGCCGCCAGTATTTTTGAGGCGCTGGCCCACCAAAGTGGCCCTTGCTCTCACCCGGTGACGTTGCCACGTTGCGCAGCACAGCTCGATTTGGGCGTGTTGTGGCAGCAGTGGCTGGCCTGGCAAGCGCCGGCCGCTCAACGGGCCTGGGCGTTTCATGATGCCCTGGCGCAGGGATTTGCCGGCCTGGCCAAACATTTTGCCGCAGAGCATAACCTCCGGCACGTGGCGTTAAGCGGTGGCGTACTGCACAACCGCCTGTTACGCCAACGGCTGCAGCATCATCTGGCCCCGCTGCACGTGCTGCTGCCACAACGGCTGCCAGCGGGCGATGGAGGGTTGGCATTCGGTCAGGCATTGGTCGCCTGTGCGCAGCATATCCCCATGGCTCGTCTCCCGTTCAAAACCCAACAGGACGTAACATGTTAAACCGCGAGTTTTTCCATACCCATACCCGCGCCTTTTGGCTGTTGTTGACGTTAGTGGCGCTAAACCTGCTGGCGTGGGGGGCGGCCTTTGCTGCCTTTCATCATCACCCGGCACTGATTGCCGCCGCGCTGCTGGCTTACGGTTACGGACTGCGCCATGCGGTGGATGCCGACCACATCGCCGCCATCGATAACGTCACCCGCAAATTGATGCAACAAGGCCAACGCCCGGTTTCCGTCGGGGCCTTCTTCTCCCTGGGGCATTCCAGCATTGTGGTACTGGCCTGCATCGCGATTGCCGCCACCTCATTGGCATTTGGCGATCGCATCGGCTGGTTGCATCAGTATGGCGCCACTTTGGGCACGCTGATCTCCTCGCTGTTCTTACTGGTGATGGCGTTGTTGAACTGGCTGATCTTCCGCGACGTTTACCGCATTTTCCGTCGGGTGAAGCGCGGAGAAACCCTGGTCGAACAGGACGTAGCCCTGCTGGTGAGCGGCAGCGGTGGCATAATGACGCGGCTGTATCGCTTTGCTTTTAATCTGGTAAATAAAAGCTGGCATATGTATTTAGTCGGTTTTTTATTTGGCTTGGGCTTTGATACGGCTACCGAGGTAGGCTTGCTCGGGATCTCCGCGACCGGTGCTACATCCGGCATGTCGGTCTGGTCAATCATGGTGTTCCCGCTGCTGTTTGCCAGCGGCATGGCGTTGATTGACTCACTGGATAATTTTGTGATGGTTGGCGCTTACGGTTGGGCGTTCAATAAACCGATCCGCAAGCTGTATTACAACATGACCATCACCGCCACCAGCGTGGTTATCGCTGTGGTGATCGGCGGGCTGGAAGGCCTGGGGCTGCTGGCCGATAAGCTGGGGCTACGGGGCGGGCTGTGGCGGGGTGTTGAGGTGCTCAATGACAACCTGGGCAGCGTCGGATACGCCGCTATCGTGCTGTTTGTGGTGCTGTGGATCCTGTCCGCGCTCAATTACCGCCGCAAAAATTATGACTCGTTAAGCGTCTAGTCCGCTTACGGCAGCCCGGTCATCCCTGGCTGCCGCCGCATTAAGAGCAGGTTGCTCCCCCCTGGGGCATCGAGGCAGCGTGGAGCGTGCGTCGACCGAGAAGCACGATAATCGTCATCACAACGCCTGCAGCGATGGCGATGCCGAAGCCGGCGCGTGCGCCATAAGCGTCGATGACCAGCCCCGCCAGCGCGGCACCCAGCGCCACGCCAATGCTGATGCCGGTGGTCATCCATGTCAGCCCTTCGGTGAGCCTGGACGGCGGTACCAGGATAGTGCCAAGGTTCATCACGACAACCATGGTGGGTGCAAAGGACATACCGGCCACGAAAATGGTCGCCATCAGAATGTAAACGTCCGCAGACAGGAGCGGCAACACCGACGTTGCCGCCGTTAGCAGCACCCCAATAAAGAACTGACGCTCTATCGGCAAGCTAACCCTGATCGCGCCAAAAGCCAGACCGGCAACCATGGAACCGAGCGCGTAGGCAACAAGAATCAAACTGGCGGCCGTCGGCCACCCTTGTACGTTGGCGAAAGCGACTACCGCCACATCGATAGATCCGCCAATCACCCCCATGGCTAAAAGTGCCAGCACGATGGTGCCGAGGCCCGGGATACGCAGGGTCGAGCCGCGGTGTTCAGTCGTGTTTTTGATGACTTTGGGCGCCGTCTGTCGTTGCAGAAGAAAAGCAGTGACGCCAATCACCAGCAACACTATCGCGGCGAGGGGCCCGGCTTCGGCGGCAATACCGGTGCTCAAGCCAATAGATAAAGGGGGGCCAATCACGAAGGTCAGCTCTGTCAGCACCGTATCCAGCGAGAAGGCGGTGTGGAGTTGCGGCTTGCCCCGGAAAAGCTGTGTCCATCTCGCTCTTATCATTGCCGGCATGCTTGGCATAGTGCCGGCCAGCATGGCGAGAATACACAGCAACGGGACTGGGGCACGCATATGCGCAGCGGTTATCAACGCCAGCAGCATGGTAATGCTAAACGCGGTGACCCATGGAAGCACCCTGTTCTGGCCTAGCCGATCAACCAGCTTCGATACCTGCGGACCCATGAGCGCGTTCGCCAGCGTAAATATACCGGCTACCGCACCAGCCAACCAATAGTGACCGCTCTGCTGTACCAACATGGTGATAATACCGATGCCGATCATCGCCTGCGGCAAACGGGCAACCGAGCTCGCAATCACTAACCCCCCGACGCCGGGCGTGGTCAGAAGTTCGCGATAGGGATTAGCCATAACCTCTCCAGTTCGTCATTCGGCATCGTGGCGGGATATCCGTATCGATGCCTTGTGCCACAACCACGACGTTGTGGATAAACGGAGCCATGGCGGCTCCGACTGTCATTTCAGCCGGACCATATTGGTTGAAAAAAAACGGAAGTAAAGGCCGATGTTATTGCCCGGAGAGTTTCCGGGCACAAGGTTATCCAAGGGTTGCCCTGGCATGGTTCGGGCATCAAGCCCTATTGGCGGGATAAGTACTCTTCCAGCACCAGCGGATAGCCCTCGGTGGTCGGTTCTACCGGCGTGTTGGCAAAGGCACTGGCTTCGGTGACCCATTTGCGCTGCGGCGGCAGCCCCCAGGGCAGTAACTGCTGGCGCTGATCGGGTGCAAGAATATTGGTTTCCAGCTCAATGTCGATTATCTGATAAGGGGTGTTGTGCAGCTCGATACGATGCCCGTCCGGATCCCGCAGATAAACATAGAGGACATGGCCCATACCGTGCCTGCCCGGCCCGCGTTCAATGCTGCTGCCAAAGCCCAGATTGCCGGCAGTGTCGCAGGCGCGCAGGATCTCTTGCGAATCGGGGATGGTATAACCGAAGTGATGCAGACGCGGGCCGGGGCCATGCAAGTACACCAGATCCTGCGTATTGCCTTTGCGTTGTAAGAATGCGGCCCCCATTCCACCCTCATTGAAATAGATGTCTGTCGCACGGAATCCCAGCTTCGTCATGTAAAATTCGGCTGCCCGCTGTACGTGGGGAGTGTGCAACTGGAAGTGATCCAGCCGCTGGGCGCTGCCGCCACGGTACAGATGCACCTGATGGTGCAAACGCGGCATCACGGGCATTGAGGCGCACAGTTCGATCAGCGTACCAGTCGGATCGGTGAAATGCAGAGTACGCCCCTGAAACGGCACTTCGGCCCAACAATTCTCCAACCCTTGCCGGTCCAAAAACAGCTTGGCCAACTCCAGATCTTTTTCACGAAAAACACGCAGGCCAACGCGTTCGCACTGGGGCTCCGCCTTGCTGAGCTTGATAACCAGACTGTGGTGGCAAGCCTCTTCCAGCCCGCGCAAATAGAGCCGGTCCTCTTCCCGATGGGTCAGCACCATGCCGATCACCTGGGTGTAAAACAGCTCACTGGCGGCCAGATCACGCGAGGTCAGCACCAGATGACTGGCGCGGGTAATGGAAAATGGCGGATCGTATTCGGTGAGGGGCAATGTGGTCATTGTGATTCCTTACCGGGGCCGTGGCCCCGTTTCCGTGGGATTCAGTAGCACATGATGACGGATTTAAGTTCGGTATAGGACTCGATAAACGCGCTGCCGAACTCGCGGCCAATACCGGAGGCTTTCATCCCGCCGAACGGCACCGCCGGATCCATAATGGTGTGCGAATTTACCCATACCATCCCGGCCTCAATCCGCCGCATCAAATCCATCGCCTTGCTGAAGTCATTGGTCCAGATACTGGCGGACAGGCCATAGGACGAATCATTCATCAAATGCAAGAGTTGCTCTTCATCCTCAAACGGCATAAAGCTCAGCACGCCGGCGAAGGCTTCTTCACGCATCAGCGGATCGTCCTGACCGGTGGCACGGATCACCGTCGGGGTCACATAGAACCCCTCTCCGTCCAGCACCGTACCGCCACTCAGTACCTGGTCATGGCTGTGCGCCTGATCAAACATCGCCTTGATGCGGTTAAAATGCGCCTGGTTAGCCAACGGACCGTACTGCGTGGCTTCGTCCATCGGCGAACCTATTTGCAGCGCCTCGACCCTGGCGATAACCTGCTCGACAATCTCGTCGAAGCGCGACGCATGAATATAAAACCGCTCGGCAGAGGAACAGACCTGCCCCTGATGCACCAGCCCGGCGAGCATAATGCCGTCCACCGCCCGCTGGGTATCGACGTCGGCAAGAAACGCCGCCGGGTTTTTTCCACCCAACTCCAGGGTGATGCGGGTCAAATCGGCTTTTATCGCCGCCTGGCCGATCGCGATACCGGCCGGAACCGAACCGGTGAAACTGACCTTATTGACCCGTGGATGCTCGATCAGCCACTGCCCCACCTGGCGTTCGCCATTGACCACGTTGAACACGCCCGCAGGCACCCCGGCCTGATGGGCCAACTGCGCCAGACGCAGCAGGGTCAAAGGTGCAAACTCACTGGGTTTGACCACGATGCAACACCCGGTGCACAAGGCGGCTGCAATTTTCCAAATGGCGATCATCACCGGGAAATTCCAGGGAATAATGGCCGCCACCACGCCCACCGGCTCGCGGTAAGTCATCGCGGTATATCGCTCGCCGTTAAACGAAGGGATTGACGGCGCAAGGGTTTCACCATGCAGTTTGGTGGCCCAACCGGCGTAATACCGGATGAAAACGCAGGTATGGTCAACCTCGAACAGCCTGGAGGAACCGATCAGCTTACCGTTGGTCAGGGTTTCTAGCTGGGCAATCTCCTCTCTGTGGGCCTCCAGCAGATCGGCAAAGCGTAACAGTATCTGCTGACGCTGGGCCGGCAGGCTTTTTCCCCATTCGCCCTTCAGCGCCCGGTCAGCCGATTGCATCGCCTGCTCCACTTCGTCGGCGGTGGCACCAGCCACGTTGGCGATCGTCTGGCCATTGGCCGGATTGACTACCGGCAAGCGTTGTCCGCCCGCCGCCGGGATCAGTTGTCCATCGATAAACTGCCCATGTTCCTGCGCCAGAAAGGCGGAAACCTGTGGAAGCACTTTGATATCAGCCATCGTAATCCACCTCGTTTGTCGGAAAAGAGTCCTTTAACGCCCTAAGGCGTCGTCAATCACTGGGTTACTCAGGGTACCGATACCGGCAATCTCAACCTCCACCCGATCCCCCGCTTTCATCCAGACCGGTGGCTGTCGGAATGCGCCAACGCCACCGGGCGTACCGGTCACCAGCACATCGCCGGGCAGCAGATCGGTAAATGCCGAGCAATACTCGATCAGCGCCGGGATCGAGAAAATCAGGTCATCGACACAGGCTTGTTGCATCACCTGTCCGTTCAGACGGGTTTCCAGCGTTAGCGCACGCGGGTCGGGAATGTCGTCGGCACTGACCAGCCAGGGACCAAAGGCCGCGGTGTGGCGGAAGTTTTTACCGGGAGTGAATTGCGAGCTGTGCCGCTGCCAGTCGCGCACGCTGCCGTCGTTGTAGCAGGCGTAACCGGCGATATGCTGCATGGCATCGCGCTGGGCAATGCGGCGCCCCCCTTTACCTATCACCACGGCCAGCTCGCCTTCATAGTCAAATTGAGACGACTCCGGCGGTGCCAGCAGCGGCTGCTGATGTCCGACCTGTGAAGAAGGCAGCCGCAAAAACAGCGTTGGCCGATCGGGTTCCTCCCGGCCGGTTTCCAGCAGGTGCGGGCGGTAATTCAGCCCCACGCAAATAATTTTGTCCGGGTTGGGCACCGGCGGCAACCAACTGACCTCGCTGGCTTTCAGGGTGGCAGGCGCATTCACAAACGGCAGGAACACGTTAAAACTGCCGGCGGTTAACGCGCTGCGCACGTCCGGATAGGGCAATGACTGGCTGCAGTCGACAATCTCGTCGTCACCGCGCAGCAGGCCATAACCTGCACGCCCCTGGCTAATAAAACTGACGATCTTCATTTGGCCTCCGGGGACGCAGCCGTGCCGTTGAATATGGTGCTGTCGACCTGGTTGATAATTCGCTGCACGGTGCTTTGATAATGCTGGCTAAGCAGCTCGACGGCGCGGTCGGCATCGCGCGCCAGCACCGCATCCATGATGGCCTGATGCTCACCGTCGACATCGCGTGGTGAATCCATCCCTTCCAGCTCATAACCGAACCGCAGGCGGCGATAGCGCTCCGACTGATCGAACAGCAAGTCGGAAAAGCGCAGCATCCACGGTGAATTGCAGGCCATCAGCAGGCTGCGATGAAAGCTGTAATGGAGCTGGCTCCAGTTTGCCGAGTGATCTTCGTCATCCATGCGCGGGCAGCGCGTCAGTCGGTGAAAGGCGGCGATAATCCCCGCTTCCCATTCGGCATCACCGTTGGCAATCGCTAACCGTAAAGCATGGGTTTCGATCAGTTGTCGATTGGCGGTAATGTCTTTCAGTTCGCTGAGTGATACCTCACTGGCACGAAAACCGCGTTGCTCGTGGGCGGTCACCAGCCCTTCCGTCACCAACCGCGACAGCGCCTCACGCACCAGCCCTGGGCTGATGTCCAATTCACCGGCGATATTGCCGATCACCAGTTTGCTGCCCGGCGAGTATTCACCGTTGATAATCCGACGGCGGATCAGCGCCACGGCGGCGCCGCTCAGGCTTTTGAAAGTCCCGTTCTGCAATTGCAGGTTTTCTGTTTGTTTGCTGTTCATTCGCTGTTTTATCTCGCTGTACGGTTATAACAACGCTGGATAGGCGCCGCCGTCCAGGTGCATGTTTTGCCCGGTAATAAATCCGCTCAGGTCGCTGCACAGGTAAACACAGGCCGCGCCGAATTCGGCAGGCTGGCCCATGCGACCGGCGGGGATCGAGTCAATCTGTCGTTGGCGCGCCTGTTCGAAGGTAATGCCGCTCTGTTTCATCGCCACCTGCGCCATCTGCTGCTGGCGAGGCGTATCAAAACGTTCCGGCAGCAAATTGTTAATGGTGACGTTATCGACAATGCATTCGCGGGACAACCCTTTACAGGCGGCCGTCAGACCGGCGCGCGACGCAGCGGAAAGCGTCATGTGCGCACGCGGCGTACTGACCATCGCCGAGGTGATATTGATGATGCGGCCAAATTTCCGCTCGCGCATCCCCGGTATCAAGGCGCGGATCAACATCAGCGGTGCCAGCAAATTCCCTTGCAGCGCCGACAGCCAGGTCTGCTCGTCAAAATCAAAGAAATTCCCCGGCGGTGGCCCGGCGTTATTATTGACCAGAATATCGGCATCCGGGCAGGCAGCCAGTAAGGCTTCGCGCCCTTGTAGGGTGGTTATGTCACCGGCGACAGTAAAAACGCGCCCGCCGGTCTCAGCCTTAAGCCGCTGCTGCGCGGCCAGCAGGCGCTCTTCGTCGCGGCCATTAATCCAGACGCTGACCCCTTCTCTAAGCAGGGCTGCGGCACAGGCATAACCCAAACCACTGCTGGAAGCGCATACCAGGGCGCGTTTATCAGCCAGTCTCACATCCATAACCGTTCTCTCCTTCTAGCGAGGCAGCTCATGACTGAGCCGTGCGATGTTGCATAAATGTCATGCTATCGACAAAAAATAGTGACATCAACAAAAAATATTCTTTATATTAAAAAATATATTTTTTCTTCCATCGCAAATTTTCCACCCTCATCTGCACGGAGAGAGCATGAAAGAGAATGAAAGGTACGACTACATTGTGGTCGGCGGTGGTTCTGCCGGTTGCGTGGTTGCCGGTTTGTTGGCGGAAAGAACCTCGGCGCGCATTTTGCTGCTGGAGGCCGGGCCAGAAGACAAAGGGATCTTCATCCGCATGCCGGCCGGATTTCCGGAAATTGTCGGCAAGCTGGTCTGGCCCTATCAAAGCGATGCCGAACCCCATATGGACAATCGGTCGATGAGCGTACCGCAGGGCCGTGTGCTGGGCGGTGGCAGCTCGGTGAATGGACAGCTCTACGTGCGTGGCAATGCCAGGGATTATGACGATTGGGAAACCCAGGACGGCTGTACCGGCTGGGGCTATCGCGATGTGCTGCCCTATTTTATCCGGTCGGAATGCAACCAAAGCCTGCACGACGACTATCACGGCGATAGCGGCCACCTGAAAGTCAGCGACTCCGGTTATCGCCATCCGCTCAGCTACGCCATCGTAAAAGCCGGTCAGGAGCTGGGTTATCCCTATCTCAATGACTTTAACGGCGCCAGCCAGCAAGGCATAGGCTTCTATCAAACTACCACCTATCAGGGGCACCGTTGCAGCACCTCGGTGGCCTATCTGGCACCGGTGCGCCAACACGCGAATCTCCAGGTGATGACCGGCGTGCTGGTTGAGCGCCTGTTGCTGGAGCAGGATCGTGCTACCGGCGTGGTATTTACCGACGCCGAGGGGAAACGCCAACAGGCGCTGGCCAGCCGGGAAGTGGTGTTATGCGCCGGCGCCATCGGAACCCCAAAACTGTTAATGCTGTCCGGCATCGGTCCAGCAGAGCATCTGCGCGAAGTCGGCATCAAACTCCAGGTTGACAGCCCTCTGGTCGGCCAACGCCTGCAGGATCATCTGCATTTTTCGCTGATTGCCAGCCTGCGAAAGCCGATTAGCCTGCTCGGGCAAGACAAAGGCCTGAAGGCGTTGGCGAACGGTCTGGAATGGCTGCTGTTCAAACGCGGTATCTGCGCCTCCAACCTGCTGGAGTGCGGCGGTTTTTTCGCCACCGGCGACGACGATCGGCCAGATGTGCAACTGATGGGGCTGGCGGCGTCGGATAACGTCGACGACAAGGGAAAACAGGCGCAAAACCAACATGCCCTATCCCTCAAGTTGGCGCACCTGCGGCCACAGGCCAGGGGTGAAGTCCGGTTGCGCGACGGTAATCCACGTTCATTACCGCGCATCAGCCTCAACTATATGGGGACAGCGGAAGATGTCGCTGCGCAGGTCAGAGCGGTACGTCTGGGCTTGCAGCTGTTCCAGGCCCCGGCGTTGGCGTCACTGATTGATCAGGTTCTGTTGCCCGCGCCAAATTTGAACAGCGATGAACAGTTGGCGTCGTTCGTGCGCGAGCATGGCAAAACGGAGTATCACCCTACCGGTACCTGCCGCATGGGGGCAGATCCCGCGACTTCCGTGGTGGATCTGGAACTTCGCCTGCGTGGCCTGGCGGGAGTGCGCATCGCTGATGCGTCGATTTTCCCGCGCATCCCGGCAGGCAATACCAATGCACCGACTATCATGGTGGCAGAGCGCGCAGTTGATTTGATGCTGGCCACTTCTCAGGAGCAGGAACATGCATAAAAAACTCACTTTGACCTTTGATAACGGTCCCCATCCCCAGGGAACCCCGCTGGTGCTGAAGACGCTGCAGGAGTTCCGCATTCTGGCCAACTTCTTCCCTATCGGCGAGAAGATCTCCGCGCCTGGCGGTGAAGCTCTGGTTAAATCGGTGAAAGACGCCGGTCACCGGGTCGGCATTCATACCCTGACCCACTCTCTGCCGCTGGGGCTGGGGGCTCCGGGTTTTGCCCGTCACGAAATTACCGAAGGCCAGGCCCGACTGGGTCAATACGCCGAGTCGCCGCCGCTGTTTCGCCCCTATGCCGGTAAAGGGATCCTCGGACCGCACGTGTTGAATCAAGAGGCGGTTGAGGTGCTGCAACAGCAAGGATTCAGTCTGGTGTTGTGGAACTCGGTACCGCGGGATTGGGAACTGCCGACCGACGCCTGGGTGGCGCGTGCGCTGGAAGATATCGCCAATCAGCCCTGGACGGTGATGGTGTTGCACGATGCCCGGCCCGAAGCGATGGAGCATCTGGCGCATTTTATTGAAAAAGCGGTGTTGATGGACGTGGAAATCACGCAGCAACTTCCCGATTGGGTAATGCCGATGCAGGCGGGCCAGATCCGGCATCCCTTTTCTGAGTTGATCGCCCCTGTGGCGGAGTAACCGGCAACGACAAGGAGAATCTTTATGCAACAAGAAAACGTGATTGGTGAATTCCGCTATCAACAATATGCGGTCAAGCTACCGTCGCTGCACGATAACCGCGAACAGCGTCGGCATCGGGTGGTGATTGTCGGCGGTGGACCGGTGGGCTTATCGCTGGCGCTGGCATTGGCGAAACAAGGCATCGCTTCGTTGATAGTGGAGAATGATACCCAGGTATGCACCGGCAGCCGGGCGGCGTGCATCTCCCGCCGCAGCCTGGAGATCCTCGACAAACTGGGGCTGGCAGACACCTTTGTCGGCAAGGGTCTCGCCTGGACCCGTGGACGCAGCTTTTATCAGGGCGAGATGGTGATGCAGTTCGACATGCTGGTGGATGATAACCAGCAGTTTCCGGCGATGATCAACCTGCAGCAGTATTATATCGAGCAATTTTTGCTGGACGAGGTGCTGCGCCATGAGGGTTTGATCGAACTGCGTTGGGGTACCGAGCTCCAGAGCCTGGTGCATCATGACGAAGGTGTGACATTGTCACTGAATGCTGTCGGGGTCGATTACCAGTTAGAAGCCGACTGGGTGATTGCCTGCGACGGCGGCCGCAGCCGGGTGCGGGAACAAATGGGCCTGCATCTGCAGGGGGACGTGCATCATGGACGCTTCGCCATCATAGATATTGAATTGGAAAGCGAGACCCCGGCAGAACGGCGCGTGTGGTTCGAAACCGCCCTGCGCCCTGGCCCAATGTGGATGCACCGCCAACCGGACAACATCTGGCGCATTGATTACCTGCTGGAAGACGGCGTCAGCGACGAAGAAGGACTGAAGCCGGAAAACGTGCTGCCGGTCGTCGAGAGTTTTCTCGATATGGTCGGTGAAAAAGGGAAATGGCGCCCGATTTGGATCAGCATGTACAACGCCAAAGCGCTGTCGCTGGACAACTATCATCACGACCGGGTGCTGTTCGTCGGCGATGCGGCGCACGTAGTGCCGATTTTCGGCGTACGTGGGCTTAACGGCGGGCTGGACGATGCCTATAACCTCGGCTGGAAGCTGGCCTACGTGCTGAAAGGATTGGCGCCACCGTCGCTATTGGCCAGTTACTCCAGCGAACGTCAGAAAGCCTGGCGTGAAAATGCCGGACAAGCCAGCCGCAGCGCCGAGTTTATGTGCCCGGCGACCCCGGCCGGCAGCACGCTGCGTAATGCGGTGCTGTCGCTGGCGGCTCGCCACCCGCAGTTTTCCGCGCTGATCAATCCCCGTCAGACCCACAGCATTTGTTACGCGGATTCGCCTTTGAATACCCCGTCGGTGACGGCCCCCGCGGCTGTAGGCCCCAAGCTCGGCGCGGTATTGCCGGAGTTCCCTCTGTTACTGAATGGTGAGCCAACCCACCTGACCCGATTGCTGGATGCGCGACTCTTCACCCTGCTGCGCTTCCCGGCGCAGGACGCTACCAGCGCTGTGGAAATCGGCGACCATCCGTTGCTGCGCGTGGTCACTCTGGGGCGGCCTGGACAACCGCAGGCCGGTGCTGCCGGGTGGGTGGAAGATCCAGATGGACAGGTGCACGCGGCCTACAGCGGGCCCGCCGGCGCGCTCTATCTGATCCGACCGGACGGGCACGTCTGCTGGCGCTGGACGCAGAGTGATGATGTGGACTTTGCCGTCATCGAACAGGCCATCTTGCGGTCCAGCGGCTGGCAGAACGATAACCAAGGAGCAAAAGATGCAGGCTAAATTGACCGAACAGCAGCTCGATGAGCTGTACAGCCAGTTCTATCTGGCCGCCGAGCCGTTTACCGGCGAACCTCTGGCGCTATTTTTGACTCGCCTTAATCTGCTGTTGCTGGACGCGTTGGCGAATGAAACGCTGGCGCGGGAACTGATAGCCGAAGCCGCGCGCTTTAAGTTCGACGCAGAGTAGCCCTGCGTTCAGGCCGCCGGCGGGGTGTCCGTGAGTTTCTGCCCCGGCGGTAACCTGGATTGCCGATAATACTCCGCGACAAAATCGACAAAACTGCGAATGTTAACCGGCAGATAACGCCGGTTAACATAGACCACGTACAGCGATCGATGGCTCCAGGTGTAATCCCTCATTAACCTGATCAACGCGCCGCTGGCCAACGCTTCTCTGACCACGAACTCCGGCTCAAGAATAATGCCTCTGCCCTCCAGCGCGCTGGCCAACAAGGCATCGCCACTGTTGGCTCGCAGCGATCCGCATACCGGCACCTCGATCAGACGCCCCTCCTCATCCAGATATTCCCATTGTTCCGCACGGGGCAACAGTGAGTAGACCAGACAATTGTGCTCACGCAACGCCTGTGGGTTGTCCGGGGTCCCGTGGTGCTTTAAATAATCGGGAGACGCACAAAGTATTCGGGGTATTTCACACAGCTTGCGCGCCACCAGAGACGAATCCGACAGATTGGCCACGCGGATCGCCACATCAATCCCCTGGTCGATCAGGTTGATCAACTGGTCGCTGAGGCAGAACTCCACCGACACCCGCGGATAACGACGCTGATAACCGGCCACTATGGTTGCCAGTTCAGCCCGACAATAGGGGTGTGGCGCACTGATACGCAAGGTGCCTGCGGGCTGCCCCTGGTTGCCCATATAGGCTTCCAACGCTTGGCATTCGCCGGCAATGCGCTGGCTGTATTCGTAACATTCCCGCCCGGCCTCCGTCAGCGTCATCGACCGCGTGGTACGGTGCAGCAAGCGCACGCCAAAATGCTGTTCCAACTCGGCAATACTCTTGCTCACACGCGGTCGGGAAAGGTCAAGCGCCTCTGAAGCCGCCGTAAAATTGCCGCCTTTTACCACCGCATTGAATATGCGTAATGCATTCATCATGTCCACATTCACGTCCTTTCAGCACGCTCGTCATTAGCACAATATACGTCATCCATTGGTGCCTGTTCGGCACCAGTGTGATACGGCAAGCCCTCTGGTTGTTCAGCCTGACCACAGCTAGTTTAGCTTTATCCCTCGAAAGAGGATCCCCACAGACTGAAACAAGGACTCCCTATGAGTAGCCAGACGAAAACCTTTAAACAATGGCAGCAGCAGGCAAACGCACTGCAGATCGAAGGGCGTGCCTATATCGACGGTCAGTATCAGGACTCTGCCGACGGTGCCACTTTTGCCGATATCAGCCCGATCGACGGTCGGCTGCTAGCGGCGGTTGCCGACTGCGACGCCGCCACCGTGGATCGAGCCGTTGCGGCGGCGGCCCGAACATTTGCATCCGGAATTTGGCGCGACCAATCGCCGGTACAGCGCAAAAACGCCCTGCTGCGCCTGGCCGATTTGGTCGGTCAGCATCAAGAGGAACTGGCGCTGCTGGAAAGCCTGGACACCGGCAAAACCATCCATGAGTCGCTGGATATGGATATGCAGGACGTGCAGATCGCTCTGCGTTATTACGCCGAAGCGATCGACAAGATTGCCGGTGAAATCGCCCCTACCAGCGACAGCTTCCACGGCATGATCACCTACCAGGCCTTGGGTGTGGTAGCGGTGATGACGCCGTGGAACAACCCGCTGATGATTGCCTGCTGGAAGATTGCGCCGGCGCTGGCGATGGGTAACTCGGTGGTGTTCAAACCTTCTGAAAAAGCGCCGTTAACCGGTATCCGCCTGGCGCAGCTGGCGCAACAGGCCGGTATCCCCGATGGCGTATTCAACGTGGTGACCGGCGGGGCTCAGGTCGGACAGGCACTGGCGCTGCACCCCACCGTGCGGGTGATGGCCTTTACCGGTTCCACCCAGGTGGCCAAACAGCTGCTGATTTATGCCGGCCAGTCAAACATGAAACGCACCTACCTCGAAGGCGGCGGTAAGAACGCGCATATCATTTTTGCCGACACGCCAGATCTGGCACGCGCAGCGCGTTTTGCCGCCTTGGGTTTTTGCGCCAACCAGGGTGCGGTCTGTGCCTCTGGGACTCGCCTGCTGGTGCAGTCATCCATCAAGGAGGAGTTTGTCGCGCTGCTGATTGAAGAAGTGAACCGCTGGCAGCCGGGGCATCCACTCGATCCCGCAACCATGATGGGGCCAATGATTGATGCCAGGCATCAGGCCAATGTCCTGCGTTATGTCGACTCCGCGCGTGATGAAGGCGCCAGCATCGTCTGTGGTGGCCATGCGGACGACAGCATCGTACCGGGTGGACATTTCTTCTGGCCAACGGTTATCGACAACGCCACCCCGACCATGACCGCCTCGCAAAACGAAATCTTCGGCCCGGTCGCTTCGGTCATCGCGTTTGAAGACGAAGCAGACGCCATCCGGTTGGCAAATGACAGCGAATACGGCTTAACCGCCGGCTTCTGGACGCCGGATATCGCCAAAGTTCACCGCGTTGCCCGCCAACTGGAGGCAGGAACCGTCTGGGTCAATCACTTCCTGACCCGCGATATTCTCTCGCCTTTCGGCGGTTTCAAACAGTCAGGCATCGGCCGCGACCTGTCGTTACATGCGATGCGGCAATACGGCGAAATGAAAGCCACCTGGATTGCACTGAAAGATGTCGACGCTCACTAAGCCCGCGCGTCCAAACCAATAAAAAGGGATCGTCATGAAACAAGATAAACTACAGACTGACGCCGGCCGCCGTCGGTTCATTGCCGCCAGTCTGGCAATGAGCGCTGCAGCCGCACTGCCTTTCTCCGGCTATGCCCGCCAGCCGGCCCCTCGCAGCACCGGGACCGGAAGCGACGACAAAAAATACGACTACATTATTATCGGCGCCGGTTCGGCCGGCTCGGTGGTGACCCGTCGGCTGGTTGATGCCGGATTAAAGGTCCTGCTGCTGGAAGCCGGGCCACGCGACGATATGCCGGCCATTCATAACCCGCCGGAGGCCATGGCGCTGTGGCATTCCGCCGTTGACTGGGGTTTTTCGACTCAACCGCAGATTTACGCCGGCAAACAGGATATTTACTGGCCACGCGGCAAGACCCTGGGCGGTTCCAGCGCTATTAACGGCATGATGTACGTTCGTGGCCTGCCCTCCGATTACGACAACTGGGCGGCGATGGGGGCCACCGGCTGGAGCTGGAAGGACGTGCTGCCTTATTTCCGCAAAGCGGAAAACTGCAATATCGATGGCTTGTCTAACCTGCATGCTACCGGAGGGCTGCTGCAGGTATCTCGTCCCGCCATGACGCCATTGGCCCACGCCTTTGTTGAGGCCGGACAACAGGCCGGATTGCGGCTGGTGCAGGATTACAACAACGGCCAGGATTCCACCGGCGTCAGTTTCCCGCAGTACACCATGACGCCAGACGGCAAACGGGCCAGCGCCTGGGTCTGTTACGGCGATGCCATCCGCGGAGCGGATAACCTGTCGGTGATCACCGAAGCTCGGGTATTGAAGCTGCTGAACCAGGGCGATCACATTACCGGCGTGCACTTTGTGCATCGTGGCACCGATTATCGCATCGAGGCGCGCCATGAGGTGCTGCTGTGCGCCGGTTCACTGATGAGCCCTTCCATTCTGCTGCACTCCGGTATCGGCCCGGCCGAGCAGCTGGAGAAAATGGGCATTAAGACCCTGGTCAACCTGCCAGGCGTGGGTGAAAACCTGCACGATCATCTGGTGTGTCCTATGGTTTGGTCTTCGCCGCAGCCGGTGGCTGTCGGTCTGGCCTCCGGCATCGAAGCGCAGATTTTCCATAAGTCAGCCCCGGAGCTTTCCGCGCCGGACACCCAGTCCCTGCTGTTCACCATGCCGTTCATGCCGGGCGTCACCCAGGGTTACACTGTCACTCCCGGTCTGGTCGCACCGAAAAGTCGTGGCCGTCTCTGGCTCAACTCACGTGACCCGCTGCAAGCCCCACTGATGGATCCGCGAGTCTATTCTGAAAACGAAGATCTTGAGGTCATGACCGACAAGGCCCTGCTGTTGCGCGAAGTGATGAAGCAAACCGCATTGGCACCGTGGCGCGGCAAAGAGATGGGCATGGAGGGTGTGAATAACCGCGATAAAATGCGCGATTACATTCGCCGAATGACGGCTTCCTACCACCATCAGGTCGGTACGGCGCGCATGGGGACCGACAACATGGCAGTGGTTGATCCGCAATTGCGCGTGCACGGTCTGTCTGGTCTGCGCGTGATCGACGCCTCGGTGATGCCGGTTATTCCTACCGGCAACACCAATGCTCCCAGCATTATGATCGGTGAAAAAGCCGCAGACATGATTTTGTCGAGCAAGGCATAACCATGACAACCACCGTATTGATTACGGGTGCCAACAGGGGCCTGGGTCATGAAACCGCCCGGCGTCTTGCCGGGTGCGGGTGGCACGTAGTCCTCGGCGCGCGGGATCCCCTGCGCGGCGAACAGGCCATTCAAGAGCTGGCGCAGCAGGGCCTGCATGCAGAATTGCTGATCATCGATGTGATTTCCGAGGAGTCAGTGCGTCAGGCGGCGGCGGATTTCAGCAAGGTGCACGATCGCCTTGATGTTCTGATCAATAACGCCGGCGTTTCTGGCCCCTGGGGACACCCAAGAGAAACCTGCGCCGTAGCCCTGACGGAAATCTACCAAACCCAGGTTTTTGGCGTAGTTCGCATGATGCAGGCCTTTCTCCCCCTGCTGCAAGCCGCCGCCAACCCCAGAGTGGTGATGGTGTCCAGCTCGCTGGGCTCGTTTCATACCATGACCGGCAAAAGCGGCACCTTCGAGTCCAGAATATTGCAACTGGCCTATCCCTCTTCAAAAGCGGCGCTCAACATGCTGGTAACGCAATACGCCAAGGCGTTGCCGAAAATCAAGATTAACGCCGTTAACCCGGGCTTTACCCAAACCGATCTCAACCCTCTGGGTTGCCAGACGATAACCGAGGGTACTGATGCGATCGTGGCCCTGGCCTCCATCGCAAACGATGGCCCAACGGGAGGATTTTTTGATCGTTATGGCGAAATTCCCTGGTAATGCGCCAATGGCACCCTTTTCCGCTAAAGTCCGTTAATGTCTAAGCAATGCCTTATTTATATTAAGACATTGTTTCAAAATTCCTTCCTCATGTTGCTGGCCTTTGTTTGAAAATTACCTTCAAAATAAACGTATTGGGCCGGTACCCTTACTTTTCTTGAGGAGGTTTTTTGTGCCGTGTCAAGCCCGCAATCGCCCTTAAATCGTGCCATTATTGGCCACAAAACAAGCAATTTATTGATTTTTATTAAAAAAACCATAAATCTCCCCCGGCCAAATAACTATTGAGCCGGGGGGTAAAAAGCCATATATTGGGCCCGTTTTTCTCACGGTAGTTAATTGTTCAATTCAATAATTCAACTAGGGCGTCATTGTTACCCCCAGTTGTAGGAGAGATATGATGACGGATAAAGTCCGTATTGATAATTTCGGTGTGAATTTAGAAAATGTAAATAACGAAACATATTTGGCGCGACAAGCTGAATTTGAATCGAATGTCAGGAGTTACCCCCGTAAATTGCCGTTGGCAATTGCGAAAGCCCAAGGCGTTTGGATCACTGATGTTGAGAATAATCAATATCTTGATTGCCTGGCTGGTGCGGGTACGCTGGCTCTGGGTCATAACCATCCTGACGTCCTCCAAAGCATCCAAAATGTCATTACCAGCGGCTTGCCGTTACATACCCTCGATCTTACAACACCGTTGAAAGATGAGTTTTCTGCCTATTTACTCTCTTTATTACCAGGTCAAGGCCAGGAATACTGCCTGCAGTTCTGTGGCCCTTCGGGCGCAGATGCGGTAGAAGCCGCACTGAAACTGGCGAAAAAGCATACCGGCCGTACCGGCGTGATCAGCTTCTCCGGCGGTTACCACGGCATGACCCATGGCGCACTGGCGGTCACGGGCAACCTGTCGCCAAAAGAAGCCATTAACGGCATGATGACGGAAGTCCAGTTTATGCCTTACCCGCACGAATACCGCTGCCCGCTCGGCATCGGTGGCGAAGCCGGGGTCAAGGCGCTGACTTACTATTTCGAAAACCTGATCAATGACGTCGAAAGCGGCGTGCGCAAACCTGCGGCGGTCATTCTGGAAGCCGTTCAGGGCGAAGGCGGCGTTAACCCGGCCCCGGTCGAGTGGCTGCAGCGTATTCGCAAAGTCACGCAGGAACACGGCATTTTGCTGATCATCGACGAAGTTCAGGCTGGTTTTGCCCGTACCGGCAAACTGTTCGCCTTTGAACACGCCGGTATTGAGCCGGATATCATCGTGATGTCCAAAGCGGTTGGCGGCGGTTTGCCTCTGGCAGTATTGGGTATCAAGAAACAGTTCGACGCCTGGGAACCTGGCCACCATACCGGTACTTTCCGCGGCAACCAACTGGCGATGGCTACCGGCCTGACCACCCTGCAACACCTCAAAGATAACCAGGTGGCCGAAAAGGTTGCCGCGCAAGGCGAATGGCTGAAAGCCAAGCTGGCCGAGCTGCAAAAACGTTATCCGGTGATTGGTCACGTGCGTGGTCTGGGTCTGATGATCGGTTTGGAAATTGTGAAACCGAACGAAGCGCAGGATCACATGGGCTGCTACCCGGCTGACGGCCAGCTCTCTGCCCTGCTGCAGAAGAAATGCTTCGAAGCCGGTCTGATCCTGGAGCGCGGCGGCCGTAACGGCTGCGTGCTGCGTCTGCTGCCTTCCCTGCTGATCACTAACGACGAACTGGCTATCTTCCTGGATAAATTTGAACAGGCCCTGTTAGCTGCCGGCATCAAGCCGGTGGATGTGGAGTGAAGTCGATGTCCCGGTTAAACCCGATTCTGGCCGCTTCTGCGCAAAGCACAGAGGCGTACCAGCAAGCGATCGAACAGAGCAGTCAGGCCGTGGTGCAGTGGCTGCAACAACCCGAGATGTATCAGGGGAAAACCGTTGCCGAGTTGCGTGAACGCATCAAGCTTGATTTTACCCCTCAGGGCCTGGGCAACCAGGTCGCTATCGAACGCGCCATTGAGTATTTTTTAAAAGACAGCCTGTCGGTGCATCATCCGCAGTGCGTCGCACATTTGCATTGCCCTAGCCTGGTGATCAGCCAGGCTGCCGAAGTGTTGATCAACGCCACTAACCAAAGCATGGACTCTTGGGATCAAAGCCCGTCAGCGACCCTCATCGAGATGAAGCTGATTGAATGGTTGCGTACCCAGGTAGGTTACCAGCCTGGCGACGCCGGGGTGTTCACCAGTGGCGGTACCCAGAGCAACCTGATGGGGCTGATGTTGGCGCGTGACGCCTTCTTCGCCAAACAGGGCCACTCTGTGCAGCAGGATGGTCTGGTTGGTAATCTGAGAAAGATTAAAGTGTTATGTTCTGAAAATGCCCACTTCTCGGTGCAAAAGAACATGGCTTTACTCGGCCTGGGTTACCAATCCGTGACGCTGGTGAAAACCGATCAATTCGCACGTATGGAACTGAACGATTTGGCCGAAAAACTGGCGCAGGCCAAGGCCAATGGCGAGCAGATCCTGGCGATCGTCGCCACCGCAGGTACCACGGATGCCGGGGCTATCGACCCGCTGCGCGGCATTGCGCAGTTGGCGGCGGAACATCAGATCTGGGTGCATGTCGATGCGGCCTGGGGCGGCGCCTTGCTGCTTTCCGAGAAGTACCGCGACTATCTGGATGGCATTGAATTGGTGGACTCCGTCACGCTGGACTTCCACAAACAATTCTTCCAGACCATCAGCTGCGGTGCTTTCTTGCTGAAAGAAGCCCGTCACTATGAACTGATGCGTTATCAGGCGGCCTACCTGAACTCCGAGTTCGATGAAGCTCAGGGCGTGCCTAACCTGGTGTCCAAATCCTTGCAGACCACCCGCCGTTTTGATGCGTTGAAACTGTGGATGGGCCTGGAAGCTTTGGGGCAGGAGCAATATGCGGCGATCATCGATCATGGCGTAACGCTGGCGCAACAGGTGGCTCACTACATCGGCGATCGGCCGGCGCTGGAACTGGTCATGCAGCCGCAGCTGGCCAGCGTGCTGTTCCGCTACCGTCCGCAGCAGTTAGCCGCCGCCGGCGATGCCGCCGTGGCACTGCTGAACCAACGGATCGGCGATGCGTTGCTGGAATCTGGCCGCGCCAACGTCGGGGTCACCGAGTTTAACGGCGTGACCTGCCTGAAAATGACGTTGTTGAACCCGACGGTCAGCCTGGACGATATCAAAGTCCTGCTGGCGCTGGTGGAAGAAACCGCGCAGCAGTTGCCTGCCGCCTAATCCGCGCGCTCTGCCCTAACTGGCAGCCAAAAGCCGATAACATTAGCTTGTTATCGGCTTTTTTGTTGGCAGAAGCAGCATTACCATCGTCCGCAGGAAAAGCACCTTCATGTCACCATCTCAACACGAACGGTGTCCGGCCAAAACCCATTAATGGCGCAGCGCATCGATCAACAAGGCAAACGCCGGGGGATGTTGCCTCCTGCTGGGATAATAGAGGTAGTAACCGGGAAATGTCGGACACCATTCATCCAGGATCTGGATAAGCTCCCCTGATTTGACTTCGTTTTGGATCATATCTTCGGGCACGCAGGCGATACCAAACCCTGACGACGCAGCGTCGATCCTCTCTGCCAACAGATTAAATGTCAGCTGCCCTTCCACTTTCACGCGCAACGGCTTACCGTCTTTCTCAAACTCCCAGTGGTATAGACCGCCGGCGGTAGGAAGCCGCATGTTGATGCAACGATGTTGCTGCAACTCGTGGGGCGTCTGCGGGATCCCGTGCTCTGCAAAGTAACTCGGCGCCCCCACAACCACCATTCGCATGTCCGGTCCGATTTTTACAGCAATCATGTCCTTATCTACGCTTTCCCCAAGGCGAATACCTGCATCGAAACGCCCTTCCACGATGTCAACGAAGCCATTATCCACCACCAGTTCGATATTGATTTCAGGGTATTCCCGGAGAAAAGGTTTTAGCTTCGGCCACAGCAGGCACCGCGCGGCATGCTCCCCGGCGGAAAGTCTGATATTGCCCGAAGCGGTGCCATTTGGTTGGAGCAGGATTCCAAGTTCATGCTCAAGCTCGGCAAGCCGTGGCTCGAGACAGGCGATTAACTTCTCCCCAACCTCCGTTGGGGCGACGCTGCGGGTGGTTCGGGTCAGAAGACGCGTATTTAAACGTTGTTCTAATGCCTTCACCGCATGGCTCAATGCCGACTGAGAAACCCCCAGCTTAGCCGCCGCTTTGGTAAAGCTTTTCTCTCTGGCAACCACCAGGAAAATTTGCAGCTCATTGAAGTTTTCTTTCAGCATGAGATATTTCCTTAACGCATTGAGTAATGGCAGATAAAACTAATGATAACGCGCGATCTACGCAATCATTTTAGCCCGAAATATCCAGCCAATTACCGGCAAGATGCGTGAGTCATCGCAACACCCAATCCCCGGTATGCGCCAATGAGCAGCATGGTCTGTTGCTGTTTTGGTGGTGTTTGCATGCATGAAAGTATTCCACTGTGTTTCCGTTGTCATGTGCGGTAAAAAATATAACTATGCTGAATAGATTGCGGAAGACGCAGCATTTGTACTAATCACCTGCATCGGACGCCGCTCCTATCAATAAACCAGGATCCCCGACATGTCAGAACCCGATCTCAATTTACTGATTGCGCTCGATGCGTTGCTTACGCTCGGCAGCGTGGCCGAAGCTGCACGCCGCCTAAACCTCAGCGCTTCGGCCATGAGCCGCACGCTTGGCCGCTTGCGGGCAGTCACCGGAGATCCTTTACTGGTAAGGGCCGGCCGCAATATGGTGCTCACTCCCTTTGCCGAAGAGATTCGTGAACGTACGCAAAACACCGTATTTGAGGCGCGTTCGATACTGCGCCCCTCGGTTTCAGAACTGAGTTTATCAACGTTGGAACGCACATTTACCCTGCGCGCCAACGAGGGATTTGTCGAAGCATTCGGCGCCGCACTGATCTCCGCCGTGGCAACGGCAGCCCCGTTGGTGAGACTCTGTTTTGCGCCCAAACCGGAAAAAAGCTCCCGCCATTTGCGTGAGGGACGGGTTGATTTGGAAATCGGCGTTTTGGGGGATATGGGGCCGGAAATTCGCTTGCAGGCGCTGTTCCGCGACCGATTTGTCGCGGTGGTCAGAAAGGGCCATCCGTTGGAGCAGAAAGCCGACATCACCGCGCGGGCCTATGCTGACTGTGGCCATGTGGTCGCATCACGCCGTGGGCTGGTCACCGGCCCGGTAGATCAGGGATTGGCTGAATTGGGGTTGGAACGAAAAATAGCCGCCGTGGTGCCGAGTTTTCCCGCCGCGCTGGCGGTGGCTCAGGCGTCCGATCTGGTGGCATTGGTCCCTGCTTCTTTCCTGATCAATCAACCGCTGGGCACTGCGCTTTATATGTTTGAACTGCCGGTAAAAACCCAAAGCATCACCGTTTCGCAGATGTGGCACCCGCGTTTGGAGGCCGATGCTGCCCACCGTTGGCTGCGGCAATGGGTGTTGAAGGTGGTTCAACAACGTTTTGCCACGCTAAATACCTGAAAGCACTGTGCCGGCAGATATTCCAGCCTTAATTTTCATCGCGTCGGAAGTTTGAGTCAGGTATCACGATAACCGCCCCCTTTCTTATGTATTCTTTGATAAGGAATCTATTTTATCGGGAGATTAGGTGACATGAAAAAAACAGTTATATTCACCATGATGGCGCTGGGCAGCCTTATCGCCAACGCGCAGGCGAGCGACAAACTAGCTGGTAATGAAATACTTGCCGTTCAAAAAGGCGGCGTGCCAGACAAGGTTTTCACGCAGGATAAACCGCATTTGAAGATAGCCACCTATAACATCGGTAAAAATGAAGCCTCCTCTGCCGTCTCCGATTTCACTGCACTTAATTCGGCCATTAAAAGAATAGATGCGGATATCATCGCCATCCAGGAAGTGGACAATAAGACCCAGCGCAGTCAAAAACTCGATCAGCTTAAAAAAATCGCTGATGCCAATAAAATGCATTATGCCTTTGGCAAAGCGCTTGATTTCGATGGCGGCGAGTATGGGGTAGGACTGCTTTCCAAATATAAAATTCTACATTCACAGGTGGTGAAATTACCCTCGGGTGATGCCGAACAGCGCGTCACATTACTGGCGCAAGTTGAGGTTCCCGGATTTGATTCAGCGCCAATCATCATGGTCACCCATCTCGACTGGCAAAAAGATCCGGCAATACGCACTGAACAAGCACGCTACCTGTTGGATTTGAGTATTGGCGATGCCGCATCTGATTTCAAAGATATGGCTTCCTCGATCAAGATCCTCGCCGGCGATTTCAACTCGACTCAAGATGAACAGCCATTGAAAGAAATACGCTATTTTTTCAATGAAGTTGCGAAAGATGGAGCCGATACTCGCAGTTGGCCAGCGGTTAATCCCGCTATTGATATAGACCATATCTTCACATTTAAGGGGCAAAAGTGGAACGTGAAGAATCTGGATATCCCACATAATTCGCCTGAATTTACCTGGTCAACGGCAAGTGATCACCTGCCGGTTATTGCCGAGCTTGAGCTTTCAGAACAGTAAGGCCAATGAGGAAGCCAGTCACAGGCTTCCTCACTGTTTTTTACCCATCATGGTCCTTGCTGGCCTCAGACGCGAACCACCAGTTTGCCTTGCGCACGGTCATTCTCGATCATGCGGTGAGCGTTGGCGACATCGTCAAAGTCGAAGGTTTTCACCCGCAGCGACGGCATGGTCTGGTCCGCTACCTGTTGAGCAATCCACTTCAGCGGCGAGTCGGCCAAAGGCAGCGCTGGGGTGCCAAGCAACCCGCTGCCAAAGAAGGCCAAGCGTGTTGCATTGGGAAGATCGTTCATCAGATGCAGATTATCCAACACCGGTGCCCCGCCCAGCAGGCCTATTACCACTGCGGTACCAAAAGGTTTGAGCGCATTGAGGCTATCGCGCACCGTGGCGGCGCCAACCACCTCAAGGGCCACATCTACGCCTTCCGGCGCTACACCCCGTATTTGTTCTGCAATTTCACCGGTATCAATCACCACCGCATCTGCGCCAATGGCGGTCAGCCGGGCTGCGTTACTGGCCGAGCGGGTGGTGGCGATAACCCGCTGTCCACGCGCCTTGGCATAGGCCACGGCAGCCTGCCCCACCGAAGAGGTCGCGCCGCGCACCAGCACCGTCTGCCCCGGTACGTTGTCAATTAAGCGGCCCAGAGCCCCCCATACGGTAAGATAGCTCTCCGGCAGTGCGGCAAGTTCTTCCCATGAAAGGCTGATGCCGTCCAAATCGATGACGTTGCTGCGTAACACCGTGACCTCCTCGGCGTAGCTGCCGTTGCGGGTGAACTGCAATCCCCCCATGGCAGTGGCCACATGCTGCCCTACGCGAAACAGGCCTGAAGCATCCTCAATCACTTCGCCTACGGCTTCAATCCCAGGCACAACCTGTCCGGCGATCGGGCCCATTTTACCGGCACGTCGGTAAATTTCGGCGCGGTTAAGACCAAACGCCCGTACCCGAATGCGAACTTCATCCGCCTTTGGCGCGACAGAAGGAATATCGCGCAGTTGCAAAACGTCCGGGCCGCCAACTTGTTCAATCACATAAGCTTTCATAACCGTTCTCCAGTTCAACAGTGAGTTAATCAACGAGCTATCTCGCCGATAGGTTGAACTGTATAGATTCCAATATTGATGTGGAATACACGAAAATGGTAACGTCAATCTCATAAATGATAGGGGTGTCGTATGGACTTTAACGCAACCAAAATGTTTGTCTCAGTAGTACAAGCAGGCAGTCTTTCGGCCGCCGCCGACAAGACCCATGTGCCGCTCCCTACCCTGAGCCGGCGCATACGTGAGCTGGAGCGCGAACTTGACGTGCAGTTGCTGGAGCGTTCGCCGCGCGGTATCAAGCTGACTGAAGCCGGCAGCCGTTTATATGAACATGCCAGCCGCGGGGTGGAAGCTCTGAATGAAGCTCAGCAGGCCGTGATGAACGATGAAACCCGGCTTAAAGGCCGCCTGCGTCTGTCGATGCCCCCCAACTTTGAGCCCTGGTGGGACTTGCTGGGGGCTTTCCAGCAACGGTTTCCCGAAATCAGCGTTAGCGTATTTTCAACGGAACGGCGGATCGATCTGGTACAGGATGGCATTGACGTTTCGCTCCGCGTCGGCACCATCGTGCATGAGTCTATGGTGGCACGACAAATGCTGAAGTATCGGCATCTACTGGTTGCTGCGCCGTCATTACTGGCGCAGTTTGGCCAACCTGCCAGCGTGGAGGATTTGCATCGCTACCCTTGCGCGAGCTGGGCGGCGGACTCCAGCGCCCGTGGCCTCTGGCGGCTGGGCCATCAGGTGTTTGAGCCGAAGTCGGTACTGGTGGCGAACGATTACGCACTTTTACGCAGCAGAGCCGTCGCGGGTCAGGCGGTCACTGAGTTACCGCCCTTTATGGCGAACAAGGAGATCGCCGCCGGCCGTTTGTGCGCAGTCTTACCTTCTCACCCGTTGCCAGAACAAACGCTTAGCTTGCTCTATCCATCACAACGGCATCCCTCGCGACTGGTGCGGGCGTATCTCGATTTCTGTCAGGAACAGCTGAAAACCTACCTGAGTGCGAATGTTGAATAAGCCAGATAACGGCGAGGTGGGACGATAAAATTCACAGGTGATTGATAGCGGGAAATTTAGCAGAGGACGGCGTTTTTTGGGATTTTCCGCTTTAAGATTAATAATGCTTTAATAGTGCCCACTATGCAGTACAGTAAAACGATGACGCCCAATCAATCGAAGCACTGCATAGTGGAATACTAATGTTAACGTAATGAATTAATTTCTATAACCTTATGTAACTAAAGAAACTGAAAAGTAACCTGATAATCCTTCACCGTAGGCTGGGCAAAAAATATAAAAGCGACTGGGTATATTCTCTCTGTATAACACTCGTCCTTTTTACTTCCAGCAAACGCCTCAGGATTTATCAATTAGTCAATAACCGCATCATTAACGCACAGCTTTGATCCAGAAAACGCGAGCGTATGCCCCACCCCATTCAACAATGATGCAGGGGCTATTAAAGGCTTTCGCCATTGCTTCTGTGTAAGGCGGTGCCTCATCTTCACGCAATAAATAATAACTGCGGCAGTTCACAGATACGGCTGGCGTATGTGGCTGCTACCTTCCTTTAAATAACCAGGCATCACAAATTTTGCGCGGGGGTACCTTGCGGGCTTGGGGAGTTGCTGGACGCCTAAGCCGCGTTCTCTCCAGAATGGAGCACGCTGCCCTGCAGTTGTTGCAATTCGGGCTAAGAATTTAGTTAGCAGGCAACATATCCTTAACTTTATAATGAATCAAATGGTACAATATCGACATTCCATCGTTTGATTTACGCTCTGCTTTCACTCCACCAGGGAACGGCATGGACGCGATCATTCGAGGTAAACATGAAGAAAAACATTATCTTGGAGTCTTTCAGACATGCCTGAATCAAATGCCCGTCCGGGTATAAAACTTAAACTATGGTGTTGTTTATTAGGGATAATCCTTACCGTTGTCGGCCTATTCTTCGCCATTGCCGGCGGTAAGCTGGTTTCGCTGGGGGGCAGCAGCTACTTTCTGATTGCCGGTATCGTTACCCTGCTTTCCGCCGTGCAATTCTTCCGTCGCAAATCTTCGGCCGTGCAGCTGTTCCTGCTGGTGTTTGTCGGCACGCTGGTTTGGTCGGTGGTTGATGCCGGTTTCGATTTCTGGCCATTGGTTTCGCGGCTGATGGTCCCTGCCGGTTTGATGCTGTTGGCCTTCCTGAGCTGGCCGGCACTGCGTAAGCCAGAAGGCAAAACGCCGTTGGCTAAATTGTCTTACCTGCTAAGTGCGGTATTGGCCGTTGGCATGGTCGGCACCTTTGTGCAGATGTTCCAGCCACACCCTACCGTGGCTTTCAGCGGTGAGCCGTTGCCGCTGATCCCAGTGGACAAAAGCAAACAACAAAAAGATTGGGATAACTACGGCAATACCCCGGGTGGCAGCCGCTTCGTGGCGCTGGACCAAATCACTCGCGACAACGTGAAAGACCTGAAGGTCGCCTGGACCTTCCACACCGGCGATACTCCGTTGAGTCCGGATGGCAACGGCGCTGAAGATCAGCAAACGCCGTTGCAAATCGGCAACCGTATCTTCCTGTGTACGCCGCATAACAACGTGATTGCCGTCGATGCCGACAGCGGTAAAGAGATCTGGAAACGTGAAATCAACGCGAAATCCCAGGTCTGGAACCGTTGCCGCGGCCTGGCCTACTTTGATGTTGCCAAGCCCCTGCAACAACCGACCGTACCCGGCTCTACGCCCGCTACACCGGTCACCCTGGCAGCGGGCGACAGTTGCCAGCGCCGTATTCTGATGAATACCATCGATGCGCGCCTGGTGGCAATCAACGCCGATAACGGTGAATTCTGTCAGAACTTTGGCAACCAGGGCGTGGTAGATCTGAAAGTCGGTCTGGGCGATGCGGCCGATCCGAAATATCAGCTGACTTCCGCACCCACCCTGGCGGGCACCACCGTTGTCGTCGGCGGCCGCGTAGCCGATAACGTACAAACGGATATGCCTGGCGGCGTGCTGCGCGGTTTCGACGTGATCACCGGCGCGATGCGCTGGGCGTTCGACCCGGGTAATCAGGATCCAAACTCGGCCTTAAAACCCGGCCAGACCTTTGTACGCAGCACCCCAAATTCCTGGGCACCGATGTCCTACGACCCGGCGATGAACACCGTGTTCCTGCCAATGGGCAGCTCCTCGGTGGATCTGTGGGGCGCTAACCGTAACGCGTTGGATCACAAATACGGCGCTTCCATCCTGGCGTTGGACGCCACCACCGGTAAAGAGAAATGGGTTTATCAGACCGTTCATAACGACCTGTGGGATTTCGACCTGCCGATGCAGCCTAGCCTGATCGACTTCCCAATGAAGGACGGTACCACCAAACCGGCCCTGGTCATTGGTGCCAAAACCGGTCAGATCTTCGTGTTGGATCGCCATACCGGTAAGCCTTTGACCGAAGTGAAAGAACTGCCGGTGAAAACCCGCACCATCCCCGGTGAGCAATACTCCGCCACTCAACCTTTCTCTGTCGGCATGCCACAAATTGGCGCTGAAAAACTGACTGAGTCCGACATGTGGGGTGCTACGCCGTTTGATCAGTTGATGTGTCGCATCAGCTTTAAATCCATGCGCTATGACGGCCTGTTTACCGCACCGGACACCGATATTTCACTCAGTTTCCCTGGCTCTCTGGGCGGCATGAACTGGGGTGGCCTGTCGACCGATCCGAATAATCATTACATCTTCGCCAACGACATGCGTTTGGGCCTGTGGGTACAGATGATCCCGCAAAAAACCGATGCCAATACCCCGGCCAGCAATGGTGGTGAATCGGTCAATGCCGGTATGGGTGCGGTGCCGTTAAAAGGCACGCCTTACGGCGTTAACAAAAATCGTTTCATGTCACCTCTGGGCATTCCTTGCCAGAAACCACCGTTTGGTACCCTGTCGGCGATCGACCTGAAAACGCAGAAAGTGGTGTGGCAAGTGCCGGCCGGTACGGTTCAGGATACCGGGCCTTTCGGTATCAAAATGCGCGCGCCAATGCCGGTAGGCATGCCGACGCTCGGCGGCACGCTGGCGACTCAGGGCGGCCTGGTATTCATTGCCGGTACTCAGGATTACTACCTGCGGGCCTTTGACTCCTCCACCGGTAAAGAAGTGTGGAAAGCGCGCTTGCCTGTCGGCAGCGGCGGCACGCCAATGAGTTATGTTTCACCGACAACCGGCAAACAGTACATCGTGATTTCCGCCGGTGGCGCTCGTCAGTCGCCGGACCGTGGCGATTACGTCATTGCCTATGCACTTGATAAATAAATCTAACCACAGGTTATGATCGCAGCCCCCGCCTCACCGCGGGGGCTTTTTTATATTCCCAGGCAACGGTCTAATAGCCGAGACTTCATTAAGCTGGCCCATTAAAAGGCGGAAATACGAGAGTATTCCTAATGTGTTAACCGACTTTATATCTCATTCTCTCTGGCGGCTTTTTATTGCGCAGAAACGGCTATTGAATATTTCCACCCGCAGGCTTTTTATTGGCTAGCATAAAAGACAGGTGGTTTTCAGAGGAAATGACGAATGAGTGTTCTACCCGAGCGCAGTGATGAAAAACCGCCTGTGGATATGGCTAATGAAATTTTTAATGGTTTACCTAATCTCATTGGCATGGGTAATAGCCTCGGGGGACATTTCAATAAGCTTTGGTGTGAATATACCGGCCTCTCCTCATTTGATAACCCAGGCGCTTGCTGGTTGAAAGCCCTGCACCCTGCCGAATATCCTCTTATCGAACCGCTATGGCAGCAGGCGATTGCCACGGCGACCTCTTTCGTTAATGAAGTTCGCCTGCGACAGTACAACGGCGAATACCGCTGGTTTTTACTGTCTTTCGGCGCGAAGAAAAAGCCTGATAGCGAAGAAACAGATTGGTATCTGAGCGGCACCGATATCCATGATTCCGTATTGGAAAAACAGCGAATTACCACCACGCTGGCCGCGCAGAAAAACATGCTTGATGCCAGCGTCGACTGCATCAAGGTCATCAATAATGACGGGACGCTGCTGCACATCAACAGAGCCGGCAGCGTCGCGCTGGGCATCGATGAGCACCAACCGCAATTTGGCATGCCCTGGCTGAATCTGCTGCAACCCGAAGTGCGCTCGCGCGGCAAAAAAGCGCTGCGTAAAGTGCTAACCGGTAAAAACGCCCGCTTCGCCGGCCTTAGCGCCACGCCTGACGGCAAGCTGCAGCACTGGGACAATATTCTCAGTCCGGTCTTCGATAACAAGGATCGAATAGAAAATATATTGTGCGTCTCGCGCGACGTTAGCTCTCAGCGAATAGCTGAAAAACGTTTGCTGATCGCCAGTCAGTATGACGAACTGACCGGTTTGCCCAACAGACGCTTATTCAAGAAAAGATTAAAGCAGGAAATGAAGCGAGCCCTGAGCACCCATAACTCGCTCGGGTTGATTTTGCTGGACCTGGACCATTTTAAGCTGGTTAACGACACCCTAGGGCACGCTGCCGGCGATCATCTGCTGCGCGTGTTGTCCCGCCGGCTGACGGCTTATTTAAATCCGAACTCGTTCGTTTCCCGCCTGGGCGGCGATGAGTTTGCGATTGTGATCGGCGACGTTGAAAACGAGCAGGATATTTACAAAATCGCCAATAACTTTCTGTTGCAGCTGGAGTCACCCATTACCCATGGCGGCAAGGCGTTGCATTGCGGCATGAGTATCGGCTGCGCCCTCTATCCTCAGGATGCCCGCGACGCCTCGGAATTGATGAAATGCGCCGATACCGCGTTGTACGAACTCAAGGACGGCGGCCGGGGCGGAGTGTACATGTTTAATCCACAGATGATGGATAAGGCCAAAGAGCGTGCCGCGCAGCTTAATCACGCACGGCAGATAGTTCGCGATAATCAAATCCGCCCCAGTTACCAACCCAAGGTCAGCCTGGCAACCGGTGCCATTGTGGGCTTTGAGGCGCTGCTGCGCTGGTATTGTCCGCATCATGGTATGAAGATGCCAGATACCGTCGTCGAAGCATTCAACGATTACGAATTGGCAACCAAGATCAGCGAAACCATGCAGATGAAGGTTTTTGCCGATATCGCCACTTGGATCGCGTCTGGCGTGGAGGTGTTGCCGGTGTCTTTGAACGCCGCACCTATCGAATTTTTACGTGATAACTACGCCGAAACTTTCCTGCGGCGTCTGCAAATGTTTCGCATCCCCCACCATCTTATCGAGCTGGAGGTCACTGAGCATGCCTTCAACAAACACGGGTCGAAGTATGTGCTGCGAGCCTTGCAAATGCTTAAGGAAATGGGGATCAGGATCGCGCTTGATGACTTTGGCACCGGCCATTCCTCCTTTACGCACCTGATGGACTACCCTCTGGACTGCATCAAGTTGGATCGGGATTTCATCCGCCGCATGAATAATGAACCGGCGATTTTGGGCATCGTGGAAAGCATGGGGATTTTGGGGCAGAAATTATCCATTGATATTATTGCGGAAGGCATTGAAACCGAGCTGCAGCGGCAAACGCTGCGTGATTCCGGCTATCACCTGGGGCAAGGGTTTCTGTTCAGCCAGGCCGTCGAAGCGACCCAAGTCATCAATATGCTACGAGAAAACGTCCCTTCAAACACCTGAACCGGTACAATACTTTCCGGGACTTCTTAAGGAAAGGCATGATGATTCGACAGTTCATCAAAGGCGATGAAATTGCGCTGTTTCGCGTTTTTTTCTCTGCGGTGCATGAGGTCGCATCACGCGACTACACCACTGAGCAGGTCAATGCCTGGGCTCCCGCCGATACTGATCCCCAGCTTTGGGCGGCTCGCATGAGAGATTTGCATCCCTTTGTCGTTGAGATTGATAAACAGATTGTCGGCTATGCCGATCTCCAGCCTGACGGCTATATCGACCATTTCTATGTATCCGGCGCCTGTCCCCGACAAGGCATTGGGACCTTATTGATGAATCGAATCCATGAAGAGGCCAGACTGTTAGGGCTTAAAGAGCTGACCTCAGACGTCAGTAAAACCGCAGAACCCTTCTTTATGCGCCAGGGATTTCAGGTCGTTGAGCGGAAAAGTCCGGTCCTGCGCGGCATCGTGCTGCAAAATGCTTTCATGCGTAAAAATCTCGACGTTTAAGCCCCTCACGCTCACCGAGCGCTCCCCCTTCTTTGCAACCTGACCGTTTGTAAAATTAGTTAGCCAATTTTGTTCGTTCACAGATTTAGCGGCTTGAAGGATAGTGAGTTGACCGCCTCAACAACATAATAATGCAGGTAATAATAATGATATATCGCGCAAAACTCACCGCAGCGGCGGCTCTTCTGAGCCTTTCCGCCCTGGCCCATGCCGCACCGGGGCTGGACCTGATCGCCAACGAAACCCCTATTCATACCCAGAAGGATCCCGAGGCTGCGGCCAAAATCCCCGCCGGGTTCAAATTCGTTGAACCGGGGACGCTGACCGTAGCCGTCGCGATCTTGGGCAGCGGCCCACCATTCGGTCTGTACGCGCGCGACAATAAAACGGTGATTGGCAGCGAGTCGGATATTGCCAGGCTGGTTGCCGACGGCCTGGGGTTGAAACTGAAACTGGTTCCGACCTCATGGGAAGACTGGCCGTTAGGCGTCACCTCGGGTAAATACGACGCCGCGGTTTACAACATTACCGTCACTCAGGAACGTAAAACCAAATTCGACTTCGCCACCTATCGCCAGGATACGTTGGGCTTCTACGTGAAATCCGACAGTAAGATCACCTCGATCAAATCGGCGCCGGACATTGCCGGCAAAAAGATCATCGTAGACTCCGGCACCAATCAGGAAGCCGTGCTGCTGGCCTGGGATAAAGAGAACCAGGCCAAAGGGTTACCGGCCCTTCAGCCGATTTATGTCACTGACAAGGCGGCGTCGACGCTGGCCATCCAGTCCGGCCGTGCGGATGCGACCTTCGGGCCGAACGTGTCCGGCGCTTATCAGGCAAAATTGACCGGTAAAACCCGGTTGGTCGGCATCGTGCCGGGCGGTTGGCCGCGCAGCGCCAACATTGCCGTTACGCTGAAGAAAGGCAATGGCTTGGTGGAAGCGGTGCAGGCGTCGCTCAATAGCGCTATTGCCAACGGCAGTTATCTGAAAGTGTTGGATCGCTGGGCGGAAAGCGACGAGAAAATCGAACGATCCGAAATCAACCCACAGGGATTGGGCGATAAATAATAACCACGCGGGGCCCTGAATGGGCCCCCGCTTTGTCAGCTCTCGGCGCGATGTTTCTCCATCTTGCGGTAAAGCGTGCTGCGCGAGATCCCTAATCGTTTTGCCGCCAGGCTGATATTGCCCTTGGCGTTTCGAATAGCCGTCAACATGTCTACCGATACGCTCTGCGGCGCTACGGGGCGAGCAAGCAGATGAAACTGCTCCGGCAGATCCTCAAGCCTGATCAGGTTACCGTCATCGGCCAACGCCAGCAGCACTTTCAAGGTGCTCAACAACTGCCGCACATTACCGGGCCAGGAATAACCGGCCAAGGCGGTGATAGCGTCCGGTGCCAGTCTGATGCCCCGCGCATCCCCCCCCAATTCGCTCCAGAGATTGAGGATAAAACGATCAACGTGTGCGCGCTGCCGCAGCGGCAAGATGCGCAGGCTGAATTCCTGAATGCGATACAGCAAATCTTCGCGGAATGCCCCTGCCGCGACCCGCTGTTCCAGATCCTGATGGGTGGCACAGATAAGCGAGAAATCGACCGCATAGCTGACGCGGCTGCCGAGCGGCGTGACCGTCTTTTCCTGCAGCACCCGCAATAAACGGGTCTGCAAACTCAATGGCATATCGCCAATCTCATCAAGGAACAGCACCCCGCCGTCGGCCTCTCTGATCTTGCCGACGTACCCTTTGGTGCTGGCGCCGGTAAACGCCCCTGGCGCATAGCCAAAAAGTTCGGACTCGATCAGACTTTCCGGCAGGGCTGCACAGTTGATAGCCACAAAATTGCCCTGTCGCCGGTGGCTTTCCTCGAACAAACGCTGGCTGAAATACTCTTTACCGCAGCCGGTTTCCCCGCTAATGCATAGCGCCAGCCCGGCATTAAGAATACGCAGGGCCTTCTGTCGGTCTGCTCCGTCACGATCATAAGGCTGCAGCTGCGGCCTGACGTGCTGCGATGGGCGTTCCGGCATCTGCAACAGTGAATAATAGTGACGATTATTCACCGCCAGAGTCTGTCGCGGCGCATTCATTGTCTGGAGGGACATTTCCGGAAACAGCGTGGCAAAGTCCATCGACCCAAAGGCCGCCGCGCTGAGATTGAATTCTTGCATCGCTAATCGGTTGGCCGCGGTGAGGATCTCATCGCGAAACACCAATATCATCTCATGGGCGCTGCCGAGAACCCGCGCATCGCTGTGCAGGCGCAGTGTCCAATGTCGGTCGGTGACACAGCTTTTCACCCATTGATGTTCAATGTGCCGGACAGCCTGCAGAATCAACGAACCTGCTTCGCTGTAAGGATGTTGGGCCGGCGTCGAGATATCCAATACGCCGGCGATCAGGCCGTCGGGGCGATAAATCGGCGCTGCGGAGCAGTAAAGCCCGGCATTCTGATTGAGAAAGTGCTCGTCGCCATTGACTTCGCACAGCGCCCCCATTGCCAAAGCGGTACCGATGGCATTGGTGCCACGCTCCTGCTCGCCCCACAGATTGCCCGGAGCCAGAGAAACCCGCGATGCCTTACGCAAAAAGTGCGTGTTGCCACAGGTTTCCAGCACCAGTCCACCGGCGTCGGACACCACTACAATGGAAGGTTGGCGGTTGATCTCACCACCCAAGCGCTCGATCAGCGGCCGCGCGAGCTGCGCAACCCAACCGTTTTGCCCCCGCACTTCTTTCAACAGGGTCGGCCGGATAAAAGGAACATGGTCGTCGCTTCGATTGAGGCCATAGTGCCGGCTGCGTAACCAGGATTCGGAAAGTGGGCCGGAGAGTGACAGGCGATCGTCGTCAGAGATACACCCGGTCTGGGTGGTCTGGTCTTTATGCAGCATACCCAACTCCCGCCAATTAAAGTGTTGCATTTTTGTATCATGAATGTGTCTCATACGTTGCGACATGGAACACAAAAAACAATAGAAATGAATAGTAAGCCAGGGGCTTTATTGGCATTGATAGCTATTATTATTTTTTAATTAGTTGATATTTTTATATTATTTATTTATGTGGCACAGCTTTCCATCAATGTGGCATGGGCAATGCTTAAGTGTCTGTAGAGTGCCGGCAATCAGGCACCACCCTTACAGTCTCCGTTCCCATGAGAGGTGTTACATGAAATACGTTCATCCCGGTTTGCCTGGTTCGTTGGTTTCTTTCAAACAGCGCTACGGCAACTACATTGGCGGCAAATTTGTCGAACCCGTTTCAGGCAACTACTTCACCGACACCTCCCCGATGACAGGTCAGACTGTCGCCGAATTCCCGCGCTCCGACGCGAAAGATATCGAACAAGCGCTGGATGCGGCGCATGCGGCAGCCGAAACCTGGGGGAAAGCCAGCGTTCAGGAAAGGTCTAATGTGCTGCTGGCGATCGCCGATCGTATGGAGTCAAAGCTCGAATTGCTGGCACTGACCGAAAGCTGGGATAACGGCAAACCGATCCGCGAAACGCTGAACGCGGACATTCCGCTGGCGATCGACCACTTCCGCTATTTCGCCGGCTGTTTGCGTGCGCAGGAAGGCACCGCCGCTGAGATCGATCAAAACACCGTGGCCTACCATATCTATGAGCCACTGGGCGTGGTTGGGCAGATTATTCCCTGGAACTTCCCGCTGTTGATGGCCGCATGGAAACTAGCCCCGGCGCTGGCCGCCGGCAACTGCGTGGTGCTTAAACCGGCGGAGCAAACCCCGCTCAGCATCTGCGTGCTGCTGGAAATGATTGGTGACTTGCTGCCGCCGGGCGTGCTCAATGTGGTTCACGGTTTCGGTAAAGAAGCCGGTGAGGCATTGGCAACCAGCAAGCGTATCGACAAAATCGCCTTTACCGGTTCAACCCCGGTAGGCCGCCATATTCTGGCCTGTGCGGCGGAAAATATCATTCCCAGCACCGTGGAGCTGGGCGGTAAATCGCCTAACATCTTCTTTGAAGACATCATGCAGGCGGAACCCGAATTCATCGACAAGGCGGTTGAGGGGCTGATTCTTGGCTTCTTCAACCAGGGTGAAGTCTGTACCTGCCCTTCGCGCGCCCTGATTCAGGAATCGATTTACCCGCAATTTATGGAAAAAGTGCTGGCGCGCATCACCACCATTCGCCAGGGTGACCCCTTTGACACCGACACCATGATCGGTGCTCAGGCGTCTCAGCAGCAGTTCGACAAGATCCTGTCTTACATCGAGATCGCTAAAAACGAAGGCGGCAAAATCATTGCCGGCGGCGAGCGCGCCAGCCATGAGCAAACTTTGCAAAGCGGTTTTTATCTGCAGCCCACCTTAATCACCGGCAATAACAGCATGCGTTTCTTCCGTGAAGAGATCTTCGGACCGGTGATCGGCGTGACCACCTTCAAAGACGAAGCCGAAGCACTGGCATTGGCCAACGACAGTGAGTTTGGGCTGGGTGCCGGTTTGTGGACTCGCGACGTAAATCGCGCCTATCGCATGGGGCGCGCCATCAAGGCCGGACGCGTGTGGACCAACTGTTATCACCTGTATCCGGCGCATGCTGCCTTCGGCGGCTACAAGAACTCCGGCGTCGGCCGCGAGACCCACAAGGTAGCGCTGTCGCATTACCAGCAGGTCAAAAACCTGTTGGTCAGTTACGACAGTAAACCGCTCGGGCTGTTTTGATTTTTAGCGTTACTGCAAACTAAGGCCACCTCGGTGGCCTTAGTTATTTGCGCGGGATTATGATGCGGAGAGATCGATAACCATGCGGCCACGGATAGTGCCCGACTTCATCTCTTCGAAGATCGCGTTGATGTCGCCCAACGGACGCTTGGTCACTTTCGGCGTCACTTTGCCTTCGGCGGCAAACTGGAAAGCTTCTTTAAGGTCTTCACGGGTTCCCACCAACGAGCCCACAACCTGAATACCGTCCAATACCAAGCGTGGAATGCTCAGATCCATACTCTCTGGCGGTAGCCCCACGGCGACCACTTTGCCCCCTGCGCGAACCGCATTGACCGCAGAATTAAAGGCTGAACGCGCCACCGCGGTGACTACGGCAGCATGCGCGCCACCGACTTTTTGCTGAATGATTTCTTCGGCGTTTTCAGTTTTGGAGTTGATGACCAGATCGGCGCCGATTTCTTTGGCGAAATCCAACTGCCCCTGATTGACGTCAATGGCGATCACTTTGGCGTTGAACACATTCTTGGCATACTGCAATGCCAGGTTGCCCAAGCCGCCCAGGCCGTAAATCGCGATCCACTGCCCCGGTTTGATGTCGGAAATTTTCACCGCCTTATAGGTAGTGACGCCGGCACAGGTAATGCTGCTGGCTGCAAAGGAGTCCAGGCCATCCGGCACCTTGACCGCATAGTCCGCCACTACGATGCACTCTTCCGCCATACCGCCGTCGACACTGTAACCGGCATTTTTCACCGAGCGGCACAGCGTTTCGTTACCATTAACGCAATATTCGCAATGGCCACATCCCTGATAGAACCAGGCGACGCTGGTGCGATCCCCGACTTTCAACGAAGTGACACCTTCACCTACGGCGGTGACTACCCCAATCCCTTCGTGCCCCAGGGTGATGCCGGGCACTTCGCCAAAATCGCCATTCTTGACGTGAAGATCGGTATGGCAAACGCCACAACACTCCATTTTCAGCGCGGCCTCACCGTGTTTCAGTGGACGAAGCTGTTTATCCTGAATATCGACACTGTGGTCTTTAGTCACTACGGCTGCTTTCATAGGATATTTCTCCTCAGGTGAGTTGAAGTACAGTTGTTAATGTAGTTACTCATAACCCTGAGGGCAAGAAATGTGGGGTTTTGTTTAAAAACAAATATTTAATATCAACCAGCACGATTACGGTTGTGAAACGAAAATAATGATTAACGCTTGGTTTTAGTGATTTTTGTCGCTTTGGCGGGGTTACCGGCAACGAACTCCAGCGTTGGCGAATAGTAAAAAGGCAACCAGGCATGGTAACTGCTTTCCCACTCCCATTTTACCGGGCAGGGCCACAGAATATCTTCATGCAGAATGTAGTAGACCCATCGGCCATGCGGGCGGCGTGGTTTGGTGGTGCGCATAGCGTCTGACTTCTTCGGGGCGGATCGGTTATCGCTGATATTCAATGGCCCGCAGTCGCAGAGCCACGTTGCAGGCCTTGGGGGCAACATCCTTCGTGATGGGATAAAAATGGCCGATCTTCATGTTAAATTCTCTTTGTCATCAGGGATACAGAGTTACCTGGCACAAATTTAACATGGACCGCGGTCCGCAAGCCATCTTTCCCGCCAGCATGCTCACTGCCTGAGACCGGTGGCTGCGGACTTGCTCGTGCTCTGCCTCAGCTGGCTTGCTTTAACGCCTCTTGCCGCAGAATCGATTGAATATAGGTATTATTGTTTTTTAACGTCACAAAGTCACCGCTGGCGACGATACCAATTCACGAATAAATCGACTCAGGACGCCAACTCACCACCACCCGCATAGGCAGTTTTACCGGCAATCTTCATCACTTCGGCTCCCAGGGTGACAAAAGGCGCTTGCCGACAGGCATAAATCAGCCCGCCTGCCTTGGCACGCACCGCTTTTACCGTATCGGTGATCGGGTCGATAATTTCGGCCACCGCCTCGTCGGCTTCCACCCATTCCCCCGGCTGGCGCAACAACAGCAGAATACCGCTGGCGGATGCGGTAACGATCTCCCCGGCGGCGAACGGCAGCATCGCCACTTCACATTGCGGTATCGCCGGAGAGGGTCCGGCCACGGCGCCTCGGTGCTGTAAATAACGGTACAAGCGTTCTGCGTCACCGCTGGCCAATTCATGGCTGACATCCCGCTGTCCGCGTAACTCCAGCGTAACCGCCATGCAGCCCGGTTTGAGCTGGCTTAGGTCAGGATGCTGTTGCGCCAGCCGAAGCCAGGGCAAACCGCAGGCTTCATCAAATGAGCCGCCACCGCTGTCTTGCGAAAGCAGTACCGCCGCTATGTTCATAAAGCGCGCCAGAATTTCGGCCTGCCGTTCCCAAGCCGGATCGGCGTACATATGCAAGATCGCCCGATCGTCACAGTGCAGATCCAGCACTACATCGGCATCACAGGCCAGTAGCAGCAATTGCCGCCGCAGCGCCGTGACTTCACTGCCCTCGGTCATGGCTTGCAAAACGGTACGCATGGCGGCCCGGACTTGCGGCTGAAGAGGTTCCGAGGCGGTAAAATCGTGGTTTTGCAGCAGACGCGCCAGGTCGGGAAAATCGCGGTTGAAGTTGCGACCGCTAACCAGGTCGAAGCGCCCTACGCCGCCGTTGAGCAGTACCTGCGCCAGCCCTGGAGGATTAGCCAGCGGCACCAGAATTATTTCGCTTTGCAGCTCACCACGCCGTTCCGCCTGGCTGAGTAATCTTTTAAGATAATGCAGCACCAGCATGCCGGGCAGTTCGTCGGCATGCAGACCGGCCTGCAGGTAAATTTTTTCGCCTTTGCCCGGCTGGCCGAAATGAAAACTGGTGAATTGGCGCTGCCCCCCCAGGGCATGTTCAGGTAACTTATGATGTTTACTTTTCATTGGACGCCCTATCTGTGGAAAAGAAAGCCCGGCTTGATCGCATCGACAAAAAAATCCTTGAAATACTGTGCCGGGATGGCCGCATTTCCTATCAAAAGCTGTCCGAGCAGGTCAATCTGACCGCACGCCCCTGTCTGGAGCGGGTACGTGGGCTGGAGCGCGACGGCATCATCCGCGGCTACAGTGCCATCATCGAGCTGCCGGAGCCGGAGCATGCGTTCGTGATCCAGGCTCAGATTGCGCTGGCCGACCACGGTCATTCTCAACCGGCGTTTGAGCAGGAGATGCGTAATACCCCGGAGGTGCTGGATTGCTGGCTGGTCAGCGGCAACTTCGATTTTCTGGTGCGCATTGGCTGTCGCAGCATGGAAAACTACCGGTTGCTGGCCGACAGCTGGCTGACCAGCAAGAAATTCCGGGTGGATAAAATCGTCACCCTGACCGAACTGCAATCCATCAAACGTTCCTGAACGGTCTCAATCACGACGTATAAAGCCCAACCAGCGTCGCTCTGCCCGCGAAAACAGGAATATCAGCAGGAAGGTACACAGCAGGTAGAGCGCCGCAGCCATCAAAAACGGGATAAATGGCGAATAGGTGGCGGCATAAAGTGCCCGTGCCACGCCGGTGATATCCAATAGCGTTACCGTGCTGGCCAGCGAAGTGGCATGCAGCAAAAACACCATCTCGTTGTTGAGTGCTGGAATGCCGCGTCGTAGCGTGGCCGGCAGCACCAGCCGGCGAATGATCTGCCGCTGGCTCATGCCATAGGCTTCACCGGCAATCCACTCCTGGCGCGGGAAGGTCTCCATCATGCCGGCCAGCAACTGCGCGACGTAGGCACTGGTATTGAGCACCAGCGCCAGCGTGGCGCAGAAGGTCGCGTCGCGAAACAGCAGCCAGAAAGGTTGGTCGTTCTGCCAACCCAACTGCACCACGTCAAACTGCGACAGGCCGTAATAAATCAGCATCAATTGCAGGTACAGCGGCGTACTGCGGAAAAAGTAGGTCACGCTGCGGATCAGATAAGACAGCGGACGCGGGCCGTAAACCTGACCGATCGCCATCAGCATCGCCAGCACTAAACCGGGGACGACCGACAACAAAAACAGTTTGGCAGTCATCGCTAGCCCGGTGACGTCGGACCCGTCACTCCACAGAAAACTCGGTGCGGCTTCCAGCATATTTTGCAGGTTCATCAGCGGGCTCCTGCATTTGAGGAAGCCAAGGCGTATCGCCGCGACAACCGGCTAAAGCCCCAACTGGAAATCGCCGTGATCGCCATATAGATCAGCGCCACCAGGAAATAAAACAGGAAAGGCTTTTGCGTTGCCCGCCCGGCCTGCTCGGCCAGCCAGACCATATCCTCCAGCCCGAGGATCGACACCAGCGCCGAGGCCTTCATCAGCCCAAGCCAGTTGTTGTTGATGCCGGGGATGGCAAAGCTCAGCATTTGGGGTAACAAAACACGGCGAAATACCTGGCCAGGGCTCATCCCATAGGCCATCGCGGCCTCCAGCTGGCCACGCTCCACGGTAAGAAACGCGCCACGGAAGGTTTCGGTATAGTAAGCGCCAAACACGAAGCCAATCGCCAACACCCCAGAGATAAAGGTGTTGAACCGAAGCGGCCCCAGCCCCAGCAGACCCAAGGCTCCGTTAACCAGCATCTCACCGCCAAAGAACAACAGCAGCATAATCACCAGTTCGGGGATACCGCGCACCAGCGTGGTGTAGCCGGTTGAAACCCAGCGCAGCCAGCGCGGACCAAAGAGTTTGATCAGCGCATTGACCAGTCCAAGCGCCAGCGCCACCGCCAGTGACACCAGCATGACGCACAGCGACAGCGCCGCCCCCTGCGCCAGCAACGGTAAATACTCTGTAACCATACCCGGCCTCCCATACTTGACAGATTGCCGGGCCAGCCGGCATTAGCGCGCCGGTTTAGTTACCGTAAATATCGAAGCTGAAATATTTTTTCTGGATGGCTTCGTAAGTGCCGTCGGCACGAATGGCCTTGATCGCACCGTTTAGCGCATCGCGCAGCGCCGGGTTGTCTTTGCCTACCGCGATGCCGACGTCGGAGGAAATGCTGCTGTCTTCAATCACCGGGCCAGCAAAGGCAAATTTCTGCCCGCGCGGGGTATCGATAAAGCTGCTGGCGGCCTGAGTATTGTCCTGCAACGACGCATTAATGCGGCCGGACATCAGATCCAGATAGACATTATCCTGGTTGGCGTAAGAAACAATTTTCACCCCTTTTCCGCCCCAATGTTGTTTCGCGTAGGCTTCATGTATCGAGCCGGTCTGCACGCCGACGGTTTTGCCTTTCAGGCTGGCAACGTCGGGCAGTAAAGCGCTGCCTTTACGCGCCACCAACTGGGCGGAACTGCGGTAATAGCGATCGGTGAAATCCACTTCCTTTTTGCGCTCATCGGTAATGGTCAGCGAAGCGATAATGGCGTCGAACTTATGGGCATTGAGCGCGGCAATCATGCTTTCGAAGGGTTGTTTGACGAACACGCATTTGGCATGCAGCTGCGTACACAGCGCATTGGCGATATCGATATCAAAACCGGTGATCTCACCGTTGGGCGCGAGCACGTCAAACGGCGGATAGCCACCGTCAACGCCAAAACTGATGGTGTCGAAGGCCTGAGCCGCCGCAGGACCGCCCAACGCCAGGCTGGTCAGTAAAACCGCTAATGTTTTTTTCATCGCTGAGATCCCCGGTAAAAGAAAAGATTAGAAACGAAGTGACAGGCAGGTCAGGCCGCCGTCCATTTTTTTAAATTCACTGGTGTCGAGCTGAACGATGGGCATGCCCAGCTTTTCGATTTGCGCAAGCGTGTACGGATAGCCCTGTGGCGTAATCAGCGTATCGTTGATCCACAGCGTATTGCCGGCGTAGGACTCCGCTTCGGGAATGACGATCGAACTGAAACCGCTAAAGGCAGGATGGTGCTGATAGTCTTCAGTCAGCAACAAGGTATTGCGGCCAACGTAATTAACAATGGACTTCAGGTGCAGACCGGCGCTGACTTCAATCGCCGTCACCCGATAGCCATAGGGTTCCACCGCCGCGGCGAACTCGCCAATACCAGCCTCATCGGTACGGGCCGTCAGGCCGACGAAAAACTGGCGATCGACCAGCAGCACATCCCCCCCGTCCAGATGACCGCGCTCGCTCATGCGCACCACTGGCCGTTCGCCTTCAAACAAGGGCGCAATGGTGGCCACCTCGCCCTGACGGCTGGGTGCGCCCGGATGGCTGATCACCGCCAGCTCAGGCATCACCACCGCCGTGTCTTCAACAAAGTGTGCATCCGGGAATGCGGGTGCTGCCGGTAACACGGTCACTTTTAGCCCCAGACGGAGCAAGGTGTCCACATAGGCCAAAAACTGACGGCCGGTGGCCGCGATATCGGGCGCGCCCAATTGGGCGGTAGTTTGTCCGCTGCCGCAGCTGTCGGCAGGGAGTCTGGCAATGGCTTGAGTAAAGTGCATGGCGATTCTCTCGATTGAAAGGGACGGTCACTGTTGCTTCGATTATCAAACAGATACCGCCGCCAATCAGGTTGAATCCGCGCGCCGACACTCTAGATTTGCGCTGTATATCGCTCCGCTAACGACAAATTCCGCTGTACGCGTTTTTAGGTCGTTGGCGCATTTGCGCCGGTGATGCGCGGCATCACCTCTTTCATCAGCTCGAGGAATTTTCGCAGCCGGGCGGGATAATAGCTGGCGTACGGATAAAGCAGATAAATCGGCAAGGGCGCGGCACACCAGGTTGGCATTAAAGGAATCAGAGCGCCCTGCTCCAGATCCTGTTTGACCACCCAGGAGGACAACATCGCCACCCCTACGCCGTTCAACGCGGCTTTACGCACCGCATAAAGACTGTCGGTGCTTAATCTGGGAGCAATGTCAAAACGATAGGCTTCACCGTTATCCCTGTGAGTCAGGGTGACTTCGTTACGGTAAAAGCTATTCAACGCCAGCCAGGGCAACTGCGCTAAATCACCGATCTGCTTCAGAGGATCATGACCTGCTAATAAGCTCGGTGCTGCCACCACAATGCGCGGCACTTCCGCCAGCAATACCGCCACCACCGTAGGATCGGTTACGGCCCCCACGTGGATCGCGCAGTCCACGCCTTCGGGGATAAAATCCGGAGAGTGGTCGTTAAGCGTCCACTCCACGCTGGTCTGGCGATAGCGTTGCAAATAGTCACCCAGCGGCCCAATCAGCTGATCCTGGCCGAAGGCATGCGGCGCACGTACCCGTAATACGCCGACCGGCTCATCGCGCACGCCGCGCAGCTCATCCTCCATGATTTGCCACTGCTCTATCAGCTTGCGCGCATGCTGATAACAACGTTCTCCGTCATCCGTCAGCTTCATACTGTGGGTGGTACGCTGGATTAATTTAACGCCCAGCAGTTGTTCCAGCACCTGCAGGCGCCGGCTAACGGTGGGTTGTGAGGTCTGCATTTGCGCCGCAGCGGCAGAAAGACTGCCGCTGTCTACGATGCGCACCAGCGTTTGCATCATGGCTATGCGATCGCCATTGGGAAATGAGTTTTTATTCATACGTATTACGTATAACAGTTCTACCCGTTCGGGGGCTACAGTTTGCGGCAAATACTGGCAAAAATAAGCGCACTTTACCTCTACGGGATAATTACCATGACCCTGATTTCACCAGCCAATCATACCGGCACCACACCGGCCCATGCGCTTTCCGCCAAAGTTGTCTTTCTGCTGGCGACCGGTGCCGGTCTTAGCGTGGCGTCCATTTACTATAGCCAGCCGATGCTGGGGATTATGGCGGATGCGTTCCATGCCGGAGTAAGTGACGCCGGCTGGGTCCCTACGCTCACCCAGGCAGGCTACGCGCTTGGGATCCTGCTGTTGGCCCCGCTGGGCGATCGTCACGATCGTCGCCAGATCATCCGTATAAAAGGCTTGCTGCTGGCTGTTACCCTGTTGTTCTGTGGTTTTTCATCCTCATTCCCGCTGTTGCTGCTCAGCAGCCTGGCGATCGGCCTAGCCGCTACGGTGGCGCAGGACATTATCCCGGCGGCTGCAACGCTGGCAACCGACGCCAATCGGGGCAAAACGGTGGGAACCGTGATGACCGGGCTACTGGCGGGGATTTTGCTTTCACGGGTGTTCAGCGGCGTGGTGGCGGAATATTTCGGCTGGCGCAGCGTTTACCTGCTGGCGGCCGTGGCGGTGTTGGCGATCAGTTTTGCCATCGGGGCCGTATTGCCCCGTTTAAAACCCAATACTTCCCTCAGCTACCCGGCGTTGTTGCGTTCATTGGGCCAATTGTGGGTCGATTACCCGGAGCTGCGGCGTGCAGCGCTGGCGCAAGGCTTGCTGTCGATCGCGTTCAGCGCTTTCTGGTCTACGCTGGCAGTGATGTTGGCGGAACGGTATCAGTTGGGTAGCGCCGTCGCCGGGGCTTTTGGTTTGGCCGGTGCGGCAGGCGCATTGGCTGCCCCCTTGGCAGGCATGCTGGCCGATCGTCACGGGCCGGACTATGTCACTAAGATTGGCGCTGCCATGGTGGTGGTTTCTTTTGCCCTGATGTTCCTGCTGCCGTTGCTGTCGCTCCCCGCGCAACTGGCGTTGATTGCCCTGAGCGCGGTAGGTTTTGATCTCGGCATTCAGGCCACGCTGGTCGCCCATCAAACCATTATTTACGCTATCAATCCGGCCGCCCGCAGCCGCCTCAACGCCATCATGTTTACGCTGGTGTTTATCGGCATGGCAGGCGGGGCCGCGCTGGGCAGCAAGATCCTGGAAGCTGCCGGCTGGCCTGGCGTAGTGACATTGGCCACGCTGACGGCTGCTGGTGGTCTGGCAATGAGGTTGTTCGGAAAAACCGCCCCGCGCGTGACGGCCTGAAAAGTACATCAACGATAGCCGCAGTCACTGCGGCTATGATGCCATCGCCTCACGGCCACCAAGGGCACTATATCTACTTCTGATTAACCGCCTGGAATTCTGCCAAATTCTGCTGTGTGATGGTTTTGTAAGGTATCCAGTTATAAGGCTCGACCTTTTGTTTTTCCAACAGCGCCTTGGTTACCTGCACCGCCCCGATGGCCTGCCCTTTGGCATCCTGGAAAATGGTCAACGTCATGCCGCCGTTTTTAATGAACTGCTGACCGTCCGGCGTGCCGTCGATGCCCGCCACCAGAATGGTTTTGTTTTTGGCCTGATTCAGCGCCATGATGGCACCAATCGCCATTTCATCGTTGTTAGCGGCAATCGCGTCAATCGGCCGGCCGTTCAGCAGCCAATCGGACACCACGTCCACCGCCTCGTTGCGCTGCCATTTGGCGGTCTGCTTCTCCAGCACCTTCATGTCTTTGTATTTGGCGATCACCGCTTCCACGGCGCGGGTGCGTTCGCGTGCTTCTTCATTGGACAACGCCCCCATCAGGATCGCCACGTTCCCACGGTAGTTCATCTTTTTCGCCAAGGCTTCCATCTGCATTTCACCGCCCACCGCAGAGTCAGAGCCTACGTAGGCCATGTCCTTGCCCAGTTTCACCTCCGGTTTGCGGTTGACGAAAATCAACGGAATATTGGCGCGTTCGGCGGCGTCCATCATCGGTTTCACCCCCTGAGTGTCAACCGGGTTGAGGATAATGGCGTCCACCCCGAGGTTGATAAAATCGTCCACCTGCTGCACCTGCAACGCCACGTCCCCTTTGGCATCGACAAACTGGCCGTCCATCCCCAACTGCTTAAGTTCGCTCACCATCTGTGAACGCAAAATAGAGACAAAGTTAAGGTCGAAATTGGCCAGCGCCACGCCGACCTTGTAGGTTTTCGCCTGGGCGCTGAAGCTCATGACGATGCTCAGCAGTATCAGTAGCAAGCTTTTGGTTTTCATGATGACATCCTGTAGGTTGAGGTTTATTTATTATTAAAATCAACGCATCATTTTGAATGCCGGGCAGCGGCCCTGCCCGGATGTGTTCAGGCTATCGGGTAAAATGGTCGCGGAACTGTAACAGCGCCTCGGTGCTGTCACCGGATGCCCACCCTTCCATCGCCACCACGCCCTGATAATCGATGTCTTCTAACGTGCGTGCGATGGCGCGGTAATTGATTTCACCGGTACCAGGCTGTTGCCGCCCCGGCACGTCCGCCACCTGGATTTCCCCTATTGCCGTGCCACAGCGACGGATCAGTTCGATAAGATCCCCTTCGCCAATCTGCGCATGGTAAAGATCGAGATTCATCTTCAGGCCCGGACGGTTTACCGCCTCCACCAGAGCCAGGGTGTCGCAGGCTTTGGCGAAGGGTGTGCCAGGGTGGTCGCGTGGCAAATTGAGGTTTTCCAGCGTGAAGACTTTCCCGGCCTGCTCCGCCATGTGCGCCAGCCGGCTTAGCGTATCGGCCGCCTTGAGCCACATCGCACCGGTTACCACCGCCACCGGTTTCACCGGTAATCCCTGAGGATCCAACCCGGTACCGTGAAGATTCAGGCTCGGGCAGTTCAAGCGTTGGGCAACGGCCAATGACTGCTCCGCGCTGTGCAACAGTTGGGCAATGTCTTCGTCGTCGGTCAGGTTGCCGGTCAGATAGCCGGTCATTGATGTAAAGCACGCCCCGCTGGCGGCCAAAGCATCAAGGTCTTTATTGGCCCAGTTCCACATTTCAACGCCAAAACCCAGCGCATCGATACGCGCCACGCGTTCGATAAACGGCAGATCGAGAAATACCATTTCTGCGCATACAGAGAGCTGATAACTGGCCATTATTGCCCCCCTAATTTGACCGGTTTGCCCTGCTGCACCGACTCGATACAGGCCAAGGCTATCGCCAGCGCATTGCGCGCATCTTGTCCGGTAGCACGCGGGCTGCAACCCTGCCGGATGCTCTGGGCGAATTCGGTCAACTCCGCCACGTAAGCGTCACGCAGCAGATCGGTGTCCTGCCGCGAGGTTTCTATGGCGATGCCTCCGGCGTGATAACGCACGCAGTTGTTCAGGTTGATATTGCCCGCCTGCAACATGCCTTTGCTGCCAAACACCTCACCGCGCACGTCGTAACCGTACACCGCCTGGAAATTGGCTTCGGCGGTGGCGATAGCCCCGTTGTCAAAGCGAATGGTGACCACTGCGGTGTCCAGCAGCCCTTTGTCTTTGAAGTCCGGCCGCACCAGGGCGTCCGCCAACGCATAAACCTCTACCGGCCTGGCGCCAGGGTTGAAATGCAGCAAGGTGTCGAAATCATGAATCAAGGTTTCAAGAAAGATGGTCCACGCCGGGATAGGCGCCGGATCCCGTAGCAAGGGATCGCGCGTCACCGAACGGGATAACTGCGTAGTGCCATTCTCACCCGCCTTTACGGCGGCGATAGCGGCGGCAAATCCGCTGACAAAACGGCGATTAAATCCGACCTGCAGAACCACGCCCGCCCGTTTTGCGGCGGCAATTGCGCTGTCTGCCTCATCCAGCGTGATGGCCATCGGCTTTTCGCAGAACACATGCTTACCGGCCTGTGCCGCTGCAATCACCCACTCCGCATGGGTGCGGGCCGGAGATGCTATTACCACCGCATCAATAGCCGGGTTGTCCAGCATCACCTGCAAATCGCTGTAGGCTTCAACGTCCAAACGTTCCGCCAGCCGTTGCGCCGCACCCGGCAGAGGATCGGCCACCGCCGCCAGCACCGCACCCGGCACGCGCCGTGCCAACGACTCCGCATGGAAAGTGCCCATTCTGCCAGCACCGATCAGACCAACACGCAGGGGTTGGGATGAATGACTCATAGTGATTCCTTATGTGAGGTAACGCCCTATTGGGCAACGGAGTTCACCTTGGGTATTGCAAAGGGGATGCCAGCTCAAAACACGCGGAATTTGTGAGACGTTGCACAGATAGGCATAACAAAGTGACAACTAAATTGACATGTCAATTTCACATGTCAATAAAATGAACATTACATTCCAAACAGCGGAGCGCACCATGCAGACAGCCGCCGGCCTGATGCCGATCAAAGACGAGAGCGATCCGATCTTCAGCCTGCCTGAAGGGGCGGAATCCGGTGAATGGGACAGCCTGTTTTGGCAAGGGTGGCAGGCGTTTAATGAAGGCGGCCAGCCCGGTTGGATACGCAAGTCGATCCTGCAATCCTGGCGACGCTCGCGTGAATACGGCATCGATCCCGATGAGTTTGTCTATCACGCGCCACCGCCTGACCAACTGCTGGCGATTCTGGCACACAATGCCGAGCTGATTGCCGTGGCGCGCAGCATCATGGAAAATTTGCTGGCCTATAATCCCGACGGTCACATCAACCTGACCGATGCCCATGGCGTCACCCTTCACTACTGTGGCGCGGACATGACGCCGATCGGCAGCATCTTGCGTGAAGAGGTTCAGGGCACTAACTGCACCGCACGCTGCCTGCTTGAACAGCGGCTGGTATATGTGCTCAGCGGTGAAAACTGGAAGATGGGCCTGCGGCAACGGCATCGCCAATGCGCCGCCGCGCCGGTGCGCAACGCCGAAGGTGTCATGATTGGCGTGCTGACGCTCACCGCCACGCCGGACAATTTCAATGCCCACACTCTGGGTACCGTGCAGGCGGCTGCGGAGGCCATCGGTCAACAGCTCAAGCTGCACCGGCTGTTGGCCGAGCAGCAGTCGATTTTGGAAACCCTGAATGAAGGCGTGATGGTCTGCGATAGGCACGGCCGGCTGAAAACGGTCAACCGCTATGCTCGCCAAATTTTTGGCGGGCTGGAACCCGGTGATACGCCGATCGATGAGCTGTTGTGCCCCCAATCCGGATCGTTGTTAACCATGCCGTTTTGCAACGATCGTGAAATGGTGTTTATGCCCGTCGGCAAGCCAGCCCTCTCCTGCGTGATTTCGCTGATGCCTGCGCCGGATAATGGCCGGGTGCTCTCCCTGCGCGAAAATCAGCGCATCCGTGCCATCACCCGACGAGTCATGGGCGTGAGCGCCAGCTACACCTTCGAGATGATTTTCGGTCATTCCAGCCGCATGCGGGAGGCGATCATGCAGGCGCGCACCTGCAGCCGCAGTGACAGCACGGTCTTGCTGACGGGGGAAAGCGGCACCGGCAAGGAGCTGTTCGCTCAGGCAATCCACAACGGCGGTGAGCGCTGCAACGAACCCTTTGTCGCGGTCAACTGCGGCGCCCTGCCGCGCGATCTGGTGCAAAGCGAGCTGTTTGGCTACGTCGATGGCGCCTTTACCGGATCGCGTCGCGGCGGTTCGGCAGGCAAATTCGAACTGGCAGACGGCGGCACGCTGTTGCTCGACGAAATCGGTGAAATGCCGTTGGATGCACAAACCAGCCTGCTGCGCGTATTGCAGGAAGGCGAAGTGTTGCGGATTGGCGCGGCGCATCCGGTCAAAGTGAATGTGCGAATTATTGCGGCTACCCATTGCGATTTGCTGCAGGCCGTGGAGAACGGCGCGTTTCGTCGTGACCTTTATTACCGCCTGAACGTCCTTTCCCTCCCCGTTCCGCCCCTGCGTGAACGTCGGGAAGATATCGCCGGACTGGTCAACGGCTTTATTCACAAGCTGAGTACGCGGATGAAAAAGATCCCGCCGCAGGTCTCACCGCAGGCCATGGTTTGCCTTAACGCCTGGCACTGGCCCGGCAACGTGCGCGAATTGGAAAACCTGGTGGAGCGGATGGTGAACCTGTGCGAAGGGTTGCTGATCGACGTGGATGATTTGCCCAGGGAGATCGCCCAGGCTTTTCCTGAACAGGAAGCCGTCCCCTCAAGCCGCCTGGAGGACAATGAGCGCGCCCATATCATTCAGATCATTGAATCCAGTAACGGTAATCTGCGACAGGCGGCTCGTCTGCTCGGGCTTTCGCGCACCACCTTGTACAATAAAATCAACAGGTGGCAGATTGATTTGACCTTGCTGCGTCCCTGAGGAAGTCGGCTTGACAGCACGACGGCGGCGTTCGATGATGCAGGCTCTCTCTCGCCGCTATGGTTCTGCCCATGAAAACATCCCCTGCTGTCACCATTCACTATTGTTCGCAATGCAACTGGCTGCTGCGTGCGGCGTGGATGGCGCAAGAGTTGCTCCACACCTTCAGCACCGATTTAGCCGCCGTCACCCTGGTACCCGGTACCGGCGGCATCTATGAAATCACCGTCGACGGCGTGGTACTTTGGGATCGTAAAATCGAGGGCGGCTTTCCGGATGCGGCGGCATTGAAACAGCGCTTACGCGATCGTTGTTTCCCCGAGCGCTCATTAGGGCACGTAGACAATAAAGGCACGAAAGCTTAAGGGGTTACGGCTTGAGCCGCCTGACGCAGTTGGCCAATGGCCGCCGGCATGGCCAGGCCAAAACTCAGCAGTGCATTATCATCAATCACCAACAGACGCCGTTGTTGACCCGCCGGGGTAAAAGCCAATCCCGGCAGCGCCCAGATATTCGCCTCACCGCCCATCCGTCGCAAACTGCCTTTGCCTATCACCAGCAGCTGGGGCGCAGCGGCCACCAGCCCCTCCTGGGTTAACGATTGATAACGTGCTACGCCGCCCATGGCATTTTGCAGCCCGGCGCTGCGAATGGCGCCATCGGCGGCGGTGCCGCTGCCGGCCCCCATGGCCGTGATCCCGGTGTGCGCCATGATAAACAGCACCCTGACCGGCAGAGGGTTCGTCGGCACCGCGGCGAGCTGGCGATCCAACTCTGCCTGCAGGGCTTTCCCTTCTTTTTCGCGGCCCAGGATAGCGGCGATCGCGGTTATTTTTTCGTCGATCGCGTTCAGTTCGGGTTTGCCTGTCACGGTGACGACTTTTACCCCGGCCTGTTCGACCTGCTGCAACGCCAACGAGGGTTGTGACAGCATGCTGGCGATCACCAGCGTGGGTTTCATCGCCAGCATCCCTTCGGCATTGAGCTGTCGCATATAACCGACATTGGGCAGCGCCGTGGCTTGCGGCGGTTGCAGGCTGGTGCTGTCGCGTGCGACCAACGTTTGCTGGGCGCCAAGCGCATAAACAATCTCCGTGACGTCTCCGCCAATCGAGATCACGCGTTCGGTGGCGAAGAGCGAAAACGGCAATGCCAGCAAGCCGATAATCCAAAGTTTCATGGGGTGTCTCCTTCAGCGGGCGATGGATGACCAAGCCGCCTTTCACTGGCGAAGGGCGGCATAAGGAACGTTATGGGTTCATCCACCGGATGAGCTTAGAAATCCACGTTTACGCCTAACTGGAAAGTTCTTCCCGGCATAACGGCCAACGCATTATCGTAAGCATCCTGTTGAGTCGAGTCCGTGAGTTCGCGGCTGCTCAGGTAGTCACGGTATTTTCTGTCGGTGATGTTATACACACCGCCACTAAGCTTCACATTGCGAGCCACCTGCCAGTACGCGGACATATCCACCAGGCCATAACCCGGCACGCGCAAATATTCCGTGGTTGCGTCGGTGAGCGTACTGCCGCTGGCGTTGTTGTAGCTTTCACGGTTGGTGGCCGTTGCCTGCTTGCCTTTAACGAAGGTCGCCGTCACCGCAGCGCCGTAGCGTTTTGCCGGATCGTCCCACGCCACGCCGACAATGGCCTTCATTGGCGCAACGCTGTCGATATCGACATATTTATCGCCGGAGTAACTGGACTTGGACTTGCCCTGGTTATACCCCAGGGCAAAGTTCGCGCTCAGGCCGTTAACCTGCTCAAACCAGGTGCCAAAATTCAGCCGGGTGCTGATTTCACCCCCGTAGATGTAGGCCTTGTCGCGGTTTTCCGCCTGATAAATGGTGTAGATATTGGACGGCACGTTAGCAAACTTGTCCGGACTGCTGGCGCGCTGGTAGCGGGTATAGGCAATGAAGTTTTTATAGGTGTTGTAGAACAGCGAGGTGCGCAGGGTCACGCCTTCGACAACCTCTCCCTTCACGCCCCATTCCAGGTTGTTGCTGGTCTCGGTATTCAGATCGGCGTTGCCGATCAACGCATACTGCGCGGTGCCTGCGTAGCTGGAGCCGAGGTTCCATGAGCCATAAAGTTGGCTGGCGTTCGGGAACTGCGCACCGCGTTTGTACTGGAGATAAGTCATCAACGTCGGCGTCAGATTGTACTGGAAGCTGAGTGACGGCAGGACCTGGGTATCGGTGTTGCTTTTGCCGTACAGCGTTTCCAACTCGGACTCCGTCAGCACCGTGCTGCCGGTAGTCAGGCTGCTCAGATTCTGCGGCTTGGTGCTTTGGTGAGCCACGCGCACGCCCGGCACCACGGCAAAGCCGTGCCCGTCGAGATCAAACTGGATCCTGTCCTGCACATAACCGCCCAGCACATAGCTGCGACTGTCGGACTCCGGCTGCATGATGGCGGTAAATGCACTGGGTGCAGGCTCTTCACGGAACGGTCGCTCGGTATCGGTCAACCTTGCATTGAGTCCCCCGCTCAGCGTGTGCCGTCCCCATGTTTTGGCTATCTGGGTTTCAAAACCATAGGTGTTGACGTTGTAGTCGGAATAAACCCGTTCCATGCTGCCAGTGCTGGTGGGCATATAGGTGTTGTCATGCGCCTGAGTCTGTTGGTAATAGACTTTTGAGGTCAGGGTATCGACAAAATCGTTGTACGGCGTCCATTCATCTTTCAGGCTCACTCCCCAACGGCGCGTATTGCTTTGCTGTTGGGCGGTCCCCAGAATGGCGCTGCCGGCCGAGTTCCAACTGTCGTAATGGGTGTGGTTGGTTTTGTCATAGTAATCCACCGTGCCCGTGAGTTTGTGTTCGTCGTTCGGTTGCCAGATACCGGAGGCCATCAGCGCATTGGTGTGCCAGTTGGCCGGATAGGCCTGGTGGGTGCCGCTGTTATTGCGCGTTTCCTGGCCGTCACGGCGACTGTAAACAAACACCCCGCGCAGTTGTTCATCGCCCGCAGCGGCGGTAATGCCATTGTGCCAGCTGCGATTGGATGAATCGTAATCGCTCTGGTAACCAAAGTAGGTCTGTTTGGTGGGGGAAAGGTACTGATCGGCTGATTTCGGTAAAAACGAAACGGCGCCGCCAATAGAAGTATTACTGCGTTCAATCGAGGTTGCGCCCGATTCGATCTCCACCTGGCCGTACATGTAAGGGTCGATATAGTCCCTGCCGATGCCAAAGGTATTGAGCCCGGCGCGGCTGACGTAGCTGCGTCCGGTGGCATCAGGCTGTGGAATGCCGTCGACGTCCAATCCGACGCGATTGCTCTCCAGGCCACGGATGTTATAACCGGTATACCCGCTGCGATCGAAACCGCTTTTCCCCGATGATGAGCCCCCGCTGACACCGGTGGCACTGATCAAGGGTTCGTAGCGCATAATCGAGCCGAAATCATTGCCCCCTTTTTTCTGCATGTCTTGCGCGGTAATAGTGGTGATTGTCCCCGATTTGTTTTCAATAACCGGCGCCACTACCGTTATTTCTTCTTCACTTTGCGTGGTCTTTTCTAATGATATTTTCTTAACTTCCGCATTGGCGTTAAAGGCACTGGCGATTAACGCACCCCATAAGGCGGAATGCCCGATAATTCCCCGGCAATTAAAAGTTCTGCACATGTGTTAGCCCTGCATTAATTATTAGTATTCGCTCGCAGTTGCTTCGCCACTCGGGTTTAACCGAGTTAAAGAGATTAAAGGAAATTAATAATGCTAAAATAAAGGTCTTTCTTCGCAGACTCAGTAAATTGATAATAATGACAATGCTTACCATAAGCAACGTCGTTATAACCTTATTAAATACATTGATGAGATACTTCCAAACCGCTTACGAAATCCTTACAAAGCGGCGACGGCAGCCGACGTGGCGAAGAGACATTGTGGGGCGCAGGGGAATAAAACCGTAATAAAACGGTGGGCATAACCCACCGTGACAGAATTAAACAATAAAATCAGTGGCGGTATTTGCCTGGCCTACGATATTCACCAGGAAGTCCGGTGTCACATGACCACTTATATTCAATGCCAATTCACTAAAATCACTTTGTGAATTATACGTCAACGTGGCCTCACCTGCCTGACCGCTGAAGCTGTCAACGAAATGAATAAAGTCGGTACCGTTATCGCCCTGATTAAAGAAAGACAGGTCAATCTTGTCGATACCGGTTTCAAAGTCGAGGATCTTATCCGGCGATTTGAACGGTGAATCGCTCACGGCGGAGAAAACAAAAATATCACTGCCGCTGCCACCGGATAACTGATCCTGCCCACCGCCACCGTAAATAACGTCGTTCCCCGCGCCGCCCTGAAGAATATTGGCGGCGTCGTTGCCGACAATGACATCATTCCCCGAACCGCCAATGGCGTTTTCGATGACAGCGCCTACGGCGATGGAAATATTGCCCTTCAACCCGCCAACGTCAGAGAACGAGCCTTCGGTCAGATTAATACGCTGGTCTTGCGAGTACCCTGAGAAATCAAGGGTGTCGTTACCGCCCGCATCCCAGACGGAGAAAATCAGTTTCTGGCTGCTGTCCGTCGCGGTGTAGAAATCTCTGCCGGAATTAGAGTTGAATCCATATACCGTGTCACCGGTGCGCGTGGTGGTATTGGCACCATATAAATACTGAATGGCAGCAATATCATCGACCAGCGGAGCCGCGGAATAATAACCGCCGTGATCGCCGCCGGTGACAGATTCATCCCAATAGCTCATCACGCTGAACTGGCGAGTATCTTCGGCGTAGGTAGCCTTGGCATAACTCGGGCTTTGTCCGGCATTGTAAACCCCTGGGTGATCCAACCCCAAAGTGTGCCCCAATTCATGGGTGATGCTCAGGCGGCCATAGTTGCCCAATTCAGGATGTAAATTGGCATAAACACCATCACGGGGATCTGCATAGTCGTAATTAATATTGAACCAGCTTTGACCGTCGGTATTATGCCCGCGATAATCCGTACCTGCGCCGGTAAAAGGTTTAATCGCATAAGCCTGACCGTCGCCCTCATAATTACCAAAGGTAATGTTGGACTTTTGCCCTGGGGCTACCTCGACGAAATTAAGGTTCGCCACATCGGCCCAAGACTGCAGGGAAAGCTTGGCCTGCGCTTTTTGATCGGCGGTAAAGGCGCTAAGGCCGGTGTCTTGGCTGGCAAAGCGACCATTTAAATTGCTTTGATTATAATCCCAATCCGGGAAGGAGTAAGTGACGGTGGCGCCTTGGCCGAGGACGTGAGTTCCATTCCAGGTTTGTTCACTGCGCGCTATTTGCTTGCCTGCCGCTGCTATATCAAAAGAAGGCTTATTATTAATGGTTAAACCATTTCCTCTATTATGGTAATTCAGCAAATCATTAACACTATCCCAACCGTTGGTTTTTCCATTTAGGGAATTATCCATATCCATCTCCATTAGGTTAATTCATTTCCGTTATATATAATTCGCTCGCAATATAAAAACCCACTGCGATGTCATTATGCAGCATTTAAAGGCTAGTCTGATTTTCGGATAGCTCAATATATATTGATAAAATATTTTTTTGCGGAGTAAATAGCTTAAAAACACGCAGTGATTAAAGGGGCTTATTTCTTTCGCATGGCATTCCCTCATCCCGGCGAAATCCCCTTTCAATCCTCGCGGGCTCTCTTGCCTTTTGACGGGCCTCTTGCGTTATACTGTATCCCACTTTTTGTAACGAACTCAGATGACTATGGAACGCTTTCTAGAAAATGCCATGTATGCCTCCCGTTGGCTACTTGCCCCGGTTTACTTCGGCCTGTCCCTGGCCTTGCTGGCGCTGTCGATTAAATTTTTCCAGGAGATATTCCATGTTCTGCCGAACATTTTCTCCATAGCCGAAGCGGATCTGGTTCTGACGCTGCTCTCGCTGGTCGATATGGCGCTGGTTGGCGGCCTGCTGGTGATGGTGATGTTCTCGGGCTATGAAAATTTTGTTTCGCAGCTGGATATCAGCGAAAACAAAGAGAAACTGAGCTGGCTGGGCAAGATGGATGCCACCTCTCTAAAGAACAAGGTGGCCGCTTCAATTGTCGCCATTTCCTCCATTCACCTGCTGCGGGTGTTTATGGACGCCAAAAACGTGCCGGACAACAAACTGATGTGGTATGTGATCATCCACCTGACCTTTGTCCTTTCGGCTTTTGTGATGGGCTACCTCGATAAGCTGACGCGCTACAAAAACTGATCCCCCTTAGCCGCCGCTCTCCTGCTGGCGGCTAACTTCCTCCCCCTCGAAACACGCAATATCTTCAACAAGTTGTAATTACTGGCGTTTGAATCGGCTGACGTTATTCGCTGTTTTTCAACCCAGAAGGCTTTCATTTGGTGCATCTGATGATAATAACATTATAATGTCATTACACTTCGACCGGCACAGAGGCCCACGCAAGCTGAGCTTTGCCCGCTGACAGGATCCGAAACACACATGCCGCTAAATGGTAATCCACTGCAGTACCAGGATGTTCAATCTATCCTGCCACACCGTTTTCCCTGTCTGCTGGTTGACCGCATCCTGCCTGCCGGCACTTGCATTGCCGAAGGCCGCCTTAGCGCCATCAAAAATATCACCGCCAACGAACCGACATTCTGGACCGGCCATCATCAGATGACGGTGTTTCCCGGCGTATTGATGGTGGAAGCGTTGGCGCAAACCACCGGTCTGTTGGCACATTATTTTCTCAGCCCGTTGCTGCCAGGCGAGCATTACTATTTTGCGGCCATCCATCGCGCCCGTTTCTATCGTTCGGCACGGCCCGGTGACCAACTCTGTATGGAAGTGACATTTGTCCGACAGCGCTCCGGCATTGCCCGATTCTCTGGCCGTGCGTCGGTCAATGGCCGCAGGATCTGTACCGCAGAATTTATGTGCGCCCGTAAGTAAGGCTGCCTTTTTAGGATGGAGGCTCGACGAAACTACTATGTCATTGGTTGATAAGCTGCTAAATAGCCTGGATTTCTCCCCTCGCGGTCAGGTGATTGCACGGGAGTTGGATCACTGCGGCGAAATTATCGTCTCCGATCACAAGGGTTACCGCACCCTGCGTTTTGACGGTATCTGCGAACAGAGCAAAATGTGCATCAGCGCGCCGCAGGTGCCGGTTCATAACTACATCAAAACCATGCTGATGGCGGTAGCCTGGCAGCCCCCCGCCTCGGCACTGATCCTGGGGCTGGGCGGCGGTGGCCTGGTGCGAGCGCTGCACGCCTATGATGCCAATATGCTGTTGGAAGTGGTGGAATTACGCCAGGCGGTGGTGTCCGTCGCCCGCCGATACTTCACTTTGCCTGCCGTTCATAACATCACCATGCACATCGCCGATGCCGCGGATTTCTTGCGAGCCCCCGCCCAGCGGCGCTATGACCTGATTTTTTCCGACCTCTACAGCGCCTTTACCATGGATCCGCAACAGGGCACACAGGCCTTTTTGGCGCAGTGCGCCGAGCGGCTTTCGGATCCGGGCTGGTTAGTACTGAACTACCATGAAGTGCCGGATGAGGGCTCACTGCTGTATCACAGCTTACACCGGGTGTTTAACACGGTTCTGTACTGCGTGGCACCCAGCGGCAACGTGATTATCTACGCTGCGCTTGCCAATACCGAAACGCCACTCAGCCTGCTGCGCCGCCTTTCCGCTGAGGTCGGGCCAAGCTTTAGCTGCGATCTTCGCTACCTGTCACGCAAAATTGAACGGCTGCACTTTAGCTGAGGCGGTATTGCCGCCCTGCTATTATCATTTGATTATCATCCTCTGGAGCAATCACCATGGAAAAGAAAACGGCGCGTCTGACCGTCCTCATCGACCCAGACAAGAAAAAAGCCCTGGAAGAACTCTGTCTGCAACAGGACGTGACCCCCTCTCAGGTGATCCGTCAGTTGATACGTGACTATCTGCACAAGCACCAGGTGGAGTATCCCAGCCAGCCGACCCACTCCAATCCTCGGGTGGACAACGCCTGACGTCAGATGACGCACACCCAGCGCCATCCGTACCCCTCAACGATGCTGTGACTCCACAAAGCTAAGCGCAGCGCGCAAGCTGGAATCGTCGATCGTGATCGGCAGCAGGTGAATCGACTCGCCCTGCTGCAGGGTGCGTTCGATCAGCCGTTTGATTTGCGCTTCATCGTGGATATCCACCTGCAGCGCTGCCAGACTGACCGGTAAATCCAATCGCCGGTAAAGCGCAATCAGTTGCGCCACGGTTTCCGGTTGCCCCAGCAGTGCGCTCTGCACCAGAATGCCGTACGCCACCTTGGTGCCATGCAAGAAGGCATCGGTTTGCGGTAGCGCGGTCAACCCGTTATGCACCGAATGCGCAGCGGCGATGCGGGTATAGCGATCGCCCAGTCCCCCCACCAAACCACCACCGGCGATAATCGCCTCCAGCACATTAAGGAAGTCCTGACTCAATTGTCCTTGCGCCTGTGCCTGCAACGCCGCCTCGCTTTGGTTGAGCAATACGTCGCGCAGCGTCAGTGCGGTATTGAGGCCCAGTTGTACGGTTAGCGGCAAACGTTCCGGCTGCGGGCTCAGCACCACCGCTTCATACCATTTCGCCAGGGTGTCGCCGATCCCAGCCAGCAAGTACTCCTTTGGAGCACGCAGGATAATTTCCGGCTCGACCAACACCAGATGGTTGGCATCATTGAAAATCTCATAGCGCAATGCTTGCCCCTGGTCGTTGTACCACACCGAGAGCGGCGTCCAGGCGGCACAGGTGGCGGCAATGGTCGGGATCGCCACCAGCGGCAGCCCTAAGCGACGGGCCACCACTTTGGCCGTGTCCAATACTGCACCGCCGCCAACGCCGATCACCACCTGCCGATCCGCGCCGGCCTGGCGCACGATATCCTGCACGGTGCTCTCGCTGCAGTGGCTGTTAAACAGCACCCGACGAGCATCGGCATCGTCGAATACCGCCGGTAACCAGGGTTTTGCCGCCGCCAATGCGCGCTCACCATACACCCAGAGCGCCTTGCTCAGCTGTTGCGGGGAATAAAACTGCGCCAGTTGGTCAATGGATCCGGGGAATGCAAAATAGTTGGCGGGGCCGGCGACCACGCGGATGGAGTTATCACTCATGCTCAAGTCCTTATTTTATCAGCTATTACCATCATAGGGGCGAGGACGCCAATCACTAATACTCTTTTGCATTAGCTTATGTTTTTTCGTTCATTGTCATCCGCCGGTCGGCCATGGAAACTGGCTGCCTCAATTCATCCTTTCAATAAAAAGCCATCCCAATGGTGACGATGAATTGTCCTCTCGCTTTTTAATGATGCTTAACCATGCAGGGTAAAACTCAATGAAATTGTTCAACACCTCACTTCTGGCGCTCAGCCTGTTCGCCGTGTTTCCGGCACTATCCGCCCCCACTGCCGCCCCAATCCCGGCAGCGATAGCGAATCATCAGGGACCGATCCGCATTGCGGTGATCCGCAATTTGGGTTCTGACGACAATACCACGCAGTTCGTATCCGGGGCGGTGCAGGAAGGCCGCAAGCTCGGCTTTCAGGTCAATACCTTCCTGACCAACGGCGACGACGCCAAATTCCAGGACTTCGTCAATCAGGCCATCAGCCAGAAGTACGACGGCATTATTCTGTCTCAGGGGCGCGATCCTTACTCAACCGCCCTGCTCAAACGCATCGCCGACAGCGGCATCGCGGTGGCCGCCTTTGATACCGCCGTGCAGGGCGAAATCCCGGGCGTGACCATTACCCAGCAGGACGACGCTTCGTTGACCGATCTTTCGTTTGGCCAACTGGTAAAAGATTTCAACGGTCAGGCGAATATCATCAAGCTATGGGTCGCGGGGTTCCCGCCCATGGAGCGACGTCAGGCGCAGTACCAGAAACTGCTTAAACAACAGCCCGGCATCAAAGAGCTGGAATCCATCGGTGCGGTGTCCTCCGACGTTCAGGGCGATACGGCCAACAAAATTGGCGCGATCCTGGCCAAATACCCGAAAGGCAAAATCGATGCCATCTGGGGTACCTGGGATGCGTTTAGCCAGGGGGCCTACAAGGCCCTGCAGGAGAATGGCCGTACCGAAATCAAACTCTACAGTATCGATATCTCCAACCAGGATCTGGCGCTGATGCGCGCTAAAGACAGCGCCTGGAAGCTCAGCGTGGCGGTGGATCCCAAGCTGATCGGCGCCGTTAACCTGCGCCTGGTGGCCAATAAAATTGGCGGCGAGAAAACCCCGGCAACCTATGAATTTAAAGCTGCGGCAATCCCGCAGGCCCTGCTGCTCAGCCATCCGGCGGCCACCAACGTCGCCTCGCTGGCGAAAGTGATCCCGAACTGGGGTAAATCAGACGATTTCATCGCCCCCTGGTTCGCCACGCTTGAAGCGCAACAGGCTAAGAAATAAGGAGCGGTGATGGCAACGCAACCCCTTGTGCAGCCCGAATACAGCCGCAATATGCGGCTGATCGGTCACAGCGATCAGGGCGGCAGGCCGGACGGCGTACAGGTGATGGTTCATCGGGGCTATGCCTATATCGGCCATATGGTTTCGCAGGGCTTTTCCATCGTCGACGTACGCGATGCGAAGGATCCGAAACCCGCCGGCTTTGTCCCTGCGCCACCCGGCACCTGGAATGTGCATTTACAGGCGCATGACGATTTGCTGCTGGTGATTAACGCCCGGGATTTATTTGCCGACGTCCGCTTTGCCGATGAAAAAGTCTATTACACCCGCGCCATCAGCCAGACGGTATCGAGCAGCGATCTCCGCGGCTGGAGCGCCGGGATGCGTATTTTCGATATTTCCACCCCGGACCGGCCACGGGAGATTGGTTTTCTGGCGCTGGAAGGGATCGGCGTACACCGCATCTGGTACGTGGGCGGCCGCTGGGCTTACGTTTCGGCGCTGATCGACGGCTACAGCGACTACATTTTTTTGACCGTCGATCTGGCCGACCCTCGTCATCCGCAAATCGCCGGGCGTTGGTGGCTACCGGGTATGCACAGCGCCGGGGGTGAAACGCCCAACTGGCCGGAGGGCAAGCGCTACGCTTTGCACCATGCGATCATCAGCGGCGATACCGCCTATGCCAGTTGGCGCGACGGGGGGCTAACCCTGTTGGATATCAAGGACCGCAGTCAACCGCAGTTAATTGCCCATCGCAACTGGAGCCCGCCGTTTGGCGGCGGCACCCACACCGCACTGCCGCTACCGGATCGGGACCTGCTGGTAGTATTGGATGAGGCGGTGCTCGACAACCAGCAGGACGGCGAAAAGTTGATCTGGCTGTTTGATATTCGCCAACAGACCAACCCGGTGAGCATCGCGACCTTCCCACAGCCGGATGAACGCGATTACGTCAGCAAAGGCGCACACTTCGGCCCCCATAATCTGCATGAGAACCGTCCGGGCAGCTTTATCAGTTCGACGCTGATTTTCGCCACTTACCAAAATGCCGGTGTTCGCGCTTACGACATCAGCAACCCTTATCAACCGAAGGAAACCGGCGCTTTGGTTCCCGCTGCGCCGCAGAGGATGATGGACACACGCCCCGATCGTCCGCAGGTTATTCAGTCGTGCGACGTATTTGTCGACGCTCAGGGGATCATTTACAGCACGGATTACAACGGCGGTTTATCGATCATTGAATATCTGGGCTGAAAATTCAGCGCCGCGTCGTTCCTTTTGGGGCTATTAGGCCTAAGCTGAAGGAACGTGTAAGCAGGGACAAATAAGGGAAACTATGTTTAGTCATATCACCGTAGGCGTCAGCGATCTGGACAAAGCCGCCGCATTTTACGATGCGATTTTGCTGCCACTGGGACTCAAGCAACGCCCGGTCACGCCCGATGGCGGCCCCGGGGCTCGTTGCTGGGTATTGCCTGACCGGACATTGCCGCGTTTTTACGCCTACCAACCTTATAACCGACAGCCGGCCAGTGCCGGTAACGGCAGTATGGTGGCGTTCACCGCCCAGAATGAACAACAGGTTCGGCAAGCTTATGCCGCCGGGCTGGCTGCGGGCGGCACATCGGAAGGTGAAGCCGGCGAGCGGACCCATTACGGCAAGGGATATTTTGGCGCTTATCTACGCGATCCGGACGGCAACAAAATTCATATCGCCTACCGGGGCGACCTGCTGTAATCATCCTCGTGCGGGCGGACGCCACCGTTTCTGGCAGCCATCACCAGCGCAAACGCCGCCAGCGCACCGGCGACCAGGTAGGTTATCTGCATGCCATTTGCAACGGCGTGCGACGAAGCCAACTTGATATCGCCGGTGTGGGTTGCCAGCATAAATAACGCCCCCATGGCCGAAGCGCCGGTGATCAACCCAAGGTTGCGCGAGAGGTTGATCATGCCCGAGATCACCCCACGCTGCTCGGGGGCGGCATGCTTCATCAAGGCCGTATTGTTGGCGACCTGAAAGAGCGCATAACCCAGCGTCATCAGGCACAGCGGTGCCACGTAGCCGAACACGCCCTGATTCAGCGACATCATCGACATGATGCCTGCCCCAACAGCCATGGTCGTCAGCCCCATCAAAGTGATCCTTTGCGCCCCGAAGCGATCCACCCACCGACCGGCCGGTACCCCGAGCAACGCGGCCACTATCGGCCCCGCCGACATCGCCAGTCCCGCTTGCCCAACCGCCAAACCCAGCCCATGCGTCAGATAATATGGCCCTACCACCAGCGTCGTCATCATGATGGTCATGACCAGCGCACTCATCGCCAACCCGACGCTCAGACCCGGTTGGCGGAACAACGCCAACTGGATCAGGGGAAGCGCCGTGCGCTTTTGCAACCGGACAAATAACCCCATCCCCAGCGCCGCGCCCAACAACAACGTCAGGTTAACGACGCCAAAGTCACCGCGCCCCAACGTCATCGACAGCGCATAGCAGGCCAGCGTTACCCCAAGCAGTAAGGTCCCTGCCCAGTCAAACCGACCGCGTTCTTTTTGCCGTTGCCGCTGTTCCTGCGGCAGGGAGCAATAAACCAGCAGAAAAGCCACTACGCCCACCGGTATGTTGACCAGAAACATCGCCCGCCAGCCGAAACCCAATATCAGTGCGCCCCCCAGCGAAGGGCCAAGCGCCGTGCCGATGGCCGACATGCTGCCCAGCAATCCCATGGCACGGCCGGTATTTTCTTTACCCACCGTCTCACCAACCAGCGCCATGGTCATTGCCATCATGACGGCCGCTCCCAAACCTTGCGCAACGCGCGCCACCAACAATAGCCAGATACCCGGCGCAATAGCACACAATCCGGACGCAAACGTGAACAGAGCAATCCCCGTCAGCAACAGGCGGCGGCGACCCATCCTGTCCCCCAAGCGGCCCATGGCAATAATCGACGTGGTAACGGCCAGCAGGTAGACGATAACTACCCATTGTACCGCCTGAAAAGAGCTGTTGAACGCCTGCGCCAGCGTCGGCAAGCCCACGTTGGCAATGCTGGCGCCCAGCGAGGAAACCAGCATCGACAAACAAAGGCTGGCAAGGATCCCACGCAAATTGACCGGCGGGCTGGCGTGTTGGGTTATTGACTTCATATTGCTGACTCCTGAAAGAACCTGTCAGTAGCCTATGCCGTCCAGAGAGCAGGCGGAAGGCGCAGCAAATGCAGTTTATTAGTGCATCAGACGCCATGTCACGGCGGACCTGTACCCGCATTAAGAAGCAAACGTCAAAACGGCTTCAGGTAGATGATGAGGGCACCCCCTCAAGGAGAGATAGATAATGAAAATCGACCTGCTGTTTGACGATCTGTCGATGCGCGCCGTGCAGTACAACGCCCGTGCCTCGGTAGAAGATTTTGACGCCTGTATGGCGCAATATGAACAACTGGCCGCGCAGGCCAAAGCGCAGACGCCGGGGATATACGATATCCACTACGGAATGGGCGTTGCCGAGCGCCTGGACTTGTTCCCTGCAGCCCGCCAGCCTTCCCCGCTGTTGGTGTTTATTCACGGCGGTTATTGGCACTCCCAGCGTAAGGAAGAAGCCTGTTCGATGGCGGCAAATTTCACCCAGCATGGCGTAGCGGTCGCTACGTTGGAATACACCTTGCAACCTGAAGCCACGCTGGCAGAAATCGTCCGCGAGGTTCGTAGCGCAATAGCCTGGCTTTACCACCACGCCGGCCAGTACGGCATCGACCCAGAACGCATCTTCGTCAGCGGCAGCTCGGCCGGCGGCCACCTGTGTGGCATGCTGATTGCCGATGACTGGCAGCACCGGTATCAGGTGCCCGTCAACGTGATCAAAGGGGCGCTGGCGCTGAGCGGCCTGTACGACATACGACCGCTGTGCGATATCTACATCAATGACTGGATGCGCCTGTCGCCTGAGCAGGCGGCAACCCTCAGCCCGCTGTTTATGCTGCCGGAAAAGGCACATGCGCCGCAGATCCTGCTCGACGTCGGCGCCAAAGAAACCCAGGGGTTCAGAAACCAGACGCTGGCTTACTTCGCCGCCTGCCGAGAAAAAGGGCTGAATGTGGCGCTGCTGGAAGATCGGCACAACAACCATTTCACGCTGGTTAACGAGTTGGCCAACCCCGACAGCATCCTGTTCCAACGCGTTATGGCAATGATTAAGTGACGCCGTGAGTCACTGCGGCGCCGATTCGAGGGTAGAGCCTGATTTTAAACGCGATCGTCACCGTCGCCAGCGCCGCGAACACCCCACCGGAGAGCATGATGCCCTGCAGCCCCACGGCATCAATAAAGCCGCCGCTGACCACCGAACCCAACGCCACCCCCAGATTGATAAAGGCAATATACAGCCCGGTGGCGAATTCCGGTGCCTGCGTCGCTTCGGCCGTCAGCCACATTTGTGTCACTATCAAACCGCTGGTATGCGCCGCCCCCCAAAACAGGCAAAGAACGATCATCGTGCCCAGATGGGTGCTGCCGTACAGATACAGCAACCCATAAGCCAGCGCCAGCACCACTGGGTGCAATAAGGTGGCCGCGAACCGGTGACGGTTTAGTAATTTCCCCGCCAGCAGATTGCCGGACACGCCGCCCAAGCCAAAAATCACCAGTAGCAAGCCAACCCTTGGTCCACTGATGCCGATTTCACCACTCAGGTATTCGGTGGCATAGGCATAAACGGAAAACATCGCAGCGAAGATCAGCACACAGGCAAGAATATTCAGCCACAGCGCACCGCTGCGCAATATTGCCAACTGCTTGCCATATCCCATTCGCTGGGGTGCACTATCAGGCAGGCAGAAAAATAAGCCGATACCCGCCAGCAGGTTAACCAGGGCACAAAACAGGAAAGAGGCCTCATAGCTGAACTGCCCGGCGATCCAATGCGTCAAGGGGATCCCCAGCACCATGCCCATACTGGTGCCGACAAAAGCATAAGCCGTTGCCCGCGTCACCTGCTGTTGGGGATACAACGAAGCCGCCGCCACCATCGCCAACGCGAAATATATCGGGTGGAACAGCGCCGGTAAAATGCGCAACACCAGCAGGGAGCCGAAACTGGCCGCATAAGCCGAGAGCACACTGGTCACGACAAATACGGCCAGTGAAATCAGCAGCATGCGCTTACGGTTAAACCGTGAGGCCAACAGCACCAACAGTGGCCCCAGCAAAGCAATCGTTATCGCGAAAACCCCCACCAGCCACCCTGCCTGCGAGGCTGAAATTGCGTAACGTTCCATGATCAGCGGTAATATGCCCACCACGCCAAATTCGATGCAGTACACACCGAACAGCCCCAGGGCAATGAAAAAAATCGGCGACAGGATTTTCATCATCATTGGTCTCCTGCGAGAAGCGGTAATCCGTCATATACCGCCTGGCAGAGATCCCCGACAAATGCTCCCGCCATCCCTTCCAGCGCGGTATTGGTAAAAGCCACGACGCTGAGCTGCCGGGCCGGATCGACAAACCAGGAATGGCCGTACGTCCCGCCCATACGCCAGGTACCTACCGATTCCGGCGTCTGGGCCGCCCGCGGATCTTTCAATACGGTGATCCCCAGCCCAAAACCGCGCCCCGGCCAGAATGGCATCGGCAAATCGCCGATCTGGTTGCTGGCCATGGCCGTTACCCACTCTTCGGGCAGCAATGGTGCGCCGCCCCGACGCAGGGTTTCCAGCAAACGCAGAAAATCTTCCGCCGAACCTACCATGCCGGCCCCGCCTGACGCATAGGCGCTGGCATCCAGCGCCCTGGCAGGTGAAAGCTTAAAACCGTCGGTGCCGTCAATAAACTCGATGCGATCCGGTTGTTGCAGAGGCCGGGGCTCGGGGTAATGGTTAGCGTAAGCCACTGTCAGCCGCTGCGCATCGTGGGTACTGAACCCGGTATCTCGCATCGCCATCGGTCCGGTCACCAGATGTGCCACCGCTTGTGCCAACGGCAAACCACTGGCTTGTTCAATCACCGCACCCAGCACATCGGTGGCAATCGAGTAGCGCCATTCGGTTCCTGGTGCTGCCTGCAGAGGAGCCGAGGCAATACGACGCACATTTTCCGCCAGGCTAAGCGGATCGTCATCCATACCGTCGGAAACTCCCGCCTGCGCATAGGATCCATGCTCTGGTTGGAAAAAACGGTAACTCAGCCCAGCGGTATGGGTCATCAGATGACGTACGGTCACTATGGGTTGCTGGCCGTCCGGCGTACGCGGCCGGAACGACGGCAGCCAGCGCACCACCGGGTCTTCAAGCCGTAAACGCCCTTGAGCCATCAGCACCAGCGCCGCCGTGGACAGGATCGGTTTGGAGACCGAAGCCAAGCGAAACAGCGCATCGATGCGCATCGGCTTGCCCGCCTCTCGATCCGCCATACCGGCCGCACGACGATAGACCTGCTCGCCGCCCAACGCCACCAACACCACTGCACCTACCAGCCGTTTTTGTTCCAGCGCCAGATCGATAGCCTTATCAATAGCCTTGGCATCAAGTTTGTATTTATTCATTAGCCATACCTCAGGTTGACAGCGAATTCTGTCAACCCCGAGGATAGGTTGTGGCGAAAAGAAGAAAAACAGGCTAGATTTCCTTTCATAACGGACATTAACGTCCGCAATAGGGGGCGCGAATGGATAATCTGGCCGGGGTCTCCGCCTTCGTTCAGGCGGCAGAAGCGCTCAGTTTTGTCGAGGCCGGACGCCTGTTGGGCGTATCCGCTTCGGCAATCGGTAAAAGCGTTGCCCGTTTGGAGGCCCGTCTGGGCGTGCGATTGTTCCATCGCAGTACCCGCAGCATGACTTTGACGGCCGAAGGTCGGCTTTTCTTGCAGCGTTGCCAGCGGATACTCGGAGAAATGGCAGCGGCGGAACAGGAACTCAGCGACACTCGCAGCGCCCCGCGTGGCAAACTTCGCGTCAGCTTGCCCCTGGTCGGCGGACTGCTCAACCCGGTGCTGGCGACGTTTATTCGTCGATATCCCGAAATTGAACTTGAACTGGACTTTTCCGACCGTCGTGTAGAGGTAATCGAGGAAGGATTCGACGCGGTGATCCGCGTTGGGGAAACGGAAGATTCAAGATTAATGAGCCGCCAACTGGGCAGTTTTCATCTGCAACTGGTCGCTTCGCCCGCCTATTTGCGTCAGGCCGGCACACCACAATGCCCGGACGATCTGCGTCAACACGCCTGCTTGCTGTACAAATTCCCCACCACCGGCAAAGTCGAAGCCTGGCCGGTAATGGACTGGGATAAAATGCTCGGCGACGGTCTGCATGCAAGCGCAGTGTGCAACAGCGTCGATACGCTGATCTATTTGGCAGAACAGGGCCAGGGCATTGCCTGCCTGCCCGACTTTGCGGTAAAGCAGTCGCTGGCTGAGCAACGCCTTCAGCAACTGCTCGGTGCGCATTGCCGGCACACTGGCAGCTTTAAAATTCTCTGGCCCTCCAGCAAACACCTGACGCCCCGACTGCGGGTGTTTATCGATCTGCTGAGTGAACAACTGTTCCCGCTTTAGCGCCCTTTTTTCTTAAGCCAAATGGCGACTTTGCTTTGCCTTAAAATGACTAAGCCCGATGCCATGCGGTATTGGGCCAGCTTTATTGCCGGAATCGGCATCCACCATATTCCATTTTGAAATATGAAATTTCCGTTCGTTCTTTCGGGGCTAATGAAATCGCCACACAATGAAATCTGAATCGCAGGCCGGCGCATAACCGCATAAAAAATCAGGTTTTATATCTTGTCATCGCTCATAACCGCTCAATTTGCCCATTTGGTGCTGGATAGCCGGCCCGAAGCATCAGCCCTGTCGGCCGCCCGCCTGGGGCTGATAGATTATTTTGCCTGCGCGTTGCCGATCGCCCAGGGCGTACTCACCGACAGCGGCCTGGCAGCGGTAAAAAAAGTGTTCCCGCCTGCCAGTGCCGAGAACCGTGCGCTCTATTTCGGCTATATCAGCCATTCGCTGGATTTTGACGATTATCACCCCGCGCTGCGCGGGCACCCCAGCACGGTGGTGCTCTCTGCGCTGCTGGCATTGACCGACGATAACCCCGACGTTGACGCGCTACTGGCCGCCTATGTCATTGGCGTAGAGGCAGCCGGGCGACTGGGGCTGGCTGCCGGTACTCAGCACTATCAGTTGGGATTTCACAGCACTGCCACCCTTGGCGCCGTTGCCGCCACTGCGGCGGCAGCACGCTATTTACACCTCACGCTGCACCAAACGCAGATCGCCCTTGGGCTGGCGGCCACCCAGGCTGCTGGGCTGCGCAGTCAGTTCGGGTCAGCCGCCAAGCCGTTGCACGCAGGGATCGCCGCTCGGGCGGCAGTCAATGCCGTGCTGCTGGCGCAGCTGGGTTTTGCCGGGCAGCCGGAAGGCGTGATAGACAGCCTGTTGAGCTCGCATGGCGACGGACGGCAGCGGCCCGAATTGTTGACGGCCGACTGGGGGGCGCCGTGGCGTATCCTGCAACCGGGGCTGGAATTTAAACGCTATCCCACCTGCGGCGGTACCCACAGCGCTGCGGAGGCCGCATTTATCCTGCGCGAACGCCTGCTCGAACAAGGCATTGCCGTCGAGGATATTTCCGCTGCCATCGCCAAGATCCAGGTCAGTTTTCCACCCGGTGCCGATACCGCTCCCTATATTCGCCGCCCGTCAAACGGCGTTGAGGCGCGTTTTAGCCTGGAATACGTCATCGCCGATGCGTTGTACAGCGGCAGCGTGCCGCTAATGCACTACGGTGAGGCCCCCGTTGACCCAAATATTTCAGCCCTGGCGGCACGGGTTGAACGCCATGCCGACCTGACGGCACCGCCAGACGAGCTGGATGCGGAGTTACGCTTCCACCGCGTCACGCTAACGCTGCACGACGGCCGTCAATTAAGTGACATCGTCACAAGAAAGCAAACCGCCGCCCGACAGACCGACGTCGGTGCGAAACTGCGCAGCATCCTGCTATTGCTGCCGCATTTGAACGGTGACCGCGTGATCGAGGACTGCGCGCTAACGCAGCCCGCCGCGCTGAGCCGTTTAATCGAATTATTAAACCAATAATAAATATAGGAATAATTATGAGTACTTCACCTTCAACACCATCGCGTCAATTACGTCTCGGCCTGTTTGTTCAGGCTCTGGGCCATCACGTCGGCGGCTGGCGTGCCGAAGGGGCCAGCGGCTCGCCTACGGACATTGACTGGTTCACCTGGATCGCCCAAAAGGCCGAAGAAGGCACCTTTGATATGTTCTTCGTCGGCGATGCGCTGGCGACCAGCGTGCACCGTCTGCCTTCCACCCTGTCCCGCCTGGAGCCTCTGACGCTGCTGGCGGCGCTGGCGGTCAGAACTCGACACATCGGCCTGGCGGCCACCGCCTCCACCACTTTCGACCAGCCTTTCCACCTGGCGCGCGCCATGGCCTCTATCGATCACATCAGCCACGGCCGCGCCGCCTGGAACGTGGTGACGTCATTCTCCAGTGACGCGGCACGTAACTTCAGCCGTGACGATCTGCCTTCGCACGCCGAGCGTTATGAAGTGGCACGAGAGTTTCTCGAAGCCAGCTACAAGCTGTGGGACGGCTGGGAGGAAGGGGCTATCGTACGTGACAAGCAAAGTGGCGTGTATGCCATTGACGAGAAAATCCACGCGGCCAACCACCAAGGCAAGCACTTCTCGGTGCAAGGCCCGCTGAACATTGCCCGTTCGCCACAGGGGCGCCCGGTGATCATCGAAGCCGGTTCTTCGCCGGCCGGACAACAGCTGGCCGCAGAAACCGCCGAGGTGGTGTTTACCGCCGCCGCCACGCTGGAAGAAGGCCAGGCCTTCTATCGCAGCCAGAAGAAATTTGTCGCCGATGCCGGCCGCAACCCGGATCACCTGCTGATCCTGCCGGGCGTGATGCCGATCGTGGGACGCACCAAAGCCGAGGCGCAGGAAACCTGGTATCAGCTCAATCAACTGGTGGATATCGATAACGGCATCGAACAGCTTTCCGCCCGCTTCGGCTTCGATCTTAGCGGCTTCCCGCTCGATGGCCCGGTACCGGACGTCGGCGCGACCGAAGGCGGCCAAAGCCGGGTGAAGCTGCTGACCGATCTTGCGGCACGCGAAAACCTGACGCTGCGTGAACTGGCGGCGGTTGCTGCCGGTTCGCGCGGGCATCGCGTGGTGGTGGGAACTGCCGAAGAGATCGCCGATGACTTCCAGCTGTGGCTGGAACAGCAAGGTGCCGACGGCTTTAACATCATGCCTGCGGTATTGCCGAATCAGTTGGAACTGTTCGTCGAACTGGTGATCCCGGAGCTACGCCGTCGCGGCCTGTTCCGCGAGGAATATCAGTATTCAACCCTGCGTGAAAACCTGGGCCTGCCGCAACCGGCAATCAACTTCGCTAACGTAAAATCGGCTTAATTCGCAGGGGAACATGATGAAAACCAACCTCAAACGCACCGTACTCTCCCTGCTGCTGGCTGGCGCTACCTTGGCTCCGCTGGCCGTCGGTTATGCCGCTGAAGGCGATGTGCCCTTCCGCGCCGCGGTAAAAGCCAGCGCCGATCCCGCACTGCACGACAGCCTGCCGGAAGCAATAAAAAAAGCCGGTTACATCGTGGCGGGCACCAACCCCAATACGCCCCCGACCACCTTCTATGAAGCGGACAACAAAACGCTGGCCGGGCGTGAAATCGACGTGATGAGCGCCATCGCCGATCGCCTCGGCGTGGCAATCCACTGGAAGGATACCGGCGGCTTCGACAATATCATCCCCGGCCTGAAATCCGGCCGTTATGACGTTGCCCTGGCCAATATCGACGCCAACAAGAAGCGCTTCCAACAGGTCGATTTTGTCGGCTATTACAACGCATCCAAGCTGGCGCTGATCGCCCGTAAAGATGCCGCCCTCGGCCCTTACACCGAGCTGGCGCAGCTTTGTGGACAAACCGTCGGCGCCGGGGCGGGCACTTCACAAATTACCCGCTTGCAGCAGGCCAGCGACAGCTGCGTCAGCGGCGGAAAACCGGCGATCACCATTCCGATTTTCCCCGACCGTCCGGCCGGTGTTCAGGCCGTAATCAGCGGACGCGTGCCGATGTTCTTTGGTCCGTATGAAGGCCTGCGTTATCAGGCTACCCACGTTAAACCGCTGGCGCTGGCAGGCGACATCAACATTGAAGGCACCACGGTCGCCATCGCCTTGCCGAAAGGTTCCGACCTGGTGAAACCGGTGCAGGCGGCGCTTAACTCGCTGATTGCCGACGGCAGCTACCAGAAAATCCTCGACGGTTGGGATATCGGCTTCGGCGCGGTGAAAACCGCCGGCATCAATGAAGAGATTGCAAAATGAATGGGCCACAAGCGACCGGTGATGCCGAACTGCGCATCGTCGGTCATCGGCATTATGGGCGCTGGTTCAGCGCCCTGTTGGTGCTGCTGATCGTCGGCATTATCGCCAATTCGATGCTGCATAACCCGCGCTTCGAATGGGCGGTGGTGGCAGAAAACTTTACCGAAGCGTCGATTATCAATGGCGTGATCATGACGCTGAAGCTCACCGTGATTTCGGTGATCTTCGGCTTCGCCGGGGGCGTGCTGCTGGCGTTGATGCGTCTGTCGGCCAACCCGGTGCTGGTGGCGGTGAGCTGGTTTTATACCTGGTTCTTCCGCGCGGTGCCGATGCTGGTGCAGCTTTTCCTGTGGTACAACATCGCCGCGCTTTACCCGCGCATCAGTCTGTGGATCCCCTTCCTGGGTGAAGTGGCCAGCGCCCCGACCAACACCATCATCAGTACCTTCAGCGCGGCGGTGATCGCCCTGGTGATGCATCAGTCGGCTTATGCGGCGGAGATTGTACGCGCCGGTATCCAAAGCGTCGGCAGTGGCCAGTTGGAGGCCGCCAAGGCCTTGGGGTATCGCCGTGGACAAATCCTGTGGCGCGTAGTTTTGCCGCAGGCCATGCGCACCATTTTGCCCCCTGCCGGCAATGAGGTGATCGGGCAGCTTAAAACCACCGCGGTGGTGTCGGTGATCGCCCTGCAGGACGTGCTCTATTCGGCGCAGATCATCTATCAGCGCACCTACGAGGTGATCCCGCTGCTGTTGGTCGCCACGTTGTGGTATCTGGTGATGACCTCGATTTTGTCGATCGGCCAGTACTATGTTGAGCGCTATTTTGGTCGAGGTAGCCAGGCGGTGCGCAGCAACTGGCTGTTCCGTCCCCGCAAAGCCGCATCCAGTCCGTCACAGGAGGCACAATCATGAGCGCCGCCATTCAGATCAACCAGGTGCGCAAGTCATTTTCCGGCACCGAAGTGTTGAAAAATATCAGCCTGCAGATCCCGGCAGGCTCGGTAACGGTGATCCTCGGCCCTTCCGGTTCGGGGAAGTCGACCTTGTTGCGCTGCATCAATCACCTGGAAAAACTCGACGGTGGAACCATTCGGGTGGGCGAGCAACTCATCGGTTACCGTCAAAAAGGCAACCAGCTGTATGAACTGAAGGAACGCGAAGTGGCCGAACAGCGTAAAAGCATCGGTATGGTGTTCCAACAGTTCAATTTATTCCCGCACCGCACAGTGCTGGAGAACGTCACTGAAGCCCCGCTGCTGGTCAAAAAGGAAAAGAAAAGTCTGGTGGTGGAACGGGCAAAAGCGCTGCTGGCCCGCGTCGGGCTGGAACATCGCATTCACGCCTGGCCACGCGAGCTTTCTGGTGGACAGCAACAGCGAGTGGCGATCGCCCGCGCCCTGGCGATGACGCCAGAGGTGCTACTGTTCGATGAGCCCACTTCTGCGCTCGATCCCGAATTGGTTGGCGAAGTGCTGCAGGTGATGAAAGGCCTGGCGCACTCTGGCATGACCATGGTGGTGGTGACGCATGAAATCGGTTTTGCCCGCGAAGTGGCGGACCAAATCATCTTTATGGATCAAGGAAAAGTGGTAGAAACGGGGACGGCAAAACAGGTGCTGGATGAACCGGTACATCAAAGAACGCGTGATTTCCTGGCAACGGTACTTTAAACCTGCATCGGGGGGCATTGCGCCCCTCGAACATTATTTCAGCGTCAGCTCTTTTTCCCGCCCACGGCAGAAAACAGATTAAACAGCTCACCCAAGCCATAAATCGAGCCAAGCAACAAGGCAATCATTACCGGCACCATGATCACCACGGTGGCCAAACTCTCTAGTATTTCTAACATCGTTGTCTCCTGGTTTTTAAGCAGCAAAAAGCCTGCCCAGAAAGGAAAATTTCCCTGGAATTTCTTAAGGTTATTTTTGCTTGATTTCAATCTGTGATGCAGATCACAACTCAATATCGCTAATGTAACTTACACAGTTGCATTACCGCAATGCAAAAAAATGCTCTCTGTCAGGGACAACCCGCACCAGAAGCAGTGGCGCCAACACCCAGCGGTATCCGTACGCCAATGCAGGCCGGAACGCGTCATAGCCCATAACCCTCGGCCTTAGGATTTTTAACGCGTTTTAAGGATTATCCAACCTGCCCCAAGAGATAACAGGCTGGCGATTTAATCATCACCCAAAAGTAAAATGGCGATTAAATAAAATCCGATGGCACAAAATTAAGAATATTTACCTGTTCTATTTTCTTTCGGCAGAATACATTCATCTCAACTTCTACCGGCCGATTAATCAGTGCTTTCTTTGTCTGTTAATTAGGCAATTTATCAGGAAACTCTTATGAACCTTAAACGTGCCGCAGGCGTGATGGTTATCATCATGGCAACACTTTCTGTCACCGCATGTGGGAATATGTCTCACCGTGATCGCAACACCGCTATCGGTGCCGGCGTTGGCGCCCTGGGTGGCGCAGTATTGACCGACGGCAGTACGCTGGGTACCTTGGGCGGCGCAGCGCTGGGCGGTATCATCGGCCACCAAACCAGCCGTTAATATTTTTAGGCCGGGTTGTTTTCAATTGAAAATACCCGGCCGAATTTATTTTATTCGCCACGCATTGGTGCGTCAGATTCTTTTTATTTTATAGAATTAATCAGATTGTCTTATCTATAAATATTCCCGCCCATACAAAGTATCGACGCTTAAAAAATATTCCCCTTTTTAATAAAACCGCCAGATTTATCTTAACTTCACTCGTGATGTCGAATGGGCACAGGCCCACCTTGCGACGTTGAAAAAGTGACTGGTTCCCCCTCCACAGAGGGGGAACATCAGGTTAGCCTTTAACCTGCGAAACGACGTTCAACGGCTGGGCATCAGGCAAGATATTCATATGTTCCAATACCTGCGCCATGATCTTGCCGAACACCGGGCCAGCCACCGAACCACCGAAGTGCTTGCCGGCTTTCGGGTTGTTGACCATCACCACCAGCGCCACCTGCGGATCGCTGGCGGGCGCCACGCCGGCGGTGTAGTTAATGTAACCACCGTCGTATTTGCCGTTGGTGCCCATTTTCTCTGCGGTACCGGTTTTAATCGCCAAACGGTAACCTGGTACCGCAGCGCTGACCCCGCTGCCCCCCGGTAAGGCATCGCTTTCCATCATATGCACCACGGTTTTTACCGTATCTTCCGGCAGAATGCGCTGCCCCATCACCGGTGGCGTCACTCGGGTGATCGACAATGGCCGATAAACGCCATAGGAACCGATAGCCGCGTATTCACGCGCCATCTGTAACGGGGTCACACGCAAACCATAACCAAAGGAGAAGGTTGCGCGTTCGATATCAGCCCAGCGTTCGCGGTGCTGCGGCAAATAACCGCTGCTTTCGTTGCCGATGCCCAGGTCGGTCGGTCTGCCCAAGCCAAAGCTCTTGTAAACCGCAGGCAGTACGGTGGCGGGCAGCGCCAGCGCAATATGTGAAACGGCAATGTCGCTGGATTTTTGCAGCACGCCGGTAATGGTCAATTTCGACCAGTGGCCTACGTCCTTGATCAAATGACCATTGACCCGGTAAGGCGTGGTGTCCAGTACGGTATCCGGCTTAATCAACCGGTGTTCCAGCCCGACCATCACCACCACCGGCTTCACGGTAGAACCCGGTTCGAAACTGTCGCTGCTGCACACGTTGCGGATATCTTTGGCCGGGGTATTGGCGTAGTTGTTCGGGTTGAATGACGGGTAGCTGGCCATCCCCAGCACTTCACCGGTATTCACTTTTACCAGCACCGCACAGCCGGAATCGGCCTGGTTTGCCACCACGCCGTCGCGAATTTGCGCGTACAGCACGTACTGGATGAATTTATCAATACTCAGCGTGACATTCGGCGGCGGCACGGGATCGACGTTCTTGATCACGCCAATCACCGCCCCGCTGCCGTCCTTCTGGTAAACCCGCAGGCCGTTCTTGCCTTGCAGCAGGTGGTTAAAGCCCAACTCGATACCTTCAAGACCCTGATTGTCCTGCCCGACAATACCGATCAGCCCGGCGGCATCCTGGCTCATCGGGTAGAAACGGCTGAAGTCCTGCAGGGTACTGACGCCGGTCAAACGCAGCTTGCTGATGTAATCGGCATTATCATCTTCGACTTTGCGCGCCAGATAGACAAAACGCTTGTGAGCATTAGCCTGGATCAGCTTTTGCACCTCGGGTAGCGGCATTTTCAGCACGTTGGCCAGGCTCTGCCAGCGTTCATTGCCGATATCGGTATGGGTGTCGAGAATATGCTTGGGATCCAACACAATATCTTTCGATGACACGCTGACGGCCAAGGCCTCGCCGTTACGGTCGGTGATCATCCCCCGGTTGGTGGGCAGCACCTGGGTGCGAATCGAACGCTGATCCGCCTGATCCGCCAACTGCTGATGCTCCAGCAACTGCAAATAGCCGACCCGAAAGGCCAGCAGGAAAAAGCAAACCAGGATCCCGCCGCAAATCCAGCCAAAGCGAAGGGTCGAATAATTTTTACCGCTTTTTTTTGTTAATGGTGCCACTGTTAACCCTGCGTTTTTATTAAAGTTATGTGATTATTTCAGTCTACCCTGACAGAAATAGTTAGAAGATTGCAGTTTGTAAGAAAGTAAAAACAAACGCGTTTACTGTTGCACATCCGCGCTGTCGTTTAACTCCGGTTTAACTTTCTGGTTATCCTCGGGCTGCGGGGCGTTGGCCGGGTCAAAAATATGGTCGAGGATCGCCCGGGCCGTCGGCCCCGCGACCACACCGTCACCACCGCCGTTTTCCAGAATTAATGCCATCGCCACCCGCGGATTTTTATAAGGCGCGAACAACGTATAGAAAATATGGTCGCGCAGCCGTACCGGGATCATTTTGGCGTTATAAGTCTGATTCTCTTTCAGACCAAACACCTGTGAAGTCCCGGACTTGGCGGCAATCTGATACGGCGCGGTATGGAACAGCTTATAACCGGTGCCGTTTGGCAGATTGGCCATGCCGTACATGCCATTGCGAACGATGCCCCAGTACGGCGATTTGGCATCACCAATCTGTGCACTCTCTACCGGTGGCTGGTAGCGACTCACCAGGTTGCCCTGCCGCATGGAGTACAACAAATGGGGCGTTTTCACCTTGCCGTTGTTGATCAGCGTCGTTAACGCCTTCACCATCTGGATCGGCGTAGCCACCCAATATCCCTGGCCGATGCCTACCGAGATGGTGTCCCCCTGATACCAGGCTTTTTTATGCACCCGCTGTTTCCATTCGCGGCTTGGCAGCACGCCGCGATACTCCTCGTTAAGGTCAATCCCGGTCGCCTGACCGTAACCAAACTGGCTTAGCCAGCTGTGAATACGGTCAATGCCCATTTCAAACGCCACCTGATAAAAGAAGGTATCGGCCGATTCTTCTATCGCCTTGGTCACGTTCAGCATGCCATGCCCGGTTTTAAGCCAGTCACGATAACGGCGCTGGGTGCCCGGTAAGGTCCAGGTCGGCGCGCCAAAGAAGGTGGTGTTGGGGGTGATCACTCCTGCAAACAGCGCGGAGGTGGCCATGTAAGGCTTAACCGTGGATGCCGGTGGGTAGAGCCCTTGCGTGACGCGGTTAATCAGCGGCAAATCGGGGTTGCTCAGCAGAGCTTTATACGCGGGGTAGCTGATGCCCTTCACAAAAGGGTTGGGATCGTAACTGGGGCTGGAGACCATGGCCAAAATGCCACCGTCGCGCGGGTCTTCCACCACCACTGCCGCCCGCTGCCCTTTAAGCACCGATTCGATATATTGCTGCAGCGGCAGATCGAGGGTCAGGTAAATGTTTTTGCCCGCCTGTGGCGGTTGTTCTTTCAGCAGGCGTATCACGCGACCGTGGTTATCCACTTCGACTTCCTGATAACCGGTGGTGCCATGCAACTCTGACTCATAATAAGCCTCGATGCCCTGCTTGCCGATATTGTGGTCGGCGGCATAGTTCTCGCTGAGGCCCGCCTTGTCCAGCCGCTTCAAATCGCCATCGTTGATTTTAGACACGTAACCCACCACGTGGGCCAGTTCGGCACCGTAGGGATATTCCCGCTGCTGATAGGTGTCAATCGTCACCCCGTCAAAACGGTATTGATTGACCGCGAAGCGCGCCACCTCGGTTTCCGTCAGTCCGCTTTTCAAGGTGACCGGCTTATAGCGGCCATTGTGGTGCATGTCATCGCGAAAAGCGGCGATGTCTTCGGGGGTCAGATCGACAATCGGCGTCAGCGCCTGCAGCAGCGCGGTCATATTGTCGATTTTGCTGGGGATAATCTGGATCTGATACAGCGTAATGTTACGCACCAGCGGAATGCCGTTGCGGTCGAAAATCAGCCCGCGACTGGGGGCAATCGGCACCATCTTGATGTCGTTTTGATTGGATCGCGTCTGGTAGAACGCATGCTGTTTTACCTGCAGGCGGTACAGGTTGAGGATCAACGCGCCAAAACAGGCGACAACCAACACCATTGCCACGCCGGCGCGGCGTATAAACAACATTTCTTCGGCGGAATGGTCTCGAATTTTATCTTTTAATAGGGCCATACGTGGCGAGTTACCTGTCAGACGTCACATTTTCCCAAGATAAATCAGGGCAGTGAAAAGTCGGCAAGCATAGCGTTATTGGTTTGCGCTCCCCATTAAAAGGTTGCTAATGAAATGGCATAAATGTTTCAGCATGTTGGAATGTTACCAAATGCCGATTTTTCTCCCGCTCAGGGATTGAGCAGCGATTTATCCCAGTGCTACAATGTGACACAGATCACACTATTTCACCCATTACCCTGACCTTCCGGCCGCTCGCCGGGAGCAGCTTTATCACCAAGGATCCCGTTCGATGAGTGCCATTGCCACAGGTTTTATTATGATGCGCTGGGAGTTGCTTAGCGCCGTTATGATGTTTATGGCCAGCCAGCTAAACGTCGTTTGCCGTAAGACCAGCCGCAACGGCATGGCATTTATGTTCAGCAGCCTCGGGTTGTTCACCACCTGCTGGTTCGTGATGGGCCTGATGGGCATTAGCTTCAGTCAGGAAGGCTTTACGCAATTCTGGTCCCACGCCTGGGACATGTATGTCGAGGTCGTCAGTAACACCCCTACCGATTGGCCACTGCCCTGAGTTATGGCATTCGCTGGCGACGGAATTGACCGTTGTCAGCCTGACCATTTTCAGCCCTGCAGAGCAAAGGGTTGAAATCGCCGGTGGTAACATCCCGTTATTACCCAAAGGTTCACAAAATAAATAAAATATAAGGTAGCGGTCTGAGGCAAATACCGGCTTATGCTGGCCGCAGACAAACCTTGTCACACCGACCGGAAGGCAAACTTCCTGCCCACGCGTCCCTGTTTCCCCCAATTAATCCAGAATCCGGCTTAATAATTAACCGATGACTGGCCTGGCTGATGGATAGCCACGCGCCGCCATCAGGAAACGTGATGATTTCTCCCTCTGCCCTTATTGCAGACAACAGCCTGATCGCGCCCGGCGCGATGATCGGTGCGCACGTGCGTATCGGGCCTTTTTGCGTCATCTCCGCCGGGGTTGAGATAGGCGAAGGCACCACTGTTGCCTCGCACTCGGTAATTAACGGCCTGACCCATATCGGCCGCGACAACGTTTTCGGCTCGTTTTCTTCGATCGGCGAAGCCGGCCAGGATTTGAAGTATGCCGATGAACCGACCTCGTTAATCATTGGCGATCGTAACCGTATAGGCCATTACGCCACCCTACATCGCGGCACGGTACAGGGGCGCCAGCGCACCGTCATCGGTAACGACAATCACCTGCGGGATAATGTGCATGTTGCCCACGACTGCGTCATCGGAAACGGTGCTTACGTCGGCGAGCACAGCGGCCTGGCCGGGCATGTTGAGATGGGCGATGCTGCATGGGTCGGCTCCCGGTGCGCGGTACACCAATTTTGCATTATCGGTGCCCATGCAAAAGTTGCCGACGGTGCCCTGCTGGTGCAGGATCTGCCGCCCTTTGTTCAGGCCGGCGGCCATCGCGCCAAACCTGACGGCCTGCATCTGGCAGCGCCGGCTTTTCTGGCCGCCGATCCGCAACAACAGCGAGTTATTCACGCTCTCTACGATATGCTGTATCACCGGTCGATGGCGTTGGAGGATGTACGGCAAGAGGTTATCCACCTGAGCGTGGAATACCCATTGCTACGCCTGTTCCTCGACTTCTTCACACGCTCGACGCGCGGCATTATCCGCTGAGCGTATCGCCGTCATCCTACCTTATGGCAACGCACCGCCGTGCCGCCCAAGTTGACTCTCAAACTTTGCGGTCGCTGGCACCCCTCGCCGGCGTAAGGGCAACGTTCGCGAAAAAAGCAGCCCTGCGGCAACTGACGGTTGCCCGGTAATTCCCCTTTGCGGTCTTCAATTGCGCTGTCGCTCAGTGAACGGCCGGTACGGGGCACCGAATCCAGCAGCAACCGGGTGTAAGGGTGCTGAGGCTGGCGCAACACCTGTGCGGTCGGCCCCAATTCGACAATCTGCCCCAGATACATCACCGCTACCCGATCGCTCATGTGCTGGATCACCGAGACGTTATGCGAGATCAGCACATAAGTCAGGTTGCGCTGGCGTTGCAGTTCCACCAGTAAATTGAGGATCTGCGCCTGCACCGAAATATCCAGCGCCGAAGTAGGTTCGTCCAGCACGATGATGTCAGGCTGCGACGACAGTGCGCGTGCAATGGAAATACGCTGTCGCTGTCCGCCGGAGAACTCGTGCGGCAACCGGTCAATCGCCTCCGGCCGCAGTCCCACCTGCTGAGCCAACTCCGCCGCCTGCGCCCGTCGTTCCGCCACGCTGTTGTGTTGCTGCACGTACACCGGCTCGGTGATAATTCGCCATACCGGCAGGCGCGGATCGAGCGATGACTGCGGATCCTGAAACACCATTTGCATGCCGCTACCAAACCAGGAGCCGGCATTGCGCGCCCGCAGCAGCTCGCCGCTGCTGGGCTTCAACAACCCCATCAGCAACTGCGCCAGGGTGCTTTTGCCGCAGCCGGACTCGCCAACGATGCCCAAGGTTTCGCCGCGCATAATGTTCAGATCCAACCCATTGAGCGCATGAACATACTCTCGCGGCTTGCCGCGCCAGTTATAGCTGGCGGGGAAACGTAATCGCACGTCGCGCAGTTCCAGCAGTGCCTCAACGTTCATTTTGCACCTCCAAATCGACAGACTGCGGATGCCAACAGGCTACCCTTTGACTCGGCTCTGCCACCAATGGCGTAAGTCTTGGCGTATGCCGACACTGAGCGTCAGCATGGCGGCAACGGTTGCTAAAAGCGCAGCCTGGCGGTAACGCACTCAGGTTGGGCACCGTACCGGGGATAGCCTGCAGCAGGCTGCGCGGTTCGGCGCGCTCCGGCGCCGCCAGCAATAACCCAATGGAATACGGATGACTGGGATGCTCAATCACCTTGGCGGTTGCGCCACTCTCAATCACGTGTCCTGCGTACATCACATACACCCGGTCGCAAAGTTGCGACACCACAGCCATATCGTGAGTGATAAATAGCACCGCCGTGCCGCTGGCTCGCGCCTTCTGCTGTAGCAAACGCAACACCTGACGCTGGACCGTGACGTCCAGCGCAGTGGTGGGTTCGTCAGCGATGATCAGTTCCGGTTCGCAGGAAAACGCCATGGCAATCAGCACCCGTTGGCGCATACCGCCGGACAGCTCAAACGGATAACGCTCCATCACCCGCTGTGCATCGGCAATCTGCATTTCCTGTAACAGCTGAATCGCCTTGTCGCGAGCCGCCGAGGCGGAAAGTCGCTGGTGCAGGCGGATCACCTCGCACATCTGGCGGCCGATCTTGCGCGTTGGATTAAGCGCGCTCATGGGCTCCTGAAAAATCATCGACACCCGCGCACCGCGCAACTGGCGCATTTGCCGCTCGCTGGCGTTAAGCACGTCGGTGCCCAGCATCTCCAGCGAACCGCCGGTCACGCGGTAACCCTCTTCCGCCAGCAGCCGTAACGTCATCATCGCAGTGACCGACTTGCCGGAGCCGGACTCGCCCACCACGCCGACGATTTCACCCGCCTTGACCTGCAACGAAACGCGATTGAGCGCCTTGACGCTGCCGCCGTAAACCGGAAACTCCAGCTGTAATTCATCGATTGATAAAACGGTGGTTTCACTCATCAGCGCCCCCGGGTTTTAGGATCCAGCAGGTCGCGCAGACCGTCGCCGAACAGGTTGAAACCGGTGGCGGTGATCAGGATCGCCGTGCCGGGAAAGGCCGAATACCACCATTGGTCGAGCACATAGTTGCGTCCATTGGCCACCATAGCGCCCCATTCGGCGGTCGGTTGCTGGGCACCCAGGCCGATGAAGCCCAGCGTAGCCGCCATCAGGATTGCGGTACCGATATCCAGCGACGCTTGCACCACCAACGGCGGCATCACATTGCGCAGCACGTGCCAGCCAATCAGATGCCAGCGCGAAGCGCCAAAGGTGCGCGCCGCTTGCATATACGCCTGATGACGCAGCGTTAACGTTTGGCCGCGCGCCAGCCGCACGTAGAAAGGAATGCGCACCACGGCAATCGCCAACATGGCGTTGAACAAACTGGGGCCCAACGCCGCCGCCAGCGCCATGGTCAACACCAGCGACGGCACCGACAGCATGATATCCATGCAGCGCATAATTAACGCATCAACCGTACCGCCCATCACGCCGGAGAAACAGCCGAGCAGCGAGCCAATGCTCCCCGCCAAGACCACCACCGCCAGCCCGGCGGCCACCGATTGACGGCTGCCAACCAGGACTCGGCTGAACAGGTCCCTGCCCACTTCGTCGGTACCGAACCAGTGCTCGGGCGAAGGCGGCAGTAAGCGGGCGGTTAGGTCAATGGCGTCCGGATTATGCGGCACCAGCCACGGCGAGAACAGCATCAGGAACAGCACGGCTATCATGATGGCAGCACCCAGCAGCGTCAGCGGACTCCGCCGAACCCGGTACCAGGCGCGGCGCAGGCTGAGATAGCGCAATACGGGTTCCGCGATCGGCGGTTGTTCGATTTGAGTCATTGTCATTATCCCTCGCGCCCCATTCTTGGGTCGATCCACAGGTAGAGCAGATCGACGATCAAATTAACCATCACGTAGGCAAAAGAGACCACCACGGCAAACCCCATCACCGCTGGAAAGTCCAGCGCCTGAATGGAATCCACCACGTAAGCGCCCATGCCCGGCCAAGCGAAGACCGTTTCGGTCAGCACCGCGCCATAGAGTAAGTCCCCCAAAGCCAGCCCCAACACCGTCACCGAGGGGATCAACGCGTTGGGCAACGCATGCCCAAGCACCACTCGCCAGTGCGAAAGGCCGTTGGCACGGGCCGTGCGGATATAGTCTTCCCCCAATTGTTCCAGCATCGCCGAGCGGATTTGGCGCGCCACTACCCCAAGATGAACAAAGGCTAACGTCAGCGCCGGCAGGATCAGGTGTTGCAGGCTGTTCCAGAACGCCTCGCCGTTGCCGGTCAGCAAGGAGTCCAGCAGGTAAAACCCGGTGATGTGGGTGGGAGGATCCAGCCAGTCGTCCAGTCTGCCGCCGCCGGGCAATAGATTCAGTTGCCCGTAGAACAGGATAATCACCCCCAACCCCAGCCAGAACGCCGGGGTGGAGATGCCGGTCACCGACAACAGCCGCACCAGATGATCGGGCCATTTATTACGATACACTGCCGACACCACCCCAAGCGGGACGCCAAACGCGATCGCCAACAGTAAAGCGCAAAAAGCCAGCTCCAGCGTGGCGGGAAAGAAGGCGCGCAGATCGTCCAGCACCGGCCGTCCGGTGCGAATGGAAGTCCCCAAATCGCCATGCAGCAAATCCAGCACGTAGCGACCAAATTGCACATACAGCGGCTGGTCCAGCCCCAGCTGTTGGCGAATATGCTGGACGATTTCCTCGCTGGCGCGGTCACCGGCCAGCAAGCGCGCCGGATCGCCGGGGATCAGGTGCGAGATGGTAAAGGTGATCACGCACACCCCGAACATCACCAGCACCAACCCCCAGCAGCGCTGACGGATAAGGCTCCAAACGTTCATAGCGGTTTCCCATGGTGCAGGGGCAGCCAAACGGCTGCCCGAAAAAAATTACTTGCTCATCTGCCCAACGTTGAACACCTGCTCCAGCATCGGGTTATACACAAAGCCCTTCACCTCTTTGTTCATCGCCACCTGATAGTTTTTTTGGAACAGATAGACGTAGGCCGCTTGGTCGATGACGATTTTCTGCGCCGCCTGGTAATCCGCGGTGCGAACCTGCTGATCGGACACCGATACCGCTTTCTTCAACAGGGCATCCACCTGCGGATCGCTGTAGAACGACCGGTTGCCCGGCAGCCCTTTCTTGTCGGATTCAAACCAGTAGTTCATGAACATATAGGGGTCGGCGAAATCCGGGCTCCAGTTGCCGATGGCGATATCGTAATTACCCTGACCGATGCGATCCCGCATGGTAGCGTTGGCCAGCTTCTCCAGTTTGACGTTGAGGCCGACCGTCGCCAGGCTGGCCTGCACCGACAGCGCAATCGCCTCCCAGTTAGGGTCACTGATCGAATACAGGAAGTTCAGCGAAGCGGGTTTGTCTTTCACCGCCGCCAGTGCTGCCTTGGCCTTGTCCGCATCCTGACTGTACTGCTGGGCATTGGCGTCATAACCCCACATGCCCTCCGGGATCGGGCCGCGCATCTGTTTGCCGTTCCCCCCGAGAATGCCCTTCACCATGCCCTGATAATCCACGGCGTAAGAAATGGCGCGACGCAGATCCACCTGGTTAAGCGGCGCTTTGCCGTTGTTAAGGTACAAATAGGTCACCCGTAGCGACGGGTACTCGTTGACCGCAACCTTGTTTTCACTTTTCAGCGCCGTGAGCTGGTCAATCGGCAGTGATTCGGCAATATCCAGGTCGCCTCGGGTCAGTTGCAGACGGCGGGTGGCGCTTTCGCCGATGATTTTCACCGTGACGCGTTTAAACGCCGGTTTGGCACCGCTGTAATGCGGGTTAGGCACCAACACCAACTGCTGGCCCTTCTGCCAGCGATCCAGTTTGTACGCCCCAGATCCGGCGCTATGGTTCGCCAACCAGGCCTTGCCCTCGTCCGCCGGATTCGCCTTGGCAATCGCCGGGTTAACGATGCCGGCACCGTCATTGGCCAGGGTGTACAGGAACGGCGCAAACGGCGTTTTCAGAGTGAAACGCACCGTCAGCGGATCCACCACCGTGACCTGCAGGTCTTTCGGGAAGGCCTCTGACGGCCCCTGACCAATCTTCATCAGACGCTCGAACGACCATTTGACCGCCTCGGCGTTCACGTCCGAACCGTCATCAAACTTGTTGCCGGGTTTTAGCTTAAAGGTCCAGACCAGTTGGTCGTCTGAACTGGTCCAGCTGTCGGCCAGCTCACCCTCCACCTGGGTCGAACCTTTTCCGCCTTCGGTCTTGTACTGCACCAGTCGCTGATAGGCCGGGTAGGTCACCGTCCAGTCGTTGTTATCGATAGTCACCGCCGGATCCAGCGTTTGCGGATCGGCCGCTTTGCCAATCACCAGCATGTCTTTGGGCACCGCCGCCTGTACCGGCCCGGTTACCGTCAGGCCCAACGTCACTGCAGCCGCCAGAGCGGCGTATTTGATCTGATTCATAAACAAAGCTCCTGATGCGTTGAATGTGTGTTGTTTTAGTCGTAAGAAAAACAGCCGAAGCGATCGGCCAGCAGCGGATAATCCCCGGCGTTGGGCAGTTCGAAGTGCCACCATTCGCTGGCGATCCCGCGAAAACCTCCGGCGGCCATCACCGCATTCAGCAGCAGCCGGTTGCGCTGCACCTCCGGAGGGAAATCGGGATAAAACGGGTGCGATTTTTCGCTCATTTCATCAAAGCCGGTGCCCATATCCAGAGCGATACCCTCGGCGTCCAACAGCGTCACGTCGATCGCGACACCCCGGCTATGATGCGATCCGGTCAAGGTGCTCGTGACATACTGCGGATCCGGACAGGCTTGCCACAGCAACGCCTGCGCCTGCTGCGGTCGATAAGCGTCAAATACCAGCAGGGAAAAACCGGCCAGCCGCGCCGCCAGCAGGCAACGCGTCAGCCCCTGCACCGCATCAGGATGCAGCAGGCAGCGGCTCTCGCGATAAATCGCCCGGCCCGTCAGGTTGTCGGCGCCGGCATATTTCAACTCAATCGGCAGACCAGGAAAGGCCTCGGCCAGATCGGTTAATGTTACATTGTCACTCATTGCGTTTTCCCATACGGTTAAGATTCAAATTGCCCCAGCTCTTTTTGCAGCATTCGGTTGCTTGCCAGCCGTTGCTCGACCGCTGTACCGCCCTGTTCCAGCACCGAAGACAGCAGCAGGTTGAACAGGCAACTGAGCGGGGCCAGCGAATCCCAAAACTGACCGGTGTCGGTTTTTACCTGCAGCAGGTCGATCGGGTAATCCCGAGCCCAGGGGCAGTAAATATCGGTAATCAGCGCCAGCCGCAGCCCACGCGCACAGGCCGCCTGGCAGTATTTTTGTGCGATGGTCGAATACGCGCGCGTGTCCGTCAGCACCAGATATGGCGCACTGAATTCCGAATTTAGCGACTCCACATAGGTGCCGGATAACCCGTCCGCGTAATAGACCTTGGGCCGCAGATATTCCAGATGGCTGTAAAAGGCATTGGCAATGCCGCGCGTAGACTGAATGCCCACGACAAACACCGCTTCCGCCTGCGCCAACTGACGGCTGACCTGCGCAAAGGCTTCGCCGCTGGCCAATTGGTAAACGTGTTCGATCGCTTCCAGCTCCAGCGTTAATGACTGACGTAATTTTTGGGGTTGCGGCTGTTCGCGCCGACGGCGGTAAGCCCCCAGGCGATCGGTCACGCCCCAGGGTTGATGCAAAGCCGTACCCTGCTCGCGCAAGGTCCGCTTTAAGTCCTCAAGGTTGCGGTAACCCAGGCTGCGCAGGTAGCGCCCGACCGAAATACCGCTGGTGGCGGTGCTACGAGCAATACTGTCGGCGGTCTCAAACGGCACCTGCGGCAAATTGGCCAGCAGATATCCGGCAATGCGTTTCCCGGTGGGGGTTTGCACCGCAAATGACGCTTCTATTTGTGCCATCACATCTGGATGCTCTGCCATAGTTCGCCCGCTGTTGTTGAGTTGTCACCAAACCCCACTTTGTTACTCAGATAACAAAGCGAGATGATGACAATGCATGGCCTGTGCCAATTGCGGATTACTGGGGAAATTTCACGCGCGACGGCGTACGGCGGCGCAGGAACGACAAAAACCTGCGGTTACAACATAGTCATCAGTTGATAACTATTGCACAACATTTGGGCAATGCATCGGGCGATGCACCACCCTGAACCCTTAATTTCAATTTTATGACCAGGCTTGCGAAACCAGTGAAAATGTCAGTGCAACGTCGCAATCCGGTCTATGGGGCACGCCACGCACCATAATGGTCGGCGTATCGACGCAGGGTAAACCGCGCTCGGCCAGCCAAGGGCTGAGGCCGCTGTCCAGGGGAGTATCCACCCGCACAAACTCGCCCTGACAAGGCAGGCATAAGGCGTCAACCATGGCAATGGCCCCCGTTAGCTCAGGCGCAACCACCGGGCCAATCATGTTGCCGTGACCAAAACGACGTCGGAAGGCAAATCCGACGGCAATCCCCTGCTGCTCCAGCACCAAAGCCTGTTCGGCGCTTGCCAACATTGCGGCCAACAGGGGTTGGCGGCTGAGGCCGCTGGCGGCCAAATCCAGCTCAACCAGGGTGGCAAGATCCTGCGGCAAGGCCGGCCGTAAACTTGCCCCCTTGGGCAAAGGTGCGGTATGGCCTGCCGGCATCTCCCGGCATTGGTGCTGCGCCAGTAATCCCTGATCGATAAACCCCAATTTTTGGTACAGCGGTTTGCCTTGATCGGTCGCTACCAGATGAAGCTGATAGTCGGGCAAAGGCGCTATCATCTGCTGCAACATGGCTCTGGCGATACCTTGCCCACGACATTGCTCTGCAACTATCACCAACCCTAGCGTGGCCCGTTGGTCGCCCCATAGCCAGCGCAGGGCGCAGCCAACCACGTCTCCCTCGACTTCAGCGATCACCCCGCCACCCAATGACCACGCTTGCTGCCAATCTTCCAGCCGATGCGGCCACTGTATTTTTTGCGACAGCACATGCGCGGGCGCTACATCGGCCGCCCCCATCTCTCGCAGCGTAAACGTCATTTTCCGCGTCTCCTGAACAATGCTGATTCCTTGCTATAGCACCATGACGGCATCGCCGATGGCAACCGGCAATCTTGCGTTACCGGTGATCATTTTACAGCAGCATTACGGCGCCATAGCGCGGAATACCGCCGTTACAGCCATCCGCCAACCGGCAGGTTTTACTTTTGTTCACTTATTTCATCCGGCAGGCCCTGGTAACCGGTGTTATTATTATCTTGCTCAATAATTCCCTCCTAATTCAAAGTGGTACGACAAGCTGATGGAAGCGTGGAAACTCAATCTGATTTCGGTCTGGCTCGGCTGTTTCTTCACCGGGCTGGCAATGAGCCAAATCCTCCCTTTTCTGCCGCTGTACGTCGAACAGCTCGGCGTCAGCGGTCACCAGTCGCTCAGCATTTGGTCGGGCCTGGTGTTCAGCGGCACTTTTTTGGTGTCTGCACTGGTGTCGCCGCTGTGGGGCAGCCTGGCGGACCGCAAAGGCCGCAAGCTGATGCTGTTGCGCGCCTCGCTGGGCATGGCTATTGTCATTGCACTGCAGGGCATGGTCACTAACGTTTATCAGCTGTTTGCGCTGCGTGCGTTGATGGGCCTGACCTCCGGCTATATCCCCAATGCAATGGCGCTGGTTGCCTCGCAGGTGCCGCGTGATAAAAGCGGTTGGGCGCTGGGCACCTTATCCACCGGTCAAATTTCCGGAGTGATCGCCGGCCCGCTGCTCGGCGGGCTGATGGCAGACCACTTGGGGTTGCGCGTGGTGTTTTTCGTTACCGCTGGGCTGATGTTCATCAGCTTTTTGATTACCTTGTTCCTGATAAAAGAGCGGCGTGTCGAGGTAAAAAAAGCCGACCGATTGAGCGGCAAGGCCGTTTTCCAGTCGCTGCCCTATCCTGCGCTGATTGTAACGCTGTTTATCAGCACTCTGATGATCCAACTTGCCAACTCCTCCATCAGCCCGATACTGACGCTGTTTATAAAAGAGTTGTCAGGTGATAGCGGTAATATCGCCTTTATTAGCGGCATGATTGCCGCCGTGCCTGGGGTGGCGGCGTTGATTTCCGCACCACGCCTCGGCCGGCTGGGCGATCGTATTGGCACCGCACGCATTCTGCTGGCGGCGCTGGGGCTAACCACCCTGCTGTTCGCCATCATGGCCTGGGTGGAAACACCGCTCCAGTTGGGGATCCTGCGTTTTCTGCTGGGCTTTGCCGACGGTGCCCTGATGCCTGCGGTACAGACGTTGTTGTTGAAGTACTCTTCCGATCAGGTCACCGGCCGTATCTTCGGTTACAACCAGTCGTTTATGTATCTTGGCAACGTGGTTGGTCCGTTGATTGGTTCTGGGGTTTCGGCGCTGATGGGGTTCCGCTGGGTGTTTGCCGTCACGGCGGTATTGGTGCTGCTCAATTGCTTACAGGTACGCAGGCAGTTCAAACAGGTCGAGAATGGGCGCAGATGAGTAACAGGGCCGCCAGAGCGGCCCTGTAGCGTTAGAACATGGTGTTGTCGTTGGCCGATTTCGCCGGCACTTCCTGATTGACGTCCCAGTGTTCGGTGATTTTTCCATGATTGTTCACCCGATAAATATCCACGCTGGCGGTACCGCGGTCTTGTGGATTGTTTTTATACAATACGTGGACATACACCAGGTCGCCGCTCACTGCACTGCGGTATATTTTCGCGCTGAACTGTGGATTATCTTTAAAATTCTGGCTGAAGAAATCCAGGAACGGTTTAATGCCATCGCCAACAAACGGATTATGTTGCTTGTAGTTTTCCACAATCAGCCGCTGCGCCACGCTGATATCATGCTTATTAAAGAAACCGGCGTACAGATCTTCCACTACCTTTAATTTCTTTTGATCCTGAATGTTTTTATTTCCAGCGACTTTATGAGGCTCGCTGTTTTTAACCGCCAATGCAGGGTAATTGGCCAGCATACTGCCGACGATAACCAAAGGGATAAATACCTTTTTCATTGTAGCTCCTTTATTTTCCTGAGTGACCTATGATTTTCAATTGCCCTTTCAGATGGGTGAAAGTCCCATCCTTGCTGGCGATATTGGTGTAGACCTCACCCCGCTGAAAATCCTCGACATGAGTGACATTATCGCCGGACTTGGGTTCGCTCCAGTAAACCATGTAGACCTTGGGACGTATCTCAACCGCCGTATACTGGACGGTGTCGGTAACGCCCTGAGAGGCCGCGCCAACCCCCGTAAAAGTCATGGTTTTGTCGTCGGTGAAATCCAGTTTGAAGGCAAAATCGCCGAAAGTAACCTGCACAACTTTTCCGGCCGCGATAAACGACGGCTGCGTTTGCTGGGCCGTAACATCCTTATTTGGCATATTGATATTCTCCGCCATTGCCGTAGGTAATATCATCGTCATTCCCAGGGATATTAATGCTGTCATCCCTACCCTTGCTAATTTACCCATAGTTCCCTCTTCCTTTCCTTGGTTGAAAACGAGAATCATTATTATTTTAGCGATGGGTATGGAATATAAGAATTATCTCTATTTAATTTTCCTTGGCGTGTAATTATGAGCACCCTAATTTTATTTTGGCTTCTAAAGAAAGGAAATAACGATCTATGGATGATGTTTTTATCTAACTGACAGGAATAACTATCACCAATCAAATGAAGAGCTCGAGAACAATAGGTTTATCAGTTGAGGTTTTGAATAAGCTAATAATCAATTTTTCTAAAAAACGATATATCCCCCACCAGCGGCGAGGGAATTAGACCAGTGAAAATCAATCACGCAACCAAGGGGTAAAGGTAACGCCAATCAATAGCCCTTCAGGGCTGAGCAACCGTGTGACACTCTGGCCCCAAGGCTCTTCGCGATTGGCAACCAGCAGACGGTAGCCACGGTCAATCAACCCCTGAGTTGCCAGCGCCATATCAGCGACGTCAAATTCCATCCAGGCTTGCGGCACCGGCAGGTCTGTCGGCCATTGATCGCTGCCAAAACACGACTGTGCGGCCTGCGCCAGCGGCCAGAGAGCAAAGTGCTTCACGCCTTCCAGCGCGCCGTGCTCGCTCAGCAGATAATCGGCATTGCCTTCCATCGGCTTCAACGGCAGCCCCAGGGCATCGACGTAAAATGCCTTGCTATGCTCTGTTTGTTGGGTAATAGGCCCAAATCCGGCGACAAACAACACGCCCAGTCCTGCGAACTGCTGTTCCATGTTCTCTCCTGTTGAGGTTAACGCCCCTGACGCCGCTGCGTTGGGGAACATCCATAGGCCACTTTGAAGCGATTGCTGAAATGACTGGCGGAGCTGAAACCGCACTCCAGCGCTATCTGCGTCAGCGGCAACTGACTGTGGCAAAGCAACTGCTCTGCCTGCTGTAGCCGTGCGCGCATGACAAACTGATGCGGCGCCAGACCGGTGTCATGTTTGAACATACGGGCGAAGTGGAACTCGCTCAGCCCCGCCTGCGCGGCCAAATCGGCCAATACCAGCGGCAGATCCAGATGCTGCTCGATATACTCTTTCACCCGTTTGGCAACGGCCGGAGCCAGACCGCCACGGACCTGCGGCAGCGTCCATTGCAGTTCACTGTAGCGCTGAACCAGACAGGTCATCAGCAGCGTTGTGGCACTGCTGAGGGACAGCTGATTGGCCCGTTCCTGCCAGTTGCAACTGAGTAGAAACTGGCGATACAGCAAGGTGATTTGCGGGTCTTCGGCAAACGCGTTGGGCACCAGATTTATCGACGCCGGGCTGCGATCCCAGATTTGTTCCGCCACCTGACGCAGGTGCTTATCGGTACAGTAAAGGTGGACGAAAGACAGATCGCTGCGCACGTCCCAGGTGGACTCATACTGGCGCGGCATAATGCAGAAACGGTCAGGTCCGCCGCCGTTTCTCCACCCTCCGGGCACTTTTTGATAGCACTCGTAACCGTCGGCGACGTACAGGCTCAGAGTATGGTGCTCCGCGCTTTCCTGGGTAATACGGTCGTCACAGTTGGACCAGGCGGCCAGCTCTACGCCGCAGCTTAATCGCACACTGTCGTGCAACTGCGCTTTATGTTCCCGCAGCGTTTCAAACGCCTTGTATCTGGACATTACCGACCCCGCTTTGCTCAATCTTTCCAGTTTAGAGAGTGGCGCGATGCCATACCAGCCATCAGCACGCGCTTTTGCCAAAAAAAGCGCAAGAATATGCAATTGCTCGCAAAGCGCTGAAAGCGCGGCGCCGTGCAGCGGCGGATACTGAGCCTATCCATTTTGCCGGAGTTAATTATGAACGTGCTGTTGTACCTTGCCGTGGTGCTGATTTGGGGCACCACCTGGATTGCCATTACCCTGCAGCAGGAAGGCCCGGTGGCCATTCCCGTTTCCATCAGTTACCGTTTTGTGGTTTCCGCAGTAGTGATGCTCGTCATTCTTTTATTGGCACGACGCCTGCGCCGTATCGCCCTGCGCGACCATCTGTTTTGCGTCCTGCAAGGCTGCTGCGTTTTCGGTTTTAACTTCTACTGTTTTTACCATGCCGCAGCCTACATCAGCAGCGGGCTGGAATCGGTGATTTTCTCGATGGCAGTGCTGTTCAATGCCGTTAACGGCATTATTTTCTTTCGCCAGCGCCCTAGCCCCAATCTGTTACCGGCTGCGGTGCTGGGCCTGACCGGGATCGTCGCCCTGTTCTGGCAAGATCTGGTGGCAACGCAAATGGCGCCGGACCTGTTGAAAGGCATCGGGCTGAGCGCTCTTGGCACCTACGGCTTCTCTTTGGGGAATATGATCAGCTCCCGCCACCAGCGGCATGGGCTGGACATTCTTTCCACCAATACCTATGCCATGAGCTACGGCGCAATCCTGATGGCGCTGATTGCGTTGGCCCAGGGTGCCTCATTCCAGATTGAGTTCAGCACCCGTTACATCGGCTCGTTGCTGTATCTGGCGATTTTCGGCTCGGTGATTGCCTTTGCGGCCTATTTCAGCCTGCTGGGGCGGATCGGCGCCGGGGCGGCTGCCTACAGCACCCTGCTGTTTCCTCTGGTGGCACTGACCATTTCAACCCTGTATGAAGGCTATCAGTGGCACACCAATGCGGTGATAGGCCTGTGCCTGATCCTGCTTGGCAATCTGGTGATGTTTGCCAAACCGGGCCGGTTTGCTGGGTTATGGCGGCGCCCGGTGGCATAAACATACGTCAAAAGCGCCTGAACCCAAGGCGCTTTATCCCAAAACTCCCCAATCTGACTCCGCCATTTACATCCCACTAAAAATTAACAATTAATGCTGAACGACAGACATAACCGTTGACATTAGCGGCTGCAGATCAATACATTGAATACTAAACCGTTACAGTATTTTTGTATCTTAACGCTATATATCACCATTTTGGTTTGGAAAACAAAGATGAGTAATAAAAAAACTCATTGGAGTATAAAGAGGCTGACCCGTTTCCTGGTCGTCGTGATGCCTTTATATTCTTCATTGAGTTACGCGCAAACTGCTGACGCAGAGAGTGATTTTGCACAGCACAAAGGCCGTTATTTAGCCATTGCTTCAGACTGTGTGGCCTGCCATACCGCGTCGGGTGGCAAGCCTTTTAGCGGGGGGTTGGCTATGCCATTGCCCATGGGCAATATTTACTCCACCAACATCACGCCAGATAAAACCTACGGCATTGGCGAATATACATTGGAAGATTTTAAGAAGGTATTACGGGAAGGGATTAGACGTGATGGTTCAAATCTTTATCCGGCAATGCCATTCCCCTCTTACACCAAGTTAACGGACGAAGACATTGCCAACCTGTATGCCTATTTTATGCATGGCGTTGAGCCTGTTAACCAACCGAATAAAAAGCCTGACTTCTCTTGGCCCCTTACCCTGCGCTGGCCGCTGATGGCCTGGAATACTCTATTTCTGGAGAAAGGGGCTTATCAATACAAATCAGACCGCAGCCCAGAGTGGAACCGTGGCGCTTATTTGGTGCAAGGCGCCGCACACTGCGGCTCTTGCCACACCCCCCGCGGATTGGGCATGCAAGAAAAAGCCTATGACGAAAGCCAGAAAGGCTTCCTGGCCGGCGCCAAGATTGGCGGCTGGGAGGCGTTTAACATCACCAGCGACAAAGCATCAGGTATCGGTAGCTGGACACAGCAAGAGATCGTTCAATATCTGAAAACAGGCAATGTCCCCTTTAAAGCTCAGGCAGCCGGTTCCATGGCGGAAGCCATTACCCACAGCTTCAGCAAAATGAATGATGCGGACCTGAACGCCATTGCAGGGTATTTGAAAGACATACAGGCCGTAGGTGATGAACAGACCCGACCGCGCTCATCTCAGGTGCAGCCGAGGCCGAACGACGAAATGCCGGGCGCCAACATTTATCTGAACAATTGTGCAAGCTGCCATGGCAGAGAAGGTGCCGGCACAACGGACGGTTATTACCCTTCAATGCTCGGCAACAGCGTGATCGGCGCGAACGACGCCAACAACCTGATTCAGGTCATTCTACACGGCGCCAACGTGAACAACGGTAAGGACCACTACTTTATGCCCGCGTTCTCAGATCAGTTGAGCAATCAACAAATCGCTCAACTGGCTGAATATCTGGTGGAAAGCTTCGGCGGACATGCACTCAACGTCACCCCCGATCAGGTTGAAAAACTGCGTGGTTCCAGCAATGAGGACGTCGTGCAATGAAAAAAGAGAGCAAAAGTAAAGCGAGCTACGGCTTTTCTCGTCGCCATCTGCTGAAAAGCACCCTCATCGCGGGGGCTGCCTTTCTGTCGGTCAATGCCGTTTCAACCCCGCTAAAACGGCTCGATGACAAACACACAGAGGGGCTTTTTAATCAGTTGGCTCAGTGGCTGACCCTCCGACAGAACCTCGATCCGGCATTTACCGCTGCCATGTATTCAACCATGGCGTCCCATACCGAGAAGTTTGGCGACAGGCTCGGCATGTTGGAAAAAAGGATAAGCGATAGTGGTGCACCCGATGTTCAATCCTTTATTTCTGCCCTGCCCGCAGAGGATGAAAATCGGAAATTAGCACTGCTAATTATAGAGAGCTTTTATACCGGTAATGTAGGGCGTGGCCGCCAGGCCGTAGTAGTGAATTACGAGAAAGCCTTGATGTTCCAGGCAACGAGTGATGTGACCGTGATCCCTACCTATATTCGCGCGCGACCCAATTACTGGATAGCCACGCCAAATTTAGAAAATTGAAGATCATTAGTGAGCAAATATGGCCATTGAATATGATTGCGACATTATCGTCGTGGGTGCCGGTATTTTAGGCGGTGCTATTGCGAACAGCCTTGCCAGGCAAGGAAGATCCGTCATCATTTTAGAAGCGGGCCCCCGCGTTAAGCGTGCGGAAATCCTTGAAGCATTTCGCCAATATGGGAATAAATCAGATTATAACGGCCCTTACCCAGACCTGCCCTGGGCGCCCAAATCGGCGACCGGCAAGTATTCTGACGACTATATTGAGAGCGTGGGCAATATTACCCAAAAGCCTTCTTTCTTGCGTCTGGTTGGGGGAACCACCTGGCACTGGGGCGGGGCAACCTGGCGTAATCTGCCTGCAGACTTCAAATTAAAAACGCTCTATGGGCACGGTCGTGACTGGCCTATTGACTACGACACGCTGGAACCCTGGTACCAATTGGCCGAAGAAGAAATTGGCGTGAGCGGCTCCGATACCGATGACCAGCGTGGCCATGGTGAACAACCCTATCCCCCACGCTCCAAACCTTATCCCATGGCGATGCAACCCTGGACCTATCTGACCCAGCAGGTAGCGGAAAAAGTCTCCAGTGCACATCACCACTTCGTCGATGAACCCAATGCACGTGCGACCCGCCCCTATCAAGGGCGACCAATATGCGCGGGTAACAACAACTGTGCCCCTATCTGCCCGATCGGTGCGCAGTTCTCTGGCGATAAGCCGGTCGTTTGGGCAGAGCATCGGGGGGCAAAGCTGCGGGTGAATGCGGTGGTTTACCGTATCGAAAAAGGCCCGGACAACAAAATCGTTGCCGTGCACTATAAAAATCCGCAGGGGGAAAGTACGCGCCTCACGGCTCGCTATTTCGTGCTGGCTGCCCATGGGGTAGAAACACCGAAATTGATGCTGATGTCGGACATAGGCAACTCGTCGGATCAGGTCGGACGTAACATGATGGGGCATACTGGGCGGGCTATCGCCATGCTGGCGAAAGATCCCGTTTGGGCAGGTCGTGGTCCGACGCAGCAGGGAAGCATCAACACCTGGCGCGACACGCCGCTGCGACACCAGCATGCGGCAATCCGCCACTTTCTCGATAATACCGTCCCTAACGAGTTGATCACCAAGCGTTTGCTGGACCAGGGTATCGTCGGCCCTGAGCTGGATCGTCTTATTCGTCACAATAGCGCACGCTACCTGAAAATTGCGTCCTACGTCGAGGTATTACCCGATCCCGCGAACCGCGTCACTTTGAGCAATAAGCGCGATGCGCTTAATTTGCCGACGCCGCGTATCAATTACGACATCGCACATGAATACACCCTGAACGCCATGGGCCAACTTTATAAAGACTATGAGCAGTTCAAGGCGTTATTTGGCGCCACTGAAGTGCTAAATGACATCCAGGCATGGGTACCCAGTTCCCATATCATGGGCACCACTATTATGGGCAGTGATCCACGGGACTCGGTGGTCAACCACGAGTGCCGCTCCTTCGATCATGCCAATCTCTTTATCACCAGCACCAGCGTCCACCCCAGCTCTACCGTGGTGAATCCAACCTTAACCGGCTATGCCATTGCCCTGCGCGTTGCCGATATCATCAATAAAGAGATTTAATAACCTATTGCCGTTAAAAAGAGCCCGTCACCAGGCTGATTTCCCCCCTTCGCCACCGGTTCGCCGGTGGCAAAAACCTTCGGCGTTAAACACCGGCAGAGGGTTCGTCGACCATTGAAAGATTAAACGGCGTCACCACGCTAACCCTTGAAAAGGCATGCGTGATGATATTGCCGGGAACAAAGCCGTGGTGTTGCAAAATGGCCTGGAAGGCATTGCGCGCGTCCCGTTGTAAATCGTGGTCGATCACCGCATCAATCCGCTCTTGTGCCAGCAGTTGGCGATTCTCCTGATCCAAATCGTGGCCGATAAACGCCGCCAGCGGCCGCTGTTGCCGGCTGAACGCCTCAACAATCGCGGAGTTCCCGCCACCGACGCTGTAAACCGCGTGAATGTCCGGATGACAGCGCAACGTTTCTGTCACTCGTGCCAGAGTCGGTGCATACACCCCCAGGCCGCCGCTAATGTCCACCACGCTCAGGTGCGGTGCCCTTTCCCGCAGCCATTGACGGAATCCACTCTCTCTTTCTTCTTCGCCGCGAAAACCCTGGCTGCTGATCACCACTGCCACCCGCTGTGGCTGGGGCGGTAACCAGCGTGCCATCAGATAAGCCGCTGTACGACCGGCGGCTCGGTTATCCATGCCGATATAGCTGATGCGCCGACTTTGTGGCAGATCGGTCACTATGGTCACCACCGGTATGCCCTGCTGCTGCAACAAACCGACGCTGTCATTGAGCAATTGCTCATCGCTCACCTTCAGGATCACCCCGTAGGAGCCCTGGCTACGGCAGCGCTCGAGCACCTGCTGCAGTTCAGCGGGACCGATCTGTTCGAAAATATGAAAGCGCAGCGTAATGCGAAACGGCACAAAAGCACTCAACTGGCTACACAGTGCATCCGTAACCAACTGACTGAAACGCTGCGGCGTGTGCATCACCACGTCAATCGGCAGCGTACGGCCGCTGGCCAGGCCGCTGCGCTGCTGATTTTCCAAATCCTGCAGCGCCTGCTCAATACGCCGCAAGGTTTGTTGATGCACCTTGCCCCGCTGATGCAGCGCGCGATCGACCGTTGCCTTGCTGACGCCCGCCTGCGCGGCAATTTGCTTGATAGAGAATTTCATGACGCCACCAAATTGAGGTCTTTTTGAGGTTTCAGTGAGGTTTTGTTAACAAAATGTAGATGCTAGGGTTAGCAATAGCAAGATGAAGATAAAAACAACCGATTGATTTTCAATATCAAAAATTATCTGAGGCTGACGCAATGCACGAGAATGTAAACACTATGTTTTCCGGAAACTATTACGTGGTCACAGGGGCAACCCAGGGTTTGGGCGCTGCGGTGGCGCAACTGCTGGCCGAGCGCGGAGCCGCCGGGCTGATGCTTTGCGGCCGCAATCAGAAAGCGGGGGCCACTCAGGCAGAGAAGTTACGCGCTACCGGCTGCGATGCCCGATTCGTCACCGCTGACATTGCCGATCCGGCAGCCTGCCGCAACGTCATTGCCGAAGCGGAAAACGCTTTCGGTACCCTGCATGGGTTGGTTAACTGCGCCGGCATGTCCGACCGCGGTACCATAATCGACACCACGCCAGAGCTGTTTGACGCCATTTTCGCCGTCAATATTCGCGCGCCCTTCTTCCTGATGCAGGAAGCCATCAAAGTGATGATCAAGCATCAGGTTGCGGGTTCCATCGTTAACATCATTACCATTACTGCGCACGGGGGTCAGTCGTTTCTCGCGCCTTATGCCGCGTCAAAAGGCGCACTGATCACCCTGACCAAAAACGTCGCCTTCAGCGCCATGCGCAACCGCATCCGGGTAAACGGCCTGAATATCGGTTGGATGGACACGCCACATGAGCATGAAATTCAGCGCCAGTATCACGACGCCGATGATAATTGGTTAGCGCAGGCGGAACGGCAACAGCCGTTTGGGCGCTTGTTGAAACCACGGGAAGTGGCGCGTGCGGTGGCGTTCTTGCTGTCTGAGGAGTCCGGAATGATGACCGGCGCGGTTGTCGACTTCGATCAGGGGGTGATTGGCTGCGGCGATGGCGGCTCACCTAAACCGGACCACCCGCTGAGCCTGAACTCGGGAGCACATCATGACTGAAACTCTTTTTTTACAGCCTGACCGGCTTTCGGTTGATGACTTTGGCCAGACATGTGAGCAGTCGCTCACATTGAGTGACTATCCACTGGCGGCCGACGCGCAAAAAAACGTGCTGATTTATCACGCCGCCACGCTGATTGAGTGTGCGCAAACCGATAAAACCTCGGTATTGAGTGAGCTGCACCGGGCACTTTCCACCGGCCCCGGCGTGCTGGTGATTAAAAATACCTATCCCGACAAGAGCATCATAGAGCGCCATAACCGGGTTTTCGAAGCCATTTTCCAGGAGGAGGCCGCCAGAGGGAACGCAGGCGATCACTTCTCTGCCGCCGGCAATAACGGCCGCATCTGGAATTCGCTGCAAAAGGCCGCCCAGCACGATCCCGATGCTTTTATTGATTACTACGCCAACCCTGTGCTGGCGTTGGTCAGCGAAGCCTGGCTCGGCCCCTGGTATCAAATGACGGCGCAGGTCAACGTAGTGCGCCCTGGGGGCAAAGCACAGCAACCGCACCGTGACTACCATCTGGGCTTTCAGGAAAATCAGGACGTACAACGTTTTCCGTTGCCGTTGCAACTGCTGTCCCAGTATCTGACGTTGCAAGGTGCGGTGGCGCATTCTGCGATGCCGCTGGAGTCCGGCCCAACCCAATTACTGCCGTTCTCACACCAGTATCCCGGCGGGTACCTGGCCTGGCGACGTCCGGAGTTTATCGACTATTTCCAGCAACATGCCGTACAGCTGCCGCTGGAGCTGGGAGACACGCTGTTCTTTAACCCGGCGCTGTTCCATGCTGCGGGCAACAATGTCACCCGCGACCATGTGCGCATCGCCAATCTGTTGCAGGTCTCATCGGCATTCGGCAAGCCGATGGAAACCGTGAACCGCTTGCGCCTGCTGCAGCAGATCTATCCGGCGTTGCTGCGGCGCTATCAAGCAGGAGAACTGCTGGGTGCGGAGTTGGCGGCGACCGTCGCGGCGGCGGCAGACGGCTACTCTTTCCCCACCAATCTGGACAGCGATCCGCCGCTGGCCGGACTGGCTCCGCAGACCCAGCAGCAGTTGCTGATGCAGGCGCTGCAGGCGGATTGGGCCCCCGCGCATTTCAACCAGCAGCTTGAGCGCCAACAACAGTTGCGCAGCGCCTAGCGTTTCATGCCTCCTTTTCATCAGGGAGGCATGGTCTTTACGGCTATACTCAGACTCTTGCCGATTTTCATAAGGACATCAGGATGCTGAGATTGACCCGTCGAGTCGCGCTGGCCGCTGCTCTGGCCGCCTTTTCTGCCAGCGTGGCTGCCGAAACACCCAAATACGGTCAGGAGCTACAGGGCTTTCACTACCCTTACCCGCTGCAACAATTCAGCTTCAGCTCTCAGGGGCAGCAGTTAAGCATGGGCTATATGGACGTGCCGCCAGAGGGCGATGCCAACGGCCATACTGTGGTGCTGATGCACGGCAAAAATTTCTGTGCCGCCACCTGGCAAGACACCATCAAAGCGCTAAGCAAGGCCGGTTATCGGGTGATCGCGCCCGATCAAATCGGCTTTTGCAGCTCCACCAAACCGCAGCACTACCAATACAGCTTTCAGCAGTTGGCGAACAATACCCACGCGCTATTGAATAACCTGAAAATCGCTAAAGCGGTGATCGTCGGCCATTCTACCGGTGGCATGCTGGCAACCCGCTATAGTCTGATGTACCCGCAGGCGGTGGAACGGCTGGTGATGGTCAATCCGATTGGGCTGGAAGACTGGAAAGCCAAAGGCGTGCCGTGGCGCAGCGTCGATCGGTGGTTCGAGCGTGAATTGAAAACCTCCGCTGCCGGTATTCGACAGTACGAACTGCAGACCTATTATGTTGGCCGCTGGAAGCCGGAATATGACCGCTGGGTCGATATGCTGGCCGGGCTGAACAATGGGCCTGGCCATCGCCTGGTGGCCTGGAACTCGGCGCTGATTTACGACATGATTTTCACCCAGCCGGTGTTCTACGAGTTCAAGGATCTGCAAACGCCGACCACCTTGATGATTGGCACCGCCGACACCACCGCCATCGGCAGCGATATCGCTCCCCCCGCCGTCAAGGCTCAGCTCGGGCACTATAATCTGCTGGGGAAACAGGTGGCGAAAATGATCCCGCACGCCAACCTGATCGAATTCCCTGGCCTGGGGCATGCGCCGCAAATGGAAGAGCCCGAACGGTTCAATCAGGCGCTGATCAGGGCTCTGCGCCCTTAAAGACCGGAGATGGCAGCTTGAGAAAAAGGGCCCTCGGGCCCTTATCAAGCGCGGCACTCAGGCAAACAGAATATCGCTTTGCTCCACCTGGCCTACGACCTGGATTTTGAAATCCGCCGCATAGCTGTCGTTATGGGTATTCAGCAATAAATCGGTCGTGCCGTTAAAGGTATCGAAGTTAAGTTTGAACTCGCCTTTCTGTCCGCTGAAGCTGTCGGCACTGTCGATCAACCGCAGTTCACTCAGGCTGTTGTTGAAACGCAGCCCGGAAAGGTCGATTTTGTCGACGCCGTGCTCGAAATCTTCGATCACATCGAATGCCGTCGTGGTGGACTCATTAGCATTGAGGTAAACGAAATAATCGGCGAAGTTATTGGCGTCTTTGCCGCCCCACAGATGATCCGCCCCCAACCCGCCATACAACATGTCCGAACCGGCATTGCCGGCCAGTAAATTGTCCTGTTCGTTGCCGATGAGCACATCACGACCACTGCCACCAATGGCGTTCTCGATCACCGCATTATTGGCGATCGATACGTTCTGCGTGCCACCGCCGACGCTGGAAAAGGCGCCGTCATTGAGATTAATCAACTGCTGCTGGCTGTAGCCGGAAAAATCAAGCGTGTCGTTGCCGCCCGCGTCCCACACCGCAAAGTTAACCGGCTTGCCGTTATCCGCCGTTGCGGTCAGGAAGTCACGCCCGGTATTGGAATTAAAGCCGTACACCGAATCCCCGGTGCGCGTTTCCATATTGGCACCGTACAGTTTCTGCATCGCGGCGATGTCGTCAATCATCGGGCCATAACCGTTGACCCCTTTGGTATCGGAGCCGGTGTTATTGCCGCTGAAGTAGCTCATTATCGAATATTGTACCGAATCCTGATAATACACGGCGTCATCGATATAAGTGGGGTCCTTGTCGTCGGAAGCATCATAATCGCCAGGGTGCATCAAGCCCAATGCATGGCCAATTTCATGGGTGAAGGTCTGGCTGCTGAAATCCCCCGGTACCGGCGCTTGATGAGTAAGAAAACCTTTATTAAACCAGACCGTACCGGCGTAGCTGTTATCATCCGCAGGATCAGAGGTGGCGGGATAGTAACCAAAGGCATTGTCATCCGCAGCGCTGCCATCGGCTTTCTGGGTGTAATAAGCGAAGGTGATGTCTGCCCGGTGGTTCAGATCCGTGGACTGCGCTTCGGTAAAGGTGACATTTGCCACGTCTGCCCAGGCCTGCATCGATTTTAACGCCTGACTTTTAGCCGCTTCGGTCAACGGCTCCAGCCCTTTATTGGCGTTGTTACCCGTTCCGGTTCTGCCGATAACATCCAACGCTTCCTGGGTCAGGAAGGAAAAGGTCAGATCTGCCGGCTGATGGAAAACGTTGTCGCCGTTGTGCGTATACCCGCTGCGAGTCAGCTGATCGGCAGCGCGCTCGGAGCTGTAGTTTTCGCGGGTCTTACCCCAGGTAGTCAGCGGGCCGGTGCCTCGCTGGTTGCTGTAGAGATTGGCATTATCCAACGTCAGATAAGCGCCATAGCCCAGTCCATTGTAGATGCTGCCGGTTTGGTGATAGTAGAATTGATAGTTGGGATCGTGGGGGGATGTGGCCGCCAGGCCGGTAAACGCTTCGTCATCTTGCAAAATTTCATTGTGATTGCGGTTCATCGCATTCTCCTTTACACAATAGGAATTCAGTCAATTGGTGAGGCATTCAATCAAAATAACTAATGGGAACATTCCAGTTCCGCAATCCAGCATAGGGAATTAGTCTGACGGCGCAACCATACAACAGTGGAATAATAAGCAGGCATTTCAAATCAAATAAAATCATTAAAGCAATTAAAAACAAATAATTGAAAAATATAGACCACAATAACATGAAGACTACTGGCTTTAATTGCTCGTCATTTATACTGCGGGTTATTCATTGATTCAGAATAAACGAGTATTAAAATCACTTATCCTTGGATCACCCAGTAACAAGGATCGTGCTATGGTATTAACGGATTTCAGTAAGGAGTGGCCGATGTCGAGATTTCTCTCTTTGCGCGCACTCAGGCGCGTTGCCCTGACAGGAGTTGTTATGAGCCTTATGTTAAGCAGCACTACCTTTGCCAGTTCACTGCCCCTGCTGGCCCCCTCTGCGCTGAAGGGGCACTGGCAGTTGAACGATGCCGAAGGCAAAGCCCCAGCCTGCAACGTTGAATTAAGCGATGAACTGATCGAAGGGACTAACGCCTACCGTTTCACCGCTTCAGAGCAGTGTCTGCAACCCTTGTCGCTCACCGAACTGCCGGTGGCCTGGCGCCCGACGCCGGACGGCATGACGCTGACCAATGCCGACGGCAGCATGGTAGCGTTTCTGGCGCTGACGGCCCCCAAACGCTATGAAGTGATGAACCATAACGGCAAGCCCCGCTTTTCGCTGACGCCGCGCCAGTAAATCACTCTGGCGGCAGCAGCCCCTGCCGCCAATATCGATTACGCCACCAACAGCCCCAGTATCGCCCCGCCCGCCAACACCCATAATGGGTGAATACGTTTGCTCATGCTCAGCACCGTTGCCAGCAGGATAATCATCGCCAACGGCCAATTCGGTGCGGAAGCTTCGGCAATCAGCACGCCACTGGCCGCCACCAAACCAACGGTCACCGGCACCAATCCACTTTGCACCCGACGCCGCCAGGGCTTGTCCTTGAAGCGTCGCCAGACGCCCATCACCAGCAGGGTAACAATCGACGACGGGCCGAACTTGGCGATGGAGGACACCAACAGCCCGGCCCACCCGGCCACGTGCCACCCCACCAGCGGCACAATCATCATATTCGGCCCCGGCGCGGCCTGCGCCATGGCGAACAGCGCACTGAACTCCTGCGCGCTCATCCATTGGTGAACTTCCACCACCTGACGCTGCATTTCCGGCAGAATGGTCATGCCGCCGCCAAAGGCCAGCAGTGACAGCTCGGTGAATATGATCGCCAGCGAGATCAATACCGCCATCATGAGCGATCCCTCCACCACATCAGCAGGATGCTCAGCGGCGCCAATGTCAGCATGGTCGGCAGTAAGGGCAAGCGTAGCCAGGCGATGGCGATCAGACACAGCGCCACAATGCCCAGTGCCAGCCATTTACCGCGCAGCGGCAGCAGCATCTTCACCCCGGTAGACAGCAACAAACCGGCCGCCGCGGCAGCCAGACCGGCAAATACGTGTTGTACATGCGCGTCATTTTGGAAGCGGGCATAAACCATACCCAAACCGACTACGATGGCCGTCGGTGCGCTGATCAGCCCCAGCAGGGCGCAAAAAGCCCCGCGCAGGCCGCGAAACTCCATGCCAACCGCTACCGAAAGGTTAATCACGTTGCCACCCGGCAAAAACTGGCACAGCCCCAGCAGCTCGGTAAACTGCTGACCACTGAGCCAGCGGCGGTCTTCCACCAGCATATTGCGCGCCAACGGCAGTACGCCGCCAAAGCCAATCAGCCCGAGCATCAGAAAGCCCAAAAACAACTCGCCGTTGCCCGGCGGTGCTGCCTGCGGGTCATTTTTTACCGCATCAGATTCCGACATTGTCCGTTCCACATCGCTTATTTTGATGGCTGGTATGATGCGCGTCGCCATGCCATGATGTCTAATGCATTTCACAAGCAACAAGGATACCTTCAAGGTATGTCAATGATCGAACTTCGCCGCCTGCGGGCTTTCGTTACCGTGGTGGAAGAAGGCAATATCACCCGCGCCGCCGAACGACTGTTTATACAACAACCGCCGTTGACCCGCCTGTTACAGGGGCTGGAAGAGGAATTGGGGGTAAAACTGCTGCAGCGCCTGCCCCGTGGCGTACGCGTTACCGAAGCCGGCAGCGTGTTGTTCAATGAAGCGCGGGCGCTACTGACGCGGGCAGAGCATCTGACCGAAGCGGTGCACCGCGCCGCGCGGGGTGAACAAGGGCATATCGCTATCGGCTTCACCAGCTCCGCCGCCTTGCATCCCTTCGTGCCCAATCTGCTGCGCCGCTACCGTGAGATCCTGCCTGGCATTACCACTCAGTTGGAAGAAGCAGGCAGCGGCGAACTGTTGGATGCCTTGGTGGATGAGCGGCTCGACGTGGCCTTTGTCCGCTCGCCGGTGGGCGCTATTCCCGGTTTGACAATTGAGCCGGTGCTGCGCGAACCGATGCTGATCGCCCTGCCCATCGGTCACCCGCTGGCCACCCATGACGACCAGCCGCTACCGCTGACTGCGTTAACCCAGGAGGCCTTTATTCTTTATCGTCGCCCGGCGGGCCAGGGCTTGTATGATGCGATTCTGGCGGCCTGCCACGGTGCCGGGTTCAGCCCACGCGTTATTCAGGAAGCCCCGCGCCTGCCCGCAACCCTTAGCCTGGTAGGTGCCGGTCTGGGGTTGTCGATCGTACCGGCCTCCATGCGGCGGTTGGGCGGGGACGGCATCGTTTACCGAACCATTGCCGAACAGGCCCAGCTCAGCGCGCCGCTTTATCTGGCGCTGCGCAGCAACCGGACGTCGGCCATCATCCAACGCTTTCGCGATCTGGTGGCCGAAGCCGTCAGCGAGCAGTCGCCCGGCTAATCAGACCGGTCGGCGATACGCGTCAGATGGATCACCAGATACAGCAGTTCATCGTTCGACATCTCCATCTGCAGCAGATTCTTCACGTAGTCGCGGATCAGCAGTGCGCCGCGATAGGCATGCGGATACTCCCTGGTCACCTGCGCAAAGATAAAGTCGTCTTTCGACGCCATTTGCTGCCCCTCGATCATTCGCTGAATAAAAAACTGCATATGCACCAAAAAACGCGAGTAGTTGAGCGAGTCAGTGTCGATCGTGATGCGAAAATGGTATTTGATGATATTGAAAATGTCTTTCAGCATCTTCACCGACAGCAGCGTGTGCTCCATGTTCTGCACGTCGGTTTGACCATTAACCAGATGAAAAGCGATATTGCCCGCCTCTTCTTCCGGCAGCGCAATGTTCAACCGCCGGTTGATGTGCGCCAGTGCCTGGGTCGCCACTGCGAACTCCTGCGGGTAAAAGCGCTTCACCTCGAACAACAGGCGATTTTGGATTGCGATACCCTTGTGATAGCGCTCAATGGCGAAACTGATGTGGTCCGCCAGGGTGAAGAAAATCTGCTCGTTAATTCGCCCGTTAAGCTGCCGATTAGCCTCCGCCAGGATCATCTGCACAATCTCGATGTGCTCTTCCGGCGTGGTTTCAATCAGCCGCAGATAATCGCGGCCCTTTTGACTGTTCTGCACCACATACACTTTCTCTATCGCGGCCGGGTCGAGAACGTCACCCACTTTGCTGTTAAAGCCAATACCCTTGCCCATCACGATAGCTTCATTGTTATCGTCATCCGCCGATAGCACCAGGCTATTATTGAGTACCTTAATGACTTTCATCGTCGCGGCCACACCCTCTGTTTTTATTATCGTTGCCGGCCATTGGAGACAATCAGCCGTTGGTACCAGTCAAAACTGCGCTTTTTGATCCGCCGCAGATCCTTCAGATCCTGCTCACCCCGGTTTACATAGATAAACCCGTAGCGCTTGGCATAGCCCTGATGGGTGCTGACCACGTCTATTGCCGCCCAAGGGCAATAGCCGATCAGTTCGACGCCGTCGTTGATGGCCAACTGCATCTGTTCGACGTGTTGTCGCATAAACTCGATGCGGTAATCGTCGTTGATTGTATCATCGGCCTGTAGCTGGTCCGGGGCGCCAATGCCGTTTTCAGTAATTAATATCGGTAAATGGTAACGCTCCGCGGTTTTACGTAGCGTCAGCCGCAATCCGACAGGATCGATCACCCAACCGTAGCGGGTTTTACCGACGAACGGGTTCTCCGCCGCACGATACACGCCCGGTTCCCCCAGCATGATTTGCTGATCGCCGGCCCGTGCGCTGATGTCCGACGCATCGCCTCGGCTGGCGGCAATGGTGGCGGTCGAGTAATAATTTATCGCCACGAAGTCCGGTTTGCCCTGCAGCAACAGCGCCGCATCACCGGGTTCCATCCGTGGCGCCAATTGACGATCCAGCAGGTAACGCCAGGCCAGCGGGTTATAACGACCCTGCACGGCCACGTCGAGGAAGCTCCAGCAACGCAGCGTTTCCCAGTTATGGGCGGCGATGGCATCCAGCGGATTGCAGGTTTCCTGATACATCGAGGTGGTATTAATCGCCGGGCCGATCTTCCCGGCCGGGCAGCGCTGATGATACAACGCCATCACCCTGGCCTGAGCCACCAACATATGGTGGCTTTGCTGATACAGCACTCGCCTGGATGGCAGTTCACCGCCCTTCGGCGTGCCAATGGCGCCCGGATGCAGGATCATGGTGTTCTGCTCGTTGATGGTCAGCCAATACTTTACCCGGTCACCGAATGCGTCAAACAACACTTCGGCATAATCGACAAAGGCATCGATGGTGGCGCGATTCGACCAACCGCCCTGCAGCTCAAGCACATAAGGCAGATCGAAGTGATAGAGCGTTACCACAGGCTCTATGCCATGGCTCAGCAATTCATCAATCAACTGGCGATAAAAATCCAGCCCTGCGGCGTTGACCTCACCGGTCCCCTGCGGCAGCACTCGCGTCCAGGCAATCGAGAAACGGTAGGCCTTTAATCCCAGCTCGGCAAACAGCTGCACATCCTCTCGGAAGCGGTGATAGTGATCGCTGGCGACCTTAAAATCAGCGGTTTCTGCCGGGTGATCAAGCATATCCACAATCGATGGACTTTTGCCGTCTTCGTTCCAGGCCCCCTCCACCTGATAGGCAGAGGTGGAAGCCCCCCACAGAAAATCTGCGGGGAAATCGTTCAGTCGTTGGTAAATCATGCCTGCTCCTGCTGCGCATTATTAAGGGTGATGATGGGCTGCCCAAAATCCACGGCTCCCGGTTGGCGGCAATTCAGCTGAGGAAAAGCTTCGCTGTTAACCACCAGTACCGGCGTGGTGATGTCGTAACCCAGCCCGACGATCGCCGCCAGATCAAAGCGCACCAGTTCATCTCCCACCTGGACGCGGTCGCCCACTTTAAGCTCGGAAGTAAAATGCTGTCCCGCCAGATTGACCGTATCAATGCCGATATGCACCAGCAGCTCGACGCCGTTGTCACCTTTGATACCGACCGCATGCATGGATGGCAGGAACGTCACTACTTCCCCCGTCAGCGGCGCGCGCAACACGCCTTCCTGCGGCCGTATTGCGACACCCTGACCCAATAGCCCCTGCGAGAACACGTCGTCGTTAACCTGCGCCAATGCCACCAGTTGACCGTTGAGCGGACTGACAATTTGCTGTTCGTCGCCACTGACGGCCTCCGAGACCCCAGATCCCGTTTCTTCAACCGGATCGTCGAACCCCAGCATCCAGGTCAGTGCAAAAGTCACCACAATAGCAATGGCGCAGGTGATCAGCGCATGGACAATGTTCATTGGGTTTTCGCCGATAAACGCCGGCAGCGCCGCTAATCCGGGAGAAACGAAGGCATAGCGCACCAGCCCACTCAGCCCGGCGTAAATACCGGCACAGCCGCCGCCGATCATTGCTGCAATCAGCGGTTTACGCAGTTTGAGCGTCACGCCGTACAACGAAGGCTCGGTGATACCCAGCAGCGCGGTGAAACCCGCAGAGGACGCCAGCTGGCGCAGATTTTTGTTTTTGGTGCGAAAGGCCACGCACAGCGTCGCAGCGCCCTGTGCAATGTTGGAAGCCAACATGCCTGGGCCGTTAATCATTTCGAAACCATTTTTACTCAGTTGACCGGTAGCAATCGGCGTCATTGCCCAGGCCGTACCGGTGATCACCAGAAACGGCTGGAGGCCGCCCATCAGCATCGGGATCAGCCAACTGGCTTTACCGTCGACGATAGCGGCACCGGCGGCCACTAGATCGTTGAGGAAAATACCGAACGGCCCTACCACCACCAACGCCAACGGGGCGGTCACCAACAGGATAATCATAGGTTTGGTGAAGAACTTGATCATCGTCGGCGACACTTTCTCGGCAAACCGTTCGATATAGGACATTAACCAGACGGTGAAAATGATCGGCAACACCGAGCCGGCGTAATCCGCCAGGCGCACCGGTATGCCGACGAAATCAATCACCGTGCCCGCCGCCAGCATTTGTGCCAAATTGGGGTGCAGCAACGCGCCGGCAAGGGTCATTGCCAGGATCGGGTTACATTCGAATTTGATTGCCGCGCCATAAGCCAGCAGCACCGGGAGGAAGAAAAAGGCCGCATCGGCGATGGTGTCCAGCAGATGGTAGGTCGGGCTGGCGGCATCTATCACTCCGGTCAGTTTGAGGATCGCCAGCAGCGCCTTAATCATCCCCGCACCGGTGATAGCAGGGATCACCGGTGTGAAAGTGGTTGAAATAACGCTGATAATCTGTGAAATCACCCCGCCCCGCGCCTGGGAATTTTTCTCACTCTGACGGCCACTGAGATCGCCGATTTCTTTTTGCATCGCGCGGAAGGTTTGCTGCACGTTGTTGCCGACCACGATCTGAAACTGGCCACCACGTTCCACCACGCTGATCACCCCAGGCAAGGACTCGATCGCTTTCGCTTGTACCTTGCTATCATCGTTAAACTCCATCCGCAGACGGGTGGCACAGTGCGTCAGTTTGCTGACGTTGTCCTTGCCCCCGACCTGCAGCAAAATTTCCAGGCCCAACTGTTTGTAATCCATCGAATATCCCCGGTAAAAAAGCAAAAAAAAAAGACCAAAATCAAAATGCGCCTCATCACAAGGAGAGGTGCATTCCTATTTTGGTCTTGCCTGCCTGAGCAGTAACACGCCGTAATAAAAATGTCTGGCGATCGCTAAGATCGCGGCGAAAGTATCGTCATAGTTGCCATTTTTCGGCAATAGTCTTAGTTACGCTTTGTGATTCACATCACTCTTTACCGAAAACGCACTTCAACGTTGCCCGCCGTACCCTGCCATGCCTTTTTTACTGATACCCATTTACTCAACCGCATAAAATAGCACCTGAAACACATTATCCACTTTAATTAAACTCACTTTGTTTACCTTTTATTTAATAATGGAATACATTTATTTGATACCGGTAGATAACTATTTTAAAGCGGATTTAAAAATCACAGCCGCACTCAATTAGTAACATAAATTAATATATTATTCGCGGCATCCTGTTTTTAACCCACTATGCTTTAACCGTTGCCGAATGCTTCCATTTCAGCAATAAACCCCCTGCACACAATAAAACAAAAGAATAAACCCAGTCAGCCGTATTCGCTGTGGGCCACTTTTATTTGGAGAAAGCCCTATGTTATCGCGTCGAGATATATTGAAAGTTTCCGCAGTCAGCGCCGCAGCCGCCGGTGTTATGGGCGGCATGATTAAATCCGCCAGCGCCGATGAACATCGAAATATAGTTCCCCCCAGCAATTTCCAACCCGCTGCCGATGCAAAAAATCTGTATAAATACGTCTTTAGCCACAGTAAGAAACGCAGTTTACCCAACGGCTGGGCCAGGGAGGCTACCGTTGAACAATTCCCGATTTCCGAGGGGGTTGCCGGGGTGGATATGACGCTGGAGCCGGGTGGCGTACGTGAACTGCACTGGCACGCCATCGCTGCCGAATGGGCATTTATGCTGGAGGGGCATGCCCGCATTACCATCATTGATCCTGAAGGCAAATGTGAGGTGGCAGATTTCGGCCCCGGCGACGTCTGGTATTTCCCCAAGGGTTACGGCCACTCGATTCAGGCGTTGGCAGACGGCGCACATTTTGTTCTGACCTTTGATAATGGTCACTTTTCCGAGTTCGGCACCTTCAGCATTACCGACTGGGTAACCCATATGCCCAAAGAAGTGTTGGAAAAAAGCGTGAATATGCCGGCGGCGGTATTTTCCAAGGCAAAACAAGGTGAGGCTTATATTGTCGGCGGCGCCATTCCGCCCGCACTGCCCTTACCAGCCCACGATGGCGGTTTAAATAATGCACCTTTGGCTCATCGCTATGAATTAATGAAACAAAAGCCTTTCTTCGAAAATGATGCCGGCAGCGTGCACTTGGTCTCTTCAAAAGAATTCCCTATTTCCACTACCATGACCGGCATTATAGAAATCGTTAAGCCTGGGGCGGTGCGGGAATTACACTGGCATCCCAATGCCAATGAGTGGCAATACTATATTTCCGGCAAGGGGCGCATGACGGTGTTCAGTTCGCACGGCCATGTGCAGACTGAAGAATATTCTCCTACCGACGTTGGCTATGTTCCACAGGGTTTTGGTCACTATATCGAAAATATGGGGGATGACGATCTTAAGGTATTAATCGTGTTGGATAATGGCATCTATCAGGACATTTCGCTGTCTGACTGGTTGGCGAAAACTCCAGCCTACCTGTTAGCGGATAACTTCAATAACGAGGTTGCCGATTGGCTGGATCGCCCCAAAGACAAACTGGTAATGTCCCGGCGCAGAAAATGACAGGTAGCGAGGGGGGCAGCCCCCCTCGCCGCCTCTTACTGTTTGCGTTGTTCAGCGACTTGTTTGGCCGTTACCTTGCCCTGTTTTTCGCCAAATTGGCCGACAACATAATTGGCAACCGCCGCCACTTCCTCGTCCGAGTATTGAGCACCGAAGTCCGGCATGAATTCATGCTGTTCGCCGATGCTGATGCGCGTCCCCTTCAGGATCGCCTGCACCACGCTGCGGCCCTGCGGATCGTTAACCGCCGTGCTGCCGACCAAGGAAGCATATTTGCTCTGGCGTCCCGTTCCGTTCCACTGGTGGCAACCGCTGCAGTCTCCGGCGAACAGTCGCCGTCCCAACGAGTCTTCCTGCCCGCCCGGCAATATCGCGCTGGACGACGTTGCCCCCTTCGGCTGCAGATTGACCGCGCTGGCACTGTCCGTGGCGATAGGCTCGATATTGCGCAGGTATTTCACCAGCGCCTGATTATCCTCCGGCGTCAGATACTGCAGGCTGTTTTCCACCGCCTCTGCCATCGGACCGGCTGCGCTGCTGCGCCCTTCTGCGTGGCCGGTCGCCAGATACTGCGACAGCTGTTGTTCGCTCCAGGCACCGATACCGGTCTGCGGATCGGGAGTAATGTTGGCTGCAAACCACCCCTGGATCACCTCACCGCTGAGGTTTTTACTCTGATTAATGCCAAACCCCAAATTGCGCGGCGTGTGGCATTCGCTGCAGTGTCCCAGCGCGGTGGCCAGATATGCGCCTCGGTTCCATTGCTCATCCTGATTCAGGTTCGGCTCGAAGCGTTTTTCGTTGAAGAACGCCAGGTTCCAAAACTTCATGCCCCAGCGCTGGTTAAACGGGAACGACAGCCCATTTTCCGGATTGGCCTGCTTCACCGGCGGCAGGCTGAACAGATACTCTTTGATCGCCAACACGTCGTCACGGCTCATGGCCGTGTATGAGGTGTACGGCATTGCCGGGTAAAGATTACCCTGCGGCCCAACGCCTTCACGCACCGCGCGCACAAACTGATCGTCACTCCAATTACCGATACCGGTGTCGGGATCGGCGGTTATATTGGTGCCGTAAATGGTGCCGAAAGGCAGTTTAAAGGCAAAACCGCCGGCGAAAGGTTTACCGCCGGGCGCAGTGTGGCAGGCCACGCAGTCCGCAGCCCGCGCCAGATATTCGCCACGCGCCAATTTATCGCTGATCCCGGCAGGGGCACCGGCGATCGGCGCAGCAGGTTCCGGGCCGACCGGCCGCAGCAGCGTATAGATCGCATAACCGCCGGCCAGCACCACGATTGCCACGATCAACCAAAATAGCCATCTCAGGGCGTTGCTCATGAGTTTCTCCCTTAATCCAACGCCTTGGCGGCCTGGTGGATGGCAGCGCGAATGCGCACATAGGTGGCGCAGCGACAGACGTTGCCGCTCATTGCCGCATCGATATCCGCATCGCTCGGATTTTTACTCTGGGCCAGCAGTGCACTGGCACTCATGATCTGACCGGACTGGCAGTAGCCGCATTGCACTACGTCCAGATTGACCCAGGCCGCCTGCACCGCTTTGCCCGCCGGCGTTTCGCCGATCGCTTCAATGGTGGTGATTTTCTTGCCTTCGGCGGCAGAGACCGGCGTCATGCAAGAACGCACCGGCACCCCATCCAGGTGGACGGTACAGGCCCCGCACATCGCGATGCCGCAGCCGAATTTGGTGCCGGTCAATCCGGCCTCATCACGCAAGAACCACAGCAGCGGCATATGGGGATCGCCATCAAACGTCAGCGGTTGGTCGTTTACAGTTAAAGTTATCATGCTGTTCTCCTTGCTCAGACGCTGGCGTCACGGTTGGGACGGTGTAAAGGCAGGCTAAGTGAACTGCGAGGTCTCCCGAGCAGTGCCAGTGCATTGCCGACGGCCGGAGCGATGGTCGGCACCCCCAACTCGCCAACGCCGGTAGGCGCTTCGCTTGAAGGTACGATAATCACCTCTATCTCCGGCATTTCGTCGATGCGCAGCGGACGGAAATTATTGAAGTTGGACTGCTCAACCACCCCGTCTTTCAGCGTAATGTTGCCGTACAGCGCAATACTCAGGCCATAACCTATGCCGCCCTCAATCTGCGCGCGGATCACATCCGGATTGACCGCCACACCACAATCCACCGCGCACCACACCTTGTGCACGCGCGGAATGCCACCTTCGCCGATTGACACCTCGGCTATCTGCGCCACCCGAGTATTAAACGCCTTGGCGACGCCTACGCCGCGTGCTCGTCCATCCACCACCTTCGCGCCCTGCCAGTTGGCGGCTTTGGCCACCGCCCGCAGCACGCCGGCCTCACTCGGTGCATCACCCATCAATGCCAGACGCCCCTCGACCGGATCCTGCCCGGTCTCCTGCAACAGCTGGTCAATAAAACTTTCGACGGCGTGACCGGTATGAGTACTGGCGACCGATCTTAATGAGGTGGTCGGCACTTTACCCGCGACGATATGCGCGTCGCAGAGGAAGTTTTCGAAGGTGTACGGCACTTCGCTGGCACCTTCGACCATCATCTGGTCGAGACCGTTAACCACCAGCGCCGTCATCGCGCTGTTAAGCGTCCAGGAATGACCAACGACGGTATCGCTCCAGCCCACGACTTTACCGTCGCGGATCGCCCCTCTCATCCGGTGGAGGATCATCGGACGATACCAGCCGTTGCGAATATCATCCTCTCGCGTCCACACCACTTTGACCCCGTGACCAGGACCAATAGCTTTGGCCGCCGCGGCCATGTCCGCCGCCAGGTCAGGCCCGAGCTTCGGGTTGCCCAGATCGATGCGGCGGCCAAAGCTGCCGCCGGCCAAAATGGTGTCGATTTGCACTTTTTCCGGCGGTAGCTGGAACAGATCGCACAGCTGTTTATGGTCGAGGGTTTGGATTTGGCAGCCATAGCGTGCCTTAACGCTCTCGCCATCCCAAAACAGATAGCCATCCAACGGCTCCATCGGCGCATGGGCCACATAGGGGAAGGTGTATTCCGCTTCGATCACCTTATCCGCCTTATCGAAAATCTCGCCCGGCTTGCCCTGGCTTTTCGCCACTACGCCGGGCTTTTGCGCCACCTGACGGAATTCGGCAAATATCTGCTCGGTGTCGCGCCGCTCTGCCTGCGAGTCGTCCCACTCCACCTGTAATTTTTCACGGCCCTGGATCGCCGCCCAGGTATTTTTGGCATATACCGCCACGCCGGTATCGGTCTGTTTCACATCCACCACGCCCGGCACCTTCAGCGCCCGGCTGGCGTCGAACGAGGCCACCTTGCCGCCAAAACGCGGCGGTTTTTTAATGGTAACGGTCAGCATATCCGGCTCATGAATATCCTGAGTGAACTGCGCCGACCCGTTGGTCTTCGCCAACGAGTCTACGCGGTGCAAGCCACTGACCTTACCGATCAGGGTGAAATGGCTCGGATCCTTCAGGGTCAGGCTGGCGGGGTCAGGCGGCGGCAGTTGGCTGGCCAGCGCCGCAAACTCACCGAACCCTGCTTCGCGGCCGCTTGCGGCATGGCGGATCTTGCCCGCCTGCACGGTGATTTCTTCCGCTGAGGTTTTCCAACTTTGGGCAGCGGCCTGAACCAGCATGGCGCGCGCCATCGCGCCCATGCGACGCATCTGCTCGTAGGCGTTGGCCACCGAGCTGGAGCCGCCGGTGCCCTGAAAACCGAACGCCAGATTCTTATAGACATTGGTATCCACCGGAGCGGCAACCACCCGCACCTGCGACCAGTCGGCATCCAGCTCTTCAGCGACCAGCGTTGCCATGCCGGTATAAACGCCCTGGCCCACTTCGGTGTGTTTACTGAGGACGGTGACAATGCCATTTTCGTCGATCTGCACGAAAGCATTGGCTTCATAAGCGGTGTTTTCTGGCGCCGTGGTCGTCGTTGTACGCGCCAGTGCGCCGGTTGACGGCAGATAGGCGCCGATCACCAATGCACTGGCGCCAACGATAAACCGCCGCCGGGTAAGCGGGACTTGAGGTAGTTTCATTGCTCATCGCTCCAAAATGCCGATCAACCTTAATCAATGCGGCGACATCGTTCTTTTTATCTGCGCCGTCTGCCTGCACTGACGCGACGGGCTAATAGTTAGCGTAGTCTATTATTTTGTCTGTTTAACATTTCATCAGGATTTTCCGTTACGGATTCGTGCTGTGCATTGAGCCGCTATTGCAACCCCTATGCTATAAATTAGACCTTTGTTTCATGACATTAATGAGTGTAAAAGCCATGCCGCAGCCCCATAAAAAGTTCCGTTTCTACCGTCCGTTGAAAAGCTTCACCCACACCTTTGGTGACGAATGGTTTGCGCTAAAAGCCGAAGCCTTCGCCCGTTTTTTCGGCACGCCAACCTTTCTGGTCGGCCAAACGGTGGTGGTCGCCGTCTGGATCTACCTTAACCTGGCGGGTTTCGCCAAATTTGACCCCTATCCCTTTATACTGCTGAATTTGGCGTTCAGCCTGCAGGCTGCTTATGCCGCCCCGCTGATTCTGCTGGCCCAAACTCGCCAGGCCGAACGCGATCAGGCACATGCCTTGACCGACGCTCAGCACCGCGAAGATTTGGATGAAGCCATGGCCCAACGCCAAACCCTCGCCGCGCAGTAATCTGAACAGTTACTGGAACTACTGAAGCAGAACACCGAATTAACCAACTTGACGAAACAAATGGCTGAACGCATCGAAAGTCTGGCCATCCAGTTGGCTAATCGCGATCGTGCCTGAGAAAGGATCTAGTCGTGAAAATATGCCCCGTCGCAGACCAGTGATTGCACCAAATTGCATCATAACGCTCCTGATAGCGCTCTGACCGCGTTGCCCGCTGAGCATACGCAGACTGGTACGGAAATTGCTTCTCCCCATCGTGGCTATGGAGGAGAAAAACATGAAAGCAATTATCATTGGCGGTGGTATTGGTGGGCTGTGTAGCGCCATCGCATTGCAGCGTTGCGGTATCGAAACCGAGGTTTTTGAAGCGGTCAAGGCGATCAAACCGGTTGGCGCGGCAATCTCGATCTGGCCTAACGGCGTCAAATGCCTCAACTATCTGGGGATGAAAGAACAACTGCGGGCGCTCGGGGGGCCGATGCATTTCATGGCCTATCAGGAATACCTGCACGGACAAACGCTGACGCGTTTTAGTCTGGATCCGTTAATCACCAGCGTCGGCGAACGCCCTTACCCGGTAGCGCGTGCCGAGCTGCAGGCCATGTTGCTGGACACCTACGGCCGCGACCAGGTGCGCTTCGGCAAACGGGTTAGCGGTATTGAAGAAACCCCGCAGGGCGTTACCGCCTGGTTTGAAGACGGCAGCCAGGCCAGCGGGGATTTTCTGATCGCCGCCGACGGCACCCATTCCGCTATTCGCCCTTATGTGCTGGGCCATGGCGTGGAGCGGCGCTATGCCGGATACGTCAACTGGAACGGGCTGGTCACCATCGATGAGTCCATCGCACCGGCCGACCAGTGGACCACCTTTGTCGGCGAAGGTAAGCGCGTGTCGCTGATGCCGGTCTCCGGCAACCGCTTCTACTTTTTCTTCGACGTTCCCTTGCCGACCGGGCTGGCGGAAGACCGCAGCACCGCGCGAGCCGACCTGCAACGTTACTTTGCCGGCTGGGCCGAACCGGTACAGAAACTGATTGCCGCAATTGATGCGGAAAGCGTCAACCGCATTGAGATCCACGATATCGAACCTTTCGAGCAATTGGTGCGGGGCCGCGTAGCCTTACTGGGCGATGCCGGGCACAGCACCACTCCGGACATCGGTCAGGGCGGCTGCGCGGCAATGGAGGACGCGGTGGTGCTGGCGATTGCCTTGCAGACCAATTCACTGGGTATTGAAGATGCGCTGCTACGCTATCAGGAAAAACGCAGCTATCGGGTGAAAGATTTGGTGCTGAAGGCACGTAAGCGCTGTGATGTCACACACGGCAAAGAGATGGACGTCACCCGCAGTTGGTACGAGGAGCTGAAAACCGAAACCGGTGAACGCATTCTTTCAGGCATGAAAGAAACGATTCTGGGTGGGCCGCTGGCCTGATCCGCCCCCTCTTCGAGTCGAAGAGGGTTGATTCACCCTTTGCGCCGGTGAAGACGCCCGGCCGCCAGTTCGACGACCCGATCCGCCGAGGCGATGGTTTCCGGGCGATGGGCAATCAGTAAAATCGGCAGGCCAAGCTGGCGCAGGGTATGGCTAATCAGCATTTCATTATTCACGTCCAAATGGCTGGTCGCCTCATCCAGGATCAACAGTCGTGGTTTTTTGTAAAGTGCCCGCGCCAACAACAAGCGCTGTTTTTGCCCGGCAGACAGGGTGCCTCCCATTTCACCGATTAACGTCTGGTAGCCCATCGGCAGGTTATCGATATCCTGATCCAACTGTGCCAGCCGCGCGCATTCAACGAGCTTGTCCTGATCAACCCGTGGCGTGAAAAATGACAGATTCTCGGCGATAGAACCGCGAAACAGCTGATCCTCCTGCAAGACTACGCCGATATGCTGACGTACCTGCGAATAATCCCCCTGTCGATGCTCAATGCCCAGCGTACGTATCACGCCGGCCGTGGGCGAATACAGCCCCAATACCAGTTTAGCCAATGTGGTTTTGCCGCTGCCGGACGCCCCTACCAGCGCCACTACCTCACCGGGCATAATGTCCAGCGAGACCTGCGACAGGATTTCGGATTCGGTGCCGGCATAGTGAAAACTGACCTGCTCCAAACTCAGCGCCGGCCGATCTTGGGGCCAGGCGCTGGCGGACAATAACAGCGTTGAGTTGCCCGCCGCCTGCGCCGCTGCGTCTTCACGCGCCGTCAGCACGATATCCGCCAGCCGTTGGTTATAAACATCCAGCATTTTGTAGGCAACGGCCTTGTCGATCAGGCCGCTGATACTGGCGGAAAACCGGCCCTGAAAAGACATGTAGGCCACCAGCATGCCGACTGAAAACTGCCCGGCCAACACCGCCCCGGCCCCCAGCCACAGCACCGCCGCCCCAACCAGACTGCCAATGACGGTTTGCATAATGCCGTAAACCATCATCAGCTTGCTTTCGCGCAGTTCAGCATTGCGCCGTGCGACATTGAGGTTACGCCAAACCGTTTCCCGCGGCGTAAGCGCCCCGTTGACCCGCAGGCTCAGCACGCCGCGCAGGCTTTCAAGAAAATGACTGGATTCCTGGGTGCCGGCAACCCAGGAGTCATCCGCCGCTTTACGCAACGTACTGAACCAAAACAGGCGCAACAGCCCATACACCATCGCGGCGGCCAAAGCGACCAGGGTTAACTTCACGCTGTAGAAAAACATCATGGTCAAGGTACCAAGGACCAAAAGCACATCCAAAAAGGCTTCAAGCAACGTGGTGGTGAGGGTGTCCTGAATGGTGTCGACGGCATCAAATTTCGCGCTGATATCGCCCATGTTGCGCGATTCGAACCAGTTGATAGGCAGCCGCAACAGGTGGTGAAAAACATTCGCCGTCCACTGCATATTGAAGTTGACCGCCATGGTGAGCGTCGCCCACTGGCGGGCCAGCTCCAGCAGCGTCTGGGTGGCGGCCATCAGCAGCATGGCAATGACGATCAACGTCAATAAGCTGGCGTCCAACGCCACCAGCACCTCATCAATCACCAGTTGGTTGATTAATGGGCCGATCAACGCAAACACTTCCAGCGCCAGCGCGAAACAGAAGATCCGGGCCAATGCCGTCTTCAGCCCCTGAGTTTTACCGATCAGCTCCCGCAGGCGGATCTTTTTTCGCCGATCTTTGACGACAAACTGATGGGTTGGCGTCAATTCCATCGCCACGCCGGTAAAGTGACGATTTGCCTCCTGCAGACTCATTTTAACCAGGCCCCGCGCAGGATCATGCAGCTCCAGAGTTTGCCCTCGCACCCGCTTGAGCACGGTAAAATTATTCATGTCCCAGTACAAAATACAGGGCAGCGACAACAGGTGCAGCTCTTCAAGCTCCAGCTGCACCGCTCGGCCGCTCAGGTGCAGCCGTTCGGCGCAGGCAATCAGCTGCGAGAAGGTCATGCCGAGCAGCGAAACTTTAAACTGCGCACGCAGCGTAGGCAGATCTACGCGATGCCCATACCAACCGGCAATCATCGCCAGGCACGCCACGCCGCATTCTGCGGACTCCGTTTGGCGTATCAACGGCAGGCGCTTTCGCCAGCCCCAGTTGAGCCCTTCTGTAACGTCCATGTTTATATCCTTCCTTGCAGACTCCATAACGGCTCCAGCAGCCACTCGTACAGGCGGCGGCGATCCAACTCCACGTCTGCGGACACGGTCATCCCGACGCGCAATGGTTCCTGGCGCCCATAGGCGGTAATGGTGGTTTTCTCCAGCGCAACGATGACGCGGTAATGCCCTTCGTTTTCCTTCCAGGTCATCGGATTTTGCTGCATGACGTCATTGGCGCTCAGGCTGGCATCGGTGATGGCGCGGGTGGCGCCATACTGCACGCCAAACTTTTCATAGGGGAAGGAGGCAAAGCGCAACCCGACCCGTTGGTGAGGTTTGATAAAGCCCACCGCTTTGCTGGGCGCAAAGAGTTCAACCTGCAGCTCGGCACCGTCAGCGACCATCATCAGTAAAGGATCGTTTTGCTTGACCGTCTGCCCCGCCCGGGCCAACACCACCGCGATGTGGCCGTTCACCGGCGCAGTGAGCGTGTGGTCACGCTGGGCAACCAGTTCTATTTCCTGTTGCCTGATGCCCTGCAACTGGCGTTCAAGTTCGGCGTCACGCCCTTGTTGCTGTTGCGCCAGCGTCCGCAGTTCCGAGGCCGCCGCGGCAAGCTCACGCTTTAACCGCAACTGCGCCTGACGCTGCATTTCTACTTTTTCCCGCGCCGTCGACAACGTCATTTTCTGCTGCTGAAACTCAAGTTCGGAAACGTAACCTTTGCCGATCAGCTTGCGGTAGCGCACCATCAGCGAATGCGATAATTCCGCCTGTTGCTTTACCTCCACCATTGCCGCCTCTGCGCTGGTCAGTTCATCCTGAAGTTGCGTCATGCGCTGGCGCACACCGGTTTGCTGTAAAATTCGAGTGGCCAGTTCTTGAGCGCGTTGGCGCTCCAGCATGTGATATTGCCGTTTTAACGAGTCGGAAACCGACGCCAGCGTCGCGATACCCTGACCATTGAAATATTCGCCGCTGAGCCGATAAAGTGCCTGGCCGGCTTTGACGGTCGCCCCCTCCGTCACTAAACGTTCTGTAACCTGTCCGGCGCCGCGGGCAACTACCTTGATCAAACCGCTGGATGGCATCACCACACCGTCCAAACGCGCTTTACGGGTATATTCACCCAGGATCAGAAATAGCCCGATAACCAACACCAGCAAGATGCTGGCCCAGGCATAGGCGGTCAGACTGAGGCTGGCAGGAATAATTACCTCACCCTCCGCTTTATTGACCTGCGCAGCGAAATAACCCTCACGATAAATCTGGGGAGAACGTTCTGACATGGGGGTTACACCTTTATCGGGATCTTGGGTCAATAATTATCTTACCGACCGCGACGCTTCCATTTGCGGACAAATTTTCGTGCCGAGGTATATATTAACCTCATAAAAGTCATTGTCCCTAGCAGCACAAGGAAATAAATCATCCATTTAGCCATTTCACAAGGGATGTTAAATCTAAATATACCGCTATATTGGCTAAGCCCCACAATAAAAAGCAAATTACGAGATAGCCCGACAGAAAGAGCGACCATAATAAAAGCCGACAAAAACGTCTTCATAAAAGATACCAGTTCAACATTAGCATGCGACCATGCCAATATCTGGCACAGTCGCATCACACTGGGTAATATATATTACTACCAGTTGCAGGTGCCGCCATTATAAGAGCCAGAGTTGCTTCTTGAAGCATTTTGTGAACCATTCCCACTACCAAAACAAGCACTCAACGAACCAATCGATGAACCGACCACACTGCCAAAAACAGCTCTAGCCCCTCGAGCAATGAGGCCACCCGCCAATCATCATAATTTCAGCTTTCGTTAGGGTCTTCATAATATTTCCTTATTTTTATAATATTCACATTTAAAATCCATTCTTGATCTGAACTCATAGATATAAACATACGCCGCCGCCATGTCAATATATAAAACCATTTCCGCCGATAGAGTCAAGTCAACTAAATAGAATGAATTATACGGAATATTTAATTTAACTTCTAATACAAACCAATTACTTCGCAACTGGGTGAAACATTATTTACTCGCATTTAATTAATGCCATTCCACACTATTTCAATTCCCAAAACTAACAGACCGATAAAAAAACAGCGACGAAATACCGCAGGGCGACAATGCCGGCGCAGCACACTCCCCAACCACATCCCCACCAGCGCAGGAAGCAATGCCAATAATGAGGTGCCTAGCAACGCGCCCGGCAATGCATGTTGCCACGCCAGGCCGGCGGCTAATGCCAACGTCGAAACGGTGAATGACAGCCCCAACGCCTGCACCAGATCGTCACGCGCCAATCCCAATGCATTTAAATAAGGAACCGCCGGGATCACGAATACCCCGGTAGCACCGGTAATCAGCCCGGTAAGTACACCGCATAGAGGGCCCAACCTGCGTTCAGCCCTGGGTGAAAGCCGCCACTGAAAACGGCTAAAACCCAACAGCGCGTAAACGACCAAACAGACCCCCAACGCTATCGGTGCCAACCGGTTTTGACCGGTGGTCAAGGTGCCCGTGGTCAGCATTGTGCCCATGGCGACACAGGCCATCATCGGCCACAACCTGCGGCAAAGTGCACGGACGTCCGGCCCGGTGAACAACTGCCAGAAGTTGGTCACCAGCGACGGCATCAGCAACAGCGCCGCAGCCTGTGCCGGAGACATCAGCAGGCTGAGTAACCCCATAGACACCGTGGGCAGCCCCAGGCCAATCACTCCCTTTACCGTGCCCGCCAGCATAAAGATGCCCAGCAGGGCTAAAATTTCAGGTAGCGTCAACGTCATAGGTCTATCCTTCCTCATTATCCCTTGGTGCATGGATTGTCCGCAGCCCTTGCCTGCCGCACAATGCGGCAATCACTGAGCCAACCTGAGGCAAATACGTAGGAGAAGCCGATGCATTTCGATTTTACCGACCTGCGGCTGTTTATCGCCGTGGCAGAGGCGGGCAGCATCACCGCCGGGGCCGATCGTGCCTGCCTGTCGCTGGCATCGGCCAGTGCCCGCATTCGCGGATTGGAGCAACAGGCTGGTATTCAGCTTTTGGCCCGCGGCGCGCGGGGAGTACAAACCACTCAGGCCGGTGAACGCCTGTTGGGCCATGCTCGTCTGTTGTTACAGCAAAGCGAACGGCTACGGGGGGATATGGCAGAGTTTTCCCCGGGCAATGCCTGCCATTTGCGTATTCTGGCCAATACCGTCGCCGCCAGCGCTTTTCTCCCGGAGCTGCTGGCCGACTATCTGCTGCTTAACCCACAGACGGACATTGCGTTGGAAGAGTTGCCCAGCACGGCGATCAGCCAGTCGATCCTCGATCAAACTGCGGATATCGGCATTGTCGCCAACCACGCCGACCTGCGCGGGCTGGAAAGCTACCCGTTCCGCCAGGATCGCCTGGTGCTGGCGCTACCGGTCGATCATCCGTTAGCCGGCCGCGCCAGCGTCAGCTTTAGCGAAACGCTGGCATATGACTTTATTGGCTTAAGCGACGACAGCGCGCTGCAGCAACATTTGGCGCAACACGCCCTACGCAACGGCGGCCCAATGCGTTTACGCGCCCGTGCAGGAAGCTTTGAAGTGGTGTGTCGGATGGTGACGCGTGGTGCCGGTATCGCCGTGGTACCGGAGGAGATCGCCCGGCAATGGCCGGGCATGCAAGTCAGAATTCTTGCGCTGGACGATACCTGGGCCACACGCCAGCTGTCTATCGTAGTGCGTCAGTTGGCCCAGTTACCGCTACCGGCGCAGCGGCTTATCGCTTTCCTGCAACCGCAATAGCGCCGTTTTTTAACCACAGTTAATGGCTGCCCGGATTGGCACGTAGCCTGGCAACCTGCGTTTCGACATCGCGCCATGCCGGTTTGTCCCCGGCATAATGCTGCCGTAGATAATTCACCAGATCAGCCACTTGGCGATCGGAAAAACTGTCTTTGAATCCAGGCATAAAGCCCAAATCAGCGGTAGCCGGTTTGGAAATCCCCTGCAAAATCACGTTAATCAGGTTATCCGGCCGCTCGCTGAATATATTGGTGTTATTCGCCAAGTCCGGGCTGACGCCAAACAGCTGCGGCCCGCCGCTGGCGGCGCTGTGACAGGCTTGGCAAGCGCCCTGAAACAGACGTTCTCCGCCCAATTGCCCTACGGCGGTCGAAAGAGTGGTAGCCGGTTTGGCCTGCGGTTCCAGGTTCAATCCGGTCGGGTTGCTCAATGAAATCAGGTAATTGGCCATCGCTCGAACGTCGGTTTCCGGCAGTGTGGCCAGTTCGGCGACCACCGGCCCCATCGGGCCGGCCGCGACGCCATGCTCGGCAGAATGACCGCTACGCAAATACTGGAATAGCTGCTCTTCGGTCCAGGATTTGTCCGCATTGGCCAATTGGTTTAATGCCGGCGCTTCCCAGCCATCCACCATCGCCCCCGCCAAAAAGTTGCTGCCGCCCTTTTCAGCGCCCATTAGATTGCGCGGGGAATGGCAGGCGGCACAATGGCCCAACCCGTTAACCAGGTAAGCGCCACGGTTCCACTGCGCGCTTTGCGTCGGATTTGACTGAAACTCGCCCTGGCGGAGAAACAGCGCATTCCAGCCGGCCATTAACGAGCGCATATTGAACGGGAAACGCATCTGATTAGCCGGGGTACTTTGCACCACCGCCGGTTGCGACATCATATAGGCATACAGCGCTTGCATGTCACCCTCGGTCATCTTACTGAACGCCGTATAGGGAAATGCCGGATACAAATGCCTGCCATCGCGGCTGATGCCCTGACGCATCGCCCGGTCGAACGCGGTAAACGACCAGTTGCCGATACCGGTTTCCACATCTGGGGTGATATTGGTGCTGTACAGGGTTCCAAACGGAGTTTCCATCGCCCGCCCCCCGGCATTGGTTAGCCCTTCCGAGGCGGTATGGCATACCGCGCAATCCCCGGCAGCGGCCAACTGACGCCCCCTTTCCAGGGTCGCGGCAGACCAGGTACCTGAGCCAGGGGTAGCCACCGGCGCAATTTCGGCACGCCATGGCAGTGCCGTCGTCGCAACACCCAGCGCGGCCCCTAAAATCCCGGCCACGCCACCAAACCACCATTTACTGCGTTTAGTTTTGACTGGCTGCGTTGACGGCTGCCGCTGACTATCCGGACCGTTCAACGCCTCGCGCAGTCGATCAGAGGTAATCGGCAACTCGCGAAACCGAATACCGGTGGCGTCAAACACCGCATTGGCGATGGCTGCCGCGCTGGGCACCGAGGCAGACTCACCGGCCCCCAATGGCGGATCGTAAGGGCGTGGCATCATCACGACATCCACCTCCGGCACCTCCGGGAAAGTCAGGATCGGGTAAGCCCCCCATTCTTTGCTGGAGATCGTGGATTCTTCGAAGGTCACTCGCTCTTTTAGCACCCGGCTGGTCGACTGGATAACGTTGCCGTGGATCTGGTGACGTACGCCGTCCGGATTGACCATCATGCCGGCGTCGTGCCCGACCACAATCCGCGTGACCGCCACTTCGCCACTGACTTTGTCGATGGCAACGTCGGCGACCCAGGCTGCCCACGCGGCACCGAAACCGGGAAACTTACTGTGAATATAACGCGCATAGGCAAAGCCTCGTCCACGCAGTACGCCGTCTTCCGCCGGGGTTTGCATAGGTTCGGTATGCGGCGTCCAGCCGGCACGTTCGGCGGTACTGCGCATCAGTTCGGTGGCACGTTGATCCTTGATATAACGCAGTCGATATTCAAGCGGATCGACGCCGGCGGCGATAGCCAGTTCATCAATATAGGACTCGTGCGCGAAGGTATTCGGCAGTGCCGATACGCCCCGCATCCAGGAAGCGCGGACAATCGGTGCCATATCCTCAATGCTGACGCGCAACGCCGGATATTCATAGGGCGGTACCGAAGTGCGATCCCCCATCTCATAAGCCACCGGCACCGGCTCCACCCTTCCGGTCAGCAACAGCGCCAGGGTGGGCGCACCGTTGGAAGGATAATAGGTGCGAAAATCATAGGCGACCGGATCACCGGCGGCGTCCAACCCACCGTCAACCTCCATCAGTTGCGCAGTGCCCTTCGGTTCCCACAGGTGTTCCTGCTCACGGGTTAGCTGCACCCGTACCGGACGGCCTACCGCTCGCGACAGCAGCGCCGCATCCGCACAGACATCATCGGCGCAGTTACGACCATAACAGCCGGCGGCCTCCATGCGGATGATTTCAATCTGATTTTCCGGGTACTCCAGCAGCCAGGCAAGATCGGCGCGCAACAAGTGCGGGTTCTGGCTGCCCGACCACACCCGCAGTTGCTGTGGTTGGTAATCTGCCAATGCGCAGGACGGGCCAATCGACGCATGCAGTTGATATGGCCAAAGATAACTGCGGGTAAAGCGTCGGTCGGCGGCAGCCAACGCTGTATCCACGTTGCCGGTATCATGCACCACCCGCGTCGAATGGGGATTATCGCGCAGCGCCTGAGCCACATCGGTCATCTGCGGCAGGTTACGCCGCCAGTCTTTCCAGCTCACCTGCAGCGCCTGTGCCGCCTTGATCGCCTGCTCCTCGCGCTCGGCAACAATGCCGATAAAGTCTTCTATCACCACCAGCTTGACGATGCCGGGAATATGGGCAATCGATCGTTCGTCCACCGCCAGCAGGCTGGTGCCGACAAACTCACCGCTGTCGTAGCCCGCATACGGCGGTCGCACCACCCGCCCGTGTAACATGTTCGGCAGCCGCATATCGTGCACATAGGTGGATTCGCCTGTGGCCTTGGCCGGGATATCGACACGTGCGGTGCTGGTACCCACCAAACGGTACTCGGCCTGCGGCTTAAGCGGCGCATCACCGCTTATCGTTAATGCAATATGTACACCAGCCACCAGTTCGCCATAGCTCAGCCTTTGCCCGTCAGGGCTAACAACGATGCCGTCGTCCAGCGTCAGTTGCTCTACTCTGAAGTCAAAACGTTGTGCCGCCTGCTGCAGCAACCAGCGGCGCGCTTCGGCGGCGGCATTACGCAGGGGTACCGCCGAAATCTGCAGGGTGGCACTGGCGATAGTCGCCCCCTGATTCGGCGTGCTTTCAGTGTCGCCCAGCACCATGCGCACCTGATCCATGCGCAGGTAAAGCTCTTCGGCGACAATCTGACCTAATGCGGTGCGCACGCCAGTGCCCAGATCGACATGGCCGTTGAAGGCATAAACCTCACCGCTGTCGCAAATGGCAATAAACAACCCTTGTTCTTTGGGTTTCAGGCTCGGCGTCTGACCTTTCGGTACCAGCCCTGGCGGCGGTTGGATCTGATCGACAATCAGCAATGTGCCCTGGCGCTGCAATAGCTCCGCCTGACTCGGCAATGAGGAATGGGTATCAGTCATGGGACGAGGTTTCCTCGTTGCGATACAGAGTGATAGCGCGCTGAACCGCACGCAGGATTTCGATATGGGTGCCGCAACGACACAGATTGCCGGACAGTGCCTGACGGATTTCTGTGTCGCTGGGCGAGGGATTTCGATCCAACAGGGCTTTGGTGGTCATGATCATGCCGTTCAGGCAATAACCGCACTGCGCCGCCTGTTCTTCAATAAAAGCGCGCTGCACCGGATGCAGATGTTGGCGATCGCCCAGCCCTTCCAGCGTGGTGACCTCACGGCCGGTCACACCCAGAGCCGGGATCACGCAGGAGCGTGCGGCAATGCCGTCAACCAATACGGTGCATGCGCCGCACTCTCCGAGGCCGCAGCCGTACTTTGGGCCATTGAGCGCCAAATCGTTGCGTAACACCAACAACAGAGGCGTATCCGCCATCACCCAGGTATGAATATTTTCGCCATTTACCGACAGCATCAATGGATGCTCCGTCAGCGTTTTTACCGCGCCTTCCCTGGGCGATTGCACTTCAGATATCGCCATTCTCGCGTCTCCGCCTGCGCTCTGGTGATACCCGTCATCTTTCACGCCGCTGCGTCGTTGCCGCACTTGCTCATCCCAGTTACTGACTTGAGAGTGGGCAAGCTGCCAGCCTGGCTGCAACTTGAAAGCTATAGGGTATGAATTGTGGGCCGTGACCTCGCCGCCACCGCACTCACCAGACAACAGCAGTTGCGCGGGGCGAATCAGCCGGGTGGCTGGTCTTCCAGCATTTTATTGAGCAGGAACATCAGTGCTATACGTTCGGCCGGATTGAGCGCGCCGAAGGTTAATTCTGTGATCTTCGCCGCATGCGGCACCGTTTCCCTCAACAGATCGGCACCGGTATCAGTCAGCCCGACCACCACTTTGCGCCGGTCGACAGGATCCGGCATAACGGTGATCAGTTCACGCGCTTTGAGGCGCTCGACAATGCCGCGAATGGTGGCCTGATCGACCGCCGTCACCTGCACCAGCTCAGTTAGCGAACTCGGGCCCATGTCACGCACCGCGCACAGGGTAATAAACTGCACCGCAGTCAGCTGCGAATCGCCAACGTTCTGCTGAAAGATGGCCACATGGCGCTGGTAAACCTTACGAAGCAGGTGCCCGACTTGTTCAGTAAAATGATAATTTTCGGTCTTGCCGTTTTCTGCAGCCGGGTATTCGGGGGGCGTCATTGCGTTACTCTCACCATCTATGGAAACCACCGAGAATAGTACAAACCCCCGCGTTTAGCAGCAAGGTTAGCCCTGGCTTACTCGGGACGCCGCAGGAGCCACCACTTCGCCATCCGCCACTACCGTCGTGCCATCCAGGCTAATGTCGCAATGGCGCAGCGCGATATCCATGTGGCACGGCGTTTTACGCGTACCACCGACTTCGGTATTCGGCCCGGTGGAAAAAAGGAAGTTGCCGTAGAAAGCACGTGCATCCATACACATCCCGTCGTTTTTGTCGTGCAGCCCCATCGCCGTCCACTGTGCACGTGGCTGTAAGCCCCAGCCGATGTGCGAGATGCCGTACACTTCCGGATCGTTGAAATATTTCATGTACTCCCGAAGATATTCCGCCTCAAACCCCCCGTGAATACACGTCACAAAGCCCTTGTCTATCTCCAGAGTGATCCGTTCCCGCGCATAGCTCTTGAACGGCAGCAGGATATCGCCCACATCCAGCACCAGTACCCCTTCGGCCTGTTCCTCATTCGGCCAGGTGAACAGGAAGCCGCTTGGCCAGTGATCCCAACGTCCCGGTTCGTCGGCGTAACCGTATTCGGTTACCGTGGGGTATTGCCCCAGCGGGGCGCGAAAATCGCTGCCGGCGACAGATTTCACCTGCATTAATTTTGCCTGTTCCAGCACGGCAGCCGCCGCCAACACTCGCGCTTTGTCTTCCGCATTAGGCAACATCCGTGCCAACACCTCCGGCGGCTCGACCGCCAGCAAAATACGCGTGCCGGTCTTAAGGATTTGCTCCTGCTCCGGCGAGTGCAGCAACATCATGGTGTCGACCACCAGATCGGCGGCTTCCAACGCGCGCTGAGCCGCATGGTTGCCGGTCAATGCCGTATCACCGCAATAAGCAGTCATGTCGTTGCCCATGGCGCGCGGATGGTTAAACGAGGGCAACTCCACCGCATAAACCTTAGCGCCCAATCGCAGTGCAGCATCGGTAGCTGCGCGTACCGTGCGCGTATCGGAATAGTGACTTTTCAGGATCGCCACGCTTTGCGAAGCATCAACCTTCGACAGCGTAAGCACCTGCTCGAACAGCTGAACCAACTGACTATCATTGACCGCCATGCGGTATCTCCTGTTTTGCCTAAAGGGGTCGACGCACCCGGCGTCAACGAGGTTATTTTGTACAAATTACAGTGAATACACTCTTTTAATTATCTAAGACTAAAAAACCACCGGAAGCAAGAAGCCCGAGACACCTATAAGCAAATCCTATTTTAAGCCCTCCCCATCCTGTGATTAACATAAGGTTAACAGAAACAGGCGGCCTATTAGCGTGAGCCAAGTCAAAATTAACACTTATGCAACTTTGCGTTATTTAGCGTATACACTATAAATCGATTATCCGTTATCGCAGCGGATAGCAGGTAAAAAAACCAACAGTCAGGGGAAAAATGATGAGCAAACAACAACGCATTGCCGTAGTCGGCGCCGGTTTGGGTGGCGCCGCCGCCGCCGGTCTGCTGCAAAAAGCGGGCTTTACCGTCGACCTGTACGAACAGAGTCCGGTGTTTTCACGATTGGGTGCCGGTATCCATATGGGGCCAAACGTATTGAAGATTTTCCGCCGTCTCGGCATTGAACAACCCTTGGAGCAAATGGCGTCTCACCCGGACTTCTGGTTCAGCCGCGACGCCGAAACGGGTGATTATCTATCTCGCATCGAACTGGGGGCATTTGCCCGCAAAGAATACGGTGCCGCTTACGTGACGGTACACCGCGGCGATCTGCAGGCCTTGCAGATGGCGGCACTGCAACCGGGCAGCGTGCATTTTGGCAAGCACCTGAGCAAGATTGAAGAGCGCGAAAACCATGTGGTGCTGAATTTTGCCGACGGTACTCAGGCCAGTGCAGACATCGTGATTGGCGCCGACGGCATCAATTCCCGCATTCGCGAACACCTGCTGGGCACTGAAGCCCCAACCTACAGTGGTTGGGTGGCGCACCGGGCGTTGATTCGCGGCGATAAACTGGCCAAATACAACCTGAGTTTTGAAGACTGCGTTAAATGGTGGTCGGCCGATCGTCACTTGATGGTCTATTACACCACCCAAAAGCGCGACGAATACTACTACGTCAGCGGCGTGCCGCACCCGGCATGGGATTTCCAGGGCAGCTTTATCGACAGCAGCCGCGAGGAAATGTACGAAACCTTCGCCGGTTATCACCCGATTGTGCAGGCATTGATCGAGTCCAGCGAACAGGTCACCAAATGGCCGTTGCTGAACCGTAAACCGCTGCCGTTGTGGAGCGAAGGCCGCATGGTACTGCTTGGCGATGCCTGCCACCCGATGAAGCCGCACATGGCTCAGGGCGCAGCCATGGCGATCGAAGACGCCGCCATGCTGGCGCGTTGTCTGCAGGAAACCGGCCTGACCGACTATCGCACCGCTTTCCAACTGTATGAAGCCAACCGCAAAGAGCGGGCTTCTCGCGTGCAGGCGGTATCCAATGCCAATACCTTCCTGCGCACGCAGGAAGATCCCGCCTGGGTTTACGGCTATGACCTGTACGCGCAAGCACTGAAATCGGAGAACGCCGCATGAGCCACTTTCTGTATGGCGCCAACGTGCAGGCCAACGGCATTCGCCAGCACTATCTGCGCTACGGCGGGCAAGGCCCGGTGGTGATCCTGATCCCCGGCATCACCAGCCCGGCGATCACCTGGGGCTTCGTCGCCGAACGACTGGCTGAAAAGTACGACACCTACGTGCTGGACGTGCGTGGGCGCGGTCTATCCGCCAGCGGACCGGACCTGGCTTATGACGCCGAAACCTGTGCCCAGGACATAACCTCTTTCGCTGGCGCTTTGCAATTGGAAAACTACGCCCTGCTCGGTCATTCAATGGGGGCGCGCTTTGCCTTACGCGCTGCCGCGCTCCATCCGGCAGGGGTGCGACGGCTGGTGCTGATCGACCCGCCAGTTTCCGGTCCCGGTCGTCGTGAATATCCGGGCAAGTGGCCCTGGTATGTCGATTCGATCCGTCAGTCACTGTTGGGCATGAACGCCGAACAGATGCGCACTTACTGCCCCAACTGGAGCGAATCGCAGCGCCAACTGCGTGCCGAATGGCTGCACACCTGCTATGAACCGGCCATCCAACGCGCCTATGAAGATTTCCATCAGGTCGATAGTCATCGCGATTATCCCGCGTTGAGCATGCCGACATTACTGATGGTCGCGGGCCTTGGCGGCGTGATCCAGCAGGAAGACGAGGCGGAGATCCGCGCATTGCAGCCAGAGATAACTCTCGCGCACGTTGAAAATGCCGGACATATGATCCCGTGGGACGACTTTGACGGTTTCTTCCGTGCTCTGGGCAATTTTCTGGATTAATTAAGGAGTGGTGTCATGACTAAAAATTACCGTATCGGCCAAATCGTCCCCAGCTCCAACACCACGATGGAAACCGAAATTCCGGCGATGCTGAACGCTCGTCAGCTAATCCGCCCGGAGCGTTTCACCTTTCACTCCAGCCGCATGCGCATGAAACACGTCAGCAAGGCGGAGTTGGCGGCGATGGACGCCGAATCCGACCGTTGTGCTCTGGAACTTTCCGACGCACAAGTCGACGTGCTCGGTTATGCCTGCCTGGTGGCAATCATGTCGATGGGGCTGGGCTATCACCGTGAGTCACAGGCCCGACTGGCACAGGTGACGCAAGATAATAACGCTGGCGCTCCGGTCATCAGCAGCGCCGGAGCGCTGGTCAACGGTCTGAAAGTGCTGGGGGCCAAACGCATTGCGTTAGTCGCCCCCTACATGAAACCCCTGACCCAAATGGTGGTGGACTATATCGAGCACGAGGGTATTGAGGTCAAGGTATGGCGGGCACTGGAGATTGCCGACAATCTGGCCGTGGGACGCCATGACCCGGCCAAACTGTCGGGCATTGTCGCCGAGATGGATCTGAGCGACGTTGACGCCATCGTGCTGTCCGCCTGCGTGCAAATGCCGTCCTTACCGGCGGTGGCTACCGTTGAAGCACAAACCGGCAAACCGGTATTGACCGCCGCCATCGCAACCACTTACGCCATGCTGACCGCGCTGGAGCTGGAGCCGATCGTTCCCGGCGCAGGTGCCCTGCTGTCCGGCGCCTATTAAGGAGCAACTATGGCATCCGCAGCCGATAACTCACTCACCGAGAATTACAGCGGCGTCTGGGGCAACCGCATCGGCTTCGGCCGACATCCGGCCCTGCTGATGATCGACTTTATGCAGGGCTACACAACCGAGGGTGCACCACTGTTCGCTCCCGGCGTGGTCAGCGCGGTCGACGAGAGCGTGGCGCTGTTGGCCACCGCTCGCCAAACGGGAATTCCGGTGATTCACACCAATATCCGCTATCATGCGGGGCATTTTGCCGATGGCGGCATTTGGGTGAAAAAAGCTCCGGTTATGAAGGACATGGTGGAAGGCAACCCGCTGGCGGCTTTTTGCACGCAGGTAACTCCTCTGGCCGCAGAAGTGGTATTAACCAAACAGTATGCCAGCGCCTTTTTCGGCACCTCTTTGGCCCCGATGTTGGTGGCGCTGGGCGTCGATACCCTGCTGTTGGCCGGTTGCTCCACTAGCGGCTGTATCCGTGCCAGCGCAGTGGACGCGGTACAGCACGGGTTCCGCACCATCGTCGTGCGGGAATGCGTAGGCGATCGTCACCCCGGGCCGCATGAGGCCAATCTGTTCGACATCGACAGTAAATACGGTGACGTCGTGACTAAAAAGGAGGCCCTCGATTATCTGAACCGGCTGTAACCCAGAGCTTCACCTGCACGGAGAGCTGAACAATAAAGAAGGCGCGGAAAGCGCCTCAAAAGCAAACACACAACGCTCCTCCTCCGGAGGCCACCATGCACCACCTGGAGACATCATCATGGCCATTGTTGAAACCCCGTTAACCGGGAAAGCGGGAGCAGAATCGCTTCTGTACCGCAAAATCACCTGGAAGCTGATCCCGTTCCTCTGTTTGTGCTATCTGGCCGCCTATCTCGACCGCATCAACGTCGGTTTGGCCAAGTTGCAGATGGCCGACCAATTGCAACTGAGCGAGGCCGCCTTCGGGCTGGGCGCCGGGCTGTTCTTTGTCGGCTATATCCTGTTTGAAGTGCCGAGTAACCTGATCCTGCAGCGCGTCGGCGCCAAGGTGTGGATTGCCCGCATCATGATCACCTGGGGCCTGCTTTCCGCCTGTACGATGTTTGTCACTACCCCCAACCAGTTTTACATCATCCGCTTTTTACTTGGCGTAGCGGAAGCCGGCTTCCTGCCAGGAGTACTGTATTATCTGACGCTGTGGTTCCCGACTTACCGTCGCGGCCGCATCATTGCGCTGTTCATGATCGGCCTGCCCCTGTCTAGCGTGCTTGGCGGCCCGCTGTCTGGCTGGATCATGGGACATTTTGATATGCGCCACGGGCTGCACGGCTGGCAATGGCTGTTTCTGCTGGAAGGCATTCCCAGCGTATTGTTGGGCGTACTCACGTTCTGGGTGCTGCCGAACAACTATCGACAGGCCAAATGGCTGTCCGAGGACGAAAAACAACGCATTGCAGACGATCTGGCCCAGGACGACGCCGAAGCCAGCCACAGCAAGCACAGTTTTCGCGACGGTTTCTTTAACCTCAAAGTGTGGATGTTGGGTGGCATTGACTTCTCGATCCTGCTTAGCGCCTATGCCATGGGCTTTTGGATGCCAACCTTTATCAAGACTGCCGGCGTGACCAACATCACTACCATCGGCCTGCTGACTGCGTTACCGAGCGTTGCTGCCCTGCTGGGGATGTTGCTGATCGGTACCAGTTCCGACCGCATGCGTGAGCGTCGCTGGCACATCATCGTGCCCTTTATTGTCGGCGCGATGGCGATGGCCGGCAGCACGTTCTTCACCCATAACGTGATCGCCACGGTGTTGCTGTTCTCTGTTGCGCAGGCCGCAATCATCGGTGCGGTACCGGTGTTTTTCAGCCTGCCGGCCACCTTTCTGCGCGGCACAGCAGCGGCAACCGGCTTCGCGCTGGCCTGTTCGCTGGCAAACATTGCCGGGTTAGTGAGTAACTCGCTGATGGGGCTGGCATTGGACCTGACCGGTAAAAGCGGCGGCGCTCTGTGGGCATTCGCCGGGTGTCTGCTGATCAGTTCATTGCTGGTAGTTGCATTGCCTGCCAAGGTGGTTAACCGCTGAGGACGTTGGGCCCCGCTCGCGGGGCCTGACTTATTGGCAACCACAGGATCGGTCTGCCATCTTTGTGCTTGATTGCTCACGGGCCAAAAATATCCGGCGCATGATAAATCCTCGTTTCGGCTATGTCCCGACGAAAAAAAGGACGCAAGAAACTTGCGCCCTTCTGGGAGTTTTGGGTTATGCCGCGAACTGTTATTCGTCTTTAAGACCGCGGTTGATCAACATCGGCTCGATACTCGGTTCTTTACCGCGCCACTCGACGTACAACTTCTCCAGATCCTGGCTGTTGCCGCGCGACAGCACCATATCGCGGAAACGCTGGCCGTTCTCCGCCGTCAGCCCACCGTGCTCGCTGAACCACTGGAAGGCGTCATCCGCCAGCATTTCAGTCCACAGATAGGCATAATAACCGGCGGCATAGCCGTTACCCCAGATGTGTTTGAAGTAGCTTGAGCGATAGCGTGGCGGCACGTAGCTGAGATCGATCTTGTCTTTCATCAGCGATTCGGCTTCGAATTTATCCACGTCCTGCTGCGGCTGATCGGCGCTCAGCATATGCCAGTGCATATCCAACAGTGCCGCAGACAGCAGCTCGGTCATGTCGTAGCCCTTGTTGAACTTGTCGGCTTTTTTGATTTTATCGACCAGTTCCTGCGGCATGGCTTCACCGGTTTTGTAGTGTTTGGCGTAATGCGCAAAGACTTTAGGATCGCTGGCCCAGTGCTCGTTGAACTGCGAGGGGAATTCGACAAAATCACGTGCGGTATTGGTACCTGAAAGGCTTGGGTATTCCTGATCGGCGAACATACCGTGCAACGCATGACCAAACTCGTGGAACATGGTGATCACGTCGTCGTAAGACAGCAATGCAGGCTGACCTGCTGCCGGTTTGGTAAAGTTGGCAACGTTGTAAATCACCGGTTTGGTGCCTTTCAACTTCGACTGTTCGACGAAGTTGCTCATCCAGGCGCCGCCGCCTTTGTTGTCGCGTTTAAAGAAGTCGGTATAGAACAGCGCCATCGATTTGCCGTCTTTATCGAACACCTCATACACGCGCACGTCCGACTGGTAAACCGGGATATCCTTACGTTCTTTGAAGCTGATGCCGTACAGCAGGTTGGCGGCATAGAACACGCCGTTGTTCAGCACGTTATCCAATTCGAAGTAAGGTTTGATCTGCGATTCATCCAGATCGTACTTCGCCTTGCGCACCTGTTCGGCATAGAACTGCCAATCCCAGGCGGCAACCTTGAAATCGCCTTTCTGCTGGTCGGAAGCCGCCTGAATGTCTTTGGCTTCTCGTTCGGCACGCGCAGTGGCTGCCGGGACGATATTACGCATAAAGCTCAGCGCCGCATCCGGCGTTTTGGCCATCTGGTTTTGCAGCTTCCAGGCGGCATAGTTCGGGAAGCCCAAGAGTTTGGCCTGTTCGGCACGAACTTTGGCCAGGCGGGCAATCGTCTGGCGAGTGTCGTTGCCGTCACCCTTTTCTGCCCGGTTCCACGAAGCGTCAAACAGCGCCTTGCGGGTGTCTCGATTTTTCAGGCTTTGCAAATCCGGCTGCTGGGTGGTGTTTTGCAATACCAGTAACCACTGCTTGTCCAGCTTACGCTCACCGGCGGCCTGAGCGGCAGCGGCCAGTTCGCTCTCAGACAATCCGTCCAACTTACCCTTGTCGGCGATAGCCAGCGCACCATCTTTGGTCGCCGCCAGCAGCTTGTTGGAGAACTGGGTACTCAGCGTCGCCGCTTCCTGGTTCAGCGCCTTCAGCTTGGTTTTATCGGCGTCGGAGAGATTGGCCCCCGCCAGCTCGAAGTTTTTGTAAGTCACTTCCACCAGGCGGCGAGATTCCGCATCCAGCTTCAGCGCATCACGCTGCTGATAAATCGTCTTGATACGCGCGAACAGTTTGCTGTTGAGCATGATGGCGTCGTCCAGCGCCGCCAGCTTCGGTGAGCTTTCTTCATCCAACTTTTGCAGCGCGTCGCTGGTGTTGGCCGAGGTCATGGCACCAAACACGTTCATCACGCGTGACAGCAACGCCCCAGACTGTTCCAGCGCCACGAAGGTATTTTTAAAATCAGGCTTGGCCGGGTTGTTGGCAATCTTCTCCACTTCCTCCAGCTTTTGCTTGATACCGGCATCAATTGCCGGGGCGTAGTCGCTCTCTTTAATCAAATTGAACGGCGGCGCCTGGAACGGCAGGCGACTTTGGTAGAAGAACGGGTTCTGGTTCTTTTTATTGTTGTGCTGGTTGGCTTCACCGGTCACGTTAGCCTCCTTCGCCTGACCACTCGGCAACGCGGTGTGGTCAGCGTGCGGGTTAGTTTCTGCTGCCTGTGCCTGCGAGCTCAGCGCCATGCCGATCGCCAACACCAATGTAGATAAACGCATCAAATCGAAACTCCTCCATGTTCACAGAATAAATTGCGCGGGAACCCCAGTTCCCAGGCCACATCCTAGCTTAGGCGCAGTTGGCAGTTTGAGCAAAAACAAGTGATTAGAATGTTGAGTTGGCCTAAGCATCAGGCTTTTTGGCCTTCGGTTGAATGAAAACCTTTTCAGCGTAAACCTTGTCCGTAGCAGGCAATAACCTCCCCGGCCACCGCCACCGCGATCTCCGCCGGCAGTTTGCCCTTCACGTCCGGCAGGCCCAGGGGGCAGCGCATGGCGGCGATCGCCGCTTCGCTGATGCCGCGTTGGCCGAGCTTGTATTCGAAGCGTTTGCGTTTGGTCAGCGATCCGATCAGGCCGAAGTACCCTGCGTCGCCGCGACGTAAAATACGCTCCGCCAGCGCCAGATCCAGCGCGTGATCGTGGGTCATGACGATAAAGAAACTGCCCGGCGGCATGGCGTCGACGATCTCCAGTGGCTCATCGCTGATTTCTTGCTGCACCCCGGCGGGAATAACCAGCGGGAATTCCGCCGCGCGGCCGTCCACCCAGCGCACCCGGCACGGCAGCGTGGCGAGGATATTCACCAGTGCGCGCCCGACGTGGCCGGCACCAAACAGAGCGATCTGCGGGCGCGGCGATATCATCGGCTCAAACAGCACGCTGGTGGTACCGCCGCAGCACTGGCCCAGTCGCGCCGCCAGCGGGAAACGTTCCAGCCGTAACTGGGGCGCAGCCTGTTGCAGCATTTCGCGGGCAATCGCCAATGCCTGAAACTCCAGATGGCCGCCGCCAATGGTATTCACCGCACGTTCGACGGTTACCAGCATTTTGCTACCCCGGTTGCGCGGCGTGGAGCCTCGTTCATCGACCAGCGTCACCAGCACGCAGGGCTCGCCGCGCCTGCGTGCCTCTGCCAGCGCCTCAATCCATTCGTCCATCGCCGTTCTCCCGCGTCAATTCAGTGACAATGTCACTTGCCAGCATCTGTTGCACGCCCCACAGCACCCGTTCCGGCGTGGCCGGTGCGTCAATGTTGGGTTGCAGGCGGTAATCCGCCAGGCTGGCGACCGCGTCTTTGATTGCGCACCATACCGAAATGCCCAGCATAAACGGCGGCTCGCCCACCGCTTTGGAATGAAACACCGTATCCTCGGGGTTTTTGCGGTTTTCCAGCAGCCTGACGCGCAAATCGGCAGGCACATCGCCGATAGCCGGGATTTTGTAGCTGGCAGGCCCGTTAGTCAGCAACTTCCCTTGTTCGTCCCACACCAGCTCTTCGCTGGTCAGCCAGCCCATGCCCTGCACAAAGCCCCCCTCGACCTGACCGACGTCGATTGCCGGGTTCAGCGAGTCGCCCACGTCGTGCAGGATGTCGGCGCGCAGCAGTTTGTACTCGCCGGTCAGGGTGTCGATCACCACCTCCGCGCAGGCCGCGCCGTAGGCGAAGTAATAGAACGGGTGGCCGCGGGCCTGGTCGCGATCGTAGAAAATTTTCGGCGTGCGGTAATAGCCGGTGCTGGCGAGCGAAACCTGATTGAAATAGGCCTGTTCGACCACCTGCTCGAAGCTGAAATAACGCTCGGCCACTTTGACCTGGCCGTTATTGAAAATAATCTGCTCCGCACTGACCTGATACTGTTTGCTCAGCATCTCGATCAGCCGCTGTTTAATGATCAGCGCGGCATTCTCCGCCGCCTTGCCGTTGAGATCCGTGCCGGATGACGCCGCCGTCGGCGAGGTATTCGGCACCTTGCCGGTATCGGTAGCGGTGATTTGAATACGTTCGATGTCCACCTGGAACACTTCGGCGACAATCTGCGCCACCTTGGTGTTTAGCCCCTGGCCCATTTCGGTGCCGCCGTGGTTAAGTTGAATGCTGCCGTCGGTGTACACCAGCACCAACGCACCGGCCTGGTTAAGGAAGCCGGCGGTGAAGGAAATACCAAACTTCACCGGCGTCAGCGCCAGCCCTTTTTTCAGGATTGGATTTTGCACGTTGAACTGCCGGATCGCCTGACGGCGGGCCTGATAATCGGCACTTTGCTCCAGCTCTGCGGTGATTTCCTGCAGCAGGTTCTGCTCCACCGGCTGGTGATAATGCGTAACGTTGCGTTGATCCTTGCCGTAATAGTTGGTTTTTCGCACCGCCAACGGATCGAGCGCCAGATAGCGTGCAATATGATCCATGACCTGCTCAATCGCCATCATGCCCTGCGGCCCGCCAAAGCCCCGGTAAGCAGTATTGGAAGCGGTATGCGTCTTACAGCGGTGGCCGGTAATCAGCACATCTTCCAGAAAATAGGCATTATCAGCGTGGAACATGGCGCGATCGACGATAGAACCCGAAAGGTCGAGCGAATAACCACAGTTGCCTGCCAGGCTGATTTTCACCCCGTGCAGCAGCCCGCTGTCGTCGAAACCTACGTCATATTGAATATAAAACGGGTGGCGCTTGCCAGTGATCAACATGTCATCGCGGCGGTTAAGGCGCATTTTGACCGGTCGCCCGGTGAGATACGCCATCACGGCGCACAAACACGCAGGACCGGCAGCCTGCGTTTCCTTACCGCCAAAACCACCGCCCATGCGCCGCGTATCAATTGTCACTCTGTGCATTGGCAGGTTGAGCACCGAGGCCACCAGCTTTTGGATCTCGGTTGGGTTCTGAGTCGAGGAATACACCAGCATGCCGCCGTCCTCGGCCGGCATCACCGACGCAATCTGGGTTTCCAGATAAAAGTGTTCCTGACCGCCGACATGCAGCTCCCCCTGAATGCGGTGTTTCGCCTGCGCCAACGCGCGGTCGGCGTCACCCCGTTGATGACGATGCGCCTCCTGCACCAGGAAGCCTTCCCGTAAAGATTGAGTGACGTCCAACCGTGCCGGTAAATCCTGATAGGTCACTTTAATCGCCTGAGCGGCACGCCAGGCAATTTCCGGATCTTCCGCCGCCACTACCGCAATGACCTGTCCGACGTATTCCACCTTATCTTTCGCCAGCAGCGGATCGCCGTGCGTTAAAGGGGCGATATCCAGTTCGCCCGGTACGTCCTGCCAGCTGATCACCCTTACCACGCCGGGAAAGTCGTAACATGCTGACAGGTCCAGCTTTTCGATCTGCGCATGTGCCCGTTCGCTCAGCCTGGCCGCCAGATGCAATTGGTTCGGAAACTCAAGCCTGTCGTCGATGTATTGCGCTTCACCGCTGACGTGCTTGTCGGCACTCTCGTGCTTGCGGCTGCGGCCTACGCCGCTGGTTAACGACTGGCGGAAACGTTCTGCCAGGTGTTCCTGGGTGTGTTCGGTCCCTTTGCGATTACTCATGAGCGGTCACCTCTATTGCCAGCTGCGGCGCTGTCAGCGCAATGAAGTAGCGGCGCAGCAGGTTTTGCGCCACCAGCAAACGGTAAGCGCTGCTGGCGCGGAAATCGCTCAGCGGCGTAAAGTCCTGCGCCAACGCCTGTGCCGCTTGCTCAAGGGTTTCTCGCCGCCAGGGCTGCCCCACCAGTTGCTGCTCACAGAGTTCGGCGCGTTTCGGGGTCGCCGCCATGCCGCCGAACGCCACGCGGGCGCTGCGGATAACGCCTTGATCAAAGGTCAAATTGAAAGCGCCGCACACGGCCGAAATGTCGTCTTCCAGGCGTTTGGAGACTTTCCAGGCACGAAAGTCCGCCGGTGCACTGGCAGGCAGTACGATACTTTCAATAAATTCCCCCGGCTGCAGTGCGGTTTGGCGGTAGCCAAGGAAGAAGTCGTTCAACGGCAGTTCACGCTGGGTAGCACCACAGCGCAGGATCAGCAGCGCGTCCAGCGCCAGCAATAAGGGCGCACCGTCGCCAATCGGTGAAGCATTGGCAATATTGCCCCCCAACGTGCCCTGATTGCGGATCTGCTGGGAAGCAAAACGCGCCAGCAGTTCACCAAAGGCCGGATGATAGTTGGCCAACATCGGATACAAATCACTCAACGCGGCGCCGGCGCCAATCACCAGACGATCGCCCTGCCAGCTTACCTGCCTGAGCGCCTCGATTTGGCCAATAGCGATGATCAGCGGGATATCCTGATGCCGCTGGGTGATTTCCAGCGCCAGATCGGTCCCGCCAGCCAGCAGTTTGGCCTGCGGGTGCTGTTGATAGAGCTGCGCCAGCTCATCGAGGCTCTGCGGCAGCAAACAGCGCTTGCCCTCAGCCTCCAGCGGCGTTGCGGCACGGATGGCCTGCAGCCGTTGCAGCGTTTGTGGCTGGTGGTGGTCGAAGCTGTCCGGCTTAGGGTTATCGCACGCCTGCTGCGCCGCCGCCAAAATCGGGCGATAGCCGGTACAGCGGCACAGGTTGCCAGCCAGTGCCTGCTGCGCCTGTTCGCGTTGATAGGACGCTGTGTTTTTTTGCAGGCAGAACAGCGACATCACGAAACCCGGTGTACAAAAACCGCACTGTGAGCCGTGGCAGTCGACCATAGCCTGCTGCACGCCGTGCAATTCCCCCTGCTGTTTCAGATCCTCTACGGTGATCAACTGTTTGCCGTGCAACGCGCTGACGAAGGTCAGACAGGCATTAACGCTGCGATAACGCAGCCGATCGCCTTCCGGCTCGGCCAACACCACGGTACAAGCGCCGCAATCGCCGGAGGCACAGCCCTCTTTGGTGCCGCAGCGGCCAAGGTCACGCCGCAGGTAGTTCAGCACCGTGGTGTTGGGATCGAGTGCGGTTTCTGTTTTCAGGGTTTGATTAATCAGAAACTGGATCATGCCGCCTCCTGGCACTTGGCCGCTCGGTACACCACTTTGCCGTCGACGTAAGTACGATAAACATTGCGATCGTCACCCAGGGTCATCAACACAAACAGTTGCTCCGCCAGTTCGCGGCTGTTTTCATGTCGCAACTTTTGCAGCGGTGACACGGCCGGATCCAGCACCACAAAATCCGCCTCTTTGCCCACGTCGAAGTTGCCGATTTTGTCGTCGAGCGACAGGGCTCGAGCTCCGCCCAGCGTCGCGTGGTAGAAGGCTTCACAGGCGGAAAGCTGATAGCGCTGCAGCTGAGCGACCTTGTAAGCCTCACCCAGCGTTTCCAGCATATTAAAGGTGGTCCCGGCCCCGACGTCGGTGCCGATACCCAGCCTGACCTGCTTCTGCCAGGCCTTTTGCAGGTTGAACAAACCGCTGCCCAGAAACAGATTCGAGGTTGGGCAAAAGGCGATCGCCGAACGGGTTTGGCACAGACAATCCCACTCTTGTTCTTCCAGATGCAAACAGTGGGCGAACACGCTTTTCTCTCCGGTCAGCCCGTACTGGTGGTAAACGTCCAGATAGCTGCGGCTGTCGGGGAACAACTCTTTTACCCAGGCCACTTCATCAAGATTTTCGCTCAGATGGGTGTGCAGGTAGGCGTCCGGAAATTCCTGGCGCAGGCGCTGCACCTGCTCAAGCAGCGCCGGGGTGCTGGTGGGCGCAAAGCGTGGCGTAATGGCGTAACTCAGCCGCTGTTTGCCGTGCCAGCGCTCAATCAGCGCTCGCGTTTGGCGGTAGCTCTGTTCCGGGCTTTCCAGCAAGGCTTCCGGCGCATGGCGATCCATCATCACCTTACCGGCAATCAAGCGCATGTTCAGCGCCGCCGCCTGGCGGAACAGCGCTTCAACCGACTGAGGATGCACGGTGCCAAATACCAGCGCCGTAGTGGTGCCGTTGCTTAACAGCTGCTGCAGAAAGAATGCCGACATTTTGTCTGAGTGCCGTTCGCAGCAAAATTGGCTTTCTGTCGGGAAGGTATAGTTTTTCAGCCAGGTCAGCAGTTGCTCGCCATAGGCGCCGATCATTTCGGTTTGCGGGTAGTGAATATGGGTGTCGATAAAACCCGGCACGATCAGTTTGTCCGGATAATGAGCGACCTCAAACCCCGGCGGCAACAGCGATTCGCCCTGCTGCCAGCTGCCGAACCAGGCAATCGCGCCTTCATGGAGCAGCATTAACCCGTCAGGAATATGTCGCAGCTGCTGACCTAATTGCTGCGGATGATCCACGCAGGCCGCGATGTCGAAAAAATTGCCACGGATCGCCGTGGTGAATGGCATGTTCATTTTGCTTTCCTTCTCTACCGACCAGCGCACAGCACCCGGCTGAGTCAATTCAGCCTGGAGAGCGATGGCGGTCTTTTTATCGATCGCAGATGTTGATTTAAGAATAGCAAGCCGCGTGCCAGATGGTTTTTTATTGACTATTTATGTTTAAAAACAGAAGGATAAAATTCACCGAACAATATTCCGAGCCAACGAAAAATAAGCAGAATATAAGCAAACGGTTGCCCTTAAATAGCAACCGTTTGCTTATATTGGATTAATGATTAGCCTGCACCATTATTGGGCAAGAATATAAATCGGAGGATGGGTTTTATGACTTCAATAACACTTCATAACGGGGATTGAATTCATCAAACAGCGGCAGAGCCGCCGCCCCCAATGCAGCGGTATCCGCACCGGTGGTGCCCAGCCGCACCCGCAGGCCGTCGAGGTATTTGCTGCGCACCGAGCGATGCAGCGGCGCCAACCGTTTAATCAGTTGCGCCACGAGGCTTTCCGGCATCAGGCCGCCGATAATCACGGCTTCAGCGTCAAACATGCATTCAACGATGTTGATCGCCTGACGTAACGCAGGCACCGCCGAATCCAGCCAGGTGTCAATCTGCGACTGCGGTAATGCCAGCAAGTCTTGTGGTCTGGCGCTCATCGGATCCAGCCCGCAGCTCTCGTAGGCCGCCTGCAGAGAGACATAACGCTCCAGGCAGCCCTGGTTACCGCAGTAGCAGGCTCGCCCGCCCGGTTGCACAATCATGTGGCCGACTTCACCAGCATTGTGCGCATGGCCGGTATAAATTCGGCCATCGGTGAAAATCCCCGCGCCAAGCCCGGTACCGAGATACAAATAAATAAACGAATTCAGCTGTCTGGCTACGCCGTGCAAACGCTCGCCGATGGCGGCGACGGTGGCATCGTTCTCCAGCGTCACCGGCAGGCCGCTTTGCGCGTTAAGTTCAGCCACCACATCGATATTTTCCCAACCGTTGAGCGTGGTCGGCCCCACCGATGAAATCCCTTCCACGCCAAACGGCCCCGGCATTACCACGCCGATCCCCAGCATTTTCCCCCAGGCCAGATCCGGCTGCTGGCGCATTTCTTGCAGTACATCACAAATCAGTTTCAAGGTCGCAGCAGGTTGCGGCTTTTGCACCATAATCAGCCGGTGGAAACGTACGCTGCCTGACAGATCAACCACGATCATCAGCAGGGACTGGTGATCCAGATGGATGCCGATGGAATACGCACTGTCTGGGTTAAGGGTCAACGGCGTGGCCGGCTGACCTCGCCCGCCGGCACGACGCGGCAGGTGCGAGGAGAGAATGCCGGCCTGTTCCAGCTCGGTTGCGATGTTTGAAACGGTTTGCGGCGTCAGTGAGGTCAGCCGGGCAATTTCGGCACGGGTCAGTTCTCCGTGCAGACGGATAGCCTCTATCACTACGCGCCGGTTGTGTGCGCGAGCATGTTCAAGGTTAGTGCCGGAAGTCGTCATAACTGCCTATGCAGAAAGGGAAATCGTCTTTGCAGTATGGTGCCCTCCAATAAAGCAATCAAATTGATTTAAAAATCTTTTTAACACCGGAGAACGCACAATGAAAAGCCATACCCTTGCCGCTACGGCAGTCTGTACTTTGTCTGCCCTGGCGCTCAGTCTCTCATCCGCCTATGCCGCCCCCACGCAAATTAGCGCGTTGTTTATGACCCAGGCGGCCTACAGTGAAAACGATATCCGCGCCATGACCGCGGACTTCAGCAAACAACACCCGGATATCACCGTTAATCTGGAGTTTGTCCCTTACGAGGCGCTGCACGATAAAATCGTCGCGGCACGCGGTGCCGGCAGCAATGGCTACGACGTGGTGCTGTTCGACGCCATCTGGCCGGCGGAATTCACCAAGTTCGGTCTGCTGCAAGACGTCACCGCGCGCATCAGCGCCGACGACAGCGCCAAAATCTTTGCCGGCGCCATGACCACCGTCACCTACAAAGACAAGCGCTGGGGCATGCCGTGGATCCTCGACACCAAATACCTGTATTACAACAAGGCCATGCTGGCCAAGGCCGGTATTGCCGCCCCGCCGAAAACCTGGCAGGAGCTGGAACAGCAGGCGGAAATTTTGAAGCAGAAAAACGTGGTCAAGTACCCGCTGGTGTGGAGCTGGTCACAGGCCGAAGCGCTGGTTTGCGACTACACCACGCTGGTGTCGGCCTTCAAGGGCCAGTTCATCCAGCAGGGCAAAATCACCTTCTCCAGCCCGGGTTCGCTGCAGGCCGCCAGCTACATGAAAGCGTCACTGGATAAGGGGCTCACCAACCCGAATTCTCGCGAGTATCTTGAGGAGGACGTGCGCAAGGCCTTCTCCAACGGGGATGCAGCCTTCGCACTGAACTGGACCTATATGTACAACATGGCCAACGATCCGAAGCAAAGCAAGGTGGCCGGCGACGTCGGTATCGTGCCTGCACCGGGCTCCGAGGCCGGTCAGGTTTCTGCGGTGAATGGCTCCATGGGTCTCGGCATTGCCAAGGCCAGCGCCCACCCCGATCAGGCCTGGCAGTACATCAGTTACATGACCTCGCAGCCGGTGCAGGACAAGTACGCCAAGCTTAGTCTGCCGATCTGGAAATCCTCCTATGAGGATCCCGCGGTGCAGAAAGGTCAGGAACCGCTGATCGCTGCCGCCAAACAGTCGTTGAACGTGATGCTTTCGCGCCCCGAAACCGCGGATTACTCACGGCTGTCCAACGGATTGCAGCAGGACCTGCAGCAAATCCTGCAGGGTAAAGTCACGCCGCAGGCCGGGCTGGATGCCGCGACCCAAAGCGCAGCACGGTTGCGTTAAGCGATGACGATGCTCACTCTGCCCCAACGTGAGCGTCGTCAGGCATGGGTGCTGCTGGCACCCATGCTGCTGATGATGCTGCTGCTCACCGCCTGGCCGCTGGGTCGTACCCTGTGGCTGAGTTTTACCGATGCGGCGCTGGTTGGCGACGGCGTAGCGCCGGCCTGGGTCGGTGCGGATAACTTTCTTTATGCCCTGACCGACCCGGATTTTCAGGCGGCTCTGGGGCGTACGCTGTATTTCACCCTGGTTTCGGTGGCGTTTGAAGGGGTGATTGGCGTGCTGGTGGCGCTGTTGCTCAATCAAAAATTCCACGGTCGCAATCTGCTGCGGGTGTTGGTGATTTTACCCTGGGCGCTACCGACCATCGTCAACGCCACGATGTGGCGACTGAATTTCAACCCGGATTACGGCAGCATCAACGCGCTGCTGACTCAGCTCGGCGTGATCGACCACTATCGCAGTTGGCTGGGAGACCCGGCTTCGGCACTCAACGCGGTAATGCTCGCGGACATTTGGAAGAACTATCCGCTGATCACCCTGCTGACGCTGGCGGCATTGCAAACCATCCCGGACGATTTGTACGAGGCGGCTCGGCTGGACGGCGCCTCTGCCTGGCGACGATTCCGCGCCATCACCCTGCCCGCCATTCTGGCGCCGCTGGCCGTGGCGTTGGTGCTGCGTACCATCGACGCGTTCAAAGTGTTCGACATCATTTACGTGATGACGCGCGGCGGGCCAATGGACAGCACCAAAACCCTGAGTTTCTTTGTCTATCAGGAATCGTTCAGCTATCTGCGCGCCGGCAGCGGTGCCGCCTACGCCGTGCTGATGACCTTGCTGTGCGGCGTGCTGATTGCGCTGTACATGCTGATGCTGTTCCGCCAGCGCAGAAGGAGCCTCGCCGATGAAGCCTAAACTCCGCCTGCTCTTGCGCTACGGCGCCGCGCTGCTGCTGGCAGTGTCGATCCTCGCACCGATGCTATGGCTGTTTCTGATGAGCGTCAGCTCTTCGGCCGATCTGACCCGCGTGCCGCTGGAATGGCTGCCGCGTCACTGGGATTTTTCGCGTTACGTCAGCCTGCTGTCGTTGCAACCCGGCCAACCCGGTGCGTTGTTTCTGCATGCGTTGTTCAACAGCCTGCTGGTTGCCTGCGGCGCGACGCTGATTTCGTTATTGCTGGCCATTCCTGCGGCGTTCAGCTTTTCCCGCTACCCCGGCCGCGACGGCTGGCTGTTTGCCAGCCTGGCGATCTACATGGTGCCGCCGGTGGCTTTCGTGCTGCCGCTGTACTTTATCCTGCAACAGTTGGCGCTGTTGAACACCCATATCGGTCTGGTGCTGGTCTACTGCTCGCTGATCCTGCCGTTTCTCACCTGGATGCTGAAAAACCAGTTTGATGCCCTGCCGATCGACATCGAGCAGGCCGCCCGGCTGGACGGGTTACGCCAGTGGCAAGTGCTGTTGCGCATTACCCTGCCGCTGGCCAAACCGGCATTGGGTGCCTCGGCGCTGTTCGGCTGGTTGCTGGCCTGGGACGAATTTTTCTACGCGCTGCTGTTTACCAGCAATATTCAGGCGCAGACCTTACCGGTGACCATAGCCGGTTTTACCGCCGGGCGCGCCACCGATGACGGGCTGATCGCCGCCGTCGGCATTCTGGCTGCCATTCCACCGCTGTTCATTGCCCTGTGGCTGCAAAAAACCCTGGTTAGCGGCTTAACCAGCGGCGGCAGCAAGGGCTAATTTATTCAGGGAAAATAGACATGATGAAGACCAACACCAAACCCACGCTGTACGTGGTGGGCAATATCAACGTCGATGTGATCATGAGCACCTTGCAGCAATGGCCGCAGAAAGGAACTGAAGCGATGCTCGATCACAGTGAACTGCGCCCCGGCGGTTCAGCAGGCAACTGCGCACTGGCGCTGGCGGCGCTGGAAACCCCTTACCGGCTGGTGGCCAATCAGGGCAATGACTATTTCAGCCCCTGGCTGGCGCAGCTGTTTCCGGACAGTTCGCCGTATTGGCCGATCTACAGCTGCGAAACTTCGCTGACTTTCGGCGTCACCCACCCCGACAATGAACGCACGTTTTTTAGCAATCAGGGGCATATTACCCGCCTCAGCCAGGACGATGTGCTGCATCAGATCCCGGTGTTGGCCGGCAGCGGCGACACCGTTTTGTTGTGCGGCACCTTCCTGTGCACCACCTTGTTGGCGGACTACCCGGCGTTGCTGAAGACCCTGCGCCAGCGCGGCTATCGCATTGCGGTTGATACCGGTTGGCCCCCACAGGGCTGGAGCGAACCGTTACGCACGCAAATCGCCGACTGGCTGCCGTTCTGTGATGTTTTGCTGCTCAATGAAGTGGAAACCTGTGGCATGGCGGGCAGTGAGGATCTGTACACCGCCGCTCGTACCCTGAATCGTCAACAGCCTGCCGACGCCGCCTGCGTGGTGAAATGTGGCCCGGACGGTGCGCGCATGTGGTGCGGCGAACGGTTATTGCAGGCGGCGGCACATCCGATCAAGGTGGTCGACACCATTGGTGCCGGCGACAGTTTCAATGCCGGTTTCCTGACCGCCTGCCTGCATGGCCACTCGTCAGCAGTGGCGCTGCGCTGGGGTATTCGTGCTGCCAGCCACGCTATCAGCAGCTCGCCGCGCCAATACCTGGACTGGAATACCCTGAAAACCTGCGCCGGAGAAATGGTCTGATGGCAAGTGTAGAACTGGTAAAAGTGGCCAAATACTATGGCAAACAGCGGGTATTGAACCCCCTGGATCTGGTGATCCCCGACGGCAGTTTTACCGTGCTGGTCGGCCCGTCAGGCTGCGGCAAGTCCACGCTGCTGCGCCTGTTGGCCGGGCTGGACAGCCTGACGGAAGGCACGATCCTGCTGGATAAAAAGAAGATCAACGATCTGGATCCTGCCGACCGCGACATCGCCATGGTGTTCCAGAGCTATGCGCTCTATCCGCACCTGACGGTGGCGGAAAACATGGCTTTTCACATGCAGGTGATGAAGGTAACCAAGGCTGAGCAGCAGGCCAAGGTTCAGCAAGCAGCGCGCATTTTGGCGATCGATCATCTTTTGCAGCGCTATCCAAAAGAACTCTCCGGCGGCCAACGGCAGCGGGTAGCGATGGGCCGCGCCATGGTGCGTAATCCCAAGGTATTTTTATTCGACGAACCGCTGTCCAATCTCGATGCCCAACTGCGTATGGAGCTGCGTGCCGAGATCAAGGCCCTGCATCAGCAGTTCAAAACCACCACGGTGTATGTCACCCACGATCAGATTGAAGCCATGACGCTGGCGGACCAAATCGTGGTGATGAAAGACGGCAATATCGTGCAGCAAGGCAAACCGTTGGAGATCTACGACGCTCCCGCCGATACCTTTGTGGCGCGCTTTATCGGCTCACCGCCAATGAACCTGTTGGACGGCGTCGTCACGCCGCGCGACGACCGGCCTGGCGTCGCCTGTGGCGAACTCTGGCTGCCATTGCCCGCGAAATGGCGGCATGTTGTGGCAGGCAGCAAGGTGATCCTCGGGCTGCGTCCCCATGACTTCCACCTGGTCGACACCAGCGAGCAACCTGCCGCCCAACTGCGACTGATGGAGATCACCGGCGATGTCAGCCTGCTGCATATCAACTGGGGCGGTTATCGCCTGCACGTACAGTTCAACGGACGAATTAACGCACAAAGCGACCAGCCGCTGTGGTTAGCGCCCAACCGTGACGCGATCCACCTGTTCGATGCCGCGACGGGACTGCGCTTGAGTGAAAGTTGAAAGTTCGCGTGGCCAGGGATGGCGTCAAACTTGAAACGATAACCATTCTCAATTATCATCCGCGCATCTTTTTTGACCGGCAGCGCGGAACCCATGTCAGCCACAGCCCCTACTTCCTCAGATGCGCTTACACACCTCTACGCAACCCATCACGGTTGGCTGCGGGGCTGGCTGCAACGTCGACTCGGTTGCGCTTTTGACGCCGACGACCTGGCACAGGACACCTTCATGCGGGTCCTGAAAAACGACTCCGCCGCCGCTATTCGCGAACCCAAAGATTTTTTGGTTACCCTCGCCAAGCGGGTGATGGTCGATTTCTTCCGCCGCAAAACGCTGGAGCGCGCTTATCTGGATATGCTGGCGCTGATGCCGGAGGCGCAGGCGCCCTCACCCGAACAGCGCCACAGCCTGCTTGAAAGTCTGCAACACATCGACAGCATGCTCGACGGGCTGGGGCCGAAGATCAAACAGGCCTTTTTGCTGTCGCAGCTCGAAGGACTGGGCTATGCCGAGATTGCACAACGCCTCGGCGTTTCGGTCAGTTCAGTAAAAAAATACATGGCCAAAGCCGCCGAGCACTGCCTGCTGTTCAGCCTGGAAACAGAATACCCGTAATGAGCCACACCCTCACCCCAGAGCAGCGCCAGGCGCTGAAAATGGCCGCCCAATGGTTTGCCCTGTTATGCGACGAAAACGTCACCGAGCACCAACGGCAACAGTGGCAGGCCTGGCACCAACAAAACGAAGATCACCGCTGGGCCTGGCAACGCGTTGAAGCACTGCAAAGTCAGTTGCAGGGCGTACCTGGAAAATTCAGCTATCGCACGCTCGACCAGGCCGGCCGCCAGTCCACGCTGGATCGCCGCACCCTGCTGAAAAGTCTGTTGCTGTTGCTGGGCGTCGGTGGCAGTTGGTTGGGCTTTCAGTCCCCGTTGGGTCGCGAGCTGCGCGCCGACTACCGCACCGCTACCGGTGAAATTAAACCCATCGTCCTCAGCGACGGCAGCCAGTTGGTACTCAATACCGCCAGCGCTGTCGATGTTCGCTACAGCGCTGAAAAACGGCTGATCCTGCTGCACAGCGGAGAAATCAGTTTGATTACCGGCCGCGACGACCGGCCGTTTTGGGTCGAAAGCCGGCAAGGTGCCATGCGCGCACTCGGCACCCATTTCCTGGTGCGAGAAAACGACGATCAAACGCAACTGACGGTGCTTGAACACGCCGTGGAAGCCCAACTGGCACAGTTCCCACAGGAAAAACGACGGGTCAACGCCGGGGAACAAATCAGCTTCAGCGCTGTGGCATTCGGCCAACAACAGGCTGCCAGCAACGGCGACAGCTGGACCCGCGGCGTGCTGAGCGTCAGTCAATGGCGCCTGGAACAGGTGCTTGCCGAACTGGCGCGTTACCGTCACGGCCGTTTGGATTGCGATCCGGCCATTGCCGGCCTACGCGTGAGCGGCAGTTTCCCACTGAAGGAGCCCGATCGCGCACTCCTGCTGCTCAGCCAAACGCTGCCGATCCGGCTGCAAAGCTTTACCCGTTATTGGTTAAAAGTGGTCCCCGCCTGATTTATTTAAATGAAAATGATAAAAAATCGCATTCTTGATTGTCCCTTTTTCGTTTTCATCCGACTCCAGTTAAAACACTGCAGCAAAAAATAGAATAATCAGGAGAAGGTATGAACAATTTTTGGGGAAAACCGCTTCAACCACTGGCGGTCGCCGTGGGTCTGGCATTCGCTTCACCCTTGCTGGCAGCGCAGACAGCACCGGTTGCCGCTACCGCTTATCAGATCCCCGCAGGCGATCTGGATGGCGCGTTAAATGCCTTTGCCGCCCATGCCGGCATTGCGCTGTCCGTTGACGGAAGTTTGACCGCCGGCAAGCGTTCACCAGGGTTGAAAGGCAACTACGACGTTAATCAGGGGCTGAACGCACTGCTGGCAGGCAGCGGCTTGCAGGCCAAGGCGTTGGGGGCTAATGGCTTTACGCTGGTCCAACAGCCGACGGTGCAGCAAGAACAAGACATCACCGTGGTCGGTGACTGGCTGGCTGAAGGCCGTCAGATTGACGTATTCGAACACGCCGGCGCGCGTGACGTGGTGCGCCGAGAAGAGTTCGCCAAAACCGGCGCCACCACCTTGCGAGAAGCGCTGAATCGCGTGCCGGGCGTGGTTGCTCCGGAAAATAACGGCACCGGCAGCCACGATATGGCACTCAATTTCGGCATTCGTGGTTTAAACCCACGCCTGGCCAGCCGTTCGACCGTGCTGATGGATGGCATTCCGGTGCCCTTTGCCCCTTATGGCCAGCCGCAGCTGTCGCTGGCGCCGGTATCCCTCGGCAATATGGATGCGGTAGACGTGGTCCGCGGCGGCGGTGCCGTACGTTACGGGCCGCAAAGCGTCGGTGGCGTAGTGAACTTTGTCACCAAGGCCATCCCGAAAACCTTCGGCATGGAAGCCGGCATGCAGGGCCAACTTAGCCCGACCTCCCGTCAGGATCACCCCAAAGGCACCGGCAACCTGATGATCGGTGGTACCGCCGACAACGGCTTTGGCAGCGCGTTGCTTTATTCCGGCACCCGCGGCAGCGACTGGCGCGAACACAGTTCGACCAAAATCGACGACGTGATGTTGAAAAGCCGCTATGCGCCAAACGAGGTGCACACCTTTAATAGCTTATTGCAATATTACGAAGGCCAGGCCGATATGCCGGGTGGATTAAGCCGGGCGGATTACAACGCCAATCCATTCCAGTCTACGCGTCCTTATGACAAATTCTGGGGCCGTCGCCAGTTGGCCAACTTCGGCTATCAATATCAGCCGGATCAGCAACACAAATTCGACGTGCAGAGTTTCTATACCTATACCCTGCGCAGCGGCTATCTCGATCAGGGCAAGAACCTGACGCTTTCGCCGCGCGAATATTGGGTACGCGGCGTGGAGCCACGCTACAGCCAAAGCTTCCGTTGGGGCCAGTCGGCGCATGAAGTCGGCGTAGGTTATCGCTACGTCAGTGAATCGACCCATGAGCTACGCTACTACAGCAAGGCCAGCAGCGGCGTATTACCTTCAACCAGCAGCCCTTACGATCGCGATACTCAGTCCGGCACTGACGCCCACGCCTTTTACATTGATGACCGCATAGATATCGGCGATTGGACCATCACGCCGGGCATGCGCTATGAGCATATCTCTTCCTATCAGAATAATTACATCAAGAATAATCGCCTCGACGTCAGCTACAACGCCCCGCTGCCTGCGCTGAATGTCATGTATCATCTGAACGAATATTGGAACCTGTACGCCAATACCGAAGGCTCGTTCGGCACGGTGCAATACAGCCAGATGGGTAAAGCGGTCGACAGCGGCAATATCGAACCGGAAAAAGCGCGAACCTGGGAACTGGGCACCCGCTATGAAGGCGATGCGCTGCAAGGTGAGATTGGCCTGTTCCTGATCAACTTCAATAATCAGTATGATTCGAACCAGGTCACCGACAGCGTCACCGCACGTGGCAAAACTCGACACGCCGGGCTGGAGGGCAACCTGCGTTACGATCTGTCGCAGTTGACTCCCAAACTGGACGACGTGACGGTTTACGCCAGCTATGCCTATGTCAACGCCACCATCCGTGAGGAAGGCGCCTACAAAGGCAACCAGGTGCCGTTCTCACCGAAGCATAAAGGTACGCTGGGGCTGGATTACACGCCGGGCAGTTGGACGTTCAACCTCAACAGTGAATTCCAGTCCAGCCAGTTCGCCGACAATGCCAACACCGTGGCGGAAAGTGCCGACGGCAGTACCGGCCGCATTCCTGGCTATATGCTGTGGGGCCTGCGCGCCGCCTATGATTTTGGACCGGAAATGGCCGGACTGAATCTGGGCGTCGGGGTTAAAAACCTGTTTAACCATGAATATTTCACCCGCGCTTACGACGACAACAACAAGGGGCTATACATCGGTCAGCCACGAACCCTGTATTTGCAAGGTTCGGTGAAGTTCTGATTTCCCTGTGCGGGCGCAAGCGCTGCGCCCGCTAATTATCACCCGCTCAACCTCTTTTTAACCTTGGCGCAATGAGTTATCCTCAAAAACTCTTCCGGCGTTAACATTTTTGAAACGGGGTTTCTGCCATGTCCGCATCCTGTCTGCGCTTCGCCCGGCGTGCTTTGCCATGAGTTTCTTTTCACGCGCCAGTGCGCTGCCACTGCTGGTGGCGGGTGCCTTTTTTATGGAAAACCTCGACGGGACAGTGATCGTCACCGCCATGCCGCAGATGGCGGCGGCTTTCGGCGTGCGACCGGTGGACATGAACATCGGTATTTCGGCCTATATTCTGACGCTGACGGTATTTATTCCTGCCAGCGGCTGGATTGCCAACCGCTTTGGCGCGCGCAATATCTTCGCGGCGGCAGTGCTGATTTTTACCCTGGCATCGGTGCTCTGTGCCGCCAGCGTTAACCTGCCGACGTTTACTGCTGCCCGAATTCTGCAGGGTTTCGGCGGAGCGTTGATGGTGCCGGTCGGGCGCCTGGTGGTACTGCGCAATACCGCCAAACCCGATTTGATCAAAGCCATCGCCACCATTACCTGGCCGGGCCTGGTGGCCCCGATCCTCGGCCCGCCGGTCGGGGGATTTATTACCACTTACGCCTCGTGGCACTGGATTTTTATTCTGAACGTGCCGCTGGGCATCGCCGCACTGTGGCTGGCCTGGCGACTGATCCCTCAGGAAGCGCCGCAGAAAGGCGTTCCCTTTGACGCCCTCGGCTTCGTGCTGACCGGCATTGCCTGCTTCGGCCTGATGTTCGGTTTGGATCTGATCAACCATCCGCAATTGTCCTGGCTGGTACCCGCGTTGTGCATTTTTGGCAGCCTGGCACTGGGTGCACTGGCGGTTCGCCATGCCAAGCGTACGGCACATCCTTTAATCAACCTGTGGGCGATGCGGATAAAAAGTTACGCCGTCACGATTTTGGGCGGTACGCTGTTCCGTATCGCCATCGGCGCCGTGCCCTTCTTGCTGCCGCTATTGTTCCAGATTGGGTTTGGCCTTAACGCCTTCGATGCCGGGCTGTTGGTGCTGGCGGTGTTCGCCGGCAACCTGGTGATGAAGCCCTTTACCTCGGCGGTGCTGTACCGTTTTCGCTTCCGTACTACGCTGGTGGTGAACGGTTTGCTCAATGCCGCTACCATTTTCGCCTGCGCGTTGTTGACGCCGCAGACGCCGACCTGGCTGATTCTGGGGCTGCTGTTCGTCAGTGGACTGACGCGCTCCATGCAGTTCACTGCGCTCAACACGTTAGCGTTTTCCGAAGTGCCGCAGCCGCAAATGAACGGCGCCAATACGTTGTTTAATGTCTCGCAGCAAATGGGCAGCGGGCTGGGTATCGCCATCGGCGCGTTGGCACTGCGCCTGGCGGAAATGCTGATGCCGCAGTCCACAGCGCGCATTCCATTGGTCGATTTCCAACTGGCGTTTGTGGTCATCGGCGTTATCGCGCTGCTGGCGGTGATTGACAGCTTTACCCTGGATCCGAACGCCGGCAGTGAGGTACGCCAGCGAAAACCGGCGGCCGAACCTTTGCCGCTCTCGCCTCAGCGATTGCAGAAATAAGTCGCATCTGTCGCCAATCAACGTAATATCGATGATCCGCCCCGTTTCACCGGTGCGGATTTTTTGCCGTTTTGGCCTGAAAAGCGAGGTAATAATAATGATCCACAGTGACCTTTCTCAGTGCCGCGTGAACACCGACCGGTTGTTGATTGCCCCTTTTACCGCAGCAGATGCCGACGATGTTTACCAGGCGATTACCCCTACACTGACGCGCTTTATGAATTTTGAGCCTGAAGAGTCGCCGGAGGCCTTCGCCAACGTTTGGCAAACCTGGCTGCCGCTGATCCGCGAAGGTGAGGAGCTGATTTTCGTCGCTCGCCTGCGCGACAGCAAAGAGTTTGTCGGCATGGGCGGCCTGCATGACTTGCACAACACCACCCCGGAGCTGGGTATCTGGGTAAAAGAGAGCCTGCACGGTAACGGCTACGGCCGCGAAATCGTTCATGCCATGGCGGTGTGGGCCAGCGAGCGCTACCGGCCGCGTCACTTTATCTATCCGGTGGCAGAACAAAACACCCCCAGCCGACGCATCGCCGAATCTCTGGGCGGCGTAGTGGCAGGCCGACGCGAAAATACCAAATATGACTGCGTGGTGTACCACGTACCGCCTCAGCTGTAGCAACATTGCAGAACGGGCACTTTCAGCCCGGCTTGCATAACCCTCTGACCAAAAAACCGCCCGTCTGGCAGCAGCGATGGCGGTTTTTTTATGTCGACGCCGATAACCACTGCCACTTAAACCGGGATTATGCTAATGCTATTAGCATGTGGTTAAAAACAGTTGAGGAACAGTAGCATGATCATTTTTGTCACGGGCGCCACCTCAGGGTTTGGTGAGTCCATCACACGACGTTTTATCCGCGAAGGCCATCAGGTGATCGCCTCCGGCCGCCGTATTGAACGTCTGGAAGAGTTGAAAGACGAATTGGGCGAGGCGCTGCATATCGTCCGTCTGGACGTACGTAATCGCGCGGCAATTCAGCAGGTGATTGATGAGCTGCCTGCGGCACTGCGCCAGATTGACGTGCTGGTGAACAACGCCGGCCTGGCGTTAGGTTTGGAGCCTGCACACAAGGCCAACGCCGATGATTGGGAAACCATGATCGACACCAATGCCAAAGGCCTGGTGAACATGACCCGCGCCCTGCTGCCGGCAATGGTTGAACGCAACGTCGGCCATGTGATCAATATCGGCTCCGTTGCTGCCAACTGGCCCTATGCCGGCGGTAACGTCTACGGCGCGACCAAGGCCTTCGTCAAGCAATTCAGCCTCGGCCTGCGCGCCGACCTACACGGCACCCGCATCCGCGTAACCGACATTGAGCCAGGCCTGGTGGGCGGCACGGAATTCTCTAACGTGCGCTTCAAAGGCGATGACGGCAAGGTGGATAAGGTCTACGACGGCGCCAATGCGTTGACGCCGGAAGATATTGCCGAGTCGGTGTTCTGGGTGGCGACTCTGCCGCCCCACGTTAACATCAACTCGCTGGAGATCATGCCGGTCAGCCAATCCTTTGCCGGATTGAATATCCACCGCGAAGCGTGATTTTATGCGGCAGGGCCAGCCCCTGCCGCCGCTTGTCAGGCCGCTCGCCAGCCCGAAACAATAATCAGCATCCCCGCCAGCGCCACCCCGGCGCCCAGCCAGTCCAACGCCGACAGTTTCACCCCGTCAACCACCCGTAGCCACAACAGTGCCGTCGCAACGTAGACTCCGCCATACGCCGCATATACACGCCCGCTGGCTGCAGGATGCAGCGTCAATAACCAAACAAACAGCATCAGGCTGGCCGCCGCCGGCAGCAGCAGCCAGGCGCTGGCGCCCTTTTTCAACCACAGATAAGGTAAGAAACAGCCGACGATCTCAGCCAGCGCAGTGGCGAAAAATAACAGGGTGGTCTTTAACATGGTGAAAGCTTTCTCTCTGTAAAGTAAACGATGCGGCGCTTAATTGGTGCACTCCAAGAGCAGGATGGTATATTTATCAGCACGCCCGAGGGCGCGTTAAAGCCAGTGCTGCCGCTATCAGGCAACACTAACTCATAAGGATGAAACGATGAAAACACTTTCTACTCAACGACTGCTGCGCGGGATGCTGCCGGTCGCCATGCTGATGCTAATGGGCGCCTGGCAGGCACCGGCACTGGCCGCCAGTTGCACTCAGGGCAGCACCTGCGTGACCGTCGACGGCAGTAACAGCGGCGCCATGAGTACCGAAGCGGCTCGTCAGAGCAAAGAACAGTTCAACGACACCAAATCCCTGCGCCATAAGGTCAACACCCGCGTGGAGAAAGAGTTCGACAAGGTAGACAAGGCGATTGATAACGAAGACCGCTGCAACGACAGCCTGAACGTTAATGCATATTGGGAACCCAATACTCGCAAGTGTCTGGATCGTCAGACCGGTCGTCAGATTAATCCTTAATCTTGCGGCAGCACGCGGCGGCCGTTACTCTCCGCCGCCGTTGCTGCTATTCTGACTAAGGAAGCCCATTCTCAAAAAGGACGAATTGATGAAAAAAGCGCTTATCTTGGGTGCAGTGCTGATGGCCGCAGCCCCCCTGGCCGCCCTGGCCTCGTGCGAGAGCGTGAAGGCGGACATTTCGCAGAAAATTATCAACAACGGCGTGCCGGAATCCGGCTTCAAGCTGGATATCGTGCCTAACGATCAGGCCCAACAGGCCGGCGGGCTGGTGGTTGGCCACTGCGAGAACGACACCCAAAAGATTGTATATACTCGCCTGAGCAACGGCGACGACAGCGGTGACGCGGCCCAGACCGGCACCAGTCAAGATACCAAAACCGCACAGTAATTCTGATCCAGGGCGCTATCGGCGCCCTTTCCTTTAGGCTTGTTCCGCCTCTTCTCCCTCACCCTGCGGCCGATGCCGGGCGGGGATCAACATCGCAGCCGCCAATGCCAACAGTGAAATGATGGCGGAGACCAAAAATACCCAATGCAGTGAGGCGGCAACCTGCTGCGTCATCTCTGCCAGCATTTCCGACCCCATTGCGCCACGCGTAGCCGGCTCCATCAACTGTTGGACCGGATCGGTCGTTTGCGGCAGACGCACCTGAAGGTTAATGTTCAGCGTGGCCCCCAAGATCGCGGTACCGATCGCCGAGCCCATCATACGGGTAAACACCGTGCAAGCAGTGGCGATGCCACGGATGCTGTGGTGCGCGGCGTTCTGCACCGAAACCAAAAACGTGGTGTTGCACAGCCCCATACCGGCGCCGATCATAAAGGCGGCCACTCTGCCCCACAGCAAACCGCCGCTCGGTTGCATCAGCAATAAGATCAGCCCGCCGGCCACCAGCAACAGCGCGCCCAGCAGCGCCGTCGTACGGTAGGACGTCATCAGCATCAGCCGTCCGCTGAAGGTGCTGGCCAGCGGCCAGCCAATCGACATCAGCGCCAGCGTGGTACCGGCTTCCAGCGGTGTCCCGCCCATCACGCCCTGAATAAAGGTCGGCAGGAAAGCGCTGATCCCCATCATCGCCGCACCAATCACCAGACCGCCAATATTGCCGGCCACAATCACCCGGCTTTGCCACAGCGCCAGCGGGAACAATGGCTCCGGCGCACGGCGTTCCTGTCGAACCAACAACATCAGCGCAACGGCCGCCACCCCTAACAGCGGCAGCACCCACCACCCGAGGTTTTCGGCCTGCAGCAGCGATAACAACAGCGCCGAAACAAACAGCGTCAGCCAAGCCGTGCCCGCCAGATCCAACGCATGCTTACGTAGCTGTTGGTGAGAAGGCAAATAGCGGCCAAGGAAAAACATCGCCAACAGGCCAATGGGTAAATTAACCCAGAACACCAACGCCCAAGGCAGATGCTGGACGATAAACGCGCCCAGCAGCGGGCCAACGATCGCCGAAACACCCCAGACGCTGGACAGATAACCCATTACCTTCGGCCGTTCGGTGGCGCTGTAAACATCCCCGATGATGGTGGTGGCTATCGGCATAATCGCCCCGGCCCCCAGGCCCTGCAGCAGCCGAAAACCGATCAGCCAGTACATATTGGGTGAGAAACCGCACAGTACCGAGCCCAGCAAAAACAGCGTGGCGCCAAAGAAAAATACCCGCTTGCGCCCGAGGAAGTCCGCCAGCCGGCCATAAATCGGAATGGTAATGGCCTGCGCCAATAAATACACTGCAAACACCCAGCCCAGCAGAGAAAACCCGCCCAGATCGCCGATAATTGTGGGCATCGCCGTGGCGACAATCGTCGCCTCAATGGCTGACATAAACATCGCCAACATGCAGGCAATCAGGATCAACGGACGATGAGGGAGTGGCGCTGGGGCTTCGTTATTTGTCATAGCGTGAATACAAACCTTGGATTCTCATTTTCATCCCATTATATCAGCCCGACGAGTCGCTGCCGTTACCGCTGTCTAGTTAGCTGTTTTCGCTGGCGAAAAACGCACCATTTGAACTTCAAGTGACATCGTCACAAAAATCAGGGTGAATCCCTGCCACCCCGCTAAACCATGAGCCCTCCGCCAATTCTGCAAAGATTCACTGGCCTTCGGCTGACACGGCAAGCACAATACTCCGCTGAACCTTTCATTTTTCTCCTGATTTTACTGACGCATGAAACGATGGGTCCACCTGCACCACTATCGCGCCCTGCTGCGCCGCCTGTTTATTGCCATCTTTCTTGGTATCGCCGCCGCGTTGGTGGTTTGGCTGTTTCACCGTGCGATGCTGGGCCTGGAATGGCTGTTGCTCGACCATGAGAGCGGCAGCCTTGTCGCTGCCGCCTCAGCTTTACCGGCCTGGCGAAGGGCGCTGACCCCGGCGTTAGGCGGCCTGGCGGCGGGCACGCTGCTGTGGGTTTACCAACGCTATCAACATCAACGACAGATAGCGCCAACCGATTATATGGAAGCGATCGAAACCGGCGACGGGCGGCTGGACGTCAGTGCCAGTCTGGTGAAATGCCTGGCTTCGCTGCTGGTGGTCTCCAGCGGCAGCGCCATCGGTCGCGAAGGTGCGATGATCCTGCTGGCCGCGCTGGTGGGTTCCGTGTTTGCTCAACGCTTCACCCACGAGAAAGAATGGAAACTGTGGGTCGCCTGCGCCGCGGCTGCCGGGATGGCCAGCGCTTACCACGCCCCGTTGGCAGGCAGCCTGTTTATTGCGGAAATCCTGTTTGGCACGCTGATGCTGGCCTCGCTGGGCCCGGTGGTGATTGCCGCCGTTTGCGCACTGTTGATGACCAACTTGCTTAACGGTGGCCAGGCGCCGCTGTATCTGGTTGAGCCTCTGCCCGCCCCCTGGCCGGTGCAATATCTGCTGATGGCGCTACTGGGCGTATTGGCCGGCATTTGCGGCCCGCTATTTTTATGGGCGATGCAGGCCACCGGCCATGCTTTCCGTTCGCTGCGCCTGAAGCCCCCTTTGCAATTGGCGCTCGGCGGGTTGATCGTGGGGTTGCTTTCGCTGCTGTTTCCTGAGGTGTGGGGCAATGGCTACAGCGTGGTGCAGTCACTGCTCAGTGCGCCGCCCGGCGTATTGCTGGTTGGTGCCATTCTGATTTGTAAACTGTTGGCGGTGCTCGCCAGCAGCGGTTCCGGAGCGCCCGGCGGCGTATTCACGCCAACGTTGTTTGTCGGGGCCGCTCTGGGTTCGGTGGTTGGGCAACTGTGCGCCACCTGGCCGGAACTGGGCAGCGCGGTGCCGCTGCTGATGGCGCTGACCGGTATGGCCACGCTGCTGGCCGCAACCACCCACGCGCCGATCATGGCTGCGTTGATGGTGTTCGAAATGACCGGTGAATACACCCTGCTGCCGGGCATTTTGCTGGCCTGCGTGATCGCCACTACCGTTTCACGGGGTTTGCGCTCGGTGTCGGTCTATCACAACGCCTAGCGGTTCAGCAGCGGTGAGATATCCAGGTAATGCGCCAATTCACGCTGCTCAGCCCGCGGCAGATAAGGAATTTCACCCAGCAACGGCGCAGGAATGCGCTGCTGCAACGCATCGATGGTTTCGGCATAGTGTGCCAGCCCCGGGTTAATGCGGTTTGCCACCCAGCCCAGCAAAGGTAAGCCGTCATTAATGATCGACTGAGCCGTTAACAACGCATGGCTGACACAGCCCAATTTAATCCCCACCACTAAAACTACCGGCAGCTGCTCCTGCACCACCCATTCGGCATAAGGCCGCATGTCGTTCATCAGCACGCGCCAGCCACCACTGCCCTCGACCACCACGGTATCGGCCTTGGCGGATAGATGCTGCAGTCCGCTGCTCATCACACCATAGTTGATATCGTCGGTAGGTTGCGCGTGAAACACTTCTTCCAGACAGGTGATGGGATTAATTTCCTGATATGACAGCGGCAGAGTTGAAGAGGCCTGCAGAACCAAAGCGTCTTTATTGCGAAGGCCTTCACTGGTTTCCTGACAGCGTGCAGCAACCGGCTTGTAGCCGGCCACTGAGCGGCCCTGTGCGGCAAAGGCCTGCAACAAAGCGCGAGAAACCACGGTTTTACCGACATCGGTATCCGTTCCTGTTACAAATAAACGCGTTAACATGACTTAATTGCCCCGAGATACACCGTTAACCAAAATATCGCCGGGTTTACGGCGAAAGAGTAGAACGGGGAAAAGTCTAGAGGATGCCGACAGGCACGAGCTTGAGGTAGCGCAACATTTTGGCGTTAAACGATAAGTATTACTGATTGGTGTTAGCCTTGCAGCAACTGAACCAATAGCGAACCGTTATATAACGCTTCTTTCACCAAAGCCGCACCGGGCATGGTGCCTTTGTTGAAGAACTGGGTGGACTCCACCTTAATATGCTCGCTGTAAGCCGGCAAAGATTGCTGACGAATGCAGGAGGCAATGGCCGGGTGCAGAATTTCCGCCGCGCGGTTTAGCGGGGAGCCGACCAGGATTTTTTCCGGATTGAACAGGTTGACCATGATAGCCAGGATACGGCCTACGCTGTGGCCCACGCCAAGGATGATATCTTTGGCCAGTTGGTCGCCTGCCAGCGCTGCATCACACAGCGATTCGACCGTCAGCGGCATGCCGTGCAGGCTGGAACTCATCGAGGTCCCGAGCCGCGTGCGGGCGATTTCCAACATATTCTCGATACTGGCTACGGTTTCCAGGCAGCCGTGGTTGCCGCAGTAACAGCGTTTGCCGTAAGGGTCGACCTGGGTATGACCAATCTCTACCACACTGCGGCTACCGGCATGCAGCACCCGACCACCGGTGATGACGCCGGCGCCGACGTTATGATCGATCACCACCTGAATGACGTTTTGACTGCCGCGTGAAGCGCCGTATAAGGCTTCGGCCATGGTCCAGGCGCTGATGTCGTGCTGCAGATACACCGGCAGACCGGTGCGCGTTTCCAACGCCGGCCCCAAGGGCATATCTTCCACGTCGTAAAACGGCATGCGATGCACCACGCCGGAAATCGCATCCACCATCCCCGGTAAGGTAATGGCAATGGCCGTCAACCGCTCCAGTTTGCTTTGATGGCGGATAAAGAACTGATCGACTTCGGTCAGAATGCGTTTCAGCAGCGGATCGGGGTGTTCGGCGGCCAGGGGGAGGATTTCCTCAACTACCAGCTTGCTGCTGATATCACGCAGCGCCAGCGTGATGGTGCCACGGCTGATGCGGGCGGAAAGGTAATGCCAGGCTTCGGTGTCCAACACCAGACCCACCGCCGGGCGGCCGCGGCTGCCCACTTCCTGATATTCGGTTTCTTTAACCAGATGGGCTTCCAACAGCTCCCGCACGATTTTGGTGATGCTGGCGGGCGCCAGCTGTGCTCGCTTTGACAGTTCGATGCGCGAAATTGGGCCCAGTTGATCGATTAACCGATAAACTGCCCCTGCATTTGTTTGCTTGATTTGATCAATATGCCCAGGCTGCCCAACAGCAATCACAAACCTGCTCCTACTATTTTTCGCGCTTCTAAATAAAGACTATCGGCTATGGTGGGGCTTTTGGAATACAGCGTCAACTATTTGATTCGTTATGTGATTTGCTGCACAAATTCACCCTGCTTTCGCTACGGATTGTGTTTTATTTACCCAGTTGCTCCGTCAGGGCAACAGTAACGCCATCAAGGATTTTGCTGCCGCCGTCAACGGCCGTTGACGATGGTGCACCAGCCAAACTTCAGTCATCGCCTCCGGCTCCGCCAGCGGCAAATATTGTACTCCGTCGATTTTAACCCGGGCGAAAGACGCCGGAAGTATAGAGATACCCAGGCCAGAAGACACCAGGCCAATGATGGTCATCGCCTCACCAACCTCCTGAGTGATATAGGGCGTGATCCCCGCCTTGGCCAGCAGCGACAAAATTTCGTCATGCAACGCGGTTCCCACCTCACGCGAGAAAAACACAAAGGGTTCTTCCGCCAAATGTTGGAAACGCAAGGTACCGGAAGCCACCTGGGTTAGCGGATGCCCTTCCGGCACCACCGCCACCAGAGGCTCACATAGCAGAAGTTGATGTTTCAACACGTCCGGCAAGCGGGTGTTACGCATCACGCCCAGATCGAGCTCGCCATTGAGCAAGGGTTCGATCTGCTGCTTGGTGTTCACTTCTCGCATCTTGATGTGCACCTGCGGGTGTTTCTGACGGAAAGCCCGCAGGCTGCGCGACACTACGCTGATAAAGGGTGCCGAAGAGGTGAAACCAATGGTCAGTTCGCCAAGTTCGCCGCGTTCCAATCGCGCTGCCTTTTCCGCCGCACGACTGACCTGATCGAGCACCTGATAGGCTTCTTTCAGGAACATCTCCCCCGCCTGAGTCAGGCTGACATTGCGGTTATTCCGCGCCAAAAGGCGAGCGCCAACCATTTCCTCCAGCGCCTGGATTTGTTGGCTGAGCGGCGGTTGTGAAATACGCAGCCGTTCCGCTGCACGGCCAAAATGCAACTCTTCCGCCACGGCGATAAAATAACGCAGATGCCTCAACTCAATATTCATACTTTAAACGTCTTAATTTTAATTATTAATATATTAGACAAAAAACTGACCTCTCCCTATCATTTTGTTAACTCATCAAGTGCTGTGTAAGGAAAGACTGTGACAACCCCTGTGCGTTCTGCGGCCGGTATGCCGTCGACGCTGGCCGCTAACGACGACGCGGCTGCTGCGCCAAAAACCCAACGTTCCACCCTTAACAAACTTCCCTACATCGAGCGCGGTACGCCGCAGTTTATGCGCGTGACCCTGGCGCTGTTTTCCGCCGGACTGGCTACCTTCGCCTTGCTGTATTGCGTGCAACCGATTCTGCCGGTTTTGTCGCAAGACTTTGGCATATCCCCGGCGGAAAGCAGCCTGTCGCTGTCGGTGTCTACCGGATTGCTGGCCCTGGGCCTGATGTTTACCGGCCCGCTGTCTGATGCCATCGGCCGTAAACCGGTGATGGTTGTGGCGCTGCTTCTGGCGGCAATTTGTACCCTGATTTGCGCCTTTATGACCAGTTGGCAAGGCATTCTGCTAATGCGTGCGCTGATCGGGCTTTCCCTGAGCGGAGTCGCCGCCGTTGGCATGACCTATTTGAGCGAAGAGATCCACCCCAGTTTTGTCGCTTTTTCCATGGGGCTGTATATCAGCGGGAATTCCATCGGCGGCATGAGCGGCCGATTGGTGACCGGGGTGCTGACCGACTTCTTCTCCTGGCGTGTGTCACTGGCGGTGATCGGGCTATTCGCTCTGGCCGCCGCCTGCATGTTCTGGCGTATTTTGCCCGCTTCAAAACATTTTCGCGCCAGTTCGTTGCGCCCACGTACCCTGCTGATCAACTTCCGTCTGCACTGGCACGATAAAGGCCTGCCGCTGCTGTTTGCCGAAGGCTTTCTGCTGATGGGCAGCTTTGTCACCATGTTCAACTATATTGGCTACCGCCTGCTGGCTGATCCTTACCACCTGAGCCAGGCGATTGTCGGCCTGTTGTCGGTGGTCTATCTGACAGGTTCATACAGTTCGCCGAAGGCCGGTGCCATGACGTCCCGCTTCGGCCGCGGGCCAGTGTTATTGGCTTCGACCCTGATTATGCTGATCGGGATACTGATTACTGCCCTGGCCCCGGTCGCGGTGATTTTTATCGGCATGATGCTGTTCACCGCCGGTTTCTTTGCCGCCCATTCGGTTGCCAGCAGTTGGATCGGACGTCGCGCCCGCCGCGCCAAAGGACAAGCATCCTCGCTGTATTTATTCTGCTATTACGTTGGCTCCAGCGTCGCCGGGACCCTCGGCGGTGTTTTCTGGCACAGCTTCGGTTGGAATGGCGTCGTGGCATTTATCAGCGTGATGTTGCTACTCGCCCTGCTGGTCGGGCATTACCTGAAAAAACTGCCGGAAGCAGCTCGCGTTTAACCCTCCCCCCTGTACCCACGGGTGCGGGGGGCCTTAACCCCTCTGGTTAGCCTGGACCACTCGGTGTCTCATTCCTCACCTTAGCCGATGCTGCCCTTCCGTTTGTTGCCCCCTTAATGTATGTTGTAACTAAAATGAGAGGTGCCAGATGGATAAATACGATTTAATTGGCAGGATGAATGGTTGTTTTAACCAACTGGAACAGGCGCTGACAGCCCTCCACCAGCAGGTCTTACCGTTACGTTTGTTAGCCGGCAGGGTGTTCAGCCTGCCGGAAATCGAGAAAGGCAAAGAGCATGCGACGGTAGAACAGATTGCCGTCGAGCAGCATGTCGGCCAGGCCGCACGCGACCTGGCGCTGGAGCATTATCAGCGGTTATTTATCCATCACAATAAACACAACGTCAGCAGCAAGGCTGCGGTACGCCTGCCCGGCGTTATTTGCCTGGCGGTAGAGCAGCCGGAATACCTGCAGATCCAGACGCAAATTGGCCTGATAAACCGGCTGAAAGCCGAGCTGGAACAGATTATTACCGTCGATTCCGGCCTGGCGCCGGAGCAACGCTTTGACTTCGTTCATACTCATCTGCACGGCCTGATTACTCTTAGCGCCTACCGTAGTTTGACCGTTGTGACGGATCCGGATTCGGTGCGTTTCGGTTGGGCCAACAAGCATATTATCAAGAACGTAAAGCGCGACGATATTCTGGCGCAACTGGAAAAGAGCCTGAAAGCCGGCAGAGCGGTACCGCCACATAACCGTGAACAGTGGGCAGAACTGGTCAGCCGTGAAATCGATGATGTCAGTCGCCTGCCCCAGCAGGCGGCGCTAAAAATCAAGCGGCCAGTGAAAGTTCAACCCATTGCCCGGGTATGGTATCAGCCGCAGCAAAAACAGGTACAGCACCCCTGCCCGCTGCCGCTGATTGCGCTATGCCAGGTGGAAAATGGCGCCCAGGTGCCGAAGATTGGCGAGTTGCTCAATTACGACGCGGCGACGGTCAAACATAAATATAAGCCGGACGCCAAGCCGTTGAGGTTGCTGATCAAACGGCTCCACCTGTATACCGACGCCCCTACTCGCTGAGGCTGTAAACCCGCAGACGGTGGCCGTCAGGATCGGTGGCGACGAAGCTATGACCGAAGTCCAGCGTCACCGGCGGCTGAATGATATTCAGCCCCCGATCGCGCCACTGCTGATAAAGCGCGTCCACCTGCTGCGGCAATTCGCACAGAAAACCGAGTTCACCACCGCCACCGGTCACCGTCGCGCCAGGTTGCACGGTATGCTTCGACCACATCGCCAATTTGAGGCCGTTACTCAACACAAACAGCGCAAAAGTGGGCGAAAGCTCCACCGGCTCCTGCCCCAGTAACTGACGGTAGAAGATGGCGCTTTTTTCTGGGTTATCGACATAGAGAAGGGTCATATTTGGGGTTGTCATCGCATTAACCTTTGGGTGAGGGAACCGGCTGGCTCCCGAGACCTTAAGACTAAGCGCCCCTACTGACAGTTTTTGGCAGCAGTGTGGGATTACTGCGTAGGGATGCCCTGCGATTGATGCCACTCTTTCATCAGCAGGCGGCGTCCTCGTGGATAGCGTTGCGCCAGCGGCGTAGCCAGCCGGATACGATCGAGACGAAAATGGCGGAATGACTGACGCAGTTCGCACCAGGCCACCAGCATCCTCGCCTGCTCAAAATAACCGAGGGCAAAAGGCCAGAGGATACGCTCGCTTTCATTGCCGTTGTTATCGCAGTAATGCACCTCGAGCTTGCGTTCCTGGCGAATGACTTCGCGGATCAACACCAGGGTTTCGTCCGCCACCTTGACCAAATCCAAGGGGCCAATCAACAACGTGCTGGCCTCTAGCTCGTCGCGTAAAGCTGCAGGCAGCACGTCGGCAATTTTTACCAGTGCATTATTGGCCGCTTCGGCTAACTGACTGTCGCCCCGGCGGCCTACCCAGCGCATGCCCAACACCAGTGCTTCAATTTCCTGCTGTGAAAACATCATCGGCGGCAGCATAAACCCCGGCCGCAGCACATATCCCACGCCCGCCTCCCCAACAATTTCGGCTCCCTGCTGCTGCAAGGTGGCAATATCGCGATACAGCGTGCGCATGCTGATATTCATTTCCTGCGCCAACGCGTGGCCGGCAACCGGGTAGCGATGCCGTCGCAAGATTTGCATCAGCTCGAGTAGACGCTCGGTGCGTGACATGCATTTTCTCCATAAAAAAGGCTTACCTCAGTAAGCCTTTTACAAGCCGAGCAATCAATTACTTCTTCATACTGCCAACCATGTCTTCCGGACGTACCCACAGGTCGAACTGCTCTTCGGTCAGGTAGCCCAGCTTCAGCGCGGAGGCTTTCAGCGTCAGGCCTTCCTTATGCGCTTTCTTGGCAATTTCGGCCGCCTTGTCATAGCCGATATGCGTGTTCAGCGCGGTAACCAGCATCAGCGACTCATTCAGCAACTGGCTGATGCGATCGCGATTAGGTTCAATGCCCACAGCACAATGCTCATTAAAGCCCTGCATGCCGTCAGCCAGCAGGCGGATCGACTGCAGATAGTTGTGGATCACCATAGGCCGGAACACGTTTAGCTCAAAGTTACCGGAGGCGCCGCCAATATTGACCGCCACATCATTACCCAGCACCTGAGCACACAGCATGGTCATCGCTTCACACTGGGTCGGGTTGACCTTGCCCGGCATAATGGAACTGCCCGGTTCGTTTTCGGGGATCGCGATCTCGCCAATGCCGCAACGTGGGCCAGAAGATAGCCAGCGCACGTCATTGGCAATTTTCATCAGCGAAGCCGCCAGCCCTTTCAACGCGCCGTGGCCGTGCACCAGTGCATCGCAGGTAGCCAGCGCTTCAAATTTGTTAGGGGCGGTGACAAACGGCTGCCGGGTCAGATCAGCCAGGGCCTTGGCTACGCGAACCGCGTATTCCGGATGAGTATTCAAGCCGGTGCCCACAGCGGTGCCGCCCAGCGCCAGTTCGCAAATATGTGGAATGCTGGCTTCAATATGCTGCAGGTTGTGCGCCAACATCGCCGCCCAGCCGGAAATCTCCTGCCCCAGGGTCAGCGGCGTGGCATCCTGTAAATGGGTGCGGCCAATTTTGACGATATCGCGATAGGCTTCCGCTTTGTCGCTCAGCGTTTTATGCAGCACTTTCAGTTCGGGAATCAGGTGTTCACGCACGGCGATCACCGCCGCCACGTGCATCGCCGTCGGAAACACGTCGTTGGAGCTTTGGCTCTTGTTAACGTCGTCGTTCGGATGGACTCGGCGCTCTTCCCCACGCACGCCACCCAACAGTTCACTGGCGCGGTTGGCCAGCACTTCATTCATATTCATGTTGGTCTGGGTGCCGGAGCCGGTTTGCCAGATAGACAGCGGGAACTCGTTCGTATGCTGGTCCGCCAGCACTTCATCGGCGGCGCTGATAATGGCGTTGGCCCGCTCCGCAGGCAGCAGCCCCAGGTCCATGTTCACGCTGGCAGCGGCGCGTTTGGTCAATGCCAGCGCATGAATCAACGCGGTCGGCATCTTTTCGGAAGAAATGCGGAAGTGCTCCAGGGAACGCTGCGTTTGTGCGCCCCATAGCCGGTCGGCCGGCACTTCGATGGGTCCCATAGAGTCTTTTTCAATACGAACGGCTGCCATCACTATCTCCTTAGTACAATTCCTAAAAATGTACGATTACGCCAGCGCGCGCGAGGCCGCCGGCACACCCATCCAGTATAGTGACATAATAACTATTCGCATTAAGAGAGTTGCCTCACAGCATTTTTCCTCCATTGTCATGGTTATTGTGCGGGTTTTATTTTCTAGCAACACGTCCTTGCCGTTTTCATCGGCCAATTGAATATCGACAATAGAAAAAGCGCCGTCTGGCGCTCTCTTTATTAATTTCTCACGAAGGAATTAATGGTGATGTTGATTATAAGCATTAATTCTTTGGTCCTGCAGATGGTTGATTTCATCGTAGGCATCCTGACGTTCATTATGGCGGTAAACGCCCATCCCCACCGCACCGGCCGCGGCGGCAACCGGGTGGGCGACCGGTGCTGTAGTTACTACGGGCGCCGTTGTCACCACCACCGGAGCCGGCGCAACAACCACCGGGCGAGGTACGACTACCACCGGGCGAGGTGCGACGACAACCGGGCGGACACCGTAGCCGTAAGCATGGGTCACCACCACGGCCGCATTGGCACCGGAAGTACACATCAGAAGAACCAGCAAAATTTTTTTCATTAGCGCCTCGGCGTTAGGAATAATCGGAGAATCATTTTATTGGCCTGCACTGTATAGCGGTGCTACAGGTTAATTTAAGCCATTTGTGTGGTTGGCAATTTAAACGGAGTCATTATGGTGATAGAGATATTCAGCAGGTAATAATTTGCGTCAAAAAACACAGCTTGAAATATAACGAACAAATAAAGCCAAAAATAACATTTATTTTTGCGCTTACGCCGTCTGAAATTTTGTTATTGCCACCGTCAACTTGCCCACAAACGAAAATGGCGTTTTTTAAGCCGTTCAGGCCAATGTTCAATGATATCTGGAGGGTGACAGAGGTCGTTATCTCGTTATACTTTACCCACCCTGAGCTGCGGCCCGGCGCGAATACCTTATACCGCCGACCACTGCGCCACTTGTTTGATCGCGCACCACTTTTTCGCCCTCTTTCGGGTGTAGGATAAGACGCACAAAATTTGTTTGTTTTACAGTCAGCCAATTACCGTCACCTGGCGGCGAATGCAAAGGACGTTTATCAAAATGCAAAAAATGACCAACGCAGTGCAAAACTATGCATGGGGCAGCCACGACGCGTTAACCCAGCTGTATGGCATTGCCAACCCACAAGGACTGCCGATGGCGGAACTGTGGATGGGGGCTCACCCGAAGAGCAGCTCTCGCGTAGCCGGTACCGACGGTAATTTGCGCTCGCTGCGCGATGTTATTGATGAAGATCAGCCTAAGCAGCTGGGTGCCGAAGTCGCACGTCGTTTCGGCGAGCTGCCGTTCTTGTTCAAAGTGCTGTGCGCCGATCAGCCGTTGTCGATTCAGGTGCATCCAAGCAAATCCGCCGCCGTAGCGGGCTTCGCCAAAGAGAACGCGGCCGGCATTCCGTTGGATGCTGCCGAGCGTAATTACAAGGATCCCAATCATAAGCCGGAACTTGTATTTGCCCTGACGCCTTTCCTGGCGATGAATGGCTTCCGCGAACTGTCCGACATTGTTTCCCTGCTGCAGCCGATCGCCGGTGCACACCACGATATCGCCGCCTTCCTGCAGCAACCGGATGTCAGCCATCTGTCCGCTCTGTTTGCCAGCCTGCTGGCGATGAGCGGCGAGCAGAAATCGCTGGCGCTGGGGGTGTTGAAAGCCGCGCTGAATAACCAACAGGGGGAAACCTGGGACACGGTGCGCTTCATTGCCGGTTTCTATCCGGATGACAGCGGTCTGTTCTCGCCGCTGCTGCTGAACGTCGTGCAGTTGCAACCTGGCGAAGCGATGTTCCTGTATGCCGAAACGCCACACGCTTACCTGAAAGGGGTGGCGCTGGAAGTGATGGCCAACTCGGACAACGTGCTGCGCGCCGGTCTGACGCCAAAATTCATCGATATCCCAGAACTGCTGGCCAACCTGCAGTTCCGCCCGCAACCAGCCTCAGGGCTGCTGACCCAGCCGCAAAAGCGCGGTGACGAACTGTTCTTCCCGATCCCGGTAGAGGACTTCGCCTTCTCGCTGCACGATCTTTCCGCCGCTCCACAGGCATTGGCGCAAGATAGCGCGGCCATTGTTTTCTGCGTTGAGGGTGAAGCGGTACTGAGTAAACAGGATCAGCAACTGGTGCTTAAGCCCGGTGAATCCTGCTTTATCGGCGCTTTCGAATCGCCGGTCAGCGTTAGCGGCACCGGTCGAATCGCGCGTGTTTATAATCTGTTGGCGTAAACACTCGGTAAATTTCCGCAAATTAGTTGCTGAAAGAGTAGCTTACCTTCACAATTAAACGCCTGCGGGCGTTTTTTTGTTGGCCCAAATTTGCCCATCCATCTGCGAGAGACAGATGGCTCAATAAGGATGAACAGAACTATGAAAAAATCGTTAGTCGCTGTTAGCGTCATTGTGGTTCTTGGCGCGGCATGGACCGGGGCTTCCTGGTACACCGGCAAACTGATCGAACAACGGATGGGTGAAGTGGTTGAGAACGCCAACAGCCAGCTGAAAGCCTACCTGCCGAAAGCCGGCGTTAAACTGGGTTATGAGAATTACCAACGCGGTATTTTCAGCAGTAAAATTCGCTATGTGCTGCGCGCCGACGGCAGCGTCACTACCGACGACGCTCCGCTGAAGCCGGGTGACGAAGTGGCGTTCCAGGAAACCATCGACCATGGTCCGTTCCCGTTTGCCCAGTTGAAGAAATTCAACCTGCTGCCAAGCATGGCATCGGTGCACACCGAGCTCGAAAACACCGCAGCGACCAAAGGCCTGTTTGATATCACCAAGGGCAAGTCTCTGTTTACCGCGGAATCGCGTATTTCCTACAGTGGCGACACCTCCTCCGCCATTGACGTGATCCCGCTGGATTACCAAAAGGACAAGTCGGCGCTGAAGTTTAGCGGTGCGACCATCAATGCCGATGTGTCACGCGACATGAAAGCCATCACCCTGGACGCCAACAGCGACAGCGCGGTGATCAGCGGCCCGAACCAGTTTGGTCAGACCGAGCAGGTTCAGTTGCTGGGTGTATCACTGAAGAGCCAGACCCATGCCGGGCAGTTCGATCTCAGCCTGGGTAATCAGAACCTGGTGTTGAAACAGATTAAGGTTGCCGTTGACGGCAAAGACACCCTGTTGTTGGACGGCTTTAAGCTGGCGAGCCAATTTGGCGAAAAAGACAGCAACCTGAACGGTCAAATTGATTACACCATCGATTCGCTGAAGGTGCAGAACAGCGACTTCGGCTCCGGCAAGCTGTTGCTGAAAATCGACAAACTGGATGCCAAATCACTGAAAGAGTTCGCCGACCGGTACAACCAGCAGGCGATGGCCATGCTGCAACAGGCGCAAACTATGGATCCGGTGGCTTACCAACAGCAGACCACCGACATCCTGCTGCAGAACCTGCCGCTGTTGTTGAAGGGCAATCCGTCCATCAGCATCGCGCCACTGAGCTGGAAAAACAGCAAGGGTGAAAGCACCTTTACGCTGAATCTGGATCTGACCGATCCAGCGCAGGCCGGCTCCCCGGCAGAATCTCCGGACCAGTTGATTGCTCGCTCGGTGAAAAAGATCGACGCCAACCTGAGTATTCCGGTGGCGATGGCGACGGAAACCACTTCGCAAACGGCCTTACTGCAAGGCTACAGTGCCGAAGAGTCGCAAAAACTGGCGGAACAACAGGTGCAAGGGTTAGCAGCCATGGGCCAGATGTTCAAACTGACCACCCTGAAAGAGGGTGTGATCGGCAGTAGCTTCCACTACGCTGATAACCAGGTTGATCTGAACGGCAACAAAATGTCGCTGCAGGAATTCATCGGCATGTTTGGCCTGTTGGGCGCCCCGGCCGAAGACAGCGCACCGGCACAGGACGCGGTACCCGCCCCTGCACAGTAAAAGCTAATTCACGCTCAAGAGGCCCGACGTTCGGGCCTCTTTTTTATCCCCCGCCCGCTATTTCCTGCTTTGCCTTTCTTTCCTGCCTGGCGTTAATCGTCATCTTGGTCAGGCCATATCGTTTTATACACGCTCAGCGCTGGTCGATCGCGCCAAAGCCGCAACCTTCCTTCATCGGCTTAAGCAGGAGATGCTTAGCGAGTGGGTGCGTTTGTCCCGTAGACGGCATCGCGGATTTGTTGCGGGTAAAGTCCGCTCATGCCTTCAAAGGCCGTATTGGTCAAGGCTACCACGCTGATCGCCGCTTGCGGATCGTAAAACCAACTGTGGCCATAGACACCGCCCCACTGCAAAGTGCCGTTATGCTGAGGCGTTGCCGCCAACTGCGCGTCCTCCAGTACCGCCCCGCCGAAACCAAACCCCCAGCCAGGCCCCTGAGTCTCGGCGTGCGACCCGACATGCGCTTGACGCATCAGCGCTGCGGTGGCCGGCTGTAAAATGCCTTCCTTGCCAGTGCGCAAGGTTTCCACCAACTGCAACACATCGTCTGCATCGCCGACCATGCCAGCGCCGCCAGAAGGATAGGCCTGAGCGTCCAGCGCACGCGAGGGTGCCATTTCAATCTCGAAGCCGAACCCTTCCGGCAGGGTGAGCAACATGCCATCTCGTATAGGTTCCGGCTGCGCGGCAGTGTCGTGATACGCCGTTGCCAGATTATCGGCATCGGCGGTGTAAAAACCGGTATTACGCAACCCCAAAGGTTGGGCAACCCAGTGGTTGAACACCTGCGGCAAGGGCTCGCCCGCCACCTGTTCCAGCACCGCCCCCAGCACATCGATTGCCAGTGAATAGCGAAACTCGCTGCCCGGCTCGGCCAACAGATCGGCCTGCGCCAACAGGCGCAGATTCTGCTCCAGCGTTAACGACGACAGTTCCATACCGTCTTTAATGCCGAGTCGATGATACGGTCCTTCCGCAGGCTGACTCAGACCATAATCCAGCCCGGCAGTATGGCTCAGCAAATGACGGATTTTAATTGGCGGGCGAACCCCATCGGCCAGCGCCGGAGTAAACCACGGCAACCAACGGCTGACGGTATCATCCAGCCCCAGCTTTTGCTGTTCGACCATGCGCATGGCCGCCAGCGTAATGTAAGGCTTGGACACCGACGACAGCCGAAATTGGGTCTCACGCCTCATAGGCTTCTTCTGTTCACGATCGGCATAGCCGCTGGCATTGGCGTAAACCACGCGACCGTGCCGAGCGACCAGCACCACGCTGCCAACGATACGCCCTTCATCAATCGCCCGTTGGCTAACGCCCTGCACTCTTTTTGCTAATGACTGATCCGCTATCGACATGTTTTGTTGCTCTCTGAGGATGATGAAATCAGTCTAAAGCGATTATTATAAAATTAAATGCCGCATTTCTTAACGGATCATTAAGCAGGAATTACTGATAGATGAGCTCACTGTTGCAGCTGCTGCCGTTTTTCGAGGCCGTCGCCCGATTGGGCAGTTTTACTCAGGCAGCCAATCAATTGGGCGTCACGCCTCCGGCTGTCTCGCAAAACATTCAGGCGTTGGAAACCCGCCTGGGCGTACGGTTGTTCAACCGCACCAGCCGCTCCGTGCGGCTAAGCGATGAAGGCCGCTTGTTTTATCAACGGGTGGCTCCGGCTATGGGTCAGATTGACGTGGCAGCCGAAGATCTGCGAACTTTGCGCGGCCGCCCTTCCGGGCTGTTACGCATCACTCTGCCACAGCTGGCGGCTTCGCTGCTGGTTATCCCGCATTTGGCCGAGTTTCAGGCGCGTTACCCCGAGATCCAACTTGAACTGTTTACTGACGACCATTTCTCCGATCTGGTGTTGGACAGCTTTGATGCCGGTATCCGTATGCACGCCATGCTGCAAAAAGACATGATTGCGGTTCCCATCGACAACGGTCAGAAACGGGTGGTGATCGCCGCCCCCGGCTATTTGGCGCAGCACGGTACGCCGCAAACACCGCAAGCGCTGAGCGATCACGACTGTCTGCGCTACCGCTTTCCCGGCAGCGGTAAATTCGAACCCTGGTACTTCAAGCAGGATGGTGCGCAGCTGACGCTGGAGGTCGGCGGCAGCCTAATATTTAACGAAGACAGACTGATTAAAGATGCCGCGCTGGCGGGATTGGGCATCACCCAGCGGTTTAGCGGCACGGTACACCGTGAACTGAGCAGTGGGCAACTGGTGGAAGTTCTGGCCGATTACGGCAGCGATGCTCCCGGGTTTTTCCTCTATTTTCCCGCCAGTCGACATATGCCGCTCAAGCTGCGCGTGTTTATTGATTTTATGCGCGAAAAACGAGCGCAACAGTCTCCTTTCGAAAACAGCCTTAGCGCGCCCTGAGTCTTTTTTGGCTGCACCGTGACCGGAAGTATCGTAATTAATTGATAAATATAAATATATTTTATTAGGCCATTCGATAAATAACCGAGGGGAAATTATTTGACTGATCGTTCCACAATCAATACTATACGGCCTCAACTCATTTAAAGCCCCCCAATCCGCCATGAGTGCTGAAAAACCTATCTATCCAGGTCGTCCGAGACAGTTCGAAGATGAGGATGTCATTGATGCCGCCGTGGCCGTTTTTAGCGTCAATGGCTATGCAGGCACCTCTGCGCAAGATTTATGCAACGGTACCGGGTTGGGGAGAGGAAGCCTATATAATGCCTTTGGTAGCAAGCAAGCTCTGTACGAGCAAGCGTTGTTGCGCAGCCATGAACACACCATGTCGGCGCAATTAGCCATTCTCACCCAGCCTGGCCTGGTGAAGGAGCGACTACGTACCCTGCTGCTGTGGGGAATTGCCGAAGATCTCTCGCAACCCGAGCAACATGACGCCATGGTCTTGTTCTCGGCACTGGAGCGAGGCAGCAAAGACCAGGCGGTCGCCAGTCTGAATCAGGAATATCGGCAACGTTTAGAACAAACCCTGGTCGCGGTGTTTACCGAAGGCCAACAAACAGGAGAACTCGGTAGCAAAGCATCCGCGATGGAAATGGCCAGAGGCTTTTTAGCCGGTTATTACGGTTTGCGCGTGCTGAATAAAAACATTTCAGATAGAAACACCCTCGAAGACGTCGTCGCAGGTCTGTTAATCAACTTATAAAACAAAGAAAAAATCTCACGCAGAGTATTAAATATTTTTGTAACGATCATTCAAAATCCAGGAGAGCAGTAAAGCTATGCCGTTAGCAGTGTATATATTGGGGTTGGCCATTTTTTCAATTGGCACAGCTGAATTAATGGTGGCGGGCATGATGTCTACTTTGTCCGAAGCCTTTAGCATCACCGTCGGGGAAGTTGGCCATTTAATTTCTTATTATGCCTTTGGCGTAATGTTGGGTGGCCCGGTATTAACCTATTTTTTCTTAAAATTTAAAGCCCCCTACCGAACCACCTTATTGTGGCTATTAGCTCTGTATGTGGTGGTACAAGGTTTGAGTGCCTTTATTTCCGACTATTCTATTCTGGTTGCTATCCGAATTGTGACGGGCATTTTATGCGCTGGATGTTTGAGCCTCTCGCTGGCAACCAGCATGGCGCTGGTTCCGATACAACACCGCCCGCGCGCCGCTTCAATAGTCATCGGCGGTTTCATGGTCTCTAACGTATTCGGCGTCCCTCTTGCGACTATCATCGATCAACACTGGGGCTGGCGCATCACCTTCGGTCTGGTCGCCGTGTTGGTCTTTATCTGTTTGCTTGCGCTGGTGCGCCTGTTACCCGCTATCGCCGCAGGCAGGACGCTCAAAATGGCAGAGGAAATCAAGGCGTTTAAAAACAAGGCCTATTGGAAAGCCTGCACCACCAGCTGCTTAATTCTGGGTGCCAGCTTCGCAGCCTTCAGCTATTTCGTTCCCGTTTTGGTCGACGTCAGCGGCTTTAGCATGCAGGCCGTGCCCTTTATTTTGATGCTTTACGGCCTGGCCAATATTGTCGGTAACATGATCACCGGGCGCTTGGCCTATCACCACAGTCTGGCGATTATGGTGGTGGGGCTGTCTATTCTCAGCCTGTCGTTGTTCGGCATGGCGTTATTTGCCGAATACCCGTTAATCGCCATTTGCGCGGTAATACTGATTGGCCTATCCGGTGTGCCAATGAACCCTGCCATGATGGCGAGAATTGTTAGCGTGGCGCATCCAGGGCCTATGGTTAATGCGGTTCATACCTCAGTGATTAATATTGGTTTAGGTGGCGGTTCTTATTTGGGGGGAATGGCGATCGCCTCCGGTTATGGCTTGCGTTCGGCGTTGTGGATCGGGATGGCATTGGCAGTATTGGCGCTGTTGTCAATTTTACCCTATTTGCGTCGCGGTCAGCAGGGCTGGCGTTAATTTATAACGAGTGAAGTCAGGGGCGCCGCAGCGCCCCTATTGGTATCAGCGTTTGTCCAGCGCCTGAACAATACGGTAAGTGGCTGCAACCCGGTCATCGTTCGGGAACCATTTATTGGCCAGCATCACCACCGCAATTTTTTGCGAAGGGATAAATACCGCATAAGTGGAGAAGCCGCCGGTCGAACCGGTTTTGTTGTACCAGGCCGCGCCCTGATCCTGTTTCGGCGGCGTTATCGCCGTGGCCGGCGCCCCGTTCATGATCATCCCGGCATTGTTGCCTTCCGTCAGCGTCGCCAACTTCTCTGGATACGCATAGCTTTCCCACATCAGATCCTGAGTAAACACCCCGGTGCGGTAATAACCGGTATGGGTGGCCGCCAGCGCCTTGCGCCACGGATCCCCGACCTTGACCACCTGCATGTTGGCGTCGAGGTAGCGGATCAGATCCTGGGCGTTGGATTTGATGCCGTAGGCTTCGGCATCCAATGGCCCCGGCGTGACGCGCACCGGTTGGTCTTTTTTATTGTAACCCTGGGCGTAATTCGCCATTTCTTCGGCCGGCACCTTAATATAAGTGTGATTCATCCCCAGAGCCGGCAGCAGCTGTTTTTCCATCGCCTGGGTAAAGGGCTGGTTCAGGCTCTTGGCGGTAATCATCCCCAGCATACCGATGCCCAGGTTGGAATAAACGCGGTAGCTGCCCACCGCATGCGGCGGCTGCCATTGTTGGTAATAGGCCATCAACTGCGCATCGTTGGTCACGTCATCCGGGACAAACAGCGGCAAACCGGAGGTGTGGGTCGCCAAATTCAACAAGGTGACATGGTCAAAGGCACTGCCGCGCAACGCCGGCAAATATCGACTGGCCGGATCGGCAAACGACATTTTGCCTTCACTGACCGCGTAGGTGGCCAAGGTCGCAGTGAAGGTTTTGCTCAATGAACCAATTTCAAACAGCGTCTGGTTGGTGATTGGTTTGCCGGTCTGCCTGGACGCCACGCCATAGTGATAAAACTGCTGTTTCCCCTCTACCGATACCGCAATTGCCATGCCTGGAACGGCATATTTCTGCATCAGCGGCTGAATAATGGCGTCAATGTCGGCTTTGTCGGCGGCATGGCCTGCCGGCAGGATCAGTGCGGCGAACAACGCGGCCGCCAAGCGATTTATTTTCGTCATAATGAAGCTCTTGAGTTTTAGGGTATCGGCCGAGGCTAAAAGATTTTGTTGTCATTCGACACAAAGACATCCCTGGTTGATGAAGGTATTCCTTTTCTGACTGCGTGATATCCGCACCAGCTGCGCAAAATATCGGGGTTTAGACATAGATTGACAAGCGATAATAATTTCAGCCAGCATAAAGAAAAACTTATGGCTTAGCTTATGCGCAATCGACTTCCTCTGAATGCTCTGCGGGCGTTTGAATCCTCCGCCCGCCACCTGAATTTTACCCGCGCCGGATTGGAACTGAGCGTTACCCAGGCCGCCGTCAGCCAACAGGTGCGAACGCTAGAACAACAGTTGGGTATTCAACTGTTCCGGCGGCTGCCACGTGGTCTGGATCTTACCGAAGAAGGACAGGCGTTGCTGCCAATATTGACCGACGCCTTCGACCGCATTGAATCGGTGCTACAGCAGTTCGAAGGCGGGCATTTCCATGAGGTGCTGACGGTGGCGGTGGTTGGTACCTTTGCCGTTGGGTGGCTAATGCCGCGTCTGGCGGCCTTCAGAGCATCGCATCCGTTTATCGATCTGCGTGTCTTGACCAACAATAACCTGGTTAACCTGTCCGCCGACGGAATGGATTTTGCTATCCGCTTTGGCGAAGGACGCTGGCCCGCTACCCACAACCTTAAATTGTTTGACGCCCCGCTGACGGTGCTGTGCCCGCCGGAAATCGCCCAACGCCTGCGCACGCCGCAGGATCTACAACACGAACTTCTGATGCGCAGCTATCGCAAAGACGAATGGGAGCGTTGGTTCACCGCGGCACAGGTCACGCCATGGCGGATAAACGGCCCGGTATTCGACTCTTCGCGGCTGATGGTGGAAGGTGCCATTCACAGCGGCGGCGTCGCCCTGGCACCGGCCCGCATGTTTGCTCGCGAATTACGCGAGGGGGTATTGCAGCGCCCCTTTGCCGCCGAAGCCAATCTTGGTGCTTACTGGCTCACCCACCTGAAATCACGCGATATGACACCCGCGATGAAGGTGTTTGTCGGGTGGATACAGCAACAGGCCAATGAAGAGTCGGCGTAAATTCAGGCAGAACCGCGTTTAATCAACATTGGTGGCAGGATAACGTTTTGCGGCGGCAACCCGGTATCAGCAATCCGCTGTAGCAAGCGTGAGGCCGCGCTGCGGCCCACTTCACGCGCAGAACTGGAAACCAGCGTCAAGGGCGGCTCGGTCAGTTCGGCTTCCGGAACGTCGCCAAAACCGATCAGGGCCACCTGCTGACCGTAATAGGTATCCACGCCTTCCGAGCCAATACTGCGCCCACTACGTACGATGCCAAAATAAGCCCCCAGCGCCACCGACGCCTTGTGGCACACCAGTGCGCTGATGTTCGGATACTGGCGCAGCAGATTTTCTGCCGCTTCCGCCGCCGCCCGTTGCTGACAGTCGCACTCGACAATCCATTCGGTGCGAAAAGGCAGGCCGTACTGTACCAACGTGGCGCAAAAGCCCCCCAGGCGCTCGGCGCGGGTCAACGAGCTGCTTTGCCCGCCGAGATAGGCGATTTGGCTGTGACCGCGTTTGATCAGAAATTCAGTGGCCAGTTTGGCGGCCTGCATATTGTCCGGCCGCACCACGTCTACCCCGTCCAAACCGTTGGAACGTGCCGCACAGACCAGCGGAACCCCCTGCTCTGCGGCTTTTTCCTTCAGCCCCTCGGCCATACGCACGCCGCCCGCCAGCACCATGCCGTCAACGCCGTGCTCCAGCAGGGTATCAAAACAACGCATCAACCCTTTGCCATCGCGACCGCTTTGGGTCAGGAACAGCACTTTGCCGTGTTCCTCCAGCACTTCACTCAGCCCGGCGGTCATTTCCGCATAAAACGGTTCGCAAATATCACGCAGGATCAGCCCAATCACGCCCGACTCTCCGCCACGCAGCGTCGCCGCCTGACGGTTACGCACGTAGCCCAGGCTTTCAATCGCCTGATTCACCCGCGTTACGGTGGTCGATGAAATGCGCCCTTTGCCACTCAGCACCAGCGAAACCGTGGTGACGGAGACGCCGGCCTGCTGCGCAACATCAGTGATGGTGATCTTTTTGATGGTCATGACCTCGGCGAGCCCGATCCTGGGCATTCTGTCCCCTGGCCACTCAAGGGTAGCAAGCCAGAGGGATGTCTCTTGAAGCAAATGGTATACCGAATCTGTTTGATCAGTAAAACGTTTTACTGGCTCATCCATTCTCACCGCAAAGCAGGCTTTGAAATTGTGATTAGCGGCGCATTTTTGCTAGGTAAAACGTTTTATCTTATTTTTACCTAACAGGGGTACACACCACTTTTGCACGCTTTTTCGCCAGGAGCCGCCGGTTATGCCAGCACCTAAAAAACAAAAAATTACGCTCTGGGAGTTTTTCCAGAGCCTGGGCAAAACATTCATGCTGCCCGTCGCCCTGCTGTCGTTCTGCGGCATCATGCTGGGGATCGGCAGTTCGCTAAGCAGCCGCGACGTCATCACCCTGATGCCGTTTATCGGCCACCCTGCCTTCCAGTTGTTGTTCACCTGGATGAGCAAGATTGGCTCATTCGCCTTCAGCTTCCTGCCGGTGATGTTTGCCATCGCCATTCCGCTGGGCATGGCGCGTGAAAACAAGGGTGTCGCCGCGTTCTCGGGCTTTGTCGGTTTTGCGGTGCTGAACCTGGCCACCAACTTCTATCTGACCACCGCTGGCATTTTGCCCACCACCGATCCGCTGGTGCTGAAAGCCAATAACATCCAGAACATCCTCGGCATTCAGTCGATCGATACCGGCATTCTGGGGGCGGTGATCGTCGGCATTATCGTTTACCTGCTGCATGAGCGTTTTAATACCATTCGACTGCCGGATGCGCTGGCGTTCTTTGGCGGCACCCGCTTCGTGCCGATCGTCACTACCCTGGTACTGGGCCTGTGTGGGCTGGTGATTCCTCTGATCTGGCCGTGGTTTGCCGCCGGCATCAACGGCCTGGGCTGGGTGATTAATGGTGCCGGTGCCTTTGGGCCGATGATTTTCGGTACCGGCGAACGCCTGCTGTTGCCGTTCGGCCTGCACCATATTCTGGTGGCGCTAATTCGCTTTACCGAGGCGGGCGGCACGCTGGACGTATGCGGCCATAGCGTCAGCGGCGCACTGACCATCTTCCAGGCTCAACTCTCCTGCCCGACCACCACCGGCTTTGCCGAAAGCGCCACCCGCTTCCTGTCACAGGGTAAAATGCCGGCATTCCTCGGCGGTCTGCCGGGAGCGGCGTTGGCAATGTATCACTGCGCCAAACCGGAAAACCGCCATAAGATTAAGGGCCTGCTGATCTCCGGCGTCGTGGCCTGCGTGGTCGGCGGGACTACCGAACCGATCGAGTTCCTGTTCCTGTTCGTCGCACCTTTCCTGTACTTCATTCACGCCATCCTGACCGGGCTGGGCTTCACCGTGATGGCGCTGCTGGGTGTGACCATCGGCAACACCGACGGCAACATCATCGACTTCGTGGTGTTCGGCATCCTGCACGGCACCGCCACCAAGTGGTATCTGGTGCCGATCGTTGCCGCCATCTGGTTCGCGGCCTACTACGCTATTTTCCGTTTCTCCATTCAGCGCTTTAATATCAAAACGCCGGGCCGTGAAAGCGAGACTGCCGGCAGCCAAAGCGCCCCTGTCGGTGCGGTAGGCAAATCCGGTTATAACGTGCCGGCAATCCTGGCGGCGCTGGGCGGTAGCGAGAACATCGTCTCATTGGATAACTGCATCACCCGTTTACGCTTGTCCGTTGATGATATGAGCAAAGTGGACGATGCCGCGCTGAAAGCCAACCGCGCGATTGGCGTGGTGCACCTTAACGAGCATAACCTGCAGGTGGTGATCGGCCCGCAGGTGCAATCGGTGAAAGATGAATTAGACTCACTGATAGCCGCCGCGCAACCTGCTGCGGCCCTGCAGGGAGCGTCTCATGTTTGATTTTTCTACCCCGGTCGATCGGCACGGTACCTGGTGCACGCAGTGGGATTACATTGCCGATCGCTTTGGCCATGACGATTTATTGCCTTTTACCATCTCCGATATGGATTTCGCCACCGCCCCCTGCATCCTCGAGGCGCTGCAACAGCGCCTGCAGCATGGCGTACTGGGTTACAGCCGCTGGCAGCATGAAGATTTTCTCGGAGCGGTACGCCACTGGTATCAACAGCGGTTTGCGACCGCCGTCGACACCAACATGGCCGTGTATGGCCCGTCGGTAATTTATATGGTGGCGCAACTGATTCGCCTGTGGTCGGCACCGGGTGAATACGTGGTCACCCATACCCCGGCCTATGACGCCTTTTATAAGGTGATCCTCGGTAATCAGCGCCAACTGTTGGCCTGCCCGCTGCATAAGCAGGGTAACGACTGGCTGTGCGATATGGCGCACCTGGAAGCCTTGCTGGCACGGCCACAGACCAAAATTCTGCTGCTGTGCAGCCCGCAGAACCCGACCGGCAAGGTATGGCGCGCGGAAGAATTACAGCAGATGGCCGAGCTGTGCGAACGCCACGACGTACGGGTGATCAGCGATGAGATCCACATGGATATGGTCTGGGGGGAAAACCGCCACACGCCGTGGAGCCAAGTCGCCACCACGCCCTGGGCATTGCTGACTTCAGGTTCGAAAACCTTCAATATCCCGGCGTTGACCGGCGCCTACGGTTTTATCAGTGACGATGCCAGCCGCGAGGCTTATTTCCAGCAGTTGAAAGCGCGCGACGGCTTATCTTCCCCGGCGGTGCTGGCGGTGGCGGCGCATATTGCCGCTTATCGCCATGGCGAACCCTGGTTGGATGCGCTGCGTGATTACCTGCAGGACAACCTGACGTACGTTGCCGAGCGGCTGAATCAGGCCTTTCCCGCCCTGGCCTGGCAGCCGCCGCAGTCTACCTATCTGGCCTGGATCGATCTGCGCCCACTGGGCATAGACGATCGCCAGCTACAGCAGGTTCTGATCGAACGCGAAAAGGTAGCGATTATGCCCGGTTTCACCTACGGCGAAGAAGGCCGTGGCTTCCTGCGGCTGAACGTAGGTTGCCCGCGCAGCAAGCTTGAGGCGGGCATGGACAAGCTGATAAATGGGTTGAAGTTTGTGTTGGACGAGGTTTGAACTGAGGGGCTGGAAGGCAGGCGAAAGCCTGCCTTTTTTCATTCTTACGGTGTCAACTGTGGGATATCATCCAGACGATAATACACCGGTATTCCCCACTCATTAGCCAAGCGCACGTCGTTATCCGCGCCGGCCGACGCCCCTTCGATGCGATAAATAGCCTGGCACTGGGCTATCAGTCGGTGGGCCACCGGATAGAGAAACGCTTCACTCACCGCATCCCCCAACTGGGTCGAACCGGCCGCCGCCGCCAGGGGCAGCGCCAACCATTCGCCGATCACCGGCACATGCCCACGCTGATAGACCGCCAGCGCGGCCTGCTCCAACCGGTGCAAGTTGTCGGCAATGCATTGTGCATCGCCATCGGTGCCGCTACGGTACGGGCCGGCAATCAGGATCAGTTGGGCGCTCATAAACGCTTCTCCAGAGTGTGGTTTAGGGCAACAAACTGCAGCAGCATGATGGTTTTGGCATCGACAATGGTGCCCTGGCTGACAGCGCGCAGTGCGTCTGCCAACGGCAGTTCCAGCACTTCGAGATCTTCACCTTCCGCTTCCACCCCACCGCCATTGCTGACCCGCTCATCGGCCTGATATTCTCCGACAAAAAAGTGCAGTTTCTCCGTCACCGAACCGGGGCTCATGTAAGCTTCAAACACCTTTTGCACATTTTGCACGATATAGCCGGTTTCTTCTTCCGCTTCGGCCCGGATGCGTTCTTCCGGCGACGCATTGTCCAGCAACCCGGCGGCAGCCTCTATCAGCATGCCGTCGTGCCCATTGACGAACGCCGGGAAGCGGAACTGACGCGTCAGCACTACCTTTTGCCTTTGCCGGTTAAACAGCAAAATGGTGGCTCCATCGCCGCGGTCGTAGGTTTCACGGCTTTGTCGCTGCCATACGCCATCGCGACGCAAAAAATCAAAGGTGGTTTTTTTCAGCAAATACCAGTCATCAGACAATACCCGGGTTTCGACAATGCGAACCCGATCTTGGGTAGCGATCATGGTGCTCAACTCCACAAGCAGGAAAGGAAATTGATACTATCGTGCATTTTCGTGTATGATCAAGATATTTCGTGCAGTGCAAATTTAACGGGAAAACGCCATGCTCACCAGCCAACGTAAAAAAATCATTCTGGAAAAACTGGCTCAGGACGGACAGGTTCTGGCCAAACAGCTCAGCGAGATGTTCGGGTTGTCCGAAGATACCCTGCGGCGCGATCTGCGCGAATTGGACAGTGAAGGCCTATTGCAACGAGTGCACGGCGGTGCGCTGCCGGTTTCCCCGGCCATTGCCACCTTTGCCGAAAGAAACGGGCAGGAATCAGCCGCCAAACGTGCGATTGCCAAAGCCGCGGCGGCAATGATTACCCCTGGGCAAGTGGTAATTCTGGATGGCGGCACGACTTCTGCCGAATTGGTCAGGCAGCTCCCGCCCACGCTGGAAGCCACCGTCGTCACCCACAGCCCCAGCGTGGCTGTCGGTCTGGTAGACCACCCGAAAGTCGAAGTGATCCTGATCGGCGGGCGTTTATATAAACATTCGATCGTCAGCGTTGGCGCAGCCGCAGTGGAAGCCATGTCTCATATTCGCGCCGATATTTATTTTATGGGCGTGACTGGCGTGCACCCTACCGCCGGCCTGAGCACCGGCGATCTCGAAGAGGCTTACATCAAGCGGGCACTGGCCGCACGGGCGGCAGAAACCGTGGTATTGGCCTCGGCCGCCAAGCTCAATGCCGCCTCGCAATATGCCATTGGCGATATTTCCATGGCGCAGAGTATTATCGTCGAGCGCTCCACCGATGCTGCACTGACGGGCCCGCTGGAACAGGCCGGTTTGACCGTGGTTAGAGCCTGAATAACCTCAATCATTAAATAACTTAATAAATACGTGGCTATTTCTTTTATCCGCGTATTTATTAACGTCACACTCAGCGTATCGAATAAAAATGCGAGAGTTATCACACTTCATTAAACTTATTTCTATGCTCCTCCTCATTGATGGCGGTAAAACCGGCCTTAACGCGACGTAAACGCAACTCGTTGATTATTAATAATCATCATCTAAAAATCTCGAAGCCGCCAAAAATAAAATGAGATCTCCTTCGCAAAATTAATCCTGCCGGCAAGCCTGTCAAGGTCATCTATAAAAATATTTGTGATAGTTTTGTGATGTCGCCTGCAAATTTTACCGATGCCAAAAATGACAATGAGCTCCACGGAATTGGCTGGAGACAGGTATATGAAGATTGGCGTAGTAATAAGCGGCGGCGATGTCACCGGGATCAATAACTTTATTTTCCAGGTCGCCAGGTTGGCGCAGGCAGATATCATTCTGTTTAACGGCGGCATCCCCGGATTATTGGCTAATCAGCACCATCCTATTGCCCAACGCGATTTGGTTGATTTCTCCATTTCATCAATGCCGATAATCTCTTCCGGTCGCACGGCCAAGAAATTGACGGCCGGAGAATATGAAACCATCAGCAAACAGCTTAAGGCCTTGCACATAGACGTGCTTATTATGGCCGGTGGTGACGGGTCGCTGCAGTTTTTAAATACGCTCAGTGAATTCGGTATTAACTGTTTTGGCGTGGGGATGACTATCGACAATGACGTTTTCGGCAGTCATTACAGCATTGGCTTTTCCACCGCCTGCGAACAGGTGATAAAAGAAGTTTCAAAACTGAGAAACACCGGACGCGCCCTGCCCGGACGCGTGTTCATGATTGAGCTGCTGGGCGGTTACTGCGGGGAGTTGACGCTGCAATCGGCCATCAAATCCAATGCGGATTTTGCCCTGATCCCGGAATGCCAATATGCCTTGAATCAGCTGGCAGAGAAAATAACTCAACGACTTGAGCAGCAAAATAGCGTGATTATTTTGTGCTCAGAGGGTTATACCAAAGAATACTCGCCCGGTTTTCAAGGCGCTATCGACACCATGATAAAACAATTGGAGCCAAAAATTGGCGTGCGTATTCGTAAAACGATTATGGGCTACGGTCTGCGCAATGGTGAACCGACCGGCGAAGAGATTTATCAGGGGACCATTATGGCCAGCGAAGTGGTTCGCTGTATTTATTCAGGAATGAAGAACAAGGCAATCATTATTAATGCCGGCAACCAACCTATTCCCATCGATTTAATCAGCATGCAGAAACGTTTGGTTGATACCGAAGGACACCATTACAAACTCGCCAGGCAATTAAATATAATCTGAGGAGATACCCATGCTTAAAATACTGTGCGTATGTGGCTGTGGCCTCGGCTCCAGCTTTGCCATCGAAATGAGCGCAAGAGCGGTGCTGAAGAAATTAGAGATTGAGGCAGATATTGATCATACTACTATCTCTGAGGCCAGCGCCTTTAAATCAGATATTATTCTTACCCAGAAAACCTTCGCCGATATTTTAAATGCCGACGCCAGCGAAGAGGAAAAGAAGCGGGTCATTATTCTGCATCGGCTTACCGATAAAGTGGAAATTGAGCAAAAGATCGTGGCCTTCCTGAAAGAACGTGACATGAAGGAAACCCGCCATGAATAGCCTGATTGACTTTATCGTCAAAGATCTGTTGGGCCAGGCTTCCATTCTGGTCGCTTTTATCGCCATGCTGGGGCTATTGCTGCAGAAGAAATCGATCGGCAAAGTGGCCGAAGGCACCTTCAAAACCCTGCTGGGTTTCCTGATCATGATGGCGGGCATCAACATTATTGTCGGTGCTTTGACCTATCTGAACAGTATATTCACCCAAGGGTTCGGCATGACCGGTTATATCACCGACGTCGCCGCCATCGCCGGCCTGGCCAACCGCGAGTTGGGTTCAGAAGTGGCGCTGACCCTGATGGTAATTTTCGCGGTGAATATCATCATTGCGCGCATTACTCCGTTCAAATACATCTTCCTGACCGGCCAGGCATTGCTGTGGATGGCCACCATAGGGGCGGTGATCGGCTACAAGGCCGGGCTGACCGGCATGCCGCTGATTCTGACCGGCGGCATATTCGGCGGCGTGATGGCGGTCTTGATGCCTGCACTGGCCCAGCCGGTGGTGCGCAAAATTACTGGTTCGGACGATGTGGCCCTGGGGCACTTCTGCACCATCGGCTATCTGGTACAGGCTGCCGTCGCTAAGGTGGTCGGTAAGGGCTCCCGCTCCACCGAAGACCTGGAGCTGCCCGATAACTTCAAGTTCCTGCAGGACACCTACCTGTCGATGGCGGTGGTGATGATCCCGATGTATCTGATCCCGGCGCTGGCTGCCAGTCCGCAGTACATCGCCCAGTATGCCGGCGGCATGAACTACCTGATGTATTCCTTTATGCAGGCCATCCAGTTTGTCGCCGGCGTATTTATCCTCTACAGCGGCGTACGCCTGCTACTCAATGAGCTGGTACCCGCCTTCCGCGGTATCGCCCTGCGCGTCGTGCCGGATGCCAAACCGGCGCTGGACTGCCCGGTGCTATTCCCTTACGCCCCCAACGCGGTGATCGTCGGCTTCCTCGCCACCACCCTTGGCTCAATCATCGGCATGATCGTTTTCCCAATGTTCGGTCTGGCGATGATCCTGCCCGGTCTGCTGACCAACTTCTTCGCCGGCGGCACCGCTGGCATCTTCGGTAATGCGCTCGGTGGCCGTCGCGGCGCCATGATTGGCGGGGTGGTTCACGGCCTGTTTATCACCTTCCTGCCGGCCATTCTGGTACCGATGCTGGAAAGTTACGGCTTTGTCGGGGTGACCTTCAGCGACTCCGACGTCATCAGCAGTGGGCTGGTGATGGGACATGCTTTCCAGGGCAACTGGCTGTTCATCGCCCTGTTCATCGCCTTCGTCACGCTGATTGCGTGGTTTGTTAACGGTAAATCAACCAAGCACCATGAGGAAAAAGTCCATGAAACTCTATAATTTCAACGAGCTGTTATCAGTGGCTAAAGCCCGAGATTTCAAGGCGATAGGTTCATTCAATCTCCACTGTCTGGAAATGTTACCGGCCTTTTTCAAAGCGGCCAAAAGTATGCACAGCCCGTTGATGATCCAGATTTCGACCGGTACTGCCGAATATTTGGGTTACAGGCTGCTGGTTGATTCGGTACGTTCTCTGGCCCAAAGCGAGGATGTTCCCACCTGCCTGCATTTGGATCACTGCTCTGACATTGCCTCCATCGAGACGGCGATTGACGCAGGCTTCAGTTCGGTAATGTATGACGGTTCGCACCTGGAAATGGATGAGAACATCGCCAATACCCGTCGAGTGATCGACATTGCTCGTCAACATAACGTGTCGGTAGAAGCCGAATTGGGTGCCATCGGCGGCTCCGAAGACGGTAAGGCGGTGGCGGAAGAGGATATCTGCTTTACCACGGTGGAAGATGCCAAACGCTTTGTCGATGAAACCGGGGTCGATATGCTGGCGGTCTCGGTAGGCACAGTCCACGGGCTCTATACCGGCAAGGCGCATATCCAGCACCAGCGTCTGGCCGAAATCACCGCCGCCACAGGTACCCCGCTGGTGCTGCATGGCGGTACCGGCGTCAGCGATGAAGATATGCGGCTCGCGGTAGCCGGTGGCATCGAAAAAGTGAACGTGGGCACCGAGATGAACGTGCAATGGGTAGACCGATGCAAACAAACCTTTGAAAAGGGCAAGGTCAATGACAGCGTGCGCAAATTCCTGATCCCCGCCAACAATGCCGTTACCCAGGTATTAACGGAAAAGATCGGCCTGTTTAAATAATCACTGCCCTATTTTCTTTTTTATAAAACCCACAACCCTGGTGCCCCGGCGCCCGTCGGGGCTGGAAAGTTCACGCTTAATTTGTGGAGAAGGTCATGTTTAATTTTATGAAAAGCCCGCGAAACAAAGAACTTGATCACGGCCAGCAGAATGCCGAAGCCAATGAAATATCAGCCGAAATTAATGTATTAGAACAGCAGTTGGCCACAACGCCGGCGGATGGCGAAATTCATAAGGCTTTAATGCTGGCTTATAATCGCGCATTAAAGATTTATGCCAAAAATAAAAGCTATCGTCAGCAGATCGATGGAATTTTTATTAAAATGGATGAGCTGCGCAATATTATCAGGAAGTCTCTGTGAGGGAATATGATGACGATTAAACAACTGCTGATAGAAGCCGGTGCGATACAGGTCGGCGTGCAGGAAACCGACTGGAAGAAGGTAATTGAGCTGGCAGCCCGGCCCCTGGTCGAAAACGGTTATATTCACGCATCCTATTATCAGGCGGTGATCAGCAACACGTTGGCCCATGGGGCTTATTACGTGTTCGACGAAGGCATTGCAATTCCCCATGCGCGCCCGGAATGCGGCGTGATCAAAAACTGTTTCAGCATGGTGCTGCTGGAGCAGCCGATCGCCTTCGAAGACAGTGAAGAGGCCGACATCGTGATCCTGTTCGGGGCGACCGACAGTAACAGCCACATTGAGGAAGGCATCCGCGCGATTGTGGATTTGCTGGATAACAAGCCGCGGCTCGAGCGGTTACGCGCCGCAAAACTCTGGCAAGAGGTGGTGGAAATATTATGACTTCGACAGATAGCGACGGTAAAACCGTTATTTTGGTCAATGGCGTTCCGGCTTCCGGTAAAAGCACCGTTGCCCGCGCGCTGGCGCACCATTTTGATCTGCCTTATCTCTCCCTCGACGGTATCAAAGAACCTTTTATGGCACGCCTGGATAACATAAACCGCGAACTGAACCGTCAGTTGGGTTATGCCGCATACCAGGCTATCTGGTCAATGGTGGCGCAGGCGCCCCTGCGCTGCATCTATGTCATCGACGCCTGGTTTGGCTTTCAGTCCAGAGAACAGCTACGCCAGTACCTGCGCGAGGCGGGCGTGACGCAAGTTTTGGAGGTGTGGAACCAAATATCCGGTGAACTGGCCGCAGAACGCTACGCCGCCCGTACCGGCCAGCGTCCCAAAGGCCACCCCGGTGCGGAGTACTTGCCCGAACTGCGGGCGCTGGCCGATCGCGCCATGCCGATGGCCCTGGGCCCGGTGCTGCGTATTGAGCAGGCACAACCGCTGGACATCGACAGGGTTAACCACTGGCTGGTGCAGCACGGCGTCGGCGATAACCAGGAAAAAAACATCGCAAAACTGAGGGTCGGATAGGCTCTGTTACCAACATCAATGCGGGAGTGGCACGCTCCCGCTTTAGCGCATAAATGCGGCAACCAGCAACATTAATGTGATTGTCGTCACTTTTTTATGCAACACAATGGCAATTTTCATCATTTTGTTTTTATACTGATCTGCACTTTACCTACAACAAAATAACGAGTGCACATCATGATTGACCCACGCCTCCCCTTGACCGACATCCACCGTCATCTTGACGGCAATATCCGTGCGCAAACCATTCTTGACCTGGGCCGTCAGTTTAACCTTGCCCTGCCCGCCAACGAACTGGAGGCGCTGCGCCCGCACGTGCAAATCACTCACGCCGAACCGGATCTGGTCAGCTTTCTGCAGAAGCTGGACTGGGGCGTAGCGGTGCTGGGCGATCTGGACGCCTGCCGCCGGGTCGCCTACGAAAACGTCGAGGATGCGGCCAATGCCGGTCTGCACTATGCCGAACTGCGCTTCTCGCCGTATTACATGGCGATGAAACATCAGTTGCCGGTGGCTGGGGTGGTGGAAGCCGTGATTGACGGCATTCGTTCCGGTTCGCGCGATTTGGGTATCGACGTACGCCTGATCGGCATCATGAGCCGTACCTTCGGCGAAGCGGCCTGTTTACAAGAGTTGGAAGGCCTGCTGGCGCACCGCGACGGTATTACCGCACTGGATCTGGCCGGCGACGAACTCGGCTTCCCTGGCAGCCTGTTCCTCAACCACTTCAACCGCGCCCGCGACGCTGGCCTGCGCATCACCGTACACGCAGGTGAAGCCGCGGGTCCGGAAAGCATCTGGCAGGCGATCCGCGAACTGGGTGCCGAACGTATTGGCCATGGCGTGAAAGCGATTGAGGATCCGGCACTGATGGACTTCCTGGCCGAACATGGCATCAGTATCGAATCTTGTCTGACGTCCAACATTCAGACCAGCACCGTGCCTTCTCTGGCGCAGCATCCGCTGGCGAAGTTCCTGCGCCACGGCGTTATGGCGTCGATCAATACCGATGACCCGGCCGTACAGGGCATTGAAATTGAACACGAATACCGCGTGGCGGCACCGCAAGCCGGCCTGACGCCAGCTGAAATCCGCACCGCCCAGGAAAACGGCCTGAAAATGGCGTTCCTCAGCGAACAGGAAAAACAGGCGCTGCGCGATAAAGTGCAGGGCTAAGTGAAAATGGGCGCGCCAAGCGCCCTTTTTATTTATTTCATTTCGCGGTCAACGCGCCTGCTTCTGCGCGCTGCTTGGCCGTTTTACGCGCGTAACGCTGCGCCAGTACGGCACACACCATTAACTGCACCTGATGGAAAATCATCAACGGCAGCACCATGGCACCCACCGCCGCCGCCGGGAACAGCACGTTGGCCATCGGGATGCCGTTCGCCAGGCTCTTTTTCGAACCACAGAACACGATGGTGATTTCGTCGGCAGTATTGAACCCCAGCCAGCGCGCGGCATAGGTGTTGATAATCAGCACCACCGTCAGCAACACCAGCGACATCACTAAAATGGTCAACAGCGACCAGCCGTCAATCTTGTGCCAAATCCCTTCCACCACCGCAGCGCTAAAAGCGGTATACACCACCAGCAGAATCGATGAACGGTCAGTGAGATTGATCAGCTTGCGATGACGATCGACCCATTTGCCGATTAACGGCCGAGCCAAATGCCCAACCACAAAGGGCACCATCAGTTTCAAAATGATCGAACCTATGGCGTGCAACACATCGGTATTACCGCCCTGGGTATGCATCAGCGCCCCGACCAGCAGCGGCGAGAGGAAAACACCGAGAATGCTGGATGCCGAAGCACTGCACACCGCGGCCGCCACGTTACCACCCGCCGCCGAAGTAAAGGCAATCGCCGACTGAACGGTCGCCGGCAGTGCGCACAGATACAGGAAGCCCAGATAAACCGTCGGTGTCATCAAACCCGGCACCATCAGGTTCATCGCCAGCCCCAGCAGCGGGAACAGCGCAAAGGTGCTGAGAAACACCACCAAATGCAGCTTCCAGTGCCCCATGCCGGCGATAATCGCCTCACGAGACAGCTTGGCACCGTGCATAAAGAACAACAGCGCGATAGCCGCGGTGGTCAGATGCTCAAAAAAGGTTGCCCATCTGCCTTCGCAGGGGAAAACCGAAGCGACAATCACCACCAGAATCAATACCAGCAAAAATTTATCAATGCGCAGACGCTGCAACCAGGACATGGGTCAGGATCCCTCGAGGAGTAAGACGGGTTCGGCACGCCGAACCCTGAGAATAAAACGCCGCGGTCAGACTACCGGCAACGCCTTTTGTTGTTTCGCAGATTCAATCCCCAGCTCGATCATTTCCATCACTTTGATGGCGTCAGCAGCCGTGACCGGATTTTCACCCTCACCGTTAATCGCATCGCGGACAGCCGCGTAATAGGCTGGGTAATTGCCTGGAATGCTGAGCAAAGGTTTTTCAGCCAGCACCCCATCACGTGACAATGTCACTACACCATCACGCATGTCGTAACCCCAGTCGGCCTGCGGCAGACGCTCGCCCGCTTTGAGGCGGTCTTCCTGCGGATCCAGCCCAAACTTGATAAAGCTACCCTGAGTCCCGTGCACGATATAACGTGCGGTTTCCGCCGCGGCCAGCACGGTACCATGCAGAACGACCCGGCGTTTGCCGTAGTTCAATATCGCGTGGAAATAGTCCACCGATTGTGCACCCGGACGCAGTTCACCCAGATCGACAAACAGCGTTTCCGGTTTGCCGAACAGTTGCAGTGCCTGATCGATCAGATGCGGCCCCAAATCGTACCAGATGCCGCTACCGGCACCGCCCAGCTCGCGCCAGCGCTGACGCACTTCCGGGCGGAAACGATCGAAATGAGACTCGAAATAAACCACCTCACCAAGCGCGCCTTCTTTCAACAATGCCTTGAGCGTCAGAAAATCGCTGTCCCAGCGGCGATTGTGGAACACCGACAGCAGCTTGCCGCTCTGCTGCGCTTGCTGCTCCAGCTGCTGCGCCTGTGACAACGTCACGGTGAAAGGCTTGTCCACCACCACGTGCTTGCCGGCCGCCATTGCCTGCTGCGCCAGAGGGAAATGGGTATCGTTGGGTGTAGGAATGACGATCAGATCGATAGAGGGGTCGTTAAACAGCGCCTGCGGATCGCTAACTACCGTCATCGATGGCCAGTCTGCGTGCACTTTGCCGGCATCGCTGCTGGAAACCGCAGCCAGCTCTACGCCTGGGGTGCCGACAATCAGCGGCGCATGAAAGGTTTTACTGGCATAGCCGTAACCGACCAGCCCAACCCGAATTTTTTCTGTCATGGTGTTTCCTCTTACTGGCTCGCAATAGACCAGTCAGATTTGACACCATGACGCTGGCGGGAACAAGAAGTAAATGTAATGTTAATTTGTAGCCACAGCATAAGGCGTCTCACGCTGATTCCTGGCCGGATAGTTTATCTCCAGACTACGGCGGCGAAAATCGCTCGGGCTGACCCCGACCCGTTTGCGGAATACGCGGGAAAAATAGAGCTGATCGTCATAACCCACCACCCGGCCGATGGTGGCAATCGACTCCTGAGTGGTCTGCAGCAGCAGCTTGGCGCGGATCACCCGCTGATCTTCGCGCCAGCGCAGAATATTGATACCCACCTGCTCACGGAACAGATGCGCCAGCCGCGAAGGCGACAGGCAGACGTGGCGTGCCACTTCGTCAATGCGCAACTCACCGGCCAGATTACCGGTAATAAACTGGCAGGCCTCTATCACCCGGGGATCCATGATTTTCTGTGGGCTGAGCGGATCCTCTTCCATCGCGCGCAGCAGCAAGCGCTCCAGCAGGTTCATCCCCAACTCTTCGGCGAAACGCCGGCCGGAACGCTGCGTTTGCTCGATATTGGCGAACAGCCGATCGAACTCCAACAGTAAATTATTGTTCGGTAAAGTTAAACGCCCGACCTCATGGGTTTTGCTGTGCCATTCCAGCCAGTCGGCCCAGTAGGCTCGCGGTCGGAAATACACCCAGCGGTGATACCAGCAGTCGCTGTCCGGCGAACGCCCATAGTAGTGCGCCGCCTTGGGGGGAAACAGCAGCAGATCGCCAGGATTGCAGTAAAGGGTGTCTTCGCCGTCGAACACCTTGCCCTGGCCCTTGATGGTCAGGTTGAGAATATAGCCCTTCATGCCGCCGGGGCGGTCGATAAAGAAATCCAGCGGGCCGTCCGCCATGATGGGCGTTAATCCCGCCACCAGATAGGCGTTAAAGGTGTAACCCGGCAACAGCGGGTTCGGCTGCGGTTCCTGTGCCATGCGATGGTACATCTGTCCTCCCGGAACGGCTGATAGAACTATCCTGAACAAGTGTATCGGCCCGGCAGAGAACTGCCTGAGCCGATAACAGAACTGTGAACGCGGTTGCCGATTTTCTAAATCCGACGTTTGGCCTGCTGCTTGTAACGGTCAAAAATCACCGCCGCCAGCAAGATCACGCCGCGCACCACATACTGCGAGAACGGTGAGATGTTCAGCAGGTTCATGGCGTTTTCCACCGTGCCGAGGATCAAGATGCCGGCGATGACGTAGGAGATTTTACCGATACCACCTTTCAACGAAACCCCACCCAGTACGCAGGCGGAGATCACGATCAGCTCATAGCCAATCGAGGTCATTGGCTGGCCGCTGGTCATACGCGAAGCCAGAATGATGCCGGCAGCGGCGGAAACCAGCCCGGACAGCATAAAGATCACAATCTTGGTGCGTACCACCGGCACCCCGGCCAGTCTGGCCGCCTCCTCGTTACCGCCAATCGCCAGCGTATTGCGGCCAAAGGTGGTTTTATTGAGCAGGAAGCCGAACAGGATCAGACAGGCTACGGTGATCCAAATGGGCGCAGGCAACCCCAGCCAGTTGGCATAACCCAACGTAAAGAAGCGCTCGTCCTCAATGCCTACCGCTTTCCCGTCGGAAATGATGTACGCCAACCCGCGGAATATCTGCATGGTGGCCAGGGTGGTGATCAGCGCGTTGATTTTCAGCCGGGCGATAACAAAACCGTTGATCAACCCGGAGACCATTCCCAGCAGCAAACCGGCGCCCACGCCGATCCACAGGCTTTCGGTCATATTGATCACCACCGCGGTAGTGACCCCGGCGCAGGCGATCACCGACGCGACTGACAGATCAAAGTCGCCGGAGGCCAGACAAAACAGCATGCCGCAGGCCACCATGCCGGACATGGATATCGCCAACCCCAGCCCTTTCATATTGATAAATGAGCCAAAATTAGGCACAAACAGCACGCAGGCGATAAACAGTACCGCGAACACCACCAGCATGCCGTAGCTGTCCCAAATCCGCGCCAGCCCCTGGCCGCTGCGGTTTTTCACAGAATCGGTCGTTATGGTCGACATCTCTTTCTCCTTCACTTTCAGGCCACCGCCGCAGCGGTATCGGGGGCAATCTCGGGGGTGCGCAGCATCGCCAGGCTGAGGGCTTTTTCCTCGCTGGCGTCATCATGGAGTAACTCACCGGACAGGGCCCCTTCCCGCATCACCAGGATACGGTCCGCCAGCCCCAGGACTTCGGGCAGATCGCTGGAAGCGAACAGCACCGCGATGCCGCGCTGCGCCAGTTGGTAAATGACGTTATAAATCTCGTGTTTAGCGCCAACGTCGATGCCGCGTGTCGGTTCATCCAGCAGGATCACCTTCATGTCTTCCGACAACCAACGCCCCAGAATCGCCTTCTGCTGGTTGCCGCCGGAAAGATTCATAATTAGCTGCTCGGCGCTTGGGGTTTTGATATTCAACGCACGTATATGATGCTCAGCGTTGCTGGCCTCCCAACCGTTGTCGATCAGACAACCCGCGCGGACACTGTTCCGCCGCGCGCTGATGTTGATATTGTCGCGTACCGAATGCACCGGGATAATACCGTCCGCCTTGCGGTCTTCCGGACACAGCATGATGCCGGCACGAATAGCGTCTATTGGCGAGCGAATGGCGAGCACCTGCCCATCCAGCATCAGTTGCCCGGCACTGACCCGCGTGGCGCCAAAGATCCCCTTCATCAGCTCGCTGCGGCCGGCGCCGACCAGGCCGAACAACCCGACGATCTCCCCGGCACGCACGCTCAGATCGATCGGCGTTTTCACGCCGGGCGCTTGCAACCCCTGGAGCGCCAAACGCACCGGCCCCAGTTCACGCGGTTGATAGCCGTAGACGTCACCGAGATCGCGCCCCACCATCGCCTGCACCAACTGGGCATTATCAACCTGACGCATATCGTCAAAGGTGCGCACATAGCGGCCATCTTTGAACACCGTGATGGCGTCGCTGAGGGCAAAAATCTCCTCCATGCGGTGTGAGACATACAGGATCACACGCCCTTCAGCGCGCAATTCGCGGATCACCCGGAACAGCTGTTCGATCTCCCGGGCGGACAGCGAACTGGTGGGCTCGTCAAACGCGATTACCTTGGCGTTGCGCGCCAGCGCTTTGGCGATTTCCACCATTTGCCACTGGCCGATCGACAGGTATTTCAATGGCGTATCCGGATCGATATCCAGCCCGAGATGCTCCAGTTGAAGCCGGGACTCGTAACGCAGCAGTTTGCGATCCACCAGCCCGCGCCTGGTCGGCAGTTGACCGAGATAAATGTTCTCCGCCACGGTCATTTCCGGCACCAGATGCAGCTCCTGGTAGATGATTGCCACCCCAGCATCCAGCGCGTCGGTAGTGTTGGCGAAGGTGACCGAACGCCCCTGCAGCTGAATTTCTCCCTGAGTAGGCGAATAGTTGCCGCTGAGGATTTTCAGCAGCGTGGATTTCCCGGCACCGTTTTCCCCCATCAGCGCGTGGATCTGCCCGGCCTGACAGCTGAAACTGATGTCATCCAGCGCCTTCACCCCTGGGAAAGTTTTACCTATGCCTTTAAACGCCAGATACGGCAGCGCGGTAGTCATAGTGTTTTCCTCCTGCAGTTAAAAATGCCGCCCGACAGCATGCTGTGGGCGGCCCGGTAATTACATCAGGCCTTTCTTCTGCAGTTCGGTTTTAAAGTTGTCGCGCGTGATCAGCACCACGTCGGTCACTTCGGTGAATTTTTGCGGTTCTACCCCTTTTTCGACCCAGTCATGCAGCATCTGGATGCTCTTGTAACCGTGAATGTCCGGGCTAGGCAGCAGCGAACCGTAGAAGCCGGTGGCCTGCGCCTTGGACAGCTCACTGACCGCATCCACCCCGTTGATCCCGATGCCAATCACGTTCGGCGCCTTAAACCCCTGGCCTTCGGTAGCGCGCACGCCGCCGAGCACGGTGTTGTCGTTCATGCCGACAATCAGCCAGTTTTTCACTTCAGGATGCTGCACCAGCATTGAGTTGGCGGCGTCGAACGCTCCTGGGATATCGTTGGATTTGGTCGGTACCCGGTAAATCTGCTTTTCCGGGAAACCGGCGGCTTTCAACGCGGCAATAGAACCGCCGGTGCGGCGACGGGCCGTGTCCAGTTCATCGGCGGTAATGGCCATCACCGCGGTATCCGGCAGCTTCCAGCCGCGCTTGTTCAGCTCTTTCCACAGCTCTTCCCCCTGGCGTTCGCCGATTTTGGTGGCGGCCATCATCACCAGCGGCACGCTGTCCATAGGCTTGCCTTTGGCGGTAACGAACTGGTCGTCCACCGCGATCACTTTCAGATTGTAACTGCGCGCCTTGGCGACGATCGCCGAGCCCAATTTCGGATCCGGCGTGCAGATGACAAACCCTTTGGCCCCGCTGGCCGCCAGGCTGTCGATGGCGTTCAGGGTCTTCTCGCCGTCCGGCACCGCGATTTTAATCACCTCAAAACCGAGATCCTTACCGGCCTTATCGGCAAATTTCCATTCGGTCTGGAACCAGGGTTCTTCCGGCTGCTTGACCAAAAAACCCAGCTTCATGGTCTCGGCGATAGCCGAATGTGACATAACGGCCGCCAGCCCCAGTGTCGCCAGCGCCTTAGTGAATTTATGCATGATGCTCTCCGCTATTTTGTTCTCTGTGGCGACGAAACCCGCTCGCGGTGAAAACGTTATCATTAGAGTAATGGCTGTAGGTGTAGCGCTTATCTCGCGGCATTGCCTTACAGCCGGGGTAAGACGGCTTAAGTTTTAGCGGGTATTTGTTGCTGAAATGTAGAGCGCTATCACATCCGTGGAATACAGCAGATATGTGCATATATTTAGCGAATTTCGCCAAGCGTTAACTTATGACAGCCGTCACAAAACCACTGTGGGAAGCAGAAAAGTGCATACTTCCAGCCAATGGCTCCTCACCCGCCCAGCGCTTCGGCTCCTATGGTTGTCACAGCGTATTAACACATCAGGAGTCAACATCATGACGGCAGGTGCTATTGCCCTGGGATTGGACTTCGGCAGCGACTCGGTGCGTGCGTTGGCGGTCGACTGCCAAAACGGTGCGGAGCTGGATACCGAAGTGGTTTATTACCCTCGCTGGCAGCGCGGTGAGTTTTGCAATGCGTCGGAGAATCGCTTTCGTCATCATCCGCTCGACTATATTGAAGCCATGGAACAGGCGATGGTCAGTCTGGTGCAGCGCATGACCCCGGCGCAACGGCTGCAGGTCGTGGGTATCGGCGTCGACTCGACCGGCTCCACCCCTGCGCCGATCGACCAGCAGGGCCAGGTGTTGGCGCTGCGGCCAGAATTTGCCGACAACCCAAACGCCATGTTTGTGCTGTGGAAAGATCACACGGCTCTTGAAGAAGCGGATGCCATCAATCGGCTCTGCCGCAGCGGCGAATTCCCCGATTATTCCCGCTATATCGGCGGCGTTTACTCTTCCGAATGGTTCTGGGCCAAAATTCTGCACGTCACGCGACGGGACGCAGAGGTACGTCAGGCGGCGGCTTCCTGGGTAGAGTTGTGCGACTGGGTGCCGGCGTTACTGTCCGGGACCACCGCCCCACAGCAGTTGAAACGCGGGCGTTGTAGCGTAGGCCACAAAACCTTGTGGCACCCCGACTGGGGCGGCCTGCCGCCAAAACCCTTTTTTGCCGCACTCGATCCCTTACTGGTTGAGCATTTGCCCTACCCGCTGTTTGACGACTGCCACACCGCCGAGCTGCCGGTCGGCACACTGAGTGCCGAATGGGCCGCACGCCTCGGATTGCCAACCACGGTGGTGCTGTCAGGCGGCGCCTTCGACTGCCATATGGGCGCAGTGGGGGCCGGAGCCCAGCCTTATACCCTGGTGAAAGTGATTGGCACCTCTACCTGCGACATCCTGATCGCCGATCGCCAGCGGGTGGACGGGCGCACCATCGAGGGCATTTGCGGCCAGGTTGACGGCAGCGTGGTGCCGGGATTAATCGGCATGGAAGCAGGACAGTCCGCCTTTGGCGATATGTACGCCTGGTTCGGCCGCCTGCTGAGCTGGCCGCTGCGCGAAGCGGTAAAAAGCCAACCGCAGCTGCAGCCGCAATTGCAACAGATAGAAGCCGGCATGCTGGCCGCGCTGACCGAGGCCTGGGCCGAAAAACCGTCACTGGATCATCTGCCGGTGGTGCTGGACTGGTTTAACGGCCGCCGCACGCCCTATGCCAATCAACGTCTGAAAGGCGTGATCGCCGATCTGAACCTCGGCACCGATGCGCCGACGCTGTTCGGTGGCTTTATCGCCGCTACCGCCTTCGGTGCCCGCGCCATTATGGAGTGTTTTGAGCAGCAGTCTATTCCGGTGGACAACGTACTGGCGCTGGGGGGGATTGCGCGTAAATCATCGGCGATCATGCAGGTCTGCGCCGACGTGATGAACCGACCGCTGCAGATCGTGGCTTCAGACCAGTGTTGCGCGCTGGGGGCGGCTATCTTCGCCGCCGTGGCGGCCGGTCATTTCCGCAGCGTGCCCGAAGCGCAACGCCACATGGCCTGCGGCATCGAACGCACTCTCCAGCCGGATCCGCAGCGCGTCGCCCGCTACCAACAGCTTTATCAACGCTATCAGCAATGGTGCCAGGCCGCCGAGCCGCGCTATGCCCCTAACGCCGGTTCAGCCTGCTGAACCCCCATTTCGACATGACAATTCAGGAGTCTCCATGGACGCATTCAAGCAGCGCGAAGTCTGGTTCGCCATCGGCAGCCAGCATCTGTACGGCCCGCACACCCTGCAACAGGTCAAGGCACACGCCGAGCAGGTGGTGGAAAATCTCAACCGTGAGGCCGGATTGCCGGTAAAACTGGTGCTGAAACCGCTGGTGACCACGCCGGATGAAATCACCGCCCTGTGCCGCGACGCCAACTATCAGCCACAGTGCATCGGCATCATGGCCTGGCTGCACACCTTTTCGCCGGCCAAAATGTGGATCGCCGGACTGTCGATCCTCCATAAGCCGCTGTTGCAATTCCATACCCAGTTCAACGCTGAGATCCCGTGGGACAGCATGGACATGGACTTTATGAACCTCAATCAGACCGCACACGGTGGCCGCGAATTTGGCTTTATTGGCGCCCGTATGCGTCAGCAGCACAGCGTGATAGCCGGCCATTGGCAAGACCCGGAAGCGCACCGGCGCATTGCTCAGTGGATGCGTGCAGCCAACGCCAAACAGGCCAGCCAGCAGTTGAAGGTGGCCCGCTTCGGCGACAACATGCGTGAGGTCGCCGTGACCGAAGGTGACAAAGTCGGGGCGCAGATCCAATTCGGCTATTCGGTGAATGCCTATGGCATCGGTGATTTGGTCAGCGTGATCAATGAGATCAGCCGTGGCGATGTGGATACGCTGATTGAAGAATACGAAACCCGCTACGTCTTGAGCGATGCGGCGCAAATCAACGGGGAAAAGCGTGAAAACCTGCTCGACGCGGCGCGAATCGAATTAGGCATGAAGCGCTTCCTCGAACAGGGTAACTTCCAGGCCTTCACCACCAATTTTGAAGACTTGCACGGCATGAAGCAGTTACCGGGGCTGGCGGTACAACGCCTGATGCAGCAGGGTTACGGCTTCGGCGGCGAAGGCGACTGGAAAACCGCCGCGCTGTTGCGCATCCTGAAAGTGATGGCGCAGGGACTGGAAGGCGGTACCTCATTCATGGAGGATTACACCTACCATTTCCAATCGGGCAACGATTTGGTGGTCGGTTCGCACATGCTGGAGGTTTGCCCATCGATCGCCAAAGAACAAAAACCGCTGTTGGATATACAACCGCTGGGTATCGGCGGCAAGGCGGATCCGGCACGGCTGATTTTCTCCACCCCGGCCGGTGCGGCGATCAATGCCAGCCTGATCGACCTGGGCGACCGATTCCGCCTGCTGGTCAATCAGGTGGACACCGTGGAACAACCGCATCCGTTGCCCAAACTGCCGGTGGCGCGCGCCATCTGGCGGGCTCAGCCAACGCTTGCTACCGCCGCCGAAGCCTGGATCCTGGCGGGTGGTGCACACCATACCGTGTTCTCACAGGCGTTGGATGCCGACCTGCTGCGACTTTACGCCGAGATGCATAACATCGAGTTTGTGACGATCGACCACAATACCAGCCTGCCGTCGTTCAAAAATGAGCTGCGCTGGAACGAAGCCTACTATCAGCTTAATCGCCGTTAATCGGCCTGCTACCGGCGGCTTATCATGCCGTCGGTAGCCAAACGTGCTGCACCGGCCTCCTGGCGCCGACCATCCGCTTGATATTGATGACGAAGCCCGCATTACCCGCTAAGCTATGCGGCTGTCACATTGAATCATGTCTTACCCAGGAAGCCGTTTATGTCTCAAGCTGATTACAACCGTATTGGCGGTTGGTTGCTGGCCCCGATGTCCTATCTGATCGTCACCCTGCTTAGCGCCAGCCTGATGCTGCTTCTGTATGCCATGGCGATTTTCATGCCGGAATCGCGCGAATACCTGCTGACCAACGCTCAGGCGTTTAGCCTACAGTGGTATTTTTCAGTGCTGACCACGATGGCAATGTGGTGCTTTACGCTGTGGCTGCTGTGGCTGTTCTGCCATCGTTCGCAACGCTTCCCCAAGTTTTTCCTGCTGTGGTTGCTGATTACCGTGCTGCTGGCGGTGAAAGCCTTTGCCTTTGCGCCGGTGCCGGATGAGCTGGCCGTACGCAGCCTGGGTTGGCCCCTGCTGATGGCGGCATTGTTAGTGCCTTATATGAAACGTTCCAAGCGGGTCAAAGGGACCTTTACCGAACGCTAGGCGCGTTGTGGCACGTTTTGTGCGTATGATTGTGTAAATTTTCGCCAAAAAAGGGCGAAAATAGCAATAACCTTGCTATCACTGTGTTGTGGTCAGGCCGCCAATTCCCGATAATAGGCGGCTTTTATTTTTTTAGGCATCGCAATGACCGAATACCTGCTCCTGTTTGTCGGCACCGTACTGGTGAACAACTTCGTCCTGGTGAAGTTCCTCGGCCTGTGCCCGTTCCTCGGCGTTTCCAAGAAACTGGAAAGCGCCATCGGCATGGGCATGGCTACTACCTTTGTCATGACGCTGGCCTCCGTCAGCGCCTGGGTGATCAACACCTTTATTCTGGTTCCGTTGGATCTGGTGTATCTGCGCACCCTGTCATTTATTTTAGTGATCGCCGTCGTGGTACAATTTACCGAGATGGTGGTACGCAAAACCAGCCCGGCATTGTATCGCTTGCTGGGCATCTTCCTGCCGCTGATCACCACCAACTGCGCGGTGCTTGGCGTTGCGTTGCTTAACGTTAACCTCGGCTACAACTTCCTGCAGTCTGCGGTTTATGGCTTCAGCGCCGCCGCTGGCTTCTCGCTGGTGATGGTGCTGTTCGCCGCGATCCGTGAGCGTCTGGCGGTTGCCGACGTGCCTGCGCCATTTCGTGGTTCTTCCATCGCGTTGATCACTGCCGGGTTGATGTCTCTGGCCTTTATGGGCTTTACCGGGCTGGTGAAATTCTAATGACCGCGTTATGGATTGCGATTGCTGCGCTCAGCGCCCTCGGCCTGTTGTTCGGGCTGGTGCTGGGCTTCGCCGCGCGCCGCTTTGAAGTGGAAGAAGATCCGGTGGCCGAGCAGGTCGACGAGATCCTGCCGCAGAGCCAATGCGGCCAGTGCGGTTACCCCGGTTGCCGTCCTTACGCCGAGGCGGTGGCCAACGGTGAGATGATCAACAAATGCGCCCCCGGCGGCGAGCAAGTGATGCTGAAATTGGCCGAACTGCTCAACGTCGAGCCGCAGCCGCTGGGCAGCGAAGCCGCCGCCGAGCCGGTGCGTCAGGTCGCTTATATCGATGAAGCCAACTGCATCGGCTGCACCAAGTGCATTCAGGCCTGTCCGGTGGACGCGATAGTGGGTGCCACGCGCGCCATGCACACCGTGATTACCGATCTTTGTACCGGCTGCGACCTGTGCGTCGCGCCGTGCCCTACCGATTGTATTGAAATGAAACCGGTCGCCACCACTACCGCCAACTGGAAGTGGGATATGAAGACGATCCCGGTGCAAGTGATCCACGTGGAGCAACATGCTTAATTTGTTCGCCGCCTTCAAAAAAGACCGGATTTGGGATTTCGACGGCGGGATCCATCCCCCGGAAATGAAAACCCAGTCCAGCGGCGTACCGCTGCGTACCGCCCCGCTGCCCGACACCTTTGTCATCCCCTTGCAACAGCATTTGGGACCGGAAGGCGAATTGTGCGTCAACGTCGGCGAGCACGTGCTGAAAGGCCAGCCGCTGACCGTCGGCCGTGGCCGTACCGTACCGGTGCATGCGCCGACCTCCGGCACCATCAGCGCCATCAAACCGCATATCACCGCTCACCCTTCAGGGCTGGCAGAGCTGTGCGTAATTATTCAGCCGGATGGCGAAGACCGTTGGTGCGAACGCGCACCGGTGGCGGATTACCGTCAACTGCCTACCGGCGAACTGATCCAGCGGATTCATCAGGCCGGCATCGCCGGGTTGGGTGGCGCAGGTTTCCCTACCGCCAGCAAGCTGCAGGGTGGCATGAACGGGGTAGAAACGCTGATCCTCAATGCCGCGGAATGCGAGCCTTATATCACCGCCGATGACCGTTTGATGCAGGAGCATGCCGACCAAGTGATCGAAGGCACGCAGATCCTGCGCCACCTGCTGCAGCCGAAAGTGACGCTGATCGGCATCGAGGACAATAAACCCGAAGCGATCGAAGCGTTAAAACTGGCGTTGCGCGATCAACCGGGCATCTCGCTGCGGGTGATCCCAACCAAATATCCTTCCGGCGGCGCCAAGCAGCTCACCAAGATCCTGATCGGCAAGGAAGTGCCGCACGGCAAACACTCCTCCGCTATCGGCGTGCTGATGCAAAACGTCGGGACTGCCTTTGCCATTAAGCGCGCCATTGTCGACGGCGAACCCTTGATCGAACGCGTGGTCACCCTTACCGGTGAAGCGCTCAGCCAACCGGGTAATCTGTGGGCGCGCATCGGCACCCCGGTGCAGCACCTGCTGAACTTTGCCGGTTTCCAGCCGCAGGCCCAACAAATGGTGGTCATGGGCGGCCCGCTGATGGGCTTCACCCTGCCCGCGCTGAACGTGCCGATCGTTAAGATCAGCAACTGTATTCTGGCCCCTTCCGTCAGTGAAATGGCGCCACAAGAACCTGAACAGTCTTGTATTCGCTGCGGTTTATGCGTTGATGCCTGCCCGGCGGGCCTGTTGCCACAGCAGCTTTACTGGTTCAGCCGTGGCGAAGAACACGAAAAAGCCCGCAAGCATAACCTGTTCGACTGCATTGAGTGCGGTGCCTGCGCCTTTGTATGCCCCAGCAATATTCCGCTGGTGCAGTACTACCGCCAGGAAAAGGCCGAAATCAAAGCCATCGATCAGGAAGCCGCGCGCACCGCCGAAGCCAAGGCCCGTTACGAAGCCAAATTGGCCCGTCTGGAACGTGAAAAACTGGCGCGCGAAGAGCGTCACAAGAAAGCGGCCGTCAAATTGACCGACGGCGATCAGGATGCGGTACAAGCCGCCTTGGCCCGCGTGCGCAGTAAAAATGCCGTGCCGGCAACCGGCACCATCAGCGGAGAGACACCGGACAATAGCGAGATGATCGCCGCCCGCGAAGCCCGCAAAGCGCAGGCGCGTGAACGTCGTGCTCAGCAAGACGCGGCTGCCACCCCAGCGACGTCTCCTGCTGTCGAGGGCGAAGATCCGCGTAAGGCTGCAGTTGCTGCTGCGTTAGCCCGGGTTAAAGCCAAGAAAGAAGCTCAGCAAGCCGACGCAGTTGGAACGCCTGCTGAACCGGTAGCTATGGCGCAGGAAGAAGATCCGCGCAAGGCAGCCGTGGCCGCTGCATTGGCACGGGTCAAAGCCAAGAAAGCTGCGCAGCAGGCCGAAACCGTTCAATCGTCGACGGAACCAGCCACTGCCGTACCGGAAGAAGATCCACGCAAGGCGGCGGTTGCTGCGGCCATTGCTCGCGCTAAAGCCAAGAAAGCCGCGCAGCAGGCCGAACCCATTGAATCGCCTACGGAACCAGCAGCTGCCGAGCAGGAAGAAGATCCACGCAAGGCGGCGGTTGCGGCGGCCATCGCTCGCGCTAAAGCCAAGAAAGCCGCGCAGCAGGCCGAAACCGTTGAATCGCCGGTAGAACCGGTAACTGCCGTACCGGAAGAAGATCCACGCAAGGCGGCGGTTGCGGCGGCTATTGCACGTGCTAAAGCCAAGAAAGCCGCGCAGCAGGCCGAAACTGTTGAATCGCCGGCAGAACCGGTAGCTGCCGTACAGGAAGAAGATCCGCGCAAGGCGGCGGTTGCGGCGGCTATTGCACGCGTCAAAGCTAAAAAGGCCGAGCAAAACCTGGCGACGGCGGAAAACGATAAAGAGTAGCGGAAGCGGCGCCTTGCAAAACGCAAGGCGGCCCTGGCTGTTTCACTCAATAATGCGTGAGCGCTGCTGGCGACCACTTGAGCACGCAGCAAGGCGTGAGATGTGAAGGTTGGTGGACCAAACAGGCGGTTCGTAATACAGGGCGCGTTCCAATGGTCTCAGACCTTGGGGTCACGCCCTAATCAATAGAAATCAGATAGGTATAATCAACGTCAATCTGGCGCATCTTCGAATCCTGATTCCGCTCCTTGGTTTGAATTATTTCCATCTCCACGCTCCCTTTCACTTCATTACGCAGCCCCGGCATCACGTGGGTGATCAGATAGGCAAAGAACTGCGAACACTCTTTCGCAGAGCCCAGATGGTTAATAGAAATATATTCACGCCCGGCGATCGGGATAGTGTCGATCTGGTAGCCCGACAAAATATCCTGTTTGTTCTCAGGATCCACTGCCATGATGTGGGTGGCCGAATACGCGTCATCATCTCGATTTCGCACGGAATGAATGCTGTAAACCCGATGACAATCCACACTCAGCCCACGGAAGAAATCGGTGAAGATTTCGTCCTTCATCGCCATACAAGATGAATGTTCGATCTCCGCTTCCGAGGCAAAATCCAACTGGCGCGAAAAACCCACCAGCTGCATATCCGGCAACGTCAGGCGTTTCACTTCTGGGTAATAATCGGCCGCGAAATTGGCATCGAAACTAAAGCGCGGCATCAGGTTTTTCACATCCCAGGTGTCCATCGAACGATAACGATTGGGCGTGGTGTCGAAACGCTGTTTGAACATGCGGGTAAAGGTTTGTTGGGAATCAAAGCCCAGTTCGTCTGAAATATCGATGATAGAACGGTGGGTGATACGTAACGCAACCGCTGCACGTGTCAGAATACGTGAGCGGATATAGGTGGCGAGCTGAATGCCGGTGATGCGTTTAAACTTGCGTTGCAGATGCCACTTGGAATAGCCGGAAATACGCGCGACTTCGTCCAGATTAGGCCGTTTCTCCAGATGTATCTCAACCCACTCAATCAGTTCTTCAATAAAAAATACATCTTCATTTGTCATTAATGTACATTCACTAACTTAATAATACACGGGATAATAACCCACATAGATTATGCAAAAGTTGTTATTTTGTGCGAAAAAAAGGCCCTAAAATACCCTGCAAATCCAGTGGTTATCGCCTGTTGTCGGCCAGTGATGCCGACGATTTTTGTTTTGACTGACCAAACTACCCCGCTTTTCTCGGCAAAAAAAATCTAATCGCGCCATTAGAAATTTCCCCCTCGCGTACACCCCGTGCTAAAAGCCGAATACCCGCACAATTAAGACGTATTACCCTCGCAGTGATTCAGGTAGAATGCAGCGCTATAATTTTTCCTGCGGCTCCTCTGAGAGGCGCGTTGAACCTGCCGATGCACGGCAAAGATAGGTGTAGTTATTCTATGAAGTTCAGGCCGGTACAACAAACAGCCGCCAAAGGCTTGCACATCGCCAGTTCTCCTTTCACCCATAACCAGCAAAGCACCAGTCGTATTATGCTGTGGGTCATGCTGGCTTGTATTCCCGGTGTCGCGGCGCAGGTGTGGTTCTTTGGCTACGGTACTCTGATTCAAGCCGCCCTGGCGATGCTGGTCGCCCTGCTGGCGGAAGGCGCTATCCTCGCCTTGCGCAAGCTGCCGGTTCGCACGCGTCTGGCAGATAATTCTGCCCTGCTGACCGCCTTGCTGTTGGGCATCAGCCTACCGCCACTGGCCCCCTGGTGGATGATTGTCATCGGCACTTTCTTTGCCATCGTCATCGCCAAGCAGCTGTACGGCGGCCTCGGGCAAAACCCGTTCAACCCGGCGATGGTCGGCTATGTGGTGCTGCTGATCGCCTTCCCGGTACAAATGACCAGTTGGCTGCCGCCGGATGAACTGCGAGCCACCGCGCTTTCATTCCAGGATACCCTGCTGGCGATCTTCAGCGGCCATACCGCGCAGGGCGCCACCATTCACGAATTGCAGATGGGGATTGACGGTATCAGCCAGGCCACCCCGCTGGACGGTTTCAAAACCGGGTTGCGCAGTGGCCATAGCGTCGAACAAGTGTTGCAACAGCCGCTGTTTGGTGGCGCTCTGGCCGGTATCGGTTGGCAATGGGTCAACCTCGGTTTCCTGGCCGGCGGACTGTTTATGCTGGCTCGCCGCCTGATCCACTGGCAGATCCCGTTCAGCATGCTGGCAGCTATCGCCGTGTGCTCCGGGCTGGCCTGGTGGCTTGACCCGCTGCAGCAGGCATCGCCGCTGATCCACCTGTTCTCCGGGGCCAGCATGTTGGGGGCGTTCTTTATTGCTACCGACCCGGTCAGCGCTTCCACCACGCCAAAAGGCCGCCTGATTTATGGCGCATTGATTGGCGTGCTGGTGTGGCTTATCCGTGTTTATGGCGGCTACCCCGACGGCGTTGCCTTCGCCGTTCTGCTGGCCAATATTACCGTACCGCTCATCGACCACTACACGCAGCCACGCGTGTACGGCCATCGCTAAGGAGCCATGATGCTGAATTCAATGAGAAAGCATGGCACCACGCTGGCGGTGTTTGCCGCAGTGACTACCGGTCTGACCGCGGTGGTGCATAGCCTGACGCAAAAAACCATCGCCCACCAGGCGGCATTGCAGCAAAAAGCCCTGCTTGATCAAGTAGTGCCCCCAGAACACTACGACAACGACATGCAGACCGAGTGCTTCCTGGTAAGCGATCCGGCGCTGGGCAACGGTGCCCCTCACCGCCTGTATCTGGCGCGTAAAAACGGTCAACCTACGGCAGCAGCGGTAGAAACCACCGCACCGGACGGCTATTCCGGCGCCATTCAGCTGCTGGTCGGCGCTGATTTCAGCGGCACCGTGCTGGGTACCCGCGTGGTCGAACACCATGAAACGCCTGGATTGGGCGATAAAATTGAGCTGCGTATCTCGAACTGGATTTCGTTCTTCAGCGGCAAGAAAATTGAAGGCCCGGACGATAAACGCTGGGCGGTGAAGAAAGACGGCGGTATGTTCGATCAATTCACCGGCGCCACCATCACACCGCGCGCGGTGGTCAACGCCGTTCGGCGCACGGCATTGTATATGGAAACGCTGCCGCCTAAACTTGATAGCTTACCTGTGTGTGGAGCCAGCGAATGAGTGAAGCCAAAGATCTTATTGTCCAGGGGTTGTGGAAGAACAACTCCGCACTGGTACAACTGCTGGGGATGTGCCCGCTGCTGGCAGTGACGTCCACCGTGACCAACGCCCTCGGGCTTGGGCTAGCGACCACCCTGGTATTGACGCTGACCAACGGATCCATTTCCGCGGTGCGCCGCTGGGTGCCGAATGAAGTGCGTATTCCCATTTACGTCATGATCATCGCGGCGGCGGTCAGCATCGTGCAGATGTTGATCAATGCCTATGCCTTTGGCCTGTATCAATCGCTGGGGATCTTTATTCCCCTGATCGTTACCAACTGTATCGTGGTGGGCCGCGCCGAAGCGGTAGCCTCTAAAAAACCCATCGGTTTGTCGGCGCTGGACGGCCTGGCAATAGGCCTGGGCGCTACCGGCGTAATGGTGACGCTTGGCGCGATGCGCGAGTTGCTGGGTAACGGCACCCTGTTCGACGGCGCCGATATGCTGCTGGGCAGCTGGGCCAAAGTATTGCGCATCGAAGTGGTTCACTTTGACAGCCCGTTCCTGCTGGCCATGCTGCCACCGGGGGCCTTTATCGGCCTGGGCCTGCTGTTGGCGTTGAAATACCTGATTGATGAACGGATGAAAGCGCGTACGGCCAAAGCCTTGCTGGCTGAACCGACGCTGGGACAAGGACAGACAGAGAAAGCCTGATGAATAAGCAAAAACGGCTGGAAATTCTTACCCGGCTGCGCGACAACAACCCGCAGCCGACCACGGAACTGGTGTACAGCACGCCGTTTGAACTGCTGATCTCCGTACTGCTCTCCGCGCAGGCGACCGACGTCAGCGTCAATAAGGCCACCGCCAAGCTTTATCCGGTGGCCAACACCCCGGCCGCCCTGCTGGCCCTGGGCGTCGACGGCGTCAAAGCCTACATCAAGACTATCGGTCTGTTTAACAGCAAAGCCGATAACGTGATCAAAACCTGTCGCATGCTGTTAGAACTGCACGGCGGCGAGGTACCGGAAGATCGTGCCGCGCTGGAGGCCCTGCCTGGCGTCGGTCGCAAGACCGCCAACGTGGTGCTCAATACCGCCTTTGGCTGGCCGACCATTGCCGTAGATACCCACATCTTCCGCGTTTGCAATCGCACCCGTTTCGCTCCGGGCAAAAATGTCGATCTGGTTGAAGAGAAGCTGCTCAAGGTGGTGCCGGCCGAGTTCAAGGTCGATTGCCACCACTGGTTTATCCTGCACGGCCGTTATACCTGCATCGCACGTAAACCGCGCTGCGGTTCCTGCATCATTGAAGATCTTTGCGAGTTTAACGAGAAGGTTTATCCCGACGCCTGATCACTGCCACCGGGCGCAACGCGCGCCCGTCTCTTCCTCATATCCCATTGAGCTATTTTTTATCGGAAATGTGATATCAAGCAGCAGTAACCTTGGTGTTCTCGCGGATTTCAGTAGAAAACCCAATTCCCGCTTATTTTCAAGCGAAAAATTAGTTAAAAATTGCGGTAAACCTCACGTTTTAAAGATCACATTACCGTCACAAGCGCCAGTCCCGTTTTCTTAAATTTCTATAATTTTACAAAATGCGTCATATGTACAACAATCCAATGGATTAATCACCCCACCTATTGATATGGACTAATAAAACTCCATTCAGCAGAATATATCACTGTTTAAATTCCGTATAGCTTTTAATCAAAACAAAAACTCGGCAAAGCAAATAAAGACGAACGTTAATGCTGCATAACATTTGCAACATGGTTGTTTCACTCCGCGAGCGTTATATGTAACAGGATATGACAAACGCCTTGCCTCGTTGACAAAGATAGTGAACATTAACCGCCGTCATCCCATCCTATAACAACGCAGAAGGATGCAGTCCTGCATCACCTTTTGCAATTTCTCGTCTCTCTGGGACGGGGCAGTGAAAAATCAGAGGTACCAGTGTCAACAGCAAACAACAACAGCGAACAACCTGAAAGCGTGAGTCTTAACGCCTTCAAACAACCCAAGGCGTTTTACCTGATCTTCTCTATCGAGCTGTGGGAACGTTTTGGCTATTACGGCCTGCAAGGCATCATGGCGGTTTATCTGGTCAAAATGCTTGGCCTGAGCGAAGCCGACTCGATTACCCTGTTCTCTTCCTTCAGCGCACTGGTGTACGGCTTTGTCGCCATCGGTGGCTGGCTCGGAGATAAAGTGCTGGGCTCCAAGCGCGTGATCGTGCTGGGCGCGCTGGTGCTGGCCGTCGGCTACGCCATGGTGGCCTACTCCGGCCATGAAATCTTCTGGGTGTACCTGGGTATGGCGACCATCGCCGTGGGTAGCGGCCTGTTCAAGGCTAACCCATCCTCCCTGCTGTCAACCTGCTATGAGAAAGACGATCCGCGTTTGGACGGTGCATTCACCATGTACTATATGTCCGTCAATATCGGTTCTTTCCTTTCCATGTTGGCCACACCGTGGCTGGCGGCGAAATACGGTTGGAGCGTCGCGTTCTCACTGAGCGTGGTGGGCATGCTGATCACCCTGGTCAACTTTATGGTGTGCCACAAGTGGGTTAAACAGCACGGTTCCAAGCCTGACTTCAAACCCCTGCAGGTGAAAAAGCTGCTGATGGTCCTGGTGGGCGTAGTCGCTCTGGTAGCCATTTCCAGCTGGTTGCTGCACAACCAGGTGATTGCCCGCTGGGCACTGGCGATTATCTCCATCGGTATCGTGATTGTGTTCGCCAAAGAAACCTTTGCGCTGCACGGTGCCGCGCGCCGCAAGATGATCGTCGCCTTCCTGTTGATGCTGGAAGCGGTCGTCTTCTTTGTGCTCTACAGCCAGATGCCGACCTCGCTGAACTTCTTCGCTATCCACAACGTGGAACACAGCATCCTCGGTATTGGTTTCGAACCCGAGCAATATCAGGCGTTGAACCCGTTCTGGATCATGCTGGCCAGCCCTATTCTGGCGGCGCTGTATAACAAGATGGGTGACCGTCTGCCGATGCCGCACAAGTTCGCTTTCGGAATGATCCTGTGTTCCGGTGCCTTCCTGGTGCTGCCGTGGGGTGCCAGCTTTGCCAACGAACAGGGTATCGTTTCGGTTAACTGGCTGATCCTGAGCTACGCGCTGCAGAGTATCGGCGAGCTGATGATCTCCGGTCTGGGCCTGGCTATGGTGGCGCAACTGGTACCACAACGCCTGATGGGCTTTATCATGGGTTCCTGGTTCCTGACCACCGCCGCTGCCGCGCTGATTGCCGGTAAGGTCGCCGGTCTGACCGCCGTGCCTAGCAACGTTAACGACGCGCACGCTTCGCTGGCTATCTACAGCCACGTGTTTATGCAAATCGGTATCGCTACTGCCGTGATCGCCATCCTGATGATGCTGACCGCGCCGAAGCTGTACCGCATGACGCTGGACACCGCTGAAGATACCAACAAGAAAGCACAGGCGGCCGCTGCGGCCAACTGATCGCCGTCGAGGTTTTCATCGCAATAAAAAGCCGGGGCAATCATTTGCCCCGGCTTTTTTATCTCTCGTCCTGCGAGATTCAGACCTTCGGTTTAGCGCTCAGGTTAGTCCACATGAACTCGCTGACCAACGCACCGTGGAACGCGGCCTGTTGTTTGTCTGCCGCCGCACTGTGCCCACCCTCGGTATTCTCATAGAAATAGGCCTGCAGGTACCCCATCTGCTGCATCCGCGCCGCCATTTTACGCGCGTGCGACGGGTTGACCCGATCATCACTGGTGGCGGTGTAAAACAGCACCGGCGGATAAGGTACATCGGCTTTGATGTTGTGATACGGCGAGAAAGTCTTGATGTACGCCCACTCTTCCGCTTTGCTCGGGTCGCCGTATTCGGCAATCCATGAAGCCCCGGCGGAAAGCTGGGTATAACGTTGCATATCCAGCAACGGCACTTCACAGACGATGCAACCGAACAGCTGCGGGTACAGCGTCAGCATGTTGCCTACCAGTAAGCCACCGTTGCTGCCGCCGCGGGCCCCCAGATGTTGTGACGATGTCACTTTTCGCGCAATCAAATCCTCCGCCACTGCGGCAAAGTCCTCATAGGCACGATGACGGTTTTGCTTAAGCGCCGCCTGGTGCCAGGCTGGACCATACTCACCACCGCCGCGAATATTGGCCACGACGTACACCCCGCCACGCTCCAGCCAGGCCGGCGCCTTGGCTCCCATGTAACCCGGTGTGAGCGACACCTCAAACCCGCCATAACCGTACAGCAGCGTAGGGTTGCTGCCGTCCAGCTTGATGTCCTTGGCCGATATTTGGAAATACGGCACCCGCGTACCGTCTTTTGAGGTAGCGAAATGCTGGCTGACCTGATAACCACTGGCGTCAAAATCCTGCGGCCCTTGCTTAAGCAGTTCCGGCTCCCCGCCGTCCAGATTGCCCATGTACAAAGAGGTCGGCTGCAGGAAGCCGCTGAGAGTCAGGAAGTAATCGTTGGTCTCTTCATCAATGCCGCCGGCGGACAGGGTGCTGATTGCCCCCGGTTTGCCCAGCGGCTTGCGCTGCCAGCCATTCTCTTGCGGCGTCAGCACTTCCAACCGGTTTACCACGTTGTCCATAATGCTGAGGATCAGGTGATCGCGCGTGGCGCTGTAGCCACTTAACGCCACCTGCGCGGTCGGGGTGAATAACACCGTAAATTCACGCTTGCCGGCCAGATAATCGTCAAAATGGGTCGCCAATAATGCACCGGAAGGATAGCGCGTCTCCCCCACCTGCCAGTCGCTGCTCGGCTTAACCAACAGCCACTCGCGGTGGGTGCTGAACTCGGCGTCGGCGGGAATATCAATTTTGATTTTCTGATCTTGTGCGGTCAGCAGATAGGTTTCGCGGCGATAGAAATCCAGGCTGCGGCCCACGTAGTTTCGCTCAAAGCCTGGCGTATGGTCATGATAGGCATACACCACCATATCCTGTGGTTGCGCTTCATACAGCGTTTGAGCCGCGCTCAACGGCGTGCCGCGCCGCCAGCGTTTGGCAATGCGCGCATAACCTGATTGAGTCATGGATCCCGCGCCAAAATCCGTGGCGACAAACAGCGTATCCTTATCAATCCACGAGGCCTGACTTTTCGCCACCGGCAGCGCAAAGCCGTCTTTAACAAACTGCTTGGTCACCAGATCGAATTCACGGATTTCGGTGGCGTCACCGCCGTCCGGCGACAGCTCCAGCAGGCAATAACGGTATTCGGGAGCCAGCGACTGCGAGCCATGGAACACCCAATCTTTGCCTTCGGCCTTGCCCAACGCGTCTATATCCAGCACCGTTTCCCAGTTCGGTTGATCCTTGCGATATTCCTGCAAGGTGGTCCGTCGCCACAGGCCGCGTGGATTGGTTTGATCCTGCCAAAAGTTGTAATAGTACTCACCCCGTTTGGTGACCCACGGAATTTGGCTCTCTTTATTCAGAATGGCCAGCACCTGCTTTTCCACCTGACGAAAACCTTCGCCCTGGGCAAAACGCGCGGTGGTGCGTTGGTTTTCCTGCTTGATCCATGCCTGTGCGGCTTTGCCCTGCAGCTCTTCCAGCCACAAGAATTGGTCGGCGGCGCTGGTGCCCCCGTCTGCCGCCATCGCCAGGCGGATACTGTTGGGTAATGAAGTCATCGCGAATACGGCTCCTGCGGTTTGTGCGCTGAGTTTAATAAACTGGCGTCGGTTGGTGACTGGCAAGTTCAATCTCCCTTTGAAAGTTAATAAGACTCATTTTCAACAAGGTAGGCGTTTGGCGGCGCAGAGTCAAAGCCTGCGGCCACGCCGTTGAATCAAAATTTAGGGTAATGGATCAGATCGTGAATGCGTACCGTCTGTTGGCTGGCATTGCGGTAAGCATGTGGCCGATCGGCCTGAAAGCGCATCGCCTCGCCGCTGCTCAGGTGATACCACTGCCCGTCGACGGCCAGCTCCAGCTCGCCGCTGATGACAATCACATGCTCGATCACCCCCGGCTCATGTGCAGAAGACTCGCTGAGCGCCCCTGGAGCCAGATCGATGACAAACATGTCGAACCCCAGTTGGCGATCGAAGGGAAACAACGGGACGACACGCATATCGGCGTTGTATTGATTAAACACTGGCGCATCGCCATAGCGGTGCAGCGTGGCCTGCTGTTGCAGCGGTGAGATCTCGAGAAACGCAGAGAACGCCACGTTAAACCCGGTAGCAATTTTCCACAGCGTTGCCACCGTTGGGCTGGATTCTCCGCGTTCGATCTGCCCCAGCATGGCCTTGCTGACGCCGGTATTTTCCGCCGCCTGATTCAGGCTCCAACCGCGCTGCACGCGCAAAGAACGAAGCGTTTGTGCCAGATGACCGGACAATTCCTGCATGTTTTTCTCCCTTGCTTTTCGGCTGATTATAGCCACTTGTGCGCTATAACGCACGGTGCTATGCTGCCGCTTCACTGTGCGTTATAACGCACGACCGTTGCCGGAGTCAGCCATGCGCCCAGCCCTCTCTTTGCGTCATCTGTCCCTGCCCGCCGTGATGGCCGGGTTCGTTGCGGTATTGGTCGGTTACACCAGCTCTGCCGCCATTATCTTTCAGGCGGCCGCGGCCGCCGGTGCGACACCAATGCAGATTGGCGGCTGGCTGACCATGTTGGGGCTGGGGATGGGCATCACCTCCCTCGGACTGTCGCTGTATTACCGCACGCCGATCCTGACCGCATGGTCGACGCCCGGCGCCGCGCTGCTGGTCACCAGTCTGCCAGGAACCCCACTCAACGAAGCGATTGGCGTTTTCATCTTTGCCTCCGGGCTGATCCTGCTGTGCGGCGTGACCGGGCTGTTTGCCCGGTTGATGGATTACATCCCTCAGGCAATTTCGGCGGCGATGCTGGCGGGGATCCTGCTGCGCTTTGGCCTGGATGCCTTTGCTTCGCTACAGGTGAATTTCGTACTCAGTGCCGGGATGGGGCTGGTGTACTTGATAACTCGCCGTTATCTGGCCCGCTACGCGATCGTCCTGACCTTGTTGACCGGCCTGCTGATTGCGGCGCTGCAGGGTAACATCCATCTTGCGCAGCAACCGTTGGCGTTCGCCATGCCGGAGTTTATTGCGCCACACTTTAGTGCGTCTACGCTGTTAGGGATTGGTGTGCCTTTCTTCGTGGTCACTATGGCGTCACAAAATGCCCCTGGCATCGCCACCCTCAAGGCCGCCGGCTACAGCGTTCCCACCTCGCCGTTGATGAGCTGGACGGCGCTGACTGCACTGTTGCTGGCGCCGTTCGGCGGGTTTTCGGTTTGTATCGCCGCTATAACCGCCGCGATCTGCATGGGGCCTGACGTGCATCCGAATCCGCAGCGCCGCTATATGGCCGCCGCTGCCGCCGGGGTATTTTACCTGCTGGCCGGTGCCTTCGGCGGCGTTATCGGCATGTTGTTCAGCGCATTGCCCGCCGCCTTGATCCACACCATTGCCGGGCTGGCGTTGCTGGGCACCATTGCCGGGAGTCTGCAACGCGCATTGCAAGATGAAAAGCAACGTGATGCCGCGCTGATCGCTTTCCTGATCACCGCGTCCGGCGTGACGCTGCTCGGCGTCGGCTCGGCTTTTTGGGGGATTATTGGGGGGGCCATCGCTCATATCATCCTTTCACTGCCACACCGCGCGAACCGCAGCGAGAATTAAGTCCGCAGGTTGAAAGGTGCTTTAGTCCCTCCGTCAATGTTCCCCCTTTAGCGATCTTCTGCTTAACTGATGGGGAACCATCGACGGTTTTTCTACTGCCATCGTCAATCACTAAGTGACATTGTCACGAGGATGTTTATGAATGAGCATGCCACGCTGTTAGCCCAGCGTCTGATCCGTAATTTCGACCAGGTCGAGAAATCACACGACAGCCGTCCACCGCTGTATGACAGCATCGGCGCCCGTTTGGGCACCGGTACCGCAGCCAAAAAACTGGGTGCTTCTATCGACGTGGTAGCCCCGGGCATGCGTTCATGCCCTTATCACTTCCACTATGCGCAGGAGGAGATGTTCATCGTGCTGGAGGGGATCGGCACCTTACGGGTTGCCGGGGAGCGGCTGCCGATCAAAAGCGGGGACGTTATTTTCATTCCGCCGGGCCCGGAATACCCGCATCAGATCATCAACACGTCGGATGCGCCGCTGAAATATCTGTCTGTCAGCACCCGCGAGCAGCCCGAACTGGTGGAATATCCTGACTCAGGCAAATTTCAGGCGATGGCCGTGGACCAAAATGGTGAAACGGTACGCTATTTACAGCGCCCTTCAGCGTCGCTCGATTATTGGCAGGATGAACCCTGAATCCCCTTCCGGTAATGACAGGCCCAGTGCGAGTGCCGCCTGCTCGGCGACACGGAAATCGATATCCGCCGCTTCGCCGTCCTCCATGAACCAGGCGGCGGACAGCCCTGCCCAGGCAAGGATCCACTGCAGCAGACGCTGGCGCTCCAGCCCGGCCAGTTGACAGATCTGCACGACTCGCCGCTGAAAAATGTCTGGGTCAGTAGCAATACCGTAGTTGGGGTTGCAGAAGATGTTGGCGTAGTCGAAGGCGCGTTCGCCATAAAGGCGTTTAGGGTCGATCACCAGCCAGCCACGCTCACCGAAATCCAGCACGTTGTCATGATGTATATCTCCGTGCAACACGGTCTGTTCACGCGGGCTGGTCAGCAATTCTGCGGCCACCCTGGCGCTGAGGCGCAGCATGCCACCGTGTGCCTGCGCCGCCGGCCACAGTGAGTTAAACCATTGGTGCAAAGGAATGAGTTCCGGTAAGGGTTCGGCACGTGGTGCATGCAGGCGGGCAACAACCTGGCAAAGAATTTCCGTCGCCTGACGATCGTCGCCATCGCGCACCATTTGCGGCAACGAGCGGCTGCCTTGCGCACGCTCCAGCAAGATCCCATCCTCATGCCAGGCCAGCACCCGCGCAGCACCTTCGCCCTGCCACCAGCACATCAATAAACCGCCGAACTTTTCTTCCTGTTCGCGGGCTATTTTCAACATGGCGGCGGCCCCCCGATAGCGAACGGGCATCAGCAGGCTGCTGTGAGTTTCAAACGCCTGGCCGTCGGGCTGTAGCTGCCAGCGTTGCATGTAAGGAATTAAGGCCGAATTCATTACCCTGAAACGTCCTTCACAGTTATAAATGAATGGTAGTGATATTATTAAAAATCAATACATCTCAGCGTACTTCCGATGTTCATCGCACTATCCTAACCAAGTTTGTTTACTTTTTTAATTAATCTCTCGGGGTTTTTACCATGACATCATTAAAGCGCATTAATTATCCGCATCTGCCTACGCCAGGGGGGCCCTATGTCCATGCCGTACGCCACGGGGATACGCTGTATGTTTCCGGCCTGACGGCATTTGCCACCGAGGCTCAGGGGCAAACGACCCAGCAACAGACACAGGCGGTTCTGGAGCAACTGGCAACCATCGCCGCCACAGAGGGTACGAATCTCAAAGCGCTGATTAAAATAACCGTGTTTCTAACCGATATCGGCGATTTACCGGCCATCCGGCCGGTGCTGTTTGACTATTGCGACGGCGCACTTCCGGCCTGCTCACTGGTCGCGGTCAGCGCCTTGTTCTCGCCACAGGTCAGCGTTGAGATCGAAGCCGTTCTGGCGCTGTGAACGTAAGGTGCCCGTAGGCATCGCGTGCGTTACCCTTTGCCGCCATTGGGACTATTCTGCTAATTTACAGCTAGGAACTTTATTACCGCCGAGACGTTAATGCAGCAAAAGCCGGTTATGCACGAAGCCAGACAATTAAAGCGCCTCAACGCCGCCACGCGTCGGCAATCCCACATGTATAAGTGGATTGCCTTTATCGCGGCGCTGGACGCCATACTGGTATTTTTTTATGACCGGGATATGCGCAACATTACCTTTTCAGGCGCCGTTGCGCTGGTGTGCGGATATTTGTGGATCCGCGATCGCAACAAAGCGCGCGGTTATCGGCGGGAGTACGATCGCAAATTTGGCAAGCACAGCGGCCTTTAGTCCTGCATTGCTTCCAGCACTTTTGCGCTGTCGACGATTTGCACGAACTTAACGATTTTTCCCGCACGCAGCTGGTAAATATGCGCAAAGGATGCGGTGAAGGACTTTCCGGTGGCCGCGTAGGTGCCATGGTAGAAACCCTGCGCAATCACGGTTTCGCCGGCATCATAGAAGTGGTCGACATCGGCGCGATAGCCCTGCCATTCCGTCCCCAAACGCTGGTGAACATTTTTGAATATCGCCTGCGGGCCGATATAGGTGCCGGCATAAGGAAACCCCGCCGCTTCGGTCCACTCGGCATCTGGCGCCAGCGCTGCCAGCAGGTTGCGGCCATTCTCTTCGGCACTGCCGCCCTCATAGGTGGCGCGTACAATTTCAAGATTCGTAGGCATGATCTTTCTCCGGTGGCGTCTGCAGGATATTCCGGCCATACCCCGCAGACACAGGTTTACACCAAGCGGAGATGACCGGAATGGCGTCATTGTAAGTTGCTTATTCCGGTATAAAAACCGCGATTGCGGCAATAGTCTGTTGCATTGTAGTAAACAATTAGAACATTGCGCTGTCATCACCGCCGCATCAAAGGGGGTTATGATTGAGGTTTTCCGCCCACAAGGAACAAAACACGTGCATTCTTCACCACTGACGCAAGCCTTGCTGCAGCCTTTCGCCCCCCATCAGGAACTGGCTCAGGCGTTGTTGCCGCTGACGCTCGATTCCGATGATGGCTCTCATGACGTGGCACATCTGCATCGCGTATGGAAAAACACCCGCAAAATCAGTCAACAAGAAGGTGGCAACCGTCGCATCCTGTGTGCGGCCGTGCTGTTGCATGACTGTGTGGCAGTGGAAAAAAACTCGCCACAGCGCCATCTGGCTTCGCGCATGGCGGCGGAGAAAGGCGCCCTGATGCTCAAACAGCTGGGCTGGGAGCCGCAGGACATTGCCGAAACCGCCCATGCCATCGAGGCCCACAGCTTCTCCGCAGCCATTACCCCGGAGAGCATGGAGGCAAAAATCATTCAGGACGCAGACCGTCTGGACGCTATCGGCATGATTGGCGTAGCGCGGTGTTTCTATATTGGTGGACGCATGCGCAGCGCGCTGTACGATGCCGCCGATCCGCTGGCGGAACAGCGCCAATATGACGACAAGCGTTTTTCCCTGGATCACTTCGAAACCAAGTTATTCAAACTGCAGGAAGGTTTCCAAACCGCCACCGGCAAGAAAATGGCGCTGGAACGTACCGAACGCATGCGGCGTTTCCTCAGCGAACTTCTGGAAGAGATGTAACGCGCCAGCGCCCTGCAAACTGGCATTTCCGTTACGGCAGCAGCATCTTCACACCGCTAATTGCTGTACACTGGATGCCAACTTCACTGACCAGGCTGCAAAAATGAAAAAACTGACGCTGAAAGACATGACGGAAAGCGAGCAACGTGAAGTAAAAACCGAGTTGGACAAGGCACGTAAAAGCCTCGGGCGCGCCCTGACCAATGGCGAGAATAACAAGATCAAGGATGAGGTGGTGGCTCGCATCACTGCCGCCCGCGAGAAAATTGAAAAAGCCACCCGGGCCGAACGCAAAGCCAATCGCGTTCAACCCACCGGGGAAACATTCAGTTGGTCGGCTTCGATCAACGGCGCACGCCGTCCCCGCTAATCAATTTCGCCCCGCCAAAGCGGGGTTTTCCTTTTCCCGGCTTATTAGCCAAACTCATCAGCGCGGTTTAATCATGAATAACCGTGTTATCAACCTGTTGCAAATTGACAGCATCATGCAGAATATTCATTATCATCGCATTACCCCTTTTCAAGAGACCGCCATGACTCACCTCAACCACAATGACGCTGCGAAAATATCGGCATTGCCGCTTGAAGGTTTGGTGGCAGTTTACTCGAAGAAACAGACGCTCATTTGATCGGGGCGCGCTGTCCCGTCAGATGAGCTGACTGGGCGGTGTACGACTCGTTTCCCCTCTTGTTATCTCATCTGGCTTCTTATTGTTCGCATTGAAGGAAATTACTATGGCCTCATTTTCCGGTATCTGGGTTGCGCTGGTGACCCCATTTAATCACAACGCCGTTGACCTGCCCGCCACCCAACGGCTGGCCCAACAACTGATCGCCTCTGGCGTCGATGGGTTGGTGGTTTGCGGTACCACCGGTGAGGCTGCCGCGTTAAGCAAGGAAGAACAGCTGGCGGTGCTCGATGCCGTGCTGGCCGTGACGCCTGCCCATCAGGTGGTGATGGGGCTGGCCGGCAATAACCTGATCGACACATTGCAAATGCAACAGGCGATCCAGCTGCGCGACGTCGCCGGCGTGCTGATCCCCGCGCCCTACTACATTCGCCCGTCGCAATGCGGTCTGGTGGACTATTTCACCCAGTTGGCCGACGCCTCAAGCGTGCCGGTGATCCTGTACAACATTCCGCAACGCACCGGCGTGGTGATGGAGCTGGCAACCCTGCGCCAGATTGCACGCCATCCGCAGGTGAAAGCCATCAAGGACTGCGGTGGTAATCCGGACACCACCATGGCGCTGATTAACGACGGTGAAATCGACGTACTGACCGGGGAAGATAACCTGATCCTGACGACGCTGTGCCTGGGCGGCACCGGGGCGATTTCTGCTTCCGCGCATATTCAGCCGCAGCGTTTTATGCAATTGGTGCAGCAGGTCGCCGACGGCGATTTGGTTGCCGCCCGCGCAAACTTCTATGGCCTGCTGCCAATGATCCAGCAGATGTTCAGCTTCCCGAACCCGGCCCCGGTCAAAGCCGCCTTGGCGCAGCAGGGTCTGATCCGTAACGAGCTGCGTTCGCCCATGCAAATCGCGCCGCAGGCATTGCAACAGCAAATTGCCGTCACCCTGGCGCAGTTACAGCCCGAAGCCGCGTTGATAAGTTAAATTTGTCGTTTAACCCGCTGTAATTTTGGCGTTATAGAGCTAGGATCAGAAGTTAAGCATGCCTGTCACTCATCATTATCAAGGAGCTTTCGATGAAACTGTTCTATAAAGCCGGTGCCTGTTCTCTGTCTCCACACATTGTACTGCGTGAGGCGGGCCTGGATTTCACGGCGGAAAAGGTCGATCTGGCGCTGAAGAAAACGGAAAGCGGTGCCGACTATCTGACCATCAACCCGAAAGGACAAGTGCCTGCGCTGCTGTTGGATGACGGCAGTCTGCTGACCGAAGGCGTCGCGATTGTGCAATACCTGGCCGATCGCGTGCCGGATCGCGCTCTGATCCCCGCAGCGGGCACGCTGTCGCGCTACCATGCGATTGAGTGGCTTAACTATATTGCCACCGAACTGCACAAGGGTTTCAGCCCGCTGTTTAACCCGAAAACGCCTGAAGAATACAAAGCCTTCACGCGGGAAAAACTGGAGAAACAGTTCAGCTATCTGGATTCAGTGCTGGCGAAGCAGCATTTCTTACTGGGGAACCGGTTTAGCGTGGCAGATGCCTATTTGTTTACCGTTCTGCGCTGGGCTATCGCCATGCAGTTTGATCTCAAAAAGCACGCCAACTTATCGGCCTATTTTGATCGCGTGGCCGCACGGCCGGCAGTAGATGCCACCTTGAACGCGGAAGGATTGAAATAATTTCCTGGCCCCGGCGCGGTAATCCGCCGGGGCACAGCGTCAGCTTAATTACAGCTTTACCGCTTTAAAATCACAATCTGGCTGCACGATACGATCCTGAGCCGCCACCACCTGTAGTTCGTACTGTCCCATTGCCTGAGTTGTCAGCATCACTTCATAAACCGCCGCCGTCACGTGCTCCAGCGCCTTATCAAGCGCCTCGCCCTTAAGCAGATTAACCAGCAACAGGCCGCTGGTCAGATCGCCCACGCCTACCGGTTGGCGGCTGCCAAAATCCACCAGCGGACGGCTGATGTGCCAGGCTTCATCCGCCGTAACCAACAGCATTTCGAAACAGTCCGGATGGTAGCCGGCGCGGCTCAGGTGCTTGACCAGCACCACTTTCGGCCCCTTGGTAATTAGCTCACGCGCAGCGCTTACCGCTTGATCAACATTCACGACGGTGCGCTGACTCAACAACTCCAGCTCCAGCAGGTTTGGCGCAATCATGTCGCTGCACGGCAATGCCTGCTGACAATGAAACTCCGCCACGCCCGGTGCCACGATGCAGCCTTTTTCAGGGTGACCCATGACCGGATCGCAAAAATACCAGGCGTGCGGATTGGCCTGTTTGACCTGACGCACGATCTCAAGAATATGGCTACCCTGCTCCGGCGAACCGATATAACCGCTCAGCACGGCATCGCAATGCTTGAGTTGATCGATATCCGCAATACCCTGGGCAATTTCCGTCAGGTGGCTGGCCGGCATCACGCAACCGGTCCACTTGCCGTACTGGGTGTGATTGGAGAACTGGACGGTGTTCAACGACCAGACGTTAACACCCATGCGGCGCATCGGAAATTCTGCCGCACTGTTGCCCGCGTGGCCAAACACCACATGAGACTGTATAGAAAGAATGTTTTTCATCAAAAATTTGCTCTGATGCCTTAAAAATAAAGGGGCCGCTGAGGGCCCCTTTGCTGCAATTTCGTTTACTGCCAATCTACCAGGCAGTAATGTTTTTTGCCGCGACGCAGCAGCGTGTAACGACCGAACAGGCGATCGGCGTCGCTGAAGGTATATTCGGCGTTAGACTGCTTCTCACCGTTGATGGTCACTGCATTGGAGCCAATCATGGTGCGAGCCTGGCCGCGTGAAGGTACCAGCTCGGCATTCACCAGCGCCTGTTGCAGATCGGCGTCGCCATCGAGCTTGATGGTCGGCATACCGTCCTGCGCCAACTGAGCGAAGTCAGCTTCAGTCATGTCGTGCAGCGCACCGGAGAACAGGCTCTGGGTGATGCGCTTGGCCGCAGCCAAACCTTCCGCACCATGCACCATGCCGGTCACTTCTTCTGCCAACACATACTGGGCACGCGGTGCCTTGCCGCTGTTCTTGTCTTCTTCTTCCAGCGCGTTGATTTCGGCCAGATCCATAAAGGTGAAGAACTTCAGGAAGCGGTACACGTCGGCGTCGGCGGTGTTGATCCAGAATTGGTAGAACTTGTACGGGCTGGTTTTTTCAGGTGCCAACCAGACTGCGCCACCTTCGGTTTTGCCGAATTTGGTGCCATCGGCTTTGGTGATCAACGGCACGGTCAGGCCGAACACCTGCTGCTGATGCATGCGGCGGGTCAGATCGATACCTGAGGTGATGTTGCCCCACTGGTCGGAGCCGCCGATCTGCAGCTCAACCTGATGACGGTTGTAGAGCTCGGCGAAGTCGAAGCCCTGCAGCAGATTGTAGGAGAACTCGGTGAACGAGATACCGGAATCGTCACGGTTCAAACGCTGCTTCACCGCTTCCTTGTTGATCATCTGGTTGACGGAGAAGTGTTTGCCGATATCACGCAGGAAGGTCAGCACGTTCATGCCGCCGAACCAGTCGTAGTTGTTGGCGGCTACCGCGCTGTTGTTGCCACAGTCGAAATCCAGGAACGGAGAAACCTGTTTGCGGATTTTTTCTACCCACTCGTTCACAGTATCGGTGGTGTTCAGCTTACGTTCAGCCGCTTTGAAGCTCGGATCGCCGATAAGTCCCGTGGCACCCCCCACCAGCGCGACCGGTTTGTGGCCGGCAAGCTGGAAACGCTTCAGGCACAACAGAGGAACCAGATGGCCCAAATGCAAGCTGTCAGCGGTCGGATCGAAACCGCAATACAGTGCAATTGGCCCTTGCGCCAGTCGCTCTGCTAACGCTTCCTCATCCGTAACCTGGGCAACGAGGCCCCGCTCTTGCAGTTGTTTAATCAAGTTGCTGCTTGCCATCAATGACTCCATGTATAAACGAATGCACCTTTGTCGGTACACGACCTTTCGCCCACTGGCGAAATATAAAATTCAGAATACCGCATAGAATAAAGCGCCGGCGACATCAGTGCCAGCGCTTAAGGGGGATTTTCGGTCTTCAGGGCGCCAGTCGGTCAATTTTCCAGTCATTCCCGTCCCGTTGGTACAGGAAACGGTCGTGCAAGCGGTTGGCACCGCCCTGCCAAAACTCGACGGAGTCGAAATTGACCCGGAATCCGCCCCAGAAACTCGGCAGCGGGACTTCGCCCTGTTGGAATTTTTGCTTCAGCTCGAGGAATTTGCTTTCCAGCACCCCGCGCGCGGAAATGCGCGATGACTGCTGCGACACCCAAGCGCCGATCTGGCTGTCTTTCGGGCGACTGGCGAAGTACTTCATTACTTCTAAAGTGGAAAGCCGCTCCGCCTTACCGAGGAAAATCACCTGGCGGTCAAGCATGTGCCACGGGAACAGCAGGCTGATATGCGGGTTATTCGCCAATTGCTGTGCTTTGCGGCTGCCCAGGTTGGTGTAGAACACCAACCCTTTTTCATCCACATGCTTAAGCAAAACAATACGCTGATAGGGTTGACCATTTTCATCCACGGTGGCCACACACATGGCAGTCGGATCGGCCAAACGAGCGTCGCAGGCCTGTTTAAGCCACTTTTCGAACAGCTCCAGCGGATTGGCGGTCAGATCGTTGCGACGCAGGCCACCCCGGGTATATTCACGGCGCAGGTCCGCAACATCAAATTCATTATTTTCAATCATTGGGTTATCAACCAACTGAAAAATCGTGATTCTATTCTGCGCCAGCGGCGTCAGGATCTCAATCGATCTGACGCCGCAACCGCCGGATCAATTCGCCAGCGTGCAGTCGCTCATGATCACTTTGCCATTACGCTCAAGGTAGGCGTTTTGGCCCTTGGACCAGAAGGTGTATTTACCGTCACTGTATTTTGCGCCGGTCATGGCCAGCACCTGCTTGAGTTTCAACTGCTCGCCGTCCATCAGCAGGCTGACGGTGCTCTCCTTGCCGTCCAGCGCCACCGTCAGCGGCGTGGTGCCACACTGATAGTGCAGAGTCTGGCTGCTTTGCGGCAGAACATAGCTGCAACCGGCCAACGCCAGCGCACCGGCGGCAATAATGATTTTTTTCATGCTGTTGCTCCTTAGGAAAATCTGTCGATTTCTATCCTAACAGAGCTAACGGCCCCCTAAAGGCAAAACCGGATAAATCCCACCCAGCAGGGTTTCACGGCTGGCGCCGGTGACCGAAGGCAGATTACCGGGCTGGCCAGACAAGGTACGAAACGCCAGCCAGGCGAAGGCCAGCGCTTCCATATCGTCGCCGCTGATGCCAAAATCGTCTGTCAGGCACACCTCGGTGCCGGGCAGTAGCGCCGACATTCGCGTCATCAGCAACGGGTTGCGCGCCCCGCCGCCACAAACCAGCAAACGCTCACAGCCGCCCGCCAACTGAACCTGCTCGCAAATGGTCACCGCCGTCAATTCTGCCAGCGTGGTTTGTACGTCAACCGGCTTGACCGCCGGCAGCCCCGAAAGCTGGTTCTCCAGCCAGGCGGCGTTGAAATATTCACGGCCGGTGCTTTTCGGCGCCGGCAGCGCAAAGTAAGGATCGGCCAGCATCTGCTGCAACAGAGGCAGACAGACACGGCCTTCCATCGCCCAGGCGCCGTCTTTATCGTAAGGCTGCGAGTGATGGCGCCAGATCCAGGCATCCATCAGCATATTGCCCGGCCCGGTATCGAAACCGCGCACCGGCGCCCCCGGCAACAGCATCGAAAGATTGGCGATACCGCCAATGTTCAGCACCATGCGACGTTCCACCGGATGCGCCAACAACGCCTGATGGAAGGCCGGCACCAGTGGCGCGCCCTGGCCCCCGTAGGCCATATCACGCCGCCGAAAATCCCCCACGGTGGTGATATTGGTCAGCGCGGCAATGCGATTGTTATCGCCCAATTGCATAGAGAAGCGCGCGTCACCTTCGGGCTCGTGCCATACCGTTTGGCCATGGCAACCGATAGCGGTGATGTCCTGGGCGGCAACGCCGGTTTGTTTCAGCAGGCCAAGCACCGCCTCACCAAACAAGGTGCCGAGCAGCGCATCGAGTCGCCCCACTGCAGCAAGCGTGGTTTGCTGCCCCTGGCACATACCGAGAATATCCTGCTTGAGCTGAATCGGCATCGGATGGCTGTAGCTGGCCTGCTGCGCCACCATTCGTCCGTCTATCGCGGCAAGCACCACGTCGACGCCATCCAGACTGGTGCCGGACATAACACCTATATAGCGGCCTGACTTCATAGCAACATCCTTTACCCTGCGCGGGGAAGCAAATTTTTGACCCAACAAATAAACCAGAATTAAAAAATTAACGCCATGAATTCTGATGTTTTTTTTCACCTCTGTGAACGATGCGCCTGTTTTATTGCCTGCTTTCTTGCTGAGGTGTCACCGCTAAACAATCGCTCAACGTGTAACGGAAATTCTCGCGGCACTGTTATAAAGCTAAACCACCGTTTATTATTGGTTGAACAGCGCAAAGTTAAGCTGCGTGCAGTAGCGGGTCATGGTGATGTACGTGCGTTTGAGCCATACTTTGTCTATCATTTTCATTGAATCTGGCCTGGAAAGGTTCCCCAGGTTATGGACTACTATCAACAGGAGTTTTATATGATCAAGCGTCTTCTCGTCGTTGCCATCGCCGCAGTTACGCTGGCAGGGTGCGCCAATGATTCCATGTCCGGCGACGTCTATTCCGCTTCACAGGCCAAGCAGGTTCAAACCGTGACTTATGGCACGCTGGTTTCTGTTCGCCCGGTCAAAATTCAGGGCAGTGAAACGTCGAATACCATTGGTGCCATTGGCGGGGCGGTACTGGGTGGCTTCCTCGGTAACACCGTTGGCGGCGGTACCGGTCGCAGTCTGGCAACCGCAGCCGGCGCAGTAGCCGGTGGCGTGGCGGGTAACAGCATCGGCGAAGCCGCCGGCCGTACCTCAGGCTACGAGCTGGAAATCAAGACCGACCAGAAAGAGAATATCGTGGTGGTTCAGAAGGCTGGCGCAACCAAGTTCAGCCCAGGTCAGCGCGTTCGTATGGCTCGCACCGGCGACACCATTACCGTATCGCCACTGTAAGCGCTACGCGTAGGGTAAAACCGGAGGCTTTAAGCCTCCGGTTTCATTTCCGATGCTGTGAAATCTAATCGAATAAAAAGAAATTCTTATTGTTTATTTTGTAGTTCAGTGATGTTTTGCTCAAGCTTGCCAATCAAACCAACCAACAGTTGTACTTCATCAGTAGTAATGCCGCTCAGAATTTCGCCCCGCGTAGAGCTGATGACGCTGTCCACTTCCCGGATGATGGGATCGGCCGCTTCAGTCAGTTTGATACGCTTTGCACGCCGGTCATTGGCGCAGGTATGGCGAGTAATCAACCCCTTCTCTTCCAGTTGGTCCAAAGTACGAACCAATGACGGTTGCTCAATGCCGATCGCTTTAGCCAGCTGGATCTGTGACTGCTCCGGCGGCAAACGATTGATACTGTGCAAAGTAACCCAATGCGTTTGCGTGAGCGCCAGCGGCTTGAGCCGATGATCGATGAGCGCGCGCCATACACGAACTAATCGTGCTAAATCTGAACCTAATGTTGACTCCACTTACCCCTCCTTATAATTAGCATGCTAACATACCCTCCCAGAGCTTAGACTATTTTGAGTAACTCACATTAAAAACACAAATGTATATAATGTATATTGTGGAAATAGCCACCATTTTGATCAGTTATTGTTTATTCTCTATGCAACCGCTCAACATATTCACTCACTGGGATTGTTAATGTGAATACTTCATGGCTTCATGCCTCGTCCCCGCTACCCGATTTGGTGCTGGGCGCCTCGCTTTATTTTCCGCCCCTATTTAAGGCTGTTTTGCTCGGCCTGATTTTATGGCTACTGGTACACCACCTGTTGCGAGACTGGATTTATTCCGGCGAAATTTGGCACCCTATGCTGATGGATTTGTCTATTTTCGTCATCGCCGTCAGCGGCTCCCTGTGGCTTTTAGCGAGTTGGTAACTCATGACGTATAAAACATTAAAATATTTTTCTACGGTAATCGTCTGTGCCATTGCCATCTGTGCCGGTTGGTGGTTATGGAATTACTATATGCAATCCCCCTGGACCCGCGATGGAAAGGTGCGCGCCGAACTCGTCAATATCACACCAGAAGTTTCTGGAAGATTAGAGAAAATAACCGTTCATGACAATCAGTTCATACCTGCGGGAAGTCTGATTTTTACGATCGACCCCGTGCCTTACCAGATTGCGCTGGACAATGCTGAGGCCGCGCTGGCAAAAGCGCAGTCTGATTTGGCTAAGGCCGATCATGAGGCGGCTCGCCGCCGCGGCCTGCCGAAAAATGTTATTTCAGCGGAAGATATGGATGAGTCAAATTTAGCGGCGCAGGCAATGAAAGCCGCGTATAAAGCCGCACAGGCTAATCTGGAACAGGCAAAATGGAATTTAAGTAAAACTAAAATTTATGCCCCTACCGATGGCTATATCACCAATTTACAAACCCGCGTGGGTAACTACGCCAGCGCCGGTTCTCCTCTGGTTGCGCTGGTCGACATGCACTCGTTTTATGTGCTCGGTTATTTTGAAGAAACCAAGTTAAAACATATAAAAGAGGGCAATAAAGCCGATATCGTTTTATATAATGGCAACATTCCGCTCCAGGGGCAGGTGGAGAGTATTGGCCGCGCCATTTACGATCAAAGCGTCGAAAGCAGCGCAGATTTATTAATGGATGTTAAACCCAATGTACCTTGGGTGCGCTTGGCTCAGCGTGTGCCAGTCCGGATAAAATTGCTGAATGTCCCGACTGATTTGCCGCTGGTCGCGGGCACCACCTGCACCATCTCGATTCATCAGTAAGGCTAACGTGTGAACCTGCCTTTTTTGGAATGGAACCGTACCCCTTGGGGAAAAGCCACCGGCGGACAATGGCGTTATGCACTGCGCAATTCGCTGGCCATGTGCTTGTCACTGTGGGTCGCGTTCGTTCTCAATCTTGACGAACCTTACTGGGCGCTGACATCGGCAGCGGTAGTCAGCTTCCCCACCGTTGGCGGTGTGATCAGTAAAAGCATCGGCCGTGTTTTCGGCAGCCTGGTCGGCGCTGCGGCATCGGTGGCCATCGCCGGGCACTGCCTGAACGATCCCTGGCTGTTCACGCTGTTTATCGCCGCCTGGATCGGCCTGTGCACTTATATTTCAAACCACTATCAGAACAACGTTTCCTACGCCTTCGCGCTGGCGGGCTACACCGCCGCCATCATCGCCTTCAGCACCGTCAACGTGACGGACACTCAGCAGATCTTTGATATTGCCCAAGCGCGCGTTTGTGAGGTTATCACCGGTATTCTGTGCGGCGGTCTGATGATGATGATCCTGCCCAGCACCTCTGACGGCGAAACCTTGTTAACCTCGTTGCGGCGCATGCATCTGCGATTATTGGAACATGCCGCGATGCTGTGGCAGCCGGAAATCACCGTGCAGATGCGTACCTCGCACGAAGGGGTTATCGGCCAAATACTGACCATGAATCTGCTGCGTATACAGGCCTTCTGGAGCCACTACCGGCTACGCCGACAGAATAATCTGCTCAACTATATGCTGCACCAGCAGCTACGCATAACCAGTGTGATCTCCAGCCTGCGCCGTATGCTGCTGAACTGGCCGGATCGCCCGGCCAATCTGGCCAGCGTGCTGGAGCAACTGCTCACCGAGCTGCGTAACCCCGAGACTGACAAGTACCGTTTGGCGCGTCTTTTGCTGCAAATCGCGCCGCAGGATCCCGCCGACTATCGTCATCGCGCCTTCTGGCTGCGTCTGCGCCATTTCTGCTGGCTGTATCTGGGCGCCAGCCGCTGGTTGCAGCGTCTGGAGAGCGCCACGCCGGTCAGCGATATTCAGCCACCGCGCGTCACCTCTTTGGCCCGTCACACCGACAGCTACGAAGCGGCGTATAACGGCCTGCGCACCTTTTTGTGCATTGTTATCGGTTGCGCTTACTGGATTAACACCCAATGGGACGCAGGCAGTTCGGCACTGACGCTGATTGCCATCAGCTGCGTGCTCTACTCTTCCACGCCGTCCCCCATCAACAGCATCACTACCCTGCTAAAGGCGGTGCTGCTGCTGTCGATTGTCTGCTTTGTGGTGAAATTTGGCCTGATGATTCAGATTGATGATTTTTGGCTGTTCTGTGCCTTTCTGTTCCCGGTGCTGGTAACGATGCAGATGATCAAGCTGCAGCACCCCTCCTACGCCGCACTCTGGGGGCAACTGATCGTATTCATGGGCTCTTTTCTTTCCGTCACCAATCCACCAAGCTACGACTATCAGTCGTTTATCAATGACAGCATCGGGAAGATTGTCGGGGTATTGCTGGCAGGTCTGGCATTCCAGATCTTGCGACCCAGCTCGGACAAACGCAAAAGTCGGCGCATTATCCGCGCCCTGCGGCGGGACTTTATCGATCAGTTAAGCAAAAAACCGCAGCAAAGCGAGAGCCAGTTTGAATCCCGAATCTATCATCGCATCAGCCAACTGAATCAAAGTCAGGATCAAGAAGCGCGCAGTTGGTTATTGCGCTGGGGCGTGGTGCTGCTCAACTGCAGCCATATCGTCTGGCAACTGCGTGACTGGCAAACCCGTTCCGATCCGCTTTCGGCGGTACGTGACGTCTGTATTCACTGCCTGCGGGGCATCATGACGGAGAAAGGCGTTCAGCACAGTTCGCTGGACGCCAGCTTGCAAGAACTGCAGCGCATGAGTACTGCGCTGGCGCATCACCCGGAACAGGCGGCGCGCGATCTGGCAGGCTTAATTTGGCGGCTTTATTGTTCGTTGCAGCAGCTACAGCAGGCGATTGTCCCTGTTGATAGCGCAGCGACGACATCCACCGCCCGCTAACCGTTGTTATGACTTAATCACGCCGCAGGCGAAGCGTTCGCCTCCGCCACCCAGCGGTTTGGGATGATCGGAGTGATTATCACCACCAGCGTGCACCATCAGTGCCTTGCCGCTGATTTCGCTGATTTTTTTCAGCCGAGGCGCCAGCACCGGGTAGCTGGCCATGCCGTCGTCGGTCACGTAAATAGCCGGCAAATCCCCCAAATGACCGTCGGCGTACGGCCCAAGGTGCTTACCGGTTTTTTGTGGATCAAGATGTCCGCCGGCCGCCAACGCCGCGACGGCCTTGCCGTCCTTCATTCCCGGTTCGCAACTGCCCTTCTCATGAACGTGAAAACCGTGCACACCGGCCGGCAAGGCTTTGAGCTGTGGCGTAAACAACAAGCCATAAGGCGTTTCGCTGATCGTCACCTTGCCAATATCCTGACCAATTCCCTGTCCGGTCACCAGATTCATGTCAACATCCACCGTCGCCGCCTGAGCAACGCCGCAGGCCATCAAACCAAAGGCCGCATACCAATAGTGTTTCATCAATCAATCTCCTTGAAGTCTCTGTGAGTGTTCAGTATAGGGGAAGCTGCCGCGTCACCGCACAAAACACGCACAATTTTGGCGATCAAATTCGCATTCTTAATAATTACTACTAATAATAATTCTACCGATGTCGGTCCTCTGACCAGACGCCGTGCGGCATACTCATTTCATTGCGACTCGCTGCAATAGCTATTCAAAGATTAACCCGGCAACGCAGCTAATTCATAAGGAACTGATATGGGAATCTTTAATTATCAAGGCCTCGATGAGGCGAAGTCCAAAGCGTTATTTACCGATGCCATGGCAATTTCCACCTACGCCTATCACAATATCGATAATGGTTTTGATGAAGGCTATCATAATACCGGCTTCGGGCTGGGCCTGCCCTTTACCCTGCTCACCGCGCTGATAGGCAGCTCTCAATCACAGGGCGGATTACCCGGTATTCCCTGGAACCCTGACTCGGAAAAGGCGGCGCTGGCGGCGGTAAATAATGCCGGCTGGTCATTGATTAGCGCAGATCAATTAGGCTATCAGGGCAAAACGGACGCGCGTGGCACCTATTACGGTGAAACTCTGGGCTATACCACTGCACAGGCCGAAGTACTGGGAAAATACGACAGCGAGGGTAATCTCACCGGCATCGGCATTGCTTTTCGCGGCACCAGCGGCCCGCGTGAATCGTTAATCACCGATACCATCGGCGATCTGGTCAATGACCTGCTGGCCGGTTTCGGTCCCAATGGTTATGCCGATAATTACAGCCTGAAAGCCTTCGGCACCCTGCTGGGGGATGTGGCCAAGTTCGCCCAGTCTCACGGGCTGAGTGGGGATGACATTACCATCAGTGGTCACAGCCTCGGCGGCCTGGCGGTAAACAGCATGGCGGCGCTCAGCGACGGCAATTGGGGTGGCTTCTACGCGCAGTCAAACTATGTCGCCTTCGCTTCTCCTACCCAATACGAAACCGGCGATAAAGTCATTAATATCGGCTACGAAAACGATCCGGTATTCCGCGCGTTGGATGGCACGACGCGCACTTCAGCAACGCTGGGTGTGCATGACGCACCACAAGAGTCCGCTACCAATAACATCGTTAATTTCAACGACCACTATGCCTCCACCGCCTGGAATATTCTGCCCTTCTCTATCCTCAATGTGCCAACCTGGTTATCTCACCTGCCGTTTTTTTATCAGGACGGATTGATGCGGGTATTGAATTCAGAGTTCTACTCGCTGACCAGCAAAGATTCGACGGTGATTGTCTCCAATCTTTCTGACGTTACCCGCGGCAATACCTGGGTGGAAGACCTCAACCGTAACGCCGAGCAACACAGCGGCCCAACCTTTATTGTCGGCAGTGACGGCAATGACCTTATCAAGGGCGGCGCGGGAAATGATTATCTCGAGGGCCGAGCCGGCAATGACACCTTCCGTGACGATGGCGGTTTTAATATTATTTCCGGCGGTGAAGGCCATAACACCCTGGATTTGCAACATGCATTGAAAAATACCGAGGTCGCGTACGACGGCAATACGCTCTATTTGCGCGATGCTGACGGTGGCATCACTCTGGCTAACTCGATTGGCACGCTGAAAAGCAAAGAGTCGTCACTGCTGATTTTCACCAAAGAGGTTGATCATCAGGTGACCGACAACGGATTACTTTCCACCAAGGGGTTGACCGCCTACGCCAGTTCGGCGAACGGCACCGCGGCCGATGACGTTCTGACCGCCAAGGATTCCGGCTCCTGGCTATTCGGTCTGGAGGGAAATGACCAGCTGTTTGGCGGCAAAGGCAATGACGTGTTCGTCGGAGGCGCGGGTAACGACGTTATGCACAGCCAGGGCGGCAACAATACCTTCCTGTTCAGCGGCGACTTCGGTCAGGATCTGATTTACGGCTATCAGGCCCGAGACAAACTGGTATTTATCGGTACCGACGGCAGCAGTACGGGCGGTAATTTCCGTGATTTTGCTTCCGAGGTGAACGACAATCTGGTGTTTAATTTTGGCGGCAATACGGTCACTTTAGTCGGGGTCGGGTTCGATAGCCTGTCGGACGGCCAGGTGGTACTGGCCTGAACACCGGGACATTAACGTTAAAAACGGGCGGCCGAGGCTGCCCGTTTTATTGTGCCGCTTAAGGTACGTCGTAACCCAGCGCCGCTTTGCGGATGCGGAACCACTGTTGACGATCCAGCGTCAATTGCTGCGCCTTCAATGCCGAACGCACGCGTTCAATCTTGCCTGAGCCGATAATCGGCAACGGTGCCGACGGCAGACGCATCACCCAGGCGTACACCACCTGCTCGATAGTCTCGGCCCCTATTTCCTGCGCCACCGCCTGCAACTCATCACGCAGCGGCTGGAACTCGGCGTCGCTGAACAGGCGGCCGCCCCCCAGACAAGACCAGGCCATCGGCTTGATGCGTAATTGCTGGCACTGATCCAGCGATCCATCCAGGATACTCGGCTGATGAATCGGTGAAATCTCCAGTTGATTGGTCACCAGCGAGAATGGCAGCCGCGATTGCAGCAACGTAAATTGCGCCGGTGTGAAGTTGGAAACGCCGAAGTGACGCACTTTGCCACTTTGGTGCAGAGACACAAAGGCCTCGGCGACCTCATCGGCATCCATCAGCGGATCCGGACGGTGGATCAACAACAGGTCAAGATAGTCGGTATGCAGATGCGCCAACGAACGTTCCGCGCTGTAAACAATATGCTCGCGGTCGGTGATGTAATGGCCGATGGCGTTGCCCGGTTTGGCCGTAGTGGCGATACCGCATTTGGACACCAACTCCATCGACTGGCGCAATGACGGCTTCAGCCGCATCGCTTCGCCAAAAGCCTGTTCGCAGGCATAGCCACCGTAAATATCCGCGTGATCGGCAGTGGTCACGCCCAGCTCGATATGCTGCTCAATGAACGCCAACAGCTGTTGCGGCGACATGCCCCACTCCATCAAACGCCAGTATCCGCAAATCATGCGGGAAAATTCAGGCCCCTGCGGCGCGAGTTGAATACGGTTTTCCATTATTGAAACCTCATGACAGTGTTTGATGCCAGCATACACAAGCGGGTAACGACGTGGAAAGGGGAAAGCCGCGCTAACGTGCGGCGGATCGGGTACCGGTCAAAATAGCGACGGCTGTTCGGGTAGCGGCTCATCGGGCTGTTTATTGGCTCGCTGAAGGCGCAGGAAGCGTTGGTGACACAGGCGCAGCACATCCCTTTTTTGCGCATCGCTCATTTGCATCCAGCCAAAGCGTTCTTCGCGGCTGCGCAGGCAGCCACGGCAAAAGCCTCGGTCATCGGCCTGGCAGATACCTCGGCACGGGCTGGGGATGTCAAAAAACTCAAGCTGCTGCGGCACGCGTCCTCCTGTTATCTCTTGCTAATTGAAGACGCCATCGGCGCCGCTGGCAAGTGACTTTTCGGTGTGGCGGCGAAAATAGTCGCGCAAGTAACGCAGCGCCTGGCGATTTTTCTCCGGCATCGCCCGCTCGAGCGTCATCGCATGCAGCCGTAACGGTGTCGGCCGCCATTCAGGCATCAGTTGGATTAACTCACCGCGTTGCAGCTCATCTTCTATTTCATACAGGGGTTGAATCGAGATCCCCAAACCATTGCGGGTGAAGGCGCGCATGACGGTCATGCTGTCGCTGACAATCTGCCCTTCCGCCAGACGCAATTTAAGCTGCTGGCCGCTCTGGTGATGCAAATCGAGATGCGCACCGCTGAAAGCCCCGGTGATCCATCGGTGTTGCACCAGGTCTTGTGGCGTCTCCGGCACGCCATGCTGGCTGAGATAGCGAGGAGCGGCACACAGCACCATCGGCCATTCGGCCAGCGGGTGGGCAATCATATTGGCGTCCGCCAGTTGACGATTAACTCGCAGCGCAATATCGATACGTTGATCAATCATATCGACAATCCGGTCGTCAGCCAGCACCTTCAGCGTCAGCTTGGGATGCGCCTGCAACAACGGCGCCATCGCCTCCGCTAACGGGCGACCACCGATACCGATGGTCGTCGCGATGCGCAACTCTCCCACCAGGGTATCGCGCAGTTCCGCCAGACGCTGTTCCGCCTGCTGTGCCTGAAACAACATCGCCTCACAACCGGGATAGAACGCCGCCCCCGCTTCGGTGAGCGCCAGGCGGCGTGTAGAACGGTGCAACAAGGGCACGCCAAGCGTTTTTTCCAGTGAGCGCAGGTGCTGGCTGACCGCTGACGGCGTCATTCCCAGTCGCCGGGCGGCTCCGGCTAGCGATCCTTCGGCCACCACGGTGGCGAATACCGCCATTCGATTCAGTTTATCCATGATTATGAAGTTTTACTTAATCAAGAAAGCATGAATATGGCACTAATCAACATCATTGTTAAGTACTACATTATCTATACCCGCTCGGGTCAATCTGAGCAGAAAGTTAATACTGACCCCTTTACTGACAGGAGCATAAAGATGAAAGTAGCCATTATTGGAGCAACAGGTTTTGTAGGCCGCCGCGTGCTGGATGAAGCTCTGGCACGTGGACTGCAAGTCACGGCGATTGCTCGTCAGCAAAAAGACCTGCCGGAAAACGCCAACCTGAGCATAGCGCTCGGCGACGTCGCCGACACCGAATGGCTGGCGAAACAGCTGGCCGGTCAGGATGCGGTGATCAGCGCCTATAACCCAGGCTGGGCGGAAGACAACCTTTACGAAAAAACCAGCCGCGGCGCACAGCAGATCCTGGACGCTGTTAAAAAAGCCGGCGTTAAACGCCTGCTGGTGGTGGGCGGTGCCGGCAGTCTGGAAGTCGCGCCGGGCGTTGAATTGGTGGACACGCCGGAATTCCCGGAAAATATCCGTCCAGGCGCACAAGCGGTACGCGATTTACGCAACAAACTGCGTAACGAGACTTCGCTCGACTGGACCTATTTGTCGCCAGCTGCCCTGTTGGAACCTGGCAAGCGCACCGGCCAGTTCCGCCTTGGCACCACCAAACTGTTGATGAATGGCCAGGCGCCAGCCGGTATCTCGGTGGAAGATCTGTCGGTCGCCATCATCGACGAAATTGAAAAACCGCAGTTTATCAAAGCGCAATTTACCGCCGCTTACTGATATCGCATCGCCAGACCATTCCCCGGTCTGGCGACCTTTTTTCTAAACCAAAACTAAACGACTTCGCCACCATTCTGAATCTCTAAGGTTTTCTTAAGTTTCATCCTGTAAATTTCAGCGCATTACTTAATAGCAGGACTTAGATTTGGCAATGTGGTTACGTCAACGCTTACAGTGCAACAGCCTGGGTTTTATCCTCGCCAGCGCCTTGTTCTTCACTCTGTTCCAGAATGCGTTATTCCTTCATAAGGCCTGGTCGTATATCAGCTTCGATAACGTCCACAGCGTTATTTTCGCCGCCACCATGCCGGTAGTGATTTTTTGCGCGTTGAATATCATTTTCAGCGTGCTGACCGTGCCCTTCCTGCGTAAACCGCTGATGATTTTCTTCCTGCTCGGCAGCGCGGCCGCCAACTACTTTATGTTCAGCTATGGCGTGGTCATCGACGGCAATATGATGCAGAACGCCTTCGAGACCAATCCGCAGGAGGCCACGGCCCTGCTGACACCCCGCATGGGGCTGTGGCTGGTGTTGCTCGGTATTCTTCCGGCGGTGGCGGTCTGCTTTACCGATATCCGAAAAACTCGCCCCTGGTGGTACATGGCCGGGCTGCGAGCCGCCAACGTGATGCTTTCCGTGGTGGTGATCCTGATTATCGCCGCGCTGTTTTATAAGGACTACGCTTCGCTGATCCGCAATAACAAAAGCGTAGTGAAAATGCTGACGCCTTCTAACTTCGTCGCCGGCACCATCAAGTTTACCCAGCAACGCTACTTCACCCGTAACCTGCCGCTGGTGAAAATTGGTGAAGATGCGCGCAAAGGGCCGCTGATAGCCTCACAGCAAAAGAAAACCCTGGTGATCCTGGTGGTGGGGGAAACGGCGCGCGCCGAGAATTTCTCGCTCGGGGGCTACGGCCGCGAAACCAACCCGCGCCTGAAACAAGACAATGTGACCTATTTTAAAAACGCCAGCTCGTGTGGCACTGAAACCGCCATATCCGTCCCCTGCATGTTCTCCAACATGCCGCGCAAGGATTACGATGCGACTCTGGCTACGCATCAGGAAGGTGTACTAGACGTACTGGCTCATGCCGGTGTTAACGTGCTGTGGCGTGAAAATGACGGCGGCTGCAAAGGCGCCTGCGATCGCGTACCGCACGTAGACATGACCAAGTTGAAACTGCCGCAGGATTGCGACGGCGATGTGTGCATGGATAATGTATTGCTGTACAAACTGAACGACTACATCAACAGCCTGAAAGACGACGGTGTGATCGTACTGCATCAGATGGGCAGCCACGGGCCGGCCTATTACCGCCGCAGTACGCCAGAGTTCCAGAAGTTCTCGCCGACCTGCGACAGCAATCAGATCCAGGATTGCACCCACGAGCAGTTGGTTAATACCTATGACAATTCGCTGCTTTATACCGACGCCATGCTGGACGACACCATAAAACTGCTGCAGCAGTACAGCGGGAAATTCAACACGGCGCTGGTGTACCTTTCCGACCACGGTGAATCATTGGGTGAAAACGGCATGTACCTGCACGGTACGCCCTATGTCTTCGCTCCAAGCCAGCAGACCCACGTTCCCTTCCTGATGTGGATGTCTGCAGACTATGAGCGCAACTTCAAGATCGATCGCCAGTGTCTGAACAATATGGCGGAAAAGGACGAAGTCTCGCAAGACAACCTGTTCCATACCCTGCTCGGCATGATGAACGTGCAAACTCGCGAGTATCAATCGCAGTTGGATATTCTGCAACGCTGCCGCAGCGGTTCATAACCGCTTAACATCTTCATCCCGCTCGGGCAAAATACCGCTCATCGCAACCGGCGTTCTTACGCCGGTTTTTTATTGCTATTGACCTAGACCGATTGGTCTATTATGCTGACAGCCATTATGACTAAACATGCGCATTGCCCGACAGACACCCGTGAACATTTGCTCGCTACCGGCGAGACGCTAAGCCTGCGCCTTGGTTTTACCGGCATGGGGCTGAGTGAACTGCTGAATACGGCCGGGGTGCCGAAAGGCTCGTTCTACCACTACTTCCGTTCGAAAGAAGCCTTTGGTGAAGCGATGCTGCAACGTTATTTCGAGCATTATGATGGGCAAATGAAACAGCTGTTTGCCGACGATAAAAGCGATGCGCGCCACCAGTTGCTGAGCTATTACGCCCAGGCAATCAGCTATCACTGCCGCAGCGAATGCCACAATGCCTGTCTGGCGGTGAAGCTTTCCGCCGAGGTGAGTGATCTGTCAGAACCGATGCGTCATGCATTGGAAACGGGAACCGCCCGGGTGATTGCTCACCTGCAGGACGCGATTGAACGCGGTATCCGCGAAGGCGCCTTGTCGATTGCCATGAGCCCGGCAGCAACGGCAGAAACGCTGTATTCACTGTGGCTTGGCGCTTCGCTGCGTGCCAAAATCCGCCGCTCGGTCGCGCCGTTGACCAGCGCGCTGGAAAGTATTGAATTGCTGTTGCGTCCGCCGCAACCTTAAACGAAACACCCTGGCTTTATCGAAACTTGCCCTGTGGGGCAGTTTTATTACATTACTAGTCGACCGGTCTATTAATATAGGATGCACTATGAAGATTGAAAAGTTGTTCTCCCCGTTGAAGGTTGGCGCTGTCACCCTGCCAAACCGCGTGTTTATGGCCCCACTGACGCGGCTGCGCAGCATTGAGCCCGGCGATATCCCTACTCCGTTAATGGGCGAATATTATGCTCAACGCGCCAGTGCCGGCCTGATCGTCACTGAAGCCACTCAGATTTCTTTCCAGGCGAAAGGCTATGCCGGCGCTCCGGGGCTGCACACTCCAGAGCAGATCGCCGCGTGGAAAAAAATCACCCAGGCTGTACACGATAAGAATGGCCATATCGCCGTTCAACTGTGGCACGTGGGCCGTATTTCCCACAACAGCCTGCAACCGGGCCAGCAGGCACCGGTGGCCCCTTCTGCGATCAATGCCGACACCCGCACCACCGTGCGTGACGAAACCGGCGCCTGGGTACGAGTGCCGACCTCTACCCCACGAGCGCTGGAAACCGACGAGATCCCAGGGATCATCAACGATTTCCGTCAGGCCACCGCCAACGCGCGTGAAGCCGGCTTTGATTTTATCGAGCTGCATGCAGCGCACGGCTATCTGCTGCACCAGTTTATGTCGCCAGCGTCTAACCAACGTACCGACCAATACGGCGGCAGCATCGAAAACCGCACTCGCCTGACGTTGGAAGTGGTTGACGCGAGCATCGCCGAATGGGGTTCAGAACACATTGGCATCCGTATTTCACCGCTGGGTCCGTTCAACGGCCTGGATAACGGGGAAGATCAGGAAGAAGCGGCGCTGTATCTGGTGGAAAAGCTGAACAAGCGCAATATCGCTTATCTGCACATTTCCGAACCCGACTGGGCCGGCGGCAAGCCTTATTCCGACGCCTTCCGTGACTCGGTACGCGCCCACTTTAAAGGCGTCATCGTCGGTGCCGGTGCTTATACCGCCGAGAAAGCAGAAGAGCTGATCAATAAAGGCTTTATCGATGCGGTGGCCTTCGGCCGCAGCTATATCGCCAACCCGGATCTGGTAGAGCGCTTCAAGCAGAATGCTGCGTTGAACGAGCCGCAGCCTGCCACCTTCTATGGCGGCGGTGCAGAAGGTTATACTGACTACCCGACGCTGTAATAACGCGGAATACCAGATAAGAAAGCCCGTCGGTATGCGAATGCCGGCGGGCTTTTGTCATTTTTCGGTTCAGGGGCAATTTAACGAAGACCCAGCTTTCCCCAACGTTCGATCTCAGCGGCGTCGATATTGTTCATTATGGTGCGGAACCAAACGGTAAATTTATCAGGATCGTTTTTTATCTCCTGGGCTAATTGCCGAATATCGACCCACAACCAGCTGTGGGCCTCTTCGGGATCCTCTTGCGGTTCACCGTCAAACAAGCCCACGTAAATATGATCGAATTCGTGCTCAATTAAATCGCCTGGCACTTCCGCGCGGTAGGTAAAACTCGATACCTGCAGTAGCTCAGTGCAAAAGCCCATCTCTTCCTGCAACCGCCGCTGTGCGGCTGCCTGCGTTGCCTCTCCCCAGCGCGGGTGACCACAGCACGTGTTGGTCCACAACCCGGCAGAATGGTATTTACCGTAAGCCCGCTGTTGCAGCAGCAGTCTGCCCTGGCTATTAAATATAAAAATTGAAAACGCCCGGTGCAGTAATCCCTGCTGGTGCACAAGCGTTTTGGTTTGCGACCCCACGGAATTATCTTCGGCGTCCACCAGAATCAGCATTTCGTCCATTAATGATCTCCTTCGGCAGTAGCCATCATTCCACACGGGTAAAAACAAAAAAGCATATTAACCAGATCCAAATGTATAAATTGAGGCCATTCACCCTGAGTCTGGATCGCTATCCGACCCTGCTGTTCCTTGCGAGGGGTATAGTACCTATTTCCATCAACCATAGGGCACATACTGTGCGATTGCTATTGATAAGGTGACAATGTCACCGAAACTCTGCCACTCCCGCCCCGGCATACATTGAAATCCCTTATGCGGCAACGCTATACTGAATTTCGCTTCAATCCATCCGCCATTGGCAACGGCACATCCAATCAGAGGAATTATGCGCTTACTCCATACCATGATCCGCGTCGGTGACCTGCAACGTTCCATCGACTTTTATACCAAGGTATTAGGCATGCGCTTGCTGCGTACCAGCGAGAACCCGGAATACAAATACTCGCTGGCGTTTGTAGGCTATACCGATGAAAGCGAAGGTGCGGTGATTGAACTGACCTATAACTGGGGCACCGACAGCTACGAAATGGGCAGCGCGTTTGGCCATTTGGCGCTGGGCGTCGACGATGTCGCTGCAACCTGTGACAGCATCCGTAACGCCGGCGGCAAGGTTACTCGCGAAGCCGGCCCGGTTAAAGGTGGCACCACGGTGATTGCCTTCGTTGAAGACCCGGACGGTTACAAGATCGAACTGATCGAGAACAAACATGCTGGGCATGGTCTGGGCCACTGAGGTCGATTAAGGGCGCTTCCTGCGCCCTTATTTTTATCTGCGTGATAACCGCCTGCAACCGGGCGCAAAATTTGCCATAATGCGCGCTGCATTCGATGAAGATAAGAAACTGATGGCCGAAAAAAGTGATCTTAACGCCCTGAGTGGCCGTTTTCGTGGGTTTTACCCCGTAGTCATAGACATAGAAACTGCCGGATTTAATGCCAAAACCGACGCACTGCTGGAAATTGCCGCCGTTACGTTAAAAATGGATGAAAACGGCTGGTTGCAGCAGGACGAGACCCTGCACTTCCACGTGGAGCCTTTTGAAGGTGCCAACCTGCAGCCGGAAGCGCTGGCCTTTAACGGCATAGACCCAAGTAACCCATTGCGCGGTGCGGTCAGTGAGCACGATGCGTTGCACGCTATTTTTAAAGCCGTGCGCAAGGGCATTAAGGATCGTGGCTGCAACCGGGCAATCATTGTGGCGCACAATGCCAATTTTGATCACAGCTTCCTGATGGCCGCCGCAGAGCGCGCCAGCCTGAAACGTAACCCCTTCCATCCATTCGCCACCTTTGATACTGCGGCGCTGAGTGGGCTGGTACTGGGGCAGACGGTGTTGGCCAAAGCCTGCATCGCCGCCAATATCCCGTTCGACAGTTCCCAGGCACATTCTGCCCTGTATGACACCGAGCAAACCGCGTTGCTGTTCTGTGAACTGGTTAACCGTTGGAAACGCTTGGGTGGCTGGCCACTGGCGGTTGAAAACACCGACTAAGACAAAAAAATCGGGCGGCCCAGTCTTCACTGGTGCCGCCCGATGTATCCCAACAATAAAACCGAGCCGATTATGGCTGCTGGTCTTCCTGCTGTTTGTACTTCTCTGCCGTTTCTTTGATCAGCTGCTGCAGTTCGCCGCGCTGATACATTTCGATGATGATATCGCAGCCGCCTACCAGCTCACCGTCGACCCACAGCTGTGGGAAAGTCGGCCAGTTGGCATATTTCGGCAACTCGGCACGGATGTCCGGGTTCTGCAGAATATCAACGTAGGCAAAGCGTTCGCCACAGGCAGACAGCGCCTGCACGGCTTGCGCAGAGAAACCGCAGTTTGGCAATTTCGGTGAACCTTTCATGTACAGCAGAATCGGGTTCTCAGCGATCTGGTGCTGAATTTTTTCAATCGTCGTCGTCATTGTATTGCTTCCTCAAGCCAAGTCTTATGGCTACAACATGCATCACACCGGCCATTGTAGCGGCTGGAACAGTCGCAAGAAAACGCCATCTTTTGCAAGGGCATTTCCCCGTAGTCAGTCGCGTCTTACCGGCAAAGCCTTTCCGGTCAAAACATATGCGCAGAATAACATTTTTAATCTGGCCATTTCACTAATATATTTTGCCATCAAAATGCGCCGTTAAATAATCCCGCCGACGGTGATTGTCGCTTTTTTATACATCAACGGATTGATTTTTCAGCAAAAAAAATGCCATTAACGTTTTCTCACAATATGGATTATCATTTATGAGTTCTTCGCTGTTTTATATGGCGAAATTCGGGAATACTGTCCTTCTTTCGATATCTGTTCCGGGGCCAAGGTTGGTAACGTCGACATGCGTTTAATTCTTACGCTTTTTGTGCTGTTGTTTACACAGCTATTCTTCAATCTGGCGCATGCTGCGCCACAGGCGCGTATTGCCGCCGAGCAACGCAAAAGCCATGTCAACGAAGCCCGGCCAGATGACCGCAAGAAAAAGAAAGCGGTAAAAGCCAGCAAAAAAGCAAAAACCACCACCCCGCAGAAAACCGCCAAGGTTTCCAAAGCCAAAACGGAAAAAACCGCTAAAAAGATCGTCAGCGCCAAATCGAAAGGCAAAACTCAGAAAATAGCCAAAATCAAAGTTACCCCGCCGAAAAAGGGTTACAAAAAAGGTTATGGTCGCCACCGCGAAGCCGGGATGGCCACCGCGAAACTGGTGCGTGATGATAAACCGTTGAAGCTGACTCCAGCGCACAAAAAACGCTATCAGCACGCCAAGCAAACCGCGATGGCCAAGCTGATGGACCAAATGGGCAAGCCTTACCGCTGGGGCGGTACTTCACCAAGAACCGGTTTCGACTGCAGCGGCCTGATTTACTACGCGTATAAAGACGTGGTGAAAATCAAAATGCCGCGCACCGCCAACGAAATGTATCACCTGCGAGACGCCGCGCCGATCAAGAGAAGCGAACTGGAAAGCGGTGACCTGGTGTTCTTCCGCATTAATAACCGCGGCGTGGCAGACCATGTTGGCGTTTATCTGGGCAACGGCAAATTTATTCAGTCACCGCGTACCGGTGAAGAAATTCGGATCAGCCAACTCGACAATGACTACTGGCAAAACCATTACATCGGCGCCCGCCGTGTAGTAACACCGAAAACCATTCGATAATTTCTTTGGCGGCTGGCTTGCCCAGCCGCTCTCCCCTGACTGATTTTCCTGCTGTTCCTAAAGCACCCAATCCTTTAGCCCGCCCCCACTGTATTTCATCGCGAAAATTGCTAAGCTAAATATCCACAATAAAAACAGGTCAATTTAAGGTCCGTTGCTTTAGCGGCGAGTTGACACTGTACAAGGAGGAAGCAATGTCGTTTGAACTGCCCGCACTACCTTATGAAAAAAATGCCCTCGAACCGCACATTTCGGCAGAAACCCTGGAATACCACTACGGCAAGCATCACAACGCCTATGTGGTCAACCTGAACAATTTGCTGAAAGGCAGCGAGTTTGAAGGATTATCCCTTGAAGCAATCATCAAGGCTTCCAGCGGCGGCATCTTCAACAATGCAGCTCAGGTATGGAATCACACCTTCTATTGGCACTGCCTGTCACCTCAGGGCGGTGGGGAACCTCAGGGCAAATTGGCTGCCGCGATCAACCAGGCTTTTGGTTCTTTTACCGCCTTCCGGGAACAATTCAGCGACGCCGCGGTGAAAAACTTTGGCGCAGGCTGGACCTGGTTAGTGAAAAAGCCGGATGGCTCGCTGGCGATTGTTAATACGTCGAATGCGGCCACGCCGTTGACTGGTGAAGACAAACCGTTGCTGACCGTCGACGTTTGGGAACACGCCTACTACATCGATTATCGCAACGCACGACCGGCCTACCTGGAAAACTTCTGGGCGCTGGTTAACTGGGCATTTGTGGAGGAAAATCTGGCGTAACGCGGGGAAAATACAACCAGGCGTAGCGAACTGCGCCTGGTTGACTGAAGAGTATCAGTTCAATGCTGCGGTGAAGCTAAAAGCGATAATCACAGCCAGCGCACCCAGGGTGGTGAACAGTGACATTTTCAAATCGGTATCCATTACAACTCCTTTTCAGATTGGGTTTCCCAAGGGTAAAAGGCACACAATTAATGTGTTAAACCATTTTCCCACAGTTGGCCGATAAAATCTTGTTATCATTTCCCAGTTTATAATACCGATTACCTCTTCCCCTTTTGCTCAATATGGGACAAAATTCGCAGTTCACAACTGTGTACCGGCAAAATGCCCCTCCTGACCAAGCGCTGACGACTTCAACACACTAAAAACTCAGTTTTCGCTTCTTTGGAGAAGGATCTACGCAGGCAAACGATTAACATCACACTTACATACTGCAACATGTGAGTTCAGGAGTCATTCTTTACATGGCAACGATTAAAGATGTGGCCAAACGCGCTGGCGTTTCCACCACCACCGTTTCGCACGTCATCAATAAGACTCGTTTCGTCGCCGAAGAAACAAAAGCGGCCGTTGGCGCCGCGATCAAAGAGCTGCACTATTCACCCAGCGCCGTGGCGCGCAGCCTTAAGGTCAATCACACCAAATCTATTGGTCTGCTGGCCACATCGAGCGAAGCACCCTACTTTGCCGAAGTGATCGAGGCGGTGGAAAACAGCTGCTACAGCAAAGGCTATACGCTGATCCTGTGCAACTCACATAACAATCTGGACAAACAACGCGCCTATCTGGCGATGTTGGCGCAAAAGCGCGTCGATGGCCTGTTAGTCATGTGTTCGGAATACCCGGACCAACTGCTCGGCATGCTGGAAGATTATCGCAATATCCCGATGGTCGTCATGGATTGGGGCGCCGCACGCGGTGACTTTACCGACACCATTATCGATAACGCCTTTGAAGGCGGCTATCTGGCCGGGCGTTACCTGATTGAACGCGGCCACCGCGATATCGGGGCCATTCCGGGTCAACTGGCGCGTAATACCGGTGGCGGACGCCATCAGGGCTTTTTAAAAGCCATGGAAGAAGCCAATATCGACGTGCGTGAAGAGTGGATTGTTCAGGGCGACTTTGAGCCGGAGTCCGGTTACAAGGCCATGCATCAGATACTGTCGCAGAAGCAACGCCCTACCGCAGTCTTCTGCGGTGGCGATATCATGGCCATGGGGGCGATCTGCGCCGCCGATGAACTTGGCCTGCGCGTACCACAAGACATATCGGTGATTGGCTACGATAACGTGCGAAACGCTCGCTACTTTACCCCGGCACTGACCACCATTCATCAGCCCAAAGAGCGTTTGGGCGAGATGGCCTTCACCATGCTGCTGGATCGCATCATCAGCAAGCGTGAAGAGTCGCAGGTGATTGAGGTTCATCCCAAGCTGGTTGAGCGCCGTTCGGTCGCTGACGGTCCGTTCATCGATTATCGCCGCTAATTATCTGCGCCGGAAACTCTCACGGTTTCCGGCGTTATTCTTCGCTTAGCCACTCCTGATTCAAGGTTTCACTGTCTCCCAGATAATCCAGCAACCAGGCCATAGCCGGAGACGGCGTATTTTGCTGCCAGGTCAGGCAACAAGGACTGGCGGGAAATGGCTGTTGCAACTGTAGCGCCACCAGCTCCCCGCGCTGCACCAAAGGCAATACCTGATGCGCAGGCATCATACCAACGCACAACCCGGCACACAGGCAGTCCACCGCAGAAGCCCAGTCCGGCACCACCAGGCGTCGCTGGTTGTCCAACGTCCAGGTCACGCGCTTGGGCAGGTTGCGCGAGGTATCTTCCAGGCACAGCGACGGAAAGGGCCGTAGTTGATCGTCGTTCAACAGCCCCTCTATCGCGGCCAGCGGGTGATGCGGACTGGCCACGCACAACCAACGCATATCTCCCATATCGCGAAAGGCGAAACCGCCGCCCACCGGCACCGCCCTTGTGGCGCCGATCGCCATATCGGCACGACCGTCCACCAGCGCATCCCATACGCCATTAAACACCTCCGGCTGAACCAGCAATTCGACGTCGGGGAAATGGCGGTAAAAATCCAGCACCAATTGGCGACTGCGTTGGGGTTTAACGATGATATCCACCGCTATTTTCAATTGGCCCCGCCAGCCGTTAGCGACCTGTTGGCACTGTCGGCGCGTGTCGAGCATTTTTTTGATGACACCACGCGCTTCCTGAATAAACAGCACGCCCGCCGGTGTCAGTTCCACGTCGCGATGACGGCGCTCAAACAGCGGTACCGCCAGCCATTGCTCCAACTGCCGCACCGTATAACTTACCGCCGACGGAACCCGATGCAGCTCCTGCGCCGCGGCGCTGAAACTGCCGGTGCGGGCCACCGCATCGACGACATCCAGGGAATATTCAGACCACATAGCTTTGCCTTCAATTTTTTTAACAGCACCTCGCAAATATTACCGTTTCACAAGCAGAGATCCAGCCGGATACACTTGCCGGCGCTAAAAACCTGCGACGATAAAATATTAACGAGAAATACCATGCGAAATTCCTTTGGTTTTATGTTCTACCTTGCCGGCCTGAGCATGCTGGGATACCTGGCCACCGATATGTACCTGCCCGCCTTCGGCATGATGCAGCAAGATCTGCAGATTTCCGCCGGGGCAATCAGCGCCAGCCTGAGCATCTTCCTGGCCGGGTTTGCCTTTGCACAACTGCTGTGGGGCCCGCTTTCCGATCGCCTCGGCCGTAAACCGGTGTTGCTGATCGGTCTGGCGCTGTTTGCCCTCGGCTGCCTTGGCATGCTGTGGGTACAAAATGCCGTGCAACTTTGGTCGCTGCGCTTTATCCAGGCGATTGGGGTTTGCTCCGCTGCCGTTACCTGGCAGGCCTTGGTAATTGACCGCTATCGCGAAGGCAAGGCTAACCGCGTGTTCGCCACCATTATGCCGCTGGTAGCCCTTTCACCGGCGCTGGCGCCATTGGTGGGTGCCTGGTTGCTGAATCACATGGGCTGGCGCGCCATTTTCGCCGTGTTGCTGGGCATTACCGTGCTTTTGCTATTGCCGACGCTGCTGCTGAAAGAAAGCGCCAAAACCGTGCCTTCCGACGACAATAAGAAAAGCGCGCTCAGTTTCTTCCATCTATTAAAGTCACGCATCTTCAGTGGCAACGTTATGATCTTTGCCGCCTGTTCTGCCGGCTTCTTCGCCTGGCTGACCGGTTCACCGTTTATTCTTGGTGATATGGGTTATAGCCCGAACGACATCGGTCTGAGCTATGTGCCGCAGACTCTGGCGTTCTTATTAGGGGGCTATGGCTGTCGTACCGCATTGAACCGCATGAATGGCAACACCTTGTTGCCTTGGCTGTTGGTAGTTTATGGCGTCAGTATGGTTGCATTATATCTGGTTGCCACCCTGACTCAGCCCACGCTCACTACGTTGTTAATTCCGTTCTGCGTGATGGCGTTGGTCAACGGAGCCATTTACCCTATCGTGGTAGCCAATGCGTTGACCCCGTTCCCGGAAGGAACCGGTAAAGCTGCCGCCTTGCAAAACACCCTGCAATTAGGCCTGTGTTTTGTCGCCAGCATGCTGGTTTCGGCCTTTATCGCCCAGCCTCTGTTGGCAACGGTCACGGTAATGGTGTCGACGGTGGTATTGGCCGCGTTGGGCTATCTGATGCAACGGAGAAAGGTAATGGACGATCAACAGGCGACACGTCAGGAACATGCTAACTCCGCGTCATAATTGCCAGTATTAATAATCACTTAAAGAATATTTTTGCCGAGTGCGATTTACAGTTGAGTAAGCGCCTCGGCAAGCCTATACTCAAAAACGACCTTTAAAAATAACACTTTTATAATTTCTTTATCACTAGCAACTGTTGTGTACGCGTATGGCGTCACAGTTTTTTAAGGATTGTCTTTCCCGCGTTTCTTGCGCTGGAACCTTCTTAAAATTTTCCTCTGTTCATAGTCGGATATCAGACGCCACGGGATTCTTACCGTAGGTAAACGTATGCACCCGCAGAATTTGTCTAAGCTATTTTTTGACGGGTCATAAGTCAGAAGAAGGTGATGGAGAAGCTATGAGTTCATCGTGTATAGAAGATGTGAGCATCCAGGACAACCAATGGTACCGTATCGCTCATGAAATGCTCAGCATGGCCGGTATTGAAATAAACGGCTCGCGCCCTTTCGATATTCAGGTTAAAAATCCTAATTTTTTTAAACGCGTGCTGCAGGAGGGTTCTCTCGGCCTGGGCGAAAGCTATATGGACGGCTGGTGGGAATGCGAACGGCTGGATATATTCTTTCATCACGTGGTCCGCGCCGGTCTGGAAAAGAAACTGCCCCGCCACCTCAAAGATACCCTGCGAATTGCCGCCGCGCGATTAACCAATCTGCAATCGAAGAAACGCGCCTGGATAGTCGGCAAAGAACATTACGATCTGGGGAACGATCTCTTTACCCTGATGCTGGACCCTTATATGCAATATTCCTGCGCCTACTGGAAAGAGGCGACCACGCTGGAAGAAGCGCAGGAAGCCAAATTACGGATGATTTGCGAAAAGCTGCAGCTGCAGCCGGGTATGAATTTGCTGGATATTGGCTGTGGCTGGGGCGGGCTTTCTGCCTATGCGGCGAAAAACTATGGCGTTTCGGTGGTGGGCGTGACCATTTCTGCCGAGCAGCAAAAGCTGGCACAGGAGCGCTGTGCCGGGCTGGATGTCGAGATCCTGCTGCAGGATTACCGTGATTTGCATCTGCAATTTGACCGTATTGTTTCCGTCGGTATGTTTGAGCACGTCGGTCCGAAAAATTACCGCACCTACTTCAACGTGGTGGAACGTAATTTAAAACCGGACGGCCTATTCCTGCTGCATACCATTGGTTCGAATCGGACAGATATGAATGTTGACCCGTGGATCAACAAATATATCTTCCCGAATGGCTGCCTGCCGTCGGTTACCCATATTGCCCAGGCCAGCGAAGGGCATTTTGTGATGGAAGATTGGCACAATATTGGCGCTGATTACGATCGCACCTTGATGGCGTGGTACGAAAGATTCAAACAGGCATGGCCGCAGTTGGCCCAACGTTATTCGGATCGTTTCGAACGCATGTTCAGTTATTACCTGAACGCCTGCGCTGGAGCATTTCGCGCCCGTGACATTCAACTCTGGCAGGTCGTCTTCAGCCCGAAAGGCGTAGAAGGCGGTATCCGCGTGACGCGCTAATTATCCCGCAGCGTAAACGACATATAACCTATGGATTTCGAGTTGCAGCTAGGCACCCAGCTAGCTCATCCCCAGGCGCTTACTTGAGTAAGTAACTGGGGTAAGCTAGTGCAGGTAACAACGCTGCAACTTGAAAGACGACGGGTATATCAGCCGCAATACACGCGAATGATCTTATCCTCGCTGTCGCCCAGGAAATTCAGGCGGCGCAGGTTGAAGTCCATCGTGACCGCAGAGTTATACGGAATCGCACGTACCTGCGACTCAATTCGTACGCCTTCCAGCGAAGACATCGGTTTACCGACATAATTCTGGTATTGCGCCGCACCACAGGTGTCGCTATCGGCATCCACTGTCGGGTTGGCCGCGCCCTGGTCCGGCGAACTGCTACAAGCACTCAGCGCCAGCAGCGCCGTTAACATCAACGTTTTCCCATAAAACTTCACGCGATTGCTCCTCTCTGGTGGGTCGTTTGTCAGATCTTCTGCGCCAGCGCGCTCGCTGCCGCCATTGCCGCTTCGCGGCTTGCCAACACCCGTTCAACGGTGTCTACCACCGCCTGCGTTTGCGGGTCGATCTCAATATTCACCTTATCACCCAGGCGTTTTTTGCCCAGCGTGGTACGTTCCAGCGTTTCCGGGATCAGATGCACGCAAAAACGGTTATTCACCACTTCACCGATGGTCAGGCTAATTCCGTCAATACCAATAAAACCTTTGTGCAGAACATATTTCATCAGTTCCGCATTCGGCATACGTAACCATACCTGACGATTATTCTCGGAGGTATAAATCTTGGCAACTTCCGCCGTGCAGATAATATGGCCGGACATCAGGTGACCGCCAATCTCATCATTAAACTTGGCCGCCCTTTCGATGTTAACCACATCGCCCAACGCCAGTTCACCAAGGTTGGTCAGGCGCAGCGTTTCTTTGATCAAATCAAAACTGACGCGGTTACCCTCTACCGCCGTGACGGTCAGGCAGCAGCCGTTATGCGCCACAGACGCACCGAGCTCCAATCCAGGCAGCAGCTCGGTAGGCATTTCTATGACGTGGGTACGGAAGTTGGATTTTTCATCAATGGCGACCAGCGGCGCGGTGCCTTGTACGATACCGGTGAACATGTGAGCCTCTTCTTTCTGAAAATGTTTAAAGCGCTTGGGGCAGTTTGCCCCAGTTGGCGAGGAAAACCAAACCCGTGGCGACAAAAAGTCTGTGCCTGCGCATTTAATAACTATTTCATCACAGCATTTGCTTAACCTCGCCGAGCGGGTACAATCTTTTTGACAAAATTCCGCTATTTTTAATTGTTGTCCTTTCGCGACGACCCTCCCCTCCATCATAAATAAATAGAAAAGGTGTATGCGTGCAGAAGTACTTCATTGAAGCGCGTAGTTTATTGGCCCTCGCAATCCCGGTAATCATCGCGCAAATATCACAAACCGCAATGGGTGTGGTAGACACCATTATGGCCGGTGCGTACAGCGCCACAGATATGGCGGCGGTTGCCGTCGGTACCTCTATTTGGCTGCCTGCCATTTTGTTCGGGCACGGCCTGTTGTTGGCGTTGACACCGGTCATCGCCCAGCTCAACGGCGCGGGCCGACGAGATCGCATTGCTCATCAGGTGCGTCAGGGCTTCTGGCTGGCGGGGGCAGTCTCGTTGCTGGTGATTATCGTGCTGTATAACAGCAAGTTCGTCATCGACTTGATGCATAATATCGACCCGCAATTGGCGGATAAAGCCGTGGGCTATCTGCACGCCATCATGTGGGGCGCGCCGGGCTATCTGTTCTTCCAGGTACTGCGCGGCCAGTGCGAAGGGCTGTCGAAAACCAAGCCGGGCATGGTGATTGGCTTCCTCGGTCTGCTGGTGAATATCCCGATCAACTACATCTTTATCTACGGTAAATTCGGCATGCCGGAATTGGGTGGCGTCGGTTGCGGCGTGGCGACCGGCAGCGTTTACTGGTTTATGTTCCTGGCGATGCGTTGGTACGTGAAGCGCGCCCCGTCGCAGCGCGATATTTTGCCACACGAAGGCAGCAGCCCGCGGCCCGACTGGCCGGCAATAAAACGCCTGTTCGGCATCGGTCTGCCGGTCGCGCTGGCGCTGTTCTTCGAGGTCACGCTGTTCGCCGTCGTCGCTCTGCTGGTCTCTCCATTGGGCATCGTTTCGGTGGCCGGGCATCAGATTGCCCTGAACTTCAGCGCGCTGATGTTCGTGTTGCCTATGTCGTTGGGCGTCAGCGCGACTATTCGCGTTGGCTATCGATTGGGTGAAGGATCGGTCGAAGGCGCGCGGATTGCCGCTTATTCGGCTATCGGCGTCGGTATTCTGATGGCCTGCTGCACCGCGCTGTTTACCGCCACCTTCCGCGAGCAAATCGCCCTGCTGTACAATGACAGCCCGGCGGTAGTGGCCATGGCGTCGCAGCTGATGCTGTTGGCAGCCATTTACCAGATCTCCGATTCTATTCAGGTGATTGGCAGCGGCGTTCTGCGGGGCTATAAAGATACCCGCTCGATTTTCTTCATCACCTTTATCGCCTATTGGGTGCTGGGTCTGCCGAGCGGGTATCTGTTGGCGTTGACCGACATTGTCGTCCCAGCGATGGGGCCTAGCGGCTTCTGGATTGGGTTTATTATCGGACTGACCTTCGCCGCCATCATGATGGCCTTGCGTATGCGTTGGCTGCAAAAACAGCCTGCGACACTGATCCTGCAGCGCTCTACCCGCTAACTATCACCACCGGTCGGTTACGCCGACCGGTGGCTTCAGCAGCATAGATTGCAGAAAAAACCGCCGCACTGCACACAAGCGCAGCAATCACGTGAAATACCGGATAAAATTACGTTTTTCTCCTTGCCAGCGCGCGGGTAGCTCGTTAATATTCGTCCCCGCTGTCAGCCATGACAGACAGGAAAAGATGCGTCCGTAGCTCAGTTGGTTAGAGCACCACCTTGACATGGTGGGGGTCGGTGGTTCGAGTCCACTCGGACGCACCAAATTCCTAAAGCAGTACAGTGCGTCCGTAGCTCAGTTGGTTAGAGCACCACCTTGACATGGTGGGGGTCGGTGGTTCGAGTCCACTCGGACGCACCAAAATTCTAAAGCAGTGCAGTGCGTCCGTAGCTCAGTTGGTTAGAGCACCACCTTGACATGGTGGGGGTCGGTGGTTCGAGTCCACTCGGACGCACCAAATCATAATATCCGCAGCTCCACCCTTTCGGCCCGACAGTTCCTCAAGCTTTAAAAACTTTGCTCCTGCTACCGCAAACCACATCAGGTATCATCAAGGCCAATACCCTATCAGGACAGATCCCATGCTGAAATTTACCGCAGAGACTGCGTTTGAAAAACTGGACACCGGCCTTACCCGCAGGCAAGGGGTAATGAGCGACGGCACCAGCGCCACGGAAGTAAAGTTCGACGCAGGAACCTTCGGTCAACTGCAAAAGCGGGCTTACGCTCTGCAGACGCGGGTGGTTTCCGGTGAGTTTGAATTCACCGTCGGCAATGATACCCAGGTGATCGTGGCCGGTGAAACTATCGCCATCCCCGCTAACATTGCCAGCGGCTGCTTCTGCCTGTCGGCCGGTACGCTGCTGGAAATTATCGTATCCGGCTAAAATCGGCCAATGACATGTTTACACTAAGGTTATTTGCGCAACAAACCGCAGCTGTCAGTTTGCATTTGCGCCACATTTGCTGCTGATTTGCCGGATCCGAGCGTTAGCACCGGTTTTTTATTTTGTTTCCCGCCGCTTAGCCTTTATAATGCGCAACGTCTTTCAGTTGAATGGTTTCAGCCCTTGATCTGCGAAAACGCAATAACAACACATTTTCATCTCATCACGTTGCGCAGCATCCCCGCATCCCGGCGCGGGCTGAATTTTTCCGCCCCATTTCGACTCCGGTCACCTATCCTTAACTATGTTTTGCACCACCAGGCACGACTCAAATCCCTTATCAGTGGCCTGACCGCTGGTTTTATTCGTTTTATTATCCATCACAACTTGTAGAAAACTCCGTCATGAAAAAGACCAAAATTGTTTGTACCATCGGTCCAAAAACCGAATCGGAAGAAATGCTGACCAACCTGCTGAACGCCGGCATGAACGTAATGCGCCTTAACTTCTCCCACGGCGATTACGAAGAGCACGGCAACCGCATCAAGAACATGCGCGCCGTGATGGCGAAAACCGGTCAGAACGCCGGTATCCTGTTGGATACCAAAGGCCCGGAAATCCGCACCATGAAACTGGAAGGCGGCAAAGATGCCTCTCTGGTTGCCGGCCAGACCTTTACTTTCACCACCGATCAGAGCGTTATCGGCAACAACGAACGCGTTGCAGTAACCTACGCCGGTTTTAGCGCAGATCTGAAAATCGGCAACACCGTACTGGTGGACGACGGCCTGATCGGCATGGAAGTCACCAACGTGACCGAAAACGAAGTAGTTTGTAAGGTGCTTAACAGTGGCGACCTGGGCGAAAACAAAGGCGTTAACCTGCCGGGCGTTTCCATCCAGTTGCCTGCATTGGCTGAAAAAGACAAGCGCGACCTGATCTTCGGCTGCGAACAGGGTGTGGACTTTGTTGCCGCTTCCTTTATCCGTAAGCGTTCCGACGTGCTGGAAATTCGTGAGCACCTGAAAGCCCACGGCGGCGAGCAGATCCAGATCATCTCCAAAATCGAAAACCAGGAAGGCCTGAACAACTTCGACGAAATCCTCGAAGCTTCTGACGGCATCATGGTCGCTCGTGGCGATCTGGGCGTAGAAATCCCGGTAGAAGAAGTGATCTTCGCGCAGAAGATGATGATCGAAAAATGTAACCGCGCACGTAAAGTGGTGATCACCGCCACCCAAATGCTCGATTCCATGATCAAGAACCCACGCCCTACCCGCGCAGAAGCCGGCGACGTTGCCAACGCCATTCTGGACGGTACAGACGCAGTGATGCTGTCAGGCGAAAGCGCCAAGGGTAAGTACCCGCTTGAAGCCGTTACCATCATGGCGACCATCTGTGAGCGCACTGACCGCGTGATGCCAAGCCGTATCGACAGCCTGAATGACAACCGCAAGCTCCGCATCACCGAAGCCGTATGCCGTGGCGCCGTTGAAACCGCAGAGAAACTGGATGCGCCACTGATCGTGGTTGCCACCAGCGGCGGCAAATCAGCCAAATCCGTGCGTAAATATTTCCCTAACGCCGTGATCCTGGCGCTGACCACCAATGAAGTCACCGCGCATCAGCTGATTCTGAGCAAAGGCGTGATCCCACAGATGGTCAAGGAAATTGCCTCTACCGACGACTTCTATCGCATCGGTAAAGAAGCGGCGCTGGCCAGCGGTCTGGCACAAAAAGGCGACGTTGTGGTGATGGTTTCCGGTGCTCTGGTTCCGAGCGGCACAACCAATACTGCCTCGGTTCACGTGCTTTAATATAAAACGTGACATAATTATTTTGATGAAAACGCCGCTTAGCGGCGTTTTTTTTAGCACTGGTAAACTGTTTTCTCAAAAACGCAACCGTGGATTGCTCATTATTTAGCTAATTATAAATCGGAGTTGTCCCATGGAATCCAGCTGTTTTCCCTACATTTTTTAACTATTTTTCAAAAGAAGCTGTAAGTTTGAGCGAACGATCAAAATAAAGCACTCCAATACAAAAAAATTATTCTCTTTCGAAAAAAGTTTGTGTAATACTTGTAACGCTACATGGAGATTAACTCAATCTAGAGGGTGTTATAATGAATCGTACTAAACTGGTACTGGGCGCGGTAATCCTGGGTTCCACTCTGCTGGCAGGCTGCTCTAGCAATGCTAAAATCGATCAACTGTCTTCTGACGTTCAGACTCTGAACGCTAAAGTTGACCAGCTGAGCAACGACGTGAACGCAATCCGTTCTGACGTTCAAGCAGCTAAAGACGACGCAGCACGTGCTAACCAGCGCCTGGACAACCAAGCTCACGCTTACAAAAAGTAAGATAGCTTCGGTTATTGAAAACGGCGCACATTGTGCGCCGTTTTTTTTGCCTGTCATTTCCGCATTTCCCCCCTTCCGTCTTTAGGCGAAAAAAAAGGGCTCAGCACGCTGAACCCATCGGTATTGACCGCTACTGCTACGTTTTAATTCACCGAACTGATAGGTGCGCCCTTGAACAGGCCCTTATTCGCTTCCTGCGAGGCTACAGGCGTTAAACTGACGTCAGAGGGGTTCTGCCCCACGTTAACCAGCACCGGCATGCCAGAGCGGCGTACAACCGCGCTATCGAACACGGCCTTATCGGTCTGTGCATCGCCGACAAAAGCCTTCTCGGCTTTGGACAACGTAATCGGCATGGTCTGCGGATCGTCGCTTTCAACTCTCGACAGCGGCTGATGCACTTCTACGTAACGTTTACCGTCCGGTTCAACCGAAATTTTCACCGGATCGTTAATGACCTGAACACGGGTACCGCGCGGTACCATGTTGAACAACGCCTCGATATCGGTTGGGCGCAGACGGATACAGCCAGAGCTGACGCGCATGCCGATACCGAAGTTGGCGTTGGTGCCGTGGATCAGATACTCACCGTGCCCCATAGCCAGACGCATAGCGAACAGGCCCATTGGGTTTTCAGGACCGGCCGGCACCACGCCCGGCAGCTTCACGCCTTTCTCCAGATAGCGCTTGCGGATATTGGCGGTCGGCGTCCAGGTCGGGTTCGGGATTTTTTGGCTTACGGAGGTCACCTGCAGCGGAGTGTGCATCCCGGTCTGGCCGATACCGATAGGATAAACGATGACCTTGTTCTCGCCTTTCGGGTAGTAATACAGACGCAGTTCGGCCAGGTTGACGACAATCCCCTCACGCTTGGTGTCCGGCAACAGCATTTGGGTCGGGATGGTCAACACCGAACCCGGCTTGGGCAGGAAGGGATCGGTACCCGGGTTGGCCTCAAGCATGCCCAGCAGACCAATTTTATAGTCGGCAGCAATCGCCTCCAGCGGACGCCCATCGTTCGGTACGGTATAGGTGGTGTTCTCGCCAATCAGACGGCTGTCCGGCGGCGGCAGCGGGTATTCGCTCGCGCTGGCGGCTTGCGTGCCGGTCAGTACGGTGGCAAATAGCATGCCCATTAAACTCAACGCACGTTTCATTATCATCCCTATATGCTTATTACGGTTCGGCCACAAGGCTATCTGGCACTTGGTGACCGGTAAATCAGACAAGACCTGATTAATACTAGCAATGCTGACGTCAAAGGCAATAAGTCCTCTAAAAATCAACATGTTATAACGTAATCGCTTTCTCCATTTGTCAGTATAACGTCAAGGGATAAGCTGCTGATATGTCACTGATTTGCGGGGTGAATGGCAGGGTTGGGCGGGTTTTGTAAAGACTCATTGACATAGCAAATATAAGCGCCTTATCAATGAGCCTTAGGAATATCAGAGTTTGGCGGCCTGACTGCGGATTGCGCGGATCATGGCTTCCAGCCCCTGAGAACGGGAAGGCGTCAGGTGCTGACTCAACGCCAGTTCGGCGAAAAACGGCCGCACGTCCAGCTCGACAATCTGCTGCGGCGTCATTTGGTGATAAAGAATAAACACCACCGCCAGCAGCCCTTTGACGATAGCCGCGTCGCTATCCCCGTGAAACTCGACCTGCCCTTGTTCATCGAGCCGCATCACAATCCACACCTGGCTCTGACAACCGGAAATCAGATTGCCCGCCTGACGCTCGCTATCGTCAAGCGCCGGCAGCTTCGCGCCCAGTTCGATGACATACAGGTACTTGTCTTCCCAGTTCAGGCAACGGGAAAAATTACGCACCAACTTTTCTTTATCCGGCAAGTTCGCCATGAGGTTCCTTTCAATAATTCAGGGGCCGGCATGCCGACCCCATGTCACTGGCCACCGGCGCTCAGCCAATAGCGCCAAGCCCGACAGTCTACCCTATCCCAGCAGTTTTTGAATTCGCTGCAACCCGGCCACCAGCCGGTCAACTTCTTCGCGGGTGTTGTACAACGCCAACGAGGCGCGGCACATGCTCGGCACATTATAGAACGCCATCAGCGGCATCGCGCAATGATGTCCGGTGCGAATAGCGATGCCGTACTGATCCAGGAAGCTGCCGACGTCATAGGCATGGTGTTCGCCCAGATTAAAGGCGATCACCCCTGCGCGATCCGCCGGACCATAGATCTTCAGCGTCGGTACCTGCTGCAGCGCTTCGAGCGCATAATGCATCAGCGAATGCTCATAATCAGCAATCGCCTCCAGCCCCAGCGCGTTCACGTAGTCAATCGCCGCCCCCAGTCCCATCATGCCTGCAGTATTGGGGGAACCGGCTTCAAAACGCCACGGTGGCTCGGCATAGGTGGTGCCGAGAGTAAGGCTCACCTGCTGAATCATTGAGCCGCCGCCTTCCCACGGTGGCATTTGCTGCAACAGCGCCTGACGACCGTAGAGAACGCCGATACCGGAAGGCCCATACAGCTTGTGACCGGAAAATACGTAGAAATCACAATCCAGCGCTTGCACATCAACCCGTTGGTGCATGACCGCCTGCGCACCGTCAATCAGCACCTTCAGACCGGCAGCTTTGGCCTGCGCCGTAATTTCCTGCACCGGATTGACCGTGCCCAACACGTTGGAAACCTGAGTCAACGCCAGCAGTTTGGTGGTGGCATCGATCAATCCAGGCAGCTGCGCCACATCCAACGTACCATCTTGCTGTAGCGGCCAGACGCGCAGGTTCAGCCCACGCTCTTGCGCCAGCATCTGCCAGGGCACGATGTTGGCATGGTGCTCCATCTCGGTGATGATGATGCTGTCACCGGGCTGCAGGAAGTGGCGACCGAAGCTGTTGGCCACCAGATTGATGCCTTCGGTGGTGCCTTTAACGAATACGATCTCTTCCGCCGAGCCGGCATTGATAAACGCCGCCACCTTTTCACGCACCGCTTCCATTTCCTGAGTCGCCTCGGCGCTCATGGTGTGGATGCCGCGATGCACCGCCGCATAACCGTGACGATAAAAATCCAGCTCGCGATCGATTACTGCCTGCGGCTTTTGCGCACTGGCCGCGCTGTCGAGGTAAGCCAGAGGCTGGCCGTTGACCTCACGCGACAGGATCGGGAAATCGCCGCGTACCCGTTCGATGGGAAAACTCATGCGGCCTCCCCCGGCTCCGGCAAGCGCCGTGCAATGCGCGCCAGCACCGATTCACGAATGGTTTCGTTACCGATCCCCTCAGTCAGCTCAGCGGCAAAGGCAAAAATAATCATCTGTTGCGCAGCGTGCTTGTCGATGCCCCGTGATTGCAGATAGAACAGCTGCTCTTCATCGATACGCCCGACGGTGGCGCCATGGCTACACTTCACGTCATCGGCATAGATTTCCAACTGCGGTTTGGTATCGACCTCAGCCACTTTGCCCAACAGCAGATTGTGGTTGGTCATCTGCCCATCGGTTTTTATCGCGTGCTTGGCCACTTTGATCATGCCATTGAACACGGCCTTGGCGCGGTCGCTAACCACCACTTTGTGCAATTGGCGGCTTTCGCAGTAACCCTTGTTGTGTTCCAGGTAAGTTCGGGTATCGCACACCTCTTTGCCGACCGGCAGCACCAGGCTGTTGATCACCAAATTAGATCCTTCACCGTTAAGCTGCGCGCTGGTGTTGTGGCGCGTCAGGCCCGCACCGAGCAGGAAGCTGTCACTCTTCACCTGCGCGTCGCGGCCAATCACCAAATCGTTATGGGCAAAGTGGTAACTTGGCTGGCTTTCAAACGCCAGTTTGCAGTGATGCAGTTGGGCATTGTCAGCCACATTGGCGGTCAGGCGTGCGCCGGTGAAATGCGCGGCATCGTTCAAACTGACGTAGTGCTCAATCACTTCGGCCTGGGCGCTGCGCCCAATCTCAAGATGATGACGGTGATGTACCGTATTCACTTCGCCTGCAGCACCGCGTCCGCTGCTGATATGCAACAGGTACAAAGGGCGTGAAGCGCTTTTACCGGCCGCCACGCGGATAATGCTGGTTTCCTGCGCCAGGCTTTCGGTCAGGTGCAGAAAAATTTCAGGCTGAATGGGCTCAGGCAGCGCCTGTGGCGTGCCGTAGGAGGCAACGTCAAACTGATAATCGCCCAGTTCGCCATCGCTCAGCGCCGCACTGAAACGGCCGTCGATAAACACTAACCGATATGCATCGATAGCCAACGCCAGTGCATCCACCTGAGCCGTGGTCACCTGCTCTACAGGCGGCTCCAGGAACTGCTGCTCCAGCAGGCCTTCCAGCGGCGTGTATTTCCAGTTCTCATGCTTGCGGGTCGGCCAGCCCAGGCGTAAAGCCTGCTGCCAGTGCGCCAGCGCATGCGCGGAATGCTCGCCGCCGCGCTCTTCGAACAGGCTGTAAAGCTGCTGCAGCGCGCGTGAGTTATTGTTCGTCGGTAAGCCAGCCATAGCCCTGCTCCTCCAACTGTTTCACCAGGGAGAAATCGCCGGATTTGACGATGCGCCCCTGGGAAAGAACATGAACGTAATCCGGTTTGATGTAATCCAGAATACGCTGGTAGTGCGTGACAATAATGAACGAGCGCTTGCCGTCGCGCAGCGAGTTAACGCCGTTGGCGACGATCTTCAGCGCATCGATATCCAAACCGGAGTCGGTTTCATCCAGAATGCACAGATCCGGCTCCAACGCCGCCATCTGCAGAATATCATTACGCTTTTTCTCCCCACCGGAGAAACCGACGTTGACCGAACGGGTCAGCAGATCGGGCGGCATGTTCAGCAGTTCAATCTTCTCTTCGATAAAATCAGCGAAATCGAAGCGATCGAGCGCCTCCTGCTGGCGGTATTTTCGCACCGCATTCACGGACGTCTGCAGGAAGAAATGGTTGCTGACGCCGGGAATTTCCACCGGGTACTGGAACGCCAGAAACACGCCTTCGCCGGCACGATCTTCCGGATCCAACTCGAGCAGGTCCTTACCTTTAAAGGTCACCTCGCCCTCAGTGACTTCATACTCTTCGCGCCCTGCGAGGGTCGCCGAAAGCGTGCTTTTGCCCGAGCCGTTCGGCCCCATGATGGCATGCACTTCACCGGGTTTGATCTCCAGGTCCAGACCCTTGAGGATCTCGTTGCCTTCCGCGCTGACTTTTAAATTCTTGATACTTAACATGCAGTGTCCTTAGGTCGCGCTTTCGCGCTGTAAATCCGGCGATTAGCCCACGCTGTGTTCCAGGCTGATGGCCAATAACTTCTGCGCCTCGACGGCGAACTCCAGCGGCAGCTCAGAGAACACGTCCTTACAGAATCCGTTGACGATCATCGAAATGGCATTGTCTTCACTGATGCCGCGTTGCAGGCAGTAAAACAGTTGGTCATCGCCAATTTTTGAGGTGGTGGCTTCATGCTCCAGCTGCGCGCTGTTGTTACGCGCCTCAACATAAGGGAACGTATGGGCGCCACTGTCCGGCCCGATCAGCATCGAGTCGCACTGGGTAAAGTTACGGGCGTTTTCCGCTCCCGGCAGGATCTTCACCAGGCCGCGATAGGTGTTCTCGCTGTGCCCGGCAGAGATGCCTTTAGCAATGATGGTCGAACGGGTGTTCTTGCCGATGTGGATCATTTTGGTGCCGGTGTCCGCCTGCTGATGGCCGCTGGTCAGCGCCACAGAGAAGAACTCACCGATAGAGTTGTCGCCCTGCAGTATCACGCTCGGGTACTTCCAGGTGATGGCCGAGCCGGTTTCCGACTGGGTCCAGGACATTTTCGACCCGGCGCCTTCGCACAGTGCGCGCTTGGTGACAAAGTTCAGGATCCCGCCCTTGCTGTCACCGCCGGAGAACCAGTTCTGTACGGTCGAGTATTTCACTTCGGCGTCTTTGTGCAGGATCACTTCCACCACCGCCGCATGCAGCTGATAGCTGTCGCGTACCGGAGCCGAGCAGCCTTCGATGTAGCTGACATAGCTGCCTTCGTCGGCGATCAGGATGGTGCGTTCGAACTGCCCGGTTTTGGCGGCGTTAATACGGAAATAGGTCGACAGTTCCATGGGGCAGCGTACGCCCTTCGGCACATAGACGAAGGTACCGTCAGAGGCCACCGCGGCGTTCAGGGCGGCGAAGAAGTTGTCGTTTGAGGGTACGACGCGGCCGAGGTATTTGCGTACCAGATCCGGGTATTCGTGGATCGCCTCGCCGAACGAACAGAAAATCACCCCGCTCTCGGCCAACTTCTCGCGATAGGTGGTGGAGACCGAGACGGAGTCAAAGATCGCGTCCACCGCCACTTCACTGCCTTCTCGCACCGGCACGCCGAGCTGGTTAAACGCCAGTTCAACCTCGCTGGTCAGGTAATTGTTGTCCGTGACCGCGCCGGGCTGCTGTTCTGCGCCGGGCTGCGAGCCGCAGGCGTCATCACAACTGCCGCAGGACGGCGCCGAGTAATAGCTGTAGTCCTGGTAATTCAGCCGGTCATAGTTGGCTTTCAGCCAGTGCGGCTCTTCCATTTGCAGCCAGGCACGGTAAGCCTCCAGGCGGAACTCCAGCATCCACTCAGGTTCGTTACGCTTGGCCGAGATGGCGCGCACCACGTCTTCGTTGATGCCTTTCGCTAACTCGTCGGTAGCCAGTTGGGTAAAAAAGCCTTCTTTATAGCGACCTTCGCTGACCCAAGCCTGCACTTCATTAGGCATTTCTACATTGCTTCGTGTCATGTTGATTGCATCGCTCAAACGCCAAAACTCTCGCCGCACCCGCAGGCATGCTGAGCTTTAGGGTTGTTAAATTTGAATATCTGATTCAGCCCTTCACGGACAAAATCCACCGTGGTGCCATCGATAAACGGCATGGCTTTTAACGGCACATACAGTTTGGCGCCATCGCGCTCAAACAGCAGGTCGTCGTCAGCGGGTTCACGGGTGAGATCCAGCACATAGGCAAACCCGGCGCAGCCTGACTGCTTCACCCCGAGCTGCAGCCCCTTCACCTGCGGATCCTGCTGCATTAATTTAGTAATTTGTTGTACGGCATTATCACTGAGCAAAATGCCTTGCCAGACATTTTCGTCCAGAGAAAAGGTGCCGACATTTTCCGTTTGCATATGGCCTACCTCACACTCGTGTTTTTCCACAGCCAATCTGGGTTGCTACTATGTTAGTGATAACAATTATCACTTCAACCGTTTGTTTTGCGGGGGTATCCGCCAAAAACCCGGATTTTCGTTTCGGCATGCGGCAAGCGCGCGGGACAGTCAGCGACACAATCGCTGCAGGTCGGCAAGGGGATCAATTTATCCCTATGAATTTACAGCACATCCTGTACTACCTTCGCGCTTGCCTATTGGCTCGAACGCTTTACAGATCCGGATTTTTATTTTGCTTTAAACATTCATAGAAAATACCTATTTCTGAATTTTGTCTGTCTTAAAAATGCGTTTATCGACAATAAGGGACTTTTCCCACTCTTTCGCGCTTCACTGCAGGCAGACAATTCGCACGCTCTATGACTAAAGTTTAGTCGTTACTGACCATATTGGGTCGCCACGCGCTCAATGCATCCCCCTGCCGCGATAAAAATTTCAACAGAATGATTGATCGTAAACGCGCCAGTAAATATGATAATGATTATCATTCAATTACAAATTGAGCGCGGGCAAATGAATATCTCGATGAATGCGTGGCTGCTGGGCAAAATTGATGACTATAAGTTCAGCGTGCGTGACGCCACGGTAGATTTCTACATGGCAGAAGCGTCGCTCAGGCGGCCGGAATGCAATATCAACCACCTGAAACGCTACAACAACGTCAGCCTCAATATGGCCAATCTGTGCCTGGAAAACGGCGATGATGAAAGCTATCTGCACGCGTTGAGCAAGCTGCATAATCGGCTGATCGTGGAAATCAACAATCCGCAGCGCTGCCAGCTGTTTCGGGTTCAGAGCTACCATTTTGCCCGCCATACCCTGACCCTAATCTGCCAGAAATACGCGATGGAAGGCACCTGGGAGAAAGCCAACGCCTTCCAGAAGGACTTCGTCAAGCGGGTGCCGTTTCAGCTGTAACCCCGCCGACTGACAAGAAACCCGCAGGTCGGAATGCCTGCGGGGGAAGGAAACTTAATCGATCACTGCGGTGGTTAAACGCGAAGTGCAGCAAAGGCGGTCGCGCGAATCGAAGATTTCAATCTGCCACACCTGATGCCGACGACCAACATGCAGTGCGCGACAAACTCCGCGTACCTGGCCTTCAAACACCGCTCGCAGGTGGTTGGCATTGATCTCCAGCCCTACTACTTTCTGATCGCCCTCGCTGCACAGGTAACCAGCCATCGATCCCATCGACTCCGCCAGCACCACCGAGGCCCCACCGTGCAACAAACCAAACGGCTGCCGCGTACGGTGGTCCACAGGCATGGTAGCCTCAAGGTAATCCTCTTCCATTCGAGTAAACTGGATCCCCACATGGCTGACCATACAGCCTTCACCAGCCTGGTTTAATTGTTCCAGCGTCGTTTCTCGTTTCCACAGTTTCACTCAATCATCTCCAGAAGTGCCTGTAATGGGTGCCGTACACCGTTACCCTCAATGCGTTTGACCTGGCTGCGACAGGAGTAACCGGTCGCCAGACAACGTTGCCGCGGCAAACGTTGCAATGCCTGGTGCCATGATAGCTCATAAATGCCGAGCGAATTCTGCAGGTTCTTCACTTCATGCCCGTAAGTACCCGCCATGCCGCAGCAGCCTACGCTGACATTTTCCAGCCTGGCGCCGAAGCGAGCAAAGATCGACGTCCAGTGCTGACCGCTGGCCGGTAAGGCGGTGGTTTCAGTACAGTGACCGAACAGATACCAGGCCTCACCGGTCGCAGGCTGTTCAGCCCGCTCGGCCAGCAGTTGCTGCAACCATTCGTGCACCAGTTGCACCTGGAAGTCCCCGCGGTTTTCCCCCAGGACCTCGTTATATTCATCGCGATAACACAGCACCAGCGCCGGATCGACCCCCACCAGCGGCATACCGAGTTTTGCCACCCGATTGAGGAAATCGGCGGTTTTGCGCGCAGTACGAGCAAAGCGCGTCAGGAATCCTTTGATATGTTGCGCCTTGCCATTCGGAGAAAACGGCAGCAGCACCGGCCGGTAGCCGAGCTTTTCCACCAGCCGTACAAAGTCCGCCACCACTTTGGCATCGTAATAGCTGGTGAAGGGATCCTGCACGATCAAAACGTGCTGCTCGCGTTGTTCGGTGTTCAGCGCTTCAAGCTGTTCCAGCGTCATGGTCGTGGCACCATGGCCGGAAAGCTGTTGACGCAGCGTCGGGCTGGAGAGCATCGGCAAATCAACCATGCCGACAGTATTGCGGCTTAGCTCACGCACCCAGGGCTGACGGAAGAAGAAGTTGAACACCTTGGGCGCTTTCGCCATCAGCGGCGTATAGCTCTCTACTCCGGCGACCATATAGTCACGCGCCGGCCGCAGATAACGCGTGTGGTAAAGCTGCAGGAAACGCGAACGGAAGCCCGGCACGTCAATCTTGATCGGGCATTGGGTAGAACAGGCTTTGCAGGCCAGACAGCCGGACATCGCCTCTTTCACCTCGTGCGAGAAATCATATTCGCCTTTGCCGGCGTACCAGCTGTTACGGGTTTTCTCGATCAGCGTTCGGAAACTGAGCCGCTGCTGTGGCAGTTGTTTTTCCAACGCCACGGGATCGACGCCCTGCTCGGACAGCAGACGCAGCCATTCACGCACCAGCGCGGCCCGGCCTTTTGGCGAATGGATACGATTGCCGGTGATTTTCATCGACGGGCACATCGGGCTACGCACGTCAAAGTTGAAGCACAGACCGTTGCCGTTACACTCCATCGCCCCCCGGAATGAAGTACGTACCTCGACAGGAATGCGGCGATCGAGGGTACCGCGCTTGACGGCGTCCACTTTCATCATTGGCGCATCGACGCCCAACGGCGAGCAAATTTTGCCAGGGTTGAGGCGGTTGTTCGGATCGAATGCGGCTTTGATGCGACGCAGTTCCAGATACAGCTGCTCGCCGAAAAACTCCGGGCTGTATTCGGCGCGGAAGCCTTTACCGTGTTCACCCCACAGCAAGCCGCCGTATTTGGCGGTCAGTGCCACCACCCGATCGGAGAGCTGTTTCATCAGCACTTCCTGCTGGGGATCGCACATGTCCAGCGCGGGACGCACATGCAGCACGCCGGCATCGACGTGACCGAACATGCCGTAGCTGAGGTTGTGGCTGTCCAGCAACTGACGGAATTCGACGATGTAATCGGCCAGATGCTGAGGCGGCACGCAGGTGTCTTCGGCAAAGGGAATCGGTTTGGCCCGCCCTTTGGCGTTACCCAATAACCCGACCGCCTTTTTGCGCATGTTATAAATGCGCTCGATGCCCACCAAATCACCACAGATCTGATAGCCAATCACGCCGCCCTGCCTCTCGGAGATCAGCTCGTCTAATCGCAGGCACAGGCTTTCCATCTGCTGGTCGATCAGGACCTGGTCGTCACCGGCAAATTCGACGATGTTCAGGCCCAGCATCTCTTTATCCGGCACGTTGGTGATCAGTTCGCTCACCGAATGCCAGACGATATCCTCACGCGCCAGGTTCAACACCTTGGAATCGATGGTTTCTACCGACAACGCCTTGGCTTCAACCATAAAGGGCGCATTACGCAGCGCGGAATCAAAGGAGTCGTATTTAACGTTCACCAGGCGGCGCACCTTCGGCAGCGGCGTAATGTCCAACCGCGCTTCGGTAATAAAGGCCAGAGTTCCTTCGGCGCCGGTCAGAATACGCGTCAAATCGAAGGTTTGCAGATCGTCGCTAAACACGTGCCGCAGATCGTAGCCGGTCAGGAAGCGGTTTAGCTTGGGGAATTTCTCCAGGATCAGCGCGCGTTGGTCACGGCAACTGTTGAGTACCGTTCGGTAAATCTGCCCCTCAAGGGTTTCCTCACAGGCAATCGTTTCCGCCAGTGGCGTCGGCATGGCGCGAGTGTCGATCATGTCGCCGCCCAGCAAAACCGCCCGCAGGCCCAGTACGTGATCGGAGGTTTTACCGTACACCAGCGACCCCTGGCCGGAAGCGTCGGTATTGATCATGCCGCCCAGCGTGGCGCGGTTACTGGTGGAAAGCTCCGGCGAGAAAAAATAACCCAAGGGCCGCAGGTACTGGTTAAGCTGGTCTTTGATCACCCCAGCCTCCACCTTGACCCACCCCTGCTCGACGTTGATGTCCAGAATACGGTTCATGTGGCGCGACATGTCCACCACGATGCCGCTGTTAAGCGACTGTCCGTTGGTGCCGGTTCCGCCGCCGCGGGGGCTAAAGGTCAGCGCGTTGAAACGCTCTTCAGCCGCCAGGCGTGCAATCAGCGCCACGTCTGCGGTGGAGCGGGGAAACACTACCGCGTCGGGCAGCAACTGATAGATACTGTTGTCGGTCGCCATCGTCAGCCGGTCGGCGTAGCTGGTGGCGATATCGCCATTGAATCCGTTTTGCTTTAAGGCTTCCAAAAAGTCGAGCACCCGTTGAACGAGGCCGGGTGCCTGAGAAATCTGTGGGATCATTCGCTTTTTGACCCTGTCTGTCTATTTTTTATGCGCTTATGCACGCTGAATCAGGCCTTTATTCAGACCCACCCTACTTTTTATTAGGCATAAAAACTAACATACTCGTTTAGTGAAGGCATGCACATTATTAGGTCGTCAGACGACGCGCGATAAAAGGTGCGGCGCATGATGAAAAGTGACGAAAATGCACCATGCTTAATCTAAACAAAGGAATTAACTTACCAGGATGAGAACCCATTCATGACAATCCCCCAGTCCCGATACGATTTGCCACGGATTATTTTTGGCGTGCTGTTTATCGCCATTATGATCGTCGCCTGTTTTTGGGTCATTCAACCGTTCATTCTCGGCTTCGCCTGGGCCGGCATGGTGGTTATCGCCACCTGGCCGCTGCTGATCAAGCTGCAAAAAATACTTTGGGGCCGCCGCTCGCTGGCCGTGTTGGTCATGACGTTGCTGTTGATCCTGCTGTTCATCCTGCCGATTTCTCTGCTGGTCAGCAGCGTGGTAGACAACAGCGCGCCCGTGGTTGCCTGGGCCAGTACCCCCGGCAAGCTGCATATTCCCGATCTGGCGTGGCTGCAATCGATCCCGATGATCGGCGATAAGATTTATAACAGCTACCATACGCTGGTAAGTGCCGGCGGCACCGCCCTGGTGGCGAAAGTGCAACCCTACTTCGGCCAAACCGCCACCTGGTTTGTGGCGCAGGCGGCGCATATTGGTCGCCTGTTGTTACATTGCACGCTGATGCTTTTGTTTAGCGTATTGCTCTATGCCCGTGGTGAGCAGGTTGCCCTGGGCATTCGCCACTTCGCAACGCGTCTTGGCGCCGAACGAGGCGATGCTGCCGTCGTGCTGGGTGGTCAGGCAATCCGTGCGGTGGCTTTGGGCGTGGTGGTGACGGCGCTGGTACAATCGGTATTGGGCGGTATTGGCCTGGCGGTGACTGGCATTCCAGCCGCCACCCTGCTGACGGTGCTGATCTTTATCTGCTGTGTCGCGCAATTGGGGCCGCTGTTGGTGCTGGTGCCGGCTATTATCTGGCTGTACTGGAGCGGTGATACCACCTGGGGCACCGTGCTGCTGGTCTGGAGCTGCGTGGTGGCTACGCTGGATAACGTATTGAGGCCGGTGCTGATCCGCATGGGTGCCGATCTGCCGATGCTGCTGATCTTGTCCGGTGTTATCGGCGGCCTATTGGCTTTCGGCATGATTGGCCTGTTTATCGGCCCCGTGGTGCTGGCGGTGTCTTATCGCTTGCTCACCGCCTGGATGAACGAAGCACCGGAACCGACGACCGATCTGGAAGAAGTCGCCAAAGACCTGGAACAGATGTAATCCGGATCTCTGCCCGGCTCCCCGGGCAGTATCCTTTCTTTATCCACACCCATTCTCATTTACTTCAATCCGTCGCGGCGATAATTAATAAAGTTCCCCTCAATGCCGGGCTAGCGTGCATTAATTAAACATACCGCATGAATACATCTTTTTAGCCTGAAGATAAAATTGAGCAAGGTTTAAAATAAATGGGAACCTGGATCTTGATTAGGATGATTCTTAATGACTAATTTCGTTTAAATATCTAGTATTATTGCCATCTTTTGCTTCAAACATCTGATTTAAAGCAAGATTTCCAAACAATGTAATGCCATACATGTGAATTGCTGTGTGTAGTCTTTGCCCGTCTCCTATGATGGGCTTTTTTTTATTCTTTTTTTGGCCAAGATTAATGCCGAAATCCATTCTATTTACATTCAGAAATAATAAAGCCGTAACCTGAGCTACGGCTTTAGAGTTAATGCGGAATCTGAAGAATTACTTTTTCTTCGACAGATTGACCCAGGTTTGCACCACGGTATCCGGGTTGAGCGACAGGCTGTCAATGCCCTGCTCCATCAACCACTCGGCGAAGTCCTCATGATCGGAAGGGCCCTGCCCGCAAATACCGACGTATTTGCCATGGCGTTTAGCCGCTTGAATCGCCATCGACAGCAGCGCTTTAACCGCCTCGTTACGCTCGTCAAACAGTTCAGACACCACGCCCGAATCGCGATCCAGCCCCAGCGTCAGCTGGGTCATGTCGTTGGAGCCGATAGAGAAGCCATCGAAGTGTTCCAGGAACTGATCGGCCAACAGGGCATTGGACGGAATTTCGCACATCATGATCACTTTCAGGCCGTTTTCGCCACGCTTCAGACCCTGACGCGCCAATTCGGCGACCACCGCTTCCGCCTGCGCTACGGTACGCACGAAAGGCACCATGATTTCGACGTTGGTCAGGCCCATTTCATTACGCACGCGTTTTACCGCGTCGCATTCCATCGCGAAGCAATCGCGGAAGCTGTCGGCGACGTAACGGCCGGCGCCACGGAAGCCCAACATCGGGTTCTCTTCATGCGGCTCGTATTTCTCACCGCCCACCAGGTTGGCATATTCATTGGATTTGAAGTCAGACAGGCGCACAATCACCCGCTTCGGCCAGAATGCCGCCCCCAGCGTGGCAATCCCTTCAGTCAGGCGGCCCACATAGAACTCGACCGGGTGGTCGTAGCCTTGCATCAGCGCCTTGATTTCCTGCTGCAGTTCTGGAGTCTGTTGATCAAACTCCAGCAATGCCCTCGGATGCACGCCAATCATGCGGTTGATGATAAATTCCAGCCGGGCCAGGCCCACGCCTTCGTTCGGCAAGCGCGCAAAGTCAAAGGCGCGGTCGGGGTTACCGACGTTCATCATGATTTTCAGCGGCAGTGACGGCAGCTCGGTCACTTCGGAACTCTGCACGCTGAAGTCGAGCATATCGCTGTACACAAAGCCGGTATCGCCTTCCGCACAAGAGACGGTGACCTTCTGGCCGGCATTCAGCAGATCGGTAGCGTTACCGCAACCGACCACGGCAGGAATGCCGAGCTCGCGCGCGATGATCGCCGCGTGGCAGGTACGGCCGCCACGGTTGGTGACGATTGCCGCGGCCTTTTTCATGATCGGTTCCCAGTCCGGGTCGGTCATGTCCGTCACCAGCACGTCGCCTGGCTCGATCAGGTCCATTTCGCTGATGTTGTGGATGACTTTTACCGGGCCTGCGCCAATGCGGTGGCCGATGGCGCGCCCTTCCACCAGCACCGGGCTGCTACCGTTAAGCTGGTAACGCTCCATCGTTTGTTCGTTGGAACGCACGGTTTCCGGACGAGCCTGAACAATCAGCAGCTTGCCGGTATGACCGTCTTTGGCCCACTCGATATCCATCGGACGACCGTAGTGTTTTTCGATCAGCAGTGCCTGATGCGCCAGACCCTGTACTTCTTCGTCGGTCAGAGAGAAACGATTGCGTTGCTGCTCTGGCACGTCTTCAATTTGTACCTGCTTGCCGTGATCCTGCGAAGGTGCGTACACCATGCGGATTTTCTTCGACCCGAGGTTACGACGCACGATAGCCGGCTTGCCTTTCAGCAGCGTCGGTTTATGCACGTAGAATTCGTCAGGGTTTACCGCGCCCTGCACCACCATTTCACCCAGGCCGAAGGCGGAAGTGATAAACACCACCTGGTCAAAACCGGATTCGGTATCGATGGTGAACATCACGCCGGAAGACGCCAGGTCAGAGCGAACCATGCGCTGCACGCCGGCCGACAAAGCAACGCCGCGGTGATCGTACCCCTGATGCACGCGGTAAGAGATGGCACGGTCGTTAAACAATGAGGCATATACGTGCTTGATCGCCACCATTACGGCGTCGATGCCCTGCACGTTGAGGAAGGTTTCCTGCTGGCCGGCAAAGGAAGCGTCCGGCATGTCTTCTGCGGTGGCGGAAGAACGCACGGCAAAAGAGGCTTCCGGCTCGCCGTCGGCCAGTTGCTGGTAAGCCAGGTTTATTTCGCGCTCGAACTCTGCATGGAACGGCGTGTCGATGATCCATTGACGGATTTGCGCGCCGGCCTTGGTCAGTTGGGCAATGTCGTCAACGTCAGTTTGATCCAGTAACTGATAGATGCGCTGGTTAACACCGCTTTGCTCGAGGAAATCGTTAAACGCCTGCGCGGTGGTGGCAAAACCGTTTGGCACGGCTACGCCCAAATCGGAAAGATTGGTGATCATTTCACCGAGGGAGGCATTTTTGCCGCCGACACGGTCAACGTCGTGCATGCCGAGCTGGTTGTACCAAAGCACATTACGCAAGTCTGGGCCATTGTTGGACATCGAGACAATCCTTATTGCTATCAGTAGGGTATAGACGGATTTAATTCGCTTGCTTTCTCAGCGCCGCTAAAACGGTGCCGAATCAGACTAGCACAATGATCCATAGGAAATGGAAAGGTGAATCGATCAACCCGGCGAAGAAAATGGATTTTAGGAAAACTTCCTGAAATGAAAAATGAGGATGGAATCGTTCCCTGTCGCACTAATAGCTTAAATCTCAACAAATTAAGTAATTTTTAAACTTGATTTTTAAAAACCATATTATCACTAATGACTTTGGTGAAAATAACATCGTTCTGTGGAACCATTCCTCAAGAAAAAGAAATCCCTGCTTTTCATAAAATTTAAAATAGCGTTTCAATCAATAACGCTCCGACGAAAGCTTATTCCTTGATCGGCGAAATTAATCGACGACTCTGCCCTCACTATCACATTTTTTTTGCCCGCCCCTTTACCGCTCGATCATCTCAAGCCCATGATAAGAGCAAGCAGATGCGATAACTGCATCACCGTTTCAGGTAAGGAGCCTCGGGTGGAAAGAAGCGTTTTTTATATTTCGGATGGCACGGCGATCACCGCCGAGGTTTTGGGCCACGCCGTGCTGTCTCAATTTCCGGTGAAGGCCACAACCTTTACGCTGCCCTTTGTCGAAACCGAGGCGCGCGCCCGTGGAGTCTGTCAGCAGATTAATGATATCTATCGAGATACCGGCGTGCGGCCCCTGGTGTTTTACTCGATCATTTCGCCGGAAGTGCGCAAAGTCATCACCCAGAGCGAAGGGTTTTGTCAGGATATTGTGCAAGCACTGGTCGGCCCGCTGCAGGGTGAGTTAGAGGTGGAGCCTACCCCGGTCCCTAATCGTACCCACGGCCTGACGGCCAGCAACCTCGGTAAATATGATGCCCGTATCGCGGCTATTGACTACACGTTAGCCCATGATGACGGCATTTCGCTGCGTAATCTCGACCAGGCCCAGGTGATTTTGCTCGGGGTTTCACGCTGTGGCAAAACCCCCACCAGCCTGTACCTGGCGATGCAGTTCGGCATCCGCGCCGCCAACTACCCGTTTACCGCCGATGATATGGACAATTTACACCTTCCCGCCGCGCTGAAGCCGTTTCAGCACAAGCTTTTCGGCCTGACTATCGATCCAGAGCGTTTAGCCGCTATCCGTGAAGAACGGCGCGAAAACAGCCGTTATGCCTCTATTCGCCAGTGTCGAATGGAGCTTGCCGAGGTGGAAGCGCTGTTCCGTAAAAATCAGATCCGTTATCTCAATACCACCAATTATTCGGTAGAGGAGATCTCGACCAAAATTCTGGACATTCTGGGCATGAGCCGCCGCATGTTCTAGTTTTCACGCGGTGGGCCGGTCCCCTGCCGCGTGCTGCTTATTTCTTCATTGGCGACGTTTTTTGTGCTTTTTTTAGCGATTCTGATCAACAGAACACAGTTTCTCCGGTTGAATTCATCGGTTTTTACGTTATTGTGATCGCCATCACTTCCCGGCACTCCTGCCGCAGCGAAGAAAAGTCTTTAGAGAAAATCATGCACAAAACAGATGAACTGCGGACCGCGCGCATCGACAGCCTTGTCACGCCGCAAGAACTGGCGGAGAAGTTGCCGATCTCGGCGGAAATCGCGGATAACGTGACGGCCTCCCGGCAACGCATTGAAAAAATCCTGACCGGTGAAGATCGCCGCCTGCTGGTGGTTATCGGCCCATGCTCGATACACGATCTCGACGCCGCCGTAGACTATGCCGGCCGCCTGAACCAACTGCGCATACGTTACCAGGATCGCCTGGAAATCGTGATGCGCACCTATTTTGAAAAACCGCGTACCGTGGTGGGCTGGAAAGGCCTGATCTCCGATCCGGCGCTGGATGGCAGCTTCCAGGTGAATCGTGGGATCGAAATGGCGCGTCGGCTGCTGCTGGAAGTGAACCAGCTCGGCCTGCCTACCGCTACCGAATTCCTCGATATGGTGGTCGGTCAATACATCGCCGACCTGATCAGTTGGGGCGCGATTGGCGCACGGACCACCGAAAGCCAGATCCACCGTGAGATGGCCTCGGCGCTCTCCTGCCCGGTGGGCTTCAAAAACGGTACCGACGGCAATACCCGCATCGCCATTGACGCCATTCGTGCGGCGCGCGCCGGGCACATGTTCCTGTCCCCGGACAAACACGGCCAGATGACTATCTATCAGACCAGCGGCAATCCTTATGGTCATATCATCATGCGCGGTGGCAAAACCCCGAACTACCATGCTACTGATATCGTTGCCGCTTGCGACAGCCTGCGTGAATTCGACCTGCCGGAACACCTGGTGATCGACTTCAGCCACGGCAACTGCCAGAAACTGCATCGCCGCCAGTTGGAAGTAGCAGAAAATGTTTGCCAGCAAATCCGTGCCGGTTCTGCTGCCGTGACCGGCGTGATGGCGGAAAGCTTCCTGGTGGAAGGCACCCAGAAAATCGTGGCCGGTCAACCGCTCACCTACGGTCAGTCAATTACCGATCCTTGCCTGAGCTGGGCCGACAGCGAACAGCTGCTGGCCATGCTGGCCGATGCGGTAGATACCCGCTTCTGATGCCAAAGCCGGGGCGCCCGTCCCGGCTTTTTCTCCTGTCATCCGCTCATCTATACTGTTAGCAATTCTCGCAGTCTCCCTGGAAAGGATTTGGAACCTCGACATGATCCACTCACTGTTATCCATCCCCTGCGTCACCCTGCAAGGGGAACACAAAACGCTGGGGGATTTCCCCGCCCGAGCCTATCTGGTGGTTAACACCGCCAGTAAATGCGGTTTTACGCCGCAATACCGTGGGCTGGAAAACCTGTGGCAGTATTACCGCGAACGGGGGCTGATGGTGCTGGGCTTTCCCTGCAATCAGTTCGGTTCCCAAGAGCCCGGTAATCCCCTGGAGATCGCCAACTTCTGCACTCTGAACTACGGCGTCAGCTTCCCGCTGTTCAGCAAGGTTGAGGTCAACGGTCCTGGGGCGCATCCGCTGTTCAATGAATTGAAACGCCTTGCCCCGGGCGTATTGGGCAGCCAGCGAATCAAATGGAACTTCACCAAATTCCTGCTGACCGCCGACGGTCAACGGGTGAAACGCTTCGCACCGATCACCAAACCCGAGCGCCTGTTCGACCGCATTGAAACCCTGCTGAAATAACCTTGTTTTAGACGGGCTGAGCCCCTTCAGCCCCTCTCACCTTCCCTTCCTACAAAAAGGTTCCATCGGTAAGAAAATTTTCCTTGATGTAACCTTTCGTTCACATGATAATGATTCTCACTTTGATATTAATTGCTATTTAACTGTCTGTTTTATAAACACATGACGATGGATAATCACAATCACGACTTACCTGCCAAAACCGTAAGCCCCGCGGTGAGTGGCCTGACCTCGCCTCCCTGCTACGACAGCGCTCAGCTGCTCGACGCCGAGGGCGTGGCGATCATCATCCATCAGGGCCAGCGCTACCAGCTGCGGCAGACCAAAGCCGGGAAATTGATCCTGACCAAATAACACCCATCCCTCAACGCCAGCCACCCCGATCGATATTGATCCAGGCAGCCAGCAAATCTATTGATATGTTAAAAACATACGGAGAGTTGCGACATGCCTCTGATCCCTTACACCCGGCTGCGTTTATCCGCATTGAGTCTGGCGATTGCCTGCGCTCTGCCGACGGTGACTTTTGCACAAACCAACCACACGGCTTCTTCTTCCAGCGATGTGTCGGCTAAAACAAGTAAAGCCAGCGATGAAACCCTGACCGTTGCCGCCACCGGCAATGCACGCAGCAGTTTTGAAGCGCCGATGATGGTCACCGTGATCGAAGGCAATAGCCCTGAAAGCCAGACCGCCACCAGCGCCGCTGATATGCTGCGCCGCGTGCCGGGCATAACCGTCAATGGCACCGGCCGTACCAATGGCCAAGATGTTTTCATGCGCGGCTACGGTAAAAACGGCGTACTGACGCTGGTAGACGGTATCCGTCAGGGCACCGATACCGGTCATCTTGGCGCCACCTTCCTGGATCCGGCACTGGTAAAACGCATTGAAGTGGTACGCGGCCCTTCGGCCCTGCTTTACGGCAGTGGCGCACTGGGCGGCGTAATTGCTTATGAAACCGTGGATGCCGCCGATCTGCTGCTGCCAGGTCATGACACCGGGTTCCGGGTTTACGGCACCGCGGGCAGTGGCGATCACAGCCTGGGTATGGGCGCCAGCGCCTATGGCAAGACCGACAACCTCGACGGCCTGCTGTCATTCGGCACTCGCGACGTTGGGGATTTGCGTCAGGGCAACGGTTTTGACGCGCCCAACGACGAGACCATCAGCAATGTGCTGGCCAAAGGCACCTGGAAGATTGATGAAAATCAATCATTAAGTGGTGACCTGCGCTACTACAACAATCGGGCGCAGGAACCGAAAAACCCGCAGGAGTCCGCTAGCAGCAGCGGTAACCTGATGACCGATCGTTCAAGCATCCAGCGTGACGGTCAACTCAGCTATAAACTTAAACCGGTGGGTCAGGATTGGCTCGACGCCGTAGCCAAAGTCTATTATTCCGAAGTGGAGATCAATGCCCACACTCATGGCAACGAAGACGAGGCGCGTAAACAAACTACCCGTGGCGCGAAACTGGAAAACCGCACCCGCCTGTTTGCTGATACCTTCGCTTCTCATCTGTTTACCTATGGCAGTGAAGCTTACAAGCAGGAACAAACGCCGGGCGGTGCAACAGAGAGCTTCCCCCAAGCGAAAATCAACTTTGCTTCCGGTTGGTTACAAGATGAAATTACCCTGCGAGACCTGCCGGTGACCCTGCTTGCCGGGACTCGTTACGATAACTACAAAGGCTCAAGCGAGGGCTATGCGGATGTGGATGCTGACAAGTGGTCATCTCGTGGCGCTATCAGCATTACGCCAACCGATTGGCTGATGTTGTTCGGTTCTTACTCGCAGGCATTTCGTGCGCCGACCATGGGTGAAATGTATAACGACTCTAAACATTTCTCTATTCCCATGGGACCTACCACCATCACCAACAATTGGGTACCCAATCCGAATCTGAAACCGGAAACTAATGCCACCCAAGAGTATGGTTTCGGGCTGCGCTTTGACGATCTGCTCTTAGCTGACGATAGTCTGCAATTCAAAGCCAGTTACTTCGACACCAAAGCCCGAGACTACATCACTACCGACGTCACCATGGAGTTGGGACGTGGTCCCCGTGGCCCTTATTGCATCAGTTGCACCACTTTCTCAACCAATATCGATCGTGCGAAGATCTGGGGTTGGGATGCCATGTTGAGCTATAAAACGCCAATTTTTGGCTGGGATTTGGCATACAACCGAACACGTGGAAAAAATGAAACCAGCGGCGAATGGTTAAACAGCATCAATCCAGACACCGTTACCAGCACGCTGGATATCCCGCTGGGTGAAACCGGTCTCTCTACCGGGTGGGTTGCGACGTTGGCCCAACGCGCCAGCCGTGTAGAAACCGGCACACCGGAGCAAGGCGGCTACGGCGTCAATGATTTCTACCTGAGCTATAAAGGCCGCGATCGTCTGCAGGGCGTTACCACCACCGTGGTGCTGGGCAACGCCTTCGACAAAGAATACTACTCGCCGCAGGGCATTCCGCAGGATGGCCGCAACGCCAAACTGTTGGTCAGCTACCAGTGGTAACGTTTTGAATCCGGCGGGCAACCCGAATGCCCGCCGATTGCACCTCTCACAGGAGAACTATCAATGAGCAATACCCTCTACCAACGCTACCAGCAGGCAAAAATTGATAACCCAGGCAAATACGCGCGCGATCTGGCCGAGCTGCTTGGCGTTAGCGAAGCAGAACTGACCCATGCTCGCGTCGGTCAGGATACTCGTCGTCTGCAGGCCGATGCCCGCACCCTGCTGACCGAGCTGGAGCAGGTTGGCGTCACCAAATCCATCACCCGTAACAGCTACGCGGTGCACGAGCAGATGGGGCGCTACCTCAACCAGCATCTGAACGGCCACGCGGGGCTGATCCTCAACCCACGCGAATTGGATTTGCGGCTGTTCCTCAATCAGTGGGCCAGCGCCTTCGCCATGAGCGAAACCAACAAGCGCGGTGTGCGTCACAGCATTCAGTTCTTCGATCATCAGGGTGATGCGTTGCATAAGGTGTACACCACCGACGAAACCGACCTGGCCGCCTGGATGGCGCTGGTGGAACGCCACCTGAGTGCAGAAAACCCGGCGTTGGCACTGAAAGCCCCGGACGCCACCGTCAGTAACGCTGCACCGGACAACGAAAAGATCGACCGCGAATGGCGTGAAATGACCGATGTTCACCAGTTCTTCCAGTTGTTAAGCCGCAATAAGCTGACGCGTCAGCAGGCCTTCAAGGCCGTCGGCAACGATTTGGCCTACCGGGTGGATAACAGCGCCCTGTCCCAGTTGCTCAACGCAGCGTTGGATCTGCAAAACGAAATCATGATTTTTGTCGGCAACCGCGGCTGCGTGCAGATCTTCACCGGTCAGATCGAGCGTCTGATGCCGCAGGAAGGCTGGATTAACGTGTTTAACCGTCGTTTCACCCTGCACCTGATCGAAGACGCAATTGCCGAAAGCTGGATCACCCGCAAGCCAACCAAAGACGGCTTTGTCACCAGCCTGGAGCTGTTTGCCGCGGACGGCACGCAAATCGCCCAGCTTTACGGCCAGCGTACCGAAGGCCAGCCGGAACAAACCCAGTGGCGTGAGCAGGTTGCCGCGCTTGAACCCAAGGACATTGCCGCATGAAACCCTCATTGACCCGTCGCCTGGCGTTGTGCATTGCGCTGGCGTTACCCTTCTCCGCTGCGGCGGCGGAACGTATTGTCTCGATAGGCGGTGACGTCACCGAAATTGCCTTCGCACTCGGCGCGGGCGATGAGGTGATTGCGCGCGACAGTACCAGTCTGCAACCGGAAGCCGTCAAAAAGCTGCCGGATGTCGGCTACATGCGTCAGCTTAATGCCGAAGGTATTCTGGCGTTGAAACCTTCGCTGGTGCTGACGACCGAACTGGCCGAACCGGCGCTGGTGCTCAAACAGCTGGAAGAAAGCGGCGTTAAGATCGTACGCATTCCGGGCGATACCACGTTGCAAAGCGTGCCGGAGAAAATCGAGGTAATCGCCAATGCGTTGCAGCGTACCGAGCAAGGCAAAAAGCTGAGCCAACGGTATCAGCAACAGCTGGCGGCGGTGAAAACCGATGCTCTGCCGGTCAAGGTCCTGTTCGTTATGAGCCACGGGGGGATTACGCCGATGGCCGCCGGGCAACACACCGCCGCCGACGCGGTCATCACGGCAGCAGGTTTGAAGAATGCGATGCAGGGATTCAGTCGCTATCGTCCCCTGTCGCAGGAAGGCGTGATCGCCAGCGCGCCCGATCTGCTGTTGGTCACCACTGACGGCATAAAAACGCTCGGTGGCCAACAACAATTGTGGAACTTGCCGGGCGTCGCACTCACGCCAGCGGGGAAAAACCACCGCGTGCTGGTGGTTGACGATATGGCGCTGCTGGGCTTTGGGCTGGAAACGCCGGCGGCGTTGGCCAAACTACGCCACGCGGCGGAGCAAAAGTAATGCGCAGTCGCACTTCCCCACGCGTGGCGATTGCCGGCCTGCTGGTGTTACTGGCGCTGCTGGCGCTGGGTGCCGCCAATATGGGGGCATTGCCCCTGTCGTTTCGCACTCTGTGGCAACAGCCGTTCAGCGACACCGCCTGGCATATCTGGCTAAACATCCGTCTGCCGCGCGTACTGCTGGCGGTGGTGATCGGCTGTGCATTAGCGGTATCTGGTGCCGTCATGCAAGGGTTGTTTCGCAACCCGCTGGCTGACCCGAGCCTGCTGGGCATCAGCAGCGGCGGCGCGCTGTTTGTCGCGCTGATTATCGTGATGCCTCTGGCGTTGCCTCCGGTGATTGCCCTGTATGGCCATATGCTGGCGGCGTTCCTCGGCAGCATGCTGGTGTCGCTGTTGATCTACGGTATCAGCCGCAGCGGCCACGGCAGCCTGTCGCGCCTGCTGCTGGCGGGGATTGCCATCAACGCCCTGTGCATGGCGGCGATTGGCGTGCTGTCTTACCTCAGCAACGACCAACAGCTGCGTCAGTTCTCGCTGTGGATGATGGGCAGCCTTAGCCAGTCGCAGTGGCCGACGCTGGTGGTGTGCGCTTCGCTGATCCTGCCGACCACCTTACTGACCCTGTTACAGGCGCGTCGCCTGAATCTGTTGCAACTGGGGGACGAAGAAGCGCATTACCTCGGGGTCAACGTCCAGCGCGCCAAGCTGCAACTGCTGTTGCTTAGCGCCTTGTTGATTGGCGCTTCGGTGGCGATGAGCGGCGTGATTGGCTTTATCGGTCTGGTGGTGCCGCACCTGGTACGCATGCGCCTCGGCGGCGACCACCGCTGGCTGTTGCCCTGCTCCGCGTTGGGCGGTGCCTGCCTGCTGTTGGTCAGCGATACGCTGGCACGCACCCTGGTAGCACCGGCGGAAATGCCGGTCGGGTTGATGACCAGCCTGATCGGCGGGCCTTACTTCTTATGGCTGGTGATGCGCCAGCGGGAGCGTGTGGGTGGATAACTCCTCAAGCCTGACGGCGCAGCAATTGCGTTACAGCCTGGGTTCACGTCGGCTGATAAACGACGTTTCGCTCAGTATCGCCAGCGGCGAAATGGTGGCAATAATCGGGCCAAACGGCGCAGGTAAGTCTACGTTGTTGCGCTTGTTAACCGGCTATCTGGCTCCGGGTTGCGGCGAATGTCAGCTACTGGGACGACCGTTAGAACAGTGGCAACCGCAGCAATTGGCGAAGGTACGCGCGGTGATGCGTCAACACAGTGATTTGGCCTTTCCTTTTACCGTGGAGGAAGTGGTCAGCATGGGACGGGCACCGCACGGCAAACGCGATGCACGGCATGCGGTGCAACAGGTGATGGCGCAAACCGACTGCCTTGAACTGGCCCAACGCGATTATCGCCAGCTTTCCGGCGGCGAGCAGCAACGGGTACAGTTGGCCCGCGTGCTGGCACAACTTTGGCAGCCACAGCCCACCCCGTCCTGGCTGTTCCTTGACGAACCGACTTCGGCACTGGATCTCTACCACCAGCAACATACGCTGAGGTTGCTGCGCACGCTTACGCGCCAACAGCCGATCGCGGTGTGCTGCGTGCTGCATGACCTCAACCTGGCCGCGCTGTATGCCGACCGCATTTTATTGCTGCATCAGGGGCAATTGGTCGCCTCGGGCACGCCGCAGGAGGTGTTGCAGACGGAAATACTCACCCGCTGGTATCAGGCAGATTTGGGGGTAGTACATCACCCGGAAGTGGCGTTACCGCAGGTGTATTTACGCCAGTAGTGGCAGTACCGGGCGCGGTACCCGCCGCGCCCGTCATCCTTTCATTTCAGTGCAGTTAACTCGAGCAGGATATCTCCAGATGCTTGCCCCAATCCGGCGGCAATGCGGCGAGATCGTCATATTCCGGCGCGTCAGCAAACGGCGTCAACAAGGCCTGATGCAGGCGCGCCAGTTTGCTGACATCATCCCGTTCGGCACTTTCAATCGCCTGCTGCGCCAGATAGTTGCGCAGGATCAGCTTCGGATTCACCGCCTTCATCGCCTGTTGACGCTCAGCGTCGCTCACCTGTTCTTGCTGCAAGCGCTGGCGGTATTGTTGGTACCAACCGTCGAACGCAGCGCGATCGATAAATTCATCACGCAGCGGCGACTGCGCCTGTTGCTGTTCGGTATGACTTAACAAGCGGAAAGTTCGGCTATAGTCCCGGCCTTCTTGCGCCATCAGGCTCAGCAACCCGGTGAGCAAATCGTTATCCTGCTGCGATTGGGTGAAGAAGCCGAGCTTGGCGCGCATCTGTTCCCCGTAAGCGCGCATCAGGGCCGGTTCATAGGCCGCCAGCGCCTGCTGCAGCTGTTCCGTACTCATCAGCCCGGACAGGGTCTGTGCCAGCCGATGGAGGTTCCACAGCGCCACCGCCGGTTGATTATCGAAGGCATAGCGCCCCTGATGATCAGAGTGGTTGCAAATATAGTCGGGCTTGTAGTCGTCGAGGAAGCCATAAGGGCCATAGTCGATGGTAAGCCCCAGAATCGACATGTTATCGGTGTTCATTACGCCGTGAGCGAAACCGACGGTCTGCCAATGGGCGATGAGCCGCGCAGTGCGCTCAACCACGTCGGTAAACCACAGTAAGTAACCCTCCGCCTGATCTTGCAACTGCGGCCAGTGACGGGCAATGACAAAATCGGCCAGCTGCTGCACCTGTTCCGGCTGCTTGCGGTAATAAAAATGCTCAAAGTGGCCGAAACGCACGTGGCTTTCCGCTACGCGTAGCAACATCGCTCCACGCTCAGGTTGCTCACGATAAACCGGCTCTTCACTGGTCACAATGGTCAGCGCACGGGTGGTTGGAATGCCCAGATGGTGCAGTGCCTCGGAGGCGAGGAACTCACGGATCGCCGAACGCAGTACCGCACGCCCGTCGCCCATGCGTGAATAAGGCGTCAATCCCGCCCCTTTCAGGTGCCAGTCCATGCTGCGGCCATCCGCCAGGCGTTGTTCACCCAGCAAAATGCCCCGGCCATCCCCCAACTGCCCGGCCCAAACGCCGAACTGATGGCCACTGTAAACCTGCGCCAGCGGTCGCATGCCCGGCAACAGTTTCTCACCCGCCCAAATCGGGGTTTTGTCCTGGGTAAACCAGCTTTCGTCCAGCCCCAGTTCGCGTGCCAGCGGTTCGCTGTGATACAGCAAACGAGCGCCTTTCAGCGGAGTGGGATTCAATTCGGTATAAAAACCGGCTAACTGATGTTGGTAAGCGTTTTCAAACTGCGGCATAGGCCCTCCGTTGCACCTAGTGTAGAGCTTGAACGGGGCGATTAACACAGAGGAAATGCAGGGAGAACGCATCTGCCTGATACCTGGGCAGATGCGGGGATCAGCGTTTATGCCGATACGGTTTGAATGCCTTTTTACGCTGAGCGGGAAAATACCCGATCGGCGAGAAAATCATAATGAATAACAGCGCCGGAATCACATCTGACATCATCCAGTCCATTATTGGCTCCGTTGTGTGTTGTACTCTCAATTATTGTTATTGAACTCATCGGGTGTTACCCGTAACGCTGCCAGATTGTCCACACCAACGCTGGGCCATAAAAAACCTTGCAGGCCAAAAACCCCGGCGTGTCTGAGCTTATTAAAATATTCCCTTTTCTCTATTCCTCCTACGATCACACCTTTGCACAGCAAATTGATATTTTTTAATAGCGAGTCAATGACCACGTCATATCCCTGATGGGTAAACAACTGCCAGTAAAAACGCTTGTCGATCTTGACGTAGTCGAACAACCCATCATACAAGGCGGTCAGGGTCGCCTGGCCGGAGCCGAAATCATCCAACCACAGCGAAAACAATTCGCTCAGCCGGAGGATCTTTGGATTGTTTTTGCCGGCCGAAAGATTCGGAAAACCCTCACTGATTTCGAAAGCAATAAATGGCCATTGCCTGATACGGTCACAGAGTTGGCCGTCAGCGAGAATCAAATCGACCAGGGTTTCTTCAATATTAAGCGTCAACAAAACGTCGTTTTCGACAAACCAGGCGGCATTCTGTTCTGCCAGTTTCAATTGCTCATTAAATAACTCAATCTTTTGCTCAGCGGTCAGTAAATTAATCCCAATGTCAGCCGGCATAGCCAAATCACCGTCCAGACTATTAAAGCGGTTCAAAATTTCTACCGCTAACAGCCTGCCCTCCATTGAGTAAACAGGTTGAAAAACATAGCTACTAATAAAGTCAGCTTCGAATTGTATTTTCATTTCAATGCCACAGGCTGAATGGCGAGCATCTCATCGTATATCAATATATTTTATCGATCAATCCCTCTGAGATTAATCGGAAATATCAATGCAATTAGTGATAACTTATCATTTAATTGATAGATTAAAGCTATGTTGCGTCCACTTGGCACGGTATCAAAAACAATTTGGCTTAAGACAGAGTTGGCGCAACCCCACTAAATTTAAGCCATATTTAGGTTAAGTAATATAGTCACACTGAAAATTTGGCTTATCGCTATTGTTTTCATTAAAGAAATTCTTAAACACATCTAAATATCAATTAAGCATGAAATCTGCACAAGCACAAGCCTATCGCCAACTGATTAAATTTAATAACACATCAATTCCGTACGTTATTCTTTGCATTGAAAATGCGAAAAAATGCCCACCTTGATTTTTAGGAAATTCATGCTACCTAGGATTTAGGTGGATTCCAGCCCCTAAGAATGGATAACAACAATAAAGCGCAGCCAACTTGAGATGTAAAAAAAGGATGAACACTGTCATCCTTTGATATTCAAAATTTGATTACTATTTGATCGTTTCTGCCAGCCATTGCCGCAGCTCGGCTAACTCGGTAGCCTGCTCCGGGAACTGAGCAATCAGCTTGTCGCAGCACTCAGCCAAGGCTTCACTGCGGTAAGCGCAACCCACCAGCATCTCTGCCAAACGCTGCAGCGGTGCCGGACTCAGGCTGTCGGTAAAAATCTGCGCCCGGCAGATCTGCCCCTTTTCTACGTCAAAGAAGATATCCACCCCACCCCAGACAAAGCGTTCGTTCAGTAAATGGCTAAATGCCGGCGCCTTGCCGAAATTCCATTCCCAACTGCTCTGTTTGGCAAACTGCGCGGCGAAATCCGGCAGGTCGGGATAGACATCCGGTGAGATGATTTCCGCCGTAGCGGTCTCGCCATAGTAGTCAAAGAATGCCTGAGTCACCGCATCGCAGACCTGCTGGTGGCTGATGTCAGGTTTAAATTCCACCAGGTTGGCCACCCGGGAGCGTACCGAGGTGATGCCCTTGGCCTGCAGCTTTTTGGGATCCGGATTAAGATAATCCGCCAGACGGTTAAGATCGGCATTCAGTAATAAGGTGCCATGGTGGAACCCGCGATCCTGGGTTTCCCGATAGGCCGAGCCGGAGATTTTACGCACGCCTTCCGGCGTTTCGATCACCAGATCATTGCGGCCCGATGCCGTGGCAGAAATACCCAACTGGGCCAACGCCTGCAGAATGATACCGGTGGAAAGAGTTTTGTCGTAACCCGGTTTGCCCGCCATAAAGGTAAAACAGGTGTTACCCAGATCGTGGAATACCGCTCCACCGCCGCTGCTACGACGCGCCAGGCGAATGCCGTCCTGCTCCATTCGCCGGGTGTTGCACTCTTTCCATGGGTTTTGTGACTGGCCTATGACCACCGTTTCGGCATTGCGCCATAAGAACAGGATTTTCTGCGTGGTCATTTCGCGGAAGATGCACTCTTCCACGGCCAGATTGAACCAGGGGTCGTAAGAATCGGAAATCAGTAAGCGTAAGTTATTCATGGCGGTCCCCGCTAAGCACGTGATGCCGCCATGATACACCAAATCAACAGCTTAAGATTAAATGCGCCGCGCCTGCCAGTAGGCTTTTTTCCAATACACATTGTCCAGCGAGGATCGCATCACGCCACGGCTGGTGGAGGCATGAATAAACTGATCGTTGGTATCATAAATGCCAACGTGCAAACCGTTCTCACCGCCGCCGGTTTTGAAAAACACCAGATCGCCCGGCATCAGCTCATCACGCGAGACTTTGGTTCCCAACGAGGTTTGTTCCACCGTCGAACGAGGTAGTTGCATATCGAAACGGTCGCGGAAGGTGCGATAAACGAAACCGGAACAGTCAACGCCGCCGCGGTCGACCCCACCGTAACGATAAGGTGCGCCGTACCATTGACGCAGTTGCTCATTCAACTGAGCCACCACCACGATAGAGTCCGCCAGCCGACCGCTGGGCGGCGGTGCATGACTGCTACAACCGGCAAGAATTAAACTGGCTAATAAAAACCAAATACGCATCCGCATAATATCCCTTCATTGAACACGTTGCCGCATCATGCCGTCCGGTAAAAGCATACCGCCTGCGAGGCAAAGCCGGCACCACGTAAGGAAAGCGCTATTTGGGGCTAATTTATCCCCCTGCAGGGGAAAAAGGCAAGCACGGTGAAGGAGATAATCGCATTGGCGCCACTTTTTGCGCTATTGAGGCGTTTTTACCTTGGCCTGGCTGTTAATCAGCCACACGCCAAACAGGATAAACAGCGTTCCCAACGTTTTCAACAGGGTGGCGGATTCGTTAAACCACGGCAGGATCACCGCGGCCAGGTACACCAGCGCATAGCTCACGCTCAGCAGTGGGTAAGCGCGGTTTAGTGGCAGATGGTGCAGCGCGAAGAACCAGCACAGCATGGACAACGCATAACCGAAGATACCACCGCTGACCGCCAGTAGCGGCACCCAATACTGGGCAAACAGGCTTAACGTAACGTCGGCAAACGACATCAGAGGGATCTGCGCCATACCCCACTTCATCAACAGTTGCGCCAGCGTGACCAGTAGCACGCTGGCCGCGCCCCAGGCGTAGCCCCTCATGGATTGATACTCATCAGCAGGATCCCCAACATGATCGACGCCACGCCGTACCAATGACGTGCGGTGGTGGGTTCGTTAAACAACCACCGGGCAGCTAATGTCACCAACACGAAATTCAGGCTGAGCGTCGGATAAGCCAGGCTGAGCGGCAAGCGCTGCAGCACGTTGAGCCAGACCGCCATGCCCAACCCCAGCAACAACACCGCCAGAAGCAGCCAGCGCAGCGTCACCCCCCGTCTGACGTCGGGGGGCAATTGCCAACTCTGGGCCGCTTGTTTCTGGCACAGCTGCCCACCGCAGGTGAGCAGGCTGACCACCAGCACCAGCAAGTAGCCGACTATCATGGCTGCTGTTGATACCAAAGCAGCGCTAAGCGGTTCATCTCAACCACTTTATCCGCTGCCGGTAAGGTTTGCGGCACGTGATCCCCTCTCGACAGTTGCAATACCAATGAGACGTCACCCTGTTTTCGCGCCTGGGCCAACCACTGCGGGAAATCGGCATCGCTGATGAAATGGCTGCGGGAATCCGGGTAGGCCAGGCCATAAGCCACCTCACCTTTCTCGCTGAACATCAGCACATCGCTGCGCTTCAACTCCCAGGCCAGCCCTGCCGCTACCCCTGCGCTGTCGGTCAATACGTAACGGCTATGGCCTAACTGCGCCATATTTACGCTGATAAAGTTTTGCGGCAGCTTGGAGTCAGTGACCTGCTGCGGAATGGCGTAACCCACCAGCAAGCACAGCAGTAGCGGACAAGCCGCTGCCCAGCGCCAGCGTTGCGCGTTATTACGCGCCGACACTATGGCAAAGAACAGCCAACCGCCGAACATAATAATGCCGATGACGATCTTCGGCCACTCTTGTGCCCCAAACAGCTTCACCTTCGGCAGCAATCCTGAACCCAGCACCAGCAGCGCCACCACGCAAATCAGACCAAATAAGCCGTTCAGCAATGCGTTGATCTTGAAAGTTTTGCTGCGTAGGCTTGCCGCATAATCCTCAGCGTAAGCGGCCATCAACAGCGCCAACGGCGCCATGCACGGCAAAATATAGGTCGGCAGTTTGCCTTTGGCGATGCTGAAAAAGATCAGCGGCATCATCACCCAACTCAGCAGGAAGAACAGCTCCGGCCGTTGGACGCGTTCACGCCAACCCTTAAGCAAAGATCCCGGCAACAACGCCAGCCACGGTAATACCGCCGCCATCAAAATCGGGATGTAATACCAGAACGGCGCTTTGTGCTGGGCGTTATCCTCGGCAAAACGCTGAATATGCTCCACCCAGAAGAAGTAGTTCCAGAAGTCCGGCTCACGTTGAGCAATAGCCAGCGCCCAAGGCAGGCTAAGCAATACCGCGGTCAGGATCGCCAACGGGCCGTAGATCAAGAGATCCTTGATCCGCCGCTGCTGAATGACTATCGGGATCACCGCAATCACCGGCACCGCCAGCGCCAGGAACCCCTTGGTCATAAAGCCCATGCCGCAGGCCAGCCCCAGCAACACGTAACCGCCGACTTTACCCTTGACCGTGGTGGCTTTCAGCGTCAGGTAATAACTGACCATGGCCGCCACCAGCCACAGGGAAATCATCGGATCCAGCACGCTGTACGTGCCGATGCTGAACACCAGCACCATCGACAGGAAAATCAACGTCGCCAGGCTGGCGCGGCGCGCGTTGCGCCACATCAGCATTGCCAGCGCGAACACCAGCACGGCGGTCATGCCGGTGCTGAATACCGAGCCAAAACGCACCGCGAAGTTGGTATCGCCAAACAGCCACTGGCTGATGTTGTTGAACCAATATCCGGCAACCGGTTTTTCAAAATAACGCAGCCCAAGCAGATGCGGCACTACCCAGTCGCCGCGTTGCAGCATTTCACGGCTGATCTCGGCGTAACGAGTTTCATCCGGTTGCCACAGCAGGCGACCATTGAGGGGGATCAGGTAAACCAGAGCAAAAAAAATGGCCAACACAATGGCCCAGGATCCTTTTAGCGCCTTCATGAATCGTCCTTCACATCGGTTTGACAACCCAGCCAACCTTCGCGGCCAGGGAAAGGAGCACGCTCGACGCGGCCCAATGGCAATGACGCCAAATCTTGTGGCAACAAGGTGCTTAACGGGCAGAATTCTATGCCCTGCCGTTGCGCCCGTTGCAGTAACTGCTCAAACATGGCGGCCTGAGACATACCTTCAACTTCGGTATGAATGGTATAAACCGGCACGCCGCGATCATTTTCAATCGCCCGTAAAATGTAATCGTTGAAGTCAGCCATGCTGACTTCACTGCCAATCACCTCATCAAAGGTCGGTAACGTCACCGGGATCTGCACGGTTCCCACACGGCCATCGCTTAACAGCGGACGGAACGGATGGGTACCACGACAATCGCTGTTGTAGTGAAAACCGAAGCGCTGCTTCACTTCCAGCACCCGTGTGTCCGCGCGCCAACCGGCAACGGCCGAGCATTTGACCGGCAGCCCGGTACTGGCAGTCAGCGCATCCACACCCAACTGCACCTGTTGCGTCAACTGCGCCTCAGACCAACGGCCGACCTTGGCCTGCCAGCCCTGATGATCCCAGGCGTGCAGGCCCACTTCATGCCCGGCCTGGGCGGTGAGTTTCATCAATGGCCCCAGGGCACGGGCGATATTACGCCCCGGCCAGGCGGTGCCGGCCAGCAGAATATCCCAGCCGTACAGCGACGCGGCGTTCGATCGCAGCATTTTCCACAGGAATTTCGGACGTAAAAGGCGCCACAGATGGCGCCCCATATTGTCCGGCCCTACGCTGAAGAAGAAACTGGCCTGAATGTTGTACTTGTCGAACAACTCCAGCAACTGCGGTACCCCTTCACGGGTACCGCTGAAAGTATCTACATCAACTCGCAGACCGACTTTCTTCATGCACCGTCACCTTCCTGAACGGTGGTGCGCAAGAAGTAGTCCAAGGTATCGGCAACGGTTTGCTGCATCGCGATGGTCGGCTGCCAATCCAGCAGGCGACGGGCATTTTTGATGCTTGGCGTACGGTGCTCAACGTCCTGATAACCCTTGCCGTAATAGCTGCTGCTTTCGACATCCTTAAAGCCGGCAAACGGCGGGAAGCGGTCGCGCAACGGGTGATTATTGAAGCTTTCGAGCAGCATTTCCGCCAGTTCGCGGATGCTGGCCTCGTTGGTCGGATTACCAATGTTGACGATTTGGCCATCGCACAAGCCGTCGCGGTTTTCGATGATGCGGAACAGCGCTTCAATACCGTCGTTGATATCGGTAAAGCAGCGTTTTTGCGCCCCGCCGTCCATCAGTTTGATCGGCGACCCTTCCACCAGATTGAGGATCAACTGGGTGATGGCACGGGAAGAACCGATACGCGCTGCATCCAGGTTATCCAGGCGCGGCCCCATCCAGTTAAACGGACGGAACAGCGTAAACTTCAGCCCTTCTTTGGCACCATAGGCCCAGATGACTCGGTCCAGCAGCTGCTTGGACACCGAGTAAATCCAGCGTTGTTTGTTGATTGGCCCGACGATCAGGCGGGAATGATCTTCGTCGAACTCTTTGTCGTCGCACATACCGTACACTTCGGATGTGGACGGGAAGATGATGCGCTTGTTGTATTTTACGCAGTCACGAACGATTTTCAGGTTTTCTTCAAAATCCAACTCGAACACGCGCAGTGGATTGCGGGTGTACTCGATCGGCGTGGCGATGGCCACCAGCGGCAGAACGACATCACATTTCTTGATGTGATACTCGATCCACTCGGAATGGATGCTGATATCCCCTTCCACAAAGTGGAAGCGCGGGTTATCCAGGAAACGGCTGATGGCATCAGAACCGATATCCAAACCGTAAATGTCGTAACGATCGTCACGCAGCAGACGTTCGGTCAGGTGGTTACCGATAAAGCCGTTAACGCCGAGGATCAGTACGCGGGTTCTGCGCTTCATCACTGCGTTGGGCTTGGCAGCCAGACGTACGTCGGTGACGATGCCCATTTCCTGCGCCAGACGGCTACCCTGTACGTACAGGCCGGCATCGTTTTGACCGGCAACGATTTCCAGTGCGCCTTCGCCGCAGGCAATGACCAGCGGAGAAGTACTGAGCACGGTGCCAGGCTGCTTGTCATGCTGCGCATCCAGCACGCGAGCACGCCAGACAATCAATTTACGCTGACCGAGATAGCTGAAGGCGCCAGGATAAGGTTCGGTCACTGCGCGGATCAGGTTGTTGATTTCCTGCGCCGATTTATGCCACAGGATCTCACCGTCTGCCGCATTCCGGCGGCCAAAGTAGCTGGCTTCGGCTTCGTTTTGCGCACTGAATGTCGCCGTGCCGTTTTTCAGCTTCGGCAGTTCGTCCTTCAGCAATGACTGTGCGGCTTCCAGCACTTTTTTGTGCAGCGTCAGCGCCGTGTCGTCAGCGGCGATTGCCACTTTGCGCTGACCAACGATATCGCCGGCGTCCGGACGCTTGACCATTTTATGCAGCGTAGCGCCGGTTTCTGTTTCGCCGTTCACCAGCGCCCAGTTCACCGGTGCGCGGCCACGGTAGCGAGGCAGCAGTGAACCATGGAGGTTGAAACCGCCAAGCGGCGCCAGCGACAGCAGCTCGTCGCTCAGCAGATTACGGTAATAGAAGGAGAAAATAATGTCCGGCTGCATCTGGCGAATGCGTTCGATCCACAGCGGGTGGTTAACGTCCTCCGGCGCATAGACCGGTAACTCCAATTCTGCACCCACACGGGCAACGGAGGAGAAGAAGTTGTTCTCACCAGGATCGTCGGTATGCGTGAATACTGCTTGAACGTCATAGCCTGCGTCAGTCAGCGCTTTCAGACCTGCGCAGCCAATATCATGGTAAGCAAATACAATAGCTTTCATCATTCTTCTTCCTGAGTATTGTGGTTCGGCTGTTCACCGACCACTTTCTGAACAAAATAACGAGGACGAGCACGCACGTCGGTATAAATACGACCGATGTACTCTCCCAACAGACCCATGCCGACAAATTGGGCGCCAATAAAGGAAAACAGCACGGCAAACAGGGTGAACACCCCGCCGCCCGCCCATTCAGGGCCCATGATCAAACGCAGGGCGATCAGCAATACCGCCAGCACGAAACCCGAAAGCGCAATCACGCTGCCCACTACGCTCAGCAAACGCAGCGGCGTGGTGGTCAAACAGGTGATCAGGTCGTACATCAGATTAATCAGCTTCATCAGGCTGTATTTAGAGTCACCAAACTCGCGTTCAGCGTGCAGCACGTCAATTTCAGTAGTACGACGGGCGAAGGTATTCGCCAGGATCGGGATAAAGGTGCTGCGCTCGTGGCAGTTCAGCATCGCTTCGATAATGTGGCGGCGATAGGCGCGCAACATGCAGCCATAGTCGCCCATCGATTTACCGGTAGCGCGCTGGATCATCATATTGATGATGCGGGAGGCGCTTTTACGGAACCAGGAGTCCTGACGGTTGGCGCGCACAGTGCCGACCACGTCGTAACCCTCTTCCGCCACCCGCACCAACCGCGGGATCTCTTCCGGCGGGTTTTGCAAGTCAGCATCCAGCGTGATCACCAGATCGCCGCTCACCTGATTGAAACCGGCCATGATTGCCGAGTGCTGCCCATAGTTGCGGTTCAGCAATACGGCAATGACGCAACTGCCGGGCTGTTCGGCGGCAGCGGTCAGCATATCGGCAGAATTGTCGCTGCTGCCGTCATCGACCAGGATAATTTCATAGGGCTGGGCCAGCTGTTTACAGGCGGCGGTGGTACGTTCAAGCAAGGCAGGTAGACTTTCCTGCTCGTTGTACACCGGGATCACCACCGAAACTTTTTTAATCGGTTCAACGCGAGACACGTAACGACTCCACAACAGAAGACAAGGCTTTGACCACGCGATCAACATCAGCGTCGGTCATATCAGGGAATAGCGGCAAGGTGCACAAACGCGCCGAGTTCCATTCGGTATTGGGTAAGGACAATTGCGGATAGCGGTCGCGATAAAACTTCTGGGTATGCGCGGCACGGAAATGCAGACCGGTACCAATGCCCACCTCTTTCAGGCGTTCCATCAGTTGGTCGCGATCGATACCGCAACGCTCGGCGTCAACGCGCACCATAAACAGGTGCCAGGCGTGGTCATGCGGATAATCAGGCAACCCCAGCGGCAGGAAAGGTGAACCTTCCAGCGCGGTGAGATAACGCTGTGCCAGCTCTTTACGGCGGGCGTTCAACTGCGGCAGGCGCGCCAGCTGTACGACGGCGATGGCCGCGTGGATATCCGAAAGGTTGTATTTGTAGCCCGGCTCCACCACTTCGGCCTGCGGCTTGCGCCCCAGTTGCTGACGGTCGAAAGCGTCAACGGCCAGACCGTGAAACTTCAGACAGCGCAGACGATCCGCCAGCACATCGTCGTCGGTGGCAATCAGGCCACCTTCGGCACAGGTCAGGTTTTTAATCGCGTGGAACGAGAAGATGGCCGTTCCTTGTGCGCCAACCCATTCACCGTTGTAACGGGAACCCACCGCATGAGCGGCGTCTTCAATCAGCGGCAGATTATGGCGTTTGGCCACGTCTCGCAATGCATCCATTTGCAGTGGCGCACCAGCGTAATGCACCGGGACAATAGCTTTGGTTTTGGTCGTAATGGCGGCTTCAACATCCCTGGCATTGACCATCAACGTATCGCGATCAACGTCGATCATTACCGGCGTGGCGCCGAGCAACTCAATCATGTTGAGGGTTGAAACCCAAGTTTGTGAGGGAGTGATGACTTCATCGCCGGGACCAATGCCCAGAGCCATCAGGGTGATATGCATGCCTGCAGTAGCGGAACAAACGGCAATCGCATGTTTGCAGCCGAAGGTGGCGCAAAACTCACTTTCCAACTGCTGATTTTGCGGTCCGGTGGTGATCCACCCTGAACGCAATACCTTTTCTACCGCCGCGATTTCTTCATCGCCGATCGCCGGGCGTGAGAAAGGTAAAAATTGATCCATAGTTAACCCCAAACGTATCAAATTTCTTTTAATGACACTGTAGATCTCTTTTATTTAACGAATATTAAACGCCAGAGAGAATCGTTCCCGGTGGATTAACTGCCAATGTACGGCCGCAAGCTTAACTAAACCTTAAGGCGAGATTAATTATCAGCGGACTATCTGATTTGCGAGGGCCATCATCATCATTTTATATTGATTTAAAAATCAATTAGTTATAGTTATTAATAATTATTTACTTATTTTATTCGAACTAAATCAGCGTAGCACGTCAGCGACGGTTTTCAAGATTTATGAGGTGATTTTTAGCGAAGAGTGAAATAAAGCCGATGCTTACTCGGCTATTTATATCGAGTCCGTTTAATTTTCGTTTAGGCCGCATTTTCAATACGCTAACGCACTAGGCGGTTTTGGTCATAATCCAGCGTTGATCGCCCACTGCCTGCAAATGAAAATCGACGTCATAAATTTGTGACAGCAGAACCGGCTCCATCACCTCCCGCGTGCTGCCCTGAGCAACTAAGCGCCCCGCATGCAGCAGCCAGACCCGATCGGCCTGCTGTAAGGTGTGGTTGAGATCGTGCGCGCAAACCAAGGCACTGCGCCCGCTCTGGCAAAACTCTCTTAATAGTCGGTCCAATGCCACCTTCTGCGCCACGTCCAGGCTGTTGGTCGGTTCATCCAACAGCAGCAATTGGCTGTACGGGTTAACCGTCGGCCAGACCTGCAGCAGCACCGCGGCCAGACGTACTCGCTGCCATTCCCCGCCGGATAACTGAGTCAGCATGCGCGGCAGCTTGTCCATCAGCTTTAAACGCTGGCACAGATAAAGAATGGTGCTTTCCAGCGCCTCTTCCGAAGCTCCCGCCGGTTGATGCAATGCCAGATACTGGAATACCGGCATCAACGCCACCGGGGGCTGCTGTTGGCTTAAATAACCACGACGCAGTGCCAGCTCATTGCCCTGAAAACTTTTCAGCGGATGGCCGTCCAGCAGGATCTCCCCGATACCGGGCAAGATACCCGCCAGGCGGGCCAACAGCGTGCTTTTACCGGCGCCGTTCGGGCCAATAAGGTGAAACTGCAACCCAGCATCAACCTGTGCTGAAAACGGGGCCAAGCGCCCTTCTACCCCAACCTGCCTGAGTTGCAGCATGATGTATTACCGCTCCTTCTTTAGTCGGCCAGCGCCTGTTTGACGGCGGCCAGCAACGCAGGATCTTCCGGCGTCGTATCCGGGGAAAAGCGTTCGATGACCTTGCCATCGCGGCCAATCAGGAATTTCTCGAAGTTCCACAGGATATCGCCAGTTTGCTTTGGTGCCCGCCCCTTGCTGCTCATACGCGCCAGGAACTCACTGCCCTGTGGCGCAACGGCGTGCGGTTTGGCCGCGGTCAACGCCTGATACAATGGATGGCGGTTTTCGCCGTTCACTTCCAGTTTGGCAAACATCGGGAACTGAACGCCAAAGGTACCCCGGCAAAACGCCAGGATCTCTTCGTTGCTGCCTGGCTCCTGCCCCAGAAATTCGTTGGAGGGGAATCCCAGCACCTCAAAACCTTGATCCCTGTAGGTTTCGTACAGGGCTTCCAGCCCTTCATATTGCTTGGTCAGGCCGCATTCCGACGCCACATTCACCACCAGCAACACGCGGCCTTTATATTGTGCCAGCGTGGTAGATTGATTTTCGATGGTGTTCAGCGGAATGTCATAAATAGCTTGAGTCATGGAGCTTATCCTCTTGTTTTACTTGCAGGTGAATAGAGAAACTACCTTACGCTTTTTACCCGAGTGAGCAACCAGATAAACAGAGGTGCCCCCAGGGTGGCTGTCACCACCCCGATGGGCAATTCAGCCGACAGCAACGTGATACGCGCCACCACGTCGGCCGCCAGCAAGACACCGGCACCGGCCAGTGCGCAACCCGGCAGTAAATAACGTTGATTGGTCAAACCGCTAAGGCGCAGCATATGCGGTATCACCAGCCCGACAAATCCGATCACCCCCGCCAACGCCACACTAACGCCTACCAGCCAGCCGATTGCCAGCACCAGCAGATTGCGCCACAAATGCAGTGAAAGCCCGAGCTGGCGGGCCTGTACCTCGCCCAGCGCCATAAAGTTCAGCGCCTTGCCCTGGCAACACAGCCACAGCACCACCGGCACCAGGGCCAGCACCAGCCATTTTTGGCGCCAGTCTACGCCGCCAAAGCCGCCCATCATCCAGTACATTAGCTGGCGCAGATCCAGGCTGGAACTGAAGTACACTGCCCAGGTCATCACTGCACTGCACACAATGCCCAAGGCAACGCCGACCAACAATAATCGCGCGTTGGTCAGACGCTTGCGACGAGCAAAGCTCAGCAGCATAAAGGTCATGATTAACGCACCCGCAATGGCGCTCAGGCTCATCAACGCCACCGGCAGCAGGCCGTTGCCCAGTAATACCATTAGCACCAGTGCAACCCCGGCACCATTAGCCACTCCCAATAAGCCAGGCTCCGCCAACGGGTTCTCAAACAAGGCCTGCATTACCGCACCGGCAATGGCCAGGCTGGCTCCGACCAACATCACCGCTAGCGCACGCGGCAGGCGTAATTGCCAGACAAACAGCTGCGCCGCATCACTTGACCACTGTGAGGGCCAAAGCCAGACATCACCCGCGCTGAGGCTAAAAACAAAAGCCACGGCAACGCCCAGCGCCAACAGCCATAAATGGCGTTTATCGCGATGACGCTGTTTGTGCAGTAATAAAGTAAAGGTCTGGCTGGTTGGCATAGGTGTGGCGATTCCCTGCGGGCCGCGAGCGGCGGTCGAATAATTGACGTCTGGGTCAAATATTAGGGGGTTAGCGCCAGAAGGGAAAGCCTTGCTTGAGGATTATGGCAGGAAAACAACGGCTGATGCTGCCCCCCTCCACTGAGGGGCAACACCAGACGTCGTACACTCAATTAGCGTCGCGGATCATTTCCGTTTTGTGGGTAGGGTTTACCGTGGTCATTGTCGTTGCCGCGGCCCTTACCGTGGTCATTATCATGACGGTTGCCATCGTTACGGTTATCGCGTTCACCGTGGAACGGATTGCCGCCCCGCTCTGGACTCCGGTGATCGTTGCCGCGCGGCGGTGAGGGTTGCCAGCGACCACCGTCCCAGTACAGACCACGGCTATTACGCTCACCCACGCCGCGTCCCTGATGGGCATGCCACCACTGTGGCGGACGCCAGTCATAGCCGTCCCAGTAGTAACCTCGCCGATCCTGATCCCCCAGATGGACCGAGACGCCCGGCACGTTGATATCAATGGAGACATCTGCCTGGGCAACGAGCGGCAGCAACAGCGGTAAACACAACAGCAACAGGATCTTTTTCATTTTGGCACTCTCACTTTATTTTTTGCTGAGCTGGTTATATCAGCGCGATTATTTTACGCCTATCGCCGCAATGCCTATTTTCAGATCGTTTTCACCTCGCTTACATAATCCATACACTCTCATTTTTCAGATTAAATAAAACAGCTGCTAACAACGTTTAACGAATAGCTGACATACCGGATGCCATGCCGCTATTTATAATGACGCTGACACTTATCAAAGAGATATTATTATGATTAAACGCATTGGAATGTTGTTCACGGTCGCCGTGCTGACCACCGCGCTCAGCGCCTGCTGCTTCGGCCCCCACGGTGGCGGTCATCGTGGCGGTGGTGGCCCGGGCCACTATTACAACCATTATTAAAAACCAGGAGCCTCGGCTCCTTGTTTTATTTCAGGTAAAGCAAGAAAATTAATATCCATAAGAAAAATCCGCAAAAATCTGGATGTCTTAAAATTAAACACCAACCTACTTTATTTAATCGCATAGGCTCTTACGGCCATAATTTAGGAATAAACCGAATTTTTCTTCAAAAAAAGAAAAAGGCCGCAAAAGCGGCCTTTTTTGGTTTCACGCAACTTACTCTTTCGGGCTTGCGTTCTCTACCCGACTTTTCAGTTTTTGCCCTGGACGGAAAGTGACCACGCGGCGCGCCGTAATCGGAATGTCCTCGCCGGTCTTCGGGTTACGCCCCGGACGTTGGTTCTTGTCACGCAAATCAAAATTGCCAAAACCTGACAGTTTCACCTGCTCACCGTTCTCAAGAGCACGACGTACCTCTTCGAAAAACAGTTCTACCAGGTCTTTGGCATCCCGTTTGCTAAGCCCAAGCTTTTCAAACAGGTGTTCTGACATTTCAGCTTTAGTAAGCGCCATAGGTTCAATCCCTCAAGGATGCTTGGAATCGCTGTTTTAGAGCCTCTACACATTTTGCAACGGTAACGGCTATCTCCTCTTCTTCCAGTGTACGAGCGGTATCCTGCAATACCAGACTGATAGCCAGGCTCTTATAACCCTCTGCCACGCCCTTGCCACGGTACACATCAAACAAGTTTACGCCAACTACCTGATTTGCGCCAACTTTCTTACACTCTGCCAAAATATCTTCTGCGGGGACGTTTTCAGCCACCACAACGGCGATATCTCGACGGTTTGCCGGGAAGCGAGAAATCTCCCGCGCCTGAGGCACGGCGCGGGTTGCGACCTTGTTCCACTCCAGTTCAAACACCACGGTACGGCCGTTAAGATCCAGTTTACGTTCAAGTTCCGGATGAACCACACCGATGAAACCGACACGTTCGCCCTGGAAATAAATAGCGGCGCTTTGCCCTGGATGCAGGGCTGGATTGGTCTCTGCCTTGAACTGAATTTCGGATAATTTACCGGTCAGCTCCAGGACAGACTCCAGATCCCCTTTCAAATCATAGAAGTCGACCGGCTTACGCGCCAGATCCCAATGTTCTTCATGCGTATGGCCTGCAATCACCCCTGCCAGCATGACATCCTGACGGATACCCAGATTTGCCGCAGTATCAGGCACAAAGCGCAGACCGCTTTCAAACAGGCGCAGACGAGTCTGCTGACGATTCTGGTTATATACCACCGCAGACAGCAAGCCGGTCCACAGCGACAGGCGCATAGCGGACATCTCTACCGAGATTGGGCTTGGCAGGATCAGCATTTCTTCGCCCGGGTGCAGCAAGGCCTGAACCTTAGGATCGACGAAGCTGTAAGTGATCGCTTCCTGGAAGCCGTGATCGACCAGCATGGTTTTCACACGCTTGAGCGTCAGATCCGCTTCGCGATGCTTGGTCATGATCAGGTCAGCACGTACCGGCACGTCAGGAATATTGTTGTAGCCGTAAACGCGTGCGACTTCTTCTACCAGGTCCTCTTCGATTTCCATATCGAAACGCCAGCTCGGCGCGACCGCCAGCCAGTTGTCGCCTTGCTCGGTCACCTGGCAACCCAAACGACGCAGAATATCGCTCACCTGCTCGCTCGGTACCACGTGGCCGATCAGACGGTCCAGCTTTTCGCGACGCAGGGTGATGGTGGCACGCTTCGGCAATTCGGCTTCAGCTGTCACATCGATGACCGGGCCAGCCTGACCGCCACAGATATCAATCAGCAGGCGGGTCGCACGCTCCATCGCTTTGTACTGCAATGCAGGATCAACGCCACGCTCGTAGCGATGTGAAGCGTCAGTGTGCAAACCATTACGGCGCGCACGACCGGTAATGGACAGCGGGCTGAAGAACGCGCATTCCAGCAGCACGTCCTGAGTAGTTTCATTCACGCCGGAGTGTTCACCACCGAAAATGCCGCCCATGGCCAGCGCTTTCTGGTGATCGGCGATCACTAAGGTATCGGCATTCAGTTTGGCTTCGTTGCCGTCCAGCAGCGTCAGGGTTTCGCCTTCGCTCGCCATACGCACCACGATACCGCCTTCAATACGGCTCAGATCGAAGGCGTGCATTGGCTGACCCAGTTCCAACAGTACGTAGTTGGTCACGTCAACCACCGCATCAATGGAGCGGATGCCGCAACGACGCAGCTTCTCGCGCATCCACAGCGGGCTTGCCGCTTTGACATCGATGCCTTTTACTACGCGGCCCAGGTAACGCGGGCACGCCTGCGGCGCGTCAACGCGAATTGGCAGCGTATCCGCAATAGTGGCGGCTACCGGGCTCATATCCGGCTCGGTCAGGGCAACCTGGTTCAGCACCCCAACGTCACGCGCTACACCGATAATGCCCAGGCAGTCGGCACGGTTTGGCGTTACGCTGATTTCGATGGTGTTGTCGTCAAGCGACAGGTATTCACGGATATCGGTGCCAATCGGCGCGTCTTCCGGCAGCTCAATGATACCGTCGTGATCGTCGGTAATGCCCAGCTCGGAGAACGAACACAGCATGCCTTCGGAAGGCTCGCCGCGCAGTTTGGCGGCTTTGATCTTGAAGTCACCCGGCAGTACTGCGCCTACGGTGGCAACCGCCACCTTCAGGCCGGTACGGCAATTTGGTGCGCCACAGACGATGTCCAGCAGGCGATCGCCACCCACGTTGACCTTGGTCACGCGCAATTTGTCTGCGTTCGGGTGCTGACCGCACTCAACCACATGGCCTACTACCACGCCGTTAAAGGCGCCGGCAACCGGCTCCACGCCGTCTACTTCCAGACCGGCCATGGTAATTTGATCGGATAATGCTTCGCTGCTGATGGCCGGGTTTACCCACTCGCGCAACCAGAGTTCACTGAATTTCATGTGATATTCCCGCCTTACTTAAACTGTTTGAGGAAACGCAGATCGTTTTCGAAGAACGCACGCAGGTCGGTGACGCCGTAACGCAGCATCGTCAGACGCTCCATACCCATACCGAAAGCGAAGCCGGAATAGATTTCCGGATCGATGCCCACATTGCGCAGAACGTTCGGGTGCACCATGCCGCAACCCAGAACTTCCAGCCACTTGCCGTTTTTACCCATCACATCCACCTCAGCAGAAGGTTCGGTAAACGGGAAGTAAGACGGACGGAAACGAACCTGCAAATCTTCTTCAAAGAAGTTGTTCAGGAAATCATGCAGTGTGCCCTTCAGATTGGTGAAGCTGATGTCTTTATCGACAATCAGCCCTTCCATCTGATGGAACATCGGGGTGTGCGTTTGGTCGTAGTCATTACGATAAACGCGGCCCGGCGCAATAATGCGGATTGGCGGCTGCTGGTTCTTCATGGTGCGGATTTGCACGCCGGAAGTTTGGGTGCGCAGCAAGCGCGTGGCGTCGAACCAGAAGGTATCGTGATCGGCACGCGCCGGGTGGTGACCCGGAATGTTCAACGCGTCGAAGTTATGATAGTCGTCTTCAATCTCAGGCCCGGTCTCAACGGAGAAACCCAGTTCGCCGAAGAAAGCTTCGATACGGTCGATGGTACGGGTGACCGGATGCAGCCCACCGTTTTCCATACGACGGCCCGGCAGGGAAACGTCGATGGTTTCTGCTGCCAGTCGCTCGTTCAGCGCAGCCGATTCCAGCGTATTTTTACGCGCGTTCAGCGCATCCTGCACTGCCTGTTTTGCCTGGTTGATTACCGCGCCTGCTGCCGGGCGATCTTCTGCCGGCACGTCACGCAGCGATTGCATCTGCAAGGTAAAATGGCCTTTCTTGCCTAAATATTCGACGCGCACCAAATCCAACGCGGCAACATCCTGGGCATCTTCTACGGCTGCCTTGGCATTGGCAACCAGCTCTGCGAGATGTGGCATTGCTTTCCTCTTCCTCTGGCCGATATGGCTCTAAGTAATTGTTATCTATTATTCGAACACGCCTTTAGCACATCTTCAAAGCATTTAACGCTTTAACCCGGCTCAGAAGACGGCCAAAAACAAAAAAGCCTCCACAGGGGAGGCTTAGGCGCTACTTTTCGTTTCTTTTCTTACGCGCAAAGCCTCCTGAGATCAGGCGCTAAAGTAAAAGAAGAAACGAAAAATAGCAGCGTGCATGATTGCGTTACCTTGTCGATGATTGTCCACCAGTGATAAAGCGGCGGGCAATAAAAGTCAATATTGTCTCTGAAAGCTAAAGATTAAAAGAGGGAGCAAGCTCCCTCTTCAACTGACTTACGCCAGTGCTGCTTTCGCTTTCTCAACCAGTGCAGAGAATGCCACTTTGTCGAAGACCGCGATGTCAGCCAAGATCTTACGGTCAATTTCAATAGAAGCTTTTTTCAAGCCGTTAATGAATTTGCTGTAAGACATGTCGTTCTGACGTGCAGCTGCGTTGATACGTGCAATCCACAGCTGACGGAACTGACGCTTACGTTGACGACGGTCACGGTAAGCGTACTGACCTGCTTTGATTACTGCCTGGAAGGCAACACGATAAACGCGCGAACGGGCACCGTAGTAACCTTTCGCTTGTTTTAAAATTTTCTTGTGACGTGCGCGTGCAATTACACCACGTTTTACGCGAGCCATATGCTCTCTCCTAAAGTCTTATTCTAGATTCAAAAAAAATGGCTTAAGCGTACGGCAGGCACGCGGTAACCAGGACCAGATCGTTTTTAGACACCATGCCTTTCGGACGCAGGTGACGTTTACGCTTGGTTGCTTTTTTGGTCAGAATATGACGCAGGTTAGCATGTTTACGCTTAAAACCACCGCTGCCGGTTTTTTTGAAGCGTTTGGCTGCACCACGTACAGTTTTAATCTTTGGCATTTTAATTAAATCCACTTCGCATTGTTAAACAACGAATCAGTGAGGCGAATAAAACCCACACAACGCAAGCGCTGCGCGGGTTCGATTACTTGGAAGCCTTACTGTCTCTTCTTCGGTGCGAGCACCATGATCATCTGACGGCCTTCGATCCTCGTAGGGAAGGATTCGACAATGGCCAAATCAGAATCTTCACACAGGTCTTTACGGACGCGGTTAAGCACTTCCATACCGATCTGTTGGTGCGCCATCTCACGCCCACGGAAACGCAGGGTGATTTTGGCTTTATCGCCATCTTCCAGAAAGCGAATCAGGTTGCGTAGTTTGACCTGATAGTCGCCATCATCGGTACCAGGACGGAATTTGATTTCCTTGACCTGAATAACTTTTTGCTTCTTCTTCTGTTCTTTTGTCGACTTGCTCTTCTCGTAGAGGAATTTGCCGTAATCCATGATTCGGCAAACTGGCGGTTCGGCATTTGGGCTGATTTCTACTAAATCAACGCCCGCTTCCTCAGCTTTTTCAAGAGCTTCATTCAGACTGACAATACCAATCTGCTCGCCATCGACGCCGGTTAGGCGAACTTCTTGCGCGCGAATTTCTCTGTTAATGCGATTAGGACGCGCCGGTTGAACTCGTTTTCCGCCTTTAATACTTTATTCCTCCAGTTGATGAAGACTACGGCTGCGAATCTCTTTTTGCAGCTTGTCTACGACTTCGTTTACGTCCAGGCTTCCCAGGTCTTTGCCACGGCGGGTACGAACGGCAACTTTGCCTGATTCGACCTCTTTATCACCGCAGACCAACATGTAAGGAACCCGTCGTAAAGTATGTTCGCGAATTTTAAAGCCAATCTTCTCATTTCTCAAGTCCGCTTTAACGCGAATCCCTGCGTCCTGCAGTTTTTTGGTCAATTGCTGGACATAATCAGACTGGCTGTCGGTGATATTCATCACCACCACCTGCACCGGAGCAATCCAGGTTGGGTAGAACCCTGCGTACTCTTCGGTAAGAATACCGATGAAACGCTCCATGGAGCCCAAAATAGCGCGGTGAATCATTACCGGGACCACGCGATCGTTGTTTTCGCCAACATACGATGCGCCTAAACGGCCAGGTAAGAAGAAATCGAGCTGCACGGTACCACATTGCCATGCACGATCCAAACAATCATGCAGAGTAAATTCAATTTTTGGTCCGTAGAAGGCACCCTCACCCGGCTGATATTCAAACGGAATCCCGTTTTCAGTCAGCGCCGCAGCCAGATCCTCTTCCGCACGGGTCCACATATCGTCAGTCCCGATACGCTTTTCAGGGCGAGTAGAAAGTTTTACTGCAATCTTGTCGAAGCCAAAGGTACCGTAGACATCATAGACCATACGGATACATTCGTTCACCTCGGCACGCACCTGCTCTTCTGTACAGAAGATATGGGCGTCATCCTGGGTGAACCCGCGTACGCGCATAAGGCCATGCAGAGAACCAGAAGGCTCGTTACGATGGCAGCTGCCGAACTCACCCATACGCAGCGGCAAATCACGGTAGGATTTCAGGCCCTGGTTGAAGATCTGCACGTGACCCGGGCAGTTCATCGGCTTGATGCAATACTCGCGGTTTTCCGAGGAGGTGGTGAACATGGCGTCTTTATAGTTTTCCCAGTGGCCGGTTTTTTCCCACAGCACACGGTCCATCATAAATGGCCCTTTCACTTCCTGGTACTGGTACTCTTTGAGCTTCATGCGCACAAAGGCTTCCAGCTCGCGGAAAATTGTCCAGCCATCGTTGTGCCAGAACACCATACCCGGCGCTTCTTCCTGCATATGGTACAGGTCAAGCTGCTTGCCGATCTTGCGGTGGTCACGCTTGGCGGCTTCTTCCAGACGCTGCAGATAGGCATTCAGCTGTTTCTTGTCTGCCCATGCGGTGCCGTAGATACGCTGCAGCATTTTATTTTTGCTATCGCCACGCCAGTAGGCGCCAGACGTTTTCTGCAGTTTGAAGTGATGGCAGAAACGCATGTTCGGCACGTGCGGACCGCGGCACATGTCGACATATTCTTCGTGGTGATACAGGCCAGGACGGTCGTCATGGCTGATGTTCTCATCCAGAATCGCCACTTTGTAGTTTTCACCACGCGCGGCAAAGGTGTCACGGGCTTCTTGCCAGCTAACCTTCTTCTTGATGACGTCATAATCTTTGTCGGCCAACTCATGCATCCGCTTTTCCAGCAGATCCAGGTCTTCCTGCGTCAGGGTACGGTCGATATCAACGTCATAATAGAAACCGTTGTCGATCACTGGGCCGATAGCCATTTTGGTGTCTGGCCACAGCTGCTTGATGGCATGACCCAACAGGTGCGCACAGGAGTGGCGCATGATTTCCAGGCCTTCGGCATCCTTGATGGTGATGATAGCCAACTGCGCGTCTGATTCGATCAGATCGCCGGCATCAACCAGTTCACCGTTCACACGGCCGGCAATACAGGCTTTCGCCAGGCCAGGGCCGATATCGCGGGCAACATCCAAAGGGGAAACAGGGTGATCGAAATGACGCTGACTTCCGTCAGGAAGAGTAATAACAGGCATTAATAATTCCTTATCTACAGTGGTGACCCACACGACAGATCACATGCAGTACGAAAATTGAGTTTGGGTTTAGTCAGCCAGGTTTCAGATCTCGCCCACAATTGCCAGATTGAAACCTAACTTGGTACACAGAATGGAAAGCATACCTTCACAGCCATATTGGCTAAGCGGATAGTATCACTAAAATTGTTCCGGATAAATAAACTGCGGCACAGGCCCGGCTTTAGCGGGAAGCTGGGCGGTCCTTCAGGTAACCCAACGCGGCAATCAGGCAGAAGGCGTAACCCAACAGCTCGCAGCCCTCTTCCACCATGTTCTTCACCACCCGGTTATAGCCATCCAGCATCAGCATTTGCCACAGAGAATTCATGCCAAACAAGCGTGAAAATACCAGAATGCACAGCAGGCCTGCGCACATCATGCCGTAGCTCGGATGCGTCACGAAATGCGCCAATCCCTGCACCGTGGCCTCAATGTGGCGTGACGCATACCACAGGCATCCAAGCGTCACCGCCAAGGCGAACCACAGCCAGGAACCGTGCCACAGCATATCGAAGGCAAAATCCATCTCGCGGATCAGCATGCAAAGGAAGAAACCTCCCGCCAGCACCCATGCGGGCCGGTAGGCAACTTGCCGGCGTGCAGCCACAAAGAATAAGCCTGAGATGGCGGCCAGCATCACTTCCTGCGCCGATTCGGTTAAGGAGGTTTCGTAGACAAAATTATGCAACCAGTGCACATCAATGAACATTAAGCCCATCAGCGCAGCCAAAAATGCGCTGTAAAGCAGAAAGGAGCCTATTTTTCCCAGTAAAATTTGCAGATCATGTTTCATAGTCATACTCGTTATTATTTAAAGCGCGACTATGGTATTCACCTGCGCAAGGGGATCGTAGCAATTGATGCGGAATAGGCTTACTTCGTGTCTGATTTGCCACTAAAGGGCCATAAAAAACAAAAATCCCCGGCAAATTGCCAGGGAGGATGCCAGTCTTTCCTGGCTGTCACTTCACCGTCGTGAAGATCCGGGCCTCTCATCCCGATATTGAGACGCGCAAGTAAGACCCGGCTAACTCCTTGTCGCCGTTATTCTCTCACCACCACGATACGGCTGTTGGTCTTAACGCCCCACAGGCCGGCCAACGCGCTGATGACTGCGCCAATCAGCAATGCGAAGAATGACCACAGGGCCGCATGAGACAAGGCCTTAGCCGCTTCCGCTGCCTGCTCGCGCGCTTTTTGCTTCAGCTCTGTATATTCCTGCTTAGCCTGATTAATTTTTACTTCCACGTCGTTCAAGCGCTGATTCACCAACTGCGCCGTTTTGTTTTTCGCATCCACCAGATTTTTGACGGTCTGGTCAACTTCCTGCGGTGTCATATCGGTATTCTCCGACAGCGCTTTCTTGAGCGAATCCTCATCGACGTCCTGCGAAATGGCCTCACCGTGTTTTTTCAATTTGGCAACCAGATCCTGAATAATTGCATCGCTATTGTCAGGCTGCAGCGCCAACGCTTTTACCGCGTCCCCCACTTCACTCTTGGCCGCGTCCAACTGTTGCTGCATAAACTCCGGCTGCAATGAAGGGATATCGCTTTTTTTCAGTGCCGCCACGACATTGTCTTGTAACTTTTCGGGTTCCAACTTGGTGTCGATACCCAACTTATCAAACACTTTGCCGCCGGCATCCGCGAGACCCGAAGCGCCTTTACCAATGGCTGACCCGGCACCGGAAAGCAGGCTACCGGAAGTTGAGGCAATAGCCCCCAGCGCGTTCCCGGTAGCTTTGACTGCAGACCCCACCAACAAAGCGCCCAACACGGCCGCCACAATCAGCGAGGTGGCCCAAACCAGGAAACCGTGGATTAACCCATCATTCGCTGCCAGACGACCGGCAATAAAGGCACCGGCAGCCAGGCTCAGGATGATCGAAATTGCAGACCAAACCACCACAGTCGTACCGGCCCCGTTGACCGGATCGTCAGAGGTCGGATCGACGATGGAAAACCCCAGACTGGTCCCCAGAGTAGACAGCAGCAGCGACACCGCCAAAACGGTGATAACCCCGCCAATTACGCTGCCCCACGATATTTTTTTAACCGTTGCCAATTCGTTTGCCACTTGCATAGTAAAACTCCTTTTAAGCTTTTCGATTAAGTAAAACTGCCCGAAAGCCCTATCAGTATAGAATCCAATAAAAAAAGGGGTGGCTTAATGATCAAAAATATAAAATTAACTAATGATACATGTACTCTTTGTCCGTGTTTAGCCGGCGTGTTGCTCCCTGCACATTGCGCAAATCAGCGATGGCGAACATCTCTGGCTCCCGCTATCCTGATGCCATTAACGGCAGAGTTGAGAAGCACCCCGCATCATGAACCGGTTATTGAAATTACTCGTTGGCGCCTGCCTGGTGCTGACGGCTCTTTTTGTCCTGCTCCATCTGGGAGCAGACCGTCATCCACGGGCCATCGCGGTGAATGAGCCGCCGATGGAATGTGAGGATACTCCGGAGATTACCAATGATTGCGTGAACGACGATGACGCTAATACCGACGCCGTTCTTGAACTGCTCCCCCCTGGCAGTCCAGGTTAATGGTGTGAGAACCTTTTATTAATTCATTGTATTTTAAGTCACTTATTGCGGAAGCAATTCGCATTTCATGGCAGGCGATCAGGTTGCGCTGTCGTGTTTTAACTGAAAACAGGGAGTTCGCTTTATGACAAGTATTCTGCAGTTATTCCAGGCCATCGGACTGGGTTTGGTACTGCTGTTGCCACTGGCCAACCCGCTGACCACCGTCGCGCTGTTGCTTGGCCTGTCGGGCAATATGACGCGCGAAGAACGCAATCAGCAGTCGCTGATGGCATCCATTTATGTATTCTTTATCATGACGGTGGCGTTCTACGCCGGCCAAGTAGTGATGAACACCTTCGGCATTTCCATTCCCGGTCTGCGTATTGCCGGTGGGTTGATTGTGGCATTTATCGGTTTCCGCATGTTGTTCCCGCAGCAAAGCGCAGAAGACGCGCCAGAAGTGGAAACCAAGTCAAACGAACTGCGTAAGAAAACCTCGGCCAATATCGCCTTTGTCCCCCTGGCAATGCCAAGCACCGCTGGCCCCGGGACTATCGCCATGATCATCAGCTCCGCATCGAGCATTCACGAAAATACGCTGGGTTTCGCCCATTGGGTGCTGCTGGTGGCCCCGGTGGCGATTTTCTTCTCGGTTGCCTTTATCCTGTGGGTCTGCCTGCGCAGTTCCGGCGCCATTATGCGCCTGGTGGGCAAAAGCGGCATCGAAGCCATTTCGCGTCTGATGGGGTTCTTGCTGGTGTGTATGGGCGTGCAGTTTATTATCAACGGCGTGTTGGAAATCATCTCCACCTACGTGCCTGCGGCCTGACAATAAGGGCGCGGTATCAGCCGCGCCCTTCACGATGTTTACTTTCCTGCCGGTGCCTGCGCACCCAATATCCCCTTACCTTCCGGCACTTCGGTAAAGCGGCTGAGGATTTCGCTGTAGGTTTTTGCCGGATCCAATTCCTTGAACTGATTCGGATAGATAAACTTCGCCAGATATTCCAGCCCGACGATGTTGTACGGGTGGTTATAGAAGTTATGGTAAATGCCGTAGAAGCGCCCCTCCTTCACCGCCGTAACCTGAGCGAAACCCGGGCGTTGCTTCATCCGATTAAAGGCGTCATCAACCTGCTGCTGCGTCACGCCGTAACCAAAGGGCACTGCGGCATTGGTTTTGGTCGCCCATTGAGAGCCGGACACGATATAGGCGTCAGGTTTCATGCTGATCACTTTTTCCAGGGAGACGTCGCCGGTTGCGCCAGGCAACAATGCGGAACCCAGGTTACGTGCGCCTACCGCCTCGATCATCCCACCCCAACCGACGTGAGAATGAGTGAAACAACAGGACTCAAGCCCGTTAAGACCGGCTTTTGCCTCGATAAATACCAACGGCTTTGGCTCGACGGCTTTGGTTTTATCCAGGATGTTCTGATAATGCTGCTGATAGAAGTCGGTGTACTGTTTCGCTTCGCTTTCACGGTTGAGGGTCTCACCCAGCAGCGTGATGCTTTTCGGGGTGTTTTCCACCGGCTTGAGCATGGTGTCGATAAACAGCACCGGAATGTTGAGCGCTTTCAGCTTATCCAACACGCCAGTCTGGCTCAGTGAAGGCTTGGAACGCAGTTGAGCCACCATCAGATCAGGCTGTTTGGCGATCACGCTTTCCAGGTTGACCTCGCCCTTATCACTAAAGCCCATATCGATAATGCCGCTGGCTTCCGGCCACTTGTTACGCAGGAACTTCCAGGTTTCACCGTCGCTTTTCTTGAGCAGGTTATTCCAGGCCACCAGCCGGGCGAAAGGATCGGCGCGGTCGAGCAAGGCCAGCGTCAGAATATCGCGCCCGTCCTGCACCACAATGCGCTTCGGCTCTTGCTTGATGGTCAGACTCTGGCCGGAGGTATCTGTCAGGGTTAACGGATAAGTGGTCGCCATCGCCTGAGCGGATAAACCGCAGGCGCAGGCCAAAGCCAACAGGGTGATTCGACGGTGCACGTAAAACTCCTTAGCGTAGGAAATCAGTGCGGAAATAATAATGAGAACCGCTCCCATTATCAAAGAGAACCCCAGGTGCGTTTTCGCTTAATTGAAAAGGGATGTGAACAGGGAAAAAGCAGCGCACCGAATCCGATGCGCTACTGAGGTCAAATCAGGCCGTAAATCAGCGCCGACAGCGCTATCAGGCCCATCACCAGGACAAAGACGTTGCTCAGCGCACGATAGCGGCGCATCGCGGGCACTGCACGCACAGCGTACATCGGCAGAATAAACAGGATCGCTGCAATCAGCGGACCGCTGATGGTTTCGATAATGTGCAGCGCACTTGGGTTCCACACCGTCGCCGCCCAGGTCAGCAGGAACAGCGATATCGCAGAAATCCGGTGCGTAATTCGCGAGCTCAAGGGTTTGCCAACCGCTCGCGTCAGGCCGTCGATCAGGCTGGTTGCCCCTTCGGTCACGCCCAGGGAAGTGCCGAGATAAGACTTGGCCATCGCCAGCATCGCCATCATTGGGCCAAGGTAGGCGATCAGCGGGTTGGAGAATTTGTTCGCCAGCGTGGTCAGCACGGTGATGTTTTGATCTTTCGCCTGCTGCATATCCTCATGTGACAGGCTCAGTACGCAGCTAAAGACAAAGAACAAGACGGTGACGCAGATCAGCACATAGCTGTAGCGCATGATACGCGCGCAGCGGCGTTCGGCCTTCTCACCGTACAGGCTCTTTTGCGTGGAGGCGAAGGACGAAATAATCGGCGCATGGCTGAAAGAAAACACCATCACCGGCACCGCCAGCCACAGTGAATGCCACAGGTCCGGGCTGCTGAACTGGGTGTTGGCCAGGCCGCTGACAAAGTTTGCCGTTTGCCAGGTGGGTACCAGATACAGCGAGATACCCATCAAAAACACCAGCAGCGGGAACACCAACATGCCCATCGCCGAAACGATAGCGTCTTTGCCGCGCAGCAACACCAGGTTCAGAACCACCACCACCGCCAGGCTCAGCCAGACACGCGGTAGCGGCGCCAGGTGAAACTGATGGATCAGGAAGCTGTCCAGCGCATTGGTGATCGAGATGCTGTACACCAGCACGATCGGGAAGAACGCCATCAGGTACAGCACCATGATGATTTTGCCGGCCAGCACGCCAAAGTGCTCCACCACCACATCATGGATATTGCCGTCACGGCTGGAGCCTGACAGCACAAAGCGGCTCAATGCGCGGTGCGGTAAATAAGTCAGCGGGAAAGCGAACAACGCCATCAACAACAGGACCAGCGGGCCATTCAGACCTGCATTGATCGGCAGGAACAGGGTTCCTGCGCCGACAGCGGTGGCATAGAGCCCAAACATCCACACGGTATCGGTTTTATTCCATTTGGCAGCCTGGGCGGTTGCCAGCGTGCCTGAATCGGGAGAAATCGTACTCATAAGAAAGCTTACCTTACTCTTCAGCGACAACGATTGCGCTCAACGGGATATCCTTCTCCGCGAATTTTTAATATTAATCAGTGGATTAACGCAGTATTTCACTCTTGTTCCTGCTAAAAGGACGGCAAAGGATAATGAAAAATGCGGCTCGGGTCTATGTTTTATCGGCTGACAGAGTGATTTACGAGCAGAAAATGCTGCCAAAATCAGCACGCCCGGCCAAAAGAAAAGGGCCTCGAACGAGGCCCTTTCAGATTTACTTGTTGGCGTCCGGATGTTCCGGCACGGCGGCGCTGCCCATCTCCTTCTCATCGCGGATCATCGAGCGGTCTTTACGCACGCTGGCCACGTCTGAGGCGTCGATTGGCTTGGCGCTGTTGCCCCAGCTTGAACGGATGAAGTTCACCACATCCGCTACCTGCTGGTCGTTCAGACGCCAGCCGAACGGCGGCATGGTGATGTTGGAAACCGCCCCTTTCACCGCCGGCGTGGTGTTACCTGTCAGCACGATATGAATCAGCGAAGTCGCGTCTTCGGTCTGTACCACCGGATTGCCCTTAAGCGCCGGGAAGGCGCGTTTATAGCCTACGCCATCGGTGCGGTGGCAGGCCGCGCAGTTATCGACGTACAGCGCCGCTCCGGGCTTGCTGTCGTTACCGCGCCACAGATCCTTGGCGACGCTGTCTTCGACCGGTGCCGCCTGCTGCTTGCCGTCTTTCGGCGGCAGCGTTTTCAGATAGCGCGAGATCGCCGTCAGATCCTCATCGCTGAGATACTGCAGGCTGTGCTCTACCACGTCGCTCATGCCACCAAACACGATAGACTTGTCGTTGCGTCCGGTTTTCAGGAACTCCGTCAGTTCGGCTTCGCTCCAGGTCCCCAACCCATCCTTGTTGTCACCGCGCAGGCTGGAAGCCACCCAACCGTCGATCGGCGCATTGCTGCCGGACAGATAGGTGTCGCCGTCGTTATTGCTCAGCGCTTTTTCCTGCATGGTAAGGCTACGTGGCGTATGGCAGGCGCCACAGTGACCCAGCCCTTCCACCAGATAGCGACCGCGTTCAATCACCGGATCCGCCTTGGTGTCAGCCACAAAGTCGGCCGGTGAAGGCGCAAACATGCCGCGCCAGATGCTCAACGGCCAACGCATCGACAGCGGCCAAGGAATGTCGGAATCCTTGTTGGCCTGCTCCACCGGTTGCACACCGTGCATGAAATAGGCGTACATGGCGCGCATGTCATCCTCTTTCACCAAGGCAAACGACGGATACGGCATCGCCGGGTACAGGGTGCTGCCGTTTTTGGCGACGCCTTTGCGTACCGCATTGTCAAAGTCTTCGAAGCTGTAATCACCGATACCGGTTTTCTTGTCCGGCGAAATATTGGTGGAGTAGATGGTGCCGATCGGCGTTTCCATCGCCAGACCGCCTGCAAACTCTTTACCGCTTTTGCCGTTGGTGTGGCAGGCCACGCAGTCACCGGCGCGCGCCAAATACTCACCGCGTTTGATCAGCTCGCTGCTGACGGTGGCGTCCTGCGCCCATACGGAAAAACTCAGTGCACTGAGAACCAGTGCGGGAACAAATGCTTTCATCAGTCGCCGTCCTTATGCCTGCACCAAAGGGCCTGGGTTTTTCAGATACTGCTCGCGAATGGCACGGGCAGACCAGTAAGCCAACGCGGCCACGGTGCCGGTCGGGTTGTAACCCAGACCCTGAGGGAAGGCCGACGCGCCGATCGAGAATACGTTATGCACGTCCCAGCTTTGCAGATAGCGGTTCACCGCGCTGGTTTTCGGATCTTCCCCCATCACCGCCCCGCCGTTCATATGGGTGGTCTGATAGCTGGTGGTATCAAAGTGGCTATTGGCGTTTTTCGGGCTGCCGGCGATCAGTTTAGGATTCATGGCCTTGGCGATAGGTGCCATTTTGTCGTACATGAACTGCGACATCTTGACGTCATTTTCCTGCCAGTCGAACGTCATGCGCAGCAAGGGCTGGCCGAAGACGTTCTTGTAGTTGGGATCGAGGTCCAGATAGTTGCTGCGGTACGACTGATGCGCACCGTGCGCATCCATCGACACATGGTGGGTATAAGCATCGGCCACTGCCGCTTTCCACTTGCTACCCCAGGCTGGCGTTCCTGGCGGCGTTGGCAAGCCGGAAATAGGCTTGGTCCCTGCCTGGTTGACCCAGAACGGCGAACCGCCGACGAAGCCTTCTTTGGCATGATCAAAGTTATCGGCGTTGAAGTCGTCAACGCCGACACCGTTACCGCCGGCGCCGATGAACGGGTTGGTGTATACGTCCTTGTCGAAGAACGCCTTGATGGTGGTCATGTTCTGATAGGCGAAGTTACGCCCTACCACACCTTCGCCGGTCACCGGATCGTAAGGTTTACCGATGCCGGACAGCAGCATCAGATGCACGTTGTGGAACTGGAACGCCCCCAGAATCACCAACTCCGCCGGCTGCTCGACTTCACGACCCTGCGCGTCAATGTAATTCACCCCGGTCGCACGGGATTTATCGGCGGTCAGATTCACTTTCAACACGTTAGCGTTGGTGCGCAGCTCAAAGCGTTTTTCCATACGCAGCGCCGGCAGAATGTTGACGTTCGGCGAAGCCTTGGAATACATGTAACAGGCATAACCGCTGCAGAAACCGCAGAAGTTGCACGGCCCCATCTGCGCACCGTACGGGTTGGTATAGGAATCGGAGGTGTTGGCGGAAGGCAGGTTATACGGGTGATAACCTACTTCCAGCGCCGCTTTCTCGAACAGCTGGGCAGAGAAGGTATTTTTCTGCGCCGGCAGCGGGAAGTCGTCCGAACGGTCACCGGCGAACGGGTTGCCGCCCTTTTGACCCACTTTCTGGCCTTTGATGGTCCAGGCGGTGCCCGAAGTGCCGAATACTTTCTCGGCCTTGTCGAAGAATGGCTCCAGCTCGGCGTAGCTCACGCCGAAATCCTGGATGGTCATGTCTTTCGGGATAAAGCTCTTGCCGTAGCGCTCTTCGTAATGGCTGCGCATACGCAACTCAATAGGATCGACCCGGAAATGGACGCCGGACCAGTGCAGGCCCGCGCCGCCCACGCCGGTACCCGGCAGGAACGCCGCCAACTGGCGGTAAGGCACCGCAGTCTGGCTGGTATTATGACGAATGGTCACGGTGCTTTTCGACAGATCCTGGAACAGCTTGCGGCGGATGTTATAGGTCAGTTCGTCGATCACCTGCGGATAGGAACCGTCCGGATAGGTATCGCGCATCGGGCCACGCTCCAGCGCCACCACGTTCAGGCCCGCTTCGGTCAGCTCTTTGGCCATAATCGCGCCCACCCAACCGAAACCGACGATCACCGCGTCTACTTTTTTCATTACCGTTGCCATTGTTACCCCCTCTCCCCACGAATCGAGACCGGAGGTAAGGGATAACGTTCCCCTCGCTCAACCCAGTCCATAAAGTCGGCGCGCGCGCCCGGAAAATTAATCAGCTTCCAGCCAACCATGTCTTTATTGCCGCCATGGATCGGGTCGCTGAAGAAACCTTCGCGGGTGTTTTGCAACAGGTAGGAGAAGAACAATTTTGCCGGCAACTGCGAGAATTCCGCCTCTCCGGACTCAAACTTCTGCAACAGCGCATCCTGCTGTGCAGCGTCAAGTTCAGCAAAGGGTTTACCGGCGGTTTTCTTGCAGTAGGCATCAGCATCTGCGATGCCAAGGTTATAGATCTGTTTTGGCACCAATGGCAGTTGATAACCCATTTCTTTCGGTGCATCCGGGTTAAACGGTCCCTGCATGTACCAAATAGAACCGGTGGCGTACGGGGTATTCATTTGACGATCGATAAACTCCGGCACGCCGGCCTCCAGCGCACCGGGGCCGCGTTCATCCGCCGGGATCAGTCGCGCCGCAGCGGCTTTAACGAAGGCCCACTCTTCCGGCGTAAAGAAAGTCGGTTGGTAATCTGGCTGTTTTGAGGTGTCTGTTGCCGCAACCGCCGGGATTGGAGCTGTCAGCGCACTCACGCCACTGCCGCCAATCACTGCTGCGGGAATTAAAGTCATCGATTTCAACAGGAAATCGCGCCGTGAATTGTTAGTTTTATCGTCCGACATATCACATTCCATCCAAAGATAATCACAACTATTTAACCTCAACCTTGCGGTCGATGCGGGTTTTAAACACAAATTGTTACTTATTTGTATATTTATTGAAGACCAAAATGTGAACAAAAGCCAAAATGTTACCGGTAACTTATTGAATAAACGTAAAGATTTGATGGGTAATGTAAAGTTAACGATTCGTGCGGTTTTTTAGGTAACAGGATGGGAAATAACGAAAAATGAGAGATGTGTCGCGAATTTAGCGTAAGCCAATAAAAAACCGGCTGCTGACGCGGCCGGTTTTACGAAAAAATCTTGGCTAGGGTGACATCGCCTGGTAGGCGGTGGTCACTTTCCAGAGATAGCGTGGTGCCTGCGGGGCAGGATGTTTTTTCTGGATGTGTTGATAAAACTCATCCGGGCTCATTTGGTTGATGCGGTTCACCGCCACACGCTTGTCCGATGAGAAAGTGCGAAGCATAGCGCCCGCCCCATTCACGTAGGAAACGATGGTGGCGTAACGCAACGTCTGTGGGTTGTTGATCCCGGCTAGCTGCTGGCTTTGAAGAATATTGATATAGGCCGTTCCCAGATCAATATTGACCGCCGGATCCTTCAACTCACGCGAGCTTGGTTGCCCGCTTCTTCCTTTTAAACGATAGGCATCACGCCCGGCGGTTGAAGGCTTCAGCTGCATTAATCCCACTGCGTTCGAGGTGCTGACTGCGTTCGGGTTAAACCCGGACTCCACCTGAATAATCGCTTTAATCAGCGTTTCGTCAACGCCATAGCTGCTGGCTGCCTGACGAATGTAATCGTTATAGGCTATCGGTGTCCCCGTGCGGTTAACCGGTGCCTGCGGGGGGGTTTTTAGCCAACCACCACGCGATGTGCCACTGCCTGAATTATTAGTTGCTGTTTGCGGGTCTTTGGCGCACCCCGACAAAAGCAAAATTGCCGTCAGGCAACCTATTTTTGTTTTCACAGAATCCCTCACTCCTTTCAATGAGTTGCGTAGCATATACAACTTGTAAGGACGCCTGTACGGTTTTTTTGGTCTATTCTCAAGCTACTCGTATACCAAGAGGTGATTTATGAGTCAATCTGCAACGACGTGTTTTGTGGTCACTTTTCGCTATCAGGAAGAAGGATTAGCTGATTTAGCCAAGCTGACAGGACAATTAACCCTGCAAGGATTTGTCACGTCGGTGGCCGACGAAAATGGCGTTCCGCACGAGCTGGGCAGCAACAGTTTTGCGTTAATAACCCCACTGGATCAAGAGGATGTACGGCAATTGGCCCAGAAGCTTGGTCAGGTGGCCTTGGGCAAGGCGCCGGAGGCCGACATCGTCACCTATGAGGACTACGTAAAGCGGTTACATACTGATACATAAAATGCTATAACTCACTGCTGGGTATTATTTCGCTTCGCTGTGGAAATAACCGGCAGTTTGCCTGCAGGTGACGCTTGACTTTGCTCTAATTGATATTGATAATCATTTTCATTTGAGCCAGGAGATGTCACCATGTTTTTGAAACAACGCGCTTTTCCCCGCCTATCCCTCGTTAAGAACAGGGCTTACTTCCGCCCTTTCACCCTGCTGTGTCTGTTGTTGACCGCCAGCCTTGCCAGCCATGCCGCGTTGGCGGAAAAGAAGCTGCGCGTGGTGACCACTTTCACCATTATTCAGGACATTGCCCAGAACGTAGCCGGTGACGCCGCCGTAGTGGAGTCGATCACCAAACCGGGTGCAGAGATCCATGATTACCAGCCTACACCACGCGACATCGTCAAAGCGCAGCACGCCGACCTGATCCTGTGGAACGGTATGAATCTGGAACGCTGGTTCCAACGCTTCTTCGAGAACATTAAACAGGTGCCTGCGGCCGTGGTCACCGAGGGCATCACCCCGCTGCCGATCCGCGAAGGGCCTTATAACGGCAACCCGAATCCACATGCCTGGATGTCTGCCAGCAATGCGCAGGTGTACATCGAAAATATCCGCAAAGCGCTGGTGCAGTACGACCCGGCCAATGCAGAAACCTACAATCGCAATGCTAAAGCCTACGCCGCCAAAATTGCCGCGCTGGATGCCCCGCTGCGCGAACGCCTGTCTCGCATTCCGGAAGCCCAGCGTTGGCTGGTGACCAGCGAGGGCGCCTTCAGCTATCTGGCCAAAGACTATCAGTTGAAAGAAGTCTATCTGTGGCCGATCAACGCCGATGAACAAGGTTCACCGCAGCAGGTTCGCCGGGTGATTGACGCCGTGCGTGCCAACCACATCCCGGTGGTGTTCAGCGAAAGCACTATTTCAGACAAACCGGCCAAGCAGGTCGCGAAAGAAACCGGCGCAAAATACGGCGGCGTGCTCTATGTCGACTCCCTGTCCACCCAGGATGGCCCGGTACCGACCTATATCGACCTGCTCAACGTCACCGTACAAACCATTGCCAAAGGATTTGATCAATGACAAGTGAGGTTTTTGTCCGCCCTGAGTTGAGCGTGGACGACGTTACCGTGACCTACAACAACGGCCATACCGCGATCCACAACGCCAGCTTTACCCTGAGCGGCGGTGCCATCTGCGCGCTGGTTGGCGTCAACGGCAGCGGTAAATCGACCTTGTTCAAAAGCATTATGGGCCTGGTGCGGCCCACCACGGGCCGCGTACAGCTCAACGAGCAGCCGGTCGCGCAGGCATTAAAGAAAAACGTTATTGCTTACGTGCCGCAAACCGAGGACGTTGACTGGAATTTCCCGGTGCTGGTGGAAGATGTCGTCATGATGGGCCGTTACGGCAAGATGAACTTCCTGCGTATTCCTTCAAAGGAAGACCGGCTGCGGGTGGACAAGGCGCTGGAGCGCGTTGGGCTGAGTGAGTTACGCACCCGCCAGATCGGCGAGCTTTCCGGCGGGCAGAAAAAACGCGTCTTTCTGGCGCGGGCGCTGGCGCAACAAGGCAGCGTTCTGCTGCTGGACGAGCCTTTCACCGGGGTCGACGTCAAAACCGAGAACGCCATTATCGACCTGCTGCGCGCACTGCGTGATGAAGGCCACCTGATCCTGGTTTCAACCCATAACCTGGGGAGCGTACCGGAATTTTGCGATCGGGTGATCCTGATTAACCGCACGGTGCTGGCTGCCGGCCCAACAGAAACCACCTTTACCCAAAGCAACCTGGAACAGGCGTTTGGCGGCGTACTGCGCCATATCAATCTGTCAGGCCCGGATCTGCACGACGACAACGATCCGCGCACGGTCACGGTATTGACCGATGACGAGCGGCCAGCGGTGTTCTACGGCCATACCAAGAGCGATCCGCCGGCGCAAAGCCAGCCGAAGGAGAAACAACCCTGATGCTGGAACTTCTGCTGCAACCCTTCAGTTACAACTACATGGTCAAAGCCATTTGGGTCAGCGCCATCGTCGGCGCCGCCTGCGCGTTCCTTTCGGCCTACCTGATGCTAAAGGGCTGGTCGCTGATGGGGGACGCACTGTCGCACTCGGTGGTACCCGGCGTTGCCGGGGCCTATGCGCTAGGCCTGCCCTACGCCGCCGGAGCCTTCTTCACCGGCATGCTGGCCGCGCTGGCAATGACGCTGGTGCGCCACGTGACTCGCCTGCGCGAAGACGCCATTATCGGCTTTATCTTTTCCACCTTCTTCGCCGTAGGCCTGTTGATTGTGTCGCTAAACCCGACCTCGGTTAACGTCCAGTCGATTATCTTCGGCAATATCCTCGGCATCGCCGATGAAGACGTATTGCAGGTCGAGATTATCATCGGCGTTTCGCTACTGATCTTGTGTCTGGTGTGGAAAGACTTACTGGCAGTGTTTTTTGACGAAAACCACGCCGTGTCTATCGGCCTGTCGCCGCTGCGGTTAAAGATCCTGTTCTTCACCTTGCTCAGCGCCTGCACCGTAGCGGCATTGCAAACCGTTGGCGCCATTTTGGTGATCGCCATGGTGATCACGCCGGGGGCTACCGCCTACCTGCTGACAGACCGCTTCAGCCGGTTGGTGATTATCGCCATCGTGATTGGCGCACTAACCAGCGGCCTTGGCGCTTACCTCAGCTTCTTCCTCGACGGGGCTACCGGCGGGGTGATCGTGACTCTGCAAACGCTGGTATTCCTGGCCGCCTTTTTCTTCGCCCCCAAACATGGGCTACTGGCGTCCAAACGCCGCGTGGCACGTGAACAGACCGGAGGCCACTGATGGAAACCCTGTATCAACTGCTCAGCGAGCCCTTCGCCTATCCCTTTATGCAGCGGGCAATCCTGGCCGCCATCGTGACCGGCGTGGTGTGTGCGGTGCTCTCTTGCTATCTGGTGCTCAAAGGCTGGTCGCTGATGGGTGACGCCATCTCGCATGCGGTGCTGCCCGGTATCGTGGTGGCGTTCGTGCTCGGCATTCCGGTGGTGATAGGTGCCTTCTTCTCCGGTATTTTCTGTGCGGTGGCCACCGGTTACCTGAAAGAAAACAGCCGGGTGAAAGAGGACACGGTAATGGGGATCGTTTTCTCCGGCATGTTTGCCTTTGGCCTGGTGCTGTTTTCCCGTATCGATACCGATCAGCACCTCAGCCACATTCTGTTCGGCAATATGCTGGGCATTACCGATGCAGAGCTGAAGCAGACGTTGCTGATGGCTGGCATTACGCTGCTGGTGGTGTTGCTGAAACGCAAAGATTTGATGCTCTACTGTTTTGATCCCAACCATGCCAGGGTGATTGGCCTGCCGGTGAAACTGTTGCACTACGGGCTGCTGTGCCTGCTGGCGCTGACAATTGTCGCCTCATTGCAGGCCGTCGGGGTCATTCTGGTGATTGCGATGTTGATTGCTCCAGGCATTATTGCCTTCATGCTGTGCCGCAGCTTCGACCGCATGCTGATAGTCGCCACGGTGGTGTCTGTGTTCTCCTGCGTACTCGGCACCTTGATCAGCTTCCACATTGACGGTGCCACCGGCCCCTGCATTGTGATAGTCCAGGCCATTCTGTTCGTGTTCGCCCTGCTCTACAGTAAATTTAAACCGTTACAACGTCACGAAAATGGAATGCTCGACGCAAAACCTTGAAACAGGCGGCGGTGCCTAATGGCCCCGCCGCTGCTCATTACGGCTGCTGATAGATATCCGGTCGGACAATATGCCAGACAAAATCCTCGCGGTTTATCGCTTCATAACCCACCTTTTGATACAACCACGGCGCAGTACCGGTCACCAGCATAATCCGCCGCAGCCGCTGCAACACCGGGTGTTCCAGCGTGCAATCCATCAACCAACGCGCTAACCCTTGTCCCTGGTAGTCCGGGGAGACAAACACATCGCACAGATAGCCAAAAGTGGCGTAATCCGTCACCAGACGCGCAAAACCAATCTGCTGGTGTTGATGGTACAGGCCAAAGCACAGGCTATTGTCGATAGACAACTGCACCGTCGGCAACGAAATGCCGCTCGCCCAGCTTGAAGTGGTCAAAAATGCGTGAGTAAAGGAGAGGTTCAGTTCACTTGTATCGCAGTTGATCCGGTATTCCCCTCGCTGCCACTGCCGGTTTTGCTCCATTGTTGTTCATCTCATTGATAATGATAGTTATCTGAATCCTGCCCTTGCCGTAATAGCTGACGACCTTATAAACATCGCTCTCACGCCGCCAAGTTGCAACAGACGTCGTACTTAAATTAATCAATAGCGTATATACTTTGAGCAAATGCGATGGCGATAAAATCGCCGGTTGTTGGTGCCAGCTGTGCGCCAGGTCGTGTTTTCACAGGGCTAAAGACGCTAACCTAATGAATTCGCAGGCAACACAGAGGGGGTGTACCATGTGGCAAGCCGTTAGCCGTCTGTTAAGTGAACATCTTGGCAGCGCAGAAATCCGCGAAAGGACCGAACTGCCCGGGGGAGAAATCCATCCGGCGTGGCGCGTGAGTTACGGTGACAATCAGGTGTTTGTCAAATGCGACGCTCGCGAACTGTTGCCCATCTTCACCGCCGAAGCCGACCAGCTGGCCTTGCTGGCGCGCAGTAAAACCGTGCGGGTTCCGCAGGTGTACGGCGTAGGCAGCGATCGCGATTACAGCTTCTTGCTGCTGGAATACCAAACCCTGAAACCTTTAGACGCCCATGGCGCTCACTGTCTCGGACAACAGCTGGCCCATTTACACAAGTGGAGCGAACAGCCGCAGTTTGGCCTCGACTTCGACAACGACCTGTCCACCACCCCACAGCCCAACGCCTGGCAGCGCCGCTGGTCAGAGTTTTTTGCCGAACAGCGCATTGGCTGGCAACTGCAGATGGCGGCAGAGAAAGGCATGACCTTTGGGGATATCGATGAGATTGTCGACATCGTGTATCTGCGTTTGCAGCATCATCAGCCGCAACCTTCTCTTCTGCACGGGGATTTGTGGCCGGCCAACTGCGCAATGACCGCCGACGGCCCACTGCTGTTCGATCCGGCCTGCTATTGGGGCGACAGAGAGTGTGATTTGGCCATGCTGCCGCTGTATCCGGAACTGCCGCCGCAGATTTACGACGGCTACCAGAGCGTCTGGCCGTTAGAGAGCGGCTTTATCGAACGTCAGCCGCTTTATCAACTGTATTATCTGCTCAACCGCAGTAACCTGTTCGGCGGGCAGCATCTGGTTCGGGCCCAACGCGCGGTGGAAGCGTTGCTGCATCCAGAGTCCCGATAAAATAAAGGCGCTGAAATCAGCGCCTTTTTAATGAGCAGCCGTTATCAGGCCGCCCCGGCCAGTTGGCCGAGCAGCTTGATCACAAACCAGCCAATCACCGCAATCACCACCGGCAAAATGTACAGCGGGAAGTATTGCAGCAAGATGGTATGGTGCGGCAACGTAATGCGTTCTTCCAACTGCGCACGCGTATGCCCTTCGCTGCCTTTAGCCTGTTCGAGGATCATCTGATCTTCCAGGCCTTCGCGGATAAACTTCACCTGACGTGACATACGTGCGCCAGAGGCCTGCAGCGCCAGCCCGACAAAAATCAGAATATAAATGATGATAAACATCAGGTTCGCGCCGCTGAACAGGCTTTTTTCTACGTCCGGTACCGGCGAGTTATACCAGAAGATATTCAGGAACGGGGTGTTAAAGCGCACCATATCTACCATTACGTGAACGAAATCCAGCATTACTGCGTTGATGCCTTTGGTCTTTTCGCTGTGTTGATACACAAACATCAGCAGCGAGATCAGCGTTGACAGTAACGCAGGGATGAAAACCACCCAGCCAAGAATACGTTTTAAAATGGCAATGCGCCCAGCCTGTTGATACGTCATGTGTTCCCCTTGTAAGCGACGTAACCGTAATGGGCTAAGTCTACCTGTAGTTATTGAAACTCGCCCACCGTTTTCTTCAGCACTGCTGTGCTACAAGCGTAGCCGGGATTATCCGAAATCAACAGCTTAACGGCGAGCGCGCGTTGCCAGTAAATAGTTATATAGTTAAATCAAACCGTTTAAACAGGGGCCTTCATGATTCGGCTGATTATCTTATTGCTGGGTGCGCAAGCGCTGCGGGGGCAACGCCGCCTGCTAATGCTGTTCGGCTGGGCGTGGATCACCGTAGGCGCGCTGATGCTGTTCGATGTACTTCAGGACGGGCGTTCCGTGCTGGCGTTGGATGCGCTGGCGGTACTGCTGGCGCTGGAGGGATTAGTGGCGATTTCCGCCGCATTGGTGATCGGCTCATCTGCCAGTCGCCCGGTGTTACTGAAGGGATTGGGCTTTTTGTTTCTGGCCTTTTTAGTTTGGGACGTGCCCGCCGACGACAACATCGTCGCCACGCTGGTGTTTGGCAGTGCGCTACTGCTTGACGGTGCGGTTCGCATTGCTTCTTCTACGGTGATCCAGCACAGCCGCTGGAAACCGGTCGCGCTGGCGGGCAGCGGCGAAATCTTGCTTTCGCTGATGATTTTTATTGGCTGGCCGGTGCCGCATCGGATGACGGTTCCTTTTTGTATCGGCGTGATGATCCTGCTTTCCGGCTGGGCACTGCTACGCATTGCCCGCAGGTTGGAAAGCTTCTCGCTAAATCAGAACCCGCAGTTAGCCACTCAGCCGCAAACCAATGACGCTAATCCGCTCAGGGTGTATGTCTGGACACCGACGGGATCGGCAAAAGATGCCCGCAGGCGTTACATCGTCGATCGCTACATCGCGGCGGTGGACGGCAGCGGCAATATATCCACTGGCCATGCCGCCCTGGCGTTGGCACCGGACGTGTATATCAGCCACTATCCGCTTAACGAAATCAGCCAGTCCGCACAAGATTTCCGCCGGCTATTGCACTCCGGTGAACAAAATAACGTCGACGGACGCTTTCTGCCCGATTTGCAACAGGAAGTGGCGGCCTGGTGCCCGCCGGACAAAAAAATACAGTTTCGCCGTTACAACCCGACGGCATTACGCGCGTTCTGGCAGCGTTATCGTCAGGATGCCACTTACAATCTGACTCGTCGCAACTGCTCCACCACGGTTATTCAGGCGCTCGATAGCGCGCTGGAAGGTGTACTGGGCGATAAACATCTGTGGCGGCGTTTCCTGTTGCTGATACTCGATCCCAACCTGTGGATGTTGGCGGTGCTGCGTAGCCGTGGCGAAAGCATGACCTGGACACCGGGGTTGGTGCTTGATTATGCCCGCATGCTGCAACAGGTCACCGAACGCCAGCATCAGCGCTGGTGGCTAAAAGTGCAGGAGATGTGGCGCATCCTGCGTTTTGGCAAGGCTCAGCCACGCAGGCAAAAATTTTAGTCTCAACGCCGGCGATGATAAAGTGTCGGGCACATTCACCGGCAGGAGTTAACCGATAATGGCCTATTCGCAACGCATTGAAACCGCTATTTTTGATATGGACGGTTTATTGATCGATTCAGAACCGCTGTGGCTACAGGCAGAACTGGATATCTTTGGCGCACTGGGGCTGGATTTGTCAGACCGCCACAAACTGCCGGATACCCTGGGTCTGCGCATCGATCTGGTGGTGAAGATGTGGTACCAGGCCATGCCGTGGCAAGGGGTGTCGCAAGAAGAAGTCTCTGCACGTATTATCGAGCGCGCCATCGAGCTGGTGCGTGAAAAACGCCCCCTGCTGCCTGGCGTACAACAGGCGCTGGAGCTGTGCCGCAGCCTGGATCTGAATATTGGCCTGGCCTCCGCCTCACCGCTGCACATGCAACAACAGGTGCTGCAGATGTTTGACCTCGAAGGCTACTTTGATCAACTTGTCTCCGCCGAGTACCTGCCTTACAGCAAGCCGCACCCGGAAGTGTACCTGATCGCCGCCGAGCGCCTGGGCAGCGATCCCCTGCGCTGTATAACGCTGGAAGACTCGTTCAACGGCATGATTGCCACCAAGGCCGCGAGGATGCGTTCTATCGTGATCCCTGCGCACGAGTATCGTCATGATGGCCGTTGGTCGCTGGCCGACCACAAGCTCGATTCCCTTGAGCAACTCACCTCCGATCATCTGGCCTGATTTTCACGGCATCGGCTTACTGCCGGTGCCGCTAATCTGACTTCTCCCGCCTTTTCGTTGCTTAAGTTCAAAATCTGGCTGCACGCTATAAAATAAATAAAACATTATTTCATTTTTATTGAGTTACTGTAGCGGCCTCATTATGCTGCAGTTCAAGAAAGTCGCCGGACGTTAGGCACAGGCTGTCACTGCCACGCAGCCTTACCCTGTCGTCCGGCGCTTTCTCCTTCGCCCATCCCCTTACCGCAGCAAAAGCGTACAGCACTTGACCATTTAAGTAACAAGCCGTTGTAAAACCGGGAAAAATAAACAATTGGTTACAGGGTAACTGCTTCCACTACTGGGAATTTTCCCATATACTGGATAAATTAACAGTTTATCAGCCGGAACAGCAGTATGACCGCGGAAGGACATCTTATTTTTTCTGTCGCTTGCGCGATTTTCGCCAAGAAGGCCGAGGTGACCCCAGAGCTGGCAACGGGCGACTGGTGGCACATCATCCCTGCCGCGCTGTTGACCTCACTGCTGCCCGATATCGATCACCCCAAGTCGGTACTGGGCCAACGGCTGCGTTGGATTGCTATTCCGATATCGCGCGCCTTCGGCCACCGCGGTTTTACCCATAGCCTGCTGGCGATCGCCGGCGGCATGGCGTTGTTCCAGCTTGACGTGCCGCGCAGTTGGCCGATTCCGGCCGACGTCTTGCATGCCATGATCATCGGTTACTTCAGCCATCTGCTGGCGGATATGCTCACTCCCGCCGGCGTCCCCCTACTCTGGCCATGCCGCTGGCGTTTTCGTCTGCCGCTGCTAAATTCTCAGAAAGGCAATCAGCTTGAGCGCGCCCTGTGCCTGTGCCTGGTGGCTTTCGCTATCTATTGGCAGGGCGGATGCACCATCCCAGTGCAGTCTTATTTTGAACAAATAAAAAATATCAGACTGTGATCACATAAAAACGGACACTTAATAACCGCAGAGTGCATAAATTAAACAAATTTACGCAATGAGTTATATCAAATTCCATTTGGATATAAGTGAGCCGTTAAGCAAACTGTTACGATATTTAGTATCGCTACGCCATGGTGCATAGCCATTTTCATATAAGAAAAAATTTTGGAGACATTGGGGATGAATTTTCCGCTGGTTATTAACGTGGTGATTTTTGTCGCCCTCCTTTTGCTGTTGGCGCAAAGCCGCCATAAGCAATGGAGCCTGGCGAAAAAGGTACTGGTCGGCCTGGTCATGGGTGTGGTGTTCGGTTTGGCACTGCAGCTGGTGTACGGTTCGGACAATCCGGTACTGAAAGAATCCATCAGCTGGTTCAACATCGTCGGTAACGGCTATGTGCAACTGCTGCAAATGATTGTCATGCCGCTGGTCTTCGCCTCGATTCTGAGCGCGGTCGCCAAGCTGCATAACGCCTCTTCCCTGGGGAAAATCAGCTTCCTGACTATCGGCACCCTGTTGTTCACCACGCTGATTTCGGCGCTGGTGGGCGTGCTGGTAACTAACCTGTTCGGTCTGACCGCTGAAGGCTTGGTGCAAGGGGCGCAGGAAAGTGCGCGTCTGTCCGCAATCCAAAGCAACTATGTGGGCAAACTGGCCGACCTGACCGTACCGCAGATGGTGCTGTCCTTCATTCCTAAAAACCCGTTCGCCGATCTGACCGGTGCCAGCCCTACCTCGATCATCAGCGTGGTAATCTTCGCAACCTTCCTGGGTGTGGCGTCGCTGCAGCTGCTGAAAGACGACAAGCCGAAAGGTGAGCGCGTGCTGGTCGCTATCGACACCCTGCAGGCCTGGGTGATGAAGCTGGTGCGTCTGGTGATGAAACTGACTCCGTATGGCGTTCTGGCGCTGATGACCAAAGTGGTTGCCGGCTCTAACGTTCACGACATCATCAAACTGGGTAGCTTCGTCGTGGCCTCTTATCTGGGTCTGGCGATCATGTTTGCGGTGCACGCTGCCCTGCTGGCCTTCACCGGCGTTAATCCGCTGAAGTTCTTCCGCAAGGTATGGCCGGTCATCACTTTCGCCTTTACCAGCCGCTCCAGCGCCGCCAGCATTCCGCTGAACGTGGAAGCGCAAACCCGCCGCCTGGGCGTACCAGAATCCATTGCCAGCTTCTCGGCCTCGTTCGGCGCCACCATTGGCCAGAACGGCTGTGCAGGCTTGTACCCAGCGATGCTGGCGGTGATGGTGGCCCCAACCGTCGGGATTAACCCGCTGGACCCGGTGTGGATCGCGACCCTGGTCGGTATCGTCACCATCAGCTCCGCCGGTGTAGCCGGCGTGGGTGGCGGCGCGACTTTCGCTGCGCTGATCGTGCTGCCGGCAATGGGTCTGCCAGTGACGCTGGTTGCCCTGCTGATCTCCGTTGAACCGCTGATCGACATGGGCCGTACCGCACTGAACGTCAACGGCTCTATGGCGGCGGGTACCATCACCAGCCAACTGATGAAGCAAACAGACAAGTCCATTATGGACAGTGAAGACGAAGTGGAACTGGCTCACCAGTAAATTTCGTCGGCAATAAAAAACCGGGGCTTGTTCGCAGCCCCGGTTTTTTATATCTGCAATCCACTCAGGGCCGTTCGCCCGCCGCCAGTCGCTGATTGATTTCAGCAATTACATCCGGCAGTTGTGCCAATGTATCAATCACGTAGTGCGCGCCGGCGGAATACAGTTTATCGGTTGCCAAAGCGCGCCGCTTGTTAACTTCCGACTCACTCATTTGTTGGTATTCCTGCCAGGTAGCACCAAACTCGTTACCCGACAGCGCCAGCCCGATGCTCCACATGCCTGCATTCAATCCTTCGCTGATACCCGGCACTGCATCATCCACTTTCACACAGTGCGCCACCGAATCGATACCCAGCGTAATCACGTTTTGCAGCGCCATCCACGGGCCTGGACGCCCACCAGCGGCCAAATCGTCAGTCGCAACCCAGTGATCCGGCGCGTAACCTCGCAGCGCCGCTGCCGGCGCCAGCACCTCCATCACCGCCCGCGGATAACCCGAACAGGAACCTATCTTGATGCCCTGCTCACGCAATGCAGCAATCACCTGTGGCACACCCTCAATCGGATCGGCAAAGTCGACCACCTTGGCGATTTGCAACGGCATAAAAGCCTGATACAGCGCGTCAATGTCCTGATGACTCATGGAGCGGCCCAACTGCTGCCGCCAACGCGCATCCACCTCGGGCAATTTGCCCAAAGCCTCAATGTGCTGCCATTTGCCCAACCCCATCGGAATGCGCGCCTCCGCCAGGCTGATGTCGATATCAAAGGTCTGCTTAAAGGCTTCAACAAAAATCTGCGTTGGCGCAAAGGAGCCGAAATCTACCGTGGTGCCGGCCCAGTCGAGTATCACTGCGTTAATCTGACTCATGCTCATCCTCATTGCTCCCAGTACATTGCCTGCCCGACCGCGGCCAGCAAACGTTCGATATCCTGCGGGTAAACTTCGCCGATATTGCCAATGCGGAAGCAGTCGCTCTGCGATACCTTGCCCGGATAGATGACAAAGCCCTGCTGTTTCAGGCGCTGATAGAACTCGGTAAAACGGTAAGTGTCGGCCTTCGGGGAATAGAACGCGGTGATGATCGGCGAGTGCAAATCATCCTCCAACAGGGTTTCGAACCCCAGCGCGCGCATCCCAGCCACCAGCCGCTGCTGGTTTGCCCGGTAACGAGCGTGGCGGGCCTCAATCCCCCCTTCTTGCTCCAGCTCGCGCAGCGCCTGAGCAAAAGCCAGCACCGTATGCGTCGGCGAGGTAAAGCGCCATTTTCCGGCGTTATCTTCCATACAGCGCCACTGAGCATACAGATCCAACGACAACGAACGCGAGCGCCCCGCGCACTTATCCAGTTCATTGCGGCGGGCAATAACAAAGGCGAAACCCGGCACGCCCTGAATGCATTTATTGGCCGAGCTGATCAGATAATCAATGCCGAGCGCATCGACATCCAGCGGGATACCGCCGAAACTGCTCATCGCATCCACGATCAGGGTTTTGCCATTTCGCGCCGCCAGGCCTGAGACGCGCTCCAGCGGATTCAGCATTCCCGTGGTAGTTTCACAATGCACCATGGCGATATGACTGATGCCTGCATCGCCTTTCAATACCGCCTCCATCGCCTCAACATCCGGCTCATTCACTTCGCCACAGTTGAACGCATGGTGGTTGATGTCCATCAACCGGGCCATTTCGATCATCCGCGCACCATAAGCGCCGTTATTGACGATCAGCAATTTGTCCTGCGGCCCCATTACCGTGCCCAATACCGCTTCAACCGCAAAACTGCCGCTGCCTTGCAACAACACTGAGGTGTAGCCGGTTGACCGAGTCGCCAGCGCCTCGAGCTTCTGACGAATGTTCTGCACCACGCCCAGGTTGTAATCTTCATCCCAGGTACAGCTATCGAACAGCATCGCTTCCTTCACCGTTTTTGAGGTGGTCAACGGGCCAGGGGTTAACAGCAAATAATCGTGCTCAGACATTTCATTCACCCAATTGGTCTATACCAGATGAGTATTATACTGACCGCAACCCGGCCTTCGGGTCAAACGCCAACCGCAGGTGAAACAAAAAATTCATCTGCGCATGTATACCCCAAATAATTCGAGTTGCTTGTAGGCGGCAACTGAGTGAATCCCCAGGAGCTTACTCAAGTAAGTGACTGGGGTGAGTGAAGGCAGCTAACACCCAAGCCACTTGAAGTATGACGGGTATATAATGAGCGCGTGCCGTAATGCCATAGCGAGATGAAATGAAAGAACATCTGGGTGAGTTGCCCCACTACCTGCAAATCAAGGAACAGCTTCAGGCGCGTATCACTCGCGGCGCGCTGCAGGCGGGCGATAAGCTGCCTTCCGAACGTGAGCTGTGCGCCATTTTCTCTACTACTCGTGTCACCGTACGGGAAAGCCTGGCGCAGTTGGAAGCCACCGGTGCCATCTACCGCGCCGACCGCAGGGGTTGGTTTGTTACGCCGGAAAGGTTGTGGTTGGATCCGACGCAGAACACCAACTTCCACCGGTTATGCCAGGAGCAGGGGCGCACGCCGCGCACTGAGCTGTTGTCCGCCGAAAAAACCGCGGTGCCACTCGACGTAATGCGACCATTAGCGCTGGAGCCGAATGACCCAATTTATCTGCTGCGCCGCGTACGCTATGCCGACGGCCGGGCTATTTGCTATTGCGAGAACCACTGCCTACCGCAGCGGGTGCCTGAATTGCTCAACCAGGATCTTAACGGCAGCCTGACCGAGATTTATCAGCAACGGTACAATTTGATTTACCACCGGATGCACCTGTCGTTTTACCCTACCGCCCTGCCATACGCCGCCGCTACTGCGTTGGGCGCGATGGTTGGCCTGCCCGCACTGCTGCTGCGCCGGTTAAACTACGACCAGCACGGGCGAATTCTCGATTTTGATATCGAATACTGGCGGCATGACAGCCTGCGCATTGAGGTCGATACGCTGTGATCTCTGCCCTGTGCCAAACAAAAAAGGGCGCCGCCGGTGAATGGCTGCGCCCTTGATTTGGTCAACTGACGGGATCAGTACGGGTAGTCGTGATAGCCCATTTGCTCAGAAATGTTGCGCGCGGCGGTGTGCAGACGTTTGACGTAATCTGCCCTGGCATCTTCAGAGTAACGAATCGACGGGAACGAAATGCTCAGGCCGGCGGTCACTACGCCAAAGCGGTCAAATACCGGCACCGCAATACAGCGCAGCCCTGCTTCTTGCTCTTCGATGTCCTCACCCACACCTTGCTCACGCACTTGATCCAACAGCGACAGCAGCGCCCCGGCATCGGTCAGGGTATTCGGCGTGCTGCGGGTAAATTCAATCTGCGACAGAATTTGCGCCACTTCCGCCCTATCGCGCCACGCCAACAACACTTTACCGATCGCGGTACTGTGCAACGGGTTACGCCGACCGATGCGTGAATACATGCGCAGGTTATATTGCGCGTCGATTTTATGGATATAAACAATGCTGTCTTCATCCAGCGCCCCAAGGTGAATGGCTTCCCGGGTGTGATTCGACAGTTCACGCATTTGAACATCTGCAATACGGATCAGATCGACGTTCTGCAACGACTTGGCACCCAGTTCAAACAGCTTGAGCGTCAGCGCATATTTTTCCGTTTCCCCTTCCTGCGACACATAGCCCAACGACTTCATGGTCTGAAGAAAACGGTATACGGTACTTTTGGACATCATCACCCGCTGGGAAAGCTCTGTAATGCCAATCTCACGCTCCTCGCCCAGCGCCTGCAAGATACCGAATACCTTCAGCACGGAGGAAACCGCATCCGGTTGTTTGTCTGGATCTGCGTTCACCATAGTCAAAATCCTACCCAGCTTTTGTGTTTTAAGAAATTTGAACAAGGGTTTCAGTATACGCGGTACCGCAGAAGCCACGCAATCGGCTGGGCTGAATGCACGCTGGGATCTCATCGGTTATTACAATTGAACGGAAAACTGTGGATGCAATCGCAGACGAACATGATTAGCATGGTAATACTCCCCCGGATTAATACCTTCGAGATCAACATGCGTTCTTGTACCGACGGCCTCCCCGTCCCGCAGCGCTATGGGGCAATCCTCGCCATTGCCCTCGGCATTACCGTTTCCGTGCTCGACGGCGCAATCGCCAACGTGGCGCTGCCGACTATCGCCCGCGATCTGAACGCCAGCCCAGCCAGCTCCATCTGGGTGGTGAACGCCTATCAGTTAGCCATCACCATTTCCCTGTTGTCGCTGGCCTCGCTCGGCGATCTGATTGGCTATCGCCGCATCTATCAGGCCGGTTTGCTGGTCTTCAGCGTGACTTCACTGTTTTGCGCACTGTCAGACTCGCTGACGACGCTGACTATTGCTCGCGTGCTTCAGGGGTTTGGCGCCGCCGCCATCATGAGCGTCAACACCGCACTGATCCGCATTATCTATCCGCAACGTTTTCTCGGACGCGGCATGGGCATCAACTCGCTGATTGTCGCCTTTTCTTCGGCTGCCGGGCCCACGGTGGCGGCGGCAATCCTCTCGGTTGCCTCGTGGCAATGGCTGTTTGCCATCAACTTGCCGATCGGCATTGTGGCGTTGCTGCTGGGGATGAAATATCTTCCCGCCAATAGTCAGAAGAGCACCAATCAGCGTTTCGACCCAACCAGTGCGGTGATGAACGCCCTGACTTTCGGGCTGCTGATCACCGCCATCAGCGGTTTTGCCCAGGGCCAGAGCCTGACGTTGATTTTCAGTGAAATCGCCGCGCTGCTGGTCATTGGCTTCTTCTTTGTCCGCCGCCAGCTGCGCCAGGAATTTCCGCTGCTGCCGGTAGACCTGCTGCGTATCCCGATTTTCGCCCTGTCGATGGGCACCTCAATTTGTTCCTTTACCGCACAAATGCTGGCGATGGTCTCGTTACCATTCTTTCTGCAAGGGACGCTGGGCCGCGATGAGGTCGCCACCGGGCTGTTGCTGACCCCCTGGCCGCTGGCGATTATCGTCATGGCACCATTGGCCGGGCGGCTGGTGGAGCGGATCCACGCCGGATTATTGGGTTGCATCGGCCTGGCGGTGTTTGCATTGGGGTTATTCTTGCTGGCATTGCTGCCGCATAACCCTTCCGATCTGGATATCATTTGGCGCATGGTGCTGTGCGGCGCCGGCTTCGGGCTGTTTCAATCGCCCAACAACCACACCATTATTTCCGCCGCCCCGCGCAACCGCAGCGGCGGCGCCAGCGGTATGTTGGGTACCGCCCGCTTATTGGGGCAGACTTCCGGTGCCGCACTGGTGGCACTGATGTTCAATTTGTTCCCCACTTCCGGTACCCACGCTTCGTTGATTCTGGCCGGTACCTTTGCCACGCTGGCGGCGGCAGTCAGCAGCCTGCGCATTACCCAACCGCGTGCGCAAGCGGTAGAAAGCCGTGAGCAAGCCAAATAGCAGGCATAAAAATGTTATCGGCCAGTAATTGCGTAGCGAAGATGACGTTGACGTTTTTTCCTGAGGTCTTGAGCCATTGCCGGATGCGGACCGTGAAAGACGGCTCATCAAGGAATAGCCACGCTTCCTTGAGAATCAGCAACGCGGGCACGCTGTCGAAACAGACGCGCGGTTCAGGCGTGTGCCGGGCGTGGTTCGTGCGAACGCACCATGCCCAGTTCTTAGGCTACGGCAAGCAACGGAAATGCCGCAGCGCCATCGTCATTCCCTCTTGGAGGGTTGCATTGTGCGAGGTTCGCCAAGAACCGCCAACGCCTTGAACACGAACAATCCGCCCACGCCTGCGACCAGGGCCAGCGCGATGGCGAACAGCGTGGCGCCGCCCGCCAGCCCAAGCCTGTCGATCAGATAGCCGGCCGCAACCGGCAGCAGCCCCGCCGGGATATAGCCGCCGATGTTGAACACTGCATTCGCCTCGGCGCGCCGTCCGTCGGGCACATGCAGACCAATCAGGGTCAGGCCACCCAACTGACCCAGGCCCTGCCCGGCCCCCGCCAGCAGCGCCGCAACCACCAGCATCGATGCGAGCGAGGCATGCACGGCGATGCCCAGACTCGTCATCGCCAATACCGTGGCCGTGGTGCTGGCCAGGAAGATCGAGCGTATCGGCCAGTGGCGCACCGCGAACTGCACGCCTGTGGCGGTCAGGAACATGGCGCAGGCCATGCCGCCGGCGATAATGGGGCTACGCACGTCGAGCAGCCGGGACAGCAGCGATGGCCCCAGCGCCAACACAAACGAGGTTGCAGTGATACCCGGCCCAAAAGTGGCGATGCCGCAGGCCAAATGCCGCCGATTGGCGACGGGCACCGTGGGTAGCCGAAGGCGCAATGGTTGGCCGCCGGATCGAGCCGGACGGCACAAAGGCAGCAAGCAGGCAACGGCCAGCGCACTGCCGAGGACGGCCAGTTCGGTGGCGAACACCGACAGGATCGGATGCGCCCGCGTTTGCGCCAAGCCCCCCGCGAGCAGCGGGCCCAGTCCGGCTCCGAACACCATCGACACCGAAGCCAGCAACGCCGCCTGGCGCCTGCGATCGCTGCCGCCCAGATCGCCGACGGCCGCCATGCCAGCCGATACCATGACGCCCACGGCGATGCCCGTCAGCAGTCGGGCAATGCCCAAAGCCAGCACTGACTGCGCACCGGCGAACAGCAGGCAGGCCGTCAGCGCGGCCAGCAGGCCCGGCAGCAGGATCGGCCTGCGGCCATAGCGGTCGGACAACTGCCCGGCGACCAGCAAGGTGCCCAGCAACCCGGCGATGTAGAGGGCGAAGATAACCGTCAGCATGCCGGTGGAGAATCCGATTTCCTGCTGCCAGTAGACGTACAGCGGCGTCGGCGAGTTGGACAGCATGAACACGGCCGTCACCAGCCATGCCGCACCCCACATGGACACCGTCGATGGGCGGCCGGTCATGGATGAGCCTCTCCGGCGTTCTGCATCGCTGCGTCGACCACCCCGATGGGAAACTCCGACAGCGCGTATTCCGCCAAAACTTCGGCGGTGGTACGCCGCAACGGTTTCAGATTCAACGCGACGAGGGCCACCCCTTGCGCCTGTTGCCGCATCCAAAGGGAGACCCGCGCATAGGCCCGATGCTGGGTAAGGTCGCTCGGTAAGGAACCTGTCCCGGCCTGGCTCATACCGCCGCTCCCACATCTTCATGGGCACGCGAACGGCCGAGCAAGGCAAACACCAGCAATGCCGTCAGTGCCGACGACGCGGCCAGGACGTACAAGACCCAGCGGAATGCGTGGTCGTAGGTTGCCAACAGCAAGGCGCGTTCACCGGGCACCAGCGCGGACGCCTGCGCCAGATCGCCCAGCGCCGCACGGTTGGCGGCCTCGATCACAACGGCTGGAGCAGCCGCGTCCAAGGCGCCGAGCAATCCAGCCTGGAGCAGGAACGACAACAGCGCACCCGCCACTGCAATGGCAATACCGTCAGCCGAGACGCGCACGCAGTTGAAGATCCCTGTCGCCATGCCCGCGCGTTCTTTCTCCACTACGCTCACGGCCATACCATCCATCAACCCCCACGGCAGGCCAATACCGATACCGATAAGCGCCAGCGGCACCACCAACGCGGCACCAGCCCCTCCCGCCAGCACCTGGCCCAGCCAGATCAGCCCGATCGCCACCAGCAGCAGCCCGACGCCGGACAATATGCCGGAGGTAAACCAGCGCGACAGTAGCGCGGCAAGGAACGGCACCACCAGCAGCGGCGCAGCCAGGGCAATCATCATTTGCCCCGCTTCGAGCGCGCCCAGCCCGTCGATACCGATGAAACGGCCTGGCAGCATCACGATCAGCGTGACGAAAAAGAAGGCCGGCGACGCGCCCAGCACCTGCACGCCGACGAAACGCGCACGGCTGAACAACGATAGGTCGAGCATAGGGCGGGCGACACGACGCTCGATCCGCACGAAGGCCACGAACAGCACGGTCGCCGCCAGCAGCGAGCCGATGACCGCGGCGCTGCGCCAGCCGTTCTCCGGCGCCAGCAGGATGCCGTAGGTGAACAAAGTTAGTGCGGCGGTGAAGCTGATAGCGCCCGGCCAGTCCAGGCCCTTGGCCTGCGGGTCACGGGACTCCGTGGCGCTGGCCCAAACCAGCCCGAAGCCGGCCACACCGATCAGTGCCGTCGCCAGGAACACCCAGCGCCAGCCGGCAATTTCCACCAACCCGCCCGCCGCCAGCGGCCCGAAGGCCAAACCGATGCCGAACGTGGTGCCAAGCAGGCTGAATACCCGTGTGCGGATCGAGCCATGGAAGGTCTGCGCCAGCGAAGACATGGCGCCGGCGAAGGCGGCTGCGCCACCCAGGCCTTGAGCCAGGCGCAGGCCGTCGATCCAGCCGACCGAGGGTGCCAGCGGAATGGCGAACGTCACCAGCACGAACAGCGCCAGCCCAACCAGCCACACGCGCTTGCGGCCATAGGTATCGGTCAGACTTCCGGCCGCCATCATGGCGCTGCCGTAGGTCAGGATGTAGCCATTAACCACCCAGTTCAATTGCACTGCCGTCCCGCCCAGCTCCTGACTGATGGACGGCAGCACGACGGCTGGCCCGGTGAAGCACAACGGGATCAGGATGCCGGTGAGGCAAGCGGCCAGCAGTTGCAGCCAGTCGCGGCCGTTAGTACCGCCAATGGCGGCCGAGGCGTGTGTCATGGAAAAACTCCGCTAAAGAATCCGTGAAGGGACAGGCAGACACCAAAGCCATAGCTCGAAAGACAAGACAGCCGCATCCAACCTGTGCAGCCGTCAGCGTATGCGTTCGCACGGTTAAGAAAAATAGGCTAAGGTTCCGAACATATCGGACAAATATTCCTAGATGGGCGACGCAATGGATTTCCTCAACGGCATCGAGTTCTTCGTGCAGGCGGCCGAAGCCCGCAGCTTTTCTGAGGCTGGGCGAGTGCTCGGCATCTCGTCTTCCGCCGTAGGCAAGAGCGTAGCGCGGCTTGAAGAACGGCTGGGTGTGCGCCTGTTCCATCGCAGCACGCGCAGCATCACACTAACGGCCGAAGGCGCTTTGTTCCTTGAGCGTTGCCGGCGTATCCTCTCCGAAGTCGAAGCCGCGGAGCTGGAACTGTCGGAAACCCGGCAGGCGCCCCGAGGCAAGCTGCGCGTGAGCCTGCCGTTGGTCAGCGGCCTGGTCATGCCGGCGCTGACGGCCTTCATGCACCGCTACCCGGCCATCGAGCTGGATGTGGATTTCTCGGATCGGATGGTCGATGTGATCGAGGATGGATTCGATGCCGTCATTCGCACCGGGGAGCCAGCGGACTCCCGGCTGATGTCGCGTCCACTGGGCACCTTTAAGCTGCTGCTGATCGGTGCGCCCCGGTACTTCGCCGCACGCGGCACGCCAAGTGTGCCGTCCGACCTCACGGGCCATTCCTGCCTGCAACACAAGTTCCCGAGCACCGGAAAGTTCGAGCCGTGGCCCTTGCGCATGCGGGAGGGCGAAGCGGAACCTGTCCTCCCGGCCTCGATGGTGTGCAATACCACCGAGGCCCTGGTTCACGTCGCCCGCGATGGCCTCGGGATCGCCTGCCTGCCGGACTTCATGGTGTGCGACGCGATCATGGCGGGCGAGCTGGTGACGGTGTTGGACGACTTCAACCAGCACCAGGGCACCTTCCGCATGCTCTGGCCGTCGAGCAAGCACCTGGCGCCGAAGCTGCGCGCGTTCATCGACTTCATGAGCGCGGAGCTTTTTAAGTCCTGATGGTTCACGATCGGCTCGAGGGAGATCGAATCAATCTTACCCAATGAACAGCGTGGCCTGCGCAGGCGTTCGCCTCTGTCTGCTTGTATGAAAGCTTCTCCATCAGCCCGGCGACGCCTGAAATAAAAAACCCCGGCAAGCCGGGGTTTTTTACGTTCTTTGGGTTACTTCAGGTACTGGCCTGAACGCAGCGCTTCGATACGCTTATCGAGCGGCGGGTGAGACATGAAGAGTTCGCTGAACGACTTGGATTTGCCGTTAATACAAAACGCCATCATGCTGCCTGCTTCCTGCGGTTCATAGCTGGTTTTCAGCCGTTGCAGCGCCGCGATCATCTTCTCGCGGCCCACCAGTTTGGCGGAGCCTGCGTCGGCGTAGAACTCACGGTGACGCGAGAACCACATGGTGATGATGCTGGCCAGGATACCGAACACCAGTTCCAACACCATCGACACGGCAAAATAGATCATCGGGTTGCCGTTACCTTCCCCTTCACCGTCACGGTTACCCAGGAAGCCGGCGGCCACCTGCGCAATCAGGCGCGAGATAAAGATCACGAAGGTGTTCACGATACCCTGAATCAGCGTCATGGTCACCATGTCACCGTTAGCGACGTGACTGATTTCATGGGCGATAACCGCCTCCGCTTCGTCACGGCTCATGCTCTGCAGCAGACCGGTACTGACGGCGACCAACGAAGCGTTGCGACGCGCGCCGGTGGCGAAGGCGTTAATGTCCGGTGCGTGATAAATAGCGACCTGCGGCATGGCAATGCCCGCCTGCTGCGACTGACGACGTACCGTTTCCAGCAGCCAGTTTTCGGTTTCGTTACGCGGCTGTTCAATCACTTCCCCGCCAACGGAGCGCAGCGCCATCCATTTGGACATCAGCAGTGAGACAAAAGAACCGCCGAAGCCGAACAGACCGGCCATGATCATCAGGCCCTGAACGCTACTGGATTGGATTCCTGTCAGGCTGAGCACCAGCCCGAAAACCAACATCACCGCCAGGTTGGTGAGCAGGAACAGAGCTATACGCATCATAAAATGTTTACTTCCTCATAAATGTTAACAAAACGCTGCCTTGGATACCCTAGATCGTATGGGCATTCATCACAGTTTCAAGAGTTGTACGCCATTAACCTACTAAAAATACGAAACTTTACAAAAACGGCGCTTCAGCAATACTCCCCAAATTGTAAACGATTGTTGCGTAAAGCGGCGAGTTTTTATGGGAATTTTATCTGCGACCCAATCCGATCAACCGAACAAAATTCCGTCCCCTGCACAGGAAGCAAAGTGTCCGCCAGCCCCAGCCGGTAAGATTTACGTCACAAAGCGCTACCCTTACCGTCGCTCCCTGATCTATTTCCTCGCCGGCGGCAACTGGGCTTACGTAATCGCAAGAAAGCGGGCTGCACACCGGCCTCGCACTTCGAGGGGGCGGTATTTTAACGCTGTGGTTTACGTCCCAGCCCGCCCAGATGGGTATCTGCAAAGCCGCTAGCGTATTTCAGCCCATAACCCAAGGCTCGATCAAAACCGATATGCGCGCCCCAAATCAACGCCGCCATCAACCAGTGTGGCTGTTGGGTTCCCGCAAATACCAGGCCGCACAACGCGGGTCCAATATAAGAGTGGGCAAGGTTATAGCCGATGGCCCCCGCTTTTTTACCCAATACATAGGCCAGAAAAGAGATGTCGGGGATCAGGAAACAGGCGGCAAACAATCCCCAACGGTAGTGTTGTCCGTGGTATATCACCACGGACAGTATCAACACCAGCACGGCCTCAAAACGTAGTACAGCGCGCATTGGCGGGCTTAAGTCGCTCATCGTGACCTCACAAAACGTTTAATTTCGACTCGGGGCCCTGACCGCGCCCATTAAAAAACGCACCCTAAGGTGCGTTTTTCTTTTTGGTGCTTGGCTGCGTTACTTCGCTGCCGCTGGCTGCGCCTGTTCAAGGTGCGCCAGATCCAGAGCGATATGCACGGTTTCATCCAGGTATGGGTCGGGCTCCTGGTAATCCTTCGGCAGATCCTCCAGCTTCTTCAACGGCTTTTTACCGGCGCGCTGCAGGCGGTCATTAATGCGCTGCAGACGGGTAGCGTCATCATCGTGGTTTTCTTTCTCGCGCTGGGCAAGATTGAGTGAAACGATGTTGCGCTTGTCCTTCAGCGCCTTGTAATGCGCGATATCCTGCGCGATGTACTGGAACTCAGGATCCTTGGCGATACGCTGCTCGTGATCTTTCAGCAATTCAGGATCGAAAGGCTTCAGATCGCCAGTTTTGGTGTAGGTCGCCGCATTAATACTGTCCCACGGCATCGCATTGTCTTCAAAGGCTTCACCGGTTTCCGCCGGATCAATGCCGCTCGGCATCAGGATATCCGGGGTTACGCCTTTACGCTGGGTACTGCCGCCATTCACGCGGTAGAACTTCTGAATGGTGTATTGCACCGAGCCCAACGCCGGCCATTCCGGACGCAGCATCTGGTCGTAAATGCGGTTCAGCGAACGGTACTGCTGGACGGTGCCTTTACCGAAGGTCGGTTCACCGACGATCAGCGCGCGGCCGTAGTCCTGCATCGCCGCAGCAAAGATCTCGGAAGCCGAGGCGCTGAAGCGGTCAACCAGCACCACCAGCGGCCCTTTGTAGTAGGTCACGCCGTCGGTGTCCGCGTCTTCACGCACCTTGCCGTTGTTGTCACGTACCTGCACCACCGGGCCGCTCGGAATGAACAGACCGGACAGTGATACCGCTTCGGTCAGCGCGCCGCCGCCGTTGGTGCGCAGATCGATGATCAGGCTCTTGACGTTCTGCTTGGCCATCTTCTGCAACTGAACTTTCACATCATCGGTCAGGCCAACGTAGAAGCCTGGGATGTCCATCACCGCGACTTTCTCTTTGCCGACGGTCTTGATGGTCATCTTCACCGCGCGATCTTCCAGACGAATACGCTCGCGGGTCAGTGTGACCACACGGGTTTTGGTACCTTTGCCCGCAGGCAGGATATCCAGGCGCACTTTGCTGCCCTTCGGCCCTTTGATCAGCGAAACCACATCGTCCAGACGCCAGCCGATAACATCAACCATAGGTTTACCCGCCTGGCCAACGCCGACAATACGGTCACCCACGGTGATCGCCTTGCTCTTCGCCGCTGGGCCACCCGGTACCATGGAATTGATCAGGGTGTAGTCGTCATCCATCTGCAGCACTGCACCGATGCCTTCCAATGACAGGCTCATTTCGGTGTTGAACTGTTCGGTATTGCGCGGAGACAGATAATTGGTATGCGGGTCGATTTCATGCGCAAAGGCATTCATCGCCAGTTGGAATACGTCTTCGCTGTTGCTTTGCGTCAGGCGCTTAATAGCGAACTGATAGCGTTTGGTCAGCGTTTCGCGAATTTCCTTGTCGGTCTTGCCGGTCAGTTTGAGGTTCAGCTCGTCATATTTGACTTTGGCATCCCACAGACTGTCCAGTTCGGCCTTGTCTTTCGGCCACGGCGCTTTGCTGCGGTCGAGATCGATAGTGTCGTTGCCGGTGAAGCTCATTGGCTTTTCCAGCAGCGACAAGGCATAGGTGTAACGCTCAAAACGGCGTTTTTGGGCCAGATTGTACAGCGCGTATGGCGTATCCAGCTTACCGCTTTTCAGCTCTTCGCCAAGCTGGTTGCGCTTGTCGGCGAATTGCGCCACGTCGGAGGCCAGCAACACGTTATGGTTGTAGTCCAGCATATTCAGGTAACGATCGAAGATCTTGCCTGAAAAGTCCGCATCGAGGGCAAACTGACGGTAATGAGAGCGAGTGAAGCGCGAGGTTACGCGCTCACTCACCGTTGCATGTTGCGGTTCCTGCTTAAGCTGGGGCAGTTGATCGATGCGGATGTTGGCTGTGTCCGCTCCGTAACTGACGCCCGCCCACAACAGACCCGCGACTGCTGTTAATCTGACAAATTTGTTCATGCCTTGGTTGGCCTCCGTATCAGAACTGCAAGTGTTCTGCGCGCACAATCATCGCCAGACCGGAAGAGAGCTGCACACGTACGCCATCTTTAGCGATTTCGAGTACGGTAGCATCCATCGCGCTCTTGCCTGCTCTGACTTTGATTTCTTGGCCAATTTGCAGTTTAGAGATATCCGTGACTGGCACATGGCGCTGCTGGCTTTCCTCTTTGACTTCACGAGGTTGACGAGCGGGCTGTGGGCGAGTTTGTGGGCGTGGCTTGCGGTTCTCCGGTGCGGCTCCGCCTTCGCGACGTGCAGCAGGTTTTTTACCGGCTGGACGTGGACGACGCGGTTGCGCATCGGCTGATTCGCCGGCAGCTTCACGTTTTTTGGCGTTTTGCTCGGCACGCTGTGCCTGAACGCGCGCTTTCGCTTCTTCAAGCTGTTGGCGGGCATGATCGACATGCTGCTGTTCGAGTTCACCGCACGGGTTGCCGTCTAAATCGACGCGCTGCGCGCCAACTTTGACGCCGTACAGGTAACGCCAGCTAGAGGTGTACAGGCGCAGGGCAGAACGCAATTGCGTTTTGCTGAGGTTCTCTTCCCCTTGAACACGCTCGACCAGATCCTGAAAAATACCGATTTTCAACGGGCGAGCTTCGCCCTCGGCGCTAAAGCAGAGCGGAAAACGCTCGGCAAGAAAAGCAATGACTTCTTTACTAGAGTTCAACTTAGGTTGATTTTCCATGAAATTTCCTGATTACAACGGGTTTGCCAACCAGCGCAGGCATGAACAGGCGTCATTATAATGACGCCATCGGTAAATGCCACGTTAACCGTAGATCAACTTGCTGCCACAGTGACATATTTCGCTCTATCACACTGTTCCAGCTGCGCACAAAGCCCCGCCACCACTGCTTCCAGGCCCCTTTCGTCCTGTTCGTCGAAACGTTGATAAACTGTGCTGTCGATATCAAGAACGCCGATAATCTGACCGCTAACATTCAGCGGCAGCACAATTTCTGCATTACTGGCTGCGTCACAGGCGATATGGCCTGGGAACGCATGGACATCACCAACACGTTGCACGCGGTTTTCCGCCACGGCAGTCCCGCACACGCCCTTGCCTACCGGAATACGTACGCAGGCGATTTTCCCCTGGAACGGACCGAGCACCAATTGCGCACCGTCCATCAGATAAAAACCTGCCCAATTGACGTCATCAAGGCGCTCGTTGATCAACGCACTGGCGTTGGACAACGCGGCGATAAAGTTGGTTTCCCCGTCAAGCAGCGCGCACAAATCACGTTTTAATTCCGCGTAGAATTGTTCTTTTGTCATGTGTTAACCATTAATACCGTGAAGATGGCCAGAAGCCCAAGTCTTAAGCCCTATAAAATAAGCATTAAATGCCTATAGCCACAAGGTTAATCATCTGTTGCTTCACAAAACCCTACCGGGCAAGGTATGTTTGCCGGTCTGAAACCCTGTTTTGCCGCCCGGCGCTTGAACCGATGAGCACGGACAGATTTATTTTTCAGCTACGCTAACTGTTGCGGCGAGCTATAGGGCAGCTTTTCTCATGATGAAAATACACGCTATCACCGGCCCACTTTCCAAAGCACGCCACCAGCGCTGTTGCGAATGCGACCTGCTGTTTGTGTTGCCGCCGCTAAGCGGTAAACAGGCAGCCTACTGCCCGCGTTGTGATGCGAAGGTGGTCAGCGGACGCGACTGGTCGATGACTCGACTGACCGCCATGGCGGTCACCATGTTGCTGCTGATGCCCTTCGCCTTCAGCGAACCGCTGATCAGCATCCGCTTGCTGGGCGTACGTATCGACGCCAGCCTGCTGGAAGGCATCTGGCAGATGAGTCGCCAGGGTGATCCTATCACCGCCAGCATGGTGGCGTTCTGCACCATAGGTGCTCCACTGACGTTGGCGCTGTCGCTTCTGTACCTGCGTTTCGGCCATGCGCTGGGCATGAACCTGCGCCCGGTGCTGCTGATGCTGGAACGGTTAAAAGAGTGGGTGATGCTCGATATTTATTTGATTGGTATGGCCGTGGCAACCATAAAGGTCAAAGAGTATGCCGATATCCAGGCCGGCAGCGCCCTGATCGCCTACCTGTCACTCACCCTGCTCAGCATCCTGACGCTGATCCACGTCAATCTGGAACAGCTGTGGGAACGCTACTACCCGCAAGAGCAACCTGAAGGCCCACCGACGGCACTGCATATTTGTCTGTCGTGCCATTTCACCGGTTATCCCGATGAGCGCGGACGCTGCCCGCGCTGCCATGTGCCCATGTGCCACCGTCAGCCCTACAGCCTGCAAAAAACCTGGGCGGCGCTGATTGCAGCAATGATTTTACTGATCCCGGCCAACCTGTTGCCGATATCGATCATTTACGCCAATGGCGCCCGGATGGAAGACACTATATTCTCCGGGGTGGTGTCACTGGCAAGCTCCGGCAATGTGCCGATCGCCGCCATCGTCTTCATCGCCAGCGTGCTGGTGCCCTTTACCAAGGTCATTGTGCTGATCACGATATTGTTCAGTATTCATTTCAAAACCTCGCACAGCCTGAAAACGCGCATTCGCTTGCTGCGGCTGGTGACCTGGATCGGCCGCTGGTCAATGCTCGATTTATTCGTTATTGCACTGATGATGTCGCTGGTGAACCGCGACCAGTTGTTATCTTTTACTATGGGACCGGCAGCCTTTTACTTTGGGTCTGCGGTTATTTTAACTATTCTTGCCGTAGAGTGGCTGGATAGCCGATTGATTTGGGATGCACATGCAACAGGAAACGCCGAATACACCGACTGAAGCGCGGGTCAAAAACAAGCGCCGCATTTCGCCATTCTGGTTACTGCCGTTTATTGCCCTGCTGATTGCGGGGTGGCTGGTCTACAGCAATTTCCAGGAACGCGGCACCACGGTGACCATTGATTTTCAGTCTGCGGCAGGCATCGTCGCTGGCCGTACCCCGGTGCGCTATCAAGGGGTAGAAGTCGGCACCGTGCAAAGCATCAGCCTAAGCAAGGATCTGCGCAGCATCGTGGTCGAAGCCAGCATCAAGAGCGATCTGGAAGACTCGTTGCGCGACGGCACCCAATTTTGGCTGGTTACGCCAAAAGCCTCATTGGCGGGTGTGTCAGGCCTGGATGCGCTGGTCGGCGGCAACTACATTGGCATGATGCCGGGCAGCGGGCAGCCGCAAACCCACTTCACCGCCCTCGATACTCAGCCCAAATACCGGCTGAACACCGGCGAGCTGATGATTCACCTGCATGCCGACGATCTGGGGTCGCTCAATACCGGCTCGCTGGTCTATTACCGCAAAATTCCGGTCGGCAAGGTGTATGACTACACCATCTCCGAAGGGAATAAAGGCGTCACTATCGATGTGCTGATCGATCGCCGCTTTGCCAATCTGGTGAAGGGCAACAGCCGTTTTTGGAACGTTTCCGGCTTTAAGGGCGATTTCAGCCTGTCGGGCGCCTCGGTGCAGATGGAAAGCCTGGCCGCGCTGGTTAACGGCGCCATCGCTTTTGATTCACCGCTCGACGGTCAACAGGCCAAGGCCGATCAAAGTTACACCCTCTATCCGGATCTGGCGCACAGCCAGCGTGGCGTTAACATTACGCTTGATTTGCCCAGCGGTAACAGCCTGAGTGAAAATCACACGCCGCTGATTTATCAGGGGCTGCAGGTAGGTACTTTGACCAAACTGACGCTGGAACAAGACAGTAAGGTCACCGGCGAACTGACCATCGATCCGTCGGTGGTGGATTTAATGCGCAGCGGTACGCGGATCGTCATGCGCAGCCCGCGCTTGAGCCTTAACGACGCTAAACTCAGCCAGCTGCTGACCGGCAATACGCTGGAGCTGGTGCCGGGCGAAGGCGAGCCGCAGCAGCACTTCAACGTGCTGGACAGCAGCGAAACCCTACTGCAACAGCCGGGCGTGCTGACCGTAACGCTTAACGCGCCGCAAAGTTACGGCATCGACGTTGGCCAGCCGCTAGTGGTTCATGGTGTTAAGGTCGGGCAGATAATGAGCCGCGCATTGACCGACAGCGGCGTGGTGTTCACCGCCGCCGTGGAAGCCCAATATCGCCGCCTGCTGCATAAAGACAGCAAGTTCGTGGTCAACAGCCGCGTCGACGTCAAGCTGGGGCTCGATGGCATGGAAGTGCTGGGTGCCAGCGCGCAGGAATGGCTGGACGGCGGCGTGCGCATCATCCCCGGCAGCAAAGGCGATCCAGTCGGCCAGTATCCACTGTACGGCAACAGCGAAAAGGCCGAAGCCGGCATCGTCGGTAACAGCCCAACGCCGACCCTGACGCTGAACGCCGTGAGCCTGCCTGACGTTCAGGCCGGTTCGGTGGTGCTGTACCGCAAATTCCAGGTGGGCGAAATTGTTAACGTGCGCCCCAAAGCCAACGAGTTTGAAGTCGATGTTTATATCAGCCCGGAATACCGCAAGCTGTTGACCAGTGAAAGCATCTTCTGGGCCGAAGGTGGCGCCAAGGTGCAGTTGAACGGCAACGGTCTGACGGTACAGGCATCCCCGCTTAACCGCGCGTTGAAAGGCGCCATAAGTTTCGACAACCTGCAGGGCGTGACGCTGGACAAAGGCGCCAAACGCGTACTGTACGCCACGGAAACCGCCGCCCGCGCGGTGGGTAGCCAGATCATCCTGAAAACCTACGACGCCAGCAAACTGTCGCCGGGTATGCCGCTGCGCTATCTCGGCATCGATATCGGCCAGGTGGATTCGTTGAAGCTGGCGCCAGAGCGAAATGAAGTGTTGGCCAAGGCGGTGCTGTATCCGGAATACGTCCAGACCTTCGCACGCCTGGGCAGCCGATTCTCGATTGTCTCGCCGGAGATTTCCGCCGCCGGAGTCAGCAACCTCGATACCCTGCTGCAACCTTATATCAACGTGGAACCGGGTCGCGGGCGCGAGCTGCGCAGCTTTGAGCTGCAGGAAGCCAGCATCACCGACTCGCGCTATCTGGACGGTCTGAGCGTGATCCTTGACGCGGCCGAAACCGGCTCGCTGCAGATTGGGACCCCGGTGCTGTTCCGCGGCGTGGAAGTGGGCACCGTCACCGGTTTCTATCTGGGGGCCATGTCCGATCGCATCCACGTGGCGCTGCGCATCAGCAAGAAATACCAATATCTGGTTCGCAACAACAGCGTGTTCTGGCAAGCCTCCGGCTATAACCTGCAGTTTGGCCTGACCGGCGGCGTGATCAAGAGCGGCACCTTCCAGCAGTTCATTCGCGGCGGCATTGCTTTCGCCACCCCGCCAAGTATTCCGCTGGCGCCTAAGGCCACGCCGCACAAGCACTTTATGCTGAATGCGGAGGAACCTAAGGACTGGAGAGACTGGGGCACCGCCATCCCTAAAGAGTAAATAAGTCACCTTCTCAGGGGCTCAGCAATGCTGGGCCCCTACTGTTTCCAGCTTTGTGGTAAACTTCCGCCCTTATTTTGACAGCTGCCAGAGAGCTCACCCCGTGGCCAAACCTGCCTCCGTTTATTTGCCGCCCGCCTTTCTTGACGCGACGCGTGCCATCATGCCCGCCGACCTGTCGATGGACGATTTTATTGCCGCCTGCCAACGCCCGCTGCGCCGCAGCCTGCGAGTGAATACGCTGAAGACCAGCGTTACCGACTTTTTGACGCTGGTGCAGGATTACGACTGGCAGTTGGAGCCAATCCCCTGGTGTACGGAAGGCTTTTGGATCGAACGCAAAGACGAGGAACTGCGGCTGGGTAGCGCGGCGGAACACTTGAGCGGCCTGTTCTACATTCAGGAAGCCAGCTCGATGCTGCCGGTCAGCGCACTGTTCGCCGCAGGGGAAGCGCCACGTCGGGTGCTGGACGTCGCCGCCGCGCCGGGTTCCAAAACCACTCAGATTGCGGCCTTGATGAACAACCAGGGTGGCATTGTGGCGAACGAATATTCCGCCAGCCGGGTCAAGGTGCTGCATGCCAACATCAGCCGCTGCGGGGTTAAAAACACGGCGCTCACCCACTTTGACGGGCGGGTATTCGGCGCCGCACTACCGGAAAGCTTCGACGCCATTCTGCTGGATGCACCCTGCTCCGGTGAAGGCGTAGTACGCAAAGATCCGGACGCCATGAGCAACTGGTCGCCGGAGAGCGTTGCCTCCATCGCCGAGACTCAGCGCGAGCTGATCGACAGCGCCTTCCATGCCCTGGCACCGGGTGGCGTCATGGTCTACTCCACCTGCACGCTCAACGCGCAGGAAAATCAGCAGATCGTCAACGGGTTGCTGGCGACCTATGGCGACGCGGTCAGCGTCGAACCATTGGGCGAACTGTTCCCAGGCGCCAAACAGGCCCTGACCGCCGAAGGCTTCCTGCACGTGTTCCCGCAGATCTACGACAGCGAAGGCTTCTTCGTGGCCCGCCTGCGCAAACATCACTCCGTGCCCGCGTTGGCGAAACCAAGCTATAAGCTGGGCAAATTCCCGTTCGCGCCGCTTTCCGCCAAGGACTCTGCTGAAATCGCCCAGGCCGCCGCTGCTTCCGGGTTGGTCTGGGATGAAACCAGCCGCCTGTGGGCGCGCGATAAAGAGATTTGGCTGTTCCCCGCCGAGCTGGAAACGTTAGTCAACAAAGTACGTTTTTCCCGCATTGGGCTAAAACTGGCCGAACGCTTCACCAAAGGCTATCGCTGGCAGCACGAAGCGGTGATCGCGCTGGCGGCGGCTGACGGTAAGCAGCGCTTTGAGCTGGATGCCACACTGGCGCAGGAGTGGTATCACGGCCGCGACCTGTACCCGGACTCACCGCCGCTGACCGATGAATGTATTGTGACCTATCAGCAACAGCCGCTGGGGATCGCCAAACGCATCGGCAGCCGGATAAAAAACAATCTGCCCCGCGAACTGGTTCGCGACGGCGCGTTGGATTTTCATCAGTAGCTACGCTGAAACTGGCCGGGAAATGCCGGCCAGTTAATGGCGCTAATAATATTCCGATAGGGGAATATTATTATTCTAATCATTTACCCTTTTCGGCATTATCCTCCCGACTTGCCAAATATACCGACGCCTTTCAAAAATAAAGATAATTTTTGGCTCCTGACCAAGACAATTCAGCATTCTTATTCTATTAATTAAACTGTAAATAAATTAATGCGTTTAACCCGGTTCCGGGCGGCGCTTTTGTGGGGTTTCTCCCTTACACAGCAAGGAAACTAATATGAAAAAAACTCTGATGGCATTGACCTCGGTAGCCACCCTGCTGTGCGCAAACGGCGCAGCTAACGCAGCAGGCACGATTCAGGGCAACCTGGGCGTAACCTTAACCATCGGCGCGGGTTGCGTAGTCGGCGGTGGAAACAGCGCGGGTAGCGCCAACGACTTTGGCGCCATTAGCTTCGGGACTTACTCTTCCCTGTCCAACATTATTGACGCCAGCGCAACCGGTTCCGGCGGTGCAGGTACCCTGTCGCTGACCTGTACCACAGGCACCGCCTATACCGTGGCGTTGAATAACGGTCTGCACGTGGGTGCCGGTAACCAACGCCAAATGGCCAGTACGGCCGGCGCGTTAATCAAATACAACCTCTATCAGGATTCGGCCCGCGCTACCGCCTGGTCCAGCGGCGCCAACGCCCTGACCGGCACCGGTACCGGCGCAGCGGTTCCATTAATTGTCTATGGTCGTGTCCCGGCGGCGGCCACTACGCCAGATCCTGATACCTACAACGATACCGTGACGATGACGGTAACCTGGTAACAGTGCGGCAAGCCCTTTTTGTTTTTGGGTTGCTGACGCTGAGCCTGGCGGTGAACGCGGATAGCAAAACCGCCACCATCGGCGTCAGTGCTACCTTGTTGAAGGCCTGTGAAGCAGGCAGCAACTCGGGCGGCAATGTCAGCTTTGGTTCGCTGGACTTTGGTACGGTCTATTTCCTCACTACCAACGTCAGTATTGCCGGGCAACAAAACGCGGGCGCCATTCGTGTCAAATGCAACAACGGCACCAGTTACAACGTCCTGCTGGGCGGCGGACAAAGCGGTAACACCGCGGCGCGTTACCTGAAAAGTGCCGCTGGCCAACAGGTGAACTACAACCTGTATACCACCAGCGCCCACAGCACCATTTGGGATAATTTGACCGGAGTATCGCAAACCGCCAACGGTCAGGATAACTGGTTACCGGTGTATGGCATGATCCCGGTGCAATCCACTCCTCCGATCGGCAGCTACACCGACACCGTGCAGGTCACCATCAATTGGTAAGGGTAATGCGTATTTTAAGCGGTGGTTTACTGCTCTGGATGATAACGCCGCCGGTACTGGGCGACACGGGCGTCAACGATCAGCAAAAAACCCAGGCGCTTACCGTCAACGCGACGGTAGTGAAAGGCTGTATTTTGGGCAGCGGCAGCAGCGATGTCACCACCTTCGGCAACCTCAACTTTGGACAAATCTCCTCGTTAGCCAGCAATATCAGCATAGTTTCCAGTTCGGGGGCCGGTTCCGTGCTGTTTCGCTGCAACCCAGGTCTGAGCGTCACGCTGGCGCTTGGCATCGGCAACAATGTCACCGGTTCTATCTCCGCCGGACGCAAATTGAAAAATACCCTGACCCCCGAGACCCTGATTTATCAGCTTTACCAGGACAGTAATTATTCCACCATTTGGGGCGATGGCAGTAACGGCGGCACCACAGAGGTCGTCGCCGCGACCGGTAGCACCCAGGAAATAAAAGTTTATGCCCGTTTGTTCTCGACCAGTACCCTGCCCACCAGTGGCACATACAGCGATACGGTCTTACTGACGGTCACTTATTAGTATTTTGAATAAGGATTTAGCCATGCGCATACCCTTCCGACTGCCACTGACGGCAGCGCTGCTGATTGTCGGCCAACAACAGGCTCTGGCCGCCGCGTCAATCCTGATTTGGCCCATCGATCCAGTGATTGAAGATCAACAACCCGCGACGGCGCTATGGTTGGAAAATCGGGACAGCAAGCCGGTCTATATGCAAGTGCGGGTGCTCGGCTGGAAACAGACCGCCGGTAAAGACGACTACAGCAACCAAAGCGAAGTCATCGCCAGCCCGCCGGTTGCCTCAATTGCACCAGGAAAACGCCAACTGATCCGGCTGGTTAAACAAACCCCGCCGCCCGCCGGGCAGGAGCGCGCCTACCGTATTCTGATTGATGAAGTCCCGGTAAAAGATTCAGGCAGTCAATCCGCGCCAGAAGGGGCGCAGATGGGGCTGAAATTCCAGATGCGCTATTCAGTCCCGTTGTTTGTCAGCGGTAAAGGGGTCTGGACCAAGCAAGACTCAGAAAAACCGCGCGATTACGCCACCGCCAACCAGCCGCAGCTCAGCTACCGTCTGTTGCAACAGAGTAGCCAACGTTGGCTGGAGGTGCGCAACCAGGGCATCGTGCATGCGCGTATCTCCAAAGTGACGATGCAGGGAAAAACGCTTAATGCCGGTCTGATGGGGTATGTGTTGCCCGGTTCGCAGATGCGCTTTGCCCTGCCGGCATCGGGCAGTTTCAGCAGCGGTCAGTTGCAAGCCACGGTCAACGATAACAAACAGCCGATAACCTTAACCGCTTATTGAGCTTGATGTGCCGTTAACCAGGATACCGTCCCCCAGGCGTAACGGGTTCGGGCTGAAGCCGTTAGCATTCGCCGTACTGTGCGCAGTGGCCACGCCGTGGCTACCGTACGCTTGCGCCGACGATTTGCCGCCGCCGCCCAGCGCCATCAGCATGCCGGATACCACCCTGTATCTGGAGCCGGTGGTTAATGGTCGTCAGACCGGGAAAGTGGTGCCAGTGACCTATCGCGGCGGCCACTATTACCTCACACCACAGCAGTTGCTCGACGCAGGCCTGCCGGTAGCGGATAAACAGGCGAAAGAAATTGCCGTCGACCAATTAGAGAAAGTGGACGTCACCTACAGCGGTGAAACCCAACAGTTGATGATCAACGTCCCCAACGACTGGCTACCCAATCAAAAATTCAACGCTCAGAACCCACTGGATCGCCTGCCGGCGCAGAGCAGCCTCGGCCTGCTGTTCAATTACGATTTGTACGCCAGCCAAAGCAGCGCCAACGGCCAGCCGGGCTCTCTTTCTGCCTGGACAGAACAACGGCTGTTCGATGGCTTTGGCGTGGTGTCGAACACCGGTATTTTCCGCGGCAGCTTTAACACCTCCGCCAACAGTGAGCAGGACAACCGTTATATCCGCTACGACAGTCAGTGGCGCTACAATGATGATGACCGCCTGCTTAGCTATACCGCCGGCGATCTCACCACCGGCGCCCTGACCTGGAGCAGTTCGGTGCGTATCGGCGGCGTCCAGCTGGCGCGTAATTTTGCTTCCCGGCCAGACCTGATCACCTATCCGCTACCGCAGTTCTCGGGCCAGGCGGCACTGCCCAGCAGCGTCGATCTGTATATCAACAGCTATAAAAACAGCAGCACCAGCGTTAACCCCGGTCCTTTCACCCTGGATACCGTGCCCTACATTAACGGCGCGGGCCAAGCCACCGTGGTCACCACCGATGCACTGGGCCGACAAGTCAGTACCGTGGTGCCGTTTTATGTCGCCAGTAACCTGTTGCAGACCGGCATGAGCGATTTCAGCCTGTCCGCCGGTGCCCTGCGACGCAATTATGGCATGAGCTCTGCCGATTATGGCCAGTGGGTGACCAGTGGCAGCGGACGTTACGGCGTCACTGACTGGTTGACTCTGGAAGGCCGCGCCGAAGGCGCAGCGGAATTGGCGGTGGGTGGCGCAGGTGCGAATATTCGCCTTGGTCAATGGGGCGTTTTCAATGCCTCGTACAGCTACAGCCAGGCCAGCGATAATGCCTTTAACGATTATCAACCTTCGCAACAACCCAACTACTACGATCCCCTGACCGGTCAACCTATCCCGCAGCCCGATCCGCAGCCGGTCTATCAATACAGCTCCAATCATGGCGATCAAAGCAGCATCAGCTACACCTACAGCAACCGCTATTACAGTCTGAATGCTCAGCGCATCCTGCGCAGCGCCGGCTTCGGTGATATTTCGGTGTATAAAAGTGACTATCGTCTGAGCCGCCGTACCGATCAACTGACCGGCAGTATCGGTCTGAACCGATTCGGTAGCATTGGCGCCGGCTATTTCGATGTCCGTGACGCCATTGGCCAACGCACTCGTCTGGCCAACTTCTCCTACAGCATCTCGCTGTGGCGCAATACCAGTCTGTATGCGTCAGTGAACCGTGAAATCGGCAGCAGCGGCTATAGCGCCCAACTGCAACTGTCCATTCCCTTCGACAGTTGGGGTACCGCCAGCGTCAGCGCCTCTCGTGACAACAACAATCGCTGGAACCAACGCGTCAGCTACAGCCGTGCCGCGCCGACCGACGGTGGTTTGGGCTGGAACCTGGCCTATGCGGACGGACAGAGCAGCGACAGCTATAGTCAGGCCGATATCACCTGGCGTACCCGCCTGCTCGAAGCCCGCGGCGGGATGTACGGCAACAGCAATGATTATACCCGCTGGGGCGAAGTGAGCGGCTCGCTGGTGGCAATGAAAGGCGATCTGTATGCCACTAACACCATCAATGACGCCTTCGCCCTGATCTCTACCGAGGGCTACCCGGACATCCCGGTCCGCTATGAAAATCAGTTAATCGGGGTGACCAACGCCAAAGGCTATTTGCTGGTGCCAACCGTCACTTCCTACTACCACGCCAAATTCCAAATCGATCCGCTCAACCTGCCTGCAGACGTGGCGGTTCCCACCGTAGAGAAAACCGTGGCAATCCGCGATCACAGCGGTTTTCTGGTCGATTTTCCCATCCAGCACATTTCCGCCGCCGACGTCAAACTGGTCGACGCCCAGGGCAAACCACTGGCTAATGGCAGTGAAGTGGCCGTTATCGGCAGCAAACAGCAAAGCTACGTCGGTTGGGATGGCATGGTGTATGTGGATCCGGTGCAATTGCAAAACCGGCTGAGCGTTATCCCGGCAGACGGCAGTGCCCCTTGCCAGGCGCAATTCAACCTGACAAAAACCCAGGGTATCCAAAGTATCGGGCCGATCGTTTGCCAGTAACTCATTATGGAGACAAATATGATCCGTGGAACCAAGGCGTTATTGCTGGCGCTGCTCTTGCTCACAGCCCGCCAGGCGCTCGCCGACTGTACCACCACCAACGGTACCGTGACGCTGCCCGGCAGCAGCTCTTTTGCCGTTTATAACGGTTCACTCAGCGCTCAGGGTACCGCCGGGCTCAACTGCAGCGGCCTTGGCCTGTCGCTGCTGACGCAAAACACCGTGACGGTTAAAATCAACTCGACCACCCACAATATGGCGCTGGCTAATACCGACGGTTCCGGCGATCAGATTCCTTATTTGATTTACCCCGATGCGAATTACCAATATCCCTACAGCGTCGGACAAACCATCGATTACAGTTCACTGAACCTGTTGACGCTGATCCTGATCTCGCCCAACGTCAATTTCCCGCTGTATATCAAAACTACCGCCGGGGCTAACGTGCGCGCAGGTACCTATACCGATACCGTCAACCTGGTGTGGAATTACCATATCTGCGGCCTGGGTCTGATTGGGCTTTGCATCTGGTGGGACGGCACCAATAAGCCCAGCACCGTGAACATCAGCCTGACGATCACCAAAGATTGTTTGCTGGGTACCGCGCAAAACGTCAATTTCGGCAGCATGGCATTAGTGGGTCAGTTTAATCCGGTGAACCAAAGCATCACCCTCACCTGCACTAAAACCGAGGGGTACAATACCTACTTTACCGATGGTAATAACCCCGTCACCGGATGGCGCCGAATGAAAAGTGGCACCAGCAACTATCTGCAGTATCAAATTTACCTGCCCAACACCACCACGGTGTGGAACAGCGCTAACAAGCAAGCAGGCTCTGGCACAGGGCTGGCACAAAGCATTCCCTACCTGGCGCAAATCAACCAGGCGCAAACCGAAGTGCCGGTGGGCACCTACCAGGACAACCTGAGTTTTGTCGTGGAGTATTAAGTCCCTGCGCTAGCCGCTGAATGCTCATGTTGCCAGTTTGTATTTTTTATGTGGCATTTTTTGCTCATTTAGCTATGCTGATTAAGATGACCCAACTGGTCACACCTCATACCAGAACAGCAAGCAAGGAGTTCCAATGGGCAAAACCGTGGTGAAAATAGGCAGTTTCGAGGTTGATGACGCACATTTGTCCTCCTCGCCCGAGCAGGTCAGTACACTGGCGATCCCTTGCAAGTCGGATCCCGATTTGTGCATGCAGTTAGACGGTTGGGATGAGCACACCAGCATCCCGGCAATACTCGATGGCAAGCAATCGCTGCTGTATAAGCAGCATTACGATCGCCAGACCGATGCCTGGGTAATGCGGTTGGATTGAATGATGGAATATCTGAGAACGCGCGCTGTTTCGCTGGGAACAACGCGCGTTTTTTTATGCTATTGCGATACCGCGCCCGGCGAAAAAGCGGGCAAAGCTGCCCAACGGTAAAGTGACCTGTTGGCGCGATTGCGGCCGATCGCCAGACGGATTGTGGAATGTCACGCTCTGTACCTCAGCGGCGGTAATCAACACCAGATGGCCGCCCCGCTGTGGCGGTGTCTGTTCGGGCCAGCGGATGCCAGGGTGCACCGAGGCCATAAAATAGCGTCGCTGCGCCAACAGCTGTGGCAGCGCTTGCGCCTCGATACCCACCTGAACCTCCGCCTCCAGGGCGAACTGCTCACGCACAAAGTCGACAAAGGGCGCATAAATCAGCCCCTTGATGCGCTCCCCCTCACGCACGTAAGCCCCATAAGGCAAACTGCGGCGCGCCAGCTCCAACAGCGGCGGCGCATCGCCGTCGCGGTGGCTCAACACCATTTTCAGGCAGGCCATACCGCAAACGTGATTCGCCCATTCGATATATTCAGCCCGGTCGCGCGCGCCGCTGAGCGCCCAGTTAGCGTCATCCGCCAGCGTCACGCGCCCGGCAATCAGGTCGGCCGCCAGCTCAGGCGTCGCCCATTGGCAGACGTAAGGCACGGGGGACGTCAAATCAGAAAGTCTCTGTGACTTTGAAATTCATCAGCACCAGCGTCATGTCCGGTGAGAACAGCTCATATTCTTCAAAGAAGCTCTGCAGCTCTTTACGCCAATAGGCCAGCGAACGGTCGCCTTCCCCTTCGGCAAAAGCGTGGGCCTCATCAACCTGATCGTAGGTTTTCATCTCTACCGACGTCAGTTCCACCGCGCAAACCGGCTGACCTTTACCATCCACCACCACAAATACGTCACCGGCCAGCGGGATGCCTTCGCCGTCCAGATTGGAGCAGGTTGCCGTCTTGGTGCCGTCCAGGATCAGCTTGGCCACGTCGTCGGCCTGCTGCTCGGTCTTGCCGAACGCCCAACGCTCGGTGTTTTCATATTTCTTCGGAATTTCGCTCGCCATTGCCATACCTTTTTAAATAAATCATTGTGCAGACAGAATAGTACAACGTATCCGGCGCTGCCTGCACTGCTGAATTCAGCCCGCAGCCGCCTTATTGGGCTCTTTTAACGGCTGTTTGGGGTAAACCCCTGTGCCTATGCCGGGACAACAGGCATACTGTGAACGCAATTCACTCAATGGCTCTCGGCCAGGCGGTAAAATGAAGAATGACGACAAAGACCCCGATGACACCTTCAGCGACCTGTTAAAAGTTCTGGCGGTCGCCGTGATTGTTATCTTTGTTATCGGCGGCTGGTATTTCAGCTGATCACTAAAACAGGAGGTCACATTGGCCACCAAACGCATGCGCAGCAAGCACTGGAAGATGTTTTTAATATTATTGCTGATCTGTCTCGCCCTACTGTTATTGCGCTGGGCGGCAATAGTTTTCGGCTAACGGCAAGGAGCAGGCCCCATGGCAAAACGAAATGGCAACGGCGTACAAATCGCCTTACTGCTGCTGGCGCTGGTTATTTTGGTCTGCGGTATTTTGATGATCACCACCGACCTGGGTCACCAGGTGCTTGAAGAGATCGAAGATATTCTCGAGTAACGCAGTCCGGCCGGATACTGACACGCCTTCTTTCAGTGTTCCCGCTTCGCGGGTTGCTTAGCCTCAGGCTCCAACAACTCGCGTAAATAGGTAATTCTCGCCTCCCCTTGCGGCAGCCATAAACGGTACAGCCAATGTTGCGCTTCAGCCCGCCGGCTCCGGCGATGGTACTCAGCCAGTTTATCGACCAGTCTCATCATTCACCCTCCAGATATTCGACACTGTTAGTATTGGACGAAAAAACCAGAAGAAATACTGATGGCTTGTTTTTTATGCATCCGGTTTTGGCATTGTGCGATCGGTACGGTGGCGCCCCCTGACCTCAACTGCTACATTGACCAAAAATCACCCAGCCGAGGTAACCCATGATGTTCTCGGAGCAGGAGATAAAAACCGTGTGGGATGAAGTGGCGCGTTTGATCGGCGACAGCGTGATGCAGTTGCGTCATCGCGGCGAGGTTTTATCGGTCGAAACGCTGGCAAAACACCTGGCGCAACAACTGGCCGAAAGCAACGACATTGAACGCCGGATCCTGATAAGCGCGGCGATCAACATGCTGAAAGATGGAAAATGAATCGCCAACCGGATTGGTTGGCGATTCGGCAGAAGCCCGAGGTATGCAAGCCCGGCCTTCTGTGCGCTACTATGTCAGGCTAACATGACGAAATTAATAGGAATTGTCGTGTTTTTCCCAATAAAGCACTATTTTTGTTGTACTACCACCGATCAACGGTAAGATTTTTGCCAACACAGGCTTACTAGTGACACATACTCGAAAAGAAATCATGTTACGAGGGGAAGATTGAAAGCCAATTACCCCAAGATGTAAAATGATCTGACCAGGTTGTTACAATAATTTTGCAACCTTACTTCCCAATTGTGAACTTCTGCCCAGGAGGTCAACCAGCATCGAAAATAGATAAGATGCAAGTAGAGTCGCGCCCGCCATCCCTAAAATGAAGATCAACGAATTCGAATGAGTCCAAACACCATCACCAACCATCGACAATAGAACATCAAGAATGAATGCGTGTATAAGATAAACTCGGAATGAATATTTTGATAAAAAAGCAAATGTCGGGCTAAAATTAATATCCAATGAGCGAACGAAGTTAAAGAAACCTATTGCCGAAATGATGGTAAAGATAGAAACGTAAGAGAAAAAATAGGAGTGATTAGCCGATAAATTATACGTCTTAGATGATAAAATAAGAATGCACATAGAGGAAAAAACATAAACACTCAGGCTCAAGTATCTTCTTGCTGGCTTGGGTTTTCTGGCTAAATACATACCAAAAATAAAATATCCAAGATAGGTAATGAAATCCAATGGCCAGAATTTTTTAACTTCAAAAACATAGTACCAAACAGATGAGACCACCGCCATCATCAAGAAATAACCTGAGGCATAGAGGATCACTTTATCTTCATATCCATCAAAGGCTTTGATAACAAAGGGAACCAGGAGATACAAACCTACAAGCATGTACATATACCATAGATGATAATATGGTTTCCCCATCACTAAGGAATATACAATTTCCTTTATCGAACCCTCATGCAAAGCCTTAACTTTATAAAGTGAAAACAAAAAATAAAAAACAGAATATGCAATGACCGGAACTACTATATTTAAAAATGATTTTTCGTAGAATTTTTTTATGTCAGTATTTCGTGAGTTATTAAGAACAAAATACCCAGAAATAATAACAAATAAAGGAACGCAAATTAAACTAAAGCTATTAATGAAATTACCTATTAAAAACTCAGACTCAGACGTGCTTCTAGGCATTACCCACTTCGAGACATGTACCAACACTACCATTACACAAGCACACACACGTAAAAGCTCTAGGTTGTTATTACGTTCCATTGCTTTTTCACCATAACGTACAATTGATACATGTTTTTTAGATAACCCCCGACAATAAGTCAAGATAATAAATACACTTTCAGAGAATCCCTTCATGGGGAGAACTTTATTTTTAAGCAACCTCAAAGCCGGTGCCCGATAAGTTGCACCGGCAGAATAGATTATCGAGAATGAAAAGTTACATTAACCAACCCAATAACAGCGTGGCGCCGATAACGGTAGAGGCACCGCCGATGCGCGTGGCGATTTGTGCGAACGGCATCAGCCCCATCCGGTTAGATGCGGAGAGAATGGCGACATCGCCGGTACCGCCTAAGCCACTGTGGCAGCAGGTAACAATCGCTGCTTCAACCGGGAACATTTTCAGGTAAGGCGCAATCAGGAAACTCACCAGCCCCATCGACAACACCACCGAACCGCATACCACCACATAACCGACCGAGAACACCGCCACGACGCTTTCCAGAGGAACATACAGCATGCCGAGGCCAATCATCAGCGGCCACACCAGCGCGGTGGAGACGAACTTATAAAAACTGTGCGCACCGGTTTCCATTGAGGTTGGGATCACCCGGCAATATTTGCACAGCACCGCAAACAGAATCATCAGCACCGGACCGGGAATATGCACGATATGTTCGAACAGGCCACCGACGATAAAGAAGGCACAAATCACCAGCAGGCCACCGCCCATCAGCTGGAAATCGACGTTGCCGCTGGTTTCCTTGATATCGAATACCGCGTTTTCCTCCGCCGAACGGATCAGCATGCCGTCACCGCTCAACGCCTTGCGTTTCATGCCCAGTCGCGCCAGCACTCCGGCCGCGACAATGGCAAAGATATTGCCCAGCACCGCCGCCGGCGCCAGTTGCGCCACATACACGTCGGGTGTCGACCCCAGAATGGCGGAATACGCCAGCGACAGCGGCAAAATGCCCTCGCCGATACCGCCACCGATGATCGGCACGATGATAAAGAAAAAGGTGTGATAGAAGGTAAAACCAAACAGCTTGCCCACCAGCAATCCGGTTGCCACCGCCGTTACCGTGCCCACCACCAGCGGGACGAACATACGGATCATGCCCTGGATCAGAATCACCCGGTTCATGCCAAGAATACTGCCGACCACCAGGCTGGCGATCACAAAGTACAGCAGATTGGCGTCTTTCATCAGCAGATGGACGGTACCCATCACGTTCGGCTGGAAAAAATTAAAGTACACCAGCACCGAAGGCACCATCAGGCACAGAATGGCCGGGCCGCCAATATCACGCAGTACCGGAATGCTTTTACCTAAATGCGCCAGCGCAAAGCCCAGCGTCATGATCACCGCCAGGCCGCCGATCATATTCTTTGGCAGGAAGTTGGCGTAGGCCGATACGGCGACAATCGCGCAAATAGTGATAAACAGCGCAACCGGCACGGCACCGATATCCATTTTCCGCAGGTGGTTAATCAATCCTGATGAATCAGGTTGCGGTATTTCTTTCTCACAGGTCATTTCTGCATTTATCTGTTTCATTATTCACCCTGCTGACAAGCGTTCAGTGTGGAGCGGATCGACTAATGGTATATAAAATAATTTATAAGCTTTAAAAGGTACGTTTCGGAATGGGCTTATTTATAATAAATAAAATAGTGGACAGCACTGACAATATGATAAAAAATAAAAATACAAAACCAAATTACCTCTTATTAACTCAATATTGTGAGCCCCCGCCAATGTTGGCTTTAATTAATTATCGTCAGCGTTTTGTAATTAAATTAATCAGGCGCTAATTCACTGCTATGCTATAGATGGAAGTAAAAATCCGTGCGTTTATTAATGAGAACCGGAGCGGTAAATAGCTGAATCCGGTCAGCTTGTACCCGAGCCTTGCTCTGCACGCGGCACCGTGCGGAAAGCAGGCACATAATATATGCCCTATCGCTTTCAAAGGCCGTGGTCAGAAAGGCGAAGGGCATAGAACTAATAAGGAAGTAGGATATGTCTTCAATCGCGATTACCCCACAAACGCTGGCCCGCTACGGTATCCACCAGGCTACCGAGATCGTCCATAATCCCAGCTATGAACAACTGTTTATCGAGGAAACCCGCGCCGACCTGCCGGCGCTGGAGCGCGGTACGTTAACGACGTTGGGCGCGGTCAACGTCGATACCGGCGAATTCACTGGCCGTTCTCCGAAAGACAAATACATCGTGCGTGACGACACCACGCGCGATACCGTTTGGTGGTCCGACAGCGGCACAGGCAAAAACGACAACCAGCCGCTGTCGCCGGAAGTGTGGCAACATCTGAAAACGCTGGTGGGTAACCAACTTTCCGGCAAGCGTCTGTTTGTGGTGGATGCCTTCTGTGGCGCCAACGCAGACACCCGCCTGAAAGTGCGTTTCATCACCGAGGTGGCCTGGCAGGCGCACTTTGTCAAAAACATGTTTATCCGCCCGTCGGATGAAGAGCTGCAGAATTTCGAGCCGGACTTTGTGGTGATGAACGGTGCCAAATGCACCAATCCTGACTGGAAACAGCAGGGGCTGCATTCGGAAAACTTCGTCGCCTTTAACCTGACCGAACGCATACAGCTGATCGGCGGGACCTGGTACGGCGGCGAAATGAAAAAGGGCCTGTTCTCGATCATGAACTACCTGCTGCCGCTTCAGGGTATTGCCTCGATGCACTGCTCAGCCAACGTGGGCGAACAGGGTGACGTGGCGGTCTTCTTCGGCCTGTCCGGCACCGGCAAAACTACCCTCTCCACCGATCCTAAACGCCAACTGATCGGCGATGACGAGCACGGCTGGGACGACGACGGCGTATTCAACTTCGAAGGCGGCTGTTATGCCAAGACCATCAAGTTGTCTCCTCAGGCTGAGCCGGAGATTTATCAGGCTATCCGCCGGGACGCGCTGTTGGAAAACGTGCAGGTGCTGGCCGACGGCAGCATCGATTTCGATGACGCCGGCAAGACCGAAAATACCCGAGTCTCTTACCCGATCAACCACATCGAAAACATCGTCAAACCCGTGTCCAAGGCGGGACATGCCAAGAAAATAATCTTCCTGACGGCGGATGCCTTCGGCGTATTGCCGCCGGTATCACGCCTGACACCGGAACAAACCCAATATCACTTCCTGTCCGGCTTCACTGCCAAGCTGGCCGGCACTGAGCGCGGCATTACCACCCCAACCCCGACCTTCTCCGCTTGTTTCGGCGCGGCGTTCCTGACGCTGCACCCGACGCAGTACGCAGAAGTGCTGGTAAAACGCATGGAAGCGGCCGGTGCACAGGCCTATCTGGTGAATACCGGCTGGAACGGCAGCGGCAAGCGTATTTCCATTAAGGACACCCGCGGCATCATCGACGCCATTTTAAACGGGGAGATCGAGCACGCCGACACCTTCAACCTGCCAATCTTTGGCTTGGCGGTACCGAAGGCATTGCCGGGGGTAGACCCTTCGATCCTCGATCCGCGTAAAACCTACGCCGACGAATCTCTGTGGCAGGAAAAAGCCCAGGATCTGGCCCAGCGCTTTATCGATAACTTTGCCAAATACACCGTCACCCCCGCAGGGGAAAAACTGGTGAGCGCCGGGCCTAAACTTTAAGCCACAGCGCGCGTTATCATCCTTACAGGGGCCAGCAGGCCCCTTTTTTATGCCAATTGCTTATCCAGATTGATCAACGCCTGCGCCAGCACCCTGGCCCCGTCCGCCAACTGTTGCTCGGTAACCGACTCCTCGGGACAATGGCTGCGCCCATTCAGACAGGGAATAAACACCATCCCCACCGGCCCGGTCGACGCCATATAAACCGCATCATGCCCGGCACCGCTCGGCAGCCGGCGTCCGGCCAACCCCAGCGAATGAGCTGCCCCCTCGATCGCCTGCATCACCGTTTCCGCGCAGGCGGTGGGCCGTGCACGGCTGACATGCTGCAATTGCGTCTGTAAATCCAGACTCTGCAAACGTGGCCGACAGTTTTCCAACAGCGCTTCCGGGAAAGTCTCCAACAGCGCCTGACTGTCGCTGCGCACCTCCAGCATCAGTTCTACCTGCCCTGGCACCGCATTGGGGACATTTGGCGTCATGGCGATGCGCCCTACGGTCGCCACCACATAATGTGGATTGCCGCTTTGCTGTAACGCCATCGCGTGCGCCTGCTCAATCACATGCGCTGCCCCGACCAAAGCATCGCGACGAATATCCATCGGCGTGGTACCGGAGTGATCCGGCTGCCCAAGCACCGTCACCAACACCCGGCGGATGCCGACGATGTGCGTCACCACGCCAATCGGCAGGTGCTGGCGCTCCAGCACTGGCCCCTGTTCAATGTGCAGCTCAACGTAAGCGGCGGTACCGCCCGGCAGGCGCAGCGGCCGGTTCAGTTTTTCCGGCTGAGCGCCAATACGCGTCATCGCCTCCGCCAGCGTTTCGCCTTGCGCGTTCCGGGAAGCCAGCATACCGCCGTCCAATTCACCGCTCATCGCCCGGCTGCCCACGCAGGAAATACCGTAATCGCTGGGTTCTTCGGACAGAAAGTCGATAACCTCAAACGGATGCTGCAAAACTATCCCCTGTTGATGCAGACAATGGGCGATTTCAATCCCCGCCAGCACGCCGATAATCCCGTCATAGCGGCCGCCGCCCACCACGGTATCGCAATGCGAACCGGTCACTATCGGCGGCAGATCGTTGCGCACCCCGGCGCGACGACCGATCAGATTGCCGCCTTCGTCCAGCGTTACCGTTAGCCCAGCCTGCTTCATTTGTTCCGCCAGCCAGGCTCGTGCCTCGCTGAACAATGGCGTAAAGGCCCGTCGTGTCCACGGCACATCCGGCAACGTCATTTGTGCCAGATGATTGACCCGCGCCCACAAACGTTCACTGTTGATTAACTCGATCATTGGCCTGCTCCGTTGGCAACGCGCGGGCGCAGAAACTGTCCCGACCCCGGCGAATTAAGAATACGGCCCTCGGCAAAGACTGCCTGGCCGCGACAATAGGTGGCTTCCACCCGTACGCTGAACTCCATGCCTTCGAAGGCGCTCCATTTCACCGCCGACAAACTGTTCGCGGGATCGAATCGGTAGCGCTCGGGCCGCAATACCACAAAGTCGGCGTCCATACCTGTGTCAAACCCCCCTTTGCGATCGTCGAGCAGAAAATGCCGCGCGGGATTGCGACACAGCAGTTGCGCGACGGTGGTCGGCGCAATACCGTGCTGCTCGCAGCCGGTCCACAACGCCGGTAACAGCGTCTCCAGCCCGGGGCCACCGGAGGCGTTTTTGAACACGTTGTCGTCCCCTTTACGCTCCAGACCCCAACTGACGTGATCGGAAGAAACGAAGGTGCAGTCGCCCTGCGCAATATGGCTCCACAACAGTTCGGTTTCCGCTTTAGGACGGATCGGCGGGTAGTGTTTGGTCCTGGCACCAAACTGGCGCGTATGTTGTTCATGGTTGAGCATCAAATACTGTACGCAGGTTTCAATGCTGACCGGGTAGCCAGCCTGCCGATACATCCGATAAAGTTCGAAACCGCGTGAAGTGGAAACATGCACCGCATGGGCGCGAGCCCCGCTTTCCGCCCCCATTTCATAAATTAGCGCCGTTGCCAGATTTTCAATCAGCGGCGTGTGAGCACGCATAAATGCATCCCAGCCAGTGTCGCCGGCCTCGACCATTCGCTGGATATTTTTACGCGTCAGCTCCTGCATCTGGTTGTGTACCGCACAGGCCAGCCCGGTCGGCGCAATAAGTTCAAAAGCATGCATCAGGTCGTCTTCGTCCACCCGAGGAAACCGGCCCGGCGTAGCTTCAAAGGTGGAAAATTTAAAGGCACATACCCCACCTTCGATCAGTCCGGCAGCGGCATCGAACCCGTAGGTTGCGTTCAGGGTACCAAACAACGCCACGTCGACATGACAGTCACGCTCCACCTCGGCAATTTTTGCTTCCAGCAGAGCGCGGCACGCCACCGGCTGCGGATCGTCATAAGGCATATCGACCATCACGGTGATCCCCCCCGCCGCCGCCGCCCGCGACGCCCAGCCCAATCCTTCCTGATTCGCCTGACTGCCGGAATGCACCTGACCGTCAATCACCCCCGGCAGGATCCACTTGCCGCCAGCGTCGATCACCTGTGGGGCCTCCGGTGCCTGACCGCTGCCGCTGCCGATGATTTTACCGCCTGCGATGGCCAGCCAGCCGTCCGGAGTCACCCGCTCGGCATCCACCAGATTGCCCTTGACCACCAGCTCTGGCCGTTGACTCAGATTCATAGCGCCCCTCCCCTAATTCCATTGCATACAATAAATGCATAAAAATGCATATATCTCAGGTTATCAATCGGTCGATTGTGCCGATAGTCAGGCCAGTGTAGGGTGAGGCTGTCTATTCTGTCTTATGCTTGTTTATCACTCATGCATAACAAAATGTTAACCATAGTGGAGGGGCTGTGCGTTTAAACCTCAAGCAAATCGAAGTGTTCCGCGCCATCATGCTGACCGGCTCGATCAGCGGTGCCGCCAAGCTGCTGCACGTTTCACAACCGGCGGTCTCACGGCTGATCGGCTACACCGAACAGCGGTTGGGTCTGACGCTGTTTGAACGCATCAAGGGGCGACTGTACCCGACCCCGGAGGCTCGTCACCTGTTTGTCGAGGTCAATTCGGTCTATCAGGGCGTTCAGCGGGTTAACGAAGTGGCTGAGGACCTGATCCAAAACCGTATGGGCCACCTGCGTATCGCCTGCAGCCCAAGTCTGGGGCAAGGCTTGATCCCCAGCGCCATCGCAAAATTCCACGCGCAATTGCCCGAAGCGCGGGTGATACTGCACACCATGATCCCGGACGTGCTGCTGCAGGCGGTGCTGACGCAACAGGTTGAACTGGGGGTCGCTTTTCTGCACGAAGGCCATCCCAACGTGCATTCGCGCCAGCTGTATGAAAACCGGCTGGTGGTGGCGTTGCCTGCTTCCCACCCATTAACCGCCAAAAATGTGATAGGTGTCGAGGATCTGATCGACCAGCCTTTTATTGGCTATGGCGCCGAGATCCCGATCGGTCAACTGGTGCGCAAACTGTTAAGCGACGCCGATATCATTTTGCGCCCTACCGTCGAGGTGCAGCAGATCCACGTCGCCTGCGCACTGGTACAGGCCGGGGTTGGCATCGCGCTGATCGATGAAATTACCGCCAACGGCCCGGTGTGGACCAAGGTGGTTTTCCGGCCCATCGCCCCCACTGCCAAAACCCCCATCAGCATCGTACACGGCATGTACGAGCCCCTTTCACGACTGGCTCAGGCGTTTATTGCCACCCTCGAATCAGTGCAGATCCACTGGTCGCGCTAACGCATTTCATCACCGCTCCCCAGGGTGCTCGCGACTGATTTTTTGCGCCTGAAGCATGGGTTAACATTGTGTTATACGCAGGTGATAAAAAGTAATGCGACATTTTGGTTAACCGCCCCCTAGTATCGAATTCCGGTAGCGCAACTATTCACAGATTATTCATTCAAGCGCAATCTCACCGATACTTTCAGGAGCACAGACCATGGGGCGTGTTTTAACACTTAACGATGTGGAGGCCGCGGTAAAAGGCGGTTCGGTATTTGCCTGCGGCGGTGGCGGTTGGGTTGCCCACGGCCTGGAGCTTGGGCGACTGGCGGTGACCATTGGCCGACCGGAACTGGTCAGCCTTGAGGAATTGAACGATAACGACTGGATTGCTACCGCGGCAGCGATTGGCGCCCCCGGCGGCCTGACCGACTGGCAAATGCTCGGCGTCGACTACGTTAAGGCCGTGCAGTTGGTGCAGCAGGCACTGGGCGCCCCTATCGCCGGATTGATGGTTGGGCAGAACGGCATGTCCAGCACCCTCAACGGCTGGTTGCCTGCCGCGATCCTCGGTTGCAAAGTCGTCGATGCGGTCGGCGATCTGCGTGCCCACCCGACTGGCGACATGGGCTCCATCGGCCTGGCCTCCAGTCCTGAACCGATGATCCAGGCTGCCGTCGGCGGCAATCGGGCCAAAAACGCCTATATCGAACTGGTGGTGAAAGGCGCCACGGCCAAGGTGTCGCCGGTGCTACGCAAAGCGGCAGACATGTCCGGCGGCTTTATCGCCAGCTGCCGCAACCCGATACCAGCCGGCTACGTGCGCCAACACGCTGCGCTGGGGGGCATCAGCCAGGCGATTGCCTTGGGCGAAAGCATTCTGGCGGCAAACGGCAACGGCATCGTCGAGACCATCTGTCGCCATACCGGCGGCAATATTATCGGCAGCGGCAAGGTTGCCGCCAACAGCCTGCGTTATACCGAAGAGGCGTTCGACGTCGGCATCGTGACTGTCGGCCAGGGCAAGGACCTGCGCCGTATCCATATCATGAATGAACATATGGCGGTGGAAGACGCCCACGGTGAGCGTCTCGCCAGTTATCCAGACGTGATCACTACCCTCGACAAGGCCGGCAACCCGGTAAGCGCCGGGCAGTTAAAGCCTGGCATGGAAGTGGTGATTTTCCATATGCATCATTCTCAGTTCCCGCTTTCCTCGTCGGTCACCGATCCGGCGGTTTATCCCCCGGTAGAAAAAACCCTCGGAATTGACTTACGCAGCTACCTGCCAACGGGAGATGCCGCATGAAAAGAGCCTTTAAAGTGACCTCGGGCACCGAGCTGCGCTGCCTGGGCTGGCGGCAAGAAGCGCTGTTGCGTCTATTGGAAAACGTGCTGGCCGTTGGCGAAAATCCCGACGAACTGGTGGTATATGCGGCATTGGGACGTGCGGCGCGCGACTGGCCGTCACACGATGCCATTGTTCATGCGTTAAAAACCATGCGTGAAGACCAAACCCTGCTGGTGCAATCCGGCAAGCCAATCGGCGTGCTGCAGACCCACGCTAATGCCCCGCTGGTGATCATGGCCAACTGCAATATGGTCGGCCAATGGGCGAAGGCGGAGAACTTCTACCGCTGGGAAAAAGAAAACCTGATCTGCTGGGGCGGACTGACCGCCGGCGACTGGCAATATATCGGTTCGCAGGGGGTGATCCAGGGGACTTATGAAATCTTCTCGCGTATCGCCGAACGGCATTTCGCTAACGATCTGCGCGGCCGCTTTATCCTCACCGCCGGGCTGGGCGGCATGGGCGGTGCGCAACCGCTGGCGGGGACCCTGGCCAACGCTGCGATTCTGACCGTCGAGGTCAATCAGGCCAGTATCGACAAACGGCTGAAAAACGGCTTTTTACAGCACCAGGCGAAAGATCTCGATCAGGCACTGGCGATGATCGCCGCCGCTCAGCAGCGCAAAGAGGCCTTGTCAGTCGCGCTGCTGGGCAATGCCGCCGAAGTCTACCCGGCGATTTTGTCCCGCGGCGTAGTTCCGGACATCGTTACCGACCAAACGGCGGCGCACGACCTGGTGTACGGTTATGTCCCCGCCGGTTACAGCCTTGAGCAGGTGGCAGCGCAACGCGAAGCGGATATCAATGCGCTGATGGACGCCAGCCGCCGCTCTATTGTGCAACACGTAGAAGCCATGATCGGCTTTATGGATCGCGGCGCAGTGGTGTTCGATAACGGGAATCTTATCCGCACCCACGCCCACCAGGGCGGCGTTGCACGCGCATTCGAGATCCCCATATTCACCGAGGCCTTCCTACGGCCGCTGTTTTGTCGCGCCATCGGTCCATTCCGCTGGATTGCGCTGTCCAACGACAGCAACGATATTCGGGTAATCGACGACTACCTGCTGCAGCGCTTTGCCGATAACCGCATCGTCAGCAACTGGATCACCCTGGCGCGCCAACATGTGCCCTTTGAGGGTCTGCCGGCGCGCATCGCCTGGCTCGGTCACGGGGAACGCACCGAGCTGGCGCTGGAAGTGAACCGCATGGTAGCGGACGGCCGTCTTTCCGGTCCTATCGCCTTCACCCGCGATCATCTCGACGCCGGGGCGATGGCTCACCCGAATATCATGACCGAAAAGATGAAGGACGGCTCCGATGCCATCGCCGACTGGCCGCTGCTCAATGCGTTGGTCAACTGCGCCTCCATGGCGGATTTGGTGGCAATCCACTCCGGCGGTGGCGGTTACAGCGGTTATATGACCAGCTCAGGCGTCACCACCATCGCCGATGGCAGCGCCGCTGCGGAGCAACGCCTGCAATTGTCGATGACCAACGACACCAGTACCGGCGTGATGCGATACGCCGACGCCGGTTATCAGGAGTCGCTCGACGAGATTGCCGAAAAATCCCTGCCCTATATCTCACTGCCTCGCGGAGAACAACGATGAATAAAAGCACGGTTCCGCCCATCTCCTCCCTGCTGGCTGCCGACGCCGCCGTTACGCCGCGCAAAAGCCGTGGGCGTAAAGCGATTGCCGCCGCTTCCATCGGCAACGCGCTGGAATGGTATGACTTCTCGGTGTACGCCTTTTTCGCCGTGTACATCGCGCAGAACTTCTTCCACCCCAACGATCCCGGCACCCAACTGTTTGAGGCCTTTCTTGCCTTCGGTCTCGGTTTCGTCATTCGCCCACTCGGCGCCCTGGTGATCGGCGCTTATGGTGATAGGGTTGGCCGCAAGGCCGCCCTGACGCTGACCATCATGACCATGGCCGTCGGCACGGCAATCATTGCCTTTGCACCGCCGTACAGCGCTATTGGCATAGGCGCACCTTTATTGATCCTGTGTGGCCGGGTGCTGCAAGGGTTTTCCGCCGGGGGAGAGGTGGGCGGCGCGGCCGCATTTTTAATCGAGCACGCCCCCGCACACCAGAAAGGCCAATACGCCTCCTGGCTGCAGGCCAGCATGGGGATCTCCAATATCCTGGGCGCATTGGTCGCCACCGCGGTCACCCTGACGCTCAGTCACGAACAGGTAGGTGACTGGGGATGGCGTATTCCATTCATCATCGGCTTATCGATCGCCCCGATTGGCCTGTGGATGCGTAAAACCCTGGAGGAAACGCCGCTGTTTGCCGAAGAGCAGGCCCGGCGTCAGCGGGAGCAATGCGCTCCGGAAAAGCCACTGAGACAGCTGTTCCGTACCCATCGTCAGGCCGTGCTGCTGGGCACCGGGCTGTCTATTCTGTGGGCAGTGAGCGTTTACGCGCTGATTATCTATATGCCGATTTACGTTCAGCGTGTGCTGCATTTCGAGAGTCATCAGGCGTTTTTGGCGGCACTGATCGGTAACTGCTTTATGGTGGTTTGCTGCGTAGCGGCAGGTGCCTGGTCCGATCGCATCGGTACCCTGAAAATCCTGCAGGCCGGTGCCGCCTTGTTACTGGTTGCCAGCTACCCCTTGTTATTGCTGCTTGACGCTTACCACACCACCGCAATGCTGATCCTGGTACAGACACTGTTTTGCATGCTGGTGTCGCTGTTCGTCGGCGTGGCCCCTGCGGCACTGTCCGATCTGTTTCCCACCCAGGTACGGGCCAGCGGAATGTCGGTGTCCTATAACCTGGCGGTGACGGTGTTCGGCGGCTTTGCGCCGGCGATCCTGACCTGGTTGACCCAGAATACCGGCACCCGCTTTGCGCCGGCCTGGTACGTGATGATCGCCAGCTTACTGGCGCTGATCACCCTGTATTTTATCGCCCGCCGTCCGGCGCAGCAGCCCTGAAACGAATAACGCTACAACAACATAAAAATCAATAATAAGGGTTTACTTATCATGCCAGGAAAATTCGCTTTATCGCTGTTGGCCGCGCTGACGCTCGGTTACAACCCGTTTGGCTTGGCCACCGTCACGCTCGATGGACACTCTATTACCCCGCACCTGATTGCTCAGGTCGCTGACGGTGAAACGGTGAGCGTCACGCCCGTCGCCATGGAGCGCGTGACACGGTCACATCAGGTGCTGATCGAAGCTGCGCAGAGCGGGCTGAAAATCTATGGGCTGACGGTGGGCGTCGGATTAAACAAGGACCGGCCGATGGTCGACGTCCACGGAAAGCTGACGCAGGAGGTGATCGACGCATCGAAAAAATTCAACGTCGGCCTGCTGCATGCCCACTCTGGCGGCATTGGCGAAGCCATGAGCGTCCGCGTCGCGCGGGCCACCATGGTCACCCGGCTCAATGCCCTGTTGAGCGGTGGCGGCGGTGTCCAACCGGCGATTGTCGACGCCTATGTCGCTTTTCTCAACAAAGGCATCACCCCGGTGATCCCGGCGGACGGTTCGGTGGGCGAAGGAGATATCACGGTGATCAGCCACATTGGGCTGGCGATGCTCGGCGAAGGTGAAGTTTATTATCAAGGTAAAAAAGTGGCGGCCAAAGCGGTGCTGCAAAGCAGTCAGACACCGGCCATTGCCCCTTATGCCAAAGACGCGCTGGCGATCCTCAGTTCCAATGCCTATTCCGCAGCTAGCGGTGCTCTGGCTCTGGATTCGCTGTCCCACCTGATGCAGGTTAATACCTTGACCTATGCGCTCAGCCTGCAGGCGCTGAACGGTAACCTTTCTCCGTTTCTCGCCAATACTCTGGCGCTACGCCCTTACCCGGAAGTGGCGGCCATGGGGAAAAACCTGCGCGAGTTGCTGATCGGCTCCAGCCTGTGGCAGCACGATGACAGCCGTCCCTTGCAGGATCCGCTGAGTTTTCGCTCCGGCGTCTATCTGCTGGCGGAGCTCCAGCGCAGCTATCAGCAGGCTTACGACCAGTTGCTGGTGCAGTTAAACAGCTCCGACGACAACCCAGGAGTGGCACTCGACGTTACGGCACCGTCGCAGCGGCCGCAGGAGGCGGTAGGCTACGTCAGCAAAGGCAGCCTGCAAGGTGCCGTGCTGCCAAGCGCCAACTTTGAACCGCTGCCATGGGTACTGGCCTTTGAGCAATTGGGATTGGCGCTGGCGCATAATTCGCTGGCCAGCGCTCAACAGGTGATCAAACTGAATAACCCGGCGTTTACCGGCCTGAGTCGTTTTCTCGGCACCGACCACACCGTGCACGCCTTTGGCGCGATGGAAAAGCCGGTCATGATGCTGGCGATGCGGAGCAAAGAACTCGCCATGCCGGTGTCGCTCGATTATTTCCCGGTCGCCGGCGATATTGAAGACATCGCCACCAATGCACCATCGGTGGTGGCTCGCGTTCAGCAGCAGGTGGACAACGGCTATCAATTGCTGGGGATCTTGTTGGTGCACGACGCTCAGGCAGTGGATTTGCGCCAGCAGCGACACAACGGCTTTACGCTATCCGCCCCTACCGCAGCACTCTATACCGCGGTGCGCAAGCAGGTGCCGTTTATCGAGGTTGACCGCCCGTTGGCGCCAGACTTCGCCGCGGCAGAACAGGTGCTGCGCCAGTACGGTAAAGAGTGACTTGACCACGATCAGCCTCAGGGCGCGGACGACGGCGCCCTGATCAACCCCGGCAACACCAGTGCCAACGCCGCCGCTATGCGAGTGTCGATATCGCTGCCCGGCGGCAACAGACCAAGCGCCATCTGGCGCAAAGGTTCTGCTATCACCATCGCCAGCAGCAGATCGCTGGTTTGCACGCAATCCAGTTCACGCAGCCAACCACGCCGTTGCTGTCGCTGCAGCCAGTCAGCCACAATCGTCCTGCCCCGTTCAATGCCGTTGCGCTGATAAGCCGCCAGCAAATCTTCACGCCCCGGAAATTCACTCTGCAGCAGGCGAAACATCCCCACCGCCTGCTCGCTCAGCACCTGTCGCGCAATGGCCTGCAAGCCCTGCGACAACAGCGTCGGCAACTCTGTCGCCCGCTGGGCGTCCGGTTCAAACACCGGCGCAAAAGCGTCGGTCCAGCTAGCGATCGCCTGCGTCACCAGCGCATCGCGGTTCTCGGCAAAGCGATACAGGGTTTTCTTCGCCATGCCCGCCCGCTTCGCCACCGCGTCCACGGTGGTGGCGGCATAGCCCTGCGTCAGTAACAGCGCCAGAGTGGCCTCCACTGCCGCCGCGCGTAACTCCCCTTCCGGAGCCGAGGGCCTTCCACGCGAACGGGGTTCGGCTTCCACTTTATTTACCATCACAGCTCCTCGAAATCGTTGACAGAGTCAGCATACCGGCATAGCCTTATTTAGGAAACAAATATCGTTTCCAAATAAAAAAGGATGAGCGTGATGACACATCAATCACTGATGCTGCCCTGGGGCGTAAATGATATCAACGAGTTGCTCAAACCTGAACCGCTGCGGCTGGAGATGGGGCTGACGCGCAATAGCGACGGGTGGTTGACCGTGGCAATCCGTACCGATCTGCACGGCTGCAAGGGCCGCATGCTGGATTGGTGGTTTACCTTTTTCGAAACCACCCAGCACATCCGTTGGTGGCATCCGCACGATCACGTCGAACATCGCGGCTGGGACCAGCACTGGAGAAAAGGCCAAAGCTACGTGGGTGCCAGCATCAACGCGGTGGAATGGTTAGCCGAATTGCCACCGGTTCCGGCCCGCCTCAAATTCCACGCGGCAGAAGACTTTTTTGCCCCACAAGCTTTGCAACAGGCGCGGGACGGTCAGGCGTTATCCGCCGCCGTATGCGCACGGATCGGCTTTGGTGAACAGGTGGCGCTGGACGATAACGGCGATCCACTCGACGGTGAAATGCTGCATCTGGCACGCGACACCTCCTATGGTTGCGTGCTACGCAGCCGTTTTCTGTTGGGGAAATCCTGTGCCAACGCACATGAAGAACTGCCGGACGAGGTTGGCTTTAATCTGATGCGCCATTGCTACAATGAATTCAGCTATCTGGCGCAATTCCTGCCTTCGCTGTACTACGCCGAAAACGGCCATGAGGCTGCCCCCTTACCCTGGTAATCATTCGCCCCGGCGTTTTATTTTTCACCGGGGCCGTTATAGTAAGCTCAGGCTACAGGCTACAACGATAAACGACAGGTGAAGCGATGGAAAAACGGCGGTATTCAGGTGGCTGTCTTTGCGGGCATATCCGTTTTCAGGCCGTTGGGCAGCCCGGTAATCCCCACAGTTGCTCATGCGAGTTCTGTCAGCGCCACTCCGGCGCGCCGACGTTGTGCTGGGTTGAGTTTCCGCGTGAAGCCGTCAGTTGGATCGGTACCGGCGGCATGCCTGCCCTGTACCGTTCTTCCGACTATTCCAGCCGCGCTTTTTGCCCACGTTGCGGCAGTACTCTGGGCGCTGTCGATGACGAACCGACCGTCGCGTTGGTCACCGGCAGTTTTGATCGCGGTGAGCTAGCGGCGCTGCGCCCCACTGCGCATTCCTTTTCCGATGGCTGCCCCGACTGGTGGAAAATCGACGACATCGTCTGAGGCCTTCACACTTCCCGCCTAAAATAATTGATTGTTTTGTCATAAGAATTTAGAACTGAATGACAATAATTCAAACATGGGAATGGGGATGGACACACAAACCACGGTTATCGACGCACGCCAGTCGCGTCAGGCCTTGCTGGCCGGATCGGTCGGCAACTTTATCGAATGGTACGAATTCGGCGTTTACGGTTTTCTCGCTACCGTGATCGCCGCCAATTTTTTCACCCTGCAGGGTGAAAGTGAAATTACCAGCCTGATCCTCACCTATGCCGCCTTTGCGCTGGCCTTTTTCTGTCGCCCGATAGGCGCCGTGATTTTCGGCCGCATCGGCGATCGCATTGGCCGCCGACCGACGCTGATCGCAGTCTTGTTGCTGATGACAGTGGCCACCGCCCTGATCGGCGTGATGCCGACCTATGCCTCCATCGGCGTTGCCGCCCCGCTGTTGCTGACCCTGTTGCGCATGTTCCAGGGGCTGTTCGCCGGCGGCGAATTCGGCGGTGCGGTTTCGCTGATGACCGAATTCGCGCCGAAGGGAAAACGTGGCCTGTTCGGGGCCTGGCAGTCGTTGACCGTGGCCTTCGGGCTGTTGGCGGGGGCCGGACTGGTAGCGCTGTTGGCTGCGCTTTTAACCCCTGAGCAGTTGCATGACTGGGGCTGGCGTATCCCCTTCCTACTGGCGTTGCCAATGGGCGCGGTAGCACTGTGGCTACGCTTAAAACTGCAAGAGACGCCGACCTTTACCCAGGCGCAACAAAACCTCGGCACCAAGGTGCATGCCCCCGAGCTGAAGTTAAGCGGCGTGGTGAAAACCATCGCGATTGGCATTGGGCGCATGATGGGCTGGTCCGCTGCCGGTTACACCTTTCTGGTGGTGATGCCGTCTTACCTGCAAACCTCGCTGCACGCCACCTTCCAGCAGGCGCTGGTGGCGACGGTACTGGCTAACGTCGGTTTCGCCCTGACCATTCTGCCCGCCGGCATCCTCAGCGATAAGCTGGGGCGCAAAACGGTGATGCTGACGGCGGTAGTGGCGGTGATCCTGTTCACCTTCCCGCTGCTGCACCTGCTGCAGGACCCTCAAAGTTCGCTGCTGGCCAAAGGCATCGCGGTGATGATCGCCGGTGCTGTCGTCGGTTTACTGGCCGGCCCCGGTCCGGCAATGTTGGCGGAGATGTTCCCGACCCAGGTGCGTTATACCGGTCTGGGACTGGCCTATTCGCTTTCCAACGCGGTGTTTTCCGGCTCTGCCGGGCTAATCATCACCGGTCTGATCAAACAGACCGGCAACCTCGATATCCCGGCTTACTATGTGGTCGCCACCTCGGTAGTCAGCCTGTTCGCGCTGATGACCCTGCGGCGCGACGACCATCTCCGTTCACTCAACGAACGTTAACCCTGCGGGGCGCACTGCGCCCCTGTTTTATTGACAGGTGATTTGGATCACACCAACAAAATGTTAACGTTAACTTTTGTGATTAACATCGCAATCCCTGGCTTTGGCGGCTTTATTTGATTTAAAGTTAACGTTAACAATAGAGCCAATTTCATCCATCAGGGCATTCCCCATGAACCGCGAAACAAAAAAATATTATGTGCTTCTCAGCGGCCTGTTGTTTTTCTTCTTCTTCACCTGGTCATCCAGTTTTTCTCTGATCTCCATCTGGCTGAACCAAAAGATCGGCCTGAAAGGCACGGAAACCGGCCTGATCTTCTCGGCGATGTCAATCATGGCGCTGTGCGCACAGCCCCTGTACGGTTTTATTCAGGACAAGCTCGGGCTGCGTAAGCATCTGCTGCTGTTTGTCGGCGTGCTGCTGCTGCTGACCGGCCCGTTTTTTATCTACGTCTACGCCCCGCTGCTGCAAACCAACCTGGTGGCCGGTGCGTTGGTGGGCGGCGTGTTCGTCAGCCTGGCGTTCAATGCCGGCATTGGCGCGCTGGAGTCCTATACCGAAAGGGTCAGCCGGATCGTCGGTTTTGAATTTGGCCGGGCCCGCATGTGGGGTTCACTGGGCTGGGCCAGCGCGACCTTCTTCGCCGGCTTCATCTACAACATCAATCCGAATATCAACTTCTGGATCGCCTCGGCCTCGGCGGCGGTATTTCTGCTGTTGCTGTGGCAGGTGCGCGAACTGAAACCCAACGCCATGGCCGGTCTGGAATACGGTAAACCGGAAAATCTGAAGCTGCAGGACGCGCTGGCGCTGCTGCGCCTGCCGGGTTTCTGGGCACTGGTGGTGTTCGTACTCGGTACCAGCATCTACGGCGTATTTGACCAGCAATTCCCGGTGTATTTTGCCTCGCAGTTCGCAACGCACGAAGAAGGCAACCGCATGTACGGTTTCCTCAATTCGCTGCAGGTGTTTCTGGAGGCTGGCGGCATGTTCCTGGCCCCCCTGCTGGTCAATCGCATCGGCATCAAACAGAGCTTGCTGCTGGCCAGCAGCGTGATGGCACTGCGCATGTTCGGTTCCGGCTTGGCCAGCGGCGCATTGATGATTTCCGCCATGAAACTGCTGCACGCCGTGGAGTTGCCTATCCTGCTGGTGGCAATGTTCAAATACATCACCACCCGCTTTGACAGCCGCCTGTCCTCGACGCTGTATCTGGTGGGCTTCCAGTTTATCAGCCAGATCGTCGCCGGCATCCTGGCGCCGCTCGCCGGTTACGGCTACGACCGTATCGGCTTTGCCGACACCTATTTGCTGATGGGCTGCGCAGTAGCCGGTACCACGCTGATTTCCTGCTTCCTGCTGCGCGGCGAAACCGTCGCCCGCACGCCCCAATTTCAATCAACGATAAAATCAAGTGAGCCAACCCAATGAAAAATGCTTTAGCTCAAGCCGATCACGCGGTCGAAGCGCTGCGCGCGCAACGTCAGGACGATTACTATCCGCAATTTCATCTGGCGGCGGCCGCCGGTTGGATCAACGACCCCAACGGTCTGGTGTACATTAACGGCGTCTACCATGCGTTCTATCAACATCATCCCTATGACCAAAACTGGGGCCCCATGCATTGGGGCCACGCCACCAGCAGGGATCTGGCGCATTGGCAGCATCAGCCGATCGCCCTGGCTCCCGGCGAAAGCTACGACAAAGACGGCTGTTTTTCCGGCTGTGCGGTGGATGACAACGGCGTATTGACGCTGCTCTACACCGGCCACGTCTGGCTGGGCAAAGAAGGCGATGACGACCAGGTACGCGAAGTGCAGTGCCTGGCCACCAGCGAAGATGGCGTAAATTTCGTCAAACACGGGCCGGTGTTGCTGCCGCCGGAAGGCATTCAGCACTTTCGCGATCCGAAAGTCTGGCGTGCAGCTGACCGCTGGTGGATGGTGGTCGGCGCCAAAGAAAACGGATTAGGCCAGGCTCGACTTTACCGTTCGAATGACCTGCGCGACTGGCAGTTCGATCGCCTCCTGGCGGGGGCACAATCGCCGCACCAGGGCTATATGTGGGAATGTCCGGATTTCTTCCCGCTCGGTGAAAAGCAGGTTCTGCTGTTCTCGCCGCAGGGACTGACAGCGCAGGGTTATCGCAATCGTAACCGCTTCCAGAGCGGCTATCTGCTCGGCCACTGGCGGCCCGATGAGGATTTCAGCGTCACCCAGTCATTCTGCGAGCTGGATGGCGGGCACGATTTCTACGCACCGCAAACCTTCACCGCCGCCGACGGTCGCCGCATGCTGTTCGCCTGGATGGACATGTGGGAATCGCCTATGCCGAGCAAACCCCACGGTTGGGCCGGTGCACTCACCCTGCCCCGTGAATTGACGCTGTCATGTGAAGGCAACGTACTGATGAATCCGGCGCGCGAGCTGACAGCGTTGCGCGGCGAGCAACAGTCATTTGACGCCGTGTCTGTACGTAACCAGCGGCAGGTGTTGACTGACGGGGTGCAAGAACTGACATTGACGCTAAACGTCGTCGCCAGCGATGCAGAGCGCTACGGCATCGTTATAGGCACCGCCGCACGGCTGTACGTCGATAATCAAACGCATCGATTGGTATTGGAACGTTTCAGTGAAGATCCGGGCCTGTGCGGCTGCCGCAGCGTGCCGTTGCCTGAGGCGGACATTTTGTCGCTGCGCGTCTTTATCGACCGCTCATCGCTGGAAGTGTTCGTTAATCATGGCGAGGCCTGCCTGACCAGCCGTATCTACCCGACCGACGGGCAACGCAGCGTCACCCTGTTCGCCGAAGGCGGACTGGCGCAGTTTGGCGCGGCACAGGCCTGGGAACTGGAAAGCATCTGGGAGTGATCTGAGACCAACTCAATGTGCAGGGCGCGGCGGTGAATAAACTGCGCCCTGTTGGGTTACAGCGACCCACGCAGTAATAACGGGCAGGCCACCTTCACCCTGTCGCTGTGATCCAATTGATTAATCAGATGCAGTGCCGCCTGTCGGCCCAGCTCATAATGCGGTAACTGCACCGTGGTCAGCGGCGGAAGGAACAGCTGGCCAATACCAACCATATTGTCGTAGCCCAGCACCCCGACCTGTTGCGGGATTTCCCAGCCCTGCGCCAGCAACACCTGATACACCAAAAACGCCACCCGATCGTTGCCGCACACCACCACATCGCAGTCGCGCCGCCCCGGCGAGAAGTGCCGTTCCAGCAATGCCACGCTGTCGCGGTAATGCTCGTCGCCTTCAGTCAGATCGAGATGATATTGCCGTAATTGATCGACGTCTCCACCCGCTTCACGCCAGGCACGTTCCAGCCCGCGACGGCGCAACCCGGCCGCCAGGGTCGTTTCCGGCAGGTGAATACACAGCGGTGCGCGATAGCCTTTGGCGATCAACGCGCGCATGGCGTCATACTGGCCCTGCTCATCATCGGGAATGTAACTGGCTACCGGGTGTTCCTGGCTGATGCAGTTGGCCAGCACCAGTTTTTTATCCAGTAACTTGGCCGGTATATCTACCTGGCGTAGCCCCATGGTAGTGAAGATCACCCCGTCAGGTCGGTGTGCCAGCAGCAGGTCTATGGTGTGCTCCGCGCTGTCGTCGGCAAACAGGTTGACCACGAAGCTGTTCCAGCCGTGTTCACGCGCCGTTTTTTCAATCGACAGGATCATCTCTACCGAGAAGGGGGTTGTCGCGGTATCCAGCGCCAGCACGCCGAGTGTCTGAACCCGACTGCTGTCGCCGCGAATGCGTCGCGCCGCAAGATCGGGCACGTATTCCAGTTGGTCGATCGCCAGTTTGACGCGTTGGTAGGTATCCGGCCGCAGCTTATCGGGCTCGTTGATGGCGCGGGATACCGTCATCAAGGATACCCCGGCAAGTTTTGCAACGTCTTTCAGCGAGGCCATGCGCCCTTCTCAATCTGGGATAAGTGTGGGATAGAAGTAGAGATCATCCCACAACTTAGCGCTGGACTCTAGCCCGGTTTAGCAGGCTGTGATGTCGGCCCACAGAATGACGCTATCTTCCTCCAGAGGGGCCAGCGTCCCGCTAAACTCGCCCGCCGGCCACCAACCGCCCTGGCGTGCTGTCAGGGTAACGCCATCCGCCAGCAACCAGCGTCCCTGCAGCACGTACAGCACACCAGCATGTGAAGCCGGCAGCTCGATTGCCTTCGTCACTCGCTGCACGTCGGCTGCCCAGCGGCCACGACGGGTCATGATATTGAAGTCCTGGCTACTGCCGCCCAACAAGGTCGCGCCCAACGCCACATCGCCGGAGAAGGCGAACGGTTCGCCAACCTGCGATAAATGATGATCAACGTGCCCGGCGCTGAACAAATGCACGCCATCGCCTTCCAACAGCGTTATCGAACGATCTATGCCGTTGAAGGCCGAGAACGGGCCGTCTTGCGCGATGGTGGCGATACTGGCACGCCAGTCGAAATCCTGGGTGCCCACAGGCCAACTGGCGATCTCTCGGGTTTCCCCACCACCGTTGCGCCACGGCGTGACCGGCAGAGAAGCAAAATCAAAACGCGTCAGGTTCATCACGCCTCCTGCTGGAAGGTTTTCAACACCTGCAAGAACTCGGCACTGCTGCGTTGCTGCAGTGCATGACGCCCTTGCTCGATCACCTGTCGTCCACCGACGAACACATCGCGGATCTGCTCTTTACCCCCGGCGAATAGCCAGCGGTTGAGGATGGAGGCGTCCGGCGCCGCTGCCAGGTACGGATCGTCGCCGTCCAGCACCAGCCAGTCGGCACGGTAGCCGCTTTGCAGCCGACCGATCGGTGCACCGCAGGCCTGTGCCCCACCCTGCAACGCCTGTTGGTAGAGGACGTCAGCCACGGCCGGTTGCTCCGGCGTGGTCAGCCGGTTACGGCGCTGATCGCGCAGGCGTTGACCGTATTCGAACCAGCGCAGCTCCTCCACCACATTGAGCGATACGTGGCTGTCAGAACCAATGCCCCAGCGCCCCTGATGTTGCAGATAGGCGTCGCCGGGGAAGATGCCGTCGCCCAGGTTGGCCTCGGTAGTCAGGCACAGGCCGGCTACCGCTTGGCTGCGTGCCAGCTGCTCTAGCTCGTCACGATCGAGGTGGGTGGCGTGTACCAGACACCAGCGCTGATCCACCGGCAGATGCTCGTACAGCCAGGCTACCGGGCGACGTCCGCTCCAGACCAGACAGTCGTTGACCTCTTTCTGCTGCTCGGCAATATGAATATGTACCGGCAGCGAACTGTCCGACGCCGCCAGGATCTGCTGCATCTGGCCCAGTTCCACCGCACGCAGCGAGTGGAAGCACAGGCCCTGATTCTGCAACGGTTGCTCTGCCAACTGACGCGCGATCGTCTGCTGTTGCTCCAGATAGCTGTCCGCATTTTGAATAAAACGCTTTTGCCCCGGCTGAGCGGGCTGGCCGCCAAATCCCGCATAGCTATACAGCACCGGCAGCAGGGTCATCCCGATCCCCGCCTGGGCCGCCGCCTGACTGAGTCGGCCGGTCATTTCGCCGCGATCGGCATAAGGGAGACCGTCGGCGCCGTGATGCAGATAGTGGAACTCGGCGACCTGGGTATAGCCCCCTTTCAGCATTTCGATATAGAGTTGGCGGGCAATCACCTCCACCTGCTCCGGCGTTAAGCGCTGCACCAGGCGGTACATCAGATCGCGCCAGGTCCAGAAACTGTCCTGCGGATTGCCCGCCACCTCCGCCAGCCCGGCCATCGCACGCTGGAAGGCGTGGGAGTGAAGGTTTGGCATGCCCGGCACCGCATCGCCGTGCAGACGGGTGCAACCTTCGGGATCGGCGTCGGCAGTCACCTGAGTCAGGTAACCTTGCGCATCCACGTCCAACCGGACGTTATGCGCCCAACCTTCAGGAAGCAGAGCGCGTGAGGCAAAATATGCAGGCATGGCAGTATTCCACTGTTAGTGTAACGGCTAATAACGCGCGATAATCGCGCATCCGAAAATATACGGGCCCAGCGCATTGCTGTGGCGGACCGGCCCTTAGTTGTATATACATATACATACGCCGACATCAACAGTAAACTGATGTTATTATTTTTTTATTTGACGAGGTTAACGTCGTGGTTGATCAACAGACCGTGCTGCAACTGGCTGCTGCAATGAGCGATACCCCCGCCCCAATATATCAACGGGTCAAGCAGGCGATCGTGAACCAAATCCGTGCAGGTCATTGGTTGCCGCACCAACGCGTCCCCTCGGAAAGTGAGCTGGTCGCCGAATTGGGCGTCAGCCGGATGACCATTAATCGCGCCTTGCGCGAACTGACCACCGAAGGTTATTTAATCCGCATGCAGGGTGTCGGCACCTTCGTCGCCGAAGCTAAAGCGCACACCGCGCTGCTGGAAGTGCATAACATCGCTGACGAAATCGCCGCCCGGGGTCATCGCCACAGCAGCAAAATCCTGCAGTTGAAAGCGCGACCGGCCAGCGAAGAAGAGGCACTGGCGCTGGGCATTCAACCGGGCCAGCAACTTTTCTATTCGCAGATTGTGCATTACGAAAACGATCTGCCGGTACAGGTGGAAGACCGCTGCGTGAATCCCCTGATCGCCCCCGACTACATGAAACAGGATTTCGACCGCGTTACGCCCTATATCTATCTGACGCAGGCCGCGCCGCTGACCGCAGGCGAACACATCGTCGAAGCGGTAGTGCCGACCCGCCAGGAGCGCGAACTGCTGCAGTTGGAAGACCACGAACCCGGCCTGTTGATCCACCGCCGCACCTGGTCCGGTAAAACCGTGGTCACGTCGGCACGCCTGCTGTACCCGGGCAGCCGTTATCAACTGTTCGGCCGTTTCACCAGCGAAGTCTGATCCCCTGCGGGTGCCGTTTTGGTACCCGCTCTTCCACAACGATCACATCCCGATAACAAATTTTTATCCCGCCCCTTGTGACAACCCGATGAATGCGCTAGGTTGTTTTTAATTGTATATACAACCATGTGGGAGCCACGGCTCCGGCGGAGAAAAGCCATGACCTCTGAGATTCACTGCGACAGCCTGTGGCACGGGGCCGACGTCGTCACCATGCGCGACGGTAAATATCACACCATCACCAACGGCGCGATCGCCGTGCGTGACGGCAAGATTGTCTGGCTGGGTGAACATGCGGCGTTACCGGCAAACTTGATAGCGGATGAAACCGTGAAATTCGACGGCGGTATCATCACGCCGGGCTTTGTCGACTGCCATACCCATCTGGTGTTCGGTGGCAACCGTAGCGGCGAATTCGAGCAGCGCCTCAACGGCGTAAGCTACGCCGATATCGCCGCCCAGGGCGGTGGCATCATTTCCACCGTCAAGGCCACCCGTGACGCCGACGAAGAACTGCTGCTGGAGCAGGCGCTGTTCCGGCTGCGACCGCTGCTGGCGGAAGGCGTGACCTGCGTGGAGATCAAATCCGGCTACGGGCTGACGCCGGAAAGCGAGCTGAAAATGCTGCGCGTGGCGCGCAAGCTGGGCGAACTGTTGCCGGTTGAAGTGAAAACCACCTGCCTGGCGGCGCACGCGCTGCCACCGGAATATGCTCATCGCGCCGACGACTATATCGATCTGGTGTGCAACACCATTATTCCTCAGGCTGCCGCTGCCGGATTGGCCGATGCGGTTGACGCCTTCTGCGAGCATCTGGCGTTCTCACCGGCGCAGGTGGCGCGAGTGTTCGCCGCAGCGGAAAAAGCCGGTCTGCCCGTTAAGCTGCACGCGGAACAACTTTCTGCCCTCGGCGGAAGTGAATTGGCAGCGCAGCACCATGCCCTTTCCGCCGACCATCTTGAATATGCTACCGAACAGGATGCGCGCGCAATGGGCGATGCGGGCACCGTTGCGGTGCTGCTGCCGGGCGCTTATTACCTGCTGCGTGAAACTCAATGCCCACCGGTAGACCTGTTCCGCAAACACGGCGTCGCCATGGCGATCGCCAGCGATGCGAATCCGGGTACCTCACCGGCGTTGTCCTTGCGTTTGATGATCAACATGGCCTGCACGCTGTTCCGCTTGACGCCGGAAGAAGCGTTGGCGGGCGTCACGGTACATGCGGCCAAGGCGCTGGGCCTGCAGGCAAGCCAGGGGACGCTGGAAGCCGGCAAGCTGGCGGATTTTGTGCACTGGCCGCTGTCCCGTCCGGCTGAACTGGCTTACTGGTTGGGCGGTCAACTGCCCTGTACGGTGATTTTCCGAGGAGAAGTACGTCAATGACCATTCGCGATGCTTTAGATTTCCACCCCGGCAGCCTGCCGCTGCTGATCAGTATTCCCCATGCCGGTACCCGATTGACACCGGCCGTCGAAGCCGGCTTGACCGACGATGCACGGCCGCTGCCCGATACCGACTGGCATATCCCACAGCTGTACGATTTCGCTCGAGCCATGGGTGCCAGCATATTGGTCGGCAATTATTCGCGCTTTGTTATCGACTTGAACCGTCCAGCCGACGACAAACCGCTTTATACTACCGCCACCACCGGTCTGTATCCTGACGTATTGTTTGACGGCCGACCGAGCTTCCTGCCGGGTAAAGCCCCCTCTGACCAGGAGCGCACCGGCTATCTGGAACAGATCTGGCAACCTTACCACCAACAGTTGCAAGACGAACTGACGCGCCTGAAAGCCAAGCACGGTTACGCGCTGCTGTTCGACGCCCATTCCATTGCCTCCGTTATCCCACGTCTGTTCGACGGTAAGCTGCCAGACCTCAACCTGGGCACCAACGGGGGCGAAAGCTGCGCCCCGGCGCTGAGCGATCGTCTGGTCGCCTGCTGTGAACAGCAACAGCAGTTCACGCATGTGCTTAACGGCCGTTTCAAAGGCGGTTACATCACTCGGGCTTATGGCCGTCCGCAAGAGCAGCAGCATGCCATTCAACTGGAGCTGGCGCAGGTGAACTACATGTCCGAACAGTATCCCTATGCGTTTGAGCCCGAGCGTGCCGCCTCTCTGCAACGCCTGCTAAAACAGATGATCGACAGCCTGCTGTCCGGTGGCGGTCAACTGCGTTGATCCTTTTCTCCTCCTGTCGTAGGGCAACGCTAATTGCCCTGCGACAATCAAGCCTTCAAGCAAGCACCCTCCCGCTTTAGTGCCCTGACGTTGCGGCACACAATTTGCCTCCTTGTTGCTTCCGTTTCAATTTGCGTACTGCATCGCAATTTTGACTGAAAATCAGTGAATCTGGTCGGAACAGCGCACAAAACAGCGGCCCGCCGTTTGCGCGGTACGCCACAATCTGGCGAAAAGCCCATCAAGGCACAAATAAATAAAAAATACTCTGGAGGCCCTCTATGTCCGAAATCCCGCTGAACTGGCGTGCCGCGCAGGCCGTCGCCAATAGACTGCTGGCTGATTGGCAGTCCGACAACCAACCCGGTGGCGCTATTACCCTGTTCGATGCCGCACAAGTACGCGCAACTGCCTATGCCGGGCGAGCCGATATGGCGCAAAATACCCCTTTTAACGCAGACACCGTGGTGCGCTACGCTTCCGTCACCAAACATATTTTCGCCACATTGGCGCTCAACGCTACGGATCAGGCCCTGAGCCTGAACGACCGCCTGGGTGACTTGCTGCCTGAGCTGCGAAAGCCGCTGGCAAATGTGACCGTCGGCCAGGCGCTGGATATGACCAGCGGGCTGCCTGACGTACGTGAAACACTGGGGCTGCTGGGCATTTCGGTGCATACCCGCAGCGAAGCGCAACCAGTCATGCAGTTTCTGCAGGGGCTAGAGGGTCTGAACTACCCGGCCGGCAGCGAAATCACCTATACCAACACTGGCTACCGGTTGGTTGAAGCGGCCCTACAGGCCAAAGGCTATGACTTCGACCAACTGGTTCAGCAGCACATTGCCCAGCCGCTGCAGGTGCAACTGCGGGCACCGGAAAGCTGGTATGACGTGGTGCCTGGGCTTGCCCCCGGTTACTGGCGTTCCGAACAGGGCTGGCAGTTGGCCTGCGCCGGTCTGCACCTTTCCGCCTCCGGCAGCCTGACCGGCAGCGCCAATGCCCTCACTCGCTGGCTGCAAACGCTGCTGGCCAATCAAGGCCCTGGCCGTGGCGTACTGGCGCAACTGAGTGCCCCGCGCCATCTCAACCAAGGGCAGGTCAGCGCTTACGGGCTGGGGCTGGCGCAAACGCCGCTCGGCGAACACCGTCTGCTGGGCCACGGCGGTTCGCATGCCGGCTACAAAACTTATTTCCTGCTGGCACCCGACCGGCAGGCCGGTGTCGTTGTGGTGGCTAACCGGGAGGACTGCGACAGTTTCGACATGGCACTGCAGGTGATGGCCGCCTTGCTGGGCGAAGCGTTGCCGAAACGCAGCACCGCCATTCCCGATGGCATTTACACCACGGTGGCAGATCCTTACTGGCTGGAAGTGAAAGACGGCAACGTCGCTTATCTGGGCAGTGAAGAGGCGCTATATCAGGCCGATGACGGCTACGCGGTGTCGCTTTCCGCTCATATGCCGATGCGGCTGAAATGGACCGGTGAAGCGGTAGAAGGTGAAGTGTGCCACGTGCCGCGCAGCTTTCTGCCCGTCACACCAAACCGCGATTGCCTGAAGCACGTGCAGGGCTTGTGGTACCACCCGCAGTACCGCACCGCCTTCGAGATCTGCGGCGATCGGGTGCACATTGGCGTGGGCCCATCATCGCAAACCGGGAAGATCAGTTCGCTGGGCCAGGGCCGCATGCTGGTCGAAAGCAGCGACGGCCCGTGGTTGAAACGCTTTTGCCTCTATTTCCGCGGCTACAGCGTAGATTTGATTGCCAATCGCAGCCGGGTGCTGACCTTCCAGCGCAGCAGCGTCGACCGCGATTAGCGGACGCCGGGATCATCCCGCCTTGGCGGCCCTGACGGCCAATAAGGCGGTGAACAGCCGCTGCTTGTCGGCCTCACTGAGGTTGTTCTGATCAATAGCCTGAATAAAATGACTGCGCGCACTCTCCGTCAGCGCCCCGGCTTTTAATGCCTGAGCCAGTCGCTGCAAAATGCGACTGCTGAGTTCGGCAATTTGCGGCCGCACCTGTTCCAACGGCCGTGGCTGCCAGCCGCTTTCCGGCTGCGCCAGCCAGTCCGCGCGGTAACGGTATTGAATCGCCTTGGCGGCGTCCATTTGCGCGATGATAAACGGTCGAACCGAAAGCGGATCCAGCCCTAAGCGCCCCGCCTCTGCCTGCGTGCTTGCCAGTACCTTCGCCTCCTGCGCCAAATCCTCGATCGGCAAATGCTGCTGCGCCTTATAGCCAGCAACGTCTTTCATATAACCCAGACGCTGATTGACCAGTTCACCCAGTGCCGTCCCTCCGTTGGCCAAAGCGGAAAAACTGACCAGGCAGCAGGCAATCAATAACATCCTGAACATCACAATTTCCTTATGCACCAAAATTACAGGAAAAGAGTTCACCACGATCCCCCGTTGCAGGCAAATAAAAAACCCCACCGAAGCGGGGCCTTAAAGCAGAGTCAGCGGGAATCAATCAAACACGCCGTTGATCACCGAGGCAACCAGTGCGGTACTCAACGCCACCAGCACCAGATCGTTACCGGCAATGCGCCACTCATAGCCTGGATAATAAGGCAGATCGTGCAGCATGGAGGATGGCACCATTTTTTTGGCGATGCCAGGAGGGAGAGGCTTGCCACGCGCCAGATTTTTGGCGATCCCCGGTGGCAAAGAACGGTAGCCGGTCAGACCGTAGTTCAAGGCCAGAGAACGTGCACGCTCATGAGAAATACTGACGGAAACCAGCCCGCGGTCGCCATCGTTATCTTTGGCTTTATTGCCATGCTTGCCATTATTGCCGTTATTACCGTGATTACCGTTATTACCGTTATTACCGTGATTGCCGCTGTTACCATGGCCGTTACCCCCGCCGTTACCGTTGCCGCCTTTATCGGCCAGCGCCGGTGCGGATGTCAGCCCCAGAGAAACAATCAGCGCCAATACGGTGAAAGTAGTACGACGTTTGCTCATTTTGTTACTTCCTGCATGGGTTATTACCTTCACTATAGGCGCAATTCTCCGCACAAAGCATGAGGAAAACTCTGAGAGTTAGGTGCCATACAGAGATCGGCATCAGGCCAAATGACAGAAGATTATCCCAGCGCAAAACTATTCGAAAAAACCGAATTCCGGCCTAAGATTTTTCTTGCAGCGAAATAAGCCATGCAGTAGTTTGGAATTGTCACAAAAAAGAGTTAGCCCGCTCTTTTTCGTCGCACCTCAAATCATCTTTTTATCACCCAAAGTGATAACACTGAACCCTTCCCGCCTCTCCGTGCGGGATTCTTTTTTACCGATAAATCGACATTGGATGCACCACCGCGGTGCTTTTTGTTGAGATTTGGTTGCCAATACTTTAAATTCGGCGTCTGAGAAACCTTAACCTCCCGCGGTGGCCAGTTGGCAACGGGTGGGCGTTCAGGAGCAAAAGACATGCAAATGACCCTCATGGAATACATCACACAGCACTTTAATGGCGATCTTCACCGCTACGCACAATCCGAAGGCGTTAGCCGTGAACAAATCATCAATTGGATCGATAATGAATGCCACGTAATCAAAGGACGATTATTTATGCCGGTGCGGCATCTGCCCGGTGAACAAGCGCAGTGATGACGAAAAAAAACCCCGCCAAAGCGGGGTTTTCTGTTTCTGATACCACGGAAAATCAGAAGTTATAACCGGCCACGATGTAGTAACCCCAGCCGGTGGATTTGATTGGGCCCTGTGGGGTGCCAATATCCACGCCGTCCTGCCACTGGCCGCCGTTATGGAAATAACGAGCCACGAACGAGTAGTGCCAGTGATCGTAGTTCAACGCCAGAATATGGCTGGAAGCGATCGAGTTGCTGGTGCGCGCCTGACGACCGTTCACGGTGAAGTCGTCTTTGCCCAGATCGGAACCAAAGTCAAAGTTGGTGAAACCGATGTAGCTCAGATTGCCGCCCCACACCTGGGTCAACGGCACAAAGTATTTCACTTTGAAGCGGTAACCGTCCCAGCTGTTTTCGTTGGCAGCCTGGTAGTTTTCCCACTGGTATTTGGCATAGATGTTCATCGACAGGCTCATTGGCAAACCGGTGTCGATGTCAGTACCCAGACCCATATACCAGGTGTTCTGGCGACCGTCGGCGTTGTGGCCCAGGTCATAGATGTAGTTGTTGGCGAAGTACCATTCTTTGAACGGGCCAAAGCTCAGATCGGTGCCGGTCAGTTTGTCGATGGAGAAGCGAGGTTCAATTTCCATAAACATCGGAGAACCTTTGTCCCAGATACCACGGTCAGGGGTGTTGCCCACGCCGAAGAATTTAGGCACGTCGATGTAGCCATAGAAGTCGAACCAATCTTTTTTGGCGAAGGCTTCATATTCCAGGTACAGATCGTTGTTCAACTGAGGTCCGAAACGGGTGTGGTAACTGCCCACCACGTTAACGCTTTGGTGCCACCAATCCGAGACGTATTGGCTGTCTTTGCTATCAGCCATTGAAGATGCACTGTAAGACGCTGCGAGCAGTACACCTGCTGCGAGAGCTATTTTTTTCATTTTATTACCACATGCTTAAAGGGCCATTTCCTGCCCGTTAGAAAAGATGACAATCAGTCTGACGACACCTGGCGTTGCCTCCGCTTACAAACTCTCGGGCGACGCGCGCATTATAGAAATCACTGGGTGTAAGAATCTGTGATCCAGTTATGCATTTCGCGAATAGGTAATCGATTGCGTTCACATTTGTCAAATTATGTTTCATGCAAATTCACGATCGCTGTGATTTTTGTCATGCCCGGTGATTTTTAAAGCATTTTTTGTGCCAATTGTAATCAATAAATAAAGTAACCGTCTCTGTCGCTGAAATGAAAATGCCGGCGCTAAAAGACGCCGGCATTTCTTGGAAATCTACTGCGGTCAATGGACGTGAAAACACCTCACATGGGGGAAGCTCAGCTCACCGAAGGCAGTGCTTTGGCAATATTTTCCTGGCGGAAAACCACCTCCTGCCCCGGAGCTATCTCCCACTCTTTGGGCGGGATATCCACTTTCGGTGCAGCGGCGATGACCGAGCCAAAAATCAGTTTGCCTTCCCGGCGTAAAATACTGACATCAAGCTGGTATTCGTGACGTAAATTTGCGGTGGTCAGGCGCACGGTATCACCGCGCATAAAACGTTCGTCGTCAATCACTGGCTGCTGAATGAATTGAATATCGTCTCTCATTTTTTATGTTCCTTCAGGCAGAATCGCTAGTTAAATTCTAGTTCAACATTGGGCGACAGGCAGATAATTTCCGTTAATTTCCTCGGGTTGCCCGCCAACAGATCAACGAACCTGCCGTGACCATCACCACACCCTGCCAAAAATTGGCGGTCAGTGCAGTATTCAGCACCAGCGCGGCAAACACCGCCGACAGCACCGGCGTAAAGTAAGACGCCGTCGCCAACAGCGTCATATTGCCGCGCAATATACCCACGTTCCACGCCGCATAGCCTGCTCCCATTGCCATGCCCGCGCACAGCAACGTCAGGGTTACCGGCAACGTGAATTGCATACCGCTTTCGCTGCTGAATGTATATTTCAACCACAGTGCCAGGGCGGTCAGCGTAATGAACAACACCACGCCGTTATGACCCTGGGCAATTTTCTTGGTCAGATTGCAATACAGCGCCCAAATCACCGCGCCGCCAAAAGCCAACGAATAACTCAGCGGATTGCTGCGCACGTTTTCCAGCATTTGCGCCGGCGACCAGCCGCCCTCGCCGCTCATGATCCAGCCAATGCCGAACAAGGACAGCAACAGCCCCGGCAGCAGCCACCACCTGGCTTTTTGCCCATTAAACACCAGGGCCATCAGCACGGTGAAACAGGGCCACAGGTAGTTGATCATTCCCACTTCAATCGCTTGCAGACGGGTATTGGCATAGCCCAAAGACAACGACAGGCAGATTTCATAGCTGACAAACAGCAGGCTGCCGAGGAGCAGGTAGGGGCGTGGGAACAGGCGTAAATTCGGCATGCGCAGCGCCAACAGCAAAAATACCGCGCTGACGCTGTAGATCATTGCTGCCCCGCCAATCGGCCCCAGCCCTTCGCTGACGCTGCGTATCAGGCCAACCACGCTGCTCCACAGCAGGATCGCCAACAGACCGAGCAAGGTGGCTTTATATTGGGCGGACAGAGAAGACATGAAAGCGTTCCAATCAGTTATTTTTTATCAGGATTTTCACTCTACTGCCCGGTGATAAAAAAAGAAAGGCGGGAAAGCCCGCCTCGGTGTACCTATCGTTTCCTGGTGGGGGCGCTGCATGCTGCGCCCTATAGCATAATCAATGAGTTGAATCGGGGCGAAGATGGCCGCCCCCCTACCGATTTACCCCTGGATGGGTTCATCAACAGCCTTGGCCTTATTGCTGCGGCTGCCGTTCAAACTGCGGCGGCGGCTGACGGAAACGCCGGGTGAGATATACCAGGTAGGCAAAACCCAGCCCGGCCCAGATCAGCCCCATGGTCAGCGAGCTTTTTTCCAGGTTCAGCCACAGCACGCCAACCGTTAACGCCCCCACCAACGGCAGGAACAGGTAGTTAAATCGGTCCTTCCAGCTTTTGTTGCGCCCCTCGCGAATGTAGAAATGGCTGATCACCGACAGGTTAACGAAGGTGAAGGCCACCAGCGCACCGAAGTTGATCAGCGCGGTCGCGGTGACCAGATCGAAAGACAGCGCCGACAGCGCCACCAGCCCAACCAGCAACACGTTCAATGAGGGGGTGCGCCATTTCGGGTGGATATAGCCGAAATACTTTTCCGGAAACACGTTGTCGCGCCCCATCACGTACAGCAGTCGCGAAACGCTGGCGTGCGAGGCCAGCCCCGATGCCAGGGTATTGATAAAGGTAATACAGAGGAAAATCGACTGGAACAGCTTGCCGCCCACGTACAGCGCGATTTCCGGCAGCGCCGCGTCCGGTTGATGGAAGCGCTGAATAGATGGGAAAAACAGCTGAATAAAGAAGGAAACGCTGATGAAGATTACCCCGCCGTACAGCGCAGTCAGGAAGATGGCCTTCGGGATCACCTTGGCGGCATCGGGCGTTTCCTCACACAGGGTGGTGACCGCGTCGAAGCCGAGAAACGAAAAGCACAAAATAGTGGCGCCGGTGATGATCGGCAGCAAATGCGCATTCTCATTGATGAAGGGTTGCAGACTCCACACCGTCCCCAGTCCTTCACCGTTATGCAGGCCGCGCACGACCAGGAAGATAAACACCACGATGATCGCTATCTGGGCCAAAACAAACAGGGTGTTAAAGTTAGCCACCAAATTGACGCTTTTCAGGTTGATGGCGGTAATGATGATCACAAAGCCTACCACCCACACCCACGGCGGCACCTCGGGGAACAGCGCGGTCAAATAAATCTTTGCCAACAGGGTGTTGATCATCGGCAGGAACAGGTAGTCGAGCAGCGAGGACCACCCCACCAAAAAACCGACGTGCGGGTTAATGGCCTTTTGCGCATAGGTATAGGCGGAACCGGCGGTCGGAAACTTGCGAACCAACTTGCCGTAGCTGATGGCGGTAAACAACACGCCGGCCAGCGCCAACAGATAAGCGGCCGGGACGTGGCCATCGGTCAGGCCGGAGACAATGCCGAAGGTGTCAAACACCGTCATGGGCGTCAGGTAAGCCAACCCCATCATCACCACTTGCCACAGCTTCAGGCTTTTACGCAGTTGCGGCTTGGCCGCCTCATTAACCTCGATCGCATTAATCGCCATGGCGTTTCCCCCCTTTGTCCTCTGCTGGTAACCGTTTAACGTCATTCAGAGAGGCCGCGGGGAAACTGCTGCTCAGGCGGCGGAAGGGACGATGCAAAGACAAAAAAACGCGGCCAGCGGAAGGCCCATATTTACTGCGGCACAGGCAAACGCCCGCGCAGGTTGATGGAACAGTTATGGCTGTCATGGTTCTTTCCTCGCCGGCGTCCTGTACGCCAAGTAGAAGAAATGCTTTACCGCTGCGCGCAGCTTCGCAGGCCACAGGATAGCCGGCGGAATGCGCCAGACGCGCGCGGTATCATCGAGGATGAGCGGGTTCAGGCGTTTTTCAGCATCCACTCGATTTCGGTATCGGTGATCAGGCGCTCAAACTGCACCAGCTCATCCGTTTTACAGGCCAGATAAACATGGCTGAACCTTTCACCCAGCAGCGCATTCAACACCGGCTGATGCTCGAATTCATACAGTGCATCGCTCTGGCGGATAGGGAATGGCAGTCCGTCCTGCTCCAGCCCGTTGCCGGTTACCGGCTCTTGCAGCGGCAGCGGTGTTTCCAGCCCGTAGACGATGCCCGCCAGGATGGTCGCCATCACCAGATAAGGGTTGGCATCGGCACCGGCCACGCGGTACTCCACCCGGTGGCTATCGCGGTCGCCGCAGGGGATACGCAGTGCCACTGTGCGGTTGTTATGGCCCCAGGATGCCTGAGTCGGCACGTACATGCCCGGTTGGAAGCGGCGGTAGGCGTTAACGTTCGGCGCCAACAGCGCAATAGAAGAAGGCATCAGGGCGATCATTCCCGCCAGAGCCTGTTTCAACAATGCAGAGTCTTCGCCGTCATCATCGGCGAGGACATTGTTGCCCTGACGGTCCAGCATGCTGATATGCACGTGCATGCCACTGCCGGCGTGCTCTTCATACGGCTTGGCCATGAAGGTGGCCTGCATGTTGTGTTTTTCTGCCACCATGCGGATCAGGCGTTTCAACGCCAGCGCATGGTCGCAGGCCTGCAGCACGTTGTCGGTATGGTGCAGATTGACTTCAAACTGACCGGGCGAGGCTTCGGCCACCGCACCGTCTGCCGGCAGCCCCTGCAGGCGTGCCAGTTCGTCGATCTCACTTAACACGTCGGCAAAGTTGTTAAGGTTGTCTACCGAATAGACCTGGCTTTGGGTGTTACGCTCCTGAGTACCCGGCGCACACGGCGGCTGCAGATACCCTTCCGAATCACGCTGACGATCGATGAGATAGAACTCCAACTCTACCGCTACTACGGGGGATAGCCCGCGCTGACGCAAACGCTGCCACACTCGGTTCAGCACATTGCGCGGTTCAACGTCAAAGGGAGTACCATCTTCATCCAGCATGGTGAGCAGTACCTGGCCGATATATTGTGGATCCGCCGCCGACGGCGTCAGCGTGCCCAACACCGGTACACAGATGTGGTCCGGCTCACCGAGCTCTTGCCCCAATCCGGCCTCTTCAACCACGTTGCCAAGAATATCCATCGCAAACACCGACGCCGGGAAGTAACAGCCCTTCTCCAGTTTGCTCAGCCCGCCAACCGGTATCCGTTTGCCGCGGAAGCTGCCGTTAAGGTCGGTCAACAGAACGTCAACGTGCTGAGTTAATGGATAACGTTCCAGATACTTCTTCACTTCACGTTGGAACGCGCTACTTCGCTTTTCTTCGTGGTGCTGAACAAAGTTTTCCACTTCTACTATGTTGGTCTGCATGATTCACCCGCCATGTATGTTTTTGTCTGTGGTTCTCACACTTATTGCCGTCGATGTTTTTTGACCATCTTGCTCAATATAATGTCCACCAATGAAACATAGATGCAACAAAATTGTTTTGCAAGTGTTACTTTTAGTTTGAATATTGCCCATCTCACTGCTAGATTTATAAAATATTGAACGGAAACGGCAGTGGAGAAGCTTATCGTTCATAATTTCGAACATACCAAGGGGACAGCATGGGCAATATATTTAACAGACCAATGGTCGGCGTAGTGATGTGCAGGTATAGGTTAAACGGGCACCTCACTCAGACCTTGCAAGAAAAGTACCTAAATGCCGTTATCGCTGCGGGCGGGTTGCCGATAGCCCTGCCACACGCGCTGGCAGAACCGAAACTGCTCGAAGAGTTACTGCCGCAACTCGATGGCATTCTGTTGCCAGGCAGCCCCAGTAATGTGCAGCCGCACCTTTATGGTGAAAACGGCGATGAGCCTGACGCCGATCCCGGGCGAGACGAATTGAGCCTGGCGCTGATCCGCCACTCGCTCGACAGGCGCATTCCCCTTTTCGCCATTTGCCGTGGCATGCAGGAAATGGTGGTCGCCACCCAGGGTGCCCTGCACCGCCGGCTGTATGAACTGCCCGAGCTGCTGGAACACCGTGAAGATCACGACCTGCCGCTCGAACAGCAATATGCCCCTGCCCACGAAGTCATCGTTCAGGAAGGGGGCTTACTCTCGCAACTGATACCGGATTGCAACAGATTCTGGGTGAACTCACTGCATGGCCAGGGCGCGAAGACGCTGGGATCCAGCGTACGTATCGAAGCTCACGCCGCCGACGGGTTGGTAGAAGCCATCAGCCTGCGCGATCAGCCCTTTGCGCTGGGCGTGCAATGGCATCCGGAATGGAACAGCGAGGAATATGCCCTGTCACGCCTGCTGTTTGAAGGTTTCATTAGCGCCTGCCGGAACTATCAAAAGGAAAAACGCCCATGAGCGATGTCAGCTTGGCACCGGGCAAACGTCTGTCGCAAATCCGCCAGCAATTGGGATTGTCGCAGCGCCGCGCGGCCGAACTGTCTGGGTTAACTCACAGCGCCATCAGCACCATCGAACAGGACAAGGTCAGTCCGGCCATCAGCACCTTACAAAAGCTGCTGACGGTGTACGGGCTGTCCCTGTCGGCATTTTTCGCCGAACCGGAGAAGCCGGCCGAGCCACGGATTGTTATCGACTACCAGGATCTGATCGAGATTGGCAGCCAGGGGGTTTCTATGAAACTGATCCACAACGGCGATCCTAATCGCACCCTGGCGATGATGATCGAAACCTATGAGCCGGGTACCACCACCGGTGAACGCATCAAGCATCAGGGGGAAGAGATTGGCACCCTGCTGGAAGGCGAAGTCGTGCTGCAGGTCAACGGGCAGGCTTATCCCCTGCTGGCCGGCCAGAGCTACGCCATCAACACCGGCATTCCCCACAGTTTCAGCAACACGTCGGCGCGGATTTGCCGGATTATCAGCGCCCATACGCCGACGACATTCTGATCAACGGAGCAAGGTATGGACTTCCACCACTTGCAGTATTGGCAACACCGGGCGCAAGCCCTGAATATTGAGAACCGACTGTTTATCAATGGCCGCTATCAGCAGGCGGCCGAAGGCGAAACCTTTGCCGTGGAGGATCCTGCCGGTCAGCGAGAGCTGACTCAGGTGGCCCGGGGAAGCAGCGTAGATATTGACCTGGCGGTCAGCGCCGCCCGCGAGGTGTTTGAGCGGGGCGACTGGTCGCGCGCGGCTCCGGCGCAACGCAAGGCGACGCTGCTCAAGCTGGCGACATTGATGGAACAACACCACGAAGAGCTGGCGCTGCTGGAAACGCTGGACACCGGCAAACCGATTCGTCATAGCCTGCGCGATGATGTGCCTGGCGCTATTCGTTGCCTGCGTTGGTATGCCGAAGCGATCGATAAGGTTTATGGCGAAATCGCCCCTACCGGCAGCGATGCGCTGGCGTTGATCGAACGCGAACCCATTGGCGTGGTCGGCGCCATCGTGCCGTGGAATTTCCCGTTATTGCTCGCCTGCTGGAAGCTCGGCCCGGCGCTGGCCACCGGCAACAGCGTGATCCTCAAACCTTCAGAGAAATCGCCACTGAGCGCGATCTATCTGGGGCAACTGGCGCAGCAGGCCGGGTTGCCGGACGGCGTGCTGAATATCGTTCCCGGTTATGGTCACGATGCCGGTAAAGCGCTGGCGCTGCATAACGACGTCGACGCGCTGACCTTCACCGGTTCAACCCAGGTTGCCAAACAACTGATGATCTATGCCGGCCAATCCAATATGAAACGGGTCTGGCTGGAAGCCGGCGGCAAAAGCGCCAATATCATCTTTGCCGACTGCCCGGATCTGGATAAGGCCGCACAAAGCGCCGCCGCCGGGATTTTTTATAACCAGGGGCAAGTGTGCATCGCCGGTACTCGGCTGTTGGTGGAAGAGAGCATACAGCAAGAATTTTTACAGGCGTTACGCCGCCATGCCGCAGCCTTTGCACCAGGCAATCCGCTCGATCCGGCAACGGTGATGGGCACGCTGATTGATCAGGGCCACTGCGAGAAAGTGGCCGACTATATCGAACAGGGTTTGACTCAGGGCGCTGCGCTGTTCCTCGACGGTCGCGATCATCCGCAAGGTGAACACGGCGGTTATCTCGGCCCAACCATTCTCACCCAGGTAGACAACGCCATGAGCGTGGCGCGCGACGAAATCTTCGGCCCGGTATTGGCGGTCACTTCATTTAGCGGCGAGCAGCAGGCCATGCAGTTGGCTAACGACAGCGACTACGGCCTGGGGGCTGCAATCTGGACCCGCGACCTGTCCCGTGCCCATCGTTTGGCGCGTCAGCTAAAAGCCGGCACGGTGTTCGTCAATAACTACAACGACGGGGACATGACCGTTCCTTTCGGTGGTTACAAACAAAGCGGTAACGGCCGCGACAAGTCACTGCACGCACTGGACAAATTCACCGAGCTGAAAACCACCTGGATTTCATTGGAATAAGGGCAGAGATCATGACTGAACACGTAAAAAGCTATTATGCGGCTTCGGCCAACAACCACGCGCCCTACCCGCAGCTGAATGAATCCATTGAATGCGACGTCTGTATCGTCGGCGGCGGCTACACCGGTTTGTCATCGGCGCTGTTTCTGGTAGAGGCGGGGTACAACGTGGTGGTGCTGGAGTCTGCCCGCATCGGTTTCGGTGCCAGCGGACGTAACGGCGGCCAATTGGTGAACTCCTACAGCCGCGATATCGACGTCATTGAACAGCGTTATGGCGCCGAAAGCGCCCGCCTGCTCGGCAGCATGATGTTTGAAGGCGCAGAGATCATTCGCAGCCGTATCCAAAGGTACGCCATCGAATGTGACTATCGCCCTGGCGGCATCTTCGCCGCGCTGAACAACCGGCAATATCATGCGTTGATCGAACAAAAACAGCACTGGGAGCGCTACGGCAATACCCAGCTTGAATTGCTGGACGCCGAGCGTATCCGCCAGGAGGTCGATAGCGAGCGCTATGTCGGCGCGCTGCTGGATCACAGCGGCGGCCATATTCACCCACTGAATCTGGCGCTCGGTGAAGCCGAAGCCATTCGCCTGCAGGGTGGACGGATCTTCGAACAGTCTGCGGTCACCCACATCCGTCATGGCGAACCGGCAATCGTCAGCACCGCCAACGGCCAGGTGACAGCACGTTATGTGATTGTCGCCGGCAACGCTTATCTGGGTGATAAGCTGGAACCGCGGCTGGCGAAACGTAGCATGCCGTGTGGCACCCAGGTAGTGGCTACCGAACCGCTGGCGCCGGAAGTGGCGCGATCGCTGATCCCACAAAATTACTGCGTCGAAGACTGTAACTACCTGCTCGATTATTACCGTATCACCGGCGATAACCGCCTGTTGTACGGCGGCGGCGTAGTGTATGGCGCCCGCGATCCGGACGATATCGACAATCTGATCCGGCCAAAGCTACTGAAAACCTTCCCGCAGCTCAAAGGCGTGCGTCTCGACTATCGCTGGACCGGTAATTTCCTGCTGACGCTGTCGCGCATGCCGCAGTTTGGTCGGCTGGAAAATAACGTGTATTACATGCAGGGCTACAGCGGCCACGGGGTGACCTGTACTCATTTGGCGGGCAAGCTGATTGCCGAGCTGATGCGCGGCGATGCGGAAAGATTCGATGCGTTTGCCAAGCTGCCGCACCTGCCGTTCTTCGGCGGTCGCAACCTGCAAATTCCTTTCACCGCGATTGGTGCAGCTTACTACCAGCTGCGGGATCGGATTGGGGTGTAACGCTATCGGGCCCGGTATACCACCGGGCCCGAAATTACCGCTTAAACAATCTTCGGCTGGCCGTCAGAGGCGGTCGCCCCGCCGTCTACCGGGATATTGGCGCCATTGATAAAACTGGCGTCGTCACTGGCCAGAAATGCCATTACTGCCGCCACCTCTTCCGGCTCTGCCGCTCGGCCTAACGCAATACGCTCGTTAAACTTGTCGCGGATCTCCTGCGGCCAGCCGTTGGTCATATTGGTTTTCACCAGGCTCGGACATACCGAGTTGACCCGCACACCGTCACCGCCATGATCCAGCGCCATGGCACGCGTCAGGTTAACCACCGCCCCTTTCGCCGCGCAGTAGTACGCCGCGCCCCAGTCACCACCCAGCCCGGAAACCGATGCGGTGTTAACGATGCAGCCTTTGGTTTTCAGCAGATACGGCATGGCGAATTTGGAACAGAACACCACGCCATCGATATCCACCCCGGCAATGCGTCGCCAGTCGGCAACGCTGGTTTCCAATACGCTGCCGGCCACGTGCACGCCTGCGTTATTGAGCAGCACGTCGATGCGGCCTAATTTTCCGGCCACCTCATTCATCATTCTTTCAACCGCAACGTGGTCGGAAACGTCAATATGTACCGCCAGTGCCTTGCCTTTTGGCAGCGAAGCGGCGACTTTGTCCACCGCCTCTTTCGCCCAGTCAGCCAATACCACGGTAGCCCCTTCGGCAGAAAAACGACGCGCTGCCGCCTCTCCCATCCCATTGCCTGCACCGGTGATCACTACCACTTTATTGTCAAAACGCATGAGACCTCCTCCATGTGAATGTGTTTCTATAAATCATACAAATCCTAATGGTTCGAGGATAAAACTCATGGACGACGAGTGACAGTCAAAATGTGCGGTTTATTAATCACAAAGAGGTATTCAGTGCGAATTCAATGCGCTAGGTCAGGCATTATCGGAATTAAGCCAAACATTTGATAGGGTTAATAAAATTCATATCAGTGACTATTGCCAACGCGCATTATCACCTATCAATAAGTCCCGTACCGTCGCGTTAGTGCAGTTGGCGAGGTTCATTACTTCGCAATGGGGATCACCAACAGGTCAACGTTAAGGTTATTGATCGCCTGCCGGGCCGAAGATATCCATCTGCTCCAGATATCGTGATGATGGCCAAAGATAATCAGATCAATGCCTTTCTCTTTCGCCGCCCGGTTCAATTCTTCCGTCAGTTCGCCGCGGCTGATAATCACCTCTTCAACCGGGTAAGACGACTGATCCTTGATCGCATTCAGCATGTTTTTGACACGCTCCGAAAAAGTTCTGTCGGTGTAGTTGTATTCACCCACGCCCAGCTCAGCGTAATAGCCGCCACGGTGGATATCGATATAAATTAGGGATAGCCGGGCATTCAGTGCGCTTGCTAACTTGGCGCCTTTGCCGAGCAAAAATTCAGCGTCTTCGCTGAGATCGGTTGCCACAACGATATGATGATAAGCCATGATTACAGCCCTCCGCATTGCGCTGGTGAACAAAGTGGCGCTCCCTGCCAGGGCCTTTCCGCATGTTTGTTATGCTGTTTAAGTTTAGTTCAGCGCTGAAATAATCGCCTGCCCCTGGCCTTATTGTTCTTTTTATAGAACGATGCATCCTGAGTTAGCCCTCTAGTGGATTTTTCCTCTGGCCCTACACTGTTAACAAGCACTGAGATTAACCCTCGGTTAAACAAAGTTAATTGTTGTCTACGTCCCGATCACAGAGGAAAGAAAGATGAGCTCTCCAGCAAACTTTAATGGCCAGCGTCCTGTTATTGATGCCAATGACGCGGTGATGTTGTTGATTGACCACCAGAGCGGCCTGTTCCAAACCGTCGGCGATATGCCGATGACTGAACTGCGCGCTCGCGCTGGCGCACTGGCCAGTATCGCTACGCTAAGCAAATTGCCGGTCATTACCACGGCTTCCGTTCCACAGGGTCCTAACGGCCCCTTGATCCCAGAAATCCACCAAAATGCACCGCATGCGCAATATGTGGCGCGCAAAGGCGAAATCAACGCCTGGGATAATCCAGATTTTGTTGCGGCCGTAAAAGCGACCGGGCGTAAAACCCTGATTATCGCCGGAACCATCACCAGCGTTTGCATGGCCTTCCCGTCGATCAGCGCCGTGGCAGAGGGTTATAAGGTCTTTGCCGTTATCGACGCCTCCGGCACCTACTCTAAAATGGCGCAGGAGATTACTATGGCGCGAGTGGTGCAGGCCGGAGTGGTACCGATCGATACCGCCGGCGTGGCCTCTGAACTGCAGGGCAGTTGGAACCGCGAGGATGCACAGCAATGGGCTGAGGTTTACACCAAAATCTTCCCGGCATATCAGTTGCTGATTGAAAGCTATGTTAAAGCTCAGGACGTGGTGAAGAATAACGAAGTGCTGGATTCCCGGCGCAGCTAACGGTCACGTCAGGCTGGCCTGCTTCATTCTGGGCCAGCCTGTTTACCGGGGCAACAGGCATAAAAAAACCCGGCTTTCGGCCAGGTCATCAATGTTTGTCGGTTACTTTCCCGACCGTCATGTTATGGCGTAAGCGTCCATCGAACACTCCAACCTTACGCAGCCTAAGCACAACTTTTTCACAACAGAAAAATAGACTGGATCGGACTTATAACTTTATGGGCCAATCTTCTTTTCTGTTGCCAATAACTTCGGTTATTGAAAATGGTGAAGCTAATTATTTTAGATAAACTCCGGGTAATCCCGGAGTTTATTCAGGCAATTATTTTATTTCTCATCTGCTCCGGCTTAAACCATCATCGCTATCGCAAGAAATAAAGCACTACCTTGAAATTATAAAACGACTACGTTGCCTGCAGACGGGCCTTTCATACCGTTTTCGACAGTGAACTCAACGCGCTGACCTTCATCAAGCGTTTTGAAATCATTGCTTTGGATAGCGGAGAAGTGTACGAACACGTCTTTGCTACCGTCTTCCGGAGAGATAAAACCAAAACCTTTACCTGCATCAAACCATTTTACCAAACCAGTCATTTTATTAGACATAGATATTTCCTTTATATTTTTGAGACGCCATAAGGCGATAGAGGTCTGTTTTTATTGGAAACTTATTGGGCACTAGAGAAGGAAATTCGCGGGAGAAGAGCTATCTATGGGATATCACTAATACTGAGAACTGCTTTACTAAAACTGCTTTCATAAGGTCTGTACTACAAACCGATGACGCTATTTACACATAGCTAGATTATTTAAGCAAGGAATATTTAACATTATATTTATACGCCCTGCTTATTATTTCCCAGATTCTGCAGCCCCACCCCCGCCCAGCAAGGCCTGATTGCCCTTTGCGGGATCGTCGCCTTAGCCGATAATGGCAATGCCCAGGCGTTCCATTAGCTGGAACACCTGGTAACTGTCCAACTTCACGCCCTGCAGATCGGTTCCGCGCAGATCCAACTCACCCAGTTCAGAGTTGGTCAGATCACAATGGGTAAAGTTGGCAGCACGCCAGTCGAAGGAGGAAAACTCGCCGCCGGACAGATCTGAACCGCTAAAGGTCGCACCGAGAATTTGCGCGCTGTTCCAGCGATTTTCCCACAGCTCACACTTTTCCAGCACCACTTTGGAAAAGTTGGCGTAACTCAGGTTGCTTTTGGTGATGTAGGCACTGCAAAACCAGGTGCGCGAGGTAATCATGTTCATAAAGCTGGCACCGCGGAAGTCTGCGCCCTGAGCCCGGCACTCACGAATTTCGATGCCTAAAGCATTGGCATGTCTAAAATCAGCCATCGACAGATCGCAATTCTTGAAGCTGGCGTCCTTGAGCACGGCGCGGCTGAAGTTACCGCCCTGTTGACTCTCGCGGTCGTAAAACTGGCAGTCGATAAATTCGGTGCCGGTCAGGTCGGCGCCAGAGAAATCGCAGTGAATAAAGCTGCCATTTTCGACTTTCTCACCGGTAAACCGGTTACGAGCAATCTTTTCACCCTTCAGAGCCAGCACCATTCCATTCACCTGTTTATTCGTACAGTTAATGGCGCAGTATAATCCTATTTACATGACAGATTAAACCGCTTTAACGGGGTTTATCTGCCTCTGAGCACGAAAAAATAATCCGTGGAATAGGTGAGTTTTAAGCCTGTTTGACCTGGATCCGGTTCATATTCAAACCGGCGTTCTGCGCCTGCACCACTCCTTGTTCAATCAGGGCATACAATCGGAAATTCAAAAAGGTATCCCCCACCGGATAAGGTGAATTTACCATCGCATCACCGACCACCCGGGAACCCTGGGTATAGTCATTCGGGCAAGCATCTAACAACGGACGGTCATGGAAATCGAGCGCTTGCCCCTGCACGCGGTTTTCCGCAAAAATCCGTACCAGTGAGTTTTCCGCCAACAGACGATGCCAATCGGCAATCAGCCTGGCTTTCTCTTTCGGAGACAGCTCGCGCCGCAAGATCCACAGTGGTTCCAGCATTTCTGCCGGGCACCAGTTGGTGGCAACCCGCCCGGTGTGTTCGGTTACGTTAACCACAAAAACGCGACGTTCCCCCAGCAACGGCAACAGTGCGCGCAGCATCAGTTGCTCGTCGGGATTAGCACCAGCCCACAACGTCACCTGCCCGGTTACAGCAGCGAGTTGCGTTTTTAACGTGGTCATCGCCAGCGGCAGCGCTTCAGAGGTATCCCACTCGGGAGCATGAACAGATTGGTGCAGATCGCGCAACCAGCGGCATCGGGTTTGCAGGGCCTGATCATCATCCAGCCCATACAGCGGCCCAAACGATAGGCTATCGGCAAAATCCAGTACGTTTTCTCCCGGGTAGGCTAACCGCACGCAGCCACCCGACAGTGCGATATGCACATCCTTCATCAATGCTTCTCCTTCGCTATTGCTTAAGTCAATCCTGAGCTGAATTTTGCCCCCTTTCCCCCTGCATCACCAGGCAAATAATCTGATTTTTTGCGTTTAAGCGACATAAAAAAACCGCCCTCGGGCGGTTGATGATAAGCATAAAGATTTACTTCAGCGCTTCCTGAATGGCATCGGCCAGCGGGCCAACGTGCTTTTCAGCGGCCTTAAGCTGGAAGTCTACGCCGTTGCCGTCGTTAGTGTCAGACAGCGTCGCCTTGATCAACTCCAGTGCCGCTTGCACTGCCACCAGCCTTTTATGCTGTTCGTCCGTGATAGGTTTGGAACTCATGGTGGCCGGGTAATATTGCTCTAACATCGTTCTCTCCTTGTGATTACGCTAACAAGTAACTTAACAGAATTTAAAGTTTTATCTAATGAAGCGAACCACAGAATCCCCCATTGCCGCTGAGGATAAGTTGCCGGTACATCGATATGGCAGAAAATACATCGGTCGAAATGATTAGCGGAACGCCACCCAACTGGCACCGGCATCGGCGGAGCGCACGCAGTTTTCCACCCAGCGTACCCCCATCGCGCCGGCATGCACGTCGGGGTACCAAAAGCCGGCCAGAAACGCCTCGTCTCGCCGGTCGGTGGCGTCCATCGCCAACGCAAAGCGCCGGTAAAGATTCGACCAGGCTTCGAACAGCCCTTCGGAATGACCGCCGCCAATGCGATCCTCCGCCAATGCCATAGGATCGAGGTAGGACATACCACGCTCCAGAATACGCACCGGCTCGCCCTGCACTTCAAAGCGCAGTTGGTTAGGCTGTTCGTCCCACCATTCCAGGCTGGCCTTTTCCCCCACAATACGCACCTTTTGGCCATGCATAGAACCGCTGTTAACTGCCGAACACCACATTGAACCGACAGCGCCATTATCGTACTCCATCAGTACATAGGCATTGTCTTCCAGCGGCGCACGAGTTTTGACAAAGCTCTGACGGCTGCACATCAACCGTTTGATCTTCAACTGCGGCACCATGGTTTCCGCCAGGAATAACGGGTGGGTGGCCAAATCACCCAATACATAGCTGGGGCCGACAAAACGCGGGTCCACCCGCCAACGCGTGCTGGGGTTGTCCAGTTCCACCGGCGCGGCATGGAACCCGTGAGAGAACTGCATGTTGATGATACGGATCTCACCCAGTTGGCCATCGGCAATCATCTGACGCGCCTGAAGGATCAGTTGATGCCCGGCATAGCCGTAGGTAACACCGATAATTTTATGCTGCCTTTGGCTCAGTTCCACCAGTGCTTGCGCCTCCTGCGTGGTGAAACAAAGGGGTTTTTCGCACACCACGTGCAGGCCGGCTTCCAGCGCCGCCTGGCAAATAGCGAAATGGGTATTGTTTGGCGTAGCGATGGAAACCGCCTCTATGCCGTCCGCCCTGGCGGCTTCTTCACGGAATAACGTGGCGTAATCCGGATAACAGCGCTCCGCTGCCACGCCCAGGCTTTGCCCAAAGCTGCGCCCGCGCGATGCGTCAATGTCAAACGCGCCGGCCAGTAGGGTGAAAGTGCCGTCGCGCAATGCCGCAGAACGATGGATATAACCGATCTGACTGGTACCCCCGCCGCCGACCATGCCCCACCGCAGAGATCTTTCCAGAGGTTTAATACCGTTAATCATCTCGTTGCTCCTGATTAAAAACCGACGCTGCGTAAATAAGTAAGGCTATCCGTTACGTCGCGCAGGCTGCCTTGCGCCTGACGCGGATCCCGTTCCTGCTCAATGGTGATCCACCCCTGATAGCCGCGCGCAGACAATAAGTCGCGCACGGCAGGGTAATCAATCGCTCCCTTCCCCAGCGGGCACATAACCCCTTGCGCGCAGGCGGTAAAGAAATCCAAACCACGCGCCAACACATTGCGGAACACCTGCGGGTTAACGTCTTTGAAATGCAGATAATCAATCCGGGAGAAGTAGCGCTCAAGCCAGATGAGCGGATCCATGCCGGAGTAGTACAGATGTCCGGTATCCAGACACAACCCCGCAGTGTGGTGCGGGATCTGCGCGGCCAGCAGTTCGATTTCATCAGCGAACTCAATACAACCTCCGGCGTGCGGGTGTACCACCGGTCGTACCCCATATTCCTGCCAGGCAATCTCGCTAACGGCAATAATGTGGCCGATCATCCTGTTCCAATCGGCTGTATCCAGCCGCGGTGCCTGCATTGATTGCCCGGCAAACCTGGCCCGTTGCGGATTGCCGAAGTCGATAATCACCAGATACGGCGGTGAAAAATGGCCTTCGCAAATGGGCTGTGCCTGGGGCGCCTGCGAGAGGTTGCGGCTTATGTTGTGGGTCAGTGCCAGTATGTGCTCGAAGTTATGCTCGCTGACCAAATCATCAAAAATGGTGCCCCCCACCAGCGACAACGAATGCCGTTGCAACTCTGCGGTCAGAGTTGCGGCATCGGTGGGCAGATAGCTCCAGGGCCCCAATTCAATGCTGTGATAACCTGCTGCGCTCGCTTCCTGCAGCACTTTGCTATAAGGCGGTAGGTCAGGATTTTTAGGATCATCCACTCCCCAGCTGCAGGGAGCGTTGGCAATAGGCAAAGTCATTTTTCAGTCCGTCTCTTGGTGTTGTGTAGCGCCAGTATCAAACGAAAATTTCGAAACGGACAATGATGGAATTTTCATTTTTTGATGGCGATCGCGTTATTTTTGATAGATCAAATGATGTTTTTCTATCAAATATAGGCAGGCCGTGACTTCACGGGAGTGCAATATTTTTAGCGAGGGAATTGGCTCCCATGCCGGGAGCCGATAATCAGATATTTTCTTTGGTGATCAGATCAAAACGGTTGATGCAGTGGGTAAAACCGGAAGCGTCGCCGCTGGCGGCAGAAATAAAGGTGTTGACGATCGAGGCGGCGAATTCCTGGATCCTGTGCCTCAACATCAGGTCCAAAGTGCCGTCAATCAACGCCATCTCGCCCCCCTCAACCGGGCCATGGCAAATCAGCATGACCTCATGCTGCCTGCCGCTCTCGCGCAATGCGGCAATGATTCCCTCCACGCCGCCGCAGGGGGCATACAGAGCGACCAGGTTCGGATGCTGCTCCAGCAGAGTATGAGTCACTTGCCTGGCACTTTCGGCCTGTTCATGACTGCGGACCGGCTCAAGCACCCGCTGCGTACTTAAATGCTCACGCAGATAAGAACGGAAGCTGCTTTCACAGGTTTCCTGACACTGAAAGCGGTTGTCACCGATGATCACCCCCACTTCGCCCTGCCGCCGGCACAGGCGCTCCACTGCCCAGGCGGCCGTACGGCCGGCCTGCTGATTATCCAGCCCGATATAACCGGCGCGGCAGTGTACCGACAGATCGGACAGCAGCGTGAACACCTTCACGCCCTGGCGAGTGGCTTCTTCAACCGCATAGCGGATCATCGGATTATCCAGCGCCAACACCCCGATAACATCCACGCTCTGGCTTAACTGCGTAATGGCGGCGGCGGTATCGCTGACCGCGCTAATATCATGAAAAATAAACTGCGGCGGACTCTCGCGATCGTGATAAGGCATAGCCTGCTCCAGCAAGTTTTCCGCCAGCTGCGAGTAGAATGAATGCTCCTTTTTCAACAGGATAAAACCCATTTTGAGGCGCACGGCAGGCTGTCTGGCGGCTTCAAACAGCCGGTGGGATTTCTCCAGCGCAAACCCCAGCTTTTGTGCCGCGGCTATGACTTTACGCTCCGTTTCCGGCCGCACCGGCGCGCGTTGGTTGATCACTCGATCGACCGTAGCGACACCGACGTGCGCCTCTCTGGCGATAGCTGCCAGCGTCGTTTTTTTGCCCGCCATAATCATTCCCATCACTGTTTTGATAGAAACTATCATGGCAGGCAGGTTGAAAGAAAGCCGATGCGGAGTTTGTGTGATCGGGCGCGTTAATCACCCAGCGCGGAGGAAACCTCAGCGGTAAACGGAGAATTTCTTCGTCAGCGGCTTAAGTTGTTCGCTATCCCCGTACAGCGCCACCCCAACGAACTCCAGCTTGTCATACTCGGTATTGGCGGTATCGGCAATTTGCTGTTCAGCGGAATGGGACAGCATGGTGGTGGTAAAGAAGTTGGCTAACACCCCTTCCTCCTTGCATTTGAGCATCAGATTGCTGAGCTGGCTGCTGTTTTTCGCCTGCAGGATCACGATCGGATAATGACTCATATTGGCGCTTACGCCTTCAATAGCGCTGGGATAATGGTCGAATTCACGCTGTTCGATCAGATCGGTAATGCCGGCGGTTAAATGGCAGGAAGCGTTAAATAAGGTGGCCGGTTCGTGGTTGCGGTTCAGGATGATATAGAACTTTTTCTCGTTGTCGCTGTACATCTTTTTCTCCTTGAATAGGGGCTCCAGTGTTATTCAGACGCGCAATCGCCTTCAATGATATTGATCATTGGCAAGCTACTTCCCGAGCGGCCAAGTCGTAGCCAGGCAGATTGCAGACATTGTTGCGAATGAATATCATATGCATCTTAGCAACAGGAGGTTGCCATGAAAATATATTGGTCGCGACGCCAAATCCCAGAGCTGCAGACACTACCCCGCAGGATACGAAATCGTAATTACCGCGATGCCTATTTTAGAACTTTTCGCCATTGGGAGGGCTGGGCTGGTTTGATGATCTACATCGCGTTGATTTGGCTATTTATTCACCTACCCCATTTTATTTACCCACATGTCGAGGGCGAAATGGGGCGTTTGCTGCAGATCCTGGTCACAGTCACGATCCCCGTCTTTATATGGAGCCAGATATCAATCCATCTGATGCGGAAATACTATCGGCATCTTCTTATACGCAGTACCTAAGCCAAGGCCATTCCCCGGCTTAAAGACGTGCCCCGATAAACAGCGGCTCTGCGATGGTGTACCAACGTTTCCAGTGCGATTGCGCAATTAAGCTCGAAATATGCGGTTGCGCCAAAAAACAGAGCAATAATTGAACTGCTACTAGTCGCGCCCAGGCGCATAGTCTGGTCTTTGTCGTCGCTGGAGACCGCCATGTCCGCCATCAAACCTGAAACGCTGAACGCAACCCTCGATACCCCGACCACTCACTGGCCGGCTATCGCCAATGTGGTGCTCGCCGGTATTGCCGTTGCCCTGCACGTGGGTAAAGCGACTATTGCCTTACCTGAGCTGCAACGCGAATTCGGCCGTTCGCTGGAGTCGCTGAGCTGGATCATTTCGGCCTTTCCCTTTATCGGCGTGTTCGGTGGCATCGCCGCCGGCCTGCTGGTGCGCCGTTGGGGCGACCGGCGTTTGTTGGGGCTGGGATTGGTGATCGTCAGCATAGCCAGCTTCGTTGGCGCGGCTCAGCACGATTTCATCGGTTTGATCGTCACCCGCGCGATTGAAGGGATAGGCTTCGTTATCGTCGTGGTCTCAGCGCCAACCGTGCTCACACGCGTGGTTTCAGCGCAAAAACGTAATCTGGTCTTCAGTATTTGGAGCACCTTTATGCCGGCGGGCATGGCCATTTCGCTGTTTTTCGGCCCGCATTTTAGCAACTGGCAACAAAGCTGGATCGCCGGCGGTATCCTCACCCTGCTGGCCGCGCTGCTGCTGCCATTCACCACTCCGCGAGCCGCTGTCACCACGTCTTCCGCTGTTGCCTTGAAACTGCGTCAGGCGTTGGTCAGCATCCTGCGCGCACGGCAGCCCCTGCTGCTGGCCTTGATATTTACTACCTATAACCTGCAGTTCTTCGCCGTGATGGCCTTTCTGCCGATTTTCCTGATGCAGCGTATAGGGCTGACGCTGGCTGTCGCCGGTGGGATCAGCGCGGCGGTGATAGCCGTCAATATCCTCGGCAATCTTGCCGCTGGGGTACTGCTTTCGCGCGGCCTGCGGGCTCGAAATCTGCTGGCCGTTGTCAGCCTGCTGATGGGGCTTGCCGGTACCGGCGTTTTCCTGTCCGTTACACCAAACGCTTTACTGATCCCACTGTGCTTAGTGTTTAGCGCCATTGGCGGCATGATGCCCGCCACCATTCTGGCCGCCACTCCGGCGGCGGCGCCAGAACCGGGTTTGATCCCGTTGAGCCTGGGGCTGGTGATGCAAGGCATTTATCTCGGTCAGGTGATCGGCCCCATCGTACTGAGTGCGCTTGTCGCCTATGCCGGTTGGTCCGCTCCCGCGGGTATGGTGCTGGCCGCCGCGCTGTTGGGCAGTATCCTGGCACTGGCGCTCGCATCGAAAACCAGAGCCTAGGCAATGCATGCCCTGCCACCACCTCATCAGCTTAATGTCCTCATAACATGAGGCACTATTAGTAAATTCTATTAACTGTTCACCGATAAAATCCGCTACCTGTTAACCGTTTGTGATGATAGGGTTTATTCTTCAAGAAGTGTCAATGCCGGTGAATACCGAGATCCACCGGCAAAATCTATCATCTGAGGGACGGGTATGATGTCTAAAGGTATTTCAAAGGGATTCTTTCTTCTGATCCTTTTTATCGTTACCGCTGCTTTTATGGACGTCTTGGGTCCCTACTACTCATCTGTGCTGTGGGCTATCATCCTGGCGGTGATTTTCCACCCTGTGAAACAAAAACTTAAACAGTATCTGGGCGACCGAAACGGCCTGGTTTCTTTGATAACGCTCGCGGTGATCTGTTTGATCGTCTTTACGCCGTTGGCGATCATCGCTTCTTCATTGGCGATTGAACTGAACGTCGTTTACACCAAGCTGCAGACCAATAACACGCAGTTCCCGGTTATTGTTGCCGACACCCTGAAATTGCTCCCCGGATGGGCACGGCATTTTCTGGCGGAACATAATCTGGATAGCGCCGCGGAAATACAGAAACAGCTTTCCGAAGTGGCACTCAAGGGCGGCCAATACCTGGCCGGCAGCGTCTTTTTGATTGGTAAAGGCACCTTCAACTTCGCCGTGGGTTTTGGCGTCATGCTGTATCTGCTGTTCTTCCTGCTCAAAGACGGCCCATACCTGGTCAATCTGACGCTCGAAGCCCTGCCGTTATCCCAGCACGTTAAACACCATTTGTTTGTGAAATTCGCTGCCGTGTCGCGCGCGACGGTGAAAGGCACGGTGGTCGTGGCCGTGGTGCAAGGTGCGCTTGGCGGTCTGGCATTTTACTTCACCGGGATCGACGGCAGCCTGCTGTGGGGCGCGTTGATGGCATTCCTGTCCATCATCCCTGCAGTGGGTTCCGCCATTATCTGGGTACCGGCAGCCATCTATTTCTTCGCCACCGGCATGCTGTGGAAAGGCCTGTTCCTGGTCGGTTTCTTCGTGGTGATCATCGGATTGGTCGACAATATTCTTCGCCCGCTGTTGGTCGGCAAAGACACCAAAATGCCGGACTACCTGATCCTGATTTCAACCCTGGGCGGCATGGAGATTTACGGTATCAACGGCTTCGTTATCGGCCCATTGATCGCCGCCCTGTTCATCGCCTGCTGGAATATTCTTTCCGGCCGCGACAGTGCAGAAACCACCGATGAGATCGACGAAGATTTTATCGAGGAAGGCAAGAATCACCCAGACGCCACCAAGGCGGAGTGAAAAAGTATTCTCTGTTAAAGGGCATTAGAAACTGCAACGCAAAACGGGAACCATGGGGTTCCCGTTTTTTTATCTCTTCATATCCCTTCCCTGGGCGATCGCTCCGTTTACCTTAGCATTAATTAATAAGTCATAAACGATGCAACTTTCTATTCTGTCATTTACAGAATCCGTTAGGCCGTTGCCTGCGATTAAATATTCATACCCAGCAACCAATGCATTAACCCTTCATTTTGAGCGGGTAATTCATTTATACTCTATTTCCTGAAAAATAAAAATTCACAACATTATGATAAAAAAATTAACAAATTTAGCTTCTGGATGGAAGCCAGGCACGGCAGCCGACTACAAGAAATGTTTTGATTTATATGGCGGGAATTTTATCACTCACCCCGAAGTATTGGCCTTCCTGCATAGCAGGCTCGATTGCCGCCCGCACTACTCTATCAAGAGAAATAGCAATGGTACTTTACTGGGTGCATTTTGCTCTTGGCGAAACAGCAACTTTGCCTGTGATGGCAAGACGGCGAAAGCGATAAAGCTCGGGCATTATCAGTTCAACAAAGATGAAATAACGCTCCCATTTCATCCTAAGCTCAGAATTGCATTGCCCTTTAAAACGAAAATACTCTCCTCTTTAAATAGAAGAAATGTTCTAAACTCAAGCTTCAAGCTAAACAGTCATCGCGCTGTTTGCCTGGCAAAAGGTTGTGGTAAAGACGGATTCTCTTCATCGACGAAAAACAGCAGAAAAAGAGAGCTAAACAAATTTATCAAGGCCGGTGGTGAAATTTTCGACCAAAGTCATTTTCCCCCACAGGAGCTCATCACAATATACTTCGATCTGTTTGAAAAACGCTGGGGGCACCGGCCGAGCCATTTTCTAGAAACCGTAGATATGTTTACATCCTTGCGGCAATTTCTCTTTGGCCATATTTTATTTCTAGCCGGAGAGCCGTGCGCATTTCAGCTCATAACCAAAGCAGAAAGCCCTAAATGGATTAATTTTGATTATGTTAATGGCGGATATGACCAGCGTCATGACTCATTCTGCCCAGGGACCATCGTCACCTGGCTAAATGTCAAATCCGCTTATGAGCTGTGCGAAGCCGTGGGAAAAACCATGCGTTACTCGTTTGGCAAACCGACCGCGGGTTATAAAGACCGTTGGTGTTATCAGGATCCGCTTGGCCGGGTGTTATCCCTTTAAAAATACCGGGCAATGCCCGGTATCAATCAAACGACACATCGTCCCTGCTAACCCTGCCAGACTATTAACCGCAGTTCCTGTCAACTGCATTAGCGCCACTGAGCCATCGGTTCAATGACAGACAGATGTGATTGTTTCAACTTTTAGACAGATAGGGACGCACAGGCAGAAAATGACACACTTTGACTACAGCAACTTTGGAGCTAATGATAAGATAGTAAGTAAATGTGTCCAAGAATGATAAATAGAGCGAATGCAAACCGAAGTTGATTCATTGCCTTACCAGTCCAAATAAAAAATTATAATCATACGTTCGTAACATTTACGCAACAGGAATATTCTTAGAACCGAGGGAAAACATGAATTTCAACAGGGTGTTGACCAGACTGGCAGCTGCAGTCTCGATTGCTTCGATAGCGACTGGATTCACTAAATGGCCGGATGTCATGTTCATCTCAAGCTGTGTGATGCTGATCATTTGGGCTCATGCCGAATGGGACTGGCGTAAACGGAAATAACAATAATCCGAATTTCAACTTGTTTAAGACGCCCATCAGATCACATATCGCGTAATGACTAACAAAAACGGGAACCATCAGGTTCCCGTTATCATTTAACGCTTAAACACCATTACATGTGTTTAACGATAGCGTCGCCAAACTCTGAACATTTCAGCAGCTTAGCGCCTTCCATCAGGCGTTCGAAGTCATAGGTCACGGTCTTGGCAGCGATTGCGCCTTCCATGCCCTTAACAATCAGGTCAGCCGCTTCGAACCAGCCCATGTGACGCAGCATCATTTCTGCAGACAGGATGATGGAACCTGGGTTCACTTTGTCCTGGCCGGCATACTTAGGTGCAGTACCGTGGGTGGCTTCGAACAGCGCGCAATCGGAACCGATGTTGGCGCCAGGTGCGATACCGATACCGCCAACCTGCGCGGCCAGGGCGTCGGAGATGTAGTCACCGTTCAGGTTCATACAGGCGATCACGTCGTATTCAGCCGGACGCAGCAGGATTTGCTGCAGGAAGGCATCGGCGATCACGTCTTTTACCACGATCTCTTTACCGGTGTTCGGGTTCTTGATTTTCAGCCATGGGCCGCCGTCGATCAGTTCGCCACCGAACTCTTCGCGCGCCAGTTCGTAGCCCCAATCCTTGAAGGCGCCTTCGGTGAACTTCATGATGTTGCCTTTGTGAACCAGGGTCACAGAGTCGCGGTCGTTGGTGATCGCGTATTCGATCGCCGCACGTACCAGACGTTTAGTCCCTTCTTCAGAACATGGCTTCACGCCGATACCACATTGCTCTGGGAAGCGGATTTTTTTCACGCCCATTTCGTCGCGCAGGAACTTGATCACTTTGTCTGCTTCTGCAGAACCGGCTTTCCACTCGATACCTGCGTAGATGTCTTCGGCGTTTTCGCGGAAGATCACCATGTCGGTCAGCTCTGGCTGTTTAACCGGGCTTGGAGTGCCCTGGTAGTAACGCACCGGACGCAGACACACGTACAGGTCCAGTTGCTGGCGCAGGGCCACGTTCAGGGAGCGAATACCGCCACCGACTGGGGTAGTCAGCGGGCCTTTGATGGCAACGCGGTAGTCACGGATCAGATCCAGGGTTTCTTCCGGCAGCCACACGTCTTTCCCGTAAACGTGAGTGGATTTTTCGCCGGTATAGATTTCCATCCAGGAGATTTTACGTTCGCCGTGGTAGGCCTTTTTCACTGCGGCATCAACCACGTGAATCATAGCAGGGGTAACGTCAACGCCAATGCCGTCGCCTTCGATAAACGGAATGATCGGGTTATTCGGAACAACCAGTTTACCCTGGGCATCGACCGTAATCTTTTTACCTTCTGCCGGAACAACTACTTTGCTTTCCATCAACCTCTCCTTCAAGCGCAATTTTTGTTAATGCTTTGTAAGATGCGTGTAGATACTACTGGAATTTTCAGTCCGCGCCAATCCGAAACGGATTCGGTTATAATGCGCCTATCATCCGTAATCTCAACTGTTATGAAAAAATTCTCTGTTAAAAATCACAAAGTTAAACGATTCAGCAAGCCTGCCCCCGCCAAACCCGCAGTCGCACAGGGGCCGCGTCGCGTGGTGTTATTCAATAAGCCGTTCGATGTGCTGCCGCAATTTACCGATGAAGCCGGCCGCACCACCCTGAAAGAATTCATTCCATTTCCCGATGTTTACGCCGCTGGGCGTTTGGATCGCGACAGCGAAGGTTTATTGGTGCTAACCAATGACGGCAAGCTGCAGGCGCAACTCACCCAGCCGGGCAAACGTACCGGAAAAGTCTATTACGTGCAGGTCGAAGGCGCCCCGCAGGAAAGCGATCTGGCCTCCTTGCGCAATGGCGTCACGCTCAAAGACGGCCCAACGTTGCCGGCAGGCGTTGAGCTGGTCGCAGAACCGCAATGGCTGTGGCCGCGCAATCCGCCCATTCGCGAACGCAAATCAATCCCCACCGCCTGGCTGAAAATCACCCTTTATGAAGGCCGAAATCGCCAGGTGCGTCGCATGACTGCACACATCGGCTTTCCTACCCTGCGGCTGATTCGCTACAGTATGGGTAATCTTTCATTGGGCGAATTGCAGCCCGGTGAATGGAAAACCCTGGACTCACTGTAACCAGCCCGAGGAGCAGCAACGATGAAAACATTAACCGCGCTACTGTTCACCGCCCTGCTTTCGGTTCCTGCCGTTCAGGCCGCCAGTTTTGATTGCGCCAAAGCCGTCAGCGCCGACGAAAAGGCCATCTGCGCCAGCCGTACGCTGAGTGACAAAGACGTGGAAATGGCGACCAAGTACCAGTTTTTACATGGCCTGTTCGCCATGGGAGTGCGCGGTGAGATGCAAGACCAGCAACAGCGCTGGCTGGCGCAGCGGAAATTGTGCGGCAGCGACGTCAGTTGTCTCTCAGGCAGCTATCAGGCCCGTATTACCGAACTGGATGACATCTATCAGCATATCAATAAGCCGCTGTAAGGGACCTTTATGTTTAAACCGCACGTCACCGTTGCCTGCGTGGTTCACGCCGCCGGCAAGTTTTTGATCGTCGAGGAGACGATTAATAACAAGGCGCTTTGGAATCAGCCGGCCGGGCACCTTGAAGCCGACGAAACGCTGGTGCAGGCCGCCGAGCGCGAGCTGTGGGAAGAAACCGGCATCCGCGCCACGCCACAGTCATTCCTCAAGCTGCACCAGTGGATCGCACCGGACAATACGCCGTTTCTGCGCTTCTGCTTTGTCATCGAGCTCGAACAGCAGTTGCCGACCGAACCGCACGACAGCGATATCGACCGCTGTTTGTGGCTGAGCGCCGACGAGATTTTGCAGGCCCCTAACCTGCGATCCGCACTGGTCGCGGAAAGCCTTCGTTGTTACCAACAGCCGGAACGTTACCCGCTATCGCTGGTCAGCAGCTATAACTGGCCGTTCTGAGATGAATAAGTGCCGTGCGCCGGCGCAGGCAACGTGGTAAAATCCTGCGCTTGTTTTTTATCAGCACGGTTCGTGTTCAAGTTCGTGAGATCCCCATGTCAGACAACAGCCAGAAAAAAGTAATCGTCGGTATGTCCGGCGGCGTCGACTCTTCCGTTACTGCCTATCTGTTACAGCAACAGGGCTATCAGGTCGCTGGGCTGTTTATGAAGAACTGGGAAGAAGACGATGATGAAGAGTACTGCTCCGCAGCGACCGATTTGGCCGATGCACAGGCGGTATGCGACAAACTCGGCATCGAACTGCATACGGTGAACTTCGCGGCAGAGTACTGGGACAACGTCTTTGAACTGTTCCTGGAAGAGTACAAGGCCGGCCGTACGCCGAATCCGGACATCCTGTGCAATAAAGAAATCAAATTCAAAGCCTTCCTGGAATTCGCCGCCGAAGATCTGGGGGCCGATTTTATCGCCACAGGCCACTACGTGCGCCGCCAGGACGTTGACGGCAAAAGCCGCCTGCTGCGCGGCGTAGACGGTAATAAAGACCAAAGCTATTTCCTCTACACCCTGAGCCACGAGCAGGTTGCGCAAAGCCTGTTCCCGGTCGGTGAGCTGGAAAAACCGGAGGTGCGCCGCATCGCCGAACAGCTGGATCTGGTCACCGCCAAGAAAAAAGACTCCACTGGCATCTGCTTTATCGGCGAACGCAAGTTCCGCGACTTCCTTGGCCGCTACCTGCCTGCACAGCCGGGCCCGATTGTCAGCGTTGACGGCCAGACCGTCGGTGAACATCAGGGCCTGATGTACCACACCCTGGGCCAGCGTAAAGGGCTCGGCATCGGTGGTATGAAGGACAGCAGTGAAGATCCGTGGTACGTGGTGGACAAAGACGTCGCCAACAACGTGCTGGTGGTTGCCCAGGGGCATGAGCATCCGCGCCTGATGTCCGTCGGTCTGGTAGCGCAGCAGCTGCATTGGGTCGATCGCCTGCCGCTGAGCGGCCCCTTCCGCTGTACGGTAAAAACCCGTTATCGCCAGCAGGACATTCCGTGCACCGTTACCCCGCTTGACGAAGAGCGTATTGAAGTGCGTTTCGACGAGCCGGTCGCTGCCGTGACCCCAGGCCAGTCTGCCGTGTTCTATCAGGATGAAATCTGCCTCGGTGGCGGCATTATCGAACAGCGTTTACAGGAGTAATCGTGGCGAAGAATTATTATGACATTACGCTGGCCATGGCTGGAATCAGCCAGGCGGCGCTTATGGTTCAGCAGTTGGCGCACGAAGGCCAATGCGACCGTGAAGCTTTCCATACTTCGCTGAACAGCCTGCTGCAGATGGACCCCTCTTCCACGCTGGCGGTGTTCGGCGGAGAAGAGCGCAATTTGAAAGTCGGCCTCGAGACGCTGATGAGCGTGCTCAACGCCAACAATAAAGGATTGGGTGCCGAACTGACCCGCTACACCATCAGCCTGATGGTGCTGGAGCGCAAGCTCAACGCCAATAAGCAGGCGATGAACCAGCTTGGCGAACGTCTCGGCCAGCTTGAGCGCCAACTGGCGCATTTTGATCTGGAATCAGACACCATTATCAGCGCGCTGGCCGGCATTTATGTCGACGTGGTCAGCCCGCTCGGGCCGCGCATCCAGGTGACCGGCTCGCCGGCTATTCTGCAGAATCCGCAGGTGCAGGCCAAGGTTCGTGCCACGCTACTGGCCGGCATCCGTGCCGCCGTACTGTGGCAACAGGTTGGCGGCAGCCGCCTGCAGTTAATGTTTTCCCGTAATCGTCTGTTTAAACAGGCGCAAAATATCGTTGCTCATTGTTAATCGATCCCAGGAGTTGCTACCGATGGAATTATCCTCACTGACCGCCGTCTCACCCGTTGATGGACGCTACGGTGATAAAGTCAGCGCACTGCGCGCCATTTTCAGCGAATACGGTCTGCTGAAATTCCGCGTGCAGGTTGAAGTACGTTGGCTGCAAAAACTGGCCACCTGTGCAGAAATCAAAGAAGTTCCGGCTTTTGACGCCGACGCAAACGCTTTCCTCGACAAGATCGTCGCGGAATTCAGCGAAGAAGACGCGCAGCGCATCAAGACCATCGAACGCACCACCAACCACGACGTCAAAGCGGTTGAGTATTTCCTGAAAGAAAAAGTGGACGCGATCCCTGCGCTGCAGGCGGTGTCCGAGTTTATCCACTTTGCCTGTACCTCAGAAGACATCAACAACCTGTCACATGCGCTGATGCTGCAAACTGCGCGTCAGGACGTGGTGCTGCCGTACTGGCGCAAAATCATCGATTCAATCAAGGGCCTGGCGCTGGAATACCGCGATATTCCGCTGCTGTCCCGTACCCACGGTCAGCCGGCAACCCCGTCAACCGTCGGTAAAGAATTCGCCAACGTGGCCTACCGTATGGAACGTCAGTTCCGTCAGCTGGAGCGCGTGGAGATCATGGGTAAAATCAACGGTGCAGTCGGCAACTATAACGCCCACATCGTGGCTTATCCGGAAGTGGACTGGCATGCGTTCAGCGAAGACTTCGTGACTTCACTGGGCATTACCTGGAACCCGTACACCACCCAAATCGAACCGCACGACTACATTGCCGAGCTGTTTGACTGCGTGGCGCGTTTCAACACCATTCTGATCGACTTCGACCGTGATATCTGGGGTTATATCGCCCTGAATCACTTTAAGCAGAAGACCATCGCCGGTGAAATCGGCTCTTCAACCATGCCACACAAGGTCAACCCGATCGACTTCGAGAACTCCGAAGGCAACCTGGGCCTGTCTAACGCGGTGCTGGGCCACCTGGCCAGCAAACTGCCGGTATCTCGCTGGCAGCGCGACCTGACCGACTCCACCGTGCTGCGTAACCTGGGCGTGGGTCTGGGCTATGCGTTGATCGCCTATCAGGCGACCATGAAAGGCATCAGCAAGCTCGAAGTCAATCAGGCACATCTGCTGGACGAGCTGGATCACAACTGGGAAGTCTTGGCCGAGCCGATCCAGACCGTGATGCGTCGTTACGGCATCGAAAAGCCGTATGAAAAGCTGAAAGAGCTGACCCGCGGCAAACGCGTGGATGCCGCCGGTATGCAGGCATTTATCGATGGTCTGGCGCTGCCGGAAGAAGAAAAAACCCGCCTGAAAGCCATGACCCCGGCGAACTACATTGGCCGCGCGGCGACCATGGTCGATGAGCTGAAGTAAGCGTTTTGTTCCGATAGCAAAGAGGCGGCCTTTTGGTCGCCTCTTTTATTTCTGTGGCATAAAATCCTGCAGGCGTTTTATCTGCTGCCCTTGCGCATTGAAATTATCGGGACTCAACCACTGCTCGAATCCCGCCTTGATTGCCGGCCAACGGTCAGCGGTTATGGCAAACCAGTCGGTATCCCGAGTGCGGCCCTTGGTGACCACCGCATAGCGGAAAATCCCCTCATGCAGAAAACCAAATCTCGCCGCCGCCTGTTTGGAGGGCGCGTTGTGACTGTCGCACTTCCATTCGCAACGGCGATAGCCCAAATCCTCAAACAGATGCCGCAGCATCAAATAAATTGCCTCGGTGGCACTGGAGCGCTGTTTCATCGCCGGTGACCAGCTGACATGTCCAATCTCAGCCACGCCATTACCTTCGTCGATGCGCATATAAGCTACCGTCCCAACCGGTGCCTGGCTGACAGCGTCGAACACCGTCAGATTCACCAGCGTAGCGTTCGCCTGCAAGGTGGTCAGGTGTTGTAACATCGCCGCAGAGCTTTCTGGTCGTTCTATCGATAAATAAGTCCAGTCCCGGCCATCAACCGCCTGCTGGAATGCGCTGAACAACGCCGCATAATCCCGCTGCGGATCGAGTTGCTTCAGACAGCAAAAACGGCCGTTAAGCGTCTCGCCACCAGGGCGCTTCGCCGCCCGCCAATCGGATAATGGCTCGCCCACCGGCTGCCCAAACTGATTGATCACCATACACTTCCTCGCAGCCTGTCGTTAACGGGTATAGACGATAAACGAACTTCTCTTGCCTATCTTGTCGTACAGCGACCGCGCCGGGGCGTTATATTCCTGCGTCATCCAATAAACTCTGTCGCTGCCCTTCTCATCCGCCAACTGATAGGCCTGTTCGAAGAGTTTTTCGGACACTTTCTTGCCGCGGCCCGCCGGTGAAACGTAAAGATCTTCAATATAACAATAGCCGGCCGAGCTCCAGGTTGAAGGATGGAAAATAAGATGCATGAACCCCAGCAGGTTGCCGTTTCTATCTTCCGCCACCAGGCCGTAGACCTGTTGATCTTCGCATAAACGCTCGAAGGTATGATCGGTAACCTGCGCCGAGACGTCCGCACGGTAAAAATGGAGGTACCCCTGCCACAGTTCCAACCACTGCGGCTTATCGGCGTTTTGTATTTTACGTACTGCTGCTTCATGAATTATTGGGAGCATGGTGCCTCTCTGGTATTAAGTAAGTGATCCCGCAGCCTTTAAGCCACCCTGAGGGTGATGGCGATCAAAGCGTCATCGGGGCTTTTCTGAGAAAAAATAACGTAATACCAGTAGGATACCTGCGCCATTGCGAACTGAATACAGACCAATTAATAACAGTGAACAGACCAATTTTGATGTACAACCGCAGTCAGATCTCAGCCGGCAGCTCGCTGAAAATAGCAGCTAACTTTTTGATGAATCTTACAATCTCATCAGGGGAATAAGCGGCAAAACCCAATACCAGCGCCCCCTCCGTGGGCTGCCCGGTATAAAAATCTATCAGGCCATAGACCTTTATCCCTTGCGCGGCGGCGGCCTGAATCAGGCGCCGCTCAGTTGCCGCGTCCACCAACGGACAAACCAGTTGCAACCCGCCCTGCGGCAAACGTGGCTGAGTCCAGGCGCCAAGATGCTGATGAACCGCTGCATGCAAAATCTCCAGCCGCGCCTGATAGGTTTTGCGCATGTTCCTTAAATGTTCGGTATGGAAATCTTCATGGATAAATTTGAATAACGTCATTTGCGGCAATGCGGAAGTATAACCATCCTGGAATTGCTTGGCGGCGACCATGGGTTTAATCAGCTGCGGCGGAACGATAATAAAACCGATGCGCAACCCCGGGAATAACGTCTTGCTAAAGGTGCCGATATACAAGGTTCGCTGGTACTGATCCAGCCCCTGCAGCGATGCCCTGGTCAGGCCGTCGTAATTGAACTCGGAATCGTAATCGTCTTCAATAATCCAGGCTTTTTCACGTTGCGCCCAGGCCAACAGCTTTAACCTCCGGTCGATGCTGAGCGAATGCCCCAACGGATAATGATGTGAGGGCGTGATGTAAACGCCCCGCCCGCCCCCGTCTGCCCGTATCAATGCATCAATATCCAAACCGGATTGATCTACCCCAATCGGTTGGGCGAGTATCCCTGCCGACTGAACCAATTTTTTGGCCCCCTGGTAGCCCGGCTCTTCCACGAACACCCGGTCGCCAGGATTAAACAACACCTGCGTACACAGCGATAGCGCCTGCTGTGAACTGGTTACCACGATCACCTGCTCCGCGCTGGCCTTAACGCCCCTTTCGCGCCTCAAATAGTCAATGATCTCCTCCCGCAGTTCCACCAGCCCCTGAGGATCGGCATACCCCATCAGGCGCTCGGCACCTTGTCGCACCGCCTGCCTTTCCAGCTGCAACCAGCTATCGATGGGAAACAGCCGCAAATCGGGCACGGAAGGGGTCAGCGAGTCGCTTCGACTGGTGTGCGGAGTGTGGGCTGCCAGCAGCAAGGAGCGGCCATGCACACTCAGTTCCGACTCCGCCAGTTGAGCGCTTTCGGTAGAGTTGTCAGTCAGCAGCTCGCGGCCAATCAGGGTATTTTGCTGGTAGCTGACAAAACTGCCGCGCCCCACCGCGCGGGCAATATAGCCTTCGGCCTCCAGTTGGGCATAAGTCAGTTCAACCGTATCGCGCGAAACCACCAGCCGGGCAGCCAGTACGCGGCTGGGCGGCAGTTTTGCCAGATAGTCCAGCTCCCCCGCCGTCACCAGTTGCTTGATGGTCAGATGCAGCGCGGCTTTGCGCGTCATGCCTTGACGTAGATGCCGACCAAAGGTGGCCTGGATGATATCCGGCCGGCTGTCACTACTGCTGTGCTTCATGCTGCTCCGGGTCGAAGGCCTGCCGAAGACAAACCCTCGGTATGTATGTTGATAAGTTGATCTAAATCAACTTAGTTGTGAACAAAATGTTTTGAAACAGATCATCGATTGTTTCATTCAGTTCGCCAGTCCTACACTAAAACAACCATACCAGTAGCTTGCTATTTATATGGTTGTTTACTATTCGTTTACCCATCCCCGCCTGTTTACCGCTGCTGGAGAGCCGCGGCGTAGGCCGCTATTGCCTGCGCAGGCATTAATTGTGAAGCATGTTCAAGGTGGAATTATGTCACAACAGCACGACGCTACGCCGCCCAGGCGTAACTTTCTAAAAAAGACATTGGCGTTAATCCCGCTGGCCGCCGCAGGCAGCAGCATTATGGCACTGGAAGCCAAGGCGGCACCCGCCCCCGGCGTATCGAGCCACTATGTCCCGGTCTATTTCAACGGTGACGAATGGCGTTTTCTGCTGGCCGCCTGCGATCGGCTGATCCCGACGGACGCTAACGGCCCCGGCGCGGTGGATCAGGGCGTACCGATATTTATCGACCGACAAATGGAAACGCCTTACGGCCACGGCGGACTGTGGTACATGCATCCGCCCTTCGTTCCCTCTCCGCCGGAACTGGGCTATCAGTCCAAGCTGACGCCGCGCGAGACTTACCGTATCGGTATCCGTGAAGTGAATGCGCACTGCCGTCGGCAGTTTCAAAAGGTGTTTGCCGAACTGGGCCACGCCGAGCAGGAACAGCTGCTGACGGCGCTGGAACATGGCCAATTGGACTCGGAAGCCCTGCCCGGCAAGGCGTTTTTCGACCAGTTGCTGACCAATACCAAAGAAGGCTATCTGGCCGATCCGGTGCATGGCGGTAACCAGACGTTAGCGTCCTGGAAACTGATTGGTTTCCCCGGCGCACGCGCGGATTACACCGATTGGGTCAATCGCCCCAATCAGCCTTATCCCCTCGGCCCGGTCAGTATTTCAAGCAAAAGGAATGCCTAAATGAGCACAATTAAAAAACCACCGGTAGACGTGGTTATCGTCGGGTTTGGCTGGACCGGCGCCATAATGGGGATGGAATTGACCGAAAGCGGCCTGAGCGTGCTGGCGCTGGAACGCGGTGAGCAGCGTGAAACCTACCCGGACTTTGCCTATCCGCGCATTGCCGACGAACTGACCTACGGCATTCGCCTGAAACTGGCACAGGAAATGGCGCATGAGACGGTCACGGTGCGCCACACGCCGGCAGATTTTGCCGTGCCCTACCGCCAGCTCGGGTCTTTTCTGCCCGGTAACGGCGTCGGCGGTGCCGGCGTGCACTGGAACGGCATGCACTGGCGTGCCTTGCCATCCGACTTGAAGCTGCACACCACCCTCAATGAAAAGTACGGGGCCAAATGGATCCCGGAGGGCATGACGCTACAGGATTATCCGCTGAGTTATCAGGAACTGGAGCCTTACTTCGACAAGTTCGAAAAAGTGTGCGGCACTTCCGGTCGAGCCGGCAATCTGCAGGGAAATATCATCAAGGGAGGCAATCCGTTTGAAGGGCCACGAGCCAGCGAATACCCGACGCCGGCGCTGAAACAGCTCTATTCCGGCTCGCTGTTCGGCAAGGCCGCGGAATCACTGGGCTATCACCCGTTCGCCATCCCCGCCGCCAACTGCTCCGAGCCCTATACCAATCCCTACGGCGTGCAGCTGGGTCCCTGTAATTTTTGCGGCTACTGCGAGCGCTTCGGCTGCTTTATGTACTCCAAGGCTTCGCCGCAAACCACCATTTTGCCGGTACTGACCCAGCGCAAAAACTTTGAGCTGCGCACCCAGTCGCAGGTAATCAAAGTGAATCTGGACAGCACCGGCAAGAAAGCCACCGGCGTCACCTACATCAACGCCCAGGGGCAAGAGGTGGAACAACCGGCCGATCTGGTGATCCTCAGTGCTTTCCAACTGCATAACGTTCGCCTGCTGCTGTTGTCCGGCATCGGCAAACCTTACGATCCGGTGACCGGTGAAGGCGTGGTCGGCAAGAACTACGCCTATCAGATGAACAGCGGTATATCGCTGTTTTACGACCAGAATACCCACTTCAATCCGTTTATCGGCGCAGGCGCGGCCGGCACGGTGATCGACGATCTTAACGGCGAGAACTTCGATCATGCCGATTTGGGTTTTATCGGCGGTGCCTACATCTCTGCCACCCGCACCGGCGGCCGACCTATCCAGCAAATGATGCTGCCGCCGGGTACGCCTGCCTGGGGCGGCGGCTGGAAACAGGGCATCAAGGATAACTACCCGCACTCAATGAGCATCGGCTCCGAAGGCTCGGTGATGCCGTACCGCGACTGCTATCTGGATCTCGACCCAACCTATAAGGACGGCTACGGCCTGCCGCTGTTACGCATGACGTTTGACTGGAAAGACAATGAAATCAAAATGACACAGCACATCACCAGCAAAATGGTGAATATCGCCAATGCCATGAAGCCCAAACAGATAGCGGTTTCGGTGAAAAAAACCGGCGATCATTACGATGTGCGCCCCTACCAGTCGACTCACACCACCGGCGGAGCCATTACCGGTGACAACCCTGCCACCAGCGTGGTGAATAAATACCTGCAGTGTTGGGATGTACCTAATGTGTTCGTCACCGGCGCCTGCGCCTTTCCGCAGAATCTGGCCTACAACCCCACCGGCATCGTCGGGGCGCTGGCCTATTATTCGGCCGAGGCGATCCGCACGCAGTATTTAAAAAACCCCGGTCCGCTGGTTCAGGCCTGAAAGCATAAGGAGCTTCATATGAAAGGATTTACTCCCTCGCTGCTGGCGCTGTTGATGCTGGGCACCGCGACGGTACAGGCGGCCGATGACCCGCAATTGGCCGCCCGGCTCCTGCACGGCGAATATCTGGCGCGTGCCGGTGACTGCGCCGCCTGCCATACTGCCCCTGGCGGTGCACCCTTTGCCGGCGGCCTGAAAATGACCACGCCGGTGGGGGCCATCTACTCCACTAACATCACCCCGGACAAACAGACTGGTATCGGCGAATACAGCCTGCAGGAGTTCAGCGACGCATTGCGCAAAGGTGTCACCCGCGACGGCACCCGACTCTACCCGGCGATGCCCTATCCCTCTTTTGCCAAAATCAGCGATGAGGATGTGCGCGATCTGTACCTGTATTTCACCCATCAGGTTCACCCCGTGTCGCAACAGAATAAAGACAGCGATATTTCCTGGCCACTGAATATGCGCTGGCCGCTGGCAATGTGGGATCTGGTGTTCCGAGAGGACGGAACTTATCAGCCGGATGCCACCCAAAGCGCCGAATGGAATCGTGGAGCCTATCTGGTGCAGGGGCTGGGCCATTGCGGGAGTTGTCATACGCCACGCGGTATTGGCTTCCAGGAGAAAGCGCTCAACCAAAGCGACAGCGCCTATCTGAGCGGCGGTACGCTGGAAGGCTGGCATGCCGCCAACCTGCGGGCGGACGCGGTAAGCGGTTTGGGCGGTTGGAACGCGGAAGATATCACCCGCTTTCTGAAAACCGGCCACAACAACCGATTTGCCGCTTTTGGCTCGATGGTTGACGTGGTTCAGGACAGCACGCAATACCTGAGTGATGAGGACCTACGCGCTATCGCCGGCTATCTGCAATCATTACAGGCAGATAATCAGGAGAAGCCATTGCCGCAAGACGGCAGCACAGCTGCTCTGCTGGCAAAAGGGGATGTCAGTCGCCCGGGCGCTCAAGCCTATCTGGATAATTGCGCCGCCTGCCATCGCAGCGACGGTAAGGGCTACCGTGATACCTTCCCGCAGTTGGCACACAATCCGGCGCTGTTAAGCGATGATCCTTCCTCACTGATCAGCATTGTTATCAATGGTTCCCGTACCCCCATAACCGTTGGTGCCCCTACAGGGTTGACCATGCCGGACTTTGGCTGGCGGTTGAACGACCAGCAAATTGCCGAACTCGCGACCTTTGTACGCAGCAGTTGGGGCAACCATGCGCCGCGAGTTACCGCCGCCGAAGTGCAGGAGATCCGTAAAAACAGCGTCAGCAAACCGACCCATCCTTAACATTTGCGGGCCCGGCATCCGGGTCCGGTTCTCTCATCGCAGCCTTTTCCGTTTAAGTTTGGTTTAACTTTCCCTCGCCATTGTTTATCCAACGTTTATTTGACCTTGTCGATAATGACAGCGAACTAAATATCGATAGCGCTTATTTCCTGCCAAGGTTCTGCGTCCCTTGCGGTAAGAGCCGGTTATACCTACCATAACGTCAAGATCACGATCGGATGGCTTAGGTTGTCGCACGCTATCCCTCACACGCTGCTGAGCGTGTTACCTTTACTGCGTGGGTGACAGGATGTTCACCCGCCGATCCACAGGAGTTCGCCATGCGAGTACTGGTTGTTGAAGATAACGGTTTATTACGCCACCACCTCTCCGTCCAGATGCGTGAAATGGGCCATCAGGTTGATGCGGCAGAGGATGCCAAAGAAGCCGATTATTTCCTGCAAGAGCATGCGCCTGACATCGCCATTGTCGATCTCGGCCTGCCGGGTGAAGACGGCCTGAGCCTGATCCGCCGCTGGCGCGCCCACCAGATGAAGCTGCCAATCCTGGTGCTCACCGCGCGTGAAAGCTGGCAGGACAAAGTGGCGGTGCTGGAAGCCGGTGCCGACGACTATGTGACCAAGCCGTTCCATCTGGAAGAAGTGATTGCCCGTATGCAGGCGCTGATGCGCCGTAACAGCGGTTTGGCCTCTCAGGTGATCGTATTGCCCCCGTTCCAAATCGACCTTTCGCGTCGCGAACTGAGCGTCAACGAACAGCAGATCAAACTGACTGCGTTCGAATACACCATCATCGAAACCTTAATCCGCAACGCCGGCAAGGTGGTCAGCAAAGACTCGCTGATGCTGCAGCTGTACCCGGATGCCGAACTGCGCGAGAGCCATACCATCGACGTACTGATGGGCCGTTTACGCAAAAAATTGCAGGCCGAATACCCTCAGGAAGTGATCACCACGGTTCGTGGTCAGGGCTATCGTTTTGATGCGAAATGATCGCCATGTTCAACAAGGGTAAAAAACCTTTCTCACTGCGCGCCCGCTTTTTGATGGCCACCGCTGGGGTGATCCTGGCGCTCTCGCTGTCCTATGGTCTGGTGGCGGTAGTCGGTTATATTGTCAGCTTCGACAAAACTGCCTTCCGCCTACTGCGCGGTGAAAGTAATCTGTTTTTCAGCCTGGCCCAGTGGAAAGATAACAAACTCACCATTGCCATTCCGCCCGATATCGATCTCAACTTCCCAACCCTGGTGTTTATTTACGACGATAAAGGCAATCTGCTGTGGAGCCAGCGCCAGGTACCTGAGCTGGAAAAACGCATCAATAAAGAGTGGCTGGAAGAGTCCGGCTTCTACGAAATCGATACCGATACCCGTATCAGTAGTGAAGTGTTGGGCAACAACCCCAAGGCGCAGGATCAGCTCAAAGACTATGACGACAACGATCAGAATGCCCTGACCCACTCAGTGGCGGTCAACACCTACGCAGCCACCGCGCGGCTGCCGGCTTTGAGTATCGTGGTAGTCGATACCATTCCGCAGGAATTACAACGCTCCGACGTGGTATGGGAATGGTTCAGCTACGTGTTGCTGGCCAACCTGCTGCTGGTGGTCCCCTTGCTGTGGCTGGCGGCCTACTGGAGCTTGCGTCCCATCAAGGCGCTGGTGAATCAGGTTGGTGAGTTGGAAAACGGCGAGCGAGAACAACTCGACGAAAATCCCCCCAGCGAGCTGCGTGGGCTGGTACGTAACCTGAATATTCTGGTGCGCAACGAGCGCCAGCGTTACACCAAATACCGCACCACGCTTTCCGATCTGACCCACAGCCTGAAGACGCCGTTGGCGGTGTTGCAAACGACGCTGCGTTCATTACGTACCGGTAAGCAGACCACGATCGAGGAAGTCGAGCCGATCATGTTGGACCAGATCAGCCGTATTTCTCAGCAAATCGGTTACTACCTGCACCGGGCCAGCATCAATTCGGGGCAAACGGTGCTGACGCGCGAGATCCACTCGGTCCCGGCGCTGCTCGACAGCCTGAACGTAGCACTGAACAAGGTGTATCAGCGCAAAGGTGTGGTGATCACGCTGGATATTTCGCCGGAAGTGACCTTTATGGGGGAGAAAAACGACTTTATGGAAGTGATGGGCAACGTGTTGGAAAATGCCTGTAAATACTGCCTGGAGTTCGTTGAGATCACCTCCCTGCACTCCGACAAATACCTTACTATCGTCATCGATGACGACGGGCCAGGCATTCCGGAAAGCAAGCGTGAATTGATCTTCCAGCGCGGCCAGCGGGTAGATACGCTGCGCCCTGGTCAAGGATTGGGATTGTCGGTGGCGGCGGAGATTATCGAACAGTACGACGGTTCCATTACCATCAGCGACAGCCCGCTTGGCGGCGCTCGCATGCAGGTCACTTTCGCCCGTCAGCACGATTCCCATCATCACGAGTAAATTCTGTCGCTCTGGCCCCGATCCACGGGGCCAAACTTCCGTTATAATCGCACTCAGGCTCACTCCTCTATCCTGGAATAGAACATGGATTATCAATTAGATCTGGACTGGAACGACTTTTTGCAGCGTTATTGGCAAAAGCGTCCGGTTATTCTGAAGCGCGGCTTCAAAAACTTTATCGATCCGATCTCCCCGGATGAGCTGGCCGGGCTGGCGATGGAGAACGAAGTGGACAGCCGTCTGGTCAGCCACCAGGACGGTCGCTGGCAGGTTGCGCACGGCCCTTTCGAGAGCTTTGATCACCTGAGCGAAAACAACTGGTCGCTGCTGGTGCAGGCTGTGAATCACTGGCATGAACCTTCCAGTGCGCTGATGATCCCGTTCCGTAAGCTGCCGGACTGGCGGATGGACGACCTGATGATCTCGTTCTCGGTCCCGGGTGGCGGCGTTGGCCCGCACCTCGATCAGTATGACGTCTTTATCATTCAGGGTACCGGCCGCCGTCGCTGGCGCGTGGGTGAAAAAGTGCCGATGAAACAGCACTGCCCGCACCCGGACCTGCTGCAAGTTGAGCCTTTCGACGCCATCATCGATGAAGAAATGGAACCGGGCGATATTCTGTATATCCCACCGGGCTTCCCGCATGAAGGCTACGCGCTGGAAAATGCGCTGAATTACTCGGTAGGTTTCCGCGCCCCGAACGGCCGCGAGTTGGTCAGTGGCTTTGCCGACTACGTGCTGGCCCGCGAACTGGGCAGTAAGCGCTACAGCGATCCGGATATTCAGTTGCGTGAGCATCCGGCAGAAGTGCTGCCGCAGGAAGTCGATGCGCTGCGCCAGATGATGGTGGATTTGGTTCAGCAACCTGAACACTTCCAGCAGTGGTTCGGCGAGTTTATCTCCCAGACCCGTCATGAGCTGGATGCTGCGCCGCCGGAGCCGCCTTATCAGGCCGGTGAAATCTACGAACTGCTGCAACAGGGCGAGCCTTTGCAGCGCCTGGGTGGCCTGCGCGTACTGCGCATTGGCGACCAGTGCTTTGCTAACGGTGAACTGATGGATACCGAGCATCAGCAGGCTGCCGATGCGATGTGCCAGAATTTCAGCGTGGATGCCGCCAAGCTGGGCGACGCGATCGAAGATCCTTCGTTCCTGGCACTGCTGACCTCGTTGGTCAACAGCGGTTACTGGTACTTCAAAGACTGAGGCATGGCCTTTAGCGACCAGAGCCACCCGCGTTTCGGCGGGTGGCTTTTTTATGCCCGCAACGCCCTGGTCTGATAACCATCCAATTCGGCGTCCGACATGCCAGCCTGGATTGCCGCAGCACAGATCTGCCGCCAGGTGTTGTCGTCTATCGGGATCCCCTGCCGCAACCGCGCTTCACGGTTGGCATCTTCCCACTCACCCGGCACTTCAATCGGTTGGCCGTCACTTGGCGGTGAAGCCTTCACCCAATCGATAAAGGCCTCGGCCTCGGTTTGCATCTCTGGCGCGTCGAAGGCTTCCGGATTGAGGATGATGGTGGTCATGCAGTTGAAAATAGCATCGCTGTTGGATTTCACCGTCGCCGCATGAGTAGTGCGGCCACCGGACAGCGCACCGCCGAGGATTTCGCATAACGTGGCTAACGCATAACCCTTATGGGCACCGAAAGGCAGCAACGAGCCATACGGCTGTTCGTGCATCACCTTGGGTTCCGTCGTTGGCTGGCCGTGTTGGTCGATCAGATAACCCGGCGCGACGCTCAAACCTTTGTTGTAGGCCACGCGGGTTTTACCAAACGCGATACCGCTGGTGGCAAAATCCAGCAGCAACGGTTTTTTATCCTTACGGGGAAAAATAACGCAGAAGGGGTTGGTGCCGAAACGACGGTCACTGCCGCCGAACGGTGCCACCATAGGATCGCCCACCACATTGACGAAATGGATAGAGATAAAACCGGCTCGCGCACATTGCTCGGCCCAGTGACCAATGCGGCCAATGTGATGTGAGTTGTGCAACGCCACCGCAGCCAGCCCCAACTGCCGGGCGCGCTCTATGCCTTTTTCCATCGCCTCACAGGCGACGACCTGACCAAAACCCTGTCCGCCGTCCACCGTCAGCACCGCTCCGGCATCGCGCACCACTTTGGCATGAACGTTAAGCTGCAAATGCCCCTGTGCCAATGACGACATATAGCTGGGGATCATGCCTACGCCGTGGGAATCGTGCCCGGCCAGATTCGCCTGAACCAGGTGATCCGCCACCCGCGCGGCCTCCTGCTCGGTACTGCCGGCGTGGCGCCAAATAGCCTGCACAAACTGCTCAAGACACTGGCGATCGATACGGTGCTCGGTACTGCTCATGATACGGCTCCTTGTGCTGGAAATATATCCTACACTAGGAGCAAATCATTGTTACGGCAAGCAATTATACTCAATCTCATCGAGGTTATTTGGCGCGTTCGGCGGTCAGCGCAGCGATGCGCATAATAACCGAAACCGCCTGTTCCATCCCTTCCAGCGACACAAACTCATGCTTGCAGTGGTAGTTATATCCGCCGGTGAACAGATTTGGGCAAGGCAAGCCGCGAAACGACAGCTGAGCACCGTCGGTACCGCCGCGAATCGGTTTCATGATCGGTTCGATATCACAATCACGCATTGCCTGCTGTGCCAATGCAATCACATGCGGATGCTCTGCCACCTGTTCCCGCATGTTGTAATAGCTGTCTTCAATCGTAACTTCAATATAACAATCGCGCGGCAGACCTTTGCCCACCTGTTGAGCGACCTCTATCATCCGGCGTTTACGTGCCTCAAAACCCTCACGCTCAAAATCACGCAGGATGTACTGCATCTCGGCGCGTTCAACGCTCCCCTTAAAGCTGCTGAGGTGGTAGAACCCCTGATAGCCGCTGGTGGTTTCCGGGGTTTCATCCGCCGGTAACGCCTGCTGAATACGCGTCGCCAACGACAAGGCATTCACCATCACCCCTTTGGCGCTGCCCGGGTGGACATTGTTACCGACAATTTTCACCGTCACCGATGCTGCGTTGAAGTTTTCGCACTCCAACTCACCCACGCCGCCACCGTCCACGGTATAGGCCCATTCGGCATCGAACTGCGCCACGTCAAACAACCGCGCCCCTTTCCCCACCTCTTCATCCGGTGTAAAGGCTACGCGGATATCGCCGTGTGGAATGTTGCGCTGCTGCAGTCGCACCATGGCGGTCAGGATTTCGGCGATGCCCGCCTTGTCATCGGCACCGAGCAGCGTTTTACCGTCGGTGGTGATCAGCGTCTGCCCCAACATCTGGTGCAGGATCGGGAACATCACTGGCGACAGCACTTCATCACCAATGCCCAAGGCAATATCGCCGCCGCGGTAATTTTCGACGATCTGCGGGTTGACGTGCTTACCGGTAAAATCCGGTGAAGTATCCAGGTGGGCAATAAAGCCTATCGCCGGCACGGGCCAGGTAACGTTCCCCGGCAAGGTGCCCATCACACAGCCATGCTCACTGAGCGACACCCGTTCAAACCCCAGTTCAATCATTTCCTGCTGCAACGCACGCGCCAGCTTCAATTGCCCGTCGGTGCTCGGCACATGTTTGACGTTCGCTTTAGATTGCGTGTCGAATGAGACGTAGTTAAAAAAGCGATCAAGTAGTTTATCCATGGTATCCGCCCTCAGAATTTCGCGTTTCATTATGCGGAACCGATCGAGATCAAATATTGAGACAGGTCATTTTTAACCAGATTTAACGGAAATCATTAATTCTTGTGGTGTTTGATATTTCGCCTCGTCCTTTGGTACACCGTCCATCTTACCTTTCACTACCCCCCTTATGTGATCCTCTTCACGCCTGGTACCGGTTGTCAGTCATTGACCACCGGTACCTTTTTCCGGCGGCTGATTGCATCGCTAAATCATTCCACCTATAACTGGTTTAAGGCAGGGGTTGCCGCATTCAAAATCATTTTTATTTCGCCATACCAGGGAGTATTACCAGCAACGTCGTTATCCACTAAAATATAAAAAAGGAACTGCCATGAAAGATATTATTGATAATATCTTAAGCAAGCTGCAGATTTTCTCCAAAGCCATGATGGGGCCAATATTCTTTCTGCCGGTAATTGGTCTGATTCTGGCATTAAGTTCTATTCTCACCAATGCCACGCTGGTGAATGAAAACTCCGGCGTATTTCATATCGGCAAAATGATCGGTGATACCTTTTGGCCGCTGTTTGGTAATCTCGGGCTGATTTTTTGCATCGGTATTACCTACGGCCTGGCGAAGGATAAAAAAAGCGAAGCGGCGCTGGTTGCCGTGATGTGCTTTATTATGTTCCTGGGCGCCAACTCATCCTATCTGCAATTAAGCGGTCACATAGCGCAGAAAATCAATGGGGAATATTACGGCACCGGACAAACCGAACTGCTGGGCTTTACCGTGGTGGATATGGGCATTTTCCTCGGCCTGATCCTCGGTGTCACTATCGCCTGGGTGCACAACAGATTGTGTAACGTGGAGCTGAACGGCGTACTTTCCGTCTATGGCGGTTCCAAGCTGGTGCTAATCGCCATGACGCCGGTGATCATGCTGTATGCCGTCGGTTTCAGCTACCTTTGGCCGGCCATTTCACACGGGCTGATTTCCCTGACCGGCTTTATGAAAAGCTCAGGCTCGCTCGGGGTCTTCGTCTATGGCTTTTTCGAAAAATTCCTGATCCCCACCGGTCTGCATCATTTTATCTGGTCGCCGTTTCAGTTGACCAGCATCGGCGGTTCAATTGTACAAGACGGCCATACGGTGTCGGGCTCGCAGGCCATTTTCCTCGCTTATATGCGCGACCCGAGCATCTCCCCGCTGATGAACGAGGCACTGCGCTTTTCGCAACAGGGCATGGTGACCATTTTCGGCCTGTCAGGCGCTGCGTTGGCGTTCTATCACACCGCCAAACCGGAGAAAAAAGTGCTGGCCAAGGCGATATTGATCCCGGCCATCACCACTTCCATTCTGGTAGGCATAACCGAACCGATCGAGTTCACCTTCCTGTTTATCTCACCGTTGCTGTGGGTGATACACGCAGTGCTGACCGCGCTTTCGCAAGTTGCGTGTAACCTGTTCGACGTTCGACCCTGGGGTGCCAGCGGCCTGATCGAATTCCTGGTTTACAACCTGCCGTTACCGGTCGCCCTCACCCGCTGGCCGCTGTACGTGGTGATTGGTCTGGTGCAGTTCGCGGTGTATTACCTGGTGTTCAAAACCCTGGTGCTGAAGCTTAATTTAAAAACGCCGGGCCGTGAGGATGACGACGCAGTCAAGCTCTATTCCAAACAGGATTATCAGAACAGCAAAAATACACCCAATGAGTTAAGCGGGATTATTATTCGTGCCCTGGGTGGCAAAGAAAACATTATTTCCGTCGACAACTGCTTCACCCGATTACGCGTCGAACTAAAAGACATGCAATTAATTGATGAGGCCGCATTAAAAAGTACCGGAGCAAAAGGCGTGGTGAAAAGCCGGCGTGAAGTCCAGGTGATTTATGGTGTCACCGTCGGAAAAGTGAAGAGTCAGGTCGAAAAATATTTAGCAGCATTATAACTTTATTTATTGGGAGAAAATTCATGAAATTAACCGTTCTGGGCGGCGGTGGCGTACGCTCACCGTTCCTGGCCAAGTCCATTGCCTATAACGCCCACCGCATCGGCGTCACCGAAGTGGTGTTTATGGATACCGATCGGGAGAAATTGGCGGTCTACGGCGCCATCGCACAGGGTGTCTTCGAGCGTATCCGCAGCGACATCAGGTTCAGCCTGAGCAGCGACGCCCATCAGGCGCTGAGCGGAGCCGATTATATCATCACCACCCTGCGTATCGGCGGTGAAGAAGGCCGCATTCATGACGAACGTATCGCACTCAATCATCAGGTTCTGGGGCAAGAAACCACCGGTGCCGGCGGCTTTGCCATGGCGATGCGTTCTATTCCGGCCATAGTGGAATATTGTCGGCTCATAGAGCAGGTATCATCACCGGACGCGGTACTGTTCAACTTTACCAACCCTTCCGGCATGGTGACCGAAGCCATCATCAAATCCGGCTTCAAACGCAAGGTGTACGGCATATGCGACGCCCCCAGCGAGTTTATCCGTGAGCTGGCGGAACTGCTGGGCTGTCGTGAGTCCGAGCTTAGCGTCGACTGCTTTGGGCTAAATCACCTGTCATGGTTCCGCAATGTGCGGGTCAACGGTCTGGAGGTGAGCGAGCAACTGCTGGCCGATCCACGCCTGTACCGTGATACCTGCATGAAATATTTCTCGCCAGAGCTGGTCGCGCTGTCCGATAACCTGATGCTCAATGAGTATCTGTATTACTACTATTACCGGGAACAGGCGATTGCCGCCATCGTCGATGCCGGAGAAACCCGTGGCGAACAGATTGCGCTGATAAACCAGCAAATGCTGGCCGACCTAGCCAGGCTGGATATTGCCACGCAGCTGGAGCAGGCTTTCAGCGTCTATTTCGCTCACTATCTGACGCGGGAAAACTCCTACATGCAGCGCGAATCCAGCCAGGGTAAAGTCAAAGAGCGTGAGATGCTGACGCTGCAGCAGTTTATCGAACAGCCTGACAGTGGCGGTTATGCCGGGGTGGCAATAGACATTTTGGAGGCGGTAAACAACGGCCAGCAAAAACGCGTGGTGGTGTCGATGCAGAACAACGGGACGCTCGACTTCCTGCACCCGGAAGACGTGATTGAAATCAGCTGCGAACTCAGCAACGCGGGCATTCACCCGGTAAAAATGAATGATATTCCCGACACCCAGAAAAACCTGATCTCCCAGGTCAAAGAGTACGAACGCCTGGCGGTTGCCGCCATTCTGGAAGGGAATCGTCAGAAGGCCATCAAGGCGCTGATGGTGCATCCGCTGGTCAACTCTTACTCGCTGGCAAAAACGCTGGTTGAAGAGTACCTGCAGGCTCATCACCAGTATGCCAAGCATTGGCATTAAGCAGGGCTGAAACGGCGCAGGCCTCAACGGCTGCGCCGTTCAAACCAGGCTTTGATCAGGTTCTCAAACCCCAGCAGGCAGTGGCCGAAAAACGGGTTGGGATAGTAAATATCGTGGTCGTACTTTTGCCGATCCTCGTAAATAAAGGTCATATCGGCCTGCTGCGCCAGCGGGCTGTTTCCGTCGCCACAAAACGCCGCCAGCCGGATATTATTGCGTTTCACCGCGTCGCTCCAACTCAGCGCCGAGCTGCTGTTGCCCGATTTTGAAATCACAATCACCATATCAAACCGGAAACGCATCTCTCGATCGAGGATCTCGAAATCCGGCCACAGCGACAGGTAGCTGTCGATGCCCAGCGTCATAAATTTGTTGTACATGTACTGCGCCACCAGCTGCGAGAAACCGCTGCCGTGGATCAGGATTTTGCCGCTGTCGAGCAGATCAAGGAATTGGGTCTGCTGTTTTAAGCTGGCCGGTGCCGTCGGCTGCGGCTGCTCCTGAAAAGCCGGTGCCATCACCAGGTTGAACTTGATGAAATACACCAGTTCCAGATAGCCGCGAAAGCCCAGCTTTTTCGCCAACCGCACCAGGGTCGAGGGTGAACTGTGGCAACGAACGGAAACCGCACGGATACCCTCGTCAATGCAGGCGTCCGGGTTGTCGAAGATAGCGTTGAGGATGGTGAGATCCGTTTTGCTCAGATCCGCCTGGCTGAATACCTGCTTGAAATTCACCGTCGCCCCTGCTCATTTAACCAAAGAAAGGCCGGCGTCAAACGGCCGGCCAGTTACCCGAGTCAGACAGCGCATTGACCTGGGCTTAAGGCCTATCAGCCCTTTCAACTTTCCCTACCAGGAATTTGTGCACAAAACGTGGTACCACCGCGCTGGCCTGGCCGTAGTGTTTTTCATCAAACTGACTTTCCACCTGGCTGGGCTCCAGGTTGAGCTCCATGGTATGCGCCCCACCCAGCCGCGCTTCATGCACAAAGCCCGCCGCCGGATAAACGTGGCCCGAGGTGCCGATAGCGACAAAGAAGTCGGCCTTGGCCAGCGCCTGATAAATTTCATCCATGCCCAGCGGCATTTCGCCGAACCACACCACGTGTGGGCGCAACGGGGCCGGGAATTGGCAACAATGGCAGCGGTCGTCCACGCTAAGGTCTTCGGGCCAGTCAAAGACCTGCCCGGAGCTGGTGCAGCGTACTTTCAACAGCTCACCGTGCATATGCAACACCCGCGAGCTGCCTGCGCGCTCATGCAGGTTATCGATATTTTGCGTTACCAGCAGGAAGTTATCCCCCAACCACGCTTCCAGATCCGCCAGGGCACGATGCGCAGCGTTAGGCGCAATGTCCGACGATTGCAGCTGACGACGGCGTTCATTGTAAAACGCCTGTACCAGCTGTGGATCGCGCTGATAACCTTCCGGCGTAGCAACATCCTCCACGCTATGCTCTTCCCACAACCCGTCCGCCGCCCGGAAGGTACGAATACCCGACTCAGCCGAGATCCCGGCGCCGGTCAACACCACGACAAACGGCTTTTTCAGCTCGGCCGCCGCCATGGTATCGCGATGAAAAATCCGCGAACGAAAGCGCTGATGCAGCACATGCTTACTCTTGCGAAACTGACACAGCCGATGACGAGTGTGCATTAACTCTCTCCTTACTTTTCCCTGTTAACCAAATTGAGGAACGCCGCCCCGCGTACGCCACCGGCGTCCCCGTAACGGGCTTTTTCAATTCGTGGCAGCTTGGCCACGCGCAACACATGCGCCGGCAAACGCTGCGGTAACGCCTGGTAAATAGCGTCAAAATTCGACAAGCCACCGCCAATCACCACCAGATGCGGATCGATGATAGTCAGCAGATTGCCCAGGCATATCGCCAGGACGTCCATGAAACGTTCGACATGAGCCACCGCCTGCGGCTCACCTGCCTGATAATGCGCAATGATCTGCTGCGCAGGCAAGTGCTGCTGGTAAAAGTGGCCGTACATCCACTCAAAACCGCGGCCAGAAATGTAATTTTCGATGCAACCCTGATGACCGCACCCGCAAGGAACGCGAGGTATATCACGTCCCAACACCTCCAGCGCATCCACCGGCAGACGGAAATGACCAAATTCACCGGCGATATAGTTACGCCCGGAGAGCACCTTACCGTCGACGATTAGCCCGCCGCCTACCCCGGTACCGAGGATAATGCCCAGCACCGTCGGATAGCGACGAAACTCCTCGTCCCAGGCCTCCGACAGCGCAAAGCAGTTGGCGTCGTTATCGATGCGTACGTCACGGCCAATCAACTCGGCCAGGTCATGCGGCAAGCGCTGGCCCATCGCCGCCGGGACGTTGGCGGTGAAAACCGTACCGTCATCGTCGTTGGGCAGGCCGGGAATACCGATACCTACCATGCCTTTTTGGCCACAAAACGCATCCGCTTCAAACGTCAGATCGCGCAGCGTCGTCAGCAGTTGTCGATAATCCTCACGTGGCGTCGGCACCCTTTTTTGCCAGATACGCTGCAGATCTGCATCGAACACGCCCAGCTCAATCTTGGTGCCGCCCATATCGAAACCGTAGTACATAACCCACCCTCAGGCTAAAAAAAGGGGCGGCATCTCTGCCTCCCCTGATTTTCATTATTGTCCGCTCAACACTCGCGCCGGATCGATACGGCTGGCGCGCCTGGCCGGATACCAGCTGGCCAACAGGCTGAGCACCAGCGCGGTCACCAGTACAATCACCACGTCCAGCCAGTGCAGCTCAGAAGGCAGGAAGTCGATGAAGTAGATATCTCCCGACAGGAACGAATGCCCCATCAGCTTTTCCAAGCCTTTGATGATATTGGTCAGCTGCAGTGAGGCGATAACCCCGACCACCACGCCGCTGAGGCTACCCACCAGCCCGGCCAGCAGGCCGTACCAGATAAATATGGCGCGGATAAAACCGTCTTTGGCCCCCAAGGTGCGCAGTACGGCGATATCACCACTCTTGTCCTTCACCGCCATCACCAGCGTGGAGACAATGTTAAAACAGGCCACGCCGATCACCAGCACCATCGCCAAATACATAATCGCGCGGATCATCTGGATATCGCGGTACATATAGCCGTAGGTGCCGATCCAACTCTTGATATACACGTAGGAATTGGTGACTTCACCAGCGTCACGCACCAGCTTGTTGGCGGCAAACACGTCGTTAACCTTGATGGCAATACCTGTGACGCTGTCACCCATGTCCAGATACTGTTGGGCATCGGCCAGTGGCACCATAGCCAGACTGTGATCGAGCTGACCGCTGAGCTGCAAAATCCCGGTGACGTGTAAACGAATGCGCTTCGGTTGCAACAGCTTCATCTGCGGGTCGCTGTTGGGGATCATCACCGTCACATAGCTGCCCTGCTTGACGCCCAAAGCGTCGGCGACGCCCTTGCCGAGGATCACCTGTTGCTCACCGCTTTTGAAATTGTCCCAGGCGTCGCCCTGCACATATTTCGGCAGTGCGCTAAGCTGGTTTTCCTGCTGAGGATCCACCCCTTTCACCCCGACCGCCCGCAGCTGTGCGCCGTTTTCCATCAGGCCGGTAAAGTTGATGTAGGGAGCGGCGGCCAAAATACCGGGCACTTTTTCCACCCGTTGCAAAATTGACGACCAGTCTTTGAACGGCTGCTTAACCGGCTCTATTTCACCGTGCGGCACCACCGCCAAAATGCGATTTTTCAGCTCGCGCTCAAAACCGTTCATGGCGCTCAGGCCGACGATCAGCACCGCCACGCCCAGCGCGATACCTATGGTGGAAATCACCGAGATCAGCGACACCATGCCGCCGCGCTTGCGCCCACGGCTGAAGCGCAGGGCCGTCAGAAACGAAAGTGACGCTCCCGCCATTACTCAGCCCCCAACAGCGTCAACTGGGCCTGCAGATGGCCATCGGCCATTTCCAACTGGCGGCTGAGGCGCTTGGCCAACTGCAAGTCATGAGTGACCACCAGAAACGCAGTGCCCTGGCGCACGTTCAATTCGCCGAGCAGATCGAAAATGCTGTCGGCAGTGCGTTTATCGAGGTTACCGGTAGGTTCGTCCGCCAATACCAGCGACGGGTTATTGACCAGCGCACGGGCAATCGCCACGCGCTGACGCTCACCGCCGGAGAGTTCTGACGGCCGGTGCTTGCTGCGCTTTGCCAGCCCGACCGCCGTCAGCATTTCCAGCGCCTTTTCCTGCGCCTGCGCCGGTTTCATCCCGCCGATCAGCAAAGGCATCGCGGCGTTTTCCAGCGCGGTAAAGTCAGGCAACAGATGATGGAACTGGTAGATAAAGCCCAACTGGCGGTTACGCAGCTCCGCCTTGGCGGCCGATGACAGGGTATTCAGAGACTGCCCTTTGTAAATCACCTCGCCGGAGGTTGGTGAGTCCAGCCCACCCAGCAGATGCAGCAAGGTACTTTTACCGGAACCCGAGCTGCCGACAATCGCCATCATCTCGCCCGGCTGCATGGCAAAGCTGACATTGCGCAGTACGTCGGTATGCAGGTTACCTTCCTTATAGGTCTTGCACAGGTTGTCGCACTGCAACAAAAGATGGTTACTCATAACGTAAAGCCTCAGCGGGTTGTACGGCGGCAGCGCGCCATGAAGGGTAAAGCGTGGACAACAGAGACACCGCCATCGCCGCTACGGCGATAATCGTCACCTGTAGCGGATCCACCGCCACCGGCAGCGATGCGCCGTCAATCAAAGCGCCGAGGATCGGCATCAGGTTATTCAGGTTGCTGGCCAGCAACACGCCCAACAGCGTACCGAGCAGCGAGCCGATAATGCCGGCGCTGGCGCCTTGCACCATAAATACCGACATGATCTGTCGACGCGTCAGGCCCTGGGTCTGCAGAATGGCAACTTCGCCCTGCTTCTCCATCACCAGCAGGCCGAGTGAAGTGATGATGTTAAAGGCCGCGACGGCCACGATCAGGCTAAGCAAAAGCCCCATCATGTTTTTCTCCATACGCACTGCCTGGAACAGCTCGCCCTTGCGCTCGCGCCAGTCTTTCCACTCGGTGCCCTGCGGCAATTTCTGTTGGCTGAGAGTATCGACCGTCAGCGGCTGCTGCAGGAACAGGCGCCATCCGGTGATATTGCCCGCCGGGTAGCGTAGCAGACGTGAGGCATCCTGCTGATTGACCAGCATCTGGGTGCCGTCCACTTCGCTGTTGGCATGGAAGGTGCCGACCACGGTAAACAGGCGTTGAATAGGGATGCGGCCCATCGGCGTGAACTGGCTGGCGCTGGGCACCATCACCCGCAGCGGATCGCCGCGTTTAACGCCAAGTTGCCCGGCCAACTGCTCGCCGATAATGATGTTGTACTGGCCCGGCTGCAACAGCTGCTGCTTGACGTTGACCAGGAACGGCGTCAAAGGATCGGCTTCGTCCGGATTGACCCCCAACATCACGCCGACCGCCACGCTGCGAGCGCTTTGCAGCACTACGTCACCGGTGGTCAGTGGCGCTACGCGGCTAACGCCCTGCAGGCTTTGTACCGCCGATGCCGGGATCTGCTGAGGGTTGATCGAGCCCTGTGGGCTGGTGATCAACGCCTGCGGCATCAGACCGAGTATGTTGTTTTCCAGATCCTTTTCAAAACCGTTCATCACCGACAAGACGGTGACCAACGCCATCACCCCCAGCGTAATGCCGATGGTGGAAAGCCAGGAAACAAACCGTCCGAAGCGGTCTGATGCCCGCCCGCGCATGTAGCGCAGGCCAATGAATAACGCGACAGGTTGATACATGAAATCCGTTTTGTTGCCGTAGCTTAAGCAAAGTGATCAAGGATAATAAAGGCTATACCCCGTTTAGGGAACCACCCTGACGCCTTTTATTCCGTCGATCGCGCCAGCAGCAGCACGTCACCCGGCATCGCGCTTTAACAGGTTGTAAACCGACACCCGGGAAATCCCCAGCGCCTCCGCCGCCATGGTGGCTGCCCCGCGCAGTTGCAGATAGCCCTGCTGCTTTAGTTGCTGGATCACCTGAACACGCTGCTCAGACGTAAGCGCGCGCGGTGCAGTGGCATGCGAAGCGGCAAAGTTGTTGATCACTGAAGCAATGTCGGACAGTGAGCGAGCCCCTTCATCCGCCGCCTGCGGCGTGCTCTGTACCACCGCGGTCAGTTGTTGCAGGATGGCGTTGACGCTGTTGAAGATTGAAACGTCCAGGTTAAGGCAGATTGCCGCCACGTAGACCCCCTGGCTGTTGCGCAGACCAATGGAGGTGCTCTTGGCCGGACGCCCATCCGGGAACGCATTGGCATAGTTTTGCACCACGTCCGGAAAATCCGGCGAGGCAATACGCTCAAGCCCCATTTCACTGGCGGCATCGCCGATACTGCGGTTCGACAGGTTATTGGCGATGCTGACGATGGCATGATTCGGTTGCGTCAGATCGTGCAATACCACTTCACAGCTGGGCGCAAACATCGCGCCCAGTGCCTGAACAATTTTTTCCGCTTCGCGCAACAGCAGCGCATTTTCCTGCCTGAGATCGCTCATAAACTTAACCATTTGACAATAACTTTACAAAGAGTAAATTAAAATAATCGGGTAATCAATCAACCTTTCACCAGACGAGGTCGCCATGAGTTCAACGCCCCACTGCATCACCGCCGCCGATATCTCTACCGCCGCCGAAATCCTGGCAGGACATGCCCTGCGCACACCGGTCATGACCTCGCAGCAGGCCGACAACATCGCCGGGGCGCAGCTGTTCTTCAAGTGCGAAAACTTCCAGCGTGTAGGCGCCTTCAAGTTTCGTGGCGCGTACAATTCTATTGCTCAATTGAGCCCGGCGCAGCGCCAGGCTGGCGTGATTGCCTTCTCTTCCGGCAACCATGCGCAGGCAATGGCATTGGCGGCACGGGAACTGGGGGTCAAGGTGACCATCGTGATGCCGCACGACGCACCGGCAACCAAGCTGGCAGCAACGCGCGGCTACGGCGCCAACGTCGTGATTTATCAGCGTCACAGTGAAGACCGTGCTGCCATAACTCAACGGCTGGCAGCAGAACAGGGGCTGACGATAGTGCCGCCTTATGATTACCCGCAGGTCATCGCCGGCCAAGGCACCGCTACCAAAGAGTTGATTGAGGAAGTCGGGCCGCTGGACGTTTTGTTGGTGTGCACCGGCGGCGGTGGTTTGCTGGCGGGCAGCGCGGTGGCGGCACACCACTGGTCGCCCGGGTGCCGCGTTTTCGGCGTTGAACCACAGGCCGGTAACGACGTTCAGCTGGCGTTCCGTAGCGGCCAGCCGGTCCAGATCCCGGTGCCAAAAACCATCGCCGACGGTGCGCAAACGCAGCAGGTGGGCACGTTGACGTTCCCGATCATTCAACAGTATGTAGAAGATATTTTAACGGTCAGCGACCAGCAGCTGTGCCGACAGATGCGTTTCTTTATGGAGCGGATGAAAATGGTGGTCGAGCCCACAGGCTGCCTGGCCGCGGCGGCGGCGATGAATTCACTGCTCGACCTGCGGGGCAAAAAGGTCGGGGTGATCGTCAGCGGCGGCAACGTCGACGTTGATAAAATCGCCGACTATCTTGCCATGGGCGCGCAGGAATAACGCCGCATTACGGGCACCACAACCTTCAATCTCTGGCCTATGGCTAAGTCATCGGGGCGAATTTATTCGCCCGCCAACGTTACTGGAGCGACTAATCTGCCTGCAGTACATTTGAAAGTCGCCGCTTGAAAGACGACGGGTTTCGCGCTTTTACCTATGTCAGTTTATGGCTCAGTGGGCTAGTATTACCGGGTAAAGGCGCGTTGTAATCTGTGCCGGGCGAAATTTAACACATTGATTAAAGATACCTTAATGAGCACCTCCGATAACCCTAACCGTTCTTCATCGTCATCCTCCCGTTATTCCCTGCCTGAACGCGCGGGCGATTTGCGCCAGTTGGGGCAGCTGACCGGCTCGGCCTGCGCCGTGGAGTGCGCCGAGATCGTCGAACGTCATAACGGGCCGGTGATGCTGATCGCCCCGGACATGCAAAATGCCCTGCGGCTGCGCGATGAAATTCAGCAGTTTACCGACCAGATGGTAACCACGCTGTCCGACTGGGAAACCCTGCCTTACGACAGCTTCTCGCCGCATCAGGAAATCATCTCTGCCCGTCTGTCGAGCCTGTACCATCTGCCGACCATGGCCCGTGGCGTAATTATTCTGCCGGTCAATACCTTAATGCAGCGCGTTTGCCCGCACGAGTTTCTGCACGGCCACGCGCTGGTGATGAAAAAAGGCCAGCGCCTGTCACGCGACAAACTGCGCGCCCAACTGGAACAGGCCGGCTACCGCAGCGTCGATCAGGTGATGGAGCACGGTGAGTTCGCCACCCGCGGCGCGCTGCTCGACCTGTTCCCCATGGGCAGCGAAGAACCTTACCGCATCGATTTCTTCGACGATGAGATCGACAGCCTGCGCACCTTTGATGTCGACAACCAGCGTACGCTGAACGAAGTCGAGGCCATCAATCTGCTGCCGGCCCATGAATTCCCTACCGACAAAAACGCCATCGAACTGTTCCGCAGCCAGTGGCGCGAGCAGTTTGAGGTGCGCCGCGACGCCGAACATATTTATCAGCAGGTCAGCAAAGGCACCTGGCCGGCCGGTATCGAATACTGGCAACCGCTGTTCTTCAGCCAACCGCTGCCGTCACTGTTCAGCTACCTGCCGGAGAACACGCTGATCGTCAATACCGGCAATCTGGAAAACGCAGCCGATCGTTTCTGGCTGGACGTTAACCAACGCTACGAGAGCCGCCGGGTCGATCCTATGCGCCCACTGCTGGCGCCGCCAAGCCTGTGGCTGCGGGTTGACGAGCTGTTTAGCGAATTGAAAGCCTGGCCACGTATGGCGCTGAAAACCGAAGAGCTGCCCGCCAAAGCCGGCAACACCAATCTGGATTATCGCACCCTGCCTGATCTGGCGGTGCAAGCCCAACAGAAAGCGCCGCTGGACAACCTGCGTCGTTTTACTGAAAGCTTCGACGGCAGCATCATTTTCTCGGTGGAAAGCGAAGGCCGCCGTGAAACGCTGCAGGATTTGCTCGGCCGCATCAAGCTCAGCACCGCCTTGATCCAGCATCTCGATCAGGCCGAGCCGGCGGGTCGCTACATGATGGTCGGCGCCTCCGAACGCGGCTTCCTCGACGGCATGCGCAACCGGGCGCTGATCTGCGAAAGCGATCTGCTCGGCGAACGCGTTAGCCGCCGTCGCCAGGACAACCGTCGCACCATTAATACCGATGTGCTGATCCGCAACCTGGCGGAGCTGCACCCTGGCCAGCCTGTGGTGCACCTGGAGCACGGCGTCGGGCGTTACGTTGGCCTGACCACGCTGGAAGCCGGCGGCATCAAGGCCGAATACCTGATCCTGGCCTACGCCGGCGAAGACAAACTCTACGTGCCGGTCTCTTCATTGCATCTGATCAGCCGCTACGCCGGCGGTGCGGACGAAAACGCCCCGCTGCACAAGTTGGGTGGAGACGCCTGGACGCGCGCACGGCAAAAAGCCGCCGAACGGGTGCGGGACGTTGCGGCGGAACTGCTGGATATTTACGCACAGCGCGCGGCCAAAACCGGCTTCGCCTTTAAACATAACCGTGAGCAGTATCAGCTGTTCTGCCAAAGTTTCCCGTTTGAAACCACCCCAGATCAAGAGCAGGCAATCAACGCCGTGCTGAGCGACATGTGCCAACCCCTGGCCATGGATCGTCTGGTCTGTGGCGACGTCGGCTTCGGCAAAACCGAAGTGGCGATGCGTGCCGCCTTCCTGGCGGTAGAAAACGGCAAGCAGGTGGCGGTGTTGGTGCCAACCACCCTGCTGGCGCAGCAGCATTTTGACAACTTCCGCGACCGCTTCGCCACCTGGCCGATCCGCATCGAAATGATGTCACGTTTCCGTAGCGCCAAAGAGCAGCAACAGGTGATGGACGATGCCGTCGACGGTAAGGTAGACATCATCATCGGTACCCACAAACTGCTGCAGAGCGATCTGCGCTGGAAAGATTTGGGGCTGCTGATCGTCGATGAAGAACACCGCTTCGGCGTTCGCCACAAAGAGCGCATCAAGGCGATGCGTGCCGATGTGGATATTCTGACGCTCACCGCGACGCCAATCCCGCGTACGTTGAATATGGCGATGAGCGGCATGCGTGACCTGTCGATTATCGCTACCCCACCGGCGCGTCGTTTGGCGGTGAAAACCTTCGTGCGCGAATACGACAGCCTGGTGGTGCGCGAGGCTATCCTGCGTGAAGTGCTGCGCGGCGGTCAGGTTTATTATCTGTATAACGACGTGGAAAATATCGAGAAGGCGGCGGAAAAACTGGCTGAGCTGGTGCCAGAAGCGCGTATAGCAATTGGCCACGGCCAGATGCGCGAACGCGATTTGGAACGGGTGATGAACGATTTCCACCACCAGCGCTTTAACGTACTGGTCTGTACCACCATTATCGAAACCGGTATCGATATTCCCAGCGCCAATACCATTATCATCGAACGCGCCGATCGTTTCGGGCTGGCGCAACTGCATCAGTTACGCGGTCGTGTCGGACGTTCTCACCATCAGGCCTATGCTTATTTGCTGACGCCAAATCCGAAAGCCATGAGCACCGACGCGCATAAGCGGCTGGAGGCCATCGCGTCGCTGGAAGACCTGGGCGCCGGTTTTGCCCTGGCTACCCACGATCTGGAGATCCGCGGCGCGGGCGAATTGCTGGGTGAAGATCAGAGCGGCCAGATGACCACCGTCGGCTTTTCGCTGTACATGGAACTGTTGGAAAGCGCGGTGGATGCACTCAAACACGGGCGCGAACCTTCGCTGGAAGATCTTACCAGCAACCAGACCGAGGTGGAGCTGCGCATGCCGGCCCTGCTGCCAGATGACTATATCCCAGACGTCAACACGCGCCTGTCGTTCTACAAACGCATCGCCAGCGCGAAAAACGACGCCGAGCTGGAAGAGTTGAAAGTGGAGTTGATCGACCGTTTCGGCCTGCTGCCTGATGCGGCGCGCAACCTGCTGCAAAGTGCGGCGCTGCGTCAACATGCACAAAAGCTGGGGATCAAGCGCATCGAAGGTAATGAGCGCGGTGGTTTTATCGAGTTTGGTGAGAAGAATCGGGTCGATCCGGGCTATTTGATTGGCCTGTTGCAAAGCAACCCGCAGATCTATCGCCTGGATGGGCCGACCAAGCTGAAGTTTATGCTGGACCTGACCGACCGCCAGAAACGCCTTAAGTTTACCGAGGAACTGCTGACCGCATTCCGCGAACATACTCTGGCGGCCTGACCTATCCCCCTCCTGAACCTTCAGGAGGGGTTATTCCTGCCGAAAACCAGCACCCAGCGGGGCAAGCTGCATCAGCCTGCTGCAGACCACCCGATTTTTCCCCTGCCGCTTGGCGTCATACAGCGCCTCATCCGTGACCTCTATTGCCTTGTCCAACGCCATGCCGGGCAGGTATAACGACGCACCGATAGAAACCGTGATACGTGCCTCGACGTCTTCATCCAGCAAAAATAACGTCGTTTCCACGCTGCGTCGTATGCGCTCCGCCACACCGCCAATCACCGTCGGATCATAACTGGCGGTGATCACGATAAATTCCTCACCGCCATAACGACCGACGAAATCCTCACTGCGCACGCTGCTTTGCAACAGTTGTCCGACGCGAGCCAGCAGCAGGTCGCCGGCCAAATGGCCGTAGGTGTCGTTGATTCGTTTGAAATTATCCAGATCGAGGATCATCAACCCGCAGGGGCTGCGCTCCGCCTGCTGCTGGATGAGTCGATAGTCTACACTGGCGCGATTATTGATATGGGTGAGGCTGTCGGTGGTGGCTTTATCACGCATAGAGAAATAAGCGTGGATATGGCGCTCTTTGAAATTCAGCCCGTGGAAGCATATTGCCAGACACAGGGCCGAGACCGCCTGATACAACAACACATCTCCCCATAGCGCGCGTATATCTGCCAATAACCAGACCACTCCGATACGGTACAGCGCAATGATGCCAATGGTGAGATAAAACACCCGATTCGACTTTCTCAACCACACACGCGACAACAGCAATGGAATGATGATCGAGCCGATAAACAGATTATCGACGGTCAAGCCTCCCGTAAATACCAGCGACATCAGGTAGCAGACCAGTCCACTGACCGCCCCGCCATAAAAGGTCACCAGTATCATCGGGATCATGGCAAAGCTGAAATGCAGGTAACCGCTCAACTCCAGCCGGTCCTGATTGAGAAACAGCACCGCCAGCCCGGCAAGCAGGCCAAAGACTATACGCCTCCATCCTTCGGACTGATAAGAAAAAGGCGCATTTTTACTGAGGGCAAAATAGCTGACGGACAGCGTGGCATAGGTAATGCAGGCGTCACTATACAGGGTGGGTATTGACGCGACGTAAGTCATAAATATTCGATAGGCTCCACGGAATCGACAGGGGGATTTAGCGACGAATTTTGAGCATTCCCTGTCTCATCCATTTCGGCATCGTACATATTATTACTCAGGTTAATAATAGATTAGCAGTTCTATGTTATTTCCAAGGTATCTATCCCATAAATTCTGTTCAGGATAATCTGTTGGCAACCAATAAAGGGGGCGACCATGAATATCGATGATGACTTGCATGTGCTTAGCGAACAAGAAACCGCGTTGACCTTCAGCCATTTTGACCATAACACCGCCTGGGAGCTGGGCTCTGCATTGAAATCAGCGGCCGAACAGCGCCGCCTGTCGATCGCCATTGAGATCCAGCTCGCGGGGCAAACGCTGTTTTATTACGCCATGCCCGGCACTACCCCCGATATCGCCGATTGGGTACGGCGCAAACGCAATGTGGTGAAGCACTTCCACAAGAGCTCTTACGCGATTGGCCTGCGCCTGCAGCAACGACAATCGACTCTGGAAGAACGCTATGGCCTGAGCGTCAGCGATTACTCGGCACACGGTGGCGCCTTCCCGATCAATCTTGGTGGCGTGGGCTGCATCGGCACCATCAGCATTTCCGGCTCACCCCAGTTGGAAGATCACAATCTGTTGGTCGGCACCCTGGCACATTTTCTCGGATTATCCCTACCGGCGGTTCACTAAGCGGTATAACCTGGCCTATTCTTTCTGCGCAGGCCGCCTGACCCGCGGCCTGTCTGTAACTTGTCATTTATCCCGTCCCTGAAAGAGTATAAGTCTGATTTTCCGAAGTGCATTGATGTATATCTAGGAATCGCCGTCACAACAGGCGTATGGTGTCTATCAGCTATTCGAGACGGACCGCATCCGGCCCGCCATTCCGTTCTCTTTTATAGACTTGGTTTACACCTCAGATGAAAACGCATGAAATTAACGGCATCAGGCCGTTCAGCGCGCTGATTGATGCCTGTTGGCGAGATCCTTATTCCCTGCAACGCCTGCTAAAAGATGCCATCGCCGGCGTCACCGTCGGTATTATCGCCATCCCGTTGGCAATGGCACTGGCAATTGCCAGCGGCGTTCCCCCCCAATATGGACTCTATACGTCGGCGGTTGCCGGGATTGTCATTGCCATCAGCGGCGGCTCGCGCTACAGCGTCTCCGGGCCTACCGCCGCGTTTGTGGTGATCCTCTATCCGGTGTCGCAGCAGTTCGGCCTTTCAGGCCTGCTGATCGCCACCCTGCTTTCCGGACTGTTTTTGGTCATCATGGGACTGGCGCGTTTCGGCCGCCTGATTGAGTACATTCCCCTGTCGGTGACGCTGGGCTTTACCTCCGGTATCGCCATCACCATTGCTACCATGCAGGTGAAGGATTTCTTTGGCCTGCAAATGGCGGTGGTGCCGGAACACTATGTGGGTAAGGTTTACGCCCTGCTGCAGGCGCTGCCGACGCTGGACGTCGGCGACACCCTGATCGGCGCAGTGACCCTATTGATCCTTATCTTCTGGCCCAAGCTCGGCCTGCGGGTACCGGGCCATTTACCCGCACTGCTGGCGGGTACCGCGGTTATGGGTATTCTGGCGCTGTTTGACCACCCGGTTGCGACCATCGGCTCGCGATTCAGCTATCTGCTGGCCGACGGCACCCACGGCCAGGGCATACCGCCCATTCTGCCGCAGCTGATGCTGCCGTGGGATTTACCGGCCGGTGACGGCAAGCCGATGGCGCTGAGCTGGCAAACACTCTCCGCCCTGCTGCCGGCTGCCTTCTCCATGGCGATGCTCGGGGCCATAGAATCCCTGCTGTGCGCGGTAGTACTGGACGGGATGACCGGCAAGAAGCACAACTCCAATACCGAACTTATCGGCCAGGGTGCGGGCAACATCATTGCGCCTTTCTTCGGCGGCATTACCGCCACCGCGGCCATTGCGCGCTCTGCCGCCAACGTACGCGCCGGTGCCACCTCCCCGGTCTCGGCCATCATCCATGCGTTGTTGGTACTGCTGGCGTTACTGGTGCTGGCGCCGTGGTTGTCCTGGCTGCCGCTGGCTGCAATGGCGTCGCTGTTGCTGATGGTGGCCTGGAATATGAGCGAGGCGCACAAGGTGGTTTATCTGCTGCGGCGAGCGCCGAAAGACGACATTCTGGTGATGCTGCTGTGCATGTCGCTAACGGTGCTGTTCGATATGGTGATCGCCATTACCGTAGGCATTGTACTGGCCTCGCTGCTGTTTATGCGCCGCATTGCGCGCATGACGCGCCTGAGCGAACTGAGTGCCGACAACGGCCGATTGGTGCTGCGGGTGAATGGCCCGCTGTTCTTCGCCGCCGCCGAGCGTATTTTTAACGAGCTACTGGTGCGCAGCGAAAGTTATGACGTGATCGTCTTGCAGTGGGATGCGGTGCCGGTATTGGATGCCGGGGGACTGGATGCCTTGCAACGCTTTATCGAAGCCCTGCCGGCCGGCAAACAGTTGGCAATCACCGACATGCCTTTCCAGCCGTTGAAAACGCTGGCAAGGGCACGGATACAGCCGATTGAGGGGAAACTGCATTTCTACGCGACGCTGCCTGAAGCGCTTGCAGCGCTCGATGCCTGAAAAACAAAAAGCCCGACGAATCGGGCTTTAAACCATAGCGGGCGCAGTATGCTGCGCCCCTACAAATAACAGCTGTGAAAATGTTTAGTTGCTGGTGTCCAGCTCTGGGAAGCTCTTCACCAGGTCGTCGATGGCTTTCATCTGCACCAGGAACGGCTCCAGCTTGTCCAGCGGCAACGCGGACGGGCCGTCACATTTGGCGCTGTTTGGCTCTGGGTGCGCTTCGATGAACAGACCTGCCAGGCCAACCGCCATACCGGCACGCGCCAGTTCGGCAACCTGCGCCCGACGGCCGCCAGAAGCTGCGCCGAAGGGATCGCGAGTCTGCAGAGCATGGGTCACGTCAAAGATCACCGGATGGCCGCCCGTCACGTTTTTCATAACGTTGATGCCAAGCATGTCGACCACCAGGTTATCGTAACCAAAGTTACTGCCGCGATCGCACAGGATCACCTGATCGTTACCGCCTTCCTTGAATTTGTCGACGATATTGCCCATTTGGCCCGGGCTGACGAACTGTGGCTTCTTGACGTTGATCACCGCACCGGTTTTCGCCATCGCTTCCACCAGATCGGTCTGACGCGCCAGGAATGCAGGCAGTTGGATCACGTCAACCACTTCGGACACCGGCTGAGCCTGTGACGCTTCGTGAACGTCGGTGATGATTTTCACGCCGAAGGTTTTTTTGATTTCTTCGAAGATCTTCATCCCCTCTTCCAGGCCTGGGCCGCGGTAGGAGTGGATAGAAGAACGGTTGGCTTTGTCAAAGGAGGCTTTGAAAACGTAAGGGATGCCCAGTTTTTGCGTCACGGTGACGTAGTGTTCACAGATGCGCATCGCCAGATCGCGCGATTCCAGCACGTTCATACCGCCAAACAGCACAAATGGCAGGTCGTTCGCTACGTCAATGTCACCAATGCTAACCACTTTCTGTTTCATGCTTTCGCCTTTATTGAAGTTACCCGTCGTGCCGCAAGCCTTGGCCTGTCGCGTACAGGGCATAGTAAATGAATTAATGCAGCGTGACCTGTTTCGGTTCAATCGAGTGGATCTGTACCTTGATCACTTCGCTGACCGGGTCTTCAGGACACTGTTCGACAAAATAGTTAAGATCGGAAATCGCGATATGGTTGCATTCCAACTGGGCGTAAATCAGCCCGCGGTCACGGATTTCGTAAGGGTCTTCCGGATCGAAGCACAACACCGTTTCGCTGGCGCGCAGCGCCATTTCCATCTGTTTTTCTTCCATCAGGGCGGCTTTGAGCGTATCCAACATCTTACGCACCACCATGACGTTTTCTGACTCATCGAGATCGTCGTCTTCCAGTTCGGCGCCCAGACCCAGGTTGCCCTTGATCCACACTTCCAACTGGTGTTCGTTCAGCGTCTCGCCGTTCAATGGATTGATCAACCACATCTCTTCATCCAGCCAGTCTGCCCGCAGGATCAGTTGAGTGGGGAAAATAACCGGCAGCAGCGGTAAATCCAGATGAGCGGCGATATGAAGGAAAATGGTGCCGAGCGAAACCGGCGTGCCCTGACGACCTTCCAGCACCTTGTCGAGCCAAATAGCGTCGGACAGGCGATACACGCCGCTGGCGCCGCCAAAACCCCAGGTTTTGAAGAACAATTCAATGAGTGCGTCCAGTTGCTGTTCCTGGCTGAGATCCTGCGGCACGGCCGCACGCGCTTCGTCGACCAGCTGTTGCAGCTTGCGTTCGACCTCAGCGGCGGGGAAATCACGCCGCACGGACTGCGATACCAGGATCACGCCCTCGCTCAGCAGCGAGGTGTTAAATTCAAAATCAGCAATACTACTCATAAGTATCCCATCAGAAAGGGTATTTTCGTCGTGGCAAGTTTAATTATCAGGTACAAACAGCCCAATGCCAGCACAAACGCCAGTGTGCGCAGGTTCTGGTTTTTGGTCTTCTTGCCCAATGCGACGTAGCCAAGCAGGATATAGATAATAACGCCAAACAGCTTCTCGGTCAGCCACGAGTCCATACCCAACAGCGGATATAACTTGAACATCACCACCAGCGCGATGCCGCTGACGAACAACACCGTATCATTTATATGCGGGGTTATCTTCACCCAACGTTTGTTCATCATAGCCGAATTGCGCCATTTCCAGAAGAAACGCAATACAAACAAGACAATACTGATGGTGACCGTCAACAAATGCAGATGTTTTAACGCCGAGTAGACTGCCATATCGCTTCCTTATTTAATCGCTGTGTGCTTCGTTATTGTTGGTTTTCAGTGATTGCTGCGGCCATTGGCCAAAGGTGACGCGATCGTTGCCACCATAATCGCGTCGGGTATCGATCGAAATAAAACCGGCGGCCTGCAGCAGTGCGCGTACGCTTTCTCCCTGCTGCCAGCCATGTTCAAGCAGCAGCCAGCCCTGTGATTGCAGGTGGTACGGCGCCTGCTGCACGATAGCGGACAAATCCGCCAGCCCCTGCTGTGGCGCCACCAGCGCGCTACTGGGCTCAAAACGAACGTCGCCCTGTGCCAAATGCGGGTCGGCGGCGTCGATATAAGGAGGGTTGCTGGCGATCAGAGCAAAAGTTTCTCCGACCAGTGGGGCAAACCAACTGCCCTGAAGGAACTGCGCGTTGCCGATCGACAGCTTCTGCGCATTGTGCTGGGCCAACGCCACCGCTTCCGGCTGTAAATCCACGCCGGTCACTTTGCAGTCTGGGCGTTCGCTGGCTAACGCCAGGGCGATGGCGCCGGTACCGGTACCGAGATCGAGAATGGCGCAAGGGGATGAGGGCAAAAGCTCCAGCGCCAACTCCACCAGGCATTCAGTGTCCGGACGCGGGATCAGGGTGGCGGGCGATACCGACAGCGGCAACGACCAAAATTCGCGCTCGCCAATCAGATAAGCTACCGGCTCACCGCGTTCACGGCGCGCCAACAATCTCTCCAACTGATCTTGCTCTTGCGGCGTCAGCACGGTTTCGCCAAACGCCATCAGGAAAGTTCTGGCCCGGCCGGTCACGAAACCCAGCAGGATTTCCGCATCGCGTCGGGCGCTTTCACTCTGCGTCAGGCGGGCAACCGCCGCCTTCAGCCAGGATTGATAGTCCATTACTCCTGCTCGGCGGACAGCGCAGCAAGCTGGTCGGCCTGGTATTCCTGCACAATCGGCTGGATCAGCATGTCGAGTTTGCCTTCCATCACCTCGTCCAGACGGTACAGCGTCAGGTTGATGCGGTGGTCAGTGACACGCCCCTGCGGGAAGTTATAGGTGCGGTTGCGGTCTGAACGATCGCCACTGCCCAGCAGGTTACGACGGGTTGAAGCTTCCGCCTGCTGGCGCTTGGCCATTTCTGCTGCACGGATACGCGCCCCCAACACCGCCATCGCTTTGGCTTTGTTCTTGTGCTGTGAGCGCTCGTCCTGACACTCCACCACAATGCCGGTCGGCAAGTGGGTAATACGGATCGCCGAGTCGGTGGTGTTAACGTGCTGACCACCTGCGCCTGAGGAACGGAAGGTGTCGATTTTCAGATCGCCCGCGTTGATCTCCGGCAGTTCAGCCTCCGGTATTTCCGGCATCACCGCCACGGTGCACGCGGAGGTATGAATACGCCCCTGCGACTCGGTTTCCGGCACGCGTTGTACGCGATGACCGCCGGATTCAAATTTGAGCTGGCCGTAAACACCGTCGCCAGAAACCTTGGCGATCACTTCTTTATAACCGCCATGCTCGCCTTCGTTGGCGCTCATGATCTCAACGCGCCAGCGGCGCATTTCGGCATAGCGGCTGTACATGCGGAACAGGTCGCCGGCGAAAATCGCCGCTTCGTCGCCGCCGGTCCCGGCGCGCACTTCCAGGAAACAACCGCGCTCGTCATCCGGATCTTTCGGCAACAGCAGCAGTTGCAGCTGCTGTTCCAGCTCTTCCGTCGCGGCCTTGGCCTGTTTCAACTCTTCCTGCGCCATTTCACGCATTTCCGGATCGTCCAGCATCACTTCCGCCGTAGCCAGATCGTCCTGCACCTGACGCCATTCCAGGAAACAGCGGCTGACATCGGTCAACTGTGCATATTCGCGCGACAGCGCACGGAACCGATCCTGCTCGGCAATAACGCCGGCATCGCCGAGCAGCGCCTGCACTTCTTCATGGCGCTCTTGTAACGCTTCCAGTTTGGCAACAATAGAAGGCTTCATGCGTGGTATTAAACCCTGTTAAAAGAGAAAACTAATGCTGATCCAGCCCGAGGCTGTCGCGTAATAATTGCAACCGCTCCACGTCGCCATCGCCGGCGGCCTGCTGGAGGGATTTGGTAGGGGCATGAATAAGACGATTGGTCAGCCGATGGGCCAGCTCGTGGATAACCTGCTCCACGTCGGCGCCCTGCGCAATCGCGGCCAGGGCTTTGGCTTCCATTTCCGCACGGATCTGATCGGCCTGCGAGCGGTAGTCGCGGATGGTTTCCACTGCGCCCTGTGAGCGCAGCCAGGCCATAAAGTTGGTGCTTTCCTGCTGAACGATCGATTCCGCCTGCACCGCCGCGGCTTTGCGCTGCGCCAGGTTGCTTTGAATGATGGCGTGCAGATCGTCCACGCTGTACAGATAGGCGTTGGCCAGCTTGCCCACTTCCGGTTCGATATCACGCGGTACGGCGATATCCACCAGCAGCATCGGCTGGTTGCGACGCGCTTTCAACGCGCGCTCCACCATCCCTTTACCGATGATCGGCAGCGGGCTGGCGGTAGAACTGATGATGATATCGGCGTCCGCCAGGCGTTCGTCGATTTCCGGTAATGTGATCACTTCCGCGCCAACTTCGTCCGCCAGCAGTTGCGCTCGTTCGCGGGTACGGTTGGCAATAATCATATGCCGTACCTTGTGCTCGCGCAGATGGCGCGCCACCAGTTCAATGGTTTCACCGGCGCCCACTAACAGCACGTTCAATTCGGCAAGTGATTCGAAGATTTGACGCGCCAACGTACAGGCTGCAAAGGCCACAGAGACCGCGCTGGCACCGATTTCTGTTTCGGTACGTACGCGTTTGGCGACAGAGAAGGATTTTTGGAACAGCCGTTCAAGCTCACCGGAAAGCGACTGGCCGCGTTGCGATTCGGCAAAGGCTTTTTTCACCTGGCCGAGGATCTGCGGTTCACCCAACACCAGCGAATCCAGCCCGCTGGCTACGCGCATCAGATGGCTGACGGCGTCGTTGCCATGGTGCCAATACAGGCTTTTGCTCACTTCTTCCGGGCGCAGATGGTGGTATTCACACAGCCAGGCAACCAGCTGTTCATGAATATGTTCCTGTTGTTCCACGCTAAGATAAAGTTCGGTGCGGTTACAGGTAGACAACACGACACCGCCCTGCACCAACGGTTGTTGGAGCAAGCTGGTTAGCGCCTGTTCGATCGACTCTGGGGAGAAGGTCACCCTTTCACGCAGAGAAACCGGAGCGGTTTTGTGATTTATACCTAACGCCAGCAGGGTCATTGCTTCGAGTAATACTTCTTTTGGTACGGGTTCTCGTTGAACGGCATTCTACTTGATGCGCGGGCTCAATAAAAGTAACAACCGCATCTTCCGTTCAATCGCTGAAATAGTCAGCATCAATCGATAAATCGCTAATAAATACAGCGGGATGACTATTAATTCGACGACATAACATACTGAATTTTAGTGCAGTATGCGATATTCCGCACAGTATTCAGCAATAACGACAACCCCTAAGCCGCCAGGCGGCGATCAAATATCCGGCGTTTACCAACCTAAAGTGCCGCAACGAAAGGTGGGATCCAAAAGAAAAGAGACCTGTTGGCAAAAAACATGCTTTGCCTGAAGATAAAAAAATGCCGCACCCGCGAAGCATAACAGCGAAATAACAATGCGTACTGACAGCTTCATGACCTTGTATTCTCCTCCGGCGATAAACTATTGCAGCATACCGCTAGCAACCTCAACTAAACGCCAACGGCCTCCGCCCTACCAGAGAGATATTCTTGTGCCCACAGCGGCAGGGTTGGGCGATTGTGTTAATCTTATCTGCAAACGCAGCGCATACCCCCGAGGCTAACCGCGGTGACAAAGCCGGGCAGATTCAAAGCGATGCAGCAAAAAATTGACGCGCCGGCGCTACCCCGCTAGCGTAAACGCTGATACCAAGGTCTCGCTGTGCGTGCCCGTAAGGACAAAAGGACAAGAGAAAGTTATGCCAATCCGCAAAGTTAGTTTGCTACGCCTGATCCCGCTGGCCAGCCTGGTGCTGGCTGCCTGTACCACCACCAAACCCAGCGGCCCGGCCACCAGCCCGACATCACCGCAATGGCGCGCCCATGAGCAAGCGGTGCAACAGCTTGAGCAGTATCAGACCCGGGGCTCTTTCGCCTACCTGTCCGATCAGAAAAAAGTCTACGCGCGCTTCTTCTGGCAGCAGTATTCGTCTGATCGTTACCGCCTGCTGCTGACCAACCCACTTGGCAGCACCGAGCTTGATCTCAACGTGCAGAAAAATGTGGTGCAGTTGACCGACAATCAGGGCAAGCGCTATGTCAGCGACAATGCCGAAGAGATGATCCGCAAACTGACCGGTATGGCAATCCCGCTGGATAACCTGCGCCAATGGATGCTCGGCCTGCCGGGTGAAGCCAACGACTTCAAGCTGGATGACCAGTATCGCCTGAACTCGCTGACCTACCAGCAAGGCGGACAGACCTGGACCGTTGACTACCAGGACTACAACAACAGCCTGCAACCGCAGTTGCCAAGCCGACTTGAGCTGAAACAGGGTGACCAGCGCATCAAACTGAAAATGGATAATTGGACGCTCAAATGATCCGTCAGTGGCCATCGCCAGCTAAACTTAATTTGTTTTTATACATTACCGGCCAACGTGAAGACGGCTATCACCTGTTGCAGACGCTGTTTCAGTTTCTGGATTACGGCGACACGCTGACCATCGATGTGCGACAGGATGACCGTATTCACCTGCTGACCCCGGTGGCGGGCGTGCCGGATGAAGAAAACCTGATTGTCCGCGCCGCACGTCTGCTGCAACAGTATTGCGAGCGCCATGGACTGGATACCGCGCCACGGGGTGCCGACATCAGCATCGAAAAGCGGCTGCCGATGGGCGGCGGGCTGGGTGGTGGCTCCTCCAACGCCGCTACGGTGCTGGTTGCGCTGAATGAACTGTGGCGCTGCGGTTTGAGCGACGACCAGCTTGCAGAACTGGGGCTGGCGCTCGGTGCCGACGTCCCTGTCTTCGTGCGTGGCCATGCAGCGTTCGCCGAAGGCATCGGTGAGCGTTTGCAGCCGGCCAACCCGCAGGAAAAATGGTATCTGGTGGCGCATCCGGGGGTCAGCATCCCTACCCCGGCAATTTTTGGCGATGCGGAATTAAAAAGAGACACCCCGGTTCGTCCGTTAAGTGTGCTGTTACAGGCAACTTACGCAAATGATTGCGAACCTATAGCAAGAAAACGTTTTCGCGAGGTTGAACAGCTTGTTTCTTGGCTGTTAGAATACGCGCCGTCACGCCTGACTGGCACAGGTGCTTGTGTGTTTGCTGAATTCGACACAGAAACCGCCGCCCGTCAGGTGTTAAATCAAGCCCCGGAGTGGATACGTGGTTTTGTAGCGCGTGGCGTTAACGTCTCTCCACTACATCGCATCCGTTCCGGGCAGATGAAACCGTAGTTCTCGTTTCGCTGCGCAGGGTCATTCACACCTGGCCCTGTAATCCCTGCGCCGCTTCGGTTTCACGTTGTTTTTTTACACACCCGTATGATATTGCGCCGGCGTCGCTAACTGCCCCGTAGCGAAGGCCGAATGACAATATCTTCTCTGGACGCATGCCTGAGGTTCTTCTCGTGCCTGATATGAAGCTTTTTGCTGGTAACGCCACCCCGGAACTAGCACAACGTATTGCCAACCGTTTGTACACCAGCCTTGGTGACGCCGCAGTAGGTCGTTTTAGCGACGGCGAAGTGAGCGTGCAAATCAACGAAAATGTACGCGGCGGTGATATTTTCATCATCCAGTCCACCTGTGCCCCTACCAACGACAACCTGATGGAACTGGTCGTTATGGTAGATGCCCTGCGTCGCGCCTCCGCAGGTCGTATTACTGCTGTTATCCCTTACTTCGGTTATGCCCGCCAGGATCGCCGCGTGCGTTCTGCTCGTGTGCCAATCACGGCCAAAGTTGTAGCCGATTTCCTCTCCAGTGTAGGGGTTGACCGCGTTTTGACGGTGGATCTGCACGCTGAACAGATCCAAGGCTTCTTCGATGTTCCGGTAGATAACGTGTTCGGTAGCCCGATCCTGCTGGAAGACATGCTGCAACAGAATCTGGAGAACCCAATCGTGGTTTCCCCAGACATCGGCGGCGTAGTGCGCGCCCGCGCAATCGCCAAACTGCTGAATGACACCGATATGGCTATCATCGATAAACGCCGCCCGCGCGCGAACGTTTCTCAGGTGATGCACATCATTGGTGACGTAGCAGGCCGTGACTGTGTACTGGTTGACGATATGATCGATACCGGCGGTACCTTATGTAAAGCGGCTGAAGCGTTGAAAGAACGCGGTGCCAAGCGCGTATTTGCCTACGCGACGCACCCGATCTTCTCCGGTAACGCCGTGGAAAACATCCGCAACTCGGTAATTGATGAAGTGATTGTCTGCGACACCATTCCGCTGTCTCCAGAAATCAAGGCCCTGAAAAACGTACGCACTCTGACGCTGTCTGGCATGCTGGCTGAAGCCATCCGCCGTATCAGCAACGAAGAGTCAATTTCTGCGATGTTCGAGCATTAATCAGTTCTCTTTTCGGTGCGGCGCCCTGCCGTACCGAAGGGATTGATGGCCCGAAAGCAGAAAAAGAAAAACCCGTTGGTGCATAGCAGCAACGGGTTTTCTACGGGTAGTCAAACATGACCTTAAGCCTTAATGCGCGGCAGATTTCCTTTGCCGTAACGCCTGTTCCCTTCTCTCTTTCTAATCAATGTGACGAACGATGATGATCGTTGCGGCAACGTTTATCAAAGTGTTTTACCCACCAGTAACGATCCGCTACCTGCTCACGACCGCCAATACGCGCACCTACCAGCCACAACAACGCACCCACGAAGATACTCATGATTGCGCCATGGGCGAAAAACTGCGGCAGGTTGAATTGCGAAACTTCAGCAACAATGGAGTATCCGACACCGCCGATCATCACGACCAGGCCCAGCCCCATAAAAAAGTTGCCCATTCTGTCCGCGTTTCTACGTTTCATATGCCACCTCCATAGTGCCATGTGCCAACCGGGATAACTCTCTAACTGGTTAACCCACTTTGATAAGTTAAGTATAGACCCTGGTTGGACAAGGTGATTGCGGAGAGGATCACAAATGGTAAAGAAAACATGACAAAACTTTACCGGAATGAGTCTATTAGCGATCAAATTGAATGATTCCGCTAATGAATTATTCTCTTTTCTGACTATAGTTTCGTCAATGCGCGACCGGGCATATCAGGATTTTGTCATTCGTGGCGTCGACAGGTAGACTATTGCCCTTTCCATTATATCGATCATAGCGAATCTCCCAGTGAGCAGTATTAAATTGATAGTCGGCCTGGCGAATCCGGGCGCTGAATACGCGCAGACGCGGCACAACGCCGGCGCCTGGTACGTCGATTTACTGGCCCAGCGCCATAACCAGCAGCTCAAAGAAGAGAGCAAGTTCTTCGGCTACACCGCCCGGCTGAACCTGGCCGGCAACGACGTGCGGCTGTTGGTGCCTACCACCTTTATGAATCTCAGCGGCAAAGCGGTATTGGCAATGGCCAATTTCTACCGCATCGAGCCGGACGAAATCCTGGTGGCGCATGACGAGCTGGATATTCCCCCCGGCGTTGCCAAGATCAAACTGGGCGGCGGCAACGGTGGCCACAACGGGCTGAAGGATATTCAGAACAAATTTGGCAATAACCCGAATTTCTATCGCTTGCGCATCGGCATCGGCCACCCGGGCGATAAAAACAAAGTGGTAGGTTTCGTGCTCGGCAAGCCGCCGGCCAGCGAACAAAAAATGATTGATGAAGCGATCGATGAAGCCGCACGCTGTACGGAAGTGCTGCTGACTGACGGGTTGGAAAAAACCGTTCGTCGCCTGCACAGCTTCAAGGCACAGGCCTGATCATCGTTGCAGCGGGCATCGCGCCCGCTGCAATCTGCCTTAGGTGCGCAGTTTAAAGGTTTCTTCGCCGACGTTAGCATTATCGGTTTGGTAACCCTCTTCCGCCACGTAATATTGCGGATCGTCCAGTTCATGGCTGCAAAACGGGCCGGCCTGTTTCAACAGGCGTACACAGTCACCGCTCAGATGACGTAGCCGAATGGTTTTCCCCGCCGACAGATAGCGTGCCGTCAGCTTATCAATCGCCTCCACGCCGCTGGAATCCATCACCCGGGTACCGGCAAAATCCAGCACCACATTTTGCGGATCGTTTTTCGGTTCGAACAGTTCGGCAAAGGCCGTGGTGGAGCCGAAGAACAGCGGCCCGTCCAGCTGATACACCGCCACCTCGCCTTCCACCCGATGCTGACGCACGCGAATACGTGCCTGCTGCCAGGCAAATACCAGCGCCGAGATGATCACCCCGCTGATCACCGCCATCGCCAGATCGGTAAAGATAGTAATCAGGGTCACCAGCAGCATCACCAGCGCATCCGCCTTCGGCATCCGGCGCAGACGGCGCAGCGAGCTCCACTCAAAGGTGTTGTAACACACCACCAGCATTACCCCGGCCAGCGCCGCCACCGGCAACAGGCCGATATAGCCCGACAGGCTGACCACAAACAGAATCAGCAGTATCGCGCCAACCACGCCGGAGATGCGCCCACGCCCGCCTGAAGTGAAGTTGATGATCGACTGGCCAATCATTGCGCAACCGGCGAAACAACCAAACAGGCCACAAACCGCGTTGCCTGCCCCCTGGGCGATGCTCTCGCGGTTGCCGTTGCCTTTCTTGCCGCCCATTTCATCCAGCACCGTCATGGTAAGCAGCGATTCGATCAGCCCCACCAGCGCGATTACCACTGCGTACGGCAACACCACTTTCAGCATCTCGAGGGTAAAAGGCGCCATCGGCAGGCTGAAGTGCGGTAATGCACCGGAAATGTCCGCCAAATCGCCGACCCGCAGCGTTTGCAGGTTAAACCCGATTGCCAGAGCAGAAACCACGATAAGCGCCGCCAGTGACGCGGGGATGACGCGCGTCAACCGTGGGAAGAACACCACCACCAAGATCGCCAGAGCCACCAGCCCATACATCAGCAGCCCCTGCCCGGCAATCATATGCAGTTGCGCCAGCATAATGACAATCGCCAGCCCGTTCACGAAGCCGTGAACCGCGGGCAGCGGCACCAGCCGGATAAACTTACCCAGGCGGAAAATGCCGATCAGGATTTGGATAACCCCGGCAAAAATCGTCGCCCACAGTACGTACCCCATGCCGTACTGCGCCGCCAGGCTCATCAGCACCACCACGATTGAACCGGCTGCACCCGACACCATGCCCGGCTTGCCGCCAAACAGCGCGGTGACCAGCCCGATAATAAAGGCGGTGTGCAACCCGACGATCGGAGAAAGCCCGGCGACCAGCGAAAAGCCGACCGCTTCCGGGATCATTGAAACCGCCACCACAAAGCCCGCCAGCACCTCGTTCTTGACGGCCGACAGCCTGAAATTGTTCAGGTTAAACATGGATTATTCACTTCTGACAGATAAAACACATTCCCGCAGCACGGGAACCAAGGCCGCAGGGCGCGGCAAACCTCAGGAGGGGGATAGCTTAGGGTGGACTGGGCAAGAAGGACATCCGGCACGTTTCCTGTAGGTTAATCAGAAGTGTCAGTATGTGTAAATGTGATCCAAATCTCAATCAAAAACCGGCACTGCCTCGGCATTTACCCATCACACACAGCCAGATCGAGAAAAACGGCCATTACGTGTATAATGGCGCCATTATTTCGTCCTTTATGCAGTGGGTTAAACCTAACCGGCTGATAGTTAAGATATTTAAGGTGATAACAACATGGGATTCAAATGCGGTATCGTCGGCCTGCCTAACGTAGGCAAATCCACCCTGTTCAACGCGTTGACCAAAGCGGGTATCGAAGCAGCCAACTTCCCGTTCTGCACCATTGAACCTAACACCGGTGTGGTGCCGATGCCCGATCCGCGTCTGGACCAGCTGGCCGAGATCGTCAAGCCACAGCGTATCCTGCCGACCACCATGGAATTCGTCGACATCGCCGGCCTGGTTAAGGGCGCGTCCAAAGGTGAAGGCTTGGGTAACCAATTCCTGACCAACATCCGCGAAACCGAAGCGATTGGCCACGTGGTTCGCTGCTTCGAAAACGACAACATCATCCACGTTAACAACAAAGTTGACCCGGCTGACGACATCGACGTCATCAACACCGAACTGGCCTTGTCGGATCTCGACACCTGCGAACGCGCGATCCACCGCGTGCAGAAGAAAGCCAAAGGCGGCGACAAAGACGCGAAAGCGGAACTGGCAGCCCTGGAAAAATGCCTGCCACAGCTGGAAAACGCCGGCATGCTGCGTGCGCTGGATCTGTCCGAAGAAGACAAGGCGGCAATCCGCTACCTGAGCTTCCTGACGCTGAAACCAACCATGTACATCGCCAACGTCAACGAAGACGGTTTCGAAAACAACCCGTACCTGGACAAAGTGCGTGAAATCGCTGCGGGCGAAGGCTCGGTTGTGGTTGCCGTGTGCGCCGCAGTAGAATCCGATATCGCCGAGCTGGAAGACGAAGACCGCGAAGAATTCATGGCGGAACTGGGCCTGGAAGAGCCGGGTCTGAACCGCGTGATCCGCGCCGGTTACGAGTTGCTGAACCTGCAGACCTACTTCACCGCCGGTGTGAAAGAAGTCCGCGCCTGGACCATCCCGGTTGGCGCTACCGCCCCGCAGGCAGCCGGCAAGATCCACACCGACTTCGAAAAAGGCTTTATCCGCGCCCAGACCATCGCTTTTGAAGACTTCATCACCTACAAGGGTGAGCAAGGTGCCAAAGAAGCCGGCAAGATGCGTTCAGAAGGTAAAGACTACATCGTTAAAGACGGCGACGTGATGAACTTCTTGTTCAACGTCTAAATAAAATTTGTTGTCTCGCGAGGTCTTAATTAACCTCATGAAAATCACAAAACACTATAAAATCCACGCAATTGCGTGGATTTTTCATTTCATAATGTCTCAACTCATCTCGTAAAAACGCTGTCAAAAATGAGTACATTGATGAGTACAACATTCTTCCATCTTCATTTTAAGTGAGTACAATAGCGGTATAAGAAATAGACAAGGACTCGCTATGCTCACTGATACGCAATGCCGCACTGCTAAGCCGAAAGAAAAACTCTATCGACTCAATGACTTCAATGGTCTCTACCTCGAAGTGAAACCCAACGGCAAAAAGGCATGGCGCTATCGGTTTAAACTCAACGGCAAATCCAGCATGTTCGCGTTGGGTGAGTACCCAACGGTCAAACTTGCCGAAGCTCGCGAAAAATGTGAGCAAGCGCGTAAACAAGTCGCGAATGGAGTTAGCCCGACACAGGCTCGCCAGTTAGATAAGATCCGCAAGGTCAACGACGCATCCAACACCTTTGAGCTGATCGCCAAAGAGTGGTTGCAGATGAAAGACTGGGCCGAAATCACCAAAACGCGGCGACTGGATATGCTTGAACGTGTGGTTTTTCCCGCCATCGGTAAGCTCCCTGTCAGAGAGATCACTCCACACCATATACTTAAAATTCTTCAGGAAACCGCTAAACGAGGAGCACCAACAGTTGCCGCTGAAGCCCGTCGCACCATTTCATCAGTTTTTGAGTTGGCAGTCGCGACGCTTAGAGCTGATAGCGATCCCGTATGGCCTGTGCGCAAGGCCCTTCCGGCTAATAAGACACAGCACAAACAGGCACTAAATCCTCAGCAAATCGGAAAGTTACTAAGCTGTTTTGACAATAGTCGTGGCTCGTATCAGGTTAACTATTGCATGTGGCTTATGTGGTGGACATTGGCGCGTCCTGCAGAAGCCACCGAAGCAGAATGGACAGAATTCGATCTTAATAACGCCCTATGGACCATTCCGGCAGCGCGAATGAAAGCCCGCAGAGAACACGTTATTCCCCTACCCTTCCAAGCTGTCAAAATGCTCAGAACACTACAGGGGTTAACCGGGCATCGGCAGCACCTTTTCCCGGGCAGAGATAATCCGCTAGGGCCAATGACATCGCACTCGCTGCGCCAGCTACTTAAAAGCCTCGGATGGAGTGGCATTTATAGTCCCCATGCTACCCGAACTACAGGAAGTACGCGTTTAAACGAAATGGGCTATCGACCTGATGCTATTGAGGCCCAACTTGCACACGCTGATACCAACAATGTTCGTCGCACATACAACCATGCAACTTATCTTGATGAGCGAAAGGCTATGATGCAGGAATGGGCAGATATGTTGGACAAATGGGTAGCAGAATTCGAGTAGAACTTACTGCACTTAGTGAACCACGAGGATAGAACTCATTCTTCAGGGTCCACTTTGTGCCAGGAGCGGACATTGCGCACATCGAACACTGTTAATTTATGGCTTACTGGTCAAATGTTTTTTCACTAAAATGTTCACTGAAATCTCCAGCTGACTTCGTAGCGTACACTAAGAGCGGGTTTTGTAGTTATAACATTAAAGGAACGCAGCATAATGAATAAACAAAGTGATATAATCACAACGATACCAACAACGATCTGATACGATGGAATATGCTTATGAAAGATCTTCGTTACTTCCTAAAGGAAAGTTATATCAATAGCAGGGCCTTAGTTATTGGTATAAACAAATATAAGAATGTATCCCCTCTCGCATATGCAGTTAATGATGCATTAGAAATAAAGAGTTTACTCATCAATGAATTCGATTTCGAGGAGAGTAATATATCATTTCTTCTTGATGAAAACGCTACCAAAGAAAATATATTAAGAGCATTTTCCAGACTTACAAGGGATGATGTCGAACTAGATGAGAGGATTTTCATTTTTTATGCTGGACATGGTGAAACACGAACTGGAATTTATGGTGAAGTTGGGTTTCTTGTGCCGCATGATGCAATCACAGATGATCTATCTACCTTTATACGCTGGGATGAACTTACCAAAAATGCAGAGTTGATAAGAGCTAAACATATACTTTTCGTCATGGATGCCTGCTATGGTGGGTTGGCATTAACACGAGGAATAGGTCCAGGAAGTACTCGCTTCTTAAATGATATGATGTTGCGGTATTCCAGACAAGTGCTGACAGCCGGTAAAGCCGATGAGACTGTCGCAGATTCTGGTGGTCCTTTGCCAAATCATTCTGTATTCACTGGCCATCTAATAGAAGGCCTTAAAGGAAAAGCATTAACCGAAAACGGCGTATTAACCGCCAATGGTTTGATGACTTATGTTTACAACAAAGTATCAAATGATAAATCTTCCAACCAAAGTCCGCATTACGGATATATTGATGGTGATGGGGATTTTATTTTCAAATCTCCTTCTTGGTCCAATGACAATTCAGAGGAAACAACGGATAATGATAGATTAATTTCGATTCCCTATTTTCAGACAGAATTCTCTCCTTTAAGGGCTGAAGATAAAATAAGAAAAACAAAACAATTACTGGCGAATGATTCATCCTCTATCGAGTTACATGACTTTGTGATTGATGAAGTTAAAAATTTTCTTTCTGAAACAAGTGAAGATTTTTTCTCAGTAAACGGGCAGTTTACTAAAGAAGAGCTCCTTGAGAGGATTTCTAAATATGAAAACACATCTAAAAATATAATACTAATAGTTTCTTGTGTTTCATATTGGGCTCGAACAATTCATATTCCATTATTAAGTAAAGCATTAGCTCGTGCAACCGACAGACTGGAAAGAGGAAGTGGTTTAACTATATGGTTAAATCTACGGTGGTATCCTTTAATAATGCAGTTTTATGCTTTGGGGATAGCTGCATTTGAAAATAAAAAATATGACACATTATTTAATATTTTCTTTATAAAATTAGACTCATCACTTTCGAGCAATGGTAAGCCGTTATATTTCTCTGAAGCCATTTCCAATGCCATTCTTGAGCTGACTAGGCAAGATGTGTTTAAGCAGCTCCCCGGTTTTGAAAGGCATTTCGTACCAATGAGTGAGCATCTCCATACCATCTTGCAACCATTAATTGATGATACCCTGTTTATTGGGAAGAATTACGAAAATGCTTTTGATGATTTTGAATGTTTCTTTGCACTTGTCATTGCAGATCTGCATCATCAGCAAGAGCGAACAGTATGGGGACCTATCGGTCGTTTTGGTTGGAAAGAAAAAAGATCGTACAATTCTCCATTATCTAATATGATCAAGGAAGCCAAAGAACAAGGCGTTAACTGGGAGCCATTAAAATGTGGGTTCTTTGGGGGGGATATTTCTAGGTTCTCTTTAGTTGCCGATGAATATTTAAAAGGAATATCAAACTTGCATTGGCATTAATTATTGGTTTAAGTGCCTTTATATAAACGATAAAGGCACTTAATATCATTCAGTTATCCACTCATCGCGCACCCTTAAGGTGGATGTGTACTTTGTTGCCTCTATATTATAATAGGAAGAAAGGTCTTGGCTTGATGTTATGTTTTTTATTTCATGAAAATATGTCTCTTTGAACATTGCTCTGTCAACTTTGCCATCAATATATTTTTTGCATGCTTCATCATATTGATTGAGAAGATCTTCAATACAAGAATCATAAGTTTTATATAATAAATCAAGAGAATAAGATTCCTCGACGCTCAATGAACCTGCTTGTTTTTTTGCTAAGTATGGTGTTAATATAGGTGTTAAGTTGTTTATTGTATTTCTTGCGTTAGTTATACCAGTTCGAATTTGAAGTTCAATTGTACCATGTTGCAATTTCAATGCTTCACTTGCATTCTCTTGTGCAAATTTAATATCTTTTCTTGATTTGAAGAACGTATACACTGACAGTAGCAATGCAAGACTAGACACGGCTAATGAATACATATTATAAGCACTATCACTCATTGACTTCTCCCTCTATTAAGCATTGCTATCAAATCCACTAAGTCATCATTACTAGCGCTAGCATTCCCTCGACTAATATTATCAGATGGGGATTTTTTCTCATCGAAATAAATTTCCCTTTCATCCGCAATGGCTCTCTTTATTTCATTAATGATCTCATATTTTTGGAGCTGCGTTATTTTCCTTAGTCTGATGCATATATCTAATTCAGATAGAATATTCTTTAGCTCATCTAACCTATCGTTTTCTCCCTTACTTAATAAACGTGAAACATATTGAGTTGATGATGTATTATTTGCCATGTATTCTCTCCCGTTGATAATGCTGAATTATACAACATTTGTTTTATAAAATGAATTAATTATATTTTAGTTAAAAAGCCTACAGCATTTAGCCTCAAAATTTGTTGTTCTTAACCGCACAATAATCCCTCCAGAGGGATTTAAAGAACAACATTACATCATCTCGTTGTTTACAGTGTTTCAAAATTCTGTCTTTCCATTCCGGCTCCCACATTTTCAGCCTTGTGCTTTTATCTGAATAGCAACTCTGCGTAAAGAATGATCATTACAACATAAGACTTGTTCGCAAGGATACCTATGGGTTTGGCAATGCTGCCCTCGTCGGAGAGCAAACTGATTGGTTAGCAAAGCGCTGGAAATGGTATACGTAAGTCGTGGTAAGCCTGTCAGAGTAATGTTCCACGGCGATTAGGCTAGTTTTTAAACGAGTAGACAGTTCCGACACCTAATGAATCGCTGCAACTTTTACTGGCATCTTATTGATAGATATAAGTGTCAACGTCTGCTCCTTGCGGACCTTGGGGGGGACTTCAGGAGGTCCGCTCCGTGTTAGTAGCGGACGTCTAGGTCGCTGAACCACAAAGAATAATTTCTAGCTATATTACTGGCTCATCAGTATCTTTATGCGATAATATTTCATACAAACTAAATTTATGGCGAGGGGAGTGCAAATGGCAATTACGGTCTATTCTCGTACATTCAAAAAGGAATTGGACATAGTTCAATTGCTAAACCTTTACTCATCAAATAACGTACTTAATTTTAGTGATTTCAAGGAATTTGTTGCGTTTGATGCAGAGTGCCCAATTTGCAATGTAAGCGGTGCAATTGTTGTTTCAGAAGGTTATTCGAAAACAACTAATAAAATAGTTAGCCAATCTCATTTTTCGTTTAGAACAAAAGACGGAACAGACGCGCACAAAATATTTTGCGATCATTACAATGGCGATGATAAGCAAATAGATTCTTCAAAGGATGGCTTTATAAAATTAGGCACTTCCGGCTCTGAGATTACAAGTATAATTCGAGAGCTTGTATGTAGAGGTATTGAACATGAAGAGTTCAATCAGGAAGATATTAGAAACATGCGACGGTGGTTTACTGAATTACGCCAATCGGGCACTTTTTCTGTTAACTACAGCCCTCACATGATCAACCTAGTAAGAGCCAGCATGTATTCCCGCAAAGGAGAAGATACATATATTGTCGATGAAGAGAGAAAAAATAAATCTTGGTTTGATATAAACGATGAAGTTTATCGTTCTTTAAGATTCAAATACCCATCATTGATGATCGATATGACCAATAAGAATAATGCTATTTTCTATAATCTTGTGAATAGCACCACATTTACTAAACAAGCATATCGGTTAGTAGCACGAGATCGAGGTTATCAGGTTTATGATAGAAGGTTGCTTAAAAATAAATATGAAGCAACGATAAGGATAGCACAAAAAATAACCAGACATCACGAGTTTCTTTTCAGAAAGATCAGGAGTTTATCCGCTGTTAAAAAAAACAATCCCCTTTTGGCTGTATCTGCCTTGCTTCTTTTTGTTTCTGACTGGGATGAAACAACTGCAATCAACAAATTCATCAAATTATGTGGTGTAGGAAAATCTAAAAATAATGATGAGGGAAACGTAATTGGCTTAAACCCCTTTATTCATTACGATGCCTGGAATGTTATTCATCAACTTAAGGATTTAATGGTTACACTTCCAGACTTCTCGAACCTTGATGAAGAATTTGCCAAAGAAAAAGCTAGATTAACTGAGCTTTATAAGCTCTAGCATAAATTAACAGGCTGTTTATACAGCCTGTTAATTTTCATAGTAAAGACTTCTTGTTTCGGTCTAGGGTCTGAACTAACCTGCACACATCAATCCGGCAATGCAGCCGAATTCTTCATGGGTGGGTAGAAAAGCTTGGCCTCGAAGATTCTCTTTAAAGCACACATTCCTTGAGAAGAACAACACCTAACCTGATCTATAAAAAAACCAAGAACCTCCAGGTGATCCAAACCCTGTTGGGCCATCAGAAACTGGAAAGTACAGTCCGTTATCTGGGCATTGAAGTCTGAGGTTAACAGGGCTGCAACAGCAGCTCTGTGCCAAGAGCGGACGTTACAATCATCAGCCTATCCATTAACTAATGGGAATAGGTCACGATAGTTGTTGAATGAGCCCTTGTATAGTTTCAAAAATTGCTTTGATTTAATACATTGATACTGTTAGATTCTGAAGGATCCTATCAGTTTTAACACAATAGGTTTGTATAAAAACATCCTGCAGCGTTTCAAATATTTTTCATGAGGTATTTATAAAATGATTACTAGTGGGTATTTAATAGGACAGATAATTGACGACCTATCAAATATAGCACAGCAAGCAAAAGTCAGAAACAAACTTGGACATACTGATTTATCTGTGTTTGCTGAGAATTTTTTCAAGGATATACTAAACGAGACACTGGAACTATCCTTAATAAACACTAACATAACAAGAGCTAACGAGCCTGGTATAGATCTTGCTGATATGGCAAAAAAAACAGCATTCCAGGTCACAACTGACAAAACAAGTAAAAAAGTAATAAACACTCTTGAAAAAATAACATCTGAACAAAGAAATAATTACCGCCACTTCAATATTTTGATAATAGGTGATAAACAAGATAAGTATGAGGCTGTAACGAAAGCTTTAGCTAATAGAAGTGATACCGAAGAATCTTATGATGAAAGTGAAGAAGAACAAAAAAGTAAAATTCATAAAGATATAGTATTTGATCCAAACGAAAACATTATGGATTTGACTGACTTATTCCGTAAAATAATTGGGTTAGATTTGGTTAATATCCAAAAAATCCATAGCATCATCCAAAAAGAAGGCGCGAAAGTCAAAATTGAGCTTCAGGTCCCTGATGAGAATGGTGAGTTTCAAACGAATGGTTATGATCTTTGGGAATCACGTCCAAAAAAACAACTTAGCGATGGGGTCATTTTCAGTAACTGGGAAGCTGCACAAGGCGGAGCAGTAGCCACACAAGAAGAAATTGATAAAACTAAGAAAGACATTGAGGAATTAGCGAGTCGCCTTTATTCCTTGCCACGAATAACACGCGAGTTTCTAGCAATGCTTTATGAGCGGGCTAACTATAAACGTGAACGATATGATGAGCATCCAAGTATTTTCTATAGTTTTGTTAAAAAAACTTACCCCAATGCAGACGAAGAGATAAAATTACTGCTATCTCATGAGTTAATCGATATGGACTCTGAACAAAAAGACACCGAAAGGTTTGTGGATACCGAGATTGGGTTATATTTTTCTCTTCCATACAAGTCTTACCTAAATTTAGGGTTCTATAACTTTGTAAATGAAAATGAAATTTCATTTCGTGACGTAATTGGAAAGGTGGATTTTTCATGCTTCTAAATCCAAAATGACATCCCACTATATTTCATTGTTCTAACTCCTTTTAACTGCATAATAAGTCATCGGTTATGTTAGCCGACTGACTTTATGTTATTTACATTTAAATGACACAGTTGGAATATAATAATCAGCTGAAACAATTACACATAATTTCAAAATATTCTTTCATGTAACACTTCTCCAGTAGAATTATCTCCGCTACCACATAATAAGCTTAAATCATATTAGAGTGTCTCTTGTTCTGGAGGCGAAAAATATATTTAATAAAGCTACAGCCTCCCAATTAGCATTGACCTAGTCACATGATGTCGCCAGTGGGCAAGATGAAGGGCCTTAATTGGTCTGTTGTTTTACTGTTCAGGTAAGCCTGTTGCCAGAGATAAGTTTGTTTTTTTATGAAAGTCAGCTCTTCGCTCATAACGGACCTTCTGCTCAGTTAGTCCGGCCGCTTCGTGCCCAAAGTGGACTAAATGGCTATTCGGTGACCTGTTTTAATCAACAAAGTCTTTTAGAGGGAAACTGGAATCTCGTCAGTCGAACTAACAGTTACGGAAGCAGGCCGGTTGACAACAACTCTAAATCATAGATAGTTGAGTTTAAAGGAAAGTGCCATCTTTAGACTTTATCTATGTAAAGTAAATAAATATGACCATATTTACTAATCTTTAAGATTAAATGATTGTAAAAAACGCAATAAAAGAAAATCCTCCGGGGCTACAAAATTGACGTATCCATCAGATTCAACATAACCTTGTGCTACTCTAGGGTGGCTTAGCGTCTCTTTAGGCAACGGATGCTTGGCAAATGGGTTATGTAAAATATACAACCCATCTGCCAGATGCTCTTGACCTGCTCCCCGTTGATTAACACACCCCGATGTTAGTAATGTCTTCATAAGCCACATGAGGACATCCCCATGAAGAAGCGTTTTTCCGACGAACAGATCATCAGTATTCTCCGCGAGGCTGAAGCCGGGGTTTCTGCCCGTGAGCTCTGCCGTAAGCACGCCATTTCCGACGCCACCTTTTACACCTGGCGCAAGAAGTATGGCGGTATGGAAGTGCCTGAAGTTAAGCGCCTGAAGTCGCTTGAGGAAGAGAACGCCAGACTTAAGAAGCTGCTTGCCGAAGCCATGCTGGATAAGGAGGCACTTCAGGTGGCTCTGGGGCGAAAGTACTGACGACAGACCAGAAGCGGGAAGCCGTTGAGTTTATGTGTGATGCGACCGGTCTGTCGCAACGTCGTGCCTGCAGGCTTACAGGCTTGTCTCTGTCGACCTGCCGCTACGAGGCTCAGCGTCTGGCAGCTGATGCGCATTTATCAGGGCGCATTATTGAGCTGGCACTTGAGCGCAGGCGTTTTGGCTACCGCCGTATCTGGCAGTTACTGCGCCGTGAAGGCCTTCATATTAATCACAAGCGCGTGTACCGCCTTTATCATCTCAGCGGGTTGGGCGTAAAACGCAGACGACGTCGTAAAGGACTGGCAACGGAACGTCTGCCGCTGCTCCGCCCGGCGGCGCCCAACCTGACCTGGTCGATGGATTTCGTCATGGACGCGCTGGCAGCCGGTCGCAGGATCAAGTGCCTGACCTGTGTGGACGACTTCACGAAGGAGTGTCTGACAATTACCACCGCATTCGGGATTTCAGGCGTTCAGGTCACGCGTATTCTGGACAGCATTGCACTGTTTCGAGGCTATCCGGCGTCGATCAGAACTGACCAGGGGCCGGAGTTCACTTGCCGCGCACTGGATCAATGGGCCTTTGAGCATGGTGTTGAGTTGCGCCTAATCCAGCCGGGCAAGCCAACGCAGAACGGATTTATTGAGAGCTTTAACGGACGATTTCGCGATGAATGTCTGAATGAGCACTGGTTCAGCGATATCGTTCACGCCAGGAAAATCATTAATGACTGGCGGCAGGATTATAACGAGTGTCGTCCACATTCGGCACTGAATTATCAGACGCCATCAGAGTTTGCAGCACGGTGGCGAAATGGAAAATGTGAAGGTAAACAAACCGACATTACTAACTGAAGGTTGTATCTAATCCTGGGGGCAGGTCACGACACCACGATCCCCTTTTCCCATCAGCGCATCATCAAAGTAAACAATGACATCCTCTTTGTTATAGAGAAGGCAATGTTCCCGCCGGGGCAATAGCCTGAAGAAAATTACTGATTTTTCAAGGAGATTACCTAATCGCCCCCTATTCAGCCTATTGGATCAGCGTCACAGATCAACTATGATTAACTACTGTAAAATCAATGGGTAAGTAGACTTTTTTACTTGTGGCGTATAAAATTTGACGAAATTATCATACAAGTATGATATTTAATCTTTGCATTCAAGAGGGCTGTAATTTGTATTTATCACATATTGAAATATCAAATTTTAGGCTGTTCCAGCATTTAAGCTTGAAGTTAAACCGAGGCCTTAATGTGTTGGTTGGCGAGAATGACTCAGGTAAAACTGCATTGATTGATGCAATTCGGTATACGCTAGGTACAAAATCCAATGACCGTGCTTATCTTACAGAGCAAGATTTTCACAACAATTCTGATGATTTAAAAATAAAACTAAAATTTTCTGAAGTAGGCCTCCATGCACATCGCTTTGTCGAACATATTTCTCACGAAGAATATGAAGATGATAACGGTGAAAAGAAAAACCGTTCCGTCCTTTACGTTCAGCTACACGCTCAAATTACAGGATTAGAGAAAAGAGGCTATCCCTATATAAAGACCGAATTACGTTCAGGTATCGATGGAAACGGTTTAGCCATTGAGTCTGAGATAAGAGACTTTCTAGCCTCAACGTATCTTAAACCGCTAAGAGATGCTGAAGTGGAACTTTCTAGTGGTAGAGCCTCTCGTTTATCTCAAATACTGAGCTCTTCAAAAGACATTATAGAAGGAATGGAGAGTATTCTTACTATCATCGCTAAGGCAAATGATGAGCTTCTTACTGATGATGCTGCCCTAAAAAAATCGGCTGAAAACATTCAGCAAAAATATCTTCATGAGCTTATTTTTGAGAAAGACAAATCAAAACTTGGTGCATTTATTGATATCGTAGGCATTAAAGAAGAAGACCTATCTAACCTACCAAAACACATCCAAAAGCGCCATTTACGCACTCTATTAGAGGGATTAACACTCTCCCTGACCAATGACCAACGATCACATGGACTCGGTTACCTCAACCTTCTTTTTATGGGGGCAGAATTACTACTCCTGGAACAAGAAGCAAACAACGAATTTCCTTTACTTCTCGTAGAAGAGCCCGAAGCACACCTTCACCCTCAGCTACAAATGAAACTCCTTCAGTTCATAAATAAAACAACTAAAACCGAGAAAAAACCTGATGGAGTACAGTGTATTCTGACAACTCATAGTCCTAACATAGCCTCTAAAGCAGACCCTGCTGAAATCATCATGCTATCTGAAGGGGGAGCTTGGCCGCTTGCTGTTGGTGAAACAGAACTTGCTAAAGATGATTACCAATTTTTAAGAAAATTTTTAGATTCAACTAAAGCGAATGTCTTTTTTGCTAAAGCAGTCCTACTTGTTGAAGGTGATGGTGAGAATATCCTGTTACCTGAATTGGCAAAGTTGTTGGGGCGCCCTTTAGAAAATTATGGCGTATCTATCGTCAAATATGACAATAGCGGCTCATGGAAGCGTTTTGCCAAGTTATTCTTAAGATCCGGCCAAGATGGGAACCCAAATGCATGGCATCCGACAAAAATATGCGTACTTAGGGACCTTGATCTTTGGCCTGATTGTGCTGAAGAAAAAGATGACGGCAGTAACCCATACGGGTTTAAAAAAGAAAATAGCAGAAATCAAGTCTATTGGCGAAGAAATTACCCCGACGACCAGCAGAGAAAAAATGAACATATCGATCAATTAAATAAGCAAAATGTTGTAGTCAAAATATCGGATGACTGGACTTTCGAGTACTGTCTGGCTAAATACGGTCTTTTTAGTGAGTGCTATGAAGCTATTGTTGGCTCCAATGTAGGAATCGATAATATCGTTGGCGATGATGATACCAAAGCGACATTCATTCTTAGCCAAGTTTCAAAAACAGACTTTGCCTATAAACTGTCTAGCATTCTTCAAAAGCAACAAGACCAAAAAATTGATGACACGATAGCTTCTCTTAGTGATGAGGATGCCAATAATAGCGATATTTCTAAGTCGGCCCAAACACAGGCAAAAAACGAGTTTGCAATCGAACTCAAACAGAGGCTTCCAAACTATCTAATTGAGGCTATTCAATATGTAACAGAGCCTATTGAAGAAAATATCGAAGAGGTGCAGAATGCCGCAGTCGTTTGAAGGCTTTATTACGCATGACGACATTACTGAGATAGCCGAATCTGAAAAGCTTATTCTACAGGATGATATGCGTATTTCAATTCTGAAAGCTATGCACTCTATTGATGTACAAGCTTGCCCGGGAAGTGGAAAAACAACATTGATTGCCACTAAGCTCATTCTTCTTGCTAAAAAGTGGAACTCTCCACACCGAGGGATATGCGTCCTGTCTCATACCAATGTGGCTAAAGATGAGATCATTAGCCGCCTTCAATGCTCAACATCAAAAGCTGCACAGCATTTACTGAAATATCCTCATTTTATTGGGACCATTCAGGAGTTTATACACCGCTTTTTAGCATTACCATATATCAGATCTCGTGGTATTCAAGATATCACAGTAGACAATGAGATATACGCTAAGCAAGCTATTAAACTGCTCGAATTAGCTCAATTTTCTTGGCTTAGAGGGACATTAAATGGATTAGGCAATACTATAGAACAAGAGGCTTTCTTCAGAGGTACATTCCGATATATTTCTCAGAATGGTGAAGAAATTAATCTTGATAAACAACCCAGAAGCTGGAATCAAGATAATAATCTTCAGAGGGCTAAACGCGACCTTGGCCGATTAAAAAATTATCTGGATGAACGAGGCGTGTTTCTTTTTCGTGATATGTATACGCACGCCGATAAAGCATGCACAAACAATCCTGAATTAGCTGAGGTCATTCGAGCAAGGTTTCCGTTTGTTTTAATTGATGAAATGCAGGATACACAAAAATTCCAAGATGTGCTTTTAAGTAAAGTCTTCCTGCATAATTCATCACTCATTGTTCAGCGTTTTGGAGATCCAGATCAATCTATTTTTAATAACATTGGAACAGAAGAGTCTAATCAAAGCTTTAACGGTAAGTTGCGAGACCAGATGGATTATGTAATTCATACATCTCATCGCTTTGATGGAGTTCTATCTAACAAAATTTGTAATTTAAGTTTCAATGAAATCCCATTGGAAACGGAGTTAACAGAAGCAAATTTATTAGATAGAGCACAAGCCCATACTACTCGAAATAGATTTTCCGATACTGTTATCATTTTCAATGACGATACTTGCGAAAAAGTCATTGAGCATTTTGCTCAAATTGTTTCAAATCAGTTTTCTGTAGAATATAAACAAAATAAAAAATTTACGGTAAAAGTTGTTGGTGCAGTCGGAGCTAAGATAGCACCCAATGAAGCACAATTTAGAATTGGCCATTATTGGCCTGATTTTGACAAAACCAAATCAAAAAGTCATTTCAAAGAAAATTATTTTATAGAAGCTGTTCGCCGGTGCCAAGAAAATTCAACTATCGATTTGGCAGATAATTATAAACTCTTACTAACGTGTATTCTTAAGCTTATGCGAATGTGCAATAAGATGGATGACAATGAGAAATATTTTTCCAGTACAACATTACGAGAATATTTAATCAAAATAGGAAGCTGGACTCGCTTTCGTAAAGGGTTATTTTATTTACTCACCGAGACTAAAGTTACAAAACAACAACATTGGGAAATTGCCTGCCGTACATTAATTTCCTTGCTAAGGTTAGAAAACATCCCCGCCGAGGCAACAGATTATATGGCATTTCATGAAGATACAAATCCAGATGAAGCTAGACAGGCTGAACACGCAAGCTCACTTACTCCCTTGAAAGATAACACTCTAATCCATGAGGATGGCTTTCATATTGAGCTATCAACAATACATGCTGTCAAAGGCGAGACCCATGATGCAACGCTAGTTATTGAGACCAAAAACCACACATTCGATCTACAAACTATGTTGCCATATTTGACTGGAGAGCTACCCAGCGTAGAGCATCCCAATGCCAGCCTACCAGAGAAACCAAATTCACTTAGGGCATTCAAACCCAATAAAGTTTTTATGCGGCAGTTTTATGTCGCAATGAGTCGTCCGAAACATTTACTTTGTCTAGCCCTTCACTCTGATCGAATATCTAGTGAACAAATTCAGTTGCTTCAGCAGCGTGGTTGGCAAGTAGACATCATCTAATCTATTGAAAAAATACACATGGTTGAGTAGATGATTATCAAGTCAATATTCACAAAACTTAAAGTGAGTACATAAATGAGTACAGAGATAGATTGTAAAAATAAAATACATACAAATCAATACAATGATTAAAAAATAACGGTTTAACGTCTAACTCCCGCCTCTGCAGCAAATTCCAAAATCCACGCCCCGGCGTGGATTTTTTGTTTTAACCGGTGACGTTGATTTTGGGCCATACCGACGCAATAATATACAGCGTATAAATATGGAGCATTCAATGGTCACTACACACGTTTTCATCGCCACCAGCCTGGATGGTTTTATCGCTCGGCAAGATGGCGACATCGACTGGTTATTGCAACGCGACGCCTCGGCCGAAGATCATGGCTTCGATACCTTTATCGCTGACAAAGACATGATCCTGATGGGGAGAGGGACTTATGAAAAGGTACTCACCTTCGATATCTGGCCTTATGACCTCCCGGTACTCGTACTGTCCAAACAACTGGCCAATGAGCCGGTCCCTCCTGCCCTGACAGGTAAAGTTCGGTTCGCCAACCTCACGCCAAAGTATGCGCTTGAGCAGTTGGCCGCGCAGAATGTGCACCGTGTCTATGTGGATGGCGGGCAATTAATACAGTCCTTTCTGCGCGAGGGGTTGGTTAGCGACATGGTGATCACCAAGGTTCCCGTACTGCTTGGTTCGGGCAGGCCTCTGTTCGGCTCGCTGCAACAGGACATTGATTTAAAATTACTGTCGAGCCGGAGCTTCCCTTCGGGCCTGGTGCAATCTCACTATCAGGTATTGCCCCAATGACTCGTCCACGCGGGCGTCCAACCAACGGAAAAGGAGTAACGCGGGATCACATTCTGGATTCCGCTCTTGGCCTGCTGGATGAAAGTGGCGGACAAGGGCTGACGATGCGCACCCTCGCCACTCGGCTGGGCGTCACGCCGATGAGCCTGTATCACCATATTGGTGATCTGGCCGGACTGTTGCGCGCTTTATCCGATCGCGTCTATGCCGAAGCCATGGAGGGATTGAACGGATTGGCTGATCCGCGGACAGAAATTCGAACATTGCTCACGCGCTATCATCGCGCAGTCGGCTATCACCCCCAGCTCACGCTGGCAATCTTTGCCACGCCTGAGGCCTTTGCCGGGGTCACCCGGCAGATTACCGATCGCCTTACGGCCTTACTGGCTGAGATGACGACAGAGCCCCTACAGTGGCGCGATATTTTGGTTGATCATGCCCATGGCAGCGGTTTGGCCCTTGTCGCGGTGCGGGGAGACTCTCTACGGGCGCAGAGCCTGCAAGAACAGTATCTACAGGCCCTTGATCGTCTGCTGAGCAGCGTATCATCGCGCCCGTAGCACCTTATCCACCAGCCCCCACTCTACCGCTTGGTCGGCGCTCATAAAGCGGTCGCGATCGAGTGCGCGCTCAACCTCTTCGTAGCGACGACCGCAGTGTTCGGCGTACAGGCGGATCACGGTGTGCTTGGTGCGTTTCATCTCTTCGGCGTGGATAAGGATATCTGACGCTTGCCCCTGAAAACCGCCCAGTGGCTGGTGCACGTGCAGGCTGGCATTGGGCAGCGCCATCCGGTGGCCTGCCTCACCCGCCATCAGCAGGAATGACCCCATCGAGCGAGCTGTGCCCATACACAGCGTATGCACCGGTGCGTTGATGTACTGCATAGTGTCGTAGATGGCAAAGCCACTGGTGATCACCCCGCCCGGTGAATTGATATATAAATTTATGGGTTTCTCCGGGTTCTCCGCTTCGAGAAACAGCAGTTGAGCACAGAGCATTTCTGCCACCTGATCGTTGACCTCGCCGTTCAGGAAAACGATGCGGTCGCGCAGCAGCCGCGAATAAATATCGAACGAACGTTCTCCCTGGCTGGTCTGTTCTACCACCGTCGGGACGAGCAGCATCGATTCACGCATCGGTGAACTCCTGTTTTCAGATTGGAATAATGAGTTGAGCGTCAGGCAGCGCGCATCAGCTGCAATCCACCGTCGTTCGCTGCCGTCAACCTGTCGTCGTCGAGTCGGTGAATGACGCGTAACAGGCTTCCGCCGTCGGCGGCGGGCAGAATTTGCAAGGTCACGGTACTTTCGAGGTACGGCGGTCGATCATCACGCATCCGGTAGCTGATTGCTTCGCCCGGCGTTATCACTACCGGTTCGGTATCGGCCAGTTCGGCATTCGGTAACCATTGTTCGCGCAATGCCGGGATCCCGATAGCCCGCCAGACTTTCTCTGGCGGCGCATCGAGTTGATACTCCAGCACCAGCGGCGGCTGCGTGGCGTCGGTTGGGGTCATTGATCCATGTCCTTTAGCAACACATTCAGCCTGTCGATGCGTGCCGGCCAGAAGGCACGGTATTTGTCCAGCCATTGCGCGATGACCGCCAACCCTTGCGGGTCAACCTGATAATTGACGAAACGGCCCTGGCGCGCCTCGCACACCAGCCCCGCCTGCCGCAACACGGCCAGGTGTTGAGACATCGCAGATTGGCTGATCGTCATGCCTTCACGCAGTGCGCTGGCATTCATGCCGCCAGCGGCCAGTTTTTCGAAGATGCTGCGCCGGGTGGGATCCGCCAGCGCTTTGAAGAGGTCATTTTCATTCATGACTACACATTAGTAGTCACTTATCTAATGCGCAAGTTTAGCGCGGAAAATAATCACGCTCACGCCAAAGAAAGGGCGTGATCATAATGCCACGCTCAAAGCACCGAGACCGATAAACAGCCCGGCGATGGTGGCGCTCATCAGATTAGACAAGGTAGCGGCCAGCAGCGCGCGCAAGCCCAGGCTGGCAATATCCGAAGCGCGTTCCGGTGCTACCGCGCTGAACGCCCCCACCACCACGGCTATCGAGCCGAAGTTGGCGAACCCGCACAGTGCGAAAGAGATGACGGCGATGGTTTTAGGATCGAGCACCGCGACGCTGTCTTTGAGATAGGCTGAAAAATTCACGTATGCGACAAATTCGTTTATCGCCAGCTTCTGGCCAATCAGCCCACCTACTACCCCAGCGTTATCCCAGCTAACCCCCATGATATAAGCCAAAGGCGAGAACACATATCCGAACAACCTTTCCAGGCTAAGCTGTTGCCAGCCAAACAGGCTGCCGACGCCGCCAATCAGGCCATTAATCAGCGCAATTAACGCCACAAAGGCCATTACCACGGTAGCGACGCCCACGGCTATTTTCAGCCCGAGCATCGCTCCACTGGCCGCGGCTTCGATAATGCTCGCCGGGCGTTTTTCACTGAACGCCATCTGGCTGAACTCGACCTGCGACGCCTCGGTTGCCGGGCTCAGCATACGTGCGAACAGAATACCACCGGGGATCGCCATCAACGATGCCGCCAGCAGATATTCAATCGATACGCCAAGGCCGGCATACCCCACCAACATCGAGCCGGCGATCGACGCCATTCCGCTGCAAATGACGGTAAACAGCTCATTGCGGCTCATCTTGTTAATAAAAGGCTTAAGCACCGCGGGCAGCTCGTTTTGCCCTAAAAAGATGGTGGTCACCGCGGCAAAAGCCTCAACCTTGCTGATGCTCAGCATCTTTTGGAATACGTAGCCCAACAGATTAATCACCCACCCCATCACGCCGAGGTAATAGAGAATCGAAATCAGTGCGGTAATAAAAATAATGGCCGGCAGAACATGAAAAGCGAAAACAAAACCTGCGCCGTCAAACAAGACATTCATTTTAGGGCCGACCAGTCCGCCAAAAATAAATGAGCTACCGGCATCGCTGTACGAAATGACTTTATTGACGCCACCGGCAATGGCATTAACCACCCATTTACCGGCGGGCACATATAACATAATTGCGCCCAACAGCACTTGCAGTATTAATGCGCTGAAAACTGTTCTCAGGCTGATTCGTTTACGGTTGTTGGAAAAAATAAAAGCAATAAGGAGAAGAATACAGATACCTGACAGGCTGCGTAGTAAGTCCATAAATCCGTCCCTTAATACCCGTCGTATTTCAGCCGTAGCGAAAAAGTCATTGGGTATGTAAATGTACCTGTCCTGAAAGGTGAAAAGGGCAAAGCACTCCCCTCCACCTTTCAGGCTGGCGTTTTTATTTAATGTTGTTTATAGGGTAAAACTTAAGGAATAACGCGTCGTCTTAGGCGGCGGCCTCCTGATAACAACAGGCAATTTGCGCGGCCAGCTTGGCGTTGTTGAACACCAATTGAATATTGGCGGTCAGGCTTTCGCCCCCGGTCAATTCAGCCACTCTGGCCAGCAAAAATGGCGTGCTGTCCTTGCCCTGAACGCCTTGTTCAACCGATTCCCGCACGGCACGCTCAATGGCGGCATTAATTTTTTCCTCCGGCACCGCATACTGCGCCGGGATCGGGTTGGCAATCACCATGCCGCCCTCCAGCCCGGTCTGCCACTTGGTGGCCATGGCGCGGGCGATCTCCGCCGGGGCATCTAGCTGAATGCTGACCCTGAAGGGGCTGGTACGGCAAAAGAATGCCGGCAGCGTTTGGGTCTGGTAGCCGATCAGCGGTACGCCGTGGGTTTCGAGGTATTCGGTGGTCAGCCCCAAATCCAAAATAGACTTGGCACCGGCGCAGATCACCGCGACATTGGTGCGTGCCAGCTCCTGCAGATCCGCCGAGATATCAAACGTGTGTTCTGCGCCGCGGTGCACGCCGCCGATGCCACCGGTGGCAAAGACGTGAATGCCCGCCATCTCGGCAATAATCATGGTTGAGGCCACGGTGGTCGCCCCGTGTTTACCGGCGGCGACGATGAACGGCAGATCGCGACGGCTCACTTTCGCCACCTTATGTCCCTCCTTGCCCAGCAGTTCTATTTCCTCACGGCTCAATCCCGCCTTCATGCGGCCGTTGATGATGGCGATGGTCGCGGGCACCGCGCCGTGATCGCGGATTTTTTGTTCCACTTCCAGCGCCGTCTGCGCGTTCTGTGGGTACGGCATGCCGTGAGAAATGATGGTGGATTCCAGAGCCACAACCGGGCGTTTGTGGGCCAAAGCCTCGGCCACCTCCGGCGAAATGTCCAGATAGTCATGGGAAATCATGTTATTTTTCATACTTGTAGCTCCAACAGTTTTTGTACGCTGCCATTCGACAGGTTCGGGTTATTGGTAAATTCGGATGCCAGCGTCAATGCCGAGCAGCCCTGCGCAAAACGAATGCTGTCCGCCAGCGTCATATCTTCCAGCCAGCAATGGGCCAGGCCCGCCATCATGGCGTCGCCGGCCCCAGTCACATTGACGATGTCGACGACCAGTGGCTGCGACCAGCCGTTTTGCCCATCAATTTCGCTGTAATAAACCCCGGCTGGCCCCATGCTGAGCGCCAGGCGTTGTACCCCTTGTTGATGGAACCAGCGGGCCACCGCTGGCGCATCCTGCGGCCCGTGGATCGCCATGCCGCTGAGGATCTCGGCTTCGAGGCGATTGGGCTTGAGAGTATGGATATGCGAGAGCCAACGGCGGATTTTGGGCGCTTTAAATGCCGATACGGTGTCAACAAACACCGGCACGCTGCCGGAGTGCCCGAATAGCCAGGCCAGTGCGTCCTCGGTCAGGTTGCAGTCAACCACCAGCACGCCCGCATGCAGGATCAACTCTTTAGACGTGGCCAATAACGCCGGCGTGAGTTTCTCGAGGATGCGCATGTCGTTAATCGCCACCAGCATTTCGCCATTGTTATCGAGTAAGGAGACATAGGTAGAAGTATTTTCACCGTGCAATTTATGGAAGCTGTCGACATGTACCCCCGCCAGCTTTGCCTGTTCGAATAAGGTTTCACCATAGAAGTCGTCACCGACGACGGAAATAAGGTGACATTCCCGGCCTAACAAGGCGACATTCTGCGCAATATTTCTGCCCACCCCACCTGGCGTGCATTTTATTTTTCCCGGGTTGGAATCTTCATACACTAATTTAGAGGAAGCATAACCGCAGACATCCATATTGGTGGAACCTACGGTTACCACATAGCTGTGCTCCGACAATATATAACCCTTACCCTTTATATATCCTTTATTCATTAAATTCATAATGTGTCCGGCGACACCAGAGCGGCTAATACCTAAAACATCGGCAATTTCCTGCTGTGGGATCAAAGGATCACGTCTCAGAAGATGCAATATCTGTTTTTCTCTGCTGGTCATATTGGACACTTGTTTGTTTTTAAACATACGTTTGTTTTATATCGGGCATGAAAAACAGTAAAGTGGGATTAAAGGCTTTAGCGAAGATTTGGGAAGAGGATCGTAAGATGAATGAACCGGGTTTCAGCGTTAATTCTGTGATGCCCATCAAATAATAAAGTCGGTCTGATCCTTCAAAAAGAGTCAAAAATAATCATTAGCCGAGACACAGCATTTTATTCTTATAATAATCTCAACAAAACAACCGGATAGAGTTTTCCGTGACGCAACCTAACATTTGTTGGGTTTACCGAACCTTACCCTTTTCTGATGGAGCTTGGGCAAGCCGTGTTGTCCCCGAAAAGAGATACCTTTCACATTTGTATTGAAATGAAGTCGCGTTCTGGAAACTTGGTGCCCCTCAGCGGATGCCGAGGGGGCGTGGATAAATCACTAATGCGCTTACAAAGGGGTACAGCCCAGATCGCCACTTGGGGTCTTTTTACCCTCCTGCGACTCCAGCGCAATCCTTGCTAATGGCGTGTCCTCATCATAGCGGGCTTGGGCGCCCAGGCTCTTCGAATAGCGGTTGTATTTCCACCAGGCGTAGCCGAGGAACACCACCAGGCCCCCTACGTTATAAAACACAATGGTCATGATACTGGCGCCGGTCGGGAAGGTTGACGCGATAAAGCCTACGGTGAAAATGACAATCAGCGTGCTGACAATCGCAATCCCCTGCAGCCGGGAGCCCATTTTAAAATCACGCTCCACGCGGTCGTACTTCAAACGCAGGTTCAGATAGGCCAGCATGATGAACAACGGCGGCAACATCGAAGCGGCGGCGGTCATGTTTATCAGCGTATTCATTAACTCCTGCACGCTGTCCGAACCCAACGTCGGGATCAGCATCAGCGGGATCACGATAAAGAACTGCAGCCAGGCGGCGCGGGTTGGCACGCCATGCTTATTCAACCGAATGGTCTTCTCGCCAAAGATGCCCTTGGGGATCTCGGTGAAGAAGATTTTGACCGGTGCGGCGGTCCACATCAGCAATGAGCCAAACATCGCGGTAAAGGAAACCAGCCCGACGAAACGGTTCATCAGCACCGCAGGCAGGCCAAAGTGCGCCGACAGGCCTTCGAATACCTGCACCGTGCCACCGGTAAAGTGCAAATCGGCACGGCTAACGAACACGTTAAGCAGCAAGGACGCTACCGAATACAGCACGCCAATCACCAGCCCGGAAATCACAATCACCTTAACAAAAGAGCGGCTGCCGCCCTTGACGTCGTTGACGTACACCGCAACCGACTCTGCCCCGCCCGCGGCCTGAAAAATCCAGGCGGTAATGCCGAGGAATGCCCAGCTAAAGCTTGGGGTCATGGCTTCTACGGTAATCGGGTTAGCCGGCTCTATACCGCCAATTACCGCCGCACCGGCCAGAATGATGTAGGAAAACGTCAGCAACAGCATCAACGATGAGGTCACAGAGGTCATCGGGCCCAGCAGTTTGGCACCGCTGTTTGAGATATAGGTCGAAAATGCGAACAGGAAAATACTGATGATCGCGGTAGTTAATGGCGTAAAGACGTAGTCATACCCCAAAAACGCGTAGGAGGCGTAAGCGATGACCCTCGGCAGCAGCGCGGTGAAGAAGAATAAATTCACGAACCAGTAGGTATAGGCGGTCATAAATGCCCAGCGTCCGCCTAACGCGCTTTTTACCCAAGCGTATACGCCCGCCTCGGAGTTTTTATTCAACGAGACGAACTCGGCAATGATCAGGCAGAAAGGAATAAAATAGATAATGGTCGCCACCAAAAATACCGGGGCGGATGCGATGCCAAGCTGGATATTATTATTTATCACATTATTGAAGCTGAACACTGCCGCGAACGTCATCGCCAGCAGGCCAAACTTGCCGATAGTATTTCTATTCGACACAGCCATAGACACTCTCCGAAATTTGTAGGGTACTTATACCCGTCATACTTCAAGCTACTTGGGTGTTGGCTGCACTATTCGGCCCATCCTTGGGCCTCACCCCTTACGGGGCCGCTGCAAGCAACGTTCAAATCTGCTCCCGGCAGATTTGCCACTCACCCCAGGATCGATCTTGAGTAAGCTCCTGGGGCTTCGCTCAGTTGCCGCCTACAAGCAACTCGAATTATTTGGGGTATATATTGGAATAAGAGATTGCCGCTATTTATTCATAAAATAGCTGTCTTCGACGGTCACTTTTAAAATGACTTTTTTTACCTGGTGGCTCTCTTTGAATCGGTGCGCCTGATGGTTCTCAAAAATAACCACGTTGCCCTCGCCTACGCGGTGTATTTCCCCCTGCCCGTTGAAAATTTCGCGGTCGGTTTCATCCTGATAGGCCACTACCGAAGTCAGTTCGCTTTTATCAGCAACCTCAATGTTCTCCTGGCCGGCCAGGTAATAGTGCAGATCAAAATAGCGGCGATTCCCCTCCAATCCACCATGCTGCTGCCCAGGGCCGGACGCCAGTCGGTAGACCAGCGAGTCGCCGACAGAATGAAAGACATTCGGCTCGATATTATTAATATTATTGATGGCCTCCATGCAGCGTAGCCATTTTTTCCCTGAGCGGTAAATGCGCTGAAACTCCGCTAATGATTCGACAATAATCATGAGTTCGCCTTTTCTGACTGAGCGTTATTATTGACCGGCGCGTAATTAAACTCGGCCAGCTTCTCTGCCTGGGTTTCCTGCCGATTGAAAGGCACCAGCGTAAAGCCGTAGCTGAACGGCGACAGATAAACCCGATACGAATCCAGCACCTCCGATCCCCAGGAGTTGGAACCAAGGCCCAGAATTTGATCGTCAAGGTTTAGCGTCAGGTAATCACTTTCTTGCAGCTCGTTAATGTGCTGAGCCTGATGCAGCATATCGGCGCTATAAGGCCACAGGCTGAAGTTGATCGGCCGTCGCGGCTGAATAAATATCCCTTTGCCTTCGCCATCCTGCAGGCTCAGCCAACGGACCTCTTGGCGGTTGCCGTTATCCTGCGGGAACGGGTAGTGTTCAAACAGCTCGCCCACCCGCTGCTGATAATGGCCGATCAGGTTGGCCTGGCAGCTGTCCTGATAGTTTTCACCCGGCCCACGGCCATAGTATTCCACCTGTTCAAAGCGGCGGCTGAGGCCGAAATCCAGCCCAATCTTCGGAATGACCTGTTGGAAGTCGCCATAAGGCGCGCCCGACAGATCCAGGCTGACATGCCCCTGCGGCGATATCTGCCAGCGGTAACGGCAGCGCATGCCGAAATCGAACACCGGCGGTGCAATCAGGGTGCAAACCTCAATCACCAGGTCGTCACCCTGATGCTCCCAGCGCAGACTGCGGAAGTGATGCTGCATAATCTGCAGGTGATGCGGATGCCAAATCCCTTCGTACTCTTGCTTATGGTTGTCGATCACCGGTTTGAAGAAGGAAAGGTGTGGCGCACGCCCCACCACTTCGTCCCCCGCCACCTGCCAAGAGAGCAGTTCACCGCTCAGACGTGAGAAGGCCAGGCTGAAATTGTCGCCGCTGACCACCAACCGGTGGTTTTCTTCATGGCATTGCAGCGGCGAAGCGCGTTTATCCCCCGGCGGCGCAATGAGTAGCGGCGCAGCGGGTTGCAACAGATGCTGATACTGTCCAAGCAAATCACCACTTTCGCTGTAACGGGTGGCGCTGTCCTTATACACGGCAACGTCAATAAAGGTTTCTTGCGTGCCTAGCGCCAACTCAGGAAAATGCAGTTCTTCAGACTCGCCCGGCTGCAGGTGCGGCAGTTTGATGTCATAGCTGGCCAGTTGACGCCCCCCGGCCTTCACGCTGACGACCAGCGTAATATCGGCCAGCGAACTGAACCAATAGCGGTTTTTAACTCGCAGCACCGGCGTCCTCTCGCCTGCGCCGTTGACCTCTACCGGACACAGCACCTGCTTATATTCACGCAGGCCAGGACCGGGGCGCTGATCCGGGTAGATCAGGCCATCCATGCAGAAGTTATAGTTATTCGGGTAATCGCCGTAATCACCACCGTACTGATAGCGTTCGCGTCCCTGCGCGTCATGACTGAGCAAACCGTGATCGCACCACTCCCAGATGTAATGCCCCTGAAGGCTGGCATGGCGGTTAAACACCGACTGATATTCGAACAGGCCTCCCGGCCCATTGCCCATGGCATGGGCGTATTCACACAAAATTCGCGGCTTGGCATGGGGATACTCGCCAAAGGCATTCATCATCGCCACGCGCGAATACATGGTGCTGATCACATCGACCACTTCCGCATCGCGGTCTTCTTCGTAATGCACCAGCCGAGTGGGATCCAGCGCCTTGCAGCGTTTAGCCATGGCGCGGATGTTGCAGCCATAACCGGACTCGTTGCCCAGGGACCAGATAATGATTGAGGGATGGTTTTTCTGCGCCATCACATGGCGCTCAATGCGCTCGACGTAGGCATTTTCCCAGCGAGGATCGTCGGTGATGCGGCTAATATCGCCAACGTTAGCGAAACCGTGGCTTTCCAGGTCGGTTTCCGCCATCACAAACAGGCCGTAGATATCACACAACTCGTAAAAGCGCGGATCGTTCGGGTAGTGGGCGGTTCGCACCGAGTTGATGTTGTGTTGCTTCATCAACACGATGTCGCGCTCAACCCGCGCCATGTCCACCGCGCGCCCTTTGCGATGATCGTGATCGTGGCGGTTCACGCCATGCAGCTTTAAATAGCGTCCGTTGACATAAAATAGCCCCTCACGCACGCCGATCTCACGGAACCCGACGCGCTGCGGCACCACCGACACCAGATTACCGGCGTGGTCATACAGGCTAAGCAGCAATTGATACAGATAAGGGTTTTCTGCATTCCACTGCTGCGGCTGGCTGACCGGGATCTCGAATCGGCAGCGGGCACTGGCCCCGATACAGAGCTCATTTTCCCAGCGTTCGGCGACGCAGGCTTCACCGTCAAAAAGCTGAGCCTGCAGGCGATAACCGCTTGCCACGGACAGGTTCAGGTTGCCAAGCTCGACATCCAGTGCCAGCACTGCGTCGCAATACTGTTCATCGAAACGCGTGACCAGCGTGAGATCATGAATATGGGTGCGTTGTTGACCGATCAGGTAAACGTCGCGGAAGATGCCGGCCATCCACCACATGTCCTGATCTTCAATATACGTCGAGTCAGCCCACTGCATGACGCGAACAGACAGCAGGTTTTCGCCCGCTTTCACATAGTCGCTAAGATCAAACTCGGCGGACAAACGGCTGCCTTTGCTGAAACCGACGTAGCGGCCGTTGAGATACACCTCAAAGTAGGTTTCCACGCCGTCAAACTTGATGATGACCTGCTGGTTTTCCCAGTCGCCGCCCAGCGTAAACTGGCGTTGATAGGCACCAGTCGGATTGTTGGTCGGCACGTAAGGCACGTCGATCGGGAAGGGATAGCCCTCATCGGTATACTGCAATTGGCCGTGACCTTCCATCTGCCACATGCCCGGCACGGTGATGTCGCCCCAGTCCACCATCAGTTGGCTATAGAACGCCGCCGGCACCCGATCAGGGTGTTCGAAGTAACGAAACTGCCAACGACCGCTCAGCAGTTGAAATGCCGCACTGGCGTTGCGATCGAAGCTTAATGCCTGCGTGGCATTACGATAGCTGAAGAAGCTCGCTCGCGGCGGTAAGCGATTCTCTGACTGTTTTTCTATGTTTTCCCAATGATTCACGTCACGTCTCCCGACAACTTTCAATGGGAGAACGATAGTAAATATTTAGTAAAAACTACAGATCATATTTACCTAATGACGACGGGATCACAATAAATATGAAATGTCTTTTTTAATCATGACGTTAATTTTTGGCCGTTCGGCCTCCCTGTGCTGCCGCAATCGGCATAGGGCACAGGGGACCTTTTCAGGCAACGGTGGTATCGCGTAACTGAAGCGAACTGGGAACAAAGATCGATAATGGAATGGTCCGTTCGTCACGAATACGCTCAGTCAACAGATTGACGGCCTGAGCGCCCATGGTTTCGGAGGGTATGCGAACGGTTGATAATGCAGGGAAAATAAAACGTGCCGTGGGGATATCGTTCACGCTGATCAGCGCAATCTGGCCAGGAACCTGAACCGAATGCTCGTGCAAGGCACGCAGTACCCCGATGGCGATAGAGTCGGTCGCGACCAACAGAGCTGGCGGATAACCGCCCTTCTTCTCCAGCATTTGCCTGGCACACTGGTAGCCCGCCTGGCTGCTGAAGTCGCCGGTGTAAATATCCTGCGGCCGCACCACGTTTTTCAAGCGGCCGTATTCCACAAAGGCTTGCTCACGCTGATCGGCCAGCGCCGGATCGTCACGTCCGCCGATAAACCCAATGCGCGAGTAACCGCATTCGATGAAATAGTCGATCACCTTCTGGCTGATCTTGGTGAGATCGACATTGACACAGTCGAACTGCGGATCGTCGATGACACCGTCCACGAACACCACCGGCACTCGCTGCTGGCTTAGCTGTTCGTAAAGCGCAGGCTGCGGCCGGCCAATGACCAGCAGCGCGTCAGCCGCAGGCAAGGGTTTTTCACCGTTGAAGTCGTAGCAGGCCACCAGCGAAACATCCAACTTTTCGCATTGAGTTTCAATGCCATAGCGCATCGCCAAATAGTAGGGGTCGTTAATCTCTATGGCTTGTTTATAGGTGAAAAGCGCGGCGAAAGTCAGCCGATGCCCGCTGTGACGTTTTGAGGGCTGGACTTTGTATTCGAGACGCTCCGCCGCTTCCAGGATTTTTTGCCGGGTTTGCGCCTTCACGCTCAGCGTGGGGTCGTCATTCAGCACCCGCGAAACGGTAGCGACAGACACGTTTGCAGCTTCTGCGATTTCTTTCAGTGTGGCCATAGAGTCTCAACGAATAGACAAAAACGCTAGCTTACCGGGACAGCTCAACGAGGTATACGCCTCGATACTCTCCCCCCTTTAAACCACCAGAAACGTCCTTTTACCTCCAGCGCGGCGGTAGCTGGTGCTATGCGTAGCTCTGCGGTTCGCAACGCCCGTAGCGAAGATACCCATTTCACCCTTTGTGATCAAGTTAACGATTTACTGATTTTCCAGTATTTTTTACTAAAACATTTACTAATATATTCTCCGTTTACCGCCGCTATGCGACGGTATTTTTATCTCCTCCCAGGGAATGGGGCCGGCCCACATGGCGTTAACGGTTCGAGTTGGCGGGTCCCCCCGCAGGCTCGCCATTGACCCAAACCCAATGCATGTCCAGATGAAAATTAAATCCAATAATAAAATATTGCCCACGTTACTGCTGATATTGCCGATGCCGCTGTTAGCTCAGGAATCCGTGGTGCCGGCGGAACATAACGTTCTGCCGCCCCCCGAACTGACAAATACCGGCCCGACCGCCCTGCGCTTTTACGGCGAGTTGGGTATCGGCGGCAGCGTCTATTTAAACGGGGAGCACCAACACAAATACAGCGATGGCACCTATATCGAAGGCGGACTGGAGATCAAGCACGGCCACTGGTTCGGCCTGCTCTACGGCGAAGGCTGGACGGTACAGGCCGACCATCAGGGTAATGCCTGGACGCCGGACCACAGTTGGGGCGGGTTTGAGGGCGGCATCAACCGCTTTTACGCTGGATACCGCACCGATGACGGCACCGAAATGATGCTTAGCCTGCGTAATGATTCTTCGCTGGACGATTTGCAATGGTGGGCAGACTTTACCCCGGAATACGGTTATGTGATCCCCAATACCCGCGATCTCACCTATGCAGCCAAGCTGCAGAACCTGACCGGTAAATTCCGCTACAGCCTGACTGCAGCGCCAGAAAGCCGCATCGACGAGAGCAAGGCGCTGTTGCACTTTGGCAAATATGACCGCTATTCGGATAAGTACCGCTACCGGGCTATGGTCAACGGCTATACGCAATACGATCTGCAGGAAGGCCTGACGTTGTTAAACGGTCTGGAAATCACCGACGGCATGGGGCAACTCTATTTGCTGGGGCTGAAAGGGAAAAATCTGGCCGGCCGGATCTGGCAGCACACCGGCAAGGGGGACGGCAATCACCCGGGCTCGGAGTCGGGCCTGATGCTGAGCGCCATGGTTGAGGCCGCCAAGGGACTGTATTTCTCGACGGCCTACAGCTACGCCCGCCACCGGCTGGACAATGCGCCGGACACCGCAACCTCTTACGCGCAGGCCGGAATCTGGTACGAATATGCCGGCGGCAAGCTGGCCACCGCGTTGGACAGCAAATTTTATATGACCAACGATAGCACCGACGCCAGCAACTCGGTGTTTCTGATGCAGTATTTTTATTGGTAACGCATAAAGGCAAACATAATGAAGATGATTAATAAACTGCCGTCTCTGGCCCTGGTTATCTCCGCGGCCCTGATGATACCAGGCTGCATCTCTCACCCGGGTAACGAAAGCCCCCTGCGGGCGGAAGCCTATAAAAACGTGATTAATCGCAGCGGTGCCCCACACTACATGCTCGATTACGATTTCGATGAACACCAACGCTTTAATCCGTTTTTTGATCTTGGCGCCTGGCATGGTCATTTGCTGCCAAACGGCCCGGAAGGCATGGGCGGCTTCCCGGGTCCGGCGTTGCTCACCGAAGAATACATTAACTTTATGGCCAATAACTTCGACCGGCTCAGCCTGTATAAAAACGGGGAGAAAGTCCGCTTTAGCATGACCGCCTACAGTATCCCCGGCGCGCTGATCCAGCGGCTTACCGCCCCAGGGATCACGGTTAAACTGACGCTGCGATTCGCTACTGCCCGCACTTCACTGCTCGAAACCCAAATCACTAGCGATACGCCGCTGGAACTGGTGTGGGATGGCGAACTGTTGGAAAAATACTATGCCAAAGAACAAAAACCGCAGTCCCCGCCAACCATCGAGCAGGCATTCCCCGACTATACGCGGCAGCTGTTGCCGACCAAGGACGGCCTGCGGGTTACCTTCGGCAGGGTGCGCGCGGCTTCACAACTGATGACCTCCGGCGAGTCCGAATACCAAATTCATAAATCGCTGCCGCAGCAAACGACGGTCAATGGCCATAGGTTTATCGCCAAAGCCACGATTTCCGGCTCCACCACCTTCTATACCACCTACTCTCACCTGCTCACCGCCGCCGAAGTCCAGCAGGAACAAAGCAAGATAGCTTCGATCCTCGCCGATCCCCAGCGCTACATGAGCGCATCGGCGCAGCGTTGGGAAAATTATCTCGACCAGGGACTGTCAAATCCGCATGCCACCCAGGCGCAGGCACGCGTGGCGGTCAAAGCGATAGAAACCTTAAACGCCAACTGGCGCGGGGCCGCCGGTGCGATGAAATTTGATTCGGTGACGCCTTCTGTCACCGGGCGTTGGTTCTCCGGCAACCAGACCTGGCCCTGGGATACCTGGAAGCAGGCGTACGCAATGGCGCATTTTAATCCCAACGTCGCCAAGGATAATATCCGTGCGGTGTTCGCTTTCCAGATCCAGCCTGACGACCCGCTTCGCCCGTGGGATGCCGGCTTTATTCCCGATTTGATCGCCTATAACCCCAGCCCGGAACGCGGCGGCGATGGCAGCAACTGGAATGAACGCAATACCAAACCCAGCCTGGCGGCCTGGGCGGTGATGGAGGTGTACAACACCACCGGCGATAAACAGTGGCTGGCAGAGATGTATCCGAAGCTGGTCGCCTATCACGACTGGTGGTTGCGCAACCGGGACCATAACGGCAACGGGGTGCCAGAGTATGGCGCCACGCGCGACAAGGCACACAACACGCCGGACGGTCAGATGCTGTTTACCGTTAAACGCGGGCAGCATCAGCAAAAGTTTGCCGGGTTGAACAACTATAATCGGGTGGTACGTTCCGGGCGTTTCGACAGTATTGAAATCCCGGCTCAGGTCGCCGCGTCCTGGGAGTCGGGCCGTGACGACGCCGCCGCCTTTGGCTTTATCGACCCGGATCAGTTGGCCCGTTACCTGGCGCAGGGCGGTAAACGGCAGGACTGGCAGGTGAAGTTTGCTGAAAATCGTGCGGCGGACGGTACTCTGCTCGGCTATTCGTTGCTGCAGGAATCTGTCGATCAGGCCAGCTACATGTACAGCGACAACAGATACCTGGCCGAGATGGCCGATATTCTGGGCCACAATGCCGAGGCCGCTACCTTCCGCAGCAAGGCCGATAAACTGGCGAATTACATTAATCACTGCATGTTCGATAGCACCAGCGGTTTCTTCTACGACATCCGCATCGAGGATAAACCGCTGCCCAATGGCTGTGCCGGTTACCCCATCGTAGAGCGAGGTAAAGGGCCTGAAGGTTGGTCTCCACTATTTAATGGCGCCGCCAGCCAACAACATGCCGACGCAGTGGTTAAAGTGATGAAGGATCCGCGTGAATTCAACACCTACGTCCCTCTCGGTACGGCAGCGCTGACCAATCCGGCGTTCGGTGCCGATATTTACTGGCGGGGGCGGGTCTGGGTAGATCAGTTGTATTTCGGGCTTAAAGGCATGGAGAGCTACGGCTATCGCGCCGACGCTGTCGCCATGGCCCAGGCTTTCTTCAACCATGCCGACGGGCTGATGACCGACGGTCCCATCCGCGAGAACTACAACCCGCTGACCGGCATGCAACAGGGCGCGCCGAATTTCTCCTGGAGCGCGGCGCACCTCTACATGTTGTATAACGACTTTTTCACCCGCTAATCTGTCCGTCACCCTGCCAGAGTGAATACTGGCAGGGTTAATCAACTGGCTACTGTTTGATCGGGATGACCAGTACGTCGACATTCAATTGGTTGATGGCATGCTGGGTTGAGGAAAACAGCTTGTTCCACAGGTCATGGTGATGGCCAAAAACCACCAGGTCGACACTTTTATCCACCACGGCATTCTTCAACTCTTCGATAAAATCACCGTGGCCGATGATCACCTCATTGATCGGGTAATTCACATTCTGGGTCAGCGGCTCCAGCTCTTTCTTGATCTTCTCTTCAAAAGGTACGCCGTCGTAGCTTCGCTCAGAAAAACCAATCGCCGCATGGTAAGTATCGTAGTGGATATCCACGTAGATCAGAGAGAGCCTGGCCTGCAGCGCCGCGGCCAATCTCGCGCTTTTTTCCACCAGCCGTTTTCCGTCATCACTCAGGTCGGTGGCAATCATAATATGTTGATAGCACATAGCGCCTCCTGTCATTGATTCATAGAGACCCCGGTTTGCACGGCAACATTTCTGTTGTCCCGTTATGGATAATTTTAGTTCAGAAACCGGAGGGACGAACGGGCATCTTGCCGTTGGAACAGCCCCGTTACCGGGGCTGGAGATACCATGATGACGCGGGCCGTCAGCCCGTTATTTCTGGCTTTGGGTGTAAGGGGTATATACGCCCGTCAGGCTCTCGAGGAAGGCAACAATATCATCGACATCCTGCTGCGGCAGTTCGGTACCCACCTGATAGCGCAGCATCAGTTTGACCGCCTCATCCAGCGTGGCGACATCCCCGCGATGGAAGTAAGGCGCCGTCAGTGCCACATTGCGCAGGCCGGGCACCTTCTGCCGTAGCCTGTCGCGCGCTTCGCTGGTGACGTTCATGCGCCCGATATCCGCGGCGGTAATTTCCCCAAAATTGAAGTCGCGTTTCAGCCCCAAAGGCTCGAAGGAACGCCCACCGAGAATGGTTCCTCCGTGGCAAGTGGCGCATTTGTTGTCCTTAAACAGTTGATAACCGTGTTTCTGCTGCATCGTCATGGCTTTGTCATCGCCGCGCAGCCAGTTATCGAAAGGCGAATCCGGCGTGATTAAGGTTTTTTCAAATTCGGCGATGGCATCCGTAATGGTCTCGCCGCTAAGGCCCTGCGGGTAGGCGGCGACAAAATCACGGGTTAGTACCGGATCCTTGTCCAGCTTGCCGATGATCTCCTCCCAGGATTTGGAAGCCATTTCGATAGGGTTGAGCGGCGGTCCACCGGCCTGTACCTGCAGCGTTGGCGCACGGCCGTCCCAGAACTGCTCGCTGTTGAACACGGAGTTGAATACCGTTGGCGCATTTATCGGCCCTACCGCGCCGCCAACGCCAATCGACGTTTTTCTGCCGTCTACGCCTCCGGTATTGAGCGAATGGCAGTGGGCACAAGAGAGAGTGCTGTCTCCGGAAAGGCGCGGGTCGTGATACAGTCGGAAACCCAGCGCCACTTTCTGTGCGTCGACAGGCAATGCCTTGGGGATCGGCTGAATCGGCTCATTACGGTGTTCCGCGGCAGCCTCGTTACTGGCGTAGTAACGCGCGCGCTGCTGCGCTATCCAGCCAAGCAAGGTCTCGCGCTCTTGCTCATCCACCTGCCCCGCCCAGTGCAAGGCGACATACCGTGTCGGCGGCATGGTCTTATGCTGCATTACCCATTCAATCTTGTTCAGATCGCTTTGTGATACCGCTTTATCTTCGATCAGGCTGGCACGTACAGGTTCCAGGTTAAAAGACTGATACCCGAGGCGGATATCGTATTCCATCAGCTGTTTGGCAATGGGAAATGAGGCATAGAAGGGAAGATCGGCAGAAGGTGTATGGCAATAATCGCAGCCCTTTTCTCTCAGCAATCCGAGAATCTGGTTATTCTTCTCCAGCGCAGATCGCGGTGCCTGACTGTACACCGTACGCTGAGTATCGTGATACCAAACATAGCCCGAAAGCCCCAGATAACATAAGACAATGCCGGTAAGGGACATCGCCGCAATACGGGTGACCTTTTTCATTTTCAATCCTTATCTTATAAGGTATTGCCCATCCAATAGACAGTCGCCCGGTAATAGTAGAGAGGAAGATGCGCTGCATAATTGATAACAATCAATGAATAACCCAGCCTGCGCCTATAGCTGTAATAGTGTTTGCCTATCAGCGTGCCGATATAAAATCGGCGGCTAATTTCTTGAAGCATCCCGGCATTGAAATATCCCCAGGATTTCAAACGCCCCTTTATTTTCCAAACCCGGATAGTGCTTTGATTTTATAAAAAATTAATTCGGTAAACGTGACGACAGAAATAAATTACCGGCTCTGCCCGCTCATTTTCATATTGAAACGCTTCTTTAGGGTTTATGCCCCTTCCCTTGTGCTCTGCTCTCAACCGGTCATTTTGGCTAAAAGCGCCGTTGACAGGATTTTCATCAAATGCGAGGATTATGGTATCGAATCGACACCAACATCACATTCAGATAAACAAGCAAAAGGATAAATAACTATGTATATCAATGTTTTTGACACTCATGTACATACCAGGGATGGTCGCTATCTGCATTTCGACGTGTTCACCGACAGCAACGATCTGGCTCAGGCAAGACACTATGCGCAACAGTTCCTCAAACAGAACAACATTGAGGAGGACAATATCAGCCAAAGCAGCTGTGCATTCTGCCACAGCGAGTCCTCCAGCCCTGAGGTGGAGCAGGCTATTGGCCAAACGGGCTATTACATTTTTAAAATGCAGGGTTGCCAGGGGATGTCATGACAGCTTACCGGCCGATAGACTGCGAATTGCATGATTATTTGGAAATTGCCTGCCTCTACGGTTACCGGCTGAACGTTGAATTGGTTAACGGGCAGTGTTTCCAGGCAACGGCGTTAACCACCCAGACGCTGGAGAATGAGGGAGAGTTTATTTATTTCGATAATCAACGGGTTTGCCGCCTGGATCAGCTTTCGGCCATTACCCCGCAAGGGAGTCATGCCCTCTTCGGTCGCATCGCGCTGACGCAATGAGGGCAGGACAAGATAAGCCGATGGCAGGGGTCACCGCACGCGCTGGGCTTCGAACCACACGTTGCACACCGACAGGATCAGCGTGTTGGCATCTTTTACCAGCACGTTATCCCCCGGTACGCCGTCGGTACCCTGATCGGTAATGCCTTTGATTGTGGTATCGGCATGCTGGATCATCACCCGTTCAACCGCCGGCGTGCTGATGCCCAGCATCGGGAAGTCGATATAAGAACTGCTGCCGGAGTTGTCCTCAACAAACTCCTGTGCTTCCACCGTGCTGAGGGTTGCCCCCTCGCTTTTCAACTCGGTACCGTTCCAGGTGAAACTCCCTGCTTTATAACCGATCTTGCCGCCGATCAGGCCTTTCGCCTGCTGTTCATCCCAGCAACCCACGGTTTGGGTCGGCAGGATCTTGCTGATATGCCAGTTGCCCAATAACGTTTTCGGGATCGGTTCCGCCACACTCTCCGCCGCCTGAACCTGAGCTGCTGATACGCAAGTCAAAACCACCAATGGCAGCAACGCCTTGCGCCACATGTTAAATCGCATTGTCTTTTCCTTTCGCTATTCGCGCCCCGGTTGGGCTTTCTGTCATCATAATAAGCAGGCGGATCCCCCGTCAAAACAAACTGTATACCAGGGCACAAACAGGATACGCCAGGCCGATTACCCCAGTGGCCACCCCCGGCGCCCCTCTTCCCCTTCAACCCACTGCGCTTCTCCCGCTAACGGTAAGCGCCGATCGTCCAGATAACGGTAGTGGCGGCGAGCCTGCTCTAACAGGGTAAAATCCAATGTGGCTGACAGCGCCCCTGCTTCGCGGCCCAATCCTGCGACTTCGCGTCCCAGCGGATCGACAATCAGGCTTTCGCCGGCAAACTGCAATCCATCACCCTCACCGCAGCGGTTGGTCATGGCGACAAACATCTGGTTATCCTGCGCGCGGGCCAGCGCGGCATTGCGGTGCACCGGGCCATAGGGATCCATATTGCCATTCGTCACCAGCAGCAATTGGCAGCCCATAACGGCTAACGCCCGGGCATTTTCCGCGAACTCAAGATCGTAGCAAATCAGCAGCCCGATACGCGTTCCACGCCAAACGCCGCATACCAACGTATCGCCGCGAAGAACGGTATTACGCTCATCCGGCCACAAATGGGTCTTGCGATAGTGCAGATAAATCCCCTGCTCCGGCGTGATCAGCACAGTACTGTTGAACACCCCCTTATCGGTGCGTTCAAGAAAGCCAATCACCAGCGCGACATCGTATTGGCGGCTGGCCTGAACCAGTTGCAGCAACTCCGCGCCGTCGCTTTGCAGGGCATAATCGGTGTCACCCTGCGCCGCTGCGAAACCGGTGAGCTGGGTTTCCGGGAACAGGATAAGGTTGCCGCCCTTGGCGTAACGCTCAATGAATGCCAGGGCCTGCGCCAGGTTGTCGGCAACGCAACCTTCACGACAGGGCAATTGGGCCAGGGTTATTTCCATTTTATCCTCCACGCGGAACACAGTAATAATAATGGTAGTATGCCCGAAACAGCCGTTCTGGCTATTCCATGACAGGGGTAACATCAGTGGGTAACAGCAGCCTTATTTCTCCCGAGACGCTGGCCTGGCATCGGGCATTCGGCCAACTGGTCGATAACCTCGACGGGGCGGATTTCTGGCTGAGCTGTGCGCGCCTGTTGAAGGGGCATATCCCGTTCGAAAACTGGGTGGCGCTGCTGTTTTCTCCCCAGCATCCACCACAGATCCTGGCTGCCAGCGACGAAAGCGACGGCAGTGACGAAGCGCTGTTTCACGATTACCAGAAAGGCCTCTATCTGCTCGATCCTTTCTACCTGGACGCCTGGGCGCGCCAACGCATCGGGCTGTTGCGCCTGGATGACGTCGCACCCGCCAATTTTGCGGCGACGGAATACTATCAACACTATTTCAACCATAACGTCGGCGGCGATGAGGTGCATTTCAACCTGCTGGTGGAGCCGCAGCGCATGCTTTGCCTGTCGTTGGGCGCCTCGCGGCGCTACAGCGATCGTCACCTCGGCATTCTGGCTCTGGTCGAAAGTTGGCTACTGCCATTGATGCGTCAGCGGATGCGTTTCGAAAACGCCAGCGATGATGGCGACAGCAACTTCTCACTGTCGTCGTTGCCCGGCGGCGCGCAATTGACGGAACGGGAAAACCAGGTCAGCCAACTGATGCTGGCAGGCTGTTCTACCAAGGAGATCGCCCGCCGCCTGCAGATTTCTATCGAGACGGTACGAGCGCATAAAAAGCACCTGTACTCGAAACTGGGCATCAACACGCAGTCCGAACTGTTTGCGCTATTTTGGCGCAGCCGCGGAGCCTGAAATCCCTCATAGCAAATCGCTATTAATCATAGAGAATCAGTATTTTATTTTAGCCAGCCGATTATCTAGAGTCAGTGCCACTCTTCAGCCTGCAATAACCAGCAGGCTATTTTGACAAGGACTCTGGGAAATGACATTTACGCTGAAAAAACTCGCCGCGGCGCTGGCGGTAACAAGCAGCCTGCTGCTGACTGCCTGTGGACCGACCGAACAAGATAAGCACCACATCAAAGTCGGCATCAGCTCCGGCATCGATCAGGCCATGTGGGCAACCGTACAGAAAATCGCCAAACAGAAATACGATCTGGATGTGGAAGTGGTGACCTTTAATGATTACGTGTTACCCAACGAAGCGCTGAATAATGGCGATCTCGACATCAACTCCTTCCAGCACAAGCCTTATCTGGAAAAACAGATCCAGGAGCGCGGCTACAAACTGGTGGCGGTAGGCAATACTTTCGTTTATCCCATCGCCGGTTATTCCAAAAAAATCACGTCGCTCAGCCAACTGCCTGACGGTGCCCAGGTTGCGGTGCCCAATGACCCGACCAACCTCGGCCGTTCGCTGCTGCTGTTGCAAAAACAGGGGCTGATTGTGCTGAAAGAGGGCGTCGGGCTGCTGCCTACCTCATTGGATATCGTCAGTAATCCGAAGAAATTGAAAATCGTCGAGATTGAAGCGCCTCAGTTGCCGCGTGCGTTAGACGACAAACAGATCGCCCTGGCGATCATCAACACCAACTACTCCAGCCAAATTGGTCTGTCGCCCGCCAAGAACGGGCTGTTTGTCGAAGACAAAGATTCGCCTTACGTCAATGTTTTCGCCACTCGGGTGGATAACCAAAACAACGAAAACGTGAAGGATCTGATCAAGGCCTATCAGACCGATGAAGTTGCCGCCAGCGCCGCCGAAATCTACAAGGGCGATGCCGTTAAAGGTTGGTAATCTGCATTTCCCCCGTGGCAACCGTCACGGGGTTATCCCATCCTTCCTCACATTTCCCGCCATTTTTTGAACGCTTTTCACCCACCTTGATCACAAATCAAACAATGCTTGTTAGGTGATAAAAGCTGCAATGTTGTATACAAGTTTGCGTAAATGTTTTCTATTTGTTTCAAAAACCTCGGGTGAAAATAATGAAAAATAGAAAAATCAAGCTGTTGCTGGCTGCGGGTGCTCTGGCTGCCGTCGCGGCGCTGGCGGTCGCCGGCAAGGTGGAGAATGCCGACAAGACCTTTCTTTCCGTAGCCACCGCCTCCACCGGCGGCACCTATTACCCGATGGGCGTCGGGCTGGCCAACGTCTGGAGCAACCGCCTGAAGCAAAACGGCATCCAGGTCAGCGGGCAATCCTCTGCGGGATCGATAGAGAATATCGATCTGCTGCAGAAAAACGAGGCGCAGCTGGCGATCCTGCAAAGCCTGATCGCCGTCGAAGCCTACCAGGGCGTACGCAACTTTGAAGGCCGCGCCTACGGCCATCTGCGTTCCATCTCGATGCTGTGGCCGAACGTAGAACACTTTGTGATGCTGGAAAACAAAGTCAAGGACGGCACCTTGAATGACATCGCCGGCAGCCGTTTCTCAGTTGGCCCACAGGCCAGCGGCACCGAGCAGTCCACGCTGATCATTTTGCAAGGGGTTAACCTGAGCAAGAAATCGCTGACGCCGGAATATCTGGGTTACGGCGACACCGTTTCAGCCATGCGTGACGGGCGACTCGACGGCGGCGCCCTGCCTGCCGGGGTACCGGCGGCAGCGGTAACCGACATGTTCGCCAGCGGCGTGCCCTCACGCATCCTCAACGTCACCGATGAACAGTTGGCCAACATCAACGCCATCGCCAATTCCTGGTTCCGTTTTGATATTAAAGCCGATACCTACCCACGGCAGAGTAAGGCGGTTTCCACTATCGCCCAGCCCAATATTTTGGTCGCGCTCAATGGCCTTGATGAAAAGCTGGTGTATGACCTGACCAAAACCCTGTTTGAAAACCTGCCGGAAGTGCATCAGGTCCACAGCGCCGCCAAATACATTTCGCTGGAGAATGCGCTGAAAGGCGTCTCTGTGCCGCTGCATATGGGCGCTTATAAATATTATCTCGAGGCCGGGGTCAGCGTGCCCGACTATCTGATCCCACCGGAAGCGGCAGCGCTTGCCGTCAATCGATAAGGAGGTCGTATGAGCACTAACAACCTGTCGCCGCAAAATGCCGTCGATCTGGACAAAGAAGCCGGGGCCGGTAGTCGCCCGCTGAGCGGTATCTATTTGCAGTTGGCCACGGTGCTGGCCATTGCGATTTCCGCTTACGCCATTTATGCCAATGCACTGTCGAATACCCAGGAGTTTTATCGCAATACCACGTTTCTCAGCGGTATCTTAATCCTGGGCTTCATACTGTTTCCGGTATCACGCCGCCACGCCACCAGCAAATTCAACCGCTGGGACTACCTGTTCATTATCCTGACGCTGGTCAGCTACGGCTATTTCTACGCCAGCTATCTGGACTTGCACGTGGTGCGCAAAAGCATTCCCAATACCACCGACTACGTGATGGCGGTGATCGGTATCGGCGTGCTGTTTGAAGCCGCACGCCGCACCACGGGGTATTTCATTCCCGGGCTGGCGACCTTCGCGATCGTCTATGCCCTGTTCGGCCAGTACTTCATGGGCATTTTCGGCCACGGCGGCTTCTCGTTCGAACGCCTGCTGTACCGGCTGTTTATGACCAGCGAAGGGATCTTCGGCATCACCCTGTCCACCGCCTCCACCGCTATCGTGGTATTTATCCTGTTTGGCGCGTTCCTCAGCGTCAGCGGGGCCACGGCATTGTTCAACGATTTGGCGCTGGCGATGGCCGGTCGGCGTCGCGGCGGCCCGGCGCAGGTCGCGGTGATCTCCTCGGCGCTGACCGGCTCCCTGAGCGGCAGCGCGGTGGCTAACGTCGCCACCACCGGCACCTTCACCATCCCGCTGATGAAAAGCATCGGCCTGTCGTCCCGCTTTGCCGGTGCGGTTGAAGCCACCGCCTCCACCGGCGGAATGATCATGCCGCCGATCATGGGCGCCGCCGCCTTTATCATGGCCGGCTTCCTCGGCATTTCGTATACCACCATCGTGATCGCCGCCATTATTCCCGCATTGCTCTATTACGCGGCGCTGATTATTGCCATCGATCTGGAGGCTAAAAAGCAGGGTCTGAAAGGCATCAGCAAAGAAAATATTCCCAAAGTGAAAGCGGTGCTGAAGGCGCGCGGCCTGCTGCTGCTGGCGTTGATCATCGTTATCGGCACCCTGTTGTTGGGCAAAACGCCGATCTATGCCGGGTTCCTCGGCATTCTTTCGATCATCCTCGCCAGTTGGCTCACCCCCGATACCACCGTACGCATGACGCCGAAAAAAATCGCTGAAGCACTGAACGAAGCGGCTCGCGGTTCTATTCAGGTGACGATAGCCTGCGCCGCCATCGGGGTAATCATCTGCGTGGTCACCATGACCGGTATCGGCTCCACGCTGGCGTTTAATATCGTCGCGATGACCAACAATACCCTGTGGATGATCCTGCTGGTGGTGATGCTGGTGTGTATCGTACTGAGTATGGGCCTGCCCTCTACCGCGCTGTACATCGTGGTGGCGGTCACCGTTTCGCCGATCCTGATCAAAGCCGGCGTGATGCCGCTGGCGGCGCACTTCTTTGTGTTCTGGTTTGGCGCCTTGTCCAACATCACGCCGCCGGTGGCGCTGGCCAGTTACACCGCCGCCAGCATCGCTCGCGCCGACCCGATGCAGACCTCATGGGATGCCGTACGCCTGGCGTTGCCGGGCTTTATCATCCCATTCATTCTGGTCTATAACCCGATGCTGCTGATGCAGGGCGACGACCTTAATGCGCTGTCGGTGATCCATATGGTGATCAGCGCATTGGTGGGGATTTATGCGCTGTCGATCGCCAGCGCCAATTTCTGGATGATGAAAACCCACTGGCTGGAGCGGATATTGTTTACCTTTGCGGCTATCCTGCTGATTAAACCGGGGCTGCTGACCGACTTGGGCGGCGCGGCGCTGATTGTTACTGCGGCGTCCATGCATCTGTTGCGTTTCAGGCGGAGTCATCCGCAGAGGGCTGTAAATGATCAATAAGGTTACGCGCCAGAAAGCTTCTCATCAGGTCCTGGCGCAATTGAAGGAAGGCATCAGTAACGGCACCTTCCCCGTCGGGGAAAAACTGCCGTCAGAGAACCTGCTGGCGGAGGCCTTTGGCGTCAGCCGGGTGCCCGTGCGTGAGGCGCTCGGCATTCTGGAGGTCAGCGGCATCATCTCCTCGCGGCAGGGGGGCGGCCATCGGGTGGAACAACATTCCCTGCTGAGCAAATACCAGCCGCTGGTGTTGGAAATAGCCGATCCGGGTGAAGTGGAAGCACTGCTGGAAATGCGTGAGGTGATTGAGCAACAGGCGGCGAGTATGGCCGCCGAACGCCATACCGAGCAGGAACTGCGGGCGATTGAATTGGCCCTTAACCACTTTAAACGCTGCACCCTCGACGAAGGTTTGATTGGTCATCGAGAGGATTACCTGTTCCACCGCGCCATTATGCAGGCCTCGCACAACCCGTTTTTCGTGCAGATCCTGGATAACATGCACGAATTGTATCTCGGCGTGCTGGTGTATTCACTCAGCAAGAACCTGGGCCGTCAGGCCGAACGCCAACGGGTGATCGACGAGCACCAACGGGTATTTATGGCAATCAAGGCTCGCGATCCGGCGGCAGCCACTGCCGCGATGCAAAACCATCTCAGCAACGTACGCGGCAAATTGCGCCGCCTGGACCATGAGGAGTTAGGATAACCATGCATGACGTGATCATTATCGGCGCAGGTCTGGTGGGGTTGGGCGTCGCCAACGCGCTGCAGGAAACGAACCCCATGCTGCGCATCCTGATCCTGGAAAAAGAAAATGGCCCGGCGGCCCACCAAAGTGGCCATAACAGCAACGTAGTGCATTCCGGCATTTACTACACACCCGGCAGCCTGAAGGCGCGGCTGGCAAAACTGGGCAACCAAAGCATGTTCGCCTTCTGCCGCGAGCATGACCTCTATCAGGATCAATGCGGCAAAGTGATTGTGGCCACCCAATTGAAGGAGCTGGCTTTACTGGAGAATATCTACCAGCGCGGGCGACAGAACGGGCTGGCGGTCAGCCGATTGTCGCAGGCACAGTTAAAGGAGCGTGAGCCGCACGTCAACGGTATTGAGGCACTGCTGGTGCCCGATGCCGGTATCGTCAACTACAGCCAGGTGGCTGCAAAGCTGGCGGAAGTGATCCAGCAACGCGGCGGCGAGATCCACTATGGACAACAGGTTGAGGGCATCGTTGAAAGCAGTGACGGCGTCAGCGTGCGCACCCCTCGCGCAGAATATCAGGGCAAGTGGCTGGTTAACTGCGCCGGTCTTTTCAGTGACCGCATCGCCGCCCTGGCCGGCTATCAGACCGGGATGAAGATCGTGCCGTTCCGGGGTGAATACTTTGTGCTGAACGACGAAAAAAACTATCTGGTGAACCACCTGATTTACCCGGTACCGAACCCGGATTTCCCTTTCCTCGGCGTGCATTTTACCCGTATGTACAACGGCAAGCGCGACGTTGGCCCCAATGCGGTGCTGGCATTCAAACGTGAAGGCTACCGCAAATGCGATTTCAGCCTGCAGGATCTGAGCGAGGTACTTGGCTATCGAGGATTCTGGAAAATCGCCGGCAATTATCTTGGCGAAGGGCTGGCAGAAGTTCGACGCTCCCTGTCACGCAAACTGTTTACCGAAAACGCACGCCAGCTTATCCCCGAGCTGCAACCGGAAGATATCCGGCCCGGCCCGGCCGGGGTTCGTGCCCAGGCGCTGACCGCCGACGGCAAACTGGTGGATGATTTTCATTTTGTGAAGGGCCGCCGCTCGCTGCACGTCTGCAATGCGCCCTCCCCGGCGGCGACCGCCTCACTGGAGATCGGCCGCGAGATCGTGCGACAACATCTTGCTGCGCTTTGATAGACCAAACCCCTTGCGACAGACGAATATAGCCAGCAGCAACTCATACGCTGCTGGCTATATGATGACGCGGCAAACAGCGCCTAAAGGTTTAGACTGCGTTATTACAGCGTGTAGACAATATCAAGCCCGGGAGGGTTACCACAGTAGCCGTCGGATTGATCAACGTAAAAGTCACCGTACCTGCCTCACTGACACATACCGTACTTTTCACTCGTTTTGGATTCTGGTTGAACTTCACGCCATTAGCGACAAAGGTTGGCAGTACCGCCGCCAGTTGCGCATCAATATCCATGCTCGCCCCCGGTGCCAATGTCACATCCTGAGACGTCGACGAGACAACAATATCGACAAAATCCCCCGCTACCCAAGCCGAACTCTCCCCCACCGTAACGTAACTGTATTTACGCGCCAGCCCCGGCACGGCTCTAAAGTTATACACTTCGTCTCCAGCTCGAGCGTCAATATCCGTCGGGGTTTGACCATCATAACGAAATTCGCGACGTCCATAAGCCGATGAGTCCATCTGAATACGACGAATGCTGGCGGCACCAATTTCGAATTTGGTTACCGGAACAAAAGCGGTATCAAACACGTTTTTACCGATCAGGGTGTTGGGTCCAAAATCAGTCCCCATGAAATACAACCCGGCAAAAGAAGAGTTAAGTTGCACAATATTATCCGCAAATACGAAGCTGCCAGGATTAGACAGGCGGATGTGCCCCTGGTTGGTGTCGGTTACCCGGTTTCCAACAAAACTACCACCCGACCCTAATTTAATGTAATTGCTGCCAGAACCGGCATTGGTGAACGTCGATCCTTCAAAGATGTTACCGCTGGTCACGCACCCATTGGCAGAAAGCCCCACCTTGCAGTTGAATACTCGATTACCGCTAATTGTAGCGTTGGTCGCGGAAATACCAGGAAACTCGGCCGTTGGACTGGTGCCACAAGTGTCCACCTGATTGTTGGCGATAAGCGCATACTGAACTTTAATGTCATTCAGCGTAGTGAAGCTGATGCCATTCTGAACCGTGTTTCGCACCGTGTTTCCAATACATTTACTGCGTTGGATCGGGTTCTTTTGCGGGTTATTACTGAGCTCACTGTCGACGATAATGCCGAAACGATCGATAACATCGACAAAGTTATCCGCCACCTCCCAATCTTCAATATTTGTGAATGCGATACCGTATGAGAGGTTGGTAACCGAATTGCCCTGAACCAGCAAATTCTGGAAGAAAGTCGTTGAACCGCCATTCTCATCATTGAGGGTGATCCCACCACCACGGTGCCCTTGGGCAGTATCCGGCGCACCAATAGCGTCGTACAGCCGATTATTGAGGATCTTGCCGTCAAAACTCGGGGTCGAAGAGGTCTTCAGCAAAATGCCATCGCCGTTATGGTGATAAATTTCGTTATCTCTCAATACCCAGCGGCGACTGCCACGCACCGCAATGCCTTCCTCACCCAGTTCATGGCACTTATTGCGATAAACCTCAAAACTTTCCGACTGCCTGATGCTGATGGCATCGGTGTGCATAAACAGATCGAGTTCGGACAATCGGAAACGCTGGCCGCCATCAATAAATAACGCAGTGGCCTGTTTTGACCACAGGCGAGTCGGATCACTGCCTTTACGGGTTAACGTCAGACCGTTGACTACGAAATCGCTCTTATTAACAAACTGCACCATGGTTAAGTTGGTTTTATCACTATCCAGATAAAGCTGCCCACCGCCGACAATAGTGCTAAAACCCGGAGCATCTAGTGTCACAAAGGGGGTATTAGCATCGACATCAGCCAAACGGTAACGCCCCTCGAGGATCATTTTTTGCGGCGTCTGCGCGCTGGCAACGCTAGCGGCGTAACTGAACATGCGTTTTACCGCCAGGTAATCATTGTTGGTTCCATCCCCCACTGCGCCGAACATTTCCGGATTTAATACTGAATCTGCGTCAAGCTTCCGCATCCAACAATAGGGTGAACTTGCAGGTTGAGTAACGTAGATACAGCCATCAAGGGTAATTCCACTGGCCGGGATCGAAACAAATATGCCGCCCCCGAGGGTACTACGGATTTGTTTATTCAATCGCGCGGCATCGAAGGCAGCAACCTCCATCAAGGTGCCAGTCGGTGCCGTTTTTTGGGCCAGAGCAACGATATCTATGCAGGTGTCAGTCATGGTACATCTCCAGGTGACGGCATGATTGCCGCCAATCAACTGTATATAAATCCAGTTAATTGCAAAATCTGCCAAGCGCTGACACAACCGAACGGCAAAAAAAACACTGCCTAAGCAGTGTCCTTTCAATATGGGTACAGTCTGTTACTTTGCCGCGTATTTTTGCATATTGGCCGGCGTGACCAGTTCAAATGGGATCCAATAATAGGGTTCCAGCTTTTCGCCCTTGATCATCCGCTGAGCCACGTCGACCGAGGCCTTGCCCTGGCCGACGGCGTCCTGGAAGACCGTGACCTGCATCTTGCCGGAAGATAATGCTTTCAGGCCGTCCGGGGTGGCGTCGATTCCGCCGATTAGCACTTTGTTGTCCTTTTTACCGGCCTGTTGCAATGCCATGATCGCGCCAATCGCCATCTCGTCGTTGTTGGCCGCGACGATATCAATGGACTCGCCGTTGGTTACCCAGTTCAGCATCAGATCCATACCCTCGCTGCGTGAGTAGTTGGCACTTTGCTTCTGCACCACTTTCATTTTCGGGTACTTCGCCACCACCTGCTCCACGTCTTTGGTGCGTTGCAGTGCACCGGCATCGGTCAGGTTACCGATCATGATGGCTACGTTGCCCTGGTAATTCGCCAGGCGCGCCAGCTCTTCCATCTGCAAGGTGCCGGACTGCTTCTCGTCGGAGCCGACAAACACCACGCCGGACGGCAGCGTGCTGTCGCCCGGTGTACGATTCACATACACCAGCGGAATACCCGCCCTGGTCACCAACTTGGTGATCGCAGGCGTGCCCGCCGAGTTGACCGGGTCGACGATAATCGCGTCCACCCCGGCGCTGATAAAGCTCTGCACCTGATCGGTCTGGCGACCAACGTCACCACGGGCATCTTCGAACTGCACGGTAATACCGCGCGCCTTGGCCTCTTTGTCGATCGAATGGCGGATGATGGTGAGGAAATTCTGGTCAAAATAGGCCATCGACACGCCGATAGTTTCCGCCAGTACCGAGGTGGAACAGCTAAGCGCCGCCACCAGCACGATTCTTTTTAGGTATTTCATGGTGATTCCCCTGAGGTAAAAAAAACCGCCGGGCAAGTCGCACCGGCGGAGATTTACGGCAATCAGTGTTTTTTGCGGTTACGGTGCATGTCGATAGACACCGCGGCGACGATAATCACGCCTTTGATAATGTCCTGAATATAGGAGTCCACGCCGATAAAGGTGAATCCGCTTTTAATCAGCCCGAGGATCACCGCACCGATCAGCGTGCCGGTAATGCGCCCAACGCCACCCATCAGGCTGCTACCGCCAATGACCGCGGCAGCAATCGCATCCAGCTCGTAGGACATCCCCATGCTCGACTGACCGCTGCTGACGCGCGCCGCCAGGACCACGCCCGCCAGTCCGGCCAGACCGCCGGCGATGGTATAGACCGTCACCAGGTATTTATTGACGTTGATACCGGAAACTCTGGCGGAGGTCATGTTGCCGCCGATGGCATAGATGTATTTGCCGTAGCGGGTATGCTTCAACGCGATGTGGAAGATCACCGCAATCACCAGGAAGATGATCACCGGCATCGCGCCCTGGCCGATTGAAGTGAAGCCGTCGGACAAGAAGCTGACCGGGTTGCCCTGGGTGTAATACTGCGCCAGACCACGTGCCGACACCATCATGCCCAGAGTGGCGATAAACGGTGGAATGCCGGTACGGGTGATCAGGAAGCCGTTGATAAACCCACAAACAATACCTACCCCGATCCCCGCGCCGATCGGGATCGCCGCCGGCAGGTCGAGGAGCGCCGGGTACATCGGCGAAATGCTGTCTGAGGTTTGCGCCAGGCTGGCCGCCACCACCGCCGTCAACGCAATCAGCGAGCCGGAAGAGAGATCGATACCGGTGGTGATAATGACCTGAGTCACGCCCACCGCGATGATGCCGATAATCGCTACCTGCAACACGATCAGCAGCAGCCGGTTAGGGTTCATCAGGAATGACTGGTCGCGGATGTACCAGCCGAGGATTTCAAAGACCAGCGCGATGCCGATCATCACGATAAAGATGCCGGTATCTTTCGGCATTTTGCCGCTCAGGCCAGAGAACAGGGGCGCTTTACCCGCAAGCGGCTTCTCAATTTTTACATTACTCATGGTGGTTCACCTTTGCGTTATTCAGAGGCCAGCGCCAGGATTTTTTCCTGATCCGCTTCTTCTTTATCCAAAATGCCGGTAATACGGCCGCCGTGCATCACCATCACCCGGTCGCTCATGCCGAGAATTTCCGGTAATTCCGATGACACCAAAATAATGGCGACGCCGCGGTTCGCCAGCTCGCTGATCAGGCGATAGATCTCCGCCTTGGCCCCGACGTCGATGCCACGCGTTGGCTCATCGAGGATCAATATTTTGGGCTGGGCCAGCAGCCAGCGGGCAATAAGCACCTTCTGCTGATTACCGCCGCTGAGGTTATTGATGATTTGGTCCATGGTCGGGGTTTTGATGTTGAGCTTTTTGATCTGCTCCATGCAGTCTTTGGCCATTTGCACATGGCTGACAAACCCGTTCTTTCCGATGTACTCCGACAGGTTGACGATGCTCATGTTCTCAACCACCGACAGCACCAAAAACAGCCCGGATTTTTTGCGATCTTCGGTGAGGAACGCCAGGCCGAGTTCAATAGCTTTTGAGGGTGAATCGACCTTTGCCGCTTTGCCCTCGATAAAGATGCTGCCACCGTCCGCCGGGTGCATGCCGAACAGGCTTTCCATTACTTCGCTGCGGCCGGCCCCCACCAGCCCGGCGACGCCGAGGATCTCGCCCCGTTTCACGCTGAACGAGACATCGTGGAACCAGTCCGAACGCCGCAGTCCTTCCACCCGCAGCACTTCCTCGCCGATATTGTTGTTGAATTTAGGGAACATCTGGGTCAGTTCGCGCCCTACCATCATGGTGATCAGCGACTGTTTGGTCAGGTTTTCGGTTTTATCGCTGGCAATAAAGGTGCCGTCGCGGAAGATGCTCACCTCGTCGGTGATGGCAAAAATCTCGTCCATCTTGTGGCTGATGTAGATAATGCCTTTGCCCTGCTCACGCAGCTCACGAATGATGGCAAACAGATGCACCACCTCGCCTTCGGTCAGGGCCGAGGTGGGTTCGTCCATGATCAGGACGTCCGCGTTGTAGGACACCGCCTTGGCGATCTCCACCATTTGTTGGCTGGCGATGCTCAGCTCACCCACCAGCGTTTCCGGCTTGAGTTTGATGTTCAGCCGTGCCAGCAGCTCGCGGGTTTTCTTGTTCAGTTGGTCATGATTTACGAAGCCCAGCTTCGCCGGCTCACGCCCCAGCCAGATATTTTCCGCCACCGTCATATAAGGCACCAGGTTGAGTTCCTGGTGAATCATGGAAATGCCCGAATGCAGCGCCTGCAGCGTGTCGCTGAAGGTCACCGGTTGGCCTTTTATTTTAATGGTGCCTTCATCGGGGTGATAAATACCGATTAAACATTTCATCAGCGTGGATTTTCCCGCGCCGTTTTCGCCCATTAAAGCGTGCACGCTGCCTGGTTTGATTTTAATTGAGACCTTATCCAGCGCCTTCACGCCGGGAAACTGCTTACTGATGCCTTCAGCCTCAAGAACATAAGGATACATACTGATAACCTCCGCCGTTCGTCAATGCATCCCTGCCGTATTTATCGTCGAGTATCGGATAAATACGGCAATGGATATAACCGCGCTGCTTTAACGCTTATTTTCTGTTCTTGTCGGCAAATTCCTGATAATTGGCCTTGGTGATCAGCTGATACGGGATCAGGACGTTGCTTTCCACCTTCTCGCCTTTAACCAGCTGAATGGCAGTTTGCACCGCGCCTTCGCCCTGGCCTTTAGCATCCTGGAATACGCTCAATGCCAGATCGCCCTTCTTGATGAATTCCAGCGCGTCCGGAGTCCCATCCACGCCGGCCACCAGCACGCCGCTCTTCTTCGCCTGTTTCAGCGCCAGGATCGCACCAATGGCCATTTCGTCATTGTTGGAGGCGATGGCATCAATCTGCTGACCGGTCAGCACCCAGTCGGTGGTAATGTCGACGGCTTCTTTGCGGCCCCACTTGGCGGTTTGCTTGTCGAGAATTTTGATGCCGGGATACTTGGCCGCCACCTCTTCCACGCCGCGGGTGCGGTCGCGGGTCGCTTCATTGGACAGTTCGCCCATCAGGATCATCACGTTGCCCTTGCCGTTCATCAGCTTGGCCAACTCTTCCATCTGCAGCTTACCGGCCAGTTTGGAATCTGAGCCTACGTAGGCCATGCCCGCAGGCAGCGTCACTTCCGGACGGCGGTTAACGAACACCAGCGGGATCTTGGCGCTTTCCGCCAGTTTGATCATCGGCTTCACGCCCTGGGTATCGACCGGGTTGAGGATAATGGCGTCGACGCCCTGGCTGACGAAGTTCTCAATCTGTTGGATCTGCTGGGCGATGTCCCCTTTGGCATCTTCAAATTGACCGCTGACGTTGCCGTCCTGTTTCATTTTGCTCTGCATGGACTGGCGTAGGATGGTGAGGAAATTGTCATCGAAATAAGCCATTGAAACGCCGATTTTGATGTCTTTTGCCAATACGCTGGCCGGCAGCATGCACATCAATACCGAGGTGGCGATCAGTTTCTTCAGCTTCATGTTCTGTACCCTTTAATCGTTAGAGTGAAGAGGCCTGTTGATTTGACAGCTAATGAAAAATATTTTTTACATTCAAACAACAATCCGGTCGGTGATATCCCTTTGATACGGCAGATTTACCGCTTTTCTTCCGTCTTCTGGCAGTGTGTGAAATTTTGATCAATGTCTCAAAATAGATTAAAAACAATCAATTGAAATAAAACCCTTGCCTAACTCGTTACGTCATATCGTAACTTTCAAATGTTTATTTCAAAATTGAGATTATTGAAACTTTTTAACCCAAACAAGCGAAACATGCGTTTTGGAATAACCAAGTAACAAAAACATGACACGGATCTAACAAATGGCGCAAAAGCCATCAGCGTACGCGTTCCTTTAGTGCGTTCAGCGACGAGAAACGATCTGCTGTGATGAAAAAACGCGAGGGGTTCTCTCAGTAAATATGCGAGCGAGCGCGCAGTTTGTGGATCCACGGTTTCATCCCGCGGTTTACTCGACAATACTGAATGGACATCTGTTTTCAGGAGGATCTGACATGCAGCTCAGCAGTAAGGTACGGATGAACCGGCTATTCAATAACGGCAAGTGCCTCGACGTGGCGATTGATCACGGCATTGCCAATGAACCGGATTTTTTAATCGGTCTGGAAGATATTGAACGGGTCATGAATAGCCTGATCGTCGCCCGCCCCGACGCCATTCAGGTGAACTACGGCCAGGCGGATTTGCTGCAATGCTCGACGCAACGCGATAAACCGGCCCTGGTGATGCGTACCGACGTCGGCAACGCTTATAACGCTGCGCGTCACCGTGAAATGTGGGCGGTGTTGCATAATCCGGAAGCGCCGATCCTCGCCGCGCTGCAGATGGATGCCGCGGCCGTGGTGGTGAATCTGTACCTGATCCCCGATGAACCGGGCATTTTCCGCCAGTGCGTGGAAAACATCGGCCGCCTGCGCCATGCCTGCGATCGCTATGGCATGCCGCTGATGGTCGAACCGCTGGTTATGGCGCCGGCCGGTCAAGGGTCGGCTTACGGCTCATTGGGCGACGTCGAAAAAATGGTGCCGCTGGTGCGCTTGGCGCGTGAACTGGGCGCCGACATCATCAAAGCCGACCCTACCGAACGGGTGGAAGATTTCCACCGCATTGTTGAAGCGGCGCGTTGCCCAACGCTGGTCCGCGGCGGCGGTAAAGGTGAACTGGGCGCGGTGCTGGAGAAATCTGCGGCGCTGATGGCACAGGGTGCATCCGGCATGGTGTACGGCCGCAATGTGTATCAACACGATAATCCGTCAAAAGTGGTGCGCGCGCTGATGGCGATCATCCATCAGGGAGCCAGCGGCCAACAAGGGCTGGAAATCTATCATCAACCCTGATCCCGGCTTTTGTAATTAAAATAATCCCTCCCCCGGCGGCAGCATGTTATAACCTGCTGCCGGTCGCTGCCCCGCGCCCCATTCCCCGCTAAAATCCTGATACGCCCATTCGGAGAACCGCCATGCCCAAACAACGGATACCGCTGAAACTCAGCACCACCCTCACGCTGATGGTGTCTGCCATTATTGCTTCGGTGCTGCTGGTGGTGTACGCGCTGTTTTTTGTGCAGATGAGTCACGAGGGGCAAGATCAGCAGCGTCAGAAGGCGATGGCAATTGCCGAAACGGTGGCGCTTTCCGGTAACGTCGTTGACGGCCTGCAGCGGGAAGATCACAGTGGTGCGATCCAGCGCTTCGCCGAGCAGGTGAGACATCAAAACGAGCTGCTGTTCGTCACCGTGGTGGACATGAAAGGCATCCGCTACTCGCACCCTAAACCCTGGCTGATCGGCAAGCATTTTATCGGCGACGATTTAGAACCGGCCCTGCACGGGAAAACCAACAGCGCCATCAACCGTGGCGCGCTGGCGCCTTCACTGCGCGTCTTTGCACCGGTCTACGACAGCGAGCGCCGACAGATAGGGGTAGTGGCGCTGGGCATCGCTCTCGATACCGTCCACCGGGTGGTGGCCGAAAGCCGCTGGATTATCTATTTAACCCTCGCGTTCGCCGCGCTGGTCGGCACGCTGGGTACCTTCTTCCTGGTGAAAGCGCTTAAGCGCATCATGCTCGGTTTTGAACCCTACGAAATCTCCAACCTGTTTGAACAGCGCAACGCCATGCTGCAATCGATTAAAGAAGGCGTCATCGCGGTCGATAACCAGTCACGTATCACCATTGTTAACGACGAGGCGAAACGCCTGCTGCGCCAAAGTGGCCCCTTCGAAAATCTGCTGCTGGAGTCCGCCAGTAAGTACTGGCCGGCCCAACTGCATCTGGCGGAAGTTTTGGCCAGCGGCAAACCGTTACGCGACCAGCAGATCAGTTTTAACGGCAGCGAGCTTTTGACCAATACCGTGCCGGTGATCGTCAAGGGCCAGGTGATTGGCGCCATCGCCACCTTCCGCGATAAAACCGAAATCAGCCAGTTGGTGCAGCGCCTGAGCGGTATGGCCCACTACGCCGACGCATTGCGCGTACAGTCGCACGAGTTTATGAACAAACTGCACGTAATCCTCGGCATGCTGCATATGAAGGCTTACCAGCAGTTGGAAAACTACATCATCAACACTGCCAGTAACTACCAGGAAGAGATCGGCGCGCTGCTACGCAAAATACAGTCGCCAGAGGTCGCCGGCTTCTTTATCGGCAAAATCAGCCGCGCCCATGAGGCCGGCATTGAGCTGACCATCGATGAGACCAGCCTGCTGCCGGAAACCGACGACGCGGAAACCACCCATGTGCTGATCAGCGTGCTGGGCAACCTGATTGAAAACGCCATTGACGCCATCGACGGCGTTGAGGGACACGAGATCAACCTGAGCTTTCATCACAATGAGAATCACTTACACTGTATAATCAGCGACGACGGCCCCGGCATCGATCCGGCTCTCGGCGCCCGTATCTTTGAGCAGGGTGTGTCCACCAAAGGGCCGGGGCGCGGTATCGGCCTGGCGTTGATCCGCAGCAGCCTGGAAAAACTGGGCGGCAGCATTGATTTTGAATCTGAACCGGGTGTACTGACCCAGTTCTTTGTCCATATTCCCTATCAGGCCAAGGGCTGACCCATGATTAACGTATTGATTATTGATGACGACCCGATGGTAGCGGAGTTGAACAAATACTACCTCAGCCAGGTAAGCGGCTTTCACTGTCAGGCCACCGTCGCTACGCTGGCGCAGGCACGCGAGTTGCTGGCCGATACCGATGTCAGTATCGATCTGGTCCTGCTCGATATCTATATGCAGCAGGAGAATGGTCTGGATCTGCTGCCTGGCCTGCGCGAATTGGGTGAAAAAACCGACGTCATTATCATTTCCTCCGCCAGCGACGTGGACACGGTGCAACGCGCCTTGCACTACGGCGTGGTGGATTATCTGATTAAACCCTTCCAGTTCGGCCGTTTCAAAGAGGCGCTGAGCAACTACCAGCAGCAGTCACAGATCCTGGCACAGCGCGAATTCTCACAGGCCGATGTCGACAGCCTGCTGCGGCGTCAGCCCAACAGCAGCGAAGGCAAGAAACTGCCGAAAGGGTTAACCAGCATTACGCTGAGTACGGTATGCGAATGGATCGAACAGCAGCACGATGGGGAGTTTTCGACCGACAACCTGGCCAACGCTATCGGCATTTCGCGCGTATCCTGCCGTAAATACCTTATCTATCTGGCGGAAAGTGGCATTCTGGGCACCCGCATCCTGTACGGCACCACCGGCAGACCGGTCTATCTTTACCAGTTAAAGCCGGACGCGGTCGCCATGCTGAAAGAGTATTGCCGCTAGACGATGCCCCCTGGGGGCTCATCACGCATCATTGCGTCCAGGGGCCACTCTTTTAATCTCACTACCTTTGCAGAAAGGTGCGCAGCGCGGCGACAAAATCCTCTTGGCGCGCCACGTTGGACAGATGCACCACCGGTAACACCAGCAATTCGGCTGCCGGGACGGTACGGGCCAGCAACTCACTATGCGACAGCGCCGTGACCGGTCTGGTGTGGCTCCCCAACTGGCTGTCGGCCCGTTACCTGCACAGCGGTGAACTGGTGCCGGTACTCAGCCAAATTCGCCTGCTGCCCAGTGAAATCCACGCCGTCTGGCCTCACAGCCGTTATTTACCGGCCAAAACGCGAGCGGCGGTCGACATCCTGCTGGCGCAGATGCCAAGCCAGTTGCTAGGGAACTAAGGGTGGCGTTTGTGCCCGGGAAAATCCGTCATCCCGCGCGGCAGGTTGCACAATTTGCGGTATTCTTGTTTCCGCCTGCCACAAGGGTAGTGGTACTCGCCATACAGCGTTTTAAGCTGCTGCCGGTTCGCCTGCTCGGCGGCGGCGCGTTGCCGTTCCAATTCAAGCGCCTTCTCATTGGCCAACGCCACGCCCTCGGCACTCCATACTTTATGTTTTAACCCGCTGCGCTTTTGCTGGTACTCCTCAGAGATTTTGTTATCCAGCGGCTGTGCGGCATGGTATTGCCAGTCAACCGACGCTTGCAATGAGAAGCAAGACCACTGCGCCACGCAGGCAAGAAAAATCCGTTTCACTGATAGACTCCCGATATTAAATTCACCTGTCGACTCACAAAACTATCTTCTGGCTATGGCGCTCTTCCCGACTAAAAACAGCGGCACAGGCGTTGCCCGACATACACGCGGCAACATCGCGGACTCCAGCGTTTTGCGCTCAAGGCGTATCACGGCAAGACGCACCTGTTCCGAACGTATTTGCTCTACGTACCACAGATGTTGCAACAGCCCGTTAAACCGTAATCGGTAATCCACACTGCTTTCCCCCGTCTCGAAACCGGCGCGCTGAGCGTGCTTGTCGACAAACGAATAGCAACAAGAAGATGCCAACAGGGCGAGTGCCGCTGTCATCAAAGAGGTCAATTTCAAAAGCAAAAACTCCATTAGTGCATGAGGCTAGCAACCGTTGATAAGCAGCAGTTGTTCTTCGCGCGGCAATGCCGATGGATGCGGTTCACTCGCGGCGGCAGCCTTGCCCCTCTGCCCTTTGCAGGCTTTACGCTGAGCCAGCGTATTGTCTTCACTTTGCGTCGATATCAGAGATCGCTGTTTATCGTTGCCCATCTCGTCCCAGAAGTCATGAGCCACCTCTTTGAGTTTCTTGCGAAACAGCACCGAAGAGACGCCTTCATGCTCCCGCTCATAACGCGCGGCGGCGGCCTGCTGGCACCAGGGCAACAATAGACATATGAAAATAACGGGGATGCCTTTTTCCACAATAAACTCCTGTAATAAAGCCCATAATGGCGCTCACTCCCATTAAATAATGAAAAGCACTTATTGCTGTTAAAATAAACAACGCGAGAAGAACAACATATTACCTGGCAAAGCGTAAACCTTAATTAAATGAGTGCCATTGGGTTTATAATTCGCAGGATAAATATATTTAGTGAATTAGCGATCCCACAATGTTGACCAATCGATGGTTCCACCGATACTCGGCCCTCTCTCGTTAAGCACCGCAGAAGCCGACTCTCCTGCGCTGATGCGCTGCCGTTGCTCACGTGTCGCCGGCTTTGGCTGTTCCCAGCCAGGGCTTGAAGACGAAAAACCGGGTTGAATATTGCTGCAACCGCTTAGCATGATTAACAATACCGGGATCCCTTGGTAAAATTTCATATATCCTCCTTTAAAATAAACGCTATCATTAGCAACGGTAAATAAAAAATGACTTATTTTAGTTTAATAACCCCCCTTCAAACGCGAGCAACGTCAAAACGACCTTATTAATTTTAAATAAGGTGACTAATGATTTAATTGACAATAAAAAGGCTTACAGTACCGACGATAATAATTAATCAATATATTGACGATATGGCGCGCAAAGCACGCCACCGCGCTAGCCTTGGTTATCCGGTTGCCAGGCCAGAAGATCGCCAGGCTGGCAATCGAGGATCCGGCAGATTTTATCTAACGTCTCCAGCCTGACGCCCTTCACCTTGCCGTTCTTCAGCAGGGACAGATTTTGTTCGGTGATCCCCACCTGTTCCGCCAGTTCCTTTGAACGCATCTTCCTTTTGGCCAACATGACATCAAGACTTACTATTATCGCCACTCTATTCTCACACGAAAGAAAGCTGTTCTTCATTCAGCCGCAACGCTTCCAGGAACACCCGGCTAAACACCAGGATTGCGCAGCCTACGATCAGCGAGCGTACCGATTCGCTGTTGATACCATAATAAATTATTAGCAGCATTTTTTCATTGGCCGTCAGTATCATCACCTGCAACATCCCGGCCAGCGAGGGGAAAAGCACATCGATAATCAACAGAATACCGATGATCTGTAACAGCAGCATATTGTTGCGGTGCCAAACGTTGCCGCGATAGAACTGGTAAAACAGCCCGGCGCCGCACAGTAATGCGCTGTAATAAGGCACGTAGGCGAACATGTCCAACAACAGGGTGGCCACTAAAGCCCAGCGTTGCTGCGGAACGGCATAGGCGTTCAGTTCTGGGTAATAGTCACGGTAGGACGCCACGATACTGTCGAACGCCTCGCCCTGCACCCAACCCTGGACAATCATAAACATCTCCACGCCGGTGCTGACAATCAGCATCGTCATGATCAACAAACACAAGCAACGTACATAAAGCGGAAGGTGGATCCGTGGCGCAGCGCCCATAGCGATTTCATCCTTAAAAACAGCAATAAGTTATCGTAAAACGATAACTTATTGCTGTCAACGATCAACTGGACTGATGAGCGGCTGGGTGACAGGCGTAAAAAAGGCCGGAAACCCGGCCTTTTCTCAATGCTCGATGGATTTAGACCAGCTCAATCACATCAAACTTAACTTCACCGCTGAGATCGGCTTCGTAATCAACGCCTTGCAGACCAAAACCGAACAGACGCAGGAACTCGGCCTTGTAGCCCAGGTAATCGGTCAGTTCGTTGATGTTGCTGTCGTCGATTTGTGCCCAGATTTCACGACAGGTATTCTGCACGTCGTCGCGCAGTTCCCAGTCGTCCAGACGCAGACGGTGCTTCTCATCGGTATCCGGTGCGGTGCCGCTGTACAGCTTGGTGGCGAACAGACGTTGGATCTGCTCGATACAGCCTTCGTGGATCCCCTGCGCTTTCATGATTTTGAAAACGATAGAGATATACAGTGGCATGACCGGGATAGCGGAGGAAGCCTGAGTCACTACCGACTTCAGTACGGCAACGTAAGCCGCGCCGCCTTTGGCCTTCAGTTTCTGATCGATGGCCTGCGCCGCGCGATCCAGGTCTTCTTTGGCTTTGCCCAGCGTACCGTGCCAGTAGATTGGCCAGGTCAGATCGGTACCGATGTAGGAGTAAGCGACTGCCTGCACGTTGTCCGCCAGCACGCCGGCTTCTTCCAGTGCGTCCATCCACAGCTGCCAGTCCTGGCCGCCCATCACTTTGACGGTATCGGCAATTTCCTGCTCGTTGGCCGGTTCAACCACGGCTTCAACCAGCACGTCTTTATTGGTGTCGAGCGCCACGGATTTGTACGGTTCGCCGATGGGTTTCAGCGCAGAGCGCACCACTTCACCGGTTTCCGGCATTTTACGCACCGGCGAAGCCAGTGAGTAAACCACCATGTCGATCTGGCCCAGATCCTGTTTGATCAGGTCAATGACCGTTTGGCGGCATTCGTTGGAGAACGCATCGCCGTTAACGCTTTTCGCGTACAGGCCTTCTTCTTTAGCTGCCTTGTCAAAACCGGCAGAGTTATACCAACCGGCAGAACCGGTTTTGCCTTCGCTGCCCGGCTTTTCAAAAAATACGCCGATAGTGGCCGCACCGCTGCCGAAAGCGGCATTGATACGTGACGCCAGGCCGTAACCGGTGGAAGCACCGATCACCAGCACTTTTTTCGGCCCGTTTTTCAGTTCGCCACGTGATTTAACGTAGGCGATTTGCTCACGGACATTGGCTTCACAACCTGCCGGGTGAGCGGTAGTGCAGATAAAACCACGAATTTTAGGTTTGATAATCATAGTAATTTTTTCTTGGTAGCTAAAAACCGAAGGACAATATACCTGATTTTATCAATATACTTAAGCTGGGTGCATGGCAGATTTGCAACAAGCCCAGTGAGCAGACCAGTCTCACTCGTTAAATCTCAGCCTTGAAGGAAGTGCGCACGTGAGTTTTATCGCCAAATTACACGCCGACGAAGTGGATATTGATCTCAACCTGGTGACTTCCATGCTCGCCGACCAGTTTCCGCAGTGGGCGGCGCTGGCGATAGCCCCGGTCGCTATCGCCGGTACCGATAACGTGATGCTGCGGCTGGGCGACGAGCTCTATATTCGTCTACCGCGCACGCGGTCTGCAGCGGCGGCGCTTGAGCGGGAAAACCGTTACCCGGCGTTGCTAGCCCGTTATCTGCCGGTCCCGGTTCCCGTTCCGCTGGCGCAAGGTCAGCCGCAAGCAGGCTACCCTTTCAACTGGTGCGTAGGCCGTTGGATCCAGGGGCAAATGCCGGTTTGCGGCGAAGGCAGCCATGGGCTGGCGCAACAGCTGGGGGAATTTGTCCACGCACTGCATACCATCCCTGTTACCGAGCCTGAGCTGCAAAAGAGCCTGACCTCCTATCGTGGCGGCCCGCTTGGCGCCAGAGACACCCTCACCCGCAACGCGATAGCGCAATGTGGTGACTATCTCGATACGGACATTCTGCTGCACGTATGGGAAACCGTTAGCCAGATACAGGAGCACAACGCTACCCCATGCTGGATCCACACCGATATCCAGCCGGGCAACCTGTTGGTCAACGAAGGTAAGTTAGCGGCGGTGATCGACTGGGGCGGTATGGCGATTGGCGATCCGGCGGTGGATTTGATTGTCGCGTGGAATTTATTGAGTCAGGACAACCGCGAGGATTTTAAACGCGCCGTGGATACCGATAAAGCCACCTGGCTGCGTGGCCGTGCCTGGGCATTGTCGATTGGCGTGATTGCGTATGCGTATTACGTTGAAAAAGAGCCTGCGTTGGCGCGGACTTCGCGCTATCAGATTGAGCAGGTAGCGGCGGACGTTGGGTTATCGCTTTGAGGTTATCAGGTCAGGACATTCAGCCCTGACCTGCATACGGCTATCAGACTTTGTTCTTTTCCAACTGCTCAACCAGCGTATAGCGCAGTGAAGAAGCGTCTGCCGGGACGTTTTCCAGTTCGGTCACTTTAACCTTCAGGCGGTAGCGGTAACCGGGCTCGAAGGTAAAACCTTCGATCTGGCTGTAAAACATTTCCCACTGCCCCTGCACAGAGTGGCGAACCTGCATGCATTTCATTGGGGCAACGCCCATGCAATCTACCAGCGCGCTGTTAACCAGCAACACTTCCGTATGATCTCCGTCTTTATTCACGGGTTGGCTCACTTTCGCTCCCTCCTGGCTGCAGCCGGCGAGGCCGACTAAGGCGATAAATAACAACGCTTTGATTTTCAACGTAATGCACCATTGAGACTTTAGGTGGGCCGATAGTAACAAAGCCACTGCCACCGCGGCCAGCAGCATGTTCTTAATTTTCAGTGAACGAGCCGAAACTCCGGCGTATCGCTACAGGTTTGGGTATCCGCGACCTGAATCCCCTGATGGCACATCCCTACGGAACAAAAATACGCCCGCTATTTCTGGCGCGGCCACTACGGGTTTTTCTAGTTCATACGGTACACACAACCCGCCCCTGCCAACCAGATTTGCCAAGCTCACCTTCTGGGGCTAAGTTTATGAAACTAATAATCCTACAGGGGTTTTCTATGCGTTCGCTTTCTTGCCTTTTGCTCGCAAGTTCCTTGGCTTTATTGTCGGGCTGCGCCAACCAGCCGCAGGTGACCAGCGACTATGACCACAGCACCAATTTTGGCCAATACCATACCTACGGCTTTGCTACAGAGGCCGAGGGGCAGTACTTAACGCTGACGGGTAAATATATTCATAGCGCCATAGCGCAACAGATGGAGCAGCGCGGCTATAAGCTGAGCGCATCCCCAGACCTGTTGGTTTACAGCAGCGCAATGAAACAAAACAAAGTGCAGGTAAATGACTCCCCCGCGCCGATTGGCCGCTGGGGCTATGCCGGCTGGGGCGGATACAATCAAACACTGTGGACCTACACCGAAGGCACCCTGACGGTGGATCTGGTGGACAGCAAGAAGAAACAGCTGGTCTGGCGCGGAACCGCCAGCGACACGCTCAACTCAGACGCGCAACCTGCCAGCCAGGCGCAGCTTCAACAGGCGGTAGCCGCGCTGTTTGCCGCTTATCCCTTCCGGGCGGGAGCTGCAAACCGCTGATGGTTTTGAGTCATTAACAGGAAAGTTTAGCCACCCGCGCAAGCCCTATTTCAGCCAATAGGGCTTGATGTATCTGTTGCACTGTTAAGCTGACAGATCACCACGTTATCCCCCCAATACCTCTCGTCCCCCTCGTAGCAATCATGCAGAAAAACGATCTTCCTCTGTAGCGCGTTTTATTACCGGAATTTGAGTCTGGGGAAAGCCGGGGTTGCAGCTTATTTTTTCTAATTTCTAAAATACGCTTATAAATCAAACACAAAAAAAGACCGAATACGATTCCTATATTCGGTCTAGGGAAATGGCTCTTGGGAGAGAGCCGTGCGCTAAAAGTTGGCATTTTGTGCAAGGCTTGTTCAGCCGTGCACTTTAAGAGTAGCTTACCGCGCTATTTTTGCCAGCCAGCCGCACGGCCGGTGATAGTTTCATTACGGAATTAATTTCGTGCAATTATCCATCACCGGTTAACCTCGCACTAAGCCATTGGGGGATAAGCGATTAGTTCGCGCAGAGCTTCTCGGCGCGTTCGCGGTACGGCTCAACACTCATCTTATGGCCCGGATTGGCGGCGTCATCGAGCAGGATCACGTCCAGCGGTTGAGCGCGTTGCTGCCCTGCTTTCACCTGCGCTTCTGCGGCCGCGTTAAGCGGGTACTGCATCAGCGTGCTGTTGTTGAGCACGAACAACGCACCGCCGCTGCGGCACTGCAGCGTCACTTCTTCTTTGGTGAACGCCCACTGCTTGCCGTATTCCAGCTTGGTGATGTTCACCAGTTGGTCTGCTGCCAAAGCACCGGTCGCGGTTGCCAGCAGCGTCATGCCAAGTAATACCGATTTCATGTTATGGCCTTAGGGTTGCTATTTGATTCAATTTTCCCGCAGTTTGGGGGCATCCGGCAAGCCGGAATGTTATACCGGCGCATAGGTTGCAAATAAACTGACCAACAGCAGCACCACCGCCCCTAACCCCAACTCCGCCCAGCAGGCAAGCACCAGCCCGCGCTGCGCCAGCCGTGGCATGCTGCTCATCGCCGGGACGACGGCGTAGCGGTTGGCTAATGCCACCATAACCATCAGCGCCACCAGCGCGGTTTTAAACAGCAGCAGGCGTTGGTACGGAGAATCTACGTCCAACGGCCAACTGCCGAGAATGATCAAACTGTTGATTACGCCGGTCAGCAGCACCAGCGCCACAGCCAGGTGTCCCCAGCGCGAGAAGCGTATCAATGTGGTCACCGCGTCGCTGCGCCACTGCGTTTGGGCCAGATAGCGCAAACAGACCAGCAGCGGCAACAGGCTGCCAAACCAGTACCCTGCCGCCAGCAGGTGCAGCGCGTGATTGAAACGATGCAGTGCGCCAAGCCCCCCGCCATGCATCGCCGCATGGCCGATAAACGCCATGCTGACCAACAGCAATGTGGAAAGCAGCGCCAGCAGTTGTGTACGACGTGGCTCGGCGAGCCACAGGCTCAGCAATGCCAGCATTGAAATGCCCAGGTGCCAGCGCCAAACCTCGCCAAAGGTGGTGCCCAGTACCGCCCACCACACGTCCAGCCGCCAGGTATCTGCCCAGCCGTCCCCCATCTGCCCGGCCTGAATAGCCAGCAACGCAATAGCGGAAAGCCCGGCAAGCCAGGTGCAAGAGACCAACAAAGGACGCACATCACGGGTGAGATACGGAGAAAGGCGCTGCGGCGACAATAAGGCGGTGAATAAGCTGGAGCCAAACATCAGCATCACCGCCGCAAAGTGCACAAAGCGACACAGGACAAACAGGGTCGCCAGACTCATGGGTCAGTTTACGGTGAAGCTGTATTGGCCCTTGGTTTTATGACCGTCGACCGACACCACATGCCAGCTGACGTTATATTTGCCTGCCGCCAGATCGCCTTCGATAGGCAGATTGACCTGGGTATTGTTGTTCGCATCGAGCTGCAGCTTGCCGGTTTTCACTTCGGCGTTGTCTGGGCCGGTGATTTTAATGCCGCTGAAGTTGGGCTCAATACCCTCGGAGAAATTGAGCGTCAGCACCTTGGGTGCCGGACTCACGCTGGCATCTGCCGCCGGCGTTTCAACTTTTAAATGGGCATGCGCTAGTGCCTGCTGCGAGGACAGCCCGACAAACAGCACGAAAATGGTGGAAAGCAGGCGATAAGAAGTCCGAATTTTACCGATCACAGTGATATCCCTTAAAGCAATAATCGAGGGTGATAAGGAGCCAGGCTAACCGCCAGGGCGATGTATCAGCAGCCCAACCCACCGCAGATGATTGCGCCACGGGTAAACAGAATTATGGGAGTAACCCCCTGTTTTGACTCTCAACCTTCCCTGTAGCGTATCGCGTCAAATGATAACGAGTGTCATTATGCAAGTCGAGCAGAACGCTGGCATTTTGCGATCCAGTAGCACATATCGCTGTAAAACCGCGATAAATGCAGGGCATAAAAAAACCGCGCACCGGCCAACGCCGACACGCGGTTTTCTACAAAAGGATTAGGCCTGGCCGTTACCGTTTTCGCCGGCCGCACCCATTTTCTTCAGATCTTTATCAATGAAGAACAGGGCATTGCCGCTGTTGCCCACCAGCGCCAGTTTATCCAGTACGGATTTGAACAGCTTCTCTTCTTCGTGCTGCTCGGCAACATACCACTGCAGGAAGTTGAAGGTTGAATAGTCATGAGCGGTCATTGCCGCGTGCGCCAGTTCATTAATCTGGCGGGTGATCAGTTGCTCATGTTCGTACGTCTGTTGGAACACCTCTGCCAGGGAACCAAACTCAACCGGCGGCGCGGCGATGGTGCCCAGCAGCGGCAGTGCACCGGTATCACTGAGGTATTCGAACAGGCGCTGCATGTGCTGCATCTCTTCCTGAGAGTGTTCTTTAAGGAATGCCGCGGCGCCTTCAAAGCCTTTATCGCTGCACCAGGCACTCATTTGCAGATACAGGTTGGCAGAGTAGAACTCCAGGTTCAGTTGCTCATTCAGCTTTTTGGTCATTTCAGGCGTCAGCATAATCATTCCTTTATTTTGCAGGTATCAACTTAATTTTTCCGCATTATGCCCTGACGAAAACAAAATAAACACACCTGATTTACATCATCGACGATTTAATTTTAAATTAAAATAAAATCAAATAGTTATGAAAAACACCAATTATTCATTTAAATAATTATGATAACTATTTCCATCTGTAAATTTAATCAAAAAGCGAATCATTCTTATTTATAATAATAAATGAATTGCATTGCTGAACGAATAATAAATAACCTTTTCCGTTACCGGTTATTGGTGACCATCCCCCCCTGCGCGCTTCAGGCTTGCCAAGCGCCGCCGGGTGGATTACCTTCTGCGCTGATCCAATGCGGTAACAGTAAGGAGAATACGGTGGGTTACAATTTGGCAGAGCTTTCCAAAGAAGAGATGGACAAAGTGAACGTTGATCTCGCAGCTTCCGGCGTGGCGTTCAAAGAGCGCTACAACATGCCGGTGATCCCCGAAATGGTTGAGCGTGAACAGCCCGAACACCTGCGTGATTATTTCCGCGAACGCGTGGCGCACTACCGTGCCGAATCGCACAAGTATTCGCGCCTGCCGTACGAACCGAAATCCAAATAATAAAAGCCCGCCGTAGTGGCGGGCTCGGTGTCATTTGCCGGCAAATTTGTCGGTCGCCAGCATTAACTGGTGCAGGATGCCGGGCTCATCGAATGAGTGTCCGGCCCCCTCGACAATATGCAGCTCCGCCTCCGGCCAAGCCTTCGCCAGATCCCAGGCGTTTTGTACCTGGCAAGCCATATCGTAACGGCCATGGATGATCACCGCCGGAATATGACGGATCAGCGGAACGTTGCGCAGCAGTTGATCGTCGCTGTCCAGGAAGCCCAGATGAGTAAAGTAGTGGTTTTCGATACGGGCGAACGCCAGCGCGAAATCGTCCTCGCCAAAAGAAGCCGACTCGCTGCTGGGCAGCAAGGTCACCGTCTCCCCTTCCCACACGCTCCACAGTTTGGCCGCTTCCAGCTGCACCTGCGGATCCGTTGAGGTCAGGCGCTGGCGGTAAGAAGCAATCACGTCCTTGCGTTCTTCCTCTGAAAGAATCGACAGCACACGTTCCCACTTCTCCGGGAAGAAGCGCGAAGCGCCGTCCTGATAGTACCAATGCAGCTCCTGCTTGCGCAGGGTAAAGATGCCGCGCAGCACCATTTCACTGACGCGCTGCGGATGAGTCTGTGCGTAGGCCAACGCCAACGTTGAGCCCCAGGAGCCGCCAAACACCAGCCACTGATCGACACCGGCCATTTCGCGCAGCCGTTCGATGTCCTGCACCAGGTGCCAGGTGGTGTTGTTGTCCAGGCTGGCATGCGGCTTGGAACGGCCACAGCCACGCTGATCGAACAGCAATACCTTGTAGCGCTGCGGATCGAACAGTTGCCGGTGGTAAGGGGAAATGCCGCCCCCCGGCCCACCGTGAATAAAGACTGCCGGTTTACCGTTCGGGTTACCGCTCAGTTCCCAGTAGATCCGGTGGCCATCCCCGGTGTCCAGCCAACCGCTGTCATATGCTGCTAACGGCGGGTACAAACCTCGTAATTGTTCCATGGCGCTTCCGTCTCTCTGTGGGTCATACCCTCATCAAAGCCGAAGCCACTCATTTGGTCAACGGTAAATCCTGAAAACTCCTACGCTCCCCAACAAGTTAAGGTTCGTTTGCTTAAAATGAATACGACTTGCCGGCAAAATACCGGCTGGCCGTTGGGAGCCAGCCGTAGAATCAACCTCGCTTACGCAGATGCGGTTCACGCATTTCCTGCGCGGTTTTGGCCTCAATGCTCAGTTCCGCCGTTGGCCGCAACAGCAAGCGCGCCAGGCCAATAGGCTCTCCGCTTTCACGGCAATAACCATAGTCGCCGTTATACAAACGCGTCAGCGCCGCGCTGATTTTCGGCAGCAAACGGCTTTCGCGATCCAACTGGCGAAACAGCAATCGCAAGTCTTCTTCACGCGCGGCCTTGTCCGCTTCGTCACCTGAAACTTCACCGCTGTCGATATCCCGCTTCAACGCATCGATGTGCTGCAGCAGTTTTTGCTGCTCCTCCAGCAAGCGCTGGCGAAAAAAAGCCCGCTGCGCCGGGTTCATGTAGTCAGACTCCGGCATGGCCAGGAGCTGTTGCTGGTTTAACATGGAAACGACTGTCATGGCGCTCTCCGGTTAGGATTTAATTGTTATATTATAACATATCAAATATTTTCAGCAGCCTTTCCTGAAAAACAAAATTCAACCTATAAACAATCGATTAACTAAAACACCTGCTTTCATGCTTGCATCCGACAGGCGTAAGGGGGTTAATGGCTGAGCAACCCACCCAACCATAGGTAACTGAGAGGCCATCATGAGTAAGGGAATGGATAGCAAAAAAAATGCGAAGAAGAAGCCGTTGAAAACCCCTGCTGAAAAACGCGCAGGCAAACGCGCCAAGAAAGGGCAAACGTCCGGCGAGTAAGCGAACTTCTAACCGTAGAGTTAAACCCGCCAAGGCGGGTTTTTTGTTGCCTGAAATAACGTCCCCGCTTTCAACGGTTGGCATTGCCGTAACGGCCCGTTAAGCTAAACCTGTACAGCCATCCTGAGGAAACCATGAATTTACGCGTAATAGACACTGAAACCTGCGGGCTGGAAGGCGGCGTGGTCGAAGTGGCCTCTGTCGATCTGATTGACGGGAAAATCACCAATCCCATGAGCGATTTGATCAGCCCTGACCGGCCAATTGGCATTGAAGCCATGGCCATTCACCACATTACCGAGCAGATGGTCGAAGGGAAACCGCGGATCGCGGTGGCGATCGGGCGTTATCTCGGCAGCCCCTACTATGTCGCTCACAATGCGGCTTTCGATCGCGGCGTACTGCCTGAAATGAACGGCGCCTGGATCTGCACCATGAAGCTGGCCCGTAACCTGTACCCGGACATCAAATACGGCAACCAATATCTGCGCTACGCGCTCAATCTGGATGTGCAATTGCCGCAGGGCACGACGCTGTATCCGCACCGCGCATTGTATGACTGCTACGTGACCGCCGCGCTGCTGCAACGCATCATCAAGGATTCAGGCTGGACGCCGGAGCAAATGGCGCAAATCACCGAGCAGCCGGTGCTGTTGAAGAAGTTTAAGTTCGGAAAATACCGTGGGCAGGAAATTGATCGCATTGCGCAGGAAGATCCCGGCTATTTGCGCTGGATGCTGAAATCCATTGAAGATCTCAGCCCGGACATGAAACACACGCTGAAATACTATCTGATCGGCTGAATAAAGCGGGCAGCGCCAGCCGCCCGCCAGAAGGTTACTCCGCCAGCGCCAAAATAAAGGCGTACTCCAGCGCGATATCCTCGTAGGCCTTGAAACGCCCGGACTTGCCGCCGTGGCCGGAATCCATATCGGTATACAGCAGCAGTTGGCGGTCGTCAGTTTTCAACTCACGCAATTTTGCTACCCACTTGGCCGGTTCCCAATACTGTACCTGCGAGTCGTGCAGGCCGGTGGTGACCAGCATATGCGGGTAATCCTGCGCCTTGACCTGATCGTACGGGCTGTACTGCAAAATGTAGTCGTAATAAGCTCGTTCGTTCGGGTTGCCCCACTCGTCATATTCACCGGTGGTCAGTGGAATGGACTCGTCAAGCATGGTGGTGACAACGTCGACAAACGGCACTTGCGCCACGATGCCGTTGAACAGCTGAGGTGCCTGGTTAATCACCGCGCCCATCAGCAAGCCGCCGGCGCTGCCACCCATGGCGAATACCCGTTTGGCATCGCCGTAGCCTTGAGCAATCAAGGTTTCCGTCACGTCGATAAAGTCGTTGAAGGTATTTTGCTTGTTGAACAGCTTGCCGTCTTCGTACCACAGCTGCCCCAATTCGCCGCCGCCGCGAATGTGCGCCAGCGCAAAGACAAAACCACGATCCAACAGGCTCAAGCGGCTGGCGCTAAAGGCCGGATCCATGCTGCTGCCGTAAGAGCCGTAGCCATACACCATCAGCGGGTTGCTGCCGTGCACGAAGCTATCCGGGCGATAAACCAGCGAAACCGGCACCTCGACACCGTCGCGCGCCTTCACCCAGACTCGCTCGCTGCGGTAATTTTCCGGGGTAAAGTTTTTCACTTCCTGCTGTTTAAGCATCACACGTTCGCCGCTGTCGAGATTCAACTCATACAGCGTAGTGGGCGTGGTCATCGAGGAGTAACCATAGCGCAGCAGCTCGGTTTCCGGCTCCGGATTGTATGCCAGCCAGGTGGTGTAGGTCGGATCGTCAAAGGCAATGCGCTTCACTTCACCGCTCTGCCAGTGAATTTGTCGCAGTTGGGTCAACCCCTCGCTGCGTTCCTCTACCACCAGCCAGTCGCGGAACAGGCTAAAGCCTTCCAGCATCACTTCCACGCGGGGAGCAATCAACGTCTGCCACTGCGCTTCGTCCGCCTGCTCGCTCTGATACAGGCCGAAGTTTTTGCCGTCCTTGTTGGAACGGATGTAGAAGTGCTGGTGATAGTGATCGATACCGTATTCATGATCCTTGCGGCGCGGCACAAACATCTGCGGCGTGCTGTCGGCGCGATCGGCGTCCAGCAGCAGAATTTCCGAGGTGGTGGTGCTGCTTAGGTGGATCAGAATGAAACGTTCGGAGGTGGTTTTTTCCAACCCGACGTAGAAGGTGTCATCCAGCTCTTCGTAGATCAATTCATCAAGCTGCGGATCGGTACCTACCACATGGCGATAGACCTGATACGGTAACAGCGTTTTAGCGTGTTTACGCACGTAATACACAGTGGCTGAATCATTGGCCCACTCGAAGTTGCCGGAGGTGTTTTCCAGCACTTCGTCGGTCCAGCTGTCGTCGCTGAGGTTTTTGAAACGAATATCGTATTGGCGACGGGAGAGGAAATCCTCCGCTACCGCCAGCCGTTGGTTGTCGGGGCTGACTTCCAGCCCGCCAAGGGTATAAAACTCTCGCTGCTCGGCGCGCTGGTTGCCGTCGATCAGGGTGTCCCAATGTTCGCTTTCTGTCTGCGGCTGACGCACATAAATCGCGTATTCATTGCCCGGTTCGAAGCGCGTCTGATAGCGGTAGCCGTTTCTGACATAGGGGACTGAATGTTCCTGCTGAGGAATGCGCGCTACCATTTCTTCATACAGCGTTTCGCGCAGGGCCTGCTGCGGTTTCAGCGCCGCATCGGTGAAGGCGTTTTCCGCCTGCAGGTAGTCCAACACCTGCGGGTCTGCGCGATCGTCGTCGCGCAGCCAATAGTAGTCGTCCACACGCGTGTCGCCGTGAACCGTAATGGGATAAGGACGTTTTTCTGCCTTAGGGGGGGTCATCATTGTTAAATCATCCGCTTACCTTGATTAAGGCAAGAGTGACACGATTCCCCCCGGCTTGCCAAGCGGCGCTATGCCAGCTCGCGTTTTTTCTCGTTCACGTCGTTTTCTATGCCCTGCTTGACGTCCGCCGGGATCTTCAACGACTGCGCCAGGGCATCAAGATAGCCACGCTCCATAAAGTGATCCACGTCGATCACCATGCAGCTCAGGTAATACACTTCCAGCGCTTCATCTTCATTCTTCACGCTCTGGGCGATCAAATCCGGGTTAAGCGGCTGGTCGATCGCCTCTTGCACCCATTTTTGCGCTTCTTCACCCACCTGCAGCTGTTCTAGGCTGTGGTCGATGGCGAGCTTTTCTTCCGCATCGATATGCCCGTCGCTTTTGGCGGCAAACACCAGCGCCTGCACCAGACGTTTGGCACGCAAGTCCACCGGCGTGGTCTGCAGGCCAAACTGTGGTTCGTTCTGGTGGGTTTCTTTCACCCGTTGTTTGTACTTATTCCACAGCACTGCACCAACCGCTGCGCTGCCGCCGATAATCAACGCATTCTTGCCGAATTTGCCGACCAGCTTGCGCGAAGACTTATTCGCCAGCAAAACGCCCACCAGGCCACCCAGCGCAGTCGGGGCCAGCAGCTTGCCGATACCTTCCGAACCGCCGATTGAACCGGCCTTTTGCCCAATCATCGATTGGATCTGCTGCATCCAGTTATTTTTCATGCTTTACCCTTTGCGTGAGGAAACAAGGCGTGCAGGCACAAAAAGGCCAGGCCGCCGGTAAAGCGTCAGATTAGGGGATTTTTTGTCAGTTTACGTATGGGGGATGAAAACCTGTGTAGCGGGGAACATTGATGGCGGGAAAAGGCCGACTTCGCCATCAGGCGCTAGCCGGCCACTCACGGATTAAGGCTGTTCGCCCTCTTCGCCCGGCTGGTCTTCTTCCTGTTCGTATTCCGCCAGTTCGTCACGCATTGCCTGAATCGACTCGCGAGCCAACAGCGCCAAAGTGCGGTAAAAACCGGTGGTGGCGTGAGCTTCTACTTTGCCGAGAAAACGGCCGCACCATGGCAGCAGATAGTCGTCAAACAGCGTGATTTGCGCCTGCGCTTCGTCTTCCTGAGACTGGTCTTCCAGCCAGGAGGCCGCCAGCAACAAAGAACCGAAATGATCGGCCGGCGCTTCTCCGAGCGGCATGCCGCGCTGCTGCAGGAAAGTACGCACTTCCGCTTCGGTTGCCCCTTCAACATAGGCCGAACGGAAAGGTGACACGCTGCATTCGCTGCCGACGAACATGGCGTTGAAGTCGCTGGACAGCAGGTTCACATCACAACCCTGCTGCAGGCGCACCAAGAGTTCATCCTGTTCCAGCGGCCAGTGCTGTTGCAGCTTGCCTTCTTTGATCAGCGTAAACAGCGGCACCAGCAACGGATCCTGCGGCTGGCGATAAAAAAGCGTACCCAGCACGCGGCAAACAACGGAAAACTCATTCATGATAATGCCTTATACAATACGGAAAAATTTGCCGGGACGATGTCACAAATCGGCCAATTCCGCAATCGCCGGCTTGCCGCGACGCTCGAGAAAATCGAGCAGGCGTCGTGGGCTCACGTTGAGAATACGCTCCTGCGGGAACTCCACCTCGGCAATGATGCGTTCGCAGTGCTCGAAACCGCCGAGCGAGAAAGCAATGTGTGAATCCGAGCCCAGCGCTAACCAGCCACCGGCATCACGCACCGCCGCGGCAATCGCCCGGCAATTATCCTCGCTGCCCTTGCGCGAATGGGTGAACGACGAATTGTTCAGTTCCAATGCCACGTCGTATTTGGCCGCGGCGGCAGCAACCGCCGCAATATCGATCGGATATCTTGGGTTGCCAGGGTGGCTGATTATGTGCACGTCACCTTGCGCCATCGCGGCGATCATCGCTTCGGTATTGGCCGCTTTATCCTGCGGTGCAAATACCGGCTCGTGGAAACCGGCAATAATTACGTCGATTTTATCCAGCATCGGGCCGGTGCAGTCGATATCGCCCTGCAGGTTTTTGATGTTGGCCTCGATGCCGCGCAATATGCCCACGCCGTCCACCAGACGTGGCCACACGTGCATGTTCATAAAATGCCAATAATGCGGCGCATCGGCCATATCCGGGCCATGGTCGGTGATGGCGAACAGTTTGATGCCCTTTTGCTGGGCTTCGACGATGTAGTCATGCAGCGTACTGTAGGCGTGGGTGCTGGCGACGGTGTGCATATGTAAATCAACGGGGTACATTACTTCTCCTTCTTGGCGGCCTGCCGTAAATACGGCGGCAGGCGCGGTTTATTATTCAATTAGCTTAGCAGGTGCATCACCGAAAGATCAGTAACCCAGTTGCACATCCACCACGCCGGCCGGTGTTTGGCCGGATTCAAGCGCACGGATGTTTGCCGCTATCTGATCCATCGCCGCTTCCGGCAAGGTGATGGCAGCAATATGCGGGGTAATGGTGACACGCGGATGACGCCAGAACGGATGCGCCTGTGGCAGCGGTTCCTCAACGAACACATCCAGCGTAGCGGCGGCGATTTGCCCCTGCTCCAGCGCCTGCAGTACATCGTCCTCAACCAGATGCGCGCCACGCGCCAGATTGATCAGATAAGCGCCAGGCGCCAGGTGCGTAAACAGTTGCTGATTGAGGATACCGGCGGTTTCCGGCGTATTGGGCAGCAGGTTGATCAGCAATTGCACGCCATCGAGAAATGCGGCGCGTTGCTCTACACCGGCAAAACTCTGCACGCCGGCAATCTGTTTAGGGCTGCGGCTCCAGCAACGCACGTTGAAACCAAACTCCGCCAGTTTCAGCGCCACGCTTTTCCCCAACACCCCCGCCCCCAAAATGCCAATGGTGAAATTCTCCTGCTGATGGGGATCGAGCGGTTGCCACTTCTGCTGCTGTTGCAGTAACTGATATTCATCAAAACGGCGGAAATAACGCAGCACATAGCTAAGCGCATATTCCTGCATCTGTTGCGCCATGCCGGTGTCCTCAAGGCGCACCAGCGGAACGCCTGCCGGCAGAGTGCCGGGATGCTGGCGCTCTTGTTCCAGGATGGCGTCAACGCCCGCACCGAGGGCAAAAACCCCTTTTAATTTGCCGCGATTCGCCAGCATCTCATAGGGCGGCCGCCACACCAGCGCATAATCCGCCGGACGATCGTCGCCAGGTTGCCAGGCACGTACCGTCGCCTGTGGCAGACGCTGCGACAGGCCTGTCAGCCAGTCCTGGGCGTTAAAGAAAGGGTGATAAAAAATGATGTTCATCTGTGCGGCTCCCGTCTGTTTTTATGCATTTGCATCCAGACTTCCGCGATTCGCCAGCAGATGCAAGCGCTAAAGCTCAAAATGAAAACAGCCCCGACCAGTGGGGCTGTTTTTAGACCGTGGGATCTCAGGCTGCGGCAGGAGCGTCATGCCGGATAAGCCTGCGCAACAGCGGGATCAAAATCAGCATCACCACGCCAACGCCCGCGGCGCCCCAACCCAGTACGCTGAACACCTCGCTGTAGCCAGGGTTAGTTTGCAACGGGGTACTGCCGCTGTTTTCCGGCATCAGGCCGGAGACATAGCCTGCCAGCACCGAAGCAACGCCGGTGACCATCATCCAGCAGCCCATCATGACGCCCTGATAACGCGGTGGCGCCAGTTTGCCGATCATCGCGTAACCGATAGGGGAAATCATCAGTTCGCCGATGCTCTGCAACACGTAACTGATCGCGATCCATTTGAACGCCACCAGCCCGTCGCCGCCGGCCAGGCTAATGCCCAACGGCAACACCAGCATGCCCAACCCGATGCAAAACAGCGAACCAGAGAACTGCATCGGAATATCGATATTGCAGCCACGAGCGCGCAGGCGATTGAACCACCAGGCCATCAGCGGGCCACCCACCACGATCACCAGCGTATTGATGTTCTGGATCCACTGCGGCGCCACCTGAATGCCATAAACGTTCAGATTGATATTGTGCTCGGAGAACAGCATCAGCCCCATTGGGGCCAGCTGATACAGCGCCCAAAACACCAGAGAGCCTAATGCCAGGATCAGGTAAGCCGTCATCCGGCGACGTTCATCACGTGGATGGTGGCGCAGCGTCACCACGCATAACATCAGGAAAATCAGTACTCCGAGGCCAATCACGAAGTGGCCGCTGAATTCGGCATGGGTCAGCATCACGCGGATAATGGGCACCAGTGCCACCAATACCGCCAGCCCGACCAGCATGCGCCAGCGGTATTGCGAACGGCTGGCATCGTGCAGCGGGGTGTTGAGATCGGCCAGAATGCGCCAGCGGCTGACGGCGACGATGATCGCCGCGGCATTGCCCAACGTGGCGAACAGGAACAAAGCGCGGTAGTTTTCGGTCAGTTGGAAATAGCCGGCCACGGTGAATCCGACAAAGAACCCCAGGTTCATCCCGGCGTAGTTCCACAAAAAGGCCGATTCGCGCCGATCGTCATCCGGTTTAAAGCGCTGGGTCAGCATCATATTAATGCAGGTGACGTTCAGCCCGCTGCCGGTCAGGAACATCGCCAGCCCCCAATAAAGCCCCCAAACGCCCGCAACGGCGATCAATGCACAACCGATCACCTGCAGCACCATGCCCAGCACGAACAGGTTGCGGTTGCTGAGGAAGCGCCCGCCCAGGTAACCGCCAAACATATGCAAACCGTAGTTGAACGCACCAAATACGCCCATCATGGCGTTAGCGCTGCCTTCGCTGAAGCCCAGGCGCTTGGTGGCGTACAGCACCAGCGTGGAATACAGCACGGCAAAACCCAGGGTGGCAAAGATTTGGATAAAGAACAGTGCCCCGGCGCCCGGGGGGATGGCATGGCGCTGCGGCGCTGCCGTTGTGGAGTCCGATGGAGTCAAAATGAACCTCTACTGCATTATTATTTAATAGGTCAGTCCCTGTCTGCGTTATCGCCGGCGTCTTGCCCGGCAACCTGCGCGGCGGTGTGATATTCCTTGCCAAAACCGCCGTGCCTGCACCAATCTATTTAGCGACACATATGACTAATAATCCAGTATTAATGCATATAACTGCACCATAGATAATCCCACTGCTGATATATTGAGCTAACCAACATCAAAATGTACAAATATTAACCTGCGAGGCAATTTAGCCCCATGAGGGTCCAGCGGATGTGTGTAGCGCGGTGGTCGATTGCTCGGGAAATCAGCAAATTGCTGCAAGTTTAGCTAAACAATCATGGTTATGTCACAAGAGGGTTGACGCTGGGATCAGATTCTCCTACATTAGCGCCCGTCGACAGCGCAACGCGTTGGCGATGAAGTAAAACGGTGAGGTGTCTGAGTGGCTGAAGGAGCACGCCTGGAAAGTGTGTATACGCGAAAGTGTATCGAGGGTTCGAACCCCTCTCTCACCGCCATATTTTAAAGAGAAAGCCTGGATTCGCGTCCAGGCTTTTTTTGCTTTTATAAAGCAGGATCCGAGAGGGTAAGAACCCTCGACAGGGTTTGACAAAACGCTACGTGTTTTGGACCGCCAAAGGCGGCCCGTAGGGTGAGCGCAGCGAATCAAGCCCTCTCTCACCGCCCTATTTAACGAGAAAGCCTGAACGCAAGTTCAGGCTTTTTTGTTGCCTGCGGCGCAGGAAACGCCCTGGCGAACTGCCTGTGCGTGCGGTTCGCCGTAGTTTTCAGCAAAGCGAACACAGGTTAACCGGACGCGTCGAAACCAAGAAATTCTGCTTGACCGGATCGCCCTCTCTCCCTATAGTAGCGCCCCGTTGCACCAGTGAGTACGCAACAACAAAATACGGTGAGGTGTCTGAGTGGCTGAAGGAGCACGCCTGGAAAGTGTGTATACGCGAAAGTGTATCGAGGGTTCGAACCCCTCCCTCACCGCCATATTTTAAAGAGAAAGTCTGGATTAACCTCCAGACTTTTTTTTTTGCATCTCATACCGACCGGGAGGCTGAACGCAGCGAATCAAACCCTCCCTCACCGCCCTATTTGACGAGAAAGCCTGAACGCGAGTTCAGGCTTTTTTGCTGTCTGCAACCCGCCTCAGTGCGGTCGGTTGGCCATCATATGCGGCTGCATTCCACCTCGGCGCCAGTCACCCGGGGTTTGGCCGTAATGGCGTTTAAAACTGCGATTGAAGGACTGTTGCGAATCGAAGCCGAGTGAGATCGCCACGCTGACGATCGGCTCGCCGCTGTTGGCCAGGCGCTCGGCTGAAAGCCTCAGCTTCTGCATACGAATATACTCCCCCAGCGCGTAGCCGGTCTGGCGTTTGAACATACGCTGCAGGTGCCATTTGGAATACCCCGCGCGCCCCGCCACGGTGTTGATATCCAGCTTCTCTTCCAGATTGTTGTCAATCCACTCAATCAAATCAGTAATAAAGCCCGTGCTATTCATGCTGACGCTCCCATGACGTTGGCAGGTAAATCCGCTGCCCGATGTCATTACGTTGCAGCAGTTTCGCACTAAATGCAATTTTTATTATTGCATTTAACGGAGGGGCACTTCTATAATCCACCCAATTAATGTAACCGATATTGATACATTAATGTGACAACAATGTGTTTCAAAACCTAACCGTTGCGCCGATGACGGTGCAACCGCACTGCCGTCGGCCCCAGGCCAGAGTCGTTACCCGGATAACAGGGCCGGGTGTATGGCCTGATCGTGCTTACCCACTGGAAATAAAAAGAATGCCAAGCCAGCCAAACTCATTGTTCCCCTCTCCAGACCGTCATAACGCCATCGGTTTCGGCGCACGCCTCTCGGCGATTGCGCTGCTGGTCACGTTGCTGGCCGGGTGTGATAACAGCGCCGCCAAGAATGCGGCCCCCCCGCCGCCTGCCGTCAGCGCCGCCGACGTGGTAATCAAACCCATCAGCCAATGGGATACCTTTAATGGCCGAATCGAAGCGGTGCAAAGCGTGCAGTTGCGTCCGCGGGTTTCCGGCTATATCGACAAGGTGAATTACACCGAAGGCGATGAAGTCAAGAAAGGTCAGGTGCTGTTTACCATAGACGATCGTACCTACCGCGCCGCGCGCGAACAGGCTCAGGCCGAACTGGTGCGGGCGCGCAACCAGGCCGCGCTGGCGCGCAGCGAATCCAGCCGTACCGAGAAGCTGATTGGCAGCCAGGCGATTTCGACCGAGGTATGGGAACAACGTCGCTCCTCCGCCGCACAGGCACAGAGCAACGTTTTAGCGGCCCAGGCCCAGTTCGACATGGCACAGCTAAATCTCGACTTTACCCGAGTGATCGCCCCGATCGACGGTCGCGCCAGCCGCGCCATGATCACTGCCGGTAATCTGGTCACCGCCGGCGACAGCGCCAGCGTGCTCACCACGCTGGTCTCGCTCGATAAGGTGTATGTCTATTTCGACGTCGATGAAGCCACCTTCCTGCGGTACCAAAACGATGGCCGACGCACGGCAAAACTGCCGGTGAAGGTCGGGCTGGTGGGCGAAGACGGCTATCCGCATCAGGGCGTGGTGGATTTCACCGATAACCAACTGAACGCCGGCACCGGCACCATTCGTATGCGAGCCCTGCTGGAAAACGCCGAGCGCCGCTTTACGCCAGGGCTGTTTGCACGGGTGCAGATGCCCGGCAGCGCCGTGTTCAACGCCATGCTGATTGACGACAAGTCGGTAATGACCGATCAGGACCGCAAGTTTGTTTATATCGTCGATAAAGACGGCAAGGCGCAGCGCCGAGACATCGAGGTCGGCCGCGTGGCTGACGGACTGCGCATTGTCCGCAAAGGCCTGTCTGCGGGCGATCGGGTGATCGTCGACGGTATGCAAAAAGTGTTTATGCCGGGCATGCCGGTTGCAGCAAAAACCGTGGCGATCAACGCCGATGCTTCCGCGCTTAACTAAGCCCCAGCAGGAATTCTGAGCCATGGACTTTTCCCGTTTTTTCATCGACCGACCGATTTTTGCCGCGGTGCTGTCGATCCTGATTTTTGTCGGCGGCGTGATTGCCATCCCGCTGTTGCCGATCAGCGAGTACCCTGACGTCGTGCCGCCCAGCGTGCAGGTGCGCGCAGAATACCCGGGCGCCAACCCGAAAGAGATTGCCGAAACGGTAGCAACGCCGCTGGAAGAAGCGATCAACGGCGTCGAAAATATGATGTACATGAAGTCGGTAGCCGGTTCCGACGGTGTCCTGGTAACCACCGTCACCTTCCGCCCGGGAACCGATCCTGACCAGGCACAGGTGCAGGTGCAAAACCGCGTGGCGCAGGCCGAAGCGCGCCTGCCGGAGGATGTGCGTCGCCAGGGGGTAACCACCCAGAAGCAATCGCCGGCCCTGACGCTGGTGGTGCATCTGGTCTCCCCTTCCGGCAAATACGATTCACTGTACCTGCGCAACTACGCCACCCTGAAGGTCAAGGATGAACTGGCTCGTCTGCCGGGGATCGGTCAGGTACAGATCTTCGGTGCGGGCGAATATGCGATGCGCATCTGGTTGGATCCGAACAAGGTCGCTTCACGCGGGCTGACGGCCTCTGACGTGGTTACCGCCATGCAGGAGCAAAACGTGCAGGTTTCCGCCGGCCAGTTGGGGGCGGAACCTATGCCGACCCGCAGCGATTACCTGCTGTCGATCAACGCGCAGGGCCGCCTGCAGACCGAGGAAGAGTTCGGTAATATCATTCTTAAAAGCGGCGACAACGGCGAGATCGTCCGCCTGCGTGACGTGGCGCGTATTGAAATGGGTTCCGGCAGCTATGCGTTGCGTGCCCAGCTCAATAATAAAGACGCGGTCGGGATTGGTATCTTCCAGGCACCGGGTGCCAATGCCATCGAACTGTCCAATGCGGTGCGGGCCAAAATGGCCGAGCTGTCGACCCGCTTTCCGGACGGCATGAGCTGGGAATCGCCGTACGACCCTACGGTGTTCGTGCGCGATTCTATCCGCTCGGTAATAGATACCCTGCTTGAAGCGGTGCTGCTGGTGGTTCTGGTGGTCATCCTGTTCCTGCAGACCTGGCGCGCGTCGATCATCCCGCTGCTGGCGGTTCCGATCTCCATTGTCGGCACCTTTGCTGCGCTCTATCTGTTGGGGTTCTCGCTCAATACGTTGAGTTTGTTCGGGCTGGTGCTGGCCATCGGTATCGTGGTCGACGATGCCATCGTGGTGGTGGAAAACGTCGAGCGTAATATTGAAGAAGGTCTGTCGCCGCTGGCGGCAGCGCATCAGGCAATGCGCGAAGTCTCCGGCCCGATTATTGCCATCGCCGTGGTGCTGTGCGCCGTGTTCGTCCCGATGGCGTTTCTTTCCGGCGTTACCGGCCAGTTTTATAAGCAGTTTGCCGTCACTATCGCCATTTCGACCGTGATTTCCGCCATCAACTCGCTGACCCTGTCACCCGCATTGGCAGCGCTGCTGCTCAAACCGCACGGTGCGCCGAAGGACATGCCGTCACGCCTGATTGATCGGTTATTCGGTTGGCTGTTCCGCCCGTTCAACCGCTTCTTTGCCAACAGTTCGCAACGTTATCAGCGTGGGGTTTCACGTGCGTTAGGCAAGCGTGGCGCGGTATTTGTGGTGTACGTGCTGTTGCTGTGTGCCGCCGGGGTGATGTTTAAAACCGTGCCGGGCGGATTTATCCCGACTCAGGACAAACTTTACCTGATTGGCGGGGTGAAAATGCCGGAAGGTTCGTCACTGGAGCGTACCGATGCGGTGATCCGCAAGATGAGCGCTATCGGCCTGAGCGTCGACGGCGTAACCGATGCAGTCTCCTTCCCCGGTTTGAATGCGTTGCAGTTCACCAATACGCCCAACACCGGTACCGTGTTCTTTGCGCTTGAATCGTTAAGCACCCGCACCCGCAGTGCGGCGCAGATTAACGCCGAAATTAACGCCAAGATTTCACAGATCCAGGAAGGCTTCGCCTTCTCGATCATGCCACCGCCCATTCTCGGCATCGGTCAGGGTTCCGGGTATTCGCTGTATATTCAGGATCGTGCCGGTCTGGGGTATGGCGCGCTGCAGACTGCGATCAATACGATGTCGGGTGCCATCATGCAAACGCCGGGCATGGGCTTCCCTATTTCGTCTTATCAGGCCAACGTGCCGCAGTTGGACGCAAAAATTGACCGCGACAAGGCCAAGGCGCAAGGCGTACCGCTTAACGCATTGTTCAGCACGCTGCAGACCTACCTTGGTTCGTCATACATCAATGACTTCAACCGCTACGGTCGCACCTGGAAAGTGATGGCCCAAGCTGATGGTCAGTTCCGCGACAGCGTGGAGGATATCGCCAACCTGCGCACCCGTAACGATAAGGGTGAAATGGTGCCAATTGGCAGCATGGTCAGCATCAGCACCACCTACGGCCCGGACCCGGTGATCCGCTACAACGGTTTCCCGGCGGCGGACCTGATTGGCGATGCCGATCCTCGAGTGTTGTCATCGTCACAGGCAATGAGTGAACTGACCAGCATGGCCAATAAGCTGTTACCGAACGGTATGAACATCCAATGGACCGACCTGAGCTACCAACAGTCAACCCAGGGCAATGCGGCGATTATTGTGTTCCCGGTGGCGGTACTGCTGGCCTTCCTGGCATTGGCGGCGCTGTACGAAAGCTGGACGCTGCCGCTGGCGGTGATCCTGATCGTGCCGATGACCATGCTGTCGGCGCTGTTCGGCGTCTGGCTGACCGGCGGCGACAACAACGTGTTCGTCCAGGTAGGGTTAGTGGTATTGATGGGGCTGGCCTGTAAAAACGCCATTTTGATTGTCGAGTTCGCCCGCGAACTTGAGCTACAGGGCAGAAGCATCATGGAAGCGGCGCTGGAAGCCTGCCGTCTGCGACTGCGGCCGATCGTGATGACCTCTATCGCCTTTATCGCCGGAACCATTCCCCTGATCCTGGGGCACGGCGCCGGGGCCGAAGTGCGCGGCGTCACCGGTATTACGGTGTTTGCCGGCATGCTGGGCGTCACGCTGTTCGGGTTGTTCCTGACCCCGGTGTTCTACGTGACCCTGCGTCGTATGGTCACACGTAAGGCACGTCAGCAAACGGCCTAATCTTCCGTTTGTATCAGCCATAAAAAAGCCCGGTTTAAACACCGGGCTTAGTCTGATGACAAACACCCGAAAAATGGGATTTTCGGATGTTTGAGGTAGTTCAGAAGACATAATTCTTTGTTTTTATTCGTCCCAAGAGCAGATTTTTTAACGGCAAAGGACTTTGTCAGCCATAAAAAAGCCCGGTTTAAACACCGGGCTTTTTCTTTGTTTTAGCGTTTAGCGTGATTTATTTTTCCGCTGTCTCTGCATCCTGACCGGCACGCGCCATATATTCCGCACAGGCACGCTTGTCGCCCCGCTCCAGCTCGGCCAACGCGTCGGCTACCGTATGGCGCGCCAGTACTTCCAGCGACGCTTCTTCCGCTTCGTTTACCACCGACTTGAAATACCAACAGGCATTGGCGCTGACCAGGCAGCGGGCCGGCACTTCCGGCCGGGCGGCCCAGATGCGCTTATCGTCAATCACGGACAGGTAAATATCTCGCAGGGTGATCTGCTCCACCGGGCGCCCCAGGTGAATCGAACCATTACGGCCGAGGGTAGAAACGATGATGCCATTTTTGGTCAAGGGCACCATCAGCTTGCGGATAAAACTGGGATTGGCTTCCAGACCGGCGGCAAGGACCGCGCTGGTCGAACGCACGCCCAGCTTTTCAGCCACGGCTACGCTAAGTACCATTTGCAACGCTGTCGGAAAGCGAAAATCTAACATGTTTTTATCTCTGTCTCCGGGAGACCCAATTCTCAGGTTTGGCCGGGGTGGCATCACGCCACAACACCCGCTCAATTGCACAATAATATAACAAACACTGTTGCACTATTGAAGTTATGCCCGGATAAATCGCACGGATACATTAGTGCGGGAAATAGCGTCAGTACTGGCCTGACGGCAAAACGGCGGGGAGTAAATAGACAGAAACCCGCGCCAATATTAATGCCGCTCGCTTAACTGAGTTAAACGATCAGAACTAACACTGTTCGCGGGTTTAATTCTTATCGGGCGATCAGGCTTTGTTCAGCACCAGCTGGCCGCTTTTATCCAGCGGGATCTGGGTGCCGGGATCGTGATCCATGCGGATCTTGCCCTGCTGATTGCCAATCTTGTAGGTCACGTCGTAACCCAGCATTTTCTGTGATTTGTCGTAGACCGTTTTACAACGCTGCTGCGTGCTGGTGGTGGTGTCGTTATTCTGCATCGCCCCCTGCACCTGGTTACCGGCATAGCCGCCGCCCAATGCGCCGACGACCGTCGCGACGTCACGTCCACGCCCCCCACCGAACTGATGACCGATGACGCCGCCGGCGACCGCACCCAGCACGGAGCCGGCAAGACGATTCTCGTCCTGTACTGGCGCACGGTGAGTGACGGTCACATTGCGACATTCCTGACGCGGGGTCTTGATGGTTTCTTTGATCGGCGTGGCAGCGAGTACCTGCGCGTATTGCGGACCGGAAGAGAAAACGTCAAGACTGGCAACCGCAGCAATACCCAGAGCGGCTGCAATACCAATACCCACACCGGCTAACATTGACTTGTTCACAGGAAATCCTCCTGAAAGTGTTACCACGCATTTGTACCGGGGACTTTACCGACATTGCACCGCGCTTATTATTTTGCGCATTGGCGGCACGTGGTATTCCGGTTTACGGCGTGCGCGACGCGCCGTCTGTAAACGAGAGAAAGTCTGCACAATGTTCCAGAACCTCGCAATAAGACAATGTGACCAAAAATGCCGGAAATCCCACTTACCCCCAGTGTTTAGGAGGATTCTTAAGACTTTTACCCATAACGACGGGACATTGTGCTGAATAATCAGCTGCTGCCTCCCCGTTCTTGCGGCTGTAGGCATAAAAAAACCCACGCGGGCGAACCGGCGTGGGTGGTCGATAACGGGGCGGTTAGTGCATTTTCAAACGCGGGCGGATCACCCGGTTAATGCCGCCAACCAGCATCATCAGGCCGGTTTTGATGTAGCCGTGCAAAGCGACCTGGTGCATACGGTACAGCGAGATGTAAACAAAGCGCGCAATGCGGCCTTCCACCATCATCGAACCGCGCATCAGGTTGCCCATCAGGCTGCCCACGGTGCTGAAGCGGGACAGAGACACCAACGAACCGTGGTCTTTATACACGTACGGCTTCAGCGTCTGGCCGTTCATCAGCGCCAGAATGTTGGTAAAGCAGCGTGATGCCATCTGGTGCGCCGACTGGGCGCGCGGCGGTACAAAACCACCGCCCTCTTTCGGGCAGGAAGCGCAGTCGCCGATGGCGAAAATGTTCGGATCGCGCGTGGTTTGCAACGTTGGCTCTACCACCAGCTGGTTGATGCGGTTGGTTTCCAGCCCGCCGATGTCCTTCATAAAGTCCGGCGCCTTGATACCGGCCGCCCACACCATCAGATCGGCATCGATAAATTCGCCGCCTTTGGTATTCAGGCCGTTGGCATCCGCGCTGGTGACCATGGTGTTGGTCAGCACGCGCACGCCCAATTTGTTCAGTTCCTGATGTGCAGCAGCCGAAATACGCGGCGGCAGCGCAGGCAGAATACGCTCGCCCGCTTCGACCAGCGTCACGTTCAGTGCACTGTTGTCCAGGCCTTCAAAACCATAGCTGTGCAGCTGTTTCACCGCATTATGCAGTTCGGCGGACAGCTCAACGCCAGTGGCACCGCCCCCAACAATAGCGATATTCACCCGCTCTTTTTGCCCCGGCTGCGCCGAGAACTTGAGGAACAGGTTCAGCATCTCGTTGTGGAAACGTCGCGCCTGGTGCGGGTTATCCAGGAAGATACAGTGATCTTTTACGCCAGGAGTGCCAAAGTCGTTCGAGGTACTGCCCAGCGCCATCACCAGAATATCGTAAGACAACTCGCGCTCAGGCACCAATTCGCCACCCTGCTCGTCGCAGATTTGCGCCAGGTGCAGCGTTTTGGTTTCACGATTGATGTTGGTCAGCGAACCCAGTTGGAAGCTGAAAGAGTGATTGCGCGCATGCGCCAGGTAGCTCAGCGCGTCAACGCCATCATCAAGGGAACCGGTTGCGACTTCATGCAGCAAAGGTTTCCACAGATGGCTGTGGTTACGGTCCACCAACGTGATTTCAGCTTTATGCTTACGACCGAGTTTATGGCCCAGGCTGGTCGCCAGTTCCAGACCACCGGCGCCACCACCCACGATGACGATTTTTTTCTTTGGCGTTGTCAAAATAACCCCCTAAATGTGAACCAATTGTTGCCCAAGGGTAAAGAAATAATATCCTTAGAATACATAGGGTTCGCGTAAATTAAACCTGCTATCTAAAGCCAGAATAGCATGGGGGGTTATTTGGTAATACCAAAATTGATGTACATCAAACTTTTTTGGTTAAAGGCTGGACGAAGGGAAATTTTGAGGATTGTGATTCAAATAGTTAGCGCTGGGTCACAGTTTCAAATTTTACCGTCCAACTGGCCAAACGGCGCTTTTTGACCACGAAATACCGCAATGTTTGCCTGTAAAAAGCAATCATTGCGGCGACATCGCGCGTTATAAAACTGTTAAACCAGGGTCTTGAACGCCTTGATACGCTGCAGGTGAGGCGAGATATTTTTGAACTTGTGCGTCTGCTGTTCATCCCAGACGATTTCATAGTATTTGTGCAGCAGTTCCGCACTGCGCTGGCTGTCCAACACCTCGTCGTGGCGGGAAAGCACCGCCAGACAGCGATCGCGATTTTTCTCGCGGAAGTCCTCGACACACTTGGTGGCGATGTCACGGTACTCTTCCGGCCGGTCGATTTTGCCCTGCATATGTTCTTCAGGATACAGATTGGGGTTGAAGATCACCTGTCGGATGCCGCACAGAAAGCCGATACGTTCGGCCCAAAAGCCCCCCAAACCCACCCCACAGATCAGCGGATGTTTATCCCCTTCCTGCTGAACCGCCTTGTCCACCTCTTTCAACAAATGCTGCATGTCATGGCGTGGATGCAAGGTGCTGTAGCTGATAAAGCGCACGTCCGGATCGATAAACTGGAGCTGTAACACCTTTTCATGATTGCCGGGACTGGTTGAATCGAAGCCATGTAGATAGATAATCATGTGGATCCTCGCAACAAGCTGAGGGCTGCGCCGCAGCCCTCATCGTTTACGCCGCATTACGACGCCCTGGGTTCACCCCGCATTACGCTGTTTGTGCTCCTCCCAGCGTTCGCTGAGCGCATTGAGTTCCTTATGCGCCTGCTGCCAGCGCGCAGAATCACGCAGCGCCTGACGGGTGAACTGACCGCGATGATATAACTGCTTCACCCTGTCTGCTTTGACCGGGGACAGGTTATCCAGCACGCTGACCGCCCCTGCGCGGTTATTGCACACCAGGATCATGTCACAGCCGGCATCCAGTGCCGCCTGGCCACGTTCGGCATAACTGCCCATGATCGCCGCCCCTTCCATTGACAGGTCGTCCGAGAAAATGACGCCGTCAAAGCCCAACTCCTGACGCAGGATCTGCTTTAACCAATAAGGGGAGCCGCTGGCCGGACGCGGGTCTGCTTCAGTATAGATGACGTGCGCCGGCATTACGGCGTCCAGCAGTTGACGGTTAATCAATTCGCGGAAGATCGCCATATCATGTTCGCGGATCTGCGCCAGTGGACGTGGATCGCGCGGCGTTTCTTTGTGCGAATCCGCGCTGACGGCACCGTGCCCCGGGAAATGCTTGCCGGTGGTTTTCATACCGGCACTGTGCATGCCCAAAATGAACTGCTCAGCCATCACCAACGCCTGCGTTGGATCGCTGTGGAACGAGCGTTCACCAATCGCGGCGCTGACATGGCCAATATCCAGCACCGGCGCGAAGCTGATGTCGATATCCTGCGCGATCATTTCCGCGGCCATCAGCCAACCGGCCTCCTGCGCCAGACGCTTGCCCTCATGGGCAGAATTCAGGGCGGCAAATGACTGTGCCGCCGGCAGGCGGGTAAAACCTTCGCGGAAACGCTGAACGCGGCCGCCTTCCTGATCCACCGCCACCACCAGCCGATCGTGGGAAGCCTCGCGGATCTGCCGCACCAGCTCACGCAGCTGCTGTGCATCGTGGAAATTGCGGGTGAAGAGGATCAGGCCGCCCACCAGCGGGTGTTTTAAGATCTCACGTTCTTCTGCGTCCAGCTCATAGCTGGCGACATCTAACATTACTGGGCCCACGGCCACCTCACTTCATTATTCATTTATACCTGTCTACTTGAAGCTGCCTCTTTGTTGGCTGCGCCTGCACACCCCAGTCACATAGTTATCTATGCTCCTGAGGACTTACAGACTGGCCGCCTCAATGCAACTCCAATTATTTTAGGTATAGAACATGGGATGTTAAACAAAAACGCCGGTGCAACACTGCGCCCCAGCGCAAAAATTCAGGATCGCCGGTCTGTTGCCAGCGCACTTCAAACCAGAGCAGCATCAGGTAATCCACCCACGGCAGCCAGCGCTGAACCTGCCTGCGCAGCAAGGGCAAATCAAGGTAACCGATGCGAGCATAATGCTGCAAAAATTGCTGTCGGCGCGCGGGTGACCAGGCGTTACTGCAAAACAGCGCGGCAATGTCTAACGCAATATCGCCGTCTGCCGCATACTCCCAGTCAATCAGCCGCAGATTTTCGCCCTGAACGATCAGATTACCCGGATGAACATCCATATGCAGCGGCGCCAGTTTCAACGGCGTTGGTGTGCGGCGGTGCTGAAAGTGTTGATGCAACCGCAGCCAGGCCGGCGTCAAACGCCGACCATCCAATTGCTGCCAATAACGGGCAAATTGCCAAGGCAGGTTCAACGGGTAGCCGCTGGGAGGTTGCCGATGCAAACCGGCCAGCAACGCCGCCAAATCGCCCTGCTCATTGAGGCGAGAAAAATCCGCATCTGTGACAACGTCACCATCAAGCCACTGCAGGATAATCCACTGATTATTTTGCACTAAAACCTGTGGCCCGATGTCCTTCCCACGGCGATGCAGCACTCGCGCCTCGCGCCGACGGCTGACGCCCAGCGCACTTTTCTCTGGGCTTTGCTGACGCGCCAACAGATGTACACCTTCGCCTTCAATACGCCAACTTTCACCGGTCAGGCCCTGCACCGGGCTGAAACGACAACCGGCGGTTTTCACCGCCGGCAGTTCGTTCTCAATCAGTGCTCGCAACGTGGCTTCAGTGTTTGACGGTGCCATTGCCTGACCAGACGATTTCACCGGTTTGCACCAGCATCAGTTGCATATCTAACGTTGGGGACTTCACGTCGCCACTGACGTCGCTGTACAACACGTACTGTGCACTGACGATCCGCGCCAGACCGATGGCTTTGCTGCGTGAACCCAGGCTGTCATCCGCCGACAGGCCCAGCGTCTGTTTGGCACTGACCAACTGCGCTTCCGGCACGATGGAGAAGGTTTGATTGGATACCAACGCCTTGTGCAGTGCCGAGGTCGCTTTCGCCGTCTGCAATGCACCGTTGGTGTTGTTCTTCACGCTGTCGAGCAACAGCACGCTGCCTGGATTGACGCCATCGGCTTTCAGCATCTGGTTCACCAGCGGCTGTACGCTGCCAAGCCAATCGAGCTGCTGAATTTTCGGCGGTTGCGGTACCGGCTCGCTAACCGGCGGTTGTGGCTGCTCGATCGGCGGCGTTACCGGCTCAACCGTCACCGGCGGCTGCGGTTGCTCCGGTTCCGGCGGACGCGATAAACAGCCGGTTAACGTCAACGCGGCCAGCGCCACAAATAGATACTTTTTCATTAATCCCTCTCCCACTGAACCAAGAGTTTACAAGAATAGGTACAGACGCACGCGTTTGGCATCGAGGTTGCCGTTAAGCGAGTAAATAGTGGCGTCTGAATTTGGCGCAATAGTGATGGTGCGCGGCGCCTCAAAAGGCCGGATATCCAGCCCCTGATCGTCATACCAGTAAAAACGATAGTGTACCGTTACCGGTGTGGATTGGCTGTTACTGAGTTCCGAGGTAGCCATCACGCGCCCGGAAGCGTCCGAAATCGACGGATTATCGGCCAGAATGCCCGCGGTCAGCACCGGCGAATCCATCACTACCGTCTGTCGGTCGTTGACCGCGATGCCTTTCGGGCTGCTGCAGCCCATTAAAATAACGGCGGGTAACGCCAGCGCCATCAGACAACGCAGGGATTTGCTATAGCGCATGATTGACCTCGGTTAGCGTGACAGCAGCGGCCCCAATGAACGGCCACCGACCAGATGCATATGAATATGATAGACCTCTTGGCCGGCATGGCGATTGCAATTGACTATCAGACGGTAGCCATCTTCGGCAATGCCTTCCTGCTCGGCAATTTTTGCCGCGGCGGTGATCATGCGGCCGAGAGCCGCTTCGTGCTCGACAGTCACGTCGTTAATCGTAGGGATCAGCACATTCGGGACGATCAAAATATGGGTCGGAGCCTGAGGTGAAATGTCGCGAAAAGCGGTGACCAGTTCATCCTGGTAGACCACATCAGCAGGGATTTCGCGGCGGATAATTTTACTGAAAATCGTTTCTTCGGCCATCTGGCGTTCCTTGTAGAGGGAAAAAAGCTGTACGCAGTATGAGTGACAAATTCTACTGCTTTCAACCTGATTGCGCACTTTCCGCGTTGAGTGATGCAGAATCAGGCAACCAGCCAGAATAATTACGCCGTTCCGGGCAGCGCATATCCGATTTTTTCACTTTGGTTATTCACTATTGTTGCTTTACTTGCCCGCGGCCGCCGCCAATAGTAACCCTATGATTAGCAACGGATAGAAATAACATGCAATTCAAAACACTGGCGCTGGGGGCGCTGTTGCTGTGCGGCCATGCCGTGGCTGAACCCCAAAGCATTATCGATCTGCAAGCCAACCAACAACATGTGCGAGCGGCGAAGAACCCGGCTGCCATCGCCTTGATCCCAGCCAATTACCCTTTTGCCGTGCCGGGCAAGTTAACCGTCGCAGTGGCGTCTGAAAATTCCCCGCCGCTGGCGCTGTTTGCCGAAGACAATAAAACGCTGATTGGCAGCGACCCGGATATTGCACAACTGGTGGCAGACAGCTTGGGGCTGGAATTAAATCTGGTGCCCACTTCCTGGGAGGATTGGCCACTCGGGATCAGTTCCGGCAAGTATGACGCCGCAATTTTCAATATTGCCGTGACCAAACTGCGCAAAACCAAGTTTGATTTCGCTACCTATCGGGTGGATACGCTGGGCTTTTACGTAAAATCCACCAGTAAAATCAATTCAATCAATCAACCCGCAGACGTTGCCGGGCTGCGAATCATTGTCGGTTCCGGCACCAATCAGGAAAACATCCTGCTCGGCTGGGACAAGCAGAACCGCGCCAACGGCCTGCCGCCGGTGCAACCGATTTATGTCACCGACGATGCTGCCGCCAACCTGAGCATTCAGTCCGGGCGCGTCGATGCCTACTTCGGCCCCCATTCCACCGGAGCCTACAAGGCGGCGCTGACCGGCAAAACCAAAATGGTTGGCATCGGCCCGAACGTGGCCTATGTGGCGGTCACCACTAAAAAAGACAATGGCCTGGTGGCGGCCATCAACGCCGCCATCAATGGGGTGATCGTCAGCGGCGAATACGCCCAGGTGCTGGATCGCTGGGGTGAGCACGATGAAAAGGTCCCGCGCTCAGCCATCAATCCGCCGGGTATCGGCGACTAATCCTCAATTAACTGGGGTGCGTGTGTCCGCATCCAGTTAGCCAAAGAGTCGAGCGTCGGGCGCAGCGTTTTGCCCAGCGACGTAATTTGATATTCAACACGCGGCGGGACCTCCGGAAACACCTGCCGCGTGACCAGACCGCGCTGCTCAAACTGTCGCAGTTGGCGCGTCAACTCTTTCTGAGCAATCGGCGCTACCGCACGTTGCAGTTCACTGAAACGCACCGGGCTGTCGATCAAGATCAATCGGTAAAGGATGGGAATCGCCCACTTCCCTGCAACCAGATTCACGAAGTCCACCATCGGACAAGGTTCGCCCGCTGTCGGCAACCCGGCTAAATTTTTTTCCGTAGCAGAAAGCCCAGCTTTGCTCATTTCATCCCTCTTCGCCCGTTAGTATCCAAAAGGTGCCTACTATGCAAAGGATACTATAGCGCAAATAATGGCCTTATCGACAATAAACAGGAGTGGGCTATGTCACGACTACAGGGCAAATACGCGTTGATCACCGGCGGCACCAGCGGCATTGGTTTGGAAACGGCGCGTCAGTTTATCGCTGAGGGTGCCACCGTGGCGATCACCGGCCGCAGCCAAAGCGGCCTCGCGGCAGCGGGAAAAGAACTGGGTGACGTGTTGCTGTTACGCAGCGACGCCGGAGATATCGCTGAACAACGCACATTGGCGCAGCAGTTGGCCAACCACTGGCCGCGCCTCGACGTGCTGTATATCAACGCCGGTGACGTCACGCACCATCCTTTGCAGGAGTGGGATGAACAAAGTTATCAGCGACTGATGGACATCAACCTGAAGGGGCCGTTCTTCCTGATCCAGGCGCTACTGCCACAGCTGGCTAATCCGGCGTCGATTATTTTGTGCGGCTCGGTCAGTGCACATATCGGGCTGCCATTAAGCAACGTTTACGCCGCCAGCAAGGCCGGGCTGTTATCGCTGGCCCGAACGCTTTCCGGCGAACTGCATCCGCGCGGCATCCGGGTTAACGGCCTCAGCCCCGGCCCGACAGAAACCCCGGCGCTGGGCAAGCTGGGGCTAAATGATGCCGATGAACAGGCCCTGCGCGACGAGATCCGCGCTCTGGTGCCTATCGGCCGCATGGGTACGGCATGGGAGCTGGCAAAGGCGGCAGTCTTCCTGGCATCGGATGAGTCCGCCTTTATGGTGGGCAGTGAGTTGCTGATCGACGGTGGCGTAGGGAATCTTTAGTCGTGTTGATAATCTGAAAATAAAGACCGCTCTCGCGGTCTTTATTTAATAATTACTCAGCCCACTCCCTGAATAGGGTTGGTATTAAATGTATAAACTACAATTTTCCAATGCCCCTGCTGTTTTTCTAAAATAAAGACTTCTCGATTCAAATCAATTAGCGTTGCGCCATCGCTAATTCGACTAACCGTCGCCCCACGGTGATGGTGAGTACGCACATAAGCCATATTGCCGTTAACGTGAACGCTGTCATAGGCGAATTCTGTTTCAAACTTCTCTTTCTTAAATAAGTCGTCATATTGCTGGCGGCGTTTTTCGCTAGTGTCCGCGGTTGGCTTTTCATTCCATTGTGAGTAACTCTCACTCGCGAACAACGATAAAATAGTGTTGGTATCACCCGCATTAAGCGCAGTCTGGTAGCGATTTATCGTATCGTAAACGGCTTTTTGTTCCGCCGCTATACCAGCATCAGCAGAAACCTTATAACTTTGATGCGCCAGATTATTTTCAGCCGCGTAGGCTTGAGTGAACAAACCTGGCCCCACCAGCAATAAAGCAGCGATTATTTTTTTCATTGAATATCCTTAACACATTATATTTAACCATGCGGTAAATTACGTCATCATTAAACGACAGATGATGAAAATAATTTAATCAACTTCGCACCTGATTGACAGTGGGCAAATTTAAAAATATTCTTTTAAAAATTTAAATAATGGACGTAGCCAAAATGAATGAATTGCACGCCCTGCGCGTTTTCTGTCAGGTAGTGGAAATGGAAGGGTTCAGCCAGGCTGCAACTAAACTGGGTTTATCACCCGCCAGCATCACTTACAGCATTAACCAGCTCGAGAAGCAGTTTCAACAGCCGCTTTTTAAACGCTCAACCCGCCGTTTTTCGCTGACTGCGGCCGGTGAGCGCTGCTATCGTTCGGCGCAAGAGATATTGCAGCAGTTTGATCGACTGAAGAACGATATGTCGGATGAATTTGAACAACCCCGCGGCCCCTTGCGCGTTGAGATTGCCTCGATGCTCAGCAGTATGCATATCGCCCCTGCACTGCCGGCATTTCTGGCACAGTATCCGGAAATACAGCTCAGCGTGTCGGTAAACGATCGGCTGGTCAATCCGGTAGAGGATCGTGCAGACGTGTTTATTCGAATCGGCGCCAACGATGTTCCGGATATGGTCAGCCGCAAACTATTCCAACCGCACTACCTGTGTTGCGGTTCAAGTGTCTATTTTGACCATTATGGCCGGCCGGAACACCCGCAACAGTTGCAACAACATGTGCGGCTTGGTTTTATCCGCTCAGGTGAAGCAATGGCAGATCCGTGGCAATTTATTCGTAACGAGCAAGTCTATCAACTGTCCCCCAGCCCACTGCTAAGTTTTAATCATTCGCAGTCTTTATGCGAAGTGGCCAAAAACCATCTCGGACTGGTCTATTTGCTGGATTGCACGTTAGAAAGTTACCTGCTGGCGGGGACACTGGAGCCGGTCTTACAGGAATGGGCTCCCGTTGGCGCCCCCGTCAATATCCTTTACCCACGGTTGCGCGACCGCAGCCATAAAATACGCGTATTCGTCGACTTTATCAGCACGCTTTTTTCCGGGAAGCAAGAAAAGGGATCGGCGTAATCTGAGGTGAAAAACTCAATGAGATGAGACGGATAACTACGCCAACCCTGCCTTTTCTACCTTAAATGAAAGGTTAGGCCATAAAACTGTTTGCAGGACCCCGAATATTATAAATATGCGAATTACTTCTCATGAAACAGTTTTACATGTCCGCTTAGAAATGAATGATTCCGTTTACATCAACGCCACCGCAGCCGCTGGAAGCCAGGCCTAAACTGTATGAACAGGGCGTATTGCGGATCCCAAACCGCCAGCCGTTAGTAGACTGACTTAAGGCTATCCCTCCCCCCTCAATTGTTTATCACTGATAACGCTATGGCCAAACCACCGTATGCCATACGCATTAAAGGACATTGAGATCATGAAAATGAAAGTCGTTACTCATGCCACACTGGTCATCCTGCCTCTGTTGTTAAGCGGGCTCGCGCGGGCCAACGATCAAACCATTCCCTGGGCGGAAAATACCGGCGGTGTGGAGTCTAATCATATTGCTGCCGTTGGCCAAAACCTGAATGCCGCTCACCAACAGGTCACCAAGACTCAGGAAGGCGTATGGGCGGCAAATACCGGCAGCATCTCCGACGATGAGAAGGCTCTGACCCAGGGACAAAACCCAACGCCAAAAACGACGCCTTAACGGGAGCTCGCCGTTGCCAGGCCGTGACACTGGGTTGCACGGCTTGGTATCAGCCCAGACCGGGAATGGCGACACCGAAAGTTTGCAGCAGCAGCACCATGTTGAGCAGAATAATAATCACCGTACCGATGATCGACACCAGGCTGGTCAGGCGGCTATTCACGAACTCGCCCATGATGTCGCGGCGACGCGTGAACATCACCAGGGCAATCATCGGCGCCGGCAGCGCCAGGCTCAATACGACCTGGCTGTAAACCAGTGCGTCGGTGGCGTTAACCCCCAGCGCTACCACGATGAACGCCGGCACCATGGTGACCATGCGGCGTACCCATACCGGGATACGGAAACCGACAAAGCCCTGCATGATCATCTGGCCTGCCATCGTCCCCACTACCGAGCTGGAAATGCCGGAAGCAATCAGCGACATCAGGAAGATACCCGCCGCCGCAGCGCCAAACAGCGGCGTCAGCGTATGGTAGGCGGTGCCAATCTCCGCCACGTCGCTGTTACCGGCATGGAAGGCGCTGGAGGCCATAATCACCATGGCAATATTCACCAGCCCGGCGACAGATAAGGCAATCACCACCTCAATATTGGAAAAGCGCAGCAGTTTACGCCTTTCACCACTGTCACTGGCTGGCGCACGGTGCTGAGTCAGCCCTGAGTGCAGGAAGATGGCATGCGGCATCACCGTGGCGCCGATAATCCCCACCGCGATGGTCAACGCCTGTGCATCCGGCAACTGCGGTGTAACCATGCCCATGCCCGCCGCAGCCCAGTCCACCGGTACAATGAACATCTCGACCAGGTAACACAGGGCAATAATCGCGACCAGGCCGCCGATCATCAGCTCTACCGGGCGGAACCCCTTTTTCTCCACCATCAGCAAAGCGTAGGTAATGACCGCGGTCACCCCCATTCCCGGCAACAGCGGCATATGGAACAGCAAGGCAAGCGCTATAGCCCCGCCGAGGAACTCCGCCAGATCGGTTGCCATCGCCGCCACTTCACTGAGCAGCCACATGCCGATCACCACCGGGCGCGAAAATTGATCGCGGCACATCTCTGCCAGATTGCGTTGAGTGACGATACCCAACTTGGCCGACAGCGCCTGGAACAGCATGGCGATCAGGTTGGCCATCACCACCACCCATAGCAGGCTATAGCCGTATTTCGAGCCGGCCTGAATATTGGTGGCGAAGTTACCGGGGTCCATATAAGCAATGGAGGCAATCACCGCAGGCCCGGCGAACAGCAGCGGCGTGAATGCGCCACGCTTGCGCCCGGCAAGCGCGTTACCTATCGCCGTATTGGTTCGTTCGGTTAACGATGTGGTGGTTGCCGCATCACGCATGGTTTACCCTCAATCTTTTTCTGGTTATTTTTCACCCAACACTCTCAGCAATGTAGCATCGGCTACACTTTATGCAAAATGGAAGATACTCTACCTTTGTGTACAAATATTTCTAATTTCCACCCAATGCGTCTGGCGAATTGATAATGCGTCGCCTTTGGACTAACGTATGGCGGAACTGCATTAATCTGCAACTCACTGGATTTACGTTTAAAGGACGTCTCAGAATATGGCAACAAGCGCACCAGATGACGCCGACCGCCCCGTCGTGGCCGAAATGCCAGACGAGGCTGAACATGCCCTGCGCTTCACCCGCGCTCGAGAGGCGCAGTCCAATGCGCTGATTGAAGATTATGTCGAGCTGATAGCCGACCTGCTGGTCACCACCCGCGAAGCAAGAACCACCGATATCGCCAAACGTTTCGGTGTGTCGCACCCGACCGCGATCAAGAACATTGCCCGGCTGAAGAGTGCAGGTCTGGTGGAGTCACGGCCTTATCGAGGGGTTTTCCTGACGGAGGAAGGTGAACAACTGGCGCAGAAGGTACGCCGTCGTCATCGGATAGTCGTCGACCTGCTGGTGTGCCTTGGGGTACCGAACGAAACGGCGGAGTTGGACAGCGAAGGGATCGAGCACCACATTTCCAGCGACACCCTGGCGGTGTTTGAACAGTTCCTGCAAAAACACGCGGAAAAATAGCGCCTCCCGGCTCTTGCTTTCTCTTCAGTCTTAAGGACCCCTGGCTGCGCCGGCGGCTTGAGACACAATAGGTCTTTCACCCAGTGAGAAAACGCTGGGTGAAATGCAGAGGCTGGAATACTCAACTTCTACATTTGACCAGCAGTGCTAAGGGGAAGTCATTGCATACATGACTACCGAACCAAGGGCATTGTTTCTCTTCTCTACAAAGATCTCGTTATCGAACGCATAGTTACCCGCGGGATGACATATTCTTATGTTCGTCCCCAGGTCCGGATCGTCAACATCGGCGCCAGCACAGCTTTTCCTGCTGCCTTCAGCATAAGAGTAAACCGCCGTGTAGGTCACGACCGGCCCTGGCAGCAGGTAGGTCATGGTGATTAATGCCATAGCAAAGACAAAGAACAAAACAATGCAGGCCCCGCCATAAAACTTGAGATAATCAATGTGCTTATTGCTTTTTACGGCGCCACGGCCAATAGCGTAAATTGAAATAAACAAAGCCAGTATCATCGCTGCAACGATCATATAGCGCGTTGTCGAGACACTGAGAAAAGTAATGCGGTAAACCTCTCTATGCCACCACATCACTCCATACACCAACCCTAAAAAAGCGATGGTCGCAGAAAAGAGAAAAGGATAAGAATACTTTTTCACGCTCCAAAATCCTTCTGGCAGATCACCTACTCATTGAAGTAAAACCATTATCTTTGTTGGCACTGCCACATGCAATCATCCCGACGGGTTGCACCACGTTAGTAGAAAGTGGCCTTCAGAGATTTATTTAAAAGCCGACAAAAAACCAATAAAAAAGGGAGGCTTTCGCCTCCCTTAAAACTCCCCTGCCTGACCTGAATTAATGGTTACGGATGTACTCGTCCATATCCGTTTTCAGGTTGTCAGATTTGGTGCCAAAGATAGCCTGAACACCCGAGCCTGCGACGACAACGCCGGCAGCACCCAGTTTTTTCAAGCCAGCCTGGTCAACCTTGCTCACGTCCGCCACGCTAACGCGCAGTCGAGTGATACAGGCATCCAGGTTGGTGATGTTCTCTTTACCACCGAAAGCCTGAACCAGTGCTGCAGACATTTCAGAACCGCCCTGGGCAACCTGCTCAGAAGCCGTGTCTTCGCGACCTGGTGTTTTCAGATCCAGTTTGGCAATCAGCACGCGGAAGATGGTGTAGTACACCAGACCGTAGATGATACCGACCACTGGGAACAGCCAGATTTTGCTGCTGTTACCGCTCAGTACGATAAAGTCGATCAGACCGTGCGAGAAGCTGGTGCCGTCACGCATCCCCAACAGGATACAGATCGGGAACGCCAGGCCAGCCAGAATGGCGTGGATTGCGTACAGGATCGGCGCAACGAACATGAAGGAGAACTCGATCGGTTCGGTGATACCGGTCAGGAACGAGGTCAGCGCAGCGGAGATCATGATACCGCCGACTTTTGCGCGGTTTTCCGGCTTGGCCGAGTGCCAGATGGCAATCGCAGCAGCAGGCAGACCGTACATTTTGAACAGGAAGCCACCGGACAGTTTACCCGCAGTCGGGTCACCCGCCATATAACGTGGGATGTCGCCGTGGAATACCTGGCCCGCCGCGTTGGTGTATTCACCAATCTGCATCTGGAAAGGTACGTTCCAGATGTGGTGCAGACCAAACGGCACCAGCGCACGTTCAACCACGCCGTAGATACCAAATGCCACTACCGGGTTTTGATACGCAGCCCACTGGGAGAAGGTCTGGATAGCCGTACCGATAGGAGGCCAGATGAAGGACAGCACAACGCCCAGAACGATTGCCGCCAGGCCGGAGATAATCGGCACAAAGCGCTTACCGGCAAAGAAGCCCAGGTATTCCGGCAATTGAATGCGGAAGAAGCGGTTAAACATATAGGCCGCGATGGAGCCGGAGATAATCCCCCCGAGCACACCGGTATCCGCCAGGTGTTTGGCCGCGATCTCTTCAGCCGGCAGGTGCAGCACCAAAGGCGCTACTACCGCCATGGTTTTCACCATGATGCCGTAAGCCACTACTGCGGCTAACGCGGAGACACCGTCGTTATTGGTGAAGCCCAGGGCAACACCGATGGCGAAGATCAGCGGCATGTTGGCGAAAACGGAACCGCCGGCTTCCGCCATCACGTGGGAGACTACCGCAGGTAGCCAGCTAAAGTTGGCGGAACCGACGCCCAGCAGGATACCTGCGATAGGCAATACGGACACCGGCAGCATTAGCGACTTACCTACTTTTTGCAGGTTTGCAAATGCGTTCTTGAACATAGTTGAGTGTGCTCCTGAGTAATAGTGCTTTGCTACTTTCCGCGATTCTTCGCGTTGCAAGGGGGGGAGAAAAAACCCCTGCAATTCAGGGTGTCTGAGCACCCCTTGAATTTTTACGCAGAGTAAAATAAATAGGCTGCGCAATGTTTGATGGCAGTCACGTTTCAATGAACAAAACCGGGTATTTTTCTTAAATCGCCTATTTTTTGTCAAAAAAGAGGAAAAAACGCCCGCACCTCGCCCTAAAACGGGTGGGAACATTACCCGTTTCGGCGATTAATTACGAGCTTAAAAAAAATTCCAGAATCGATGACTACAGCTATAGCCTAGGCCAAAGATCAGAGTTCGATGTGAAATAAGCGTGAAAAGTTGGCGGTGGTGGCTTCGGCCAGCGTTTCCAGGCTCACGCCCTTCAATACTGCCATGTATTCAGCCACATCGCGCACGTAGGCAGGTTGGTTTTCTTTGCCGCGGTGCGGCACCGGAGCCAGATACGGCGAGTCGGTTTCCACCAGAATGCGGTCCAGCGGCACATAACGCGCCACATCACGCAGCTGCTCGGCGTTGCGGAAGGTCAGGATGCCGGAAAAGGAAATGTAGAACCCCAAGTCCAACAGGGCTTCGGCCGTGGCGCGATCTTCGGTGAAGCAATGCAGTACACCGCCACAGTCCTGGGCATTTTCTTCCCGCAAGATCGCCAGCGTGTCTTCACGCGCATCACGGGTATGCACAATCACCGGTTTGTTCAGATCGCGACCGATGCGGATATGCTCACGAAACGAGGCTTGCTGCAGTTCAAGATTGTCTTTTTGATAGAAATAATCCAGCCCGGTTTCCCCCAGCGCCACCACCTGCTCTGCCGCCGCTAAACGGCGCAGTTCCGCATAGTCGTAGCCGCCTTCCAGATTGAGCGGATGCACACCGCAGGAGAAAGCCACGTCGTCGCGTTGGCCAATCAACTGCGTCATGGCCTGATAGCCCGGCAAGGTGGTAGCGACCGCCAGCACGTAACCGACATCGCACGCCTTGGCTTTGGCCAGTGCGTCATCCACGTTTTGGTGCAGGGTTTGGTAATCCAGGCCATCGAGGTGGCAATGAGAATCTACTAACAACATAATATTTAACTCTTTTACAGCGAATGAGGGTGAGAATAGCCGGTAGCGCCGAGCATCTGCTCCCAGCCAAGTAACTGTTCTGTCAGCAGCAGTTCACGGTTAACGCCGACCACGCTGAGCAACTGGTGGCGGCAATTAAGCCATTGTTGCACCACTTGCTGCAGCGAGTTGCTGCTCAAACGGCTGGCCAGTTGGTGCACCAAGGGTTGCTGATCTTGGTTGAGGGCAAAACTCGCCGCCCCCTGCTGCCATTTCATCGCGTCGACCAGCAATGCGCATAACCAGTGTAGCCGCTCGGCGACGTCTTCGTGATTCAACACCGGCAGCAAGGACAGCATGTCATGCTGCGGCAAAGCAGCGCTCAGGGCGGCACACAGCGCGCTACGCTGCTGCCAACGTTCCGGCTGCAACAACTGCTCGGCGGCCAGAGGAGCGCCATCATGCAGACGCAATGCGGTCAGCAGATCGACCTGATTACCCGACGTCTGTCGGTTTAACCACTGCAGGCTGAGCTGTTCGTCCGGGCTGGCGAGGTGCCAGTACAAACAGCGGCTGCGCAACGTCGCCAACAGGCGGGAAGGCTCACGGCAGCTCAGCAGGAAATAGGTTTTTTCCGGCGGCTCTTCCAATGTTTTCAACAACGCATTGGCGGCCGCCTCGGTCAGCAGCTCCGCCTGCGGCAACCAAATCACCTTGGCTCCGCCCTGCTGGGCATGGGAGTAAAGGATCTCAATCACCTGACGAATGGGCTCCACGCCCAGACTGCTTTTGCCCTTTTCCGGCGTCAGCACATGATAATCCGGGTGATTGCCCGCCAGCATTAACCGGCAGCTATGGCATTCACCGCAGCTTTTCTCTCCGTTACGGCGCTGGCAAATCAGCCAACGGCTCAGCCCATAGGCCAGCGCTTCTTCGCCATTGCCCGCCGCTGCGTGCAGCAGCAAGGCATGATGACCGCGATCGGCAGCATATTGCCCGACCAACTGCCGGTAAGGGGTATTCAGCCACGGGTACCAGTTCATTACGCGCCTTCCTGCTGCAGCCATTGGCTGACGCTGTGACGAATCGCTGCCGTCACCTGCTCCAGCGATTGGGCCGCGTCAACGGTGACAATGGACTCGTCCTGCGCCGCCAGTTCCAGGTAGCGCGCGCGGGTGCGTTCAAAGAACGGCAGCGCCTCTTGTTCGATGCGATCCAATTCGCCGCGTGCGCGGGCACGTTGCAACCCCACTAACGGCGGCAAATCCAGATACAGCGTCAGGTCCGGGTGAAAATCGCCCAGCACGGTGTCACGCAGCGAGGCCATAAGTTGCTGATCGACACCGCGACCGCCCCCCTGATAGGCCTGAGAAGACAAATCGTGACGATCGCCAACCACCCAGGCACCACGCGCCAACGCAGGTTTGATCACCGTTTCCACCAATTGCACGCGGGCTGCGTACAGCATCAGCACCTCGGCTTTGATGGTCGGCAGCTCACCGTCCACGCCGCGCTTGAACAGGTCGCGCAGCTTTTCTGCCAACGGCGTGCCACCGGGTTCACGGGTAAAGACAATATCGTTGATGCCGTGCTGGCGCAGTACGTCAACCACGGTATCGCGAGCGGTAGTTTTGCCCGCGCCCTCGAGCCCTTCGATAACCACAAATTTACTTTTCATTCTTTTCCTTCAACGCCTGGCGATAGGCGCGCACCGCCTGATTATGGCTGGCCAGGTTAGTGGTAAATTGATGCCCGCCTTTGCCGTCGGCAACAAAGTACAGATAAGGGGTTTTCGCCGGATTGGCGGCGGCGGCCAGCGAAGCCTTGCCAGGCATGGCAATCGGCGTTGGCGGCAGGCCGTTGATCACATAGGTGTTGTACGCCGTCGGCGTTTCCAAATCTTTGCGGGTGATATCGCCATTATAGCTATCGCCCATGCCGTAAATCACCGTTGGGTCGGTCTGCAAACGCATGCCAATGCGCAGGCGGTTAATAAAGACGGAAGCCACCTTGGTGCGTTCTTCCGGCACGGCGGTCTCTTTCTCAATGATCGAGGCCATGGTCAGCAGCTCTTCGGGCGTTTTGTACGGCAGGCTGGTGTCGCGACCTTGCCAGGCATCTTCCAGTGCCTTGGTCATTCGCAAATGAGCACGCTTTAGCAACGCAATGTCGCTCATGCCCGCCGTGTACAGGTAGGTATCGGGGTACAGGCGCCCTTCAGGATTAGTCCCCTCCGGTAAGCCCAACGCCACGGCAATTTCCGTTTCGCTTTTGCCCGCCAGCGTATGTTTGAGGTATTTGGACTGTTGCAGCACCGCCAGCCAGTCACGCAGGCGAGAGCCTTCGATAAAGCGCGCGCTGAACTGGGCTTCTTTGCCGCTGGCCAGCAGTTTGAGCATCTCGCGCACCGTCATGCCAGGTGTAAAGCGGTAGGTACCGGCCTTAAACTCCGCCAGCTGCGGCTCCACACGCAGCAGCCACGGGAACCACATGCCGTTGCGGATCAGCTTGTCACGAACCAGCAGCCCTTCCAGCGCTACCCGTCCGGTACCCGCCGGCAGTTTAAAAATGGCTTCCTGCTGGATCGCCAGAGGCGTATCCGCGAAGCGTTCAACCTTCTGATATCCCCACAACAGCAGGCCCAATACCAGAACAACAATAATAGAAACGAACTTCAGCTTTCTTTTCTTCATCAATCAGCCATCGTTAACAGTGTGGGCGCAAAAAATCATAGAGTTGGCGCGAAGAGTAATGCCAGGATTGCGCGATGTTCACCGGCAGCAATGGCATTAGCGCATTGCTCACCAGCACTTCTTCGGCGTCGGCCAGCGTCTCCAGTGGCTCACTGACGTAATGTAATGAGTACCGGCTGCCCGCGAGCAGCTCAATCACCCGGCGCCGCATCAGTCCAGCCACGCCCGCCTGGCTCAGATCCGGCGTGAAGACCGCTTTTCCCTTTCGCCAGAACAAATTAGCCGCACAGCATTCCACCAGCATACCGGCAGTGTCAAGCACCAGCGCCTCGTCGGCGGCCGTCTGGTCAAGATGCGCGCGGATCAACACCTGCTCCAAACGATTCAGGTGTTTCAACCCCGCCAGCAGCGGATGACGAGCCAGCGTTACCGGGCTAAGCGCCAGGCTGATGCCCTGCTCGCGCCATTGCAAATAGTGCATCGGGTAGGCGCTGCGAGAAACAATCCGCGTAGGATGCTCACATCCTTTTGGACTGTAACCTCGCCCACCGCTGCCGCGCGTCAGTATCGCTTTGACCACGCCCTGCGGGATAGATTCTGCCGCGCGCACCATTTCATATTCCAACGCATCCCAGTCACAGGCAGGCAGCATCAGCCGCTGTGCCGACTGCTGCAGACGTTCGATATGCCAGGGCAGCAGATCAATCTTGCCCTCAACCACTCGTGCGGTAGTGAAACAGCCGTCGCCAAACTGCAAGCCGCGATCGCTTGGCGCCAGCGCATCGTGTTGCTGCCCGTTTATCCAGTACATAGACTTCCCCTGACCGCTTTGGTTTCCACTACAGAATAACAGGCGCCGACGCCATTAGCAGCAGTTGGCCGCTCGACAAAAGCATCGCCTAGCCGGGCCCCGGCGGGTCAGCGCCATAAAAAAAGCCCGGTTTAAAAAACCGGGCTTTTTACCGTCCGCCAGCAGAGGTTATTACACCTTGCGGAAGATCAGAGAACCGTTGGTGCCGCCGAAACCGAAGGAGTTACACAGCGTGTACTGCATATCGCTTACCTGGCGTGCTTCGTGCGGAACGAAGTCCAGATCACAACCTTCATCCGGATTATCCAGGTTGATGGTTGGCGGAACGGCCTGGTCACGCAATGCCAGTACGGTGAAGATCGACTCAATCGCACCCGCCGCACCTAACAGGTGGCCGGTCATCGATTTGGTCGAGCTGACCATCACGCGCTGCGCATCGCTGCCAAATACCGACTTCACCGCCTGCGTTTCGGCTTTGTCGCCGGCCGGCGTTGAGGTGCCGTGCGCATTGATATAGCCGATTTGTGACGTGGTCACACCGGCATCTAGCAACGCATTTTCCATCGCCAGCGCAGCGCCCGCACCGTTTTCCGGTGGAGACGTCATGTGATAAGCATCACTGCTCATCCCAAAGCCAACAACTTCAGCATAAATCTTGGCGCCGCGTTTTTTGGCGTGCTCGTACTCTTCCAGCACCATCATGCCGGCACCGTCACCCAGAACAAAACCATCACGGTCCTTGTCCCAAGGGCGGCTGGCTGCCTGCGGATCTTCGTTGCGGGTCGACAACGCGCGTGCTGCGCCAAAGCCGCCGACGCCCAACGGGGTACTGGCTTTTTCTGCCCCACCGGCCAGCATGACGTCAGCATCATTGTAAGCAATGATACGCGCGGCGTGGCCGATGTTGTGCACACCTGAGGTACAGGCGGTGGCGATCGAAATGCTCGGGCCACGCATGCCGTACATGATAGTCAGGTGGCCTGCAATCATGTTTACTATGGTTGACGGCACAAAGAACGGACTGATTTTCCGTGGGCCACCGTTAACCAGTGAACTGTGGTTCTCTTCAATCAAACCCAGGCCGCCAATACCGGAGCCGATAGCGGCACCAATGCGGCTGGCGTTAGCCTCGGTGATATCCAGTTGTGCGTCCTGCATGGCTTGCATGCCGGCTGCGATACCGTACTGGATGAAGGCGTCCATCTTGCGCGCATCTTTGCGGGAGATGAAATCTTCTGAATTAAAATTCTTTACCAGGCCTGCAAACTTGGTCGCATAGGCAGAGGTATCGAAATGGTCGATCAGGCTGATGCCACTCTGACCGGCAAGAAGAGCGTTCCATGTGGACTCTACCGTATTGCCGACAGGAGACAACATGCCCAGTCCGGTCACAACTACTCGACGCTTAGACACGTTTGTCCTCCAAGGAGGGAAAAATATGACACTAGGGATAGAAAAAACTTAGGCGGTCGAGTGACCGCCTAGATATGTTCTCTTACTGCTGGCTGGCGTTGATGAAATCAATAGCTGCCTGAACAGTAGTGATTTTCTCAGCTTCTTCGTCTGGAATCTCGGTGTCGAACTCTTCTTCCAGAGCCATTACCAGCTCAACGGTGTCAAGAGAATCAGCACCCAGATCTTCAACGAAAGAAGCGTTATTTAAAACTTCTTCCTGTTTAACACCCAACTGCTCAACAATGATTTTCTTAACGCGTTCTTCGATAGTGCTCATACTCTTAAATTTCCTATCAAAACTCGCTTTCGCGATGGTTTTCGTAGTGTATAAAATGTTGAAAAAGATGCAACTAAATCCCGGCTGGTCAAACCACGATTTTACGCTATTTTGCGGTTTTTACCCCAAATAACGCAAATAGTTTTCGCATTTTTTAAATCATGTACATGCCGCCATTGACATGTAACGTTTCACCGGTGATGTAGCCAGCCTCATCAGAGGCTAAAAATGCAACAGCGCTGGCGATTTCTTTAGCATCCCCCAGCCGATTGGCTGGAACTGATGACAAAATGCCTGCGCGTTGATCATCTGTCAACGCCCGTGTCATGTCCGTCTCAATAAAGCCAGGTGCCACGACGTTGACCGTAATGCCACGCGAAGCAACTTCACGTGCCAAAGACTTACTAAAGCCAATCAGACCGGCTTTAGCCGCCGCGTAATTAGCCTGCCCTGCGTTCCCCATGGTACCGACAACGGAACCGATGGTGATGATCCGGCCAAACCGCTTTTTCATCATAGCTCGCATTACCGCTTTTGACAGACGGAATACGGAAGTCAGATTGGTGTTCAGGATATCCTGCCACTCGTCGTCCTTCATACGCATCAGGAGGTTATCACGCGTAATGCCGGCATTATTCACTAAAATGTCGATTTCGCCAAATTCAGCACGAATAGATGCCAGAACGCTGTCGATAGATTGAGCATCGACCACATTCAATGCAAACCCTTTGCCGTTCGCGCCCAGGTAGCTGCTGATAGCCTCAGCGCCGCTTTCACTGGTGGCGGTGCCGATCACTTTAGCGCCGCGTGCCACAAACGTTTCTGCAATAGCCCGGCCAATACCCCGGCTCGCGCCGGTGACCAGAACAACTTTACCTTCGAAGCTCATTGTTTTCCTCTTTATTGTTCAAGCGCCGCTGTCAGGCTGGCAGCGTCATTCACCGCCGCCGCCGTCAGGGTATCAACAATACGTTTAGTCAGACCGGTCAGAACCTTGCCCGGACCAACCTCTAGCAGCGACGTAACGCCCTGTGCTGCCATAAACTCAACGCTCTCGGTCCAACGTACCGGGCTGTACAACTGACGCACCAGCGCGCTGCGGATCGCTTCTGGATCGCTTTCAGCACGCACGTCGACGTTATTTACCACCGGCACCTGCGGAGCGCTGAAGGTGATGTCCTGCAACGCCACGGCCAGTTTGTCTGCAGCCGGCTTCATCAGTGCACAGTGCGAAGGCACGCTCACCGGCAACGGCAGCGCACGCTTGGCGCCAGCCGCTTTACAGGCTGCGCCTGCACGTTCAACCGCTTCTTTATTGCCGGCGATCACCACCTGGCCCGGGGAATTGAAGTTCACCGGGGAAACAACCTGCCCTTGGGCAGACTCTTCACAAGCCTTGGCGATAGCCGCATTGTCCAGACCAATGATGGCGGACATCGCGCCAGTGCCTTCCGGCACCGCTTCCTGCATCAGTTTGCCGCGCAGCTCAACCAGGCGGATTGCCGCCTGGAAATCCAGCACGCCCGCACAAACCAGCGCCGAGTACTCGCCCAGGCTGTGGCCGGCCATGATGGCCGGCATTTTGCCGCCCTGCTGCTGCCAAACGCGGAAAATCGCCACTGAGGCGGCCAGCAATGCCGGCTGCGTTTGCCAGGTTTTGTTCAGTTCTTCCGCCGGCCCTTGCTGCACCAGTTGCCACAGGTCGTAACCCAGAACGGAAGAGGCTTCGCTGAAAGTCGCTTCAACGATCGGATATTGAGCGGCCAAATCGGCCAGCATGCCCAGGGACTGTGAGCCCTGGCCTGGGAAAACAAAAGCAAATTGCGTCATTTTTTCTTCCTGTTAATCAGAAACGAACCAGCGCCGAGCCCCAGGTAAAGCCGCCGCCGAAGGCTTCCAGCAGCACCAGTTGGCCGCGCTGGATCCGCCCATCGCGCACCGCTTCATCGAGCGCTGCGGGGACCGAGGCGGCAGAGGTGTTACCGTGACGATCAAGCGTCACCACCACTTTATCCATCCCCATACCCAGTTTTTTTGCCGTTGCGCTGATAATGCGCAGGTTGGCCTGGTGCGGCACCAGCCAATCCAGCTGGCTGCGGTCCAGATCATTGGCCTGCAGCGTTTCGTCAACGATGTGAGCCAGTTCGGTAACCGCAACCTTGAAGACTTCATTGCCTGCCATGGTGACATAGGCCGGCTTTTCCTGGTCCTGACGATCCTTGAATGGCAACGTCAGCAGGCCGCCGTAGGTGCCGTCCGCATGCAGGTGAGTAGACAGAATGCCCGGCTCTTCAGAAGCGCCCAGCACCACTGCGCCAGCGCCATCACCAAACAGGATGATGGTACCGCGATCGTCAGGATCCAGCGTGCGAGAAAGCACGTCTGCACCAATCACCAGTGCACGCTTCACCGCGCCGTTCTTAACGTACTGATCGGCAACGCTCAACGCGTAGGTGAAACCGGCGCAGGCTGCAGCCAGATCGAAAGCCGCACAATCTTTAATTCCGAGCATCTGCTGCACCTGGCAGGCAGAACTTGGGAATGCGTGGCTCGAAGTGGTGGTCGCCACAACGATCAGCCCGATATCTTCTTTAGCCACACCTGCCATTTCCAGCGCTTTTTCAGCAGCATGGAAGCCCATCGTCGCCACTGTTTCATCAGCGGCGGCAATGCGGCGTTCACGGATACCGGTGCGAGTGACGATCCACTCGTCAGAGGTATCCACCATTTTTTCAAGGTCAGCGTTGGTGCGCACTTGTACGGGTAAATAACTCCCCGTACCGAGAATCTTTGTATACATGTACGATCAGTCACTCTTAGGTAATACAGCTTCAAGGCGCGCAGCAATCCTGTCAGGGACTTGCCGCTGCACCGCCTGCACAGCCTGTTCGATTGCAACTGCAAACGCGTGCGGGTTCGCAGCGCCGTGGCTCTTGATTACGGTGCTGCGCAATCCTAACAGACATGCGCCATTATACTGGTCGGGGTTCAGGTGGCCGAACCGCTTTACCACCCGTTTTTGCAACCAACGGCCCAACAATTTTAACCACCACGCCTGCTTGCCACCGTCTCCGGATGATTTCAGCAGCGATAAAAATACTCTTACCACCCCTTCCATGGTTTTCAGGGTGACGTTACCCACAAAGCCGTCGCAGACCATCACATCGGTTTTCCCGGTGAGAAGATCGTTGCCTTCCAGGTAACCAATATAGTTGATTGCCGGAGTATTTTTTAGCACGGCGGCCGCTTCGCGGATATTATCCAGACCTTTGGTTTCTTCTTCACCAATATTCAGCAGCGCCACGCGTGGTTGCGCAATCCCCACCACCTCTTCGGCCATCACCGCGCCCATCACCGCAAACTGCACCAGCATGGTGCTGTCGCATTCGACGTTGGCGCCCAGATCCAGCACCACGGTTTTACCGCCCAGCTGATTCGGGATCACCGTCATCAGCGCCGGACGTTCAATACCGTCCAACGGCTTAATCAGCATCTTCGCCAACCCCATCAGCGCACCGGTATTACCCGCGCTGACACAGCCCTGTGCATCACCGTTTTTGGTCAGTTCCAGCGCAATGCGCATGGAAGTGCCACGGCTGGCACGAATCGCTTGTGAGGGTTTGGCGTCGCCGGCAATCACAGATTCAGCGGGCACGACTTGCAAACGTTCCAGAAGAACCGGATCGGCTTTGGCAAGTAAAGGAGAGAGGGTGTCGGGATTGCCGACCAGCAGAAGATGAAGCTGTAAATTAGAGGCCAGTGCCTGCAATGAAGCAGGCACTGTGACGCAGGGACCGAAGTCCCCGCCCATTGCATCTAACGCCAGGGTTAGACGAGTCAAGGTACCGCTACTTAGCCGATAACCTTGCGACCGCGGTAGAAACCGTCGGCAGTGATGTGGTGACGACGATGAGTTTCACCAGAAGTCGCATCAACAGACAAAGTGGTGGTGGTCAGAGCATCGTGTGAACGACGCATGCCACGTTTGGAACGGGTTGGTTTATTTTGTTGTACGGCCATGGACCTTACTCCTTAATTACTTACGCTTTAAACTGGCTAATACGGCAAATGGGTTTGGTTTCTCCGCCTCTGGAGGCAGTTTGCCAAAGACCATGTCCGCTTCGGACACTTCACAGTGTTCAGATTCATGTACCGGGACGACAGGCAGTGAAAGAATAATTTCGTCTTCAATCATTGCCAGCAGATCAACTTCGCCAAACTCATCGACTTCGATCGGCTCGTACGCCCCCGGTAATGCCTCAGCCTGCTCATCATTGACGACCGGGCTAAAACAATATGTTGTGTGAACATGGTGTTCGAACGGGACTCCGCAGCGTTGGCACATCAGCATTACCTGGACGTCCGCATGCCCTGTTATCACCGCGAGGCGCTGGTTATCAATATCGAAAGATAACGAGACCTCAACATCACTGTCCACACTGACCACAGAGGCAGCAACACGTGTAACCTGCTCAGGCGCATAGGAACCAACATAGTCCAGGCGTTTCTGAGCGGTACGTACCGCATCAATGGTCAAGGGTAATTTTACCTTTTGCATAGGGCGCGCATATTAACTTTGTAACGACTTAGAGTCAAAGAAAAAGGCCGTAAAACGGCACCTTTCACCAATATTCGCTTCCTCAGCGGCGGACAGTTTAAAATGACCTCTCCATTTACGCTATGGTTTACGAAAAAAATTATGCAGAGACTACTCCTCGCCTCCACCTCGACCTACCGCAAGATGCTGTTGGAAAAACTGCATCTGCCTTTTACCTGTGACGCGCCGCAGGTCGATGAAACCCCATTGGCCGGGGAAACCGCCGAAGCGCTGGTCTTACGGCTGGCGACGGCGAAAGCCCAGGCATTGGCCATCGCCTATCCTGACCATTTGATTATCGGTTCCGACCAGGTCTGCGTGATCGACGGTAAAATAACCGGGAAACCGCATACCGAAGAGAACGCCTGTGCCCAATTGCGCCAGGCCAGCGGCCAAAGGGTGACGTTTTATACCGGTCTGGCGCTGTACAACAGCCGCAGCCATCACCTGCAGGCGCTTTGCGAGCCCTTCCATGTGCATTTCCGTGTGCTGAGCGACGCAGAAATCAGCGCTTATGTGCGCCTTGAACAGCCGCTCAACTGTGCGGGCAGTTTTAAAAGTGAAGGTCTGGGTATTGCGTTGTTCGAAAAACTGGAGGGGCGAGATCCGAATGGGTTGATCGGTCTGCCGCTGATAGCCCTGCTGGAGATGCTGCGGGCTGAAGGCATCAACCCGCTGATATAAAATACTTTTACTTACTGGCCTTTGGCCTGCTTGCGCAATACCTGCAGGCAGTGGCGCAACTCCTGGTCCATCGGCGCTTCGATACGCATGGTTTCGCCAGTACCCGGGTGTTCGAACCGCAGTGCCGCAGCATGCAAGAACAGGCGTTTGAGCCCGGTACCGGCCAACTGGCGATCGAATTCACGATCGCCATAGCGGTCATCGAAGGCTATCGGGTGCCCTGCGTGCAAGGTGTGAACGCGGATCTGGTGGGTGCGCCCGGTAATCGGGCTCGCCTTGACCAGCGTGGCATGCTCAAAGCGCTCTTCTACCTTGAAGCGGGTTTCCGACGGTTTACCTTCGCTATTGACGCGCACAATACGTTCGCCGCTTTGCAGAATGTTTTTCAGCAACGGTGCCTGCACGGCCTTGCAATGCGACTGCCATTGGCCACGTACCAGCGCCAGATAATCCTTCTGCATGCCTTTCAGCCGCAATTGCTCATGCAGCGAGCGCAGTGCAGAACGTTTTTTCGCCACCAGCAACACGCCGGAAGTATCGCGATCCAGCCGGTGCACCAGCTCCAGGAAACGGGCTTCCGGGCGCAGCGCGCGCAGGCCCTCAATCACGCCAAAGCTCAGGCCGCTGCCACCGTGCACCGCGGTGCCCGAAGGCTTGTTCAGCAGCAGCAAATGATCGTCTTCATACAAAATGCAATCGGCCAGTGCCGCCACTTTGTCCAGCTTGGCGGAAACCGGCGCGTCTTCACGTTCGGCAACGCGGACCGGCGGTACTCGCACCACGTCACCAGCCGCCAGCTTGTATTCAGCCTTGATGCGTCCTTTATTAACCCGTACCTCGCCTTTGCGTACGATGCGGTAAATCATGCTCTTCGGCACGCCTTTCAGGCGAGCAAGCAGAAAGTTGTCGATTCGCTGACCGGCTTCGTCGTCAGAAATCGTGATTAATTGTACTGCAGGAATGTTCGTTTTCATGGAGCGGGATTCTAAATAGAGCGCGTAAATAGCGCCACTTCTTTTTCTGTGCTTAACTGTCTCTCTGACTGCAGGAGAAACCCTGACGGACAATAAGGCAGCAAGCCGGTTTGAACGTTTGCGATTTCTTCCGCAGTTAAGGAAAAGTCACCTTGCTATAACAGTATCAGCAGTGGAATAATGCGTTTACTTTCCACGTTGATTCTCGTTAAACAGGGAAAACGGTGGAATTATAAAATTTGTCTGATGGCGCAAAAACGCAGCAATGGCGTAAGACGTAATGTGAAATCAAACAATTAGCGGGCTGCGGGTTGCAGCTTGGCCGGCAAATGGAATCAGATCTGTCGACGTAAATCAGAGGCTATTCCCCTAGTAAAAGTGCTGTTTTTCACAAAGAAATACAGGCTTACCGAGATAATGCGCCCCTATGCAGGCGACAACCGTGAGGTTGACGGCTTTGCGAGAAGACACGGGGTTTTCGGTTTTAATCCGGCCATGAGGTTATTTTGCCCGCAGCTTTGTCGATAATGTAAAAATAACGAGTAAGTTAAGATGAAAAGAATGTTGATTAACGCAACTCAGCAGGAAGAGTTGCGTGTTGCCCTCGTAGATGGACAGCGGCTGTATGATTTGGATATTGAAAGTCCGGGTCATGAACAGAAAAAAGCGAATATTTACAAAGGCAAAATCACTCGTATAGAACCAAGTCTTGAAGCAGCGTTCGTAGATTACGGCGCCGAACGACATGGTTTCCTCCCTCTTAAAGAAATCGCTCGCGAATACTTCCCAAGTAACTACTCCTCCCATGGTCGCCCGAACATCAAAGATGTGCTGCGCGAAGGCCAGGAAGTGATCGTTCAGGTTGATAAAGAAGAACGTGGCAACAAAGGCGCCGCCTTGACCACCTTCATCAGCCTGGCCGGCAGTTATTTGGTTCTGATGCCGAACAACCCACGTGCCGGTGGTATTTCACGCCGCATCGAAGGTGACGACCGCACTGAATTGAAAGAAGCGCTTTCTTCTCTGCAACTCCCGGATGGCATGGGCCTGATTGTTCGTACCGCAGGCGTTGGCAAATCGGCCGATGCATTGCAGTGGGATCTCTCTTTCCGCCTGAAGCACTGGGAAGCGATTAAAAAAGCCGCTGAAGGCCGCGCTGCGCCCTTCCTGATCCATCAGGAAAGCAACGTCATCGTACGTGCATTCCGCGACTATCTGCGCCCGGACATCGGCGAAATCCTGATCGACAATCCAAAAGTTCTCGATCTGGCCAAAGAGCACATCGCTGCCCTGGGCCGTCCGGATTTCAGCAGCAAAATCAAACTGTACAGCGGTGAAATCCCTCTGTTCAGCCACTACCAAATCGAATCTCAAATCGAATCCGCCTTCCAGCGTGAAGTTCGCCTGCCTTCCGGCGGTTCGATCGTTATCGACTCTACCGAAGCGCTGACCGCTATCGACATCAACTCCGCGCGTGCAACCCGCGGCGGCGATATCGAAGAAACCGCGTTCAACACCAACCTGGAAGCGGCAGACGAGATCGCTCGCCAGCTGCGCCTGCGTGACCTCGGCGGTCTGATCGTTATCGACTTTATCGATATGACCCCGGTTCGCCACCAGCGTGAAGTTGAAAACCGCCTGCGCGATGCCGTGCGTCAAGACCGTGCGCGTATCCAGATCGGCCGCATTTCCCGTTTCGGTCTGCTTGAGATGTCGCGTCAGCGCCTCAGCCCGTCACTGGGTGAATCCAGCCATCACGTTTGCCCACGCTGTAACGGCACCGGCACCATCCGTGATAACGAATCTCTGGCGCTGTCCATTCTTCGTTTGATCGAAGAAGAAGCGCTGAAAGAAAACACCAAAGAAGTTCACGCTATCGTGCCAGTTCAGGTGGCTTCTTACCTGTTGAACGAAAAACGTGAATCGGTGAGCGCGATCGAGAAACGTCAGGGTGGCGTGAAAGCGATCATCGTGCCGAACGATCAGATGCAAACCCCACACTACTCTGTGCTGCGCGTACGTAAGGGTGAAGAAACACCAACCCTGAGCTACCTGTTGCCGAAACTGCACGAAGAAGAGATGGCTCAGCCGTTGGAAGATGCGCCGATGGAGCGCAAACGCCCGGAACAGCCGGCTCTGGCCTCGTTCTCTCTGGCCGCCGATGCACCACCACCGGCTGAAGAAGCCGTTGCTACTCAGCCCGCCGTTGCGGCAACAGCAACCAAACAAGCTGCACCAGCCGCTGCCAAATCTGGTCTGTTGGGCCGTCTGTTTGGTGGTCTGAAAGCGCTGTTTGCCGGTGAAGAACAGCCGGTTGTCGAAGCCAAACCTGTGGTTGAAGCGCCTAAGACCGAAAGCAACGGTGAAAACCGTCGCCAGGATCGTCGCGGTCAACGTCGCCAGGGTACCGGTCGTAAAGACCGTGGTGAGCGCGGTGAACGTAGCGATCGTCCAGAACGTGGTGAACGCAAAGAGCGCGGTGAAGGCCGTGATAACCGCGATCGTGATAATCGTGAGCCGCGTGAAAATCGCGAACCGCGCGATAACCGCGAAGGCCGTGAAACACGTGAAGTGCGTGACGAGCAGCGCCGCAACCGTCGCAATGCGCAGCAAACCACTGCCACGGTTACCGATGAGCCGCAGTCTGAAGAAGCCGCCAAGGCACAGCGCGAAGAGCAGCAACAGCGCCGTGAGCAGCGTGCCGAGCGTCAACGCCGTCGTCAGGAAGAAAAGCGTCAGGCTCAGCAAGAAGTGGCCGCACTGGAAAGCACAGAAGCTGCCACAGCCAACACCGCCAGCGATGAAGATCACGAAGAACGTCAGATGCAGAATATGCAGCGTCGTCAACGTCGTCCTCTGTCGCAGAAGGTTCGTGTGCTGTCCGCGGAAGAAGAGCTGCATCGCGCAGCGGAAGAGCTGCTGGCACCTAAAACGCCGGTAGCAAAAGCTCAGGACGCGAAACCTGCTCAGGCCGAAGACAGCGTTAAACTGCTGCCGGAAACCGTTGAAGCGCAGGCCGAAGACGATGCACAGGGTGACAACCGCGCTAATGGCGAAAACGGCATGCCACGCCGCTCACGTCGTTCACCGCGCCACCTGCGCGTTAGCGGTCAGCGTCGTCGTCGTTACCGTGACGAGCGTTACCCAACTCAGTCGCCAATGCCACTGGCGGGGGCTTTTGCCTCACCAGAAATGGCGTCAGGCAAGGTCTGGGTGAGTTACCCTGTCACACAAGCTACGCAAGTGGTTGATGAAGCTGAAGTTCAGGCTGAAGCTAGCCAAATCGCTGCCGACAACGTCATGGCACCAGAAGCCGTCAGCGTGGCCGCTCCGGTGGTTGCCGCGGTCGCAGAGCAGGAAATCGCCCCGGTTAACCAGCAGGAAGCTGTGGCAGATACGGTTGAAACAGTTGTTGAAGAAGCCCAACCGGTTGTTGAAACCGCCGAGCCAATCATCGCTGCTCAGGCTGAAGACACTCCGGTAGCAGTTGAAACACCAGCGGTTGAAGAAACCGCAGTGGTTGAAGCAGCCGCTGCGGTCGAAAAAGCCCCAGCCGTTGAAGCGGCACCAGCGGTTGAAACTGCTCCTGAGGTTGAAGAAACCCCAGTAGCAGAGGCAACACCAGTCTTGGTGGTGGAAGAAACGGCAACAGTGGCAGAAGTCGTCACCGAGCCGGCTGCCGAGCCTGCTGCACCTGTCGTTGAAACTGCCCCGGTTCAGGAAACTGTAGCTCCGGCCGTTGTTGAAAAACAAGCGCCGGCAGTGCAACAGCAACCCGCACCGGTACAGGCTGGTACGCTGTACAAGCATATCGCTACGGCGCCAATGACCAAGGCCCCTGCTCCGGACTATGTGCCTGAGCAGCAGCAACACAGCGATTGGCAGCGTCCTTCCTTCGCCTTCGAAGGTAAAGGCTCAGCCGGTGGCCATGCGGCGGTAAATCAAGCTACCGCACCGGCAACCAAACCGCAGCCGGTTAACGAATAAGTTAATCTGCTTCGATAAAAAAACCCGCCATCAGGCGGGTTTTTTATTGCCGAAATAAACTCAGGCAATTTTTTTCAATTGTTTGATATCCAGCAAATCCAGCTTGCCGTCAATGCTGGCGACAAACCGCTTAAAATGCTCGGTGGCGTTGTGTTTCTCCAGCGCCTCCGCGCTTGCCCAGCGTTCAAAGAACACGAAAGTTCCTGGCTTCTCGAGATCGCGGTGCAGGTCATATTGCAGGTTGCCCAACTCCTGACGGCTTGGATCGATAATCTCATGCACCGCATCGCTGACGGCCGAAACAAACTCGGGTTTAGCCTGCAGGGTGGCAATAACTCGCACTTCCATTTTATTCTCCCATTCCAATGTGATTTATGTTGATAACCCGAGAGTTTTGACTCGGGGATCATTAGAATCCTTGTCACTATGCACCCGATAACCAATTGATTTCAACTTGCCGTGAACAAAGAGATGCATCGCAGGCACTTTCCGCTTATCCTTATGCCCCGGCGTGAATAAGCCCCATTATTCGCTTTTACTTAGACCCGAATCTAACCGCCGGAGCCTTGTAACATGACCGCACAGCCTCAAGCCCTGAAAATCCGCCGCCCTGACGACTGGCATATCCATTTGCGTGACGACGATATGCTGAAAACGGTTTTGCCCTATACCAGTCAGGTATTTGGCCGGGCGATTGTGATGCCCAACCTGGCTCCGCCAATTACTACCGTAGAAGCCGCCCGAGCGTATCGCGATCGCATTCTGGCAGCCGTCCCTCAGGGGCACAACTTTACCCCGCTGATGACCTGCTACCTGACCAATTCACTGGCCGCGGCAGAACTGGTTAATGGGTTTGAGCAAGGCGTTTTCACTGCGGCTAAGCTCTACCCTGCCAATGCCACGACCAACTCCAGCCATGGCGTCAGCGATGTGAAGGCCATCTACCCGCTGTTTGAGCAAATGCAAAAAATCGGCATGCCGCTGCTGATTCACGGTGAAGTGACCGATGCCGCCGTCGACATTTTCGATCGCGAGGCTCGCTTTATTGAACAGGTTATGGAACCGATTCGTCGTCAGTTCCCGGAGTTGAAAATTGTCTTCGAGCACATCACTACTAAAGAAGCGGCGCAGTACGTGCAAGAAGGCAATCGATTCCTTGGCGCGACTATCACCCCGCAGCATCTGATGTTTAACCGTAACCACATGCTGGTGGGTGGCATTCGTCCGCACCTGTTCTGCCTGCCGATCCTCAAGCGTAATATTCACCAGGATGCGCTGCGCAAAGCCGTTGCCAGCGGTTCGGATCGTTTCTTCCTCGGTACCGACTCCGCCCCTCATGCCAAACACCGTAAGGAATCGAGCTGCGGTTGTGCAGGCGTATTCAACGCGCCTAACGCTATTCCGGCCTATGCCAGCGTGTTCGAAGAACTGGGCGCATTAGAGCACCTGGAAGCTTTCTGTTCCCTGAACGGGCCAGGTTTCTATGGTCTGCCGGTCAATGCCGACTTCATCGAACTGCAGCGCGTGCCAACCACTCAAGCAGAAGAGATCGCCATGGGCAGCGAAACGGTGGTGCCCTTCCTTGCCGGAGAGACGCTGAAGTGGTCAGTGAAAGCATAATCTTCTTTTTTTAACGCAGCCTATTGCCCCCACGCGCGGTTAACTGTATAAATATCCAGTAAATCGCTTCGGGGGCAATTATGCGTGTTGAAGTCACTATAGATAAAACCAAACCGCTACCGGCAGGCGCCATTGAAGCGCTGACCGGCGAGCTGGGCAAACGGGTAAACCGCCAATTTCCAGATGCCGTGGTTCAGGTGCGTTATGCCGGTTCCAACGGGCTCTCAGTACTGGGCGGCCTGAAAACAGATAAAGACCTGATCGAGGAAATTCTCCAGGAAACCTGGGAAAGTGCCGACGATTGGTTTAGCGCAGAATAATACTGCAAGGTAGTTTTTGCCGGGGGTCGCTCTCCGGCTTTTTTGTATTTGAAGCCTGGCAACGCGCGGTTAAATTTCTGCTGGAAGAAAAGCCTTATCTGGTCTGTACTGAATGCTTTAACAGGAGATCTTTGACATGGCCCCGGACAAGGTTAAAACCGAAGAAACGATGACCTTTGGCGAACTGCTGGCGCTGATTGCCGATCAAAAACGCCGGCTGAGCGTACTTGAAGTGGCATTTTCCTACCTGGCCTTTGGTTTGGATGACAAAGCCAATCAACTATTGATTCACAGCCTGAAGCTGGAATCGCAGAATCAAAATCGTGATGCGGAAACGCAGAATCACTTTGCCCATCTGGCCGCAGAACTGGAAAAACGGTTACATGCCGCCCCGCCCCCTCCTGCTGTTGAATGACGGCGACGTCCCCATGCTGTATGTATTTTCATGGCGTGCTGCAGAATAATCACTCAAATAAATATTTATTTTACAAAATAAGCAGGGAAAAGCTCCACCCGCGAAACCAGATGCGTATACTGTAAAGGCCCACATGATGATGGGCCGCATTGATCCTCGTTAGTCACTCACGGTAGTTACTACTCAATAAGGGGTCTTTATGGACAGAAATGATGAAGTAATTCAGACGCACCCGCTTGTTGGTTGGGATATCAGTACTGTCGACGTTTATGACGCCATGATGATACGCCTTCATTACCTGTCTTCACTAGACCAGACGCCCGAAGACGCCCAAGTAGACAGAACGCTTTGGCTCACTACAGATGTCGCACGTCAATTAATCAATATCTTAGAAGCCGGCATCGCCAAGATTGAAGCAACGGATTACCAGGACCTTGATCGTAGAAAACACTAATTCACCGCACCAAAAAACCTAAGGCGCCAGCGATTTTCTCTGGCGCCTTTTTCTTTGCCGACAGGCAGCGCAACGGGTGCATTGCGGCGCTCAACCTTTTATCATAACGAAATAAGAAACGTATAACAGAGAGGTTACGGCACGTGGAATATGACTTAATTGTTGTGGGCAGCGGTTCGGTAGGTGCGGCGGCAGGCTACTATGCGACTCGAGCCGGCTTGAAAGTGTTAATGATAGACAGCGCCATGCCTCCACACCGTAACGGCAGCCACCACGGTGACACCCGCATCATCCGCCATGCCTATGGCGAAGGCGAAAAATATGTCCCGCTCATTCTCCGCGCCCAGGCCTTATGGAATGCGTTGATAAAACAAACCGGCGAAGAACTGTTTCAGGACTGCGGCGTGCTGAATATGGGTCCAGAGCCGTCTGAATTCATCCACAACGCGCAAAACAGCGCGAAGAAATTCCGCCTTAACACACAATTTCTGAGCGCAGAACAGATTAACCAACGCTGGCCGGAATTCAATGCACCGGAAGGTTACGTCGGCGTGTTTGAACCTGATGCCGGTTTCCTGCGTTCTGAAAAGGCGGTTGCCAGCCTGATCAAGCTTGCCAAAGAAGCCGGTTGCAGCCAGCTGTTCAATTGTCCGGTCACGGGGGTGCAACCTGTCGAGGGCGGTGTCGAAGTGGTCACCTCCGAAGGTCGCTTTCAGGGCCGTAAGGCCGTGGTCACCACCGGTACCTGGGTCAAGGCTTTGCTGCCGCAATTGCCGATTTCGCCGCTGCGCAAAGTATTTTCCTGGCATCAGGCCGACGGCCGCTACAGCATAAACAACCGTTTCCCGGCGTTCACCGTCGAAGCGCAAGACGGCAGCCATTATTACGGCTTCCCTGCCGATAACGACGGGCTGAAAATCGGCAAGCACGATGGCGGGCAACCGATGGAAACGCCGGATCAGCGCAAGCCCTTTGGCAGTTTCACCAGTGACGGAACCGAGGTTTTCCACTTCCTTCGTCAATTCTTGCCGGGTGTAGGGGTATGTTTACACGGTGAAGCATGCAGCTATGATATGAGTCCGGATGAAGATTTCATTATTGATACCCTGCCGGACTGCGATCGCTTGATGGTTATCAGCGGCCTGAGCGGCCACGGCTTCAAATTTGCCAGCGTGCTAGGCGAGATTGCCGCCCTGTTTGCCGAGGACAAAACCTTACCGATAGATATCTCTGCCTTTACGCTCAAACGCTTTAAATAACCCTCCTCAATGGACACAACCGCCCCCGTCAACACGTTCGGAGGCGGTTATGCCCCGCAGTTACACGCTGAATTTAGCGTATCAATTTGAAATATAGTGGGAATAATATTTCAACGGAAATTTCTGGCGCAAGTATCCGGATTTCCGAATTGATCCCCCGTGGTGTAAGTTCTATTTTACAGCTGATATGCCCCTGGTAATTTCTCGCTCAACAAGGACGTCACCATGAAACTGCTTGTCGTGGACGAATGCTGCTTCACCCGGGTCGGTATCGATAACTATTTTACGGACAATGTTTTCAGCCAGGTAAAATGTTGCCACAGCCTGGAACAAGCAACTCCGCTGCTGGATCACTACCGCCCAAGCCATATCCTGGTCAACCTTACCAAACACTGTCGTTACAGTGAGGATGATGCTCAATTGCAGGCTTTTATCGAGGCCACCCCATCCGCGCTGTTGTTTATTTATCTGGACACGCCGTACCCATACAGCGAAACACCGATGCGCATCGCTGACCACGCTTTCCTGTTCAACAAAGCCACATTACCCGTCACCCTGCGCATGATGCGGGAAAAGCCGGTCTCACTGATGGATTGCAGCGTGGAACACTCTCTGTTCAGCCCGCAGGAGCTGACGGTGATGAAACACTGGATGGCGGAAATGCCCAATTACCGCATCGCAAAAAAGCTGCAAATCAGCTCGCACACCGTTTATGTGCACAAACGCCACATCACAGAGAAAATCAACGCCCGTAATCGGCTAGAATTTTATTCGCTGTATAACGTGCTGCGCTATTTTTATCCGCCGAGCGTTCCCGTCAGCGCTATGTCACCTTCGTTGATGGCGGTATAACCGAAGCCTGCTGCAAAGCAGGCTGTTTTCACACGAAGATTCCCCCTGATACCCGACTTTACCTTCTCGGCAGTATTAACGCTGGCTGCAAAAATACTATAATCAGCCCGTCCTTATCTTTTGGCTGCTGAGAATGCTAAACAAAATACTGTCGGCGATCGTCAACAACGTCCGCGAACATCTGGTGCTGTATATCTGCCTGTGGCTGGTGCTGTTGGCGCTGGATGTCTATTTCTTCTTTATGCCTTAACCCCATGCCGCAGACTTTTCCCCGTTTGCGCTTTAGCCGATTCGGTTCACCGGAACAGGTGATTGCCCTTGAAGATGCCGTCATTCCGGCACTACAGCCCAATCAACTGCTAGTGCAGATGCGCTACGCACCAATAAATCCATCCGATTTGATTCCCATCTATGGTCAGTATGCACACCGTACTCTCCTGCCTCAGGTTCCTGGCTACGAAGGGGTTGGGGTCGCGGTTGATCCTCGCGGTCAACCTACCGACAGACGCGCGCTCACCGTCATGGGTAATGGCAGTTGGCAAAGCTTTGTCACGATCGATAGCGCCAAAGCCATTTGGGTACCGGACGACATCGACGACGCCACTGCGGCACAAATCTACATTAATCCACTGACCTGCTGGGTATTACTGACACAATGGTTGCAGCTAAACGCGGGGGACATCCTGATGATTAACGGCGGCGGTTCGGCGATCGGCCTGCTGTTTTGCCAGTTGGCGGCTTTGCGCGGTATCAGATTGGTGGTTGTGGTGCGTAATCCCACCCATCGCCAGGCGCTGCTGAATGCCGGTGCCTGGCGGGTTGTAGAAGGACAATTACTGCAGCAATATCGTTTGCAACAGCTCACGGGCCATGCGGCGCGTGCCGCGATCGACTGCGTCGGCGGTGAAGATGGCTTGCATCTGGCACTTTCGGTCAGCGTGACCGGCGATTTTGTCGCCCTGGGGTTGCTCGGCAACCGGCAGGTGGACTGGCAGTATATTTCTCGCCAACTCCGGCTTCGCACTTCCCTGTTTCACCTGCGCAAATGGAACGCACAGGCAACTGCGGTGCAGTGGCAGGCGGCATTCCAACAGCTGTTCAATCTGGTGAGACGCGGCCAATTGGTGTTGCAAAGCCCGGCGGCTATTTATCCGTTGCGGCATTATAAACTGGCACTGCAACACGCCGCCGACAGCAAAACCCAGGGGAAAGTCTTCTTTACTCCGGAGTAACCGGTTTGCCTGGCTGACCATCGCCGAGAATAACCGCCAATTTATGTCCCCCTTCGGTGGTCTCCAGGGCAATGCGGGTAATAATGGTCAGCGGCACCGACAGTAACATCCCTACCGGCCCCATCAGCCAGCCCCAGAAGATCAACGACAGGAAAACCACCAGCGTCGATAACCCAAGTCCTCGCCCCATGACGCGCGGCTCCAGCATATTGCCAATCACCAGATTGATCGCGATAAAACCTGTGGCTACCACCAGCGCATCACCAAAGCCGTTAAACAGCAGCGCCTGGATCAGTGGCGGAACCGCGGCGATCACCGAGCCGATGTTGGGAATATAATTCAGCAAAAACGCCAGCAGCCCCCAAATAAAGGCAAAGCGCACGTCGACCGCAGCCAAAAATCCCCAGACGATGACGCCGGTTGCCAGACTGATCGCCGTTTTGATCACCAGATAACGCGTGACGCCGTCTAACGCACGCCGAATATTGGCGATGCCTTCGCTAGGTTTATCCAGCGCCTGCTGCAGTTTGTAAGGCAACAGCTGCACTTCAAACAGCATAAATACCACGGTCATCAGCAGCAGGAAAATATTGGTCATGGCCCCCGAGAAACGGCTTAACAGGCGGGTGATCAAATTCATCGCCGAGCTGGGGTCAACATACTGCAGCATCGCTTCGGGGGATATGGTGATGTTGAGGCGATCGGCGTAATGCTGCAGCTCACTCAGTTTTTCCATCATCATGCCGCGGTACTGGGGGAGCGAACGGGCAAATTCGTTCAGCGATGCGCCCAATATGCCGATGAACAACATCAACGCCACCACGACCAGCACCACCAGTAAAGTCACACCGAGCACGCGCGGTATACGCCAGCGTTCTAGCTGCGTTACCAGCGGATTCAGTACCATAGCGAGAAACACCGCCAGTAAGAATGGCACCACGATATCCGCAGCCGCTTTGACGCCGGCGAGAATAATGACCAACATTGCCAGCAAGATTGCCAGCCGCAGGCTTCGATCGGTCAACAGGGTTCGGCCCATGACATTTCCTTTGTGTTAATGGTGTGACCCTGCGGGCCATCCGATGTGTCTTATGTTAGCAAACTCTGTTGTCCTGCCGCAGAGGTATTGCTGTATGAATAAACGTCCCACTTTTGCAGAACATTGACTGGAAATAATCGACAAACTTGACTAGCGATTTATTCGCCAGAACAACTCATGCTATTTACGTAAAATGACAAAAGCTGACAATAATAAATAAAACCATTATTTTTCAATCAATAACAATCCAACAATACACAATCACAATTATTACCTTCAACGATTTCACTGATTAACCTGACGCTATCTCAGCCAAATTCACTGATTAATATTTTAAAGAAGTAACATAGTTAAATTTATTATTGATTTTATGTTTCTTAAAGTTTAATTATTGCAGCCAGAAAATGTTGAAAGTAGGGAAACACCATGCTTTGGAAAAATACCGCCAACCGCTTTGGTCATATTTCAGTGTTGATCCACTGGTTGGTTGCGCTGACGGTGTACGGCATGTTCGCCCTGGGCCTATGGATGGTCACGTTGGGCTATTACGATGTCTGGTATCACCAGGCACCGGAAATTCATAAAAGTATCGGCACGCTGCTGTTCATCGTGATGGTGGTCCGGGTGATCTGGCGTTTTGTTTCGCCGCCGCCCAAACCGCTGGCCAGCTACGGTCGTTTTACGCGCGTCAGTGCGATTCTGGCCCATCTGGCGCTGTATGTGGTGCTGTTCAGTATCCTGATTAGCGGCTACCTGATTTCGACCGCCGACGGTCAACCAATCAGCGTATTCGGCTGGTTCGATATCCCTGCGACCGCCACAGGTATGGCGGAGCAGGCAGATACCGCCGGTACCATTCATCTTTACCTGGCTTGGGCCGTCGTGGTGCTGTCAGTACTGCACGGTCTGGCTGCGCTTAAACATCACTTCGTTGATCGTGATGTTACTTTGAAACGGATGCTGGGTAGCAGCGCCGATTAACCTTTGGACTTATGGAGATTGCTATGTTGAAGAAAACCGTACTGGGCTTGACCGCAGGTGCCCTGCTGCTGAGCGCTGGTTCCGCGCTGGCTGCCGACTACAAAATTGACAAACAGGGCCAGCACGCCTTTATCGAATTCCGCATCCAGCACCTGGGCTACAGCTGGCTGTACGGCACCTTTAAGGACTTTGACGGCGGCTTCACCTTCGACGAAAAAGATCCGTCCAAGGACAAGGTTAGCGTCACCATCAACACCGCCAGCGTCGACACCAACCACGCTGAGCGCGACAAACACCTGCGCAGCGCAGAATTCCTGAACGTCGAAAAGAACAAACAAGCCAAGTTTGAATCTACCGAAGTGAAAAAGAACGGTGAAGGTTATGCGGTTGTCGGTAACCTGACGCTGAACGGCGTGACCAAACCGGTAACGCTGGACGCTAAACTGATCGGTCAAGGCAATGACCCTTGGGGCGGCTACCGTGCCGGCTTCGAAGCCAACGGTAAAATCAAGCTTAAAGACTTCGGCATCACTACCGATCTCGGCCCGGCGTCTCAAGACGTTGAACTGATTATTTCCGTGGAAGGCGTTCGCGCGAAGTAATGCAAAAGCGCGGCAAGAACGCCGCGCTTATTTCAGGCTCAGTTGGCTGAGCCTTTATCTTCTTCCGGTGCCGGAATATGCATCGTGGTCTGCAATAACCCTTTCGACTTATTGAAAATCTTGATGCCATTCTCACGGCCGGCGCGGCGTGCACGCTGCTCTTCACGCGGCAGCTTCAGCTCTTCGCGGCAGATCTCGCTGCAGCAACCTTCAAACTTGGCGGCACAGCTCGGGCACTGAATAAACAGCAGGTGACAGCCGTCATTCTTGCAGTTGGTATGGGTATCGCAAGGTGCGCCGCACTGGTGACAATTGGCGATCACATCGTCAGAAATCCGCTCGCCCATGCGCTCGTCGAACACAAAGTTTTTGCCGACGAACTTCAGTGGCAGCCCCTGCTCTTTCGCCTTGCGCGCGTACTCAATAATGCCGCCTTCCACGTGATAGACGTTTTTGAAGCCGTTATGCAGCATATACGCACTGGCTTTTTCACAGCGAATACCGCCGGTGCAATACATGACAATATTTTTGTCTTTATTGTCCTGCAGCATCTCGACCGCCATCGGCAACTGGTCGCGGAAAGTATCTGAAGGCACTTCGATGGCGTTCTCGAAGTGGCCGACTTCATATTCGTAGTGGTTACGCATATCGACAAACAGCGTATCCGGATCGTCAATCATCTGGTTTACGCGATCGGCCTGTAAATACTCACCGACATTCGCTGGGTTGAAGCTTTCATCATCAATGCCATCTGCGACGATGCGATCGCGCACCTTCAGGCGCAGCACCCAGAAGGATTTGCCGTCGTCTTCCAATGCGATATTCAGACGCACCTGATCCAACGCCGGATGCGAGGCAAACAACGCGGCTTTAAACGCTTCGAACTTGTTCTGCGGTACGCTGATTTGCGCGTTGATGCCCTCTTTCGCCACATAAATGCGGCCAAACACCTTCAGCTTGTCGAACTGAACATAGAGGCTGTCGCGAAACGCTTTGGGATCGTCGAGGGTGAAGTATTTATAAAAAGAAACTGTGGTGCGCGGCTCGGTTTCCGCCAGCATGCGCGCCTTCAGTTCCTCGTTAGAAATTCGGTTATGTAACACTGGCATGGTGTACTTTCCTGTCTTTCGGAGGTGACTGATTTTGATGCGCGCCGGCCGCCGGCCCACGCGCGGCGCACATAATACCCGAAAATGTAGCTCAAAACAGCATTAACGCACCGGTGATAACAAAGGCTGGAAGCTTGACGTCGCTCACAAATCTCGATAAGCCTTAAGGGAGCTTATCCCATTTTTACCACGGACCTGGAGGACGTCATGAGTCAGCTATTTACCCCGATTACGCTGGGGAAACTGAGTTTGCCCAACCGTATAGTTATCGCACCGATGTGCCAATACTCCGCCGATAACGGCAAGGCCACCGAATGGCATACGATGCATCTCGGTCATCTGGCATTGTCCGGCGCAGGCCTGTTGATTGTCGAGGCCACGTCGGTCGCCCCCGAAGGACGCATCACCCCCAACGATCTCGGCCTGTGGGACGACGCGACGGAACAGGCGCTTGCAGAAGTGGTACAAGCGGTAAGAAAACACGCCACTTTGCCACTGGGCATTCAGCTCGGCCACGCCGGGCGCAAAGCATCCTGTGCCGTTCCCTGGGCCGGTGGGGGCCAACTGAACAGGGCAGACGGCGGCTGGCAGACGCTGTCCGCCTCGGACATCCCCTTCACCCAGCATGATGCCTCTCCGGCAGCAATGAGCCTGGAACAAATTGAACAATTGAAAGCGCAGTTCGTTACTGCGGCGAAACGCGCCGATCGGCTAGGTTTTGAACTGATTGAACTGCATGGCGCACACGGTTATCTGCTACACCAGTTCCTGTCACCGCTGTCTAACCAACGTAACGACCAGTACGGCGGTTCATTGCAAAACCGCATGCGTCTGCTGCTGGAGATTTACAATGAAGTGCGCGCCGTATTCCCGGCACCAAAAGCGGTTGGCGTGCGTATTTCCGCTAGCGACTGGGTCGAGGGCGGCTGGGATGAACAGCAGTCGGTAGCCTTGGCAAAAGCACTGAAGGAGCTGGGTTGCGACTACATCCATGTTTCCAGCGGTGGCCTTTCGCCATTGCAGAAAATCCCGGTGGGGCCGAATTACCAGGTGCCGTTCGCCGAGACCATCAAGCGGGAAAGTGGGCTGCCGACCATTGCCGTGGGGTTAATCACCGAGCCGGAACAGGCAGAAGCGATTGTCGCCACCGGGCAGGCGGATATGGTGGCGCTGGCGCGCGGTATCCTTTACAACCCACGTTGGCCATGGCACGCCGCCGCCAAATTGGGCGAGAAGGTCAGCGCGCCACCGCAATATTGGCGTTCTGAACCGCACGTATTGAAAGGGTTGTTCAAAAACGACTGATGATTCTGGGGTAGATGCTCAGCCTCTGCCCCGACATTCGGTAAAACCGGAAATCACGATACCTGCCAGCAATGCGACACCTGCCACCAGCAGTAACGGATTTAACTGCAGGTGTGCGCCAACGCTGCCCAACAGTGCTCCTGAGACTAATAAACCCGCACTTAACCATGAAGCCAACATACATCCCCCTAAAAATTTGGGCAAAATTATACGCCGCCCACGACTGCCAACCTTATCCTTTTGAGCGCATCAGCCCAATTAATCGCCAAATCATGTCCATTCATCACTAAAAATTATGTTTTAATGCGGTGTTTTTTCACGTTGCGTGATAAAAGTGCCACAATACTCGGTTATAAACGGCAGAAAATGGATAGACGGCCAAATCTCTTCTGGATGTCAGCCATACTATCACTCTGTTATTATCATTAAATGACTGCTTCTAAGCTGAGAACACATGACTCAAGTTCCCTCTTTTAATCGTTCTTTACTGCATCCGCGTTATTGGCTTACCTGGTTCGGTATCGGTTTGCTCTACTTATTGGTCTTGCTGCCTTACCCGATTATTTATCGTCTTGGCACTCGACTTGGCCGTTTTTCCATGCGTTTTCTCAAGCGCCGCGTGGCGATTGCCCAACGTAACCTGGTGTTGTGCTTCCCGGATATGCCACAGGCCGAGCGCGATGCGCTGGTGGTACAGAATTTTGAATCCGTCGGCATGGGGCTGTTTGAAACCGGCATGGCGTGGTTTTGGCCGAACTGGCGTATCGAACGGTGGTTCAAGGTCAGCGGGCTGGAGCATATTCAAAAAGCACGTGACAACCATCAGGGCGTTTTGTTGATCGGTCTGCACTTTCTGACGCTGGAACTGGGCGCCCGCATCTTTGGCATTCATAATCCGGGCATCGGCGTTTATCGGCCGCACGACAACAAGCTGATGGACTGGCTGCAAACCTGGGGCCGCATGCGCTCCAACAAATCCATGCTGGACCGCAAAGACGTGAAAGGCATGATCCGGGCCCTGAAACAGGGTGATATTATCTGGTACGCTCCGGATCACGACTACGGCCCGCGCAGCAGCGTGTTCGCCCCGTTGTTCGCCGTTGAAAAAGCCGCCACCACCACCGGCAGCTACGTGCTGGTACGAATGGGCAAACCGGCCATTATTCCCTTTACCCCACGCCGCTTGCCGGACGCTAAAGGGTATGAGCTGATTATGCAGCCGGCGGTGGAAAACTTCCCGCTGGATAATGAGCTCGAGGCCGCTGCGTTTATGAATAAAGTGGTCGAAAAAGAGATCCTGATGGCACCGGATCAATACATGTGGCTACACCGTCGCTTCAAGACCCGCCCAGAAGGCGAGCCTTCACTCTACTGACTTCTGACCCGCCGTTTGGCGGGTTAGTTTAATGACAAACACCCGAAAAACGTGGTTTTCGGATGTTTGGGGTAAAGCTGAAGACATAATCCTTCGTTTTTACCAGCAAACAAAACATAACGTTTAAGTACACAGAACTTTATCAACATCCTGACCCGCCGTTTGGCGGGTTAGTTTTTTATGCCGCAGATCTTGAGAAACGACGGCAACGGTGGGATGGTAAAGCCTTCGTCGTTCATCCTGGAGCCGTTATGTACATCGTTAGCCTGACCTACCATCGCCCGATAGAAGAAGTCGACAGCCACCTCGAGGGGCACATCGCCTGGTTGAAAAAATACTTCCAGGACGGCACCTTTATCGCCTCCGGTCGCAAAAACCCGCGCACTGGCGGTGTGATCCTGGTGAAAGGGATAGATCGTTCACAGCTGGATACCATCGTGGCGCAAGATCCCTTCAATGCCGTGGCTCACTATGAGATAACCGACGTAGCCCTCTCGACAACCTCCAGCGGTTTTGAACTGCTCGCCGGGCTTTAAGTAAGCTTTTTTCCGCGCGCACAGCGCGGAATACTGTCTATATTCAATTTTTAAAACTTTATTTCATTTTCAGAATATCCCCTGCCACATCGATTGATGCCGCCTATAATTAAGCGCATACTTACCAGGCTAACTTTTTTGCTTTGCCCCATTGCCTGTGCACACGCGCAAAGCGCTCCTCCTTTTGCAGCAGGAATTTATGGCTTCGGCACCAGAACCCATCAACTGGAAACGCAACCTTTTCGTCACCTGGCTGGGGTGCTTCCTGACCGGTGCCGCGTTCAGCCTGATCATGCCCTTCCTGCCACTCTATGTAGAAACCCTCGGTGTTACCGGTCACGAAGCCTTGAACATGTGGTCCGGTCTGGTATTCAGCATCACCTTCCTGTTTTCAGCAATTGCTTCCCCTTTCTGGGGCGGTCTGGCCGACCGCCGCGGGCGTAAGTTGATGCTGTTGCGATCGGCGCTGGGCATGTCGATTGTGATGCTTTTAATGGGTATGGCGCAGAATATCTGGCAGTTCTTGGCGTTGCGCGCGGTGTTGGGCCTGCTCGGCGGTTTTATTCCCAACGCCAACGCGCTGATTGCCACCCAGGTACCGCGCAATCGCAGCGGCTGGGCGCTGGGCACCCTGTCCACCGGCGGCGTCAGCGGGGCATTGATTGGCCCGTTGATCGGCGGTTTACTGGCCGACCAGTACGGCCTGCGACCGGTGTTCTACATCACCGCCGGCGTGCTGTTGGCCTGCTTTGTTTTAACGCTGCTGTACGTTAAAGAACAATTCACCCCGGTACAGAAGAAAGACATGCTGCATGCTCGCCAGGTTTTCGCGGCACTGAAAAGCCCCAAGCTTATCCTCAGCCTGTTTGTGACCACCATGATTATTCAGATTGCCACAGGATCCATTGCGCCGATTCTGACGCTGTACGTGCGCGATTTGGCCGGCAATATCCATAACCTGGCCTTTGTCAGCGGCCTGATCGCTTCTGTCCCCGGCGTCGCCGCGCTGATGAGCGCACCGCGGTTAGGCAAGCTGGGCGACCGGATAGGTCCGGAGCGCATTCTGGTGTTTATGCTAATCGTATCGGTGCTGTTGCTGATCCCCATGGCCTTTGTGCAAACCCCATGGCAGCTCGGCGTGTTGCGCTTCCTGCTTGGCGCCGCCGATGGCGCACTGCTGCCGGCCGTACAAACACTGTTGATTTATAACTGCACCAATCAGGTGGCCGGCCGGATCTTTAGCTATAACCAGTCATTCCGGGATATAGGCAACGTCAGCGGCCCGCTGATGGGCGCAGCGGTTTCTGCCAGTTACGGCTTCCGGGCGGTGTTCTGCGTGACCGCAATGGTGGTGCTGTTCAATGCAATTTATTCCTGGTGGTGTTTGCAACGACGCCCGACGCGAATGCGAGAAGACACCCTGCAAGAAGAGCAATAGCCGTATTTATCACCAGCTCTGTGCTCAAACAGAGCCGAGTCCCTGTTTACCTTACTTTTAGTATTGATACCCTCTGCGCCTCTCCACCCTATTCCCATAAGAACAATCACAATGTAATTTCATGTTTTTAAACAGATAATTAACTTTTAGCGCAATAAACCAGCTGTCAATAACAATCCCGCCTTAACCAACATAAAAACCAGGAAAGGAGATGTTTGTCGACTTTTCATCTAAAAAATGGGATACAGGGACTAGACAAAACCATCATCCAGTTATCAAATGGTTAAATAATATCACGCCAGTTGTAAATCATTGGCCAAGTGAAAAAAGGCTAACGCGCTTTCCACGGTTAACGGGCGCTGCAGCAACGGTTTTGTCGGGTAATCCACATTGGGTGGATCACCTTCCTTAAATACACATACATACCACAGTATAAGCTGCATCATTGCAGCGCATTTTATTGGGAAGACGTTATGCAATCCTCTGTTAATAAACAAGAAAGCCGGACCTTCTTCGGCCATCCTTATCCGCTCGGATCCCTGTTCTTTACCGAAATGTGGGAGCGGTTCTCGTTTTACGGCATTCGCCCATTACTGATCCTGTTCATGGCCGCCACCGTTTACGACGGCGGTATGGGGTTGGCACGTGAAAACGCCTCGGCGATTGTCGGCATTTTCGCCGGCAGCATGTACCTGGCTGCCCTGCCGGGCGGCTGGTTGGCGGATAACTGGCTTGGCCAGCAAAAAGCGGTGTGGTACGGCTCGATTCTGATCGCGCTGGGCCACCTGTCGATCGCCCTGTCTGCAGTCATGGGCAATAACCTGTTCTTCATCGGCCTGATGTTTATCGTGCTGGGATCTGGCCTGTTCAAGACCTGTATCTCGGTGATGGTCGGCACGCTGTATAAGAAAGGCGACAACCGCCGCGACGGTGGCTTCTCGCTGTTTTATATGGGTATCAACATGGGCTCGTTCATCGCCCCACTGATCTCCGGTTGGTTGATCCGTTCCCACGGTTGGCACTGGGGCTTCGGCATCGGCGGGATCGGGATGCTGGTGGCGCTGGTGATCTTCCGCGTCTTTGCGGTACCGGCGATGAAACGCTATGACAGCGAAGTCGGCCTGGACTCCACCTGGAACAGCCCGGTCGCCAAGAAAAACGGCGTCGGTCGCTGGCTGCTGGCGTTAGCCGTCGGCGTGGCGGTGGTTATCACCCTGATTGCCCAAGGCATCATCGTGATTAACCCGGTAGCGGTAGCCAGCATGCTGGTTTACGTGATTGCCGCCTCGGTGACCCTGTACTTTATTTATCTGTTCGTGTTTGCCGGCCTGAGCCGCAAAGAGCGTGCCCGCCTGCTGGTCTGCTTTATCCTGCTGGTGTCAGCCGCCTTCTTCTGGTCCGCATTCGAACAGAAACCGACCTCGTTCAACCTGTTCGCTAACGACTACACTAACCGTATGATCGGCGATTTCGAGATCCCGGCGGTGTGGTTCCAGTCAATCAACGCCCTGTTTATTATCCTGCTGGCACCGGTATTTAGCTGGGCATGGCCTGCGCTGGCACGTAACAAGGTACGCCTGAGCAGCATCACCAAGTTCGTTATCGGCATTCTGTTCGCCGCAGCAGGCTTTGGCCTGATGATGCTGGCCGCGCAGAACGTGCTGAGCAACGGCGGTGCCGGTGTGTCGCCGATGTGGCTGGTGGGCAGTATCCTGATGCTGACGCTGGGCGAACTCTGCCTTAGCCCAATCGGGTTGGCGACCATGACTCTGCTGGCCCCGGAAAGAATGCGCGGCCAGATGATGGGGCTGTGGTTCTGTGCCAGCGCGCTGGGTAACCTGGCTGCCGGCCTGATCGGTGGCCATGTTAAGGCCGACCAACTGGAAATGCTGCCTAACCTGTTCGCACGCTGCTCGATTGCGCTGCTGATTTGTGCCGCGGTATTGACCCTGTTGATCGTCCCTATCCGTCGCATGATGGAAAATACTCAGGGTAAAAGCGCGCAGAAACCGGCGACCAACGCCTGATAGCCTTTTCGCTTGACCCTTTCAGCCAGCGCCCGGTGCGCTGGCTTTTTTATTGCCCCCACACCTGCTGTTGCAACACTACCCGGTAACCGTCCGGATCTTCAAACGTCTGCCCATGGGAATCCCAGTAGGGATTGTAGGCCGCAACGCGCCGAAAACCGGCGGTCAGCATGCGTTTGCATCCTGTAACCCACTCCTGTTCATCCGGCAGATAAAACACCAGCAGATGATCCTGCGTCGGCGCCTGCCCCACCTCCACTCCCCGATGATGAGTAAACTCAAGGTGATAACCCCGTTGTGGGTGCCCGACCATTACGCCATCAAAACCCTGATGATCGCGGAACTCACCCAGCCGTTCAAAGCCCAAGCCCTGGCAGTACAGGGTCGCAATCTCCTGTAACCTGTCGGTCGGGCGGGCAATGCGCAACACCGCGTTAGCTATCGGCATTATTTTCTCCAAAACAGAATAACTTCATACAACGCCATTCCTGCCAGCATTGCCGCAACGAACTGCCAGCCGGCTGACGAGCCCGCTCCGGCCAGCACCCAGGCCGGGCCGGGACAGATGCCCGCCATTCCCCACCCGATGCCAAACAGCGCGCTGCCTGCCAATAAGCGGCGGTCGATGCGGCGGGAAGATGGGAGTTGTACTGTTTCACCCAACAAGGTACGTGGTCGGAGGCGAACCCAAAAGAACGCCGGTGCCGCCACCGCAATCGCTCCCACCATCACCAGGGCCAGTGACGGATCCCAGTGGCCGGTGACATCGAGAAAAGCCAGCACCTTGGCGGGATTGGCCATTCCGGCGACGATCAGACCAAGGCCAAAGATGGCGCCACTCAGTAAGGCAAACACGGATCGGTACATCACGTTAACCCCCCCACTGGCGGACGGCCCATACCGTAATAAACCCCAACAGCATAAATACCGCCGTGGCCAGTAATGAACGCGGAGACAATCTCGCCACGCCGCAAACACCGTGACCGCTGGTACAACCGCCGCCCAGGCGAGTACCCAGCCCGACCAATATCCCGGCGGCGATCAGCCATAAACTGCTGCCGTTAACCGGCATGTCCGGTAAAGGCCTGGCGATACGATACAGCCAGGGCGAAATCAGCAACCCGACAAGAAATGCGGCCCGCCAGCCTTTCTCTTTACCCTGCGGCGTCAGCAAGCCACCGGTAATGCCACTGATGCCGGCGACGCGGCCGTTAAACAGCAACAACAGCGCCACCGCACTGCCGATTATCCCCCCGCCGACCAGCGCGGACAGCGGGGTAAAATGCAACCAGTCGACGGTCATGGCCTCTCCTCCCGTGCCGGGCAAAAGAGTTGATATAAAGTATTAAGCAGCGCCAACGCCTTCCGATCGCAAACGGCATAGTAGATTTGTTTACCGTCGCGCCGCGTTGATACCAGCCCTTCCTGACGCAATACCCCAAGCTGTTGCGAAAGCGTCGGCTGGCGGATCTCCAGCGCCTGTGACAACTCCCCCACCGACATCTCGCCCTGGCTGAGTTGGCACAGCAGCAGTAAACGATCTTCATTGCCCAGCGCCCGCAGCAATGCCCCGGCCTGCGTTGCCGCCTGCCGCATACTGTCGATATCCATCTTCCCTCCAAACAATTTACTAAATTATATATTGTTTATTTATAGACTATAACGCCTCACCGTACCAGAGGCTGGTATGAAAGGTATCGGCGTGGCATGCTGCCATTATGATTTTCCGTGGACCGGGGATGCCCCAAGAAATGCTGCTTTTTCATGATGCTGTGCCCGCGAACCGCTCGATTGTGCCGGTCGCCAAAGATTATCAGCACGGCGAGTTCGAACCGCTCCATTACCACGACTGTGCACAGTTGATTCATAGCCTGAGCGGCGTAGTGCAGGTGAATACTCGTCTGGGCAGTTGGGTGGTCCCCCCAGGGCGTGGCGTTTGGCTGCCTGCGCGGGTAGAACACAGTCTGCAAATCACCGGTAAAGTGGCGGCAAGAGCGCTGTTAGTCGATCCGCTGGCACGAGCCGACCTGCCGGCAAGCTGCGAAGTGGTGCAAATATCCCCGTTGCTGCGTGAGCTGATTATCTGTGCGATGGACATTACGGCGGATTATCCGGCGGGAGGTCGTGAAGAGCGAATTATGGAGCTGATCCTGGATGAATTGCGTGTGTTGCCAATCCTGCCGCTGAATTTGCCCGAACCGCGCAGCGATGCCCTATTAAGGTTGTGCCGGCATATTCAGCAATCGCTGGCACACCCCTGGGAGTTAGAACAGGCCGCCAGCTACATCAACGTCAGCGGCCGCACGCTGTCACGACGTTTTCAACGAGAAACCGGGCTGCGTTTTGGCGACTGGGTGCGCCGCGCCCGTTTGCTGGCGGCATTGAATGCCCTGGCCGCCGGGCATTCGGTGCTGGAAGTGGCGCTGGACTTGGGCTATGACAGCCCCAGTGCTTTCAGCGCCATGTTCCGCCGCCAGCTGGGCGTTGCGCCCAGCACTTATTTCGCTAAATAACGCGCAGCCACGTTGAACAACGCCTGCAGGGAAGCGCTGGCAGAATCGACGTCGATGCCGACCCCGTAAGCCGCCTCACCGTGCGCCAGCGTACAGCGAATATAGGCCACGGCACGGCTTTGGCTCTGATGCCCCAACGTGTGTTCGTGGTAGTCCTCTATCGCCAAATTCAAGCCAAAGCGCTGGCGCAGCGCATCCACCGCGCTGGACAACAAACCGTTCCCTACCCCCAGCAGCCGTTGCTGTTGCCCTTCGAACAACACCCTGGCACTGAAACTATAAGCCTCGATGCTGTGGCTTTCGGTCTGATAGCTCAGCAACTGCAGCCGCGGTTGTTCCACCAATCCATAGCTGATTCTAAACAGCCGCCACAGCTCGGCGGTGGTCATCTCTTTGCCGCTGCCGTCGGTCGCCTGCTGCACCACCTTGCTGAAATCAATTTGCAGCCCACGCGGCAACGACAGCCCATGGTTCTGTTCCAGTAGCCAGGCAGCGCCGCTTTTGCCCGACTGGCTGTTAACCCGGATCACCGCCTCATAGCTGCAGCCGACGTCCGCCGGATCGAGCGGTAAATAAGGCACTTGCCACAGACCGTCCTGCCTCTGCTGTTGGGCGGCAAAGCCTTTTTTAATCGCATCCTGATGAGAGCCGGAAAAGGCGGTGAACACCAACTCACCGGCGTAAGGATGGCGCGGATGAACCGGCAGTTGGTTACACTGCTCAACCACCTCCACCACCTGCTTCAGTTGGCTGAAATCCAGCCCCGACGCAACGCCCTGGGTATACAGGTTGAGCGCCAGCGTCACCAGATCGACATTGCCGGTGCGTTCACCGTTGCCGAACAGACAACCTTCGACTCGGTCGGCACCGGCCAGCATTGCCAGCTCGGCGCAGGCCACTCCGGTACCACGATCGTTATGCGGATGCACGCTGATGGTCACCCGGTTGCGCTGACTGAAACGCCGGCAGAACCACTCAATCTGGTCGGCATAGACGTTCGGCGTACTGACCTCCACCGTGGCCGGCAGGTTGATGATCATCGGCCGCCCCGGCCCAGGCTGCCAGACATCGGCAACGGCTTCACAGATCTCCAGCGCAAACTCCAACTCGGTAAAGCAGAAAGTCTCCGGTGAATATTCGAAGGTCCATGCCGTTTCCGGCTGCTGCTCGCACTGCTGTCGAATACGCAGCGCGCCGTTAACCGCCAGCGCTACCGTTGCCGCCTTGTCCTGTTTGAAGACGATTTCACGAAACATCGGTGCGGTAGCGTTATACAGGTGCACGATGGCGCGTGGTGCACCACGCAACGCGTCGAAGGTACGGTCGATCAAATCGTCTCGCGATTGGGTCAGCACCTGAATACTGACGTCATCCGGGATCAACTGCTCATCAATCAGCGAGCGGACAAAATCGAAGTCCGTTTGCGAGGCAGAAGGAAACGCCACCTCAATCTCTTTGAACCCGCACGCCAGAAGCATCTGGTAGAACTGGTGTTTGCGGGCGTTATCCATAGGTTCCGCCAGCGCCTGATTGCCGTCACGCAGATCGCTGGAGCACCAGCGCGGTGCCTGCTGCAAAGTGCGGCCTGGCCACTGGCGATCCGGCAAGGTCACGGGCGGGAACGGACGGTATTTGATTGAAGGGTCGGTTAACATGGCACTCTCCTGGCGGTAATAAGCAATGCCCTATTATTTCCTGCCGTGATCCCTCCTGCTCCCGCTTAGCGGACAACTATCGTCGCGAAACGGACAACAAAAAAATTTGCATCCTGCGCCAGTGCGGCAACAATTACTTCTGACGTTTGTCATGGCGCTTCGGCGCACCCAGCCCTGAGCAATGCTTACCCTGACTGGAGAAAAATATGAGCCTGTATGCAACCCTGGAAGAAGCCGTTGAAGCGGCGCGCGAGGAGTTTATCGAGTCTGCCGAAGGCGGTAACGACGACGAACCGCCGGTGCCGCAACAGTTCAATCTGCAAAAATACGTGATGCTGGATGGTGATATCATGTGGCAGGCCGAATTCTTTGAACAAGAAGGCGAATCGGTCGAATGCCTGACGTTACGCAGCGGCGCTGCCGCTCAGGCTATTTTCGACGGGGATTATGACGAAGTCGAAATCAGCGCCGAATGGATTGAGGAAAATACGCTGCACGAGTGGGAAGAAGGAGACTTCCAGCTCGATCCGCCGTTGGATACCGAAGAGGGCCAAACAGCCGCCGACGAGTGGGATGAGCGTTGAATGATCACGGGCGGGAGCAGACAATCCCCCGCCCTTCACCCTATGATTTTCTGAGAGGCTGCATGATTATCCGCCAGGCGCGTCCCGAAGATTTCCCCGCGATTTTGCAACTGCAAACACAAAACACCCCGGCAAACTTGAGCGACAGCCAAAAGCGCCAGGGATTTATCGTCTCGCGCATGAATGAAGCGCAGCTCACAAGCATTAACCAGGGGCTGGGCATTCTGGTGGCGGTCGAAGGTGAAGCCCTGGCCGGATTTGTCTGCCTGATGCCGACGAATGCGCAACCGCACCCGCCGGTGGTGGATGCGATGCTGGACACGCTGGCCGGCCAATCATTCAAGGGACGGCCACTGAGTGAGCAGCGGGTGTTTCTGTATGGTCCGGTGTGCCTTGACAGCGCCTGGCGTGGCAAAGGCGTGCTGAAGCAGCTCTACGCCGCCGTCAAGGCGCGTACCCGCAAGGAGTTCGACGTTGGCGCGCTCTTTATTGACGACAGTAACCCGCATTCGTTGGCGGCCCATGTACAGGGCTTGCAGATGACGGCGCTGGCTCCGTTCCGCTGTGGTGATCAGGGTTACCAACTGGTGGTATTTGCCACCGGGGATTAGCTTATTCGTAGGGGCCGTGTTGGGCGTCAAACGGCAGCATAAAGGTATCTACCACCATCGACAGCGGCACATCAATGACCGTGATATACCGCCAGGGGCTATCGCGCAGATCCCACTGCACGCCCGGATAATATTGATGGCCGTGCCCGGCCCCCGGCACTGTGCGACTGATAATACTGCCGCAGCCGGTTAACGCCGTGACTCCTGCCACCAGCAATACCAGACGAAGAAGAGAAGAGAGATTCACCAAAATGATTTTTGCCCCGGGTTTGTTTTGTGGGGCCACAACGCCCGGCGCGAATTTTAACACAGTTTTTCACGCGAGTTTGTCGGCGTTGCGTAAGCCAAATACCAAAAAAAACGGGGAACACGCTATGCGTATTCCCCGTACAGGTCACCCGATCAGCCTTTAACGCTGCCCCACCGGATGAGCCCGCTCATTGTGCGGCAGTTGCTGATAAAACTCGCGCCAGGCGGCGCCCTGCGGCAGTAGCCAAACCCGCTGATGCAAACGCGACAGCGCGACAGGATCGCTCAGCAGCTCAAGACGTTTGCCTTTCACCAGCTTCTCCGGCCCCAGCTCCAACGCCTCGTTCACTCGCTCTTCACGATTACGCTCGATGGCACCGCGCAGATGGTGACGCGCAGTAGCCAGCGCCGTCGCCAATGCGTTGAATGACGGATTGACCACAGCGTGCATAAAGCCATTGCTCAGTGCGCGTTCACGGTTAAGCTGCAGATATTCTTCCGTTGCCACCAGTTCGCGAGGAGGAGAGTACTCTTCCGGGATCAGGAACAGCTTGGCGCGCTTGCTCTTGATACCTAACGTCGCACGGCTCGACAAGACCGAAACGAACGGCGACAGGATCAGCGAAAAGACGATTGGCGACAGCCACCACAGGAAGCGCAGATCCAGCCAGGCCATACCGCCAGCCCAGACCAGACCGAGCAGCATCTGTGAACCGTGGCGTTTAAAGGCTTCGCCCCAAGGGGTGTCATCGTCGTCACGCTGTGGCGAGTTCCATACCACTTCCCAACCCAAGAAGGCACTGACCACGAACACCGTGTGGAACAACATGCGCACCGGGGCCAGCAGCACCGAGAACAGCATTTCCATCAGCATCGACAGGAACAGGCGTATACCGCCGCCGTACTCCTTGGCACCCTTCGCCCAGATCAGCACAATGCTCAACAGTTTAGGCAAGAACAGCAGCACCAGCGTGGTAGAGAACAGCGCTATCGCCAGTTCAGGACGCCACTGCGGCCACACCGGGAACAGCTGGCGCGGTTGCAGGAAGTACTGCGGCTCCATCAGGGTATGCACCACCTGCAGCGCGGTAGACAGCGCCAGGAACATAAACCACAGCGGTGCCGACAGGTAGGACATCACACCGGTCAGGAACACCGCACGGTGTACCGGGTGCATGCCCTTGACCAGGAACAGGCGGAAGTTCATCAGGTTACCGTGGCACCAGCGACGGTCACGCTTCAACTCATCCAGCAGGTTCGGCGGCAGTTCTTCATAGCTGCCCGGCAGATCGTAAGCAATCCACACGCCCCAACCGGCACGGCGCATCAACGCGGCTTCCACAAAGTCATGCGACAAGATGGAGCCGGCAAAAGAGCCTTCGCCAGGCAATGGTGCCAGCGCACAGTGTTCGATAAACGGCTTCACGCGGATAATGGCGTTATGGCCCCAATAGTGCGATTCACCCAACTGCCAGAAATGCAGACCGGCAGTAAACAGCGGCCCGTAAACCCGGGTGGCAAACTGCTGCACGCGGGCATACAGCGTATCCATGCCTGATGCTTTCGGCGCAGACTGAATAATACCGGCGTTCGGGTTGGCTTCCATCAGGCGCACCAGACCGGTGAGACACTCACCGCTCATCACGCTGTCGGCATCCAGGATCACCATGTAGCTGTATTCGCCACCCCAGCGACGACAGAAGTCGTCGATGTTGCCGCTTTTGCGTTTCACGCGGCGACGGCGACGGCGATAGAAGATACGGCCATGGCCATCTACGTCGCGGCACAGTTCCATCCAGGCTTTCTGTTCCGCCATGCAGATATCCGGGTCGTAGCTGTCGCTCAGCACGTAGATATCGAAATGCTCGAGCTGGCCGGTGGCCGCGACGGACTCATAGGTCGCGCGCAGGCCAGCGAACACGCGTTCGACGTCTTCGTTACAGATTGGCATGATCAACGCGGTGCGATGCGCCGGGTCGATCGGCTCATCGCCTTTGATGGTGGAAGAAATACTGTATTTGTCTTTGCCGATCAGTAACTGCAGGAAGCCCATCAGCGCAGTCCAGAAACCGGCCGAGACCCAACAGAACAGGATCGCGAACAGGATCAAAATGCCGGTTTGCAACACATAAGGCAGCAGTTGCAGCACCGACTGCATCAGATCCTGATCCCACATGGCCATCGGGTCGATCAGCGCCCAGCCCTGATACGGCAGAATCGTTTTCATGTACCAGGTGGCGATGCCGGTCTGCACCAGCATCAGCACCAACAGCACATAACGACGCATCGAGCCGACCACGCGCCAGCGGTTTTCCGCCGCGGCTTCCTCTTTGGAGGCGTGACGGTTGTGTGGCGTGCGTCCCAGCAGAGAATCCCAGAAGCGCGCTACCGGGTTGGTTCGCCAGGCTTCCGGAAACATGCTGGTGCGTTTGATTGGCGGCGTAGCCTTGAGAATGCTGCGCCCTTCCACGTCGGTATCGAAATCTTTGTCGCTAACCGCATCCGGCCAGGCGTCTTCGATTCGTGTTTTGACCGAGGCCAGCGTGACGTCATCGGCAGACAGCGTATTGACGTTGGCATCATCAGCGCCCATCTTGCGATGCAGCGCCTCAAAAGCCTGGGCGTCATCCGCCCCCGGCTGTGGTTTAAGCGCCTCTGACCGCTCAGCGGTCAGAGGCATTGCCGCAAGATAATCCTGGGCAAGTTGAGTAGGCTTATTCATTGGCAGGTAGCTGATAGCTCCAGGTTTCCGACAGGGTCTTATCACCATTGACCAGCGCTGCGCGCATTTCTACCGGCTTCTTGTCGTCTTTCACTTTCAGACGCAGCGTCAGGCGCCAGCCTTTGGTCACTGGATTATAGCGGACATTGTTTTCTACCATTTCACCGTTGTCGCCGATGCTCACCTGAGAGGCAACCGGCGTAGCGCCGTCCAAGCCTTTCAGTACCGGGCCAACGAAGTCAACCAGGAATGCCACGCTGCCGTCTGGCTCGCGGATCAGGTTGGACTGCTTCACGTCACCGGTTGAACGCATGGTCTGGCTGACGTAGGCAATGTCCTGCGAATGCAGTTTGTCTTCGTCACGGGTGAAATGCAGGCGATAGCTCAACGCCAGCGGAGTTTTGGCGTCCGGCAGAACGTCTGGCGTCCAGAAAGCAACGATGTTGTCATTGGTTTCATCCGCTGTCGGGATCTCCACCAGCTCAACCTTGCCCTTGCCCCAGTCGCCGCGTGGCTCGATCCAGGCGCTTGGGCGCAGATCGTAGCGATCGTCCAGATCTTCGTAATCCTTGAAGTTACGGCCGCGCTGCAGCAGACCGAAACCTTTCGGGTTTTCGACCTGGTAAGTGCTGACGGACAGATGCTTCGGATTATTCAACGGACGCCAGATCCACTCGCCGTTACCGGCATGGATAGACAGACCGTTGGAGTCATGCAGCGCCGGACGGTAGTTCAGAGTTGGCGATGGCTGGCTCGGCCCGAACAGGTACATGCTGGTCAGCGGTGCCATACCCAGTTTGCCGACTTTGTCGCGCAGGAACACTTTGGACTCAACGTCCACGGTGGTGTCGCGGCCCGGATAAACCACAAAACGGTAAGCCCCGGTAGCACGCGGTGAATCCAGCAGCGCGTAAATCACCAGATGCTTGTCGCCCTGCTTCGGACGTTCAACCCAGAATTCGCGGAAACGCGGGAATTCTTCGCCGGACGGCAACGCAGTATCAATCGCCAGGCCACGTGCGGAAAGCCCGTAAACCTGCCCTTTACCTACCACGCGGAAGTAGCTCGCGCCCAGCAGGCTCATAATTTCGTCGTTCTTATCCGCACTGTTGATCGGATAAATCACCTTGAAACCGGCAAAACCGAGGTTTTTTACCGACTCCGGATCGTGTTTTACCGAACCGAAGTTAAAGTAGTCCGGGCTGTACTTGATCTGTTTTACGCTGGTCGCGGTGACTTCATTGATTTTCACCGGCGTATCGAAGTACATCCCCTGATGATAAAACTCAAGCTTGAAAGGGGTTTTCAGTTTGCTCCAATAGGCTTTATCGTGATTGAACTGAATCTGTTGGTAATCCGCGAATTTCATCTCACGGAATTGAGAAGGAAGGTTGCTCTTCGGGGCTTCGAAGCCTTTTCCTGCCAGATCCTGCGCCTGCTTGGCCACATCATCTATAGAAAAAGCCCATGCCGGCGAAGTAAACAGCGTGAACAATACGGTCGCACCTAACCAACGTACGCTCGCGGCGCGTGGTTTTTTGGATAATATATTAACTAGCACATCCCCCCCTATTCGTGTGCTCAAATCATTTAAATCCATATTAATGGATTATTCAGCTTTCCGACAACATGATAAATGGATGGTTCATGTTTATGGCTCATAGTTTAAGCAGCTGACTAAACACCAGCGTAGCAAGCCGCGCATCAAGACGCTATGGAAAAATGTGAAACGGTATAGTAGGGTTTGTGATTCGATTTAACCATTGCCGACTTATTAAGCGTGTTAATGACCACTCGATAAAATCACCAGCGGTAACCTATGACTAAAGGCAGCAACCAACGCGAGTTTTTCCTCGATTCGATCCGGGCTTATTTGATGTTGCTCGGCATCCCTTTTCATCTTTCTCTGATTTATTCCAGCCATAGCTGGGCGGTAAACAGCGCCAGCCCCTCCTTCTCGCTGACGGTGCTGAACGACTTCATCCATGCTTTCCGCATGCAGGTGTTCTTCGTGATTTCCGGCTACTTCTCTTACATGCTCTATGAGCGCTACGAACGCCACCAGTGGCTGAAGGTCAGGCTTGAGCGAGTGGCGATCCCCCTGCTGAGTTCGATTCCGTTAATAACGGTGCCGCAGTTTTTCATGCTGAAATACTTCACGGACAAATTAAACGGTTGGGAAAATTTTTCGCTCTATCAGAAAATAAATGTAACAGTTTGGGAACTGGTTTCTCACCTGTGGTTTTTATTAACCCTGTCATTGCTGACCACCCTATGTTTTTATCTGTTCAAAAAAATCAAGGCACTTAAAAATAATACCGTTCCCTACCCGATAAATAAAATGACCGGATTAGGAAACATCTCACTGCTCTTTCTTATTTATGCTTTATGCTATTCGGCCGCGCACCGTATTATTTTAATTTTTGCGCCAGCTTTACTCTCCAATGGTCTGTTCAATTTTGTGGTGATGGAGACGATGTTCTACCTGCCGTTCTTCATCCTGGGCGCCTATGCCTTTAAGTACGTGTGGCTGAAAGAGATTTTCCTCAAACCGTCCCTCGGCGCGCTGCTCGGTTCGCTGTTGCTGTTCATTGCCTATATGCTGAATCAGAAGTTTCTGGCTCACAGCAGCTATATGTTTGAGCTGGAAGTGCTGATCAAAACCCTGTTGGGGATCCTGATGGCCAACGTGATTTTCTCATTCGGACATAATCTGCTGAACTATCACTCACCGCGTATCACTTATCTGGTGAATGCATCGCTATTTATATATCTGGTGCACCATCCGTTGACCCTGATATATGGCGCTTTTGTGACTCCGCATATCAACAATAACCTGCTGGGTTTTCTGGCTGGCTTGGTGTTTGTCTTCTCTTGCGCCTTCCTGTTATATGAACTGCACAAGCGTATCCCGCTGTTCCGTTTTCTGTTCTCTGGTAAACCGCAATAATCCTACTGCCCGGCAGCCGTTTCGGCTTGCCGGGTAGCTCACTGTCATCGCTTCGTCTACCAGTACCTTTATCATTTACCTTCGCACCGGCAACGCGCCTGGTGATTCAAGCACTGAGCACAGATTGCTCACCCCTATGGCGAAAGTTAAGGCAAAGTTATGCTGGAGCATATTGCCGCGAGTTGTTATAACGGCAATGCATAAGTGGAAATCCACATCCCTGCCTTACGGTAGCGATTGGGCTCAATGAACCCTAAGGGACGGCCTTGTCACCATCGCGACAAGGCTTGCAGCATCTCCCTTCCGTCACGACAGAGAGGATTTTTAATGACTGATAAAGACACTTCGGCTCAGGAAGCCGTACCAGAGAACGCCACCCTACTGAAAATTCTTGGCCGGTTGCTTTCCGCACTGGATTCGTCGATCAGCGGCAAGGATCGCAGCATTCTGGTCGCCGAACTTTCCAGCCTTAACCTTGACGGTATTTCAGAGTCAGAAAGAAAACTGGCTGCCGAGCTGATCAGACGGGCCCTGCAGTCACTCGACCATTTATAACGCCTCGCCTGCAAACCATTAAGCCTCCTGGAGGGGGTTTAATGGTTTTTCCTTCTCCAGGCACGGCAACACCCACCATTTATTGCCTAAGCACGATCACAGCAAGCTGATAAATATAGATAAAAGAAAGAAGTTCACCGGTTTCTCCCCGCTTCCATATGGTTCTCCGCTTAAATGACAATAAAGGTCAAACTGTTTTATGAATCAGGCTTGGCGTTTTACCTGAAAAACAGGCTATCATCAGGGAGTATCTGCGCTAGCGCGCAACGCCCTTCCCCCCAGCCTGCAGGAGAACGTCATTTTGGATGCCAGCACCATTAACAGTTTGTTCATCATCGGTGCCGTGTTGGTGGGAGCAAGTATTCTTCTCAGTTCATTTTCGTCACGCCTGGGTATTCCTATTCTGGTGATCTTCCTGGCCATTGGCATGTTGGCGGGGGTCGATGGTCCGGGCGGTATCGTTTTCAGCAACTATCCGGTGGCCTATCTGGTCAGTAACCTGGCGCTGGCGGTGATCCTGCTGGACGGCGGGATGCGTACCCGAGTCAGCTCATTCCGCGTCGCGCTATGGCCGGCACTTTCGCTGGCAACTATCGGCGTGGTGATCACCGCCGGGCTGACCGGGCTGGCCGCCGCCTGGCTGTTCAACCTCGATCTGCTGCAGGGCATGCTGATTGGCGCCATTATCGGCTCCACCGACGCCGCGGCAGTCTTCTCGTTATTAGGCGGCAAAGGACTGAACGAACGCGTCAGCGCCACGCTGGAAATCGAATCCGGCAGCAACGATCCCATGGCGGTGTTCCTTACCATTACGCTGATTGCGATGATCTCCGCAGGCGAAACCACGCTGAGCTGGATGTTCCCTCTCCATCTGCTGCAGCAGTTCGGCATGGGGGTTGTCTTTGGTCTTGGCGGCGGTTGGCTGCTGCTGACGTTAATCAACCACATTAAACTGGCAGAAGGGCTGTATCCACTGCTGGCCGTCAGCGGCGGCATTCTGATTTTTGCCCTGACCACCGCACTGGACGGCAGCGGCATTCTGGCGGTATACCTGTGCGGCCTGATGCTGGGTAATCGCCCGATCCGCAACCGGCACGGCATCGTGCAAACCTTCGACGGCCTGGCATGGCTGAGCCAGATCGGCATGTTCTTGGTGCTGGGATTATTGCTGAATCCGCATGAGCTGCTGCCGATCGCCATCCCTGCCCTACTGCTTTCGCTGTGGATGATCTTATTTGCCCGACCGCTGTCGGTATTTATCGGGCTGTTGCCGTTCCGCAGTTTTACCCTGCGCGAGCGCAGCTTTATCTCCTGGGTCGGCCTGCGCGGGGCCGTACCGGTGATTCTGGCCGTCTTCCCGATGATGGCCGGCCTGCCCAATGCTCAGTTGTTCTTCAACGTGGCTTTCTTTGTGGTGTTGGTTTCCCTGTTGCTGCAGGGCACCACCCTGTCGTTCGCCGCGAAGAAAGCCAAGGTGATCGTTCCGCCGGCGCTGGCGCCGATTTCACGGGTTGGGCTGGATGTTCATCCTGAAAACCAGTGGGAGCAGTTTGTTTATCAGCTGTCGTCCGAAAACTGGTGCGTCGGTGCCGCGCTGCGTGAGCTGAAAATGCCACCGGGTACGCGCATTGCGGCATTGTTCCGAGGCAAAGAGCTGTTGCACCCCAGCGGCAGCACACGACTACGCGAAGATGACATTCTGTGCGTTATCGGTCACGAGCACGACCTGCCGGTACTGGGTAAGTTATTTAGCCAGGCGCCGGTGGTTACGCTGGATGAACGCTTCTTCGGTGATTTTATCCTGCAGTCGGACGCGCGCCTGAGCGATATTTCACAGGTTTATGGCCTGAATCTGCACGAAGGCGTGGATGAACAGCAAACGCTCGGCCAATTCGTCATTCAACTGATTGGCGGCGAACCGGTAGTGGGCGATCAGATCGAATGGGATGGCCTGACCTGGACCATCGCCGAAATGGATGGCAATGCGATCAGTAAAGTCGGCGTAAGAATTGTTACTGACTGATCCCTCCGCATAACCGGTCTGCTGCGCGGCCATGCCCGCAGCGGACCTTTCAAACAGACGGAACTTATAAGCCTGGGAAGGTTCTTAACCTCTGGAATAACCCAAACCGGGCATTCAGCTCCGGCGTTTTAACCTTTACTCTGGGAACATCGCATCGCGGTGATGGGTATCGATTTGAACAGTAAAATTCGATTTCTATCGGCCATGTTGGGGCTCGCACTGACTGTTATAGTGCTGGACCTGGGCGTCGCCGATTTGGTCCATAGACTCTTAATTGGATAACGTTAACGTGGCACAGCAGCAAGAAAAAGACATTCTGGGAAAGATACTGGTTACCGTCTCCGCACTCTGCGTGATTATTGTGGCGGTATTGCTGATATGGGGATTTGTACTGGATTAATCCCCAGCCAGGCGCAGTAACATAGCAACACTACAACTACCGTTTTGTTACAAAACACCGAAATCACTTACCGGCCATTGCGCGTAAGCTAGACGCAGAGAGTTATAAAAATAATCCCTCATACGACTTAAGTGTTGGCCCGCCTGAAACGGGCTTTTTTTTGCCCGCAACCCCAAATTTGGAGCATAAAAAAACCGCCGAAGCGGTTCTTTAAAGGCGATGGCGATCATATTTTACAGCCTTCGCAGTCCGCCTCGTCCTCAAGGATCTCGGGGAGTTCTTTCACTTTCTGCGCCGCTTTTTCTTCTGCTTGCGCCAATTCGGCATCGATATCAAAATCGAAAATATCATCACTCATCGTAAATTCCTCAGGCTTATCTGACTTCAATGCGTGAGTATAATCGACAACCGCGCGAGCGGAAACCCTCAGTTAAGCACGGCCACCTGCGGCTGTTCATCCTGCGGCTTCTTTGAGTACGCCAGATCGTAGACGTCGTAGAAATCGATCTCGCCTTTATTGGCGATAATTTCCTGCATGCGATTTTTCGTCGCGGCACCGATCGTCGGTTCATCCAGCAATGCCTTCACCGACTGCGGCGACAGCGCCCGGGTGAAATACCACTCGCCGTTATAACAAACGCGCAGATCCAGCACGCCAATATCTTCAAAGCGATAGACCGGTTTGATTTCAATCAACAGCATGGCGAACATGAACAGAACGAAGGCGGTGAAAGCCAAAAACGCGATGAAGCCCATGTAAGGAACCTGATACATCACGGCGATCACGGCAAAATAACCGGCAAACATGGCGAGACACAGATAGCGGTGATCGCGCGCAAATTCGCTATTGAAGCGCAACTTGCCGTCACGTCCTTCCTGTCGATTGATCCGTTCGATTTCTTTTACCAAGATGCTTTTAATCGCGTCCATAGCTACAACCTTATGCCTTGGGGGGACATTATTGCTATCAATAATCATTCCTCAAACTAACACAGGTACAGTTTGCCCAGGTAGATCAGTTATGCAATTTAATATCGGTAACTGTTATACCCTCTGCGGCTAGCGCTGCAGCGAGTTTTTGCCTTGCGCAAACATAAACATCCGCTGGGCGATATCGTCGGCCTGTTTGATTTTTTGCTTTTGCGGTTCGTTACAGCGCTGAATAGCGCGCGCATAAGCCAGTTCATGCGCCTGATCGATCATCGCAATAATCTTGTCGCGCTCCTGTTGAGCCAGGTTGCCCAGCATGGTGGTGATAATTGCCTGATAGGCGTTGGAGGCGGCGGTAAGCGACTTCTCTCTGGCTTCGAGCGCCACCACACGTTGCAATAACTCCTGCAGTTGATCGGACTCAGACATGGCGATCTCCTGTTGCCGGGCAGCGAACCTGCCTGATTAGAGTCTAGCAAAGATCGATTGCAACAGAGGAAGATTAAGAAAAGAACCGGTTAGGGTAAAGCACACCCGAAAATCCCAACAAGGAGCCGATAGTGCAAATCAACCCGGGTGCGCTTTATGATAACGGGTCCGTAAAGGAAGCTGGCGCGCTATGCAGGACTCGAACCCGCGTCTATCAATTTTGTAGCCAAAAAAGCATCATAAAACCAACCACTCTGCCAACTGAGTTAATAGCGCATTCCTTTGCTTCGGGGCGTTATTATCCATATTAATGCTATGGATTCAACACAAGTAACTATGAACAACTGAATTTTAAGAGAAATCTTGTTTTTTTCGCCTATTCCTCCCTCAGCCGCCAATTACTTTCATTCCGCGATAGTTAATCAGTGGCACTTTTCCCTCGCCGTCTGCGGCATGTTTATTGTTAGTTAAAGCGCTGGATGCCACTATAGCGGCTTCTGGGATCAACGTTGCTGTTACGGATAACATTATGAAAGTCACTCCGCGCCGTTTGGCGTTTACTCTGGTCGGCGTCCTGCTGGTCATTACTGCCGTCGTTACACTGATCTCACTGCGAAGCCCCTCACCGGCCCCCTATGTCACGGCGCCGGTTCGGCTTGGCGATATCGAAAACGCGGTATTGGCCACCGGTAAGCTGGATGCTTTCGAACGGGTCAACGTCGGCGCTCAAGTTTCAGGCCAGGTGAAGTCCCTGAAGGTCAAACTTGGCGACCGGGTGACCAAAGGCCAGCCGATTGCCGACATCGACGACCTGCCACAACGTAACGATCTGCGTAATGCCGAAGCGGCGCTGAACGTGGCAAAAGCGGATTTACAGGCCAAACAGGCGCTGTTGAAGCAGGCGGAGTCCCGTTTTAAACGCCAGAAACGCATGTTGAAAGACGAAGCCGGCTCGCGCGAGGATTTTGAAGCGGCCGAGGCCACGCTTGCCGCTACCCGCGCCGAACTGATTGCGCTGAATGCACGTATTGTGCAGGCGCAAATTGAGGTGGACAAGAAGAAGGTCGATCTGAGCTACACCCGCATCCTGGCACCGATGGACGGCATTGTCATTGCCGTCATTACCCAGCAAGGCCAAACGGTAAACGCCAATCAGAGCGCCCCTACCATCGTCAAACTGGCGCAGTTGGATGTGATGACCATCAAGGCGCAGATTTCCGAAGCCGACATTACCCGCGTTACCCAAGGGCAAAAAGCCTACTTCACCATTTTCTCCGAACCGGACAAAAAGTACGATGCCACGCTGCGCACCGTCGAATTGGCGCCTGAGTCCATCATGAAAGACGATTCGCTCAGCGGCGGCGGTTCCGCCTCAGGCTCCGGCAGCGCCAACGCTTCGGTGTATTACAACGCGCTGCTCGACGTGCCCAATCCGCAAAACCGGCTGCGCATTGCCATGACGGCTCAGGTTTCATTGCTACTGGGTGAGGCAAAAAACACGCTGTTGGTTCCGATTCAGGCAGTGCATAAAAACGCGGACAAAAAACAGCAGGTACAAGTGCTGACCGGGGATAACCGGGTGGAAATACGTGAGGTGACAACCGGTATTACCAATAACGTCGATATACAAATCCTCTCTGGATTAAAGGTGGGTGAACACGTAGTGCTGGTGCAAGAAAGCGCCAAGCCGGGCGAAGAAGGCCTGTTACTGTGAACACCATTATTGAACTGAAAGGGATTGGCCGCACCTATACCAACAGCAGCGAGCCGTTAACCGTACTGAAAAACATCAACCTCAAGATCGCCGCCGGTGAGTTGGTTGCCATTATCGGTGCCTCAGGCTCGGGCAAATCAACGCTGATGAACATCATCGGTTGTCTGGACGTGCCTGATCAGGGGAATTATCACATCGGCGGGCATAACGCCGCGCACCTGTCGCCGGACGAGTTGGCCAGGCTTCGTCGGGAACACATAGGTTTTATCTTCCAGCGTTATCATCTGATGCCGGACATCAGCGCGTTGGGCAATGTCGAGATCCCGGCGATCTACGCCAACAGTAAACGCGACCAACGTCGCCTGCGCGCGGCACAATTGTTGGCGCGCCTGGGGTTGGAGGGCCGTGAGCATCACAAGCCCGGTCAACTGTCCGGCGGCCAACAGCAACGCGTCAGCATTGCTCGTTCGTTAATCAACGGCGGTGAAATCATCCTTGCGGACGAACCGACCGGCGCGTTGGACTCCAAATCCGGGCAGGAAGTGCTGGAGATCCTCAGCGAACTGAACCAGCGTGGTCACACGGTGGTGATCGTCACCCACGACATGAAAGTCGCCCAGCACGCGCAGCGTATTATCGAACTGCAGGATGGCGAGATCGTCGCCGACAGCGGGTGTCAATCGCCGGTGCCTCCCCCGGTGATGAAAAAGAGCCCGCCAGTTGCACAAGGCTATTGGCAAAGCTTGCTCGACCGCACCCGGGAGTCACTGCAGATGGCGCTGAAAGCGATGAACGCCCACCGCTTGCGCACAGCGCTGACTATGACCGGCATCATTTTCGGCATCGCCGCCGTGGTTACGGTGGTCGCCCTGGGCGAAGGTGCAAAACAGCGCACGCTGGAGAGCATTAAAGATCTGGGCACTAACGTCGTCAGCATTTATCCCGGGCGTGATTTCTTTGACGACAGCATCGACAGCATCCGCACCCTGGTACCGGCGGACGCCGACGCGCTGGCCAGCCAGAGCTTTGTCGACAGCGTCAGCCCTGAAGTCAGCGCCTCAGAGAACATTCGCTTTCGCAGCAAATCGGCCAACGCATCGATCAGCGGCGTGGGCCGCGATAACCTGCGCGTTAGCGGCCTCAAGCTGATACAGGGTCGAAACTTCCTCGATGACCGCAATGCGCTGCAGGAAGTGATCATTGACGAAAACGCGCGGCAGGCTTTGTTCGGCGATTTCGGCGTTGAGCCTCTGGGCCAGATCGTGTTCCTCGGTGCGGTACCGGCCCGGGTGGTCGGCATAGTCCAAAGTAACCAGGATTCGGCCCCCAACCGCATCAGAGTATGGATGCCCTACTCCACCGTGATGTATCGCATGGTGGGCAAATCGACGCTGAGCAGCATTAATGTCCGGTTGAAAGAGGACGTCTCCAACGAAGCCGCCGTCGCCGCGATTAAACAGTTGCTGACTCAACGTCATGGCGTGAAGGATTTTATGCTGTTCAATCTCGACAAATACCGAAAATCGATTGAACACACCTCGATGACGCTGACCTTGCTGATCCTGATGGTCGCCTCGATCTCCCTGATTATTGGCAGCCTGGGCGTGATGAATATCATGCTGGTGTCAGTGACCGAACGCACGCACGAAATCGGCGTGCGCATGGCCGTCGGTGCCCGGCGTAGCGATATCATGCAGCAATTTATGATAGAAGCCGTGCTGGTTTGCCTGATCGGCGGTGTATTGGGCATATTGCTGTCATTCGCCGCTGGTTCGCTGTTTACCCTGTTAGCGGGGGGCATGCTCACCGCCATCTATTCCTGGCAGGCCGCCGCCGTGGCCTTCTGCTGCTCCACCCTGATTGGCATGATCTTCGGTTATCTCCCTGCCCGCAAAGCGGCGCGGATGGATCCGGTCATTTCTCTGGCCAGCGAGTAACTTATGAAAACCTTATCCCCTCTCGCGTTATGCCTCGCGGCCTTGCTCAGTACCGGCTGCGGGAATGCGCTGAAAAGCGAGTATCAGTCTCCAAAGGTGCAGTATCCGGCCGACTGGCAGCAAAACGCCGAAGCCGACACGTCAGAACCATTCAACTGGCGTGATTTCCGCGATCCCCAGTTGGACCGATGGCTGCAGCAGGTGATGGCGGCCAATAACGATTTGGCCGCCGCCGCACTGCGCGTCTACCGTGCCCAACTGGCGGCGCAGCGGGCTGATATCGGCACCGCGCCAAGTGTGAACGCAACGCTCAGCAGCGGAGCCAATACCGCCCTTTCCGACTCCTCGCCTTGGAACAAAAGCAGCAGCGCCAATCTCGGCGTCAGCTATGAGGTCGATCTATGGGGCAAACTGGCGCGGCAACGTGACGCCGCGGAATGGGCCAGCCAGGCCACGCAACAGGATTTGCAAAGTGCGCGTCTGGCTTTGCTCGCCAGCGCCAGCAAGAATTACTGGCGTATCGGCTTTATCAATCAGCGAATCCGCGTCAGTCAGCAAAGCATCGACTATTCCCAACAAACCCTGGGGCTGGTCAAGGCACGCTACCGCGCGGGCAGCGTCTCTTCATTGGACGTGGTGGATGCCGAACAGAACCTGATTAATCAGCAAAGCAGCCATCTGGCACTGCTGCGTGAGCGTCAACAGGCGCTGAACGAACAGACGGTACTGCTGGGTGCGCCGCCGGGAAACACGGTGGTTGAGCCCGAGAGCCTGCCGACCGGTCCATTGCCGCAAATCAATGCCGGCATCCCGGCCAGCGTGCTGCGCCATCGCCCGGATATCAGTGCCAAAGAGTGGCGACTGCGTGAAACTCTGGCTAACGTGGACATCAAACGCACCCAGTACTACCCGGCCTTCAGCCTGACGGGCTCATTAGGTGCCAGCAGCACCGCATTGCTGGAGTTTTTGCGTAATCCGCTGGCAACGGTAGGTGCCGGACTGTCGCTGCCGTTCCTCGAATGGCGGCAAATGGACGTCGATATCAAAATCGCCCGCAGCGACTATGAACTGCAGGTGCTGGAATTCAAGCAGGCGCTGTATAAAGCCATGGCCGACATTGATGATGCCCTATCGTTACGTACGCAACTGATGGCACAGGAGAAACACCTGCAGGCGGCATTGGCGCTGGCGCGTAAATCTGAACGATTGAATGAAAGCCGCTACCGGCAAGGCTCGGTGCCGATTAATTTCTGGCTGGATGCGCAAAATCGCCGTCGGTTGGCGGAGCTGGCCGTGGATGAAAACCGGTTCGCTCAATACCAAAACCTGGCGCAACTCTATCTGGAGTTTGGTGGATCTGCGCAGTAAGGCTGAGCCTGGCGATCGCGCCAGGCTTTTTCATCTGGAATGCATTAATTTTGCCCGTTTTTACTGCAGTTCTTTCTATACTTGTTTCATCCCTTCCCAGACAAAAAACCACCATTATGAACAATAATTAATCTATTTATGCGCTAAATCGGTGCAAATTGATAAGATAAACTGCTAAATTTGATCGCCGCAAGATATAACGCTAAGCTATAGATGCAAAATAATTAGTCACCTAAATGACATATTCCCGGTGAAAATTGACTTATTACGTGACTCGCATCACACAAAAAAGGCAGTGGCGAATCTGGCAACATCGCAATAAGATTAGCCACGCTGATAACTGGGCAGAAGAAGTGAACGAGGATTGCGAATTCACGTACGACTAAAATTGATTAAGGGATGATTATATGAAGTTAAGAAAAAAACGACATAAACCGATGCATATTAATGACATCACCATCATCGATGACAGCAAGCTGAAAAAAGCCATTACCGCGGCCGCATTAGGTAACGCAATGGAATGGTTTGACTTCGGTGTATATGGCTTTGTGGCCTACGCCCTTGGGCAAGTCTTTTTCCCTGGCGCCACCCCTGGCGTACAGATGATTGCCGCACTGGCGACCTTTTCCGTTCCCTTCCTGGTACGTCCATTAGGCGGTATCTTCTTTGGCGCGATGGGCGATAAATTCGGTCGCCAGAAAGTACTCTCCATCACCATTATTATCATGGCGGTCAGTACCTTCTGTATCGGCCTGATCCCTTCCTATGCCTCTATCGGCATCTGGGCACCGGTTCTGCTGTTGCTGGCCAAATTGGCACAGGGCTTCTCGGTAGGTGGCGAATACTCCGGCGCGGCTATCTTCGTAGCCGAATATTCACCGGACAGAAAACGCGGCTTTATGGGCAGCTGGCTTGATTTTGGCTCCATTGCCGGTTTCGTCCTGGGTGCTGGCGTGGTGGTACTGATCTCCAGCATTGTCGGTGAAACCAACTTCCTCGACTGGGGCTGGCGTATTCCGTTCTTTATCGCAGCGCCTTTGGGTCTGATCGGTTTGTACCTGCGCCATGCGCTGGAAGAAACACCGGCCTTCCAGCAGCACGTGGAAAAGATGGAGAAAGACGACCGCAACGCCATCGAAAACCCGCCGAAGACCTCTTTCAAAGAGATCGCGGCCAAGCACTGGAGAAGCCTGCTGGTCTGCGTCGGTATCGTGATTTCAACCAACGTGACCTATTACATGTTGCTGACTTACATGCCGAGCTACCTGTCGCATAACCTGCACTACTCGGAAGATCACGGCGTACTGATCATTATCGCCATCATGATCGGTATGTTGTTCGTGCAGCCGGTCATAGGCCTGGCCAGTGACCGCATCGGCCGTAAGCCGTTTATTATCGGCGGCAGCGTCGGTCTGTTGGCTCTGTCTATCCCCTGCTTTATTCTGATCAATAGTAACGTGATTGGTCTGATCTTCGTCGGTCTGTTGGTGCTGGCGGTGCTGCTGAACTCCTTCACCGGTGTGATGGCCTCCACCCTGCCGGCGATGTTCCCGACGCATATTCGTTACAGCGCGTTGGCGATTTCATTCAACATCTCGGTACTGGTTGCCGGTGCGACGCCGACGGTAGCCGCCTGGCTGGTCGAAGCGACCGGGAACCTGTATATGCCGGCTTATTATCTGATGGTCGTCGCCGTCATCGGTCTGATCACCGGCCTGTACATGAAAGAAACCGCCAATAAACCGCTGCGCGGTGCCACCCCGGCGGCTTCGGATCGTTCGGAAGCCAAAGAGCTGCTGCAAGAAAACTACGACAACATCGAACAGAAAGTCGAAGACATCAATGAGCAGATTGCCGAGTTGGAAAAGAAAAAACAGACGTTGATCGACCAGCATCCAAAACTGGACTAAACAGCGTTCTAACGACAAGCCACCTTCGGGTGGCTTTTTTATTGCCGTAATCCGGTCAACGTCCGAGCGTAAATTTGCACAACCTTCCTTCTGCGCCCCATGCGCGACCGCCGTTTTTCACCGGCAGTAATCATCGGGGTATAAGCGGCCACAGTGCGATTTCGGCAAACCGAATTTTGGCACTATTAGCCTGATATTTTATCCTGGCGAGGTTTGATGCTAGGCTTGAAATCAAGTTAACCCATTGAAGAAGATAGCCAATGAGTAGAATGGATATGCCGATCGTTATTGCCGTAGCCATCATGATTGCGATATGGATAGGCGCGTTATTTAACATTGGCGATATCACGCACGCCCTGGCGCGGATCTTCCACTGGATTGAGAGTCTTCGTTAAGGGGGCTTTCCGCCAGCTTAATGCATAAAAAAACCGCCTTTCGGCGGTTAGTCATACGGCTGGCAATTCAGTTGACCTGGCACCAGTTACGCTGCTTCACAATCCCGCCGTCCGGCGAGGTATAGCCGATACACCCCAGCACGCTGTCGAACAGCTTTTCATGAAACACCGGCGTTTTTGCCTTTTGCAGCGCCTTTAACTGATTAAATGCCGCCTGGTGATCGGGCTGACTGAGAAACTTGTCGGATGCCCAGACCATAATTGGCACGGTACGCTGTTCTTTCGGCGCGTGATCGCGCGGCGTGCCGTGAAAATGCATATTTTCCGAGATCGACTCACCGTGATCAGAGGCGTAAAACACGATAGCGTTACGGTTGCGCAACTGATTGAACACCTGCTCAAGAACATAGTCGGTGTACAACAGGCTGTTGTCGTAAGAGTTGATCATCGATTCCGTTGAACACGTATCGTCAATACCCTGGCATTCCGGCTGATAGCGAGCAAAAGCCCGCGGATAGCGTTCGGTGTACATATAGTGTGAGCCTTTGGTATGCAAAATCACCAAGTGTTTTCCCTGAGGATGGCGGTCCAGCGAATCCTGCAGTTCATCGATCAACGCAATATCATCAACGGGTTTACCGGCATTGCGTTTTTCCGCCTGAATGCTTTCTCGAAGAGCATAGCTGTCCGCCAGGGTCTTATTATAAAACCAGGCTTCGCTTTGCATAGAGAATAGCTCGGAGGAAAACCCCTGCTTCTTCAGCACCGAAAAGACGTTCATTTCCTTTAGCGTGCGCTGCGGCTCTTCCGATGCCCCGCCTTCTCTGACGAACATGCAACGCAGAGAGAGCTTGGTTGACGTATCGCAAGAATAGCCTTGCAGCACCGCCAGGTTGGCTTCCTTATCCAGATTCGGCGTATTGTCGCGCTGGTAACCGTAAACCCCCATATGATCGCGTCTGGCACTTTCACCAATCACGAATACCACATAAAGATCATTCACGTCTTTTGGCGGCTGGTAGGTGAAATGCGCCGCCGGATCAAACAGATTCCGGCTGTCCTCCGCCTGGCTGTAGGAACTGTAAGTCAGCAGCCCCAGGGCCGAAAGCCAGTTAGACGGTGAATAGCTGCCGGCCACTACTCCGCCATAGCTGGCCATCATCTGGTTATTTTCACGGTCGTGTTGATCCTGCACCTGGCCCATCAACTGAAGCGGTAGCCAGCAGAACAGGCCAGCGGCCAGCATAATCCCGCCTTTTTTGACCAACGCCAGCTGATTGCCGCGTTTGAATGCGGCTTCGTGCATCGGGGCCAGCCAAATCAACAGCAGCGGCAACAGACTCACCAGCACCATCCATACGCCAAAATGCCAGCCTACCGACTCTTTGGATAAATCAACGTCGGTGGTCATCACCGCCGCCAGAATGCCGTAGCCGATATCGACATGAAACAACACCATATAATAGCTGGCGGCAACCGAGCTCAGGACCAGCAGCGTGGCCAAAACACGAAACAACCGGCGTCCCAAAAAGGAAATAAGCAGCGTGATAAAGCATACGAGGCAAAAGGCCGCAACAATTTCAATGCCAATCGACAACAGGTTATCGTTATGAAGCTGTTGATAACGACGATAAAAAATAGGGATATTGAGTAATACACCGAGATAGAAAGCGATAAAAAAGGAGACCTGCAACTGGGTCCAACGTCGGAACTTCTGCATTATTGATACCATTCCTGCCAATGTGAGTTCATAGCCATCTGCCAGATACAGGTTGTTGTGAGAGTTTCTCTCCCCCTGCTACTGGGTGGTTATCTGACAGGTAATTTAGGCGGGCGTTGCCAGCGCGGAGAAAAATAACGTTGTTATGATGTAACAATTCGTGTGCAAAACGGCTTTTATCCTTCCTGCGGTAGCGGTTAGGTGCGCTGCCGCAGGAAGATGGTTTATCCCGCTATGGCGTCAGGGATTGTTCACCAACCGCAGCGCTGGGTGCCGATGCCGCAGCCTGATTTTCTTCGCGGTACTTCTGCTTATCCCAGGCACGGAAGAACGGGTAGTAAATTGCCATTGAAATCAGCAGATTGACCACCTGGATCACCGTTCCCGAAATATGGCCTCCGGTTGCCAGATAGCCGCTAATGAAAATCGGCGTGGTAAACGGTAAGGCTATACCAACCGGCGGCGTCACCAAACCGGTTGCCATCGCGGTGTAGGTCACGATCACCAGCACCACTGGTGTCAGGATAAACGGCAGGAAGAAGTACGGGTTCATCACCAACGGGATGCCAAACACCATGGGCTCACTGATATTAAACAGGCAACCCGGCGCGGCGATTTTCCCCAACTGCTTCATCTGCGCGCTACGGCTGCGCACCAGCATGAAGATCACCAACCCCAACAGGGCACCGGTTCCGCCGGGCGCTATCCATAAATCGTAAAATTGCTGGGTAATAATGTGTGGAATAGGCTGGTTGTTCTGAAACGCCACCAGGTTTTCCGACATATTCGCCAACCACACCGGCTGAATGAACACCAATACGATGGCATCACCGTGCAGCCCCAACGTCCACAACAGGCCAATCAGGATCACCGAGAAAATCATTCCCGGCAGCGTTCCGCCCACGTGATGCATCGGGATACCGATCAGCGTAGCGATCATGGTGTTGATATCGCCAAACGGCGTGGCTTCGACGATCAGGCGCAGCAGAAGGATCACTGCCAGTACGCAAAATCCCGGAATCAACGCCAGGAAGGATTTCGCCACCGCTGGCGGCACGCCTTCAGGCATATTGATCACCAGATTGCGGTTATGCACGAACCGGTAGATTTCCGTCGACAACAGCGCCACCACGATTGCCACGAACAATCCCTGGCTGCCGATAAAGTTCATCGGCAGCACGCCTTTGACAATCTGCTCCGCGGCACCTTTCACCGGGGCAAAAAGGGTGTGTTGAGGAATGGTCATGATAAACGCTACTAACGAAACCGCACCGGTACTGAGCGGGTCCATACCACGGTATTTTTCCGCCAGCCGGTAGGCAATGCCAAAGCTGGAGATAATCGCCATGATGTCGTAGGTCGCTTTGACCGGATACAACAGCTTGTCGCGCCAGGCCGCACCGAATACCTCCCCCATCAGGTTGGCATAGCTCGGGATCGGCAAGTAGGCGAAGATCAGGAAAAATGACCCGATCAACATAAACGGCATATTGAGAATTATGCCGTCGCGTACCGATAAAATGTGTTTTTGCCCGGCGATTTTTAACGCCGTCGGCAATACGTAACGTTCCAGAATGCTATTTAAACCCGCCATCATTCCCCCTGCCCGGCCAAGCCGGCATCGTGATTATTATTATGGAATATCGACTTAGTTGAACTGCGGCAAATAGGCTTGGTTAAGGTTCAGCACCTCATCCAGCAAAGGTTCTGCGATACCGACGCCACCAATCAGCGGATTCACCACCAGCGCCAACAGCGCACTGTGACGATCGCCATGCACCGCGGCCTCAATGGTCAAACGTTCGAAATCTTTCACCTGCTGAGTCAGCCCGTTCATGGCCAGCGGCAGCGGCCCGAAGCTCAGCGGGTGAGCGCCCTGTGCGTCGATCACGCAGTTGGTTTCAATCACTGCGTCATCCGGCAAGCCCTGAATCGCACCATTATTGCGGGTGTTCACCACCAGCACCTTGCCGCTGTTATTGTGAATGGCACGGATCAGCTCGACCGCCACTTCTGAATAGAAAGCACCGCCACGGAAGCTCAACTGCTCTGGTTTTTTATCCAGCGTTGGGTCGGCGTACAGTGCAAATAGCTCTGCCTCTACCTTCATCACCTGTTCAGCACGGGTTCCCTGGGCCGCAGCGGCTTCAAGCTCTTCTTCCAGCATGCCGGCGGTTTGGTAGAAATAGCGATGATATGGGCAAGGGATCGCACCCAGCGCCTGCAAAAACGCCGGCGGCCAAGGCAGATCCTTGATGTTGTTCATCGACAGCGTTTCGCCATTGCTCAGCATCTCCAACACCTGGGCGGTCACATCCCTGCCGCTTTGCGTTACCTGATGTACCCACACCATATGGTTCAGTCCAGCAAAACGGAGATCGACCTGATCATGAGGTGCCTTCAGCATGTCGGCGATCATGTGGTGCATGGTGATCGGTACGTTGCACAAGCCGATAATCTTCGCCTTGCTGTAACGGGAGACCGCTTCGGTGACAATACCGGCCGGATTGGTAAAATTGATGATCCAGGCGTCCGGCGCTACCGCTTCTACGGTACGCGCCACTTCCAGCATGACAGGAATGGTGCGCAATGCCTTGGCGAAACCACCGACACCGGTGGTCTCTTGACCCAGGCGCTGGTATTTCAAACCCAGGCGTTCATCGGCAGCACGGGCGGCCAGTTGCCCGACCCGCAGTTGAGTCAGTACAAAGCTGGCACCGCGAATGGCCGGTTCCAGCTCGAAATGTACCGACACCACCACCTGCTCCAGCCCGTTGCGCTTGAGCATTCTTTTGGTCAGTTCGGCAATGATGCCCACTTTCTCGCGGCCGGACTCTACATCTACCAACGCCAGTTCGGTTAACGGAACGTCCTGATAGTGGGCGATCAGCCCCTCGACCAACTCCGGCGTGTAGCTGCTGCCCCCGCCAATTACGGTTATCTTAGTCATTGCTTTGCCCCTGCGGTAAACGGCGATAAAGCTCGATCATGTCGGTGGCCAGATCTTGAATCAGCATGGCATTCATCAAATGATCCTGCGCATGCACCAGAATCAGACTGACCGGTATTTTCCCAACTCCCTCATCCATGCCAATCAGCTCCGTCTGCATGCCGTGCGCCCTCCCGATGCCGGCCTTCGCCTCTTCCAACTTAACCTCTGCGGCTGCGAACTGACCGCGACGTGCCAGTTGCAGCGCCGAAAGCAGCGAACTGCGAGCGCTGCCGGCATGAACCAGCAACTCCATAACGCTAGTTTCCAAATCCACCATCACCTCCCCGGCCTTATTTCAGGCGCAGCGATCCCGCCGAGAGTCATGAAATAACCCGCGGTCGATGAATAAATAAAGGATAAATGGGGCCAAGCCCCTCAGAGTGTTATCAGGCTAACAAGCCCAGCGCCTTATCCAGCACCTTGTCTCCACGCATAGTGCCGTAATCCATCATGTCGATCACCGCAACAGTTTTCCCCAAGGGCGCAGCAAGTTCGGAAAGACGTGCGTGTTCATATTTCACCTGCGGCCCCAGCAGTACAATGTCCGCACGCTCGACGATGCGCTCGAAATCCGCCACCGGCACGGCTTCAATCACGATATCCAGCGCCCGTTTTTGCGCCTCAGCTTTCATTTTTTGTACCAGCATGCTGGTCGACATGCCTGCTGCGCAACATAAGACGATGGTTTGCATTTTTAGTATCCCGGTTGTTAGCCACTTGGCGATGCAAATATAAAACAGTTCCGTAACACGCTTGTAAATACCTTGATTCCATACGATTTGATTATGACTTTTGGCTAATCGTTTAAAAACAATGCATTAAAGAATTTTCGTCGTGAAAATTTTTTTCAACACTGTGATCGGCGATCTAATTTTTCATAACCACAAAATTTAAAACCTGTCTTTAACGTTTAAAAACAAAGTGATAAATCACTACCTGATAAACAATGCGAAGAGCATCTCGTTTCAAATCTGTCCTGATTGAAAATTATTTTCATTAGCTTATTCTTCTGGTTATCGCTTTATGCCGTGTGAAAAACAGGCTAATTTGAAGCACAGATCGCCGGTTGGCATTACAGAAGGGACACTGCAGTCATGGATCTCGTTTACCACATTCAGTTTCGCCAGGATCCGTTCAGCCGCCAGGAAGCAAAAGTTGCCCGAGCCATACTGGACAACCCGGGGTTTACATCAACAGCAACCATTGAGCAATTGGCAGAGCGAGCAGGTGTCAGCACTGAGATCGTCGCTCATTTTGCCCAATCCCTTGGCTGTCAGGATCTTAACGACTTTATCGCGCTAATGCGCTCCCCGTCGACGGCAACACCTCCTCCTACTGAGGTAGCCCAACCCGTGCTCGGCAGCATGGATATCGCCTTTGCCTCCGCGGCCGGCATCGGCAAACTGCCTGGCGTCAGCTCCACCACCCTCAGCCGTTTTGCTAAATCCATCGGTTGTGAAGATATTGGCGACATCGTCTATCAGATCCGCGCACGACAAAATCAGTTCAGTCAGCAGGAGGCCAAAGTCGCACAGACCATTTTGGACGATATTGCCTTCGCCTCCTCCGCCACCATCGAATTGCTGGCCAGCCAGGCGGGAGTCAGCCCGGCCACCATCACCCGATTTGCCAAAACCATTGGCTGCGACGATATTCGCGATCTGCGCATGAAACTGGCTCAGGCCAGCGTGAGCGGCTCACGCTATTTGACCGCCCAAGCCACGCCTAATGGCCCACCGCGGCTGTGGCTACAGCGCGTCAACGACGTGGAAACCACCTTGCATCAACAGCTGCAGCAAGTAGAACATGCAGCGCTGATCGATGCTTGCCAACAGCTGAGCCAATCCAAGAGCGTGCATATTTTCGGCGTAAACAGCATGGCGCTTTATGCCAATGAGCTGCAACAGCGCCTGGTGGGCCTGGGTTACCCTGCATTTATCTGCCAGGACGCGGCGCTGATGCGCATGACGGCCTCCACGCTGAGCACACAACAGTGCGTGATCCTGCTGTCTATGAGTGGGGAAAACAGCGATTTGCTGAACGCGGCCAAACTGGCCGGCGCGACCGGTGCTTATCGCATCGCCCTAACCCCTGCGGGCACTACGCTGGCCGGGCTGGCGGATAAGGTGTTGCCGCTCAGCGGCGGCAGTACGGCACGCTATGGACTGATGCTGACTCTCGACCTGCTGCTGGCGCAGTTATTGCCCGAAAGCCTGGGGTCACAGACAGAAGATTGAGTCTCTGCCACCGCGCCGTTTGCCGGGCCTTCAACGGTAAATATCACCGCTGCGGCGCTGGCCTGAGGTTTTTCCTAATTAGCGGTTTGGGTTACAACTGCCTATTGATGGGAATATTCTTACTACGTTATCGTTAACATTCCACTTAGATATCACCCTAAGTGAAATTTGCACGACTTTATTTTTTTAATGGCTTCTCTGCCAGCTTCGGCTGGCACTTTAAATTTCACCAGCGGTAAAATTCTATGATCGATTACTCCCTTTACGGTCTCCACGATAGAGATATTGAGACATACCGTGAACAAATATACAGCCTGCTCGGCAAAGGCGTTATTCAGGTGCTTTCCGCGAACAAACCCATCAGCAAGCAAAACATTCTCGCCTATCTCATCGCTGAAATCGAAAGACAACCCGACGAGTACTGTCAGAAACTGCACAGAGCGGCAATTGAGGTTATTGGGATCAACGCTCGCTAAGGAGAAACATGCGCAAATCGGATCTGTGCGCGATCATTTCCATCGCCGTCGTCGTGGCCGTGATGTGGGTGGCAAACTGCAGTGCGAATAGTCTTCCGTTCCTGGGCAGCGGAGGTTAGGTTCTAAGGCCTGGAACAGGCAGTATCCGGCGATCGGCACAGCGATCAAACAGCCGGATATGGCTTGATTAGCTTGCCAGCCATAGTTTCAGGCTGGCCGCAGGGTTTAGGCCGACAAAAAGCCGATAATGCGAGCTAACGGCATTCGCCGGTAATCGCATTTTTCCCTTGTGGGCAAACATCGGAGCTTTGCGGGATCACGCCCAGAATCGATCCAAAAGACCCTGAACAGCCAGATAGCATGACAATCGCCAATAAAAATAATCCCCCTTTCATCCAACACTCCTTATCTATTGCACTCTCTGGTTATAGATCACTTCTTACCAAGCGTCTTGAAAAATAGTCCTTGCCCGACAACAAGATAACAGTGATAGCAGAAGAATATTATGATGTGATATGACGAAATGGAATTTCAGGCACAAAAAAACCGCCTTCCGGCGGTCACGACATTACTACTTATTGCTTTGATTATTCTGGAATTTATTTTCCTGGTACCCGGGGCGGGACTTGAACCCGCACAGCCATAAGCCGAGGGATTTTAAATCCCTTGTGTCTACCGATTTCACCACCCGGGCTCGGGAAAATTGGAGGCGCGTTCCGGAGTCGAACCGGACTAGACGGATTTGCAATCCGCTACATAACCGCTTTGTTAACGCGCCTAAATTCTTGTTTGCCTTTATCAGGCTAAAGCTCGTGAAACACCAGCTTCATCAAATTTGGAGCGGGAAACGAGACTCGAACTCGCGACCCCGACCTTGGCAAGGTCGTGCTCTACCAACTGAGCTATTCCCGCATTAATCAGAACTTACTGATTTTTTTGCTATCTTTCGGCAAATCACTGCTGCCGTCTGATGCGATGCATTCTACTTACCTGACGTAATGAGTCAATAAAATTGTTGTCTCATTACGTTCGTTTGACGATTTTTGCATCGCTTTGATCAGGGTTCCAGCAAATCTTTCCGCGCAGCGTTCAAATATTGGAACATTGACCAGAAAGTCAGCACCGCCGCGATGTACAGCAAACCAAAAGACACATACTCGACGGTGCGATCGGGACGCCACAGCAACCCGACCAGCGACATCATTTGCGCCATGGTTTTGACTTTGCCAATCCAGGACACCGCCACGCTGCTGCGCTTGCCGATCTCCGCCATCCACTCACGCAGCGACGAGATGATAATTTCACGGGCAATCATGGTTGCCGCAGGCAGGGTAATCCACCAGGTGTGATAGTGTTCCGCCACCAGCACCAGCGCTACCGCCACCATCACTTTGTCCGCCACCGGGTCAAGGAACGCCCCGAAACGGGTCGTTTGCTTCCAGCGACGGGCCAGGAAACCGTCAAACCAGTCGGTTATGGCAGCAAACACAAAGATGACGGCGCAAACCATCGGAGCCCAAGTGAACGGCAGGTAAAATGCCAGAACAAAGAATGGGATCAGAACTACGCGAAACAGAGTAAGCCAAGTCGGTATATTCAATTGCATAATGCTACGGTAACTATCTGGCTGGAGTGGGAATTAAGAGTATGTTGCTACATTGCCCTCAGTGTTTCAATGCATTGTAGATCTTTTCTGCCAATGCTTGTGAAATACCCGGCACTTTTGCAATTTCCTCAACGCTGGCGTTCAATAATGGTTGAAGTCCGCCCATATACTTCAACAGCACCTGTCGCCGTTTTGGCCCAACGCCGTCGATCAATTCCAACGCGCTGGTGTTTCTTACTTTTGCCCTTCTCTGCCGATGCCCGGTGATCGCATGGTTATGCGAATCATCGCGAATATGCTGGATCACATGCAGCGCCGGTGAATCCGACGGCAAGGCAATACCCTCGCCTTCCGGTACAAAGAACAGCGTTTCCAACCCGGCTTTGCGGTCGGCCCCTTTGGCGATGCCAATCAGCAAGGGTTTGTTTTTATCCCAGGTCACGTTCAGCGAGTTAAATACATCAATCGCCATACCGAGTTGCCCCTTGCCGCCGTCGATAAAGATAACGTCGGGGATTTTTTTCTCTTCGAGAGCCTTACCGTAACGGCGCTTCAATACCTGCGCCATCGCGGCATAATCATCCCCTGGCGTTATGCCGGTGATATTATAGCGCCGATATTCCGAACGTAGCGGACCATTCGAGTCAAATACCACACAGGAAGCCACGGTTTGCTCACCCATGGTGTGGCTGATGTCGAAACATTCCATGCGGTTAATTTCGGCAAGGTTGAGCACCTTCGCCAATTCGGCCAACCGCTGATGGATAGTCGACTGCTGTGAAAGCTTGGTGGTTAGCGCCGTCGCCGCGTTGGTACGAGCCAATTTAAGGTAGCGTGCGCGATCCCCTCGCGGTTTGCTCTGAATCTGAATTTTCCGGCCGGCAAGTTCTGAAAGCGACTCAGCCAGCAGGTCTTTCTCCGGCAGAGTAAAGTCCAATAGAATTTCCGCCGGCAAGGTGCGCATCTGGCTGCCCTGTAAATAGAACTGGCCGACAAAGGTTTGCACCACTTCGCTCATGTCGGTGCCGCCCGGTACTTTCGGGAAGTAACTGCGGCTACCCAATACCTTACCCTGACGGATAAACAGCACGTGCAGGCAAGCCATACCGGATTCGAAAGCCACGCCGATGACGTCCAGATCGTCGCTGTTGCCGGCAACGAACTGACGTTCGGTCACCCTTCGCACCGCCTGGATCTGGTCGCGAATGCGTGCCGCTTCTTCAAAGTTCAGTGTCTTGCTGGCGTTTTCCATCCTTTCGATCAACTGGTGTAATACCTGCTGATCTTTACCGGACAGGAACAGGCGCACGTAATCCACCTGCTGCCGGTACTCTTCCTCACTCACCAATCCGGCGACGCAAGGCCCCAGGCAACGCCCAATCTGATATTGCAGGCAGGGACGCGAACGGTTGCGATACACGCTGTTCTCGCACTGGCGTATCGGGAACAATTTCTGCAGCAGCGCCAGCGTTTCACGCACGGCATAAGAATTGGGGAACGGCCCGAAATATTCCCCTTTGGCGTGTTTAGCGCCGCGATGAACCGCCAGGCGTGGGTGGCTGTCCGCGCTCAGGAAGATCAACGGGTAAGATTTATCGTCTCGCAAAAGAACATTATATCGCGGTTGGTATAACTTTATGTAGTTATGTTCCAGTAGTAGCGCTTCTGTTTCGGTATGAGTAACAGTTACGTCTATTTGAGCGATATTTTTAACCAACGTCTCCGTTTTCCTGCTGCCAACCTGTTGGCGGAAGTAACTGGCGAGGCGTTTTTTCAGGTCTTTGGCTTTACCGACGTAGATAACCGTGCCAGTAGCGTCATACATACGGTAGACGCCAGGCTGGCTGGTTACGGTGCTGAGAAATGCTTTGGCATCAAAACGGTCACTCACTGCTTAACAACGTCTCCGCATTGAACAATCCGTGTCGGATAGCCAGGTGTGTCAGTTCAACATCACCGCTGATATTCAGCTTGCTGAACATACGGTAACGGTAACTGTTCACCGTTTTCGGGCTGAGACTCAACTGTTCCGAGATCTCATTAACTTTTTTGCCTTTGGTGATCATCAGCATAATCTGCAGCTCGCGCTCAGACAGGCAGCTGAACGGGGTTTCCGTCTGCGGCTCCAACTGGCTCAATGCCATCTGTTGTGCGATATCGGACGCGATATAACGCTGCCCGGCCTGCACCGTACGAATGGCATTCACCACATCCTGCGGTGCCGCACCTTTGCTCAGATAACCCGCGGCTCCGGCCTGCATCACTTTTGCCGGCAAGGGATTTTCAGTGTGAATAGTCAGCATGATGACTTTAACGTCGGGCGCATAGCGTACAATTTTGCGCGTGGCTTCCAGCCCGCCAATACCCGGCATGTTCATATCCATAAGAACGATATCTACAGCATTGCCACGGCACCATTTCACGGCGTCTTCACCGCACTGGGCCTCCCCGACAACTTTTATACCTTTGATATCTTCAAGAATGCGTCGTATCCCTGCGCGCACCAGTTCGTGGTCATCAACAAGAAGAACGCTAATCAAGGAAAAATCTCCAAAAAGAAGGGAGTAACGCAATCAGCCTCTGTTATAGCCTGAGATATTACTTGTTTTTTAGCCAAGAATGAACACAGATTAATACTTACTTCCGATTAACTTTGCGCAGTGGGCCTGATTTTCGAATTTTAGTCACTCAGGCTGCCCGATAAAACCCTTGTCTGCAGATAAAAAGCCGTCGATGTAAATATTACCCTGAGTGAACCGGGCCCCATGATACTGCGATAATCCAGAAGCGAAGGTAAAATCAGTGTAAGAAATCGCAACACGGATAATATTAACACCAATGCAACAAGATTGTAATCCATTGAAATAAAACAATATGACAGATTGCTTTTTATCTTCCCTCGCAAGAGTCATTGCGTAAAGAAATTACTCACCCCATACGTCAGCTCGCAGCCAGGGTTGATGATTTAAATAACTCTAACAAGTTAACAATAACCCGACGGACAAATACTTATTAACTCGAAAAAAATAACTTGGCTATTATTCCCCGGCGGCTCCGCTACCAAACTACCAACACTCCATTCAATAATCACTAGTGACTATGCACTATAAAGTGGAAGTTGATAAAACCACGATCGATGCCGCATTAGCCGCACCGACACGGATATCGCGCTATCGGTGCAGATGGATATCTGCATGCTATGCTATACTCCGCGCCCAGTTAAATACGCATCTGCACGTCTGATTGAATGAAATCGGTGCGGGTGTGCACCACAAAGCACATTGTTTCAGGCTTCGGCCTCAAAAATCAGGAGAGAAAATGAGCAACGTTGACTTCACTACGTCTGCAAACCCGGAAACGCTGGCAACGGAAGTCGCCTGCCTTAAAGCCACGCTAACGCTGATCCTGAAATCGATCGGCCAGGCCGACGCCGGGAAAGTCATTATCAACATGGAACGCTTTATCGCACAGATTGAAGATCCCACCCAGGCCGAGATCTTTAAAAACAGCATTCAGCAGATTAAGCACGCCTACCGCCAATAAGCTATCCCCTTCCGGCCTGCCGTAACCGCGGGCCCGTTTTCCCCCTGCCCCTGTGATTGATCACCCTGACACTTTCAGGCAATGTGTTTTTATTTACGTCAGAGAAACCTATGGGCATCGTGGTAAAAGCACTGATTGGCGCACTGGTGGTGGTACTCATTGGCCTGCTTGCCAAAAGTCGCAGCTACTATATCGCCGGTCTGGTACCGTTGTTCCCTACCTTCGCACTGATTGCCCATTACATCGTCGGCAGCGAACGCTCAATCGAAGCGTTGAGAACCACGCTGATATTCGGCATGTGGGCCGTTTTACCCTATCTGGTGTATCTGATCTCGCTGTATTTCTTTATCAACAGCATGAGATTGTCTTGGGCGCTGGCCGCTGCGGTATTATGTTGGATCGCGGCGGCCTGGCTTTTGATTACCCTGTGGGGATGGTGGCAGGGGCGTTGACTGCCCCGCCAGAATTACGGCCTGCCGGCCTGCAGAACAAATCCGCGTTGCATATCTCCTGCCACGCGGAAATAGCGACTTTCACCGGCACGCAACGTCATCGGTAGCCGGCCGCTGGTATCGCGCCAGATACACAGACTGTTTTCGATCATATCCTGCCCAATGCTGATTTCATTATTGCCGACCGGAACCCGGAACTCAGCCTTTTCTTTCGCCGCCAGCGACGCAGCAAACTCCCCGTTGATATAAACCCCGGTTCGGCAACTGCCTGCCAACATTCCGCTGTCACGTACTACCACCAGGGTCGCATAAGGCGTCTGCGGCATATTTTGATAAAGCAACAGTCGGCTAGGAGGCGGTAATTCGGCCTGCTGCAGCGGAACGGACTGCGTAGCGCAGCCAGACAACAGCAAGGTAGTAACAAATAACGCGGCGTAATGCTTCATCCTGAGCTCCTGGGAAAAACCAGTCTTTATAGTAGCAACAGAATAGGCTGCGGCTGTAGCGCTGGGGTAACATCAATACAAAAATAAGATAATTTCCAGTGATCTGAAGAACATCGGGAGCACAACGGATCGGTCCTCGCCAACCGCGATGTTTGTTAGACAACGCGGTCGATAGCATAAGAAAATTCCGTAGTTAGTATATTGAAATGAATAAGATTTTTATAATTCCCTTAAAGCTTGACCATACGTTTTTGAATGTCTTCGCGAAAGGCGTCACCCACAAAATTAAAACCATCCTCAGTCACATAAACGCGTGAGTAACCATTATCTGATAACGTCGTCACCATGTAACCCGCGCTTATCATCTCTGCTGAAGGCGCATTCATCAGCGTGAGAAAACCGCGTCCCCGGCACCATTGATAAAAACGAGTACGACCGTAACCCAATGAATCCCCAACATCGGAAAGGTTTCTTAACCCGTCACAATCTTCTGATAATGAAGGTAAATCAGCACTGTCTTTAGGTACTTCAGATTTATTCGCCAAAATAAAACTCCCTTTAACGTCTTCATCATCATGACAATCACTTCTCGATCCTGAATCTAAAAAATTTGCGCATGAATTGCAATCGTATTACCGGCAAATTTAATAATAGTTTTAATTTCGATAATTTATAAAAAGCAATAAAAAAGTCCCTATTCTAATTCACGGTTCTTCAAATACCTTTGTGTAACCAATAATAAGAATTAATCTTTAGGTAAATATCTTAAAAAATCACTCCCCATATATATCCAATGAAAGTTAGCAGGTACATTATAACAAGCGGGACTATTTCATGATTGGGAATAACGTTCTTAGCCCTGCACCGTCGGTATTACATCAACCTCGCCTAAACAATAACTATTATCATTTCCAATTTTAACATCAGTTTATTACACTCATGCCCTATCTCGCTTAGGAAGATTCTTAGCGTGTGAATACAGGACGAAAGGAAGAGTTAGGGATACCATGAAGACGTTTAGCTTTTTGATTATTTTGCCATTAATGACATTAACCGCCTGCACCCAGTGGGAGAAACCCGGTGCCGGCAATGCCACCCGCGACATGGAATATGCTGAATGCAAAGCTCGCGGTTACGAACGTTTCCCTCCCGATGTGGTGAGAGATTTTGAGTTTAGCTACGAAAACCAATACCAAAGCTGTAAGAAAGACAAAAAAGACTGCCCGGCAGGTTACCGCTACGAAAAACAGCCCTCGTTCAAGACAGTGCAGAACGATCGTAACGAAGATGCTCGCTCAGCGACCATAGAAGCCTGCATGTATGGTAAAGGCTGGCATGAGAAAACCTATTACTGGCCACAGTGAAGGTAATACCAACGGCGCGGTCGGCACACTGCCCCACGCGCCCGTAAGGATCACTCATCATCACCGTGCGGCATGCCGGTCCTGGGTTTAGGTTTACCCCCTTGCGGCTTTTTATCTTTTGCGGCCGATAGCGCCCGGCTAATCAACCACAACAAAAGCGGTATTAACAGCAGGCACAGCCCCAGCGTAATCAGTGCATTCGTCATCCGTTTTCCGCCCGATTTGTCCGGTCATCTGCCTGAGTGTAGCAGGCTTATTCGTCAGCCTCGATGTCGTTCAATCGGGCCAAGGTTTCGACCCTTACCGGCGTCAATGGTATCCGCGGTGCCGGTAGCGGCCAGCCAAGCAAATGACGCGCCGCCGTCGCGCAAATCTTCCCCTGACAAGCCCCCATGCCACAGCGGCTGCTCAGCTTGGCCGCCGTCCAGTCAGGAAAGCCGTTTAGCTGGCCTAAGGAAACATCTTCACAACGGCACACCAAAGTTTGCGGTTCTGCCAACGCTTTCAGCGCGGGATTCAAGGCAAAAGTCTGTGCCACAGCATCGGCGAATCGCCTCCATTTATCACGTTGCCGCATCAATCCCTTCGCCCGTTGTTGATTGCCGGTGGCGACATACCCGGCAATGGCTCCTTCCGTCAGCGCCAGTTCGCTGCCCCCTATTCCGGTACATTCACCGGCGGCATAAATTTTCGGCTGGCTGGTTTGCTGGTTCTCGTCCACGGCAACGGCGTCATCACGAAGGCGGCAGCCCAGCAGCATCGCCAATTCGACGTTCGCCACCAGGCCAAAACCGCAGGCCAAGCGTTCGCAGGCCAGCGTCGTCACGCGAGTGCCCGTCTGCAGCCGTATCGCCGTCAGCCGTTGCTCACCTATTGCCTCCAGCACAAAGCTGTCAGGACGATAATGGCGGTTGAACAGGGTAAATGACTGGCGTAATTTGACTGGCCAACGCCACAACCCGCCAGCAAATGCCGTCAGGCGCATGGCTGACGCCTGTTCTGCCACCCTCACCACTTCTCCCCCTGCTTTGATCACGCTGTCGGCCACCGCCATCAGTAACGGGCCACTGCCGGCAATCGCCACCCGCTCCCCTTTGATCGGCATTCCCTGTTTAATCTGCGCCTGCAACCCACCGACACCGGTGACGCCAGGCAACGTCCAACCGGGAAACGGCAATAGCAACTCACGTGCGCCACAGCACAAGATCAATGTTTGATAGTCCACCACTCCGCTGCCAGTCGCAGCTTCGTAGAGGATTTTCTGCGGCCCACAACAAGCGATGATTTTCACCCCGTTCAGCAGGGTCACGTTGCTCAGCGCTTCCACCGCCCGCCGATACTGCTGCGCCAGCGCCGGTAGCGCCACGTTGGGTCCGTCACGCCAGATCTGCCCGCCCGGGCGCAGGTTATCATCAAGCACCAGCACCGACTGGTCACTTTCTGCCGCCGCCCGGGCCGCCGCAAGCCCGGCCGGGCCCGCACCGATAACCAACACATCGCACACGAGGTCACTCATTCTCCGTCCTCTCAATCTGCATTCCCGGCTGGCAGAGGGTCTGACACGCCAGCCGCCGCAGGCCGTTCACGGTGACCCGGCACTCCTGGCAGACCCCCATGCCACAAAACGGCGTGCGCGCTTGCCCGCTGACCGAAACGCGACAACTGTCCTCGCCACTCAGACTGAGCGCCGCCGCCACGCTAACCCCTTCCGGAACCCAGAGGCTTTCACCGTTAAGGATCACATTCAGTTGATTCTGTTTTTGACTCATATCGCTAACACCTCCGTACTGAACATGCGCGCAGCCAGATAAGGCGTGTCGTCAATCGCCGGGCGATGATGATGGATCTGGGCGGAAATCAGCTCAGCACTGCCCAACGCGGTGGTGACGCCTAACCCTTCGTGCCCCAGCGCCAGCCACAGCCAACGGTGTTGCGGATGCGGGCCCAACAGCGGCAAACCGTCGGCGGAGGCGGCACGCTGGCCGGTCCAACAGCGAATGACGTTCATCTGTGCCAGCGTAGGCAGGAAAGCGTTGGCGCGCGCCAACATTGCGGCCAGCAACGGCAAATCGATATCTCTGCCTGGGGCGTCAAACTGGCGCGATGAGCCGATCAACAACTGGCCCGTTGGGCGCGCCTGAACGTTAAACGCCACCGAAGTCCCGTCGCTGGCATGGGCGCTGGCGCCATACCCCAATTCAACCAACTGATGATGGATCCTGTGCGGATAGCGATCGGTAATCGCCAACTGCCCTTTTTTGGCCCGCAGCATGGGCTGTTCCAGCAGCCTGTTGGCCTGCAGACCGCAGGCCAGAACCACAACCGGTGCCGTGAGACGCTCACCACTCGCCAGCACGATGGCCCGATCTTCCAACGCGCAAGCCTCTCCGGTAATGACTCTGATTGCCGATCCGACGTCGTTCACAAGCCAGCGGGCCACGTTAGGTGCATAAACAATGCCATCGCCCGGCACTCGCAGCCCGCCCGCCAAACCGGGGCGTAGCATAGGTTCCAGGCCTGCCACCTGTGCGGCACTTTGCATTTCGCTGGCCACGCCATACTCCGCCATACGTTGGCACTTGGCTTCGGCAATCGCCATTTCATCGTCCCGCTCTGCCAGCCACAGCGTACCGCAGCCACGCCAGGCGCAGTTTTCCGGCAGTCGTTCCACCAGGCTGCGCCACAGCTGCAGTGAGTAGGCGCTTAAGGCCAGCTCGGCAGGGTTGTCGTCCATACACACCAGGTGCCCCATACCTGCGGCGGTCGCACCGGCGTGCTGATTATCCACCAGCAGCACCTGCAGCCCTTGTTGCGCCAGGCGCCAGGCGCAGGCGGCACCAATAATGCCGGCCCCCACCACGATCGCTTCAGCACGCCTGTCGGCAGCCATCAGCGGATACCCCAAACGAAAGGATCGCGCTCATCCAACAGCAGTTGGCTGTCAGCGCACACATAGGCTTGCCCACGGATAAACGGCGTTACGCGATCGCCGTTACGTTGGTAATAACCGCTGAACTGGCTGCCGATCACGCTCACCTGGCGCCAGATCTCACCCGGTTGCAGTTTGCCGTCGGCCGCCAGACAGGCCAGTTTGGCGCTGGTGCCGGTCCCGCAGGGTGAGCGGTCATAGGCTTTGCCCGGGCAAAGCACGAAGTTACGGCTGTCCGCCTGCGGATCGGCGGCAAACAGTTCGATATGATCGATAACCTCGCCGTCTTCGCCATAAATCCCCGCAGACTCCAGAGCCACCCGCACCGCCCAACAAAAAGCGGTGAGCGCGTCCAGGTTTTGCGTATCGATCGCCAGGTGATGTTCACCGATAAGGAAAAACCAATTCCCGCCCCAGGCAATGTCACCCACCACCGGGCCATAGCCGCTCACCTCCACCCTTACCTGGCGGCGATAGCGATAGGCCGGTACGTTTTCCACCGTCACGCTGCCATCCTCATGCAGCCTGGCATTTACCGTGCCGACAGGCGTTTCAATCAGGTGATCTCCCACGCCAATTCGCCCCAAATAGGCCAATGAAGCCACCAGACCAATGGTGCCGTGGCCGCACATGCCCAAATAGCCGGCGTTGTTGAAGAAAATCACCCCGGCAGCGGCCTGCGGCGAACAGGGCTGGCAGAGCAAAGCCCCGACCAGGACATCATTGCCGCGCGGCTCCAGAATGATGGCGCTGCGCCAATCATCATAATCTTGGGCAAATCGGGCTTTGCGCTCCGCCATACTGCCGCTACCCAAATCGGGAAACCCTTCGATGATCAACCGGGTAGGTTCACCGGCAGTATGGGAATCAATCGCCCGCAGCGCGGTGAAATGCGAAGAAAGTGCCATCGGAGCCTCCTGAGTTAATGAAATGTTACCGTTGGCGTTAGACTGACCGAATATGTCAGCGGCGGCTTGATACATTTCGGCTCGGCACATGCAGAAATCAGCACAATCCTTAATTGGATATCCGGTTAACACCGAACAGAGAAAAGCGATGAGCCATAAGAATGAGTTATTTATCAAATCGTTACTTTTATGTTATTTCCAGGATTGTGCGAAAGAGGCGATTTTTTTCTGCGTGGAATGTGTCACGGAGGGAAAAAGTTTGCGGTGATCCGCATAATTGACGGCTGCGCTTGAAAAGTTACAAGAAAGTTAATATTGATGAGGCGCGTCAACATGGCCGGCCCGGCCACTCCAGATTCTGTGCCATCCAGCGGGGAAAGGTATTGCCATGCGATTAACTCAACGCCATCAGGTTATCACTGACACCAGGCCCGCTTTCGATGAACAGGAAGATGACGTTTTCGCCGTTGAGCAACTGTCCCGCTGGTGCGACGGCCTGGCACAGCAACGGCCGAATACTCTGCGCGACCTGCTTAATTCCCTGGCGTTGATCGCCCCGCTGTTCAATGCCATGCCCAACGTGGTGTTCTTCATCAAAGACGTGCAAGCCCGTTATCTGTTCGCCAATCTGACGCTGGCCAAACGCTGTGGGTTTAAAACCGTCGCGCCGCTGCTGGGCAAAACCTCGGCGGACGTTTTCCCCGCCCAGCTCGGATCGGGATATACCGAGCAGGATCTCCGCGTGCTGCGTCACGGGGAGCTGATCCAGGATCAGCTGGAAATGCACTTGTATAACGGACGTGAGACCGGTTGGTGCCTGACGCAAAAGCTGGCGCTGTACGACGCGCAGGGCAAAATCATCGGCATGGCCGGCATTTCGCACGATCTGCAGGAAGCCAAGGCCAATCACCCAGCCTATCAGCGGCTGGCTGCCATCGATGTCTACATTCGCCAGCATTACGCCCGGCCGATCGCACTTGAGGAACTGACGACGCTCACTGCACTTTCCGTGGCGCAGATTGAACGTTACTGCAAACGCATTTTTCATCTCACGCCGCGCCAGATGATCCACAAGGTGCGGCTGGAAAAAGCCACCGAACTGCTGGCCGGCGATATGCCGATTACCGACATCGCCTTGCAGTGCGGCTACACCGATCACAGCGCATTCAGCCGTCAATTCAAAGCCATGACCGGTTCAACGCCGCGCGACTTCCGCACCACCATAACCCTTTAATACACTGATTTATATTAGTAAAAAAATCGCTATGGTGCCTTGTGCATCAGGTTCCTTCTCGTCTGAAACCCCGCCACACTGTGCCAATTTCGTCATGGCATTCGGCGAAAACCGTCAAGCCCCTGCGAACAATACAGGTCAATCTGTGATTGGATTTCACCAATAATTCACCATTGATTAACAAACTTGGACGACAGGAAAAACACTATGAGCCATAAAGCCATTAGCTGGAGCGGCGTATTCCCGGCGGTCAGCACCCAGTTCCGCAGCGATTTTTCTCTGGATCTCGACGCCACCCACACGGTGATCAAAAACCTGGTCAAAGACGGCGTTTCGGGCCTGGTGGTGTGTGGCACCGTGGGTGAGAACACCTCGCTGACCGTTCAGGAAAAACTGTCGGTGATTGAAGTGGCACGCGACGCAGCTCAGGGTCAGGTCCCGGTGATTGCCGGTATCGCCGAGTTCACCACCGCCTTTGCGCGCAATATGGCGCGCGAAGCCCAGAAGGTCGGCGTCGACGGCATTATGGTAATGCCGGCGTTAGTCTATTCAGCCAAACCCCATGAAACCGCAACGCATTTTCGCAGCGTCGCTACCGCCACCGATCTGCCGATCATGGTCTACAACAACCCGCCGATTTATAAAAACGACGTGACGCCGGACATCCTGACGTCACTGGTCGATTGCGAGAATATCGTCTGCTTCAAGGATTCCTCTGGCGACACCCGTCGTTTTATCGATCTGCGCAACGAAGTGGGCGATCGCTTTGTGCTGTTCGCCGGGTTGGATGACGTGGTGCTGGAAAGCATCGCCGTCGGCGCCGAAGGCTGGATCTCCGGCATGTCTAACGCCTTCCCGCGTGAAGGCGAAACCTTGTTCCGTCTGGCGAAGCAAAAACGCTTCGAGGAAGCGCTGGCGCTGTACAGCTGGTTTATGCCGCTGCTGCATTTGGATGCGCGTCCCGATCTGGTGCAGTGCATCAAGCTATGTGAAGAGTTGGTGGGTCGCGGCAGCGCCATTACCCGTCCGCCACGTCTGGCATTGCAGGGCGATACCCTGGCCGAGGTCACCGCAGTGGTCAAAAAAGCGCTGGCCAACCGCCCTGCGCTGCCGGATGTCGGCCTCTGATCGCCTCCCACGCCCGGCGGCCTGCCGGGCTCTGTCACTGACCCAACGGGGGAACCCATGTCCAACGCCCATACCATTAGCGGCCAACAGTTTATCGGCGGTCAACGCCGTGCCAGCGGTGAGGCCCAGCTTGTCAGCCTGCGCGCCGACAACGGCCTGCCGACCGGCCACGTTTTTTTCTCGGCCAGTCACGAAGAAGCCGCCGCCGCCGCCGATGCCGCCGCACAAGCATTCACGGCCTATTCTCAGCTCAGCGCCGAGCGTCGAGCCGACTTTCTTGAGGCCATTGCCGACCAATTAGACGCTCTGGATGAGGATTTCTTCGGCTTCGCCATGCAGGAAACCGCCCTGCCATTAGCCCGACTGAGCGGCGAACGGGCCAGAACCAGCGGCCAAATGCGACTGTTTGCCACCCTGCTGCGCCGTGGGGATGTGCATGGCGTGCGCATAGACAGCGCATTGCCTCAACGAACGCCGGTGCCCCGCCCGGATCTGCGGCAGTATCGCACCGCCCTCGGGCCAGTGGCGGTGTTTGGTGCCAGCAATTTCCCATTGGCATTCTCCACCGCAGGCGGAGACACCGCGGCCGCGTTGGCCGCAGGCTGTCCGGTGGTGTTCAAGGCGCACAGCGGCCATATGATCACCGCAGAACTGACCGCGCTGGCCATCGAACGGGCAAGAGAACAACAGCAGATCCCGGCCGGAGTTTTCAACATGATTTACGGGGACCACATTGGCGCGGAACTGGTGCAGCATCCGGCCATTCAGGCGGTGGGTTTCACCGGATCGCTTCGGGGCGGCCGGGCCTTGTTCGATTTGGCCCAGCGGCGCGCCCAACCGATCCCGGTATTTGCCGAGATGTCGAGCATCAATCCGCTGATCGTTATGCCGCAGGCTTTAGCTCGCCGTGGGCAGCAGATTGCCCGCGAGCTGGTCGCATCCTTCACCCTCGGCTGCGGCCAGTTCTGCACCAAGCCTGGGCTGATCATCGGGCAACGCGGCCAAGCATTCAGCGAATTTGTGCGCGAACTGTCCGCACAGGTCAACGCCGCGCCTGCGCAAGCCATGCTCAATGCCGGCACGCTGGCCAATTACCGCCGCGGATTGGCTGTCCTTGATGAGCAAAACGGCATCCGTCACCTGGCCGGTCATCGCGAAGAGCGCCCGCATTTATCAACGGCACAGCTCTATCAGGCCGATTTCGATTTGCTGCTCAGCGGAAACCCGCTGCTGCAAGAGGAAGTGTTTGGCCCGGCAGCCATTCTGGTGGAAGTGGAAGATCGTCGACAGCTGACCGCCGCACTGGACAGCCTGCAGGGGCAACTGACCGCCACGCTGCTGACAGAAAACGAGGATCTGGCCGACGCAGAACCGCTGGCCCAACGGCTGGCCCAAAAAGCGGGGCGGGTATTGTTTAACGGTTATCCGACCGGGGTAGAAGTCTGCGATGCCATGGTGCATGGCGGCCCTTATCCGGCCACCAGCGACGCACGCGGTACGTCGGTGGGTACGCTGGCTATTGAACGTTTTCTGCGCCCGGTCTGCCTGCAGAATTACCCCCCTGCGTTGCTGCCCCCGCAGCTTCAGGACAGCAATCCACTGGGCCTGCTGCGGCTGGTTAACGGGATTTACACCCGTGAATCTCTCCGCTCACCAGCCAACGACTAACCAAATCGCATCTGTCTGCCACCTAATAACAAAAGGGTCATTCCATGACAACCCAAGGCAAATTCAAGAAGCAGCTTACGCTCACCGATCTGACGTTTATCGGCCTGGGCGCAATCTTTGGTTCCGGCTGGCTGTTCGCCGCCAGCCACGTCTCTTCCATTGCCGGCCCGGCCGGTATTTACTCCTGGCTGATCGGCGGCCTGGCGGTGTTGCTGCTCGGCATTGTCTATTGTGAGCTGGGCGCAGCGCTGCCGCGCGCCGGCGGTATTATCCGCTATCCGGTATTTTCCCACGGTGAACTGATGGGCTATCTGCTGGGCTTTATTACCCTGATCGCGTTCTCCAGCCTGATCTCCATTGAGATCGTGGCCGCCCGTCAGTACGCCGCCGCATGGTTTCCTTTTTTGAGCCAACCGGGCTCCGGCGATCCAACGCTGATCGGCTGGCTGGTCCAACTGTTGCTGCTGTGTTTTTTCTTCGCGCTGAACTACTACAGCGTCAAAACCTTTGCCAAATCCAACAACCTGATCAGCGTGATTAAATTTGTGGTGCCGCTGTTGGTGATCGTCGTGTTGTTCAGTTTCTTCAAACCCGAAAACCTGCACAGCCAGGGGTTTGCCCCCTTTGGCTCCGCCGGCGTCGAAGCCGCCATATCCGCCGGGGGGATTATTTTCGCCTATCTGGGCCTGACGCCGATTATCTCGGTTGCCAGCGAGGTGCAAAACCCGCAGCGCACCATTCCTATCGCGCTGATCCTGTCGGTGGTGTTGTCCACGCTCATTTACGTGCTGCTGCAGGTGGCTTTCCTCGGCAGTATTCCCAGCGAGATGCTGAGCGGCGGCTGGGCCGGGATCAGCCAGCAATTTTCGCTGCCCTACCGTGATATCGCCATCACCCTGGGCATGGGCTGGCTGGCTTTTCTGGTGGTGAGCGATGCGATTATCTCACCGAGCGGCACCGGCAACATTTATATGAACGCCACACCACGCGTGGTATACGGTTGGGCGCGCGCCGGCACCTTCTTTAAAATATTCACTCGCGTCGACGGCGAGTCCGGCATTCCGCGTCCTGCTCTCTGGCTGACTTTCGCCTTGTCGATTTTCTGGACGCTGCCCTTCCCTTCATGGGAGAAGCTGATCGGCGTGGTTTCCGCCGCGCTGGTCCTGAGTTACGCGATTGCGCCCGTCACCGCCGCCGGCCTGCGCCGCAATGCCCCTGAGCTGCCGCGACCATTTTTCGTGCGCGGCTTCTGCGTGCTCGGTCCGGTGTCATTTATCATCTCGGCGCTGATCGTCTACTGGTCCGGTTGGAATACCGTCTCCTGGCTGCTCGGCCTGCAAATCCTGATGTTTGTGGTCTATATCCTGTTCAAAAATAAGGTGCCGACCCACGCCGTCAGCCTCAAGCAGCAGATTTGGTCCTCGCTGTGGCTGATCGCCTTCTATGCGCTGATTATCATCGCTTCTTATCTCGGCAGTTTTGGCGGCATCAACGCTATCGGTCACCCATGGGACACCATCACCGTCGCAGTCATTGCGCTGGCGATCTACTACTGGGGCGCCTATACCTGTTTACCTCGGGCGAATTTTGCCGGTGATGAAGAAGAGTAAATCCAGAGGAGATATCTGATGACGCAAACCCAGAGGCTGACGTTGGAGCAAGCCTATGAGCTGGCGCTGAAGGCATTGCGCAGTAACGGATTCAGCGCCGAACACGCCGATGCCGTCGCCCAAAATGTGACGGCCGGTGAACGCGACGGCTGCGCTTCGCACGGTTTGTACCGAGTGCTTGGCTGCGTGCGTTCGCTATTGGCGGGCAAAGTTTCCGCCGATGCCCGTCCGACGCTGCTTGATCAGGCCCCGGCGATCTTGCGGGTCGACGCCCACGATGCTTTTTCGCTGCTGGCCTATCGCACGGCGCTGCCGGTTTTTGTCGAAAAGGTACGCACCAACGGCATTGCCGCGCTGGCCATTAACCACTGTGTGCATTACTCGGCATTATGGGCCGATATCGAACCTTTAACCGATCAAGGCCTGGTGGCGTTGGCCTGCACGCCCAGCCATGCCTGGGTTACGCCAGCAGGGGGAAGCCGGCCGTTGTTCGGTACCAACCCTATCGCCTTCGGCTGGCCGCGGCCGCAGCGGCCCCCCTTTATTTTTGATATGGCCACCAGCGCCGCCGCACGCGGCGAGATTGAACTGCATCGTCGTGCCGGTACCCCGTTGCCGCCAGGCTGGGGCATAGATCAACAGGGGAAACCCTCTACCGATGCCCAAAGCGTGTTGCAAGGTGCGATGCTGACCTTTGGCGGTCATAAAGGCTCGGCGCTGGCGGCGATGGTTGAACTGCTTGCCGGGCCGTTGATTGGCGATATGACCAGTAAGGAATCGCTGGCCTACGATCGCCAGACCGGCTCCTCCCCTTACGGCGGCGAGCTGATCATCGCCATGGATCCCGATCGTTTTCTGGGGTCGGATAAAGTGGCGCATTTGGCCAGGGCGGAAGCCTTGTTTGCTGATATGAGCGAGCAAGGGGCGCGCATTCCGGGTGAACGGCGCTTTCAACAGCGGCAATACAGCGAACAGCACGGCATCACCATCCCGCAGGCGTTGTATGAGGAGATTGCGGCTCTCTGTCGCTAACGTTTAATAATGAGGCAGGCCCACAGCGTTAAACTGCGGGCCTGATTTGAAAGGATTACCGGACAACCATCACCGAAATATTGGCATGGCGAACAATGGCCGCCGCATTGGAACCCAGCAGATAGGTTTTCACGCTCGGTCGGCGCGAGCCGATGATGATCAGATCGGCTTCGATTTCCTCCGCCAGTTCCAGTACCTGATCGCGCGGCGAACCGAAGCTGACGGTGTAATCCAGCCGCTCCAGCGGAAGGTCGATTTCCGCCATGATCTGCTTAAGCTTATCCACCGCCTTCACTTCCGCCTTGTTCTCAAACTCTTTGATGCCGAACGAGTAAGCGGTAACGAATGCCGAGGCGTCCGGCAGCGCATGGAAAAAGTGCACTTTGGCACCGGACATTTTCGCCAGGTACACCACATGCTCCAGCGCATGCTCGGTCAACAGGTCTTCTTCAATATCGATCGGCACTAATATGGTCTGATACATATCACATCCCTTCTATGTAACCGTGGTGCCCACAGGGTACTGCCGGGGAGGATAAGGGTGAACCGCTTTGTCGCGCTTTTGTGATCGGCGGTAAATACTGAGTGGGATATTTCCTTATTTAACAAAATATAAACACAACCCGTCTAACGGCTAGCCGAATAATTATTTCAAAGGCGGCTAAATCAGCTGTAAATACACCGCTTTTGCGGTAGCGGCGGTTTTATTGGCCACCGACAGCTTTTTAATCGAGTTACCGATGTGGAAATTTACGGTGCGCTCACTCAAGCCCATTAACAGCGCCGTTTCTTCCGAGGTTTTGCCTTCGCTGCACCAGCGTAAAATATCTTTCTCACGCAGCGTCAGCACATCCTTTATTGCCTCGTCGTTTACCGATATTAATGCTTCGCGCAGCGTCTTGTGGGCGGTCTGCGCCAGCCACAGAAAGAAAGTTTCGTTACGTGCCCCGGCCTGCGGGGACTGAGTGGGGATACTCTTACCGGCAAAAGTGAGGATGCCCAACCGGCCGTAGCAATCCTTGACGGACTGCGACCAGCCTTCACGAATGCCGTACTGCGCCATGCGCCACCACAGCTCCGGTTTATCCCGGTAGAACGGCTCGTCCCAATAGAATTGCAGCGTAGAGTGATGGGCCTGCTCGATCATCGGATCCTGCAGGTAGATCCGCAATTTGCGATAGTCCTCAAGATATTGCGCAGGATAATTGCCCTCTATCAGCATCTTGGGCCGGCTGGCCGGGTAGCAGGAAAAGACCGTATAAGAGAAGTACTCGAAGCCCAGCGCCTGAGCGCAAGGTGCCAGACGGTTTAAAAAAAGGTCGCGGTCAGACAGGCTGCCAAGCAGATCATCCATCAAAGGCTGAAAGTGAGTGTCCATAACACGGGTTCTCCAGAGCACAGCGCCGCAATCATTAAGTGAGGTTAACTATAGTGGAGGGCTCAGGGCGACAACAGCCGTTTCATATAATAAAAAATACCATGGCTATAACAAAAACAGCTATTCCCCTGCCATTATTAATAAATAACGACTTTATATTGCACCGGCGCTAAGAATTTCGCGAATAACATAAAGCCTATTTATTGTAAACCTGTCACTTCTACCGTTAGACAGTCACTTCGCCGCCAATTACCTTCGCCATAGGCACCTGGTGCTTTTTAAATTCAAATAAAATATAAGCATTTGCGAATTTTGCAAAGCAGAAGAATACTCACGGGGATTTTTATGGCAGAGAATAATACGGCAATAAATTCGGTCGCCGTGATTGGCGCCGGAACCATGGGCAGAGGTATTGCCTATCTTTTGGCACTGAACGGCATACGAACCCTGCTTTATAATCGCAGCGCTCATTCTTTGAATCAGGCACGTGATTATATTGTCGGTGACCTGAATAAAAAAATCGATAACGGAAAAATAAGCCAACAGAAAAAAGGCGAGATCTTGGCCAACCTGGTTTTCTCGCCTGTTTTCGACGCTATCGCCGACAGTGACCTGGTGATTGAAACCATTGCGGAACATGAACCCACCAAGCATGAGATCCTGGGGGCCATTGCCGCCACGGTAAAAAAAGAGGCGATTATCGCCACCAATACCTCTTCGCTGTCGCTGAATAAACTGGCCGCGGGCATCGAAAATAACTCGCGCTTTATCGGCCTGCATTTCTTCAACCCGGCACCGCTGATGAAGCTGATCGAAATTATCCCGTCCTATTTTACCGCCCGGGTCACAACCTTACGCTGCCAGCAGTTGGTCACGGCGATAGGCAAACAGTTTGTGGTCTGCAAAGCCACGCCGGGTTTTATCGTCAATCGCATGGCGCGGCCTTTTTATCTGGAAGGTTTTCGCCTGCTGGAAGAAAACGTGGCGCTGGCACCGCAAATCGACCGTGCGCTCAAGGCCGGAGGCCACTTTCGCATGGGGCCTTTGGAACTGACTGATTTTATCGGTCAGGACATTAATTATCAGGTCAGCAGCCAGATTTGGCAGGACATGCAGTATGACCCCCGCTACACCCCCGGCCATTTGCAACGTTCGCTGGTGGATGCCGGGCTGTTGGGGAAGAAAAACGGCCGCTCCTTTTTTTCTCCCTCGGCTGACACAGCCCCCCCACCGGCTGCCGGCGGCGGTACGCTGAGCTCGCTGCATTTTTTTGGCGAACATCCGCTGTTCGATCTGCTGCAACAGCATGCCCTCGCGACCTGGGCGCCCCTCCCAATAACACGTCAGCCGGAACACCCGGTGCTGGGACGGTTTATCCAGGTGAATGACAGTCTGGCAGTCAAAATCACCGATGGGCGAACGGCCAATCAGCTTGCCGACTTAGCGGGCCTCGATACCTTCGTGATCGACGTTGCACTGAACTACGCCAACACCGCTTTTCTGGTGGCGGCCCACAGCCAACAGGCTACCGAGACGAATAAAGCGCTGTTCCTCACGCTGCTGCAAGCGGTGATCCCGCAGGTGGAGTTTGTTAAAGATTCCCCAGGCCTGATCGTCGCGCGGGTTCTGAGCAGCCTGATCAATGAGTCGGTGATCATGGTGGAGAGCGGGGTTTGTAGCCGAGAAGACATCGATATCGCCGCCGTGGCCGGCGTCAACTATGCCGACGGTATTTTTGCCTGGCTGGCTCAGCTCGGGCAGAAAAACGTGAAATCGACGCTGGATAATATGGCGCAACTGCTGCATTCCGCCCGCTATTACCCGCATTACTCGTTGCTGCACACCACAAGGCCCGAGCTGGCCGTCGCGCCCTAAGGAAAAATGATGACGATTAAAGACGATGGGGTCTATTTGATTGACGGTACGCGCACGGCGATCGGCGCCTACGGCGGTAGTCTGGCATTAACCCGCCCGGACGATATGGCGGCCTCGATTATTCGGGCGTTGCTGCAACGACACCCGGAAAGCGAGGCGGATGTCGATGAGGTGGTGCTGGGCTGTGCCAATCAGGCCGGTGAAGACAACCGTAACGTTGCGCGCATGGCGGCGTTGTTGTCCGGTCTGGATCAGGGAGTACCGGCGATTACCCTTAACCGGCTGTGCGCCTCCGGGCTGGACGCCGTGATTTATGCCGGCGCAAAAATCAAAAGCGGCCTTAGCGATCTGGTGTTGGCTGGCGGTGTCGAAAGCATGAGCCGCGCGCCCTATGTGATGAGCAAAGGCGAAACGCCATTCGATAAGGGGATCAAACTGTTCGACACCACGCTGGGCTGGCGCTTTGTCAACCCGCAGCTGGCGCAACGCTATGGCAGCGATCCGTTGGGCATCACGGCCGAAAACGTCGCGCAGCAATACCGCATATCCCGCGAGGATCAGGATAATTTTGCCCTGGCGTCGCAGCAAAAGGCCTGGCGGGCTATCGAAAATGGCCGGTTGGCCAGGGAGATCACCGCGCTGGATGTTCAGGTCGATCGCAAAACCCGCCAATCCTTCGCGCAGGATGAGTTCCCGCGCCAGACCACGCTGCAAAAACTGCAGGCGCTGAAGCCGGCCTTCACCCCCGAAGGCTCGGTCACCGCCGGGAATGCCTCAGGTATCAATGACGGTGCCGCCGTGCTGTTGCTGGCCAGCGGTCGCTATGTCAAGCGCAAGTCACTCCAGCCGCTGGCGGAAATTGGCGACAGCGCCAGCGCCGGCGTTGCCCCCGCGTTGATGGGCATTGGGCCGATCGCCGCGACCGAGCGTCTGTTAGCACGTACCGGTTTTACGCTGAATGATTTCGACGTCATTGAAATTAATGAGGCATTTGCCGCGCAGGTGTTGGCGACGCTGCAAAATTGGCGCATCGACTTCGACGATACGCGAGTCAATCCGAACGGTGGTGCCATCGCCCTCGGGCATCCGCTGGGCATGTCCGGCGCGCGTCTGGTGCTTTCCAGCGCGCTGGAGCTGCATACCCGGCAATTAAGCAATGCGCTGGTGACGATGTGTGTCGGTGTCGGCCAGGGTGTTTCATTGGTGATTAAAGCCCTCTAATGTAAGGAATTCCGTATGAGCGTATTGAACATTCTTGAAGAAAAACTGGCCGAAACCAAAAAACAGGGCCGGTTCCGCGAGTTCCTCAACCTGGAACGCAGCGTGCTGGATAAACCCTGGGCCACCAGCCACGGGCAACAGGGTGAGCGCCGTCTGAACGTCTGGTGCTCCAATGACTATCTGGCGATGAGCCATCACCCCAAGGTGATTCTGGCCACCACCGAGGCGGTAAACCGTGTCGGGCTGGGTACCTGCGGGGCACGCAGTATTTCCGGCACTTCGATCTACCACAGCGAGTTGGAAAGCTTGCTGGCCAAAGCCTACGGCAAGGAGTCCGCGCTGTTGTTCACCACCGGCTTTGGGGCCAATGACGCCACGCTCTCGACGCTGTGCGACGCCATTCCCAATCTGATCGTCTTTTCTGATGAGCTGAACCATGCTTCGATGATTTACGGCATTCGCTACAGCAAGGCGGAGAAGAAAATCTTTCGCCACAATGACGTTGCGCACCTGGCCGAGCTGCTGCAGGAAGCCGATCCGCAGCGTCCCAAGCTGATCGCCTTCGAGTCGCTCTATTCGATGGACGGCGACTTTGCCCCGCTGGCACAGATTGTCGCGCTGGCGGAGAAACATCAGGCGCTGACCTATCTGGACGAAATCCACTCCGCCGGCGTTTACGGCCAGCGGGGCTTGGGTTATGCCGAGCAATTGGGCCTGCTGGACAAGATCACCATTATTCAGGGGGGCTTTGGTAAGTCCTACGGCGCTGCCGGTGGCTATATCGCCGCACCGCGCGCGGTGGTAGAAGCCGTACGCAGCTGGGCACCGGCGTTCGTCTTCAGCACCTCCTCCCCCGCGCCGGTGGTGGCGGCGGCGCTGGCCAGCTTCAAATACAACCTGGAACATGACAACCAACGCAAACATCTGCTGGCGATAATCGATCACCTGAAATCCGGCCTGCGCGCCGCCGGTATTCCTCTGGTCTCGGAGGACAGCCATATTCTGCCGCTGCTGGTCGGCGATCCACACCGCAACAAGCACATCAGCAAACAACTGCTCGATGAGTACGATATTTACGTGCAACCGGTCAATGCCCCGACGGTGCCGGTCGGCAGCGAACGTTTGCGGGTTACGCCGACCTCGGCCCATACTCATGAGGACGTGGAATATTTCCTGGCGGCGCTGAGCAAAATCTGGGCCGCCAATGCGTTACGGAGAGCGGGATGAAGTTGACGGACTACAACGGCCATTTTCTTACGCTGTGTCTGATGGCGACCGGCACCTTTGCCATCGGTACCGATGCGTTTATCGTCGCCGGCATACTTGACGAGATTTCCGGCACCTTTGCCGTCAGCCCTGCGCAAGCGGGGCAGTTAATCTCGGTCTTCGCCCTGGCCTATATGGTGTTCGCTCCGCTGACCGCCTGGCTGCTGGGCAACCTCAACCGCAAACATATCTTGCAGTTGGCTCTGGTGTTGTTTATCGCCGGTAACCTGGTTTGCGCCTATGCCGACAGCTTTTTGCAAATCTCCGCGGGACGCGTACTGGCGGCGCTGGGGGCGGCTTGCTACACGCCGCAGGCCGCCGCCGCCGCAGTCGGGCTGGTGGCGGAAAAACGCCGCGGGCTGGCGATATCGATTGTGTATGGCGGCATGACGCTGGCTATCGCGCTGGGCATTCCCTTTGGCACCTTCCTGGCCAAGCTGATCGGCTGGCGGGAGATCTTCCTGCTGATCGCCCTGTTAGGTGCCGTTGCGCTGCTGGGGCTTTCGCTGGCGCTGAACGCCATAGCCGCGCCGGGGAAACATTCGCTGAAAGAACGGTTGGCCCCACTGCGACAAAAGGCAGTGCTGACCACGCTGCTGATCACCTTCTTCGCCGTCTGCTCCGAACACATTGTTTACAGCTATGTGAGCATATTGCTGAAGAATACTCAGTTGGGCCCGGAGGCGATTTTGCCCATCGCACTGCTGATATTCGGTATAGGCGCCGTCATCGGCAATTTCGTTTCCGGTTTATTGACCGATACCTTCGGCAGTAAATTTGTCCTGCTGTTTTCCGTGTCGATTCAAACCCTTTCATTATTCCTGCTGGCCTTTTACATCACCTCACCCTGGTGGGTGCTGGCAATATTTCTGGTATGGGGGATTACCGGCTGGATGTATCTGGTACCCATTCAGCACCACTTGCTGTCGCTGTCCAAACGTTTTGGCGCGCTGACCGTGTCGCTGAACAGCTCGGTACTGTATGCCGGCATTGCGGCGGGGGGCATGCTCGGCGGCCTGACGCTGTATACCTTGCCCGCTTATTACCTGCCGCTGTTTTCGTTGCCGTTGGGCGCCATCGCCCTGCTGCTGACGCTGGTGTTCTTCCAGGGAGAAAAAAGCCATGACTGACCTGCCACCACCGGTGCTGTATGAACAACAGGACGGCATCGCCGTGATTACCCTGAACCGGCCGGAAAAAAAGAACGCCATCAATTTGGCGATGGCTCGCCTGATCCAACGCTACCTGCAACAGGCCGAGCAGGATGAAAAGGTTCGGGTGATCCTGTTGACCGGTCAGCCACAGGTGTTCTCGGCCGGGATGGACGTCAAAGCCTTTCTGCAGGGCGAACTTCCGGTGGTCGATCCGAATGGCTTTGCCGGCCTGGTGCATGCGCGACTCACCAAGGTGATTATCGCCGCCGTGGAGGGTATCGCCTTCGGCGGAGGGTTCGAGATAGCGCTGGCCTGTGACCTGATCGTCGCCGGGCGGGATGCGCAATTCAGTTTCCCGGAGACCGGGCTGGGGCTGATTGCGGCACAAGGCGGATGTTCACGCCTGCCGGCGCGCATCTCCCCCTATATCGCCCTCGACTGGTTACTGACCGGTCGCGTTTTAGGCGTGGAGGAAGCCTGGCGGCACGGTGTTATTTCACGGATCAGCGAGGGAAGCGCTCTGGAAGAGGCACGGCTGATCGCCGTGCAAATCGCCCAGAAGAACCCGCTGGCTACCCAGGCGGTAAAAGCCATCGTTCGTCATGGGATGACGCAACATGAGGCCCCCAGCTTTGATTACCAACAAAGCTGGGTAGATCAGGTGCGGTTGGCAGCAAAAGTCTTTTAAGAGCATTCTGAGGGAATGGCAATCATTCGCAGTCTAATTTTTAATCACTACAAGACCGCAATTGAGAAGCCATTGACCCCGCTCTGCGGGGATTTTTTTGCCTGGTTAACCCTCGTCTGAGGGAAAAGGCTGCATAAACAAAAAGGTACAAGGCTTGCTCTGGTGCTGATTGATTAAAGGCACCAAGCGCTTGAAATGCTCGGTTTGGCAATGCGTGTCCAACGCTGCCCGATCGGGCCACTCCTCGACGAAAATAAAATGCCCCGGATCCTGATGGTCAATCAACAACTCATAGGAGAGGCACAGCGCCTCCTGACGGGTTTTCTCTACCAATTCGCGATACAGCGGCAACACCGTTTCAATACGGTCGTGCTTGATAAAATCTTCAGCAATCACCTTTAGCATGGCGTCTTTTCTCTTTCAGTTTATCTGTCATGGGTGGCCACTCTACCCTCGAAGACCAGACTTTACCTTCATTAATCGCGGTGATAATTCAAAGCTTGTCATTCAGTGATTACGCGCACAGATATTCATCAGCAGGCTTGAATCACGACCGGCCATGTGTGAATTTCAGGTTAACCAATTGTCAATTTTTGGTTTCTATTAACAGATTTTCCGTGGCTGCACAGGCCAGGATAGCGTTCATTGCTGATTTTTTTTGCCCACAAAGGCCTGACCATTAGTCCTTTAGACCTTTGGGTGAAAACTGAAAACCGACGGTGAATGTTCCGCAGTGGCAATAGGTGCAGGCAAGCTGCCGGCGTTACACCGCCGGCCCCAGTCATTCAACCTGTTTGAGAGGGTAGCCCCGTGAGTAATACGACCAACACCAGTTCCGCGCTCAATTCAGCGATTAAAAAAACGTGGCGCAGATTAATCCCCCTGATGTTCTCTCTGTATTTCGTCGCCTTTATCGATCGGGTAAACGTAGGCTTTGCCAAGGAGGCAATGTCGGTGGATATTGGCCTGTCGCAATCCGCCTTCGCATTGGGTGCAGGGATTTTCTTCGCGGCTTACGCCATCTTCGGCATTCCAGCCAACCTGATGATGAACAAACTAGGGGCAAAAGTCTGGCTTAGCGCCACCACGGCAGTGTGGGGGGCCTTGTCCGCCTGCACCGGTTTCGTCAGCAACGAATATCAATTTATCGCCTTGCGCTTCCTGTTGGGGTTGGCCGAGGCTGGCTTCTACCCGGGTATCCTGTTGCTGGCTTCCCTTTATTTTCCCAATAAGGTTCGAGCCTCCGTGATAGGTATCTTTGTCCTCGGGGTTCCCGCGGCCTTGACCCTGGGCTCGCCCATTTCTGGCGCGTTGCTCGAAATGCACGGCGCGCTGGGGCAGCCAGGTTGGTTCTGGATGTTTGTTCTGGAAGGTTTACCGGCCGTCGTGTTGGGGATCTTCGCCTATTTCTATCTTGACGACAGCCCGGCCAAGGCGCGATTTCTTAACCCGGAAGAGAAGCAGGCGTTGGTGGCACAGTTGGCCCTGGAGCAAACAAATACCGAGGCCAGCAGCGTGAAAGAGGCGTTGAAAAATTCCAAGGTTTGGCACCTGGCTTTTATTTACGGCACCATTCAGGTCGGCGTGTATGGCCTGTTGTTTTTCCTGCCCTCGCAGGTGGCCTCGCTGATGGGCACCAATATCGGGTTTAAGGCATCGCTGGTAGCGGCAATTCCCTGGGCCGTTTCTGCATTTGGGGTCTATTACATCCCGCGTTATGCCGACCGCAAAACCTCCCGCCGCTTGCCCATCGCCATCGGCTGCATGGTGATTGCCGCACTGGGATTGGTTGTTTCGTCCTATGCCGGGCCGACTGTTGCCATTATTGCGTTGTGCTTTTGCGCCGTCAGCTTCCTGGCGGTGCAGCCGATATTCTGGACCTTACCGGCACAGATACTTTCAGGCCCGGCGCTGGCGGCCGGCATCGGTTTTTGCACCACGCTGGGTGCACTGTTCAGTTTCCTGGCGCCGCTAATCCGCACCGAGGCAGAACTGCGCTTCGATAGCCCGCATGCCGGTCTGATCGTACTGGCAATTTTCTCTTTGCTGTGCGCCGCGCTGATTTTTGCACTCAAAGGGTGGGCTACGCAGAGCACCGAGCGTCAGGCTCAGGTGAGTGGGTAAGCCTGGGCTGAAGCCCATTCGATTTAGCTTATATTGAAGCGGTGAATGAGACACTGACCCTACATTTTCTGGGGGTCATCCATGGAGACATTAACCGCTATTATCACCAAATACGGCCCGGAGCCCGGTCTCCTGTTGCTGCTTATTTTTCTGTTTGCATTGGGCAAGTCAGTCATTTTCATTTCTTCGGTTCTGCCGCCCGCATCGGTGACGTTGATGTTAGGCATTGTCGCCGGCAAGCCGGTGCTGGCCGATGCTCATGTCTGGGCGGCGATAACCCTGGGTGCCCTGCTCGGCTCCGTTTTGTCTTTCCATTGCGGCGCATGGCTTCAAAAGCGCCAAAGCGGGAACTGGCTGCCGGTCAGATACCGTGGCGCATTGAACAAGGCGCAATCCGCGTTACAGAACAACGGGATCCCGTTGCTGTTTGTATCGCGCTTTCTGGCCGTGATGCGCTATACCGTGCCATTGGTTGCCGGCATGATTGCCCTGCCGCGCAAGCAGGTCTATTGCGCCAGTGCGCTGTCTGCCGGGGTGTGGGCCGTGGCTCTGATGTCTGTCGGTCAGCTGTTTTAATGGCCGCTCTCGATTATTGAGGACGGAATTCCAACGCGGCATTCTTAACCACAGCGTAAACCGCCGGTGTCGGGGGTTTGGGAAAGCTGGCATTTGCGGTTGCCACTACAGCCGCACGGCAAAGTGCGGGATCACCGCCTTCAGCCCGGACATCTAACAGCATGCCATCCGGAGCCAACTTGAGTCGTAATGAGCATTCCTTGCCGGCGTAGACGCTGTCATATTGAAAATGACTTTGAATAGCCGCTGCGATCTGCGCGATATATCGGTTGATCTCTTGCCCAGGTGCTGGCGCCGTTTTACCTTCCAATCCAGCGAAAAGGTCATCGACTTCGCCTCCTGACACCACAGGTTTAGCCGCAGTGCCCGTCCCCGAGCAGCCCGCTAACAACAGCGTTGCGATAACGAGCAATACTGCCGACAGGCGAGTTTCCGATCCTGAATTAACTTTTCTCATGATTCCCTTCCTTTTAAAACCGCCCTATCCGCTGTTGACGGGGGCCTGTTCAGAATGCAAAAAGCCCACGCAAGTGGGCTTTATCGTAAATCAGTTCTGCCGGGTTACGCGCTTCATTTCTCGCTCGCCCGGCGATTGTGTTTTGACGGATAAAGGCGCGACGAACGCTTTCCACTCTTTGCCACCGGCCTGGTCTGCAGAGGCCTTGTTACGCGACTCGTCGTCGTCCTGTTGCCCCGCACAGCCTGACAGTACCATCACACCCAGAGCCATTATTAGCGCTTTACGCATCTCTATCTCCCTATAGAAAAAATTTTCGCAAATGATAACAAATCTCAACTCTTAGCGTTAGCTGAAAGCCGGCTGTGAATTATAATAAGAAAATATTATCATTGGCGTGATGCCCCACTTCCCTATAAGCAGTGAGTTTCTGATAGCCCATGTATCAATACCCTGAACATCTGACCGGTGAGGTCGCCAACCTGCCGCAGAGATGCGGGGTTTATTTTTTTCACGGCGACAACGGCACCTATCCCCTCTACATAGGCAAGAGCGTCAACATCCGCCGCCGCGTTCAGTCTCATCTACGCAATCCGCGCGAAGCTCGGTTGCTTGCCGCCACCCGCCGCATAACCTGCATCGAAACCGTGGGGGAGATTGGTGCGCTGCTGCTTGAATCCTCCCTGGTGAAACAGCAAAGCCCGCTCTACAACAAGCGGCTGCGTAAAATCCGCCGGCTATGCGCGCTGCAGGTACAGGACTCCCAAACGCGAATCGTATACAGCGATGCGCTAGACTTTTCCCGGACGCCTAACTTGTACGGCCTGTTTCTGCGGCGTGCGACGGCCGTCGATTTTCTGATCGACATTGCCGATCGGGAGCAGCTCTGTCTGACGTACCTGGATATTGAAAAAGGACGCCCCGGACAACCCTGCTTTCGCCATCAATTAGGCAAATGCGCGGGAGTATGCTGCGGTAAAGAGACCCCGCAAGCGCACCAAAGCAGGCTGCTTGGCGCCCTGGAGCAGGCCCAGGTGCGGCACTGGCCATTCCCCGGCAGGATCGCCATTGAGGAACGACAAGGGCCACTTAAAGCTTTTCATGTCATCAGCAACTGGTTCTACCTCGGTACGGCACCGTCGCTGGATGCAGCCGAAAAACTCAGTTTCCCGGCCGATGAGTTCGATCGAGACTGTTACCGTATTCTTTGTCGGCGGTTATTCCATGAAAGCCGTGAGCACATTCACTTGATTGATACGCCCTGACCCCTGCGTAAGCAGATTTATCCCTTTAAAAGTTCCATTATCAATTTTGCAGAAAATAAGCGCCGTGATGTCTCGATAAATGGATAGAGTCAGGCCTAACTTGCGCCAGATCACTCAACTGAACATTCAGGCTGAATTGATGTGATTTCTGCGAAGCGCGTCCCAAATCTGCCCTCACCGGAAAAGTCAGAAGATAAAAATCCTCGCTAACCGCATGATTTGTTGGCAGGTCGTACAGGCTTCGAACCTGTGCCCCATTGCTTAAGAGTCAACTGCTCTACCGACGGAGCTCACCACCCAACGGCGTAAATTATTCTCCCTTGCCCCCTCGACGTCAAACGCTTACACCCATTAGTTTTTCTCATGCGATATTTCCAAGACCCTGTTATATCAACAAGATAAGTCAGATCAGGGCTGTTAATCTGCTACGACGAGGAGTAATCTTCCGCCCCCAAGACGTCCGATTTGCCTCCTCGGTGTAAAGAACAATCGACTTTTATCCCTCGCATAAATGTTGTAAAAATGTTGCACAAAGGTGGCGTTATTGCACTACCTTACTAAAGCCGGGCCAACCGGATAATCGTATAAAAAAGAGCCACTTCAGAGCTCGCTATTTCACTCATGACAGGTAAAACAGGACATCATCAGATGGTAGATCACTCTAAAATAGCCACAGACGCCGCGCCTGCGTCAGAAGATCATCTACGGCGAAACCTAACTAACCGACATATTCAACTGATCGCCATCGGTGGCGCCATCGGTACGGGTCTGTTTATGGGGTCCGGCAAAACCATCAGTCTGGCCGGCCCCTCCATCATCTTCGTGTACATGATCATCGGCTTTATGCTGTTCTTCGTGATGCGCGCGATGGGCGAGCTGCTGCTCTCCAATCTGGAATACAAATCTTTCAGTGATTTCGCTGCCGACCTGCTCGGCCCCTGGGCCGGTTTCTTTACCGGCTGGACCTACTGGTTTTGCTGGGTGGTCACAGGCATTGCCGACGTGGTGGCGATCACCGCCTATGCCCAGTTCTGGTTCCCGGGATTGTCGCAATGGATCGCCTCGTTGCTGTGCGTCTTGCTGTTGCTGGGCCTTAACCTGGCGACGGTGAAGATGTTTGGCGAAATGGAGTTCTGGTTTGCGATGATCAAAATCGTTGCCATTGTCGGGCTGATCGTCGCCGGGCTGGTCATGATCGCCATGCAGTTCCAGTCGCCTACCGGTACCGTCGCGTCGTTCTCACACCTGTGGAATGACGGTGGCATGTTCCCGAAAGGCATCAGCGGTTTCTTCGCCGGTTTCCAGATTGCGGTGTTCGCCTTTGTCGGTATCGAACTGGTTGGTACCACCGCGGCTGAAACCAAAGATCCGGAAAAAGTGCTGCCCCGCGCCATCAACTCCATTCCGATCCGCATCATCATGTTCTACGTGTTCGCCCTGATCGTTATCATGTCGGTCACGCCATGGAGTTCTGTGGTTGCCGACAAGAGCCCGTTCGTGGAACTGTTCGTGCTGATTGGCCTGCCGGCGGCAGCCAGCGTGATTAACTTTGTGGTGCTGACCTCCGCCGCCTCTTCCGCCAACAGCGGGGTGTTTTCCACCAGCCGCATGCTGTTCGGTCTGGCGCAGGAGGGCGATGCGCCCAAGTCGTTCGCCAATCTGTCCAAGCGGGCAGTGCCGGCTAACGGGCTGACCTTCTCCTGTATCTGCCTGCTGGGCGGTGTGGTGTTGATTTACCTGATCCCGAACGTCATGACCGTGTTCACGCTGGTGACCACCGTCTCGGCGATCCTGTTCATGTTTGTCTGGACCATCATCCTGTGTTCGTACCTGGTTTATCGCAAGAAGCGTCCGGCGCTGCACCAGAAATCGATTTACAAGATGCCGGCCGGCAAACTGATGTGCTGGGTCTGTATGGCGTTCTTCGTGTTTGTGTTGGTGCTGTTGACGCTGCGCGATGACACCCGCCAGGCGCTGATCGTCACGCCGTTGTGGTTTGTGATCCTGGGTCTGTCTTACGTATTCCTGCGTAAGAAGAAAGCCGCCTAACGCCACAGGGGGATAGTTCGCTATCCCCCTGAATATCCCCTCTTTTGGCGCCTAGCGCGGCCGTATTCCGGCGATAATCACCCTCTGCACGTTCTCTACCGTCTGCTGAAAAAACGCCTCATCTTCTAACGTTTTACCGGTTACCGCTTCTATCTGGACCCAAAAATCGGCGTAGTGCTGAGTGGTCGCCCACAGCATAAAAATCAGGTGATGCGGCTCTGTCGGCGCGATATGACCTTCGTCAATCCAACGCTCGATCATGGCGGACTTCTCGTCCACCAGCATCTTCAACCCACCCTGCAACTCCTGTTTCAGCAACGGCGCACCCTGGATCATCTCCAGGCAAAACAGCCGTGAAGCCTGCGGATGATGGCGCGAGACCTCAAGCTTCAGCCGTATATATTCACGAATGGCCTGCAACGGCTCCTGATCGGCGCGCAGCGCTTTCAGCGGCGCCAGCCAGACATCGAGAATGCCTTTCAGCACCGCTACGTAGAGTTCTTCTTTGGAGGGGAAGTAGTACAACAGGTTGGTTTTGGAAACGTCGGCGCGCTCCGCCACCTGATCCAGACTGGTGCCGTGAATACCGTACAGCGAGAAGAACTCCAGCGCCGCATCCATGATGGTACTGCGTTTTGCAGCTACCGCACGCGAGCGGCGCGTGGGCGGTTTAACGGCTTGTGGCTTCACTGCGGCTCCTTGGCACAATCTGACTCCGGCCAGCATAGCAAAGCCCTGGTATGAAACCCACGCTTTTACCTACCCCTTCCGGGGGATCTTTTGCACCTTTAATGAGCATGCGCGCCTGTTTTTTGTGCAGATAATTTTGACCAAATGGTCTGTTTTGGACCATCCACTCAATAACTGGGCGCCTAATAAACCATAAAAATTTGATAAATAAACAATTTTAAAACATGGCATCGGGTTTGCTTTGGTTCAGGCAAGCAGCCTGTGATTGTCCCCTTCACTGACCCGAGGTATTCAAATGAAAATTGGCGTATTTATTCCGATCGGCAACAACGGCTGGCTGATTTCCAGCAATGCCCCACAGTACAAACCAACGTTTGAACTCAATAAAACCATCGTGCAGAAGGCCGAGCACTACAACTTTGATTTCGCCCTGTCGATGATCAAACTGCGCGGCTTCGGCGGCAAAACCGAATTCTGGGATCATAACCTGGAGTCCTTCACCCTGATGGCCGGGCTGGCTGCCGTAACCTCACGCATCAAGATCTACGCCACCGCCGCCACCCTTACCATGCCGCCGGCCATCGTCGCGCGTATGGCTTCCACCATTGATTCTATTTCCGGTGGGCGCTTTGGCCTGAACGTGGTGACCGGCTGGCAAAAACCGGAGTACGAGCAGATGGGCATGTGGCCGGGTGACGAGTACTTTGGTCGTCGCTACGACTATCTGGCGGAATACGTCAGGGTGCTGCGCGATCTGTGGGGCACCGGAAAATCCGATTTCAAGGGCGAGTTTTTCCAGATGGACGACTGTCGCGTCAGCCCGCAACCCCAAGCGGACATCAAGGTGATTTGCGCTGGTCAAAGCGATGCGGGCATGGCTTTCTCGGCCAAATACGCCGACTACAACTTCTGCTTCGGCAAAGGCGTCAACACCCCCACCGCTTTCGCACCGACGGCTGCCCGGTTGAAAACTGCCGCCGACGCCGAAGGCCGCAGCGTGGCCTGCTACGTGCTGTTTATGATCATTGCGGATGAAACCGACGAGGCTGCCCGCGCCAAATGGGAAAGCTATAAAGCCGGGGCCGATACCGAAGCCCTGGCCTGGCTCACCGAGCAGAGCGGCAAAGACACTAAATCCGGCGCCGACACCAATGTGCGCCAAATGGCCGACCCCACTTCCGCCGTCAACATCAACATGGGCACGCTGGTCGGCTCCTACGCCAACGTGGCGCGCATGATGGATGAAATCGCCACCGTGCCCGGCACCGAAGGCGTGCTGCTGACTTTCGACGACTTCGTGCAAGGCGTAGAAGACTTCGGCGAACGCATTCAACCCCTGATGAAAAGCCGGGCAGCCGTTTGCCCACAAACTGCAGCAAGCCGTGAGGTGGCATGATGAAAATTGTTGAAACCCAACCGGTGGTACGCCGCCAGTCACCGCAAGGCGGAGCGACGGTCACCCTGCCCGCCCGTCCTGAGGCCATCGCCTTTGCGCCGCAGGAAACCGCATTAATCGTGGTCGATATGCAAAATGCCTACGCCTCGCAGGGGGGATATTTGGATCTGGCCGGGTTCGACGTTTCGACCACCGCGCCGGTGATCGCCAACATCAAGCGTGCCATCACTGCCGCGCGCGCCGCGGGCATTAAGGTGATTTTTTTCCAGAACGGCTGGGACAATCAGTACGTCGAAGCCGGCGGCGAAGGCTCGCCTAACTGGCACAAGTCCAACGCGCTGAAAACCATGCGCCAGCGCCCGGAACTGATGGGCAAGCTGCTGGCCAAAGGCGATTGGGACTACGACCTGGTGGATGAACTGCAACCACAGCCGGGCGATATCGTGCTGCCGAAACCGCGCTACAGCGGCTTTTTCAACACCCAGCTCGACAGCCTGCTGCGCTCTTACGGCATTCACCATCTGGTGTTTACCGGCATCGCCACCAACGTTTGTGTGGAATCCACGCTGCGCGACGGCTTTTTCCTCGAGTATTTCGGCATTGTGCTGGCCGACGCCACCCACCAGGCCGGCCCGGCGTTCGCCCAACAGGCGGCGCTGTACAACATCGAAACCTTTTTCGGCTGGGTGTCGGACGTCGACAGTTTCTGTGACGTTCTCGCCGCTCCGCTTAGCCAGACGGCATGAATGTTGCCTGTTTAAACCCAAAAAAACCTTCACCAGGAGCGCGACAATGCCAAAAACAGTGATCACTCCACCGGGCAGCGGCAAACCGCTGGCTCCCTTTGTTCCGGGCACCCTGGCCGACGGCGTGGTGTATGTCTCGGGTACGCTGGCCTTCGATAAAGACAATAACGTCGTCCACGTCGGTGACGCCGCGGCACAAACACGCCACGTGCTGGAGACCATCAAAAGGGTGATCGAAACCGCCGGTGGAAGCATGGACGACGTGACCTTTAACTCGATCTTTCTCACCGACTGGCAAAACTATGCTGCCATCAATCAGGTATATGCCGAGTATTTTCCCGGCGATAAACCGGCCCGCTACTGCATTCAGTGCGGGCTGGTGAAGCCGGACGCATTGATTGAAATCGCCACAGTGGCCCATATCGGCCGCTGAGCCATTGAGGATCGAGCATGTACTTTGAGATTTTGGGAAAAGATACGCCACTGGCGCCGACGCTGGTGCTGTCCGCAGGCCTCGGTGGCTCGGGTAGCTTCTGGCAACCGCAGATTGACGCGCTAACCCGGCATTTCCGGGTGGTCATTTACGATCACTATGGCACCGGCCGCAGCAAAGGCGTGGTACCGGACGGCTATAGCATGGCCGATATGGCGGATGAAGTAGCGCAACTGCTGCGTTCGTTCAGTATCGAACGCTGTTATTTCGTCGGCCACGCACTGGGCGGCATGATTGGCCTGCAACTGGCGCTCACCCAGCCGCAGTTGCTGGAAAAACTGGTGGTGGTCAACGGCTGGCCGGCGCTGGACAGCCAGACCCGGCGCTGCTTCCACGTCCGACAGGATCTGCTGCTTAACAGCGGCGTTGAAGCCTATGTGCGCGCCCAGCCGCTGTTTCTGTTCCCCGCCGACTGGCTATCGCAGCACGAAGCCTTGCTAGGTGAAGAGTTGCAGCACCAAACCGCGCATTTTCAGGGCACAGAAAACCTGCTGCGCCGCCTGAATGCATTGATCAATACCGATTTCCGCCCTCACCTGGCGGACATCACCACACCAACCCTGGCCTTGTGCGCTCGCGACGATCTGCTGGTGCCCTATCTCTGTTCGCATCAGCTGGCAGCAAGCCTGCCCAACGGCGAGCTGGCGCAGATGACCTACGGCGGCCACGCGATGAGCGTGACCGACAGCGAAACTTTCAACCGCACCCTGCTGGACTGGCTATTGAAAACGCCGAACGCCAGCAGCAGCCTCGCCCTCTAGCCCGGAGACACCTTATGCAAAGCCAAACAGGGTTTGCCGATGCACCGCTGCAACCAGCGTACGTAGAAAAACAAGACTTCCGCGATGCCATGGCCCGCCTGGGATCGGCGGTGAATATCATTACCACCGACGGCCCCGCAGGCCGCGCCGGTTTTACCGCCTCTGCGGTATGCAGCGTCACCGACACGCCCCCCACGTTGCTGGTGTGCCTGAACCGCTCGGCGTCGGTGTATGCGGTGTTCAAGCAAAACCAAACGCTGTGCGTCAATACGCTGGCGGCAGAGCACGAATCGCTGTCGAATCTGTTCGGCGGCAAAACGCCGATGGACATGCGATTCTCCGCCGCTCGCTGGTCTACGCTGGTGACCGGCGCCCCGATTTTGCACGGCGCGCTGGCTTCTTTCGATTGCCAAATCAGCCAGATTGTCAGCGTCGGCACCCACGACATTCTGTTCTGTCAGGCGGTGGCGTTGGCCCGCAATGACCACAGCCACGGCCTGGCCTATTTTGACCGGCGTTATCACTCGCTGTTGAAACAATGATCGGCGCGTAGCCGCAACGCTCGCATCTGTAACCCTAACCTGCACCTCAATATTTTGGAGATGACGATGGCGAATACCTGGTTTCCCCAATGGCGGCTGAAGCAAGGCAATCTGGACGGTGCGGTTGTTGCGCCCGATGAACGGCTGCCAGTGACCCAGACGTTGGTGATGGGTTTGCAGCATGCGGTGGCGATGTTTGGTGCTACGGTGCTGATGCCTTTGCTGATGGGCTTTGACGCCAATCTGGCCATTCTGATGTCCGGTATCGGCACGCTGCTGTTTTTTCTGGTGGTCGGCGGTCGGGTACCGAGCTATCTCGGCTCGAGCGCGGCATTTGTCGGGCTGGTCATCACCCTGACCGGTTACAGCGGCCAGGGCGCCAACCCCAATATTGCCCTGGCGCTCGGTGGCATCATCGCCTGCGGGCTGGTGTATCTGCTGATCGGTTTCGTGGTGATGAGCGTTGGCACCCGTTGGATAGAGCGGCTGATGCCGCCGGTAGTGACAGGGGCGGTGGTCATGGCTATCGGCCTCAACCTGGCGCCCATTGCGGTGCGCAGCGTTTCAGCCTCCCATTTTGACAGTTGGATGGCGGTGGTCACTATCTTGTGTATCGGTTCGGTGGCGGTTTTTACCCGCGGGCTTATGCAGCGGTTGCTGATCCTGGTTGGCCTGATCGCCGCCTATTTGATTTACGTCGTGGCGACCAACGGTTTCGGCCTCGGCAAACCGGTAGATTACAGCGCACTGAGCCAGGCCCCTTGGTTCGGTCTGCCGCAATTCACCGCCCCGGTATTTAACCTGCATGCCATGCTGCTGATTGCCCCGGTGGCGATCATTTTGGTGGCGGAAAACCTCGGGCATGTGAAAGCGGTAGCGGGCATGACCGGCCGGGATCTTGACCCTTATATCGGTCGCGCCTTCGTCGGCGACGGGTTGGCGACAATGCTTTCCGGCTCGGTCGGGGGCACCGGAGTGACGACCTATGCCGAAAATATCGGGGTGATGGCGGTCACCAAAATCTACTCCACGCTGGTGTTTGTCGCCGCCGCAGCGGTAGCGATTGTGCTGGGGTTTTCACCCAAGTTCGGTGCATTGATCCACACTATTCCCGGGCCGGTGCTGGGTGGTGCTTCGATCGTGGTGTTCGGCTTGATTGCCGTCGCCGGCGCGCGCATCTGGGTGCAGAACAAGGTTGATCTGGGGGATAACGGCAACCTGATTATGGTGGCGGTAACGCTGGTGTTGGGTGCAGGGGACTTTGCGTTAACCCTCGGCAACTTCACCATGGGGGGCATTGGCACCGCCACTTTCGGTGCCATTATCCTCAATGCGCTATTGCGCAACCGTAAAATCTTGCCACTGGCGGACAGCGCTACCCGTTAGCACCGCGGCCCGGCTTGCCGGGCCTTATTCAACCAACGCCGCCTTTGCTTTACGTCGAATACGCATTTCGCTGACCAGCACGCCCAATACGATCAGCGCACAGCCCAATAGCGCTACGCCCGGCAAACGCTCGCCTGCAATGCGCCCCACCAGCCCGGCCCACACCGGCTCGCCGGCATAAATGACCGTGGCACGGGTCGGCGAAACGCTTCGTTGCGCCCAGTTCATCGTCACTTGAATGATGGCGCTGGCCAGCCCCAGACCGACTGCGCTGTAGAGCAGGTAATTGCTGTAAGGCGGTACCGACTCGCCGGTCGGTACCATCATCAGAAACGCAGCCAGCGAGGCCGTTGCCAATTGCACCACCGTCACCCGCTTAACGTTAACCTTGCCCGCATAGGCACCAATCAAAATGATCTCGGCAGCCATGCCCAGCGTGCCAATCAACGTCAGGATCTCGCCGATGCTAAGCGCCATATCGGCACTGCTTGGCGCGGCCAAGAGCATCAGGCCACTGAAGGCCAATAACACGCCGACCCAGGCCATAACGCCGGGGAAACGCCCGAGCACCAACCACTGCAATAACGGCACCATCGGCACATACATGGCGGTGATGAACGCCGACTGACTGCTGCTGATGGTTTGCAGCCCCACGGTTTGCAGGCCGTAACCGAACATGATGGCGATACCGATAAACACGCCCGCTTTCAGCTCATACCAGGTCAATCCGCGTAAGCTGCGCAGGGAGAATAACGTCAGCACCAGCGTAGCCGCAGCGAAGCGCAAACCCACGAAGAAGAACGGCCCGCTGACCTGCATCGCAAGATGGACCGCCAGAAAGGTTCCGCCCCAGATCATGGTGATGAAAATCAGCACCGCTTCCTGCCGCTTTATCGTGGGAATGAAAGTGAAAATAGAGGATTTTTTTACTGCAGACACCGGCTTGCCCTTCCTGCTGGGTGCAATATAATGCACAGATCCTGCCAGTATGAGGTAAAGCCCTGGGATGAGCAATACGGTGAACAGCGGTAAACATGAAGCGCCCAAGGTGTTGCAATACCTGAGCAGCAACCTGCGTGGCTATCGCCAGCAGGCGGGGCTAAGCCAGGTGATGCTGGCGGAAAAATCCGGCGTCAGCCGCCGCATGCTGGCCGGCATCGAGGCCGGTGACCGCAACGTCAGCCTGGCGGTGTTGGACAAATTGGCCGAAGCATTAAATATCGCCTTCACCGATCTGATCCAGGCTCCCGAAGCGCGCGGCAGCCATTTGGTCGGCGAATTGGCATGGCAAGGCGTACAGCCGGCAAGTCAGGCTTTGTTTGCCGCCAGCGTGCCTGCTCGTCAGCGGGTTGAGCTTTGGGAATGGACGCTGATGCCCGGCGAGCACTACGATTCTGTGCCGGATGCCGAAGGCTGGAGTGAAATAATCTACGTGATTACCGGCAGCCTGACGCTGGTGCTGGAACAGCAAACCCTGACGCTGGACGCCGGCCAAACCCAGGTGTTCAACAGCGATCAGCACTATGCCTACGCCAACCGCACCGATTTTCCGCTGCGCTTTATCCGTAACGTCACCTTCTAACCCGCATACTCAGCGGGTTGTCACCTGGCTGTCGTACAGATGTCATGCGCCTGTCGTGGCGGTCAACGGCCTCAACTCCTACACTTGGCCTCAATGAAGGTTCATTTTTGGAGCGTGCAATGCAAACTTACCGCATCCGGCAATTACGGCTGGAAAAAGGCTGGTCTCAGGAACAATTGGCCAGCATTGCCGGGCTTAGCACCCGTACCGTTCAGCGCCTTGAAAATGGCGAGCAGGCCAGCCTGGAAACCCTGACCGCGATAGCTGCGGCGCTGGAGTTACAGATTGGCGATCTCAACCAGCCGCCGCAACAGGAAAACAGCGACAGCAGCCAGGCCGAGCAGGCGATTCGCCGACAGGTGGAGGAAGAAGGCAGGCTGCTGCGCATGATAGTGAGGTTCGCATTTATCGCAGTGCTGTTGTTCGCCATTAACTGGTTTACTCATCCGCAATATCTGTGGTCGCTTTGGGCCATGGCCGGCATGAGTATCGCGGTGATTATGCGCGCGACGCGCACCCTGCTGTTACGCGACTTCTTCAGCCGTTGGCAACGCCAGCGCCTGGAGCAAAAGCTCAAGCGTCTGCACTGAGTTTCAGCCAGTCAGCCAGCCGGGCCAGCGCGCTGCCCGGCCTGATTTCTTGCGGTGTCAGCAGACAATAACCGCTACCGTCCGACGTAAAACCAAAGGGGGCGCTCAGTAGCCCACCGGCCACATCATCCCGCACCTGCTGCCAAGGGCCAATAGCGACGCCTATCCCCGCCACCGCCGCCTGCAAGCTGAAGTAAAAGTGATCGAAACGCTGCTCTGGACAGCCTTCCAGCGACACACTCTGCTGCTGAGCCCAATGCCGCCAGGCATCAGGCCGGGTGGCCGAATGTAACAGCACCGCATCGCGGCTCAACTGCGGCTGACCGGCGTGGAGAGCGATAAAACGCGGCAGCATTTCAGGCTTGCATACCGGCCCGACTTGCTCGTTGAACAGCCACTGGCTGTGCAGCTTATCGCCCCAGTCAAAATCGTTGCGCCGTAGGGCGGCGCTGATGCCGTCGTGAAACGAAAATGGCCCGCCGCCCGCGACCAACTGCAGATGGATGTCCGGATGCGCCAACTGAAACGCAGGCAGGCGGGGTATCAGCCAACGCATCAATAGCGTCGGCTCACAGGACAATACCAGCGGTGCGTCCTGTGCCTGCTGCCGCAGTTGTTGCGCAGTCTGCTCCAGGATGCCGAATGCCTGCTGCGACGCCTGAAACAACGTCCGCCCGGCGGCCGTCAGATACACCCGCCGATGACGACGTTCAAACAACGCAATACCCAGCTCATCCTCCAGCGCCCTGACCGCACGACTCACCGCCCCGTGCGTCAGGTTTAAACTGTTCGCCGCCTGGGTGAAACTTTCCAGCCTGGCCGCCGCTTCAAAGCATCGCAATCCGCCCAATGACAGTGGCCGGCTTATTTTGCGTGAGTTTTTCTCACCGAAATCGTCAGTTTTCATCGTTTGTCACCGTTGGCTATTCCCTTTATAAATCAGCCACTCTTTTCTGATTCATCTACAGGATTACTATGACCGAACTCATCGCTGTCGTCACCATCACTTTACTTGCCGTCATTAGCCCAGGGCCTGATTTCGCCATGGTGTCGCGCAACAGCCTGTTGCTTTCCCGTCGTGCCGGCGTGGTGACCGCTTGCGGCATTGGCGCCGGGGTGTTGATCCACGTGAGCTACACCCTGATCGGCGTCGGCGTGGTGATCCAGCAATCGCTGTGGCTATTCACCCTGTTGAAGATGATTGGCGCTGCCTACCTGATTTACCTGGGTGTCAGCATGCTGCGTAATGCCGGTGCTGCCAGGGTTTCTGGCGGCACGCCCCCCACCGCTGCCAGCGATTTCGCCGCGCTGAAAACCGGCTTTTTAACCAATGCGCTGAACCCGAAAACCACCATTTTTGTCGTCAGCCTGTTTATGCAGGTGGTTAATCCACAGACATCGTTGGCGGTGCAAATCGGCTACGGCTTGTTTATCGCCCTGGCCCATATCCTGTGGTTCAGCGCCGTTGCGCTGCTGTTTTCCGCGCCGAGCATCAATGCGCGACTGCTGCGCCTGCGCAAAGGCATAGACAGGGTATTCGGTGGCCTGCTGATTGCCTTCGGGGCGCTGCTGGCGATAGCCGGGATGAGATAAGGCCACAAGGCCAAGTTCCGCATTCACTCCTATGCTTAGGAAGCATCTCTTTCATCCACCACAGCGGAGAACGGAACATGGCGAAAATTTTGGTACTGTATTACTCAATGTACGGACATATTGAAACCCTGGCGAACGCGGTAGCGGAAGGCGCACGCAAGGTCAGTGGCGTAGAAGTTACCCTGAAACGCGTGCCGGAAACCATGCCGTCAGAAGCCTTTGCCAAAGCCGGCGGCAAGCAAGATCAACAGGCTCCTGTCGCCAGCCCGCAGGAACTGGCCGATTACGACGGCATCATCTTCGGTACCCCAACCCGCTTTGGCAACATGGCGGGCCAAATGCGGACCTTCCTCGATCAAACCGGCGGGCTCTGGGCTTCCGGCGCGCTGTACGGCAAGGTAGGCAGCGTATTTTCTTCCACCGGTACCGGCGGTGGTCAGGAGCACACCATCAGCTCAACCTGGACCACGCTGGCGCACCACGGTTTCATTATTGTGCCTATCGGTTACGGAGCACCCGAGCTGTTTGACGTTTCACAAACCCGCGGCGGCACCCCTTACGGAGCAACCACCATTGCCGGTGGCGACGGTTCGCGCCAGCCCAGTGCGGAAGAGCTGGCCATTGCCCGCTTCCAGGGTGAACACGTAGCGAAAATCACCGCCAAACTGAAAAGTTAAGCTATCACCTGCCCGATGGGGCCGCGGATTCCTGCGGCCCCATCTTGTTGCCAACCCCCGGCAAGGTTAAAATGCCGCTCAGCCTGCCATTCACTACCTGAACGTCACGGTCGAAATTCGTTCTGCCCGCCAATCACCGGCCTTTGCCCTGATGACGGGCGTTCTGTTTTTGCGCATAGCGAAGGGAAATAAGTCAGTGTCTAAAGATTTTGATGAACTAATAAGAGACATGGATCTTATTATTGAAAATGTAGACAGTTTCAAGGCTATGGCCCCGCGCGCACCCGAGCCCCCCGCAGCACCGCCTGCGGTTCATCACTACGATTCGTTCTGCGAGAATGTGGCGCTGAAAGTGGTGTTGAAGGTGCTGCTCTCGTCGGTGGATAAGATCGTCAAGGTACAGATTGCCAATAAGGTCGAGCAGGAAATTGCTCAAATAGAACAGCAGGTGGTACGTGCCGGCGGTGGGCCGGTGTCCCCCGAGGATCTGGCGCAAATGACGCAATACGTGCGTCGCACCGTAAACACCCTGTTGGAATAATCGCCATTGCGATTAAAAAACGTGCCAACCCTTTCAGGCGATATGAATTTTTACGTTATTTTTATATCGCCTGCCTTATTCTTTCAGGCTTAAAGAATAAATTGACTCATTGCCGTCAGGCAACTCGGGCGCAAGTATTATGGTCAAGAATAAGCAGATATTGGTCGTTATTCATCTTTGCAGTTTTTTAGTTTTCCTTTACAGCCTGTCAATGATTCCACCTCTGCTGGTGGCGCTGCTCTATAAAGAAAAAAGCGTTTTCTCCTTTTTCTATACCCTGGTGATTGCCGGATCGCTCGGTGGGTTAGGCTGGTTCAGCACCCGTCAGGCCAAAGTACAATTGCGTACCCAGGACGGTTTTCTGATTATCGTCATGTTCTGGCTGCTGTTTTCGATGATCAGCGCCCTGCCGCTGTGGCTCGATGACACGCTGAACGTCAGCCTGACGGACGCGATGTTCGAAGGCGTGTCCGGCATCACCACCACCGGCGCTTCGGTACTTAACGATGTCTCGGGCATACCTAAATCCTTTCTCTACTACCGTTCCCAGCTCAACTTTATCGGCGGTCTCGGCGTCATTGTGTTAGCCGTGGCCGTGCTGCCGCTGCTGGGTATCGGTGGCGCCAAGCTTTATCAGTCGGAAATGCCCGGGCCATTCAAAGAAGAGCGACTGACGCCACGGCTGGCTGATACCTCGAAAAACCTGTGGCTGATCTATCTCGGTCTGGGGCTGGCCTGTACGGTGGCTTTCCGCATTGCCGGCATGCCGTGGTTCGATGCCCTTTGCCATGGGATTTCCACCGTATCGCTTGGGGGATTTTCCACCCGCAATGAGAGCCTGGGCTATTACGACAGCTCGGCGGTCGAAATGGTCGGCGGCATTTTCTCCATTCTGGCGGCGGTGAACTTCACCCTGTATTTCGTTGCCGTAGGCCGCCGCAGCCTGAAACCATTGTATAAAAACCCGGAGCTGCGCTTCTTCCTGCTGGTGCTGTCGATTATCGTGGCGATTGTTTGCCTCGAGCTTTATCGTTCCGGCATGTACGGCGCCAAGGACTCCTTCGTGCATGGCTTCTTTCTCACCAGTTCGATGATGACCGATAACGGTTTGGCCACCGCCGACTATGCCAAAATGCCCTCTCACACCATTATGTTGTTATTGGCGGCGAGCTTTTTCGGTGGCTGCGTGGGCTCCACCTGCGGCGGCATCAAGGCGCTGCGTTTTCTGATCATGTACAAACAAAGCCGGCATGAGATCAACCAGTTGGTGCATCCCAATGCCGTTTACACCATCAAGGTCGGCAACGCGCCGATTCACGATCGGGTGTTACGGTCGGTCTGGAGCTTTTTCTTTCTGTACGTTTTTTTCAGCTGCTTCTTCATCTGGCTGCTGAACCTGATGGGCTATGATCTGGTGACCTCTTTCGCCACCGTGGCCGCCTGCATCAATAACATGGGGTTGGGCTTCGGCGAAACTGCCGCGGGGTTTGGTACGCTTAGCGATGCGGCGAAATGGTTGATGTGCGCGGCGATGCTGCTCGGCCGCCTTGAGATCTACCCCATGCTGATATTGTGCTCGCGTGCCTTTTGGCGTTTTTAAGGCTTTGTAGCCCGCCATTTACAGGCTGTTTTAATCCACCTTGCTGTACCAATGCTGACACATTCGTAACGTGAATGTGTTGCATTGTTGTATTCGTTTCACTGCGATAAGTTACAAACACTGTAAATACATACAGTATTATTGTAACTTATTGAGGATATGAATATGCGTTTTAACAAGATGTTAGCTCTGGTAACCGTCCTGTTTACCGCCCAGGCTTCCGCCGAGGCATTGGAATCTATCGACAACTGCGCGGTCGGTTGCCCCACCGGTGGCAGCAGTAACGTGTCCATCGTCCGCCATGCTTATACGCTGAACAACAACAGCACCACCAAGTTCGCCAACTGGGTGGCTTATCACATCACCAAAGACACGCCGGCCAGCGGGAAAACCCGTAACTGGAAGGCCGATCCGGCACTGAACCCGGCAGATACATTGGTACCGGCAGATTACACCGGTGCCAACGCGGCACTGAAAGTTGACCGCGGGCATCAGGCGCCGCTGGCCTCACTGGCGGGCGTCTCTGACTGGGAATCACTGAACTACCTTTCCAATATCACCCCGCAGATGGCCGATCTTAACCAGGGCTCCTGGGCACGGCTGGAAGATCAGGAACGCAAGCTGATTGACCGGGCGGACATCAGTTCGGTGTATACCGTGACCGGCCCACTGTACGAACGCAATATGGGAAAATTGCCGGGCACCCAGAAAGCGCACACCATTCCCAGCGCTTACTGGAAGGTCATCTTTATCAATAACAGCCCGGAAGTGAACCACTATGCGGCGTTTCTGTTTGACCAAAACACCCCGAAAAATGCCGATTTCTGCCAATATCGCGTCACGGTGAATGAAATCGAGAAACGCACCGGGCTGATTATTTGGGCTGGTCTGCCCGACGACGTACAGGCTTCGCTGAAAGCCAAACCGGGCGTGCTGCCAGAACTGATGGGTTGCAAGAGCTAAAATAATGACCAAAAACCCGCTACGGCGGGTTTTTATTGGTCAATATAATGACGGCACCTGTGATTTAAATATAAACATTACTTATTAATACCCCGTTTTAAACCCGTCCTAATAGCGGAAATAATGTTATTTACCGTCATTAATTATCTTTAAATACCCGCTACGGCACCGTTCACTCTCCCGCCAAGCGGCCACACCTCCGGTCTTTTTTATTCTTTCTGTGCTTTTTTATCAGGGCGTTTGAGCAAGTTTATTGCCGAAAAGTTATCGGCAAGTTAATATCCCGCCAAATTATTAGATACCGAACCGTAAACAATGCATTTATCCCATTGTTGATTATTTTTTATCTCTCTTTACCCCTTCTCTTTTGCCTGCTTTGGCAATAACACCTGTTTTGTGAGAAAAACACATGGAAAATTTGTTATCAGACGATGGTGAGTTACCGACCAAAAATGGAACCGGTTTCAGTCGACGGGAAGTGCTGCTGGGGCTGGCCTCAACCCTGCTGGCAACGTCATTGCTCAGTTACCCGTTCCTCAGCCTGGCTGAACAACATACCGCGGCGGCCAACCCGCTGCAGTTTGCTCGTTTCTTCAAAATATCCCAGACATTGAGCGAACATGAGGACATCGATCAGGGAATGTCGGCGCGTATTTTTACAGCCTTACATAATCAGAATGATCAGTTCGCCACGCAGGTTGAGCAGCTTGGTGGGCTGTTACAGTCGGGTCAAAGCGCAAAACAGCTGCAACAACTGGCCATTCAGGCCGGCTTGCAGGCCCTGGTGACCGCCATTATCACCGCCTGGTATACCGGCACCGTCGGCCACGGCCAAACGGCTGAGCTGATTGCCTATAAAGACGCGTTGATGTACCGCCCCGCCAGCGACGCACTGATCGTTCCCACCTACTGCGGCAATGGCCCGTTGTGGTGGACCGCTCCCCCTCCAGCGGTCAACGCTTCCCTGTGATCTGAGAGTCTTCTGATGAAAAAACCTGAATTTACTGCCGATGGCAACGCCTCGGCCGATATCGTGATCGTGGGCTCCGGCATTGTGGGCGGCATGATGGCCGATCAATTAGTCAGCCAGGGTTATTCTGTGCTGGTGCTGGAAGCAGGCCTGCGTATTGAACGCGCCCAGGCCGTAGAAAACTGGCGCAATATGCCTTTTGATAACCGCGCCGGCTCCGATTATCAAGGGTTGTACCCGCAATCAGAGTTTGCCACCGCTCCGCTCTATTTTCCTGAAAACAACTATGTCGCCCTGAGCGGCCCGAGCGCAGGCAGCTTCAAGCAAGGGTATCTGCGTACCGTCGGCGGCACCACCTGGCACTGGGCCGCGTCCTGCTGGCGCCACCTGCCCAGCGATTTCCAAATGAAAACCCTGTACGGCGTTGGCCGCGACTGGCCGATTTCCTATGATGAACTTGAGCCGTACTATTGCCGGGCCGAAGAGGAAATTGGCGTGGCGGGCCCTAACGATCCGCAGCAGCAGTCGCCGGTTGAACGCAGCAAACCCTACCCGATGGATATGGTGCCCTGGGCGCATGGCGATATTCGTTTTGCCGAAGTGGTTAACCCGCACGGCTACCGTTCAGTCCCGATCCCACAGGGGCGCAGTACCCACCCGTGGAAGGGCCGTCCAACCTGCTGCGGCAACAACAACTGTCAGCCCATTTGCCCCATCGGCGCCATGTACAACGGCATTCATCATGTTGAACGTGCTGAAATGAAAGGTGCGGTGGTGCTGGCGGAAGCGGTGGTCTACAAGATAGATACCGATGAACAAAATCGGGTCACTGCGGTGCATTGGCTTGACAACAAAAAGCAGTCTCACCAGGCCACGGCCAAGGCTTTCGCACTGGCCTGTAACGGCATAGAAACGCCGCGCCTGCTGCTGATGGCGGCCAACGATCGCAACCCGAACGGCATCGCCAACGCTTCCGACCAGGTCGGTCGCAACATGATGGATCACTCCGGTTTTCACTGTACTTTCCTGGCGAAAGAGCCGCTGTGGCTCGGGCGTGGCCCGGCGCAGAGCAGTTGCCTGGTCGGCCCACGTGACGGTGAGTTCCGCAAAGACTACTCGGCCAATAAGATGATCCTCAACAACATCAACCGGGTCGTGCCTGCCACCCAGAAGGCGCTGGAACAAGGCTTGGTCGGTAAAGAATTGGATGCCGAAATACGCCGCCGCGCCGCTTACGGCGTCGATTTATCCATCAGCCTGGAACCGTTACCAGACCCCAATAACCGCCTGACGCTGAGTAAAACCCGCAAGGATGCCCACGGTTTGCCTTGCCCGGACATCCACTACGATGTCGGCGATTACGTGCGTAAAGGCGCAGAGGCCGCACATAAGCAATTGGAACATATCGGCCAACTGTTCGACGCCGAAGAGTTCAACATCACCACCAGCCTGAATGCCAATAACCACATCATGGGCGGCACCATCATGGGCGATAACCCAGCAGACTCGGTGGTCGATGGCAACTGCCGCACCCATGACCATGCCAACCTTTGGTTGCCGGGCGGCGGCGCAATTCCTTCCGCCAGCGTGGTGAACAGCACCTTGACCATGGCAGCTCTGGGCATCAAGGCCGCCGATGACATTGCGCGGGCACTGGCGGTGAAACCATGAAAAAACAGGCGAAATTGACGCTATTATCCCTGCTGTTGCTCGGCGGCAGCGCCGTGCAGGCGGCGGATAACGGAGAGTTAAGCGGTGCGGCGTTGATTAAAAAAGGCGAGCAAATTGCTATCTCCTCGGACTGCCAGGCCTGCCACACCAAACCCGAAGGCGGTACCCCCTTTGCCGGCGGCTATGGTATCAGTTCCCCCATGGGCGTGATTTACGCAACCAACATCACCCCATCAAACGCGGAGGGCATTGGCAGTTATAGCGAAGAGCAGTTTGCTCGTGCCGTCAGGGACGGGATCCGTGCCGATGGCACCCACCTCTATCCCGCCATGCCCTATACCTCTTATACCAGGTTGAGCGATGAGGACATCAAGGCGCTGTATGCCTACTTTATGCACGGCGTGAAGCCGGTCGATCAGAAAAATACGCTGACCGACCTGCCCTTCCCGTTCAACCTGCGCTTTAGCATGGCCGCCTGGAATCTGCTGTTTCTCAAAGACGGCCGATTTGCACCCGATGCGGCCAAAAGCGCGCAATGGAACCGGGGGGCTTATCTGGTTAACGGACCTGGGCACTGCGACACCTGCCATACCCCGCGCAACCTGCTGATGGCTGAAGACAGCAGTCAGGCTCTTGCGGGTGGCATGGTCGGCAGCTGGTACGCTCCCAATATCACGTCAGACCCGATCAGCGGTATCGGCGGCTGGAGCAACCAGCAACTGGTGCAGTACCTGAAAACCGGTCGGGTGGTCGGCAAAAACCAGGCTGCGGGCGGCATGGCGGAAGCCATCGAAAACAGCCTGCAATATTTTTCCGATGACGATCTGGCGGCTATCGCCGTTTACCTGAAAAGCACCGCGCCTGTCAGAGATGCCAAGGATAGCCAGCCGGCCGACAGTTACGGCAAGCCGTTGAACGTTGAGCCTCAGCTGCGCGGGTTGCAGCCTGCCAATGCCAACAACACCGTTACCGACGGCGCAGCGTTATTCAGCGGCAACTGCGCCAGTTGCCACCAACCGGACGGCAGCGGCAGCAAAAACCAGGCTTATCCTTCGCTGTTCAATAATACCGCCACCGGTTCAAGCAATCCGGCCAACCTGATCTCGGCCATACTGTTCGGGGTCGAGCGAAAGGTGGGCGATCAGCACGTGCTGATGCCGAACTTTGGCCCGCTGTCGTACGTCAATCCGTTGAACGACCAGCAGATCGCCGCTATCAGCAATTATGTGCTGCAGCAGTACGGCAATCCCGCAGTGAAGGTCAGCGCTGCGGACGTGACCGTATTGCGCCTGGGTGGCCCGGTGCCACTGCTGGCGATGCTGCAGCCTTATATGGCCCCGGCAATCGGCATTGCGGTGGTGGCGTTGATCTTTATGGCATGGCTGTTGGGGAGAAAACGGCGCTGAATTGATGACTGCAGGCTGGGGAGCTATCCCCGGCTTGCAGGCATTGCCGCATTTCCACAGGGATAGTTCGCAGACCGAATCTGAAAAGAACGGGGGTTATTGCGTTTGATTTTCCACACGGGTAATACCGTGTTTCTTCATCACTTCTTCCATGGTCAGATTGTCATCATCCGGCGTTTCGTCAATCACAACATCCTGCGGGCGGACATAAGGCTTGGTTGCGCGTTTGAACATCCACCACCAAACGAACACCAGAAAGGCACCGGACTTCAGAAAGATCATGGTCCATAACGCTATTTGATACCAGCTCATCTTTATCTCCATGAAAACGTTAAACGCGAGCGAATGGATCTATTTTAACCCTTGGCTTGATCGGATCAATAGTAAACGGCAGATCCCTCCGGGTTCAGGCCACTGTTATAGGGATTTCTATCATGATCTGCTCTACCTGCCGCTAAAACCCCCTTGAACTGCCTCAGAAACCCTGCCCGCAGCCTGATCCTGTTTTTGCCCGCATTTTGTCATAGTGAAAGCCATGCAAGATCCTCTGCACCGGTTTTTCCCTGCAAAAAGAGTGAATTACCCTTTCTCATCGCAATGTTTTTATATAGCTAAAACGTCTAACCAAACCACTTAAAACAGCCTTTTTGACCATAAAAATGTAAATTGCCCCGATTTTTCTATATACTCGCGGAGTTTAATTTCTTGGGCAGCCTGTTTGCCCCTCTTTTTATGGAGTTGTTTTAACGGACTATCCCATTCCCTAACGGACTAGCAAGAAGGTATTCTATGAGCCAAAACGACACTGAAATTGTGGCACGTCGTAGCCATATCAATCCTCCGGTATTTTTTATATCTGCCGCTTTAATCATCGTCCTGGTGGCCTTTGCCGCCTTCTATCCTGAGTTAGCCGATCGTAAGTTCAAGGCGCTGCAACAGGGTATTTTCACTAACGCCAGCTGGTTTTACATTCTGGCGGTCGCCCTGATCCTGCTGAGCGTGACCTATCTGGGTTTATCGCGTTACGGCAATATCAAGCTCGGGCCGGATCACGCCCAGCCGGACTTCAGCTATGTTTCCTGGTTTGCCATGCTGTTTTCTGCCGGTATGGGCATTGGTCTGATGTTCTTTGGCGTTGCCGAACCGGTGATGCACTACCTTTCTCCCCCGACCGGGACACCGGAAACAGTGGAAGCGGCTAAACAGGCCATGCGCCTAACCTTCTTCCACTGGGGCCTGCATGCCTGGGCGATTTATGCCATCGTGGCGCTGATCCTGGCGTTCTTCAGCTACCGTCATGGCCTGCCCTTGACGCTGCGTTCCGCGCTTTATCCCATCATCGGCGATCGCATATACGGGCCGATTGGCCACGCAGTCGATATTTTTGCGGTAATAGGTACCGTGTTCGGCGTCGCGACCTCCCTGGGCTACGGCGTGTTGCAGGTTAACGCCGGGCTTAATCACCTGTTCGGCTTGCCGATCAATGCAACGGTGCAGGTGGTGCTGATCGTGGTGATCACCGGGCTGGCAACGCTGTCGGTGGTTTCCGGGTTGGATAAGGGCATCCGCATTCTTTCCGAACTGAACCTCGGCCTGGCGGTGCTGCTGCTGGTCCTGGTGGGTACACTCGGCCCGACCGTGCTGTTGCTGAAATCCTTTGTTGAAAATACCGGCGGCTATCTTTCCGATATCGTCAATAAAACCTTTAACCTTTACGCTTACGAGCCGAAATCCAGCAACTGGCTGGGAGGCTGGACACTGCTGTATTGGGGCTGGTGGCTATCCTGGTCACCGTTCGTCGGCATGTTTATCGCCCGCGTTTCACGCGGACGTACCATCCGTGAATTCGTTACCGGCGTGTTGTTCGTTCCGGCGGGCTTTACGTTGCTGTGGATGACCGTTTTCGGCAACAGCGCCATTAATTTGATCATGAACGAAGGGGCGCGCGATCTGGCCAATACGGTGCAAAACGACGTAGCCCTGGCGTTGTTCAACTTCCTGGAGCACTTCCCGTTCTCTAATATTCTGTCGTTTATCGCCATGGCGATGGTCGTGGTGTTCTTCGTCACGTCGGCAGACTCTGGGGCAATGGTGGTTGATACGCTGGCTTCGGGCGGTTCGGATCAAACACCCATATGGCAGCGGATCTTTTGGGCTTCCCTGATGGGTCTGGTGGCGATTGCGTTGTTGATTGCCGGCGGTTTAAGCGCATTGCAAACCGTGACTATTGCCAGCGCCCTGCCGTTTTCGATGATCCTGCTGGTCTCAATCTACGGGTTGTTAAAAGCCTTACGTATCGACGCCTACAAACGCGACAGCCAGATGATGACCACGATTGCGCCGACCGCCGCGCGCAACCCGATCTCATGGCAGCGGCGTTTGCGTAATATTGCCTATTTCCCGAAACGTTCTCAGGTAAAACGCTTTGTCGGTGAAGTGGTTCAACCGGCGATGGCGCTGGTGGAAGCCGAACTGGCCAAGCAAAATACCACCTCCTCGATTGACGATTCGCAAGACGATCGCATCCGTTTCGAAGTCGATTTAGGGGAAGATCTGAACTTTGTCTATGAAGTGCGCCTGCGCGCTTACATTCAACCGGCCTTTGCTCTGGCGGGGTTGAAAGATGAGGAACGCGACGAGGAACATAAATACTATCGCGGTGAGGTTCATCTGAAGGAAGGGGGCCAGGATTACGATGTGATGGGCTGGACGCAAGAACAGATCATTCACGATATTCTCGACCAGTACGAGAAGCACCTGCACTTCCTGCATTTGGTGCGTTAGTGGTTGCTTTGCCAGACAAACCGTCCCAGCCGGGGCGGTTTTTTTATGGGTCCACGACGGCGATTGCCGTTTTTTAAACCCAATAAAAAAACCCCGCGCTCAGAGAGCACGGGGTCATAATTTATGGCGGAGGAGCAGAGATTCGAACTCTGGAACGGTTTCCCGTCGACGGTTTTCAAGACCGTTGCCTTCAGCCACTCGGCCACCCCTCCGCAACGAGGCGAACTATAAACAGAGCTGATCCGCTTGTAAAGCCCAAGGCCGTTCAACCGAACGAAAAACCAGCACCTCACGCTTGAGCGTTGAAGAAACCGCCAACTCCGGCTCAAGGTTGCAGCAATGATAACTAAGGGTAAAGATTGGTAAACAAACTTTAATCAAACGCTTGCGCTGCCTATCATCGTCACTAATTTTGTGATGACCTGACTAAGAGAGATCATTATGGACCGTATTGTCGTCTCATCCTCCTCGCGCGACTCATTGCTGAGTACGCATAAGGTTCTGCGTAACACCTATTTTCTGCTTTCACTGACGCTGGCTTTCTCGGCACTCACCGCAACCGCCAGCACCATGCTGGGGCTGCCGGCACCGGGCCTGCTGCTGATGCTGGTCGGCTTCTACGGGCTGATGTTCCTGACCCACAAGCTGGCTAACAGCCCTGCGGGCATCCTGGCGGCATTCGCCCTGACCGGTTTTATGGGTTATGCCCTGGGCCCCATCCTCAGTTCATTTATTAATACCGGAGCCGGCGACCTGATCATGCTGGCGCTGGGAGGCACCGCAGTGGTGTTCTTCTGCTGTTCAGCCTACGTGCTGACCACCCGCAAGGATATGTCGTTCCTGTCCGGAATGATGATGGCCGGTTTTGTAGTACTGCTGGTGGCGGTGATCGCCAATCTGTTCCTGCAGATCCCTGCCCTGCACCTGGCGATTAGCGCACTGTTTATCCTGTTCTCCGCCGGCGCCATCCTGTGGGAAACCAGCAACATTATTCACGGCGGCGAGACTAACTACATTCGCGCCACCGTCAGCCTGTACGTATCGTTGTACAACATGTTCATCAGCCTGTTGAGCATTCTGGGCTTCGCGCGCAGCAACTGATTCGGCGTCTGAGTCATACCCAAAGCCCCGCTCCGGCGGGGCTTTATTTTTTGCGGCGGTAAAAGTTTGCTAAACTGGCGGCCGTTCTGAATTACCCGTTACCGAGGCAGTATGTTGGAGTATCAAGGTCAGGTTATTGAAACTGACGCACAAGGTTACCTGAAAAACAGCGCCGACTGGCACGAGGCCCTGGCGCCGCTGCTGGCCGAGCAGGAAGAAATCACGCTTACCGAAGCGCATTGGGAAGTGGTGCGCTTCGTGCGCGGCTTTTACCTGGAATTTAATACCTCACCGGCGATCCGCATGCTGGTCAAAGCTATGGCGCAGAAGTACGGGGAGGAGAAAGGCAACAGCCGCTACCTCTATCGCCTGTTCCCCAAAGGCCCGGCCAAACAGGCAACAAAAATCGCCGGTTTGCCGAAGCCGGTAAAATGCATCTGAGACGCTAATAGCGAATGCTGAAGCCTTGATAATCTGCCGTACCGCGCGGTTCCACCAGCACGCGATCGACACGTGCGCTACGCGGACCGCCGCTTTTCAGCCATTCCACCAGCTTATCCACCTGCGGTTGCTCGCCGCAGGCCACCACCTCGACGCTGCCGTCATCAAGATTGCGCGCATATCCGCTTAACCCCAACGCCGTCGCCTGATGCTGGGTGTTGTAGCGAAACCCTACCCCTTGCACCACGCCATAGACATACGCAGCAATACAAACTTGTGTCATAATCGGCCCCTTATCGAATTTCGTTTATGGCATTTTCTGTGCGTACGCACGGCAATGTCACTCTTTTTACCTAGCTGGCAGCATTCTTAATTATGACCGTACGCCTGTTTCTCGCCAAAGGACGTGAAAAGTCCTTACTCCGTCGCCACCCATGGGTCTTCTCCGGTGCCGTTCAACGTATTGAAGGTAAAGCCCTGTCCGGCGAAACCATCGATATTCACGACGCGCAGGGAAAATGGCTGGCGCGCGGCGCCTACTCGCCTGAATCGCAAATCCGTGCCCGTGTCTGGACTTTCCAGCAGGATGAAGACGTTAACATCGAATTCTTCATCCGCCGTTTACAGCAGGCACAAAGCTGGCGTGATTGGGTTGCGAAGCGCGACGGGTTGGACGGATACCGTCTGATCGCCGGTGAATCCGACGGCATGCCGGGCATCACCATCGATCGCTTCCAGAATTTCCTGGTGTTGCAATTGCTGTCTGCCGGCGCCGAGTATCAACGTGCTGCGCTGATTACCGCCTTGCAGCATTGCTACCCGGAATGCGCCATTTACGATCGCTCAGACGTCGCGGTGCGTAAGAAAGAAGGCCTGCCGTTGGCGCAAGGACCGGTATTAGGTGACCTGCCCCCTGCTCTGTTGCCAATCACCGAGCATGGCATGAAGCTGCTGGTGGACATTCAGCAGGGCCATAAGACCGGTTTTTACCTCGACCAGCGCGACAGCCGCCTGGCTGCCCGTAACTATTCCGCCGGCCGCCGCGTGCTTAACTGCTTCTCTTATACCGGCGCATTCGCGGTATCTGCATTGATGGGCGGTTGCTCACAGGTGATCAGCGTAGATACATCGCAAGCGGCGTTGGATATCGCCAAACAGAACGTTGAACTGAACCGGTTGGATCTGAGCAAGGCCGAGTTTGTGCGCGATGACGTGTTCCAACTGCTGCGCAACTACCGCACGCAGGGTGAAAAATTCGATCTGATCATTATGGATCCGCCGAAGTTCGTCGAGAATAAAAACCAGCTGGCCAGTGCCTGCCGCGGCTATAAAGATATCAACATGTTAGCGCTTCAGTTGTTGAATCCAGGCGGTATTTTGCTGAGCTTCTCCTGCTCCGGTCTGATGCCTACCGATTTGTTCCAGAAAATTTTGGCCGATGCCGCTGTAGATGCCGGGCGTGATGTACAATTTATAGAGCAGTATCGTCAGGCTGCCGATCACCCGGTAATTGCGACTTACCCTGAAGGGCTGTATTTGAAAGGGTTTGCGTGTCGGGTGATGTAACTTGAAATACGCTGTTTTGCCCTCATATAGAGAGCAAGGCACTGTTTCTCAGGAGGTCATCATGATTGCCAGCAAATTCGGTATCGGACAACAGGTTCGGCATAAGCTGCTGGGGTACTTGGGGGTGGTAATTGATATCGACCCTGAATACTCTATGGAACAGCCTAAAGCTGATGAAATAGCGGCGAATACCGATCTACGTTTCGCCCCTTGGTACCACGTGGTGATGGAGGACGAAGAAGGCCAACCGGTGCATACCTATCTGGCGGAAGCACAGCTGGATGGCGAAGCCCAGGATGCCCATCCTGAACAACCTTCACTGGACGAGTTGGCGGAATCTATCCGTCACCAGCTCCAAGCCCCGCGCCTGCGCAACTGATTAGCCAGGCCTGAGAAACACCCAATAAGGGCCTGGCATTTGTCAGGCCTTTTCTTTTACCGGCTTTCAGCGCTCCAGACCCAGGCGAGGAAGCTCGATTTTAGGACAACGGTCCATTACCACCTTCAATCCTGCCTCACGCGCCAACGCCTCGGCCTGTTCATTAATAACGCCAATTTGCAGCCATAACGCTTTGGCACCAATCGCAATCGCCTCTTGCGCTACGCCATACGCCGCCTCCGAATTACGGAACACATCAACCATGTCCACCGGGTGCGGAATATCTTTCAGCGTGGCATAGGCCTGCTGGCCAAGCAACGTTTGCCCTGACAGCTTGGGGCTGACCGGCGTTACCTGATATCCCTGTGACAGCAAATAAGCCATGACACCAAAGCTGGGCCGGGATGGATTATCACTGGCACCCACCAGCGCAATGGTTTTCACCTGCTTGAGCAGGTCGGCAATCTCGTGGTCTTGCATCTTCGGCTCCAATCATCAACGGGCGATTTCCCTGTTCCGAGTGTACTCTATCGGCTTTAAATCGGCTAAACGCAACCATGCGGAAACTCCCGGCCACTTTTGCGGTCTGATGCTGTCACTGCCAGCATATCCGGCTCAAATAAATGTCCAAATGAAAATAAATGTGTACATTTGTAAACCAAACCGTAATGCTGAAAAACTTTGACACAATCTATGGCGTGTTCAACACTAATAGCGATGCCACTTATAAGGAGATAACCATGAAATTTGGTCTGATGGTTGCGGGGCTGCTCAGCATCAGTATCAGCATGCCTGCCGTGGCTACGACCCTGAAACTCTCCCCGGACATCGATCTGCTGGTGGTCGACGGCAAGAAAATGACAGGAGCGTTGTTAAAAGGTGCCGACAGCCTGGAGCTGGATGGCGGGCAACATCAGTTGCTGTTTAAAGTGGCCAAGTCTGTACGTTCAGGACAGCACGAACAAACTGCCTATACCTCCCCTCCGCTGATCGCGACCTTCAGTACGCAGAATGTCAGCTCCGTTGCCATTGAGCTGCCGCGTATTGAAAATGTACGTGATGGCCAAAGATTCGATAAAACGCTCAACTATCAAGTGATTGATAAGAACGGTAACGCGCTGGCGATGAAACACGACGTGCTGCATGCCGATGGCGCCACGCTCAGCGTCGATTTGGAAAAAGTCATGGCGGACTACAACAGTCAAAACCGCCCGGCCTCGGTGCCGGCTTTCACCCAGGTGCGCGCGACTACGCCTTCCTCTCCGCTCGCCAGTGCCGCGCTGAACTCCCCCACGGTCACTTTGAAGGGTGAAAACGTTTCCGAACAGATGCTGCAATACTGGTTCCAGCAGGCGGACAAAGAGACGCAAAAGCGTTTCCTCCATTGGGCGAATAAACAGCCCGTGCGTTAAGATTACCGGCGCCTTTATTTAAAGGCGCGCTTTCTTCGCATTTTCAGGTGTAAACGCTAGGCAGTGAAAAACAGTTTCAGTAATCTGTCGCACATCCCCTGATTAGCGAAGGACATCGAGATGGAATTTACTACCCGCACTATCGCCGCGCGTAAACACATTGCGCTGGTGGCACACGATCACCGCAAACAAGCCCTGCTTGCCTGGGTTGAAGAAAACAAATCCGTCCTTGAGCATCATCAACTGTACGCCACCGGCACTACCGGTAACCTGATCCAGCGTGCCAGCGGCATTCCGGTGCAAAGCATGTTAAGCGGCCCGATGGGAGGCGATCAGCAGGTCGGCGCGCTGATTGCCGAAGGCAAAATAGATATGCTGATCTTCTTCTGGGATCCCCTCAATGCGGTTCCCCACGATCCGGATGTGAAAGCGCTGCTGCGTCTGGCGACGGTATGGAACATTCCCGTCGCCACCAACCGCTCAACGGCGGATTTCCTGATCGATTCTTCACTCTTCAAACGTGAAGTGGAAATTGCCATTCCTGATTATCAGCGCTATTTGCAGGATCGCCTGAAGTAACGCTCGCGGCCTGGTTTCCGCCAGGCCTTAATTTTAAGGCTTCTTCTGAGCAGGAACGCCGAGATCCTGCAGTTGTTCAACGAAGACCGACGGACGTTCACGATCCTGCAGTAACCAGACCTGGTGCTTGGCGCGAGTCAGCGCTACATACAGCAGTCGCCGCTCTTCGGCATCCGGGAAATCTTCCGGCTGCGGCAACAAAACATCCTCCAATACCGACTCACGCGCGACCGCCGGAAAACCGTCGCTGCCTTGGTGCAAACCGGCGATGATCACGTACTCCGCCTGCTGCCCTTTACTGGCGTGAATGGTCATAAACTCGAGGGTCAGTTTTGGCCAACGGGTCGCCGCTTTTGCCAGCGCCTGCGGTTTCAAATGGTGATAGCGTGCCAGCACCAGAATTCGCTCATCCGGCTTGGCATAACCGCTCAGCTTGTCCAACAGATTTTCAAGCTGCTCATTCGGTAATAAAATCACCGATTTCTTATTGCCCTTGCTCAGGCTGTTCAACGGTTTTTTCAGCTGATGCGGGTTCTGTTGCACAAAACGGTTCGCGATCTCGCCGATACGATCATTGAAACGGTAAGTGGTATCGAGCGCACACTGGGCACCTTCGCCAAAGTTCTCGGCAAAGGCGGTGGTCAACGTCAGCTCGGCCCCGCTGAAGCGGTAAATGGCCTGCCAGTCGTCACCTACCGCAAACAGGCAGGTTTGTTTATTTTGTTTACGCAACGCTGCCAGTAATTGCGCACGCTGGGGTGAAATGTCCTGGAACTCGTCCACCAGGATGTGTTTCCACGGGCTGACGAACCGACCTTTCTCCAAGATATTGACCGCCTGGTGGATCAGGCCTGAGAAGTCCACCGCCCCTTCCTCTTTCAACGCCCCTTTCCAGGCCTTGAGCAAAGGAGCCATTAAGCGAATGCGTTTTGAGAACAGGTCACGGATCTCTTCATCCGCCTGTTCGATCATTTCTGCCTGGCTACCGCCGTGCATGCGCATCAGGCCCAACCAGCGTTCGAGTCTGCCGGCTAACCGCTCCGCCAGGCGCTTGTCCTGCCAAAAATCGCCTTCGGGCACTTCCCATTCCAACTCTTCAATCAACCATTGGCGCCAGCCTTTAGCCTGGGCTTTTTTCTCTGCGCACTGCTGCTGCCAATGGGTAATCAGCAAAGCCCGGCGAGCCTTGCTGTCGGTTTCCAGCTTACTGATCGCCGGCACCTTGCGGTTGCCCTGTTGGATAATCTGTAGTGCCAGTGCATGGAAGGTTTTGGCCTGGATAGCCACGCCGCCCAGCCGTTCCTGAATGCGTTCGTTCATCTCTTCCGCCGCCTGGCGACCGAATGCCAGCAGCAGTATTTGCCCGGGTTCGGCCTCCTGACGGCGCAATAGCCAGCCCGCGCGCGCCACCAATACCGAGGTTTTTCCGCTGCCTGCTCCGGCCAATACCAATACCGAGTCTTCACCGTTAACTACGGCGCGACTTTGCGAGTCGTTCAGCGGTGAGCTTTCTATGCTCTGGAAGAAATCCTGGTGCGTCTCCAGCATCCGTTCGGTCCACTGCCGGTTACGCTGCTCCACGCTGTGCAACCCGTGCTGCAGCCATTGGCGGCAGAGTTGATAATCTTCCCGACAGTTGTCAAATTCCTCCAGCCGTGCAACCGGCATGGGCAAAGCACCGAAAGACTGGCGAATCTGTTGCTGCAACTTGCCCAGTTCGGATTTCTTAAACCACTTATCCTGCTGCTCAATTCGCTGAATATGTTCGACCTGTTGCTGCAAAACGCCGGCGCTGACCTCGCTCATCTCAGCGCTCCACTGCTGCCAGGCCTGCTGGAGGTAATGATAGAAACGCTGAGTTTCCTGCCATTCAGTCCCGTGCAGGCGCACCACTTTTTCATCCGGCAGCTCAAACTCCAGCTCGCCCCAGACGATGCCGCGCTTGCATCTAACCTGAATCAACTGATTGAAAGGAATAAGGTATTCATGCTTTTCACCGCTCACCTCGACCCCGGCGTGCAGCAACCGCACGCGGTTATAAGGATGCTGAGCCAGGTGTTTCCCCAGCGATGTCGCTTTAAGTTCCATATCTTCGCGCCATGACTATGTTGAGATTAAATAACGGATATCTGCCAGTTTACCTGCGATAAGCAGTGGCACTCTAGCGCTAAAAAAAGGGTAGAATAGATTTTGCGTTTTGATAGCAAACGCAACCGCATCGCGGTTTGGCCATCATTAGAGCAGAATGACGACTATGCGTACTGTACTGAATATTCTTAATTTTGTGTTGGGCGGTTTTGTCACTACCCTGGGCTGGCTGATCGCCACGGTATTTAGCGTGCTGTTGATCATCACCCTGCCACTGACTCGCTCCTGCTGGGAGATCACCAAGCTGTCGTTACTGCCGTTCGGTAATGAAGCTATTCACGTTAATGAGCTTTACCCGGAAAAAAGTAATGCGCTGCTTTCCGCTAGCGGCTCGCTGCTGAATATTGTCTGGCTGATCCTGTTCGGCTGGTGGCTCTGCCTGTCGCATATCGCCGCCGGTATTGTGCAGTGCGTAACTATTATTGGCATTCCGGTGGGCATTGCCAATTTCAAAATCGCCGCCATTGCCCTGTGGCCGGTTGGGCGTCGCGTGGTCTCAGTAGAAATGGCGCAACAGGCCAGAACTGAAAATGCCCGTCGTCAGTATCAGCAGCGTTAATTTTTTCTCCGCCCGAGGAGTTTTTTGTGCTCTCTTTTGCACCAGCAATACGCCGTTATGCCTACAACAGCAACCTGCTTTATGACCTGCGTATTTTTATTGCGCTGGCCGGCGCAGCCGCCGTCCCCTGGTGGCTCGGTATTCCGAAACTCACTATTCCCCTGACTCTGGGGGTGGTGGCGGCGGCGTTGACCGATTTGGACGACCGCCTGACCGGCAGACTACGCAACTTGCTGATTACGCTGGTGTGTTTCTTTGTTGCCTCCGCCTCCATTGAACTGCTGTTTCCCTACCCCTGGCTGTTCGCGCTTGGCCTGACGACCTCCACCTGCGGCTTTATTCTGTTAGGTGCTCTGGGGCAACGTTACGCCACCATTGCATTTGGTGCCTTGTTGATTGCGGTTTACACCATGCTCGGCACTTCGATGTATGACGCTTGGTATCAACAGCCTATGCTGCTGATCATTGGTGCTCTGTGGTACAACCTGCTGACGCTGATAGGTCATCTGATCTTCCCTATCCGTCCTCTACAGGAAAATCTGGCGCGTTGTTACGACCAGTTGGCGAATTATCTGGACGCCAAAGCCAACCTGTTTGATCCCGACGCCGAACAGGATGCAGACCTGCCCTGGATGGACGTTGCCATGGCCAACAGCACGCTGGTGACTATCCTCAACCAAACCAAGGCTTCATTGCTGACGCGGTTAAAAGGCGATCGCGGCCAACGAGGCACCCGCCGCACACTGCATTACTACTTCGTTGCGCAGGACATCCATGAACGCGCCAGCTCCGCGCACGTTCAATACCAGGCGCTAAGCCGACAATTCCGTCATAGCGATATCCTGTTCCGCTTTCAGCGCTTGCTCAGCATGCAGGCTCGTGCCTGCCAGCAGTTGGCCCAGTCGATTTTGATGCGGCAAAAGTATCAGCATAACGTTCGCTTCGAACCGGCCTTTGCCCGCATTGATGAAGCTTTGGCTCGCGTTACCCTTACCCCGGAAAATCGCGAGTTGACCAAGGCGCTGTCGCACCTGTTGAAAAATTTGCGCGCGATTGACGCACAGCTGGCAAATATTGAATCCGAACAGGCATTGGCCAACGGCCAGGTGGAAGAGAACAGCCTGTCGGATGACCGGCTCACCGGCTGGAGCGATATTCGCTTGCGCATCAGCCGCCATCTGACGCCGCAATCGGCCTTGTTCCGCCATGCCATTCGCATGTCTGTGGTGCTGTGTATTGGTTATGCCTTTATTCAATTTACTGGGATGCAGCATGGCTATTGGATCCTGTTAACCAGCCTGTTTGTCTGCCAACCCAACTACAACGCCACTCGTCGCAGGCTGGCATTGAGGATAATCGGCACACTGGCAGGTATTCTTGTCGGGCTGCCAATCCTCTATTTTGTGCCCTCGGTGGAAGGCCAACTCGTGCTGATTGTGATTAGCGGCGTTTTGTTTTTTGCTTTTCGCACCGTGCAGTACGCACATGCCACCATGTTTATCACCCTGTTGGTATTGCTGTGCTTTAACCTGCTGGGCGAAGGTTTCGAAGTCGCCGGGCCGCGCGTTTACGACACGCTGCTGGGTTGCGCCATCGCTTGGGCCGCAGTCAGCTTTATCTGGCCTGACTGGAAGTTCCGGCAATTACCCACGGTGGTCAGTAAGACGCTGAACGCCAACTGCCGTTATCTGGATGCCATTTTGGTGCAATACCATCAGGGAAAAGACAACGGCCTGTCCTACCGTATCGCTCGGCGGGATGCGCACAACAGTGACGCGGAGCTGGCATCGGTGATTTCAAATATGTCTGCCGATCCCAAAGCCAATAAAGACGTTCAGGATGCGGCCTTCCGTCTGCTGTGTTTGAACCACACCTTATTGAGTTATATCTCGGCGTTGGGGGCACACCGTGAACGCCTGAATAATCCTGCGACCCTGGATCTGCTGAATGATGCTGTCTGTTATGTCGATGGCGCCCTGCATCAAGAAGAGCAGGACAGTGGGCGCATCACTCAGGCGTTGGAAAGCCTGGCTGAACGAATTCAACACGCGGCGCCGGAACCGGAAAGCAAAGATCAATTGGTGTTGCAGCAGATTGGGCTGGTGATTGAGCTCTTGCCGGAACTCACGATGCTGAATGCGCAAATAGGTAAATCGGCATAATCATTCAGGGCCTTTCATAAGGCCCTGGACTCTTGGGTTATGGCCGTGGCTAAGCAACATCATGGTGCGGTCAAACCAGTGCGTCAGCTCGCTGCGTAATTCCGAAGGCAAAGCGGCGTGATGATAACCGGCGATGGCCCCGCCTAATGAAAGCAGCACCCGCAACCCCAAATTTTTTTGCTGCTGCAGTAGCCGAAGATAACTGCGCTTGGCCCCGTTTAACCGCAAATCATAAACATTACGAATACCGGCTCGCCACAGCAAACGTTCCATATTGATGTCGATATTCGGTAAGGTTTTTAACCGACTCTGGTTGTCCGCTTTAATCTCTTGCTCCCGACGCGCTTCGCGAATGGCCTGCCAGGCTAACCCAACCAGTTCATCCCTATCACGCCACAAGGTCTCATCTACCCAGTAATAGCGCATAGTGATAGGCACACCGCGTTTGGAGTAAACCATATTGACCATACCGCGTGAGCGAAAGACCGATTCCAGCCCCTCCGTAGCGCGAAGATAAAGCTCTCCTTCAGCGATAACCGCGAACATGATGCCGTCGGCCAGTACCCCGTAGCCCCCGAACTGCGAGCGAGTAGTGATAGTGCCCAATGCGCAAAAACAGGCCTTGGCCTGTGCGATCCTTCCCGTTGATTTCCCTTTCATAACGTCCTCCTGGTGTGGGTTAGCGTTCTATCATTTCCCGTATCAATGAAATAAAACTAACGTGAACAAGTAATTAGAAAAATACGCACTATCCATGGGCATGCCAATCACAAAACTCTGCCGTATAAAAAATGATCGCAATTATGCGAGGTGCTACGAAGATTTGGGTTGATCTTACTGACAACTGGATGTACTGTATAAACATACAGTGACACTACGGGCGGGATACTTTATGCGTACTCAATCACTCTACAAAACCCATTTCAGCCACACCTCTTTTGCGGTGAACAATGCTGCAGAAAACACAGATGCCGGCAACAAAAATGGCCTTATCAGTGAACTTGTTTACAACGAGCATCAGCCCGCAGTGGCGCAATTGTTGCTGCCTTTGCTACAGCAGTTGGGCATGCAGTCGCGCTGGTTGTTATGGCTGACTCCACAGCAAAAGCTGAGTAAAAGGTGGCTACAGCAGTCCGGCCTGCCGGTTGGGAAAGTGGTGCAGCTGAGCCAAATCAGTCCGCTGGACACGGTCGAAGCGATGGAAAAAGCGTTACTGACGGGAAATTACAGTGTCGTACTCGGCTGGTTACCCGATCTTACGGAAGAAGATCGTCTAAAATTAAGACGCGCGGCAGAATTAGGTAACGCTTATGGGTTCATTATGCGTCCTCAACGTGACATAAACCCGATTCACGGACAGTGTTCCACCCTAAAAATTCACTCTTCTTTGTATCATTAAGTAAATTTAGGATTTTTCCCATCATTTTCATCGTTCTTCAAGGGAACCTTTATGGGATCAGGGGAAAAGCGAGTGCGGCTGCGGTTCCGCGGCCCAAAACGAAGGCTGGATTGCTCGTTTTTTTGCCGGTTAATGTTAGTAAATATGTACGATTCCGCGTTTTTTTTTAGAGCTTTATCACATCACACTTGTAACTTTCGCGCCACGTTGTAGACTTTACATCGCCAAGGTTGCTCTATAACGCCAGATAAACTGGCCGAGTAACAAACGAGGGCTCAAACCTTGGCGAAGGAATTTAACCAAGGGCTTAAAACAGCTTTAAAGCTCATTGCCTATTTGGATGATAACGAGGCGCAAAATGAAAAAGACAGCTATCGCATTAGCAGTGGCACTGGCTGGTTTCGCTACCGTAGCGCAAGCCGCCCCAAAAGATAATACCTGGTACACCGGTGCTAAACTGGGCTGGTCCCAGTACCATGACACTGGTTTCTACGGCAACGGTTACCAGAATGGTATCGGCAATGGTCCGACCCATAAAGATCAACTGGGTGCTGGCGCGTTCCTGGGTTACCAGGCGAACCAATACCTGGGCTTCGAGCTGGGCTATGACTGGCTTGGCCGTATGCCTTACAAAGGCAGCGTGAACAACGGTGCTTTCAAAGCACAGGGCGTTCAACTGGCAGCTAAACTGAGCTACCCAATCATCGACGATCTGGACATCTACACTCGTCTGGGTGGTATGGTATGGCGTGCTGATTCCAAAGCTAACTACGGCAATGGCACTCGTCTGAGCGACCACGACACTGGCGTTTCTCCGCTGGCTGCAGTGGGTGTTGAGTACGCACTGACCAAAAACTGGGCTACTCGCCTGGACTACCAATTCGTTAGCAACATCGGTGATGCAGGTACTGTCGGCGCACGTCCAGACAACACCATGCTGAGCCTGGGTGTTTCTTACCGTTTCGGTCAGGATGATGTTGTTGCTCCAGCACCAGCTCCGGCTCCAGCTCCAGTTGTTGAAACCAAGCGTTTCACTCTGAAGTCTGACGTGCTGTTCAACTTCAACAAATCCACTCTGAAAGCAGAAGGCCAACAGGCTCTGGACCAGCTGTACACTCAGCTGAGCTCCATGGATCCTAAAGATGGTTCTGTTGTAGTTCTGGGTTACACCGACGCCGTTGGTTCTGACCAGTACAACCAGAAACTGTCTGAAAAACGCGCTCAAAGCGTTGTTGACTACCTGGTATCTAAAGGTATTCCTTCAGACAAAATCTCTGCACGTGGTATGGGCGAAGCTGATTCCGTCACTGGTAACACCTGTGGCTACAAAGCTGGCCGTGCTACCAAAGCACAGATCGATTGCCTGGCACCAGATCGTCGCGTAGAGATCGAAGTTAAAGGTATCAAAGACGTTGTAACTCAGCCACAAGGCTAAGCTACCACTCTTAGTAAAAAACCCCGCTATGCGGGGTTTTTTTTCGCTCAAAATCAGCGGAACTGGCTACGTGCACCCTTTCACGGAATCACGGAACGGGACTTACTGTTCGTCTTTACCGAGAATGGCTTTTAAATCCTGTTTCAGCGATGACATCTGACTGGCATACTTCTCTTTACGTTCCGCATCTTCAATCAGCTGGACCACGGTTTCTGACAAAGTCACGCCGCGGCGACGAGCCAGGCCGGCCAAACGCTGCCAAACCAAAAACTCCAGATCGATAGATTTTTTACGCGTATGTTGGTGTTCTGCGTTAAAATGACGTTTACGCCGTGCGCGGATCGTCTGCTTCATCCGGTTATCCAGTTCCGGATTCATATGGTGGCTAATCCACGTCAGCACTTTTACCGGCTCATTTTCCAGCTTCAGCAGCTCTTCAATGGCTTCCTGAGCAAGGCTGTTTTCAATGTGGCGGGTAATAGCTTCCCCTTCCCGATGCTTCTTCACCAGGTACTTCCATTTCCAACCGCTCTCCAGATTTTCCAGTTGCTGATATTTCATCATGAGCTCTTCAGTGACCGCGTAACTTTAATTAAGCATAACAGCTTTACGCCGAATTTCCCCGGCAATTACCCCTCTTTTAGACTGTTTTTTGCACAGTCATCGCGCGATGTCAAACTCCCTGACACCAACTACGACTCTGCATGTATCAAGCTGTCGTTATTCTTGTATAATCGCCCTTTCCCTTTTTGACGATTGCATCTAACACTTTGACCAATAACCGACTTGAATGGCAATCACTGTTGCCGGACGTTACGCCTTATCAAGCGATATTTGATACCGCCGCGCAGTTGGCGCCCGTGTCCTTTGCTTCCATTCAGCCTCGGCTGGAAAATGCACTGACGCTGTTTTGCCATCCACAGTCGCCACCGCGTTTCATGCTGTTGAAAGCGCAGGAAACGCGTGAGTATCTGGCATTGATAGCCCAGGCAGTTGAGCAACTGCAACCGCAGAATACCGCGTTTAAGGGCAGTCACTATGTGATCCAAGGCAGCAAAGTCAGCGTTGAACCCGCAAGCCAGGGTGATGAAGCCTTTGCGGCCGGTGGCGCCTGTGTGTTTCAGGAGTGGATTGAGCCGGAGCAGCTGTTTGGCTGCGTCAGGATCCACAACAATGAAATCAGCTTGCAACCCGGTCTGGTACATAAAGCCAACGGTGGCGTGCTGATCCTGTCGGCACGTTCCCTGCTGGCTCAGCCGTTACTGTGGCTGCGCTTGAAGCAAATGATCACCCAGCGCCAATTCCATTGGGTTTCCCCGGATGAAACGCGACCGCTGCCGATTGCCATTCCCCCGATGCCGTTGGAATTACGGCTAATCGTTGTGGGCGATCGCCACGGCCTGGCCGATTTCCATGATATCGAGCCGGAGCTGAGCGAGCAGGCGGTCTACGGCGAATACGAAGAAGATCTGCAACTCACCGAAATCGATGACATGGTGCAATGGTGTGGCTACGTCAATGCCCTTATCGACGAGAAGCAGCTACCACCGCTGGCCGCCGATGCCTGGTATCCGTTAATGGTTCAAGCCGTGCGTCACAGCGGCGATCAGGGCAATCTGCCGCTCTCCCCGCTGTGGATCAGCCAACAACTTTCTGAAGCGGCGCTGTATGCCGAGGAAGAGAGCATCACCGCCAAAGCATTCGAAGCCGCATTGAATGCCCGCGAGTGGCGTGAAAGCTACCTCGCAGAGCGGATGCAGGATGAAATTGAGCTGGGCCAAATCCTGATTGAAACCGAGGGGGAGGTCGTCGGCCAGATCAACGGCCTGTCGGTGTTGGAATATCCTGGCCACCCACGCAGCTTTGGCGAACCATCTCGCATCAGCTGTGTGGTGCATCTTGGCGATGGCGAATTTACCGACGTCGAGCGCAAAGCCGAACTTGGCGGTAATCTGCATGCTAAAGGCATGATGATTATGCAGGCGTTCCTGATTTCCGAACTGGAACTGGACCAGCCGCTGCCCTTCTCGGCTTCAATCGTGTTTGAGCAATCTTACGGCGAAGTGGATGGCGACAGCGCCTCACTGGCCGAGTTATGTGCGCTTATCAGTGCACTCTCGTCGCAGCCAATTACCCAGCAGATTGCGGTAACCGGCTCCGTCGACCAATTCGGCAATGTTCAGCCTATTGGCGGCGTCAACGAGAAGATCGAAGGCTTTTTCGAAGTTTGCCAACGTCGCGGTTTGACAGGCAAACAGGGCATCATCATGCCCGCTACCAACGTGCGCCACCTGTGTCTACGCCAGGACGTAGTCGATGCGGTGCGCGAGGGGCAATTCCATCTGTGGGCCGTCGACAGCGCCGCAGAGGCCTTGCCATTACTCACCGGTTATCCTTACTCTGATGAACAGCAACCTAATCTGTTAGCTGCGATTCAGGAACGGATTGCACAGGTGAATCCGCAGGAACGCCGGCGCTGGCCGTGGCCACTTCGTTGGCTCAACTGGTTCAACCACGGCTGATCGGACTTGTTCAGCGTACACGTGTAAGCTAATCTGCGCCCTTCATTAAAATAAGGTTTACTGAGAACATGGTAGAAAAACGCGACTCCTATACGAAAGAAGACCTCGAAGCATCCGGCCGTGGCGAGCTGTTTGGCGCCGGCGGCCCGCCGTTGCCGGCAGGTAATATGTTGATGATGGACCGCGTGGTCAAGATGACCGAAGACGGTGGTACCCACAACAAAGGCTATGTGGAAGCGGAACTGGATATCAATCCTGACCTGTGGTTCTTCGGTTGCCACTTTATCGGCGATCCAGTGATGCCAGGCTGCCTGGGTCTGGATGCCATGTGGCAGTTGGTAGGCTTCTACCTCGGCTGGCTGGGTGGCGAAGGCAAAGGTCGTGCGCTGGGCGTGGGTGAAGTTAAATTCACCGGCCAGGTATTGCCGACCGCGAAGAAAGTCACCTACCGCATCAACTTCAAACGCGTGATCATCCGTAAGCTGATTATGGGTGTGGCAGATGGTGAAGTTCTGGTCGACGGCCAGGTGATTTACACCGCCAGCGATCTTAAAGTGGGCCTGTTCAAGGACACTGCTGCGTTCTAATCGCAATCACGGCGGCCCTTCCCGGTCGCCGTTTTATTTCCCCGCCGCTATTATGCCCTGTGCTTTAAACCTCAGGTTCATGGCGGCTAAATAGTAACTACAATTATTGTAGTTACCAGGAGGTATGCCATGCAGAAAACCCGTTTTGACAACATGCCATGCCCAGTAGCCCGCTCACTGGACCGCGTGGGAGAATGGTGGAGCATCCTGATACTTCGCGATGCGTTCCATGGCCTATCGCGGTTTGATGAATTCCAGCAAAGCCTGGGGCTTTCGCCCACCATATTGACCCGCCGCCTGAGATACCTGGTGGAAAGCGGTATCCTGCATAAGCAGCGATATCAAACCCGGCCAGTACGGTATGAGTATCTGCTCACCGAACGCGGCAAAGATTTCTTCCCAGTGCTCGCGGCCCTGTTCCATTGGGGAAATACCCATCTGGCCGATGACGGCATTAGCGCGGAACTGGTCGACCGCCGTACCGGGCAGCCAATACGCGTAGAACTGATCGACAGCATTACCCGGCAGCCTATCGCGCTGCATAATATTACCTTAGCGCCAGGGCCGGCAGCGACCGACGGTATGCGCCAACGCGCGGCCCTGATGCAGCAGAACCTTTCTGCATTCCCCCCCGAATCATCCAAGGAGTCACTATGAACAGTCGTCGTATAGTCATTACCGGCATGGGCGCCGTTTCGCCACTGGGATGCGGCGTAGAGGCTATCTGGCAGCGTCTGCTGAATGGCCAGTCCGGTATTCGTCCTCTCCCGGAAGAGATCGTTGCCGACCTGCAGGTTAAAATCGGCGGGCAGGTGCCTTCACTGGAGCAGGACGCCGAGGCAGGTTTTGACCCCGACAGCTCCGTAGCGCCAAAAGACCAAAAGAAAATGGACCGCTTTATTCTGCTGGCGATGGCGGCGGCCGATGAGGCCATTCGTCAGGCAGGCTGGACAGCGGATACGGAAGATAAGCAGGAGCGCACCGCAACCGTGATTGCCTCCGGTATCGGTGGCTTTCCGGCGATTGCTCACGCGGTGCGTACCACCGACAGCCGGGGTGCCAAACGCCTTTCGCCATTTACCATTCCTTCGTTCCTGGTCAATCTGGCGGCCGGTCATGTGTCTATTAAGCACCAGTTCAAGGGCCCGATCGGCGCCCCCGTTACCGCTTGTGCAGCAGGCGTCCAGGCTATTGGTGACGCGGTGCGCATGATTCGTAACGATGAGGCCGATATCGCGCTGTGTGGCGGTACAGAAGCCGCAATCGACACCGTCAGCCTCGGGGGCTTTGCCGCAGCGCGCGCCATGTCCACGACGTCACCAGAAGAGGCAGAAAAAGCCTCTCGGCCATTCGACAGTGCCCGCAACGGTTTTGTCATGGGGGAAGGTGCCGGCATGTTGGTTATTGAAACGCTGGAACATGCGCTGGCGCGTGGTGCCACACCACTGGCAGAAATTGTCGGCTACGGTACCAGTGCCGATGCCTACCACATGACCTCCGGTGCTGAAGACGGTGATGGCGCCTATCGCGCAATGAAAATTGCGCTGAAACAGGCCGGTGTCGCACCGGAGCAAATTCAGCACCTGAATGCCCACGCGACCTCAACACCCGTCGGTGATTTGGGTGAGATCAACGCCATTAAACACCTGTTCGGTACCGGGGGCAGCGTAGCCATCACGTCGACCAAATCCGCTACGGGACATTTACTCGGGGCTGCAGGCGGGCTGGAAACCATATTTACGGCGCTGGCACTGCGCGATCAGATCGCACCAGCCACGCTGAATCTGGATAATCCAGACCCGGCGGCCGAGGGATTGCATTTGGTGGCCAATAAAGCGCAACCAATGACCATCAACTACGCGCTGTCGAACGGCTTTGGCTTTGGCGGCGTGAATGCGAGTATCTTGCTGAAACGCTGGCAGGAATAAGACGGTTTAAACAAAAACCTCCGCCCGGAGCGGAGGTTATTCCTTTTTTTTGACAGAGAGCCGCTTAAGCGGTCACAGCCCTGTCTTCCATGGCTTCTCGCCAACCTCCCAGCCATTGAGACCGGGCGTCCACAGATGATTGGTAGGGACAATATTCCCTAGAACGCCCTAAGATACCTGCCTGATAACCTCGTGAATGCGCCCTTTCCAGACGATCGCGTTTCTGTCTCTTCATGCCTCGTTTCCCTCATATTTGGTCTGGTGGAAAGAAAACAATGGCTGCTTTTTGTGCAGCCACGTATAAGCAATAGCGCTAAATGAAGGGAAGATCAATGCGCAAAATTCACGCCAATGTCATATTTGTGAGCTACACACGCAGAATTGGCTAAGTGGCTGATATGCCGAGGAAGAGGTTAACTGATTGAAATAAAATAAAAATCCCTCCCGACGAAAAGTTTTAATATTTTTCATCGGAAGGGATTAGACCTTTTTAGTCCAAATTATGACTAAAAACGACCGGCCTGCGAGGCGATGGACTGCGCCTCTTGCTGCCAGCCTTGCGCCAGGGTACGGACTAACGCATCGTAACCATCCTCGCCCTGTTTCAGCTCCAGGCTGAATGGCCGTTTGGTCAGCTTGCCTTGATGACTCAGCACCCATTCGCCACGAATAATCGCCTTGCCATCAAAACGACCATGGAAACCGCTGACCGTCACGTTCAACACATCCTGATCGCTGCTCATCGGCTGGGAGGAGACCACCCAGCCCGGCAATGCGCTGCTCAGGTTAGTGACCAGCGTTTGCTGCAGCTGCTGGTCGAGCGGGCTGGCCCACAGGTTATTCTGAGCAATAACGTACTGCACATCATTGGTTTGATAAACCACGCCGTTCTGCGCCAGATAATCCGCCACGGTGACGTGTTCCAACCACAGTTGGCGAGAAGTCTCACCGCCGCTCACCTGTGTCGGCACACCCAGCGCCGGCAGTTGGTAATAGGTTTTCTGTGGTGTGCTGCTACAGGCGCTGAGTACCAGCGCCAGGGCTATAGGAATCCATTTCATCATTTATTGGCCTTCTTCGGCTGAGGATCGTTACTGCCCGCGGCTTCAAATACCAGCGCGTTGCTCTTTTCATTCAGGGTGCGCAGCACTGGCTGCAACTCACGCAGCACCTGATCGAGACGTTGCATATCGCCGACCATCTTGTTGTAGGCCGGTGAACCTGGCTGGAAGCCTTTCATGCTGCGATTCAGCTCCTGCAGCGTTTTTTGCATATCCTGCGGCAGTGCCTTCATCTCTTTACTGGCGATGATGTCGTTCAACGATTTCATGGTCTGTTGCGTCGACTTCATGGTTTTCTGACTTTCCGCCAGGGTCTTGGTCGCTTCGTTGATCATCGGATTCAATGGCATCGCGTTGATCTTATCCAAGGTCTGCATCAGTTTCTGTTGGATCTGCGCCAAACCGCCGCTGGTGGTCGGCATCAACGGATAACCAAACAGCTCACGCGGCCCTTTCCACGGTTTCTCCTGCGGATAGAAATCCAGATCGATGTACAGTGAACCGGTTAGCAGGTTGGCAGATTTGAGCGCAGCACGCATGCCGCGAGATTCAGCATCTTTCAGATGGCCTTCAATATCGAAATTGCCGCCCAACTGTTTTTGGAAACGATCGGGTTCGATGCGGATCAGCACCGGGATCCGGTAATCGTTATCCAGACGCTGCATCATACCTTCTTTATAGAATGGTACTTGCGCCACGGTCCCCAAACGGATACCGCGGAACTCAACTGGCGCACCCGGCTGCAGGCCACGGATCGAGTCGGAGAAGAACATCAGGTAATCTTTGTGTACGGTGTACAACGAATCCTGGATGCTGCGTTGGTTATCGAACAGCTGATATTCGGTTTTCTCTTTTACCTGCTCACCGCGATCCCAACCGTCCGGCACGTCAAAGCTGACGCCACCGCTGAACAGCGTAGCCAGGGATCCCATTTCTACCCGCATCCCCTGCGCAGACATGTCGAAGGCCACGCCGCTGTCTTTCCAGAAGCGAACGTTGCTGGTCACCAGTTGGTCGTAAGGTGCGGAGATGAACAGCTGATAACGCATGGCGCGCATTTTCGGATCAAAATAGCTGGTCTCTACCGAGCCAACGCGGTAGCCGCGGAACAATACCGGATCGCCGGCATTCAACTGCCCCGATTTCTCACTGTCCAGTATGATGCGCAAACCTTTGGCGTCCGGAGAAGCCAACGGTGGTGCATCCAGCAGTTGATAATCGTTTTTCTCTTTACCTTTTTTGCCCGGCTGCAGCTCGATGTAAGCACCAGACAGCAACGTACCCAGACCGGAAATGCCTTCACGGCCAATCTGCGGTTTCACCACCCAGAAGGCGGTATCCTCGCGCAGCAATTTCTCCATGCCGGAGTTTAACCGAGCCTGCACCACCACCTTGCTCAGGTCATCGCTCAGGGTCACGGTTTCCACTACACCGACGTCAACGCTACGGCTGGTGATTTTGGTTTTACCCGCCTCCAAACCTTCAGCGGTTGTGGTGACCAGCGTCACCTGAGGCCCCTGGTGGCTGAAATGGTAAAACAGGATCCAGGCGCCGATCAGCGCAGTGACGATGGGGATAATCCACACCGGCGACCAGCGCTTGATCTTTTCAACGTCCGCGACGCTATGATTATTTTCCGTCACCTTGCGGCTCCTTTTTTATTGTTTCATTTACGCGATCCCAGGTCAGCCGGGGGTCAAACGTCATGGCAGCAAACATAGTGAGGATCACCACCATGGCGAACAGCAGTGCGCCAGTAGCAGGATAAATACTCATCAATTGTCCCATCCGTACCAATGCCGAAAGCACGGCAATCACAAACACGTCGATCATTGACCAGCGGCCAACGAATTCAACCACTTCATAAATCAGGTGCATCCGTTCGCTGTCAGCCCGGGGTTTATGCCTGCCGTTAGCATCCCAGCACAACCAGCCAATCGCCAACATTTTCAACGACGGCACCATGATGCTGGCGATGAAGATCACCATCGCCACCGGATAAGATCCCTCGCCCCACAGCAGGATCACCCCGGCCATGATGGTAGAGGTGATTTTGTTGCCCAGGGCTTCGGTAACCATAATAGGCAGCAGATTAGCCGGAATATACAGCATGATAGAGGTGACAAGCAGTGCCAATGTCCATTGCAAACTGTGGCGGCGACGGACATAACCTTTGGTGTGGCAGCGTGGGCAACGGGTCATCTCGGCCGGCAGAATCGCCGTACAGCATTGGCAAGAGCGCAGGCCCTGGCGCAACCCGATGTGCCCAACCTGCATTGGACGATCGAGCCGCGGTGCAGGTTCAATGTCATTCCATAACCAGCGGCGATCGACACATTGGAAGGCGCGCACCTGCAGCAGACAGAACAGGCAATAAGGCACAAAGCTGCTGCCGATACCGATATCGCCATAGGCCATCAGCTTGACGAAGCTGACCAACACCCCTGCGAGGAAAATCTCCACCATGCACCAGGTTTTAAACTGGAACAGCATCTTGGCCATCCACTCTTTCAGGCCAAGGGGGATACGCACTCGGGCACACAGCACAATGATCGCCACCATGCAGAATGCAGGGATCAACTGTACGAACACCATAAACAACGTGGCCATGCTGGCGTAGTCTTCCGCCACCATCACCTGCGGGATCTGGATCAGTTTGATTTCGTTACCGAGGCCGGCAACGCGCATATTGATAAACGGGAAAATATTCGCCAGCAGCAGCATGAACAATGCGCTGAGTGCATAGCCGATTGGCCGCTTGCGCGGTTCCTGCCAGCGGGAGCTGAGGGTCGTTTTACAACGCGGGCATACCGCTTTTGAACCATATGCCAGCGGCGGCAAGGCCACCAACATGTCGCATTGTGGACACAGCATCAGATTGTCCTGTTGCTGTTTTGCGTGTGTTGCGTGACTGTGCTGCTCGTGATTCTCGTGGGAACACACCATAATCCTCCTTAACAACGTCGCTCACCGGTACGGCAATACCGTCCGCAGCAGCGCGCGGACGGTATTCTCAACGGTTAGCCGTTTTTCATCGCTTCCAACTCTTCCCAACGGGCGAAGGCTTCTTCCAACGCTCCTTCGGCGGCGGCCAGCGCCGTCAACACCTGTTGTGTTTCGCTGTGGGGGCGCGTGAAGAAATCAGCATCGCTCATTTGCGCCTGCAGTGCTTCAATTTCCGCTTCCAGCTGTTCAAGGCGTTGCGGCAACTGTTCCAGTTCGCGTAACAAGTTATAGCTCAGTTTAGCCGCCGGTTTCTTGGGCTGTTCAGCCTTTTTCTCCGCCGCCGGCTTATTCTGTTCAGCCGCGACCTGGCGAATAGGTTTTGCCGTTGCGCGCTGGTGGTGCGCATCGTAATAACCGCCGACAAAGGTGCTGATCTCGCCGTTGCCTTCAAAGATCCAGCACTCGGTCACGGAGTTGTCGACGAATTGACGATCGTGGCTCACCAGCAGCACTGTGCCCTGATAGCCATCGATCAACTCTTCCAGCAGCTCCAGCGTTTCGACGTCAAGATCGTTGGTTGGTTCATCGAGAATCAATAAGTTGCTTGGCTTCAGGAACAGCTTGGCCAGCAACAGACGGTTACGCTCGCCGCCTGACAATGCTTTCACCGGCGTCATGGCGCGTTTCGGATGGAACAGGAAGTCCTGCAGATAGCCCAGTACGTGACGGGAACGGCCATTGACCATCACTTCCTGCTTGCCTTCTGCCAGGTTGTCCATCACCGTACGTTCCGGATCCAGTTCGGCGCGGTGCTGGTCGAAGTAGGCCACTTCAAGCTTGGTGCCGCAATGTACGCGACCGCTGTCGGCCTTCAACTGGCCAAGCATCAGCTTCAGCAAGGTCGTCTTGCCGCAGCCGTTCGGACCGACCAGGGCAATCTTGTCGCCGCGCTGCACCTGAGCGGAGAAATTGCGCACCAGCACTTTGCCGCCGACCTGATAGTTGACGTCTTCCATCTCGAACACGATCTTGCCGGAGCGTACCGCTTCTTCAACCTGCATTTTGGCGGTGCCCATCACTTCACGACGTTCTGAACGCTCGTTACGTAATGCCTTCAGCGCACGTACGCGGCCTTCGTTACGGGTACGACGCGCCTTGATGCCCTGACGGATCCACACTTCTTCCTGCGCCAGCTTGCGGTCGAATTCGGCGTTTTGCAGCTCTTCTACCCGCAGCGCTTCTTCTTTGCTCAGCAGATACAGATCATAATTGCCCGGCCAGGACACCAGCTTGCCACGGTCGAGATCGACAATGCGCGTCGCCATGTTGCGGATAAAGGAACGGTCGTGAGAAATGAACACGATGCTGCCCTGGAACTCTTTCAGGAAGCCTTCCAGCCAGTCGATGGTGGTAATGTCCAGGTGGTTGGTCGGTTCGTCCAGCAGCAATACGCGTGGAGAGCTGACCAGCGCACGCCCCAGCGCCGCTTTACGCAGCCAACCGCCGGACAGCGAGGAAAGCTCCGCGTCCCCGTTCAGGCCCAGCTGCAACAGCACTTCGCTGATGCGGCTGTCGAGCTGCCAAAGCCCCTGGTGATCGAGGATTTCCATAATCTGCGCCATACGCGTCAGGTTTTTTTCGCTCGGATCGGTTTCCACCAGGTGCGAAATCGCGTGATAGGCCTTCAGGTGTTCCGCCTGCTCGGCCACGCCTTCGGCCACGAAATCGAATACTGTCCCGCCGATATTGCGCGGGGGATCCTGTTGCAGACGCGCAACGATCAGATCTTGCTCGTAAATCACCCGGCCATCGTCCAGCGGAATTTCTTTACCGAGGATCTTCAACAGCGTGGATTTACCGGCGCCATTACGCCCAACCAGACAAACGCGTTCGTTGTCTTCAATATGAATTTCGGTGTTATCTAAAAGCGGCGCATCGCTGAATGACAGCCAGGCACCGGACATGCTGATTAACGACATAGTAATTATTTTCCTTCGCCGGCGTGGGTAACCAGCCAGCAGTTATGAATTTGACGGTTACGGGCAAAGTCCTGCGACTGCGTCTGGGCGGTAATTTCTTTCGCCTCCAGACCCAGGGCGCTCAGGCCGGCCATATCCATCTGGAAACCGCGCTTGTTGTTCGAGAACATGATGGTCCCGTTACGACGCAGCAACCGTTTCAAATCTTGCATCAGCACCAGGTGATCGCGCTGAACGTCAAAAGTGTTCTCCATCCGCTTGGAGTTGGAGAAGGTCGGCGGATCGATAAAGATCACGTCGAATTGTTCGTCGGCATTTTGCAGCCATGACAGGCAATCCGCATGGATCAATCTGTGCTGTTTGCCGGTCAGACCGTTAACGCGCAGGTTTTTCTCTGCCCATTCGAGATAGGTACGCGACATATCCACCGTGGTGGTACTGCGCGCGCCACCCAACCCGGCGTGTACGCTGGCAGTGCCGGTATAGGCGAACAGGTTGAGGAAGTCTTTGCCCTTGCTCATCTCACCCAGCATACGGCGAGCAATGCGGTGGTCGAGGAACAGGCCGGTATCGAGATAGTCAGTCAGGTTAACCCACAGCTTGGCGTTAAACTCTTCCACCAGCAGGAACTCGCCCTTCTGTGCCAGTTTTTCATACTGGTTTTTGCCTTTCTGGCGCTCACGGGTTTTCAGGATCAGCTGATTGGACGGCAATTCCAGCACCGCCAGCGTGGCATTGATCACATCGAACAGACGTTGACGCGCTTTCTGCGCATCGATGGTTTTCGGCGGCGCGTACTCTTGTACCACCACCTTGCTGCCGTAGCGGTCTACCGCCACGTTGTATTCCGGCAGGTCAGCATCATACAGGCGATAGCATTCAATGCCCTGCTGTTTGGCCCACTTGTCGAGCTTCTTCAGGTTCTTGCGCAGGCGGTTGGCAAAATCTTCCGCAACCTGAATACCGCCGGAGCCCTGTGGGTTCTCCGCCAGTTGGTAATTTTTCTGCACGCAGTCCAACGGGCCATTTTTGGCCTTGAACTGGCGTTCGGCACGCAGCTGCAGGCAGCTCAGCAGTTCCGGCGATGCGCTGAACAATGACAACTGCCAGCCGCCGAATGCGCTCTTCATGATACGGCCCAGCATATTATGCAGGGCGATCAGCGCCGGTTCACTTTCCAGACGCTCGCCGTACGGCGGGTTGCACACTACGGTGCCCGTCGGGCCTTCCGGCAGTGGATTGGTCAGTTTAGCGACGTCGTTGACGTTAAAGGTTATCAGTTCGGCAACGCCTGCACGACGGGCATTGCCGCGCGCCATTTCAATCACCCGACGATCGATATCAGAACCGAAGAAACGTGAGGTGGTTTCTTGCAAGCCACGGCGTGCACGCACCTGTGCTTCGGTGATCACTTCGCGCCACAGATCGACGTTATGGCCATTCCAGGCGGTAAAGCCCCAATGTTGACGGTGCAGACCCGGAGCGCGATCGGAAGCTATCATCGCCGCCTCAATCAATAGCGTCCCCGAGCCACACATAGGATCGAGCATCGGAGTCCCCGGTTGCCAGCCGGAGCGTTGCACAATCGCCGCCGCCAGGCTCTCTTTCAGCGGTGCCTGGCCGGTCAGATCACGGTAGCCACGTTGATGCAGGCCTTCACCGCTCAGATCGAGCGCTACGCTGGCCATATCGCGCTGCAGGAACACATTGACGCGAATATCCGGCTGCTGCTTCGCAACCGTCGGACGCTGGTCGAGTTTGCGAGTAAAGCTGTCGACGATGGCGTCCTTAACCTTCAACGCACCATATTGGCTGTTGCGGATCTCTTCGTTCACGCCGCTGAAATGCACGGCGAAGGTTTTATCCACGCCGAAAATGTTGGTCCAGTCGATCGCCTGCACACCCAGATACAGATCCAGATCGCTGTGCACGCGGAATTCATTCAGCGGCAGCAAAATACGTGAGGCCAGACGGCTCCACAGCAAGCTTTGGTACAGAAGACGATCGTCACCCTGAAAATGTACCCCACCCTGCACTACTTTACAGGCGTGAGCGCCCAGCGCTTCCAGTTCGCTTTTTAACAGTTCTTCCAGTCCACGCGCCGTGCTGGCAAACAGAGAGTTCATATCGTACTTATCACCAAAAAGAAAATTGTTGCGCATTATAGCTAATCCAGACCGCTTGTCATAAAGTTGCTCCCTTCTATTTAATAATCGCACGGGGATAAGGGTGATTACGCTTTCGAAAATTTACGTTCATCCGGTGAAATCGCTTCGTGGTTTGCAGCTTTCGCACGCGCAGGCTTCCAGCAGTGGATTGGCTTTCGACCGTACCTTTATGATCACCGAACCGGATGGCACCTTTATTACCGCGCGCCAATATCCGCAAATGGTGATGTTCACCCCGGCTCTGCTGCCCGATGGGCTATTCCTGACCGCGCCGGACGGAGAAAGCGCGGCCATCCGCTTCAGCGATTTCGCCCCTGAGGCGCAACCGACCGAAGTTTGGGGCAATCATTTCACCGCCCTGATTGCGCCGGCAGCGATTAACAGCTGGCTGAGCGGTTATTTCCAGCGTGAAGTGCAGCTGCGTTGGCTTGGCCCCGAGCTGACCCGCCGCGTGAAAAAACACCCGGAAATCCCCCTTTCTTTCGCCGACGGCTATCCTTATTTGCTGATCAACGAAGCCTCATTCAACGATTTGCAGCAGCGTTGCCCCGGCAGCATCAAGCTTGAGCAGTTCCGCCCCAATCTGGTGGTCACCGGCGCGAATGCCTGGGCCGAGGATGGTTGGCAGGTGATCCGCGTCGGTGACGTGATGTTTGATCTGGTCAAGCCCTGTAGCCGCTGCGTGTTGACCACCGTCAGCACCGAGCGGGGGCGCAAGCACTCAAGCGGCGAACCGCTGAGCACTCTGCAGAAATTCCGCACGGCTGATAACGGCGATATCGATTTTGGCCAGAATATGGTGGCGCGCAGCAGCGGTATTATCCGCGTCGGCGATAGAGTAGAAGTGTTATCCACCAAGCCGCCACGCCCTTATAGCGCAGGAAAAGTGGTTGAGAGCGTGCAGGCACCGCAGGACAGTGAACATAGCGTTACTATCGAATACGCGGGAACGGTGTTTACCGGCAATAATCAGCAGATCTTACTGGAGCAGTTGGAACAGCAAGGGCTCCGCGTGCCTTATTCATGCCGTGCGGGAATTTGCGGAAGTTGTCGCATAACCTTGGTCAGTGGCGAAGTGGCGCCGCTGAAGAAAAGTGCGGTAGCCAACAATGGCACCATCCTTTGCTGCAGCTGTATTCCAAAAAGCGATTTGACGCTGGCGTAATCGCCGTTATACCGCCCTGTCGTAAGCCGGGGCGGAGGTTTCATCTTGCGCGCAGGGTTTAAGGCGATCGTGCATCACTTTGATGGCGTCACCCAGAACCATAGTGCGACCAGCGACGGAGAGTTGGTTTTGCGCCAGCAGGCATAGGCTGGCGTTATCACCGGCTTCCACCACCAGCAGACGCGCTTCAACGCCGCTCTCCATCACCTTCACCGCCGCTAATTCGCCATTTTTCGGCTGCAACGGGTAATGCTGCTGCGAGAAATGCCAGCTTTTCGGCATCAGCGGTTTCAGGAAGCGATAGGCCACCAGGGCATTTAATACCAGTTCGGCGCGTTGTTCATGGCTGAGCTTTATCTGTTTGCACTGCTCTTCATAATTAAAATAAAGCGCCGCGTCATCCACACAGAAAGAACACTCATCAAAGGCATCCGGCGTTAACATTTTGGCAGGAAAACGCGAGCGGAAGATCATCCCATTGGCTAAATCCAGCATTAGCCGATCGTGTTCGGCGTCAAAATACCAACGCCAATTATCGTCAGGTTTTATCTTCATGTCTTATCCTTCTCGCTGCCCATGCCACGCCGTATTTACCCTAAAAGGTGATTTTATCACCACTCAAGTCGCTTAAACATCGGATAATTCCGCGAACGATATTTATGCTAGTGGACAAAATATAGACGAGCCGGGGGAAGAAATAAACCCCCGGCTGAAAATGAAAGGAAAAATATTAGATGTAGTTAACGATATCTTTAATCAGGCGCGGACCTTTGAAGATAAATCCGGAATAAATTTGTACCAGCGAAGCACCGGCCGCCATTTTTTCCCGTGCGGCCATCAGGGAATCAATTCCGCCAACGCCGATAATCGGTAAACGCCCTTGCAGCTCTAGCGACAAACGACGGATCACTTCGGTGCTGCTCGCCTGCAGCGGACGACCACTCAGGCCCCCCATTTGCTCGCAATAATTCAGCCCCTGGATCAATTTACGATCCAGCGTGGTATTGGTCGCGATCACACCATCAATATTATGGCGCACCAAACTGTCGGCTATTTGGATCAATTCTTCTTCTGAAAGATCCGGTGCGATCTTTACCGCCACCGGCACATATTTGTGATGGCGCGCATGCAATTCCTGCTGCTTATTTTTAATGGCGGCCAAAAGATCGTCTAACGCTTCGCCGTACTGTAAGGATCGTAACCCCGGCGTATTGGGTGACGAAATGTTAATCGCGATATAACCGGCATACGGATAAACTTTATCCATACAGATCAGATAATCGTCTTTTCCTTGCTCGACCGGGGTATCTTTATTCTTACCGATATTAATCCCCAGAATACCGCCGAAATGGGATTTCTTAACGTTTTCAACCAGATTATCCACGCCCTGGTTATTAAAGCCCATTCGGTTGATCAGGCCTTCCGCTTCCACGATGCGGAACAGACGCGGTTTATCATTGCCCGACTGCGGGCGTGGCGTCACGGTGCCAACTTCGACAAAGCCAAAGCCCATGGCACCAAATGCGTCGATGCACTCGCCGTCTTTATCCAGGCCGGCGGCCAAACCCAAAGGATTTTTAAAAGAGAGCCCCATGCAGCTTACTGGCTTGGTCGGCACAGACTGGCGAATAACAAATTCTAACGGGGTGCCGGTGATGCGGCGGAGCTGATGAAAAGTCAATTCATGCGCACGCTCGGGATCGAGCTGGAACAACGCTTTTCTGATGAGGGGGTAGTACATGTACTCTCCTGATTTCCCGGTTGCAAACCGGGGGCGTATTATCCGGTATCCCTTGGCCAATTGGAATTGATTAAAAGCAAAAAAAGCGTTTTTAACGCAATCGTTTCCCCTGACGGGGAGCCAATGCCCCGCCAATCCGCATTTACGCATATCAAAATCAAAAAATGAGATTTAAGTAACCCGCCCCTTTGCTGATAGGTTTAAAACACTTCTCGACGATTTTTTAATTAAACCTAACTTTTAGTTATAAGGAGTGGTAATGCGCGTTATATCACTGTCCGGGAGCCCTCGCATCCCATCACGTTCAGCGGCCCTGCTTTCCTTGAGTAAGAATTGGTTGCAGCAGCAAGGCGTAGAAGTGATCTCCTACACCCTGCACGACTTTGACGCAGAAGACTTGCTGTACGCCAATTTCAATAGCCCGGCGATAAAAGCCTTTACCGAGCAACTGGCTTTGGCCGACGGCCTGTTGGTCTCTACGCCGGTGTATAAGGCCTCGTTTTCCGGTGCGCTGAAAACCCTGCTGGATCTGCTGCCTGAGCGAGCGCTTGACCATAAGGTGGTGTTACCCCTGGCTACCGGCGGTTCTATTGGTCATATGTTGGCAGTGGACTATGCCCTCAAACCGGTGTTGGCGGCATTGAAAGCTCAGGAAGTGCTGCACGGGGTGTTCGCCGACGACAGCCAGGTGGTGTTGAGCGGTGAAGATATCACGCTGTCCGACGGGCTGGCATCGCGGTTGGAAGAAGCTCTGGAAAGCTTCTACCTGGCACTCGGTCGCCGTAAACCTCCCCAGGCAAAACTCTCCCCGTCTCTGTTTGCGCGTCAAACCGCCTGACAGCACGCTCTATATAAGGAAAGAGAATGACGCGACTTTCATCACTTGGCCGTTGGCTTGGCACTGGCGCTTTGGCCGGCATCATCTCACTGGCGTGGATCAATTCCGCCAGCGCACAGGATCCGGCGCAGTTTCGTATCGGTTATCAAAAAGGATCGGTCAGTCTGGTACTGGCAAAATCACACCGCCTGCTGGAACAGCGTTTCCCCACCACCAAAATCAGTTGGATCGAATTCCCCGCCGGCCCGCAGATGCTTGAGGCGTTGAACGTCGGCAGTATCGATCTGGGCAGCACCGGCGATATTCCGCCGATCTTTGCCCAGGCCGCCGGGGCGGATCTGCTGTATGTCGGCGTAGAGCCACCTAAACCCAAGGCGGAAGTGATCCTGGTGCCGGAAAATAGCCCGATCAAAACCGTCGCTGATTTGAAAGGCCACAAAGTCGCCTTCCAGAAAGGCTCCAGTTCCCACAACCTGCTGCTGCGTTCGCTGCAAAAAGCCGGACTGAAATTCACCGATATCCAACCGGTTTACCTGACGCCGGCAGATGCCCGCGCCGCATTCCAGCAGGGCAACGTCGATGCCTGGACCATTTGGGACCCGTACTATTCCGCAGCCTTGTTGCAGGGCGGCGTGCGGGTGCTGGGTGACGGCACCGATTTGAATCAAACCGGCTCCTTCTATCTGGCGGTGCGCACTTATACCGAAGCTAACGGGCCGTTTATTCAGCAGGTGCTCGATGAGTTGACCAAAGCGGATGCACTGACCCAAAGCGACCGGGCGCAAAGCGTCACGCTGCTGGCGAACGCCATGGGGCTGCCGGAAAAAGTGATCTCGTCTTATTTGGATCACCGCCCACCGACCGCCATCAAACCGCTGGACGCACGCACCATTGCCGCCCAGCAGCAAACCGCCGATCTGTTTTACGCCAACCGTCTGGTGCCCGTGAAGGTCGATATCTCGCAACGCATCTGGCGCCCGAGCGCACAATAATTTTGGAGAATAGACGATGAGCCTGAACGTATTCTGGTTTTTACCAACCCATGGCGACGGCCACTATCTCGGCAGCACCGAAGGCGCGCGTAGCGTCGATTACGGCTATTTGCAGCAAATTGCCCAAGCGGCCGATCGGCTGGGGTTCGGCGGCGTGTTGATCCCCACCGGCCGTTCTTGTGAAGACTCCTGGCTCGTGGCCGCATCGTTAATTCCTGTTACTCAGCGGCTGAAGTTCCTGGTGGCTTTGCGCCCCGGCATAATTTCGCCCACCCTGGCGGCTCGCCAGGCGGCGACGCTGGATCGTCTTTCCAATGGTCGAGCGTTGTTCAACCTGGTTACCGGCGGCGATCCCGAGGAGCTGGCGGCGGAAGGGCTGCATCTGAATCACGAAGAACGTTACGAGGCTTCGGCAGAGTTCACCCACGTTTGGCGAAAGGTGCTGGAAGGGGAAACCGTCGATTTCGATGGCAAGCATATTCAGGTAAAGGGGGCAAAGCTGCTGTACCCGCCGGTGCAACAACCACGTCCGCCGCTGTATTTCGGCGGATCCTCTGCCGCTGCGCAGGATCTGGCCGCCGAACAGGTTGAAATGTACCTCACCTGGGGAGAACCCCCGGCGCAGGTGAAAGAAAAAATTGCCGAGGTCCGCGCCAAAGCAGCGGCCAAAGGTCGCAAGGTGCGCTTCGGCATTCGCCTGCACGTGATCGTGCGTGAAACTACCGAAGAAGCCTGGCGTGCAGCAGACCGACTGATTGCCAATCTGGATGAAAAAACCATCGCCGATGCACAAAAGGCATTTGCCCGCTTTGACTCTGTAGGGCAACGACGCATGGCAGCCCTCCACGGCGGCAAAAAAGACAATCTGGAGATCAGCCCCAATCTGTGGGCCGGGGTGGGCCTGGTCCGTGGCGGGGCCGGTACTGCCCTGGTCGGCGACGGCCCGACGGTGGCGGCGCGCATGCAGGAATATGCCGATCTGGGCATCGATACCTTTATCCTGTCCGGCTACCCGCATCTGGAAGAAGCCTATCGCGTCGGCGAACTGCTGTTCCCCCATCTTGACCTGGTGGAAAACCAAATCCCCACGCAGCGCAAACCGGTCAAGGCCCAGGGAGAAGTGGTGGCCAATATCTATATTCCGCAAAAAGCGTCGCAAAGCTGAGGAGCCTCCTTATGGCTAAGGGTACACAACGCATATTGCACCGGCTGGCCCCCTGGGCATTGCCGGTAGCGCTGGTGGTTATCTGGCAAATCTCCGTCGAGGCGGGGTGGCTGTCGAACCGTATTCTGCCGGCACCGAGCGCGGTCGTCACCGCCTTCTGGACGCTAACCAAAAGCGGCGAGTTGTGGCAACACCTGACGATCAGCAGTTGGCGCGCACTGATCGGTTTTAGCATCGGCGGCAGCATTGGGCTGGTGCTGGGCTTTATCACCGGTCTGTCGCGTTGGGGCGAGCGCCTGTTGGACAGCTCCGTGCAGATGATCCGCAACGTGCCGCATCTGGCGCTGATCCCGCTGGTGATCCTGTGGTTCGGCATCGATGAATCCGCCAAGATTTTTCTGGTGGCGTTAGGCACGCTGTTCCCCATTTATTTGAATACCTATCACGGTATCAAGAATATCGATCACGGCCTGCTTGAAATGGCGCGCAGCTACGGCCTGAGCGGTTTCCAGCTCTTTGCTCAGGTGGTTTTGCCGGGCGCTCTGCCGTCGATTATGGTCGGCGTTCGTTTCGCGTTGGGCTTTATGTGGCTGACGCTGATCGTGGCCGAAACCATTTCCGCCAATTCGGGTATCGGTTATCTGGCGATGAACGCACGTGAATTCTTGCAGACCGACGTGGTGGTGGTGGCGATTGTGCTTTATGCCCTGCTCGGCAAGCTGGCGGACGTCAGCGCACAGTTGCTGGAACGCGTCTGGTTGCGCTGGCACCCGGCCTATCAACTGAAACAAGGAGAAGCGCTATGACGACTCCCGCTCGAATTCCCCAAGGGACGCCGGTCACGCTCGAGTCCATTGCCAAGCGCTACGGTAACCGCACCGTGCTGGACAATATTCAATTGCGCATCAGCGCGGGACAGTTTGTCGCCGTGGTCGGCCGCAGTGGCTGCGGTAAAAGCACGCTGCTGCGTCTAATGGCAGGACTGGAAAAAGCCACCAGCGGCGCCTTGCTGAGCGGGAATGCGCCCCTTGCCAGCGCCAGAGACGATACCCGCTTAATGTTTCAGGACGCCCGCCTGCTACCGTGGAAAAAGGTGATCGACAATGTGGGCCTTGGCCTGCGCGGTAACTGGCGTGCCGATGCGTTGCAAGCGCTGGAAGCCGTCGGGCTGGCCGACCGCGCCAACGAGTGGCCAGCGGCCTTGTCCGGAGGACAAAAACAACGAGTGGCTCTGGCACGTGCGCTGATCCACCGTCCACGCCTGTTGCTGTTGGACGAACCTTTGGGGGCGCTCGACGCCTTGACGCGGATTGAAATGCAGGGATTGATTGAAGGGTTGTGGCAACAGCACGGTTTCACCGTATTGCTGGTGACGCATGACGTCAGTGAAGCCATTGCGTTGGCGGATCGCGTCATTTTGATTGAGGAAGGCCGTATCGGCCTGGATCTGACCGTCGACCTGCCGCGCCCACGACGCAAAGGGTCAGTCAAACTGGCAGAGTTGGAGGCCGAGGTGCTGGACAGAGTATTGTCTCCGCCCTCCCCCTTAAGCCAGGCCACACGCCGCGCAGCAAATTAAAAAAGGGACGGCATGCCGTCCCTTCCTAGACTTACGCGTCGAGCGCCTTGGTGATTTTCTCGAACAGGTCGCCGGACAAATTCTCCAGCCCTTTCAACTGTTCAAGCGCTTTGCGCATTAATGCCTGACGTGAAGCATCGTAGCGTTTCAAGCGGATCAAAGGTTCGATCAGGCGAGCAGCAATCTGCGGGTTGCGCTGGTTCAAATCGCTGAGGATTTCCACCAGGAACTGATAGCCACTGCCGTCCGCTGCATGAAACGCCGCCGGGTTGGCAGAAGCAAAGCCCCCAATCAATGAGCGTGTGCGGTTTGGATTGCTCAGGCTGAATGAACGGTGTTTCAGCAACCCACGCACTTTGGTCAGCACGTCCGCCGCCGGGCTGGTCGCCTGCAGCACAAACCACTTGTCCATCACCAGACCATCCTGGTGCCAGCGTTCGTCAAAGGCCGCCAACAGCGCGTCGCGGCAAGGCAATTGCGCCGCCACCGCAGCGGCCAGAGCCGCCAGCGAATCGGTCATATTATCCGCCTGGCGATACTGCTCCGTCACCAATCGGTCGGCCAGCGCTTCATCGCCAAAGGCCAGGTAACCCAGGCACACGTTGCGCAGCGCACGTTTCGCGATGTCAGCATGTTCAACCCGGTAGCCGTCGGTCTTGTTAGCGTGATAAACCGCCAGCCACTCATCGGCCATTTCCTTCGCCAGACAGCGGACGATCGCTTCGTGCACCACGGCGATCGCTTCAGGATCGATAGTGGCAAACAGCTCGGCAATTTCACTTTCTGAAGGCAACGTCAGGATCTGTGCAGCCAACGCCGGATCCAACTTCTCGTCCAACAATACGGCGCGGAACGCATCAACAACGTGCAGCGGCAGCGACAACGGCTGTTGTTGCTGATGTTTGGCCACGTTCAGTTTGATGTAGGTCGCCAGCAGGCTCTGTGCCGCATCCCAACGGGCAAACTCATTGCGAGCATGCTGCATCAGGAAGGTCAATTGCTGATCGCTGTACGGATAATCCAGTTTAACCGGTGCAGAGAACTCACGTAGCAGGGACGGTACCGGCTTGTGCGCCACGCCATCAAACACGAAGGTCTGTTCCGCTTCGGTGACGTTAAGCACGTTATTGATCGGCGAGACGTTTCTCTGCAGGGCAATCACGTTGCCTTGTGCATCGTACAGTTCAATATCCAGCGGGATATGCAGCGGCAGTTTTTCCGGCTGATCGGCGGTCGGCGCGGTTTTCTGGCTGACGTGCAGACGGTACTGGTGGTGCTCGGCGTCGTATTCGTCACGAACCGTCAGTAACGGCGTACCAGACTGGCTGTACCAGCGGCGAAACAGCGACAGGTCAACGTTGGACGCATCTTCCATCGCCTGAACGAAATCGTCACAGGTCGCCGCACTGCCGTCGTGACGCTCGAAGTACAGCTGAATCCCCTTCTGGAACTGTTCTTCTCCCAGCAGCGTATGCATCATGCGGATCACTTCAGAACCTTTCTCGTACACCGTCAGGGTGTAAAAGTTGTTCATTTCGATCACTTTGTCCGGACGAATAGCATGCGCCATTGGGCTGGCATCTTCGGCGAACTGCGCACCGCGCATAACGCGCACATTATCGATACGGTTGACCGGACGTGAGCCCAAATCGGAGCTGAACTCCTGATCGCGGAATACCGTCAGCCCTTCCTTCAGGCTGAGCTGGAACCAGTCACGACAGGTCACGCGGTTGCCGGTCCAGTTGTGGAAATATTCGTGGCCGATCACCGCCTCGATATTCAGGTAATCCTTGTCGGTGGCGGTTTCGGCTTTCGCCAGCACGTATTTGGAGTTAAAAATATTTAACCCTTTGTTCTCCATCGCGCCCATATTGAAGAAGTCGACCGCGACGATCATATAAATGTCGAGATCGTACTCCAGGCCAAAACGGGTTTCGTCCCATTTCATCGAGTTCTTCAGCGAGGTCATTGCCCAATCGGCGCGATCCAGGTTGCCGCGGTCAACGAACAGCTCCAGCGCCACTTCGCGACCGGAACGGGTGGTAAAGCTGTCGCGCAGCACGTCGAAATCACCCGCCACCAGCGCAAACAGATAACAGGGTTTTGGGAAAGGATCTTGCCACTGCACCCAGTGACGCCCATCTTCCAGTTCGCCCTGCCCCACGCGGTTGCCGTTTGACAACAGGAACGGGTAACGCGCCTTGTCGGCCACGATGCGAGTGGTAAACCGCGCCAGCACGTCCGGGCGGTCGAGATAATAAGTAATGTGGCGGAAGCCTTCAGCTTCACATTGGGTACACAGCGCTTCGCCGGACAGATACAGTCCTTCCAGCGCGGTGTTTTTGGCCGGGTGGATATCATTGACAATAGTCATGGTAAATTGTGCTGGCAATTGCTCGATAACCAGTTTGTTATCCTGCAACTGATAGGCTGTCCACGGCTGACCGTCGATCTCAATACTCACCAGCGTCAGGTCTTCACCGTTCAGCACCAGCGCCGCATCGGCAGCGCCCTGGCGTTTGATTTTGCTGACGGCAGTGACGCGAGTGCTCTCTGCATCCAACTCAAAATTCAGGTCAATATCAGTGATGGTGTAATCTGGCGCGCGATAATCGTGGCGATACTTCGCCTGTGGCTGTTGTGTCATAAAAACCCTTTGACGTCTCAGTGAGTTACAGGTGCCAGGCTTTCATCATTCGCCTATTTCGCCGTCGGAAAAGAGCAGAAATTTCGATGAGCCTGATTGTAAATAAACTGTATCACAGCTACAAAAAAAACCCAGAGAGACCAGGCCACAGGAGCGGAGAAATCGGAGGTGGATCGTAATCCTGTCGAAGAATTGCCCACGCCATCAGGCTCCTTCACCTGATGCGGCATCAAAATCAGCATTAAATGCTAAAGATGCCCTGCGGAGTTGTACGTTTTCCAGATGAGAACATCGGCGTCAAAAGTGCGAACTTACCCTATCTCACGGGGCAGCCTTCCCGGCTCAACGGCACTTTGCAGGCAATCTTCCCTTATTGGGTATAGCCAAGACAGGCCGGGAGACTCAGTGATATAATTAGCGGATCGGGCTCAAGGACGCGTAGTGCATATGAAAGTAAAATATCTGATCTATTTTTTTACCTTTGCCCTGATGTCCTCATTTGCCCTGTTTATTTCCGATGAGTTGTCGGAAGCTGACACCGAGTATCGCGACAACCAACTCAATCTATACAAAATTACCCGAGCCAAAGAGATTTCAGAGGCTTTTCAGGCCACACTATTGGCACATCGCCTTAAACGTTTAAGCCTGATCGACCCACGTATCACTCCACATCAGTGGCAAGACGCCGATCGCGTAGCGCGGGAGAAAATTGCCCACTTCCGACCGCACATCGACAGCGAAATCTCGCAACGGCTCGGCATCAGGCAAAAAATTGCCGCGCTTTCCATGCTCAGTCTGATGGAACAATTGCTCAATAATGACAACCTGCAGCTTTCGCAGGTGACCGAAGCCAATGCCAATCTGTTCAATATCAATAGCGCTTACTATATTTCCCAGGCCAGTAAAAGTTACTACCGCTATAGCTACGATAACCGCATGGTCGATGGCGATTCATTTATGTTTCTTGAGGCAGTGCGATTAAATAACCGGCTGAACATGTCGGTGACCGAACTCATCGATCAGATTATTGACGTCAATACCAATCGACTGGCGCGCAAAGACGCTTATCTGAAAGCAATTCAGCTCACCGGCGTATTGAATGCGTTGAGCACTCGGCTGATTTTTATGAAACTTACCTATAACGACGTGAAAACTACTGCACTGGTGAATGAGATCCTGGGGCAGCTGTCAGCTCAGCAGATCAAGATCATTACCGAGGGATTATATACCGCCGTAAACACGCATACCGCCTACCCTACAGACGCTATTTATCCCTATGTTAAAAACCTGAGTGAGCTGTCACAACGGCTCTATCAGCGCAGTTTCGAAATGGAGACCGCCGCCTCGCAGAGCAAGATTTATGACAGCCAAACCGCCATTGACGGCATGATTTCGCTGGCGGGTCTGATTGCGCTATTTATCTTCCTGCCTACGCTGGTTTACTGTTCAAATATCAGCCGCTGGCTAACGAAAACGCATAATAATATTTTGCGCTTGTCCCACGGCGATATGAATATCGCTCGCAACGAAGTGTTCTACGGCCAGGAATTGATAGCCATCAGCGACGCTATCAAACAGCTAAAACAGTACCAGTTGGAAAAGGTAACGCTGGAAAATGAGAAACACCTGCTGATTAAAGAGTTGGAAGCCTCCTCCTATCTCGATCCTCTCACCAATATCTATAACCGGCGCAAATTCTTCCTGGAGTGCGAATCGCTGGCTGCCGGCAGCTACCCACTCGCTTTTTGTCTGATCGACATTGATAATTTCAAAAGCCTCAATGACACCTACGGCCATCACGTAGGCGACCTGGTGCTGGTGGCATTTGGCAAGCTGCTGCAAAGCACCTTCCGCTCCAGCGACATTTTCTGTCGCTATGGTGGTGAAGAATTTGCCGTGATCCTCGGTAACTGTACGCTGGAAAATGCGCAGGAAGTGATGTCCAAGCTACGCGAGCGTACGCACCAGTTCAGCCTGACACTAACCGATGGGCAAAACGTCCGCTTCACCACCAGTTGCGGCATTGCCCAGGTTCGCGATATCCGCTTGTTGCCGGCAGCAATCAAACAGGCGGATGAAGCGCTCTATTTTTGCAAGAAAAACGGCAAAGACCGGATAGGCATTCATACCCAGAACGGTTTTATCTGAATTGTTGTTTAAAATAATTAACATTATAATTTTTATGACTAATTAGGCTAAGTCATTCACCTTACAGACTTATCTGACTTTTCTGTCGGCATCCTGATGGCAAGCAGAGATAAAGGCACGTTTAATCCTCGACCGGCTCCGATGAATTGTGGTGTGATGCAGCTTCAATAACAGGATAATCCGGGTATACTCCCCCCACTTTTTTATGATTATCCGGATTTGGACACGCGCCTGACGAGGATGCAGTAACGCGATATGACTCAATACGCCTCCCCGATTTTGACATCACTGCTTGATACTGATGCTTATAAGCTTCATATGCAGCAAGCAGTGTTCCATCGCTATCCTGCTATCAGCGTGGCGGCGGAATTCCGCTGCCGCGGTGACGAGCTGCTTGGCGAATATGCCGACGAGATCCGTGCCCAGATCGCACTGATGAGCCAATTGGCGCTAACAGACGCTGAGTTCAACTATCTTTCCGGGCTGCCTTTCTTCCGCGAGGATTACCTGAACTGGCTGCGCGAGTTTCGTTACGATCCGCAACAGGTTCAGATCGAAGATCATGCGGGCAAATTGCACATCCGCATTGCCGGTCCCTGGCGTGAAGTGATCATGTGGGAAGTCCCACTGCTGGCAGTGATCAGTGAGGTGGTGCACCGTCACCGCTCCCCTGAAGTCACGCCTGAGATGGCCGTCGCTCATCTGCGCAGCAAACTCGAGCATTTTAAAGCCATGAGCGCTGACGTGGACATTTCTCGCTTCAAACTGATGGACTTTGGCACCCGCCGTCGTTTCTCGCAGAGTGTGCAGCAGGCGATTGTCAGCACCTTGAAAGACGAATTTCCTTATCTGGTCGGCACCAGCAACTACGATCTGGCCCACCAGCTTGCTCTGGCGCCCGTGGGTACTCAGGCTCATGAATGGTTCCAGGCGCATCAGCAAATCAGCCCGGTATTGGCCAACAGCCAACGTGCAGCTTTGCAAGCCTGGCTGGATGAATATCCGGACCAGCTCGGCATCGCGCTGACTGACTGCATCACCATGGACGCCTTCCTGCGTGATTTCGGTCCGCAGTTCGCCCAGCGTTATCAGGGCCTGCGCCATGATTCGGGTGATCCGTTCGAATGGGGCGAGAAAGCCATTGCGCATTATCAGAAGCTGGGCATCGACCCGATGAGCAAAACGCTGGTGTTCTCCGACAATCTGGATCTGGACAAGGCGATGGCGCTGTATCGCCGTTTCTACCAACGCGTCAATCTGGTGTTCGGCATAGGTACGCGTCTGACCTGCGATATCCCGGGGGTTAAACCGCTGAACATCGTGATCAAGCTGGTCGAATGCAAAGGCAAGCCGGTGGCTAAACTGTCCGACAGCCCGGGCAAGACCATCTGCCAGGATCAGGCCTTTGTGAAAGCGTTACGCAAGGCCTTCGATTTACCGCTGGTGAAGAAAGCCAGCTAAGCCACACCGCCCTGCCAACGCGAAAAAGCCGGCTGAAGACCTCACGCCGGCTTTTTTCTTCTTTATAAGAGACTTCGCCGTGCTCCCTTTTCGCCCAGAGCCAAGAAATGTTGCACCAATCCGGCGATTTCTGCTTGTGCTCTGCACCGCGGCAAGTAACATAGCAACATCCCCATATTCTTGGGTTGTAAGCTATTTCTAAACCAAATTATTAAGAGAGAAATCTATGAGCGTAGTGCCTGTAGTCGACGTACTGCAAGGCCGTGCTGCGGTTGACAGTGAAGTCACCGTGCGCGGTTGGGTGCGTACCCGGAGAGATTCTAAAGCTGGTATCTCCTTCCTGGCCGTCTATGACGGTTCCTGCTTTGATCCGTTACAGGCCGTCGTTAATAATTCTCTGCCGAATTATCAGGATGAAGTGTTGCATCTGACCACCGGCTGTTCGATTGAAGTGACCGGCAAAGTGGTCGCCTCTCCAGGCGAAGGTCAGAGTTTCGAACTGCAGGCGACCGAGATTAAAGTGGTCGGTTGGGTTGACGATCCGGACACGTACCCGATGGCGGCCAAACGCCACAGCATCGAATACCTGCGCGAAGTGGCGCACCTGCGCCCACGTACCAACCTGATCGGTGCCGTTGCCCGTGTTCGCCATACCCTGGCGCAGGCTATTCACCGCTTCTATCACGAGAATGGTTTCTTCTGGGTTTCCACCCCGCTGATCACCGCTTCCGATACCGAAGGCGCCGGCGAAATGTTCCGCGTTTCCACGCTGGATCTGGAAAACCTGCCGCGCACCGATAAAGGCGCTGTCGATTTCAGTCAGGACTTTTTCGGTAAAGAAGCGTTCCTGACCGTTTCCGGCCAGTTGAACGGCGAAACCTATGCCTGTGCGTTGTCGAAAATTTACACCTTCGGCCCGACTTTCCGCGCCGAAAACTCCAACACCAGCCGTCACCTGGCCGAGTTTTGGATGATCGAACCGGAAGTCGCCTTTGCTGACCTCGAGGATATCGCGGAACTGGCAGAGAAAATGCTGAAGTATGTGTTCCAGGCCGTCTTGAACGAGCGTATGGATGACATGCAGTTCTTCGCAGAACGCGTAGACAAAGATGCGATTGACCGCCTGAAGCGTTTTGTTTCTTCCGACTTCGCTCAGGTTGATTACACCGAAGCGGTGGAAATTCTGATCGCCTCTGGCCAGACTTTCGAGAACCCGGTTTCCTGGGGTATCGATCTGTCTTCCGAGCATGAGCGTTATCTGGCCGAGAAACACTTCAAAGCGCCGGTGGTGGTGAAAAACTACCCGAAAGACATCAAAGCTTTCTATATGCGTATGAACGACGACGGCAAAACCGTTGCGGCGATGGACGTGTTGGCTCCGGGCATCGGCGAGATCATCGGCGGTGCTCAGCGTGAAGAACGTCTGGACGTGCTGGATCAGCGTCTGGATGCCATGGGCCTGAATAAAGAAGATTATTGGTGGTATCGTGACCTGCGTCGTTACGGCACCGTGCCACACGCCGGCTTCGGTTTAGGTTTTGAGCGTTTAATCGCCTATGTCACCGGTGTGCAAAACGTGCGCGACGTAATTCCGTTCCCTCGCACACCACGTAATGCAACCTTTTAATTAATCAGATAATACATTTTCTAATTAATTTAGTTACAAAACCAAGGCCAGCTTAGCTGGCCTTTCGCATTTTTTAATATTGACGAGCGTCACAAAGTTCCGTGAATATTACATTTAGTTACAAATACTTTCTTTTTGAAACCTCATTAGGACATTGGTAGCATTTTCGTTCTAGATTAACCTGCCCGTGAATGGAACACTGCGTGCAGACACAGGACGACACCAATCTATCAACAATAGTTCCAAAAGAATTATTGGCGGCAGTGGCAAAGGTGTCCGAATAACACCAATGAGGGTAATATAATGATGAAGCGCAATATTCTTGCAGTGGTAATCCCAGCTCTGTTAGCCGCTGGTGCAGCTAACGCTGCTGAAATCTACAACAAAGACGGCAACAAACTGGATCTGTACGGTAAAGTTGACGGTCTGCACTACTTCTCAGACGACAAAGGCAATGATGGCGATCAGACCTATGTTCGTTTCGGCTTCAAAGGTGAAACCCAGATTACTGACCAACTGACCGGTTACGGCCAGTGGGAATACAACGTTCAGGCTAACCACTCTGAATCTCAAGGCACCGAAGGCACCAAGACTCGTCTGGGCTTCGCTGGTCTGAAATTTGCTGACTACGGTTCATTCGATTACGGCCGTAACTACGGCGTACTGTACGACGTAGAAGGCTGGACAGATATGCTGCCAGAGTTCGGTGGCGATACTTATACCTACACCGACAACTTCATGACTGGCCGTACCAACGGCGTTGCGACTTACCGTAACAACAACTTCTTCGGTCTGGTTGACGGTCTGAACTTCGCTGTTCAGTACCAAGGTAAAAACCAGAACGACGGCCGTGACGTTAAGAAACAAAACGGCGACGGCTGGGGCCTGTCTTCTACTTATGACATCGGCGAAGGCATCAGCGTAGGTGCAGCATACGCTTCTTCCAACCGTACCGATGATCAAAAACTGCGTTCTAACGAACGTGGCGACAAAGCTGATGCATGGACCGTTGGCGCGAAATACGACGCTAACAACGTTTACCTGGCAGCTATGTACGCAGAAACTCGTAACATGACTCCATTCGGCGGCGGCAACTTCAGCTCAACCTGTAATGCTTCTACCGATTGCGGCGGCTTCGCCAGCAAAACTCAGAACTTCGAAGTGACTGCACAGTACCAGTTCGACTTCGGTCTGCGTCCAGAAGTGTCTTACCTGCAGTCTAAAGGTAAAAACCTGAACGTCCCAGGCGTGGGTTCTGACCAGGATCTGGTTAAATATGTTTCTGTTGGTACCACTTACTACTTCAACAAAAACATGTCTACCTACGTTGATTACAAAATCAACCTGCTGGACGACAACGAGTTCACCAAAGCTACTGGCACCGCTACCGATGATATCGTAGGTGTTGGTCTGGTTTACCAGTTCTAAGTTGTCTCACTTAACGGCGGTTCACCGTCGGCTAAGTTAAAAAACAGGGCTTCGGCCCTGTTTTTGTTTTTGCGCTACGCGTAAATTTTTATCCTGCCAATGTCCCCTTCTTCCTCATTTTTTATGCTGAATCTGCGCCCTTCACAAGATCGCTGTGTTTTTCTCGCAAACGGTTGGCAAAGCGCATAACTGGCGCTACCCTGATGCTTCTGTCTGCTTAACTCCGAGCCATGGAAGCACCTGACATGTTTGAAAAAATCACTGCTGCACCTGCCGATCCGATTCTGGGTCTGACCGACATTTTCCGCGCCGACGCGCGCCCGAACAAAATCAATTTGGGCATTGGCGTCTACAAAGACGAAACCGGCAAAACGCCGGTGCTGACCAGCGTGAAAAAAGCTGAGCAGTATCTGCTGGAAAATGAAGCCACCAAAAACTATCTCGGCATTGAGGGCATCCCCGCTTTCGCCAACTGCACGCAAGAGCTGCTGTTCGGCAAACAAAGCCCAATCATTGCCGACAAGCGTGCGCGCACCGCGCAAACGCCTGGTGGCACCGGCGGCCTGCGTGTGGCAGCTGACTTCATCGCCAACCAGACCAGCGCTAAACGCATCTGGATCAGCAACCCAAGCTGGCCGAACCATAAAAATGTGTTTGGCGCCGTCGGCCTGGAAGTGCTGGAATATGCCTACTACGATGCGGCCAATCATGCGCTGGACTTCGATGGCCTGCTGAACAGCCTGAAACAGGCTCAGGCAGGCGATGTGGTCCTGTTCCATGGTTGCTGCCATAACCCAACCGGCATTGACCCTACGCCTGAGCAGTGGGCTCAGTTAGCCGAGCTGTCTGTGGCTAACGGCTGGCTGCCGCTGTTCGACTTTGCTTATCAGGGCTTCGCGAAAGGTCTGGAAGAAGATGCGCAGGGCCTGCGTATTTTCGCCGCCAAGCATCAGGAACTGATCGTAGCCAGCTCGTACTCGAAGAATTTCGGCCTATACAACGAACGCGTCGGCGCCTGTACTCTGGTGGCTGCAGATGCGGATACCGCTGACCGCGCCTTCAGCCAGGTGAAAGCCGCCATTCGCGCCAACTACTCCAACCCGCCGTCTCACGGTGCTGCGGTGGTTGCGACCATCCTGGGTGATGATGCGCTGCGCGCCCTGTGGGAGCAGGAGCTGACCGATATGCGTCAACGCATTCACCGCATGCGTCAGCTGTTCGTGAATACTCTGCAGGAGAAAGGCGCAGAGCAGGACTTCAGCTTTATCATTAATCAGAACGGCATGTTCTCGTTCAGCGGATTGACCAAAGAACAGGTGCTGCGCCTGCGTGACGAATTTGGCGTTTACGCCGTTAACTCCGGCCGGGTTAACGTCGCAGGCATGACGCCAGACAATATGGCGCCTCTGTGCGAAGCCATCGTCGCCGTGCTGTAAAGGTTACGGTTTCAAATAAGCAAAAGGGGCGCTCAATGCGCCCCTTAGTTATTTCTGCCGGGAAATAACCTTACCAGATGGCCGGTTCTTCTCGCAGGAACGGATTGGTTTCACGCTCTTGACCGAAGGTAGACATCGGTCCGTGCCCCGGGATAAACGCCATGTCATCCCCCTGTGGCAGGAGCTTGGTGCGGATCGAGTTGATTAATGCCTGGTGATCGCCGCGTGGGAAGTCGCTGCGACCCACGCCACCGTTAAACAATACGTCACCCACCAGCGCCAACCGCGCCTGCTCATTAATAAACACGATATGGCCAGGAGTATGACCCGGGCAATGCAGCACCTTGAGCGTCATTTCACCCACCTGCACGCTGTCCCCTTCTTCCAGCCAGCGAGTTGGCGTCAGAGGCGCACACTCTTCCAGACCAAACATCCGGCTCTGTGCAGGCAAACCATCCAACCAGAAAGCATCTTCCTTGTCCGGACCGTAGATCGGTACCTGATAGTGTTCCGCCAGCTCAGCCGCTGCCCCTACGTGATCGAGATGGCCGTGCGTCAGCAGGATCTGCGTGACCGTCACGCCCTGCCTGGCAATTTCGGCCTTTAATTTCTCCGCTTCGCCGCCGGGATCGACCAACGCCGCCTGTTGGGTACTCTCACACCAGATCAGGCTGCAATTCTGACTAAAAGCGGTAACGGGAATAATTTGGTATTTCATAAGGCTCCAACGACAACAGCGCCATACCCTGACGGGCTGGCGCTACTCACTTATGGTGCACAGCGATTACCAGGTCCGCACCGGGCCGGTATCGATGTGTACAAAGTTGCTACGTGGGTAATATCCTACACCACCGGCGCTCATTTTTAACGCCGCTTTGCGGATATTGCTCAACTGGATGCCTTCGATATGGAAGTCCATCGCCTGGCCCTTGGTATGATAGCTGTGCTTGGCCACACCGCGGCTGCGCTCACGCAGCTCATTGTTGGTATCCAGGGAACGATAACCTGAAACCAGCTGTACCGGTTTGTTGGTGCCCAACAGACCCTGCAGGCGATAGAGGTGATCAAATAGACGAGGATCGATCGACTTGACTTTATTGGCTCGATAATCACGGAAGAGATGATTAAGACGAACTAATTCGTCTTTATTATATCCCTTGCCGTCGAAGAATTCGGCTTTCAAGGATTCGCCCGTATGCATATTATTAACGACAAGAATACGCGGGCGCGAAGTAGAAAGACTGGCAAAGGCTTGCCCAGGGAGCAGCGCTATGCCCACAGCGGCGCTACCTAACGCCAGCCACTTACGGCGATGATGATCAATTTTGTCCATGTTTCTGTTAAACCCGGCAAGAATATCAAAATATATGCACAAAACAGCGCACTGCCTGAACCATAACCGCCCACACTGATTGAGTCAACCCGTGATACCCCGCGGTTTGCAGGCACTCACGGAATGAGTGCCTGCACCATGGCCCGATATTCTGACCGTTATTTATTTATAATTACTGCATTTATTGCATTAATTTTTCGGCCTGAGCCAAAATTTGTGCACCCGATCTCACCGTATCATCGTAATTGTAAATATCTGTACGGAATTGTGGCTTTCCATCATCAGAGACCCAGGCGGTTAAATAATACAATTTAACCGGAATATGCTGGCGGATATTTACGTAGGTGGTATTTCCCTGTTTTAGGGTGGAGGAAACACGGGTATTGTTCCAGCCCGCATCCTGCAACAGCATATTCGCCAAATCCGAAGCCTTGTTGACCCGCACGCAACCCGAGCTCAGGGCACGAATGTCTTTCTGGAACAGGTTATGGTTCGGCGTGTCGTGCAAATAGATGGCGTCCGAACTCGGCATGTTGAATTTAAAACGCCCCAGCGAGTTGGTCGCTCCCGGAGCCTGGCGGATCCGGTACGGGAAGTTGCGGGCCGACACCATATTCCAGTCGATCATTGCCGGGTTGATCACCTCAGCATCGTTGCTCCAGCCGGAAAGCACGGTATAACCGTGTTTTTGGAAGTAGCTGCCGTCACGCATCGCCTTCGGCACAATGTCTTCGCGCACCAGCGTGGTCGGCACGTTCCACGGCGGGTTAACTACCACATTGTTCAGCGCACTGTTCATCAACGGCGTCTTGCGGCTGGGCCGCCCTACGATCACCCGTGACGAAAGTACCTCATTGCCGTTCAGGTAATAGGTCAACGAGTAGTTAGGAATGTTGACCATAATTCCGGTGTCAACGCGGCCGGGAAGAATGCGTAAACGCTGGATGTTCAGGGCCAGCAGCGAAGCTCGCATTTGCGGCGTCACGTTAAGCCATTCGCGGGTGCGTACGCCAATCACGCCATCAGCGCTCAACCCTTGCCATTTCTGGAAGCGTTTAACGCCCTCAACCAAATCGGCAGTATAGCGATTGTCCGTGACCGTGACCGGACTCTCCTGCTGCTGACTGAACGGCGATTGCGGTGACGGCGCCAAGTCTTTTACCGGCGCGGCGGCCGGGCTGACTACCGCACTCTGGGCCTCGCGATTTTTCTCTTCATCTACCGATAAGCCACCATCGTCTGGCTCATTGCGCGAACCGGTCAATACCGCAGGCGGCTCCTGCGCCTCTGCCGGCGCGGCAGAAGTGGTCAGCATACCGTTGCGCGCCAGGATCTCGCGCAAGGCAGGAATATCATCGCTCAGTTGATCGGGGCGCAAACTCGGGCCATTGGCCATCTGCGGCCATGGGCGTCCATCAGCCAGCATGTCGCGTAATGCCTGATGCATCTTGGCGTATTGCGGGTGCTGTGGTGCCAGCGAGTTGACATACGGCACCGTTTTACCCTGACGCACCGCCAACTGCCACTGGTTAATCACCGTATTGGGTGGTAAACCGAGCTTGTAGGGAATGTTGCTGTACAGCCAGCTGTTGCCATTGGCGCCGATCGACGAAACGAACTGCAAATAGCCCAACATCGCATCAGACAAAACGACATCGCGCGCTACACCGGTAATAGCAGGGTTAGTCAATAATCTCACCCATTGGGTGAACTGCGGTTGCACACCGGACATTGCCAATTCAGCCAACTGCTGCTGAAATTGCTGTACCGCTTCGCGATCCTGCCACATCAGTTGCATCCGGTTCGCTGCGTACAAAGGAGCAAGCGTTGAAAGATAATGTGGCGTAATGCCCTTCGGCAACGCTGCGAGCAATTCCGAACGACTTTGCGCAACTGACATGCCGGAAGACGCCACCGGGAATGCAGGAACGGTTGCCCATACGGGTAGCGACGACGCAAGACCACATGCCATTGCACAACTCAACGCCAAACGTCGTACCTTGTTTCCATTTCTAAGCAACATCCATTGCCCCCTGTATGCTCACAAAAAATACAACCAAGACAGCTTATTAGTTTCAGTATACGAACAGAAAAGCCATTTTGCCCTTTGGCACTAATGAATAACTGTAATTCATTAAGCTACCCGTTTAAAAGCGGATAAAAAAGCAGGACTATCATCCATGCGTACAAAAAAATAGCCACCCCAGGGCGGCTATTTTCAGATTATTAGCGGGCTTTTTTGCGCTTACGGCGTTTCAGCCGCGGTGACACCCAGTGCCGCAGGCGGTTCGTTAGCGAAACCGCGCAGCCCCACAACGTGTACGTGTTCATGGTTCTGGAACACCTTACGCACCAGCTTATACGTGGTCCCTTTTTCCGGGCTGATGTTTTCCGGTGCGGCGATGATCAGCTGCATTTCCAGGCGGTCGCACAGCTCAAACAGGGTCGCGATGGATTTGGCATCCAGTCGAGCCGCTTCATCGAGGAACAGCAGACGGCATGGGGAGATATCTTTACCGCGCAGGCGGCGAGATTCCTCTTCCCAACTCTGTACCACCATCACCAGAATCGACATCCCGGTACCGATCGCTTCACCGGTAGACAACGCGCCGCTCTCGGCACGCAACCAGCCGTCGGAGCCGCGGAATACTTCTACTTCCAGCTCGAGGTAGTTACGGTAATCCAGCAGCTCTTCACCGATGGTCTGCGGCGTGCGCTGGCCCATATCAATCTGCGGATTCAGGCGCTGGTACAGCTTGGCCAGCGCTTCTGAGAAGGTCAGGCGGTTGCTGTTAAACAGATCCTGATGCTGTTCCTGCTGCTCAGAGAGCACGTCCAACAGGGTCGCATGCGCTTCACGCACGTTGACGTTCAATCGCACGCTTTTCACCTGACCGAAGGAAACCGCCTGCAAGCCCTGGTTGAGCATGCGGATACGGTTCTGTTCGCGCTGGATGGTTTTGCGAATGATGTTCGCCACGCTCTTGGAACTGATCGCCAACTTCTGCTCACGGGCGGTCAGTTCTTCGGTCAGACGGCCCAGCTCGATTTCCATCTGCTCGATAGCCTCAACCGGGTCATCAGTACGAATGATGTCCTGACGAATACGCTCGCGCAAATGCTGGTACACCGCGATATAGAACTGGATCTTGCGTTCAGGACGCTTAGGATCTTCCGACAGACGCAGCACGTCGCGCAGATGTTCGTTATCCGATACCGCCAGACGCAGCGCACCGAGCGCCTTATCCGACATCGAGCGCAGTTCGTCGCCGTCCATATAGGCCAATTCGCGACGGTGCAGACGACGTTCAACCCCGTTGTCTTTCACCATGCGCATCACTGCGCACCAGCCCGCCTTGGCGGTCACCACCTGCTCACGCAACTGATGGTAATCACGCTCAAGCTTACGCAGTTTCTTCTGCAGACCGTCCATTTCCGCTTCGCAGAAGGTCAGCTGTTTTTCCAACTGGTTGCGGCGCGCGCGGTTGTTGCTCAGGCCGGCGTGCAGTTCATCACGACGTGCGCGGGCACGGGCTTCAGCATTGGCATCCGCCTGTACGCCAATGTCGACCAGCTCCTGGCTCAGTTCTTTCAGCATGTCGCGCTTGGCGTCATAGGAGCTTTTCAGCGACGCCAACACTTGGCTGTACTGAGTAAACTGGGTCTGGTACTGACGTAACTGCTCGCGGGCACGGGTACGTTCCGCTTCCGCGTGTTCAAGACGTTGGCGCAGCTTGTCGTTCAAATCGTTGTTGGCGTTTTGCATACCGGCAGAGTCGGTATAACCGAAGTGCGCGCGGCGCTGCACCACTTCGATCAAGGCAAACGCCTGCTGTTTAGCCTGACGCTGTACGCTTTGCGCCTGGATGTAATCCTGCTGTAACTGCTCATGTTGCTGCGGATCGCTCTGCAGCACCGACAGCAACGGCTCCAGCTTGGTCAGGGAAACGCCGTGCTGCTGAATATGACGCGCGGCATCCTGCGCCTCTTCCAGCTCTTCACGGATTTCTTCTACGCGATCCTGCAAGGTTTCATCGTTTAACAATGAGACCAACGGCATCAGGCGGTTCAGCGCGGAGATGCCTTCTTTCGCCTGCTCATATTGCTGGCGTTGCTGCTGGTTCTGCGCTTCATGGTTGTTCAGCGCACGCTCTACTTCACCGCGACGGGAAGTGAGGCTGCGGATTTCCGCTTCCGGATCGGCGTCAAACGCCACCGCCAGATGAGAGCCGATGAAGCGGCTGAAGGCCTGATGCGAACGCTGGGTCTTTTGCACGTCGAATGACAGCGTGGCGTAACGCTCGGCCAGCGTTTCACGCTCGGCGTGCAGCACTTCCAGGCGGTTTTCGCGGGCAGCGCGACCAAATAGCGGCACTTCCGGATAACGGGAGTAACGCCATTGGCGATCGGCGGTTTTCACCAACACCGCGCGGTCTTGCTCTTCAACGGCGAACACGCTGTCATCGAATGACTGCGGATCCCCTTCGATCAGATAGAGATCTTCCGGACAATCTTCCAACCCTTCCAGCATTTCGCGGACCAGCGACAGATCCGGCACCACGATCGCGTGACGCGACGGGCCATACAATGCGGAGAAGTAAGGCGCATCGTCGATAGTGACATCGTCGTAAATTTCGGAGAGCAGCACGCCGCCAAAACGTTCGGCCAGCGTAACCAGGCGTTGATCTTCGGCCCCGCCCGGCTGGCTGAGACGTTCGATCTGCGCTTCAACCGCACGCTTGCTGGCAGCCACTTCGTCACGCTCAACGGTGGTTTCACGTTCGCGCTCCAGCAGTTGCTGCATGTACTCAGTCACCTGCTGGCTGCTTTCCAGCGGTTCGCCGCTCTGCTCACTGAGCTGGCTCAGGGCGTCCTGCGCCGCTAACCAGACAGGGGCGCGGGTGGTGAGCTCACGAATGCGTTGCTGAATTTGCTCCAGTTCCTGGCGCATTTCCATCCGGCGTTCGCCGGCCTCGCTGACGCTTTGCGACAGCGACTCCAGACGCTCTTCCAGCTCTTGTTGCAGAGCATCGAGTTCATCCGGCTGATACTGCTGACCATGGCGCTTGCAGAATTCCTGCAGCAGGCGTTCGGCATCCTGCTGGGAGCGCAGACGTTGTTCCAGCTCGCTCAGGCGCATGCGCAATGGCTGTACGCGTTCGGCAAGGTGTTGTTGCGATGGCCAGTCGCGCAGCAATTCGCGCGCGCACTGCCAGGCTTCGCTGCGGCTGACCTGACCGGCGATTTTCCCCACCAGCTGATAAGCCTGTTCAAACTGACCGTGCGCGGCATCGGCCACGCTCAGTTTCTGCTCGAGCATCAGCAAGGCTTCCGTCGCCTCTTGCTCGCGCGCCTGGAAAGTATCCAGCCACTGTTCGGCATTTTCGGCGGTCAGCTCCGGCAGTTGGCACAGTGCTCGCGCACGTTCCAACGCCTGCAACGCTTGCTGATATTGAATGGCGCGGGTCTGCTGCACGTCCAGCGCCTGCTGGTAGTCGGCGAGTTGGCTTTTCAGCTCATCCACTTCCAGTTCGGCCGCCTCGGCGCGCGCTTCGTTTTCCGCCTGCTGTTCGCTGGCCTCCGCAACCACTTCGTTCTGTTCTTCCAGACGGTAAGTCAGCTCTTCCAGATCGCCTTCATAGCGCTCGATCTTTTCCTGCTGACGCATCGCCGTCTGCACCAGGTTAAGGTGATCGCTGGCGGCCTGATAATCCGTTTCCAGATCGGATTCTGCGCCACTCTGCTCCGCCAGTTCGCGCGCCATTTCCACATGGCGATACTGCTCAGCAGCCAGCTGTTTGCGGCTGCCCAACAGATCGCTGCGCAATGCCAGCGCGCCGTCCAGATGAATACGCCGCTCATTGGCATGGCGCATATAGTCCGCCGCCACGTAGGAGGTGGCTTCTGAAATCAGGTGCTTGAACAGATCGCGATCGCTTTGGGTCACGCGGATCGCTTCCAGCGTCATGCGGTTTTCACGCAACGCCGCTTCCATGTCCTGGAAGGCCTTGCGCACGCCGCTGTTTTCCGGCAACAGATAGTCGCGCAATGAGCGGGTGATGGCGCTGGAAATACCGCCGTACAGTGAAGCTTCGATCAGGCGGTAGAACTTGCTGCGATCGGACGATGAACGCAAGCGTTTCGGGATCACGCCCAGATCGAACATTAATGAGTGGTAGTCGGTGATGGAGTTGAATTGCTTGAACTGCACGCCTTCCATCTCTTCAACGCGCTCTTTCAACTCCTGCAGTGTCAGCACGCGCGCCTGGCGCTCGCCCACCGTTTGGGTCAAAAGTTCGGTCGGCTGTACTGCCGTTGGCAGGCCCTGAATGGTGAATGGCTTGATGTCCACTTTACGGTCACGGCCGGCCACCTGTTGCAGGCGCACGCCCACCACCACACGCTGGTGGCGTGAGTTGATCACGTCGAGAGTGGAATAACACACCCCGGCACGCAGCTTACCGTGAAGACCTTTGTCGCGCGAGCCGCTGGTGGCGCCGGCTTCGGTGGTGTTACGAAAGTGCAACAGCGTCAAGTCGGGGATAAGCGCAGTGACGAAAGCCGCCATGGTGGTGGATTTCCCTGCCCCGTTACCGCCGGACAGCGTGGTCACCAACTCATCGAGATCAAAGGTGCGGGCGAAGAAGCCGTTCCAGTTGACCAGCGTCAGCGAGCGAAATTTACCGCGTTCAATCATTCCTGTTCATCCTCTGCACTGTCCGGTGTGGTATCAAGCTGCGAATCTTCAGCATCGCTTTCATCAGTCAGCGACAGACTGTTTTCAACCGGCATCGCTTCGCCGTCACGGATCATTCGTAACTGCGCTTCACGCGGATCGTCTCCGCTGCGCACATCGGCGCCAAAGCGGAACACCGCTTCAGTGATGCGGAACTTGCTGCTGTCATTGCCCATGAAGTAGATCATGCCCAGACGACGCAGGCGGTTCAGTGAAGTGCGCACTTTTTCGTGCAGCTTCTGGCGATCGAGATCCGAACCGGTAGAGCGCTGATTAACGAACTTCAGCAATTTGGTTTCGTCCGCCAGGCTCAGCAACTCGTCGTACAGCTCCTGATGGCTGAAGATCCCCTCATGCGCCAGACGCTCCGGGCTGAGGTAGAGATAGCACAGGATTTTCCCCACCATCATGTCCAGTTCGGATAAAACCGAACGCGGGATCAGGGTAGTGGACCGTGGACGCAGATAGAAGAACCCTTCTGGCGCGCGGATCAACTCCACGCTGTAGCGGGCGTAAAACTCTTCCAGTTCATCCTGGAAATCCATTAAGAAGGCGTGGTTGTCCAGCTCATCGATACCGATGTGACGACCTGCGCGCAGATGGCTGTCCAGCGCAGGGAACAGCGCGTTAGACAATGCCTTGGCCAGCTTGACTGGCATTACTTGTTCAATATTTGTCGATGACATGGGCCTGGACCTTGGCTCCGTAATCATTGATTGCCTGCCATTGTGCCGGCAACCCTGAAAAATCTGCTTCAGCCACACCAAGGCGCACTGCCTGGTCGACCACTATACGTGCCACATCGAAATGACGGGCACGCGGATATTGCGCCAGATAATCGCGCATCACCGCCCCTAAATTGAGCGGCATCTGTTGTTCCTGATAAATCTTCAACGCCTGTTCGATCATGGCCGCCAGTTGCTCGCGAATTTCGCTGAACTCCTCGAATTCCAGATCCGGCGGCAATTCCCCGGTCACTTCCTCGCTGCGCAAGGCCAGCTCTTCGTCACGCATATCCAGCAGGCGATCGGCGTTGGCATGGGTCAGTGTCCATGGATTGTCGAAATAGTTCTGCACCGACTGGCGCAAACGCTGGGCGAACACCCGGTTCTTGTCCATGTCGATCGCGGTACGGATAAATTTGTGCACGTGGCGGTCGTAGCCAATCCACAGGTCGATCGCCTGCTGGCCCCAACTGATGATGCGGTCGAGCTTGCTTTGCAAGTCGAACACCAGCTTATCGACGAAGCCCAGCTCCGCGCCACCCAGTGTAGCATCCTGAATGCGCAGCAGGTTGGCCTGCAGCTTGTCGCCTGCCGCTTCCAGAGTATCCTGCAGTTCACGCAGTGTGCCTGAGGTTTCGGACAACAGCATCTCACAGCTGGAAATGGCTGCCCGCCAGTCCTGGTTCAGCAGCGCAGCGATATCATCTTTTACGCCCTGCTGCTGTTCATCCATCACCCGTTGGGTCATGTCGATGCTGTCGAAGATTTCCGCTACCGAATATTTCAGCGGGGCAAATACGTTGCGGTGCCAGTGGAAATCGTCACCGCCCTCTTCGGCGGCGTCGGCGGCGCGTTTCAGCTCTTGCGCCACGATCGACAGCTGCATCGACAGACGCAGCGTGGAGAATTCGCGCTGACGAATATAGTAATCGGTAATGCCGATCCCCAGCGGCGTCAAACGGTAAATTGCGTTACCGTCCGCCAGTTCGCTGGTGAAGCGGTTTAACAGGCGCTGGCGCACCATGTCGTTAATCGCATTGTTGGCGCGGACCGCCACCGTTTCATGCGTCTGTTCGAAACCCTTGCTGACATGGCGAAATGCATCAACCAGCTCACCTTCGCTCATCTCGCCGTCCAGCCGCTCGCCGTTCAATGTGGCGATAGCAAGCAAAAACGCGAGACGCTCCGTAGGGAGCGAAATAGAGAAATCATTTTTCCGTGCCCAGGCGACCAGTTCGGGTACTGTCTGGGAAAATTCACTCATAGTTCGTCCTTCAGGTTTGGTTTATGCGCCATGACGTGAATATAGCGCCCCAAACTCACGTACGGCTCCTGCCGGCAATAGTGCTGTTCAAGCGCCAGTAACTCTTCAAATTTTTGCGTCTGTAACTGCCTGCTTTGCAGGTAATCGTGGAACACCCGCACGCCGGTTTTCCCGCTGATGCGCATGCCCAATTGTTCCAGCCAGCCGTATACCTGCGGCGGACTATGTGGATATTGCGGTGACAACGAACGCTTTCTGCGTCTTCGGACCTCGGGGTTCACCAGTTGGAAATTACCCAACACCACGTTACGCATCAAGAGGCCATTGGCATTAAAGAACATCAATGACAGTGCGCCACCTGGCAGCAGGCAGTCGAACAACGCCCGCAGTGCCGCTTCAGGTTCGGCAATCCATTCAAGCACAGCATGAAACAATACCAGATCAACCGGCTGTTCCAAATGTTGGCCAATATCCTGTGCTGAACTTTGTATGAATTGCATGTTCTGGCTCACACCTTTCTGCTCAGCCAGTAATGCGGCGCGTTGGATCATCTCACCAGAAAGATCGCACAACAACACCTGATGTCCTAATTCTGCCAATTGGCAGGCCATATGGCCTTCGCCGCCGCCGGCATCCAGAATGCGCAGCGGCCGCTGCGGCAACTGGGCCAACAGCGTGGTCAGATCCTGCCAGACTACCGCCTGACGGATTTTCCCTTTGGTGGTGCCGTAAATATTACGCGCAAACTTTTCAGCAATATCGTCAAAATTGCGATCCTGCATGGACAACGGCTCCGCTGATCTTATTCTGTTGGGGGCAAAGCGCCAGCCCATTCAAACCTGCTATTTTGGCACAGACTGGCTTAGAATGAATCTTCTTGCGGCCTGAATGTGCCCGGATGTCGTTTTTTCGCCCAAAAGGACCTGATTTTTGATGCTGTTTAACCTGAAAAAGTTCATTGGCGCCATTTTAATGCCGTTACCTGCGCTGCTGCTGTTGATGGGACTGGCGCTGTTGCTGCTGTGGTTCACCCGTTGGCAAAAAAGCGGCAGGGTCATTTTGACGTTGAGCTGGCTGTTTTTACTGCTTTTCAGCCTGCAGCCGGTGGCCGACAGGCTGCTACGCCCAATCGAATCGGAGTATGTCACCTATCGCGGCACTGACCCGGTAAAGTATATCGTGGTGCTGGGGGGCGGCTATACCTTTAATCCCGATTGGGCCCCCAGTTCCAACCTGATCGGTAACAGCCTGCCACGCGTCACGGAAGGCGTGCGCCTGTATCTCGCGCATCCCGGCGCAAAAATGGTGTTCACCGGAGCCGGGGGGCCCAATACTCTGAGTAACGCGGCGACGGCGGCGAAGGTAGCGGAAAGCCTGGGAGTGCCAGGCAGCGACATGGTGCTGTTGGATCGCCCGATGGATACCGAGCAAGAGGCGTTGCAGGTGTCGAAGCTGGTCGGGCAACAGCCCTTTATTCTGGTGACCTCGGCTAACCATTTGCCACGGGCGATGCGCTTCTTTGAAGCCAAGGGGCTGCACCCTATCCCGGCACCGGCCAACCAATTGGCCATCAGCTCACGTTTGAATATCTGGGATCGCGTGGTGCCATCGGCTATGTTCCTTGGCCACAGCGAACGCGCCTGGTATGAAACGCTCGGCAGCCTGTGGCAATGGCTTAAAGGGGCCGATGAGGTTTCTGTCGACTAAACAAGCTTAACCGGCAAGCCAAGGCAGCAGCTGTTTGGAAGCATAATCAAACGGTTGCCGATCCAGCTTGCCGGTATGAATCAACCGCCCCACCGCCTCCCACACCACATACAACCAGCGCCGCACCAGGAAAGATTCCGCCACCGGCGCACGTTGCAAATAATAAAACAGCAACTGACTGGGCATTCCTGCCTCACACAGCCTGAAAAGCTCATATTCCCGTGGCGCCCACAGCATCATTCCAGGGTTCAACATCGCCAGTAATTGATCGCTTTTGGGGTCTTTTAACATACTGCGTAGCGACAAGTTGCCGTGCACCAGCACGCAGGGATCGTCAAATCCGACAAAAAAATGGGTCAATGCTTCACGAGTGCGATACAGCAAGCGACGGTCTGCCATCGTCAGCTGCGGCGAATTAAGGTTGCTGACCGTTGACCACAGCACTTCCACCCGCTGTTGATACCAGCAGAACCAGTCGTTTTCCTGAGTGCTGTCGACCGTGCCGACGCAGCCGTGGCTGTCGATACGGTGCCAGGCTAATATGCCGTCGACCACCTGTTCCATCAACGAATTCCAGCGATCCGGTGTGCGCGTCGGCGCTTCTGCGGATACGCCCCGCAAACGTTCTATCAGCAAGATCTCTTTATAGGGTGATTGCTGGGTATAGACCACGCCATACACCGTCGGCAAACGAATATCGCCTTCGCGCGCCAGCATCGACAGCTTATAGGCCTCCTGCTGGGCAATCCCTTGGCAGACAAAGCTTTTCGCCATCAGCGGAATAGCGTGCCCCTGTTGGTCGTACAGTGAATACATGTGTGCATAAGGCTGCTCGCTGACGCGTTCCAGTCGGCTGATAGACTCACCCAGCACAATACTCAGTTCAGCGCGTAACTGCTCCATAAGGAAATAGCCTCAAGAGATAGGAAGAGACGCAGCTATCATCGAACGCTAAGCAGATAAATTCTTCAACGCAGATCAACAAAATGGGGATATAGGAAGGGAAATGATAATACCGCCGGTGCGCCGTGTGGCGCACCGGCGTTCAATGATCAGCTTTTCATGCTGTCACGGACACGCTGCAAGTCTTCCGGCGTATCAACCCCCACGCTCGGCATTGCCTTGGCAACCGCCACGTGGATTTTTTCGCCGTACCACAGCACCCGCAACTGCTCCAGCAACTCAATTTGTTCCAGTTGGCTTGGCGCCCAGGTGACATAACGGCGCACAAAGCCGGCGCGATAGGCGTAAATGCCGATATGCCGCAACAGGCTGTCGCCGATGCTCTCTTTGGATTGGGCGAAACGTTCACGATCCCACGGAATGGTGGCGCGTGAAAAGTAGAGCGCATAGCCCTGCGCATCCATCACCACTTTGACCGCATTGGGGTTGAAAGCTTCTTCCGCACTGTCGATCGGCACTGCCAAGGTAGCCATACCAGCCTGGCTGCCCGCCAGGTTTTCAGCCACCTGCCGCACAATGACCGGAGGGATAAGAGGTTCGTCACCCTGAACGTTAACGATGATTTCGTCATCATTAAAGCCATAATGCTCGATCACTTCAGCCAAACGTTCGGTGCCCGAATTGTGATCGGCCCGGGTCATGCAAACTTCACCACCGGCCGCTTTCACCGCTTCGGCGACGGCTGGGTGGTCGGTCGCCACAATGACGCGGCTGGCACCGGACTCGCGCGCACGTTCCATGACGTGCACCACCATCGGCTTACCGTGAATATCGGCCAGTGGTTTTCCAGGCAAACGGGTTGAAGCATAACGAGCTGGAATAATAGCGACGAAACTCATGCGTGTTTCTCATCCAATGAAAGCGCCCGCGCCTCATTTTCCAGCAGAACCGGAATGCCATCACGCAGCGGGTAGGCTAGGCCATCCACTTTACACACCAGTTCCTGGTTTTCTTTGTTGAAATAGAGCTTGCCGTTGCAGACCGGACAGGCAACGATTTCGAGTAAACGGTGGTCCATGCTTCCTCCAGGGTGGAGATCTTACGTAAGGAAAGTGGATGAGGATAGCACAACGCTATGCGCCAGGTTAATCACCGGCTGCCTTGCTGTTGCGTTTTAATCTGCTGCAGGGATTGAACTGGCAATGGCGCAGGTGTAGAATTTTGTGATTCAGATCACAAAAAGATATTTCTCATGATCAAACGTATTCATAAGATCATCGCCATGTTTGCCAACTTCAGCAACTGAGGCCACCCCCTTGTAACGAGCGGCGCTGGAATTCGTTTTACCCACGCCGACAACGCCGTTCGTTATTCCACATCCCAGCCCTCGCGCCATTCGGTCGCCAGCGGCGCCGGAATATCACCCAAAATAACCTGATTTGCACCGTGCCATTTTGCACTGCGGGTGATGGCTTGCCGAATGTCCTGCATACGCTGTTTACCAAAGTGAACCTTGGTCTGCGGATGGAAACTGATGATTTCAAACATGCCCTGCCGACGATGCATTTTTGCATCAATGCGACCAATCAGTTCTCCACGTTGCAACACGGGAAGGGTGAAATAGCCATACTGCCGTTTTTCTTTTGGCGTGTAACACTCCAACCGGTAATCGAAATCGAACAACTCCAGGGCGCGGCGGCGATCCCAAACCACTGGATCGAAGGGAGAAAGCAGAGTGGTTACGCTTGATTTCAGCTTTCCTTGCTCCGCCAGGTGCAGTTCTGCGGCCAGCGAATGGTGTACGTAAAATTCCCCGTCCAATCCGTCGATCAACACCGGCAGCACTTCCCCCTGCTGCTGTAACCCGGCCAGGAGTGCCTTCGGCGCCACTCGCTTCAGTCGGTAGTAATCTGCCAGCCATTCAGCCTTGAATATCCCAAGGAAGCGACAGGTACGCTTCAGCATCTCATGCCGCGCATGATCGGCCGCCAGCCCGTGTCGACTATCATCCCAATGGGGCATTAGCCTTTCCGTAAGATCATAAACGCGGTGGAAGTTGCGTCGCTCAGCCACCATAAGTTTGCCGGCGGTAAACAGGATCTCGAGATGCCGCTTTTCCGGCTTCCAATCCCACCAACCGCTGTTACCTTTCTTCTCGGCGCTAAAATCCGCCGAACGTACGGGGCCAGTGGCTTCAATATGTTGCAGCAGTGCATCAATTGCGGTGCGATGGTCCTGCATCCACTCTTCGGAATACTTCCAGCCCATACCCTGCGGCTGCAGCATACGATGTCGCAGCAGGCCAAAATCTTCAATGGGTAAAAAGCAGGCTTCATGTGCCCAGTACTCGAACACCTGTCTACCGGCCAGCGCCTGTTCCAGCCATTCGGGCTGATAATCACCCAAGCGGCTGAACAGCACCAAATAGGGGCTGCGAGCGACAACGCTGATGGTATCGATTTGCAGGAGGCCCATACGCTGAATGGCGGCAACCACATCGTCGGGCTTGGCTTTACGTTTTATCGGGGTTAACAACCCCTGTGCGGCAAGGTGGAGCGCACGGGCGGCAGTAAGAGAAATAACGGGGGTGTTCATCCTGATATCCGAAGTGACTGAACAATCGCTTGATAATAGTGGATATCGGGGAATTTATCTTCGCCAGTGCTTGGGGTGGCGGCACCGGCACTGGCGAGGAAGGGGTGGGTCAGAACGCGATAACGTCTGCCGCTGACAGCCCATGAGAGCTGCGATAGATCGAGAACTCAACGTTCTGACCTTCGTTCAATGATTTATTTTTAGTATTGGCGATAGAACGACGGCTTACATAGATTTCGTCGCTACCGTCTACCGGTGAAATAAAACCATAGCCTGCGGCCTGATCAAACCATTTCACACGGCCCATTTGTAACACAGTATTTTTAAACATAACTTATATCCTTTTACTTGAGCATCCTTAACAACGTCATTTTTATTATTGTTGGACGCTACCAGCCCATCCTAAAGTTTTTCGTAACAAACCTCTCGTGAGCAAAAAATAAAAAACCCGCACTACGGCGGGCTTGTTGAACTTAATATCTTCCGCAATGAATCAGCATTAACGCATCATCATGGTTGTATTAAGATCGTTTTACGCTATTCCCTGTTTTCTTACAGAGCAACAACGTTGGCGGCAGCCGGCCCGCGCGGGCTGTCCTGGATGGTATACTCAACACGCTGGCCTTCAGCCAGAGTTTTGAAACCGTCGGTCGCGATTGCAGAGAAATGTACGAATACATCTTTTCCACCGTCGTTCTGTTCAATAAAACCAAAACCTTTGCTTTCGTTGAACCACTTCACCTGACCAGTCTTCTTAGACATTACACATTTACCTTTTAAATATATATACAAAACCTGCCATAAGGCAATTTAGGCCGTTTTTAGAAACATTACTTATGGGAGGTACTTAGAAGGTTCGTCTTTGAAGCGGAATCAGATGATAACGTTTTTGGAGGAACTACTTAACTCTATACTCGAACATAAATAGGTCTGTATCACAGGCCGACTTGCATTTACTCATAAATCTATTCTTTGCACAAGAGGTTTATTGCCTTATTTTTATCATTACTTCGAATTTGTTTTTATGTCTATGATTGTGCATGAGTTAATTTATCTTTTTTTATGTAAAAACCTTGGCGTTATTGCCTTCTGGACGGCCAATGTTACCGCCCTGTGCTGTTCAAATGAGAGCTAACGCATAAAAATCTAATATGCTTGCCCAAGCTATAACAAAACCCAATCGACATGGCTAAACTTGAGGTGAAAACAAGGCAGATGGCCTTTCAGCCAGCACTTATGCCGTCAAAAATATAATTTTTCAGATTATACTGAATCAAGGAGCTATGCGCATGACCGCCCAGCAGTTCGTCTCACCGAATGAAATCCGCGCCAGATTCTCCCACGCCATGTCAGAGATGTACCAAAAAGAGGTACCTCTGTACGGCGATTTGCTCGAACTGGTAGCGGAAACTAACAGACAGGTCCTGCGCGAAGATGCCGCATTGGCTCATCAACTACAAATTACCGGCGAAATCGAACGGCTGGCCATGGAGCGTCACGGCGCTATCCGGGTGGGAACTGAGCAAGAACTGGCGACCCTGCGGCGGCTGTTTAACGTTATGGGCATGTCCCCGGTCGGTTATTACGATCTGGCCGTGGCAGGCGTTCCGGTCCACTCCACCGCATTTCGTGCGGTGCATGAAGACGCGCTGCAAATCAGCCCCTTTCGCGTGTTCACTTCGCTCTTGCGACTAGAGCTGATTGATAATCCGGAACTACGTCAACTGGCGCAACAACTGTTGGCGCGTCGTAGAATATTTACCGAGCGCGCACTGGAGCTGATCGCCTTGCAGGAAGCCCAGGGTGGGTTGGACGAGAACCAGGCCGACGAATTTGTCGAGCAAGCGCTGGAAACCTTCCGTTGGCACAGCAGGGCGACGGTCAGCGCAGCCGAATATCAGCAGTTGCACGACCAACACCGTTTGATTGCTGACGTGGTCGCGTTCAAAGGCCCGCACATTAACCACCTGACGCCGCGCACCCTTAATATCGATCTGGTTCAACAGGCAATGCCTGGCCGGGGCATCACTCCCAAAGCGGTGATTGAAGGGCCACCGCCGCGTCGACGCCCTATCCTGCTGCGCCAAACCAGCTTTAAAGCGCTGGAGGAAAACGTCGATTTCGTTGAGCATGACGGCAGCGCCGTTCACGGGCACCATACTGCCCGCTTCGGTGAAATAGAACAGCGCGGCGTTGCGTTGACGACGAAAGGCCGCGCACTCTACGATCGTCTGCTGCAGGCTACCAACGATGCACTGCAGGCACCGCCCAACGAGAAAAACGCAGACCGCTACAATCAACTGCTGGCGCAAAATTTTCAGGCGTTTCCGGATGATTATGCCACCCTGCGAGAGCAGCAGTTGGCCTGGTTCCGCTATTTCCCGACCGAATGCGGGCTGGCAGCCAAAGACTCATTGGATCAGCACAGCACGCTGGAACAGTTGATTGCCAAGGAATATATCCGCTTCCAGCCATTGGTGTATGAAGATTTCTTGCCGGTCAGCGCCGCGGGTATTTTCCAGTCGAATCTCGGCGATACCAGCCATGCGCAATACAACGCAACGTCCAGCAAAGCGGCGTTTGAACTGGCTTTGGGAGCCGAGGTGATCGATGAGCTATCGCTGTATCAGCAAACACAGCAACGCTCGATAGATGCCTGCGCGCAAGCCTTGGGGCTGCACGCGCTAGCGGTTTGAATTATTGCTTCAGCAGGGCTTCGATGTTTTGCAGCAGTTGCTCAGCCTGATCGGGGGGAAGTACCGCATCAACCGGTAAATACCACCAGTTAGACTGGGCAAAGGCACGGCATTTGACCGCATCTTTTTCAGTCATCAGCAGCGTTTGTCCAGGGGTTACCAGCGCCGCCAGCGGGTCATGTTGGTATTCCTGATGATCGGCAAACGCCACTTCTCTTTCAACATCCACACCCAGCTTTTCCAGCGTGGCGAAGAAGCGCGGCGGATGGCCAATGCCGGCCATCGCCACCACATGCGGCAATTCAACCGCGGGCCGGCGTTCGCCAGTGGCAACATTCACCGCTTCGCGCGCCTGCAATCGCATGGCAATTTCACCCGGTTGCGCCACGCCACCGTTGGTAATCAATGCATCAACGCTGTTCAAACGCGAAACGCGTTCGCGCATCGGGCCCGCAGGCAACCACCAACCGTTCCCGAAGCGGCGTACACCATCGATCACGACCAATTCAAAATCGCGCTGTAAGGCGTAATGCTGCAAACCGTCATCGGTAATCACAATATCAAGTCGGTGCTGCTTAAGCAGCGCCTGAACCGCTTCGGCACGGTTCGGCGAGATGGCAACCGGCGCGGCGGTACGTTGATATATCAGAACCGGCTCATCCCCGGCCTGCCGGGTAGTAGTACTCGCATTGAGTAACAGCGGATACGCCTCAGCTTTACCGCCATAACCGCGCGAAACGACACCCACCCGGTAACCACGCTGCTGCAACTGCTCAACCAGCCAGATCACCATCGGGGTTTTGCCATTGCCGCCAGCGGTGAGATTTCCCACCACCACTACCGGTACCGGCGCACGCCAGCTTTTACGCAGGCCGCAACGGTAGCTGAGCCGAATCAGTCCGCTGACCAGGCCATACAGCCAGGACAGCGGTAACAACAGCAAATAAACCAGCGAACTGCCTGACCAGATGCGTTCGATCATTATTGACCAAACTGCATACGGTGCAGCTGGGCATAGGCGCCCTGCTTTTCGATCAATACGGCATGCTCGCCACGCTCGACGATACGGCCATCCTCAACCACCAGGATTTCATCGGCTTTCTCAATCGTCGACAGACGGTGCGCAATCACTAATGAAGTACGGTTTTTCTGCAATTCATCCAACGCGGCCTGAATAGCACGCTCTGATTCGGTGTCCAGTGCCGAGGTGGCTTCATCGAGGATCAGAATCGGGCAATCGCGCAGCAAGGCACGGGCGATGGCGATACGCTGGCGCTGACCACCGGAAAGCATTACGCCATTCTCGCCAATTACCGTATCCAGACCATTTTCCATTTTCTCAATGAAATCCATGGCGTAAGCCATGCGCGCGGCCTTCTCTATCTCTTCGCGGGTATAGCGTTCCTCACGCGCGTAAGCGATGTTGTTGGCGATGGTGTCATTGAACAAATGCACATTTTGCGAAACCAGGGCTACCTGATCGCGCAACGACGCAAGCGTGTATTCGCGCAGATCGTGACCATCCATCAGGATCTCGCCTTCCTGAACGTCATAGAACCGGGTCAGCAAATTGGCGATGGTCGACTTGCCCGATCCTGAACGGCCCACCAACGCCACCGTTTTACCTTCTGAAATGCTCAGATTGATATCACGCAGCGCTGGGGTTTCTTTGCCTGGATAGTAGAAAGTAACATTGCGGAATTCGATGTCGCCTTTCGCACGAGTCACTTCGCGGGTACCGGTGTCTTTTTCCTGCTCCATGTCCAGAATCGAGAACAGGGTCTGGCACGCGGCCATCCCACGCTGGAACTGCGCGTTGACGTTAGTCAGTGACTTCAGCGGACGCATCAGAGCGATCATCGAAGAGAACACCACGGTGATGGTACCGGCAGTCAGGGTTTCCATCACGCTTGGGAAGCTGGCGGCATACAGCACAAAGGCCAGAGCCAGTGAAGCGATCAACTGAATGATAGGGTCAGAGATAGAGGAAGCGGAAACTAACTTCATGCCCTGTTGACGCATGCGGTTGCTGACCGAATTGAAGCGATCGGTTTCAACCTGCTGGCCGCCGAAAATCAGAACTTCCTTGTGGCCTTTCAGCATCTGCTCGGCGCTGGTAGTCACCTGCCCCATGGTGTTCTGCATGTTTTTACTGATATTACGGAAGCGCTTGGAAACGATGCGGATCGCAATAGAGACAATCGGGGCCAGGACGATCAGGATCACCGAAAGCTGCCAGCTGTAATAGAACATCATGGTGAACAGCGCGATGATCGACGCCCCTTCACGCACCACGGTCACCAGTGCACTGGACGAGGATGAAGCGACCTGCTCGGAATCATAAGTGATGCGAGACAGTAATGTACCGGTAGATTGCTGGTCGAAGAAGGACACCGGCATTCTCATCATGTGGCCAAACAGACGACGACGCATGTGCATCACCACCATGCCGGAAACCCATGAAATGCAATAGCTGGAAACAAAGCCCGTCGCCCCGCGCACCACCATCAGGCCAATAACGGCCAATGGCATCCACAGCAGGATAGTGCTTTCCGTTTTCCCAAAACCGTCATCCAATAAAGGTTTAAGCAAAGACAGCATAAAGGCGTCGCTGGCTGCGTTCATTACCAACGCAATGGCGGCCACGATCAGCCCGGTCTTAAAAGGTGTGATCATCGGCCAGAGGCGACGGAAAGTCTGCCAGGTGGAGAGATCTTTATCATTCATCATGCAAATACCAGCATCGGAAGAAATAGCGGCCCATTTTACTCATTATCACCCTCTACGCCAAACCGCTGATGGTACCAACGGGGCATTATTTGTTCACGAAAGCCTTTAATTTGCCAATCGTTGTCGAAAAAAAGTACGGATAACTGACCGGAGCGCGATGTATCGCGCCATATGATGCCATTTTCCCGATATCTGGCGACGACTTTAACCGCAGGTAATCGCCATTTATTGTAACGCGATGCGGAAGCTATTGCCGCTTCCGACGCTACAGCACGTAAAAATGGCGGAGTGGATGACGTTTTACTGCCATGATGGGGAACCTGTAATATCGTCGCGCGCAACAAATGGCGCTGATGCCGTACCAGCTGTGCTTCCGACCTTTTCTCTGCATCACCGGTCAGCAACAGGCTGTATTTGCCATCATCGATACGGATGACGCACGAGTCGTCATTTCCCGCGGTCTTTACTGCTTTCGGTGGCCACAGCACCTGGAATTGCAGCGATTGCCATTGCCAACTTTCCCCCGCGACGCAGGGTAAGTGGCCAGCGCCAAGCCGCGGACTTCTCACCGTCGCCAGCGGGAATGCCTGCTGCAATTCCTCAAGACCACCGATATGGTCCAAATGATCGTGGCTAATGACGATTTGATCCACCGGCAGCCCACGCCAGTAAAGAAAGGGGACGATATTGCGCGTGGCCGCGCTGCCCGTCCCCCAACGGGGTCCAGTATCGTACAATATCGCCCGGCCATTCTTTTCAACCACCATGGCCAAGCCATGACCAATATCGAGCATATCTACGCGCCAGCGATATGACGGGGCTTTCTCCCGCCACAGCTGGCAGCACACTGCCAGCGTTACCAGCACCGAGACATAGCGCAGCCACCAATGAAAGCGCCAGAAAATCACCATCAACCAGCCCATAATGCTGACAACCAGCGATGCTGCGCCAAGGTCAAGCCACCCGTTCTGCAGGTAGTGTAATGGGGTGAAGACCCACGCCAGCGTGAGGTCTGCTGCCCACCACAACCCGGTACTCAACGGAGGGAAAATCCCCAGTACCACGGCGAGAAGGATCAGCGGAACCGTCACCAGGGAAACCAAGGGTACGGCCCAAAGATTGGCCGGTATTGAGGTCATACTGAGGCCAAGAAACAAACCTGCTTGCATCGGCACCAGCAACAATGTGATACCAAACTGGATATGCAGCCAACGCAGCGGTGCCCAATACCATCCCACGCGAAAACGGGGACTGAGGGGGACCCATTCAAACCAAAATATCAGGCACAACACCGCCGTCGCCGAGAGCCAAAAGCTGTCGGACAACACCGCCAGCGGATCGCAAATCAGTATCAAGCCGATACACCACAACCAAACTTGCCAAGAAGAACAATGAATACCCCGTATGCGCAACAGCATCCAGAGCGTCAACGCCAGGCCGGTTCTTACCGCCGGCGGGTGCGCGCCAGCCAACCAGATATAACCTAGCGCCCCGAGCCAACTGGCAATCAGAGGGAAACGGTAGCCGATTCGGTGGGCAGGTAACCAAAACTGGATTACCCGCAGCAAAGACCAAATCAGAATGGCCACCATCGCCACATGCAGCCCTGAAATGGCCATCAGGTGAGCAATACCGGTTTTTAACATTAGCGAACGCAGTGAAGGCTCTAGTGCCCCGCGTTCACCAAATGCCAAAGCCAGTAAAACGGCCTGATAACGAACCGTACCAATATTGTTTTCGGCATGGCGGATAATACGCTGTCGCCAGCTACAGGCGGGATCCAAAAGTGTGGCGCTCTTTACCTGCGCCGTTAATGGTTGACGCTGCGAGATAGCCCAACGTTGGCTGTCGAAGCCCCCTTCATTTAAATTGCCATGCATCGGTCGCAGGCGCAGTTGCATCTGCCAACGCTGTCCGGCGCACAAAGGTTGCTCTTTGGGTTGCCACAGTGTGGAAAACGCAATGGATGGCACCAACCACCTGCCATTAATCTGTTCTATATGCATTACCGTCTGCTTGCGTGCCGTAGCCGCAAGCGCAATGCTGCTAACTTCGACCACGGCATGCACTACAGGCCCCTGGCTCAGGCGGTTGATTTGATCGACCAGGTTTCCGGCAGTGAATACCGCCCACAGAAAGCCCAAAGCCCCCCATGCCATAAATCGGCATAGGGAGCCCCTGCACCACAGGTAACAACAGATGGGCAAAATGACGCATAGCATTATTCGTGCGTCAGGCAGATGCGGCATGAAAAGCAGGGGCAGAGTGCCGCAGATAATCGCGATGATCGCCAAATCCAGCGAGGTCTTGATAGGGTTTCTCCCGGTTTGGGGCAGCTATTCAAGCCGCCAACATCACGGGATTGTTCACATCAAGACCAGGTTCCACCAGCCATAATCTAAAGACGTGCGCGAGGCGCCGCACAATAACGATGACCGTTACCTTCAGGGGCAACATGTTGCGACGTGGTAAGCAGAAAAGTGCAGAATCAACCGGTCAATCTCAGCGTTCAGGCCAAAAAAAAACGGCGCCCTGGGGGCGCCGTTTTATATTTCAGTACAAGCAACAACTCTATGGAAGTCAGTGACTAACCATAGATATTGGCGCGGTCACGCAGCTCTTTGCCTGGCTTGAAGTGAGGAACGTACTTGCCGTCCAACTCAACTTTATCACCAGTTTTCGGGTTGCGACCCACACGCGGAGCACGGTAGTGAAGAGAAAAACTGCCGAATCCGCGGATCTCAATGCGTTCACCATCGGCTAACGTAGCAGCCATATGTTCTAGCATCTCTTTCACTGCATCCTCAACGGCTTTCGCCGGTACATGAGATTGCTGGCCAGCAAGTCTTTCAATAAGTTCAGACTTGGTCATAGTTCCTCCAAGCTTTGCAGCTAAACTACCGTATCGGGGCGATTAAAAAACCGCCCCCCGTCATTACTCGCCTTTAGCCGCTTTGAAAGCTTCAGCCATAGCGTTAGAGAAGTTGCTCTCTTCCTGTTTGTTGTTAACAGTAGCGATTGCGTCTTTCTCGTCAGCTTCGTCCTTAGCACGTACGGACAGGCTTACTACGCGGTTCTTACGGTCAACGCCGGTGAATTTAGCTTCAACGTCGTCACCCACATTCAGAACCAGAGTTGCATCTTCAATGCGGTCGCGAGAGGCTTCAGATGCACGCAGGTAACCTTCTACGCCGCCTGCTAATTCAACTGTAGCACCTTTGGCGTCAACTGCAGTGACTTTACCAGTAACAATAGTACCTTTCTTGTTCATAGACAGGTAGTTATTGAACGGGTCTTCAGCCAGTTGCTTCACGCCCAGGGAGATACGCTCGCGCTCTGCGTCAACTTGCAGAACAACCGCTGCGATTTCGTCGCCTTTCTTGTATTCACGAACTGCTTCTTCGCCTGCAACGTTCCAGGAGATGTCAGACAGGTGAACCAGGCCGTCGATGCCGCCGTCCAGGCCGATGAAGATACCGAAGTCAGTGATAGACTTGATTTTACCTTCAACGCGGTCGCCCTTGTTGTGGGTTTCTGCAAACTGCTGCCATGGGTTGTTTTTGCACTGCTTCAGACCCAGGGAGATACGACGACGCTCTTCATCGATGTCCAGAACCATAACTTCCACTACATCGCCCACGTTAACAACTTTGGACGGATGGATGTTTTTGTTGGTCCAATCCATTTCAGAAACGTGTACCAGGCCTTCAACGCCTTCTTCGATTTCTACGAAGCAGCCGTAATCAGTCAGGTTGGTTACACGACCAGTCAGCTTGGTGCCTTCTGGGTAACGTTTCGCGATAGCGACCCATGGATCTTCGCCCAGTTGCTTCAGGCCCAGGGAAACACGAGTACGCTCGCGGTCGAACTTCAGCACTTTAACAGTGATTTCGTCGCCAACGTTGACGATTTCGCTCGGATGCTTAACGCGTTTCCAAGCCATATCAGTGATGTGCAGCAGGCCGTCTACGCCGCCCAGATCAACGAATGCACCGTAGTCAGTGAGGTTCTTAACGATACCTTTAACTTCCATGCCTTCCTGCAGGTTTTCCAGCAGTTGATCACGTTCTGCGCTGTTCTCTGATTCGATAACCGCACGGCGAGAAACTACAACGTTGTTGCGTTTCTGGTCCAGCTTGATGACTTTGAACTCAAGCTCTTTGCCTTCCAGGTGCAGAGTGTCACGTACTGGACGCACGTCAACCAGGGAACCTGGCAGGAACGCACGAATACCGTTCAGCTCTACAGTGAAGCCACCCTTAACTTTGCCGTTGATAACACCGACGACAGTTTCAGCTTCTTCGTAAGCTTTTTCCAGCGTGATCCAAGCTTCGTGACGCTTAGCTTTCTCACGGGACAGCAGAGTTTCACCGAAGCCATCTTCAACAGCGTCCAGCGCAACATCAACTTCGTCGCCTACCTGGATTTCCAGCTCGCCCTGTGCGTTTTTGAATTGCTCAGCCGGGATGGCAGACTCAGATTTCAGACCGGCGTCAACCAGTACTACGTCTTTGTCGATAGCAACTACAACGCCACGAACGATGGAACCCGGACGGGTTTCGATTGTTTTCAGGGATTCTTCAAAGAGTTGAGCGAAAGATTCAGTCATGTTTAATCTTCAGGGTTCTATAGTTTAACGTCCATTTAGCATCCCGCCGAATGGGGTTGTTTCACATACCCCGCCATTGGCTCCATGCCGACAGGGTTTAGGTTACAGGGGTAAAATTTTACCCGATATAGTTCGATACTGCCATGACAAATATGACAAAAAGCCAATAACGCCGCCGCGCTTACTGCTGCGGCAACGCTAAAACTTCATGTGCATATGTCAGCGCACGCTGGATGACTTCGTCGATCGACATGCTGGTTGAATCCAGCACGAGGGCGTCGGAGGCCGGCACCAGTGGCGCGATAGGCCGATTACGGTCACGGTCATCCCGTTCCTTTATCTCGGCTAAAAGACGTTCAAAGTTAACATTAAAGCCCTTTTCCTGCAACTGTAGCATGCGGCGGTGCGCACGCTCTTCAGAACTGGCATCCAGGAAAATTTTTACCGGCGCATCGGGGAATACCACGGTGCCCATGTCGCGCCCATCGGCAATCAGGCCCGGGGCCTCGCGGAATGCACGCTGGCGCCGCAACAAGGCTTCACGCACGCGCGGAAAAGCCGCTGCCTGCGAAGCGGTATTGCCGACGGTTTCAGTGCGGATTTCATTGCTGACATCCTCACCTTCCAAAATCACCTGCAGTTTGCCACCTTCGGCAACAAAGCGAACATCGAGATGTGCGGCCAGGGGAACCAGCGCCTCCTCAGAAGTGATATCAACCTGATGATGCAGTGCCGCCAGTGCCAGTACGCGATAGATCGCACCGGAATCCAGCAAACGCCAACCAAGGGATTCGGCCAGCGCCTTACACAAAGTACCTTTGCCTGCGCCACTTGGTCCATCAACGGTTATCACCGGAGCTGTAGCCGTCATTTCTCTCTCCTTCAGGTAGAAAACCTCACAGGGACATAACCTGCCGTCAGCACAATGCGAAAGCATAATTAAAAGCGTCCCTGCCGCCTGCCCAGTCGGGGCAGTCACGGTGGCGTATTATACGCTGCCAAACGACTAACTGTTACCCTGGAACTGTCTGGTTGTTGAAAATAAGCGTACGTCCGCGCAAAAGTATAGTGGACGCCCGCAGCCTGCGGGCGTTAAAAACGATAAAGGCCCAATTAAGGGCCTTAAAAAAAAGCATCTGACTGTGGAATTATGCCAATTGACTGATGCGCGCCAGCTGTTCGAAGTAATCCGGGAAGGTTTTCGCGGTACATTTCGGATCGAGAATGGTCACTGGGGTGTCCGATAACGCCACCAGCGAGAAGCACATCGCCATACGGTGGTCATTATAGGTGCCGATATCGGCAAATTTCAGCTTGGCCGGTGGCACTACGTGAATGTAGTCTTCCCCTTCATCCACCTCAGCCCCCACTTTACGCAGCTCCGTCGCCATCGCCGCCAGGCGATCGGTCTCTTTAACCCGCCAGTTGTAGATGTTGCGGATGGTGGTCGGGCCTTCGGCAAACAGGGCTGCGGTTGCGATGGTCATTGCCGCATCAGGAATATGGTTCATGTCCATGTCGATACCGCGCAGTTCACCGCGGCTGCATTCAATATAGTCATCGCCCCAGGTAATACGTGCACCCATTTTTTCCAGCACGTCGGCAAACTTGGTGTCGCCCTGAACGCTTTTTCTACCAATGCCGGTAACGCGGACAGTACCGCCTTTAATCGCCGCCGCCGCCAGGAAATAAGACGCGGAAGAGGCATCCCCTTCCACCAGATAATCACCCGGTGAGCGATAGGTTTGGCCACCGCTAATGTGGAACACGCGATAGTTGTCGTGGCTGACTTCAACGCCGAAAGTGCGCATCAGATGCAGGGTGATATCAATGTACGGCTTGGAAACCAGCTCGCCCTTGATATGGATATGGGTGTCCTGTTTGGCCAGCGGTGCCGTCATCAGCAATGCGGTCAGAAACTGACTGGATACGCTGCCGTCCACGGTCACATCACCGCCCTGGAAGCCACCGCGCAGGCGCAATGGCGGGTAATCGGTCTGCTCCAGATAATCAATCTGCGCGCCACCCTGACGCAGGGCATCCACCAGATGACCGATTGGGCGCTCTTTCATCCGTGGTTCGCCGGTCAACACCACATCATTGCTGCCCAGGCACAGCGCAGCCGCCAAAGGGCGCATCGCGGTGCCGGCATTGCCGAGGAACAGCTCAAGCGGTTGATTAGCCACCAGCGGGCCGGCAACACCTTCGACTGTACAGGTGGTACGATCGTCTGACAGTTGGTAACTCACCCCTAATGCCTGTAGCGCATTCAGCATATGGCGCACGTCATCGCTGTCCAGCAGATTGGTCAGCGTCGTCGTCCCCTCCGCCAGCGCAGCCAGCAGCAGAGCACGGTTGGACACGCTCTTTGAGCCAGGTAAGTTGACGGTGCCATTGACCAAGGCGACCGGTTGTAACGTCAGGGAATCCACCATGTGAACAAAAATCTCCAAAATCTGATAAACGAAACGGCCCCGGGATAATGCCGGAGCCGCTTTAACGCAAAAGGACAACAGCGAAGGCTACCTGCTCACGGCAGGCGCCGGACTTAACCGTGACGACGTTCGAAGTCGACCATAAAGTCGGTTAAGGTCTTCACCCCGGCCAACGGCATTGCATTGTAAATAGAAGCACGCATGCCGCCAACCACCCGGTGACCTTTTAACGCCTGCAGGCCAATGGCTTCTGCTTCGCTGAGGAAGACTTTATCCAGCGCAGAATCCGCCAGTTGGAACGGCACGTTCATCCAGGAGCGGTTGGCATGCGCCACCCGGCTACGGTAGAAGTCAGAGCTGTCGATGGTCGCGTACAGCAATTCGGCCTTGGCCTGATTGCGTTTGTGCATCTCTACCAGGCCGCCCTGCTCTTTCAGCCATTTGAACACCAGGCCGGACAGGTACCAGGCAAAGGTCGGCGGCGTGTTGAACATGGAATCGTTTTCGGCCAGCACGGTGTAATCGAGGATGGACGGGACTTCGCGACGCGCTTTGCCCAGCAGATCTTCACGTACGATCACCAGGGTCAGGCCGGCCGGCCCAATGTTTTTCTGCGCACCGGCGTAAATTACGCCGAAACGGCTGACGTCCAGCGGACCCGACAGAATGGTGGAGGAGTAATCGCCAATCACCACTTTATCGCCAAAGTCAGGTAACTCATCGATAGCTACGCCGTCGATGGTTTCATTCGGGCAATAGTGGACATAGGCCGCGTCATCGCTTAACTGCCACTCTTTCATCGGTTTGATGCCGAGCAGGCCGTCGACGTTGGTTTTCACGTCAATGGTGTTTGGCGAGCAGTATTTTTGCGCTTCGGTGATGGCGCTGTGCGCCCAATAACCGCCGTCGATATAGTCCGCGGTGGTTTTGTCACCCAGCAGGTTCAACGGCAACGCAGCAAACTGTGCGCGAGCGCCACCGTGGCAGAACAGCACTTTATAATTGGAGGGGATCTTCAGCAGATCGCGCAGATCCTGCTCGGACTGCTGGGCAACTTCGATAAACTCTTTACTGCGATGGCTAATTTCCATCACCGAGGTACCGAGGCCGTGCCAGTTGCACAGCTCCTGTTCTGCACGACGCAACACTTCAACCGGCAGCATTGCCGGGCCAGAGCTAAAATTATAAACCTGAGTCATTTCCCCTCACCACATTCACTATTCGCCAATGATACTGGCCTACCGAAATACGCCCGAAGTAACCCATCGGTTTTATCACTCACGCCCCCCGCCTGCAATGGTTATTCGCCCGATGCCGGGAAAGCCTTGAACGTGACGATAACAGGCTCTGCCAAATCACCGGTATTTTCTGCAATAAAACGCTGTGAAGGTGGCCAATTCAGTGGGTTAACGCGGTTTTTTATGCTGTATTCAGCCAACATGGCTAGGGGGCTCCAGGGCCCCCGAATGAGGAAAATGCACTCAGTATTGATTGAACATCTGCTGGATCTGTTTGGCGTCCTTAGTCTGCGTCAACGCCAGTTGAAGCAGGATCCGCGCCTTCTGCGGGTTCAGCGTACCGGAGGCGACAAAGCCGAACTTCGCGTCATCCACTTCAGCGTCTTCGGTGGTGGAGCCGGTGGGCACTCTGGAAGAACGCACCACGGCGACACCGTTATGTGCGGCCGTCGCCAGCGTATCGAACACCGTTTTATAAAGGTTGCCGTTACCGACCCCGGCACTGACGATGCCTTGATACCCTTCGGCGATCAAAGCCTTCGCAGGGGCATCGGAAGCATTGGCGTAATTGTAGATAATGCCTACCTTCGGCAACGCTGTCAGGTTAGACACGTCAAACGGGGTCTCGGTGGTGTGCTTGCGCTGCGGCGCACGCTGGTAATCAACCTTGCCGTTGTGGATGTAACCAAGCGGGCCGAAGTTAGGCGACTGGAAAGTCTGCACCGACGTAGTATTGGTTTTTGTCACATCGCGTGCATCCAACACGCTGTCGTTCATCGCCACCAACACCCCGCGTTTCGCCGATTGCGGATCTGCCGCCGTCACCACTGCGTTGTACAGATTGAACGGACCATCAGCGCTCATCGCCGTTGCCGGGCGCATTGCCCCGACGATCACCACCGGTTTGTCACATTTAACCGTGAGATCCAGAAAATAGGCGGTCTCTTCCAGCGTATCTGTGCCGTGGGTAACGACAAAGCCATCCGTTTTAGCGCAGTCGGCGTTGATTTTCTTCGCCAGCTTCAGCCACACCTCATCGTTCATGTCCTGCGACCCGATGTTCACCACCTGCTCGCCCTGCACGTTGGCGAGGTTTTTTAGCTCAGGCACAGCACTCACTAAAGCGTCAACGCCCAGTTTCCCCGCCGTATAGTTGGATTTCGTCGCCGATTCGCCACCGCCGGCAATGGTGCCGCCGGTCGCCAACAAGGTAATGGTAGGCAAAGCCAACGCCGAACCGCTCGCCCCCGCCAACAGTAGCGCCACGGCGCTCAGTTTCACTGATTTCATTGCGTTTCTCCATGATAGATAACCCGCTGAATTATGGCCCTTATCCCTAAAAAAACTGTGACTTTGCCACCGCTTTAGGAATACATGGAGCTTGAGCGTAAAACCCCGTATCATTGCGCGTTTTTAGTACGCTCAAAAAGTGAAGACAATGACGCAAACTTTTATCCCTGGCAAAGACGCCGCGCTGGAAGACTCTATCGCCCGTTTCCAACAGAAATTAAGCGACCTGGGTTTTAATATCGAAGAGGCCTCCTGGCTGAATCCGGTACCTCATGTATGGTCGGTTCATATCCGCGATCGCGATTGCCCGCTGTGCTTCACCAACGGCAAAGGCGCCAGCAAAAAAGCTGCTCTGGCCTCCGCTTTGGGCGAATACTTCGAACGCCTTTCCACCAACTACTTCTTTGCCGACTTCTATCTGGGGAAACAGATTGCCGAAGGTGACTTCGTGCATTACCCGAACGAGAAGTGGTTCCCGATCCCAGCCGATGACTCGCTGCCGGCCGGTATTCTCGATGAGCGTCTGCATGCTTTCTACAATCCGGATCAGGAAGTCAACGCAAGCGATCTGATCGATCTGCAGTCCGGTAATGGTGATCGCGGCATTTGCGCCCTGCCGTTCTCTCGCCAGTCTGACCAGCAGACCGTTTACATTCCGATGAACATCATCGGTAACCTGTACGTTTCCAACGGCATGTCCGCGGGTAATACCGCCAACGAAGCGCGCGTACAAGGCCTGTCCGAAGTGTTTGAGCGTTATGTGAAAAATCGCATCATCGCCGAATCCATCAGCCTGCCAGAGATCCCGGCCGAGGTGCTGAACCGCAATCCTGGCGTGGTAGAAGCCATCGCCAAGCTTGAAGAAGAAGGCTTCCCGATCCTGTCTTACGACGCGTCGCTGGGCGGTAATTATCCGGTGATCTGCGTGGTGCTGTTTAACCCGGCTAACGGCACCTGTTTTGCCTCGTTCGGTGCCCATCCTGATTTCGGCGTGGCGCTTGAGCGTACCGTCACTGAGCTGCTGCAGGGCCGTAGCCTGAAAGATCTGGACGTGTTCACCGCACCGACCTTCGACGACGAAGAAGTGGCGGAGCACACTAACCTGGAAACCCACTTTATCGACTCCAGCGGTTTGATCTCCTGGGATATGTTCAAACAGGACGCAGATTACCCGTTTGTCGACTGGAGCTTCAGCGGCAGCACGCAGGAAGAATTCGCGACGCTGATGAGCATCTTCGACAAAGAAGGCGCTGAAGTGTATATCGCCGACTATGAACATTTGGATGTCTACGCCTGCCGCATCATCGTACCGGGCATGTCCGACATCTACCCGGCGGAAGACCTGCTGCTGGCCAACAACAGCATGGGGGCGCACCTGCGCGATACGTTGCTGGCGCTGCCGGGCAGCGAGTGGGAGCCGCAAGAGTATCTGGCGCTGTTAGAGCGCCTGGACGACGAAGGCCTGGACGACTTCACCCGCGTGCGCGAGCTGCTGGGGATTGCTTCCGGCAAAGACAACGCCTGGTCTACCCTGCGTATAGGCGAGTTGAAGTCAATGCTGGCGCTGGCCGGCGGCGATCTGGATCAGGCGCTGATCTGGGCCGAATGGACACAGGACTTCAACTCTTCCGTATTGAGCCCGGCGCGCAGCAACTACTACCGTTGTTTGCAAACCCTGCTGCTGCTGACACAGGAGCCTGAACGCGATCCGGCGCAATACTATTCCGCCTTCGTGAAGATGTACGGCCAGGAAACGGTGGATGCCGCCTCTGCGGCCATCAGCGGTGAAGAACGCTTTAACGGCCTGTTCACTGTCGATAGCGATCTGAAAGCCTTACCGGCACATCAGGCGCTGCTAGCGGCCTATGAAAAACTGCAGACCGCCAAGCGTCGCCATTGGGCGCAGGCATAATCTCAGTATCTGTGCGCCGGCGGCCTTCTGCCGGCGCAACACCAAGATAGAAAAAATAACAAAGAATTATTTGACGGTTAAATAGCCGTTTTTTTTGTTTTATTTTTTTGCCTAATTACGCACTTAACGGTAAACAAGATAAATAAAACAGCAGTTGTTACGGACCGGTAAAATAATAATTAACCGATAATTAAACCTTGCCGCTCTGAAAGTGACAAAATGCGCTAAAATTTAACCTATTCAAGGTTGGCGCGGTCGCAAATTCAAAATTATTTGCAAACATTAAAAAAATGTTTTTATTTAAAAATCAATAAATTAACCAAATAAACCTTGCGATTTATCTTGTTTTTGGCCGTTTTAGTTTCCCGCCTTATGATCCAAATCAATTTTTACCCTATACTGCTTTGCTAGTATCTCATTGCGTTGTTTTAACCCTTAAAAGCGAGAGTTAGTGTGAAAGCTGACAACCCCTTCGATCTGATATTACCTGCAGCAACGGCGAAAATCGCTGAAGATGCAGGTGTGTATAAAGCCACCAAGCACCCGCTGAAAACGTTTTATTTGGCGATCACTGCCGGCGTCTTTATTTCAATCGCATTCGTATTTTATATCACTGCGACTACCGGCACTGCCGGTGTGCCTTTCGGCCTGGCAAAACTGGTCGGCGGCATCTGCTTCTCTCTGGGGTTAATGCTGGTCGTGGTTTCAGGCGCCGACCTGTTCACTTCCACCGTGCTGATTGTCATCGCCAAAGCCAGCGGCCGCATCAGCTGGTACCAGTTGGCTGCCAACTGGCTAAATGTCTATATCGGCAACCTGATCGGCGCCCTGTTCTTCGTCGCGCTCATCTGGTTCTCCGGCGAACACATGGTGGCCAACGGCCAATGGGGACTGAACGTCCTGCAAACCGCTGACCACAAGCTGCATCACACCTTTGTTGAGGCCGTCTGCCTCGGCATCCTGGCTAACCTGATGGTTTGCCTGGCCGTGTGGATGAGCTACTCAGGCCGCAGCCTGATGGACAAAATGTTCGCCATGATCCTGCCGGTCGGCATGTTCGTCGCCAGCGGTTTCGAACACAGCATCGCCAACATGTTTATGATCCCTATGGGTATCGTGGTTAAAAACTTCGCCACGCCGGAATTCTGGCAAGCCATAGGGGCAGCACCCGAGCAGTTTGCTCATCTGACCGTAAGCAACTTTATCATCGACAATCTGATCCCAGTCACCATTGGCAACATCATTGGCGGCGGTTTACTGGTTGGGTTGACTTACTGGGTAATTTATCTGCGCGGTGGTGAACAACAGCACTAAGCTGTTAGTTATCGCGCGCCGAGTTAGAACTCCACAATTAAAGGTAGGTGTATAATGACCGAACTTAACGAGAAGTTAGCCAAAGCTTGGGAAGGTTTCAGCAAAGGTGACTGGCAGAACGAAGTCAACGTTCGTGACTTCATCCAGAAAAACTACACTCCTTACGAGGGTGATGAATCCTTCCTGGCTGGCGCAACTCAGGCCACCTCCACCCTGTGGGAAAAGGTTATGGAAGGGATCAAACTGGAAAACCGCACCCATGCGCCAGTTGATTTCGACACCAACGTTGCCGCGACCATCACTTCCCATGACGCAGGCTACATCGCTAAAGAGCTGGAAACCATCGTAGGTCTGCAGACTGACGCCCCTCTGAAACGCGCGCTGATCCCATTCGGCGGCATCAAAATGGTCGAAGGTTCTTGTAAGGTCTATGGCCGCGAACTGGATCCACAGCTGAAAAAAGTGTTCACCGAATACCGCAAAACCCACAACCAGGGCGTATTCGATGTTTACACCAAAGACATCCTGAACTGCCGTAAATCCGGCGTGCTGACCGGTCTGCCAGATGCATACGGCCGTGGTCGTATCATCGGTGACTACCGCCGCGTAGCCCTGTACGGCATCGATTTCCTGATGGCCGACAAACTGAACCAGTTCAAGTCACTGCAGACCAAGCTGGAAAACGGCGAAGATCTGGAAATGACCATCCAGCTGCGTGAAGAAATTGCTGAACAGCATCGCGCTCTGGGTCAGATCAAAGAAATGGCTGCCAAATACGGCTGCGATATCTCCGGTCCTGCTACCACCGCACAAGAAGCTGTACAGTGGACTTACTTCGGCTACCTGGCCGCGGTGAAATCTCAGAACGGCGCAGCAATGTCCTTCGGCCGCGTGTCTACCTTCCTTGACGTGTTCATTCAACGCGACATCGATGCAGGCAAACTGACTGAAGAACAAGCGCAGGAACTGATTGACCACCTGGTAATGAAACTGCGTATGGTGCGCTTCCTGCGTACCCCTGAGTATGATGAGCTGTTCTCCGGTGACCCAATCTGGGCGACCGAGTCCCTGGCAGGTATGGGCGTTGACGGCCGTACTCTGGTAACCAAAAACAGCTTCCGCTTCCTGAACACCCTGTACACCATGGGGCCGTCTCCGGAACCAAACATGACCATCCTGTGGTCTGAAAAACTGCCTCTGAACTTCAAAAAATACGCGGCGAAAGTGTCTATCGACACCTCTTCCGTACAGTATGAAAATGACGACCTGATGCGCCCAGACTTCAACAACGATGACTATGCCATCGCCTGTTGCGTCAGCCCGATGATTGTCGGTAAACAAATGCAGTTCTTCGGTGCCCGTGCCAACCTGGCGAAAACCATGTTGTACGCAATCAACGGCGGCGTTGATGAAAAACTGAAAATGCAGGTAGGCCCGAAAGAAGCGCCAATGATGGACACCGTGCTGGACTATGACAAAGTCATGGAACGCATGGACCACTTTATGGATTGGCTGGCCAAACAGTACGTGACCGCGCTGAACATCATTCACTACATGCACGACAAGTACAGCTATGAAGCTGCGCTGATGGCACTGCACGACCGTGACGTTTATCGCACCATGGCCTGCGGCATCGCCGGTCTGTCGGTTGCGGCTGACTCCCTGTCCGCCATCAAGTACGCTAAAGTCTCCACCATCCGTGACGAAGACGGTCTGGCTATCGACTTCAAAATCGAAGGTGAATATCCGCAGTTCGGTAACAACGATGCTCGCGTTGATGACATCGCCTGTGACCTGGTAGAACGTTTCATGAAGAAAATTCAGAAACTGCGTACCTACCGTAATGCGGTACCGACTCAGTCCGTACTGACCATCACTTCTAACGTGGTCTACGGCAAGAAAACCGGTAACACTCCAGACGGTCGCCGCGCTGGTGCGCCATTCGGTCCAGGTGCTAACCCAATGCACGGTCGCGACCAGAAAGGTGCTGTAGCCTCCTTGACCTCCGTAGCCAAACTGCCGTTTGCTTACGCGAAAGACGGGATCTCCTACACCTTCTCCATCGTGCCAAACGCGCTGGGTAAAGACGACGACGTGCGTAAAGCCAACCTGGCGGGTCTGATGGACGGTTACTTCCACCACGAAGCGTCTATCGAAGGTGGTCAACACCTGAACGTTAACGTGATGAACCGTGAAATGCTGCTGGACGCGATGGAAAACCCTGAGAAATACCCTCAGCTGACCATCCGCGTATCTGGTTATGCCGTTCGCTTCAACTCGCTGACCAAAGAACAACAGCAAGACGTCATTACTCGTACTTTCACTCAGTCGATGTAATTGCCCCATCCGGGCGGGGTTTCCCGCCCGGTAGTCAAGCTGAAATTCGGGGCCGGATCTTTCCGGCCTTTTTAGCAAATGCACTACCCTGACTCACTCAGAGTCTGTTTTGCCAGATAGCTATACTGAATGGAATTGGTGGATATCCGGCAAAACAGTTATCCGGCGTAATAACCGGCCAACAGGCATCGTTTCACCCCAGTCGTCCGGCCTAGCCCGGTTGCTGCATCGCTGATCCCTGGCTGGCGGTTATGAGCCTACTTTTAGACTGCGTTTGACAGTCAATATTGGAGAAAACCCCGCAATGTCAGTGAAAGGTCGCATCCACTCCTTCGAATCCTGTGGCACCGTAGACGGTCCGGGGATCCGCTTTATCGTCTTCTTCCAGGGCTGCCTGATGCGCTGCCTGTATTGCCATAACCGTGACACCTGGGATACCCACGGCGGGAAAGAAGTGACCGTTGAAGAGTTGATGAAAGATGCCGTCTCTTATCGTCACTTTATGAATGCCTCCGGCGGTGGCGTAACGGCCTCCGGTGGTGAAGCCATACTGCAGGCAGAATTCGTCCGCGATTGGTTCCGCGCCTGCCATGAAGAAGGGATCAATACCTGTCTGGACACCAACGGTTTTGTGCGCCGCTACGATCCGGTGATCGATGAGCTGCTGGATGCCACCGATTTGGTGATGCTGGATCTCAAACAGATGAACGACGACATTCATCAGAATCTGGTCGGCGTTTCCAACCACCGCACGCTGGATTTCGCCCGCTATCTGGCGAAACGTAATCAACGCACCTGGATCCGTTATGTGGTAGTGCCGGGCTGGTCAGACGATGACAAGTCGACGCATATGCTGGGCGAGTTCACCAAAGACATGACCAACATCGAGAAAATCGAACTGCTGCCCTATCACGAACTGGGTAAGCACAAATGGGTGGCGATGGGTGAAGAGTACAAGCTGGACGGCGTCCATCCGCCGAAAGCGGAAACCATGGATCGCGTGAAAAGCATTCTGGAAAGCTACGGCCACAAAGTCATTTACTGAGCCCGTTAGCTACAACAAAAAAACCCGGCACACGATGGCCGGGTTTTTTATGCTCAGGCGGCAGCCAACGGAGTGTGGTGACGATCCGGCTTTCTCAGCAGCATCATCAGATAGACCAGGGCAACGGCGGCAATCATCACAAACAGCAGGCGGTCGGAATAATTTTGCATCAGCAGCGCCGTCATCGACGGGCCAAGCAGACTGCCAATGGTATAGCTCATCAACAATGCCTGGTTCATCGCCACCAGCTCATGCGGCAACGCCTTTTCACAAGCCCAGGACATCGCCACCGGATATAAGGTGAACCCGGCACAACCGAGAATAAACAACGCCGGTGCCATCGCATAGTTGCCAAGCATGGCGATGCTGGCAAGGATCACCACAAACACCTGAATGCGCAGCACCAGCAAACGACCATAGCGGTCTGCCAGACGCCCGACCGGCCATTGCCCGACAATGCCTGAGCTGACCAGCAATGCCATCCAGTAACCCACGTTGGCGTCACTCATGCCCTGATGGGACAGGTACAGCGGCATCAGGCCGTATAGCGAGCCGAGTACAATGCCGGAAATGACACAGCCATTAATCCCCAACCGCGCGCTACGGCGCTTCAACATTGGCCAAACCGCAGCCTGTTGGGGTTCGTCGTGCCGACTGTTAACCCGGGCAAACAGCATCGGCAGCGTGGCACTGAGCACGATGGCCGTGACCCATGGCACCACATTCAACAGTTCGGTCGATACCATACTTAACAGCAGTTGGCCGACAACCGTACCTAGGTAATAAACCATCATATAAGCCGCCAGCAATTGCCCACGGTTAGACAGATTACCGCTCCGCAGCAAGGCGCTTTCGACGATCACCCAGATCCAGGCGCAGCCGATGCCAGCAAAGAAACGCCAGCCCATCCAACTCCAAAAATCGAGCGACAATGCCATACCGGCAGTCGCCACGGCGAATACCACACAGGCAAGATGATAGCTGCGGGTAAAACCAATGCGCTGGATGAGTTTGCCCGCAATCAGCGTGCCGACCAGATTGCCGGTAAAGTAAGAGGAACTTACCATTCCTACCTGCCAGGTTGACAACTGAGCATGAGTCAACCAAAGAGGGACTAGCGTATTCAATACGGCGATAGAGACCGTGAGCAGCAACAAGCCACAGAGCAGCAGGAGCACTGGGCGGGAGTATGCGGACATAGTGAGATTGAAACCGAACGCGCAATGAGAGTGCGCGCATCATGCCACTGGCGATAAAAAAGTCAATCAGCTCTTATATGTATACCGCACAATTTGTATTACGCGGCCTATTTAACGGCGGAGTGGCCGCCGGCGCCTGCAATTTTAGGCACCTGACGGCCATTCATTTTTTATCAGAAATACAGTTCTAAAGATTCAACTTCAGTCGTACATTCCGCGCCCCAGGCACCCAGGGTGATTTGCGCTAATTGCGCCAGTCCCTGATAGAAAGGATGCTGAGCATTGGCTTCCAGCAGTTCCAGATAGCGTGGTGCCCATGGCAACAAATGTTTCGTCAGTAGTTGCTCGACCAACCCGCCCTGACGTTCTTCGGCCAGCCACGCCACCATCATCAGCAAAGTGCCAATATGATCTTCCGGCTCATTGCGATCGTGCTGAGCTTCAATGCCGTTGGCCCGTAACCACTTGCGCAACCGCAGGGTCGAATGACCAAACAGCACGTTCTCTTTGTCCAGATACACCGAACCCCATAATGGCGCCGGTAAGGTATCAGGCCCCACAAACAGACGTTGGTAAGCTTCCGCCAGGGATTCATCCTGTTGATCTTCAATACCGGTCGCAATCAGCGCAGCCGCCTTCTGTAACCGATCAGCATCGCCGTACGGCCACTCTTTGACCCACTCAGATTCAGACAGGGTTGCCAACAGCTGTTGGCCGTCTTCACTTTCTGGCGGCGCGTACAGCAACACACCCAGCACCCGCCCCGTTAAAGCGATATTTTCAAGCGTCATAAATCAAGGATCCTTTTAAGGGCGCAGTTTATCACTGCGCCTCACTACAATATTAACCGGCCACCGCCATGCCGACGGTCATATGCAGGCCGTAGAACACGCCCCGCCCGACCAGCTCACCGGCGATAACCAGAATCAAACCTAAAGCCATTCCCATCACGCTAGCGTTACCACGGCGCAACAGCGGGCAGATCCAGCAGCCTAACCCCAGCACCACCAGCACCAAACGCCCAACCATTAATTGGCCGTACTGTGGGATCAGCGCTGATGCCTGCTGTACCGAACTGCTGATGCTGGCCAGTTCGTAGCCTTGCATCATAACGGTCCCCAGACTGACCAACAGCGCCACCACGCTCAGAGTAGCCAGTGAATGCCGGGTTGTAACATCCAGCCCCGCAAAACGCAGCAACAAAACGCCCAGCATCGGCCCCCCGATCGGTACCGTCAGGAAAAAGCTCAGCGTAGTGTAACCGTTATGCCAGGTTGGCACCGTATCGATTTGATATACCCGCGTCATCATGTAAACAAAGACCAGGCCCAGTGCCATGGTCACCCACAACCACACGCGCCCCAATAACGGCGGTATTTTGCCCAATACCGCCAACAGCCAATAACAACCGCCGACGGCGAAGAACAAGGCGCCAGCGGCTATTTCGTTACTCAATGCCGAAGCGCCAATGCGGTTCAACGAGTTGAACGCCCGCCACGGCGAACCGAGGTGCAGCGTGGAAGCCATGAAAGCGATGCCCATCAACAACCACAGGAAGAACATCGCGCGGTGAACTGCCCTGCGCTGCTGTTCGTTCAGGTTACCGCCAATTATGGTGAGCCCCATGACGATAACCCCCCCTACCACACATTGTCCCAATACGGTAAACAACATCAGCGGCCATTCTTGCCATCCCATGCCCATATCAAACCTCCCTTGGATTGGCCAAATAGCCAGTGGTGTCGCCACTTGGGCGGCTGTTGGCATTGGGTTTTACCACCAGGCACGGTCGGGTAAAATGCGCCGCCGGCAAGGGGGCCACCTGCGCCAGAGAACCATGCTGCTGCCGCAGTTGCTCAATCGGGCCAAAATCCAGGGCCCGCAGTGGACAAGATTCCACGCAGATAGGTTTATGGCCTTCGGCTACCCGCTTATAACAGCCATCGCACTTGGTCATGTGGCCCTTGGTCGAATTGTACTGCGGTGCGCCGTATGGGCAGGCCATATGGCAGTAGCGACAGCCGATACACACCTCTTCATTCACCACCACAAAGCCGTCTTCCCGCTTGTGCATCGCGCCGGTCGGACACACTTTGGTGCAGGCGGGATCTTCACAGTGGTTGCAGGCAATCGACAAATAATAAGCGAATACATTTTGTTGCCAGCCGTCGCCATCCTGGAACCAATCTCCTCCGGCATATTCATAGATGCGGCGGAAACTGACGTCCGGCGTCAAATTTTTATAGTCTTTGCAGGCCAGTTCGCAGGTTTTGCAGCCAGTGCAACGACTTGAATCGATAAAGAATCCATATTGCTGAGTCATTTGGTCCTCCCTTACACCCGAGGTAGTTGGAGTTGCATCGCGGCGGCAACTAAGCGCATCCCCAGGATGCGTACAGGTAGTACGTGACTGGGGTAAGCGCAGGCGGCCAACAAAGATGCGGCTTCAAGTACGCAGGGTTATACCTTTTCGATTTGAATCAGGTTGGTATGCTGCGGATTACCCTTGGCCAACGGCGAAGGCCGGTGGGTGGTCAGGGTATTCATACAGGCACCATGGTCGACACGGTCACCGCGCATATCGGCCTGATGCCAGGCTCCCTGCCCCATCGCGACAACGCCAGGCATGATCCGCGGCGTCACTTTGGCTTCGACACGCACTTCGCCACGCCCATTAAATACCCGCACCTTGTCGCCGCCGATAATGCCGCGCGACTGGGCGTCCAGTGGGTTGATCCACACCTCCTGACGACAGGCCGCCTGCAACACATCGATGTTGCCGTAGGTCGAGTGGGTACGGGCCTTGTAATGGAAGCCAAACATTTGCAATGGGTAAGTGTTGCGCAGAGGATCGTCCCAACCTTCAAAAGTAGAGGCGTAAATTGGCAACGGGCTGATGGTTTCATCTTTTTCCAACTGCCAGCTGTCGGCGATCTCAGCCAGCCTGGAGGAATAGATTTCTATTTTGCCGGAAGGCGTTTTTAATGGATTCGCTTCGGGATCCTGACGGAATTTTTTGTAGGCGACAAAATGCCCATTGGGATCTTTGCGCTTATAAATCCCCATACTGCGCAACTCTTCATAACCCGGCAGCAGCGGATCCCTGTCTTGCATTTTGGCGTACAAATGTTGCAACCATTGTGCCTGGGTACGCCCTTCGGTGAACTTCTGATGCACCTCAGGCCCCAGCCGACGCGCCACTTCACTCAGCACCTCATAGATGCCCTTGCGTTCAAATTTGGCGGGGGTTGCAGGCTGGATAAAGATCAGGTACCCCATGTTGCCGGCATAGTCGTTGGGAATAATGTCTTCCTGTTCGACGGTCATCAGATCCGGCAGTAAAATGTCGGCATATTTGGCCGACGAGGTCATAAAGTTTTCGAGCACCACGATCATTTCGCACTGGGATTCGTCCTGCAAAATATCGTGGGTTTTATTGATGTCGGAATGCTGGTTGGTGATGGTGTTACCGGCATAGTTCCAGATGAACTTGATCGGCACATTCAGTTTGTCCTGCCCACGTACCCCGTCGCGTTTGGCGGTCATCTCCGGACCGCGCACTATGGCATCGGTCCAGCTAAAACAGGAGATTTGCGCTTTGACCGGGTTTGCCAATACCGGCATCCGCTCAATAGTAATGGTGTAGGTTGATTCACGCGCCCCGCTGTTGCCGCCATTGATGCCAACATTGCCGGTCAGGATAGGCAGCATGGCGATTGCACGCGAGGTCAGTTCGCCATTGGCCTGTCGCTGTGGCCCCCAGCCCTGGCAGATGTAGGCTGGTTTCGCCGTGCCTATTTCCCGCGCCAGTTTGATAATACGTTCGGCCGGAATGCCGGTAATTTTCGCCGCCCACTGCGGCGTTTTTTCAACGCCGTCTTCACCTTGCCCAAGAATGTAAGCCTTATAATGCCCATTTACCGGCGCATCGGCTGGCAAGGTTTTTTCGTCATAGCCGATGCAATACCGATCCAGAAACGGTTGGTCGACCAACTGTTCGCTGATCAATACATGCGCCAGCCCGGCAACCAATGCCGCATCCGTGCCGGGACGAATAGGGATCCATTCGTCCTCACGTCCGGCGGCCGTATCGGTGTAACGCGGATCGATAACGATCATGCGCGCATGGGAACGTTCACGCGCCTGCTCCAGATAATAGGTAATGCCGCCGCCGCTCATCCGCGTTTCCGCCGGGTTGTTACCGAACATCACCACCAGCTTGCTGTTTTCGATGTCAGACGTGCTGTTGCCTTCGTTGCTGCCATAGGTATAGGGCATGGCGCAGGCGATTTGCGCTGTGCTGTAGGTGCCATACTGGCTGAGGTAACCGCCATAGCAGTTCATCAGCCGAGCGACCAGCGACGCATTCGGTGACGAACGGGTAATGTTGCCGCCGACGATGCCCGAGGTGTAATTGATATATACTGCTTCGTTACCGTACTGTTCGACGATGCGTTTTAGGTTGTCGGCAATGCTATCAAAAGCTTCTTCCCAACTGATGCGCTTGAACTTGCCTTCACCCCGCTTGCCAACGCGTTTCATCGGGTAATTCAGACGATCGGGATGATTCATGCGGCGGCGAATAGAACGGCCACGCAAACAGGCCCGAACCTGGTGGTCGCCATATGCGTCCAGTCCGGTGTTATCGGTTTCGACCCAATAGACTTCGTTATCACGCACGTGCAAACGCAAGGCGCAGCGGCTGCCGCAGTTGACCGAGCAAGCCCCCCAAACCACTTTATCCTGCGCGGTTTTTTGCACACTTTCGCTGATTGAATCCGCCAATGCGCGGCGACTAAACGGTAAGGCTATACCCCCCACGGCCATAGCCAGCCCGACGATACCGCCGGACTTTACCAAGGCGCGACGGCTGACGCCTGCAGACACTTGGCTGTTTTCTTTGTTTTCCGACATAACTCACTCCACGTTTTACCCTGGTATTGATAAACGTCATGCCTTTGACTCAAGGCGGCGAGCAGAGGAGACAGAACTGATGTCTGCTGATGAGCTTGAGTAAAAACCCTCCTCTATACAGGGATATTACTCAGAAGTGGGTAGTGAACTTTGTCTGCTATCAATAAAGCGGGGGAAGGAGATGAAAGAAAAAGTCCTTTCGAACAAAAGGATAATAATTTTCTTATAAAAAAAGCGCCCGCAGGCGCTTTTCATAGAACTGGCAATAAGTTAGCCGATATATTCCAGGCCGCCCATATACGGACGTAATACTTCCGGCACCTGAACACGGCCATCGGCCAGCTGGTAGTTTTCCAGCACGGCAACCAGCGTACGACCGACTGCCAGACCAGAACCGTTCAGCGTATGCACCAGGCGCGGCTTCTTCTCGGTTTTGCTACGGCAGCGAGCCTGCATGCGGCGTGCCTGGTAATCCCACATGTTGGAACAAGATGAGATTTCACGGTAAGTGTTCTGCGCCGGCAGCCACACTTCCAGATCGTAGGTTTTGCATGAGCCTGCCCCCATGTCGCCGGTACACAGCAACATTTTACGGTACGGCAGGTTCAGCAGCTGCAGCACTTTCTCCGCATGACCGGTCAGCTCTTCCAGCGTAGCCATGGAGTCTTCCGGACGGACGATTTGCACCATCTCGACCTTGTCGAACTGGTGCATGCGGATCAGACCGCGGGTATCGCGACCATAAGAACCGGCTTCGGCACGGAAACATGGCGTATGCGCGGTCATCTTCAGCGGCAGTGATTCTTCTTCCAGGATCTCGTCGCGTACCAGGTTGGTCAACGGCACTTCTGCAGTTGGGATCAGCGCGTAGTTGCTGCTGTCGGATTCCTCTTCCAGCGGTTTGGTGTGGAACAGATCTTCACCAAACTTCGGCAACTGGCCGGTACCGTACAACGTGGCGTGGTTAACCAGGTAAGGCACGTAGGTTTCCTGGTAGCCGTGCTGTTCGGTATGCAGATCCAGCATGAACTGGGATAACGCACGGTGCATGCGGGCGATTTGCCCTTTCATCACCACAAAGCGTGAACCGGTCAGTTTTACGGCGGCGGCGAAGTCCAGACCACCGGCCATTTCGCCCAGATCCACATGATCGCGTACCTGAAAATCATACTGGCGCGGCTCGCCCCAGCGGCTGACTTCCTGGTTATCGCTATCGTCTTTGCCATCCGGCACTGCATCATCCGGCAGGTTCGGGATCGCCAACGCATAATCGCGGATTTCAGTCTGCAACTGATCCAGAGCGGCCTTGGCAATATCCAGCTTGTCACCCAGCTCGTTGACTTCGCGACGCAGCGGCTCAATGTCTTCCCCGCGCGCTTTAGCCGCGCCGATGGATTTCGATCGGGAGTTACGTTCTGCCTGCAGCATTTCAGTTTCTACCTGCAGAACTTTGCGACGCTCTTCTTGAGAACGCAGCAGATCCAGATCGAGTTTAAAGCCTCGGCGAGCCAGTTTGACGGCGACTGCGTCTAGCTCATTACGCAGCAGATTGGGATCGAGCATGCTAATCCTGTGCTTATTGTTATTGAAAGAAAATTTGTTGTTTTATGCGGCGGTTTAAAAGCCGCATAAAGGAAGAGTGGTACCCGCTAACCTTACCGCAACGGCAACGCTAGCGGTAGCGTTTTGTCTGGCTATTTTGATCCTGCTCAGCCAGCCATGCCAGCTTTTCGCCGATTTTACCTTCCAGCCCGCGTGAGGTTGGATGATAGTAACGCGTCCTGGCCATTTCAGCTGGGAAATAGTCCTCGCCGGCGGCATAGGCATTGGGTTCGTCGTGAGCGTAACGATACTCTGCACCCAGCCCCATTTCCTTCATCAGCTTGGTTGGCGCATTGCGCAGATGTTCGGGCACATCATAATCCGCCCGCTCTTTAGCATCGCGCATCGCCGCTTTGAAGGCGGTATAAACGGCATTACTTTTTGGCGCGCAGGCCAGGTAAACGATCGCTTGAGCAATCGCACGTTCACCTTCGGCCGGACCAACGCGGGTAAAGCAGTCCCAGGCAGCGATCGCCACCTGCATACCGCGCGGATCGGCATTGCCGACATCTTCCGAAGCAATGGCCAGCAGCCGGCGCGCCACATACAGCGGATCGCCTCCGGCGGTAATAATACGCGCATACCAGTACAGCGCAGCATCCGGGGCGGAACCTCGCACCGATTTATGCAGCGCCGAAATAAGATCGTAAAAACGGTCGCCTTTATTGTCGAAGCGCGCGCTGCGTTCGCCGGAGACTTCTTTCAGTAATTCCGGCGTCAGCACGCGAATGCCTTTGGCGTCGATCTCCGCCATGTCCGCCATCATCTCCAGGCTGTTCAACGCCCGGCGCGCATCGCCGCCCACCAGTTCCGACAGCATGCGGCGGGTCTCTTCCGGCAGCTCGATATTCTGGCCGCCAAACCCCCGGCTGTTGTCCTGCATCGCCTGATCAAGCACCTGGCTGATATCTTCTGCCGTCAACGCTTTCAGCAAATACACGCGGGCGCGGGACAACAGCGCCGAGTTAAGCTCAAAGGACGGGTTTTCGGTTGTCGCGCCGATAAAGGTAATGGTGCCGTCTTCAATGTGCGGCAGAAAGGCATCCTGCTGGCTTTTGTTGAAACGGTGTACTTCATCGACAAACAAAATGGTGCGACGACCGGCGTCACGATTCTGTCGTGCCCGCTCAATCGCCTCACGGATTTCTTTGATGCCCGATGTCACGGCGGAAATTCGCTCGACGTCCGCCTGGCCGTAGCGGCCGATCAGCTCCGCCAGCGTCGTTTTCCCGGTGCCCGGCGGCCCCCATAGAATCATCGAATGCAGTTGCCCCGCCTCGATGGCGCGCGGCAAAGGCTTACCGGCAGCCAGCAGGTGTTGCTGGCCGATGTATTGCGCCAGCGTGGTTGGCCGCATCCGCGCGGCCAATGGCTGGAATTCATTCTGGGAAAAATCGAGCGACATGTTACTCACGCAGACCTCACTGGCGCTGGTCGTCCAGCGTCACCCCCTTCGGCGGGGTAAATTTGAATTTGCTGGCATCAGCCGCAACGTTCTGCTGACTTTTCAGCGCGTAAGAACTGCGCTGACCATCCTGCTCAACCGCAGCAAAACTGCGGATAGTGCCGCTGTTGGTCACGGTAATGGCGAACTGCTTCAGGTTGCCGCTGCTGGATTTTGGCGTCAGCTCAAAATCATCGCCTTTCTGCTTAACGTTGTACTGTTTCCAGTCGTTGGCGTTATTGCGGGTAATCAGCATAAATGGCGTATTGCCGGTCGCATTTTTCAACCAGGTCGCGGTGACTTGCTCAACAAAAGGATTGTAGAACCATAAGGTTTGGCCATCCGACACCAGCACGCTCTCGTCCGGCGAGGTCATATGCCAATTAAACAGGTTCGGACGTTTCACCCAGAGTTCACCTTCCCCCTGCTGTACCGCAGCACCATCGCTGCTGGTCACGGTCTGGGCGAAGCTGGCGTGGAAACTGTTCACTTTCGCCAGGCGACTTTGCAAATCCTGCGCAGCGTCGGCCAGCACAGAGGTGGAAGCGAATCCCGAAAGCAGACAACAGGCAACTAACAGTTTTTTCATTATTCCAGATACCTTATGAAATGCGTTTACCGCAAGGCGGTGCCGTGCGGGTCAAATTAACCCTTAACACCCTTACTCTACCCGAAGCTATCCGCAGGCAGATAGGCCAATGTTCTGAGAAGCCGAGGGTTTACGCTTCTTTGCACAAGGGCCGCCAAGCGGCCCTTCAGAGTGCTGACAAAGTCCTCTGTACTCAAAAGTTAGGTTTTATGCACTAATAAAACAAAGGATTATGTCTTCAGGTTTATCCCAAACATCCGAAAACCACGTTTTTCGGGTGTTTGTCATCAGTCTAAAGGGCCGCTAAGCGGCCCTTTATTATTAAATAACAACGACTAAAGCTTCATCAGTCATGCCGTGGCGGTGCCAGCACCTCGCGGTTGCCGTTGTGCCCCTGCTCGCTGACAATGCCCTGCGCTTCCATCTGTTCGATGATGCGCGCGGCACGGTTATAGCCGATACGGAACTGACGCTGTACGCCGGAAATGGAGGCGCGGCGTTTATCCACCACAAACTCCACCGCCTGGTCAAACAGCGGATCCAGCTCTTCATCACCTTCCAGACCGCCGCCAGCACCACCCTCACTGTCGTCACCACCGTTGAGGATACCCTCTTTATATTGAGGTCGCTCACGCGCTTTCCAATCCTTAACTACCGCATGCACTTCCTGATCGCGCACAAATGCACCATGTACACGGACCGGAATGGAGGAGTTAGGAGCCAGATACAACATGTCGCCCATCCCCAGCAGCGATTCAGCACCGCCCTGATCGAGGATAGTGCGCGAGTCAATCTTGCTCGACACGGTAAAGGCGATACGGGTCGGGATGTTGGCCTTGATCAGGCCGGTGATCACATCCACCGAAGGACGCTGTGTTGCCAGCACCAGGTGGATACCCGCCGCACGCGCTTTCTGCGCCAGACGAGCAATCAGCTCCTCAACCTTTTTACCAACCGTCATGATCAGGTCAGCGAACTCGTCGACCATCACCACGATGTAAGGCTCTTTCTCCAGAACCGGCGGCGTGATGTCCATGCTGTCGGTCGGTTTCCAGAACGGATCCGGGATTGGACGTCCCATCGCCTCGGCCTGATCGACACGTTCGTTGTAACCTGCCAGGTTACGCACGCCGAGCGCAGACATCAGCTTGTAGCGACGCTCCATCTCGGCGACGCACCAACGCAAGGCATTGGCGGCGTCTTTCATGTCGGTAACCACGTCCGTCAGCAGGTGTGGAATACCTTCATAGACCGACAGCTCCAGCATTTTCGGGTCAATCATGATAAAGCGCACTTCTTTCGGCGTGGCCTTATACAGAATGCTCAGGATCATGGCATTGACCCCAACCGATTTACCGGAGCCGGTGGTCCCCGCCACCAGCAGGTGCGGCATTTTCGCCAAGTCGGCCACCACCGGTTCGCCGGAGATGTCTTTACCCAGAACGATCGCCAACGGCGATGGATTATCGCGGAATGCCGGGCAATCCAGCACTTCTCGCAGATAGACCGTCTGACGTTTAACGTTAGGCAACTCCAGGCCGACGTAGGGCTTGCCGGGGATCACTTCAACCACACGCACCGCGGAAGTTGACAGTGAACGCGCCAGGTCACGCGACAGGTTGGAAATACGCGCTGCTTTAACGCCCGGCGCCAGATCCAGTTCGAAACGGGTAATGACCGGGCCTGGCAAAATGTCTACCACATCGGCTTTCACCCGATAATCGGCCAGGCTGGCTTCGACCAAACGCGCCTTCTGTTCCAACGCGAAGGAATCCACCGGCTCAACCTCTTTCGGCGCTTCGGTCAGCAGATCAAGCGTCGGTAGAGGCGTGGTCGGTTTTTGCAACGGCATATCGTTACGCATCAGGAACGGGTGGATCAGGCTGTCCATTGCCGGCTGCTGCGGGGCCGTCGGCGCCGGTTGCGCTACAGGCTGCTGATAGGCCGGTGATTGCTGTTGCGCTGCCGGTTGCTGATAAGCAGGTTGAGCAGGCTGATATGCTTGTGCCGGCGGAGTCTGAGGTTGGGTTGGCGGCACATAAGCCGGCGCGGCTGGCTCAAACTGGCCGAAAGGCACATCATCCTCGCGTTCGCTTTGTTGCTCAATGCGATCTTCAAGCTGTGGCGACAGGGTGAACAATGGCTCAACCGGGCCATCGTCAACCAAATCATCCATCGGCGAGAAGCCGAACGCATTACGAGTATCTACTGGCGTAGTTGGCTGTACCGAAGGCGCAGCCTCTTGCTGCCCATAGCGCTGATTCTGCTGTTCGGCAAACGCCTGACGCAGTTCGGCCTCTTGCAGAGCAGCCTCATCATCCTGGTTATCCTGCGCGTACTCCTCGCCATAACGTTGGTTTTGCTGTTCGGCAAACGCCTGACGCAGCGCTGCTTCCTGCAAAGCTTCATCGTCTTGATCTGACGGAACAGCATTGGCATTCGGCAATGGCTCGTCGTCCCCACGGTTACGCTGTTCCTGTTCGGCCATTCGCTGCGAAGGCAGCTTGATGCCGTAAGAAGCCAGTTCACGTCGGGTTGGGATGCGCACCGGATTCGGACGCGGCAACTCAGGCCCCAGGCCTTGTTTGACCTGCGAGTTAGCGTCGCTGGTGGCCGTGAAGGCCGGCATAAAGGTATTGGCGGCAACAGCGCCGGCAACTGCCGTTGCTGCAGCCTGCGCCTGAGGTTTCACGCTGCCGAACGATGGCACTGCAGGCTCACCGGCACTGAAACCGGCCGGAGCAGTGATGTCAGCGCTATCGCGTTGAGCGGCGGAGAAATCAAACGGAGAACGATCGTGCGACGGTGATGCTGCTGGCGCGTCCCAGTTCCCCATACGCGGTTCGTCATCATCCTGGTAAGGATCGGCCGGACGCGTTACCTTCGGCGTCGGCGTCTCTTCAGGAATTTCAAATGAATACAGCGGTGGAGCACTGTTTTCCGCTGGCGTACTCATCGGACTCTGGTTCACCGAGGCCGGAGCCGTTGGAGCTACCGTAACCGACGGCGCCTGCGCCACAACCGGGGCTGCGGTAACAGGTTCACGAGCCACCGCTGGCGCGACAGGCGCGACATCGGCATCTTCGTCGTCATTCGCCCGCAGGCCGCTGAGCAACGGATCCTCAGCCTCTTCCGCCGCCATTTTGGCGGTTTCCGTCACCGAAGGTGCTGAGAACAAGACGTCGTCTTCCGCCGCGTTGGCCACAGCCGCCGTCGAGGCCGCAGCAAGCGCTGCTCCTTTCTCTGCCGATTCTGGCTGATCTTCGACGTAACGGTCGTCATCGTCGTGATAACGATCGTCACGGCGCGAACGGTTGGTCATAAAGGTGGCCGTCCCCAGCACCACGCCGCCGATCCTCTCGGCAATCACCAGCCATGACCAGCCGGTAAACAGCGTAAGGCCCGCCGCCCAAACGCAAAGCAGCGCCAAGGTTGCGCCAATGCCGTTGAACCAGGGGAGCATGGCGTTGCTCAGCAAACTGCCGATAACGCCGCCGGAGGCAAAGTAATAGAGATCGTCGACGTTCAGTGCCGCCAGGCCACACGAAGTGAGCACCAGCGCCAATGTGCCGATCAGGCGCAGTGAAAGCGCAAAGTAATCGATGTATTCGCCGCTGCCGCGCTGACGATAAGCCGCCCAGCACAACACCAGCATGATCGGCGGTATCGCATAGGCGAGTACCCCGAAGGTGAAGAACAGCGTGTCGGCCAACCAGGCCCCGACGCCACCGCCCAGATTATGAATAGGCTCATGCCACGCGGTCTGCGACCAGCTTGGGTCAGAGGGATTGAAACTGACCAAGGCAGCCATGAGGTAAATGGCAAATATGGCTACCACAATCAACACAGCTTCGAGCAAACGGCGACCGCTGCTGAGTTTTCTCAAGGTAACTTCTTTATCTTCTGTATATTCCTGGCTCAAGAAAGGCTCTCCAGGTTCCTGTTAGCTGACATAGCAACAGCGCCGAGAAGCTTCCCCGGCGCTGAAACTGTATGGATAAACAGGAGTGTAACCAATTTAATCAGGTTTTGCACCTGCACCCTACCGTGTTTTGATAACCAGACGGTTGCTCTGTTTCACTTCTTCCATTACCACGTACGTACGGGTGTCGTTAACCCCCGGCAGACGCAGCAAGGTTTCGCCAAGCAACTTACGGTAAGCGGACATATCCGGCACGCGGGTTTTCAACAGATAGTCGAAATCACCGGACACCAGATGACACTCCTGAATTTCTTCAAGCTTCTGAACTGCTGAGTTGAATTGCTCAAACACATCCGGCGCACCGCGGTTCAGCGTGATTTCCACGAAGACCAACAGGGACGCATCCAGATAATGCGGGTTGAGCAACGCGGTATAACCATGAATAAAACCCTGGCGCTCGAGGCGGCGCACGCGTTCTAAACATGGGGTTGGGGATAACCCCACGCGCTTCGAAAGTTCAACGTTCGAAATACGCCCATCCTTTTGCAGTTCGTTGAGGATGTTGCGGTCGATACGATCGAGATCTTTACCCGGGCGTTTCTTATTGTCTGCCATTATTATTGTCTCTCTTATTTTCTTCCCTGCACTTGCCACACCCTAGCCAACGTCAATGTGTAAGGGCTCGTTCCAAGCGAAGACCCGATGCCTGTCATATGCTTCACTACCATCATTCACCGCTGTGCAGCCTGTCTGTCAAACTCTGCACAAGGTGTTTTAAGCAAGAAGAAAGGTGCCATTCGCTTGCGCGATGTTCCTCCCCTGCCGTACGCAGATCCGGCAACGGCGCAAAATCCTGCGCCAACGCCGCAAATACGTACGATTTACTGCAGGTGGGAGGATAATTTCTTCTTCCTATGATGTTTTCGCAAATGCGCAGCGGATTGTCAAAGTAAAAGAAGCAAAATCAGAAGAACGTACCGTCATGAAAAGTTAGCACCCCGTTTTTAGTTATGAATCGCTGGCTTAAAAACGCCGTGGGCAAGGCACTTAAACCCGCTTGATGTGCTGTTTCCGGCCGTTTGAGTGCCAAACGCCCGCAAGCGGCTTCCATAAGTTAAATTGCTGCGTTTTGCGCTCGCTTAAGCAGCAAAACAATAATTAATAGGCAATGACTATCAAACAAATCGTTAACAACATCCCCTGACGCTTTTTTTAATGCCGCATTTTCCCTACAATCGAATCCATTGTCCGCCATTGTGGGAAAAGAGGTTATTCATGGGCACGGCTAAACACAGCAAATTATTGATTCTGGGCTCCGGCCCGGCTGGCTACACCGCCGCGGTTTACGCAGCGCGCGCCAACCTGAGCCCGGTGCTGATTACCGGTATGGAACAAGGGGGTCAGCTGACCACCACCACCGAAGTGGAGAACTGGCCGGGTGATGCCGAAGACCTGACCGGTCCGGCGCTGATGGAGCGTATGCGTGAGCATGCAGAAAAATTCCAGACCGAGATCGTGTTTGACCATATCACCAGCGTTGATCTGCAGAACCGTCCATTCCGTCTGTTTGGCGACAGTGGCGAATACACCTGTGATGCGCTGATTATCGCCACCGGCGCATCAGCCCGCTATCTTGGCCTGCCGACAGAAGAAGCCTTCAAAGGCAAAGGCGTTTCCGCCTGCGCTACCTGCGACGGTTTCTTCTACCGTAATCAGAAAGTCGCCGTTGTAGGTGGTGGCAATACGGCAGTAGAAGAAGCGCTGTATCTGTCCAACATCGCGGCCGAAGTTCACCTGATCCACCGTCGCGACAGCTTCCGTTCAGAGAAGATCCTGATCAACCGGCTGATGGAGAAAGTGAAAAACGGCAATATCGTGCTGCACACCGACCACACTCTGGACGAAGTTCTGGGTGACGAAATGGGCGTTACCGGCGTACGCATTCGCAGCACTAAAGCGGAAAATGAAACGCGTGAACTGGCGCTGGCCGGCGTATTTATTGCCATCGGCCACAGCCCGAACACCAGCATTTTCGGTGGCCAGCTGGAGCTGGAAAACGGCTATATCAAGGTGCAGTCCGGCATTCACGGCAATGCCACCCAAACCACCATTCCTGGCGTATTCGCCGCTGGCGACGTGATGGACCACATCTACCGCCAGGCGATCACTTCCGCCGGGACCGGTTGTATGGCTGCGCTGGACGCAGAGCGTTATCTGGACGGTATTGCCGACGCAGAAGTTCTGTAACGGCACAGACTGTCACCCTGAAAAGCGGCTATTTATTAGCCGCTTTTTTTGTATCTCAAACATCATCAGGCGGGTCTTCGATGCAGAATCTTCTCCACTGGCGTCTGTTGGTTGCCGTAGCCGACAGCGGCAAGATCACCCTGGCGGCAAGTCAATGCGGCATGACACAGTCTGGCGCCAGTCAGGCTATCGCTCAGTTGGAAGAGGCGTTGAACACTCCGTTGTTGGTTCGGCTACCGCACAGCGTTACGCTAACGCAAAGTGGTGAACAGATTGTCAGCCATGCCCGCGCCATGCTGGCCGAACTCAATGCAATCCAACACTGCGCGCAGCAGGCGCAAAGTTCACACGCCGGCAAAATACGCCTGGCCAGTTTCCCTTCAGCATTTGCGCTGTTGTTACCCCCGTTGCTACGCAAATTTCACCGCCGCTTTCCCGCCATTGAACTGGTGCAGTTGGAAGGCACCGATCTGGAGGTCGAAAACTGGCTGGCATTAGAAGCTGCCGACGTGGGCATAGTGTTGAATCCGAAACCGGAACGGCAAAGCCACCCGCTGGGAAAAGACCTATGGCTTGCCGTGACGGCCACTGCTCATAAGCTTGCCAGAAACCGCCAGCCGATAGATTTCAATGAACTGGTCAAACAGCCGTTTGTCTTGGCTACCGGAGGTTGCCAGCTCAATGCTCAGTTGCTGGCGCAGCAGGCAGGTTTGGCGCTGACGGATGTCCGCGTCACCGTCAGTGACTGGAACACCGCGCTGACGCTGGTACGTGAAGGGATCGGCGTATCGCTGGTGCCCGCATCGGTGATACCGGCCGATACGCCAGGCATTTGCGCCCTGCCGCTGAGCGCGCCACTTTATCGCCATTTTGGCCTGGTTTGTTCATTCGCCGGTGCAAGCTCCGCGCCAGTGCAAACTCTGTTGCACTTTCTACAGGATCATTTGCCGTTGCCCGTCAGTAGCTGAGCTGATACCGGGTTTCTGAGATTCTAATTTTTCTGCCGGCGGCGCCGACGGCATTCTGACGGCCAAGCGATGTCGCTTTTGCCTCAGGAATATGCCGATGAAACTCTATTTTGCGCCCGATACCTGCTCCCTCTCGCCACATATCGTGCTGCGGGAATTGGATTTGCCGTTCGAACTGATCCGCGTCAATAACCGCACCAAGCGCAGCGCCGACGGCGGAGACTTTTATCGGGTTAATCCCAAAGGTTACGTCGCCGCGCTGATGCTGGACGACGGGCAGGTGATCACCGAAGGCACTGCCATCGTGCAGTATCTGGCGGATTTGCGCCCTGAGGCCGGGCTGGCCCCACCAAACTCGACCTTCGAACGGGTGCGCTTGCAGGAGTGGCTGAACTTCATTACCAGCGAGATCCACGCGGGATCCAGCCCGCTGTTCAACTCAACCCTGCCGGAAGAGGTCAAAACGCTGTTTCGCGACAAGCTGCGACCCCGCCTCGATTTTGTTGCTCAGACGCTGGACGAACCGGCGTTTCTATTGGGAGAAACTTTCAGCGTCGCGGATGCCTATCTGTTTACCGTACTGCGCTGGATGGATCAGTTTTCCATCGACCTAAAATACTGGCCATCGATAACCCGTTATATGTCGCTGATTAGCCAGCGCAGATCCGTGCAAACCGCCCTGGCGGCGGAAGCAGCCAGTCAAGCGGTGCCCTAATCCTGCTGTCGCGGTCTGTTATAGCGATATTTGACCGCTTTATTATTTTCAGTCTGCCGGGTGAAGAGGTAACATTGGCCTTCACTTGTTCGCTTCAGGTTGGGGCAAACACTTTTTTTAACAGTACGTTAACCTTGCCTGTAACAATAGGCGCCGGCGACGCAGACTCATATCTGATGAAAAAAACCAGACAGCAGCAATTAACCCGTTGGCTCAAAACTCAGAGCACCCTGGCGCAGCGTTGGTTGCGCCTTTCCATGTTGTTGGGGCTAATCAGCGGCATGCTTATTGTCGCTCAAGCATGGCTGTTGGCCGCCCTGCTCCACGCCCTGATTATCGAACAGGCGCCACGTGAACAGTTGATTGCGTCGTTTATCTGGTTGGCTGCCACCTTCGCGCTGCGGGCCGTGCTGAGTTGGCTGCGTGAACGCGTCGGCTTTATCTGCGGACAAGTGATCCGCCAGCGCATGCGCCAGCAGGTGCTGGATAAACTGCAACAACTCGGCCCCGCCTGGATCCAGGGAAAACCGGCCGGCAGTTGGGCCAGCATCATCGTCGAACAGATCGAGGATATGCAGGACTACTATTCCCGTTATTTACCGCAGATGTATCTGGCGGTGTTTATCCCGCTGCTGATCCTGATCACCGTATTCCCGATCAACTGGGCCGCCGGTCTGATTCTGTTGACCACCGCGCCGCTGATCCCCATGTTTATGGCGCTGGTCGGCATGGGTGCCGCCGATGCCAACCGACGCAACTTCGTGGCGCTGGCACGCCTGAGTGGTAACTTCCTCGACCGCCTGCGTGGGTTAGACACGCTGCGCTTATTCAATCGGGCGCAGGCGGAAACCGAGCAGATTGCCAAATCGTCTGAAGACTTCCGTAGCCGCACCATGGAGGTGCTCCGTCTGGCTTTCCTGTCATCGGCGGTGCTGGAGTTCTTTGCCTCCATTTCTATCGCCGTGGTGGCGGTCTATTTTGGCTTCTCGTTCCTTGGCGAACTTAATTTCGGCAGTTATGGCACCGGCGTCACGCTGTTTGCCGGCTTCCTGGTGCTGATCCTGTCACCGGAGTTCTTCCAGCCGTTGCGCGATCTGGGGACTTTCTACCACGCCAAGGCGCAAGCCGTGGGTGCCGCCGAAGCGCTGGAAACCTTTCTCAGCGCCGAGGGCGAACAAATGGGCAATGGCACACAAATCCTCGACGCCAATGCGCCGCTGGAGCTGCAAGCGCAGGATCTGGAGATCCTGTCGCCCAATGGCGTGCTGCTGGCCGGGCCGCTGAGCTTCACTCTGCCCGCCAACCAGCGCATTGCCTTGGTCGGGTTAAGTGGTGCCGGGAAAAGTTCGTTGCTGAACCTGCTGCTCGGGTTTTTACCCTATCGCGGTTCTCTGCGGATTAATGGTATCGAACTGCGCGAACTGGCCGCCGAAGGCTGGCGCCAGCAACTCGGCTGGGTAGGACAAAATCCGCACCTACCGGCGCAAACGCTGCGCGCCAACATACTGTTGGGCAATCCGCAGGCCAGCGAAGCCCAACTGCAACAGGCCGTGGAGGACGCCTATGTCGGCGAGATCCTGCCGTATCTGCCGCTGGGTCTGGATACCGAAGTCGGCGATAACGCCGCGCGCCTGTCCGTCGGGCAAGCGCAACGTGTGGCAGTCGCCCGGGCGTTGATCAGCCCGCGCCGTTTGCTGCTGTTGGATGAACCGGCCGCAAGTCTCGACGCCCACAGCGAGCGGCAAGTCATGCAGGCGCTGAATGCGGCTTCGCATCAACAAACCACGCTGCTGGTGACTCACCAGTTGGAAGATACCGAAGATTACGACCAGATTTGGGTAATGGAAGGCGGACACATCGTCCAGCAAGGTGATTACGCCACGCTGAGCGCCCATCCGGGTCTGTTTGCCAACCTGATCGCTCACCGCCGCGGGGATCTATAATCATGCGCGTTTTGCTGCCGTTCCTGGCGCTGTACCGTCGTCACAGCCTGCTGATTTGTCTGGGCATTCTGCTGGCCATCATCACGCTGCTGGCCAGTATCGGCCTGCTGGCTCTGTCCGGTTGGTTCCTCGCCGCCTCCGCCCTGGCCGGGCTGGCGGGCCTGTTTACCTTCAACTACATGCTGCCGGCGGCCGGCGTGCGTGGTGCCGCCATTTTCCGCACCGCCGGGCGCTATGCCGAACGGGTCGTCAGCCACGACGCCACCTTCCGCGTGCTGTCTCATCTGCGGGTCTTCACCTTTAAAAAGATCCTGCCGCTGTCGCCGGGAGGCATTGCCCGCTTTCGACAGGCCGATTTGCTGAATCGACTGGTGGCGGATGTCGATACGCTGGATCATCTGTATCTGCGGGTAATTTCACCGCTGGTCAGCGCCGCCGTGGTGATTGTCGTGGTGACTTACGGCCTGAGCTGGCTGGACGTTTCACTGGCCCTGACGCTGGGCGGCATCCTGCTGTTGCTGTTGCTGCTGGTGCCGCCGGTATTTTACGGTGCCGGCAAGCCGATTGGCGGCCAGTTGACCGCCCTGCGCGGCCAGTACCGTACCGATCTGACTGCCTGGCTTCAGGGCCAGGCTGAGCTGGTGGTATTCGGTGCCGTGGATCAGTTCCGCGCGGCTCTGGATGCCACTGAAAAACAGTGGCAGCGCCGTCAGTGGCAGCAAGCTTCGTTGGGCGGCATGGCACAGGCTTTGATGATCCTGGCCAGCGGCCTGACCGTGACGTTGATGTTGTGGCTCACCGCTGCCGGTATCGGTGGCGACAGCCAACCCGGCGCGCTGATTGCGTTGTTCGTGTTTGCCGCCCTGGCTTCGTTTGAAGCCTTGATGCCGGTAGCCGGCGCCTTCCAGCACCTGGGACAGGTGATAGCTTCCGCCACGCGGGTGAAACAGGTCATCGATCGACAACCGGAAGTGACCTTCCCTGCCGGTGGCCCAGCTGCCGAAAACGGTGCCATGCTAAGTCTGCAACAGGTCACCTTTACCTATCCCGGCCAGCCGCAGCCGGTGTTGCAGGACGTCACGCTGGAGATTACCGCTGGTGAACATATTGCATTGCTCGGCCGCACCGGGTGCGGTAAATCGACCCTGCTACAGCTGCTCACCCGCGCCTGGAACGCCGACAGCGGGCAGATGCTGCTCAACGGCCATCCCTTGGCCGCTTACGATGAAACCACGCTGCGTCAGATGACCACCGTCGTCAGTCAGCGAGTACACATCTTTAGCGATACGCTGCGCGAAAACTTGCGCATCGCCGCCCCAACGGCGACCGACGAACAGTTGCGCGAAGTGTTGCAGCAGGTCGGGTTGGACAAGCTGCTGGAAAACGAGGGGCTCAACGCCTGGCTGGGAGACGGTGGCCGACAGCTTTCCGGCGGCGAGCAGCGCCGTCTGGGCATTGCTCGCGCATTGCTGCATCAGGCGCCGCTGTTGTTGCTCGATGAGCCGACCGAAGGTCTGGATGCCGAAACCGAACAGCAGATCCTGGCGCTGCTGCGCCGACATTGCCAGGGAAAAACGCTGATCCTGGTGACCCACCGCCTGTATGGATTGGAACACCTTGACCGAATTTGCGTGATGGACGGTGGGCGCATCGTTGAGCAAGGCGATCACCTCAGCCTGATGCGTCAGCAGGGGCGTTATGCCCAGTTCCGTCAACGTATCAGCGGTATACCGCTGTAAAAGGGCCTGTAGAGGACGCTGAGACCTTATATGCGCATTGTTAAGCTGTCATCGCAGTCGCTGGTGTTCCCCTCTCCTGAGGGCGCACTGCGCGATCCTAACGGTTTGCTGGCTATCGGCGGTGATTTGACAGCGCCTCGTCTATTGGCTGCCTATGAGCGCGGCATTTTTCCCTGGTTTTCCCCCGGGGAGGCCATTTTGTGGTGGTCGCCCGACCCACGGGCGGTGCTGTTTCCTGCCGAACGCCATATCAGCCGCAGTCTGAAACGCTTTTTGCGCAGCAACCCCTTCCGCGTCACGCTGAATCACGACTTTGCGGCGGTGATCGCCGCCTGTGCCGATCGGCCGGAGGAAGGCACCTGGATTGGCCCGGAGGTGCAGCGCGCTTATCTGCACCTGCACCGCCTCGGTTTCGCTCATTCGATAGAGGTGTGGCAGGATGACAAGCTGGTGGGGGGCATGTACGGCGTGGCCCAGGGCGCCCTGTTCTGCGGCGAATCGATGTTTAGCCGTACCCCCAACGCGTCCAAATGCGCTTTGATGGCTTTTTGCCGTCATTTTGCCGCTTATGGCGGAGAATTGATTGACTGTCAGGTGCTTAACGCTCACACTGCCACGCTGGGAGCGAAAGAGATCCCCCGAAGACAATTTTTGCAGCAGCTCAGCCAACTTCAGCGCAAGCCATTAGCGTCAGAGTGTTGGGCACCGCAAGTGTTACCCCCACAGCAGGTTGAACCACCCTCCCCAACAAACTAATTTTGCGGAAACGGTGCAATGTTCGCCGACACTTCTTTACATAATGTGGGTTTTTCGGCATTATCTTGCCGGTTAAAAACTAAGGTAGTTAGACCTAGAGGATTCGATGGCCAAAGAAGACAATATTGAAATGCAGGGCACCGTTCTTGATACGCTGCCGAACACCATGTTCCGCGTTGAATTGGAAAACGGGCACGTGGTAACCGCACATATCTCCGGTAAAATGCGTAAGAACTACATCCGCATCCTGACGGGCGACAAAGTCACTGTAGAGCTGACCCCGTACGACCTGAGCAAAGGCCGCATTGTCTTCCGTAGCCGTTAATCGGCTCACTCGTCGCCAGCCGATGGCGGCACCGAGGATGTAATGCCTCCGGAGCCCTTTCCGTTTACCCCCGTAGCAACGTTCAACATCGAGTTGCGAGAGCGCAGGTAAACTGAGAGGGCTCAATCATTTCTGTTGTGGTGAAATTCACCCATAAAAAAAGCGATGCCGAAGCATCGCTTTTTCTTTATCTGACCCGGCCTTAGTGCACCGCACCTTCATCCGCTTTACGCATCGACGCGCTGAGGAAGTGGTAAGTCAGTTTCTGATTGTCCTTGTCCAGCTCGACTTTCACCGAACCGCCGTCCACCAGTGAACCAAACAGCAATTCGTTGGCCAGCGGTTTCTTCAGGTTTTCCTGCATCACACGCGCCATCGGACGAGCGCCCATTGCACGGTCATAGCCTTTCACCGACAGCCAGTCACGCGCTTCATCGCTCACTTCCAACGACACGCCCTTCGCATCCAGCTGCGCCTGCAGTTCGACGATAAACTTATCGACAACCTGCTGGATCACCTCGGTCGACAGATGGTTGAACCAAAGAATGTTGTCCAGACGGTTACGGAATTCCGGCGTGAACACTTTCTTGATCTCTTCCATCGCATCGGTGCTGTTGTCCTGCTGCACCAGACCAATCGATTTACGTTCTGTTTCACGTACCCCGGCGTTAGTAGTCATCACCAGGATCACGTTGCGGAAGTCCGCTTTGCGGCCGTTGTTATCGGTCAGGGTACCGTTGTCCATAACCTGCAACAACAGGTTGAACACGTCCGGATGCGCCTTCTCGATTTCATCCAGCAGCACCACCGAGTGCGGATGCTTGAGCACCGCGTCGGTCAACAGACCGCCCTGATCGTAACCGACGTAGCCCGGAGGCGCGCCAATCAGACGGCTGACGGTATGACGTTCCATATACTCGGACATATCAAAACGCAGCAGCTGAATATCCATCGCCTTCGCCAGCTGCACCGTCACCTCGGTTTTCCCGACGCCGGTTGGCCCGGCAAACAGGAAGGAACCGACCGGCTTGCGATCGTGCCCCAAACCAGCACGGCTCATCTTGATCGCTTCAGTCAGCGCTTCAATCGCCTGATCCTGCCCGAATACCAGCATTTTCAGACGATCGCCCAGACTTCTCAGTACGTCGCGATCGCTCGCCGACACGGTTTTCTCCGGGATACGCGCAATACGCGCCACCACAGATTCGATGTCGGCCACGTTGACGGTTTTCTTGCGTTTGCTTACCGGCATTAACCGGCTGCGGGCGCCCGCCTCGTCAATCACGTCGATAGCCTTGTCCGGCAAATGACGGTCGTTGATGTATTTCACCGACAGCTCGACCGCCGCACGCACCGCTTTGGCGGTATAACGCACGTCGTGGTGCGCTTCGTACTTGGTCTTCAGGCCGTTGATGATCTGAATGGTCTCTTCCGGCGTCGGCTCGGTAATGTCGATTTTCTGGAAGCGACGAGCCAGCGCGCGGTCTTTTTCAAAAATGTTGCTGAATTCCTGGTAAGTAGTGGAACCGATAACCCGGATCTTGCCGCTGGAGAGCAGCGGTTTAATCAGGTTGGCGGCGTCTACCTGCCCACCGGAAGCCGCACCGGCGCCGATGATGGTGTGGATCTCATCGATAAACAGAATGCTGTTCTTATCCTGTTCCAACTGTTTCAGCAGCGCTTTAAAACGTTTTTCGAAGTCGCCACGGTATTTGGTACCGGCCAGCAATGAACCGATATCCAATGAATACAGCGTGCAGTCCGCCATCACTTCCGGAACGTCGCCCTGCACAATGCGCCAGGCCAGGCCTTCGGCAATCGCCGTTTTACCGACGCCAGACTCCCCCACCAGCAGCGGGTTGTTTTTGCGACGACGGCACAGTACCTGAATAGCACGCTCCAGTTCAGGGTCACGGCCAATCAAAGGATCGATGCCGCCTACCCGTGCCAACTGGTTGAGGTTGGTGGTGAAGTTTTCCATACGGTCTTCCCCTCCGGACTGCTCTTCATTCACCGGGTTTTCCGCATTCGGCGCTTGGCCCGGCTCGTCTTTACGTGTGCCATGTGAAATGAAGTTCACTACGTCGAGACGGCTGACGTCGTGTTTGCGCAGCAGGTAAGCCGCCTGCGACTCCTGCTCGCTGAAAATCGCCACCAGTACGTTGGCGCCGCTGACTTCGCTGCGGCCGGAAGATTGCACATGGAATACCGCACGCTGCAGTACGCGCTGGAAGCTGAGCGTCGGCTGAGTGTCGCGCTCTTCTTCGCTGGCGGGCAGCGTCGGCGTGGTTTGTTCAATAAAGGCTTCCAGCTCCTGGCGTAACGCGGCCAGATCCACCGTACATGCCTCTAGCGCTTCTCGCGCGGCAGGGTTGCTGAGTAACGCCAGCAACAGGTGCTCCACGGTCATAAACTCGTGTCTGTGCTCACGCGCTCTGGCGAAAGCCATGTTGAGACTGAGTTCCAGTTCTTGATTGAGCATAAGCACCTCCCCAATAGTTGCCTAAATCTAGGCTTTTTCTAGCGTACAAAGCAACGGATGCTCGTTCTCCCTCGCATAACGGTTCACATGGACGACCTTGGTTTCCGCCACCTCGGCGGTAAAGACACCGCAGATCGCCTTGCCTTGATAGTGGACCGTGAGCATCAGTTGCGTTGCGCGTTCAATATCATAAGAAAAGAACTTTTGCAGAACGTCAATCACAAATTCCATCGGTGTGTAATCGTCGTTGTTAAGTATAACTTTATACATAGACGGCGGTTTTACCGCATCGATTTGTTTTTCCTCGGCCAAATGTTCGAAATTTAGCCAACCGTTGTTATTGCCCATCGCTGCTCATCTTCTCTGCTCTGTCCTTTAATATGGGGACAGGTTCCGGTTATTCAAAGTGGGGTATCATTACTATTTTATCATCTTCGCCATCATCCCGCCGCACTGGAACGTGCGCAAAAATCTCTGACGAATTGTTACCAAACAATGTCAAGATCGTTACCTGCTTCAAACTTTGATGAACTGCTCCCTGCCGACAAAAGCCGATCCCTTGACGTGATGATCATTTGCTCTAGAGTGTAAATTCGTGAGCTGGTGGTGTTTTAACCACTTTCAGGCTCATCTGCTACCTGCTTCTGGCGGGTGCGAATTCAGTTATTCATCTCACCTAAAAATAGCGTTGCGAGGGATGTAAAAGCATGGAGACGGGTACTGTTAAATGGTTCAACAACGCCAAAGGGTTTGGGTTTATCTGTCCTGAAGGCGGCGGCGAAGACATATTCGCCCATTATTCTACGATTAAGATGGATGGGTACCGGACACTCAAAGCCGGCCAGCAGGTCAGTTTTGATGTGCACCAAGGGCCAAAAGGGAACCATGCGAGTCTTATTGTGCCACTGGAAAGCGAGGCCCTGGCCTAACGCGCATCCACAGAGTCAGTTTGAAACACCCCGCTAAAAAATGCCAGCCGCCGTGTGACTGGCATTTTTTATTCGCTGATTATTCGCGTGCCAGCGCGTCAATCGGGTTAAGCCGCGCCGCGCTGCGGGCCGGAAGATAACCGAACACCACGCCGATAGCGGTGGAACAGACAAACGCACTCAACAGGGCCGCCGGAGGGAAGCTGATTTGCCAACCCGGCAACACCAACTGCACCAACAGGCCGATGGCAAAGGACAGCGTAATCCCCAAAGCACCGCCGACCAGACACACCAGCACCGCTTCAATCAGAAACTGCTGTAGTACGTCGCCGGAGCGTGCCCCCACCGCCATGCGGATGCCTATCTCACGCGTGCGCTCCGTCACCGATACCAACATGATGTTCATCACGCCGATACCGCCGACCACCAGTGATATCACCGCCACCAGCGTCAAAAACAGCTGCAGCGTACGCGTAGTTTTTTCTGCGGTCTGCACCAGGCTGTCCATATTATAGGTGAAGACGTCTTTCTTGCCGTGGAGCAGCGTCAGCAAGCGCGTCAGCTGTTGCTCCGCCTCCTGGCTGTTGTAACCATCACGAATGCGCACGGTAATCGAATCAAAATAGGCGTTCCCCATCAGCCGATTGGCCATGGTGCTGTAGGGCACCCAGACGTTCAGCGTCTTGCTGCTGCCGAACATAGATTGCTTTTCCTTCGCTACCCCCACTACCGTCGCCGGCATATTGCCCACCAGGATCACCCGGCCTACCACCTCTTTCTGATTCGGGAACAGGCGGCGCTGGGTATTGGCGTCGATCACCACCGTCTGCGACTGTGATTGCACCTGCAGTTGATCAATGCCGACGCCCTCAGTAAAGGTCATGCCGTACACGCGGAAAAACTGTTCGCTGACGCCGTTAACGTTGGCTGCAACATCAACGTTACCCAGCCGCAGCCGCATACTGCTGGCGATGCTGGGCGACAATGCGCTGACGTAAGGCTGCTCGCGCAACGCGGCAAGATCGTCGTACTTCAATGCCTGGCGGAAAGTCGGATCGTCGTCACCAAAGTCCTTACCGGGATAGATATCTACCGTATTGGTGCCGATGGATTTGATATCTGCCAGCACCATCTGTTTGGCTGCGTCGCCGATCACCAGGATCGAAACCACCGAGGCGATGCCGATAATAATGCCGAGCATGGTCAGCGCAGTGCGCATTTTACTTGCCGCCATTGCCCGCCAGGCCATCACCAAGGCTTCGCGGAAACGACCGATAGTTTGCTGCCAGGACGGCGCCGGCGTAACCATCTCCAACGGTTTGGCGTTCGGGTTGCTCTGCCCATCAGGGCGTGAATCGGCAATGATTTCGCCGTCGCGGATTTCAATGATCCGCTCAGCCTGCTGGGCCACGGCCGGATCGTGGGTCACGATAATCACCGTATGCCCCTGCTCGCGCAGCTGCTTGAGGATGGTCATCACCTCTTCACCGGAATGGCTGTCGAGGGCACCCGTCGGTTCATCCGCCAGGATCACCTGACCGCCATTCATCAGCGCACGAGCGATACTGACCCGCTGCTGCTGGCCGCCGGAAAGCTGGCTCGGTCGGTAACTGACGCGCTCGCTTAGCCCCAGGCGCTGTAACAGCGCCACCGCACGCTCACGTCGTGCCGCCTTGCCCAGCCCGGCATATACCGCAGGCACTTCGACGTTATGGGCCGCGCTCAAATGCGGCAACAAATGATACCGCTGGAAAATAAAACCGAAATGTTCACGCCGCAGCCGAGCCAACGCGTCGCTATCGAGCGTCGCCACGTCCTGCCCTGCCACCCGATACACGCCGGCGCTGGGCTTATCCAGGCAGCCGAGAATATTCATCAGCGTCGATTTACCGGAGCCGGAGGCGCCCATAATGGCCACCATTTCGCCGGCCTCGATGCTCAGGCTCACGTTCTTCAGCACCGCCACCGTCTGATCGCCCGACTGATAGTTACGGCTGATGCCGCTCAGTTCCAACAATGCGGCCATCAGAGAGGCTCCGCGCCGCCGCGGCTGACGATCACTTCGTCGCCGATATTCAGTCCGCTGAGGATTTGCACGTCAATATTATTACGCAGGCCAATCGCCACTTCGCGCTTTTCCTCCTTGCCCTGCTTGAGGATCGAAACCTGATAGCGGTTATCCGCAATTTGATCGCCCAGGGCCGCCAAAGGGATAATTTGCGCCTGATTGACCCCCGCCAGTTGAATATGCACCTGCGCCGTCATTTGCAAACGCAGTAACCCCTCGGGGTTCGGCACTTCAAAGCGCGCGTAGTAGAAGATAGCGTTATTGACCTTTTCCGGCGTTGGTTGGATATCTTTCAACACGCCATCAAAGCGTCGATTAGGATCGCCCAGCACGGTAAACCAGGCTTTTTGCCCCGGCTTCAGGCTGATGACATCCGCTTCCGACACCTGGGCTTTTACCAACATGGTGCTGAGATCTGCCAGCGTCAAAATATTCGGCGCCTGTTGCGCCGCGATCACCGTCTGGCCTTGAAGCGTGGTGATTTGCACCACGTCGCCATCCATCGGCGCTTCAATGCGGGTAAAAGCCAGATTGATTTTTGCCGTGTCCAGGCTGGCCTGGTTTTTGGCGATTTGCGCATGAATGGTGCCTACCTGCGCCTTCTTCACTGCCAGCTGTGTGGCGGCCTGATCCAGATCCTGACGCGAGACGGCCTGCAGTTTGGCCAAAGCCTGATTGCGCTGCAGCGTAACCGCCGCCAGCTGTTGTTCCGCTTGCGCCTGCTGTAACTGGGCATGGAGCTCACGCAGCGTCGCTTCGCCCTCGCGGATGCTGTTTTTCGCCTGCTGCGGATCAATCACGCCGAGCAACTGGCCTTTCTTCACCCGGTCGCCAATTTCGACGTACAGGCTTTCCAACTGCCCGCTGACCTGCGCACCCACGTCCACCTTGCGAACCGCGTCGAGCTGACCGGTCGCCAGTACGTTTTGCTGCAGACTGCCCAGGGTGACCTTCACCGTTTTAAACTGGGTTGGCGTCGGGTGCCCAAAGTGCCAGACCGCCGACACAGCGATTACCGCCGCTACGATCAGCGCGATTATCCAGCGTCGTTTGTGTCCTTTAAACCACGTCAAAATAGGTTCCTGCCTGTTGCAATTCATACTGCCAATAGCGGCAGCGGGGCTAAATTATCACGCACGGTGCGGAATAACTAAACCTTAGCTCAACACAATGTGGAGACACGCTTGGTTACAGTTGGGCATTGACCTCTCGTTTAGTGAAGCCTTGATGAAATAGCACCATTCAATACAGTCAAGGATTTCATCATGTCACAGCTCAGCTACCCACTCGTATCTGCACGTCCGCTTAACGGCTGGCAACTGATGACGGCGCTGATCAATGGCGAAAAGACGCCGAGTAAAGCATGGAAAAAAACGTCATTCCGCTTGAAGTTTATCGGCCGTTCGTTATTTTGCTGGCGCACCACCAGCGGCCTGCTCAGCACGCTGGCGTCCAATCCCCTGCTGGATGAGATCCTGAACGCGCAACCCAATCTGCCGTGCAAACTGCATCGTCCGTATCTGGCAGCCAACATGAGTAAAATCGAGTGCTTATTTGCCCTGCGCGACCACTACGATCTCAGCACCCAACGCATGCCAATGAAAATGCTGCTCGGTCATCTGAAAAAGCCTTTTGTGCTCGCCAGTGCCGAAGGCAAGAGTGGCGCCGCGGTGTCACTCGAACTGGCGGCCATCGACAACCTGAACAAGGAAGGCGAAGCCACCCTGCTGCTGCGTAACGCCAACGGTATTATGTTGGCGGAAATCACCTTTTCGCTGATGCACTATCAGCAGAAACCGACGCTGTTTATCGGCGGGTTACAGGGAGCTAATCATCAGGTACCGCATGCTGAAATCCAGCAGGCCACCAAGGAGTGTCACGGATTGTTCCCCAAACGCCTGGCACTGGAAGGAGTTTGCGCTCTGGCCCACCATTTGGGCATTCAGCAAATCGTGGCGGTCGGCAACGCCACCCATATCTACCAGAACTGGCGTTATCACAGTAAAAAGAAAGACAAGCTGCATGCCGACTACGATCAGTTTTGGGTATCCATGGGCGGCCAGATGCTTGAAAGCGGCTATTTTTTATTGCCGAAGAACATCACCCGCAAACCGATAGAAGAAGTGGCCAGCAAGAAACGCGCTGAATACCGCCGTCGCTATCAACTGCTGGACCAGTTGGAACTGGGAATGGCAGAGCACTTTCGTGCCCAGTCCCGTTTTACTTCGGTCTAATCGGCGCGGCCACGCGCCAGCCAGGTCACACGCGAAAACATTTTCTTCAGCAGTGGCGGCACCGAGTCCGTGCCCCACTGGCCGGCTTGCATCGCTACTTCGATCGCCAAATCGGGTTTCGAGGAGTGATGCACCGCCTTGAGGATCACCTTACGCACCGGCATCTGCGTATTCTTCGGCACCGAGGCCACCCGGTAGTAGACCGGGCTGAAGCCTTCGCGGAACATAAAATGCTCCATATCCGGTGCCGGTAACGCGGTCAGTCGGTCACGCTCGTTATCGTCGTGGTTATCCAACATGCTGCGTACGGTATTGGCGTACTTTTTCCCCGCTTCATCACCGTCCACCAAAGCATGCCATTCAATGCCCATGCGACGGGCGAACTTCAGCAAAGGTTTTAATCCGCATTGGGCGAACTCGATCACGCGTACGCCCTCTGCCTCAAAGTGATATCCGCACTGGCGCGCCAGCTCGCTCAACAGCCAGACCTCGGTCTCGCCTTCCACCAGCAACCAGCAGCGGGCAAACAGCGAAGATGGCCGATTAAAACGAATATGAAAAGCAATGCGGCGCCCATCCTCCGGACTCAGCCCACGCGGTCCCAGGCGGTAAGTGGCGACGCGCCCGGACTCACGCACCAACCGACAAACATGCTCTACCGGCACCAGCGACACCAGTTCACTGGAGTTGGTGGTGGTGATCCGTTGCAACGGCAACTGGTTAAGCAGCCCCCAGGCCACCGACAGCATAATCGGATGCAGACGGGTTTCCGGGTCCTCCACCAGCAGCAGTGGCCGGGCGTGCGGATCCAGCTTGATGCTGCCCTTGGCCTGCAGCAGAGTAGAAAACATTCCCAGCAAGATAAGCCGCATGCTACGGCTGTTAGGTTCTGCCACCATACGGTTGATGCTGTCCAGGGAGCGCCATGCCTGCTGATCCTGATCTTGATCCAACCGTTGCCGACGCGGCCGGGAGACCTGCGAACCCTGCTCGGCAAAGTAATGCTCCAGCAGTTGCTGCATTGCTGCCAACCCCTGCCGCAGCTCGGCGTTAGTCAGCTTTTGCGGGTTGCGTACCAACTCTCGCGTCAACTGATCCAACTGCTGGGACAGGGCCTTATTGTCAGCCGGGTTTTCATCGTTCAACGTGCTGGGCCGCAGACGGCGGATGAAACGCGCATCGCGCAGGCGCAATACCGGATGGATGCGAATAATGGCATGTGCCAGTTGCTCAATATGATGCAACTGCATCGCGTTACCGTCGGCATCCAGGAAGCCGCGCCAGGTACAAACCGTGCCGTCATCGGCCAGTTCGCCTTCACAGCGGTAATAAATTCGGTTGAGGTTATCTTCGCCTTTGACCCACAGCGGCGAAAGGTGGCGGTAACGGGGGAGATGAGCATGGCCGATGTCTTTCTCACAGAAGGTAAAGACCACCTGTAAATGCCGTTCTTTGGCCTCTTCCTCGCCAGGAGGGAAATGAAAGTCATGCCCTTCAAAACGGTACAGCTTTTGCTCCGGCGCCAGCAGCAGGGTCAAGGCGTCCAACAAGCTGGATTTACCCCAGGCGTTTTCACCCAGCAGCAGCGTGTTGTCGTCCAACATCAGCGACAGCCGGTTAATGCCGCGAAAACCTGCAATCTCGATACGCTCTAAGAACATCTGTCGCCTCCCGTGCGCGCTGCCACCGTCCTTAATGGGGTGACCTTCTCTGAGCATGGTCAAAAAACCCCTTGCAGGTCAAGAGGACGACGTCAAATCTGCCGCTTTACTCCGGTCGCCGTTTTGGTTAGCGTGTGGTGCCTCGCCGGTCATCCTGGCGCCATCTGCCGAACAAAGGACGTAAGCTTCACCATGTATTCAGGACTGCTGATTATTCTCTTACCGCTGATTGCCGGTTACCTGGTTCCATTACGCAGCAGAACGTTACTGCAAACCATTAACCGTCTGCTGAGCTGGATGGTTTACGTGATCCTGTTTTTCATGGGTATCAGCCTGGCGTTTTTGGAAGATCTGAGCAGTAATCTGGTGCTGATTTTCCAGTATGCCTCGGTGTTCTTCCTGTGCATTCTCGCTGCCAGCCTGCTGATGCTGGCGCTGCTGGAACATAAAATGCCGTGGCGGAACAGCCATAAACAGGAAAAGCTGCCATCGCGCCTGCATATGGCGCTGGAATCGCTCAAACTCTGCGGTGTGGTACTCGGCGGCTTCCTGCTCGGCCTGACCCAGTGGCAATGGTTGCAGTTTGCCAATAAAGGCAGCGAATACGCGTTAATTTTCCTGCTGTTGCTGGTCGGCATCCAATTGCGCAACAGCGGCATGACCCTGCGCCAAATCGTACTTAACCGACGCGGCATGATGGTGGCCGTGGTGGTGACGGTCAGTGCACTGGCCGGCGGGGCGCTGGCAGCGCAGCTGCTGGGGTTGCCGATCAAAGCCGGGCTGGCCATGGCCTCCGGTTTTGGCTGGTATTCGCTTTCCGGCATTCTGATCACCGATGCCTACGGTCCGGTATTGGGCAGCGCAGCCTTCTTTAACGATCTGGCACGCGAGCTGGTGGCAATTATGCTGATCCCAAGCCTGGTACGACGCAGCCGTTCCTCTGCGCTGGGCCTGTGCGGTGCCACCTCCATGGACTTTACCCTGCCGGTGTTGCAGCGCAGCGGCGGGTTGGAAATGGTGCCACCGGCGATTGTGCATGGCTTCCTGCTAAGCCTGCTGGCACCGGTACTGATCGCCCTGTTCTCCTGACCTCTTTTCCGGGGGCACCGCCCCCGGAAAGCGTAATAATTCCCATCCGCACAGCGAAATTGCGCTAAATCAAACTTCCCTTTGGTTACGCCATAAAAACCTTTTTAAGCCTCGGTTGCCGATCTATGCTCTTAAACAAGCATTTAAAATGCAACTTTAAAAAAGGAAGCGATTATGTTCTGTGTGCAATGTGAACAAACCATTCGTACCCCGGCAGGCAACGGCTGCTCTTATGCCCAGGGCATGTGTGGTAAAACGGCGGAAACTTCGGACCTGCAGGATCTGCTGGTAGCGGCATTACAAGGGCTGTCAGCCTGGGCGCTGCAGGCACGGGCTCTCGGGATCGTCGATCATGATATCGACAGTTTTGCCCCGCGCGCCTTCTTCTCCACCCTGACCAACGTCAACTTCGATTCTGACCGCATCATCGGTTATGCACGCGAAACTATCACCCTGCGCGAATCACTGGCGGCACGTTGCCGCCTGCTGGATGCCGGCGTAAGCGTCGATCATCCACTAGCCACGTTGCAGTTGGCCGGTGACGATATGCCTACACTGCTGCAACAGGCGGCTCAGTTCGCTCTGAATACCGATAAAGCCGAGGTCGGCGACGACGTGCACGGCCTGCGCATGCTCTGCCTGTACGGCCTGAAAGGCGCGGCGGCCTATATGGAGCACGCCCACGTATTGGGTCAATATGACGACCAGATTTACGCCGACTATCACGCCTTTATGGCCTGGCTCGGCACCCAGCCGCGCGATGTGGATACCCTGCTCAACAACGCGATGGGCATCGGCAAGATGAACTTCAACGTGATGGCCATCCTCGACCACGGTGAAACGCAGGCCTATGGCGATCCACTACCCAGCGCGGTAAATGTCCGTCCGGTGGCGGGTAAAGCCATTTTGATCTCCGGTCACGATCTGAAAGATCTGCGCATGCTGCTCGAGCAAACCGAAGGGCAGGACGTGAACGTCTATACCCACGGCGAAATGTTGCCGGCACACGGCTACCCGGAGCTGAAAAAATTCAAACATCTGGTGGGGAACTACGGCAGCGGCTGGCAGAACCAGCAGACCGAGTTTGCCAAATTCCCCGGTCCTATCGTGATGACCTCCAACTGCATTATCGATCCTAACGTCGGCAACTACGGCGATCGCATCTGGACGCGCAGCATCGTCGGCTGGCCTGGCGTCAACCATCTGGAAGGAGATGACTTCACCCAAGTGATCGCCCAGGCTCAAGGCATGAAGGGGTTCCCGTATACCGAAATCGAACATATGATCACCGTCGGCTTTGGCCGTCAGACGCTGCTCAACGCTGCCGATACGGTGATCGATTTGGTGGCGCAAAAGAAACTGCGTCACGTCTTCCTGGTGGGAGGCTGTGACGGCAGCCGCGATGAACGCAGCTATTTCACCGATTTTGCCCGCAGCGTCCCGCAAGACTGCCTGATCATGACGTTGGCCTGCGGCAAATACCGCTTCAACAAACTGGATTTCGGCACCCTGGAAGGCTTGCCGCGCCTGCTGGATGTCGGCCAGTGCAACGACGCCTATTCTGCCATCATGCTGGCGGTCAAACTCGCCGATACGCTCGGTTGTACCGTCAACGAACTGCCACTCAGCCTGGTCCTGTCTTGGTTTGAACAGAAAGCGATCGTCATCCTGCTGACGCTGCTGTCGTTAGGGGTGAAAAATATTGTCACCGGCCCGACGGCACCGGGTTTCCTGACCGAGAACCTGATGGCGATCCTCAACGACAAGTTCGGCATGCGTCCGATTACTACCGTTGAGCAGGACCTGCACGCCCTGCTTGGTTGATCCCGTTTTTTGGGGCCGCAGATGCCGGCCCCTTTGCTTTTGAGGTGCCCTATGACCCAGCCCAGCCCACTTTGTCCTAACCGTATGCAGGTCCATTCGATCCAACAGGAAACCGCCGACGTCTGGACGTTAAACCTGATCTGCGACGTTTTTTACCCTTATCAAGCCGGCCAGTTTGCGCTGGTCAGCATTCGCAATAGCGAAGAGACGCTGCGCGCCTATACCTTGTCCTCTTCCCCCGGCCAAAGCCGTTTTCTCAGCATCAGCGTACGTTGCCTGCCGGACGGCATCGGCTCCCGTTGGCTGACGCGTGAGGTTAAACCCGGCAACACCCTGTGGCTGTCTGACGCCCAAGGCGAGTTCAGCTGTGAACAACACCCGGCCGACAGCTACCTGATGTTGGCTGCCGGCTGTGGCGTCACGCCAATCATCTCCATGTGTCGCTGGCTGGTGGCCAATCGTCCGACCTGTGATGTCGCCGTAATCTTTAACGTACGCACCCCTGCCGATACCATTTTCGCCGAGCAGTGGCGCGAGCTTTGTGCCGCTCATCCGCAACTGCGGCTGACGCTGATGGCCGAACAAGATATCCAGCCAGGGTATCTCAGCGGGCGGATCAGTGCCGAAGTGCTGCGCCATGTCGCGCCGGATATCACCGAACGCAGGGTGATGACCTGCGGTCCTGCGCCTTATATGACCCAGGCGGAGCAACTGTGCCTGCAGCTTGGCGTGCCGGCTTCCCGCTTCCATAAAGAACAGTTTCATACCCCGGCGGAAACCGATAGCGGGCAAGGTGCAACATTAATGCTACGCTCCGCCCGGCCATTGGGTGAATACCGCGTCCCGGTAGGCAGCACGCTGCTGGCAGCGATGGAAGCCAACGCGTTGCCGGTCAACGCGGCCTGTCGCGCCGGGGTATGCGGCTCGTGCAAAACGCGCATCCTCGAAGGCGACTACACCACCACCAGCAGCATGACGCTCACCCCGGCTGAAATCGCCCAGGGCTATGTGCTGGCCTGCAGTTGCCAACTGCAGGGCGACGTTACCCTCGCCTGACGCTTGCCGCCCCATCGCCAATGATGGGGCATTTATCGGCAAGCAGGCTTGGCACTCCCCTTCTACACTTTCCCGGTTGCGCGCTTTTATTACGTTCATCTGCTCAATAATCAATAAGCCATACCCGAGGAATTCAGACGATTGAAAATCAAGGGTATTTCTATCATGTTTGGGGGAAGTATGAAGCAAACCGTAGCCACGCTGATCGCCAAAACTCTGGAACAGGCCGGTGTGAAACGCATTTGGGGCGTCACCGGCGATTCACTTAACGGCCTCAGCGACAGCCTGCACCGTATGGGCACCATCGAATGGCTGGGCACGCGCCACGAAGAAGTCGCTGCCTTTGCCGCCGGTGCGGAAGCCCAGCTTACCGGCCAACTGGCGGTCTGCGCCGGATCTTGTGGGCCAGGTAACCTGCATCTGATCAACGGTCTGTTCGATTGTCACCGCAACCACGTACCGGTACTGGCCATTGCCGCCCATATTCCCTCCAGCGAGATTGGCAGCGGTTATTTCCAGGAAACTCACCCACAAGAACTGTTCCGCGAATGCAGCCACTACTGCGAGCTGGTTTCCAACCCGGAACAGCTGCCGCGGGTGCTGGAGATTGCCATGCGCAAAGCGATCCTCAATCGCGGGGTCTCGGTGATTGTGCTGCCGGGGGACGTGGCGCTGCGCATGGCACCGGAAGACGCCAGCATGGTGTGGCACACTCCGGCATTGCCGCTGGTGCAGCCGCCCATGAGCGAATTGAACAAGCTGGCTGCAACCCTTAACAAGGCAAAAAATATTACGCTGATGTGCGGCAGCGGCTGTGCCGGTTCTCATGATGAAGTGGTCAAGCTGGCCGAACTGTTGCAGGCACCGGTGGTGCATGCTTTGCGCGGTAAAGAGCATATCGAGTGGGACAACCCCTATAGCGTCGGCATGACCGGTCTGATCGGTTTCTCTTCCGGCTATCACGCCATGATGAACGCCGATACCCTGGTGCTGCTCGGCACCCAGTTCCCGTACCGCGCCTTCTATCCTACCAACGCCAATATCATTCAGATCGACATCAACCCAGGCAGTATCGGGGCGCACTGCCCGGTCAATATGGCGCTGGTGGGCGACATCAACACCACCCTGACCGCCCTGCTGCCGCAGTTGGAACCCAAGAGCGACAGTGCCTTTCTTGACAAGGCCCTGGAGCACTACCGCAACGCGCGCAAAGATCTGGACGGCCTGGCCACCGCCAATGACGATCAGCCTATTCACCCGCAGTATCTGGCGCAACAGCTCAGCCAGTACGCCAGCGACGACGCCATCTTCACCTGCGACGTCGGCACGCCGACGGTATGGGCGGCCCGCTATCTGAAAATGAACGGCAAGCGCCGCCTGCTCGGTTCGTTCAACCATGGTTCGATGGCCAACGCCATGCCGCAGGCGATTGGCGCACAGGCAACCGAACCGAACAAGCAGGTGATCGCCATGTGCGGAGACGGCGGTTTCACTATGCTGATGGGCGACTTCCTGTCGTTGGCCCAGCTAAAACTGCCGGTCAAGATTGTGATCTTCAACAACAGCGTTTTGGGCTTCGTGGCCATGGAAATGAAGGCCGGGGGCTACCTGACTGACGGCACTGACCTGCATAACCCTGATTTTGCGGCGATAGCCAATGCCGCCGGCATCAAGGGCATTCGCGTGGAGAAAGCGTCGGATCTGGACGGCGCACTGCAGGAAATGCTGGCGCACCCCGGCCCGGCATTGCTCGATGTCGTCACCGCCAAGCAGGAACTGGCGATGCCGCCGCAGATCAAATTCGAGCAGGCCAAGGGCTTTAGCCTGTATATGCTGCGGGCGATCATCAACGGCCGTGGCGACGAAGTGGTCGAACTGGCGAAAACCAACTGGTTGCGTTAATGACCCATCCCGGGAACAACGATCGCTGTTCCCGGTATTTTTTCTCTTTTGTCATCAGAAAATCTGGCTATGATGAAAACCGCATTCTCTTTCACATTAGCTATCCCCAATAGATTTCAAGTTGCAACCAACAACGCTGCGGCTTGAAAGATGAAGGGGATAAGGAATTTTTATGCTTATTGATCTACGCAGCGACACAGTAACCCGCCCCAGCGCCGCTATGCGTGAAGCCATGGCCCAGGCCGAAGTCGGTGATGACGTTTATGGCGATGACCCTACGGTCAACGCACTGGAGGCGGAAGCGGTTCGCCTGTCCGGTAAAGAGGCGGCGCTGTTCTTGCCAAGCGGCACCCAGGCAAACCTGGTAGCGCTGCTGAGCCATTGCCAGCGCGGTGACGAATACATCGTCGGCCAGCAGGCGCATAACTATAAATACGAAGCCGGCGGTGCCGCGGTACTGGGTAGCATCCAACCGCAGCCGATTGAAGCCAACCCGGACGGTACCCTGCCGCTGGACAAGGTCGCGGCGGCAATTAAACCCGATGATATTCACTTTGCCAGAACCCGTCTGCTGAGCCTGGAAAACACCATCAGCGGCCGCGTTTTACCGCTGGCGTACCTGCAACAGGCCTGGCAATTCAGCCGTGAACACAAGCTGGCACTGCATATCGACGGGGCGCGCATCTTCAACGCCGCAGTCGCGCTGAATGTGCCGCTGAAAGAGATCGTGCAGTATTGCGACACCTTCACCATTTGCCTGTCGAAAGGGCTGGGCGCACCGGTAGGCTCGTTGTTGTGCGGCAGCGAAGCCTTTATTCAGCAGGCGATACGCTGGCGCAAAATGACCGGCGGCGGCCTGCGTCAGGCCGGTATTCTGGCCGCCGCGGGACTCTATGCGCTGGAGCATAATGTCGAACGGTTGCGGGAAGATCACGATAACGCCAAGTGGCTGGAACAGCAGTTGCAAAACATTGGCGTGGAGATCGCCGAGCCGGGCGCGCAAACCAACGTGCTGTACCTGCGTCAGTCCCCTGAATTGGCGGCAAAACTGGGCCCCTGGATGCGCGAGCGCGGCGTGCTGATCAGCAGCGGGCCGCTGACGCGCATTTTGACCCACCTCGACGTCAGCCGTCAGGATTTACAGCACGTGGTCGATTTGTGGCAACAATTCCTCAAGCAGCACGCTTGATGCATGCCTCAACGGGGCGCTAACACGCCCCGTGTTTTAGAGGATCCAGCGGCCGTAAACCCAGTACCAGATCGCCAACGTCGCCACGACGTTCAACACCACGCTGAAGATAAACCAACTTTTGAACGGCTGTTTCTGGGTTTTGTGACGGAACAATTGCTGCGCAACGATCGCCCCAATCCAGCCACCCACCAGCCCGAACACCCATAGCGTGCTTTCAGGCACCCGACGCCACCCCTTGCGCGCGGCCAGTTTATCGACACCGTACACCAATAACGTCAGCAGGTTAGCCAACAGCCACCACATCCAAATCGGATGCAGGAAAAATAAACTGGCGATCAGCGCCAGACCTAACAGGGCATAACAAACGGCATTGAGTTTCATATTTTTTCGGCTTAGCACAGACAAACGGTGCGTAGTGTGACGCTGCCTTAAGGTGGATGCAATGCCCGCATAACCACACAAAAAGTGCATTTAAACCCTGAGTTTGGCATGCTGTCATCGACTTCCACTGCATAAGGCAGCGCTAATGACACCTCAACGCGTATTGGTTCTTGGAGCCAGCGGCTATATTGGCCAGAACCTGATCCCCCACCTGATCGAACAGGGACACAGCATTACCGCCGCCGCGCGCCGCCTTGAATGGCTTCAGGAGCAGCATTGGCCGCAGGTCAACTGCCAGTACGTGGATGTCTACCAACCAGAAACCCTGACCGCCGCGCTGTGGGAGATCGACGCCGTGTATTATCTGATCCACGGTATGGGCGACGGTGATGACTTTATCGAAAAAGAACGCCAGGCGGCGGAAAACCTGCGCGATGCGCTACGCAACGCCAGCGTAAAACAGGTCATTTTTCTCGGTGCGCTGCAACCGGAAGGCGAGAGTTCACCGCACCTGGTGGCACGCAAGCTGACCGGGGAGATCTTGCGCCAGAGCGGCGTACCGGTCACCGAACTGCGCGCCAGCATCATTGTCGGCCCCGGTTCGGCGGCCTTCGAAATTATGCGCGATATGGTCTACAACCTGCCGGTGCTAACCCCGCCGCGCTGGGTGCGTTCCAAATCTTCGCCGGTCGCGTTGGAAAACCTGCTGGTGTATCTGGCCGATCTGTTGGCGCACCCGGCGGAAGAAAACCGCATTTTTGACGTCGCCGGCCCGGAGTACATCAGTTATCAAACAATGTTTGAACGCTTCATTGCCATCAGCGGCAAAAAACGTTGGCTGATCCCCATCCCCTTGCCCACCCGGTTTATCTCGGTATGGTTCATCAGCATGATCACCTCGGTGCCCACCTCGATCGCCAATGCGTTGATCCAGGGGTTGAACCACGATCTTCCCGCCGACGGTAAACCGCTACAGGCTCTGATTCCGCAGACGCTGCAAACCTTCGATCAGGCGGTGGCGGCTACCCTGCGGCGCGAGGAAGAAGTGGTCGACTCCGCCGACTGGGGCTACGATCCGGAAGCGCGAGCCCGCTGGCGACCAGGCTATGGCTTCTACCCGAAACAGGCGGGCTGTTCGCTGGAAACCCCGGCCTCCAGCCAGGCGCTGTGGCACACGGTGCAACAACTGGGCGGGAAAGAGGGCTATTTTTACGCCAATATCCTGTGGAAAATCCGTGCCCGCATGGACGATATGATTGGCAATCGCGTAGTTTATGGCCGCCCCCAGCGTGAGACGTTAGCCATTGGCGACCTGGTCGATGGCTGGAAGGTCATCACCATTAAACCACTGCGGCAGTTGGCGTTGCTGTTCGGCATGAAAGCGCCGGGGCTGGGCCGGCTGGTGTTCACCATCAAAGATCATGGCGACCACCGCACCCTGGATGTGCGTGCCTGGTGGCACCCTGCCGGTTTTAGCGGACTGCTGTATTGGTTCGCCATGATGCCCGCTCACCTGTTCATTTTTCGCGGTATGGCGCGCCGTATCGCCAGGCTGGCCGAAGAGAACCCGCGCAATATGTCCTGACCATCGCTTATTTGTCGATCAACCGCACAGTTTACTGCTGCGGTTAGGGCCTTTCCGATTGCATAGCGCACGAAATAACGGAAGAATGGCATCTTATTTGCTGGAACGCCGCTGAAGGCCGTCAGCATTCTGATTTTTGGTGAGAATAGAGTTCGTTATGAAGGTATTGGTCACCGGTGCAACCAGTGGGTTAGGCCGTAACGCCGTTGAATATCTCCGCCGCCAGGGCATTAAAGTGCGTGCCACCGGCCGCAACCAGGCCATGGGCAGTCTGCTGGAAAAAATGGGCGCGGAATTCATTCATGCCGATCTCACCAACCTGATCTCATCGCAGGCCAAAGCCATGCTGGCCGACGTGGACGTGCTGTGGCACTGTTCCAGCTTCACCTCGCCATGGGGCACCGAAGAAGCCTTCGAACTGGCCAACGTGCGCGCTACCCGTCGCTTGGGCGAGTGGGCAGCGGCCTACGGCGTTTCACAGTTTATCCATATCTCTTCGCCGGCGATCTACTTCGATTACCATCACCATCGCAACATTACCGAAGACTTCCGCCCCGCGCGCTATGCCAACGAGTTTGCGCGCAGCAAAGCCGCCGGTGAACAGGTGATCCAGCAGTTGGCGATGTCCAACCCGCAAACCCACTTCACCATCCTGCGCCCTCAGGGGTTGTTCGGGCCGCATGACAAAGTGATGCTGCCGCGCCTGTTGCAGATGATCAAACGCTACGGCAACCTGCTGCTGCCACGCGGCGGCGCGGCACTGGTGGACATGACCTATCTGGAAAACGCGGTGCACGCCATGTGGCTGGCCACCCAGAAAGAAAATACCCCCTCCGGCCGCGCTTATAACATCACCAATCAGCAGCCACGTCAGTTGCACAGCGTGGTGCAGCAGTTAATTGACGAGTTGGGGATGAAGTGCCGGATCCGCTCTGTGCCCTATCCCATGCTCGATATGATGGCGCGCGGCATGGAGAAACTCGGCAGCAAAAGCGAGAAAGAGCCGGTACTGACCCACTATGGGGTCGCCAAGCTCAATTTTGATCTGACGCTGGACACCACTCGTGCCCAGCAGGAGTTGGATTACCGGCCGATAGTTTCGCTCGATGAAGGCATTTCCCGCACCGCTCGCTGGCTAAAAGAACACGGTAAACTGCACGGCCTTTAATTAGCGAGCTGCCCCGTACTTCAACAGCAAGGCATCAACGATCGCCTCCGTCTCCGCATCCGGCTCACCGCGATAATCGCTGGGCCGGAAATGCATCTGAAACGCCGCCAGCACGTTCTTCTGCTGCCTGACATCCCACCGAGCGTCAATACCATAACCGTAACGCGCCAGCTTTTCGATCAAGGGGGCCAGGGGCACGGCCGCCTGCTTGTCGCGGCCGGCCAGTAGCTTCTGCACCTGCTGCTCGTCCGGCCAGGCGCCAATGCCGGCCTGCGCCAGTTGCCGCCAGGGGAATAACGGACCCGGGTCCTGCTTGCGTTGGGGCGCTATATCGCTGTGCCCCACTACGTCTGTCGGCTGAATGCCATAGCGTTGGATGATATCGCGGCTCAGCGGGATCAACAGGGCTATTTGCTGTGGCGTGTAGGGCTGCCAATGGGTAAACAGCAGGGTGCGGTTGAACCCGCGATTGACTATTTCAATCCCTATCGAGGTATCGTTCAGGTTGGTTCTGCCGCGCCAGGTGCTGGCCCCGGCATGCCATGCGCGCAGGGCTTCAGGCACCAGTTGAAACGCCACCGGTTTGCCCTGTACCAATGGCGGGTGCGCGGGCAGCAGATAGTGCGCGCTGACGTGTTCATCCGTCAGGGTTTTAAGCGAGGAATGGAAATCTTCTGCGGTGTAATGCATCACCAGAAAACGAATGCGCTGGTCTGCTCCCTGCGCCTGATGCAGGGTTTCCAACTGATAGTCGCCCCGGTCTATGGTGGTGCTTTGCGGTGCGCTTTGGCAGCCGGCAAGCAATGCGGCAGCAAATATCCCTGGCCAAATTTTCACGAATCCCTCCTGCCGTCGAGCGGCTCAAATTTGTAACTCAAATTGATTAATCTGTATCCAATAATCAAGTTAATCAATAAATGATGACAGAGAGGCCAGATGTGCAAGTGAGTGTTGCGCCGCGCTGGCGGACTCCATGGCAGATGATAGCTTCATAGTATTACCTGCGCTGATAAAAGTGAGTCGCTCATGTTCAAGCTCAACCCTGTCGCCTGGCTGATCTGCATCGCCATGCTGCCGCTCAGCGGCTGTGACCAAAAAACGGTAGCCAATACCATGGGGGGAAGCGCGCCTGCTGTGGCCACGCCCGCGGCAGCATCAACCTATACGCCACTGAGTGCCGATCAATTGTATCAACTGGTCAGCCCGGTGGCGCTTTTTCCTGACAAACTGTTGGCGCAGGTGCTGGCCGGTGCGGGTTATCCCGATCAAATCAGCGCGGCGGATAACTGGCTGGCGCAAAACCGGGGGCTGCAACCGGCCGCGCTCACCGCAGCCGCTGGCGCTCAACCCTGGGACCCCAGCGTACGCGGTTTGGTACAATTTCCTGACGTGCTGGATCAGATGGCTAAAAATATTCCCTGGACCACCGCGCTGGGCAGCGCTTATCTCAACGACCCTACCGACGTGATGAACGCCATTCAGGTCATGCGCCAACGTGCCGCCGCCAAAGGCACGCTGAAAACGTCGCCGCAACAAAGGGTGGTCATCACGCCTGCAACCCGTTACGTGGAACCGCAACCCTATCCGCAAAGCGTCGTGGTTGCGCCAGCGCAAACCATTGTCATCGAACCCAGCCAACCGGATGTGGTTTACGTGCCGCGTTACGATCCCTGGGTGGCCTATGGCGAACCTGTCCCGGCCTACCCGAGCTATCACTATCAGAGTGCCTCAGGCTATAGCAGTGGCGATATGCTGGCGGCAGGCGTGATCAGTTTTGGCGTGGGTGTCGCGGTCGGGGCATTGATCAATCAGCATCATGACAACTGGCATAGCTGGGACGTGCGCTGGAATGATCGGCGTCAACCGGTGGTCTATAACAATGCGCCTTATATCTCGCACTCCACCACGGTGATTAACCGTGTCACCAATATCAACCAATACAATAATGTGAATCGCAGCACCACGGTGAATAACTATCACAATGCGCCAGTCAATCAGGTGCCGCATTTTGCCGCACCAACGCCTTATGCAGCCCCTAAGGTTGCCAACCTGCAACAGCCACATTTTACGCCGCCCGTCGCAGCCAATGAACGCCAGCCGATGACGGCGCCGAACTTTGCCCATGCAGCTACGCCAGCGCCCCATGCGATGACACCGGTCGCCCATGTTCAGCAGCCAATGACCCTGCCGAGTTTCGCTCATTCAACACCGGCAGCCGTGCGCCCGCACCCAGCGACAGTCACGGCCCCCGTTCATCAGGCCGAGATGCGACCGGCTCGTACGCCTGAACAACATCTACCGACACCTGTCAGCGTACAGCAAAGGGCGCAGTTGCCGGCCGTTAAACCTGTCGAACACGTCGCGCCCAAGGCTAACGTTATTCGCCCACAGCCGGTTCAACCACGGCCAAATGCCATGATGTCACATAGCGCACCAACGCCGTTCCATCAGCCACAGATTCAACAGGCACAGCATCACCCTGCTCCAGCGGCCAAACCGCAGGAACATCGCCCGCTAAAAGTGGAAGAACACAAGGTAGGATAAACGAATGCCCCCGGCCTTGGCCGGGGGCAAAGAAAGGATTAGCGGCTGACTTTCACCGCGGTACCGCTGACGGTCACCATTAACATGCTGCTGTCTTTACCCACGGTTTCGTAATCGATATCAATACCTACCACCGCATTGGCGCCCAATTCTTTCGCTTGCTCCTCCAACTCCCGGAAGGCAATCAGGCGCGCTTTACGCAGCTCTTTCTCATAAGCGCCTGAACGGCCGCCCACGATGTCGCGCACGCCGGCAAAAAAATCGCGGAAAATATTCGCGCCCAAAATGGCCTCGCCGGTGACAACGCCGCAGTACTCGGTAATAGTAAACCCTTCCAGGGTCGGGGTAGTGGAAAGCTGCATGAAAACTCCTTGCTTGATTGATTCATCGCACTTATCTGACCATTGATTTGGCATTATGTTCTGTATTGAAATGGCACGCAGTACGAATGCAAGGCCAGAAATCGCATTTATACTGTAGGCTAATGGTCTTCATGGTAGAGACTTTCACATAAGGTAATGAGATGAAAACAAAAACGATTGCGGCTGTTTTGCCCTTAGCGCTGTTACTGAGTGCCTGCACCACCGTCGAACCGGCATTCAAGGATATCGGCTCCCGTACCGGCGGTTGTGTGGAAGGCGGCCCGGATACGGTCGCACAGAAATTTTACGATCTGCGCCTGCAACAGGGCGCCGCTACCACCCTGCCCGACAGCAACCGTCTGGCGCAGTTGCAACCTTACCTGAGTAAAGTGCTGTATCAGGATCTGGTGACCGCCAACCAGAACCCGGGCAAACATCAGGTCACTGGCGATCTGTTTACCGGCAACGCGCAGGGACCGACCAGCGCCACCGTCGCCAGCGCTTCTACCATCCCGAATACCGACGCAAAAAATATTCCATTGCGCGTACAGCTCAGCTACCAGAAGGACGGCGGCAGCGCGGTCAACTGGCAGGATGAGGTGCTGATGGTGCGTGAAGGCACCTGTTGGGTGGTGGATGATATCCGCTATCTGAACGTGCCGCCGCATGCCGCCAGCGGCACGCTGCGTCAGGTATTGGAAAACCAGTAAGCTCACACGCCCCACCGTCATCTGCTTGATGCCGGTGGGTAAAAAAATGCCTTGATTCCGCTCAACATTCGTTCACTTTGAGAATTTTCGCTACATACCTCACAGCGTGCACGACAAATCCCCCCTTCGAACCTGACTCGCGGTATCTTGTGCTATTCTTTTACTATCCTGCCGCGCAGTAATAAATTTTAACGCACAAAGATTGCATAAGTATTCTGTGGAAGTTAACATTCGCGGCATCAATATCTATTCAATTCTGGCGCATGAGCATTCAACTTAACGGTATCAACTGCTATTACGGCGCACATCAGGCGCTGTTTGACATCACGCTGGATTGCCCAGCAGGGGAAACTTTAGTGCTGCTGGGTCCAAGCGGCGCGGGGAAAAGTTCATTGCTGCGGGTGTTGAACCTGCTGGAAATGCCGCGCTCGGGTCAGTTGCAGATCGCCGGCAATCAATTCGACTTCAAGCAGGCCCCTGGCGAGAAAGCCATTCGTGAGCTGCGTCAGAACGTCGGCATGGTATTCCAACAATATAATCTCTGGCCTCACCTTACCGTGGTGCAAAACCTGATCGAAGCGCCGTGTCGTGTGCTTGGCCTGACCAAGGCTCAGGCGATGGAGCGTGCCGACAAGTTGCTGAAGCGTTTGCGCCTGACCGATTTTGCCGACCGTTTCCCGCTGCACCTTTCCGGCGGCCAGCAGCAACGCGTGGCCATTGCCCGTGCGCTGATGATGGAGCCGCAGGTGCTGCTGTTCGACGAACCGACCGCCGCGCTGGATCCTGAAATCACCGCCCAAATCGTCAGCATCATTCGCGAGCTGGCCGGCACCGGGATCACCCAGGTGATCGTCACCCACGAAGTGGAAGTGGCGCGCAAAACCGCCAGCCGCGTGGTCTACATGGAAAACGGCCACGTAGTGGAACAAGGCGATGCCAGCCACTTTGCGCAGCCGCAGACCACCGAGTTTGCCAATTACTTATCACACTAACAATTTTACTTGCTGTAATTTGGGGAGTTTGCGATGAAAAAACTAATAATCGCCGCCGTTCTGGCTGGCATCAGCGTTTCCGCCTCTGCAGCCGAAACGATCCGTTTCGCTACCGAAGCTTCTTATCCTCCGTTTGAATTTATTGACGCCGGCAACAAGATCCAGGGGTTTGACGTCGATCTGGCCAATGCCCTGTGCAAAGAAATGCAGGCCGAGTGCAGCTTCACCAATCAGGCTTTTGACAGCCTGATCCCTAGCCTGAAGTTCAAGCGCTTTGACGCGGTCATGGCCGGTATGGACATCACGCCTGAGCGTGAAAAACAGGTGCTGTTTACCAAACCGTATTACGACAACTCCGCGCTGTTTGTCGCCCAGAAGGGCAAAGTTGCCGACGTAGCGGCGCTGAAAGGCAAAAAAGTGGGCGTGCAGAACGGCACGACACACCAGAAATACCTGACCGATAAGCACCCTGAAATCACCACCGTGCCTTACGACAGCTATCAGAACGCCATTTTGGATCTGAAGAATGGTCGCGTTGACGCGGTATTTGGTGACACCGCAGTGGTCAACGAATGGCTGAAACAGAATGCCGCTCTGGCCGCGGTAGGCGATAAGGTGACCGACAAAGACTACTTCGGTACCGGGCTGGGCATTGCCGTTCGCCAGAAAAATACCGATCTGCAGGGCAAGTTCAATGCCGCCCTCGACAAGATCAAACAGGATGGGACTTACGAAACCATCTACAAAAAATGGTTCCAGCAGTAATCTATCCCCATGAATGAAATTCAACCTCTAGCAAGCGCCGCCGGGATGACCGTCGGCCTTGCCGTTTGTGCCCTTATCCTCGGGTTGATCCTGGCGATGCTGTTTGCCGTCTGGGAGTCATCGCGCTGGAAAGTGGTCAGCTGGCTCGGCACCGCCTGGGTTACGCTGTTGCGCGGCCTGCCGGAAATTCTGGTGGTGCTGTTCATCTATTTCGGCTCATCACAGCTGCTTTTGATGCTGTCCGACGGCTTCACCCTGAACTTTGGCCTGTTCCAGCTGCCCGTCCAGCTGGCGATTGATAATTTTGAAGTCAGCCCGTTCCTGTGTGGCGTAATTGCCCTCGCCCTGCTCTATTCCGCCTATGCGTCACAAACATTGCGCGGGGCACTCAAAGCGGTGCCACAGGGGCAATGGGAATCCGGCCAGGCACTGGGGATGAGCACTGCAGCGATTTTCTTTCGCCTGATCATGCCGCAGATGTGGCGCCACGCCCTGCCAGGGCTGGGCAACCAGTGGCTGGTTTTACTGAAGGATACCGCGCTGGTGTCGCTGATCAGCGTTAACGATCTGATGCTGCAGACCAAGAGCATCGCCACTCGCACCCAGGAGCCTTTTACCTGGTATGTGATCGCGGCGGCCATCTATTTGGTGGTGACCCTGTTTAGCCAGTACATCATCAAACGCATTGAACTGCGCACCACGCGTTTTGAGCGGGGGCCAGCCTGATGTTTGAGTTCTTGCCGGAAATTATCAAAGGGCTGCACACCAGTCTGACGCTGACCGTTACCGCGCTGATCGTGGCACTGCTGCTGTCATTGGTGCTGACGGTGATCCTGACGCTGAAAACGCCGATCCTGACGCCGCTGGTGAAAATCTATATCACCCTGTTCACCGGTACGCCGCTGCTGGTGCAGATCTTCCTGATCTACTACGGCCCCGGCCAGTTCCCGGCGATCCGCGAATATCCGTGGTTGTGGGATCTGCTGTCGCAGCCGTGGCTGTGTGCGATGATCGCATTGGCGCTGAACAGCGCGGCCTACACTACCCAGCTGTTTTACGGTGCGGTGCGGGCGATCCCCGCCGGTCAGTGGCAATCTTGCGAAGCGCTTGGCATGTCGCGTGCCCAGTCGTTGCGTATCCTGCTGCCCTTTGCCTTCAAGCGTGCGCTGTCGTCTTACTCCAACGAAGTGGTGTTGGTGTTCAAGAGCACCTCGCTGGCCTACACCATTACCCTGATGGAAGTGATGGGATACAGCCAGCTGATGTATGGCCGTACCTACGACGTGATGGTGTTTGGTGCTGCCGGGTTGGTCTATCTGTGCGTCAACGGCCTGCTGACGTTGTTGATGCGCATGGTCGAGCGTCGGGCGCTGGCATTCGAGCGCCGCAACTGAGCCCGCCCCCTCAGGTTTCGGAGCCCTGCCATCGTGCAGGGCTTTTTTATTTTCGTCGTAATTTTTTAATCATTTATATTGCATATTAATGCATTAAATGTCAGGGTAAACGTCGATAAACAGCCGCCAAAACCTTTGGGTTATTGTCAGTAAAATCAAGCGGTGAAGAGATAAAAACACGCAGACTTGCAGACAGGAGCTTTACGCATGAAAAAACTATTACTTGCCGCTACGGTATTGGCGGGCATCGCCTTAAACGCCAGTGCAGCTGAGACCATTCGCTTCGCCTCTTCCGCCACCTATCCCCCCTTCGAATCGCTGGATGCCAGCAACAAGATTGTCGGGTTTGATATCGATCTGGCTACCGCGCTGTGCAAGCAAATGAAAGCCGAATGCACCTTTACCAATCAGGCGTTCGACAGCCTGATCGCCGCCCTGAAATTCAAAAAATACGACGCTGTGATTTCCGGTATGGACATCACGCCAGAGCGCAGCAAGCAGGTTTCCTTTACCCAGCCTTACTACGCCAACTCGGCGATCGTCATCGCGCAGAAAGGCAAATTCAGCTCGCTGGCGGATCTGAAAGGCAAAAAGATCGGCATGGAGAACGGCACCACCCATCAAAAATACATGCAGGATAAGCACCCGGAGATTAATACCGTCTCTTACGACAGCTACCAGAACGCCATTCTCGAACTGAAAAATGGCCGTATTGACGGCGTGTTCGGTGATACCGCAGTGGTCAACGAGTGGCTGAAGAGTAGCCCGCAATTGGCGCCGGTCGGCGAGCACGTTACCGATGCCCAATACTTCGGCACCGGCCTGGGCATTGCTGTGCGTCCGGACAACCAGGCGCTGCTGGCCAAGCTGAATGCCGCTCTGGACGCCATCAAGGCCGACGGCACCTACAAAGCCATCAACGACAAGTGGTTCCCGCAGTAAGTCTCTCCAGGGCGTGGTATGCACGCCCTATTTCAAACTGTATGCTTATTGCCGAAACGCCTTTAGTGGCGTACCAGCAGAGTCAGCACTTCGTAGTGGGCGGTATGAGGGAACATATCGAACAGTTGCACGCGTTCAATGCGGTAATCCGGCAACATCTCAATGTCTTTCGCCATCGTCTCGGCGTTACAACTCGAATAGAGAATATAGCCGGGCGCCATCTCATTCAGATAGTCGCACAAATCCTTGCCGATGCCGCGCCGTGGCGGATTAACCAGCACTAATTGGGGGACGCTACCCTCAGCGGTGGCAAATTTCGTGGAATCCAGCGCCTGGAAGTTAACCTGTTGCAGACCGAGCGTTTTCGCTGACTGACGCGCACAGGCAATCGCCTCGGCGCTGATCTCAATACCGGTCAGGCGGGTATCCGTCTGCGCACAGTGCAGGCCAAATCCCCCCACACCGCAGAACAGATCCCACATGCTTTCAATACCCAATGCACGAACCCAGTCACGAGCGGTAGCGTACAGTTCAGCCGCCACCTTTGGGTTGGTCTGGAAAAAACTTTGTGGGCGGATATACAACGGCACCTGATTAAATTGCTCTTCCAGCGCCTGCTGTTCGGTCAGTGGGATCTCCAGCTCTCCTTCCATAATCGCCATATGCACCGGCTGAATATTGGCGGAGATCACCCTGAGTTGTGGCAATTGCTGCTGTAACCACGGCAACGCCGCTCGCAGCTGTGCCAATTTACTCTCCGAGCGCAGTACAAAGCGCAGCATCACGCCGCCGCTGTGGGTGCTTTCGGTCAACAGCAGATACTTCAGTTCCCCGCGCTTACGCGCCACGTTATAGGGCGTCAAACCGGCGCGGGCGATAAAACTTTTCAACACCGCGAACATGGGCGCAAAACTGGCGGGGTACAGTGGACAGCCACTCAGATCAACCGGCGTGCCATCGCGGTGCAGCATGCCGAGCAACGGACGCTCTACGCTGCCGCTGACCACCATTTTGGCCTTATTGCGAAATGCGCTCTGCTCGCCGGCAATCGGCGCCAGCCAATGCGCGACGTCGCGTTCGGCCAGCAGGGATTGCAGGTGATGCTGTTTGTCTGCCAGCTGCTGCGGGTAAGGCTTTTCCAGCCACTGACAAGAACGGCAGGTGCCCGCCGTATACAAAACGCAATGCATTAAGTTGACTCTGAGTTCGAGGTGAATAATTAAGGGCGCAGAGTTTATCACTCTACGCCCTTAAAATCTCAATTGCGCGCGGCGAAATAGCGGCGGCTAGTGGCAGGAACGAACAATAAGGCCAGGATGACGACATCGGGGATTTTCTGCAGGATCAACACGTGCAGAATTTGGCCGCTGGTCTCGCCCTCCACGGTAAAGACTTCGGGCAAAAAGCTGCCGATGGTCGCCAACAGCAAATAACCGACCACCGCACACTGACAGGCCACATAGACCCAACGCCCCCAATTGCGACCGCGCATTACCGCAAAACCGCAGCTGATTTGCAGGCACAGCAGCACCAGACCAGCCAAAAATATCAGGGTGGAATCCCAGGCCTGGGCGCTGGTGCTGACAAACTCCTGAGCGCCATCGACGCCCAGTTCACCCAACAGCAACAGCACGCTGATGCATTTGATAGCCACCATCGCCGTACCGGCCACCATCACCGGTACTGGCGCATCTGAAGTCGTTCTCATTCCCTGCCTGCTGTTCAGCATGTCTGCCATGTCCATGTTCCGCAACGAAAACGCCGTCTATACCCTCATCTTTCAAGTTGCAGCGTGGTTACCTGCGCTCACACCCCAGTTACTTAAGTAAGCGCCTGGGGAAGAGCGAGCTGGCCGCCTGGCTGTAACTCTAAAGCTGTAGGGTATATTCAAACGAGATATATAAAGTCAGGTAATCAATTGCAATACCAATAATTGCAAAAATAGCAGGTTTAATCAGACTCAGCTACGGGCGGCCTTTTGTAATTCGCGCGATCGCTGTTTTTCCGAGCGAGCCATAAACCACCAGGCGATCAGACCGATAATCCCCACCACCAGCAGGATCAAACTGGCCAGGGCGTTGATTTCCGGATTAACCCCCATACGCACGCTGGAGAACACCAGCATCGGCAAGGTGGTCGCGCCCGGCCCGGCGACAAAGCTGGCAATCACCAGGTCATCCAGCGACAGTGTGAATGCCAGCATCCAGCCGGCAACCAGCGCCGGTGCAATCATTGGCAGCGTGATCACGAAAAACACCTTCAACGGCGTCGCGCCCAAATCCATCGCGGCCTCTTCGATCGAGCGATCCAATTCACGCAGGCGCGAACTGATCACCACTGAAACGTAGGCCGTACAGAAGGTGACATGCGCCAGCCAGATGGTGAACATGCCGCGTTCCGACGGCCAACCCAAGGTATGCCCCATCGCCACAAACAACAGCAGCAGCGACAAACCGGTAATCACATCCGGCATAACCAGCGGTGCAGTCAGCATAAAGGCAAAGCCGGTTGAACCACGAAAACGGCCAAAACGCACCATCACCACCGCAGCAATCGCGCCAAGCACTACGGCGGCGGTCGCTGAAGCGGCAGCAATGGTCAGGCTGAGCCCGACGGCGCTGATCATCGCCGAGTCGTGGAATAACGCGGTATACCAACGCGTCGACCAGCCCGCCCACACCGTCACCAGTTTTGAACTGTTGAACGAGTAAATCACCAGCATCAGCATCGGCGCATACAGGAAAGTGAAACCAAGCACCAAAATAGCGATACGCCACGGTGAGCGCACTACCGGCAAGTTGTTCATCCCTGCCCCCCCATTTCCTTGTTCTGGTGCTTGTGGAACCAGATAATCGGCAAAATCAACAGCAGCAGCATCACGGTGGCAACCGCCGAAGCTACCGGCCAATCGCGGTTATTAAAGAATTCCTGCCACAGTACCCGGCCAATCATAATACTGTCAGGCCCGCCCAGCAGTTCCGGGATCACGAACTCGCCGACCGCTGGAATAAACACCAGCATCGAACCGGCAATGATACCGCCGCGGGTCAGCGGCACAATCACGCTGAAGAAGGTTTTCAGCGGTTTGGCGCCCAGATCCAGCGAGGCCTCCACCAGCGAATAATCCAGCCGCGTCAAGGCGGTATAAATCGGCAGCACCATAAACGGCAGGTAGGAGTAAACCACGCCGATATAGACCGCCAGATTGGTATGCAGGATCACCAGCGGCTGATCGATAACCCCAAGCCACAGCAAGAAATTGTTAAGGATACCGTTGTTTTTCAATATGCCCATCCAGGCATAAACGCGGATCAAAAATGAGGTCCACGACGGCAGGATCACCAACAGCAGCAAAATATTGCGGGTTGATGCTTTGCTGTGCGCCACTGCCCAGGCCAACGGATAACCAATGATCAGGCAACATACTGTTGACACCGCCGCCACCTGCAGCGACTGCAGATAGGCGTCCAGATACAGCGGATCGTCGGTCAGTTGCAGGTAATTGGCGAAGTTGAGCGCGATGTCCAACTTGCCGTCAGCCCAACTCATCAGGTCAGTGTAGGGCGGGACCGCCAGCGCCAGCTCCGCCAGGCTGATCTTGAACACAATCAGGAACGGTAGCAGGAACAGCAACGTCAGCCACAGCAGCGGCACCGCAATCACCAGTTTGCGGCCGTGGGCCATTTGCAGGCGCTGGAAAAAAGCTTTCAGCGGGCCGGGCCCGTTGGCCGGCGGTTCCGGCGGCGTGCGTTCAGCAAGCATTGTCATAATGATTATTCCTCACCTTCGCCATTCACACCGTTAACACGACACAGCTGTCGGCTTCCCAACACAGCCGCACTTCGTCGCCCCAGGTCGGCATCCCTTTGCGGAAACGGTGACCGTTTTGCAATTGGGCGCTGAGCATCTGGCCGCTGAGCAGCTTCACGTGGTAGATCGACAAATCGCCAAGGTAGGCAATGTGCACCACCTCCCCCACGGCAAAGTTGCAGCCATCTTCCGGGATCTCTTCGCACAGCATGATTTTTTCCGGTCGCAACGCAACCTGGATCGGCACCCCGTCCACCACCGAGGCGTCGGAGTCTACCTTGATTGCATGACGCAAACCGGGGCTTTGCAGGATCAGGGCATCGTCCTGACGCTCTTGCAGCACGCAGTCAAATACGTTCACCGAACCGATAAACTCGGCGCTGAAACGGCTGTTCGGGTGTTCGTAGATCTCTTCCGGCTCGCCGATCTGCACAAACTTGCCGCGATTCATGATGGCGATACGGCCTGCCATGGTCATCGCCTCTTCCTGATCGTGGGTGACCATCACGCAGGTCACGCCGACGCGCTCAAGAATGTCCGTCACTTCCAGTTGCATGCGGTCACGCAGTTTTTTATCCAGCGCGCCCATCGGTTCATCCAGCAGCAGCAGCTTTGGCCGCTTGGCAAGGCTGCGCGCCAGCGCCACACGCTGGCGTTGGCCGCCGGAAAGCTGGTGTGGCTTGCGTTTGGCAAACTCCTGCATATGGACCAGCGACAGCATTTCCGCTACCCGCTCGGTGATTTCCCCACGCGGCATCTTGTCCTGTTTCAGGCCGAAAGCGATGTTTTGCTCCACCGTCATGTGCGGGAACAGGGCGTAGGACTGGAACATCATGTTAATCGGCCGCTGGTATGGCGGCACGTGCGACATGTCTTGCCCATCGAGCACGATTTGCCCTTCCGTCGGCTGTTCAAAACCGGCCAGCATGCGCAACAGCGTCGACTTGCCGCAGCCGGAGGGGCCCAGCAGGGCAAATATTTCGCCTTTGTAGATGGTCAGGCTAACGTCTTCGACCGCATTTTGGCCGTCAAAGGTTTTGGTGAGGTTACGGATTTCCAGCAGAGGGGTGAAGACCTTCTGCGACTTGGCTTGAGGACGAGGGATAGCGTCGTTCAATCGGGGTGCTCTCCGGTGCAAACAGTACAAAAAACCACGGCGATTGCCATGGCCCAAAATGGCAATGCAGGCGGGTAGCCCCGCCTGCTGGTCAAGACAACACTGAAAGCCGGGCCCGGCATTTTGGGCCCTGAGTACTAGCGTCCGCTTTTAACTTTAGTCCAGGCGCGGGTAATCACACGATCCAACTTCGGCGACTGCACGTTCAGCGTGAACAGCTTGGCACGCAGATCGGCCGGCGGGTAGACGTTCGGATTATCACGCACTTCCGCTTTCACCAGCGGAGTGGAGTCCTTCACCGCGTTGGCGTAATAGACGTAGTTGCTGATGCCGGCCATCACATCGGGCTTCATCAGGAAGTTCAGGAACTGGTAGGCGGCGTCCTTGTTTTTGGCATCTGCCGGCATGGCAAACATGTCAAAATAGGTCAGGGCCCCTTCTTTAGGAATGGCATAGGCCACGTTCACGCCGTTCTTCGCCTCTTTGGCGCGGTTGGCCGCCTGCATCACATCACCGGACCAGCCTATCGCTACGCAGATATCGCCGTTCGCCAGGTCATTGATGTATTGGGAAGAGTGGAAGTAACGGATGTTCGGCCGCAGCTTAAGCAGCAGATCGTTGGCCGCACCGGTGTAATCCGCTGCGTTGGTGCTGTTGGGATCCTTGCCCAGGTAGTGCAGTACGGTAGCGTAAACCTCGCTCGGCGCATCCAGGAAGGAAACACCACAGCTTTTAAGCTTCTCGAGGTTCTCTGGCTTGAGGATCAGATCCCAGCTGTCGACCGGCGCATCTTTGCCCAGCACCGCCTTCACCTTGTCGACGTTATAGCCGATGCCGGTGGTCACCATCAGGTAAGGGATACCGTACTTGTTGTCCTTGTCATTATGTGCCACCAACTGCAGCATTTCGGGATCAAGGTTTTTGTAGTTCGGCATCTTGCTCTTGTCGAGCGGCTCGAAAATACCGGCCTTCGACTGGCGCTCAAGGAAGTTGGATGAAGGCACTACCAGATCATAACCGGTGCTGCCCGCCATCAGTTTGCCTTCCAACACTTCATTGGAGTCAAAGACGTCGTACACCACTTTAATGCCGGTTTCTTTCTGGAATTTGGCTAAGGTGTCCGGCGCAATATAGTCGGACCAGTTATAGACGTGCAGCGTTTTTTCCTCGGCTGACGCCGTGACGGACGCGGCCATCAGCAGGCCGGCAACAACACCCGATAACCACTTTTTACGTTGGGTGACCATCCGTAACTTCCTCCAAAACAGGGGTGAATCATAGAATTGAACTTGTATCGCAAACTGATACAAAACCTTTCCTGATCGAGCGCAATCGTTGCAACCGCGGATTGAATAGCTATGCAGTTGATTGCAGACACCTTTTTCAACTGCCCAGCCCGCATGGTCACCTGGGGAATCGCAAGCCCTTAGCAGAATCAGCAGCATAACCGCTGTTGCCAAAACGCACCAGCCTCCGGGGGCAAAAACGGCTTTTATCGATTTTTTATGCAGTTTCTCTCTATGTGATACGCCATTAATGGCATAAACGGCGAGAAATATCGGGCAAAAGAGGGTAAAACGCAGAATATATTATCGTGGAAGGGAATAACGGCAGCATGCCGCCAGAAGGGCGACATGCATAATCTACAGCGGGGATCAGTGCAACATTGGCAGGCGTTCGGCGCTAGCCGGGTTCTCTTCTTCGTCACCCATAAACAGCAGATCGTTCGCCCGCGCCTCGAGGATCACCATGGAGATCTGCTCTTCGCCCTGCTGCATAAAGTGCGTGAACTGTTCCAGCGTGACGCCCACGGCGATACTTAGTGACTGACAGACGATCAGCTTCGGCAGGTTATCATCCTGGATATCGACAAAGGCTTTGATGGTCAGCGAACTGGCGTTGATCTGGCTGAGATCGGCCACCAGAGGGATCAGCGCGGTCGGCTTCACCTCGGCCAGGGCGGAAAACAGAATAACGTTGTCCACCAGATCGAGTTTGGCGTCAAATACGCCGTCGAAGTTTTGCATGTGCGGCAGGTGCAGCGCCTGACAGGAATCGCACTCAAAGAATGAAATGCCCGATTGATCCAGCCAGCGTCGCAACAACGCCAAATCAGGGACAATGAGTGAATCCATAATACCAGCCTCACAATATTCAAAACGCGAAAAGGCGCATAGCTTACGGAATATTCCCCCGCGATGCCACGATCAATGCGGCTTAATTCGCTATTTGGGCAAATATCGCCGGGAAAAAACCGCAAAGCTGGCGATTGCAAAGCCGATTTTGGTCGGGGACATCAGCCGCCCGACTTGAGACGAAATCCCGCTCTGGCGCGCGGCTCGATATACTCGATCATCATGCCGGCAATATCCAATCCCGTGGTGGTTTCCACCCCTTCAAGCCCCGGTGAGGCGTTCACTTCCATCACCAACGGGCCGCGAGTCGCTCGCAAAATATCTACCCCGGCGACGTCCAGTCCCAGCGTGGTGGCCGCCTTAACCGCAACAGCTCGCTCTTTGGCGGTGATGCTTACTTTGCGGGCGGTACCGCCACGGTGCAAATTGGACCGGAACTCCCCGGGCTTGGCCTGACGCTCAATCGCGGCCACTACCTTGCCGCCGACCACCAGACAACGCACGTCACTGCCCTGTGCCTCGCGAATATATTCCTGCACCAGGATATGGGCGTTAAGGCCGCGAAAGGCGTCAATCACGCTTTCCGCCGCCTGGCGGGTTTCCGCCAACACTACGCCGATACCCTGCGTCCCCTCCACCAGTTTCACCACCAGTGGCGCACCGCCGACCAGCTCAATCAAATCACCGGTATCGTCCGGCGAATGGGCGAAACCGGTGATTGGCAGATCGATCCCCTGGCGTGCCAGCAACTGCAGCGAACGCAGTTTGTCGCGTGCACGGGTGATCGCCACCGACTCATTCAGCGGGTAACTGCCCAGCAGCTCAAACTGGCGCAGTACGGCGGTACCATAAAAGGTGATGGCGGAGCCGATGCGCGGGATCACCGCATCGTAGCGTTCCAACTGACGGCCGCGATAATGAATGGTCGGCGCGGCCGGGTTAATGTTCATATAACAAGAAAGCGGATCGATAATATCCACGCTGTGGCCGCGCTGCTCTGCCGCCTCCACCAAACGCTTGCATGAGTACAGCGTTCCATCGCGCGAAAGAATGGCAATTTTCACTCGTCACCCCAAAAAGGCAATCACCTGCCAGGCAGGCCTGCACCGACGGCCATCACTCAGCCGCGCGGCTCACTGTCGTTTTTATCGACCGGCGAATGAGGCTTATGCCGATCGTTCTGCGGCGGCTGACCGCCGCGCATTAGCGGGCCGAATCCTTGCACCACGCGCCAAACCAAAAAAGCCGCCGCCGGGACCATCAGCGCCACGCCGAGGAAAATCATGCCCACCGCTGCCTGCTGGGAAGCCAACCAGCCTGGCAATTGAACGTGACCGTGAATGCTCAGATAAGCCAGCACTAATGACAGCATGCCCAGGCCTTCCAAAACCAACACCGTACGGGGTAAGTCACCGAATGAACGCATATTTTTCTTCTCCAGAAGCTCTGCCTCCAGTGTAGTGAATTCCCCCCGATGGCGACAGCCCCGGCGGCTTAATCGGTTAGATGAATCAGATTAACAGGTAATTCCTGCTTTTTTTTCGCTGACCCAACGGGCATAGTAGGCGCCATCAATGCGGGTAATGCTCAACCTTAAGTCTTTTTTGACTGACAGAATGTCATTGCAGTTGCGATTAAATTATTGAATATCAATCTAAGGAGTGTTGCATGTTTGCAGTTATCTTCGGGCGCCCAGGCTGTCCTTATTGTGTCCGTGCGAAAGAGTTGGCGGAAAAACTGACTGAAGAACGTGACGATTTCAACTTCCGTTATGTTGATATCCACGCTGAAGGCATCACCAAAGCCGATCTGGAAAAAACCGTTGGCAAACCGGTAGAAACCGTTCCGCAGATCTTCCTCGATGAGAAACACATCGGCGGCTGCACCGATTTCGAAGCTTATGCCAAAGAAAACCTGAACCTGTTCCAGTAAGTTTCAGGCAAGAACGACAAAAAGGCGCTCAAAGCGCCTTTTTTTATTGCCGTTCGCGGCGGTGACATTGCAGATAAGCCTGCAACAAGCCGCCGATAAACAGCGCCAGCAGCGCGCCAAACATGCACCAGAATACCGCGCTGGTGGCGTAAGCCAATTCCTGCCAGAACGAATAAGAGGGTGTTAACCAAAAGTGGCGGATGATCAGGCACAGCGGCAGTGCATAGAGCGCGCCCAGTAACGGGCAGAGAATGCGTTTTTTACTCGACAGATAACTGGCAACCACGCCGGGTATCACGAACAGCAACAGGCCGGTCTCCCCCCGATGCTCATGATCGGTACTGCCAAAGACTCCGCTCTGCTGGCCGAGATACACCAGGCTGAACAGCAGGAAACAGCTCAAAATACCCCACCAATACCGTTCGCTCGCCATACCCTACTCCCCCTTAATCTGTTACCACACCGTAGAAATCAGCCGTGTCACAAAGCCGGTGACGCCTTGCCGTAGAACGGCAACGCTGAACTGAACTTTTTCCTTGGCTACTAAAAGAGAGCTACCCCGCTAAATTTCAGGCTGCATATCCTCGGCACCGGCGGCTATGCCGTTGGGCAGAGCACGTCTCTGGCTGCAGACGACGGCGTTGCGGCTTGAAATACAACGAGTAAAAATGCGTTCGGCGGCGCAGGAACTCAGCTTTATGCTGGCTGTCATGCGCCATAGCGACTAGAATAAACGCCGCCGATCGATGGTTCGAATCGCCTTCCGCTGGTTAGTTATTTATGACGTCGATTTTTGACTGAATTTATATCTTATAGTTATCTATATCAAGCACTTACTGGTAAACAATAAGTTATCCTCCGTGAACATAAACGTCGCTAGTTTGTTAAACGGTAACTACATCCTGTTACTGTTCGTGGTACTCGCACTGGGGCTGTGCCTCGGTAAAGTCCGTCTGGGCTCCGTTCAACTCGGTAATTCCATTGGCGTTTTGGTGGTTTCGCTGCTGCTTGGCCAACAACATTTCGCCATTAACACCGAAGCGCTAAATCTCGGCTTTATGCTGTTTATTTTCTGCGTTGGCGTGGAAGCCGGGCCCAACTTTTTCTCGATATTTTTCCGCGACGGTAAAAATTACCTGATGCTGGCGCTGGTAATGGTCGGTTCCGCGATGGTGATCGCCATCGGTCTCGGCAAACTTTTCCACTGGGATATTGGCCTGACCGCAGGCATGCTCGCCGGATCCATGACCTCTACCCCAGTCCTGGTAGGCGCCGGCGATACGCTGCGCAATACCATCACCAACGGCCCGGCGCTGCTGGCGGCACAGGATCATCTGAGCCTCGGCTATGCCCTGACCTACCTGATTGGCCTGGTGAGTCTGATTTTCGGCGCACGTTACCTGCCTAAGTTGCAACACCAGGACCTTTCCACCTCCGCTCAGCAAATTGCCCGCGAACGTGGCCTGGACACGGACAGCCAACGCAAGGTTTATTTGCCGGTTATCCGCGCTTACCGCGTGGGACCGGAGCTGGTGGCCTGGGCCGATGGCAAAAACCTGCGCGAACTGGGCATCTATCGCCAGACCGGCTGCTATATCGAACGCATTCGTCGTAACGGTATTTTGGCAAACCCGGACGGTGACGCGGTGCTACAGGTAGGCGATGAAATCTCGCTGGTTGGCTACCCCGATGCCCATGCACGGCTGGATCCCAGCTTCCGCAACGGCAAAGAGGTCTTCGACCGCGATCTGCTGGACATGCGCATCGTAACCGAAGAGATTGTGGTCAAGAACAGCAATGCGGTGAACAAGCGCCTGAGCCAGCTGAAGCTGACCGATCACGGCTGCTTCCTCAACCGGGTGATCCGTAGCCAGATTGAAATGCCTATCGACGACAGTATCGTGCTCAACAAAGGCGATGTACTGCAGGTCAGCGGCGACGCTCGCCGGGTGAAAAGCGTCGCGGAGAAGATTGGCTTTATCTCGATCCACAGTCAGGTCACCGACCTGTTGGCATTCTGCGCCTTCTTTATCATCGGGCTATTGATTGGCCAGATCACCATCCAGTTCAGCAACTTCTCGTTCGGCATCGGTAACGCCGCCGGCTTGCTGATGTCCGGCATCATGCTCGGCTTCCTGCGTGCCAACCACCCGACCTTTGGCTACATTCCGCAGGGCGCGCTCAATATGGTTAAAGAGTTCGGCCTGATGGTGTTTATGGCCGGTGTTGGCCTGAGCGCCGGTGCCGGTATTGGCCACAGCCTGGGTGCCGTTGGCGGCCAGATGCTGATCGCCGGACTGATCGTCAGCCTGGTGCCGGTGGTGATCTGCTTCCTGTTCGGCGCTTACGTGCTGCGCATGAACCGTGCCCTGCTGTTTGGCGCCATTATGGGGGCCCGCACCTGTGCGCCAGCGATGGAGATTATCAGCGACACCGCACGCAGCAATATCCCTGCCCTGGGCTATGCCGGTACCTATGCTATCGCTAACGTATTGTTAACCCTGGCCGGTTCGCTGATTGTGGTGCTGTGGCCGGGGATCCTCGGCTAAACGATAAGCAATGAAGATGAATCAGTGGCAAAAATATTTTGAAATTTTTATCCCCAGTGAGAACTTTCCTTGCCGGGGGTAGTCTGAATTAGTGCCACTGCTTTTCTTTGATGTCCCCATTTTGTGGAGCCCGTTAGTCCCGCCTTTTTAGGTTCAAGACTATCGGGTTTTTTGTTGCCTGAAATAAAGTGAACCGGTGGTTCGGCCCAACAAAACCATTAAATTCATTGATGCTCAGACGTGACTTATAGGCAGCGTAACTCATCCGAAAATTGCGATGAACTCAAAGATTGCGCGAATAACTCACCCATTTCACCATGTCTTGATGGGATATATTCCCGCCGCACACCACCATCCCGATCACCGCATTGGCGGGCAGCTTGGGCGCAATGGCCAGCACAGCGGGAATGAGCGTTCCGGAAGCCAATTCGACCCACTGCTTAGCCTCTTCGCCAAAAGCGATCATCCCTTCGATGGCAGCCTTATCTGAAACAACCACTATGTCTTCGACATAAGCTTGAGCATGCGCAAGCATCATTTCATCAATGACGGGCACCCCCAGCGTGGAAATAATGGACGTGACCTCAATCTCGACAGGTTTCCCGGCGCCAAGCGCCTGATGCATTGAATTGGCGCCCGCAGTTTCAACACCCCAAATTCTGATCTCCGGCTTGATGGTTTTCAGCGCCGTCGCCACACCGGCCAGCATGCCACCGCCACCTACAGCAACAAAAACATCGGTTAAATCAGGACAATCGGCGATAAACTCAAGTGCCAGAGTGCCATGCCCTTCGGCTATCAGCGAATCGTTACAGTCATCGATAACTATATAACCTTCGGCTGCCAAGGCCTTCGCTCGCTCAAACGCCGCATGAACATCCGTTTCTATCATGATGCTACTGCCCAACTGACGGACCCGGTCGATAGCGGTGGAGGGTGCGCTGGGTGGCATAATAATGGTGACGTCAGCGCCAAAGATTTTCGCAGCCTCGGCGATCGCAATACCAAAATTACCGCCGCTCACCGCAACAAACCGGTTATCTTTAAGCTCATCCGCCAGTTTCAAAAATTTGTTAAGCACCCCTCGGGCTTTAAAAGAACCGCCAAGCTGGGTGTTTTCCAGCTTCAGGAAGACGGGCCGCAGGATTTTTTCAGCCAGTTTCGAACCGGGAATGGCCGGCGTGCGAATCACTTTCCCAGATAAACGCTCCGCTGCTTCAATGATGGCGTTAAATTCAATTAATTTTGTCATGTTGGCCCAGTTAGGTAGATTGCGTTGCTGTGTATCGACACCAAACTACATACTTTTACTGCCGTTTTCTATTGCTATACCCCACTGTGCGACACACAAAAAAAGCCCGTTTGGGGGGCTATGGCCAACGGCGCAATGCACTCCCCTAAACGGGCTTTTATCCGGTAATGACTTAGCCGTGCTAATGGTTAGCACGCATCGATATTATTTCTGCTCGACCTTGTTCACCGTCTCTTCGGCTTTCCACACGCGGTATTTCACTTCCACGTCTTTCGGCACGTAGACCACAATCGGCAAGCGGCTGTTGTAACGCTGCATGGACGCGTCACCCAAATTGGCAGCGATAAATTTCTGCTGTTTGCTATTGTCTGGGCACCCCATCAAGGTGGAGGCCGGATCGGACAGTTTTTCCAACACCAGATAGTCATAGCCCCAGCCGGAAAGGGTTTTGCTTTCCAGCGTGCCGCCGATCATGTGGTGGTTGCAGTCCACTTCCAGCGTTTTGCCGATCAGCAGTTCCACCTTGAAGTTCTCTTCGTGTTCCTGTTTAGGAAGGTAAATCACCTGACGGCTCATGCCTTTTTCCGCTTTAGGGTATGGCGCGACCTTTTCCAGCGGCTGTTTGCTGATATCGGTGTCTTCGGCAGAGGTGGCAGCAATGGCGCTGGCGGAAACGGCCATCAGCAGGCCGGAAAATACGACGGATGCCTTGTTCATGTTTTTATCCCTACAATGATTAAATGCTTCGCCCATAAGCTAATACACTCCTGACAAGCTCGCCAGCAGTTTAATCTTCTTTACAATGGACAATGGTCAGCAACAACAACCAGGATGCCGACCAAAAATCAGGATAAGCAATCAGCGAGATGCGTTTTCAGCGATATAAGCCTTCACCACCTGGTAGACATAATCCTGACACGCAAGCCCGGTCTGCGGATCGTATTTACCCTGGTTGGTAATATTGTTGGACAGGACGCGAATGCCGACAAAAGGAATATTGAAAGCCGCGGCTATCTGAGCGGCGGAAGCCGTTTCCATCTCTTCTACCGAGGTATGATATTTTTCGCGGAAGTCACGAATGCGATCCAGTTCGCTGTTCCAGACATCGGCGGAGCCAATCACTCCTTCAACGACCTTGCCCTGCGCGTAGCTGCCCTTAACGCTCTCCGCTATCGCTAACAGTTTAGCGTCTGCCGGGAATTGACGGATCGTATGGGGATTTTTATCCTCACCGGCGCTGCCTTTCGAAGCCAGCAAATCCATAGGTTGCCACTGCCGTGAATCACTGCCTTCACCCTGTGCTTTTTTCGGCGTTTTAAACGCGCCCAGGCTAACCGAATATTTTCCCAGCACGATGTCATACACTTTCAGCGCAGGATCGTGGCCGCCGGCAGTCCCCTGATTGATGATCGCCACCGGACGGAACTGGGTCGCGGCGATCGCCGTAGCCGCCGCCGCGTTAGACATGCCTTTCAACGTTTCCGACACCACTACCGGATAACCGTCCACGGTGCCGCGCCAGAAGCGCCAGCCGCCAATTTGTTCTTCACGCGGGTTGTCCAGACGTTGGGCGAAACGTTCCGCCTCCACCGGCATTGCGCCCTGAACCACAATCGGCCCGGGGACAACGCCCTGCTGCGCCACCGTCAGAGGAGAAAACAGCGCGCCACAGACCGCCAACAGCACAAGATTCAATTTTTTTGTCATCGCCACATCTTCCCAATAAAAAGCAAACGATTACCTTAACTGAAAGCCGATAGCTCGCCTATCCCTTTCTCGCAGCAGGCTTGCCTGGGCATTAAGGTTTTCTTAAGACAGAATTATTACAATGGGGCTCTCTATCACTCTGATTGAATCTGAGCCCTGCGTGAATCCAAAACCTTCACTAAATCAATCCTCAACAACACCCCAAATTCAGACTAACGCCCTTTACTCGCTGCCGGCATCCTTTTACCGTTGGCAGGTTTTTGGGTTGATAGCCAGTGGGTTGCTGTTCCTTTGGCTGTCGCGCAATGAACAGCTGGACTGGGCCATCAGCAATTACTGGTTCGACGCCGCCAGCGGGCATTTTCCGTGGCAGAACAATCACTGGCTGGACTTGATTAACCACCGCCTGCTGAAAATCGGCGTGATTACCGGTGCGGTGCTGGCGCTGTTCTGGGGCATTTATCGCCGTAACCCGCGCATGATTGTCACCATGCTGCTGATCGGCATTGGTCCCTTGGTGGTCGGGATTCTTAAAGCCACCAGCGCACATTCCTGCCCTTGGGATTTAATCGAATACGGCGGTAAAGCGATGTCCTACCCTCTGTTCGGCGCAATACCGGCAGTACCTGGACCGGGGCGCTGCTTCCCCGGCGGCCATGCCTCCAGCGGCTTTGCCGTGATGGCGCTGTTTTTCCTGTTTTATCCGCAACGCCCACGCCTGGCTTACTGGTGTTGGTTCGGCGGCATTGTGCTCGGCATGCTGATGGGTTTTGGTCAGGTCATGCGCGGCGCACATTTTCTTACCCATAACCTGTGGGCGGGTTGGTGGGTCTGGCTCAGCCAACTGGCTGTTTATTGTATGGCGAGCGGGTTTGTCCGCCGCAAGACGAGGTAACTATGATAGAGCAGTTGAATTATCTTCTTTTCGCCTGGATCAACGCGACCCCGGCGTCCCCCGAAGGATCGATCGATGTCGCCACCTTTCTGGCGCGCGATCTGATCGCTATCGTGCCGATGCTGATTATCGGACTATGGCTGTGGGGGCCGCAGAACCAATTGGTGTCGCAACGTGAAGTGGTGGCCAAGACGACAATTGCTCTGCTGTTTGCCATGCTTTCTGCCGCCACTATCGGCATGCTGCTGCCACATGAACGGCCATTCGTCGCCGGTGTGGGGTATACCTTCCTGGCGCATGCGCCGGACAGTTCATTCCCCAGCGATCACGGTACCGCCATCTTTACTTTCGCACTGGCTTTCCTGTTCTGGCACCGTGTCTGGTCAGGGATTTTATTGTTAATCGTGGCGGCTGGCATCGCCTGGTCCCGTGTCTATCTGGGTGTGCACTGGCCGTTGGACATGGTGGGTGGCTTCCTGCTCGGTCTGGTAGGCTGCCTGTTTGCCCAACTGGTGTGGAACCTGTTCGGCGACATCATTGCCGCCAAACTGACGCGCCTGTACCGTTTCCTGTTCGCCTTCCCGATCCGTAAAGGGTGGGTTAAAGAGTAATCTCTCTTCAGACAGGGGCGGCTCCGCCCCTGTTTCACACCACCCCGGTGGTGACACTGAAGGCTCTCATTTTCCCCGCCTCTATCACCATTGCAGGCAGTTTGTCGCCCTTACCGGTGGCCGGTTGGATAAACCTGAACAAACGCTGGCTGCCCTGTTGTGTGACGGGGCGCAGACCATAGTTAAATTGTGCGGTGGAAAAACGCGTGACGTATCGTCTGCCCTTTGAGGCCAACATAAAAAACTCGGCCTGATCGACATACAACGACAAATCGTCCGAACACAGCACGCCCCGATCGGCGATGCTCCCCGTTGGCATCAAGGCCGGTGCCGGTAAATTCTGTCGGAAAATGGCTGCTGGGATGCAGCCATAATTTAATTGGCAGACATAATTCAGCGGTAAAGGCGCTTCGGCGAGATTAGTGATTTGCATATCAATGGAAAATTGTGCGCTGTCCGCCGTCAAGCTCACCGCCGGGCGCAACCTGCACTGCCGATCGGCAAGTTCGCCACTGCCGTACAGCGTCAGGGTATTCCCCTCTAGCTGCAACGCTACACGCTGCATGTTTAATTCTGATGATGAACCATCCTCATACGGCCAGGGTGAATGGAAAGCAATGCCGCTATGAGGATGGCAACGGGCCGCCTTGACGCTACGACGGCCCGACTTCAGCGAGTAGCCATCAAAATCGGCATCCCAAATCGTCATCCCACTGTAGGGCAATACCCGCAGCGAGCCGCGGCTATTTTCCAACGTCAGCATCGGTCCTGCCTGAGCACAATCAACAACGGTAACCACAAAATCCGCATTGCGGAAAACTTCATCTGGTTGTGCCCCAAACCGCTGTGGCACCAGATTTATTAGCATATCCATAGTTTTTCCCCTGGGTGTTCTCGCAGGTCAAACCTGCATCCAGCACCAAAATGTTATTTAAATAACATATCATCACTGCCAATGTTATACACCACACAGCCTAAAAACGATGATCTGTGCTTCATTTTTAAAATCACGCTATCCTAATCGTCAGATGAATGTTATTATTCTAACATTATTCACATTGTGCTTTGATCAAACCTCAACAAGGAATCGAAATGACGACTGAAAACATTGATTACGCCCGCTATGTCGACCACACCCTGCTGGCGATGGATGCCACCGAAGAGCAAATCGCCAAACTCTGTGAAGAAGCGCAGCAGCACAACTTCTACGCCGTTTGCGTTAACTCCGGCTATGTGCCGCTGGCTGCGCATCTGCTGCAGGAAAGCGAAGTGAAAATCTGTTCGGTGATCGGCTTCCCTCTGGGTGCCGGCCTGACCGTAGCCAAAGCCTTCGAAGCCAAAGCGGCGATTGCAGCCGGCGCGCAGGAAATTGACATGGTGATCAACGTAGGCTGGCTGAAAAGCGGCCTGCTGGATGAAGTCAAAGCCGACATCGCCGCCGTGCGCGAGGTTTGCGCGGCGATCCCGTTGAAGGTAATATTGGAAACCTGCCTGCTCAGCGATGCGCAGATCGTTCAGGTTTGTGAAATGTGTCGCGAACTTGATGTGGCCTTCGTTAAAACCTCTACCGGCTTCAGCACCGGCGGTGCTCGTGAAGAGCACGTCAAGCTGATGCGTGCGACGGTAGGCAGTGAGATGGGGGTTAAAGCATCCGGCGCCGTGCGCGATCGCGCAACCGCCGAGAAGATGATCAAAGCAGGCGCTACTCGTATCGGCACCAGCTCTGGCGTAGCAATCGTTTCCGGTGATCAGGCTGCCGCCGGCAGCTACTGATAAACTGAGGCGCCTCAGTACCGGGCGCGCGCCGTGATAATCTGATGCGGGGTAATGTGTCCAGCCTTAGGCTGGTCAACTATTACCCCGCATTTGTGTGTTCGGCCCTGGAGAATGGCTCTTAACCCTGTGGGAAGACAGATGGAAACTCGGCGCGAAGAACGAATCAACCGGTTAGTCCAGGCGTTAAAGCGCTCTGACAAGATCCATTTAAAAGAAGCCGCCGTGCTGTTGGGCGTTTCAGAAATGACCATCCGCCGCGATCTCAGCGCGGAACCGGCCGCCGTGGTGCTGTTGGGTGGCTATGTGGTCGCCGATCCCCGCAGCAATGGCGTCACCAACTATTTTGTCTCCGATCAAAAGGCCAAACAGGTCACGGAAAAGCGTCGTATCGGCCTGCTGGCCGCAGCGTTGATCAACGAAAACGACACCGTATTTTTCGACTGCGGCACTACCACCCCGGCGATCATCGATGCCATTGCCGACGATCTGGTGTTCACCGCAGTATGCCACTCGCTAAATACCTTTCTGGCGCTCCAGGACAAACCGAACTGCAAAGTGATCCTGTGCGGCGGTGAATTCAAGCCGAACAACTACATTTTCACCGCCGTCGGCCAGCACAACGAGCTGGATCATATCTGCCCGAATATCGCCTTTATCTCCGCCGCCGGTCTGAGCCTGCAGCATGGCGCCACCTGCTTTAATTTTGACGAGCTGGAAATGAAGCACCGGGCAATGGCCATGGCACAGCAAAAAATCCTGGTGGCCGATCACAGCAAGTTCGGTAAAACCAAGCCCGCCTGCATTGGTCCGCTGACGCAGTTCGACCGGGTGATTACCGATCGTCAGCCCGAGCCGCAGTTTGCGGACTTTTTCAGTGAAAACGCGATCGCCATTCGTTTTTAAGCTGAATTTTACCGTCGGTTCCAGCCGACGGTGCCCTTCCCTGGTTCCCTTCTCTCTGCAAAAATTGAACAAATAATCTTCGATTGATGCGCAAATCTCTTTATCCACAGCCAATCTCAGGTTAATAAATTGCAACAGTTCTTCCTGCTTATTCCTTTAGCACGGATAAATCCCACACAATATTACTTTCACGCCCGGTATCTGCGGGGTTTTATATGATAAATCGCAATAACATCTACAAGATAAATATCAACAATTGCGCAACCAATTCGGTTTAAATATAACCAATTGGGTTTATTTATATGATGAATGGTTAAGCATTTTTATCCGCTATCCAGTTAAGTAGTTTACCTTCGTTATTAGCGGGATATTTTAAATAAAACCATATAAAACAATTAATTAAAAGTTAATTCACTTGAAATCACAATGTGATCTACGTCACTAAAACCGCTTATTCCGGGTTTTTAGCTAGATCCAAACCCACGCTTAAAATATATTGCTCGGCTTGCTGACAACGGCAGCGTTTTATCTGGTTACAGATCGTCCACACCGGATAAATCCTGAAACATCCATGAGAGCGTTTTCAGCATGAAATCTTACACAAGTGCGCAACATATGCATGAAAAACCAATAAAAAAGCAATTAACCGCACATATTACGCATTTGAGAGCATGATCACGGTTGTTTCTACTGTAAATCGTTATCTTGCCGCCAACGAAAATCGGCAGGCCATGACCTTCCGGCAGCAGTATCGATGTGAGGCCCTTCGGGAGCGGAATATCATTTGATTAATTATCCGCCACACTGGCCAACGGTAATTAGCATAATAAACAACCAGGGGGACGCCAATTATCCCCGCAAGCAACACCTGATTCTTACCGATGCCGCCATCTGCTCTTGCGACATTCGGTTTTAACCTTAAGTTTTGCCTTTAATTTTAAATTAACGTGTTCACTTCGGAGATATTTATGGACACTACACAGACCGGCACCATTGCCTCTGCGGCTTCTGGCTCTACCAGTACCTGGCGTAAAACCGACACCATGTGGATGTTGGGCCTGTACGGCACCGCGATCGGCGCAGGCGTTTTGTTCCTGCCAATCAACGCCGGTATCGGTGGTTTGATTCCCCTGATCATCATGGCCATCATCGCTTTCCCGATGACCTTCTTCGCCCACCGTGGCCTGTGCCGTTTCGTGCTCTCCGGTAAAAATGCCGGTGAAGACATCACCGAAGTAGTTGAAGAACACTTTGGTATCGGCGCCGGTAAGCTGATCACCCTGCTCTACTTCTTCGCCATCTACCCAATCCTGCTGGTTTACAGCGTGGCGATCACCAACACCGTCGACAGCTTCATTACTCACCAGTTGGGCATGACGTCGCCACCGCGCGCCATTCTGTCGCTGATCCTGATCGTGGGCCTGATGACCATCGTTCGTTTCGGTGAGCAAGCTATCGTGAAGACCATGAGCATCCTGGTGTTCCCGTTTGTTGGCGTGCTGATGCTGCTGGCTCTGTACCTGATCCCTAACTGGTCCACCGCCATCTTCGACAACGTTTCCCTGTCCGGCGCCGGTACCGGTATGGGCCACGGACTGATCATCACCCTGTGGCTGGCGATCCCGGTCATGGTGTTCTCCTTCAACCATTCGCCGATCATCTCCGCCTTTGCGGTAGCCAAACGTGAAGAATACGGCCAGGAAGAAGCCGAGAAGAAATGTTCTCGCATTCTGGGCTTCGCTCACATCATGATGGTGTTGACCGTTATGTTCTTCGTGTTCAGCTGCGTGCTGAGCCTGTCGCCGGAAAACCTGGCGGAAGCCAAGGCGCAGAACATCTCCATTCTGTCCTACCTGGCCAACCACTTTAACAACCCGATGATCGCCTACATCGCGCCGGTTATCGCCTTTATCGCCATCACCAAATCGTTCCTGGGCCACTACCTGGGCGCACGTGAAGGTTTTAACGGTCTGATCGCCAAATCGATGAAGAGCCGCGGTAAAACCATCAGCACCAACAAGCTGAACCGCATCACCGCCATCTTCATGCTGGTGACTACCTGGATTGTTGCGACCCTGAACCCAAGCATCCTCGGCATGATCGAGAACCTGGGTGGTCCAATCATCGCCATGCTGCTGTTCCTGATGCCGATGTACGCTATCCGTAAAGTGCCTGCCATGCGCAAGTACAGCGGCCACATCAGTAACGTGTTCGTGGTAGTGATGGGCCTGATCGCCATCTCCGCAATCCTGTACAGCCTCTAATCCAGCCCGGCCGGCGCCCTGTGCGCCGGCTTCTCTGCACGGCCCCCTTTCCTGCATTAACGCCTAACACCTGAAGAAGGAGGCGAAACCATGGTCAGCGTTTTCGATATTTTTAAAATTGGTATTGGCCCATCCAGCTCCCACACCGTCGGTCCGATGAAAGCCGGCAAGCTGTTCGCCGATGAGTTGATCGCCAGCCAGCAGTTGATGGATACCACCCGCGTCGTGGTGGACGTCTACGGTTCGCTGTCTCTGACCGGCAAAGGACACCACACCGATATCGCCATCATTATGGGCCTGGCGGGTAACCTGCCGCACGACGTGGATATCGACGGTATCGCCGGTTTTATCCGTGACGTTGAGCAACGCGGTCGCCTGCTGATGGCCAAGGGTCATCACGAAGTGGATTTTCCGCTGCAAACCAGCATGAACTTCCACAGCAATAATCTGCCGCTGCATGAAAACGGCATGCGCATCAGCGCCTTCGCCGACGAACGCCTGCTGCACAGCAAAACCTATTACTCTACCGGCGGCGGTTTTATCGTCGATGAGGAACATTTTGGCCTGTCGGAGGCGAATCCGGTTCAGGTGCCCTTCCCGTTCAATTCGGCGCGTGACTTACAACAGCACTGCAAGGACGCCGGCCTTTCGCTGTCCGGTCTGGTGATGCAAAACGAGCTGGCGTTGCACAGCAAGGCCGAGATCGACGCGCACTTCGCCGAAGTCTGGCAAGTGATGCGTGCCGGTATTGAACGCGGCATGAATACCGAAGGCCTGCTGCCCGGCCCAATGAAGGTTCAGCGCCGCGCCGCAGCTCTGCGCCGTATTCTGGTGACCGGCGACAAGAACAACATCGATCCGATGAACGTCGTTGATTGGATCAATATGTTCGCCTTCGCCGTGAATGAAGAAAACGCCGCCGGTGGCCGCGTGGTGACCGCCCCAACCAACGGTGCCTGCGGCATCATCCCGGCGGTACTGGCCTATTACGACCAGTTTATTCGCCCGGTGAACCCTAATTCCTATAGCCGTTACTTCCTGACCTCCGGCGTCATTGGCGCGCTGTACAAGATGAACGCCTCTATTTCGGGTGCAGAAGTGGGCTGTCAGGGGGAAGTGGGCGTCGCCTGCTCCATGGCGGCGGCCGGTCTGGCAGAATTGATGGGCGGCAGCCCAGCTCAGGTTTGCATCGCGGCGGAGATCGCCATGGAGCACCATCTGGGGCTGACCTGCGATCCATTGGCTGGCCAGGTTCAGGTGCCCTGTATCGAACGTAACGCGATTTCCGCGGTGAAAGCGGTCAATGCAGCACGTATGGCGCTGCGTCGTACCAGCGAGCCGCGGGTGTGCCTGGATAAGGTGATTGAAACCATGTATGAGACGGGCAAGGACATGAACGCCAAATACCGTGAGACGTCGCAGGGCGGTCTGGCGATCAAGGTGGTCGCCTGTAACTGATAAAAGCAGAGGGCGCCATCATGCGCCCTCTGTTTGATAACAACGTGGTCTTTGAACCCTCGTGATAACTAGCCGAACACGCTGCCGAACCACTGGGTCAGTTTCATCATCACCATATCCCAGATACGACTGAAGAAGTTCCCTTCTTTCACCTCTTGCATCGCCACCAGCGGATATTGCTCGATAGTTTTGCCGTCAAGCTGGAAATCGATGGTGCCAACCACCTGATTTTTTGCCAATGGCGCTTCCAGCGTCGGCTGGTTCAGCTTGTAACTGGCCTTCAGGTTTTTCATCTGCCCTTTCGGGATAGTGACCGCCGCATCTTTAGCTACGCCCAACGGCACCTCGCCAACGTCGCCAAACCACACTTTCTGGGTAACAAACGGCTTGTCGGTTTTGATAGGGGTGGCGGTTTCGTAGAAGCGGAAGCCCCAGGTCAGCAGCTTTTCACTTTCGCTAAAGCGGACGCGATCGCTCGGCGCGCCCAGCACTACCGAGATCAAACGCATCGGGCCATCAGTGGCCGAGGCCACCAGGTTATGACCGGCGCCACCGGTGTAACCGGTTTTAATGCCGTCAACGTTCAGGTTGGAGCTCCACAACAGACGGTTGCGGTTAACCTGGCGGATCTTGTTGAAGGTGAACTCTTTTTCTTTATGCAGCGCATATTCATCCGGCACGTCGCGGATCAGTGCCTGACTCAGCAGCGCCATATCACGTGCGGTGCTGTACTGCCCTTCCGCATCCAGCCCGTGCACCGTCAGGAAGTGGGTATTCTGCAGGCCCAGCGATTTGGCGTAGTTGTTCATCAGGCCGACAAACGAATCCTGGCTACCCGCGACATAATCGGCCAGCGCGATGCTGGCGTCGTTGCCCGACTGAATGACGATGCCTTTGTTGAGCTCCATCACTGGCACCTGGTCGCCCGGCTTGATAAACATCAGCGAGGAGCCACGCAACGCCGGGTTACCGGTTGCCCAGGCATCTTTACCTACGGTGACCATGTCTTCCGGCTTGATCTTGCCGGCCTTGATCGCCTGGCCAATCACGTAGCTGGACATGATCTTGGTCAGGCTGGCGGGATCGAGCCGGGTATCGGCATTGCCCTCCGTCAGAATTTTGCCGCTGTTGTAATCCATCAGCACAAAAGCTTTGGCATCGACCTGCGGGGCAGCCGGCGCTTCCGCCGCCTGTACGACAGGCGCAGCCAACAACAGGATGCTGACGCTAAAGGTTAATTTTTTCAGGGTAGTGGAAAAGTTTTTTTTCATCATGACGTCGCCAGAGTATCCATTCAAATCATTGAAATAGCGTTAACTTTCAAACATATTCACGTTTTCAGCCAACCAGCGAGAGTGGCCCGATACGCGTTTTCCAACCGCAAACTCCCTGCGGCCCCATGACGGGTTGAGCGGCGTACCGAAAATGCCCTTGCTGTGAGTTTATTAGATTCATCTTATTTTTGCAGGGTTTAGCGCGAATTTTCAGCATTTTTACATAACTGTACGCTGTTACGCGTAAATTGGATGAAAAGCCGACGGCGCGTCGTTTTTTTAAACGGCCCACGGCCATACGGCTGAACATCTGCACCGCTGAACATCCATGCCTCCATACGTCCAAATTGAATTAATATATTCCAAAAAAGCATATTGAGTGGTTATTTGTTCTTTTTAATGGGCTTATTGACAGCGCTATCATCCAGATAACGGCTTTAAACCGAATTATTCTGGAGATCCTCATGGCAATACCGCATTCCGTCATCGATATGATCGGTAACACCCCGATGCTGGAACTGACTCAGTTTGATACCGGCCCCTGCCGCCTGTTCGTCAAGCTTGAGAATCAAAACCCCGGCGGCTCCATCAAAGACCGCGTAGCGCTGTCGATGATCGAGCAAGCGGAACGCGACGGCAGCCTGCAGCCCGGCGGCACCATCATTGAAGCCACCGCCGGCAACACCGGCTTGGGCCTGGCGCTGGTGGCGGCCCTGAAGGGGTATAAGCTGTTGTTGGTGGTGCCGGACAAGATGAGCCGCGAGAAGATTTTCCATCTGCGCGCCCTGGGAGTAGAAGTGGTGCTGACCCGCTCCGACGTGGGCAAGGGGCACCCGGCTTACTATCAGGATTATGCCAAACGGCTGGCCGACGAAATCCCCGGTGCGTTTTATATCGATCAGTTTAACAACCCGGCCAACCCGGCGGCCCATACCCGCACCACCGCGCCGGAACTGTGGCAGCAGATGGAGCATCAGGTCGATGCCATCGTGGTTGGCGTCGGTTCCGGCGGCACACTCGGCGGCCTGAGCCACTATTTTGCCGAAGTCTCGCCACAAACCGAGTTCGTGTTGGCGGATCCGGCTGGCTCGATCCTGGCGGACTATCTTGATAACGGCCAGATCGGCGAGGCCGGCAGTTGGCTGGTGGAAGGGATCGGCGAAGATTTCATTCCGCCGCTGAGCGACTTTAACCAGGTGCGCAATGCCTATCGTATCGGCGATGCCGAAGCCTTCACCACCGCGCGCGATCTGCTGCGCAAAGAAGGCGTGTTGGCAGGCTCATCCACCGGCACCCTGTTGGCAGCAGCGCTGCGCTATTGCCAGGCACAAACAGAGCCGAAACGCGTGGTCACCTTCGTCTGCGACAGCGGCAACAAATACCTGTCTAAAATGTATAACGACCACTGGATGCTGGAACAAGGCCTGCTGAGCAAGCCGCAGCATCAGGATTTACGCGATTTGATCGCCTACCGTCATGACGAAGGGGCCGCCGTTTCGGTCGCACCGGAAGACACGCTGGCTATCGTTCATGCCCGCATGCGGCTGTATGACATCTCGCAGCTGCCGGTGCTGGAAGGCGATCGGGTTGTCGGCCTGATCGACGAGTGGGATCTGCTCAATGCCGTGCAGGCGGACGCCAGCCACTTCAGTCTGCCGGCCGCCCGCGCCATGACCCATTCGGTCAAGACGCTGCAAAAAGAAGCCAGCTATCAGGATTTACTGGCCACCTTCAATCACGGCCACGTAGCGGTCGTCCTCGACGGTGAGCGTTTCCTCGGTTTGATTACCCGCACAGACGTGCTTAACGTCTGGCGCCAAAAATTACGTTAATAAGGAATGATTGTATGGCCAAGTTTGATACGTTGACGGTTCATGCCGGTTACACGCCAGATGCCACCGGTGCGGTAATGCCGGCCATTTATGCGACCTCCACCTACGCCCAACCGGCGCCGGGGGAGCATACCGGTTATGAATATTCACGCAGTGCCAACCCAACGCGCACCGCGTTGGAGAGCGCCATTGCCGAACTGGAAGGCGGCAGCCGTGGGTATGCCTTTGCCTCTGGCCTGGCCGCCTGTTCAACGGTGCTGGAGCTGCTCGATCAGGGCAGCCATCTGGTGGCGGTCGACGATCTGTACGGCGGCACCTATCGCCTGCTGGAGAAGGTCCGCAGCCGTACCGCAGGCCTGCGCGTTACCTATGTTTCCCCGGCGGACCTAGCCGGGCTGGAACAGGCAATCGAACCGGATACCAAAATGATCTGGGTTGAAACGCCGACCAACCCACTGCTGAAATTGGCTGATCTGAGCGCCATCGCCACCATCGCTAAAAAACACGGTTTGATCAGCGTAGCGGACAACACCTTTGCCTCGCCTTATATCCAGCGTCCGCTGGATCTCGGCTTTGATGTGGTAGTGCATTCCGCCACCAAATACCTCAACGGCCATTCCGACGTGGTCGCCGGTGTCGCTGCGGTGGGGAATAACCCAGAGTTGGCCGAGCAGCTCGGCTTCCTGCAAAACGCGGTGGGCGGCATTCTCGATCCGTTCAGCAGCTTCCTGACGCTGCGCGGCATCCGCACCCTGGCATTGCGTATGGAGCGTCACAGCAATAGCGCCTTGCGTATTGCCCAGTGGCTGGAAGGCCAACCTCAGGTAGAAGAAGTCTACTACCCTGGTCTGCCGAGCCACCCGCAGCACGCGTTGGCGGCCAGGCAGATGAGCAGCTTTGGCGGCATGATTTCCGTACGGCTGAAAGGCGATGATGCCTATGCGCGCCGGGTGATCAAACGTTCACAGCTGTTTACCCTGGCAGAGAGCCTCGGCGGCGTGGAAAGCCTGATCAGTCAGCCGTTCAGCATGACTCACGCTTCTATCCCGCTGGAACAGCGGATGAAAACCGGTATTACGCCGCAATTGCTGCGCCTGTCGGTAGGGATTGAGGATGCGGAAGATTTGATCGCCGATCTGCAGCAGGCACTGGCTGAGTAATTCAAAACAATCGGGTCGAACATGTTCGACCCGACTCACCCGGTTGGGCGCGGTATGCGGCCTCCTCCCTTAAGCAACCACATCCTGGTAATAACGCTGCGCCACATCCGGATGGGAACGGATGCGTCCTTTCAGGTAGTTAAAGCCTACGTCGCGCAACAGCGGATTATGCGGATCGCTGGCTGGGCCATGGGCTTCCGCGGCCAGATATTCAGGCAGCTGATACACAGGCACCACCGCGTCCAGTCGCGCCCCGAGGAAGAAAGCAATCGACAGTCGATCGCTCCCCGCCGGCGGCGTCTCCACCCGATGTACCGTGGCGCGCAGGTAGCCGTTGGTTGCCAGCTCCAGCAATTCGCCAATGTTGACCACAAAGGTATCCTCAAGCGGTTCGGCGTCAACCCAGCGCCCTTCATCCACTTCAACCTGCAGACCTTTCTGCCGGTCCTGCAGCAGGAAGCTGAGAAAACCGGAGTCTTTATGGGCGCCAACCCCCTGCCCGCTCGCGGTCGCTTCACGCCCTGGATAACGGATCAGTTTGATATGTTCATTGGGTTTGTCGCCGTAGAGCGAATCAAATGCTTGTTCCGGCAGTGAAAGCGACAGGGCAAAGGCGCGCAACAGCCGCAGCGACATGGCGGTCATCGCCTGCTGCCATTGCAATAACAGCGGTTTCAGTTCGGGCAATGCCTCCGGCCATTGGTTCGGCCCTTGCAAACGCGCCCAGCGTGGGGTTGCTTCAGCCAACGGTAGCGCCGCTCGCTCTGCACCGATATCAAACTGTTCGCGCCAGTCCGGCTGGCCGCGGGTCAATTCAGCCGCCGCACGGTTATAGCCGCGAAAATGCGGCGAATGCACCATCTGCACCGCCAGTTTGTCGGCTTCCGGCAGGGCGAAAAACTGTCTCGCCAACCGTTGCAGCTGTGCATTCAGGGCACTATCAACGCCGTGGCCACGCAAATAGAAAAAGCCGACATCACGCGCCGCAATACGCAAACCGTCAAGAAACGCCTGCCGCTGCCCGGCGTCGCCATCAAGCTGCGAAAGATCCAGCAGCGGCAGCTTCTTCAGCGTCAGTGGGGGTGTCATCATCCTGTTCCTCTTCATCCCCGACAAAAATCGGGCCGGTATAAAGGCGAATTATCAGCATCTTCAACTCCTGGATAGCCAGCGTATTACCCCTATAGTTACCACTGCGGCTCAAGCGTCAGCCAATATTGTTGCGTTCTAAGTTATGCAAACCTTCAACAAAGCGTCGCAAAACTGTCATCAATGTGACTTATGCTCTGCGCAATTTCGTTGTCGCCACTGGCTGGCGACTAACGCTATCCGCTATTCTATAAACAGCCCCATTCCCCCTCCCTGCCTGCCGGAGAAATACTGATGGATTTAGCCTTATTCGACCTGGATGAAACCCTGATTGATGAAGACAGCGCCAGCCTATGGATGCGTTGGTTGGTCACTGAAGGGTTTGCACCGGCGGAACTGGAACAGCAGGAACAGCAACTGATGCAGCACTATTATCAGGGCAAGCTGTCCATGGAGGACTACATGCAGGCCACGCTGGCGCCGCTGGCCGGCCTGAGTACCGAAACGGTGGCCGGCTGGGTGCAGCGCTATATTCGCCGCGATATCCTGCCGCGAGTCTACCCTGCCGCCCGCGAGCGGCTGCTGTGGCACCGCGAGCGTGGTGATTGCATTCTGATCATTTCCGCCACGGGCGAGCACCTGGTGGCCCCCATTGCCGCCCAGCTTGGCGCCGACGGCGCGCTGGCCATCGGCGTCGAAGTGCAAGACGGCCGCTTCACCGGCAACACCTACGGCACCATGACCTACCAACAGGGCAAGGTTATCCGCCTGAAAAAGTGGTTGGCTGAACATCCGGAACTGAGCTTCGAGCACAGCCACGGCTACAGCGACTCCCTCAACGACAAGGCGATGCTGGAATACGTCGACAGCGCCACGGTAATCAACCCCGACAGCGAACTCAACGCGTTGGCGCTGGGGCAAGGCTGGGAGATCTGCCGCTGGGAGCGCTGAATGTGTCGCCCACGTCGGCAAAAAATGCCTTCCAGTGTGACAAGCGCTGAATTGTGGAGTAGGAATAATTAGTTAGGTTGATTAACCCACGTAAAAGAGGCGTTCTATGCTGACCATTTGGGGTCGTGAAAATTCGAACAACGTCAGGAAAGTGCTGTGGTGCGCCGCAGAGTTGGAGCTGAGTTACAGCCATATCAACGCCGGAGGCGCTTTCGGCAAGGTGAACGACGAACTCTACCGTTCATTGAACCCGAATGGCCTGGTGCCGCTGCTGCAAGACGATGACTTTGTGCTGTGGGAGTCCAACACCATAGTGCGCTATCTGGCCGCGAAGTTTGGTAGCGAACCTTTCTACCCGCAGGATCTGCAGGCGCGTGCCAGTGCCGAAAAATGGATGGACTGGACCACGGCCACCATTGTCAGTCACTTTAGCGTGGTGTTCTGGGGTTTGGTGCGTACCAAGCCGGAACTGCGCGATATGGCGAAGATCGAAGCGGCGATTGCCACACTGGAAAAGCATTTCGACATTGTGGAAGACACCCTGGGTCGTCAGCCTTACCTTTCCGGTGAAGACTTCGGCATCGGCGATATCCCGCTGGGCAGTTTCGCCTACGCCTGGTTCTCCATGCCGATCAAGCGCCAAGCTCGCCCGAACATGGAGCGCTGGTATAAGCAACTGACCGAGCGGCCAGCCTATCAGCGCGGTGTGATGAGTGAGTTAACCTGAGTTTCCTGCGCCCCGCATCCGCTGGGGCGCAATTCTCTCCTGGAGCCCTACCCGCAGCAGCTTGCCGTTGCTTGCATCGGTTAACAGGTAAAGATAGCCGTCAGGCCCGACCCGCACTTCGCGAATGCGTTCACCGCGATCCTCCAGCAGCCTTTCTTCAGAAACCACGTTGTCTCCCTGCAGCGTCAGGCGGATCAGCGCTTCTTGGGCCAGCGCACCAATAAACAGCGAATGCTTCCAGGCAGGGAAACGCGGCGAATCATAGAATGCCATGCCGCTGATACCCGGCGACACCGGCCAATAATGCAGGGGTTGTTCGGTGCCCGCGACCTTCTGCCCTTTCGCCTCCGGGATCGCCAGCCCGGAGTAATTGATGCCATAGGTGGCTATCGGCCAGCCGTAGTTTTTCCCTGCCTGCGGAATATTGACCTCATCGCCACCGCGTGGACCGTGTTCGTTCTCCCACATCACCCCGCTCCACGGATTCAACGCCAGCCCCTGAGGATTACGGTGGCCGTAGGACCAAATTTCCGGCCGCTTGCCGGCCTGGCCGACAAAAGGATTATCCGGCGGTACCGCGCCGTCGGCGGTTAAGCGCACCATTTTGCCCTGTAACTTGTCCAGATCCTGCGCCGTCGGCCGCTGATTATTCTCCCCGAGCGCGATAAACAGATTCCCCTGACGATCAAACGCCAGCTTGCCCCCAAAATGATTGCCGACCGACAGCTTGGGTTGCTGGCGGAAAATCACCTTGAAATTCTCCAGCCGTCGGTTGTCGGTGCTAAGTTGCCCGTAGCCTACCGCCGTCCCCGCTTTACCCTCATCGCCCGCTTCGGCGAAGCTGAGGTAAACTCGTCGGCTGGTGGAAAAATCGGGCGCCAGCAACACTTCCAGCAAACCGCCCTGGCCTTCTGCATATACCTGCGGCACACCGGCGATAGGCGCCGAAAGGCCCTGGCCCGGCAGCCAGAGCCGTAAACGCCCCGGCCGTTCGGTGATTAACATTCCCTGTTCGCCGGGCAGAAATGCCAGCGACCACGGGTGTTCCAACTTGTCCTGCAATTGCGTTACCGTCGGCGCGGCGTGCAGCAAGCCGCTGAACAACAGCAAAGCGGCTATCATAGTCAATCGGTGCATAGCGTCCTCCTGGACAAAAAACAACCTACTCAGTGTAGTCCAGCAGGCTGATTTTGACGTTTGTTTTAAATTTCAACGTGTTGCCTTTTAGTCAGACTGTGCTTAAGTTAAGGGTTCACCAAGGAGGAAAGATGAACATCACCGTAACCGAGACGCTCAATGAAGACACCCTCGACGTTATTCGTCAGGGGCTTAGAGCCCACAACAGCCCCTATGTGGATCCCAGCTTGCGTAAGCCGCTTGGCATTTACGCCCGGGACACCGCCGGCCAGGTGGTCGCCGGCCTGACCGGCGAGACCTGGGGCAACTGGCTGAGCGTTGAATGGCTATGGGTAGCGGACTCGCAACGCGGCAGCGGCCTGGGGCGTAAAGTATTGCTGGCGGCGGAACGGGAGGCGAAAGCACGCGGCTGCCGCTATGTTCGTTTGGATACCTTTAGTTTTCAGGCGCGGCCGTTCTACGAAAAACTCGGTTATCAACTGCAGATGACGCTGCAGAATTACCCGGTGGAACATGAATGTTACTTTCTCACCAAAACCCTAATTGAATAGCAGGTGACCTGATGGAAACCGCAACCATGGTTGTGAATTGCGTGGCATACAAGGCCGGTGAACGGCTGGGCGAAGTGACCATTGATGATATCAGCGAGGTGGTCAAACAGCCGGATACCTTCGTCTGGCTCGGGCTGTGGCAGCCGGAAGACGCCTTTATGCGCAAAGTGCAGGAGGAGTTCGGGCTGCACGATCTGGCGATTGAAGATGCGCTGTGCGCCCACCAGCGACCGAAGCTTGAAGCTTACGGTGACTCGCTGTTTATCGTGGTCAAAACCGCGCAATGGGGCAATGACGAAATTGAGTACGGCGAAACACACTTCTTCGTGGGCAAGAACTTCCTGATCACGGTACGCCACGGCAAATCACCGAGCTACGCCCCAATCCGCGCCAAGGCCGAAGAGAACCATAAGCAAATGTGCCGCGGCCCGGGCTTTGCCTTGTATTCGGTGTTGGACTTTGTAGTAGATAACTACCGTAGCGTGGTGGCGAAGTTCGAAGCGACCATTGAAGGCATTGAAGCCAACATGTTCAAATCGGAATTTGATCAGGCCGCCATCGAGAACGTCTACACCCTGCGGCGGCACCTGCTGGCGCTGCGCAATGCCGCGATGCCGATGGACGAAATCTGCAATCAGTTGATCCGCCTGCATGAAGAAGTGATCCCGAAAGAGCTGCGCGCCTACGTACGCGACGTGCAAGACCATGCGCATCAGGTGGTCAGCAATATCGACGATATGCGCGAAATGCTGACCAACGCGATGCACGTCAATCTGGCGCTGGTCACCGTAAAACAGAACGAAGTGGTGAAACGCCTGGCCGGTTGGGGGGCGATCCTGGCGATCCCTACGGTGATTTTCAGCCTGTACGGCATGAACTTCGCCGACATGCCAGAGCTGAAGTTCCCCTGGGCCTACCACGCCACGCTGGGGGTCACCGTCGTCGGCTGCTTCTTCCTCTACCAGAAGCTGAAGCGCTCCGGCTGGCTTTAAACGAGGATGGGGCTGCGCATGGCAGCCCCTGATTACCGGTTACTCGGGCTGTACCTGCGGCCGTGGGCTTGGCCGGGTCAGTAAGCTGCCCATCACGAAGGCCGCGCCGCCCGCCAGCAAGCCGCCGTAGATAGGGCTGTTGGCTTCAATACCCTGATAATACATCAGCCCCAAAACGCTCAGGCTGCCGGTCAGCATGCTGGCGATAGCGCCGGTGCTGGTGGCCCGTTGCCAGAAAATCGCACCAATCAGCGGGATCAGCATGCCGCCCACCAGCAGGTTATAAGCCAGCGTCAGCGCCGCCATCACGTCCCGCACCACAAACGCCAACCCCAGCATGATGCAGCCCATGATCAGCGTAGTAAATCGCCCGGCGGCCAGTCCGCCCGAGGGGCGCTTGCGAATCGCCGGCAATACGTCCTCCAGCGCGATGGTCGATGACGCCAGCAGGCAGGCGCTGGCGGTCGACATCAGCGCAGCCAGTGCGGCGGCGGCCACCAATCCGCTGACGCCCGGCGGCAGCACCGCCTGCGCAATGGCGGCAAAAGCCCCGTCGGTATTAGCCAACTGCGGCAGCACCAGCTTGCCGGCCATGCCGATCAACGCACCGGCTACGCCATACAGCACGCAATACACGCCGGCCCCTAATCCGGCATAACGAGCAATAGTGTTGCTGCGGGCGGTAAATACCCGCTGCCAGATATCCTGACCAATCAAAATGCCGAAGAAGTAGATCAGGAAGAACACCGCGATAGTATCCAGCCCGATGGATGATAGCCGGTAGTAGCTATCCGGCAGTTGGCTACTGAACGCCGTCCAACCCCCGGCTTTGACGATGCTCATCGGCATCAGCACCAACATCATGCCAACGGTCATGATGATAAACTGGATAATGTCGGTCAGCGTCAGTGACCACATGCCGCCCAACGTTGAATACAGCACCACCAAACCGCCACCGAGCAAAATCGACGTGATAAACGACAGATCGAACATCACCTGCATCACGCTGCCGATGGCAATGATCGACGTCACCGCCACCATCAGATCGTAGGCCAACATAATGGCGCCGCTGGTGACTCTGGCCGCTGGGTGATAACGACGCGACAGCACCTGGCTGACGGTGTAGAGCTTTAGCTTAAGCAACGGCTTTGCCAACACCATGCTCAGCACCACGATGCCCGCCCCCAGCGCACCGCACAGCCACACGCCAGAGATGCCGTAGGTATAACCCAGTTTGACGCTGCCGATGGTTGACGCCCCGCCCAGCACCACCGCAGACAGGGTGCCCAGATACAAACAGGGCCCCAGATTACGTCCGGCAACCAGATAATCCTCTTTGGTCGTCGCCCGGCGAACGCCTAACCAACCCACCGCTCCTATCACCAAAAAGTAAAACACCACTACCAGCAGATCGAGATTCATGAGTCACTCCGCATGTTTATTATTGTTATTGGATCCAGGCGCAACGGCTCCGCCGGTCAGGTATGGCGACGTCTTATCGCCCAGGCAGCACGCATAACATTTCAAACAGCAGGTTGGCCGCCAGCAGCGCGGTATTACCGGAACGATCGTAAGGCGGTGAGACCTCCACCACGTCGGCGCCGATCAGATTCAGCCCCCGGCATCCTCGGACAATTTCCAGGCCCTGCCATACCGACAACCCGCCAACTTCCGGCGTGCCGGTACCCGGAGCAAACGCCGGATCCAGCCCATCGATATCGAAGCTGAGATAAACCGGCCCACTGCCCATCTGCTCGCGCACTTCGGCCATCAGCGGCGCTAAAGAGCGATACCAACACTCTTCCGCCTGCACCACGCGAAACCCCTGCCGGCGCGACCAGTCGAAATCGGCAGCTTCATAGCCGCTGCCCCGCAGCCCAATCTGCACAACCCGCTGGGGTGCCAACAGCCCCTCTTCAAAAGCGCGACGGAAAGTGGTGCCGTGCGCCAGTTGCTCGCCAAACATCTCCTCATTGGTGTCTGAATGCGCATCCACGTGAATTAAACCGACCGGGCCATGACGGCCGGCGGCGGCACGCAGGATCGGCAACGTCAGCGTGTGATCGCCTCCCAGCGTCAGCGGGATGCAGCCATGGGCCAGAATGTCGCTATAGGCCAGTTCGATACGCCGAACGCTGTCCGCCAGACTGTAGGGATTGATGGCGACATCCCCCAGATCGGCAACCTGCAACCGTTCGAAAGGGGCAGCGCCGCTACCCATGTTGTACGGGCGGATCATCACCGACTCCTGACGGATCTGCCGAGGCCCATAGCGCGTGCCGCTGCGGTTTGAAGTGCCAATATCAAGAGGAATGCCAACGAAGGCCGCATCCAGACCGCGCGCATTTTCGGCAACGGGCAGGCGCATCATGGTAGGGATACCGGCAAACCGCGGCATGTCGTTGCCACTTTGGGGTTGATTAAGCATGTGTTTTCCTCGTTCTGGCATGATTTAATTTCAACATTTAGATAACAAATACAGGCTACCCCGATGGCCGACAGGTCTACCATTCCATCTTTGTGATGTAAGCATTGAAAACACCGATGTTTTGTAACGCGTTGAACTGTTGGTTTTATTTGTAATCTGTGACATAAAAAGAGTGATTTTGGCCCGTCAGGGTGACGCCATGGATGTTACCAATCGGTTAACAAGGGAAGTTTTGCGGAGGAAAAGATGCTCACTAATCTAAGCGACATCGATCTGCGGCTGCTGCGGGTGTTCGTCGCCGTCGCGGAGGCCCATGGCGTCAGCGCCGCCCAGGAGCCGCTGTTGATGAATCAGTCGACCATCAGCACCCATCTTGCGACGCTGGAGACCCGGCTGGGGTTTCGTCTGTGCCAGCGAGGGCGCTCCGGCTTTATGCTGACGCCCAAAGGGGAGCGCATATTGATCGCCTGCCGCACGCTGTTTAACGCCGCACGCGACTTCACCCGGGTCAGCCAGTCGCTGAACGGTCTGCTGACCGGCGATCTGCAAATCGGGCTGGTGGATAATCTGGTGTCGCTGCCGGGCAACCCCTTCAGCCGTGCTATCAAACAGTTTCAACGCCGCCATCAGGACGTGCAGTTGCAGTGCCGAATTTGCGCCCCCGGCGAAATTGAACAGGGGCTGCTGAATCAGCAGCTCGATTTGGGCATCGGTTATTTCGGCCAGCAGTTGGAAGCATTGCAGTATCAACCCTGGATAAGCGAAACGCAGGCGGTCTACTGCAGCAGCGATCATCCGCTGTTTACCGCAGAGCAACCGGGTCGCGAACAAATTGAAAATGCGCGTTGGGTCAAGCGAGGTTATCTGTTGGCGCAGCAGCTCTGCCCGTTGGCGCCGTTAAACCTCGGTGCCGTCGCCCACCATATGGAGGGGGTCGCCCATCTGGTGCTCAGCGGCGAATATCTCGGGTACCTGCCGACCCATTACGCCGCGCGCTGGGTTGAACAGGGGGCACTGCGGCAGTTAGGCGGGCAGGCGCTCTCCTACCAGGCAACCCTGAGCCTGGTGACCCGACCCGGAGCGCCAAAGGAGGCCTTGTTGGCGCTGATAGAGGATTTGAGCGGATTGGCGCGAGCGCCACAGACAAAAAACCCCGCAGGCGCGGGGTCAGATACTGATATTAATTGACCGGCATGCGCGCCGGATCCGGATACTGATATTCGAACCCCAGCTCATTGCAGATGCGGCTACCGTCCACCAGGCGCCCACCCTGCTCTGCCTCAATGGCGAATTGCGGCGGGGCCAGATGCAGCTGTTCGGCCAGCGCCGGGTAAAATTCACGCTTGGTGGGATGGGCCGGGGCGCAAAGGTTATAAACGTGACCGCCTTTCGGCAGTTTCAGCAACAGTTGAATCGCGGCGATCACATCGTCCTGATGCACCAGATTCACCCCTTGCGAACCGCCTTTGACGTCGACTTTGCCGGCCAGGAAACGACCGGGGTGACGATCCACACCCACCAGTCCCGCCAACCGCAAGATATCCACCGACGTGTTCGGCAGTTCATGCAGCCAACGCTCCAGTTCCACCAGCACTCGCCCCGAAGGCGAAACCGGCTGCAGCGGCGAATCCTCGCGTACCGTGCCGGTAGTTTCACCGTATACCGAAGTCGAACTGGTAAACAGAATACGCGGTACGCCAAAAGCCATCGCGCTGTCCACCAGCATGCGTACCGCATTGAAGTAGTTCTCGCTGCCCTCGACAGTGCGGCGCGCAGGCAATGTCACCACCAGCGCATCAACGCGCAGCAAAGACTCCAGATCCTCGGGTTCGCAAATCAGCTCCGGCGTCATTTCCAACTGATAACATTCAATGCCGCTCATCCGCGCGGCCTCAACGCCATCCGGCGTCGTTTTACTGCCAACGACGTCAAACCCACGGCTCATCAGCGACAGGGCCAACGGCATGCCCAGCCAGCCCAGACCAATAATGGCTACCTTTTTCATCACCTTCCTCTCCTGAAGATCGCAGCGCTTTACCCATTAAGGCTACGCCACTGCGTGAAGTGATACAATCCACCCAGTTTAAGCTTAGGTAAAGTCGCGTCCAGCTAATAACTCAACCTGTTTCAATAAATTAAATTTATGACCGTAAAAAAGGGTTGCGTGACAGACGGCGGATAGTTTAGGTTAATTAGCAATTGAGTTTGTAGCGACTTTATACAGAGAAAACACCATGACACGCATTCAGTTCAGCCACCATCATCACCATCATCCTGACTAGTCTTTCAGGCGATGTGTGCTGGAAGACGGTTTTTTAATCTTCCAGTGGCGCGCAGAATGCAAGAGAGAGCCCTCGGAAGATTTCTTCCGAGGGTTTTTTTTTGGCTCCGGACAGACAGAAAAAATAATTTTTAAAATAAATTCAAATATCCCAAATAATTCGAGTTGCTTGTAGGCGGCAACTGAGTGAATCCCCAGGAGCTTACTCAAGTAAGTGACTGGAGTGAATGAAGGCAGCCAACACCCAAGCCACTTGAAGTATGACGGGTATAAAATTACAGATTAAACAGAGGTTACCATGCTGGACAAAACACGTTTACGGATAGCAATGCAGAAGTCAGGCCGCCTGAGTGATGAATCCCAGGAGTTACTGGCGCGCTGCGGCATTAAAATCAACCTGCAGCAACAGCGCCTGATTGCCTTCGCGGAGAATATGCCGATTGATATCCTGCGCGTCCGTGATGACGATATCCCAGGGCTGGTGATGGACGGCGTGGTCGATCTGGGGATTATCGGTGAGAACGTGCTGGAAGAAGAGCTGCTCACCCGCCGCGCTCAGGGCGAAGATCCCCGTTACTTCACCCTGCGTCGCCTGGACTTCGGCGGTTGCCGTCTGTCGTTGGCTACCTCGCTCGACACGGAATACACCGGCCCGCAAAGCCTGCAAGACGCCCGCATCGCCACCTCTTATCCGCACCTGCTGAAACAATACCTCGATAAACAAGGCGTGCGCTTCAAATCCTGCCTGTTGAACGGTTCGGTGGAAGTGGCACCGCGTGCCGGTCTGGCCGACGCCATCTGTGACCTGGTCTCCACCGGTGCCACGCTGGAAGCCAACGGCCTGCGCGAAGTGGAAGTGATTTACCGCTCGAAAGCCTGCCTAATCCAACGTGACGGCGAAATGCCGGAAGCCAAACAGCAATTGATCGACCGCCTGATGACCCGTATTCAGGGCGTGATCCAGGCACGCGAATCCAAGTACATCATGCTGCACGCGCCGAGCGAGCGCCTCGACGAAATCGTTGCGCTGCTGCCGGGCGCGGAACGCCCAACCATACTGCCACTGGCCGGTGCGCAAAATCGCGTGGCAATGCACATGGTCAGCAGTGAAACCCTGTTCTGGGAAACCATGGAAAAGCTGAAAGCGCTCGGTGCCAGTTCGATTCTGGTGTTACCAATTGAGAAGATGATGGAGTAACGCCATGTCGACTTTCAATACTCCGGTCAATTGGGCAGGTTGCAGCGCCGAACAGCGCGCGGCACTGTTGATGCGCCCGGCGATCGCAGCCGAAGACAGCATCACCCGCACGGTGAGCGAGATCCTCGACAACGTGAAGGCCAACGGTGACCAGGCGCTGCGCGATTACAGCGCCAAATTTGATAAAACCGAGGTTGGCGCGCTGCGCATCACCGCCGACCAGATCGCCGCCGCCAGCGCTCGTCTGGGTGATGATATAAAACAGGCGATGGCAGTCGCGGTCGCTAACGTCGAAACCTTCCACAATGCACAAAAGCTGCCGCCGGTGGATGTGGAAACCCAGCCGGGCGTGCGTTGCCAACAGGTCACCCGCCCGATCGACTCGGTCGGGCTGTATATTCCCGGTGGCTCCGCGCCGCTGTTTTCTACCGTACTGATGCTGGCGACGCCGGCACGTATCGCCGGTTGCCGCCGCGTGGTGTTGTGCTCACCGCCGCCGATTGCCGATGAAATTCTCTATGCCGCGCAGCTGTGCGGGGTAAAGGAAGTGTTTCAGGTTGGCGGCGCACAGGCGATTGCCGCTATGGCATTCGGCACCGACTCCGTACCGCGCGTGGCGAAGATCTTCGGGCCGGGCAATGCCTTTGTCACCGAAGCCAAGCGCCAAATCAACCAACGGTTGGACGGCGCAGCGATCGATATGCCGGCCGGTCCTTCCGAGGTGTTGGTGATTGCCGATGCCGGTGCGACGCCGGCGTTTGTCGCCTCTGATTTGTTGTCGCAGGCGGAGCACGGCCCAGACTCGCAGGTGATTCTGCTGACGCCGGACGCCGTTATGGCACAGGCGGTAGCCGAAGCGGTCGAACAGCAACTGGCGCAACTGCCTCGCGCCGAAACCGCTCGTCAGGCGCTGGCCAGTAGCCGACTGATCGTCGCCAAAGATCTGGCCGAGTGCGTGGCGATCAGCAATCAGTATGGCCCGGAACACCTGATCATTCAGACCCGCGATGCCCGCGCCCTGGTCGACAGCATCACCAGCGCCGGTTCGGTATTTCTCGGTGACTGGTCGCCAGAGTCCGCCGGTGACTATGCGTCCGGCACCAACCACGTATTGCCGACCTACGGGTATACCGCGACCTGTTCCAGCCTGGGCCTGGCGGATTTCCAAAAACGCATGACGGTGCAGGAACTGACGCCGCAAGGCTTTATGAACCTGGCCGCCACCATTGAAACCCTGGCTGCCGCCGAGCAGTTGATTGCCCACAAAAACGCCGTCACCCTGCGCGTTGCCGCACTGAAGGAGCAAGCATGAGCATTGAAAACCTGGCGCGCGCCAACGTTCGCGAGCTGACCCCGTATCAATCGGCTCGCCGCCTGGGGGGCAATGGCGATGTGTGGCTGAACGCCAACGAATACCCGATCGCCCCGGAATTCCAACTGACCGCTCAAACCTTTAACCGCTATCCGGAGTGCCAGCCGGCACGGGTGATCGAGCGCTACGCCGATTACGCCGGGGTTAAAAAGGAACAGGTGCTGGTCAGTCGTGGGGCGGACGAAGGCATTGAACTGCTGATCCGCGCCTTCTGCGAGCCGGGCAAAGACGCCATCCTGTTCTGCCCGCCGACTTACGGCATGTACGCCGTCAGCGCTGAAACCTTTGGCGTGGAGCGTCGCACCGTGGCGGCCAAAAAGGACTGGCAATTGGATTTAGCTGCCATCGCCGACAGCCTGGATAACGTGAAACTGATATACGTCTGCAGCCCAAACAACCCAACCGGTAATCTGATCGATCCCAACGATCTGCGCACCCTGCTGGAAATGGCCAAAGGCAAGGCGATCGTCGCGGTTGATGAGGCCTATATCGAATTCTGCCCGCAGGCCAGCGTGGCCGCCTGGCTGAGCGACTATCCGCACCTGGCTGTCCTGCGCACTCTGTCAAAAGCCTTCGCGCTGGCTGGCCTGCGCTGTGGTTTTACTCTGGCCAACGAGGACTTGATCGCCCTGCTGCTGAAGGTGATCGCACCTTATCCGCTGTCTACTCCGGTCGCCGATATCGCTGCACAGGCGCTCAGCACCGAGGGGATCCGCGTGATGCGTCAGCGCGTTACCGAGATTGCCGCCAACCGCAGTTGGCTGCAGCAGGCGCTGCAAAACTGCGCTTGCGTTGAGCAGGTTTTCGCCAGCGACAGCAATTACCTGCTGGCTCGTTTCACTGCTTCCAGTAATGTGTTTAAAACCTTATGGGATCAGGGCATTATCTTAAGAGACCAAAATAAACAACCTGGGTTGTCCGGCTGCCTGCGCATCACCATCGGCACCCGTGACGAATGCCAGCGCGTGGTTGACGCGCTGTCTGCCCTGCCCGGTGCAACCGAGACTCGCCAGGAGCCAATGTGAGCCAGAAATTCCTCTTTATTGACCGTGACGGCACGCTGATTGCTGAACCCCCAGAAGACTTCCAGGTTGATCGCCTGGACAAGCTGGCGCTGGAGCCGGACGTCATTCCTTGCCTGCTTGAATTGCAGCAGTCAGGTTACCAACTGGTGATGATCACCAATCAGGATGGCCTGGGTACCGCCAGTTTTCCGCAGGAAACCTTCGATCCGCCGCACGGCCTGATGATGCAGATCCTCAGCTCCCAGGGCATTCACTTCGAAGATATCCTGATCTGCCCACACCTGCCGGCGGACAACTGCGATTGCCGCAAACCCAAAACCGCGCTGGTCAAAGGCTATCTGGAGCCCGGCGTGATGGATACCGCTCACAGCTACGTGATCGGCGATCGCCCCACCGACGTTCAACTGGCGGAAAACATGGGCATTCAGGGCTTGCGCTATCAGCGCGATACCCTGGGCTGGAAAGAGATCACCCGCCAACTGACCCAGCGCGATCGTCATGCGCAGGTTAACCGCGCCACCAAAGAAACCCAGATCGACGTCAACGTCTGGCTGGATCGCGAAGGCGGCAGCAAGATCAAAACCGGCGTGGGTTTCTTCGATCACATGCTGGATCAGATCGCCACCCACGGCGGCTTCCGCATGGACATCAATGTTAAGGGCGATCTGTATATCGACGATCACCACACGGTAGAAGACACCGGTCTGGCGCTGGGCGAAGCCCTGAACAAGGCGTTGGGCGACAAACGCGGCATCGCACGTTTCGGCTTTGTGCTGCCAATGGACGAGTGCCTGGCGCGCTGCGCGCTGGATATCTCCGGCCGCCCGCACCTGGAATACAAGGCTGAGTTTAACTATCAGCGCGTCGGCGATCTGAGCACCGAAATGGTCGAACACTTCTTCCGCTCGCTGTCTTACACCATGGGTTGCACGCTTCACCTGAAAACCAAAGGCAAAAACGACCATCACCGCGTCGAAAGCCTGTTCAAAGTGTTTGGCCGTACGCTACGCCAGGCGATCCGCGTTGAGGGCAATACCCTCCCGAGCTCGAAAGGAGTGCTGTGATGAACGTGGTGATTTTAGACACCGGCTGCGCCAACCTGTCTTCTGTCACCTACGCGGTGCAGCGACTGGGTTATCAGCCGCAGGTAAGCCGTGACCCGGAGATCGTGTTGCGCGCCGATAAGCTTTTCCTGCCGGGCGTCGGCACAGCGCAGGCGGCCATGGATCAGTTGAAGCAACGCGAGTTGATCGATTTGATCAAAGCCTGCACTCAGCCGGTGCTGGGTATTTGCCTCGGTATGCAGTTGCTGGCAAAAAGCAGCGAAGAGAATGGCGGTATCGACACGCTGGGCATTATCGAGACGCCGGTCACCCAGATGACCGACTTCGGTCTGCCGCTGCCGCACATGGGCTGGAACCAGGTGTCGGCACAGGCCGGCCACCATCTGTTCCGCGGCATTGAAGACGGTGCCTACTTCTACTTCGTTCACAGCTATGCGATGCCGATATGCCCAAGCACCATCGCCCAGGCGAACTACGGCGAGCCCTTCACCGCCGCCGTGCAAAAAGACAACTTCTTCGGCGTGCAGTTTCATCCAGAACGTTCTGGATCAGCCGGTGCGCAACTGTTGAAAAACTTTCTGGAGATGTAGGCAGCATGATTATTCCAGCTTTGGATTTGATCGACGGCAACGTGGTGCGTTTGCATCAGGGTGATTACGGCCAACAGCGCGACTACGGTAACGATCCGCGCTCACGCCTGCAGGACTATCAACAACAGGGTGCACAGGTATTGCATCTGGTCGATTTGACCGGTGCCAAAGATCCTGCTGCACGCCAGATCCCGCTGCTGCGCCAACTGCTCGCCGGGGTTAACGTGCCGGTACAGGTTGGCGGCGGCATTCGCAATGAGCAAGACGTTTCGGCACTGCTGGAAGCCGGTGCGACCCGCGTGGTCATCGGCTCCACCGCAGTGAAACAACCGCAGTTGGTGCAGGGCTGGTTTGAGCGCTATGGCGCAGAGGCCATGGTGCTGGCGCTGGACGTGCGTATCGACGCCGACGGCACCAAGCGCGTGGCGATCAGCGGCTGGCAAGAAAACTCAGACGCCACTTTGGAACAGGTGGTGGAGCAGTTCCTGCCCTACGGCCTCAAGCACGTGCTGTGCACCGATATTTCCCGCGATGGCACGCTGGCTGGCTCCAACGTGGCGCTGTACCAGGAAATCAGCCAACGCTATCCGCAGATTGACTTCCAGGCATCCGGTGGCATCGGCAACCTGGACGATATCGCCCAACTGCGTGGCAGTGGCGTTAAAGGTGTGATTGTGGGGCGTGCCCTGTTGGAAGGTAAGTTTAGCGTTGAGGAGGCAATCGCATGCTGGCAAAACGGATAATCCCGTGCCTGGATGTCAAAGACGGGCAAGTAGTGAAAGGCGTGCAGTTCCGCAACCATGAGATCATCGGTGACATCGTGCCGCTGGCGCAACGCTATGCGCAGGAAGGTGCGGACGAATTGGTGTTCTACGATATCACCGCCTCAAGCGATGGCCGTGTAGTGGACAAAAGCTGGGTGTCGCGAGTGGCGGAAGTGATTGATATCCCCTTCTGCGTCGCCGGCGGGATCAAAAGCCCGGAAGACGCCAGCCAGATCCTCTCTTTCGGCGCCGATAAGATTTCCATCAACTCTCCGGCGCTGGCCGACCCCGATCTAATTAGCCGTCTGGCAGATCGCTTTGGCGTACAGTGCATCGTGGTGGGTATTGATACCTGGTTCGAAGCCTCAACCGGCAAGTATCACGTTAACCAATACACCGGCGACGAAAGCCGCACCCGCGTCACTCAATGGGAAACCTTGGATTGGGTTAAAGAAGTGCAAAAACGCGGTGCCGGCGAGATTGTGTTGAACATGATGAACCAGGATGGCGTACGCAACGGTTACGATTTGGAACAGCTGCGGAAGGTCCGTGAGGTATGCAAGGTACCCCTGATTGCCTCCGGCGGCGCGGGCACCATGGAACACTTTCTGGAAGCGTTTCGTGATGCGGACGTTGACGGCGCCCTGGCCGCGTCGGTGTTCCACAAGCAAATCATTAATATCGGCGAACTGAAAAAGTTCCTGGCCGCCCAAGGTGTGGAGATCCGCCTGTGTTAACAGAACAACAAAGAAGCCAGCTCGACTGGGAAAAAACTGACCACCTGCTGCCGGCGATTGTGCAGCATGCCGTTTCCGGCGAAGTGCTGATGCTCGGCTACATGAACCAGGAAGCGCTGACCGCTACCGAGCAAAGCGGCAAGGTCACCTTCTTCTCTCGTACCAAGCAGCGCCTGTGGACCAAGGGCGAAAGCTCTGGCAACTTCCTCAACGTAGTGAGCATCACCCCAGACTGTGATAACGACACGCTGTTGATTTTGGTCAATCCGATTGGCCCGACCTGCCATCTGGGCAATACCAGCTGCTTCCACCCGGCCGCCAGCGATTGGGGTTTTCTGTATCAGTTGGAGCAACTGCTGGCGGAGCGTAAAAACGCCAGCCCCGACAGCTCTTACACCGCCAGCCTGTACGCCAGCGGCACCAAGCGTATCGCACAGAAAGTCGGTGAAGAAGGCGTGGAAACCGCATTGGCCGCAACGGTGAACGATCGCGAAGAGCTGACCAACGAAGCCTCCGATCTGATTTATCACCTGCTGGTGCTGTTGCAGGATCAGGATCTGGATTTGAGCAAGGTGATTGGTCGACTGCGTGAGCGCCACCAGAAATAGTCTTGCTTTGCAGGCATAAAAAAGCCGCCGGGCGTTAACCTCGGCGGCTTTTTTTATGCTTCAAACGTTGGGTTTATTCCATCCATTCGGTATGGAACACGCCTTCTTTGTCGATACGTTTGTAGGTGTGAGCACCGAAGTAGTCACGCTGCGCCTGGATCAGGTTGGCAGGCAGAACCGCTGAACGGTAGCTGTCGTAGTAGGAGATTGCCGCAGAGAAGGTCGGCGTAGGGATGCCGTTTTGCACCGCGTAGGACACCACGTCACGCAGCGCCTGCTGATATTCGTCAGCAATCTGCTTGAAGTAAGGTGCCAGCAACAGGTTAGCGATATCCGCGTCCTGTGCATAAGCGTCGGTGATTTTCTGCAGGAACTGTGCACGGATGATGCAGCCGGCGCGGAAGATCTTGGCAATGTCGCCGTAGTGCAGATCCCAGTTGTTTTCTTTGGAAGCCGCTTTCAGCTGAGAGAAGCCCTGCGCATAGGAAACGATTTTGCCCAGGTACAGCGCGCGGCGCACTTTCTCGACGAATTCGGCTTTGTCACCGCTGACTGGCGTCACTTTAGGACCGGTCAACACTTTAGATGCGGCAACGCGCTGGTCTTTCAGTGAGGACAGGTAACGTGCGAATACCGACTCGGTGATCAGCGACAGCGGCTCGCCCAGATCCAGAGAGCTCTGGCTGGTCCATTTGCCGGTACCTTTGTTGGCAGCTTCGTCCAGGATCACATCAACCAGGTATTTACCTTCTTCATCTTTCTTGGTGAAGATATCTTTGGTGATGTCGATCAGGTAGCTGTTCAGTTCGCCTTTGTTCCACTCGGCAAAGGTGTCAGCCAGTTCTTCATTGCTCAGGTTCAGCGCCTGCTTCAACAGGGAATAGGCTTCTGCAATCAGCTGCATGTCGCCGTATTCGATGCCGTTGTGCACCATCTTCACATAGTGACCGGCGCCATCAGCACCGATGTAGGTCACGCAAGGTTCGCCTTCCGCTACCGCAGCGATTTTCTCCAGGATTGGCGCCACCAGCTCGTAAGCTTCTTTCTGGCCGCCAGGCATGATTGAAGGCCCTTTCAGTGCGCCCTCTTCACCACCGGAAACACCGGTACCGATGAAGTTGAAGCCTTGATCAGACAGTTCGCGGTTACGACGGATGGTGTCCTGATAGTAGGTGTTGCCACCGTCGATCAGAATGTCACCTTTATCCAGGTGCGGAGTCAGGGAAGCAATGGTCTTGTCAGTCGCTTCACCCGCTTTCACCATCAGCAAGATGCGGCGTGGTTTTTCCAGCGATTCAACGAACTCTTCGACGGTGTAGTGCGGCACCAGATTTTTACCTGGATTCTCGGCAATAACTTCATCAGTTTTATCGCCTGAACGGTTAAAGATCGAAACGGTGTAACCACGGCTTTCGATGTTCAGTGCCAGATTGCGGCCCATTACCGCCATGCCGACAACGCCGATTTGTTGCTTGGACATTGAAGAACTCCTGTCTGAGGATGACCCTGTTAACAACTGTGGCCAACAGGTTTTGTGATGTGGCACACATGTTAACTCAGGATTGAGCCGCGTGGGTAGTGATTGGTGCGATAGGTCACGCTTTTGCGTATAACCTTACGTCAGAATGTAACAATATTTTTGTTTTACAATCAGTTGGCGATCAGTTGTTGATAAAGCTCTATGTAACTTTCCGCCATACGCTCCGAGGTAAACAGCGCCTGAAAACGTTTGGCTGCATTCTCACCATATCGCTGCGCCAGCTCAGGATCTTCCCATAATGTTGTCATCGCTGCGCGTAATGCTTGCGGATCGGATGGCGGCACAACCAAGCCGGTTTCCTGATCGATGTTGATATAGGTTGTTCCCGTACCAATTTCACTAGATATCAGTGATTTACCATACATCGCACCTTCTAGCAAAGTGATGCCAAAGGCCTCTGAACGCAAGTGGGAAGGGAATACCACGCTATAACATAGCTGCAGCAACGCCGCCTTATCTTCATCCGGCAGTGCTCCCAAGAAATGAATGTTTTTTAACCCCAGCTCCTGAGCCTGTTGTTTAAGTTCAACTTCGATTGGGCCAGCACCAATGATAACCAAAGGGAAATCAGTGCCCTGAATAGCCTCCAGCAAAATATGCAGGCCTTTGTAGTATCGAAATGCTCCCACAAACAGGAAGAAACGGTCGCCAACTTGTTGACGCCAGCGCTCAAGATGAGCTTCATCGGCAACCGGATAAGACTTTTTATCCAGGCCATAAGGGATCACTCTCACCTTCGGCAGATATTTTTGCAGCACCGGGCTGGTTTTCACATAGTTTGGCGATGCCGCGACGATGCAATCTACCGAACTCAAAAACTTGTTCATCAGGGGTGAGTACATTTTCAGAGCCAGTTTTTGCTTGACAATATCTGAGTGATAACTGACTACCGTCGGTTTTTTGACACCGACAATAAAATGCACCAAGTCCATATAGGGATACGGGAAATGATAATGAACAATATCCGCTTGGGCCACCAAGTCTTTGAATTTCCTTATGGCGCTTACCGAAAATGGCGTAGATGCCACTTCAAAATTAGTTGCGGCGTAGTAAGCCGGGTGCACACCTACCCGTGCATTATCAATATCGCCACGGGTGCTCAAAGAAAGTGTCGTCGACTCAATTTGGTGACAGACACCGGCTTCACTTAATTGAAAAATGACCTGCTCTATGCCACCAAAAGAATCCGGGTAGTATGTTTTATAAAAATGTAGAACTTTCAACATGAAAAATATCAAACCTGCTGGTAAGCGAGAATGGTTTCTTGCGCGCAACGTTGCCAAGAAAAATGTTTTGCCCGGTTTAAACCGTTTATCCTGGCTTGTTCGCGCCAGACTTCATCTTCAATACTTTTTTGAATCAGTTCCGTGAGTGTTTCAACATCCATTGCTGCACACATCAAGGCACAATTGCCCACGACCTCGGGCAATGAGGCACTGTCTGAGCAAACAACCGGCACCCCTGACGCCATCGCTTCCAACACGGGTAATCCAAACCCTTCATACAGTGACGGAAACAAGAAACTACGCGCACCAGCAAACAACAGAGGTAAATCAGCTGATTTAGTGTAGCCAAGGTAACGTAACCACCCTGCTTGTTGGCCCCGCTCAAAACGCTGATGCAACCCTTCGCTACTCCACCCTTTAAATCCGCTGATAACCAACGGAACGTTCAGGCGAAGAGTCAGTGGCAAGCGTTCGTAAGCATCCAGGAGCGTTTCAATATTTTTGCGAGGTTCGATCGAACCGGTAAATAAGCAGTACTGATTCGGTTTTAAATCGAGGGGGGATAAAACACGCGTAATTTCTTCTAGTTGACGCGGATAAAAATCCCCGCTGCTGGCTAACTGAGCCGCATAAACCTTGCTCAAAGGCAGATTGAAATACTCAGCCAATTCATGTCGAGTAAATTCAGAGTCCGTGATAAGAACATTGGCACGCTTAATAGTCAGCAGCAGTTCTTTCTGCATGAAACGAACCCGCTCTGCCGGATGGCATTGTGGCCAGGTGAATACCGAGAGGTCATGGAAAGTGGCCACGCAACGATCAATGTTGGGGGGCAAATAAAAATTAGGGCTGTGGTATAACGCATCCGGGTGTTTTCTGAGCGTATAAGTTTTTAACCACGGTGCCGTCAAGCGATACAATTCTGATGCAAAATGACTCTTTTGTACTCGTCGACGCAGCCCCTGAGCTGAGGAAGTAATTTCTCTGGCTGTAGGAATCTGCTGGCTTAAGCTGCGCCCGTTAAGGAATAAAAGCTCAGAAATTTCCGAGCTTTCTTTCAAACCGTTGGCTAACTCATAAGCATATCGACCAATCCCGGTTAAAGGGTACTTTATCGGGTCAGTACCAAATATAACTTTCATTCTCAGTTTTCCAACATCCAGCGTAACGTCTCTTCCAGTGGTGGTGTATCCCATTCGCCAACAGTGGAACGCAATTTACTTGCATCACCACATAGGCTTTTAACTTCGTTTGGGCGCACAAAAGCAGGGTTTACTCGGATCTCTAAAGAATGACCAGAGATCTTTTCACATAGTGCTACAGCTTCACGCAAGGAGTATGTTCTGCCAGAACAAACATTGATGGTTTCCCCCACAGGCTTAGCCTGGAGCAGCGCCACATAGGCCTTGCTTAAAGCACGTACATCGGTGAAATCCCGCCAAACATCAATATTACCCAATTCGATGATTGCGGCCTTCTCTTTATAGTGCTTCACAATCTTTGGTAATAAGAAATTCTCAGCCTGGCCAACGCCGGTATAATTAAAAGGTCTGGTAATAAATATTGGCAATTTATCCATCCAGAGCTTGGTCATATACTCCATCGCCAACTTACTTACCGCATAATCATTTGCTGGATTTGCTGCTGTGGACTCGTCCAGTTTTCCCTCGATGCTATTGCCATAAACATTGGCACTGCTCGCAATCAGGATAGCATCCAAGGATTTGCCACAATCATAAAGCGCCTGCAATAAATTACGGGTTCCTACTACGTTAACGCTGTAAAACGCACTGGTATCGCCGTGACCAACAAAGGCAATCGCGGCCAAATGGACCACGACATCAGGCTTAACCTGTGCAATAGCATCAGTCAGTTCATCCGCATTTAATAGGTTGACCTGCAAATAATCCTCTTGGGTTGAGGGTAATGACCCCAACCCAAACACCCGATACCCGGCAGCGGATAGTTCCGCTGCCACATAGCGGCCGGTAAACCCATTAATGCCTGTAATCAAGGCACGTTTGCCAGCGCCAAACATCAGAATGAGGATCCGTTCTGATTACGACGAATGTCTTGTTCGACCATCATCTGGCAAAGCTGTTCCAAAGTGGTTTTCGGCTCCCAGCCTAAAATTTCTTTAGCGCGTTCAGGATTACCAATCAGGAGCTCAACCTCGGCAGGACGGTAGAATTTCGGATTAACGCGAACCAAGATTTTACCCGTAGCAACATCAACACCAATTTCCTGCTCTTCTTTACCTTCAAAGCGCAAAGTGAAGCCCGCAGCTTTAAAGGCCATGGAGACGAAGTCACGCACGGTTTCGGTGCGATTGGTTGCCAGCACGAAAGTATCCGGTTGTTCAGCTTGAAGCATACGCCACATTCCTTCCACGTACTCCTTGGCAAACCCCCAATCGCGCTTCGCGTCCATATTGCCCAGCTCAAGCACGTCTAATTGGCCCAGTTTGATTTTGGCAACTGAGTCAGTGATTTTACGTGTAACAAACTCACGACCACGCAAAGGAGACTCATGGTTGAACAAAATACCGCTGGAAGCGAAAATGCCGTAGCTTTCACGATAGTTAATCGTCATCCAGTGAGCATATAATTTCGCAACACCGTAAGGGCTACGCGGATAGAAAGGTGTGTCCTCCTTCTGAGGAACAGCTTGCACCAAGCCGAACATTTCGGACGTTGAGGCTTGATAGAAGCGAATCTTCGGATTAACGATACGGATCGCTTCTAGCAGATTTACCGGACCCAATCCGGTAATTTCGGCGGTAGTAATAGGTTGCTCAAATGAAACACCCACAAAACTCTGCGCTGCCAGGTTATAGACCTCAGTAGCACCGGTTTGTTGAAGCAGACGAATGCTGGCGGAAAGATCGGTCAGATCGTATTCAACCAAATTCAGATTTGGGTGTTTATCAATACCCAATTCTTCAATACGCCAGAAATTGACAGAACTGGTACGACGATAGGTTCCATGAACCACGTAGCCTTTTTCTAACAGTAGTTCTGCAAGATAAGCGCCGTCTTGGCCAGTGATGCCAGTAATTACTGCAATTTTCATAATCATTGAATACCTAAGATCAAACGGTGATATAACTCTTCGGATTGTAACGCGGAACGGTTTGAGGATAAATCTTTGACTCGGGCTTTAGCACCGTCAGAAAGCGTTTTGTAGAACGCCTCATTATTACAAAGAATTGCCATTTTCTCAGCCAAATCCTGCTCTGAACCGTCCTTGAAAATGAGACCACACTGTTCACTCAATACCACTTCAGGTATTGCACCAGCACTACTGCCAATGACAGGTTTACCATGCACAAAAGCCTCAAGAGGCACAAGGCCAAAAGATTCGTATCGTGAAGGGAAAACAACCACATCGCAAAAAGCATACAGTTTTTCGCGATCCCAGTCCGACACTTCACCTAAGAGAGTAACATTATACTGTTTTCCAGCTAAGTGTTCCTCAAGCAGAGCTTGAACTCCAATACCATCATGACCAGCAAATACAAACATCACATCGCTAGCTTTTTCGTGGAATTGTTGATTAAATTGAGCAATTGCCTTAATAAAAACATCAACTCCTTTGCGTTTTTCCAATCTGCCCAAGAACAGATAAATCATTTTTCCATTTTCTTTGGCACTAATCAATTCTGGGAAATGGCTAATGTCACTATAACCACGCGACACATCGTAGCTAGGCCAATAGGCAATACCAGCATTGATAATGTTAAAACGCTCGTCTGCGTCAATCTTATATCGCTTAGTGAATGTATTTTGGATGGATTGGCTGATAGGTACAACAGCATCCGCGGCTCTCACCATAGAACGTTCGAACTCAACGAGCAAATCTTTATCAAGGGTTGGCATATTCCAGCCATTGGTCTCATCCGCAACTATTAATGGCGTGACCAAACGAACAACCAGAGGTATGTTTAGTTCTTCCTTTATCTGTTGGAAAGCGTAACATTCAGCGTCCCACAGGCAAGTATCAACTACAGAAATCGGAATCTCGTCATTCAACGCATCTATTGTAATTGCAACCTTTACTGCCCAAGATAAATTGACATTCGCAATAACTGAGTTCGTATAGTTTTCAGTGACCTCTGGTTTTGAGAGACTAATCAGGCGGAAATTACCACGTTCGAGCCTATCTTCATTCCCTTGGGTGATTACAGTAACATCATGCCCCTGTAATAAAAGCTCACTTGCTAGATGGTAATAAAGTGTTCCAATCCCACCCGACTTAGTAAATGGTGGGAACTCTTTGGTGACAAGAACTATATGCAGCTTGTTAAATCCTCCGCCATGGTTATTGACCTCAAACGGAAGCAGCTTCGTATTATTAGAAGTTAATTTAATCAATTTACGAGGATGACTTGCTGCAGCAATGCCCGCATCAAAACCATCCCAAACACTTTTAACAAGTAATTTAAAGTCTTCTTGTGATAACTCCCCTGACCGAGCCCCGCTCTCAAGATATGCTATACGTTCTTTTTCTACTATTTTTCTAGTCTGGGCGATAATAAAATCTTTATCGCCTTGGTTGAATCGCAAAGCAAAATATACTGTATTTTTAACAATGGAGAACCAATTGTATTTATACTTGCTTACCCGATTATCACTCTGCGCGAACTCATGCCGTAAATAAGCATCTGGACAATGATGAATTTTATAACCATTTTCAATAAGCCTAAAGCAGACATCAGTCTCATCGAGGAAATAATCATATTCTTCATCAAAAGATCCAGTAGACAATAAATAGTCCCGACGGAATGATGAGTTAGTTCCTAGCAACGTTCGATGATAATCAGTGTTAAAGTATAATTCCCTATCCGGATTTGTAACACCAGAACCAAAACTATCTACAAGAATATCAATGGCTTGAAACTGTAAAGTCCCAGCATAATATGTTGGACCACCTACGCCGGCAACAAAATTATGAGATGCATTATAGTAATCAAGAATGCGGTCACACCAATTGTAAAATGGCATAGCATCATCATCAATGAATGCTATAACATCGCCAGACGCTAGGTTACTGCCTATATTCCGAGAAACCGAAAGGTTACGAATTGGATTGTCTGCATAAACAATCTTATGACGCCACTTCTCGATAACCTTCGATGTATGGTCGGTTGATGGGCCATTCACAACAACGACTTCGAAATTACTGTTATAGCTTCTCGTTAAATAATCTAAACAGCGGTCAAGATAATCCGCACGGTTGAATGTACAAATAACAAAGCTGACTGATTTGAAGCGTCCCGGCCCACCAATAATTTTAGTTAGAAACTCAGACGCAACTTTCAGCCAAGCGCTATAACCGCACGAATGGAGAACCTTTCTTTGATGTTCTAATAATGTAACGACGAAATTATCATCATTGAGTATTTTTTCGAACTTATCAAATAGCTCTTCATCATTTTTAAAAATACCAGAAGAAGCATCTAAAGTTTCAGAGACTGCTGCTGCATCTAAAGCCAATACAGGAATATTATATAATGCAGCTTCAAGTAATGGAACGCCAAAACCTTCATGTTCACTGAAGCACAGTAAGCACATTGCGCTTTGGTAATATTCATCCAGCACTGACTGACTGACTTTCCCGGTAATGCACACATGATCCTGCAGACCAAGTTCATTGATAATGCGTACGATCCGCTTATAAAAAGAAGACGATGAATCATACCCACCCACGAGAATCAACTTTCCAATATTTGGAAACTTAATGCGCAACTTACCATAAACTTCTACAAGCCTATCTTGTCGCTTGTTCTCACAAATTCGACCAACGAAAAGAATATTTTTTTCTTTATTATTAGCGTTAGAAAACTTCTTCTCATCGATATCATCAATTATAATTGGAAGCTTAAATGTTTTAGCCGAGTCATAACCTAACTCTACGATCTCTTTAATATTATAATTACTTACACCAGCAACAAAATCAAATTTATTAACAATTTCCTTTAACTGCTCACGCCCACGCTTACAATATTTATAAAGCTGACTATTTTTATCAAAAAAATAATGAGGGGTAATATTGTGATATAACATCACTTTTAAACAATTTTGTTTAAGAACATAATCAGAACAAATTTCAGAGAACCCAGAGAAGTGATAAATGATAATATCTTCTTCATTAGCACTTAGTGAGCTAATATGATTGGTAATACCTTCTCTTTCGGGATGGAAATGTGAAACATAAACCTGAGAATCAATACAAAATATATCTTTCAATGCAGTATTAATGTTTACAACATGATTAGAACATGCGTCATAAACATCAAGTGATTCGATAACTTGAATCACCTTACCGTTAAAATGATTAAACATTGCTTACCTCTTATATTTTCTATATAGTTTCGTGGCAACATCCAATAATTTGGGGTTTTTCATTAACAATTTGATTGCAACAAATCGAGTTTTCCCCAAAATCTTAACCTTATTCTCAGGATGAAGCGAAAGCAAACTAATAAATATAAAGGGGCGCGTACGAAAACGGTCGATTATATGATAACCTTTAACATTCTCTCGTTTATCTTTCATTATTAATGCAACGATCAAATCACGATAGTCTTCTTTGCATAAAGAAATAAGTTCCTTTATATGATACAGCTTTGAAGACGCCCGGAACTGCAAGCTTTTCGGGATGGCCGATAAATAAGAGTCTTGAGATGTCAGTCTTACTTCTCTCTCCCGAAGAATCTCTTGTTTTATTTTAGCGTTAACTTCGTCAAGCATATTGATGCTCATAATTTTATCCTAGCATGTCAATCACACCTTCCGTGCAATCAACTCCATTTCACGACACAGTCCATTTTTTCTGTTATCTTCGACAACAGAAACACTATCAAAACCGGCTTCGATAAGCAGTTGTGTCAGGCTGTCTGTCGTAAACATAGTATAATGAAAATCACCTTCATAATCCTGTGCGCCATAAGTTACTTTACGTAAGTCTTCAAAGTTCATTTCACCTGCAATATAATCTTTTATCATGCTATGCGCATCAGGTACAACGATATGCAGTTGCCCCCCTTCCCGGATTTTACTGAACCAATGAGGGAGTATGATTCTTTTAAGCTCTAGCTCAGTAAAGTGCTCAGCTAAATGTGCGCAATAAATCTCCTCCAACTCACCATTGTTAAATGGCAATTCACTTGCGGAAGAAATTATATCAACACCAGGAATTTCCCTTGCATCAACATTAATGTAGCCTTCGATTTGAACGTGACCGCAACCTACGTTAATACGTCGTATTCCTGAATCGTATTTATCATTATTTAAAACTTTGCTTTCAATATTGGTAACTTCTGTTTTATCTTTAAATGAACCTGTTTTCACCCTGAGTTCAAACATCAGCTCTTCGCGAACAAACTCCAGTCTATCTGCAACTTTATGCACTGCGTTATCGATTTTGGAAATACCGTCTTTATGTTCAGCCAAATCATTCCGTAAAACAAACAGGTCATCAGGTGATTCAACAACAGGTTCAACTCCTTGTAACTCCTTTAATCCTTTAACTTCCTCTCCCAACGATTCAATTTTACTATTTAAATCATTCAAGGTCTCAAGTACAGCATTATTATGAGACGTTGAGTCATTAAGGTGTTTAGTTAAACGCTTAAAGTAATTTAAAATCAAAACTATTTCTCCAAGTTAACTATTTGGCAATCAGCATCCAGCCATGCACTACCAACAAAAATTCTCTCTGGCGCAACGACATGAAATGTACCCAAGCCATCAACCCAGTGATAACACTCTTCGTAATGATCGCGCTCTTTATGCAACGCAGCAGAGACTGAAAACTCACCAACGCCAATATTCATATTCAAGATAAACTTAACCAGCTTAGGTCCTAAGCTGGAAATATTCGCTTTCAATGCCAGAGTGTTAGTACCAAAAATAACATTCCCCAATCTGTCACGAATATGAAAACCAAGAGTCAATCCAGAACTAATTTCTTTATTGTCTATTTCAAAACAGAGTTCATATTTATTTGAAACTGTTAATGTTTCAACTTTATTACCATTGCTATCAATAATATAAAATCCATTTACAACTGCACGAAGGTCTCCTGATACCATTTTCCCTTCATGAAGTTTAACATCCATAGTATCTGACGTTTTTGAAAGCTTTGCATTATACAAATTCATGACATCGGTAGGCACAGTATCCGCTACGACCCTACCCTTTTCAATAAGAATTGCTCTACTGCATAGGTTTGCAATTGCAGCTTGATCATGAGATACAATCAATAAAGTTGTACCCCGTGATTTATATTCTTTTATGCGAGAAAAACATTTAGCTTGAAAATACGCATCTCCTACAGAAAGGGCTTCATCAACAATCAATACTTCTGGTCGCAAGGCAGTCGCAACACTGAAAGCAAGACGAACTTGCATCCCACTAGAATAAGTGCGTACAGGTTGGTCTATATATTGACCGATCTCTGCAAACTCTTCAATAAATGGCATGAGCTCTCTAATTTGCTCAAGTGACATGCCAAGTAGTTGCCCCGACATGAAAACATTGTCGCGACCAGTAAAGTCTGGGTGAAAGCCCATCCCTAATTCTAGCAATGCGGCAACGCGCCCGTTTATTTTTACACGTCCTTGTGTCGCTGCTGTGGTACCAGTAATGATCTTAAGCAACGTACTCTTGCCCGCACCATTTACCCCAATGATACCAACAGCCTCGCCAGGATTCACGGTGAAATTGATATCGTCTAGGATAGTGGTAACACTATGTCGACAACTATTAAATGGAGAAAACCACTCAATAAGACGGTCATAACGACTATTGTATTTTTTATAGGATTTACAAATACCCTCTACAATTATACTACTCATTATAATTCATCTACCATGTCACCGGAATGTTTCCGGAATAAGTGAAGGGCAACAATAAGCAGTATCATGGATAATGCTCCAACTAAGTATAGATTGCTCCAATCAGGCCATTTATTTTTCACAAATATATTCTGATAACCTACAATAAGACCTGTCATAGGATTCAGCATCAGCCATTTACTGGCCCATTTTGGTAGTATATCAATTATATAAATAATCGGTGTAAACCAGAACCAAAATTGAAGAAGTATATTCATAAATTGTGACACATCACGGAAAAATACATTTAACACTCCGAGAGTAACACCCAACCCCAATGAAAAAACAATTTGAACAATTAACAAAGGAATCATCCCCAAAATGTACACGCCGGGGAAATTCCCTGTAAAAGCAAGGAACAATATATAAAGTGAAAATATAATCAAAAAATTTATAAATGAAGCGCCCAGAGATATAACAGGAAGACATATTCTAGGGAAGTTTATTTTCTTTAAGAAGTTTGCGTTATCGACAAAAACAGTTTGTAGTCGTGTCACCAACTCAGCAAAAAAACCCCAAGTTAACAGTCCTGAACATATGTAAATGCTATATGCAAACGGTCCTGTATCGCCAGGCATTCTTGCTCTCATAACCTCAGCAAATATAACCGTATAGACTATTATCATTGCGAGCGGTTGTAATACCAACCATGCGGCACCAAGCATACTAGTCTTATATCTAGACTGAAAGTCTCGCTTAATGCTACTTCCAATAAACCCTCGATAATTATATATCGACATGAGTAAGTTCTTCATTTTTCCATCCCATCTAAAAGCACAAGTAGCTCTTCCGTTTTATTTTTCATTACACGTTCATCAGCTCTTGACTCAACATTAAGTCTTACTACAGGCTCAGTGTTCGACACCCGTATATTAAAACGCCAACTTTCTAATTCAATACTTAGACCATCTGTATAATCAAATTTTACAGCTGCAGCTTTATAGGTTTCTTGTATTTTATTAATTAACTTATCAACATTAGCAACCCTGCGATTAATTTCCCCTGAAACGGGGTAAGCCAGCATGCGGTAACCGACTAATTGACTGAGCTGTTTCTCTTTTGTAGACAGCAAACTTGCCACCAATAACCATGGAATCATGCCGCTATCACAATAAGCAAAGTCACGGAAATAATGATGTGCGCTCATCTCGCCGCCATAGATGGCATCTTCTTTTCGCATGCGTTCTTTGATAAAAGCATGCCCCGTTTTCGACATGACAGGAATACCACCGGCTTGATTAACAATATCGATGGTATTCCATGAAAGACGAGGATCATGAATAATCTTGGAGCCTGGATTGTTTTGCAAGAAAGCTTCGGCCAGAAGACCAACGATGTAGTAACCTTCGATAAAGTTCGCTTTCTCATCAAACAAGAAACAACGGTCGAAATCACCGTCGAAAGCTATCCCCATGTCAGCCTGATGCTCAAGTACTGCTTTCGCTGTGTCAGCACGACATTCCGGCAATAATGGATTAGGTATTCCATTAGGGAAATTACCATCCGGCAGATGGTTAACTTTGACAAAAGATACAGGGACATTATTTTGTTTAAATCGACGCTCTATCTCATCGATAACATGCCCTGCAGCACCATTACCGGAGTTAATCACCAACTTCGTTGGTTTCAGTGTTGCAGTATCAATATAGCCCAGTAAGTGATCAACATACTCGGTCAAGACAGATATCTGTTGATAGCTGCCACGCTTATTTTCTGTAACAGGCGTGAATGAATTTTCTTCCGCCAGTTGCTTAATTGCTAATAAGCCAGTATCACCGCTAATTGGCTGTGCGTTAGCACGGACCAGTTTCATGCCGTTGTAATCCATTGGATTATGGCTCGCCGTAACTTCGATACCACCATCCATACCAAGGTGGAAAGTCGCGAAGTACACTTCTTCGGTGCCACTCATACCAATGTCATATACATCAGCACCAGCATCTTGCAATCCGTTAGCCAAGGCCAGTTTGAGTGATTCACTGGTCAACCGCACGTCTCCACCAACGATAACGCGCTGCGGTTTAAGATACTCGCCATATGCACGGCCGATACGGTAGGCAATATCCTCATTTAGCTCTTCGCCAAGCTGCCCACGGATATCGTATGCTTTGAAACAAGTTAAGGTACTCATTAAAACCTCAAAAATTAGCAACGCCCGTAATGATCTTTAATACGAATAATATCATCATCCCCTAAATAAGACCCCGCTTGCACTTCTATCAGTTCCAACGGAATATTCCCTGGATTTTCTAAGCGGTGAATAACACCAATAGGAATAAACGTGGACTGATTTTCTGTCAGCAAAAAGGTTTTATCTCCGGTTGTTACTCTTGCCGTGCCCGCAAGCACCACCCAATGCTCAGTACGATGATGATGCATCTGCAAAGAGAAAGCTTCGCCAGGATTTACGGTGATGCGATTCACATTAAAACGTTTTTCATCCACCAGAAGATCGCAAATGCCCCATGGACGATACACTTCTCGATGTCTTCTGTATTCGCTACGTTTATGCTTTTTCAGGTGCTCTACGACTTTTTTGACATCTTGCACCTTGGATTTATCAACCACTAATACGGCGTCTTTAGTGTTCACAATCACCAGGTTATCTACGCCAACGGCAGCAACCAACTTTTCGTCAGTATTGATATAGCAATCACGAGTATTGTGAAGGAAGGTATCCCCCGTTAGCGCATTACCTGCTTCGTCCTTCTGACTGACTTCCCACAATGCCGACCATGACCCTACATCACTCCAACCGGCATCCAACGGGATCATGACGGCATCATGAGTTTTCTCCATAACCGCATAATCAACTGATTCGTCTGGGCAACTGGAAAATGCATCATAATTAACATTGATAAAGTTTTTATCGCACTCAGTATCCGCCAAGGAAAGACGGCATGCATCCAGAATATCCGGGCGGAACCGCTCCAACTCTTCCAGATAACGTTTGGCACGGAACATAAACATGCCGCTATTCCAGAAGTACTCTCCGGAATCTACATAAGATTGCGCTGTAGCAAGATCAGGTTTTTCAACAAAGCGTTTTACACTGGACGCTTCTGCATTTTCGCCAGTGCTTTCGCCACGTTGGATATAGCCATAGCCTGTTTCCGGTCCGCTAGGCACAATACCAAAGGTAACAAGGCTCTGTCCGGCGGCGTAAGGTATCGCGGCTTCAATGGCATGATGGAAAGTAGCAACGTCTTTTATAATATGATCCGCAGCCAACACCAGCATGATAGGATCATGCCCCTGCGCGATGGCATTCAGAGCAGCCAAAGCTATAGCCGGTGCCGTATTGCGGCCAATAGGTTCAAGAATGATGTTATGAGACAACATGTCAATTTGACGCAGTTGCTCAGCTACCATAAAGCGGTGATCTTCGTTACAGATTACGACAGGTTCGCTAACCTCAACTCCATCAAGACGTTTTAACGTTTCCTGCAGCATTGAATGCAAACTATGCAGACGCAAAAATTGTTTAGGATGAAGTTCGCGGGACATTGGCCATAAACGGCTACCTGTACCACCGGCCATAATTACTGGAAGTAACATTTTTTTTCCTTATAACACTTAGCTATATAGAACCATAAATTCAAAAAAACTTAAGAAAGTGCATCACGCTGGGAGGGAATTTCTACATATCGAATCTGACTGCGGGGAAGTAGTACACGACCCATCACAAGGGCTACAGTTTCACACTCTACGGAAGACATGATTTCACGGAGTTAACTTGAAACTTCCGGCTTCAGGCACTAAAAAGGGCACGCTACCGCCCTTGGCTCAACAGCTACCAATGGACTGATATTAAAGCAATTTATATCTTTTCTCTCGTTGTGCTCTGCCGCTAAAAATCAGCCATAACGCAAAATTTCATATCACTGTCATCTTGGTAGGCTAAGTATGACAACAGCACAATATTTTTGTTGCGTATGCTATCACCTTACCCATCAAAACACCTGTACATTATCCGTTCTTTCAGGCTTATCTGAAAATGAACGCTCATTAAACAGGCAGAATAAAAGGCTTATCTTACAATTACAATACGCATCAAATGGTTAGCTTGATTATGGTTTGAATGATGATGACAAATAGGGATATTCTTAGACACATGATCGCAACCTGTAGTCTACAAGCTGCAATCATGAGATGAGGGAAATGGGTAGATATTTTTAATAGAAATAGTTAGTTGCGGTAGCCTTGAGGATTATTTTTTTGCCAATTCCAAGTGTCGCGCATCATTTCATCAATGCCACGCCGCACTTCCCAGCCTAACTCCTGACGAGCCAGGTTGGCATCCGCCCAGAAGGCTGGTAAATCACCATCACGACGCGGCAAAACCTGGTACGGGATCGCCACGCCAGATGCCTTTTCAAAAGCCCTCACCATAGCAAGCACCGAATACCCTACCCCGGCCCCCAAATTGTAAGCTTTGAACCCTCCGATCTTTTCCAAATGGTCCATTGCCATCAAGTGGCCTTCGGCCAGATCCACTACGTGGATATAATCGCGCACACCGGTACCATCCTCTGTCGGATAGTCACCACCAAATACGCCAAGTTTATCAAGCTTGCCAATAGCCACCTGCGCAATATACGGCAGCAGATTATTCGGAATACCATTAGGATCTTCGCCAATCATCCCCGACTCATGTGCTCCGACCGGATTGAAGTAGCGCAAGGCAATGATAGAAAATTCAGGCTCAGCCTTGGCAAAATCCTGCAAAATCTGCTCAACCATCAATTTTGAAGTGCCATAGGGACTGGTAGTTCCGCCAATTGGCGTGGTTTCTACATAAGGAACCGGAGAATTTTCACCATAGACCGTTGCAGAAGAGCTGAAGATAAACTTGGTTACGTGAGCACGTCGCATCTCCTCCAGTAACACCAAAGTTCCTGCGACGTTGTTTTGATAGTATTCCAGCGGTTTACGAGTCGACTCACCTACAGCTTTCAAGCCAGCAAAATGAATAACGGAACTGATTTTATGCTCGCTGAAGATACCCTTTAGGCAGTGATTATCCTGAATATCGCCTTTGTAGAAGGTCGCGGCCTTACCCGCCAACTGTTCTACACGTTGCAAAGATTCTTCCGATGCGTTTGATAAGTTGTCCAGTACTACAACATCTTCACCACGCTCCAGCAGAGCTAAAACCGTATGAGAACCAATATAACCGGCACCACCTGTGACTAGAATCGCCATAAAACCCCCTTATTCACATCCGTAATTTGATACCAGCATGCATTTTACTTCAGAGCCGGAGACCATTTTTAAGTAAACCTTCTTTATCAAAAAGCCCACAAAAATCATAATCGGCCGTCCAAAACCCGAATGATATGCTCACTAAATCAAAAAATATTCTCGGTATTTTGAAAGAAGGGCGGCCATAGCCGCCCCACATAAACAGCGCATTATCACGGATGTTTTTTAGCGTGATAGCATTGCCAAAATTTCTTCAGTCTTCTCTTGCATCAACACCACATTCGCACGTGACTCAACATTGAGACGAACTACCGGCTCGGTGTTGGATGAACGCAAGTTAAAACGCCAATCGGCAAATTCCATGCTGATGCCATCGGTGTAGTCAACCTCACCGGCTTGCGCCAGATAATGTTGCTTGACGCTTTCAATTGACGCCGCCGGCTGTGCCAGTTTGATATTGATCTCCCCAGACGAAGGGTAAGCCGCAATGCGGTCCTGTACCAGTTGCCCCAGGGTTTGCCCTTTAACACAGACCAGTTCAGCCACCAGCAACCACGGGATCATACCGCTGTCACAATAGGCGAAATCGCGGAAGTAATGGTGCGCACTCATCTCGCCGCCATAAATAGCGTCTTCCAGACGCATGCGTTCCTTAATAAAAGCATGCCCGGTTTTCGACATTACCGGCACCCCGCCCGCTTCGCTCACCACATCAATGGTGTTCCAGCTCAAGCGTGGGTCATGAATGATTTTTGCGCCTGGCTGCTTTTGCAGGAAAGCTTCTGCCAGAAGGCCAACAATATAATACCCTTCAATAAAGTCGCCTTTTTCGTCAAACAGGAAGCAACGGTCAAAATCACCGTCGAAGGCAATCCCCATATCTGCGCCATGCTCGCGCACCGCATTGGCGGTATCTGCACGACATTCTGGCAATAGCGGATTAGGGATACCATTCGGGAAGGTACCGTCCGGCTGATGATGAACCTTGATAAACTCCAACGGAACGTTCAAAGCTTTAAGGGAGGCTTCAATCGCATCGATCACATGACCGGCGGCACCATTACCAGAGTTGATAACCAACTTCAGTGGTTTAAGGTTTGCAACATCGACATAAGACAGCACATGTTGAACATAATCGGCCAGCACATCCTGACGAACATAGCTGCCACGAGATACGGCCGGTGCAGGAAATTGGTTTTTCTCCGCCAGTTCCTGGATAGCGCGCAAGCCGGTATCACCGCTGATAGGGCGTGAGCCCTCACGAACCAGCTTCATTCCGTTGTAATCAATGGGGTTATGGCTGGCAGTCACTTCCACACCGCCATCCGCTTTCAGATGTGAGGTGGCAAAATAGACCTCTTCGGTACCGGTCATACCGATGTCGATCACGTCAGTGCCCGCATCTTGCAACCCCTTTGCCAAAGACAGCTTCAAGCTTTCACTGGTCAGACGTACATCGCTACCAAGGACGATAGTCTTCGGCTTCAGAAACTCACCATAAGCACGCCCAATACGATAGGCGATATCATCATTCAGTTCCTCACCCAACTTACCGCGCACATCATAAGCTTTAAAACAGGCTAACTTTTCCATTACCAACCCTTTATTAAACTCGGCCGTACCGATCATGTAAACGCTCAATATCATCTTCTTCCAGGTATAATCCAGATCTTACCTCAATGATTTCAAGATCGATTTTCCCTGGATTTTCCAACGTATGGACACTGCCTGCCGGAATAAATGTGGATTGGTTTTCTGATAAGAAGAATTCTTTATCCCCCACATTGACTTTGGCCGTGCCGCGGACAACCACCCAGTGTTCCGCACGATGAAGGTGCCGCTGTACAGACAATCCTTCCCCTGGGCGAACTATTATCTTTTTAACCTGGAAATGCTCTCCGCTATCGATATCGCATATTTTTCCCCACGGGCGATAGGAAGAGGAGTGCTGGCGGAAGTGATGAAGATTACGTTTTTTGAGCTCATCAACCACTTTCTTAACGTCCTGAACGCGATCCTTGGTCGAAATCAACAATGCATCATTGGTATTGATCACGATAAGGTCGTCCAATCCAATAGTCGCAACTAGCGCGGCTTCAGATGATATATAGTTGTTATTCGAATCAATGGAGATGATCTCGCCAACGTTGACATTCCCCAGAGCATCTTTTTCAGAAACATCCCACAGCGACGACCACGAACCCACATCACTCCAACCGGCATCGATAGGGATCACTACCGCATCGCACGTTTTTTCCATTACTGCATAGTCGATAGAGTCACTTGGGCAGTGCTTGAATATCTCTTGATCAACGCGGATAAAGTTCATGTCGCGTTGGCTGTCAGCGACTGACTGCTGTGTGGTTCTGAAGATGTCGGGGCTAAACCTTTGTAGCTCTTGCAAGAATTTGGCTGTTTTAAACATAAACATGCCGCTGTTCCAGCTATAGTCACCATTCGCAAGATACTCAACGGCTTTGTCTTTGCAAGGTTTCTCCACAAAAGAATCAACTATAAAACATTCTTCAGAGAGCGCGCTGCCACGCTTGATATATCCGTAACCCGTTTCCGGGTGTCCAGGAATAATACCGAAAGTTACCAAATTGTCAGCGGTAGCATGTTTAATGGCCGTTTTGATTGCCGAGTGGAAATTATCCACCCTTTTAATCAAATGATCAGCAGCCAATACCAACAGCATACTGTCTTCATCTTCTTCTGCTGCCAAATGGGCAGCCAACGCAACCGCAGGAGCGGTGTTACGCCCAACGGGCTCTAAAATAATATTGGTCGCAAGTTGATCAATTTCACGCAGCTGTTCCGCAACCAGAAAACGATGATTTTCATTGCAGATCACCAAAGGTGCCGCGACCTGTATTCCTTCCAGTCCAGACAAACGCTGCAATGTTTGCTGTAACAGACTGAATCCACTGTCATCAATAGATAAGAACTGTTTGGGAAACGATTCGCGCGACAGTGGCCACAAACGGCTGCCAGTACCACCAGCCATAACCACAGGAATTAGTTTTGACATTATTAACCCTTTACTCAGTTGCCTTTCTTATCAACGAGATCATGGCTTCGTAAGCCAACCCACCATTATAAGAATCATACACTTGCATACAAGATACTTCATCCATGTTAAAAGCGCGCTCAACCCTAAGCCAACAAGCGCCCAAAGGAAATATGCGGGTAACCTTAACCATTAATTGAACTCTTCCAGACACTGGCAGGAGCACTACTTGCCGATAACATAGCGTATTAAGATTGAAAAGAGCAGCACAAGGCTGCCCTTTCAGATAAATACTCATGACGAGTATCTAACCTATTTATCCACACTCGGCTCAACGATTCATAGAGAAATACTGCGCCACTCGTTTCACGTCCTTTTCGTCAAGCGTTCCAGAGTCGCTCAACAGGGTGATCCAGGACTTTATGTAGGTGTACTTAGCCGAAGCCAGGTCTCGCTGCGCGCTGTAAAGTTGTTGCTCGGCATTCAGCACATCGACGTTGACGCGCTGCCCTGCCAACACGCTCTGGCGGGTGGCCGTTACCTGCGTTGTCGCCGATTTTACCGCCAGTTCATACGCCGCTAATTTTGCACGACTACTGATGCAAAGATTGAACTGCTTACGCAGATCGTTCAGCGTGGTACCGACTTGTGCATCCATTTCATACATCGCCTGCCCATAGCGTGAAGCCGCCTGGCGAGTCGATGCTGATACCCCACCGCCGGCATAGATCGGCACGCTCACCTGCACGCCGATACTGTCGGTGCGGTATTTTTGGTTAACCGTGTTATCACTGCTGGAGTCATTTTCCGAATGGGAAGCATAGAGCTGAACCTGCGGCATGAAGCCCGCGCGGTTTCTCTCTACCTCATACTTGGCAGCATCAACGCCATGGCGAGAGGCAGCCAACATCGGGTTATTCTCCAGGGCAATTTTTTGCCACTCTTCAAATTTGGAAGGGATTAACGGTGCCACCTGGAATTTACCGGGGCGCAGTACCTGTAGCTCATCCAGTTGATCGAGCGGTACGCCAATAATCACCTCCAGCTCGCGTTGTGCCGCATCCAGGGCATCACGTGCCTCAATTTCCTGCGCCTCTGCCAGACTGTAGCGCGCCTGGGTCTCTGAAACGTCGGTAATGGTGCCTTCACCCGCGCTCATTAAGCGATCGTTCAGCGCCAATTGCTCTTTGTAAGCCGCCTTTTGCGCTGAGGCCAGCGCAATCTGGTCTTTGGAGTAAGCCACTTCAACATAGGCGGAGATCACCCGCACAGCCAGATCGAGATACTTACTGCGGTAACGCTCATCTGACATCAGCGTTTGCGCCACGCCGGCCTTGTAACGCGCATAGGCTTCGTAATCAAACAACGGTTGCGTCAGCGTTATCGAACTGGAATGGCTGCGATACTGCTGTCGTTTGGTCGCCTCACCAAGGCTGTTGCCAAAAATGTCACTCGCCGGATACTTTTGCGTCTGCCAGTTACGCGGTGAATTCTGGTAATTGGCCGACACCTTCGGCAGCAGCCCCGCCCTGCCGATATTTTCGTTTTCATCCCCCGCTTCTTTTTCTTTTATAGCCGCCCGAAAGGTCGGATCTTTTTCAAGTGCCAGCGAATATGCGTCTAGAATCCCTATCGAATGAACCGGCGCAGATATCGCAAACAAGAGGGTACTGATAGCAAGGCCAGCAACCTGTCGTTTAAATTGAATCAAAATTATTCCTCGGTTAATGAAGTATGAGCGCGATCCAAAATAGGTTTAAACAAATAGCTCAGCAGTGAGCGTGACCCTGTCTTCACGAACACCTCAACAGGCATACCCGGCTTAACATCCTCCCCACCCAGCATTTTCATGCCTTCTGGAGATACCGTGACCTGCATTTGGTAGTAGGGTTCGCCATTGGCCTTGTCAACCAAGCGGTCGGCAGAAACCAACGTCACCGTCCCCGGAATTTTCGGGGTTTTATTCTGGTTGAAAGCGGTAAACATCAAATCCACCGGCAACCCGTTGTACACCTTGTCAATCAGCTCTACCTTCAGGCGGGAATCCACCACCAGCGTAGCCTGACTGGGTACAACGTCCATCAGGTGGTCACCCGCTCCCACGACGCCCCCCTGAGTAAAGATATTCAATCCGACTACGGTGCCATCCACCGGCGAGGTGATAGCGGTGTTGCCGAGATCAAAATTCGCCATTTCCAGCTTGTTTCTGAATTCGCTGGCGTCCATCTGCGTTTGCGCCAGTTGAGTTCTGACCTCGCGCTGGTAGTCGGCAAAACGCTGATCGATCCGCTGCTGAGATTCCTGCAGCTGTTTCTGTACTTGGCCGATCCGCCCGACGGTTTCATCGATGCTGCTGTTAACTTCCGCAAATTGGCGCTGTACTTCAAGATAACGGTTACGCGGTAAATAGCCGTCGGCAGCCAGTTGTTTCATGCTGTTCATCTGCTCACGCAGGCTGGAAAGCTGGATCTGTTTATTGACCCTGGAATCCTGCAGGCCTTTTAACTGGAAGCGCATACCGTCCATCGACTGTTTATAACCGTCGACTTCGCTTTGCAGCCCCTGACGGCGCGAGGAGAAGAGCTGGGTTTGCAGCGCGATGATCTCGGCAACCCGCGGCTGAGCCTGAAGTTGTTCGAAGACCGGCGAGAAAGTCACTTTGCTTAAACCATCACGTTCAGCCAGCAGGCGGCCTTCGGTGGCCAGGGTGGTGTAGTATTGATCGCGCAGAGAATCAACCTGCGCCTGCGCCTGTACCTGACTGAGTTGCACCAATACTTCACCGGCTTTAACCCTGTCGCCTTCTTTTACGGTGATGCTTTTAATGATGCCGCTAGCCGGCGCCTGCACGGTCTTGCGGTTGCCGGAAACAATCACCGAGCCTGGCGAAGCAACCCCTTTATCCAAAGGTGCAAATGCAGCCCAGGCGAAAAAACCAAACAGGCCAAGCCCCACCACCAACCATCCCATGCGGGTAAAACGCCGCTCGTCTTGTGGGATCTCTTCTGAATACGAGTCTTGCGGCTCGCCAATGTGCGTAGACATACCAACTCCTTCGACTGCAGGCGGCGCTGTGGCCCCGCCCGGCAAGTTCACGGCTTAATTAATTTGAGTTTTTGGGATATTGCCTTCGTCCGGCTCGGAATTGACCGCACGCACGGCTTGCTGTGGAGTCTGCGCTTTTTGCGCATTGGCCAGGGCTTGCAGAACCTGCTGCGTTGGGCCAAACGCATTGACGCTACCGTTGACTAACAGCAGCAGCTTGGTGGTCATCGACAGCAGGTTGGTGCGATGGGTAATCAGAATCACCGTTTTATTACGCTGCTTGAGGAACAAAATGGCCTGATTCAGCGCTTTCTCACCGGCGTCATCCAAATTGGAGTTAGGCTCGTCCAACACGATCAGAGATGGATCGCCATACAGCGCACGCGCCAGGCCAATTCGCTGCTTCTGTCCGCCGGATAACCCTGCCCCGCCGTTACCGATGATCGAGTCGTAACCATTAGGGAAGCGCAGGATCAGTTCATGCACCCCGGCCAGCTTGGCGGCTTCAATAACTTTCTCGGAGTCGATATCGTTAAAGCGAGCGATGTTTTCAGCGATGGTGCCGGCAAAGAGTTCGATATCCTGCGGCAGGTAGCCAATGTACGGCCCCAGCTCATCTTTATTCCACTGGTAGATATCAGCATTATCAAGACGCACAATGCCTTCACTGACTGGCCAGATACCGACCAGTAAACGCGCCAGCGTAGACTTACCGGAAGCGCTTGGCCCGATAATCCCCAGCACGTCGCCCGGTTGAATAGCAAAGCTGACATTGTGCAACACCGCATCGGCTTTTGATCCCGGTGGGGTGGCGGTGACGCCTTCGACCGAGATGATCCCTTCAGGACGGGGAAGCGACATCCCCATTCCGCGCGGAGGATGCTTATCAAGCAGTTTGACCAAACGCTGATAGGACAGTTTGGCTGAGCTCCAGCTTTTCCAGACGTTAATCACCTGCTCGATGGGCGCCAGAGTACGCCCCATCAAAATAGAGCCCGCGATCATCATGCCGGGGGTGATATGCCCATCAATCGCCAACCATCCCCCTAACCCCAAGACCAATGACTGCAGAGAGAGACGAACAAATTTGGTGATGGAACTGACGGTAGTCGCGCGCTCGCTGGCAACACGCTGGCTATTGAGAAATCTCTGATGCAATCCAAACCAACGTCGTTTTAGATTAGGCAGCATGCCCAATGCTTCGATCACTTCAGCATTGCGTAAATTGGTACTTGCCAGGCTGCTGGACATGATCGATAACTTGCTCGCTTCGCCCAAGGGTTGCTTGGAAACCATTTCGTTGACCACCGCCAACGCAACCAGCAGCAATGAGCCAACCAGAGCAAACAAACCCAACCACGGGTTGAACAGGAAAATCACCAGCAGGTAAATCGGGAACCAGGGCGCATCGAAGAAAGCAAACAGTGCGCTGCCGGTCAGGAACTGCCGTACGGTAGTCAAATCACCCAGCATCTGCCCTGCATCGGAAGAACCATTCTTAAGGTTAGATTCGTACGCTGCCGTATAAACCCGCGTATTCAAACGCATATCCAATTGGCTACCGATACGGATCACCACCATGCTGCGCACATACTCCAGCAGCGCCATCATGCCGAACATTCCCAGCATAATCAGCGTCAGCATCAGTAAGGTGATTTCATTGCGCGAAGGAAGCACCCGGTCATAAACCTGGAGCATATAGATTGAAGGAACAAGCATTAACAAGTTAATAAATGCGGTGAATATGCCAACGGTCCAAAAAACTTTACTGCGTGTCCGTATAACATCCGCAATTTCATTGCGCGGTATAAATTGATTCACATTCTGCCCTTACATCATGTGCACTGTCAGTCCAATCCGCATTGATTTCTTCTAAGGAAATTCCTAAAAAAAACAAAAATAAAGAAAATCCGAAAGAAGCCTCCCCAAACATGCTCGAGACTGCAGATACTTTTTTTAACTATAGATAGGGAACGGCCATATCAGCAAGGTAATACGCAAAAAAAAGCCTGGAGGTCACTTCCTCGAAACGCAAGGAAAACAACAAGATGAAAGACATGGTGAAATATGAGGGAATTATGCAGAAAGGAATAAGCTAGAGATAATGACGCCGATCACAAAATAAAAAAATACGGGAAGTTTGACCTCCCCGTATTATTTAACCAATAACAGTTTCAATGGAAACTATTAACCTACAGAGCTTACCTTATGCGTAATGCAGAGTATCCAGCAGTTGCTGATGGTTTTGCCCTGTCAGGTAAACAACGCTGTCGCTAGTATCCAGCGTGTGGTTATTGTTGTTATCAATAATCACATAAGAGCTGGCATTATCGCCAGTACCGCCAAACACCACTGACGCCACACCCACTTTAGCCGTCAGTGCGTTGCTGCTACCGAGACCGAGGATACCGCCCAACAGGCCAATAACGCCGTTGGTCAGCCCGCCAACCAGAGTACCCAGCAGCGCATCCAGAGTATCAGAAGCACGAGTGCCGTAATCCGCCACCGCGGTGCCGCTGGTATTACCGGAGATGGTCAAAGCAGAGGCTGCATCAACGATCTTGTCTTTGGTGCTGTCAAAGTCGGTAATGGTAACACCGGCCTGAGTGGTACTGGACTTCAGCTCATAGGTATTCACACCGTTGCCACCGGCCAGGGTGGTGTTACCCAGGACGTTGAAGCTGTCAGCCGCGCCGGTCCCTTCTACAGTCAGTTGATAACCGTTCAGGCCTAAAGCGGTAAGTACCGGAGCCAACAGCCCTGTAGTCACGACACTCAACGGCAGGATGTTCAGCAGTTGAACGATAATGCCGTCACCGGTACCGGCATGGTTTGAGTTCAGATCCAAACCACCAGTATTAGCAGAAGCGTTAATATCACGCACGTTGCTAAAACCACTGCCCACAGTCAGATCCAGTAAGTGATCGCCAGTAACAGCAATGTTTTGCACCTGAGCATTGGTGCCAGTCAGTGACAAGATATTGTCAAAACTACCGGTACCGCCAGACGCAATGTTCAGCGTGCTCAGTACAGTTGGCAACACCAGACTGCTGCTGCTGTTCAGAGCCAGGGAACCGGCATTCACATCGGTTGAACTAACGGCATCGAAAGTGACGTTAAAGTGGTCAGTGGCATTCTGCAGGAAAGTAATTTCCACACTACTTGCCGCCGTCGCATTACCGGTCACTTCCAACTGCGCGGAGTTACCGCCGGCAGCATTAATCACTTTCACTGCCTCGGCCAAACCAGACAACACAAAACCTTGTGAACCAATAGTGGACGTTGCTGCCTGATTGACCGTGGTGCTAAGAGTCCCAGTAAGGCTTGATTCTGAGGTGGCGCGCCCAGTTAATACACCAAAGTCAAAGGTATGGTTGGCAGCCGTTGAACCACTGCTTACCGTCGCTTTGCCAATATAACCAGCCAGGTCAATTTTCTCAAAGTTAGAGAATTGTGAGGAGTTGGTGGTAATCGTCGCCGTACGGGCCAGAGCGTTACCTCCCATCACCACGTTTTTGGTAATAAAGTTGGCCGAAATGGTATCAACCCCATTACCACCGTTGGCCTGGATGTTGGCACTTACCGTGTTAGCACCACCAACCGCGGCATTGCCTAACCATTTCAGGCTGTCATTACCTTCGCCGAGGTTAAACTTGGCCGTCGAAGTTGCAAGGCCAACGTTTGCATCGGTAGTAACGAGAACATCATCAGCACCAGAACTGGCGTTAAGAATAACGTTGCCGTTATTCACAGTAATGTCCACACCCGGGTTAACGCCATTGTCTGACAGGTTAACCGTTGCTGCACTGGTGCCGTTAATGGTCAGGTTCGCCAGGTGATCGGCGTACTTCAGGTTAACTACACTGGCCGCGTTGGCGTTTAACAACACGTTTTGCAATACGGCGGTTTCAGCATTACTGATCTGGTGTGAAGAACCGGTGTTAACCGTGCCGGTGGCATTGCCGCCAGCCGCTGTTGCCGTGAGTGAAGCTGCTGTTTTATACAACAAGCTGGTGCCGATATCGAATTCAAACCCGTGTTGCTGAGTAACAGTAGCGGCATCGGTTGCGGTTGAAGTGCGCAGATCGTTGATAATTGCCTGAGTAATGGCCGATTTATTTGAACCTAAAGCAGCATATAAAGCTAGTTGGCCAGCATTAGCCGCCGAGCCATGCACCGCAGTATAGACATGTTGGATAAAATCATCGCCAGTCAGCTGTGCGCCTTTACGCTGGAACTCTTCCGAGGCAAGCAACCGAGAAATCAAGGTTGAATAAGTTAGGCTACCAGCAGCTAAGGGTTTGCTGTAGCCTTCCAACCCCGATGCATCAATACCCCGCTCTGGCACAGCTAAATAAATGGCCGCAACCTGCTCTTGAATACTTAAACTTGGCAAGTCTCCGGGTGCATATACTGCTGTTCTGTTGAGGAAAGTATCATGGGCAGCCTGATCCGTGCTTGCGACGGTCCCACGCAGTGATCCAATAATATCGAGAATCACCTGTGCACGTGAGGTACCAGAAGACAACTCCGTTAAGTAGCTGTTCAATTCGGCCGCGGACGGATCGCGCAAGAACCCTGCTTTAAACACATTGCTGACAAAAACACTATCTGTCGCTTTTACTAACGACGGACGATCTTGATAGAATTTATTGACTACGTCCAACAGTGTTTTGGTACCGGCATTCAAGGCCTCACCAAAAGATGTAATCGTTGCAGTAGTAACTTTTAAGTTCAGTAAATAGTTGATAGCAATAACATCGGTTGCGCCCGAGCCAGTACTGGCCGTTCCCGTACTAGGAAATAGAATTGTATCAACTGTATTAGAAAAGGAATTTTGTGCACTCAATAAAGTTGAATCAAAACCGTTGTAATCCAACAAGTCATCAACTATGGAAGCCAGATTGTCGGAAAGGCTGAGTCCATTACCAAGCAAACCTGAAAGTATAGAACCGCTTGGAGCAACACCATAAACATTAGTATAAATAATTGTCAGGACTGCTGAGTCGGTGAGCCCACCAAACAACGAAACTCCTGAAGAGGAACTCAGTAGGCTTTGTACGTAATTTCCAAAGCTGATATCCCCCCGTTCGACACTTGCTGCCACTTGATCGAAAGCAGATGGAGTCGCCTTCTGCCCTAACACAGCATAGAGTAAAGCTGCAGATTTCTGCTGAAGCGCTAAAGAAGCCATATAATCCCCTACAGATGTAAAATTGCGTTACGCACAAGGCCAAACTTGGCTAAATGCCAAGGCCAAGAAACAAGATCAGAAAGCCCAAACACATTTATGAGAAAATGAAAATTTCTACAAATGGAGTCTTGGACAATAAAAGTAAAGTTCAAGGCACCAATGCTGTCAAGGCAGGTAACGATAATCCGAAACCATAAATCACTTATTAAAATTACACTCTATTTTTCAAGGGGATTATTTACATTGCCACACTAAAATTTCAACCATAGGGCTTTACAAAAAAAGACTACCGACATTTAATTTTCAGACTATAAATAACCACTGAAACTAATCAACTATCTTACCATAGCCCTTCCAGTCACCTGGTTTGCCCTCTTTTACACATACCCACCCAATGAATTCTCCAGCTGAAGGATGCACGTTCGTCATCCTATCTCCCACAGCAAAAAACCCTTCTTTTGGTGGGGAAACACCTATCAGCTGCTTCGATGAGGAAAGAATAACTTTACAGCCACCACTAGCAACATGAAAAAGGCCTTTAATGTTATTGTTTAGCCACATTCCATTTTCTGAGCCGAATGAAACATCTTGACCGACGGTGCAATCATCGATCAGGACTGATTTGGTAGATAAGGGAATCTTCACCCCACCCTCAATATTACATGCAAGAATATATAGCTTAAGTGAATTACCTGACTGTTCAGAAGTAAAACCTTTGCGAATATTACATGATGAAAAACTTAAAAAACCATCGGGGTAGTGAAGACTTACTTCATTAATGGTACAGCCTTCGAATCTCTTTTCACCTGAGGTGGTCAAATTAGTTATTTTGTCAAGACTAACATCGCGAAAAGTCAAACGAGAGTTTGTCCCATCTTTAACCTTTATGTTTTTGGGGGGATTGCATCGATGCGATTCAACCCAAAACTCTCCCCAATCGATATCTACTAAATTTTTTATTTCATCTGAACCACCACCTTGCAGTTTAATTGTACCTTTTCGCTGCTTAAACAAAGTTCCTCCCGTGGTTCCTTCATTTTTCCAATGATGAGAGTACTCCGCATGAATATTAATGAAGTAATTTTCAATTCCACCGCTAAAATCACACACTGGGGAGACAGGATTGTCCTCCCATTGACAATTCGAAAATCGCAAATAATTACAATCATCCCTGGGGATTGAAGATGTCACAACAATAGGACTATCAATAGTCTTAGATTCATCAAAACCATCTGTTAACAGAGCTCGTTCACCAGAGGTTCGGCCACAATTAAAAACATCAACTTGTTCAAAAACAGAATCTTGGCATTTATCAATGTAGAGCCCTGCACCATCGAACTTTTCAATAGTTACTTGTTCTAGTCTCATCGCAAACTGATACTGAAGAAAAATTCCGCGGCAGCGACTTAGATTACCGATTAAATGAATGTTTTTAATACTAAGCGCTCGATATCCCGGTGAGGCGCGATCTTTTCCATGACGGCCTGCAAAATGTAAAGCTCCCATATCTTCATAACCAGGCCCAATTCTTACATCGATAATTGTACCGCCCTTTTTTCCTGCACCTTCAAGTTTCACACCAGAATCCAAGTCAAATATGATCGGTGTCTTTACAGTCAAAATACCACGCGGGAGTTCTACGATACGGTTACTGCTAAAGTTAACTGCAGCCTGCAATGCCGGACCATTATCATCCAAAAGTGGACTTACACCATAATATGCAGCTTGGATTTTATCATTGCCCGAAAGTTTGCGCTTCCAGCGCTTCCCCTCTCGAGTAACAACAACCATCCCACCATCATCCTTGCTCGTTTTATCAGTCGCATCATAATAAAAATCCCCCCCGCCTCCGTTAATTTTTTTAACGTTGACTTGCTCTTTGCCAAAAGAACTTGCCGAAAATGACAGTTGCTTAGCAGAGGGAGAAGGTAGAACAGAATAATAATTCTGTACTTTTATACTTTGGTTCGGAGATTGAGGTTCAATATTTCGTAATGCTGTGATATCTGAACAATCCTGATCAGCCAAAGATCCACTAGTGGTCTTCTCGTCAGCAGCTAAAGCCGAACGGTTTGACAACAATACTACAGGTAAAAGAGATGCGAGGACTCCACGAAACAAATAACGTTTAGACATGTTGGCTTTAGGTTTTTCAGCATCAAAAAGGTCCATGGTAACGTCTCCAGGGAAAGTTAGTTACAGGTGATGATATGTGATTTTTCAGCCAGAGGAGGGAATAATAGAAAGGAAATAAATATGACAATGGCAAGGGGTACCTTGCCATTCATTTTAAAGAAGGGTGGAGTATAATTCTTTTGTTTTTGAAATCATTTGAGTTGCAGTAAATTTACTCAAGAACAGCGCGCGTCCATTTTCCCCCATTAACTTCCAGTCATGGTCCGAAGTTGACTCAAGAAATTGTATGACCTGTTCAGGGTGGCCAAATGTAAACATTCTGCCAGTTTCCCCATCAACTACCATTTCGGGAAAAGAGGTACAATTCGACGCAATAACAGGTACTCCATAACTCATGGCCTCAAGAGGCACCATGGCAAACCCTTCCCATCTGCTGGGTATTATCAAAACATCAGCGTATTCAAAATAGGGTTTGAGTTCATCACTACTAAGCCAACCTGTAAAAGTTGTAGCTGGGAGTTTTTCTGGAATGAAATTACTGTCATGAACAGCCCCACCTACTGCAGTAAGATGGCAGTTATTATCCGCCAAAATAGGCATTATTTTTTCAAAAATATCGAAACCTTTTTGAAAATCAAAACGCCCAACGAATAGCAAATTAAACTTACCCTCCGGATAAGGGTTTGACATATTTTTGCTTAACGGCTCCGCTTCGGGAACACCGTTATAGACAACATGTAACTTCTCCGGAGTGAAGCCATACTCAACTGCTTTATCTTTTTCAAACTGGCTAACACAGATGACAGCGTCTGTAAACGGCAACAACAACCTCTCAACCTTTGAGAAGTAGTTATTATATCTAGAGCGACCTTGCATAAGAAATGAAAATGCATGAGGACAGTAAATTACTTTTGGACGTCGTAAGGGATACATCAAAAAAATAACTATGCGGCCAATGACGCCTGCGAACGTACTATGCAAATGGACAACATCTGGCTTTAATGTATAAACATTAGTAATGAGCTTTAAGGTTAGGGAGAAAAAAGACTTAATATTTCTTCCACTACGTCTAAAGATATCAATACAGTCGTCTGCAAGCGGCATTAACTCTTTAACCTGAGTATCGGGTACAATACACACGATTTTTTCAACCTGTGCATCCTGGCTTTGTTCAATAGCCAGTTGTCGAAGTACCGTCGCAACGCCACCTTTAATTGTTTCAGCAACATGCAAAATTTTCATTAACCATGTCCTGAGAGTTCGTCGAGAATAGCACTGATTTTCGTAGCAGACGCATCCCAAGAAAAACGTTTCACATTTTCTTGTCCAGCAGAAATAATATCTGCCCGCAGACTTTCATCGGCGATAATTTTCATCATAGCCTCTGCCATCATATCAGTATCTCCAGGTGAAAAATATACAACACTATCTGCAAGTACCTCAGGCATTGACGCTGCGTTTGACGAGATAACAGGACACCCACAAGCTTGCGCCTCCAGTGGCGGTATCCCAAACCCCTCATAAAACGAAGGGAATACAAAAGCTAAAGCATTCTGATAAAGTTGCACTAGCTGTTTATCGTCTACGCGCCCTAAAAACTCTATATCACTGGAATCTTTTAAAAGCTGCGTGTAATCTTGCGCAGCAAAACTAGTTGAAGCACTACCGATGACCTTCAGTTTGCAATTGGTATTCTTTAGTTTTAAAAACGCTTCAATCATACCATGAAAATTCTTATGGTAATTGGGTGATGATACCGCCAACAAGTATTTTTCAGTGTGCTTCTGAGATTCAGAATAAGAAAAATCCCCACTCACAGCATTATAAATTATCGATATTTTATTCTCATCAACGTTGTAAATGTCGCTTATTTCACCTTTTGAGAACTCGCTGACGGTCAATAGTCTATGAGAGTTTTTTAGCATTAATGGTACTAATATACCATAAAGCAATTTAAAGTTACGTGAAAAACTTTTTGGATATCTTTTATATGTCACATCGTGATGAGTGACTATTTGGTTTTTATAGAAAACAGGTGCCGTACTGCATAAATTCAAGAGTAACGGGCTACCTTGTTTTTTTAAATAAAATGGTAGTTCGAACTGTTCCCACGCGTGGCCATGTTTTTTACCGATAATTTTGACATTTAATCTATCTGCCACTGAATTTCTTATAATTCCATCAGGAGATATAAAAACAAGATCGTCTCGTAAGTTTATTAGCGATAACGAAAGTTGCTCTGCAAATCGCTGAACTCCCGTAAGCTCTTGCGTAAGAAAGCGAGCGTTAACATAAATCATAAATCCACCTCAAAAATAAACCTTCCCAACCCCTAATAAGCACCATCACGTTTTAGTACGACTGAAATAGTTTTGAACAAAATTGCAATATCATTCCATAACGCCCAGTTTTTTACATACCATGCATCAAAATAAACACGAGTTGCATAATCAATATCGTTACGACCGCTGACTTGCCATAGTCCTGTCATTCCAGGTTTAGCCATGAGATAGTAATCCACCTCCTCGGCATAACGTTCTAATTCAGCCTCGACAATTGGACGAGGACCAACCAAGCTCATTTCACCACGGAAAACATTCCATAACTGTGGTAGTTCATCCAGGCTAGTTTTACGTATAAAAGCACCTATTTTTGTAATACGAGGATCGTCTTTAAGTTTAAAGTCTTTCTCCCATTCCGCTCTCGCCTCAGGACTATTTTCCAGTAACTGTTGTAATACTTCCTGAGAGTTAGTCACCATAGAACGGAATTTCAAGCAATAAAATTTCTTCCCATTTTGGCCAACACGTTGATGTCCATAGATAGACTTACCGCCATCACGAGATACTTTATACGCCAAGAATAATAATACTGGTGCCAAAGCGCACATAATCAATAGTGAGCCAACAATATCGAAACTACGTTTAATAAAGCGTGATGAATGTTTTGCAAGATTATTATTAACACGAAGAATCATAACCTCGTGACTGAAGATAAATGACATTTCAGTGCCATATAGTGGAACTCCACGTAATGTCGGAATAACAGAGACTGAACGACAATTATGCTTTGCTAACCTCTTTAACCAGCTATCGCGGAGTGCGTGCTGTTCGAACTCCAAGGCCACAATAAATTGCGTATTCTCCACATTGACATTCGCCCACAACTCATCTTCATAATTTATGACCGGGATCCCAAAATAAGAAGAATCACAAACTTTATCAGTACACACAAAAGCCGACACTTCGAAACCAAGAATCTCTTCACTTTGAAGTGCTGCGTAAGCCTCAAATGCATTTTTACCTGTCCCGATAATAATCGTTTGCTTCTTCCACAGGCCGAACTTATCTAGCAAACGTTTTGTTATTGTCCGAGCCAGTGGAACTAAAACAATAATCAGTGTCCAGGAAAAAAACCAAACATAACGAGAAAAATTCCATTTAGAGAATGCAACAAGTGCCAGATCAAGGATAGCGAATATGAGCAGTGTTCTGACAGTTTCCTTTAGTTCAAACCAAAAAGGTTTTCTATAAGTATAGTGTCTTAGACGCACCCAGAACCAAACCACGCAAACCAATGATAATATAAACTGTGCGAGCCCGCGTATCGCCATTTCATCGCGCGGTATAAACTCGTCAATTCCGCCAAAAACATTGTAAATTATAAAGTAAGCCAAATAAACTGATGCATTTAAAAATATTATATCTGAAAGCGCCAACATGAACTTTGCGATAAGACCATCAAAAAGCCCTTTACTATTATTCATATCATATCCCGATCGTATTAAAACAAATCAACTTGCGATTTTTTATTAATAACTCAATGATTTCAATTGAAATTTAAAAACCAAGATTTATCTAGAATCAACTTAATTATTTAAATCGTCACTTCTACAGGGGTAAATTTTTAGAAAATAACCTTTTTATTTTCCGTGAATATATCCCATTTATTTTCTATAAGCTGGTAAAGAGACCTACGATGTATATCGTCACTGAATCGTAATGCATTCTCATGACAATAAGCAGGTAATATTTTGTCTTTTACACTAGAAAAAAGCATAACGGCATCAATGATTGATTGATAATTCTGCTCATTGAAAAATAAACCTGTTGGATTACTCATGCCATAAGGACGGATGGTTTCAAGGGCACCACCTTTGCCAAAAGCGATAACCGGGGTGCCACAAGCTTGAGCCTCAACGGGCGCAATCCCAAAATCCTCCTCAGCTGCAAATACAAACGCCGTAGCTTTTTGCATATACTTCAATAAAGACATTTGGCTTTGGTAGCCTAAAATTTCAGTATTTAGGCTTGCTTTTGCTTTAATCCTTTTCATTTCAGAACCATCTCCAATCACGATAAGTTTTTTATCGGGCATATGGGAGAAAGCTTCAACAATTAGATCTATTTTTTTATATGGCACTAGTCGCGATGCAGTCAAATAGTAACCATCCTTGTTCTCCACCATAGGGAAAGCCCCTACTTGGACCGGAGGATAAATAACTGTAGAATCGCGCCCATAAACCTTTTTTATCCGACGAGATATATAGTGAGAATTGGCAATAAAATGGTCAACACCAGCAGCAGTCCTGGCGTCCCAAATACGTAATTTATGCAGTAGCCACCTAAGACACAGTCCTCTAACACCGCGATCAAAACCCACCTGCTTTAAATATTGATTTTGCAGATCCCATGCATATCTCATTGGACTATGAACATAGCTGATATGTAATTGGTCGGGCCCAGTCAAAACACCTTTTGCCACTGCATGACTACTTGATAATACTAAGTCATACTCTGAAAGATCAAATTGCTCAATGGCCAGAGGCATTAAAGGTAAATATTTTGTATAGATATGTTTTGCCATCGGTAAGTTTTGTATAAACGTTGTGTGGCTCTTTTTCCCTAAAAGCAGATCACGATCGTTTTCATTTAAAAAATCGATGACGGAATACACGTCCGCTTTAGGAAATAAAGTGAAAATTTCTTTTAGCACACGTTCGGCACCAGCAAAAGAAATTAACCAATCCGCAACAACTCCTACACGACAGTCGTTAACTTTCATTATTATCTCTCAATGTAATTTAATTCTAATTATTATTTCTTCCATTTATAGAGAAACGCCCTCTATTCGTAATAATGTAATAGTAGGTTAGAATTATGAAACTATCCACTGTAAAAAACGTTACTGTCGATGTAAAACATACTAAAATGGCTGCATCATAACTATCCAGCCCTAAAAACATGAGGAAAAATACAATAACGATAAGCCCTATTATTCCCATATCCATAACCACGCCAGCCATGCCAACGTTAGGCTTAAATCCAAAACTGTTTAAATAATCAATAATAGGCTGAAAGTTAGTAAAGCAGCCATAGTCCTTATCACAGCCATAAATAAAATTGGGTATTTCCATATCAAGCATTAGATAGGATGCAGATAATCGGTGTGCTATAGACTGATTATCATAAAAATATGAAGGAAGACCGACATTCAAAAGCTGCGCTAAAAATATACATAAAACTATAAAACCCATGACACTTAATATCACAGGTACTTTTGCCATTATTTTTCTAATTGGATATAAAATAAAGAAAATAATAAGTAAGAAAGAGGCTTTGGATAAACTGAACAAATACCCGAGAATAAACAACAGATACTCAAACTTACTTAACTTATGATCTCGTATACGAATCATAAAAGAAATAATCAATAATGATACAAAAAAACCCGCCTCTCGTGAAAGTCCAGACATCCTGGGCAAGAAGAACACTTCATACTGGTTAGTGAATGTTTTCGTCGCATACGGGCCCCATATAAAAATAGAGATAGCTTTAGGCCCAATCAAAGCAGATGTAGATTGCCCCATGAATTGATACAGCAAAAATTGTAAAACACACCAACCCGCTGATATCAACATGCATATATAGATCTTTTCTAGCGCAGGCTTACCAAGTTTAACAATATATGCAACGCCCAAAATCAAAACAAATGATTTTATAGCTAAGTCAACCCTTCCAAATAAAAAACAAAGTGACATCCAAGACAATAAAAAAACACAAATATTAAGATTTAATTTTTTAAGTTTTGAAATAAATTGATAATCAAGAAAAACGAGTGGAATCCATAAGTAAATTGTCATTTCATTTACATATGGGTTGAACGGTGTGGCAATGAAGAAGAATGCGATACACCAACGTAAAAGGGAAAGATATAACCCTTCCCTTTCTTTATCCTGCTGGTAAGGTATCTCCAAAGCTTGACTCATACAATTATGCCCTTCATATATTATTAATTCTCAACATGCATTATAAGCATATTAGCAATAAGAGACTAAGCTATTCCATGAACATAAAAATAAAAACTCATAGAAAAATCAATTAAATATAGTTATTTTCATTACAGAATGCTAATCATCATATACATTCAAATATGATTTTGCTATCGCCGGTCTGCTAAATAGTTCGACTGTAGCCATTTTAACCGGTTCATGTGTCAACGCACTTAAATCCAAGGCAGATCCCTTTAATAGATATACATTTGGAAGCATTACTGCAAGTTCAGCAATCCCCCCAACATCATTAGTCAATACAATTTTATCAGCAAATACACATTCTACAACTACACGGCCAAAAGGTTCACGCCATTGTACTGGAAGTACAACAACATCTACGCAAGATAAAAAAGCACTCAGGTTGACAAACCCGAGGAGGGTAATACCATTATCAGCAGCAAGTTTTTTCAATTCATCTTGCTCATCTCCACTGTTAAAGCGTCCCGCAGCTACCCCTTGCATTCCTGGATTAATAGCTTTGAGATTGGCAATATAATGACAAAACGCATCAAAACCCTTATCTTTCGTCAAGCGCCCGATAAAACCCACACGAATAATTGACGATGTTGTTTTTTTAAATTCGATCTTCTCAACAGAGTTATATATATATTTAGACTTAGCATTTAAGAAGAACCCATTATCTTGATGAAAATTTTTAATAAAATCACTAATTCCAATATAAACATCTACATTTTTGCTTGCGCGTTTTTTGACGAAAGAACATAATTTGACGATTGTATTTCTTGGGGAAATATTACCAACATCAGAATACATGGTAGAATTAGGATGAAAAAGATAGTAATCACGACTAGTGTGAACTAATTTGACACCACTCTTTTTAATGACACGCCATATAGCAACAGAAAAACCGGCAATATTATTCGTATGAACCACATCCGGCCTAAAATAACTCAATTCTTCAGCAACGCTTTTAGCCATCGCAAAATTATAGTTATCAATAACATGCCAAATTAATCTCTTTAGCTTACCCTGCCTTTCTTCAGAAAATGGCCAGTACAGATTTCTAAGTGGTAAATAAATCACATCGACTCCATTCACCTGATCTACACGTCTGTATTTTTCATCATGAAGTGTCAGAACGCTAACGCTATGACCAGCTTTAACCAACTCTTCGGCGAGTAGCTGGACTGAGACCTCTGCACCTCCTACTTTATATGGAGAGTACAAAGTATTGATGAGCATAATTTTCATAGTTTATCGTGCCACCTAAAAAACTTTTATTATAGAGTCTGTACTATCTAACACTCCGATAATAACAATAACATCATCGTCTCAAAAAATTCTCATAAAGTTTTTTTATACTTTCTTGACTATATGTTCTTTGTATTTGTAAGTCGTTACCATTATTACCAACGTTAGTATTTACCAATGCCGAATCTTGCGTATCGGGTAACATAGAGAACATTTTCTGCCTCTTGAAAACTTGCCTGATTTTTATATTATTATTGACTGCTTGTGCATGTAACCATACATCATCTGCTCTTGGGCATTTATTAAGGTAACCACGCCCTTCTTTCTTCAAAATATCCAAGTAAAAAGCAGGATATAAAACACCAGAGCATCCAGTCGCAAAGTTTAGAAAACTAGCATCTGTAGTATTACACTTCCCCCAGTCATCATAAGGTTTGAGCATTCCATTTTCATTAAACACCATGCTATGAGCTCGAAAACAAACAACTACCTCAGGATTCTGCTCATGAACCGAAATAAGCTTTTTCAACCAATATTTGGGATAAATAATATCATCATCGGCAGTTACAAGAGTAACTTTAGTATCTTCACATTCGACATAAGGATAATACTTTTTATGGGGTCCAAGGTTCTCTGTTATTTTTATTTCCAGGCCACGAGCCTTCAAACGCTCTAGCTCTACAGGAATATTATTGAATGCTTTCTCTTCATCTAACCATAATATAACTCTCGAGGGCAGCACCTCCCCGCGGAATATAGATTCTATCGTTAGATATACAGAATCAAAACGTTTACCGTAAGTCGTCAGGCTAACAACAATACCATTCCCCTCTACGGGTAGACTTACTTTTGACTGGAGATTAAGTAGATTTAATCTATTACAACGCAGGTGCAAGATGGTATCTAAAAATTTTTTCTTAACTGGTTTAAGAAAAAACTTCAACAACTTAATCATCAAAATTCCTTTAATCTAAATTAATAAGTAACCATGGACATTTTGTCCATGGTTACTTCAATTACTATTTAGGCTTTATCGGCTGACCGATACTCATATTGGTAATATCCATAACCGCCGTAATAGCTACTTGCTCTTTTCTCGACGGCGTTGAGTATTACACCCTTAATATCGACACCATTCTGTTCAAAACGCCGAATACTAACTTCAATTTCTTTGACGGTATTCGTGGCGAAACGGGCAATCATTAAAGCAGTACCAGCATGATGTCCGATAATTGCAGCATCTGTGACAGCCAAAATAGGTGGTGTATCGATTAATACAATATCGTAGTTCTTACTAGCCCACTCAATGAGATCTTTAAAACGAGAGCTCATTAACAGCTCTGATGGATTTGGAGGTATTTGGCCACGAGGGATAAAATCCATTCCCTCAACAGTTGTACTTCTTACTGCTTTCTCAACAGAAGTTTGCAATGATAGAATATCTGAAAGACCATTTTCCCAACCAGTACCTAAAAGCTTGTGAGAATAACCTTTACGCATATCCGCATCAATTATTAGTACTTTCTGATTAGACTGTGAAATTACCGCAGCTAAGTTGGTACTGACAAAAGTTTTACCGATATTAGGGCTCGCACCAGAAATCATTAAAACGTTATTTTTGGCCTCTAACATAGCAAAATGTAAACTCGTCCTCAAACTTCTGACTGCTTCGATTGCCAAGTCTGCAGGGTTACCTGTTGCCAATAATGAAACAGAATCTACATTAGACTTTCTTTTTGTACGAAGGACACTTTCACGGTCGATTTTTTGCTGCCATTCAGATAGGGGTATACTCGCGTATACATTTATGCCTTCCTGTTCAAGCTCTTCAGGGCTCTCAATCCCCTTATGCATCATTGCTTTAATTAGCACAATAGTAACTGAAATCATGGCTCCTAATATTGTAGCCAGCAAAATGATTAGCGCTTTCCTTGGCTTTACTGGTTTCGGCTGAGTGATTGCCGGGTCAATTATTCTGACATTACCAACGGTGCTAGCTTTTGTAATACTAAGTTCTTGCTGCTTATTCAGTAATTGCATGTAAATCTCTTTACCTGCATCCACATCACGAGTCAGACGAATGATTTCCTGTTGCGTTTTAGGCATTGCACTAACGCGTTTATTTAACTTGTCTTTTTCTTGCTGTAAAGTTTTACGCTTTTCCAAAAGTGCACGATACGCTGGATGCTCTTTCGTATATAACTTGGATATCTCCGCCTCACGGAACGTTAACTCATTCAGTTGTGACTCTGTCGCTACAATAGTATCTAGTACCGACTTGGCCTCAAGTGAAAGATCTACTGAGTCATTTTGCTGACGGAAAAGATTAAGTTTATTTTCTGCTTCATCTAAAGCATTACGTACACTTGGCAATTGTTCCTTCAAGAAAGCCAAACTTCTAGCTGCTTCCTCGGACTTTCGCTCAACATTTTGTAATAGGTAGTTATTGCTTATACTGTCTAGCGTCTTTCGAACCAGTTTCGGGTCCTCACCTGTATAGCTCAGGTTTAATACTCCGCTATCCTTTCCTTTATCAACAACCGAAAGATTACCAAGCAAGCTATTGATTGTGTTAAGGAGGGGTTGTTTAGTTAATGTGAATTCAGTACCTGGAATAGCATTGAAATCACTAACTAGAAGAGTAACGCCTCCTTTAGAGGCTAACTGCCCAGCTTTCCCATTTAATAACTCTTCACCATCATAACTTAATATATAATTATTTTTATCTACAATGGTTAATACTATAGGTTGCCCTTGCATATACTCAGGAACACTGAAACGTGAAAGTGCCAGCTCAGATGGTTTCTGGCCATTCAGCCTTGCCCAACCCTTACCAAATATTGGAAAATACTTTTGTTCAACAACAGTATCCAAATTCAGGTCCTGAACCGTTTTTCCAGTCACCATACGTGATTGGATCAACTCCATTTCAGTCGTTGAGCCAGTCTCTCCCGCTGATAAGGTTTCGGAGAGATTATTAAGAATTGAGCTTCCAGCATTCTTTTCGACTTGAACCAAAGCATCAGATTGATAAATTGGAGTAGCAAATAACGAATACACGATACCCACGACGGCAAATAGAGATGTAACTCCTATTAATAACCAACGTTGATCGACAAGCGTTCCTAATAAATGACCGATATCTATATCATCATTTTTACCGCCAACGGCGGTAGCATTTTTTCTATTTTCAATCATTGTCATCTCTAATTAACGATTTAGCGCTTGTGCCCACTTCTGAGCCGCCTCTGAAAGCAATTTATATACGAACTCGAACGACTCTTGGCTTTTGCGATACGGATCTGGCACTTCACGTTGATTAAGCCAGTGAGCAAAAAGCATCGTCTTGCCTCGCACTTCTGGGGCTAGGGCACAGACAGCATCAACATGCCCCTTTTCCATGACAAGTATTAATGAATATTCTCTACACATTTCCTTTGTCAATTGCTTGGCAATATGTCCCTCTAAAGAGAGACCATTTACGCAGGCCACATTTTCAGCTGCTTTATCAGCCGCATGACCAACCAATGCTTGAATACCTGCAGAAGTAATTCGTTTGTTTGGCAAGTGCTGCTGGAGTAGCCGCTCTCCGGTTGGGGAGCGACAAATATTCCCAACACAAACCACAAGTATTGAATCAAACATAGTTTTTCCTATGGCCAATTACGAATACGTAACGTGCCTTCTGTCAAATCATTGAAACTAGTTATCGTCGGGGCCAACTGGGTGATCAAACGATTCCAACGAACGATAGGTGCAGCCGTTACATAAACAATATCATATGGTTGAAGATGGAACTCCGCCCCCATAACCATAGCGGTGGCATCAGCCATATTAAGCTGATAAATATTGGCTAACTTACTGCCTTCAGTACCATGCAGAGGGCGAATAACAAATACACCCGTCGCATCCGCGGCTGATTGGCTTAGCCCATTACTGTTACCCAAAGCCTCAGTCAATGTCATACCACTACGATCCATTTTCAACGTTGCAGGGGTTTTCACTTCTCCCATTACAAACACTTTAAGATCGTCGTTACGCGGTACATATAAAATATCGCCTGGATAAAGCAACTGGTTCTGTGTCAGATCACCATTTTGCATCAGCTTCTGTAATGAAAGACGTTGTTCTTTTCCATTATGAGTCAGAATGATATTTCGCCAATCTGCATTTTCAGTCAACCCACCAGCAACATTCACCGCATCGAGTACAGTCAGAGGCACATTAGTAATTGCTTGTTGACCGGATTTTGACACTTCACCTGAAATATAGGCTTTTTGAGAACGAAACGCCGCGATATTAACATCAACCTGAGGGCTTTCAATGTACTGTGCAAGCCTGTTGGCAATTTCAGTTCGCACCTGACCTGTAGTTTTGCCTACAACCTTCACTTTACCGATATATGGGTAAAAAATAGTACCATCGGACTGAACCCAGTTACCGGTATCACTTGCGCTACGATATTGACCTGCTGGTGTGGTAAGTTCAGGATGATCCCAGACTGTAACATTCAGTACATCGCCAATACCGATATAATATTCATAGCTACTCAATGCTTTTTCTAGTTTTGAGTTAGGCTGGGCAACGACTTTGACTGGACGTAGTTTTTCTATCAACCCAGGCGTGACAGGGTAAATATTGACCATCTTATTGATGTCAAAATCACTATCCTGTTGTTTTACTTCATCTTTATTACTTGTGCTCAAGTGCTGCCCAGGAAATACAGTGCAAGAGCTGAGCACAGTGATTGATACCAATATAGATATCAATTTCAATTGTCTTTTTGCCATCGAGTTATCATCACTTTCAAAGTAAATGTTTCGCAAGTCTACCAAACCAGCCAACCATGGTTGCACCACTGTGTAGCCCTGCCAATAGTTTGCTACTCTCCCTTGAGTACCATGATATTAAATTGCCTATCCAACTTAAAAGATAGTGAGGTTTAATCATCATTTAAACAAAGGAGTGTAATATCACTTATGTCTGGTGAGGTGCATCTCCAGTACTGCCGCATCAATTTGTCGCTTGCGCCACAAAACCGATGATATAACCTTAAACTCTCCCCTAGAAGGAGAGAGATTGTACCCATGCACGAAACGCTTCACCTTGCACAGGATGGCGCAAACCGTAGGTGACGAATGCCCGCAGGTACCCCATTTTTTCACCACAGTTAAAAGACTCGCCGACTAATCGCATTGCCTCAACGGGCTTTTGCTTCGCTAAAGTAGCAATAGCATCTGTTAACTGGATCCGACCCCATACGCCAGGAACCGTCCGCTCTAGAATTGGCCATATATCAGCAGACAGTACGTAACGCCCAACGGCAGAGTAATTGGACTTGAGTTGAATCCCCTTGTTCGGTTTTTCAATTATGGAGGTGATTTTAGATATATCTCCCTCAACCAAGTCCTGTTTCTCACATTCAACGACAGAATAATCATAAAGTACATTTGCAGCAACAGCCTGAACCAGTACCTGACTAAAGCCTGTCTCTTTGAAACGCGCGACCATATGAGGCAAATTATCACGCCTAAAATTAGCTTTGGCATCGTCCAACAAAACATCAGGAAGCAAAACGATGAACGGTGAATCACCTATCAGCGGTTTCGCACACAATACGGCATGCCCCAATCCTTTGGGTTGCCCCTGACGAATGTGCATCAAGGTAACGCCTTTGGGGCATATGGACTGAACCTCTTCCAACAATTGGCGCTTAACCCGGGCTTCGAGCATCGCTTCCAGTTCAAACGATGTATCAAAGTGGTTTTCAATGGCATTCTTGGACGAGTGGGTAACCAAGATGATTTCTTTAATTCCAGCAGCTACACACTCATTCACTACATACTGAATTAGTGGTTTATCGACAATAGGCAGCATTTCTTTAGGAATAGCTTTCGTCGCTGGTAGCATGCGCATCCCCAGCCCTGCAACTGGAATGACAGCTTTTAAGTTTGTCATATTACCCCTTAGCCCATATCAAGATTGCGATAATTGCATTCAAAACCTACTTGGCAGCAATTGTTTGCTGCAACCATTTGCTGAATTCTGCACCTTCGGAAGCATGTCTCAAGCCATACTGAACAAATGCCTTCATATAGCCAAGTTTGTCGCCACAGTCATGAGATTTACCACTCATATGGAAAGCCTCAACCACTTGCTGCTTCATCAGTAAAGCAATTGCGTCAGTCAATTGGATCTCATCCCCTGCTCCAGGAGGCGTCTGCTCCAGCAAGGGCCAAATATCAGCAGATAGTACATACCGCCCCACGACCGCCAAATTCGAAGGGGCCTCTTCGCGGGCGGGTTTCTCTACAACTTTCGTCATTGGTGCACTTTTTCCGGCTGAAAGTGCTACCCCGCCGCAGTCCACAATGCCATATTTTGAAACATCAGCAATAGGGACAGGCTCAACCATGATCTGACTGTGACCTGATTCGTCAAAGCGCTTGAGCATTTTTGCTAGGTTCTCTTTGCGGAGATCCGAAGTTGCATCATCAAGTAGCACATCCGGTAATAATACAACAAATGCGTCATCCCCCACCATTGGTTTAGCGCAAAGTACTGCATGACCTAATCCTTTAGCTTGTCCTTGTCTAACCTGCATAACGGTTACATCAGGAGGACAAATGGATTGTACTTCCTCTAATAATTGACGCTTCACGCGTGACTCAAGAACGGCCTCTAGCTCAAATGAAGTGTCAAAGTGATTTTCTATTGCATTTTTCGAAGAATGAGTAACCAAGACGATATCTTTAATTCCCGCAGCAACACACTCATTAACAATATATTGGATCAATGGCTTATCTACTACTGGCAACATTTCTTTAGGAATTGCTTTTGTCGCCGGCAGCATGCGAGTACCCAGTCCAGCCACAGGAATAACCGCCTTCAATTTATTACTCATAATTGACTCACTTATCTCTTTAATTAACATTTAATCGATATGAGGATAAAAATCACACTCAAAAAAAAATAGTTAAACTCATAATGACTCATCGACAATATTGTTTTCACTAGTTGCCATCGACTGTAGTGAGGCAATGAAAGACTCTATTATCGATAGCGAAAACCATATAGAAAAACTCGACATCTAATAAGAAGAGCCTTGACGAGATGAAGTTTAAAATAAGATTTAAGGAAAAATTTAATTTTTTTCTTGAATCCTTCACTATCGGGTTGCATAGGCTGTTTCAGCGCAATGGCCGCTAAACGCTCTTGCTCCAAGTGACTGCCTCCCAACTCTAATGGGTGGCCAACAAAATCTGCCAAGTACATACCTTCAATTAGACCTAAGCGATGAAAATATACCCACTCATCTGCAATATAATAGTCTTGTGCAAATAACCTTAGTAACTTTTCTGCCAACTCTTTACTCATCATGTAGCAACAAGTTCGAAAGAGATATCCTTCACTTTTAATTGCCCGCCGAAAAATGACACCGTTGCCTAAAACAATCTTGTTGCGTCGACTTAGCGCAACCTTAGGTTGATATGCGACACCTTCTTGCCCACCAAGTAGATACAATGCATTGGTGTCAAAGTTCTGGCTCAAAACCTGTTGGTTTAATGCGCGATAGAAAGTATTAAACCGCTCATCAATAATGGCATCATCTTCCAGAATAATACTCCATGCTTCATCACGCTGAACGATATCCTTATAAATCAGTTGATGACTCAATGAACAGCCAATTTCCCCATCAGTCGGCAATCGACCTTTGCGGCTATCGGTACCACTAAAATTAAGTTTAGCTCTCTCAGACTCTGAAACATCCTTACCCACTACAGCATCAATAAACTTAAAATCGATATCTAGTTTATCGAATGCAGCTTGCAGAACGCCTCTACGAGCCTCATCCTTTTTCATTGACACTACATAAATAGGTATCATTCTCACCCTTATTTTTCTCTATATCGAATCAATATCACTGTGATAATAGACGAGCATTTTTTATTGGGTAAGTCCACTCATTATAATATCCTTGATTTTTCCCATAAGAATTATCAACCAAAATATTATCGGTATCGACCAAACAAGATAAAATATGACCATGCATACGTGAAGTAATCACTTCCGAATAACCAGAAAATAATTTTGAATATTTATTTGTCATTCCCCACGTATTATAAACCCAGGCTTTAGCTACTAAATCCTTTAACGCTCCGGAGTTAGTCTTTATGCTCAAGCGCATTAACTTCGTCAGCACTTTACGAATAAAAATATCTTTCCCCGTCAGAACATCGATCCAATCCAACGTTTTTATTGATGAGTCTAAATTTAGCTTTTCCTGTTCGGGGCTAACTTCACAGTCTATGCGCAGAAAGTATAATTTTTCGTTTTTCTTATTTCCAGATCTTTCCAGCAAACCATACAAGTGATGAGCCATATCTGGCATCAGATAAACATTATCAGTGAATTTGTTAAAAACCTCAACACTTCGGGTGTCTCGAGAATAAATGACGACATTCTTGTTTTTTCTGAAGCATTTTGCAGATTCTTCTAATGCCTCATCGCTACTGAAAAATGCGGTTTGCGGCAAGATAATAATGCGATTATTTGGAAAATTAGCTACTACATCTTCTCGCATCGCCTGATGCAGGCGGTAAATATCACCAAAATTCCCACCACCATGACATAGAATAGTTGTTTTTGGCGTAATATGAGACGTCAACTCTGAAAGAGAGTAATCATGTGCATTACGCAATAACTTAAATGTAACATCACTTTCAGCAAAAAACTTAATTGCGCCCTGGTATATCAATAAGTCACCAACATTATGATGAAATGGGTAGTCTAGATAAATTACATCATTTTTATCCTCAATATACTCGAGAATCCCCTGCAATTTATCTTTAAGAGCAGTCATCGTATGATTCATATAGCACCAAAAATTAATTTTAAAATTAAAAATTATCTTATCGCAGTTGAAATTAGCTTCGATTTACTTAGTAAAAGGCAAATAATCGCATAACTAATCACACCTACCGTTATTTGTATTGCTGACATCATCAATGAACTATCGGTGTACTTTTCAACAATGAAGTTAGTCAATACGATGACACCGGCCATAATTAGACTAGAAACAAAAGGAACGATCACAGGTGATAGCTGTTCATATCCTGTCATTCCGAATATTTTATTCATCAGCCAAATACCAACTGGGATAGTGATTAACACTCTTGCTGCCGACCAAGCGCCTATCGTTTCTATCAAGGTCATGTCACGTGTAACAACTGCTGCAATCACTGTTGTTACAGCAGCAACTGCCGATAGATACAGAAATCGGCGTGATTCCCCGATCGCCTTCATCAGAGTACCTACGAAAGTTCGGCTGAACATAATGCCATTCATGACTGCAATTATTTGAATGACAGGAATTGCATCACGCCATTGCTCGCCCAAAACGATTGGCAACCAATATTCACAAGTCAAAGCTATACCGAAGAAAGCGGGCATTGAAACCAAATTAAAGATAAATGTCGCTTTTTTAAATGCCAACTTCAACTTATCAGAGTCATGTTGTACAGATGAGAACAATGGTAAAGCAATACGCCCAATCACCGTATTCAATATGGACAGTATCGCATCGGTCAACCGAGTTGCCATATTGAACAAGCCAAGCGCTGAAGTGCCATGAAAGTTAAAAATAAGCAAACTAAACACTCTAGACATAACACTCCAGAGTAAATTTTCAATCATGACAAATACCCCGAATGATGTTAGCTCTAAGAAATGAGCCTTACTGAAACGCCCCCATCCTGGCAAAAGATTTCTAGCTGCATAGAATACCAATACCGTTGCAATAATTACCTGAACCAAATTGGCAAATACTATGCTCCACAAACCAAAACCTTTTAACGCCATTGGCACAGCCACAGCAAAAAACATTAATCTCGAGAAAATCGTTCTCTTAGTAAATGCGCTCATTTCGAGATTACGTAATAACATTGCCGTAGGAAGCATAACAACAAGATTTAGGAAAACCCCGACACCTTCAAATATCAAAATGATAGGGATATTCTCATTCTGACTTGTTAAATGGAAGTATGCCGCAATACTCAAACAAACAAGGAAACCAACTATCGCGAGTCCTAGACTTCCCCAAAATGCAGAAAACAAATGTTCTTGCGTAAGCTCCTTCTTTTGAATTACGGCCTCTGTGAGGCCGAATCCCAATAGCATTAACACCAGTGCCGCAATAATCTGTGCGGTAGCAATCTGCCCATAGTCTTCAGGTATCAAGATCCGTGCCAAGAATATGATCGATATGACACTTAATAGTGAAGATGATAATGCCTCAAATGCCGACCATAATGCCGCTGATTTCACTTTATTATTAAGATTCAAATGTCCCGCCTCATAAATCCCCCGAAAATTCTACCCACCGCACATTCCGAGAGATTTTTATACCAAACCATATAAATACTGTTCAACTCAGCCCATACAAACCAGCTAGCACATTACTAATGATAATACAAGAACTTTTCACTCAAACAGACACGCTACCGCCCCTGGCTTTCAGCTACCAGTGCACTGTCATCGTTCTCTATGGGGTGATTGGGGGTTCCAATCTCACTTTGATGTAAATTAGGGGCCGTATTCGTTTGTTAAGCGATAGATAGATCACAGAAAAAACAAAATAAATACGCCCTTATAACCAAACGATGATACTTGTAAATGTTTATGTGGCTAAGATTCTTATACTATTACCTTATCGATACAAGCCTAAGATACCCGTTGGATGCCCTTTTCAGAATAAGACTACCCACTGGAGCAGACTGAACAAAGTGTAGCAGCCAGCCAAACCTATAACGGATTGATTTTTAAAATTTATACTAACGCTGATTTTATCATCAGGCGTCTGATGCCATGCTCCGGCCAGGGACTCTCTTTTCCGAAAACCACCTATTTCTCGCCACAGTTCATTCCGAATGCCCTTCAACGGGGTGATTTTTTATGCATTATTTTAGTGATTTCCGTCATGTTGCATCCTTAGCCTTCCAGGCCATGGTTTTAAAGTTGAATTTTCCCGGTGCAACACCCATCATTCACTGGCGGCATAAGCCGTCGAACTTACAGGTGAAATTGGGCGTATGGAATGGATCGCGGATCCAACAATTTGGGCCGGCCTGGCCACTCTGGTCGTGCTGGAAATCGTTCTGGGTATAGACAACCTTATCTTTATCGCCATTCTGGCGGAAAAATTACCTAAACATCAGAGAGATAAGGCTCGCGTCGTAGGCCTGTTACTGGCATTGCTGATGCGTTTGGCCCTGTTGGCCTCCATCTCATGGTTGGCTACGCTGACCCAACCGCTGTTTTTTGCCGCCGGACATCCGTTTAGCGGTCGCGACCTTATCATGCTGATTGGGGGGATCTTCCTGCTGTTCAAAGCCACGATGGAGCTTAACGAACGGCTGGAGGGTAAAGATGAAGAGCAACATGGCTCGCGCAAGGGTGCCCGTTTCTGGCCGGTGGTGGCGCAAATCGTGGTGTTGGATGCCGTATTCTCGCTCGACTCGGTGATCACTGCCGTCGGTATGGTTGATCACCTCGCCGTCATGATGATTGCGGTTTGTATCGCTATCGGCTTGATGTTGCTGGCCAGCAAGCCCTTAACACGCTTCGTCAACGCCCACCCGACAATCGTTATCCTGTGCCTGAGCTTCCTGCTGATGATCGGCTTTAGCCTGGTCGCCGAGGGCTTCGGCTACCATATTCCAAAAGGCTATTTGTACGCTGCAATTGGCTTCTCGGTGATGATCGAAGCGTTGAACCAGCTGTCGCAGTTCAATCGGCGCCGCTTTCTTTCCAAAGTGCGACCATTGCGCGAACGGACGGCAGAGGCCGTGCTGCGCATGCTGAGCGGCAAACATGAAGAAGCGGAAGTCGACAGCCACTCAGCCAACCTGCTGGCCGACAGCGACAGTGAGAGCGGCGAGATTTTCAATCAGCAAGAACGCCATATGATCGAACGCGTGTTGGGCATGGCCCAGCGTACGGTAAGCAGCATTATGACTTCCCGCCATGATGTGGAATACCTTGAGCTGAATGACCCACAGGAAAAGCTGACCCAACTGCTGGAAAAAAATCAGCATACACGCATCGTGGTGGTGGAAAACAGCGCCAGTGATGAACCGCTCGGCGTTATTCACACCATTGACGTGTTGAAACAACAGCTTACCCAGGCCCCGCTAGATTTACGCGCGCTGGTGCTGCAACCGCTGATCTTCCCCGAGCAGTTAACCCTGCTGAGCGCGCTGGAACAATTCCGTCAGGCGCAGACGCATTTTGCCTTTGTGGTCGATGAGTTCGGCTCGGTGGAAGGGATCGTCACGCTGACCGATGTGATGGAAACCATCGCCGGTAACCTGCCGGAAGCCGGTGAGGAAGTGGATGCCCGGCATGATATCCAGCAAAATGAGGATGGCAGTTGGACCGCCAACGGCTATATGCCACTGGAAGATTTGGTGTTGTATCTGCCGTTGCCGTTGGAAGAAAAGCGTGAGTATCACACGCTGGCCGGCCTGTTGATGGAGCACAGCCAGCGTATTCCTCAGGAAGGCGAGCAGTTGCGGATCGGTGACTACCTGTTCGAACCGCTGGAAGTCAGCAGCCACCGTATCTTGAAAGTGAAAATCACCCCGCTGTCGGTGCCCGAGCCGGACTACGAGGTGTAAAGCCTGGCCGGGTATGACCCGGCCCCTTTTATAAATGCTGGGGAACCAGCAGCTCCGTCGCCACAATCACCACGATTAACCCGACGATCACCGGCACCGAAGTGCGTTTTACCACCTCGAAAGGCGAGATCTTAGCCATGCCGGCCACCGCAACCACCACGCCAGATACCGGCGACAGGGTGCGCCCCAGATTTGAAGCCTGCAGCATCGGGATCACCAGATAAGCCGGATTAACCCCCATCTGCGCCGCCAACTTGGGAATGAGCTCAACGAAAGCATAGAAAGGTGCGTTCCCCGAACCGGTCGTCATGGCTGCCAGCATGGTAATCACCACCAGTACCAGCATCATGATAATGCCACCGGTACCGAACGACTGCGCCAGGCTGATCAGCCCACTGATAAATCCGACGGTGCTAAGCCCCTGTGCGAAAACGCCGGCTGCCACCAACAGCATCACGACGCTGGCAAAAGCATCCGCCATACCGCGATAAGCAACCTCCAATCCCGTGAACACCTGTTTGGCGCTAAAACTGCGCAGGAATTCGATTACCGCTGCCAGTAACATGCACCCGACCAACACGGTGATGATATGCAGTTCCGGCCCCCATTTACCGTCAAATACCAACACCCCGAGGATAGGGGTGAAAGGCAGCACGGCGTAGAACCCCGGTGCGTGAGTAGTGATTTCACTCACATCCATAATGTGATGCTGTTCGTTGCCCTTTTTGTCCAGATAGCGTTGCCAGAAGAAATGCGCGATGGCCATGCAGACAATGGCCGCAATGGAAATGGGCAAAGTGGTTTTAAAAGCAAAATCGACCAGCGGCATTTCCGCTGCCTTGGCGGCCAATACCACATCACCGGAGGTTGGCGCCAGGATAATCGCCGCAGGCGAAGCGCAGATAGCCGCCGCTGCACCGCGGCTGATGCCGACATTAACCATCAACGGGAATAGCGTTGCCATCAGCAATACGCCCAGGCCGGTAGCGGATGATACCGCCAGTGACATCAGGCAAGCGACAAAGTAGGCTGCCACCATTAAAAGATAAGGAGAGTTGATCATCTGCAATGGACGTGAGGCCAGCTTTACGACCACATCATTAGCACCAATGTGCGTCATATAAGCTGCAAAGCCACACAGCATCATAATCATCATGCCAAGATCGCCACCGCGACTCATCAGCAAGATTTTGACGTATTCGATGATGTCAGTCGCACGCCACCCGGTAGTGGCAGCACTGGCAGGCAACAGGCTTTTGCCCATCAGGGCGCTGATTGCCAACAGCAATAAGCCCCCCACCATCAACACTCCGGTAGCGGAGTAACCCTTGATGATGTAGCGGCCAACGCCCGCCGCGACGACCGCCCCAATCAGAAGCTCTATCATATTCCCTCAACTTATCATTATCGTTATTGACCATGCCAAAGCGTATAAATCGCCTTACTGCGCACACTCTGCACAAACTCAGTCAAATGCATCATGATGTTCGTCAATGTTACGGGAGGAAATTATTGGGGGGAGAAACACTTTACGGGGTTTATCAAAAATGCGGGCCGAGAACCGACCCGCATCGTTAAGATTAGAGTTTATCGAGCAGCTTTTTCAGATCCTGCCCTTCGCGTGAATCCTGGTTCTTTTCTGCCCATTTGTTCAGCGCGTCCTTCGCCCGGTCCTGCAGCGTTTTACGCAATATCTGATCGACCTGCAATTGGTAGTTAAGCTGGTTCCACGGGCCATAAACCCGCAGTGGGATCGGCGTTTTCTGCAGTTGTTGGATCAGATCGTCGCGTCCCTGCCAACCGCCGGTTACCCGGACATTAAGCGCCATATCGCACTGTTTGCCCGGCATATCCACGGTACCGCCGCCACTCAGGTTCAACAATGGGGAATCTGCGCCCAGCTCGGTAATTTTTACCGTGCCCCGGTTAAGGCTGGCCTTCGCCGACAGTTGTTTCACTTCGGTATAACGTTGATATTCGTCTTGCCCGCGTACGCTGCTGTCGTTACGCGCCACCGCTTGCTGAATCAACTGTTGAATATTCAGACCATGCAACTGCGCGTCCTGCATCGTCATCTGAGCCGTGCCCTGCCAGCGTCGTTCAAATGACTGTGAGGTAAAGCGATCGCCGGTTAAATCCCCCTGCATGCTGAATTTGCCGGTCAACACCTGTGGCATCTCGAACGCTTTCAAAACGGTGCCAAGTTCAACCTGTTTCACAACCGGCTGCACCGTGATGACCGGGCGGCTCCCCCGTGCGTCCAACGTCCCTGGCAACGCAAAATCACCGCCAGCCAACTGTCCAGAGAGCGAATGAGATGTCAACAACCCCTGCCGGTTATCCGCTTGCAGCACCAAATGGGCAATGTTCATGCCGCGATAAGTCAGTTGATCCACGCTTAAATTGAGTTGAGCATTAAAATCTCGCAGCACCTCAAGATTGTGCTGAGGATCGTCCATTTGGCTGGCTATGACCGGCGCTGAGGTCACAACCTGTGATAGCTGAGCTTGTGAACTGCTGGCTTGCCAACCGGTAAATGTATCCAAATTAAGCACAGTGGACGCCAGGTTAAGCGTGTAGGCCGGGATTTCACCGAACTTAATGTCGGCGTCACCGGTGAACGTGCTGTCATTTGCGCTAACGCTAAGCTGGCTTAGTGCGACTTGCTGTGGCGTTTGCTGATATACCACCTGAGCGCTGCCTTCGCCCTTAATACCGCCGGCCAGAATGTCAGCACCTTCCAGTTGATAACTGAACTGGCTCACATTGGCGGCAATGCGTCGTGGAAATTGCTGCAGATCGATATCCGCCGCCATACTGAAACTCAGATCGCGCTGATTGCGGTTCACCCGGCTGGAAAGTTCCATTTGCGCCTGGCGTTTGGCATTTTGCTGCAGGGTGAGGTTGATATCGCGAACGTTAATCTGCTCGTTGTTGGCACGCTGCCAGATCAGCAGACTGTCCACCACGCGAAGATTATCGATATCAAATTTCCACGGCGCCTCTGCCGACTCTTCGGAATGGCCCGCGGGGGCGATCGGTGCGTCAGGTTGGGTCTGCTCTTCACTGTCGGGCGTCAGGCGGATAACGGCGTTTTTCAACATCACCTGTTTCACAAACAGCTGATGCGATAACAACGGCAGCAGTTTGACATCCAGCCGCATGTTGTCGGCGCTCACCACCGGCGCAGTGGCTCCGGGGGCTGTCAGCGTCATGCGCCCTGCAAGGATACTGAGCTGTGGCCAGATGTGCCAGCGCAGCTCACCGTCCAACGTCAGATGATAACCGCTCTTTTGTTCGACCTTCGTGACCATATAGGCGCGAAAATCATTCGGATTAACCAACAGCACCAGCGCAGACATTCCCGCCACCAGCACCACCAGCAAAATCACCAAAGTCGTCAGTAATCTTCTCATGCCATCCTCTTGTCAACGCCCCACCGACAGTGCTTCCAGCGCTGTTAGTCCTTGTCGATTCGACTGGCTACCGCACCCTGCTGATCGCGGTATTTTGCATCCTGCCGGCTGTTGTAAGGACGTGCCGCCGGCCCAGAAAGCGGTTCAAAACTCAGCGCGCCAATCAGCATGCCCGGGCGTAATGCCAATGGCAGCTTACCTGAATTATAGAACTCCAGAACAATTCGGCCCTGCCAGCCTGGGTCGATACGGTGTGCGGTAACGTGCACCATTAAACCCAGGCGCGCCAGAGAAGAACGCCCGTCCAGCCACCCCACCAGATCGTTTGGCAGCGTTACCGACTCCAGCGTCACCGCAAGCGCCAGTTCGCCCGGATGCAGGAAGAAGGCTTCGCCTTCTGGCAGAACGATTTCATCACTCATCACGCGATCCAATGCGGCACTGACTTCGTCTTTCGGCCCACTGAGATCGATAAACGCGGCGGTGTGGCCGCGAAACACGCGGAACTGATTGCCTAAACGGACATCCACTGTGGCCCCGTTAATACGCTCAATCGGCGGACGCGGTGAAATCACCAGCTTTTCGCAATCCAGCCAGGCTTCTATATCACGGTCGCACAGTCTCATTTCTTTATCTCCATCAGGCGTGTCACTAAAACAAAAATTGCCACACAACGGGCGAAAGGTCTACGCCGCAGCGCAAATAGTTGCCCGCTGACCGGAAACACAGGTTTTCCGGCCATTGAACGGCATTATTCAAAGAATTGGCTGATTTTGGCTTTCAGAATATCGATCGCAATGCGGTTTTTGCCGCCACGAGGGACAATAATGTCGGCATATTGTTTGGAAGGTTCGATAAACTGCAGGAACATCGGACGAACGGTTTTCTGGTATTGCGCCATTACCGAATCCATTGAACGACCACGCTCATTCACGTCGCGCTTCATACGACGCATCAAGCAAATATCCAGCGGCGTATCGACAAAGATCGAGAAGTTCATTTCCTGACGTAAACGGATGTCCGTTAACAGCAGGATCCCTTCCAAAATAATCACCTTTTTCGGTTCCAGGTGAACAGTCTCTTTTTTGCGCGTGTGTTCGGTGTAGCTATACAAAGGTAACTCTATCGCCCTGCCCGATTTCAGCATTTGCAGATGCTGGAACAGCAGATTGTGATCCATGGCGCTCGGGTGGTCATAGTTTGTTTTGACCCGTTCTTCCATGGTCAGGTGTGTCTGGTCTTTGTAGTAACTGTCTTCAGGAATAACGCCGATATGTTCATCGCCAACCTGATCGCGAAGCTCACGATACAACGTACTGGCGATAAGGCTTTTTCCGGAGGCAGATGCGCCGGCGATACCAATAATGACGCACTGATGCGGCTTGTCAGTCATAAAATTAAAGACCTGATTTCGTAGTGTGAAGGGGGGGACTAAAACGCGACAATTATAGGGAGTTAGCGGGCATTGCGCCAGACTATATTGGCGCTGGTGGTTGCTATCTGCAGTTATTTCGCCACAACGGTGCTTGCAACGTTTTAAGATTATTGCGTCTAGGGCAATTGGGCGTCACGAGATAAACTCCCATGCTTGCTCATCATCCTACCCATGGGGTGCTGTATTTTATCGGAGTCTGACGTGCTGGATTGGTATTTTCTGACATTTTTTGGCGACAGCATGTTGCTGTTGCCATGTGCATTAATTCTCTTTGTCGCATTGGTCGTCCCGCGCGCCACCAGAACCGCCGGCTGGCAATGGGCGTTGATCTTCGGCAGCGCCGGCGCTGTGGTATGTGTGTCCAAGCTGGCCTTTATGGGCTGGGGGATTGGCATCGAAAGTTATGACTTTACCGGTTTTAGCGGTCATTCAGCCCTGGCCGCCAGCATCTGGCCAGTATTCCTCTGGACGCTGACCGGACGTTTTTCCCATGCCGTACGCAGCATGGCGTTAGTGTTCGGCTTGGTCCTGCCACTCACCATAGGGCTATCGCGGTTGGCCATTCAGGTGCATTCACCTTCGGAAGTGGTTAGCGGGCTAGTGCTTGGTTATCTGGCCAGTACCTTATTTCTGTTGCTGCAACGCGGTAAGGTGCGGCCACAGCTTTCATGGCCGAGAATTATCGCCGCTCTGGCCTTACCACTGGCGCTGATGGGCAATCGACAACCGGCGCCCACGCAAGGCCTGCTGGAACATATTGCTGTAACCCTCGCGCACATCGAACACCCTTATACCCGCGCCGATTTGCACAAACACGTCACAGCACCATAAGAAAAACCCCGGAGATAGCCGGGGTTTTTATTTTCCTGCCTGCGGCGATTACAGCGCGCGGAAAGAGATTTCCGTCGGGATCGCCTCGCCCTGCCAGTACATTTGCGCAGCAACCCGTCCGGCAAGTTGGCGATACAGTTCGGCAAACTCGCTGTCCGGTCGGCTTATCACCGTTGGCGCACCGCGATCCAAATCCTCGCGCAGAGAAATGTGCAGCGGCAGTTGCCCCAACAGGCGGCTGTGGTATTTCTTCACCAGCTTCTCCGCCCCGCCGGTACCGAAGATCGGCTCGTGATGTCCGCAGTTGCTGCAAATATGCACGCTCATGTTTTCCACGATACCCAAGACCGGCACATGCACTTTTTCAAACATCACAATGCCCTTGGCGGCATCGAGCAGCGCAATATCCTGCGGTGTTGTAACAACCAGAGCGCCAGTGACCGGAATATTTTGCGACAGCGTCAACTGGATGTCGCCGGTACCCGGCGGCATATCCAGCACCAAATAGTCCAGATCCGGCCACAGCGTGTCCTGCAGCAGTTGCATCAGCGCCTTGCTGGCCATTGGGCCACGCCAAACCATGGCGTTGTCATCGGTCACCAGATAACCGATCGAGTTGGTCGCTAACCCGTGGGCCACGATCGGCGCCATGTGCTGACCGTCCGGTGAGGTTGGTCGCTCGTTTTCCGTCCCCAGCATGTTCGGGATTGATGGACCGTAGATGTCGGCGTCCAAAATGCCGACCTTGGCGCCTTCTGCCGCCAGCGCTAACGCCAGGTTAACCGCTGTGGTGGATTTGCCCACCCCGCCCTTGCCGGAACTGATGGCGATAATATTGCGCACGCCCTTGATGCCGGCCTGATCGTTGGCGCGTTTCAGCGTGGTGATATCATGCTTCAGTTTCCAGTCAATCGCCTCGGCGCCGGTCACGCGCAGCAGTTCTGTGCTGACGCTGTCTTTGAGCGCCTCAAAACCACTTTGCCAGGCAAAGGGCATGGTCAATTCAATATGCAGCACATTATCCAGCAGCGCGCAGTGGTGAATTGCCTTCAGCGCAGTCAGATTGTTTTTTAACGTCGGGTGTTCAAAGGCGGCCAGTACACCGGTCACCAGGGCACGCAGAACTTCGGGGTTGGTCTGCTCGGGGGATTTTGCGTTCATCCCGGCTCCTTGATTTTGAATGGATAGCTTCCCGCTAAGCATATCAGAAGTGAGCGCCGGTCGGCGCATGTCCGCACAAAGAAACCGCCCTAGCCGTAGCGGGCGCGATCGGGTAACATCGAAGACCCTTTTTATTCATTACAGAAACCAAGTTCTCACTATGGCTCAAGTCGCGAAAAAATTATTGGTGACGTGCGCGCTACCGTACGCAAATGGTTCCATCCATCTCGGCCACATGCTCGAGCATATCCAGGCAGATATCTGGGTTCGTTACCAACGAATGCGCGGCAACGAGGTTCATTTCATCTGTGCGGACGACGCGCACGGCACGCCAATCATGCTGAAAGCTCAGCAGTTGGGCATCAAGCCGGAAGAAATGATTGCGGAGATGAGCCAGGAGCACCAACAGGATTTCGCCGGTTTTGGCATCAGCTATGATAACTATCATTCCACCCATAGCGATGAAAACCGTGAACTGTCGAGCCTGATTTACGGCCGCCTGAAAGAAAACGGCTTTATCAAGAACCGCACCATTTCACAGCTGTACGATCCGGAGAAAGGCATGTTCCTGCCCGACCGTTTCGTCAAAGGCACCTGCCCGAAATGTAAATCACCGGACCAATACGGCGACAACTGCGAAGTCTGCGGCGCGACCTACAGCCCGACCGAGTTGATCGAGCCGAAATCCGTAGTTTCCGGGGCAACGCCGGTATTGCGTGATTCAGAGCACTTCTTCTTTGATCTGCCGTCGTTCAGCGAAATGCTGCAGGCCTGGACCCGTTCCGGCGCGCTGCAAGAACAGGTGGCAAACAAGATGCAGGAGTGGTTCGAATCCGGCCTGCAACAGTGGGATATCTCCCGCGATGCGCCGTATTTCGGCTTTGAAATCCCGGACGCGCCGGGCAAATACTTCTACGTCTGGCTAGATGCGCCTATCGGTTACATGGGTTCATTCAAAAACCTGTGCGACAAACGCGGCAATCTGGATTTCGACGAGTTCTGGCGTAAGGACTCCACGACCGAGCTGTATCACTTTATCGGTAAAGACATCGTTTATTTCCACAGCCTGTTCTGGCCGGCGATGCTGGAAGGCAGTAACTTCCGCAAACCGACCAATCTGTTCGTGCACGGCTATGTGACGGTGAACGGCGCCAAGATGTCCAAATCTCGCGGCACTTTCATCAAGGCCGGCACCTACCTGCAACACCTGGATGCCGACTGCCTGCGTTATTACTACGCCGCCAAGCTGTCTTCACGCATTGACGATATCGACCTGAATCTGGAAGATTTCGTGCAGCGGGTGAACGCCGACATCGTCAATAAAGTGGTCAACCTGGCTTCGCGCAACGCCGGCTTTATCAGCAAGCGTTTCGGTGGCCAACTGGCCGACAAGCTGGCCGATCCGGCGCTGTACCAGACCTTCGTTAACGCAGCGCAAAGCATCGCCGATGCCTACGCCAGCCGTGAGTCGGGCCGTGCAATCCGTGAAATCATGGCGCTGGCCGATTTGGCTAACCGCTATGTGGACGAACAGGCTCCTTGGGTGGTGGCGAAGCAAGAAGGCCGCGATGCCGATCTGCAGGCCATCTGTTCCATGGGTATCAACCTGTTCCGCGTGCTGATGACCTATCTGAAACCGGTGCTGCCGTCACTGACCGAACGTACCGAAGCCTTCCTCAACTGCGAGCTTACCTGGGACAGCATCCAGCAACCGCTGTTGGGGCATCAGGTCAACGCATTCAAGGCGCTGTTCAACCGTATCGACCTGGATAAGGTCAATGAAATGGTTAGCGCCTCGAAAGAAGACATGGCGGCAACGAAAGTGGTCAGCGGGCCGTTGGCGGACGATCCTATTCAGGAAACCATCACCTTTGACGATTTCGCCAAGGTTGATATGCGCATTGCACTGATCAAGAGCGCCGACTTTGTTGAAGGTTCAGACAAGTTGCTGAAGCTGCAGCTGGATCTGGGCGGCGAATCACGTCAGATCTTCTCTGGCATTCGCTCCGCTTACCCGGATCCGAAAGCGCTTGAAGGCCGTCTGACCATCATGGTCGCCAACCTGGCACCGCGTAAGATGCGCTTCGGGATTTCTGAAGGCATGGTGATGGCTGCCGGCCCAGGAGGGAAAGAGATCTTCCTGCTGAGCCCGGACAGCGGTGCACAGCCAGGTATGCAGGTGAAATAACACCGGTTTTCCAACCTCTAAAGGGTCGAGCTTGCTCGGCCCTTTTTATGCGCTTAGTCCAGCAGTGGTTCGCCAGGCTACAGGCTAAAACCGGCAAGTAATCCCTCTCCAGGAGGTTACCGAGGTAACCTCTTTTTTTACATCGCCTCTTCCCAGACGGCCAAAATGAGCTATGTTATCCATACTGGTTTTATCACTGTATGCATAAACAGGTCTGATATGAAGGGATTCCCACCGCTGATTAACGCCTTGCTGGTCAGTTCGCTGGTACTGACCATTGGCCGCGGCGTAACGCTGCCGTTCATTACTATCTATCTGACCGGGCATTTTCATCTGCTGCCCAAAAGCGTCGGCATCATTCTGGGTATCAGCCTGGCGATCGGCATTTTCGCCAGCCTGTATGGCGGCTACCTGGTAGACAAATTCAACAAAAACACGCTGATCCTGATTTCCATTCTTTTGTTCGCCCTGAGTTTTTTCGCTATCCCTTGGATCCCGCGGCCGGGGGGTATCGTTGTGGTTTTGGCTATTTTACATACCGCCTATTCCGTATTGGGCATCACCATTAAAGCGTGCTTTGCCGACTGGCTGCCGGTCGCGCAGCGCATCAAAGCCTTTTCAATAAACTATACGCTGGTCAACGTCGGCTGGGCGGTTGGATCATCGTTGGGGGTACTGGTGGCAGGTCTGGATCCGCTGTTGCCGTTTTACCTTTCCGGTGGATTGGCTTTATTCACGGTGGCGACGCTGAACGTCATCCTGCGCAGGCAGTCCGCTACGGCCCCGGTCGCGCTGGATGCAACGCCCGCCGCGCGCCTTAATTTTCGCCAGACGCTGACCATCCTGCGTAACGATCGCCGGCTGATTTACTTTACCCTTGGCAGTACGCTGGGTGCGGTGGTTTTTGGCCAGTTCTCCGGCTATTTATCGCAATACCTGATCACCGTTTCTAATGCAGAGTTCGCTTATCAGGTCATTGGGGCGGTGATGATCGTCAATGCCTGTATCGTCATCGCCCTGCAGTATCTGCTCAGCCGCGGCATGCGTCAGGAAAATATGCTGCGCTGGCTGGCGCTGGGCACGCTATTTTTCATTCTCGGGCTGATCGGTTTTTGGCTGGCCGGGCAATCGCTCTGGCTCTGGATCCTTGCCATGGCGATATTCACCCTGGGCGAAATCATAGTGATCCCGGTGGAATATATGTTTATCGACTTCATCGCGCCACAGCATCTGAAAGGCAGCTATTACGGCGTACAAAACCTGAGCGCTCTGGGCGGCGCCATTAATCCGGTACTGTGCGGTTTTATTCTCAGCTACGCCGCGCCGCAAATGATGTTTCTGATGTTGATTGCTGCTGCGCTGCTCAGCCTGCTATTCTTTTTTCTCGGGCATCGCCTGGCGCAGAGGCAACAACAGAATGCCAACTTCGCCAGTGCAGAATAAACCTGCGTCCCTTTTCATCGCGGTTGTCAACCAGCCCCATCGGCATGGTAGCCATAGAGAGAATTCATGGTGTGATTTGTGGCGAAGATCACAGTTTAATTGTATGATGAATGCATCGGTTAAACGGGATTAAGTTATGGCCAAGCTACTCACTCTGTGCTGGAAATACCTGAGGGCATTCGTCCTTATCTACCTTTGTCTGTTCGCCGGCAATGCCATCGCGGCTCTGCTGCCGATCGCCATTCCGGGCAGCATTATCGGCATGCTGTTGCTGTTCGCCCTGCTCTCCACCCAAATTCTGCCGGCCAAATGGGTCAAACCCGGTTGCCACCTGCTGATCCGCTATATGGTGCTGTTGTTCGTGCCTATCGGCGTGGGAGTGATGAAATACTATGACCAAATTATCGAGCATCTGGGGCCGCTGGTGGTGTCCTGCATCGTCAGCACCCTGATGGTGTTGGTGGTGGTCGGCTACACCTCACATTATTTCCACAGGGAGCGCACCATCATCGGCAAGCCTGATGCCGCGGAGGGCGAAAAATGATCCATGAAATCTGGTGGTCATTACCGCTGACGCTGGCCATCTATTTTGCAGCGCGCAAACTGGCGCAATGGCTGAACATGCCGTTGCTGAACCCACTGCTGGTGTCGATGGCGGTAATCATTCCCCTGCTGTTGCTGACCGGTATTCCTTATGAGCGTTATTTTCAGGGCAGTAAAATCCTCAATGACTTGCTGCAACCGGCCGTAGTGGCACTGGCTTATCCGCTGTATGAACAGCTGCATCAGATCCGCGCGCGCTGGAAGTCCATTATCGCCGTCTGCTTTATCGGCAGCCTCACCGCGATGATCAGCGGCGGCGCCATCGCTTTATGGATGGGGGCTACGCCGGAAATTGCCGCTTCCATCATGCCAAAATCGGTCACCACGCCCATAGCCATGGCGGTCGCAGAGTCGCTCGGCGGCATTCCGGCAATCAGCGCCGTTTGCGTGATTTTCGTCGGTATTCTCGGCGCGGTTTTCGGGCATACGCTGTTCAAAGTATTGAAAATCACCACCCGCTCGGCACGCGGGTTGGCTATGGGGACCGCGTCACATGCGCTGGGCACGGCACGCTGTGCGGAAATGGACTATCAGGAAGGGGCATTTGGTTCACTGGCCCTGGTGATCTGCGGCATCATCACCTCGCTGCTGGCGCCGTTTCTGTTTCCGGTACTGTTGCACCTGTTTGCCTAAGGCCTAAAACTTGCGATACATCTCGCATTTATCGTTTTCATTGCATTGATTTCATCAATAAAGAGATTTGTATCACACTTTATTCGCGCCGGGCTGCCTAGAATGTTATCCCGTTAACCTGTAGAGAGAGTTTCTATGCACCCGCGTTTTCAAACCGCTTTTGCTGAACTGCCCGCCACATTGCAATCCGCCCTGCTGCCTTATTTTGATGCGCCTGATTTTCCGGCCATGCTCAAGGCGGAACAAGTGGATGCTATCAAGCAGCGCTGCGGGCTGGATGATGATGCTCTGGCATTCGCTCTGCTGCCGCTGGCGGCGGCCTGCTCGTTAGCGCCGATTTCGCAGTTTTATGTTGGCGCCATTGCTCGCGGGCAGAGCGGCAACCTGTATTTTGGCGCCAACATGGAGTTCAGCGGCGCGCCGATGCAACAAACCATTCATGCAGAGCAGTGTGCCGTGACTCATGCCTGGCTACGCGGCGAATCAGCGTTAGCCTCTATCACCGTTAACTACACGCCTTGTGGCCACTGCCGTCAGTTTATGAACGAACTCAACAGTGGTACCACGCTGAAAATTCGTCTGCCCGGTCGCGAACCGGCCACCCTGGGCGACTATCTGCCGGATGCCTTCGGCCCGAAAGACCTGAATATCGCCACGTTGCTGATGGACCGCGTCGATCATGGTTTCCAACTGACGCTGACCGACGAACTGGAGATGGCCGCGCTGGCTGCCGCCAATCAGAGTCACGCGCCCTACAGCAATGCTCACAGCGGCGTCGCACTGGAAGCCGAAGACGGGAGGATTTATAGCGGTCGTTATGCGGAAAACGCAGCCTTCAACCCCAGCCTGCCGCCGCTGCAGGCCGCGCTGATTCTGATGAACGTCTCCGGCGGCGACTGCCAAAAAGTGGTTCGAGCGGTGCTGGCCGAGCCCGACAGTGCCATCCTCACCCAATGGGATGCCACCCGCGCCACGTTGGCCGCGCTGGGTTGCCAAAATGTCAGTCGTATCACTTTCTAAATCTGCCCCCTGGCGGTGCTGCCCGGCACCGCTGTTACCAGCCCCGCCAGCCGATTACAATGGCATTCACGTCTTAAAACACTTTCTTTAGTTAAATTAGGACTTGATCGTCGATAATTACGCCAATTTACCTCATGATCCGATAACAATTGCTGTACATATTTCCCCGATCTTTTAGGATCTAGCCCATAAAGTTATCCGATACGTTGAAGAGCAAAAGCCATGGAACTTGAATACGAAAGCAAACGCCCTCTCTACATCCCTTATGCCGGCCCTATTCTGCTGGAATTTCCGCTGCTCAATAAAGGCAGCGCTTTCACCGAGGATGAACGCAGCCATTTCAACCTGCACGGGTTGCTGCCAGAAGCGGTAGAAACCATCGAAGAGCAGGCGGAACGTGCCTACCGCCAGTACCAGGATTTCAAAAACGACAGCGATAAACACATTTATCTGCGTAATATCCAGGACACCAACGAAACCCTGTTCTATCGCCTGCTGGAAGCGCACCTGAGCGAGATGATGCCGATCATCTACACGCCGACGGTGGGCGAGGCCTGTGAGCACTTCTCCGATATTTACCGCCGGGCGCGTGGGCTGTTTATCTCCTACCCTAATCGCGACCGCATTGACGACATGCTGCAAAACGCCACCAAGCAAAACGTTAAGGTGATCGTCGTCACCGACGGTGAGCGCATTCTCGGTCTGGGCGACCAGGGTATCGGCGGCATGGGCATTCCAATCGGTAAACTGTCGCTGTACACCGCCTGCGGCGGCATCAGCCCGGCCTATACCCTGCCGGTGGTGCTGGACGTCGGCACCAACAACCCGCAGCGCCTGAACGATCCGCTGTACATGGGCTGGCGTCACCCGCGTATTTCAGGCGACGAATACCACGCCTTTGTTGAAGAGTTTATCCAGGCGGTCAAGCGCCGCTGGCCGAACGTGCTGCTGCAGTTCGAAGATTTTGCGCAGAATAACGCCACCCCGCTGCTGAACCGCTACCGTGACGAAATCTGCTGCTTCAACGACGACATTCAGGGCACCGCAGCCGTCACGCTGGGCAGCCTGATCGCCGCCAGCCGCGCCGCCGGCAGCCAACTGCGCGATCAGACCGTCACCTTCCTGGGCGCCGGCTCTGCAGGTTGCGGTATTGCCGAGCAAATTATCGCGCAGATGAAATCCGAAGGCCTGAGCGAAGACGAAGCCCGCGCGCACGTCTTTATGGTCGACCGTTTCGGCCTGCTGACCGACAAACTGCCTAACCTGCTCGATTTCCAGAGCAAGCTGGTGCAAAAGAGCGAGCATCTGACCGCATGGCAGACAGAAAGCGATGCCATTTCCCTGCTGGACGTGGTGCGTAATGCCAAGCCAACCATTTTGATCGGCGTTTCGGGCCAGCCAGGCCTGTTTACCGAAGAACTGATCCGCGAAATGCACAAGCACTGCCCGCGCCCGATCGTCATGCCGCTGTCCAACCCAACCTCCCGCGTGGAAGCCCGCCCGGAAGACATCATTAACTGGACCGAAGGCGCTGCATTAGTAGCAACCGGCAGCCCGTTTGCGCCGGTGAGCTACAAAGATCAGGTATTCCCGATTGCCCAGTGCAACAACTCCTATATCTTCCCGGGGATTGGATTGGGCGTACTGGCCTCCGGCGCCACCCGCGTCACCGACGCGATGCTGATGGCCGCCAGCCGTGCGCTGGCCGACTGTTCGCCGCTGGCGACCGACGGGCATGGCGCACTGCTGCCGAATATCGACGATATTCAGGGCGTGTCCAAGTGCATTGCCATGGAAGTGGGTAAAGCGGCGCAGCTGCAAGGCGTGGCAGTGGTCACCTCAGAAGAAGCGCTGTCGAAAGGCATCGAACACAACTTCTGGCGCCCGCAATACCGCAGCTATAAGCGCACTTCATTCTGATTTGCGCAGTTAAACATCAGGCCCGGCTCGCCGGGCTTTTTTTATGCTCAAAACCGCCTAAAAATGCGGTGCAATGCTTGCTTGATAGGGCGTCAAGCTTGCGTCGGCCTGTCAGGTAAAGTAGCCTTGAGCCATCTTTTTTGGCCCCTGTGCGCGTAAGGCAATAACATGTGGAAACGCCTGATAATCAGCCTGTTCATCATCACTGCGCTGCTGATGCTTTCGGCTCTCGCGCTCGATCGTTGGATCAGCTGGAAAACCGCGCCTTACGTCTATGACGAACTGCAAGGCCTGCCTCATCGCCAGGTCGGCGTGGTACTGGGCACGGCCAAATATTACCGCACCGGCGTGATCAACCAATATTATCGCTACCGCATTCAGGGCGCGATTAATGCCTATAACAGCGGCAAAGTGAAATACCTGCTGCTGAGCGGCGACAATGCCCAGCAAAGCTACAACGAGCCGATGACCATGCGCCGCGATTTGATCGCCGCCGGCGTGGCGCCCAGCGATATCGTGCTGGATTATGCCGGTTTCCGTACTCTTGACTCTATCGTCCGCACCAGAAAAGTGTTCGACACCAACGACTTCATCATTATCACCCAGCGCTTCCATTGCGAGCGCGCGCTGTTTATCGCGCTGCATATGGGGATCCAGGCTCAGTGCTACGCAGTTCCTTCGCCAAAAGACATGATGACGGTACGGGCACGCGAGATCTTCGCCCGCCTTGGCGCACTGACCGATTTGTACATACTAAAACGCGAGCCGCGCTTCCTCGGGCCACTGATCCCCATTTCCGCCATGCATACCGTACCGGAAGATGCCCAAGGCTACCCGGCAGTTTCGCCAGAGCAATTGGTTGAGCTGGAACACAAGCTGGCTGCGGAAAAACAAAAGGCCAAATAAGCTTTATGCCGCCCTGGAAACAGCAACGGCCAGCATTTACTGGCCGTTTTCATAGCTGAGACACAACTATTTTTTCTTGGCGTATTTTAAGGAGTCCAACGCCACGGCGAAGATAATGATGCCGCCCTTGATGATGTACTGCCAGTAAGGGTTAACGCCAATGTAGGTCAGGCCGTAGTTGATAACCGTAAAGATGATGACCCCGGTCACGACCCCCAGCACCGTCCCGACGCCGCCGGCAAAGGACACCCCGCCCACCACGCACGCCGCAATGGCGTCCAGTTCATACATAAAGCCCAGGTTATTGGTGGCGCTGCCGATACGGCCCGCTTCCAGTAAGCCGCCGAAGGCGTAGAACACCCCGGACAGCGCATAAATCATGATCAGGTTCAGCGGCACGTTCACGCCGGAAACCTTGGCTGCCTCAGGGTTGCCGCCGATGGCGAAAATATTTTTGCCGAAGCGGGTTTTATTCCACAGGATCCAGACAAAAATAATCGCAATGATGGCGTAGAAGGTGATGTACGACAGCTTAAAGTCGCCAAAACGCAGGAACCCCTGGGCAAAGGTGGAAAACTTGGGATCAAACCCCGCCACTGGCGAGGCGCCAACGGAGTCGTAATACAGCGAGTTGATGCCGTAAACGATGATCATGGTGCCCAGCGTGGTAATAAACGGCGTCACATTGAGGTAAGCGATGATCAAACCGTTCACCAGACCGATCACCGCACCCACGGCGCACACCAGCAGGATCACCAGCGGGATCGACCAGGTTTCCATATGCGGGAATACCTTGTTCACGTTATCCATCGACTGCAACAACGTCGCCGCGATCACCGCCGCCAGGCCAACCTGGCGCCCGGCGGACAGGTCAGTCCCCTGGGTAACAATCAGCCCCGCCACGCCCAGTGCAATAATGATGCGCACCGAAGACTGGGTCAGGATATTGCTCAGGTTCATTAGACTGAGGAAGGTCGGGTCCTGGATAATAATAATTGCCAGCAGCACCAGCAACACTACGTAAATGCCACCTTCCTTGAAATAGGTGAACAAAGTTTTTTTATTCAGCGCGTTCATAATTCTGATCCTTAAAGGTGCAGGGATGCGAGACGTAAAATTTCATTTTGCGAGGTCTGTTTGGTGTTGACGATGCCCGCAACCTGACCATTACTCATCACCAGTATTCTGTCGGTAATTCCCAAAAGCTCCGGCATTTCAGACGAGACAATAATGATCCCCTTGCCCTTCTTCGCCAGTTCGGTCATCAGCTGATAAATTTCGAATTTGGCGCCGACGTCAATGCCGCGCGTCGGCTCATCCAGCATTAATATTTCCGGCTGAGTCAGCAGCCAACGGCCGATGATCACCTTCTGCTGATTACCGCCCGACAGCGAACCTATGTGGGTATGGTGGCCCGGGGTTTTGACCCGCATGGCATCGATCACCCACTGGGTATCGCTTTTCATGCGGGCGTTATCCAACAGGCCGATTTTATTTTTGTAGTTGCGAATATTGGAGATCAGCGAGTTGAACCCCACGTCCAGATAGGCATAAATCCCGGTGGAACGACGTTCTTCGGTGACCAGTGCGAAACCGTGGTTTATCGCCTCATTGGCGCTGTGGTTGTTGATGGTTTTACCGTGCAGCTTGATGGTACCCGCAATTTTTTCGCGGATGCCAAACAGGGTTTCGACGATGTCGGTACGTTTGGCCCCCACCAGCCCGGCGATGCCGAGGATCTCACCCTGATGCAGATCGAAAGAGACGTCGCGAATCGAAGGCTGGCGCAAGGAGGTCAGGTTCTTCACCTCCAGGATCACCTCGCCCGGCGTATTCTGTCGATCGGGGAAACGCTGGCTGAGCGAACGCCCCACCATCATCGAGATGATCTTGTCCATATCCAGCCCTTCCAGCGGCTGGGTGGCGATCCACTGGCCATCACGCAGAATGGTGATTTCGTCGCACAGCTGGAAGATCTCTTCCATCTTATGCGAGATATAGACGATGCCGCAGCCGCGTTCCTTCAGCTTGCGGATAATGGTGAATAGGTGGTTCACCTCTTTTTCCGTCAGCGATGAAGTGGGCTCATCCATAATGACAATCTTGGCGTCATAGGAGAAAGCCTTGGCGATTTCGATCATCTGCATTTGCGATACCGATAGCGTGCCCACTTTATCCCGCGGGTTAATATCAATATCCAGCTCGTCGAATATCGCCTGGGTATCTTTCAGCATCTTGTCCTGATCGACAAACATGCCCTTGGTCGGGTAGCGCCCCAACCACATGTTGTCCATCACGGTGCGCTGCAAGACCAGGTTTAATTCCTGATGCACCATGGACACGCCGTGTTCCAGCGCCTCTTTAGAGCTTTTGAAATCTATTTCCTGGCCCTGAAAAATAATACTGCCGGCATCCTTTTTATAAATGCCGAACAGGCATTTTAATAATGTCGACTTCCCCGCGCCGTTCTCTCCCATTAATGCATGAATGGAGTGCGGACGAACGCGCAGATTCACATTATCCAATGCCTTGACGCCGGGAAATGATTTACTGATATCAGTCATTTCCAGCAAAAATTCGCGTGGGCTGTCGGCCATAAATACACCTGGCTATGTGATTCGACACCTTCCAAACCACCGCCTAATTAGCTGCAGCTTGAAACTCATCGGATCTGGGCTGTGATTTTAAGAAAAATTACCCCGCCGGCGGCTTTCCTGGTGTTGGCGCTGGGCAGCGCACCGCAGGCGGGGCCATTCAGAACTTACTTAACAAATTTGGACAAATTGTCCTTATCTACGCCAACGTAAGGAATGCGCACCACTTTATTGTCGATTTTATATTGGGTGCCGTCGGCAGCAGGTTTGCCCGCCGCCAGGTTTTTCGCCAGCTCGAAGGTGGCTTTGGCCTGGTTGTCGGCATCGTTCAGCACCGTCCCCGCCATCGCGCCGGATTTCACCATCGCCAGAGCCTCTGGCAAGGCATCGACACCGAATACCGGAATGCTGGATTTGTTGTGCGCTTTCAGCGCTTCTACCGCCCCCATCGCCATGGCATCGTTGTTGGCGATAACCACTTCGATTTTGTTGGCGTTAGGGCCGGACAGCCAGGCATCCATCTTGTCTTTTGCCTGTGCGGTGTCCCACATCGCGGTGTCCATCTGCAGTTGCTGAGTTTTAATACCGTCGTCATTCAGCGTTTTCACCACGTAAGTGGTACGTGCTTCTGCATCCGGATGGCCCGGTTCACCTTTCAGCAACACGTACTGGATCTGGCCGTCTTTATTCAAATCCCAGTTCGGGTTGGCCTTCCAGTGTTTCTCAATCAGTTGGCCCTGGATCACGCCGGACTCTTTAGAGTCGGTGCCCACGTAATAGGCTTTGTCATAGCTGTCCAGCGCTTTGCGGGAAGGCTCTTTGTTGTAGAACACGATAGGGATATCGTTTGCGCGTGCCTTATCAATCACCACCGGGGCAGCCGCTGGATCCACCAGGTTAATCGCCAGCGCTTTTACGCCCTTGGCGATCAGCACGTCGATCTGGTCGTTTTGTTTGGATTGGTCGTTCTGCGAGTCATTCATCAGCAGGGTGACATCCGGAGAGGCCTTGGCGTCTTTCTCGATTGCCTTGCGCACCACCGACATAAAGTTGTCGTCATATTTATAAATCGTGACGCCAATACGGGTATCTGCGTGAGCTGCGGCGCCAAACATCATGGCTGCGGCCGTCGCGGCCAGGGTGAAAACCTTCTTATTCATTGTGTGTCTCCGGTTTATGTAGGGTCTTGCTCGGTATTAGGCCAAGGGCAACCGGCGGTGTCAGCACGACCGGGCCTGGCAGTTTCCCTGTCATCCGTGAATCATGTTATTCCTGAAAAATGTGGCGCCAGCGTGAGTTAAAACAGCAGCGGCAAGTGCCTTTACGCTGGAAAACGCCTAGAGCATAGACGGCGTGATGTTAATAATCTGTGAATTTTCTCACAGATTGAAAACGGTTACACAAGATTAAATGTTCAGAGAGTGACCGCCGCCTCACTTTGCCAAGGGGCCACAGAATGGCGTCGGACCAGGGTCGGCATAAACAAATGGCGGGCCTGCGGCTCCAGCTTGCCTGCCGCGCCCAGCAAGGCCAGTTCGGTGGCCAGCGTCGCCATGGTGACAATCGGGTAACGCACCGTGGTGAGCTTGGGGCTGGTGTAGCGAGCGATGGGGATGTCGTCGAACCCAACCAGCGAGAAGTTTTGCGGTACTGTGATACCGTTTTCTTTCAGCACCGCCATCGCCCCGGCGGCCATGGCGTCGTTGTAGGCGAATACCGCACTAAGATGCAGGTTGCGGCCAAGCAGTTCGATCATCGCCTCTTCCCCGCCCTGCAAATCTGGCGAACCATAGGCGCGCCAGCTGTCGGGCGTTGCCAGCCCGGCCGCCGCCATCGCCTGCGTGTAGCCTTGCTGGCGCAGCGGCCCGTCTTCGATTGGATGATTCGAGCCCAGATAACCAATACGCTGGTGGCCCTGCGACAGCAGCAAACGCATCGCCATCTCTGCACCACTGACGTTATCGAGCCCGACGCAGCGATGTTCATAGCCGGGTATGATTCTGTTGATCAGCACCATACCCGGCACCTGATCGAGAAAGGCGATCAGCTCGGCATCACACAGAGTTTTAGCATGAACAATCAAGGCGTTGCAGCGTTGGCGAATCAGCACCTCGATGGCGTGGCGCTCTTTATCCGCCTGGTGATAGCTGTTACCGATCAACAGGTATTTGTGGTGCTGTTGCGCCACGGTGTCTACCGCTTTCACCAGTGCGCCGAAGAAGGGATCGGAGACGTCCATCACCACCACCCCAAGGGTATCGCTGCTCTGGGTGGCCAGGGCTTGCGCATTGGCATTGGGTCGGTAGCCCAGTTCAGCCACCGCCTTCAATACCTGCTCGCGCGTCTCTTTGCTGGTCAGGGCGCTATGATTCAGCACGCGGGAGACGGTCGCCACAGACACGCCCGCACGCTTCGCCACGTCGCGAATGGTGGTTGGGTGAACAGAGGTCATGAAGGATCCTGAGGTCGGGGTAGTTGACAGTGGCGCTATCCTACCCCGTTTGTCATCCTCCTCTGCGTGAATTACGTCACAGGAAAGAAAACGTTTACATACATTTTTTTAACCTACCTGCGCCAGATCTCAATTCACCGCCTTGGGCTCTACCTTGCCGGTAGCCAGGGCGGTGAGTTTGCGCCACAGCCACTCCACCGGTCCCTGCTCGAAATAGCGCAGCCACAGGTTTGAAAACAACAGGTTAGCGAGCCAGACCAACGGAACGAAAGCCAAAAGTTGCAGGCGGTCAAACTGTTGATATAGGCCAAAGCGATAAAACAGCGTGGTGCAGATCAGCGTTTGCAGCAGGTAATTGCTCAGCGCCATGCGCCCGACCTGCGTCAACCAGTGCCCAATGCGCAAACGCGACAGCGTCGGCCAAAAACCGTAGCACAGCGCCAGATAGCCCATCGCCTGCAGGGGCGCCCCCAGCTCACGTGGCACCTGCAATAAAAAACCGCTCCAACGGTAGTCCCAGTGAAGATGCCATTGCAGCACCACTGCCGGCAGTTGGATCAGCAATGAAAGCGGTATCAGCCATGCTGCCTGCCGGCGGTAGTAACCCGGTGAGTAAGTGCCGCGTAGCCAGCCACTGCGCATTAAACCGGCGCCGAACAGCATCAGCCCCGCCAACTCCCAACCGTATTGCGCGCCAATCGCCAGCAGGCTGGAGGAGAGAAGATCGGTGCGGCTGCGCCAGGCTTCCATCCCGCCCTGCAGCTTCCAAAACTTCTCATACTGCAGCTCTGCCACGCCGGGTTGCCAGAAACTGCCAGGTTCACCGTGCGAAATGAAACCCAACAACAACAGCACCCCGACGCCAATCAGGTACAGCACCACGCCGGTTTTCAACAGTTGATAGGTTTCTTTCGCATCGCGGATCATCCGCCAGCACACCAGCCCGATCAGCCCATAGGCCAGCAGGATATCGCCGTCCCAAAGGAAAATGGCATGTCCCAGGCCAAACAGCACCAGCCACGACAGCCGTGCACGTATCCAGCCTTTGCCGCGGCGCAGCAGCATCTGCAGCCCGGCGCCAAATAACAGGGCGAACATCGCCAGGAATTTAGCCTGCGCGAAAATGTCCAGCAGCGCCCAGGTCCAGGCATCGCGCGTTGTAGGCAAGCCCAGATAGGCCGGATTGAGATAGGCCGCCTTCGGCAGGCCAAAGGCGCTAATATTCAGCAGCAAAATGCCAAGGATGGCGATACCGCGCACGCAGTCCAGCGTGGCGATGCGCGGCAAAGGAGCCGTTGGGCTAGTGTTCATTATTTTATCGCTGTATTCCGCTCATTAAAAAGGCGCCCGCAGGCGCCTGTTACCATTCTAGCGACCCATCACGACTGGTGATGGCGCACCGCGCGCAGGAATTCCTGACGGGTGTTCTGGCTGGACTTGAATAGCCCGCCCAGAGAGGTCGTGGTGGTGGCGCTGGTCGCGTCACGGATACCGCGCGCCTTAACACAATAATGGACCGCATCAATTGATACCGCCACATTATTGGTGCCCAGCAAGGTTTGCAATGCCACCAGGATCTGCTGAGTTAAGCGCTCCTGCACCTGTGGGCGCTGGGAGAAGAACTGCACGATACGGTTGATTTTCGACAGCCCAATCACCGCATCCTTGGGAATGTAGGCAACGGTCGCCTTGCCATCGATGGTGACAAAATGGTGTTCGCAGGTGCTGGTCAGCGTGATATCACGCACCGTCACCATTTCATCCACTTTCATCTTGTTTTCAATGACGGTGATTTTTGGGAAGTTGGCGTAGTCCAGGCCGGAGAAAATCTCATCGACATACATTTTGGCGATGCGGTGCGGGGTTTCCGCCAGGCTGTCGTCGGACAGATCGAGATTAAGCAGCTGCATGATTTCGGTCATGTGCTCTTTAATACGACGTTTACGCGTTTCGCGATCCAGCACTTCGCCGCGCAACGGAGTTTCCAGACCGCGCTCTTCGAGCGCCGCGTGAACCAATGCAGCTTCTTTACTTAATGATGATGTCATTTCTTCTCTCCAACGGACTTGAACTCACCCATCCGGCTGTTTTACCGAGCAGAGGGATGAATTGCATACTCTCCTGACGACAGAAGTTTCCGCAGTTAATAACGTGAACCCAGTCAAGATTTTGCCCCCACTCTAGATGAGAGCGAGGGGATTATCCAGTGATTGTGTTTCATCCGCAGGTGAAATATTCGCATTTAGCACAATCAGGCCGGCTGCGGCTATTCCACGTTTTTTGTACGGAATTTAATCACTGCGCCATCGGTTTTCGCGCCAACTCGCGAGCCGACGTATTAACCACCAGCAGACCGGCCACAATCAGCGCCGCCACGGCCACGTACAATGCCGGTTCCAGCCGGTGGGTCAATGAGGTTGACAACGCCGACAGCGTCGGGCCGACCAACTGACCAATCGCATAGCCGGTGGTCAGCAGTCCCGCCATATAACGGGCATGGTTGGGGGCCAGCTCACGGCCATGCTGGATCGACAGCTGCACCACGCTGAGGAAGCCGCCACCGGTCAGCAACGCGCCCAGTGCCAAGCCGGCAACTCCCGGTACGATTTCCGCGCTTAACACCCCCAATGCCTGTACCCATAGGGTGATAGCCAGCCGGGTTTGAGTAGTCAGCCGGTGACGGGTCAGAATACCGATGACAATCCCCAGCACCGCCGCCCCACCAAAGATCGGCCAGACAAATTGCGCGAACAGGCTGCCGGGAAAACGCGCCGCGGCCATTTGCGACAAAAAAGTGGCCGGCAGAATATAACCAAAGCCTGCGAGACTGTAGCTCCACACCAGACGTTTCAGCGCCGGGGTCAACAACAGCGGCTCAGGGGCCACGTCAGGACGATGCAATTCGCCGGTCTTCGGCAGATTAATGCTGATCGCGCCAATCAATACCAGCGCCAGTACGCCGTAGACCAGCCAGGCCTGTGACGCGGTCAACGCCAGGCTGTGGATCCCCACCGCCAGCATGCCGCTGATAAAAATCCCGGCTCCCGGGCCGGCAAATACCGCCGCGCTGAGCGCCGGTCGGCCATAGTGTGCCAACCGTTCGTTGGTCCAGGCCGCCACCAGTACCATCGACCAACCGCTGGCCCACCCGATGAAGAAACGCACCGCACCGTGCCACCACTCCCCCTGCACCCAGGCGGAAAGCAGCGTCAAGATCACCGCCCCCCACACGCCCAACCACAGCCGACGTTCAACGTGTCGGCTGGCACGCATGGCATCGTAAGCGCCGCACAGGTAGCCCAGGTAGTTGATGGCCGCCACCAACCCGGCGCCGGTCAGAGTAAACTGATGCTCAGCAATCATCAGCGGCACCTGCGGGGTAAAGGCGAAGCGGCCGATCCCCATGGCTACGATCAACGCGATAAAACCGCTCAGGGCAATTCTTAAGGCCATGTAGAGTTATCCATACTGTTAAAAGAAAGTTGCCAGTATCATGCAGCAGTATTACACTCACAAAAACTGAATAATACTCATCAAGTTCATCACGAAAAGAGAAGATAATGGATCTGACCCAGCTCCGCATGTTTTGCAGCGTCGCCGAAACCGGCTCCGTCGCCCGTGCCGCAGAGCAATTGCACCGCGTCCCCTCGAACCTGACCACACGCCTGCGTCAGCTCGAACAGGAACTGGGCACCGATCTGTTTATCCGTGAAAAACAGCGACTGCGCCTTTCGCCGATGGGCCATAACTTTCTCTGTTATGCCAACCGTATCCTGGCACTGAGCGAAGAAGCCATGAGCATCACCCATGCCGGTGAGCCGGCGGGTAACTTCGCCATCGGCTCGATGGAAAGCACCGCCGCCACCCGGTTGCCCACCCTGCTGGCGGCGTATCATCAGCGTTTTTCGCAGGTGTCGCTGTCGCTGACCACCGGCACCTCCGGCGAGATCACCGAGCGAGTCCGCGCAGGTACGCTGGCGGCCGCGCTGGTCGACGGGCCGGTACAGTATGACGAACTCAATGGCTGTATTGCCTTCCCCGAACATATGGTGGTGATCTCCTGTCTCGACCACCTGCCGATCCATAACGCCAAAGATGCCAAGGGCGAAACCCTGTTTGCCTTCCGCGCAAGCTGTTCTTACCGTCTGCGGTTGGAGTCCTGGTTCAAGCGCGAAGGTGCACTGCCAGGCCAGATTATGGAAATCCAGTCCTACCACGCCATGCTGGCCTGCGTCGCCAGCGGCGCCGGGCTGGCGATGATCCCGCATTCGGTACTCAGCCTGCTGCCCGGCCATGAGCGGGTGAAAGTACACACCCTGCCGGATGACATTGCCCAAACTGCCACCTGGCTACTGTGGCGACGCGACGCCTTTGGCCCGAACGTACGCGCCCTGAAAGAACTGATTATTGAACAGGCAGAAACCATTGCGGTTGAAAATACTGCCCATGACTTACCCGATGCTATCGACATAGCCTGATTTAAAAAATAGACCACTGGAGACTATGATGGAAATGATCAAAACCCGTGCCGCCGTTGCCTGGGGACCGAACCAGCCGCTGAAGATCGAAGAAGTCGATCTGATGCCACCGCAAAAAGGCGAAGTGCTGGTGCGGATCGTCGCCACCGGTGTCTGCCACACCGACGCCTACACCCTGTCCGGTGCCGATCCCGAAGGCGTGTTCCCGGCAATCCTCGGCCATGAAGGCGGCGGCGTGGTGGAAGCCATCGGCGAAGGCGTGACCAGCGTGGCGGTAGGCGATCACGTGATCCCGCTGTACACCCCGGAATGCGGCGAGTGCAAATTCTGTAAATCCGGCAAAACCAACCTGTGCCAGGCGATCCGCGCCACCCAAGGCAAGGGCCTGATGCCGGACGGCACTACCCGCTTCTTTAAGGACGGCAAGCCTATTTTCCACTACATGGGCACTTCAACCTTCTCCGAATACACCGTGGTACCGGAAATCTCACTGGCCAAAATCAGTAAAGAAGCACCGCTGGAAGAAGTCTGCCTGCTCGGCTGCGGCGTCACCACCGGCATGGGTGCGGTTATCAACACCGCCAAAGTACAAAAAGGCGATACCGTTGCCATCTTCGGCCTTGGCGGCATCGGTCTGTCAGCCATTATCGGCGCGCAGATGGCCGGTGCAGGTCGCATCATCGGCATCGACATCAACACCAGCAAGTTCGATCTGGCGCGCAAGCTGGGCGCGACCGATCTGATCAATCCGAAAGACTACGATAAGCCGATCCAGGACGTGATCGTTGAACTGACCGACGGCGGCGTAGATTTCTCCTTTGAGTGTATCGGCAACGTCAACGTAATGCGTTCAGCGCTGGAATGCTGCCATAAAGGCTGGGGCGAATCCGTAATCATCGGCGTCGCCGGTGCAGGTCAGGAAATCTCTACTCGTCCGTTCCAACTGGTGACCGGTCGCGTCTGGCGCGGCTCTGCCTTTGGCGGGGTGAAAGGCCGTTCGCAACTGCCGGGTATCGTCGAGCGTTATATGAACGGCGAATTCGCGCTGAGTGACTTTATTACCCACACCATGGGCCTGGAGCAGATTAACGAGGCGTTCGATTTGATGCACGAAGGCAAATCCATTCGTTCCGTTATTCACTTCGACAAAAAATAAGCCAGGAGGCAGAGATGACCTTGTCATTAGAACTTCTCGAAGAGCACCGCATGTTTGGCGGCTGGCAACAGCGTTACCGCCATGCGGCGCAGAGCCTGAATTGCAACATGACTTTCAGCATCTATCTGCCGCCACCGCGCGATGATAACCCGCCGCCGGTGCTGTACTGGCTGTCGGGGCTGACCTGCAATGACGAAAACTTCACGCTGAAGGCCGGTGCGCAGCGTATCGCCGCCGAGCTGGGACTGGTATTGGTGATGGCCGACACCAGCCCGCGCGGCGACGATGTGCCGAATGATGAAGGCTACGATTTGGGCCAGGGCGCAGGCTTCTATCTGAATGCCACCCAAGCACCGTGGGACAAGCATTTTCGCATGTACGACTACATCAGCGATGAGCTGCCGGCGTTGATAAACCAGCATTTCAGCGTTAGCGATCGCCAGTCGATTTTCGGCCATTCGATGGGCGGCCACGGCGCACTGATGATGGCGTTCCGCAATCCGCAGCGCTTCCGGTCGGTATCGGCGTTTGCGCCGATCGTCAATCCCTGTCAGGTGCCCTGGGGACGTAAAGCCTTTGCCGCCTATTTGGGCGACGACGAAAGCCAGTGGCTGCAGTATGACAGTTGCCACCTGCTGGCCAACGGCGCGGAAAAAATACCGGTATTGGTGGACCAAGGTGACGACGATCAGTTCCTGGCAGATCAACTGCAGCCGGCAAAACTGGCCGAGCTGGCACGCCAGCGCGACTGGCCGCTGATCCTGCGCATTCAGCCGGGCTACGATCACAGCTACTTTACCATCGCCAGCTTTATCGAAGACCATCTGCGCTTCCACGCCGAACATCTGTTCCGCTGATCATAAAACCGTAACAGTGCTTGCGATAATCGCTATCGCAAGCACTTATTACGGCGACTGCTTATTCCCGGCCATTAAACCAATAATAAAAATTCTCAACTGAAGTCATTACCGCCTTCACGCCAAAAAAGGCGAAAACCGCCACGGCAATATCCACATAGCTATTATCCGGTTTCATAATGGCCAGTGATGAGTGATTAATCAAAGGGTAAAATATTGATGTCCATAGTGCGATAATAATGCAAGCTTTCATCTTATATTCCATTGATGAAATATGAATTACCAGCGACATTGGCCATTCACACTATTACGGCTATTATTACCTCCCAGCGCATCCTGTCGTCCCCCTCTGCTAGGCCCCTCATCCGCACATGATATTCCCGCTTGTATTCCCCCAAACACAGCACCAGCAATCATAGCTGCCGGATGACCAGCTCTAAGAATAGCACCGATAACCACGCCTTCAATCACACCGGCAATGAGACTGGCACCCACTTTATTCGCACAGGTATTCGGTGCTCCACCATAGTGACCACGGCCATCCCCACGGCCTTCATAACCGGAGTCAGCGTTACCGCCCGAAATTAAATCAAGATCCTGTGATGTTAACTCACGAATAGCCATATTATTCACTCCATGAAGTAAAGTGATTAGATCCTCACAAACAAACACACCGGACAACCATGGCGATAATATAACCATGAGAATGAAACGCAAATTTTAATTATTAAAAACGTGACGAGGGCAATAGGTTACTCAAGTATTCCGCAGTTAATTACCGACAACACTAAAACACTCTATTTAATTAAAAAACTAAAAACTTAGCGTATTAACCTTGAGGTAAATTAATCTTATCCGGTACGTTAGCCTTCTCTCACGCTAAAGATCATGAAACATTCTCGATGCCGTTATACCAACGGTAGAAGGCTTGCATCAGGTTACAGGCCTTCCAGATACCAAAAAATGCCAGCAAACCAACAACCACATCGACATAGCTAATATTGGGGTAGGCTACCAGAAGCGACGAATTGCACACCAGATAGGATCCTCCCCAATAGGTGATGATGGTAATCAGCATGCTTGTTTTAATTCCCTTTTTACTGATATTGCTCATAGCCAGCTCCTTTGGACTAAAAAACGGTTATCCCTTCAACTTCGGATCCAACGCATCGCGCAAGCCATCCCCCAACAGGTTAAACGCCAGCACGGTGATAAATATCGCCAGGCTGGGGAAAATCGCCACGTGCGGCGCAATCACCATATCCGCCCGCGCCTCGTTGAGCATTGCGCCCCATTCCGGCGTTGGCGGCTGGGCACCCAGCCCGAGGAACGACAGGCTGGCGGCGGTGATGATTGAAGTACCGATGCGCAGGGTAAAATACACCACAATCGACGAAATTGTCCCCGGCAAAATATGCCGCATGATGATGGTCCAGTCTGACGCGCCAATGCTGCGTGCCGACTCGATGTAGGTCAGATGTTTCAACACCAGGGTGTTGCCCCGCACCAACCGGGCAAATGCCGGAATGCTGAAAATGGCCACGGCAATAATCACGTTGGCCATGCCGCTGCCCATAATCGCCACCACGCCGATCGCCAGCAGAATGCCAGGAAAGGCGAACAGCACATCGCAGATACGCATGGTAATGCGATCCCACCAGCCTTCGTAATAGCCCGCCAGCAGACCCAGCAGCGTACCGATCAGCCCGCCCACCAGCACCGAGAACACTCCGGCGGCCAGCGAAATACGGGTCCCCATCAGAATGCGACTGAAAATGTCTCGCCCCAGCGAATCCACCCCCAGCCAATGCATCAGGGAAGGGCCTTCGTTCAGGCGGTCGTAATCAAAGTAATTTTCCGCGTCAAAGGGAACCAGATAGGGTGCCAGCAGCGCAGCAAACACCAACAGTAACACCAATAGCGCAGCGACCAGCGCCACGCGTTGCTGACGGAACCGCCGCCAGAATTCATGCCACGGCGTTCGTACCGCGTTAGGATCGATTGTCGGCATCGCCTTCAGTGCGGCGTCGCGTCGCCAATGCTTAATCATGCAGCGCCCTCATTTGTATCGTATTGCCGGGTTAATTGCCGCATACAGCAGGTCCACCAACAGGTTAATCAGAATAAACTCCAGCGAGAACAGCAAGACTTCGGCCTGGATCACCGGGTAATCACGCATCTCCACCGAATCGACCAGCAGCCTGCCCAACCCCGGCCAGTTGAAGACCTTCTCCACGACGATCGAGCCGCCGAGCAGGAAGCCAAACTGCAATCCCATCATGGTGACGACCGGGATCATCGCGTTGCGCAGCCCGTGTTTCACTACCACCATGGTTTCCCGTACGCCTTTGGCGCGCGCGGTACGCATGTAGTCTTCCTGTAGCACCTCAACAAACGAAGCGCGGGTAAAACGCGCCATCACCGCCGCTACCGCAGCCCCAAGGGTGATGGAAGGCAAAATATAGTGCCGCCAACTGTCGGCGCCCACCGTCGGCAACCAACCGAGATTGACGGAAAACACCTGCATCAGCAGCATACCCAGCGCAAAGGCGGGGAACGAAATCCCGGAGACCGCCAGGGTCATGCCGAGACGATCGGGCCAGCGGTTGCGCCACACGGCAGACACCATGCCGATGCCCATACCGAAAATCACCGCCCACAGCATGCTGCTCAGCGTCAGCCACAGGGTCGGTAAAAAGCGCGAGCCGATCTCTTCGCTCACCGGGCGCTTGGAAACCATCGAGGTACCGAAATCCCCCCGCAGCGCATTGACAAAAAAGTGCACGAACTGTTGCGGCAGCGGCTTGTCCAGCCCCAGATCCTTACGCACCAGCTGTACTACCGCTTCGTCGGCTTCCGGTCCTGCCGCCAGCCGCGCCGGATCGCCGGGCAGCATATGGACGAACAAAAACACCAACACCGCGACAATCAGCAGCGTCGGGATCAGGCCCAGCAGTCGTTTAAGAAAATAATTAAGCATCTTGGGTGCGTCCCTTCACCCCGCCCTCCAGGAGAGCGGGGATCGGTGCCTTATTTAAGATCGGCATTATCAAAGTTGAACGAGGTATCCGGCATCACGTAAAAGCCGCTCAGCTGTTTATTGTTAGCCGACAGCAAGCGCTCGGTGGCCAGGAAAATCCATGGCGCATCTGCCCAGATACGATCCTGCGCGTCCTTGTACAGTTTCTGCTTCTCTGCGCGGTCGGTGGTCGCCAGCGCGCCGGTCAGATCCTGATCCACCTGCGGATTACTGTAAAACGCCGTGTTGAACTGCTTCGGCGGCGCAGCCTGGGTTGAGAACAGCGGTGACAAGGCCCAGTCCGCTTCACCGGTTGATGCTGACCAGCCGGTATAGAACATACGCACGCCGGTGTCTTTCACCCCAACGCTTTCCACCTGGGCCGCGCGCTGACCGGCATCCATCGCCGTCACCGTCACTTTCACGCCAACCTGCGCCAACTGCTGCTGGGCAAACTGCAGCACTTTCTGCGCGGTGCTGTGGTTATGAGACGACCACAGGGTGGTGGTAAAACCGTTAGGGTAACCGGCCTCTTTAAGCAGTTCGCGCGCCTTGGCAGGATCATAAGGCCAAGGCTGGTAACGGGTGGCAAAATCGATCGCCGGCGGTACCGGGCCTTCCGCCGGAACGGCGTAGCCGGAGAACGCGACCTTGATCAGCGCGTCTTTGTTGATGGCGTAGTTCAACGCCTGACGTACTTTCAGGTTATCGAATGGCTTTTGAGTCACGTTCAGGCTGATATAACGCTGCAGGATCGACGGCGCGGCCACCAAATCGAGCTTGGCATTGCCTTCCAATACCTTGGCCTGCTCATAGGGGATCGGGAAGGCAAAGGTCGCTTCACCGGTCTGCAGCATGGCAGCGCGGGTATTGTTATCCACGACCGGGCGCCAGGTGATGCTGTCGAGCTTCGGCAGCCCCTGTTTCCAATAACCGTCAAACTTTTTCACCTTGACGAAATCGGTCTGGTTCCAGGTCACGAACTGATAAGGGCCGGTCCCCACCGGGTGGAAACCAATCTCTTTGCCGTACTGCTTCAACGCGGCCGGCGAAATGATCACCGCCGCCGGGTGCGCCAGGTTGTTGATAAAGGCCGAGAATGGCGCTTTCAGCACGATCTTCACCGTATTGGCGTCCACCACTTCGGTTTTGTCGATCATTTTGAACAGGTTGTAGCGCTTGAGGTGATTGTCCGGGTTGCTGGCGCGATCCAGGTTCACCTTCACCGCTTCGGCGTTAAACTCGGTGCCGTCATGGAATTTCACCCCCGGATGCAGCTTGAGGGTGTAAGTCAGGCCGTCTTTGCTCACCTCATAGCTGTCCGCCAGCACGTTCACCAGTTTCATGTCTTTATCGAAACCGAACAGGCCCTGATAGAAGGATTTGGCCACCGCCTGCGACAGCGTATCGTTGGCGTCATACGGATCAAGCGTGGTGAAATTGGACGCGACGGCGATCACCGCATCTTTCGCAGCCCAGGCTGGGCCGGCGACCGCGGCCGCCAGCAGCACGGCGCCCGCTAATGCCTTACGTTTGAATGAGTGCTTCATGGTGCTTGTCTCTCCTGAGGTCACTAAAAGGCACCGGCGATCGGATGGCGGGCGACAAAATGCCCCGGTCCAACCTGCACTAGCGGTGCGGTAACGGGTTCATCGCCCAGCGCGCGGATCGGGCTGGGGATTTCATCGACCAGCAGCGGCTGGCGTTTATAAGCATGGTTAGGATTGGCCACCGGCACCGCCGCCATCAGCTTGCGGGTGTAAGCGTGCTGCGGGTTCTCAAACACCGCCCGACGCGGGCCAATCTCGACAATCTGCCCGAGATACATCACCGCAACGCGGTGGCTGATGCGCTCTACTACCGCCATATCGTGCGAGATAAACAAAAAGGCGATGCCGAACTCACGCTGCAGATCGAGCAGCAGATTGACGATCTGCGCCTGAATCGACACGTCGAGCGCCGACACCGATTCGTCAGCGATCACCACCTTGGGATTAAGCGCCAACGCGCGCGCAATGCAGATTCGCTGCCGCTGGCCACCGGAAAACTCATGCGGATAACGACGCGCATGCTCTGGTTTAAGCCCGACGCGTTCCAGCAGCCAGGCCACGCGCTCTTGTGCCGCCTTGCCACGCGCCACGTTATGTACCAGCAGCGGTTCCATGATCGAGAACCCGACGGTCAGACGCGGATCGAGCGAGGCGTAAGGATCCTGGAAGATAAACTGGATGTCCCGCCGTAGGTGCTGCAGCGCCGGGCCTTTCAACTGATTGATTTGACGACCGTCAAAGGTAATGGTGCCGCGCTGGCTGTCCACCAGCTTCAACAACGAGCGGCCGGTAGTTGATTTGCCGCAGCCGGACTCTCCCACCAGCCCCAGCGTTTCGCCGGGGTAGAGATCAAAACTGACGTTTTCCACCGCATGCACTCGCCGGGTGACGCGATTTAAAATACCGCTGCGTAGGTCAAAGCGCGTAACCAGATTTTCTACCCGCAGGATCGGCGTCGCCCCCGGCGGTACGGTATCCTGCGGCCCGCCATTGTCTGCGCCGTTCGGCAACGGGAATTTCGCCGGGAAGTCCAACTCCGCCATTGATCCCAGCCTGGGTACCGCCGCCAGCAGCGCTTGGGTATAGGGCTGTTGCGGCGCGGCAAACAGTTCGCGCACCGGCCCCTGCTCCACCTGTTCCCCCTGACGCATGACCAGTACCCGATCGGCTATCTCCGCCACTACGCCCATATCGTGGGTAATAAAAATCACCCCCATCTGCATTTCCTGCTGCAGTACGCGGATAAGCTGCAGGATTTGCGCCTGAATGGTGACGTCCAGCGCTGTGGTAGGTTCATCGGCAATCAATAAGGCTGGCTTGCAGGACAGCGCCATGGCGATCATCACCCGCTGGCGCATACCGCCGGAGAGCTGATGTGGGTAACGGTTAAGTACGTCTTTGGCTTCGGGAATGCGCACTAAATCGAGCATCTGCAAGGCGGCTTGTCTGGCGGCGCGGTGATCCATCGCCTGATGCAGGCGCAGAGATTCGGCGATCTGTTCCCCTACCGGGAATACCGGGTTCAGCGAGGTCATCGGTTCCTGAAAGATCATCGCCATATCGGCACCGCGCACCGTGCGTAATGTACCCTGACGTGCGTGGGCCAGATCGAGCACCTCGCCGTTACGCCGACGAAAGGGCATCGTCCCGCTGACGATGTTGCCACCGCCCTGTTCGACCAGGCGCATCAATGCCAGAGAGGTGACAGATTTACCCGAACCGGATTCACCGACGATCGCCAGCGTCTCGCCGCGATCGAGATCAAATGACATGTTGCGCACCGCTTCTACGGTATCGCCCTGTTGTTGAAATTGGACGCTCAGATCGCGCACCGACAGCACGCGCTGCGGCGGCAATAATAGCCCGGCGTCGGCCGCAAGCGGCATTAAGGCATCGGTCATGCACCCTCCTGGCGATCGGTTAGCGGTAAATCCCTACGGACGGCGCATCGCCGACATAACCGAAACCGCGGTACATGCCTTCACTGTTGAAAGGCAGCGCCACGTTGCCGTGACTGTCGATGGCAATCATGCCGCCACTGCCACCCATCGCCAGCAGTTTTTCCATCACCACCCGGTCAGTGGCCTGCTGCAGACTGAGCCCGGCGTACTCCATCAATGCGGAAACGTCATAAGCCGACACGCCGCGCATGAAGGTTTCCCCGGTACCGGTGCTGGAGACCGCCACCGTGGCATTGTTGGCGTAACAACCGGCACCGATGATCGGCGTATCCCCCACCCGGCCGGCCTGTTTGTTGGTCATGCCGCCCGTCGACGTTGCGGCCGCCAGGTTGCCCAGGGCATCCAGCGCCACCGCGCCAACGGTACCGAATTTACGATCGGGGTCGATCGGCTCACCGCTTTGCGCAGCGCCATCGTGATCGAGCAACACACGCCCAAGCTCTGCCTGAGCACGGTGCAGTTGGTCAAAACGTGGTTGGGTAAAGAAGAAATCGGGTGCGACCATTTCAAGATCGTGGGCGGCGGCAAATTTCTCCGCACCCTCCCCAGCGAACAGCACGTGCTGGCTGTTTTCCAATACCGCGCGCGCAGCCAGCACCGGATTGCGTATCCGGCTGACGCAGGCCACGGCACCGGCATCGCAGGTGCTCCCATCCATCACACAGGCATCCAACTCGTGGGTGCCCTGATGGGTGAATACCGAGCCTTTACCGGCATTAAACAATGGGCACTCTTCCAGCAGCCTCACCGCCTCGGTGACCGCATCCAGGGCGCTGCCGCCCTGGGCCAGGATCTGCTGGCCGGCGGCGACGATGTCGGACAACGCCTGAATATACTCCTGTTCCTTTTCAGCACTCAGCGCCGCACGGGTAATTGCGCCCGCGCCGCCATGAATGGCAATCACTGGTTTGCTCATTTGCCTGTCACCCTGTGTTAATCCTGCCAATCCCGCCCCTCATTGAAGGGGAAATAGATTCACCTCGGCGGCAGCCCACAACGCGGCGGCCGGCAAGGCGACGGGTATAATTATTATTCGGCCTTTTCCCGACTATATTTAGCCGCGCTATCGAAGTAAAGCATAAAGTCTTCGCCCAGCTTTTAGCGTAGCCCGCTTAGATTATTTCGCACATTGAAATATCTTAATGGAATAAAAACAGAGAGTTATAAATTGGAAAAACCGTTCTGAATAACGATTGGGATTTTTGGTAGAAACCCGTGAGGGGCACACAGTAATTACCGGCAAAAATAATCGATATCTCTAAATATCCGGCCGTTGTGCGTTCAACCTGCTGTTTTTTAGCCGGCTGAACGCAGATGATCAATATTTAGAATCCTGACCCCGGCAACAGCAGAAATGCTTCCTCCTCCGGGGTAGAGACTCGGCCTAATATCGCATTACGGTGCGGGTAACGGCCAAAGCGGTCAATAATGGCTTTGTGCCGCACTTCAAACTCCAACTGATTGGCATTGCCCAGCTCGGTATACAACGCCAAAGCCTGTTGATGAATCAACGCCGACTCTGAATGCATAAAGGGCAAATAGAGAAAGCCCCGTTGCTCTGGCGTAAGTCGTTCACATTGCCCACTACGGACCGCTTCCTGTGCCAGCACCAACGCCATGCAGTCGCTGGCAAATGAACGCGGCGTGCCGCGGAACAGGTTGCGACTGAACTGATCGAGCACGATCACCTCCGCCAACCGCCCCTCAATGGTGTCTCGCCAGTGCGCCAGCTCGCCGGCGGCGGCGGCCTGCCAGATCTGACCAAAGCGCGTATGCAACAGGCGATCGAAATCATCGTCCTTTTTGAACCACATTGCCGGTTCGATCTCGTCAAACCAAAAGTCTAATACCTGTCTGTGCATCACTGCCTCCCGTTGTTTACTTCAGCATAGCATCCTTCATAATACCCCCACTTTGCCGCCATTTGTCGCGCACCCTGATTACGGAGTTCCTTATGGATCATTGCCATACTTCCGATCTTATTTCCCTGGAGCAGGCGTTGGAGAAGATGCTCAGCCAGATCTCCCCCCTTCAGCAGACCGAATCCATTGCCCTGACCGCCGCCGCCGGCCGCATTACCGCCGCGCCGGTCATTTCGCCGATTGATGTACCGCCCTTCGCCAATTCGGCCATGGACGGCTATGCCGTGCGCCTCACCGATCTGCAAGCCAACGCGCCGCTGCCGGTCGCGGGCAAAGCTTTTGCCGGTGCTCCGTTCGACGGCAACTGGCCAACCGGTACCTGCGTACGCATCATGACAGGCGCGCCTGTCCCCGCAGGGGCCGAGGCGGTGATCATGCAGGAGCAGGCCGAGATCAGCGATGCCGGCGTGCGCTTCACGGCCGAAGTGCAAGCCGGGCAAAATATTCGCCTGGCGGGGGAAGATATTCGCCAGGGTGCCGGGGTTTTACCTGCGGGTATCAGACTGGGCGCTGCGCAGTTGCCGCTGTTGGCCTCGCTCGGTGTCGCCGAGGTGCAGGTGGTACGTAAGCTGAAGGTGGCGGTATTCTCCACCGGCGACGAGTTACAGCCGGTCGGGCAGCCGCTGCAGGCGGGCCAAATCTATGATACCAACCGTTTTGCCGTACGCCTGATGCTGGAACAGTTAGGGTGCGAAACGCTGGATCTGGGCATTATCCGTGATGATCAAAACGCGCTGCGCGCCGCCTTCGAGCAGGCAGACCGCCAGGCCGATGTGGTGATCAGCAGCGGTGGCGTCTCGGTCGGTGAAGCCGACTACACCAAGCAGATGCTCGACGAGCTGGGCGAAGTCGGCTTCTGGAAGCTGGCGATCAAACCCGGTAAACCCTTTGCCTTCGGCAAGCTCAAGCAGGCCTGGTTCTGCGGCCTGCCGGGCAACCCGGTTTCTGCAGCGCTGACCTTCTACCAACTGGTGCAGCCGCTGTTGGCGAAGCTGGCGGGCCACAGCGACTGGCATTTGCCACCGCGTTTGCAGGCTCGCGCCCTGACCCCCCTGAAGAAAGCGCCGGGACGCCTTGATTTTCAGCGCGGCGTGTTTAGCAGCAACGCTCAGGGCGAGCTGGAAGTGAGCACCACCGGCCATCAAGGGTCACACGTGTTCAGTTCTTTCAGCCAGGGTAACTGCTTTATCGTGCTGGAGCGCGAACGCGGCTCCGTGGCAGTGGGCGAAAAAGTGGACATTGAGCCCTTCAACGCCTTGCTGAGGAGCTGAGCATGCTGCCGGAATTAACCGATGACGAAGCGCTGCGCTATAACCGCCAGATTATCCTGCGTGGCTTTGACTTCGACGGTCAGGAAAAACTGAAGGCCGCCCGGGTATTGATTGTCGGCCTCGGCGGGTTAGGCTGCGCCGCCGCCCCCTATCTGGTCGCGGCGGGCGTCGGCCACCTGACGCTGGTTGATTTCGACACCGTTTCACTCTCTAACCTGCAGCGCCAAATCCTGCACCGCGACGCGCGCATCGGTATGGCGAAAGTTGAATCGGCCCGTCTCGAACTCAGTGCCATCAACCCACATGCTCAGATTGAAACTGTTGATGCACAGCTGGACGACGACCAGATGGCGGCGCAGATTGCCGCCTGCGATTTGGTGCTGGACTGCACTGACAACGTGGCGACGCGCAATCTGCTAAATCGCCTCTGTCATACTCAGCGCAAACCCCTGGTGTCCGGCGCGGCCATCCGCATGGAAGGGCAGCTCAGCGTCTTCACCTATCAGCCCGGAGAACCCTGCTACCGCTGCCTGAGTCGGTTATTCGGCGACAACGCCCTTACCTGCGTCGAGGCCGGTGTCATGGCACCGCTGGTCGGTACCATCGGCACGCTGCAAGCGATGGAGGCCATCAAACTGCTGACGCAGTACGGCCAACCGCTCACCGGAAAACTGCTGATGTTTGATGCCATGACGATGCAGTTCCGCGAGATGAAGCTGCCGAAGGATCCGCAGTGCGACGTTTGCGGTGGGGAATAGCAGAGACAAAAAAGGCGGGAATGCTCCCGCCTGAGATTTTTTGACAAAGGGGGATAAAAGCGTGGTTTTTCCCCCTTTGTGTTATCAGCCGAAAATCAATAAATTGATTTTCCTGATTTGTTTTCAAAACCTTTAGCGCCTGCCGCCAAACATTATATGTTTGTCAGCCGTCTCTGGCGGGAATGCTCCCGCCCGAGTTTGATGACAAATTCGTCACCGGTTATAGCTTCGGGCGCAGCATGCCGCGCCCCTGCCGCTGGGTTACACGATACCCTGGCTACGCAGATAATCTTCGTAGTTGCCGGTAAAGTCGATCACTTTGGTCGGCGTCATTTCCAGTACCCGGGTCGCCAACGAGCTAACGAACTCACGGTCGTGGGAAACGAAGATCAAGGTGCCTTCGTACATTTCCAGCGCCATGTTCAGCGACTCGATGGATTCCATATCCAGGTGGTTGGTCGGTTCATCCATAACCAGGATATTAGGACGCTGCATCATCAGCTTGCCAAACAGCATGCGACCCTTCTCACCCCCGGACAACACCTTCACTTTCTTCTTGATGTCGTCCTGGCTGAACAGCAAACGGCCCAGTACGCTGCGCACCGCCTGCTCGTCGTCTTTTTCCTGCTTCCACTGGCTCATCCAGTCGAACACCGTCAGGGTGTCATCGAATTCGTATTCGTGATCCTGAGCGTAGTAACCGATCTTGGCATTTTCAGACCATTTCACGGTACCGCTGTCCGGCAACGTATCGCCCACCAGCGTTTTCAGCAGGGTAGATTTACCGATACCGTTCGGGCCCAACACCGCCACTTTCTCGCCCACTTCAACCATCAGGTTGAACTTGCTGAACAGAGGACCGTTGTCGAAACCTTTGGCCAGCGCTTCCACTTCCAGCGCGTTACGGAACAGTTTTTTGTCCTGTTCGAAACGGATGAACGGGTTCTGACGGCTTGAAGCCTTAATTTCTTCCAGCTGGATCTTGTCGATCTGGCGGGCACGTGAGGTTGCCTGCTTGGATTTGGAGGCGTTGGCACTGAAGCGGCTCACGAACGATTGCAGTTCGTTAATCTGCGCCTTCTTCTTGGCGTTATCCGCAACCAGACGTTCACGCGCCTGAGTGGCCGCCGTCATATATTCGTCGTAGTTACCCGGATACACGCGCAGTTCGCCGTAGTCCAGATCCGCCATGTGAGTACAAACCATATTCAGGAAGTGACGGTCGTGCGAAATGATAACCATGGTGCTGTTACGTTCGTTCAGCACCTGCTCCAGCCAGCGGATGGTGTCGATATCCAGGTTGTTCGTCGGTTCGTCGAGCAACAGAATTTCCGGATCGGAGAACAGCGCCTGCGCCAGCAATACGCGCAGTTTGAAGCCCGGTGCGATTTCGCTCATCGGGCCATAATGTTGTTCAACCGGGATGCCGACGCCGAGCAGCAGTTCGCCGGCGCGCGCTTCGGCGGTATAACCGTCCATCTCGCCGTAGGCCACTTCCAGATCGGCCACTTTATAGCCGTCTTCTTCGCTCATTTCAGCCAGCGCATAAATGCGATCGCGTTCTTCCTTCACCGCCCACAGTTCGTTGTGGCCCATGATGACGGTGTCCAGCACGCTGTATTGCTCGAAAGCGAACTGATCCTGACGCAGTTTACCCAGGCGCTCGTTCGGATCGAGGAACACGTTGCCGCCGCTCGGCACCAGATCGCCGCCCAGGATTTTCATAAATGTGGATTTGCCGCAGCCGTTGGCGCCGATCAAACCATAGCGGTTACCGCCGCCAAACTTAACGGAGATGTTTTCAAACAGCGGCTTACTGCCAAACTGCATAGTGATGTTGTTAGTGCTTAACACAGCGCTCGCTCTTCATATCATTGGGAATGTGATTTGGCGCGCATTATGCCATAACGGGCAACAGAGATCGCGGGAAGTTTCGGTGACAATTTGAGCAAAGGTGCGGCGGCAGGCCAAGTGGAAAGAACGTCTCGGCCTGAGGGAGGTGAATGCAGAGGTTTACCAACACCCCTGTTTTAGAATACTGAAATAAACATCGCTGAATTTTTCTTTCCTTAAAACATCCCCTTTCAATACCGAAACCGGTTGATCCCACACTTGGGTGAAATTGGGTTCGCCGGTTTTGTTATTGAGCTTTTTTAAGCCGCAGGCAGCATAAAGTTTCGCTTCTGGGGTTGCCTGCGGGTTATTGGCAATACGCAAGAAAACGGCCCCCGCGTCCTGGTAGGTTAGGATTTCTATTACATCGGTTTCTCCGGCACTGCCAATGCCAACAAACCCGTTCATTCCCAAAGAGAAATGAGTCACCTTGGATAAATTATTTTCTGTCGCTTCACGGTGTTGCTCAGCGGCGTAACCGTGGAGGGAACAGAAAGAAACAAAAACCAAAATAATAACGCTCAAGATCCTTTTCACAAAAACCTCCCTATTCAGCCAAGAATGAAAGTGACGATCGGACCAGCTCGGTGCGCCACACTACCACGGTATTCAGCCGGTTTTATAGCGGGCCGAAATGTCACTGGCTAAATTTCTGCCGGTGCAAGACCTCGATAAACGCCCGTGACGCCGCGCTACGGTAGGCGTCTTTACGTTGCAGCAACACCGCCCGGCGAGCGGGCATGACGTCGGTAAGCCGTACCGGGTGCAACTGCGGGTTTTCCTGCGCAACCGCTGCCGGTAGCAGGGTAGCCAGTTGGCCACGGCGCACAATTTCAATGATGGCACCAATTGCGTTGGCCTCCATTGCTACCCGGGGGCGGATCCCCTGTCGACGACAATAATCGTCGATAAACTGACGGGTAGCGAAGTCCTCGCTTAATAACACCAGAGGTTGCTGTTCGAACACCTGCGCACTCAAAGGCTCACGCTGTTGAACCAGCGGGTGCTGAGCCCCAACCATCATATTCAGTGACTCGGTAAACAGCTCCTCGGCCACGATGTCCACCGATTGCGCCTGACTGAACGCGATCCCCACATCCAGCCGATCTTCCGCCAGAAGCGCCTCGATCCTGTCCTGCGTCATTTCATGAATACTCACCGAAACGCCCGGATATTGCCGATAAAAAGCATCGATAACAGGCCCCACCAGATAGGCGGTAAAGGTTGGCGTCATCGCCAGCCGCAAATTACCGCGTTCCAGCGTCGCCACGTCGTGGATCGCCCGAGTGCCGGCTTCCAGATCCTGCAGCGCCAGCCGGGCATAGCGCATCCAGGCCATACCGGCGTCGGTCAGGCGCACCGTTCGGCCGGAACGATCAAACAGAGGCGTTCCCAGGTTTTCTTCCAACTGCTTGATTTGTTGCGACAGCGTCGGTTGCGAGACGTGTAGCGCTTCGGCGGCGCGGGTGAAGTTGCCCTGTTCGGCAACGGCAAGAAAATAACGGATGTGTCGCAGCAGCATAACGCCTCAACTATTAGTAATTTCTATGGAGACCATTATAAATGGGTCTTAGACCCTATAGCCAGAGCGGCGCATCATGCCCCCATCGCTTAACAGCATCCTGATGGAGACAGCATGAAAGAGGTTATTGAGGGTTTTTTGAAGTTCCAACGCGAGGCGTTTGTCGAACGGTCCGAACTGTTCCGGCAGTTGGCCACGCGCCAGAACCCACGCACCCTGTTTATCTCATGTTCCGACAGCCGCCTGGTGCCGGAACTGATCACCCAGCGTGAGCCGGGTGACCTGTTCGTGATCCGCAATGCCGGCAATATCGTGCCTTCGTTCGGCCCGGAGCCGGGTGGCGTAACAGCTTCTGTGGAATATGCCGTCGCCGCACTCGGCGTGGAAGATATCGTGATCTGCGGACACTCCGACTGCGGCGCAATGACCGCCATCGCCACCTGTCAGTGCCTGGATCATATGCCAACCGTAGCGAATTGGCTGCGTTACGCCGATTCAGCCAAGGCGGTGAATCAGGCCCATCCGCATACCTCTGAAAGTGAACGCGTCAGTTCGATGGTGCGTGAGAACGTCATCGCACAACTAACCAATATTAAAACCCATCCTTCAGTGGCGCTGGCGCTTGAGCAGGGCCGGTTGAAGCTGCACGGTTGGGTCTATGACATTGCCAGCGGCTGTATTGAAGCGCTGGATGGCGAAACCCGCCGCTTTATTCCACTGGCCACCAATCCAAATGTCACGGCTACCCCTGCCGTATCCCGTTTTTGATCTCAATAAGGAGATAACATGACACAGTCCCTGCATTATTCATCCCCACGCGAAACCTTGACCGACACCATTATGGCCGCCAAGATCCGTAAAAACCTGACTTTCGAAGCGATCAACCAGGGTACCGGGCTGAGTCTGGCCTTCGTCACCGCCGCTCTGCTGGGTCAGCATCCGCTACCAGAACAGGCGGCGCGTGTGGTGGCCGCCAAGCTCGATCTGGACGAAGACGCCATCCGTCTGCTGCAAACCATTCCGCTGCGCGGCAGCATCCCTGGCGGTGTGCCGACCGATCCAACCATTTATCGCTTTTATGAAATGGTGCAAATTTACGGCTCCACGCTGAAAGCGCTGGTGCATGAGCAGTTTGGCGACGGCATTATCAGTGCGATAAACTTCAAACTGGACATCAAGAAAGTGCCGGATCCGGACGGTGGCGAACGCGCGGTGATCACCCTGGACGGTAAATACCTGCCAACCAAGCCTTTCTGATCCTGACGATGCCGGCGATAGCGTCGCCGGCATCGGATGCTTTTCTCCGCAGTCTCTGCGCTTCACCCCATCTATTCACCGTATCTGATAAGGCTCAGGCGTTCTTCCTCGGTAGGGGCGACAAAATATTGCGTGAGCAGATCGAAGGTCTCTTCACTGAGCACAAAGGGATGTTCACCTTGCTCATTTCTGTGTTTTATTCTGCTCTTGCACTGCGCATTGCTGACGTCCAGAAAATGCAGGCAGTGCGCTACACCGGCCTCCTCCGCCAGTTGTCTGCCCCATAAGCGCCGATCCGGCGTATTCATCGGAAAATCCAGCACCACCGACAGACCATGCCGCAGCAGTTGCACCAAATGCTCGCTCAGCACCTGCCGCAGGTTGGCGGAATAACGAACGTAGTCCTGTAGGGTTTTCATCTGCTGGTCATATAACGTTGCCAACCAGCTATCTTCAACGATCAGCAGCGTATGGGGCTGCTGCGCCAGTCGATTTGCCAGAGTTGATTTGCCGGAGCCGGCTTTGCCGCACATCAAATGTAAAACGGCGTGGGAAGAATTATTCATGGCGTTCTCCTGAAGGTGAGTACCGGCAGGAGGAAAAGATGGCCCGCCTTACCGGCGGGTTTTAGCATGACAGAGACGCGCTATCCCACCACTCCGAGAATGGTGATAATAATCTGCGCGAATGAAACCTTGTTTATGCTCATACATTATCAATAAGGCAAATCCCCACATATTGTCAACAACGCTGTGCCTCACAGAGTCATAACTGATAATGGCCGCGCACTTTACCCCGCGTGATAGCCGCGGCTGTCATGCGGGGTCTGTTCTCGCTGATCCAGACCATAGTCCCGCACCACCTCAGCCACCCGTAGGCGATACTGTGCCAGCACGCCATGGCGGCCCCGTTTCTGTGCGGCTCGGTGCTGCTCGACATTTCGCCACTGCTGTACCGCCGCCTCATCACGCCAAAAGGACAGTGACAGCAGCCGCTGCGGATCGGCCAGGCTTTGAAAACGCTCAATGGAAATAAAACCGTCAATTTCTGCCAGTAGCGGCTTCAGATCGGCGGCCAAATCAAGGTAGGTCTCACGTTGGCCGTCAGCGGCCTGCAGCTCAAAAATAACGGCAATCATAGGGCGCTCCTGTCAGAGGTAAAACTCAGGCACACATTCATTTTGTGAACTCATCCTAACGGTGGACGCACAGCCATACTTCGCCTAACCTCGAAGTATGAATAACATCGATATTGAAGATCGTCTGGCGGCACTGAGCGGTGCCATTGCCGACCGCACCCGGGCGCGCATGCTGTGCCTGCTGATGGATGGTCGCGCTTATACCGCCACCGAACTCAGCGCCGCGGTGGACGTTGCCGCCTCTACGGCCAGCGGCCATCTGGCACGCCTGCAGGAACAGCGACTGATCGCCTGCGTCAAGCAAGGGCGTTACCGCTATTTCCGTCTGGCAGGGCCGGAAGTCGCCGCCGCGCTGGAAACGCTAATGGCACTGGCCGGCGTCGAAAAGCCCGTGGTGAAAAGCACTACTCCGACGTCATTGCAATTCGCTCGTACCTGCTATGACCATCTGGCCGGTGAAGTGGCGGTAAAACTGCACCAACGCCTGCATCAGCTAACCTGGTTAGAAGGTGAGGAAGACTATCGGTTAAGCGAGGCCGGCCACGCTGCACTCACTCGGTTGGGCGTCGACTGTTCCCCTGCGCCCTCACGAAGACGCTTCGCCTGCGGTTGCCTGGACTGGAGCGAGCGCAAGGCCCATCTGGGTGGTGCATTAGGTGCGGCGATGCTTACCGCATTTATCCGTCGTGGCTGGATAAAACGCCAGTTGGAGAGTCGTGAACTGCAGCTCACCGCCAGCGGGAAAAAAGCGCTTAAAGCACATTTTGACCTCACTGTTTAACCTCACAACAGGTTAGTTTTGGTGCAATACTCAATAAGCAAACCGTCAACCCGAGGACTCCCCATGCTCGATCAAACCCAATTCCCAATCACCAAACTGTGGCCGGCGCAGCATCCGGAGCGGCTGCAGCTCTATTCGCTGCCCACGCCGAACGGGGTAAAAGTTTCTATCATGCTGGAGGAGATCGGCCTGCCGTATGAAGCGCACCTGATCGACATCGGCAAAAACGAGACCTGGACGCCCGAGTTTTTGTCGCTGAACCCGAACGGCAAGATCCCGGCAATCATCGATCCCGATGGCCCTGGCGGCAAGCCATTACCCCTGTTCGAATCCGGTGCCATTCTGCTGTATCTGGCGGAAAAAAGTGGCAAGTTCCTGCCGCAGGATCCGGCTCTGCGTTATGAAACCATTCAGTGGGTATTTTTCCAAATGGCAGCCGTTGGCCCCATGTTCGGTCAGCTCGGCTTCTTCCACCGTTTCGCCGGTCGTGAATACGAAGATAAACGCCCGCTTGAGCGTTATAAGAATGAGTCCAAACGCCTGCTGGGCGTACTGGAAAGCCGGCTTGAAGGCCGCGACTGGATCATGGGCCAGGATTACACCATTGCCGACATTTCACTGTTGGGCTGGGTGCGTAATCTGATCGGCTTCTACGAAGCCCGCGAGATAGTCGATTTCGACAGTTTCCCACGCGTAGGGCAATGGCTGGAGCGCGGTCTGGCACGACCGGCGGTGCAACGCGGCGTCAACATTCCCGCCCGCAGCGAATAATGGCTTGCCTGGGATAGCCGCCCGGCTATCCCTTTTGCGTCTTCTTTACCGTCATAAAAGTGTCACACCCCTGCATTACCCTCCCTGCCTAACAAGTTCGTGTTATACCCCTATGATTTTTAAGCCACGGTCAGGCACCCAAGGCGCTTACTCCAGTAAGTAACCTGGGGTTAGCGAGTGCTGGTAACCACGCTGTAGCTTGAAAGGCGACCGGGTATTTATGTTTTTATATTACGACAAGGAGCTTTCCCCGATGTTGCAGCCTGTTTCCCTGATCGCCAGTGCCGTGTTATCCGCCTTATTATGCTCAAGCGCCTTCGCCGATGAGACGCAGGCCAACGCTGCCGGACTTTCCGAGCGTGCGGCTCGCGGCAATATCGTTGAACCCGGCGGAGCACGTCGCCTGAGTGGCGATCAAACCGCGGCATTGAAAGCTTCGTTGTCTGATAAAACGGTCAAGAATGTGATTTTGCTGATTGGCGACGGCATGGGCGATTCGGAAATCACTTCGGCACGCAACTATGCCGAAGGCGCAGGCGGCTATTTCAAAGGCATCGATGCCCTGCCGTTAACCGGCCAATACACCCATTATTCGCTGGACAAGAAAACCCACAAGCCGGATTACGTCACTGACTCCGCCGCCTCCGCGACTGCCTGGTCCACCGGCGTCAAAACCTATAACGGCGCGCTGGGCGTTGACGTTAATGGCAAAGACCAACCGACCTTATTGGAAATTGCCAAAGCGGCGGGTAAAGCCACCGGCAACGTTTCCACCGCAGAGTTGCAAGACGCCACACCTGCGGCGCAGATTTCCCACGTCACCTCGCGTAAATGTTACGGCCCGGAAGAGACCAGTGAAAAATGCGCAACCAACGCGCTGGAAAATGGCGGCCGCGGTTCGATCAGTGAACAGTTACTCAAAGCCCGCGCCGACGTCACCTTAGGCGGCGGAGCAAAATCCTTTAATCAGTTAGCCAAAAGTGGCGAATGGCAGGGAAAATCACTGAAAGAGCAGGCAAATGCATTAGGTTATCAGTGGGTGGAAAACCTCGATGCCCTGAACGCCGTTAACGTCGCCAATCAGCAAAAGCCGCTGTTGGGGCTGTTTGCCGCCGGCAATATGCCGGTACGCTGGCAGGGGCCGAAGGCCAGCTATCACGGTAATATCGACCAACCGGCGGTGACCTGTCAGAACAACCCGGCACGTACGGCGGATATCCCGACGCTGGCGGTCATGACCGAGAAAGCCATCGATCTGCTGAAAACCAACAAAAATGGTTTCTTCCTGCAGGTTGAAGGCGCATCGATCGACAAACAGGATCATGCCGCCAACCCGTGCGGCCAGTTCGGGGAAACTGTCGATCTGGATGAAGCCGTGCAGAAAGCATTGGAATTCGCCCGTGCCGACGGCAACACTCTGGTGATCGTCACCGCTGACCATGCTCACTCCAGCCAGATTATCGCCGCCGACGCCAAAGCGCCGGGCCTGACGCAAATGCTGACCACCAAAGATGGTGCGCCGATGACCATCAGCTACGGCAACTCGGAAGAGGATTCGCAGGGCCACACCGGCACCCAGCTGCGTGTTGCCGCCTACGGCCCGCATGCCGCCAACGTCGTCGGGCTGACCGATCAGACAGATTTGTTCTATACCATGCGTGACGCCATGGCGATCAAGTAAGCTAACGACCCCGTCCACTGATTAATTAAACCCTGTTCATCGTTGCTCACGCCGGCGATGAACAGGGTTTTCGCCGTTTGAAACCTCCAGGCTACTGCTATATTGTGGGACCTGTATTCCTCGCAAAAATGTTCTGCCCTGTTCGTAAACAAACCAATGTGATCCCACCCGACAATAAGGATGTGCTCTTGCATTTGATTACCCTGCCCTTCGACACCGAACGCCTGCAACTGCGCCGCTTCACGCCCGACGATCTCGAAGCCTACTCGACTTACCACCGTTTGCCGGAGGTCTATCGTTATCTGTATGCCCCCACCCCGGACAACGCGCAACTGGCCGATCAGCTTGCTCAGGCGATAGCTTCGCGCTTCAGTCAGGACGGCGATATTTTTTATTGCGCCGTCACCCTAAAGGACAGCGGAGAGTTGATCGGTGAAGTGTTGTTGAAACTGGCTAACCGCGCAGCATTACAAGCCGAGATCGGTTATATCTTCAGCCCGGCTTATGCCGGTAAAGGTTATGCCAGCGAAGCCGTGCAAGCGATGTTGGATCAGGGGTTTAACCAAGTGGGCTGCCACCGCATTTTTGCCCGGCTCGATGCTGCCAATCAGGGGTCTATCGGGGTCGTCGAACGTCTGGGGATGCGCAAAGAGGCGCACCTGCGACAAAATGATCGTTTCAATGGCCAATGGGGTGATGAACTGATTTATGCACTGCTGAAAGAAGAGTGGCCATCGGCAGCAATGAAGGCCCGCCGCTAAGCGTCAACCAGCATCTTGGCCGCACTGAAATGCCCGGCGGCCATTTTCATTTTGTTACCTGCTGCTATTTGCCATTATTCCATAAATATTGTGTGATATTGGCATATCGTTTAAATCAGCGGCAATTAGACCTTATTAATTTAGCGGTTATATTTAAATAAAAATAATAAATGAATGATTCCTGCCTTTAATGGGCTTTTTTTAGTTACAAAAGTAGTTTTTAACAATATTGCAAACAATAATATCCCCGCAGTAACCAGAGTTGAACAACCTGTCCCCAGACAGCCTGTAATAATCCACTTTTCGTTAAGAAAACGATTAACAAAAAGACATTATCACTGTCACTCGGCTTAGCCGGGCGGGTTAGTTTTACTTATTTCCAGGGTAACTCCCGATAAATTCTTTCACCTGCAATGAGTAGAATTTACACACAAGAGATTTGATTCAATGAGAAAATTACTCGTCCTGATCTTCTGTCTGAACCTGTTTGGCGTTACGCAACAGGCGACGGCGGAAGAGAATAAGTCCGTTGATGTGGTATTGATCGGCGGTGGCATCATGAGCGCCACGCTGGGGACCTACCTGCATGAGCTGGAGCCAAACTGGTCCATCGACATGTATGAGCGCATGAACGGCGTGGCTGAAGAAAGCTCCAACGGCTGGAACAACGCCGGTACCGGTCACTCCGCCTTCGCTGAAATGAACTATACCCCGGAAAAAAAAGACGGCACCATCGACATCAGCAAAGCCGTGGTGGTTAACGAGTCTTTTGAAATCTCGCGTCAATTCTGGTCTTATCAGGTGAAAAATAACGTCCTGAAAGATCCAAAATCCTTTATTAACAGCGTGCCACACATGAGCTTTGTCTGGGGTGACGACAACGTCAACTTCCTGCGCAAACGCTATGCCGCACTGCAACACAGCACCCTGTTCCGTGGTATGGAGTACTCAGAAGACCCTAACCAGATTAAACAGTGGGCTCCGCTGGTGATGAACGGCCGCGATCCGGCGCAGAAAATTGCTGCGACCCGCATGCCGCTGGGTACCGACGTTAACTTTGGCGTGATCACCCACCAACTGGTGGACACGCTGACCAAAAACCCGAACTTCAAGCTGAACCTGAGCCATGAAGTCCGCGACATCAAGCGCAACGCCGACAACACCTGGCGCGTCACCGTGGCCGATCTGAACCGTGACGGCAAAGAAACCACCGTGAATGCCAAATTCGTGTTTATCGGTGCAGGCGGTGCTTCTCTGACGCTGCTGCAAAAAACCGGCATTCCCGAAGCCGAAGGCTACGGTGCCTTCCCGGTCGGCGGTCAGTTCCTGGTCACCACCAACCCAGAAATCGCTGACCAACACCTGGCCAAGGTTTATGGCCTGGCCAGCGTAGGTTCACCGCCGATGTCGGTTCCGCACCTGGATACCCGCATGCTGGACGGCAAGCGTGTCTTGCTGTTCGGACCGTTCGCCACCTTCTCCGGCAAGTTCCTGAAAAACGGTTCGCTGTTCGACCTGCTGCACTCCCTGAGCACTTCGAACCTGATGCCAATGACCCACGTCGGGCTGGACAACTTCGACCTGGTGAAATACCTGGTGGGTCAGTTGATGATGAACGACGACGATCGTTTCGCTGCGCTGAAAGAGTACTTCCCTGAAGCCAAACAGGCAGACTGGAAACTGTGGACTGCCGGCCAACGCGTACAGATCATCAAAAAAGATGCAGATAAAGGTGGCGTACTGCAGTTCGGTACCGAAGTGGTCAGCTCCGAAGATGGCAGCATTGCCGCTCTGCTGGGTGCATCACCGGGCGCATCAACTGCCGCACCGATCATGCTGCACCTGATGGAGAAAGTGTTCAAAGATAAAGTGGCTACGCCGGAATGGCAGAGCAAACTGAAAGAGATCATTCCGTCTTACGGCCACAAGCTGAACGGCGATATTGAAATGACCAACAAGATCCGCGGCTACACCAGCAGCGTCTTGCAGTTGGACTATATCGAAGTGAAGCCGGAAACTAACTGATCCCCGCCTTTCCCCTCTTTGCTCAAGGCCGCCACGTGCGGCCTTTTTCATTTCCCTGCGACCCAAAGAGCACGTTTAGCCACCTTTTTCCTCCGGGTTAACACTTGCGTAACCCGTCTCCGCGGCCTATTATCAAAGTACTAGCTTGGATAATTACTGTTACCTACTGTGACCTGAATGTCGTACCCGCAGGAGAACTAAAACAATGGATCGCGTTAATATCATTCACGATTTGCTGGACTGGATTGAAACCCATCTGGATCAGCCGTTACTGTTAGACAACGTAGCGGCGAAGTCAGGCTACTCCAAGTGGCACCTGCAAAGGATGTTCCGCAGCACTACCGGGCATGCTTTAGGCAGTTACATCCGCGAGCGTCGACTGTCGCAAGCCGCGCAAGCACTGCGTTCGACACCGCGCCCTATTCTCGACATTGCCCTGCAGTTCCACTTTGATTCTCAGCCGTCTTTTTCACGCGCATTTAAAAAACAGTTCGGCAAAACGCCGGCGGTTTATCGTCGTACAACCCGCTGGGACGTCGCAGAGATGCACCCGCAACCGATAGAACCGCTGAACGGGCATCGCCACGAGTCCCCTGGCGTTCATCTGTGGTATGCGGGGAAATGTCTGGACAGTGTCTGCACCAACTGGGTTGGCCAGAGCTGAGAGAAAAATGCATTAAAAAAGGGGTTCAGCGCAGGCTGAACCCCTTTTTTACTGAAAGAGATTACTTAAAGGTTACGTCAATATTCGCCGAAGCACTGAATGGCCCAACCTGTGGATTGGTATTCAACCACTTCAGACTGGCCAAAAAGTTCTTTTCAACGATAGTACCGTTGACCAGGCCCAGATCAACCGGGGAGTTCATCATGATCGGCGTGTTCGGCGTTGCGGCCTGCGAAATTAAAATACCGAAGCCGCTGTTGCTGGTTGGCATAATCAGACTGTTATCCTGCAAGGGATAAGTGGTGCTGAAACTGGCCTGCAAGGTTTCCCCTTTGCAATCCTGCCCGGTTGTCGGGTCAGACATGTTAGCCGCAACGGAGAAAGGAACCTGCTTCTCGATTTTGCCGGCCACCGCATTTTGACGCGGAATGGTGCCAAAGTTTACGGTTGAACCGTTGTTAGCCACCACGGTAATTTTCGGGTTACAAGAGATAAACTGAATGTTGCCCAACCCGGAAATATAGGCGTTAAAGTTACTGTCTGGCGTGCCGTTCAGACCACCAACCCCATCCACCTGGAATACGGAATACGCGTTATTGTCATTGATCTTGCCGCCCGCAGGTGGCGCCTTACCCGTCGCCTTGATGTAAATGGCATAGGAAACCGTCACGGTCAACGACCTGGCTGGTGAAAGACATCGTGAGCCGGAACGACGACACTCGGTACCCGGCCCCACGTCTTGCTTGGCACCTTTAGTTGGCTTGATATCAAGGCCGTTGTAGGTTACACCGACTTCAATCGAGTTATGGATCTGGCTCATGCGAGCCTTAGGATCCCAGTACAGGAAGGCATTTTCCCCTTTTGGGTTATTCCAGTCATCCACACACTGGAAGGTCGAAGTGAAGGTCTGTGAACGCCACAGTAATGCCCCAGGGGCAGTATTGGCCGTTGACACCTTGATCGCCTTATCCAACACGATATCCTGACGAATGTTGCCATTCTGCTTACAAGCCAGCGCAAAGCTACTCTGCGAGAACGTCCCCAGCGTGACCAGCAGCCCTGCCGCCAGCCCGAGGTTTTTATGTTTTAACAACAAAGAAGACATATTCATTCCTTTTACGGTTTTCCGCAGGTCAGCGAAAGTTCCTGATAGCCCATCAGCTGTTCGGTCGCCGATTTCAGTTCCGGCACCACCAGTGAACAGCTGTCGCCGGCATCGCTGCCCCATTTAACCAACAGGCGATCCCCTGCGGATGCGCCGGAGATATAAATATCCCCATTGGTACCCACGGTACCGTTGTTCTTGCCGTCGGCGCTAAACACGTTGGCGCCGATTGGCGGTACGCTGCCGTCCAACAGTTTACTGTGTACCAGCAGGCTTTGGCCGGTATGCGTTTCAAATTTCACGCGGGTAATGGCGCCATATGTCGGTACCACGTCGCGGGCCGCCATCGGGATATCCAGGCCGTTGCCGATATCCTCAGTGCGCAACGCCACGCGGTTGTGACGATAAGGTGAGGCCGAGGTCATTACCGCGTAACCGAAGCGGTCGATAGCCACACCCGGCTGGTTTTCCAGACGGACGCCCTTGGCATCTTTGGCCTCAACCAGCACAAAGGTATTTTGCAGCGGCTGGGTCAGCGTCACGCCGCCGGAGTGCGCCACGATACCGCCCGACACGCCCAGGGTAGACTGCTGGTAATCATTGCTGTAGCTGTAACCGGCATTGACGGTACCCATGCTGCCCTGGTAGCCGACGTTAGCCGAGCTGGTTTGGCCGGAGTAACGATCGTGACCACTTTGCACCGCGTAGTTCAGACGGTTATCGTCCAGCGCGGTACCACTCAGGCCAGCGCTGTATGTATTACCGCTCTGCTTGCTGTGACCGGCGTTGAAGCTGGCCGTCATATCAGACGAATCGCGGCTGAAGAAGCTGAACGGAATAGAGACGCTCATGTTGATGCTGCGATCTTTATAACCGTAGTTGCTGCGGCTGTCCTGATAGAACACGCCGTAGCTGATATTTTTGTAGCTGCTGTTAAAGCCGGTTTGAACCGTACGATCCTGGCCGGAGCCGCCCCAATATGACTGGTTGCTGATATTGGTGTACAGCGTTGAGTTACCGGCAATACGCTGGTTGATCGACAACTCTACACGCTGGCGTTTGTTATTGAAACGGCTGGTGTAATAGGTACGACGACGTGATTCTGCCCAATCCGGCACGCCCAGATTGCGGTCATTCTCATCGTAGTAATCGTTACGGTAGACGCCGTTTTCATAGCGATCGCGTTCCGCAACCGCATCAGAGAAATCATAGTAACCAGAGGTCGAGTAACGGTAACCGGCGATCTGGAATTCGGTGCCCCAGTCGTTGAGCGATTTGGAGTACAGGAAGCGGAAGCTCTCCCCCTGTTTGTCGTCACCGTTGACCAGGTTGGTGTCGGAATAGGACATATCGAAGGAAACTGCCCCCCAGACACCCATGTTTTTACCCATACCCACTACCGCCGAACGGTAATTTTCCGCGACCAGCACCCCACCATAAGGCGTGATGTCATACGCCATGCCGTGGGACAAGGTGCCTTGCACAAACTTCGGCTGGTATTTGGTGGTGCCGTCATGGTATTTACCGGCGGTCATCTGGTAGTCCCAGATCCCTTCGCGCAGCATGTTCGGCACGGAAGAGAACGGCACCACGAAAGAGGTTCTTGAACCGTTGGCCTCAATGACCGTGACGTTCAGGTTACCGCTCAAGGTGCTTGGGAAGATGTCGGTCAGCGCAAACGGACCCGGCGGCACGTTGGTGCTGTAAATGGTGTAGCCGTTTTGGCGGATCTCAACGCGGGCGTTGGTCGACGCCACGCCACGGACCACCGGCGCGTAACCGCGCTGGCTTTCCGGCAGCATATCGTTGGCGCTGGAAATCTGCACACCGCGGAACTGAATGCTGTCGAATACGTTGTTATTGGTGTTGGTCTGGCCAATCACCAGACGGCTGCGCAGGGAAACGATGTCGGTTTCCGCCCAGCTTGAAACGGTATTCCAGTGCGTGCCGGCACCCGACTGCTGATTCAGCGTCGAGTTGTTACGCAGGCGCCAATTACCGACATTGATGCCGTTGTTCAGGCTCAGGAAGTAGTAGTCGGATGTTTTATCGTTGGCGTTATTACGGTAATTATTATGGTTGCCGCTGAAGTTATAGTTAACGAAACCGGCGTTAATCCCGCGATCGTAAACCTTCGGCGAGATAGCACCCTGTGGACGCGGCTCCAGGAATATCTGCGGCACTTCCAAATCCATACGCTGTATGGCTGCGTCGTAGCTCAGCTTGGCACCCGAAATTTGCTGTGACAGAGCGTAGCACTGCGCGGCACCTTCGGTTTTCATATCGCCCGGCAGTTTTACACCGTAGTCCTGGTAATCCTGCGCAGTCAGGCAAGGCGTTACCGGCGTGTCTTTGGCGTCTTTTTTGAATTCGATGTCGCGGTGATCGATACGCTGTCCGTTCAGGTAAATATCGAACGGATATTTACCTGGCAGGATATCATCGCCGCTGGACAACGCTGCCACCTGGGCAATGTTGTCATCGCCATGGATGAAGGAGGTGTTGAACTGCTCCTCCGCCATGGCCATATGAGAGAATGAAAATGGCACCGCAGAAAAATAAATTACACCATTAATCAGCCTGACCAAACGTTTTGGCGTGAGGGTTGTTATTCTTTTATGTGCCATTTTTTGTTCATTCCTTGAAGGGCTTAAATCAATTTAATGCAACGTTCTTAATCTCGGTGTGGCCGCCGTAATCGTTGATATAGGTGAACGACATACTGTTGGCCGACTGCGCGCCCTGTGGCAGAGCAATCCGCAGGCTATCTTGCGGTTTCACCATGTCGGCATTCACTTTCCAGCTTTTGCCACCGCTTTTCAGCGTCAGTACACCCAGCGTCACAAACAGTGGACCATTGTTGGTCACCACCAGATTGCTGCCCTGACGCTGCCATTTCAGAGCCTCCGCCTGCTGTTGCAGGTTGGCCTTCAAGGCTTCTGGGCGGTAGAACAGTTTGATACGGGTACGGATCGCCACCTGCAGCACGTTGTCTTGCTTAGGCGTTGGCGGAATTTCCTGTACGTTTACCCAGAGCAGACTTTCTCTGTCCTGCGGTAACCCGCTGCCGGAATAAATAAAGCGCAGAATTGCGTCTTTTTTGGCAGCCAGTTTTAAAATAGGTGGAGTGACCACGATCGGTAAATTCTTCGGCATCTGGCTTGAATCGCCAGTATCCAACCAGGTTTGCACCATATAGGTGTCGTCGCTGTCATTGCTGATTGAGAGCGATGCGGATTTACTTCCGCTGTTATAAATTACGCGCGTCGAATCAACCTGAATTCCGGCAAAAGCATTTACGGAAAACGCGAATAAAATACAAGAAAGCACTTTTTTCATCGGAATATCTCAACTCTCAGAATTTAGCCGTCCGTGGCCAATAGCTCTATCTATCCTGCCAGCGAATTAAATTACTTGTATTCGATGGTGAAGGTAGCGTTAGAGTTTGCCTGACCCGCAGTTACCAGATCCTGGTAAGATTTATAACGAGCGCGCAGGTTGAAAGTCGCAGAACCTGGGTTGTCGCCATCAGCAGCAACAGAAACGGTCGCTGGAGTAGCAACTTCCTGAGAGATTGGCAGAGTTGCGCCGTTGTTATCCAGGATTTCAACGCCAACGCCGTTAGCGCCGCCAGTTACAGCCAACAGCTCTGGGTGGCCAGCTGGGGTGTTACCGTCGAAACGCAGGGTGTAGTTACCCGCTTCACATTTCTCCAGGCTAATATCGAAAGCTTTAGCACCGCTGGTAGAACCAGAAGTTGGGAATGCGGTAGTAGGGTATTTACCCAGGTAAACTTCTTTATTCTGGTCTTTATCAACAACTTTACAGGTGGACTGTACGATTTCACCGGTGAATTTAACGTTGCCGCTTGCAGCAGTAGCGTTATAAGCAGTAGCAGACAATACCAGCGCGGCCAAAGGCAATAATACTTTTTTCATTTCCAGCTCCATAGAAAAACAATAAAATAATCGATTCAGTGACAGACGAATATATAGTTCCCCGGCACTGAGCATACACTCAGCGATAGCACTCCTTGCTTAAAAGGAGTGTTGCCTCGATGAACCCATTGCCGGACGAAATATAGACTAAGCGCATTCTTATTGTTAAATCGTTTAAAACATTCATAACCCCCCTCTTGATAGGAATAAACTATCAACAAATACCTATCGATCGATGTTGACGATTCAATCGAATAGGAATAATCTGTGTTTTGGAAAGTCATGCAGTCAGACATTTTTCTTTAAGGCCTGATTAACAGCATATTATTCCGTATATTTACATTTTGTTACCTTTAGAGCCCTTTGGACTTCACGACTAAATGCGCGTTAAATGGTCTGCAAGCGACATTTCACAATCACGTCGCACCAAATAAGACATTTACCTATAAACAGCCTGATATTGAATTAATTTTAGTTAAAAAACAGGCAGTTACATATCAATCAAGGGATTGAGGAATGCGCAGTTCTTTTAGAGAGAAAAATAACGGAATTAATTATGTTTTCCAGCCAATGTTCGCAAAATCCGGACAATTGCTGGCCGTTGAGTGCCTATCTCGATTCACTTTTAATAGTGAATATGCGCATTTTTCTCCTGAACAGTTCTTTCGTACTGCCGATAGCGAGACCCGAATTGAGATTCTGTTAGACCAGGTCAGTCTGATAGAGAAATATAATCACTGGTTTCGTGAAAATCAGGTTATAGCCACGCTGAATGTAGATGACCATTCTCTACGCTCGTTGGCCAATAGCCATTTTGCAGAAAGAATTAGCGCCACTCGCTGTATACATTTCGAAATCAGTGAGAACTCAACCCGTTTGGTTAAAGATCGCGTTCATGGCGATCCTTCACTAAAGAGCTATTCATTTTGGCTCGATGATTTTGGTTCTGGCTATGCGGGTTTTTCCGCGCTGTATAACAGCCAGTTCCGCTTCGTTAAACTCGACCGCTTTTTGTTATGGGACTTTATGAAAAAGTCCGGCGGCGACGGTTTAATGCGCGCTTTATTGCGCTTTTTTTACCTTAATCATTACAAGGTAATTATTGAAGGGGTTGAAACCCCCGAGCATAAAAAATGGCTGGACGAAATGCCATATTACGCACTGCAGGGAAAGCTGTGGAAGGAATCCGACATCAAGGATTTGAACTCGCTTCTTACAGCTGAATACTTTTAACTCATTATGGGTGTTTGCCATTATGTCTAAAAACAATGTCCTTGTTATTAGTGAGTGTAAGTACAGCTATGTCGGCCTTTCGGTGTTACTGAAAAAACATTACGGCAAGTACGATATCAGACTGTTTTCAGATTTTATGCACGGTGGCGCCAAGGCGGAGAAAATAATTAAGCACGACATCGCCCTGATCTTCACCTCACAAAATCTGGAGCAAAGCGTTAACGTCATTGAAAGCCTGGTGTCTTTGCATCAGCAATACAACTCCAAAACGCGTCTGTTGGTGTTTTATGACGATGAACGCGTGGTGAAACTATTGTCGATCCTGGGCATCTCCGTTGAATTGGTGTCTACACGCATTCCACTTTATTCGCTGCAGGAAAAAATACAGAACCTGCTGGAAAGTAAAGAGCCCGGGGGGATAAAAATGCAGAAAACCCGCGAGCTTAGCCCGGCGGAAAGCGACGTTATCTTCAACCTGTTGCGCGGTGACAGCCTGCTGCATATTGCCCAAAAGCGCGGCACCCACCCCAAAACGATTTTCTCTCAGAAATACAGTGCGATGAAAAAGCTGCGTCTGCGCAGCATGAGCAGTATTTTCGTTGCCAGCAAGTAACTCCCTCCTCCCCTTCAGGCTGCCACCGGCGGCCTGAAGGGCGGACTCAACGTTAAATTAATGTAACAATCAACGATAAAGCAGTAACAGCCACATAACACTCCTGTCTATTGGTTAGGATCCGCTCAGCAAACTTTCTGTGAGCCATGTCGTCTGGACTAATAAAAACATCAGGAGATGTTATGAAGTCATCATTATTCAGCCGTTATACCTGCCTTGTGTTGAGTCTTTTGCTGACGTTGGCGTCTTTGGCGCTGTTGTCCCATAGCCCCTGGTTTTGGCTACCGACGATCATTTTTGGTGGTCTGAGCGCTCTGGGCATTTATGATCTGACCCAACAACGCCACGCCATCTGCCGAAACTATCCGATCATCGGCCGACTGCGCTTTTTCTTCGAGTTTATTCGCCCGGAAATACGCCAGTACTTACTGGAAGAAGATAACGCGCAGATCCCGTTTTCACGTACCCAACGCACGCTGGTTTACCGACGCGCCAAAAATGAAATGGGCGACAAGCCGTTCGGTACCCAGTTGGACGTTTATCAAACCGGCTACGAATGTATCGGGCACTCCATGCGTCCGGTCGAGGTATCTGACCCCACCAGCTTCCGCGTGACGATCGGCGGTCCAGATTGCAGCCAACCCTACTCCGCGTCGATCTTTAACATCTCCGCCATGAGCTTCGGCGCCCTGTCGGCCAACGCCATTCGCGCCCTCAACCTCGGCGCGGCAAAGGGCAATTTCTACCACGACACCGGCGAAGGCAGTATCAGCCGTTATCATCGCGAAAATGGCGGCGACCTGGTCTGGGAATTGGGCAGCGGTTACTTCGGTTGCCGCACCGCCGACGGCCATTTTGATCCGCAACGCTTCGCCGAGCAGGCTAAAAAACCGCAGGTGAGAATGATTGAAATCAAGCTCAGCCAGGGTGCTAAACCCGGACATGGCGGCATACTACCGGCGAAAAAAGTGGATGCGGAAATCGCCGCAACGCGCGGCGTACCTGAAGGGGTCGACTGTATTTCTCCGGCTTCGCACAGCGCCTTCAGCACGCCAATTGAAATGATGCATTTCATCCAGCAGCTACGTGAATTGTCCGGTGGCAAACCCGTGGGCTTCAAACTCTGTATCGGCCACCCGTGGGAATTTGTCGCCATCGCCAAAGCCATGTTGCAAACCCAGATCTTGCCGGACTTTATCGTGGTGGACGGCAAAGAAGGCGGAACCGGCGCAGCACCGCTCGAACTGTCCAACTATATGGGCATGCCGCTGCGCGAAGGGTTGTTATTCGTCCATAACACCCTGGTGGGCTGCGGACTGCGTGACAAAATCAAGATTGGTGCCAGCGGTAAAATCATCAGCGCCTTCGATATCGCCAGCGTGCTGGTGTTGGGCGCCGACTGGGTGAACTCAGCCCGTGGTTTTATGTTCGCCGTCGGCTGCATTCAGTCGCAAAGCTGCCATACCAATCACTGCCCTACCGGGGTCGCCACCCAGGATCCACTGCGACAGAAAGCCCTGGTGGTGCCAAACAAGGCCGAACGCGTTTATCACTTCCACCAGAATACGGTGAAAGCGCTGGCAGAAATGCTTGCGGCGGCGGGCGTCAGCCGCCCTGAGCAGTTGACTTCGCATCATATGCTGCGCCGTATTACTTCAACCGAAATCAAGGTCTACGCCGACATCTATTACTACCTGGAGCCTGGTGCACTGCTGCAAAAAGAGATCGAAAGCGATTTTTATGCGCGCATGTGGCGCATGGCGACGCCAAACAGTTTCGATCAGGCGATCGCCCTGCCGGCTTAAGGGGTACGTTTGTACCTGCTGAGGTGAGAGATAACGGGAATGAATTGCCCCCTCGCCTCGGGGAAGGACATTGGAGAGGGGGTTGCTTGCTACAGCGGCCCTCCCCCTCAACGGCGAGAGGGCATGTGGGTTATGGCTTACGCGCCGGGGCGTCGCCGGCCACGTAATAGTCGGCATTGCTACGCGACAACGGCGTGCGCTGGCGAATACGATCGGCAATCTTCTCGGCGATCATGATGGTGGTGGCGTTCAGGTTACCGGTGATGATCAGCGGCATAATGGACGCATCCACCACCCGCAGGCCTTCCATACCGTGCACTCGCCCTTGCCCATCCACCACCGCCATCTCGTCTTCGCCCATTTTGCATGAGCAGGAAGGATGGAAGGCGGTTTCGGCATGCTCACGCACAAAAGCGTCCAGCTGTTCGTCGGTCTGCACTTCTGGCCCCGGGCTTATCTCGCGGCCGCGGTATTCGTCCAATGCAGGCTGCGCCATGATTTCGCGCGTGATGCGAATGGCATCGCGGAACTCCTGCCAGTCCTGTTCGGTCGCCATATAGTTGAACAAGATGCTCGGATGTTGGCGCGGATCCTTCGATTTCACCTGCACCCGGCCACGGCTTGGGGAGCGCATTGAACCGACGTGCGCCTGAAAACCGTGCTCTTTCACCGCGTTGCTGCCGTTGTAGTTAATCGCCACCGGCAAGAAATGGTACTGAATGTTCGGCCAGGCGAACTCTTCGCGGCTGCGGATAAAGCCACCGGCTTCAAACTGGTTGCTGGCGCCCACGCCGGTGCCGTTGAACAGCCACTCTGCGCCGATCTTCGGCTGGTTGAACCATTGCAATGCCGGGTACAACGACACCGGCTTTTTACAGGCGTATTGCAGGTACATTTCCAGATGGTCCTGCAAGTTCTCGCCCACGCCGGGCAGATCGTGCACCAGATCGATGTCCAGGCGGTTCAGCAGCGCCGCTGGACCAACGCCGGAACGCTGCAAAATCTGCGGCGAGGCAATCGCGCCGGCACACAGCAACACTTCACGACGCGCTCGGGCACTGTTGATTTGGTTACTTTCGCCCTGCAAGTAATCAACGCCCACAGCACGCTTACCCTCGAAGCGGATGCGGTCGGTCAACGCGTGAGTCACAATCTTCAGGTTTGAACGGGAACGAGCCTGATCCAGATAACCCCGAGCGGTGCTGGCGCGACGGCCTTTCGGCGTGACCGTGCGATCCATCGGGCCAAAGCCTTCCTGCTGGTAGCCGTTCAGGTCATCAGTACGCGGATAACCCGCCTGCACACCGGCCTCCACCATTGCGTGGAACAATTCGTTATTACCGGCTTTCGGCGTGGTCACGCTGACCGGGCCGTCGCCACCGTGATAATCATTAGGCCCGATATCGCGGGTTTCCGCCTTGCGGAAATATGGCAGGCAGTCCAGATAACTCCAGTCCTCCAACCCCGGTGCTTTTGCCCAGTTGTCGAAGTCCATCGCGTTGCCGCGGATGTAGCACATGCCGTTAATCAGTGATGAGCCGCCCAGCCCTTTACCCCGGCCACACTCCATGCGGCGGTTGTTCATGTGCGGCTCAGGATCGGTTTCATACGCCCAGTTGTAACGACGGCCCTGCAGCGGGAATGCCAGCGCGGCCGGCATCTGGGTGCGAAAATCCATCCGATAATCCGGGCCGCCGGCTTCCAGCAGCAATACGCTAACATCAGCGTCTTCGGTTAAACGGGTGGCTAAAACGTTACCGGCTGAGCCGGCACCGATAATGATGTAATCGTATTCCATACATTATCTCCTAAATATTCGTATGCCTGAATGATGCGAATGACTTGAATATCGCATGCTGAATATATCCAGGCAGTTTTGGATGCAAGAAAGGATTATCCCCTATGGATTTCGCGTTACAGCTAGGCGGCAAGGGCGTGGAACCCCAGGAGTCAAGTAAGTGACTGGGGTCCGCGTTCGCAGCCAACAACGCTGTAGCTTGAAAGACGACGGGGATATTTAAAAGATGGAAATATATTCGCCCAGCTCGACTTGTACCGATTTGACCTGGGTGTAATGTTCCAGCGTACTGAGGCCATTTTCACGGCCGACGCCAGACTGCTTGTACCCGCCGACCGGCATTTCCGGCGCCGATTCACCCCAGGTGTTGATCCAGCAAATGCCGGCCTCCAACTGGTGGATCACCCGATGCGCCCGGGTCAGATCGTTCGTCACCAAACCGGCAGCCAGGCCGAAGGTGGTGTCGTTCGCACGGCGTACCACTTCTTCTTCGCTGTGGTAAGTGAGAATGCTCATGACTGGCCCAAAGATCTCTTCGCGCACGATCTCCATCTCGTCACCGCAGTCGGTAAATACGGTCGGCGCCACATAAGCCCCTTTGGCGTATTCCCCCTCAGTCACACGTTCGCCGCCGCACAACAGCCGAGCGCCGCTTTTCTTGCCGCTTTCGATGAAGCGTAATACCGACTCCATATGCGCGAAGCTGACCAGCGGGCCGAAGTTGGTTTGTGGATCGGTAGGATCCCCCAGGCGAATGCGCTTAACGCGCTCGAGGATTTTGGCTTCGAACTCGGCCTGCAACGCTGCGGGGACAAATACTCGAGTCCCGTTGGTGCACACCTGGCCGGAGCTGTAGAAGTTGGCCATCATGGCGATATCGGCGGCGCGATCCAGGCAGGCGTCGTCAAAAATAATCAGCGGGGATTTGCCACCCAGCTCCATGGTGACTTCTTTCAGCGTCGAACCTGAGGCGTTAGCCATCACTTTCTTGCCGGTTTTTACACCGCCGGTGAAGGACACCTTGGCAATGCCGGGATGATCGGTCAGGTACTGGCCGACTTCTGCGCCGCTGCCGGTGACCACGTTGAATACGCCGTCCGGCAAACCGGCTTCGGTATAGATTTCCGCCAGCTTCAGCGCCGTCAGGGAAGTGACTTCACTGGGTTTGAAGATCATCGCGTTGCCTGCCGCCAGTGCCGGTGCGGATTTCCACAGGGCAATCTGGATCGGGTAGTTCCAGGCGCCAATACCGGCCACCACGCCCAGGGGCTCACGACGGGTATAAACAAAGGCGCTGTCACGCAGCGGGATCTGCTGGCCTTCGATCGCCGGGATCAGACCCGCGTAATATTCCAATACGTCGGCACCGGTAACGATATCCACCGCCGTGGTTTCCGACATGGCCTTGCCGGTATCCAACGTTTCCAGCGCGGCCAGTTCGTCGTTGCGTTCACGCAGAATATCCACCGCACGGCGCAGAATACGAGAACGTTCCATCGCCGTCATCGCCGCCCACACTTTCTGTCCGCTGGCTGCACTGGCCACCGCACGGTTGACGTCTTCAGCGCTGGCGGACTGGATCTCGGCAAGCACTTCACCGTTCGCCGGGTTAACCGCGTTGAAAGTTTTTCCATCGGTACTGTCTACATAGGCACCATTAATATAGAGCTTCTGTAAGCCAAAACGGGACATAGGTTCTCCTTGGGTTATCCTCAGGGTGGCGTTTGCCCCCGGAGTTGAAACGTAATGTATTCGGTCGTGAGCGCGATCGCCTGCGTCTGGTTGAACGCCGCGCCGCGCAACGCACTGCGCAGCCACAGGCCGTCAATCAGTGCTGCCAATCCTTTGGCTGCCAGTCGCGCCTGCGCCTTGGGCAGTTGGCGACTAAATTCGGCACACAGGTTGGAATACAGCCGACGGCCGTTCACCTGTTGCAGCCGATTAAGCTGCGGCTGGTGCAAGCTGCTGGCCCAAAACGCCAGCCAGGTTTTCATCGCCGCACTGTTGATCTGGCTGTCGTCGAAGTTACCGGCGACGATCGCCTGCAGCCGTGATGCCGGGCTCTGGTCGCTTAACGCCTGTAGCCGCAGCTTCACCGCCTCGCCCAAATGGCTAATCAAATAGCGCATAGTGGCTTCCAGCAGGCCGTTCTTGTCCTTGAAATAATGGCTGATGATGCCGTTGGAAACTCCGGCCCGCCGCGCTATTTGCGCGATGGTGGCGTCATGCATTCCCACTTCGTTCACCGCGGCCAGCGTGGCATCTATCAACTGCTGCCTTCTGATTGGCTGCATTCCTACCTTTGGCATAATTCGACTCTCACAAAACCGACTTCGGCCTCGTCTCAGCGGCGGGATTTCACGCCCTTTTCACCTGCTGAACTTGGTCTTCATGCTCACTATTAAACTTTTTTTTGATTGAACGTTCAATAAAAATTGCATATATTTTATTACCGCTTGGTTACAAATATGTACTTTTCGGTTGTGGAACTGGCTGATTTTTGTGAGGTATTTAACGAATCTGACCAAAATCAGTGTCTGTAAGCGGTTCCCACCACGAAACGATTTTCTGTTTCGTTAACAAGCAAAGCGGCAATCTTTGGCAAGCAGAATAGCGATTGCCGCGGCTTTATATCCGCACTTTTCCGGACGGCGCCGATGCGTCCGTTCAGGCTGGTGTGTGGGCACGATTTTACTCAGTTGTTAAAAAACAGAGGAAGACGATGACAACACGCGAAACCTCCTCAAAACCACAAAAGGATGGCCTTAATCCGGTGGTTTTCTTTACCTCGGCGGGGCTGATTCTGGCCTTCTCGCTGATGACCATCTTTTTTACCGATTTCTCCGGGCGATGGATCACCCGCACCCTGAATTGGGTTTCAACCACCTTCGGCTGGTATTACCTGCTGGCCGCTACTCTGTACATCGTATTTGTGGTGTTTATCGCCGCGTCGCGCTTCGGTTCGATCAAGCTCGGGCCAGAACAGTCGAAACCCGAATTCAGCCTGATGAGTTGGGCAGCGATGCTGTTCGCCGCCGGCATCGGCATTGATCTGATGTTCTTCTCGGTCGCCGAACCGGTGACGCAATATATGATGCCACCGGAAGGCCAGGGCCAGACGATGGAAGCCGCCCGCCAGGCCATGGTGTGGACACTGTTCCACTACGGGCTGACCGGCTGGTCGATGTATGCGCTGATGGGCATCGCCCTCGGCTACTTCAGCTACCGCTATAACCTGCCGTTGACCATCCGTTCGGCGCTCTACCCGATTTTCGGTAAACGCATCAACGGCCCGATCGGCCACAGCGTAGACATAGCGGCCGTGCTGGGCACTATCTTCGGCATCGCCACCACGCTGGGTATTGGCGTAGTGCAGTTGAACTACGGGCTGAAAGTTCTGTTCCACATTCCGGAAAACCTGACGGTTCAGGCCGCGCTGATCCTGCTTTCGGTGATCATGGCGACCATTTCGGTGACCTCAGGTGTTAACAAGGGCATCCGCATTCTGTCCGAACTCAACGTGCTGTTGGCGTTGGGACTGATCATGTTCGTGCTGTTCTTCGGGGATACCGAATTCCTGCTCAATGCGCTGGTGCTCAACGTTGGCGACTACGTTAACCGCTTTATGGGAATGACCCTTAACAGCTTCGCCTTCGATCGTCCGGTAGAATGGATGAACAACTGGACCCTGTTCTTCTGGGCCTGGTGGGTGGCCTGGGCGCCGTTTGTCGGCCTGTTCCTGGCGCGTATTTCGCGTGGGCGCACCATCCGCCAATTTGTAGTCGGTACGCTGATTATTCCTTTCGTGTTCACCCTGCTGTGGCTGTCGATTTTCGGCAACAGCGCGCTGTATCAGATCATTCACGGTAACGCCGCTTTCGCGCAGGAAGTAATGCAGTATCCAGAACGCGGTTTCTACAGCCTGCTGGCTCAGTATCCGGGCTTCACCTTCAGCGCCTCGGTGGCAACCATCACTGGCCTGCTGTTCTACGTCACGTCGGCGGATTCAGGTTCACTGGTTTTGGGTAACTTCACCTCGCGCCTGAGCGACATCAACAACGATGCGCCCAACTGGCTACGTATTTTTTGGTCGATAACCATTGGCCTGCTGACCATCGGCATGCTGATGACCGACGGCGTGCCCGCGTTGCAAAAAACCACGGTGATCATGGGCCTGCCGTTCAGCTTTGTGATCTTCTTCGTGATGGCCGGATTGTATAAATCATTGCGGGTAGAGGATTACCGCAAAGCCAGCGCGTTGAACACCAGTGCGCCAATGCCGGTGTCCAGCAATGACGTGCTCAACTGGAAACAGCGCCTGTCGCGCGTAATGAATTATCCTGGCACGCAGTACACGCAGAAAATGCTGGATACTCGTTGCCGACCGGCAATGCAAGAAGTGGCGCGTGAGCTGGAACTGCGCGGTGCCAAAGTGGAATTCAGTGAGGTACCGCCGACCGAAGATGAACGTTTGAGCCATCTGGAGCTGCTGGTGCATCTGGGCGAAGAACAGAACTTCATCTACCAGATCTGGCCACAGCGTTATTCGGTGCCGGGCTTTACCTATCGCGCTCGCTCCGGTAAGTCGCATTACTACCGGTTGGAAACCTTCCTGATGGAAGGCACCCAGGGCAATGACCTGATGGATTACAGCAAAGAGCAGGTGATCGGCGATATTCTCGATCAGTATGAGAAACACCTGAACTTTGTGCATATCCACCGTGAGGCACCGGGCAATACCCTGACCTTCCCGGATATGTGATCCGTTCATCATGGCCAAAAGGCGCAGTTTAAAAACTGCGCCTTTTTTTACGGTATATCGTCAGGCAAGTCGGCTTTTAGCAGCAGTATCGAACCCGCCAATAACACCAGATCTTTTAGCAGAAAGCTGGTGGCCCCCCCCATCGCCGGAAAGCCACCGGCCGAAGCTTCCCAGGCACCCGGTGTGGAGAAGATCAGCGTCAGGGTCGTCAGATAAGTCAGCGTCGATCCCACCGCCCCCAATAACCCCAAACGTCGCGACCAAAAACCGGCCAGCAGCAAAAGACCAAAGCTCCACTCGGCAACCCCTAACGCATAACTGGCACCGCGAATGCCAAACACATCGTGCATCCAGGCCAGCAGCGGGCTATTACCAATCAGAGGCACCAGCCCCTGCGCTTCATAATCAAACCACTTGGCATAGCCGAAAGCGGCGAAGATCACCACCAGCGCCAGCCGCATAAAGGCCACGTCCCAGTTCGAGCGCTTAAAGCGCTGCAGCCACATAGTCTGAACCATCGTCCCTCCCGTTGTACTTGCCCGCAGCCGGGATTAAACCAGCGTCCATCCGGCTGCGGGACGCGGCGGCTTACTGCCCCATAGCGTCTTTTTGCATAGCGTCTTTGCTCATACTGTCTTTCTTCATGCCGTCATGCTTCATGGCGTCTTTACCCATGCTGTCTTTCTTCATGCCATCATGTTTCATGGCATCTTTGCCCATGCCGTCTTTCTTCATGCAATCCTTGCCCATACACTCTTTTTTCATGCCGTCTTTGGCCATACCGTCGTGCGACATCTGGCTCATGCCGTCTTTTTTCATCGCGTCTTTGCCCATGCTGTCGGCGGCATTGGCACCGAGGGAACCTAACATCAACGCGCTACACATCATTACTGCGAATAACTTTTTCATGGTATTTCCTTTTCTCATTTAAAAAGCACCTGTGTGCCGGGGATAATTGGGGCCGTCGTTAGCTGCCGCCAAACCAGTTGTAACCTTGATCTTCCCAGTAGCCGCCGGGAAAGCGGTTGGTGATCTCTATGACCTGAATATGTTTCGGGTTCTTGTAGCCGAGCTTGGTCGGCATGCGCAGCTTCATCGGATAGCCGTATTTACGCGGCAGGATCTGGCCATCGTAAGTCAGCGCCATAATGGTTTGCGGATGCAGCGCCGTGGCCATGTCGATGCTGGTGTAGTAGTCGTCGGCGCATTTGAAGCTGACATAGTTGGCGCTCAGGTCCGCGCCGATCGCCTGCAGAAATTGCGCAAAGGGTACGCCCCCCCACTTACCGATGGCGCTCCAACCTTCAACGCAGATATGGCGCGTCACCTGGCTGATTTGCGTCATGCTGTGCAATTGCGGCAAGGTCCACGGCTGCTTATTCAGCACTAACCCACTGACCTCCAGCCGATAATCCTCGCCATTGATATCCGGCGCCTCTTCTTCGGCGTAAAACGCGTTGAACGGAAACGGACGAGTAATCTGCGACTCGGCATACACCGGTGCCAAATGGTCGGCGTTAAACAGCCACCCCTGCACCCGATCGTTAAAGCGCGAGATACGGCTCAACGCCTGTTCCACATGGGTGTTGTCGCTAAGGTCACAGCCGGTGAGCATCGCAATGCCACCCAGCGTCAACCCGTTACGCAGAAAACGGCGGCGTGAAGAGGAGGTCAATTGGCGCGCCAGCAACTGGTGTGCCTCCCTGACAATCTCCCGGCCTTCACTCAGGCTGATAAGGGGTTTATCTGTTTTCATCGGGTTCTCCTTAACGTCCACGCAGCATGGCCAACAGCGTGCGTGGTACCAGCGCCACCATGACCAGGTGCACTACTACAAACCCCACCAGCGCCGACATGGCGTAAAAGTGGATATAACGTGCCGCTTCATAGCCGCCGAGCAATTCGCGCAGCAGCGGAAATTGCACCGACTTCCACAACACCAGGCCAGATATCACCATCACTACGCCTGCCACCATCACAAACAGATAAGCAGCTCGCTGTACCATGTTGTAATGACGCAAATCGCTATGACCGAGTTTGCCCCGTAGCGCCGCCAGCAGATCGCTCAACAAGGCTTTTGGGCTGAGCGGCCAAAATTTGCGTTTCAAACGGCCGCTGAACAGATTGATCAGCAGATAACACAACCCGTTGATCCCAAACAGCCACATGCCGGCGAAGTGCCATTGGAGCGCCCCACCCAACCAACCGCCTAGCGTCAGCTCATTGATAAAACTGAAGTTGAACAGCGGGGAAGCGTTGTAGATGCGCCACCCGCTGGTGACCATGATCAGCATCGCCAACGCATTCAACCAATGCGTCAGGCGCAGCCACAGCGGGTGGATCAGTGCGGGTTTCTCCGGCGTAATGGACATGGCCATGACGTCTCTCCTGACGGTGGCGGTTTCGATGGGCTGAGTATCCGTCCGATTTGTTCCCCAAGACCTCACGCAAAGTTAAATAAAATGTGATAACTCAGGCTCCGGTGGTTGTGTAGACTTCACTAAGGCCTGGCAATCAGCGGTGAGAGAATGGAAAAGCCAAAGAAAATTTTAATCGTCGAGGATGACGGCAATATCGCGGAGCTGCTGCAGTTACATCTGCGCGACGAGGGTTATGACATCAGCCATGCCGCCGATGGCAATCTGGGGATGGCGATGCTGGAACAGGGCGGCTGGGACGCATTGATCCTCGATTTGATGCTACCGGGGATCGATGGGCTGGAGATCTGCCGCCGCGCGCGCAACATGACGCGCTACACGCCGATCATCATCACCAGCGCGCGATCCAGCGAGGTACATCGCGTGCTGGGGTTGGAACTCGGTGCCGACGACTATCTCGCCAAACCCTTTTCGATGCTGGAACTGGTGGCCAGGGTTAAGGCACTGTTTCGCCGTCAGGAAGCCATGAGCCGCAACCTGAAAATGGACGCCGGCACCTTGAGCTTTGACGGCCTGACCATCGATCCGATTGCGCGTGAAGTACTGTTGAATCATCAAGCCATCGACCTGACGCCGCGTGAATTCGACCTGCTGTATTTTTTTGCCAAACACCCCGGCAAGGTCTTTTCCCGCTTGAGCCTGCTCAACCAGGTGTGGGGATATCAGCACGAAGGCTATGAGCACACCGTGAATACCCACATCAACCGGCTGCGCATCAAGATTGAAAGCAACCCGGCGGAACCCGAGCGCATCCTCACCGTGTGGGGTATGGGCTACAAATTCGCGGCAGCGCCGCAAGAGTGAATCATGAAAAACCTTACGTTAACGCAACGTCTGACCCTGATCTTCGCACTGCTGATGGTGGTCAGCTGCGCCATATCCGGCTGGATGCAGGTGCGCAGCAGTACCCAGTACAGCCAGGCGGTGATCCAGCGGTTGTCCGGTAATCTGGCGCAGCACATTGCCGACAGTAACCCGCTGTTGGGGCAAAACGGGCTGAACGCCCCCTCGGTTCACAGCCTGTTCGATCAACTGATGGCGGTAAACCCCAGCGTTGAGGTCTACCTGCTCGACAAACAGGGCAATATCATTGGCAACGCCGCGCCGGCCGGCCACCTGAAACGCCAGAAAGTGGATCTGCTGCCGTTGCAGGCCTTGTTCGATGGCGCCAGCATGCCGGTTTACGGCGATGACCCGCGCAACCCGAATGCCAGAAAAGTGTTCAGCGCCGCACCGCTGAAGGTCAATGGTCAGGTTGAAGGCTATTTGTACGTGGTGCTGCTGGGCGAAGACTACGACGCGCTGGCCAGCAACGCGCTGTTTAGCTCTGCGGTTTCCATGGCGCTGTGGTCATCGGGCCTGATGGTGCTGTTCAGCCTGTTGGCCGGCGGATTCGCGTTCTATTGGGTCACCCGGCCAATCCGTCGTCTTACGCGTCAGGTCAGCGAGCTGGACAGCGGCGGCATCGCTGCGGTACAGGCCTATGCCGCGCTGCCGGTCGACGCCGCCGGACGCGACGAGGTCAGCCGACTGCAGCAAGCCTTCAACAGCATGGCGCAACGCATCGCCTTACAGTGGCAGTCGCTTTCACAGCAGGACCAACAGCGCCGCGAGTTTATCGCCAATATCTCGCACGACCTGCGTACCCCGCTGACTTCGCTGCACGGCTACCTGGAAACGCTGTCGGTAAAATCCGCCAGCCTGAGTGAAAACGATCGCCAACGCTATCTGGAGATCGCGCTGGCGCAGAGCCGCAAGGTCGGTCGGCTGGCGCAGGAGCTGTTCGAGCTGGCACGGCTGGAGTATGGCGTGGTGAAACCGCAGAAAGAGCCGTTCTCGCTCAGCGAGCTGGTGCAGGATGTGTTCCAGAAGTTCGAGCTGGCAGCCGAGGCTCGCCAGCAACGGCTGCTGGCTGATATCGCCCCGGGCATTCCATTGGTGTTCGCCGATGTCAGCATGATTGAACGCGTGTTGACCAACCTGCTGGACAACGCTATTCGCCACACGCCACAGGGGGGCGAGATTGAAGTGCGGCTCTGGCAGCAGGCAGGCAAGGTGCTGGTTCAACTTAACGACAGTGGCCCCGGTATCCCACAGGAGCTGCGCGCCGATCTGTTCGTTCGCCCTTCTATTCTGAGCAGCGCGCGTCGCCACGCCAGCGGGCTGGGATTGATGATCGTGCGGCGCATTTTGTTGCTGCACGACAGCGATATCCAACTGATCGAACAACCGCAACGCGGTGCCTGCTTCCGCTTCTCAATCCCGCTGCGTTAGCGCGTTATTATTCGTTGAGGCAGCTTTTATCGATGCTGATAAATTTGTCGTTATAGATAATAAATTTCTGCCCTTTCTGGCGAATACCGGCATGAGTCAAAGTATCGCCAGGACGCAGGTATTCGGTTACCCCTTCTTCGTCGGTACTGTCGCAACCGGGCTTGATCAACAGCTTGAAGTAGGTGTTGCCGGTATTGGTGACGGTGCCGCGCTGTGAATCGAGCCGATAGGCAAAATTGGTCTGACGTGGCCGCACCACCAAAATGGTGTCCATTACCACGATTGGCTCCAGCGTCACGCCAGTCGCCTTTTGCCCTGCGGGATCGAATAAGCGGGTCGGAATTTCTCGGAACGATACCCGGTAATAGCGTTCGCGGTTATCCTGCGGCCCGCGGTAAAAGAACTTGTAATATTCGCTCTGTCCCGCCTGCAGCTGGAGTTGACGAGGGGCAAACAGCAGTTCGCCATCGGCCGGTTTGCTCCGCGTTTCGCTATCACCCGGTCGATCAATGGCCCGCAGCGTCACCTGATAAATACGCGCGCTGCGGTTATTGTTCAACACCCGCTTGGCGGTGAAGGATTGGTCCTGATCCATGGCGAACGTCAGGGTGCCAACGTTAATCGCGCTGGCATAAAATGGCAGGCACAATAGCCCGAGCAGCAAGCTTCTCACAGCCTTTCCCCTAGTTAATGTTGCGCCAGGTGGCTTCAACATGGATCTCACCGGCGGCGCTAACGTCGCCGTACCAACCATTACCTTCAATCGTCCTCAGTGAAATCGGGTTATTCATCGGAATACTGAATTTCACCCGTGTTTTGTTTAACACCCCTACCTCGCCGGAAATGTCATTCCACGGCGTACTGCTCCATAACGCATTCGTCATGTCATGCCACTGCCCGTCGCAGCCGGCGTCATAATCCTGCTGCCCGTTGGTGCTGGTAGTGATGCTCAGCGTCGCCGGGAACGGTACTTTGGTGCTGTTATCCGCCGAGGAAAAAATGCAGTAGCTTCTGCCGCTGAGGGCCTGTGTCGGGCCGGTGGCCATGACTCTCACCTCATCGGCAGCGGTTTTACCGCTGGTGGTAACAATATAAGTAAACTCCAGCGGTGGCTCACCCGGTCCAACGTAACCTTCACGATGAGGGGTATTGTCATAGTCGTCAGAAATAATGCTAATGCTGAAATCGCGCGGTTTAATAATCAGCTGGTTTGAGGTGGAAAACTCATACCAGCCGGACTCCGGCGACGTGGTGTTCTGGAAGCGGAAGTTAATCAGGTCGCGAGTGCCACTGTCGGAGATCCCCAGCTTCACCATCTGCTTAAAGAAGTTGCTGGCGAAAAAGACGTAGATGGCATTGCTGCTTTTCAGCTCGTTAAAGGTGTAATAGCTGCCGGTACCGGAAGTGTTTTTCCAGGTGTTGCCGTTCAGACTGAACTGCAGGTCGGCGGCGTTAACCGCCGAGGACAGCGCCGCATGGTTAATGGCCGGGAACACGTGAATCGAGGTATTGCTGACGCTGCCATCGGTCTGCAGATCGTAGCTGACCATTTTGCACATGATGCCGGCGCGCGCACCGATAGTCTGGTTTTTACAGTCGGCATTCCCCTCACCGATGATCGGCACGCCGTCGCTGTTAACAAACACTTCCGATACCGCGTTGGTGTTGATAAAGCGCAGATGCGCGGCCTTGCTGTGGGTCACGGTGCGTTTATACCAATTACCGCTGGCCTGGTTCTGGCACCGTCCCCCAGCGCCGGCATCATAAGTGGCCGAGGTCTGGCAGCTGTTAATCTGCATACTGAATGCATCGCCGGGGGCCATCTGCTGCAAATATTGGTAGAAACTCGGCGACATCATGCCGTGCATCCATTTTGCGCCGCCCGGCGTCACCACCGCACCATAAAACCCTTTTTCATCGGTGCTTTGCGGCAGGATCAGGCTGGTGTCCATATTACAGCCCGCATACCAGTTAATGCAGCGCAGGCCGAGGAACGGATTTTTTATCGGGGCATTTTCCAGCCACATGTCAAAGCGGTTGTTCGCCGACAGGCCGGTGTTATAACCATTGTCCACATAGCCCAGGCTCTGCTGATAAATGGTGCCGGAGCCGCCGTATTTCAGGCCGGTCCATTTATTCGCACCGGTCATGCGCGGATCCAGCACCCCGGACGGCGTAACGAAAAAGTTGTCGTCGGCGTTGTTTTCAACGAACACGAACTTCACGGTCGCGGCGTTTGGCCAGTTGGTAACGGTAACCGCCGCACGCAACGGCAGGGCCACCCACAGCATAAGCAGCAGCGCAATTTTAGCCTTCATTGATCGTTTCTCCTGCCTGCATATTGTTGCCGGCATAGGTTTTCAGCCCGGTACAGACCACGTCACCGACCCACACGGCGCCCTGAGCCTTGCTCAGATCCAGATCCACTTCGCAGCTCTGGTTACCGCTATGCGTAAAGTCGATAACCGGGAATTTCTTATCGACGTCCATAATGAATTCGCCTTTGTCATCGGTGCGGGTGCGCCCGATATTGTTTTTGATATAGGCGTTGGCCAGCAGCGTGCCGTCTTCAGCCTTGATGCGACCAAACACCGTCACCATCTGTTTGATTTCTGGCGTGATCACCGCCACGTTACCCGGATACAGCGTCAGCTTGCTCTTGCGTTTGGTGACGATATCGAAGCTTTCCGCCGAGTTTTTATTGTTCATCAACTCCACTTCGTACTGACCGTACGGCGACAACGGCACATAGTTTTTATTGCCGGTCAGCTTGACCGTCCGTCCGTCGACCCGGGCGGTCAGCATGCCGTCGTTTTCAATACCGGTATTAAAGATGATGCCCGCATTGCCTTCGCTTCGGCCGCTGGCCGCAATATCACGCCCCTGCCAACCCATGCTGCCGCTGGCGGACAGGCTCGAGTTGACGTAACCGTCGGCGGAGCTGCTGACGTTGACCGTACCGGCGGAATATTTGGTATCAAAGCGCGCGTATGCACCGCCGTTAAGGCTGTTATCGCCGTTAGTGTCGCCGGATATCGCCCGCGACAGGTTGGCGCCGAGGGTGCGGATCGGCCCGTTTTGAATATCCTTGCGCGCCGCCAGGTTAGCCGTGGTATAGCCGTTTTGATTGGAAACTCCAGCGCTGAGCCAATTGCCCATCGGCAAAGAGAAGTCCAGCGCAATATATTTACCGGTATTTGCGCTGTAGCCACCGTTGTTATAGCGCTGTATGCCGGCGCGTACGCCCAGCGTGCCAAAACGGCCAGTAAACACATTTTGATAATAATCGGCGTTGTAGTAATGACTGTTGTTCTTCTTATCGTCGTTGTAGCTGAGACTCAGGCTACCCAACGGCGACCATAGCGCACCAAAATTCATCGTGCCGCCGATGGCACGGTTATATGCATCGTTTTGCAGCAGTTTGTCGCCAATCGAGGTTTTTTCCTGATTGATCCACACACTGCTGAAACCGCCAGGCAGTGCTGCGCTGACGCTGTTAACCATGCTCCATGAGCTGTCGGAGGCCGCCATGTTCTGCAGGTTGAACTGAATCGACTCGGTGAGCGGTACGCTGATGCGGCTTTCACCGACCGCGTTGCTGTCAAACGAATAGCCGGACAGCGCCCAGTTGAGCCTGTTTACGTTGCCGGTAGCAGAGGCACCCAGCAGATAAGAATCTTTCGCCGGTCGCTGACGTTGGTTATCGCCGCGCCAGTCGTCCATACGGATCATTCCGCCCCAAAACTGCCAGGCCAGCGGCGCATTGGCACCACGATTGGGGCTGAACAGTTTGTTCACCCGCTGCATGCGCTTATCTACCACCTTGCCGTTGACCACCACTTCGACTTCGACGTCATAAATGCCGTAAGGCAAGTTACCGGTATCCACTTCATGGTTACCCATGGCAAAATTTTGTACGCTGAGCAGCCGCCCTTCACGCGACAAGTGCACTTCCCCCGCCGATGGGAAAAATGCCACGATCGGCGTCAGCGACTGGCTGTTATCAAAAACGGTAGAGTTGGCACGGTTACCGTAGGACAGGCCGTAGATCTTGCTGGAGTTGATGGTGGTGACCGGTCCCAGCGACTGCAGGTTCCAGCTGTCGAGCATGCCGGCGGCAAAGCGGCGGCCGGCAAAATCGCGCTCGTACATCGCCTTATACAGCGTAGCGTTTTCGTCGCCGCTGCCGATGCCGTAAATCGAACCGTTCACTTCCACGTGGTGCTCGCGCAAAGCGGTAACGCTGTTGAGTGACAGGTAACTGGAAGTGTTGCCCTCGCTGGCACGGGTGCGGTTATCGTAAATACCAAGGTTATAGTCCAGCGTGCTGCTGACGGCATTGACGCTCGACGCGCCAATGTCGCTGGAGCGCGCGCGGAGCAGGGTTCCCATCGCGGACGCTTTCACCACCAGCTGTAAATTGAGCTGGCGGAAATCCAGCGCCAGCCAGGCGTCGGGCGTCAGCGCAATACGCTGCAGCCGATCAAATGCGGTCTCCTGCAGTGCCTGCAGCTGTTTGATGGTTTCCGCAGTCAGCGGTGTCCCCTCGTCACCCTCTTCCAGGGTAATTTGGCGAATTTTTAGTTGGTCGTTTTCGAGGTACAAAAAGGCATGGCCAATACGGCGGTCGTCTTTTACACCGCTGTTTTTTTCAAAGTGCAATAGCAGGGGGATGCTCATGCCTTCGCGCAACGCCAGGCTGAAGGTCTGGGGGATCAAGACGCCATCAATCTGGGTCAGTCCGGCAGCCATCGTCGTCTGACCCGGCAACAGCACGGCAGGAAGCACAAGCGCGCCGGCGGCAAGCAGGGTTTTTAACAACACATCATCCAGCGCACCTTTCACATCCACTCCTTGAATTCTTGTTATGAGTTCCATTCCGCATAGGCTTTGCCGTGGGTTACGCAGTCCGTTATTTCACCGGGATAAACTGGTCGCCATGCCACAGCGCAACGCGACCCTTCTTGTCGCTGACGTCCACCTTGCTGAAAGCTCGAGCCTTGCCTGGCATGACGAAATAGTTTTCCTTGCAGTCATTCCCCTCTTTCTTGTCGCGGCAATTACCGTAGGCCACCACCTTAAAGGTGGCGTTGCCGGTGTTTTTGATCTGGCCGTCGGCAAACTGATAGTCGAATTGGTCCTGCCGTGGCGCCACCACCAAAATGGTGCCGATACGTGCCGATGTGGTGGCAACCGCGTTGCGTTTAGCCGAGTTTTTCCCCACATCGCTCAACGCCTGATCGAACCAGACAATGCGGTAATACCGTTCCTGGTTGTCGCTGGGGCCTTTGTAATAGAAACGGATCACGTCGCTGGCATTGGCCGGTAATATCAGGCTGGCCGGCGACAGCAACATTTCATCTTTACTGCCCATCGGGAGCACCGTGCCGGACTCCAGCGGGCTGGAAATTCGCTCGATCTTGATATTCACCAGACGACCGCTGTCGGTGGTGTTCTTGATTTCTTTACTCAGACGCGCGCTATCGCTGTGCATGAACGAGCTGATCTCACCGACGTCGAGCGCGAAAACAGGTTGAGACAGCGATAGCAACAGGCAGGCGGCGAGAGAGAGTCGTTTCATAACGGTATTCCAGTGACGTTCTTCAGCGGGGTGGAATAAGCAGGGGATTGCCCCCTGCTCTAAACCAGCAACTCGGGGATTACGCAGTCCAGGTGGCGTTGAATTCCACGCTCACATCACCGCTCCAGATACCTTCCGGCAGGGTGCTGAAGTCGGTGACCGCAGTGGTGCCGTCAGAGGTGGCGCCAATAATGGTGAAAGTGAACTGATCTTGTGCGCTGGTGCGGACAGCTTGATTGTAAGCGTTGGATAACGCGCTCAGGTTGCCCCCCAAAATGCCGGCAGAGGTGTCGATCATGGTGGTTTCCGCCGTTTTCTCTACCGCTGCGCCGTTGTAGTTCACGCCGACATTCAGGGTTGAGCCAGAGGTATCCAGCTGAGTCAGGGTGTTTGAAACCAGTTTAGAAGTCAGTTTGAAGGCAGTTGCAGTGGCATCCCCTTCTACGGTCACGTCAAACAGACCTTTCTGGCTGTTGAAACCCTTGATGCCTTCCGCATAGTTGAAAGACAGGCTGCCGATTGGGGTAACAACCAGTTTGCTGGTGGTGTCTTTCTTCGCGGTAGCAGACCAGGTAGCCAGCGCCTGAGCGGTAACGTCGGCGGCTTGAGCAGTGCTGACCGCAGCGAAGGCGGAAATGATTGCCAGAGCCAGTGTAATTTTCTTCATGGTAAAACTCCCTTCAACTTTAAATATGATTGTGCGTCCATTAGCCTGACGTGCCTTAATCAGTCACTTGCATGAGTGCTTTTAGCCAGTCTGCTTGACGGAGAAAAGAGTAACCGCATCAAATCAAAAAAGAACCATTAACTACCAATGGTCAAATATTTAGATTTTTATTCTTACTTTAATGTTTATTTTGCTTCCAGTAAGTTAAAAGGGCCATGTAATGATGCTGCAGGGAACAAAACACCTATTGTTTTCATCCCCTCTAAAACCACGTTAACGGTATATAAAACGCACTATTGCGTCAGCGCATAAATAAGGGCGACAGGTTTATTTTTGTAGGATGTTTAATTTGATGCAGATCAATTCATCTGGGTGGCTGGCAGGAAATAAAGGGATAAGCGCTTGGAACGAGAAAGTATTAAACCGCCGGCGCGGCGTGTGCCATTACAACCGACGGCGAATTTTTAGGCCGGGTGTTGAGTCCTGAAGGCCAAAATCAGGCGCATAAACCCTGCTTGATTAAGCCTCAGCTTACGCATGATATTCAGCTTATGGCTACTGACCGTTTTACAACTGCGATGGGTAATACTGGCGATATGTCGCGGATTGGCGCCGGCGATCATCATCGCCAATATTTGCCATTCGCTACGGGACAAGGGTTCTACCGCGGATATCAACGCTTTCTGAATCGCCGGACTACGGTAACTTACCCCCGTGCCGACAGCGTCAATGGCCTGATACAGGCAAACCAATGGATCGTCTTTGGCCACCAGGGATAAATGCGTTTGAGCAGCCAGAATGGTCAATATGCTGGCATTGGTCACTTCAGTAAATATGATCAGTGGCGTCTTGGGCCAAATATCCTTTATCGTCAGGATGAAATGTAATACATCATACAAACTCTCACTTTCATTATACAGCTCCATTATGAGGATTTGTTTCTCATTCTCCTTTAACCCTGCCTCCACTGCCCTGATGCTGTGCACAAATTGGTAGTGTATGGGTTCGGTTCCAATAAGTGCCCGTAATCCTTTTCTCACCCAGGGGTTGGGTTCGAAAAAGAGAATGTCCTCCCTGAAAGAGATATTTTTCATAATCTATTACCATAATTAGGTATTACAAAAGCGGTTGGCGCAGAAATGCAAGGCAGCGCCGGCGAGCAAAATATAAGGCTTGCATCGAATAAATGCTGCATTATTAACCAGGTGGTGAAAATTAAGTATTTAATATCAAGACAATAAAGATTGGTGGCATATTCCTTTCCCCCGGGGTGGCGTTCATCCTGACACCGATTGATGATTAATTAAGAATTGCGGCGTTGTCGCTTTCGAGCCCAGAGCAAATCTCTACCCGATGTTCGCGTAAAATGCGACAGCGCAGAAAAAACAGTCGGGAAATGCCCGAAATGTAAGAACGTACCTGATTGCTGCGTACTACCAACAGGAATTCGTCACCGCTGCACTCTGCCGTTTGCGGGCCCGCATAGGCCAGAATGTCGCGACTTAGAGCAGCACTGACGGCAGCTGAGGCGCCCGGCATCGACATAAACACCTTACAACTGCTGACTTTGCCCAGATAGATTTCTTGCCGGGAAACCGAACCGGTGAGATAGGTGGTAATGCCAACCGCCAGCATAATTACCCCCAATGCCACTACGCTGACTATCGCCCACCAGCGCCGGGAATACCCGGTATAAACCGCTTCGGCTGCGGCTGAAGAGCCTGACGAAGGCGCGATTTCCGCTTGAACCGGCGCCGGTGGAGGGGAATTTATATCTCCATTTACGAAACGATCTTCCGGCCCTTCGCAAGACTCCACCATAATTTCATATCGCAGCATAAAACCGACCTTGGGGACGGTGACAATCACCTCGTCCTCAATGCCCAGATTTTTAATAACCCGACGTAATTTACTCACACATTGGTTAAGATTATTGTTGCCTGACACCATGCCATAATCATCCCAAACCTTCTTGAATATTACCTCCCGCCCCACTGGCTCGCCATGATGCGTAATCAATAGCAGCAGTAACCGCTTCGACGGATTGGAAATAGAGATGGGATCGTCAGGAAACTCTGTCAGGCTCATGGTTCCCGTATCCACGTCAAAAATGATGTGGTCATTAATTCTATATTTCATTTTTCACAGGTTTCACTCTAGGATTATTTATCGCCGGCGTTAAATGTTAATAGAATATTAAGCAATATTTAATCAGATTAATTAGCCAACCTTAGCCACTGACCCTTCTGAAAATCAATTAACGCCACAAAGTAAATATTTCTCACCTTATCATTTTTGATATAAGAATTTTCTCATATGTCATAACCAAAGATTATACAAACATCCACATCATTGATATATTTATATGTAAAAGATCTTAAAGTTAGTTTTTTGTTTTGTAAATTACCGCCTTTAAGCTGAAAATTCTCGTCATTCCTTTAATGCAAGCAATTTTAATAACAACATAACGATGAGTGAATTTTGCCAAAAGGGGTCGCCGCCAAAAAACCGGGCCTAGGCCGCAACATTGCCCTAATTCTGGTCAGAATTAATCTTTTGATCCGGAGGTGATTGGGTTAGCCCAGCGGTAAATGAAAGTAAATAGTTTCGACCAGGCCGGATAAACGGATGTGGCCGACCCAGCCAATCAAATCCGGCGTGGGAAATAGGCTATTCTTGCGCGGGGAATATCAGGCTGAAGGTGATGCGAGCGGTATTTTCCTCGACAACACAATGGGCGTGCGCTGTGCCACCATGCAGTGTCATGATCGCACGGACGATCGCCAGCCCCAGTCCGCTGGCATGGCTGCCGGAACTGCGGGCGGCATCGGCACGATAGAAGCGGTCGAACAATTTGTTCAGATGCGCCGGGGAGATCGGCGGGCCCTGATTGATAACCAGTATCGCCAGCCCACCATCGGCCTGACTGACAGCCTGCAGCTGTACCTGACTGTTTTCATCGGCATAGCGTACCGCGTTGGAGACCAGGTTACTCAATGCGCGCTGAAACAGCATGGCATCCGCCATCCATTGCCCTTCTCCCTGGCAGACCAACGTAATGCCGCGTTCTTCCGCCAAACCTTCGAAGTAGTCAGCCACCCGTTGCAGCTCTTGCGCCACATCAAGCCGCTGAGGGTTCAACACCGCTTGCCCTTCGCCGGCGCGCGCCAGAAATAGAATATTTTCCACCATACGGGAAATACGCTCCAGCTCCTCCATGTTGTTCGACAACAAGGTTTCATACTCTTCCACACTGCGCGCCTGATACAGCGCTACCTGACAGTGCCCCATCAGTGCCCCTACCGGTGTGCGGATTTCATGGGCCAAATCGGCGGAGAATTGCGTCAGGCGCAGATAACCTTCATTCAGGCGATCCAACATGGCGTTGAACGAACGGGTCAGTTGCTGCAATTCCTTCGGTACCCCGTGCTCGCTCAGGCGAGTCGACAGCGTGTTCGGGGTGATCACCGCCGCCTGCGCCGCCATTCGCCACAGTGGCTGCAGCCCGCGGCGCATCACCCAGTACCCCAGCAATGCAATCAGAATAAATGCCACCGCGACGGCGGCGACGATCCGCCAGAGATAACGCGCCAGCATCTTCTGCTCATTGACCATCACATGGGCAGCCGAAATTTGCAGCAGGTTACCGTCCTCCAGCCTGACCAGTGCCGATGCAGCACGCAATGGCACTCCTTGAGCGGTCATTCCGCCTTGAACCGCGCTCAAGCGCTGCGGCGTGCCGACCGGCGTCGGGATCACCGGTGGCAGGATCAACCTCGCCGGATTCACGTTGATTAACGGTTTTTTCCCCGGCTGCTGAAAAATCAGCACGTCCTGTTCGTTACCCAGCATATTTTCGAACAGGCCGGTATTCGCCGTCAGACGCTCCAACGGAAAACGCTGACTCAGCAAATTGCGGTAATACTCCACCCGGCCGGTAACCTGCAAATCGCTACGGGTAGTCATCTCCTGACGCATTGCACCGTACAGGTACCCCCCCGCGCCGCTAACCACCAGAGCCGCCACCAGTGCAAACAGCATGGCGCTGCGCAACGTCAGTGACAAGACGCGCCAACGCTGGATCACGGCCTTCATGAACGCGGTTCGCAAACGTAGCCGATACCACGCACGCTGTGGATCAGCTTGACCTCGAACGGCCGGTCAATCTTGGCACGCAGCCGCTTGATGGCGACATCCACCACGTTGGTATCGCTGTCAAAGTTCATGTCCCAAACCTGGGAGGCGATCATGGTGCGTGACAACACCTCCCCCTCACGTCGTACCAGAAGATGCAACAACATAAATTCTTTATTGGTCAGCGCGATCACCTGCTCCTGCCGCACCGCTTTACGGCGCAGCACGTCGAGCTGCAGGTCGGCTATTACATAGTGATCGGCTTCACGTACCGTGCCACGCCGCAGCAAAGTGCGCAGACGCAACACCAGTTCCGTAAAGGAGAAGGGCTTAATCAGGTAATCATCGGCACCCAGTTCGAGGCCATGAATGCGATCCTGCACCCCATCTCGCGCGGTCAGAAATAGAATGGGCACATCACTTTTCTTGCGCAGTACCTCGATAATCTGCCAGCCGTCCAGCCCCGGCAACATTACGTCCAGCACGATAGCGTCATAGCCGTGTTCCAGTGCCCGAAACAGGCCATCGGTGCCGTTACGTGCCAAATCGACGCTGTACCCCGCCTCTCCAAGCCCCTTTTTCAGGTAATCACCCGTGCTGATGTCGTCTTCAACCACCAGTATTCGCATTATCGCCACCTCATGACTCTTGCGGAAATACTAGCAGTTCTGGCGGACATTCTTGATGACATTAATGTCATCAAACGGACATGGTGCTGTCCCCGGTGTTCAACCATGCTTAACCGGCAACCTAAACAAAGGAGAACTTTATGATTACCCGTCATCGTTTTGCCGGTTTACTGCTTTCCACTCTCATGCTGTGCAGCGGTGCGGCCGCCGCAGCGCAAACCCCAGGCAAGGTGATTGCCCCGCTGCGTGGCGTTATCGATCAGGTGAGCGACACCAGCCTGCAGGTCACCGATCGCAAAGGGGAAAAGGTCAGCGTCAAGCTCAATGACCAGACCCGAGTGCTGAGCGTGTCGAAGGGCACGCTGGATGATATCAAGCCGGACAGCTTTATCGGCACCGCTGCCGTACCGCAGCCGGACGGCTCTTTGAAAGCGTTGGAAGTGCACGTGTTCGCAGCCAGCCTGCGTGGCACCGGCGAAGGCCACTCGGCCTGGGAATCCGCCGACGGTAAGGTCGACACCATGACCAACGGCACCGTGGGCAAACTGGTGAAGTCCAACGGCCGCACCCTGACCGTGACCTACGGTAACCAGCAGAAAACCGTTAACGTGCCGGAAGATGTGCCGATCGTCACTCTGGATCCCGGTGACCGCAGCCTGTTGAAACCGGGCGCGCATATCGTGTTGTTCTCCGCCACGGACGATAAGGGCGAACGCGTTGCTACCCGCATTTCTGCCGGCAAAGACGGTACCGTTCCACCGATGTAATTCAGGAGTGCATGATGAAAAGCAACGCGCCGCGGCCGGTGCATCGCTGGCCGGTCCGCCTGACCCATTGGATTAACCTGTTCGCCATGGTCTGCATGTTCATGAGCGGCTGGGAAATCTATAACGCTTCGCCGCTGTTCGGCTTCCGCTTTCCGCCGCAAGTCACGCTCGGCGGCTGGCTGGGCGGCGCGATCGGCTGGCATCTGGCGGTGATGTGGCTGCTGGCCTGCAACGCGCTGTGTTATGTCTTGTGGAGCCTGTTCAGCGGCCACTTGCGGCGCGATCTGCTGCCGCTTGGCCTCGGCGCGCTGCGGCGCGATATCTGGCAAGCCGTAACACTGCGGCTCAAACATCAGCATGGTCATTACAACGCCATTCAAAAACTGATGTACCTCGGCGTACTGCTTCTGGGGCTGCTGCTGGTGCTCTCCGGGCTAGCCATTTGGAAACCGGTGCAGTTACAAGGTTTGGTTAGCCTGTTCGGCGGCTTTGACATTGCGCGTTACGTACATTTTTTCGCCATGGCAGGCATTGGCTTATTTGTGGTGATTCACCTGCTGATGGTGATTATCGTGCCGCGCACGCTGTGGGCAATGATAACGGGTGGCAAACATGACGGATAAAAAACAACGCCCCATGGCACCGGGGCTGGAACCGGCACAAAAGAAACAGCTGGTTAATTTGCAGCGCCGCCTGATGCTTCGCTCCGGCCTGACGCTGGGTGGCGTCGCCATGCTGACCGGCTGCAACCTGCAGGACGGTGACCAGGTGGATAAAGTGCTGTGGGCAATGTCCCGCTGGAACGATCGGGTGCAAGCCTGGCTGTTCAACGGCCAAAAGCTGGCGCAGACCTACCGTTCGGATCAGATTACCCATCCGTTCCCGTTCAACGCGTATTACCCGGAATACAACGTTCCGGAAGTGGATCTCGCCAGCTACCGGCTGGAAGTCTCCGGTAAAGTAGAAAAAAAGGCCCCCTGGACGCTGGAGCAACTGCAACGCCTGCCGCAGCAAAGCCAGATAACCCGGTTAATCTGCATCGAGGGCTGGAGTGCCATTGGCCAATGGGGTGGCGTGCCGCTGCGCAATTTCCTGCAGCACATCGGGGCGGATCTGAACGCCCGTTACGTCGGATTCAAATGCGCGGATCGTTACTATTCCAGCATCGATATGGCCACCGCACTGCATCCACAAACCATTCTGGCGCTGGATTTCGGCGGCAAGGCGCTGCCGGCCGATTACGGTTACCCGCTACGGCTGCGGGTGCCGACCAAGCTGGGCTTCAAGAACGCCAAACATATCGCCGCCATTTTCGTCAGCGATACCAATCCCGGCGGTTACTGGGAAGATCAGGGCTATAACTGGTTCAGCGGCATTTAATTTCTGCGTAGCGCTGCGCAGAGAGCTCACCGCCCGCTGGTGCATTTATTCCGACGCTGTCAATACGAGGCTATGTTCAGTTTTTCTCCCCGGTCGTCATCAGCGTGATATCCGCCTGCAGGATCGCCTCTCGCGCTGCGGCGGGCAGATTATCATCGGTAATAATCGCGTCAAATACCGCAATCGGCAACGCCAGATAGGTGGCTATTTTACCGTATTTTGAGGTATCGCTGAGCAGGATACAGCGGCGACTGGCGTCAACGATGGCTTTCTTCACCATCACCTTATCTTCATTGGGCGTCGACAGGCCGCGCATGCTCCATGATGAGGCGGAAATAAACGCCAGGTCGATAAACAACCCACGTAGCGCCTGAGCCGCCGCTTCACCAACGCAGGAACGGTTCTCGCGACAGACGGTGCCGCCGGTGTGAATGATCTTGCACTGGCTGTGTTCTATCAGGTAGCCCGCAATCACAAAATCATTGGTGACCACCGTCAGATCTTCGCGCTCACTGAGGTGCTTTGCCAATGCCAGCGTAGTGGTGCCCGCATCCAGATAAATGCAGCTGTTGGGCGGGACCTGCCGGGCAGCCAACTGACCGATGGCCGCTTTCTGTTGGCTGTACATCCCTTCCTTATCCTGATGAGAAGGTTCAATCGCCACCCGTTCAGCAGATTGCACCCCGCCTGACACTGCCAGTACCGCGCCCTGCTCCTCCAGTTTTTGCAGATCGCGGCGAATCGTCATATGCGACACTCCCAGCCGCTCGGTCAATTCGGCAATACTGACCACCCCGCGTTCTGATACCAGCGCTAAAATTTGCTGATGGCGTTCTACAGGTATCACGGTTCCCTCTCTTTTTACCACAGTGATAATAATTGTGATTTTACGTCAATTTTCGTTCGATGAAAGCAGCCATTTTGCAGGCCGTGAGATCGCTCATGGTATCGATGACTTATTTTAAATATTTTTAAAACAGTGAGATAACGCGATATCAACCTTTTTAAGCGCATCAATTAAGGCTCCACTTAATGTTAATAATTGTGATATCGATCGCTGACTCAGCGCATCAATGCGCTTACATTTAACACAACAAAACAAATTATCACTAAAATTAACACGAGGTGCCAAATGACACAGCCAGGGGATTTTGCAGTTTGCATCGTAGGGTTAGGTTCCATGGGAATGGGGGCGGCGAAGTCGTGCATTAATGCCGGGCTGACGACTTATGGTGTCGATCTTAACCCACAGGCGCTGGCCACATTGCAGCAGGCCGGGGCCAAACAGGCTGCCACCAGCGCAGATGGATTCGCCTCTGAGTTGGATGCGTTATTGCTGCTGGTGGTTAACGCTGCCCAGGTCAAGCAGATCCTGTTCGGCGAAAACGGCCTGGCGGCGAAGCTGAAGCCCAATACGCCAGTCATGGTCTCTTCCACCATCTCCGCTGCCGATGCCAGGCAGATAGAACAACAACTGCTGGCGCTTGGCCTGAACATGCTTGACGCTCCGGTTTCCGGTGGCGCAGCCAAGGCGGCTGATGGCCAAATGACGGTGATGGCATCCGGCGCAGAATCTACATTCCAACAATTGCAGCCGGTGCTGGACGCCGTTGCCGGCAAGGTCTATCGCATTGGTGAAGAGATTGGCCTGGGTGCCACGGTGAAAATCATCCACCAATTGCTGGCCGGTGTGCACATCGCCGCCGGAGCCGAGGCCATGGCGCTGGCTGCCCGCGCCGGTATTCCTCTGGATGTCATGTACGACGTCGTCACCCACGCGGCCGGCAATTCGTGGATGTTCGAGAACCGTATGCGTCACGTGGTTGACGGCGACTATGCGCCCAAATCGGCGGTGGATATCTTCGTGAAGGATCTGGGGCTGGTGGCGGATACCGCCAAAGCACTGCATTTCCCGCTGCCGCTGGCATCTACCGCTTTTAATATGTTTACCGCCGCCAGTAATGCCGGTTTCGGCAAAGAGGATGACAGCGCAGTGATCAAAATCTTCTCCGGTATCGACCTGCCGCAAAAGAAGGAGAACGCATAATGCTGCTCGGCGTAATTGCAGATGATTTTACCGGCGCGACCGACATTGCCAGCTTTCTGGTGGAAAACGGCCTGTCGACGGTGCAGTTAAATGGCGTACCGCATGATGAAATGCCGATTGAAGCGCAAGCGGTCGTTATCAGCCTGAAATCAAGATCCTGCCCAGCTTCGCAGGCAGTTGAACAATCTTTGCAGGCGCTGGCCTGGCTGCAGCGCCAGGGCTGCCGGCAATTTTACTTCAAATATTGCTCAACCTTCGACAGCACTGCGCAGGGTAACATCGGCCCGGTGACCGATGCGCTGCTTGATGCACTGGGCGAAAACCAAACGGTGATTTCCCCGGCGCTGCCGGTCAACGGCCGGACGGTGTATCAGGGCTATCTGTTTGTGTTGGATCAACTGCTGTCGGAGTCCGGCATGCGCCATCACCCGGTGACGCCGATGACCGACAGCAATCTGCTGCGGTTGATGGAAGCACAGGCTCAGGGACGCTGCGGACTGGTAACGGCCGCAGAGATGGATTGCGGTGCCGGCGCGGTGGTGGAAAAGCTGCAACAGCTGGCGCAGCAAGGCGTGCGATATGCGGTGCTGGATACGCTCAATGAGCAGCACTTGCTGACCCAGGGCGAAGCGCTGAAAAATATGAAGCTGGTGACCGGCGGATCGGGCCTGGCCATCGGCCTCGCACGGCAATGGGCTCAGCCGGGACAAGATCGTCCGCAGGCCGCGGGAGCCCCACAGGGGGAGAAAGCGGTGGTCCTGTCCGGCTCCTGCTCCGTCATGACCAATCGACAGGTCGCCCGATATCGTCAACAGGCCCCGGCCATGGCTATCGACGTGGCGCGTTGCCTTAGCGAAGCTGACCGCGCGGCCTATGTCACAGAACTGGCCGACTGGGTACAGCGGCAGGAAAATGCCCCGCTGGCCCCGCTGCTGTATGCCACCGCCGAACCGGAGAAACTGCAGCAGGTTCAGCAACAATATGGCATGGCTGCAGCCAGTCAGGCAGTGGAGTCACTGTTTGCCGGAGTGGTTAAACAGCTCCAACAATCAGGGTACCGTCGCTTTATCGTTGCCGGCGGCGAAACCTCTGGCGTAGTGACGCAGGCGCTGGGCATTCGCGGCTTCCACATCGGCCCCAGCATCTCTCCCGGCGTACCCTGGGTTCGCGCCATCGAACAACCGGTTTCACTGGCCCTTAAATCGGGCAATTTTGGCGATGATAACTTTTTCGCCCGGGCACAAACGGAATTCCCATTATGACAATGACGACCGAACAACAGGCACGCGAAGAGATGGTGCGCCTCGGAGCCTCATTCTTCCAACGCGGCTACGCCACGGGCTCTGCCGGTAACCTTTCTCTGTTGCTGGCGGACGGCACGCTGCTGGCAACCCCGACAGGATCCTGCCTGGGCGAACTGCAGGCCGAGCGGCTGTCGAAAGTCAGCCTGAACGGCGAATGGCTTTCCGGCGACAAACCCTCGAAAGAGATCAGCTTTCATCGTGCGCTGTATCTGAATAACCCAGAGTGCAAAGCGGTGGTGCACCTGCACTGTACCTACCTCACCGCGTTATCGTGCCTGCAAGGGTTGGACGTGGAGAATGCAATAAAACCCTTCACCCCTTATGTGGTGATGCGGGTCGGCAAGGTGCCGGTGGTGCCGTACTACCGCCCGGGTGATTTACGGCTGGCGGAAGACCTGGCCAAACTGGCACCGACCCACCGCGCCTTTTTGCTGGCCAATCACGGCCCGGTGGTTACGGGCAAGGATCTGCGGGCGGCAGCGGATAATACCGAAGAGATGGAAGATGCCGCCAGGCTGATTTTCACCCTCGGCGACCGCCCAATACGCTATTTGACCGATGATGAAATTACCGAGCTACGGAGCTGAACCATGCCTAAGTTTGCCGCCAATTTATCGATGATGTTTAACGAACTGCCATTCCTGGAAAGGTTCGAGGCTGCCGCAGCCGAAGGCTTCACGGCAGTCGAGTTCCTGTTTCCCTATGACTATCCGGCCGCATTGCTGACGGAACAACTGCGCAGCAACGGTTTGCAGCAGGTGCTGTTTAATACCGCGCCGGGCAATGCCGAAGCCGGCGAATGGGGGCTGGCGGCGGTGCCGGGCCGCGAGCAAGATGCGCGTGCGGATATCGATCGCGCCCTGGCTTACGCCATTGCGCTGAACTGCCCCAACGTGCACGTGATGGCCGGCGTCGTTCCCCCTGGAGCGGACTGGCAGCGCTATCGCGATACCTTTATCGATAATATTCGCTATGCCGCAGACCGCTTCGCCCAGCACGGCATCAAGGTGCTGATTGAAGCGCTCAGCCCACAGGTTAAGCCGCATTATCTGTTTTCCAGCCAGCACCAGGCAGCCGAACTGGTCGAGGCCATCGATCGCTCGAACGTCTTCGTACAGTTCGACTTTTTCCATGCTCAGTTGGTGGACGGCAACATCAGCGGGCTGATGCATTCGCTGGCCGGCCGCTACGCCCATATTCAGATTGCCTCGGTGCCGGATCGTCATGAACCGGACGACGGCGAACTGAATTACCCATGGCTGTTCGACCAACTGGACGCCATCGGCTATCAAGGTTGGATCGGTTGTGAATACCGGCCGCGTGGCGATACCACCGTCGGGCTTGATTGGCTAAGACCTTACCAGTAAGGCACTGCGCCAACCCAGGGATTTCCAAAACATAAAAATTAAACGCACCCGTATCGCCAGCCGGCGATCGCGGTGCCTGACTCTTACCCGATTAAAGGCTATTTCATGTCTACCTCTATGCTTTTGATGATTGCCGTATTAGGTGTGGTACTGCTCTTGCTGATGGTCATCAAGGCCAAGATCCAGCCCTTTGTCGCCTTGCTGGTGGTCAGTCTGTTGGTGGCGTTGGCCAGCGGCATTCCTACCGGCGAAGTGATGAAAGTGATGACCGCAGGTATGGGCGGCGTACTGGGTTCGGTGACCATTATCATCGGCCTGGGCGCGATGCTCGGCCGGATGATCGAACATTCTGGCGGTGCCGAATCGCTGGCCCAGCGCTTCAGCAAAGCTTTGGGGCCGAAACATACCGTGGCCGCCCTGACCATCGCCGCATTTATTCTCGGCATTCCGGTCTTTTTCGACGTCGGCTTTATCATCCTGGCGCCGATCATCTACGGTTTTGCCAAGGTCGCTAAAGTTTCGCCGCTGAAGTTCGGCCTGCCGATGGCCGGCGTAATGCTGACGGTTCACGTCGCCCTGCCGCCACATCCAGGCCCGGTCGCCGCAGCCGGGCTGCTGAACGCCGATATTGGCTGGCTGACCATTATCGGTCTCGCGATTTGTATTCCGGTAGGTGTGATCGGTTATTTCACAGCCAAGCATTTGAATCGTAAAACTTATCCACTGTCAATTGAGGTACTGGAACAGCTGCAGCTGGCAGCGCCCGAACCGGCGCCGGAAGGCAAAGCACCATTGAGCGACCGCATCAATCCGCCTGGCGCCGGGTTGGTGGCCGCGCTGATCGTCATTCCTATCGCGATTATCATGCTGGGCACCGTTTCGGCCACGCTGCTCGAGCCGGGTTCAGCACTGCGCGACACGCTTTCGTTGCTCGGCTCACCGGCGGTAGCGCTGATGATTGCCCTCTTGCTGGCATTCTACTTCCTGGCCATTCGTCGCGGCTGGAGCCTGCAACACACCAGCGACGTCATGGGGGGCGCTCTGCCGACCGCCGCGGTGGTGATCCTGGTTACCGGTGCCGGTGGCGTATTCGGCAAAGTCCTGGTGGAGTCAGGCGTGGGCAAGGCATTGGCAGACGTGCTGACCACCATCGGCCTGCCGTTGATCCCGGCAGCTTTTATCATTTCGCTGGCGCTGCGCGCCTCTCAGGGGTCCGCTACTGTAGCGATACTCACGACCGGTGGCCTGTTATCGGAAGCGGTTAGCGGGCTTAATCAGCTGCAATTGGTACTGGTCACTCTCGCCACCTGCTTCGGCGGGCTGGGCTTATCGCACGTAAATGACTCCGGCTTTTGGATCGTCACCAAATACCTCGGGCTTTCGGTCGCCGATGGCCTGAAAACCTGGACGGTACTGACGACGATCCTTGGCCTGAGCGGTTTCCTGTTCACCTGGTTACTGTGGCTGGCGGTGTAATTTCTCTGGCATACTGCACAGACCGCCTCTGGCTCTGTGCAGGAAAAAAATAATGCCTCTTATCACTACCGCACCGCTGTTGCTTACCGAACGTTTACGCCTTGATGCACATACGCTGGACGACTTTGACTCGCTGGCCGCCATGTGGGCCGATCCTGAAGTGGTTCGTTATATCGGCGGCACGCCGAGGGATCGTGAAGACTCCTGGGGCCGCCTGATGCGCTACGTCGGCCACTGGGCGTTGCTGGGTTATGGCTACTGGGCCGTGCGCGATAAAGTCAGCGGCGCTTACCTTGGCGGCATCGGTTTTTCCGACTTCCAGCGCAATATCCATCCGGCGCTTGATGCCCCCGAAATGGGCTGGACGCTGGTGACCTCGGCACAGGGTAAAGGCTATGCCACCGAAGCGCTGCGCGCGGCTTTGGCCTGGGGAAAAGACCATTTACCGGGCGATAAGGCGGTATGCATTATCTCCCCGGAAAATCAGCCCTCATTGGCATTGGCGAAGAAAGTCGGTTTCAGCGAAAGTCATCGCAGCGAGTACCACCAAAGCCCAATTCTGGTGATGCACTGCCCGCTATAAATCGACAACCTGACCCGACGCGGTAGCCAAAGCGACCTGGACAAAGTTATCCCGTAGCGCATCAGGCTGCTGCGGGTTCCAGGCGATACCGACTTGCCATTGGGTCTGTTCGCCGCTCAGCGGCAGAATATCGATGCCCGCCGGCGCAATATGCGTGACGCTATGCGGCAGCAGAGCAACGCCAATGCCGGCGGCAACCAGTGCCAGCAAGGTTTGAATATCACCGGCCTGCTGTACCACGTTAGGTGCCAGTTGATGGGCGGCAATAAAACGCAGCGACTGGTCGCTCAGCCCGCGCCCACGCTTGGGCGTCAACTGTAACAACGGTAAGGTGTTGAATTGCTCCATGAGGGTGTCCGCCCGCAGCGCCAGCGCCGAAGGCGCCGCCAGCACCAATCGGTCACTCAGCAACGCACTGGCGCGCAACGGCGTACTGACAGGTAATCGCACAAATCCCACCTGCAGCTCCCCCTGCAATAGCAACTGATATTGCCGTTCTGAAGGCAAGTCTTCCAACCCCACGGCAACCTCGGGAAAGCGATGACGGAAAGCGGCCACCAACTGCGGCGCCAGATGAAAGCTGGACAGGCCAAAGCCGATTGCCAAACGCCCCGCCTCCCCCCGTACCACCTGCACGGCTCGCTGCTGAAACTGCAGATGCTGAGCGACTAACGTTTGAGCTTCAGGATAGAGCCGTTGGCCGCTGGCGGTCAGTTGCGCCCCCTGACGGCCACGGTTAAACAAGCGGGCGCCCAGCAGCGTTTCCAACGCCTGGATCTGTTTGCTCAGCGCCGGCTGGGTGATGCACAGCCGCTCTGCCGCCAAGCGATAATTGCCCTGTTCGGCCAGCACCACGAAGGCGCGAAGTTGTCTTATATCCATTCCGTTAGGTTATCAAAAAAGGAATTCAATTGATTATACAGTAATCAATTGTTTTGCTGTAATCAACGCCAGATAACAGCCAAAAGGTAATCCTATGACAAACTCTCTACGCGCCGCGACGGTGCAGTTTCAGCATCGCGCCAATGATAAAAACTACAACCTGTCGGTGATCGAGGGCTTTATCACCCGCGCCGCCGCCGAACAGATCCAGCTGCTGACCTTCCCGGAAATGTGCATCACCGGCTATTGGCACGTACGCCACCTCAGCGCCGGTGAAATTGGTGCACTGGCGGAGCCCATCGCCGACAGCCCTTCGCTGGCGCGCATTCGCCCGCTGGCCGAACGCTATAACATGGCGATCGGCGTCGGGCTGATCGAATTGGGAGAGGACGGCAAATATTACAATGCCTACGCCGTCTGCCTGCCCGACGGCAAGCTTCACGTTCACCGTAAACTGCATGCCTTTGAACACCCGGCAATCGCCAGCGGCGACAGTTTCACCGTGTTCGACACCCCATGGGGTATCCGAATGGGGGTGCTGATCTGTTGGGACAATAACCTGGTTGAGAATGTCCGCGCGACCGCATTGCTGGGGGCAGAGGTGCTGTTGGCACCGCATCAGACCGGCGGCACTCATTCGCGTAGCCCACACGGCATGAAGCCGATCCCACTGGAAATTTGGCAACGGCGGCAGGAGGATCCGGCGGCGATAGAGGCGGCGTTTCGTGGCGAACACGGGCGTGGCTGGCTGATGCGCTGGCTCCCGGCACGTGCCCATGACAACGGTTTGTTTGTGTTATTCAGCAACGGAGTGGGACGTGACGATGACGAAGTGCGTACCGGCAATGCGATGATCCTCGACCCTTATGGCCGCATTCTGGCGGAAACCTGGGCGGCAGAAGATCAGATGGTCACGGCCAACCTTGATCTGTCGCTGATCCCGCTCAGTACGGGCCGCCGCTGGATCCACGGTCGTCGACCGGCACTGTACGACATTCTTACGCAGCCGCAAGGCTATGAGCGAGATGCCCGCAGCGCGCGGTTTTCAACGGAACCGGCGCAAAAACTGGGCAAGTGACCGACGCCGAATGACAGGCAAAAAAAATCCGCCCGAAGGCGGATTTTTATCTGATGCGGCCAACTGCGCCACATGCTCATGCCCGCAGGCATGGAGAAATCTTAGAAACGGTAGCCTACGCCAACGCTCCAGATACCAACGTCAACACTGCGGATACGGCTCTGCTCGTAACCAACGTCCAGTGCTACGTCCTGGATTGGGTTGAACTGCAGGCCAGCACCGTAGGTGAAGCCGTAGTCGCTGCTGCCGTTACGGTCAGTACCGTTTTGAGCGTTGTCGATGTTTTTACCGTAACCAACACCCACTACACCGTAGATGCTTGCCCAGTCGTTGAAGCGGTAAGCTGGACCGGCAGTGATAGAGTTGTACTGAGCTTTACCGTAGTAACCGTTCTCAGAACCGTTCTTCTCTACGTGGGTAAAGGAGCCGATAACACCCAGTGGGTTGTTGTCGAACTCGTAACGGTATTTCAGGTTGAAACCGTCGGCTTTGTTAGCAACGCCTTGGAGATCACCCTGCGCATAGCCAGCGGATACGGTGCTCTGACCAGCGAATGCGGTACCTGCGGTTACTGCTAATACACAGGCTGCTACTGCGGAAAGACATGCAATTTTTTTCATAACCACCTCAAACGCGTTATATTTTTAAGTAAATCCATTTGTTCATGCATTGAAAATATAACAAAAATTAGCGTGAAACTCTGCCTTAAAATGAGTGTCTAATGCTTTATATCGTGTAACATTAGATTTCAAGAACAGTGTATCTACTTCATTTCGCTCTATTTTCGAGCCGCATTCTACGCGTTTCTGTGATAAGAATCACCTATTTAATATCCAGACAATTCTTAAAAAAAGAGCACTTTTTGACCATAAAAGCTGTTCTGGTGCCGTAAGCCAGCGCTTTTTTTCGTTGAAAATGCTTTTCTCAGACACATTTACCGCAATTCATTTACACTGCCGTCATCCAAACATCGACCTCTTCCCAGATCGTGGGAAATGCATAAAAGGCTCTAAAGGATGTCTTCGTCTGCAACCGCAAAAGCGTCTTCTACGCTGCTGCCAATCTGCCTGTTGATCATCGCTATGGTCTCTATCCAAAGCGGTGCCTCCCTGGCCAAAAGCCTGTTCCCGCTGGTCGGCGCAGAAGGCATCACCACGCTGCGTTTGAGTATCGGCACGCTGATCCTCTTTATTATCTTCCGCCCGTGGCGCATGCGATTTGCCGCCGGTAGCCGACTACCGTTGTTCATTTACGGTCTGGCGCTGGGCGCGATGAATTACCTGTTTTATCTTTCTCTGCGTACTCTGCCGCTCGGTATCGCCGTGGCATTGGAGTTCACCGGCCCGCTGGCGGTCGCCATGTTCTCTTCACGCCGTGCGATTGACTTTTTGTGGGTGGCACTGGCGATCGCCGGACTCTGGTTCCTGCTGCCGTTGGGCCATGACATGGGCAGCATCGATCCCTTCGGCGCCGCCTGTGCGCTGGGTGCCGGTGCCTGTTGGGCGGTCTACATTATCTGCGGCCAGAAAGCCGGTGGCGACCACGGGCCGGGAACCGTTGCGGTGGGTTCACTGATTGCCGCCGTGGTGTTTTGCCCGATTGGCGCCTGGCAAGCCGGCAGCGCACTGCTGAACATTGATATCCTGCCGGTCGCCCTGGCCGTAGCTATCCTCTCTACCGCGCTGCCCTATTCGCTGGAAATTATCGCGTTGCCAAAAATACCGGCGCGGACTTTCGGCACATTGATGAGTTTGGAACCGGCACTGGCTGCGCTTTCGGGCATGTTGTTCCTGAATGAACACCTGACGACGGTGCAATGGCTGGCGCTGGCGGCGATCATTACCGCCTCTATGGGGGCGACCCTGACCATCAAACCCAAACCGCAAATCGAAAACTTGTCCTGAGGATCGACCGCGCCTGCATTTACCCAAAGCGGAATGCAGGCGGGTTAACTGTTTTCACGCTGGCAAACAGGCATACTTTTCCCCGCAGTCCCCCCAGGTAGTTATGGAAATAAACCCGGCAGGGTTAACCACATGGAGAGTTAAAGTGATTTATAACACGCTGTTTAACCCACGCTATGGGCGTGGGCTGTCACCGACACTGGTCGAAACCCTCACCGCTGTGCGTCAATACGATCTCGCCGAGCTGGCTCAGGGGCGGCATGAGATAAAGGGTGAGAAGATCTTTATGGACGTGATGACGCTAACCACCGGGCTAGCGGAAACCCGACGTGCAGAGCTGCATCAGGAATATGCCGCCATTCATCTGCTCCTCGGCGGTGAAGAACGCATTGATTACGGTTTGCCGGGGGATTGGCAAAGTGAGTTGCCTTATGACGATGCACGAGATGTACAACTGCTGGATATCATACGCCACCGCCAGACGCTGGCGATGTTTCCCGGTATGTACGCCATATTTTTACCTCATGAGCCGCACAAAGTCGCTTGCCAACTTAATGTATCGATGCCAATCAAAAAAGCGGTGATAAAGGTGCATTACACCCTGCTGCTGTAATTGGCCAGCCGGTCTGTCTGGATGACCGACCTCCCATCGCGCTGAGCGAAAGCCGCCCTGATCAATACTGGGGCAAAGCGCGTATAAACCTCGCCGTCTGCGCCGGAGAGCGCAGTTGGATAAAGCGGATATGGCGATACCGGGCATCGTTCATATCCGCAAGGTAGCCGGCCCGGTTTTTACGGTAGGTCTTGATGGTCCATAAAACGATGGAATCACGGCTGAAAAAGGAACGGCGGAAGCTCTCGCGGTTACCGGTGCCGGGCCACAACTCGGTACCTTGCCATGCGCGTGTAGCGGCACGACGCACCGCCTGAAACAGCGTACGACAAAAGCCATAATCTACCCATACCACCCAATCAACGCTTTCCCATTTAATCGTTTTGGTCCGGCTGTAATTGCCGTCAAGCACCCAGCCGGACTCCGCCTTGGCCAGCGCCTGCGCGACCTGCGCCAAAAACTCGTCATCGGGTGTACCCTGCCATTGCGGACGCCAAAACAGCTTGTCCAGCTCGATATGAGGCAGCGCAAACTTTTCCGCTAGCTGGCGCGCCACCGTGCTTTTGCCACTGCCACTGGTTCCAACGACGTTAATTTTCATGGGAGCGAATTCTGAGATGGAGGGAAATAGCTTAGCGGGATGTTATTCGTCTATCAATATGAATTAACAGGCAATTAATAAAATGAAATAAAAATGATTTAGAATGACGAATTTTGATGAAAATATAAATGAAAATGGTTATTAAACGCCTTCCTGAAATTATTACCCTGCGGAACCACCCTCACGAGAGAGGACGAAATAATATCATTACAATTCAAACCATTAGTAAAAAAATAAATATATCCCTATAACCTTACCCTTACTGGAGTTAATTTTCAATTCGTTAGAACCTATTTATCCAATAGCCATTTTCGGCCTGCAAAATGCTATATCGCTGCTATAATTACTCCCGTGACAAAAATAGGACAACGAACTAACGAGAGGATATCTGATATGAGTACCGCTAAACTGGTGAAAACGAAATCTTCTGAGCTGCTTTACACTCGTAATGACATGGACGAAAAAACCAAACTGGAAGCCATCAAGGCGTTGAACCATCAGGTGGTGCAGTTTACCGACCTGTCGTTGATCACCAAGCAGGCGCACTGGAACATGCGTGGCGCCAACTTCATTGCCGTGCATGAAATGCTGGACGGGTTCCGTACCGCCATCATCGATCACCTGGACACTTTTGCCGAGCGCGTGGTGCAGTTGGGCGGCGTAGCATTGGGTACCGTGCAGGTCGTGAATGACAAGACCCCGCTGAAAAGCTATCCGACCAACATCCACAGCGTGCAGGAACACCTGAAAGCGCTGGCCGATCGCTACGGTGTGGCTGCGAACGACATTCGCAAGGCCATCACAGAAGTCGCTGATGAAGATACCGCGGATATGTTTACCGCTGCGTCACGCGATCTGGACAAGTTCCTGTGGTTTATCGAGTCCAACATCGAATAAATCTGCGCGACAAACAATCAAAGCGTTCCGCATTGCGGGATTGAACAGGCTGCGGGCTTTGCCCCGGCCTGTTTTTCTTTTACGCCGCTTGAATTGCTCAAAAAACAGCCCATAGTAGATAAATAGTAGATAAAACGAACTGATGAAGACTCAGCACTAGCGAGGTGATCATGGCAAGCGGATGGGCGGCAGACGGTGCCGTACAAGATCAAATCGACTCTACCGTCGATGATGCCGTACAGCGTGCCAGACAGGCGCTGGGACAGGGCGAAAGCGAACATTACTGTCAGGAATGCGGAGAGGAAATCCCTCTGGCGCGTCGGCAGGCACTGAAAGGCGTGCGTTATTGCCTGGCCTGCCAAACCGAGTTGGATAAAAAGCAGGCGGCAAGCAGTTTATATAACCGTCGCGGCAGTAAAGACAGCCAGTTGCGTTGAGCTTATCAACGCAAAATATCCCCCATGGACCTCTCTGACAGAACACTCCTGCACCAAATGCAACAAGCTTGCGGCATAAAAGTTAGAGTTAGTTATCAATATTGAAGCGAAACCGTTAACTATCGGTTGTTTCAACCCCATTATTTGGTTAATGATAGACCCATGCACCACCAGGTCGCCAAAAGCACCATTTTGGGGCCTCAATTTGGTGCATAAAAATAATAATTCGACCTTCAGAGCCAACATCACACCGCAACTCTTTGTTTTTATAGTAGTTGAAAACATGGCACGATTTTTTCATGGCACCAACTGCAATATAAAAAATGGGTAATCCGCAACCTGTACAGGAAATTCCTCTCATGAAGTCAATTTTTAAAGTCTCCCTGGCCGCACTTTCGCTGGCCTTTGCCGTAAGCTCCCACGCAGCAGACAAACTGGTCGTCGCCACCGATACCGCGTTCGTTCCTTTTGAATTCAAACAAGGCGATAAATACGTTGGTTTCGATATCGACCTGTGGGCCGCTATCGCCAAAGAACTGAAACTGGATTACACCCTGAAGCCTATGGATTTCAGCGGCATCATCCCGGCACTGCAAACCAAAAATATCGACCTGGCGCTGGCGGGCATCACCATTACCGAAGAACGTAAAAAAGCCATCGAATTCTCTGACGGCTACTACAAAAGCGGCCTGCTGGTGATGGTTAACGCCAACGATAACAGCATCAAGGGCATTGACGATCTGAACGGCAAAGTGGTGGCGGTGAAGAGTGGCACCGGCTCCGTGGATTACGCCAAGCAGCACATCAAAACCAAAGACCTGCGTCAGTTCCCGAACATCGATAACGCCTATATGGAACTGGGCACCAAACGCGCTGACGCGGTGCTGCACGACACACCAAACATTCTGTACTTCATTAAAACCGCCGGCGCCGGCAAGTTCAAAACCGTTGGCGACTCGCTGGAAGCACAGCAATACGGCATCGCCTTCCCTAAAGGCAGTGACGAACTGCGCGTGAAGGTGAATGGCGCGCTGAAAACGCTGCGCGACAACGGCACCTACAACGAAATCTACAAAAAATGGTTCGGTACCGAACCTAAATAACGGATGAAGTCAGTCACTGATTCACTTAAGCACAGGGGTGGTGCCTTAGCCCCTGCGCTTTGTTGTATCTGATTCCCACGTTTGGGATCACCGGGAGAAAACACCATGCAGTTCGACTGGAGCGCCATCTGGCCCGCCATCCCTATCCTGTTAGAAGGCGCCAAAATGACCCTGTGGATTTCGGTCCTCGGTCTGATTGGCGGCCTGATCATCGGCCTCGTTGCCGGTTTTGCCCGTACCTACGGCGGTTGGATTGCCAACCACATCGCCCTGGTATTCATCGAAGTTATTCGCGGCACGCCTATCGTGGTGCAGGTGATGTTTATCTACTTCGCCTTGCCGATGGCGTTCAGCGATTTGCGCATCGATCCCTTTAGCGCGGCGGTGGTCACCATCATGATCAACTCCGGCGCCTACATTGCGGAAATCACTCGCGGCGCCGTATTGTCGATCCACAGCGGCTTCCGTGAAGCAGGTCTGGCGTTGGGTCTGTCGCGCCGCGAAACCATCCGTTATGTCATTATGCCACTGGCGCTGCGCCGCATGCTGCCGCCGCTGGGTAACCAGTGGATCATCAGCATTAAAGACACCTCGCTGTTTATCGTGATCGGCGTGGCGGAACTGACCCGTCAGGGCCAGGAAATTATTGCCGGCAACTTCCGCGCGCTGGAAATCTGGAGCGCCGTGGCGGTTATTTATCTGATTATTACCCTGGTGCTGAGCTTCGTGCTGCGTCGTCTGGAAAGAAGGATGAAAATCCTGTGATTGAATTTAAAAACGTCTCCAAGCACTTTGGGCAAACCCAGGTGCTGCACAATATCGACCTGAAAATTAATCAGGGTGAAGTGGTGGTGATTATCGGGCCTTCCGGCTCCGGCAAATCCACGCTGCTGCGCTGCATCAACAAATTGGAAGAGATCACCAGTGGCGATCTGATCGTCGACGGTCTGAAAGCCAACGATCCCAAGGTTGACGATCGTCTGATCCGTCAGGAAGCCGGCATGGTATTCCAACAGTTTTACCTGTTCCCACACCTGACCGCACTGGAAAACGTTGCCTTCGGCCCGATCCGCGTACGCGGTTTGAAAAAGTCGGACGCGGAAAAACTGGCGCGCGAACTGCTGGCCAAAGTCGGCCTGGCGGAGCGTGCACATCACTACCCTTCCGAGCTTTCCGGCGGCCAACAGCAGCGCGTGGCTATCGCCCGTGCGCTGGCGGTAAAACCGAAAATGATGCTGTTTGATGAACCGACCTCCGCACTTGATCCGGAACTGCGCCATGAAGTGCTGAAGGTTATGCAGGATCTGGCGGAAGAAGGCATGACCATGGTCATCGTCACCCACGAAGTCGGCTTTGCCGAAAAAGTGGCTTCGCGACTGATCTTTATTGATAAAGGCCGGATTGCGGAAGACGGCAACCCGCATGACCTGATCAACCACCCGCCAAGCCCGCGCTTGCAGGAGTTCTTGCAGCACGTATCCTGATTTACCCTACCCAGCGGTGGGCCTGTTCCGGGCCCGCCGTTTCTATATGGCAATAGCACGCGTTATCACTCCCTGCGCCTCTTCATTTTCTACTATATTCTTTGTTTTTCTTAACATTTGTAATTAATCCGCCGATTTACAGAGCCCCAAGAGAGGATACATGCCCGCAACCGCATACTCCCGATTCGGTTCTCATCTGCGAGAACAGCTGTTTCCCCTGTTGCTGCTGCTGATCACTTATGCAGTTTCTCCACTGGCAACGGCGCAGCCCGCACAGGATCCCGCGCCCAGTGGCCAAACCGAGCAGCAAAAAACCTCCTACGCGGCGCTCGCAGATATTCTGCAAGACGACAAAGCCCGTGCCGAACTGATTAACCATCTGAGACAGGCTGCGGATCAACCAGCCGCAGCGCAGCCCAAGTCAGCAACGCCCGAGCCGTCAGACTCGCTGAGCGAAAGCCTGACCAGTTTGGCGCAAGACAGCCTTAGCACCCTCGACAAGAAGTTAAACTCGAGGCAAAAACTGATCGACTCTGGGCCAAAACGCACTTTCCATCCGGACGTTTTTTTTCGGGCTTTGGGCTATTTTCTGCTGACGGTTGCGCTGACCTTTGCCCTCTTCCATCTGATCCGCCGGATAATCCGCCCGCTATACAAACGCATCGGCAACTGGGGGCACAACGCCAAACTTCAGCATGATTCGTGGTACAAACTGCCAACGGCGATCCTCGGCGCCTTCGCTATCGATTTGCTGGTGTTGTTGCTGGCACTGACTGCCGGTAATCTGTTTGCCCGTCATGTCCACGCCGACAACGCCACCATATTGCGGCTGCAAACCCTGTTTCTTAGCGCCTTCGCGGTGATCGAATTCTTCAAGGCGGTACTGCGGCTGATTTTTGCACCCAATTTCGATTACCTGCGTCCTTTTGCGTTCTCCGATGCCGTCGCCCATTACTGGAATACGCGCCTTGCCTGGCTGAGTGGCCTGATCGGCTACGGCCTGATGGTGGTGGTGCCGGTAGTGGCGACACAGATCAGTTACCCCGCAGCCGCCGCAGCCAATCTGGTCATCATGCTGGCACTGACGCTATACGCACTGGCGTTGATCCTGCGTAACCGCAAGCCGATACAGCTCCAGATTAACCTGCTGGCCGAACGATCGATGGCGTTCTTCAGCATCATTCTGCGCGGTTTGGGCCATGTCTGGCACCTGCTGGCGATCGCTTATTTCCTGGTGCTGTTTGTCCTGTCGCAGTTCGATATTGGCAACAGCCTGAACTTTATGATGACCGCAACGGTAAAAAGCCTGGTGGTTATCGGCGTCGGGGCGTTGATCTCCGGCCAACTGACCCGCTGGATTTTCCGCCGTATTTCGCTGCCGGATGATGTCAACCGACGCTATCCGATGCTGGAACGTCGTATTAATTCCTATATTCCCAATGGGTTGAAAATATTGCGGGTGATGGTGGTGCTGACGGTCACGCTGCTGCTGTTTGACGCCTGGCATCTGATCAACCTTTACCAGTGGGCAAGCAGCGAAAACGGGGAAAAAATCGTCGGCGGACTGGTACATATCCTGCTGATCCTGGTGATTGCGGTTATCAGCTGGACGCTGATGGCCAGCGTTATCGAACATCGACTGGCGCTGGAGTTGAGCAACGGCATCCGTCCCAGCGCGCGTGAACGCACGCTGCTGACGCTGTTTCGTAACGTGCTGGCCATCGTTATCAGCACCATTACCATTATGATTGTGCTGTCGCAGGTGGGGATTAATATTGCCCCGCTGCTGGCCGGGGCCGGGGCGTTGGGGCTGGCCATCAGTTTTGGCGCGCAAACGCTGGTAAAGGACGTGATCACCGGCGTATTCATCCAGTTTGAGAACGGCATGAATACCGGCGAGTACGTCACCGTCAGCGGCATTACCGGTACGGTTGAGCGCATGACCATCCGGTCGATTGGCCTGCGGGACGATTACGGCGTGTATCATATCGTCCCCTTTTCTTCGATCACGACGCTGGCGAATTACGCCCGTGAATTTGGCGTGTACCGCGCCAACTACAGCGTTAGCCGTGACGAAGATATCGATCATGTCCATGAGGTGCTGCATCAAGCCGTCGCCGCGTTGAAACAAGACGAACAGGTGAAGAGCTTTTTGGTGGGCGAACCGGTGTTCAACGGCGTAGTGGCGCTGGGCGATCGCTCCTTCACCACCCGGGTGACCGTGCGTACCCAGGCGTTAAAGCAGTGGGTGGTACAGTATGCCCTCGACCGTCTGGTCAAAATACACTTTGATCAAGCCGGTATCGCTATGCCGCAACAGGCCATTCAACTTTCTTATGCGCCAGATACGCAACAGTCGGCAACAAAACAAGTTGAGTGAGAATGACGCTAACCCCCGCAGGGGTTAGCGTCACCGACCTCAGTGCAACGACTCTCCCTGCTGCATCGTGGTAAACGTCTGCATCAGTTTGACCACATCCTGCATACCTATATTCACCCGATTAATCACTTCACCGGCATCGTGCGTCAACGCCACGCCACCGCCAGCCTGTTCCACACAGACCGCCATGCCGGCTATGGCCGCCGCCACTCCCTGCTGAATAGATTTGGTGATACGTTCAATTTCAGTCGCCGCCTGGCGAGACTGTTCCGCCAGAGTACGTACTTCATTAGCGACAACGGCAAATCCGCGCCCATGCTCACCCGCATGCGCTGCCTCAATCGAAGCGTTAATCGCCAACAGGTTGGTTTGAGAGGCGATTTTACGGATTGCCTCCACCATAGTGCCTATCTGCTGTGAACCAATGCCCAGCTCACTGACCACCGCGGAGGTATCGCGCGCGGCCGCTTCAACCTGTTGCATGCCTGCGACCGCCTGCTGGACGATCACGGCCCCTTGTGCAGCGGTCCGGTCAGTATCCAGTGATAAATGGTGGGCATTACGCACCATTTCTTCTTCGTGCTGCTGTTGGATCATCTGCCGGGTGATATCTTGAGCAATTTTCACCACTTTGACCACTTGCCCATCATCATCAAGAATCGGGTTGTAACTGGCCTCCAGCCATACCCGCTCTCCGCGCCGGTTCACCCGTTCAAAACGCCCGGTGATAAACTCGCCGCGTGCGAGACGCCGCCAATGCTGGCGGTAATCGTCAGAATGGGCAAACTCAGGTGGGCAGAGCACCGCATGCGCCTGTCCCCGCGCCTCCTCGATTCGGTAGCCCATCAATTTCAGCATATTGTCGTTGGCGGCAAGAATCTTGCCGTGCGCGTCAAAGGTGATCATTGCCATCGAACGGTTTAGCGCCGACAGCAGGCTCTGATGCTCCTGCGCCTGGGTGATGCGCTCCGTCACAACGCTGGCGATCTTGACGATCTCCACCACCCGCCCCTGTTTATTCATCACCGGGGTATAGGTGCCCTGCAGCCACACGGCCTCGCCGTCTTTGCGAATGCGTTTTATATTATCGGTAATGGGCTTGCCGTTATTTAACATATCCCAGTGTTTGCGATATGCCGGGCTGACGACATATTCCGGGGAACAAAAGAGGCGGTGATGCTGGCCGATAACTTCCTGTCGTTGAAATCCCATCGTTTTTAGAAATAAATCGTTAGCGCGCAGCACGGTGCCATCGGGTTTAAATACGATCATGGCAACGGCATTTTCTATCGCGCTCAACTCGGCACGGCTGTGGGTGTTTAACTGACTGAATCGTAACAGCATAGGGTTAAAATCCTTCTGGCAGATGATTTAGCAGACAAGTGCTTTTCATTTTATTTTTCTGCACGCTGCGCCCACACGCAGACGTGCATCACCCTGAGAAACAGGCAGGCCTAATTCTCCTGGCAGATAAAACTCACCGGATTAAAATATCAATTAAGTAAGGTAACTATTGTGTTTTGAATAAATAACTTATTTAAGATTTTTAGTATTGGACGACGTATTGAGAATAACGCAACATGCGGAAATTGAAAGGGAAACGCGAAGATTTATAGGTGCCGGTCAAATAACCGGCACCCAGGGGGGAGTTAACGCCAGCGTTCTGCCGCCCAGGCAGCCTGCTGTTCCGCGTCGTGGAAGGTCCAGGCTACAAAACGGCTGATCTTTTGCCCTTGCGCCATCTCAATGGTGCGCACTTCGGCGGCGCCGGCTAGCTTCAACGCATGGTAAATCGATGGCAAAGTGGTGTTTTTGGAGATAAGCGAGGTGAACCACAGGCAGTTTTGCGCCTTACTCACGCTTTCCTCTACCATTTTACGCACGAAGGCTTCTTCGCCGCCTTCGCACCACAGCTCGTTATTTTTGCCGCCAAAGTTCTGTACCGGCTTATCCGCCACCTCACCCTTGCCCAGCTTATGCAGTTTGCGGCGGGTACTCGCCTGCGCTTCCTGCTCTGAACCGTGGAACGGTGGGTTACACAACGTGGCGTCGAACTTCTCCGCCACGCCAATGATGCCGTTAAAGATAAACTCAGGCTGTTTTTGCAAACGTAAACGTACGCTGTTTCTCAGTGTCGGGTTCATCTCGACAATCATTTTGGCCGAATTGAGCGACACCGGGTCGATCTCTGAACCGGTAAAGCGCCAGCCGTATTCACGCAGGCCGACGATCGGGTAAATGCAGTTGGCACCAATGCCTACGTCGAGGATCGCCACGCCTTTACCACGCGGTATCTCACCGCCGTTGCTGGTCGCCAACAAGTCGGCCAGGTGGTGCAAATAGTCGGCGCGTCCTGGGATCGGCGGACACAGATAATCGGCGGGAATATCCCAATGTTCGATACCATAAAAATGTTGCAGCAACGCACGGTTGAGCATTTTAACCGCCGCCGGATCGGCAAAATCTACCGAAATATCGCCCCAGGCATTCGGCTTGACGAACGGCTCCAGCGCAGGGCAGCTGGCGATCAGCGCCGGGAAATCATAGCGCGAGCGATGACGGTTACGCGGGTGCAGGCCGCTTTTCTGCTGCGGGAAGGTTTTCTTTTTTTCCACCGTGACGGGCTCTCTTAAAGGTATTTCTGGCGCGTAAGATACCATAAAGCAGCGGCAAACTTGCAGCCGACGGGAAACCCGTCAGAATAAAAGTTCTGTTTAGCCACCCCAGGTCACTTATGAGCAGTCAGTCCCGATATTACTACGAACCCGCGACAGGCCATGGTCTGCCGCACGATCCCCTGAACGCCATCATCGGCCCACGCCCCATCGGGTGGATCTCATCGATCAGCGCGAGCGGCCAGCGCAATCTGGCCCCCTACAGCTTTTTCAACTGCTTCAACTACCGCCCGCCGATCATCGGTTTCGCCAGCAGCGGTTGGAAAGACAGCGTGGCAAACATCGTCGAAACCGGGGAGTTTGTCTGGAATCTGGCGACGCGCCCGCTGGCCGATGCCATGAACAACAGCTCGGCCAGCCTGGCCCGCGGTGAAGATGAATTTGCCTTTGCCGGCGTGACGCCGCTGCCCAGCCGTCGGGTGAAAGCGGAAAGGGTGGCGGAAAGCCCGGTGAACTTTGAATGCCGCCTGTCACAGTGCATTCAGTTGCAAAGCGCCGCCGGGGAAAAGGTGGATACCTGGCTGGTACTGGGAGAAGTGGTCGCGGTACATATCGATTCGTCAATGCTGGACCAACACGGCGTTTATCAAACCGCTGCTGCCGAGCCTATCCTGCGCGCCGGCGGGCCGACGGCCTACTATGGCATCTCGGAGCAACACCGTTTCGATCTGGTTCGCCCGGATGCGCAAAAACGATAATAAACGGCCCTTTCTTCCTCTGGAGGGAGGGCGCAATTAATAATCAAATAAATTGAATGATATTATCAATACTCTCCGATTTCATCCTTCCTGTCACTGCGCAATAATCACTCCATCGAAAGGCAAGCGCCTTTCTCCCTTAAAAACCAGACAGGAATGACCATCATGAAAAACATCAAAACTTTTGCTGCTGCTATCGCTCTGAGCGCCGTCTCTTTCACTTCTTTTGCTGCCGACTACGTCAGCGCACAAGATGCCACACAGTTTGAGAAGGCCGGTGTGATCTCTGCCAGTGGCGCGACCGACCTGAGCAGCCTGAAAGCGCAACTGTCCGCCAAAGCCGATGCGGCCGGTGCCAAAGCGTTCACCATTACCTCCGCTGGCGGCAACAACCTGATGCACGGCACCGCGGTAATCTACAAGTAATTAACGGATTACAATGAAAAAGCCCGCCGATACGCGCTATCGGCGGGCTTTTTTATGGCTATTTAATTCAGGCGGGCATTAATCGCCGCGGCGAAATCACGGCACATCTTTTCATCGCCTTCGGCGTTATCGGCCAGCACGCGATCGCCATCCACCACGCGGATATGTGCCGCCAAATCGAAGTCTGCCGCCGGCTGTGGCCGGGCAACTGCAGCCGCTATGGTTTGCTGTGCAGCCTGCCAGGCCTGCGCCACCGTCTGATTACAGGCCTGCGCCAGATAGTCCGGGTTGAAACCTTCACCGGTCAAACTCCGCAGCGTGTCATCGTGGCTGACACCGTTACCCGGCAGCCAGTAATGACGCGCCAGATCCGGACCAATTGCCGGGTTATCGGTAAGGTAACCGTCGCGCTGCAAGAAGAAGTGTCGCGTCTGCTCAACTGCCATCAGCGCCAGCAGATAGCCCTGATATGAGCAGGCCGATTCCAGCGACAGCAAATGCGGGATCGCCAGCGTCGGCCGCGGGCTGCCGCTGATGCCCAATATTTTTTGCTCAACTTCACGTGCCAGTGCGGTTATCGCTTCCGGCGTGCGCTGTTCGTCATCCCACTGATACAACGCCCACTCAAAGTAAGGCACCAGTAAAATATGACGTTCGTTGAACGCACGCATCGGCTGACGCGCAGCGATGCTGGCCTCGATCAACGTATCCGGCACGGCCTCACCCGCCGCGTTTTTCGCATAGCGTTTCAACCAATCGGCGTCGTCCAGCAGGCTGTCACAGAACATCGACTGGGTTTCGGCGTAGGCCATCGAGGTCGGGGGGAATTCCTGCGAAAAACAGGGCGCATTCTGGCAGATATTGGCAAAGTGCGCGGCGTGACCGCCTTCGTGGAACAAGGTATTTAAACCATGAGCCCCGCTACCGACCTGATCCGGCTGCGCCAGGCTGGTAAAGTTAATGCGTGCCGGTAGCCATTTGCCCTGCTGGATAAACGGCGGCACTGGCCCATGCATAAACCCGTTTTCATACTTGCCCTCGCGCACCAGCAGATCGAGATCCATCTGCGCACCGCGAAATCCGATATGCAGCCGTTTAAAGCTGTTGATCCAACGCTCCAGCGACTGGGCAAACGGGAAGTATGGATCCAGTTGGCGGGTCACATCACCGGCGCTGGCAAAACGTACGTTCCAGGGTTCCAGTGCCTGTTCACCCTTCTCGGCCGCCAATTGCTGCAGGCTGCGTGAGTTGGCTTCGCGAGTTTGCTGCTCGAAGCGATCAAGGATGGCGAACAGCTGTTCCGGCGTCATACGCTCGGTTTTGTTCACCTTGTAGTCAAAATAGTTACGAAAGCCCATCTGGCGAGCAAAACGGTTTCGCAGGCTAATCAGCTCCGGCAGGCCGTTATGCAACAGCCACTGCTCCAGTTCACGCAGCGCGTTCTGCGAGCTGCGGCGATACTCTTCATTTTCATTGGTCGCCTGATTGGTCAACAGCTCGCCGAGCGAGGCATTTACCCGCTGCCCGGCGGCATTCAGATGGCTGACCGGGTTAGCCTTGCGGCGGGTATAAAGATCCGCCTCAGCGCTGATGATTTGATCCAACAGCGTTTGAGCCTCGGCATCTTCAATCGCGTTGCAATCAAAAAAGCGTAGCCAACCGTTCAGCCCGTGCTGCAGCGCATCTCGCTGAGCATCCTGCGGCAGGGCCTCCAGCCCGGCCAACAGTTGACGAATTTCCGCTAACCGACGCGGCTCGGCGATAAAACGCTTATAGGCGCTTTCCGCCGCCGAGAAGCGGGCCGAAACGCCCTCATCGCCAATACCCATATAGTTCTGCCAAAACAAATCTTCTTTGGTGCGGTGCACCTCAAGATAGTCCTGATTCAATTGATTGAAGTAATCGAGAGCCTGTTGCATAACCATCCTTTCAGCCGATTAGCGAAATATTCCAGTATAGACAAGGGTTTTACGCGCTGCGTAAACGTTCAAGTCCCTGTTCCAGGGTGTCGACTTCACCGGCGGCCAACAGGCAGCAGGCGATCTGGCGTTGGATCGCCAGCGGGATCGCCACGTCCCCCGCCAGGCAACGCTCAGTCCAGCGAGCGGTGGTTTCTGCATCCTTGGCTGCCGGCAGCTCCGGCGTGGGATCCTGCTCCGGACGCTCCAGCAACACTTGCTGCTCGCCGTTAACGATGTAATGGATCTGCGGGCAGCGCTGAGGATTGGCGTACGCCTCCCCTTCGGTGCCGTGCATCAGCAAGCCACGGGCGCCAATTTGACGGAAGAAAGAAGCCACCCGACCGACGTATTCCGGATGCGACACGCTGGCAATGCGCAACACATCCTGTTCACCAAACGGCGTTGCCAGTTTGGCCAGCGTATGGGCGCTGTTACGTACCCCCATGCGCCAGCGCAGGCCAAGTTGCAGATCCAAAGGGGCAGACAGCGCCGAGACCGGGATAAACACCGTTTCGCCGTTATCCAAACGCCGTTGGGCATGGGCAGCGTCTGGCGACCAGGGCAGGCCCAGCGCCTGAAAAGTTTCCGCGCTGGTAACCCGGGTACTGTCGTCCAGCACGCCGTGCACCACTACCGGCAACCCGACGCGCGTCAGCAACAACGCCAACAGCGGTGTCAGATTCGCCTGCTTGCGCGCTCCGTTATAGCTTGGCAGTACCACCGGCATCGGCCGTCCCTGCGGCATCTGCAGACGCATCACCTGTTGCTGCATCGCCTGATAAAAACCGAGCATTTCCTCTTCGGCTTCGCCTTTAATCCGCAGGGCGATCAGAATACCGCCCAACTCCAGTTCGCCCACCTCACCGGCCAGCATCTTTTGATAGAGCTGGAAAGCGGTTTCCCGATCCAGATCGCGCGCATGGTTTTTGCCACGGCCGATTTCTTTGATAATTTTGGTGTAATCCATCGTTCTGCTGTCCCCTGATCCAATCTGGGATCAGCATACCCTATCCGCGTCGACGCTCAACCTCATCCGCCAGTTGCTGCTGGTCCGAATCGCCTGCTCGCAGCCCGGCGATCACCCCATCAGCGTCTTCGGCACTGCGGTTTTGGCTCATTTTCCATTTGCCCAAACGCTCGGTTACGGCTATCTCAATGCCGACAATGCCCTGGATCTGTGCGGCAATATAGTGGGCCGGAGCATCTTCCATTCGCCAGGGTTCAGGTTGATGCCCCTCCTGCAGCGCAGTTAAACCCTCCAGCTGTTGTCGCAGCCAGCGGGCATCTTCCGTGATCCGTGGCGTACCGCGCAGCTGTACCACGCTGTAATTCCAGGTGGGTACCACTTTGCCGCTCCGGCGTTTGGTCTCATACCAACCAGGGGAAATATATCCGTCTCTTCCCTGAAAAATCACCAGGCACTCACTGGCAGCCTGCAACAGCCGCCAATGGGAATTGGCACGGGACAAATGCGCCCGCAGCAGGACGTTGCCCTGCTCATCGGCATCGATTAAAAAGGGCAGCGGATCCGCCACCAGGCCCTGCTCCCCCTGGCTGATTAACATGCCGAGCGGGTTGGCGCGCACCAGCGCAATTTGAGCGTCCAGTTGGTCTTCACGGAATGAGGCAGGCAGATACATTACCTTGGCTCCTTGGGGATTTACGGTTGGCGGTAAATAGCAATAACACCCGCCATGGGTTTACTGAAGGGCCAGTTTGCGTTGTTTTTGGATGATCCACCTCAGCAAGCCGAAGGCAACGGCCATCGCCAGCAGGTTGTAAACCATCGCGCCGGCAAACGCCTGTCCGTAACGTTCTGCGCCAGCACCGCCCGCCAACAGGGGAACAAAAAACGCGCCGCTGGCGGCAATCCCCAACGCCCCGCCCACCTGCTGCACGGTCGAAATGACCCCCGCGGCCATTCCGGCCTGATGCTCTTTCGCCAGCCCGAGCACCAAATTAAGCAAAGGCGTCATGCTCAGCGCCTGGCCGAAGCCCAGGATCACCAGCCCCGGCAATAACCACAACGGCTGTACCAATGCCGCACCCGACAGCACCTCCACCACCAACAGCGCCATGCCGGCGGCATAGACTGCGACGCCAAGCGCCAGCACGCCGTTCCCCCACCGTTGCACCAGCCCCGGTGCCAGGAACGAGGCCAACATAAATGCCGCACTGGCAGGGGCAAACAGGCTACCGGCCTGAAACGGCGTCAGGCCTATTCCCGCTTGCAGCAGCAGGGCAAAACACAGAAAGAACGAAGAGGCGGTCGAGTAAATCGCCAGCACCACGGCCACCCCCGGGGTAAAACTGCCCTGCCGCAACAGCGCAGGATCCAGGACCGCATCCCCAGAACGCTGCGCCAGACGCCGCTCCCAACGAATAAAAGCCCAAAGCATGCCAATTCCGCAAGCCAACGCCGGTAATACCCACCAGGGCCAGCCGCGCGATGGCCCTTCCAACAAGGGCACTAGCAGCAACAGCAAACCGGTCGCCGCCAACAGCAAGCCCATGCCGTCCAGCCGCTGTGCTTGTTCAAGACGTGACTCGGGAATGCGACGCGCCGCCACGATTGCCAATACGCCGATCGGCAGATTGATCAGAAAAATCATACGCCAGCCGCTGCCGAAAACATCGGCTTCAATAATAAACCCGCCGAATATCTGGCCGAAAATCGCCGCCAGCCCCAGCGTCATCCCCAGCCAGGCAAAGGCGCGCCGCCGCTGATGTGGGTTGTACAATACGCGCATCAACGCATATATCTGCGGAAACAGCAGCGCTGCCGCCGCGCCCTGAAGAAAACGCGCAACGATCAGCATGCTCAGTGACGTAGCCATACCGCACAGCGCGGACGTCAGCGTAAACCCCAGCATGCCGAGGCTAAACATACGCTGTCGCCCAAAGCGATCGCCCAGACGTCCACCGGCTATCAACAACACGCCGAATGCCAACTCATAACCGGCAATGATCAACCCCACGCCAGCGAAACTGGCCGCGAACTGCTGCTGGATCACCGGCGCCGCGACGTTCACCACAAACAGGTCAAACACCGTCACAAAACCGCCCAACAGCAACACCGGTAACCCCACCAGACGACGATCGCCTTGTGCTAATGACTGTTCCATACGTGCCTCCAAAGATTACGATGGCGGCAGTATGGAACATGTCATAAACTGTTACTATATAGCCAGTTATACTATTACTAACAGCAACAGGACGACCGCTATGCCACCGCGTACCCTCAACCGAACCCGTCAGGATCTGGCGGATTTTCTGCGTCAAAAACGCGAGAAGCTGTCACCGCAGGCCGTCGGCTTACCGAGCGGCACGCGTCGCCGTACGCCGGGGTTGAGGCGCGAAGAAGTCGCCGCGTTGGCAGGCGTAGGATTGACCTGGTACACCTGGCTGGAGCAGGGGCGGGAAATCAACGTTTCGGTCGATTTTCTGGAAAATCTGGCGCGGGTTTTAAAGCTGGATGCGACCGGGCGCTACCATCTGTTTTTGCTGGCGCATCAACGCCCGCCGATACCGGTCGGTCATCAGTGGTGTCAGGTTTCACCGCTGGTGCGCCGCTTGCTGGACGATCTGCAACTGCGCCCGGCTTACGTGATGAATCTGAGCTGGGACATCATCGCCTGGAACCCGGCGGCGGAACGGCTATTCGCGATTGGCGATCGCCCGGCGGATCAGCGCAATATGCTGTGGATGCTGTTTGCCGATCCCCAACTCAATCAACGGCTGGTGGAATGGCAAGCGCAGGCACCGCAAATCCTCGCCAGCTTCCGCCGCGACTATGCGCGTGCGCCACAAGACGCCACCATGCAACAGCGGGTGCAGGCGCTAGAGCAGGTTTCGCCTCAGTTCCGTCAGCTATGGCAACAGCATGACATTCACGGTCGCTGCCAGGGAGAACGCACGTTCATTGTGCCGGGCGCCGGCCAGGTAACCTTCGAACATGCGTCGTTTATTGTCGATGAAGAAAATCATTTGCGGCTGGTGATGTACAGCGCGCTACCGCAATGCCCGGCCAGCGCGGCTTTTGAAGCATCCTTACAGGCGTAAGGCTATTTGCGGCTGTCAAAAATCAGCTTGCAGGCCAGCCCGGCGAACACGCCGCTCAACAGGTAATTCGGCCAGCGCGCACTGAAGCGGCGGCCGATAAAACGGTTTTTCATGCCGCTGACCGCCAGGATCAACCCACCGTTAATCACCAACCCCACCAGATTTAACACCGTCGCCAGCAACAGCATTTGTACCACCAGCGAACCGGCGTGTGGATCGATAAACTGTGGGAACAGCGCTAAAACGAACAGCGCCATTTTTGGGTTAAGAATGTTGGTGAATAATCCCTGCCGGAAAATGCGTGCAGCCGGTACCGCGGCTAATCCCGCAGAAGCCTGCAAACTGCTGCCGGATCGCAGCGTTTTCCACGCCAGATACAGTAAATAGGCTGCCCCCAACATACGCACCGCATCATAGGCCAGCGGGACCGCGACAAACAGTTGCGACAGGCCTAACGCCGCCGCCAGCGCGTGGCAATAGGTACCCAGTTGGATCCCCGCCAGTGACGCGAAACCGGCACGGCGCCCCTGGCTAACGCTGCGCGAGGCAATCAGCAACATATCCGGCCCAGGGGTCACCGTCAGCGCCAGACAGGCCCCGGAAAACAGCAAAATGGTGGAAGCATCGATCATAAATCACCCGTACGCAGCATGGTGGGAAGCAGGCTTTATCATAGCCGCGCCACCGGCGTTTACCAGCGCCAAATCACTGCCACGGCGCTTTGGGGGTGAAGGCCGCCAGCAGGGCATCAATGGCGACCCTCACCCGTAACGGCATGCCGGTCCCTTTTAGCCAGACCACGTTAATCGCCAGCCCTGCACCGCAGCTGCCAGGTAAAACCTCACGCAACGTCCCGGCCGTCAGCGCATCATGCGCCAGCCAACGCGGCAGCATGGCAACTCCCTGACCGGCGCAGGCAGCCCCCAGCACCGCCTCCATATTGCCCAATCTCAAACGGGCCGGTGGCAACAGTCGCTGAGCTTTACCCTGTTCATCCAGCAAATGCCACGGCTGGCTACGCCCATCACGCAGTAAGCCAATCGCCTGATGCTGCGACAGTTCTGCTAGCGTGCTCGGTTCCCCCTGTCGTGTCAGATAACCCGGTTCAGCACAGAGTATTTGCCGCTGCTCACCCAGTTGCCGCGCGGTGATGGCCGCGGCATCACCCGGCGAACCGATCCGCACTGCCAAATCGATCCCCTCTTCCGCCAAATCTGCCGCACGGTTGGAAAACAACGCTTCAATGTGCAATTTCGGGTAACGGTCCGCCAATGCCAGCAGCGGCGGCATCACCCACTTTTGGCCGAACAGCACCGGCAGCGATACCCGCAGTCGTCCCTCCGGCGTTTGGGCCCGAACCGCCAGCTGATTTTCCGCCGCTTCCAGTGCCGCCAGCGCCTTCAGGCAATCGTCATAGAACAACTGCCCTTCATCGGTCAGCGACAGGCTGCGCGTGGTGCGTTGGAACAACCGCACCTGCAGCCGCTGTTCCAACCGAGCCACGGCTTTACCCACCGTTGAACGCGAAAGGCCCAGTTGCTCGGCGGCACGGCTAAAACCACCGGCCTGCACCGCCTGCACAAAGGCGCGGATTGCATGTAATCGTTCGCTGGAAATCATCAGGCCTGCCCTATTGGCGATATTAATTCGCCTATTAAACGATGAAACAACGCCACTGGCTACCGCCTTCGCTGAGTAAACTGAACGCACTCTTTCTCTGCCAGGAAACCCCTATGAGCGAACGCAGTGAAATTCTGACCGACAGCGGCACGCCCCAACTATGGCGTCTGCTGATTGGCATCAGTATCGCCAGCTTTTTGGGCTGTATCGATTTCACCATCGTCAATACCGCCATCCCCGCGATCCAGCGTGAGCTGGCCGCCAGCCTGAGCAGCGTACAATGGGTGATGACGTTGTTCGTGATGGCACTGTGCGCCTTTATGGTCAGCGCCGGGCGGCTGGCGGATCTGTATGGCCGTCGTCGGGTGTTGTACTGCGCAATGCTAACGTTCGCCGCCGCGTCGTTGGGCGCCGGGCTCTCAGGCAGTATTGAGCTGCTCAACGTCTGGCGTTTTGTGCAGGGCGCCGCCTGCGCGGTACTGTACACCGCCACTACGGCCATTGTCGCCGATGCCTGGCCGCCGCAGCAGCGCGGTCGTGCAATCGGCATTTTGCTGGCGGTCAACGGCCTGGGTCTGGCGATCGGCCCGGTGGCCGGTGGCCTGTTGGTCGGTTCCCTGGGCTGGCGCTGGGTGTTTCTGTTGAACGTGCCGCTGATTGCGCTGAGTTTCGCCTTCTGCCTGGGAACCGTTCGAGAGTCTCGCGCCCAACAAGGCAGCAGGCTGGATATCCCCGGTTTATTGCTGTTGGTGATCGGCGTTGCCGGGCTGCTGCTGGCCATCAGTCAGGGCAGCCAATGGGGATGGCTGAGCGCAAAAACCGGGTTAACGGCTGCGCTGGCGCTCGCCGCGCTCGGCCTGCTACTGCCGGTTGAACGACGGGCACATTCGCCGCTGGTACCGCTGGTTTTTCTGCGGCGTCCCGCCTTTTTGCGCGTTTGCCTGATGAGCGCGCTATTGGCCTTTTTCTACTGCGCCGCTTTCTTTTTGATGCCGATTTACCTGGAAAACACCCGCCACTACCAGGGAACGATGCTGGGACTGTTGTTGCTGCCAACCACCGCGGTGATGGCAGCCCTCTCGCCCTGGGTCGGCAGATGGGTGGATAAATCCGGCCCACGCGCGGCGTTGATCCTCGGTTTTGCCACCCTTGCCGGCTCCGCGGCCCTGCAAAGCCGGTTTAGCGTCGACAGCCCGCTGCCGCTGCTGCTCGGTGCCTTCGCCCTGATGGGGATGGGCTGGGGCTGCATTCTCGGCCCGCTGGTGTTGGCGACGCTCAACAGCGTCAGCGAGTCGCAAAGCGGCGGCGCGTTAGGCATCACCTGGACACTGCACAATCTCGGCGGCGCCGTTGGCCTGGCGGTGGCGACCCTGATTTACCCGAGCTACGGCTACACGCCGGTGATGTTGTTGCTGTTGGCGCTGTCATTGTTCGGGGGCCTGCTTGCCGCCTGGCGCAGCCGCTAGCCGAACACGGCGCTCCCCCAGCAGGTTCATGCCTGCCGCCGCCAGCAAAATGAGGGCAGCGCCGGCAAACTGCAGCGCCACCAATCGGTGACCGAACGCCAGGCGATCCACCAGCATGGCGGCGATCGGATAAATAAACGACAGCGAACCTGTCAGGTTGGTCGGCAACTTTTGGATCGCGCCATACAGCAACACATACATGATCCCGGTGTGCAATACGCCCACCGTCACCAGCATACCCCACTGTCCGGCATTGGCCCGCGCGTGGAAATCTACCATCGGCAACAGCATCAGCGCGCCGACCGTTACCTGGATCAAGGCGATCAGGTGCGGTGGCGTCCCTTTCAGCCGTTTGGCGGCCAGCGCCATCAGCGCGTAAAAAAATGCCGCGCCCAGCGACAACAAAATGCCCATCAGGTAGTTGTTCTGTCCACCGGCCTGTTTGGGCTGCGCCAACACCACCAGCGTCATGCCGATAAACGCCAATACCAACCAAAACAGCTTACGCAGGGTCAGCTTCTCGCCGAGAAACAGCGCCCCCAGCGCCACCAGCATGAACGGCTGCGTGTTATACACCGCCGTCGCGATGGAGATCGACGCATAGGAATAGGCAGCAAACAACAACAGCCAATTAACCACCAGCGCTACGCCGCCGGCGATTGCCACCAGCAACGTAGTACGCGTCAGGCTGTCGCGCCGCAGCTGCCCCAGCGCAGCACAAATGGCCAGCAACACCAGCGCCCCCACCGCACAGCGCCAGAACACCACGTTGATCACCGGCTGGCCGGACATCAGCACAAACCAGCCGATGGTACCGGAAATCAGCATCGCGGCGATCATCTCCAACGAGCCGCGTTTTATCTCTGCATTCATCTTGGTTTCCTCACAGTAAGCCTAGGCACTTAGCTTGCGGCTTTCCTGCAGCGGTTTCCATGGCATAAAAAAGGCAATAATGCTTAACTTCCTTTTTAATTAAGGCATGAATTGAAAAAAACCTAATGGAGAGCCTATGGATGCTATCGATCGTCAAATCCTGAACCTGCTGGCAGAGGATGCGCGGGTGTCGCTGAAGACCCTCAGCGCCAGCGTCGGGTTGTCGTCACCCAGTACCTCGGAGCGGCTGCGGCGGCTGGAGGAGAGCGGCGTGATCCAGGGCTACACCCTGAACGTCAATTTGCAGGCGTTGGGCTACGCTTTTCAGTCGCTGGTGCGCATCAAACCGCTGCCGGGCATGCTGAAAAAGGTCGAGCAAATGATTCAGGAAATTCCGGAGGTGGTTGAGTGTGACAAGGTGACCGGCGAAGACTGCTTTATCGTGCGCCTGGTGGCGCATTCGATGGAGCAACTCGACCAGATCCTCGATCGGCTGGCCGAGCGCGCACAGAGCAATACCTCCATCGTCAAAACAACGCCGGTGAAACGTCGCCTGCCGCCAATGCTGTGATTAACGGGTACGTTTGCGGGCGAACGGGCTCTTGCGCTTCTTGCTCTTTTTCTCCGCTTCGGCGGCGGATTTAAGCGCTGCCTGGTGTGCCTTGTCGGCTTCAGGCACCTCACGCTGTTCGATGGGGAACACCGGCAATGCCGCCAGCAGGCGCGAGCCGTAGCTTTTGGTCAGCAGCCGGCGATCGTAAATCACGATCTCGCCGTGGCATTCGTTGCTGCGGATCAGTCGGCCCACCTGCTGGATCAGGTTGAACGAGGCGCTCGGCAGGCTTTGTACCTCGAAGGGATAACGCTTCAGCGACTTCAGCCACTCGCCTTCGGTCAGGATCACCGGGCTGTCAATCGGCGGGAAGGCGATCTTGTGAATATGCACCTGGGTCAGCAATTCCCCTTTCAGATCCAGCCCTTCAGCAAACGACTGCAGGCCGATCAGCACGCTGGCAGTGCCTTTTTCGACCCGCTTGCGGTGCTCTTCCACCAAGCGATAACGCGGTTGATCACCCTGTACCAACAGCATCAGGCGCAAATCGGTCACGTAGCTGAGGAAGGTCTGCATCGCACGATGACTGCTGAACAGGATCAGCATGCCCTTATGTTTGCCGCTGGCCTGCTCGGCGCGGAAAAAGCGCGCCATCTCTTCCAGATGCTCAGCTTCGTTGGCTATCGCCGGTTCGAAACGCATGTTCGGGATGACAATCTTGCCCTGCTCAACGTGGTTAAACGGCGAAGACAGGGTTTCGAAACGATCGCCGGCTTTCTCGCTCAGCCCGCTCATTTCCTGCAGGCGCGCAAAGCTGTTCAATGAACGCAGGGTCGCCGAGGTGACGACCACATGCGGCACCTTGCGCCACAACAGCTTTTCGAGCTGATCGCTCACGCGAATGCCTACGCAGTGCAAATACAGGTGCGTCACGTTATCGCGCAAATCGCGCGTGACCCATTTGGAGATCGGCGCATTGGAAGACTTGTCCAGCGCCGCCAGCCGCCATAGTTTGCTCATCGCTTCCAGATAACCCAGGGTGCGGCTCATCTGAATGATTGACCGGTGCAGTCGCACAATGTCGTGCTTACCGGTTTGCTCGCTGAGATCGTTGAGGATAAATTCTGCCACCCCACGCAACGCGTCAGTCAGCTTGAACAAGCGTGCGCTGGTTTCCACCATCTCCGCAGGCAGTTCGCCCATTTCAAACCGGTGTTCGGCAATCACGGTGTCGGTCGGCAGATAGGCGCTGACCTGATGCTCGAAAATCTGGATCAGCTCACGCATCTCTTCGCAGTGATTTTTCAAACGTTCGTCGTTGGTCAGCCCCGGTGGGCTTTTCGGGCGATATTGCGTCATGCACTGTTCAACCTGACGCACGATCATGTCCAGTTGCAAATTGGTCGACAGCGCGGTGATTTCGCCGTCAATCTCTAGCGCGTCACGCGCCACTTCCGGCAGGTGATGACCTTCGTCCAGCACCAGCAACAGCTCTTTCGGGTTGGGCAGTACCGATTCCGTTTCCAGCGCCGCCATCACCAGCGCATGGTTAGCCACCACCACGTCGGCGGTTTCAATCTCTTTACGGGCGATATAAAACGGGCATTCGCGAATGTAATGGCAGTTACGCCCCAGGCAGTTGGCCTTGTCGGTGCTGAGTTTAATCCACAGCGGATCGTCGATCGTCAGCTGATAATGGTCTCGCAACCCATCCCACTCATGGCGGCTGAGCGCTTTGCTCAGTTTCTGGCACAGCGCCTGCTCTTCCCCGCTGGAAGGCGCCAGTTCGTCATCCAGGAACAGCGTCAGATCACCCTGCTCGCTGACGTCGGTGCTCAATGCCGCCAGATTGCGCGGGCAAACATAGCGCCCGCGGCCAAAGGCACCAGTGAATTTCAGATCGGGAATGATCTTCTTCAGCAACGGCAAATCCTTGCTGTAGATCTGATCCTGCAGCGCCACGTTGGCGGTACTGACCACCAGGGGTTTGCTCTCCGCGCGGCCTACGGCGATCCCTGGGATCAGGTACGACAGGGTTTTGCCCACGCCGGTCGGCGCCTCAATCGCCAGGTGGCGCGGATAATCTCCGGCCAGGGTTTTCGCGACTTCGGCGATCATCTGCCGTTGCGGTGCACGGGAAATAAAATCCGGTATTTGTTGCTGCAGGGCTTTGTACCACTGGCCAATCTGATCTTTAACTGCGGGGGAGAGCGCCATTCAACTCTGTATCTCAACGAAATGATGGCGCTATTGTCCCACAGACCGTCGGCTGCGTCAGCCTAGCCTTCGATCATTGAAGCGCGACCCGCACTGAACGACCACTCGTCCTGTTGGGTGGTGGTAATCACTACCATCACATCCTGCGGGCTCAACTGCAGGTTTTCTGCCAGCAACGCCGCCAACCGCTGATAAAAACGCTGCTTGGTGGCGGTATCGCGCGGACGGCCTATGGTGATGTAAAACAGCACATAATCCGTCGAACGTGGGCCGCCGAGATAATGGGGATCGTAAATCAGCTCGCCGGGGCGGTATTGATCAATGGCCTGAAACTTGTCGGCCGGCGGCACGCTAAAAGTCTCGACCAGCGCCTGGTGCAGGCTGTCAGATAAGGTTTTCAGGTATTGCGCTGACTTGCCCTGATGCAAAGCGATACGGCTGAATGGCATGGGACTACTCCTGTTTCAATTCGCGCAGGCGTGCCACGGCAGAGGCCGCCGCTGGCCAACCGGCATAAAACGCCAGATGAGTGATCGCCTCGGCGAGCTGTTCAACGCTCACGCCATTGCGTTCGGCCAGTTGCAGATGAAATGGCATCTGCTCCACGCGGTTGAGCGCCACCAGCGCCGCCACGGTGATCAGACTGCGCTCGCGCGGCGTGAGCCCCGGTCGCTGCCATACATCGTCGAATAATACGCTGTCGCTGAGCTGCGCCAACTTGGGGGCAATGTCGCCAAACGCCTGCTGGCCAGCCTGTTGGGAAGGTTGCATCTTGCACTCCTGCTGCTTAAGGGAAGCTTTACGCTACCCTCAACCTGCATGGGTGAAAATCGGGATTTTCAGCATCAATCATTCACATAAACAGGACAATAAGCCCTCCTGATGCGCTGAAGGAAGTCGTCAACGTATAAATCTCACGCATGATTTTTGGCAGCGACCTGATGGGCATCACGGGGAATTCTAGGCGCCCGTAGAAGAAACAGACGCTTTCCGCGAGATTTTTAATCGTTCGACATGGAAATGAATATTTTGTCATAAATAGATCACATAACTACGGTAAAAAATCCTCGCTGCAAAAAAACAGGCGGCACAGTGAAACAGCAGTACTACTGATGATAAGCGTCTTTCAATCGAATAAAGCAGGGTAAATCATGAAACGTAATCTTCTGGCCGTTATTATTCCGGCACTTTTAATTGCGCAGACAGCACAGGCAGCAGAAATCTACAATAAAGACGGCAACAAACTTGATTTTTACGGCCGCGTAAAAGCACTGCACTATTTCTCTGACGATGCCGGTAATGATGGCGATAAAACCTATGTGCGTATCGGTTTTAAAGGCGCTACTCAAATTAACGATATGCTGACTGGCTATGGCCAGTGGGAATATCAAATAGCAGCCAACCACTCTGAATCTGACGGCACAAAAGATACCAAAACCCGTTTGGGCTTCGCCGGTCTGAAATATAAAGATATCGGTTCATTCGACTACGGCCGCAACTACGGCATTATCTATGACGTCGGCGCCTGGACGGATATGCTGCCTGAGTTCGGTGATGACGCCTACGTCAAAACCGACAACTTTATGAATGGTCGTACCAACGGCGTGGCAACCTACCGTAACAATGACTTCTTCGGCCTGGTCGAAGGTCTGAAGTTCGCGGTACAGTACCAGGGCAAGAACGAAAACGACGGCCGTTCCAACAGCAAGGCGAACGGCGACGGTTGGGGTCTGTCTTCCAGCTATGAAATCATCGACGGCCTGAGCGTGGGTGCCGCCTATGCCTCTTCCAACCGTACTGCCGGGCAAAAAGCGGGTACCTTCGGTAAGGGCGACAAAGCTGATATTTGGGCCGGCGGCCTGAAATACGACAACAACGATGTTTACCTGGCAGCAACCTATTCGCAAAGCCGTAATATCGCGCCAATCTCCGGCACCGCCACTATCAATAATAATTCCACTTCCGTAAGCGGCTTTGCCAATAAGGCGGAAGGTCTGGAATTGGTTGCGCAATATCAGTTCGACTTCGGTCTGCGTCCATCGCTGGGTTATGTTCAGCAGAAAGGCAAAGATATTGAAGGCATCGGCGACGCCGACCTGGTGAAATATATCGACGTTGGCGCCTACTACTATTTCAACAAGAACATGTCGACCTATGTCGATTATAAAATCAACCAACTCGACAGCGATAACAAGCTGGGTCTGAAAGACGACAACGTGATTGCCGTCGCCCTGACCTACCAGTTCTGATGTGATGAATAACCACCACTGCAAACCTTAGCTTCACTTTATACCCAGAGTTACTTCGCCGGGCGGCAACGCCCGGTTTTTTCATTTGTGCTTTTATCGCCTGTTCCTGCCTCATTTACCGCTGCATATCCCGTAACCGCACGCGGAAACTTGCCTTATAAAACAATCGGGTCTAGATGTATAGCTTCCGCCTTAGACAGGGAAAGCTCATGCACACCGATGAAAACTTCGAGTACCAAAGCGCCCTGCGCTACAGCAGCGACGAGCTGGCGCAGATCCTTTGTCATTGTTTTGAAAACTATATTGTACGTTTCGTGATTGACGGTGATACCTTCGCCCGCCGTTTTGGTGCCGAAGACCTCAGCCTGAACGACAGTATTATCGTTACCCACCAGCAACAACCGGTAGCGCTGGCGCTGATCAGCCGCCGGGGCCTGCACAGCCGGATATCGGCACTCTCCATCCGTCCGGAAATGCGCGGCAAAGGCTTGGGAAAAGCCTTGATGAAACGCATTGTCGCCGACGCGCATCAGCGCGGCGATCGTCAACTGTCATTGGAAGTGATTGAAGGGAACGAGGCTGCGTTGGCGCTCTACCATCGGGCCGGGTTGCAAATCGTCCGCACGCTGACCGGGCATCTGGCCGCTACGCCGGTACTTGACGAAGTTGCGCAGTTGCAAGAGATCGACCCGCTGTTCGTCTCTCACCGCCTGATTGCCGAGGGTGCCACCGACCTGCCCTGGCTGATCGCGCCGGAGACGTTGTTCAAGCTACCCGGCAAACCCCATGCTTTCAGCCTTGGCCACCAGGCCTATGCGGTGGTGCAGTTGGGCGCCGACAAGTGCTTTTTGCGCATGATCTACGTGCCGCCGCAGCACCGCAGCCAGGGCCATGCCCGTACCATGCTGGCTGCATTACAGGCGAAGTTTGCGCCGTTACCGCTGGTAGCCAACGTTTACGTTCCTGAAGTGGCCGCCCCCTTCTTCGACCGACTCGGCTGGCAGCAGGACGCGTTGCGCCAGTTTGAAATGACGATGACCTTGAACACACCACAATAACAATCAGAGAGTGATTTATTTATGGCAGGAATAATGAGACAGAAAATGGCCCTCGGCGCGGCGATCGGCATTGCGCTGGTGACCCTGACCGGCTGCGTGCAGCCAGCAAAAACCGATCGGCAGGCCCAACAGCAGTTGGCGGAGCAATCCGTGCTGGCGCTGAACTGGTTCCAGCAATCCGGCGAATATCAGGCGCTGACGCACCAGGCCTTCAACAGCGCCAGGCTGGCCTTTGATCAGGCCAAGGCCGCGCCGGGCAAGAAGAAGGCCGTGGTGGTCGATTTGGACGAAACCATGCTGGATAACAGCCCTTATTCCGGCTGGCAGGCGCAGCAGGGCCAACCTTTCGCCGCTGCCACCTGGGCGAAGTGGTCACAGGCGCAACAGGCCGGCGCGGTGCCAGGTGCCGTGCAGTTTGCCCGCTACGTCAACAGCCATCAGGGCACCATGTTTTACGTCTCCAACCGCAAACAGTCTGAATACGCCGCCACGCTGGCCAATATGCAAAAATTGGGCTTCACCGGCATGTCGGAAAAAACCGTGCTGTTAAGCGGTGATACCTCCAACAAGCAGGCGCGTTTCGACGCAATCAAGAACGCCGGTTACGACATCGTGGTTTACGCCGGTGACAACCTGAACGACTTCGGCGCCGCGACCTACCACAAAGATAACGCGCAGCGGCGGGCGTTCGTCGCCGACAACCAAAGCAAATTCGGCACCGAGTTTATCGTGTTGCCCAACCCGTTGTACGGCGATTGGGAAAGCGGCATGGCGAAGGACTATAACAAGCTGACGCCAGAGCAAAAGCTGCAGATTCGCCAACAGGCAATCAAGGCCTGGAACGGACAGTAACCTCCCAAGCCTTGCAGGGACGGCGCTGGCTGCGTTCTGATTAAGGGGGCGATACGTTCGCCCCCTTAGGCGATAACGCTTGAAAAACGACGGGGTAGTCAGAGCAATTTATACATATAACTGGTGGCATCCAGCGCACCGCCATTGCTGGCGCGTGCGTATTGCGGAATGCTGCCCGCCAGTTGAAAGCCCAGCCGACGGTACAGGCCTTCCGCCGTGTCGCCGGTCAGGGTATCCAGCACCAGTAAATGCCGTTGATGCTCAACCGCCAGCTGTTGCACCTGCAACATCAGGCTGCGGGCAATGCCCTGACGGCGAGCATCCGGGTGCACCATCAGCTTCACCACCTCCGCCCGGTGGCGGCCGTTATCGGGCATATCCAGCAGCAGTTGCACCGTACCGACCACCCTTCCGGCATCTCGATCTCGGGCCACCAGCAGCAGCCTTTCCTTCCGTTCAATAGCCGGCAACAGACGGTGCCAGAACGCCTGCGCCTGCTCAAGGCTAAACGGCATGACAAAACCGATGCTCGCCCCCTGCGAGACGCTGGCATGCAGCATCGCCGCCAGTTCAGGGATCGCGCTTTGTACCGCATCGACGTTCAATTGCTGTATCTCAATCATGATTATGGCCTGCAGATAACGAGGGTGTAATGGGCCAGCTCGGGGCCGGGTGCATGAAATTTTGAAGCGCCGAACAAGCGGTAACGCAGACAATCGCCCGGTTCGAGCTGAAAAGTTCGCGCCTCCAGCGTCAATTCAAGCCGGCCTTCCAGCAGCCATAAATGGTGTTCAAGCGCGTGTATCGAAGGGGCGTCATAAGCGATCACCGCGCCGGCCTCCAGCCTGCCCTCGATAAATTCCGCCTTATAGAGGGCGGCGGGTGGTGATACCGAACGACGATGAAAACCGCTGGCGCGATCAACCCACACCGTCTGCTGTTCGCGATGCAGCAACTCGGGCGGTTCGTCCTCAACCTCGCTCAGCAGCCGTGACATGGTCAGCCCATACGCCGCGCACAGTTTGTTCAACAACGAGGCGGTCGGGCTGGTTTCCGCACGCTCAACCCGCGATAGCGTTGCCCGGCTGATGCCGGTTTGCTGCGCCAACGCTTCCAGCGACCAACCCTGCTGCTGGCGTAAATCAGACAGCCGTTGCGCCAAGCGAAGGTCGGCGCTGTCCACTCCGTTATCCATGGTCTCTATAGCCCTGATATGAAAAATCCCATATGAGAGAAATAATCTCAAATACGGGATTCGTCAATCAGATTTTAAAGTAAACCCTGCGAAGTTATAAAAACAAGCAGGCGGCACCCGCCTTATTCAGGACGAACGCATTGGCTCACAGGGGTGGCAGAGAGCGACAGCCCCGGCGATGCCAGCGCAATTTCGGCATCGCTGGTTGCCACAACAGGTGGAGTAATCGCCGCACAACGCCAGGCGCTAAAGACCGCCAGCAGCGGCGCCAAGGCAAACAGCAGGAATAACCAGCGCGCGGCGGAGGCGGCACCCGGTGCCCCACCCGGCACGTTCAGCCCGGCCAGGTTGGCGACCATTCCCGCCAACGCGGCACCGAACGCGGTGGCAAACAGTTGCACCGTAGTGATCGACGCGCCGGCAATATCCTTATCCGCCTCTGGCGAGACTTGCAGAATACGCGTCAGCAGATGTGGCCAGCCAAAACCGATACCAAACCCCACCACTGTCAGAGCGATGACAATCGGCGTCAGTGCCGACCAATGACCACCGGAAGGCGTTGGCATCAATACGCCCAGGGCCAATAGCCCGACAAACACAAACAGCGGCCCGCTGATAATGGCCCGACGCATACCCGCACTGCGCCAGCCAGAACTGAGGATCTCCGACAGCGTCCAGCCCGCCGCCATGGTGGCTGCGATATAGCCGGAAATCAGCGGTGACTGCCCGTGCAGCGTTTGCAGAAAATAAGGCACGAAGATTTCGCTGGTCATGCCCACAACCAGCAGGGAAACGGTGATATACAACGAAGCCAGAGGGGAACCGCGGCGTAAAGCGCCTTGAGGCAGTAGACGGGCGCGGGAGTGCGCTTCACGGCGAATCAGCCAAACCATCATCAGCACGGCCAATGCAATACCGCCAAAATTGACCCAGGCGCTGTCGGCCAGGCTGCCTGCGGATACCACCAGCACCGCCACCGCCAGCAGCAACAGCTGGGCTACCGGCAGCGGCGCTGCCTGCTGTTGCGGTTTGCCTTTCGGCAGGATCAGGAAGGTGAACCCGGCGTACAACACCATGATTGGCAACAGGATGCCGAAGGCCCAGCGCCAGGCGTTCAGTTCGGCGAAAATGCCGCCCACCGCCGGTCCCACCAGCGTAGCAATACCCCACATCGCCGAAATCAGCGCCATTGCCCGCGGCCAAAGTTTTTGCTCGAACACCAGGTTGATCATGGCGTACGAAAGCGCGAAAATCAGCCCGCCGCCGAACCCCTGCACGGTGCGACCTATCAGCATCACCGGCATCGACGGCGCCAATGCACACAGCATTGCCCCGGCAATAAAGAACAGCGACGCCACCAGATAGGCACTGCGTGCACCGTAACCACTGAGCAGACGTGCAGATAACGCCGATCCGAGAATCGACGCCACCACAAACAGCGTGGTGTTCCAGGCATACAGATTCAGGCCACCAATATCCTGCACCACCGAGGGCAGAATGGTGGTGGCGACCAGAATATTGATCGCATGCAGCGCTACGCCGAGTGAGAGCGCGATCGCACTGGCGCCATTTTTGCCGGAGAATAAGTCGGCCCAGCGGCTATCATCGTTGGTTATCACGGTTGTCGTCCTGTTTTCAGAGGAAGGGCATTGAGTTAATAGTGATATTGCGTTAAATTTAACAAGAGTTAACTTGGAATAATGGTAGGGCGAGGCGGAGAAATATGTCAAGAATAAACTTGGAAAATGGCGGTAGTCCCGCACAATCGGTCAGTGACCGTTTGCTGACACTATTAAAAACCCGCGGCCCACAACAAGCGTCTGATGCAGGAAAGGTTCTTGGCACCACAGGTGAGGCTGCGCGCCAGCAGTTTGTCAAACTGGCCAAAGACGGGCTGGTTGAAGCCGTGGCGGAAACCCGCGGTGTCGGCCGACCGGTGCAGCTCTGGCACCTGACCGCCGCCGGCAATGCGCGCTTTCCGGATACCCATTCAGAATTGACGGTACAGTTGCTGCGCACCGTACGCGACAAGCTGGGCGAGCAGGCGATTGAGTTATTGATCGACACCCGCGAGCAAGAAACGCGGATTAATTACAAGCAGGCGATGATTGGCGCTACCGACTTGCAGGAACGGGTTCAGCGTCTGACGGCCATTCGTTGCCGCGAAGGCTATATGGCCGAATGCCGTACTCAGGAAGACGGCTCCTTTCTGTTGGTAGAGAACCACTGCCCTATTTGCGCCGCCGCTACCGTTTGTCAGGGGTTCTGCCGTGCTGAGCTGAGTATTTTCACCGAGGTGTTGCAGGCGCAGGTTGAACGTTCCGAACATATTCTGGCCGGTGCACGCCGCTGCGCCTACCGTATTTCGCTGCTGTAATCGGCACTCGGCTCAAGGCTATCTGCAGGCTGGCGTTCTCTCTCGATTCTCATCGGTTCGCCAGCCGACCTTGCCGTTAAAAAATAGTGAAAAGCGTTGCTAATCTTCCGTGCGATCGGGTTTACTGAGTCCTCTAATAATAACCTCCCTGCAGAATAAATATCCATGCTGAGTCAAAGTAGCCGTAACGTCCTGCCGTTAATCGGGGCGCTGTTCACGTTATATATTGTCTGGGGTTCTACCTACTTCGTTATTCGTCTGGGCGTGGAGAGTTGGCCACCGCTGATGATGGCCGGTATCCGCTTTTTGGTCGCCGGCATAGTGCTGTTCAGCTTTTTAGCGTTGCGCGGCCATGCATTACCAACCCCCAGGCAGTGGCTGGCCGCTGGCACTATCGGTATCTTGCTACTCGCGGTGGGTAACGGTCTGGTGACCGTGGCCGAACACCAGCACGTACCTTCCGGTATTGCCGCCGTGATGGTCGCGACGGTACCGCTGTTCACCCTGTTCTTCAGCCTGTTTTGGGGCATGCGCAATACCAAGCTGGAGTGGGCAGGTATCGCATTGGGCCTGGTGGGGATCGTATTGCTCAATACCGGCAATAACCTGGTGGGCAACCCTACCGGTGCGTTACTGATCCTGCTGGCTTCCGCCAGTTGGGCCTTTGGCTCGGTGCTGGGGTCACGTATTTCGCTACCGGCCGGACCGATGGCGGGCGCGGCGGAGATGCTGGTTGCCGGAGTGGTTCTGCTGGTCGTCAGTCAGCTCAGCGGCGAACGCCTGACGCAGATGCCCAGCGCCAAAGGTTTCTTTGCGCTGGGATACCTGATTATCTTCGGTTCCATGTTGGCCATTAGCGCCTATATGTTTTTGCTGAAAAACGTGCGTCCGGCGGTAGCCACCAGTTATGCCTATGTCAATCCGGTGGTGGCCGTGCTGCTCGGCATCGGTTTTGCCGGCGAATCGCTGGCAGCGCGTGAATGGGCGGCGCTGGTGATTATCGTAGCGGCGGTGGTGCTGGTGACGCTGGGCAAATTCCTGTTTGCTCGCCCGGTCAGTCGCATAAGCAGGGAAAGGTAGAGGCGCTGCACGCTGCGGCCGAATTAATCGGGGCGAATGTATTCGCCCCCTACAGCGGCTGGAGTGACAAATCCACCGGAAACAGGTTTAAACGCTGCAGCTTGAAAGACGACGGGTATTAAAACGATTCTTGTTTCATATTACGAAGCGTCTATAATTCCCGTTGTTCCTGGCAACCTGCGAAATCATCCCCATGCTGAAAAAATCGTTCATTATCGTTATCTTTCTGTGTGCCTTTGGTTCACTCGGCGGCGTATTCCTGGCCGGGCTGAATATGTACACCCGTTCCACCACGCCGCTAGAAGAGACCGCCACGTCACACGAAGCCGCCGCCACTGCCACTCCGGCAGAGAGCTTTCAGGCCAAGTGATGCGTCCCGCGCTGGCAGCGTTGTTGTAAAAAAACGCTGCAGTCGCCCGACGCGCACCGGTATCGGCAAAGGGCGCGGTAACCGCCTCATTGCTCCATTTCAGCAGCAACTCCCCTTCTCTTCTTTCGCCAACCGTTGGTGCGATTTTCTGCGCGCTGCCGCAGGCATCATTATTTAGCGCCGCCTGAACACGGGCCAGTCATAAGCTTACAGCGCTGTCACCCCGCGGGCGGCGGCCTGCTGCTCCAGCTCGGTGATTATTTGGTATGCCGAACGCGGCACCAGGCTGAAATCGCCGATCAGCAGGTTGTCGCTTACCGCTTCGCCCAGCATCGCCTTCGCCCCGGCACGCAGTATTTCCAGCTGTTCCGGTGGGGTCTGCGCCGAGGTAATCAAGGGTAGCCCCGGCACGCTGGCCGTTCGCCCAATAATTTTCAGCCCGGCCAACGCCTGGGGCCGTGCCCGTTTCAACAGTTCCAGGCTGACGCAGTCGACGGCAGCAATGTCTGCCTGCCGGTTTTGGATCAGCTTGAGCGACTGATAGTGCGCCCCGGAGGCGATGGCAGCACTGAAGAAGCTGCCGTTCTGTGCCAAGGGTGCGATCAGCGCACGCAAGCTGTTATGCCCTGACTGAGAGTCGGTACTGTTGTATACGGCGATCCGGCCGCGAAAATCCGCCAGCCGCTCGCCTGGGTCGTCGTCGCGCACCACCAACCAACTGCTGTAATTCGCGCCCTCACAACCCTCGACGCGGTAGTGATAAGTCCCGATCAGCTGCACCTGCTGCAGGCTGCTGACCAGCGGATAACCGCAGGTTTGGCTGAGCAATAAATCGTCCTGTAGCCAGTGCTGAGCCAGGTCGTGCGGCCAGACGAGCTGTTCAGGAGCCAGCGGCAATCCCAACTGCAGTAATTTATCGCGCAGCACTCGCCAGAAAGATTCGGCCGGCTGATGGGTCACGCCATACATCGGCAAAGATACTTGCATCCTATTCCCTTACCCCGCAGAAGAAGCCGCCTGCGTCTGCTGACGCCAGGCGGTGAGATAGCGCACCCAGCGCTCAAACAGCATATCGGTAATGATCGCCAGCAGCGCCACCACTACCGCACCCTGGATCACGTAGGCGGTATTAAAACCGCTCAGGCCAATGATTATCGGCGAACCAAGCGTTTTGGTGCCGACGGTGGAAGCGATTGCCGCCGTGCCGATATTGATGATCACCGAGGTCCGAATACCGGCAACAATCACCGGCGCCGCCAGCGGCAGTTCGACGCGCCACAGAATTTGCCTGGCGCTCATACCAACCCCTTGCGCAACCTCGCGGGTCGCGCTGGGTACCGATTCAATACCCGTCAGCGTGCCCTGCAAGATCGGCAGCAAACCGTACAGCACCAGTGCGATAATCGCCGGCTGTTCGCTAAAGCCCATCACAGGTACCGCTACCGCCAGCACCGCCACGGGCGGAAAAGTCTGGCCGACCGCTACCACGGTTTCCACCAGCGAACGAAACGCCTTACCGGCAGGGCGCGTCACGCCGATCCCGGCCGCTACGCCAATCACCACGGCGATCAGACTGGAGACCGCGACCAGCAACAGATGTGCCCACACCAGCGAGATAAAACTGTCCTGCTGATACACCGGCCTTTCCAGATCGGGAAACCAGGCAGCAAACAGGCCATGCAGATGATTCATGCCAAACACCAGCGCCAGCAGCAGGGCAAAGGTCCAGGGCAGCGGATCGCGCAGCCAACGCAGGGCTTTAGGCGCACTCATGACAGCGCCTTTTGGGCAATCAGATCGTTGAAATGCAGCACGCCGAGTGCCTCTCCTTGCTCCCCCACCACCGGCAAGCATTCACTGCCGCGCGCCACAAATACCGACAGCGCTTCACGCAGGTTCATGGTGGAGGAAATCGGTTCACCGTCCGCATGGCCAGGACGCACCCGTTCCGCCACCGTGCCTAAAGAAAGCAGTTTGATGCCGCGATCGCTTCGGCCAAAGAAATCGCGCACAAAATCGTTGGCCGGTGCAGTCAGCAGCTCCAGCGGCGTGCCTTGTTGCACCACACGGCCCTGATCGAGCAACACGATGCGATCGGCCAATGCCAGCGCCTCGTCAATGTCATGCGTCACCAGTACGATGGTGCGCCCGGAGAGATGATGAATACGCGCAATCTCCGTCTGCAGCGCGGTGCGCGTTACCGGATCGAGAGCGCCAAAGGGTTCGTCCATCAACAACACTTCCGGATCGGCAGCCAACGCACGTGCCACTCCCACCCGCTGCTGTTGCCCGCCGGAAAGCTGGTGCGGATAACGGTGTCGAAACAGTTCCGGCTCCAGGTGCAACAGCTCCAGCAGTTCGGTCACCCGATCGCGGATCCGTGCCCGCGGCCATTTCAGCAATTGCGGCACGGTGGCGATGTTCTCCTCTACCGTCCAATGCGGAAACAGGCCGATCGACTGAATGGCATAGCCCATGCGGCGCCGCAGATCCTGCGGTTTGAATTTTTGGATCTCTTCATCGGCAAAGTAAATTTTGCCCTGATCGTGTTCGATCAGCCGGTTGATCATTTTTAATGTGGTGGATTTACCGGAGCCTGAGGTACCGATCAGTACGGCAAATTCGCCTTTGGCAATCTGCAGCGTCAGATCGTCCACCGCCGGCTTACCCTGAAAAATCTTGCTGACCTGATTAAACTGAATCATCGGCGTGACACTTCCAAAATTGAAACCATAAATTTAAACAGCGAATCGACGATTACCGCCATCACGATCACCGGGATCACGCCCAGCAGCACCAGATCCAGCGCGCTGCTCAACAACCCCTGGAAAACGATGGCGCCGAAACCTCCGGCACCGATCAACGCGGCTACCACCGCCATACCGACGGTCTGCACCGCCAGAATGCGCACTCCGGTCAGAAACAGCGGCAAAGCCAACGGCAGCTGTACGCGAAAGAAAATCTGGCCGCGCGTCAGCCCCATACCGCTGGCAGATTCGATCACGCTGGCGGGCACGCTCTGTAACCCGGCCACCACGCTGCGCACCAGCGGCAACAGGGCGTACAACACCAGGGCGACTATCGCCGGCGCCATGCCAATGCCGCTGACGCCGTGTTCCGCCAGCCAGGGCACCGCCTTCGCCAACCCGGCCAACGGCGCTATCAGCAGGCCGAACAGGGCAATCGACGGCACGGTCTGGATAATGTTCAGCGTGGAGAAGATCGGGGTTTGCAAACGGGATGAACGAAAACACAACACCCCGAGCGGCACGCCGATCAGCAGCGCCGGGACCATCGTCGCCAGCAGAATAGTCAGGTGCTGCAACAGCGCGGCATCAAACACATCTTGCCGGTTGTAATATTCTTTCAGCAGCGAAAGCTGATCCAACTGATGGCCGAACAGCAGCGCCAGCGCAGGCAATATCACCAGCAGGTTGCCGAGCATGCGCCACAAATGCGAAGACGTGATGCGGGTGATGGCATCGGCAGCCATCAGCAGGCTCAGCGCCAGCATCAGCCAGCAGCCGCTGCCCCAGGAGGTACGCGCCAGTTTGGAACCTTCCTGCGCCAACTGCTGCGCGGCATGCCCGCTCAGCCAGAAGGTGAGCGCCAGCAGCGCTGCAGCCGCCAGCGCGGTCAACAATGCATTGCGCCTGAGCGGTGGCAACAGGCTGAGCACTGCCAGCACCAACAGCGGGGCCAATAGCCACAGCGCCGGGCCGTGCAGCAGGGAAATCAGGGAAATGCTCTTGCCCGACAGCAGGCGATTGGGGGCATAGCTGAGGAACGGCAGGCCAAATGCGGCCAGCAGCAACAAAACAAGCAGCGTCAGTAATACGCGGTTTTTTACGGCAATAATCAAAGAAACTCTCCGGCTCCATAGTCAATGGGCCCTGCTCTCCCTCTCTCCCATTGAGAGAGAGGGAATATCAGCGCTATCCCTTAACCAATCCTTTTTCTTTCAGATAAGCGGCCGCAACCTGTTTGGCATCCTGACCTTCCACCGCGATCTGCGCATTAAGTTTTTGCAGCGTCGGGCCGTCCAGCGTTGCAAAGACCGGCTTCAGCAACTCGGCGATATTGGCGTGCTGTTTCAGCGCGGCCTCACGAATGATCGGTGCCGGTGCGTAAATCGGCTGCACCCCTTTTGGGTCTTCCAGCGTTTGCAGACCCAGAGCCGCCACCGGGCCATCGGTGCCGTAAGCCATGGCCGCGTTCACGCCGGAGGTTTGCTCCGCCGCCGCTTTAATGGTCACCGCCGTGTCCCCTCCAGCCAGTGACAGCAGTTGATCCTGATTCAGCTTAAAGCCATAGGCATTCTGGAATGCCGGCAGTGCGTCCGGACGTTCGATAAATTCCGCCGAGGCCGCCAGTTTGAACTTGCCGCCGCCGTTGATCCATTTGCCCAGATCGGCCAGCGTCTTCAGGTGGTTGGCGTCCGCCACGTCCTGACGGATGGCAATAGTCCAGGTATTGTTGGCCGGCGAAGCATCCAGCCAGACAATTTTGTTCTTGTCGTAATCGAGTTTTTTGACCTTCTCAAAACCGGCCTGGGCGTTCTTCCACGCCGGATCTTTTTCATCGGAGAAGAAAAATGCGCCGTTGCCGGTGTATTCCGGGTAAATGTCAATCTCGCCGGAGGTGATCGCCCCGCGCAGCACCTTGGTGGTACCGAGCTGTAATTTGTTGGTGGTTTTGATGCCGTTGGACTCCAGCACCTGCACGATGATGTTACCCAGCAGCGAGCCTTCGGTATCGATTTTTGAGCCCACGCGCACCGTGTCGGCCGCCTGAGCCACGCCGATACTCGCGGCAAGTAAACCCAGTGCCAAAGCGAAAACGCGACCACGTAATGGGGTGATTGCCATACTTTTTCCTCTTGTTGTGTATTTTCCGGCTATTTGGCCAGATCGATTGGAAAATCCTGAGACGCGCGTTTCCATCGCACGATAAAAGTCTCCGCCGGCCAGGCTTCGGTTTCGCCCTGAACTTCCTTTAGCGGCTCGCCGGCGTTAAACGGATGAACCTCAACGGCGACCGGGGTAAAAGCGTATTCGCTGACCCATTGGCCATAGCCCTGCACCACAAATCCCTGGCTGCGCTGCTGGTAAGCACCGCGCTCCGCCAGATAGACCTGCCTTAAACCGTACCACGGCAAGCCGGGGAGATCATGGTGAACTAAATGATAGTTCAGATTGAGAAACAGCAGCCGCCACGGCCAAGCCGCCTCATTAATAATAGAACGTGCCTGCGGAGCTTCAACGGCGCGGTGCTCAAAAAACGATCTTATCTTGGTCAGCGCCAGCGCTGGATAGCCGATCGCCAACAGGTAAAACGTCGTGCCAATGCCATGTTGCTTCAGCCAAACCAGCACTGCCGCCAGCAGCAGCAGATGCACCAACCACATCACCAACGTGCGCAGTTCACCGGCGGCAATCGCTTTCAGCGCATTAACCCCCGTCGCGACGATATCCAGCGCCGGACCGAACACAATCCGCCCGCTAAGCGTATTGCGCACCTTGGCCAACAGCGGAAACAATCTGGGATAACGCTGCCACTGTGTCTGACTGAAATAATAACTTTCGGGATCTTCATGCGGGTCGGTCAGATGTTCATTGCGGTGATGCTGAATATGCGAATCGCGATACAACCCATAGGGATACCACACCGCCAGCGGCAACAGGCCAAAGAGTTGATTGATGCGGGGCCACCGCGTCGGATGGCCGTGGATCAGCTCATGCTGCAACGACATATACCAGGTGGCCAACAAAATCAGCAACGGCGTGCCAAGCCAGGGTCCCAGCGACTGCCAGTAGTGCACCACGCCAAACCAGCCGCCGTACACCGCCGCCATGATGCCCCAGGTCGGCAACTCGCATCGCCAATACCAGCGCTGGTTAAGCTGTTGGATCCAAAGGCGTTGTGCAGAATGCAAATAGTGGCTGTGGCTTTTGGCTGAGGACATGCGGCGGCTCGATGTGGGTCATTTTCCTCAGTATCTGCGAGCAGCGCAGGCGCTCAAAATAACGAAAGCGGTAAAGCAAAGTTAAAAATCAGCTATTTATGCCGTACTTTTGATGCCCCACACAATCGCGAGCTCATCCGATGCGGTAAGCCATCGGCATCAGGGAACGAAATCCAGCACCGAGCTGTTGAATAAGGCGTATTCGGTCTGACTGGTCATTTTGGGCAGTTTGGCGCGCTGTACTGCCTGACTTGCTACAGCGCAAAACTCAGCATCGCCTGCCAGAACCTTGAAATCCTTCAGGGAGCCGTCCGGTAACAGATGAATGCTGATCGAACAGGTTTGGGATTTGTATTTGCCGAGCGTCGGCATTTCTTGCGTAATGGCACGCCGCATTCTTTCCGGGTAGTTGCCCGACGGCGGCTGCACCGATGCCGCGGCAGACATCGGTTTCTCCAGCCCGGCAGCCTCGGAACGGTGGTCCGTATTACAACCGGCCAGCAACGGTAACAACGCTACCAAAAGCCACATCCCTGTTTTCATCATTCTGCATCCTTGTCGTTCCGCACAATGGCGGGGCATCAAGATGCCGGGTACAGGCTCCCGGCATCGGCACACTGCTGCAAGCGTTCACGCCACCATTTGGACGCCAAACCGGCGTTATTCTCACGCCAGCCAAAATAAGCGACGTCGCTGCAGCGCTCAGATTCGACGTTTTTCGCGACCAACTCGCCACTTTTCAGGTAAGGTTCAGCCAAATAACGCGGCAAATAACCACAGCCGAGACCGCTGAGCTGCGCCCGCAACTTGGCGTCGAAACCGAACACCGTCAAGGTGTCCTGCTCCTCGAGAATATTCAGGTTCTGCGGTGCGTTCACCCTTGAGGTATCACGCACCACCACCGCACGGTGCTGACGGATCTCTGCCTTCGGCAAAGGCTCCGGCATTGTCGCCAGCGAGTGTTGCGGCGCGACGGCAAATACGTAGTCCAACCGACCCAACTGACTAAAAGCATAGCCTACCCGCGACGGGGGTTCACAAATCGCGCCAATAATAATATCCGCACAACCATAAACCAGCGACTCCCAGGATCCCGCCAGCACCTCGTGACTAACGCGCAGCCGGGTATGGTGATTCTGCTGATAAAACTCTTCCATCAGCGGCAACAGACGTTCAAAAGGAAACGAGGCATCAATGCCAAGCGTAATTTCGCTTTCCCAGCCGTTTTCCACATAGCGAGCCTGCTGCTCCAAATCCTGCGCGGCGCGCAACAGCACCCGGCCCTTTTCCAACATCAACTTGCCGGTATCGGTGAATTTGGCGCGGTGGCCTGAGCGATCGAGCAAGGTGATGTCGAGATCGCTCTCCATTTTTTGCACCATATAGCTCAACGCCGAAGGTGTTTTAAACAGCACGGCGGCAGCCGCCGCAAATGACCCATGCCGATCGAGCGCATCCAAAATCAATAACGCTTCCAGGTTTAACCTCATCGCTCCCTCTCCGTGTATAAAAAAACTCAACAAGACGGCAAAAATTCTGCGCTATCTTTGAAATCAGCCCCTGCCTACCATGCGGTTTATCGACGTTACATTCACCCGTTGTTAAACCTAAGTCTTTCTGGGAAGGTAAATAATGTCTAAGTTTCAATTGCTTGATAAAGATAATTCTGCACTGATTTTCATTGACCACCAGCCGCAAATGTCTTTTGGCGTGGCCAATATTGATCGCCAGCAGCTGAAAAACAACGTGGTCGGTCTGGCGAAAGCCGGCAAGATTTTTAATGTTCCCACCCTTTTCACCTCGGTTGAAACCGAAAGTTTCAGCGGCTATATCTGGCCAGAACTGTTGGCGGTTCACCCTGAAATCACCCCGATTGAACGCACTTCGATGAACTCCTGGGAAGATGCAGCCTTCGTAAAGGCCGTTGAAGCCACCGGTCGCAAAAAGCTGGTGATTTCCGCGCTGTGGACCGAAGTCTGTCTGACTTTCCCGGCGCTGATGGCGCTCGAGGCAGGCTATGAAGTTTACGTGGTCACCGACACTTCCGGCGGTACCTCGGTGGATGCGCATGAGCGTTCCATCGACCGTATGGTGCAGGCCGGTGCCATCCCGGTAACCTGGCAGCAGGTGCTATTGGAGTATCAACGCGACTGGGCGCGCAAAGAGACTTACGACGCAGTTATGGAACTGGTGCGCGAACACAGCGGTGCTTACGGCATGGGCGTTGACTACGCTTACACCATGGTGCATCACGCCCCGGCGCGGGTGGCGAAATAAACCTAACCCCGGCCGCGTCGCCGGGGTTTTTCTGGAGTCGGTGCTATGGCCCACCCGCAGCATGTCACGCTAGTTATCACTCACCGTTTGGCGCCGGGGCAGGAACCGGCCTACGAGGCCTGGCTGAAGCGCATTATGCCCGAAGCCGCCAACTTTGCCGGACATCTGGGCGTTAACGTGATCCGCCCCACCGGTCATGAGCAGGCCTACACCGTACTGGTCCGTTTTGACAACCTCGACAACCTGTCCCAGTGGGTGAATTCACCGCTGCGCAAACGCTACATCGAGGAAGTTTCGCCGCTGCTGCTGGAGAGCGACAGCATTGAAATTCGGCCCGGCGCAGAATTCTGGTTCACGCCGCCGAGCGCCAATACCCGCCAGCCCGCCAAGTGGAAACAATTTTTGATCACCTTACTGGTGATTTTTCCGTCCACCAATCTGGTGCCCTGGTTTTGGGGAAACCTGTTGCCGCAGTTGAACGGCACGCTGGTCGGCCACCTGCTTAATGACGCCACCGTAGTTGCCCTGGTGGTCTTCCTCTGGATGCCGATAGTCACACGCATATTTCATCAATGGCTCACCCGCCGTTAGGCGGCCTGCCGGGAGAACGTTATGAGTAACTCTGCTTCCCTGATTATCACCAACGGTAAATTTCACACCGTCGATCGCGAGGCGCCTACCGCCCAGGCGGTTGCTATCCGCGACGGCAAATTCCTCGCCGTCGGCAGTGAAAACGACGTTATGCAGCATGCAGGACCTGAAACTCAGGTGATTGACCTGCACGGCCACACCGCCGTCCCCGGCCTCAATGACTCGCACCTGCACCTGATCCGCGGCGGTCTGAACTACAATCTTGAGCTGCGTTGGGAAGGCGTGCCGTCGTTGGCAGATGCGCTGCGCATGCTGAAAGAGCAGGCACTGCGTACCCCCAGCCCACAATGGGTACGGGTGGTCGGCGGCTGGACCGAATTCCAGTTCGCGGAACGCCGCATGCCAACGCTGGACGAAATCAATCAGGCGGCGCCGGACACCCCGGTGTTTATTCTGCACCTGTACGATCGCGCTTTACTCAACCGAGCCGCGCTGAAAGTGGTGGGCTACACCAAAGACACGCCAAATCCGCCGGGGGGCGAGATCCAGCGCGATGGCAACGGCAACCCAACCGGCATGCTGATTGCCAAGCCTAATGCCATGATCCTGTATGCCACGCTGGCCAAAGGGCCCAAGCTGCCGCTTGAACAACAGGTCAATTCCACCCGTCAGTTTATGCGCGAGCTCAATCGCCTGGGCCTGACCAGCGCCATCGACGCCGGCGGCGGCTTCCAGAACTACCCCGATGACTATCATGTGATTTCCGAACTGCACGATAAGCAGCAACTCACTTTGCGTATCGCCTATAACCTGTTCACTCAGCGACCGAAGCAGGAGCTGGAAGATTTCCAGCTGTGGACCGACATGCTGAAACCCGGTCAGGGCACCGATTTTTACCGTCATAACGGTGCCGGTGAAATGTTGGTGTTCTCCGCCGCCGACTTCGAGGATTTCCTCCAGCCGCGTCCGGATCTGCCGGAAGGTACGGAAGATGAGCTCGAGCGCGTAGTGCGCCATCTGGTCGAGCACCGCTGGCCGTTCCGCCTGCATGCCACCTATGACGAATCCATCAGCCGCATGCTGAACGTGTTCGAAAAGGTGAACCGCGATATTCCGTTCAACGGCCTGCACTGGATCTTCGACCACGCGGAAACCATCTCCGAACGTAACATCGAGCGTGTGAAAGCGCTGGGCGGCGGCATTGCCGTACAGCATCGCATGGCATTTCAGGGGGAATACTTTGCCGAACGCTACGGCAAAGAAGCCGCCAAACAGACGCCGCCGGTCGCAAAAATGCTGGCGGCCGAGTTGCCGGTAGGGTTAGGCACCGACGCCACCCGCGTGGCCAGTTATAACCCGTGGACGGCGCTGTATTGGCTGGTGTCCGGCCGTACCGTTGGCGGTATGGCGATGTACGACGACAGTGCGCGATTGGATCGCGAAACGGCCCTGATGTTGTGGACCCAGGGCAGCGCCTGGTTCTCAACCGAACAGGGTAAAAAAGGACAGATTAAGGTCGGACAGTTAGCCGATCTGGCCGTGCTGTCGCAGGATTATTTCAGCATACCCGAGGAGCAGATCAAGGGGATTGAATCGGTGATGACGGTGGTGGACGGCAAGGTGGTATACGCCGCCGGCAGTTTTTCACCGCTGGCGCCGCCGGCAATTCCGGTACTGCCTGACTGGTCGCCGGTGACCCAGGTGCCGGGGCATTATCGCTCTGCCCCTCCTTCAGCCGCGGCCCGCGTCGGGGTGCTGAGCCAGGCGCACCAGTGTTGCGGCCCTTGCGGCGTGCACGCGCATCAGCATGACGTCGCCCGCCGTTCCAGCATTCCTGTTTCAGACGACAATGCCTTTTGGGGCGCATTCGGTTGTTCCTGCTTCGCTTTTTGATTGGCAGGCTATCACCGCAGCAAGTTATCAAGCTAATAGCCTATTAACTTATTAGCCAGTTAAGCTATGACGCTCTCAAGTTGTGAGCGTCATAGCCCTTGGCTAATCGCGATTAATTTCCAGCCAGCGCCGCTGTTCGGCGGAGGCGGCTATCGCATCCAGCACGCAAGATACTTTCCAGCCTTCTTCAAAGTCAGGCCACATGCGATCACCGGCGGCAATGCCGTTAACCAGATCGCGGATCTCCACCGTTTTCTGATCGTTAAAACCAATGCCGTGCCCCGCGCTAATACAGAAGGCGGCGTAATCCGGATGCTTAGGGCCTACCAGCAGCGTTTTAAACCCCTGGCGCTCCGCCGGCTCATCGTGACGATACAGCTTCAGCTCCGCCATTCGCTCCTGGGTGTAACTTAACGTGCCCTTGGTCCCGGTGACCACGTAGGTCAGCCCCATCTTGCGCCCGCAGGCAATGCGTGAAGTCTCGATGGTACCCATGGCGCCACCGGCAAAACGCACCAGCGCGCTGGCCTGATCCTCATTTTCAACCTGATGCATCAGCGTAGGGTCTTTCGCATCCGGGCGCTGTTTGATGATGGTCTGCATATCGCCGGAGACCGCCACAATGTCACCCACCAGGTAATGCGCCATGTTAACAATATGCGCCGCCAAATCGCCCAGCGCGCCTAACCCGGCCGTGGCCTTGCGGCAGTGCCAGTCGATAGGCGTACGCGGATCGGCGAGATAATCTTCATTGTGGGTGCCGTAAAAATGCACCACTTCGCCAATCTCGCCATTGGCGATAATTTCGCGCGCCAGCTGGCTGGTCGGGTTCTTCATATAGTTGAAACCCACCAGCGTTTTAACCCCCTTGGCGCGAGCGGCCTGCACCATTTCAGCGGCGTCTTTGGCGTCCAACGCCAGCGGTTTTTCAGAATAAACGTGTTTGCCGTGACGAATCGCTTCCAGCGCCATCTCCTTATGCAGGAAATTCGGCGCGCAGATATCCACCACATCAATAGCCGGATCGGCCACCAGTTGGCGCCAGTCGGCGGTCGAACGAGAGAAACCAAATTCCGCAGCGCGCTGCTGCGCCAGCTCCGGCGTCACTTCCGCCAGCATTTCCAACACCAGTTCCCCCTTCAGTGGAAATACCGTGGCAGCCTGCGCATAAGCAATAGCGTGGCAGCGCCCAATGTAGCCGGTGCCAATTAAACCAACGCGTACCTGTTTCATCACCCTCTCCCGTTGCCTGTATCCGTAATCTGGTCAGCGCGCCACTCAATGAAACGCGCCGTCTGTGATACGGTTATATGAAATATAAATTTCAATAACAAGCAAAGAGAAAAATAAAACTCATATCCGTGATGCCGTTCATGAAACCTTGCAGACGGGAATGTAACGAGGCAGCCTCGAGGGTACGCTGCGTCTTCTGGCCAAAGATGTCAGGCCAAAATGAATATTTTATTTCATATCATGGCAACCCGTTGGCACCATACAGCAAGAAACCCGGCCGCTGTTGCAGCCGTTGCAAATACCCTTGTAACCCTGGGTAATCCGGGCGCGAGAAAGGCGTCATCAGCCAACGATTGAGCGACAGCCCAATGACCACATCCGCCAGGCTAAAGGTCGTGCCAGCAATATAAGCATTCCCCTGCGCCAAATGCTGTTCGATCATGCCCATTAACCTGTTCCACTCCCGCTCCGCCGCTGCCAGTCGCTCCGGATCCTGGTAGGCGGCATCCTGGCGAACTCGCGACATGAAAACATAGCGCCAGGCGTTGTTGAGATCGGTGGCCTGCCAGTCCATCCACATTTCTACCGCTGCCCGTGCGCCCGGTTCTGTCGGCAACAGATCCTGACGCCCTTCTCGGCCCGCCAGATAACGACAAATCGTGTTGGATTCCCACAGCACCCGATCGCCGTCAATCAATACCGGCACCAGGCCATTGGGGTTGAGGGCCAAAAACTCCGGTGTTTGCGTGGAGCGAAAACCACTGCCCCAGTCTTCTCTGGTCAGCGGCAACGCCAGTTCATGGCTGGTCCACAATACTTTGCGCACATTGATCGACGAAGCCTTACCCAACAATTTCAACATTTATGTTCTCCAAAAAGGCTTGCGCCCTTCTTGCATTGCCTGCGCGCGCGACAGACCAATGTCCGCCAGTTGGGCATCGTCCAACTGCAACAAAGATCTACGGGTGCGATAACGCTGCAGGTACAACTGCCAAAGTGGAAATCTCGCCCGGTGCTGTACCGGTTCGCCCTCAACAGAAATGCTCATCACAGATCCTCTTTCGGTTTGATCACGAAACCTATGATGCTGATCGCGCGAAAAACAATACAGATTCAGGGCGTTGATATTTTTTCCATACAAAAGCTGTCTCTGCCTATCTGAATGGTCTAATTTAATCTCATCTGTACCGGTTTTTTCCTCAACCATTCTCACTTTGGGTATCTGTATGACACGCTACGCCACCCTGGCCGCGCTCCTTAGCCAACGCATCGAACAGGGGCTCTATCCGGCCGGCGATCGTCTGCCGTCGGTGCGCGCGCTAAGCCTGGAACACGGCGTCAGCATCAGCACGGTGCAACAGGCCTATCGCCTGCTGGAAGAGAGCCAACTGGTGGAAGCGCGCCCCAAATCCGGCTATTTCGTACAAAGGCGCCGCACTCTGGCCGAGCTTCCCGCCGTCACCCGTCCGGTGCAACGACCGGTAGATATTTCGCAGTGGGAGCAGGTACTGGAACTGATCCGTAATAAACCACGCGAAGATGTGATCCAGCTCGGCCGTGGCATGCCGGATATCAGCGAACCTACGCTGAAACCGTTGACCAAAGCGCTGGGCACCCTGGGCCGTCACGGCGATCTGCGCAGCCTGCTCTACGACAGCATTCAAGGCGTTATCGGCTTGCGTGAACAAATCGCCCGGCTGCTGCTGGACTCCGGTTGCCAGATTAGCGCCGACCAGTTGGTGATCACCACCGGCTGCCACGAGGCGTTGTTCACCGGCCTGCGCGCCGTCTGCCAGCCGGGGGATATCGTGGCGGTAGACTCCCCCTGCTTTCACGGCACCATGCAAACGCTGAAAGGGTTGGGCATGAAGGCGTTGGAAATCCCTACCGATCCGCTGACCGGGATCAGCCTGGAGGCGCTGGAACTGGCGCTGGAGCAGTGGCCGGTGAAAACCATTCTGTTGACGCCCAACTGCAATAACCCCTTGGGTTACATTATGCCGGAGGAGCGTAAACAGCGTTTGCTGACGCTGGCGCAGCGCTACGATGTGACGATCATCGAAGACGACGTATACGGTGATATCGCCTACCAATACCCAAGGCCTCGCACCATCAAATCCTTCGATGAAGACGGCCGGGTATTGCTGTGCAGCTCGTTCTCCAAAACGCTGGCGCCCGGCCTGCGCATCGGTTGGATTGCCCCAGGGCGTTATCTGGAGCGCGTGTTGCACATGAAATATATCGGCACCGGCTCTACCGCGACCCAGCCACAGCTGGCGATTGCCGAATTCATCCGTCACGGCCACTATCTGCAACATCTGCGGCGCATGCGTACCCGCTACCAGCAGAACCGGGACGTGATGACCGGATGGATTATGAAGTACTTCCCGCCCGGTACCCGTGTTAGCCAACCGCGCGGCGGCTTTATGCTGTGGATTGAGCTGGATGAAGCGTTTGATACCCTGCGGCTAAATCGCCATTTGGAACAACAGGGTGTGCAGATCGCCGTCGGCAGCATTTTTTCCGCCTCCGGTAAATACCGTAACTGCCTGCGTATCAACTATGCGCCCAAGCTGACGCCAGAGATTGAACAAGCGGTGCAACGGGTTGGCGAGACCATTCAAATGCTGATGCTGGCGCACGCCCCAGAGCGCGACATCACATTGGCGCGATCGGATTAAACTCTGGCGCAATCGGATTATCCGCATGTGGCCGAACCTTCTAGAGTAGAACCTCTTCAACAAGCAGGTACAGGAAGGTGGTTATGTCTCAGTCTCAGGTATGGTTAATTACCGGCAGTTCACGCGGTTTGGGCCAGCAGTTGGCGCAGGCTGTTTTGGCCGCCGGCCACCGTCTGGTCGCGACCGCACGCCAGCCACAGCAGTTACAACCGCTGGTGGAACAGTACGGTGAGCAAGTGGTCACCGTGGCGTTGGACGTTACTGACGCCGTGGCCGCCAAACGTGCGGTACAGACAGCAATAGACAGCTTCGGCCGACTGGATGTGGTGGTCAACAATGCCGGCTATGGCAACATCGCGCCGGTGGAGGATGCCGATGAAGCCGATTTCCGCGCCCAGGTCGATACCAATTTCTATGGCGTTTTTAACGTCACCCGCGCGGCGCTACCGGTGCTGCGTCAACAGGGCAGCGGCCATATCATTCAGATCTCCACCATAGGCGCACGCCTTGGCGTACCGGGTCTGAGCGCTTACCACACCGCCAAGTGGGCGGTCGAAGGCTTCTCCGAATCGCTGGCAAAAGAAATTGCGCCCTTCGGCGTGAAGGTGACCCTGGTTGAACCCGGCGGTTTCCGCACCGACTGGGCCGGCTCATCAATGACCATCGCCCCTGTCAGCGCCGCTTACCAGGCAACGCTTGGGCCCATGCTAGACTACTTGCAACAGCATAACGGCCATCAACCCGGCGACCCGGCCAAGGCCGCGCAGGTTATCTTGCAGATCGCCGAGATGGATGAACCCCCGCTGCGCCTGTTACTCGGCAGCGATGCGGTATTTATCGCCGGACAGGTGCAGGCCGAACGTGAAGCGGCGGATGCCAAATTCCGTTACCTCAGCCTGAGCACCGATCGGGACGATAGCCAACCGGATCACGAAACCATGGCGGCGTTGGTGGCCGGCAAATCATAAGGAACACCATGAGCAGCGATCAAATCCCGGTCTCCAGCGCCTTAGCCATTCGTCTCAAAGCGCTGGGGGTGGATATTGAAAAGCTTGGTCAACTGGCCGGCCTCCCCAGCGGGCTGCTCAGCCACGGGCGCGAAAAGGTCAAACTTTCCACCAGGCAGTTCTTTGATATTTGGCAGGCGCTCCCGCGCCTGACCGATGATACGGCCTTTGGTCTTCGCCTCGGCAGTGACGTCGCACCGGAGCATTACGATATCGCTTCGGTCGCGGCGCTGCATTCGGCGACGCTGGGGGAGGCCTTGCAAAAAGTCGCCCGCTACAAGCGGTTGGTGTGTCCCGAAGAACTGACGCTGACGGAAGATGGCGAGGCCGTGCGGTTGCACACCCGTTGGACCATGGCCGAAGGTCATGCCCCTGAACTGTTGGTGGACGCCATGTTTGCGTCCATCACCACTCTGTGCCGTCGTGGCACCGGCCTGGCTATTCAACCGAGGGCGATTGAACTGACGCGGCACCACGATCCCGCTTCGCCGTTGCTGCGCCATTTTAGCTGTCCGATCCGCTTCGACGCCCCGTTGGACGTGCTGGTGTTTGATCGTGCGCTGATGCAGAAGCCCTTTATCACCTATAACCAGGACATGCTGGCCGTGCTGCTGCCCGGGCTGGAAGCCGAGTTGGCCAAGGTCGAGCAGGACGACAGTTTGCCCGCACGGGTGATGGCGATCCTCACCCGTAGCATGCGCGGACAACGACCCAGCGTGAACAGCGTGGCTGCCGAGTTGTACCTCAGCCCACGCACCCTGCAGCGTCGTCTGCAACAGCACGGCTACAGCTACCAGCAACTGTTGGATAAAACCCGCCACCGTACGGCCTGTCATCTGCTGTCGGATACCGATCTGGAGCCCGGTGAAATTGCCTTCGTGCTCGGGTTCGAAGAACTGAATTCATTTAGCCGCGCCTTTATGCAATGGGAATCACAAACGCCGAACCGCTGGCGTCATCAACGCATCGCCGGGCGTCAGGAGAACAGGTTATGAAAGTGATAATATTCGGTGCCAGCGGCATGGTCGGGCAAGGCGCACTGCGCGAATGTCTGCTCGATCCGCAGGTGACGGAAGTGCTGAGCATCGGCCGCAGTGAACTGGCGCAAAGCGATGCCAAGCTTCGCCAACTGACGTTGCCCGATCTGAGTGATTTGTCCGCCCTGGAGGCTCAGCTCAGCGGTTATGACGCCTGCTTCTTCTGCCTAGGCGTATCTTCCGCCGGCATGAGCGAAGCACGCTACCGTGCCCTGACCTACGATCTGACGCTGGCCGCGGGCCGCCCGCTGGCGCGGTTAAACCCGAACATGGTCTTTATTTACGTCTCCGGCGTCGGCACCGACAGCAGCGAACAAGGCCGCAGCATGTGGGCACGGGTCAAGGGCGCAACCGAAAATGCCTTGTTGGCGCTGCCGTTCCATGCGGTGATGTTCCGCCCGGGCGTTATCGTGCCGCTGCACGGCATCCGCTCCCGAACCCGGCTTTATGATCTGCTGTACCGGCTTTTTAAACCGCTGTGGTTTGGCGCCCAACGGCTGTTCCCCAATCAGGTCACCACCACCGAACGTATCGGACTGGCAATGTTGGCCGTGGCACGGCGCGAGACAGACTTGCGCATCCTTGAACCGGTGGAGATTAACCGTTTGGCCCTGCCCTCGGCGGGTTGATTCTGCTATGTTAAAGCCGCGCGCGTGGGCCACCTGTGCCACGCTTTCGCCACTGCGACAGAGACAGACCCATGCCGTCAAAAATTTTATTCAGCGCCTGCCTGGCCGGTTTTAAAGTTCGCTATAACGGTTCCGATAAACCGTTGCCCCATCCCACCCTGTTGCGCTGGCAGCGCGAAGGCCGTTTGGTGGTTTGCTGCCCGGAACTGGCCGCCGGCTTCTCCACGCCACGTCCCTCAGCAGAAATCACCCCGGCCGCCGAAGGGGCCACGGTGCTCGCGCAACGGGCTCGGGTTATGGAGATCAGCGGCGGTGACGTCACCGACAGTTACCTGCTTGGCGCCCATCTGGCGCTGGAAACCGCGCGGCGCCACGGGTGCCGCTTTGCCCTGCTCACCGACGGCAGCCCGTCCTGCGGCAGCCAATTTATCTACGACGGCTCTTTCAGCGGCCAGACCAAACCCGGCAGCGGCGTCACCGCCGAACTGCTGCGTCAGAACGGCATTGAGGTCTTTTCCGACCGTCAGTTGGAGGCGCTGATCGCCCGGGTGGAGGCCGAGGATCTACCCTAACGCTGCAGGTGCCCCGCCAGCCGCTGTTGAAGATGGGAGATCCCCTGCGGGTGATGGATAAAGCGGTCGAGTGTCATCATCTGCCAACGCTGCCCTTCATCGCCAAAGCGGATGGCGGCAATCTGCTGCGGGGTGATTTCGCCCAGCATAAACCAGGTCGGTGGATAGCCGGCGAAAATCCCCTCGTAGCGCTGCTGGTGAAGAACCTGCCCAGCGGCAATCCGCAGGCCGAACTCTTCCAGGGTTTCCCGCTGCACGCATTGCAGCGGCGTTTCGTCGTTTTCGCGCCCGCCACCGGGCAGATCCCAGCAGCCAGGCCAGGGAATGTCGGGCTTGTCGTCTCGCTGATAGGTCAGCACGCTGTTGCCGCACAACAGCGCGATTTTCGCGCCGCCAAAATGCTTATCCGTCATCCCGCCTGGCTCCCGTTTTCGCCATTGAGCTAACATCTTACCTCATCGGAGTGCGCGCTGGTGTATAGTGAAAAACCGTTTTCACCACAGGCGAACAATGACGATGAACTCTCCGTTTCTGGTTACTCCCCAATGGCTTGCACAACATATCAACGATGAAAATCTGGTCGTGGTCGATGTCAGAATGTCTCCGGTCGGCCTGGTACCGAAAAAAGATATGCTTGCCGAATTTGAACGCGGTCATATCCCGGGCGCGGTGTACTTCGATATCGATGACGTCGCGGATAAAAACACCGATCTGCCGCATATGCTGCCCACGGCGGAAGCCTTCAGCGCGGCGGCAGGCAAGTTGGGCATTAGCGATCAACACACCATTGTGTTCTATGACGAGGGCAATCAGTTCTCTGCCCCACGCGGCTGGTGGACCTTCCGTAACTTTGGCGCGCAGCAGGTTTATGTGCTGGACGAAGGCCTCAACGGCTGGACTGCGCTGGGCCAACCGCTGGAAACCGGCGCAACGCAACGCACGCAGCAAACCTTCAACGCCCGCTTCAATGCAGACGCGGTAGTCACTATGCAGCAGGTGAAACAGGCGCTGAACACGCAGGTGCAGATCCTCGACGCACGCGCCGCACCGCGTTTTTACGCTGAAGCCCCAGAGCCGCGCCCCGGCCTGCACCGTGGCCATATTCCCGGCAGCATCAATATTCCTTACGGCGAACTGCTGGAAAACGGCCGCTTCAAATCGCTGGAAGCCCTCAAGAAAACCTTCAGCGACAAGGGCGTCGATCTCAACGGGCCAATCATCACCAGCTGTGGCTCTGGGGTAACCGCGGCAGTGCTGGCTTTTGGCCTGTTTTCCCTCGATGCAAAACAGGTGAAACTGTATGACGGCGCCTGGACCGAATGGGGTGCGCTGAGCGGCAATCAGCCGATCGAGCAAGACTAGTTTTTGATTCTGTCGGCCACGATTTGCGCCAACCGCTGAATGGCCGCCGTTGGAGTTTCTTGTGCGCGATGCAACACCACGCCAAGCGGGCTTAACGCCGGTAACATGCCGGGCGGCAGAAGGGATAATCCCGACGGCAGCCCGGCATCGGTGCGTACCGTCACTCCCAGCCCGGCGCTGACGGCAGCCCATACGCCATTCAGGCTACGGCTGGTAAAGGCGACACGCCACGCAATCCCGGCGCGATCCAATGCCTGCGTCGCCGCACTGCGCATCAGGCAAGGGGCGTCGAACATCACCAACGGCAGCGGTTCATGCCCACTGCGCCAGAGCGACAGATCAAAATCAGGCGAGGCGATCCAGTGCATTTGCCTTTGCCCCAGCGCCTGGTGAAATGGCGTGCTGATGCCCCCGTCCCACGCCAGCGACAAATCCAGCTCCCCTTTCAATACCCAGTCGATCAGCTCGGCATTGCGGGCGATCCGCGCTTCGATGCGCACACGCGGATGCGCGCGAGTGAAACTGCCCAACACCTGCGGCAAAAAGGTTTCCCCGAAGTCCTCCTGTAACCCCAAGCGTACCCGGCCATGCAAATCCAGCCCGCGCACCGCCGCGGCGGCCTCATCGTTCAGCTCCAGCAGCCGGCGGGCATAGCCCAGCAATGTCTCGCCGGCCTCGGTCATCACCATGTTGCGCCCGGCCTTGCGCAGAATCGGGGTGCCAACCTGTTGCTCCAGCTTTTTCAGGTGCGCGCTGACCGCCGAGGTTGAGCGCCCCAGCCGCTCCGCCGCTTTAGCGAAACTGCCCAACTCAATACCGGTAACGTAGCTGCGCAGATCTTCGAGATCAAAGGTGACACGCCCCATACTGACCGTCCCGTTTTTAAGAACCATTAATCAAAATAATACCGATTTATGGATAAAGATGGCGCGTCAGGCATCGCGGGTCAACCGCTTTCAGCAAGGGCTTCGGGAATACTCTTCCCCCTGCCCGCCGGTGACGACGGGGCGGCCATTCAGGATGAGGTAAAGCCTGACGCCAGGCGAGCACGGGCAAAAAAATCGGTTTTCACTCTTTGACCACACAGTGCCACGGGTTGACAGCCTTATTTGATATTGATAATCATTATCATAATAAAGTTTTCAATAACGATTTGCAGGATGCGACTCGTTGAGGTCACCGCTATGCCACAGTCCCTGATCACGCCTTATGTCACCCGTTGCTGTATCGTTGGCGGCGGCCCCGCCGGGCTGATGCTCGGCTATTTGTTGGCTCGGGCTGGCATTAACGTGACGGTGCTGGAAAAACACGCCGATTTTCTGCGTGATTTTCGCGGCGATACCATTCACCCCTCGACGCTGGAAATCATGCACCAGCTTGGCCTGCTGGAAGCATTGCTGGCTCTGCCACACCAGCGTGCGGAAACGCTGCATGCCGAGATCGCCGGGCGTGACATTCGGCTGGCAGACTTCACACGCTTGCCAACCCGCTGCAAATTTATCGCCTTTATGCCGCAATGGGAGTTTCTCAACTTTCTGGCAGAAAAGGCCGCCGCCTTTCCCGAATTCACACTGATCAAGTCCGCGCAGGTGCACCAGCTGTTGTACGATCGCGGCCAGGTCTGCGGCGTGCTGGCGGACACGCCGGAAGGGCCGATCCGCGTTCGCTGCCAGTTGGTGATAGGTACCGACGGACGCAACTCGGTGGTGCGTGAACAGGCTTCTCTCAGCAGCCACAGTTTTGGCTCACCGCGCGACGTGTTGTGGATGAAAATCGATAAACAGGAAGGCGATCCGGCCTGGTCGATGGGCCACACCGGGCCAAAGCAAAACTTCATCATGATCGACCGGGGTGAATACTGGCAGTGTGGCTATTCGATCGACAAAGGCAGCTTCGAGGCGATCCAACAAGACGGACTGGATAATTTTTTACTGCAGATTGCCGAGGTGGCACCGTTCCAGGATCATCGCCTGCAAACGATCGTCAGTTGGCAACAGGTGAAGCTGCTCAGCATCCGCATCGATCGTCTGGATCAGTGGGCCAAGCCGGGCGTGCTGTGCATTGGCGATGCCGCGCACGCCATGTCACCCATCGGTGGCGTTGGGGTGAATCTGGCGATTCAGGATGCAGTCGCGACCGCCAACGCGATCATTCCCCCGCTGCGCAGCCAGCGCTTGCAGCTAAAACACCTGCAGCAGGTACAGCGACGCCGCAACTTCCCCACCAAAGCCACTCAGTTCCTGCAAATCAAAATGAGCCAGCGCAGGCCGAAAAAACGCCGTGCCGGCGAGAGCTCCAAACTGATGGCCCGGGTAGGCAACAGCCGTTGGTTGCCACATTTGTTTGGCCGGATTATCGGTCTGGGATTCAGGCGCGAGACGCCGAAACATTTGGACTGATCGGGCTCAGTCAGAATCAGGAAGAAGAGAGGAAAAGCGCTAAACCGATAATATTGGCGTGCTCAAACCCCCTCCAGAAGCGTCATCCCCATGCGATCGGCCAGTTCGAATAGATGTATTAAAACGCTTTTATCTGTCACTGATACCGTGCTAACAGCAATAGATAACTCGTTTCCATTAAAGCGTCAGGTTCACTGGCTTCGCTTTCAATGTCGACTTCAGCTACCGGAATCTTCACTCCAGCAGACTTTGTCACCCTATCCCACGCAATCTCCAGCATTTGCATCGCCGTATTCGGATCCACCGCGAGGTCATTGACCATGTCCGTCAGTTTTTTACGCAAAGCGTTATTACCGACGTGACTCTGGCCTTTGGGGTTGATGAGCATCGGGATCGATTTCAACTACCAGGAATCGCGCCGAACCTTTACTTGGCTTAAGATGTTGTAGCTGATCGGCAGTGAGCATCTGCATGGCCATGCGATGTCCCTGTCGACGATGGGTGTGTTGTTTCTCGGTCATACTCCCTCCGGTATGCGGATATTGAGTATATTGAGGATGCGCTGGATTGCCTAAATCCTCGCCAACAGGCCTGTTCCTATCCATCAAGAGGTTTACATGTTCAGTATTCGCCAGGCTTTACGCCATGATTTAGCGCTAGTTCGTGACGTCGGTATTCGTACTTATCAGGCCCATTTTGGCGAACTTTGGCACCATAAAGCGGAATTGGATGCTTTTTTGGCTCAGGACTTTGCGGTCGAAGCCCTGGAGCAGACCCTGCAGGATCCGGACGTGTGCTGGCTGTTGGGCTATGAAGACGAGCGTCTGGTGGGCTATGCACGGCTGAACTTCAACAGCCTGCTGGCGCCCACTCAACAGACGGGCGCAGAACTGCAGAAAATCTATTTCCTGCCGGAATATGCCGGCCAGGGTTACGGCCAGCGTTTTTTTGAACAGGTACAGCAGCGGGCACTCGAACGCCGGCAGACAACGCTGTGGCTGGAGGTGCTAAAGCGCAACACCAGCGCCCAGCGTTTTTACCAACGTCAGGGGCTGAGCATTTGCGGCGAGACCTGCTACACCAGCGCCCAAGGTTCCATCGGCATCTGGTATATGTCGAAAGCGCTGTAACTCCAGCGCTCAAGCATGAGATTACCCCGGAAACTCCAGCGTGCCGGTCAGATCCCCCAAGGGTTTCTGGCCACGCGTCGCCATTGCCTTATCGCGATCTGCCAGCCCTTCCAGCGTTGGCAAATCAAACACCCGACTGATGAATCGCAAGATGGATCCGGTATCGTACACTTGATGATCGACATATCCCTTACGGGCGAACGGTGAGATCACCAACGCTGGAATGCGCGAGCCAGGTCCCCAACGATCCCCCTGCGGCGGTGCAACGTGATCCCACCAGCCGCCGTTTTCATCGAATGTAATGACCACCACGCTGTTATCCCACTGCGGGCCATTACGCAGGCTATTGATAATATGGGCAATATGACGGTCGCCGGCTTCGACATCCGAATAGCCGGCGTGCATATTGAGGTTGCCCTGTGGCTTGTAGAAAGCGACCGGCGGCAAGGTGCCCGCTTCCACCGCCGCCAGGAATTTATTGCCGGCGGTTGAATCGCCAATGCCGCCATCACGCAAATGAGCTTCGCGCGCCTGCGGGTTGGCCGGCCCCAGATTTTCAAAGTAATTGAACGGTTGATGATGATACTGAAAATCCGGTGCGCCGGGGAAATCACCCTGATCTTTGCGGTTGTCCAGCGCGTACTGCCAACCACCGGCGTACCAGGCCCAATCGATCCCTTTCTGGCTGAGCAAATCGCCAATGTGCGGGTGTTTCTGTGGCGGCATAACGTTGGGCATGGTGGCATCCGCCAACGTCGGATCTTTCTCATCCTGCGTCCATGACGGCCAGTACGGTGGCGCCATGGTATTGACCGCGTAACCGTCCGGCGTCAGCAGGCTTTTGCCGAACAGCGGAATGCCGAATGAAGCGCTGACCGGCGAATCGCTCAACGGCTTTAAACGCCAGTCCGTCACGTCGTCGCTTTCAAGCTGAGCAATGCCGTCTTTGGCGACAGAGTTTTGCACGTCGGGGTAGAACGGTGGGCGGGCGCAAATCAGATACTGATGATTGAGGAATGAGCCGCCAAACGCCCCCTGGAAGAAGTTATCGCACAGGGTAAATTCCTGCGCCAACGTCCATAGCCGCAGGTTGTATGCGCCGTCGCCGTAATAGCCCATGGTCAGAGCACCGGAATCGGCCCAGGCGACGAATTTGTCATTTTTGCCGCCGTTGATCTGCATCTGGTTCTGATAAAACACGTGCCACAGATCGCGAGTTACCACGCCATGCGGCAGGTTTTCCCCCTGCGGCCCGGTCAGCACAAACGGCTGGTTCGGCAGTTGAGTGGTAAAAACCGCATCTTCGTCGATTTTGTAGTTAACATGCCCGACTTCCTGAGCCTTCGGCACCAGGCCTTTCCAGATCGGCGGCAGCGTATCCAGCAGTTGACCATCGCGATCGCGCTGCTGGTACTCCTCCGGCTTGAGCGCCGACAGCGGTTTTTCTACCCCGGGGAAATTGGCGAACAGGTTGTTGAAACTGCGGTTTTCGGCGTAAATCACCACCACATTCTTCACATAGCGCCGCAGCAATGAGTTTTGCGCACTTTGCGGCAAAGCGTTTAGCAGCACTTTTTTGTTCCCCTCCGCCGCGGCTCCGGCCAAGGGGGCAATGGAGGCGCCAACGCCCAATGCCGTCGCCCCCGCCAAAAAGCGGCGACGCGCCGGGTTGCTCGGTTGCTGCTGTTGATCCTGCGCCGACGGCGGCAAATCATTCTGTGGTTTATCGCTCATGCCTGTTCCCTTAAAAAATTTAACCTGTTGATTTATTATCAATTTATTTAATAGTCATTATGCTATGGCACAATTATGAACGAAATGTGACAGACTGCGGCAGGTTAGCATTTGGCAACACTTTCGCGAACTTCGCCGCAGTTTTATTAAAATGTCGCCCCCTCAGCGCCTATCGCGAGTCCCGTTGCAGCATCAACAACATCAGCGCCAGCGTATTGGGCACCATATACAGCAAGGCGCCCAGCTGCACCGCCAGCGGATCCTCCTTGGCCTGCCAGGCCATAAACCAGTCGCCAGCGACCACCATAAAACCGATCCCCCATACAGCAATCGCACATAGCGCACCCAGCATGGCCCAGGCTTTGCCTCTGGCGAACGTCGCATAAGAGTGACCCCTATGTTTCACCATCAACACTATGCCCAAGGTTGCCGCGATCCCGGCCAGAGATTCCAGCAGGGTAATAAACGCCAACCCGACCATTCCGGCCCAGGGCGCGGTGATGGCACGCCACATCAGACCGGGCACCTGATAGGTATTTTGCATAGTTAGCAGGGGCCCCACGGCATGCCGGGCGGTATTGGCAAAATCCGCAGTATTGTTCAGCAGGCTGAAAATCCCCCACAGGGCCGGAAACAGTGACAGGACGATACAAGACAGGCGTGAGATATTGATTTCGTTCATAATTATCCTTAATTATTTTAGGTGTATCCCCGATTATCCAAACGGACCGAGGTTTGCAGTCGGTCAGTTCCTGGAGTATCTTAGCAACTATATTGTAAGAACAAATCTTACAAAAGCGACATAATTGATGGAGGCGCACAATGGGCAGAACGTTAACGGTAGACCTGGGTGAAGAACTGCGTGGGTTTGTCGAAGGCCTGGTCGCCAGCGGCGACTACCGTACCCCAAGCGAGGTCATCCGCGAATCGGTACGTACCCTGCGCGAACGTACAGCTGCATCAAAACTGGAAGAACTGCGCCGCTTGATCGCCGAAGGTGAAAATAGTGGCGATGCCCAAGAGTGGGATCGAGATGTGTTCATGGAAAGAATACGGAGTAAAACAAAAGGATGCGGAGAAAAATAGTCGTCCGCCCAAAAGCGCTGGATGACATGGAAAGTATTTATTTCTATGGCCTGGAGCGGTATGGATTACAAGCCGCCGAAGGCTACCTTAACCATATTCATAAGGCATTTGATAATCTTAGCCATTTTCAGCTTGGCAGAAACGTAGCCTTGATTGCACAAGATCTCTGCGTTCTGCCAGCCACTGGGCATCTCATTTATTTTCGTGAAGATATCCATTGGGTAAGAATCATCAGGCTTTTGCATCACTCCCGGGATCCCACCCGCACGCAATTTATTGGGTCATCCCCACGTTTATATCGCCACCAGCCCGCGTACGCCGTCCTGCTCCATCGCGCTGCCTGCCCCACGCTGAATGATGCTGCCACGCGACATCACCAGATAGCTGTCTGCCAATTCGGCGGCAAAATCATAGAACTGCTCTACCAGCAGGATCGCCATATCACCACCTGCCGCCAACTGCTTGATCACAGCGCCGATCTCTTTGATCACCGAAGGTTGGATCCCTTCAGTCGGCTCGTCGAGGATCAACAACTGCGGCCGACAGGCCAGCGCACGCCCAATCGCCAACTGCTGTTGCTGCCCGCCAGAGAGATCGCCACCGCGCCGATCTTTCATCTGCAACAGGACAGGGAATAACTCATAAATATGCTCCGGCACCTTACGTGCCTCGGTGCCGGAAAAACGCGCCAGTCCCATCAGCAAGTTTTCCTCTACCGTCAGGCGCGGGAAAATCTCTCGCCCCTGCGGCACATAGGCGATCCCCGCTTGTACACGCTGGTGCGGTTTTTTGCCGTTAAGGGCCGTTCCCTGCCAACTGAGGGTGCCGCTTTTAACCGGGATCAGCCCCATCAGGCATTTCAGCAGCGTGGTTTTCCCCACGCCGTTGCGCCCCAGCAGGCAAGTCACCTCACCGATGCGGGCCTCAAACGACAGGCCGCGTAATATATGGCTGCCGCCGTAGTATTGATTCAGCTCATTAACCTGCAACATAGTGGTTCCTCAGCGCCCCAAATAGACTTCAATCACCTGCTCGTTGGCCTGCACCTGCGCCAAAGAGCCCTCCGCCAGCACCTGGCCCTGATGCAGTACGGTGACATGATCGGCGATGGTTTCGACAAAGCCCATGTCGTGCTCTACCACCATCAGCGAATGCTTGCCCGCCAATGCGCGGAACAGCTCGGCGGTGTACTCGGTTTCCGCATCCGTCATTCCGGCTGCCGGTTCGTCGAGCAGCAACAGGTACGGCTCCTGCACCAACAGCATGCCAATCTCAAGAAATTGCTTCTGCCCGTGGGACAGCAGTCCGGCGGGCCGATGTCGCTCATGGTCCAGCCGCAAGGTTTTCAGCATTTCATCGATACGGTCGCGCTGTTCGCCGCTCAGCCTGGCGCGCAGGCAGGCCCACACCGATTTCTTCGCCTTCTGGGCAATCTCAAGATTTTCGAACACCGTCAGTGCCTCAAACACCGTAGGCTTTTGGAACTTGCGGCCAATGCCGGCCTGGGCAATCTGCATCGGATCCAACGCGGTCAGATCGACCGTTTGATCGTAAAATACTCTGCCGCTGTCCGGCCGGGTTTTGCCGGTGATCACATCCATCAAGGTGGTTTTCCCCGCCCCGTTTGGCCCGATCACACAGCGCAATTCCCCTACGCCAATCTGCAGCGACAAATCGCTCAGTGCGCGAAAACCGTCGAAGCTGACGTTGATCTTGTCGAGCAACAGCACCGGATCGGTTTGCTGGCGATGTTTATCCGCCGGCAACGGTTGGGTAAACAACTCGTCGGTCATTTGCAGCGAATTCATTGTGATTTCCCTCTGCGTAGCAGGCCGATAACCCCTTTGGGCAAGAACAGCGTGACGATGATAAACATCAGGCCAAGGAAGAACTGCCAGTATTCCGGGATCGCCATGGTGAACCAACTTTTGGCGCCGTTGACGATACCGGCACCGAGCAGCGGTCCCACCAAGGTGCCGCGTCCGCCGAGTGCCACCCAGATAGCGGCCTCGATCGAGTTGGTCGGCGACATTTCACCCGGGTTGATAATGCCCACCTGCGGCACATATAACGCCCCGGCCAGGCCGCACAGCACCGCCGACAGCGTCCAGACGAACAGCTTGAAACCTTTTGGATCGTAGCCGCAAAACGTCAGGCGATTTTCCGCATCGCGCACCGCGGTTAACACCCGGCCAAACTTGCTGCGCGCCAGGGCAAAGCCGATCGCCAAACTGGCCGCCAGCAGCAACACCGTTGCCAGAAACAACGCCACCCGTGTGCCGGTCGCGGTGATCGGAAAACCCAGCAACGTGGTGAAGCCGGTAAAGCCGTTGTTACCGCCAAACCCGGTTTCGTTGCGGAAGAACAGCAGCATGCCGGCATAGGTCAATGCCTGCGTCATGATGGAAAAATAAACGCCTTTGATTTTTGAACGGAAGGCGAAATAGCCGAAGACAAAAGCCAGCACGCCCGGCACCAGCACAATCAGGCACAATGCCCAGGCGAAATACTGGGTGCCGCTCCAAAACCAGGGCAGTTCGCTCCAGGACAGGAACGCCATAAAGCTCGGCAGGCCCTCTCCCGCCGCCTGGCGCATCAGGTACATGCCCATGGCATAGCCACCCAGGGCGAAAAACAGCCCATGACCCAGGGACAACAACCCGGCATAGCCCCACACCAGATCAAGCGCCACCGCCACCACGGCATAGCACAGAATTTTGCCTACCAGCGTCAGGGTATAGGTGGAGATCGCCAGCGGGTGATCCGCCGGTAACAGCGCGAGAAACGGCATGATTAACAGCGTCAGCAACGCCAGCCCGCCGATGCCGAGCGCCAGCCGAGGGGCCTTTTGCACCCCGGTTACAGTCAAAGGTTGGCTCATCAGTCATTCACCCTGCCCTTGAGGGCAAATAGCCCCTGAGGACGCTTTTGAATAAACAGGACAATCAGCGCCAGGATCAGAATTTTACCCAGCACGGCGCCAATCTGTGGTTCGAGAATTTTGTTGAGGATACCGAGGCCAAAAGCCGCCACCACCGTACCGGCCAACTGGCCCACGCCGCCAAGCACCACCACCAGGAAGGAGTCGATGATATAACCCTGCCCCAGCTCGGGCCCGACGTTGCCCAACTGCGACAAGGCTACGCCGCCCAACCCGGCAATGCCGGACCCCAACCCGAACGCCAGCATATCGACACGGCCGGTGGGCACACCGCAACACGCGGCCATGGCGCGGTTTTGCGTCACGGCTCGCACGTTCATGCCCAGTCGGGTTTTATTCAGCAACAGCCAGGTGAGGATCAGGACCAGCGCCACAAACACGATGACGGCAATGCGGTTCCACGGCAGCACCAGATTCGGCAGGAGCTGAATACCGCCCGACAGCCAGGCCGGGTTTGCGACCTCCACGTTTTGCGCACCGAACAGCACCCGTACCCCTTGGATCAGCACCAGGCTAATGCCCCAGGTGGCCAACAGCGTTTCCAGCGGCCGACCGTAAAGGTGGCGGATCACCGTGCGCTCCAGCGCCATGCCGATGCAGGCCGTGATGGCGAACGCCACCGGCAGCGCCACCAGCGGATACAGCGCCAGCCACTGCGGCGCAAACTGCTGAAACAGCCCCTGTACCAGATAAGCCGAATAGGCGCCGAGCATCAGCATTTCGCCGTGCGCCATGTTGATCACCCCCAGCAGGCCATAGGTGATTGCCAAACCGAGCGCCGCCAACAGCAGGATCGAACCCAGCGACAGACCGGTAAATGCCTGGCCGATCAGGTCACCGATCATCAGCCGATGTTTCACGCTGCTCAGGCTTTTCATCGCTTCGGCACGTACCGCGGCGTCTGGCTCATGGCCTGTCTCCGTCAACGCCTGCAGGCGCGTTTGCGTTTCAGGATCGCCCGAGCTGCCAAGCAAGCGCACCGCGTTGAGGCGTACCCCGGCATCGGCATCGTTCAGTTGCAGATTCGCCAGCGCGATGCTCAAAGCCTCATGCACCCGGCTGTCTTGTTCCAGCGCCAAACGCTGGGTCAGCAGCGGCAACTGATCGCTTTGCGCCTCGCGCTGCAGGGCCTGCGCCGCCTGTAAACGCACCGCCGGGTCCTCGCTGACCAGCCGATGCGCCGACAGTGCGTTGGCAATCAGGATGCGCAGCCGGTTGTTCAACCACAGCTTCTTCGGTGTGCCGACCGGGGCAGCGCTGCCAGACAAGGGCTGGTAATTTTCGCCCTGCTGGACAAAGGCATGTTTGGCGTCGTCGATCACCACACTTTCTTGTTTCAGCGCTTGCAGCAGCGGCAGTCGCGAAGCATCCGGCGCGGTGGCCCATGCCTGTAATAATTTGGCTTGCTGCGTGCGATTGGCCGTAGCAAATTCATCGGCTGGCCCCGCCTGCGCGAACATCGGCAGGCAGCACAGCAGAAAACACAGAGGCCTGAGTTGGCTTAAAGAGAAAAGTTTCATCGGGTGTCTCGTCGCAATGGGGCGTCGTAGCCTGCCCCCGCCGCAGCGGGGGAACCGGGTTTTACTGACCGCCTTTTACCGGGTGATCCGGCTTTTTGTCGTTGCCGGCAATGTACGGGCTCCACGGCTGAGCGCGAACAGGCGCATCAGTCTGCCACACCACGTTGAACTGACCGTTGCCTTCAATCTCACCGATCATCACCGGCTTATGCAGGTGGTGGTTGGTGGCGTCCATGGTCAGGGTAAAGCCCGATGGCGCAGCGAAGGTCTGCCCGGCCATGGCGGCGCGCACCTTATCAACGTCGGTAGTTCCGGCCTTCTCAACCGCCTGCGCCCACATGTGAATGCCGACATAGGTCGCTTCCATCGGGTCGTTGGTCACGGCGGTGGCGTAGTTCGGCAAGTTATGGGCCTTGGCGTAGGCTCGCCATTCGCTGACAAACTGCTTGTTGGTCGGGTTATCCACCGACTCGAAGTAGTTCCAGGCCGCCAGGTTACCCACCAGCGGTTTGGTGTCGATACCGCGCAGCTCTTCTTCACCGACCGAGAAGGCAATCACCGGCACATCGGTAGCCTTGATCCCCTGGTTGGCCAGCTCTTTGTAGAAGGGGACGTTGGAGTCACCGTTGATGGTGGAGATCACCGCCGTTTTGCCCCCGGCGGAGAATTTTTTAATGTTGGCGACAATGGTCTGATAGTCGCTGTAACCGAACGGCGTATAGACCTCTTCAATGTCTTTATCCTGGATCCCTTTCGAATGCAGGAAGGCGCGCAGTATCTTGTTGGTGGTGCGCGGATACACGTAGTCGGTTCCCAACAGGAAGAAGCGTTTGGCCGCTCCGCCGTCTTCGCTCAGCAGATACTCCACCGCCGGGATTGCCTGCTGGTTAGGCGCGGCACCGGTGTAGAACACGTTCGGCGACATCTCTTCCCCTTCGTACTGCACCGGGTAAAACAGCAGGCCGTTGAGCTCTTCAAACACCGGCAGCACTGACTTGCGCGACACCGAAGTCCAGCAGCCAAACACCGCCGCCACCTTGTCCTGACTCAACAACTGACGCGCCTTCTCGGCGAACAGCGGCCAGTTGGAGGCCGGATCCACCACCACCGGCTCAAGCTTTTTACCCAACACGCCACCTTTGGCGTTGATATCGTCGATGGTCATCAGCGCCACGTCTTTCAGCGGCGTTTCAGAAATCGCCATGGTGCCGGACAGCGAGCTCAGGATGCCGACCTTGATGGTGTCGGCGGCCTGTACGCCCCAGGCCATCCCCATGCCGATCACGGTGGCGGACAACGCAAAAGCTTTTATAAAGTGACGACGTTGCATAATTCAAACTCCTGATGTTGATGTTAGAAAACCCACCTTGTTAAGAAGAATTAACCCTATGAATTTCGAGTTGCCGCCAACAACGCTGCAGCTCGAAAGACGCCGGGTTATGGCTGACGAAGCCGGGCCTGATGCAGCATATGCAGAGTTATTTTTCTTACTTCAGCCTTGCTGACGGCAATATGGTGACTGAGCCGCGTTTGCGCCTCCTCGGTTCGGTGTTGCAAGATCGCCCGCAAAATGGCGGCGTGTTCGTTGTAGGTCGCCTCCACCCGGCTTTCCTGGGTGAAATCGAGCCGACGTATGATGCGAATTTTCTCGGTCAAATCGCGGTGAATGCGCGCCATTTCTCCATTCCCCGCCGCCTCGACCAGCACCATATGAAACTGCTCGTCGTGCACTGAGACGGTTTTTCCCTCCTCCAGCCGCGGTTCGTCGATCCAAAAACGGGTAAGCGCCGCCAACGGCCCCGGCACCTCGCCCATTGGCCGAGCGCACAGCCGTTTTACCGCTTCGCACTCCAACACGATGCGCAGGTCATACAGTTCCTCGAAGTAGGCAAAATCGAACGGACGCACCTGCCAGCCGCTGCGAAAATGCACCTCTACGTAGCCCTCGCGCTCCAGCCAGAACAACGCCTGACGCACTGGCGTACGGCTGACGTCCATACGCACGGCAATTTCGTTTTCGCTGAAGCGATCGCCCGGCAGCAGGTGAAAATCAAAAATGTCGTCCTTGAGCTGCAGATAGATACGTTCCGCCAGCCCCTCCGGCCGAGCCTTGCTGCGGTTATTGGTGATTTGCATCGCATGCCTCTCCGTGGGCGCGGCATAGCGCGCCCCGACGTGAATGATTGAGCGTCAGCTGGCGTGTTCCAGCCACAGCAGCGCATCGCCCGGCCCCACCGGTCGCCCCTGCTGGCAACTGATGCGCTTGATGATCCCGGCGCGCGGCGCGGTGACCGCCAGCTCCATTTTCATCGCCTCGACCACGATCAGCGGTTGACCGGCTTCCACCCTCTGCCCCGGCTCGACCAGGATCTTCCACACGCTGCCATTCAGGTCGGCGCTGACCAGGTCGCCATCCACCTCTTCCTCATCAGTCTGCGGTGGCAACAATTGGGCCTCGGCCTCCCCCTCCTCCGCCTGCCAGCGCGTCACTTCGTGGCTGAATGCTTGTTGTTGGCGCTGCTGGAAGGTGCTGATGTCTTCCGCGTTTTCCGCCAGAAAACGGCGGTAATCGGCAAAATCGAATTCGCTGTCCTCAATGCGGATCTGCGCGCGCCCTTCACGGAACGCCTCGCGCTGCTCATCCAGCTCCTGCTCGCTCACCGGGTAGAAACGCACCTGATCGAAGAAATGCAGCAGCCAGGGCTCGCCGGGGTTGAACTGCGGGTTTTTGAGAAATTTGTTCCAAATCGGCAAGGTACGTCCGACCAACTGATAGCCGCCCGGCGAATCCATGCCATAGATGCACATGTACATGCCGCCGATGCCAACCGTGCCTTCGGCGGTATGGGTGCGCGCCGGGTTGTATTTGGAACTGAGCAAACGGTGCCGCGGGTCGATCGGCACCGCGCAGGGTGCGCCCAGGTAGACGTCGCCCAGCCCGAGGATCAGGTAGCTGGCGTCGAAGATGATGTCGCGCACCTGCTCGCGGCTGCCGAGCCCGTTGATGCGCTGGATAAAATCGACGTTGTTCGGCAACCAGGGGGCCGACGAACGCACCGTCTGCTGGTAACGTTCCACCGCGCCCAGCGTGGCAGAATCTTCAAACGCCATCGGCAGATAAACCGTTCGCGTCGGCACTTTCAGCTGGCTGACATCTCCCAACGCCTGTTCGCGCGCCAACAAGCGCTGGAGTAAATCGGCCTGACCGATAATGCGGCTGTCATAACGGATCTGCAGCGATCGCACGCCGGGTGCCAGCTCCTCCACGCCCGGGATCGCATCCTGCTTGAGCGATTGCATCAGCAAATGGATGCGCAGCCGCAGCGCCAGATCGAGCACGTTGTCGCCGTACTCCAGCAAAATGTAACCATCCCCGGCCTGGCGATAGACCACTGCCGGCCGACTGTCGGTGGCCGGTAACGCCGCCACTATGGCGGCGGAGGCAGTCGTGCCCGGCATCAGATCCGGCGGTGCCAGGGTGATGGCCTTCACCGCCGCCAGGGCTTCGATACTGCCGAGCTGCGCCTGCTCCAGCGACTGCGCCTGCTTGAAACCGATAGGATGAAAACGGATGCGATCCCCCGGTTTCACCTGACCGACCTTCCACAGTTCCGCCCTGGCGATGGTCACCGGGCAAACAAAGCCGCCCAGGCTCGGTCCGTCGCGGGTAAGGATCACCGGGAAATCGCCGGTGAAGTTAATCGAACCGATGGCGTACTCGCAGTCGTGCACGTTGGACGGGTGCAGCCCCGCCTCGCCGCCGTCCTGTCGCGCCCATTCCGGTTTAGGCCCGGACAGGCGTACACCCAACCGGTTGGAGTTGTAATGCACCTGCCATTCGGCGGCAAAGAAACGCTCGATGGATGCCGGGGTAAAGAAGTCGGGTGCGCCGTGCGGACCATACAGCACGCCGATATTCCACAGATTGCCGTACTGCGGGATCAGGCTTTCGTCCATTGCCTGCGGGGCCGCAATCGGCGCCGGAGTCGTGGCGGCAGCCAAACCCGGTTGCGATACCGCCAGCATGTCCGCCACGCGCAGGGTACGGCCGGCGTGGCCGCCAAACTGCCCCAGCGCAAAGGTCGAACGGCTGCCCAGATACACCGGCACGTCAAAACCATTGCGTACCGCCAGATAGGTACGGCATCCCCGCTGTGCTCGCCCCAAACGCAGTACCTGACCGGCACGCACCGCTATCGGCTGCCAGTAGGCCACGGCCTCACCGTCCAGATCGGCGGGACAATCCGCGCCGGTCAGGGCAATGATGGCGTCGCAGTGAAAGCGCAGGGTCGGCCCCTGCAGGGTAAACTCCAGCCCGGCGGCGCTGAGGTGGTTGCCGACAATGCGGTTGGCCAGCCGGAAAGCGAAGTCGTCCATCGGCCCGGACGGCGGCACGCCGATATCCCAATAGCCAACACGGCCGGGATAATCCTGCACGCTGCTGTAGGTGCCCGGCTGCAGCACTTCAATGCTATTGGGTCGGAACCGGAAGCTGTCCAGCATGCGTGTCCAGACGCTGCCGTTCTGGAATGCCTCGGTCGCAATCACCTGTCGCAGATAGTCCAGGTTAGTGGCAATCCCGTGCAGTCGGGTTGCATCCAGCGCGACACGCATTTTCTCCAGCGCCTGGCGGCGGTCTTCGCCATGAACGATCAGCTTGGCGATCATCGGGTCATAAAAGGCCGACACTTCGCTACCGGTGGCCACCCAACCGTCGACGCGCACGTCGTCCGGAAAGTGCACTTCAGTCAGCACGCCGGGGCTGGGTTGGAAATGCTTCAGCGGATCTTCGGCATAAATGCGCACTTCAATCGATGCCCCCTGCGGCGCTCGTTGCAACGCCGCCCAGTCCAGCGCATCGCCCGCCGCCACCTGCAACATGCATTCAATCAGATCCAGCCCGGTGACACATTCAGTCACCGGATGCTCCACTTGCAGGCGAGTATTCACTTCCAGAAAATAAAACTCGTCACGCGCAGCGTCGTAGATAAATTCCACGGTGCCGGCGCTGCGGTAGTTGACCGATGCCCCCAGCGCCACTGCGGCTTGATGCAGCGCCTGACGCGTGGCGGCGGGCAGATTCGGTGCCGGGGTTTCCTCCACCACTTTCTGGTTGCGGCGTTGCAATGAGCAGTCGCGCTCACCCAGCGCCACCACCCAGCCCTGACCGTCGCCAAATATTTGCACTTCCACGTGCCGGGCCTGATCGACAAAGCGCTCAATAAAGGCCCCGGAGTCGCGGAAGAACTGCTCGCCCAGGCGTTTTACGCTGTCATAAGCCTCACGCAGCGCGGCTTCATCGTCACAGCGCGTCAGGCCAATGCCACCGCCACCGGCGGTACTTTTCAGCATCACCGGATAACCAATGCGGCCGGCGGCGCTGACCGCCTCCTCAACGCTGTTCAGCAGGCCCGTACCCGGCGTCATCGGCACCTGCGCCACCGCCGCCAGCTCGCGAGCACGGTGTTTCAGGCCAAACTCGCGGATCTGCGCCGCCGTCGGACCGATAAAAGCGATGCCCGCCGTTTCACAGGCGTCGGCAAACTCGGCGCTCTCGGAAAGGAAGCCATAGCCCGGATAAATCGCCTGCGCGCCGGTTTGCGCCGCGGCCGCCAGGATCTTGTCGATGCACAGATAGCTGTCAGCGGCCTTGTCGCCACCGAGCGGTATCGCCAGATTAGCCTCGGTCACGTGCGGCGCATTGCGATCGGCATCGGAATAGACCGCTACGCTGGTGATGCCCAGACGTTTCAGGGTGCGGATCGCCCGGCAGGCAATTTCGCCGCGGTTGGCAATTAATACGGTAGTAAACATAATGAAACCCTTATAAGACCAGATTCGCTATACCCAATAGTTTTCAGGCAGTGGCTAGGCGGCAAACAGGTAAATCCCCGGGAGCTTACTCAGGTAAGTGACTGGGGTGCGCCTGTGCAGCCAACAACGCCACGGTTTGAAAGATGACGGGTATAGTGGCGCCAACCGCCAAATTCAGTGATGTCCGTCGCGCCCTCTAGCGCCCAGGGTTCGCAGATAAAGCCTTTCACCCGTCGTCCGTCTACCAGCAGCAAGGTGCCCATACCCAGCGGCGCCGGGATCTCGGCCACCAACTCGCCGAAACGCGCCAGCGGGATATCCCATAGTTCGACGCTGATGGCGGCCCCCTGAGCGGCTTTGACCAACCCCGGCTTTGGCGGTTGGCTATTGGCGAGGGCGTAGAGGCGATAGCACGGCGCGGTAGTGGTTTGCTCTACGAGAGTTGCCGCGCGTTGCACGAGCTGGAAATTCAGCGGCATATCGCTGAGGTGCGCACCGACCACCGCTACCCGCACGTGCTGGCTGGATGGCGTCAAGAATTGAGCAGCAGGCAACCGGCGACCCGTTGCGCCAAGCGGCAGATCCTGAGCCTGCTGCCAGCGCTGGCCGAACGCCGCCAACGCACGATCGTGCCAGGCGGGTGCAATCAGGGTGATACCGGCAGGCAATCCGTCGTCACGCATCGGCGCAGGCAGCGCCAGTGCGCTCAGATCGGCCAGGTTGGTGAAATTGGTGTAGGTGCCGAACTGCGAGTTAAACAACACCGGCTCTTGCTCCATTTCCGCCAGGGTGCGGATCGTCGGCGAGGTCGGCACTACCAGCGCATCAAAGGGAGCCAGTTGCTGCTCAATCTGCCGCGTCAGTTCGGCACGCAGGTATTCCGCCTTGTAAGCATCGCAGGCGCTGTACTTCAGGCCGTTATTGACGATGCCGCGCACCACCGGATTGATGGCCTGCGGGTTGGCGCTCAGCATCGCTTCGACCGCCACGGTGCGCTCCGCCACCCAAGGGCCGTAGTAGAGCTGCTCCGCCAGCACGCGAAACGGCGTAAAATCGAGGGTTTCCAGCGTCACGCCGCTGCTTTTCAACTGCGCCAGCGCCCGCTGAAATGCCCGCTCGGCCTGCACATCGCCGAAAAATTCGAGTTGCGCAGGCACCGCGAAACGAGGTGACGCAGGTAAATCCGCCGGGGCGGTGCGGGGGTTAATGCGGGAATAGGCATCGGCTGCGTCATAGCCGCCGGCCAATTCGGCCACCAGCGCTGCGTCCGCCACCGTCAGGGCAAACACCGATACGGTGTCATTCAATCGGCAAGCGGGCACCACGCCACGGTTCGACAGCCCGCCTTTGGTCGGTTTCAGGCCGACAATATTGTTGAATCCGGCCGGAACGCGCCCCGAACCTGCGGTGTCGGTGCCCAGAGAAAACGGCGTCAGGCCGCGCGCCACTACCGACGCCGAACCGGAGCTGGAACCGCCGCTGACGTAGCGGCTATCGAAACTGTTGACCACCGCGCCGTGTGGCGAACGGGTGCCCACCAGCCCGGTCGCGAACTGATCGAGATTGGTTTTACCGATCGCGATGGCACCGGCAGCGCACAAATTGGCGACCACGGTGGCATCCGACGCCGCCAGATAAGCGAACTCCGGGCAGGCCGCGCTGGTCGGCCAGCCGCCGACGTCGATGTTGTCTTTTACCGCAAAGGGTACGCCAAACAGCGGGAGCTGGCTGATATCGCCGGCAACCGCTTCAAGCTGCTGCGCCAATCTTTGGTACTGCACTTCACGCTGTGCGGCGCTGGCAAGATACAGCCAGGCGTTGTCATCCGCCGGCAGGTCGGCGGCCAGTGCAGTCAGGGTAGCGCGCACGCAGGCAATGCGCTCGTCGGCTGGGCGGGTGTGATAGTGGTGTTGCCATTCGCTGAGGGTGAAACCGCGTAGCGTATTAACAGGCTGGGTCATCGGCTGAATTCCATCTAGTACACAAGATGGGATTCAATAGAGCAACCGACGTGCCAATTTTTAATCGTATGATTTCAATAAATTATAATTAAAACTTATGACAATAAAATAATCATCCTGCACCAGCGCTGCACAATCGGCGAGCAAAAAAGGTGCAGTATACTTTCTGTTATTACAGCGCTGGCGGGGCTTTCTGGTATGCACCACGCTCTCGACTCACGCGGCTAAATGCCGCTTTTCGATCGATCACAAACAAGCCGCACCCCACTTTGATGAATGCATTAGCGCCAAGGGAACAGGGTTGATGACGGAAGTAACCCGTCACTGCCATATCGCCTCGCGAACTTTAATCGCTCGGGGTAACAGCCCCAAAGCGTAAAAACGGTCGGCTATCGCCTGCTGCTGGCGAATGATATTTAAATCCATTCGGCGTGTCTGATGGCTGCGACGAGCCAGTGCGTGGGTGAGCGAGGGGATACCTTGCCCCAGTTCGGCCGACAACAGCGTTGCCGCTTCGTCGCGATGGGCGTCAATATAGTGCCCGGTTTGTTCCAGCGCCGCCATCAGGCCGTGCAGCAAATCGGAAGAGTGGCCGGCGAAATCGCGGTGAGCAAGATAGAACTGATGGTTGTTCACCCGCCCTACGCCGTTGGCGATAACCCTGAACTGCCCGCTTTGTTCGGCATCGCTCAGCAAGGGATCCCACATCATCCAGGCATCCACCGCATGATGATCGCTGGGGGTCAGCGGGTATTTTGGCGGCGCATAAACCACCCGCACGTCTTCCAGCGTCAATCCGGCTTCATCAAGGATCTGCAACAGCAGATAATGCACATTGGAGCCTTTATTGACCGCAATCCGCTTTCCGCGCAGGTCGGCAAGAGTGCGGATCGGGCTGTCATCGGTAACCAGCAACGCCACGCTTTGTGGTGCGGCCGGTTCCCAGGCAACGTACAGCAATGGGCTGTTACCGGCCTGAGCAAATAAAGGAGGAACCTCGCCGGTAGTGCCAAAATCGATCTCTCGGTTAGTCAGGGCATGCAGCAACTGAGGACCGGCAGGAAACTCGCTCCACAACACGCTCACCCCACTGTCGGCCAGGCGCGCCTCCAGCGACTGGCGGGCCTTGAGTATTCCCAGGTTGCCAAACTTCTGGTAACCAATACGCAGTTCGCGTTCACGGCTGCCGGTCCTCCGGCCAGATTTTAACGCCGTGCCGCCGACGCTTCTCCTGGCTTTGATTAAGCCAAGATGCCCCAGATGGGTACGCAGCGTATTACGGCTGATGCCCAACAGCGCCGCGGCCTGCAACTGGTTACCCTGGCTCAGTTCAAAAGCATTGCGCACCAGCGAGTCGATCACCCGCTGGTAGAGGGGGCCATCGTTACCCACCAACTGCTGGCGAAGGAAGCTGTCCAGCGAAGCATCCCCCTGAGGCGGCAAGCTGGCCATTTCAGCGCTTAGCCTCAGCTGCTGCGGCGTAATCAGCGGCGCTTTGCTGAGCAGCACCGCATTATGCAGGGTGTTTTCCAGCTCGCGGATATTCCCCGGCCACGGGTAATCCATCAGCGTGGCCAGCGCCTCTGCGCTAAGACGCAGTTGAGGGCGCCCCAACCGCCGCGCGTACAGCGTCAGGAAATGCTCAGCCAACAGTGGAATATCCTGCCGCCGCTGGCGCAAGGGAGGCAGAGTCACGGCGGCCACGTTGAGCCGGTAATAAAGATCTTCACGAAAGCGGCGTTCGCGGATGGCATTCGCCAGATCCACATGGGTAGCGGCCACGACGCGGACGTTCACTTTTACCGGCCGATGGGAGCCCACCCGGGTCACTTCCCGTTCTTGCAATACACGCAGCAGCTTTACCTGTAGTGGCAGGCTTAACTCACCGATTTCATCCAGCAGCAAGGTGCCCCCTTCTGCCGCCTCGAACCAACCCTGGTGGCGATCCACCGCCCCGGTGAAAGCACCTTTCTCATGTCCAAACAGTTCCGACTCGGCAAGGCTCTCCGTCAGCGCGCCACAGTTCACCGCCAGAAAGGGGCGATCGCGCCTTAGGCTGTGATGGTGCAGATAGCGGGCCATTAGCTCCTTACCCGTACCGGTTTCGCCCACGATAAGCACGGTGGCGTCCGTCGGAGCCAGACGATCCAGAACGTTTTGGAAGGCAAGAGAAGCGGGGTCAATTAACCGCGGACCGGAGCTTTGCATCGTCGATACCTTTAAGGGAACAGTACCGAAACAATACCGACAGCGGCCAGACAAGACGAGAGGCTCAACCGCCCCCGTTGCTGCAAATGCAACAGCCTGCCATCAGTCACTGCTGCATTTGCAGCAAAACCGTCCACGACAAAAATCGCTAACCCGTTAATAGATAAGAACAAAAATAACCAATCATTTTGGCATGCTTTCTGCTTGGTTGTTTATAACCAAGCGTGGATATTCTATTGAATAAATTAAGATATCGTTATATAGGAAATGACTAATGAGCGAACGGCAGGCGCAAAACATCAACGTATTCTGGTTCTTACCGACCCACGGCGACGGCCGTTATCTGGGCACGACCGAGGGCGGAAGAGCCGTAGATCTGCCTTATTTGCAACAGGTTGCGCTGGCGGCAGACAACCTTGGCTATTACGGCGTGCTGATCCCAACCGGCAAAAGCTGCGAGGATTCCTGGCTGGTCGCTGCCGCACTCGCCCCCCTCACCAAACGTCTGCGCTATCTGGTCGCCGTGCGCCCTGGGTTGCAGCCCCCGAGCCTTGCTGCGCGGATGGCCGCCACGCTGGATCGCCTTTCGGAGGGACGCCTGTTAATCAACGTGGTGACCGGTGGCGATCCCATCGAGAACAAAGGCGATGGGATCTTCCTCAGTCACGCCGAGCGCTATCAGGTCACCCGCGAGTTTCTGGAGGTCTATTCCCGCCTGCTGAAAGGCGAAAAGGTCGATTTTCAGGGCGATTATTTGCGGGTTGAAGGCGCTGAAGTGCTGTTCCCGCCGGTACAGGAGAACGGGCCGCCGCTATTTTTTGGCGGCTCGTCAGAGGAAGCGCTGGAGGTAGCGGCGAGCCAGATCGACACCTATCTCACCTGGGGAGAACCGGTTGAGCAGGTGGCGGAGAAAATTGCCGTGGTGCGTCGGCGCGCCCAGGAGCGCGGACGCACGCTGGACTACGGCATTCGCCTGCACGTCATTGTTCGGGAAACGGAAGAGGAAGCCTGGGCTGCCGCCGACAAACTGATTGCCCATTTGGATGATGACACCATCGCCGCCGCACAGAAAATTTTCTCGCGTATGGACTCGACCGGACAGGCCCGCATGAGCGCACTGCACGGCGGCTCGAAGGACAGTTTGCGCATCGCCCCCAACTTATGGGCAGGCGTGGGGCTGGTGCGCGGCGGCGCAGGTACCGCACTGGTCGGCAATCCACAACAGGTTGCCGAACGCATCCGTGAATATCAGGCATTGGGGATCACTAATTTTATTTTCTCGGGTTATCCGCACCTGGAAGAGGCTCACCGGTTTGCCGAACTGGTGATGCCACTGTTGCCGCTGGCGGGCAACGTCGAAAAACGTCAGCGCACGGTTAACACCGGGCCATTTGGAGAAACCATCGGCGGCGATCGTCGTCCGGTGAAAAAGTGAAACTGAGGAGAAAACCATGAGCAATGAACCGATCAAGTTCGCCTACTGGGTCCCTAACGTGTCGGGTGGCCTGGTGATCAGCCAAATCCCTCAGCGCACCAGTTGGGATGCAAACTATAACCGCAAGCTGGCGCAAATTGCCGAGCGCGCCGGGTTTGACTATGCCCTGACGCAGATCCGCTTTACCGCCGGCTATGGCGCGGATAATCAACATGAGTCGGTGACATTTTCACAGGACTTGCTGGGAGCGACGGACAAGCTCAAGGTCATCGCCGCCCTGTTGCCGGGCCCATGGAATCCAACCCTCGCCGCCAAACAGATTGCCACCATCAGCCATCTGTCCAACGCGCGTATTGCGGTCAATATCGTCAGCGGTTGGTTCCGGGGCGAGTTCAAAGCCATTGGCGAACCCTGGCTGGATCACGAGGAGCGCTATCTGCGTTCGGAAGAGTTCATTCGCTGCCTGCAGGGCATCTGGCAGCAGGACAGCTTCACCTTTGCCGGTGATTTTTACCGCTTCCGCGACTATTCGCTGAAGCCGAAACCGCTGGATCCGCAACCGGAGATTTTCCAGGGAGGCAGTTCAAGAGCCGCGCGGGATATGGCCGCGCGAGTGTCCGACTGGTACTTCACCAACGGCAACACCCCGGAAGGTATCCGTCAGCAGGTTGAAGATATCCAGCTAAAAGCCGCCGAAAATCAGCACAAGGTCAAGATCGGCGTCAATGGCTTCGTCATTGCCCGCCAAACGGAGCAGGAAGCGCAAAGCGTACTGCGTGATATCCTGGACAATGCGAATCCGGATGCGGTCAAAGGGTTCCAGTCTGAGGTGAAAAATGCCGGTAGCGCCTCCCCTGAGGGCGAAGGTAACTGGGCGAAATCGACGCTGGAGGATTTGGTGCAATATAACGATGGCTTCAAAACCAACCTGATTGGCACCCCGCAGCAGATAGCGGAGCGGATCGTCGAACTCAAACAAGCCGGCGTGGATCTGATGCTGCTGGGCTTCCTGCATTTTCAGGAAGAGGTGGAGTTCTTTGGCCGCGAAGTGATCCCGCGGGTTCGCGAGCTGGAACGCCAACAGCAACCGGTGTTAAGTCATGGCTGATCGGCAGATTGTCATCATTGGCGGCGGCTTTAGCGGTACCGCGCTGGCTATTCATCTGGCGCGGTTGGGCCAATCCGGCCTGAAGGTGATCGTTATCGAGCCTCGTGCGCAGTTGGCTCAGGGCGTGGCTTATGGCACGGTCGACCCGGCGCATCGCATAAACGTCCCTGCCGCACGTATGCAGCTTTCCGCCGCCGAAGAAGGCGACTTCGACCGCTGGCTGAGGGCTGAGGGAAGCCTCATACAGGATGACAAAGCGCTCTGGACGGATGGCAGCCTTTATCCGCAACGGGGACGGTTCGCCGCCTATATCGTCGACAAGCTGGCCGCTGCGCTGGAAACATCGCCGGTACAGGTCACCCATGTTCAGGATTGTGCCGTGGCGCTGCAAAATGCAGAGGTGCTGACGGCCTCCGGGGATAGATATCGCGCGGATGAGGTGGTGCTGGCCATCAGCCACCCTCCCCCTGCCGTACCGAGACAACTACAGCAGGTGCCGCAAGACCATCCAGGCCTTATCGCCGATCCGTGGCGGACAGATGCGTTAATCGGGGTGGAGAAGAGTGCGCGGGTGGCTATCATCGGTTCCGGGTTAACCATGTCTGACGTGGTGGCATCGCTTGAGCGCCAGGGGCATCGTGGGCCAGTCCTGGCATTCTCGCGCCGCGGCCTGCTGCCCCGGCCAAATCTGACCGGTGAGTCGCCGCCTCGCCAGCTTGATTATCGGCGTCCACAGGCGGACAGCGCCCGCGCCTGGCTGCGGCGAGTCCGACAGGAAGTAGCGCTGGCCGCCAAGGAAGGCCTGCCCTGGCAAGGGGTACTGGATGACATACGGCTGAACGGACAGCAGATTTGGCAACGGCTTTCGCTGAAAGAACAGCGGCGCTTTCTACGCCATCTGCGTCCATGGTGGGACGTGCACCGTTACCGCATTGCACCGCAGGTCAGTGAGGTATTGTCCCTGCTACAGCAAAATGGGCGCCTTAAGGTGCTGGCCGCCAGCCTTAAGCAGGTTGAGGTAGACAAAGAAACGCTCATTCTGACGGTGAAGGCACGCGGTAAAGCCGCTACGGAAACTCTGCGGGTGGATAAACTGATTGTCACAACTGGCCCGGCGCACGGTGCGTTGCTCAACAGCGATACGCTGCTGAAGCAGCTCGCAGCGGAAGGGGCTATCCAGCCCGATCCGCTGGCGCTGGGAATTTGGGTTGATGCCCACTCGCGAGCGATTGATCGCCAGGGAAAAAGTAACGATCGTCTCTACGTGGCAGGCCCCGCCGCTCGCGGACGCTTCGGTGAACTGATGGGGTTGCCGCAGGTGGCGCAACACGCAGAATCGCTGGCGCAGCAATTGCTCGGCGGTTCGCCAATCCCCCCTGCGGGCTAAAGCCGTTGACAAAGTGCTCTGTTGTTTAATGGTAGGACCGCGGCATGCTGCGCCCAATAGCATAATCAATGAATTAAATCGGGTCGAACATGTTCGACCCCTACCGGTTTAGCCTTTTCGAGCGTTTGTCAGCAGTCTGAGCCCTGTTTGGGTTTGGCTGCACCGCCATTAAAATAGAAACATGATTAATAATTACCAGAAAAAATAAATACGCTCCGTTACAAAATCTTAAGCTATTTTCCCTCGAGGTATCGCTATTACTTTACTGCCGGGCTTTGGATAATAGGCCTCAGGCCAGTTCATGTTATCTGTATGTTTCAACTAAAAACGAAAAGTTAAAAACAAAGATATTATGGCACTCAAAACCCCGTCCCCAATTAATCACTAAAGTTTTATCGTAATCTGCCGAAAACACACAGCACTTCTCGCGGCAAAATAGTGTTATTTGCCGCACTGGCACCTCACTGAAATCTCAGGTTGTACTATGTTTGAACGATTAAAAATCTCCCACGGGCTAATGGGGATTTTAACCCTATTCTGTATTATTCAGATATTCTCCGGCGTATGGAGCATTCTGGATGCCTCAGGCACCAATAACCGCATTACACAAATCTCCTCCGGCTTTAATCAAATCATGGCAATGGATAATGCCTACGCTTCCGTTACCGAGATCCGTGAAGACGTGCTGAAAGATGCCTTGATGCTCAGCACGCAGCCACAAAATCACAATGCAAAAAAATCTCTGGGCGAACTTCGCCAGCGCCTCACTGAAGTTGATAAATTGATGGAAGAATTTTATCAACTGTCACTGAAGGATCAGGATGAACAAGCGCGGACCAAGAACGTCAAGAATCTGTATGAAAAAGCACGCGGCGACCTGCTTAAATTAATTATCAGCCTGGAAGATGGCGATATCTCCCGTTTCCAAACAATTATGCACAATAGCTCAGCCACGCATTTCATGTCTGCGCTTGATGAGACCTCAGCCTACGTTGCCAACGATATTATTACTCCAGCGGGTATTGCGGCACAGGACAGTTACCATAAAATGGTGCCTTTATCGTTGACGTTTATTTTCATCTTTATTCTGCTAACCGGCGTGGTACTGGTCTGGATCAGAAAATATGTGATCAACAAAATCAATCAGATTATCGACTATCAAGCTGAAATTGCACACGGAAATTTGGCGATAGAAATTAATGCCAGTGGGAATAATGAAATTGGCAAGCTGATGCAAGGGCTCGTCAATATGCGTGATGAGCTGGCGAATACCGTCAGCGCCGTCCGTGCAGGCACGCAAAATATTTATACCGGCGTGCAGGAAATTGCCGTAGGTAACAACGACCTCTCAAGCCGCACGGAAGAACAGGCAAGTTCGCTGGAAGAAACGGCGGCCAGCATGGAGCAGCTTTCTGCTACGGTGAAAAACAACGCAGAGAGCGCCGGTGCAGCTACCTCGTTGGTGAAAAGCGCTTCGCAAAGTGCCATCAACGGCGGCGAGATTACTCGCAAAATGGTGGTCACCATGAGCGATATCGCCGACAGCTCACGCAAAATTGGTGATATCACCAGCGTCATTGACGGCATTGCCTTCCAAACCAATATTTTGGCCCTGAATGCGGCGGTGGAAGCGGCGCGTGCAGGTGAACAAGGCCGTGGCTTTGCCGTGGTCGCCGGTGAAGTGCGCAACCTTGCACAGCGCAGCGCTCAGGCAGCCAAAGAAATTAAAACGCTGATTGATACGTCGGTGCTGCGCGTCAGTCAGGGCAACGATCTGGTGGAGAACGTTAACGGGGCTATGACGGAAATTGTTACCGCCATCGGTCAGGTCACTGAAACCATGCAGGAGATCTCAAGCGCCTCAGAAGAGCAGAGCCGTGGGATTGCACAAATCGCGCAAGCCGTTAACGAAATGGATAAGGTGACCCAGCAGAATGCCGCGCTGGTTGAACAATCGGCTTCCGCCGCCAGTGCGCTGGAAGATCAGGCCAATCACTTGAACCAAACCGTCGCCGTTTTCAAACTCGCCACGTCCGCGCCCGCCGCGATTAATGTCCGCCCGCAGGTTATTACCGCGCCGAAAGGACCAGCGCTTGCCGATGATGACGCGGAGAATTGGAGCCGTTTTTGAGACGCTAAATAAGAATTAAGCTCGATTTTGGTTCATATCGCAGAAAGAACAACGCCAACAGGATGTTGGCGTTGGGCAGCGGGTTTCATCAATGGTGGCGTAACTTATGCGCCGCGAAGACGTTGCGCCAAACCTTTGAGGAAATAACGCAGCATCTGATCGCCGCACGGGCGGAAGTTTTTGGTGCCTTCTTTGCGGAACAGCGCGCTCAGTTCTGGCTTGGAAATGCGGAAATCTACGGCGGTGAAAATCTGGTGCATGTCGGTATCTTTCAACTCAAACGCCACGCGCAGCTTTTTCAACACCAGGTTATTGGTGATCGGCAGTTCCACTTCCGGCGCCGGGAACTTGTCGTCCTTGCCGCGTTTGAAAAACACCAGACCGTTCAGGAAGTGAGCCATCACTTCGTCCGGGCACTTCTCGAAACCTGGCTCACCTTCTTTGATGACGTAAGCACCCATTGCCGAGACCGCAACATCGAAATTATCCAGCTTGATAATCTCGACCATTTTCGCGTCGTTAATACTCAGCATGTAGCGCACGCTGCGCAGCACGTCATTGTTGATCATAGAATTGCCTTTAGCTTGTAAACCGGAAGGCGTGCTCGCGTTGTTAAATCAAATAAGTGCCGCACGCCTTGAATATGTGCGGCAGTATAAGGATCAGTGCAGGGTTTCTCAATCGATTTGGCTTTTGGGTTATCAAACCGGCACCATATATATACCCTAAATAATTGGAGTTGCATCAAGGCGGCAAGGGAGCGCATCCCGATGAGCTTACTGTAGTAAGTGATTCGGGTAAGTGAGCGCAGCCAACACAGAGGCAGCTTCAAGTATGACGGGTATAGGTTATTCAGTAATCCGTTCCAACCCCACCGGCGTGAGGCAATAGCTCTGCTGCTTGCCCTTTTCAGCCAGCCGGACATGCTGCATCTCGTTGGTGATAATCAGGCGGTTATCCGGTTCCTCATGACGCAGTTGAATCACCTCGCCGCCGTAGCCGGAAATTGGCAACACGACCGAACGAGCCTGTTGCTCCTGGTTACCCACCACCTCATCGCTATACAGCACGTTACCTTCCGCATCCGTGTAGCTAACGGCCGCATAAACATCCTTGAAGTAATGATGTGCAATCCCTGCCCCAATCGACAGGGTGAAAGTTTTCTTCACCAAATCGACCGTACCGGTCAGGAACTGACGATCGCCAATGCCTTTGCCGGCAATGGTAAAGGCATTGCCCAGGTGATCTCCCGGCCGGGTATTGTGAGCCGGAATGCAGTCCTGATAGCTTGCCGATAACTGCTCGCGCTGCGGGCTGTCGAAGGTGTTGATCGCCAGATAGATATCGTCTTTAAACTCACTGAATGGCGCTAAATACGCCTGACGGTATTCACGCAGACGCTGTACCGCTGCCTCAAGACGCACCAACAGAGCTGCCTGCGGATCTCCCGACAAGGTTTCGTTCTTCAATCCGTATTGGGTGATCGTCAATACGTTGGTTTTATTTTTATTATCAATGATATCCGGAGAGGCCGGTGCCACCCGTACGCGTCCCGGCTCCACATGATAGATTTCAATTTTGTCGCCGACGGCAAGAGGCAACTCATCATGGCTCAGGCTCGCGGCGGTACCCTGGATATCCTTGCTGAAGATCACCGCATCTTGTGCATTGCGCAGGGTGATTTTGGCATAGGTCTCTCCGGGGAAGTAAGAGTGCGGTTCCTTGCTGGTAACGTCAATCACCACTTTGCCCCTGCCGCGATCGGCCACAACCGTGGCGAAAACGGCATCACTCAGCCCCAACAGATTAATTTCTTGCGTAGCGATCGGCGACGCAACTTTTTTAACCAAGCCGAGCTTCAGCGCGTTATCGCCCTGTTTCAGCACCAGGTAACCCTGGGCCAACTGATACTTCCGGTCTTTGCCGGTAGGCAGTCGCAGGGTATAAACGCCAATCGGTAGCTCTTTCAGCACCAGGGTTGAGCTGTCGATCCGCATTTTGCGAACGTAACGGGCCCCTTCCAGCAGGATCAGATCTTCGCCGTAAATCTGGGCGAAATCGTCAATGTCAAAGCTCAGGGTAACGTTGCCTTTCAGGCCGGTAGCCTTCAACTGGGCGGAATCCACCAGACGCAGGGTGGAGTCCAGCTTCAACTGCGTTTTCACCGCATCGAGATCCTGCGCGGCAACCAATTGATAGAGAGGATAAACCGCTTTCGCGTGGCTAAAGACATTACGCTTCTGCTGAGCCGGTGTGACGTAGCCGCCGACCAGTTGGATAAATGGCGTAACGTCAATCTGCTCGCCGGAGATCGCAAAGCTTTCGCTGAGCATATCCAGCAGCGCATGTTCGGAAGGAACAAAGCCTGGGGTGTTGCAACGTTTACGGTATTGCTGATTAAAGTGGGTGAAGGCATTTTTGCCCGCCTTATCCACCATCAGAACCGCAAAGTAGAGTTTCGAGCGCAGGTCCCATTGATTAAGCGGAGTAGCTTTGGCGATAAAATCGACAATAACCTTCTCCACGCCGGCCATATCGCCATGCGCATACAACCAGCCTTCTTGATATTTGCGCGCCCCCAGCATCACGTCCTGATAACAGGCAGCATAGATATTGTTCCACATCTCACCGGTGGCGAAGTATTTATCGCCCATAAAATGGCCCTGATAACCATGGGCAATTTCATGCAGGCTTCCCCAGTTATTGTCTTTCGGGGTTAGCCAGAAACTGCTGACCGAATTACTGGTTTCCGCCGTCCAACGACCACCGTAATAAGCAGCACCGGCGCCATTTTTATCGGCCTTAATAAAGTAGCGGTTTTTAATATTAAGATCCGAAGCATTCTCAGCCTCGAATGACACCCCCGCCAGCGCATTATAAAAAGTGAAAATACGATCGTAATAGGCGATCAGGCCGTCGATGTTTTTAGCTTCGCCCAGCGCCTTCAGCTCTTTTTTGCTGATTTTTGGCACCAGCAGCGCCGCGTAGTCGGACTCGACAAGTGCAAACTCCGCATCCTGATTATCCCAGCGGGCGAAGAACGCCGTTTCGTTTTCGCCTTTACGGTAGACCGGCAAGATTTTCGACGTGTCCGGGTACTCAACCTCCACGACGGGCGCCCCAGCCGCATATGGCGTGTCGATAAACGGCACGGATACGGCCTTCACGCTGGCCTCAACCCAGCTGCTGCCGATAGTGAATTCGGCCTCGGTTTTGCTGTCGTCGTTCAGCAAGCGCAGCTTCAGCTTGCCGCTAAAGGCCGCATTGGTCTGGCGAACGCGCACCACTTGGCCGGCGGCGAGAATAATCCCCAGATGTTGACGATCGTGGTCAATCCCTTTGCTCATGCCCGCAGCATCTAACCAAACGGGTCGCGTCAAAGTATAAAGTGATTTTGATTTAGTGATAGTTGGCATCCTGCATTCCTCAAGGTTATTTTGTCCTCTAACAGACCTGGATAAAATAATTAAGAATGCACTTACGCACTAATCGATAGCGATTACTGAAGTACCACACAACACATAGAACATCGAGGGGGATAAATCCCATAAAAATAACAAGGCGCAACGGTGACATTGCGCCTTAATCATAATTACCTGGCTATTTATACGCTGCGTTAATCTTGTAAGTGGATAACGCAGCATCAGAAGCCAAATATATCCAACCGCCAGTGAAATAGTGTCAGTGCTTAATCGATTTGGCTTTTCTGCTGGTACAACGGAATGTCTTCGCCGATGATGTATTTATTACGCAGGATCGACGACACCTTATCCATAATCATCACCACCACCACCAGGATCAGCGTGATAAACATCACGACGTCCCAATTCCACAGCCGCATGTTTTCCGCATACACCAACCCTATGCCGCCGGCCCCCACAAAGCCCAGCACTGCCGCCGAGCGGGTGTTGGATTCAATCTGGTAAAGGCTTAACGCCAGAAAGGTCGGGAACGACTGGGTGAAGATACCGTAACGGTGCTTTTGCAGGCCGTTGGCCCCCACCGCCGTCAGACCACGACTCGGGGATTTATCGACCGCCTCATGCCCTTCCGCATACAGTTTTCCGAGCAGCCCAACGTCCTGCATCACGATCGCCAGCACCCCGGCCAGCGGCCCCATACCAACCGCGCGGACAAAAATAAGCCCCCAGATCGCCATATCGATGCCACGAAAAATATCTAAAAACCGTCGCACCACCACCGATATGGGTCGCAACAGCGGCGTTGACATCACGTTGCGCGCTGCGAAGAACGACAGCGGCAAGGCGATCAGCGAAGCGGTAATGGTCCCGGCGAACACGATGCCGATGGTGATGAAAATCTGCTGGAAATAGTACATGAACGGCCAGTTGACGAAATCATGCCAGACGAACATGCGCATAAAATAGCGGCCAAGCTGATGGCATCCGTTAACGAACTGCGGCCAGGAGATGCCGAAAAACTGGAAGAAGAACAGGTAATACAGCGCGATCGCTACCGCGATGATGCCGACGGTGCGCAGGTAGCGACGCTGCTGCGAGAATATTTCCGGATGCTGCTGCTTGAGCGCCTGCATTCCTTCCGCCGTGAGCGTTGGTGCTGTGATCATTTTTTCCCCTCCACGACCCGTTTGCGCAGTTCGCCCGAGGCATAGTCCAGCAGCGAAACCACCAGAATTATCAGCAGCAGCGTCATGCTGACCTGGTCATAGCGATCGAGTTTGATATTGGTCATCAGCTCTTGGCCGATGCCGCCCGCCCCCACCAGCCCCAAAATGGTCGACTGACGGAAGTTGATTTCCAGGCGCATAAAGCTGTACGACAAGAAGACCGGTTTTACCTGCGGCCAAAGGCCAAACCGCATGCGCTGCAGCGGCGTCGCGCCACAGGCCGCCAGCCCACGTACCGGCTTGTTGGACGCGGTTTCGATCGATTCATAAAACAGTTTGGTCAGGCTGCCGATGGTGTGCAGCGCCAGGGCTAAAAAGCCCGGAATGGCACCGATGCCAAACGCCATCACGAACATGACTGCCCAGGCCAGCTCCGGCATGGTGCGCAAAAACGCCACCAGCGTCCGGATTGCCAGCCGCAACGACGCCGGGCTGTGGGTATTATTGGCCGCCAGGAATGCCAGCGCCCCCGCCACCAGTACCGAAAGAATGGTGGCCGCCAGCGCCAGCTGCAGCGTTTCCCAAATCAGCGGCAGTTGGATATTCAACCGATAGCCCCAGTAGGCCAAAGAGCCTTCGGTGCGGCCATCGGCGAACAGCAGATTCCAATGCAGGGTGGGGATGGTTTCCGCCAGATAATCAAAGAAGTGAGGAATGGAGACCCACACGGTGTGCAGGTTGAACTCGGCGATGCTGCCGGCGCCCAGGTAGAGCGCCACCAGACCGAGCGACCAAAACAGCGTCTCGCGCTTTTGCTTGCTGCGGATCTGTTGGTAGTAGTGCGCAAAATCTGTATTCAAAATAGGTTTCCGACGTGAGGAATTCAGCGGGGCTCGACCAGGCCGAGCCCCGTCAGCATTAACGGTCGCCTTTGGTCAGCTCACGTTTCATGTCGATGATGTTCTGGTATTCCGCCAGAGTGGTGTCACCGATGTGCTGTTTACCGCCCATGGCCTTGATGAAGCACTGGTGATCGTCCTTATCCAGCTTCTTGATGGCCGTCACAACCTTGGCTTTGAAATCAGCCGGCAGCGAGTTGCTCACCAGGATTGGGCCATTCGGGATCAGCGGCGACTGCCAGATAATGCGCAGCTGTTTCATCAGATCGGGATGGTCCATACGGATCATGCGGTTGAACGCGCCGCTGGTATAGCCGGTGTTGTAGTCGCCGATCATCGACGCCCAGGTCACCGCGCCTTCGAACTGGCCGTTCAGCACGCCAAGGATGTCCTGCTCATGGCCGCCGGAGAAGGTGACGCTAGAGAAGGCGTTGTTATATTTATTGTCTACCGTGCCGCCGAACAGTTTCTTGAACTCCTGGTTCGGGATCAGGAAACCGGAAGTGGAATCCGGATCGGCGAAGCCAATGGCCTTGCCCTTCAGATCTTCCAGCTTTTTATACGGGCTACCGGCTTTAACCACTACCACGGAGTGGTAACCGCGAGATTGGTCTACGTCGTCAATCGCGATGCCGACGATATCAACCGCTTTCGGATCCTTGATATAGACCGAGGCAAACGACGACGGTGACATGCTCAGCACCAGATCGATTTTGCCGCCCAGCAGACCCTGGATCACGCCAGAATAGTCAGAGGAGTTGCGCAGCTTGGTGTCCACGTTCAGTTCCTTGTCCAGGAACTGCTTCACGCACTGGTTGTCGCCGATTTGCTGGGTGGCGTTCTGTCCGCCAAGAATGCCCAGATTCAGTTCTTTAGGTGCATCCGCTGCGGCAGCATTAAATACCATCATCGCGCCGGCCATCACTGTGGTCAGACTCAATACTTTTTTCATTACAATGCCTTGTGTGTGTAAAGGTAAAAGTGAAGATAAAGGTTCTGGTGGTTAATGGATCTGATTGGCTTCCTCGCCGTACAGCTGGTGCAGTATCCGTTCGTTCAATTGCGAAGGGTGGCCGTCAAACACGATCTTGCCCTGTGCAATGCCGATCACCCGGGTGCAATACTCTTTTACCAACTCGACCGAGTGCAGGTTCACCATCACTGCGATGTCGTTTTCGCTGACTTTTTGCAGCGCATCCATAATGCGACGGGTATTTTTCGGATCGAGCGACGCCACCGGCTCATCGGCCAGCAGGATTTTGGGGTTTTGCATCAGCGCGCGGCAGATCGCCACTCGCTGCATTTGACCGCCTGACAGGTTTTCGGCGCGCTGCAGGGCATGCGGCAGCATATTGAGCCATTGCAACAGCTCGATAGCACGGGCGCGGTCGGTATCGTCAAACAGTTTGAAGAAGGATTTCAGGGTCGAGGTGTGGCTCAGTCGCCCCAACAGCACGTTGGTCATCACGTCCAGCCGTGGCACCAGGCAGAAGTCCTGGAAAATCATGCCGCAGCGGGCACGCCATTGCCGCATCTGACGAGGGGAAAGCTGCGCGATATCCTGAGCTACGCCGTCATCCTCAAAGTGCAGCATCTCGCCACAGCTCGAAGGAATGGTGCCGTTCAGGGTATGCAGCAAGGTGGATTTGCCGGCGCCGGAACGCCCGATCACCGCCACGAATTCACCGACGTGCAGATCGAAGTTGATGTCATCCAGCACGCGATGCTGAGATTTATACGCTTTTCCCAAACCTTTAACCGATAACACTTTTTGTAGTTGAACCGGTTGCTGCCCTGGAAAATCGGTTGGTGCCAGTTTTAACAGTGCCTGAGCCATATGATTTCTCTGGTTTCAGTGACTAATCATTATGGGCACCTATTAACGGATAAGTTTATGACAACGGGATGATGCTTTTGTGGCCGGGAAATGACGCGTGCCATCATTTCCCGCTGGGGCTTATTAAAAGTGAATGACACCCTTAATTAACTGCCTGTTGTTGATCACCTGCGCTTCGTAATGCTCCGCCAGGCTATCGAAATCAAAATGGTGTGAAAGCATCATCTGCGCGGTGATTTTCCCTGCCGCCATCAGCCGCCCCACCTTGGCAAAGTCTTCGCTGGTCGCGTTGCGGCTGCCCATCAAGGTAGTTTCCTTTTTATGGAACTCCGGATCGGAGAACTGCAGGTCGCCCTTAAACAAGCCGACAAACACGATGCTGCCGCCGTGACGAATCAGATCGACGGCGTGGTTCATCGCCTGCGGGTTGCCGGTGGCGTCAATCACCTTGGCGGCCAATTTGCCGTCGAACTGGCCGCGCAGCGCCGCATCAAAGCGTTCATCCTGCGGATCAAGCGTTGGTAACTGCAACACCTGCTCGACGTGCCGCCGACGCTCGGCGCTGGTATCCGCCACCACCACCTGCGCGCCATCGGCTTTGGCAATCGCCGCGACGCCCAGCCCGATAGGCCCGGCACCTACCACCAGCAGCTGATCGTCCGCCGCAATCCCGGCACGACGCACCGCATGAGCGCTGATGGCAAAGGGCTCAATCAGTGCCGCCGCTTCAGGAGCCACATCGTCCACCGCCAGCAGGTTGCCGATCGGCACGCTGAGGTATTCGCAAAAACCGCCATCCTGATGAACACCCATCACCGAAATATTCTCGCAGCAGTTGGTTTTGCCACTTTGGCAAGCGCCACAGCGGTGGCAAGAAATATACGGCATTACCGCCACCCGCTGGCCCACCTGCCAGTCAGTGGTGTTATTGCCGACGCTGACAATTTCACCGCATATTTCATGGCCCAATACGCGTGGATAACTGAAGAAAGGCTGATGACCGGACCAGGCATGAATATCCGTGCCGCAAATGCCGACGGTGATTATTTTGATCACCACTTCCTGCGCGGCAGGAAAAGGCACCGGACGCCGTTGATAAACTAATTTTGTCGGCTGCTCACACACTAAGGTTTTCATTGTTGTCATCGTTTTTCCTCCACTAATGATGAGGAGGTTATTAAATAAAAACCGGAGCGCCGCCGATATGTTCAGACAAATCTGTGAGGTATCGCTAAATAAACCGATTTAAATTGGTTTTAAATGCATAAAAAACACCTGAGGCACAGCATGAGCAGAACCCAAAACCTGCGGCAAAACGTGGTAAACCAGATGATCGACAGCATCAATAACGGCCACCTGCGCTCGCCGCTGCCGTCTCAGGCCGCCCTGGCCGAAATGTACAACATCAGCCGCACCACCGTACGCCATACGCTGGCGCACTTGTCCCAGTGTGGCGTGCTGGAAAAAGTCGGCGATGACTACGTTATTTTACGCCGGGCACTGCCGCAAGATGGCTTCGACTGCCAGAGCCTTTCTCTTGATGAACAGGGGAAAAAGTTTGAAAAGGCGTTCTACCAAATGATCAACCAAAAGCAGCTGCGTGCCGGCGATACCTTCAGCGAACTGCAGCTGTCGCGTGCGGTCAACGTGAGCCCGGTGGTGGTGCGGGAGTTTCTGTTGCACTTCAGCCGTTACAACCTGATCGACAGCGTCCGGCGCGGTCAGTGGAGCATGAAGAAATTTGATCAACGCTACGCCGAACAGCTGTTTGAATTGCGCCAGATGCTGGAAACGCACGCCCTTTCCCACTTTATCAATCTGCCGATGCACGACGAGCGCTGGCTGCAGGCCAAAGAGCTGCTGAGCCGTCACCGCCAACTGCGGGAAAACATCAGCGACAACTATCGCCTGTTTTCCCAATTGGATCGCGATTTCCACGGGCTGATCCTCTCCGCTGCCAACAACCCGTTCTTCAACCAGTCGCTGGAGATCATTTCCGTGATTTTTCATTTCCACTACCAGTGGGATGAAACCGATCTTAAACAGCGCAATATCGTCGCCATTGAAGAACACATGACCATTCTCAGCGCGTTGATCTGCCGTAACGATCAGGAAGCCATCAACGGCCTGCACCGCCATCTGGACACCGCCAAGCAGTCCATGATCCGCTCGATCAATCAGAGCATCGCCTGATTCGGGGTGGCGCTCTTTATTGATAAAAAACACCCCCACAGCATTTAAAACCGATAAAAAGCAGCAAAATATTGGCTGCTGCACGGAACCGCGACAAAACACACCGCCAACCCCATTTCGCCCACTAGGCTTACTGCCGACCACCTGCTAATGCACTTCCCAGGGGAATACCCGGAATAATAAATATTATTAATGCGAAATTCTGGAGGCAAAGAAAGATGGAAAGAACCCATACCGTCGATAGCGGAAAACCACAAACGGATCCCTATTCCGATAACATAATTCCTATGCCACCGGAGGGCATGTTAGTCCGCTCGGCAAAAATTAAAAAAATCCAAACTACGGCCATGTTGTTGCTATTTCTGGCGGCAATAATCAATTTTCTCGATCGCAGCTCGCTCTCAGTGGCGAACTCCACCATTCGGGAAGAAATGGGGCTGAGCGGTACCGAAATCGGCTTGCTGCTGTCGGCTTTTTCATTGGCCTACGGCATCGCCCAACTGCCCTGCGGGCCGCTGTTGGATCGAAAAGGCCCACGTCTGATGCTGGGGATCGGGATGTTTGTCTGGTCGCTGTTTCAAACGCTGTCCGGCATGATCCATAACTTCACCCAGTTTATCTGGGTACGTATCGGGCTGGGGATCGGCGAAGCGCCAATGAATCCGTGCGGCGTAAAGGTGATCAATGACTGGTTCAACATTAAAGATCGTGGCATGCCCATGGGCATTTTCAATGCCGCTTCGACCATCGGGCTGGCGATCAGCCCGCCAATCCTCACGGCCATGATGCTGGCCTTCGGCTGGCGCGGTATGTTCATCACCATCGGCGTGTTGGGGATCGCCCTGTCGATCGGCTGGTACATGCTGTACCGCAACCGGCAGGACGTCAGCCTGAGTGCTCAGGAACAGGCCTATCTGAACGCCGGTAGCGTCAGCGCGCGGCCTGAACCGATGAACTTTCGCGAGTGGCGTGGGCTATTCAGGAACCGTACCATGTGGGGCATGATGATCGGCTTTAGCGGCATCAACTACACCGCCTGGCTGTATCTGGCCTGGCTGCCCGGTTACCTGCAAACCACTTACCATCTGGACCTGAAAAGCACCGGGCTAATGAGTGCCATCCCCTTCCTGTTTGGCGCCGCCGGTATGTTGTCGAACGGTTTCGTCACCGACTTTTTAGTTCGGCGCGGAATGGCACCGCTGAAAAGCCGCAAAATTTGCATTGTGGCCGGCATGCTGCTGTCCGCTTCCTTTACCGCCGTGGTTGCCCAGGCTACCACCACCTACAGCGCGGTGTTGTTGATCGGCATGGCGCTGTTTTGTATCCACTTTGCCGGCACCTCCTGCTGGGGCCTGATCCACGTGGCGGTAACCTCGCGCATGACGGCCTCCGTCGGCAGCATTCAAAACTTCGCCAGCTTTATCTTCGCTTCGTTCGCGCCGGTGGTCACCGGCTGGATCCTCGATACCACCCACTCTTTCAACCTGGCGCTCATCCTCTGTTCCTGCTTCACCCTGATAGGTGCACTGTCGTATATCTTCGTGGTTAAACACCCGATCGTTGACAGCGCCGCCTAAGGATTTCACTCCGCCGCCCTCTCCCACGATTGAGGGCGTGCGTTCAACACAGGCTAAAGAAATCCAGCCCCAACGCGCCTTTCACCTGTGCCAGCGTCTGCTTGCTGATCTTATCGGCACGCTGGGTGCCCTGCTGCAGAATACGCAACAGCTCGCCCTTGTCGGCCAGATACTCGGCCCGACGGGTACGGATTGGCTCCAGCAGGCTTTGCAGGCAATCTTCCAACAGGCGTTTGATTTTCATGTCCCCCAGCCCGCCACGACGATAATGCGCCTTCAGATCGGCAACCAGATCGGCATCCTCACAGAAAGCATCCAGATAGGTGAACACCATATTGCCCTCCACGCGGCCGGGATCCTTAACGTTCAGGTGGCCAGGATCGGTAAACATGCTCATAACCGCCTTGTGCACCTGCTCGGCATCGGCGCCCAGAGTAATGGTGTTGCCGCGCGATTTCGACATCTTGCCCTGCCCATCCAGCCCCGGCAGGCGGCCGACGTTGCTCAACAACGGCTGGCATTCCGTCAGTACCGGTCTGCCAACGATGCGATTAAAGCGCCGCACGATCTCGTTGGTCTGCTCCAGCATTGGTAGCTGATCGTCACCAACCGGTACGTGGGTCGCGCCAAATGCGGTGATGTCCGCCGCCTGGCTGACCGGGTACACCAGAAAACCGGCCGGCAGGCTGCGGGAAAAGTCTTTTTCGATAATTTCGCTTTTCACTGTGGGGTTGCGCTCCAGCCGTGCCACGCTGACCAGATTGAGATAATACATGGTCAGCTCAGCCAGCGCCGGCAGCGCGGATTGCAGGCAAATCGTGGTTTTCTGCGGATCGATGCCGACCGCCAGGTAGTCGGCGACCAGATTCAGCACGTTGGCGCTGATTTTTTGCGGATTGTTGCCGTTATCGGTCAGCCCCTGCAGGTCCGCGACCAGCACCGTTTGCTGATGCTGTTGTTGCAGCTCAACGCGCTGGCGCAAGGATCCGACGTAGTGGCCTAAATGCAGGGATCCGGTGGCGCGATCGCCGGTCAAAATGGTGTAGCTCATTGCATTGCTCCTGAAAGTAAATACACCACCGGATCAACGCAATAAAAATGCCGCCAGAACCGGCGGCATTGAAAAGAGGTGTGAATACCCGTGCCGCCTTCAGAGGAGGCGCCACCAAGACTGGCTGTGAGTGGAGTGCATCGGCATATTCATGCTTTTAAGGTATCCCCCCACTGCGCCGGTTGTCAATAACCGCACGCTGCCAGGCCGCCGCCTGTTCGCCGGCGATACGACAAAATGCCTCGATCAGCGGTGAAGGGGTGCGTAACGCCAGCGCCAGCGTATAGGGCACCGGGCTACCCGCGCCACTCAGTTCGCGGAACACCACGCCGGGTGATTTCAGTACCGCAAACAGAGCCGGCATCAGTGCAATCCCCACCCCACCGGCCACCAGCCCGCCGATGGTTTGCATCTGCCGAGCTTCCTGCACGATACGCGGGCTGAACCCCGCCACCGCACAGGCCTGCAAAATCGCCGCGTGCATCCCCGGCCCATAATGTGCCGGAAACAGCACCCAGGGCTGATCGGCCAAATCGCTCAGCGTCACGTGCCGTTGCGTCGCCAAAGGGTGGTGATCCGGCAGCGCCAGCACCATGCGATCCTGTAAAAAAGGCAGAATCTGCAGCTCATCCTGTGGCGCTATCGGCAGGACCACCATGCCGATATCGGCGCGATCGTCGCGCAGCGCGATCAGCTGTTCGGCGGTGGTGGCCTCCTGCAAATGGAACTCCGCCTGCGGGTGCGCCTGACGAAACTGGCGCAGGATCCCCGGCAGCAGGGCATTGACCGTGCTATCGACAAAGGTCAACCGTAGCGATTCCGTCAGGCCACGCGCCGCACGTCGGGTATTGCCAAGGGTGCGCTCAAACTGCGCCAGGGTCCGCCGCGCCTCGATTAGAAACACCTGCCCAGCCTCGGTGATGCGCGTGATCCGGTTGCCGCGTTCCAGCAAGGGGACACCCAGCTCCTGCTCAATCTTTCTGATGGCGGCCGTCAACGGCGGCTGCGCCATGTGCAAACGCTCGGCGGCGCGGTGAAAGCTCATCTCTTCGGCGACGGCGACAAATTGCCGCAGTTGGCGTAGCTCAATCACGTGATACCTTTTTCGTATTTTGGAAGCATAAATAGAGTATTGGATGTATCGATAGCGAAAGCCAATACTTTCCGAACCCTCAAGTGCTGCGCCATTCCGGCGTGGACCACGGGCACAGGAGAATCAGCTATGACGCAACGTACAGCGGTGATTACCGGCGGATCCAGCGGTATTGGACTGGCCATCGCCCAGCAACTGGCACAACAGGATTACCGCATCGCCATCGTGGCGCGTAACCCTCAACGCCTGCAACAGGCGGCGCAGCAAATTGGCCACGGCACCCGCCATTATGCGGCGGACCTGAGCCAACGTGGCGCGGTGGAAGAAGTGGCCGCCCAGTTGGCAGCCGATCTGGGTACTTTGGATGTGCTGATCAACAACGCCGGTTTTACCCGGGTGATTGCCGCCGATACGCCCCTGGCGCAGGCCGAGCAAGAATGGGACGCGGTGATCGACGGAAACCTGAAAAGTACCTTTTTGTTTACCTTGGCGATGTTGCCGTACCTGCGTAAACCGGGCGGTCGCATCATCAACCTGAGTTCGATCGCCGCCCAATGCGGCAGCGGCAGCGCCGGTGCCCTGGGCTACTCCGCCGCCAAGGCCGGCGTGCAAGGTTTTACCCTCAGCCTGGCACGCGAACTGGGCGAAGCAGGCATCACGGTTAACGCCATTGCGCCGGGCTTTATCGCCGATACTCGCTTTTTCGGTACCGGTTTGCCGCAGGATCGCATTGACGCCATCGCGGCCGAAACACCGATGGGGCGCACCGGCCGGGTAGAGGATATCGCCAGCGCCGCGCTGTGGCTGGCTTCGAAAGAGGCCTCTTTCATCACCGGAACCGTTACCTCGATTAACGGGGGGGCGCGGGTCGGTTAAGAAAGCGTTACATTCCGCCATTTGCGTTCTCCGAGCGTCGCGTTAGGGTGAAGGAAGATAACCTGAGAAAAGGAACGCGATATGAAGATCGGATTTGCCGGCCTGGGCGGTATGGGCAGCGCGATGGCCGCCAACCTGTTGCAGGCTGGCTATGGGGTAAAGGTATGGAACCGTTCGCCCCAGGCAGCACAGCCTTTGGTGAGCGCCGGGGCCGTGCAGGCTCGGCAGCCGGAAGAACTGGCGGAGGTGGACGTACTGATCACCATGCTGGCCAACGATGCCGCCACCGAGCAGGTAGTGGTGGAAAGCGGGCTGCTGCAACAGCTGCGGGCGGGAGCGATTCACATCAATATGGCGACGGTCTCAGTGGCGTTGGCCAAACGGCTGGCGTTGCTGCACGCGGAGCGCAACGTCGGTTATATCGCCGCACCGGTGTTGGGGCGGGTGGACGTAGCCGCAGCCGGCAAGCTGAATATTCTGGCGGCGGGCGATCCGCTGTTGCTCGCCAAGGTGCAGCCGCTGTTTGAGGTGCTCGGCCAGCAGACCTGGCATTTTGGCGACCAGCCCGAACAGGCCAACATCGTTAAAATCGCCGCCAATTTCACGTTGGCCAGCGCCATTGAGGCGATGGCGGAAGGCAGTGCTCTGGTGCGCAACTACGGCGTTTCCGGCGCGGATTATCTGCACATGCTCACCAGTACCCTGTTTGCCTCTCCGGCTTACAAGGGTTATGGAGGGTTGATCGCCGAAGAAAAGTTTGAACCTGCGGGTTTTAAATTAAGCCTGGGGATGAAAGACGTCGGCCTGGCGCTGGAGGCCGGCGCCAACAGCCACACGCCAATGCCGTTCGCCAGCGTGCTGAAGGACAACTTCCTCGACGCGGTGGCGCAAGGCGACGCAGATTTGGATTGGTCGGCGTTGGCCAAAGTGGCGGCACGCAGAGCCGGATTGAAGTAATCCTGATAGGCCCGGATCGCTCCGGGCTTTTTATCTGGCCGTCAGAAACGAATTTCTGCCGTTGGCAGTGCGTCGATCAGGACACCAAAGCTTTCGATATTCGACAGTGTGGCGTTGTGATGGGCGCGGATCTGCAGGCCGGAGGCATGCGCTTTGTCGTGGCTGGTATGCGCATCGGCCGCCAGCGTCACCGGGTAACCCAGAGCGGCGGCGCGGCGGGTGGTGGTATCCACGCAAAATTCGGTGGAATAGCCGCAAACCACCAGATGCGAGATACCGTTCGCAATCAACAGCGGCCCCAATCCGGTACGCAGGAATGAGTCCGGCGTGGTTTTCTCTACCCGATGATCGCCGGCCTTTACCTGCAAACCGGGATCAAGTTGCCAGGCGTCACTGCCGTGCGCCAACTCATCATGCTGCGTTTGATGCTGAATGAAAATCACCGGCACGCCGGCCTGACGGGCAGCGGCGCTCAGAGTGTTAATGCGATCGATCGTCGCTTCGGCATCCGCCGGCGGCGGTGTAAACAACCCTTTCTGCACATCAATAACCAACAGCGCTGACTTCATGATTGGCTCCAGAGAATAAATTCCGTCTCAGCATACCGGCTGACGCGGGCGGAAGATATGGTCAACGCCCTGCTCACGCAGTTTGTTAACCAACTCATGACCCCCATTCGGCGTCGCATGCGCCAGCAGACGCTCGGCTTCAAATACCGGGCTGGCCCAGAAAATATTGACCGGATCGCCATACTGTTTCGGCAAGCTCAGATGCTCGTGATACGGATAAAAGGAGGAAGACAGCACGTAGCCCTCATAGCCCTGAGGCGCCACTTCGGACTCCAGGGTATGCCCTTCGCCAAACCAGGTGATTTTTGACCAAGGCACGTGGGCGAAACCAGCCAACGCGCTGGCCATCTGTATCGCATTTTCCTCGGTCATGTATTGACCGTCGATGGCGATACCCATTTCCATACGGCGATAGCGGGAGGCGTCGTCGTTAAACAGGATCTCTACCCACGGCATCGGCCGGATGCTGACGCCCAGGGTAAGGAAATAGTAGATGCCGTCGCGTTCATGCTGAGTGATCGCCATCGGCGGCCACTTGCCCTGATCGATGGCGTAGTATTTCACCGAGGGGCCAAAATGCTGCTCGTAATGCGCCTGATAATCGCTCTGCATCTTGGGCCAGGGATTCCCTTCCTCCCGCTGCCAACTGCGCCAGAACTGACGGGTACTTTCCGCCAGTGCATACTGGGTATTGGTGGAAGCGGAACCGAGCGGATAAGCCAGCGGGCTCTCTTTAATGCAGCTGGCGGAATAACATACCGAATGGTCGATATACAGGCTCCAGCCGGGGATCACCGCCAGCAATTGACCGTAATACCACAGTGCCGCGCCGTCGTCGCTCTCGGTCCAAACCACCGTCAGCCCTTCCGGGTTCAGCGGCGCTTCCCCTTCCAGATTGCGGCAAAACTCGGCCGCCAGCATCGGTGGCTGCCCCAGCGCCAGTGCCGCGCTGTCTTCCTGCTGCGGCGCAGCGGCCAGGTTACGCAGCCAGCAAGCGCGCACCTGAAAACGCTCGCTATTTTCTTCTGTAGGGTAAATATAAAAATAAGCAGCCCGGTGATCTTGCTGAACCACCGCGACCAGCGTCTGGTTCTCATTACTGACTTCAGCAAGTACGTGTGACTCGTTCATATAACCTCAAATAGGCTCAAGGCGCAGAATAATGCTGCACGCTAAATAAAATGGAAATTGGCTTTTATCCAGTGTAAAGCGCATTACCGCTCGGATCACCCGTAAAAGTCTCAAAAGTGCCCCGAAACATCGGGTTATTGGTAAGAATTATAGTCTGCGCCGATTCAGGCCTGTCGGTTAATTCGGCGCTGCGCACGCTGATATGAACCATTACGCATTGAGGCGCGCAGCACTTTACCGACGCCCCCTGCACCGGTGCGCACCAGGCGGCGGCGTAAGTTTCCGGGATGAAAATCAAACTGTTGTTGCGCCCAGTCAGGCAGCAGGTCGATACCCGCGTGCATCACTAAAGCGCCAAAAGGCCGGGCCAATGCGCTGGGAGCCGGCGCGGCCAGCAGAATACGCGCGACTTCCCGCGTGCGCTCATCGCACACCAATTGCGGACGCATCCGTTGCAGATACTCCTCTACCGCCGTGCAGGAGGTTGGGATTTCTTCCGCCCCCAAGGCTGCGGCTACGCGTGCAGCCTCACGGTAATATTGGTCCTGCTTTTCACGGGGAAGAGACGGGTTGCGGTAGCGTAAATGGCTGGCCAAAAAACGGCTGCTTTCCACCACGTGCACCCAGGTAAGCAACTCAGGATCGCTGGCGGCGTAAGGCCTGCCGTCGCTGCTGACGCCGTTGACCCGCAGGTGAATAGCTTTGACTTTGGCAATCAGGCGTTCGGCTTCGGCGCTGGGGCCAAAAGTGGTGACGGAGACAAACTGGCTGGTACGGCGCAGGCGGCCGAGCATATCTTCACGAAAGTTGGAATGATCCCACACTCCCGCCAACGCCAGCGGGTGCAGCATTTGCATCAGCAAGGCGCTGACGCCCCCGCACAGCATCGAGGTAAAATCGTTGTGCACCTGCCAGATAACCGACTGCGGGCCGAACAGGCCCGGATCCCCCGGCGGATTTTCAAAATCAATGCCGCCGAGCGCCAGCCCGGTCAGGCTGATGACCTGTTTTTCTATCGCTGCGCGTATCACTTCCATCCTGACTGGCCCCGTTTAGCTTCTGGCGGCCAGTGTAACATGAAGCGAAATACGGCTTTTAACTCCGCGGGTCGCTATCGTTGAGCAGCACAATTTTGCCGGCAAAGCTGCGATCTTCCAGGCGACGGTGCGCCGCCGCCCCCTCTTTGAGCGGGAAGGTTTCGATGTGCGGGATAGCAAACTCGCCATTCTGCCAACTGCTGAACAGACGCTCGGCCCGCGTACGTCGCGCCTCTGCGTTATTGAGGTAAGTCCAGAGATCGCCCCCCACTACGCCTTTGGAATCCATCATCAGCTGATAGGCAGAGATCGCCGGTGCCTCACCCCCGGCTATGCCGAAGGTGACCACCCGACCGCCGGGGCGCAGCGCGTCGATGCTTTGTTGCAGGGTGATGCCCACGGAGTCAAAACCGTACTCAACGCCGCCGTCGGTCAGAGCGGCAATCTGCGTGACCCAATCCTGCTGATAAGTGAAGGCCGCCACCGCGCCGTTGTTTAACGCAATCTGCTGTTTATGCGCCGAAGAGACAACGGCGTAAACCTGCGCGCCACGCGCCACCAGCATCCGGGTAAGGATCTGTCCGACACCGCCGGCGGCGGCATGCACCAGGGCGCGATCGCCCGCCTTGACCTGAACGCTGTCATTGATCAGGTACTGCGCCGTCAGCCCCTGCAGCAAAATAGAGGCGGCTTCAACGTCGCTCAATGCCTGCGGCAGACGCAGCGCGTGCTCCACCGGCACATTGATGCGAGTGGCATGACAAAAAGGTACGTCAGCGAAACCAATCCGCTCTCCGAGTTGCCACCCCTGAACGCCCTCACCCAAGGCAATGATGGTCCCAACCCCTTCGTAACCGCCAATATGAGAGGGATTGCCGTGCAGCACGTAATTGCCCTTACGGCGATAGATATCGGCAAAATTCAGCCCGGCGGCCCCCATGCGTACCTGTACCGCACCCGCAGGTACCGCCGGTGTCGGCAGCTCAAGGTATTCGAGCACGTCCGGCCCGCCAAATTGTTCAAACGCTAATGCCTGCATATCGCCACTCCGGAAAATTTCCGCCAATAACACACTGACGGTCGATAGATTGATTATCGCAAAGCGCTATACTCGGCAACAGTGGCCTAAAAAGCATTCAGAAAACACCAGGGGTTTATAATGGATCGATTAACCAGCATGGCGGTGTTTGTACGGGTGGTGGAAAAAGGCAGCTTCGTCGCCGCCGCCGAAGAGATGGCTATTTCACCGACCATGGTTGGCAAACACATTCGCGCTCTGGAACAACGGTTGAATGCGCCGCTGCTTAATCGTACTACCCGCCGCCAGGGGCTGACCGAGGCCGGTCGGGTGTTTTACGAACGCTGCCGCCGACTGTTGGCCGATGCCGACGCGGCCGAAGCCAGTGCGCGGGCGCTGTTAAGCTCCCCCAGCGGGCTGTTGCGCATCAGCGCGCCGGTCACCTTCGGCAACCGCGTTCTGACACCGATACTGACCGAGTTCCTGCAACGGCACCCGGAGGTGGAAGCGGAAGTGGTGCTGTCGGATCGCAAGGTGGATTTGATCGAAGAAGGCTACGAGGCCGCGTTTCGCATCGGGCCGGTGGCGGACGACGGCCTGGTGGCGCGCGCCCTGCCCGATTACCGCATGACGCTGGCTGCCTCGCCGGATTATCTGGCACAGCACGGTGAACCCACAAGGCCGGAGCAGCTCAGCGCACACTGCTGCTTTGGTTTCAGCCAGTGGGATGGCAACCACTTTTGGCGGCTGTTGGGGCCGCCGGGAGAGATCAGCGTACCGGTCAGGCCTCGATTGAGAATGGACTCCGGTGAAGGGGTACGCCGGGCGGCATTGGCGGATTTTGGCATCGCGCTGCATGCCACTCTGCTGCTGGATGAAGATATCGCCGCCGGCAGATTGGTCCGGGTACTGCCGGAGTATTCACCACTGCCGCGCCCGATGCACCTGGTCTATCTGCCCGAAAGGCGGCAATCCGCCAAGCTGGAAACCTTTATCGCCCTGACCGTAGCCAGACTGTGGGGCCGGGTTTAAAATAAATGAGTCCAAATACGGGAGTTACCATGTTCACTATCCGAGCTCGCGCGGCAGAAGACAATGCGCAACTGGTGGAGATTTGGCAGCGTTCGGTACGCGCTACCCACCATTTTCTTACCGAAGAAGACATCGCCAAACTCTATCCGTTGGTGCTGAACGATTACCTGCCTGCGGTCAACGTTTGGGTTGCCGTGGACGGCACCGGCCAGCCCTGCGGTTTTATCGGACTGAGCGGCAACAAAGTGGAAATGCTGTTTATCGATCAGGATCAGCGTGGCAAAGGTGTCGGCAAGGCACTGCTGGAGCATGCGGAAACCTTGCATAACGAGTTACAGCTGGACGTCAATGAACAGAACCCGCAGGCCAGCGGTTTTTACCGCCACTACGGGTTTGAAATCACCGGGCGTTCCGCGCTCGACGGCCAGGGCAACCCTTTCCCGCTGCTGCACATGAAGCTCGCCAAACGCTAACGCCAACCCCTCGGCCATGGTCTGCCCTGGCCGTCGTTTTACCATCACTTCCGCTCATCACTTGATATACCAAATCAGAATAACTAATAGAATTTACATTCTTCCTGTCACTATAAACCCCCGGTAGGATTGGCCCGTATTCACCAGCAACAGAGGTTCCGTCTGCCCTTATCCCAAGAAGCCGATCCCTTTCCGGCGTGACGCGCTCCGGACGGAATTCTGTGATGTATTAAATAAGGATTCGCTTCTCTATGATCGTTCTTTCGAACGTTTGCAAAACTTTTGACAGCGCACAGGGCCGCGTTGTCGCAGTGGATGACGTCAACCTGACGGTCGAGGCCGGGCAAATCTACGGCATCATCGGCTACAGCGGCGCCGGTAAAAGCACGCTGATCCGCTTGCTGAACGGGCTGGAAACGCCCAGCAGCGGCAGCATTCAGGTTGAAGGTTTCGATATCGCCGGAGCCGAAGGCAACGCCTTGCGCCAGGCGCGGTTGAAAATCAGCATGGTGTTCCAACACTTCAACCTGCTGTGGTCACGCACCGTCAGTCAGAACATTGCTTTTTCCATGCAAATCGCCGGCGTGCCCAAAGCACAGATTAAACCGCGAGTGGCGGAGCTGGTCGCACTGGTTGGGCTGCAGGGCCGCGAAGATGCTTATCCGTCGCAGTTGAGCGGCGGACAAAAACAGCGCGTCGGCATCGCCCGCGCGCTGGCCAATAATCCGGGGGTTTTACTGTGCGATGAAGCCACTTCGGCGCTCGACCCTCAAACCACAGACTCGATTCTCGATTTGCTGCTGGGCATCAATCGCAAGCTGAACCTGACCATTGTGCTGATCACCCATGAAATGCACGTCGTGCGCAAAATTTGCCACCGAGTGGCAGTGATGGAAAACGGTCGCATCGTTGAGGAAGGCCCGGTGATTGACGTGTTCACCCGGCCGCAACAGCCGATCACCCAACAGTTCGTCAAACAGGTTTCGCAATATCAGGAAACCGAGGAAAGCTTCAATCCGCTGTTGAGCCAACATCTGTCGGGCGCGATTTTCAAGCTGACGTTTGTCGGCGTGCAGACCCATCAGGCGGTGATTTCTGACGTTATCCTGCGTTACAAGGTAAGTATCAACATTCTGCACGGCAAAATCAGTCAAACCCTGAATGGTTCCTTTGGCGAACTTTACATTCACGTCGAAGGCAACGACCTGCAAATCGACAGCATGCTGAAGCTGTTGAAAGAGCAACAGATCGCCGTTGAGGTCATTAAACATGCTTGAGTCACTGTTCCCTCACCTGCGTCTTGATTCGTTGTTGAACGCCACCTGGGAAACCCTGTATATGACCGGGATCGCCGGTTTGGCGACGCTGGTACTCGGCATCGTCCTCGGGGTGTTGCTGTTCCTGACCTCCCGCGGTCAGCTGCTGCAAAACCGGGCCGTCTATTCGCTGATTTCAGTGCTGGTCAACGTGTTCCGCTCCATTCCTTTCATCATTCTGATCGTGTTGTTGATCCCGTTCACCAAGACGTTGATCGGCACCATTCTGGGCGCCGATGCGGCATTGCCGGCGCTAATCGTCGGCGCGGCACCGTTCTACGCCCGATTGGTCGAGATTGGCCTGCGCGAAGTCGACAAGGGAGTGATTGAGGCGGCGCGATCGATGGGCGCCAAAACCAGCACCATTATCTTCCGCGTGCTGCTGCCGGAATCTTCACCGGCACTGGTTTCAGGCATTACCGTTACCCTGATCGCGCTGGTGAGCTACACCGCGATGGCCGGGGTAATTGGCGCAGGCGGGCTGGGCAATCTGGCCTATCTGGAAGGTTTTCAACGCAACCACGGTGACGTGACGCTGGCCGCAACGCTAACGATTTTATTGATCGTTTTCGTTATCCAGTTCATTGGCGACACCCTTACAACCACGCTCGATAAACGATAAATAACCAGGGAATAATGATGATGAAAAAACAAATTATGATGCTGGCTTTCGCCTCACTGACCGCGTTGGCCTCTTTGGGTGCCTCGGCGGAAACCAAACTGGTGGTCGGCGCATCTAACGTGCCGCACGCGGAAATCCTCGAGCAGGCCAAACCGATTCTGGCGAAGGAAGGCATAGATTTGGTGATCAAACCTTTCCAGGACTACATCCTGCCGAACACCGCGCTGGCCAGCCACGATATTGACGCCAACTATTTCCAACACGTGCCTTACCTGAATTCGGTGCTTAAGGATCATGCCGACGACAAGAGCTACGACTTTGTCAGCGCCGGCGCTATCCATATCGAACCTATCGGTATTTACTCCAAGAAGTACAAAAGCCTGAAGGATTTACCGGACAACGGCAAAATCATCATGCGTGACGCGGTGGCGGAAGAAGGTCGTATTTTGTCGATCTTTGAAAAAGAGGGCGTGATTAAACTGAAGCCGGGCGTGAGCAAGGTGGATGCGCGCATTTCTGACGTGGTGGAAAACCCGAAACACCTGAAGTTCCAGGCCAATGTGGAAGGTGCACTGCTGCCGCAGATGTACAACAACGACGAGGGCGATGCGGTGGTGATTAACGCCAACTACGCCATCGACGCCGGGTTGAACCCGACCAAAGACCCGATTGCGGTGGAAAGCGGCGAAAACAACCCTTATGCCAACATCATCACCGTGCACAAGGCCGACGTGAACAAGCCGGAAATTGTTGCGCTGGTGAAGGTGCTGCACTCCAAGGCGATTCAGGATTTCATCCGCGAAAAATACCAGGGTGCGGTGATCCCGGTTAACCAATAATACCGACCAAGGCCGCAGCGATGCGGCCTTTATTCCTGTCGTGTGCCCTGCTTAGACCTTATTGCCCACCTGACTCAGGCGCGGCCAGACCAGCATCAACGCATCAACCAAACGCAACAAATCTTCACGGCTGGCGCCTTCGCGTGCCTGAGTCGACATGCCCTCAATGGTACAAATGATAAATTTGGCCAGCAGCGCGGTATCGGTTTTCACCAACAGTTCGCCCTGTTCTACCTTGCGGTCGAAGCAAGCCTTCAGGCTGGCCTCCTGCATATGATGCTTTTTGCGCAGCATCTCGGCCACATCACCGGAAGAGGACGATAACGCCGCGGACGCACAAACCATCAGGCAGCCGGACGGTTTTTCCGGATCGGTGAACAGCTGCGCCAGAGAACGCACATAATCCTCGACGATCTCCGCCACCGGCAAATCCTGCTCCAGCCGTTGGTTGATGCACGTGGTGTATTTTTCCAGGTAGCGCTCTACTGCTGCGCGGAACAACCCTTCTTTATTGCCAAACTCCGCATACAGCGTGGGCGCTTTGGCACCGGTCACCTCGACCAGATCGGCCATCGAGGTGGATTCATAACCATGCAGCCAGAACAGATCGAGTGCGCTTTCCAGCGCACGGTCGCGATCAAACTGCTTCGGTCTGCCACGCGTTTTTTTGGCGCAGACTTCTTCATTGATGCTCATAGACCCTCTCTTATCCCGCTCTGCAGCAGGGCTTGCCAATTAAATTAACGGTCATTATAAAAAAATATTGCGCTCTCGTCGAGAAGAGATTACCATTTAGTTATCGATCGTTAAGTAATTAGCGACAACCAATTCAAATACGCCCATTTACGTTGATAAAACAGGAATTAACATCATGAAAAACTTAAAAATGACGCTTGCAGCCCTTGCGCTGGCCTCTGTTTCATTCGGCAGCTTCGCCGCCGATCTGGTTAACAGCCAACCAGCAGATCAGCAGAAAGCTGGGGTGATCACCGTCAGCGGAGCTTCAGACCTCACCGCTCTGGAAGCCGGTTTGGCGGCCAAGGCTGACGCAGCCGGGGCAAAATCGTTCCAGATCGTTGGCGCAGGCGGCAACAACCAACTGCACGGCACCGCATTAATTTATAAATAACAATAAGTTGATTAAATAATGCTGGAGTGGCTACGGCTTTTGGCCTTCCAGCAAAAAGCTGTCAGAAAAAATTAATTAACGAACACTAAAAAAATAGTTGCAAAGCGTCGAACAGGCGTCTAACATTAAATTATCGATCGTTAATTAATTTAACAACCCAACAGACAAAACCGTATACAGAATATAAAGATAGGAATAAGACTATGAAAAACCTGAAAATCACCATCGCAGCCATCGCACTGGCCACCGCTTCATTCGGCAGCTTTGCCGCCGATTTGGTTAACGCTCAACCGGCAGATCTGCAAAAAGCTGGCGTAGTCACCGTCAGCGGTGCATCCGACCTGACCAGCCTGGAAAACAAACTGGCGGCCAAAGCGGATGAAGCAGGCGCTAAATCATTCCAGATTATCTCAACTACCGGCGACAACAAGCTGCACGGTACTGCGATCATCTACAATTAATGGCTGAATCAGCTATTGCGCAAAGAGGCGGCCTTGGGCCGCCTTTTGTTTTATGGATGGTGCTCAGTCGCTTTGCAGATTCTTGAGCAGGTAGATATTGCAGCCGTGGTGGCCGGTATTGCCGCGTCTTTCCGTCAGCAGCGTAAAACCCAGCGCATAATACAATCCCAGCGCCTCTTTCAACTGCTCGGTGGTTTCCAGATAACAGTAGCGGTACCCCGCTGCCCGCGCCGCTTTCAGCGCCTGCACCACCATGTAACGCGCCATGCCTAACCCGCGCACGCTGGGTTTGAAAAACAGTTTTTGCAGCTCGCAGTAACCGACGTCACCGCCCGCCAAAGGGGCAATGCCGACGCCCCCCACTACCTGGCCTTCCTGTTCCAGCACCCAATATTTTCCGCCGTTATCCTGGTAAACGCCGGTCAGGCGATCCAAATCGGGATCGTGCAGACTAACGCCTTCCATTTTATCCATGCCGTACTCGCGGAATACGTTGCAAATAATCCCCGCCATCGCGGCATCATCATCCTGGGTTATCGGACGAACCCGCAAAGCGGCGTCACGCTGCTTACGTGCGTTACGTAATGCCGAGGTCATCTTTTTCATCGCGGCCGTAGTGGCAGCCAACTCATCATCGTCCAACTGCGCCAATGCATCCTGCATAAAACCATCGGCATTGGTGTCTATCGCCGCCAGCGTTTTACGGCCCAAACGGGTCAGTTGATTCAGGTTGTGGCGTTTATCGTGCGGATAATCCACCGCTTCAATCATGCCTGCGGCAACCAGGCTACGCACCGCCCGGCTGGCACTGGCCTTATCGATACACAACCGGGTGGCCAGTTCGGTCACGCCCAGGGGTAGCGTGCTGATCTCAATCAGAATATGGATCTGTAATGGTGAAAAACGGCTGCCGTTACTCTGTTTATTCAGCATGCCCAGTTCTCTGACCAGGTTGCGCGACAATGCCCTGAAATCTCTGATGTTCACAATCAATGTCCCCGTTGGTACCAGCGCTAAAACACTTCACTTAGTTGATAGTGTTACCTAATATTCATTACCATAACGGATTTTTAAACGGCGTGAAATCTCAACCTGACGAGACACCTGCAGCAATCTGTCGCCTCACACAGAATTACATTCTTTACTGAATTAAATTTACAAAATAAAAAGCCACAAAATATATATTTTACAAATAATAAACCCATCAAAAACCGGATAATTCAGCAAACCAGATAAAATACGAATGATATCCTTACACAATCCATTGTATTTGAATGAGTTATTTAATCCCCAATAGCGCCAATTATGTCGATATTCAGTTGTATTTTGTTACATATCCATGGCAGGATTGCCCCGTTTAAATAGCACCTGTTATTTCCCCTGCCGTTTAAATTCCTGGCGCAAAACGGTCTGTCTTGCGCGCTTTTATAATCATGGAGAGATTGTATTCCGATGAAAAAATCACTCGTTGTCTGCTCAGTCGCCCTTTCCGTCAGCCTGCTGGCAGGCTGTGCTACTGAATCCTCGCGCTCTCTGGAAGTGCCTAAAGTGGCGTCCTACAACACCAGCTACCAGGGGCAGCGCAGCCCTATCTCCGTCGGCAAGTTCGATAACCGCTCCAGCTATATGAACGGCATCTTCTCCGATGGCGTCGATCGTCTGGGCAACCAGTCAAAAACCATCCTGATCACCCATCTGCAGCAAACCGGCCGCTTCAACGTGCTTGATCGCGCCAATATGGATGAGTTGAAAACTGAAGCCGGCATTAAAGGCCAAACCCAGACGCTGAAAGGCGCCAACTACGTGATCACCGGTGACGTGACCGAATTCGGCCGTAAAGAAGTGGGCGATCACCAGCTGTGGGGCATTCTGGGACGCGGTAAAACGCAGGTGGCCTATGCCAAGGTCAATTTGAATGTGGTCAACGTACAGACCTCAGAAGTGGTTTACTCCACCCAGGGTGCCGGCGAGTACCAACTATCCAACCGTGAAATCATCGGCTTCGGCGGCACCGCCAGCTACGATTCCACCCTCAACGGCAAAGTGTTGGATCTGGCCGTACGCGAAGCGGTCAATAACCTGGTTGCCGGTATCGAAAGTGGCGCATGGCGCCCTGCTAACTAACGGAATAGAAGCAGCAATATGATAACTAAAAAAATGGGTGGGGCGCTGTTCGCAGCGACCCTGCTGGCCGGCTGCGCCGCGCCAAAAACGCTCTACAACTGGGATGGCTATCAAACTTCGATTTACCAATATTACCAACAGGATGGCCAAAGCCCTGAACAACAGATTTTGACGCTAAAAGAAATTGCCGAAAAATCTCGCGCCAAGAATAAAGCCGTGCCGCCGGGCCTGCATGCACAACTGGGGTTGCTGTACAGCAAAACCGGCAATACCGGCCAGGCCATGACCGAGTTCAATACAGAGAAAACGCTGTTCCCGGAATCAGCGCCGTTTATGAATTTCCTGATGGCTAAGGATAAGGGGAGCTTTAAATGAAACGTGCATTAGGTTTCTTCAGCGTCGCCGTTACCCTGCTGTTGAGCGGCTGCGCCAAACAAGCACCTTACGATTATGCAGCCTTCCACGAGAGCAAGCCGAAATCCATCCTGGTGCTCCCCCCTGTCAATCAGTCGCCGGATGTCAAAGCCAGCCATAGCGTCCTTGCCAGCACCACGCTGCCGTTGGCGGAAGCCGGTTACTATGTGCTGCCGGTCGCCGTGGTCGAAGAGACTTTTCAGCAAAACGGCCTGACCAACGCCAACGATATCCGTGCGGTCAGTATCCAAAAGCTGCATAAGATCTTCGGTGCCGACGCTGTGTTGTACCTGGATGTCACACAATACGGCACCAGCTATATCGTTATTAACAGCGAAACGCGCGTTACCGTGAAAGCCAGGTTGGTCGATTTGCGCAACGGCAAGCAACTTTGGGCCGGCAGTGCTACCGCCTCCAGCAACGAAAATAACAACAACTCCAGCGGCGGTCTGCTGGGTATGGTAATCAGCGCCGCCATCGCGCAAATTGCCGATACCATCAGTGACAAGGGGTTCGATGTTGGTGCCATCGCCAATACCCGCTTGTTGTCAGCAAACGGCCAGAACGGCGCCATTTTGTATGGCCCGCGCTCACCGCATTACGCCAGCCAACGCTAACCTCCAAGGGCGGCAGATCCGGCCGCCCAAACCTGGTTTCCCTTTTGCCAAAAGTAGCCCATGCTGTAACAGTGATGGGGTGAGCTACCGCTCATCTTGCACCTCCTTTTGGCAAACAGGACGGCTTGCTCATGACGAAAAAAACCACGTTGCTGCAGTTTTTCCATTGGTATTACCCCGATGGCGGTAAGTTATGGCAGGAAGCCGCCGAACGCGCCGAGCAAATTGCCGGAATCGGCATCACCGACCTGTGGCTTCCCCCTGCCTATAAAGGCGCTTCCGGCGGCTATTCGGTAGGTTACGACAGCTATGATCTGTTCGATCTCGGGGAGTTCGATCAAAAAGGCAGTCGCGCCACCAAATATGGTGATAAAGAGGCGTTGGCCCTTGCCGCCAACCGGCTACGCGACAACGGCGTAAGGGTCATTTACGACGTGGTGTTTAACCATAAGCTCGGCGCCGACGAAAAAGAGCAGGTGCACGTATACAAAGCGGATGCCAACAATCGCAATGACATCAACGATCAGGGTTTTGACGCCCTGGCCTACACCCGCTTCACCTTTCCAGGGCGGCAAGGTACCTATTCCAAATTCATTTGGGACTACAAATGCTTCGGCGGAGTGGATTACGTAGAACAGCCCGATGAAAAAGGCGTTTTCAAAATCGCCAATGATTACGGCGACGACGGCTGGAACGATCAGGTCGGCGACGAGAAAGGCAACTACGATTACCTGATGGGCGCCGACGTTGAGTTTCGCAACCCCGCCGTGACGGAGGAGCTGAAATACTGGGCTCGCTGGCTGATGGAGACTCTGCCCTGCGACGGTTTCCGGCTGGACGCCGCCAAACACATCCCGGCCTGGTTCTTTAAAGAGTGGGCTGATCATGTGCGTGACAGCGCGCAGCGCGATCTGTTTATCGTCGCCGAATATTGGTCGCACGATCTGGCAGCGTTACAACAGTATATTGACCTGGTCGAGGGCAAAGTGATGCTGTTCGACGTAGCCTTGCACCTGAAGTTTCATCAGGCATCCAAGCAGGGGGACGGGTTCGATATGGCGCAGATTTTCACCGACACCCTGACCGCCGCCGATCCGGCCCATTCGGTCACGCTGGTCGCTAACCACGACACCCAGCCGCTGCAATCGCTGGAAGCTCCGGTCGAACCCTGGTTCAAACCGCTGGCCTATGCTCTGATCCTGCTGCGCGAACAAGGCGTACCCTGCGTGTTCTATCCCGATCTGTACGGTGCCAGCTATAAGGATAAAGGCAGTGACGGCCAGGAATACCAAATTGATATGCCGGTGATCCCGGAATTGGAAAAGTTGATCCAGGCGCGTCAACGCTTTGCCAACGGCGTGCAAACCGATTATTTTGATGATAAAAACTGCGTCGCTTTCACCCGCAGCGGCACCGCCGATGCCCCTGGCTGCGTGGTGGTGCTCACCAACGGAGCTGAAAGCGGCAAAGCGGTTTCGCTGGGCGATGCTCTGGCACATAAAAGCTGGCGTGATCTGCTCGGCAACCGTCAGGATGAGGTCATCACCGACGAACTGGGGCAGGCAACTTTCCCGGTTAACGGCGGCAGCGTAAGCGTTTGGGTGTTGGCGGAAACCCTGTAGCGGGTGCGCCGTTGCGGCCATGTGTCACAACGGCGGCAAACTATTTTTTGCCTTTCAGGTCTAAATTGGGGTAACACCTTAGCAAACCATTCACACCGGAGCCTAAATAGGGTACAAGGCTGCATGAAAATTCCAAAACGACTCCAGCCATTGGTAGATGATGGTTTAATTGACGACGTCATCCGCCGTTTGAAAAGTGGCAAAGAAGCCGACGTCTTTATCGTGCGCTGCGGCGAAGAGATCCGCTGCGCCAAAGTCTACAAAGAAGCAGAAAAACGTAACTTCAAGCAGGCCGTGAACTATCAGGAAGGGCGCAAAGTGCGCAACAGCCGTGATGCGCGCGCCATGAGCAAAGGCTCTAAATTCGGCCGCCAGCAGCAGGAAGAAGCCTGGCAGAACACCGAGGTCGATGCGCTGAACCTGCTCGCCAAAGCGGGCGTTCGCGTGCCGCAGCCGGATATCTGTCTGGATGGCGTACTGCTGATGGAACTGATCACCGACGAAGAAGGCCTGGTAGCGCCGCGCTTGAGCGATGTTACCCTGACGCCGGAACAGGCACGGGCCGATCACGCATTGATGATGAACTACGCGGTACGCATGCTGTGTGCCGGGCTGGTGCATGGCGACCTGTCGGAATTCAACGTGCTGATGGACAAAAACGGGCCGGTGATTATCGATCTGCCGCAGGTGGTGGATGCCGCCGCCAACAACCACGCCAAAAGCATGTTCGAACGTGATATCAACAACATGTCGCAGTTTTACGGTCAGTACGCGCCAGAACTGCTCGGCAGCAAATATGCCAAAGAGATTTGGGCGCTGTACCAGGAAGGTAATCTGACCCCGGCGAGCGTGCTGACCGGCAAGTTTGTCGAGAGCAACAAACGCGCCGATGTCGGTTCCGTCCTGGAAGAGATCCAGGCGGCCAGCGAAGAGCACCAACGCCAACTGATGGCCCGCAACGAAGAAGATTAATCCTCCGGCCCTTTTTATCGGGCCGGGGTTTATTCGATCCTGACGACGTCAGGATGGCGTTCCGTCGCGGCTTCGTGGTAAATGTCCCCCAGATAGCCGGCTATCTCGCTTTCGGTCAATTCATCCGGCAACACGATGTCGTAACTGCGCGCATACTTGCGCTCCGGCAACGTCACGCGAAACAGCTGCCACTGCCCCCCTGCCCGTTTGACCCCCAGCAGGCGGCCGAACACATTAAAAATCATCACCCGCATTCCCTCCCCGGCGCGTTTTAGGCTATAACACAAGCTAGCCCCGCCGCATCGAAAAGGAAAGACAATGACCGCTAATGCGCCGCAGTTCTGGCGTGATCCGCAGCTCCCCTTCGTGGAAGCCCGCGCCATTGAAGATGGCCGTAAGGTTTGTTACGCCCTGCACAGCCATGAAATCTTTTCCATCGGCGCCATCACCGACGGCACCAGTATTTATATTAACGGCAGCCAAGCGTTGCAGGTCAGCACCGGCGATGTGGTGATCATCAATCCGCAGCAGGCCCACGCCTGTAACCCCATCGGCGACCAGCGCTGGTCATACATCATGTTTTATATCGATGCCGCCTGGCTGGGTAAATTGCAGCAAGAAATCGTCGGCGGCGACGGCCGTTTTATCCCCTTCACTCAGGTGCTCAGCCGTGACCCCGAACTGTTTGGTGGCCTGAACCGGCTGTATGAGCTACTGATCGACCCACTGCGCTGCCATTTGGAAAAACAGATCGCTCTGGTGGAATACTTCAGCGATTTGCAGACCTCTTTGGGGAATACGCCAGTTACCCCTTACGAGCACCCAAGATTGGCGGCGGCGGCAGCCTTTATCAACGCGCATTGCACCCAACCGCTCACGCTGGAGGCCATCTGCCAGGCGGCAGCGCTTTCGCCCTCATACCTGATACGCGCCTTTAAACAGCGTTACGGCATGACGCCGCATGCTTATCTGGTTAACCAACGCATTCAATTCGGTCACCGGTTGCTGAAACGCGGTTATCCGATCGCCGCAGCGGCCAGCGAAAGCGGTTTTGCCGATCAGGCGCACTTTCAGCGCACCTTCAAACTGTTGCTGGCCGCCACCCCCGGCCAGTACCAAAACCCACGCTAAATGCCGTCGGCCAACAGATAGCAGGCGCTGGCTGCCAACAGCAGCGCCATCAAGCGATTAAAACGCCGTACGTTGCGTGCCTGCCGCAGCAGGCCGGTCAACATCGCGCCGGTGTAAGCCCAGCAGGCCACCGAGGCATAACAGATCACAAAGTAAATTACCGCGAACTGCCACAGCAGCAGGCGATCGCCATCGGCAACAAACGCTCCCAGACTGGCCACCGACGCCAGCCAGGCCTTGGGGTTCAGCCACTGCAACAGCGCGCCGTACCAGAAAGAAGGGGCTTGCGGTTGACTACCCTGCCCCAAGCGGCCGTCGTCAAACGCCAGTTGATACGCCATAAACAACAAAAACGCGATGCCCGCCCACTGGATAACCTGCGTCAGCACCGGCCACAGCGCCAACAGCGTGTTCAGCCCCAGACCTAGCAGGATCAACAGCAGAGTAAACCCCAGCGTGGCGCCCGAAACATGGCGCAGAGTGGCGTTGAAACCGAATTGTGCCCCCGCGCTCAGGGCAACGATATTGACCGGACCGGGGGTGATGGAAGCGGCCAGCGCAAACGCAGCCATGGAAAGATAGATATTCATTAAAGGCACCTGAGAAAGAATTCACAGATGCCAGACTGACGGCTTGGCTTGTCACTGTATTGAACAGAATTACCCTACGCCGGCGCTAACCCGGCATCAGGCCGATAAAGCTGGTTTTCTTGCGTGGGCCGGTCATCAGCGCTTCCAGTTTCTCCACGCATTGCAGATAGTGCGGCGTCTTTTTGTGAGCGGCGACCGCCTGCTCGTCCCGATAGGCCTCATAAATATAAAACCGCGTCGGGATGGATTCATCTTGCAATACGTCAAAACGCAGGTTGCCCGGCTCTTCTATCGCCCCCAGGTGATTGGCGCGAAAGACCTCAATAAACTCGTCGATTTTGTCCTGTTTAACGTTAATTTCTACCAGTGTGACGTGCATGGCGACTCCTTGTTAAACCTCGAAGGTCAATGTTCTTTCCAACCATAGGTTTAATCCCACAGATTGCCCCTCCGCAAGGGCAATTTTGCTGCCTGGCTCACAAATCCCGCCAGGCCTGTCGCTTCCCCCACCGGGGCGAACAGTACGGCATCTATAGTTAAGGTTCCTCCCCAGAGAGTGTGAGCTATGGATAACTATTTGATGGCGCTGGATGCAGGCACCGGCAGCGTTCGCGCGGTAATCTTCGATCTGGCGGGTAACCAGATCGCTCAGGGCCAGGCGGAATGGCGGCATTTGGCCGTGCCGGGCGTGCCCGGTTCCATGGAGTTTGACCTCAGCCACAACTGGCAGCTGACCTGCCAATGTATCCGCCAGGCGCTGCAAAACGCCGGTCTCTCTGGCCAGGCCATCCGTTCCGTGGCCTGCTGCTCCATGCGTGAAGGCATCGTACTCTACGATCGCGACGGCGTGCCGATCTGGGCCTGCGCCAACGTTGATGCCCGTGCCAGCCAGGAAGTCAGCGAACTGAAAGAGTTGCATAACCATAATTTTGAGCGCGAGGTTTACCAGTATTCAGGCCAAACGCTGGCGTTGAGCGCCATGCCGCGCCTGCTGTGGCTGGCGCATCACCGGCCGGACATTTACCGTCAGGCGGCAACGCTGACCATGATCAGCGACTGGCTGGCAAATATGCTCAGCGGTGAACTGGCGGTAGATCCCTCCAACGCCGGTACCACCGGCATGCTCGACTTGGTCAACCGCGACTGGCGTCCGGCGCTGCTCGATATGGCCGGACTGCGTGCCGATATGCTGTCGCCGGTGAAAGAGACCGGCTGTGTGCTGGGACACATCACCGAACAGGCGGCACAGCAAAGCGGCTTACTGCGCGGCACACCGGTCGTGATGGGCGGCGGCGATGTGCAACTGGGCAGCCTGGGGCTGGGGGTGGTGCATGCCGGGCAGACAGCCGTGCTGGGCGGCACCTTCTGGCAACAGATCGTCAATCTGCCGGAACCGGCCACCGATCCGGAGATGAACATTCGCATCAACCCACACGTGATCCCCGGCATGGCACAAGCGGAGTCGATAAGTTTCTTCACCGGGTTGACCATGCGCTGGTTCCGCGACGCCTTCTGTGCCGAAGAGAAGCTGCTGGCGGAACGGCTGGGTGTCGATGCCTACAGCCTGCTGGAAGAGATGGCGGCGCGCGTGCCGCCTGGGGCCTACGGCGTGATGCCGATATTTTCCGACGCCATGCATTTCAAGACCTGGTACCACGCCGCGCCGTCGTTTATTAACCTGTCGCTCGACCCGGAACGCTGCAATAAGCAGACCCTGTTCCGTGCGCTGGAAGAAAATGCCGCCATTGTGTCGGCCTGCAATCTGGAACAAATCGCCAGCTTCTCCGGCGTGCAGGCCCGTTCGCTGGTGTTCGCCGGCGGCGGCTCGAAGGGCAAGCTGTGGAGCCAAATCCTTAGCGACGTTACCGGCCTGACGGTGCGTGTACCGGTGGTGAAAGAAGCCACCGCGCTGGGTTGCGCAATTGCCGCTGGGGTGGGGGCGGGACTGTATGAATCGTTGGCGCAAACCGGGGAAAAGCTGGTGCGTTGGGAGCGAGAATATCAGCCGGATATGGCCAACCATGAGCTGTACCGACAGCAAAAAGAAACCTGGCGTCAGGTGTATGCCGATCAGCTCACCCTGGTCGATCACGGCCTGACCACCTCGATGTGGAAAGCGCCGGGCTTGTAATACACGACCGGGTGCAGCCTGCTGCACCCATCGCATAAGCTTATACCAATTAAACATTTAGCCAGCCTGATGGCCGATAGCCCATGCCAGACTGGCCGCGCGCGATTATTCCCCCTCAGAAACAGTGTAACCACCGCAAACGGATTTATCCGCCGCAGAGGCCTGCGTAAATTGTGATCTCTGTCACTCCGCGCCTACCGCGCGGTTTACGCATCCACCTGGGACGAGCGGTACTATGCTGAATAATAATGAGAAACCTGCACCATCACCCTGGCTGGCGATCTTCTCGCTGACCGTCGCCTGCTTTGTGATGGTTACCACCGAATTTCTACCGATTGGCCTGCTGACCAATATCGCCCCATCGCTGGACGTCAGCACCGGCAAAGCCGGACTGATGGTGACCGTGCCCGGTATCGTCGCGGCAATCGCCGCCCCTGCCCTCAGTCTGGCGGCCGGTCGGCTCGATCGTCGTCTGCTGATGCTGGCATTGAGCGTGCTATTGACGGTTTCCAACCTGGTCTCCGCACTGGCGGTAAACTTCCCCATGATGTTGCTGGGCCGCGTGCTGCTGGGCATTTGCGTCGGCGGTTTTTGGGCCTTTGCCGCCAACTACGGCCGCCATCTGGTGCCGGAAGCCAGCCAGGGCCGGGCCACTGCGCTTATCCTGAGCGGCATTTCGGTCGGTGCCGTTTGCGGCGTCCCTGCCGGTGCGTTGATTGGAGACCTGTTCGGCTGGCGCGCCGCTTTCTTTGGCAGCGCGGTGCTGGCGGTCGGGGTGTTATTGGCACAGCTGCGCCTGCTGACATCGGTACCCCCCACCCGGCCGGTTACGCCACGCGATCTGCTGTTGCCGCTGCGTCTGCCGATGGCGCGTACCGGGCTTATTGCCATCGTGCTGCTGTTTATCGGCCATTTTGCCGCCTACACCTACCTGAAACCGCTGCTGCAGCAGGTATTCGTCCTCAGCCCGTCGGCGATTTCGCTGCAATTGTTAGCCTATGGTGCCATTGGCCTGCTCGGAACCTTTTTGGGCGAGAGGCTGGCCGAACGCAGCCTGCGCGCCACCTTTATCCTGATTGCCGCCATGTTGGCCGCCATCCTGATTGTGTCGCCGTTCCTCAGCGGCATCGCCGGGGCTACGCTGATGGTGATGGTATGGGGGTTGGCGTTCGGCGCCGTGCCGGTGTGCGCTACCAACTGGATGTTCGCTGCGGTACCGCAGGCCCCGGAGGCCGGCCAGGCACTGTTGGTCTGCGTGATCCAGATTGCCCTGGCCTCCGGCGCGCTGCTGGGTGGAGAAGTGGTTGACTGGCAGGGCGTCAGCAGCGCCATGTTGTTCGGTGGCGCACTGACCCTGTCCGCCGCGCTGGTATTCGGCCTGACCTTGCGCTCCGGCATGATTAGCGCTAAACAGTCATAATCATTATTTACTGGCAGAAACACTCCCCGGCTTGCCGCCGGGGTTTGCACTGAGAGCGCTATGGATCATCATTTACTCGCTATCCGGGTGTTTAACCGCGTGGTGGAAACCGGCGGCTTCACCCGTGCCGCGGACTCGTTGCGGATGCCCAAAGCCACCGTCACCAAGCTGATCCAGAGCCTGGAAGATCACCTGCAAACCAAGCTGTTCAAGCGCACCACCCGCAGCGTGTCGGTAACGCCCGAAGGCGAATGCTACTACCAACGAACGGTTAAATGGCTGGCAGAGCTGGAGCAAATGGAAGGCAGCATGACCGAGTCGCAGAGTGCGCCGCAGGGCGTGCTGCGCATCGACGTTGGCGGTGCCACCGCTCGCCAGCTGCTGTTGCCGGCGCTGCCGGACTTTATTGCCCGCTATCCGCAAATACAGATTGATCTGGGCGTGGGGGATCGACTCATCGACCTGATCAACGACAGCGCTGACTGCGTGATCCGCAGCGGTCCGCTGGCCGACTCCAGCCTGATTGCCCGCCGGTTGTTCGAGCTTGAATGGGTAACCTGCGCAACCCCGGCCTATCTGGCTCATTACGGTACGCCGCAGCATCCCTGCGATCTGGAACTGGGGTATCCGCTGGCACACTATCGTCATGCGTTGAACGATCGCATCCTGCCGCTGCACTTTGTCGATCGGGGCAAAGAAATCGATATCCAGCACCGCTATCACGTCAGCGTCAACGAAAGCAATGCGCTGCTGGCGGCGGCGCTGGCCGGATTGGGTATCATCCAAACCTTCCGTTTTATGGCACAACCGCATCTGGACAGCGGTGAGTTGGTCAGCCTGCTGCACGACTGGCAACCACCGGCTGAGCAGATGTATGTGGTGTACCCTTCCAACCGCCATCTGAGCGCCAAAATGCGGGTATTTATCGATTGGGCGATCGAGACCTTCAAATAGGCGAAAATCGTCGCTATAGTTGTCTGCCCTTGGGCAAAAAATGAACCGAATCATGCGTATCGAACGACTTTCTGCGCATCGCCAGCGCATTGGTGAACTGGCCGCTTTACTGCATCAGGAGTGGCAGGACTTCCCCCCGTGGAGCTGCCGAGAGAAAATCAGCCAGCGCCTGGAACAGCGCTGTGAACCACAGCACCCCGGGCTGGCGCTGTTGGCTCTGTCGCCGCAACAACAGATCCTCGGAACCGCCAGCCTGATCGTTTACGAACTGGCAGATAAGCCAGAGCGCAAGTTCTGGCTGGGGGAAGTCTTTACCCATCCACAACACCGCGGCCAGGGCGTGGCTAGCGAACTGATCGCCCAGTGCATTGCCCACTGCCGACGGGAACAGATCACCGCGCTGTATCTTTACACGCCCGACCAACAACCGCTTTATCAGAAACTGGGCTGGCAACCTGTTGAGCAACGTGAAGTTTGTGGCGAAACCGTCACGGTGATGTGCCGCACGCTGTAAGCCGGCGCTTTGTGGTATTATTTTACGTATTATTATTATCACCCGACGGGCATACACCATGGCATATATCCCAAAAAACTACGCGAGGCTGGAGACTGGCTACCGCGAAAAAGCGCTGAAAATCTTTCCCTGGGTCTGCGGACGCTGCTCGCGTGAGTTTGTGTACTCCAACCTGCGCGAACTGACGGTTCACCATATCGATCACGACCACAGCAACAACCCGGAAGACGGCAGCAACTGGGAAATGCTGTGCCTGTATTGTCACGACCATGAGCATTCAAAATACACCGAAGCCGATCAGTATGGCTCAACGGTTGTTGCCGGTGAAGATGCGCAAAAAGACGTCGGTCTCGCGACCCATAACCCGTTCGCCAACCTGAAGTCGATGTTGAAAAAGTAGCGTTCTGGCAGCCTCATCATTAGCAGCTTAATAACTTATTAAGCTGCTAAATTAAAAAAATCCTTCCGCTTGTCCCCCCTTCCCAGAACATTCCTACTTACCCGCTGACTACGTTACCAGCAAAATAGGCTGTAAAGTTAACCGCATACTGGCTTGGCAAGCCGCCGACATTGGTGCATATTGTTCAGGCTCTGTTGTAGTTAACCTGTTTAGTTATCAACCTAATAAGCATATTAACTTAATAAGTTACCAGCTTAATAACTTGAGAGATGGCAGCATGATTGTTTTGATTGGCTCGCAAAAGGGTGGCGTAGGGAAATCGACCAAGGCGGTCAATATCGCCGGATATCTGATCCTCAAGCAGGGAAAAACGGCCATCATCGTCGATGCCGACGATCAGAAATCAATCATGACCTGGTATAACGATCGCCAAAATGTTGAAGGTCTGCCGCATATTCCGGTGGTTGCCGCCTCGGGTAAAATCAAAGAGACGCTGCTGGAGCTGGATCGCCATTACGACTATGTGATTGTCGACACCGCCGGCCGCGACAGCGCCGAACTGCGCTCGGGCCTGTTGGCCGCCGATCTGTTCCTTTCTCCGCTGCGCCCGTCGCAGATGGATCTGGATACCGTCGGGTATCTGTCTGAAATGTTCGCCACGGCGCAAGAATATAACGAGAAGGTGAAAGGCTACATCGTGCTGAACATGTGCCCGACCAACATCTTCATTAATGAAGCCAACGAAGCGGCGCAGGTATTAAGCGAATACCCGGAACTGACGCTGGTCAGTAACCGCCTGTGCGACCGCAAGATTTACCGCGACGCTTGGGGCGAGGCGATTACCGTGCATGAGGCGCATAACGAAAAAGCGCAGGCGGAAATCGAAAGCCTGGTGAAGGAGGTGATCCTGTGAAAAAACGCACCCCAACCCACCGCATGTCGGAAGACGAATTTATCAATAGCGCCACGTCGCACACTTTGCTGGTTCCCGCCCCCGAAGCCAAGCCGCAGGGTCGCAAACGCACTTACAAAGCCATTTCAGTCAGCCTGACCGATAATCACGTCGACGCCATCGATGAAATCATTGTGCAGGCGGCGCGTAACGGCGTGGTGCGCATTACCCGCTCCGATATCATCAAGCTGGCGATTGACGGCCTGGCGGAGAAGAGCGAAGAACATCTGATGCAACTGCTGAAAAAGCTGTAATAGCCTCTTAACCTGCCAACTTAATAAGCCATTAGCTCACCAGGTTGGCAGGTAAAAACCCCTGTTCACGCAGTATCGCCTGCCCCTGTTCCGCCAGAATAAACTCGGCCAAGGGCTGTGCCCGTCCATCCAACAGACACAGACCGTAGTCGGCCTCAATCGTCAGCGAAGGCGGTAACTGCCGCACCACCAGCTCGGGAAACCTTGCCAACGCCGCACCATAGCTGGCGTAACCGAGGAAGATATCCGCCTGCCCGCTGTTGAGCAGATACTCAGCCGCCGGCCGGTCCATCGGCAACGGCGCCGAATCTGGGCCACCCACCAGAGCCAAAGCCCGTTGCCGCAGGGCTGTCCCCTGCCCCGGCGCCAGGGATTCAATACGTTCAAATAATTGCAGCGCATAGTCACCGGAAGGATCGGCACCCGGCGTGGAGGTCGCCACCCGCCAACGCGAGTCCAGCAGTACCGCCAACAACGGGCGTTCTGTTAGTCCGGCAATATTACGTACCGTCGCGCATAACCGGTTACGGGCAAAAGTTTGTACCCGTGGCGATAAATGCAGATCGACCAATCGCTGCGGATGCGCCAGATTGGCCGAAGCGAAAACATGCGGCCGTTCACCGGCTTCAATGCGCTGACGCAGCAGGCCTGCGGGACCAAATACCGCATCTACAACCTCGCCGGTTTGTGCCTGAAACGCGGCCAGCAGCGGCCCAAATGCCACACGCAGGCTACCGGCGGCAAACAGCAGAAGATTACTCATGATGACGCTCCCTTTGACTGCGATATAAAGGCACCAGCGTTTCAAACTGCCGCCCCTCAATCTGCAAAGCCACCCGCTCAATCGCCAAATCAAACAGTGGCGACAAGCACTCGGCCGTCAGCACCCTGGCACAGGGCCCGATTTGATGCTGTCCCTCGGCCCCCAGCAGCAAGGCACGATCGGCCACCGCATGAGCATGGTTGGGTTGATGGGTCGAAAACATCACCGCCATCTGTCGTTCCCGCGCCAGTGACGAGATCAGGCTCAGCACCCGATCCTGGTGATGAAGATCCAATGCCGAAGTGGGTTCATCCAGTATCAGTACCTCGCAGCTCATCGCCAGTGCGCGGGCAATCAGCACCAGTTGCCGCTGTCCGCCCGATAAACTGCCAAATTCGCGGTCGGCAAAGCCCAACATATCCAGCGACTGCAGGGCTTCTTTCGCCAGCCGATGATCCTGCGCCGAAGGAGAGCGGAACAACCCCACATAACGCGCTCGCCCCATCAGCACGATATCCAGCACCCGATAGGCAAAAGGCGCCGTGAAATGCTGCGGCACAAAACCGATGCCGCCGGCACATTCAACCGCCCCCTGTTGCAGCGGCAGGGTGCCGAGCAACAGCTGCATCAGGGTACTTTTGCCTCGCCCGTTGGGGCCCAGTACCGCCAAGACTTCGCCACGCGACAATTGCAGGCTCAGCGCGTTAAACAAAGGCGCTTGGCCGGGCCAACCAAAACTGAGATCTTTAACCGTCAGTAATGTCTCAGCCATGCCAACCTCTCAGTTGCGCACGGCGCAACAGCAACGCAAACAGCGGTGCGCCAATCAATGCCGTTAAAATGCCCAGCGGAATTTCACTGCTGCTCAGCGTGCGTGCCAAATCGTCGATCAACACCATATACAACGCCCCCAAACACAGAGAAGCCGGTAACAGACGACGATGATCGGGGCCAACCAGCAGCCGGGCAACGTGCGGAATAACCAACCCAACCCAGCCAATGCTGCCGCTGACCGCCACCTGTGCGGCGACAATCGCGGCGCACAGCGTCAGGATCAACCAGCGGGTGCGCTCGACGTTAATGCCCAGTGCAGCGGCATCCTCATCCCCCATCGACAGCAAATTGATTCTCCAGCGCAATGTCAATAACAGCCCGCCAGCCAACAACAACGGCAGGAAAAGCATCAACAGTTTATTGTCGTCGGCGGTGGCGAAGCTGCCCAGCAGCCAGAACACGATGCTCGGCAGTTTCTCTTCGGTATCGGCCAGGTATTGCAACAGGCTGACGCAGGCGGAGAAAAAGCCGCTGAGGATCACCCCAGCCAGCACCAGCGACAAAATATTGCGCCGGGCGATGGCGCTGGTAATGGCAAAAATCAGCAGCAACGCCGCCATGCCGAATACAAATGCAGACAGCAACAGCGCGGCCATCGGCAGGCTAAGTAAAATTGCCAGCGTGCCGCCAAAGGCTGCACCGGAAGAGACACCGATGATATGCGGATCCACCAGCGGATTACGAAATACCCCCTGCAGCGCGGCGCCACACAGGGCCAGAGAGGCGCCGGCCCCCATCGCCAATAACACTCTGGGTACGCGAACCCCCAGAATCACCTGACGTTGAACCGCATCGATAGCACCGTTCGGGCCGGTCAACGGCTCGAGCAGGATCATCAGACTGTGAGCTGCCGATACCGGGTAACGGCCAATCCCCAACGACAGCAGCGCGCAAAGCAACGTCAGCAGGAGCAGCCAGCCAAGCCTCATTGCTCGCTCTGGCAACAGCTGCTGCGATAATACTGCCGGTAATAGGCATCCACCCGCTGCTGCAAATTGACGTCGCTAAAACGCTGCGGATACAGCTTTTTCGCCATCCAGAGTTCACCCAGCGCCAGCGCTTCCGGCATCGGGTAGCCCCAGGCCTTGGCGTATTCCGGCATCAGATAGACACGTTTATTTTTTACCGCGTCAATCCCCTGCCACTGCGGCGAACTGAGGATTTGCTGCACCACCTCGGGATAACGCTCCTGAACGAAAATCACCGCCGGGTTCCACTTCAGCACGTCTTCAATCGATACCTGCTTAAAACCCTGAATATCCTTCGCCGCCACGTTTAGCGCACCGGCGTGCTGCATCATCAGCCCGGTGTATTTGCCCGATCCATAAGTGGTTAAATCCGGATTGGCCATATACACCCGAACCCGTTGGTCCGCAGGCAGGTCTCGCAGCCGGTCGGCCACCAGCGTTCTCTGCTGAAAAACGTCCTGGATCATCGCTTCTGCCTGCGGCTGGTGCCCCATTACCGTGCCGATCAGGCGGATACCGTCCTGCAGGCCGAGGTTATAGGCCTGGTCTTCATCATTGAGTACCGGGTTCATTTTCCCGGCCTGATCCGCCGCCTCACGGCGCAACGAAATAGCCACCACCGGAATACCGGCCCTTTCAATCTGGGCAATCATTTCCGGCGGTGCATAGTTGGCGACAAACACCACCTGCGGGTGCAGGCTGAGCAGGCTTTCGATGTTCACCGAGGTGAGATCGCCCGGCATCGGCATGTTTGCCAACCCAGGTGCCAGTCGCAGATAATTCGGCCCCAGCTGTTTCTTCCAGCTACTGAGCACACCTACCACCTGCGGCAGCGCGTCGAGCTGCACCAGCAGGTTCAGCGTCTGGTGTTGCAGCACCACCGCGCGGGTGATGGTATCGGGCAATGTGACCTGTCTGTTGAGTTGGTCGGTGACCTGGCGATCCGCCTGTGCGGCGGAAGAGAAAAGAATAAAAATCAGCAACAAGCGTTTGAACATGGGGGTTTCCGGTGAGTTATCGTTATATATAAAATCATATAGCGATAGCTGTGGCGAAACAATCAGCGGGATCAAAACAACGGGATTTTCCGTGCGAAAGCAGAACGGTTATGCGTTGAAGAGCTTGGGATCTCAAAAGCAACGCAAACCCTCTCCCACCGCGATGAGAGAGGGTCAGAGAGGGTGATTACTTCAGCGTAAAGCTCTGTGTTTGCACGTTGTCGGAATCCAGACCCACCATCACGTTAAACTTGCCCGGTTCCGCGCCCCATTTCAGGCTGGCGTTATAGAACTTGAGATCGTCTTCGGTGATCGGCAGCTCAACAGTCTGCGCCTGGCCCGCTTTCAGCATCACTTTCTTAAAGTTGCGTAGCTCTTTCACCGGACGGCTGACCGAGGCGGTCACGTCCTGCAGGTACAGCTGCACAACGGTGGCACCATCATATTTGCCGGTATTCTTCAGCGTGACGCTGGCGGTGATCTTGCCGTTGCGCGCCATTGTCGGGCTGGAAAGTTTCAGGTCCGACAGGCTGAAGCTGGTGTAGCTCAGGCCATAACCGAAGGGATACAGCGGACCGTTCGGCGAGTCAAAGTAGCGCGAGGTGTATTTGCCCGGGTTTTCCTTGCCGAACGGACGGCCGGTGTTCAGGTGGTTGTAATACATCGGGATCTGACCGACCGAACGCGGGAAGGTCATCGGTAACTTGCCCGACGGGTTGTAATCGCCAAACAGCACGTCGGCAACCGCATTACCGCCTTCGGTACCGCTGTACCAGGTTTCCAGCATCGCATCCGCCTGCTGGCTTTCCCAACTCAGCGCCAGCGGCCGGCCGTTCATCAGCACCAATACCAAAGGCTTGCCGGTGGCTTTCAGCGCTGCGATCAGGTCGCGCTGGCTTTGCGGGATAGTAATATCGGCGCGGCTGGACGCTTCATGCGCCATGCCCTGCGATTCCCCGACCACCGCTACCACCACGTCGGCTTTCTTCGCCGCCTGTACCGCTTCGTCAATCATCTGCTGCGGTGGACGGGTGTCAAACGCCACCGCTGGCTCATACTCGTTCAGGTAGTCGATAATGCTCTTGTCCTGAGTGACGTTGGCCCCCTTGGCATAGAGGATTTTCGCCTTGTCGCCCACCGCACGTTCCAGCCCTTCGCGGAGGGTCACCGACTGTTTGATTACCCCAGCCGCTGACCAGCTGCCCATCACGTCACGCTGGCTGTCGGCCATCGGCCCGACCAGCGCAATGGTCGCCTGTTTGCTTAACGGCAATGTCTGCCGGTCGTTCTTCAACAGCACCATAGTCTTACGCGCGATCACGCGCGCTTCGGCACGGTGCAGGCGGCTTTCGGCATTGGTGTCCTGCGGGTCGGAACCTGCCGGGCCAAGATGGGTGTAAGGGTCTTTAAACAGGCCCATATCATATTTGGTGTTCAACACGTCGCGACAGGCACGGTCAATGTCGCTTTCCGACACTAGCCCGTCTTTCACCAGCCCCGGCAGGTATTGGTCGTAATATTCGTCGCTCATGCTCATGTCGACGCCAGAGGTGATCGCCAGTCGTACTGCATCACGCGCGTCCGCAGCCACACCGTGTTTTATCAGCTCTTTGATCGCACCGTGGTCGCTGATGGTGATGCCCTTGAAGCCCCACCGATCGCGCAGCAGGTCCTTCAGCAGCCATGGGTTAGCGGTGGCCGGAATGCCGTTCACCGAATTGAGCGACACCATGACGCCACCGCTGCCGGCTTCCACCGCCGCTTTATAGGGCGGCAGATAGTCCTGATACATCCGCAATGGGCTCATATCGACGGTGTTGTAGTCGCGGCCGCCTTCAGTAGCGCCGTACAGCGCGAAGTGCTTCACGCTGGCCATGATTGAGCCGGGCTTGGACGGGTCACCGTTTTGGTAGGCGTCCACCATCACCTTGGCGATTTTGGACACCAGCCAGGTGTCTTCACCGAAGCCTTCAGAGACCCGGCCCCAACGCGGATCGCGGGTGATGTCGACCATCGGCGAGAAGGTCATGTTCAGGCCGTCGTCGCTGGCTTCCTGCGCCGACACCCGACCGCTGAGTGCGATGGCTTCCAGATCAAAGCTGGCCGCCAACCCGAGGCTGATAGGGAACACGGTACGTTGGCCGTGCACCACGTCATAGGCAAAGAACAGCGGGATTTTCAGGCGGCTGAGCTTCATCGCCTGATCCTGCATAACGCGGATATCCGGCCGGGTGACGGTGTTGAAGATGGCGCCAATCTGCCCCTTGCTGATGCCGTCGCGGATCGCCTCTTTCGGGTTATCCGGGCCGACGCTGATTAACCGCAGCTGGCCGATTTTTTCTTCCAGCGTCATCTGCTTCATCAGGTTGGAAACAAAGGCATCGCGCTGCTGGGCATTAACGCCTTGCGTTACGGCGTTTTCCTGTGCAAAAACCGGGCTGATGGCCAGACCGGACAACATACTCACCACACAAAGCCATTTCATATTTTTTATCTCAGGCATGCTCCCGTCGCAGACCGCGGCGGAGATGATTAATCGATGTGAAAAGGCAGTGTGCCATACTCCTTTTCACCGCAGAAATACTTTGTAATGTTAAAGGTTACAAGCTATTAGCGCGGGCCGGGCGATAGTTTTTCAGCCGGGTGCGGCTTTGCGCCGCCTCATCGCCCAGGAAATCCACCAGCGTAGTTAATGCCGGCGATTGCACTGCTCGTTCAGGATAGACCAGATAGTAAGCCGCACCGCTGAGCACGCTGAGTGGGAACGGCGTAACGATACGCTGCGCCTGAATGTCTTCCTCCAGCAAACATAAATCACCGATGGCGATGCCAAAACCCTGCAGTGCCGCACTCATCGCCAGATCGAGCGTATCGAAATGCTGCGCCTTACCGGAAGGCAGCGCTTCCTGCCCCGCCGCCTTTAGCCACAGCAGCCAGTCGCGGCGATCGCGCGTGGGATGTAACAGCGTTTTCTCCGCCAGATCGGCCGGCGTCGGCGGGCGAGATAAATCGGGCAGGTAAGTCGGCGTGCAGACCGGCGTGAGAATTTCATCGAACAGATGATGCACCGTCAGTTTTTTGCCCTGCGGCTGGCCGAACACCACCGCGGCATCGAAGTGTTCCGCAGCGAAATCCAGCCCGTGCGATACCGAAGCGGTCAGCTCAATATGCATTTCAGGTCGCTCGTTTTGAAGCCGGATAATACGCGGCAACACCCAGCGCATGGCACAGGTCGGGCACTTGATCCGCAAGGTCCCCGGCTGCGCCCCGATTCGGCTCAGCGCCTCATCCAACTGTCCCAGGGCTTGCTGCACCGGGGCCAACAGCATGGCTCCCTGCGGCGTCAACGTCAGGCCTCGCGCGCGTCGGCTAAACAACGGATAACCCAGATGCTGTTCCAGCCCCAGTATTTGCCGGCTGACCGCGCCCTGCGTCAGGTGCAGGCTCTGGGCGGCGTGAGTGAAATTAAGACGCTGGGCCACCACCAAAAAGGTTTTCAATACGTCGAGCGACGGCAGTGATGACGACATGGCGAGTTCCTTGATATCCCCTGAAATCCAAGGATTCCCCCAAATAATTGGAACGACATCAAGGCGGCCAGTGAACGCAACCCGATGAGCTGACATGAGTCAGTGATTCGGGTAAGTAAGCGCAGCCAACGCCGAGATCGTTTCAAGAATGAAGAGGAATCAGTCATGATCTGAGTGCATGGCAAGTATGACAAACTTTCCCTTGTTGGCCTACCGTCATTGATGCTTAATCAAGCGATATCCCCCTATTCCCTGGAGCCACTCATGCAGAGCGCATGCGCACAACGCTCGAAGTTGCCGGACGTCGGCACCACTATTTTTACCGTTATCGGCCAGCTCAGCGCCGAACACCAGGCCCTGAATCTGTCGCAGGGCGCGCCAAACTTCGCCTGTGAACCGCAATTGGTTGAGGCAGTGTCGCAAGCCATGCGTGCAGAACATAACCAGTACGCGCCGATGAGCGGCGTGGCAGCATTGCGTATCGCGCTGGCGGATAAAGTTGAACGTTTATATGGCGCACGCTATGACGCTGACGAAGAAATCACGGTCATTGCCAGCGCCAGCGAAGGGTTGTATTCCGCCATCAGCGCACTGGTGCACCCTGGCGATGAGGTGATCTATTTTGAACCGGCGTTCGACAGCTATGCGCCGATCGTGCGTCTGCAGGGCGCCACTCCGGTGGCGATTAAACTGTCGCTGGAAGATCTGCATATTGACTGGGATGAGGTCGCTGCGGCCATCAACAGCAAAACGCGGATGATCATCGTCAACAGCCCGCACAACCCAACGGGCAGCGTATTCGGTGAACATGATATCGAACGGCTGACCGCCCTGACTCGCAATACCGACATCGTCATTCTGTCCGACGAAGTTTACGAACACGTGGTGTTCGACGGCGATATTCATCACAGCATGGCACGCCACCCGCAGCTGGCCGAACGCAGCGTGATCGTTTCGTCGTTTGGCAAAACCTATCACGTCACCGGCTGGCGCGTCGGTTACTGCATGGCACCGGCGGCGCTGATGGACGAGATCCGCAAGGTACACCAGTTTATGGTGTTTTCCGCCGATACCCCGATGCAGTACGCCTTCGCCGAAGCCTTGGCTAACCCGCAAAGTTATTTAGGGCTGGCGGCTTTCTACCAGCAAAAACGCGACCTGCTGGCGAACGCCCTGCAAGATTCGCGCTTTGAATTACTGCCCAGCCGTGGCAGTTTCTTTATGCTGGCCCGCTTTAGCGGTTTCAGCAGCGAAAGCGACAACGATTTTGCGGTGCGTCTGATCCGCGAAGCCAAAGTCGCCACTATCCCGCTGTCGGCGTTCTACAGCGACGGCACCAATACCGGCATTATTCGACTGAGTTTTTCAAAAGATAACCAGACCCTGCTGGAAGGCGCACGCCGTCTGTGTCAGGTGTAATGCATTCACTTTTGCTTTGACCATGGGAAAAGGGCTCTGAATATGAAATCACTGAAAACGTTGATCGCCGCAGGCTGCCTGCTGGCCGCCGGTTCCTCGCTGGCGGCGGAAAACACCTTGCGTTTTGGCCTGGAAGCGCTGTACCCACCGTTTGAATCCAAATCTGCCAGCGGTCAGCTCGTCGGTTTTGATATCGATCTGGGCAATGCCGTTTGCGCCGCCGCCCAGTTGAAATGCAGCTGGGTTGAAACCTCTTTCGACAGCCTGATCCCGGCGCTGAAGGCGCGCAAGTTTGACGCCATCAACTCGGCGATGAACGTCACCGATCAGCGTCGCCAGGCCATCGACTTCACCGATTCAATCTATCAGGTACCGAACCGCCTGATCGCCAAGGCCGACAGCGGCCTGTTGCCGAACGCCACCTCGCTGGCAGGCAAACACGTCGGCGTGCTGCAAGGCTCGATTCAGGAGACTTATGCCAAGGCTCACTGGGCGCCGCAGGGCGTGGACGTGGTGTCTTATCAGGATCAGAACCAGGCCTATCTGGACCTGACCGCCGGGCGTCTCGACGCCACGCTGGTGATGGCCCCGTCGGGACAAAGCGGCTTCCTGGCGCACCCGGACGGTAAGGGCTTTGCCTTCGTCGGCGATGCGGTCAGCGACGACAAAATCCTTGGCGAGGGCATTGCTTTCGGCCTGCGTAAAGGCGATGAGGCGCTGAAGAAAAAACTGAATGAGGCGATCGTCAAAGTGAAGCAGCAAGGCACGGTGAGCGAGCTGGCGAAGAAATACTTTGGCGATATTGACGTAACGGTGAAGTAAAAATCAGGGGCGAAAATCGCTTCGCCCCTGACTGTTTTAGCGATCGAATACCGAACTGTTCAACGCACGATCCTGCTGATGGCGCTCCAGCGCCAGCTCAATCAGACGGGTAATCAGTTGGCTATAGCTGATGCCGCTGGCGGCCCACAGTTTGGGATACATGCTGATATTGGTGAAGCCCGGCAGCGTGTTGATCTCGTTGATCACCACGTTGTTGTCCGGCGTCAGGAACACGTCCACGCGCGCCAAACCGAAACATTCCAGCGCCCGGAAGGCTTTCAGCGCCACCTCACGGATTTTGTCGCTCACCTCCGGCGTAATCGCCGCCGGTACCACGACCTGAGCGCCCTGCTCGTTGATGTATTTGGTGTCGTACGAATAGAAGGCGTCGCTCAGCACGATTTCGCCACACAGGCTGGCCTGCGGATCATCATTGCCCAGCACCGCACACTCGATTTCGCGGCCGACAATCGCCGACTCCACCAGCACTTTGTGATCGAAACTGAACGCCAGCGCCACTGCGGCCTCATAGCCGTCGCGATCCTGCACCTTGCTGACGCCCACCGAAGAGCCCTGGTTAGCCGGTTTAACAAACAGCGGCAGCCCCAGGCGTTCGCTGAGCTGTTCAAACGTGAATTTGGCGCGGTTGCTGCGCGTCAGGGTTACAAAGGGCGCGACCGCCAGCCCGGCATCACGCAGCAAGCGTTTGGTGACGTCTTTGTCCATGCTGACCGCAGACCCCAGCACGCCAGCGCCGACGAACGGCAAATTCGCCATCCGCAGTAGCCCCTGCAATGAACCGTCTTCCCCCAGCGTGCCGTGCACTATCGGGAACACCACGTCGAGCTGGCCCAGCGCACCGGCGCTGCCTGACTCGATCAACTGCTGTTTTTCCTGACCGGGGATCAGCGCTACATTTTTATTTGAGCGGTTCAACGCAATCAGCGCCGGGTTTTCCGCATTCAGCAGGTAGTTGGACGCATCGTTGATGTGCCAATGCCCCTGCTTGTCTATCCCCAGCAATGTGACGTCAAACTTCTCTTTGTCTATGGCATCCACAATGTTTTTTGCCGACTGCAGTGAAACCTCATGCTCCGCCGATTTACCGCCGAAGATCACCCCAACACGTAATTTGGTCACGCCCTAATCCTTCTGAAAAATCATGGCAAAAAAGTCGTTTATCACAATAAACGCATTGCCCCGTGGCAGCAATCGTTGCAACCCGGAAAATGACCACCCCACGGAATGCCAAATTGCGACCATCCAAAACGTATACACTTCGTATATTACTCACTGAGGAGCAGCCTATGGGCATTGTGAAAATTTCAGACGCGCTGCATGACGATCTACGCCTCGCCAGCCTGACGATGACGCGTTCGATTAACGCGCAGGCGGAATACTGGATCAAGATCGGCATGCTGGCGGAGTTCCATCCGGAACTGACCTACCCCCAACTGGTAAAAAAAATGATGAAAGATAACGCGATGACGTTAAAGGAGATTGTCGGGTGAAACAGATTGTGATCAAAACACCGGAAGAGATTGTCAAAATGCGTCACTCTGGCGCGCTGCTGGCAAAGGTGTTTGCTATGCTCGATGAGGTGATAGTCGAAGGTATCTCCACGATGGAGATTAACGACCGCGCCGAAGCCTTTATCGTTGATGAGCTGAAATCGCGCCCGTCTACAAAAGGACAGTACGGTTTTCCCTATGTGCTCAATACCTCGATTGACGAAGTGATCTGTCACGGCGTCCCGTCGGTCAGCAAAATACTGCGCTCCGGCATGATCGTTAACGTCGACATTACGCTGGAACACGACGGTTATATTGCCGACTCCAGTAAAATGTACTGCATTGGGCAGATCACGCCGCTGGCCAAACGGCTGGTGAATAACGTGTATGAGTCGATGTGGCAAGGCATTCGCGTGGTGAAACCGGGCGCGACGCTGGGGGATATCGGCCATGCAATTCAACAGCATGCAGAACAGGCCGGATACAGCATCGTGCGGGAGTACTGCGGCCACGGTATCGGCCGCGAGATGCACGAAGAGCCGGCGGTAATGCACTTTGGCAAACCGGGTACCGGAATGGTACTGCAGGAAGGCATGGTGTTTACCATCGAGCCGATGATCAATCAGGGCGACCACCGCATCAAGCAAAAGAAAGACGGTTGGACAGTGGTTACGCGCGACAAAAAGCTGTCTGCCCAGTGGGAGCACACCGTGGCGGTCACCGCCGACGGCGTGGAAATCCTGACGCTGCGCGACGAAGAGCGCCAGGCTGGTTACAAAGAACGATACTAAGTTATTAAGCCATTAAGCTACCAAGTTAATGACTTACTAAATTAATCACCTCATGGATTTCACCGGGCAATCGACAAGGCTGCCCGGTGGAAAACGATGGGGACGACAGGGAGATCGGCATGACGCAGTCCACCAGCGCCACCAACCAGGCGTTTCTCAGTAAACTCAAAAGCATCGTCGGTGGCCCGCAGCTGCTGACCGGTGAACGCAGCACCGAACGTTACCGCAAGGGCTTCCGCTCCGGCGAGGGCCAGGCGCTGGCGGTGGTGTTCCCGACACGCCTGCTGCAGTTGTGGCAGTTGCTTGAAGCCTGCGTCGCCGCCGATAAAATCGTCATCATGCAGGCGGCGAACACCGGTCTGACCGAAGGTTCAACGCCCAGCGGCAACGACTATGACCGTGATATCGTCATTATCAGCACCCTGCGGCTCAACCATGTGCAGGTGCTGGACAATGGCAAACAGGTGGTCGGCTTCCCCGGCAGTACGCTCAACCAGTTGGAAAAATTGCTCAAGCCTTATGGTCGCGAACCGCATTCGGTAATTGGCTCGTCCTGCATCGGTGCTTCGGTGATCGGCGGCGTGTGCAACAACTCCGGCGGTTCACTGGTCAAACGCGGCCCTGCCTATACCGAGATGGCGCTGTATGCCCAACTGGGTGAAGACGGTCAGTTGCGTCTGGTTAACCATCTGGGCATTAACCTCGGGGACACGCCGGAAGAGATCCTTACCCGCCTGGAGAAAGGCGACTACCGGCCGGAAGATGTCGAGCACGGCGAACTGCGTGCCTCCGACAATGAATACGCCAGCCGCGTACGCGACGTTGATGCCGATACGCCCTCCCGTTTTAACGCCGACAAGCGCCGCCTGTACGAAGCCTCCGGCTGCGCAGGCAAGCTGGCGGTATTTGCCGTGCGGCTGGACACCTTCGAGAAAGAAGGCAAAGAGCAGGTGTTTTACATCGGGACCAACGACACCGCCGTACTGACCGAACTGCGCCGCCACATGCTGAGCAAATTTGACAACCTGCCGGTTGCCGGCGAATACATGCACCGGGATATTTTTGATATCGCCGAAGTGTACGGCAAAGACACCTTTATGATGATCGATAAGCTCGGCACCGATCAGATGCCGACCTTCTTCACTCTGAAAGGCCGCATGGACGCCAGCCTCAACAAGCTGCCGTTGCTGCCGCATAACCTGACCGACCGCCTGATGCAGGGCCTGAGCCATCTGGCGCCCAGCCACCTGCCTAAACGCATGAAAGAGTATCGCGAGCGCTTTGAACACCACCTGCTGCTGAAAATGGCCGGGCCGGGCGTCGAAGAGGCGCAGCAGTACCTGAGCCAATACTTTGCTCAGGCCAACGGAGCGTTCTTCGTCTGCACCCCGGATGAAGGCAAGAAAGCTTTCCTGCACCGCTTTGCCGCCGCCGGAGCCGCGGTGCGTTACCATGCGGTGCACGCCGACAAGGTCGAGGATATTTTGGCGCTGGATATCGCGCTGCGCCGCAACGACACCGACTGGTTCGAAACCCTGCCGCCGGAAATCGACAGCCAACTGGTGCACAAGCTGTATTACGGCCACTTTATGTGTCACGTCTTCCATCAGGATTATGTGGTGAAAAAAGGCGTCGACAGCCATGCGCTCAAGGAAAAGATGTTGGAGATCCTCAACCAACGCGGCGCGGAGTACCCGGCGGAACATAACGTCGGCCATCTGTACACCGCCAAGCCGGATCTGCAGGCGTTCTACCGCAGCGCCGATCCCACCAACAGCTTTAACCCCGGTCTGGGCAAAACCAGCAAGCGGAAGCACTGGGCCGGTAACGGTCAATAACCTTCTTCCCTCAGGTTCGCCGCTGTACGGGCGAGCCCTCCTTCAAGATGCTTCCCTCTTTTGCAATCTTAAAGATGCATTTTTATTGCAACTTTAAAGTCTGCTGATTATTATGCGGTGTAAATAAGAATCAATAACAAATTTGTCATGACGGATACGTGACATCTGCCGTGACGTTCACCGCAAAATTAATGAGAAGGAACCTACCATGAGCCAGACCCTCGATTCCGCCCAACTGCTGTCTGCACTGGACAAAGTGATGGTGATCTCTACCACCGACCTGCAAGGCACCATCACCTATGTCAACGACCTGTTTTGCCAGCTCACCGGCTTTACCCGGGAAGAACTTGTAGGGCAACCCCACAACATCGTGCGTCACCCTTCCGTCCCCAAGGCCATCTATAAAGAGATGTGGGATACCATTAAAGCCGGAAATATCTGGACCGGCATCATTCCCAACGTTGGCAAGGGTGGCGTGCTGTATGTGGTCGACACCACTGTGCAACCGCTCTATGACGCTCAGGGCAAAATCGAGGCCTACATCAGTATCCGCCGTGTGATCAACGATCTGATGACCGATTTCGACTCCGTCGAATTCTCCAAAGAACAGTTCGACAACCACTACGATAAGTAAGAAACATGGCCGATATCATCGAACGTATCCTGATTGGCTACGGTTCGGAATCGGGCAAAGCCCAGGCGCTGGCTACGCGCTTGGGCGAGTTACCTTTTCTGCACCCTTACGCCCCCACCCTACTGACCCTCAACGAAATTTCACCGGCAGACCTGGGGAAAGGTGACCTATTGCTCATCGTATCCAGTTCGTTTGGCGACGGGGAGCCGCCCGCCAACGCCGAGCTTTTTTTCGACGCTCTGGCACACACGCCAAACCTCACGCACCTGCGCTACGCCATTTTCGGCTTGGGTGACACGGCTTACCCGCATTTTTGCGGTTTCACGCAATGGCTTGACGCCGGGTTGTCCGAACGCGGCGCGCAGGCCATCGTCAACCGCGTTGATGCCGACCTAAACTTCGAGAGCTTTTTCACTACCTGGTCAGCCGTAGTGGAACAGGTAATTGCGGGGGATTGGCAGGCCGGTCGCGATCTGCATCTGCGCGTCACCGCCTATGGCGAGGACAACGCTTTTGCCGCCGGCTTGCTGGAGCGCCGTTCGCTCAGTGCTCGCGCGCCGCATGCCTGGCATCTTCGTCTGGATATCAGCGGCAGCGGCATCGCCTACCGGGCAGGCGATACGCTCTACCTGTTGCCGGAAAACGACGAGGCTTTACTGCTTCGTCTGTCAGCCTGGCTCGACCGGCCGGAGGCCGCAGAGGCGCTGCGCCGCCGGGAACTGCGCCAAATAAGCAAAGCGATATTGCGCGAACTGGCGCAGCTTGCCGGCAGCGAAGACCTTAAGGGGATGCTGAAAATCCGCCAGCGCAAAGCGCTGGAAGCCTACCTGTACGGCGCCGATCTGCTGGACGTGCTGCAAGAGTTTTGCACGCCGCAGTCGGTCACTTTGGATGATCTGCTAACGCTGCTCCCTGCCTGCTTACCGCGCGCCTATTCGATCGCTTCGGCTTCGCGAGAAGACAGCCTGGATTTGTGCGTTCGCGAGGTTCGCTACGAGCGTAATGGGCGCACCCGAAACGGCACGGCCACCGGCTGGTTGCTCGATAACCCAGGCCCCTTCCGTGTCTTCTGCCGCGCCAATCCCAACTTCTACCTGCCACACGATCCGCAAACTCCCGTGCTGTTCATCGGCACCGGTACCGGTATCGCCCCGTTGATAGGCTTGCTGCGTGAAATGGCGATCGACGGCGGACAGCGAGAAACCGCCTTAATCTTCGGCGAAAAACGCCGCGACGAAGACTTCCTATACCGCGAAGAGCTTGAGTCGCTGTGCAAGAATGGCGTACTGAATCGGCTCATTACCGCGTTTTCCCGCGATGGTGCCGCCAAATACTACGTGCAGCACGCGATCGAAGAACATGCCGATTACGTGAGGGAGCTGTTGCTTAAGGGGGCACACCTCTACCTGTGCGGCAACCGACAGTATCTTGAAACCGCCGTCGCGCAGGCGCTGGAAAAGGCTTGTGCTCCAGGGGACGAAACCGCGACGGACAGCCTGTGGCAAAGGCTGACGCAACAAGGGCGTCTGCATCTGGAGCTGTACTGAGAACGGTTGCGGAGTGCGCCGTTTTTAGGTTGCGCCCTCCGCCAAACTTGACTATCTTGAAGAGGTTAATCACTCCCTGTATTCAGGAATATCCATGACAGAGTTTGCGCACGCTACCGATCCTGCGAACACGCCGCTTGCGGCCGTCGTTCTGCTGTGCGCATCCTCAGCCCCACCCGCCGTTTTCTCTGTCGTTACCGCGGTAGCCGCTTACCCACCACACGCCGTGGTTGTGCGTTAAGCCAAACCGAATTTCTCACCTCCAGCTTTCCTTGCTTTGCGCTCAGGCGTAGAACGCCGCGCGTGCTGGAGCTTGTTATTTTCACGACAGGTGAAAACAAAATGCGATTGATTTCTCACTGGGCCAACGCCGGCCTGGCTACGCTATTCGTTCTGCTCTGGAGCAGCGGCGCAATTTTCTCGCGCTGGGGGTTGGAGCATGCTTCCGCCTTCGCTTTTCTCTTCTTTCGTTGCGCCATCGCACTGGCGCTGCTGTTGGCTATCGGCCTGTGGCAACGGCAGTGCTTGCCGGCTCCCGGCACCCGTCTTCGGGTGGCGCTGATCGGTCTGCTGATGATCGGCAGCTATCAGATTTGTTATTTGCTGGCGCTGGAACAGGGCATTACCCCCGGCGTGTTGGCGACGCTGCTCGGCGTTCAGCCGATACTCACCCAGTTCATTACCGAACGCCGCTGCTCAGGGTTGCGCGGCTTGGGCCTGCTGCTGGCGATGGCCGGACTGACGCTGGTGGTGTATCAAAGCCTGATGATTGCCCACTTCTCACTGGTCGGTATGCTGTGCGCCTTTATCGCGCTGGGCTGCATGACCGCCGGGACTTTGCTACAAAAAGGGCTTAGCCAACCGCCGCTGGCGGTATTACCGCTGCAGTATGCGGTTGGGCTGCTGATGTGTACGCTGGTGCTGCCGTTTGAACCGCTGCGGGTCGATTGGGGCCTGGCATTTGTTCTGCCGCTGCTGTGGATGGCGGTGGTGATTTCGGTGTTGGCCACCTTCCTGCTGTACCGGCTGATTCAGCGCGGCAATCTGGTGCAGGTTACCAGCCTGTTTTATCTGATCCCGGCGGTTACCGCCCTGCTGGACTATCTGCTGCTCGGCCACGCGCTGGCGGCCATTAGCATGCTGGGCATGGCAGCCATTCTGCTCGGGGTGATGCTGGTGTTTCGCCAACCTTAAATAGCAAAAGCCCCTCACGCCAGGCCGGCGTGAGGGGCTAACACTCAATCACTTCAGAACAACCAGGAACCATACCCCCACAGCAGCACCGTAACCCCAAGCAGTAACTCAAGCAGCAGGATGCCGATGGCAAAGGTAGAGCTGGAGAAAATAAAACCTTCTTTACTGTCGATATTCAGGAAGTGAGGTATGCCCAGGTTCAGCAGATAGCCTGAATAACACAGGCCAATCACGCCGACAAACAGACACAACCACACCACGGGATATAACGCCACGATGCCGCTGAGGAACATCGGGGTGGCGACATAACCGGCGAACACCATGCAACGATGCAAGCTGGGACGAACCTCATAACGGCGCGCCATCCAGTGGATCACTTTCCCCATGATAGCTACGCCTGCCAGCATCAGCAGGTAAAACGCGACCGCCGTATAGGAAGCCGTAAACATATCGAGCCGGATAGCGTGCCCTTCGCCGGAAAGCCAGCCCAGTTGGGTGGTACCGATAAACGCGCAGATCACCGGGATCAACGCCAGCAACAGCACGTGGTGGGTGTAAAGGTGCGAGACGCTTTCGTTCTCGCTTTTAATGTGTTCGAACTCGGTGCTTGGATGCGCCAGAAGTCCCCAAACATGATTAACCATGAGACACCTCCTCCATCGCCGTAGGTCGCGATCGGCGAACGAATTTACCCCTCTGACGGATTGCTAACCGTGCGAGGATTGCGGCCACGGGGCTCTCTCCCCTGTACTAATTATAGTCTTTCGCTGAAAAAACGTTCAGAAAGCGCAGACGCGGCGGCAGTTTGTTTTATAATTCCCGCCTGCTTATCCGCCGTGAGGAATGCCATGTCATCCGCCATCAAGATTCGCCAGGTCGGCATCGTCGATGTCGACGCCGGGCAAAATGTCACCGTCGTAGAGCCCTGTAATCTGTACGGCTGCCGACTCGGTGACGGAGTGTTCGTCGGCCCCTTTGTCGAAATCCAAAAAAACGTCAGCATTGGCGCCCGCAGTAAAATCCAGTCTCACAGCTTTATCTGCGAATATGTCACCATCGGCGAGGACTGTTTTATCGGCCACAACGTGACCTTCGCCAACGATCTGTTCAAAGGTGGCGCCCCCAATGCCGATCCGGCAAGCTGGGGCCGCACACGGATTGGCGACGGCGTCTCCATCGGGTCCGGCGCCACGGTACTGGCGGTGGAAATCTGCAGCGGAGTGGTGATCGGCGCCGGTGCGGTGGTCACCAAAAACATCACCCGCAAGGGGATTTACGCTGGCAATCCAGCCCGCCTGCTAAGGGAACTGACCCCATGAGCGAAGCGATTCAAATTACCCCGGTGACCCAGTTGCCCGACGGATACTTGACCGGCTGCGACTTCAGCTTTCAGATTGCCCACTACGCCCAACCGATTTTCAACGCGCCGATTGACAGCTGGCCGCTGCTGCCGGTGACGCCGTTTCGCAAGCACTACCCGCTGGCACCGTTCGTCAATGATGAAAGCGAAACCTTTCTGGCGCGTCATCGCGGGGAGGCGGTCGGCCATATCACGCTGAGCAATAACTGGAATGGCTATGCGCTCATCGAGGAGATTGTCGTCAGTGCTCATGTGCGCCGACTCGGCGTCGCCACCGCGCTGCTGGAGAGCGCACGACTCTGGGCGCAACGTCACGAAACCGCCGGGCTGATGCTGGAAACGCAAAACACCAATTTGCCTGCCTGCCGCTGCTACCAGCGCTTTGGGTTTATCCTCGGCGGCATCGATCATCTGCTGTATCGTGCTCAACCTGATATTCCCGATCACGAAATTGCCCTGTTCTGGTATTTGCCGTTTAACAGCGAAATCGGGTATTAAGCGATCGCCGAACGTTGAGGCTATGTTTAAACATTAACCATCCTGGCCATGGTGAGAACTGTTATCATTTCTACGATCACAAGCCGAACCATTGGAGGGTAAAATGTACAAGGTAGTTTCAATGATATTGGCTATTGCGCTTAGCGGTTGTGCAGATAAAATTCCGGTCGGGCAAACACCTGAACCCATCACTACCCCACCTGCAGATCTCAAGGCCAGCATGGACAACGACACGTTAAACAAACTCAATGAGCTTCTCGCCCTGCGCGCCAAGGCAACGCCCGAACAACGGCAGGATAACGGCCGCATGATCGACCTGCTGTCGCGACCTTTCCTCGGCACGCCCTACGTCGCCAACCGGCTGATTGGCTCGCAGACTACGCCGGAAGAACTGGTGATCGACTTCCGCGGTCTGGATTGCTTCACCTACATCGATTATGTCGATGCGCTGCGCCAGGCCAACAGCCAGGCTGACTTTGTACAGCGGCTGATTCAAATCCGCTATGCCAATGGCGATATCAGCTTCCTGAAGCGTAAACACTTCTTCACCGACTGGTCGCATCAGGCCAAAACCAACGTAACGGACGTTACAGCCACGCTCAGCCCGCATGCCGTGACGCTGGTGAAAAACCTCAATCAAAAATCAGACGGCAGCAGCTATCTGCCAGGGCTGAAAAACGTTCGACGCAGCATTACCTACCTGCCCAGCGAGGCGATTGACGACAAGGTTCTTGCCCGGTTGCATACCGGTGATTACATCGGTATTTATACCAACCTGGCCGGTCTGGACGTCACCCATACCGGTATCTATATCATGACCGAAAACGGCCCAGTATTGCGCAATGCCTCGTCGCGTAAAGAGAATATGCAGGTGGTGGACTCGCCGTTTATGGAGTACGTCCAGGCTACGCCAGGCATCGTGGTGCTGCGCGCCAAATAACATTCCCCTCCCCCTTCAGGCTTTGCGCTTGCCGCTAACGGCGTAGCGTTTTGCAAGAGGGGGATTTAAAACTTCCCGTTATGAGCTATAAGCGTTTGTGCTGAGCAAGCGTTTGACTTCCCCGCAGGTTCAGGCTTAGCTAGCAGCACAAAACCAACTGATTTCATTGTTTTTTTCAGGGAGCACTCGATGACAAAAAGCTGGCGTTATACCCCTCTGCTGGCGGCGTTTGCCGCGGTGCTGGCACTGCAGGGCTGTGAACAGAAAACCGATCGGGATCACATCAAGGTAGGGGTCATCAACGGCGCGGAACAGGACGTAGCGGAAGTCGCCAAGCAGGTGGCGAAAGAGAAGTACGGCCTGGATGTTGAACTGGTCGGTTTCAGCGGTTCATTGCTGCCTAATGACGCCACCGACAAAGGTGAACTGGATGCCAACGTTTTCCAACACCGGCCATTCCTCGAACAACAGAATAAAGATCACGGCTACAAACTGGTGGCGGTAGGCAATACCTTTGTGTTCCCGATGGCCGGCTATTCGAAAAAAATCAAATCGCTGAAAGAGCTGCAGGACGGCGCGGTTATCGCTATTCCGCTGGATCCCACCAACCTCGGCCGTGCGCTGCTGCTGCTGGAAAAAACTGGCCTGATTAAGCTGAAACCGGGCAAGGGGCTATTGCCGACCTCACTGGATATCAGCGCCAACCCGCATAACTACAAGATTATGGAGCTGGAAGGCGCACAGCTGCCACAGCTGCTGGATGATCCGAAAGTCACCGTGGCAATCATCAGCACTACCTACATTAATCAAACTGGCCTGACGCCAACCAAAGACGGCATTTTCATCGAAGACAAGGATTCGCCGTACACCAACATCATCGTGACGCGTGAAGACAACAAGGACGCGCCGAACGTACAAAACTTCATCAAAGCCTACGAGTCGGATGAAGTGGCCAAAGCCGCCGAAAAGATCTTTAACGGCGGTGCGGTCAAAGGCTGGTAAAACAGCGCTCTACTGGCGAGCACCTGTGCAGGTGCTCGCACTTTTAATCTCTCCCCAAGTTCAGTCCCCTACCTTCGCCGCGCTCGGTCCGGCAGCCAGTCAAAACCATTCCGCAGCTCATTACAGCCCCGAACGCCAGCCTCACCGCATCGGGTAAACCATCGGCCGCGCAACACCCAACATTCTCTGCGTTCATCCCCGTTTACAGCCACATTTGCGGGGCGACGGCCAAAAATTGCTTTGGCAAAAGTGTCGACTACAATTCAATCGAAATACCTCCCTACAAAGTCATCATTCAATAATATTAGAGGTGATTATGTTACAGAAACACGAAAACGTAATAAGTATGACTACGCTTAGCCGTCAGGCCACCCAACAATTAACGCCGTCGTTTTCTGCATTGCCCCATACGCAACACGCTGACGGAAAATACCGCTTACGGCGCTATTCGGTAGTCAAACATCTCAATGGCCATGTGGTAGAGGTTGGCCAACGCAATTTCGTGCAGTCCGATGAGATCAATCACTTCCAGGGCAACGTGGTACGCCATTTTGAACCCATTGATAGCGACGTGTTGCAAAGCGCCGGCATGGATGAAATGTGTAATCTATTCGCGGAAAGTAATGATTTACCCGAAGGCGCGGAGATAGAAATTCACCAGATGCGCGTGGTCGCCATTCATAATGAAACGCAGGTAGCGCCGGAAGGGATCCATCAGGATGGTTTTGATCATATCGCGATGATTGCTATTCATCGGCAGAATATTGTCGGCGGCGAAATCATGTTATACGCCGATAATCACCAGCCTCCCTTCTTTAAAAAAGCGCTGGCGGACGGCGAAGCCGTTTTACTGGCGGACAGCAAGTTATGGCATAACGCCACGCCGATCAGCGCCATTGTCCCGGAAGAAGAAGGACACCTGGATATCTTTGTCCTGACTGCCCGCGGAGAAAAAGCATGACCTTTACGCCCGAACTCGCCAGAGCCCAGTTTAGCGCGCTGACCCAGCATTATAACGATCAACCGGTGATCTTCTTCGATGGCCCTGGTGGGTCTCAGGTTTCACGAGGCGTACTGGAAAAAATGACGGACTACCTGGGGAAATATAACGCCAATCTGGGCGGGCACTATTTTTCCAGCCACGTGACCGGCGAAGTGATGAATAATGCCAGGGAGTCGGTGCGCGCCTTATTAAACGCGCCGACGCCCGATAACATCATTTTTGGCATGAATATGACCTCGCTGACATTCCATCTCAGCCGAATCATTAGCCGTCACTGGCAGGCCGGCGATGAGATTATCGTCACCGAACTGGATCACTACGCCAATGTCTCCAGTTGGCAACAGGCGGCAAACGATAAACAAGTCACCGTGCATCAAATCCCCCTGCAACAAGCAGACTGTTCTTTGGATGTTGCCCGACTGTGCGAACAGATCACCGCTAAAACCCGTCTGGTGGCGGTGACCTACGCGTCCAACGTTACCGGCAGCATCGTCGATATAAAAACCATCACCGAAGCCGCTCACCGGGTCGGCGCTCAGGTTTATGTCGATGCCGTGCACTATGCCCCACACAATCTGATCGATGTGCAGGCATTGGGCTGTGATTTTTTAGTGTGCTCCGCCTATAAATTCTTTGGTCCGCACATCGGCATGGCCTATATCGCGCCGCAGTGGTTACAGCGGCTGCAACCCTATAAAGTCGAACCGGCTACCGACGTGGGGCCAGGACGTTTTGAGACGGGTACTCAGAGTTTTGAAGGGCTGGCAGGAGTCACGGCAGCCGTTGACTACCTGGCGCAATGGGGAACGCCCGGCGCGTCCTTAAGGCAGCGTTTGCAGGAAAGTTTTGCCGACTACCATCGCCATGAAGAGAACCTGTGCCGTTATTTTTTGCAGCGCTTACAGCAAATAGACGATGTGCAACTGTACGGTTCCCCTCAGGCGGATTGCCAACGCCGCACGCCCACCTTTGCACTGACCTTTAAGCGACATGCCCCCGAACAGATTGCGCGCCGATTAGGCCGGCACAATATCTGCGTCGGCAGCGGGCACTTCTATGCGCAAGGCTTAATCCAACGGCTGAACCTGCAAGACAGCGGCGGCGTATTGCGTATTGGGATGATGCATTACAACACCCTGCAGGAAATCGACACGCTGTTTGAGCTGCTCGTTAGCGAAAGGTAGCAGCACATAGATCCACAAAGCCCAGCCCCCTGCTGGGCTCATACTACTGACCCCCCTGCATATGGGTTAAGTCGGTAAGGGTCGAACATGTTCACCCGATTTAATCTGTTGATTATGTAATAGGGCGCAGCATGCAGTGCCCCTACTACGAAACAACAGAGCACTTTGCTAATGTTCCCTAAGGCAAACGCCCTCCTCCGTTGCCAAAAATATCCTTAACTCCGCTATTGACCCTCACGCTACGTCAGGTTTTAGTATCCCGGAACGCACAAGGGAGGAGCACACCGATGTTATTGAAAGTGGGTGAACTGGCCCGCCGTTCCGGCATTACCGTCCGGACGCTGCATTATTACGACAGCATTGGCTTGCTGGTTCCTTCTGCGCGTTCCGACGCCGGGTATCGGTTATACAACCGGGCTGACATCACTCGCTTGCACCACATTCAGGCATTGCGCCGAATGGGCGTCTCGTTGGCAGAGGTCGGGGCAATTTTGGCGCGTTCGGGGATGGCGCTCACTTCGGTGATAGAACAGCAAATCGTCATGCTGGAGCGGCAGTTGGAACAGACCGCCGCGCTGCGCGATCGTCTGCAGCATATGCATGCTCAGCTCACCGCCGGGGACGAACCGGAACTGAACGACTGGCTGACTACGTTGGAGTTAATGACCATGTACGATAAATATTTTACCGCAGACGAACTGGCCCAATTGCCTTTCTATCAGGCCGACCCGAGCCGCAATCAGGAGTGGGCCGAGTTGGTCAGCAGCATGCGCCAGTTGATCGATGGCGGCGTTGAACCGCAAGCGTTGCAGGCTCAGGCGCTGGCGCGTCGTTGGATGCTGATGCTGGAACGCGATACGGCGCGTAATCCGGCGTTTCTCACCCGACTCAACGCCATGCATGCCGATGAGCCCGCGATACGCGAACAAACTGGCATTACCCCGGCTATGACCGACTATGTGACCCGGGCATTCGCCGAAACCAAGCTGTCAATCTACCAAAAATACCTGTCGGCGGAAGAATACGCCCATGTACGCCAGCACTACTTTACCCGCCTGCAGGAATGGCCGGCACTGCTCGCCCAGTTCCATCAGGCGCTGAATGAGGGCATACCGCCAGAGTCAGCGCGGGCAAAACAGCTGGCAGCCCAATGGCTTGAACTGTTCCAGTCCTACGCCGGTCCCCACCCGGCCACCCAGATGAAAATCCGCCAGGCCATGGAGCAGGAACCGACGCTGACGGAAGGCACCTGGCTGACCCCGCCGCTATTACGCTACCTGCAGCAGGCGGTAGCGCACTTCATGCGCGGCTAGCCCGGTTTTTTCCCCCGTCCGAATGCTGCTCGCAGCGGCTCCCGGCGCATGGCGAAGATCGTCATGCGCCATTTTTTCGTTTCGCGGCCGGGTATAACTTTTTTTTATCTTCAGCATAAGAAAGCCCAATTTTCCTTGTCGCCAGGCGCGGCGCATAATGCGCTTATCTTCTGATTTCCAAGGTAAACATGAATCACTATGCCCCACACCGCTCCGCTGATCCTCACCGACGCTACGCCGGACGACATAGCCGCCATCCAACAGATTTACGCCCATCACGTGTTATTCGGCGCCGCTTCGTTTGAAGAAACGCCCCCCACGCAGGAAGAAATGCGGCAGCGGCTGAGCAAAGTGCAAGAGGCCGGGCTGCCCTGGCTGGTGGCCAAGCGGGATCATCTCGTCGTGGGCTACTGTTACGCCACGCCTTATCGACCGCGTCCAGCCTATCGATTCACCGTGGAAGAATCGGTATATATCGCCGAAGGGCAACAGGGTCAGGGCATCGGCAAAGCGTTACTGATTGAGCTGATTGCCCGCTGCGAGCAGGGGCCGTGGCGCCAAATGTTGGCTGTCGTCGGCAATGCCGGGGAAAACCATGGCTCGCTGGCTTTGCATCAAAAACTGGGGTTTGGCAGCGTGGGGACGCTAAAGGCGGTAGGGTTTAAATTGGGTAAGTGGCGCGACACCCATATCATGCAGCGTGCGTTAGGCGAAGGTGGCGACAATCCCCCCTGATGGGCTTGCAGCGAGCAATTTGCGAATTATCGACTACAGTAAATAATGATTTCATCAGGTTAGCGAAAACTCGCGCCGTCATTCAAATCAATTGGGAGAGACGAATGAAAATCATTCTGTGGATTGTCGCTATTATCTTTATCGTTGGCCTGCTCACCATCACCGGCGTGTTCAAGCTGATCTTTTAAATGACCCCGCGCCGAGAGGCGCGGGATTAGCTTAGGCCTTTAAACGTCCCCGGATCGCCCCCAGAGCCGAAACCACCAGCAGGACTACGCCGCCGGCAACCAGACCAAACACCACGTTGAGCAAGGCGGGAATCACGCCCTGCAGGATCTGACCGAAGGTTGGCACCACGGTGGCGTACGACGCCCAGTCCTCAAACAAATGATGTACCGGCGGCAAGCCATGGGTCAGGATACCGCCCCCGACCATAAACATGGCGATGGTACCGACTACCGACAGGGTCTTCATCAGATAAGGCGCAGCACTGACAATACCGCTGCCGATTGAGCGGGCCAGCGCACTGCTTTTACGGCTCAGATACAACCCCAGGTCGTCGAGTTTGACGATGCCGGCCACGATGCCGTAAACCCCCACCGTCATCACAATCGCGATACCGCACAGCACAATCACCTGCTGGCTGAAGGTCGCCCCGGCCACGGTGCCCAGAGTAATGGCAATAATTTCGGCCGACAGCACAAAATCGGTGCGGATAGCCCCTTTCACCTTGCGTTGTTCATAGGCCGCCACGTCTTCATTGGCGTTCAGCGCCTCTTTATTCTCTTCCCCATCCTGTTTTTTGTGGGTCAGGCTGTGGAACACCTTCTCGAACCCTTCGTAACACAGGTAAGCCCCACCCACCATCAGCAGCGGCGTGATCGCCCAAGGGGCAAATGCGCTGATCAGCAACGCCAACGGCACCAGGATCGCCTTGTTGATAAACGAGCCCTTGGCCACGCTCCACACCACCGGCAGCTCGCGATCGGCCTTTACGCCGGTGACCTGCTGCGCGTTAAGTGCCAGATCGTCTCCCAATACCCCGGCGGTTTTTTTCGCCGCCATCTTGGTCATCAGCGAGACGTCGTCCAGCAGTGAGGCAATATCGTCGATTAAAGTCAGTAAGCTACTTCCAGCCAAAGTGGTTCATCCTTTTCATATTCACGAGTCACGATCTCTTCGTCGAGATTCATACTACAACATTAATGATTGTCGATTTGCTAATGAATATTTTAGTGGAGAAATAACGATTGGGAGGAGAGACGGGGGATAAACAGGAAGTATTGCTGGATGAATGCCCAAGTGGTTGCAGCAAATCATCCAGTGGGTGAAAGCGTATAGCCATGCCGGTCATCAGGTTAACGCCCCCTAAGAAGCGGCGGTAACCGTTAAAAAAGATCACCCGGCATTCAGGCTGCTCTGGTTATTTTTCAAGGCTTCCAGCGCGCACTGCTGATCAAGATCCCCGCCCGGTGCCCCACCAATGCCAATGGCACCGATGACCATGTCCCCAGATTTCACCGGTACGCCACCTGCCAGCAACAGGAAGCCCGGGATATCGCGCAGGTTTGCCGCCCCTGGGTTAGCCTGAGCATTCTTCATCACGTTTTCCGTCGGGTTTTTGGTGCTGAGGGCGGTAAACGCCTTCATGCGACTGGCTTCGATCGTATGCGGACCGGCGTTATCCATTTTCTTGATGACAAGCGGGGTACCGGCGCGATCGACCAGCGTAACGGCGACGTTATAGTTTTTCGCACTGCAGGCCTGAATAGCGCTCTGAGCCAGTTTATCGGCCAGGTCGAGGGAAAGGTTTTTTTCACTGAGAACGCCGCCGGCCATGCTGGCGAACGACGTCACGCTGCTGAGTAAAATGATGCTTGAAATGATGATTTTCATACTGGCTTGCTCCTTGCTTGTCCCTTGTGGATATCAGGAATAGTAAAAGGTGCAGCCGCAGCACACTATTGGCGTGATTACCTACGCGATTAAGTAATTTTACCTAGAATGCCCTTGGGACGGGACTTGCGCCCCATTTTCATCAATAACAAAGCGTTGTTACATTTTTTTCAGCAGCGCCAGCTCGCCATATTCGTTCATCAGTTTGGGCAGAGAGTTGACGTCCAGCTTGGCGAAGATATTGGCCCGGTGGGCCTCCACGGTGCGCGGCGACAGTGCAAAAACGCGAGCGATCTCCTTGCTCGAATTCCCCTGCATAATGTGCTCAAAAATATCCTGTTCGCGAGCAGTCAACGTAGCCAGCCGGTGTTGCATCAGGCGTATTTTTTGTTGCCGCTCCTGCAAGTTCTGCTGCTGTTCCAATGCGCTGCCGACCACTTCGAACAGTAAATCGGCGTCGATCGGTTTGGTCAGGAATTCGAAGGCGCCGTTTTTGAAGGCCCGGCGGCATAAATCAATGTTCGCGTGCCCGGTCATGATGATCACCGGGATCGCCAACCCTTGCCGTTGCCATTCCTCCAACAGCGTCAGCCCGGTTTTGCCCGGCATCCTGATATCCAGCAGCAGACAGCCGGTTAAGCCATGCAGCTCACCGACGCCTTGCTGAAACGCCAGTGCACTGCTGTAAGTACGGGTTTGCCAACCGACGGTACCCAGCAAGGCGCTAAGCGAGGAGAGAATGGCCGGTTCGTCGTCAATAAGGTAAATGGTTTGGTTCATCATCTCTCCTCAGGGTGTATCGGTAACCAGAGTCGGAAGCAGGCCCCTTGCCCGACAATATTCGTCGCTTCGATGGTGCCGTTAAGACGTTGGATCAGCGTATCCGTCAAGGCCATTCCCAATCCTATGCCCTGGGCGCGCGTGGTGAAAAACGGCATAAATACATGCTGTAGAGCCTGTTCCGAGAGCCCTGGGCCACCGTCAGTCAGGGTTAAAGCAATCCCCTCGTCGGTGGCCGTGGCTGCCAGGTTGATCCAGGCCGTCCCGACAGCATTATTTTCTTGCGCCTGAATCGCATTGCTGGCGATGTTGTGCAGAATTTGCTCTATCCACAGCGGCGGAGCAAACAGCCTGGGCAAATTGTCAGGAATGCTGCTGTTAATTTTGACTTTATTGCCCCGAATTTCATTGTCCAACAGCGTCCTCACCCGGGCCCAGAGTGCGCCCAGCGCGACGGGTTGATAATCGACTCGCTCACTGGTCAGCTTCTGACGAAATTGCTGCAGCAATGCGTCGGTGCGCTTGATCTGAACCACGGCGGCCTCAAGCAACTGCGGCAGTTGTTCGGTGTGCTGTTGCCGAACCAGGCGCAAGGCCGTTTGGTTGTAACTCAAAATCGCGGTGAGGGGCTGGTTAAGTTCATGCACGATACCGGCGGTCAGTTCGCCCAGGGTATTGAGCCGTGTGATTTCGGCGTAATGGGCACGCAGATCGGCGATATCTCGCCGCCGACGGTTGGTTCGATATTGGTTAATCAAGTAAAGCACCAGTCCCCAGAACAATGCAGGGGACAGGATCAGGGGCCAGGGCAGCGTAGCCCAGTTCGGATCGTCACCGGCGGCCAGCACAAAAGGCTGCGAATGGCTGGCTATCACCTTTTCCCATTGCCAATAGTAGGAAGCCTGCGCCGCCCCGCGCTCAAATAAGGTCTGACCGTTCCAACGCACCACCAGGTGCCGGAAGCCGTTTTCTCCCACCAATTCGTTCATCAATTGGTTCAGATCGATCAACAACGACTGGTTACCGGCATTGAGCCAGTAGCGCCCATTTTGTTCCACTACGATGAGCCGTCGCGGTTCAATACCAGGATGAGAACGCCAATGGATGATTTGCGGAAAGATCCTCTGCACTTCCCGGCTGTATTGGCTGGCCGGCAATAACGGAATGATGGCGTCGTGCTGTGAAAGCTTCACCGTCACGTCGCGATAAAGTATACGAAAATCAGCGCTTTTCTCTTCGTACTGCTGCTGCAAAAAATAGGCTGTCAGCCCGCCGCTGGAGAGCAGAGCCAACGCTAACCAGCCCATTATCTTGAACATACCCATCCATCCCTGCGCAAATTTTCTGAACGCTTAAATACCATAAAAGAGCGGGTGCGGGTATCTCAGCCGGCATCACCGGCAGGCACGTTCAGTTGCCAGGACAGGCCAAAGCGGTCGTTCAACCATCCGAAGCGCGCGCTGAAACCATAATCATCAATCGGCATAAGCACCTCGCCGCCCTCTGCCAAGCGGGCGAAAATCCTTTCAAGCTCCGCCTCGGTGGCCAAGTTCACATGAAGCGAGACCGCCGGGGTAAAGCTGAAGTCATGGCTGACCGGGCTGTCAATAAACACCAGATTATGCCGATCAAAATCGATGGTAGCCTGCTTGATCCGTCGCGGCCCGCCATCGCGCTCATCAAAATGCAGCAGTTGCTGAACCTGGAAACCGGCAAACAGTTCGCTATAAAGATCTATCGCCTGTTGGGCCTGGCCCTGAAACATGACAAAGGTAGAAACGTGGCTCATGGGATGCTGCCCTCGCGTGCAATATGGTATTAATTGATGATAGCGGATGGATACGCCTTCACGGCGATTGAAAGGAGGAAATATGACCGTCATCCACCGTCAGGCCCAATTGAGCGATCTTGCCGGCCTGCAGGCGCTGTACAGGGAGTTACGCCCGCAGGATCAGCCACTGCGCCCGGATAATGCCCAGCGTACTTTGCAACGCCTGCTCGACAATCCGGCGATTCGTCTGGTGGTCAGCGTGGTCGATGACCAACCGGTGGCGACCTGCATGCTGGCGATGGTGCCGGGGCTGGTGCATCAGGGGCAACCCTTCGGCATCATTGAGCACGTGGTCACTGCTCCGGCGCATCGCGGACAAGGTATTGCTTTAGCGATGCTTGAATACGCATTGCAACTGGCATGGCGGAAAGGTTGCTACAAAGTGATGCTGCTCTCCGGTCAACAGCGCACCGGGGCACATCAGCTGTATCTGCGCGCCGGGTTCGACGGCGATCGGGAGCGGGGTTTTGTGATCCGGCGTCCTGAGGGACGGTAACGGCCTGCGAACAGCTCCGCAGGCCACAGCATCGATTATTCGGTTTCGTTCTTCGCCAGACGGGCGTCTTTCTGACGACGGTAGTCACGGGCAGCGGCAGGGATTGGCGTCACCTTACCGGTTTCGATCCAACTGCGCAGGCGGTTGGCATCGGCGAAGTGGGTATACTTGCCAAAGGCGTCCAGCACCACCAGCGACACGGAATGACTGCCGATCATGGTGCGCATCGCCAGGCAGTGTCCCGCTTCGTTAGTGAAGCCGGTTTTGGTCAACTGGATGTTCCATTTCGGGTTGTATACCAGATGATTGGTATTGCGGAACGGCAGCGTATAGTTCGGATCCTTGAAGCTCGCCATGCGTTCGGTGGTGGTGCTGAGCTGGCCAATCAGCGGATATTGCTTGGTGGCGATCAACAGTTTGGTCAGGTCGCGTGCGGTAGAGACGTTTTTGATCGACAGCCCGGTCGGTTCCACATAACGCGTGTTGGTCATGCCCAGCGCCCTGGCTTTGGCGTTCATCGCTTTGATAAATGCACCGTACCCACCTGGATAATGATGCGCCAGACTGGCGGCAGCGCGGTTTTCCGACGACATCAGCGCCAACAGCAGCATATCTTTACGGCTGATCTCACTGTTCAGCCGTACGCGCGAATAGACCCCTTTCATCTCCGGCGTCTGGTGAATATCTACCGACAGCATTTCATCCAGCGGCAGATGGGCGTCCAGCGTCACCATTGCCGTCATCAGCTTGGTGATGGAGGCGATCGGCACCACTTCATCCGGGTTGCGGGCATACATCACCTTGTGGGTCTGCATATCCACCACCATGGCGCTGCCGGAAGCCAGCTCAGGCTGGGCGGCCCGGGTGACGGCGTTATTTTCGCTGGCCAGCGCGCGCGGCGCGAAGCCTGCCCCTGCCTGCAAAGCGAGCAGGGCTAGTACCAAAACACGTTTTTTCACATGCATTACTCTGTCACTGAAGAAGATGAAGGTCTTATTTGGCCGAATTATATGTGAGGGATCTTCCGTTGGCACTGGGATTATGTCAGCCGATTTGTGACAAATTCTGTCGGAGAGATAATTGCGCAAACCGCGAGCGCTCTGGGATGAACGCCCGCGTTGAAAAAGTTACAGTGCCGGTTGCCAAGCCGACTGCGGCAACAGGTACAACCCAGGGGCCTGGCGTGCGCCGTCCCCGACGATATAGCCAATGCCTGCCGCCATCACCGCCAGCGTCACATCGAAGGCGTTAAGACTGTCGCCGTAGCCCGCCGTCAGGTTGAACATTGAACCGTTGGCCAACAAGTACAACTGCTTGTCGCCAAGTTGGTAGGCATTCACAAACGGCATAGGCTCGCTGTGCGGCAGGTTCTGCAGGAAACCGACGTCAATTTCCGCCGTTACATGGCCGACGTTGAGGATGAACACCCCGTCTTTCGCCTGCTGCAGATGCTGCGCTGACAGCACGTTTTTTGCCCCGGTTGCCGTGGCAATTACATCGGCCTGGCCGACCGCACTGGCCAAATCAACGACCGCCCAGCCGTCATAACGCGCCTGCAGCGCACGCGCCGGATCGATTTCCGCCACGATCACCTGGCCGCCGTAAGCTTTCGCCGCGGCCGCAACGCCCTGCCCAACCAAACCATAGCCAATCACCAGCACGCATTTCTCATGCAGCGTCAAATGGGTGGTTTGGAAGAAGGTGTGCCAGGCGGTCAAGCCGACCATGTGACGGTTATGCAGCCCTTCTTTTACCGGCAAATCGTCCCAGTTAAAAATAGGATAGCGCGGTGCCATACCGTTCAGTCGACTGATGCCGGAACCTGTCGCTTCCAGCCCGGCGATAATCTGCGGGCCGTCGGCAGACTGGTGCAGGCGGGTAGTCAGATCCGCCCCCATTTCGCACAGGTGGGTAGGCCCCCAGGCCAGAGCGCGGTCAAACGATGCCGACCAATCGGCGTCGCTCATGTCGCGCCAGGCGTGAGCCTGTGCCCCACGGCGTTCCAGCCAGGCGACCACGTCATCCTGCACCGTGGTCGGGTTGCAGGTGGTCAGATAGATGGCAGCGCCCTTATCCAACAGACCCGCCACCAGCGGGGCCATTTTCAGATCCAGGTGCATATTGCACGCCAGACGCACGCCGCTTAAATCCGGCAGTGCAGCAACGGCCGCCCGGGTACGCGGCATGTGGCGCATCGCCCAGTTCAGCTCACTTTCAAAATCCTGATACATCTGTCGCTCCTCTACTGCGCCGCGCCACCGGGGCACGGCAGAATGATTTAACCGCTGCGGCTCAGGCGCTTTATCGCCTGTGGCGACAGGCCAAACAGACGGATGAAGGCCCGCCGCATACGCTCCGGGTCACTGAACCCGACGGCGCGGGCGATGCTCTCCAGCGCTTCGTGACCTTCTTCAATCCTGACCCTGGCGGCCTCGACTCGCAATTGTTCAATCACCTTGGCCGGCGTCTGGCCGGTTTCGGCGCGGAACAAGCGGCCAAACTGCCGCTCGCTCAGACAGGCCGCGTCCGCCAGATCGCCCACCGTCAGCGGATGATGGAGGTGTTCACGAGCATAAGAGAGCGCGTTGCGAATGCGATCTGAAGACGGGTTGAGTTCCAGCAGCAAGGAATACTGCGACTGCCCGCCCGGACGCCGGTGATACACCACCAGTTGCCGCGCCACGCTGGCCGCCAATGCGCTGCCGAGATCTTCCTCGACCATCGCCAGCGCCAAATCGATACCGGCAGTGATGCCCGCCGAAGTCCAGATCGCACCGTCGCGGATATAAATACGATTGCTGTCGACGCGGATACGCGGATAACTCTGTTGCAGCCGTGCGGCATGGTACCAATGAGTAGTCGCGCGCTTGCCGTCCAGCAACCCGGCAGCCGCCAGTATAAATGCGCCGGTGCACACGCTGGCCATGCGCCGTGCCTGCCGGCTTTGCCGGTGCAGAAACGCCAATAGCCCCGCCGACTGGGTGGCGACGACGTTGCCGCTGCCTCCGGCAATCAATAGCGTATCAAGGCGATGTTCGCCAAACGGCTGAGTGAGCACTTCCACACCCGAAGAGCTCACCACGCTGCCGCCCCGCTCCGAGAGCGGCAGACACCGGTAGGACTGGGTCGCCGTAAACTGGTTGGCATTATCAAAGGCCGCCAGTGGCCCGGCGAAGTCGAGCAGGTTAAAGCCGGGGAAGACCACAAAGCCGATATTTTTCATCATGGCGCTTTTTGAGGGTTATCCGTCATATCAGCCAAAAACAGGGCCGCTATTATGACCCAAAGCAAATGACAAAACTGAGGCGAATATCATGTCTGAACCATTAGTGATTGTTTTTCCGATCTATCAGGGCGTCACCCAGTTGGACTTTACCGGGCCACTGCAGTTCTTGCGACACATGCCGGGGGCCGAAATTGTCGTGGCCTCCGTCGGTGGCGCAGATATCAGCGCCGAAGGATTGCACTTTACCCAGTTGCAGAAGCTGGAAGAAGTCACGCGCTGCGACGTGCTGTGCGTACCGGGCGGCGCCGGCTGCACCCAGGCGCTGGAAAACGACGCCTTCATGAGCCAGATCCGCCGTCTGGGACTTGATGCCCGCTATCTGACCTCCGTGTGTACCGGTTCGCTGATCCTGGCCGCTGCCGGTTTGCTGCAAGGCAAACGCGCCGCCTGTCACTGGAGCATGCGCGAAAGCCTGGCGCTGTTCGGTGCGATCCCCAGTCATGCCCGGGTAGAGCGTGACGGTAACGTCATCAGCGGCGGCGGCGTGACTGCCGGCATCGATTTCGCCCTAGCATTAATCGCCGAATTGCACGATGAGGAAACCGCGCAAATGATCCAACTGTATCTGGAATATGCGCCGGCACCGCCTTTCCAGGGAGGGACGCCGGAACTGGCGCCGGCGCATGTTCTGGCTCGGGTTCAGGCGCAAATGGCCGACAGTTTGCGGCAACGTCGGGCGTTGGTGGCGCAGATTGCCGCCCGCGGCTAGCGCACAGGGCGTATACTTAACCTTATGTGTTAAAGACATAGGGGATCAGAATGGCGGATTTAGCCCACTACATTACGGACTACGGTTATTGGGCGCTGTTTATCGGCTGTCTGGCCGAAGGCGAAACCATCACGCTGCTGGGCGGCATTGCGGCACATCAGGGACTGTTACATCTGCCCTGGGTTATTGCGGTGGTGGCGTTGGGCGGCACGCTGGGGGATCAACTGCTGTTTTTCCTGGGCCGTCGCTTCGGCGGACGGGTCATTTCACGCATGAAAAGCCAGGAAAAACGCATCGAACGCGCCAGAAAGCTGATCGCACGCCACCCAATGCTGTTCGTGATTGGCGTACGTTTTATGTATGGCTTCCGCATTATCGGCCCGGTTCTGATCGGCGCCAGCAAGCTGCCGCCGTCGCGCTTTGTGCCACTGAACATTTTGGGCGCCATCCTGTGGGCGACAATCTTTGTGCTGCTGGGCTATTTTGGTGGCGAGGCGATCGGCCGCTTTATCTCGGGCTTCGACAAAAGACTCACCAGCGTGCTGTTCTGCGCGCTGGTGATCGCCGCCATTCTGCTAGTACGGTTTTGGTGGCGCCGTCGGCATGCCGATTAAGCTTATCGGTTCAGCATCAGTTTCACACCGAGCAAGGCCAACACTCCGCCGCCTACCCGATCGAACCAGGCTTTAAAACGCAGGTAGGCGCGACGCGGACGTGGTGATGACAACACAAAGGCCACGAAGGCATACCACAGGACGTCAACCGTCAGGGCGATCACCGGCAGAATAATGTACATCAGCGGCGAGATTTTATGGCTGAGCAAGGCGGCAAACACGCTGCCGAACACGATGGCGGTGTTCGGGTTGCTCAACTGGGTCAATAGCCCCGTGGTAAAGGCCTTGCGAAGGCCCAGAGACTGCGCGCCGACGGCCTCCACGTTCAACGGTTGACTCGCCCCACGCAGCATTTTGAACGCCAGGTAGACCAGGTAAGCGCCCCCCAGCACTTTCAGCGTGGAGTACAGCCATGGCAATGCCAACAGCAATGACTGAAGCCCCAACAGAGCCACCAGTGCAAAAATAAAGCAGCCGACGCCCATACCCAGCGCCACTGCCATACCGTCGCGGCGCGACGATGCCACGGCCGTACGCGCCACCAGAATAAAGCTTTGGCCCGGACTCATTGCCCCCAGCGCAATGGCGCCAGTAATGCTCAATACCGATAATGCCGTCTCGCTGATCATGCTTTCCGCCCCTTCGTAAATGCCACGGTTCAAAGTAGCCCAGTGATGAAAACAAAAGCAATACGGCCGCTGGGATTATTCCGCCTGCGACGCGTCGCGCATCAGGGCCACCAGTTCGCGGGCGGCCTTATCCAACGGTCGGCTTTTCAGCCAGACAAGGTGTATCGGCAATCGCAGCTCATTTTTGGTGTTTTTGAATTTCAGCCTGATCAACCGCCCCTGAGCTAACAATGGTGCGGTCAGCGATAGCGGGAAATTGCCCCACCCCAAACCCGCCTCGACCATGTTCAGCGCCATCGGCAGGCTGTCGGTGCGCCAGTAAGATTCCGCCACCCGCGGCCGCAGATCGGCGATCGGCAAATCACGGCTGGCCACCATTATCTGCCGCACGTTGACCAAATCCTCGAGGAACAGCTCATCCGGCGCTCCCTGCAACGCCGGGTGCCGTGGCGAAAGCATGGCAACCAGCGATTCCGCGCCGACGAAGTGAAACTGTTCCTGGCTGTTGATGTTAAGTCCGCCAAATGCCAGGCAAACGTCGACTCGCTCCTGATGCAGCATATGCACCACGTCATCCTGCGGAGCGGTCAGCACTTCAATATTCAGCAGCGGATAGCGCTCCGCCAGCGTGTTGATCGCCGTCAGCAGGCCGTTGCTGTTGATGTCCGAGGCAACGCCAATCGACAAGGTGCTCTCCAGCCCTTGCGACAGTTCGATAGCGTGGTTCTGCAACTGCTTAAGCTGTTCGGCTATCAGTCGCGCATGGGGTGCCAGGGCCAATGCCAACGCGGTCGGCACCGGCTCGCGGTGCGAACGATCAAACAGTTGAAACCCCAGTTCCGCCTCCATATTGGCGATCCCCATACTCACCGCCGAAGGTACGCGGCGCAGCGATCGGGCCGCGGCGGAAAACGAACCGCGATCCAGTACCGCCAGAAACATCTCAATATTGTCGCTGGAAAAATTCATTGCGCTTTCTGTCAGTAAAACTGACAGCTCCTGACTTTTTCTATCAATGTAGTTGACGTTATCTTACCCGCCAGACGACAAAAGGTCACTCGACCACAAAGCCAAGAAATCAGTCAGGAGATGAGTAATGCAAGGCGTTAAACGCAAACTGGTGTATGTCACCGCCTATGAAATTATCGGCATGGCGATCTCAGCGCTCGGGCTGGCGCTGCTTTCCGGCAGCGCCCCCAGCAGCACTGGGCCGCTGGCGGTGATCATTACCACTATCGCCGTCACCTGGAACTTCATCTACAACTCGCTGTTTGAGCTGTGGGAAAGTCGCCAGGCCTCACGCGGCCGTACGCTTAAACGCCGTATTCTGCACGCCGTAGGCTTTCAATTAACGTTAGTGGTTTACCTGATCCCGCTGATTGCCTGGTGGATGGGGATTACGCTGTGGCAGGCGCTGCTGCTGGATATGGCCCTGATAGTGATTATCCCGTGCTACACCTTTGTGTTTAACTGGGTGTTCGACAAGGTATTCGGCCTGCCGACTTCGGCTCTGCCGGCCGGTGAATCCGCCTAAAAATCGGCCAAATCTCTCCGTTTATTATCTCCCGCCTGCGGACAATATCACCACAGGTTGGGAGGTCTTATTATCCCCCTCCTTTCACCTCACCCATTAATAAGAAAAATTCCCTGTAGTTTGCACGGTAATTATTATTATGTGATTTTAATCACTTTTTATTCCTCGATATTTCCGTCTTGATAAAATCAACCATCTTATTGAATAATATATTCTTTTATATATAGAACAAAAAACAAACACACTTGTTCACGATTTATACGCAGGATTTTTTGCCACATTTACTGAGAAAAGGTAGCATGCTTCGCCGTTATTTCGTGGCGGCTTGTATACACAATAAACAGCAGAATGATGCCATGACCTCATTCTCATAACGATTGTCCATAGCAATCGTTTGCTCTGAAGCCAGAGCAGGGTAATTCCATAGACAGGTAAACAGGACGGATAATGCAATCAAATAAAAAGTCTGCGCATGACAAGCACGCAGCCAGAAGACGATGGTTAGACTCCCATGAATCCGGTTATCACAAAAGCATGGGCAATCGACAAATACAGATGATCGCTATCGGCGGTTCAATCGGTACCGGCTTGTTCCTCGGTACCGGTGGCCGTCTGGAATTGGCCGGCCCGGCACTGGCGCTGGTCTATCTGGTGTGCGGTATATTCTCTTTCTTCATTCTGCGCGCATTGGGCGAATTGGTTCTGCACCGCCCGTCCAGCGGCAGCTTCGTGTCTTATGCCCGCGAGTTTCTCGGCGAAAAAGCCTCTTACGTCGCCGGGTGGATGTATTTCCTCAACTGGGCAATGACCGGCATCGTCGATATCACTGCGGTGGCGCTGTACATGCACTACTGGGGCACCTTCGCCGACGTCCCACAATGGCTGTTCGCGCTCTGCGCACTCGGCGTGGTTGCCACCATGAACATGATCGGCGTGAAGTGGTTCGCCGAAATGGAGTTCTGGTTCGCCCTGATCAAAGTCGTCGCCATCGCATTGTTCCTGGTGGTGGGGGTAGTGTTCCTCGGCACCGGTACCCCGGTGGCCGGCAACACCACCGGCCTGCACCTGATTACCGAAAACGGCGGCATGTTCCCGCACGGGCTGCTGCCAGCGCTGGTGTTAGTGCAGGGTGTTATCTTCGCCTTCGCCGGGATTGAGCTGATCGGCACCGCCGCCGGTGAGTGTAAGGATCCGGCCAAAATGATGCCAAAAGCGATCAACAGCGTGATCTGGCGCATTGGCCTGTTCTACGTCGGTTCGGTGGTACTGTTGGTGCTGCTGCTGCCGTGGAACGCCTACCAAGCGGGCCAAAGCCCGTTCGTTACCTTCTTCAGCAAGCTGGGCGTACCTTATATCGGCACCATCATGAATATCGTGGTGCTGACCGCAGCACTCTCCAGCCTCAACTCCGGCCTGTACTCCACCGGCCGTATCCTGCGCTCGTTGTCGATGGGCGGGTCAGCGCCGAAATTCATGGCCAAAATGAGCAGCCAGCAAGTGCCCTACGCCGGCATTCTGGTGACCTGCGGCATCTATGTGATTGGCGTTTTGCTGAACTATCTGGTGCCTTCGCGGGTGTTTGAAATCGTGCTGAACATCGCTTCGCTGGGCATTATCGCCTCATGGGCGTTTATCATCGTGTGCCAGATGCGTTTGCGCAAAGCCGTACGCGAAGGTCGCGCCCAGCCGGTATCCTTCAGAATGCCCGGCGCGCCCTTCACCTCTTGGCTAACGCTGGCATTCCTGCTGGCGGTCGTCATCATGATGGCGTTCGACTACCCGAACGGCACCTGGACTATCGCCACCATTCCGGTGCTGGCGGTGCTGCTGACGCTGGGCTGGTTCGGCCTGCGCAAGCGGGCTCAGGAAGTGAAGCTGGAACAGCAGGCTCACGAAGAAGCCCACCACTGAGTCTCTTAACTGCCCCTTTCGGGGCAGTTATTCGTAGTAGGGGTGCTGTATGCCGCGCCCTACCGCATAATCAATCGGTTAAATCGGGTCGAACATGTTCGATCCCTATCGGTTAACCCTTATGCGGGCTTGTCAGCCCTCTGAATTTTTTATTCTTAAAGTCGGCCGTAAAAGGTCATTCTGGCGCTCTCCGACAGCGCGATATCCGGCTGGGCATTGTAGGCCAGCACCACCAGCATGCGGGTGGTATCGCCTTCGGTTGGCGTGACGCGGTGCATGGCATTGCGTCCCCGGAACAGCACCAAATCCCCCTCTTCGATCGCCAAGGTCTTAACCGCCCGTTCGCCGTCCAATACCTGCGACACGCCAGCGTAATTCATCTCCCCACGATCGGCATCCCGCAGGTTTTCCACGTACTCGAATTGCCCACCGGCCTGCGGTTTCTGGATCAGCAGCGTGATGGCAAACGACGAATTGTCAAAATGCCAGCCCAGCTCCTGCCCGCGATGGGCATAATGCAGATTGATTGAAGACAGCCGATCGGCGTAAGGGTACAGCTGTTGTTCTTGCAGTACCGCACAGAGGAAATCGCGGAAGGATTGCGCATCGTACAGCGTACGCAGCGGCGACTGCGCCGGGATATCCTCGTCGGTAATGCACCCCTTGGAAGAAACCACCAGCCGGTTGCGTGGGTGATCGGCCGGCAAGGCGTCGTCCTGCGGTTTCAGGTAGACATTGTGCTTGCTGGCGGCATAAAACGCCGCAGGGCTGTGCTCTGCCCCCTCCAAACGCACCGTCGCCAGCGCCGCGGCGGTCAAAAAGCCGGGCAGCACCAGCGCCCCTGCCGCATCCAGCGTCGCCCTGCAACGGGCCTGAAAGGCAGCATCGCCAATCGGGTTGGCGGATAAATCAATGATATGAGCAAGTTGCTGCATGCTGAACTCCTGAGGGCATAAGGGCCGGATAACCTCACTGTAGCGAATGTCGGATTGCCGTAATAACAAAAATGCGTTAAGGATGAGCTAACCAATTCTTAGCGATAGCCACCATGAACGCACCTTCCCGCAGCCGCCTGCCCAAACTGAGCGCCATTCTGGCGTTTGAAACCGCCGCCCGTACCGGCAGCCTGGCCAGAGCGGCAGACAGCCTGGCGCTGACCGCCGCCGCCGTCAGCCAGCAGATCCGCCAGCTCGAGCAGCATCTGGGCATCACACTGTTTATCCGTGCCAAAAGCGGCGTGACGCTGACTGAACAAGGGGCGGATTACCTGGCCTACGTGCAGCAGGCGTTTGAAACGCTGCGCGTGGCGCAACAGCATGTCGATCGCCAACGGGGCCAAGAGGCATTGACGATTTTTGCCTTGCCGGCCCTGGCGTCAAAATGGCTGAACCCGGCCATCGGCAAGTGGCTGAACCAGCATCCACAGATGGATATTCGCCTGCACGCCACCCACGCCGAGGTCGATTTTGCCGCTTCAACGGCGGATTTTGCCCTGAGCTTTGGCGATCAGGGCTATCCATTGATGGAAAAAGTGCGGCTGTTTCAGGACTGCGTGCAGCCGGTATGTAGCCCGCAGTTACAAAGGATCGGCGACTGGACTCAACAGCCGCTGATTCAGGTGGATTGGGGAAAGGAGAGCCAGTTTCTGCCGGGCTGGCATGAGTGGTTCAGCGCCGCCGGGTTACCACCGCCGCAGCGGCGCGGCCTGACTTATAATCTGACCTCGCTGGCGATTGACGCCGCGGTTGAGGGCCACGGCGTTTTGCTCGGCCAGCAGCAGCTGATCCAGCGTGAACTGGCTCAGGGAACCCTGGTGCCGCTGGCAGAACCGACGCTACCGCTGAGCAAGCCTTACTATGTGGTCTACCCGCAACGCACGCTGGACAAACCCAAAGCCGCCGAATTTCTGGCGTGGCTGCAAAGCATCGCACCGGCGGACAGCGCGGGGTAAGCGGCGTCGCAATGTTTACCCGTCTTTGGACATCATCTCGCCCAGCAGCAGATTCGTCGCGCGCGGCAGATAAACTTCGTTGCCTGCGCCTGGCGTGAGCGTCAATTCGCCAATGTAGATCTGGTCGCGAGTGAGATAAAAATCGACGCGGCAATAATCCAGATCTGCCGAGACCGCTTTCGCCACCTGGATCATTTCATCCCAAAACGCCGGTTTCTGGTTCAGCGTATTGATCTGCGGAATGTCACCCTGGGTGAAAAAACAATGGTGGGCATATTCGTCCAAAAACTCCAGCGAAGTCGGCTCTGGCCCGCCACGTAACAACTCAACGAATAAATAAGAGTATTTGCCGTTAAACACGTGCACTTTGTAATCTATCAGCTCACCGTCGCATTCAATATCCAGCAGCTCCTCAACAATAATTTTCTGCGGAATATTAGCGTAGTGTTTTTCTCGAAATCTTTTCCAATAGGTTATTCCAGACCATTCCCTAAGAATTTTCGTAATATCCTGATAGGTGACCTTACTTTTATCTTTAACTATCTTGACCTGCTGAGAGGCATTATTAGTTTTGATAACAAATGATTGTGGCAAGGCCAGGTAGTCCCGTTCGCTAAAATTATCGGTAATCATGATAATGGGCGTTAGGTATTTATCTGAAACCCGCTGAGAAATATACTCTCTGACCGCCACCTTATCCGCTAACATACTGAAATCATTATGCGGGTAGCGCATGCGCTGATAAATCTTCTCTGAAAATGTTTTCGGGTTTTTGAAGCTAACCCAAGAGCCGTGGGCAAGATAATGGCTGACTTGGTAATAGATAAAATCGGGTGCGGCCCGATAGAGTCGTTTTGCGAGTTTTCTCATTCTTCTCTTTCTTCCATGAACATAGCATACGCAGGAATGCTTCTCACATTCCGATTATTGCATCTCAATTATAAAACCCTGCGGGGCATCCCTTACAGTGGGTAAGGGAATAATCGGACGATTCCTATTATTAGAGGCGACAGGGAAAGTACCAATGAAATTAAAATTCATAGATATCAATATTGTGAGAAATGCGTTTTGGATGATATCCGAAAAAATGGTGTCTATTCTGGGGGTCATTTTCATTACCGCCTATATGGCGAAATACATCGGCCCGGAAAGCTTCGGCAAGATCACCTTCGCTACCGCTATTTTCGCCATTACCCAAACGCTGGCGCTGCTGGGCTCCGATACCGTTCTATTCAAGCGGATTAGCCGCAACCCAGGTTCCGGAACCGCCCTGATGTTTTCCACCAATCGGCTGCGACAGGGCTGCTTTGTGCTGCTCTCTGCGGCAATATTGATTTACACCGGGCTGCGTGAAGATTTCATTACCTTCTATTTTTGCGCCGCCACCTTTGTCGCCAGCTTCTTCTCGCTCAGAGACGTGTTCACCATTTATCACGACGCCCGGCTGGAATCACGCTTCAATACGCTGGCTAACGTAGCCGGGTTGGGCAGCGCACTGCTGGTGCGTTATCTGATTGTTTATCTTGATCTGCACCTGTATTTCCTGGCAATCCCGATCGTGATGGTTTACCTGATCCCCTATCTGATTCGCCACCATATCTACCACCGCCGTTATCCGCGCTTTGTCGCGCCAAAACGCGTACGGCGTAAATATGTGCGCTATTTGCTCGCCAGCGGCCTGCCACTGGCGGTTTCCAATGTCTCCATTGCCATTTATACCCGGCTGGCGCAGCTGTTCCTGATGTGGTTCGTCTCGGCGCAAGCGCTGGGCATTTACTCGGTTGCCATCACCCTGGCAACCGCCTGGATGTTTGTTACCGATGCGGTGATCACCTCGTTTTTCGCCAAAATCTTCGCCTATCACCGCGATGACGCAATGCGCACCGCCGCCAAACTGAATGGGCTGGTGCTGGCCATCGCCGCCGCCATCGTGGCCGGTATCGTTTTGCTTGGCAAACCGGTCATTGTGTTGCTGTACGGGGAGCAATATTTGGCAGCCTATCCGGCGATGGGCGTCTTGGCGGTTTCAACGCTGCTTTCCGCGTTGGGCACCGTAGCCTACAAATACATTGTGCTCTTCTCCGGCTATGGCTTCCTGTCGAAGAAGATGTTTCTGGTGTTTATCATCAACATTCCGCTGTCGTACTTTCTGATCCGCCAGTACGGCATGATGGGCGCCGCTTATAGCACCCTGCTGACAGAGCTGTTGTCACTGACCCTGCTTAACTACTTCTTCCGCCGTGGCGCGGTATTGCAAATGCATCTGCGTTCGCTGAACCCCTGGACCTATATCAGACGCACTCAGCACGCCGGTTGAGGTTGGTAGGCTTCGGGGAGCAAAGCACATTTATCTGCATGAAACCGTTAATTTATGGGATAGTTTGTGCCCGGTACATGCGAGGTAGAACGTGGGTATGGATCTCTCTGACAGGCATATTCTTATTGTGGGCGCAGGCATTATCGGCGCGACCATCGCTTATCATTTGGCTCGCCGTGGTGTGAAGGTCACCGTCATTGACCAACACCACCCGGCATCAGGTGCCACCGGCAGCTCTTTCGGCTGGATCCACAGCACGGTGAGTGATGATGCGCCCGATGTCCTGCTTCGCCGCGCGTCCGTGGCCGACTGGCATCGGCTGGAGAAAGAAGTGCCGGAGCTTTGGCTGCATTGGGCCGGCGCACTCAGTTACGACAGCGATTCATTGGCGGCTCAGGCCCATGAAAAAATGCTTGAGCAATCCGTGATCTCCCAGCTTGAACCCGCGATGAATAATCCGCCTCCACAGGCTTATTATGCAAAACAGGATGGCGCCGTTGACCCGATCGACGCCACCCACGCCTTGCTGGATACGGCTTGCCGCCTCGGCGCTGTATTAAAAACCCAGACGCCGGTCACCGGACTCGTCAGGGAAGGCGATGCCATTACCGGCGTTGACACCCTGCAGGGAACGTTCAACGCAGATTGTGTCGTGCTGGCCTGCGGAACGGGTATTTCCCCTTTGCTAAACGCCATTGGCATCTCACTTCCGATTAAAGCTTCGCCGGCAATTTTGCTGCGCTACAGCACGCAGGACCACGTCATCAATACCCTCATTTCAGGGGATGATATAGAAGTTCGCCATGCCCGCAACGGCGATATCCTAGCCGCTGAAGATTATCCGGCCGTTGGTGGTGCTGATGAGATGGCTTCCGACACCTTGGCGGCAATAGCCAAAAGGTTGAAAGGGACAGGATCCGCACGCCAGCTCAGCCAATCGGTGGGACAACGGCCCGTACCCGAGGACAAATGCCCCGTCATGGGGTTTATCGGTGAGGTTACTGGGCTTTATGTGGCCGTGATGCATCCGGCGGTAACCTGCGCCGCCACGGTTGGAAGGTGGGTCAGTGAAGAACTGATCGACGGTAAAAACCGGGAAATCCCCGAGCGTTATCGACCCACGCGTTTTTGCGAAAAATAGCAGGCCACGCAGTAAAACCGGGCGAAATTCAGGGTTGGAATGAATATCGCCCGCTCAGATCATCAATGCAAACAACGGCCCAAATTAAGACGCTGCTGGTTATGGGTTAGGTCACTTCATATGCAGCACCAGGGCGCCAGCCAGTACCGTCAGCACGCCTGCCCACTGCAAGGCAGATAGCCGCTCGCGCAGTAACAGCGCGCCGAGCAGTGCGGCAATGCCGCCAGACAGGGTGCTCAACACCGTCACAATCGCCAGCGATCCGCTACCGGCCCCCTTGGCAAATGCGCTAAAGCCCGCCAGACTCAGCAGGCTGGCCAGCAGCAGCAGTCCTCCTTGTCGCCAGTTAGGTCGGCTTACCAAAGCGCGTCGGTCAGTATTCAGCGCTAGCAGAGCCGTCAGCCCCACCGTATAACCAAGCCACAGGCTAAGGCTCGGCCCCAGCACCGGCAGCGTGTATTTCCCTTGTAACCAGAAACCGGTGCCATAACAAAAGGCGGCGATCAACGCAAAGGTCACTGCGGGCAAAGTCGAGCGCGATCTGCCCGGCTGACGACCCGGGCTCACGGCAGTCAACATGACGCCCAGCAGACACACCGCCAGCCCTGCCAGGGTCAAAGCTCCCAGCCGTTCACCGCTGATCCACGATAACAGCGTAGTGACCGCCCCGTAGCTGGTAACCAGCGGCGCCACCATCGCCGCCTTGCCGATAGCAAAGGCCTGCGACAGTGCCAAGGTGCCGCTCACCGTCAGGCTCGCGGCCAGCAACGCCAGCCCCCAAATGGAAGCTGAAGCTTCTAACCAAGGGGCCGAAGTGGCCCATAACCACGCGCTAAAAATCACAAAGCCGATCGCCTGCGAGAAAAATACCGCCCTACGCACCCCCACCGCTCGGGCGTTAATGCCAATCAAAAAATCCGTGCTGCCCCAGCACAGCGCGGCGGCCAGCCCCATCATTACGTCCACGCGATACTCCCGTCCGATTGTTGCCCCAAAAGTAAGCAAAAAATCGCTTGTGGAACATCGATAGATTGGCAATATGGTTGAATGAAACTCAAGCTGAACGCTCAACCTCGCCTGCCGTCGCTGAAAGCCTTGCATACCTTCGAGGTTGCTTCCCGCTGCGCCAGTTTTACCGAAGCGGCGGAAGAGTTGAACGTGACGCTGGGTGCGGTCAGCCGCCAGATACGTCATCTGGAGAACGAGCTGGGGGTGGAACTGTTTCACCGCAAGGGCAATGCGGTCGCGCTTAACGAGACCGGAAAAAGGCTGGCGATTGATGTCACCCGCGCGCTGACGCTGCTGCAAAAAGCCAGTGACCGCGCCCGGCCAGAGCAACAGCAAACGCTGAAACTGACCTGTACCCTGGGGATCGCCAGCCATTGGCTGGCGGCACGTTTGCCGGCGTTACGCCGTGCCGATCCCGATGTTTCGCTGGTGTTGGATGCCAACGAAAGCTTACGCGATCTGGCCAGTGGTGAAGCCGACATTGCTATCCGCTATAGCCCCACGGACAACCCGCCGCCACACTCGCACGAACTCCTCGCCGATGCCTTCGCCCCGCTGGCAAGCCCAAGCTTTCTCGCCGCCCATTCAGCGCCGATCACCGCCGCTGACTTGGCATCGATGCAGCTGATCCATTCGCCGTGGAAAGACGGGCATAAGCTCGGCGTTGCCGGTTGGCAGGACTGGTTTGCCGCCTTTGGCGAAGGCACCACCGCGCCACGCGGTATAATCACCTTTAACAGCGTCGGGCATGCGCTTCAAGAAGCCATCGACGGCAACGGCGTGGTACTCGGTAGCCTGGCGGTCGCTCAGGACGCCCTGGCTGCCGGCAAGCTGGTTCGGGTGTTTGGCGAAAACCAACAACTGCCCGCAGCCTATCAATATCGCCTGTGCTGGGCGGACAGCGCGTTCGTCAGCACTACCACCCGCCGCTGGGTGAATCTGCTGCTACAGGCGGCCGGTAAACCCCCGGCGTTCTGACGCAGCACTTATTGCTCCCACAGGTGCGAAAAATCCATCTATTTTATATATCCAAAATAATTCGAGTTGCATCGCGGCGACAACTAAGCGCATCCCCGGGAGCGTACAAACAGTACGTGACTGGGTAAGCGCAGGAAGTCAACAAAGAGGCAGCTTGAAGTATGAAAGATATAATCAAATTTTTTGCTGCGAGACAAACCGTGGACAGACAACGCTACCTGCAACATATTGGATTCGCAGGCATCCCCCAACCAGACCTCCTGACGCTGCAGCAATTACACCGTGGCCATATGCTGCGGGTTCCCTTTGAGAACCTGAGCATTATTTACCATCAGGGCATTGATCTGGAAGAACAGGCGCTGTTCAATAAAATTGTCGAACGCAACCGCGGCGGTTTTTGCTATGAGCTGAACCGGCTGTTCGCCCTGCTACTGAAAGACATCGGTTTCAAGGTGAATTTTATTTCCGGCGAGATCCGCGCCCGCGACGGCAGCTTCGGCGCGCCCTTCGATCATATGGCGCTGATGGTAGAGCTGGATCAGCCGTATCTGGTGGACGTGGGGTTTGGTGATTCGTTCCTGACGCCGCTGAAAATCACCACCACCGAGCAGCAACCGCAAACAAGCGGCACCTTCCATTTGGAACAGGAAGGCGAGACCTACTATCTGGAACGCCGCAATGGCGATAACCGTTCGCATGCCAAAACCCTGTACCGCTTTACCCTGCAAAAACGCGAGCTCAACGAGTTTGCCGACATGTGTGAATACCACAGCACTTCACCGCAGTCGCACTTCACCCAAAAACTGGTGTGTTCCCACGCCACAGAAAATGGCCGCGTGACGATCAGTGAGAACAAGCTAATTATCACCGAAGATCACCACCGTCGGGAGTCGACGTTGCATTCGGAACAGGAGCGCCGTGAAGCGCTGATGCGCTATTTTGGTATCGATCTGGACAACTGACGCTCTGAATTAGCTATGGCATGGCCCGGTGGCGCAGTATAAAAAGGGCTAAGCCGCCCGCAGGGAAATAACGCCCCTTTCAATAGGGGAATATTCCTTCTATTTTATAGCGCTACAAAAATTAAATATTTACGCTTTCCTTCCGCCTTCAAAATATAAGACACAGACTATTGACAATTTAATTAACACCTATAAAAACGATTTAATAATGATAATTTATAAAATTTTACAATTGGCATATTATTTTGTTTATAAAGCAATTTTAACGATATATATCCCGCGATAATCAGTCATGGCAGCTCATAGCACTGATATATTTTTCCAGATAGGGTAGTCTTTATCTGGCAGTCGAAATTATTTAAACGACGTACCCCAAGGAGCTATGCATGAGTGACAATGAAAACAGCAAAACGCAGATTGATAATTTACGTGATGTGGTTTCTCAGCTGAAGGAAATGAGACACTATGCACAATCCAATACCGAGACGCTGTCTGCGCAATGGCTGGCTTTCGACCAAGGCGAATATAAACATAAGGAATTCGCTGGGGCGATTGGCGACCTGCTGAATAAACAGGGTGCCTGCCTTGAAGGGTTGGAAAAAACCATTCAGGATATCGAGATAGAAATAAATCGCCTCGACAGTGAGTCTTGATAATACGAATTTACGCTAACCCGCCTTAGGCGGGTTTTTATTATTCCGAGCGGCAAATTACCCGGGCGATATCTTTTGAATTATTCAAGGTGCGCACTTCGCCGAACAGCTCGGTCGCCTCGTCATATTCCTTACGTAAATAACCCAGCCACTGCTTGATGCGTGCCACGTGATAAAGGCCGGTATCGCCCTGCTTTTCCAGATGAACATATTTTTGCAGCAGCTGCACCACCTGCGGCCAGGGCATGCGCGGTTCATTATACTTCACTACCCGGCTCAGGTTCGGCACGTTAAGCGCGCCGCGCCCCAGCATCACCGCATCACAGCCGGTGGTTTGCAGGCAATCTTGCGCACTTTGCCAGTCCCAGATTTCGCCGTTGGCGATCACCGGAATGGTCAGACGCTTGCGGATCTCGCCAATCGCCGCCCAGTTAATGCGCTCGGCCTTGTAGCCGTCCTCTTTGGTGCGGCCATGCACCGCCAGCTCGGTGGCACCCGCCTGCTGGACCGCGTCGGCAATTTCGAAACTGCGGCTGACGCTGTCCCAACCTAATCGAACTTTTACCGTGACCGGCAAATGATCCGGCACCGCCGCACGCATCGCTTTGGCCCCCTGATAAATCAGCTCCGGATCTTTCAGCAGCGTCGCGCCACCGCCGCTGCCGTTGACCAGCTTGGACGGGCAGCCGCAGTTGAGATCGACGCCATAGGACCCGAGTTCAACCGCACGGGCGGCGTTTTCCGCCAGCCACTGCGGATATTGGCCCAGCAGTTGGATGCGCACCAGGGTGCCGGACGGCGTGCGGCTGGCATGATGCAGTTCGGGGCACAGGCGATAGAAAGATTTGGCGGGTAACAGCTGATCGACCACGCGCAGGAATTCGGTGATGCACAGGTCGTAGTCGTTCACTTCGGTGAGTAACTCACGCACCAAAGAATCGAGAACGCCCTCCATCGGAGCCAATAATACGCGCATGATTACCCCTGCTAAAAAAGACGCGCAATGATACGGGCGAATACCCGCATCAGACAAGCATCCAGGGGAATAAAAGCCGGCTAGCTCAAACGGCGTATCGGTTCATTGGCGAGAAACGCCACGATGTCTTCGATCGCTTCGCGGAAATAAATGCCATAGTTATCATCCGCCACGTAGCCCAAATGCGGCGTCGCCAACACATTGGGCAGACGGCGGAAGATATCGTCGAGCGGCAGAGGCTCGACGTCGAACACATCCAGCCCGGCCCCGGCTATCCGCTGGTTCTGCAAGGCGTCAATCAACGCAGCGCGGTCGACAATGGCCGCACGTGAGGTGTTGATCAGGTAAGCGGTTTTTTTCATTGCCTGCAGCTCCTGCTGGCCCACCAGCCCGCGAGTGCGTTCACTCAGCACCAGATGGACGGAAACAAAATCGCTTTGTTCAAACAGCGCCTGTTTAGATTCCGCCAGGTGAACCCCCTGCTGCGCGGCTTTTTCCGCCGTCAGATTTTGGCTCCAGGCCACCACACGCATGCCAAAGGCCTGCGCGACCACCGCCATCTGACTGCCAATCTTGCCCAGGCCCAACAGCCCCAACGTTTTCCCTTGCAGCGTCACGCCCAGCGCCTGCTGCCAGGGGCCGTTATTACGCAGTCCGGCGTTTTCCGGCACGATATGCTTCGCCAGCCCAAGCAACAGCGCCCAGGTCAGCTCCATCGGCGCGGCCGAACCGCTGGCGGTACCGCAGACCACAACGCCACGTTGCGCCGCCGCGGCCAGATCGACAGACGCATTGCGCATACCCGAGGTGATCACCAGCTTCAACTTAGGCAAACGCACCAACAGCGAGGCCGTGATTGGCGTACGCTCGCGCATGATCACCAGAATGTCGCAATCCTGCAGGTGCACGGCCAACTCCGCTTCGTCGGTAAAATGCTGGCTCATGGCGGAGACTTCTACCCGATCGGCAATAGCCGACCAGTCCGCCATGCCAAGCGCCACCTGCTGATAATCATCAAGAATTGCACACTTCAATTTCATCTTCGGCTCCGGGAAGCAGAGACAGTCAATCAGCCCGTACGTCGATCAGCACCGGGCAGTCGGCGTTTTCTATTACCAAAGCGCTGTGCGAGCCTCTCAACAAACGGTTAAAGGGTGAAAGATGCCTGCGGCCCATAATAATCATGCTGGCATTCAGCTCTTTAGCCTGAGCCACAATGGTTCCCGCCGGTTCACCGGGCACTACCCTGCCACGCGCGCTGACACCGGCATCTTTCAATTCACTCAGAGCCTGACGCACTACGGCTGCCGCTGCGCCTTGTTCATCCTGTGCGTAGCCAAAATCCGCCGGATCTTCACCGACGGCAATGTCATAGGGGCCCGTCGTGGAATAGCTGAGGTCCACACAGCATAGCACCACTACCGTTGCCCGTTGGGCCAACCCCTGTTCAGCAGCCAGTGAAATAACTTTACGAGCGGTGGCGGAATTATCAACTGCGACCAACAGCGTTTTCATCGTGTTATCCCCTTAATCTCGTGTAATAACCTTACCAATCTCATCAAGCAGTGCCTCTTTGCACTTAAGGATCTCCTCGCGATAATCCGCTTCATTCTTTGTAAAACGGGTGCTTGGCACTAACAGGCTGATGGAAAAACGCCCCAGAATGGTATCGATAGCCACTGCCATCATGGAAATGCCTTCCAAAGTTTCCTCCCGATCGTAGGCCAACCCGGTACGGCGTATTTCCGTTAGGTGTTCCAACAATGCCGGGAAGTCACGGATGGTCAGATCAGTAACCGCCTTATAGGCTTCGCCCAACAATTCTCGGGCAGCGTCATCGCTGTCTAATGCCAACAACGCCCGCCCGCCCGATGTACTGTATAGGGGCAGGTTCATACCAATACGCGGCACTACCCGCAGCTCACGATCCGCCACAATGTAATGCACTATCGCCAACTGCAGACCACTGGCGCGCGCCAGCGATACCGTTTCGCCAGTGGCATCACTCAACGCCTGCAACCAGGGTTCAGCAATAGCTACCACCTCTGTATGCACTCGAGCGATCAGTCTTAACAATGAGGGTCCTAAGCGCACACCACCGACACCACCGCGCACCAGTTGAACAGAATCCAGCGCGTTGACAATGCGCTGTACGGTAGAACGCGGCAAATCTACCGCCTGAGCTATTTCACCTAAACTCATACCATTCGGCTTTTCACCCAAGGCATCGAGAATTTTCGCCGCTCGGGTAATAACCTGAATCCCGCCGGCCTTTTCATCATCACAACTCATTGAGGGTTCAGACATAGAGTTTCCCTTTCCTTGCTTTTAATCCGCACTGTATCACTTTTTCTTCCGAACGGGACAGTGCACCACATTGCAATACAGTGACTCACAATGTAGTATGCGCATCACTGTACCGCAATACGATACAGTGCATCGCAATTTTACATCTGGAGTTATATTATGAATGGTCAGCCTGCGGCAGCCCCCACGCCGCATCCTTTCACTTTGCGCCTAGCATTGGGCTTGGTGGGTGTGCTGATCGCTGCCTTGACTTCTGGGCTGAACGATCGTGTCAGCGATCTGGCGCTGGTAGATATTCGCGCCGCTATAGGTATCGGTTACGACGGGGGCAGTTGGATCGCCTCGGCTTATCAAGCGGCGGAGGTGGCGGCCATGATGATAGCCCCTTGGTTTGCCGTAACGTTCTCATTGCGACGTTTTGCTCTGATGATGGTCAGCGGATTTGCCGTCGTAGGCATTATCCAGCCCTTAACCTCTGATCCGTCATTGTTTATTACGCTGCGGGTGATGCAGGGCCTGTTTGGTGGCGCGCTGCCGCCATTGTTGATGACGGCAGCACTGCGCTTTCTGCCGCCGGGCATTAAGCTCTACGGGTTGTCAGCCTATGCGCTCACCGCTACCTTTGGGCCCAATGTAGCGGCCCCATTGGCAGCTCTCTGGACCGATAATCTGGGTTGGCAGTTTGTTTTTTGGCAGTCGATCCCGCTGTGCCTGAGCGCATTTTTACTGATTAGTTGGGGACTGCCGCAGGATCCATTGCGCCTGGAGCGCTTCAGGCAGATCGATCTGTTCGGCATGCTGACCGGCTGCAGTGGCATTGCACTGTTGATCCTGTCGCTAACACAGGGAGAACGACTCGACTGGTTTAATTCGCCGCTGATTAGCCTAATGCTACCGATCTCCATCGCGTTGCTGGTGACGTTTTTAATTAACGAATGGTTTCATCCGTTGCCGTTGTTCAAGCTGCAAATGCTGAGGCGAAAGAATTTCACTCACGGTCTTCTGACGCTAGCCGGGGTGCTGATGTTGATGCAATCAGGGTCAATGCTGCCCTCGCTTTACTTCTCGCAGATAGAGGGGTTTCGCACCGCACAATTCGCGCCGCTGGCACTGACTATCGGCCTGCCGCAGTTGGTGGTGGCACCGTTGATCGCGGCAGTGTTGAACTTGCGCTGGATTGACAGCCGCTGGGTGCTAATCACCGGTGCCGCGCTGATGATCAGTTCTTGCCTGCTTGGCACGCAACTGACTGACGACTGGGCACGGCAAAACTTCTGGTTTATTCAGAGCCTGCAGATATTTGGGCAGCCGATGATGATTTTGCCGGTTTTGCTGGGAGCCACCAGCGTAGTCATGCCGCCGGAGGGGCCCTTCGCCTCGGCGATGTTTAACACCGTTCGCGGTTTCTCAACCGTGGCGGCGGGATGTCTTGTCGAGAATTTTGTTAGCCACCGGGAGAAGTTCCACTCCCATGTCCTGGTGGACCAACTGGGCAATCGCCCATGGCTAATGACCGCAGGTACCCCGGATAGCGTCAGCAATAGCGTACCCTTGCTGCCCGACGGTACCGTCAGTTCGACAGAAAACCTCAGTCATTTTTCGACGCTGATCAGGCACCAGGCGGAGATCCTCAGCATCAGTGATGCCTATCTGCTGATTATCTGCTGCGCACTGCTGTTGGTGCTGTTGACCGCCTGGCTACCGCCCCGCGTCTACCCACCGCAAACCCTTTTACCTTTAGTTCCAAAAACATCAGGATCATAACCATGAGCTTCACTCCTGCAAAACGAACCTTAACTCTGGCGCTGCTGCTGGTCATCCTGTTGGCCATCGCTTTCTTTGTCTATTCATCGCTTACCCGCCACCATTTTCGTACCGACGACGCGGTGGTGACGGCCGATTACACACTGGTGGCCCCCAAGGTTTCCGGCTATATCCGCAGCGTCAACGTAACCGATAACCAGCAGGTTAAACCCGGCGAAGTATTGGCCACTATCGACGACCGCGACTATCGCGTGGCGCTGGAAACGGCGGAGGCCAATCTGCAAATTAGCCAGGCCAAGCTGGCCAGTATTCAAGCGCAGCTGGATCAACAACAGGCCAATATTGCCCAACAGGAAGCCGGCGTCAGCGCCAGCCAGGCCACGCTCAATTATGCAGGGCAGAATGCCGACCGCTATCGCCGACTGCTAAAAACCGGCACCGCAACCGCCGATGAACAGCAAAAGTCCACCTCAGCGATGCAAACCGCCGCGGCACAGCTGAAGCAAAACCAGGCTGGCGTGGTCTCTGCACGCAAAGAGGTCGGGGTATTGCAGGCCAGCAGGAAACAGGCCGAAGCCAATATTGCCGCCTCACAGGCCAGCGTTGACCAGGCACGCCTCAATCTTTCTTATACACAAATCATCGCACCCATTGCCGGCACCGTGGGCCAGCGAGCGGTACGCGAAGGGGCCTGGGTCTCTGCCGGGACGAGGTTACTGGCGGTAGTGCCACTGCAGCAGAGCTATGTCGTCGCCAACTTCCTGGAAACCCAGTTGGCCAATGTCTCCGCCGGCCAACCGGTATCGATCCGCGTAGATGCGCTGCCCGGCGTAACGCTGCGCGGTCATGTCGACAGCATAGCGCCCGCCACCGGCGCCACCTTTGCCGCCATCAGCGCCGATAATGCCACCGGCAACTACACCAAAGTGGTGCAACGCCTGCCGGTGAAAATTCTGCTGGAGCCGAACCAGGCTGACCTGGCACGGTTGCGGGTCGGTATGTCGGTGGTGCCGGAACTCGAAATGCGCTGAGAGTTTTTGCCCCTCGCTTTGACGCGATCATCTGGGTTTCACGTAAAAAAAAGCCACCGTAAACGGTGGCTTTTTTATCATCAGTGACCCGTCCTGAATAGCGTTGACACATTTTACTCACGCACAGAGGAAAATGTGATGAACCAGTATGTTAAACGCACACAACGCGATTATTCTCTATCCTTTAAATTAGCCGTCGTCGAACAGGTCGAAAAAGGCGAGATGACTTACCGTCAGGCGCAAGACCGCTACGGTATTCAGGGCAGCCACACGGTTATGAACTGGCTGCGTAAATACGGTCAGTTTGACTGGCGGACCTCCCCTGCCACCAGAACGTGCGGAGACAACATGCCTAAACTCCCTCTGACGCCCGAACAGCGCATTAAGGAACTCGAACAGCAATTGGCTGAATCCGAGGTTAAAGCCCAGTTCTTCGAAGCCGTCGTCAAAGTGATGAATACCGAGTTCGGTGCCACGCTGACAAAAAAGCAGTTAGCCGCCTTATCGCGCAAACACAAACGCCGCGACTCACAGTAACGCGCGCTTGCCGATGGATGGGTATCAGCCGACAGGCGTGGTATCAGTCCCTGCAACGCGAAGCAGGCAGAGAGGAGCAGGCCCGGCATCTCATCGAACAGGTGATGGCTATCCGCTTGCACCAGCCCCGGTTAGGGGCGCGTAAGCTGCATCACCTGTTGCGACGACGCCCCGAACCAGCGTTGCATGTGGGGCGAGACCGGCTGTTCAGTATCCTGCGTTGTGCACGGTTACTGGTGATGCCCAAACGGGCGTATCACAAGACGACGCAGAGTCATCATCGTTTTTATCGCCATCCCAACTTGCTGAAGGCGGGGGATAATCAGGTAATAGCCAGCCGTCCGGAACAAGTATGGGTGGCAGATATCACCTACCTGCCGCTGAGAACGGGAACGGCGTATGTCAGCCTGATAACGGATGCCTGGTCGAGAAAAATCGTGGGGTATCACGTGCATGACAGTCTGCATACACGACATGTCGCCTGCGCGTTCAAAATGGCGCTGGCCAGCAGACGCTCGGCGCTGCCGTTGGTGCATCACTCGGACAGGGGTATCCAGTACTGCTCGCAAGAATATCAGGCGTTACATCAGAAGTATGGTGTCACTTGCTCGATGACGGACGGGTATGACTGTTATCAGAATGCGCTGGCGGAACGGGTAAACGGGATACTTAAAACGGAATACCTGCTCGGCAGGCCAGAAGACATCGCGCAGGCAAGAAAGATGGTCAGGGAATCGGTGAACATCTACAACACACGGCGGCCGCACCTGTCGCTAAAATATAAAACGCCCGATGAGGTTCATCGGGCGTTATCCGGCTGAAAAGTGTCAACCTATATCAGGACTAGTCACAGTATCAGCTTACTCGGCAGGACGGCTGCGCGGACGACGCGAAGGTGCGCCTGAACGCGGTTTGCCATCACCCTGTGGGCGGGCGCTGCCGCCACCGCGGTTTTCACGCTGGCCGCCGTTGCCACTGCGCTGGCCGCCACCGTTACCGGCGCGTTGACCACCGCCGTTGCCGCGCGGCGCACCACGTCCACCACCCTGACGGCCGTTAATGATCGGCTCCGCCTTGATGCTTGGATCCGGCTCGTAGCCTGGCAGGGCAATACGTGGGATTTCACGCTTGAGCAGGCGTTCGATATCGCGCAGCAGCTTGTGTTCATCCACGCACACCAGTGAGATAGCCTCGCCGGTACGTTCTGCACGACCGGTACGACCGATACGGTGTACGTAGTCTTCCGGTACGTTAGGCAGTTCGTAGTTCACCACGTGTGGCAACTGGTCGATGTCCAGACCACGCGCCGCGATGTCGGTAGCAACCAATACGCGAATTTTACCGTCTTTAAAATCGGCCAACGCACGGGTACGAGCGCCCTGGCTTTTATTGCCGTGGATCGCAGCGGCCGTGATGCCGTCTTTATTCAACTGTTCGGCCAGGTGGTTAGCACCGTGCTTGGTGCGGTTGAACACCAGCACCTGCTTCCAGTCACCTTCACCGATCATCTGGGACAGCAATTCCCGCTTACGCTTCTTGTCTACGAAGTGCACGCTTTGTTCGATCTGCTCAGACGCGGTATTGCGGCGCGCCACTTCAACCGATGCCGGGTTGTGCAACAGCTTGTTGGCCAGCCCTTTGATATCGTCGGAGAAGGTCGCAGAGAACAACAGGTTCTGACGCTTGGCAGGCAACTTGGCCAGCACGCGGCGGATATCATGGATAAAGCCCATATCCAGCATGCGGTCGGCTTCGTCCAGCACCAGAATTTCAACTTTGGACAGGTCAACGGCGCGTTGGTGTTCCAGATCCAGCAGGCGACCCGGTGTTGCCACCAGAATGTCGACGCCGCCGCGCAGTTTCATCATCTGCGGGTTGATGCTCACACCACCAAATACCACCAGCGAACGCAGGCGCAGATATTTGCTGTAGGCTTCGACGTTTTCGCCGATCTGCGCTGCCAGCTCACGAGTTGGCGTCAGGATCAACGCGCGAACCGGACGGCGGCCTTTGACCGGATGGTCATGCTTACTCAGCAGCTGCAACAGCGGCAGGGTAAAGCCAGCGGTTTTACCGGTACCGGTCTGGGCGCTGGCCATCAGGTCACGACCTTCCAATACGACAGGAATCGCCTGGCGTTGAATTGGCGTAGGTTCGCGATAGCCCTGTTCTTCAACAGCGCGCAGAATTTCAGCACTTAAGCCGAGGGTTTCAAATGACATAAAGAGAAAAACTCCAGATCCCCCCTAACCTAACAGTGTTCGGTGCAGTTTCCTGGGAGGATTATCAGACGGGACATTAAGCATGACCACGAGGGATTGGCACAAACTGCAGTGCACCAAGCGGGCGATTGTAGCAGAACTCGAACAAGAAAACGCAATTTTACTGGCTCAAAGCACAATATGCCGGGAATTCAGCCTAGTCCGAAAAAATAACCTTAAATAAACGATGCCTACTGGTTGCATTTTACCCAAGCTGGCATAAAGTTAATCATATGATTGATTAACTTTAGCGAGTGCCATCAATGCCAAATAATCAGACCGCCAGCCGGGCACGGGGTGAGCAGGCGCGGCAGCAGCTGATCGCCGCCGCCATCGAGATGTTCGGCGAATATGGCATTCAGGGTGCGACCACCCGCGATATCGCCCAGCGCGCCGGGCACAACATCGCCGCCATCACCTACTACTTCAATTCCAAAGAAGGCCTGTATCTGGCCGTTGCACAGTGGATTGCCGATTTTATCCAGCAGGCGTTTCGCCCCCTGGCCGACGAGATTGATCGCTTCTGGCAGTTGCCGGCCACCGAACGCCTGCCGGAGCACTACCTCGACCACCTGAAGCGCGGCCTGCTGGCGTTCAGCGATCTGATGACGCAACCGCAGACGCTGAACCTGAGCAAAATCATGTCGCGCGAGCAGCTTTCCCCCACCGATGCCTACCCGCTGATCCACCAACAGGTGGTCGCACCGCTGCATGACAAACTTTGTCGCCTGCTGGCGGCCTACACCGGCCTGGATGGGAATTCGACCAAAATCGTGCTGCATACCCACGCGCTGATCGGCGAAGTGCTGTCGTTTCGCGTGGCGCGGGAAACCGTTCGGCGTCAGGCCGGCTGGCAGCAGATCGGCGCGGCCGAGGCGGAACAAATCAGCGAGGTGCTGGCTGAACATATCGAGATTCTGGTTAATGGGCTGCGCCAACGCTATGGCGCGTAAATTCAGGCAGGGAGTGTTATGAACAAGAAACGCAGTGCCCTCATTGTGGCGGCTATTGTGCTGATCGCCGCGGCCGTTTACGGGGTTTGGTATTACCAGCAGCAGCAGGACAAACCGCTGACGCTGTATGGCAACGTGGATATCCGCACGGTGAATTTGGGCTTCCGCGTCGATGGGCGGCTGGCGTCGCTGACGGTGGATGAAGGCGATGCCCTTCAGCCGGGGCAATTGCTCGGGAAACTGGACGACGCGCCTTACATCAACGCCCTGCAGCAGGCGCAGGCTAACGTCGGCAGTGCCAAAGCCAAACTGGCGCTGCTGCTGGCCGGTTATCGCACCGAAGAAATCGCCCAGGTGCGTTCGGAAATGGCGCAGCGCCTGTCTGCGTTCAGCTACGCCGACAGCTACCTGAAGCGTCAGCAAGGGCTGTGGGCGAAAAACGCCACTTCTGCCGATGCGCTGGAAGATGCCCGTACCGCACGCAATCAGGCGCAGGCCAACCTGCAGGCGTCAAAGGACAAGCTGGCGCAATACCTGAAAGGCAACCGGCCGCAGGAGATTGAAGAAGCCAAAGCCAATCTGGCGCAGAGCGAAGCCGCACTGGCTCAGGCACAGCTTAATTTACACGACACCACTCTGGTTTCCCCGTCGGCCGGCACCGTACTGACTCGGGCCGTTGAGCCAGGCACCATGCTTAATGCCGGCGGCACGGTGTTTACTCTGTCGCTGACCCGTCCGGTCTGGGTACGTGCCTACGTGAATGAAGCCAACCTGGGTAAAGCAACGCCGGGCACCGAACTGGAAATTTATACCGACAGCCGACCGGACAAGCCCTATCACGGCAAAATTGGTTTTGTCTCACCGACCGCTGAATTCACGCCGAAAAGCGTCGAAACCCCGGACCTGCGAACCGATCTGGTGTACCGCTTGCGGGTGATCGTCACCGATGCCGATGACGCGCTGCGCCAGGGGATGCCGGTTACCGTTCACTTTGCCAAACCTTGAGGGGACGGTGATGGAACAGGTGATTGAGCTGGAAGCGCTGGAAAAACGTTTTCCGTCGCTGCAAAAACCGGCGGTCGCCAGCCTGACCACCCGGCTGACCAGCGGCGCGGTTACCGGGCTGGTTGGCCCGGACGGCGCCGGAAAAACCACCCTGCTGCGCATGCTGGCCGGTTTGCTCAAACCCAGCAGCGGAACGTTACGCGTCGCCGGGCTGGATCCGATCGCTCAGGATCGCCAGTTGCATGCGATCCTCGGTTATATGCCGCAAAAGTTTGGCCTGTACGAAGATCTGACGGTGATGGAGAACCTGACGCTGTATGCCGATCTGCGCGGCGTCACGGGCGATCTGCGTAAACAGACTTTTGATCGGCTGCTGACATTTACCGATCTCACCCGCTTCACCAGCCGGCTGGCGGGCAAACTGTCGGGCGGCATGAAGCAGAAGCTTGGGCTGGCTTGTACGCTGGTCGGGCAACCGCAGGTGCTGTTGCTCGATGAGCCCGGCGTCGGCGTCGATCCGATCTCGCGCCGCGAGCTGTGGCGCATGGTGCATGAGCTGGCCAACGACGGCATGCTGATCCTGTGGAGCACTTCCTATCTGGACGAAGCAGAACAATGCCGTGAAGTGCTGCTGCTCAATGAAGGGGAACTGTTGTTCAGCGGCGCACCTAAAGATCTCACCCAGCGCATGGCCGGGCGCACGGTGTTGATAACACCACCAGCCGGCAGCCACCGTGCCTTGCTGCAACGGGCGATCTGCCTGCCTGCGGTCACCGACGGCGTGATCCAGGGCAAATACCTGCGCCTGATCCTGAAAGAAGGCGAAGATCACCGCCAGGTGTTGCAGGCGTTGGATCTGCCGGACGCCGAGCTGAGCGAAGCGGAACCGCGCTTTGAGGATGCATTTATCGATTTGCTCGGCGGCGGGCCGAACAGCAAGTCGGCGCTGGCGGAAATCATGCCAACCGTCGAAGGGGAAAGCACCGAAACCGTGATCGAAGCGCAGGGACTGACGAAGAAATTCGGTGACTTTGCCGCCACCGACCACGTGGATTTTAAAGTGCAGCGCGGCGAGATTTTTGGCCTGCTGGGCCCCAACGGGGCCGGTAAGTCCACCACTTTCAAAATGATGTGCGGGCTGCTGGTGCCAACCGAAGGCAAGGCGTTGGTGCTGGGAATGGACCTGAAAACCAGCTCGGGCAAGGCGCGCCAGCATTTGGGCTACATGGCGCAAAAATTCTCGCTGTACGGCAACCTGACGGTGGCGCAAAACCTGAAATTTTTCTCCGGCGTGTATGGCCTGAGCGGCAAGGCGCAGCGCGAAAAAATCAGTGAGATGTCCCGCGCCTTCAACTTCGACCCCATCATTAACCAGACACCAGATTCCCTGCCGCTTGGCTTCAAACAACGGCTGGCGTTGGCCTGCGCGCTGATGCACGAACCGGATATCCTGTTTCTCGACGAACCCACCTCCGGTGTCGATCCCCTCACCCGGCGTGAATTCTGGCTGCATATCAACGGCATGGTAGACAAGGGCGTCACCGTCATGGTCACCACCCACTTTATGGACGAGGCGGAATATTGCGACCGCATCGGGCTGGTGTATCGCGGCAAAATCATCGCCGCCGGGACCCCGGACGATCTCAAGCATCAGGTGGCCAGCAGCGAGAACCCCAACCCTTCGATGGAGCAAGCATTTATCGAACTGGTGCAGGGTTATGATCAGGAGGAAAAAGCATGAATAGCGAAACGGCCAGCACCGACGACAGCGGTTTCTCCTGGCGGCGGCTGCGCGCGCTGTGCCTGAAAGAGACGCGGCAAATTATGCGCGATCCGAGCAGCGGGCTGATCGCCTTCGTCATTCCGCTGATGCTGCTGTTTATTTTCGGCTACGGCATCAACCTGGATTCCAGCAAGCTGCGGCTGGGGATTTTGATGGAACAACAAAGCGAAGAAGCACGCGATCTGGCTAACGCTTTTACCGGTTCGCCCTATATCGAACCCACCATCAGCGACAATCGCCAGCAGCTGATCCAGCTGATGCAAGCCGGGCGCATCCGCGGGCTGGTGGTGATCCCCAATGATTTTGCCCAACGCATGGCGCGGCCGCACGACAGCGCCCCCTTGCAAATCATTACCGACGGCAGTGAACCCAATACCGCCAACTTCGTTCAGGGCTATACCCAGGGAGTGTGGCAAATCTGGCAACAGCAGCGCGCCACCGACAGCGGGCACGAAGAAAAACCGCTGATCGACGTGCAGATGCGCTACTGGTTTAACCCGGCGGCCATCAGCCGGCATTACATCATTCCCGGCGCCATCACCATTATCATGACGGTCATCGGCGCTATCCTCACCTCGTTGGTGATCGCCCGCGAATGGGAGCGCGGCACCATGGAAGCGCTGCTTTCCACTCAGGTGACGCGAACCGAACTGCTGCTGTCGAAGCTGGTGCCATACTACTTCCTCGGCATGATCGCCATGGTGCTGTGCATGGTGGTTTCGGTGTGGGTGCTCGGGGTGCCCTATCGCGGCTCTCTGCTGATTCTGTTCGTCATCAGCAGCCTGTTCCTCGCCAGTACGCTCGGCATGGGGCTGCTGATTTCCACCATTACCCGCAACCAGTTCAACGCGGCGATGGTGGCGCTGAACGCCGCCTTTCTGCCGTCGATTATGCTGTCCGGCTTTATCTTCCAAATCGACAGCATGCCGGCCATCGTACGCGCCGTCACTTACATCATTCCGGCGCGTTACTTCGTCAGCACGCTGCAAACGCTGTTCCTGGCGGGCAACGTCGGCACGGTGTTGATGATTAACCTGCTGTTCCTGATCGCTTCTGCGGTGGTATTTATCGGCCTGACGGCCTGGAAAACCCAGCGGCGGCTGGATTAAGGGGAAAGAAAATGTTTCACCGTCTCTGGACGTTAATCATTAAGGAAATGCAATCGCTGCTGCGCGACCCGCAGACCCGCGCCATTCTGATTTTGCCGGTTATTCTGCAGGTGCTGCTGTTTCCCTTCGCCGCCACCCTGGAAGTGACCAATGCCACCATTGCGGTGTACAGCGAAGACAGCGGCCATGCCTCGGTCGAGCTGACCCAGCGCTTTGCCAAGGCCAAGGCCTTCTCCCACGTGCTGCTATTGCGCAGCCCGCAAGAGATACAAAGCGTTATCGATAACCAAAAAGCGCTGCTGCTGATCCGTTTCCCGGCACAATTTTCACGGGATATCGCCAGCGGCAATACGGCCCCGCTGCAGTTGTTGCTCGATGGGCGCAACTCCAACAGCGCACAGATCGCCGCCAACTACGTGCAGCAGATTGTGCAGGACTACCAAAATGAGCTGATCGGCAACCGTGCCAAGCCTAACAACAGCGAACTGGTGGTGCGCAACTGGTATAACCCGAATTTGGACTACAAGTGGTTTGTGGTGCCGTCGCTGATCGCCATGATCACCACCATTGGCGTGCTGATAGTGACTTCGCTGTCGGTGGCGCGCGAACGTGAACAGGGCACGCTGGAGCAACTGCTGGTGTCGCCGTTAACCACCTGGCAGATTTTTATCGGCAAAGCGGTGCCGGCGCTGATCGTCGCCACCTTCCAGGCCAGCATAGTGTTGCTGATCGGCATCTTTATCTATCAGATCCCGTTCGCCGGGTCGCTGCTGTTGTTCTACGGCACCATGTTGATTTACGGGCTGTCGCTGGTGGGGTTCGGCCTGCTGATTTCGTCGCTGTGCGCCACCCAGCAACAGGCGTTTATCGGCGTGTTCGTGTTTATGATGCCGGCCATCCTGCTCTCCGGTTATGTTTCACCGGTGGAGAATATGCCGGTGTGGCTGCAAAACCTCACCTGGGTAAACCCCATCCGCCACTTCACCGACATCACCAAACAGATCTATTTGAAAGACGCCAGTTTCAGCATCATCTGGCACAGCCTGTGGCCGCTGTTGGCCATTACCGCCACCACCGGCAGCGCCGCCTATGCCATGTTCCGCCGTAAAATTGCATAAAAAAAGACTCTGCGATCGAGATCGCAGAGTCTTTCTCTTCGCTGTAAATCCTATGGATTTCATGCTGCGGCTAGGCGAGCGCAGTCAACAACGCTGCAGCTTGAAAGACGACGGATTTAACGGCGGTTGCCGAAAATGCGCAGCAACATCAGGAACAGGTTGATGAAATCGAGATACAGCGTCAACGCGCCAACAATGGCGTATTTGCGGAAGCTGTCTTTATCATCGGCATTCAGTTGCTCGCCCATGGCCTTCAGTTTCTGGGTGTCGTACGCCGTCAGGCCAACAAACACCACCACGCCGATATAGGTAATTGCCCACATCAACGCCGTGCTTTTCAGCCAGATATTGACCAGCGAAGCCAGCACAATCCCGATAAGCGCCATAAACAGCATGCTGCCGAAACCGCTCAGGTCGCGCTTGGTGGTGTAGCCGTACAGGCTCATCGCACCGAACATGCCGGCGGTCACCACGAAGGTGCTGGCGATCGAGCTGTAGGTGTAAGCGATGAAAATGCTGGAAAGCGTTAGCCCGGTCAGCGCCGAATAGAGCATAAACAGCGAGGTGGCGACCGTGCCACTAAGACGATTGACCATGCCGGAAATAACGAACACCAGCCCCAACTGCGCGATGATCAGGCCAAAGAAGGTGATCTGGCTGGAGAAGATAAAGTTAAGGATCGCAGGCGTGTTGGCCGCGTACCAGGAAACAAACGCCGTCAACAGCATACCGCAGGTCATCCAGCCATAAACCTGCGCCATATAAGCCTGAATGCCGCTGTTGGCACGTTCGACGATTGAACCATTAGAGCGTGGATATCGGTCCATGACGGTTACCTTTTGCGTATGAAACAAGATTTCGACCCCCATTTATGGGGCTCGGCCTGCTATAAGCGTACCACATAAAACCCGATGGCAAAGCGGCAAAGGTATTGATTTGTTTCCGCTGTTACGCGTTATACGCTGAATAATTGGAGTTGCATCAAGGCGGCAACTGAGCGAATCCCCAGGAGCTTAGATAACTAAGTGACTGGGGTGAGCAAAGGCGGCCAACACAGATGCAGCTTCAAGTATGACGGAATACTGATCGGTTAAGCCTGACTGGCATTTTTTTATTCGGTCCCTGTAGGTTCAGTGTAGGTAGAATTGCCGTCAATATCCGGCATTTCTCTGCCGCCACAATGAACGGCAATTGGAGGGGCCGAAGGCGCGGCCCCTCCACCCGCGCCTTCGCTTAACACCCTCTGTCCGCTCCGCGGATACCCTCGCTGCACCTGCGTTGTCGGGCGGGTCGGCTACGACAAACATCCCTGTTAGTCTCGCCTCAACCGGCCTTCCCTGGCCGGTTGCCCCTGACAACGCCGTCTTGCTCGGCAGCCGGTGATGCGCACCAAGGTCAACACCCGCACTGGCAGCCACCGGGCAGCTTATGCCCTCAGTTTGACGCTACGTGATGAAAGACAGTGAAAATGATGAGATGAGCAGGGTGTTGGGCGCCCTTGAAAACGTCGAACGCAGGAGCGACGCATAGGCGAAACCGCCAGGGACGGCAGTTTCAGGCGAGACAGGCAGGGACGCCTGTCGTAGCCGGCCGTGATGCGGCGTGATGAAGTGAGAGCCGTTGGCGCAGCCAACCGTCTGATAGGGCAAAGGCGCGGGTTGCAAGGGGCCGCGCCTCGGCCCCTTGCTCGGTCGGAGCCTAAGACCCTCAGGGTGCTTTGCTCGTTTATCGACCGAAAATAACCTCGAACTTGCCAAAAAGCACCTTAACTGATCGGCATTTCTTCAAGTATGACGCGTGTTATGCCAGCGTTCCGCCGCCTGGCGATCGCTGTCGCGGGCATCGACCCAGCGGTCTCCCTGCCCGACGGCTTCGCGTTTCCAGAAGGGCGCCCGGGTTTTCAGGTAATCCATAATGAACTCGGCGGCCTCGAACGCCATACTGCGGTGCGCACTGGTCACGCCAACGAAGACAATCTCATCACCGGGAAACAGTTCGCCCACGCGATGGATCACCGTCGCGCGCTGCAAGGGCCAACGGCTACGGGCTTCGTCCAGGATCTCGGCCAGCGCTTTTTCGGTCATGCCAGGGTAGTGCTCGAGCGTCAGCGCACTGACGTCATCGCCCAGATTATGATTGCGTACCTTGCCGGTAAAGGTGACCACCGCGCCATCATCGTCGCACTGCGCCAACCACTGGTATTCGTCGCCGACGCTGAACGGCGCTTCACCCACGCGGATACGGGTATTTTCCACTCTTAACCTCCGGTTACCGGTGGAAAGAAAGCGACTTCATCGCCGGCGCGCAGCGGATGTTCGGCCGCCACCAGCGACTGGTTCACCGCGGTCAACAGCTTGCCGGACTCCAGCGCCAATGCCCAACGGTCGCCACGTTCGCACAGCGCCTTACGCAGCGCTTCAACCGTCGGGTAATCTGCCGGCATCGATAAATCGCCGGTGCCAACCAGTTCGCGTACCTGAGCAAAAAAAAGAATATTAATCATAGTTCCACCTTAAAATCACCGGATTTGCCGCCGCTTTTCGCCAGCAGCCGCACCGGGCCGATCACCATGTCTTTCTGTACCGCTTTACACATGTCGTAAATGGTCAATGCGGCCACTGAAGCCGCGGTTAACGCTTCCATTTCAACACCGGTCTTACCGGTCAGTCGGCAACAGGTTTCAATCCGCACCCGGCTGTGTTCCGGTTGGGCCTCCAACTGCACTTCGACCTTGCTCAGCATCAGCGGATGGCACAGTGGGATCAGCTCCCAGGTGCGTTTCGCCGCCTGAATACCGGCGATGCGCGCCGTGGCGAACACGTCGCCCTTGTGGTGGCTGCCCTCGATAATCCTCGCCAGCGTGGTCGGCAACATCTCGACGAAAGCTTCGGCGCGCGCTTCGCGCACCGTTTCTGCTTTGGCTGAAACGTCAACCATATGGGCTTCGCCCGCGGCGTTAATGTGGGTTAGCTGCGTCATAATTTTTATTTCTTCAGATGTGGCAGAAAGTTGCACGGGCGATGACGCGCGTCCAACTGCTCTTCAATAATGCGTTCCCAGGCGGTGCGACAGGCGCGGGTTGACCCCGGCATGGCAAAAATGACCGTCTGGTTGGCCATACCGGCCAGCGCGCGCGACTGGACCGTGGCGGTGCCAATCTCTTCGTAAGACACCATGCGGAACAGTTCGCCGAACCCTTCCACTTCGCGATCGAACAGCGGCAGCAGCGCTTCCGGGGTGTAGTCTCTGGCGGTAAAGCCGGTGCCCCCGGTGATCAGCACGGCCTGCACCGTTTCGTCTGCAATCCACGTGGAAACGCGTGCGCGGATCAGGTATTTGTCGTCTTTGACGATGGCGCGATCCACTACCCGGTGTCCGGCTTCAAGCGCCGCTTCTTGCAGGTACTGGCCCGAGGTGTCTTCCGCTTCGCCACGGCTGTCCGAAACGGTCAAAATAGCGATATGTACCGGAATGAATTCACTGCTGGCATGACTCATTGTTCACTTTGCTCCTATTCATAGGATACCCAATAGATTTCAAGTTGCAGCTAGGCGGCAAGGCCGTAAATCCCCAGGAGCTTACTCAGGTAAGTGACTGGGGTGAGCGCCCGCAGCCAACAACGCTGCGGCTTGAAAGATGCCGGGGATCAGCCGCCGATAAACGACAGGTTCTGCGTTATGCCACTGTTACCCTGATGCAGGAAGTGAGTCTGTTTCTTACTCAGCAGCCCGCCCTGGATGCGGTCCTTCAGTTCATCAAGCTGCTGATCATTCGTCAGCAGATCGCGCAGACCAATGCCCTGCTCGCCGAACAGACACAGGTGTAAATTGCCGATAGCGGAAACACGCAGCCGGTTGCAGCTGGCGCAGAAATCTTTTTCATACGGCATGATCAAGCCCACTTCACCCTGATAATCCGGATGGCTGAACACCTGCGCCGGGCCGTCGCTGCGGCCGCGCGGCTGGCGCTGCCAGCCCTGCTGTTCCAGCTGCAAACGGATCACTTCACCGGAAACGTGGTGCTTGCGGAACAGATCGCCCCCCTCGCCGGTTTCCATCAGTTCGATAAAGCGCAGTTGAATCGGACGGTCTTTGATCCAGTTAAGGAAGGCGCCCAGCTGTTGGTGGTTTACGTCACGCATCAGCACCGCGTTGACCTTCACCTTGCTGAAACCGGCGGTAAAGGCGGCGTCGATGCCGTCCATCACCTGGCGGAACTTGTCCTGCCCGGTAATGGCATGAAATTGGCGGGGATCCAGGCTGTCGACGCTGACGTTGACCGCCGTCAGGCCGGCATCACGCCAGCCGGCGACGTCGCGCGCCATACGATAACCGTTGGTGGTCACGGCGAGCTGGCGGATAGCCGGGTTTTCACGCACGGCAGCGATGATCTCGGTGAAATCGCGGCGCAGAGAAGGCTCTCCGCCGGTCAGGCGCACTTTTTCGGTGCCCAGTTCGGCGAATGCGCGACTGACGCGTCGGATCTCATCAAGCGACAAGAATGTTTTCGGGCTGCCGTTCGGGCGGTAGCCGTCCGGCAAGCAGTAGGTGCAACGAAAGTTGCACACGTCGGTGATCGACAGGCGCAAGTAATAGAACTTGCGCTCATAAGCATCAATGAGTTGCGGCACCATAACACCTTCCAAAGTCGGGAGATGCGAACGTTTCCGCTCTGCACCCTGGTGGCTGACTTCGCCACGGCCCAAGCGCCATATTGTTCGCAGGAACAACGTAGGCCCAGAGGCTAGGAGTTTTGGTCTCAGTTCCCGCAGTCGGAGTAGCCGGAACGAAACCGTGGTTTTCATCGGAATTCTAGCGCTAAACAAACGCGATAGCCAACGCGCAATTTCGCTATATAATTGTGTATACAGCGATTTTAGGCGATTCCTAATCTGGTAAACCATGATAAACAGCCTTTAGGGAGACGAATTGACCGGAATCACGCAAACCACACTCTTTTTCGCGTTTTTACGCCAAATCCGCTACTTTATGCGGGCAGTTAAGCCCCCTTGTAAGGAAATTTATGCGTAATCGAACCCTGGCCGATCTCGATCGGGTAGTGGCATTAGGCGGCGGTCATGGTCTTGGTCGCGTGATGTCTTCCCTGTCGTCTTTAGGCTCCCGTTTAACCGGTATTGTCACCACCACCGATAACGGCGGTTCTACCGGCCGTATTCGCCGTTCGGAAGGGGGCATTGCCTGGGGCGATACCCGTAACTGCCTGAATCAGTTGATCACCGAACCGAGCGTGGCTTCCGCGATGTTCGAATACCGCTTCAGCGGCAATGGCGAACTGTCTGGGCACAACCTCGGCAATCTGATGTTGAAAGCCCTGGATCACCTGAGCGTACGCCCATTGGAAGCGATCAACCTGGTGCGCAGCCTGCTGAAGGTGGACGCGGCGCTGATCCCGATGTCCGAACAGCCGGTGGACCTGATGGCGCACGATCATGAAGGCAACCACGTTTACGGCGAGGTGAATGTCGATCAACTGACCGACATGCCACAGGAGCTGATGCTGTCACCTCACGTCAACGCAACGCGCGAAGCGCTGGATGCTATCGCGCAGGCCGACGTGATCCTGATAGGACCGGGCAGTTTTCTGACCAGCCTGATGCCTCTGCTGTTGCTCGATGACCTTACGCAGGCTCTGCGTCGCAGCAGCGCCAATATGATTTATATCGACAACCTCGGACGCGAATTAAGCGTCGCGGCGGCAGCCTTGACGCTGAAGAACAAGCTGGAATTGATGGAGGCGAAAATTGGCCGCCAGATGATTGATGCCGTCATTGTCGGGCCAACGGCGGATACCCGTGAAGTGCAAGATCGGGTGGTGATCAAACAGCCGCTGGAAGCGCAGGATATTCCTTACCGCCACGATCGTCAGTTGCTGCGCCAGGCGCTGGATCAGGCGTTGATCGAGTTAGGTGCCCGCGCCTAAGCGTTTATTTGCCGCCACGTAGCCACGGGTTATCGCTGGCGGCCTGCTCAACCATGTCGAGATAAAGATCTTCCACCTGTTTGCGCGCCCAGGGCGTGCGACGCAGAAATTTCAGGCTGGACTTGATGCTGGGATCGCTGCTGAAGCAGTTGATGCGAATGCGTTCAGCCAGCCCTGACCAACCGTAGTTTTCCACCAGTTTATTCAGAAGCTGTTCCAGAGTGATGCCGTGCATCGGGTCTTTGGACTGGTGTTGGGTCATGGTCGGTGGCTCGCAGTAGTCAAATGGCCGCACACCATAATCAGCTTTGGCGGAGGCGACAAGGATTTTATGTTTTGGCGGCGCCGCGGTCTGCAGCGCGCCAATGGGTTATGAAATGGCAATAAACTGCTCGCGCAGCTGGTGGATTTCGTCACGCAAGCCCGCCGCCTGCTCGAACTCCAGGTTTTGCGCGTGGGTATACATCTGCGCTTCCAACTCGCGAATCTTCTGATCCAGCGCTTTTGGCGTAAGATTTTGGTACTGGGCGGCGTTTTCCGCAGCTTTGCCCTTCCCTTTGCCCTTGCTGCGGGTACTGGGTTTACCCAACTGTAAAATATCAGAAATTTTCTTGTTCAAGCCCTGCGGTACAATGCCGTTTTCTTCGTTGAACGCCTGCTGCTTGGCACGGCGACGCTCGGTCTCGCCGATCGCTCTGGCCATCGAATCGGTAATTTTGTCACCGTAGAGGATAGCTTTACCGTTCAGGTTACGCGCCGCACGGCCAATGGTCTGGATCAATGAACGTTCGGAGCGCAGGAAGCCCTCTTTATCGGCATCCAAAATCGCCACCAGCGACACCTCTGGCATGTCCAGCCCTTCACGCAACAGGTTGATACCCACCAGCACGTCAAACTCGCCCAGGCGCAGGTCACGAATGATTTCGACCCGTTCCACGGTATCGATGTCCGAGTGCAGGTAGCGCACCCGCTCGCCATGCTCTTCCAGGTATTCGGTCAGATCTTCCGCCATGCGTTTGGTCAGCGTGGTAACCAGCACACGCTCGTTGATCGCCACCCGCTTGCGGATTTCGGAAAGCAGATCGTCCACCTGGGTGGTCACCGGCCGCACTTCGATTTGCGGATCCAGCAGCCCGGTTGGGCGCACCACCTGATCGATAATGTCACCACCGGATTTTTCCAGTTCGTATTTGCCCGGCGTAGCAGACACATAGATAGTCTGTGGCGCCAGCGCTTCGAACTCTTCAAAGCGCAGCGGGCGGTTGTCCAGCGCCGACGGCAGGCGGAAACCGTATTCCACCAGCGTTTCCTTGCGTGAACGGTCGCCTTTGTACATACCGCCGATTTGCGGAATGGTCACGTGGGACTCGTCAACCACCAGCAGGCCATCCGCCGGCAAATAGTCGAACAGCGTTGGCGGTGGCTCACCCTCGCCGCGCCCGGACAGGTAGCGCGAATAGTTTTCAATGCCGGAGCAGTAGCCCAGTTCGTTCATCATCTCCAGATCAAACTGGGTGCGCTGCGTCAGACGCTGTTCTTCCAGCAGCTTGTTATTGGCCAGCAGCACCTTGCGCCGCTCGGCCAGATCCACCTTGATCTCTTCCATCGCCTGCAGGATCCGCTCGCGCGGCGTCACATAGTGCGATTTGGGGTAAATGGTAAAGCGCTGCACCTCTTGTTCGATCTGGCCGGTCAGGGGATCAAACAGCGAAAGCCGTTCGACCTCTTCGTCAAACAGCTCGATGCGCAGCGCCAATTCATCCGACTCCGCCGGGAAGACGTCAATCACTTCACCCCGCACGCGGAACGTCGCGCGCTGGAAAGCCTGATCGTTGCGGCTATATTGCAGCTCCGCCAAACGACGCAGAATCGCCCGCTGATCGATGATCATGCCTTTGGTCAGGTGCAGCATCATCTTCAGGTACAAATCCGGATCGCCCAGGCCGTAAATCGCCGATACCGACGCCACCACGATCACATCGCGACGTTCTAGCAGTGCTTTCGTCGCGGAAAGGCGCATCTGCTCGATGTGTTCGTTCACCGAGGCATCTTTTTCGATAAAGGTGTCGGAGCTGGGGACGTAGGCCTCCGGCTGATAGTAGTCGTAGTAAGAAACGAAATACTCGACCGCATTCTCGGGAAAGAACTCTTTCATCTCACCATACAGCTGCGCCGCCAAAGTTTTATTGGGCGCCAGCACCATGGTGGGCCGGTTGAGATCGGCGATCACATTAGCGACGGTGAATGTCTTGCCCGAGCCGGTTACGCCCAGTAGCGTTTGGTGAGCCAGGCCGTCTTCCAGGCCCTCTTCCAGCTTACGGATGGCTTCCGGCTGGTCGCCGGCCGGCTTGAATTCGGAATGCAGTTTGAACGTTTTACTCATTGACTCGGCTACCCTGTGGAGATGCGCGCGCTCAGGCGGCCATGGAGCTGCTGCTCGGTGAATGGCCTCTAATTATGGAAAGCCCCGGCGATTTTCGCCAGTGCCTATGATACTGGATATAAAACCAGCTTCAAGCGGTTCGTTGCTTTGGCGTGCGTCAATCCGGGCTGAATGCACCGCCAGAGTTACAGCGGCGTGACATTTTTATTGTCAATAACAGTTTTATCCCCAAAATCCGCCACGAATTAACTTATTGATAGCACTGTGGCGAAAAATCATACATAGGCACTTCATCAATACAGAGGCCGCTTGATTTTAGTTAATTTATTGATTAATAATGATTTTATAAAAAAGACGAGATTGCGGACAAAGCGAACAGAACCCGCGTCCGCTCTCGCTTTAAACCGGTTTTCTAAATCTAATGCACAAGGTTATCCACAGGAATAGTGGATAACTCTCACCGCCCCGCCCCCGGCGGGAGTTGCAGAAAGAACGCTTTTTGGCGTTTCTTCTCGCCAAGATGGCTTTTTTAGTTATTTTTTCACAAAAATATCGCTTTGTTTATGCCGATTAATGCTAAAAAGACCCATTGCCAAAAACAGATTTGTCCCATTGTTACCTTCCTTTGCTGCATCTTGCGGCGAGCGATGGAATAGCTTGCACCATAACTCTTCTGCTCAGCACCGGAAGAGTGCAAAAATCGTCCGTGTTAACTTTCCCGCTATTTTCCGCTATTCCACCCAGCCCGCGTCTGGCGCGCCAGGCCGTTAACAAGGCAATAACAATCTCTGATTTACAGCGTTCAAAAAGTTGGCCCAAGGGTTGCATTACCCTTTGACGGCGAAAGTGGGCTCGGGGAAATCTACGCCCCGAAACGGCAGAATGAGCTGCTCGGGGTTTAGCGTCACGCCAATACGAATCAACTGACATTGGCGACATAAACATGAGAGAGCGCTAACGAATGGCCTTTAGGTGCCATTTTCACCTATGTATTGCTTGCTTAAGTCAAAACTTAACTACCTCGTTGAAGGTAGCAGATCAGCATTTTGTTCCAGACATTGAAACACTCGGGAAAGAAACCGCTAAGGCGGAAATCGCAGTAGGGAGTGGATTAAGCGAGGAAGAAGGGGTTCGTCCCCCTTCCCTGCACCGGCCGCCTGCGGTTCCGGCGGGTGAAATCGGCGCGGCCTGTTAACGCCGCGTTACGCCGACGCCCGCTATGGGCGTACAACCACGAGTGGAAGACAGGTCTTTGAGGAGAATGCCGGATGTTGAGTTTAAGGTCAGTGAATCAGTTTTATGGGCAAAACCATACCCTGTGGGATATCAATCTGGAACTGCCGCGTGGCCAATGTACGGTGCTTATCGGCCGTAACGGCGTAGGCAAAACCACGCTGGTCAACTGCATTATGGGTCATTTGCCGGTGGTCAGCGGCAGCATGACCTGGCAGTTGGCAGACGAACCCCCGCAAAATCTGCTGCAGCAGCCGGTAGAAACCCGAACGGAGCTGGGGATCAGCTACGTTCCCCAGGGGCGACAGATATTTTCACAACTCAGCGTTGAGGAAAACCTGCAGGTGGCGCTGATGGCCGGACGCGATAAATCCCGCCGCATCCCGCCGTTGATTTATAACCTGTTTCCCAACCTGAGGGAGATGCGCGGACGTCGGGCCGGCGATTTGGGCGACGGTGAACAGCAGCAGCTGGCGATTGGCCGCGCACTGGTACTGGAACCAGAGCTGCTGATCCTCGACGAACCCACCAGCGGTGTTCAACCGTCCATCGCCGCCGATATCGGCAACGTGATCCGCAAACTTAACCGGGAACTGGGCATGACTATCCTGCTGGTGGAGCACAAACTGCCCTTTGTCCGCCGCGTGGCAGATCGCTTTTGCCTGATGGATAAGGGCCGCAGCGTGGCGGATGGTACGCTGGAACAGTTGGATGAGGACTTGATCAATGCCTATCTGGCGGTGTGATAAGCAGGGACGCAAATAATGCGTCCCTGCTTTTAATTAGCCGATGCTGAATTAACACCTCTGCCGTTGTACCAACGCAGACAGAACGATAGAGACTGGAAGTGGTCAGACACGCCCTCCATATTCAACGGGTTTTCACATCCAATATACTTGAATCGAGGGTTAGATCATGGCTGATAATGATGCACAATTTATCCAATATAGCGATCTGAACAGTAAAGTCTGGACGCTAAAAGAGCGTCTCGATGTGGCGGGTATTTACGTCAAGTCGCGCGACGAGCTGGTCATAGCGCAAACCTTCATTAAAGACACCTTAAAAAGACCAACAACCGTAAAATTCGCCTCCCCGTTTCAGACCTGGATAGCCCCCAAGACAGATATCGACGTTGGCTTCGTTTATATTGACGGTAATGGTGTAAAAATCACCACTAACATTCCAAGCGGCACTGAAAACGATCACAACTACTTTATGCGTTGCTATGCGACCTCGCTCGCACTGGATAATGATGTCCCCATTCGGCCAGCGCCAATCTTAAAAAACTTTAGCGTCAAAGGGATCGGTGCAAAGAAAAAAACTGCGTTACCTGATATGGCAGATGAAAAAAAAGACGAATACAACTTTATTGACGGGATCTTGTTTGATTCGCCAGAAAAAAAAGATCCACAGGGAAATCTGCTGGGAGGCCTGCTGGGGAACTTTTCCGTTAATAACGTGTATATTTCTGGTTTTTATTACGGTATGTATTTTGGCGCTAACGCCTATATTGGACATCACTACGCCTGTGAGGTCATCCGTTGTTATGAATGTGTACATATGCCATCCGCTGAATCCGGTGCTAAAAACTTTGGCGAAGGAATTAACTTCTTTGGCGGTACACTCGGTAACTCGCAAGGTCTGGCCATTGGCAACCAGAATCCGAACGGTGCATTTCGTTTTTTCGGTACATCAATAGATTACGCTGGTGCTATTGTAAATGTGCAAGCGGGGAGCGTCGAATTGCACGGTTGCCATATCGAGTTCAATAATGAAAATAGTCCGCTTACTGATTTCCCGTTCCGCTGTAGTGCCAACCAAAACGCCTCGCTACTTATTCAGGGGGGTGAAATTATTACGCTGGAAGGCCCCCTGACCAAAGAATACTGTTTTTTTGCCGAAGCTGGCAGCAGTGGAATTATCGTCGAAAATGTCAAATTTTATGGTGTGAGAACCACGACAGGACGTTATTTCGGCGGCACCGGTGACTTCGTGATCCGTAATAGCCGCCTCGATGGTGGCGGCGGAGGCAAAGGTCTTCAAACTTTAACCACCATGAATAATAACAAGATTAAAGACGGAAGTTTTTCATTCACGACGAAACCTTTAGGTTGGGAAGTCTCTGGCGGTAGCGTCAGCGATCCCTTCACCTCAGACGCCATCACTATCGCCATCGAATCTGGTGCAGGCACTAACGGCAGTAATGCGTTAAAAGTGACAAAATTGGGCAATACCAACACCAATGCGGGCCTAAGGTTGATTGTGCCAGTATCACAATATGAACAATTAGGTGCTTGTTTTACCCTGAAAACACTGAATGGCGGCACCGGCAATTTATTTTCCACGCTGCACTATGCCTGTATTCAGGAAACCGAAAGCAATGGTGTGTCGATCATCGCGAAATCGGATGCCGCCGCCTGGGATGGCATGCTAAACACCAATGATTATCTCGAATTCAAAGAATACCGATTTAATAGCAACAGGCGAAAAGTGCCGGTTTGGGCAACTCACATTATCTTGTCATTCAATTTGTATGCTTTAGCTAAAAACGGGGTTTTATACGTGGATAACGCTTGTATCACCGCCATGTAAATAGGTAACCAGGCGATCTCCGTCCATGGCGAATACCCTGGACGGAGGATCTAACGCTTAAAGGGGTAAAACGCTCAAATCCAGATACTGCCCCAGCGCCTGCCGTTCGGCTTCGGGCAGATGGGGGATCTCCCCCAGCAACGGGACCGGTAACATGCGCCGCAGCGTGGCCATATATTCCTGATGGCGGCGACCCGGTGCGCAGACGTCATTGGCGATCCAACCGACCAGCGGCAATCCCGCCTGCCGGATAGCCTGTGCGGTCAGCACGGCATGGTTGATGCAGCCCAGCCGTATTCCCACCACCAAAATGACCGGCAGTTGTTCCTGCTGCACCCAGTCGGCAAAGGTATGTTGTTCACTAAGCGGCGTAAACCAGCCCCCGGCGCCTTCGACCAACAGCCACTCGGCCCGCTGCTCCAGGTGACGTAACCCGGCGGAAAGCTGAGCCAGTTCGATCGGCCGCCCTTCGTCGGCGCTGACAATGTGCGGTGAGGTCGGTTCTGCAAACACATAAGGGTTTACTTCGCCATAGCTTAGCGCCACCGAACTATTGGCCTGCAATGCCAACGCATCGCCGTTACGTAGCCCTTCCGTGGTCATCTCGCTGCCTGAAGCTACCGGTTTGTAGCCGGCCGTGCGGTAACCCGCCAAATTGGCTGCCTGCAGCAAGGCACTGCTGGCCACGGTTTTGCCCACTTCGGTATCGGTGCCGGTGACAAACCAACGCTTAATCACGATAAATCACTCCATAAACCAGATGATAGCTGAGCGGAAATTGTCCACGGCGGCAGGGATAGGCTGCCTGCAAGGCGGCGAGGCGCTGTCGGGACAGCAGGCCGGCTTCGCGCCCCTGATGCAAATGGGTCGCACCAATCCCCTTGAGGGATCGCATCAACGCCATTACGTCCGGGTAATTCAGGGTTTGCCATTCCGCCTGCAGGTGATGGCGATAACCCGCACAGGCCGCCTCAATCTGCGCCAGCGGCAGAAAATCATTAACATGGCGCTCACCGTCCACCTGCTGCCAGGCGTCACCCAATTCATGCAGCGAACCTTCAGCCAGGGTGGAAAATAAAATCACGCCGCCCGGGCGGGTAACGCGGTACAGCTCTGCCAACGCCCGCGGCAGATCGCTGCACCATTGCACCACCAGGCTGCTGAAACTGATATCCACGGCAGCATCGGCTAAGGGAACATTTTCGATGTCGCCCAGCAGATAATGATCCGCTGCCTGCTGCTGGCGGGCAAAGGCCAGCATGCCCGGTGCCAAATCGAGCGCCGTCACCTGCTTGCCCAGTTCACGCCAGCGGCGGCTGAAATAACCGGTGCCACAGCCGGCATCGAGCAGTTGCTCGCCCCGGTGCTCCTGCCCCATCCCCAGTAAGCGCTCACCCACATCACGCTGCAATACCGCTGCCGCGTCATAACCCACGGCCGCACGGCTAAAGGCCGAGGCGACCGCTTGCTTGTTAACCTGTTCAAACGCTGACGTCATGCAATACCTCCAGCAGACGATCGATATCCTGTGGCTGATGCGCCGCCGTCAGGGTAATACGCAAACGCGCACCGCCCGGCGGTACCGTTGGCGGGCGGATCGCACTCACCCACAGGCCTTGCGCACGCAGGTGCTGCGCCAAATCAAGCGCTCGCTGATTATCCCCCACCAACAACGGCTGAATGGCGGTTAGAGACTCCGTCAACGTCAGCGACAACTGGGCCGCCCCCTGGCGAAATCGCTGAATATTCGTGTTCAACCGCGTGCGTAATTCGTCACCCTGCTGGATACAATGCAACGCTGCCTGCAGCGCACAGGCCTGTGCCGGCGGCATCGCCGTGCTGTAAATCAGATGGCGGGCAAACTGCAACAGGTATTCAGCCGTAGATTCATCGCACAGGACCGCAGCGCCACTGAGGCCAAAGGCTTTGCCGAAAGTGACCACCAACAACTCGGGCCGTACGCCCTGCTGCCAGCAACTGCCGCGCCCCTGTTCACCCTGAACGCCAATGCCATGTGCGTCGTCAACCATCAGCCAGGCGCCTGCCTCGCGGGTCAAACGGTGCAGCTCTGCCAAAGGGGCACTGTCGCCGTCCATGCTGAATACCCCTTCGGTGACCGCCAACGTCTGGCCGCCGCAGGGTTTTGCCAGCAAATCGGCCAACGCCTGCGGTTGGTTATGGCGAAAGCGTCGGAGTTGGGCCGGTGAGTGAGCTGCCGCCTCCAGCAGCGAGGCGTGGCTAAGCCGATCGGCCAGAATGCGATCCTCTTCCTGCATCAGCGCCGCCAGCAGCGCCTGATTGGCGGCATAGCCAGAGATAAACAGCAGCGCGCGCGGATAACCCAACCACTGCGCCAATTGTTGTTCCAGCGCCTGATGCGCAGTACAAAAACCGGTGACGTGGCCGGAACCGCCGGACCCCACGCCATATTGCTGCGCACCCTGCTGCCAGGCAGCGATCACCTGCGCATTCTGGCTCAGGCCCAGATAGTCATTGCCGGAAAAATTCAGGTAGCGTTGGTCGTTAAGCTGAAGATGGCGGCCATTGCCGCCCTGATTCACCAAACGGTGGCGGTAAGCGGCGCTCTGTTGCCGCTCCTCCAGCGCCTGTTCAATACGTTGTTGCCAGCTCATTACAGCGCCGCGTTGTAAAACTCAGCGGTATCGGCCTGCATCAGGCGCGCAGCCAGCACTTCTTGTTGCTGGTTGTCGCCGTGCTCGGTTTCGGTCTGCTGCGGGTTGAGGCCCAGCTTGCGGAACAATTGCAGATCCTTGTCCTCTTCCGGGTTTGGCGTGGTCAGCAGCTTGCAGCCGTAGAAGATGGAGTTGGCACCGGCCATAAAGCACATCGCCTGGGTTTGTTCGTTCATCTGCTCGCGACCGGCTGAAAGACGCACGTAAGAAGACGGCATCATGATGCGTGCCACTGCGATAGTACGAATGAAATCAAAAGGATCGACGTCGTCGTTGTCCGCCAGCGGCGTCCCCTTAACCTTCACCAACATGTTGATCGGCACGCTCTCCGGCGGCGTGGGCAGATTGGCCAACTGTACCAGCAGCCCTGCGCGGTCACGCACCGTTTCTCCCAGCCCAACGATGCCGCCGGAGCAGACTTTGATACCCGCACCACGCACCTTGCCCAACGTATCCAGGCGTTCCTGATAGCTACGGGTGGTGATGATATTGCCGTAGAATTCCGGCGAGGTATCCAGGTTGTGGTTGTAATAATCCAGCCCGGCTTCGGCCAGGCGTTCCGCCTGTGAGCCATCCAGCGTGCCCAGGGTCATGCAGGTTTCCATCCCCATGGCCTTCACGCCTTGCACCATCTGCTGCAGGTAAGGCATATCGCGCTCGTGCGGGTTTTTCCACGCCGCGCCCATACAGAAGCGGGTCGATCCGTTTGCCTTGGCCTTGCGCGCCGATTCCAGCACCTGTTCCACCTGCATCAACCGCTCCGACTCCAGGCCGGTTTTGTAGCGGGAGCTCTGCGGACAGTACTTGCAGTCTTCCGGACAGGCGCCGGTTTTGATTGATAACAGCGTGCTCACCTGCACCTGACGCGGATCAAAATGCTGGCGGTGAACCGTCTGGGCTTCAAACAATAACTCAAGCAGGGGTTTATCAAACAGGGTCTGGGCGAGACCCACTGTCCAGTGAATGCGATCGGCCATCACGGCGTCTCCAAAAATGAAAAAAGTGTCGTCAGTTTAGATATTGTGGATATACTGTCAACCATTACACACATGATTTGGTTTACAAGTATGTCTGTCACTGACTCCGACCTGGAATTCGATCAGCGCCATATCTGGCACCCTTACACCTCGATGAGCCACCCACTGCCCTGTTATCCGGTAGAGGCCGCCAGCGGCGTTGAACTGCAGTTGGCCGATGGCCGACGCCTGATTGACGGTATGTCGTCCTGGTGGGCGGCCATTCACGGATATAACCACCCGCAGTTGAACCTGGCCGCCACGCAGCAGTTGGAAAAGATGTCGCACGTGATGTTCGGCGGCATTACCCACCCCGCCGCGATTGAACTGTGTCGCAAGTTGGTCGCTATGACGCCGGAAGCGCTGCAATGCGTGTTCCTGGCGGATTCCGGATCGGTGGCGGTGGAAGTGTCGCTGAAGATGGCGTTGCAATACTGGCAAGCGCGCGGGGAACGGCGGCAGCGCATTCTGACCCTGCGTCACGGCTATCACGGCGATACCTTCGGCGCGATGTCGGTATGCGATCCGGACAACTCGATGCACAGCCTGTATCAGGGCTATCTCGCGCCGCACCTGTTCGCTACCGCGCCGCAGTGCGGTTTCGATCAGGCCTGGGATGAAAATGATATCGCCCCGTTCGCCGCGCTGTTGGAACAACACGCCGGTGAAGTGGCGGCGGTGATCCTGGAACCGGTAGTCCAGGGGGCGGGCGGCATGCGCATCTATCACCCGACTTACCTTAAACGGGTACGCGAACTCTGTGACCGCTATCAGGTGCTGCTGATTGCCGACGAGATCGCTACCGGTTTCGGGCGCACCGGCAAGCTGTTCGCCTGTGAACATGCCGAGGTAGTACCGGATATTCTGTGTCTGGGCAAGGCGTTGACCGGCGGCTATATGACGCTTTCCGCCACCCTGACCACCCGCCACGTGGCGGAAACCATCAGCAACGGCGCTGCGGGCTGCTTTATGCACGGTCCTACCTTTATGGGCAATCCTTTGGCCTGCGCGGTGGCGAATGCCAGCCTGTCGCTGCTGGCGGAAAATCGCTGGCAACAGCAGGTGGCCGCCATCGAGACCCAGTTGAAACAGCAGCTATTGCCGCTGAAAATGCAGCCAAAAGTAGCGGACGTGCGGGTATTGGGGGCGATTGGCGTAGTGGAAATGCGCGAGCCGGTGGATATGGCGCAGCTACAGCGCGGATTCGTCGAGCGCGGCGTGTGGATCCGCCCGTTCGGCAAACTGATTTATTTAATGCCGCCTTACATCATCGAGCCTGAACAGCTCAGCAAATTGACCGCCGCAGTCACCGCCGCGGTCCAATAACAGATTACCAATGCTGGTCCAGATAACGGGCCAGCAATACCAGACACAACACCCACAGCAAAATGATCATTACCGCCGCCATCCGCCCGGTAGGATTGTCGATACGCCTTTGCGCCTTCTCGCGGAACTCCACCATCAGCGGCTTGGGGATCAACCGCACCGCCAGCATTATGCCCAGCGGCACAATAATCACGTCGTCCAGATAGCCCAGCACCGGAATAAAGTCCGGGATCAGATCGATAGGCGATACCGCATAACCCGCCACCAGCAGGGCGATCAATTTGGCATACCAGGGCGTGCGCCGGTCACGGGCGGCCAGCCAAAGAGCATAAATATCGCGCTTGATGCCCTTGGCCCAGCGGCGCAGCCAACCAAACCACGGCGTGCGTTTTTTTAATGAAATCATGATTGCTTGTATCGATCTGTGAATTATTGATGTCGCGTATGTAGCTTCGGCGTTAACGAGGATAACTCATAGAGCAGGCCGCTGGCGAGGCGCAATGAGGCTTGTGTTATTACGTCAAAAAGGTCTAGCTTAGGCATTCAGCTTTTACCGACCAATGGAGTCATTATGAGCTTTCGTTTGTACAGCAACGATTTGCAGGACGGCGCGAAAATGCCGGAGCGCCAGGTATTCAACGGCATGGGTTATCATGGCGATAATCTGTCGCCACATCTGGCCTGGGACGGCGTGCCGGAAGGCACCAAGAGTTTCGTGATTTCGGTATACGATCCCGATGCCCCGACCGGCTCCGGCTGGTGGCACTGGGTGGTGGCCAATATCCCGGCAGCCACGCGTGAACTGCCGCAGGGCGCAGGTTCCGGCAAGGGGGGCTTACCGGCCGGCGCCGTGCAGACCCGCACCGATTTTGGTTCCGCCGGCTATGGCGGCGCGGCGCCACCGCAGGGAGAAAGCCACCGCTATCACTTCACCGTCCACGCACTGGACGTAGAAAGTATTGAGGTGGATGAAGGTTCCAGCGGCGCGCTGGTCGGTTTCAACGTGCACTTCCATAGCCTTGGCAGCGCCACGCTGACGGTGAAATACAGCTGATTTTCGGGAAAAACAACCCCAACCCGAGAGACTGTAGGGGCGCAGCAAGCTGCGCCCTCATTATTCATTCACCCTTACGGCAACCGGGTATCATTTACTTCGCTAATACGCTTACCCACATCGGGCCTTTACCCACCGGGTAACGTGCCAGAGTGGTCAGCTTGCCGCTGGCCTGATCGATTTCATATACCCCGATATGATCGGACTTCTGGCCGGACGAGATCACAAAGCGGCCGCTGTGGTCGATGTTGAAGCCGCGTGGCTGCTCTTCAGTCGGGTGGGAGCCAACGACCGACAGGGTACTGCCGTCTTCGGAGACGCTGAAAATGGTCAAAATGCTGGCGGTGCGGTCGCTGGTGTAGAGGAAGCGGCCATTCGGCGTGAGGTGAATATCCGCCGCCCAGCGGGTGCCGTTGAAATCGGCAGGCATGATATCCAGCGTTTGCGCCAGGGTGTATTTAGCGCCGTTTTCACTGATGGCCAGCACGTCTACCGTGCCGTCCAGCTCGTTGACGCAGTAGGCAAATTTATCGTTAGGGTGGAATGCCATGTGGCGCGGGCCAGCACCGGCGGCGGTTGCAACCGCTTCCTGAGCATGCGGCGTCAGTTCACCCTGTTGGTCCAAATTGAACAGACGAATGCGATCTTCTTTCAGGCAAGGCACCAGCAGCAGCTGATTGGTCGGATCGATATTGGCCGAATGCGGCGCAGTTAAACCGTCAATCTGCTGAAGAGGTGCGCCCACTACGCCGTCATGGCCGATCGGACTGACGCTGGCGCAGTTGCCGCTGTAGGAGGCGGAGAACAGATAACGCCCCTGCAAATCGGTGGAGATGTGGGTCGGGCTGCCCGGCAGCGGTGCCATGCCCGCCTGTTGCAGCGTGCCGTCCGCCTCGATGCGGTAGCTGACAATGCCGAACGCCGGGCGCACGCCGACGTACAGGTGCGTTCGGTCCGGGTGGATAGCCATCGGTTGCACCTGACCCGGGACTTCGACGGTTTGCAGCAGCGCCAGGGCCCCTGCATCGCCTAACTGCCAGACGTGAATTTGTTGGCTTTCCGGGCTGGCGACATAAACGATTTGCTTCATGTGTTCTCCTTGAATAGGGTAAGAGAGAAACCGGTTTCAGGTTTTTCGGTTTCCCCTAGCTTACCTCACATCCGTGACATAACAACCCTGTGTTGCTGAGGAAATCTGTGCTGTTTTATCCATCGCTTATCCGGTGTACCATCGGTTTAATTTTGTTGCTAACGATAATGAGATCCCTATGAGCTACCGCGTCATTGCCCTCGATCTGGATGGCACCCTGCTGGACAACCAAAAACGCATTTTACCGCAGTCGCTGGCAGCCCTGGCGCAAGCGCGCGCTGCCGGTATCAAAGTGATTGTCGTCACCGGCCGCCATCACGTGGCGATCCACCCGTTTTATCAGGCGCTGGAGATAGACACCCCGGCAATCTGCTGCAACGGCACCTATCTGTATGACTTCCAACAGCAAAAAGTGCTGGCCGCCGATCCGCTGGCCAAAGATCAGGCCAAACTGGTGCTGCAAATGCTGAAACAAAGCGGCATTCACGGCCTGATGTACGTGGACGACGCCATGCTGTATCAGGAACCCAGCGGCCACGTCACCCGTTCACTTGCCTGGGCGGAAACCCTGCCGCCGGCGCAGCGCCCAACGCTGTTGCAGGTCAACAGCCTGGTACAGGCGGCCGATGAAGCACAATCCATCTGGAAATTCGCCACTTCGCACGCCGATATTCCCGCTCTGCGCCAGTTTGCCGAAACGGTGGAAAAAGAGCTGGGACTGGCCTGCGAATGGTCGTGGCACGATCAGGTCGATATCGCCAAAGGCGGCAACAGCAAAGGGAAACGCCTGCAGCAGTGGGTCGAGTCGCAGGGCCTGAGCATGGATCAGGTGGTGGCGTTCGGGGATAACTACAATGACCTCAGCATGCTGGAAGCGGTAGGCCTGGGCGTGGCGATGGGCAATGCCGATGACGCTATCAAGCAACGCGCCGATTTGGTGATCGCCGATCACCTGCAGCCCGGCATCGCCGAGGTGATCCGCACGCGCGTGCTGGGTCAGTAATTCGTGATTGCCCTCCCCGCGGGGAGGGCGCTATTTAACGCGCCTCGCGGCTGATCGACACGCTTTTCACCTGCGCATACAACCATTGACCCGGTCGGATCGCCAACTCATCACGCGCCCACGGCGTAATACGCGCCCACAGCACGCTCTCTCCCACCGCCAGTTTCACCTCCACCTGTCCATCCACGTCCAGGCACTCGCTCACCTTGGCCGGCAGTACGTTGCGGATACTGCTGTTGACCGGCGGCTGCAGCACCAATGAAACGTCGGCGGCGTTGATTCGGATGCGCAGTTGAGCGCCCAACGCGGCATCGACTCCACTGACCCACAGGCGTTGGTCGCCCAACGCCAGGGCCGTCATGGCGTAGCGCGCATGATGTTCAATTACGCTAACGCGCAGCACGCTGCTTTGATCTTCACGCTGCAACCATGGCCGCAGTGCGCTGCTGGCCCACACTTCTTCCAGCCCGCCGAATGCCCTTACCTGACCGTTATCCAGCACCATCACCTGCTCGGCCAAACGCAGAATTTCATCCATGCTGTGGCTGACGTAAAGGATCGGCGTATTGACGTCCTGCGCCAACCGCTCCAGATACGGCAGCAGTTCGCGCTTGCGCGGCAGGTCCAGCGACGCCAGAGGTTCATCCATCAGCAGCAACTCCGGCGCGGTCAATAAAGCACGACCAATCGCCACCCGCTGTTTTTCACCGCCGGACAGCGTCAACGGCAGGCGGTTGAGCAAGGGTCCGATACCCAGCAATTCAACAATGTTGTCGAACTGAGCACGCATACTGGTCGCCATACCGTATTGCAAGTTGCCACGTACCCGATAATGCGGGAACAGGCGCGCGTCCTGAAACACGTAGCCAATCCGCCGCTTCTCCGGTGGCAGGCACAGGCCGCTGGCGGTATCCACCAGCGTACGGCCATTGAGCACAATGCGGCCTTGCTGCAGGCGCGTCAGGCCGCCAATGGCATTGATTAAGGAAGTTTTACCCGCACCCGACAGGCCAAAAATCGCGGTGATGCCCTGCGCGGGCAGATCGGCGCGCACGTTAAGGTTTAAATCCCCAAGGCGTTGGGAGAAATCCAGCTCCAGCATTTACACGCCCATCCGTTTACGACCCCAGCGGGCCAGCCACTCGGAAACCATCAGTGAAAGCAGTGACAGCACTATGGCAATCACGCACAGGCGCGCGGCGGCGGCTTCAGCCCCCGGCGTTTCAATCAGGGTATACATCGCCAGCGGTATGGTACGCGTCTCGCCGGGAATGTTGGAAACAAAGGTAATGGTGGCGCCGAACTCGCCCAGAGAACGGGCAAAGGCCAATACCACACCGACAATCACGCCGGGCAGCGACAGCGGCAGCGTGATGGTGAAAAACACCCGCCACGGGTTGGCCCCCAGGGTGCGGGCAGCCTGCTCCAGCCGGGTATCCACCGCCTCCAGCGCCAACCGGATGGCGCGCACCATCAGCGGGAACGCCACCACGGCAGAAGCCAGCGCCGCACCGCGCCAGCTAAAGCTGAAACTGAAGCCAAACCAGTCATACAGCCATTCACCAATCACGCCGCGCCGCCCCATGGCGATCAGCAATAAATAGCCGACCACCACCGGTGGCAGTACCAGCGGCAGGTGAATAATACTGTCCAGCAGCGATTTACCCGGGAAGCGGCAGCGTACCAGTACCCAGGCCATCAGAATGCCAAAGGGTAAACTGCACACCACCGCCAGGGCGGACACTTTCAGGCTCAGTTCAACGGCCTGCCACTCGTACTCACTCAGGATCATTTACGCGGGGAGAATCCATAATGTTTGAAAATAGCAGCCGCTTCCGGGCTCTTCAGGTAGCTGTAGAACGCGCTGACGGCCGGGGTTTGATGACCTTTCACAATCGCCATCGGGTATTCCACCGGTTTGTGGCTGTCTTCCGGGAAGATGGCCACCACGCTGACTTTATCACTGGCTACCGCGTCTGAACCATAAACAATGCCCAATGGCGCTTCGCCACGTTCTACCAGTGCCATGGCGCTGCGTACGTTGTTGGCCCGGGCCAACTTAGGTTCCAGCGCGGTCCAGGCTCCGAGATTCTGCAGCGCTTCCTTGGCATAAATGCCGGCAGGCACGTGATCCGGATCACCCACCGACAGGCGGCCGCCATTGAGCAGTTTTGCCCAGTCGGTTTGCTTGTCGAGTGTGATTTTAGCCGGTTTGGCGTCTTTTGCCGCGATCAGCACCAGTTCGTTGCCCAACAGGGTATAACGGGTGTCTTTGACCATTTGCTGTTTGTCGATGGCGTAATCCATCCACTGCTGATCGGCAGAGATAAACAGATCGGCCGGGGCGCCCTGCTCAATCTGGCGCGCCAGCGTGGAAGAGGAGGCGAATGAGGAAACCACCTGCACATCCTTGCCTTTCTGGTATTGGGTCGCGATATCCTGCAGTGCGTTAGTCAGCGAGGCGGCCGCAAAAACGGTAATTTTATCCGCTGCCGATGCCTGCATAACCATACCGGATGCCAATACGATACCGCCGACCCACTTAGTCCATTGCTGTTTCATTGTTTTCTCCGCAAGTTAACGTGCATTATCACTCTTCGTTATATAAAAAATAATATAACGTCGCGCAGAAGCTTGTCATGCGGTTTATCGGCAGGGTGTGAGATATCTTGATATACCCGTCATACTTCAAGCTGCTTGGGTGTTGGCTCTCCTCGTTCACCCCGGTCACTTACCAGAGTAAGCTCCCGGGGATTCACTGCGTTGCCGCCTACAAGCCACTCGAATTATTTAGGGCATATATCTACCTGCCGAACGACGCCGGCAGGCTTTGAAATGGGGATGGGTAACGATCAGTGCTGGGTACGATTTTCTTTCGAACGGCCCACTTTGGAGAAAATGTTGAACACTTCCGCCAAACCGTAGATCAGGCCGAGGATGATGGCCATCACAACCGGAACCATGACCACAGCGAACAGCAAACTTTTCAATAAATCCAACATGGTAGCCTCACTTAACTGCCCATTGAGCGGTAATGAACACCGCCACGTAAATTCTAGTTTAAACCAAAAAACCGACTAAAACGGGGTTATTTTAAAGACTTGGCGGAATTTGTAACCGGCCAAACGTGCCATTTGTGCTCCGGTGGCGTCTATCGGCCTGCGGCGAACGCTATTGAACAGGATAATAGATCAGCGGCGCGGCATAATCGCTAACCGCCGCCAGCCTGGCCTCTACCCCATAAACCCTGTCTATCGTCTCCGATGTCAGCACCTGCTGCGGGGGGCCGAACGCGTGTAAACCGCCCTGCTTTAACAACATCAGCCGGTCACAGTAGCAGGCCGCCAAATTCAGGTCGTGCAGCGAAACCACTACGCTGATGCCCAGCCGCCGCAATAACGCCATAAACTGCTGCTGATGGGCAATATCAAGATGGTTGGCAGGTTCATCCAATAACAGCCATGGCGTTTGTTGCGCCAGCGCGCGTGCCAGATGAACGCGTTGCTGTTCCCCGCCGGACAGCTGATGCCATTCACGCTCGGCCAGGTGCGAAATGCCGACCTGCTCCATCGCCTGCCCGGCAATGCGATAATCTACCGCGCTGAATCCTGCCCAGCGGCTGGCGTAAACCAGACGCCCGAGCAACACCACGTCTTTCACCGCAATGGCAAAGGCGCCGGGCCCGGACTGTTCGAGGAAAGTCATGGATTTGGCTCGCTCGCGCCCTTTCATTGAGGCAATATCGGTTTGCTGCAAATACACCCGGCCACGGCTGGGGGAAATCAATCCCGCCAGTAACTTGAGCAGCGTAGATTTTCCGCTGCCGTTGACGCCGAGCACGCCGGTAATTTCACCGGGCCGGGCGTGAAAACTGAGGTTATTCAGCACCACTCTTTCTGCCGTTGACCACCCCAACCCTTCGGCACGCAGCCCCGATAACCGGCTTTCAATATTCATGCGTTTATTTTCCGATACAGCAGGGCGAGAAATACCGGGACACCCAACAACGCGGTCAAGACACCCACCGGCAGTTCACGCGGTTCAAACAAGGTTCTGGCCAGGGTGTCCGCCGCGACGGCAAACAACGCGCCGCACAGCGCGCTGGCCGGCAACAGCAACCGGTGACGCGGCCCGACCAGCAGTCTGGCGACGTGCGGCACCGTCAGCCCAATAAACCCCACCGCGCCGCTGAATGCGACGATAACGGCCGTCAGCGCCATGGTAATGCCGTACAGCAGCAGCTTCAGCGGCGCCACCGCCACTCCCAACGACGCCGCGGTCAGGCCGCCGAATGCCAGTGCGTCCAGCTCGCCCGCTTTCATCCAGCAAACCGCCAGTGCCGCCGCCAGCAGCAGAGCGCAAAGCCCCACCTGCGACCAGCGGGCGTCACTGAAGGATCCCAATAGCCAGAACATCACGCCACGCGTGGCATTGGCGTCCGCTTGCCATAGGGTAATCAGCGAGGTCAGTGCCGAAAGCAGTTGCGTGACCGCGACCCCCGCCAAAATAAACAGCGATGACTCGGCGTTCAAGGAACGCCCGGCGAGCAGTAAAACCAGAGCAAAGGCCCCGGCCGCACCGATAAATGCTCCGCCAGACACCGACAACAGGCAGCCGCCGAGCCCCAACACCAGCACCAGAACAGCGCCCACGCCTGCCCCGGAAGAGATCCCTAGCACCCAGGGATCGGCCAACGGGTTGCGCGTCAGCGACTGCAGGACGGTGCCGGCCAGGGCCAGACCGGCCCCTGCCACCGCGGCCAACAGCGCCCTCGGCATTCTCAATGACCAGATTATCCGTTGATAAATCTCGCTACCGTCCTCGGCGTTAGCGGCGCCAGGGGCAGACAAAATACGCCACGCGTCATGCAGCGATATTGGCGCCGGTCCGTACAACGAGGCAGCGAGCAAAAATAGCGGCAACGCCAGCGCCAGCATGCACAACCAACCGCCTGAACGCCTGGCCCCCCGGCGTACCGATCCGTCCATACTATTTCCAGCCTGCAATCACGTAGTCATCCAACAACTGCCAGACCGGCCCTACTTCGGTAAACCCCGCTTGCGTCAGGCTGGCAAGTTGGAAATCCAATGCCGTCGCCGGAGGGACAGGACGCCCGGCGAACAGCTTTTCCCGCTGTTGCCGATATTGCGCCAGCTCCGGCAGCTGCTGCACCTTGTCAAACCACTGCTCCCAGTCTTCGACACCGTTGCGCCAGGCCTGTTGCTGCGTCTGGTTATCGTGCAGTTCAGCCAACGTTTTAACGCGTGGCTGTCGATGGTCATAACGCTGGTGGTCAGCATTCAAAAATACGCCCCCCTTGGGCAGCCGTTCGGCGATGTTGCGATACAGCACCGTCAGCTGTTCCGGCATTAACCAGTGCAGCGCCGTGCTGGAAACCACCGCGTCAGGCGTTGCCCCCTCGAGCGATGAGAAACACTCAGGATCGGCGAGATCGGCCTGAAGAATGCGGATCCTGTCGCCATATTCCGCCAGGGCACCGCGGGCGATAGCCAACAGTAACGGATCGAGATCCATCGCCGTCACTTTGGCCTGCGGGAAACGCTGAAGGATGCGCAGGCTTAGCGATCCCGGCCCACAAGCCAGATCTAGTACGTGAAAATCCTCGCCGACCGAAAGCGCTAACACCTCGAGTTGAGCATTAAAACGCGCTTCTCGCTCGGCGATGTAAGCCCCTTGTTGCTGATCCCACGAGGTCAACAGTGAGGAGAATGAAAGAGAAGACATATCAGGGTTCCTTTTTAAGAATGGATGATCCTAAGGCCTGTTGATGCAGGCCCTGAATTAAACGTTGCAAGGCTGCCAGGGTACGTACCGAGGGATCCAGGTCGTAGCCGGGCAAAATGACATAGCGTTTTTGGCGCACGGCGCGCAGGGTTGAGGTCAGGGGGTGATGCTCCAGAAAATGGATCTTATCTTTGGCACTGTCGCCGAGGCCGCCACGGGGTAAATCGCCCAGCACAATCACGTCGGGATCGCGGGCGGCAATGGTTTCCCAGGATACGGTGGGCCAAAGCTCGGGCAGATCCCCAAACAGATTTTGACTGCCAATCTGACGGGTCAACAGTGCAGGTGCGCCGCAGCATCCCGCCACATAAGGGGTTTGCGTACCGGCATACCACCAAAGTAGCCGCTGTTGGGGCAAGGACACCGCCTGACGCTCCAGTTCCCGCAGTTGTGACTGCTGCTTTTTAATTAAGCGCTCAGCTGCGCCGGTGACGTGAAAAATTCGGGCAATTTCACGCAGTTCGGCAAAAATACCCTCGAAGCTCGCCGAGCGGCTTACGGTACTTTGTTGGCCACTGCAGACGTCAGGCGAGAGATAGGTAGCGATTCCCCACTCCGTCAGCCGATCGCGGCTGGGCGTTTCCGGGCTGTTAAACCAGTAGTAACTGGCCGAATAGACCAAATCCGGATTGAGCAACAGCAAAGGTTCCGCCGCCGGCGGTGCGGCGGCCGACAACTGGCTCAGGGCTTTGCCCCGCGTCGTCGGAGACGGAGCCGTATCCCGTGCATAGTCATAACCGATAATGCCGACGATGCGCTGCGCCAGTCCCAGCGCCAGCAGGTTTTCCAACGCGGGGTTGGCGTAAACCAGCACCCGCTCAGGCGCCGTGGGGTAGCGGTACGCCTGGTCACAGTTGTTGAGGGTGACAGCACCGGCCTGTGCCAGCGCATGAAACGACAGGCCCAGCGCCACCAGCAGGCAGATTATCGGCTGCATGGCAGGATCAGAACCTCACCGAAATAAAGCTTTCATAGGTGCGCGATGGCGCGATCAGCACCTGATCCGGGTAAGTACGTTGATAGGCATACAGCTGGTTAGTGACGTTTCTGATACGCACGCCCACCCCCACGGTCCGGGTGATCTGATAGTCCGTCGCCAGATCGAGCGTGGTGTAGGACGGCATTTTACGCTGGTTGGCGTCGTCGTTATAACTGCTGCCTACGTAGCGCAGCGATGAGGTGAGCCCCCACTGTTCCGTCGGCATATAACGTGCCGTAAGGTTGGCGGTCCAGTCAGGGATGTAGGCCGGACGATTACCGTTATAGCTACGTAACGGGCTGCCGCCGCGGTACTCATCATAACGGGCGTGGGTGTAGGCCGCATTGGCGGCCAGCTCCCAGCGATCGCTGGGGCGCAACATCAGGCTTAATTCCACGCCGCGCGAGGTCTGCCGGCCAACGGCATTTAGCGTATCCGGCTGCTGCGCATTGAGCACAAACAGGTTGTCCTTGCGCAGTTCGTACAACGCCAGCGTGGCCTCTCCCTTGTTATCCCAAAACTGCCCCTTGGCGCCGACTTCCCATTGGCGTACCCGGGTAAGCGGCAGACCGGTTTGCGCCGGACTTAAAAAGAACAGGTCGTTGCCCGGCTCCTTGCCGGTAGTGTAGTTGGCGTAAATATTGATGTTATCGGTCAACGCATAGCTGGGGCCCAGGCTCCAGACGCTGAAGGCGTAGGTTTGCGCGGAGCGCTCTTCTTGCGGGCCCTGAAAATGCCAATCCATATCCATATGGTTGTAGCGCAACTGCCCCAGCAGGGTTAAACGTTCAGTCAGGCTGAAGCGGTCTTCCATAAAAGCGGCGTACTGGTTTTGCGTAACGTGGCGAACCGGAGAACGTTGGCTAGCGGTGCCCTGTGAAAAACTTTCTCTGATCGGTGCCTGCAGCGGAACCTCTTCGGAACCGGGGAAGCCGTTGGAGTAGTACTGAAAGCGACGTTTACTCAGATCAAGGCCGACAATAAACCGGTTATCGAAGCCGCCCAACGGCCGGTCGAACACCAGTGAACTGCGGTTGCCGATCAGGTCGTCATCGTGGGCCAGCGCCCCGAACGAATCACGATTGACATAGCCGGGCTGAGTGGCGGCCGAGATGCGAAAGCGTTCCACATTGCGCCATTCACGAAAGCCGCTGTAGTAGTAGAACTGGTTATGCAGCTCAATTTCAGGCGTGGTGAACCAATCCAGGCTGGCCTGAAACGACGTGGCGTTGCTCTGGATACGGCTGTCGGTCAGGTTGTTGTAGTTGATATCGCGCAGTTCGCGGGCGATGTTCCCTTCCACCAGCGGCGTGCCGTAGTAAGGGTTGTTGGTGCGATTGAGCATGCGATCCAGGCTTAACGTCAGCAGGGCATTATCAGACAGTTTAAACAGCAGCGCGCCGGATACCCGTTTCTGTTTGTCACGCTCATATTGCACATTGGTGCCGCTGTCGCTGCCGCTGACGTCCAGACGATAGGCTGCCACGTCGTCGACTAACGTCCCTCCCGCTCCCAGGTGCAGGCGCTGGCTGTTATAACTCGACAGGCCATAGTCGAACTCGATGGGCTGGCGGCTGAAGGTCGGCTGGCGCGAAAGCAGATTGACGCTGCCGCCGGCGGCGCTCAGGCCATTGAGCACCGATCCGGGGCCGCGCAACACTTCTACACTGCCGTAATGGGAAGGATCCGCTAGCTGAAGGGTGCTGCCCGGCGTTTCGACGCCGTTATACAGCCAGGACACCGGCCTGAAACCGCGAAGTGAAAAGTTATTGCTGAGCGTGGGGGAAGCCACGCCGGACATGCCGGGAGCACGCTCGACAACGGCGGCGAGCGATTTATCACCCCGCTGCTGGATAGCCTGTGCGCTGATAACATCAATACTGCGTGGGGTTTCCAGATTGGTCAGCCCCAGGCGCGAAGCCGACTGGGTGACGACCTCCAACGAGCCATAGGTGCTCTGGGGCTGGCTGGATGCCTGCACGGTTAAGCTGTCTTCGCAACGTGATGACTTTTCGGTTTTGTCGCAAGCGCCGACGGCCAGCGCGGCGTTCGGCAGGCTTAACAGCAAAGCGGTAATCAGGTAATAAGGTGGTTTTTTGGGCGTGACGAAACCCAGACGTGCAGCACTCATTTACAGCATCCCTTTGGTGAAATAAAAACCCGCCGTGGCCGGCATCAATCATTATATTTTTTGTTATGTTATAACATCTCAATTATTGAAGGCCAGTTTTTATTGTTACCGAGCCCTGACTGTAGCCGACGCATCCTTTGGCGCTTTGCGGCTAAATCGGCGACAATAAGGCTTTTGCAGCCGACAGGACGCGTTATGCAGGCCGAAATTCTTCTTACCCTAAAACTTCAGCAGAAGCTGTTCGCCGACCCGCGCCGCATCGCGCTGCTGAAACAGGTCCGGCACACCGGCTCCATCAGCCAGGGCGCCAAACTGGCGGGCATCAGTTATAAAAGTGCCTGGGACGCGATTAACGAAATGAACCAGTTGGCGGAGCAGACGGTGGTGGAACGTGCCACCGGCGGCAAAGGCGGTGGCGGTGCGCAGGTGACTCGCTATGGTGAGCGGTTGATCCAGCTTTACGATCTGCTGGGGCAGATCCAACAAAAAGCCTTCGACGTGCTGAAACAGGACGAGTTGCCGCTCGATAGCCTGTTAGCGGCAATCTCGCGTTTCTCGCTGCAAACCAGCGCCCGCAACCAGTTCTTTGGCACCGTGATCGAACGCGATCACCAGCAGGTGCAGCAGCATCTGGATATTCTGCTTAACGACGGCAAAACCCGTCTCAGCGCGGCCATCACCCAACAGAGCGCCGATCGGCTGCAGCTCTCCCCCGGCAAGGAAGTGCTGGCGCTGATTAAAGCCCCCTGGGTGAAACTGAATACCGATCCGGCTCTGGTCGGGGCAGCGGACAACGCATTGGCGGGCGTGGTCGCCAGCATTCAACCGGGTGCCGATCACAGCGAGGTGCTGGTCACGCTGACGGGCGGTGAAACCCTGTGCGCCACCGTGGCCAACCCAGAGCTACAGCAGCTTAAACTGCGCACCGGCAGCCAGGTTCACGCCTTGTTTAACGCCGATCGGGTGATTGTCGCCACGTTGTGCTAAACGCAACGTAACGTAACGTTGCATTTTTGCCGATTGACATCGCTCCGCAATGCGCCTATTTCTAAACAAAATAATTGCATAAAAAGGAACAGGTGATGTCGTCGTTGCACATTTCGCAAGGTTCATTTCGCTTAAGCGATACCCGTACCCTGACGCTGGAAGCGCTGGAGATTCAGGCCGGCGACAGCTGGGCCTTTGTCGGCGCCAACGGCAGCGGCAAATCCGCCCTGGCACGCGCGCTGGCCGATGAACTGGTGTTGCTCAACGGCGAGCGCCGCAGCGATTTCAAGCATGCGGTACGCATCTCCTTCGAACAGTTGCAAAAGCTGGTCAGCGACGAATGGCAACGTAACAATACCGACCTGCTCAGCCCAGGCGAGGAAGATACCGGACGCACCGCAGCGGAAATCATTCAGGAAGAGGTCAAAGACCCCACGCGCTGCGCGCAGCTGGCGGAGCAGTTCGGCATTACCCCGCTGTTGTCACGTCGCTTTAAATACCTTTCTACCGGCGAAACGCGCAAAACCCTGCTGTGCCGGGCGCTAATGCCACAACCCGATTTACTGATCCTGGATGAACCCTTCGACGGGCTGGACGTGAATTCACGCGCTCAGTTGGCTACGCTGTTGAATGATCTCTCCGGGCATGGCTATACCCTGGTGCTGGTGCTCAATCGCTTTGACGAAGTGCCGGACTTTATCCGTAACGTGGGCGTGCTGGCCGATTGCACCCTGGCAAGCCAGGGGACGCGCCGGCAGGTGATGGCGGAAGCGCTGGTAGCGCAACTGGCGCACAGCGAGAATCTGGATGGCCTGGCGCTGCCGGAAACCGAAGATCCGGCGCAGAAAACCACGCTGCCGGCGGATCAACCGTTAATTATCCTGCGCGACGGGAGGGTCAGCTACAACGATCGACCTATTCTCAATCACCTCGACTGGCAGGTTAATCCCGGCGAACACTGGCAGATCGTCGGCCCGAACGGTGCCGGTAAATCGACGCTGCTCAGCCTGATCACCGGCGATCACCCTCAGGGGTACAGTAACGATCTTACCCTGTTCGGCCGCCGGCGCGGCAGCGGGGAAACCATCTGGGATATCAAACGCCATATCGGCTACGTCAGCAGCAGTCTGCATCTGGATTACCGCGTCAGCGCCAGCGTGCGCAACGTGATCCTGTCCGGTTTTTTCGATTCGATCGGCATTTACCAGGCGGTATCCGATCGCCAACGGCAATTGGCTGACCAATGGCTGGCGTTGCTGGGGCTGGGCGGTGCAAACGGCGAGGCCCCCTTCCACAGCCTTTCCTGGGGCCAGCAACGGTTAGCGCTGATCGCCCGCGCACTGGTCAAACACCCGGCGCTGTTGATCCTCGACGAACCGCTGCAGGGGCTGGATCCGCTCAATCGCCAGTTGGTCCGTCGCTTTGTCGACGTGTTGATCGGCCAGGGATCGACCCAACTGCTGTTTGTCTCCCACCATGCGGAAGACGCGCCGCAAAGTATTACCCACCGCCTGAGCTTTGTCCCTGATGGAGACGGCTACCGTTATCAGTTGGATACGCTGATCTGAAATCCTCGATAATCCGCGCGGATGGGTAGCCCCGCTACTCATCCGATGACATATCCGGCAACACTTCCTCTGCAACACATCACATTTGGCCTTTTATCATAAGGAGTAAAGGATCCGCTTCTGGAGACACCATGTCCGCCGCACTGATTATTATCGATCTTATCGACGATCTGATTGGCCCCAAAGGGCGTGCGAATCATTGCCGTGAGCAGGTGTTGGCACTAAACCTGATTGCCAACACCAACGCCGCCGCGGCTTACGCCCGGGTACGTAAAATTCCTGTGATTTGGGTGCGCGTCGGTTTTGCCGACGATTATCACGACATTCCCGCTCACTCTCCGCTGTTCAGCCACCTGAAACAGATTGGCGCACTGCGTCTGAGCAGCCCCGGCTGCCAATGGGATAAGGATTTGCAGGTGCTGCCAACGGATATTCAGTTCGAAAAGCACGGCGTTAGCGCCTTTGCCGGTAACAATTTGTTAGCCTGGCTGCAGCAGCACCGCTGCCATCATTTGCTGCTAGGCGGGGTCAGTACCCCACTGGCGATCGAAAGCACAGCTAGACAGGCGCACGACGCCGGTTTTCAGGTGACCGTCTTGCAGGACTTATGCGCCGCACCGACGCAGGAAATCCACCAGCAGAGTCTGGATATCCTGCAGAACCTGGCGGAAATCACCCGTTCGCAAGCCTGGATGAAGGGTTAACAGCACTATTTCACCCACTGCACCGACCTTTATCGTCATTTCGCTGTGCTACTATCCGGCATAGTGCCCAACTCACCGATCATTCGCACACCGATAAAGCAATGATTGCCTTCGGTAATGGGTACCGTGTGCATATTTTAAAGGGACATAGTTATGTGGGGCGTACTGGCTTCTTCGTTATTCTTTTTGCCATTTAACCGGCTTATTGCCTGGTTGATTCTGGCCGCATCGGCGGGGATGGGCATGTACCACGCGGTACTCACCCCGCTCAGCCTGACTTGCTTATTAGGCATTGCCGCCCTCGCAGGGCTGCGACACCATTTTCGGACACGGCGTAATCTGGCTGTCCCACTTGAAGTGTTAGTGGTTTTAAGCTGTGTGGCGCTATTCCTGCACCTGGTGCCGGGGATCAATAACCAATTGATGATCGACGGCGATAAAGCAGGCCCGTTAAGCGCACCCTTCACCATGTATTACAACTTTGACAAGGCGATAGTGCCCTTCCTGTTGTTCGCCTGTCTACCAACGTTGTTTAAACGCGATAAACCTGAAAAAAGCGTAGGTACATCGGCCTGGACGGCGCTGATTATCAGCGTTCCGGCCTTGCTGTTGCTGGCGGTGGCGCTTGGCGGCCTGAAGATTGAGCTGCATACCCCAGCCTGGATCCTGCCGTTTATCATGGCCAACCTGTTCTTTGTCTGCATGGCTGAAGAAGCGCTGTTCCGCGGTTATCTGCAGCAACGGCTGAGCCAATGGTTGGGGGCTTGGCCGGCATTGATTATTGCCGCGCTGATTTTTGGCGCCGCGCATCTGGCCGGTGGCATGCTGATGGTCATTTTCGCCACGCTTGCCGGGTTGATTTACGGCCTGGCATGGATGTGGAGTGGCCGCTTGTGGGTGCCGATTTTATTCCACTTCGGACTTAATCTGACCCATCTGCTGCTGTTCACTTACCCGCTGTACCAGCATTCCTGATCGCCATAACCGGCAGGTGAACGCCTGCCGGTTACCAGTGTGAAAACGCTATCACTTCCAGCCTGATGCCAACTTTTTCAGCTTTCCCCCTCCTACACTGCCAGCGGTTTTCTCACTTGCATCACGCAGTGTAAACGATTCCATTTTTCGCTCTGGATCACCTTTTTCCCCCGTGGGACGTGCTATCTTTTTGCTCATAGTTATCCATTTGTATGAGTCAAGGGTAGGTTAGCGGAAGATGAAAGCGATTACACCGCGCCGCATCGCCCGAGAAAAAGGAACCACCATGACGGATTTTAACCCCGTAGATCATCCCCATCGCCGCTACAACCCGCTGACCGGCCAATGGGTATTGGTCTCGCCACACCGTGCCAAACGGCCGTGGCAAGGCCAGCAGGAGTCCACACAGCAGGAAACGTTGCCGCAGCACGATCCCGACTGTTTCCTCTGCCCGGGCAACACCCGTGTTACCGGCGATAAAAACCCGAACTATCAGGACACCTACGTATTCACCAACGACTTTGCCGCGCTGATGACGGATACCCCGCTGGCACCGGAAAGTCAGGATCCGCTGATGCGCTGCCAGAGCGCCCGTGGCACCAGCCGGGTGATTTGTTTCTCGCCCGATCACAGCAAGACCCTGCCGGAATTGCCGCTGCAAGCGCTGGAACGAGTGATTGCCACCTGGCAGGAACACACCGCCGATCTGGGACGCAGCTATCCGTGGGTGCAGGTTTTTGAAAACAAAGGCGCCGCGATGGGCTGCTCTAATCCGCATCCGCATGGACAGGTTTGGGCCAACAGCTTCTTGCCGAACGAAGTCGAGCATGAGGACCGGCTGCAACGCGAGTATTTCCAACGGCACCACTCCGCGATGTTGACGGATTACGTCCAGCGCGAACAGGCTGACGGCAGCCGTACGGTGGTGGAAACCGAACACTGGCTGGCCGTGGTGCCCTACTGGGCGGCCTGGCCGTTTGAAACGCTGCTGTTGCCGAAGAGTTCCGTGCAGCGCATTACCGATCTCAGCGCCGAACAGAGCCGTGACCTGGCCGTGGCGCTGAAAAAACTGACCAGCCGTTACGACAACCTGTTCCAGTGCTCCTTCCCCTACTCCATGGGCTGGCACGGCGCCCCGTTTAACGACGCAGATAACCGCCATTGGCAACTACACGCCCACTTCTATCCGCCGCTGCTGCGTTCTGCCACGGTGCGTAAATTTATGGTGGGTTACGAGATGCTGGCAGAAACCCAGCGCGATTTGACTGCAGAACAGGCCGCAGAACGTCTGCGTGCCGTTAGCGATGTTCATTACCGTGAAGCCGGAGCCCAACAATGAGTTTAAAGAACCTTACCCACACCCTTTTTACCGAACGTTTTGGCTACGCGCCCGCACTGACTATCCAGGCCCCGGGCCGGGTGAACTTGATCGGTGAGCATACCGACTATAACGACGGTTTTGTGCTGCCGTGCGCCATCGATTACCAGACGGTGATCGCCTGCGCCAAACGCGACGACCGTCAGATCCGGGTGATCGCCGCCGATTACGACGCCGAGCAGGATCTGTTTTCGCTCGACGAACCGATCGTCAGCCATCCAACCCAACGCTGGTCCGATTACGTACGCGGCGTGATCAAACACCTGCAGCAGCTCAACAGCGATTTTGGCGGTGCGGACCTGGTGATTTCCGGTAATGTGCCGCAAGGTGCCGGCCTCAGTTCTTCCGCCTCTTTGGAAGTCGCCGTTGGTCAGGCCATGCAGGCACTGTATGCTCTGCCGCTGGATGGCGTAGCGCTGGCCCTCAATGGGCAAGAAGCAGAGAACCAGTTTGTCGGCTGTAACTGCGGGATTATGGATCAACTGATTTCTGCGCTCGGCGAACGGGATCATGCTTTGCTGATCGACTGCCGAACGCTGGAAACCCGCGCAGTATCGGTGCCGGAAGATATCGCGGTGGTGATCATCAATTCCAATGTGAAACGCGGTCTGGTAGACAGCGAATACAACACCCGCCGCAAGCAGTGTGAGGAAGCCGCGCGCTTCTTCGGTGTCAAAGCGCTGCGCGATGTCAGCCCGGATCTGTTTTTCCCGATCCAGCATGAGCTGGATCCGATCGTCGCCAAACGAGCGCGTCATGTGATCAGCGAAAACGATCGTACACTGGCTGCTGCCGATGCGCTGGCCGCTGGTGATATGAAGCTGATGGGCAAACTGATGGCGGAGTCGCACGCCTCGATGCGCGATGATTTTGAAATTACCGTGCCGCCGATCGACCGGCTGGTGGAGATCGTCAAAGCCGTTATCGGCGACCGCGGCGGCGTGCGCATGACCGGCGGCGGTTTTGGCGGCTGTATCGTGGCGCTAATGCCACAGGCGCTGGTCGAGCCGGTCCGCGAGGCAGTAGCACGCGAATACCCGCTGCAGACCCATGGGCTGAAAGAAACCTTTTACGTCTGTAAGGCGTCAGAGGGGGCCGGCAGATGCTGAGCGACAGTCAAACGTTGGCCCCTGACGGCCAGCCCTACCAATTGACCCAGTTGAAAAACGCTGGCGGAATGACGGTAACGCTGATGGATTGGGGCGCCACCTGGCTCTCCGCAGTATTGCCGCTGAAATCGGGCAAAACGCGCGAGTTGCTGCTGGGGTGTCGTACCCCAGCGGACTACCTGAATCAAGCGGCCTACCTGGGCGCTACCGTCGGGCGCTACGCCAACCGCATCGCGCACGCCAGCCTGCAGATTGATGGCAAACCGCATCCGCTGGTCGCCAATCAGGGAGAACACCAGCTGCACGGTGGGCCGGAAGGCTTTAATGCCCGCCGCTGGCGCATTACCCAACAGGATCAGCAGCAGGTGAGCTACGCCTTGCATTCGCCAGACGGTGACCAGGGTTTTCCCGGCAATCTCGACGTTCAGGTCAACTATCGACTCACTGCCGACAATAGACTGGAAATCAGCTATCAGGCGCGGACCGACAGCGCCTGCCCGGTCAATTTAACCAACCACGCCTACTTCAACCTCGACGGGGCCGGAACCGACGCCCGCCATCAGCGGCTACAGCTGTTTGCCGACCGCTATCTGCCGGTCGACAGCGAAGGGATCCCCTGTGCCGATCTAACCCCGGTGGCAGACAGCGGCATGGACTTCCGCCAGCCAAAAACGCTGCTGCAGGATTTTTTGAGCGATCGCTGTCAACAGCGGGTAAAAGGCTACGATCATGCCTTTTTGCTGCATCGTACCTGTGGCGCATTGGACTGCCCGGCGGCCCATCTTTGGTCGGCTGATGGCCAGGTACAAATGAGCGTCTTCACCAGTGCGCCGGCGTTGCAGCTCTACAGCGGCAACTATCTGGGCGGAACGCCGGCACGCGAAGGCGGCAGCTATGCCAATTACGCCGGCGTGGCGCTGGAAAGCGAGTTTTTGCCGGACAGCCCGAACCACCCGGAATGGCCGCAGCCCGACTGTTGGCTGCAGCCGGGGCAACAATACCTGAGCGCCACCCATTATCAGTTTTATCCTATCTGACCCGCTACGCCCCTTGCCACGCGGCGAGGGGCCGTTTGTTATAAATGCTTACCTTTTTACCCCGCTGCCGCGCCGAGGGCTGCCTTTCCTTATTCCAAAGCGCGCACTAGAATCAGGCTACGGTGATAAGCACAACACCTTGTGCAACGTCACAATTTTCGGCCACCCCGGCCGGCCAATAGCTGAAGGAACACCTATGCGTCTGATTACTGCACTTCCATTACTGGCGGGTTTACTGCTGAGCACCAATCTGATGGCTGCCGAGACCGCAGCAAAAACGCCATCACCGGCACAGGCCGCGCAGCAGAAACGCATGACCGATTGTAATCAACAGGCCACCAGCAAAACGCTGAAAGGCGCGGATCGCTCTACCTTCATGAGCACCTGCCTGAAATCCGAAGGCACCGCTGCGACCAAAACGCTGACTCCGCAGCAGCAGAAAATGAAAACCTGTAACGCCGACGCCAAGACCAAAAGCCTGAAGGGTGACGAGCGTAAAACCTTTATGAGCAATTGCCTGAAAAAAGCAGCCTGATTGCCCTTCCCCACGGCACGGCCGAATCTCCCTTCGCCGTGCCGCACTCCCTGTCTGCACCAGCCTGATCGATTCAGCTTTTCCTCAGAACAGCACTTACTTTGCGGCAAGAAATTGGCTATGGTTAAACACTATCGATTGCCGAGCCCCCGGCCGCGGCAATATAATGATTTTCGTTATCATTGAAATGTCAGATTATTAAGGAGTTAAGCTATGGCTGTAACTAAGCTGGTTCTGGTGCGTCACGGCGAAAGCCAGTGGAACAACGAAAACCGCTTCACCGGTTGGTATGATGTTGATTTGTCCGACAAAGGCCGCACCGAAGCGAAAGCAGCAGGCAAACTGTTGAAAGACGAAGGTTTCTCTTTTGACTTTGCTTACACCTCCGTACTGAAGCGCGCTATCCACACCCTGTGGAACATTCTGGACGAACTGGATCAGGCCTGGCTGCCGACTGAGAAATCCTGGAAACTGAACGAACGCCACTACGGCGCGCTGCAGGGTCTGAACAAGGCTGAAACCGCAGAAAAATACGGTGACGAGCAGGTTAAGCAATGGCGTCGCGGCTTCGCCGTTACTCCACCAGAGCTGACCAAAGATGACGAACGTTACCCGGGCCACGATCCGCGTTATTCCGCGCTGACCGAGAAAGAGCTGCCGCTGACCGAGAGTCTGGCGCTGACCATCGATCGCGTGATCCCTTACTGGGACGAAGAAATTCTGCCACGCATCAAAAGCGGCGAGCGCGTTATCGTTGCTGCACACGGCAACTCCCTGCGTGCGCTGGTGAAATACCTGGATAACCTGAGCGAAGACGAGATCCTCGAGCTGAACATCCCAACCGGCGTGCCGTTGGTGTATGAATTTGACGAGAACTTCAAGCCAATCAAACGTTACTACCTGGGTAATGCCGACGAGATCGCTGCTAAAGCGGCCGCCGTGGCAAACCAGGGTAAAGCGAAGTAATTTTCGCCGCATGATCTAAAAAGCCCCCGGTTTTGGCCGGGGGCTTTTTTATTGGAACCAGGCAGGTTTATCAGCCGCGGCGCGCTTTCACCGCTGTTGCCAACTCGCGCAGCACGGTTTCGGTGTCTTCCCAACCGATGCAGGCATCGGTGACGCTCTTGCCATAAACCAGCGGATCGCCGCTTTCCAGGTTTTGGTTGCCCTCCACCAGATGGCTTTCAATCATCACGCCCATAATCGCCTTTTCGCCGCCGGCAATCTGCTTGCAAACGTCAGCATTCACTTCCAGCTGCTTTTTGAATTGCTTGCTGCTGTTGGCATGGCTGAAATCGATCATCACCTGCGCCGGCAGACCCGCTTTGACCAGGCCTTCTTTGACTTCTTTCACATGCGCCGCGCTGTAGTTCGGCTCTTTGCCGCCGCGCAGAATAATGTGGCAATCGCCGTTACCGCTGGTGTTCACAATGGCTGAATGGCCCCATTTGGTCACCGACAGGAAACAGTGCGGTGCGCTGGCAGCATTGATGGCGTCAATAGCAACCTTGATGGTGCCGTCGGTACCGTTCTTGAAGCCAACCGGGCAAGACAGGCCGGAAGAGAGCTCGCGATGCACCTGAGATTCAGTGGTACGAGCGCCGATCGCGCCCCAGCTCATCAGATCTGCCAGATACTGCGGGGTGATCATGTCGAGGAATTCACCCGCCGCCGGCAAACCGGTATCGTTAATATCCAGCAGCAGCTTACGGGCCAGACGCAGACCGTCGTTGATCTGGAAGCTGTTATCCATTTGCGGATCGTTGATCAACCCTTTCCAGCCCACGGTGGTACGCGGCTTTTCAAAATAAACCCGCATCACCACTTCCAGCTCGCCGCTCAGTTCCTGACGCAGCGACAGCAGGCGACCGGCATACTCTTTCGCCGCTTTGGTATCGTGGATTGAACAAGGGCCAATCACCACCAGCAGGCGATCGTCACTGCCGCGAAGGATCTGATGAATGGCACTGCGTGCCTTTGACACCGTCTCTGCTGCACGTTCAGTAGCCGGAAACTTCTCTAACAGGGCCACCGGTGGCAGGAGTTCCTTAATTTCTTTAATGCGTAAATCGTCGTTTTGGTAATTCATAACTTTTCCATTCGGTATCGAGAGGCGGTATTTCGCAGAGCATAGATCCAACCAATTTAGCCTGTGCGGATAACGCTGTAAATCACCTTTGCCACCTGCCGAATGAACCTCTAAATTAACAGTGGATTGTGCTGTTTCATCAGGGGAGCGCAGTGGCTCCTTTTTCGTTATGCTAACGGCCAGGATACTGTTACTCGAGCCAAGCCATGCCCTCTTTGTTATTAGTTGATGACCACCCGGTGGTTCATGTCGCACTGGAAGCGGCGCTAATCAAGTCATCCCGCCTCTATCACCTGCAGGCGGTGCAAGACGACGTTCAGGCAATGGCCCAATTGGCCACGGCCGACTTTGCGCTGGTGATCCTCGATATCGGTCTGCCGCAGGTGGACGGTTTGCAATTATTGAAAAAAATCCGCCGCCACTATCCGCAGCAACCAATCCTGATCTATACCGCACAGGAAGAAGATATCTACGCCCGTATGGCCTATTCGGCCGGCGCCAACGGATTTGTGCACAAGGGCAGCCGTCTCGAAGAGCTGGTGCTGGCGATTGAAACCGTACTGGATGGAAGCTTGAGCTTTCCCGCCACCGCCATGACCGAGGAGGCGCTACCGGCAGAAGGCACACTGCTGACGCCAAAAGAACTGCAGGTGCTCGGGCTGCTCAGCAAAGGCTTGTCCAATCTGCAAATCGCCGAGATGCTGAACATCAGCAACAAAACCGTCAGTACCCACAAGAAGAATATTCTGCGTAAGACCGGCGCCAGTAATCTGTTGGAGCTGGTGGCGGTGTTTAAAGAGCTGGCGCCATGATGCGTGCGCTTTTGCTGCTGGTAACGGTGTTGCTGTGCGTCGGTAGTCTGGCGCACGCGGCGCAGCCGGTACGTTATCAATTGGTCAGCAACCTGAATATCCCGCCCGACCTGCTGATTGCCAGCGAGAAAAACCCCTGGCGCGACGCGACGCTGCGCATCGGTATCATCAGTGAAAATACCAGCCCCTATAACATTATTGTGGATGACGACCTGTACGGTCTGAATGCCGACTACCTGGGCTATGTTCAGCAGGTCACCGGCATCCACTTTCAGATCTACGGCTTCTCCGATCTGGCGAAACTTGAGCAAGCGCTGCATGACGGGACTGTCGATCTGGTGTACGGCATTCCACAAAACGAAGCGCTACACGGCCTGAAAATTTCTCAGCCTTATTACGTCAGTAACCTGCGCGTACTGCGGGATCGCAGCAACGATCGCAAAGTGATGCTCAACTCCGCCAATGCCCGGGTGGCGATCAGCACCCTGACCGATATGCAGGCCGGCAATGCGCTAAAGACGGTGTCGTCCCACGTACAACGCTATGACAACAACCTTCAGGCGGTGTATGCCCTGCTCAATGGCAGCAGCGACTACTTTATTGCCGATGAAGCCAGCGCCAGCTTTATTATCGACCAGCTGCAGCTCGGCCAGCTTTATCAGATCGAAAGTACCCTCAACCTCGGCAACCTGTCGTTCGTATTTGCCGCCGCCAACCCGGCGCTGATCGAGACCCTCAACGTAGCCATCGCCGACACCCCGATGGAGTTGATGAATGCCATCCAAAGCCGCTGGAGTAAAAAGATCCCCAGCTATCTCGATACCGGCAACGCCGATCTGACGCAGATGGAGAAAAGCTGGGTGAAGACTCACCCCACCGTCTATTACGCCGCCATCGAGAATAACTTCCCCTTCGCTTACCGCGGTTCCGGTGGGCAAGCGCGCGGTTATGCCATCGACATTTTGAATATCATTGCGCAAAACACCGGATTGCGCTTTGTTCCGCTGTGGGCGCGCAATGCCGAACAGGCCGATCAATTGGTGCAATCCGGCCAGGCCAGCTTTCGCACCGCGTTGCCATTGGCGCGTGGGGTTAAAGCGCGCTACAGCGCAAGTATGCCCATCCACCGTTCGCTGTGGGGGGTGTATGTTGGCCAACACGACAACGGGATTTCCACCTGGAGCGATCTGGCCGGTAAACGCATTGGCGTACTGCAGGGCGATCTGGCACAAGGCCTGGTGCCTGCCAACGAAGAACAGATCCGTTTTGCCGACAGTAAGGCCATGTATGACGCTCTGGCTAACGGCCAGTTGGATGCGCTGGTGGATAACGTGATTTCGGCAAACTTTGTCGCTTTGTCTCGTTACTCCGGGGCGATAAAGTTGGCGTTCGCCGCCAATAATATTGCCTACCCGGTAGCGTTCGGCGTGCGGCAGGATCAGCCATTACTGTTGGCTATCCTCGATAAAAACCTGATGCAGATCCCGTCGGAAACGCTGCAATCACTGCGCGATGAGTGGATTGTCGATCGTAGCAACCTGATTGACGCCGTGAATGAAAACCGTATGCAGCCGCAAACCACCTGGCTGCTGGCGCTGCTGGCTGCGGCGATCCTGTTGCTGTTGGGGCTGACCCTGCGCCGGTTTATCCTGCAGAGACGGGATAAGCGCGAACGGGAAGTGCTTGAACAGGCTCGTCGGCATGCGGAAGCCGAAAACCGAATGAAGAGTAAATTTCTGGCTACCGTCAGCCATGAATTGCGCACTCCGATGCACGCCATTCTTGGTCTGTTGGAGCTGGAGCTGAAACGTCAGCCAACGCCCGAGGGGCTGCCGGTGATCTACAGCTCGGCATCATCGTTGCTCAACCTGCTCAATGACTTGCAAGATCATGCCCGGCTAGCCACCGGCTCGTTAACCTTAGCGCCCAAGGCCGTAGCCCTGCACCCTTGGGTGGCCCACATTAGCGCCCTGTACCGGCCGCTGATTGGCGAACGCCCGGTGACGCTAAAAGTGAGTGCGGCCGACAACCTGCCCGCAGCCGTTCTTATTGATGGTGAGCGTTTACTTCAGGTCGCTAACAATCTGATAAATAATGCGATTAAGTTTACACTGCGCGGCAGTATTCAGGTCAGCATCGGCTGGCGTGAGCAGTCTACACAGCAGGGAGAACTGTCGCTGACGGTGACCGACAGCGGGTGTGGCATCGCCGCCGATGAGATTGGCAAACTGTTCCAGCCGTTTTACCGCGCGCGTGGTGCACAGCGTGTATCCGTGCAGGGAACCGGATTAGGGCTGTCTATTTGCAAGGAAATTATCGAACAAATGGGCGGACGGATTGAGTTGCACTCGCGTCTCGGCGTCGGCACTGAGGTTTCCCTGTCGGTACCGGTCACCGAGGTTGCTCTTGACTCGGCGACACAGCAAACCGATAAGCCGCTCAACCTGCCGCCGCCGAGTTTGCGCGTGGCGCTGATTGACGATCACCCCACCAATCTCCTGCTGATGGAACGACAGTTGCGCCACTTCGGTCTGCAGCCGACGCTGTTCGAGCAGGGTTATCCGCTGCTGAAAGCCCATCGTCGGCAGCGGTTTGATCTGCTGTTCATTGATTACAATATGCCGCGCCCGGATGGCCTGACGCTGGCGAGGCTGATACGCCGCGACGAGCAGCGCCATCGACGCCCGGCTTGCCAAATTATCCTCTGCTCGGCGGACGTGCAGGAATTTACCCGTATCCCGCCGGAGTTGGTGGCTATAGATCGCTTTTTAACCAAGCCCATCTCGCTGGACGCACTCGCCCAAGCGTTGCCACAGCAACCCCAGGCGCTGGAGCAGCAGTTAGTCCTTACTGACCTTCAGCAGTCCCTGGCCGATATGGCCGGTAATGACCGACCGATGATCCAACGTTTGGCGACAACGCTGCTGACAACCCTACAGCAAGACCGACAGCGGCTCGCGCTAGCGGCACAAAGCGAGGACTGGCTACAGCTTGGGCAAGCCGCGCATCGCATTAAGGGTAGCCTGTTGATGTTGCAACTGCCGGCAGCGGCCAGCCTGTGCCAACAATTGGTGGAAAGCGGTCGTGAAGGAACATTGCTTCAGGACGCCTATACTGAACTAAGTACGTTAGTGGAACAGATACTGATAGAACTGGATGATCTGGTCAGCGCTAACGAGTCGTATATTGCTATGCATCATAAGGATGAATAATGTCGGATAGCCCGCACGTACACCTACCGAAAGACAGTAATAGTAAACGCCTACTGACCGCTTTTTTAGTCACTGCGGTATTCATGATCGCCGAAGTGATCGGTGGGTTAATTTCAGGGTCCCTGGCGCTGCTGGCCGATGCCGGCCATATGCTCACCGATGCGGCGGCGCTGCTGGTGGCATTGATGGCGGTGCACTTCTCGCAGCGTAAGCCCAATGCACGCCATACCTTCGGTTATCTGCGCTTGACGACGCTTGCGGCTTTCCTCAACGCCGCCGCGCTGTTGGTGATCGTGGTATTCATACTGTGGGAGGCGATACGGCGTTTCTTCGAACCACAGCCGGTGATGGGTACCCCAATGCTGATTATCGCCATAGCGGGGTTGCTGGCTAACCTGTTCGCCTTCTGGCTGTTGCACCGCGGCAGCGAAGAGAAGAACATCAACGTGCGGGCCGCGGCATTGCACGTATTGGGGGATTTACTGGGGTCGGTGGGTGCCATTGCCGCGGCGATTGTGATCCTGACCACCGGCTGGACGCCGATCGACCCGATATTGTCGGTACTGGTATCCTGCCTGGTGATACGCAGTGCCTGGCGGCTGCTGAAGGAGAGCTTCCACGAGCTGCTGGAAGGTACGCCACAGGAAGTGGATATCGCCAAACTGCAAAAAGACCTGTGCCTGAATATTCCGGAAGTACGCAATATCCACCACGTCCACGTCTGGCAGATTGGTGAACAGAAGCTGATGACGTTGCATGCACAGGTGATACCGCCGAATGACCATGATGGCTTGCTGCGCCGCATTCAGGGCTATCTGTTGGAACACTACCGGATTGGCCACGTGACCATTCAAATGGAATACCAGCATTGTGATACGCCCGACTGCGGAATTAATCGGGCTCCCGAGCCGAGTGACCACTCACATTCCGGCTCGCATTCCCATCTGGGGCATCATCATTAAAACAAACGGGGCGCCTTATAGGGCGCCCCGGCGATATTTTAAGGTGCGGAAGACAAAGGCCGCGATTGGTTGTTGCCGGCGCTTTTGATCCACAGCCAGGAACCGTTCAGCGCAATCAGCGTCAGGATCACGTATTCCAGCGCCATGGCGTAAACGCCCTGATAGGCAAAAATCGCCACGCTAATCACGTCAATCACCACCCACAGCAACCAGTTTTCCACGTACTTGCGCGTCATCAGAATCATCGCGACGATCGACAGCACCATCATCGCCGAATCCCAGAACGGGAAGGCGTCCGGTTGCAGCTCAGGCATTTGCACGCTGAGGCCCAAGCCCTGCATTACCGTCACCGCAACCTGAGTCAACCAGGCGAAAACGCGGTCGATATTAAAGGTCATCAGTGCAATGCCGATCACACATACCGCCGCCCAGCCCAATGCCTTCGGCAGCGGTAACCAACGAATCTTCAGCTCGGCCTGATTATCCTGCGTCTGACGACTCCAGGCGTACCAGCCGTAGATATTGGCAACAAAGAAGAACAGCTGCAGCAGCAGACTGGCGTAAAGCTGGATTTGGAAGAAAATCACCGCGAACAGCGTGACGTTAATCAGGCCGAACAGGTAATTGATGATTTTCTCTTTGCTGGCATACCAGATACACAACAAACCGAACAGGGTGCCGATCGCCTCAATCCATGACAGATCATAACCCCCTGCGCCCAGCGGGATATGCACCAAGATATTGCTGGTACTGAAAAAGCTCATTTTATTATCCTTATTAAACGGTTAAGCGTTCCCTTTTACCTGCATTTTTAATTGGGCAGCAAAATCCAACATCCGGTTCAGCGGGATTAGCGCCTTTTGACGTAACGCCGCATCCACGTGGATCTCATGCAGTGCACCGCCCTGCTCCAGCCCGTCGGCAATCGCCTTCAGGCCGTTCATCGCCATCCATGGGCAGTGCGCACAGCTGCGACAGGTGGCGCCTTCACCGGCGGTCGGCGCTTCAAAAAGCTCCTTGTCCGGGCAGGCCTGTTGCATCTTATAAAAAATACCGCGATCGGTGGCGACAATCAGCTGCGGATTAGGCAAAGTTTTCGCCGCCTGTATCAATTGGCTGGTTGAGCCTACCGCATCGGCCAGGTCAACCACCGCCTGTGGCGACTCAGGGTGCACCAGTATCGCCGCGTCAGGGTATAAGGCCTTCATGCGCATCAGGGCCTGGGTTTTAAACTCGTCATGGACGATACAGGCCCCCTGCCAACACAATACGTCGGCGCCCGTCTGCTTTTGCACGTAGTTGCCCAGGTGACGATCCGGGGCCCAGATGATTTTCTCGCCAAGGCTGTCGAGGTGCTCAATCAGTTCAACGGCGATACTGGAGGTAACCACCCAGTCCGCGCGAGCTTTTACCGCCGCCGAGGTATTAGCGTAGACCACCACGGTGCGATCGGGGTGGCTGTCGCAAAATGCATGGAATTCTTCTTCCGGACAGCCAAGATCCAGCGAGCACTCTGCGTGCAGCGTCGGCATCAGCACCTGTTTTTCCGGGCTGAGGATTTTGGCGGTTTCGCCCATAAAGCGCACGCCGGCGACCAGTAAGGTCGAAGCTGGGTGATTGCTGCCAAAGCGCGCCATTTCCAGCGAGTCCGCCACACAGCCGCCGGTTTCCTCCGCCAGCGCCTGGATCTCAGGATCGGTATAATAATGGGCCACCATCACCGCATTGCGCTGCTTGAGCAGGGTTTTAATCTTCTCACGATAAAACGCCTTCTGCGCGACGTCTAACGGCACGGGTTTGGGCGGGAACGGGTACACCGCCGCATTAACATCAAACATTTCACTCATCGCTGCAATCTCTGTGCTAGGCTGGGTGTCTGCTGCCCGGGTATTACCCATCGCAACCCCCTTCGTTTTATATACTAAACAAAATACCTAAAATTGAGCGAAAAGTCCGCTGATATTTTCAATATCACGCCAATGAAGTTTAATGGATTGAATTTTTGATCAAAGAGAGAGATCTGCAGGGGGAAAGTGCTTTCGTGATAGAGAGAATGGAGTGCGCATGCCAACAAAAATGGCGGAAGGTGGAACGTACCGGAGATTTCCTCGAATCTGAACGCAGCTTCTCACCGACACGATTCGTGCTATATGCCAATTCAGAGTTTTTAATAAGGGGGGGTATTTCTTTAAGAATGGTGGGTCGTGCAGGATTCGAACCTGCGACCAATTGATTAAAAGTCAACTGCTCTACCAACTGAGCTAACGACCCACTGATGTGGTTTACTGCTGAACCGCGTAAGCAGGAGAGGAACTCGCTGCAATAATGGTGGGTCGTGCAGGATTCGAACCTGCGACCAATTGATTAAAAGTCAACTGCTCTACCAACTGAGCTAACGACCCACTGACGTGGTTTACTGCCGAACAGCCAATACAAACCGAAGCCTGGATTGAGGAAAAACAATTCTGAAATGGTGGGTCGTGCAGGATTCGAACCTGCGACCAATTGATTAAAAGTCAACTGCTCTACCAACTGAGCTAACGACCCACAGCAGTGGTGGGTGATGACGGGCTCGAACCGCCGACCCCCTCCGTGTAAAGGAGATGCTCTACCAACTGAGCTAATCACCCACTGACGTGGTTACTGCTACTACTTCAGAAATTGGTGGGTCGTGCAGGATTCGAACCTGCGACCAATTGATTAAAAGTCAACTGCTCTACCAACTGAGCTAACGACCCAATTTCCTTGCTGCTTTAACATCTTGCAAGATGTCTTGGCAACGGCGGCATATATTACTAATTTATCTTGGCAGCGCAACCTAAATTTTTGAACAAGGGGTTCAACTGCTTGTTCTTCACGCGAATGAGCCCAGAAAGCGGTCAAATCGACTAACTTCTGGGCTCATTATTTTTTCTGACTAACCGGCTACGCGACTTTTCGCCTGTTTGGCCGCCGCACTGGTTGGGTATTGTTTAATCACCTGCTGGAACACGGCTTTGGCTTTATCGGCCTGCCCTTTCTCCTGCATGATGATACCTACCTTGTACATGGCGTCCGGCGCCTTAGGTGACTTTGAGTAATTCTTCACCACGACCGCATAATAGTAAGCCGCATCGTCTTTCTTACCCTTGTTGTAATACAACTGGCCCAGCCAATAGTTGGCATTAGGCTGGTAAGTAGACTTTGGGTACTGTTTTACGAAGGTCTGAAAAGCAGAAATTGCCTGGTCATACTGTTTTTTTTCCAGCGCTAATGAAACAGCGGCATTGTAGTCGCTGTTTTCATCACCCTTGCTGGCCGGCGCTGCTGCTGTAGCGCCCGCAGACGCACTGTCAGCGCCTTCGGAGGACGCAGCCGCTGCTGCTCCACCCGCGGCACCCGCTGCGGCGGCGGAGCTCTGAGCGCCGCCCTGGCTGATGCTATCCATCTGCTGATAGATTTGCTTTTGGCGTTCAACGACCTGATTCAGTTGATATTGGCTTTCCTGGATTTGCCCGCGGAGCGAGTCAATATCGCGCTGATTGTCAGAGAGTTGTTGCTGGAGTTGGTTTAAAAGCTGGCCTTGAGCATTGCTGATGCGCTCAAGCGAGGTGACACGGTCTTCGACCGAGCCGGAGCCGACATTACTGATTGGCGCTTGGGCAGTAGCGGCCCATGGGACCGCTACGCCAACCAGTAACGACAGACTCAACAAGTGACGTCTGAAGTTACTGTTCATGCGATTCTCTTAGTAAACCAGAACTGCACGACGGTTTTTAGCATAAGCCGCTTCGTCGTGGCCCAGTACTGCTGGTTTTTCTTTACCGTAAGAAACGATAGAGATTTGGTCAGCTGAAACGCCTTTACCTTGCAGGTACATTTTCACGGAGTTAGCACGACGCTCACCCAGGGCAATGTTGTATTCCGGCGTACCGCGCTCATCCGCGTGGCCTTCTACGGTCACTTTGTAAGACGGGTTGTTACGCAGGAATGCAGCGTGCGCGTCCAGCATCTGAGCGAACTCAGAGCTCACGTCATACTTGTCCAGACCGAAGTAAACAATGTTGTTCTTCTGCAGTTCTTGCATCTGCAGACGAGCTTGTTCTTCAGAAGACAGGTTGCTGCTGCCGTTTTCTGTACCAGTGCCAGCGCCAGCGCCCAGACCAGATTGGTCGTTGTTTGCGCTTTTGTTAGAACTACAAGCTGCTACAGCCAGGACTGGCAGTGCCAGCAGAAGCCCTTTCAGCACTTTGTTCAGTTGCATTTCTTTAATCCTTTTATAGTTTGCCATACATATTTACACATGCATCACAGATACGGCGACCAGGCAGGGAATTTGACCTGTCCATCAGTTGCCGGAAGACGCGCTTTAAAACGCCCATCAGTCGATACCAGTTGCAACACGGAGCCCATACCTTGCGTGGAGCTATAGATCACCATGGTGCCGTTTGGCGCAATACTAGGCGTTTCGTCCAGGAAGGTGCCGGTCAAAACTTGAACTGCACCCGATCCGAGATCTTGTTTGGCGATATGCTGAGCACCATTGTTTGAGCTCACCATCACCAGGAATTTACCATCAGAGCTGACTTCAGAATCCTGATTCTGAGAGCCTTCCCATGTCAGACGCTGTGACGCACCGCCACTGGCACTGACTTTATAAATCTGTGGCCGGCCACCCTGATCGGAGGTATACGCCAGAGACTGGCCATCCGGGAACCAGGTCGGTTCGGTATTGTTGCTGCGCCCGTCGGTGATTTGAGTAATCTGGCCAGAGCCCAGATTCATCACGTACAGGTTCAGGCTGCCGCTTTTAGACAGCGCGAAGGCCAGACGACTGCCGTCCGGTGAGAACGCCGGTGCACCGTTGTGGCGCGGGAACGAGGCGATCTGACGGATAGCACCGTTAGCCAGGGTCTGAACCACCAGCGCAGAGCGGCCGCTTTCAAAGGTCACGTACGCCAGTTTGCTGCCGTCCGGCGACCAGGCCGGGGACATCAGTGGTTCCGGTGAACGGTGTACCACAAACTGGTTGTAGCCGTCGTAATCCGCTACGCGCAGCTCGTACGGGAATTTCCCGCCGTTGGTCTGCACAACGTAAGCGATACGGGTACGGAATGCGCCCTTGATACCGGTCAGCTTTTCAAACACTTCGTCACTGGCGGTGTGAGCAGAATAACGCAACCACTGCTTGGTCACTTTATACTGGTTCTGCGCCAATACGGTGCCAGGAGAACCTGAAGTGTCCACCAGTTGATAAGAGATCAGGTAGCCGCCGTCCGCACCAGGTTGAACCTGGCCGACCACGACTGCGTCAATGCCCAATGCAGTCCAGGCCGCCGGCGTCACTTCAGACGCGGTGGTCGGTTGCTGCGGCATGCGCGCTACGTCAATTGGGTTGAATTTGCCGCTGTTGCGCAGGTCTGCGCCGACAATCTTGCCAATATCTTCCGGAGGCGTGCCTGGGCCAGCCCATTTAAACGGCACCACACCAATCGGGCGAGCGGAGTCGACCCCTTGGGTGATTTCAATGCGAACTTCCGCGTGAAGAACGGAGGCCCACAGTATTAAAAAACCTAACGCTACTCGAAATGCCTGCTTCATCTCATCTCCCTTATCCAGGCGGGATGCCTGCGATAAATTAGCAGAATTTTAACAAACCAACGCAAACAAAACTACATAATCCCTGTTGGTTACCTTAGTACATCCCTGCGATATGACTTAGCTAATCAACCGTTATTGTGGCTTAAATACAAGGGTCGAATTCTTAAAGTGCTGATAAACGGCATCGCTCGGTGGTTTCGGGATCTTCGCCTGATTCGCAGCAGCTACAGCCGCCTGGCACAGGGCAGGATCGCCACCTACCGATTTCACGTCAATCAAAAAGCCATCAGGCCCCAGCTTGATGCGTAGGTCACAGGTCTTACCGGCAAACGAACTGGCATCATAAAACTTATTCTGAATTGCTGTGCGAATCTGCCCAGCATAGCCATCAATATCGGCACCACTCGCCCCTGCAGCCTTGGCATTGCCCTGACCGGCCGGTTTACCGTCACCCTTCGCTTTAGCCCCGCCGCCTTTCGGCGCGTTTTTACCGTCCGCCAGGTCGCCAAACAGATCATTGACGTCCGAAGACTGAGCTGCCGCTGCGGCAGCCGCTTTCTTCTTGGCGTCTGCGGCCTTCTTGGCAGCAGCTTTCTCAGCGGCGGCTTTTTCGGCAGCGGCGGCTTTTTTCTCAGCTTCTGCAGCCGCTTTCTTCTCGGCATCAGCTGCGGCTTTTTTCTCGGCTTCTGCTGCAGCTTTCTTCTCGGCTTCGGCAGCGGCCTTTTTCTCTGCAGCTTCGGCAGCAGCGGCTTTCTTCGCTTCTTCCGCCTGTTTCTTGGCGGCAGCGGCAGCAGCCGCTTCTTTCTTGGCTTCAGACTCCGCTTTCTTCTGCGCGTCGGCCTGTGCTTTAGCGACTTTATCTGCCTCGGCCTTGGCCTTGGCGGCGGCCGCTTCCGCTACTTTCTGTTGTTCTTTGGCTTTCGCCGCGGCGTTCTCGGCCGCTTTTTGCTGTTCAGCAGCCTGCTTTTGTTGCTCCGCCGCCTGTTTTTGCTGCTCTGCGGCCTGCTTCTGCTGTTCAGCCTGTTCTTTCGCGTCCTGCGCCGCTTTTTCCTGCGCAGACAAACGCTCTTTCTCCAGCTCTTTCAGGCGCTGTTGCTCCGCCGCTTGCTTCTGCTGAAGTTCTTCGGCTTGTTGTTCCGCTTTTTTCTGGCGCTGCTTTTCAGCACGCTGCGCGTCGTTACTCTGCTGTTGCTGGCGGTTGTACTGCTCCACCACTGCCGCGGGATCGACCATCACTGCACCGACGACAGAACCATCGCCACCGCCGCCGGCACTGTTCATGTCGACGTTTTCTTGCAGCGATCCCCAAATCAGCAGGGCAATCAATACAAAGTGCAGAACGACCGAAACAATAACGGCGCGGTTCAGCTTATCGTTTTGCTCAGTTGCCTTTACCAAAATAGATTCCCAAAAACTGGTGTTGCTTATACGGGGTTCCTGAGCCAACGGCACAGGAACCGGGTTGCCACTGACCTTAGGGTCAGATTGGCTGGGTCATTAGCCCCACGGAAGCCACGCCCGCCTGATGGAGAATATTCAATGCCTTGATAATCTCATCGTACGGTACTTCCTTCGCCCCACCGATCAAAAAGACCGTTTTCGGGTTAGCCGCTAAACGCGACTTGGCTTCGGCGGCAACCTGTTCCGGCGGCAGCAGCTCCATGCGGTTGTGATCCACCACCAGGGTGTATTGACCCACGCCTGAAACCTCAAGGATCACCGGCGGGTTATCATCGCTGGACACCGTCTTGGAATCGGTGGCGTCCGGCAGATCAACCTCAACGCTCTGCGTGATAATCGGCGCCGTTGCCATAAAGATCAGCAACAGCACCAGCAACACGTCGAGCAACGGAACGATGTTTATTTCGGACTTCAGCTCGCGCCGATTACGTCCACGAACTCTCGCCATGCTACCTCCTACTTATTTGCTGTCGCTGGAGAAGGCCTGACGATGCAGAATAGCGGTGAACTCTTCCATAAAGTTGTCGTAATTCTGCTCAAGCTTGTTGACGCGCTGGTTGAGGCGGTTATAGGCCATAACGGCCGGAATAGCGGCGAACAAACCGATGGCGGTTGCGATCAGTGCTTCGGCGATACCCGGTGCTACCATTTGCAGCGTGGCCTGCTTCACCGCGCCCAGTGCGATAAAGGCGTGCATAATCCCCCACACGGTGCCGAACAGACCGATATACGGACTGATCGAACCCACGGTGCCGAGGAAAGGAATGTGGTTTTCCAGCGTTTCCAGCTCGCGGTTCATCGAGATGCGCATGGCGCGTGACGCCCCTTCGATCACCGATTCCGGCGCATGGTTGTTAGCGCGGTGTAAACGAGCGAACTCTTTGAAGCCAGAGTGGAAAATTTGCTCTGAGCCGGTCAGGCTATCGCGACGCGCCTGGCTTTCCTGGTACAGGCGAGAAAGCTCGATACCGGACCAGAATTTGTCTTCAAAGGCTTCGGCGTCACGCGTGGCCGCATTCAGGATGCGGGTGCGCTGGATGATGATCGCCCAAGAGGCCACTGAGAAGCATATCAAAATCAACATGATAAGCTTAACCAGCAGGCTCGCCTTCAAGAATAAATCTAGGATGTTCATGTCAGTCACTGCTTAAACTCCGCGACAATAGACTTAGGAAGCGCTATCGGCTTCATTTGGTGTGGATCAATGCATGCAATCAACACATCGGCCTGACTCAAGAGAGTCCCGTCAGAATTGACAATGCGTTGGGCAAACGTGAGAGAGGCCCCGCGCATTGAGGTGATTTCACTCTGCACTTCCAGCTGTTCGTCGAGACGAGCCGGAGCCAGGTAATCCACCGTCATGCGCCGAACCACGAAAGCGACATGTTCACTGAGCAGCTGCTGTTGATGAAAGTTGTGATGACGCAGCATCTCGGTGCGCGCTCTTTCAAAAAAGGCGACATAGCGGGCGTGATAGACCACACCACTGGCATCGGTATCCTCGTAGTAAACGCGAACCGGCCATCGAAACAACGTATTACTCACTCTACTTCCCAGCAATGCAATTTAACGGTGCTACTATACGCAAGACAGATCGGGTTGGGAATGGGTTACAAGAGGGGAACGAAAATAATTATGGGCCGGAAGGGCCCATAACTCGGGGTTATAACGGAGATTATAAAGAAACGTAAAGTAATCCTGCGGCGAGGATCACAATTGCCGGAAGTGGCGCGAAAAAAGCGCGCCATAACGTCCGCTGCGGTTTGAAGCCAACGCCGTGAACCACCCCGGCGCAAACTGCCCAAATCAGCAGCAGCCCTTCCCAAATCTCCAGCGAGCTGGTCTTCGCCGCAAAGCGGGTCGGATCCCAAAAAATACAGCCCGCCAAAATCAACGCCAGCACCAGTGAAAGGGCCCGGACAGGGCCCTTGTCAGTCATGGCGTACAGCTTGTCAGTTAATGACGAACTCATCACTTACCGTCTTGCTGTGCTTTTGAATCTTCGTGGTGCTCAAGCGCCAGCGCCGTGATGATACCGAAGGCACAGGCAAGAAGCGTTCCGAGAATCCAGGCAAAATACCACATGGTTTAGCTCCCTATCCTTAATACAGCGAATGCTTGTTGTTCTCGACGAAGTTTTTGTCGAGACGGCCGAACATTTTGTAGTACGACCAGCTGGTGTACCCCAGAACGATAGGCACGAAGATCGCCGCGACAACGGTCATCACTTCCAACGTCAACAGACTGGAGGTGGCATCCCACATGGTCAGGCTGATGTTAGGCACGGTGCTTGACGGCATCACGAACGGGAACATGGTCACACCGGCAGTCAGGATCACGCAGGCAATGGTCAGTGACGAAGTCACGAACGCCAGCGCGTCTTTCGACATGCGGGAGAACAGCACCGTAAACAGCGGCAGCACCACACCCAGGGCAGGCAATGCCCACAGCAGCGGATACTTGTTGAAGTTGATCAACCAGGCACCGGCCTGATGAGCCACTTCTTTACGCATCGGGTTAGACTCCGCCATGGTATCCAGCGCCGAGGTAATCACATAACCATCGATGCCTTTCACCAGCCAAATACCACCCAACAGGAAGAACACCGCCATCACCAACGTGGAGATCTGCGCCGCAGCACGTGCACGCAGGTGGATCTCACCGCTAGTACGCATCTGCAGGTAGGTTGCCCCCTGGGTCACCAGCATGGTCAGGCTGACGACACCCGCCAACAGGCCAAACGGATTCAGCAGTTGGAAGAAGTTGCCGGTGTAGAACAGACGCATGTATTCGTCCATGTGGAACGGCACGCCCTGCAGCAGGTTGCCGAACGCCACGCCGAACACCACCGCCGGCACAAAGCTGCCGATGAAGATGCCCCAGTCCCACATGTTGCGCCAGCGGCTGCTTTCCAGCTTCGAGCGGTAGTCAAAACCGACCGGGCGGAAGAACAAGGCGGACAGCACCAGGATCATGGCAACGTAGAAACCGGAGAACGCCGCCGCATAGACCATTGGCCAGGCGGCGAACAGCGCACCACCGGCCGTGATCAGCCACACCTGGTTACCGTCCCAGTGCGGCGCGATGGAGTTGATCATCACCCGGCGCTCGGTATCGGTTTTACCGATAATGCGCACCAGGATGCCGACCCCCATGTCGAAACCGTCGGTGACGGCGAAACCGATCAGCAGTACGCCAATCAGGACCCACCAGATAAATCGCAGTACTTCATAATCAAACATACGTGGACTCCTGTTTAGCGCGCTTCCTGCACGGCGGCAGTCGGTTGTTCAAAGTGGTAGCGGCCAGTTTTCAGGCTGCTTGGACCCAGACGTGCAAATTTGAACATCAGGTACATTTCAGCCACCAGGAACAGGGTGTACAAGCCGCAAATCAGCCCCATCGAGAACAGAATGTCGCCCGCAGTCAGTGAAGAGTTGGCAACCGCAGTCGGCAGCACCTCACCAATCGCCCAAGGTTGACGACCGTATTCAGCCACAAACCAGCCGGCTTCGATGGCAATCCACGGCAGCGGCAGGCCATACAGCGCCGCACGGTGTAGCCACTTTCTCTGGCCAATGCGGCCACGAAGCACGCTCCAGAACGACAGACCGATAATCAGCAACATCAGCACGCCACAGGCCACCATGATACGGAAGGCGAAGTACAGCGGTGCTACGCGTGGGATAGAGTCTTTGGTCGCCTGCTGGATCTGCGTTTCCGTCGCGTCGGTGACGTTCTGGGTATAGCGCTTCAGCAGTAAACCGTAGCCCAAATCCTGCTTGGCTTTATTGAACTCGGCGCGAACCGCCGGATCGGTATTGCCACTGCGCAACTCTTCCAGCAGTTGGTAGGCTTTCATCCCGTTGCGGATACGCACTTCATGCTGCGCCATCAGATCTTTCAGGCCGGTGACCTGAGTATCCGTTGAGCGGGTGGCAATCAGGCCGAGCGCATAAGGAATTTGGATCGCGTAGGAGTTTTCCATTTTATCCTGATTCGGAATACCGAACAGGGTAAAGGAAGCTGGAGCCGGTTGAGTGTCCCATTCGGCTTCGATGGCGGCCAGTTTGGTTTTCTGCACGTCACCCATTTCGTAGCCGGATTCATCACCCAGTACGATTACGGACAGTACGGCAGCCATACCGAAGCTGGCAGCGATTGCGAAGGAACGTTTGGCAAAGGCAGTATCACGGCCTTTCAGCAGGTAGTAAGAGCTGATACCCAGTACGAACATCGCACCACAGGTGTAGCCGGCAGCTACGGTGTGAACGAACTTAACCTGCGCAACCGGGTTGAGCACCAGTTCGGAGAAGCTGAGCATCTCCATGCGCATGGTTTCGAAGTTGAAGTCCGAGGCAATAGGGTTCTGCATCCAGCCGTTGGCCACCAGGATCCACAGCGCAGAGAAGTTTGAGCCCAGTGCCACCAGCCAGGTTACGGCCATGTGCTGCACCTTGCCCAGACGATCCCAGCCGAAGAAGAACAGGCCGACCAGCGTCGATTCAAGGAAGAACGCCATCAGACCTTCGATGGCCAGAGGGGCCCCGAAAATATCACCGACGTAGTGTGAGAAATATGACCAGTTGGTCCCGAACTGGAACTCCATGGTCAAACCGGTGGCCACACCCAGAGCAAAGTTAATTGCAAATAACTTGCCCCAGAATTTGGTCATATCTTTATAGATTTGTTTGCCTGACAGTACATATACCGTTTCCATAATTGCCAGCAAAAACGCCATGCCTAGCGTTAATGGGACAAATAAGAAGTGGTACATCGCCGTTAAAGCAAACTGTAAGCGCGACAGTTCGACAATATCAAACATCTTGACTCCTTGCTCCTCGCAGGAAGACTCCGACATGCGGTTATCGATATGACTTCGGGTGAAGCTACCGGTAACGCCCCGCAGTGAATGCCCTTAAACACAACAAAAATTTGATCCAGCTTCTCCGCTTTCAACCATGCATTCGACGCGGGCCGTACTGGCCAGTGCACTAAACACACCACTGAAAACCGACAACGGGTAACAAATGCAACAAGATCAACCATCCATATTCACCATGGATGATACTCGCCCAATCCCACACAATAAATAGGTTTTTACGTGATATGGGTTAGACTTTTGGTTACAGGTCAAATTTTAGCCCAAAGAGGTACTCAGCCCTAATTTGATCTGGAACAATTTAAGCCTATCTGAATTTTATTTCCAGATTCAGCTCACAATTTCTCATAATTATCTTGTGGTTATGTTACATAATGGTTTCGTAGTCTATCTAGGTACTTTTTGTGTTAAATAGATGTGATATTTAATGGTTATCTGTATTTAAATGAAGTCTCGAGTGTGAATGATGTTAACGCTTATTAACCTGCTAATAGGACAAGCTTAGCTTATTTTTTTACTCTGATAATTGTAGGCAATAAAAAGAATAATTATCGATAAAGCAGTGCTTAAATACGTCCACCCGTCCCTCCCCCCTTTAATTGATGCCGCTAACGCTCACCACGGCCACCGCAATGCCCTATTCCCTCTCGTGCAGGCAAAAAAAAACAGGGCCAGACACTTGGTCTGACCCTGCTTGAATACGGACTACCGCAGATTAAATTAGCGGTTCAGAACCGCTTTAACTGCCTCGCCGATGTCAGCCAGGCTGCGCACGGTTTTAACCCCTGCCGCTTCCAGCGCTGCGAATTTTTCGTCCGCAGTGCCTTTGCCGCCGGCAATGATGGCGCCGGCATGGCCCATACGCTTGCCTTTAGGCGCGGTAACACCCGCGATGTAGCCAACTACCGGCTTGGTCACGTGTTCTTTGATGTACGCCGCTGCTTCTTCTTCTGCGCTGCCGCCGATCTCACCGATCATGACGATCGCTTCAGTTTGCGGATCTTCCTGGAACAACTTCAGGATATCGATGAAGTTAGAACCTGGGATCGGGTCACCGCCGATGCCTACACAGGTAGACTGGCCCAGACCGGTATCGGTGGTTTGCTTCACCGCTTCGTAGGTCAGGGTGCCGGAGCGGGAAACGATGCCCACTTTGCCTGGCAGGTGGATGTGGCCTGGCATGATGCCGATTTTGCACTCGCCCGGGGTGATAACGCCTGGGCAGTTCGGGCCAATCATACGCACGCCGGCTTCATCCAGCTTCACCTTGACGGTCAGCATATCCAGCGTCGGGATGCCTTCGGTAATGGTGATGATCAGTTTGATGCCTGCATCGATAGCTTCCAGAATGGAGTCTTTGCAGAATGGTGCCGGTACGTAGATAACGGACGCCGTGGCGCCGGTCGCTTCTACCGCTTCACGCACGGTGTTGAACACCGGCAGGCCCAGGTGCTGAGTGCCGCCTTTGCCCGGCGTCACGCCACCGACCATTTTGGTGCCGTAAGCGATAGCTTGTTCGGAGTGGAAGGTCCCCTGGCTACCGGTGAAACCCTGACAGATAACTTTGGTGTTCTTATCGATTAAAATGGACATTATTTACCCTCCACTGCCGCAACAACTTGCTGAGCCGCATCAGTCAGGCTGGTCGCAGCAATGATATTCAGACCGCTGTCCGCCAGTTTCTTGGCGCCCAGTTCGGCGTTATTCCCTTCCAGACGCACCACCACCGGGACGTTAACGCCCACTTCGGCTACGGCGCCAATGATACCGTCAGCGATCAGGTCGCAGCGCACGATACCACCGAAAATGTTAACCAATACCGCTTTCACCTTGTCGTCGGACAGGATGATTTTGAAGGCTTCGGTCACGCGCTCTTTGGTTGCACCACCGCCTACGTCGAGGAAGTTGGCTGGCTCACCGCCGTGCAGCTTAACGATGTCCATGGTCCCCATCGCCAGGCCTGCGCCGTTAACCATGCAGCCGATGTTGCCGTCGAGAGCAACGTAGTTCAGCTCCCACTGTGCCGCACGGGATTCACGCTCGTCTTCCTGAGACAGGTCGCGCATTTCACGCAGCTCAGGTTGACGGAACAGTGCGTTACCGTCAGCGCCCAGTTTACCGTCCAGACAGATCAGATCGCCCTGCTTGGTCACCACCAGCGGGTTAATCTCAACCATCGCCAGGTCGCGCTCCAGGAACAAGGTCGCCAGGCCCATGAAGATCTTGGCGAACTGGCCAACTTGCTTGCCGGTCAGGCCCAGTTTGAAGGCCAGTTCACGGCCCTGGTAAGGCTGTGGGCCTGCCAGTGGGTCGATGGTCATTTTGTGGATCAGTTCCGGCGTTTCTTCCGCAACTTTCTCAATCTCAACGCCACCCTCGGTGGATGCCATGAACACCACGCGACGGCTGGCACGGTCTACTACCGCGCCCAGGTACAGTTCTTTATCGATGTCGGTCGCGGCTTCTACCAGGATCTGGTGAACAGGTTGGCCCAGCGCGTCAGTCTGGTAGGTCACCAGACGCTTGCCCAGCCAGGCTTCAGCGAAAGCGCGGATATCTTCTTTGCTGTTTACAACTTTAACGCCGCCAGCTTTACCGCGGCCGCCAGCATGAACCTGACATTTAACCACCCACGGGCCGGAGCCGATTTTGGATGCGGCTTCTTCCGCTTCACGCGGTGTGGTACAGGCGTAACCGGTTGGTGCCGGCATGCCATACCGAGCAAACAGCTGTTTTGCCTGATATTCGTGTAAATTCATGATGTTCTATCCATTCAGTTCTGAAGGTTTTAGCCGAGTCATTTTGGCGGAAAACCGCATGACTTTCGTCGGCCACATAGCACAGAGTGTGGGCGCGGCAATCTCTGTCATCCTTAAAGCTGCATCTTTGTTGGCTGCCTTCTCTCACCCCAGTCACATAGTTGACTATGCTCCTGGGGATTCGCTCCGTTGCCGCCGCGATGCAACTTCAATGATTTAAGATATACGCGCCCATCAGGGTTATACGTCCAGCAGCAGACGAGCCGGATCTTCCAGCATCTCTTTTACCGTCACCAGGTAACCGACGGATTCTTTACCGTCGATCAGGCGGTGATCGTAAGACAGTGCCAGATACATCATTGGCTGGATCACAACCTGGCCTTTAACCGCCATTGGGCGATCTTTAATGGCGTGCATGCCCAGGATGGCGCTCTGCGGTGGGTTGATGATCGGGGTAGACATCAGTGAACCGAATACGCCGCCGTTGGTAATGGTGAAGTTACCGCCGGTCAGCTCTTCCACAGTCAATTTGCCGTCACGGCCTTTAACTGCCAGCTCTTTGATTTTCTTCTCGATGTCCGCCATGCTCATGGTGTCTACGTCACGCAGTACCGGGGTTACCAGGCCGCGTGGGGTAGATACCGCAATGCTGATATCGAAGTAGTTGTGGTACACCACGTCGGTACCGTCGATGGAAGCGTTCACTTCCGGGAAGCGCTTCAGGGCTTCAACCACCGCCTTGATGTAGAAGGACATGAAGCCCAGACGTACACCGTGACGTTTTTCGAAGGCTTCACCGTACTGCTTGCGCAGGTCCATGATCGGCTGCATGTTGATTTCGTTGAAGGTGGTCAGCATCGCAGTGCTGTTCTTCGCTTCCAACAGGCGCTCGGCCACGCGTTTGCGCAGGCGGGTCATCGGCACGCGTTTTTCGCTGCGGCTGCTCAGAGCAGGCTGCGGTGCGGCTTCAACGGCGGCAGCGGCAGGCTTATCGGCTTTTTTGCCGTTAGCCAGGTGCGCTTCCACGTCTTCACGGGTGATACGGCCACCCACGCCGCTGCCTTTGATGGCGGCAGCATCGAGATCGTGTTCGGCAATCAGACGGCGGATCGCCGGGCTGAGCGCGTCGTTGCTCTCTTCTTCCAGGCTGGCAGTCGCGCGCTGTGCAGGCGTGGCTTCTTTCTCCTGGCTCTTCTCGGCGGTCGGCTTGCCGGAGCTGTCACCCGGGCGGATGCGGCCTAGCAGTTGGCGAGAAAGCACGGTTGCGCCCTCTTCTTCCACGATCGCATCGAGGATGCCAGCTTCACTTGCCGGAACTTCCAGAACCACTTTGTCAGTTTCGATTTCAACCAGAACTTCGTCACGCTGGACGCTGTCACCTGGTTTCTTGTGCCAGGTGGCTACGGTCGCATCCGCAACCGATTCAGGAAGGTCAGGTACCAGAATATCTACGCTACTCATTTAGCTTTCCCTTAATCTTTAACAATATTCAGCGCGTCATTAACCAGAGCCTGCTGCTGCTTCTGGTGTACGGACATGTAACCGACTGCCGGAGAGGCAGAGGCTGGACGTCCTGCGTAACGTAAAGAAGCCCCGAACGGCACCACTTCACGGAAGTTGTGTTGGCTGCAGTACCAGGCGCCCTGGTTCAGCGGCTCTTCCTGACACCAGACGAAATCATGCACGTGAGCATACTTCTCCAGCACCGCCTGAACGGCCTGATGCGGGAACGGGTACAGCTGCTCGATACGGATGATAGCCACGTCTTTCTGGTCGTTCTTGCGGCGTTGTTCCAGCAGATCGTAATAGACCTTACCGGAGCACATGACCACGCGTTTGACCGCTTTCGGATCCAACTCGTCGATCTCGCCGATAGCCGGCAGGAAGGTGCCGTTAGCCAGCTCTTCCAGAGACGAGGTTGCCAGCGGGTGACGCAGCAGAGATTTCGGCGACATCACCACCAACGGACGGCGCATACCGCGCAGCGCCTGACGACGCAGCATATGGTAGACCTGTGCCGGAGTGGACGGGATGCACACCTGCATGTTCTGCTCAGCACACAGCTGCAGGTAACGTTCCAGACGCGCAGAGGAGTGCTCTGGACCCTGACCTTCGTAACCATGCGGCAGCAGCATCACCAGGCCACACATACGGCCCCATTTCTGCTCGCCGGAGCTGATGAACTGGTCGATCACCACCTGAGCACCGTTGGCGAAGTCACCGAACTGCGCTTCCCAAATGGTCAGGGTGCGCGGTTCTGCGGTGGCGTAACCATATTCGAACGCCAGTACGGCTTCTTCCGACAGCACGGAGTCCCACACTTTGAACTCGCCCTGCCCGCTGTGAACATTGGCCAGCGGAACGTAGACCGAACCGTTTTTCTGGTTGTGCACCACAGCATGGCGGTGGAAGAAGGTACCGCGACCGGCATCTTCGCCGGAAAGGCGAATCGGGATGCCTTCATCGACCATGGTGGCATAGGCCAGCGTTTCCGCCGCGCCCCAGTCGAACGCTTTGTTGCCTGCCGCCATCTCGGCGCGGTCTGCGTAGATTTTCGCTACGCGTGACTGCATTTCGATCGCTTCCGGCACGGTGCTGATGCGACGGGCCAGTTCCTGCAGGCGCTTCATCTCAACCTTGCTTGGGTACTCTTCATCCCATTCGTGGTTAAGGTACGGCGACCAGGTAAAGCTATGCAGGTTCATCGGACGCCACTCTTCAACCACGCAATCGCCGCGGTCGAGTGCATCACGATACAGGTTGACCATTTCCGTGGCATCTTCCAGGCTGGCGACTTTTTGTTCGGTCAGCACGTCAGCATAAAGCTTGCGCGGCGTTGGGTGTTTTTTGATCTTCTGGTACATCACCGGCTGGGTTGCACTTGGCTCATCGGCCTCGTTATGCCCATGGCGACGGTAGCAGACCAGATCGATCATCACGTCACGTTTGAAGGTGTTACGGAAATCCAACGCCAGGCGGGTCACAAAGGCCACCGCTTCCGGATCGTCAGCATTTACGTGGAAGATCGGCGACTGCACCATCTTGGCGATGTCAGTACAATATTCGGTAGAACGCGCATCCAACGGGTTGGAGGTAGTGAAACCAACCTGGTTGTTGATCACGATACGCACCGTGCCGCCCACTTCGTAGCCGCGAGCCTGCGACATGTTCAGGGTTTCCTGAACCACGCCCTGGCCGGTAATGGCGGCATCACCGTGGATGGTGATTGGCAGTACCATATTGCTGCGCGCTTCGTCCAGACGGTCACGACGAGCACGAACTGAGCCCATGACCACCGGGCTGACGATCTCCAGGTGCGACGGGTTAAACGCCAGCGCCAGGTGAACCATGCCGCCTTCGGTTTCTACGTCGGAGGAGAAGCCCTGGTGATATTTAACGTCACCGGTGCCGAGGTGTTCTTTATGCTTGCCGGCAAACTCGTCGAACAGGTCGGCAGGTTTTTTGCCCAGTACGTTGATCAACACGTTCAGACGGCCGCGGTGGGCCATGCCCAATACCACTTCGCGCGTACCGTTCTTACCGGCGTGACGCACCATCTCTTTGAGCATCGGTACCAGCGCATCGCCACCTTCCAGCGAGAAGCGTTTCGCCCCTGGGAATTTGGCACCGAGGTAACGCTCCAGACCTTCCGCTGCGGTCAGTTCGTTCAGGAAGCGGCGTTTCTCATCATCGGTAAAGCTGGCGTGCCCCACCACCGATTCAATACGCTGCTGGATCCAGCGTTTCTCTTCAGTGTTGGTAATGTGCATGTATTCCGCACCGATCGAGCCGCAGTAAGTCTGCTTCAGCGCGGCATACAGGTCGCCCAGCTTCATGGTTTCTTTGCCGATAGCGAAAGAACCCACGTTGAAGGTTTCCTGGAAGTCGGCTTCGGTCAGGTTGTGATAGGCGGGTTCAAGGTCAGGAACTTGCTCACGCTGCCACAGACCGAGCGGATCGAGGTTGGCATGCTGATGTCCGCGGAAACGGAAGGCGTTAATCAGCTGCAGTACCTTGACCTGTTTGGCATCGGTGTCTGGGTCGTTGATGGTGGTGTTGTAACGCGCGGAGTCTTTCGCCAGGCGGCGGAAGTAGTCACGCGTTTGAGAGTGAAGCTGATCGGGTTTTACACCCGCGGTTGGTAGCTGTTGAAAAATGGAACGCCAGCTATCTTCAACGGAGCCCGGATCGGTTAAGAAGTCTTCATAGAGCTGTTCTATGTAAGACTGGTTCGCGCCCGCCAGATAGGAGGAATCCAGCCAGGCCTTCATTGCGCCGTTCTGCATCATGATCCCTTAAGCTTTGAAGCTTTAGTTTTCGCCGTGGTTAACATAATTACCGTGATGGATACGGTTTGCCGTAGAAACGGTTCACTCGACGTACTTTTACGGTACGTTCTGCTATGGACCTTGCGGTCCCTTACAAGGAACCTCTAAAAACCGGCGGGCGAACCTGGCTGCATAGTGCCGCAGCCACGGGTCAGTTTTTAGAGGCTCCCTCCTTTGTGATGTGCGCCGGAAACTGCCCGGCGCAGCATCTCATTCCGCTTATGCGCCGCGTTGCAGCAGCATAGACTTGATATGACCGATAGCACGCGTCGGGTTCAAGCCTTTAGGACATACACTGACACAATTCATAATGCTATGGCAGCGGAAAACACTGAAAGCGTCGTCTAGATCGTCTAAACGTTCTTCGGTTTCCGTGTCGCGGCTGTCAATCAGGAAGCGGTATGCCGCCAGCAGGCCAGCCGGGCCAATGAATTTGTCCGGGTTCCACCAGAATGACGGGCAAGAGGTCGAACAACAAGCGCATAAAATGCACTCATAAAGTCCGTCCAGCTTGGCGCGCTGCTCCGGCGATTGCAGGTGTTCACGCGCCGGCGGGTTCTTGCCGTCGTTCTGCAGGTAAGGTTTGATCTTTTCATACTGGGTGTAGAACTGACCCATATCCACCACCAGATCGCGCACTACCGGCAAGCCAGGCAGCGGGCGGATCACAATCTTGTTGTTGCCTTTACGCAGCGACGAGATCGGGGTGATGCATGCCAGGCCGTTTTTACCGTTCATGTTGATCCCGTCGGAACCACACACGCCTTCGCGGCAGGAACGACGGAACGACAGGCTAGGATCTTTTTCTTTCAGCAGGATCAAGGCATCCAGCAACATCATGTCGCGACCTTCTTCCGCTTCCAGGCTGTAATCCTGCATGTGCGGAGCGTCATCAACATCCGGATTGTAGCGATAAATTGAAAATTCGAGTTTCATCAATCGATCTCCGCAATTAGTAAGAACGCACTTTCGGCGGGAATGCCGGGCGCAGCTTCGGTTGCATGTTCACTTCACGACGCGTCATGCTTTCCGATTGCGGCTGATACAGCGAGTGACACAGCCAGTTGGCGTCATCACGTTCCGGGAAGTCGAAGCGGCTGTGTGCGCCACGGCTTTCGGTACGGAAGTTGGCCGACACGGCGGTGGAAAACGCGGTCTCCATCAGGTTATCCAACTCCAGGCATTCGATGCGCTGGGTGTTGAACTCGCTGGAGGTATCGTCCAGACGTGCGTTCTTCAGACGTTCACGGATCACTTTCAGCTCTTCCAGGCCTTTCGCCATCGCATCGCCTTCGCGGAATACCGAGAAGTTGTGCTGCATGCAGGCTTGAAGCGCCTTACGGATTTCGACCGGATCTTCACCGGAACGGGTGTTGTTCCAGCGGTTCAGACGATCCAGCGATGCTTCTACATCAGAATCGCTGGCATCACGGCTTTCGCCCTGCTCCGCCAGAGACTCATGCAGATGCATGCCGGCGGCACGACCGAACACCACCAGGTCCAGCAACGAGTTGCCGCCCAGACGGTTGGCACCGTGCACTGAAACGCAGGCAATTTCGCCCACGGCGAACAGACCCGGGATCACCACGTCTTCGCCTTTTTCGTTCACGGTCAACGCCTGGCCGGTCACTTTGGTCGGAATACCGCCCATCATGTAGTGGCAGGTTGGGATAACCGGAATCGGCTCTTTCACCGGGTCGACGTGCGCGAAGGTGCGCGACAGTTCCAAAATGCCCGGCAGACGGGATTCCAGCACTTCTTTGCCCAGGTGATCCAGCTTCAGCTTGACGTGTGGGCCCCATGGACCGTCACAGCCGCGGCCTTCGCGGATTTCAATCATGATAGAACGGGCTACGACGTCACGGCCCGCCAGGTCTTTGGCGTTCGGCGCATAGCGCTCCATGAAACGCTCGCCGTGTTTGTTCAGCAGATAACCGCCTTCGCCACGGCAACCTTCGGTCACCAAGACCCCGGCGCCGGCGATGCCGGTCGGGTGGAACTGCCACATTTCCATGTCCTGCACCGGCACGCCGGCGCGCAGCGCCATGCCGACACCGTCGCCGGTGTTGATATGGGCGTTGGTGGTGGACTGGTAAATACGGCCCGCACCGCCGGTCGCCAGCACGGTGGCCTTGGCTTTGAAGTAAACCACTTCACCGGTTTCGATGCAGATAGCCGTGGTGCCGACCACTGCGCCATCCTGGTTTTTCACCAGATCCAGCGCATACCACTCGGAGAAGATAGTAGTGTGGTTTTTCAAATTCTGTTGGTACAGGGTGTGCAGCAACGCGTGACCGGTACGGTCAGCCGCCGCAGCGGTGCGTGCCGCCTGTGCGCCACCGAAGTTCAGTGACTGGCCGCCGAACGGACGCTGATAAATGCGGCCTTCGTCCGTACGGGAGAACGGCAGGCCCATATGTTCCAGCTCCAGAACCGCTTCCGGGCCGGTTTTACACATATATTCAATGGCGTCCTGGTCACCGATATAATCGGAACCTTTCACCGTGTCATACATATGCCATTCCCAGTTATCATCGTGGTTGTTGCCCAGCGCAACGGTGATACCGCCCTGCGCAGACACGGTATGGGAACGGGTCGGGAATACTTTGGACAGCAGGGCACAGCTGGAGCCTGCTTGAGAAATTTGCAGTGCCGCGCGCATACCTGCGCCGCCTGCACCGATAACTACAGCATCAAATTCTCTGATCGGCAGTTTCATCTTATGCACCCCACACTACGATTGTTCCGTACAGTAAATAGACCAGCAACACGACAACAATCGCCAGTTGCAACACCAGACGTACCGCCAAAGGTTTGACGTAATCCGTCAATACCTGCCACAAACCGACCCAGGCGTGAACCAGAATCGACAGCAGCGTCAGCAGAGTGAACACTTTCGTAATAGAGGTGGCGAAGAAGCCGCGCCAGATTTCGTAGGTGAGATCCGGAGCCGTAACGAAGAAGCCCAGGATATACAGAACATACAGGGTGATGACGATAGCGGAAGCACGCAGTAACAACCAGTCGTGTACGCCGTTGCGTCCTAATGCAGAAACATTGTTTACCATACGAGGACTCCAGCCAGAACTGACAGCACGACGGTCAGACCGATCGCCACCTGGGCAGAACGGGTACCGGCAGCTAAACTCTCTTCGATATAGCCAAAATCCATTAACAAGTGGCGAATACCACCGCAAATGTGATAGGCCAGCGCCGTGAGGATGCCCCAGAATATGAATTTGACAACGAAGCTATTCATGATGGCGGCAGCCTGCATGAACCCCTCTTGGGAAGAGAGAGACAGGCCCAGCAGCCAGAGGAGGATACCCACGGCAACGAAGGTAATTACGCCAGAGACTCGGTGTAAGATGGACGCTATCGCAGTTACGGGAAACCGGATCGTTTGCAGATCCAGGTTGACAGGTCTTTGTTTTTTCACGTTTTTGCCCACACAGCTCTTATTATTTTCCTTCCTCCGGCCTGGGCGGGGATCAGACAGCGTTAAGAGCCAAAACCCTCACACGTCACGCGCTCAAACAACAACATCCTCTGTGCTTAAACGGCGCGTAGTTATAACGCTGGGTGCTCCTACTTCAGGGTATCCCGGAGACCTGGCGGCAGTATAGGAGGATCACATTCTGATTACAATTCCCATACAATCCCTTTGGTAACATTTCCCCCGAACAGTGATTTAGATCACGAATTTCACAATTGGCACAAAATTAATTATCTGATTTGACAAGAGATCAACAATTCCATTACATATAGGGGCACAAACGGTCCTATGATGCGCTATAGGTCAGCAGATACACTTCCCCCTGTGTTCAAGATATGCAACAGTGTATTTGGCAGAACCTATCCCAATGGCGGTTTTTGCCGGACATGTTTGCAGCAGTTCGCCGCAGATTAAACAAAATAAGGCATATAAAACAGTTTATTGGGATAGGTTCAACAACCCCCGAACACGTCGTAGGTAAGATTAACAGAATATAACGAATTCCGATGAATCGTTAACAACTGGTCACCCGCCTCGTTCGCCTGGTTAGCACTCTGTACCCTACCCGCGCATTTGCGCAGTCGCTCACAGAGTTAGCGTCCGCACCATTTTTTGCGGGCAACCTGAGGAGAATTAAGGTATTTCAGTTGTTAGAGGTTTTTAAAATAAGGCGCTAAGGAGACAGTAAATGACTGATAAGAAAGCGACGCTAACCATTAATGATGGTGAAGCTCCAATCGAACTGGGCGTATTATCCCCGACACTGGGCCCCGATGTCCTCGATGTCCGCGCCCTGGGCTCCAAAGGTTATTTCACGTTTGATCCCGGCTTTACCTCTACCGCTTCCTGCGAATCAAAAATCACCTTTATCGACGGTGACAAAGGCGTGCTGCTGCACCGCGGTTTCCCGATTGAACAGCTGGCGAAAGAGTCTTCTTACCTGGAAGTGTGCTACATCCTGCTGTACGGCGAGACCCCAACCGCAGAAGAGTTCGAAACCTTTAAAACGACCGTAACCCGCCACACCATGATCCACGACCAGATCACCCATCTGTTCCGTGGTTTCCGCCGCGACTCGCACCCAATGGCAGTACTGTGCGGCGTGACCGGTGCCCTGGCGGCGTTCTACCACGATGCGCTGGACGTCAACAACGAGCGTCACCGCGAGATCACCGCGTTCCGCCTGCTGTCCAAAATGCCTACCGTGGCGGCCATGTGTTATAAATATTCCCTGGGCCAGCCGTTCGTTTACCCACGTAACGACCTGTCCTACGCCGGTAACTTCCTGCACATGATGTTCGCAACCCCGTGTGAAGAATACGTGGTGAACCCTGTGCTGGAACGCGCAATGGATCGCATCCTGATCCTGCACGCAGACCACGAGCAGAACGCTTCCACCTCTACCGTACGTACCGCAGGTTCTTCAGGCGCTAACCCGTTTGCCTGTATCGCGGCCGGTATCGCCTCCCTGTGGGGGCCGGCACACGGCGGCGCCAACGAAGCCGCGCTGAAAATGCTGGAAGAGATCAAAACCGTTGAGCACATCCCTGAGTTTATCAAGCGCGCCAAGGACAAGAACGACTCCTTCCGCCTGATGGGCTTTGGCCACCGCGTGTACAAGAACTACGACCCACGCGCCACCGTGATGCGCGAAACCTGTCACGAAGTGCTGAAAGAACTGAACAAGAAGGACGACAACCTGCTGGAAGTGGCGATGGAGCTGGAACACATCGCGCTGAACGACCCGTACTTCATCGAGAAGAAGCTGTACCCGAACGTCGACTTCTACTCAGGCATCATTCTGAAGGCAATGGGTATTCCTTCATCCATGTTCACCGTAATCTTCGCCATCGCCCGTACCATCGGCTGGATTGCACACTGGAACGAAATGCACGACGAAGGCATCAAGATTGCCCGTCCGCGCCAGCTGTACACCGGCTATGCCGAACGCGATTTCAAATCCCAGGTGAAAAACAAATAACGCCGCTTTACCCTACATAAAGCAGCACAAGCCGCCCGATGGGCGGCTTTTTTTTGCTATTTCTGACAGCCTGGACACCAATAAAACGGCCGCGACGACAACGAGGTACGGACGATCATCGCGCCGCAACGTTCACAGGGTTCACCGCTGCGGTGAAACACCTTGAAACTGAATAACGCGCCGTGATGACGGTTCTCATCCACCTGCCCGCGAGTCTGGTAAGACAGCCTCGGTACCGCCAGCAGGGCCTTTGCCAGCCGTTGCAAAGCCTCCGGTGACAGATCCTGCGGCTTATGCTGCGGTGCCAGTTCGGCCTGCCAGAGAATTTCGGCGCGCAGGTAATTGCCCAGCCCGGCGAGAAACGCCTGATCGAGCAACATGCCACCCAGTTGCCTGCGACGAAACTTCGGCGACAACAGTCGCTGTTCTACCGCGGTTTCCGTCAGCGTCATATCCAGCACGTCGGGGCCGATACGTTGCAAAAACGGATGCTGTTCAATTTCTTCGCGCGGCCCCAGGGTAATATCTGACGCGCTGTACAACAGAATTGCCCGCTCCGCCGTTTCCAGCCGTACGCGCAGATCCCGTTTGGTTTCCGGCGTTTCCCCCGCGTTCACCACTTTCCACACGCCATACAATTGGTTATGGCTATAAAGCGTCAGCCCATTGGAAAAGTGGGTCAGTAACGCCTTGCCGCGCGGTTCGATAGCAATGATCCGCTCACCGATTAACCTGTCGCGATAGTGTTTAAGCTGGGGAAAGGCAAAACCGACGTCGGTCAGCGGCTGGTCGATCACCGCCGCCGCCAATGCATCTGCCGCCCGGCGAATCTCCGGTCCTTCCGGCATAGAATCACTCCTGAGTAGCCCCCGACGCGACAAACCGCGCCGGGGTAAAAACGGCGATTAATGCGTCGCGCCGCCGACGACTTTCAAATCGTGTTCAACCTGCAGCGCAATGGAAACGGCCAATTCCAGCGCAAACAGGACCGTGGTTGCCGCCATACTGGGGGCACCAGGATGGACAGCAGCCTGCTCCGGCAGATAAGGAATATGAATGAACCCGCCCTTGATCGCCTGCTGCTTGCTCAAACGGTGCAACAAGCCGTACATCACATGGTTGCAAACGTAGGTGCCGGCCGTTTGCGATACCGAAGCAGGGATACCCGCTTCACGCATCGCCTCAACCATAGCCTTGACGGGCAAGGTACTGAAATAAGCCGCAGGCCCCTTTTCAACGATAGGCTCGTCTATCGGCTGCTGCCCCTGATTATCCGGAATACGCGCATCGTCGATATTGATTGCCACGCGTTCCAGCGTAATGTCAGTCCGTCCACCGGCTTGGCCGATAGCTAACACCATCACTGGCTGCACGTCATCAATCGCCTCATTGAGCGCTTCCAGCGCCGCGCCGAATACGCAAGGCAGCTGGCGTGCAATAATGCGCGCGCCGGAAAGCTCCATATCATTGAGTTGCTTTACCACTTCCCACGAAGGATTAACGCGCTCGCCGCCAAAGGGCTCAAAGCCCGTGATCAATACCTTTTGCATGCGTTCTCCTTAAAGGAACATCAGGAAATAAAGCAGGAACACGTTCACCAGCAGCAGCAGCACCCCGGTCGGCACCTGCGCCTTGATCACCGCATTCTTGTCCGGCAATTCCAGCAACGCCGCCGGTACAATATTAAAGTTAGCAGCCATTGGCGTCATCAGCGTGCCGCAATAGCCGGAAAACATGCCGATGGCCGCCATCACCGCCGGGTTACCACCGTGTTGCAGCACCAGGATCGGGATACCGATACCGGCGGTGACGATAGGAAAAGCGGCAAAGGCGTTACCCATCACCATGGTCAACAGCGCCATACCAATGGCATAAACCGCCACCGCGATGAAGCGGTTATCCACCGCCAGATACTCTTGAGTCAGATGAGAGATGGCGGTACCGACGCCTGCGGTGGTAAACAGCAGGCCCAGCGTGGCGAGGATTTGCGGCAAAATAAACGCCCAACCGATGGAGTCCAGCAGGCGGCGCGCTTCCTGAATCGGCTGCAGCGCTTTCTCATGAGTCATTTTCACCGCAATGACCAACCCCAGCAAACAACCGACGGTCATCGAGAACAGAGTAATCAAGGTTGCGTGGTTACCGCTGCCGAATATCGCCGTTTGCAATGCCGGAATATTGTTGAACAGCAGCACGCCAACCACCGTCACCACCGGGATGGCCAGTGCCGGAATAAACAGCCGGTTACCCAGACGTTTCGCGCTCTCTTCGCGCTGCTGTGGGGTACGTTGATGATAGCTCCCCAGACGCACACCGCCAAAGCCGGCGATCAACGCCATCACCACGACCACCACGCCGACGATAATATGCAGCATGCGTTCTTCGTTGCTGCCCTCCCCCAGCACGTCGCCCAACAGGCTATAGGTCCAGTCGCCAACCAGGAACACCACACCGTACAACGCCCAGAACAAACCGGTGGTAATACGCCGCGGGTTGGCGCGATCGCGGAACGACATCACGGCGACAATCAGCAGCACCACGCCGGCCAGCCAATAGAGATATTGTTGTTGGAAAGTCATTGGGCATCTCCTTTGGCCTGCAGTGCCGCCTGATTAAGCTGCGACAATTCAGCGCTGAGCTGCTTATCCATCCGGTAAAGTCGAAACGCATGGATCAGGAAGGCAAAAATAGCGGTGGGAATGCCCCACAAGGCGATATGCAGCGGCTCGGTCTGGATACCGCCGGATTCCAGCATAAAGTTGTGCATGAAGATGATCGCGCCGAAGGCCACAAAAATGTCTTCGCCAAAGAATAACCCGACGTTATCCGTCGCGGCAGACATGGCACGCAGGCGGTGACGCGTACGCTCCGGCAGCTCACCGTAACGGTTTTCCGCAGCCCCTTCCGCCATGGGGGCCAACAGTGGACGCACCATTTGCGGGTGCCCGCCCAGGCTGGTCAGCCCCATGGCGGCAGTAATTTCACGCACGAACAGATAGACGATCAACAAACGTCCAGCGGTGGCGCTTTTGATCTTGGCGATCCATGCCTGTGCACGCTCTTTCAAACCGTGGCGTTCCAGCAAACCGATCACCGCCAACGGCAGCAGCAGGATCAGCGGCAGGTTACGGGTATTCAAGAAGCCCTCACCGAGTTTTTCCAGGATCACATCCAGCGGCATCAATGCCGCCAGCCCGGTGATAATGCCGGCGACAATCACCACCAGCACGGGGTTAAAGCGTAAAACAAACCCGACCACGATGGCGGCAATGCCAATCAGTGGCCATAAGTTAACAACCTGTTCCATAGCGCCTTCCTTTTCCCCTCGTCTTTCAAGCCACAGCGTTGTTAGCTGCATGGGCAAACGCCAGTCACTTACTCAAGTAAGCTCCTGGAGATTTACCCCCTTGCTGCCTGGCTGTGACTCGAAATCCATTGGGTATTATTGTGTTGTGTGTTGTGTATGTTTAATTATTTTTATTCTGCGCTGACGTTAATGCCTTCCACGGCAAAACGTTTGCGCAGCGTGCGCGCGTATTCCAGCGCATGTTCACCGTCGCCATGCAGGCAGACGGTTTCGGCCCGAACAGCGGCCCAGGTGCCGTCCAGAGTGCGAACCCGATGGTGGCGTACCATTTCCAGCGTTTGCGCCAGCGCCAGTTCGTCGCTGGTAATCAAAGCCCCTGGCTGGCCCCGTGGTACCAGCGTGCCATCGGCCTGATAACCGCGATCGGCAAAGACCTCTTGTCGCGTCGCCAAACCTTGCTTTTCACCGGCGCGGATCAGTTCGCTGCCCGCCAGCCCCACCAGGCGCAAAGCCGGATCGACTGCTTTAACCGCGCGGGCAATGGCTTCCGCCAGCGCCGGCTCCACGGCCGCCTGGTTGTACAACATGCCGTGCGGCTTCACGTGCACCATTACCCCGCCTTCTGCACGGGCAATCGCCGCCAGCGCACCGAGCTGATACACCACCTGCGCATACACCATTTCCGGCGGCAACTGCATGCGGGTACGACCAAAGTTCTCGCGATCGGGAAAACTCGGATGCGCGCCAATCGCCACGCCGTACTGCAGCGCCCAACGCACCGACTGGCGCATGGTTTGCGCATCTCCGGCGTGAAAACCGCAGGCGATATTGGCCGAACTGACCAATTGCAGCAGCGCCTGATCGTTAGCGCAGCCCTCACCCAGATCGGCATTCAAATCAACGTTCATCTAACCCCCAGGCAATCTGTTGGATAAAGTGCTCCTGTTCGGCCTTGGCGCGCTGCGCCTGGGCCAGGGTACAGGGTACAAAGTGGATAGCTTCGCCCAGACGGATTTGCGCCAGATGATAGAGATCGGCTTCGATCACGCAGGCAATGCGCGGGTAACCACCGGTAGTTTGAGCATCGGCCATCAACACGATAGGCTGACCGTTATGCGGCACCTGCACCACGCCCGGCAACAGGCCATGCGACAACATTTCGCGTTCGGTGGTACGGTTCAGCGCGCTGCTGCCGTGCAAGCGGTAGCCCATGCGGTTGCTCTGCGGGCTCAGTTGCCAGGCAGTACGCCAGAAAGACTCTTTCGCCTCTTCGCTGAATTCGTCATATTCCGGCCCCGGCAAGGCCCGGATACGGTTGTTGAACAACAGTTGTTTCACGCCGGTGCTTTGCTTTTGCAATTCGCGCCCCGCTCCCAACGGCAGGCAGTCGCCATCTCGCAGGTTACGTCCTTCCAGCCCGCCAAAAGCGGCTTTGTTGTCGGTGCTGCGTGAGCCGAGTATTTCCGGCACCGCGATACCACCGTCTATCGCCAGATAGCTGCGCATGCCACGTTTTGGCATTTTCAACATCAGCTGTTGGCCCGCATTGACCTGATAACGCCAGCCGGTCCACAGCGGCTTGCCGTCCAGTTGCGCATCACAACCGGCGCCGGTCAGCGCGATCCAGCCTGGCCGGGTAAATTCGGCGCTAAATTGCCCGAGGGTGATTTCCAGCCCGGCGGCATTCGTATCGTTACCCACCAGCAGGTTGGCGATCCTCAACGCGGGTTCGTCGAGCGCGCCGCCCTGGCTGACGCCCAGACGACGGAAACCGTTACGGCCCAAATCCTGCACCGTGGTGTAAATGCCCGCACGCAGGATCTTCAGCATACGCCCTCCTTCTGTGGCACAAACCGCACGCTGTCGCCAGGGCGCAGCAGGGTGGGCGGCATTTCATAGGGATTAAACAACGCCAGAGGTGTACGGCCAATCAACTGCCAGCCGCCGGGGGTCACCAGCGGATAAATACCGGTCTGACTGCCACCGATACCCACGGAGCCAGCCGCCACCGACAGGCGCGGTTCGGCACGGCGCGGCGTTGCCAACTTGTCCGGCATGCCGCCCATGTAGGAGAAACCAGGTTGAAAACCAAGGAAATAGACTACGTAATCCGCAGAGGAGTGGCACTCCACCACCTGCTGCGGAGTCATGCCGGTGTGGCGCGCGACCTCATCCAGATCGGGCCCGTCCTGTCCGCCATAGATCACCGGAATATCCACCTGACGTGATTCCGGCACCAGGATCTCCTCGCTGTCCCATCCCTGTTGCAACAGCGCTAACATCATTTCGGCGTCGGCCTGCGGCGTCTTCAGCAGCAGCGTAAGGTTGTTCATGCCGGGCACCACTTCGCGCACGTCGGGATGATGATTCAGCTTTTCGGCCAGCGCCCAAATCCGCTGCTGGCTTGGCAGCGTCACCGGCGGCGACAGTTCAAGCACTACCGCGCGTTCACCTAACAGGTAACATCGTGCTCGTTGCACCCTTTTCTCCTTATTATTATCGCGATGAAAACACATCAGTTATGCGCGACAGCGCTCCGGCTGTCAATAGAACAACCTTCGAGAAAATAAGGGATTAGGCTATTAAAAGGATTCAGCCTCGGTATAAACCGGGCTGGATCCTCGGAGGGAAATCAGGCGGGATTTGGGATATCGATAAAGGTCACATCAAAACCATGCTGCTCAGCCAGCCATTCACCGAGCGCCTTGACGCCACCGCGTTCAGTGGCATGATGCCCGGCGGCAAAAAAGTGAATGCCCATTTCACGCGCGCTGTGAATGGTTTGCTCAGAAACCTCTCCGGTAATGAAAGCATCGACGCCAAATCGCGCGGCGCTGTCGATAAAGCCCTGACCGCCACCGGTGCACCAGGCCACACGGCGGATATGCGCCGGGGCGTTATCACCACAGTGCAGTACGGCCCGCCCGAGGCGGCTCTCAATACGTTGCTGCAGTTCAACGCCGGTCAGCGGTTGCTCAAATTCCCCGTGCGGCACCAGCGGTTCCACTTCGCCAATCACCCGAATGCCCAGTTGATGCGCCAGCTGCGCGTTGTTGCCCAACACCGGATGCGCGTCCAGCGGCAGGTGATAAGCGTACAGGTTGATATCATTGCTCAACAGCGTTTTCAGCCGAGTGCGCTTCATGCCACGTACCGAGGGCGCCTCGTTTTTCCAGAAGTAGCCGTGATGTACCACAACGGCGTCGGCCTGGTGTTCCACCGCCGCATCCAGCAGCGCCTGACAGGCGGTAACGCCGGTAACGATACGCTGCACATGGGGCCGCCCTTCCACCTGCAACCCATTAGGGCCGTAATCCTGAAACGCGCCGGTATTCAGTTCGGTGTTGATCAACTTTTCAAGATCGAGGTTACGCATAAAAATTCTCTCTTCAATTCAAAATGTCTGGCGGTCGCCCTGTTCCATCAGGATAAATTTCACGCCCAGATCGTTGCCCTGTTCCAACTGCTGTTTGATGGTCGCCCGCACATCTTGCCCTTGCTTCAGGCTGGGTTTGATATGGCTGATGACCACCGGGAAATCCTTCAGCGATCCTTCTCCCCCACTGTACTGGGTCAAATTTTTCAACTCTTTCAACAACCATGCCGGCGTCAGGTGCCCGTAGAGATTTTTATCTTCAACCTCGTTGGGATAGGAGCTTTCGATGATCATGCCTTTCAGCTTTTTCTGCTCGATGAGCGGCCCCAACGCGCGCCAGGCGCCGTCCAGATTGCGCGACTGCTCAAGCGCATCCGGGCCGGTATCGCCGAAATAGGCGAAAGAGCCGCTGCGATCGGAGACCAGCAGCATCGAAGAAGGATACCGATCGTGGCTGAGCGGATACATTACGCCGCTTAAACCGGTCACGCCCAGGGTCACACGCTGCTGCGGGCGCACGGTTTGCAGCCGGTAAGTCCCCAACCGCGATCCGTTGCCGGAATCGGTGAAGTTGGGCCAGGCCTTCCAGTTAAAGTAATGATTGCGCAGGGTCAGAATGGTATCGGCCTGGGCATAGATATTCTTCTTGCTGTCCTCCGGCGAACCGATTATCAACCCCGCCACGTGGTCCAGATGACCATGGCTGATAAAGTAAGCGCCGATCAGTTGGCGGAATACATAACCCTGCGGAGTATAAGGCGCCGCCAGTTCAGGGGTCACCTGCGGGAAACTCCCCTTCTCCAGCCCTTTGGCGATACCCGGTAACAACGAGCCGGCATCCAGCGCCAGATACTGCGGTTGGTTGTCGCTGCGGATCAGATAAGAGGTCAGATTGCCGTCGCTGACGCCGCCATCCACGCCCAGCGCCACCACGTCAAAACCGGCCAGCGCCAGGGCTGAATAGCCGCTCAGGCACAGGGCCAGCACCTTTTTCATCATTATTTCGCTCCTTGCTGTTGCCTTAATATTCCCCGCGCTTCGCCGCCTCAAAGGCCGCCAGCGTTTCCAGCCGCGCCTGCTTGTGGTCGACAATCGGCAGCGGATAATCCAGCACGCGCTGCTGTTGTTCTGCCCAGCGATGGGGTTGATGGATAGCATTGTCCGGTACATCCGCCAGCTCGGGCAACCATTTACGGATAAAAGTGCCTTGCGGATCAAAACGTTCGCCCTGAGTGGTCGGGTTAAAGATGCGGAAATACGGCGCGGCGTCGGTACCGGTGGAGGCCGCCCACTGCCAACCGCCGTTGTTGGCCGCCAGATCGCCGTCCAGCAGTTGCGACATGAAATAGCGCTCACCTTCGCGCCAGTCGATCAGTAAGTCTTTCACCAGAAAACTGGCGCTGATCATGCGTAACCGGTTATGCATCCAGCCGGTTTTATTCAATTGTCGCATAGCGGCATCAACGATCGGATAGCCGGTGGCGCCCTGCTGCCAGGCCTGCAGCAGCTCACGGTCGTTCCGCCAGCGTACCTTATCCGTCCAATCGATAAAGGGACGGTGCTTGCATAACGCAGGATAGGCCACCATCAAATGCCGATAAAACTCGCGCCAGATCAGTTCATTCAGCCAGCCAAAAGCGCCGCCGTCGGGATTTTCCAGCACCTGTGGGCATTCAGCACGCAGGCGGTTAAAGCATTGGCGCGGTGACAACACGCCAATCGCCAAATAGGGCGACAGGCCGCTGGTACCGTCAATGGCCGGCAGATCGCGCTGCTTAAGATAGTCCTGCACCTGCTCCCGGCAAAAAGAACGTAATCGCTGCAAAGCCGCCTCTTCCCCGCTTGGAAAATCCCCGGTCGGCTCTGCCGGTGGATAATCGAACGCCTCGGGTACTGCAGGGGTGGGCAGTGCGCCACCGGCTCGCGGTTTGGGGGCGGGAACAGAGCGGATGTCGGATTCGGTCAGACGCTGGATAAAGGCTTTACGAAAAGGCGTATAGACCTTGTACATTTCACCGCCGCCGGTTTGCACGCTCCCCGGCGGCAGCAGCAGGCTGTCGTCGAAACTCTGGCAAATCACCTGCCCGGCTAAACGCTGTTCCAGCCGTTGGTCGCGCTGGCGCTCGTTGATTTCGTACTGGCGATTGTAAAACAGCGCATCCACCCGCTCCTGTGTGCAGTACGCCACCAGCCAATCCACTGCAGCTGAGAAGTCGTCGCATTGGTGATAGCTAAGGGGAATGCCGCGCTCGGCAAGGGCCTGCTGTACCTGCAGCAAACCCGCATGGATAAACGCCGCCTGACGTGGCGCCATTTGGTGCTGCTGCCATTGTTGCGGCGTGGCGATAAACACCGCCAGCACCCGAACTTCGGGATCGCTACAGGCGGCGTGCAGGGCTTTGTTGTCGGTGATACGCAAATCGTTACGCAACCAGACCAGATGCGTGGTCATAAAACTCCTTGTCAATCAGTGGCCATAACGCAGGCGCAGCGCCTCGGGATAGGGCTCGAAATAGCGTTGGTCGGCCAGATAACGATCGGGGTATTCGGCCATGTAGTGTTTGAGCAGGGTTATCGGTGCCAACAACGGCTGCACGCCCTGCCGATAACGATCGATCAACTGCGCCAGTTCCTGGCGCTGCGCGGAGCTCAGATGATTGCGGAAATAGCCCTGCACATGCATCAATACGTTGGTGTGGTTACGACGGGTAGCCTTGTGCGCCAGCAGTTTCATCAGGCGACTGCGGTATTCGAGGGTGAAGGCTTCCAGCGAATCCCATTTATCGATGCCCGCCACAAAACGGCCAAGCTCCCGGTATTCCTGCTGAGAATGCGCCAACAGCGACAGCTTATAGCGACTGTGAAAGGCGATCAGTCCGCCGCGGCTCAGGCCTTTACGCCACAGCATGTTTAACTCATACAGCGCATAAACGCGTTCGACAAAGTTCTCCCGCAGCGTTGCGTCGTTCAGCCGCCCGTCCTCCTCCACCGGCAGCCAGGGCATTTGCCGCAGTAGCTCGGCGGTGAACAATCCGACGCCACTTTTACGCGCGCCGCTACCGTTCTCATCATACAGACGGACCCGCTCCATGCCGCAGCTTGGCGAGTTGGCGCAAACAATGTAACCGCACAGGTGCTGCAAAGCGGCGATTCGCTGCTCGGAAAACTGCTGCATCCGCTCGGTTACGTCAATGCTATCGTCATTGCTGTGGCGCAGTGCCACGTGATGTTGTTTTTTGATCAACCGCAGCGCCGGGCGCGGGGTCGGTAAACCGATGGCCATTTCCGGGCAAATCGGCTCAAACCGCACAAAAGGGGCCAGTTGTTCCACCGCAAAGGCCAGTCGTTTATGGCCGCCGTCAAAACGTACCGTCTCGCCAAGCAGGCAGGCGCTGATACCGACCGGAATTTTGTCACTCATTGATAGGCTCCCGCAGCGTTGGATGTGACTAAAAGTGTAGAAGAATTCGCGCTATGACACGAACGCTATCGACACCATGCCCGAACCGCAGCCATAAAAAAACCCCCGCTGGAAAGCGAGGGTTTTCGTTGGGGCAAGCTGCGATCAGTAGAAATCGCAGGACGCCAGTTCCGCCTGTTGCAGCCAGACCGGCTTATCGCTGGTTTTTGACCAGACGCGGTGCAAATAGCTGTAAAAACGGGCGCGGTCGCTGCGGAACAGCATTACCGGTAAAGCCAACACACCTGCCAGGATCACTGCGCTACGGCGCAGGAGAATCCGATGCAATGAATAAGCGTGATAAGTAGACATGCGAACCTCCTCAAAAACGCCTGGCCGTTGATTTACTGCGAAACAGCGCTGGCGTAAACAATAGAAACAAGACCATTTGGTAACTGGACAAAATTTTAGCGCAATTGATGAAAGTTTACTACTCATCCGACCACTGAATCGCACAAAAAATCGCAAATAATTCGCCTAATCCGTAATTTTGTTACATCAAGGTTAATAATTAACTAACCATTGGTTACATTGTGGTTATTTACGCCCTGTTTACGCAAACCTTCATCTTCACGCCCCCAAACAGGAGTCCAATCGCGCTACGCCCCCCAAAACCGAGGCTAAAAAGCCATTTTTTGCTGTAATTTCAGCCATTTTTATACTTTTTTTACACCGGCCAACGCTATTTTTTCATCTTCTTTCTACCGCCCTCCCTACACTCGCTCTATCAAAAACTACACCTCTGGAGGTGTCCCGTGAGTATCAGCGTTATTGGTGGTGCGCTGTTGGTTCTGCTGCTGTTGGGCTATCTGGTTTATGCCCTGTTCAATGCGGAGGATTTCTGATGGCAGCTTCAGCCTTTTTATTGATTGCCAGCTTCCTGCTGGTGCTTCTGCTGCTGGCGCGACCGCTGGGCGGTTTCCTGGCACGCCTGATTGAAGGAGAGCCGCTGCCGGCGCTGCGTCGGCTGGAAGCCGGCATTTGGCGTTGCTGTGGCACAACCCCCGCCGAAATGAACTGGTGGCAATACGCACTGGCGATCCTGTGGTTTAACCTGCTCGGTCTGGTGCTGCTGTTCGCGTTGCTGATGGCGCAAGGCTCGCTGCCGCTTAACCCGCAGGGCTTCCCCGGCCTGTCCTGGGATCTGGCGTTCAATACCGCGGTCAGCTTTGTCACCAACACCAACTGGCAAGCCTACAGCGGTGAAAGCACTCTCAGCTATCTCAGCCAAATGGCCGGTCTGGCGGTGCAGAACTTCCTGTCCGCCGCGACCGGTATCGCCGTGGCCTTTGCGTTGATCCGCGCCTTCACCCGTCGTTCCAGCGCCACTATCGGCAACGCCTGGATCGATATGTTCCGCGTGACGCTGTATGTGCTGCTGCCGATTTCGCTGTTGATCGCTTTGTTCTTCGTCAGCCAGGGCACGCTGCAAAACTTCCTGCCCTACCTGCACATCAACACGCTGGAAGGCGCGCAGCAGACGCTGCCGATGGGGCCTGTGGCCTCTCAGGAAGCGATCAAAATGCTCGGCACCAATGGCGGCGGTTTCTTCGGCGCCAACTCGGCTCACCCGTTCGAAAACCCGACCGTGCTGACCAACTTTGTGCAAATGCTGGCGATCTTCCTGATCCCCTGCGCGTTGTGTTTTGCTTTCGGTCAGGTTGCCGGTGAAAACCGCCAGGGCCACGCGCTGATCTGGGCGATGGCGCTGATCTTCGTGGTTGCCGTGGTGGTGGTGATGTTCGCCGAACTGGCGGGTAACCCTCATCTGGGCGAATTGGGCAGTGCCAGCAACATCAATATGGAAGGCAAGGAGTCGCGCTTTGGCATTCTCACCACCAGCCTGTTCTCGGTGGTGACCACCGCGGCGTCCTGCGGTGCGGTCAATGCGATGCATGACTCCTTCACCGCGCTGGGCGGCATGGTGCCGATGTGGCTGATGCAGATTGGCGAAGTGGTGTTTGGCGGTGTTGGCTCGGGCCTGTACGGCATGCTGTTGTTCGTCCTGCTGACGGTGTTTATTGCCGGGCTGATGATCGGGCGCACACCGGAATACCTGGGCAAAAAGATTGACGTCTACGACATGAAAATGACCGCTCTGGCGATCCTGGTCACGCCGACGCTGGTGCTGTTGGGCACGGCGCTGGCCATCGCCACCGACGCCGGTCGTGCAGGCATCCTTAACCCGGGCGCGCACGGCTTCAGCGAAGTGCTGTATGCGCTGTCTTCCGCCGCCAACAATAACGGTAGCGCCTTTGCCGGCCTGAGCGTCAATACGCCGTTCTATAACCTGCTGCTGGCCTTCGCCATGTTCGTCGGCCGCTTTGGGGTGATCCTGCCGGTGCTGGCCATTGCCGGTTCGCTGTGTGCGAAGAAACGTCAGCCTGCGGGCAACGGTACTCTGCCAACCTACGGGCCGCTGTTTATCGGTCTGCTGATCGGCACCGTGCTGCTGGTGGGCGCATTGACCTTCGTACCAGCGCTGGCGCTGGGACCGGTGGCCGAACATTTGCAACTTTGGCTGGCCAAATAACAGGCGCATTCCCGTCGCCTTTCGAGCCGCAGCGTTGTTACTGGCACTCGCTCACCCCAGTTACTTACTCAAGTAAGCGCCTGGGGATGTGCGAGTTGGGTGCCTAGCTGCAACTCGAAATCCATAGGGAATGAAATAAAGAGAGAGATTAAGTGATGACTCGCAAACAACGTGCGCTGTTTGAACCGGCACTGGTCCGTACCGCGCTGATCGATGCGCTGAAAAAGCTAGATCCACGCACCCAGTGGCGTAACCCGGTGATGTTCGTGGTGTATATAGGCAGCATCCTGACTACGGCCATCTGGCTGGCGATCCTCGCCGGACAGACCGACGGCAGCGCGGCTTTCACCGGCAGTATCGCTCTGTGGCTGTGGTTCACCGTGCTGTTCGCCAACTTTGCCGAAGCGCTGGCCGAAGGGCGCAGCAAAGCCCAGGCGGAAAGCCTGAGGGGCACCAAGAAAACCAGTTGGGCGAAAAAATTGGCCGCGCCGCGCCGTGATGGTGCCACCGAGAAAGTGTCCGCCGAAAGCCTGCGTAAGGGTGACATCGTACTGGTGGAAGCCGGCGATACCATCCCCTGCGACGGCGAAGTGCTGGAAGGTGGCGCCTCCGTGGACGAAAGCGCCATTACCGGCGAATCCGCACCGGTGATCCGCGAATCCGGCGGTGACTTCTCGTCGGTGACTGGCGGTACCCGCGTGCTGTCCGACTGGCTGGTGGTGCAGTGCAGCGTTAACCCGGGCGAAACCTTCCTCGACAGGATGATCGCCATGGTGGAAGGCGCCAAACGGCGTAAAACCCCGAACGAAGTAGCGTTGACCATTCTGCTGGTCGCACTGACCATCGTGTTCGTGCTGGCGACCGCGACGCTGTTTCCGTTCTCGCAGTACAGCGTGGACGCCGCCAACGGCGGTTCGGTAGTCACCATTACCGTGCTGGTGGCGCTGCTGGTCTGCCTGATCCCTACCACCATCGGCGGGTTGCTGTCGGCCATTGGCGTGGCCGGGATGAGCCGAATGCTGGGGGCCAACGTGATCGCCACCAGCGGGCGCGCGGTGGAAGCCGCTGGTGACGTTGATGTGCTGCTGCTGGACAAAACCGGCACCATTACGCTGGGTAACCGTCAGGCCTCCGAGTTCTTGCCTGCGCCGGGCGTGAAGGAGCAAGATCTGGCCGACGCGGCCCAGCTGTCATCCCTGGCGGACGAAACGCCGGAAGGCCGTAGCATCGTGGTGCTGGCGAAGCAACGCTTCAACCTGCGCGAACGTGACCTGCAGGCGCTGAACGCCACTTTCGTGCCCTTCTCCGCCCAAACGCGCATGAGCGGCGTCAACGTGCAGGACCGGATGATCCGCAAAGGCGCGGTGGACGCCATTCGTCGTCACGTGGAGTCCAATCAGGGCCACTTCCCGCAGGCGGTGGACGAACTGGTCGCCAGCGTGGCGCGCACTGGCGGTACGCCGCTGGTGGTAGCAGAAGGCCCGCGCGTATTGGGCGTGGTAGCGCTGAAGGATATCGTCAAGGGCGGCATTAAAGAGCGTTTCGCCGAGCTGCGTAAAATGGGCATCAAAACGGTGATGATCACCGGTGATAACCCACTGACCGCCGCCGCGATCGCCGCCGAAGCCGGGGTAGACGACTTCCTTTCGGAAGCGACGCCGGAAGCCAAGCTGGCGTTGATTCGCCAATATCAGGCGGAAGGCCGTCTGGTAGCGATGACCGGTGACGGCACCAACGACGCGCCAGCGCTGGCTCAGGCTGATGTGGCGGTGGCGATGAACTCGGGCACTCAGGCCGCCAAAGAGGCGGGCAACATGGTCGATCTGGACTCTAACCCGACCAAGTTGATTGAAGTGGTGCACATCGGCAAACAAATGCTGATGACGCGCGGTTCACTGACCACCTTCAGCATCGCCAACGACGTGGCCAAGTATTTCGCCATTATCCCGGCGGCGTTTGCGGCAACCTATCCGCAGCTTAACGCCCTGAACGTGATGCATTTGCACTCCCCAGCCTCCGCCATTATGTCGGCGGTGATCTTCAACGCCCTGGTGATCGTATTCCTGATCCCGCTGGCGCTGAAAGGGGTGAGCTATAAACCGATGAGCGCAGCTGCACTGCTACGACGCAACCTGTGGCTCTATGGCGTGGGCGGTCTGTTGGTGCCTTTTGTCGGCATCAAGCTGATCGACCTGATCCTGGTCGCCTTGCACATCGCCGGTTAATCATTGAGAGGAAATGAAAATGTCTTATTTACGCCCTTCGTTGGTGATGTTGATTCTGCTGACGTTGATTACCGGTATCGCCTACCCGTTGCTGACGACCGGACTTTCGCAGCTGCTGTTTTCCGGCGCGGCCAACGGTTCGCTGCTGTATCAGGGCGATAAGGTGGTCGGCTCCGCGTTAATCGGCCAAAACTTTACCAAACCCGAGTATTTCTGGGGCCGCCCTTCTGCCACCGGCGATTCGGCCTATAATGCGATGGCGTCCGCCGGCAGCAACCTGGCCGCCACCAACCCGGCGCTGGATAAAGCCATCGCCGAGCGTGCCGCGCAATTGCGTCTGGCCAACCCGGCGATGAAGGGCCCGATCCCGGTCGATCTGCTGACGGCCTCGGGTAGCGGACTGGATCCGCAGATCTCTCTCGCGGCGGCGCAATATCAACTGGCCCGGGTTGCGGCGGCGCGCCAACTACCGCCGGAGCAAATCGCCAAGCTGATTGATCAAAGCACCGATCAGGCCACCCCCAACTTTATGGGCGAGTCGGTGGTAAACGTGCTGAAATTGAACCTGGCGCTCGACGCATTGAAATAATCCGTTGCGTGTTAAAGGATAAGTATCGGGTTCGGCGTGCCGAACCCGATATATATACCCAAAATAATTCGAGTTGCTTGTAGGCGGAAACTGAGTGAATCCCCAGGAGCTTACTCAAGTAAGCGACTGGGGTGAGTGAAGGCAGCCAACACCCAAGCAGCTTGCAGTATGACGGGTACATTGCTGCAAAAGGAACTCCGATGGTGGATGAGGAACAACAACGCCCTGACCCTGACAGCCTGCTGGCGCTGGCCAATGAAAAGCCCCGCGGCCGGTTGAAGGTTTTCTTCGGCGCCTGTGCCGGGGTGGGCAAAACCTACGCCATGCTGCAGGAAGCCCAGCGGCTGCGCAGCCAGGGGTTGGACGTGCTGGTCGGCGTGGTGGAAACCCATGGCCGCAGCGAAACCGCAGCGCTGCTGAACGGCTTGGATCTGCTGGCGCAAAAACGCATCCAGCATCGCGGACGCTTAGTGCAGGAATTTGATCTCGATGCCGCGCTGGCACGCCACCCGGCACTGATCCTGATGGATGAGCTGGCGCACAGTAACGCCTACGGTTCGCGCCATCCGAAGCGCTGGCAGGATGTGGAAGAGCTGTTGGACGCCGGTATCGACGTGCTGACCACCGTCAATGTCCAACATCTGGAAAGCCTGAACGACGTGGTCGGCGGCGTGACCGGCGTGCGTGTACGTGAAACGGTGCCCGATCACGTGTTCGACGAGGCCACCGAGGTGGTGCTGGTTGACCTGCCGCCAGACGATCTGCGTCAGCGATTAAATGAAGGCAAGGTGTACATTCCCGGCCAGGCCGAGCGCGCCATCGAGCACTTTTTCCGCAAGGGCAATCTGATCGCGCTGCGCGAACTGGCGCTGCGCCGCACCGCCGACCGGGTTGATGACCAGATGCGCGCCTTTCGCGATACTCAGGGCCGCGAGCGGGTATGGCACACTCGCGACAGCATTTTGCTGTGCGTGGGGCATAGCAGCGGCAATGAGAAACTGGTGCGTATCGCGGCGCGGCTGGCGGCCCGATTGGGTTGCCACTGGCACGCGGTGTATGTAGAAACACCGAAACTGCACCGCTTGCCGGAAAATCAACGCCGGGCGATCCTGCGGGCGCTGCGGCTGGCGCAGGAGTTGGGGGCTGAAACCGCTACCCTGTCTGAACCTTATGAAGAACGTGCGGTGTTGCGCTATGCCCGCGAACATAACCTGGGCAAAATCATTATCGGCCGCCGCAGCGAACAACGCTGGAAACTGCGCGGCAGCTTTGCCGATCGTCTCGGTCGCCTGGGACCCGATCTCGATCTGGTGATCGTCGCGCTGGAAAACGACACCCCTGCGCCGCAGGGGAAAGAACATGATGGCCGCAACTTTACCGAAAAATGGCGCATGCAATTGCGCGGCTGCGCCGTGGCCGTTGCACTCTGCGCCCTGATCACCCTGCTCTCCCAATGGTTGTTGCCGGGCTTTGACCAGGCCAACCTGGTGATGGTGTATCTGCTCGGGGTGGCGATCGTCGCGCTGTTCTTCGGCCGTTGGCCCTCGGTACTGGCGGCGGTGATTAACGTCGCCAGCTTTGATCTGTTTTTCGTCCAGCCTGAATGGTCGTTTGCCGTCAGCGATATGCAGTATCTGCTGACCTTCGGCGTCATGCTGATCGTCGGCATCACCATCGGCAACCTGACCGCCGGCGTGCGTTATCAGGCGCGAGTGGCCCGTTATCGCGAGCAAAGAGCTCGGCACCTGTATGAAATATCTCGTGGGCTGAGCCAGGCGCTGACCACCGAAGATATCGCCAAAACCAGCCGCCACTTCCTTTCCAGCAGCTTCCAGGCCAAAACCGTCCTGCTGCTGCCACAGGAAGACGGCAAGCTGCAGCAAATGGTTGGCGAAACGGGCGGGCTGCTGTCGGTGGATGAGGCTATCGCCCGTTGGAGTTTCGACAAGGGCATGCCGGCCGGCGCCGGTACCGACACCTTGCCTGGCGTGCCTTACCAACTGCTCCCGCTCACCACGTCGAAACAAACCTTCGGCCTGCTGGCTATCGAACCCAGTAACCTGCGCCAACTGATGGTGCCGGAACAACAGCGGCTGCTGCAAACCTTTGCGGTGCTGATCGCCAGCGCGCTGGAACGATTGCATCTGGCGCGCAGCGCCGAGGAAGCAAAACTGGACGCCGAGCGGGAGCAGCTGCGCAACTCGCTGCTGGCGGCGCTGTCCCACGATTTGCGCACGCCGCTGACGGTGCTGTTCGGCCAGGCGGAAATTCTGACGCTCGATCTGGCCGCGGAAGGCTCCAACCATGCTCCGCAGGCCAGTCAGATCCGCCAGCAGGTATTGAGCACCACCCGGCTGGTGAACAACCTGCTGGATATGGCACGCATTCAATCCGGTGGCTTTAATCTGCGAAAAGAGTGGCAGTCGCTGGAGGAGATCGTCGGCGCTTCGCTGCACATGCTGGAACCGCTGATGACCCAACACCAGATCAAGGTTGAGCTGCCGCCGGAGCTGATATTGGTTAATTGCGACGGCAGCCTGCTGGAGCGGGTTTTCACTAACCTGTTGGAAAATGCCAATAAATACGCCGGTATCGATGCTACTATCGGCATTCGCGCCCATACGCTGCCCGACTGGCTGGAAGTCGAAGTCTGGGACGATGGCCCAGGCATTCCTGAAGGGAAAAAACAGCTTATCTTCGATAAGTTTTCCCGCGGCAATAAAGAGTCGGCCATTCCCGGCGTAGGTTTGGGGTTAGCGATTTGCCGTGCCATTATTGAAGTGCACGGCGGCCGCATTTGGGCGGAAAACGGCGCTAACGGCGGTGCCAGCTTCCGCTTTGTGCTGCCGCTGGAAAAACCGCCGGAAATAGACAGCGAAGCCTTTGATCTCTAACCAACTCCAGGGAGCCTTGTGAGCAGCACGCCAACCAATATTCTGATTGTCGAAGATGAGAAAGAGATCCGGCGCTTCGTCCGTACCGCGCTCGAAAGTGAGGGGCTACGGGTGTTTGAAAGCGAAACGCTGCAGCGCGGGCTGATTGAAGCTGGCACGCGCAAGCCGGATCTGATTATTCTCGATTTAGGGTTGCCGGACGGTGACGGGCTTAACTATATCCGCGATCTACGCCAGTGGAGCGCCATTCCGGTGATTGTGCTGTCGGCGCGTAATGCCGAAGAAGACAAAATTGCCGCGCTGGACGCCGGGGCGGATGACTATCTCAGCAAACCGTTTGGCATCGGCGAACTGCTGGCCCGCGTGCGAGTCGCCTTGCGCCGCCATTCAGGCAGCCAGCAGGAGAGTCCGTTGGTCAGCTTTTCCGAAATCACCGTCGATCTGATCAACCGCCGGGTACTGCGCCAGGGTGAAGATCTGCATCTGACACCGATAGAGTTTCGCCTGCTGGCCGAACTGCTGGCCAACTCCGGCAAGGTCATCACCCAGCGTCAGCTATTAAGCCACGTCTGGGGACCGAACTACGTCGAACACAGCCACTATCTGCGAATTTATATGGGGCATCTGCGGCAAAAACTGGAGGCCGATCCGGCCCGGCCAAAACACTTGCTGACCGAAACCGGCGTCGGTTACCGCTTTATGCCATGAGGTGAAAGGGTGCAGCATGCGGTTAAGCTGATGCAATATTCGATTAAACGGGTGCAGCATGCGGCCCCCCTACACGTTTTGGCCTTTCTTCAGCCCCACCATAAATTCTTTGAACGCCTCGCGCAGCGGGGCAAACACCGGGTGCTTGCGGTTTTCGATCATCACTTCAGAGAACAGCTTCAAGCCGACGGCGAAGGCCGCGCTGTTATTTTCGCCAAAGTTCAGATCTTCGCGCGCTTTGATGCGCTCAACGATGCCAAGAATATCGTCGTGGTTTTCCACCTCAAAACTCAGTGGCGTTTTCTCAACGGGCTCGCCTTGGCGATCGCTCAGGGCTTCAACGGTAATGCGGAAACGGTGGCCAGGCATCAGTTGTTTTCCTTATCTGTATCTGTTGGAGCAATGTTCATTTCACTTTCAATTGCCGCCACCGCGGTGAGCAGCGCCGCATTGATGCGTTCGACCTGCTGTGGCGAAAGATCGGCGCGCATCACATTGCCACGCAACAAACTGCGCAGGCGGTTCATGGCGTCGGAGATGCCTTCCGCCAGATTGCCATGATGATGGTGGCCGCGACCGGCACCGGCCAAACGAGCCAGGATCACATCGACGACGGCCTGGTGTTTTTGTAATTCACTCTGGCCCAGCTCGGTGATCTGATAGCTTTTACGGCCGTTGCCGCTGGTGATCGGCTCGAGGAAATCCTGCTCTTCCAGCAGCGTCAGTGTCGGATAAATCACCCCTGGGCTTGGCACATAGAGACCGGAAGACGCCTCGTCGATCGCCTTGATCAGTTCGTAACCGTGGCTCGGTTTACGCGCCACCAGCGCCAGCAGCACCAGCCGCAGATCGCCGTGTTCAAACATGCGGTGACGGCCGCCACGACCGCCGCGCCCTCCCCGGCCATGCTCTTCACCATGGTCGCCGCCAAAATGATGGCGACCGCCACGACGACGATGGTGATGTTCGTGCCCTTCTTCGCTGTCATGGCGACAGCCGTGACGACGGTGTAAATCTAAACGGTGAAACATAGTCTGTACCTCGCATTGGATAATCAGCTTACGAGGTGATTTAGATATATCTAAGTCACTTCGATATATCTAATCTAGATCGATATATCTAAATGCGCAAGAGGTGAAGAATGAAAAAGATATATCTAAATTGCAGGCATAAAAAAAGCGCTGTTAAAACAGCGCCTTTTTTCAAGGGAGAGAAGCCTTACTTGGCAGAAGCCAGCACTTCGCTGACGATTTCTACCGCTTCGTGCTCGATCTTTTCACGGTGCTCAGCACCGAGGAAGCTCTCACAGTAAATCTTGTAGGCTTCTTCGGTACCAGAAGGACGTGCTGCGAACCAACCGTTGTCGGTCATCACTTTCAGGCCACCAATCGATGCGCCGTTGCCCGGTGCCGCCGTCAAACGTGCGGTAATAGGATCACCCGCCAGAGTATCGGCTTTGACCATTTCCGGTGACAGCTTGGACAACGCCGCTTTCTGCGCAGAAGTTGCCGGTGCCTGAATGCGGTTGTAGCTCGGGGCACCAAAACGCTTGGCCAGGTCTTCGTAGTGATGCTGCGGATTTTCGCCGGTCACTGCGGTGATTTCCGCCGCCAACAGGCACATGATGATACCGTCTTTATCAGTAGACCACGGGGTAGCATTGAAACGCAGGAACGAAGCCCCTGCGCTCTCTTCGCCGCCAAAGCCCAGGCTACCGTCATGCAGGCCATCAACGAACCATTTGAAGCCCACCGGCACTTCCACCAGCTTGCGGCCCAAATCAGCTACCACGCGGTCAATCATCGCGCTGGAAACCAGCGTCTTGCCTACCGCTACGTTAGCACTCCACTGTGGACGATGCTGGAACAGATAGTTGATGGCAACCGCCAGATAATGGTTCGGGTTCATCAGCCCCGCAGGCGTAACTATGCCGTGGCGGTCGTAATCCGGATCGTTGGCAAACGCCAGGTCGAACTTGTCGCGCAGCGCCAGCAGGCCACCCATCGCCGGTTCTGAAGAGCAGTCCATACGGATCACACCGTCGTGGTCCAGGTGCATAAAGCGGAAGGTCTGATCGATAGCATCGTTCACCAGCGTCAGATCCAGCTTGTAATGCTCGGCGATACGCTGCCAGTAGGCGATGCCGGAACCGCCGAGCGGATCGACGCCCAGCTTCAGGCCGGCACGCTGAATCGCAGGCATATCAACCACGTCCACCAGCCCTTCAACATATGGCTGCACCAGGTCCTGTGCATGCACACGGCCGCTGGCCCAGGCCTTATCCAGCGATTGACGCTGAACGCCTTTCAGCTGCAGAGACAGCAGTTCATTGGCGCGCTTTTCAATCACCGAGGTCAGGTTGGTGTCCGCCGGGCCGCCGTTGGTCGGGTTATATTTGATGCCGCCATCTTCAGGCGGATTGTGGGACGGGGTGATCACGATGCCATCGGCCAATGCCCCACCGTTACGGTTGTGGCACAGGATAGCATGGGAGACCGCAGGCGTTGGCGTGAAGCCGTTATTTTCCTGCACGATCACATCAACGCCGTTGGCGCTCAGCACTTCCAGCACTGAAATGAAGGCAGGCTCCGACAGCGCATGGGTGTCTTTACCCACGTAGCATGGACCGGTCACGCCCTGCTGATGACGCACTTCGGCAATCGCCTGCGCGATAGCGAGAATGTGGGCTTCGTTAAAGCTGTGGCGCAGCGCACTGCCGCGATGGCCTGAAGTCCCGAACTTGACCGCGTGTGCGGCGTTGCCCGCTTCAGGTTGCAGTACATAGTACTGCGACGTCAGCTGGGCTACGTTGATCAAATCGCTTTGCTGAGCCGGCTGCCCGGCACGTGGGTTATTCGCCATCGACATATCTCCCTAATCCCTGTCCTGCGGCCTGGCAATATGTCGCTCACGGCCACCATGACGGGCTGTTCGCTAAATTAGATAGTGCCGCAAACTTTTTCAGTCAGTTCCGTCGGGAACTGCATAGCCTGCATGATGTGTTCAACCATGCTGCGTTTGCGACCGGTATTGGTATTGGTGATCACCCAGTAAGGCGTGCCCGGAACGTGCTTTGGCTTGGTGTGCGTTCCGTTCGCCAACAGGGTTTGCTGATCGCCGGCAAAATAGGTACGGGTACGGCCATGCAACGCATCGGTGGCGCTGGCAAAGCCGGCCGCATCGAGGGTATACAGGGTGGAAAGTACCAGCATAAAACGGTTCACCGCTTTGCTCTGTTCGGCGTACTCGTCCGACAACAACAGTTCACGCACGGCACGTACGCGATCGCGCGGGCGCGATGCGGCAACGATTTTTTCCTGTTCTGCGCTCTGTGCGCTGGCGGCCGGCGCTGCACGTAACGGCTGGCCTGCGGTAAATTTCAACATACGGCGCAAAATATCGGACGCGCTCTCACCAATATGTTGCGTGTGGCTGGCAATATAGCGGTAGAGCTCTTCGTCGACTTCAATAGTTTTCATCTTTATCCAGTACTGTTTTTTTCTACTTAGAACCTGAAGCCAGATCCGGCATTCAAGCCATGGGATTATAAGGTTAAAAGCGCAGAGGCGAACATAACAATGTGCCCCAATACGGCAAAAGCAGACTAATACCTATAGCCCGCCGGACACCGGCGCTGCCAAACCTGCACCTTACCATGAAAAATCCACGTTTTATCCTATGGATTTTAAGTTGCAGCAAGTACAGCGAACAACCCTGCCGCTTGAAAGGCGACGGGTTTATTCATCGAGTGTTTTAATCATGATAACCTAATCTGAATCTCTCTCAGTATGAACTTCGCCATGAAATTACATTATCAACTGCTGGCCACCGAGTCCGATGCATTGCCGGTGATCCTGATCCACGGGCTGTTTGGCAATTTGGACAACCTGGGCGTGCTGGCGCGCGACCTGAACCAGCAGCACAGCGTAGTTAAAGTCGATCTGCGCAACCACGGCCTGTCACCGCGTTCTGAGGTCATGACCTACCCGGAGATGGCGCAGGATCTGCTGACGTTGCTGGACGATTTGCAGTTGGAAAAAGTGATTGTCATTGGCCACTCGATGGGCGGCAAAGCGGCCATGGCGCTGACGGCAATCGCCCCGCAGCGCGTGGAGAAGCTGATCATCATTGACGTTGCGCCGGTGGACTATCAAACGCGCCGCCACGACGAAATTTTTGTCGCGTTGCAGGCGGTAAGCGCCGCCGGCATTACCCAACGCCAGCAGGCGGCGGAATTGATGCGCGGCTACCTGAATGAGGAAGGCGTGATCCAGTTCCTGCTGAAATCCTTCCATCAAGGCGAATGGCGTTTCAATCTGCCGGTGCTGATCGAAGAGTACGAGAACATCACCGGCTGGCAGGAAGTGCCGGCCTGGCCTCACCCGACGCTGTTTATCCGCGGCGGCCTGTCGCCTTACGTGCAGGACAGCTATCGCGAAGATATTGCCCGTCAATTTCCGCAGGCTCGCGCTCACGTCGTTGCCGGTACCGGACATTGGGTTCATGCAGAAAAACCGGAGGCGGTGTTGCGCGCCATTCACCGCTTTCTCGGCGAAGCCTGAGTCGCGCCAGGCCCAACAAATGGGCCGTTTCCCTCCCAAAGTCACCATCTGATGAAAAAACGCGCTAAAGATAACGGCTTAGCGCGTTTTCGGCTCAGTTAAGCATTGTCGTCGCTCTACCTGCTGGGGTAATATGGCGCGCTATAATTTTGCCGCCGTGCCGAGCGTGTTCGCTAACGTCAGGCTGGGGTGAATTTGGGTTAGGGTTTATTGGCCCGAAGTGTGTTAACCGAACCGTCCGGAAGCGTGTAAGCGCTTTTTGATGCAAACTCCCTTGCAGTACCGCTACCTATGGCAAAAGAACAAACGGATCGCACGACGCTGGATCTGTTCGCAGATGAACGCCGTCCGGGGCGCCCGAAAACCAACCCGCTATCCCGAGATGAACAGCTTAGAATCAATAAGCGTAATCAGCTTCGACGCGATAAAGTCCGTGGCTTACGGCGTGTGGAACTGAAGATCAACGCGGATGCGGTGGACGCCCTGAACAAACTGGCGGAACAGCGTAATATCAGCCGCAGCGAGCTTATTGAGCAAATGCTGCTGGCACAACTGGCGGACGAGCAGCCAGAACATTGATCATTGCAGCCGCACATGCGGCGCGGCGTTAAGGATGACGCCCGATCAACACCGCTTTATTCCACCCGGCATCGCATTAAAGTGATAAATACCCGGGGTAAATTTCTGGCATGATACGCACTTACCGGTAAGAGATAATCTCTTGCCATGGCATCATTTTAATCGGTGTTATCGTAGTCTACGCTAACATCGTGAATGCAATTTATTGAATTTAAAGGTTATACGCGATATGGCTAATGTAGGCATTTTCTTTGGCAGCGACACTGGCAATACCGAAAACATTGCCAAGATGATCCAGAAAATTCTTCAGCAGCAGTTTGGTAAAGAGGTGGCTGAAATTCATGACATCGCCAAAAGCAGCAAAGAAGATCTGGAAGCTTTCGATATCCTGCTGCTCGGTATCCCAACCTGGTACTACGGCGAAGCGCAGTGCGACTGGGACGATTTCTTCCCAACGCTGGAAGAAATTGACTTCAACGGCAAGCTGGTTGCGCTGTTCGGCTGTGGCGATCAGGAAGACTACGCAGAGTATTTCTGTGATGCGATGGGTACCATTCGCGACATCATTGAACCGCGTGGCGCCGCGATCGTAGGCCACTGGCCGACCAAGGGTTACCACTTTGAAGCGTCCAAAGGCTTGGCCAACGACAGCCATTTCATCGGCCTGGCCATTGACGAAGATCGCCAACCTGAGCTGACCAACGAACGTGTTGAAGGCTGGGTAAAACAAATCGTCGAAGAGCTGAGCCTGGCCGAAATCGTCGGGTAACGCCAAAGGTTGAACAAAAGCCCTGCAAAGTGCATAGTGTGCCGGCAGGGCCATCATTGGCAGTACAAATTACTGCAATAGAAGCTACAGATTTGTAACTTCCCACACCATCAAGGTAGACTGAGTTTTCGGTTTATCCCATTCATCAAGACGTTGCATGTATAACATGCAATTGTGCAATTATAGCTTTGTTAACAACCGGCGGTTTCCATTTAGAGCAACCGGTTCTATAATGAGACGCAATTAACTCTTTGTGCCGACCGATGCCAAAGGCGAGAACGCCTCAACTTGATTAGCATAGTAACAGGACTGAATCCGCATGACTGACAACAACACCGCATTGAAGAAGGCCGGCTTAAAAGTCACGCTTCCGCGACTCAAAATCCTGGAAGTACTGCAAAATCCGGAATGCCATCACGTCAGTGCGGAAGATCTGTACAAAAAACTGATAGATATGGGCGAAGAAATTGGCCTGGCTACGGTTTACCGCGTACTGAACCAATTTGATGATGCCGGCATTGTGACCCGTCACAACTTCGAAGGCGGCAAGTCCGTGTTCGAATTGACCCAGCAACATCACCACGATCACCTGATTTGCCTGGATTGCGGCAAAGTGATCGAATTCAGCGATGAGTCTATCGAAGTGCGTCAGCGTGATATCGCCAAACAACACGGCATCAAGCTCACCAACCACAGCCTGTACCTGTACGGCCACTGTGAAACAGGTGACTGCCGCGAAGACGACACCCTGCACGACAAAAAATAATGTCCTAACCGGCATTGAGAACCGCCTTAACGGCGGTTTTTTTGTGCCTGCGATAATAGGATAAAAAATCCCCGGACAGGCCGGGGAAAGTTTACAGCGTTAAATACAACAATTGCAGCGGCACTTCTCTACAGCACTTCTCTCGCTTCCCACTTACACTCTCAGCACTCACTCACCCGCCGACACGCGGATGGGCAAACCTCTTCACAGCTCATACTCAAGAAACAGCAACCGATCAAAAAACAGCGACCAGACGTGATCGAATACACCTCGAACACGGAACCCCTTGTTCAGATAGATTTGGCTGGCATCACTGCGTTGCCATACGCACAGCACGATATTTTTCGCCTGGTGCTGTTGTGCTCGCTGCCTTATCTGCGCAAACAGCTGGTTAAAATGCCCTAGCCCGCGGAATTGGCTCTCAATCGCCAGACTGCAGATGAAATAGTCATCCTCAGTGCACTGGCTTTGGACAAAGCTGTCATAAGCCTCATCAAGCGGCCTTATTTCATCGCGATAATGATAATCCGCTTCTATGCCATACAGCTCGCTAATGGTGGCCGCATTAAAAAAACCGACAAACTCTCCACGCCGATCGTAAGCTACCGTGATCAGCCCCAGATAAGGCTCAATATTTTGCGCCTGCTGTAATGACACCAGATCCATCCCGGCTCGATTGCCAACAGAACAGTACTCAAGGTAGCTGGTACTGAAAATCAGCTTCGCCATACGGGTTTTATCTGTTTCACTCGCCTGGTGTCCAGGCAGAAAATGCAATGCCCCACCCGGCTCCGGCAAAACCGCCCCCCCTACCCCAGCGGTCGGACACCAGTAATTACCCGCCGTAATCTGCCGCCGGTTATCGGCGATCAGGTACTCGCCAAATAGCTGGTTTACCCGATCAAGCGTGCGGTCATGGGAAAGTACGGAATAATAGTGGTAATGGTCAATATCGGAACGGATCTGCGCTGGATAGGCCATACGCGGCACTTCATCAACGGTAAATATTTCCGCATAACGTGCCAGATCCAGCGGCTGCTCAAGCTGCCAGTCCACCTGCTCCAGCCGGCTGACGCATTGCCGGTAGCTGTGTTGCTCTTCCTGCGACAGCGGTAGTCGTTCATTGGTGATCACATCCTCCAGCAGACGCATTCCGCGAATACCGCAGGTGACGGCCTGTGGGTGCGCATCATAATGGACGCCATAATCCTGGCAGAAGCGATCGTGACTGAGGAAAGAGCGGCCTATGTGGCGACTCCACAGCTGATAAAAGGGATCAAACAGTTTGCGTTCATAATCCGAATTCTTGTCCGGGACTTCGCCGCTTTCCGCCGCATAGATCTGATCCAACCCCGCCAGCATTCGGCACAGTGAGATATCGCCCTTGCGGCTGACTATCATGCCGGTTTCATCGAGAAACAGATTCAACCAGCTGACGTGGCTGACCTCGCCCTCAGCCAGGAACTGAAGATAATCAGGCACCTCTGGTTTGATCAAAAACAGCGTCGCCGACCGGTGGGGTATGGTATCGATATCCATATACAGCCCCCCCATCTCGATCAAAATCAGAAAACGGAAGTAGTCGGAAAGCGTGGCGTAATAGCGCTTATCGTGCAGTTGATGGATAAAGCCCAGGTTGTCGCCGACCCTTTTTTGCGCCAGTTCGCTCAGCGAATGCACCTGCAGGCGATGGTTGCCCGCATCATACTCCCCCAGGTAGCCGCCTTTTATCACCGGTACGGGGATGAAATACGCATCCCTTGCCAGCTGCTGTGCGTCCCAAACCCATAACATGCCGACCCAGTCATTCGTCTCGGTGCTAGCCACCGCCTGCTGCGCGGCCCCCCACTGGGAGATAACCTCTCTGGCGTCGTCAGGTATCGCGCCCCCCAGCCAGATCCGGTGCAGCCGTTTTTCACTCGCAGCCAGCGGGCGAGTAGGCACACAAAATAGTGAAGAACAGCGGGCGGCATCGAATAAATGTCCATGTGCAGCCCGCCACTCACGCAGTTGCGCGACACCGCGCTGATAACGCTCCAGCAGCAGCAACGAAGCCTCACGTTGATATTTCACAAACTCAAACTTTAGATCGTTGATCCGCGCCTCATATTCAGCCCGGAACAGATCATCCTGCATAACCCCCAAATGCCCGTCGTTAAGCTTCATCGGCCAGCATCCTTATCGATGACAGCGGCACCGAAGAGCCATAACCCTGCGGATTTTTGCTCTGCCATGACCAGGCATCGCGCACCATTTTTTCCAGACTGCGTTTGGCTTGCCAGCCCAGCTTCTCTGCCGCCAGAGACGGGTCGGACCAACACTCGGCAATATCTCCCGCACGCCGGGGATTAAATTGGTAGGCGATTTTGAAGCCACAGGCGCGTTCAAACGCCCGAATAATCTCCAGCACCGAGTAGCCTTTACCGGTGCCCAGGTTATAGACGTTAAATCCTGGCTGCAGGTTATCCAGCGCTTTTAAATGCCCTTCGGCCAAATCCATAACGTGAATGTAATCACGTACCCCGGTACCATCGCTGGTAGGGTAGTCGTTGCCATACACCGGCAACACCGCGAGTTTGCCAATAGCCACCTGCGCCAGATAAGCCAGAAGATTATTGGGAATGCCGGCGGGATCCTCACCAATCAAGCCGGACTCGTGCGCCCCGGCCGGATTAAAGTAACGCAGCGCGGTGATTGCCATCTGCGGTGCCGTTGAAGCGAACTCCGCCAGGATCTGCTCGACAATCAGCTTTGAGGTTCCGTAAGGATTGGTGGTCTGCCCAACACGACAGCTTTCCGTCAGTGGGGTATATTCTGCCGGCCCATAGACGGTGGCTGAAGAGCTGAAAATAAATTGCTTAACGCCAGCATGGCGCATTCTGTCCAGTACGATCAATGAGCCGGAAATATTATTTTGATAATATTTCAGTGGCTCTTCGGTAGATTCTCTGACCGACTTCAAACCCGCAAGATGAATAACCGCATGAACATCATGCTGGCGAAAGATATGATCCAGCAAATGATGTTGCTGGATATCTCCCTGATAAAAAATTACTTTTTTACCGGTTAATCGCTCCACCCGAAACAAAGACTCTGGCGAACTGTTGGACAGGTTGTCCAGTACGACAACTTCCTCCCCCCTTTCTAACAGTGCCAATACCGTATGCGAGCCGATATAACCGGCGCCGCCCGTCACCAATATAGCCATCATATATCCTTGTTTGTGTTTAAAAATAAACGACTCACTCAGAAACCACCTAGACTTCCCGGGTTTTAAAACCGACAGGTAAAGCAATACAAAGCAGTAATATGGCTAACAGATAAACGGAGGAATGCGGCCCGTACTCGGTCAGGATCCCTTGTAATATTCCGGCCAGGATCACACCGGTGGAAATGCTGTTGGTGAACAACGTGGTGGCCATGCCCGCCCGCTCCGGCATCAAGTCCTGGAAATACAGCATGCCGACGGTGGCGAGAATGCCGATAAATATCGCGTTAAACAGCTGCCAGACCAGCAACCCAGCGGCCGAGGTAAACCACAGCATCCCGGCATAAAACAGTATGCCGGCCACCATCGCCCCCGCCATCATCAGGCGCTTGCCCACCCGATTTACATATCGGCCTACCAGGATCATGATGGGGATTTCTATCGCGGCCGCGATGCCCATCATCCAACCGGTCAGACTTTGCGGCAAACCCAACTCGGCCGTGATATACAGCGGCACATCAATCAGATACATGGCGCTGCAGGTCCACATCAATACCGAGGCGAAAAACAACCGGCTAATATCTTTATCGAAGAACGTTTTTTGCGGTATGCCGATTTCATTGCCCACAGGCGGGCGAGCCACCTCGGGTAATATCCACCAGGCCAGCAGCGTGACCAGCAGGAATATGCCGGCAGCAAACATAAACATCGCCGTAAAGCCATAATTCACCACCAGCATAAAAGCCAATGGCGGGCCAAAAACCCAGGCCAGAGAGAGTTGGGCGCGCATGATGGCGCTGAACATCGCCACGTTTTGCGATGACCGTTCCCCGTATTCACGCGCCAGGGCGAATAACTGTGGTATCGCAGTATTGGCGATGGCGGTTAACAGCACGCCTGCGGTAATTAACGTCAGATAATTGCGATTAAAAGCAAATAGCAGACAGTTTCCCGCCGCCAATAAATAACAGATTAAAATCAAATGGCGCCGGTCACGCTGACGATCTGATTTTTTCGCCAGCAAAAAACTGACAATAATGCCGACCCCGGCATTAACCGCATAAAAAAAACCGACCCATAATGAAGTCACCCGAACCTCGGTGGTGAGGAACAGGCTCAGGGTCGGTATTTGCAGTGCCCCGGCAATGCCAGAAAAAAAAGCAACGACCATAAAGGTCAGCCGTATCGAATTCATCGCTGATTACCGCCGGTCGCTGCTGTTAACCATCAATAACGGCCCGCCTGCGAACAGACGGGCCGTGGTTCAGGAGTTACACTTTCTCGGCGCGACTATAACGCTTGCCGTCCGGGCTCACAGCGCGGATTTGTACTTCACCGCTAACCCCAGGCTTGGCCTTGGCATCGTAACGTTGCCATTGCTTACCACCGTCGGTGGAATATTCAATGCCCAGACCCGGCAGCGAAATATTGGCTTCCAGCTTGCCCCCCACCACTCGGGCGCCTGGCACCGGCAACCGGTAGTTCACGCCACCTTTGTCCAGTTTTGCCAGCTCACGCTGACCGAGCAGGTTGGCAAAGCGCAACCAATCGCGGTCCAGCTTCTTGGTATCGATGAAGTGGGTTTCGCCGCCTTTATACTCCCGGCCCGCCCGGTAATCCTGCTCCCACTCTGCCCGGTGCCATGCGCGCTCAGCCACCGACAGCGAACGAGGGAAGATCATGTACTCCATTTGTTCGTCGGTTCGCTGGGTTTCGCTCCACATCTGCGCGGAAATACCGTAAGCCCCCGGCCAGGGCTTGTCGCTCTTGGCGGTAAAGTGATTACCATCGCGATCAACCGAGGTTTCGGCGTTTTGCGGCAGGTTGTTTGGCGCAAAGCTGAACATTTTCTGTTCGTCGCTGAAACGCGTTCCCCAGTAGTAACCGCGCTCGTCCGGGTTCACCTCATACGGGAAGTCCATGTAGACATAATCCGGGTTTGAAAGGATCAGTTCGTAGCCCTTGTTCGCCCAGTCGTTGGCACTGTCGAACCCGCCCCAATACAGCGTATCCCAGAAGTTAACCCCGACACGCTGGGTAGCAAAGGCCTTGGCGTTTTTGGCATCTTTCAGGCCATCCTGCCAGGCTTGCATTCTGTCGATCCCATGCGCTTTCACCAATTGGCTGACTTCTACTCCGAAGTAGCTTGGCAGGTGCTCCATATCGGCGACCTTGCCATCTTTGATCATCGCCTGGCAGACCTGAGATTTTGCCCATGGCTTGTCTTCTTTGCTCTGATCGATGATGCCTTTGCCGGCTTCCGGCTTGTTCACATCGGTATAACCAGCACCTAACCGGATGTTTTTCGCCTCGTCACCGCCAAAGTGCCAGGTACTCAGCGGCTGCCCGGCCTCTTTATGCATCTGGGCAATCTCGCCGATCACCTTGTCGACAAAACGTTTGGATGAATCCAGGCAAGGGTTGAGATAGCTTTGGCGGTTGAAGTACTGCACCGAGGTGGTGTTAGAGGTATCGGTTGGATCCACTAAACGGAACTCGTTGGCCTCTTGTTCTTTACCGGCGGCATGCAGTTTCTTATAGCGCGCTTCCATTGAGACCACCGCCGCACGGGCATGTGCCGGCATATCGATTTCCGGGATCACTTCAATCTGGCGCGCCTTGGCGTACTTGATAATGTCGATGTAATCCTGGCGAGAGAAGAAGCCGCCATAAACCTCCGGCCCCTGGCCATACTGCGGCAACAGGCAGGTGGTTTCGCTCAAGTCGTGGCAACGCTGCCCACCGACTTCGGTCAGTTCCGGCAAGCCCGGAATGGCGATGCGCCAACCTTCGTCATCACTCAGATGGAAGTGGAATTTATTGAGCTTGTACGCCGCCATTTGGTCCAGCAAGCGCAACACCGCATCCTTCTGGTGGAAGTTACGTGCGACATCCAGGAAGATGCCACGATACTGGAAGCGCGGCGCATCTTTGGCCTCCAGCGTAGCGATTTTTACGCTGCCTTCGGTAGGCACTAATGACAAGATGGACTGCAGGCCATAGAACACCCCGGTCTGATCGAAACCAATGACTCGCGCTTCCTGCTTGCCGATGATCAATTCATAAGCGCCCGGTACCGCCAGTTCGCCTTTGAATATTCCCGGTTGGATATCGGTTTTGATCGGATAACCGGCTGCGTTACTGGTTATTCCCAACAGCGCGAAACGCTGGGCAACGGCGTCCGCCGCCGGTTTGGACAATGCGCTCAGCTCCAATGCAACGCCTTTGCTCAGATCAACATCCTGCGCATGCACTTTAACCTGCAACGGCGTTGGCACTATCTGACCGCGTAACGACGCGGTGGGTAAGGTTTTTAGCTCGGCGTTTTTCGTAAAGCGCGAGGCCGGCGTCATCAGGATGTTATTGTCGTCTTTGGTACGCTTCCACTGGTCGCCGGTAAAGGGCGCAACGAACTGGTTCAGATCTTCGGTATCGGTATTGACCAGAATTTTAGGCTTGGCATCGCCCGAGGTGGCGTACCAACGTGGCACGAAGTCGGTTTTAAACAGTTGCCAATATTCAGTGATAATCGGGATCTCTACCGTTTTCCCCGCAGGGAAGCCGGTAAATTTGTCGGTAGGTTCCAGCTTGTACAGATCACCGGTCAGGTGAGATATCTTGAACTGGTCGTTATCCACACGCAGGGTCTGACGGGCGCTGTGGAAGTAAATCGCCCAGTCCTGACCGTTGATCTCCTGATTGTCGTTGGTCAGGCCGATCAGCACCTTGTTGCAAGCCGCCCAGTCGGCACCCAACTTGCCGCAATCCAGACCGTTTTCGGCTGCCCGGTTATCGACCATTTTCAAATTCAGTTTCAGCTGGCTCAGTTGATCCACCAGCGGCTGATTGGCCATCGCGTTCCCCACGCTGCCAAATAACCCAATGGTTGCCGTCAGTGCGGCAAGCGCGCTCAATTTGAATTTATTCATTTTTATCATCGTCCTTAATTGTTGTTATCGCGGATCTCTTTCCAAATCTGGCCACATTTGGCGTCATAAGCCTGGCCGTTACCGCTATGAACTGCCTGAATGCAGTTTTGATAATCCATCACCCGCACCGTTTCTTTCTCGGCGAACTGTTGATGCTGTTTCTCTTGTTTCAGTACGTTCAGCACTGCCTGGCATGACTGCAATTTTTCCGGTGAGCCCTCCGCGGTGTTGATACAGGCGCTGTAGGCCTGTTTCAATTTGGCATCTTCCGGCGGCGCCGCAGGCTGTACGCAGGCGCTCAACGTGGCTACCGCAGCCAACATCATCATGATTTTTTTCATCGTGTTATTCCCGTTAAATGACCCCGGCGCTGCCGCCGGGGAATATACCCGCGATCTTTCAAGCCGCAGCGTTGTTATCTGCACCAGCTGCAACTCGCAAGCTCTGGGTATGTTTAGAAAATGGTGAATGGCGCGATAACCATGAATTTGACGTCTTTCTCGTCCTGGAAGATGTTGCCGTAACCCCCGCCCCAGCTTGGGATATTGGTGTGGTTGTCGTATTGGGTGTAATGCAGTTTCAGCAGCGTGCCTTTGGCGCGGCCTTCCTGAATGGTATACATGGCGTCCAGGCTCCAGGCGCTCTCTTTCAGACGCTGGCTCTGATCGTACATAGGGTTGGTGCTCGGTTTAGCGTCCCAGGCGTAAACGTAAGAACCGCCCACCGCCATGCCCGGCAGGTTCCAGTTGCTCAGGTCGTACATCACCCCGGCATAAACCGCTTTTTCGCCGTTGGCGTTAAAGTCGGAACGGTTATCCCACCACACGTCGAGGCGGCCGTTGGAAGAAGCATAGGTTGGCGTCATACGCTGCAGGAAGTAGCCCTGGTTGCCTTCGGCCTTGACCATGGTCCCTTCCAGGCGCCAGTTGAACTGGCCAGTGGTGTAACCAAAGGTCAGCGCCTGCAGCCAGGCCAGGCCGTCGTAAATACTGTTCGGGTCGTTCTTGTCGTTAATGCGGTCTTCGGTGCCATAGAATTGGTAACTGGTGGTCAGCGGGTTGCCTACCAGATCGAATTTATAAGACGCCTTGGTGAAGTACTGATTCACATAGCCCTGGGCTTGGCCGAATGCCGCCTCCAGCACCAAATCGTTTTTGAAGTCGTATTTGGCACCCAGCGAGTGCAGATAGGAGACACCGGTTTTTTTATCGTTCTGGCGGAAGTCGTCCATCTCGATATGCCATGGCGCTTTATATTTATTGGTCCACATATAAGAGAAGCTCAACTCACCGGCATCGCCGTAGTCAAACTTGGCACCGGCCTCTGCACCCTGATAGGTGCCGGGCATAAAGCTCCAATGCGGCGCCAACAGAGTTTGGCCGCTTGGCTGGATATAACCGCCACGTGCCCAGACGGGGCCATATTTGAATTTACCGGCGGCTTTATACAGGCTGATGCCGCCTTTGTCGCCGGAGTAGTCTTCATCGTAGGTACGGTTTTTGGAAGAGAACGCGATTTCATTCGGGTGGCCGCTGGCGCTGGATTCAGCCAGCTCGATGGCGGTAAAGGCGCCGACGTCCAGGCCGAACATGTCCCAGGCATAGCCCGAGGCAAAATCCAGGCTCAGGTTGGCCGTCGAATGCGACAAGTTGGTGGTGTATTTATTGTAATCGTCACTGGTCGGATTGAGATCTTTACGGTCACGCTCACGTTGCCAGTAATATACGCCGCCGGTCATCGTGGAATCATCGATAAATCCTGCGGCTTTCGCCTCAGGGGCCATGGCAAACCCTGTTCCCAACAGCGCACCCGCGACTGCGAGCGCCAGCGTTTTACGCTGAGCACCGTGCGTACCCATAATGAAATTCCTCTTTGACTTAACTTTAAAAGTTGCAGCCGCCCGTGTTCACCACTGCCCTGCACGACTGCCAATAAAAACCCAATCGGGTAAAAAATATTGCTGACAGGGCTAAAACCCCACAGCACTTATTGCTACAGACAGACTATTTTTCGCGACGCGAATTATCAAATGAAATATCAGAGAGATTTGTCAAAGTATGACAAAGAGCACATATCGATGAGATTTTGTTACGCGGCTATGCAAGGAGAGTGTCGAATAAAAAATTCAATAAAATCAGAATAAATAATGATATGAGGTCAATATAAGACGATTAATGGTTTCAGCCGAATCAAAAAAGTCAGCCAGAGGAAAAAATATGAGAGCGCTCTCTAGATGACATTAATTCGCATCACGAATATATAAGACAATGTTATATGAGTGATGATTTATATCAAGAAATTACGGATACAACGGCCAGAGAAAAATTTAAACATTGATTGAGCGAACTACATCGCAACAGGAAAGGTAAATAACGGCGACAGACATAAAAAAAGCGCAACCGAAGTTGCGCTCTTATTGCGTTAACCACTTATCACTCAGGCACCGATTTTAGCCCAGGTGTCGCGCAAACCAACGGTGCGGTTAAACACCAGATGCTCTGCCGAGGAGTAACGATTATCGGCGCAGAAATAGCCCTCACGCTCGAACTGATAGGCTTTTTCCGGCTGTGCAGTTGCCAGGCTTGGCTCCACAAAGCCATGCTTGATTACCAGCGACTCAGGGTTAATGGTGGCAAGGAAGTCCTCTGCCGCTGCCGGGTTTGGCACGTTGAACAGACGATCGTACACGCGAATTTCCGCCGGCAACGCGTGCTCGGCAGACACCCAGTGGATCACGCCTTTCACCTTACGGCCATCGGCAGGATCTTTGCTCAAGGTATCCGGATCGTAGCTGCAGAAGATAGTGGTGATCTCGCCTTCAGCGTCTTTCTCCACGCGTTCCGCTTTGATCACGTAGGCATTACGCAAACGCACTTCTTTCCCCAGCACCAGACGCTTGTATTGCTTGTTGGCTTCTTCGCGGAAGTCAGCACGGTCGATATAAACCTCGCGGCTGAACGGCACTTCACGGCTGCCCATTTCCGGCTTGTTCGGGTGATTAGGCATCGTCACCATTTCCACGCCGGAAGTCATATTTTCAATGACAATCTTAACCGGATCCAGCACCGCCATCGCACGCGGTGCGTTGTCGTTCAGCTCTTCACGAATGCAAGCTTCGAGCGCCACCATTTCAACGTTGTTATCCTGCTTGGTCACGCCGATACGCTGGCAGAATTCGCGGATGGATGCGGCGGTATAGCCACGACGACGCAGGCCGGAAACGGTCGGCATACGCGGGTCATCCCAGCCTTCAACGATTTTCTCGGTCACCAACTGGTTCAGCTTGCGCTTAGACATGATGGCGTATTCGAGATTAAGGCGTGAGAATTCGTACTGACGCGGATGACAAGGGATGGTGATGTTGTCCAACACCCAGTCATACAGGCGACGGTTGTCCTGGAATTCCAGCGTACACAGCGAATGGGTGATCCCTTCCAGCGCATCGGAAATGCAGTGGGTGAAATCGTACATCGGGTAGATGCACCATTTGTTGCCGGTCTGGTGGTGTTCCGCGAACTTGATGCGGTACAGCACAGGATCGCGCATCACGATAAACGGTGACGCCATGTCGATCTTGGCACGCAGGCAGGCGCTACCTTCGGCAAATTCGCCGTTGCGCATTTTTTCGAACAGCGCCAGGTTTTCTTCCACGCTGCGACCGCGGTACGGGCTGTCTTTGCCCGGCGAGGTCAGGCTGCCGCGATATTCGCGGATTTGCTCAGGCGACAGCTCGTCGACGTAGGCCAGCCCTTTGTTAATCAGCTCTACCGCATACTGGTGCAACTGATCGAAGTAATCTGAGGAGTAACGGACGTTGCCGCTCCACTCAAAGCCCAGCCACTCCACGTCGTGTTTGATCGACTCAACGAACTCAATATCTTCTTTTACCGGGTTGGTGTCATCGAAACGCAGGTTGCACTGGCCCTGGTAATCTTTGGCGATGCCAAAGTTCAGGCAAATGGATTTAGCATGGCCGATATGCAGATAACCATTCGGCTCCGGCGGGAAACGGGTATGTACCGACGTATGTTTCCCTGAAGCCAGATCTTCATCGACGATCTGACGGATAAAATTGGTTGGGCGGGCTTCAGCCTCACTCATTTCACTATTCCTCAATGCAAAGCGCTACACATAACCGCCTATGATCCAACAAGCCACGCCCGGAAACAACCGTTTGTTTCACGAAAAATGCGGGGCGTTGCACCACGACAGATCGCAGCACCACCACGGGGCAGCTTTCGTCACCTATCGCCCATAAAAAAGCGGGAAGAGATTGCTCTCTTCCCGCCAAAGGTAGGGTGCGTTCCGTCATGACTCGTTAAACACCCCGGGTACTACTCAGGTAAATCGGTTTACTTTTGGATCTCGAACAGTTTGGTCTGGCCTGCGACCACAGAACCGGTCGCCAGCGCCGACAGGCCGGCGTAATCGTCAGCGTTGCTGACCACTACCGGGCTTATCATCGAGCGTGCGTTGGCGTTCAGGAAGTCCAGATCCAGTTCAAGGATTGGCTGGCCGGCTTTCACCTCAGCGCCCTCTTCAACCAGACGCTTGAAGCCCTGACCGTTCAATGCCACGGTGTCGATACCCATGTGCACCACAATCTCCGCACCCTTGTCGGTTTCCAGGCAGAAGGCGTGGTTGGTGTTGAAGATTTTCACGATGGTGCCGTCAGCTGGCGCCACGACGGTTTTATCCGTTGGGCGAATCGCCAGACCGTCACCTACCGCTTTGCTGGCAAAGGCTTCATCAGGAACCTGATCCAGCGCCACTACTTCACCGGTGACCGGAGCCACCAGCGACTCGAAGGCCACTTTCACCGCATTAGGCACCGCCTGTGCTTTTACTGCGGTCACACCGGCTGCCGGTGCCACTTCTGCCGCAGGAACCGGACCGGCTGCAATAACCGCACGCATACCGTCGGCAATGGCTTCCGCTTTAGAACCCACGATGACCTGAACGGTTTGCTTGTTCAGTTTCACCACGCCGGAGGCACCCAGACGTTTGCAGCTTGCATCAAGCACTTTCGAAGAATCTTTCACGCTCAGACGCAGACGGGTGATGCAAGCATCAATGCCGGTCAGGTTGTCTGAACCGCCGATGGCACCGATATAGCTGCGAGACAGCGCGCGCAAGCCTTCATCAGTGTTGCTGTTGGCTTCCGGTGCAACGATATCGTCAGACGCATCTTCACGACCCGGAGTTTTCAAATTGAATGCACGGATAATGATGGAGAACAGTACAAAGTACACCGCGAAGGCGACCAGACCCATCACGACCAGCATCCAGACGTTTTTACTGGCGGCCGGCAGGTTGTACATCAACACATAGTCGATGGCGCCTGCAGAGAAGGAGAAGCCGGCGTGAATGCCCAGCAGGGTGGCTACAAACAGGCTGATACCGGTCAAAATGGCATGGACCAGATACAGCAGCGGAGCCAGGAACATGAACAGGAATTCAAGCGGCTCGGTCACACCGGTCAGGAACGCGGTCAGCGCCACAGACAGCAACATACCGCCAACCATTGGGCGACGCTCTTTCGGCGCAGCGAAATACATGGCCAGTGCCGCCCCCGGCAAACCGAACATCATGATTGGGAAGAAGCCGGACATGAACATCCCGGCAGTGCCGTCGCCCGCGTAGAAGCGGTTGATGTCACCGTGGAAGATGGTGCCCGCGGCATTGGTGAATTCACCAATCTGGAACCAGGCGATGGTGTTCAATACCTGATGCAAACCGGTTGGGATCAGCAGACGGTTAACGAAACCGAAGATGCCGGAACCCACAGCGCCCATGGACACAATCCATTCACCGCCGGCGTGGATGGCATTCTGAACCGGTGGCCAGATATAACCAAAGATCGCCGCAAGGATTAAACAGAAAAAGCCGGTTGCGATAGGAACGAAGCGTTTACCGCCGAAGAAGGAAAGGAACTCAGGCAGTTTGATGCCGGACCAGCGGTTATAAACCGCCCCGCCCACCAGACCGGTAATAATACCGGCCAGCACGCCCATATTGATCGCCGGGTTGATGGTGACCATCGCTTTAGTCAGGATGAAGTAACCTACCGCACCCGCCAGTGCCGCTGAACCAGCATTGTCTTTCGACCAGGTTGCTGCCACACCGATAGCGAAGATCAACGCCAAATTATCAAAGATTGATCCACCGGCCTGTGCGATGAACGAAATATTGAGTAAGTCGGGCTGGCCGAAGCGGAGCAAAAGCGCCGCCACGGGCAGTACTGCGATTGGCAGTTGCAACGACCTGCCCAATCTTTGGAAAAAGCCGAGTATGTTCACCTTAATATTCCCCCTAATGCCCTTTTATGGGCTTTATCATATTTTACGCTAGCGCCATCACACACTGCGATTAACTCTGGACGAACGACAACAAAGTGGAGTGTAAAAAAATTATTTCGTATCGCAAATTAAAACCTCCTTTTTTGTGATTTATATCACCAAAAAGCAGTCTTAAGCTGCCACATTGCTAGCCATCACACAAAACTTATTTTATCATTAAAAAAATCATCGAACCTGACGCATCACGTGAGAATCATAAACCTGGGTTAGGCTTAAGACTCTCGTTCAGGCTCGAACCAGTATAGCTTTAGTTTACTTACCCCAAGAGGTGTTAGATGAGACTTATCCCACTGAAAGATACTGCACAAGTCGGCAAATGGGCCGCACGCCATATCGTCCAGCGCATCAACGCATTCAAGCCTACTGCGGAGCGTCCGTTTGTGCTCGGCCTGCCAACCGGCGGCACTCCGCTGGAAGCGTACAAACATCTGATTGCGATGCACAAAGCAGGTGAAGTAAGCTTTAAGCATGTGGTGACTTTCAACATGGATGAATACGTTGGCCTGCCGCAGGAACACCCGGAAAGCTATCATACCTTCATGTACCGTAATTTCTTTGATCACGTTGATATCCCACGCGAAAATATCAACCTGCTGAATGGTAATGCACCGGACGTTGACGCCGAGTGCCGCCAGTACGAAGCGAAAATCAAATCCTACGGCAAGATCAACCTGTTCATGGGTGGCGTTGGCATCGACGGTCATATCGCGTTTAACGAGCCGGCTTCATCTCTGGCCTCGCGCACTCGCATCAAAACCCTGACCGAAGATACCCGCATCGCCAACTCCCGCTTCTTTGGCGGCGACGTTAGCCTGGTACCGAAGTTTGCACTGACCGTGGGCGTGGGCACGCTGCTCGACGCTGAGGAAGTGATGATTCTGGTGACCGGCCACGCCAAGGCTCAGGCGCTGGAAGCCGCTGTGGAAGGCAACATCAACCACATGTGGACCATCAGTTGCCTGCAGTTGCATGCCAAAGCCGTTGTGGTGTGCGATGAGCCATCCACCATGGAGCTGAAAGTCAAAACCGTTAAGTATTTCCGCGAATTAGAAGCGGAAAGCGTGAAGAGTCTTTAATTCCTGCAGGGGGCTACGATGTTCGCTTTAACCCACGGCCGTATTTTTACCGGCCACGACGTACTTGACGACCATGCAGTGGTAATCGCTGATGGGCTGATTGAACGAGTTTGCCCGCTGGCTGAACTGCCGGCCGGCATTGAAACGCGCGATCTGGGTGGCGCTATCCTGGCCCCCGGTTTGATCGACGTGCAGCTTAACGGCTGCGGCGGCGTGCAATTTAACGATTCGCTGGACGCCATTTCGGAAGAGACGCTGGAAATTATGCAGCGTGCCAACGAAAAATCCGGCTGCACCAGCTATCTGCCGACGCTGATCACCAGCAGCGACGAATTTATGAAGCACAGCATCGAAGTGATGCGCGCTTATCTGAAAAAACATCAGAATCAGGCGTTGGGTCTACACCTTGAAGGGCCGTACCTTAGCCCGTTGAAAAAAGGCACCCATAACCCGGCGTTTATCCGCAAGCCAACCAGCGAGATGATCGACTACCTGTGCGCGAATGCCGATGTGATCACCAAGGTGACGCTGGCGCCGGAAATGGTAGAGCCACACTTTATCAAGCAACTGACCGACGCCGGCATCGTGGTGTCCGCCGGTCACTCGAATGCGACTTACGAACAGGCCCGCACCGGTTTTGCTGCCGGCATCACTTTCGCCACGCACCTGTATAACGCCATGCCGTATATCACCGGGCGCGAACCGGGGCTGATGGGGGCAATTTTCGACACGCCTGAAGTCTACACCGGCATTATCGCCGACGGCCATCACGTGGCCTGGGCGAGTATCCGTAACGCCAAACGCATGAAAGGTGATAAATTGGTGCTGGTCACCGACGCCACCGCCCCGGCGGGTGCCGATATTGACCAATTTATTTTTGCCGGTAAAACAATATACTATCGCGATGGGTTGTGCGTGGACGAGAACGGCACCCTGAGCGGCTCTGCGCTGACCATGATTGACGCGTTGAAAAACAGCGTTGAACACGTTGGCATCGCGTTGGATGAAGCGCTGCGTATGGCGACACTCTATCCGGCGCGTGCTATCGGCGTGGACGATCGTTTAGGCACGATCGAAGCCGGTAAGGTGGCAAACCTGACCGCGTTTACCCGCGACTTTAGCATCACCAAAACGCTCGTTAACGGTAACGAGGTTTAACTAACATATATACCCAAAATAATTCGAGTCGCAGGTAGGCGGCAACTGAACGAACCTCAATGAGCATACACTGGTATGTGATTTGAGTGAGTAAAGGCGGCCAACACCCCTGCGACTTGAAGTATGAAGGGTAGACAGCGAGTAAAATTATTGATGAGTACTGGCGGACAGGCACAGATAGGGAACGTTGACTTAGTCAAACAACTCAACGGCGCGGCAGTTTACCGCCTGATCGACCAACAGGGTCCGATCTCGCGCATTCAAATAGCCGAACTGAGCCAGCTAGCGCCCGCCAGCGTCACTAAAATTACTCGCCAGCTGTTGGAGCGCGGGCTGATCAAAGAAGTCGATCAGCAAGCCTCCACTGGCGGCCGCCGCGCCATTTCCATTGTCTCCGAAACCCGGCATTTCCACACCGTGGCCGTTCGCCTCGGGCGTCATGATGCCACCATCACCCTGTACGACATGAGCGGAAAATCGCTCGGTGAAGAGCACTATCCGCTGCCGGAAAGGACCCAGGAAACACTGGAAAATGCGTTGTTCACCGCCATTGCGCAATTCATCGAAGACTACCAGCGCAAGCTGCGCGAACTGATCGCCATCGCGGTGATCCTGCCAGGTCTGGTTGACCCGGCGCTCGGTGTGGTGCGCTATATGCCGCACATCAGCGTCAGCAACTGGCCGCTGGTAGACAACCTGCAGCAACGTTTTAACGTCACCAGCTTTGTCGGCCATGACATCCGAAGCCTGGCTTTGGCCGAGCACTATTTTGGCGCCACCCGCGACTGCGAAGACTCCATTCTGGTGCGTCTGCACCGCGGCACCGGTGCCGGCATTATCGTCAACGGTCAGATTTTCCTGGGTAATAACGGCAACGTCGGCGAAATCGGCCATATTCAAATCGACCCGCTGGGCGAACGCTGCCACTGCGGCAACTTCGGCTGTCTGGAAACCGTCGCCGCTAACGCCGCGATTGAACACCGCGTGCGCCAGTTACTGACTCAGGGCTACCCGAGCAAGCTGACACTCGACGACTGCAGCATCTCCGCCATCTGCAAGGCCGCCAACCGCGGGGATCTGCTGGCCAGCGAAGTGATCGAACACGTCGGCCGCTACCTCGGCAAAGCCGTGGCCATTGCCATTAACCTGTTTAATCCGCAGAAAGTGGTGATCGCCGGTGAAATTACCGAGGCGGAAAAAGTGCTGCTGCCGGCGATCCAAAGCTGCATCAATACTCAGGTGCTGAAGGACTTCCGCAAGAACCTGCCGGTGGTCACCTCCGAACTCAATCATCGCTCGGCGATCGGGGCTTTCGCCCTGGCCAAGCGAGCAATGCTCAACGGCGTGCTATTGCAGCGATTGCTGGAAAGCTGATCCGCCGCCTAAGGCAGGTGTGTTATCTTCGCGTTTTGCCTGCCGCCAATCATGAGAAACAGCAACAATGACAATCAAAAACGTTATATGTGATATCGACGGCGTGCTGCTGCATGACAACACGCCAGTTCCCGGCGCCGATCTTTTCCTGGCGCGGATTCAGGAACAGGGCATGCCGCTGGTGGTGCTGACCAACTACCCATCGCAGACGGCGCAGGATCTGGCGAACCGCTTCTCCGCCGCCGGGCTTGAAGTCCCGGAAAGCGCGTTTTATACCTCCGCCATGGCCACCGCCGATTTCCTGCGCCGTCAGGAAGGCAAAAAGGCCTACGTGGTGGGCGAAGGCGCGCTGATCCATGAATTGTATAAAGCCGGTTTCACCATTACCGACATCAACCCGGACTTCGTGATTGTCGGGGAAACCCGCTCCTACAACTGGGACATGATGCATAAGGCCGCCTACTTCGTTAATAACGGTGCGCGCTTTATCGCGACCAACCCGGATACTCACGGCCATGGCTTTGTGCCTGCCTGCGGCGCGCTGTGCGCCCCGATCGAGAAAATCACCGGCCGCAAGCCGTTTTACGTCGGCAAACCCAGCCCGTGGATCATCCGCGCCGCGCTCAACAAAATGCAGGCGCATTCGGAAGAAACGGTGATCGTCGGCGACAACCTGCGTACCGATATCCTGGCGGGCTTCCAGGCCGGTCTGGAAACCGTGCTGGTGTTGTCCGGCGTCTCGACGTTGAACGACGTGGAAACCATGCCGTTCCGCCCGAGCTACATCTTCCCTTCCGTTGCCGATATCAATATTTTCTAATCGCTGAGGTGGCCATCACGGCCACCTTATTTTCGCGCCAATTTGAATTTAATTTATTATTGTCGCGAAAAGGTTTCACCCCGCCCTCGTTAAAAATCCGCACTATGTATTTACGCCCCGCCAATAATCCCTATTGACGGCGTGTGGAATTAATCTTACCTAAAATAACGAGGTTACTATGAGCTCCGATAACATTATCAATGCACAAGCTGCAGATGACGCAGCCGCCATGCCGGATATGTCCAATAAAAAAATCATGATGGGTTTTTGGCACAACTGGGCCGCCGGCGCCAGTGACGGTTATCAGCAGGGCCAATTCGCCAATATGAACCTGACCGACATCCCGGCCGAATATAACGTGGTGGCCGTAGCCTTTATGAAGGGCGTGGGTATCCCAACCTTCAAACCTTACAACCTGTCCGATGCCGAGTTCCGTCGCCAGGTCGGCGTATTGAACAGCCAGGGCCGCGCGGTACTGATGTCTCTGGGCGGCGCCGACGCACATATCGAATTGAAAACCGGCGACGAAGACAAACTGAGCAATGAAATTATCCGTCTGGTGGAAACCTACGGTTTTGACGGTCTGGATATCGATCTGGAACAGGCGGCTATCGGTGCAGCCAATAATAAAACCGTTTTGCCTGCCGCACTGAAAAAAGTAAAAGCGCATTATGCCGCCGAAGGTAAAAACTTTATTGTCAGCATGGCGCCAGAATTCCCTTATTTGCGGACTAACGGGACTTACCTGGATTATATTACCGCTCTCGAAGGGTTTTATGACTTTATTGCACCGCAATATTATAACCAGGGCGGTGACGGTATTTGGGTCGATGAAGCCAATGGCGGCAAAGGCGCCTGGATCACCCAGAATAACGACGCGATGAAAGAAGACTTTCTGTATTACCTGACCGAAAGCCTGGTTACCGGCACCCGCGGCTACACCAAAATCCCGGCATCCAAATTTGTGATCGGTTTACCTACCAACAATGATGCCGCCGCCACCGGTTATGTGGTCGACAAACAGGCGGTCTATAACGCTTTCGCGCGCCTTGACGCCAAAAGCTTGTCGATCAAGGGCCTGATGACCTGGTCGGTGAACTGGGACAATGGCAAGAGTAAGGCTGGCGTGGCCTATAACTGGGAATTCAAAACTCGTTATGCCGCGCTGATCCAGGGAGGAGTCACCCCGCCGCCGGGAAAGCCTGAAGCGCCTACCGCGCTGAACGCCAGTGCGATTACCGCAACGTCGCTGACGTTGAACTGGGCTGCGGCAAGCAGCGTCAAACCGATTAGCCATTATACGGTTTACCGTAACGGCAGCGCCATTGGCCAAACCGGTGGCCTGTCGCTGCAGGACAGCGGCCTGACGGCAGCCACTCAGTACAGCTATTTTGTCACCGCCACCGACAACCAAGGCAATACGTCGCTGCCAAGCAGTGCGCTGGCAGTTAAAACCTCGGATGGCAGTACGCCTCCCGATCCGGGCGTGGCCGAGTGGCAGAACAACCACAGCTATAAAGCCGGTGACGTGGTGACGTATAAAGGCAAGAAATACACCTGCCTGCAGGCGCACACCTCCAATGCGGGATGGACGCCGGATGCGGCCTTCACCCTGTGGCAGTTGATCGCCTGATAGTCGGCAATGAGTTGCCGGTAAAATTAACCGGCAACTCATCCATTGATTGAAAAAATGAATATTCATCAATTTTTATATCATTTAACTGAACATCCGCTAATTTTCGACCTCCCCCAAACAACTATTTTTCGGTGCAGCGCTAAAACGCTTGCATCCCCTGCCGGTTTTGACGCATTTTCATAAACACAACGCAGCAAAACCGCGCCATCGTTGATGCAGCGGCCATGCTGCCTATAACAGCAAATACAACATCACAGTCTATGCCCAAAATAATTCGAGTTGCTTGTCGGCGGCAACTGAGCGAAGCCCCAGGAGCTTACTCAAGGGGTGAGTGAAGGCAGCCAACACCCAAGCCACTTGAAGTATGACAGGTATAAAAAAGTCGTTAGGAGAGTCGGTATATGTGTTCTATTTTCGGTGTGCTCGATCTGAAGTCCGATCCCGTTGAATTGCGTAAGAAAGCGCTGGAGCTGTCCCGTCTGATGCGCCACCGCGGCCCGGATTGGTCCGGTGTTTACGCCAGCGATAAAGCCATCCTGGTGCATGAGCGCCTGTCGATTGTCGACGTCAACAATGGCGCCCAACCGCTGTACAACGCTGCGCACACCCACGTTCTGGCCGTTAACGGCGAGATCTACAACCATCAGGCGCTGCGCCAGCAGTTTAGCGATCGCTACCAATTCCAGACCGGCTCCGACTGTGAAGTGATTCTGGCGCTGTACCAGGAGAAAGGCCCTGACTTCCTCGACGAACTGCAAGGGATGTTCGCCTTCGCGCTGTACGATTCAGAGAAAGACGCTTACCTGATTGGCCGCGACCATCTGGGCATTATCCCGCTGTACATGGGCCATGACGAATTCGGCAACCTGTATGTCGCCTCTGAAATGAAAGCGTTGGTGCCAGTTTGCCGCACCATTAAAGAATTCCCGGCGGGCAGCTACTTGTGGAGCCAGGACGGCGAGATCCGCGAATATTATCAACGTGACTGGTTCGATTACGACAACGTTAAAGACAACGTGACCGACGCCAATGCCCTGCGCAACGCGCTGGAAGACTCGGTGAAAAGCCACCTGATGTCCGACGTACCCTATGGCGTACTGCTGTCCGGCGGCCTGGATTCTTCGGTGATCTCCGCCATTACCAAAAAGTACGCGGCACGCCGTGTCGAAGATCAAGAGCGCAGCGAAGCCTGGTGGCCACAGCTGCACTCCTTCGCCGTGGGTCTGGAAGGTTCACCGGATCTGCGCGCCGCGCAGGAAGTGGCAAACCACCTGGGCACCGTGCACCATGAGATCCACTTCACCGTACAGGAAGGTCTGGACGCCATTCGCGACGTGATTTATCACATCGAAACCTATGACGTTACCACCATTCGCGCTTCCACTCCGATGTATCTGATGTCACGCAAGATCAAGGCGATGGGCATCAAGATGGTGCTGTCTGGCGAAGGCGCGGACGAAGTGTTCGGCGGCTACCTGTACTTCCATAAAGCGCCGGATGCCCGTGAGTTCCACGACGAAACCGTACGTAAACTGTTAGCACTGCATATGTTTGACTGCGCGCGCGCCAACAAGGCGATGTCCGCCTGGGGTGTGGAAGCCCGTGTGCCCTTCCTGGATAAAAAATTCCTCGACGTGGCAATGCGCATCAACCCTAAGGACAAAATGTGTGGCAATGGCAAAATGGAAAAACATATCCTGCGCGAATGTTTTGAATCCTATCTGCCGGCCAGCGTCGCCTGGCGCCAGAAAGAGCAGTTCTCCGACGGCGTGGGTTACAGCTGGATAGACACGCTGAAAGAGGTCGCTGCCAAGCAGATCAGCGATCAACAGCTCGAAACCGCACGTTTCCGTTTCCCGTACAACACGCCGAGCTCCAAAGAAGGCTACCTGTATCGCGAAATTTTCGAAGAGCTGTTCCCGCTGCCAAGCGCGGCAGAATGCGTGCCTGGCGGCCCGTCAGTGGCCTGTTCCTCAGCCAAAGCCATCGAATGGGACGAGTCATTCAAGAAAATGGACGATCCTTCTGGTCGTGCAGTCGGCGTTCACCAGTCCGCCTACAAATAATCACGCCGGGTTTTCTCCCCAAGGCGGGCCTCCGGGCCCGCCTTCAGGTTATTGACAAAGGGGGATAAAAGCGTGGTTTTTCCCCCTTTGTGTTCTTAGCCGAAAATCAATAAATTGATTTTCCTGGTTTATTTTCAAATCCTTTATCGCCTGCCGCCAAACATTATATGTTTGTCCGCAGTCTCAAGGCGGACCTCCGGGTCCGCCTTTTTGCTGATGTTTTCAACCATTAATTGCCTGAATTGATGCTTTTATCGCCATACTGTTCACAACCCAGACAAACGACACATCCAGCCGCTTTTTCGGGAAAAAACTTGTTGACGCAAAACGGCCATATACGCATAATGCGCCCCGCAACGCCGATGAAGGTTGCGCGAAAAAAGATGGCTACGTAGCTCAGCTGGTTAGAGCACATCACTCATAATGATGGGGTCACAGGTTCAAATCCCGTCGTAGCCACCATCTTTTTTGCGGGAGTGGCGAAATTGGTAGACGCACTAGATTTAGGTTCTAGCGCCGCAAGGTGTGCGAGTTCAAGTCTCGCCTCCCGCACCATTTCTTTTCATCGAGTTGCAGGCAACAGGTGGGGTATCGCCAAGCGGTAAGGCACCGGTTTTTGATACCGGCATTCCCTGGTTCGAATCCAGGTACCCCAGCCATCTTTTTTAGGATGGGGATGTTGCAAAAAAAGTTAAACGTGTTGATGGGGTATCGCCAAGCGGTAAGGCACTGGTTTTTGATACCAGCATTCCCTGGTTCGAATCCAGGTACCCCAGCCATACCAATGCTGTTGACTTTTAAAGTAAAATATCGAAAAATGGCTACGTAGCTCAGCTGGTTAGAGCACATCACTCATAATGATGGGGTCACAGGTTCAAATCCCGTCGTAGCCACCATATTTTACTGTTACACCATTGGGGTGTCGCCAAGCGGTAAGGCTCTGGTTTCTGATACCAGCATACCCAGGTTCGAATCCTGGCACCCCAGCCACATTTAGAAAAGCCCGCTTCGGCGGGCTTTTTGCTATCTGAAATTTGGCGAGACCGAATGAATAAGGGCGCGACATTGAACTGCGCCCTTGTAGGAAGGGCCGCCTACAGCCCCAACGCGTATTTCAGCGCATGTTCCTTCAACTTGCCCGCCCGCTGGGCCGCCATCAACGCAATATTGCGCGCCACGCAAAGCGGCGACAAATTATTGCTGAAAGCGGTATAAAACAGATCCATACCACTTTGCATCAGCAAGTTATCGGTGCGACGGCGACGCTGATAACGCATCAGCACCGCTTCGCTGCTCCAGTCTTCACCCAACTCGCGTGCATCACACAAAACCGCCAGCAAGGCTTCCACGTCACGATACCCCAGGTTTACTCCCTGCCCGGCTAACGGGTTGATGGTATGTGCCGCGTCACCGAGCAACACCAACCCCGACAACACATAGCGTTGCGCATGGCGGCGCGCTAACGGGAAAGATCCGGCCGCATGCACCTTCACTTCCCCTAAGCGGGCAGGAAAGGCTTCGGCGATCTCTTTCTCAAGCTGCGCTGGCGGCATCGCCTGCAGCTGGCGGATACGCTGCGGGCTGTCGTACCACACCAGCGAGGCCCATTGATCATATAACGGCAGGAAAGCCCGGGGACCGGAAGGGAAAAACTGCTGCCAGGTCGTATCTTGCTGCGGCTCGCCGGTATCGACGGTGATCAGCATGCAGGACTGGCGGTACTGCCAGCCACTGGTGCCGATAGCGGCCAAATTGCGCACCTGCGAGTTGGCTCCATCGGCCCCCACTACCAAACGTGCTTGTAGCGTCTGTGAAGAGTCCAGCGTCACTTGCCAGTGGTCGTCATTCCGCTGCAGCGAACGCAGCCTGGCGGGGCAATAGAGCGTCAGATTTTCGCACTGCTCCAGCTGTTGCCAGAGCGCCAGTTGCAAAATACGGTTTTCTACCATAAAACCCAGCTCCGGCAGGCCGAGCGAGGCGGCGTCAAACGCTACCCGTGAAGAGGCCCACTCCCAGGTTTCCAATCGGCGGTAAGGCGCCGAGCGCATCGCTTGCACCGCCGGCCAGGCGCCGAGTTGTTTCAGCAACCCCACCGAGGTGCAGCCGATGGCGGAAATACGCAGATCCGGCGGGCTTTGCGCATCGAACGCCTGCGGCGCCTGATGTTCCAGCAAGGCCACCGACCAACCGGCCTGCGCCAGCCCCAATGCGGCGGCCGCGCCGACCATCCCGCCGCCTACCACCACGGCGTCATACCGTTTTTGAGATACGTTCATATTGGCTATGTTTTCTTAGTGAATTATCGCCATTCCCACCGGCATGGCGTTTGGCTCCAGTGTAACGGATTTTTAATTTGGCTTCAGGTCGCATGGTGTTTTCCCCGCGCTGGTCACAACGGCGTCAAATGTTTACAATAAGCGCCCTGCATGTCGCGTATCGCAACTTTCGTCCGCACTGAGTAATGGCAAGTCAATGACCAAAAAACTACATATCAAAACCTGGGGCTGCCAGATGAATGAATATGATTCATCGAAAATGGCGGACTTACTGGGAAGCACACACGGTTACCAATGGACCGACAACGCTGAAGAAGCGGACGTGCTGCTGCTGAATACCTGCTCGATCCGCGAGAAAGCGCAGGAAAAAGTTTTCGCCATGTTAGGGCGTTGGAAACTGCTGAAAGAAAAGAACCCGGCGCTGATCATCGGCGTCGGTGGCTGCGTGGCCTCACAGGAAGGCGAACACATTCGCAGCCGCGCGCCTTGCGTCGACGTCGTGTTCGGGCCGCAGACCCTGCACCGCCTGCCGGAAATGCTCAACCACGTGCAGGGCACCCGCAGCCCCATCGTCGACATCAGCTTTCCGGAAATCGAAAAATTCGATCGCCTGCCGGAACCGCGTGCCGAAGGCCCTACCGCCTTCGTCTCCATCATGGAAGGCTGCAACAAGTACTGTACCTTCTGCGTGGTGCCTTATACCCGCGGTGAAGAAGTCAGCCGCCCAAGCGATGACGTCCTGTTTGAAGTCGCCCAACTGGCGGCGCAGGGCGTACGCGAAGTCAACCTGCTCGGCCAGAACGTCAACGCCTATCGCGGCGCGACTTACGACGGCGAAATTTGCTCGTTTGCCGAACTGCTGCGCCTGGTGGCAGCCATCGACGGTATCGACCGCATCCGTTTCACCACCAGCCATCCGATTGAATTCACCGACGATATCATCGCGGTTTATGAAGACACGCCGGAGCTGGTGAGCTTCCTGCATCTGCCGGTACAAAGCGGCTCAGACCGTATACTGACCATGATGAAGCGCGCGCATACCGCGTTGGAATACAAAGCGATCATTCGCAAGCTGCGCAAGGCGCGGCCGGACATCCAGCTCAGCTCCGATTTTATTATCGGCTTCCCGGGCGAAACCCAGGCCGATTTCGAACAGACCATGAATCTGATTGCCGAGATCAACTTTGACACCAGCTTCAGCTTTATCTACTCGTCTCGCCCTGGCACACCGGCGGCCGATATGGTCGATGACGTCAGCGAAGACGAAAAGAAACAGCGTCTGTATATCCTGCAGGATCGCATCAACCAGCAGGTGCTGCAGTTCAGCCGCCGGATGCTCGGAACCGTACAGCGTATTTTGGTGGAAGGCACTTCCCGCAAAAGCGTGATGGAACTGGCGGGCCGGACAGCCTGCAACCGCGTGGTGAACTTTGAAGGCACGCCGGATATGATCGGTCAGTTCGTTGATGTGGAAATCACCGAGGTTTTGACCAACACACTGCGTGGCGCAGTGGTACGTACCGAACAGCAGATGGACCTGCGCGTGCATGAATCCCCGCAGTCAGTCATCGCCCGAACCCGAAAAGAGAACGCGCTGGGCGTCGGCATTTATCAGCCCTGACGCCCTCTCCGCAGTGCTGTAAGCCGTGGCGCCCGACGCCACGTCAGCGATTATCCTTATGACTTATCAGCCGGGTCTCGATGCCCGGCCATTTTCTTTTTTTATTTTTTTGATTAAGAGGCGACATAACATGCAACTCCCACACTGCCCAAAGTGCAACTCCGAATACACCTACCAGGATAACAACCTGTTTATCTGCCCTGAGTGCGCCCACGAGTGGAGCGACAGCGCGCCGGCGGACGACAGCGATACGCTGATTGTCAAAGACGCCAACGGCAACCTGCTGGCCGACGGCGACGCCGTGACCGTAGTGAAAGACCTCAAGGTCAAAGGCAGCTCTTCCATGCTGAAAATCGGCACCAAAGTGAAGAACATCCGCCTGGTGGAAGGCGACCACAACATCGACTGCAAGATCGATGGCTTTGGCCCGATGAAGCTGAAATCCGAATTCGTGAAAAAGAACTGATCGCCAGCCCTGAATCTCCCAAGCATTACGCGGCTGTTTTGGCCGCGTTTTTCCTCCTTCGGCCCTTGAATTTTGCCGCCGACGCACAGATAGATCATGGGTAAACTTGCGCCAGTGCGGCGCACCATGAATAATTCAAGGTAGAGAGTTCAGGCTTGGCCCTGGACGCGCGTACCGAAAACCAACCAGGCCCGATATGAGCCTTGAGGAATAGTTTGAACGTCGCAACACAAGAAATTTTGTTAGAGCCGGCAGACAATAAGCGATTGCTCAGCCTGTGCGGCCCGTTTGATGACAATATCAAACAACTCGAACGCCGGTTGGGCATTGAGATCAACCGCCGTGACAACCGTTTCAAGCTGGTCGGCAAGAACCCGTGCGTGGTTGCCGCCGCCGATATCTTGCGCCATCTGTATGTGGACACCGCCCCCATTCGCGGCGTGATCCCGGATATCGACCCGGAGCAGATCCATTTAGCGATCAAAGAAAGCCGGGTACTGGAACAGGTTGCCGACAGCGTGCCGGATTACGGCAAGGCGGTGACCATCAAAACCAAACGCGGCATGGTGAAACCGCGCACGCCGAATCAGGCGCAATACATTGCCAATATTCTCGATCACGACATCACCTTCGGCATCGGCCCGGCCGGTACCGGCAAGACCTACCTGGCAGTCGCCGCTGCGGTGGACGCATTGGAACGCCAGGAGATCCGCCGCATTCTGCTGACCCGTCCAGCGGTTGAAGCCGGTGAAAAACTGGGCTTCCTGCCGGGGGATCTGAGCCAGAAGGTCGATCCTTACCTGCGCCCGCTGTATGACGCCCTGTTCGAAATGCTGGGCTTTGAGCGCGTGGAGAAGCTGATCGAACGTAACGTGATAGAAGTCGCGCCGCTGGCCTATATGCGCGGCCGTACGTTGAACGACGCGTTTATCATCCTCGACGAGAGCCAGAACACCACCATCGAACAGATGAAGATGTTCCTGACGCGTATTGGCTTCAACTCCAAGGCGGTCATCACCGGTGACGTAACGCAGATAGACCTGCCGCGCAACCAAAAATCCGGCCTGCGCCACGCGGTGGAAGTGCTTTCTGACGTCGAAGAACTGAGCTTCAATTTCTTCCATAGCGAAGACGTGGTACGCCATCCGGTGGTGGCCCGCGTGGTCATCGCTTATGAAGCCTGGGAAGCCGCCGAACAAAAACGCAAAGATGCGATTGCCGAACAACGTAAACGCGAGGCAACCATCGCCTCCGAGCAGGAGACACCATGAGTCAGGTGATTTTGGATCTGCAGATTGCCTGTGCAGACAGCAACGGCCTGCCGGATGAAGCCACCTTCCAGCGCTGGCTGGAAGGCGTGCTGCCGCAGTTTCAGGAGGAGGCCGAGGTCACCATTCGCCTGGTGGATGAAGCGGAAAGTAACGAGTTGAACCTGACCTATCGCGGCAAAGACAAACCGACCAACGTGCTGTCTTTCCCGTTCGAAGCTCCCCCGGGTATCGAGCTGCCGCTGCTGGGCGATCTGATCATCTGCCGTCAGGTGGTTGAACAGGAAGCCATCGAGCAAGAGAAGGCGCTGGAGGCCCACTGGGCGCATATGGTTGTCCATGGTAGCCTTCATCTGCTAGGGTATGACCACATCGAAGACGATGAAGCCGAAGAAATGGAGTCTTTGGAAACCGAAATCATGCACGGACTGGGTTACCCGGACCCGTACCTGGCGGAAAAAGACCCCCTCTGACGTCAGCTGATTTCCCCGCAGCCCCCGTATGGGGCTGCCGCTGACTCCCCTAACTCTGACATGAGTGATATTAACTAAAACGCCATGAGCGACGACCATTCACAAAGCAATGACAGCCCCAGTCCCAAGAAGGGGTTCTTTACTCTTATCCTTAACCAGCTGTTCCACGGCGAACCCAAAAACCGTGGCGATCTGGTAGAGCTGATCCGTGATTCCGAGCAAAACGACCTGATCGATCCCGATACCCGAGACATGCTGGAAGGCGTGATGGATATCGCCGAGCAGCGCGTGCGCGATATCATGATCCCGCGCTCCCAGATGGTGACGCTCAAGCGTAACCAAACGCTGGAAGAGTGCCTGGACGTGATCATTGAATCCGCCCACTCGCGCTTCCCGGTGATCAGCGAAGATAAAGATCACATCGAAGGCATTCTGATGGCCAAGGATCTGCTGCCGTTTATGCGCGCGGAATCCGAGGAATTCAGCATCGACAAGGTGCTGCGCACCGCCGTGGTGGTGCCTGAAAGCAAGCGAGTAGACCGGATGCTGAAGGAGTTCCGCTCCCAGCGTTATCACATGGCGATTGTCATTGACGAGTTCGGCGGCGTGTCCGGCCTGGTCACCATCGAAGATATTCTGGAACTGATTGTCGGCGAAATCGAAGACGAATATGACGACGAAGACGATCTGGATATCCGCCAGCTCAGCCGCCATATGTATACCGTGCGAGCGCTGGCGCCGATTGAAGACTTCAACGAAGCCTTCGGCACCCACTTCAGCGACGACGAGGTCGACACCATCGGCGGCCTGGTGATGCAGGCCTTCGGTCACCTGCCTGCACGCGGGGAAACCATTGAAATCGAAGGTTACCTATTTAAAGTTGCGATGGCGGACAGTCGACGTATCATCCAGGTTCATGTAAAAATTCCGGACGATTCTCCGCAACCGAAACTGGAAGAATAAATCAAACATGGCTAAAGCCTCTTTCCTTGAACGCCAGTGGGTTCGCGCCCTGCTGGCGCTGTTGACCGGCGCCATCGGCACGCTGGCGTTTTCTCCTTACGATATCTGGCCGGCGGCCCTTGTCTCTCTGTTCGGCCTGTTGGCCGTAACCCTGAACCGCACCACCAAACAGTCTGCCTTGCTCGGTTTTTGCTGGGGTTTCGGTCTGTTCGGGACGGGAATCAACTGGGTTTACGTCAGCATTGCCGACTTCGGCGGCATGCCTTTCTCCATCAACATTTTCCTGGTCGTGCTGCTGGCGGCTTACCTGTCGCTGTATACCGGGCTGTTCGCCGGGTTGCTGGCACGTCTGTGGCCGACCACCAGTTGGTACCGTTTAGCGATTGCCGCCCCCGTGTTGTGGCAAGTCACCGAGTTTTTACGTGGCTGGGTGCTGACCGGTTTCCCCTGGCTGCAGTTTGGCTACAGCCAGATTAACGGCCCGCTGAAAGGCGTGGCGCCGTTGCTCGGGGTAGATACCATCACCTTTATGCTGATGGCGATCGCCGGGCTGTTGGTGTACGCCGTCAATCAGCGCCGGAGCGCCGCGGCAGGGGTTGCCGTCGCACTGCTGTTGCTGCCGTGGCCGTTGCGCCAGCTGCACTGGTTTACCCCGCAACCGGACAAGGCGGTCAACGTCGCGATGGTGCAGGGCAATATCGCTCAGTCGATGAAGTGGGATCCGAAAGCGTTGGTCAGCACCTTGCAAACCTATTTGGACGAAACGCGTCCTTATATGGGCAAAGCGCCGATCATCATCTGGCCGGAGTCTGCCATTCCGGATTACGAAGCCAGCCAGAACGGCTTCCTGACCATGATGGATGACCTGATGCGCGCCAAAAACAGCAGCCTGATCACCGGTATTGTTGATGTGCGTGCTACGCCGCAGGGCCAGCAAATCTACAACAGCGCCATCGTGCTGGGCGAACCGACGCCGTACGTTTATCCGGCCAAGGACCGCTATAACAAGCACCATCTGGTGCCGTTTGGCGAGTTTGTGCCGCTGGAAACGCTGCTGCGCCCGCTGGCACCGTTCTTCGATTTACCGATGTCTTCATTCAGTCGTGGCGACTACGTCCAGCCACAGCTCAGCGTGAAAGGCTATAACCTGACGGCGGCGATCTGTTATGAGATTGTTCTCGGCCAGCAGGTACGCGACAACTTCCGGCCGGACACCAACTTCCTGCTGACCATCTCCAACGACGCCTGGTTCGGCCATTCCATCGGCCCATGGCAGCACTTCCAGATGGCGCGCATGCGTGCTCTGGAGCTGGGTCGCCCTCTGTTGCGCAGCACCAATAACGGCGTCACCGCCGCGGTAGACGCCAACGGTGAGGTGATCGCTGAGATCCCTCAGTTCACCCGCAAGGTGCTGGAGGTGAAAGTCACACCAACCACCGGCATAACGCCTTATGCCCGTTTTGGCGCCACGCCATTGTGGATAATCACCCTGCTGCTTGGCGGCCTGGCGTTGATCCTCGGCCTGCGCCGTAAATAAGCCCCCGGGGCGCTGCCCGTCAGCGCCCCGCTTCCCTCATCCACCTTGCAGCTTGCCACGCCGCACTCTCCTACGCGGCTAGCATAAAGCGTCGCCAAATCAATGCTTCTGGCACACTCCTTGCTTTAATTACTCTGCTAGAGAGAGCCGATTTACTTTTACTGACGTTTTGTCGCACCTGTGCACAACTCAAGAGCATGACCGGCACCACAAAGGTGCATTGGGGTTTTGTTGCATTAATTTGGTGCGCGTGGCGTCTCAAAAAAAGAAACATTTTAGTTTCAATCCATTCACAATCGGCTATTTTCTAACGGTTATGTGTTCTAAGACTATCTTTATACTTGAGCAATAAATCTCCATTTAGAATCTGATGCTCTTTGAATTTGAGCCACCACAACAGCAAAGGAGTTGGACCATGCAAATGCGTAAATTGGCGTTATCGTTACTGCTGATCGGTATGGCAGGTAACGTAGCCCATGCGGAAGAACTGACCGGTACGCTGAAGAAAATCAAAGACAACGGCGTGATCGTTGTCGGCCACCGCGAATCGTCAGTGCCGTTCTCCTACTACGACAACCAGCAAAAAGTTGTGGGTTACTCCCAGGACTACTCCAACCAAATCGTTGAAGCGGTTAAGAAAAAACTGAACGCTCCTGATCTGCAGGTCAAAATGCTGCCGATCACCTCACAGAACCGTATCCCGCTGCTGCAAAACGGCACCTTTGACTTCGAATGCGGCTCGACCACCAACAACCTCGAACGCCAAAAACAGGCGGCCTTCTCCGATACCATCTTCGTGGTCGGTACCCGTCTGCTGGTGAAAAAAGGCTCTGACGTCAAAGACTTCAAGGATCTGGCGGGCAAACCTGTCGTGGTGACCTCAGGCACCACCTCTGAAGTGCTGCTCAATAAACTGAACGACAGCGGCAAGATGAACATGCGCATCATCAGCGCCAAAGACCACGGCGACTCCTTCCGTACCCTGGAAAGCGGTCGTGCAGTAGCCTTTATGATGGATGACGCCCTGCTGGCGGGTGAACGAGCGAAAGCGAAGAAGCCTGACCAATGGGAAATTCTGGGCACACCGCAGTCGAAAGAAGCCTACGGCTGTATGCTGCGTAAAGACGATCCTGAGTTCAAGAAACTGGTCGATGACACCATCGCTCAGGCTCAAACTTCAGGCGAAGCAACAAAATGGTTTGATAAGTGGTTCAAACAGCCTATTCCACCGAAAAACCTCAACATGAACTTCGAACTGTCCGACGACATGAAGCAACTGTTCAAAGAGCCTAACGATAAAGCATTGAACTAATAGAACAAGAGCTGGGGCGGCCGCCAGGCCAAACCAGCCCTGTTGATGGCTGGGACAGACAGGAATACGGGAGGCCGTTCCCCTCCCGTATTTTTCCCATAACGCATTACCGATGCCCGCACACATAAGTCAGCCCGACTGGCCGCGGCGCCCTCGGCGTTGAATAGTCATCAATCTTTAGGCGCTCTGCGCCCGCTTAACGGAGTTTGTTATGTCAATAGATTGGAACTGGGGTATCTTCCTGCAGCAGGCCCCGTTTGGGAATACCACCTACCTCGGCTGGATTTGGTCCGGCTTTCAGGTCACGGTAGCCCTCTCCGTCTGTGCATGGATTATCGCTTTCTTTGTCGGTTCGCTATTCGGTATTTTGCGTACCGTGCCCAACCGCTTTCTTTCCACCCTCGGTACCTGTTACGTCGAACTGTTCCGTAATGTGCCGCTGATCGTCCAATTCTTTACCTGGTATCTGGTGATCCCGGAACTGCTGCCGGCGAATATCGGCATGTGGTTCAAAACCGAACTCGATCCTAACGTGCAATTCTTTGTTTCCTCGATGCTGTGCCTCGGGCTGTTTACCGCCGCTCGCGTCTGCGAGCAGGTACGTGCTGCCATTCAGTCACTGCCACGCGGTCAAAGAGCGGCCGGGTTGGCGATGGGTCTGACGCTGCCGCAAACCTACCGCTACGTGCTGTTGCCGAATGCCTACCGGGTGATTGTGCCGCCGATGACCTCGGAAATGCTCAACCTGGTCAAAAACTCCGCCATCGCTTCCACTATCGGGTTGGTCGACATGGCTGCCCAGGCAGGCAAACTGCTGGACTACTCTGCGCATGCCTATGAATCCTTTACCGCGATTACGCTGGCCTATATCGCCATCAACGCCGTGATCATGCTGTTTATGCGGTTGGTAGAGAGAAAAGTGCAGTTGCCCGGCAACTTGGGGAGTAAATAATGTACGAATTTGACTGGGCATCGATTGTCCCAAGTTTCCCTTATCTGCTTCAGGGCCTGTTGATCACGCTGAAGATCACCGTGACCGCCATCGTCGTCGGTATTCTGTGGGGAACCGTTCTGGCGGTAATGCGCTTGTCGCCCATCAAACCGATCAGCTGGTTCGCTGCCGTTTACGTCAACCTGTTCCGCTCCGTCCCGCTGGTGATGGTGCTGCTGTGGTTCTATCTGGTGGTTCCAAGCTTATTACAACAGGTTCTAGGGCTGTCGCCGAAAACCGATATTCGCCTGATCTCGGCTATGGTAGCCTTTTCCCTGTTTGAAGCGGCTTATTACTCGGAAATTATCCGCGCCGGTATCATCAGCATCTCACGCGGCCAGTCCTCCGCCGCGCTGGCACTGGGCATGACCCAATGGCAGTCAATGAAGCTGGTGATCCTGCCGCAGGCGTTCCGCGCCATGGTGCCGCTGCTGCTGACCCAGGGCATCGTACTGTTCCAGGATACCTCCCTGGTGTACGTACTGAGCCTGGCTGACTTCTTCCGTACCGCCTCGACCATTGGCGAGCGCGACGGCACCCAGGTTGAAATGATCCTGTTTGCCGGCTTTGTCTACTTTGTTATCAGTCTCGCCGCCTCGGCGCTGGTAAGCTATTTGAAGAAAAGGACTGTTTGATGATATCCCTGAAAAATGTTTCTAAGTGGTACGGTCACTTTCAGGTTCTGACCGATTGCACCACCGAAGTAAAAAAAGGCGAGGTGGTGGTGGTCTGCGGTCCTTCAGGCTCGGGCAAGTCTACCCTGATCAAAACCGTCAACGGTCTGGAGCCGATCCAGCAGGGCAATATCCTGGTGAACGGTACTCCGGTCAACGACAAGAAAACCAATCTGGCGCAGCTGCGTTCCAAGGTCGGTATGGTATTCCAGCACTTCGAGCTTTTCCCGCACCTGTCGATCATCGATAACCTGACGCTGGCGCAGGTGAAAGTGCTCAAACGCGACAAAGACGCCTCGCGCGAGAAAGGCCTGAAACTGCTGGAGCGCGTCGGCCTGACCGCACACGCCAACAAGTTCCCCGGCCAGCTTTCCGGCGGCCAGCAGCAACGCGTGGCTATCGCCCGAGCGCTGTGCATGGATCCTATCGCCATGCTGTTCGATGAGCCCACTTCGGCGCTCGATCCGGAAATGATCAACGAAGTGCTGGACGTTATGGTCGAACTGGCCAATGAAGGCATGACCATGATGGTGGTAACCCACGAGATGGGCTTTGCCCGTAAAGTGGCGAACCGGGTGATCTTTATGGATGAAGGCAAAATCGTCGAAGACCGTAATAAAGACGACTTCTTCAACAATCCGGAGTCCGAACGGGCGAAGGACTTCCTGGCGAAAATCCTGCACTGATGCCTCGCCTGCGCCCCGCCCGGGGCGCAGTTTCATTACCTCTTTCCGGCACTAAAAGCACTTGTTTCTCTCCGATTTTGATCCGATGCTCATTGGATAACAAATAAGGAGATAAACATGCCCCGCCCTATCATTATCGATTGCGACCCTGGTCTGGACGATGCCATTGCCCTTGCCATGGCGCTGAGTTCACCAGAATTGGACGTTAAAGCCATTACCACCTCCGCCGGTAACCAGACGCCGGAAAAAACCCTGCACAATGCGCTGGGTCTGTTGACGTTGATGAAGCGTGAAGACATTCCCGTCGCTGCCGGTGCTGCCGCGCCGTTGATGCGAGACCTGGTGATTGCCGACTACGTTCACGGCAAAACCGGCATGGGTAATACCCATCTGCCAACGCCCGCCATCCAGCCGGTGGCGCAAACTGCCGTAGAGCTGATCGCCAGCCTGCTACGCAGCAGTCCGCAGCCGATCACGCTGGTGGTCACCGGCCCCATGACCAATATCGCGCTGCTGCTGGCCCAACACCCAGAGCTGAAAGGTAACATTGAACGCATCGTGTTTATGGGGGGAGGTATGAATGCCGGCAACACCACCCCGGTGGCAGAGTTCAACATCTATGTCGATCCCGAAGCCGCCGAAATGGTGTTGAAATCCGGCGTGCCGCTGACCATGGCAGGGTTGAACGTGACTCACCAGGCGCTGGTGCTGCCACAGGATATCGAACGCATCCGTCAGATAAACAACCCGGTGGCACAGGCGGTGGCCGAAATGCTCGACTTCTACCTGCCGCTGTACCTTAGCCATCCGCGTGGGCTGCCCGGTGCCGCGATGCACGACCCCTGCACCATCGCCTGGCTGCTGGCACCACAGCTGTTTGACAGTATCGAACGCTGGGTCGGCGTGGAAACCAAAGGGGAATATACCCTCGGCATGACCGTGGTGGATATCTTCGGCCAGAACGGCAAGCCGGCCAACGTTGAAGTGCTGACCGATATCGATCGCGAAGGCTTTATCGATCTGTTGGCCGAGCGCGTAGCCCGCTATTGACCACCGGGCGGGAAACCGCCCTGACATTCAATATTTTTGATTTAACTCAGCGAATTTTTACGCTATCACTGGCCCAGGCTTGCCTCTAAGATGCTGTTAAACGCACAGCATCGCTGACACCTTAGACCAAGCCTGGAGATAGCCCAATGAGTCGTATACTGGTCCTGAAATCAAGTATCCTGGGTGATTACTCCCAGTCTGGAAAATTAGTCGATTTTTTTGTTCAACAGTGGCATGAAGCACACCCCAATGACAGCTTTACGGTTCGCGATTTAGCCAACCCGACACTGCCGGAGCTGGATGGTGAAGTGATTGGCGGGTTTAGCGCCGGTGACAAACCTTTAACACCGCATCAGCAAAAGACGCTGGCACTTTCCGATGAGCTGATCGCCGAGCTGAAATCGCACGACACCATTATCATCAGCGCGCCGATGTACAACTTCAACATCCCGACGCAGTTGAAAATCTATTTCGATCTGGTGGCGCGCGCTGGCCAAACCTTCCGCTACACCTCTGAAGGCTCTGAAGGTCTGGTCACCGGCAAGAAAGCGATTGTGATCTCCAGCCGCGGCGGTATCCACGCGGATACGCCAACCGATCTGATCACGCCGTACCTGAAGCTGTTCCTGGCGTTTATCGGCATTACCGACGTCGAGTTCGTGCTGGCGGAAGGCTTTGCTTACGGCCCTGAAGCAGCAGAAAAAGCCGCTCAGGAAAGCCGGGTTGCGGTGGCACAGAAAGTGCCGGCCAAAATCGACACCGCCCCGCAGGCTGAAGTGGCTACGGCCTCGGCTGGCGGAAGCTTTCTTGGCAACCTGATGAAAAAACTGTTTGGCTAAGAGCAGCGCCTGCCCTGACCTTTTCCAGCGGAGAGGCCAGGGCGCGCAGCAAGCTTAAGGTTCGAAAGGCCGACGCTGGAACTGGTCATGACCGCATTTCGGGCACAGCGGCAGCACTTCCGGCGTGTAAAACGCCAAATGATGGTGGCATTTTTCGCACACCAGATTACCCAGCCCGACAACCTCACCGCTGTGGTAAACGCCATGGTGGCTGACGTCCTTGAACACCTCGCGCCATTCCAACTGAGTTTTGTCGGTAATATCCGCCAGCTCCTGCCACAGGCTCTCCTTGATGACCCGCATGAAAACGCTGTCGGTAAACTCGTCCCGGCTCTCCTGATAACTGCGAGCGAACTCTTCCAGATCGCGCCGTACCGCCTGTGTAACCTGCTCAACTTCGTCGCGCGTCAGTTCACCCGCTTCGCTTAGCCGTTTTTCTGCGCTCGCGACCAGCGAGTCAATATCACGCTCGCCATTTTTCAGGCGTTCTGTCAGAGATGCCACCAATTCGCGGTAGTACTGAGCAACCTTGTTCATAATCTCTCCTCGATGAACTTACGTGACTGGGCCTACCTCCTAAACTATCCCTTATCATTTTAGCCGTAAATTGCTGATGTCACTTGGCAAGACATGGTTTCCTCAAGATGTGAGTCTTATCATGGCCGGTATTTTTTAAATACGTCGAGTCGGGCGCTTGGTGTTGTTGCCGGGAGGTCTTATCAGCTATGCTATGCGGATCTATAAGTACTCAACAGAATGCTACAGAAATCCCCCCGATAGGTTTCGAGTCACGGCCAGGCGGCCAGTACGTGAAACCCAAGAGCTTACAAAGGTAAGTGACTGGGTTGAGTGTACGCAGCCAACAACGCTGTGGCTTGAAAGATGAAGGGGGAGCTGTTTTACACCTACAGGACCACCAGCCGCCATGCAAGAGCAATACCGTCCAGAAGACATAGAATCGAACGTACAGCTTCACTGGGAAGAGAAGCAAACTTTCAAAGTTACCGAAGATGCGAGCAAGGAAAAGTATTACTGCCTATCCATGCTGCCGTACCCATCAGGCCGTCTGCACATGGGTCACGTTCGTAACTACACTATCGGCGACGTGATCTCGCGCTACCAGCGCATGCTAGGTAAAAACGTGCTACAGCCTATTGGTTGGGATGCGTTCGGCCTGCCGGCGGAAGGCGCTGCGGTTAAAAACAACACCGCACCGGCTCCGTGGACCTACGACAATATCGAATACATGAAGAACCAGCTGAAACTGCTGGGCTTCGGCTATGACTGGGATCGCGAGATCGCCACCTGCGATCCGGACTACTACCGTTGGGAACAGTGGTTCTTCACCAAGCTGTACGAAAAAGGCCTGGTCTACAAGAAGACTTCCGCGGTGAACTGGTGCCCGCACGATCTGACCGTGCTGGCCAACGAACAGGTGATCGACGGCTGCTGCTGGCGCTGCGACACCAAGGTTGAGCGTAAAGAGATCCCACAGTGGTTTATCAAAATCACCGACTACGCCGATCAGCTGCTCAACGATCTGGACACGCTGGAAAGCTGGCCAGAACAGGTGAAAACCATGCAGCGCAACTGGATTGGCCGTTCCGAAGGGGTGGATATCACCTTTGACGTAGCGGGCAGCGACGAAAAGCTGACGGTTTACACCACCCGTCCTGACACCTTTATGGGCGCGACCTACGTGGCCGTAGCCGCAGGTCACCCATTGGCGCAGCAAGGCGCGGTGAACAACCCGGCGCTGGCTGAATTTATCGAAGAGTGCCGTAACACCAAAGTGGCCGAAGCCGAAATGGCGACGATGGAGAAAAAGGGCATGCCGACCGGCCTGTTCGCCATCCATCCGCTGTCCGGCGAGCAAGTGCCAATTTGGGTCGCCAACTTTGTGCTGATGGAATACGGTACCGGCGCGGTGATGGCGGTTCCGGCTCACGATCAGCGCGACTGGGAATTCGCCACCAAATACGGCCTGCCAATCAAACCGGTCGTTCTGGCCCTCGACGGCAGCCAACCGGATGTACAAGCTGAAGCGATGACCGAGAAAGGCACGCTGTTCAACTCCGGCGAGTTTGACGGTCTGGATCACCAAGACGGTTTCAACGCCATTGCCGACAAACTGGTCGCCAAAGGCGTTGGTCAGCGCAAGGTTAACTACCGTCTGCGCGACTGGGGCGTTTCCCGCCAACGTTATTGGGGCGCACCAATCCCGATGGTCACGCTGGAAGACGGTACCGTGATGCCAACGCCAGAAGACCAACTGCCGGTGATCCTGCCGGAAGATGTGGTGATGGACGGCATTACCAGCCCGATCAAAGCCGATCCTGAGTGGGCGAAAACCACCGTTAACGGCCAACCGGCGCTGCGCGAAACCGACACCTTCGACACCTTTATGGAGTCGTCCTGGTACTACGCGCGCTATACCTGCCCGCAGTACGACCAGGGGATGCTGGATCCAGCCGCTGCCAACTACTGGCTGCCGGTCGATCAGTATGTCGGCGGCATCGAACACGCCATCATGCACCTGATGTATTTCCGCTTCTTCCACAAGCTGCTGCGTGACGCTGGCCTGGTCGACTCCGACGAGCCGGCAAAACGCCTGCTGTGCCAGGGCATGGTGCTAGCAGACGCCTTCTATTACACCGGCAACAGCGGCGAACGCGTCTGGGTTTCCCCGGTCGACGCCAACGTTGAACGTGATGACAAAGGCCGCATTATCAAAGCCACCGATCCACAAGGTCGTGAACTGGTCTATGCTGGCATGAGCAAAATGTCGAAGTCGAAAAACAACGGCATCGACCCGCAGGTGATGGTTGAGAAATACGGCGCAGATACCGTCCGTCTATTCATGATGTTTGCTTCACCGGCAGAAATGACGCTGGAATGGCAGGAATCCGGCGTAGAAGGGGCAAACCGCTTCCTGAAACGCGTGTGGAAACTGGCCTACGAACACCTGGAAAAAGGCGCCGTTCAGCCGCTGAACGTGGCAACGCTGAGCGAAGATCAGAAAGCGCTGCGCCGCGATCTGCACAAAACCATTGCCAAAGTGACCGACGATATCGGCCGTCGTCAGACCTTCAACACCGCGATTGCCGCCGTGATGGAACTGATGAACAAGCTGGCCCGTGCACCGCAAGAGAGCGAGCAAGATCGCGCCCTGCTGCAGGAAGCGCTGTTGGCAGTCGTTCGCATGCTGTATCCGTTCACTCCGCACGTGTGCTTCTCACTGTGGCAGGCGCTGGGCGGTGAAGGCGATGTGGATACCGCAGCCTGGCCGCAAGCCGACGAGCAGGCTATGGTCGAAGACTCCAAGCTGGTGGTGGTGCAGGTCAACGGTAAGGTTCGCGCTAAAATCACCGTGGCTGCCGATGCAACCGAAGAGCAGGTACGTGCGCGTGCCGCTGAGGAGCATCTGGTCGCTAAATATCTGGACGGGGTCACGGTTCGTAAAGTGATCTATGTTCCGGGCAAATTGCTTAACCTGGTTGTGGGTTAACACAAGGAGGCGTTGTGCGACATCGTATTCTGACGTTGTTGCTGGGGTTGGCGGTGCTGGTCACCGCCGGCTGCGGTTTTCACCTGCGTGGTACCACGCAGGTCCCTTCGGAAATGAAGACGCTGCTGCTGGACAGCTCGGACCCTTATGGTCCGCTGACCCGCGCGGTGCGTGAGCAGTTACGTCTCAGCGACGTGACCATCGTCAAGGATGCCAAGCGTAAGGATCTCCCTTCCCTGCGCATCATTGGCGCCACGGAGAGCCAGGATACCGCCTCTATCTTCCAGGACGGTAAAACCGCTGAGTACCAAATGGTACTGACCGTTCAGGCACAGGTGCTGATCCCGGGTCACGATCTGTATCCGCTAAACGTTAAAGTTTTCCGTTCGTTCTTCGATAACCCGTTGACCGCATTGGCAAAAGATTCCGAACAGGACATTATTCGCCAGGAAATGCGCGAGCAGGCCGCCCAACAGCTGGTACGTAAGCTGCTGACGGTGCACGCTGCGGAAGAAGAAACCCAACAGAAAGCCGCTGCCGCCGGTGAAAAAGCGGCAAGTCGCGTAGATCAATGATTCGTATTTACCCTGAACAACTTGCCGCGCAGCTCCGAGAGGGGCTGCGCGCTTGTTATTTATTGACCGGCAACGAGCCGCTGTTACTGCAGGAAAGCCAGGATCTGATCCGCCACGCGGCCCAAGAGCAGCAGTTCACCGAGCATTACAGCATTTCGCTCGACGCCCATACCGATTGGGATGCCATCTTCAGCATCTGCCAGGCCATGAGCCTGTTCGCCAGCCGTCAGACGCTGCTGCTGATCTTCCCTGAGAACGGGCCGACGGCACCGATCGGCGAACAGTTGATCAAACTGGCCGCACTGCTGCATGACGACATTTTGCTGATGCTGCGTGGGCCACGCCTGACCAAAGCGCAAGAAAACAGTGCCTGGTTCAAGGCGCTCAGCCCGCACGGCGCTTACGTCAGTTGCCAGACGCCGGAACAGGCGCAGCTCCCCCGCTGGGTCGCCCAACGTGCCAAAACCCTGAAGCTGGAACTGGACGACGCGGCAAACCAACTGCTGTGTTACTGCTACGAAGGCAACCTGCTGGCGCTGTCGCAGGCGCTGGAGCGGCTGTCGTTGCTGCACCCGGATGGCAAACTCACGCTGCCGCGCGTTGAACTGGCGGTAAATGATGCAGCCCACTTCACGCCATTCCACTGGCTGGACGCCCTGTTGGCCGGAAAAAGCAAACGCGCCTGGCATATCCTGCAGCAGATGCAGCAGGAAGATGTCGAGCCAGTGATCCTGCTGCGAACCCTGCAACGGGAACTGCTGCAGTTGCTCAACCTGCAACGCCGCATGGCGACAGTGCCTTTGCGTACGCTGTTCGATCAATACAAGGTTTGGCAAAACCGCCGTAACCTGGTAACTCAGGCATTGCAACGGCTGTCCGGCGCCCAGCTGCGGCAAGCGGTTCATCTGCTGGCGCAGATAGAAATCACCCTTAAGCAGGATTACGGCCAGTCGGTCTGGTCTGAATTGGAAACCCTGTCGATGCTGCTGTGCGGCAAACCTCTGGCCACGAGTTTTTCAGATGTCCACTAATCCGCAAGGCACTCCCGTTCTGCACGCCCTGTTTGGCGGCACCTTCGACCCTATCCATTACGGGCATCTGCGGCCGGTGGAAGCGCTGGCCGCAGAGGTTGGTCTGAACCGGGTTACGCTGTTGCCGAACCATGTTCCGCCGCACCGCCCTCAGCCCGAAGCGAACGCTCAGCAACGGTTGAAAATGGTGGAATTGGCCATTGCCGGTAACCCGCTGTTTGCTGTTGACGATCGTGAACTGCATCGCACCACCCCTTCCTATACCATCGAGACGCTGGAAGCCATTCGTAAAGAACGTGGCGCCGCCTTGCCTCTGGCGTTTATCATTGGCCAGGACTCGCTGTTGACGCTGCACAAATGGCACCGCTGGCAGTCGCTGCTGGATACCTGTCATCTGCTGGTGCTCGCTCGCCCTGGTTACAACGATCGCATGGATACGCCTGAGTTACAGCAGTGGCTGGAGCAACATCAGGTGAGCGATCCCGCCCAGCTCAGCCGGCATCCTCACGGATTTATTTATCTGGCCGATACGCCACAGCTGGAGATTTCGGCCACGGAAATTCGTCAGCGCCGCCATCAGGGACTCAACTGTGACGACCTGTTGCCGCGTTCAGTACAGCGCTATATCGAGTTACAGGGTTTATATCGCTAGCAACAGCCGCGTGATATACTGCGCCGCTATTTTTCAGGTATTCGCTGAAAACCCCGGAATCCTTAGCTGGCCGGGCAGTCACCAGCTGGCTTTCAGCGGCATCCTGCCGACTTATCATTGATTCAGGCCGCAAAACGGGCAAGTTGCCCGCCGCAGTCGAATGAACAGAACACACCCGAGGGGGAACCTTTGCAAGGTAAAGCGCTCCAAGATTTCGTCATCGATAAAATTGATGACCTGAAAGGCCAAGACATTATCGCTCTGGATGTACAAGACAAATCCAGCATCACCGATTGCATGATCATCTGCACCGGGACCTCTACCCGTCACGTGATGTCGATCGCCAACCACCTGGTGCAGGAAGCCCGCACCGCCGGTATGGAACTGTTCGGCATGAAAGGCCAGGAAGCCTCCGACTGGATCGTTGTCGACCTGGGTGACGTGATCGTTCACGTGATGCAGGAAGAGAGCCGTCAGTTGTACGAGCTGGAAAAACTCTGGAGCTAAGCGGTGAAACTGCAACTGGTAGCCGTCGGCACTAAAATGCCAGACTGGGTGCAGACCGGCTTTATGGATTATCTGCACCGCTTTCCGAAAGACATGCCGTTTGAGCTGACCGAAATCCCGGCGGGCAAGCGCGGCAAGAATGCCGATATCAAACGCATTCTGGAAAAGGAAGGCGAGCAGATGCTGGCTGCGGTAGGCAAAGGCAATCGCATTGTCACGCTGGATATTCCCGGTACGCCGTGGGAAACGCCGCAGTTGGCGCAACAACTCGAACGCTGGAAGCAGGACGGCCGCAACGTCAGCCTGCTGATTGGTGGCCCGGAAGGGCTGGCCCCGGCGTGTAAGGCTGCCGCCGAACAGAGTTGGTCGCTCTCACCGTTGACATTACCGCATCCTTTAGTGCGCGTGCTGGTGGCTGAAAGCCTCTATCGCGCCTGGAGCATTACAACAAATCATCCTTACCACCGGGAATAACCGGTGGTAATAGTGACAGAGTGAAATAAAGCAGCGGGATGAAAATAGAACGTAACCCTTTTCGCGACTATACGGCCGAATCCGCCCTGTTTGTACGCCGCGCCCTGGTGGCGTTCTTGGTCATCCTGGTGCTGACCGGCACCCTCATCGCCAATCTGTATAACCTGCAAATCGTCCGCTTTGAGGATTACCGCACCCGCTCCAACGAAAACCGCATCAAACTGGTGCCGATCGCGCCCAGCCGCGGCATTATTTACGATCGCAACGGCACTCCGCTGGCGCTCAACCGCACCATCTATCAACTGGAGTTGATGCCGGAAAAGGTCGATGACCTGAAAGCCACGCTACAGGCGCTGCGTTCGGTGGTCGATTTGACCGATGACGACATCACCAACTTCGAAAAAGAGCGCAAGCGCTCGCGCCGTTTCGTCTCTATCCCGGTGAAAACCGCCCTGAGTGAAGTGCAGGTGGCGCGTTTTGCGGTTAACCAGTTCCGCTTCCCCGGCGTAGAGGTCAAAGGCTACCAGCGTCGCTATTACCCTTACGGCTCCGCCCTGACCCATGTGATCGGCTACGTGTCGAAGATCAACGACCGTGACGTCGAACGCCTGGATAAAGACGGCAAGCTGGCCAACTACGCTGCGACGCACGACATCGGCAAGCTGGGCATCGAACGCTATTACGAAGAAACCCTGCATGGCAAAACCGGCTACGAAGAGGTTGAAGTCAACAACCGTGGCCGGGTGATCCGCCAATTGCATGAGCAACCGCCTTCCGCCGGCAAAGACGTCTATCTGACGCTGGATCTCAACCTGCAGCGCTATATCGAGCAGTTGCTGGTGGGCAGCCGTGCGGCAGTGGTGGTGAGCGATCCGCGCACCGGCGGCATTCTGGCTATGGTGTCCAACCCCAGCTATGACCCGAACCTGTTCGTCGACGGCATCTCCAGCAAGGATTACCAGGGGCTGCTCAACGATCCGAACCGGCCGCTGATCAACCGTGCCACGCAAGGGCTCTACCCACCCGCCTCCACGGTGAAGCCGTATATTTCCGTTTCGGCGCTCAGCGCCGGGGTGATCACCAAGAACACCATCGTCTTCGATCCCGGCTGGTGGCAATTGCCCGGCTCGGAAAAACGCTTCCGCGACTGGAAAAAATGGGGCCACGGCCGCCTGAACGTCACCAAAGCGTTGGAAGAGTCCGCGGATACCTTCTTCTATCAGGTCGCTTACGACATGGGCATCGATCGCCTTTCAACCTGGCTGACCAAGTTCGGTTACGGCGAATATACCGGCATCGATCTGTCAGAAGAGCGTTCCGGCCTGATGCCGACTCGTGACTGGAAATTCAAGCGCTATAAAAAACCCTGGTATCAGGGGGACACCATTCCGGTAGGTATCGGCCAGGGTTATTGGACGGCGACGCCGATCCAGATGGCCAAGGCGCTGACCACCCTGATTAACGACGGCAACGTCAAAACGCCGCACCTGCTGCAGAGCACCCGTATCAATGGCGTGCTGGTGCCTTTCCAGCAGGAAGAGAGCACGCAGATCGGCGATATTCATTCCGGCTTCTGGGAAATTGCCAAAGACGGCATGTATGGCGTGGCCAACCGCCCAAATGGGACGGCACGCAAGTACTTTGCAGGTACGCCATACAAAGCCGCGGCGAAATCGGGGACCGCACAGGTATTCGGTTACGAAACCTATAACGCCCACAAACTCGCAGAGCACCTGCGTGACCACAAACTGATGACGGCCTTCGCTCCCTTCGATAATCCGACGGTTTCGGTCGCCATCATTCTGGAAAACGGCGGTGCCGGTCCAGCGGTCGGGACGATCACTCGTCAGATCCTCGACCATATCTTGCTGGGCGACAACAATACGCAATTACCGGACGCGGCTCCGCTGCCGCCTGGTGTAGAAGGTGATTAAGGTAGAACATGACTGAAAGCCAACAAAAAGCGTCGATCTGGACCAAAATCCATATCGACCCCACATTCCTGCTGTTAATTCTGGCCCTGCTGGTCTACAGCGCTTTCGTGATGTGGAGCGCAAGCGGCCAGGACATCGGCATGATGGAGCGCAAGATCGGCCAGATTGTCATGGGGTTGATCGTCATGGCCGTCATGGCGCAAATCCCGCCGCGGGTCTATGAAAGCTGGGCACCGTATCTGTATATTTTCTGCGTGATACTGCTGATTTTGGTAGACGCTTTCGGCCAGATCAGTAAAGGTGCCCAGCGCTGGCTGGATCTCGGCTTCGTGCGTTTCCAGCCGTCCGAGATCGCCAAGATCGCGGTACCGCTGATGGTAGCGCGCTTTATGAACCGCGACGTCTGCCCCCCTTCGCTGAAGAATACGGCGATTGCGCTGGTACTGATTTTCCTGCCTACGCTGCTGGTTGCCGCACAGCCGGATTTGGGTACCTCGATTCTGATCGCCGCCTCCGGCCTGTTCGTGCTATTCCTCTCCGGCATGAGCTGGAAGCTGATCGCCGTAGCCGCCGTGCTGCTGGCGGCCTTTATCCCGGTGCTGTGGTTCTTCCTGATGCACGGCTATCAGCGCGACCGCGTTATGATGCTGCTCGATCCGGAAACCGACCCCCTTGGCGCCGGCTACCACATTATTCAGTCGAAAATTGCCATCGGCTCAGGCGGTCTGTCCGGTAAAGGCTGGCTGCATGGTACTCAGTCACAGCTGGAATTTCTGCCGGAACGCCACACCGACTTTATCTTTGCGGTGCTGGCCGAGGAGCTGGGGCTGGTCGGGGTACTGGTGCTGCTGGCGCTATACCTGCTGGTGATAATCCGCGGTTTGATGATCGCCGCCAAGGCGCAAACCACCTTCGGCCGAGTGATGGTCGGCGGGCTGATGCTGATTTTGTTCGTTTATGTGTTTGTTAACATTGGTATGGTCAGTGGTATTTTACCGGTAGTTGGCGTACCTTTGCCTCTGGTCAGTTACGGGGGTTCGGCGCTGATTGTGCTTATGGCTGGGTTCGGCATTATCATGTCGATCCACACGCATCGGAAAATGATGTCTAAAAGTTTATAAGAGGTGAGTAATGCGTAAGGAATGGCTTTGGGTCGGCGTAGTCGCGGTATTGCTTTCCGCCTGTACCGCCCCGACCACGGAACAGCAAGCGCCGCCGCAGCAGCCGTATAACGGACCGGTGGTGGAAATCGGTGGCGTAGAGCCTCAATATGAACCCTATAACCCTAATAACCTGCAGGATTATAAGGTTAATGGCGACACTTACCGCATTGTAAAAGATCCTCAGAACTTCTCGCAGACCGGTCTGGCCAGTTCCTATGGCGAAGAAGCCAGGGGGAATACCACCGCGCTGGGGGAACAGTTTGATCCTAACGGCCTGACCGCCGCACACCCGACGCTGCCGATCCCAAGCTACGTACGCGTGACTAACCTGGCCAACGGTCGCCAACTGGTAGTGCGCGTTAACGATCGCGGGCCTTACACCAAAGGTCGCATCATCGATTTGTCGCGAGCCGTCGCCGATCGTCTGAACCTGTCCAACAACACCAAGGTCAAGGTTGATTTCATCAACGTTGCCCCGGATGGCACCCTCAGTGGCCCTGGCACCATCGGCACTACCGTCGCCAAACAAAGCTATGCCCTGCCCGCTCGCCCGGATCTGGGCTCCAGCAGCATGGGAACTCCCATTCAACAGGACGTCCCAGTAGCCAGCGGTGCCGCCGTGCGCCCGATTGACAACAGCAGCCTGAACACCGGCGACGCGGCTCCGGCAAGCAGCGCCGGCAATAGCCGCAGCGGCTTCCTCGGCGCGCCAAGCGCCGTACCGGCCGGCGTGTTGGAAGGCTCAGAGCCTGAACCCGTCGCCATTGCCGCACCGGTCGCCGCGACCGCCGCCGTTGCAGCAAGCAGTGCCTCTTCAACAGGCGGCTATGTGGTGCAGGTCGGCGCGCTGAGCAGTGCCGAGCGCGCGCAAAGCTGGCAGCAAAGCCTGAGCCAAAAATTCGGCGTACCGGGTAAAGTTGCCGCCAACGGCAGCGTCTACCGCGTACAGCTCGGCCCGTTCAGCGACCGTCAGCAAGCGGCTCAGCTGCAGCAGCGCCTGGCCACTGAAGCGCAGCAACAATCTTTTGTCACTGCCGCACCCTAAACATAGACCGGCGGGCAATCGCGACCGATAAGCTGATTTTTAGCTGAAACATTTTCTTTCAGCAAAAGCTTGTAAAGCGTGATAAGTCAGAGGATTGACTAATGCCTGCCAGGATCTCATCTGTTATAGTGTGGCTCGTTTTTTAACTTTACCCTCATGGATGTTGTAGTCTCGATCATGAAACAAGTAACTTCTTTTCGCTTAATCAAGAGCATAGCGCTCGGCACCGTTATCGCGATGAGTGCAACCACCGTTGCGCATGCCGATGACGTTAATATCAAGACCATGATCCCAGGCGTGCCGCAGATCGATGCGGAATCCTACGTCCTGATTGATTACAATTCCGGTAAAGTTTTGGCGGAAATGAACGCCGATGCGCGCCGTGACCCTGCCAGCCTGACAAAAATGATGACCAGCTACGTCATCGGTCAAGCGCTGAAAGCAGGCAAAATCGGCCAGGAAGATCTGGTGACCGTAGGTCAAGACGCCTGGGCAACCGGCAACCCGGTATTCAAAGGGTCTTCCCTGATGTTCCTCAAGCCTGGCGACCGCGTACCGGTCTCCAAGCTGACCCGCGGCATCAACCTGCAGTCAGGTAACGACGCCTGCGTGGCCATGGCCGACTACGTGGCCGGCAGCCAGGACGCATTCGTTAACCTGATGAACACCTACGTCAGCAAGCTGGGCCTGCAGAACACCCACTTCCAAACGGTACACGGCCTGGACGCACAGGGTCAGTACAGCTCCGCACGCGATATGGCGTTGATCGGCCAGGCGCTGATCCGCGACGTGCCGGACGAATACGCGATTTATAAAGAAAAAGAGTTCACCTTCAACAATATCCGCCAGATGAACCGTAACGGTCTGCTGTGGGATACCAGCCTGAACGTGGACGGCATCAAAACCGGCCATACCGACGCCGCGGGCTATAACCTGGTGGCTTCTGCGACCGAAGGCCAGATGCGTCTGATCTCCGCAGTGCTGGGCGGTCGTACTTACAAGGGCCGCGAAACCGAGAGCAAGAAACTGCTGACCTGGGGCTTCCGCTTCTTCGAAACCGTTGCGCCACTGAAAGTAGGCAAAGAGTTTGCGTCTGAGCCAGTCTGGTTCGGCGATGCAGATCGCGTTGAGTTGGGCGTAGACAAAGACGTTTACCTGACCATCCCACGCGGCCGCATGAAAGATCTTAAAGCCAGCTACGTGCTGAACACCCCGGAAATTCATGCGCCACTGGCTAAAAACCAGGTTGTCGGCAGCATCAACTTCCAGTTGGACGGTAAAACCATCGACCAGCGTCCGCTGGTAGTGATGAACGAAGTGAAAGAAGGCGGTTTCTTCAGCCGTATCGTCGATTACATCAAACTGATGTTCCACCACTGGTTCGGTTAACAGTTGAAATGGGCAAAATTGCCCCCATATACTGATTAACATTAACTCCCGCTCCGGCGGGAGTTATAATTTATAGACTCGCTATATCGATAGCCGCACTCTGGAGCGCACATGAAAACTAAACTGAACGAACTGCTCGAATTCCCTTGCTCATTTACCTACAAGGTAATGGGCCTGGCACAACCCGAGCTGGTAGACCAGGTGGTTGAAGTGGTGCAGCGCCACGCTCCTGGGGACTATAACCCGCAGGTTAAACCTAGCAGCAAAGGCAATTACCACTCCGTGTCCATCACCATCAATGCCACCCATATTGACCAGGTGGAAACCTTATATGATGAGTTGGGCAACCTTGAAATTGTCCGCATGGTGCTGTAATTCCAGCACAATCCTCTGCTTTTCAACCCGGGCCAGAGCATCCTCTGCCCGGGTTGCGCATTTTGGGTCAGCTATCCCAAAATGATTGGAGCTGCATCAAGGCGGCAAGCGGCCGAATCCCGCTGAGCTTACTTAAGTAAGTGATTCGGGTGAGAAAGCGTGGCCAACACAGAGGCAGCTTCAAGCATGAAGGGTATAAATGCTGGTCGCGGGCCAGAGCGCCCGGTATAATGGCTTTACCACTTCTGTAACCTGACGATGACTCTTTTGCAACCAGACAAGATCATTTTGCGTCAGCTGGGGTTGCAGCCCTACGAGCCTGTATCCCAAGCCATGCACAACTTCACCGATCGCCGAACCGAAGCCACACCCGATGAGCTGTGGTTGGTTCAGCATCAGCCCGTATTTACTCAGGGCCAGGCCGGTAAAGCGGAGCATCTGTTAATGCCGGGTGACATTCCGGTGATCCAGAGCGATCGCGGTGGCCAGGTAACCTACCACGGGCCGGGGCAACAGGTGATGTACGTGATGGTCGATCTGAAACGCAGCAAGGTTGGCGTTCGCCAACTGGTCACGGCTATCGAAGATACCGTTATTAATACCCTCGCCCACTTTCACATAGAATCGCGTGCCCGTCCGGATGCGCCCGGTGTTTACGTGGGGGAGCAAAAGATCTGTTCGTTGGGTTTGCGGATCCGCAAAGGCAGTTCATTCCACGGCCTGGCCCTGAATGTGGCCATGGATCTCACCCCTTTCCAGCGTATCAACCCTTGCGGTTACGCCGGCATGCAGATGGCGCAGGTCAGCGCGCTGGCGCCCGGCGTCGGCATAGAAGACGTACACCCCGTCCTGGTACAGGAATTTGTTCATTTACTCGGCTACCCGAAGGTCGAGCTTCGTAACTGGAACCTGCACGATTATGAGTAAACCAATTCAGATGGAACGCGGCGTCAAATACCGCGATGCAGACAAAATGGCGTTGATCCCGATTAAAACGGTGGTCACCGAACGGCAGGAGCTGTTGCGTAAACCCGAGTGGATGAAAATCAAACTCCCTGCCGACTCTACGCGCATTCAGGGCATTAAAGCCGCAATGCGTAAAAACGGTCTGCATTCGGTGTGCGAAGAAGCTTCCTGCCCGAACCTGTCTGAGTGTTTCAACCACGGCACCGCGACCTTTATGATCCTGGGCGCAATCTGTACTCGTCGCTGCCCGTTCTGCGACGTAGCGCACGGTCGTCCGGTAGCCCCGGATGCCAACGAGCCGGAGAAACTGGCTCAGACCATCGCCGATATGGGCCTGCGCTATGTGGTGATCACCTCGGTTGACCGCGACGACCTGCGTGACGGCGGTGCCCAGCACTTTGCCGACTGCATCGCTGCCATCCGCGCGAAAAACCCAACCATCAAGATTGAAACCCTGGTGCCTGACTTCCGCGGCCGTATGGATCGCGCACTGGAAATTCTGACCGAAACGCCGCCGGATGTGTTTAACCACAATCTGGAAAACGTGCCGCGTGTTTATCGCCAGGTGCGTCCGGGCGCTAACTACGAGTGGTCACTGAAGCTGCTGGAGCGGTTCAAGGAAGCGCATCCGCATATCCCAACCAAGTCTGGCCTGATGGTCGGCCTGGGGGAAACCAATGCGGAAATCGTTGAGGTCATGCGCGATCTGCGTCGCCATGGCGTCACCATGTTGACCTTGGGCCAGTATTTGCAGCCAAGCCGTCATCACCTGCCGGTGCAGCGTTACGTCAGCCCGGCCGAATTCGATGAAATGAAAGAAGAAGCGATGGCAATGGGCTTTACCCATGCAGCCTGCGGTCCGTTTGTTCGTTCCTCCTACCATGCCGATTTGCAGGCAAAAGGGATGGAAGTGAAGTAATCGCAGCAATGATTTGTTACGTTTCCCCCTGCGGAAACGGCAAAAAACGGATGTCCTCGCGGCATCCGTTTTTTATTGCCTGGCAGAAAGCGTGATTAAACGTCTTTCTTTTCGACGCTCTGCGGGTTGGCCTGGCTTTCTGCGGTGTTGGCTGGCGGTGGGGTGGTATCGTCGCCCACGGCCTTTTTAAAGCCCTTCAGCGCCGCACCTAAATCCGCGCCCAACGTGCGCAGTTTGCTGGTACCGAACAGCAAGATGATCAACACCGCAATCACCAGAAGTTTGGTAATACTGATCCCTTCCATACTCACCTTCTTATTCATATAGCGCTGCGAATGCAGCGAGAAAACAAACCTTGCCTGCGGGTATTTACCTACTTTCTCCGGAGCAAGACAACAGCAACATGTAACAGAGTGAGATCCCCACCACGGCTCAATTTTATCCGCACTGGACATTAATCAGACTATTCTGAGTTTAGAAGCCGCGTGGTACGCTGTCACCCTGCTCATCATGGAGTTGCCGGATGTACAAGCCATCAGTCATAGATACCCGAAAATCCGGCCTTAGCTTTGCCAGACGCACCTATCTGCCGCGCATCGTCGGCCTGGGCATAGGTTCTCTGTGCGTATTTTCAGTTTTCTACACCCAAAACACCGCCCCATGGTTGTGGGTCCTGCTGATTTTGCACGGCTTTATCTGGCCACACCTCGCCTATCAATGGGCACGACGTTCCTCCCAGCCGTTCAAGGCCGAAATCCGTAACCTGCTGATCGATTCGTTTTTCGGCGGCCTGTGGGTGGCGATGATGGCCTTCAACGCCTTGCCGTCGGTGGTAATCTTATCGATGATGGGAATGAACAACATAGCCGCTGCGGGTAAGCCGCTGTTCTTCAAAGGCCTGGGAGCACAACTGGCCGGCGCTCTGACGATCGGCGCCCTGATGGGCTTTCCCTTTCAGCCGGAAAGTACGGCGTCGCAGGTCTACCTGTGCCTGCCAATGATCTACCTCTATCCGATACTGCTGGGGTTAGTCACCTACCGCACCGCCAAACGGCTGGCGGAGAAAAAGCAGGAGCTGCTGCGCATCAGCATGCGTGACGGCCTTACCGGGTTGTACAACCGCCGCCACTGGGAGCATTTGCTGCATCATCAATTTGACAGCTGTCGCCGTTATCAGCACACCGCAACCCTGATCCTGATGGATATCGATCGCTTTAAAACCATCAACGACACCTTCGGCCATGCGTTGGGGGACGAAGCGCTGGCGGTGCTGGCGGAAGAACTGTTAATTGGTCTGCGCGCCGTAGATATTGTCGGACGCTACGGCGGCGACGAATTTGGCGCAGTGCTGCCCAACACCAGCGCCGAACAGGCCAGCATTGCGTTATTGCGCATTCAGGAACGGCTCAATGAGGTCATTTTTCGCGAAGCCCCGCAACTGCGGCTCAACATCAGCGCCGGCATTGCGGATTATCACGGCGAGATGAGCGGCTATCTGGACTGGTTGAAAGCCGCAGACAATGCGTTGTACCGCGCCAAGAACAACGGCCGCAATCGCCTGGAGCTGGCCATACCCGGCCATTGACGCCCAGAGTGACGACTTCCGCTTTTTCTGTCACTTTTGCTACTACAAAACGGGCTGCGCTAGGTGTAACATCCCCTATGCACAGCCAAACAGCCGTGCCGAACAACGGAGATGACATTCCTCCATAACCGCCCTCACAGGCTGATGATGTCTACGTAACCTCTCAGAGGGGTGCGTAGCGTTACGCCTGAACCTTTCTGAGTTTTATTTCCCCTTGAATGAAAGGTAGTTTCGACCATGTTGAGTTCTTTACTGGCAGTTTTTATTGGCGGCGGTGTCGGCAGCGTGCTGCGCTGGGCCATAAGCATGAAGATGAACCCGCTAAACGCACACATCCCGCTGGGTACGCTGGCGGTGAACCTGCTGGGCGGTTTTATCATCGGCCTGGCTATGGCGATATTCACCCGGATGACACACCTGGATCCGACCTGGAAACTGCTGATCACCACCGGTTTTTGCGGCGGCCTGACCACCTTTTCCACCTTTTCTCTGGAAGTGGTGTATTTGCTGCAGGATGGTCGTTTCGCCTGGGCGTTGGGCAATATGCTGCTCAACCTGGCGGGATCGCTGGCGATGACCCTGTTGGCATTTATGCTGGTCATCTGGGTCAACGGGCAATAAGTGATTTCGCTGCCTTAATGTTTCCTTAATCTCCCGTGCGCATAATCTCATCCAGTCACCCCAACTGGATGAGAACTCAGATGCCAAGCCTGCCAAGAACCGTCACTGAAGTTGCCGCAACCCTGCTGTGCCTGCTGGTTGTTGTCGCCTTTATCAAGGTATATCTGTTCGCCTAAACCACAGCGCTTCCCCACCTTTACCCTTGCCCTATTGCCTATTGCCGTTGTTGCATTACAATTGAGAATGAACGTTCACACCCAGAAGGTGAACAACACATTTCTTGGCAAAGGATCGGGACATGATATCCACCAGCGACAGCAAGCAGGCTAAAGTACAGGCCCGCCGCGATCAGATTGTCGACGCCGCAAAACTCTGCTTTCGCCAGCACGGTTTCCACGCCGCCAGCATGGCGGAAATCGCGCATGCCTCGCAGCTGAGCGTTGGCCAGATCTACCGCTATTTCGACAATAAAGACGCCATCATCGAAGAAATCGTCAACCGCATCATCGCCAGTAAAATGCGCCGCCTGGAAGATCTCGGCGACCATATCAACCTGATCGCCGGCACTCTGGCAGCACGCAGCCTGTTTCAGCAACCGGGCGAAACTGAAACCGATCACATGCTGATGCTGGAAGTGACCGCTGAAGCCACCCGTAACCCGACGGTGGCGAAAATGCTCAGCGATGCGGAAACGCGCTTGTTTCATCATGTTTGCCAAAGCCTGCGTCGGCTCTACCCATATTTCAGCGAGCAGGAAATTGCCGCCAGGGTGGAATTTATTGCCGTATTAAGCGAAGGCACCGGCTATCGCATACTCACCACACAAAAAGCCGACGTCAGCTTGCTGAACGGCTTATACCAACAAGCTATCTCTCACCTGTTCAGGAAACCTTAATCCTTATGACCAGACCATTAGCCAGACAACGTCTGGTGTACGCGCTCGTGCTTGGCCTGCTCGCCTCACTGGGGCCGCTGTGCATCGATCTCTACCTGCCCGCTCTGCCGGAGATGGCCGGAGAGCTGAATACCTCTACCGCCACGGCACAGCTCAGCCTGACCGCCGGCCTGCTGGGGTTAGGCGTCGGCCAGCTGATTTTCGGCCCTTACAGCGACAAGCTCGGCCGCATGCGTCCGCTGCTGGTGTCGTTAGCGCTGCTGCTGTTCGCGTCACTGTGGTGCGCGTTGGCGCCGAATATCGACCAGTTGTTGATTGCCCGCCTGTTGCAAGGGCTGGCCGGGGCCGGTGGTGCCGTCATTTCGCGCGCTATAGCCCGCGATCTCTATTCCGGGCATGAACTGACACGGTTCTTCGCCCTGCTGATGTTGGTTAACGGCCTGGCGCCGATCGTTGCGCCAGTGCTGGGGGGAGCCATGCTGCAGTTCATGGACTGGCGAGGAATTTTCGGCGTGCTGGCAGGTATCGCAGTGCTGCTGTTTACGCTAGCCAGTTTGAAGCTCAGCGAGTCACTGCCCGCGGAACGTCGCAGCCAGGGCGGGATTTTGGCGATGTTGCAGTCGCTGGGCGGCTTGCTGACCCAACGCCAATTTATGGGCCTGTGCCTGACGCAAGGTTTCGTCATGGCCGGGATGTTCGCCTACATCGGCGCCTCTCCTTTCGTGCTGCAACAGATTTACGGCCTCAGCCCGCAGATGTTCAGCCTGTGCTTCGCCATCAACGGCGTCGGGCTGATTATTTCGGCGCAAATATCCAGTCGCCTGAGCATACATTGGGGAGAAAGAAAGGTGCTGAAAGGCGGCTTAACGCTGGCTGCGGTTTCCTCGCTGCTGCTGTTGCTGGCTGCCAGCCTGCACGCCCCGCTGGTGCTATTGCTGGTGCCGCTGTTCTTCTCGGTAGCGGTGATCGGCATCGTGGGCCCTACGGCGTCATCTTTGGCGATGCAAAGCCAAGGGGACAAAGCCGGCAGCGCCTCCGCATTGATTGGCGTGAGCATGTTTGCTTTGGGTGCCTGCAGCGTGCCACTTACCGGCCTGGGCGGCACCTCCAGCGTGTCGATGGCGCTAACCATCGTCGGCTGTTATGCCATCGCCATCCTGCTGTTTAAGCTGCTGGTACGTAAACCGCAGGCGTAAATCGTCGTAAAAAGGCAATAAAAAACCCGCTCTGAGAGCGGGTTTTAAGAATTTCGGCTACTGTAGCTTAGATAGCGATAACGTTAGCAGCAGATGGCCCTTTGGCACCGTTCGTGATTTCAAATTCTACACGCTGGCCTTCAGCAAGAGTTTTGAAACCATTGCTAGCGATGGCAGAGAAGTGAACGAAAACGTCCTTGCTACCATCTTCCGGAGTAATGAAGCCGAAGCCTTTGGATTCATTAAACCACTTAACGCTACCTTTAATCTTAGACATCAAACTTACCTTTAACGTGAATGTAAGACACAAAACGTGTGTCCAGTACAGTACAGCAATTAGACGGGATTTTGTCCACAACCTGGATCACATAAAAACGATAAAAAGTGAAAAAATCCGTCTCCCCCGCTGTAAACCACCCAGCCCCTTGGCCATTGCCGCCACGGGCAGTCCAATCCTCTCTAAACCCCAGCGAACAGCGGTCGAACGCCTGTTTGATGGGGCGTCAATGCGTATTGACGGCGTGATGCAGACACAATCGCTATGAAATATAACCATATAGTCTTTTTGCTTCCGGCCGCGCTGCACTAGGGTTAAAACTTGTTAACCACTGTGAGCCAAGACTATGACCAGCCAACTGGCCGAAAAAATCATCGCCTATCGCCGTGAACTGCATCAGAACCCTGAGCTGTCCAACCAGGAGTTTGCCACGACCGCCCGCCTCACCCGTTGGCTGGAAGAGGCCGGTATCCGTATTTTGCCGCTCGGGCTGAAGACTGGCGTAGTGGCCGAAATCGGCAGTGGCAAGGGGCCGATCATTGCGCTGCGTGGCGATATTGACGCCTTGCCGATCGAAGAAATTTCCGGCGTGCCGTTCAGCTCGCAAAACAGCGGCGTGATGCACGCCTGCGGACATGATTTTCACACGTCGGTCATGCTCGGCGCCGCGCACTTGTTGAAAGCGCGTGAGGCGACTCTGCCCGGTACGGTGCGTATTTTCTTCCAGCCGGCAGAAGAAACCTTTAACGGTGCCCAACACCTGATCGACGCCGGTGCGCTGGATAACGTGGCGGCAGTGTTCGGTTTGCACAATGCCCCCGAATTGCCGACCGGCACCTTTGCCACCCGAGCAGGCCCGTTTTACGCCAACGTCGATCGTTTCCAAATTCTGATCACCGGCAAGGGCGCGCACGCTGCCAAGCCGGAGCAAGGAGTCGACACCATCGTCACCGCCAGCCAGATCGTTACCGCATTGCAAACCCTGCCCAGCCGCAGCTTCAGTTCGCTGGAATCCCTGGTGGTGAGCGTCACGCGTATCGAGGGCGGCAATACCTGGAACGTTCTGCCGCAGACCGTAGAGCTGGAGGGCACGGTGCGCACCCACAGTGATGCGGTTCGCCGTCAGGTACCGGATAAAATCCGCCAGGTGATTAACGGCGTGGCAGCCTCGCTTGGCGCAGAAGCAGAATTGCGCTGGCAGGCCGGGCCACCGGCGGTCATTAACGACCCACGCTGGGCAGCGTTCAGCAAAACCGTCGCCGCCGAAGCGGGTTACCGGGTGGAAGAAGCCGAGTTACAAATGGGCGGCGAAGACTTCGCGCTTTATCTGCATCATGTCCCGGGCGTGTTCGTCAGCATCGGTTCGGCAAGCGAGTTCGGCCTGCACCATCCGCGTTTCAATCCGGATGAACAGGCGATTTTCCCCGCTTCGCAATATTTCGAACTGTTGGCGGAGCGCACGCTGCAACAATTAACCACGGTGCCGGAAAAAGCCACCAGCAACGTGTAAACCTGTCTGATTATTATTTCGCGGCGTAGAGTATTCTGCGCTGCGATTTATTATTTCCCTCACCGTTATATTTGCTATTTTCAACATTTGAATATGCTGTTTTGTTGTTTTACATCCTGATGACGCTAATCAATAGTGGAGCTCTAAAGAGAGCGCCACACCGGCATTTAACAGGGTGAAAGCAATGAGCAACAGTGCGAATAATCAACGGCAATTACGTCTTGGCGCCATTTTGCATGGCGCGTCGGGAAATATGTCTGCCTGGCGGCATCCGGATGCCACCGCCGACGCCAGTATTAATCTCGATTTTAATATTGCCACGGCGAAAAAAGCCGAACAGGGTAAATTGGATTTCGTGTTTGTTGCCGACGGCTTATATATCAATGAGAAGTCCATCCCGCACTTTCTCAATCGTTTTGAACCGCTAACCCTGCTTGCCGCCCTGTCCGCAGCGACCGACAAAATCGGCCTGGTGGGCACATTATCCACCTCCTACAGCGATCCTTTTACCGTGGCTCGCCAGTTCGCCAGCCTCGATCACCTGAGTAAAGGCCGGGCGGGCTGGAACGTTGTCACCTCGCCACTGGAAGGATCCGCGAAAAATTTCTCGCGCGCCGAACATCCGGAACACAGCTTGCGTTACCGCATTGCCAGCGAATACCTCGACGTAACCAAAGGGCTGTGGGACTCGTGGGAAGCCGACGCCTTCGTGCGCAACAAGCAGAGCGGCGAATTTTTCAGTGCCGGAAAACTGCATACCCTGAACCATCAGGGAGAGTTCTTCTCTGTTCAGGGGCCACTGAATATTGGCCGTACGCCGCAGGGCCGTCCGATCCTGTTCCAGGCGGGCGCTTCGGAAGACGGCAAGCAATTGGCGGCCAAACACGCCGATGCCATCTTCACTCATCATGAATCGCAACAACAGGCGCAAGCATTTTATCAGGACGTCAAAAAACAGTTGGTGGAACAAGGGCGCGAACCGGATGACCTGCGGATCTTCCAGGGCGTCAGCGTGATCGTCGGTGACGATAATGAAGACGTGGAGCGTCAGTATTGGGAAACCGCGCGCCTGGTCAGCATCGAAAATGCGCTCAATTATCTGGGCCGCTACTTTGAGCACTATGACTTTTCGCGTCACCCGCTGGATGAACCCTTCCCAGACATTGGCGACCTGGGGCAAAACAGCTTTCGCAGCACCACCGACGCCATCAAACGCAACGCCCGTGAGCGCAATCTGACGCTGCGTGAAGTGGCGCTGGAGGCGGCCTCACCACGTCCGGTATTCGGCGGTACGCCGGAAGCGGTGGCCGACGGCCTGCAAAACTGGTTCGACACCCAGGCCGCCGACGGTTTCATCATCAGCGGCGGTACGCCAAATTCATTCAGCCACTTTGTCGACCGCGTAGTGCCCATTTTGCAACAACGCGGCCTGTTCCGCAGTGATTACAACGGCGACACGCTGCGCGATCACCTTGGCCTGAAGCAGCCACTGAACCAATTTACCCAATAACAATAATATTATTTTCAGGGATAGCTGCTATGCGAAATACCTTTACCGTCACCGCCGTTGCCGCACTCCTGGCTTCGTTAAGCCTGGCCGGCACGGCGCTGGCAGCCGGCACCGGCATCGATTTAAAAGCCAATGAAACCCGCATTCATGTGGCTAAAAACTCGCAGGCGATCGCCAAACTGCCGCAAGGTTTCCATTTCGTGCAACCGGGCAAGTTCACCGTGGCGATTGCCGCGCTCAATACCCCGCCGCTGGCGCTGTTCGCCTCGGACAATAAAACGTTGATTGGCAGCGAATCCGACATCGCACAGTTGGTCGCCGACAGTCTGGGCCTGGAACTGAACGTGGTGCAAACCTCGTGGGAAGACTGGCCGCTGGGCGTCGCCTCTGGCAAATACGACGCCGCCATCACCAACGTCACCGTGACCAAAGAGCGTAAGACACGCTTTGATTTCGCCACCTATCGCATCGATTCCCTCGGCTTCTACGTGAAATCGGGCGGCAAGATCACTTCGATTAAAGAGGCCAAAGACATCGCCGGGTTGAAGATCATCGTCGGCTCAGGCACCAACCAGGAAGCCATTCTGCTGGACTGGGACAAACAGAACCAACAACAAGGGCTGAAACCGCTGCAGCCTGTCTACGTCACCGATGATGCCGCCGCCACGCTGGCTCTCCAGTCCGGCCGCGCCGACGCTTATTTCGGTCCCAATGTGATGGGTGCCTACAAGGCTGCGCTCAATGGCCGTACCAAACTGGCGGGCACGGTAGACGGCGGCTGGCCAAAAGTGGCGCACATTGCCGTCACCACCAAAAAAGGCAATGGCCTGGTGTACGCAGTGAACGAAGCGCTGAACGGGGTGATCCAGGGTGGGCAATACGATCAGGTATTGAATCGTTGGGGTGAGAGCGTCGAACGCATTCCGCACTCGGAGATCAACCCACAGGGCTTGGGCGATTAGGAGCATACAGATGGCAAATGACGTTTTTATCCAAACGCTGCCGGACGATCCGCTGATCGAACCGGTGATCGCAGGGTTGTTCGACGAGTACCGCCGACGCTACGGCAACTATTTTGGTGACCAGGAGCAGGAAACGCTGGATCTGTACGCCCCACCACAGGGTGCCTTTATCGTGCTGCTGCGGGCCGGAGAGCCCATCGCCATGGGCGCTTTCAAACGCTACGATCCGCAAACTGCCGAGCTCAAGCGTATCTGGACCCGAACAGACCTGCGCCGACAGGGGCTGGCGCAGCGGGTATTGCAACAGTTGGAAACGCTGGCGCTGGAACAGGGTTATCGTCAGCTCTATCTGACCACCGGCTTTCGCCAGCCGGAGGCCGTGGGCCTGTATTTGAGCAACGGCTATCAGCCACAGTTCGATCCCAGCGTCGACAGTGAGGTCTACAGCCGCCCGCCCTACGACGGCCGACTGCCGTTTCGCAAAAACCTGACAACAGCGGACGCACTCTGTTGTGCGCCGGAAAGGAAGATTGCCTAGGGGGCAGCCCCCTTCTTAACCCTTTTTTATCTGTTTCAGGAGATCTGCAATGTCCAAACAAGAAGTGTTAAAAGTGGTTCCCGCACGCTACCCGCTACGGCTGGTGGGCGCGCTGTTTTCAGTCTTTATTCTGGCGGCCATCGTCCAGTCGGTGGCGGCTAACGAACGTTGGGAATGGGGCGTATTCGCCGAGTGGTTCTTTGCACCGGCGGTGCTGTCGGGGTTGGGGCAGACCCTGCTGCTGACGCTGCTTGGCACCCTGTTCAGCATCATCTTCGGCACCCTGCTGGCGCTGGCGCGGCTGTCACGCTCTTATCTGCTGGCCTCGCTGGCGTGGGGGTATATCTGGCTGTTCCGCTCACTGCCGCTGATTCTGGTGCTGATTATTTTGTATAACTTTTCATACCTGTACGATGCGATTTCGTTAGGTATTCCCTTTACTTCGGTGGTGTTCGCCAGCTATCCGACCATCGATATTCTCAGCCAGTTCTCCGTGGCGGTGCTGGGGCTGACGCTGGTGCAATCGGCCTATACCGCAGAAATCATCCGCGGCGGCATTCTCGGCGTGGAATACGGCCAGCATGAGGCCGCGGCGGCGCTTGGCCTGCCGGGTTATCGGCGCACCTTTCGTATCATTCTGCCGCAGGCGCTGCGCTCCATCGTTCCGACCGGTTTCAACGAAATCATCAGCCTGGCGAAAGGCACTTCCATCGTTTACGTATTGGCGCTGCCTGAGCTGTTTTACACCATTCAGGTGATCTATAACCGCACTCAGCAGGTGATCCCACTGCTGATGGTCGCCACGATTTGGTACCTGTTCATCACCACCGCACTGTCGGTCATTCAGTATTACATTGAGCGCTATTTCGCCCGGGGCGCGGTCCGCGAACTGCCGCCAACGCCATGGCAGAAACTGGCCGGCTGGTTAAAACGTTAGGAGGATCCCATGTCCGAAGCCATTGATTATTATGCCCTGCGCGAAGCGCCGGTGCGCAACATTGTCCCGGTACCGGCCCGCGGCCTGATTGAGATCAGCAACGTGAGCAAATATTTCGGCAAGCATAAAGCGCTGGACGACGTCAGCCTGACGCTGCAGCCGGGAACCGTCACGGTCATTCTTGGCCCCTCAGGTTCCGGCAAGTCCACCCTGCTGCGGGCCATCAATCATCTCGAGCGCGTCGACGAAGGTTTTATCCGTATCGACGGCGACTACGTCGGCTACCGACGCAAGGGTGACAAGCTGTATGAGCTGAAAGAAAACGCCATTCTCAAGCAGCGCATCAACGTTGGCTATGTGTTCCAGAACTTCAACCTGTTCCCTCACCTGACGGTCCTGGAAAACATCGTTGAAGCGCCGGTGGTACATAAGATTTATTCGCGAGCCCAGGCCAAAGAGGTCGCTTATCAACTGTTGGATACCGTCGGCCTGCGGCACAAGGCGGATGCCTACCCGCGTCACCTGTCCGGTGGTCAGCAACAGCGTATCGCCATTGCTCGTGCTCTGGCGCTGAATCCAAAGGTGATTTTGTTCGATGAACCGACTTCGGCGCTGGATCCGGAACTGGTTGGTGAAGTGTTAGACGTCATCAAAGGACTGGCGGATCTGGGAGTTACGCTGGTGGTGGTGACCCATGAAATTGGCTTTGCGCGCGAAGCGGCGGATCAGATTGTCTTTATGGTCGATGGGCAAATCGTCGAACAGGGGAATGCGCGACAGGTACTGAACCATCCGCAGCATCACCGCACCGTCAACTTTCTCAATAAGGTTCTGTAACTGCAGGGCGCCCAACGGCGCCCCGTTCTATCATGCCTGCGCGAAACGGCGTTTTTCGGCGACGAAATCCAGCGGTTTGATGCCGCGCTGGTTGCGATCTTCTTCTGTCTGCAACGCTGACGGAATAAACCAGGTCACTTCAAACAACAGTCCGTCTGGATCGTGACCGTAAATGCTCTTGTGCACGCCATGGTCTTCCTCCAGCCCAAGAATGCCCCGCTGCGCCAATTGATCGCGAATGCGCTCCAGTTCGTCCAGGCTATCGACTTCCCAGGCCAGATGATACAACCCGGCCGGAGGTTCGTTTTCCGCCGGCGGCTCACCGTTGGCGCGAAAAACACCGGCCCGCTGCTGCCCCAGGTTCTTGCTGAACAGCGCCAAATCGTGATCATTATCCGAATCGGCCGCCTGGGTAAACACCGCTTTATCGGGGCTGCCTGAAGGTTTGAGCTTGAATCCCAGCACCTGATGATAAAAGTCAGCGCTTTGCTGCACGTCACTGACATACAACACCGCGTGGTTAAGCCGTTTAATTCCCATCGATTTTCCCTTTCAGAAATGAATAAAGTCAGGCTGAAAATAGCATGCGGCCACCACGCGGCTAAATGCCGTTATCGCATTATCAAATGCCGGGCACGCAATCTGTCACTGCAAGGCATTCCGCGCTATCATAAGCACTGTATTGAACGACTTTATGAGAATGATGATGAACGGCAAGATAACGACTTTTTTTGAAGACAAAGGCTTCGGCTTTATTACCGATGAGAACGGGGAAAATCGTTATTTTCACGTGATTAAAGTGCAAAACCCGGAGCTGATTAAGAAAAACGCGGCGGTGACTTTCGAACCGACCAACAACACCAAAGGCCCGTCGGCATTTTCGGTCAAGGTGCTGGCGTCGAGCAAGTACATCATCATCGCCAACGAAAGAATCAAAATCACCAGCATCAAATCCTTTAATACTTTCACCAAGGAAGTGCCGGTGAAAGCGGACGTGGATAAAGAAAATACCGTGCTGTCGGTTGGCCTGCTGATGAACCGCATCCGCCCGCAGTCTGAGGACGCGTCCCAGACCATGCAAACGCTGCGCATGCTGACCATCACCACCTTCCAGAACGACACCCATACCTTCTCCGAGCACGAGATCGACATGGACGAAACGCTGAAAGTGCTTAAAAGCCTGTAATCCCTTTCCAGGCGTATAAAAAACATTCAAAGCAATTTGATATCACCTGTGTTAGCGTGGGTTTTCACCTGACACAGGCCATTTATTATGTCTGATACCAGCAGTGTTAAAGGTTTCATCAACCGCTCAACCCAAATCGCCTGCCCGAAATGCGCCTATGTGACGACTCAAAAGTGCTCGATGCTGCGGCAAAAAGTCATGCTGATCTGCCCAAACTGCGGCACCGAGTTTGAACCCAAGCAGAACTGACGCCTTTATTTAAACAGAATGTGGTCCACGCTGTTGCCACTGATCACATTAAACGACTCCACCCTGTTACGCCCCTGCGACTTGGCGCGATAAAGCGCGATATCTGCCATATTCATCAGCTGTTCCAGCGATTTCACCTCATTCATCGCCAGATTGGCGACGCCAACGCTGATAGTGATTTTTAGCGGGACCTTGCCACCAGGATACAACTCGGTTTTTTGCACCAATTGCCGTAAATGCTCCGCCAACGCCACACCCTGCGCCGCCAGCGCGCGCGGCAACATAATGGCAAACTCTTCACCGCCCAAACGCCCAAAAAGTTGATCGTGACGCAGTTCGCGCCTGACAATGTGTGCGAATGAAGCCAACACCTGATCGCCGGCCAAATGACCGTGGGTATCATTGATTTGTTTAAAGTGGTCAATATCGATCAACAGCAGCGACACCGCTTCTTTCGATTTATATTTGTGCTCCAGCATTTCACCGGCCTTACGTGTCAGTGCATTACGCGCCAAGACGCCCGTAAGGAAATCATGATTGGCACTGTGCTCCAGGCGCCGCAGCAGCTTACGGTTAACCGCGATTGAGCTGGAAAGGATCAGCGGCCCCATGACCAACATGGCAATGCCCAGACGGGCTGACATCAGCGTATCGAGGTAGGCATTATGGTTGTTCGGCGTTTCATACAGCATCAGGTTAGCCGAAATGCTGCTGATCTCGGTCATGCCGGTTAGCAATGTCAGCAGCGTCACGGTGAACAACTGATAGCGGACCGCGCACCACAGCAACGCAGGGATCGGAAAAGCAATCGCCCCCGGCCCGCCGATATACACGCTAAATACCAGTGAAAACAGCAGCGCCAATAGCGGCATACTGGCACGCAGCTGCCAATTGATCTGCAGGCGCAGCAGTTGTTTAAGCCGCGGGGCGGCCAGCAATACCGGCAGCAACAGCAGGTTGGTCGAGAACTGTTCGCTGAACCACGCCAGCCAGGCGATAATCGCCGTGTTGTTGTACAGGCTGTCATTGCGCAGTATCGACAGTGTCGATGCCACTGCCGCACCGCTCAGGCTGGCGGTGAACATATAGAGGATCGCCTGAGGTTTGCCCATTCGGCGCTGCGACTGCGGCAACAGCAGCATCACACCGTAACCGGTAGCAATCAGGGACATATTGCAGGCATTCAACCACAGCGCCAGCGACAGGCTTTCGCCGTTGGTCAAATCGGCGGCGATCATCCCCAGATAGGTGATCAACCACCCCGCAGGGCTGGCATAGGCCGGTTTGCGTAATAATAGACCGAGTAAAATCGCATTCACCGGCCAAAACAGAGAAAGCGAACCTATTGGACGTGTAAAAATACCCAGCAGGGACAGTAAATAGGCCAGCAGAAAAAGCGTGATCAACTGGATGGCGACCGGCAATCCCTGCTTGGCGTTTATTCTGGCGTTCATCGCCTTACCCATATATTTATAATCACCAGAGCAATTCTATGCATATTCCCTCGCCCGACATGATGAGGAAGACATAACAATCAGAGTTAAAATTAAAAAATACAGACAGATCAGCAACAAAGATAGATTCGTTTTTAATTAACAGAATGCTCTTAACGCCATCGCTCACCGGTATCCTGCAATGCGAAACGGATTTTCACCCGCCCGAAAATAATGTTCAAGGATATCTAACAGCATAGCGTAAACCATCACCGATGATCACAACGCCAAAACCATAATAATAAGATGGGTATTTTACCTACCGCTCAAGCCATGCTGCCGGTTATTATTTTCCGGTAAGACGCAACGAAGCGCTATTCATAAAAAAAGCCCGCGCAATGCGGGCTCGCTTGAAGAGCAGCTAATTGACAGTTACGACACGATCATTGCATGACCCTGTTGCCGCTCATTGTATCGCCGGAAGCTTAAGCCCACCTTAGCAACAAAAAACCCGGCCTAGGAACCGGGAATATTTGTACGAAATGCAGTGTTAGCCCAAGCAGGCTAATAACGCACACTAATTTACGCCCCAATTGTGTAGAAAAAATGAGCGCCTCAAAGTGTGCGTATGAATAAAAGCGTACCTGGCTAATCTCCCCCCTGCGCGTGCAAGGGGATAATGCTTAAGCCAATTTGGCGGCAAATGCCGCAACGCGCTGGCCGTACAGCGTAGCCGTTTCCAGATCGCCCGACAGCATTTCATCCACGCCGGCGTCTGCTGGGGTCTGCACCAGCAGACCAACGGACCCGCCGAGGTTGTTCACATCGGTACGTTGCGCCGCCTTGGTATTGGCCGGCATCAGCCCCAGACTGACCCACAGACCACCATGCTGAGAGGCCAGCGTTTGCAGCGCGATCAGCGTCACCTGCTTGTCGCCATTCAGGCTGGCGCTGTTAGTGAAGCCACCAAAAACCTTGTCCTGCCATTTGCGGGTAAACCAGGCTTTTGAACTGGCATCGGCGAATTTTTTGAACTGCCAGGACGGGCCCCCCATATAGGTCGGCGAACCAAAGATAATGGCATCCGCCTCATCCAGTTTTTGCCAGGCTTCATCGCTGATATTGCCTTCCTGATCGATAGCGATCAGTTCAGCTTCGGCACCTTGTGCAACCACGTTTGCCAAACGTTCGGTGTGGCCGTAGCCGGAGTGAAAAATTACCACTGTCTTCGCCATTAGAAACTCCCTGATTGTTACATAAGGGTGCCGATGGCACCCGGGGATACTCTGATCCAATCTAATCAACTGTCTCCGGGGTGAATACCAAATTTATCTGACAGAGTTATTCAAAAAAACCGGATGCTTATCAGCTCGCTCCTGGCCGTTAACCCTGCTGCCGGGCGAAATCAATAAACGCGCGCAGCGGCCGCGGCATTTGCCGATTAGCGGGATAATAAAGGTAAAATCCGGGAAAAGGCGGCGTCCAGGCCGTGAGCAACGAAAGCAACCGGCCGTCCCTCAGGGCCTCAGCCACCTGGCTCTCGAACAAGTAGGCAATCCCCAGCCCATCCATAGCAGCACGCACCAGAACCTGCGGTTCATCCACGATTAAGGGCCCCTCCACTGCAATCTCCAGCTTTTCGCCACCGCGCTCGAACTCCCAGCGATAGAGACTGCCGTTGGTCGGCCAGCGAGTATTTAGGCAACGATGCTGCCGTAGCGCCTCCGGCGTCTGTGGTACGCCGTAACGAGCCAGGTATGTCGGCGAGGCGACCACGCACATGCGTTGCTCGCCTCCCAGCGCAACCGCCACCATGTCTTTTTCCAGCCGCTCATGCAGACGTACGCCCGCGTCGAAACCGGCGGCAACAATATCCACCAGCCGATCGTCCACGCTTAGATCCACCACAATATCGGGATAATGTGCATTGAACGGCGCTAACAACGGGGCCAGATAATAAATCGCCGCCAAACCGGACGCGTTAAGGCGTAGCGTGCCCGCCGGTTGTAAACGCAGCGCAGCCGTCTGGGTGACGGCGGCCTCAATCTCCGCCAATGCTGGCGAAAGGCGCGCTAACAGCTGCTCCCCCGCTTGGGTGAGGGCCACGCTGCGAGTGGTGCGATTCAACAGCCGAACACCAAGCCGGGTCTCCAGATTACGCTGAGTCTGGCTGAGTGCGGAAGCGGACATACCCAGTTGCGCTGCGGCGCGGGCAAAACCGCCATGTTCCACAATGGCAGCAAAAGCGCGCAGCTCTGCAAAGTCACTTCCTCTCATTATGCCTCCTGCGCTTAATAATTCATGAAGATTATAGCGTATTCAGTCAGAGTATTGCGGGGCCTATTCTGGGGAAAAACCACAGAGGAATGTACGATGCATACATCACTGGCCCTAAACCACTACCGTCTACTGGGCCGTTCCGGCCTGCGCGTCTCGCCGCTGGCACTCGGCACCATGACCTTCGGCACCGACTGGGGCTGGGGGGCGGAACAGGCGGAGGCCCGCCGTTTGTTTGACGTTTACGTCGAGCGCGGCGGCAATTTCATCGATACCGCCAACCGCTACACCGAAGGCAGCGCCGAGCGTTTTGTCGGGGAGTTCGCCGCCGGACGCCGCGATCGGTTGGTAATCGCCACTAAATACACGCTGCCCATGCAACCTGATAATCCCAACTCCGGCGGCAACCATCGCAAGAGCATGGTGCGCTCAGTGGAAGACAGCCTGCAGCGCCTGAATACCGATTATATTGACCTGCTGTATCTGCACGCCTGGGACTTCACTACTCCGGTAGAAGAGAGCATGCGCGCCATGGATGACCTGGTGCGCGCCGGCAAGGTGCTGTACCTGGCCGTTTCGGATCTGCCCGCCTGGCAGGCCGCCAGAATGCAAACCCTGGCAGAGTTGCGCGGCTGGTCACCGCTGATTGGCCTGCAGATCGAATACAGCCTGCTGGAACGCACCGTAGAGCGTGAGCTGATCCCGATGGCACAGGAAATGGGCCTCGGTGTGATCCCTTGGTCACCGCTGTCCGGCGGTATCTTGAGCGGCAAATACAGCCGACGTGATTTGCAGCCCATGGGGGAAGAGAACGGGACAAGGCGCGCAATGGTACGCAATAAGGGCATGCTGACCGAACGCAATCTTGTGATTGCCGAACAGGTACAGGCGCTGGCCGACGAATCCGGCTTCAGCGCTTCGCAAGTGGCCCTGGCCTGGACGCTGCGTAACCCGGCGGTGACCGCCCCCATTATTGGCGCACGTACGCTGGCGCAATTGGAAGATAATCTGGGGGCATTAGACGTCCGGCTCACAGAAGAGCAATGGCAACGGCTGGAAACTGCCAGTGCCATCGAGCTCGGTTTCCCCCATGATTTTCTGGCGTTGCAGGCCACGCGCGACATTATGTTTGGCGGGCAAATGATTGAGCGCAGGTAAAAAAAATCCCGCACAAGGCGGGATAAACTTAACAGGGATGGGGTAATACACTACAGGGAATGGATAACACACAACATCATCGGGTAGCTGTTAAATTACCAGCCACAATGTATAGAACTGTCATGCCTGCGTAAGGTTGCTCCGACAGATGTAACCTCGGATGGAAATGTGACATTTTTACTGCGGCGCCGCTTGTTCATCGGCGCCAAAGTCCCGGCACCGCCCTCGCAGAAATGATTAATAAACAATCAATAAAGGGCTATTAACCCCGAGCAATGCTAAACTGAGGCTCCTTGCATCTACCCGGTGAAAGATATGTCTATCTTTGATGCCCTTAAGATGTTCAGCGACTCATCAGTAAAAGTGACCTGCCCGAAATGCGCTCACGTATCTGAACAAAACAGTCGCAAAATGCGTAAAAACATCACCATGATCTGCCCTAAATGCGGGCACTATTTCCTTCCTGACGAAAAATAGCCCCCTCTCATTGGCGATACTGTATACCGTAAGCAGCCGGCGCTATCGCGGCGGCACAAAGCGGTCTGGATGGGATGACGGCTGTTAACGGATTTCAATGCTGATATCGGGGTAGGCCTTCTCACCGTCGCTGAGATAATGGCCCAACGACCGATAGGCCAATACATAAAGCGCTGTAGCTGCGCACAGGCAAAATAGCGTTACCAGCAAGAATTTTGATTTACGCACGGTGAGATCCTAATGGGCATTTGGCTTTATTTTAACGCCGCAGCATAAACAAAAGCTCAATTGTTCACCGATCTGATCGCACATAAACAAAGCCCCAGCGCAGAGCCGGGGCTTCAATATCGAATTATTCAGATAAACGAATCAACCCGGTCCCCTCTTTCCCTCCACGGTGGAATAGCAAGACAGTTGAGCAATGCCGTTCGCCAATCGTGGAGGCCGTATTCAGTGTTTATCCTGCAAGCGAGCCAACAGCAGTTCTCGCCGCCTCCCGCTGAAATACTTCAGCGTCAGCGCCAGGCAAACCAACCAGGCAGGGATCAGCAACAGGCTAAAAATGGCCGCGGCGGGATACTGGTAACGCAGCAGTTCCGCACCGGCGAGCACGCCGAATATAGCGCCAAAACGCCCTACTCCATACATGCTGCCCACCCCGGTGGCGCGGCAGCTGGTGGGATAATAGGAAGCAGACAGTGACGCCAGCGCAGATTGCCCGCCACCGGAAGCAAATCCCATAAAGAACACCAGTGAGCCCAACAGCAGTGTATGAGTGACGTTACCAACCGCCAGGCCCACGCCATAGGCCAATAGCCCGGCGACCAGATAGGTCAGCGCCAGGACCTTATTGGGTTCACGGCGATCCATCACCCACCCGATCAGTATGGATCCCACACCACCGCCTAACGGGAACAGCGCACTGATATGGGAAAATTGCAGTACCGACAGCCCCGCCTCTTTTAGCAACAGCGGCATCCAGCTAACAATCATATAAAACACCAGCATGCTCATAAAACAGCTCAGCCACAGCAACCCTGTGACGGTGCGATGCGGCGAAGTCAGAATGGCACGGATAGCGGAATGTCCGTCGGCTATTTTTTCCGCAATGACGAAGTGCTCAGCCCGCTCGGCCCCTTCCTTCTTTATGCGCTGTAAAACGGCGCGAATACGGGCGCTGGGATAGCGCTTAAGCACCATATAACGCACCGATTCGGGCAATAACCAAGGTAAGGCTACGCACAGCAGGATAGGCACCACGCCCCCCACCACCAACACTGAACGCCAGCCAAATGAAGGGATAAGGTAACCGGCCAGCAGGCCACCGACGGCCGCACCCAGCGGGAAGCCACACAGCATGGCGCTGACAATCATGGTTCGTCGCTTACTGGGGCAGTATTCGGACAGCAGCGTGATGCTATTGGGCATCGCAGCCCCTAACCCTAATCCGGTAATAAAACGCAGCAGGGTCAATGATCCTATCGAAGTTGACCAGGCGGTTGCCAGACTGAACACCCCAAACAACAATACGGAATAGATCACCGCCGGTTTGCGGCCCACCCTGTCCGCCAGCGGCCCGGACAGCAGCGAACCAAACGCCAGGCCAAACAACGCCGCGCTCATGGCGGGCCCCAGTTCGGCTTTCTGCACTCCCCATTCGTCCAGCAGTGAAGGGGCCACGTAGGCAATCGCAGCCATATCGTAACCGTCCATGAAAATCACCAAAAAACACAGCAGCAGCAGTAGCCATTGGAACGGGGAAAATGGCGATTGATCGATAAAGGCTTCAATATCCAGAGATGCACCATGAGACATGAGGTCAGGCTCCTGTCAGCGAAGAGGGGGGACTCTGCGTGCTGCCACGGGCTGGCGGCAGCCGGTGAGCGATTATAGTTTTATGCAGACATTGCTGATTTCAGAATAAAAGTCCAAAGAGTGACGCCCGCCCTCGCGCCCCATGCCGGACAGTTTGCTGCCGCCAAACGGGGTGCGCAGATCGCGGGCATACCAGCTGTTAACCCAGACGATGCCGGTATGAACACGCCGAGCCAGGCGATGCGCCCGCCCGACCTGACTGGTCCATAACGCGCAGGCCAGACCATATTGGCTGTCGTTGACCCGCGCCAGCACTTCCTCTTCGTTATCGAAAGGCGATATGTGACATACCGGTCCAAAAATCTCTTCGCGCACGCAGCGTGCATCGTCGCTAAGCCCGGTCCAAATGGTTGGTCGGATCCAGGAGCCGTTATCGCGCTCGTCACCGAATACCGGTACCTCACCGCCGGTGATCAGGGTGGCTCCTTCGCTACGCGCCAGCGCGAAATAGGAAAGCACTTTATCCCGGTGCTTTTGCGACACCAGCGGACCGAGATCCACGCCCTCCTCATCGGGATAACCTATTTTCAAGGCTTCGGCCCGTTCTTTTAATGCCGCGACGAAACGATCGAAGATCGGGCGCTCGACATAGACACGTTCAGAGCACAAACACACTTGCCCAGTGTTGAAAAATGAGGAGCGTGCTACGCCGGCGACCGCCGCCTCAAAGTCAGCATCGGCAAACACCACCGCGGCATTTTTCCCGCCCAATTCGAAAGAGACTTCTTTTACGCCATCCGCCACCGCTTTCATGATGGCGCTGCCCGTACGAGATTCGCCGGTAAAGGAAACGGCGGCAATCTCCGGCTGGCGGGTAAGATACTCGCCTGCGGAACCCGGTCCGAAACCGTGGATCAGATTAAATACCCCGGCAGGCAAACCGGCCTCATGCATCACTTGCGCCAGCAGCGTTGCCGAAGAGGGGGTTTCTTCCGACGGTTTGCACACCACGGTGTTACCCATGGCCAACGCTGGCCCGAGTTTCCAGGTCAGCAGCAGCAGCGGCAAATTCCAGGGAGAAATTACGGCCACCACCCCTAGCGGTTTGCGGACCGTATAGTTGAACAGCAGGCCACCATCGGCCTGTGGCGTTTCGCAGCATTCATTGACCGAGGTTGCAGCCAGATCGGCGAAGGTACGGAAGTTGGCAATGGCGCGGGGAACGTCCAGCGTACGCGCCAGACTCTCGGGGCGTCCAGTGTCCGCCACTTCTGCCGCGACAAATTCGTCAAAACGGGCTTCGATACCCTCGGCCACCCGGTGCAATAGCGCCACACGTTCCGGCACGCTCAGTTGCCCCCAGGGCCCGGAGAGTGCGGCATGGGCGGCTTTGACCGCTGCCGCTACCTGCGCTTCCCCCGCTTCGGCAACTCGCGAAACGAGGTGTCCATCAACGGGGCTGATATTGTCGAACTGCCGGATCCCATCGACAAACTGGCCGTCGATATACAAGGGTAAATCCGGCGCGGATTGATAAATTGCCACGGCACTGTTCCTCCTGAGTCACAAAACGGCACGAAGAAACCTGCCATTGGCGTCTGAAAACAACGCCGTTGGAAGGGAGCTTCGACCGGGTATCGTTACGCAGTGTAGGGAGCCGTAGAAATAAGGTGAAAATGAATAAAGCGGGCTTTGCTATGCCGTTTGGTTATAGCCAGGCAACGCATTGTCTTCCTGAACCGCCAATTTCAGGCATTCAATCAGTTGCCTGCTCGCCGGCGTCAAAGGCTTATCTTCACGGATGGAAAACCCGACCTCGGTGGAAGGGCCCACGTCGCCAAGCGGCAGTTGGAACAGCAGACCGGCCGCAATAAAGCGCCGCGCCGCGGCGGTCGGCATCAGGCCAAGGAATGAAGAATCCACCAGCAGGTTGACGTTGGTCAGCAGCGACAATGACTCCACGATATTTTCAGGGGCCGGCAGCCCGGACTCCTTGAAGAATTGATCGGCCACACGCCGGGCCGGCGAGTCGAGCGGCGGCAGGATCCACGGCCATGACGCAAGGTGTTGAAGGTTAAGATTGGCTTCTTGCACCAGCGGATGGCGGCTGCCGGCCACCACGCAAAGGCTGTTGCAATATAATGCCCGGTGACTCAGCGCCATGCGGGCGGTCAGAGGCGCATCGGGCTCGGGCAAACGCCCTACCACCACATCCAGCTCACCGGTCGCTAATGCAGGAAATAAGTAATCCTGCGGCCCTTCCCGTACGGTGACCAGAATTTTGGGTGCTCGCTCTTTCAGCAACAAGATGGCGCGCGGCAACAAACGGGCGCTGGCCGAGATCTGCGTTCCCACCACAACATGGCCGGTAACGCCGCCCTTGAAGGTGTTCAGCTCATCGGTCAGGTAGCGCAGCTCGGCAATCACCGATTTAACCCGCTCTCCCAGCAAGACACCACAGTCCGTTGGGGTTACGCCCCGATTATTACGGTCGAACAGGATGGTATCCAGCTGTTGTTCCAGTTCGCGGATCGCTTTGGTCACGGCGGGCTGGGTCAGATTCAGTTCCCGAGCCGCACGCGCAATCGACTGATTGCGTAATACCCGGTCAAAAATCAGCAGTGGACGCAGCTTGAGCCGGTTCAGGATCATATCGCTCACGTTAAAAGGGGAACGTTCATTCATTGCCGTTTACTCCCAAAAATCGTCTGGCCCAGGCACCAAGTCTGGCGACTATGGCATAACTTTAAGGAATAGCAAAAGCCACTTTATTCATTTTTCGCTTATTGGCCATCTGATTAGACTGCCCTGTATCCACTCTCGCCGGCTGGCTAAATCGTGTTCGCCAACGCTCTCTTACTTCAAGGGCATGACTCACGACAATACCCAGCCGCAGGGAAAACGGCCACGTTCACGCGTGGCGCATAACAGGAGAGTCATGTGTCAAATTCACTGAAGCCTGAACACCATGAAGCGGCCAAAATGCTCAGGCAGGCCGCCGAGAGTGGCCGCCCCTGCGCGCCGGTTCGCCACCTGGTGGGTTCACAGGATATCGATGCCGCCTATGCCGTACAGCGGGTCAATAACCAAGAGCGGATCCAAAAGGGATACCGGCCGGTGGGTAGCAAAATCGGGCTGACGTCGGCGGCGGTACAGCGCCAACTGGGGGTCAATCAACCGGATTTCGGCCAGCTGTTCGCCGACATGGCGCTGTGTGACGGTGAAGAGATTGCCGCCGGTCGGCTGATTCAGCCCAAGGTGGAAGCCGAGATCGCCTTGGTACTTGAACAGGATCTGCCCCATGAAAAAAACACGCTCGCCGACCTGATCCGCGCTACCGCCTATCTGCTGCCCGCTCTCGAAGTGGTTGATAGCCGCATCGCCGGCTGGGATATCTCGCTGGCGGACACCATTGCCGATAACGCCTCCTGCGGACTGTTCGTGCTGGGCAACCGCCCGGTGCTGTTGAAGGACGTCGATCTGCTGGGCTGCGGCATGGTGCTGGAGCGGGCTGGCGAACCGGTTTCGGTGGGTGCCGGAGCCGCCTGTCTGGGCAATCCGCTGCTTGCCGCCTTGTGGTTGGCGGACACGCTGGCGCAACGCGGCAACGCTTTGCGTGCCGGCGATATCATCCTCACTGGCGCATTGGGGCCGATGGTAGCGGCCTGCGCTGGGGATGTGTTTAGCGCCCGCATTGAGGGCCTCGGTCAGGTCAGCGGCCGCTTCGCCCCTGCCGCAGGAGGTGATCAATGAGCAACTCAGCGCAAATTGCCGCTGCAATCATCGGTTCGGGCAACATCGGCACCGATCTGATGATTAAGATCCTGCGCCACGGTCAGCACCTGCAAATGGCTGCGATGGTCGGAATCGATCCTGCCTCCGACGGCCTGGCCCGTGCGAATCGGCTGGGCGTGGCGACGACGTCTGAAGGCATTGATGGCCTGCTCGCGCTGCCCGATTTCAGCGAAATCAAAGTGGTTTTTGACGCCACTTCGGCCGGGGCGCACGCGCACCACAATAAGTTGTTGCAACAGTACGGTGTACGGGTAATCGACCTGACTCCGGCAGCCATCGGCCCCTACATAGTGCCGGTAGTCAACCTGGCAACTCAGGGCGACGCCCCCAATCTGAATATGGTCACCTGCGGCGGACAGGCCACCATTCCGATGGTGGCCGCCGTCGCCGGCGTCACCGATGTTTACTATGCCGAGATCGTCGCTTCGGTCTCCAGCCGTTCTGCCGGGCCCGGCACTCGCGCAAACATCGACGAATTTACCGAAACCACCGCGCTGGCACTGCAAAGCGTAGGCGGCGCAAGGCGTGGCAAGGCCATCATTATCCTCAACCCGGCCGAACCGCCCTTGATGATGCGCGATACCGTTTTCTGCCTGACGCCACCGAGCGATCGACAAGCAATCACCGAGGCGGTGGTTGCCATGGTCGCCAAAGTGCAAGAGTACGTTCCCGGCTATCGACTCAAGCAGGAAGTCCAGTTTGAAACCATCGCCCCGGCCGATGCGCACCTTTACCCGGATCTGGGGCCGCAGGGTGGCCTGAAAGTCTCCATCTTCCTGGAGGTCGAAGGGGCCGCTCACTATTTACCGGCCTACGCCGGCAACCTCGACATCATGACGTCAGCCGCACTGGCCTGCGGTGAGCATATCGCAAGGCGTTTGCTGCAAGGTCAGGGAGCATGAAGATGAAAAAACTCTATATCTCCGACGTCACTCTGCGTGACGGTTCCCACGCGGTACGCCACCGTTACTCGCTGCCACAGGTCAGACAAATCGCCACCGCGTTGGATCGCGCTGGGGTCGACTCGATCGAAGTGGCCCACGGTGATGGGCTATCCGGCTCCAGCTTCAACTACGGCTTCGGCGCGCACAGCGACGTCGAGTGGATTGCCGCTGCCGCAGAGTCGGTCAGCCATGCCCGGATCGCGACGCTGCTGTTGCCGGGTATCGGTACCGTTCACGATTTGCGCAATGCCTATGATGCAGGCGCGCGGGTAGTGCGCGTCGCCACTCACTGCATCGAAGCGGATATTTCGCGCCAACACATTAGCTATGCGCGTGAGCTGGGAATGGACACCGTCGGTTTTCTGATGATGTCCCACATGGCTGACCCCAAACATCTGGCACAGCAGGCGAAACTGATGGAGTCCTACGGGGCCACCTGCGTGTACGTGGTCGATTCTGGCGGTGCCATGCTGATGCAGGATATCCGCGATCGCTTCCGCGCTCTGCGCGAGGTGCTCGATGAAAACACGGAAATCGGCATGCACGCTCACCATAATTTAGCGCTTGGGGTCGCCAACTCGATTGTCGCAGTGGAGGAAGGCTGTCAGCGGGTCGACGCTTCACTGGCCGGTCAGGGCGCCGGTGCCGGCAATGCGCCGCTTGAGGTCTTTATCGCCACCGCCGAACGTTTGGGCTGGAACCACGGTTGCGACCTGCTGCAACTGATGGACGCGGCAGACGATCTGGTGCGTCCATTGCAGGATCGTCCGGTACGCGTCGATCGAGAGAGCCTGTCGCTGGGGTATGCCGGCGTCTACTCCAGTTTCCTGCGCCATGCCGAAAAGGCGGCGGAACAGTATCAACTTAAAACCGCCGATATCTTATTGGAGGTCGGCCGTCGGCGTATGGTCGGCGGCCAGGAAGATATGATCGTTGACGTCGCCCTGGATTTGCTGGCCCAGCGAAACAGGCTTCAGGAGAACATTGCATGAGCAAAATCATGGATCTTACCGCACTGGCCACTCAGCTAGACCAGGCCACACTCAGCCAGCAAGCCACCGCACAGTTAACCGGACAGCTGGCTCTGGATCTTCCCACGGCCTATCGGATTCAGGCTGAAGGGATCCGGCTGCGCGAGCAGCGTGGAGAGCGTCGCGTCGGCCTGAAGCTGGGTTTCACCAGCCGCGCCAAAATGCAGCAAATGGGCGTTGACCATCTTATTTGGGGAGAACTGACCGATGCCATGCAGATTGAAGAAGGAGGAACACTGGATCTGCGCGAGTTGATCCACCCGCGCGTGGAACCTGAACTCTGTTTTATCACCGGCAAAGAGATCAATGGCCCGCTGTCCCTGGCCGAAGCCGGCCGGGTGCTTGAAGGGGTATGCCCTGCGCTGGAGATTATCGATTCCCGTTACCGCGATTTCCGCTTCACCCTTGAGGACGTGATTGCCGACAACTGCTCATCCGCCAAATTCATCGTGGGGGCCTTGCAGAACCCGCAGCGCGCCATCGATAACCTTGGTGTGGTGATGAACTTTCATGGGCGTCCGGTGCAGGTTGGCAGCACCGCAGCTATTCTTGGGCATCCATTGCGTGCACTGGTACAGATCGCCAGCCTGCTGCATCAACAAGAACGCGTACTGCCTGCCGGTTCGGTGATCCTCGCTGGCGCGGCAACCGCAGCAGAAACTTTACGCCCCGGGCTACATGTCAGCGTCGATATTTCCGGTTTTGGGCGAACGGCATTTCATACCGAGGGCCAGCTATGACTAACCAGGCTGTGGTTGTTAAGGGAAAAGCCGCCCCGCGCGGACGTTTTCCACACGTGAAACGGGCCGGCGACTTTCTGTTTGTCTCCGGCACCAGTGCCAGATTGCCGGACAACAGTATTGCCGGGGCCGAAGCCGATGCCATGGGGGCAACCCGCCTGGCTATCGACGTTCAGACTCGCGCGGTGCTCGATAATATTCGCGACATCCTGCGCAGTGTCGGAGCCGACCTGAATGATGTTGTCGAGATCAGCGCTTTTCTCGTCAATATGAACGATTTTGCTGGCTATAACGCGGTGTATGCCGACTATTTTGACTACGACGGTCCGACCCGCACCACCGTGGCGGTGCATCAACTGCCCCACCCGCACTTGTTAATTGAAATCAAGGCCATCGCCTATAAGCCCCAAAAATAACCTGTGCATATCCTCTGCCCTACGAATCGGAGAATAACAATGTCTAACTTCAAATATGGATTTCCGCTCAACTTCAATACTTGGCTAGACAGTAACGCGCATCGGCTCAAGCCCCCGGTCAATAATCAACAGATCTGGCAGGACAGCGATTACATGGTTACCGTCGTCGGCGGGCCGAACCAGCGCACCGATTTTCACGATAACCCGGTAGAGGAGTTCTTCTACCAGTTTAAAGGGAATGCCTATCTGAACATCTGGGATGACGGCCGTTACGACCGCATCGACCTGCGTGAAGGGGACATTTTCCTGATGGCACCCCATGTGCTTCATTCTCCTCAACGCCCGGAAGAGGGCAGCCTTTGCCTGGTGCTGGAACGGATGCGCCCGGAAAATGAGCCGGACGCCATACAGTGGTCATGCGCGGCCTGCGGCAACCTGATCAAAAGATATGAAATGAACCTCAAGAGCATCGTGGCGGATCTCCCTCCGGTTTATGAACAATTTTATGCAACCAGCGATGAAGAACGCCGCTGCAGCCAGTGCGGCGAGATCCACCCAAGCCGCGATGCACAAACCTGGCATCGCACACTGAAGGCAACAGAAACCCGATGAAAATAGATATCCACTCGCATTTTTTCCCTAAAATCAGCCAACAAGAGGCTGCCAGGCTGGATGTTGAGCGGGCTCCCTGGTTGGCAACCCACGGGCGCGAAGGCCAGATCATGCTCAATGATAAGCCTTTCCGGCCGGTCTATGACGCCCTGTGGGATGCCGAACGCCGCCTGGAACAGCTGGATGAACAGCAGATCGATATTCAGATCATGTGCGCCACGCCGGTCATGTTTGCCTATGACGTCGCTCTCGATCGCGCCCTGCCCTGGGTCCAATTGATGAACGATCGGGCGCTGGAGATGGCGTCTGCCAATCCGCGACGGCTGAAGGTGCTGGCGCAGGTTCCCCTGCAGGACAGCGAGGCCGCCTGCCGCGAAGCCAGCCGGGCAAAAGAGTGTGGTCATATTGGCGTGCAAATAGGTAATCACGTAGGGGCAAAGGATCTGGATCATGAATCGCTGATCGTCTTTCTGACCCACTGCGCCCACGAGGGTATCCCGGTGCTGGTACATCCCTGGGATATGATGGGCGGCGCGGAGCGTATGAAGAAATGGATGCTGCCCTGGCTGGTGGCAATGCCGGCGGAAACGCAATTGGCGATCCTCTCTTTGATCCTCTCAGGTGCCTTCGAACGCTTGCCGCGCAGCCTGAAACTCTGCTTTGCCCACGGGGGCGGCAGCTTTGCTTACCTGATGGGGAGGGTTGATAACGCCTGGGAGCAGCGCGATATCGTGCGAGAAGATTGCCCGCATAAACCGTCAAGCTATCTGGATCGCTTCTCCGTCGACTCCGCGGTGTTCGATCCACGGGCGCTAGAGCTTCTGGTGGATACCCTGGGTGCGGAACGGGTCATGCTGGGCTCCGATGCTCCCTTCCCGCTGGGGGAACAACAGATTGGCCATTTGGTCAGCAGCTCTGCCTTGCCGGAGAAAAGTAAGCGTCAGATTTTGGGTGAGAACGCGCAGTCGTTTTTCTGTTTGCCGAACCGGTAACCGCCGCATTTCGGGAACGAGATGGCTCGTTCCCGAGCTAAACAACGGCAGCGGCGTTATTGCTTCAGCATGTAGATAAACGAATCGACGACGTCGCCACTTGCCGTAGTCACACTGACGGCCACCCGCTCATAACCTTCTCCCTCAAATTCATCGAGGGTTTGCCAGTGGGCGGCCAGATTGTCGGAACAAAACAGAAAACCCTGAACCCGGCTGCCGCTGTTATCCAGCACGATGCCCGGATAGCCCATTTCGGCGCCCCACCCTGCATTCAGCAGCGTTCCCCCCACACTGCCCTCTTCCCAACTTCCGCCGATGCTTTCCATGATGTGCGCGTTTGGCCGCCCTGGCCCTAACGTCCCGTAAACAAACAAACTCAACATGTTATGTCCTGCATTCTGATGATTTGCTACAGAAACTAGCACAGCGTCGGCAGCCAACATAGTCGTTAGCCGGGTAATTAAATGGATTTTCGAGCCAGGGACTGGAGGACAGCGTTGCAGGCGGTTCAATGGCTGCTTGCACGCTTAAGTGCAGCCATCATTCACTGCTTACCCGACAGGATCGCCGGTTTTGTTTTTCGAACCGTTAATGATGAATACTGCTTTCCTGTGAAAATGTTTCCTTCAATAAATCAATAAAGGCTCTTAATCTTCCGGTGACATAGCGCCTACTCGGATAAAGGCACCATAAAATCAGCTCTGGCTGTTCACTTACCCCCAGGTGAAGCAACCTGCCGGCTTTGATGTCATCGGCGACCAAAGCTTCCGGTAGCAGTGCGGAACCGACTCCCGAAATGAGGGTGGAACGGGTGATAAACGGAGAGGAGATATATAACTCCGTGTTCACATTGAAATGTCGTGGTTCCCCCTCCAAAACGGTACTAATTTGATTCGGTTTCCAGTGCGTTCCAATACTGATGAAAGGAAGTTCCGTGAGCGGGTCTCCCAAAGCCAGTTGTTCCCTATATTGCGGTGACGCAACAAATATTAATGTCTCTTTGAATATTTTTATACCTATCATCTCTTCATCCGCCATCGGATTTACACGAATAACGGCATCGAAACCTTCTCGAATAGGATCAACCAATCTGCTGTCAGCAATAAGTTCAAGTTCGACCAATGGGTAAAGCGCTCTGTAACGAGCAGCCAGTTTACCCAAGGTATCAAATGCAATAACGGGAGGAACGCTAATCCGTAATTTTCCTGAGGGGCTACCGGTCTGTTCCATCATGTCAGTTTTGATGTCGTTGAGCTCGTTAACCAAAGGCTTTATCCGCTCGAATAGCAGGGTTCCTTCGGCGGTCAAGGTGAAACCGGTATTCGTACGTTCAAACAAGCGCGTTTGCAGTTCATCTTCCAACTGACGGATCCGCCGTGAAATAGAGGCTTTAGGCGTCATCGTTGCGCGACTTGCCGCGCTGAAGCTGCCGTGTGTAATCACACTTATGAAGTCCTGCAATGCATTCATATTCATGAGCTGTCTCATTTTTGGTCCGCGGCGTCCATAATTTAGCATCTTATTAATTATTATTGGTACGGATATAGTGAAAAAATAGCTTAGGAGATCAACATGAATCAGCAATTAGCAGCAGTTATGTATAGTTATGGCGCTGAGGGCACGATCAAAATTCAGCCCATCAACAGGCCCCAGGTCTCACCGGGCAAGGTCATTGTGGAGATCGCCGCCGCAGGGGTTAATCCATTAGACTGGAAACTGCGTGATGGCCTGCTTAAGCATATATTCCCATTAACTTTTCCCTGTATTTTGGGTGGCGAGTTCGCAGGAAAGATTGTTGAAGTGGGGGCTGGCGTCACCACCTTCAACGTCGGCGATCGCGTGATAGGGAAGCCTGTGAACCGCGGGGCATTTGCCGAAACGATAGAAATTGAGCCGGAACTGTTAATCCCCATCCCCGATGATCTGGACGAAACCGTCGCAGCAACCCTGCCGGTTGCCGGCTCGACGGCGTGGACGGGGTTATTTGATATCGGGGAATTAACGGCTGGGCAAACCGTTTTGATCCAGGGCGCGGCTGGCGGAGTAGGCTCTTTGGCTGTTCCTTTGGCTCATCGCGCAGGGGCAAAGGTCATCGCTACGGCTTCGCAAAAAAACAGAGATTACGTCAAGTCATTAGGTGCCACAGATGTCGTTGACTATAACGACGCTCATGCCTTATCGATGATAAAGGGAGTTGACCTCGTTCTTGACTTGGTCGGTGGAAGCTCCCTGGAAGCACTCTGGAACACTCTGGCGCCAAACGGCCGAATTGTAAGTTCAGTTGCCGTTGATATCGCAGAAAAAACACCTGACAGCCAACCAGGAAAAGGGACATTTTTTCAAATGAAATTTGACCCTGCCAAATTGAATTCTATAGCGAAAGAGATTGCCAAAGGTGAGATTCCCTTCACGCCTCCGCGAGTATTTTATTTAAAGGATACTTCGTTAGCGCTGGACTCCGTCAAAAGCGGAGGATACCGGGGGAAAACCGTCATACGCATGAAATAATGGAACAGGCATAAAATTACACTTATTTTTGTGTCAAAAACTCCAGTCATAAATTCGTATTAGTTTACGTGTTTTATATAAAGGGGAACAAAATGGCGCGGGTTATCCAGTTTGATCGTGTCGGTGAACCAGATGTATTAAAAATTGTGGACGTGGATCTCCCTGCCTTAGCCGCCGATGAGGTCAGTATTAAGGTGAAAGCTATCGGTTTAAATCGGGCGGAGGCGCTACTGCGTCGCGGTAAGTATGCATTTCCTCCGGTATTTCCGCAGCGAATGGGGTATGAAGCGGCCGGGATTATCGACGCCGTTGGTGCACAAGTGCAAGGCCTTATCCCTGGCGACGCGGTGAGTGTTATCCCTTCACTGGCTATGGATCGGTGGCCCACCTATGGTGAAACTATTCACTACCCAGCCCGTTACGTGGTTAAGCATCCGGAAAATTTATCCTGGGAGCAAGCGGCCTCGGCGTGGATGCAGTACATCACGGCATATGGGGCACTGGTTGACGTTGCAGAAGTGACCTCTGACGACTATGTCATGGTCACTGCCGCTTCCAGTAGCGTTGGTATCGCCGCGATTCAAATTGCCAACATGCTTGGCGCTCGGGTGATAGCAACCTCAAGAACCGAATCCAAACGCCAGGCGTTACTCGATATCGGTGCATCATGGGTTGTCACTTCTCGGGGTGAGAAAAGCGTAGCTGAAGTTAAAGAAATCACCGGCGACAGGCCGCCGCGAGTTATCTTCGATTGTATTGGGGGGGAAGGTGTGCCCATGCTATGCGAGATCTTGGCGCCCGGAGGCACGCTGATAGAGTACGGTAATCTGAGCGGTGAAAACACCCCTTTCCCGGCAAGTTTGGCGATCCCGAAAGGCCTGACAATCAGGGGATTTGCTTACAGCGAAATTGTAGGAAATGCGGCGCGCCTCGCCAACGCTAAAACCTTTATTTTGGCGGCGCTTAGTCGTGGCGAATTAAAGCCGGTTATAGCGAAATCCTTTGTGTTTGATCAGATAGTTGCAGCACATCAATATCTAGAAGCGAACGCCCAGCTAGGCAAAATTGTTGTCACCGTTTAAGCGAAGATGAAGGCCCTGGCCCTTGTCATCAGGAGCAAATAATGCAAACAGAAAAAGATGTCATCGCCGTTATTACAGGATCAAGCAAGGGAATAGGTAAGGGAATAGCAAAGGAACTGGGACGACAAGGTGCGATTGTCTATGTTACGGGTCGTGACCAGGAGTCAGTCGAAAAGGTGGTCAGTGAAATAACCCACGCGGGGGGGCAAGGAGTAGCGGTTGTTTGCGATATGTCTGACGATGCACAGATAGCACGCCTATTTAAACAGGTGGAGCAGAAGCACGGTTATCTCAATATCCTCGTCAATAATGCCACCACGCTTAACAGCCAAATGGGAGTGAAACCCTTTTGGGAAGCCACCATCCATCTTGCCGATATACTGGATGTTGGCTTACGTTCTCATCATGTTGCGACTTGGCATGCGGCGCGCTTGTTGCTTGCCGGTGGGCGCGGGTTAATCGTCAACGTATCTTTCTATGCCGATGCGAAGGTGCATGATCCAGCCTATTACGCTTCAAAGGCTGGCCTGGATAAATTGGCCGCTTCCTACGCCGAGCACTTCGCCCCCTTTAACGTTTCCGCCGTATCCCTATGGCCAGGTTTCGTAGCCACAGAGACGATGGTTGAGCTTGCCAACTCAGACCCGAAAACGCGCGCTCTCCGTGACACATTGGGATTTGAGAGCCCTGAGTTTTGTGGACGCGTGGTATGGGCGCTATTTAGCGACCCTAACTTAAAGACCTTATCCGGCAGTACATTACTGACGGCTGAAGTGGGTGAGCATTATAATATAATCGATAACAATGGGCATATACCCAAATCCTTACGTCAATTATATGGTAACCCTCCCGCCGAGCACGATATCATGAATAAACAGGCGGGCACTGAGAATAAGAAGATGTGAGCGTAATGCGGGGGGATAATAACGTCGTTAGTTTGCTGTTTAAGCACTCTTTACTTTTATTCAGGCCACAACCATTACTCCCCCAGCCCAGGGTTTAGCCACCACCATCAGCGAGCCATTGAATACGCGGCCCGGTGTGTAATTACAAACCGGTCGTTGATTTTTAATGTGTATATTATTTAATATTTTGAGGAAGCGTTAATGTCTATAAAAGGCAAAATTGACAATATCATCGACAACAAATTATTCTTCGGCTTAGTGTCAATTTTAATGAGAGTACTTCTCTCATCTGTATTCATTATTGCTGGAATAGGTAAAATTTCGGCTTATAACGCGACAGCTGAGTATATGGCGTCGATGGGCGTACCAGCAATATTATTGCCTTTGGTGATATTAACCGAGCTAGGCGGCGGTGTGGCTCTTTTACTGGGCTTTCAGACGAGGATTGTCGCCATTCTGTTCTTCGGATTCTGTATCATCTCAGGACTGATTTTTCACAGTGGTCCCGACCTACAAAGTCAGTTGATGCTGATGAAAAACATCACGATGTCCGGTGGTTTTATCGCCCTGTTTCTCTTAGGGGCTGGCGGGTTTAGTCTGGATAATAGAAACAACCCTTAGTCAGTATTCTCCGGCAAACCGCAGGCAAGCGTCTGAATGCACTAACACATCATGAGCCGCTCAGGGCGGCCATTATAGATTCATTTTCTGTGGGTCGTATTGGCTAGCGCTCGTGCGAGAAGTCTAGGGGGGCTGACACTTGCAGCAAGGTTCATGCTGCAATGACCAAGCCCCCCTGCTATGCCTTGAATTCAGTGTTTCAAGGCGATTTAGGCAATGCAAACGCCATCACCACATCACCGCCAAAACGGCCAAGGCCGGTATGCCCACCAGCGGCAATGACAACGTATTGGCGTTTATCCTTGCCTTCGTAGACGCTCGGAGTGGCAATGCCGCCGAACGGCAGTATGGCGTGCCACAGCTCGCGGCCGGTACGCAGATCAAACGCCCGGAGCGTGCGGTCAGCCGTGGCGGCGATAAAGATCAGTCCACTGCGGGTCACCACCGAGCCGCCCATGTTCGGCACGCCGACTTGCAGCGGCACATGGGAGGAAATGCCGAAGGGGCCGTTGTCATAAGCGCTGCCTAGCGGATGGCGCCAGAGCAGCTTGCGAGTTTTGAGGTCAAGCGCGCTGAGCATGCCCCACGGTGGCTGATTGCAAGGTATGGCCAATGGCGATACGAACGGCGTGGCACTGATGGCGTAAGGCGTACCTAATTGCGGGCCGCCGAAGTCGCCGCCCTTGCTGCCTTGCTTACCGTTGGCTGAAACCTCGTCGCGCGGGGTCAGCTTGTTGATGATCGCCATGTAATTGTTGTTAGCCACGACGATATGTCGCAAAGGATCGACCGACACACCGCCCCATTCGAAGACACCCGCCGAGCCGGGGTACGCCAGTGAACCTTGTACCGATGGCGGCGTAAATGCGCCCTCGTAGCGCAACGCCTTGAAGCGGATACGGCAATACAGTTGATCGAGCGGCGTAGCTCCCCACATGTCGCTTTCGTGCAACGTGGCCGGTGCAAACGTAGGCATGTCGCTCTGGAAGGGCTGGGTAGCTGACAGGTGTTCGCCTGGCACGGCCCCTTGTGGCACCGGCCGCTCCTCGATGTGAGTTAACGGAGCCCCCGTGCGCCGGTCAAGCATGAACAACTCGCCGCGCTTGGTCGGTACCAGCAAGGCGAGTACTGGCGCTACGCCCTGTGCGCCAGACAAGTCGACCGTGGTCGGTTGAGATGGAATATCGTAGTCCCAAATGTCGTGGTGGGTGGTCTGGAAGTGCCAGCGTATTTTTCCGCTATCCGCGTCGACGGCGATCAGCGAACTGGCATATTTTTCCGACACGGCTTGCCTGCCGCCGCCGAAGAAATCCGGCGTTTCGTTACCGGTTGGCAGATAGACCAGGCCCAACGCCGGATCATTGCTGATCGGTGCCCAGACATTTGGCGTGCCGCGCGTGTAGAACTCGCCTGCGGGTGGAAGTGTTGTGCGATCGGTGCGGCCCATGTCGAAGGCCCATGCCAGCTCGCCGGTGCGGGTATCAAATGCGCGCACGACGCCGGAGGGCTCGCCGCGTTCCACGTTATCGAACACCCACCCGCCGATCACAGCCTTGCCGTGCACGATCGAGGGCGGTGAAGTGACGTAGTAGAAACCCGGCTTGACCAGGCCCATACCTGCGGTCAGATCGATTTCGCCGTTCTGGCCGAACGCCGGGCAACGCTGGCCGGTATCGGCATCCAGCGCGTACATCCTGGCATCCAGAGTGGCGGTGATAATCCGATGAGCGCAAACGCCGCTGGCCCCTGGCGTTTCGTCATAGGATACGCCACGGCAGGCAAGAAACGGTGCTGCGCTCAGATTCGCATGAGGATTAAAGCGCCAGATCGATTTTCCTGTCTCAGGCGAAACGGCGATGACTTCGTCATGGGGGGTACAGAACACAAGCTTGTCGCGTACCTTCAGCGGCGTAGCCTCGAACATCAACTCGCTCGCTTTATTGCCTTGCGGCAGGCCGGTTGCGCCAGAGTGGAAGGTCCAGGCCAGTGTGAGATCGGCAACGTTGGCCGGAGTGATTTGATCCAGAGGCGAGTAACGCTGGCCACCGGGTGTTCGTCCGTAGTTCGTCCAATCGCCGGGGGCGTTAGATGCCGAGTCGACGGGCATGTCTTCGGCGGGATATTCGCCCAATGCCGTGGTCAGATCGATGCCGTGGTCAGGCTGTAAGCCGACAATTAACAGGCTAAAAAGTAACAACGTTAGCGCGCTGCCGAGCAGCAACGCAGGCATGTTGCCGCGCGCGCTTTCGCGATGCCGCGTAAAAGGCCGGGCGAACCAACGCCAGGTCAGCAACATGACGATGAGCAATACCAGAAAGAACAACAAGCGCGGCAGTAGTGCAATCGGGTCCCAGCCGCATTCGTACAAAGCCCAGGCCAGCGTCGCTACGCAAAAGCCGGCATAGAGCACAAAGCCGCTGCGACGTGCCAGCAGCAATAGCGATGCCGTTATCAGCAACACGATGCCGGCGATGGCGTAGTACCAGGAGCCATCCAGCTTGATAAGACAGATACCGCCGTACAGCATGGCAGCACCGGTGAGTAGCAGGATAAGCCCCAGACAGGCGCTGATCCATCGGCAAGAGCCGCCTGGCTTTGTATGGCTGGTTGTCATGCCGCATTCCCTAGGTATCTAGTCACTGCTTCCACCTTGCGAAAGACGTCTTTCGCTTCCGGCAGAAAAGTGAGTCCCATGAATACGTGAAAACCACCTGGATACTCGTGGTAGTCGAGCGTGACGCCTGCGACTTGCGCTTTTACCGCGAACTTCCGCGCGTCAACAACAAAGATATCTCGGTCTCCCTGGAATATGCTCATCGGCGGCATCCCCCGCAAGTCAGCGTAAAGCGGGCTCATGTAGGGTAGTTCGGGGGAAATGTCTCCAGCCCACATTCTCCCGCATACTCGTGCGCCGTCCACGGCAAGCATAACGTCCTTATTCTCCAGCTCCCTCATTTCAGCGTCCCTCATAGAGAGATCCAACCATGGGGCAAACAGAAAGAGATGGTCAGGGAGCGACAACCCATCATCGCGTCGACGAAGCGCTAGCGTCAGTGCTGCGTTGCCCCCTGCGCTGTCGCCCATCACGACGATTCGCTCACCCTTTCGGGCGGAAACGATGCTGTCAAAGACCGTATCGATCAGAGCGGTGCCAACGCGATAGTCATGTTCGGGAGCAAGGGCATACAGCGGAACGGTTACGGTAGCGCCGGTCGCGCCGATCACCGCACTGATGATGCTCCAGTGTGAGTGATGCAGTGGGTTCACGTAGGCACCGCCGTGCAGATAGAGCACGTGCAGATCGCGCTTTCCGGTCCGCGGCGTCAGAGTCACGACTCGCTGCCCCTGGTGCTCGCGCTCCTCGATTTGGCAGGAAGAACGAAGTGCGGCTGGAATAGGCGCGGCCTGAGGGGAAGGCCTATTTAGCAGGTACTTGTGCAGCTTCACGTCATCGGCAAGAATTTTTGGCGCAAGCCCCATCAAGAGTCTTGCGCAGGTGAGAAATACGCTCATGTGAATTTTCCGTAGAAGTAGTCGTTAATTTACGATACGATTCAGTATCGAAACTGTCAAGGATCATAATTATGTCGAAAATTACACCCTCAGACGCCCCCACTTTAGCCCCGGAGACCGCCAGGCCGGCGGTGGGACGCCCTCGAGATGCAGAATTAGACTTGCGGATTATGCGAGCGGCGCTAGCGCAGGTAGCGGAAGGCGGCTTCCATTCACTCACTATGGAAGCGGTAGCTAAACGGATAGGAGCAGGCAAAGCTTCACTGTATCGACGGTGGAAGTCTCGTGACGCCCTGTTGGCTGATGCCCTACTGGCCTTTTCACCCACCGATCTGCCCATCGATACGGGCTCACTGCGCAGTGACCTTATCGCCGTTTATGAACACTTCTACGGCCTGAACGACCCCGATATCCGTCTCGCAATCATTGAGTTTCTTGGAAACCATCGCATCCTCAGCGGATGGGTAGAACAGACGCTCCCTGGCTGGTTGAATAGCCGTCGTATTCGCGTCTTAGAAATAATCGAACGTGCGATTGACCGTGGTGAGCTGCTTGTTTCGGACCAAGTGAACCTGGATCTGTTAATCGACTTGTTGCCAGGTGTTGTTCAATTCCGCCATACCGAGCGCAGCCAGATAGTGGACAGCGAACTGATCGCAGAAGTGGTAGATCAAGTTCTTCTTCCCTTGTTATCCCGGTAACTATGGCCTGCTGCACATACATAACCGACATAACTCTCAATGGCACGCTCCGCAAGGAATACGGCCCTACTGGGGTTTCTCTACGATTTCTGTCCTCCAAAGAGCATGAAACTCTGTTGGGACAGGGTAATGTGGGCCGTTGAATCTCATATGCGTATAATTTTAGCAATCCGGCACGCGCAACCTTTAACTGAGAAACTGATTCTATGCCCGCAGTGCGATTTACTGATGGCGTTACCGCCGTTAAGCGCGGGTACCAAAGCGGTATGCTTACGTTGCAGCACGACTCTCAGCACCCGCTGGGAGGAACCGCGCAAACGGCCGATAGGCTACGCCCTCAGTGCGTTGTTCATGCTGCTGCTGGCCAATATTTTTCCGTTTATCAATATGCGCGTTGCCGGCTTCGGTAATGAAATCAAACTGATTAATATCCCCCAGGTCATGCTGGAAGAAAACCACGCCAGCATGGCCACGCTGTTTATGCTGCTCGTACAACTGATCCCCGCATTTTGTATGCTGGCCATCATTGTGCTGTGCGCCAGAGTGCGTATGCCGTTGGCATTAAAAGAGTGGCTGGGCAAGATGCTGTTCCAGTTTAAAACCTGGTGCATGGTGGAGGTCTTCCTCGCCGGGGTGCTGGTCAGCTTCGTCAAACTGATGGCCTATGGCGATATCGGCATCGGCGGCAGCTTTTTGCCTTATTGCCTGTTCTGTCTGTTGCAGGTGCGCGCCTTTCAGTGCGTAGATCGCCACTGGCTGTGGCAGGACATCGCACCGGCGCCGCGCCTGGATCTTCCGTTAACGGTCGGGGGCACTGGCATGCGCCAGGGCGTGCGCTCCTGTCTCTGTTGCACGGCAATTCTGCCGGCCGAGGTGACCCAATGCCCACGCTGCCACACCAATGGCTACGTGCGCCGCCGCAACAGCCTGCAGTGGACGCTGGCGCTGCTGGTGACCTCACTCATGCTTTATATCCCTGCCAACCTGATGCCGATCATGGTCACCGAAGCACTGGGCAACAAAATGAATTCGACCATCATGGCCGGGGTGATCTTGCTGTGGGGAGAAGGATCTTATCCGGTGGCGATGGTCATTTTCATCGCCAGCATTATGGTGCCGTCGCTGAAGATGCTGGCTATCGGCTGGCTGTGCTGGGACGCCAACGGCAACGGGAAAAACCGCGGCAACAGTGAACGTATGCATCTGATTTACGAAGTGGTCGAATTCGTTGGCCGCTGGTCAATGATCGACGTGTTTGTCATCGCCGTACTGTCTGCGCTGGTTCATATAGGCCTATTGATGAGCGTCTATCCTGCAACTGGCGCGTTGTTATTCGCTCTGGTGGTGATCCTCACCATGTTCGCCGCCATGGCTTTCGACCCCCGGCTGACCTGGGATCGTCTAAACGAAACAATAAAAAAGGAGCCGCAAGGTGACGGCAAACAATAATGACATCGCAGGCGTCGAGAAGATTGCGCGCTGGTCGCCGGTATGGATCATCCCTATCGTCACCGCGCTGATCGGCGCCTGGATCCTGTTTTACCACTTTAGCCATCAGGGGCCGGTGGTGACCTTGGTTACCACCAGTGCCGAAGGGCTGGAAGCGGGCAAAACCGAAATCAAAAGCCGCAGCGTCGACGTCGGCGTCGTCGAAACCGTGACCTTAAGCGGCGACCTGAGCAAGGTGATGGTGCAAGCACGCCTTAACTCCGGCATGGATAAACTGTTGCGTCAGGATAGCGCCTTCTGGGTGGTGAAGCCGCAGATCGGCCGCGAAGGCGTTTCCGGCCTGGGTACGCTATTGTCAGGTGCCTATATCGAACTGCGGCCGGGCAATAAAGGCAAAGACGGCAAGGATAACTACCAACTGCTCGATGCGCCGCCGCTGGCCTCTGCGGACGCCAAAGGGCTGCGCATCTTGCTCGACAGTGAGAAATCTGGCCAGTTGAACGCCGGCGATCCGGTGCTATTTCACAACTACCGTGTCGGTTCAGTGGAAACCAGCTATTTCGATCCCAAACAGCGCACCATGCGCTACCAGCTGTTTATCTCGGCCCCCTACGACCAGTTAGTGACCAGCAACGTGCGCTTCTGGAAAGACAGCGGTGTGGCATTCGACATGTCGGCACAAGGCATGCGTGTGGAAATGGGCTCGTTGGCCACCTTATTCAGCGGCGGCGTGAGCTTTGACGTGCCAGACGATTGGGATAGAGGCCAACAGGCTAAAGAAAAGGACGTATATCAACTGTTCGACAACCAACGCAGTATTCAGGACTCACTGTATACCGTGCACAAAGATTACCTGATGTTCTTCACCGACTCGGTTCGCGGATTACAGCCGGGTGCGCCGGTAGAGTTTCGGGGTATCCGTCTCGGAACTGTGGCCCAAGTGCCATTTTTTAAAGAAGGTATTGAACATCGTTTGAACAACGATTACCGCATTCCGGTGTTAATCCACATCGAGCCAGAACGCCTGAGGAAGTTAGGCAAGGACTTTGATTTTGATAAAAGTCTGAAAGACGCCGAGTCACGCGGCATGCGCGCTTCTCTAAAATCAGCCAACTTGCTAACCGGTTCTCTCTATATCGATCTGGACTTTAATCCGCAGGATAAGGCTTGGGATGAACCGCACGAGCTGTTCGGCTACCCGCTGATACCTACAACCAGCGGCGGTCTTGCGCAGATCCAGCAAAAACTGATGCAAACGCTGGATAAGATCAACGCGATACCACTCAATCCGATGATCAACGAAGCGACCAAAACGCTGGCGGAAAGCCAGAGGACCATGAAGTCCACTCAGCAGACCATGAAGTCGCTGAATGGCATCATCTCCAGCAAAGAGATGCAGGCGCTGCCGCAGGACATGCAGAAAACACTGCAGGAACTCAATCGTAGTTTGAAAGGGTTCCAACCAGGCTCTCCTGCCTACAACAAAATGGTAGCGGACATGCAACGTCTGGATCAGGTGCTGCGTGAACTGCAGCCGGTGCTACGCACTCTGAATGACAAGAGCAATGCGCTGGTGTTTGAAGCCGCCAGCCATGATGATCCCCAGCCTAAGAAGGCCAATAAATGATGAAATGGCTCCCGATAGCTCTGACACTGCTGCTCAGCGCCTGTAGCAGCACCCCAAAAAAAACCTACTATCAGCTGCAGGCGTTGGGCATGCCAGCCCCGGTGAGCAGCGGCGCGTCAACGCGTGAACTGTGGTTGGAACATATTTTCGTGGCCGATTATCTCATGCAGAATGGCGTGGTTTTTCAGACTAACGATGTGCAGTACGTCATAGCCCAGAACAACCTATGGGCCAGCCCACTCGACCAGCAACTGCAGCAAACGCTGGTGACCAATCTGAGCAGCGCGCTACCGGGTTGGGTAATATCTTCCCAGCCAATGAGTCGCAATCAGGATGTGCTTAACGTCTCCATTAGCGGCTTCCATGGCCGCTTTGACGGTAAGGCTGTCATCCGCGGTGAGTGGATCCTGAATCACCAGGGCCGGCTGATCAAACGGCCGTTCAACCTGGAACTGAAGCAAAGCGAAGACGGCTATGATGCACTGGTGCGCACCCTGGCAGAAGGATGGCAGAAGGAAGCGGGGTCAATAGCCAATCAGCTATAGAAAATTTTATTTATTTTCTTGGTGGAAGATTCAAAAAACAAAATTGTAACGGCGGAGAGTTAATCCAATACTCTCCCTTGAAATAGGCGGATATACATTAATCAATAATCACATTAAAGGTCAGGAGTCATATCCCTTCTGGCCTTTAATGAAGATGACGAAATGTTAGCCGTCATGTAAGGCCGTGCGGCCCCCCTCTTTGCGCCCACCGGAGTTGTGGAAACAAAGGATCGCTATATAGGGGCTTCTGTTAAGGCTGGCGGTATTGCTGTCTTTGATACTACGTCGATACCTAAGTGATAGTTGCCAACAAAAATTGGTCAGCGCTTTAGAATATTACCCCGTTCAATCTCTCTCATTATTTTAATGTTAAATAGCACTCGAGTTTCTTAGCTAATGAGAATGTGACAGCCAGAGGATAGAACATGGAAAAAAGCGATGCTTTCAAAATATTCGCAATGGTCGGCGATCGTGGCTCTATTTCTGGGGCAGCGCGTGCACTGGGTGAGTCTAAAGCAACGGTAAGCCGGGCGGTATCGCGTTTGGAGTCCCTCTACAACGTTAGACTTGTCGAACGTACTACGCGGCGCATAACGCTTACCGAAGTGGGGAGTGTTTTACACGCACGATGCATACGCATGCGAGAAGAAATGGAAGACGCTGACGCCGAGATTGCAACCTACAGGAGTAGCCCGGCCGGTATATTGCGCATAGGCTGTACCAGTGATGTCGCTAAAACGCTCCTCACTCCCAACTTACACGAGTTTCTGGATAACTATCCGGAGATCGACGTTCGCGTACGAGTGGGAGAAAGATTACTCCCAGAGCCTAACATTCTCGATGTCGTTCTCCATTGCGGGTGGTTATCGGATTCTCGTTTGACCGCCCGAAAAATCGCAGAGGTAAAAAACATCCTGGTAGCAAGCCAAGAATACGTACAGGCCAACGGAATACCGACCTCTCCAGAGGATCTCGAAGATCATGCCATCATCGGTAATTTCTACCTCGACGCAGCGGCGGTTGAGCCGGGCCCTTTGCCTGCTTATGTGCCCAGGCTCGAAATATCCCGGGGCCAGGAACGCTTTACGTTACCTACTTACCATAGATTTTTGTCGACCGATCATTCACAAATCCTCGAACTGGTGAAACATGGCCGCGTCATTGCCCCCATTACCGGTATTTGGGCGCTGCCAGGATTACTCTCGGGAGAGTTAGTTCGCATCTTGCCTGATTATGAAATAAGTGAGTCGCCGCAACTTTATGCTTTATATCTCGATCGGCTGGCATCCATACCCAAGTTAAAAGTATTTCTGGATTTCATCGAGGAAATCGTTAGGCGTCTTACAAAAGAGTGGCAACCGCGGGCCGATAAGCTCTTTCCGAAACAGAACCTCGTTCTTTTCCCGTCGATAAACTTCCAAACCAAAAATGACGCCTGACCCATCCTGTGAGTGGTTAACTTCTGAGTGAGGCGCCGCTCTCAATAGATTTCGAATAAACCGGCAGCCCCCATTCCTCCGCCGACACACATCGTCACTACGGCGTAGCGCTCGCCTCTACGCTTCCCTTCAATCAGCGCATGACTCGTCATCCGGGCGCCGGACATGCCGTAGGGATGACCTATTGCAATAGCGCCGCCATTAACGTTCAACCTGTCGTCCGGAATACCCAGCCTGTCTCGGCAATAGATCACTTGCACTGCAAATGCCTCATTGAGCTCCCATAACCCGATATCATCAATCTTTAGGCCATTGCTCTGCAGCAATTTAGGCACCGCGGCAACGGGACCAATTCCCATCTCGTCCGGATCAACCCCCGCTACGGCCATACCAACATAGCGACCTAACGGCTGCAGGCCTCTGCGTTCGGCCTCCTTGGCTTCCATAAGCACCAGCGCACAGGCACCATCGGAGAGTTGGCTAGCGTTGCCAGCGGTAACATTTTTGCCGGGTCCCTTGACGGAATAAAGGGCACGCAAATCGTCCAGGGTACTTTCTGGACGATTGCCTTCATCACGTTCCAACAAGACCTCTTTATAGGCCAATACGCCGGTCTCCGTGTCGTTGTAGGCCATCAAAGCGCGCATAGGAACAATTTCCTTGTCGAACAACCCTTCTAACTGCGCTGCTGCCGTTCGTTGCTGGGAGCGTAACGAGTATTCGTCACAGGATTCCCGGCTGATCTCATAACGCTTCGCTACGATGTCAGCCGTATCCACCATCTGCATATAGGCAGTTGGGTACAGCGAAAAAAGCTCCATGTCAGGCTCAATTCGCATCCGATCAGTCTGCACCATCGAGATGGATTCCACACCTCCGGCAACGGCAATACTCATACCATCGACAATGATTTGCTTGGCCGCCGTAGCAACCGCCATAAGGCCCGAAGCGCACTGGCGATCCAACGACATACCTGAAACCGACGTGGGTAACCCGGCGCGCAATGCAGCCAGGCGGCCAATGTTCAGCCCTTGCACTCCTTGCTGCAACGCAGAACCGAGTAACACATCATCCACTTCACTACCAACAATCCCTGCTCGCTCGACAGCGTGTTTAATTGCATGCCCAGCCAGTGTTGCAGATGGGGTGGCATTAAAAGCCCCCCGATAGGCTTTGCCAATCGGGGTTCGGGCTGTGGAAACAATAACGGCATCACGCATAGTAGATTCTCACTGGTTATTTTCGGTTTGTGAACGGAAAGCGGCGATGAGTTCTTGATGAATCTGCGCAGTGGCAGACTCAGGAACCTGCTCAGACTCGCGATCGCCGATCACTTGCCAGTCGGCGAAAATACGGTTGGTGACATGGGCGTCACTGCCTAAAAAGCGCCCACCGGTCAACGTTATATAGGCGCGGGCAAAATTACCCGCGCCTGCGCAAACAATAGCCCTGGTCGGGGCGCACTGCGAAACCAGCGGCAGGAGTGCCGGACTCACTGCCTCAGGCTGCAATACTCGCTTTGCTTGCGGTACCAAAAGCCCATCGCTCATAGCGGTCGCTGCAGTAGGCGCCAAACAATTCACCAAAATATTACTCTTGGCGCCTTCCAGTGCCAGTGTTTGCATCAGCCCCACCAGACCCATTTTCGCCGCTGAATAATTGGCCTGCCCGAAGTTGCCATATAGACCGGAGGAGGACGTCGTGAATACGATGCGCCCATACTTTTGGCGATGCATAGCCTCCCATACGGCCTTGGTACAAATCACGGATCCCATTAGATGTACGTCCAACACGGAGCGAAAATCATCCAAAGTCATTTTGACAAAAGTCTTATCCCGCAGGTTACCTGCATTGTTGACCAGAATATCGACTCTCCCCCACCGCTCCATCGTGTCCGTAACCATGGCCCTTATTTTCTCCTCATCGGTCACAGAGGCCTGGAAACTAATGGCTTCTCCCCCCGATGAATTGATTTCTTCGGCAACCTTGTCGGCACCCGGCCCAATATCATTTATCACAACTTTGACACCGTGACGGGCTAGCAGATGTGCATGGGCACGACCAAGCCCGCCACCGGCGCCGGTGATAATCGCAACACGATCCTGCAGGTCGGGTTTCATAGTTCAATTCCTTATCATGCTAATGAGGTGGGGTGCTCGGTCAGAAAGAGCGCGCGCAGTTCACGTTTAAGTACTTTTCCTATCGCGCTAAGAGGCAGTTGAGCAATTGCCTGTGCGCCAGATAAGCGCTGTGTCTTGCCCATTCGCTCATTAACCCAAGTGATGACTTCATTAGGGCTGAGCGAGTGGTTTTTAGGCACGTAGAAGGCGTAGGGGGTTTCTCCCCAATTAACCGAGGGAACACCTATAACCGCGCAATCTGCAACGAAGGGATGTAACCGCAAAACTGCTTCTATATCTGATGGATATATATTAAAACCGCCGCTAATGATCATGTCCTTAATGCGCCCAAGCAGGGTCAAAAAACCCTCATCATCGAAACGCCCAAGGTCACCATGCCGTATAAATCTATCGCCATTAGCATCAATCCAGATGGCTTCCCGGGTCGTGTCCGGGCGCCCGTGATAACCGGCCATCATCATATTAGAACGCCCCACGACTTCACCGATCTCTCCAGAATTGACCTCATTCCCTTGTGCATCAATCAAGCGAATTTCGCAGCCAAGCACAGGCTGACCGACCGTGTGGAGTTTATCAGGGTGTTCATTTGCCAAGAGGACGCAGCTCCCCCCTCCTTCTGTCATCCCGTAAATTTCGAGCAAGGCGCCTGGCCAACGGCGGATGACATCGGCTTTTAACTCGGGAGAAAAAGGTGCCCCCGTACATGATTTAAAAATAAAACTACCAAGATCAAAATCGTCGAATTTTGTTGAAGCCATAATTCGTTGATACTGCACAGGAACCAGCATGGTGTGGGTAGCTCGTGAATTCTGCGCTTCAACTAAATATTCATAAGCATCGAATTTGCCCATCAACACCGCAGTCCCCCCGTAGGCAAGCGACGGCAGCAAACAGACTAATGTCGTATTGGAATAGATCGGCGTGGCGATCAAAGTGACCGCAGAGTCACATCGCGGAACAATCTGCCCATATGCCGCTATTTGACTCCAACGCATACCATGCGTATGGATAATTCCCTTTGGCGTACCCGTGGTTCCTGATGAATAGATGATGTTAAAAGGATCTGCCGGCGATATTTCCACATGCGTAACAGCAAACTCTTCAGGGGCTAACCAGCTATCGAAGTCGTCAAGGTTAGCGACCTTGGCGCCAATCGATGGCAACCCCTGAAGAAATTCGTTATCCAAAAAGACTAAAGGAATACATGCGTCTGCAATGACCGAGGCGATTTGTTCGGGTGACGACGATAGAGCGACGGGGACAGCGACACAACCGGCACTAATAACGCCGAGAAGAGCCAACGTGGATAGCAATGGATTGGACGAAGCGATAGCAATAGCAGTGCGCGGAGGGATTTTATTATACTGTATCGCTGCCAAAATCTGTTCAGAATAACGCTGCAATTCTTTATATGTAACAACGATGTCCTTGTAGCGTAAAGCGATAGCGCCAGAACGTTCGTTAGCATGAATCGAGATCAGCTCAGATAGCGGTGAAAACTTACTTTTACCAAGGTGAAATGTTGTCATGAAAAGAATCCTCATCATCAATTCACTCACTATCGGTATGCATTTAAATTTTGACTAGTCACTGTAATGAAATCCGGCGTTTCAAAATTGAAACCATCAAGATAAAATCAGATAATAAAACCAAAAAAAACAACGCTACAATCTCTCATATAAAAATAACAAACGGGAAGTTGCCAATAAAAATTAACGAACTTAATTAATACCACCATCGTCACCCGATATATTTTTAAAAAAATAACTGACTTTTTGAAAGAGCTAGGGTGAAAACCCATTGACTGAAAAAATCTTCTTTTAAAATCCCGACACAGGGTGAAAATCGTCTCGCTGTGTATTTACATACTTGCGATAAACATAATAAACATGGAGTTAAGTGTTCTCACGAATACGCAGGCGAAGTGCACTATTTCGGAAAAACCGCCGCTAAGGAAAGTGAATGTCATACCAGAATCTTATTTCTGAATAGAGAGTGATTTATGCTCAAGGTAAGAAAACTCTATGACTAAAGTCGCAAACAGCCTAAACCACCAGTATTTCGTAGGATAGCGTTACCGACAGATACAGGCTGCTACATCGGTGTCGCTTGTATTCTTTTTATTTGGGTTTGTCGTGTATTTAGTGGCATTAGAGGCCTCTAATCGAGATGAGCACCCTCTAAAGCCCCCAGATACCACTTGATTTGGCTTTAACTGAGTTGACCTCGATAGCGCTCGTGACAGAAAAAATCAGTAATTTCAGGGAATATAAAGGAGAAAAAGCGAATTCAGTAGAGGTGTGTTGACTTCGAAATGGTACGCCCTACAGGGCTCGAACCTGTGACCTACGGCTTAGAAGGCCGTTGCTCTATCCAACTGAGCTAAGGGCGCATTGGGATGCGGCAACCGGGAGTTGCGGGTTGGATTATACGGTCAGAGATCATTGAGTCAATGCCTTTTCATGACGTTACGTCAGCAGCCGTGCTTTATGATGAATTTTCAGTCATTACCGCCGCCCCGTATTGAGTTAACCGCGTCATTTCCCTTGGGTTAAGTCCGGCAACAGGCTGCTGTTACGCTGTACCAGGCCGGCATCAGCCTGTTCTGGCATACGATCCGACTGTTGCTGTTCTGCCGGACGCTGCAGGCAAACGCGAGCCGAGCGCACCATCGCGTTGATGTTTCCCCAATCGGCATGCTGAGCCGCCAACAGGTTGCAAGCCGCCGATAACGGCTGCAGTAAAGCTGCGCTAACCGGTGCGGCATTTAACGAAGCCTGCGCCATTGGCCCCCATACCAGCAGCATAAAACCCATCCCTTTGATGTTTCTCATGCACGCAGCCTCCGGCACAATGCGCCCAGGCGCGTTCTCCATGAGGGCGGCGTTTTGTGTGCGGCAAGCTGATGCAGGGCAATCAGCTGCGCAACGTCAGCCGGATGCAAGGACGAATCGAATACCGTTTCCCCCACGTGTCTTGGTTGGCATGCCTGGCTATCAACAGGCAGGTGTAAAAAGTGCAACCGGGTAATGAGCATCATGATTTTGACTCCCGTCCTCAGTGTGAATAGCCACAGCTTACGCAGCGAGCGGTAAAAAAGGCGTAGAGGATCCTGTCGTTGGCATAAAAAAAGCGTAAATCACACCTGGCAAACACCGCTGATCGCGATTCAGCGCCTGACAGCGCGCTCCGCTTCTGACAAAATAGCGTCATCCCCCGCTTTTCTTAATTGATGGATTTCCTCACTGATGTCAGCAAAGATTATTGATGGTAAAACGATTGCGCAGCAGGTTAGAAACGAAGTGGCTGAGCAAGTTAAACAACGTCTGGCCGCCGGAAAACGCGCTCCGGGCCTGGCTGTCGTATTGGTTGGCGAGAACCCCGCCTCACAGATTTACGTCGCCAGCAAGCGCCGCGCCTGTGATGAAGTGGGCTTCCTCTCCCGCTCTTACGATCTGCCTGCCACCACCAGTGAGGCTGAACTGCTGGCGCTGATCGATCGGCTGAACGCCGACGGCGAGATCGACGGCATTTTAGTGCAGCTGCCGCTGCCGGCCGGTATCGACAACGTCAAGGTGCTGGAGCGTATTCATCCGGATAAAGACGTCGACGGTTTCCATCCGTACAACGTTGGCCGCCTGTGCCAACGTGCGCCAAAACTGCGCCCTTGCACCCCACGCGGTATTGTCACCCTGCTTGAGCGTTACAACATCGATACCTATGGCCTGAATGCCGTCGTGGTTGGCGCGTCCAACATCGTTGGCCGCCCAATGAGCATGGAGCTGCTGCTGGCCGGGTGCACCACCACCGTGACCCACCGTTTCACCAAGAACCTGCGCCACCACGTTGAAAACGCCGATCTGCTGGTCGTGGCGGTCGGCAAACCGGGCTTTATTCCGGGCGACTGGATAAAACCTGGCGCTATCGTGGTGGACGTCGGCATTAACCGTCTGGAAAGTGGTAAAGTGGTCGGCGACGTGGATTTTGACGCCGCAAGCGAACGCGCCGCCTACATTACTCCGGTTCCGGGTGGCGTGGGTCCAATGACCGTTGCTACACTGATCCAAAATACCTTGCAGGCCTGCGAGGAATATCACGACGTTCAACCTAAATAAGTAAGGCAGTATGGAAACTTTTAATCTGGATAATCACCCGCACGTCGAACTGTGCGACCTGCTCAAATTCCAGGGCTGGTGTGAAAGCGGCGGTGCCGCCAAAGAAGTCATCGCCGATGGGCAGGTGAAAGTGAACGGCAAAGTCGAAACGCGCAAACGCTGCAAAATCGTTGCCGATCAGGTCGTGGAGTTTAACGGCGGTAAGGTTGTAGTTAAGCCGTAATCCCCGCTCCATAGAAAAGGCGCTGAAGATTAACTCAGCGCCTTTTTTGTTTGTAGCCTAAAGCGGATTACTTACGGCGCCAGGTGGTTCCCTGCGGGCCATCTTCAAGCACGATGTTCATCTCGTTCAAGCGATCGCGCGCGGCATCCGCCAACGCCCAATCTTTGGCTTTACGCGCATCGTTACGCTGCTTGATCAAGGCTTCGATCTCCGCCACTTCACCATCATCGACCTGTGCGCCGCTCTGCAGAAACTGTTCAGGTTCCTGCTGCAGCAGACCGAGCACCTTCGCCAGCTTGCGCAGTTCTGCAGCCATGCCGTTCGCCGCCGTCATGTCTTCAGCTTTCAGACGGTTAACCTCACGCGCCAAATCAAACAGCGCCGAGTAAGCTTCCGGCGTGTTGAAGTCGTCGTCCATGGCTTCACGGAAACGGGCTTCAAACACGTCGCCGCCAGCCGGTTGGGCGTTGGCATCAGTGCCACGCAGCGCAGTGTACAGGCGTTCCAGAGCGGTACGGGCCTGCTTCAGATTCTCTTCGCTGTAGTTCAACTGGCTGCGATAGTGGCCGGACATCAGGAAGTAACGCACGGTTTCAGCGTCGTAGTAACCCAGCACGTCGCGAATAGTGAAGAAGTTATCCAGGGATTTCGACATTTTTTCTTTGTCGATCATCACCATACCGGAGTGCATCCAGTAATTGACGTACGGGCCGTCGTGGGCGCAGCTCGACTGGGCAATTTCGTTCTCGTGGTGCGGGAACATCAGATCGGAACCGCCGCCGTGGATATCAAAATGGGTGCCAAGCTGCTTGCAGTTCATGGCAGAACATTCAATGTGCCAACCCGGACGCCCTGCGCCCCAAGGCGACGCCCAGCTCGGTTCGCCCGGCTTGGACATCTTCCACAGCACGAAGTCCATCGGGTTGCGTTTCACGTCGTCGATTTCTACGCGCGCACCGGCCTGCAGCTGATCCAGATCCTGGCGTGACAGCAAACCGTATTGCGGATCGCTGTCGATGGAGAACATCACGTCGCCGTTGCTGGCTACATACGCGTGATCGCGATCGATCAGGCGCTGGGTGATCTCAATGATCTCGGCGATATGCTGGGTCGCACGCGGTTCAATGTCCGGTCGTTCGATCAGCAGAGAATCGAAGTCGGCGTGCATCTCCGCCAGCATGCGTGCGGTCAGTTGATCGCAGCTTTCGCCATTTTCAGTCGCGCGGCGGATAATTTTGTCGTCAACGTCGGTGACGTTACGCACATAGTTCAGCGAGTAGCCGAGATAGCGCAGATAACGTGCCACCACGTCGAAAGCAACGAAGGTACGCCCATGTCCGATATGACACAGGTCATAGATGGTTACCCCGCACACGTACATGCCCACTTTACCGGCATGAATGGGTTTAAATTCCTCTTTTTGACGACTCAGGGTATTAAAAATCTTTAGCATCGGGACATTCCGTGGTGTGCGTGATAACAAAAATGATAACCAGGGTTAAGGTTGTTCACCCAGCAGCGTATTGAAACCCGAAGCCTGATCTAATGCAAGGTTAAGGCCGCGCTTTGCTGAGCTCAGAGGTGGAAAACGGTGATAAATCAGCGATTGCCACAGATGTTATAATATAACAAATTGCCATTTACCACAGCCTGAGCGCGGTTTAGCCGCTGCTGACTCATTACAGGAGATATGTTATAACGGCGGTCTGATAGTTCACTCGCTCCATGTGACATCTCACTTCATCTTGTTAGGACTAAAACTATGGTTACTTTCCACACTAATCACGGCGACATCGTTATCAACACCTTCGCGGACAAAGCACCGGTTACCGTTGAAAACTTCCTGAACTACTGCCGTGACGGTTTCTACAACAACACCATTTTCCACCGTGTTATCAATGGCTTCATGATTCAGGGCGGCGGTTTTGAGCCGGGTATGAGCCAGAAAGACACCAAAGCCACCATCAAGAACGAAGCCAACAACGGTCTGAAAAACACCATCGGTACCCTGGCAATGGCGCGTACCAACGATCCACACTCCGCGACCGCACAGTTCTTCATCAACGTAGCAGACAACGACTTCCTGAACTTCCGCGGCGAAAACGCCCAGGGTTGGGGCTATTGCGTGTTTGCTGAAGTGGTTGAAGGCATGGACGTGGTTAACAAGATCAAAGCCGTGAAAACTGGCCGCAGCGGCATGCACCAGGACGTACCGGTAGAAGACGTGATCGTCACCAGCGTTACCGTCAGCGAGTAATCGCAGCTGAATGAACACGCTGTTCATTGCAGATCTGCACTTAAGCGCACAGGAACCGGCAATTACTGCCGGTTTTCTGCGTTTTTTGCGGCAAGATGCCATACACGCCGAAGCCCTGTACATACTCGGCGATCTGTTCGAAGCCTGGATCGGCGATGACGATCCCGAACCGCTGCATGCTGAAATCGCCGCGGCGCTGAAGACGCTGCAACAGGCAGGCGTGCCCTGCTACTTTATCCACGGCAACCGTGATTTTCTGGTGGGCAAGCGCTTTGCCCGTGCTAGCGGCATGCAACTGCTGCCGGAAGAAAAGGTGCTGGACCTGTATGGCCGCAAAATCCTGATCCTGCACGGTGACACGCTGTGTACCGACGATCGGGCCTACCAACAGTTCCGCCGAAAAGTACACAACCCACTGATTCAAAAATTGTTCCTGGCAATGCCTTTACGCTGGCGCCTTAAGATCGCCGCTAAAATGCGTGCCCGCAGCCGGCAAAGCAACCAATACAAATCGGACGCCATCATGGACGTCAACCCGCAGGCGGTTGAGCAAACCATGCTGAACCACCAGGTTCACTGGATGATCCATGGCCACACGCATCGTCCGGCCGTGCATGAGTTGACGCTGAGCAACGGCAAAGCTCACCGTTTAGTGCTGGGTGCCTGGCATGAAGAAGGCTCGATGATCAAAGTCAGCGCCGACGCCGTCGAACTGATCCAATTCCCTTTCTAAGCTTCTGACTTAACGCGCGGGTATAAAAATTCGCGCTTTTGACGATCAAAACCGGCGACGCAACCGTTTTCCTTGCCGTTCGCTCATGGTATGCTCTACGCCCTCATTCGGCCTCCCGCCGCAGGCAATCGGCCGTCGTTTGTACAATTACAGGAGCCTTACACCCATGGGAGCCAACGCCGCTTCAGCCACTCACGCTGAGGTTAAAATCGCAATTGTAATGGGATCGAAAAGTGACTGGGCCACCATGCAGTTTGCGGCCGAAGTCCTGACCTCACTCGACGTCCCGTTCCATGTCGAAGTCGTTTCCGCTCATCGCACGCCAGACAAGCTGTTCAGCTTTGCCGAACAGGCAAGCGCCAAGGGTATTGACGTGATCATTGCCGGTGCGGGCGGTGCTGCGCACCTGCCGGGCATGCTGGCGGCGAAAACCCTGGTGCCGGTGCTGGGTGTGCCGGTGCAAAGCGCTGCCTTGAGCGGCGTGGACAGCCTGTATTCCATCGTGCAAATGCCGCGCGGTATTCCGGTAGGCACCCTGGCGATCGGCAAGGCCGGCGCCGCCAATGCTGCACTGCTGGCAGCGCAAATTCTGGCGTTGCATGACGCTGAGTTGGCGCAACGCCTGGCCGATTGGCGTCAGGCGCAGACTGACGAGGTGCTGAATAACCCGGACCCGCGGGAGGAAGCATGAAGCCGGTTTGCGTACTGGGTAACGGTCAACTGGGGCGTATGCTGCGCCAAGCCGGTGAGCCGCTGGGGATCGCCGTCTATCCGGTTGGCCTCGACGCTGAGCCGGAAGCGGTACCTTATCAAAACAGCGTGATCACCGCCGAAATCGAGCGTTGGCCGGAAACCGCGCTGACGCGTGAGCTGGCGACCCACAACAGCTTCGTTAACCGCGATATTTTCCCCCGTCTGGCGGACCGCCTGACGCAAAAACAGTTACTCGATCAGCTCGGCCTGGCCACTGCCCCCTGGCAGTTGCTGACCGACGTCGCCGAGTGGCCGCAGGTTTTCGCGACCCTGGGCGAACTGGCTATCGTTAAACGTCGCGTCGGCGGTTACGACGGCCGGGGTCAGTGGCGTCTGCGCCCAGGTCAGGAAGCCGAACTGCCGGCCGATGCCTATGGCGAATGCATCGTCGAACAGGGGATTAACTTCTCCGGCGAGGTCTCATTGGTCGGCGCACGCGGACACGACGGTAAATCGGTGTTCTATCCGCTGACCCATAACCTGCATGAAGAAGGCATTCTGCGCACCAGCGTGGCGTTGCCGCAGCCCAATCCTGCGCTGCAACAGCAAGCTGAACAGATGCTGACGGCGATCCTTGATGAACTGAACTACGTCGGCGTCATGGCGATGGAGTGTTTTATCGTTGGCGATCGTCTGCTGATTAACGAACTGGCGCCTCGGGTCCACAACAGCGGCCACTGGACGCAAAACGGCGCGTCTATCAGCCAGTTCGAACTGCACCTGCGTGCCATTCTCGCCCTGCCGCTGCCGAAGCCGGTCGTGAGCACCCCGTCGGTGATGGTCAACCTGATCGGTACCGCGGTAAATCAGCAGTGGCTGGCGTTACCGCTGGTGCATCTGCACTGGTACGAGAAAGAGGTGCGCGAGGGCCGCAAGGTTGGGCATCTCAACCTGAACGATCCCGACGCCGGTGCGTTGCAACAGGCATTGCAGGCTTTGGCGCCGCTGTTACCGGCCGAATACCAAAGCGGTTTGGCCTGGGCGCAACAAAAGCTGGCTTAAGCGTTACGTCGCACTAAAAACAAAGGGTTCAGCAAGCTGAACCCTTTTTTACTGTCGATGAAAAACTATTGGCGGTAGCCCTGCGGGTTTTTACTTTGCCAGTTCCAGGTATCGCGCATCATCAGATCAAGGCCGCGTTGCACTTGCCAGCCCAGCTCCTGTTTCGCCAGGCTGGCATCGGCCCAGAAGGCAGGCAGATCGCCCGCACGGCGCGGTAAAATCTGGTAGGGAATGGTTACCCCCGAGGCTTTCTCAAACGCCTGCACCATTTCCAACACCGAATACCCTACCCCCGAGCCCAAATTATAGGCTTTGAAACCGGCGAGCAGTTTTAAGTGGTCCATCGCCGCCAGGTGGCCCTGAGCAACATCCATCACGTGAATGTAATCACGCACGCCGGTGCCGTCTTTGGTCGGGTAATCGCCGCCGAACACGCTCAGGCTTTCACGCTGGCCAATAGCGACCTGCGCGATATACGGCAGCAGGTTATTGGGAATGCCGCTGGGATCTTCACCAATCAGCCCCGACTCATGGGCCCCTACCGGGTTGAAGTAGCGTAGCGCGATAATCGAAAATGCCGGTTCAGCCTTGGCAAAATCCTGCAGGATCTGCTCCACCATCCATTTTGAGGTACCGTAAGGGCTGGTGGTGCCGCCAATCGGCATATCCTCGCGATAAGGCACCGGCGCATTTTCACCGTACACCGTGGCGGAGGAGCTAAAGATAAACCGGTGAACGCCGGCCTGACGCATCGCTTCCAGCAGGACCAACGTGCCCGTCACGTTGTTTTGATAATACTCCAGGGGTTTCTGGGTCGACTCCCCTACGGCCTTCAGACCGGCGAAGTGGATCACCGAAGCAATCTGCTGCTCGTTAAAGATCCGCTGCAAGCAGCCTGCGTCCTGTATATCACCCCGATAGAACTTTGCGGCTTTGCCCGTCAGCTGCGCTACGCGTCGCAAGGACTCTTCAGACGCATTGACCAAATTGTCCAGCACCACCACATCCTCACCCCGTTCCAGCAGCGCCAATACGGAGTGCGAACCAATGTATCCGGCACCGCCGGTCACCAAAATCGCCATAATATCCTCCTGTCGTCAGCATCTGGCGTTAACGCCAGATGCCTGAACGAATATCCTATGCCCAGCCTGTCGGCTAGCGCGAACCAATGTTGCGTAACGGTTTACCGGCCATCAGATTGCGTTCGATATGCTCCAGCGAGATATTTTTGGTTTCCGGAATCAACGCCAGCGTGATGAAGATAAATACCAGGTTAAGCGCTGCGTACACCCAGAAAGTGTGCGCGCTACCCAGCGAATTGAGCATGGTCAGGAACGTCGCCCCGACGATCATGTTGGCAATCCAGTTGGTGGCGGTAGAACAGGTTATGCCAAAATCGCGGCCTTTCAGCGGCTGGATCTCTGAACACAGCACCCAAATCAGCGGGCCGGCGCTCATGGCAAAACCGACAATAAACATCAGCAGCATGATGATGGCAAAGTATTGCTCGGCCGGCGAGGTCATGCCCACATTCATCATGGTCCCCAGCGCGCCCATGCCCACCGCCATGACGACAAAGCCCAGCGTCAGCGTCGGTTTTCGCCCCCATCGGTCAACCAACCCGATGGCAATAAAGGTCGCCAGCACGTTAACCAGGCCGACAATCACCGTCCCCCACATCTGCTGTGCGGTACTGGCAAAGCCCGCCAGGCCAAAAATTTTCGGTGCGTAGTACATGATGACGTTCATCCCGGTGAACTGTTGCATCACCTGCAGCAGGACGCCAAGGAACACGGCACGGCGGAAGTTTTTATTGTCTTTAAACAGCGCCCAGCCGCTCTGTTTCAGCTTAAGGCTTTCGCGAATTTCATTCAGTTCGTGCTGCGCCTGAGCGCTGGTGTCACGCAGCTTTTCCAATACCTGGCGCGCCTGCTCATGGCGATTGCGCGAAGCCAGCCAGCGCGGGCTATCCGGCAAGAAGAACACGCCGATCAACAGCAATACCGCAGGGATGGTGATCACGCCCAGCATCCAGCGCCAAGCGCCGGTATAGCTGAATGCGGTATCCGACAGGTAGGCCGCCAGAATGCCGATGGTAATCATCAACTGATACATCGAGATCATGCTGCCGCGAATTTTCTCCGGGGCAATTTCAGACAGATAAATCGGCGCGGTATAAGAAGCCACCCCCACCGCCAGCCCAAGCAGCACGCGAGAAATCAGCAAGATTTCCACGTTGGGAGCCGCGGCTGAGCACAGTGAACCAACGACAAACAACACGGCGCCAATCATCAGGCTGTATTTACGCCCGATACGGAAGTTCATCCAGCCACTGCCCACGGCGCCGACCGCCGCCCCAAACATCATTGAGCTGACCACCCACTCCTGCTGGGAGCTGGTGATGTTAAACGAGTCGGTGATAAACGGCAGAGCACCCGCAATAACCCCGATATCCAGACCGAATAGCAACCCAGCCAGTGCGGCCAGAAAACAGACGAAAAAAGTCATCCCTGCATTGCTCTGGCTCTTTTCAGCCGCCGACACTTTGACGGTAGTACTCATACAGCCTCCAAACGATAACGTGCTTAAGTTGCCCGTATGATAGGAGGCAATTCGCCAGAGAGAAGTGAGTGCGATCACATTAGTGGAAACGATTACATTTATTATTTGTTTAGATAAAAACAGAAACACAACCTTAAAAACAACACTCACCACTGATTTTAAAGGCTAAAGATAAGCATTCATGCCCTAATATGGCGGTGACAGCAATATCATTTTACCTTGGCCGCTCCCAATAAATTGAGTAACCCGAAGGCAGAGTGTAACCGATTTCACGCAGAGTTCGGCCAAGAGGATGGCCGACAGATCGAGGCAGGGATTGAAAGCGGTAGTGTTAACGAGAAACGGGTCGTGCGGAGAGTAACGTCGACCGGCCCCTGACAATGGGCCGGTCGATAACCTGAAGGAACTAGCCGTCGTAGCTGCGGAACAGCGCCTGACCACGTAGCAAACGCACGCCCAGCCAACCGCCACACAGCGACAGCAACAGCGCGCTGAGCAACGGCAGTGCCCACCACAGCACCGGTGTCGGTGCCCACGGGAAGTCAAACACCTGGCTTTGCAACAGCCACAGTGCCGCCTCGGCGCCCACCGCAGCGGCGATGCCCGCCACCAGCCCCAGCAGGGCAAATTCACACCACAGCGTACTGCGCAACAGGCGCTTGCCTGCGCCCAGCGTGCGATACACCACCAACTCCTGACGTCGCTGACGCATCCCCACCTGCACCTGAGCCATCAGCAACAGGCCGCCACACAACACCACCAGCACCACCATCACTTCCAGTGCACGGCTGACCTGCTGCAGCACGCCGCCCACCTGTTTGAGGATCGAGCCGATATCCAGCAGGCTGAGCGTCGGGAACTGACGATTGAGCTGGGTTAACATCTGGCCGTCCCCGTCATAGCGGAAACTGGTGAGCCAGGTTTGCGGCTGACCGTCCAGCGCACCCGGCGGGAAGATAAAGTAAAAGTTCGGCTTCAGACTTTCCCAATCCACCTGCCGCAGGCTGGTCACCTTGGCGCTGAACGACTGGGTATCGCCACTGAAGGTCAGCGTATCGCCCAGCTTGATCTTGAGCCGCCCGGCAATACCCTGATCCATCGACACTTCGCCGGTCTTAGGCGGCCAACTGCCCGCCAGCAAAGGATTGTGCGCCGGCAAATCCGCCAGCCAGGTCAGGTTCAGTTCGCGATTCACCGCTTCACCGCCCGGATCGTCCTCGTGCACCCGTTCGGTCGCCACCTGCTGGTTAATCTCGGTCAGGCGAACACGGACAATCGGATAGTAGGTCTCAGGTGCAATTTGATGCTGATGCAGGAAGGTCTTCACCTGCGGCACCTGCGCTTCGGTCAGGTTCAACAGGAAGTAGTTTGGGCTGTCCGGCGGCAGTTGTTGCTGCCAGCGCTCGAGCAGATCGCCACGCAACACCAGCAATAACGCCAACAGCATAAACGACAGCGAAAAGGCCGCAAGTTGGCTCACCGTCACCCAAGGTTGATGCAACAGACGGTTAACCGCCAGACGCAGCGCCAGGTTTTTAAGCGTAATACGACGCAGCAGCAGCAGGCTGCCCCAACCGATAGCGCCCAACAGCAAGGCCAACACCAGAATACCGGCCAGGATCGACCACAGCAGCGTGCTGGCGCCCATCAGCGCGGTCAGCAACGCTACCACAATCACCGCCGTCACCGGCAGGAAGTAGCGCAGCGGCCAGACGTTAGCCACCACATCGCGGCGTAGCACCCGCAGCGGCTGAGTCGCCAACAGCTGCCGGTATGGCCGCAGCCCCACCAGCAGCGAAATCATCAGCAACGCGCCGATCGCCCACAGCCACGGCCAGGTCCCGGCGGCAGGCAGCTCCCCCGGCAACACCGGAGCCAGCAGGCGGATCAACACCGCCTCAAATCCCAACCCGATAATCCCCCCGCATACCGCAGCCAGCAGGATCACCGCCAGCCACTGGCCGACAATCAGCTTACGCAACGCACTACGACCGGCACCCAGCGTTTTCAGCACCGCGATCAGATCGTAACGACTGCGGCAATAGTGGCTCATCGCCACCGCTACGGCGGCAATCGACAGCAGCAAAGTCAGCAATGCGGACAACAGCAAGAACTGCTGCGAACGCTGCAGCGATTTGCCTAATGCGCTGCCGGATTCCTGCAGTCCGAACCAGCGCTGATCCGGGCCGAGCTGCGGCGTCAGGCGATCTTCGTAACGCTGAATATCCTGCGCAGCTCCGGCAAACATATAACGGTAGGTCAGGCGACTGCCTGGCTGCACAGCCCCGGTTTTATCCACATCCGCCAGATTGATCATGATACGCGGCGCGGTCTGGAAGGGGTTAAAGCCGGAATCCGGCTCCTGAATGATTTCACCGGCAATACGCAGTTGGGTGTCGCCCACGTCCAACGTATCCCCCACCTTTACGTTCAACAGCGCCAGCAAACGCGGTGCGACCAATACGCTGCCCGGCGTCAGCTTGGCATTAGCCGGACGGGTCTCCAGCTTGCCGTACAGCGGATAGGCCAGATCGGTGGCCTTCACGTCCGCCAACTGCGGCCGGTCTCCGGCGTAGGTCATGGTGGTGAACGACAACTGTCGGCTGACCTTCAGCCCCTGCTGCTGCGCATCCAGCAGCCAGCCTTCCGGTACCGGCCGGGCGCTGCGCAGCACACGGTCACCGGCGATAAAATCGCGGCTCTGTTGGCTCAGGCCCTTGTCCATACGATCGCTGATGCTGCCCAATGCCAGTACGCAGGCCATCGACAGCGTCAGCGCCAGCCAAACGATCAGCAGCGACGGCGAGCGCCACTCGCGCCAGAACCAGCGCCAGATCATGCTTCCTCCCACAGCTTGCCTTCGCGCAGGCGCAGCCGCCGCTGGCAGCGCGCCGCCAGGGTTTCATCATGAGTGACCAGGATTAAGGTGGTGGAGAAATCGCGGTTGAGTGAAAACAGCAAATCGGCGATGCGCTCGCCGGTCTGGCGATCGAGATTGCCGGTCGGCTCATCGGCGAACAGCACCCGTGGCCGCCCGCTAAACGCCCGCGCCAGCGCCACCCGCTGCTGTTCGCCACCGGAGAGCTGCGCCGGCAAATGATCAAGGCGCTTGCCCAAACCCAACTGTTCCAACAGTTGCACCGCCTGCTCACGGCTCTGGCGGTCACTTTCACCGCGCAGCAGCGCCGGCAACTGCACGTTTTCCAGCGCATTGAGCGTCGGTACCAGCATAAATGATTGAAATACAAAGCCGACATTTTTGGCACGCAGCGCGGCGCGGCCCTCTTCGTCCAGCGCGGTCAGCGATTCGCCCAACAAATGCACCTCCCCTTCGCTGCCGTCGTCCAGCCCGGCGAGGATCCCCAGCAGCGTTGACTTGCCCGAACCGGACTCGCCAATCAGGGCAATTGTCTGCGCGGGTTTGACAACCAGCTCGACTCCGGTAAGGATGGAGAGCTGATGCTCACCCTGACCAACGTGTTTACTAAGATGATGAACTTCAAGAACGTTTTCCGCTGGCATCTTCCCTTCCTTTTGCTGTTGGGATTATTCAGTTTACGCGCTGTCGCCGCCGATACCCTGTTGATTTTAGGCGACAGTTTAAGCGCCGGTTATCGCTTGCCGGTGGCGCAGGCCTGGCCGACGCTGTTGGCCGATCAATGGCAGAAAAAGCCGGGCGATCCGCAACTGGTCAACGCCAGTATCAGCGGCGACACCGCTGCACAGGGGCTGGCCCGCCTGCCCGAATTGCTAAAACAGCACCAGCCGCGTTGGGTGCTGATTGAATTGGGCGCCAACGATGGTCTGCGAGGTTTCCCGGCACAGGACCTGCAGCGCGATCTCGGCCAAATCATCACCTTGGTACAGCAGGCCGGCGCACAGCCGCTGCTGATGCAGATCCGCATCCCGCCCAACTATGGCCGCCGTTATACCGAGGCCTTCAGCGCGGTTTACCCTCAGTTGGCTAAACAGTTCAACATTCCGCTGCTGCCGTTCTATATGGAACAGGTGGTGGTAAAAGCGGAATGGATGCAGGATGACGGATTGCATCCCAATAAGGATGCCCAACCGTTTATCGCCACCTGGATGGCGGAACGTCTGGAACCTCTAGTAAAACATGAGTCTAACTAAATAGCGTTGTACACTAGGTAAAGTTATGCAAAAAGCAGTGTTGATAACCGGCTGTTCCAGCGGGATTGGATTGATTGCGGCACAGGATCTGCGTAACCGTGGCTACCGCGTGCTGGCCGCCTGCCGCAAACCGCAGGACGTGGAAAACATGCGCCAGCTTGGGCTGGAAGGCATTGAGCTGGATCTGGACGACAGCGCCAGTGTCGAACGTGCCGCCGCACAGGTGATCGAACTGACCGGCAATCGGCTGTACGGCCTGTTCAACAACGGCGGCTTTGGCGTTTATGGGCCGCTGAGCAGCATTTCGCGCCAGCAGTTGGAACGCCAATTCGCCACCAACCTGTTTGGCACCCATCAGTTAACCCAGTTGCTGTTGCCGGCAATGCTGCCGCACGGCGAGGGGCGCATTATTCAGACCAGTTCGGTGATGGGGCTGGTTTCCAGCGCCGGACGCGGTGCCTATGCCGCCAGCAAGTTTGCGCTGGAAGCCTGGTCCGATGCTCTGCGTATGGAGCTGCACGGTACCGGCATTCAGGTCAGCCTGATTGAGCCCGGCCCCATCTCCACCCACTTTACCCAGAACGTCAATCAGGCGCAGAGCGACAAACCGGTGCATAACCCCGGTATTGCCAAGCGCCTGACGCTGCCGCCGGAAGCCATTTTGCCCAAATTGCGCCACGCGCTGGAAAGTCCAAGGGCTAAACTGCGTTACCCGGTGACCCTGCTGGCGCACGCGCTCAGCGTATTGCGTCGCATCCTGCCGGGTCGCTGCCTGGACTGGCTGCTGCGCAGCAACGGTTAATTGGGCCGGCGGGGTTGAAGAACGCCACTCCGCCCCCATTTAAAAGCCAATGGCTCCGCAAGATCAGAGAGAAAATACATGCTAGCTCAAGCTGTTGTTGATATTAACGAAACTAACCTGCACCAGACGCTGGAACAGTCAATGTCCCTGCCGGTGGTGTTCTACTTCTGGTCGGATCGCAGCCAACACTGTCTGCAGCTCACCCCGATACTGGACAAACTGGCGGCGGAATATGCCGGTCAGTTCGTGCTGGCAAAAGTGGATTGCGACGCCGAACAGGCCATCGCGGCCCAGTTTGGCCTGCGTTCTTTGCCGACGGTGTACCTGTTCAAAGACGGCCAGCCGGTCGACGGATTCCAGGGCCCGCAGCCGGAAGAGATGATCCGCGAATTCCTGCAGCGTTTCCTGCCTAAAGAAGAAGATTTGAAGCTGGCGCAGGCGACTGAATTGCTGGCCGAAGGCAATGCCACTGAGGCGTTACCGCTGTTGAAAGACGCCTGGCAAGCCAGCCAGCAACGCAGCGATATTGGCCTGACACTGGCAGAAACCCAGATAGCGCTGAACCGCACTGAAGATGCCGAAACCGTGCTGGCGACCATTCCGCTGCAGGATCGTGATACCCGCTATCAGGGTCTGGTGGCGCAGATTGAGCTGCTGAAGCAGGCTGCCGACACGCCGGAAATTCAACAGTTGCAACAGCAGGTGGAACAGCAACCGGAGAACGTCGATTTAGCCGTGCAGCTGGCGCTGCAACTGCATCAGGTCGGGCGCAATGAAGAAGCGTTGGAGCTGCTGATGGGGCATCTGAAGAAAGATCTCGCCGCCGCCAATGGCAACGCGCGCAAGACGCTGATGGATATTCTGGCCGCGCTGGGCACCGGCGACGCATTAGCAGCTAAGTACCGCCGTCAGTTGTATTCATTACTGTATTAATACCCGTCATACTTGAAGCTGCATCTGTGTTGGCTGCGTTTGCTCACCCCAGTCACTTACTTAAGTAAGCTCCTGGGGACTTACAAACTTGCCGCCGTGATGCAACTCCAATTATTTAGGGTATGGCCTTAGTTATTTGGGACAGATCCCCAATGGATTTCCCGCCACATCTAGGCGGCAAACGCGAGAAGCCCTGGGAGCTTAGATAACTAAGTGACCAGGGCTCGAGCGTGCAGCCAACAACGATGTGGCTGGAAAGACGAAGGGGATATCAGCGGTAAACACGAACCCCACCGTCCACCCCCTTCGGGCTGAACAACACCTGCCATAGCTGAATATCCCGTGCACGGAACGCGCCGGCGCAGGCATTCAGGTAATAGGTGAACATCCGCTCGAACCGCTCGGAATACTCTTCGGCCAGCTGCGGCCACGCCCGTTTGAAATTCTCATACCAGGCCATCAGCGTTCGATCGTAATCGGCGCCGATATTGTGCCAATCCTCCATCACAAAACGTCCTTCGCTGGCCTCGGAAATATGCCGTACCGATGGCAGGCAGCCGTTGGGGAAAATGTATTTGTCTATCCAGGCGTCGACGTGCAGATTGGTTTGGTTAGCACCTATGGTGTGCAGCAGGAACAGCCCATCGGGCTTGAGGTTGCGCGCTGCTACGCGGAAATACGTGTCGTAGTTCTTCGGCCCCACGTGTTCGAACATGCCGACGGAGACAATGCGGTCAAACTGACGGTCAAGATCGCGATAATCCTGCAGTTGTATCTCCACGTCCAATCCCTGGCAGCGTTCCTGCGCCAGCTTTTGCTGCTCGGCGGAAATCGTCACGCCATACACGGACACACCGTAGTTTTCTGCCGCATATTGAGCCAATCCGCCCCAGCCACAGCCGATGTCCAGCAGTGACATACCGGGTTTCAGCTGCAACTTCTCGCAGATCATTTTCAACTTGGCCTGCTGCGCCTGCTCCAGCGTGTCAGCGTCTTTCCAATAGCCGCAGGAATATTGCATATAGGGATCGAGCATCGCGCGGAACAGATCGTTACCGATATCGTAATGCTCCTTACCCACCTGCCAGGCGCGTTTACGCGACTGACGGTTAAACAGCCGGGCATAGGCGATGCGCGCAACGTCGCTCAGGTTTTTAGGCAAGCGCTCATCGACGCCCGCCTGCAGAATGCGGGTAAATAGCACATCCAGTCGCTCACAGTCCCACCAGCCATCCATGTAGCTTTCGCCGAACCCGAGCGATCCCTCCTGCAAAATGCGTTTAAACAACGCCGGATTATGTACCTTGATATCGCAGGCGCGGTTGCCGTTGATGGCTACATCGGCGGAGGACAACAATTCCTCCACAATGCGATACCAACGATCTTTTTTCGGGGCGAGTTCATCAACACTGATTGAGTCCATAACAATCCTTGGCGCTAGATGTCATTTCAAAAAGCATAGTCGCAAATATAAATGACAAATATTTGAAGTGAAAAACGGCAATGCTTTTTACTCTAGCCAAGGCGGACAACGTCATGAAATGAATTAAAATTATTAGAAACATGCCAATTTGGAATGTTAATGGCACAACGCCCCTGATTTATTAGTCTTTGCACGGTAGCTGGCGTAATATTCGTTTACATATGTCCGACAGGAGGTTTGCCATGTTTACCCTTATTCCCATCGTGATTGTCGTCGCGCTAATCATCGTATTTGCCGGCGTCAAAATTGTTCCGCAGGGGTTCCAATGGACGGTGGAACGCTTCGGCCGCTACACCAAAACGCTGATGCCCGGTTTAAACCTGGTGGTGCCTTTTATGGACCGCATCGGCAGAAAAATCAATATGATGGAACAGGTACTGGATATTCCATCTCAGGAAATCATCTCGCGCGATAACGCCAATGTGGCCATCGATGCGGTGTGTTTTATCCAGGTGGTGGATCCGGCCCGTGCCGCTTATGAGGTCAGCAACCTGGAACTGGCGATCGTCAACCTGACCATGACCAACTTCCGTACCGTGCTCGGCTCGATGGAGCTGGACGAAATTCTCTCGCAGCGTGACAGCATCAACAGCCGCCTGCTGCACATTGTCGATGAGGCCACCAACCCCTGGGGCATTAAAATCACCCGTATCGAGATCCGTGACGTACGTCCACCGGCAGAGTTAATCTCGGCAATGAACGCCCAGATGAAGGCCGAGCGAACCAAGCGTGCGGATATTCTGGAGGCTGAAGGCGTACGTCAGGCTGCTATCCTGCGTGCCGAAGGCGACAAACAGTCGCAAATCCTCAAGGCGGAAGGTGAGCGTCAGTCTGCGTTCCTGCAGGCGGAAGCCCGTGAACGTGCCGCGGAAGCCGAAGCTCGTGCGACTCAACTGGTGTCCGATGCTATCGCCAGCGGCAATATCCAGGCGGTGAACTACTTTGTGGCGCAGAAATACACCGATGCGCTGCAGAAGATCGGCTCCGCCAATAACAGTAAAGTCATCATGATGCCGCTGGATGCCAGCAGCCTGCTCGGTTCAATTGGTGGCATTGCCGAGCTGTTGAAAGACACCAAAGGCAAGTAATCATGCTCGAACAAATTGCAGCAAACCCGCACTGGTTCTGGCTCTCCCTTGGCGGGCTGCTGCTGGCGGCCGAAATGCTCGGCGCCAGCGGCTACCTGTTATGGAGCGGCGTATCCGCGGTGGTGGTCGGCGCGATTGTCTGGTTGTTGCCGCAGTTGGCCTGGGAATGGCAGGGGGTGATTTTTGCCGTGCTGACCGTGGTGGTGGCCTACCTGTGGTGGTATTGGCTGCGCCAACGTCCGGCGGCGGCCTCCAGCGGTTCGCAGGTACTGAACCAGCGCAACCGCCAGCTGATTGGCACCCGCGCCACGCTGACGGAACCCATGCACAACGGCATGGGGCGCATTAACATCGGCGACAGCAGTTGGCGTGCGCAGGCCAGTGAAGATCTGGCGGTGGGCACCGAGGTGGAAGTGATCGCCGTCGAAGGCATAACGCTGGTGATCCGCGCGCTACCTCAACAATCCCGTTAACTCATTAAGCCGGGAGGGTCCCGGCTTTTTTGTTTATGCAATCAATGCCGAGTTTAGAACGATGACTTTTGAGGTTGCAGGATAGGTCACTTTCCATGGCAGACTGTCGGAAGGATAGTGTTCAATAGTTAATTGTGTATCTGCCCCCCGAAGACTTGGCAGGACTGTCGGGTTGCCTTTGATCTGCCAGGTTTTAACGAATAAGGCTCCGTCTCCGAATATTTTAACCGCTGAGTCAATGGCATCTGCCGTTTGTTGGATTGTCAAATTCTGTGGCAGTTGGGTGACGCTTGCCATAGTTTGTAAGCTAACGGACTTGTTGTTGTTCACAATCAGATTATCAATGTTCGCATTTGCCTCCATCAACACTACCGGCAGCATGTTATTTGCCGACTTGCTGTTAAATACCAAGCTACCAATTGTTGCTGGTTTCTTAATGCTGCAAAGACTCCCTCCACTTCCGAAAGCACTTGCATATTCATTAACCGTAATCTGATCTATAACCAGACCACTCATGTTAAGATCTAAAGCCTTATTGCCAATCAGACGACCGAACGTTAATTTACCAATGCGACTATCCAACTGAGTACCAGACGCACTTAATCCTGGATGTACCCGGCACGATGCTATAGAAATATTGTCAATGAGGTTGCCTTCTGAACCATCATGTATTTCCACTCCTCTAATACAGTGCCCAACAGTAACATTATTGATTCGGTGTTTGCTGCCTCCGACATACACTGCCGGCGCTCCGTTTAGAATGGCAGAAGCATTCGTCTGTTCAAGATAGTAACAGTCGCCACCCACAATATTGTCGCAAAAATTATTTTTTCCATCGACAATGACCCCACCCCCACCCCATGTTCCACATTTAACATCAATGACATAACAGTTTGAAGTCATTCCATCGAGTTGACTATCCTGCCCTAAAGCAACAATAGAACCAGACACATAACCAGGCTCAAAAGTACTGGCTGGTATTCCCGCGCCAGCAATAGTGACTTTAGCAACAATATTTTTATTGCCCTTAACTAAAACCCCATCGCCAAGGCAATAACCACCTGTTATATTACTGACCACATTATCATTGTTCTTAACGACAATTAAATTATCCCTACACTCATCAACACTCACGTCGAAAGCGACGGAGTCGCCCATTAATACCATACCGTCACAAAACCCCCGCACTGTCATATGATAGAAGTAACTTTTGTCTCCCGCGACAAAACCGTTATGTGAAGACACCTGGTGATAAACACTTTCACGCTTTACCCAGCCATATAACGTGCCACCAAACATTTCCACACCATGCAAATAGTCATAAGTCTCAGAAGTAGAGGTTTGATTAGCAAAAAATGGTTTCAGATGACCTGGCTTAGCCTTAATAGTTGCACCATTCAGATTAATAACTTTCTTACCAGAATTACCATTCTTAATCCGTACGGTGTCAGACGTCATATAAGTTGCCCCCTGCTGACAAACCGTATCATATGTTGTCAAAAAAGCGGCCGTTAGTGCGTTAGTATCATCTGCACTACCATTGCCACGGGCACCAAACATATTTGGCGATACCAGAGACTGACTGTTTAACGCACGAACCCATGTCCACTGTGAATTGGGTTTTATATAAATTCCTGCATCATCAATAAGGTCAGGATCAGTAGAAGAAATGAAAACCCCACCGCCAGACTGCAATTGATCATCTCCGTGCCAGCCTGAATAATAAGAAACAACCTCGATAAATTCATTAGCCGAGGTAGGGATAATAGTTCGTAATGTTGCGATATCAGGACAAGTATTCATAACGAAAAACCTCTTAGTAAGCGAAGTCCTTATGGACATAGCAACAATAAGAGGCATTTGGTAGGGGATAAATGGGAGTAAGTTGTATGGTTGATCAATGAACATAAGTTCTGTGATCTAGCTAATAACCGTTATCTTTTTCACCGTTTCTCTGTGTGGCAACACCCTGCCAGGTTATTAATGATCGGGCACTCTGCTCCGTCATCCCCCGGGCACTGATCCGCCAGCGCCAGTAAACGCTGGCGCATCTCACCCAACTCGGCGATGTGCTTTTCAATGTCCGCCACTTTTTGCAGGGTGCGTGCTTTCACATCGGCGCTGTGACGGGCCGGATCGTTGAACAACGCCACCAGTTCGCCGCACTCGTCCAGGTTAAACCCCACCTGCCGCGCCTGACGCAGCAACGTCAGCTCCTCAATGTGCTTCGGGCTGTAGCTGCGGTAGCCGTTATCGGTGCGGATCGGCGCGGTAACCAGCCCTTTCTCTTCATAGAAGCGGATTGCCTTGCTGGTTAAACCGGTTTTTTTCGCCACGTCGCTGATATTCATTTATCCCCCTTGACCTTCCCCTTGCTGGAAGGTTTAGACTCCATTCTTAGTGAAAATAGGCTAAGCGGTCAACCTTTAAACACCGCACCTGAGCGAGGAATCGAATCATGTCACAAACCACAGTGCTGGCATTGCAGGGACTGACCTGCATGAACTGCGCGCAGCGGGTGAAAAAAGCCCTGGAAAGCCGCGAAGATGTCGAACAGGCAGAGGTCAATGTCCACTATGCCAAAGTCACTGGCGAGGCGCCGAGCCAGGCGCTGATTGACAGCGTAGTCGCTGCCGGCTATCAGGCCGCCGTGGCGCAACAGCCGGATACCGAGCTGCAGTTGAACGGTCTGAGCTGCATGCACTGCGCTGCCAGCACCCGCAAAGCGCTGGAAGCGGTGCCGGGGGTGATTGCCGCCGACGTCAGTATCGACAGCGCCAAGGTTTACGGTGACGCCGCTTCCGAGGCGTTGATCGCCGCAGTTGAAGACGCGGGTTATCACGCGAGCCTTGCCGGAGCCGCTACCTCCCCAAAAACTGAGCCGTTGACTGAATCAGTCCCTGTATTGCCGGAAACCCAGGCAACGGCCTCGTCTCCCCTTCCGGCAACCTCTCATGGCGATGATGATGACAGCGTGCAGCTTTTGCTCAGTGGCATGAGCTGCGCCAGCTGCGTCAGTAAAGTGCAAAATGCACTACAAAGCGTATCCGGTGTAGATCAGGCGCGCGTCAATCTGGCGGAACGCAGCGCGCTGATCACCGGCAGCGCCGATCCGCAAGCGCTGGTCGCGGCGGTCGAGAAAGCCGGTTACGGCGCAGAAATGATCCAGGACGAAACCGAACGCCGCGAGCGCCAACAGCAAACTGCGCAGGCCAATATGAAGCGTTTTCGCTGGCAAGCCGCGCTTGGCCTGGCGCTGGGTATCCCCTTGATGGCCTGGGGGCTGTTTGGTGGCAGCATGTCACTGACGCCGGAAACTCAGCGTCCGTGGCTGCTGGTCGGCCTGCTCACGCTGGCGGTGATGGTGTTCGCCGGCGGGCATTTCTATCGTAATGCCTGGCGCGCGCTGATGAACGGCAGCGCCACCATGGACACCCTGGTCGCACTGGGCACCGGTGCCGCCTGGCTGTACTCAATCAGCGTCAACCTGTGGCCGGATTTCTTTCCGATGGCGGCGCGGCATCTGTACTACGAAGCCAGCGCAATGATCATCGGTCTGATAAACCTGGGCCATGCGCTGGAACAACGCGCTCGCCAGCGCTCATCACAGGCGCTGGAACGGCTGTTGGATCTGACGCCGCCGACGGCGCGCCTGGTGACCGACGATGGCGAGAAAAGCATCCCGTTGGCGCAGGTGCAGCTCGGCATGACGCTGCGGCTGACGACCGGCGATCGTATCCCGGTAGACGGTGAGATAATTCAGGGTGAAGTCTGGCTGGATGAAGCAATGCTGACCGGCGAGGCGGTGCCGCAACAAAAAAGCGTGGGTGATACCGTACATGCCGGTACGGTGGTCGATGACGGCAGTGTGCTATTCCGTGCCGGCGCTATCGGCAGCAAAACCACCCTGGCACGCGTCATCAAGCTGGTGCGTCAGGCGCAGAGCAGTAAGCCTGAGATCGGTAAGCTGGCGGATCGCATTTCTGCAGTATTCGTCCCGACGGTAGTGGCCATCGCCCTGTTCAGCGCCGCAATCTGGTATTTCTTCGGCCCGCAACCGCAGCTGGTTTATACGCTGGTGATCGCCACCACGGTCTTGATCATCGCCTGCCCTTGCGCACTGGGTTTGGCGACGCCGATGTCGATCATCTCCGGAGTGGGCCGCGCCGCCGAATTTGGCGTGTTGGTACGTGATGCCGATGCCTTGCAGCAGGCAAGCCAACTCGACACCCTGGTGTTTGATAAAACCGGCACCCTGACCGAAGGTCAGCCGCGGGTGGTAGAAATCCTCACGTTTAACCAGGTGAGCGAGCAGCAGGCACTGCGCTGGGCTGCCGCATTGGAACAGGGCGCCAGCCACCCGCTGGCCCGTGCCATCGTTGATCACGCCGAAGGACAAGCGCTGCCGCAGGTTGAGCAGTTCCGTACTCTGCGCGGTGCAGGCGTTAGCGGCGAAGTGGACGGCATGAAGTTGCTGCTGGGCAATGCTGCGTTATTACAACAGCATCAGGTGGCCACCGCCGAGCTGGACACACAGATGCAGCAACAGGCAGAGCGTGGCATTACGCCGGTGCTGCTGGCCGTCGAGGGTAAGCCGGCCGCGCTGTTCGCCATCCGTGATCCGCTGCGCCGCGACAGCGTTGAAGCGCTACAGCGCTTGCACCGTCAGGGCTATCAGTTGGTGATGTTAACCGGCGACAACCCGGTGACCGCCAACGCCATTGCCAAAGAGGCCGGTATCGACCGGGTGATTGCCGGCGTGTTGCCGGAGGGCAAAGCCGAAGCGATCAAACAGCTGCAGGCGCAGGGGCACCGCGTAGCCATGATCGGCGACGGTATCAACGACGCGCCGGCGCTGGCGCAGGCCGATGTCGGCATTGCCATGGGAGGCGGCAGCGATATCGCCATTGAGACTGCCGCCATCACCCTAATTCGCCACAGCCTGAACGGCGTCGCCGATGCGCTTGAGCTGTCTAAAGCCACATTGCGCAATATGAAGCAGAACCTGCTGGGGGCCTTTGTTTATAACACGCTCGGCATCCCGATTGCCGCCGGGGTACTGTATCCGTTGACCGGCACCCTGCTCAGTCCGGTGGTGGCGGGCGCGGCTATGGCGCTGTCCTCCATTACCGTGGTCAGTAACGCCAACCGACTGCTGCGTTTTAAACCCAAACGCTAAATACCCAAGGGGCGCAAATAGTGCGCCCCTTTTTCTTTGGGATAATTCCTTCACTCTTCAGGCTTTCTTGTCCAGCGGATAGCGTTTAGCATGGGGAATCCTCACCTTGCCAAGCCAAGGGTGAACACGCTATTCAGGAGCCACGCTGTATGGGTCAACTGTTACGCCGAATCGCCGCCTTTCTCGGCCTGATATCCCCGATGACTTACGCCTACCCGGCGCTGGATATTCGGCTGCCCGGCGATCGTCAGTTCCATCTGGTGGGCAGCATTCATATGGGCACGGTGGATATGTCGCCGCTGCCGGCCAAGCTGGCAGCTCGCCTCAAACAGGCAGATGCCCTGATTGTTGAAGCCGACATCACCGGTTCCGCCTCGCCCTTTGACCGCATCGAACAGCAACCGGAACTTGAACAGCGGCTCTCAGAGTCAGAATTTCAGCAATTACTGACGCTGTGCCAGGAGCTGGGTGCCGACGTCGACAGTTTTTCCACCCTGCCCGGCTGGCAGGTAGCGTTAATGATGCAAGCCCGTCAGGCTCAGCGATTGGGATTACGCGCCGAATACGGCGTGGATTATCAACTGTTGCAGGCGGCCAGAGACCAGCATAAAAAGGTGATTGAGCTGGAAGGGGCGGAACACCAGATGAGTATGCTGGAACAGTTACCGGAGGGAGGAATAGCACTGCTGCGCGACACGCTGGAGCACTGGCACACCAACGCGCGCTTGCTGCAAACCATGGTGAGTTGGTGGCTAGACGCAAAACCCAGCGGTATGCTCGAAACCCTGCCCGCCACATTCAGCGCCGATCTGTATGACGTGTTGATGCACCAACGAAATCGCGACTGGCAACAAAAGCTGGAGGCGTTACCGCCAGGAAATTACGTGGTGGCGGTAGGCGCACTGCATCTGTATGGCGAGGATAATCTGCCGGCGATGCTGCAGGCGCAGTAAAAAAGTGGCCAATATCGCTACTGGCCAGTCAAAGAGGAATTTCTTGTATTTTAGTTATACGCATAGCAACCGTGTTAACGGTTACAACAGACAGGGTAGCAACCCAGTGAACATCTTGGCAACCCGCTTTACGCGGCTGCCACTCAGGTTGCTGTTACCGTTATATTTTTGTAATTTTGTTGCATCCGTTTGCAACCTCCCGCTTAACGGGGAAGAGGAAAACACATGACGCCCGCAGTGATCCTGCTTGAGAAACAAAAAGTCGCTTTTACCCTTCATCCTTATCATCACGACAGTGCTGAAACCAACTTCGGCGATGAAGCAGTGAAAAAATTGGGGCTGGATGCAGACCGCGTCTATAAAACGTTACTGGTGGCGCTGAACGGCGACGCCAAACATCTGGCAGTGGCGGTCACACCGGTAGCTACACAGTTGGATCTGAAAAAGGTCGCTCGTGCGCTCGGCGCCAAAAAGGCAGAGATGGCCGATCCGCTACTGGCGCAGCGCGTGACGGGTTATCTGGTCGGCGGCATCAGCCCGCTGGGGCAAAAAAAGCGGCTGCCAACGGTGATCGACAGCCCGGCACAGCAGTTCGCCACCATTTATGTCTCCGGCGGTAAACGCGGGCTGGACATCGAACTGGCGGCGCAAGATCTTTGCCGGCTGTTGGCCGGCAGCTTCGCCGATATCGCCAAGCGCGACTAGAAGCCTGATGACGCGGCCGCAGTCCCAACGTCGGCCGCGGGATCTGATTACTCCGTCGGCTTATTCCGTATCCCCATTCGCGGCAACAACATGGGAACATGTCGGCAATACCGCTGATAATCCGCCCCTAAAGCTTTAAGCAGGCTACGTTCTTCAAAATAAACACCCACCAAAATATATAATGTCATACCTGAATTAAATAATAGACGCCCAGCGGTCATCTCTGGCGTGAACCAAAATGCCAGTAACATTCCCGTCATCATGGGATGCCGTGTCAACCGGTAAAATCCTCTTACCTGAAAAGGCAAATCGGTATATTGGCGTTCTCTCCATTGCAGCCAGGATTGTCGCAAGCCAAATAAGTCGGTGTGGCTGATCATGCAGGTTGACGCAAAGACCACGAGCCAGCCTAGCGCACTAATACCGTTAAGCCCCCATGCGGCAACACTGTCTGGCTGTAGCCGCCACAAGACGCCCGGCAGTGGTTGCCACGCAAGCGCCAGTAGCGCCAACGACGCACCGGCAATTAACACATAGGAGCTTCTTTCCAATGCCGGGGACAGCGCCAAACGGCCCTTGAACCTCTCATGGGCCATAACGGAATGCACCAAGCCAAACAGCAAAAGCAAAACGATATTCACCAGCCAGGGCCATACGTCGGTATCCTCCCTAACGGCGACCATATTTCTCAGCCACCAGCCGTTAAGTAATAAAATAAGCAAAACAAAGCCAACCACTCCTAAAAAATAGCCGACGACGCCATATAAAAGCACTGCTGTCCTGTACATTTCATTTCCTCTTCAATCACGATTATTTCGCTGAGCTTTATTCCCTGGAAAATTATTATTTAAGGAAGATAAAATCATTAACCCTAAAGGTATAGACAAAGAAAATAGAAATACAATTATGCAAGACAGGGAAAACAATATTGAAATTAATAATATTAGAATTCTTTTATACTAGAAGTGTGGTAATGCAGGGAAAATCGACGGCGGCTTTTAACCGGTAAAAGCCGCCATAATATTATTGATAAACGATCTCGCCTTTAGGCTCATAGGCCGCTGCGTCCAGCGGTGAGTGCTTCTCGATGTATTGCTTCAAGACTTCGGCATCGATAAACCCGGTGTTGACGTAGCTTGGCAGGGTATCCAGCTTCGGATAACCGTCGCCGCCCAACGCATTGAAGTTCAACGTGGCCATACGGTAGGTTTTGTCCGCCTGCAGCGGTTCCCCCTTGATCTTGACGTTGCTGACGCCCTGACCGTCCGCTGTTAGGCTAACGTTGGCAAACTGCGCATAGGCCCCGGAATCTACCTTCATGTTGGCGACTACAGCCAGGTATTTTTCCACGTCGCTGCCTTTCATCTCGACGTAGACCAGCGTATTGCCGAATGGCTGCACTTTCAGCACGTTTTTATAGGTGATATCGCCGCCTTCAATCGAGTCACGCACCCCGCCACCGCTCATCACCGCAAAATCAGCCTCGGCACGTTCCATCTGCGCTGCCAACAAGACGCGTGACAGGTTGGTCTGTACAAAGCGCACTTTGCTGCGGTCGCCTTCCAGCTTGCCGTTGACGCTGCCAATCTTGACGTCCAACTGCGCCTTACCTTTTTCCTGGAACGGCGTCAGCAGCTTCATCATGGAAGGATCTTCTGCGATCTGTTGGGTGTAAAACACACGCTCACTGGTGCCGTCGGCTTTCTCCACCTTCTTCTTCAGGTTGACCGGAATCAGTTGGTAATGCACCAGCTTCAGTTCACCGTTACGGAACTGGAAATCGGCGCGGCCCACGTACTTGCCCCACTCATGCGCCTGCACAATCCAGGTGCCGTTCTGACGATCCGGCGCGCACGGCGTGCCCGGCACATAATCCACCTGCTTGTGGTTCTCGCTCGCCATACAGACCGGATCCTGCGAATGACCACCAACGATCATGTCCAGATAGCCGGCAGGCAGGCTGCGCGCCATCTCAACATCGCCCGGCGCGTTGGAGCCGTGATTGCCGTCATCGTAATGGCCCATGTGCGTTGCGGCGATAATCACGTCCGGCTTTTCGTCCTTACGCAATTGCTCCACTACCTGTTTGGCTTCCTGTGCAGGAACACGGAACTCGATGTCGGTAAAATACTCCGGGTTGCCAATCTTGGCCGTGTCATCCGTCGTCAGGCCGATGACCGCAATCTTGATCCCCTGCTTGTCAAATAAGGCATAGGGCTTGAACAGACGCTGCTGGGTGCTTTTTTGATAAATATTGGCCGACAGCAAGGGGAAGGTCGCCCACTTTTCCTGCTGACGCAGCACGCTGAGCGGGTTGTCGAATTCATGGTTACCGATCGCCATTGCGTCGTAACCCACCAGATTCATGCCGCGGAAGTCCGGTTCGGCATCTTGCAGATCGGATTCCGGCACGCCGGTGTTGATATCACCGCCCGACAGCAGCAACAGACTGCCCCCCTGCGCCGCGACTTCCTGACGGATGCTGTCTACCAAGGTTTTCTGTGCACCCAAGCCATATTCGCCATGATCGTTCTGCCAGAAATGGCCGTGGTGATCGTTGGTGTGCAAAATGGTGATGTCGTAGGTCTTATCCTTTTCCCAGGCGCTGGCGGCTCCCGACAGGAAAGTCAGGGATACGGCCAAAGCGCATGCGGTGGTTTTTAACGAAAAGCGCATGGCAGAACTCCATATGATCATTAACGGCTTTTTTGAGGTGACCGAAATTGTAACGCGAAACAAAGCCCTTTGATTTCAAATTTTTGCGATATACGTCAAATTATGTCGGATATGGCAAATATTGAACAACTTGCTAAGATATCTGCTCTGTCCTCTAAAACTTACCAGGCTAATAATAAAATGACCGACCGTAGCGATACTGCCATGCCACCGGCCAAGGGCAGCGCGGTTAAAGGGACTGCATTCTCGATTCTCGGTGCCATCAGCGTCTCTCACCTGCTTAACGACATGATTCAATCGCTGATCCTGGCGATTTACCCGATCCTGCAGGCTGACTTCAGCCTCAGCTTCGTGCAGATCGGTATGATTACTCTGACCTATCAGCTCACGGCTTCCCTATTGCAACCGTTAATCGGTTACTACACGGATAAACACCCGCAGCCCTATTCGTTGCCGATCGGCATGGGCTTTACGCTGTGTGGGCTGCTGCTGCTGTCCGTCGCCAATACCTTCCCGCTGGTGCTGCTGGCAGCGGCGCTGGTCGGCACCGGTTCCTCGGTATTCCACCCTGAGTCCTCCCGCGTTGCGCGCATGGCCTCCGGTGGCCGACATGGCCTGGCTCAATCGTTGTTCCAGGTCGGCGGTAACTTTGGCAGCTCTCTCGGCCCCCTGCTGGCCGCGCTGATTATTGCGCCTTATGGCAAAGGTAACGTGGCCTGGTTCTCACTGGCCGCGCTGTTGGCTATTGTGGTGCTGTTGCAAGTCAGCAAATGGTATCAACATCAGCACCGGGCAACAAAAGGTCAGCCAAAAGCCTCCTCGACGGTGAAACCGCTGCCAAAACGTACTGTCACCTATGCGCTGGGCATCCTGCTGGTACTGATTTTTTCCAAATACTTCTACTTGGCCAGTATCAGCAGCTATTACACCTTTTATTTGATACATAAGTTCGGCGTTTCCGTGCAGAATGCGCAGTTTCACCTGTTTGCATTCCTGTTTGCCGTAGCAGCAGGAACCATAATTGGCGGGCCTCTCGGCGACAAGATAGGGCGTAAATATGTTATTTGGGGCTCAATACTGGGTGCCGCGCCATTTACACTGGCTTTACCCTATGCTTCTCTCTACTGGACCGGCATTTTAACCGTCATTATCGGGGTAATTCTCGCTTCGGCATTTTCGGCCATTCTGGTTTATGCACAGGAGCTGATCCCCGGGAAAGTGGGTATGGTTTCCGGTTTATTCTTCGGTTTTGCTTTTGGTATGGGGGGATTAGGCGCAGCCGTTCTTGGTTATGTCGCAGATTTGACCAGTATCGAATTGGTCTACCAAATCTGTGCTTTCTTGCCACTGATCGGCATTATCACCGCATTACTGCCTAATATGGACCATAACTCGTAATAACCCTGATAAAACCCGGCTGAATCATTGCGCTCAGTCGGGTTATCTCCCGAACAAACCAACGTTATTTGACTTATTTAGTGTTAAATCCCCTTACTGCCCTGCCCAAAGCGGAATCCTCTGCTTTTTCGCAAAAAAGCTCAATTTAGCTAAGCAAGACGCGAACAAATGCAATAAACTAAATGTATCTTTTCGTAACTTTGTTGCGTTTCCCCTCTGCTGCCATGCATAGCTAGAAGGAGTCTGGATGCATAATTCAACACCCTTAATCACCACCATTGTCGGAGGGTTAGTACTTGCCTTCCTCCTCGGAATGCTGGCGAATCGCCTGCGCATCTCCCCGCTGGTGGGGTATCTTGCCGCAGGCGTGCTCGCCGGCCCTTTTACCCCCGGTTTTGTTGCCGACACCTCGCTGGCACCGGAACTGGCGGAAATCGGCGTGATCCTGTTGATGTTCGGTGTTGGCCTCCATTTCTCGCTTAAAGACCTCCTGGCAGTTAAACATATCGCTATTCCCGGTGCCGTAGCACAGATTGCCGTCGCCACTCTTTTGGGTATGGGGCTGTCAAAGCTGCTCGGCTGGGATTTGATTTCCGGCCTGGTGTTCGGTCTCTGTCTTTCTACCGCCAGTACCGTGGTGCTGCTGCGTGCGCTGGAAGAACGCCAACTGATCGACAGCCAGCGCGGGCAAATCGCCATTGGCTGGCTGATCGTTGAAGACCTGGCGATGGTGCTGACGCTGGTATTGCTGCCTGCGTTCGGCAACATGCTGGGCAATGACAACGCCAGCAGCGGCCAGTTGCTGACTGAGCTGGCAATCACCATTGGTAAAGTCATCGCCTTTATTGCGCTGATGATTGTGGTAGGCCGCCGGCTGGTGCCGTGGATCCTGGCGAAAACCGCCAGCACCGGCTCGCGCGAGCTGTTTACCCTTGCCGTGTTGGCACTGGCGCTCGGCATTGCCTATGGCGCGGTGAAGCTGTTCGACGTTTCCTTTGCCCTGGGAGCCTTCTTCGCCGGCATGGTGCTGAACGAGTCGGAGCTGAGCCATCGCGCGGCCCACGATACCTTACCGTTGCGCGATGCCTTCGCCGTGCTGTTCTTTGTGTCGGTCGGCATGCTGTTTGATCCGATGATCCTGATCAACGAGCCGCTGGCGGTGCTGGCAACGCTGGCGATTATCGTGTTCGGGAAATCGGCGGCAGCGTTCCTGCTGGTGAAAATGTTCGGCCACTCCAAACGCACCGCGCTGACTATTTCTGCCAGTCTGGCGCAGATTGGCGAGTTCGCCTTCATTCTGGCCGGCCTTGGGATCACGCTGGGCATGATGTCGGAGCACGGCCGCAATCTGGTGCTGGCCGGGGCTATCTTGTCGATTATGTTGAATCCGTTGCTGTTCACGCTGCTTGAGCGTTATCTGGCCAAAACCGAAACCATGGAAGACCAGATAATGGAAGAAGCGGTGGAAGAAGAAAAGCAGATCCCGGTCGATATGTGCAACCATGCGCTGGTGGTCGGCTATGGCCGCGTCGGCAGCCTGCTGGGGGCAAAGTTGGCCGAAGCCGGTATTCCGCTGGTGGTGATCGAGAACTCCCGCCCACGGGTGGAAGCCCTGCGTGAACAAGGCATCAAAACGGTGCTGGGCAACGCTGCCAATCCGGAAGTGATGGATCTGGCGCGACTCGACTGTGCACGCTGGCTGTTGCTGACCATTCCCAACGGTTACGAGGCCGGTGAAATCGTGGCTTCGGCACGTACCAAGCGGCCGAACATCGAGATCATCGCCCGTGCGCACTACGATGACGAAGTGTCTTATATCTCCGATCGCGGGGCGAATCAGGTAGTGATGGGCGAACGAGAAATCGCCAACAGCATGCTGAATATTCTCAAACTGGATACGCTGAGCGAAGAAGAGAAAATGGGCGGTTGCCCGATCTGATAAGCGATTCGATATAAAAAAGGTCCGGCATGCCGGACCTTAATCTGATGACAAGTTGTTTTTGAACCCGAGATAGCCGGGCCTAGCGCACCGAGGGGCGGTTATGGGACACATCCTTGTGTCCCACCCTGCGGGCCGACTTGGACGTCGTTCCCATTTGCTCCCGGCAAATGGGTCGGCGGGCAAGCCGCTACGACCCCTTCGGCACGCTCTCCCTAATAACGGGCTTTATGAGTAATCTAAGGTCCGGCTTACCGGACCTTTTGCTTGTTAGCGTTCCCAGTAAGACTCTTCCAGACTGTCTTCCCGCTCCGGCAGGCCACGCGTCAGGCGCGGCGAATGCTGATTCAGCACCTGATAGCTGACACGGTTAGCGTATTTACACACCTGCGCCAGCGAGGAATAGGTCAGATAGCTGCGAACGTGCTTGCTGGAGTTAGGCACGTTATTGCGGTGATAACCGTTGGCGGCGATATCATGCAGCAACGCCGACAGTGCGCCATCACCGGCACCGTTGGTGTTCATGATTTTCTCCGGCCCGCCCATGTAAGGCGCGATGTGCGAATAGATGCGGAACGGATTTTCACAGCTTTCACGGCGCATGGCGCGGCTGAACTCATAGCGGTTGAATTCGGCAATATGCCCCGGCAGCAGCGGATGCTGGGTTTCCCGCTTATTCGACTCTTCGGTATAACCCGCCATATACAGACCGTTTGGCCCGGCGGTGCACAGCACCAGATCCACCCATTCAAGCGCCATGTCAGAGGCAGTCAATGGATCGCTCAACCCGGTCAACTCCAGCGCTTCATCTTCGTTCATCGCCAGGATCGACACGTGTTGTTGCAGGAAGTCGCGCCACCATTGCGGGTTATCGGCGATCACGTACTTGGTGCCCAGCGTCAGTACCACCGGTACGTCGTGCTTTTTGGCAAATTCAATTGCCTGCATGGTGGCAGCCGGCATCGGCTCCCCTTCCTTGCAGCGCACCAAATATGACGTCAGCACCAGCGCCGAAGCACCGGCAATCACCTCTTCCTTCACGCTTTCCGGCCGCAGTTGATTCATCTGCCCGGGGCTGATGGCAAAGGTCCGTTCGCCGCTTTCGCCGATCAGCGTAAAGCAGCGGCCAATAGCACCGTCAACCGCCTGCAGGTGGTTAAGATCGGTACGGCTGGAGGTGTTGCACAGATAGCGATAGGCGTAGCTGCCAATCTTGATATTGCTGCACATCACGCCGAGCAGAACGGAACGGTCGTCCGCCAGCACGGAGTAGTTGTGCAGAGTATTGCCGATGGTGCCGCCAGCAAATTGATGGGTGATCAGATTATTGTCGATCAGTTCCTGATACAGCGCCTCGGCAACGTCATCCTCAATCACCAGGGAGTGCCCCAGGCTCAGACCGTAACGCTGGACGAAGGCATCGTCCACTTTGGCTTCGATATCCACCAGCGTCTGATCGATACCGACGATATAGGAGGTGCTGATTTCATTTTCAGGCTGAGCTTGCTGCAAGAGCGGATCGCGGGCGTTCACCGGAAAATAGTGTTTGGACTTACGTTTACCAGGAAATTTCATTTATTTGGCGGCAGTGGCAGTTAACAGGCAGAGAATGTTAGCACATTCCTGCCCGATTGATGATGACTGTCACTATTTTGCGCTCTGGGGATCAGAGGTGCTGCGCCACCAGTTGCTGCATCATATCAATGTGCGCCGGTTCGTCGTTCAGCGCAGAAATGTACTCAAACTTCTCGCCGCCCGCCTCGAGGAAGATTTCGCGGTTTTGCTCTTTGATTTCTTCCAGCGTTTCCAGACAGTCCGCCGAAAAACCTGGGCAGATAAGCTGAATATGTTTAACGCCTTGCGCAGGCAGGCCCTTGAGGGTTTCATCGGTATACGGCGTCAACCAGGGTTCACGGCCAAAACGCGACTGGTAGGTCATCATGACCCGATCCGGCGCCAACGGCAAAGTGTCGGTCAATGCACGAAACGTATCCTCACAACGCTGCGGATAATCGTCGCCGAGGCGTGCATAGCGCTTGGGAATGCCGTGGAATGACAGCACCAGCCGGTCCGGTTGGCCATGCTCGGCAAACGAACGCTCCACGCTTTGACGCAATGCGGCGATGTAAGCCGGGTGTTCGGCATAGTCACGGATAAAGCTGATCGACGGCAGGCGGCGATAGCCTTTCAATATGCGCGCCACGCCGTCCCACACGGCTGCACTGGTTGAACAGGAGTATTGCGGGTACAACGGCAGTACTACCAGATTGGTCACGCCCTGTGCCAACAGCTTGTCTATCGCTTCGCCCAGGCTCGGTGAACCGTAGCTCATGCCCAATTCAACTGGCGTGTTCGGCATACGTGCGGCCAATGCGCGCTGCTGACGGCGGCTGTAGACCAGCAGTGGTGAGCCTTCGTCCATCCATACCGACTTATACAGCTTGGCAACGCGCGGCGAACGGATCGGCAGGATCGCACCGTTGAGGATCGGCCACCAGATCAATGGGGCTGTATCCACTACGCGGTCGTCACTGAGGAATTCCTTCAGATAGCGTTTTACCGCCGACGAGGTCGGAGCATCCGGCGTGCCCAGGTTCACCAGCAATACCCCGTGTTTCTCTTGCTTCATCTCAGTTCCCCTTGATTCCTTGCAAGCTAACCCCCTGTTCTGGGTCAGGGGGTTAACGTCGATTAATGGCGCCTATTGTAACGGAAAAGCGCCTCGTCGGAACCGATATCAGCAACAGGCGTTGCCCATGATAAAGGGGAATGATATTAACTCTGCGCCAGTCGCCAGACCGCCGCCACATTACGCGCCGTCACCTCCAGGTTATCGGCCGCTTCCGCCAACGCTTCCTCCAGAGAGACAACGCGATCGAGCACCGAAAAAGCGGCGTCAATTCCGTGCTGGTGCACCACCTGATAATCTTTCGACAGGCTGCCGGCAATGCCGATCACCGGCAAACCAAAGCGTTTAGCCACCCGCGCCACGCCAATCGGCGTTTTGCCATGGATAGACTGACTGTCCAGTCGCCCTTCGCCGGTGATCACCAGGTCGGCATCGCGCAACGCCTCTTCCAATTGAAGGGTTTCGATCACGATCTCAATGCCGGGGCGCAATCGGGCGTTTAGCATGCCAAGCAATGCCGCACCCATTCCCCCTGCCGCTCCTGCACCGGGCGCGTTGATAACCTCACGCCCGGTAGCCTGTTCCAGCAATGTGCCGTAATGGCACAGCGCCGCATCCAACTGCGTGACCATTTCCGGCGTGGCTCCCTTCTGCGGGCCAAACACCGCGGAGGCTCCGTTAGCACCACACAAAGGATTATCCACGTCGCAGGCCGCCGTGATGCTCACCTGCTGCAGACGCGGATCCACCCCGGAAAGATCGATATAGGCCAACTGCGCCAGCGCGGCCCCTCCAGGCGGCAAAGCCTGTCGATTCTCGTCCAGCAGTCTGGCCCCCAGCGCCTGCATCATGCCGGCCCCGCCGTCGTTGGTGGCGCTGCCGCCAATGCCAAGAATAATCGTCTTAACGCCGCGCTCCAGCGCAGCCAGGATCAGCTCACCGGTGCCATAACTGGTGGTCATGCGCGGATCTCGCTGCGCCTTGGGAGCCAGATGCAACCCGGAAGCCGCCGCCATCTCGATAACGGCAGTTTCTCCCTCTCCCAGCAAACCATAGAAGGCCTGTACCGGCTGGCCCAACGGCCCAGTGACCGCGACCCTGACGATTTCCCCGCCGGTGGCTGCCACCATCGAATCCACCGTGCCTTCGCCGCCGTCCGCCATGGGTAGCTTCACATACTGTACCTGCGGGAAGATCTGGCGGAAGCCGCGTTCGATGGCTTCCGCCACCTCCAACGCACTCAGGCTTTCTTTAAACGAATCCGGCGCAATCACCACTTTTTTCAGCGTTTTCATTACTCTTCCTTATCCCGCCAGATTAAATACGCCAAACATCAACGCCGAGACGGCCGCGATGGTAAAGCCGACCAGTGTTTCATAAGGCAGTAGCTTCAACCGTTGATGCACGGCCATATTGACGCCGCCGCCGGTGGCATGGAAGAAGCTGCCGTGCGGCAGGTGATCCAGCACCGTTGCGCCGGCATGGATCATAGCCGCCCCCGCCAGCCCGCTGACGCCCAGCTCCAGCAGAGTGCTGCTGAAGACCCCGGATGCCACGGCGGTACCTGCGGTTGTCGAAGCGGTGGCCATCGACATTAATGCCCCAGAAAGCGGAGCCAGCAGCCAGGCCGGCATGCCGGTGCTGGTCAACCCGCTGATGAGCACGTCCTTCAGCGAAGAGTTGGCGATAATGCCTGCCAGCGTACCGGTGCCAAGCAGCATAATCGCTACCGGCGCCATACGGGACAGGCCGGAAACCATAAACTGGTTGCACTGGCGGATGCGGCCCATCAGCAATGCGCCCACCAGACCGCCCAGCGGCAACGCTATCAGCGGATCGATGGCAATACCGGCGATCGGCCGCAGCGACAGCAGAACAATGGCAACCAAGGGTGCGCTGATCGCCGCCGCAAAGCCCGGACGAATGCCTTCGGCTTGCTGCGTCAGCTCTTCCGCCATCACCTTATCGCCCTTATCACTCAAACGGCGGGCCAGCAGATAGGCCACCATCAATCCGCACAATCCTGGCACGATACCGGCCATCATCACCGAGGTCAGCGGCACGTGGAAGTTGTCGGCCGCGGCAATGGTGTTGGGGTTTGGTGACATCACGTTACCGGCCTTGCCGCCGCCGATCATCGCCAGCAGTATCGCCGCACGCGAGATCCCGGCCTTCTGAGCGATGGAAAGGGCAATAGGCGCCACGGTGATCACCGCAACGTCGATAAATACGCCCACTGCCGTCAGGATCAGTGTAGCTACCGCCAGCGCTAACAGCGCACGGGTTTCCCCGACTTTGCGGACGATGGTTTCAGCGATGGTGTGCGCCGCGCCGGACTCGATCAACACCCCGGCCAGCACCCCCGCCGCCAAAATGCGCATCACGGCATTGGTAATGCCCTGCGCACCGGTGATCATCAGCGTCACGGTCTGCACCAGATCGGCGCCGCCGCATAATCCGCCCGCCAGCGCACCGGCAATCATGCCGTAGGCAGGCGGGACCTTGCGTAAAATCAGGACGATAGCGACGACCAATGCCACCAGCGCCCCAAGCGTGGATACCGTTGTCATTATTGTTTTCCCCGTTGTTGGTGTGGGGAAAACATATCCTGAGCGCCGGACATTGGCGTGAGAGAAAGCCACAAAAACATGCGTGCGCACACAGCGGAAAGTTGTGGTTTTACACAACTCAGCCGTGCATCAGCATGCCGATATACAGCTGCAAGGCGTCCGTTAACTGATTGATTTTTAATTCAGTAATGGCTTCAATACGCTGCAGGCGATAGCGCAAGGTATTGACGTGAATATGAAGCTCGGCGGCGGTCTGCGTCTGATCACAATTCCGCGAAAAATAGTGCCTCAGCGTGCTGCGTAATACCCCTTTTTCATCCTGTTCGCCCAAAACCTGCCAGGGGCGGGAAAGCTCTTGAGCCCGCCAGTCTTCACCCAGATCGCACAGCAGTGACGGTAGCGGATAATCTTGGTAAAACAGCGTCTTGTGCCGTAACTTCAAGCGTTTCGCCATCGCCTGGGTGGCGCGAGCCGTCAGGCTTGAACGGTGCAACCCTGCTTCGCCGCTAAAGAAACCACCGACAATCAACCGCAGGTTGAAACGCGACTGAAGCTGGCTCTGTAACTGCTGCGCCTGTTTGCGCTCCTGCTTCACATTCCACTCCCCCTGCACCAGACTGGCAGGACGCAGCAGGATCATTTCGTTGAACCCGGTGATGGCGATCAGCGCTTCGCGCTGAGTCTGCTCCAGCTCCGTCAGCAATTCACGCAGCAGGTGCGGCTGCGTGTCCTGTAATTCTGCGATCCAGACAATCCGTGGCTGTTGCAGATCTAACCCCAGGTAGGCGGCCATCGCCTCCAGCGAGCCTGATGCCGGCTGCGGTTGCAGCAACTGATTGGCCAGTTCCTCGCGGTAGCGTTTTTCCCACTGATGTTGATCCAGCAACGCCGCCTGCTCCACCATCATTTCGGCCGCCATTTTCACCAGTTCGGCATAGGCACGTACCTGCGCGGGTTCACCGGAAATACCGATCACCCCCACCTGTTGGCTGTGAAAACTGAAGGGCAAATTGATGCCGGGCCGCACTCCCTTGAGGTGCGCGGCAGTCACCGCATCGATTTCCACCACCCGGTTTTCGGTCAGCGCCAGAACAGCGCCTTCATGACGCTGAAACAGGCGTGAGGGATTGCCGGAAGCGATGATGACACCGTTGCTGTCCATCACATTGACAGAATGGCTGATGATGCTCATCGCCCGCTGCACGATCTGGCGTGCGGTGGATTCTGCCAGCAAATGGGTTGGTCTGAGCATGCGGATTGTCCCCGGGGATTAAGATGGGGGAGTTATACGCCATTTCTCTCGGTGGATTAAAGGGCACAGGCGCAACAAGCCACGGCGATCACAATTCGGCGGGTAAATAATAAAAAAAACGCCAGGCGGATGAGGCCTGGCGCTATGCACAGCAATGAAAAACCGATTAGCCGAGGATGTTCGCCAGTTCGGCGCTCACTTCGGTCACTTTGCGGGTGCCGTCGATTTTACGGTATTGGGTGTTACCTGCAGCAGCTTCTTTGCTGTAGTAGGAAATCAGCGGTGCAGTCATCTGATGGTATTCCACCAGACGTTTACGTACGGTTTCTTCCTGATCGTCTTTACGAGTTGTCAGTTCTTCACCGGTCGCGTCGTCTTTACCTTCCACCTTCGGTGGATTGAATTTAATGTGGTACACGCGGCCAGAAGGGGCATGTACGCGACGACCAACGATGCGATCGATAATCAGCTCGTCCGGTACGTCAAATTCCAGCACGTAATCCACATTGATGCCGGCTTCTTTCATCGCGTCAGCCTGTGGAATGGTGCGTGGGAAACCGTCCAGCAGAAAACCTTTACGGCAATCTTCCTGGGTGATGCGTTCTTTAACCAGTGCAATGACCAACTCATCGGTCACCAGCTTGCCGGCGTCCATGATTTCTTTCGCCTGCTTGCCCAATTCACTGCCGGCCTTCACGGCTGCGCGCAACATATCACCCGTAGAGATTTGCGGAATACCGTATTTCTCCATGATGAATTGAGCCTGAGTACCTTTACCAGCGCCCGGAGCGCCCAGCAGAATGATACGCATTGCGTAAATCCCCTTGCTATGTAGTTTTTATAAAATTGCGAAAACGCTCAACCATACCATTTCAGGGGGGGCTGGCTCAAGGTACGCGAGGAAATCGATTGCGGCGCCAAAGGGAGGAAACAGAGAATAAAGCGCGGAAAATCGGCAGGAAAAACAAAAAAATACGCCCAAAATTCGCGGATTTTGGGCGTATATACTCGGAATTATGCGGACAACAGTTTATTCATACGACGGATAAACTGATTTGGATCCTCCAGGGTGCCGCGTTCAGCCAGCAGTGCCTGATCCAATAACAGATCAATCCATTCGGCGAATTGTTCGTTATCGCCCACATCGGATGCGCGTTTGACCAACGCATGCTCCGGATTCAGTTCGAAAATGTACTTCACCGCCGGCGCTTCCTGGCCCGCAGCGGCAAACAGCTTCGCCATCTGGGTGCTCATTTCGTCGGCATCGGTGATAACGATAGCCGGCGTGTCGGTCAGACGGTGCGTCAGACGCACGTCCTTCACGCGATCGCCCAGCAGGGTTTTCACACGGTCAACAAAGGGCTCCAGCTGCTTCTCGGCGGCCTTCTGCTCTTCGGTTTCGTCTGCCAGCTTGTCCAACGCGTCATCTGCCTTGCTGACGGATTGGAACGGCATGCCGTCGAACTCGGTCAGGTAGCTCATCATCCATTCGTCGATGCGGTCGGAAAGCAGCAGCACTTCAATGCCTTTCTTGCGGAACAGTTCCAGGTGCGGGCTGCTCTTGGCGGCAGCATAGCTGTCGGCGGTGATGTAATAAATCTTCTCCTGCCCTTCTGCCATGCGGCCCACGTACTCTTCCAGCGAGACGGTTTGCGCCGAGCTGTCTTTGTGGGTGGAAGCAAAGCGCAGCAGCTTGGCAATGGCTTCTTTGTTGCCACCATCTTCCGCCGGGCCCTCTTTCAACACCAGACCAAACTGCTGCCAGAACTTCTGGTAGCCTTCCGCATCGTCTTTAGCCAGTTTCTCCAGCATCTGCAACACACGCTTGGTCAGCGCACCGCGCAGGTTCTGGGTCACACGGCTGTCTTGCAGGATCTCACGCGAAACGTTCAGCGGCAGATCGTTGGAATCTATCAGGCCACGCACGAAACGCAGGTAGTTCGGCATGAACTGTTCAGCGTCGTCCATGATGAACACGCGCTGCACGTACAGCTTCAGCCCGTGCTTGTGATCGCGGTTCCACATGTCCCATGGCGCCTGGGCAGGAATGTACAGCAGGCTGGTGTATTCCTGCTTGCCTTCCACCCGATTGTGGCTCCAGCTCAGCGGATCGGTAAAGTCGTGCGCGATGTGCTTGTAGAACTCTTTGTATTCTTCGTCGGTCACGTCAGCCTTGCTGCGGGTCCACAGGGCCTGCGCCTTGTTGATTTTTTCCCAGGTGACGGTGCCGTCTTCTTCGTTTTTGCTTTCAATCTCAACCGGCAGTGCAATGTGGTCGGAGTATTTGCCGATCACGGAACGCAGACGCCAGGCATCGAGATACTCATCTTCGCCTTCGCGCAGATGCAGGGTAATTTCGGTACCGCGATCTTCTTTGCTGATATCGGCAATGGTGTAATCGCCTTCGCCGACAGATTCCCAGAACACGCCTTGATCGGCCGGAGCGCCCGCGGCACGAGTGCGCACGGTGACTTTATCCGCCACGATGAACGCGGAGTAGAAACCCACGCCGAACTGACCAATCAGCTGGCTGTCTTTGGCCTGATCGGAACCGATGGATTCCAGGAAGGCTTTGGTACCTGACTTGGCGATGGTACCCAGGTTTTCAATCACTTCCTCACGGCTCATGCCAATACCGTTGTCGGCAATGGTCAACGTACGCTGTTCTTTATCGAAGGAAAGGCGCACACGCAGCTCGCCGTCACCTTCATACAGCTCAGGCGTCGACAGTGCGCGGAAACGCAGCTTATCGGCGGCATCCGAGGCGTTGGAGATCAGCTCGCGCAGGAAAATTTCTTTATTGGAGTACAGCGAATGAATCATCAAATGAAGCAGTTGTTTTACTTCAGACTGGAAACCACGGGTTTCTTGACCTTTCATACTCATTGATTACCTCAAAGACAATAGCTACCAAAAGCGAACAATGAGGATTAAGTGGGGACAAGGGCGTTGTTTTTCAAGCGGCTGGCGGGAAATTTTTGCAGATAGCTGACGGGGCCAAATAGCCCCATCAGAGGAAAACATCAAAACTTGATAACGTGACGACCGGCCAATGAATGCGACAACGTGGTACCGTCGACCATTTCCAGTTCACCGCCCACCGGCACGCCGTGGGCTATGCGGCTGGCGACCACGCCATACTGGCCGCACATCTCGGCGATATAGTTGGCGGTTGCCTCACCTTCCACCGTCGGGTTGGTGGCCAGGATCACTTCAGTGATGCTTTCTTTTTCCAGCCGTTGCTCCAGCCGATCCAGACCGATATCACCGGGCCCAATGCCGTCCATCGGCGACAGATGGCCCATCAGCACAAAGTAACGTCCGGCGAACTGACCGGTCTGCTCGATGGCGTGAATATCCGCCGGGCTTTCCACCACGCAGATCTGGCCGTTTTGCTGACGGCGCGGATTGGCGCAGATGGTGCAAACGTCCTGCTCGGTGAACGTACGGCAATCGGCACAGTGGCCAATCTCTGACATGGCGCGGGTCAGCGCCTGCGCCAGACGCATCCCACCGCTGCGATCGCGCTGCAACAGCTGGAACGCCATACGCTGCGCCGACTTCGGGCCAACGCCCGGCAGGCAGCGCAACGCCTCCATCAGTGTTTCAAGGAGCGGGCTGGTCTGCATTAGAACGGCATCTTAAAGCCAGGTGGCAGTTGCATGCCGCTGGATACAGACGCCATCTTCTCTTTCTGGGTTTCGTCGATACGGCGCGCAGCATCGTTAATCGCAGCGGCGATCAGATCTTCCAGCATGTCTTTGTCGTCTTCCATCAGACTCTGATCGATCTCCACACGACGGCAGTTGTGCGCACCGTTGATGGTGACTTTCACCAGACCGGCGCCAGATTCGCCAGTCACTTCCAATTTGGCGACTTCTTCCTGCATCTGCTGCATTTTTTCTTGCATTTGCTGGGCTTGCTTCATCAGGTTGCCCAGACCGCCTTTACCAAACATAGTCGTCTCTCGTCGCTAGGGCCGCGCACTTTACGCGGCGTTTAAATGGGGCGAATACTCTCTTCATCCAGGTCTGCGTCGAAGAACCGGCGCAGCGTTTGGATATTGGTATCCGCAACGATCGACTGGCGCGCCTGCGCCAGTTTTTCTTCATAAATGGCTTGGCGCCACTCCAGCGGAGTCCGCTCCGCCGGATTATCGTCTTCCACCACGGTCAGTTCAACCGGACTGCCGTACAGCTCGGTGAGTGCATCGGTCAACACCTTCTGCGCCGAAGGCGAGTTCAGATGGCGCTGCGACGACCGCAGATGGAGACAAATTTTACCTGGTTCCAGCACTTCTTTAACCGCGTTCAACGCCAGTTGCTGCACCAGTTTTGGAATTTTCAGCTTATCGATTTCTGCCGCCCAGGCATCGCGTTCCAGCGACTCCACCACCAGCTTGGCTGACAGTTCGGGCGTTTTTTCATGCTCAAGAGCCGTGCGCAGCGCTTTTGGCGTCGCCAGCGGTTCCGGCTCTGCCTCGGGCTCGGTCTGTGCACGCCAGCGATAAGCTTCCGGCTTGGCCGGTTTTTGCTGAACAAGTTTTTCCGCCTGGCGCTGCTGGCTGCGCTCAGTCACGGAAGCCAACCGCTCCAGTGCTGAGTTTGCCGGCCGCGCTTTTCCTGGCGCCGCCGGTTCACTCTTTTTTGGTGTGGATGCTCCCTGCCGCAACAGCTGGGTGCGCGCCTTTAATAATTGCGCGGTGGCATCCGGTAAATTAGCCTGCTGATTATTCTGTGGCGCAACCTGGCCTAACGGCGGTGTCGCGTCCTGAAACTGTGGTGGTTGAGCCACCTGCTGAGCCTGCGGTTGCGCCATCTGCGCCGGTGCGGTTTGCACCATCGCCACCGGCTCCGGGATCACCGCTTTCGGGTGAAATGCCAGCGCACGCAGCAGGGTCATCTCAACCCCCATACGGCGATCCGGGGCAAAGGCCAGCTCTTTACGGCCGACCAGCAGGGTTTGGTAATAAAGCTGTACGTCCGTCGGCGGCAAAGTACGCGCCAGCTCACGCAGCCGCTGTTCAATGGCGGCGTAATGATTGTCCAGTACCGATGGCAGTAACTGCACCATCGCGATCCGGTGTAGCAAGGCCAGCGTTTCGATCAGCAGGTTTTCCCAGTCAACACCGCGTGAAGCGGCTTGCGCGACCTGCGCCATCACCTTTTCGCCATCTGCGCTCACCAACGCTTCGAGGATTGCCAGCGGCTGTTCGTCGTCCAACGTACCGAGCATTTGGCTGACGGTGGTGGTGGTCACCTGCCCTTGCCCCATCGCGATAGCCTGGTCGGTGAGGCTCAACGCGTCACGCATACTGCCGTCGGCAGCACGTGCTATCAGCTGCAGCGCGCGCTGGTCGCTGGTGATTTGTTCTGCCTGCAGAACCGTTTCCAACTGGTTGCGGATCTGCTCGACATCCAGAGCCTTAAGATGAAATTGCAGGCAGCGCGACAGGATAGTGACCGGCAGCTTTTGCGGATCGGTCGTCGCCAGCAGGAATTTGACGTGAGAAGGCGGCTCTTCCAGCGTTTTCAACAGCGCATTGAAGCTGTGACGCGAGAGCATGTGCACTTCGTCAATCAGGTAAACCTTGAAGCGGCCGCGGGCGGGTGCGTACTGGACGTTATCCAGCAGATCGCGGGTATCTTCCACCTTGGTTCTGGACGCGGCGTCGATCTCGATCAGATCAACAAAGCGGCCCTGCTCAATCTCGCGGCAGTTGTCGCATTGACCGCACGGCGTGGCGGTGATGCCGGTTTCACAGTTCAGGCCTTTGGCCAGCAAGCGCGCAATGGTGGTTTTACCCACGCCGCGCGTGCCCGAGAACAGATAGGCGTGATGAATCCGCCCCAGCGAGAGGCCGTTAGCCAGCGCAGTCAGGACATGTTCCTGTCCGACAACATCTGCAAACGTTTGAGGGCGCCACTTACGGGCAAGAACCTGATAGCTCATTAATACCGGAAAAGTCGAGTAATCTGGAGGGTCATGCTAACACAGCCCCGCGGCGATCCGCGAGGCCGTTGTGGTAATGCAGATCAGTGGCCGGCGAAGTTCACCAGGCAGTAGCATTCAATACCCAGTGAGTTCAAACGCGCTTCACCGCCGAGATCCGGCAGGTTAATGATGAAAGCAGCGTCTTTAACTTCACCGCCCAGACGGCGGATCAGTTTTGCGGTGGCTTCAATGGTGCCACCGGTTGCCAGCAGATCGTCCACCACCAGCACTTTATCACCGGCACTGATGGCATCGGTGTGTATTTCCAGTTGGTCAGTACCGTATTCCAGCTCATAGCTTTCGCTGAGCGTCGCGCGCGGCAGCTTACCCGGTTTACGCACCGGAACAAAACCTACGCCCAGTGCCAGTGCCACCGGTGCGCCAAACAGGAAACCACGCGCTTCGGTGCCAACCACTTTGGTCACGCCCGCTTCGCGAAAGCGCTCAACCAGCAATTCGATGCTGGCAGCATAAGCCAGCGGGTTTTCCAGCAGGCTGGTGACGTCACGGAACAGTATGCCCGGCTTAGGGTAATCCGGAATGGTTTTGATACTGTCTTTAATAAACTGAAGCTGCTGTGCAGTAGCGGTCATAATTATTGCCTGATAAAACTGCCTGATGACTTGCGCGCCGATCGTCTGGAACCCGATCCCGGCATAAACAGGGAATGGGAGGCCACCCGCGCACGAAAACGCCCAAATCTATGCAAACTGACGGACAAATGCAACTTTCCCCTGCATCTTTCAAAACGCAGCCTGAAAGCTATTGAATATCATAGGCCACAATCAGCGCTGTTTTTGTTGCGATAAGTCAACAACCGGCAAGCGCAACATGAAGGTCAGCAAAATAGCCAGCATCAGCAACAGCACTCCACGCACCCACCAGATTTTCACTAGCCACAACGAAAGTGCGAATGTCAGCACAATCACCACCACCGCCTTCCATTTAGCCCCTGGCGGTAAGGCGCGATGCTGCTGCCAATGGCGCAGATAAGGCCCGAACCAGGAGCGGTACAATAGCCAACTGTGGAAGCGTGGTGACGAACGGGCGAAGCACCAGGCGGCCAACAGCAGAAACGGCGTCGTCGGCAGCAGTGGTAATACCACGCCCAACGTCGCCAACACCACCGCCAACCAACCGAGGATAATCAATAACCAACGCGTCATGCGAGCCCTTGTCCATCAACCTGTCTGGCGTTACTTTATCACCGCCTTCCCCCGTGCCACCAGCCGCAACGGGCGGAATATATGCACGGCGCTTGTTTCACGACGCGATCGCGGGCAAGCTGAGCCCACTAACACCCCAATGGAGCCGACGTGAGCACCCAGCGTCTTTTAGAAGCGTTAGAACAACAAATCAAGGTATTGGCCAGCGAGATCACGCCCCGCGGCGACGCGCCTATCCCTCAGGCACGCTTCGATACTGCGCTGTTTTCTAACCGCGGTACACGACTGCGCGATTATCTGGCCGAAGTGCAAAAGAACTTCGCCCAGTTGCAGACGGCGGCCAACGACAATCGCACCACTCAGGTGGCCTTTCTGGCTGAAAAGTTGCTGGCACAGCTCACAGCCCTGCAACGCGAGCTGGCAACCCAGACGCTGCGCCGTAAGAATCAGCCCAAAGAGGTGGCAGCGGTCGATCTGTATCACAAGCTGGCCGAACATCAGGATTATGAACGTCGGATCATTGCAATGATTCAGGATCGGGAAAGCCTGCTGGGAAGGCAGACGACGCTGGCGGCACAGCAAAAGCTTCAACATGAGCTGGCTGCGTTAGAAGGCCGACTGACGCGTTGCCGTCAAGCGCTGACGCGCATTGAGCGCAGTATTGAACGTAAAGAAAACGGTTTTTGAAGATTTATCACAATATTTTAATGATTATTCCCCCCAATCGGGCTTGTTCACTATACTCAGCCGAACGAAGTATCATTCATCTCAATTAAAACGTGGGTTTTATGTCTCTAGAAAATGCCTCACCAGAATTGCAACTGGCGGTAGATCTGATTTACCTGCTGGAATGCAATGAGATCGATCCCGCCACCGCGCTGGCGGCGCTGGATATTGTCAAACGTGACTACCAGGAAAAGCTGCAGCGCAACGGCGTTACCTCCCCATATCTGCCTGTCGGGCAGTGAAAAGGGTTCAGCCTGCGCTGAACCCAGGATCCTCGTGCTACTCCCCTACCGATGAGCCGTCCTTATCCGACGATAGCGTCCGTTTTACTTCCTGCACCTCGTTGCCCTGCTGATTGTGCAAATAGACCTCGAGCTGGTTGAAAGCAATGTTGATGTCGTTTTCGCGACACAGGCGTTCGATAGCGCGATTCAGTTCGTCAACGGTATAGCTGCGGTCGCGTAGCTCACGTACGTAAAGGCGCAGTTCATGATCCAGCGTGCTGGCACCGAAATTCAGGAAGAACACCTGCGGCTCCGGATCGCTCATCACGCGTGGGTTATCATGCGCCGCCTTGAGCAGCACCGCTTTCACCTTATCCAAATCGGATCCGTAGGCCACCCCTACCTTGATTAAAACGCGGGTGATGGTGTCCGACAGCGACCAGTTGATCAGCCGTTCGGTCACAAATGCCTTATTCGGAATGATCACCTCTTTGCGGTCAAAGTCAGTGATGGTGGTGGCACGAATGCGGATTTTGCTGACCGAACCGGAGAAAGTGCCAATAGTAATGGTGTCGCCGATACGGATCGGCCGTTCGAACAGGATGATCAGGCCGGAAACAAAGTTGGCGAAAATCTCCTGCAGCCCGAAGCCCAACCCGACGGTCAAACCGGCGGCCAACCACTGCAATTTATCCCAGGAGACACCCAGCGAGCCCAGTGCAGTGACCGCGCCCACAGTGGTGATCAGGTAGGTGAGTATGGTGGTGACGGCGTAAGACGTCCCCTGCCGCAGTTGCAGCCGCGACAGCACCACCACTTCCAGCAGACCGGGCAGGTTGCGTGTCATCACGTAAGCGACAATCACCGCCGCTATCGCCACCATCATGTTGCCCAGCGTCACCGCCTGCGCCACGCTGCTGCCGGCGACAGTGGTGGTGTAATGCCACAGCGTAATGCTGTCCAGGTACGAAATGACCGTCACCAAATCTGACCAAATGCCATACAGGGCGCTGGCGAAGATAATAAACAGCACCATGGTGGTCAGCCGCAGCGACTGCTGGTTGATCTGATCGAGCGCCAAAGGCGGCTCCTCAACCGGTTCAACCCCTTCAGCCCCCTCTTTCTCCTTCGCCAGGCTCTGACGACGAGCTATCGCGCGGCGATAAGCCAGACGGCGTGCCGCGACGCTCAGCCCGCGAATGGCGGTCAGATAGACGATATTCCACAGGAAGAACAGATACAGGCTGTCGATCCAGCGGCCGGCTAACCGCAACGTGGTATAGAAATAGCCGGCGAACATCAGCCCCAGCAGGATCAGCGGCGTAGCGGCAATGGCGGTGACAATGATCAGCCTTACCGCGTGCGAGCCCTTTTCACGCCAGCTGTCGCGGCACAACGGAAACACCAGCACTGCCAGCAGTGCCAACGTCAACATCACCACCACCTGGCCGATAACGTCTTCCACCAGCCGCAGTGGTGCTTTCTCGCCCAGCACCGACCAGAAAATCAGCGGTAACAGCGCCAGCCCAAGGCGCACCGTCTGACGACGATAATGCGCACAAAGCTCGGCGGCGAAGTTGAAATGCCGTTCGCAGATGCCGCCAGGTGCCAGCGTGCGGTAGGTAAAGCCGAATATCAGCCAGAACAGCGCCAACTGTTGCGACAACGCCCAGAGAAAGTCACTGAGACCGATTTCTGCACGGTAACACCAGAACCCCACCCCCAACAGCAATGCCGAACCGGGCAGGACCTTCAGCAGAGTCAACACAATGGCCCTGGGGGTGTGCATCTGGCTATCACGCTTTAACTGCCCCACGTCATTGGCCAGTTTCTGCAAGTGGGTGTCTATCAGCTTGTAACGCCAGCGCAACAGGCCGATCAGCAACAGCAGCGGGATCAGCATGACCAGTGAATTCAGTCCGCCCTGCAGTATTTTGCCGAAGTCGACTTTGAAATCGAGCGCAGCCAGTTGATCTCTAACCGCCCCTGGCAAAGCTTTCAGCCACGCCAGATCGACCGGTTTGTTGCTGTTTACCCAGAAAATCTGCTGAGTCAGGGTATCGCGCAGCGAGCTGTTAACGCTGGTTAACTGCTGTTGGTTGATCTGCAGGCTGATCGATTGTGCCAACTGATTACTGAGCTGTTTGTTTAACTGATCCAACAGTTCACGGCGCATATCGACGATTTCATTCAGAGCATCCAGCACGTCGGCGCTGGCTTTTTCTTTGCTGTCGGCGACCAGTTTGTTGATGTAATCGTCACCCTTGAACAGGTCGTCGCGCTGCTGGTTGATATCAAACTGTTCCAAGCGCAGATCGGCAATACGCGTGCCCATATCCGCCACCAACGTGCCCTGCGGCAGGCTTTGTTGCTGCTGATACAGAATGCGCGACAGCACCAGACTGCCTTTCAGCACCTGGATCTGCTCCTTGAGATTACGCTCCGCCTGCAGGCCGCGATCCAGCCAGTTCTTCACCCGAATATTCTGCTGGAACAGTACGTTGCTCTCTTCCGTGGCGGCAATCAGCCGCTGGCTGAGCTGGCGGTTAACGTCCAGCTCTTTGCTGACCAACTGGTCGTGCTGGATATCCGTAGCGTCTTCCGGATTCTGCGCCTCTTTGGCGGTTTTTTCCGACAGCGTCAGGCGCTTGCTGTTGACCACTTCTTGCAACAGTTGCACGTTGTGGTCGAGCGCATCGATATGCCCGGTCGTATAATCGCGCTGCTTCTGCAGCAAATCTTGCAGGGTAGTGTTGGCTTCCAGACTTTTGCGTTGCAGATCTATCTGCGCGTTGAGTAGCGTTTGCTCGGTGGCCAGCATCACCAGTTGGCTGTCACGCAACGAGTTTTGTCCCGGCGTCTGATCGTTGATCTGGTTACGAATTTCCTGCAGCCGCTGAGACGCGGTATACATGCTGCTCTGCACCCGTTCCGGTTGAGTCTGTAGCGAAACCAGCTGGCTGTTATAGGTGGACAGGTTTTCCTGCGCCGTCTGTAGGTCATCGAGCGTCTGGTAAAGCCGGGTTTCCAATTGGCGCAGGGAAAGCTGCAGCAGTTCGGCCCGGGCGGCCGCACTGTCGACCGGCGTTTTGAGCGCCGCAAGATCGTCGGTGACCTGGCGCAGTTTGCCCGGTGCCAGCTGCAGCTGTTGCTTAAGCTGCGCGCCATCCTGCCTGGTGCGATCGATGGCATCCAGCAGTTCTAGGGTTCGGGTAAGGTCTTGCTGCGTGAGTTTATTGACCGGCGTCAGCGTCTTTTGCTTATTCAGCGCATCAAGCTGGCTTTGTATTTCACTGCGTGACGGCACATCGCCATTGAGTGCCGCATAGGCTGCAGGTTGGCAAACCGCACAGAAAGCGATCAACAAAAACAGGGCGAAGGCGCGGGAGAACTCCACACCGAACAACGACACGAGCGGCAGAAAAAGGCGTTTGGCTAACCTGCGATGCATGATTTGGCTTCGAATCAATAAAGAAGCCTAAAGATTATCACGATCGCAGAGAGCCAAAGAATAAGAAAAGCGTTGCGGGTGATGTACAAATGTCGCGGGCTTAGAAGGTCAATACTTTCTCCGCCGCCAACGTCCACTGTGCCAGTTCCACCAGCGTTCCGATCTCCACCCCGTCTGCCAACGGCAGCCGACTGACTCCGCGCGCATCGGCACAGGTTTTACACAATTTCACCGGCACCTGCTGTGCGGTAAGAATTTCCAGCATTTGCTGCAGGTGATAGCCTTCATGCGGCTGCTGCCCGGCAATGCCCGCGACCACCGCATCGGACATCAAAAACAGTTTCAGGTTGAGATCGCTCTGCTGCTCTTTCAGCGCAATCGCCAGACGCAGCGCGTTAAACAGCGATTCGTGACCATAAGCGGCGCCATTGGCGATCAAGACAACGGATGACATGGTATTTCTCCTATAAATGATGATGTTCTGCACTCAACGGCTGTGCCGCCAGCTCCCCCTCCTCCGGTTTTATTCGCAAGGTGGGGCTGAATTGGGCCATTTCGATAAATGAGTCGATCAACACCGCCGCCTCGGCTTTCAGATCAAAGCTTTCTGGCATAAAAAGCCAGTTTTCCATCAGGCCGGTAATGTAGGCGCGCAGAATGATAGAAGCGCGGCGGGTATGTAAATCAGCCGGCAGTTGGCCGTGGCGCATACTGTTGCGCAGCACGGACTCAATACGGTCGTAACCTTCCAGATAGAGGACTTTACGGGCATCTTGCAACGGGAGCATCTCACCGACAAATTCACACTTATGGAAAACGATCTCCATCAGGGCACGCCTGCGTGCGTCATCTACCGTAGCCGTCAGAATATAAATTAGAATTTCGCGTAAAATACGCAGTGGATTCTCAGGGTACTTTGCCTGATACTCTAGTTCGAGATCGCCTATTTTCGACTCTGATAACTCCCAAACTTCGTTAAACAGGTCTACCTTATTCTTGAAGTGCCAGTAAATTGCGCCACGCGTCACCCCAGCAGCGGTGGCTATATCGGTGAGGGACGTTGCAGAAACGCCACGTTCAGAGAATTCTCGCACCGCAGCGTCAAGAATGTGCTGTCGAGTTTCTTGCGCTTGCTGTTTGGTTTTTCGTGCCATGGCGTTGTTTTTTCGGGGAAGTGAGATTTACATACATTCGTGTATGTATGTACCATAGCACGCACTAATAATTAACGCAGCAATGGGTTTTAAAGCTTGTGATCCATTGATCATTTTGAAATCGGACACTTGAGGTTTTTCTATGAACAAAAACAGAGGGTTAACGCCTCTGGCGGCAGTTCTGATGCTTTCAGGCAGCTTAGTGCTAACAGGATGTAACGATAAAGAAACCCAACAGCAAGGCGCCCAGGCACCGGCTCCCGAAGTGGGTGTAGTGACATTGAAGGCAGAACCTCTCAACATCACCACCGATCTTCCTGGTCGTACCGCTGCGTATCGTATCGCCGAAGTTCGCCCTCAGGTTAGCGGCATTATCCTGAAACGTAACTTCGTAGAAGGCAGCGATATCAAGGCAGGTACTTCCCTGTATCAAATCGATCCTGCTACCTATCAGGCAGCCTATGACAGCGCTAAAGGCGATTTGGCGAAAGCCCAAGCCAGCGCGTCTATCGCACGCGTGACGGTTAACCGCTACAAACCATTGCTGGGTACCAGTTACATCAGTAAGCAAGATTACGACACCGCAGTCTCCAACCTGCAGCAGGCGGAAGCCGCTGTTGTGGCAGCCAAAGCCGCTGTGGAAACCGCGCGCATCAACCTGGCTTACACCAAGGTGACTTCACCAATCTCCGGCCGTATCGGCAAATCTGCCGTGACCGAAGGGGCACTGGTCACTAACGGCCAAGCTACTGCTCTGTCTACCGTGCAGCAGCTTGATCCGATGTACGTCGATGTGACTCAGTCGAGCAACGACTTCCTGCGTCTGAAGCAAGAACTGGCAAGCGGTGCGCTGAAGCAAGAGAACGGCAAAGCCAAAGTGAAACTGCTGCTGGAAAACGGCGCGCAATACGCTCAGGAAGGCACGCTGGAATTCTCTGACGTCACCGTTGATGAAACCACCGGTTCCATCACCATTCGTGCGGTGTTCCCTAACCCTAACGATACGCTGTTGCCGGGCATGTTCGTTCGCGCCCGTCTGGACGAAGGTGTGCGCAGCGACGCATTGCTGGTACCGCAGCAGGGTGTGACGCGTAACCCACGTGGCGATGCTACTGCACTGGTGGTAGGTGCTGACGACAAAGTTGAATTGCGTACGCTGAAGGCCGATCAGGCTATCGGCGACAAATGGCTGGTTACCGACGGTTTGAAAGCCGGCGACCGCGTGATTGTCACCGGCTTGATGAAAGTCCGTCCGGGCGCTCAGGTAAAAGTGCAGGAAGTTGACACTCAGGCGCAAAAGCAGCCGCAGTCTGAAGCGCAGAAGTCATAAAAAGGAGCCGGTAAGACATGGCTAAGTTCTTTATAGATCGCCCGATTTTCGCCTGGGTAATCGCCATCATCATCATGTTGGCGGGTGTGTTGTCAATAATGAAACTGCCGATTGCGCAGTATCCAACTATTGCACCACCGGCGGTCAGTATTTCCGCAAACTATCCAGGCGCGGATGCCAAAACGGTGCAAGATACCGTCACTCAGATTATCGAACAGAACATGAACGGTATCGATAATCTGATGTACATGTCTTCCACCAGCGATTCCTCTGGTAGCGTCACCATTACATTGACGTTTGAATCCGGTACCGACCCTGACATTGCGCAGGTTCAGGTCCAGAACAAACTGTCGTTGGCTACCCCGTTACTGCCACAAGAAGTGCAGCAGCAGGGCCTGAAAGTAGAAAAATCCAGCAGCAGCTTCCTGATGGTGGCCGGTTTCGTTTCCGACGATCCGAACATGACCCAGGATGACATTGCGGACTACGTAGCTTCCAACATCAAAGATCCTATCAGCCGTTCATCCGGCGTGGGTGAAGTGCAGCTGTTCGGTGCCCAGTACGCCATGCGTATCTGGCTGGATCCGAACAAACTGAATAATTTCCAGTTGACCACTTCGGATGTCACCTCATCCATTACCGAGCAAAACAACCAGATCGCCGCAGGGCAGCTGGGCGGTATGCCACCGGTACCGGGGCAACAGCTGAACGCCTCGATCATCGCGCAGACTCGCCTGACCTCTCCTGAAGAGTTCGGTAAAATTCTGCTGAAGGTGAATAGTGATGGTTCTCAGGTTCGCCTGAGTGATGTTGCGCACATTGAACGCGGTGCAGAAAGCTACGCAGTAACCGCACGCTATAACGGTAAACCGGCAGCAGGTTTGGGGATCAAACTGGCCACCGGCGCCAACGCCCTGAACACCGCTAAAGGCGTAAAAGATGCACTGAACAAAATGGAACCCTTCTTCCCGCAGGGGATGAAAGTGGTTTACCCGTACGACACCACGCCGTTCGTTAAAATCTCCATCAACGAAGTAGTAAAAACGCTGATGGAAGCGATCTTGCTGGTGTTCCTGGTTATGTACCTGTTCCTGCAGAACTTCCGTGCGACGTTGATCCCAACCATCGCGGTACCGGTAGTATTGCTGGGGACCTTTGCGATCCTGGCGGCGTTCGGCTTCTCGATCAACACCCTAACGATGTTCGGTATGGTGCTGGCGATAGGCCTGTTGGTGGATGACGCCATCGTGGTGGTGGAAAACGTCGAGCGTGTAATGTCCGAAGAGGGACTGTCGCCGAAAGAAGCCACCCGCAAATCGATGGGCCAAATCCAGGGTGCGTTGGTCGGTATCGCCATGGTGCTGTCAGCGGTATTCGTACCAATGGCGTTCTTCGGTGGTTCAACCGGTGCCATCTATCGTCAGTTCTCGATCACCATCGTTTCCGCGATGGCCCTGTCGGTTCTGGTAGCGATGATCCTGACGCCGGCACTTTGCGCCACCATGCTCAAACCGGTCCCGAAAGGCGATCATGGGATTAAAACAGGCTTCTTCGGCTGGTTTAACCGCATGTTCGAAAAGAGCACCAACCACTACACCGACAGCGTAGCCAATATTCTGCGCAGTACCGGGCGTTATCTGGTGATCTACCTGCTGATCGTCGTTGGCATGGGCCTGTTGTTCCTGCGCCTGCCGTCCTCGTTCCTGCCGGAAGAAGACCAGGGCATCCTGTTAACCATGGTTCAGCTACCGGCGGGTGCGACTGAAGCGCGTACCGCTAAAGTACTGGAAGAAGTCACCGACTACTTCATGACCAAGGAAAAGGACAACGTGGTCTCGGTGTTTACCGTAGCGGGCTTCGGCTTCAACGGTAACGGCCAGAACAACGGTCTGTCATTCGTCAGCCTGAAAGACTGGTCCGAACGCTCCGGTGAGCACAATAAAGTGCCTGCGATTGCCGGCCGCGCGATGGGTGCGTTCTCTCAGATTAAAGAAGGCCTGGTATTCCCGTTCAACCTGCCGGCGATTATCGAACTCGGTACTGCGACAGGTTTCGACTTTGAACTGATCGATCAGGGTGGCTTAGGCCATGAAAAACTGACCGAAGCGCGTAACCAGTTGTTGGGCATGGCTGCCAAACACCCGGACCTGCTGGTGGGCATGCGTCCTAACGGCCTGGAAGATACGCCACAGTTCAAACTGATCATCGATCAGGAGAAAGCCAAGGCGCTGGGCGTGAGCATCACCACCATCAACAGTACGCTGACTACCGCGCTGGGTGGCACCTACGTTAACGACTTCATCGACCGCGGTCGTGTGAAGAAGGTCTACGTTCAGGCTGATGCGCCATTCCGTATGCTGCCAGAAGATATCAATAAATGGTTTGTTCGTGGCGGCACCGGCCAGATGGTTCCTTTCTCCGCGTTCTCTACGGCGAAATGGGAATACGGTTCTCCGCGTCTGGAGCGTTATAACGGCCTGCCATCCATGGAAATTCTTGGACAAGCGGCACCGGGTAAGAGTACCGGTGAGGCGATGAACATGATGGAAGAGCTGGCCTCCAAACTGCCGAGCGGTATTGGTTACGATTGGACCGGTATGTCCTATCAGGAACGTCTGTCCGGTAACCAGGCGCCTGCGCTGTACGCCATTTCGATTCTGGTCGTATTCCTGTGTCTGGCAGCGCTGTATGAAAGCTGGTCGATTCCGTTCTCGGTCATGCTGGTACTGCCGCTAGGGGTTATCGGTGCTCTGCTGGCAGCAACCATGCGCGGCATGAACAACGACGTTTACTTCCAGGTGGGGCTGTTGACCACCATAGGTCTGTCGGCGAAGAACGCCATCCTGATAGTGGAATTCGCCAAGGATCTGATGGAGAAAGAGGGCAAGGGTCTGATCGAAGCGACGCTCGATGCGGTACGTATGCGTCTGCGTCCAATCCTGATGACCTCACTGGCCTTCATCCTCGGGGTACTGCCGTTGGTTATCAGTAACGGTGCAGGCTCCGGCGCACAGAACGCGGTAGGTACCGGCGTTATGGGCGGGATGATTACCGCCACCGTGCTGGCCCTGTTCTTTGTTCCGGTGTTCTTCGTGGTGGTTCGCCGCCGCTTCGGCAAGAAGTCTGAAGACATAGAACACAGCCATCCGGTCGAGCATCACTGATAACTCAGTGCTGTTTCCCTCCTGAAAAAAGGCCGCTTATGCGGCCTTTTTCTTTTGCTTGACCCGTCCTGAATAGCGTTGACACATTTTACTCACGCACAGAGGAAAATGTGATGAACCAGTATGTTAAACGCACACAACGCGATTATTCTCTATCCTTTAAATTAGCCGTCGTCGAACAGGTCGATAAAGGCGAGATGACTTACCGTCAGGCGCAAGACCGCTACGGTATTCAGGGCAGCCACACGGTTATGAACTGGCTGCGTAAATACGGTCAGCTTGACTGGCGGACCTCCCCTGCCACCAGAACGTGCGGAGACAACATGCCTAAACTCCCTCTGACGCCCGAACAGCGCATTAAGGAACTCGAACAGCAATTGGCTGAATCCGAGGTTAAAGCCCAGTTCTTCGAAGCCGTCGTCAAAGTGATGAATACCGAGTTCGGTGCCACGCTGACAAAAAAGCAGTTAGCCGCCTTATCGCGCAAACACAAACGCCGCGACTCACAGTAACGCGCGCTTGCCGATGGATGGGTATCAGCCGACAGGCGTGGTATCAGTCCCTGCAACGCGAAGCAGGCAGAGAGGAGCAGGCCCGGCATCTCATCGAACAGGTGATGGCTATCCGCTTGCACCAGCCCCGGTTAGGGGCGCGTAAGCTGCATCACCTGTTGCGACGACGCCCCGAACCGGCGTTGCATGTGGGGCGAGACCGGCTGTTCAGTATCCTGCGCTGTGCACGGTTGCTGGTGATGCCCAAACGGGCGTATCACTAGACGACGCAGAGTCATCATCGTTTTTATCGCCATCCCAACTTGCTGAAGGCGGGGGATAATCAGGTAATAGCCAGCCGTCCGGAACAAGTATGGGTGGCAGATATCACCTACCTGCCGCTGAGAACGGGAACGGCGTATGTCAGCCTGATAACGGATGCCTGGTCGAGAAAAATCGTGGGGTATCACGTGCATGACAGTCTGCATACACGACATGTCGCCTGCGCGTTCAAAATGGCGCTGGCCAGCAGACGCTCGGCGCTGCCGTTGGTGCATCACTCGGACAGGGGTATCTAGTACTGCTCGCAAGAATATCAGGCGTTACATCAGAAGCATGGTGTCACTTGCTCGATGACGGACGGGTATGACTGTTATCAGAATGCGCTGGCGGAACGGGTAAACGGGATACTTAAAACGGAATACCTGCTCGGCAGGCCAGAAGACATCGCGCAGGCAAGAAAGATGGTCAGGGAATCGGTGAACATCTACAACACACGGCGGCCGCACCTGTCGCTAAAATATAAAACGCCCGATGAGGTTCATCGGGCGTTATCCGGCTGAAAAGTGTCAACCTATATCAGGACTAGTCAGCTTCATCTGCTTAATGCAAATCACTCTCATTAATTTCGCTGCGGATGCATTTTGTACTTGATCCGCTCTGCCGTGCAGCGCATAATTATTGTTATAGTATAACATTACATGAGAGTGCATCATGAAAGCAGGTATCCATCCAAATTATCGTACCGTGGTATTCCACGACCTGAGTGCCAATGCCTACTTTAAGGTGGGATCGACCATTAACACCGATCGCACTATTGAGTTGGACGGTGAAAACTGGCCGTATGTCACTATCGACGTCTCTTCCGCTTCGCATCCTTACTACACCGGCAAGCAGAAGGAGTTCTCCAAAGAGGGCAGCACTGCACGTTTCCAGCAGCGTTTTGGCCGTTTTCTTGGCAAGAAGTAAAAGGGAATCAACATGCAGGTTTTGAGTTCATTGCGTTCGGCGAAGAATCGCCATCCGGATTGCAAAGTCGTGCGCCGCAAAGGTCGCATCTATGTGATCTGTAAAACCAACCCGCGTTTTAAAGCGGTACAGGGACGTAAGAAAAAGCGTTAACTTCCGTAGTGTCATCTGTCGCAAAGCCCCGTTGCTGCTCAACGGGGCTTTTTTTATGGAGAAAGCCGAAGTGTCATCAGTGTCCCCGCCATCATAACGGGGACATGAGGGTTTATTTCATACTGCTCAGTAAGGTATCGACATTGTGTTTGAATGCCTGCACGTAGTTCGCTGCCGGCCCCTGCGGTTGGGATAACGCCTCAGGATATAGCTCACCACCGGCTTTTGCCCCGGTCGCCGCAGCAATCTGCTTCACCAGGCGCGGGTCGGTCTGGTTTTCAATAAAGTAGGCGGTCACCTTTTCCTGTTTGATCTGCTTGATCAAACCGGCCACGTCGCTGGCGCTGGCCTCTGCTTCGGTAGAGAAACCGACCGGGGCAAGGAAGGTGACGCCATATTCTTGCCCAAAGTAGCCAAAAGCATCGTGGCTGGTCAGCACCTTACGCTTTTGCTGCGGTACTGCGGCAAACTGCGTTTTGGCCCACAAATCCAGCTTTTGCAACTGTTGGATATACTCTGCGCCGCGCTGGCGGAAATAATTGGCGTCTTCAGGATCGGCGGCAATCAGCGCGTTCATCACGTTTGTGGCGTACTGCACACCATTTTTCATGCTGTTCCAGGCATGAGGATCGGTGATCTCTTTGCCATCGTCTTCCATCTGGCGCGAATTTATTCCCTGCGATGCGGTAATGACCTGCCCTTTATACCCCGAGGCGCTAACCAGCCGATCGATCCAACCTTCCAGGCCTAAACCACTGACGAACACCACGTCGGCCTGTGACAGCACCTTGCTGTCCTTAGGCGAAGGCTCAAAGCTGTGCGGATCGCCGTCCGGCCCCACCAAGGTGGTGACCTTAACGTGCTCCCCCCCTACCTGCTTGACGATATCGCCCAGGATGGAAAAACTGGCAACGGCATCTACGGTTTTCGCCATCGCCAACGGGCTGGACAGCAGAGCAGCGACTGCCAGCGTAATAGGTAAACGTTTCATACTTTCTCCTTGCACATGACACTTCTCAACGGCGCGCCAGGGAAAAGATCCCCCCACGCGTCCCAAACAGAATCGACCCAAAAAAGATCACGCTGGCACTGAGCACAATAGCCGGGCCGGCAGGCAACGAGGCGTAATACGACCACTCCAGGCCGATCAAACTCGATAGCATGCCGATGCCCATCGCCACCGCCAACGTATGTGGCAGATTACGGGCCCAAAAACGTGCGCTGGCGGCAGGCAGCATCATTAGCCCTACCGACATCAAGGTGCCGAGGATTTGGAAACCGGCCACCAAATTGATCACGACCAGCGCTAAAAATAACCCGTGGATCAGTGCTAACCAGCGCGGGGCGCTAACGCGTAAAAAGGTCGCGTCGAAAGACTCAATCACCAGAGCGCGATACAACGCCGCCAGCGACAAAAGTGAAAAACTGGCTATCGCCCCGACCATGAAAATGGCGTGCGTATCCACGGCAAGGATCGAGCCGAACAGCACGTGCAGCAAGTCGACACTAGAGCCACGCAAGGAGACAAGTGTGACTCCCAGCGCCAGGGATCCCAGATAGAAACCGGCAAAACTGGCATCCTCTTTCAACGGCGTTCGACGACTGACAAGCCCGGACAGCATGGCCACGGCGAGCCCGGCGATAAACCCCCCCACGCCCATCGCCACCAGCGACATACCGGAAATCAAATACCCTATCGCGGCACCTGGCAGCACCGCATGCGACAGTGCATCACCCACCAGGCTCATGCGCCGTAGCAGTAAAAAAACGCCCAAAGGTGCGGCGCTGATCGACAAGGCAAAGCAGGCCACCAGCGCACGCCGCATAAAACCGAAGGAAGCAAAGGGATCAATTAATGTCTCAAGCAACATCACTGCGCCCTCCTCTGCTGCACAGCGGAGCGCTGGCAATATTTAACGCAGGAATATGTTCCAACACGCTGTCGGCTTTACCCCAGTGGCAACACTCTGCGGTCAGCAACAGCGCCTGTGGGAAGTGATTCGCCACCATCGACATATCGTGCAATACGGCAATTACCGTTTTTCGTTGTTGATGCAAACCTGCGATCACCTGAAGCAATAACTGAACGGTGGAACTATCGATGCCGGTAAAGGGTTCATCCAATAAAATAAGCGGTGCCTGCTGCACCAATAATCGGGCAAACAACACCCGCTGAAGTTGGCCACCGGATAACTCGCCGACGGGAGTGCGCGCCATAGCGGTCATGTTTACCCTGTCCAGCGCCTCGCTAATCTGCCGCTTCGCGTGCTTATTCAACCCACCGAACATCCCACTGGTCGGCCAGCTCCCCATCGCCACCAGATCGCTCACCAGGATCGGAAACTGGCGATCCAGTTCCGCCTGTTGGGGTAAATACGCCATACGCGGTAATTTGTTGCCGCTAAAACGTAAGTTCCCGCCCTGCAGCGGTAAAAGCCCAGCCAGTGTTTTCAGCAACGTAGACTTACCTGCGCCGTTAACACCAACCACGGCGGTCAGCGATCCCACGGCGAAATGCCCGCTAAGTGGGGGAAACAACGGCGTTCCGCCATAGCCGATGACGGCTTTTTGTAGCGTTATCATGGCAACACTACCGCCCAATGGATGCCCAACCAGAGTAAGCCGAGCAGCAAAGCGGCAATACCGCAGCGCAGGCCTGCGGAAGCGGTGAACAGCGAGTTCAATGACGGCAGATCGCCATCTTGTGGTGTGGATGTCAGTTTCATGGCCAAACGAGAGAGAATTTATTGTTACAATATAACATCACAATCACTTCTGTGACTCAAGTACCCTCTCAGTGATTAATGCAACCGAACGTAACAATAAAGTGATACTAGCGTTGACCAGCGCCATTTTTGGAACACCAGCGGAACTCTTTCAGGGATATACTGAGAAACGTCAGGGTTATTAACCGGTAAACAACGTTGAGTTACTGTAAAAAAGCATCTGGTTAACGAAAAGTTTACCGACGTATGGATGAAAAAGGAGTAAGATTAATAGATAGGATCGCTATACGGTCAGGCATTAAATGCAGGTAACTCTTAGCTACAGCACAATGATAGAAGCACTTTCTGTTAAAAAACTAAAGAAAGTGATTAACGATAGAATGTCAGAGTTGGTGCCGGCATTGACCAGCGGCTTGAGTTTTTATTCAGAAAACGCACGGTATAGTGAAGGTTCATTAGAAATACTTGATATTCATAAATTGAGCGACCACGAGTATTCAATGAGTTACCGCTATAAATGGACAATTTTCAACGCCTGTCTGGATATCAACGCCGAGGAATACATCAACGAAAGCGTGATTTTTAGCGTGACTGAATCGAGCTTGTGCTTTGACATCATTGATAACTCCCGTCCATCTACTGCAGATGAATTGTAAGTTTACGTAATAACAGCAGGCCAGACGTGGAGAAATGATTTATATTCATTATATAGGAAGTTTATTTTATCACCGTCATTAAGCTACCTCTGTCCATGATGTAAATCAGCTTACTCACAGAGTGTTATCAACACCGAAATTAAGACTTACGGAGGGGATGATATGGATGAGTATTCGCCTAAAAGGCACGATATTGCTCAGCTGAAATTCTTGTGCGAAAATTTGTATGATGAAGGCATAGCCACGCTGGGCGACAGCCACCACGGCTGGGTGAACGACCCAACGTCTTCCGTCAACCTCCAGCTTAATGAGTTGATTGAACATATTGCTTCGTTTGTGATGAGTTATAAAATTAAATACATGGACGAAAGTGATTTATCGGAGTTAGTCGAGGAATATCTCGATGATACCTACACGCTGTTCAGCAGTTACGGTATCAATGATTCCGATCTGCGTCGCTGGCAAAAAACCAAGGCGCGATTATTCAGAATGTTCTCAGGAGAGGGCATCTGTACGACAATGAAATCTTAGGGGATAATTATCCCTAAATTATTCTATTCTACGGTTTATAACACCAAAGGTTATCATGACTAAAACTGATTATCTGATGCGTTTACGTAAATGCACCACTATTGACACCCTTGAACGCGTTATTGAAAAAAATAAGTATGAGCTTTCGGATGACGAATTGGAGCTGTTTTACTCTGCAGCTGACCACCGTCTGGCTGAGCTCACCATGAATAAGCTCTACGATAAAATCCCAACGGCCGTTTGGAAGTTCGTACGTTAATCAAGGCTCGAGATGCGTTGAGCCGATAGACTATCGGCCTCAATGTCAGGCAAATTCTCGTATTTATCTCATTGACTTACTGCACTTTCATCCGCCGTTGAAAATCCTGTAATAACAATTGGAAACAATCCTCAATTAATGCCGGGTGATTTCTGTGTGCACTGCGCATTAATGCCACGGTACGGCTAAGCATCGGTTGCTGCAGTTGAACCACGGTTAATTCATCGTCTTTCAAATGGGTGGTGTAAAGCTGAGGTAAAATAGCGACCGCTAATTCCGAACGTACCAATCCGTATAACGTCTCCAGAAAATCGACCTGGTAGCGTGCGATTAAATTCAGACGGTGGCTTTCTGCCAATGCCAGTACCAGCCGGCTGATATTTCCCTTGGAAAAAACCGCAATATCACGCCGGGCTAATTGCCGCCACGGCAGATGATGTGATTCAGCCAAAGGGTCATCACGGCGCATAACCACCACAAAGGGATCTTCCTGCAGCGGATATATCTCCAACGACTCCGGCACAGAACTATCGAGCGCCCCAATACCAAAATCAATCATGCCGTTCTCTAATTGCAGCAGCAGAGAATCATTAGTTTGATCGTGAAATTCTACCCTCAGCCGTGGAAAGTTCGCCGCCAGCAGCTGTGGCACGGCCGGAAACAACAGCCGGCTGACCGAAGGTACCAACCCGATGCGCAAGGTCCCATCTCCCCCCGCCAACATAATGCGCTGCATATCGTCAAAGGACGCCTGCGCCACATTCAGCAGCCGCTCGGCATGCGGCAGAATTGCCGCCCCCTGTTCGGTCAACGTCACCGCGGAAGCCGTGCGATTCACCAATTTTCCACCCAGCACCAACTCTATCTGTCGCAGCGCGCTACTCAGTGCCGGTTGGCTGATCGCCAAACGGTTCGCGGTATCGGTAAAATGCCGTAGCCGCGCCAGAGTAACGAAATATTGAATCTGCTTCAGAGACAGCGCGGGCAAGCGGCGCCAGGGTTCAGACATGTCAGGTTTCCATTCGCCAACCAAGTAAACGTTTGCGACAGCATAAACGTTTCTTATCAGGCAATAAATTAAATCATCTGTGCAAAGCCTGCCCGCCCCCCTAGAGTAACAACCCTGTCATCATGCCGGGTAATTACCATGACCACTCATTACACCAGCGCGGGCGAACGCCAACGCGCGGTGAAGGCCGCATTAGGCCAACTTCCTTTTGATTTGCTGCTGACAAACGCTGCGCTGGTCGATATGGCCACCGGTGAAATCCGTAACGCTGATGTCGGCATCGTCGGCGCACTGATTGCCAGCGTTCATCCCTGTGGCAGTATGACCGAAGCCCTTCAAACGCAAGACTTGGCCGGCGCATATCTGAGCCCCGGCCTGATCGACACCCACGTACACGTTGAAAGCTCGCACCTGCCGCCGGAAAAATACGCCGAAATCGTCGTTGCCCAAGGCACCACTACCATTTTCTGGGATCCACACGAACTGGCCAACGTGCTCGGCGTTGAGGGTGTGCGTTACGCGGTCGACGCCAGCCGTGGTCTGCCGCTCAGGGTGATCTGTGCGGCACCGTCAAGCGTCCCTTCCACTCCAGGTTTGGAAATGTCCGGCGCTGATTTCGGCGGCCATGAAATGGAAACCATGTTGGCCTGGCCGGAAGTCGGCGGGGTTGCCGAGGTGATGGACATGCACGGCGTACTGAACGGCAGCGAACGCATGCTGGATATCCTCAACGCCGGGCTGAACAGCGGCAAGTTGATCGAAGGTCATGCACGTGGGCTAAGCGGCGCTCAGCTTCAGGCCTATCTGGCCGCGGGCGTGACGTCCGACCATGAGCTGACCTCCGGTGCCGATGCGCTGGAGAAACTACGCGCCGGACTGACGCTGGAGATCAGAGGATCTCACCCTTACCTGCTACCCGAGATCGTTGCGGCACTAAAAACGTTGCCACACCTGTCCTCGCAGGTCACCGTCTGCACCGACGATGTGCCGCCGGATATGCTGCTGCAAAAAGGCGGAATTGTGGCGTTACTCAATATGCTGATCGAACAGGGGATGTCGGGAACCGACGTATTGAGGATGGCGACGCTTAACGCCGCTATTCGCCTGCAACGCAACGATCTGGGCTTGATTGCCGCGGGCCGCATTGCCGATCTGGTGGTCTTTGATTCGCTCACTCAACTGAGTGCGCGGCAGGTCTACGTCGCAGGAAAGCTGCTGGCGCAGAACGGAAAAATGCTGACACCGCTCAGTGCAAACCCGAAAGTGACGGTGCCGCGCGATACGCTGCGGCTCCCGCCACTGACTCCCGCAGATTTCATATTGAAAGTCCCGGCGATCCGCCACGGTAAAGCCACCCTGCGCCACATTAAAGGCGCGCGTTTTACCCAGTGGAACGAAACCACCGTCGAGGTTCGCGACGGCGAAGTGCAGATACCGGATGGCTTTAGCCTGATCTGGGTGAAACATCGCCATGGTCGCCATCAGGCTACCCCGCAACTGGCACTGTTGGAAGGCTGGGGGGAACTGCGCGGTGCCATCGCCACCAGCTACTCACACGACTCGCATAATCTGGTGGTTCTGGGCCGTAACGCAACCGATATGGCGCTGGCGGCCAATGCCCTGATCGCCTGCGGTGGCGGCATGGCCCTAAGTCAAAACGGGGAAATTCTGGCTCAGGTGGCGATGCCGATTGCCGGCATGCTTTCAGATTTGCCTGCCGCGGAACTGGCACAACAATTTAAAAAACTGCGCGATCTGAGCGCACAAATCGCCGATTGGGAACCGCCCTACCGGGTTTTCAAGGCAATCGAGGGCACCTGTCTGGCGTGTAACGCCGGGCCGCACCTGACCGATCTCGGCCTGACCGACGGCACCACGCGCCAAATTGTCGAACCACTGATCGCCTGCTGGGAAACCCCGGCGTAAAAATAATCATAATAACAATATATACCCTATGGATTTCTAGTTGCAGCTAGACAGGCACGCTCACTCATCCTCAGGCGCTTACTCAAGTAAGTTACTGGGGTAAGTGAGTGTTGCCAACAACGCTGCGGCTTGAAATACGACGGGTAGCAACGGAGATTGTCTATATGGCTGAGAATTCAGTAAATGCTCCAACACCAGGGGGCTGGCTGCAACGGCGTTTTCAACTGCATGCGCGGCAAAGCAATGTCAAAACCGAATGCCTGGCCGGTATCACCGGTTTTCTGGCTGCGGCCTATTTGTTGGTGGTAATCCCCGGATTGCTGGCCATCGGCGGCATGGATAAGGGCGCGGTGACCACCGGCACCATTCTGGTGTTTGTGATCGGCAGCTTGCTTATGGCGTTTTACGGTAATCTGCCGTTTATCGTTGGCCCAGGGATCGGCGGTTCGGTGTTGGTCGGCGTGACGTTGGCGGGCAGCGAAGGCATAGGTTGGCAGATTGGGCTGGGTATCGCCTGCTGGTCCGGCATTTTGTTTTTTGCCCTGACTCGTCTTGGGCTGCGCGAGGTGGTTACCCGCTCGGTACCGCAGTCCATCAAGCTGGGGCTAACCGCCTCTATCGGATTATTTGTTGCGGTGCTGGGGTTCCGTAACGCCGGGCTGGTACTGGCCAATGCCAAATCCAATGCGCTGATGCTGGGTGACTTCACGGCACCCGGTGCGTTGATCGCCCTGTGCGGTCTGTTTCTGGCCATTGGCCTGCAGGCTCGACGTATCCCGGGCGCGATTTTGTGGGCGATCCTGGTCGCAACTCTGGTGGGTATTCCATTCGGCGTCACGCACCTTCCAGCCAGTCTGATGGCAATGCCACACTCATTGGCCCCTGTGCTCGGCCACGTCGATATGATTGGTGCACTGAATATCGCCTTCCTGCCTTACCTGTTTGTCTTTTTCGCCTCGGAGTTTTTCTCCACCATGGGCACCACGCTCGCCGTCGGCGGTGAAGCCGGGTTACTGGACGAGCACGGCAACATGCCGCACATCAACCGGCCGTTTATGGTGGACTCGATCGCAGCGGCTCTCGGGCCCTGGGTCGGCATTCCAGCCGCCACGGCGCTGATCGAATCGTCAGCCGCTGCCGAAGCCGGTGGCAAGACTGGATTAACGGCGCTGGCGGCAGCCATCATGTTCTTGCTGATGCTGCTGTTTACCCCCATTGCCCTGATGATCCCGAAAGAGGCTACCGCACCGGCATTGATCCTGATCGGCCTGAATATGTTCAGTGGATTGCGCAAAGTCGATTTGGCCAACTTTACCGACGGCCTGCCGGTGCTGATGATGGTAATGATCACGCTGATTGCCAACAGCTTCGGCACCGGTATCGCAGGTGGGCTGCTGTTTTACATCATCATCAAGGTGATTGCCGGCAAATGGCGTGAAGTCCCGGTCGGGCTTTACCTGTTGGCTATCCCGCTGGCGTACTATTTCGCTACGCTGGTGAAGCACTGAGGTGAATTGCTGGCGAGCAATCGGCGCCGGCAGTTTTCCTGCAGCGAGATTTTTACGGCGATAGTAAATACGAGAGAGTAGTGAAAGAATGATACGGCGCTGAAATTGGTGGAGGCCCTGCCAGCTACATCCCGGCACACACGTCACCTGCTGCGGCTGCTTCCTTCCGGATCTGACCGAGTTCACAAGTTAGTGTTGCGGGAGAACCAACAGGGCCCCCATTGACGGCTTCTGGTACTGCGAAGCGGTGGGCATTATCGGTGATGGCCAGCCAAATAGCAAGCCAACCGGGGCCAACCGCTGTTTTCTTACCCACCTCGGCTGTGGCACACTTTGATCTTGAGATTTCGCCGCAGCAGGAACACAGAAATGGAATCAGAAGACGCCTCATTCAGCCAGCGGGTGTTTCACATCGTGGCCGCCATTCCTTATGGCAAAGTGACGACCTACGGTGAGGTAGCGCGTCTGGCCGGTTCACCACGTGCGGCACGTCAGGTGGGCGGCGTATTGCGTCGCCTACCGGAAGGCAGCAGCCTGCCCTGGCATCGGGTGATTAACCGGCACGGGCAGATTTCGCAGCAGGGCGAGGACTTCCAACGCCAACGTCAGGCATTGCTTGGGGAAGGGATCGTTTTTGGCGCCCACAGCACGGTGGATCTGTTGGTTTACGGCTGGCGCTGGTGATAAAAAAACAGCCTTTGGCCGGAGCGCAAAGGCTGTTAATAGCTTACTGCTTCAGGACTACCGGATTACGGCATCGCCGTTGGCGTTGCCTGAACCGGAATGCCTTGCACCGGAACCAGCAGCAGGTCGGCACGGGTGCCGTTACGGTTCACCACTTCCTGGATTGTGTCGGTAATAAAGATCAGCTGCCCATTAACCGTGATTGCCGCGCTCAGGATAATACGCGCATTAGGCTGAATATCAGCCGGGTTGAACGGCAATACAAAATTAAACGGCGCCTGCTTGCCGTCGGTACGTACCGCACGCTGGGCGATCACTTTAGACGGAGCGTCCGCCAGTGAAGCATCAGAGAGCGTGACGGTCAGTATCGCATCCGGCGGCAGCGCAATGCGCTGGCGAATGTTAACCGAACCAGTCACCGCCGGGCCCTGAATCTGCGTTTGTGCAATCGCCGCGCTTCCCGCCGTTGGAGTAGGCACATTGCCACTCTTCTGGGCACAGCCAGCCAGAGTGAGGGTTAATGCTGCAGCTCCACCTACGATTTGCCAGAGTTTCATGGATCGGTCTCCTTTTTTATTATCAACACGTTGGTGGCTTCCACCACCCCACTCATTAAAGTTAGCACAAAACACTGAAAAATCCATTTAACACTGCCTATTAATCACTTACCCCCCTAATAATGTTCAGTATTCAGCCAATTTTCTCTGTGCCATAACGCAATATATTGACGTCTTACCGTGATATTCCGCACACTGAGCAAAATGATTATTATAAGGGTAGTAACTTTATGAGCCAGGCACTGCAAAACCTCCTTGATCTGCTGGATCTGGAGAAAATCGAAGAAGGGTTGTTCCGCGGCCAAAGCGAAGATCTGGGGCTACGTCAGGTATTTGGCGGTCAGGTGGTTGGTCAGGCACTTTATGCCGCCAAACAGACGGTTCCGGCAGAGCGAAGCGTACACTCGTTCCACAGCTATTTTCTGCGTCCAGGCGACAGCAGCAAGCCGATTATCTACGACGTGGAAATCCTGCGCGACGGTAACAGTTTTAGCGCCCGTCGCGTCAGCGCCATTCAACATGGCAAGCCGATTTTCTATATGACCGCCTCTTTCCAAAGCCCGGAAGAAGGGTTTGAACATCAGAACACCATGCCGGATGTGCCGCCGCCGGAAGGACTGATGTCCGAATCGGACATTGCCCAAAAGTTGTCGCACATGCTGCCGGATAAAGTGCGTGAAAAGTTTATCGGCCAGAAGCCGATCGAAATGCGCCCGGTCAAATTCCACAACCCACTGAAGGGCAGCGTGGAAGAGCCGCACCGCTACGTTTGGTTCCGCGCCAACGGCACCATGCCGGACGATCAGCGCATCCACCAATATTTACTGGGTTACGCGTCAGATTTTAACTTCCTGCCGACGGCGTTGCAGCCTCATGGCGTAGGCTTCCTGGAGCCGGGCATGCAGGTGGCGACAATTGACCATTCAATGTGGTTCCACCGCCCTTTCCGCATGGATGACTGGTTGTTGTACGTGGTCGAAAGCACCTCCGCTTCCGGTGCCCGTGGATTTGTGCGCGGGCAATTTTATACCCGTGACGGCGTTCTGGTTGCCACTACGGTGCAGGAAGGCGTCATCCGCCAGCGCGAAGCCTAAGCAATTCACCCTTCAATGGAATTGCCAGTCAGGTTGGCTGGCATTTTTGCTTTGTGCCTTCACAAATGGGCGGGGCTCCTGCTCAGTCAAGGGTTCCCGGTGCCAAATCCGGATGGTCTTTCAGCCACCCGATGACCTCAGCGGCCGCTCTGTTCGCGGGGAAAACAGGATAGAACACATGTTCAATCGTGCCATCCCTGATGATCAGCGTTAAACGCTTAATCAGCCGCATGCCTTCCACGTTCATCGTGGGTAAACGCAAGGCGTCGACCAATGCAAACTCAGCATCGCTCAAGATGGGGAAAGTCAGCCTGAGGCGGTCAGACAGCTCTCTCTGATAATCCGTGGTTTGCGTGCTCAACCCAAAGATCCTGATCCCGAAGGTGGTAAACACCTCCTTTTCGGCCTGAAAAGATAAAGTTTGCGCTGTGCAGCCACGGGCTCCGGGGATAGCGTCCCAACCTGCCGGCAGATTGCCGTGGGGCTCGCCGGTCCTCGGATAGGCATAAACAACCGTTCGCCCCGGCAAGATAGACAAGTCTACCCTCTCACCAAACGTTGAGTGAAAACGCAGGGCCGGCATCGGCATACCGACCAGGTGATCGGCCGCACCGTCATCCACCGGGCATGGCAGGTCGTCTGGCAATAACGCGGGATTGCCCATGTGATGTGTATTCGCCATGCTCTGACTCCCTATTCAAATGAAAATACTTCCTCATCGTTCGGCGAAGAGTTAACGCTTACTTTTTCATCACGGTGACAAAAGCATCAGAAAACTCAACCCTATCCCCTTGATTTACACTACTGAAATCGAGATCCCAGCAGGAATCAAACAGAACTATGACTGTTGACCCCATAGTGAAATAGCCTATCTCCTCGCCCTTCTTGTAAAACAAACAATCATTATAAAAAGACTCATGGGTGTAGAGCCGGTTATAGTTGACCTTTCCTCCCCAAGCCGTGACTATCCCCCCCACCATAAATGCGCCTACAAAAATAACGGACATCCTGCCATGCTCCGTCATAAACTCACAAATCAGTCGTTCATTACCCACATATAATTCTTTATTATTTTTTACATTCTTCTCCCTGACCGATTTAAAATCTCCGGGACAATAAATAGTATTAATCAAGAAACCGTCGAACGGCATATGTACCCTGTGATAATCCTCCGGCGCCAGGTATATATTCGCAAAACGGCCGCCATTGTAGCCCTGCGTCATTTCATTATTAAAACCAAACAGCCTAAAGATGGAATACTCAACCCCCTTGGCTTGCAGTAACGTATTCTCTTTTGTCTCGCCATGGGCCCCCATACGCCCATCACAAGGCATACAAAGCTCCGTTGAATTCAATAAATTGATTTTATTCTTTATTTCTTCGCTGAGCTCTCTGCAAAAAAAATCCTGGAAGCTGCTGTAGTCCTTGATGTTCTTCTTCTGGTAACGTGACAGATCGATTGACTTTGCCTTGCACAGGATAAAAATAAAAATATAGTGAGCGTTAAAAAAACTGGCTTCACTCATCCGCTTCCCAATTTTGAATAGGTTTGTACGTAGCAGCGATAAAAAATCAACGTACCCTTTCATTTTAATCCTTTTTTCCATGCAATCTTGGCGACCAATCTTCAACAGCCCCAGTGAGCAATCTTTTCATAAACAATTTCCGCCAAGAGGCAACCAAGGGTAATTCCAACATACTGGTCAGGGTTTCTTCATCAAGAGATTTGGTAAAAATAACTTTCATTATCTCCTGCAAACTCCATTTATCATTGGTCCTGTTAATCAAGGTAATTTCATCGCCCAAACCGACATTTCCCTGCTGAATCACCCTGAAATACCAACCGGTGCGGTAGTTAATTTGTAGCATTTCCGAAAAATAGGGAATGTCGAATCTGTCATTTAACTTCCAACAGGGTAATCGACCTTGTGAAACCTCCACTACTGCCGTCCCTATGCTAAAAATGTCGCCGACAAAGACCTGGCTTTCATCCAAACCGATAGTGCTAAAATTCTCGCCAAATGCGCCGGCATTCTCGAAAAAGGGACAGTCGGGAAATTCTGCCTTCCACTTTTTATAATGTTCCAATGGATAAACGTGTACCGCTTTTTCGGGCCCGCCATGTACCTTCAGGTCGCCAATCTCATCACCCTCAATGCCTTCATACCCTACTGAAACCAGATGATTAACCTCTTTTTTGAATATGCCGGTAAAGCTGTCAGGACGAGTGAAAGGAACCACTTTTCCTACGTAAACAGAATTCACTATTCCTTTCATCGTTATCTCCCACTTAATACGTATTAATACAAACAAATAAAATAAACAGTACAAACCAAGGCCATTATAGAAAAAGCACTTGATAATGCAATTAATATAAGGTCAATAAAAACAGTGCATTACTTAAAAAGGGGGAATATCGTTAAAAAAGAAAAAGGGCGATGTCTCCATCGCCCTTTCTGCATCATCATTATTTTTCGAGTTATTTAGCGCACTGCCCTTCTTCAAGGCTTATTGGTTATAGGCACTCTCACCATGGCTGTTGACGTCCAGACCTTCGCGCTCCTGCTCTTCCGGTACGCGCAGCCCGACGATAGCACCTGCCACTTTGAAGGCAATGAAGGCGGCCACTCCAGACCATACCAGCGTGATCACCACGCTCAACAGTTGGATCCATACCTGATGTCCCATGGTAACGCCTTCTGCGTACCCGGTTCCGCCCAGCGAGGCGGAGGTGAACACGCCGGTCAGCAAGCATCCGACGATGCCGCATACGCCATGTACACCGAACACATCGCAGGTATCGTCCACTTTCAGCCATTTCTTCAGCGTGACCACGCCCCACAGACCGGCAATGCCACCGACCAGGCCGATAATCAACGCCCCGCCAACCCCTACGGTACCCGCAGCAGGCGTGATGGCAACCAGCCCGGCGATACAGCCGGAACAGGCCCCCAGCAGAGAAGGTTTACCGCGCACAATCCACTCGGCAAAAGTCCAGGAAAGAATAGCGCCTGCGGTTGCCACTACGGTGTTCAGGAAAGCCAGGGCCGCAATGCCGTTAGCCGCGCTGGCAGAACCGGCGTTAAAGCCGAACCAGCCGATATACAGGATAGAAGCGCCGGTAAATACCATCGGCAGGTTATGCGGTTTGAAAGCTTCCTTACCGAAACCAGCACGCTTGCCGAGCAGATAAGCGCCCACCAGGCCAGCACTTGCCGCATTGATATGCACCACGGTGCCGCCGGCAAAGTCCAACGCGCCATCAGCAGCCAGGAAGCCACCGCCCCACACCATGTGGGCAATCGGCAGGTAGGAAATGGTGAACCAGATAGCGGCGAAAATCACTACCGCCGAGAAGCGGATACGCTCGGCAAAGCCCCCCACCACCAGCGCGACGGTGATACAAGCGAATGAACACTGGAACGCTACGTGGATCATCTGGCTAAAGGTCCCGGTGACGCTGTCAATGCCAATGCCTTTCAGCATCGCCGTCTGGAAACCACCGAAGAAGGCATTACCTTCGCTGAACGCCAGACTGTAGCCATAAAGCACCCACAGAACACACACCAATGCGAAGGTGACGGTGACCTGGGTCAGCATGGAGAGCACGTTTTTGGAGCGCAGCAAACCACCGTAAAACAGAGCGACACCCGGCAAGGTCATGAACAGCACCAAAGCGGTGCAAATCATCATGAAGGCGTTGTCGGCCTTGTCTGCGACCGCCGGAGCGGCCAGGGCCAAAGAAGGAACCATGGTTACCGTACTCAGGCCCAACATGGATAAAAGTTTTTTCATTATCAATCCATCCCCATTACTTTACTGAGCCTGTGATTACAGTGCTGCTTCGTCTGTTTCGCCGGTGCGAATGCGAATGACACGTTGCAATTCGGCAACGAAAATTTTGCCGTCACCGATTTTGCCGGTGTAGGCCGCTTTACTAATCACATCAACCACTTCATCCAACTGATCGTCGGCGATAGCGATGTCGATTTTTACTTTAGGTAAAAAGTTGACGCTGTATTCGGCTCCGCGATAGAGCTCAGCGTGCCCCTTCTGGCGACCAAAGCCTTTTACTTCGCTTACGGTCAGCCCCTGAATGCCTACAGAGGATAGGGCTTCACGCACGTCCTCCAGCTTGAATGGTTTAATCACCACGGTCACCAGCTTCATATTGCCCCTCCACGAATTAAGCCCAAACTCACCCCGGTACGAGACTTATAAAGCAAAGGCTATGCCACAAATGGTTTTGTACGCGGATTCAGCAAATTAACCGGCAGGATGGGGATCTGGCATGCGACGAGCGACTAACAGCACGCGACCAACTGATAGGCTGATTAAATATTGCGCACTAATTTGGTGCGTAGCGCGTCGAAAAAGTGCAGCGAGAGGGATTTTAAACGGGCTTGTGCCTGTTTGTGGTGCGTGGCGACAAAAGAAAGGGGCCGTTAAAACGGCCCCCAGATCATGCGGGTTGTGTTTCTTCGCGATTGGCAGCGGCCAATTCTTCACCCACCAGTTGCAGCTGGTACATCTGGTAGTAACGCCCCTGCTGAGCCAACAGTTGCTGATGATTGCCCTGCTCGACCGCCTGACCCCGGTGCAGAACCAGAATGGAATCAGCATCGACAATGGTCGACAACCGGTGAGCGATCACCACCAGCGTGGTATGTTCACGAATCAAACGCAGTGCACGCTGAATCGCTTGCTCAGTGCCTGAATCGATGTTGGCGGTCGCTTCGTCGAGGATCAGGATCTGCGGCGCCTGCACCAACACCCTGGCCATCGCCAATAGCTGTTTCTGGCCCACCGACAGGTTGTTACCCTGCTCGCCCAGCCGGGTGTGAATCCCCTGCGGGAAGCTGCGTACCAGCTCAGCCAATTGCACCGTTTCCAGCGCCTGCCACACTATCTCTTCACTGATGTTACGGCCCAGCGTAACGTTGGCCAGCACCGATTCGGCGATCACCACCGGATCCTGCTGCACCATTGCCACCCCCTGCCGCAACGTACGGTGCGACAGACTGGCCAACGGACGACCATCGAGACGGACTTCGCCCTGATTGACCGGGTAATACCCCATCAGCAGGTTGGCCAGCGTGCTCTTGCCGCTGCCGGTATGCCCCACCAACGCCACAAAGCCCCGCGACGGCACCGACAGCGAAATATGCTGCAGCACCTTTTTGTCATCCCGGTAGGCAAAGCTCAGGTCTTCAATATCAATGCGGCCACTCTCGAGCGGGCGATCGTCCGTTCCATAGCTCTGTTGACGGCGATCCATCAGTTCGAAAATACGCTCGCCGGCCACCACCGCCTGCTGCAGAATCGACTGCTGCGACGTCAGCTCAATCAGCGGCTCATTCAGACGCCCGAGGTAGTTGATAAAGGCATAGAGCACGCCCACGCCAATGCTTCCCTCACCGCTGAAACCAAACAACATCAGCAGGCCACACAGCACCAGCGCCGAAAACAGGCTGAGCAGCGGACGCAACAGGAAACCATCCAGCCGCAGAGTCTGCATACGCGCGGTGTAGTGCGAACGGCTGGCGGCGCTCATGCGTTCACCAAAGCGGATCTGCTGGCGGAACTGCTGGATCACGCCCATGCCGTTGATCACTTCGTTAAAGCCGTCGTTGATGTCTGCCAGATAGCTGCGCACCCGGCGCACAATCGGGATGCTGTAGTATTGGTAAATGCCCATCACCACAAACACCGCCGGGAAGATGCAGATCGCCACCAGCGCCATACGCCAGTCCAGGCTGAACATCGCCACCAGCATGGCGCCAATCAGCGCAGCGCTTTTCAATACGGTGGACACTACCATGACGTACAGATCTTTAATCACCTCGGTGTCATTGGTCACTCGCGAGATCAACTGCCCCACCGGCTGCGTATCAAAAGCGCTGAGCGGCTGACGCAACGCGGCGTCCATCACGTCGGTACGCAGGCGTTGAACCACCCCGACCGCGGCCTGGTTGAACAACAACGCTTGAAAATAGTGCAGCGCCGCCGCCAACAGCTCCAGCAGAATATAGGCCGCCGCCAGCCCGCAGACGATCATCAGCGGCAACTGGCCCTTAGCCACATAGTTATCGATAAAATAACTGATCAGGATCGGCCCGGCGACTTCCGCTGCCGCCGCAACCCACAACATCAACACCGCCAGCCCCAGAGGTTTGCGGTATGGCGATCCATAAGCCAGCAACCGTTTCAGCGTCGGCCACAGCTTTTGCATCTTATTCATTGGCCAGTATCTCCTCGCCGCTTTCCGGTGCCTCATCCAGCGCCGCTTCCAGTTGCTGATAGCGGTACATATCGCGGTACCAGCCCGGTTGGGCCGCCAGGGACGCATGTTCGCCACGCTGAGCCACGCCGCCGTGTTGTATCACCAGAATTTCGCTGGCTTCGGTCAGTGCCGAAAGCCGGTGCGCGCTGATAATCACCGTCCGGTTTTGTCCCCAACTGCGCAAATTGTGCAGGATTTGGTGTTCGGTTCGACCATCTACCGCCGACAACGCATCGTCGAGGATCAAGATTTCTGCATCCAGCAACAATGCACGGGCAATAGAAATACGCTGTTTCTGGCCGCCGGACAGCATCACGCCACGCTCGCCCACTTCAGTTTCATAGCCTTGCGGCAGGCGCATAATGTCTTCATGCACGCTGGCCAACTGGGCCGCACGCTCAATCTGTTCCTGCGTCGCGCCCGGATTCCCCAGCGCAATATTGTTGGCCACGCTGTCCGAGAACAAGAATGGCGTCTGACTCACCACAGACAATCGCGAACGCCAGTCGTCGAGCTTCACCTGGGTCAGCGGCAATCCCTGATAGCTAATCTGACCATCATCCACATCAAACTGGCGCTGGATCAACGACAGTAACGTTGACTTACCGGCACCGGTCGGGCCACACAGGCCAAGCATCTGACCCGGCTCCAGCTTCAACGTGACATCGTGCAACGCCGGGTGATGGTTGCCAGGATAGTGGAAGGATCGGATATCGACGGCCAGGCTGCCACGCCCCGCCGGCAATGGATACTCACCGTCGGTCACTGCCGGCGCTTCCTCCAGCAGGCTGCGAATGCGACCGTATGCCGCACTGCCGCGTTCAACAATGTTGAACATCCAGGCCAGCGCCAGCATCGGCCAAATCATCAGGCCGAGGTACATCACGAAGCTGGTCAGTTGCCCAAGCGTCAGGGAGCCATTGACCACCATCCAGCTGCCACCGCCGATAGCCAACAGATTGGCGGTACCGATAGCGATGTAAATCGTCGGGTCAAAACGCGCATCTACCCGCGCTACGTGCATATTTTTGGCGCCGGTTTGGGCGGCCACTTCGGCAAATTGATTGGATTGGTGATCCTCCAGACCAAACGCCTTGATCATGCGGATGCTGGTCATGCTTTCCTGCGCCTGATCGTTCAGGCTGGAGAACGCCGCCTGCGCCGATTTAAAGCGCTGATGCAACTGATCGCCGTAATACTTGATAACGATCGCCATGATGGGCATAGGGATCAACGAAAGCAGGGTCAACTGCCAGCTAATTTGGGTGCTCATCACCACCAGCACCGCCAAGCCCATTACCAGCGAATCGACCAGCGTCAACACCCCTTCACCGGCAGCGAAAACGACCCGATCGACATCATTGGTGGCGCGTGCCATCAGATCGCCGGTACGGTGGCGCAGATAGAAAGCCGGGTTCTGGCGGCTAAGCTGGCGATAGAAATTTTCACGCAGTTCGACGGCAAGCTGATAAGACGCGCCAAACAGCAACACTCGCCATACGTAGCGCAGCAGGTAGACCACCACGGCGGTGCCGAGCATCAGCCCCAGCCATGCCATCAGCACGCCGCTGGACATCTGTTTTTCGGTAATACCGTCGACAATGATCCCCACCAGCTTGGGTGGCAACAGCTGCAGAATGGCAATGATGATCAACAGCACCACTGCCCCCAGGTAGCGGCGCCACTCGCGGCGGAAGTACCAGCCGATTTGGGTAAATAGTCTCACGCAGTTTTATTCCAGGATGTAGATGTAATAGTTTTTTCTCTCGATCTGCCTCAGCAGAGTAGGATACCACCGTTACTTTGCCAATTTGGTGAACTTTTCACTCAGGAACCGGCAGGGCGGTGGTGTATTTGATTTTTTCCATCGCGAAGCTGGAAGTGACGTCGATCAGCCCAGGTACCCCGTTCACCAGACGCTTGTAAAAGCTGTCGTAGCTCTTCATATCAGCTACTTCCACCTGCATCAGGTAATCGTACTCCCCCGCCATGCGGTAAAATGCCAGCACCTCCGGCATCTGCTGGGTCAGTTGCACGAACGTCTGATACCACTCGCTGCTGTGCTGCTGGGTTTTGATCAGCACAAATGCCGTCAGGCCCAACCCGAGTTTTTCATTATCCAGCAGCGCGACCCGCCCACGGATATAGCCTTCCTCTTCCAGCCGTTTCAGCCTTTTCCAGCAAGGCGTCGACGTCAGATTGACCGCATCGGCCAGCGCCTGCAGCGGCTGGGTGCAGTCCTGTTGCAGCATGCACAGTAACTTACGGTCTGTTTTATCTAACATATCGTCAACCAGGAGAAAAATTTTCTCTCATTAAGCGATTAAACAGGAAAAATGGCAATCCTTTTTTCCCGGCGGCAGGCTATATTATGCAGCAAATAAGCCCCCTATTCTGAGGCCAGACGATGACAAACTCTTGGGTAAAATATGCTATCGGTGAAATAGAAGCGGATTTCCAACGCTCCGCCGACACGCACCTGATCCGCCTGAACCTGCCCGAATTTCCCGGTATCTGCCTGTACCTGAAAGATGAAAGCACTCACCCGACCGGCAGCCTGAAGCATCGGCTGGCGCGCTCGCTGTTCCTGTACGGCCTGTGCAACGGCTGGATCACCGAAAACACCACGATTATCGAAGCCTCTTCAGGCAGCACCGCCGTGTCCGAAGCTTACTTCGCCCGGCTGATTGGCCTGCCGTTTATTGCCGTGATGCCTTCCTGCACGGCACGCCGCAAGGTTGAGCAAATTGCGTTTTACGGCGGCCGCTGCCATTTCGTCGATCACGCGGCACAGATTTACGCGGTCTCCGAGCAGTTGGCGCAAGAACTGAACGGCCACTATATGGATCAGTTCACCTACGCCGAACGCGCCACCGACTGGCGTGGCAATAACAACATCGCCGACAGCATCTTCCGCCAGATGGCGCGTGAACCCTTCCCTGTCCCTAAACATATCGTGATGAGCGCGGGCACCGGCGGTACATCTGCAACGCTGGGACGCTATATTCGCTATCAGGGGCACGACACCCGCTTGACGGTCGTCGATCCGGAAAACTCGGTATTCTATGATTGTTTCCACCAGCGCGATCGCACCCTGATCGGCAGCTGTGGCAGCAGGATCGAAGGTATTGGCCGCCCGCGCGCCGAACCCTCGTTTATCCCGTCGGTGGTCGACAGCATGCTGCGCGTTCCGGACGCGGCCAGCGTTGCTACCATTCATTGGCTGGAAACGGTACTGGGCCGTAAAGTGGGCGCCTCCACCGGCACTAATGTGTGGGGCGCGCTGCAATTGGCGAAACAGATGCGGGAAAATGGCGAACAGGGTTCTATCGTCACCCTGCTATGCGACAGCGGTGAGCGCTATCTGGATACCTACTACAACCCTGAATGGGTGAGAAACAATATCGGCGATCTAACCCCGTATCTGGCGCAACTGGCAGACTTGTAATCGCCCCAGGCAGGCGAAAAAAAGCCGGGTAAGTCATACCCGGCCGGCTGCCAATAAAGCCTCATAATTCGGGGGAATAGGTGAGGTAAGGTGAACGCAGCCAATGTTGCAAATAGTGAGCCACCGCCTGCTGTTCGCAATGGCCGATAACCTGTAGTTGTGGCAGTGAAGACTTCAGCTGCGGCAGGGCATTGCCCATCACCACGCCGTGCCCTACCGTCGCCAGCATTTCCCTGTCGTTCATGGCATCGCCAAACGCCATGCAGTCCGCCATCTTCAGCCCCAGATGGCGGCTCAACGTATCCAGCGCGGTGCCTTTGTTACACCCCAACGGCAAGACCTCCAGGCACTCATAGGCAGAGAAACAGAGATCAACGCGTGCTCCAAACTGTTCTCGTAGCTGAATCTGTAGCTTAAGCAGTTCCACATGTGGTCCAACGAAGCACACCTTGCTGTTGCCGAAGGCCGGTAAACGACGCACTTCGGTAAGCTGATAACGGAAGCCGCTCAGATGATGAGCCCGCAACATTTCTTCCGGTACCGCAAACTCGGTCATCCAGCCTTCGTCACGGAAGACGTGCATGCTGGCAACCGTATGCCAATGGGTGTGCAGCACCTCTTCGGCTATGTCAGCAGGCAAATCGGTGGCGTGAAGTTGTTGCCCCTGATGATCGTAAACCCGCGTACCGTTGCCGGTAATCAGATAGCCTTGCAGACCCAGTTGCGCCATGATCGGCTGCGCGTCCAGGTAGTGACGCCCGGTAGCGAAGGTGACAACCATCTCCCGTTCAACCAGTTGCTTTAGCACCGCCAGAGTTTCCGGCCCGACCCGGTGATCCGGTGTCAACAATGTGCCATCCATATCAAAAGCCGCCAGGCGATACATAAAGACCTCATGAGTGTGAACGCGATTACAGTCCCTGCAGTATGAGATGGTATTTGCGGAAGTAATAGTGAACAATTCTGGAAAACTGTTCCGGATTTCGATCATGCGCCTGACCCATCGTCTCAGCCAGTATCAACGCCTGTATCAACAGCTCGGCGCTGCGCCGGTGGCCATCACCATCGGCGAACTCGCAGCCCTGTTCTATTGCAGCGAGCGCCATGCTCGCACGCTGGTACAACAGTTGCAGGATCAGGGCTGGCTAAGCTGGCAGTCACAGCCCGGTCGCGGCAAGCGGGCTCGCCTGCAGTGTTTGAAAACCCCGGACGAGCTGCGCGCCGCCCACTTGCAGCGCTTGCTGCATGACGGCGACCACCAGGGCGCGTTGGAAATGGCGCAGTTGGCGCCGCAGCATTTGCAGGAGTTACTCAGCCCGCATCTCGGCGGCCAGTGGCAAGCAGACAGCCCAACGCTGCGTATCCCCTATTACCGCACGCTGGAATCTCTGGATCCACTGACCCTGACCGGCCGCGCCGAACAACATTTGGTTGCCACCCTGCATGCCGGCCTGACGCGCTTCATTACCGGCAATCCTGAACCGCAATCCGATCTGGCCCATCACTGGCAAATCAGCCATGACGGCCTGCGCTGGCAGTTCTTCCTGCGCAGTCAATTGCGCTGGCACAACGGTGAAATGCTGACCGGCCAGCAGCTGTTGCAAACGCTGGAAAAGCTGCAACGACACCCTCGCAGTCGCCCCAGCCTGGCCAACGTTACGGCCATCAGCCTGCCGCATGCGCTGTGTCTGCAGTTTGATTTACAGCATCCCGACTACTGGTTGGCGCATCGTCTGGCGGAATTGCCTTGCCTGCTAACCCACCCGGAGGCCGCAGGCATTGGCGCTGGCCCTTTCAAACTCACGCTAAACGAGGCGCATTTGGTACGGCTGGAACAGCATCCGTTTTACCATTTGCAGCATCCTTATCTTGAGAGCATCGAGTATTGGATCACCCCGGAGCTACAGGTCGACGCGGCTTACACCAGTTGCCAGCACCCGGTGCGCATAACCATCGGCCAGCAGGAAGAGATGGCGCTGGCACGGCCGGTGCAACGCAGCATGAGCCTGGGCTGGTGCTATCTGGCGGTCAATTTGAAACACGGCGTGCTCAACGAAGCCCAGGGCCAAAAACTGCTGATGTTGATCCAGCAATCTGGCCTGTTGGCCAATCTGCCGGTACCAAACAGCGTCATCACCCCCAGCAACGAAATGCTGCCAGGCTGGGCCATCCCTCGGCATCAGGTCGATGATGAGATAGCCCTTCCCGCCAAATTAACGCTGCTGTATCGGCCACCGGTAGAACTGGAAACGGTCACTGTGGCTCTGCAGCAGCTATTAGCACGCCACGGCTGCGAGCTGGAACTGCGTTATTACGCGGGTAAACGCTGGCAAAGCGCCGAACAAATCGAACAGGCCGACCTGCTGCTGGCCGATAACCTGATCGGTGAGTCACCGGAAGTGACGCTGGAAAGCTGGCTGCGGCAAGATACGCTGTGGCGCGGCATTCTGCCCGACGATCGCTGGCGACATCAGCAGCAAACGCTGCAGCAGATCCAACAGTTGCCTGCGCAGCAACCGCGTTATGAGCAGTTGAAAGAGTATTATCAGCAGCTGATGAGGGCGGCGATCATCACACCCTTGTTTCACTATCAGTATCAGATCAGCGCACCGCCGCGCATTCATGGGGTTACTCTGACCGCCCATGGCTGGTTCGATTTCTGTCAGGCCTGGCTGCCGCCGCCGCTGGACTCGACAGAGCCGCTTTCCCCAGACTTAATGGGCCCGGCCCAGCGGTAACCCGCTATTTCTGCTACCATTGCTGCCGCAACGCATTTTTATCCTACCGCCCGAGTGTTCATCGGGTAGGGTCTCAGCACTAAATTGAGGTAATTTTATGAAACGCGCGGTTGTCGTTTTCAGCGGTGGACAAGATTCCACAACCTGCTTGATTCAGGCATTGCAACAGTACGACGAAGTTCACTGCGTCACCTTCGATTACGGTCAGCGCCATCGCGCCGAGATTGAGGTGGCTCAAGCGCTGTCGGTGGCCCTTGGGGCCAAGGCACATAAGCTGCTGGACGTTGGCCTGCTCAATGAACTGGCGATCAGCAGCCTGACCCGTGACAATATCCCGGTTCCGGCTTACGGCAGCACCGAAGCCAACGGGTTGCCGAGCACTTTCGTGCCGGGCCGTAATATTCTGTTCCTGACGCTGGCGGCGATTTATGCCTACCAGGTCGAAGCCGAGGCGGTGATCACCGGCGTTTGCGAAACCGATTTTTCCGGTTATCCCGACTGCCGCGACGAATTTGTCAAAGCGCTGAACCAGGCAATAGTGCTGGGCATCGCACGCGATATCCGTTTTGAAACGCCACTGATGTGGCTGAACAAGGCTGAGACCTGGGCACTGGCAGATTACTACCATCAGTTGGATCTGGTTCGGCAGGAAACCCTGACCTGCTACAGCGGCATTAAAGGCGACGGCTGCGGTGAATGTGCCGCCTGTCACCTGCGCGCCAACGGCCTGACGCAATACCAAATCAACAAGGCGGAAGTGATGGCGAGCCTGAAACAGAAGACCGGCCTGGTCTGAGTGAATAACGGCGGCAAACATTGCCGCTCGTTGCTTTACCCTTCTTCCGACAGCGTGAGCACCTGAAGGTGTTCGCGCAGTTGCCCTTCAATCGGCAACGCCCGCTGAGTTTTCAAATCGACGCAGACAAAGGTCAGCATCGCATCCGCGACCGGCGCGCCCGTGGCATCCTGCGTCACCTTTTGGCTCAGCACGCCGCTTTTACCGTTAAGCTGCACCATCTGACTGTCGATACGCAACTTGTCCCCCAGCACCGCCGGCGTGCGGTAATTGATATTGATATTAACCACGATAAAGGCGATGTTGTTTTCCGTCATCCAACGGAAGCCCTCCTGGTTCTCCAGCCAATCCCAGCGCGCCTCCTCGAGAAATTCGAGATAGCGTGCATTGTTAACATGTTGGTAAACATCGAGATGATAACCACGGACTTTGATAAAGGTCTGATGCATAGGGAACGGCCACTCCTGCCTGGTGATTACAGAAAGAAGGAGCCACTGATGGCTCCTTCACCCGTTTGGTCAAGTCGCCAAACTGGTAAGACCTGTAAAATGTAGCAGAGGAAAAAGGGCTGCATCGGTACTTTGCCATGCAGCCGTGATAGATATCACATTTTGAGCCGCGCACGGTTCCGTTCAAACAGGGCGGGCCCAATACCCGGCACTTCCTGAAGCTGCTCAATCTGCGTAAAAGGACCATTCTGCTCACGGTAGCGCACGATGCTTTCCGCTTTCTTCAAACCCACCCCCTTTAGTACGCTGGCCAACTGCTCGGCATCGGCCTGATTGATACTGACCGATGCCTCATCGTCGATGCCGACTGCGGCTTCAGTGCCTTGCCCTGCTTTCACCGCCGGTGCTGATAACACCGGCTGACCGGTCGCGCTCTTTTCCTCAGCGGCCATCGATGGCCCGGCCAAGCCTATCAGGGCCGCGGCCAGCAAAACTTTGAGGCTGAAACCATATCCATTAACCGCTTTCATTTCTGCAAGTTGCATGCTGTATCCTCCTTGTGTTTAACAGCAAGCTCACCTTGCCGCAGCGGATGAACTTCAGCAATTGGCGGATAACAGATATGGAAAAGGCCGCGAAAGCGGCCTTTTGGAATTGCATTGCGTTGCAGAAAACTGCGGCGCGTTACTGAGGCTGTTGCTGCTCAGCGGCACCCATGGTGATTTTGGCTTCTTTACGCAAGCTGGCCAGCAGCGAGTCAAAGGAGACGCCGGTAGCGCCTTCTTCCATTTTGCTGACGAAGGTTTTCATTTCGTCTGCGGACAGGCTGCCTGGCGTCACGGCATCAAGTGCAATCAGCACTACGTTGTCCTGACGGTCTTGCGACATGCCGTATACCGGTTTGCCTTCCTGCGGGTGCGGCAGCGCGAACACGCTCTGCACCAGTTGGCTGTCTTCCGGCGCGCGTGCCATCTTCTGCACGCTGCCAAAGCTCAGGCCGGCCGCTTTCATCGCTTCGTCGCCCTTGCCCTGTTTCAGCTCAACCAACAGCTTTTCGCCCTGCAGTTTCGCTTCCTGTTCGGCTTTGTTGCGCTTGACCAATTCCGCCACGCGATCTTTTACCTGATCGAACGGCTCAATGCCTTCTGGCTTGTGGCCTGAAACGCGGATCACGAAGGCACGGTCGCCATCAACGGTGATTACATCGGAGTTGCTGCCCGGAGAGCCGCCTTCGCCAATCAGTGAACCGTCGAAAATCGACTGGACGACAGGTTTGAAGTTCAGCGCAGCCGGAATGTTGTCGCGGGTGAACCAATCGGTCTGAGTCGCTTTCACACCGGCGGCTTCTTCGGCTGAGGCCAGAGATTCGTTATCGCTGGTCGCCGCTTCACTCACCTTTTGCTGCAGCGCGTAATAGGCGTCTACCGCCTTCTCCTGCTTAACCTGCTTGGCGATGGCATCACGCACTTCGCTAAGCGGCTTCACTTTTTCCGGCTCGATGTCGTTCAGACGTACGACCAGATAGCCCACAGAGGACTTCACTGCACCGGAAAGCTGGCCTTTTTCGGTCAGGTTTGCCTGTTTCAGCTCGTCTGCCGTGGTGTCCGGCTCCAGCCAGCCCAGCTCGCCACCGGTACGGCGTGAGATGATGTCGGTGGATTTTTCTTTCGCCAGGGTGGCGAAATCGCCGCCTTTTTTCAGCTCGTCCAGCACCGCATTGGCTTCCGCCTCGGTTTTAAGCTGGATCACGCTGTAGTTTTTACGCTCAGGCTGGCCATAGCTGCTTTTGTGCTGGTCGTAATAGGCGCTGATATCCGCATCTGCTACCGTCACCTTGTCCTGCATAGAGGCGGCGTCCATCGGGATGTAGCTTACTTTGACCTGCTCCGGCGCAATGAAGCTGTTCTTGTTCTGGCTGTAGTAGTCTTTCAGCTCGTCGTCGGTCACGGTCTGCTTGGCCTGCAACGCTTTCAGATCCAGCGTAGCCAGGCGCACATCGCGCTGCTGCAGCACCAGTGACGTCATCCCTTGCGCTTCGGTTGGCAGGATGAAACCTGACTCGCCAAAGGCCTGGATCACCTGCTGATTAACCAACTGCTGACGCATTGACTGCGCAAAGTTATCGGCGGTGTAACCCATGCGGCTAATCAGATCGAGATATTTAGCGTTATCGAACTGGCCGTTTGTCTGGAAGTAAGGCGCTTTACGGATGGCTTCTTTCACCTGATCGTCACTGACGCTCAGGCCTAATTTCTTGGCATATTGGTCCAGCAGCATGTTGTCGATCAGCTGTGACAGTGCCTGATGGCGCATCTGCTGCATATAGCCTTCGTTGCCCGCCAGTACGGAGAACTGGTCACCCAACTGTTGCTGCATGCGGCTGCGTTCGCTTTGGAAAGCCTGTTCCAGCTGAGCACGCTCGATCACCTGGCCATTGACCTTCGCTGCATAATCACCGGCACTCCCCTGATAGCTGACCACCCCTGTCAAAAGAAATGACAAAATGATCAAGCCCAGGATGATTTTGAGCACGACGTGATTAGCTGCCGCGCGTAAATTGTCCATCATAGTGTGACAACACTCCGCTGTGATGTGGATTAAAAACACCCTTGTGCAGGCGCGTTCCCTGCGACAAAAATAAAAAAAGCGCATCAATCTGATGCGCCTTATATCTTACCTTACCAGCACCGTTGCGTCAGGTGATTGTTTATTGCTAAACCCTGCAACGCTAAACGGTTAGACGCAAACAATCAGTTTACTGCGTCTTTCAGCGCTTTCCCTGCACGGAAGGCCGGAACTTTGGCTGCCGCGATTTTGATCTCTTTACCGGTCTGTGGGTTACGGCCAGTACGGGCAGAACGCTCACGCACGGTGAAAGAACCGAAACCAACCAGCGCCACGTCATCCCCTTCCTTCAAGGATTCGGTAACAGATGCAATCACTGCATCTAAAGCACGCCCAGCTGCCGCTTTGGAAATATCAGCACCTGCGGCAATTTTGTCGATCAGTTGTGACTTATTCACTCTATCATCCCCTCTAGAATTCAATCGTCGCACCGGAAAATCCCTACGGTTGCGACAGCGCAGCTGTTATATCAATCCCATCGAACCTTGGCAAGCCACCGAAAGCGTGACAAAACGCGGGCCGACAGCTTTCTAACTTAGCGGTACAAAAAAAGACTGGCAAGTCCGAAATGACTTGCCAGCATAAGTTTTATCAATGGTTTTTGCGATTCGTCACTATTTTGCCGCTACCGGCAGTGCGCCGAAGGCCGGATTCTGCAACGCAAGGTTCAAAACCTCATCGATTCGCTGCACCGGATGAATCTCCAGATCGGCGATAACATTGTCCGGAATTTCTTCCAAATCGCGCTTGTTCTCATACGGTATCAGCACGGTTTTAATGCCGCCGCGATGCGCAGCCAACAGTTTCTCTTTCAAGCCACCAATCGGCAGTACCTGACCACGCAAGGTGATCTCACCGGTCATTGCCACATCGGCACGAACCGGGTTGCCGGTCAGGCAAGACACCAGCGCGGTACACATGGCGATACCGGCACTCGGGCCGTCTTTCGGCGTCGCGCCTTCCGGCACGTGCACGTGAATATCGCGCTTCTCGTAGAAATCGGCGTTGATACCCAGTTTGTCTGCACGCGCACGGACCACGGTCAGCGCAGCCTGAATCGATTCCTGCATCACTTCACCGAGAGAACCGGTGTAGGTCAGCTTGCCTTTGCCCGGCACGCACGCGGTTTCAATAGTCAGCAGATCGCCGCCCACTTCCGTCCACGCCAGGCCGGTGACCTGGCCCACACGGTTTTCGGTATCGGCGCGACCATAGTCAACACGCTGGACACCCAGATAATCTTTCAGGTTGTCGCCGTTGATCTCGATATGCTTGATCTTCTTGTCCATCAGCAGCGTTTTCACCGCTTTACGGCACAGCTTGGAGATTTCACGCTCCAGGCTACGCACCCCGGCTTCGCGGGTGTAATAGCGGATAATGCCAATGATGGCGCTGTCGTCGACCGTCAGCTCACCTTTTTTCAGGGCGTTACGCTCAAGCTGCTTAGGCAGCAGGTGCTGCTTGGCGATATTGAGCTTCTCGTCCTCGGTGTAGCCGGACAGGCGAATCACTTCCATACGATCCAGCAACGGCGCAGGAATGTTCATCGAGTTCGAGGTAGCAACGAACATCACGTCGGACAGATCGTAATCCACTTCCAGGTAGTGATCGTTAAACGCCACGTTCTGTTCCGGATCCAGCACTTCAAGCAATGCAGAAGCCGGATCGCCACGCATGTCGGAAGACATCTTGTCGATTTCGTCCAGCAGGAACAGCGGGTTTTTCACCCCGACCTTGGCCATTTTCTGGATCAGTTTACCCGGCATCGAGCCGATGTAGGTACGACGGTGACCGCGAATTTCCGCTTCGTCACGCACGCCGCCCAGCGCCATACGCACGTACTGGCGACCGGTCGCTTTGGCGATCGACTGTCCCAACGAGGTTTTACCTACGCCAGGAGGCCCCACCAGACACAGGATAGGCCCTTTGATTTTGCTTACGCGGCTCTGTACTGCGAGATACTCAAGAATACGGTCCTTGACTCGCTCCAGGCCATAGTGATCGATATCGAGCACTTCTTGCGCTTTAACCAGGTCTTTTTTAACCTTGCTGCGCGCATTCCACGGCACCTGCAGCATCCAGTCGATGTAACCACGAACCACGGTCGCTTCCGCAGACATGGGTGACATCATTTTCAGCTTTTGCAGTTCCGCTTCGGTTTTTTCACGCGCGTCTTTCGGCATTTTCGCCGCTTCAATCTTGCGCTTCAGCGCTTCATGCTCGTCCGGCGCGTCGTCCATCTCGCCCAGTTCTTTCTGAATCGCCTTCATCTGCTCATTCAGATAGTACTCGCGCTGACTTTTTTCCATCTGCTTTTTGACGCGGTTACGGATACGTTTTTCAACCTGAAGCAGGTCAATTTCCGATTCCATCATCGCCATCAGGTATTCCAGACGTTCGGTGATATCGAACATCTCCAGTACCGACTGCTTGTCGCTGAGTTTCAGCGGCATGTGCGCGGCGATGGTATCCGCCAGGCGTGCAGCATCGTCGATGCTGTTCAATGACGTCAGCACCTCCGGTGGAATTTTTTTGTTCAGTTTGATGTAGCCTTCAAACTGATTGATTGCGGTGCGCACCAGGACTTCTTGTTCACGTTCGTCAATCGCCGGTGACTCAAGATATTCTGCCTGGGCGGCAAAGTGCTCGCCGCTGTCGGAAAGCGTAGTAATACGTGCCCGCTGCAGGCCTTCTACCAGCACTTTTACCGTGCCGTCTGGCAGTTTTAGCATCTGTAAAATCGACGCTACGGTGCCGACAGAGAACAAGTCATTAATGCCAGGTTCATCCGTTGAGGCCTCTTTCTGTGCCACCAGCATGATCTTTTTATCATGATCCATTGCTGCTTCGAGGCACCGAATCGATTTTTCCCGGCCAACAAATAACGGGATCACCATGTGCGGATAAACCACCACGTCGCGCAACGGCAAGACGGGGATTTCAATGCGTTCGGAACGCTCAGGGTTCATAGAGCTCTCTCTTAAGTTTAACTTCCGCCAGGTTGAGGGGAATCTCATGAGACGCAAGCATCAAACGTTTCATAAAATCTGGTTAATGAGTATATGGGGATGAATCTCTTACATTCAACGGCAAGAATGCAGGAAAAAGAAATGGGGGATAAAATCCCCCATTTTGACATTAACTTTCTGGTTTGACTGGCGAATTATTCGCCTGAAGCCTGTGCTTCCGGTTTGCCGTAAATCAGCAAAGGCTTGGACTGGCCGGCGATAACTGATTCATCGATCACCACTTTATCGACGCTGTCCATGGATGGCAGGTCATACATGGTGTCCAGCAACGCGCCTTCTACAATGGAGCGCAGACCACGTGCACCGGTTTTACGCGTCATGGCCTTCTTGGCGATGGCGTTCAGCGCTTCTTCACGGAATTCCAGTTCCACGCCTTCCAGATTGAACAATGCCTGATACTGTTTGGTTAAGGCATTTTTCGGCTCTTTCAGGATCTGGATCAGCGCTTCTTCGCTCAGTTCGCTCAGGGTTGCCACGACCGGCAGACGACCGATGAACTCAGGAATCAGGCCAAACTTGATCAGATCTTCCGGCTCAGCCTGCAGCAGCAGTTCGCCTTCGGTCGCTTTCTCAGCTTCCCCCTTCACGGTCGCGCCGAAGCCGATACCGGAACCGGTATTGACGCGCTGACCGATCACTTTATCCAGGCCGGCAAATGCGCCGCCGCAGATAAACAGGATTTTCGAGGTATCAACCTGCAGGAATTCCTGCTGAGGATGCTTACGGCCACCCTGCGGCGGAACCGCGGCAATGGTGCCTTCGATCAACTTCAACAGGGCCTGCTGCACGCCTTCACCCGACACGTCACGGGTGATGGACGGATTGTCTGACTTACGGGAAATCTTGTCGATTTCATCGATGTAGACGATGCCGCGTTGTGCTTTCTGCACGTCGTAGTCGCACTTCTGCAGCAGCTTCTGGATGATGTTCTCCACGTCCTCACCCACATAACCGGCTTCGGTCAGCGTGGTGGCGTCGGCCATGGTGAAAGGCACGTCCAGGAAGCGCGCCAGCGTTTCTGCCAGCAGAGTTTTGCCGCTACCGGTCGGGCCAATCAGCAGAATGTTGCTTTTGCCCAACTCGATACCGTTGCTGGTATCGCCGTTACGCAGGCGTTTGTAGTGGTTATACACCGCTACCGCCAGCACTTTTTTCGCCTGCTCCTGGCCAATGACATAGTCATCCAGGTGGTGGCGAATTTCGTGCGGCGTCGGCAGCGCACTGCGCTCACGATGCGGGGCAACTTCTTTAATCTCTTCGCGAATAATGTCGTTACACAGGTCAACACATTCATCGCAGATATACACTGACGGACCGGCAATCAGCTTACGCACTTCATGCTGGCTTTTGCCGCAGAAAGAGCAGTACAGCAGCTTTCCTGAACCGTCTTTGCGCTTATCTGTCATCAGTAAACCTCTTCTTTAGTCTTTGTCCCGCAGGAATATCACGGCTTCAGTGCGCCCAAAACGCATACCGGGAACGCCGATTATGCTCACCAGAGCGAGCTGCGCCCGCTCTGATTACTATAGCCTATCGGCTCGCACATATACCTCGCCAGCCGCGTGGTACTTACTTGCGGTGCGTCAGAATGCCGTCAACCAGACCGTATTCTACCGCTTCTTCCGCGGTCATAAAGCGATCGCGCTCGGTATCGCGTTCGATCTGCTCCAGTGACTGGCCGGTATGTTCTGCCATCAGCTCGTTCATGCGTGCCTTCACCTTCAGGATTTCACGCGCATGGATTTCGATATCCGTCGCCTGGCCCTGATAACCGCCCAGCGGCTGGTGGATCATCACGCGTGAGTTCGGCAAGCAGAAGCGTTTGCCCTTGGCACCTGCGGTCAGCAGGAAAGAGCCCATCGAGCACGCCTGGCCCATACAAATGGTGCTGACGTCCGGCTTGATGAACTTCATGGTGTCATAGATTGACATGCCGGCGGTGATCACGCCACCCGGGGAGTTAATGTACAGGTAAATGTCTTTTTCCGGGCTTTCCGCTTCGAGGAACAGCATCTGCGCCACAATCAGGTTGGCCATGTGATCTTCGACCTGGCCGGTCAGGAAAATAATGCGCTCTTTCAGCAGGCGGGAATAGATGTCGTAAGAACGCTCCCCGCGTGAAGTCTGCTCTACCACCATCGGCACCAGGGCCATGTTAGGTGCAAATTGATCTCGTTCGCCACTGTATGACATTACCGTCTCCTAATAGAAATTGCCTTGGCGGCCAGGGTTACACCCTATTACACCGATTCTACTTGAGAACGGTCATGATGACTATGCTCAAGCATTCGACCCGCGCCACACGTACCCGACGGTTTTTCTCATACCGCGCACTCTGGCAAACAGCCCATACCCATCATCTTTCAAGTCGCAGCGTCCAAATCTGTTCCCGACAGATTTGCCGCTCACCCCAGTGACTTACTCGAGTAAGCGCCTGAGGATGAGCAAGCTGGGCGCCTGACTGCGACTTGAAAGCTATAGGGTATATATACATTTTACAGATTGGGGCCGCTGACAGAATTTCAAGCCCAACTGCGTATTTTAACGCGGCCAGCATTGTCGACGATGACCATCATGCCAGACTGTCCCAAGAGCAACAGGGTAAATATAGTGCATATTGTCACGCTTAACCTGAGATTAATCAGCTACGTGGCAAAAAGAAAAGCCCGCAACCGAAGGTTACGGGCTTTTTTAACGCCGGGGCCGGCAAGCCAGCCCCGAAGGCGCGTTAGATTGCGCCCTGGCGTACAGACATTACGCCTGTTGAGTCTGGTTCATCAGCTCGCTGAAGGTAGTGGCTTTTTCAGTCACTTTCGCTTTTGCCAGCAGGGCTTCAACCGCTTGTTCTTCCAGAGCAACGTTGCGCATGTTGTTCATCAGCTCTTTATTTTTGCTGTAGAACTCAACAACTTCACTTGGATCTTCGTAAGCGGAAGCCATTTCTTCGATCAGCGTCTTAACGCGATCTTCGTCAGCTTTCAGATCGTTGGTGCTGATAACTTCGCCCAGCAGCAGGCCAACAACTACGCGACGCTTAGCCTGCTCTTCGAACAGTTCGCGTGGCAGTTCCAGCGCTTGCTTCTCGTTGCCGCCGAAACGCTGTGCAGCCTGACGACGCAGAACGTCAACTTCGCCGTCGATCAGCGCAGCAGGAACGTCGATTTCGTTAGCGCTGACCAGGCCGTCGATTGCCTGAGTCTTGATGCGGTTACGCACTGCGCCTTTCAGCTCGCGCTCCATGTTTTTACGCACTTCAGCACGCAGGCCTTCGATAGAACCATCAGCCACGCCGAAACGTTTGATGAATTCTTCAGTCAGCTCTGGCAGCTCACGCTCTTCCACTTTCTTCAGAACGATAGCGAATTTAGCCGCTTTGCCCTTCAGGTTTTCAGCGTGGTAATCTTCCGGGAAGTTAACGTCGATAGTGAATTCTTCACCGGCTTTATGACCGACCAGACCTTCTTCGAAGCCTGGGATCATGCGGCCCTGGCCCATAGCCAGTACGAAGTCAGAGGCTTTGCCGCCTTCAAACTCTTCGCCATCGATAGAACCGGAGAAATCTACGGTTACGCGGTCTTCAGCTTGCGCTGCGCGATCGCTGTCTTTCCAGGTCGCCTGCTGCTTGCGCAGGGTGTCCAGCATGGTGTCAACGTCGGCGTCGTTAACTTCAACAACCGGCTTCTCAACTTCGATGCTGTCCAGGCCTTTCAGCTCAACTTCCGGATACACTTCGAATTCAACCGCGAAAGTGAAATCTTCACCTTCTTTGTACTCGCCCGGCACGTAGTTTGGTGCGCCGGCCGGATTGATCTTTTCTTTGATGATCGCATCAACAAAGCTGCGTTGCATCGCTTCGCCCAGCACGTCTTGACGAACGGAAGCGCCATAACGCTGCTCAACGATGTTCATCGGTACATGGCCTTTACGGAAGCCATCGATACGAACGCTTTTTGCCGCGTTGATCAGCTCTTTTTTAATAGCCTGCTTGATAGTATCAGCGGGTACAGTAATAGAGAGACGGCGCCCAAGGCCTTGAGTGGTTTCTACTGAAACTTGCATCTTGTTACCTCAAAAAAATCACAGTGCTCGGTCAACTCCGTTCCAAGAACCAGGACGGCTACATTACAGAACCGAGTTTCCTGATGACAGAAGCGTCCCGAAACCATTCCGGAAAAATAAGACGCGACATTATAGCGGCGCAAGCGGAGCGAGTCGAGGAAAGCAAGGCGGCGGCGGCGCGCTAAAACTCACACTTTTACCGATTTGATCGCCAAAAGGCCGCCGAAGCCGACCCGGCCTTCGCTGCATTACGCATCGGCTATGTCGTCGTCAAAAACAGAAACGGCCCGCAGGCCGTTCCAAAATTCGTCTGTAGTAATACCCCAAATCGTGGTCAAAGTTCCACTGATACCGCAAATTTAGCCGTCAGGCCAAGGTTCCGGCCCCACGACAAGGCGGAGACGCCGGCACGGTATCCTGCAACCCTTCCCACTCTTTCAGGGTGTAGGTGTGCAACGCCAGCGCATGTACGCCATCCGCCAACTCCTCTGACAGCACGCCGTAAATCGAACGATGCCGCGTCAGGAAGCGTTCGCCAACGAAGCGATCGCTAACCAATACCACCTTGAAATGGCTTTCTGAACCCGCCGGAACGTTATGACGATAACTTTCATCAACGACTTCCAGATACGCGGGCTCAAACGCCGCCCTTAACTTTGCTTCTATTTGCTCGCGAATCATAGGATCTCCTTACTACACCGGCAGAGGACCGCCCCCATCTATTTCAATCTTAGCCGCTTTCGTCCCTTTTAGACCATTCCTCAGGTAAATTTCTCTTTTTTGCGGACAAAAAACGGTCAACATCCGCCGTCGCTTGAGGTTTATCTGATTGAGACGGCCAAAAAAGCATGTTTTTATCAACGGCAGGTAAAAATTTGTCACTCCATTGCGTTCTGCGCTTCCTCCGGCCGGCGGCGATGCTATGATGTCGACAATTTGTTGTTGGCTATCCCGCTCTGATTATTACAGAAAGCTTGCTCAAACCCGCTTCGTTAATCTTGGCAGTTTGCGGCGGCTTAAAATCCATCGAGAATGAGACAGTAACTATGTTAAAAAAACTTTGCCTTCCACTGTTGGCCGCACTGATGCTGGCCGGCTGTGCCACCAGCAGCAACACCCTCAATGTGACGCCGAAGATCGTCCTGCCGCAGCAGGATCCGACCCTGCAGGGCGTGACCATCAGCATTAACGGCGCGGATCAGCGTCAGGACCAGGCGCTGGCGAAAGTGAACCGCGACGGCCAGTTGGTGACGTTGACGCCATCACGCGATCTGCGCTTCTTGCTGCAGGAAGTGCTCGAGAAACAAATGGGCGCACGCGGCTACATGATTGGCGCTGACGGCGCAGTTGATCTGCAAATCGTGGTCAATAACCTGTATGCAGACGTCTCCGAAGGCAACCTGCGCTACAACATCACCACCAAGGCTGATATTTCTATTACCGCCCAGGCCAAAAACGGCAACAAACAGGTGAAAAACTACCGTTCAACCTATAACGTTCAGGGTGCCTTCACGGCAACCAACGAGAAAATCACTAACGCGGTCAACACCGTGTTGGGCGACGTTATTGCCGATATGGCGCAAGACACCAGCGTCAACGACTTCATCAAGCAAAACGCGCGTTAATCCGCGAACGCCTTGTGCCGCCCGAACCATCGGGCGGTGCAGACAGGGAACTCATGTCGAAACAGTATCTGAATATCTTCACCCAGCGTAATTCCGCCATCCTCCTGCTGCTGGGCTTCGCGTCGGGTCTGCCCTTGGCACTGACCTCCGGCACGCTGCAAGCCTGGATGACCGTCGAAAACATCGATCTGAAAACCATCGGCATTTTTTCGCTGGTCGGCCAGGCCTATGTGTTCAAATTCCTCTGGTCGCCCTTTATGGATCGCTACACCCCGCCCTTTCTCGGGCGTCGGCGCGGCTGGCTGCTGATCAGCCAGCTGTTGCTGGTGGTGTCGATTGTGGCGATGGGCTTTATGCAGCCGGCACAGCACCTGTGGTGGCTGGCGGCATTGGCGGTACTCGTGGCGTTCTGTTCTGCGTCACAGGATATTGTTTTTGACGCCTATAAAACCGATCTGCTGAGCGCAGAAGAGCGCGGCACCGGTGCCGCCGTCTCGGTATTGGGTTACCGGCTGGCGATGCTGGTGTCCGGTGGGTTGGCGCTGTGGCTGGCGGACCGCTACTTAGGCTGGCAGTCGACCTATTGGTTGATGGCCGGTTTGATGCTGATCGGTATTGTTGCCACCCTGCTGGCGCCTGAACCCGACGACAGCATTCCGGCACCGCGCACCATGGAGCAGGCGGTAGTCGCTCCGCTGCGTGATTTCTTTGCGCGTAACAATGCCTGGCTGATTTTACTGCTGATCGTGATGTACAAGATGGGTGACGCCTTTGCCGGCAGCCTGAGCACCACCTTCCTGATCCGTGGCGTCGGCTTCGATGCCGGTGAAGTCGGTCTGGTCAACAAAACGCTCGGCCTGTTCGCCACCATCGTCGGCGCGCTGTTTGGCGGCGTGCTGATGCAACGCCTCAGCCTGTTCCGTGCCCTGATGCTGTTCGGCATTCTGCAGGCGGTTTCCAATCTCGGCTATTGGATACTGGCGGTCACCGATAAAAACATCATGACCATGGGCAGCGCCATCTTCCTGGAAAACCTGTGCGGCGGCATGGGCACTGCGGCCTTTGTCGCGCTGCTGATGACGCTGTGCAACAAGTCATTTTCCGCCACCCAGTTTGCCCTGCTGTCGGCATTATCTGCCGTCGGGCGGGTATACGTCGGGCCGATTGCCGGATGGTTTGTTGAAGCACACGGCTGGCCACTGTTCTATTTATTCTCGATCGTTGCCGCGGTGCCTGGTCTTCTGCTGTTGCACCTGTGCCGTCAGACGCTGGAATATACTCAACGCACCGATAACTTCATGCCGCGTACCGAATTCCGCCAGTTTTACCGCTGGGCCTTGCGCCTGCTGACGGTGGGCTGCTCCATGCTGGGCCTGTGGCTGCTCCTGCTTATCACCAATGCGCTCGACTGGACCCTCTTGCCGAACCTGGCCGATCGGTTACTGCAGATGGGCGCCGCGCTGAGTCTGGTAGGTATTGCGATGGGGAGCCTGCTGGACTATCTGGCACTGCGTCGTACCCGACTGGCCTGATCGAGTCGACCGGCCATCGTGCCGGTCGACAAAAACGCATCAGAGTGATGTATTTATTTAGTTAAAAAATATAATTCCTGTCCAAATTATTTTTTTATCCGAGTACGGCGCTCGGAAATAAAATTAAATTCACCTTTAAGACACAATTATTTTACATTAAATAAACCTTTCATTCGTATTTCAAAAAAGCGTTTTCACCTGAAAGATTCATCATACCTTTAGTTTTCCTTAACATACGAATTACCCGGAACGATTCAGCGCGCCAACGCGTTGTTGCCATTAGTAAATTGTCACGTAGCGTGACATCTGTGACACCCTTAACAGAAAGTGTCAACAAGGCGCTGACACTCCCTTAAGCATGTTTACAGTACTGCAACCTTCCCGTAAAATGCCCGCACACATGAAACGACAATAGAGCCTTTGTAATTGAGGTCGTTAGATGAGACTTAAGAAATACAATAAAAGTATTGGGATGTTGTCATTAATTGCCTCCACTGTAATGCTCAGTGGTTGCAATATGGTATTGATGAATCCCAAAGGAGCAATTGGTGTTGAGCAACGGACACTGATTATCACTGCAATCGCATTGATGTTGATCGTGGTGATACCAGTTATCTTTATGGCGTTCGCCTTTGCCTGGAAGTACCGTGCTTCCAACAAAGACGCCAAATACAGTCCGAACTGGTCACATTCCAACAAGATCGAAGCGGTCGTCTGGACCATTCCTATCATTATCATCGCCATCCTGGGCACCATTACCTGGAAGACTACCCACGAACTGGATCCGTTCAAGCCGATTGTCACTGACAAGAAGCCGATGACGATCGAAGTAGTGTCGCTCGACTGGAAATGGCTGTTTATCTACCCGGAACAAGGTATCGCGACGGTTAATGAGCTGGCCTTCCCGAAAGATGTTCCAGTCGAATTCAAGATCACCTCTAACTCGGTAATGAACTCGTTCTTTATTCCTCAGTTAGGTGGGCAGATTTATGCGATGGCCGGGATGCAGACCAAACTGCACCTGATCGGCAATGAAGCAGGCAAATACGACGGTATTTCAAGCAGCTTCAGCGGTCGCGGGTTCTCCGGCATGAAATTCACCGCCATTGTCACCCCAACCGAAGGCGACTTCGATCAGTGGGTTGCCAAGGTGAAAGCATCGTCGAATAACCTAAACGCCACCAGCGACTTTAACAAACTGGCAGAGCCGAGTGAAAACAACCCGGTCGAGTACTTCTCCAGTGTCAAACCGAATTTGTTCAAAGAAACTATTGGCAAATTCATGGGTGATATGGACATGCACAAAGGCGCTACCGCGCACGAAGGTATGGACATGAGCCAGGGTATGGACATGGGTGAACATGCTCACGCCGGAGCCGAGGAATAAACTGATGTTGGGAAAATTAACGATTGATGCGGTTCCGTACCACGAACCGATCATCATGGTCACCGTTGCTGCAATTGTTATTGGGGGCCTGGCACTGCTGGCGCTGATAACCTATTTCGGCAAGTGGAAATGGCTATGGAGCGATTGGTTGACTTCGGTTGACCATAAAAAAATTGGTATCATGTACATCATCGTGGCAATGGTTATGCTGCTGCGTGGTTTTGCCGATGCCATCATGATGCGTAGTCAGCAGGCGCTTGCGTCCGCCGGCGAGGCCGGATTCCTGCCACCGCACCACTACGACCAAATCTTCACCGCCCACGGCGTCATCATGATCTTCTTCATGGCGATGCCTTTCGTGGTCGGTCTGATGAACGTAGTGGTACCTTTGCAAATCGGTGCGCGCGACGTTGCCTTCCCGTTCCTGAACTCCCTGAGCTTCTGGTTCTTCGTGGTGGGCGTAGTGCTGATCAACATCTCTCTGGGGGTTGGTGAGTTCGCGCAGACAGGTTGGCTGGCGTATCCGCCGCTGTCGGGCAAGGAATACAGTCCTGGCGTCGGGGTCGACTACTGGATCTGGAGTCTGCAGATTTCCGGTATCGGTACCCTGTTGACCGGTGTGAACTTCTTCGCCACCATTCTGAAGATGCGTGCTCCTGGCATGCCTCTGATGAAGATGCCGGTGTTCACCTGGGCAGCTCTGTGTACTAACGTCCTGATCATCGTTTCTTTCCCAATTCTGACCGTAACCATCGCGTTGCTGACCCTGGATCGCTATCTGGGCACCCATTTCTTTACCAATGATATGGGCGGCAACATGATGATGTACATCAACCTGATTTGGGCCTGGGGTCACCCAGAGGTGTATATCCTGGTTCTGCCGGTGTTCGGTGTGTTCTCCGAAGTCACCGCGACCTTCTCGAGAAAACGTCTGTTCGGCTATACCTCACTGGTATGGGCAACCATCGCGATTACCGTTCTGTCGTTCATCGTATGGCTGCACCACTTCTTTACCATGGGGTCCGGCGCGAACGTAAACGCCTTCTTCGGTATTGCCACCATGATCATTTCCATCCCTACCGGGGTGAAAATCTTCAACTGGCTGTTCACCATGTACCAGGGCCGCATTCAGCTCAACTCCGCTATGCTGTGGACCATCGGCTTCATCATCACCTTCTCCGTGGGTGGTATGACCGGTGTTCTGTTGGCCGTGCCGGGCGCGAACTTCGTGCTGCACAACAGTCTGTTCCTGATTGCCCACTTCCATAACGTTATCATTGGTGGTGTGGTGTTCGGTTGCTTCGCAGGCCTGACCTACTGGTTCCCTAAATCCTTCGGCTTCACGCTGAACGAAAAATGGGGTATCCGTGCGTTCTGGTTCTGGATCATCGGCTTCTTCGTGGCCTTTATGCCGCTGTATGCTCTGGGCTTTATGGGTATGACTCGTCGTATCAGCCAGAACATCAACCCAGAGTTCCACCCACTGCTGCTGGTAGCGGCTGGCGGCGCGGCTCTGATTGCCTGCGGTATCCTGTGCCAAGTGATTCAGGTGTTCGTCAGTGTGCGTGACCGTGAGCAGAACCGTGACCTGACCGGTGACCCATGGGGTGCTCGTACGCTGGAGTGGTCGACTTCGTCTCCACCGCCGTTCTATAACTTTGCCGTAGTGCCACAGATTCATGACCGTGATGAATTCTGGGACATGAAAGAAAAAGGCGTAGCTTATAAGAAACCGGCTAAATACGAACCGATTCATATGCCGAAGAATACCGGTGCCGGTGTGATTATTGCTGGCTTCAGCCTGGTATTTGGTTTCGCGATGATCTGGGACATCTGGTGGATGGCGATCGCTGCCTTCGTAGGTATGATCGTGACCTGGATTGCCAAGAGCTTCGATGAAGATGTTGATTACTATGTGCAGGTTGATGAGATCGAGCGCATTGAAAACCAACACTATGAACAAATCAGCAAAGCAGGCGTGAAACATGTCAACTGATACTCTGACTAACCATAACGCAGCCCATGCAGAGCATGGGCACCACGACGCAGGAGAGACCAAAGTCTTCGGATTCTGGATCTACCTGATGAGCGACTGTATTTTGTTTGCGAGCTTGTTCGCGACTTATGCAGTACTGGTGAACGGGACCGCTAGCGGTCCCTCTGGCAAAGACATCTTCGATCTGAAGTTTGTCCTGGTTGAAACCTTCCTGCTGTTGTTCAGCTCCATCACCTACGGTATGGCGATGATCGGCATGAACAAAGGCAAGGTTAGCAGCGTTAACACCTGGCTGTTCCTGACCTTCCTGTTCGGTCTGGGCTTCGTTGCGATGGAAATCTACGAATTCCATCACCTGATCGTTGAAGGCTATGGCCCGGATCGCAGTGCGTTCCTGTCCAGCTTCTTCGCGCTGGTTGCGACCCACGGTCTGCACGTAACTACCGGTCTGGTTTGGATCATCATCATGATGATTCAGGTCAGCAAGCGTGGCCTGACCGCAACCAACAAAACCCGTTTGATGTGCCTGAGCCTGTTCTGGCACTTCCTGGACGTGGTCTGGATCTGCGTCTTCACCGTTGTTTACCTGCTGGGGGTTATGTCATGAGTCATTCATCCCATGAAACTTCTCACGGCGGCGCAAGCCACGGTAGCGTCAAGACCTATCTGATCGGCTTTATTCTGTCGATCATCCTGACGGTGATTCCATTTGCGATGGTGATGAGCGGTACCGCCTCTCACTCAACCATCCTGGCGGTTGTTGTTGGCATGGCAGTGATTCAGGTCGTCGTTCACCTGATTTACTTCCTGCACATGAATACCTCATCGGAAGAGCGCTGGAACCTGGTGGCATTGCTGTTCACCGCTATGATCATCGGTATCGTTGTTGTGGGTTCACTCTGGATTATGTACAACCTCAACATCAATATGATGGTCAGTTAAGAGTCGAGCTGCACGTGATGATTAAGCAATACCTGCAAGTAACTAAACCAGGAATTATTTTCGGCAATTTAATTTCTGTCGTCGGGGGATTCCTGTTGGCTTCCAAAGGAAGCATCGACTATCCCCTGTTTCTCGCCACCCTGGTGGGTGTCTCGTTGGTTGTCGCTTCGGGCTGTGTGTTTAACAACTACATTGACCGCGACATCGACAAGAAAATGGAGAGAACGAAGAATCGGGTGCTGGTAAAAGGCCTGATCGCGCCGAGTGTAAGCCTGGTTTACGCTACCGCTCTGGGTATTGCGGGCTTTGCGTTGCTGTATATTGGCGCCAACCCGCTGGCCATGTGGCTGGCGGTGATGGGCTTTGTGGTTTATGTCGGCGTCTACAGCCTGTACATGAAACGCCACTCGGTATATGGCACGCTGATCGGCAGCTTGTCGGGCGCTGCACCACCGGTTATCGGTTACTGTGCGGTCACCAACGAGTTCGATGCCGGTGCGTTGATCCTGCTGGCTATCTTTAGCCTGTGGCAGATGCCGCATTCCTATGCGATTGCCATCTTCCGCTTTAAAGATTACCAGGCGGCCAACATTCCGGTACTGCCTGTCGTCAAAGGCATCTCGGTGGCGAAGAACCACATCACCGTCTACATCGTGGCGTTTATGGTTGCTACGCTGATGCTGACTTTGGGCGGCTACGCCGGCTACAAATACCTGATCGTCGCTGCGGCGGTGAGCGTTTGGTGGCTGGGGATGGCGCTGCGTGGTTACAAAGCCGAAAATGACAGCGTTTGGGCACGCAAACTGTTTGTGTTCTCGATTGTTGCCATTACCTCGCTCAGCGTGATGATGTCTATCGACTTCAGCGCTTCGGCCTCGCCGGAAACCTTGATGACTTACGTCTGGTAAGCCAAATCGTCTGTTAATGGGCCGCTTAGCGGCCCATTAAATTGATGACAAACACCCGAAAAACGTGGTTTTCGGATGTTTGGGGCAAGGCAGAGATATAATCCTTTGTTTCTATTAGTACTCAATGCATTACTACTAGCTACTGAGGTCTTTGTCCGCTCTCTATGGGCCGCTTAGCGGCCCATTTTATTTGTCTCGCAGAAAAACCGACGAACTGTAATATCTGCTAAACAACATTAGATTTACCCCCCCTGCCCTTCACACTAAAATGACGCAGTTTTAACAGAAGCTATCCCATCAGGCGTTATCACCGATAACCTGACGGAATGGCTTTTAATGAGGTTTTAATGAACGATAATGCAATGACCCCGCTGGAACGACGGGCGACCTGGGGATTAGGAACGGTATTCTCACTGCGCATGCTCGGCATGTTTATGGTGCTGCCGGTACTGACCACCTACGGTATGGCGTTGAACGGCGCCAGCGAAACGCTGATCGGTATCGCCATTGGCATTTACGGCCTGGCGCAAGCGGTGTTCCAAATTCCCTTCGGCCTGATTTCCGACCGCATCGGCCGCAAGCCGCTGATTGTCGGCGGGCTGTTGATCTTCGCGCTGGGTAGCGTGATCGCCGCCGCCACCGACTCCATCTGGGGGGTGATCCTCGGCCGGGCATTGCAAGGTTCCGGCGCTATCGCCGCAGCGGTGATGGCACTACTGTCTGATTTGACCCGGGAACAGAACCGTACCAAAGCGATGGCATTCATCGGCGTCAGCTTTGGTATTACCTTCGCCATCGCCATGGTGGTCGGCCCGATAGTCACCCACGCTTTTGGCCTGCATGCGCTGTTCTGGATGATTGCCGTGCTGGCATTGGCCGGTATCGTCATCACCCTGGCGGTCGTGCCTTCCGCCAGCAGCCACGTGCTGAACCGCGAATCCAGTATAGTCCGTGGCAGTTTCAGCAAGGTGTTGAGCAATTCCCGCCTGCTGAAACTGAATTTCGGCATCATGTGCCTGCACATCTTGTTGATGTCCAGCTTCGTGGCACTGCCATTAGCAATGGAAAAAGCCGGTTTGGCGCCCAGCGAACACTGGATTGTCTATCTGGTCACCATGCTGGTGTCTTTCGCCGCCGTAGTGCCGTTTATCATCTATGCCGAAAAGAAGCGCCGCATGAAGCAGGTGTTTATGGGCTGCGTGGCGGTATTGTTCTGTGCTGAAGTGCTGCTGTGGCTGTCCGGCGCGCATCTTTGGGGCATTATTGCCGGCGTTCAGTTGTTCTTTATGGCGTTCAACGTGATGGAAGCGATCCTGCCTTCCCTGATCAGTAAAGAGTCGCCGGCGGGCTATAAAGGCACGGCGATGGGGGTTTACTCCACCAGCCAGTTTATCGGCGTGGCAATTGGCGGCAGCCTGGGAGGCTTTCTGTACGGCCTGCAGGGCGCGGGATTGGTCTTTATCGCCGGGGCAGTTTTAGCCGCCATCTGGTTTATGGTCAGCAGCACCATGCAGGAACCGCCGTACGTGAGCAGCCTACGTATTACGCTGTCGGAACTGGCAGTGAAAGACTCGGCGTTGGAAAGCCGCCTGAAGGCCCAGCCGGGTGTAGCAGAAGCGATTGTGGTGCCGGAAGAGCGCAGCGCCTACGTAAAGGTCGATACCAAGCAAACCAACCGCGGCCAGTTGGAAGCGCTGGTGAATTCGCTGTAAAGAAAAGGGCCGGCAAGCCGGCCCCCAGATTGCTGACAAAGTCCTTTGCAGTTAAAAGTCCTGACCTTGGGGCTAATAAAAACAAAGGATTATATCTTCTGATTTACCCCAAACATCCGAAAACCACGTTTTTCGGGTGTTTGTCATCAGACTAGGGGCCGGCAAGCCGGCCCCATCAATATATTCTTCTTGGCGAAAGGATCAGTCGCGGAAGTTTTTGAACTGGAAAGGCTGCCCCAGATCGGCACCGCGCACCAGCGCCATCACGCCCTGCAGGTCGTCGCGTGATTTACCGGTTACCCGTACTTCATCCCCTTGGATTTGCACCTGAACTTTCAGCTTGCTGTCTTTGATCAGCTTGACGATTTTCTTCGCTTGGGCGGCTTCAATACCCTGCTTCAGCTTGGCTTCCACACTGTAGGTTTTGCCGCTGTGGGTCAGCTCCTCGGGGATCTCCAGCGCGCCGCCGTCAATGCTGCGCTTGCTGAGTTTTTCACGCAGAATATCGAGCAGCTGCTGCACCTGAAAATCAGATTCGCTGGCAACCTTGATGCTTTCGTTTTTTTCGTTCAGCTCAAAGCTGGCCGGCATGTTACGGAAATCCCAACGGGTACCAAGATCGCGCGTGGCGTTCTCAACGGCGTTACGTACTTCTTGCATATCAATTTCGGAAACAATGTCGAAAGATGGCATACTTCTTCCTCCTGAATTAGAGCCTAATGTGATAGGCGATTTCGATGCCGAGCATGATAACCGCTTTAGCGCCTCAGACAAAATTTGCCGGCCCCGCCGCGCAGCAGAAAAGTCTATAATTATAGGATAGATACTGGGCGTTCTTCCCGTTACCCCAAGGAGTCTGGATGAAAATAACTGTTCTTGGTTGCGGCGCGCTCGGACAGCTGTGGCTCTCCCGGCTTTATCAGCAGGGCCATGACGTACAGGGATGGTTACGAGTACCGCAACCCTTTTGCGCAGTGAACGTCATTGAGCCTGAAGGCCTCTCGTTCAACCGTAATTTGCCCACCAACGATCCTGAACATCTGGCCCAGAGCGAACTGTTGCTGGTCACGCTAAAAGCCTGGCAAGTCTCTGGGGCGGTTAGCGCCCTGCTGCCGAAGCTGCACCCGCGTTGCGCCATCCTGCTGCTGCATAACGGCATGGGCACGCAGGACGAACTGCCGCCGAACAACCAGCCGATACTGCAGGGTACCACCACCCATGCGGCACGCCATGACGGCAGCACTATTATCCATGTTGCCGGCGGCACCACCCATATCGGCCCGACATCTCCGGCGGCGACTTCGCTCAGCCACCTGGCGGAAGTGCTGCATCAGGCACTGCCTGACGTCGCCTGGCATAACAACATTGCCTCGGCGAACTGGCGCAAACTTGCGGTCAACTGTGTGATCAACCCGCTAACTGCCCTGTATAACTGCCGCAATGGCGATTTGCAGCGCTATCCGGAACAAATTGAGGCCATCTGCCGTGAAGTCGCCGGCGTGATGGCGATGGAGGGTTACCATACCTCCTGCGAAGGCTTACAGCAGTATGTGATGGAGGTGATCCAGAGCACTGCGGACAACGTCTCTTCGATGCTGCAAGATATCCGCACTCAGCGGCATACCGAGATCGACTACATTACAGGCTATCTGCTGCGTCGCGCACGCAGCCACGGCGTGACTCTGCCGGAGAACGCGCGACTGTTTGAATTGATTAAGCGAAAGGAAAATGAATATGAGCGTATCGGCGCTGGTCTGCCTGGCACCTGGTAGCGAAGAAATCGAAGCCGTCACCACGATAGATCTGTTGGTTCGGGCAGGCATAAAAGTCACTACCGCCAGCGTAGCCGGCGATGGCGACCTGACTATTGTCTGCTCACGCGGCGTCAAGCTGCTGGCAGATGCGGCGCTGGTGTCCATTGTCGATGAGCCCTTCGACGCGATAGTGCTGCCCGGCGGCCTGAAAGGTGCCGAGTGTTTCCGCGACAGCCCGCTGCTGGTGGAGAAAGTGCGTCAGATGCATCTTCAGGGCAATATCGTCGCCGCCATTTGTGCCGCACCCGCGCTGGTGCTGCAACATCACGATCTGTTCCCCGTCGGCAATATGACCGGCTTCCCGGGGCTGAAAGAACAGATCCCGGCCGATAAATGGATGGAACGACGTGTGGTATACGACGCGCGCGTTAATCTGCTCACCAGCCAGGGGCCGGGAACTTCGATGGAGTTTGCGCTGAAGCTGATTGATTTGCTGCTGGGGAAAGCCAAAGCGGCGGAGATCGCCGCTCAGCTGGTCTTGATTCCGGGGATGTACGACTTTCGCGATTAAATCACAGGGGCGGTTTACCCGCCCCTGGATTGATTACGGACGGTAAACCTTGACGTTGCTGTAGCCCTGCTCCAGCAAATACAGCGCCTGCAAGCGGCTCATCACGCCACGCTCACAGTACAGCAGGTAGGTTTTGCTCTGGTCCAAATCGCCAAACTGGGTGCTGAGTTTGTAGAACGGCAGCGGTTTCACCTCAACCTGATCCAGCTTCAGCGGCTTGTCTTCCTGCTCGTCATTAGAACGAATATCCAGAATCACCTCGTCAGCGCCAAACGCCGCCACGGTTTCCACTTCGGTAACCTGTTCCTGCGTCTGCTCGGCGATGGTGCGGATGTCCACGTTCTTGGCTTCGCTGACCACGCGATCGAGAATGCTGAAGTCAAAGTGGGCTTCTTCTTCTTCGATTTTGGCTTTGACCGCCTTCACCGTCGGGCTTTTCGAGATCACGCCGCAGTATTCCGGCATAGTCTTGGCGAAGTCTTCGGTGCCAATCTCACGCGCCACTTTGATGATGTGCTCTTTGTCGTGGGAGATCAGCGGACGCAGAATCAGCGTATCGGATGCGTTGTCGATCAAGCGCAGGTTAGTCAGCGTTTGGCTGGAAACCTGTCCCAGCGCCTCACCGGTCACCAGAGCCTGCACGCCGTAACGCTCCGCTATCTGTGAAGCGGCGCGCACCATCATGCGCTTAAGCACCACGCCCATTTGACCGTCTTCGACCTTCTCGAGGATCTCGCCGACCACAGGTTCAAAATCGATGGCGATAAAGCGCACCTTGTGCGAACTGGCAAAACGGCTCCACAGGTAGTGAGCCACCTGCCGCACGCCAATTTCATGCGCGGCGCCGCCCAGGTTGAAGAAGCAATAATGCACGCGGCAACCACGGCGCATCAGCATATAGCTGGAAACGCCCGAGTCGAAACCACCGGAAATCAGCGACAGCACGTCTTCCTGAGTGCCCACCGGGTAACCGCCAATGCCTTCACGGCGGGCTTTGACCAGCATCAGCTTGTCGTCTTCGATTTCCAGGTTAACCGTCACCTGCGGGTGCGACAGTTTAACGCGCGCGCTCTCAATGTGCTGGTTCAGACCGCCACCAACGTAACGCTCAACGTCCTGCGAATTGAAGTCCTGCTTGCCGCGGCGCTTTACGCGCACGCAGAAAGTTTTCCCCTGCAGTTGCTCGCGGTAGGCTTCCAGCGTCTGCTCAAAAATATGGTGGATATCGGTATAGTCGCGGTCTTCCACTTCCAGAATGTGGTGAATGCCGGGAATGCGCGTTAACGCGTCGGCAATTACCGGCCGCTGGTTTTCATCTTTGGCGCGAACTTCGATATGATCCCAGTGACGGACGACCGCCAGTGTTTCATCATACTGCTTCAGGACGTTACGGATACTGGTCGAGAGGATCTTGATAAAGCGCAAGCGCACAGATTGGCTCTTGATGGTGATTTCCGGGAACAATTTAATGATAAACTTCATGGCGGTCTTTATTGTCAGAATTACGAGGGAAAAGGATTTACAATGTATATGCGATTGATAAAACCCACGGGGTTGCCGAATGTTTTATCAATCGCATTTGCGGCGCAGAGTATATCACTATCTGGTGAGCCTCGGTGCACAAAACCACACATGCGCGCCATGATTTGCCAATCAAGATCCGCTAGGATAGGCTCTGGCGCCACTGTTCACATGATGATGTAAAAAGAAAATTATGCCGAAAAAACCTGCACAATCAGACAGTACAGAGCAAAACGTCAGCTTTGAGAGCTCCCTCAGCGAGCTGGAAAACATCGTGACGCGTCTGGAATCGGGTGAATTACCGCTGGAAGACGCGCTGAATGAATTCGAACGCGGCGTGCAGTTGGCGCGTCAGGGCCAGCAGAAGCTGCAGCAGGCGGAGCAGCGCGTACAAATTTTGCTTAACGACAGCGCCGATGATGCTGCGCTGACGCCTTTCACACCGGATGCCGAGTAATCACCATGTCCGAAACTGTCCAACAGACCGCTTTTTCTGACCAGTTGCAGGCCTTGCGCCAGCGGGCCGACCGTACGCTGCTGGATTTTATCGCACCGTTGCCATTCAACGATGGCAATATGGTGGCGGCAATGCGTCACGGTGCACTGCTGGGCGGGAAACGCCTGCGTCCGTTTCTGGTGTACACTACCGGGCAGATGTTTGGCGTATCACTGAATAATTTGGATGCTCCCGCAGCTGCGGTAGAATGCATTCACGCCTACTCGCTGATCCATGACGACTTGCCGGCCATGGACGACGACGATCTGCGTCGCGGTCAGCCAACCTGCCACATCAAATTTGGCGAGGCCAATGCCATTCTGGCCGGAGATGCGCTTCAAACGCTGGCATTCACCATTCTGGCCGATGCCGACATGCCCGACGTGGCGCTGCGCGATCGGTTGGCGATGGTTTCCGAGCTGGCCACCGCCAGCGGCGTTGCCGGCATGTGCGGTGGGCAATCGCTGGATCTGGAAGCCGAAGATAAACAGATAGGTCTGGAAGCGTTGGAACAGATCCATCGCCACAAAACCGGCGCGTTAATTCGCGCAGCAGTTCGCCTTGGGGCCTTGGCCGCCGGGGAACCTGGCCGTAAAGCGCTACCGCAGCTTGACCGATACGCCGCCGCGATAGGCCTGGCGTTTCAGGTGCAGGATGATATTTTGGACGTGGTCGGCGAAACCGAAAAAATCGGTAAACGCCAGGGGGCGGACCAGCAACACGGAAAGAGCACCTATCCAGCTTTGCTCGGGCTTGACAGCGCGAAAGCAAAAGCGTGGGATCTCTATCAGGAAGCTTTAGCTGCATTAGACACTTTGGCAGCACAATCTTATAACACAGCGCCATTGCGAGCGTTAGCCAGCTTCATTATTGAACGCGACAATTAACGTGTGACGTTAACTCCTCTGATATGAGTATCGAATGAGTCTTGATATAGCCAAATACCCGACCCTGGCGCTAGCGGAAAATCCCGATGAACTCCGTTCGCTGCCGAAAGAGAGCCTGCCGAAACTGTGTGACGAACTTCGGCAATACCTGCTGGACAGCGTCAGCCGTTCCAGCGGCCACTTTGCCTCCGGGCTGGGAACCGTCGAACTGACGGTGGCGTTGCACTATGTGTACCACACCCCCTTCGATCATCTGGTGTGGGACGTGGGTCATCAGGCTTACCCGCATAAAATTTTGACCGGTCGCCGCGACAAGATCTCCACCATTCGCCAGAAAAATGGCCTGCACCCTTTCCCATGGCGTGCGGAAAGTGAGTATGACGTGTTGTCGGTTGGTCACTCCTCGACTTCGATCAGCGCCGGTCTCGGCATGGCGGTAGCTGCAGCTCGCGAAGGCAAAAACCGCCGTACGGTTTGCGTTATCGGCGATGGCGCCATCACCGCCGGTATGGCATTTGAAGCCATGAACCACGCCGGTGACATCGATCCGGATATGCTGGTGGTGCTTAACGACAATGAAATGTCGATTTCGGAAAACGTCGGTGCGCTGAACAATCATCTGGCGCAGCTGCTGTCCGGCAAGCTTTACTCCACCCTGCGTGAGGGCGGTAAAAAAGTGCTGTCCGGCCTGCCGCCAATCAAAGAGCTGGTCAAGCGTACCGAAGAACACCTGAAAGGCATGGTCGTGCCGGGCACGCTGTTCGAAGAGCTGGGCTTTAACTACATTGGCCCGGTCGACGGCCATGACGTTCAGGGACTGGTCGCTACCTTGAAGAACATGCGTGACCTGAAAGGCCCGCAACTGCTGCATATCATGACCAAAAAGGGCCGTGGGTACGCACCGGCAGAAAAAGACCCGATCAGCTTCCACGCGGTACCCAAATTCGATCCGGCCAGCGGTACCCTGCCGAAAAGCGCCGGCGGCCTGCCGACCTATTCAAAAATCTTTGGCGATTGGCTGTGCGAAACCGCCGCCAAGGACAGCTCACTGATGGCGATTACCCCGGCAATGCGTGAAGGCTCGGGCATGGTGCAATTCTCCCGCGACTATCCGCAGCAATATTTTGACGTAGCGATCGCCGAACAGCACGCGGTGACCTTCGCTGCCGGGTTGGCGATTGGCGGCTACAAGCCGGTGGTGGCGATTTACTCCACCTTCCTGCAGCGCGCTTACGATCAACTGATCCACGACGTCGCGATTCAAAATTTGCCGGTGATGTTTGCCATCGATCGCGGTGGTATTGTCGGCGCTGACGGCCAGACTCACCAGGGTGCGTTCGATCTGTCATTCATGCGCTGCATCCCGACTATGGTGATCATGACGCCAAGTGATGAGAACGAATGCCGCCAAATGCTCTACACCGGTTATCACTATAACGAAGGCCCAAGCGCCGTACGTTACCCTCGCGGTACGGGTACCGGCGCGCCGCTGGAGCCCCTTAGCGCGCTGCCGATCGGCAAAGGCGTTGTCCGCCGTGAAGGTGAAAAACTGGCGATCCTGAACTTCGGCACCTTGCTGCCGGAAGCTGCGCAGGTGTCGGAAGCGCTCAATGCCACGCTGGTGGATATGCGCTTCGTAAAACCGCTGGACGAACAGCTGGTGCTGGAGCTGGCAGCCAGCCATGACGCGCTGGTCACACTGGAAGAAAACGCCATTATGGGCGGTGCCGGTAGCGGTGTTAACGAGTTGCTGATGGCCAAGCGTCGCGCTATCCCGGTACTGAATATCGGCCTGCCGGACAGCTTTATCTCACAAGGCAGCCAGGAAGAGGTGCGTGTCGATCTGGGTCTGGATGCCGCAGGGATACAGCAGAAGATTGAGGTCTGGCTGGCGCAATAATTTTCGCGCCTGATTTGACCGACGCCTCCGCATTGCGGGGGCGTTTTCATTTGCGTCGCCCGAAAACCCGCTACAGTTAAAGTTCTGTGCTGATACCGGGAGGAAAGCATGAAGTATCTGAAACTGGGCAATACCGACCTGAACGTTTCCCGCATCTGCCTCGGCTGCATGACCTACGGTGAACCCGACCGTGGCAACCATGCCTGGACGCTACCGGAAGAAAGCAGTCGCCCGCTGCTGAAACAGGCGCTGGATGCCGGCATCAACTTCTTCGATACCGCCAACAGTTACTCAGATGGCAGCAGCGAAGAGATCGTCGGCCGGGCGCTGCGCGATTACGCTCGCCGTGACGAAGTAGTGCTCGCCACCAAAGTCTATTTCCCGATGAGCAATCTCGAGTCTGGGCTATCGCGCGCTAAAATCATGCAGTCCATCGACGATAGCTTGCAGCGACTGGGCACCGACTACGTTGATCTGTTGCAGATCCACCGTTGGGACTATGAAACGCCGCTGGAAGAAACGCTGGAAGCGCTCCATGAGGTGGTGAAAGCCGGCAAGGCGCGTTATATCGGCGCGTCTTCGATGTACGCCTGGCAGTTCGCCAAGGCACTTTATACCGCCGATCTGCACGGCTGGACGCGTTTTGTCAGCATGCAGGATCAGTACAACCTGATCCAGCGGGAAGAAGAGCGAGAGATGCTGCCGCTGTGCGCCGCCGAGGGTATCGCGGTGCTGCCCTGGAGCCCGCTGGCACGTGGGCGTTTGACCCGCCCATGGGGTGAAACCACCGCGCGGCTGGTGTCCGATCAGGTCGGCAAAAACTTGTACGATGAAACCGAAGGCATTGACGCCATCATCGCAGAACGCGTGGCGAGCATTGCGCAAGAACGCGGCGTATCTCGGGCGCAAATCGCTCTGGCATGGCTATTGAGCAAGCCGGTCGTCAGTGCGCCAATCATCGGCGCGTCACGTCATGAACATCTGGAAGACGCCGTTGCTGCCGTCGATCTTGAATTAACCCAGGAAGAGATAGCCGAGCTGGAAACGGCTTATGTGCCGCATCATGTGACAGGATTTGAATAGCACAGTGAGTATCAAGGGCGCAGCATGATGAACTGCGCCCTTGTCATCAGAACAGCCCGGCAGGCCAGTGATGACCAATCAGGTAGATGATACCGGCGGAAATCACCCCGGCGACGATGTCGTCGATCATAATCCCCATGCCACCGTGCACGTTGCGATCGAACCAACGGATCGGCCACGGCTTCCACATATCCAGAATGCGGAAAATCACAAAGCCCGCGGCAACCCACTGCCAGTCGTTGACCGGCAGCGCCATCAGCGTGATCCACATCCCGACAAATTCGTCCCAGACGATGCTACCGTGATCATGGACCTTCATATCTTTGGCCGTCTGGTGGCACAAATAAACGCCGATGCAGATGCTGAACATCACCAGCAGCGAATAGAGTTGCCACGGCAGTTGGATCAACAACAACCAGAACGGGATTGCCGCCAGCGACCCCATGGTGCCCGGTACCACCGGTGACAAACCGCTGCCGAAGCCGGTTGCCAACAGGTGCCACGGATTGCTCATCCGCAAGCGACGTGTTGCTTCATCCATGTTACGCCTGCCCTTCGCTGAAATGATCGAAACCGTGCCATGGCAGCTCAACCGCTTCATCGTTGCGATAGAACTTGATGCCTTCCGAAAGCGGGCCAATCTGACCAATGCAGGTGTAATCCGCGCCCAAATGGCTCAACGCCACTTCCAACGCGCCGCGATTGATCTCCGGTACGGTGAAGCACAGCTCGTAATCCTCTCCGCCGGTCAACGCCCAGCGTAACGCCTGTTCAGCATCGGTGTGGCTGCTTAGCGCCTGCGACAGCGGCAGCTCATCCAAATTGATGCGCGCACCGCACTCGGAGGCTTTCAATACGTGCTTCAGATCGGAAATCAGACCGTCCGAAATATCAATCGCCGAGCTGGCCAGATCGCGCAGCGCCTGCCCTTGCAGCACCCGCGGCTGGGGCCGCAGATGGCGCCCAATCAGGTAATCGCGAGCATCGGCGTCCGCCACCTGCAGGCGATCCTGCAAAACAGCCAACCCGGCGGCGCTGTCACCCAGCGTACCGGTGGTGTAGATCCAATCGCCAATACGTGCGCCGCCACGGGTCAACGCCCGGCCGGCCGGGATCAGACCGTGGATTGTCAGCGTCATGCTCAATGGGCCACGCGTGGTGTCGCCGCCAATCAACTGCATGCCGTAATAATTAAGTTGTTCGAACAGACTGTCGCTGAACGCCTTCAACCAGGGCTCATTCACTTCCGGCAGGGTTAATGCCAGTGAAAGCCAGGCTGGATCCGCGCCCATAGCCGCCAGATCGCTCAGGTTAACTGCCAACGCTTTGTAGCCGAGATCGGCCGGATCGATGTCCGGCAGGAAGTGAACGCCCGAAACCAGGGTATCGGTACTGACGGCCAAAAGCTGTTTTTCTGCCACTGTCAGGAGTGCGCAGTCATCTCCAATGCCCAACTGTACGTCCCGGCGCAGACTCTTAAACCGGTCAAAATAGCGGGCAATGAGGTCAAATTCGCCACATGCCATGGTCGATGTTCCAATAGAAGAAATTAAGGCCGGGGATACCGGCCTTAATTTTTTATTTTTTCTTGCGGATGCTTGGTGCTGCTTTATCCAGCACGCCATTCACAAACTTGTGGCTGTCTTCAGCGCCGAAGGTTTTCGCCAGCTCGATCGCTTCATTGATAGCCACCTTGTACGGCACGTCCTCACGCATTTTCAGCTCAAACAGCGCAATGCGCAGAACGGCTCTTTCCACCTGGCCCAGCTCTTCGAGCTGACGCGACAGGTAAGGTGCCATCAGGCCATCCAGCAGACCTGCATTCACCGCCACGCCGGACAGCAGCTCCCGAAAATAGGCGATGTCCACATCTTTGACATCTTGCTCCGTCAGGAACTGGTGTTCAACATCGGCAATGTCATTTTTAGACAACTGCCAAGAGTAAAGCGCTTGAACAGCGCACTCACGAGCGCGGCGACGAGCAGCAGGTTTCACGGAATTCCCCTTAACTAAATTCAGGCTTTAATAGCTTTGATAACATTAATCATTTCAAGTGCGGTCAGAGCAGCTTCAGCACCCTTGTTGCCCGCTTTGGTGCCGGCACGTTCGATAGCCTGTTCGATGCTCTCGGTTGTCAGCACGCCAAAGGCAACCGGGATTTCAGTGTTCAAAGAAACACTGCCCAGGCCGGAGCTGGCTTCGCCCGCGACATATTCGAAGTGCGCGGTGCCCCCACGGATAACGGTGCCCAGTGCAATAACCGCATCGTATTTGCCGGTGTTAGCCAGCACGCGCGCAGTCAGCGGCAGCTCGTAAGCGCCCGGGACCCAGACAACGGTGATGTTGTCGTCAGCAACCTGGCCAATGCGCTTGAGTGCATCGATAGCACCTTGCAGCAGGCTGTCGTTGATGAAATTGTTAAAACGTGCAATTGCGATCGCCACACGGGCATTTGGAGTAGCAACAACACCTTCGATAACTTTCATGGGCTTTCCTTAAAAATGGGTTCAATACCCCGCAGGGGGGCGGATTCTATCACATTCTTTATCTGCCTGCGCGGGCGGTTTTGTAAAACGCTGACCGCCCCGGCTCGCGGGCATTAAATTCAGTATTTTGCCTTCAACCGCAGCCGCAAATCGGGGCCAATTTGCCGTACTTCGCTGAAAACAAACTCCGGCGCATCGGCCAGACGCTCAAGGCCCGGCAGTTGACACAGACCGCGGCCATTATCGCCCAACAGTTTTGGCGCGATGTACAAAATGAGCTCATCGACCAGCCCCGCCTGCAGCAAGGCACCGGCGAGCTGTGCACCGGCCTCTACCCAGATCGAGTTCACCTGGCGTTTCGCCAGTTGCATCATCATCACCACCAGATCGACTCCGCCGCCGTGCGCCGGAAACGTCAGTTGCTCGACGTCCTGCGGCCAGGTTTGAGCGTCCGCCTGCAGGCGTGCCAACCAGGTTGCACCCGGCTGATTAACCACCCGATGCTGAGGCGTGACGCGATTTTGGCTGTCGAGGATAATGCGCAACGGCTGGCGCAGGTTTTCACGCGGATAAATGCTTTGAGTTTCGGCGTCCAGCTCATCCCAACGAACCGTCAGTGACGGATCATCAGCCAGCACCGTAGCGCTGGTGCTGAGAATCGCGGCGCTTTGCGCCCGCAACCGCTGCACGTCCTGACGCGCCTGCTCAGAGGTGATCCATTGGCTTTCGCCAGAGGCCATTGCCGTGCGCCCATCCAGCGAGGCACCCAGCTTCAGTTGTACATAAGGGAAGCCGGTGCGCATGCGCTTGAGGAAGCCCAGATTCACCGCCTCGGCTTCGGCCAGCATCACACCGTGGCGTACGTCCAGCCCGGCCTGCTGCAGCTTATACAAACCACGACCGGCGACCTGCGGATTAGGATCTTGCATCGCCGCAACCACACGGGTAATACCGGCGGCGACCAATGCATCGGCACAAGGCGGCGTGCGGCCATGGTGGCTACACGGCTCCAACGTGACGTAAGCCGTGGCACCACGGGCTTTTTCGCCCGCCATGCGCAACGCATGCACTTCCGCATGGGGTTCACCGGCGCGCAAATGGTAGCCTTCGCCGACGATTTCGCCATCGCGCACAATCACGCAGCCGACGTTAGGGTTAGGTGCCGTAGTAAAACGCCCCAGCCGCGCCAGTTCGAAGGCGCGCGCCATATACAATTCGTCGTTATGCATCAAAGCTCCCTTAGTCCTGCAGACGGGCGATCTCTTCGCCAAATTCGCGGATATCTTCAAAGCTGCGATAAACCGAGGCAAAGCGAATATAGGCCACTTTATCCAGCTTTTTCAGCGCATCCATCACCAGGTTGCCCACCAGTTTAGTCGGCACTTCACGCTCGCCGGTGGCACGCAGTTGGGATTTAATGTGGTTAATCGCGTTTTCCACGTCGTCGGAGCTGACCGGGCGCTTTTCCAACGCTTTCAGCATGCCGCGACGCAGTTTGTCTTCGTTGAAGGGCTCGCGAACTTCATCGCTTTTTATGACCCGCGGCATCACCAGTTCAGCCACTTCAAAGGTGGTGAAACGTTCATTACAAACCAGACATTGGCGGCGACGGCGCACCTGCGAACCATCACCCACCAGGCGAGAATCAATGACTTTGGTATCAACGGCGGCGCAGAAAGGGCAATGCATAACACGTCCTGATAAACGTTTTCATAGTTAAGAACAGTTTACCCCGAAGTGCGGTCACAACAAAGGCCGCCGGTTATTTGTTGCGAGCCCCTCTTCGAAATAGCGCCCCAAAAGGCGACGAACATGACTTTCCCCACCAGGCGGGCTAAGCTGATATCAGGAGATGTTGAATAGGAAATACCCGCCATGACAACCCGTTACCCCAAAATTTGCCTGCTCAGCGCACTGGTTCTGCTGGCCGGATGCGCACAAACTCGCGAAGTGCCGAAGCTGCGTAACCAGGTGGTTGAACTGAATCAGAAACTCACCATCCTGACCAATCAGGCCACGGCGCTGGAACAGCAAAACCAGCTGAATCAGAACTCCACAAGCGGCGTCTATCTGGTGCCTGCTGCCAATAATGCCGCCCGTCTGCACAGCAATCTCGGCGAACTGAGCGTGTCACTTAGCCACGTAAAAACCGAGGCTAACGGCGCCCAGGCCTTGTTGCACGTTCGCACCTTGTCACAAGCCTCCTTGCCTGCGTTCAAGGCGGTAGTGGAATGGGGCCAGCTAGATGCGGCTACCGGTAAACCGCTGACGGCCGATGCGCTTTCACAACCTATCGCCACCGCGGACTCGCTGCTGCCAAAAACAGAATACAGCTTTGAGCTGCGTTTCAGCGGCCTGACGCCAGAGCAATTAGGCTATGTGCGACTGCACAGCGTAGAGCCCACTACGGCCGCCGTCCCTCAGCACTAAGCTTTTGAATGCCCACTCCCGGCCTTGACCGAGCGTGGGCCTACCGCTTAGCTCAACCGCTGCAGCCTTGCCGGCAACCCCTGGCGCACCGCCGCGCCGCTGACCCAATCCAGCCAGCTATTGCTGATTTCGCGGGTCGGATCGGGCAAACCGAGGTCGTTGAGATTAATGCCGGCGGCAATGCGTGCATCCGCGGCCAACGGTTGACCATCCAGTGTGTGTGTCCGCGCGCCCATCTCACGATGGCCATAACCATGCTCAATAGCAATTACGCCAGGCATCACACCATCCAGCAGGCTGATCTGGGCTTCGACGCTGCCCCCCGGGGTCTGCAACCTGACCCGATCGCCATGCCGCAGCGCATAGCGTCGCGCATCGGCCGGATTCAGCGCCACCAGATTGGCCGGTTTCACCGCACGCAAGCGATCGATCGGTGCCGTAGAGCTGCTCATCAGATGCGATTTGAACGACATCAAACGGAACGGCCATGCCTCTGGCGGATAGTGCTCCCCGACATCAGAGCCGTCGGCAAAACGCGGCGGGTAATAGGTCGGACAGCCGCTATAGCGTTCTCCCGTCATCGCATGGCGGTGGCGGGCCACCTCTTCATTCCAGATATTCAATCCCTTTTTCCACTGCGGGCCGGTTTCATCGCCACGCCAGGCCTGCTCATAAGGCGCAAAACGCCCACCGCGCGCCAGCAGATAGCCCACACGCTGTCGCTCATCCGCTTTCAACACGCTATCCAGCGCCGGTTGCAGGCGATCGACCCCGGTCAATCGCAGCTCGCTTTCCGTCACCTCGGGCAGCGGTTCACCGGCAAAGGCCACGTTGGCCGCCGCCCGCAGATAATAATCTTCGGCATTGTGCAGCCCGAAGCGGTTGCCCTGTGGATCCTGCAATGCGCCGTCGCCAAAGCCGGGTAAATCCATAGCTTTAGACAGCGCAATGACAAAGCTCTCCAGCGCCACCGGCTGCCCATCGGCCGTTTTCGCCGTACGTGACGGCACCACCGGCCAACGTGCAGTGCTCGCCCGCACCATCACGCCGGACCAGGGGGCGGTAAAGCCCCAACTCTCGAAGTTATGCGTATCCGGGACGATATAGTCCGCCAGCGCACTGGTTTCGTTAATAAAAGCATCGATCGCAATAAACAGCGGTAGCTGCCGCGGATCCTTCAGCCGCCGCTCAACCACCTCACGCAGACCGGCCACGCCATACAGCGGGTTGCCCATATGGCTGATCCAGGCTTTTAGCGGGTAGGGATATCCCATCAGCGCCGGTGCCAACTGTTCGGTGAACTGGCCCGCCACGAACGGGTACCAAGGCCCGCGCGCCGGGTAAGGTTTTTCCCCTTGCTCGAGCTTGCGGCGATATTCGTCGGATTGTTCATACGCCTGCTTGCTGCGTGATAGCACCAATCCTTTCGGTTTCACCATGCCGGGAAACGTCTTGAGGTTATAGCGTGGCCCGTCGGCAAACTCTTTGAATTTGCCGCCGCCTACCGAAACACCGCCCTTAAGGTTCAGGTTGCCGATCAGCGCATTGAGCATCATCACCGCCCAACTGTTATAAAAGCCGTTGCCGCTCATCATGCCGCCGTGGGCAATCACCGCCGCTTGCCGTTGGTAAGAGGTAAACTCTTTGGCCAGTGCGGCAATGGTCTCGGCACTGACGCCGCAGCGCGCGCTGTATTCAGCCAGCGTAAAGCGCTCAGCCGCCTGTTGCAGACACAGGAAGCTCGAACGCACCCGAACCTGCGAACCGTCGACCAACCGTAATGGCTGATCCACCCGCAACGGCCCCCGCAGCGCCAGGTTGGCCGCTACCGGCTGACCGCGCTGCTCATCCCATACCAAAGGCGAACTCTCTGACTCTCCTGGCGTGCTGCCGTCCAGATGTTCCTGACGCAAAAACTGTCCGCACAAGGGGTGATCTTCATCGGTGACTACCAGGTGCGTGGCATTGGTCCAGCTTTTTTCACCGGCGGCCTGCATTGCCACCTCGCCTGGCAACGCCAGGTAGTCTGCGTTATAACGTTCCTGTTCGATAATCCAGCGGATCATCCCCATGACCAACGCAGAGTCTGTACCGGGCAACACCGGCACCCAACGGTTGTGATCGTTGGCCAGGGTCGTGGTCAACGGCAATGCCGGAGCCACGACCACGTAACGAAACTCGTCGCGCATGCGGGCATTGGCCAGTTGGCGCCCCTGGCGCTTGAACGGGTTGCCGGACTGCGCCGGTGAAGTGCCGAGAAACAGGCCAAAGCGCAAATTATCCCAGTCCGGTTTGACGTGGGCATTGGTTTCCAAATCGCCCATTAAAGCCCCGGAACCGGCACGATAGGCCAATCCACAATAGGCACCATGATGACCGAAGTTACGTGTCCCGAAGGCGTTTTGCGCGAAACGTTTGATGAACGCGTCCCGGCCTTCATCGCCGGCATTGGTGACCAACAGTTGATTGGCCTTGGGGCCCAACAAAGGCTGAGCCGGATCGAGCGGCGTGTCGAGATCGCGGATAGCCCGCAGCCCCTCGATCGGCCCTTCGCCAAACAGATCGCCGCCCTCCACCACTTCCTGAATCAGCTGTTCAAAGCTGATGCGTTGCCACTGCCCGCCGCCGCGCGGCCCTACCCGCTTCATCGGCTCCAGCACGCGGTAAGGGCTGGTTAATCCCTCCAGCAAGGTCGCGCCCCTGGCGCAGGCCGTCGAGCGTTGTTCAAGGCCCTCATCGCCCCCCAGACGGTTGAGCGCGTCCGCCACCGGCAAAGCGTAGGGAAAGTGACGATCGTGAGACAGCGGATGGTAAGGATTACCGGCGATCCGCAAGATCTGGTGGTTCTGGCGATCCACCCTGACCCGCACCCCGCATAGCGTCCAGCAGCCAAAACACTGGGTCATCGATACTGCCTGCTGTGGGTTGGCCTGCCAGCCATCGGGGTGTCGACGCCCTTCGGTCGGCAAGGCGTTGGCGCTGATCCTGTCCAGCGTCAATTTACCGCTGCTGCCGTCGCGCAGCCCGGTAAACACCTTCTGCACCATCTCGCTGTAGCTGGCGCCGAACAGCGTCAACCCGCCCAAGGCAAGGCCGCCTTTTAACCACTGACGCCGCGTTGACTTAGCCATAATGTTTTTTCTCCATCAACTGATGCTGTAATTCACGGATCCCAATGATTAACGCTATCCACAACCCCAAAGTGCCCAGAATCGCCAACAGCCCTTCGCTGCCGAGCGGTAGCACATAGGGATTGGTTAATACGTTGAACTTAGGCAGCGTCTGGGTTTGCATCAGCAGCAGCCAACGCACACCCCAGCAGAGCAACAGCGAGACCATGCACTGGCCCAGCAACCCTTTTGCCCCCAGCGCTTGGCTGCGAACTCGCCAGGCCAGCGCCAACAACAACAAGATCGAGACGACAACGGCGATGCCGGCCAAACGCCAAACCACGCCTTGACTTGCCAAGCGATGCAACGCGGCAGAGGACGTGCTGCCATCCAGCCACCAGCCAAGGCAAGAGAAGCACAGCAACAGCAAACTCACTGCCTGATAGCCAGCCAGACGTGGCTGCCATTGCGGTTCGTACCGCAACCAGCAGGCCAACAGCGGCGGAACGGCCTGCACAGCGGTAAGCAACAGCAACCAGGGCAACCACAGGCTGTACCACAGCGGCTGCGCCCTGAGGACGGATACCTCGCGCCCGGTGTAGAGCAAGATGCTGGCTGCCGAAAGCAAGGTGGCCAGCGCCACCCAACGTAGCCATTTTTCCTCGCGCCAGGCCGGGAATATCTGCAACCAACGCGCCAAGAATGGCAAGGTTTCCGCTCTCAACCGGCTACGCATCAGCAGCGCGAAATAGCCCATCACTAGCAGGGTAAACAGCGGCAAGAACAGCGAGCCGAGCGACATCCACGACCAGGGCGTAAAGTGCGCGTAAAAATGCCAGATACGGGCAGGTTGGTGCAGATCGGCACTCAGAGCCAATGGCGCCACGGTGCCGCTCACGACTGCCAACGAGACGGCGGCCAGTTCCAGCCGGACCGTTTTATTGGGTTCACGCCAGCGCAGCCAGACGGCAATAACGACGCTGCCGCAGGCCAAACCGATGAAGAAGAAATACTGCACCGCCCAGGGCAGCCAGGCGATCTCCTGCGGACGGGCCATGATTTCGCGGATCATGCGTGCACCTCCTGCCACAACGCCGGTTGCCCCCGGACATGGCTGACGAAAGCCTCATCCAGCCCCAGATAGAAAACCTGCGGATGCGTGCCCTGCTCGGGCTTGAGTACCTTGAGCTGAGGCTGGTGCTGTTCCAAAGTGCGCCTCAACACTCCCTGACGATCGTTAAGATCGCCAATCATCCGTGCGCCCCCGACACAGGATTCGACACAGGCCGGTAGCAGTCCGGCATCCAGCCGATGCACGCAGAACGTGCATTTGTCCGCGGTTTGAGTTTCATGGTTGATAAAGCGCGCCTCATAAGGGCAGGCCTGTACGCAATAGGCACAGCCAACGCAACGGGTGTTATCGATCACCACAATGCCGTCCTGCCGCTGGAAAGTGGCCTGTACCGGGCAAACCGGCACGCAGGGCGGGTTATCGCAGTGATTGCACAACCGTGGCAACAGCACGTTGGTGGTCGATGCCTGACCCTCCAGGGTGACCTGATATTGCAGTACACTGGTGCGAAATTGCCCCTGAGGCAGTTGGTTTTCCACCGCGCAACTGACCGTGCATGCCTGACAGCCAATGCAGCGACGCAAATCAATCAGCATCGCCATGCGTTTTTCACCGTTGCCTTCGCGACGGGCCGGCTGTAACTGCCAACCTGACTGCGCCAGCGGCACCAGCGCAGCGCCGGCGGTGAGCGCTCCTAGCCGTTGTAAAAACTGACGTTTCCCACTGTCCATTGATTTCTCCCAATAAGTACCTGCCGGGGAACTGATACAAGGGAGTGTAAAAAGGGCAACCGGTCGCCAATATTGTGGTTTACCACATTACCGTCGACGGCTTGATCCAGGACAATTCAGACCGGTGATGGGGATCATAAAAGCGGAGATGATGTGAAAAGAGCAGCGCTACTTCTGTTGCTGGGCAGTTGGTTGAGCTCAGCCTGGGCGGAACAATGGACGATAGCGGTGCTGGCGCTGCGTGGCGATGCCCATGCGCTGGTCCAATGGCAGCCGTTGGTCGATCACCTTAACCGCCAGTTTCCCGCAGACCATTTCCAACTGTCGCCAGTGAGCCTCAGCGGTATGAAAGAGGCCGTCCGCAGCGAGCGCGTCGATTTTCTGCTCACCAACCCGGCTCAATACGTTCAACTGGATAACCGCTATCCACTGCGCTGGCTGGTTTCACTGCGTTCAGCCCAACCCCCTCTGCAGGGCTCAAGCAACGTCGTCGGCAGCGTCATACTGGTGCGCAGCGACAGTCTAATAACTACGCCCCGCCAACTGACCGGAAAGAACGTTGGTGCCGTCGCTACCGATGCTTTTGGCGGCTACCTGCTGGGTTACAAAGAACTGCTTTCCGCGGGCCTGAACCCGGAGAAAGATCTGCAGCTGCACTTCAGCGGTTACCCGGCGGATGCTCTACTGTATCAATTGCGCGATCGGGCATTGGATGCGGTGATTGTGCCGGTTTGCCTGTTGGAAAAAATGCAGGCGGAAGGGTTACTGCGTGCCGGTGATTATCGCGCACTGCTGGCGAAGCAAAGCGACCAGCGCTGCCTGACCAGCACCGAACTGTACCCTAACTGGTCCTTTGCCGCCTTAAACCACGTGCCGGACCGGTTGGCAGACGAATTAACTCGCCAGTTGCTGCAGATGAACACCCCCGGTTTGCCGGTTTGGGGAGCCCCGGCGTCATCACGTCAGGTTAATCAGCTGCTGCAGGATCTGAATATCCACCCGACGCAGCGTTCTCTCTGGCAGGAACTGTACCTTTGGGCACAGCAGCATTGGCTGCTGCTCAGTGGAATTTTCGGGGTGATGGTATTGCTCGGCGCCAATCATCTGTGGGTAGGTTATCTGGTACGCCGCCGCGGGCGCCAACTCGAACAAATGCACCAGACGCTACGTGCCAGAGAAACTGCTCTGGCCCGGGCGCAGCGCCTCAGCGCCCTGGGCGAAATGGCCTCCGGTTTTGCCCATGAGCTTAACCAACCGCTGGCGGCGATCCGCCACTATGCGGAAGGGTGTCGTATCCGTCTGGAGCGCAGCGACAACCAACATGAACTGCTGCCAATCCTCGAACAGATTGGCCAGCAGGCGCAGCGTGGTGCGGAGAGTATCGTTAACTTGCGACGCTGGGCCAGCAAAACACCCCATGACGAAAATGCACAATGGCTGTTACTGCGCCCGCTGGTGGAACACGTCATCCAATTGATGCAAATAAAACAACAGCATCCGCAGTGCCGATTAACCATTAACATCCCGTCGCAGAGTCAGCTGTACAGCCAGGCGACGTTATTAGAGCAAGTGCTCACCAATCTGTTGAGCAACAGCCTGCAGGCGGGTGCCCTACAAATCACGCTGCGCCACGAAGCCGACGCACATCAGCACCGGTTGATCGTTGAAGACGATGGCGGCGGGCTCAGCGACGAACAACTGGCACTGCCGTTCGTGCCCTTCCGCAGTACCAAACAGGAAGGTCTCGGGTTAGGGTTGGTGATCTGCCAGCGGCTGTTGAAGGGCCAAGGCGCAGAGCTGACGCTGGAAAATTACTTAGCTTCCGCACAACGACAGGGGCTGCGCGTGATTCTGCACTTCCCTGTCATTCAAAAGGATCCCAGCCATGGCGCTGATACATCTGGTTGATGATGATTTTGCCGTTACCGACGCCTGCCGCTTTTTACTCGAAGGGCTGAATTATCGGGTACAAACCTGGCACGACAGTCAAAAATTCATCGACAGCATCGATCCCTATCAATGCGGCGTCGTCATGCTGGATATCCGGATGCCGGGGATTGACGGGCAACAGGTTCATCAACAGCTGCGGCGGCAAAACAGTACGCTGGCGGTGGTGATCGTCACCGGTCACGGCGATATTGCCATGGCCGTGGAGGAAATGAAGCTGGGAGCCGTCGATTTTCTACAAAAACCGATCGCCGCCGCGCCGCTGATTGAAGCACTGGAGCGCGGCATTATCCATTCGCAACGTCAGGTTGAGCAACGCCAACGGCAACAGCTTTTCGGCGCGCTGACACCGCGCGAACGCGATATTGCCCGTGCGGTAGCCGCAGGAATGACCAACAAACAGATCGCCGAACATCACTTTATCGCGGTGCGCACCGTCGAAGTGCATCGGGCCAGAGTGATGGAAAAAATGCAGGCGGGTAGCCTGGCAGAACTGGTGAACGCGCTTAACCGACTAACGCTAACCAGTCTGGATTAGCGATTTTCAGGCAAAAAAATGCCGGTCGGGATAAACCGGACCGGCATCGTATTTCAACTCACCGACAGATTACGGCAAGAGAGAAGGCTGATCTGCGCCCTCTTTCTCCACTTTCTGCTGCAGCATGTGTTCACGTTTCATACCCAGCTTCAACGCCAGCGCGGACGCCACGTAGATGGAGGATACGGTACCGATAGACACACCGATCAACATAGCCAGAGAGAAGCCGTGCAGCATCGCGCCGCCGAAGATGTACAGCATCAGCACCACCATCAGGGTGGTACCGGAGGTCATCAAAGTACGGCTCAGCGTCTGGGTCAGCGACACGTTCATGATTTCGTAAGGCGTCCCGCGGCGGATCTTGCGGAAGTTCTCACGAATACGGTCGGAAACCACGATGCTGTCGTTCAACGAGTAACCGATAACCGACATCAATGAAGCGACGATGGTCAGGTCAATCTCGATATGGAACAGCGACAGCACGCCCAAGGTGATGACCACGTCGTGTGCCAGCGCGATAACCGCCCCCAGCGCCAAACGCCATTCGAAGCGGAAACCGACGTAGATCAGGATACTGATCAACGCCACCAGCAGCGCCATGCCGCCGTTTTGCGCCAGTTCGGTCCCCACGCTCGGGCCGACGAACTCTATGCGTTTTACGCTAGCATTTTTGTCGACCGAATCGTTGATCACGCCGATCACTTTGTTACCCAGTTCCTGGCCAGCGGTACCGGTCGCCGGTGGCATACGCACCATCACGTCACGGCTGCTGCCAAAGTTCTGAATAACCGGGTCCTGGAACCCGGCTTTTTCCAGCGTATCGCGCATCAGATCGAGGTTGGCCGGTTTCTCCAGGCTGATTTCAATCACCGTACCGCCGGTGAAATCCAGACCCCAGTTAAAACCGCGTACCGACATAACGGCGATTGACGCGATCAGCAGCACCAGCGAGATGCCGAAGGCCACGTAATCCCAGCGCATAAAGTCATAGACTCTACGGCCGTAGTTGAGTTGTTCAACAGTATAATCCTGTGCCACAACGCACTCCTCAGATAGACAGCTTGTTAATGCGTTTGCCGCCGTAAAGCAGGTTGACGATGGCACGGGTACCGACAATCGCGGTGAACATGGACGTCGCCACACCGATTGCGGTGGTAATCGCAAAGCCCTTGATCGAACCGGTACCTACTGCGTACAGAATGATCGCGGTGATCAGGGTGGTGATGTTGGCGTCAACGATACTGGAGAACGCGCCTTTATAGCCCTCATGGATCGCCTGCTGAACGGAACGTCCGTTCTTCAGCTCTTCCTTGATACGTTCGTTAATCAGTACGTTGGCGTCGACCGCCACCGCCAGCGTCAGCACGATACCGGCAATCCCCGGCATGGTCAGCGTCGCCCCCGGCAGCAGGGACATCACGCCGACAATCAGCACCAGGTTGGCGACCAGCGCCGTGGTGGCGATCATGCCGAACTTACGGTACCAAACCACCATAAACACGATGGATGCCACCAAGCCCCACAAGCAGGCTTCCAGACCTTGGGTGATGTTCTGTTGTCCAAGGGTCGGGCCGATTGTACGCTCTTCCACAATCTGGATTGGCGCAATCAGCGCACCGGCACGCAGCAGCAGCGAAAGCTGACGTGCTTCGTTCGGGTTGCCGATACCGGTAATACGGAAGCTGTTGCCCAGACGTGACTGAATGTTCGCCACGTTGATCACTTCTTCCTGTTTCACCAGAATCGCACGGCCATTGGCGTCTTTCTTGCCGCTGTCCTTGTACTCCACAAACAGGGTCGCCATCGGCTTGCCGATATTGTCCTTGGTGAAGTTGGACATCGCAGTGCCGCCGGCACTGTCCAGCGAGATGTTCACCTGCGGTTGGTTATATTCGTCGGTGCTGGAAGTGGAGTCGGTGATATGGTCACCGGTCAGGATCACACGCTTGTACAGCACGACAGGCTGGCCTTCACGGGTGTCTTTCACTTCTGAGTCGCCTGGGACACGGCCATTTGCCGCAGCCGTGACGTCCGCATTGGTGTTAACCAGGCGGAATTCCAGCGTAGCGGTAGCGCCGAGGATCTCTTTGGCGCGAGCGGTATCCTGAATGCCCGGCAGTTCGACCACGATGCGGTCGGAGCCCTGACGCTGCACCAGCGGTTCGGCAACGCCGAGCTGGTTAACGCGGTTACGCAGGATAGTGATGTTCTGCTGTACCGCGTATTCGCGCGCTTCGCTCAGGCGGGCATCCGTCAAGTTGGCTTTCAGGGTGTTGCTGCCGTTGGCAGAGAACACCATGTCGCGCTGACGCGGACTGAGGTAGCTGATGGCCTGATCGCGGGCAGCATCGTCACGGAAACGCACTTCCACGCCGTTGTTGTCCAGCTTGCGGATAGACGCATAAGGAATGCCCTTCTCACGCAGCTCGCTGCGCAGGGTATCCATGGTCTGTTCCTGCAGCTTGCTCAGGGCAGTGTCCATGTCGACTTCCATCAGGAAGTGCACGCCACCGCGCAGGTCCAGACCGAGTTTCATCGGTTCGGCGCCCAGCATGGCCAACCAGGCTGGTGTGGCCGGCGCCAGGTTAAGCGCAACCACGAACTTGTCACCCAGTTCCGCCATCAGGGCCTCACGGGCACGCAGCTGAATATCAGGATTGCTAAAGCGAGCCAGAATGGCGCCATTTTCCAGCGCAATCGACTTGCTCGTAATCTTGTCTTTTTCTAATACGGTACGGACTTGGTCCAGTGTAGTTTCACTGGCGGCGACACCGCGCGCGCCAGTGATTTGTACAGCCGGATCCTCACCATAGATGTTGGGAAGCGCGTAAAGCAGACCGATGAAGATCACCACGATCAGCATCAGATACTTCCACAAAGGATAACGGTTTAGCACGGCAATTCCCTTCGGGAAAACAAAATTACAGGGCCTTCATGGTACCTTTCGGCAGAACGGCCGCCACGAAGTCACGCTTGATCATCACTTCCGTGGTGTCGTTCAGCGCAATGGCGATAATGCCGGTGTCAGCCACTTTGGTCACGCGGCCAATCAGGCCACCGGTGGTCAGCACTTCATCACCCTTGCCGATCGAGTCCATCAGCTTCTTGTGCTCTTTAGCGCGTTTCTGCTGTGGGCGCAGGATCATGAAATAGAAAATCAGACCGAACACCACCAGCATAATGATCAGAGAGTACGGGCTTCCCTGAGCCGGAGCCCCTGCGGATGCGACGGCGTCAGAAATGAAAAAGCTCATTGAAATTCCCTCATTAAGTTATCAATTATTAATTCAAGCGTTTAAAGGTGGAATCGGTTTACCGATCCGACCGTAGAAATCCGCAACAAACAGCTCTAATTTACCCTGTTCAATGGCCTCGCGTAAACCCGCCATCAGGCGTTGGTAGTGACGCAGGTTATGAATGGTGTTCAATCGGGCACCCAGTATTTCGTTGCAACGATCGAGATGATGCAAGTAGGCGCGGCTGTAATTGCGACACGTATAGCAATCACAGTCTTTATCCAGCGGAGAAGTATCATCCTTGTGCTTGGCATTACGGATTTTTACCACACCGTCAGTCACGAACAGATGGCCGTTACGGGCATTACGCGTTGGCATCACGCAGTCGAACATATCGATACCGCGACGCACGCCTTCAACCAGGTCTTCCGGCTTGCCGACGCCCATCAGGTAACGCGGCTTATCTTCCGGAATTTGCGGGCAAACATGTTCAAGAATGCGGTGCATATCCTCTTTTGGCTCACCGACCGCCAGGCCGCCCACAGCGTAACCATCAAAACCGATATCCACCAGCCCTTTTACTGAAACATCACGTAAATCTTCGTAAACACCGCCCTGAATAATGCCGAATAACGCATTTTTATTATTCAGTTCGTCAAAACGCTGGCGGCTGCGCTGCGCCCAGCGCAGTGACATTTCCATCGAACGCTTGGCGTAGTCCCAATCTGCCGGGTACGGCGTACATTCGTCGAAAATCATCACGATGTCGGAACCCAGGTCATACTGGATTTCCATCGATTTTTCCGGGCTGAGGAACACCTTGTCGCCGTTGATCGGGTTACGGAAATGAACGCCTTCCTCTTTAATCTTGCGCATTGCTCCCAGGCTGAACACCTGGAAGCCGCCGGAATCGGTGAGGATCGGGCCATGCCACTGCATGAAATCATGCAGATCGCCATGCAGCTTCATGATTTCCTGGCCTGGGCGCAGCCACAGGTGGAAGGTGTTGCCCAGCAGGATCTGCGCGCCAGTCTCTTTCACTTCTTCCGGCGTCATGCCTTTTACCGTGCCGTAAGTGCCGACAGGCATAAAGGCCGGGGTTTCCACCACGCCGCGGTCAAAGATCAGGCGGCCACGGCGAGCGCGGCCATCGGTAGTGTCTAATTCGTACTTCACAAAGCCTCCAGCATCAGAGAAACAGTCTGATGTCGTTAAAACAGGGCCGCGCCAGATGCGCAGCCCAGAAAATCAGGCGCCGACGGACTCTTGCTCCGCCTGCGGGTTACGGCTGATGAACATCGCATCGCCATAGCTGAAGAATCGGTACTGCTCGGCCACCGCCTGCTGATAAGCATTCATGGTGTTTTTATAACCGGCAAAGGCGGAAACCAGCATAATCAGCGTGGACTCCGGCAGGTGGAAATTGGTCACCAGCGCGTCAACCACCTGATAATGGTAGCCGGGGAAGATAAAGATGCTGGTGTCGCCGAAGAACGGGGCAATTAACGCCTCCTTGCTGGCGTTGGCGGCGCTTTCCAGGGAACGCACCGAGGTCGTGCCTACCGCCACCACGCGCTTGCCGCGAGCTTTACAGGCCAATACCGCGTCAACCACGTCCTGCGGCACTTCCGCATATTCGGCGTGCATGACGTGTTCTTCGATGGTTTCCACCCGCACCGGTTGGAAGGTGCCGGCGCCCACATGCAGCGTGACAAAGGCCATCTCGATGCCCTTCTCGCGCAGCGCGGCCAGCAGCGGCTCATCGAAGTGCAGCCCGGCGGTAGGCGCAGCGACGGCACCCGGCTTCTCGCTGTAGACCGTCTGATAAAGCTCGCGGTCAGCGTCTTCGTCCGGGCGATCGATATAAGGTGGCAGAGGCATGTGGCCGACGGCATTGAGGATAGTGAACACGTCGCGCTCATCGTTGAAACGCAGTTCGAACAGCGTATCGTGACGCGCCACCATGGTGGCGGCGATGCTTTCATCGTCGCCCAGCAGCAGGTCGGCGCCCGGCTTAGGGGCCTTCGACGCGCGAACATGCGCCAGCACACGATGGTCATCCAGCACGCGCTCGACCAGAACTTCAATCTTGCCGCCGCTGACCTTGCGGCCAAACATGCGGGCCGGGATCACCCGGGTATTGTTGAACACCAACAGATCGCCGGCTTCCAGATTATCCAGCAGATCGGTGAATACGCCGTGCGTCAGCGCCCCGCTCGGCCCGTCCAACTGCAGCAAGCGGCAACCGCTACGCTCAGATTGGGGATAGCGGGCAATCAGGGACTCGGGAAGTTCAAATGAAAAATCGGCGACGCGCATGGGTATTCACTTCTTCAATTGTATATACCCTATGCATTTCAAGTTGCAGTTAGGCGGCCAGCTTGCCCATCTCCGGGAGCTTACTTGAGTAAGTGACCGGAGTGGGCAAGTGCAGCCAACAACACTGCGGCTTGAAAGGCGACGGGTATGTTGGTCATAAAAAACAGGCGGCCTAGTCTAAAGCTGTGGGCGGTCAGCGGCAAGAAATAAGGAGGATTTGCATGACTTCAGGTATAGTTGCCGGATGAATTTTCTCGCTCATCTCCATTTGGCCCAGCTTGCGGAAAGCTCGTTACTGGGCAATCTGTTGGCCGACTTCGTGCGCGGCAACCCCGCAGGCGAGTACGATCCCGAGGTGGTGGCCGGCATTATGATGCACCGCCGCGTCGACGTATTGACCGACAGCCTGCCGCAGGTCAAAGCCTGCCGCGACTATTTCTCTGCAGAACACCGGCGCGTAGCGCCAATCACGCTCGACGTGGTATGGGATCACTTTCTGGCTCGCCACTGGCAGCAACTGGAACCGTCCCTCAGCCTGCACGGCTTTACCCAGCAAGCCCGCAGCCAGATCGTGCCGCATTTGCCACTGACGCCGGCGCGCTTTCAGAATTTGAACGGTTATCTCTGGCCGGAACGCTGGCTGGAGCGCTACGCCGAACTGCCGTTTATCGGCAACGTGCTGGCGGGCATGGCCAGCCGTCGTCCACGCCTGGCGGCGCTGGCGGGCTCTTTCGCCGACGTAGAGCGCAATTATCATCAGCTTGAAACACAGTTCTGGCAGTTTTACCCACAGATGATGCAGCAGGCAAAAGAGAAAAAGCTGTAAGGTCAAACCAAACCCATTGAAAATGCGACGCTTTACAAGAAATTGCTTTTTAAGCCTTGCCCTTTTACGGGAAAAGGTTATTTTTAAAGCTCGCTAAATTTAATCAACGACTTTGATAGGTAAAAGCTATCTCATTGATTGGTCTTTTACCCTTTATTCACCCAGTCGTGGCCCCTATACTGGCCCTTGTTTTTACATCAACCCCTTAACACCTATTACAGGAGTAATTATGGTCCTGGTAACTCGTCAAGCCCCTGACTTCACCGCAGCTGCCGTACTCGGCAATGGCGAAATCGTTGAAAACTTCAACTTCAAGAAGCACCTGAACGGCAAACCGGCCGTCCTGTTCTTCTGGCCGATGGACTTCACCTTCGTATGTCCTTCTGAGCTGATCGCTTTCGATCACCGCTATGAAGAGTTCCAGAAGCGTGGCGTTGAAGTGGTTGGCGTTTCATTCGACTCAGAATTTGTCCACAACGCATGGCGTAAAACCCCAGTCGAAAATGGCGGCATCGGGGAAGTGAAATACGCAATGGTTGCTGACATTAAGCGTGAAATTCAGAAAGCTTACGGCATCGAGCACCCAGAAGCAGGCGTTGCCCTGCGTGGTTCTTTCCTGATCGACAAAGACGGCGTGGTTCGCGCTCAGGTTGTTAACGACCTGCCAATCGGCCGTAACATCGACGAAATGATCCGTACCGTTGACGCATTGCAATTCCACGAGCAGCACGGCGAAGTGTGCCCGGCTCAATGGGAAAAAGGCAAAGCAGGTATGGGCGCTTCTCCAGACGGCGTAGCTAAATACCTGTCCGAAAACGCTTCCAAGCTGTAATTTCAGCCCGTTAGCGTATCAACCGGCCCTTGTGGCCGGTTTTTTTTGCGCCAAATTAGGGCGTACTGCCCAGTTATCGTGCTTCATTTCCTTGTTTCCGCTCACATTTCCCCGGCGGTTTTCCGCGCGTATCCCTATCAGCAGCTAGTATCAATAACGCTGGCCCACTCTTTGCACGACACCGGTGGCAAGCCAAACACAATAAGAAAACTGACAGGGTAGGAATAACTATGTTTTTACAGAAATGGAGCAAGCCGCTGACCATGGCGGCGCTGCTGGTCAGCAGCAGCCTGTATGCCGCATCCAATCCGGCGGTCGAAGCCAAAAACGGCATGGTGGTAACATCGCAACATCTGGCCTCTCAGGTCGGCGTCGATATCCTGAAACTGGGCGGTAATGCCATAGACGCAGCCGTGGCTGTGGGTTACGCGCAAGCGGTGGTCAACCCGTGCTGCGGCAACATCGGCGGCGGGGGCTTTATGACGGTGCACCTGGCTGACGGCACCGATACCTTTATCAATTTCCGTGAAACCGCGCCGGCGGCGGCCAATGCCAACATGTATCTGGATGCCGAGGGCAACGTGAAGAAAGGTGCCAGCCTGTATGGCTATCTGGCGGCGGGCGTGCCGGGTACGGTACTGGGAATGGAAACTGCGCGCGTTAAATACGGCAAGCTGAGCCGCGAACAGGTCATGGCGCCGGCCATCAAACTGGCGCGCGAGGGCTTTATCTTGACCCGTGCCGACACCGATATTCTCGATACGACCGTCGCGCGCTTTAAGCAAGATCCGGAATCCGCCAAAATCTTCCTGCGCGCTGACGGCACGCCACTGCAGCCGGGCGATCGCCTGGTGCAAAGCGATTTGGCCAACACCCTGACCGCTATCGCCAAAGAGGGGCCAGACGCCTTCTACAAAGGCAAAATCCCCCAAGCGGTAGAGGCGGCAGCCAAACAAGGCGGCGGTATCCTGACCGCGGCCGATTTCGCCAACTACAAAGTGACCGAAACCCCGCCGATCACCTGTAGCTATCGCGGCTATAAATTTGTATCGGCGCCCCCACCCAGCTCAGGCGGCGTGACGCTGTGCGAAATCCTCAACGTGGTTGAGGGTTATGACCTGAAAAGCATGGGCTTCAATTCGGCAGCGGCAATCCATACCATGACCGAAGCGATGCGCCACGCCTATATGGACCGCAACACCTACCTTGGCGACCCGGAGTTCATCAAGAATCCGATCGACAGGCTGGTCAGCAAGAGCTATGCCGAAGAAATCCGCAAGAAAATCGTCGCTGACAAAGCTACACCGTCGGAAAACGTACAGCCCGGCATGGAACCCCACGAGAAGCCGGAAACCACCCATTACTCGATTGTCGATCATGATGGCAACGCCGTCTCTACCACCTATACCGTTAACGGCCGCTTTGGCGCGGTGGTGATCGCACCGGGCACCGGCTTCTTCCTCAATGATGAAATGGATGACTTCACCGTCAAGGTCGGCGAGAAAAACCTCTATGGCCTGGTGCAGGGTACCGCCAACAGCATTGCCCCCGGTAAGCGCCCACTATCATCGATGAGCCCGACGCTGGTGACCAAAGACAATAAAATCTTTATGGTACTCGGCTCGCCGGGCGGCTCCCGCATCATCACCATCACCCTGCAGACCGCGCTCAACGTGATTGACCACGGCATGGCGCCGCAAGAGGCGGTAGATGCGCCACGTATCCACCATCAGTGGTTGCCGGATGAGGTTTACTACGAGCAGCGCGGCGTTTCTGCCGATACGCTTAAAATCCTTGCCGGTATGGGTTACAAGATGGTTGAGCAAACGCCGTGGGGCGCGGCCGAGCTGATTCTGGTGGGCCTGCCGGGTGCCGCGGGAGTCAGCCCGGCCAACTCCGGCAACGATTCGGCAGTGTCCGGCAAGGTGCGCGAAGGCTACCTGTACGGTGCCAATGACGTTCGCCGCCCAGCCGGTTCTGCCGTGGGATATTGATCGGCTCATTGGGCGTGTGAACGCCCACTCACTGAATTAAGGGCCGGAATATCGTAATGTCGTTCACTTAAGGTGTTTTTTACGCCTGTTCAATGTTCTTTTCGGTCGATAAACGGGCAAAGCTCCATGAGGTTCTGAAGCTCCGACCGAGCAAGGGACCGTAGGCGCGGTCCCTTGCAACCCGCGCCTTTGCCCTATCAGACGGTTGGCTGCGCCAACGACTCTCACTTCATCACGCCGCATCACGGCCGGCTACGACAGGCGTCCCTGCCTGTCTCGCCTGAAACCGCCGTCCATGGCGGTTTCGCCTATGCGCCGCTCCTGCGTTCGACGTCTTCAAGGGCAGCCAACAACGTGCTCATCTCACCATTTTCACTGTCTTTCATCACTCAACGTCAAACTCAGGGGATAAGTTGCCCGGTGGCTGCTGATGCGGGTGTTGACCTTGGCGCGCATCACCCTCTGCCGAGCAAGGCGGCATTGTCAGGGGCAACCGGCCAGGGAAGGCCGGTTGAGGCGAGACTAACAGGGAGGTTTGTCGTAGCCGACCCGCCCGACAACGCGGGTGCAGCGAGGGTATCCGCGTAGCGGACAGAGGGTGTTAAGCGAGGGCGCGGGTGGAGGGGCCGCGCCTACGGCCCCTCCCATTGCCGTTCATTGCGGCGGCAGAGAAATGCGGGATATTGACGGCAATTCTGCCTGCACTGAGCCTTCAGGGACCGAATAAAAAATGCCCGTCAGGCTTAAGTGAACAGCATTGCAGAATATCGGCCCTTCCTGCCTTAACCCAGCCGCCGCCACAGGGTCACGGACTCTTCACCCAGCTGCAGCACCATCGCATTCTGCGTTTCTTCCATTTCGCCCTTTCCTTCCAGCCGCTGCCATTGGCCTGCGGCCAGCAACGGCGTGTACGGCAACGTCACTGCACCGCTGCCAGCACGCTGCAATGCCACCAACACCTGTTCTTGTTGATAGAGACGCACAAATACCAAGGTCTCTCCGACCGCGTGCAGCACCTGACAGCCACCGCGACGCAGCGCCAGGCTCTGTTTGCGTAGCGCCGCCATTCGCTGGAACAAAGCCAGCAGGGGCCGATCCCAGTGGCTCTCATCCCACGGGAAGGGTTTACGACAGAACGGATCGTTGGCGCCATCCAGGCCAATTTCATCGCCATAATATAAACAGGGCACACCGATCCAACTCATCAGCCACACTGCCGCCATCTGCATCCGCGCCCGGTTGCCCTGCAATAGCGTCAGAAAGCGCGCGGTATCGTGGCTGTCGAGTTGATTGAACTGGATCAACTGGCGGCCATGCGGCAAGCCTGCCCGGTAGCCGTCCATCCATTGTGCACACTCCGCCGCCGACATCCGCACCGGGTGATGCGCGACGTCCAATCCGGCGAGAAACCCCCTCACCGGCAGGGCAAAGCCCATGTAGTTCATCGCCGCATCTTCAACGCCGGCATGCAGCCAGCGCCGCGCATCGCCAAAATGCTCGCCCAGTACATAGGCCTGCGGATTTTCCTGCTTAACCGCGTGATAAATGCCTGCCAGATGCCGCAGGTTGCCGGTGGCCCCGCCGTTTTCACCCAGCATATGCACCACGTCCAGCCGCCAGCCGTCAATGCTGTAGGGCGGGCGTAACCAATGGCGCACTACGCTGCCCTCACCGCGATAAATCGCCTCCGCCACCTGGGGTTCGGCAAAGTTGAGCTTCGGCAGGCTGGCGTTGCCCTTCCAGTCAAGCGCACGGCCATCCGGGTAGAAATTAAACCAGCCACGATAGGGAGAATCCGGGTGGTGGCAAGCGCCGCTGTCGCCTTGCTGGTGACGATCAAACCACGGGTGGGAATCGCCGGTATGGTTAAATACCCCGTCGAGTACCAGTTTCATCCCCACCTTGTGAGTGCTCACTCGCAAACGTTGCAAGGCGACGTTGCCGCCCAAATAGGGATCGACCTGATAATAGTCTTCGGTATCGTATTTATGCACGCTGGGTGCGGTAAAGATCGGGTTCAGATAGAGCGCCGTCACGCCCAACTGCTGCAGGTAAGGCAATTTTTGGCTAATGCCGTCCAGGTCGCCGCCATAGAAGGTGGATGCGGCGTGTCGGTCCTCCAGCGGCTGCTGCCAGTCACAGCGAACGACATCGCAGCCGGCGGCATGGTGACGATAGCTGCCGCTCTGAATGCCGTGTTCGCCGCCGCTGCTGGCAAAGCGATCGGGAAAGATTTGATAGAAAATCTGGTCGGCCACCCATTGCGGGCTGCTGTCGGGCACGTCGACGGCAAATTGCGTCAATTGTCCCGGCGGCGTCAGAGACTCTCCCTGTGGACCGAACCATTGCTGGCGGTCGGCCCAGACCAGCTTGAAGCAGTAACGGCGGGTTGCCTCGCCCTCATTCAGGGTCAGGCTGGCCTGGTACCGCTGCAACCCGCCAACCTGCTGCCCTTTCATGATCAGCAGCCATTCTTCATTGTCCGGCTCGGCGCGTAAAAAAACCTGTTCAGGCAGTTCATTGCCCTGTAACCACAGCGTGATATCCAGGCGTTGTCCCTTCTTCACCACAAAAGGCGGGACCGGTTGATGCCAGGCGTTAAGCATGACTTTCCTCCAGCTGTACAAAACGAAATCGACGACGTTATTCAATGCCACGAACAATGCCACGTTGAGTGTCAGTCCCCCTCCTCTCTGGCCGGTAAACTCGGGGAGGAGCCGGGGGGTGGAGATAAGCAGTCAGCGCTAACCCTATGTAAAAAAGGGTAAACAGCCGCACATTATGACCCGTAACCATTAGGCTAACGTCTTTTGAGTGTGTTGGATATTTTTTGCGCATTTTTTAAAGGAGCGGCAATGCAACAACAGATAACCCTGTGGCTGGAAAAATTCGGGCTGGAATTTAGCGGAGTCATGTCCCTGCTGATGGTGCTGGGACTGATCGTCCTGATTTCGGTAGTGATCCACCTGGTGTTGCACCGCGTGGTGTTGGCAGCAATCCAACGCCGTGGCCAACGGTCGCAGCGTGTCTGGCAGCAGGCGATCACCCAGTACAAGCTGTTCCAGCGCATGGCACTGTTGCTGCAAGGGGTGATCATTAATCTGCAGGCGGTGCTGTGGCTGCACGCCGGCAGTGAGACCCAGGCGATTATTGTCACCGCCGCTCAGGTGTGGATCATGGGCTTCGCCCTGCTGTCGCTGTTTTCCTTACTGGACACGCTGCTGGCAATGCTGCGCCAAAGCCCGATCTCCAATCAGTTGCCGCTGCGCGGTATTTTCCAGGGCTTGAAGCTGGTCGCGGCGATCCTGATCGGCATCATGATCGTTTCACTGCTGATGGGAAAATCACCCTTGCTGCTGCTCAGCGGCCTGGGGGCGATGACTGCGGTGCTGATGCTGGTCTTTAAGGACCCGATCCTCGGCCTGGTGGCCGGCATCCAGCTTTCCGCTAACGACATGCTGAGCATCGGCGACTGGCTGGAAATGCCGAAATACGGCGCCGATGGCGCGGTGACCGACATTGGCCTGACCACGGTGAAAGTGCGCAACTGGGACAATACCGTGACCACCATCCCGACTTACGCGCTGATCTCCGACTCCTTCAAAAACTGGCGCTCCATGTCGGAATCCGGTGGCCGTCGCATCAAGCGCAGTATCAATATCGACACCACCAGCGTGCATTTCCTGTCGGAGGAAGAACAACAGCGCCTGAACCGTAACCCACTGCTGCAACGCTATCTGAACGATAAAACGCAGGAGCTGAGCCAACATAATCAGCAGACTGGCGTAGATCTCAGTTCACCGCTCAACGGCCGCCGCCTGACCAACCTTGGCACGCTGCGCGCTTACCTGGTGGCCTATCTGCGCGCTCACCCCGGTATTCACCAGAATATGACGCTGATGGTGCGTCAGTTGGCACCGCTGCCAGAAGGTTTACCGCTGGAGATTTACGCCTTCACCAACACCACGGTTTGGGCTGAATACGAGAGCATTCAGTCGGATATCTTTGACCATATCCTGGCGGTGATTAACGAATTCGATTTGCGGGTGCATCAAACGCCGACCGGTAACGACATGCGCAGCATGCTGAACCCCCTGCGACAGGCGGCAGACATTTCCTGACGCAGGCTGACGTAACTGTTTCTGCTGGTAATTATTCTCCGCCAATTGCCAGCAGATATCTCCAGCCTCTTTTCTTGCTCACCTAAAGCGGTGTTAATACGCTCACCCAGCCACCGGAAAGAAGAGATGCCATTGCTGAAACAGGTAAAACATCGGCTGTTTACCCTGCTGGCCACGCTGTTGTTCATCGGCTGTCTGCACAGCGCTTCGCTGGATGAAAGCCGCATGAGCCGTACTCTGCAACCGTCGCTTAGCGCCCTGAGCAGCAACATGCAGGATATTCGCGAAGTGCTGGCACGCTGTGCCGGCGAGGGGAAAGAGGAAAGGCTGAGCGACAGCAGCCTGCGTATCGAAGCGCGCGCCTCCGGTGACGACGAACCTGAGGAAAAGCATTAAAAAAACACCGGCTCATGGCCGGTGTTTTCATCTTCAATCCTGTTGCTGCGCCAGCGTCGCCAGCTTCTTCTGGCGGTTGACCTTGAAGTAATATCCCGCCAGCAGCACCGCCACCCACACCAGCCCGGCGTACAGCGATACGCGAGTCGTTGGGAAGTAACCAATCAGACCGATGATAAACACCAGGAAGATGATCGCCACCACCGAGGTAAACACCCCGCCGCGCAGTGGGAACGCCAGACCTTTCACCTGCTCTTTGCTCAGACTGCGACGGAAGGCAATCTGCGAGAACAGGATCATGATCCACACCCACACAGTGGCGAAGGTCGCCAGTGAAGCAATCACCAGGAACACGTTTTCCGGCATGATGTAGTTGAGATACACCGCCAGCAACAGCGCCAGCATCATCACCACCACTGTGACCCACGGGATCCCGCGTTTGGACACCTTGCTGAACATCTTCGGCGCATGGCCCTGCTCGGCCATGCCGTGCAGCATGCGGCCAACGCCAAACACATCGCTGTTAATCGCCGACAGCGACGCGGTGATCACCACAAAGTTAAGGATGCCCGCCGCCACGGTAATGCCCATATGCTGGAAAGTCAGCACGAACGGACTGCCGTTGGTACCCACCTGATTCCACGGGTAGATAGACATAATGACAAACAGCGTACCGACGTAGAACACCAGGATACGCCACGGTACCGAGTTGATGGCCTTGGGAATGGAGGTTTTCGGGTCCTTGGCTTCACCGGCAGTGATACCGATAATCTCGATACCGCCGTAGGCGAACATCACCAACTGTAGCGACAGGATCATGCCGATAAAGCCGTTGCTGAAGAAGCCGCCGTTAGACCACAGGTTATGGATGCCGGTCGGCTGCCCACCGTTGCCAATCCCCCAGATGATGATACCGATACCGGCGGCAATCATGATGATGATGGTGGCGACTTTAAAGAAGGAGAACCAAAACTCCAGCTCGCCGAACACCTTCACGCTCATCAGGTTGATGGCGCCTATCACCAGCACCACGCTCAGCACCCAAATCCAGTGCGGCACCTCGGGGAACCACACGCCCATATAGATGCCGAAAGCGGTCACATCGGCAATCGCAACGATCAGGATTTCAAAACAGTAGGTCCAACCGGTGATATATCCGGCCATCGGGCCCAGGTAGTCCTGTGCATAACGCGAGAACGAACTGGCCTGCGGGTTGTTGACCGACATCTCGCCCAGCGCACGCATGATGATAAAAGCGACGATGCCGCCGATCAGGTACGCCAGCAAAACGCTAGGGCCGGCCATTTTAATCGCGTCCGCCGAACCGTAGAACAGGCCGGTGCCGATAGCCGAACCCAAAGCCATAAAGCGAATGTGACGGGTGCTAAGACCGCGTTTTAGCTTATTGGGCGTGGGAGCGGTGGGTGACTGTTGTTGCATGAAAATAACCCGTGTTTTTTAAACGTAAAAAAGCCACGGACAAGTCCGTGGCCCAAAATTTAGCCGGGGGATTAGGAGTGCGCGGTCACTTCGGAACGCGTACAAACCCGGTCATAAATCGCGACCAGCACCAGCATCAACAGCGAAGGCGACAACCATGCCAGACCCTGTTCTGCCAGCGGCAGGTGATTGGTCCAATCCGGCAACACTTGCTGGAAGGCGGACGCTTTCACCGCGTCAAGGATACCAAACAACAGGCTGACTAACATCACCGGCGCGATAATACGCGGCGCGCTGTTCCACCAACGCAGGGTGAAGCTCAGCACCACCAGCACGATGCACGGCGGGTAAATCGCGGTCAGCACCGGAATGGAGATCTGGATCAGATGGCTCAGGCCCAGGTTGGACACCACCATCGAGAACAGCCCCAGAATAAACACCAGCGTCTTGTAGGAGAACGGCAGATATTGGGCAAAGAACTCGGCGCAAGCGCAGGTCAGGCCAACCGCAGTCACCATACAGGCGATGAAAATCAGCGCCGCCAGGAAGAAGCTGCCCAGCCCACCGAAGGTGTTTTGCACGTAAGCATGCAGGATCACCGCGCCGTTGGTCGCGTCGGGTACCAACACGCCGCTGCCGGAGCCCAGTTTAAACAGGCTCAGATAAACCAGCGTCAGGCCCACACCGGCAATCAGCCCGGCCAGGATGGTGTAACGCGTCAGCAAACCGGCATCTTTAACGCCGCGGGAACGCGCAGCATTAACGATGACGATGCCGAATACCAGCGCGCCCAGCGTATCCATGGTCAGATAGCCGTTGACGAAGCCGGAAGAGAAAGGAACGTTCTGATAAATGTCGGTCGCCGGGATAGGCGTACCTGCCGGCCAAACCAGCGCGGCGATGCCGAGCGCGCCCAGCGCAACAATTTTCAGCGGTGCCAGTACGTGGCCCACGGTATCGAGCAGGCGGCCCGGATACAGCGAGATGCCGATCACCAACGCGAAGTACACCAGGCTGTAAATAAACAGCGGCATGGCGCCATCACCGGTCAGCGGTGCAATGCCCACTTCAAAGGAGACGGTCGCGGTACGCGGCGTGGCGAACAGCGGGCCTACGGCCAGATAGCAGACGGTAGCCAGCAACAGACCGGCGCGACGGCCAATCGGCGAGCTCAGGGCGTCAATGCCGCCACCGACGCGCGCCAGGGCGATCACGGTCATCACCGGCAGACCGACGGCGGTGATCAGAAAGCCGATAGCTGCGGTCCAGACGTGTTCACCGGACTGTAAACCGACCATCGGCGGGAAAATGATATTCCCGGCGCCGACGAATAAGGCAAAGGTCATAAAACCCAATGCGATAATATCTTTTGACGTTAAACGATGACTCATACGATGTCGTGTTGCCTGTTCAAATGAAAAAAAATGCCCGATATGGAGGTAGCGTTAAGCCCCATCCGGTTGCCGGCTTGCCATTTCATCGCGAGACCAATAAGAGCAGAAAACGCATAACGTCCGGCGTTTTGTCCTTATTCGAAAGTGACCACTCATGATGATGGGCAGAGTTTTAGGAGTTATAAATGGAGGTTTAGTCCGACAACGGAGGCTAAGTTAAACGTTTATAGCGTTGAAAGGCAAGTCGCATGACAAAAAGCAGAGCTATCGACCAGATTATCTTTCGACACCAGTCGATCATAGGGGCTATCAATAAATATACAATACATGATTTGTATCATTTTTGAGCAACGCATTCACAAAACGTGAAGAAGGTGCCTCATGACCGCGCGAAACCGCCAATAAACCACCAGTTTCCGCGCGGTCTGAACCGATTTTTTGCCCTACCAAACCTGCTCGGCAATATTCACCACGCTTTGCAGTTTATTCCACTGCTGCTGCTCACTCAGGCTGTTGCCCTCTTCAGTCGAAGCGAAACCGCACTGGGTGCTGAGGCAAAGCTGTCGACGATCGACAAACTGCGCCGCCTCTTCAAGCCTTTGTTTCACCTGCTCGGGGTTTTCCAGTTCCCCGTTTTTGGTGGTAATCAGGCCCAGCACCACCTGCTGTTTGCCCGGCTTGATAAAACGCAGCGGCTCGAAACCACCGGAACGCTCATTGTCGTATTCCAGGAAGAAAGTGTCGATATTCACCTGACCAAACAGGATCTCCGCCACAGGTTCATAGCCGCCCTCGGAGATCCAGGTGGAGCGGAAATTACCGCGGCAAACGTGCAACCCGATGATCAGATCCTCCGGCTTGTCAGCGATCGCCGCATTCAGCACATCCGCGTATATGCGCGCCAGAAGATCCGGATCCTCTCCACGTTCACGGATCTGCCGCCGTTGATCGTCAGAGCACAGGTAGGCCCACACGGTGTCATCCAGTTGCAGATAGCGGCAACCGGCATCATAAAACGCCTTGATCGCCTCGCGGTAGGTCTGCGCCAGATCGTCAAAATAGGCGTTCAGATCCGGATAAACCTGGCTGTCGATGGCCTTACGCCCACCGCGAAAGTGCAGCACGCTCGGGCTTGGAATGGTCATCTTCGGCACCGCATCACCGGCGATGGCCTTCAGAAAACGAAAGTCCTCCAGCATCGGATGCTGCGGGTTGAAGCCCAATTTGCCGACCACCTTGATACTGCGCGCCCGCGTTTGTACGCCGTTAAACTGGATCCCCTGCTCCGCGTCATAACCTTCCACGCCGTCCAGCCCTTCCAAAAAGTCGAAGTGCCACCACGCTCGACGGAACTCTCCATCCGTCACGACTGCCAAACCGAGATCTTTCTGTTTTGCCACCGCCAGACGGATCTGTTGGTCTTCAACTTCCCGTAACTGAAGGGCATCAATCTCGCCCTGCAGAAACTGTTGGCGAGCGGTTTTCAGCGCCGCAGGGCGTAACAGACTGCCGACAACGTCAGCGTGAAAGGCAGAATTGCAATCGCACATAATATGACTCCCGCTAGCCGGCAAAAGCTCGGGCCTTTGCCTCAGTGATTTACAGTGTGAACTATTACGCCGGGTTATTAAATAGACTTCCAGACGTCTAGATGACTTATAATCAGCATGCTGTCACGTCGACTGACGGGCGGCAACGGAAGAATTTTCACAGGGGATGAAAGAAATTCATGTTGGGCACTCAAGGTGCCCAGAGGCAGGCTTATTGCAGGCCCAGCGCCAGGCGGGTTTTCTGCAGAGTCTGCGGCGGCAGTGGCAGATAGCCGTCGTGATTGACCAGATTTTGCCCGGTGTCCGACAGCACGCGATCGAGAAATGCCGCCGTCAGCGGCTCCAGCGGCTGGTTGGGCGCTTTATTAATGTAAATATACAGATAGCGCGACAACGGATAGCTGCCGTTACGCACGTTGGCATCATTTGGCGTCACATAGTTTTGGCCGGTCTCCGCTAACGGTAACAGCCGTACGCCGCTGGCGCGAAAACCGATGCTGGCATAGCCGATACTGTTCAGCGAACCGGCCACCGCCTGCACGACTGAAGCCGAGCCCGGCAGCTCATTGACGCGCGGCATAAAATCGCCGCCACACAGCGCACGCAGTTTGAAATAGCCGTAGGTGCCGGAGGCCGAATTACGACCAAAACGTTGCAGCGCACGCTGTTGCCAATCACCGGTCAGCCCCAGTTCCCCCCACCTCGTCAGAGGCTGGCTCTCGCCACAGCGCAGAGTCGCGGAGAAAATTCGGTCGAGCTGCTGCAGATTAAGGCCGCGCAGCGGATTGTCCTGATGCACCAGCACCACCAGCGCATCGACCGCGACCGGTACCGCCAACGGCGCATAACCGTAACGATGCTCGAATGCAGAGACTTCCGCGGCCTTCATCGGGCGACTCATCGGGCCAAGCTGCGCTGCACCAGCCGCCAATGCGGTTGGCGCCGTGGAGGAACCGGCGGCCTGGATTTGCAGATTAACGTTGGGATAATGCTGGCTGAAGTCCTGCGCCCACAGCGCCATCAGGTTCGCCAGCGTATCGGAGCCGACGCTAGACAGGTTGCCGGACAGCATGCCATCCGGCTGTGCCAGCGCGCTTCGGCTTGCCAACAGCGCCAGGCAAAGCAACAGCCCTCGGGTGATTCGGATCATGCCAGCCTCTCGCGTTAATTTTTCACCGCATTCTCTGACAAAGCTGCGGGAACAATCAACCGGTTAGGCAAGGTAAAGATAAATCGGGTGCCGATGCCCTGCTCGCTAAGGATCTCCAGCCGCGCATCGTGGTGACTGAGCGCATGCTTGACGATCGCCAACCCCAACCCGCTGCCGCCGGTCTGGCGTGAACGGGCTTTGTCAACGCGGTAGAAGCGTTCGGTCAAACGGGGAATATGTTCGGCCGCGATACCCGGCCCATTATCACTGACCTGAAACTGCGCGCCGCTTGGCGTCTGCTGCCAGCTGACCTCAATATTGGTGCCTTTCGGCGTATGATTGACGGCGTTATACACCAGATTCGACACCGCACTGCGAAGTTGGTCATCGTTACCGAACACTTTCAACTGCTCATTCACCCGGAAGGTGATCTCGTGGTTGCCGCCGCTCAGCGATTGCGCCTCACGTTGTAACACCCGCAACATCAGGGGGATATCAACCCGCTCGTTCATTTCAACGTTAGGCGCCGCCTCGATGCGCGACAGCGTCAGCAGTTGCTTGACCAGTCCGTCCATGCGGCGAGTCTGCTCCTGCATGGTGCCCAACGCCTTACCGCGCAGCGAACCATCCAGCTCTTCGTCGCTCATCATTTCCAGGTAACCCTGCAATACCGTCAGCGGCGTGCGCAGCTCGTGGCTGACGTTAGCGAAGAAGTTGCGCCGAGCCCCTTCCAGTTGACGCATCTGGGTCACATCGCGGGCTACCATCAATAATTGCCCTTCGGAGTAAGGCATCACACGAAACTCGACGTAATGCTCGTTATTCAGTTGCAGCGTCAAAGGGCGGGAGAACTCCTGCTGTTGCAGATAGTGACTGAACTCCGGATAACGCAACAGGTTGAGAATGTGCTGGCCATTGTCTTCCGGCCAGCGGAAACCCAGCAAATGCTGCGCCAGCCCGTTGCACCAAAAGATATTGCCTTCGACGGTAGTCATCACTACCGCATCGGGCAGCGATTCCGCTCCGCTACGGAAGCGTTTGATCAACAGCGCCAGCTCACGACGCCGACGACGGTTCCGTTGCTGCATCTGATACAAGCCGTAAAACAGCGGTTCCCAGCTCCAGCGGCCAGGCGGCGGCGTCATGCTGCGGTCAACCCACAGCCAGTGGGAAAGTTTGAGTTGATTGTAGAAATTCCATACCAACGCCGCCAGCACGGAGGCCAGCAGCAGCCAGGGCAGATAACCAAAAATCAGCCCCAACAGTAAGGCAGGCAGGCAGAAAAGGGCCAGCTCCAGGGCCAGCCTCTTCCAGGATAGACGTTCTAACACGGCATATTCTCCAGCGCGGCGCGATCAGTAGCGCGTTGAGAATCGGTAGCCGGTGCCCCGAACGGTTTGAACCATTTTGTCATGACCACTGGTCTCTAACGCCTTACGGAGCCGACGGATGTGCACGTCAACGGTGCGGTCTTCCACATAAACGTTAGTGCCCCAGACGTGATTAAGCAACTGCTCACGGCTATAAACGCGTTCAGGATGGGTCATAAAGAAGTGCAACAGCTTGAACTCGGTCGGCCCCATATCCAGCGCTTGTTCGTTAGCCATCACGCGGTGTGAGGAAGGGTCCAGGCTCAGCCCTTGCATTTCAATCACTTCTTCCACCGCCATCGGTGAAATACGGCGCATTACCGCCTTGATGCGCGCCACCAGTTCCTTCGGTGAGAAGGGTTTGGTGATGTAATCATCCGCCCCGACTTCCAGGCCGCGCACCCGGTCTTCTTCTTCACCGCGCGCGGTCAACATCATCACCGGAATATCGCGGGTCAGCGCTTCACGCTTCATATGTTTAATAAACTGAATGCCGGATCCCCCGGGTAACATCCAGTCGAGCAACACTAAATCAGGGAACGGCTCAGACAGGCGCGTCACGGCGCTGTCATAATCCTCAGCTTCCAACGGTTGGTAACCATTCTGTTCCAACACAAAGCACACCATCTCACGGATCGGCGCTTCGTCTTCCACCACCAGTATGCGTCTTGCCATCGTCAATCCTGCCAATGTGTTAGCGATCACAGTTGATTGCGGGCGCCATTATGCGTCAGTTTTGTGACACTTTTATGAAAAAAGCGGGCTGTTATAGGCAGTAAGCATAGCGATTATTTCCAACGTCAAAGAAAAATCATTCAGTTGTCATAATGATTGCGTCACGACAGCCGCCGCAACGCCCTTTATAATCACCGCCATTACCCTATCGCCCCGGGAGTGTCATGCGCCTGATCCACACCTCTGACTGGCATCTTGGCCAGTACTTTTTCACCAAAAGCCGCGCCGCCGAGCATCAGGCATTTCTGCGCTGGCTGATCGAACAGATCGAACAACACCAGGTGGATGCGCTGATCGTCGCCGGGGATCTGTTCGATACCGGCTCGCCGCCAAGCTACGCCCGCGAGCTGTATAACCGCTTCGTGGTGGAACTGCAGCGTACCGGCTGCCAGTTGGTGGTGTTGGGCGGCAATCACGACTCCGTGGCCACCTTAAATGAATCGCGTGAATTACTTTCCTGCCTGAATACCACCGTGATCGCCAATGCGCAGAGCGAAATCGAACAACAGGTGCTGGTGCTGAATCAACGCGACGGCCAACCGGGTGCGGTATTGAGCGCCATTCCTTTTCTGCGCCCGCGCGATCTGCTCACCAGCCGCGCCGGTGAGTCCGGGGTGCAAAAACAGCAGGCGCTGCAAGAGTCTATCGCCGACCACTATCACACCCTGTACCAGGCCGCCTGTGCGCGCCGTGATGCCCTGGGCTTGCCGCTGCCCATCGTCGCTACCGGCCATCTGACCACCGTCGGCGTCACCACGTCCGACTCGGTGCGCGACATCTATATTGGTACGCTGGATGCCTTCCCCGCACAGGCGTTCCCGCCGGCCGATTACATCGCGCTGGGGCATATTCATCGCGCGCAAAACGTCGCCAAATCTGAACATATTCGCTATAGCGGCTCCCCTATCCCGCTCAGTTTTGACGAGTTGGGCAAGGCCAAAAGCGTGTTTATGGTGGATTTCGCGGCGGGTGCCCTGCAACAGGTCAGCGCGTTGGAGATCCCAAGCTTCCAACCGATGCAGCTCATTAAGGGAGATTTGGCGCAGATCGAGCAGCAATTACGGCTGTTCGCCGATTATCAGGGTGAATTACCGGTATGGCTGGATATCGAAGTGGCGACCCAGGATTACCTTAGCGACATTCAGCGTCGCATTCAGCTGCTGGCCGATCAACTACCAGTAGAGGTCGTGCTGCTGCGCCGCAGTAAGGAGCAGCGTCGCCAGGCCATTGAACAACAAGACAAAGAAACACTCAACGAACTAAGCGTCACCGAGGTCTTTGAGCGGCGGCTGGCGCAGGAACCCGAGATGGCCGAAGCGCGCAAACAGCGAATGAGTCAGATGTTCCAACAAGTGGTCGAAGCCGTACGGCACCAGGATCAGGAGCCGAACCAATGAAAATTCTCAGCCTGAGATTAAAAAACCTCAATTCGCTGCAAGGGGAATGGAAGATAGACTTCACCGCCGAGCCCTTCGCCAGCAACGGATTATTTGCCATCACCGGCCCTACCGGCGCGGGTAAAACCACCCTGCTGGACGCCATCTGTTTGGCACTGTACCACCAGACGCCGCGCCTGAATGTCACGCCAAGCCAAAATGAGCTGATGACCCGCCACACCGCCGAGTCGCTGGCGGAGGTCGAGTTTGAGGTTAAAGGTGTCGGTTACCGCGCGTTCTGGAGCCAGCGCCGTGCCAAAAACTCCCCGGACGGCAACCTGCAGGCGCCGAAGGTGGAGCTGGCGCTGCGCGATGACGGCAAAATCCTGGCCGATAAAGTCCGCGACAAGCTGGATCTTACCGCCGCGATCACCGGGCTGGATTTCGGTCGTTTTACCAAATCGATGATGTTGTCTCAGGGGCAGTTCGCTGCCTTCCTGAATGCCGATGCCAATGATCGGGCCGAACTGCTGGAAGAGTTGACCGGCACCGAGATTTACGGCCAGCTTTCCGAGCGCGTTTTCGAGCAGCACAAACAGGCCAAAACCGATCTGGACGCGTTGCATCAGCGCGCCAGCGGCATTGAGTTGCTGAACGAAGAACAGCGCCAACAGCTGGAAAGCCAGCTCGTGGAGCTCAGTTCGCAGGAAAATGCCCTCAGCGAACAGACCCAGCGTCAGCAACGGGCGTTAAACTGGCTACAGCAATGGCAACAGACGCAGCAGAAACAGCAGGAATACCAGCGTCAGTTGAGCGCCGTACAACAGGAGCAGGCTGAGGCAGAACCCCAGCTTCAGCAGTTGGCGCGCAGCGAGCCGGCAGAGAAACTGCGCCCACTGCTCAACGAACGCAACCGCTGCCGCAGCGATCAACAGGCGCTACAACAGCAGATTGCCCAGTTGACGCAGCAACAGGAGCAACAGCTTGCCCAGATGACCCCGTTGCAGCAGGCAGTGGAACAAGCACGTGCTCAACTGCAGGCGCATGTCGAACACCAGCAGATCCAACAACGGCTGATCGACGAGCAGATCGTCCCGCTCGACCACCAGATAACCCAGTTGCAAAAAACGCAGACAGAACTGCAACAGGCCTGCGATGCCGCCACGCAACAGTACGCTCAGCAACAAGCGGAGCTGGAACAACTTGAGGTTTTACGAGCCCGGCTCACCGCCCAGGCCGGACAGCAGCAGGAGCAGCTTAACGGCCTCACTGCCGCACTGGCAGCGCAGCAACAGCAGCAAAATGCGCTGGAAGCCCAAGCCCCCCTAACAGCGCTGCGCCAACGTCAGACCGAACTGGCCGAGCTGCGTCCGGTGCGCCAGCAATTATTTACCCTCTCCTCGCTGTTTGGCCAGGTCAGCGAACGTCTGGAACAACAACGCAAGGAGTTCACGGCCCGTCAGACCCAGCTCAGCGAGCTTGAAAAGCAGCTTGAAGAAACACGCCAGCAGTACAAACAGCAAAAAGCACATCAGACGGACGTAGAGAAAGCCCTTGAGCTGGAGCAACGCATCGTCAGCCTGGAGGCGGAACGCGCTCGCCTGCAAACCGGCGAACCTTGTCCACTGTGCGGATCTTCCGAGCATCCGGCCATCGAACAGTATCAGGCGGTAAAACCCTCTGAGACAGCACTGCGTCTGGCCGATATGCGCGTCAAAACCGAGGCTTTGTACACCCAGGGCACCGAGCTGCGCACCCGCTGCGAAAGCCTGAAAGAGCAACTGCAGCGCCAGCAACATCTTATCGGCCAAGATGAACAACAGCTGGCCGCTCATCGTCAGCAATGGCAAACCCTCAGCACGCCTCTGGCGTTTGATTTTGATCTGCAGGACACCGCTCGCCTTAGCCAGTGGTTAAGCGACTGCGACAATGAGGAGCGTCAGGCTCAGGCCAGTCTGCTGCAACACGAGCAGGCAGCCCAGGCGGTACAGCAGGCTAAAGACCGGTTGGCCGCACTGCAGACACAGCAGCAACAGGCGCAGCAAGAAAAGGCACTGCTGGACGAGCGTTTCAGCCTGCTGGAAAAAAGCCACGCCGAGGCCCAATCGCAGCAGCAACGCCTGCAGCAACAGCGTCAAGAAGCAGAGCAAGCTCTGGGCGAACAACGTACGCAGCGGCTGGCGCTGTTTGGCGAACAGCAAATCGTGCAGGTGCGAGAACAGCTGCGTGCCCGGCAGACGGCCTGCGAACAGGCTATACAACTGGCCGCAGAGCACTGGCAGAAGGCGCAGGAACAACGCGATCGTCTTGGCGGGCAACTCACCGGGTTGCAGCAACAGCTGTTGCACCTGGCCGAACGGCTGCAACAGGCGGAGCAAGATTGGCTGCAAGCGTTGTCCACCAGCGAATTCGACGACGAGGCAGAGTTCAACGCAGCGCTATTGAATGACGATCAGCGCCAACAATTGCAACGGCGCAAAGAGCAGCTGCAGCAACGGCAGGTTGAAGCCAGCGCCCTGCTGACCCAGGCCGTAGCCAATCTGGAACAGCAACGCCAACAGCGTCCGGAAGGGCTGGATGAAAGCCAGGCAGATCCCCAAACTCTGGGCCAGGATCTGGCCGCGCTGGCGCAGCAGCTCAAAACTCTGCAGCTCCGACAGGGTGAAGTGCGCAACCAGTTGGAAAGTGATGCCGCGCGCCGTCTCAATCAGCAGTCGCTGTTTGAGCAAATCAGCCAAAGTCAGCAACAGTACGACGACTGGAGCTACCTCAATCAGCTCATCGGCTCCAAAGAGGGGGATAAATTCCGTAAGTTTGCCCAAGGACTGACGCTCGATCATCTGGTGTACCTGGCCAATAACCAGTTGGGCCGGTTGCACGGCCGCTATCTGCTGCAGCGCAAAACCAGTGATGCACTGGAATTGCAGGTGGTGGACACCTGGCAGGCGGACGCACTGCGCGACACTCGAACCCTGTCCGGCGGTGAAAGCTTCCTGGTGAGCCTTGCGCTGGCGCTGGCGCTGTCCGATCTGGTCAGCCACAAGACCAGTATCGATTCGTTGTTCCTTGACGAGGGCTTCGGTACGCTGGATGCAGAAACTCTGGACACCGCACTGGACGCACTGGACAGCCTGAACGCCTCCGGCAAAACCATCGGCGTGATCAGCCACGTTGAAGCCATGAAAGATCGTATTCCAGTGCAGATTAAGGTGAAAAAGGTGAACGGCCTGGGTATCAGCCGGCTGGAGCCGCAATTCCGGCTGGAATAACGTGACCCTGAGCTCGGAAATGTGACCGTGGCGTCACTCCCCGGTCAAAAACATTGAGCCGCCGCTGACAAGGTTTATGATGCTATCGATAACAGGATTGTTACTGTAAATATACAGGCAAAACCTGACGCACGGGATCGCTCCTGGACGTCAGGTTTTTTCGTTTTCAGCATGCTGAAACATCCGGGAAAAACCATGAAGATCGCAAAAATACTTAATAATAACGTGGTGATTACACTGGACGACCGTCAGGAAGAGACGGTGGTTATGGGAAAAGGTATCGGCTTTAAAAAGAAGGCTGGCGATCTGCTGGACGAAAACCTGATCGAGAAGGTCTTCACCCTTAACGGCAGCGAAATGGCCGAGCGCTTTAAAACGCTGCTGTCGGAGATCCCCCTGGCCTGCGTGACCACGGCCGACAAAATCATCACCCTCGCCCGCCAGCGCTTGCCGGGCAAGCTGCATAACATCGTTTATATCACGCTGACCGATCACATCCACTTTGCGCTGCAGCGCCATGCCCAGGGGCTGGACATCAAAAACGTGCTGCTGTGGGAAATCAAGAAGCTCTACCCAGCCGAATTTGCCGTCGGGCTGGAGGCACTGACGCTGATCGCCGAACGGCTGGGCACCACGCTGCCGGAGGACGAAGCCGGGTTTATCGCCCTGCACCTGGTCAACGCCCAGTTGAACGATGAAATGCACAACACCCTGCATATCACTCGCGTCATGCAGGAAATCCTGAATATCGTCAAATACCATTTCCGTTTTGACTACAACGAAGAAGCCCTGAGCTATCACCGCTTTATCACTCACCTGAAGTTCTTCGCCCAGCGTCTGCTGGGTAAAAACTACGTCGACAGCGATGACGACTCACTCTATCTGGTGGTGAAAGAAAAGTACCCTGACTCCTTTGCCTGCGCAGGCAAGATCAATCAGCACATCGAAAAAAACTATCAGCATCAACTCACGCGGGAAGAGATGATGTTTCTGACCATTCATATCGAACGGGTGCGCAGCGAAAGCGAGGCAAGATAGGTTTAGCAACGGGCGTCAAACACCCGAATGCCGTACGGCGGAAACCAGCGTCAACCCTTCGGCCTGTGCCTGGGCGAGCAGCATGCGATCGAAATCTCCCAAATGCTGGCCGCGCTGACAAACACCACAGCAGCGCATGGGTATCCAGCAGCAGACGCCTCATTCATCAGCTAAGTTAGCTAAAGCATAGAGCGCATCTGGTTTTTATAAGGTGAATGGATTAAAGCGCGAGCAGGCCCGCGCTTTTTTGCAACGGTTACACTTGCGGCCACAGCCAGGCTGCACCGCGTACGCCGCTAGAGTCACCGTGAACGGCTTTACGGATCGGGGTTTCACACTCGCCACCGAAAACCCAGGATTTCACCAACTGCGGCACACGCTGATAAAGACGGTCCACATTGCTCATACCGCCGCCCAACACCACCACGTCCGGATCAAAAATATTGATCACGTGCGCCAGCGATTTGGCCAACCGCAGCTCATAGCGGCTAATGGCTTGCTCCGCCAGGGTATCTCCCTGCGCCACCAGCGCCATGATCTCATGCCCCTTTAGCGGATTACCGCTCAGGCGCGCATAATCGGTGGCAAAGCCGGTGCCGGAGATAAAGGTCTCGATACAGCCCTGCTTGCCACAGTAGCAGGGAACCTCTGCACGAAAACGCAGTTCGTCATCGTCCAGCCACGGCAGCGGGTTATGCCCCCATTCGCCAGAGATGCCGTTACCGCCCGAATGCGCCTGGCCGTTGATCGCCACCCCTGCGCCGCAGCCGGTGCCAATAATCACCGCAAACACCGTTTGTTTGCCGGCGGCCGCGCCGTCGGTAGCCTCCGAAACCGCCAGGCAGTTGGCGTCGTTGGCGATACGGACTTCACGCGCCAGCATCGCCGACAGGTCTTTGTCCAGAGGCTGGCCGTTGAGCCACACCGAGTTGGCGTTTTTTACCAAGCCGGTATAAGGCGACAGCGTACCGGGAATGCCTACCCCGACCGATCCCTGCTGCCCAGTATTTTCTTCCGCCAGTTTCACCAGACCGGTGATGGCCTCCAGCGTTTGCTGATAGTCATGGCGCGGCGTGGCAATACGATGGCGGAACAGTTCCCGTCCGTCGTTGGCCAACGCGATCACTTCAATTTTGGTGCCACCCAGGTCGATACCAATGCGCACGATTTTTCTCCTCAATGCACAACAACGTTGCTACAGCCTAATGTAACCGGCTTTCGGGATCACCCCATTAACGCCGAGTGTGACGGCGATGGCAATTTCCGCATCAGAACCGCACCGGCTGCCGCTTATTAATTAGCCATCGGGTACACTGGATTTTATCAGTTAACCTATTGATAACATTTTTACGCATCATAAAATTCGGAGAGCAGCGATGAAACCTGCCATATTGATCGTCGACGACGATCCCGCTATCTGTGATCTGCTTTGTGACGTGCTCAATGAGCACGTGTTTACCGTACATGCCTGCCACCGGGGCAGCGAGGCGCTGACGCTACTCAGCCAGCAGCCGGATATTGCGCTGGTGCTGCTGGATCTGATCCTGCCGGACACCAACGGCCTGCTGGTGTTGCAACAGATCCACCGCCTGCGTCCGGATCTGCCGGTGGTGATGCTGACCGGTCTCGGCGCCGAGTCCGACGTGGTGGTCGGCCTGGAAATGGGCGCCGACGATTATATCGCCAAACCCTTTAATCCACGCGTAGTGGTCGCTCGCGCCAAGGCGGTTTTGCGCCGTACCGGTGCGCTGGCGTTGGAACCTGCCGCTGTCGGCCAGACCAGAGCGGAAGGCTGGCAGTTCAACGGCTGGTGTCTGGACACCAACCGCTGCACGCTGCACAACCCTCAGCGCCAGGCTGTCGATCTGACTCAGGGCGAATACGGCTTGTTGCTGGCGCTGGTACAACATGCGCGTAAAGTACTGACCCGCGATCGCCTGCTGGAGCTGACCCACGGCGAAACGCTGGAGGTCTTCGATCGCACTATCGACGTGCTGATCATGCGGCTGCGCCGCAAGATCGAAATCAATCCGCATCAGCCCGAACTGATCCGCACCATTCGCGGGCTGGGTTACGTCTTTGCCGCCGACGTCAGCCAGCCGGTGGCTGCCGCCTGATAAAATCCTGCAGCTCCGGCAGCGGCCGAGCACCGTCGACAGCATTGGCGCACAGCAGATTGAAACGCGCACAGGCATGCGCCAGCTGCAGTGTCTCCACCAAAGGCCAGTCTTCATGGCTGGCATACAGCACGCCGGCGCAGAACGCATCACCGGCACCGACGCTGCCGACGATTTCAGTTTCCCTCACCTGCCACGAGGGTTGCCAACGCGCTTCGCCACCGCTCTCCAGCCCGTAGGCCCCTTCCGGGCAATGGATCACCACCCGCCGCCGCACACCGGCCTGCAATAATTGTTCTGCGGCCTGCGCCATCAGTGACTGCTGTAACGAGCCATTAGCCGTACGCAGCGCCAGTCCGGTAAATTCACCGGCTTCCAGCTCGTTGATCACCAGATAGTCCAGCCAGCGCAGCGCCGGCAACACCAAAGGCCGATAGCGTGGATCGCCCTGGCGCGACACCAGATCCAACGAAGTCTGGTAACCGCGCTGCTGCATTTGCGCCAGCAGGCGTGCGCTACGGGTGCCGAATTCCTCATCCGGACAATCCAGGCTGTCGAGCAACAGCAGATAGCCCAGGTGGAAAATTTTATGATTGCTGTGCAGCGCGTCAAAATCGCCGAGGTCCAACAACCGATTCGCGCCCGGCGCATGGAAAAAGGTCCGCTGTCCACCCGGCTCGGTCATAACCTGCGACATCGAGGTCATCGCCGTTTCGCTGCGACGCACCCGGCCGCTGTCGACTTGGTACTGCGCCAGCATTTGCAAAATATAGTCACCATCGGCATCGCAGCCGATCAGCCCCAGCGCCGCCAGCGGCAACCCGGTTTCCATGCGCGCCAGCGTCAGCAATACATTAAGCGGCGCACCGCCGGTAGCACGCTGGCTATGTTCAATCTCCACCAGCCAGCCCGGCTGAGGCCAGTGCGCAATTTGATGGACATGATCCACCAGCATGTTCCCGGCAGAAACAATGCCACGCCGGCTCATCACAACCGCCCGGCGCTGCCGAAAATATGCATCTGCTGCTGCACCACTTCGCTGATCGAGCGCTCCACCGCCAACAGCACTTCGGCAAACTCATCATAAATCGCGTGACGCTGCGTCATCCGCTGTTCAATCGCCCCCAGCGCCGCTTGCGACATGCCGGTATAGAAGTTGATTTTGTGAATGCCCAGGCCGATGGCCCGCTTGAAGTCTGCATCACTGATGCCGGAACCGCCGTGCAGCACCAAAGGAATGCCTGCCTGCTGCTGGATAGCCGCCAGACGTGCGAAATCGAGCTTAGGTTCGCCCTTGTATTTACCGTGCGCGTTGCCGATCGCCACCGCCAGTGCATCGATGTCGGTCAATTCGACAAACTCGCGCGCCCGCTGTGGGTCGGTAAATTTATTGCTGTCGGCCTCGCCATACAGAGCACCGCCTTCGTCACCGCCGACGGCACCCAATTCGGCCTCCACCGAGACGCCCACCGCATGACACATGCGCACCACTTCCTGCGTTTGACGCACATTTTCTTCATAACTCAGGCCGGAACCGTCAAACATTACCGAGCTGAATCCGAGACGCAATGCCTGCACCACCGCCTCAAAATGCAGACCGTGATCGAGGTTCAACACCACCGGAATGTCGTGCTGCGCCGCCTCACTTTTGATCGCCGCGACTAAAGACTCCAGCGACACGTACTTAAAGTGGACTTCGGCAATATTGATGATAAAGGGCGATCGCGCGGCCTGCGCCGCGGCAAACAACGCGCGCAGAAAATGGCTGTCGAGCACGTTGAACGCACCCAGCGCATAGCCGTGTTGACGCGCGTGCGCTAACCCCTGTGCCAGTGAAATCAATGCCATGGTGCATCTCCTTAATCAATAAAGCGCAAGTATTCGTTACACAGCAACCACTGGGGCGGCTGATCCTCTTCGATTTGGCTAAAGCGGCTGAGCGGCGTCAGGAAACGGTTATCGTTGTCGTCGTCATTCACCGTCGAAACCTCACCCACCAACACGTCGCCGAAACCTTCCTCGCCCCAAAAGCTGTGATAGATGCCCGGCGTCAGGCAGATGCTTTCCCCCGGCGCCAGCCGCAGGCGTGAACCGGCGGCGTGAGTCTGTCGGCAACCGTCCAGGGTCACGCTCACCGGGCTGTCGGCCAGCCCTTCCTGCGGATCGGCGTTATGCAGCTCGACGATCAGGTTGCCACCACCGCGATTGATGATGTCTTCCCGCTTGCGCCAGTGGAAATGCATCGGCGTCACCTGTGCTTCGCGGCAATGCATGATTTTCTCCGCATAGCATTTGGCATAAGGTTGACCGCCGGGCGAACCGTTTCGCAACGTGAACAGCGTCAGCCCCTTGTGAGCAAAATCCTCGCCGCCGAACGCCGTGACGTCCCAACCCAGCTTCAGGTCGAATACCTCCTGCCACGGCTGACGATCGAGCTGACGCCAGACGGTTGGGCTAAAGTGCGCAAAGGGCGGCAGATGGACGTCGAAGCGGGCAAAAAAATGCTGGGTTTGTTGCAGAATCTGGTTCACGGCGGAACGGTTCATATCGCCTCCGAAAGTGGGGATGAAATGAGGGGCCTGGCGTAGCAGACCCCGCCGATAGCAGGTTATTTCACCGTCCAGCCTTTGTAGCTGCCGATATTGTTTTTATCGATCATGGTGACCGGGATCAGCACCGGCCCGGTTGGTGCGGGTTTACCCTGCAGAATTTCGTAACCGATCTCGACCGCCTTGGCCGCCATCACCTGCGGATCCTGTGCAGGGGTTGCCACAAACAGCGAGTTGCCGCGCTTGAGCGCCTCTTCGCCATCCGGCGATCCGTCTACGCCAACGATGAAGAACTCGCTGCGCTGCGCCTGCTTGGCGGCCAGATCGGCGCCGATCGCCGTAGGATCGTTAATCGCGAATACGCCGTCGATCTTCGGATTGGCCGCCAACAGCGCGGTCATGATCTCCAGTCCGCCTTCGCGGCTGCCCTTGGCGTTCTGGTTATAGGACAGCAGCTTGATCTCCGGGTGTTTCTTCAGTTCGGTCATGCAGCCTTCTACCCGGTTCTGTACCGCGGACACCGGTGGGCCGTTGATGATCACCACGTTGCCTTTCTCTTTCAGGCGATCGCTGATGTATTTACAGGCCATGGCGCCGGCCTGGGTGTTGTCCGAGGTGATGGTGGCATCGGCACCTTCGGCCGCTACGTCAACCGCCACCACCACGATGCCGGCGTCTTTGGCGCGTTTCACCGCCGGGCCGATACCCTTGGAATCTGCGGCGTTCAGGATGATCATATCGACCTTGGCGGCGATAAAGTTATCGATCTGCGCCACCTGTTGACCGAGATCGTAACCACTCGACACCAGCGTCACGTTAACCTTGTCACCGGCCAGTTCGCGCGCTTTCAGTTCCGCACCTTTGGTGATCTGCACAAAGAACGGGTTGGCCAGATCGCCCACCGTCACCCCTATCGATTTCAACTCTTTCGCCTGCACCAACGAAGCACTGCCGAGCGCGGCGGTAACCAGCAAAGCGGTAATCAATGGTTTGAAACGCATAGTGTTTTCCTCATTATTTTCTGAGATACGAAAAACCTGCCCCGGTGGGCGCCAACCAACCTTTCTTTCTCACTCAACCTTGCCCTATGGATTTCCAGTGGCAGCGAGTGCAAGTCACAACGCTGCGGCTTGAAAGAGGACGGGTAGATCAGTGTTGATAATTGCGAGTGCGGTACTTGTCGATTAACACCGCGATGATGATCACCGCCCCTTTGATCACCAACTGCCAAAAATAAGAAACGCCCATTAACGTCATGCCGTTGTTCAGGGTGGCGATAATCAACGCCCCTACCAGCGTGCCGGTAATGGTACCGATGCCGCCGACGAAGCTGGTGCCGCCAAGAATGACTGCGGCGATCGCATCCAGCTCATAGCCCATACCGAGGTTGCCGTTGGCGCTGTAAAGCCGGGAGGCGCTCATCACCCCACCCAACCCGGACAGCAGGCCGCTCATGCCATAGACGAACAGCAGCACGGCACCGACCTTGATCCCGGTCAGGCGCGCCGCCTGCATGTTGCCGCCTACCGCGTAGATATGAACCCCCAGCGTGGTACGGCGCAGAATGAACCAGCACACGGCAATCACCGCAAAGGCAATAATCACCAACCAGGGGATAGGCCCCAGGTAGGCGTTGCCGATCCATTCAAAACTGATATTGGAATTGATGATGGTGGTGCCGTCCGCCAGCAGGTAAGCGGCACCGCGCAGTGCGGTGTAGGTACCGAGGGTGACGATAAACGGCGGCAGGCCAGCGTAGGCCACCAGAAAACCATTAAACAGCCCCATGCCCAAACCGGCCAACAGCGCCAGCGGGATCGACATTCCAGCCATGCCAGGCATCAGTGACACCGCCATCGCTACCACCGCGGTGGTGCCCAGCATCGAACCGACCGAAAGATCGATGCCGCCGGTCAGGATGATAAAGGTCATGCCCGCCGCCAACACGATGTTGATCGACGCCTGCCGGGCGATATTCAGCAGATTGGCATCGGTAAAGAAATTCGGGGCAACAAAGCCGAAAACCGCGACGATCAGGATCAATATCGGCAAGATACCGACGGTTTGCATCATATCGCCCAACAGTGCCCGTTTCAGCGTCGGATTTTTTGCGCCTGGCGGCAATGGATTCGAAGTCATGGTCGGCTCCTTGAGCGTAGGGATGGAATTATTCATGCGGTAGTCGCCTGCGGTTGGGTGGTGTCAACGCCGGTGGCCAGCGTCATGATGTTTTCCTGGCTGATCTCACCGCCGCCCAGTTCCCCGACAATGCTGCCTTCGTGCATCACGTAAACCCGGTCGCTCATGCCGACCACCTCAGGCAATTCACTGGAAATCATCAGGATCGCCACGCCCTGCTGTGCCATCTGGCTCATGATGCGATAGATCTCGCTCTTGGCCCCCACGTCCACACCGCGTGTCGGTTCATCGAGGATCAGGATCCGTGGGCCAATGGCTACCCAGCGTGAAATCAGCAGCTTTTGCTGATTACCGCCGGACAGGCCGCCGGCCCGCACCTGAGCATGTGGCACGCGGATATTCAGCAGGCCGATAGCGTCACTGGAAATACGCTGCGCCTTGCGGCGATTGAGCAGGCCATAGCGACCGTCACGTTCCAGCGTCGCCATCACGATGTTTTCATGCGCGGCCAGATCGAGAAACAACCCCTGCTCCTTGCGGTTTTCGGTGAGAAAGCCGATGCCCAGAGCAATGGCATCGCGCGGCGAGTGGATACTGGCCGGCTTGCCGTCGACTTCCACCGTACCGCCACTGGACTTGCGCACGCCGAAAATCAGCTGCGCCAGTTCGGAACGACCGGCGCCCACCAGCCCGGCAAGGCCGACAATTTCACCGGCGCGGACCTGAAGGCTGACCGGCTTCACCTTTTTGCCGTCAGTCAGGCCGTGCAGCGTCAGGCGAGGTTCCCCCACCGGGATGCCCTGTTCCTTATTGAACAAGTCGCTCAGCGGGCGGCCCACCATCATGCGCACCAACTCGCTGGCGGACAGCTTGTCGCGCATCAGGCTGCCAACATACTGACCGTCGCGCAGCACGCTGACGCGATCCGACAGCTCGTACACCTCCGCCATGCGGTGGCTGATATAAATGATTGCCATGCCTTCATCGCGCAGCCGTTTGATCAGCTCGAACAGTCGATGCGTTTCGCGTGAAGAAAGCGCCGCTGTAGGTTCGTCCATCACCAGAATGCGGCTGTTACGGTGCAGCGCACGCGCGATTTCCACCTGTTGCTGCTCGGCGATGGTTAATTTCATCACGCGATCGCCGGCGCTGAACTGCGCCCCCAAACGATCGATCACCTTCTGCGCTTCCAGCAACATCTGCCCGCGCTTCACCAGGCCGCCACGCTGGATCTCGCTGCCCAGAAAAATGTTTTCCGCCACCGTCAGATTCGGAGCCAAGTTCATTTCCTGGTAAATCAGCGTGATGCCTGCCGCCAGGGCATCTTTTGGCCCCTTGATGGCGAACGGCTGCCCATCGATAAAAATTTCCCCGCTGCTGGCGATATAAGCGCCGGCCAATATTTTCATTAAGGTACTTTTACCCGCGCCGTTTTCACCCATTAGCGCGTGGATCTCACCGCGATACACCGTCAGGTTGACGCCTTTCAGCGCATAGAACTGACCAAAACTCTTGGCGATGTTGTGCATTTCCAGAATCGGGGTCGCGCTCATCGTCATACCTCAGGTTGCGGTTCGGATGGCATGCAGTTAACCACGCATAAATAAATGCAAAATGTCAGCGCCCGTTCATCTTTGTCATATTGTTAATGGGACGGGGATTTATACTGTGAACAGTCAGTTACGGGGGATTCGATGCGCAGACTGCCTTTCCTTGCCGGCGCGCGTGGGCGCCTGTTGATGTTCAATCTGCTGGTGGTGGCGGTGACGCTGATGGTCAGCGGCGTGGCGATCTTCGGTTTCTACCATGCGGGCAAGCTGCAGGAACAGATGCAGGCGCAAACCCTGGCAGAAATGAACGGCAGCATGGCGCTGAGCCGGGATACCTCCAACGTGGCGACCGCGGCTATTCGGCTCTCGCAAGTGGTGGGTGCGCTGGAATACCAGAGCGAATCCGCCCGGCTTAAGCAAACGCAACTGGTGCTGCAAACCTCGCTCAGCCGGCTGGCCGACGCCCCGTTGGCCCACAGCGAACCGGCGCTGGTCAAGCGCATCATCAGCCGCAGCAACGCGCTGGAAAGCAGCGTAACGCGCATGCTGGATCTGGGACACCAACGGCATCTGCAGCGCAATATCCTGCTCAGCGGGCTGTATCAGTCGCAGAGCACGCTGCGGCATATCGCCACCCTCAATCAGCGCAATAACCTCAACCAGCCCTCGCAGCCGCTGCTTAGCCAGATCGACCGCTTGCTGGCGATCGCCATACAGACCCCTACTCCCAAGGCCGCAGCCCAGCAGCTCGACAACGTTATGGCCTACTGGCCGCAACACAGCCCGGATGTCTTGGTAGACGAGAAAATGCGGCAGTTTCGGCTCAGCGAACAGCGCCTGCTGCCCGAAACGCTGGAGCTGGAGCAAAGCGACCTGGCCCTAGCCTATTACACCTACCATATCAAAGCGTTAGTCGCGATGCTCAACGACGATATCAACCTTTACGTGCAAAAGGTGGCCAACGAGTCGGAGCTGCGCACCCACCAGACCCATCATGAGCTCAGTTCCATAAGCTGGTTTATCGGCCTGTTCGCGTTGCTGGCACTGGTGATTACCGGCTTCGCCGGACTGTATATCTACCGTAATCTCGGCTCCAACCTGACGGCGATCGCCGGTGCCATGACGAGGCTGGCGCGCGGCGAACGTGACGTTAGCGTACCGGCGCTGCAACGCCGCGACGAACTGGGCGAGCTGGCTCGGGCATTTAACGTCTTTGCCCGTAACACCGCCTCGCTGGAGCAGACCTCCCGTCTGCTGAAAGAAAAAAGCACCCAGTTGGAAACCACCTTTCTGGCGATGCGCGACGGTTTTGCGCTGTTTGATAACGACGGTCAACTGGTGGTGTGGAACCCGCAATACCCCTTGCTGCTGGGGCTCAACGAACACCAGCTGCACCGCGGTTTGCACTACCGCGAGCTACTGCAACAGGTTACGCCACCGGCGGGTCAACGTTGGGAAGCGGTGCTGGCCAACCTGTCTAGCGAACTGCCACAGCCGCAGGAACTGCGCCTGAGCGATGGTCGTACCGTAGAGCTACGCTTCAGTCCGGTACCGAACCGTGGCGTAGTCAACGTGGTGCTGGAACGCACCGAGCGCAAAGCGCTGGAAGAAGCGCTGCTGCACAGCCAGAAAATGAAGGCGGTCGGCCAGCTCACCGGCGGCCTGGCGCATGATTTCAACAACCTGCTGGCGGTGATTATCGGCAGCCTGGAACTGACCACTCAACAAACGCAGGACGCACAGACCGAACAGCGCATTATTCGGGCACTGAAGGCCGCCGAACGCGGCGCACAGCTTACCCAGCGGCTGCTGGCCTTTTCCCGAAAACAGGCGCTGCACCCGCAGGCCATCACGCTGCAATCGCTGGTGGAAAATTTGCAGGAGCTGTTGCGCCATTCACTGCCCAGCACGCTCTCACTGAGCATCGAGGCACAGCGTCCTGGCTGGCCTGCCTGGATCGATGCCAATCAGTTGGAGAACGCGCTCATCAACCTGGTGGTCAACGCGCGGGATGCGATGGAAGGCCGCAGCGGCGTGGTGAATATTCGCATCTACAACCAACGGGTGGTGCGCAGCGGCGGCAAAAAGCAGGACATGGTGGCGCTGGAAGTGATTGATACCGGCTGCGGCATGTCGGAAGAGGTGAAAGCTCAGGTGTTCGAACCCTTCTTCACCACCAAGGCGGTAGGCAGCGGCAGTGGCCTGGGGCTGTCGATGGTTTACGGCTTTGTCCGCCAGTCCGGTGGACGGGTACAGATTGAAACCGCGCCGGGCAAAGGCACGTTGGTGCGCCTGCAGCTCCCGCGAGCGCCTACGGCGGCGATAGAGGAAGTTCCCGCCCCGCAGCTCGAAGAATGCAAGAACACGGATAATCTGGTGCTGGTACTGGAAGATGAAAATGACGTTCGCCATACGCTGTGCGAACACTTGCACCAGCTCGGCTACCTGACGCTGGACAGCGCGGACAGTCAGGAAGCTTTGGCGCTGCTGCGCCAGACGCCGGATATAGACATACTGATCAGCGACCTGATGCTGCCGGGCGAACTGGACGGCGTGCAGGTGATTGGGCTGGCGCGAGAGATTAACCCACAGCTTACCGCCCTGCTGATCAGCGGCCAGGACATCCGCCGTCAGCACGAAGAAAATCTGCCAAACGTTGAACTGCTGCGTAAGCCTTTCAGCCAGCGGCAACTGGCGTTGGCGCTGCAACGAGCACGACGTTCAAACGCGGACGGCGACGCAATTCGGAGGGAATGAGGCGATTTTTCGCCTCTGATTCGTTATTATGCCGCCCTGCTTTTGATGAATAAGCGTGCCAGGCGCACGCCCAGCCAGGGATAACATTATGCTGTGGTTTAAGAATTTGATGGTTTACCGTTTGAGCCGCGAAGTTGCGCTAAACGCGGATGAAATGGAAAAACAGCTCAGCGCTTTTGCTTTCACCCCGTGCGGCAGCCAGGACATGGCGAAAACCGGCTGGGTCTCCCCGATGGGCTCCCACAGCGACGCATTGACGCATGCGGTTAACGGCCAGATCGTCATCTGCGCACGTAAGGAAGAAAAAATCCTGCCGTCGCCGGTCATCAAGCAAGAGCTGCAGGCCAAAATTGAACGCCTCGAAGGCGAACAGCACCGTAAACTGAAGAAAACCGAAAAAGACGCGCTGAAAGACGAAGTGCTGCACAGCCTGCTGCCGCGCGCCTTTAGCCGTTTTAACCAAACCTTTATGTGGATCGACACCGTTAACGATCTGATCATGGTTGACGCCGCCAGCGCCAAGCGCGCGGAAGATACCCTGGCGCTGCTGCGCAAAAGCCTGGGCTCTCTGCCGGTAGTGCCATTGACCATGGAAAGCCCGATCGAGCTGACGCTGACCGAATGGGTGCGTTCAGGTGAACTGCCGGCCGGCTTTATTATTCAGGACGAGGCGGAACTGAAAGCGATTCTGGAAGACGGCGGCGTGATCCGCTGCAAGAAGCAGAACCTGATCAGCGATGAAATTGCGGTACATATTGAAGCCGGCAAACTGGTAACCAAGCTGGCAGTGGACTGGCAAGAGCGCATTCAGCTGGTGCTGGCGGATGACGGCTCGTTGAAGCGTCTGAAGTTCGCCGATACGCTGCGTGAGCAGAATGACGATATCGATCGTGACGACTTCGCCCAGCGTTTTGATGCCGATTTCATCCTGATGACCAGCGAATTGGCGGCGTTAATCAAAAACACCATCGAAGCTCTGGGTGGTGAAGCCCAGCGTTAAGTACACAAAGGCGCAAATCGCTGCGCCTTTGTTCCACATGAGTAGCTTCGCAACACAGATAGCATACCCAAATTAATTGGAGTTGCAGCTAGGCGGCAAGTGCGGGAATCCCCAGGAGCTTACTCAAGTAAGTGACTGGGGTGGGCGCATGCAGCCAACAACGCAGCAGCTTCAAGTAAGAAGGGTATGAATTACTTGCTCAAATAACGGCACAGATAAGCGGTTGCATCGGCAACCTGCAGGTTGAACTCACTGTGGCCCGGTACGAAGAACTTCTCACCCGGCATAAACACCTGCCAGTCCGGCGAGCCCGGCAGCAGGACTTTCAACGCCCCGGTAATCACGGTCATTTCTTCCGGCTGGGCGGTGGTGAAGGTGTACTCACCCTCTTCCATCACACCGACGCTGGTAAGGCCGATGCTGCTACTATCGAAACCGATAGACTTCACTTTTCCGGCAAAATACTCGTTCACTTTCAGCATAGACTGGCACCCGCGTAATCAACTTTATGGGAAATCCATATTGGGGGATTGTGGTTGATCTGTCACTGGTTTTTCACGCGAAATGCGATCGCGACGCAGAGTAAAATTCTGCCGGGCAATGGCTCCTCAGCCTTCCACTCTGGATCCGCTGATAAAAACGCGCCAGACAGCCGCTGTCATTCGCCAGGCTAAGGATTTATTCTATATTAAATCAGTTAATTAGCTCAGCCGCCAACTTGGCGACCAGCACGTTGGATAGCAGCACCGGTATTTCAAGCCGCGCCTGCAGGAAATCGCGATGCTGGCGGTGATAGCCGATGCAATCCAGCACCACCACCTGCGCCCCTTGTCGCTGCAACTCACTTGCCGCCCGTTCCAGCACCGCGTCGTCCGCCAGATAGGGACTGGCCACGGCGAAACAGGGCGGCGTCGCCAGCCGTTGCCATTTGCCTGCTTGCTGGCTGATTTGCTCCGCTACCGGCACCACAATGCCGACCCGATGCTGGCTGACAATGGCGGAAATCAGCGGCGGAATAATGCGATCCGGCTCCAGCAACAGCGCGCGTTCGGCGTGCAGTCGGCCAAATTCTCCGGTGCATAGCAGCAGGATCACTTCACAGCCCTCGGCTTCCAGCTCACGGATTTTCTGCTGCAATCCTTTTTCGACCCGCGAGGCGCCCAGCCTCACCTGCGTACCGTCCAACAAGCGTGAAACCAGCACCTTCTCACCGGCCATAGGAGCGTAGCCTTGGTCAATCTGGCCGAAGCTCAGTCCATCCAACAGCCCGACATGCCTCACCTGATCCGCAGGCAGAAAGGCCGACAGCAGCGGCATGATGTCGTTACGCGGCGCCTGGCCGATAGTCAGCGTGGCAAATGAGGCATTCATCCGGTTATTTCCTTTTTTGCAGGTGGCTGAGGCTGCCGTACAACGCCAGAAGCTGCGCGTATTCATCGGCCTGGTAAAACTGGCAGGTACCGCGTCCGAACTCTTTCGCCACTTCCACCGCAAACTTCACGGTCAGCGCAATATCCACTTCATGGCTGGCACCGGTACCGCAGCCCGGCACCACCGACTCGGTACAGATCGCTACGCCAACCACCGGCGCAGAAGTCGCGGTGGAAGGTTGCAGGATGCTGTTCAGGTGATGCACCCCATTGCCGTACGGCGTTATGTCCTGCGTGGTGATCGGGAACGTCACCGCCGGACGACCGCTGGTCATCTCCATAATCCGCAGCAAGTCTTCCGCCACCCGCAGGATGTAGCCTTCTTTCACCGTCGGCGACAGCGCGTAACCTTTGTGATTGATGATGCGGTTGCCTTTGGTGGTGTCGATAGACAAGATTGCATCGGCTTCCGCCACCACTTCATTGTCGTTCATCGTCACGTCGTCGATTGGCGAATCCATAAAATCGACCGGATCGTGCGGGCGGGTTGGCGCGTCAGGGCAAATATGGGTAGTGATAATGACATCCCCCGGCAACACGTCCCCTTTGCGCTGCATTTCTGCCAGCTTCAACGCGCTGGCAATCGCGGCAATTGCCCCGTCGCCGTCGGACACCAAGCCGATACGCGTAGGCCGCGCACCGATGCCGCCCAACCGGCCGACAATGCCCAGGGTTGGCGCATCCCCACCCTGGTTTTTACCGGCGCTGCCGGGGATATCGATGCGCACGAAATCGGTGGCGCCTTTCGGTCCGCTGGCACGCAACGTACTGGCCCGGATGCCGGGATAAGACGCAAACAGATCGACGACGTCCTGACCGCTCACATAGGCATTATCTATTAATTCAAAAACCTGCAGCGTTTGTTGCAAACTCATAATCGGCTGACCTCACAATTTAACCGGGGGGTTATTTCCCTTTGCTGGAAAAAATCGAATTGAAAAAGTTGTACAACGCGTCACCGGCAATAAAACCGGCCGCCATGATTTCCATCGGCGTGCGGCCCTTGTCGCCCCAGCGACGGATAATCAGGATGCGCAGCGCAATGCCAAGGAGCACCGCCCACCCCGCCAACGCGTTGTTGATCAGCAGGCCCGTAGCTAACAGCACGCCGAGCTGGCGTTTGGGCCCGCCAATCAGCTGCACGATGGCCCCGGGAATGGCCCAGATCAGCAAGCTGAAGGCAATGCCCGGCTGCGCGCCCGCCTCGATGGTTTTGGCGTACACCCGCGCTACCGGTGGGATCAGGTCCTGCAGGAAGTAGCTGCTGTAAGCGAAGTACACCACCGGGATGGCAATAACAAAGGCGATCAAGGCGGCAAACAGTTGAATGCGACGCCCCAACAGCTCCTGCTGCAAATCTTTGCCGTAGCCGCGCAGAATAAAGCCGGCTTTCAGATCAAACCCCATGTCGGCAAACGCCGGGCCAGTGGCGGCGGTAAACCCGGTCAGCACGCACAGTGCCACCGGCGGAAAACCAATCAAAATGCCGATGATCAGGGTGATTAGCGCCACCGCAAAGGCCGGGAACCAGCCAGAGTGCATGGCGGCGATACCGACGATCAACTCATGCACAAAGGCGGCGAACGCGGCATAAATAACAAACAACACCAGCATGGTCAGCGACATCTCGCTATACAGCCCGCCGGCCAACGCCAGCATTGCAGCGATGACGATATAGCCAACGGCTCCCAGTCCCAGCGCCTTGCTGACTTCGCTATCTGCCTGGCTGTAACCGGCGGCGTCGACGTTTTTGCTACGGATCACCTGCACCACCTGGATCAACGCCACCAATCCGGCACCAACCATCACCCCATGAGGAATAAAATGCGCATTGATGTCGAAACCCGCCATAGGTTCTGCGTAGGCGCGCAGCAGCAGGCCGACGCCAAACATCCCCAAAGCCCAAATATTGCCGATAAATGCGGTGCCGAAGGCCGCCATCGGGATTTTAAGCATCGACCCGGCGATACCCACCGCCACGCCCACCACCAGCAACCAGGCCTGTTTGCCCCCTCGATCGCCGGCCTTGATGGCTTCCGCCGCCGCAACGCCAGGCGGCCAGGCGTTGGCGGCAGGAAAGATTTTGGTGTCAAACATGCGATACAGCAGGTAGGCGTCAAGCAACATTGCCACGGCCACACCGCAAAACATCGGCAGGATCAGCTGCGGCTGCCCCATCACATAAGGCACGGCAATGGGCATCAGCAATGAATTGGCAGCGCCAAAGGTGGCGGAGGAAATCACCGTTTGCGCCAGGTTTTGCGTATGTACCGATCGATAACGCTGGAACATTTGCAGCGGAATGCGCGCCAATAGCATCGCGAACAGCGCCCCGATGATCGACGTATTGGGGGTCACGCCCAACGTAGTGATTAGCTGCACACCGATGATCGCCCCAACGATGGACAGAATCACCATCACCAGCAGCGTACCGATATCTTTCAACGGATTTATGGTGGTATTGGATTTCATAGAGTCAATTTCCCTGAATATTCGCTGGCGCATGGCAAAGGTCATTTTTCGGCGTCAAGCTGCCGTCGTAGTTCCGGTATTTGGAACTACGATTTGAATTAATAATTTTTTGACCCGTAACCTTAAGTGAAATAACTAACGAATTCCCTGGTGTTGGCTTTCATTAATTACTCCGTGCTAGCAGAACTATTTCGATGCGTTATTTGATCTGTTGCCAATAATCATCACCGAACTTTTCCGCTAATTGCCGAGATACCGTCATCAACGCTTCTAATACGGCAGGAGAAAACGGTTGTTCGTCCGCTTGGGTGGCAAAGGATAAACAGAGCCCCACCGTCTCATTGCGGTGTTTGTTGGTCACAGCCGTCGCCAGCGAACTGATCCCCTGCAAGGTTTCGTTACGCGCCAGGGACCAACCCTGCCGCCGAATTTGCGCCAGCTTGCTCAACAACGCATCCGGCGATTGCGGGGCGTTGGGCGAAGCCACGTGGTAACCCGCGGCATAACGCGCAATAGCCTGTTCATCGCTAGCACGCGCTAAAATTGCCCTGCCCACCGACGTTTCCGCCGCCGGTGAACGGCTGCCCGCCGGCGTCACTACCTGGAGGAAGTGACGGCCCGGGAACATACGCATCACCATGATCTCCTGCCCCTCGAGCACCGAAACATAACCCGTGCAGCAAGTCAGTTGACTGAGCTGCACCATGCTGGCCGCCACGCTGTCCACCAGCGGTGTCGACAGATAGTGGCTGGAAACCGATAACAGCAAACGACCGATTTTATACAGCTTGCTGTCGGGATCGCGCTCCAGCATGCCCTGTGTTTCCATGGTCTGCAGCAGGCGTGATACGGTACTTTTCGGCAGCGCCAGTTGGCTCACCACATCGCTGAATGAAATACCGGGTTGCCCGTGCATCATTCGTTGTTGTGAAAATAACTTTAATACCGCTGCGGCATTTTCCAGGGTTGTCATGGCACGCCTTGTTCCACTATATGGAACTTAGTTCCTGTTCGATAATTAGAAACTAAAACTCGCACAACTTATCGTCAAGCAGTTTATTTTTTACGCCGTGGAAAATTAAAGAGAATGATGCTTTTGAAAATAAAATAGCGGACAGATCGCCAAAGTCATGAGGGAAATTAATTTGCACATATACTTAAGCAGGGGAAAATATCAGCACAAGCTGCTGAAAACACCATTCACCTGAGCAAACAAAATACGCTTTGCCGCCCCAGAATCAGAAGCGAGCGTTATGCAGACTGAAATCGATCGGCACAATTAACTCACCACACCGTTATAGAAAGTGTCGCCCGGCAGCGTAGGCAAAACGAAACGCGTCTTTGGGATAACGTTTAAGGCGGTTGAGACGACTACGCCTGCTGCAACAACATCAGCATATGGCGTTGAAACAACGCCTGTAACTCGGAATTGGACATCTCTTTTCCCAGAAGTGAAACACCCAATGAGCGCGATAAAAATCACACAAATGATGATCAATAAAAGACTGGAAAACAGAGGCTATAGCGGGAAAAACAAGAAACCGGCTTTACGCCGGTTTCTGAGGGATAACGATTAGTCTTCCAACGCAGGGTCCTCATAGCGGTGCTTGGCATCCAACGCTTCCTGCTCGGTTGCATGCTCGCTGAGCAGCGTGTTGGGTTCTATATCGTCGGTGCGCACCTCGAAACGGTGCATATGCAAGCTGGGATCGCCCCGGTCAACGGCGACCACTCGGGCGGTTCTCGGATAGCCTGGTCGGTTATTTTCGCGCATGTTGATCTCCCGTGTGATTCCACAGGATTAAGTATAGCAGCGCGATTTATACCGACATGCGTGACCCCAGATCGCGATCGGCGTGATCGCCTTCCAGCAGTTGCGTCAGTTCATCGCAGGCGCAGATTTTGCCGTCACGTACGGTGAAATGCGCCAGCACCTTAACCAGACTAAGGCTGCCATCGCGCTTTTCCACCCGCACCCTATGATGCGTCAACACCGAATCGTCCTGCCCGGCAATGGCGACCATCTCCAGCGTCATGCTGCGAGTCAACTGCTTGAGCAATGCCATATGTTGCACAAACTGCATGTAGTCCAGCGTCTTGCCGTCCACCTGTTGACGGTAATCCGCACTGAAAAGCTCAGCGATCAGCGTCGGCTGATGTTGCGGGGCGGCGACAACCTTTTGCAAGGCATCGAGCACCACGGCTGTGGGGGTTTTCGGGGTCATGGTCGATCTCCAGAATTGAATGACGCGGAGATCATAAAACAAACAAGGCATGGCATAATAACCACACTTGGACTTTTAATACTGCAAATCGGCCAATCATTATGATCCTGCAGAGCCAGCGACTTTGGCATGAGAAAAAACACCTGACGCCCTGGCACCAGCATGCCAGCGGACAGATCTACCTGTTGACCCATGGCATGATGGCGTTGGAAACCCGGGAGCGCCAATGGGCAATGACCGCCGGCAGTATCGGCTGGCTGCCACCCAACTGTGCGCACCAGGCACTGGCATGCGGCAACGTCATCGGCTGGAGTCTGTATCTGCCGGAGTCCTACTGTGCGACGCTGCCGGCGCAGCCGCATCTGAGCCCTGCATCCGCATTGATTCAGGCGTTAATGGAACGTATTGCTCCTTTTGCGGGACAAGAGCTGGATCCCGCGCAACAACGCCTATTGCGGGTCTTGTTGGATGAGATTTCTGTGGAAGAGAGCGTACCGCTGCAGTTACCGCTACCGCAGGACGCCAGGCTGTTGAAAATCGCCCGCGCCCTGCTGAATGAACCCGCCAGCGCGCGTACCCAGAGTGACTGGGCCGCCTGGGCCGGAGTGAGCGTACGCACCCTCAGTCGCCGTTTTATCAGTGAAACCGGTGTGACCTTCGCCCGTTGGCGCCAGCAAGCACGGGTGATTCGCTCGCTGGAGCCGTTATCGCGTGGTGAATCGGTCGGTCGCATCGCCGGTGAATACGGTTATGACAATGTCAGCGCCTATATTGCCGCCTTCCGTCAGCGTTTTGGCACCACGCCGGGGCTGTATTTTAGTCAGCCTCAGCCGGTAACAGCACCTGACGCGTCGCGTTAAGAAACTGTTCTGACAGCGCATCGCCCTGCGTTGCCCTTGCCAACGTCAGTGCCCCCACCAGCATCGCCATCTGCACCAGCGCCTGCTGTTGTCGTTGGGGTTGTTGTTCATCTGGCGAAAGCGACTCCAGCCGCGCCAACATGGCTTTCACACCGCTCAGGTAAGCCTGATGCACGGGTTTATCCGCCTCTTCGCGCGCCACGTCACCGGCCAGAGCGGCAACCATGCAGCCTTCGCCCGGGCAGTCGCGGTGCCTAACGTTCAGATAGGCGTCAACCAGAGTCTGTAAATTGTGCTGGTCGGGCTGACGGCTGGCGGCTTCCCAGCGCTGAGCGGACTCCTCTACCGCCCTGCGGCTGGCCACCGCCGCCAGTTCGTCCTTGGAAGCAAAATGGCCATAGAAGCCACCGTGCGTCAGCCCCACGGCCGCCATCAGATCGTTAACGCTGACGCCATTCAGGCCGCGTTCGCGAAAAAGCTGTGAAGACACCTGCTCAATCGCCTCGCGATTGCGCTCCATCTGCTGCTTTGAAACCCGTGCCATGGCGTTTTCTCCTTATCAATCAGGCATCATCTTAGGCTATCCACCGACAGCGCTCAATAGATGATGCCTTTCATCCAAAGAGTCAGGCGCGCGGGGTGCGCGGCGCGGCAAAGCGGGAACTGTCACCGCCCTGCGCACGCGCCAGCGTGTCGGCAATCTGCCGGTGAGGCGTGCCCGGTTCAATCGCGCTGACCCGATCCAGACGCGCCATCTGCTGCTCGTCCAACGTCAAATCAAGCGCCGCCAGCGTATCCTCTAACTGGTCCAGCGTGCGCGAACCCAGAATAGGGATCAGACTGGTGCTGGAATGCGCGGCCCTGTTGCGCAGCCAGGCGATAGCAACGTGGGTCGGCAGGGCCTGGTGTTCTTGCGCAATCGCCAGCACCTCATCCAGCAACGCGGTGTCTTTTTCGCGATGCACCAGGCGCCCCAACTCACTCAATCGGCCAGCATCGCTATGGCGATACTTCCCGGTCAACAAACCACCGCCCAGCGGCGACCACAGGGTGGCGGCCATCCCCAGCGCTTCGGCCATCGGCAGCAATTCACGTTCTGCGGTCCGCTCTACCAGGCTGTATTCCACCTGTATACCTGCAATGCGCGCCCAGCCACGCAATTCTGCCAGCGTATCTGCACGGGCAATGCGCCAGGCTGGGAAGTTGGACAACCCGGCATATTGGATCTTGCCGGCGCGGATCAGATCGTCAAAGCTGCGAACGATCTCTTCAAGCGGCGTCAGGTTGTCGGAAAAATGCGCCCACAGCAGATCGATACGATCGGTTTTCAGCCGCTTCAGGCTGTTCTCTACCGAGGCAATCATGTTTTTGCGGCTGTTGCCGGTATAGGCAATACCCGCGTCCGGCGCAGCACCCAAGGTGTATTTAGTGGCGACCACGAAACGGTCGCGTTCGGCGGCGATGAAATCCCCTACCATCTGTTCTGACTGGCCGAATTGGTAAGTATCAGCCGTGTCGATAAAGTTGCCGCCGGCGTCGACATAACGATCGAAAACCTGTTTGGCCTGTTCTTTTTCCGAACCGTAGCCCCAGCCGGTGCCAAAGTTGCCGGTTCCTAATGCCAGTTCAGAAACGCGCAGGCCGGTATTGCGGCCAAAGGTGGTGTATTTCATGGTAAAACCTCACGATTACGTTGCATTTATCAAAATAGATGATGGTCATCATTATTTTATATATGTCACTCATCATTTATAAAAGCAAGCGCAATCTGCGGCGAAGGCAAAAACCAAGGGAAGATACGAAGAGATCGGGCACGCAGCGCGGTGCCCGAAAATGTCAGAGGGGATTACTTTACCGTTTCCAATTGCAGTACGGCGAGGATCTTTTCAACCACCTGCTGTGGGTTACCGGTGCCGTCCATCACGTAGTGCGCGGTCTCCTGATACAAGGCCTCGCGTGCGGCCAGCACTTCCAGCATCTCCTCAGCGATCGGACGACCGGTCAACGTGGGGCGTTGCGCGTCTTGCGGGTACTCTTCCAGCCGCTGCGCCAACACCTCGGCCGGTGAGCGCAGATAAATGACGGTGCCGTGCTGACGCATAAATTGACGGTTCTCTTCCGCCAGGATCGCGCCGCCGCCGGTGGCAACTACAGTTGACGGTTGAGTGACGGTTTGCAGAGCAATGCTTTCACGGCGGCGAAATCCCAGCCAGCCTTCATTTGCGACCATTTCCGCCACGCTCATTTGCGTGGTCTGTTGCATAAACAGATCGGTATCGGTGAATTGATAGCCCAGCGCCAACGCCAGTGCACTGCCCACCGTGGTTTTACCGGCGCCGCGCGCGCCCACCATGAAAATGGTTTGTGTCATTACGGGTTGTCCCTTATACGGTGACTTGAATGCGTTAGCACGCCAGAATCCAGCGTGCAGATCGTGCGATGGCGTAGTTGCTGCATCATACCGCCATCAGCCTGTATTTCAATATTTACGATAGTGTAAATTCCATGGCACAGCGGCTGCCTGCGGCAAAACCCTGCGCCACCTCTTCCGCCAACCTTGCCCTCAACGACGGGCTGAGCCGTTCGGCGGCTATCGGACTGAACCCCAGACGCCGGTAATAAGGCGCATTCCAGGGCACGTCAATAAAAGTAGTTAGCGTCAGGCGCTGCGCGCCCGACAACGCGGCCTGCGCCGCAACCTCAACGAGCAGGTGGCGCCCGATGCCCTGACGTTGCCAGTTGGCAGCCACAGACAGTTCGGCGATATGCCAATCATGCTGTTGCGGCACGACGACGATAAAGCCGGCGACCTCCCCCGCCGCACCTTCCGCCAGCCATTCATGCTGTCGCTGAATAAAATCAGCATGCTGCTCTGCGCTCATCACCGGACCTTCAGCGATAAAACGCCAGGCCGGTTGTTGATGAAACAGCTGCGCCGCCGAGCGCTCAACGGCTATCAGTTGAGCGATATCCTGCGGCTGCGCCAAACGGATTTGCAGGCTCATCTGGTTCTCCTTAACAACGGGGCCGGCTATTTAACCAGATTTCCCCGACGGCAGATACCTGCTCGCCGGGACGTATTCCTGTACGAAAAATCAGAAGTCGACACTGGCGCGCAGCACCACTTCTCGCGGTTCCCCTACCGCCACGCGCAAATTGCCGCCGCTGGAAGGGTAATAGGTTTTGTCGAACAGATTCTTCACGTTCAATTGCCACTTCACCCGATAACCCTGCACCGGCATGGTGTAAGCGGCGAAGGCATCGGCAACGGTGTAATTATCAAGACTGAAACTGTTGGCGGCGTCGCCTGGACGACGGCCAACATAACGCGCCCCTGCGCCAATGCGTACGTTGTCGCCGCTATACAGCCCCGGGGAGCCCAGATCCTGCGTCAGGAACAGCGAGGCGGTATGGCGCGCCACGTTGGTCATCTCCTTACCCTTGTTGTCCGGGTCATCAACCACACGCGCGTCGGTGTATGCGTAAGAGCCGATCATGCTTAACGAATCAGTGATGTTGCCAGCAACATCCAACTCCACGCCCTGCGAGCGTACGCGTCCGGCGGTTCGGGTGACGGTTTCACCATCCACCAGTTCGCTGACCATCACGTTACGCTTGGTGATGTCGAACAACGCCAGGGTCCCGGTAACGCCGTTGGGCAATTCGACCTTGCTGCCGACTTCCCAGGCCTTACCCTGCTCCGGCGGCAATGAGCCAATCTGGCTGGCAATGGACGAGTTTGGCTTGAAAGACTCGGTGTAACTGCTGTATAGCGACACATAGGGCGTCAGTTTGTAGACCACCCCGGCGCGCGGCACTAATTTGCCGTCGGAGCTGTCGGTGTTGGTGACAAACGGCCGCCCTTTACCGGCAAAAACGTCAAAAACGTCATAACGCAGCCCGCCCATCACCAACCATTTATCGGTCAATTGAACGGAATCCTGCATAAACCAGCCGTAGCTGGTGAGGTTTTCACGCTGATCGCTGTCTTTGGCACTGACGGCGTTCGAGGTTGGCATCAGGCCATACACCGGATCATAGATATTGAAATCGCTGTTCTTCTTGCCACGGATCATATCGCCGCGGTAGGTACGGTTATCTTCAAAATCAAAGCCAAACAGCATCTGGTGGTTGATGCTGCCCCAGTCAACGTCACCGTTGAGCGTCAGCTGTACCGCGTTGGCATGGCTGACAGCATGGGCGGTGGAGTCGGCCTGGCGCGACAGCACGCCAGTTTCAGGATCCAAAGCCAGCGCGCGCGCCTGATTGTCACTGTAACTGTTACGGCTATAGGCGTAGGTCAGAGAGCTTTTCCAGCTTTCATTCAGCACCTGATCAACCTGCAGGGTGACGCTGTCCTGATCGCCCCGCGTGGCGTTATAACTTTCGTCGAAGCGGCGGTCGCGCGGCGTATTTACCGGTTTGCCGGTGCGCGAATCAATGATGGTGCCGCGGTCGAACGGCACCAGATATTCCATATGTTCGTAGGCAACGCGTACCGTGGTGCTCTCGCCGTACCACATCAGCGACGGCGCAATCACCGTTTGGCGGTTACGGCCAAAGTTACGCCAGTAATCGGTTTCATCGTGATCGACAATCATCCGGTATGCGAACCCGGAGGTACCAAGCGGACCGGTGACGTCCAACTGACCGCCGCCGCCCTTGAAGCTGCTGCCCCAGCCTTCCACATGGGTGTGCTGCTGCAGCTGCGGCTTTTTGGTGATCATGTTGATCATCCCGCCCGGTTCCCCCATGCCGTAAAGCATCGAAGCAGGGCCTTTCAGCACCTCAACCCGCTCAGTGGTCGGGGTAAAATTACGCGCCTGCACCGAACGCACGCCGTCACGCAAAATGGAGCCGTCGCGGTTATCACCAAAACCGCGCTTCATCACCGCGTCCTGGGTACCGCCCAAGGTGTTCGCCTGGGTAATGCCACTGACGTTATACAGCGCTTCATCCAGGCTGCTGACCGCCTGATCGGTAATCACCTGCTGCGGCACCACGTCGATTGCCTGCGGCACGTTCAGCAGACTGGTCTCGGTTCGGGTGCCGGTCACACTGGTCAGCGGCTGATAACTTTGCACGCCCTTCGCAGAGGCCTGGCCGACCACCACCAGCGTTTCCCCTGGTTCTTTTTCGGCGGTTTTGTCGGCGCCGATCGCCGGTGCAGACGCACAGGCCGCCAGAGGCAGTGCGCACCACCAGCCGCGCTGGGTATTATTCATTTTGTAACTGACTCCAATAGGTCCCTGAAAAAGGTAACGGCAAAAATTGTTGATAGAGTTGCTTAAAGGTCTGTTGCGGGTTGATGTCAGCAAACAGATCCGGGTAAAACGCTTTGGCGAACATTTCGACCGCCACGACGTGGTACGGGCTGAGATAGAAGTTGTGCCAGATACTCCAGGCCTGATGATTTTTTATCGCTTTCAGGTTGGTGAGCATCGGCTGTTTTTGCATGATCTGACGGAAGCTTTCATCCGCTTCCTGCTGGGTAACCAGCGGCCCCAGACGCAAATCGGAAAAGCGCTTACCCTGTGGACCTGCCATGCCGGTGGCAATGTAAATATCAGGATTGGCGGTCAGAATGGTTTCGGGGTTCAGTTCCCCATAAACCCCTTTGATACTGGCGCTGGCGATATTGTCGCCGCCGGCAAAGGCCAGCAGATCGCCGAGATTGCCATGAGCCGCAGTGGTGCAGCAGGTTTCACGCCGCCCGAGGTGCAAATGCAGCATGACCTTGGGCTTTGGCCCCCGATAGCTGGCCAGACGCTGCTGGATCACCGCCATATGCTGCTGGTAGAAGTCGATAAACTGCTCCGCACGCTGCTGACGGTTGAGCACCTCACCCAGCAGTCGAACGCTGGGTACGGTGTTATGCAGCAGGTCGACCCGTAAATCGACGTAGATAACGGCAATACCCGCCTTACTCAGCGCCGTTAGCAGCAAATCGCTGTCGCCCTCCTCCTTCGCATAGCGGGCAAGGATCACCAGATCCGGTTTCAACTGGATCAGATTTTCAATGTTAACCTGGCGGAAGTTGCCCTTGCTGATAGAGGGTATGGCTTTGATCTGAGGAAATTTCTGCGTATACAGCTGCCAGCTTTGCGCATCGAAACGCGCCATGTCTTCCGGCCAGCCGACAATACGTTGCGCAGGGTTACCCGGCTCCAGCAACGCCAGGGTATACAGCATGCGGCTTTCGCCTACCACGATGCGCTGCGGATTATCCGGCACCTCAACCTGGCGGCCAGTGATGTCGGTGACCATTTTCGCCTGAACGTTAAAAACGCCAAGCAGCAAGGAAAACAGCAGTAACATGAGGGAATTGCGCATGGGTAAGCCGGATCGGTAAAATATGCGCGCATGATAATCACTCTCATTAACACTTTCAATCACAACGCTTGGCGGATCGGTTAAATCCGCTGAATCACGCTATTTCGGCGCTGATACGTGAAAAATCGCTGTAAATGCCGTTTTATAAAGTTAAAAAATCGGTCGATAATGCGATCTGTGGCAAGCCAGATTGCAGATAATTCAGGAGGTACCGAGATGACCCAACGTATTATTCCATTGGCGGAGTGCCCACAGTTCAGCGACGTTTGCGCCGCATGGGCGTTTGGTCAATGGGGTTCGCAACGCGGCGGTTCACTGGAACGCACGCGCCAACGCTTTGCCCAGTGCGCGCAGCCGAGCGAAGATTACACCACCCTGCTGGCGGTTGAGGACGAACGCCCGCTGGGCATGGCCAGCCTGTGGCCGAGCGACGATCATCATCGGATGGACCTTTCTCCCTGGCTGGCTGGCGTATTCGTCCACCCGGATCACCGTCGCCAGGGCATTGCGCAATGGCTGGAGGCGGCCATCGTGTTGTTGGCACGCCAACGCAATCACCCCGTATTGCACCTGATCACCGATAAATCCGAGGCGCTGTATGCGGGTTGGGGCTGGCAGACCATCGAACGCCGACGGCAATATGATGGCGAAGTGGTGGTGATGGAAAAAAAGCTGGGCTAACGCGGCGTGCAAATGTAAACCAACGCCGGCGGGAAGTTGCGCACCACCCGCAGCCGCTTCCAGTGAAAATAGCGGGACAGCAGCTTTTCCGACAGGTGGCTGTACTGAAACAGCACCAAGGTTCCGTTGCGCGCGAGCAAACGCTGCTGTGCCTGCTGCAAAATACGCATGCTGATTTTTAGCGGGATAGACAGCAACGGCAGGCAAGAGAACACCACGTCATAATCGCCGGCCATCTCTTCAGCCGAGCGATCCATCACCTGCAGACGACGATCGTCAATTTTCCGCAGCTGATGAACAAAATGAGATTGGATTTCAAAGGCCTCGAGCGAAGCATCTGCACGCATCCGGCCTAATATCCGCTTGGTCAGCACGCCGTCCGCCGCGCCCAGTTCGGCGATCGACAGCGCCCCGGTCCATTCAACCTGATTCAACATCGCCTGACATAACCAGGGGGAAGAAGGTGCCAGCGTACCAATGGTGCGCGGCGAAGCCATAAACTGCTGGAGGTAGGAAAAGTGGTTTTTCAGTTGCAGCCGTGTCGCGTTTAACATTGGGGCCTCCTTAGGTTGAGTAGTCACCAATCTGACCCCAATTCCTTAAGTATTCATTAACATGTTTCCTAAAACCGCCGATACAGTTGTAATAAAATGCAACCGAGCGCAGATAAAAAAGGGTGTGGACATCATCATCGGGTAATCAAGTAATTGCATTACCGGTCAGATTATTATCCACACCCGTTTATTTTATCGGCCACCTGTTACAGTAGCCGAATTTTATTTACTGCAGACGATTAACGATATATTTCTGCATTACCGCGCCAGTTGCTGGAATCCCCCGGGGTGTCCAGCCCGATAATACGAATGCTGCTGGCGCCGTCCGCCTGAGCTTTTTCTTTCAGTGCGTGAACCGCATCGCCCGGAGAACCGCTAACGCCGGAAACCGACACTACGCCAAGGCTTTGCATACCGCTGGCCTGCTCTGTATTGATCTGTTTTACCGATGACAGCGGCGCTGCAAAGGAAGAGAATGAAGCGGCTGCCAAAAGAACTGCTGCGATGCCAGGTAATAGTTTCATAATGAACTCCAGATGTTTTTGTTTATTTTCTCGTATCAGTGGAGTTAATTATCTACCAGGCAATGAAAGCAGACGTAATCCAATGTAAAGAACATCAATCATTGTGATGAAAATAAGGAGGAAGTACGTGCAGGTATGTCTCTGGCAGGACAAAGCGGGTCTATACCGTCACTCTACCCCTGACAGATGACAATTTAAAGTCCGTTTGGCCAGGGAATATAAAAACCGCCTCTTTTAAGATTCTTCTCCCCGCAACCGCGACTGAACTACGCTATTTCTGAAGGTTATCATTATGGAAGGACTCCCTATGTCGCAAACCTTACTGCGTGTTCGTGATGGTCATGGTGCTTCGGTTTCGTTTTCGGAACTGCTGTTCGATCTGATTTACGTTTTTGCCGTTACCCAACTTTCCCACTACCTGCTGCACCATCTGACGCTGACCGGCGCGGTGGAAACGCTGCTGCTGTGGTTCGCCGTTTGGCTGGCCTGGCAATACACCGCCTGGGTCACCAACTGGTTTAACCCGGATACCCGTCCTATCCGTATTCTGCTGTTTGGCATCATGTTGTTGGGCCTGTTCGCTTCTTCTGCTCTGCCACAGGCCTTTGGCGAACGCGGGCTGACTTTTGCGCTGTTTTACGTGGCGATCCAGGTGGGCCGATCGTGCGTGGTGCTGAACCTGCTGCCCGCCGGCCATCCACTGAAACAAAACTTCCGCCGTATTCTTGGCTGGATGTGTATTTCAGCGGTGTTCTGGATCCTTGGCGGCCTGGCGGAAGGTCATAACCGACTGGTGCTGTGGGCTCTGGCCGTATTGTGCGAATACGTTTCGCCGATGTTCGGCTTCCGCTTACCGGTGCTGGGTCGCTCCGACAGCAGCAGCGAATGGACTATCGAAGGCCATCATCTGGCGGAACGCTGCCAGCTATTCGTGATCGTAGCGTTGGGGGAAACCATTCTGATTACCGGTTCGACCCTTAGCGAAATGGAGTCCTGGAGCGCACCGGTGCTGATTGCCTCACTGGTGGCGTTTCTCGGCAGCCTGGCGATGTGGTGGGTCTATTTTGATACCAGCAGCAAAGCCGGCAGCCATGCTATCAGCCAGGCGGAAAACCCCGGCCAACTGGGCGCTAACTTCCATTACGTACACGTGGTGCTGGTTGGCGCGATCATCGTCTGTGCCGTTGCCAATGAACTGGTGATCGCCCACCCTGACGGCCATATCGACAATGTGACGGCAGCAGTGCTGCTGCTGGGCCCGGCGATTTACCTGCTCGCCAACGCACTTTACAAGCGGTTGGTGTATCGTCGGTTCCCGCTTTCGCACCTGGTGGGATTGATCGCTTTGGCGGTATTGGCGCCGATAGCCTACCTCACCGATTTACTGATGGTGAATGGCCTGACCACGCTGATTATGGTGGCCGTCGCGGTGTGGGAGAGTATTTCACGCGGCAGAACGCCGCAGGCCGGCGGCGTTCACTGATAAACCAGAAAACAGGGGGCAGCGCGCTATTGAGACGTCGCCCCCTGTTGCCTTATTTACTTCAGCGGTTGCGGTAGCGTCAGCACCCACAGCTCGCTAAGCGATTCCGGTTTCTCCAGCGGTTGCAGCTCGATACGGGTGGATACCGCTTTGCCGTCCAGGCTCAGGCTGCCCTGTTTATCCAGCTGATAATCGCCGATTTTCTTGGCCTTGGGCTGTGCGTCCACCAGCTTGGCCTGCAGGCCAAAATCGTTATCGTTAATCACCGCCAGGGTGCGATCGTCAATTAGCGACAGGCCCTCTACCTTCTCCTGTTGCCAACCCAATTTACGCAGATCCACCACTTCACGTTTCTGCGCCAGCTTCACGCCGCGCTTGGCGAGATCTTTGGCATCGTCAAACTCCAGCGCCTTGCCTTGGCCGTCGAAAGCCGTCAGATCGCTCGCCTGGCTGAGATCGACCAGATAGATCTTATTGATCATCTGCTTGTCTTTATCGCTGCCCTGCTCAACCAGCAGGATATGTTGGTTGTCCACCGCCACGATGTCACCCACCTTGGCGTCTTTGGCTTTTTTATAGCTGTCGATATCGATCGGATAGCCATACATGGCCGTTTTGCCGCTGGCCGGATCAAAACTGACCAAGCGCGTAAACTGCGCCTTGTTTTTACTCTTGCCGTCGACGTCGAGCGTACTCTGCACCGCAGCCAGAATGCGGCCGTCCGGCAAACGGGTGATCCCTTCGAAGCCCCGGTTCGGCTGGCGCCACTTGATGATATTCGGTAACCCGCTGGCCACCGCTTGCTCCCCCTGCTCCGGGGTCGGGCCGTATTTGGCGAGGATCTTGCCCTGATTGTCGATATGGATCAGGAACGGACCATATTCATCACACAGCCAATAGCCGCCTTTACCGTCCGGCGTGATGCCTTCGGTATCCAGCCCACGTCGATCGCTTTCCAACGTTTTCAGCGTGTCGCTCAGCGCCACTTCATTGGTTGAACCAATCAACCCCGCCGGTAGCGGTAATCCGCTGATAGGGCCTTGCTGGTCGTGCAGCGGACGCAAGTTGCTGGCGACCGCCTTGCCGTCGCCAACGCGAATGTCCATCAGCAACGGCACAAACTGCGGATTAGCGAAGATTTTCGCTTCCTGATCGCCTACCGCAGGCGCGTCGGCATTCGGGCCGCGATCGGTCAACGTCGTTAACAGCAAGTCCTTACCCTCACGCCCATTGAATACCAGGCCCGATCCGATACCCACCGGTAATCCTTGCGGGAAATTCTTGGCGAATGCTCCCTGATAACTCACATGTTCGCCACCCGGAAAACTGACAATATAACGCGCCACTTCAACGTCGGTGGCAGCATAAGAAAACAGGGGGAACAACGCGCTGATTAACAGCGAAACTGATTTTATTTTCATGATGTTGGCTCAGTGTTATGGGGGTAGAGTTGGCAGCTTGCTAAGGTATTAGTCTTACATGACAGCCTGATGACAAACGGACCTAATGCTATGAATTGCAGCAATAATTAAATATGGCAAATAGGAATTAGCAATTAACGCAGACAATTCGAATGGAAAAAACAGATAGAAAATCAAATTTAACCATAGCTATTTTCCGCTAAAAATACCTATACCAGCTAAGCTTAGGGTAAATTCTTATAACAGCGATAAAAAAAACAGCAAACGCACGAAAAACCTAAGAATAGGGATGAAGTCGCATAGACAAAATTAATTCCCGGGGATTTAATACCCGCTGTTACTCAAGGTGCATTAAGAAATTACTTATAGAAACCTGCATTAATTTAAAAAGGTGTTCTATAGTTTTTAGTGCTAACGCCCGTTAGTATTTTCCGTGGGATGGAATCTATGTCAAAGCGACTTTTTGCCGAATTTTTTGGCACATTTTGGTTGGTGTTCGGTGGTTGTGGTAGCGCAGTATTAGCAGCTGCATTCCCACAACTGGGTATTGGTTTTCTTGGTGTCGCACTCGCTTTTGGTCTGACTGTAGTCACTATGGCTTATGCCGTTGGCCATATTTCTGGCGGGCACTTTAACCCGGCCGTTACCGTAGGTTTATTTGCCGGTGGTCGCTTCGCCGCGAAAGACGTTATTCCCTACGTGATTGCTCAAGTGATTGGCGGGATTGCTGCAGCGGCGGTGTTGTATTTGATCGCCAGCGGCAAAGCAGGTTTTGATCCTACCGGCGGCGGCTTTGCTTCCAACGGTTACGGTGAACATTCACCGGGCGGTTATTCTCTGCAATCCGCGATTGTTATTGAATTGGTATTGACCGCATTCTTCCTGATCGTTATTCATGGCGTGACAGATAAACGTGCACCGGCAGGATTTGCTCCGCTGGCCATCGGTTTGACATTAACGCTGATCCACCTGATCAGTATTCCGGTAACCAATACTTCTGTTAACCCGGCACGCAGTACCGGTGTAGCAATATTCCAGGGAACCTGGGCATTGCAACAGCTTTGGGTATTCTGGCTGGTGCCATTAGTTGGTGGTGCTATCGGCGGCCTGATTTATCGCTGCCTGTTGGAAGACAAGAAGTAATTTATACCCGGTAATGTTCTGTCAGGGCAGCCGCTATATCCAATGGACTTCCGGTTATCGCTAACACGCGGTAATCGTAAAGATAGAGGGTATATAGGCTGCCCTGAAATTATTTACCCTCTGACCGCCTCAAACATCATAATATCGCTGGTGAATGAGCCGTCCGGCTGAATGGCAAAATGCTGCAGCACCTCTTCAGAAACCCCCTGTTGCAACGCTCGGATCGCGGTAATGAAATGCTCCGGCGTACGCATACGCGCTACCCAACTGCTGAATTCCAGATATAACCTGTCCGACGTCACTTCCCTTACCAGCAGCCCTGATTCAGTCAGTAACCCCAACCATTCGCCCGGCGCATAATTGCGGACATGCGAAGTGTCACGCAGCACCTCAACGGTTTGCAGATAGATATCCAGCAGCGGATGCCCCGGTGAGACCACATCCATAAAGATCGCTCTGCCGCCCGGTTTCAACACCCGGCGCACTTCGCGCAGCGCCTGGCCGACATCATGCCAATGGTGGGCCGAATAGCGGCTAATCACCAGATCGAAGCTGGCGTCCTCAAACGGCAGTGATTCCGCGACGCCCTGCTGCACCTGAATATTATTGAAACCTTTCTCTACCGCGGCCTGGCTCACTACCGCCAGCATTTGCGCCGACAAATCGTAGGCCACAACCTGAGCCACTTTCGCTGCGGCGGTAAAGCTGGCATGCCCGGCCCCACACCCCAGATCCAGCAGCCTGGCATCGGGATAAGGCTCCAGCAACTGCGCCAGTCGCTGCAGATCCTTCCCCTGTGCATGAACTGCGCTGGTCAGATAGGCGCTGGCCTGCTCACCAAATTGACGGTCGACCGCATTTTTATGGCTGTTGCTGTTGCTCATATGTGCTTCCTTTTTTGTCTGGCTTGCGCCGGTGCCGGATGGCTTTTTTATTACTATAATCAGCTTAATATACGGGTACAATATGAGCAGTTATCCTAGTATGAACAGGTACCAGCCTATGCAATCTGAAGCCTTATCCGGCCCCAAAGCCCTCGGCGCTTTCCTGCGTGCGCACCGTGAACGCATCACGCCGGAAATGCTGGGTTTACCCACCGCACCACGCCGCCGCACCAGTGGACTGCGCCGTGAAGAGCTGGCGCAAATCAGCGGTATCAGCGCCACCTGGTATACCTGGATCGAGCAAGGCCGCGAGGTATCCATCTCGCCGCATACGCTGGCGCGTATCGCCAAAGCACTGCGGTTAGGGCATGCCGAGCGCCACTACCTGTTTACCCTGGCGCGAGTCGCAGACCCCGAACAGGAACAGCCTCACGAAGCCGACAACAGCGCGGTGCTGCAAAGCGTTAACCAGGTGACGGTGCCTTGCTACCTGCTGGATATCACCTGGAATATCGTCGCCTGGAACCCGGCGGCGGAAAGCCTGTTCTGTGGTTGGCTGGGCCAAGCCGCTACGCCCAATCTGCTGCACTTTATGTTTTTCCACCCGTTAGCCAAAACGCTGGTCAGCGACTGGGAGGAACGGGCACGCCGCGTGGTCGCCGAGTTTCGTGCCGAAACCAGCCACCATCAAAATACCGAAGAGATGCGCGCTTTCGTGCGCAACATGACGCACAACAGCGAAGCCTTCCATCACTGGTGGAAACAGCATGACGTACTGGCACGCGAGGGGGGCGAGCGTACCTTCTCTCATGTGCAACACGGGGAGCTGCGCTATCGTCAACTGACGTTTAATCCATCGGAAAATAGCGGTCTGAAACTGGTGATGCTGATCCCTCTGACGTAACGGGTAACAAATTCATAAACAGGTTTACCTGCCATTTATTTATTGGTTCATCTAAACGCGCTAGGGTGACAGTTACCGATGATATCTATCATCCAGTATCGTTATTCATCTCCTAGAGGTAATCCTATGCAATCCGAAGAACAACGTCTTATCGATGGTCTGTTTGGCCGTTTGAAAGAAGCCGAGACCAAGACGGGCCAGAGGGATCTCCAGGCAGAGCAGCAAATCAACCAACACATCCGCGAACAGCCTTCCGCACCTTATTACATGGCTCAGGCGATGATCATTCAGGAAGCGGCGCTGAAGCAGCTCGACCAGCGGGTGAAGGATCTGGAGAGCCAGATTGCCCAGCAACAGCAAAATAACGCCAACCAACAAAGCAGCGGCGGCTTTCTGGCCGGGCTGTTTGGTGGCGGTAATCGCAACGCGCCAAGCCCGCGCGAGCGGTATCAGGCGCAACAGCAGAATAACGCGGCATGGAACAACCAGCCGCAGGCGGGCTATGCTCAACAGCAGCAACCAGCCTACAGCCAACCGCAGCAAGCAGCACCTTCACGTGCCGGCGGGTTCCTCGGCGGGGCATTGCAGACTGCCGCCGGCGTGGCGGGCGGTGTGGTGCTGGCCGACATGTTGACCGGTATGTTCCGCCATTCACAACCACAGGAAATTGTTAATATTATCGATGAAACGCCGGCAACACCGGTGGATGACAGCGCGATGAATAATTTCGACGCGTCCAACAATCTCGATACCTTTAACAACGGCGGTGATAGCCGCTTCCTCAACCAAGATAACGGCTTCCAGAACGCGGATTATCAAAACGACGATAACACCGATTTCGCCGACGACGACTACAGCGACGACGATTCGTTTATCTGATCCTTCCCCCCCTTTCCACCTGGAGAGGGGGGTTTCTGTTTCTTCTTCCGCACCGCTGGTCTACAGTTAAACCTGTCCAATCACAGCAGGTTACGCAAGCTATGCCGAAGATGAACCCTATCGCCCCCTATGCAAGCCCTCGCCTGTTGATGCGTCCGCCGGTGGCCGACGATTTGCCGCGTTTTTACGCCATTTTTGGCGATCCCGACACCCAGCGTTTTAATCCCGCAGGCCCCATCGCCAGCGAAGAACAGGCACGATTGGCGCTGACGGGGCGGATCGAAAATTGGGCGCAACACGGCTATGGTTCCTGGGCAATTGCACTGCGTGAGCAGCCGGAATGGGTCATTGGCTTTGGCGGGTTGTCCTGGCGGCCGCTTGGGGCTCAGCGGACGGTGAACTTGGGCTATCGTTTTGATACGCAGGTTTGGGGCAGCGGCTTGGCCACTGAGTTGGCGCAGGCCTCGCTGGAGTATGGTTTCAAGCATCTGCGGTTGACAGAAATTTCGGCTATCGTGCGCGAAAAAAATCTGGCCTCATGCCGCGTGCTGGAAAAAGCAGGGTTACGTTTGGTCGATACTCTGGATGACGTGCCCGGCGATACGCCAAGCCTGGTTTACAGCATTACGCGCAGTGAGTATCAGGGCTGCTGAACCGGCGGTTCATCATTGATCTTCGCCAGCGCCCGACGGTAGGACTTAACCTTTTGGCGCTTCTTCAACCAGGTGGTGGTTGAGACAATAAAAATTAGCCCGGACATGGTCAGCACGCCGATCGGGTGGCCGTAAAACACCATAAGGGCGAAATAAATAGCGGAGACAATCGCCACCCATTTTGCCGTATTTCCCACCGCATTCTTCTCCTGACTCAAACGGCGGATGTACTCTTCTTCACTGATCCCCATACGCGCTCCTTTTTAGCTGAACGTTCCACTATATTGGGGCGGAATGATGATAATTCAATCGATTAAAGGGTAAAGAAGCGTAAAGCTCAGCGAGATTGCTCACGACGATGACGCAGATAACGCCCCGGCAAAACCTCTCCAGGCAACGCCGTGCCAGCATTGCGGCCAAATAACCTATAGCGATTGCTCGCCACTGCATTGTAAAACCTATCCGCCAGGCGCTGCGGCAAAAAGCGCGCCAGCGCCAACAGGCGAAATGGCCAGCCAAGCTGACGCAACGCCTGAAAAAACGCCGCCGAACGCAACCAATGTCGGCCCGGTTCAAGATAGACGATGGAGTCAAAACGGTCGGTAGGCAAGGCCAGCCAATTCAGGATTGCCTGACCTTCTTCGGATTGCACCGTGGCCAACAGGATCTTGCCCTGTCGATCGGCACGAATCAAAAATCTCACCAGCCCGTGACACAAATTACATTCGCCATCGAATAACAGCACCCGGTCACCGGGCTGGAGATAAGGGGGGAGCGTTGACGGATTCATCCTGCCTCCTGAGGTTTACCCCAGACTAACGCGCATTCCCCTTCAGAACCAGCGGGGCCGCTTACGGCGCTGGGGACGCAGGTGGCGTATCCGGCAATGCCACTACCGAGATTCGTACTTCGTAATGCTTGGCGTTACCGGCGGGGATCACCGAAGTCAGCTTATTGATGGTTTCAGTGGGATTATCGCTGGCGGAAGTCGCACAGAACAGCTCACCGCCGTGGCAGAAGCCCGGTTTAGGCATATGCCCACCAGGGAAAGGAGGTAAGCGGAACTGCGGTTCTGCAGGAGGGACGTTTTTTTCTACCGGAGCCGGAGCGGAAAGTGCGCTAACGCTGAACAGCGTCACGGTAGCCAGCACAGGAAGCGTCAGTACTTTGATTGCATTTTTCATGTTGTCGATCTCATTTGCCGGGATTGGGCCTAACCTACCCCGCCCCCGGCCGATGAGAAAGCCGCTTTTCACGACTTTTGCATCCCAATGATCTTTGCTTACATCCCTCCGCTAACGTGATGAAAGCTTAAGGATTGTGTAAAGGCATTAGGGAAAATTTTTATTGTTAACGCCTTGCAAGTACGTTATGAAAAAAACTCATCCCTGCGTTTTTTTCTTCTGCCTGAAGTTCTCATCATCAATACAATAATGGTAGGAGTCGATAATCAACCCCGTGAGCCGCAAGATATTCTCAGGTCGATCGATAATGATGTGCCCTCCTGCGGCAAGCTCCAAACCTGCACGGACAATTTCCGCATGTCTTTCCTCATTAATTTCCAAGGGGAGCAGAACTGTAGGCCTTTGTTTATTATCAAAATAACGAAGGATCCAGCGAGTGGTTTTGCCCTGTACCAGAATGCTGTAATAACTTTCCGTATCTTTTGCTGTTAAATCTGCACTCTCACCCAGAATCATCGCCACATTATCGAATAAAGCTCTTTCAGCATAAGTAGTAACTATCTTGCTGTTTTCTGGATCAGTGATCGGCGCTAACGGGTCTGCGTTATTGTTTTGCTCGCCTTCGCCGCTCTCTTCGGATAGCGCTTTATTTTCAGACGTCACAGACAGTCCAGATACCACCATAGCACTCACCGCTTTCTCAACGGCCAGACGGACCAAAGGAGTGATAGTCTCTAGAAAACGCTGGTTAAGTTGGCGTTGAACATTGGATCTGTTCGCCACATACCTGACAAAGTCCAAGTCTACGTCTCTCAGGCTAGCACTGATTGTTTTAGTGAATGATGTCAGATAAATGCTCTCCTCAGCCAGCGTCCTCAGGGCTTCCGGCTGAAATTGATCATGTCTAAATCTATAAAGCTGTTCAATATCAGAGTCGTTTAAATCATTAAAATCTATTTTTAGGAAGGGCGTATCATCCATAATATTTTTATCTTTCAGGTCGGTAAAGAAACGCCATTCTTTACCGTTGGTGATCGCAGAAACCGTGACTTCAGGTGTGGCATTAAAGTAACGTGATAGCTGCGGGCTGTGATTTGTTAAGTTTTGATTGAAGGACTTTGCCTCAATAAACATGACCGGTACGGCATGGCAAAAAAGAGAATAATCGACCCGTTCACCGACCTTAACTCCTGGAAAATCAGCACCATATTCTGCTTTTACTTTTGTGGGATCATAAGGATGGAAACCTAGGATCTCCAATAAGGGTAAAATTAAAGCCTGCTTTGTCGTTTCTTCTGTATTGCAATGCTGACCGACCGCGGACACATGATGCACATGCGCTTTAAGCTTATCTCTGAATGCATTCATCAACCATCCCTCTTGCTGTGTTAGACATTCTTCATCTCTTAAAATCAGGCTTACAGAAAGTTTTGTTCTTTCCCACAGCACGACCTTATAGACCGCTGGCTGTTTTATTTATTGAATTAAATAACTTTAAACATTAAATATATAGCAGAACACTACTGCTTTAATCAAAGGCATTAAATCAATATTAATACCGAGTTCAAAATAATCGGTCAGGTATTTTTAAACCAAAAGTATTTATAGAAATTAAATAATTTCAAACACAATTAAATTTCATTATTTACACGATATTTTTTCAAAATGATGGGCTGCAGGGCAGGATAATTACAGGACGGAAGGCGAATGAATGGGTTTATCTACTAAAAGACTTCAGATATGCATTCTCACGTAATCTGGCTCAAACGGGGCGCAGCTGTGGGCTGCGCTCCGGGGGAGTTACTTGCCTTTGGTCAGCGTGCTGTAGCTGGTCATCAGGTTGCGGTAATCGGGAATGTGGTTGGAGAACAAGGCCCCCAGCCCTTCGACATCGTTGCGCCAGTCACGGTGCAGCTCACACGCGACGCCAAACCAGGTCATCAGTTGCGCGCCTTCGGCTTCCATACGGCTCCAGGCCGATTGACGCGTCAGCTCGTTGAAGGTGCCGGAAGCATCGGTGACTACGAACACTTCGAAACCTTCGTTCAGGGCAGACAACGCCGGGAAGGCCACGCACACTTCGGTGACGACACCGGCGATAATTAACTGTTTGCGGCCGGTGGCTTTCACTGCCTTGACGAAGTCGTCGTTATCCCAGGCATTTATCTGCCCAGGGCGTGGAATAAAGGGTGCATCGGGGAATTGAGCTTTGAGTTCAGGGACCAGCGGGCCGTTGGGGCCGTCTTCGAAGCTGGTGGTCAAAATAGTCGGCAGGTTAAAATACTTCGCTAAATCACCCAGTGCCAGTACGTTGTTTTTAAAACGATCGGGATCGATATCGCGTACCAGTGAAAGCAGCCCTGCCTGATGATCCACCAGCAAAACGGCAGCCTGATCCTTATCGAGGCGTTTGTAATTTGCAGTCATGGTTTACTCCTGTGGGGTGTTGATTATTGCGGTTAAAAGTTGCCTTGGCCAAGAGGCCAAAGTGCAGAGGTTACCTAAGTGTAGAACCGGATCCGGAGGTGTTTTTCCGGATCGGCTCTAAGGTGTGCGGTGAGGGCTTAGCCGGCGTGCTTCTCTGCCGTCATGCTGCCGAACTTGCCGCCGTTGAAGTCACGGAAGGCCTGCTGGATTTCCGCGTCGCTGTTCATCACGAACGGGCCATAACCGACGATAGGCTCATCGATCGGCTCACCGCTCAGTACCAGCAAGCTGACATCATTGTTGGCTTCGAGGGTGATTGAATCCCCTGCACGGTCAAACCTGACCATTTGGGTTTCGCGCACCACTTCTTCACCGTTAACATGAATCGCGCCATGCAGTATCACCAGCGCCAGCGTATGCCCTTCCTCCACCGTCAACGTGGTGGTATGACCGGCATTCAGCTTCATGTCCCAGACATTAAGCGGGCTAAAAGTACGTGCCGGACCGGTGTGGCCGCCGAAGTTACCGGCAATCACCCGCACCTGGCCTGCGCCATCCGCCAGTGGAACCACCGGGATATCCGCATTCAGCAGCGTCTGGTAACCCGGCTCAGCCATTTTGTCCTTGGCCGGCAGGTTTACCCATAGCTGAACCATTTCCATGGTGCCGCCGTTGCGCGAGAAATCCCGTGAATGGAACTCTTCGTGCAAAATACCCGAGGCGGCGGTCATCCACTGTACGTCACCGGGGCCAATCACCCCGCCGCTGCCAGTGGAATCACGGTGCTCCACTTCGCCTTGGTAGACGATGGTCACCGTTTCAAACCCGCGATGCGGATGCTGACCCACACCACGGGTGCCGGAGGCAGAGCGGAACTTGGTTGGCGCAGCATGATCCAACAGCAGGAACGGGCTCATTTCTGCCCCCAAATCGTTATAGGAGAACAGCGAATTCACCAGGAAACCGTTGCCGACCCAGTGGGCTTCAGGGCTGTTGTAAATACCGAGGATCTTTTTCATCTTGAACTCCTGTTTCAGGTCTCACGACCTTAAGTTGATGTCAGAAGTTTAATCCTGCGGCGTTTGCCGCAGTAGTAGGCAAGATGTACACTCAGTGTTCTACATATAGAACGATGACAAGGACAGGCGATGTTCACCGATTTGAACGATCTGTTTTATTTCGCCAGCGTAGTCGACCATCAGGGCTTCGCCCCCGCCGGCCGGGCGTTGGGTATCCCCAAGTCCAAACTGAGTCGACGCATAGCGCTACTGGAAGAACGCCTGGGCGTACGCCTGATCCAACGCTCGACGCGACGGTTTTCCGTCACCGACGTCGGTCTGAATTACTATGCGCACTGCAAGGCCATGCTGGTAGAAGCCGATGCCGCACAGCAAGCCATCGAACAAACCCGCGCCGAACCCTGTGGCACGGTGCGCATGACTTGCCCGGTGGCCATTCTGCACACCCGGGTCGGTAGCATGGTGGCGGCCTTTATGGCCGATTACCCGAAGGTCACGGTGCATCTGGAAGCGACTAATCGCCGGGTAGATGTGGTGGGTGAAGGCCTGGATCTGGCCATCCGCGTGCGGCCGCCGCCGCTGGAAGACAGCGATTTGGTGCTGAAAATTTTGGCGCAGCGCACCTGGTGCATCGCCGCCAGCCCGGCGCTGGTTCGAACCCTGGGCCCAGTGGAAAAACCGGAAGAGCTGCATAAATACCCCACCCTGGATCTCGGTCCGGCACGCGCACAGCACCTGTGGCAGTTGACCGGGCCGCAGGGAGAAAAAATGGAGTGGGAACACAGGCCACGGCTGGTGACGGACGATATGCTGATGCTGCGAACTGCGGCGATTGCCGGTGCAGGGATCGTGCAATTGCCGTCAATGATGATGCGTGACGATATGCTGCGCGGTGAGTTGGTGCAGTTGCTGCCGGGTTGGCAACCGCAGGGCGGCGTGGTGCATGCGGTTTACCCGTCACGCCGCGGCCTGCTGCCGGCGGTGCGGCTGCTGCTCGACTATTTGGGGCAGCAGTTCGCCAGCATCGAAGAGGAGTGATCAGGCGGTGATTTCGATGGCGTTACCGTCCGGATCACGGATGATCGCCTCATAAAAACCGTCCCCTGTCCAGCGTGGCGCCGCCTGCAGGATCCCCTCCTGCTGCGCGCGCTGCGCCAACTGATCGACACGGCTTTCCTCTCCCACCGACAAAGCAATATGCGCCCAACCCACACGTTCACTGGCCTGCTCCGCTGACAGCAGATCCGGCAAACTCATGATCTCCAGCGTTGGCCCCGCCGCAAGGCTGACAAAGCGGGAAACAAACCCAGGACGGTTCCGGCTAACGTATTGTTCCCCGGCAACGCCGTCAAAGTACCGCTGCCAGAACGTCACCTGGGCATCAATATCGCGGGTCCAGAGTGCAACATGGGCTATTTTCATCTCAGTCTCCAATGGGTTAATCGCTGTACAATACTTTGCCGCCACTGTGCGTGATCTGCTGTTCGAGCTGCGGATGACGGCCAGGCGGCGTGACTAAATAATCGACCCGATGGGCGGGCAAAAAGCTGTAGGGGGCATAGGTGTTGAGTTTGTCGCCGGTGCATAGCACCGCCAAGTTGCCTGACCGCGCCAGCAGACGCTTCTTGAACTGGGCATCCTGATAATTCAGCGCCGAGAAACCGCAGCCCGGGTCATAAGCACAAATGCCGACGAAAGCGAGGTCAAAGTAAAAATCGTCGATTTCCTGTACCGCCTTGGCGTCCACACAGCCGCCAATGTCGGCATCCAGCTCGCCGCCGATTAAAATCGTGCGGATCCCCGGCTGTTCCAGCATTTTGCCGGCAATAGTCAATGCGTTAGTCACCACCGTCAGCCGCAAATCGCGCGGCAACAGCTCGGCCAAATAAAGGTGGGTACTGCCGGCATCGAGGAAAATAACCTGCCCTTTCTTGACCAATGCCAGCGCAGCCAGCGCCAGTGCCTGCTTCTCGTCACCGCTCAATTGCAGCCTTGCGCTGATAGGGCCGGTTGCCGGCGTGGGTGCCAGCGCACCGCCATAAATGCGTTTACACAGGTTTTGTGCCGCCAACTGGCGCAGATCGCGCCGAATGGTGGCTTCGGTGGTGTTCAGGCGTTCCGCCATTTCAACCGCCAGCACTCGCCCCTGCTGCTGCAAGGTAGCGAGGATCGCGTCGTGGCGCTGATTGGGCAACATTTTGGACATTCGGCTTCTCGATGACGAACAAGTGATCACGAATGTACACAAACGTGCATAAACGTACAAATTTTTATGCAACGCTACGAAAGGGCAGCGCTGGGCTAGACTGAAACTTTACGTCTCAAATAAAGGACTATTGATGACCTCAGCCGTGCTTTATACCTTATTCCCCGCCGCAGCGACCGTCATCGGCGCCGCCATCGCGCTGTACCGCCGCCCTGGCGATGCCGCCATGCGCATCATTCATCACTTTACCGCTGGTATCGTCTTTGCCGCGGCCGCGACCGAAATTCTGCCCGACCTCAAGCAACAATCGCCCTGGGCAGTACTGCTCGGTGGTGCCGCAGGTGTGCTGATGATGCTGCTGGTCAGGCGTTTGGGCGAACGGGCTCAGGGGCCGGTGGGCTTTGTGGCAACCGTCGGCGTGGATATTTTTATCGATGGCCTGGTGCTGGGCATCGCCTTCGCTGCCGGTGCAAAAGCGGGCCTGTTATTGACGCTCGCGCTAACGTTGGAAGTGCTGTTTCTGGGGCTGTCGATCGTGGGCGATTTACGTGATTTTTTCGGCCGACGGATAAAAGCCATGCTGGCGATTGGCGGCCTGGCTCTGCTGTTGCCACTAGGCGGTATGCTGGGTGCGCCGATTGCCATGCTGGGGGCATTCTGGCTAACCGCGTTTCTGGCCTTCGGCCTGATTGCCTTGCTCTATCTGGTCACGGAGGAGTTGCTGGTTGAGGCGCATGAAGGAGGTAAAGATACCCCGCTCGCCACCGCGATGTTTTTTGTCGGTTTTTTACTGCTGTTGCTGCTGGAAGAAGGGATGGGTTAAAACTCAGGAATTTTACGGGGTTATTACCTCACCCCAAGTGATTTGGCTATACTGAGGCGAGCAAGGTTACCGCAGAACGTAACGGCTTGGGCGCTAAGGGAAAAGGATGCTGTCAAAAATTGCGAAGTGGCTATTTCAATTGCCGGGCAGGCTGTTTGGGGGCATTTTCAGGAGCCGCCTGACGATTTTTATCTTCTTTATGCTGATTGCCGCAGGGGTTTTCAGCGCCAAACGCTATCTGCGAGCCGATCAAAATGACGATGAGTTTGTCGCGACGGCTACCACAGATTACAACCGGGCCATCCAGCGTGAAATGCCGATGCGCGAAGCACGCGAACAGTGTGGTGGCCCGCTGCATGACAATGCCGGGCAACCCTGGCCTCTTTCGGCTGGCTACCTGCATCAGCCGGAAGGCAAAGCCGCCAACCCACTGCAACAACTGACGCTGGATAATCAAAACAACAATTTTGCGGTGTTGGTCAAACTGGAGACGCCGGGTGCGCCACAGCGTTTGGCGGAAGTTTTTATTCCCGCAGCCGGCAGTTTTAATATCAAAACCAACCCGGCCGGGGAATACGTGATGAAAATTAAAAACATCAAAACCGGCTGTAACTTCCGCTCCAAACCTTTCACCCTGAGTCGTCATCAGGGTTGGCGGCTGTCGCTGAAACTGCAAACGGACGGCAGTGTGCAATACCAGCCGATCAGCGACCGCGAGTTTTAATCGCGAGGCTTATTTCTTCACCGGATGATCGCGGCGGAATAATTCCCAGCTTTCGATTTCCTGACCGTTCGGCAAGGTACAGGTGGAATACTGGCCGTCAGCATTTTGCTTGGCGTTCAGCTTGCCGCCGATCTTGGTGCAATACACGTCCGCCGGGTTCGCCATGCCAATTGGTTTTACCTGCGGCGGCGGTGGCGCATCGTTAGATTTCATGCTGCAGCCCTGTAATATCGCCATCCCTGCCAGCAGGGAAACCATCAGAATTTTTTTCATTTTTTCTCTTACCACTCCCGGTCTATTTCACGTCGCAGATAGCCGGCCCGTTTGAAATACGGCGGGGAAAGTTAAAAACGGCGGCAGCCGGAGCATACCGCCGTTCAGGCTATCAGGAAATAAAGGACGCGCCCTGTTTCAGGACCAAATCACAGGCTTTTTGCTTCACTTTTTCAGTGATTTGCGAAGTGCCCAGGCTGTTCAGATCCAGACTCTTGCCTTCGCCGGTTTTCAGCAGACCGCCCAGCCCTTGCTGGTAGTCCTGGCTTTTGGCGTTCTCCGTGCTGGTGATGCCCAATTTGCTCAGCAGTTGGTCTTTCACCGCTTCGGTGCCGTTGGCCGACAGGACGTTATTTTTCACGCAGTACTGCAAGATGCCGGCCGCGTTGGTCATGCTGCTGGAGCTCAGCGCTTTGTCGCCACCGTTCAGTAAACCGGTCAGGGAAGACAGTGAAGTGCCACTGGTGCTGCCACCCGATTTACTCAGTTCACCGGCCGCGCTGCTGAGGGAATCCATCAGGCCGGCTGCCTGAGCGGCGCCGCAAGTCATGGCGGAAGTCAATGTCAGCGCCAGCAGTAAACGATGCTTGGTGTTCATGGGGTAAAGCTCCTGTTTATCTCGCCATCTTTTCAGCATCCCCCCTTGCCATTGGCAACAGGAGAAAGCGGATGGGCGAATCGTGTGCAATCAGCGCAATGCGCCGGGTCACCTCTTGGGACGCCACCCACGGCGACAAGTTCCTTTTAGCCGGCAATACGGCGTTTTTTCAGAATTCAGGTAATTTTTTGAGCGAGGAATGTACAGCTCGGGGGGCTATGGGCCACCAAACTGGGCGACCCGCTGGGGATCAGAACTGCCAACGCAGCCAGGCGAAGAACACGTTGCCGTTATTATAGGTGCCAGGAATATAAGTGGCCTGGAAGGTCAGACGCTTATAACCGATAGAAGCCAAAGGCAGCGGGGCCGGGATAGGAATGTAATTCCAGTTATCTCGCGCAGTGACACTGGCGGTGAAGCCCAGACCCAGTCGGAAGTCCTTGTCGTCCAAAGGACGCCAGATCTTCTCATAAGCGTAACCGCCGATCGGCTCCCACTTATTGAATGAATCTTTGAATGCCATCAGATAGATACCGTGCCAGTCACCGTCGCTGTCGTAACGCGAAATACCATAGCCGGCGCCCCAGGGGCGCTCGTTGTACTTATCGATATGTTCGTCGTCGTAAGTCCAGCGGTTATGCCAGGTGATGGCCGGCAGATAAATGTCTTTATTCGGCGAGTTGTTCCAGGTTTCCGCCACGTTATCGGTGAAACGCTGCCACAACCCCGGTTTTTCAGCCTGCGCCGCGCTGCCATTTTCTGCACCAACCTCAGCGTAAGAAGGTAGTGCAGGAAATAGCAGCGCCACTGAGCAAGCCAAAATTGTCCGTTTAAAAAACATCATCAAACTCCTGTAAAAAATAAGGCCGGCGATTCTTACCGATCGACCCATCAAGATCAAGCTGTATCTTATTTATCCAACTGCTTTCTCCTACCTCGTTGTCACTTGGTTAAGTTTAGCCGCAGATAAAGGGAAACGCGCCCGGCGGGTCGACTCCGGGCGCTCAGGCTACTGCGCTCCCTATGCACCGTCTGTCGGAATACTCCGCAATAATGCCGCTGCCGAAGTAAAACCCGGTGGCTCACCAGCCTGCCAGAGAACTTCTTTCCTGCTCTGAACGTAGCGAAATCTTTACTGCCGCCCAAGGAGCAACTGTAATCGCCGTCACGCTTTTCGTGGGTTCTCTCCCCCCGTTTTGCGGCAATCTCAATAAGCTCAAGGCCCTGTCAGGCGACACGACTGTAAATTTGCAGTTACAACGCTGTTTTAGAGACCTGCAACGGCGAAAACGGATGACTTCCCACCGTCATTTTTAGCGGCAGGCAAAAGTACCGGTGATCATCCCGTGCGCCATGTTCCGGCCACAGTCGCCATATTTCACATATCTATTACATTTGGTGAAAAATACCACCCACAACATCGCTGCGGTTAATCCCCCTCACCCCCAACGTAAACCCGCAAATACAACAAACTACCCTCTCATGCGCCCCGCTCAACTTGAACAAGCCGATAGTTTAAATAATTGTTAAAGCTAACGAGCATGACCCGGTCTGCAAGGGCTGAACGTTTATTGAATTGCTCATAACACAACATCGCCAGCAAGTTACTTGCTGCTCTCTGCCTGATAAAAGAAAGATAAAAAATCCGGAGAAACACATGAAAATCACTATCGGGGCATTCATCCTGCAACAGCTCCGCACCCTGAACATCGATCGTATTTATGGCGTACCCGGCGACTATAATCTGGCGCTGCTGGAATTGATCGAGCACGACAGCAATATCGAATTTATTGGCAACTGCAATGAGCTGAATGCATCCTACGCGGCCGACGGTTATGCACGGTTAAAAGGGGCTGGGGCACTGATCACCACCTACGGCGTCGGCGATCTGGCCGCGCTGTCCGGCATTGCCGGGGCTTACGCCGAGTCCGCACCGGTTGTCTGCCTGGCCGGTACCCCGCCGCTGCACGCAATGAAAAATCATGAGCTGCTGCACCACACGCTGGCGGACGGCAATTTTGATAACGTCATGAACTGTTTTAAACAATTCACCGTCGCCCAAGCGTTGATCACGCCAGAAAATGCGGCTATGGAGATCCCTCGCGTTATTTCCCGTGCCTGGACGGAAAAGAAACCGGTTTATTTACAGTTACCTTCTGATATTTGTGATGTGGAAATTGAAATCACTCAGGCAATGGTCGCGCCGCAATTGCCAGCCAGCGACCAATATAATGTCCAGTTGGCGGCCATGGCATTGCTGGCGCGAATAAAACAGGCAAAGAAATCGATTATTCTGGTCGACCAAATGGTGGATCGCTTTCAACTGCAGCAATTAGTGATCGAGGTCGCACATAAATTCGCCATCCCCCTCACCAATATGCCGACGGCCAAATGCATCATTCCGGAAACCACGCCGGGTTGGATCGGCGGTTACAGCGGCAACCTTTCGCGCCCCGAACTCTATGAACATATGGCGCACGCCGACTGCGTGCTGAGCTTTGGCGTTCGCCTGGTGGACTCCACAACCGGGTATTTTTCGCACCAGATCCCGGCTGACGCGCAAATTGATATTCAGCCGTTCTCCGTGAAGCTGGGCACCACCTCTTACCCGGCAGTGGCGACCGCCGACCTGTTGCAGGCGCTGCTGGCACTGGGTGAAGAGGTAACAGGCCACCCGCCGACACCCCTGCCTGAAGCGCGGCATCGGTTGGCAACGCCCAGCGATGCCCCTATCGATCAGGCTTATTTATGGCAACGCATACAACGCTTTATTCGCGCCGATGACGTAATTGTGGTGGAGAATGGCACCTCAGGCGCGGCGATTGGCGGCATGCGTATGCCGGATGGTGTTCAGGTGGTCAATCAACCGATCTGGGGCTCGATTGGCTATACCCTGCCGGCGCTGCTGGGGACCATGATGGCCGCACCAGACCGCCGGCATCTGCTGTTCATTGGCGACGGTTCTTTCCAACTGACCGCTCAGGAAGTTTCCACCCTGCTGCGCTACGATCAGAAGCCGATTATCTTCTTGATTAACAATGATGGTTACACCATCGAACGTTATATTCTTGGCGAGAACTCGTCGTACAACGATATCGGCCCCTGGGACTACGCCAAACTGCCGGCGGTGCTCAATACCCAGGCGAAACCGTTCAGCGTGGCGGTAGAAACTACCCACCAGTTGGAATTGGCGCTGGAACACGCCTCGCGTCAGGAGCGGCTGGCCTTTATCGAAGTTAAGGTGCCGATGATGGACACCCCGCCGGTGATGAAGGAATTCTGCAACCGCTGCAATAACTTTAACTTCGGCTTGACCAACCCGCGTCGCGCTTAACCGCGTCAACATCCGCCGTAGCTCAATGCGCGGCGGATCCCTCCAGACCTTGCACCACCTGCCGCTGCAAACTTTGCAGCAGCGGGTGTTGCCGCAGGTTTAACCTGCCGAAGCGCGCGTCATGCAGCGTTGGCGCCGCTCATCCACCCGTTTGGCAAACCAGGCGGTGGTCAGCTTACGGGTGATTTTCGGGCTTTCCAACTGAATGCCTGGCAGCATTTCCCGCGGCAGTTTCTTGCCGGTGGTTTTCTCTGCCAGCGCATACACTCGCTCATACAGGTCGGTATCGGCAAATTCGGGCAGGTCCCCCTTCTCCAGCGCCCGGCGAATTGCCGAGTCGCTCATATTGAGCCGCTTGCCGAGGGTACGCACCGCCAGCTCGGTGGTGCCGGGTTTGTCGGTGCCGTAGTTAATCAAGTCGCCATCCAGTGCCAACGGAATGCCCGTCGTGCGGCTGACCGCACTTTGGAAAGCGGCGTTGCGGCTGGCGTACCAACCGGCATTGAAGTCGGCGAAGCGGTAGATCGGCTGGCTGTAGTCAGCCGGGTAACCCAACAGGTGGGCAATGCCGAAATACATGCCGCCGCGGCGGGTGAACACTTCACGGCGGATCGAGCCGTCGATCGGATACGGATAACCTTTGGCATGCGCTTCGGCAAAGGCGATGCTGACCTGCATCGGCCCGGCGGTATGCACCGGGTTCAGGCTGCCAAACAGCTTTTGCCCCATCGGCACCGAATCAATCATATCGTCAAAGATATCGCTCAGGTCTTTTTCGGTGCGAACCTTATCCAAACGCTCGCTGTAGCTCTTGCCGTTCGATGACTTGATCAGCAAAGCGGTATGCACCAAAAAGTTGGGAATATGCAACTGATCAGCGCGGCGGTCGATCTCTTTCCAGGCGATTTTGGGCAGCCCTGGCACCGGCGGATTGGCCTGGAAGGTCGACTCCTGCTCGGTTACCGCCAGCACTGAACACAGGTTTTGGTCGCTGGGCTCGATACCCTGTGCGGCAAAAGCGGCGGTGATATCGGTGGCCCAGCCCTGGCGATCGGCGGTGTTAGCCGGCATCAAACGCACCAGTTGAGCTTTGACGTCAGCCGGGCGTTGCACCGGTGAAGTCGTGGTGGTTTTCGTGGTACAACCGGCCAGCACCAGCAGCGCGGCCAGGCTCAACGGACGCAAGGTCATCGGGTTGATAAAACGGCGAATTGGCATCTTTTCCCTGATCGTTTTGACATACACTGCAGTGACGTTAGCCCAGCAGCGGACCCCGATCCAGTCTAAATGTGTTGATCCGGAGCTGAGAGCAGGCGTTTGCCAGGAAATACACCTTAAAGGAATGACCGTGGGGTTAAGCATCTTGCCTTGCTCACTTCTAATCACACCTTTCATGATCGCGGGCATTTTCAACGAACCGATAAACATGTATTTTATATGCAACATATAAAATCATTTTATTCGCCCACACTGGTGCAACGCAAAATTTAAGGAGAGACGCATGAATGAGCTGCTTTGTTATAAAACCCTGCCGGTATGGAACAGCGTGACGCTGCCGGAGAGTTTCCAGCAAAAGCACAACACCCAAAGCGGCACCTGGGCCAAACTCACGCTGCTGAGCGGCACCCTGACCTTTGCGTTGATGACCGAAGATGGCGAAACTACCGAAACCTGGCAGTTCAGCCCTGAGAGCCAGCCGCCGTTTATCGAACCACAGCAATGGCACCGCATCGTTTCATTTTCCGATGATATGACCTGCCAACTGGCTTTCTACTGTTCACCGGAGGATTACTACCACAAAAAGCACCAACTGACCCGCACCCATTCCGAGGTGATCGAAGCCGTGCAGCGCATAAAACCCGGCAAAGCGCTGGATCTGGGCTGCGGCGGCGGGCGCAACTCGCTCTATCTCAATCTGAAAGGCTTTGACGTCACCGCCTGGGACAAACATGGCCCGTCGATCGACAACCTCAATAGCATCATCGATAGCGAAGGACTGACGCACATTCGCACCAGCGTGCAAGACCTCAATGCTCACACCTTCAACGGCGATTACGACTTTATTCTTTCCACCGTGGTGTTTATGTTCCTCAGCCGCGAGCGAATTCCAGGGCTGGTAAAAAACATGCAGGACAGCACCCTGAACGGCGGTTACAACCTGATTGTCGCCGCGATGGATACTCCGGATTACCCTTGCAGTCTGCCCTTCCCCTTCACCTTTAAACCGGGCGAGCTGAAGGACTATTACGCCGACTGGGAAATCCTGAAGTACAACGAGGATGTCGGCCAACTGCACAAAACCGACGCCGCCGGTAACCGCATTTCGCTGCGCTTTGCCACGCTGCTGGCGCGTAAACCCTAAAATCCCTTCAATTGGCGCCGCTCGATACAGTATTGACCGGCGCCAACCTGTAGCAAAATACGGCAAACAACATGAAGTTTAATACGTTGCCAACCCGCCGCTGCGGCGTTAGGATCGCGCCCGGCTACGGGTGTAGCCAGTGTTATTGGCTGTCAGTTCCGCGCATGGAGAGGTTATTGTGTTAGAGAGTTTTGGCGTCCTGAATCTTTGGACCTATCTGGCCGGGGTGGTATTTATCATCATTCTGCCGGGCCCGAATACGCTGTACGTACTGAAGACCGGTGTGACACGTGGCGTACGTGCCGGTTATACCGCCGCGCTGGGCGTGTTTATCGGCGATGCGATCCTGATTTTCTGCGCCTATATTGGCGTGGCTTCGCTGATCCGTACCACGCCGTTCCTGTTTACCCTGGTGCGTTTTCTCGGCGCAATTTACCTGCTGTTCCTCGGTGCGAAAATTCTCTACGCCACCTTTATCCAGAAAAATGCGGCGCAGCAACAACAGATTGAAGGCGGCCACAGCATCCTGCGCAAATCGCTGACGCTCAGCCTGACCAACCCGAAAGCGATCCTGTTCTACGTGTCGTTCTTCGTGCAGTTTATCGACTTCAACTATGCGCACACCGGCCTGTCGTTCACCATTCTGGCGCTGATCCTCGAATCGGTCAGTTTTATCTACATGACCACGCTGATCTTCTCCGGCGCGATGCTGGCGCACTTCTTTAATCATAAGAAAGGCCTGGCAAAACTGGGTAATGGTCTGATCGGCCTGCTGTTCCTCGGCTTCGCCACTCGTTTGGCCACCCTCAGCTCCTAGTTCGCCGCATTAACGGCTGATCCCCTCAGCCGTTTTCTCTACTCTGTCACGCACGACAAACCGAATGTCAGACAGACAAAAGCCCTCATTCTCTGCCTGCTATAGACTTTTAAGGTTAACGATAGCGACCTTTTTTGTCTGACAGGAGGGCGTATGCCTGACAATAACGTAGCAGTGATGGACAGCGTTTCGCGTTTTCTCGATCGTCATCATGGGCTGTATATCGACGGCCAATGGTGTGGTTCCACCGCCGAAGGCCGGCTGGCGGTGTATAACCCCGCCAATGGACAACAAATTTCCTCCACCGCCGACGCCAACGCGCAAGACGTCGCTCGCGCCGTACAATCGGCCCATCAGGCTTTTACCTCTGGGGTCTGGGCGCAACGTTTACCTGCCGAGCGCGAGCGTATTTTATTGCGCTATGCCGATTTGGTTGAACAACACGCCGAAGAACTGGCCCAGTTGGAAACGCTGGAACAGGGCAAGTCGATCAATATTGCCCGGATGTTCGAGGTAGGCTGCACGCTGAACTGGATGCGCTACACCGCCGGGCTGACCACCAAGATCACCGGCCAAACCCTGGACGTGTCGATCCCCATGCCGCCGGGGGCCAAATATCAGGTGTATACCCGTAAAGAGCCGATTGGCGTGGTGGCCGGCATTGTGCCGTGGAACTTCCCGCTGATGATCGGTATGTGGAAAGTGATGCCGGCGCTGGCCGCAGGTTGTTCCATCGTGATCAAACCCTCGGAGACCACGCCGCTCACCCTGCTGCGCATGGCTGAACTGGCGACCGAAGCCGGCATTCCACCGGGGGTATTCAACGTGGTGACGGGTAAAGGTACCGGCTGCGGCAAAGCGCTGACCGAACACCCGCTGATCGCCAAGGTGAGCTTCACCGGCTCCACGCCGGTCGGCAAAGGCATCGCCCGCGCGGCGGCGGACCGGCTGACACGCGTGACGCTGGAACTGGGCGGTAAAAACCCGGCCATCGTGCTGAAAGATGCCGACCCGCAGCAGGTTATCGAAGGCCTGATGGCGGGCAGCTTCCTGAACCAGGGGCAGGTGTGCGCCGCCAGCTCGCGGATTTATATTGAAGCGCCAATCTACGACACTTTGGTGGCCGGGTTCGAGCAGGCGGTGAAATCCCTGTCCGTCGGACCGGGCATGGATGCCAGTGCGCAGATCAACCCACTGGTCTCCAGCGACCACCGCAATAAAGTGGCGGCCTATCTGGACGATGCCAGATCCAAGCACGCTGAGTTGATCAGCGGCGCGACCGGGCCGGACTCGCAAGGGTTCTATATTCCGCCGACGCTGGTAATTAACCCGGACGACAAGCTGAACCTGACGCGCGAAGAAGTGTTTGGCCCGGTGGTCAATCTGATCCGCGTGGCGGATGCTGAAGAAGCGTTGCGCAAAGCCAACGACACCGACTACGGCCTGACCGCCAGCCTGTGGACCACCAGCCTGCAAGCGGCGATGGCCTTCACGCCACGAATTCAGGCCGGCACGGTGTGGGTCAACACCCATACGCTGATCGACGCCAACATGCCTTTCGGCGGCTTCAAACAATCGGGTAGCGGCCGTGATTTCGGCCCGGACTGGCTGGATGCTTATACCGAATCCAAATCGGTGTGCATTCGTTACTGAACCGCGCCTTAATGGCCAGTAGCGCCCTTCAGAGCACTACTGATACTGCTGATAAACATAAAATGTTTGTCAGCAGGCGCTAAAGGTTTTGAAAATAGATCAGGAAAATCAAATTATTGATTTTCGGCTGATAACTCAAAGGGGGAAAAACCACGCTTTTATCCCCCTTTGTCAATAATCTGAGTAGCGCCCTCCAGGGCGCTACTGATACTGCTTGCGGTATTCGCTGGGCGAAACGCCAAAACGGCTTTTGAAGGCGGTGGAGAAATGGCTGTGATCGGCAAAACCCCAGTCATGGCCGATAGTGACCAACTTTTGCCGCTCAGGCGCCGTGCGTAGCACCTGAGCGCACAAATCAAGACGGCGGTGCTTGATATATTGCGCCACCACCAGTCCCTGACGGGCAAACATCCGATACAGGCTGCGTACCGAAACGCCCAGTTCAGCGGCGATCCACTCAGGCCGCAACTGCGGCGACTGGATATGCGTATCGATAAACGCCAGCGTACGGGTGAAAGCCTGCGGGAAAACCTCCGCTCCCACTTCAGGTTCCACCAGCGCCGGGCGCAACAGAGTTGCCACGGCACTGAGTATCGCCTCGCTCTCCGGTGCGCTCATCTGCGCGTCCTGCATGCAGCCCAAGACCAGTTGCCGACTGAGGCGCGCCATGCTGCTTTGCCCATCCAGCCGTCGTGCGAATTGCAGATCGCTAAAACGTGCCGACCGTTCGAAATAGCTGCGCGGCATCAGTAATGAGATTTGGCGGGAGTCCTGTTGAAAGGTAAAACTGCTGGTACGTGAAGCGTCGATCAGCGTGACGTCACCGGCGGACAAGACTGCCTGTCGGTCACCCTGCTCCATCAATGAACTGCCGCGCAGTTGAAAGACCGTGAAAAAATGCGAGCCGTCGCTGCGGTTAATTTCTTTTTGGGTTCGATACAGGCGGGTTTGCGTCGCATCCACCACGCTCATACGTAACGCATGGGCACGAAACTCCTGCATCGCGCCGCTAAATCCCGGCCCCAGAGTTCGGGCGCAGAACCGGCCGCAGGCGGAGTTGATTTTCGCCAACCACTCTTCGAAGCCAACCTCCCTGACCGGTACGGAAATTGCCATGGATCCCCCCTTCACACATCAGCGATGGACGCGTTCGAACCGCAAGCGGCAATGAACAGAAAATCAACATAACAATCCAGTAACATACAAGCAATGCCGACAGTGGGATCTGGCGCTGGGATCACAAATTGCGCCTTATGGCTCCAGACATGAAAAACCCGGCCGTAGCCGGGTTGATAAAAACGGGAAAATCGGGAGGATTAAGGCTGGCTATCCAGCAGATAACGCACCACGGCCGCGTATTCTTTTGCATAGCCGTCAACGCTTTGGCTCGCCATTCCGGCATTATCGATTTTGTACTTGCCGGAGACATAAAACGATGGGGTTGCCCGTACGTCCAGCACTTTCACCGCTTCATTCTGCTTGGCAATCAAGCCCTTCACCAACAGGCTATGGCGCGCATTTTCATAGGCCGCGGCATCTACGCCGGCGGCGGCAAACACCCGCTGAATATCCTCTTCACTGTTGATGGCGCGCTTTTTTTGCAGCTCGTCGAACAGCAGGCCTTCGATTTTATCCTCGATGCCCATCACCATCGCGATCGACCAGGCTTCAGTCAGCTCATTGCCCAATTTGCCCATCAGGCCGACATGATATTTGGTCAGCTTGGTGCCCTCAGGCAGCGCCTGGCTGACGGTGCTGCCCACATGGTAGGTTTCGGCAAACTGATAACAAGGGCCGCAATAAAAAGAGAAAAACTCCACCACCGCAGGGGCTGACGCCACCGGTTTATCCAGGCGAGAATATTGCTCGCCAGCACGGTAATCCGCCGCCACGGCGACAGCAGGAAGCAATAGCGCCAGGAGCGCACCGGCGAACAGCCGATTAACTTTAGCCAACATAACTACTCCAATTCAGATGAGAACATTGTCCCTAACGGCGGTGTTTATAATCAAATTATCGGAACAAGACCAGTTTTTATTACCTTATATTTATGTGGGATTGGCTCACATCAAGGGGCCATGCGGGCCGTCAGTGGCGTTCTGCGCCCCAGACGTCATGATACATAACCGCCCCAGAAGAGGCGGCAGTGAAATAAGTATGCCACTAATTAATAACAACATTGGTGAGTATGGATTCACTGCGGACAAGAAGACTTATGCCAAGAATACGCTGCGTCAGCCTTCACTGACGCAGCGGGATCACACTCAGTTTTTTGGCAGTTGAATACGGACTACGCTTTCCGGTTTGCCGGCTTTGGTGCTGGCTCCGTCATTCTTCACCGTCACGAACAACACGTTGTTGCTGGTGTCCAGCGCCAGGCTGTTAGGGTGCGGCGGCAGTTCTACGGTTTGCAGGCGCTTGAGGCTTTTTGAATCAAACACCGTCAACGTACCTGCGCCATGATCGACGCGGATCCCTTTGCGGTTGGCGACGTACACACGCTGGTTGCGATCGTCCAACAGCAGGCCAATTGGCACTTCATCGGTCAGTTCGCTGGCCAACACTTTGCCGCTGTCCGCATCCAGCGCAAACACCCGGTGACCGCTGCTGCGCTTCACGTAGTCGCGCTCAAGATGGGTGTTGCGGTAGTTGTCGCGGTCGATCCCCTGATCCACCCCTAACAGACGGTTATTCTTCCCGTCGTACACCAGGTTCAGCAGCTGATCCGCTTGAATCTCTTTGGTGGAGGTGATCGCCAGGGTATCGGCATTCAGGGTAATCAGTTGCCCCTGCATGTTAGAGACAAATACGCGCCGTCCTTTCTCATCCAGAGTGATGCCCACCGCGTTGTAGCCGAAACCGGGGATCATTTTCTCCAGCTTTTGAGTCCGGGTGTTGACCACAAACAGCACGCTGTCTACCCCAAAACCCAACCCCGGCAAGAACAGGCGGCCGCTCTGCGCGTCATACTTCATTTCGCGGATGCGGTACTGGTAGTCTTCGGTGATCTTGAAGCGCTTAAGCTCCTTGAGCAGGAACTCCAGGCGCTTGCCGCTGATACCGGCCTCCTTGTAGGTCTGCTCCAGCATCGTTTTTTCGGTCACTGGAATGCTGTCCAGCGCACGGTTGGTGGTGGTATCCACCACGCCGACCGAGCCATTGAACCCTTGAGTCAGATACAGCCGGTGGCCGGCATCATCCAGGGCTACGCCAAACCCCTTCACCTGCAGAGGGATCTCCGCCTGCACCGCCAACGTGGTCGGATCCAGACGCAACACGCGGGATTTCGCCTCTTCCTTCCAGTCCGGTGCGCTGACGAACAGCGACTTCTGGCTTGGGCTGTAGGCCATTTCCACCAACGCCGACGACAACGGCTGGCGCTTGATATCCTGCTGAGTGATCCCTGCGTCACGGGCCTGCGCCGCACCGGCCACCACCAACGACGTTGCAATCAACAGCGACAGTAAAGCGCGGGGTGTTCCTATTGTTCCAGACATCCGTTTATCTCCATGAAAGTAATAAAGTCAGTTAGGGTGAACAACGTTATTGCTGTGGCGCCGGCGGCAAGGCCGACAGTGGCATGTCCCCACCGGCCTGTTGGGCAAAGTGAGAGAACACGTGCTGAATAGTTGCAGCGATCAACCCCGCCTGTTGCGCGGTGTAATGATCGGTACGGTAGGTCATCATCACGCGCAGGGATTTCACGCCGTCGAGGTTTTCTTCCATCACTTCAAACTGCAAACCGAGCAGCGATTCGGTTTTCTCCGGCTCCACCTGACGATAGGCCACCGTGCTGCCGTCCTGCAGGATAAATGCCCCGTTCAGCTTGATACGGCTGTGGATCTGAATGAACACTTCGAACATGTGGTTCTTGCGGTCGGCATGAGCGCCAAACAGCCCTTCTTCCACCAGATCGATAGGAATATCGGTGTAAGGCATAGAACCGTTGATGGTGTTTTTCACCTGGTCAATCAGCCCAGCGACCGTCAGTTGGTCGGCGAAGCGCACCCGGTGCACCACCACCGTGGTGAAGTAGCCGATGGTGTCAAAGAACTCGGCGTCGTTACGGCCGGAGGTGGAAGTCCCCACCAGCAGATCCGCCGGACCGCCCAACAGGCGCAGCGCCGTAGTGATACCGGCGTAGACCACGTTGAACAGTGAGGCGTTGTTCTTCCTGGCCTGCGCGTACAACCCCTCAGCCACCGTTGGTTCGACGTCAAATTCCAGCCATCCGCCGTTGACGTCTGCATCGGCCGGGACTGCAGGATGGTGCGAAGGTTCCTGCTGGAACAGCGGCTGACCGACCGGCGCATCGCGCAGGTTATCGAGCCAATAGTCCAGGTGTTGCTGTGCGACGCCGCCGGCCTGCTGCTGCCGGGCAAAGGCATAAAACTGCGGCACTTCACCTTTCCACTGCGGCTTCTGCCCCGCCACACGGTGGCCGTAGGCGATGCCCAGCTCGTCCATCATCAGGTTCAGCGACCATTCATCCAGCACCACATGGTGGAACAGCAGCGAAAGCAGTTGCCGGCCGGTTGCCGCGTCACGCAGGAAGGTAGCGCGCAGCGGCAGCTCGCGGGTCAGATCAAAGCGGTGGTCGCCGGCCTTGGCCAACAGTTCGCTGGCGTTACCGGCCGGTGTTTCATAAGAGAAGTGGAACCACTCGTAATCGAGCAGTTCAGCCGCAGGCACGACCTGTTGGCGAACCTCCCCCTGATGTTCGATAAACAGTGAACGCAATACGCTGTGGCGCGTCATGACGTCGACAAACGCCTGACGCAGGGCCATTTCATCCACCGGATCGAGGAAATTGATGGCGAAAGGCAGATTGAAAATCTCGTCGTGACCGAAGGCCTCGTACACTTTCCACAGGGAGTGCTGGGCCAGCGACAGCGGTGCCTGGACCACCTCATCCCGCTGCTGCGTATTGGGCGCTTGCACTGCCGGTGCCGTAACCGCCTGACGTTTGGCGTAGGCCGACAGCCCTCGGGCCGTGGCGTGACTGAACAGGTCGTTAATGTTGAGTTCGATACGGTGCAGGCTTAACAAGCGACCGATGACGCGGGTCGCGACCAGCGAATGCCCGCCGCGATCGAAGAAATCTTCATCGACGGTCATGTCCGGCGCCACCAAGGCATCGCGGAATTCCGCCAGGATCAATTGAGCGATTTCATCATTTTCTTGTTGTTGTGCATCCTCTCCCGCCAGGACAGCTTCGGGCTGGGCCAACGGTTGCTCAGCGGCAGGCAGCAGGGCTGTCGTGATCGTCCGTCCGGCGAGATAAGCGACGAACTGCTCCAGCAGGAACGGCGCGACATGCGGGGTCAGGCGCGGATCCGCCACTAGCTCCAATACCATCGAGTCCGGCTCGGGCAGGCTCAAAGCCAGCATCAGTTCAAAAGGCGTATGCAGCGGCGGTAACAGCAGGCGTTCAGCGTTAACCCCATCCAACTGCAGCGCCACCGAAGGATCCGCCAGCCAGCTCACCAGAAGCTGAGCCAATTCTGGGTTGGGCGCTTCCGCCGTTTGCTGCGCCAGCAGTCGGCTTTCCGCCTCCTGATCCGCAGGCTGCAAGGTCAGGCGTTTCAATCGGCTGGCGCCCTGCCAGCCGTCCATGCCATTTGCCTGTTGTGCGTCGTCGAGCGGCACGCACAACTGCACCGGTTGCCCGCCGGACTGAGCGGCGATAAAGCGGCCAAAGCGAACGGCGATCGCCGCCAGTAAGGTGGTTGGGTTATCGGTTACGGGCAAAATCTTGCGCGCCACGCGGGTCGCTATACGTACCCCGGCCTGCGCCAGACGCTCGTCCTGTGCTGCCAATTGTCGGTAGTCCCGCAGCGCTGTCGCATGGCGTGGCCACGGCAGAACCAGCTCCGTCGTTTCCGGCAATGGCGTATTCAGTGCAACCGGCGGCAGAGTGTCCGGGACTGGCAGGGGATCATGGCGATTATACAGCGCCGACAGCATCGTCAATAATTGTCGACACGACAGACTTTCAGCCAAAATATCGTGGGCAACGACGCCCAGCACCGAACAGGCACCGGTAAACAACAGAAAACGAACTGGTGCTTCGCTTGCCAACTCAAGAGGCGTCGCCTGCGCCTGCAACAGACGGCTTACCGCCTGCTGTGCGTCCGCGACAGGCTGTATGCTCACCGGGTTCAGCGTTGCGTTGCCGCGCAGTTTGCGTAAGCCTTGCTCATCGTCGAAATCGTAACGAACGTCCAGTTCCGGCATCAGCCGGGTCAGGGCTTCCAGCGCGCTGGCCAGTCTGCCGATATCCGGCTCGCCGCCCAGCCGCCAGGCCATCGCCTGCTGGCAACCGCCGTCGCCGCGCTGCTGGTGCATGAACCACGCCAGTTCTTCCGCTTCGCTCAATGGCTGTGAGGCATCCGCCGCCCGCTCGCCCAGCGTCTGAAACGCCAGGTCCAAACGCTGGGCCTCGTCATCGCTGAGAATATTGTCAAAATAACCGCTCACTGCTCTATCTCCTTGTGCCCGGCCATACCGGAACCTCGGGGGGAACGCGGGTCATAAACAGGGGCGTATCCACCACAGATCGCTGACAAACTCGCGCAAGCGCCAACAATCCAAGGCGTGAATACGCCCCTGCTGCAGACCGATTGCTATCGCATCAGAATGTCAGCTCCAGTGCCGCACCGATCATGCGTGGACGCTGCTGAGTCGCGGTGTAGACGTCGTTGCCGCTGACCATCACGCGACGTTCCGAGTCAAACAGGTTCTGCGCATACAGGGTGGCGCGGCCATAGGCGAAGGTGTACGCCAGTTGAGTATTCGCCGACCAGTAAGATCCGATGCGCCCGCGAGAGTCGTTGTCGTACTGCGAGTAGTAGGAGTCCGAGAACGCCACGTTGCCGCTCAGTTCCAACCCGGCCATCAACTGGTACTTGGCGCCCATGTTGGCGGTATAAGCCGGCGCACGCGCCAGTTCATGCCCATCTACGCCGCTGCCCGAGAACTTCTTGATCTTGGTCTTCAGCAGACCGACGTTCGTGAACAGTTCGAAGTCCCAACGCGGCTGCCAGGTCGCCCCCATTTCCGCGCCGTAGGTTTCTACCTTGTCGGCATTGCGGATCACCGAGGAGTTCGGCCCCAGGGAATACGGCAGCTGCATGTCCTTGTAGTCGTTGTAGAAGATGTTGCTGGTCAGGATGACGTTGGCATCTTTCAGGTGGTGACGGGTGTACAACTCATAGTTCCAGACATATTCCGAACCATAGGTGTAATTGACTACCGGCGTGCCGATGGTGATGCCTGCGCCACCGGCGTTATAGCCGCGCGCTACCTTGGCGCCGTAGGTCTGGGTATCCGTCGGTTTCCAGGCCAGATCCAGCTTCGGCAGGAATACGTCGTAGGTTTCATCGAAATCGATACGCACGGCCTTGCTGCCGCCGGTACGCTGACGGTGCTCGCGCTCCAAACGGCTGGCGGCGGTGATATCCACCTTCGGCGTGATGGCGTAGGTCAGCTCGGCAAAGGCCGAGTTGGTGTCGGTTTTATCCTTGAAGGTCGAACCGCCGAAAATGTTAACGAACTCATCCTGCTTGGAGTGGAAATAACGCAACCCTGCCAGCCCGCGCAGGCGGCTGTCTGGCCCACCAAAGCGCGCCACCGGCTCCACGTGCACCTCTTTTCCGCCGATATCGGCGTACGGCAAGGCATAAGCCGTAGGACGGTTAATATTGAAGTCGGTATAAATAACGCGGTTTTCCAGCGTCAGGCTGTCGGATTGCTCCCAGGACAGATCCCAAACGCCGCTGTTGGTGTTGCTTTTAAACACCGCTCGGCGCGGATCGTGGCGCAGGCTGGTCGGGTGAACCAGCGGGTTGAGGCTCTCGTTTTGCGGCGAGGTACTGCCAAAGTGGTTGAAGGTCAGCTTGGTGGTCAGCTCGCGCAGGCCTGCCGGATTGAACAACAGTTTGGCACGAGCGGTAGTGGCTTCAACCTCACGCGGATCGCCCACCGGCTCATAAGCAGGAAGATCGACATCGCTGCGGCGACGCTGGCGATCGACGCTGACGCGGAACGCCAGTTGATCTTCCACCAGCGGGCCTGAAACCATAGCGGACAATTGCGAAGAGTGCTGGTTGCCCGCACCGCCCTTGAAGGCACTCTCCCAATCGAAAGTGGGATCCTTACTGGCCATCACGATCGCACCGGCAATGGCGTTACGCCCCTGAATATAGCTCTGCGGGCCGAGGAACACTTCGACGCGATCCAGATCCCACAGCGACTGCGGGCCATAGGCCTGCTCGTTATAGGTCAGGGAGCGACCATCCAGAGACAAATTGAGGCGCGGACGGGTGCCGCTGAGGAAGGCGTTGGCGCCGGTGTTCGGGCCGGAACCGTCGATACCGCGCACGGTGGGCAGATCGTTACCGATGCCGACATCCATGACGTTGGCCGTCATGCGTAATAAATCGGGGATCTGCAACGCATTGGGCATAGCGGCGATCCGCTCACTGTCGAACACCTGCACGCTGGAGCCGGTGTCGAAAATGCTGCGCTTTATCTTTTCGCCGGTCACCAGCAGGCTTTCGGAGTCCTGCCAATTATCGTTACGTTTGCTGTCGGCGGCTTCCTGCACCTTTTCGTCCACTGCGGCGGCGTTAACGCTGCCCACAGATAAAGAACAAAGACCCAGAAAGAGTGAGGAAAATGCCCCAATGGCCTGCAAGCCTGCTTTTTCCTTGTTTCCTACGATTTTATGCCTTTGAGCCGCTGAATGCTTGCTCATAGATGTATTCTCCTTTCATCCCAGATGCACAAAAATATGTTTTATTTCACATAGGTAACGACGCTGATTCTCACACTGACAATGGCATTGCGGCCTTCCTGACCTTGCTATTGCATATCCCTGCCGCAGACAGCCGCCCCACCCCAGATAAACCGGGGGCGGACGCAGATTTTTTGTCTGGAAACGTAAAGAAATGTTAATAATGATAATATTTTACATTTTTTAATGCAAATCATTATCAACTAAACAAATAAACAGGATGCACAGCGGGTAAAGTGCTGAACGATAAAACGCAGTTATTGTGGGTTCTTTAAAACCAATAATTTCAATTAAAATGAATATAAAACATAATTATATCGGTATTAATATTTTCTATAAGCGAGCGCGAACCTCCCCTTTCCACATTACCCTTACGTTTTATACCAACAAATAAAAATAGTAATAATTTTCATTCCCATTAACATTGCAATATATTCTTACAGTCTCTCAATACTGATGGAAACCCGATGAAAGCGTTGACCACGATGCAGGCCGCCTACTGGGTAGGTCGGCAATCCGAAGCGCCGCTGGGGGGCGTATCCGCCCACCTGTATGCGGAATTTAACTGCTGCGACCTGGACGTCGAACGACTGAGACAGGCCGTTGCCGCCCTTTACCTGCATCACCCTATGTTGCGCCTGTGCATCACGGCCGATGGCCAGCAGACCATCAGCCCCTGCGGCCCTGAGCATGGCCTGCATCTGGACGATTTCAGCCAGTTCGATACCCCCGAAGCGAGCCACCGGCTCACAGCCAAACGGCAGCAAAAAAGCAGCCAAAAACTGCCGCTGGAACAAGGTATCCCCTGCGATATCAGCCTCAGCCTGCTGCCGGGCGGCCACAGCAGGCTGCATGTTGATCTGGATATGATCGCCGGCGATGCCATGGGTTTCCGCGTGTTGATGGAGGATTTGGCGCGGTTTTATCACCAATGTCCGGCATCCCCCGCCGACAATGGCGTACCCTACTTTGACTATCTGGATCGTCACTATGCCGATACCGCGCAGCAGGCACGTCGCACTCGCGCTCAGGCCTGGTGGCGTGAACGCCTGCCTCAGCTGCCGCCGGCACCACACCTGTTGCGCACGCCGGATATTTGCCGCAGCGATCGGCTGGCGCTGCAACTGAGCGCGAGCGAAACCAAAGCGCTGGAAGATGCCGCCAGAGCGCACGGCATCACGCTGTCATCCCTGTTTCTGGCGCTGTTTGCCGTTACCGTCGGCCATGGCTGGAACATGTCGCGCTTCAGGCTCAACGTGCCGCTGTTCCACCGGGATGAAGCCAACCTCGCCACGATCATTGGCGACTTCTCTAACCTGGTGCTGCTGGGCGTGGAGCTGAACCCGGCTGAAAACTTGCCGGCTTTCAGCCGCCGCCTGATGGTCCAGCTGGCGGAGTTAATAGCTCACGCCGATTACCCCGGCGTCAGCGTGATGCGCGATTTGTCGCGCCTGCAAGGCAGCATGCAGCCTTCACCCGTCGTGTTTACCGCCGGGTTTGGCATCCGTGGCAAAGCGTTGTTTTCTGACAACGTCACTCGTACCTTTGGCCCGCTGGAGTGGGTAATTTCCCAGGGGCCGCAGGTGGCGCTGGACGCTCAGGTGGCACACGCCAACGGCGGCATTCTGATCAACTGGGACGTCCGCCTGGACGCCTTCCCTGATCGGCTGTTGCCGCAGCTGTTCGCCACTTACGGCGCCTTGCTGAAACGGGCCGCCAACCGGCCGGACAGCTTTAATCAGCCACTTTCGCAGTGGTTGGCGCAATGCTCCTCAGCGGGCCAGGCACGTCAGATGCCGGTTCGCCAACTGCTGCACCGGCTGCTGGCGCGGGTCGCGCCGGACGCCAGGCTGGGTGACGATGACGATATCCGTACCCTGCAACTGCCGCAGGACGCTCTGATGGCCCTATTGGCGGTACTTAACAAATACCTGCCGGTGGCGCTGGCGCCGAAGGATATAGAGGCGAACCCGACTCCGGCCGCTCTTGCCGCAGTGATCTGCGAGCGAGCCCCCAATGCCGCCGAGGGCGCTCAACTGTTATTGCAGGTGCTGGCACCCAAAGCCTGATACCGATCCGGGCGCGTGGTCTCATGCGCCCTGCTTTCTATTTCGTGGGTTAGTGACAATCAATAGGGAAATACCATGGAGACACCACTAAGCGCACTGCAGCAGGCTTACCTGCTCGGGCGCAGCGAACAATGGCCGCTCGGCGGCGTAGCGATGCACGACTTTCGCGAATATCGCGGTCTGGGACTGGATTTGGCCCGCCTGGAAAGCCGATTGAGCGAACTGGTGCAGCACTACGCGGCGCTGCGCACCTGCATCGATACCCAGCGTTTCACCCAACACGTGCGGGCAGAGGCCACGCTGAATCTGGATCGGCACGATCTGCGTGCGCTCGACCATCAGGCAGCGCAACGCCAATTGGCTGACTTGCGCGAGCAATATTCGCATCAGCGCCACGATCCCGCGCAGCCGTTGTGGCGTATTGCCGCCATTCAGTTCTCGGAGACGCAGGACGCCACCGGCACCCCCTACGACACCGTGATTTTCACCAGCTTCGACGCGCTGATCCTCGACGGCCAGGGTATCTCCACCGTCATCGCCCGGCTGTTCGACGACGCCCCGCTGCCGCCTGTCGTGCCGCCAAGCCCACCGGCTGCAGCCACGGCGGAACAGCGTCAGATTGATGCCGCCTACTGGCAAGCCAAGCTACAGGACGTCACCACGCCGTCGGCGTTGCCGTGGCGCACCCCGCTGGCCAATATCAAATCCTCTCGCTATCGCCGCGCCAACCTGACTTTGCCGCGCGAGGTTCTAAAACAGTTCTCGCGCCTGGGTTCCGCCCATGCCCTGCTGCGCAACAGCAGCCTTTCGGCACTGATCCTCGATACGCTGGCGCAGTGGACCACCGACGGCGAACTCTGCGTCGGCTTGCCGGTGGCGTTTCCTGCGGCAAATGGTGCGCTCAGCAACGCCTCTACCTTTGTGGCGGTACGCTATTCCCGCCTGGGGGGCACCTTTATCAGCCGCGCCCAGGCCTTGCAGGACGACGTGCTGGGGGCGCTAGACCATCTGGCATTTTCCGGTGTTGATCTGGCGCGGCAGTTGCTAAACCTCAGCCAGGGTTCCCCGGCGCTGCCGGTGATCCTCACCAACTGCCTGGGGTGGGAGACGCTGCCTGGCAACGCGCCGGTTCGCTACCATGACGGCGTGACCCAGACGCCGCAGGTGGCGATCGATATCCGCATGACACAAGATGCCGACAAGAACCTGCTGCTGTGCGTCGACTACGCCGAGCAGGCGTTGGATGGTGAGCAAGTGCAGGCAATGCTGGACGCATTGCAACGTCGGGTAATGTTGATGTGCCGGGACGGCGATGTGGAAATTCCCCCCGCGCAATTTATCGATTACCAACATTACCGCCATAACCACAGCGAGACGTCATTCAGCGCTTACCCTTATCTTGCGCAGTTGGCCGACAGGTTGTTTAACGATCCGCAGCCGCGCCCCGCGTTAATCTGCGACCAACTAAGCCTGACGTACCCGGAATTGGGCCAACGGGTTAGCGCAGTGATGGCAAATCTGCAACAGCGTGGCCTGAAGCCAGGCAGCGTGCTGGCCTTGTATCTGGCGCGCAGCCCGGAGCATGTAACCATTTCACTCGCCTGTGCGCTGTTGGGCATTATCTGGGTGCCGATCGACATCAACTCACCGCCGGAACGTACCGCCTATCTGCTGACCAACTGCCGGCCGGATCTGGTGGTACACAAGGGTGAGCTGGACACCTCGTTCGGGGTTACGCCAGAGGAACTGCTTGACCCGACGGCGGGCGCCGCCAAGCGGCCGGACAGCCAGACGCTGACCGAGCGCAGCGTCAGCACCGAAGCCAGTTATTATCTGTATACCTCCGGTACCACCGGCAAACCGAAATGCGTGGTGCTCAATAACCGCGCCACCGCCAACGTTATCGGCCAGACCCTGCAGCGCTGGGCGGTCACCGCCGACGACGTGATGATTTCGGTCACGCCGCCGCACCACGATATGTCGATGTTTGATCTGTTCGGCTCGCTCAGCGCCGGTGCCACGCTGGTGTTACCGGCACCACATCAGGAAAAGGACGCCATCAGTTGGAACCAGTTGGTTGAGCGCCATGGCGTCAGCCTGTGGTGTTCGGTCCCCGCCATTCTGGAAATGCTGCTTACCTGTAAAACCGACGACAGCCTGCGTTCGCTGCGACTGGTGGCTCAGGGGGGCGATTACATCAAACCGGCGACGGTACAGCAATTGCGCGGCCTGCGTCCGGACATCAGCCTGTTCTCGCTCGGTGGCCCGACCGAAACCACCATCTGGAGCATCTGGCACCCGATAGCGCCGCAGGACACCGGCACCGTGCCTTATGGTCAGCCGCTGCCGGCTAACCAATACTTTATCTGCCATGATGACGGTACCCACTGCCCGAGCGGCGTGGTCGGCCGCATCCACACCTCCGGGGTGAATCTGGCGCTGGGGTATCTGGAGGACGGCGATTTAAAACAACATGATTTCGTTACGCTGGAGGGGCCCGACGGGCAACCGCTGCGGGCCTTCCGTACCGGCGATCAAGGGTACTATCGCCCGGACGGCAATATCCTGTTCGCCAGCCGGGTGAACGGCTACGTGAAAATCCGTGGCGTGCGCGTTTCGCTGCCGGAAATTGAAGATGTGTTGCGCGGACACGAGGCTATTGTCGATATCGTGGTAGTGGATTACCCTGGCGGTGACAATGGCGAAGCGACGCTCGGGGCGATGTACCTCACCCACGACGGCAAACCGCTGTCGCTGGCGGCGATCCGCGCTTTTTCGACCGGCTACCTTCCTTGTACCCATATCCCGACACGCTTTATTCATACCGAGTTGCTGCCGCTGTCGGGTAACGGCAAGACCGACCGTCACCGCATCCGCGCAGCCTTCAGCGCCGATCGTGCCGCTCCGGGCCTGAATGCCTGTGCGGCACCGCTGCCGAGCGCGCCACCGGCGCACAGCGGCAAGATCCTGTCGATCTATTTACAGGCCATCGGCGCAACGCCGCGCCCGGAATGGGGAGAAGAAACGGCCTTTATCAGCATGGGGTTGAAGCTGCCGCACATTCGCCAGGTGGCGGCGCAGCTTAACCAGGCCTTTGGCACCCAACTGCCGCCAACGCTGTTAATCCCCTGCAAAAATGCGCGGGAAGTGGCGGCGTTGTTGGCACGTTAAACGGTTCAAACTAAAAGGGGCTGCATGCAGCCCCCTATCACCTCATTCAAACTTATATCGGGTCGAGCATGGCCCCAACCATTACGCTGATCCTTCGGCCATCAGGCGGGCACCGCCACCAGTTCGCCGAGTGCCGTCTCCAGCGCTTCTTCCCGCAACGCACGCAGTAAAAACGCCTGCAGGTCACGCCCATAATCTTCGATCCCATCGCAGGCAAACTGCTGCACGTAAACATCGATATCCAGGTGCAGATCGCCAGCATCGGTGCGCCCGCGGAAGGTCAGGTTAGCGCCGTCGCCAGATCCTCCTGCCAGTACCCGTCGCGTACAGGTGCAGCCGCTGAAACCGGCGGGATCAAACGGCTGGACGTTGATAAACGGCGAGATAAACAAACGAGAGGCCGGCGTCACACCGCGATCTGCGGCAATGTGCCGCAGACGGTAACCTGCGTGGCTGCGCAGCTCACGCAGCATCTTCGCCATGCCCGACAGAAAATGGCCCAAAGTCTCTTCCGCACGCAGCGATACCAAAAGCGGCAGCGTATTGACCGCCAGCGCCGGCGTATTGGTGGCCTGGCTGCTGCGGCGGTTCATCACCGGCATCCACATGGTGCGCGAATCGCCCTTGTCATGCGGCAACGGCGGCAAGGTAAAGAACAGCCAGGCGGCGGACAGGGAAAGCAACAGGTCGGGCCAACCGATACCGCTACGTTCCGACAGCCAACGCAACCGCTGCGGGATCTCCTCCGGCAACGGCGCGCTGGTACTCAGGGATTTCACGCCATATTCCCTGCCGCCTTTGCGCACCGTTGGCAAGATCTGCGACGGCGGCAAATACCGCTGCCAAAAATGCCGATCTTTAGCGCAGCGTTCAGAAGCCGCATAGGCCAGTTCATGGTGCTGAAAAGCATGAATCTCGCCCAGTGCGTGCCCTGCCGCGCTGTCGTCGAGGAAATGCGTATACAGCGCGGCACAACGATGTTCAACCAACGCCATGCCAAAGCCATCAATCACAATATGGTGGGCGCGCACGTACCAAATAAAATGCGAAGGCCCCAGCCTAATCAACCACACCGCGGCCACCGGCTGGCTGCACAGATCCAGCGGTTGATCGACATCCGCCTGCATCAGCCGCATCGCGGTCTGGTAAGGATCGGGCTGTGCCTGAAGATCTAGGCGATTAAGTTGCGGTATTGCCTGGGGATCATAACGCTGCTGCGGCAAGCTCTCGCCAGTGCCGCCGCGAAAACGCAATGCAAACGCCTGCGTTTCCGCCATCGTCTGAGTGATAGCCCGACACAGCGCCTCTTCATCTACCGCGCCGCGTAGTTCGGTGACGTGAGCGACGGTGGAAAAAGGCTGTCCGGGGTGCAAGGTAAATTCGTCCCAGAAGTCTAACTGCGCCGGTGTCAGCGGCAGCCATTCAGTAGCCAAAACAGTTTCCGACATGTTACCTACCTTTGATAAGCCATAAACAAATGTTGAAACAACGGAAGCGAAAACCCCGCTGCCGCCGATAACGGCCAAAAGCGGGGTAAATGGCGGACACGGTTGGATGACCAGCCCAAGGGCTGCTCGGCGTGATCCTTATTATTGTGTTGTGGTTGGCGTGCTTGACCTCCCTGGCGCACGTAAAGCGAGACGGCGCAGCCACCTTTTCCAAGGCCAGGGCAACGCACTGAAGATGTTTCGGTTTGGTTACAAATGAAAATGATAATAACACTTATTATCATTTTCATGAATATAGAACAACCTGTTCATGCTGCAAACTTAATTGACGGGGAGAGTGCGCCTGAGGAGTGACCGAGGGTTAAGTGGCGGAGGATGAGGGCTACAAACCAACAAAACAGGAACCTTCTGGGGCGGTAAAAACAAGTACCGCCCCGGTCTAACGGCATGCACCTGCCATTATTGGTAAATTACCGCTACGCCGTGCAGTTTATTGCCTCCGCTGGCGGAAATAATGCGGTATGAACTGGCCCCGGCCTGATCGGCTTTCTTCGCCAATTGCTTTTCCAGACCTGAGAGCGTCAGTGCTCCGCTGGCGGAGACCACGCCGAGTTTAGTCAGCCCCTGCTCGGAACTGACGCTGTTGGCCGCAAAGCTGCTGGTGGACACCACCGCCAGGATAAACGCCGCCATGACATATTTAATCGCTTTCATATAACCACCTCATTAGATTGACCAGACCAGGTTCTGCCTGGTGAGGTGATTCTAAGTGGGGGTTGCTGACCCCAAAGTGACTCGTCGATAACATTTTTGTCAGACAACCGAAAAACCGGGGTTATTTACCTAAGCATACAATTTCATCGGCTATCTTGACGCCCGGCCCGTCTGCGACCGTCGAACAATCGTCATTCCTCAGTTCCCATATTCGCGATCAATCACTTATATTTAAATTGAGGGCTGCCTGAATGCCACCGCGGCGGCAGTGTCCTCAATCAACCTGAGGGAGCCATCCATTTTATGCGTTTAAAACAAAGCACTGCGGGTCTGTTGTTGGCAGGAACCGGCCTGTTGACGACGGGCAGCGCACTGGCCGCCACGGATACCCTGGTCTACTGCACCGTAGCCTCGCCCGAATCTTTCAACCCGCAGCTTTCCAGCTCCGGCACCACCTTTATCGCCACCTCGCAGGTGCTGTACAACCGCCTGCTGACGCTGCGTGAAAGCGATAAAACCCCGGCGCCCTCACTGGCGACCGAGTGGACCATCAGCCCGGATGGCAAAACCTACACCTTTACGCTGCGCAAGGGCGTGAAATTCAACAGCAACAAATACTTCACCCCGACGCGCGACTTCAACGCCGAGGACGTGGTGTTCACCGTGATGCGTCAAAAGGACCCCAATCATCCGTATCACAAGGTGTCCGGCGGCAACTACGAGTACTTCACCGACACCGGGCTGGACAAGCTGATCACCAAAGTGGAGGCGGTGGATAACGACCACGTGCGCTTTACGCTGAGCCAGCCTAACGCCGCGTTCCTCGCCGACTGGACGATGGACTTCGCCTCGATCCTTTCCGCCGAATATGCCGATGCCATGCTGAAAAAAGGCACCCCGGAATATGTCGATAACTGGCCGATCGGCACCGGTCCGTTTGCGCTGCAGCAGTACAAACAGGACTCGCTGATCCGCTACATCGCCAACCCGCATTACTGGCAGGGCGAAGTGGCCAGCAAACACCTGATTTTCTCCATTACGCCAAACCCGGAAACCCGGCTGGCCAAGCTGAAAACCAACGAGTGTCAGATTATCCCTGCCCCGCTGGCGGAGCAGTTTGACGCCATCAAGAGCGACAAAAACCTGCAGCTGCACAACATCGACGGCCTGAACGTCGGCTATCTGGCGTTCAACACCCAGAAGAAGCCGTTCGACAACGTGTTGGTACGCCAGGCTCTGAGCTATGCGGTGGACAAAAAGGCCATCGTTGCGGCGGTATTCAAAGACAGCGGCACGCCGGCCTATTCGATACTGCCGCCGGGCATGCTGGGCTATAACGACAAACTGCCCGAATACGCTTACAACCCGGAAAAAGCGCGTGAACTGCTCAAGCAGGCCGGGCTGGAGAAAGGGTTTGAGACCGATATCTGGTCGATGCCGGTAGCCCGCCCTTACAACCCGAATTCACGCCGCATCGCTCAGATGATCCAAAACGACTGGGCGAAAGTGGGCGTAAAAGCCAAAATCGTCACCTGGGAATGGGGCCAGTATCTGGCCGGGTTGCGCAAAGGGGAACAGCAGAGCGCGCTGTATGGCTGGATGTCGGATAACGGCGACCCGGACAACTTCGCTACCCTGCTCAACTGCGCCGGCGTGCAAACCGGTGCCAACGCGGCACGCTGGTGCGACAGCAGCTACGACAAGCTGATCCAGCAGGCGATTAAGGTTAGCGTCCCGGCCGAACGTGCCAAGCTTTATCAGCAGGCACAGGTGATTTTTGCCCAGCAGGCTCCGCTGCTGCCGCTGGCTAACGGCAAGGTGTTCTACGCCACCCGCAGCAACGTCAGCGGCTATGTGGTTGACGTTAACGGCAGCGACTTTGCCAAGGCCAAGATCAACTGAGTGAAAGTGTGGCACCCGCGTTGGGTGCCACACCGGCAATCCGCCGGATGAAATTCTCATCCGGCGCTTTCCTCTCCTGTAACATTTGGTTACTCTCATCAACACTGTGATTTAACATCAAAAGGTAACCCGGTGCAGAACTCTTATATGCCGATGCAGATCCGTCTGCACTGGCTGGTGGCGATCCTGCTGGTCGTGACCTGCACGACGATTGAGCTGAGAGGGCTTGCCGTACCGGGCACCCCGGTGTGGTACGTGCTGGTGGTGACCCATTTCAGTTGCGGAGTGACGGTATTTGTTCTGATGATCGCCCGCTTGTTTCTGCGCTGGCGCCACACCAGCCCCGCTATCGAGCCGAAACCGGCAAAATGGCAAACTGGCGTAGCCCATCTGGTACACAGCCTGATTTACCTGCTGCTGCTGACGTTGCCGATTCTGGGCGTCTATTCCCGCTATTTGGGGGGGAAAGAGTGGTTTTTATTCGGCTTGCCGATGCCCTTCGCCGAGATTGCCGACCGGCCGCAGGCGCGGACGATTATCGGCTGGCATAAGACGCTGGCGGCTTTCGGCTATTGGCTGATCGGGCTGCATGCCGCCGCAGCACTGTTCCATCACTATATCGTTAAGGACAATGCGCTGGTGCGTATGCTGCCTTGGTTGAATCGGCGTTAGCCCGAAATGACAACCCCAACATTGCAATAATAAGCATATAAATATAAGCCATTGGAAATAGTCCATTGGCTTATTAATTTCCAGGTGCCAAACGGTTAGAAAAATTTATATACGCCGAGTTGTATCTATCCCGGATCTTGACTAAGGTTATTCATACAAAATATAAGCCCATGGGCTGACAGAGTTCCGTAAGAAAAAACTTTTATCCACTCATTGCATTTATCTTAAAAAACGCCAGTTGTTTTTAAAGTCTGCTATGCCATGCCCAATGACGGCACAGGGCCACATAGTGCTACCCATGATTTCATTAATTCAATTCTATCGGCTACACACACGGAAAAGTTAATCCAACTTTTCCAAACTTAAAAGTCAGGAGAAGAGTAATGAAAATAATGACTGGCGTTATTTTACCTACGATTGCTGCCATCACGATAGTCGGCATGGCTCACGCGGCAGACACTAAACAACCGGTGACTGGCAAAGTGCAGGTGACATTGGAACACGTACACGCCGTGCAACAAAACGGCAGCCCCGCCCCGCAGCACGATGCCGCCTGTATGAAAGAACTTTCGATGCCAACCTCCAAGTATGTCGGGATGAAAGTCACCAGCGAATACACCGTCAATACCAGTTCGATGATGATGTCGGCTAAATCCATGCTGCCATCGCCGATGGCCACGCAGCCGCTGGAGCTTACGGTTGATTTATCAGCACTCGGCATAGAAGGGGTTTATGCATTTGGTGCCTTCAAACCCAATGTGTTGCCTAAGGATTATGTTTACTTCACCATCGGCAAAGATTTTAAAAACCCCGTCAGCACCTTTATGATTATTAATGAAGGTAAAGAATATAACTGCGTTATTTCCAGCTCAAACAAGGCGATGAGTAAAGAAGAGCGCAGTCATCTTATGGTTAAAAAATAATTTTTATATTTATTAGAAAATAGTGGGGGTTGTGGATAACGTTTACTACCCTACCCCCATTTTTATCTGCTGTTTTCATTCTCATTAATAATAACGCCGAGTTCTGATAGAGACTGGCCGCTCTACTCAATCCTTATGTACAGCCTCAGAGTATCTTGAAGGCCATATCACTGCCGGGGGCAGATTCAAAGCCTCACCAATTAACCGCTCTCCTTTCGGCCAGTGGCGTGCCAGCGCATTACCCAGCGTCGAGGATGCTAGCCCTGCCTCTCTGGATACCGCCGCTAACGTGGTGCCCCTCTTCTTTAAAGCGGCGATCACGTCCGCCGGGTGCCAATCATCTTTATCCATCATGCTTAATTCTCCGGGTTATCTGATGCCTTAAGTTATCCTACTTTGGGATAATCACAGCAATGGCAGATATTCGATTTTGGGATATCACTCGCGGAAAACGCTATGACTTCAGTTTATTCAACAGAATATCAATTAGTTATAAAAACACTTCGGGATTCTCGTATAGAAAAAGGCATCACTCAGGCCAAACTGGCCGAAGCGCTGGGACGCCCGCAGTCGTTTATCGCCAAGGTTGAAAACGGCGAGCGCAAGCTGGATGTGGTGGAGTTTGCTGTTATTGCCCGGCTGCTTGGGGTGGATGCTGGAGCGGTTATTGAGCGGATTGGCAGGCGATTTCATTCTTTGTGATCGAACCTACGACCTTCGCATTACGAATGCGCTTATCAGTACATATCCGGGCGCGATGAGCAAATTAGGCACTCCATAGCTATTGAAGAGTGTCACCGGTCCGGTGCATTCCCTGCCTTATAGTTGAACGCCCACCCAGAAAGCTTTGGCAGCGAAGAACGAGTTATCCAAGTGTATCTGTTTAAGGAGGAACTAATGTCTCATTCATCATCGAGGACAAGAGTTTTGGATACGGCAAGGCCCTTGGCACACAGAGCTTCTCACGCACGAAGTTGTGCTAACCATGTGGCAAACAGGTTAGGAATTACCCGCAGTGAGCTTTTGATAAAAGTTGAGGAAGATTCTGGGGCAAGTTTGGTATCACCACAAACCGAAGAAGAACTGATGAAAGCGTTCTATTATATGGAAAACCTTTAATATTGGGCCGCTATGAACGAGGAACAGACGTAATTCCGTAATATCATCTTCTTGAGTTAACGTGTTCAAATGAAGGTTCTCGCAAAAGCATTTGTCTCAGCAAGTAGCCAATGCTCAAAATTCTCTAATGCCGCTGCATTTATTCCGGTTTCTATCGGCTTTACTAAACAGAAGTTTTTGCTCAGATTGTCTGATGCAGGCCAGGGCGAAACAAGCACTCCACTTTTCAATTCATTTTCGACATACATACGCGGTATCAGTGCTACTCCTTGCCCTGCCATGACAGCTGCTATTGCCATTTCGTGAAGGTCATACCGATCTCCCTGGGCCGGGTTATCAAGGATTAAACCGCTTTCCCGGGCATACTGGTGCCATGCATCCGGATTCTGTCGGCGGTGAATTCGCGGAAGTTTATTTAACTGCTCATTTATATCCTGATTTGTTAAAAGTGCCGAATGACATACGGGTACCAGTTTTTCCTGAAACAGAAATTGCAAGTGCATGCCTGCCCATGCTGGGTGTTCAAAGTGAACTACGGCGTCAAAGCCACTCTCAGATAAGATGAAAGGATTGGTTCTGATCGCAATATTTAATGTTATGTTTGGGTATAAGGCTTTAAATCCACTTAAACGAGGGATAAGCCATCGACTGGAAAAGGTCGGCAGTACGGCAATATCCAGGTTCTTGCCTCCCTCAGGCATTCCCATTATGTATTGAGTATCTCTTTCAAGTCGTTCAAGCGTTTCACGGATGTGATGTGCATAGCGTGCACCTACAGGATTAATCTTCACGCGACTTCCCATACGGTCAAACAATCGACAGTTCAGCAAAGATTCAAGACGCGCAATCTGACGGCTAATGGCTCCTTCCGTCAGAGACAGTTCCTCTGCGGCCCTGGCAAAATTACCGTGTCTTGCGGCAGCATCAAACGCCTGCAAAGAAGTGCTGCTGGGGATTTTTTTGCGCATAGTTAGCGCTCCTTACTTAGTACACAAAACGTACATTAATTGAGTTAATGTCACTAACCAATGACATATTATCGATTTAAAATCGTAAAATCAGCACGTAGCATGATAAATAGTCATTAAGCAGGTTTATTTGTTCCCTGCGATTATTCATGTGGAGATAAGTTGATGTTCTATATCGTGGAATGCTCGTACAACGATCCTCAAAGCGAGGCTGAATGGAATGCGTTTTACAGTCGGAAAAAACTGCCCGCGTTGATCTCTGTTAACGGATTCTCGACTTCTCAACGTTTCCGTGCTTTGAACCCCGGATGCCCTGCTTATCTCGCTATTCATACCATTAAAAATGCGAATGTTCTCTGCAGTGAAGATTACCGTTTGAAAGGGGGTGGCAATTTCTCCCGGTGGCAGGCCTGCATAACTGACTGGCACCGTAACCTCTATACATGTGAAGACCCGGCTCCGGCCATTTCCACAGAGGAAATCCTGCTATTTAGTTCCCGGTCAATAAGCTATTTAGAATCAGAACTCGGAAGCCGAGCATTGGAAATGCAGGCGGTAGGGCTGGATAAATCCCCCAAACGCCGTTTTGCATATATTTTACCTCGTGAAACTGCCTCGCTATTCACAGATGCTCATGGAGTGTATCTCTACCGGCCTATTACATCGCAGTTGCAAAACTCAGTTAAGATTCGCAAAAAAATTAAACCATAACATCATGCCTAATCTGACTTTTTATATTTCTGAAAATCAGTCTGACTGATTTAATGACCTTTACGATTTTATCTATAACTGCAACGCTCTCTACTGTGAGATTCTCGGCTCAGAATTAAAAGAATGTTCATACCGTCTTTATCAACGTAAAGACGGGGTGAGTAATCGGTATATGCCAAAATTTTTTATCGCCTAGCAAAATTTCGTACGCAAGAAGTGATGGAGAATTTTATGCACCAACTGGATTTTATCATTCAACAAATTTCGGGACTGATAGCGCGCTTTCGCTATTTTGGAACGCTTGCACCGAAAACATTCCCCCAAAACTAACCCTGAGGTATTTATGAACCATCCAGTTTTCCCTTTTCGACAGATCGGTGATTTTCAGGTAACAGCTTTGAGTGATGGCATCATTTCAGCTAGTCTGGATTTGTTGTCAGGCATTGAAAACGTCGATGCCCGGGTCATCCAGTACAATGCCGGAATCTCTGAGCCCGGTGATATCCATATTAACTGCTATCTTATCCGTGGGAGGGGAAGGACTATTCTGGTTGATACGGGCACAGGATCGTTGAGCAGCACAGGAGGACAGCTCAAAGCAAACCTTGAGGCAACAGGCGTTAGCACAGACGACGTGGATACTGTCTTATTGACCCACTGCCATCCTGACCATATTGGGGGTCTACTTGATGCTGAAGAAAAAACCGTCTATAAAAATGCTGAAGTTATTCTGCATCCTCTCGAAGCGGAACACTGGTGGGATGATAAAAAATTAAAAACAGCAAATGCACGCGGGCAAAGTAATTTTAGGCTAGTCCGCAAGACATTAAATGCTTATGCGCAGAGCGTACGATTTTTTAACGAAAGCAAAATAGCAGGGAATATTCTTCCGGTATGGTTACCGGGCCACACACCTGGACATACAGGGTTCCGCATTGATTCTGGTAATAAATGCTTATTAATATGGGGAGATATTGTTCATTATCCCCATATTCAGTCAATGCAACCGAACGTTTCCGTTGTGTTTGACTTCGATCCCGCTCAGGCCGAAGAAACACGAAAAAAAGTTCTTGAGCAAGCCGTCAGTGAAAAGCTACTCGTTGCAGGTATGCATCTGAGTCGCGCTGCGTTTGCTAACGTTCTAAGTACTGGCGATAGATATAGTATTTCCTACGCTGAAAATGAATGAATATGCCTGAATAGGCTTCTTAAATTAGTACAAACTGAAATCAGCAACGTCCACTCCTGGCACAGAGCCGACTGTCAGAGTAGGTTTCTTTGGGCCTGCAACAATGCCAGTTCCGGTATGACCCAGCATACAAAAAGGGCGCAGCATGCTGCGCCCCTACATGAAATCTCAACGCCGTACTAAACGTTAACTGCGAACCAAATCGTCGCCGTAGCCGATCCACTTGTAGGTGGTCAGAGCGTCCAGGCCCATTGGACCGCGGGCATGCAGTTTCTGCGTGCTGACCGCCACTTCTGCACCCAGACCGAACTGGCCGCCGTCGGTGAAGCGGGTGCTGGCATTCACATACACCGCGCTGGAGTCCACCGCACGCACAAAGTGCTCGGCGCTGCTCAGTGAACGGGTGAGGATCGCGTCGGAGTGGCTGGTGCCGTGGGTACGGATATGGTCGATGGCCTGATCGATATCGTCCACCAGCGCCACGTTCAGATCCAACGACAGCCATTCGTCGTCATAATCTTCTGCCGCCACCGCCACCACCGTTGCCGGGCCGTCTTGCAGCAGCGGCATGGCATTCTCCGCCGCGTGCAGGGTAACCCCCACCGCCGCCATTCTGGCACTCAGCGCCGGCAGGAACTCTGCGGCGATGCTGCGGTTCACCAGCAGCGTTTCCAGCGAGTTACAGGCGCTTGGGCGCTGAATTTTGGCGTTCTCTATCACCGTCAGCGCCTTGTCGAAATCAACGCTGTCATCAACGTAGGTGTGGCAAACGCCGATACCGCCAGTGATCACCGGGATGGTCGACTGTTCACGACACAGCTTGTGCAGCCCCGCGCCACCGCGAGGGATCAGCATATCGACGTAGCGATCCAGGCGCAGCAGTTCATTCACCAACGCGCGATCCGGGCTGTCGATAGCCTGTACCGCCGCCGCCGGTAGGCCGCACTGTTCCAGCGCCTGCTGGATCACTTTCACCGTCGCCTGATTGGTATGGTGGGTTTCTTTACCGCCACGCAGGATCACCGCGTTGCCGGTTTTCAGGCACAGGCTGGCAACGTCGATGGTGACGTTTGGCCGTGCTTCATAAATCACGCCAATCACGCCCAACGGCACGCGACGGCGTTCCAGTTTCAGCCCGCTGTCCAGCAGGCTACCGTCCAACACGTGGCCGACCGGGTCGTTTAAACGACACACCTGGCGCACATCGTTGGCGATCGCCGCCAGTCGCGCCGGGGTCAATAACAGACGATCGAGCAGCGCTTCGCTCATCCCGCTGGCGCGTGCCTGCGTCATATCCTGCTCGTTAGCCTGCAAAATCACTTCGCTTTCGGCTTCCAACCGGTCGGCGATGACCGACAACACCTGGTTTTTCTTCGCCGTGCTCAGCACCGCCAGTTGCCAGGAAGCCTGTTTGGCGGCTTTCCCCATTTGCTCTAGCATGCTCACTCCTTAACTGACTATCATATCGTCGCGGTGCACTGCCACCGGGCCGTATTCATAACCGAGAATTTCGCTGATTTCCTGCGAGTGATGACCGGCAATCATGCGCATCGCGTCGCTGTTATAGCGGCTGACGCCGTGGGCCAAATCGCGCCCCGCCAGATTGCGGATGCGGATCACTTCACCGCGGGAGAAATCACCTTTCACTTCGCGAATGCCCTTCGGCAGCAGCGAACTGCCGCGCGCCATAATCGCATCGACCGCGCCGTCGTCGACGGTGATCTCACCGGCCGGCGGTGCGCCAAAGATCCAGCGTTTGCGGTTTTCCAACGGGGTTTCCAGCGCGTGGAAACGCGTGCCCACCGGTTTACCTTCAATAACGTCCGCCACCACGCCCGGCTTGCTGCCAGCGGCAATGATCACGTCGATGCCGGCGCGACAAGCCACGTCGGCAGCTTGCAACTTGGTGCCCATGCCGCCGGTGCCCAGGCCGGAAACGCTGTCGCCAGCGATGGCACGCAGCGCATCGTCGATGCCGTGCACTTCACGGATCAGTTCCGCCTGCGGGTTATTACGTGGATCGGCGGTGTACAAGCCTTGCTGATCGGTCAGCAACAGCAATTTGTCGGCCCCGGCCAGGATCGCCGCCAGCGCCGACAGGTTGTCGTTGTCGCCCACCTTGATTTCTGCGGTCGCTACCGCGTCGTTCTCATTGATTACCGGCACGATACGGTTGTCCAGCAGCGCGGTCATGGTGTCACGCGCGTTGAGGAAGCGTTCACGGTCTTCCAGATCGGCGCGCGTCAGCAACATCTGCCCGACGTGGATGCCGTAAATGGAAAACAGTTGCTCCCACAGTTGGATCAGCCGGCTCTGCCCGACCGCCGCCAGCAGCTGCTTGGAGGCGATGGTGGCGGGGAGTTCGGGGTAACCCAAATGTTCGCGCCCGGCGGCAATCGCGCCGGAGGTGACGATAACGATGCGGTGACCCGCTGCATGCTGTTGTGCGCACTGGCGTACCAGTTCGACAATGTGAGCACGGTTAAGACGCAGCGATCCGCCGGTCAACACGCTGGTGCCCAATTTCACAACCAGTGTCTGGCTGCCGTTCATAGTATTTCTGCCGTGTATGATGAGAATAAGAGTGCAAAGGACTTTGTAGCAGGAGAGACGCGTTATGCCAACAGGCACAACGCGAAATCAGCAGAATACTTGTGGTCTAACGGGGTCAGGCGGAAAGTTTAATCAGTTTCTCTTTGAAATTCTCGGCCGGTTCAAGCGTCAGTTCCATGGTGGTCAGCAGCTCGCCCAGACGACGGTGGAAATCACGCAGGGTGGTTTCCAACTTGGTTTTCACTTCAGCATCTTTAATCTTTTCCGGCGTCCAGTGCCCATCTTTATCAAACAGGCCAAACTGATAGGCGTAGGTGAAACGCGTATCTTCGGCATGCAGTTCGATCCACCAACCCCAGAACTCGCGCTTCTCTGGAGCGGGCTTAACATTGACGCACACGGCTAAACAATCAAAGAAAAAACGGTCGTTCTCACACTGCCCTTCACGCAGGTACGGCCCCAAGCTGGCGAAACGTTTCATTAGTCGGCTTTTAGGGTGACCACTCGGTAACGTCATTCTTTAACCTCCTCAATGTAGACCACTCTTTTTAACAAACTGTTAAAATTTAGCAACTAATTAACGCATTTTATCTTTCATCCAGTGGGTCATTTGCAGCAACGCCTTGTGGAAACTGCTGTAGACAGGGGCGCGCGGTATGGCGATCAGTTTGCCGTCCAGCGAGGATGATGCGATCAGCTGCGCTTCTTCTTTCGGGCTGAGCGGATCCTGATCCCAGTAACCGGCCAGCATTGGCGTCGGGCAACGGCGGCCCAACAGCCCTTGGGTTTTCAGCGAATAGCTGTTCAGTTCCACCTTCAGCACGTTATCCGACGCGTTGGCCATCCCCATCCGGCTGGCCAGCACATCCATGTACATGTCCGGCACATGCTGTTGCGTTTTGCTGTCGCACAGCAGGCGATGCACCACCGGCCCCAGACAAGCCACGCCCCGCAGCCGCTGTGGCTCCAGATAGGCCAGACGTACCGCCACGTTGGCACCAAAACGGAAGCCAAACGCGGTGACGCGCTGATGATCGACCCACGGCACCGAGGCCAGTTGGATCAGCACCTGCTGATGCAGGAAGCTGGAATCTTGCGTCAGCTTCCACTTGTATGAAGAGCCGATGGAAGGCATATCGATGGTCAGCATGGCGATGCCGTGCGGTGCCAGATAATCGCGGAACAGGCGGTGGTAGTCAGTTTGCAGCGTGTCCAGGCTGCCGCACATCAACACCGTCGGGAACGGGGCCTCGCCCTTTTCCGGCAGGTGCAGGAAACCATTGATGCTGCTGCCGCCCTCAATGCGGAACTCCAGCTCTTTCAACTGATAAGGCAGCAACAGCGCGGCTTCTTCGTAAGCCCGACAGGAGAGCGCTTCGGCCTGCTCGGCCAGTTCGTCCCCTTTCAGGTGCGGGTAGCCGGCGATGCTGTAAAAATTGGCGGCGTTGAGCCAGTGCTGACCGCCGATCAAAGGATCCTGCTGTTCCAACGCGCTTTGTTGCCAGCGCATGCCTTGGTGAACCCATTCGTAAATCCAGTTGCCGTTACGGTAACCGACCACGGTATCCAGCCATTTGTCGTTGGTGTGCTCCACATCGGCGACTGCGATGCGCGCCAGCACTTCGTTGATTTCGATCGGATCAACGCCGCGCCAGGCCCACAACAGCGGGTTAAGCATGCGATACCAGTTGCTGACGGTGTTGCCTTCCAGCGTGGAATGCAAATCGGCGCTGACTTTGTTGCGCGCGCGCATCACCAGCGTCGAGGTCTCAGGATGTTTAAATGAGGGTTTGAACAGAATTTCAGAAAGGTTGGCTTGTGCCATGGTAACAACAGCCTCCGTAAATCTGGCTATAGGCCGCAAACAGCCTAATCAACTGGAGGTAGTGTACCTAACTCTGGGGCGATAAACCAAAATAACGAAAACGCCCGGCGAAACCGGGCGTTTTAATGGAACAGCCTGTCGAACTTAACGACCGCCGATCGGTGGTACGAAGGTCACCGCCATGTCCCATGGCTGTTCGATCCAGGTATCCTGTGGGATATCAACCACATAATCGTCAACCAGCGGGCGACCTGCCGGCTTGGCGAAGATGGTGACGAAATGCGCTTTCGGGTACATCTCGCGGATCGCTTTTGCAGTACCACCGGTATCCACCAGATCGTCGATGACGATAAAGCCTTCACCGTCGCCTTCAGCGCGCTTGAGCACTTTCATTTCGCGTTGGTTGTCATGGTCATAGCTGGAAATGCATACGGTATCCACATAACGAATGCTTAGCTCTCGCGCCAGCAGAGAAGCCGGTACCAGACCGCCGCGGCTTACGGCGATAATGCCCTTCCATTGGTCAGCAGGCAGCAGGCGGTGAGCCAGTTTGCGCGCTTGCATTTGCAGCATGTCCCAGGTAACAACGTATTTTTCGCTCATAGAATGGTGTCCCAGCCAGCCAGGGTGTGGCTTATTCAGTAATCAGGGGAAAAAAGGTTGCGCGAGATTATAGAGATTGGGCGCGCCGAATACCAGTTGTACCGTGGAAATCATAAGTATTTCCTCTGGTGATTGATGCTGAAAAAATGAACTGCAGCGCAGCAAACTAGTGTGATCAAGCGCTTAAACAGCACAATTCGGGACGGGCACCGCCCGGTAGAAAGTGATATTCTCTGGAGATCGTGCCAAAACCGCACAGATGCCCCTAACCCTAACCGAGCGGTATTCCCGCTATGCCGTGAATGCCGTTACAGGAGACTTATTGTGTCTGAATTGTCTCAACTTTCGCCACAGCCGCTGTGGGATATTTTTGCCAAAATCTGCTCTATTCCACACCCTTCTTATCATGAAGAAGCGCTGGCGCAGCACATCCTCGAATGGGCCAAAGAGAAAAACCTGCACGCCGAGCGTGACCAGGTAGGCAATATCCTGCTGCGCAAGCCGGCCACCAAAGGCATGGAAAACCGCAAGCCGGTTGCCCTGCAGGCGCACCTGGACATGGTGCCGCAGAAGAATAACGACACCGTGCACGACTTCACCAAGGATCCGATTCAGCCGTATATCGACGGTGAGTGGATCAAAGCGCGCGGCACCACGCTGGGCGCCGACAACGGCATCGGCATGGCCTCCGCGCTGGCTGTGCTGGCAGACGACAGCGTCGAGCACGGTCCGCTGGAAGTGCTGCTGACCATGACCGAAGAAGCCGGCATGGACGGTGCGTTCGGGCTGCAGGCTAACTGGCTGCAGGCCGATATCCTGATCAACACCGATTCCGAAGAAGAAGGCGAGATCTACATGGGTTGCGCCGGCGGTATTGATTTCATCACCACCCTGCCGCTGCAGCGTGAAGCCGTACCGGCCGGTTACCAGACCCTGAAGCTGACGATCAAGGGCCTGAAAGGCGGCCACTCCGGCGCGGATATTCACGTCGGCCTGGGCAACGCCAACAAACTGCTGGCGCGCTTCCTGTTCGATAATGCCGCGGCGTTGAATCTGCGCGTGCTGGACCTGAACGGCGGCACCCTGCGCAACGCCATCCCGCGTGAAGCTTCTGCCGTGGTTGCCGTACCGGCAGCTAAGGCCGATGAGCTCAAAGCACTGAGCCAGGCGTTCCTGGCCACCCTGCAAAATGAGCTGTCCGCTAAAGAGAAGAACATCACCGTTCTGCTGGAGCCAACCACCAGCACGTCTCAGGCCATGACCGCAGACAGCCAACAGCGTTTCCTGGCACTGCTCAACGGCACGCCAAACGGTGTGATCCGCATGAGCGACGCGGTGAAAGGCGTGGTGGAAACCTCACTGAACGTGGGCGTAGTGACCACCAGCGACAGCGAAGCAGAAATCATCTGCCTGATCCGTTCGTTGATCGACAGCGGTAAAGATTACGTGGTCGGCATGCTGACCGCGCTGGGCCAGTTGGCCAACGCCAAAGTGGCCCCGAAAGGCGGCTACCCTGGCTGGCAACCGGACGCTGACTCACCGGTCATGCATTTGGTACGCGAGATCTATCAGGATCTGTTCAACAAGACGCCGAACATCATGGTGATCCACGCCGGGCTGGAATGTGGCCTGTTTAAAAAGCCGTACCCGAATATGGATATGGTGTCGATTGGGCCGACCATCACCGGGCCACACTCGCCGGATGAGCAGGTGCATATCGAAAGCGTGGGCCTGTACTGGAAACTGCTGACGGCACTGCTGAAGGCTATCCCAGAGCGCGCGTAATTTGCCGGGTTCGGTGTACTGAACCCTAAAAAATACCGGGCTGTGCAAGCAAGGGCGCAATATTGCATTGCGCCCTTGTTATTCCCACGGCAGCAACAGCTGGCGCTCAAGCTGCGGATCCAGCAGCGTCACGTGCAAACCTACCAGCCGCACCCCACGCCCTTCACGTCTTTCGCTCCATGCCTGACGCGCTACATTGATCAAATCGTCTTTATTCAGTACTGGCCAAACGTGTTCCTGGGTTGTTTGCTGGAAATCCTGAAACTTCAGCTTTACGCCTTGCCGGGCGATATGCAGATCCGGTTTTACCTTGCGCAAGCGCATTTCCAGTTCCGGATACAGTTTGTCGACGATCAGCGCTTCGCACTCTTCCCAGGCATGAATGTCCTCCGCCAGCGTGCGTTCTACCCCCACCGACTTGCGCAGCCGCTCTGGCGAAACCTCACGCAGATCGATGCCCTGACAGCGTTCCCAAAGTACGCGGCCAAATTTGCCAAAGCGCTTTAACAACGCCGCAAGATCGTACTGCTGCACGTCGGCGCAGGTGATCAACCCCACTTCTTCCAACCGTTTGGCGGTCACTTTTCCCACGCCCGGGATTTTACTCAACGGCAGTTGCTGTAAAAATGCGGGTACCTGCGCCGGGGTAATGACGTATTGGCCATTCGGCTTATTCAGCTCCGAGGCGATTTTGGCGAGGAATTTGATGGGCGCGACACCGGCAGACGCGGTGAGGTTCAGTTCATCGGCTATCGCCTGGCGGATTTGTTCGGCGATCAACGTCGCCGAGCCGTTGCACTGGCTGCAGTCAGTGACGTCCAGATAGGCTTCATCCAGAGACAGCGGTTCGATCAACGGGGTGTAGCGGGCAAAAATTTCACGGATATGCAGCGAGGCTTCCTTGTACGCCGCCATGCGGCCGGGCAGCAGCTTAAGGTGCGGGCAAAGCTTGAGCGCCATCGCCGTCGACATGGCACTGTGTACGCCATAGCGACGTGCAGGATAGTTGGCGGTGCTGATCACCCCACGCCGGTCGGCGCTGCCGCCAATCGCCAACGGAATATCGCGCAGGCTGGGATCGTCGCGCATTTCTACCGCCGCGAAGAAGCAGTCCATATCGACATGAATGATTTTACGCATCGCCCCTCCAATAACACTGTATAAGTATACAGCCAATGATGGAAAGCTCAAGCCTCGGCAAAACTCGGATCAGCTCGGATAAAACAGGGTTTCACCCAATTATCTTCGACTTGTTAAAAAAGCGTAATTTTTGAATAGTACGCTGTGGCAAATTAATCGCCTCAGTTATTGATAACAATAAACCTTGCACAGGAAGGTGCCCTACATGAAAGCATTATCGGTCTATTTATTCGCTTCAGCATTATCCCTGATATCCCTTGCCGCGAGCGCAGCCCCTGCCATTATTGCGCACCGCGGTGGCACTGCCGACGCACCTGAAAACACTCGCGTCGCAATTGAAACCGCACTGAAAAACGGCGCGGACGCCATTTGGATCACGCTGCAGGAATCCAAAGACGGCGTTATCGTGCTATACCGTCCCTCAGACCTGAAAGCGCTGACCAACCAACAGGGCCTGGTCTCCGCTTACACCGCCGAACAACTGGCGAAAGTTGACGCCGGCTGGTCATTCGCCAAAGGGGAAATGCACCCGTTCCGGGGGAAAGGCATTGGCATTCCTCGGCTGGATGAAATACTCAACGACTTCCCCAAGGTCAATTTCTATCTGGACATCAAGTCACCGGATGCCAATCCGGCCCAGTTCGGTAAAACCTTGCTGGCAACCCTGGAAAAAACCGACAGCCTGAACCGCACCCGCGTTTACTCCACCGATGCCAAATATTTGCAGGCGCTACCGCCGGCTATCAAGCGTTTCGAAACCCGCGATGAAACCCGCGACCTGCTGGCGAATATCAGCCTGTCGCACCTGTGCGAACTGAAGCCGGATAACCAGAAGCCACGCTGGTACGGACTGGAACTGAAACGGGAAGTGGAAGTGGTGGAGAAATTTACCCTGGGCGAGGGGCGCTCCAAGGCGTTTCTGACCTGGGATAAAGAATCGATCGACTGCTTCCGTTCGCAAGGCCCAGCGCACATCATTCTGTTTGGTATTAACACCCCGGCAGACTACCAGCAGGCGCTGGCGCTTGGGGTAGACGGGGTGATGGTCAACTCACCGGCCGATGCGAAAAACTTTCGCCAGGCCAAATAACCGATAAAAAAAGGGGCGCCGCATGCGCCCCTTGTAGTCAGATAATCCGGTGCTTTTCCAGCTGCTGCTGGCGCAACGCCTCTTTCTCCAGGCGTTTTTTACGCGCATCGCAAGGTTCCGGACAGTCGCAAACCTTATCCATCCCCAGCGCCGTAATGCCGCCGCAGCTGCCCTGCAGGCTTTTACGTTTAAACACGTAGCCCAGGGACATACCGCCGACAATCAGCAGAAACAACACGAAGGTGGCGACAAATACCGTCAACATAGCGACCTCACGAGTGCTTGTTCAAATAGGGTTTAAACGCCTCAGAGTAGCGCTCTTCAAAACCGGTGGCAGTTTTCACAATCATGAACACCGGGATCCCCATCAGGTTCGCCAATGCCATGCCGCGTTCCGGCCCCAGTACGTTTAATCCGGTCGACAAACCGTCTGCCGCCATGCAGGTTGGGCTCAACACCGTGACCGACACCAGGTGGTGATGGATCGGCCGGCCGGTGATCGGATCTATAGTATGCGAATACCGCACGCCATCCTGTTCGAAATAGTTACGGTAATCCCCCGAGGTAGCTATCGACATCTCACCGGGTTGGATCACCAATTGCGCTTTCTGCTCCATGCCGGCGGTCGGCCGCTCAATGGCGATACGCCACGGTTTATTCTCACCGTTGTGGCCGCGAGTGCGCACCTCACCGCCAATATCGACCATGTAATTTTTCACCTGCTGCGACTGCAGGTACTGGGCAATCACATCCACCCCGTAGCCCTTGGCGATCGAGGAAAGATCGACATACAGCTCCGGAATGCGTTTGACCAACGCGTTACCCTGTACCGACAGCTTGTCGATGCCAGTCCAGGCGCGGCGCTGCTCCAGTGCGGCGGCGCTCGGCACCTTGTCCGGCCGCCCTTCCGGCCCGAAGCCCCACAGGTTAACCAACGGCCCGACGGTCACGTCCAGCGCGCCGTCGGTAACGCGGTTGATACGCAGCGCCTCCAGCACCACTTCTGCCGTCGCGGCCGACACCGGGAAGGGTTTATCCACTGCGCGACTGGCGTTGAAGCGGCTCAGTTCCGAGCCAGGACGATAGGTGGACATTTGGTCGTTCACCAACTCCAACCGTTTGTCGATCTCCGCCTGTATCTTGGCGGCGGACGGCGTGTCGTCGCCGGTGACGTAGCGGATCGAATAGGAGGTCCCCATGGTTTTACCCTCGAGATTCACCTGCTCCGGCCCGCAACCGGTCAATAACAGGGTGGCGCTCAGCACCACCGTCGTCATCCAGCCCTTCATTGCCCCTACGCGCATTTAGCCACCAAAGTCATCCAGCATGATATTTTCGTCTTCGACGCCCAGATCTTTCAGCATCTTGATCACCGCGGCGTTCATCATTGGCGGACCGCACATGTAGAATTCGCAGTCTTCCGGCGCCGGGTGGTTGCGCAGATAGTTTTCCAACAGAACATTATGGATAAAGCCGGTGTAACCCGTCCAGTTATCCTCTGGCTGCGGATCGGAAAGCGCCACGTGCCAGGTAAAGTTTTCATTCTCTTCCTGCAACCGATTGAAATCGTCCTCGTAGAACATCTCACGCAGCGAACGCGCGCCGTACCAGAAGGTGATTTTGCGCTTGGACTTCAGGCGATTGAGCTGGTCAAATATGTGTGAACGCATCGGTGCCATGCCGGCACCACCGCCGATAAAGATCATTTCGGCGTCGGTATCCTTGGCAAAGAACTCGCCGAATGGCCCGGAGATGGTCACCTTGTCACCGGCCTTCAGCGACCAGATATAGGAAGACATAATGCCCGGCGGCACGTCAGGATCGCGCGGCGGTGGCGTAGCGATACGCACGTTGAGCATGATAATGCCCTTTTCATCCGGATAGTTCGCCATGGAATAGGCGCGCACCGTGGTGTCATTCACTACTGAGCGATAGCGGAACAGGTTGAATTTGTCCCAGTCGCCGCGGTACTCCTCCGGCACATCGAAATCGGCATAGCTGATGTCGTGCGCCGGCGCCTCGATCTGAATAAAACCACCGGCACGGAACGGCACGTCTTCACCGTCAGGAATTTTCAGCTTCAGCTCTTTGATAAAGGTGGCTTTGTTATCGTTGGAGATAACTTCGCACTCCCACTTCTTCACGCCAAAGATTTCTTCCGGCAGCTCGATTTTCAGGTTTTGCTTCACGTTCACCTGACAGGCCAGGCGGCAACCCTCTTTCGCTTCACGCTTGTTGATATGCGACAGTTCAGTCGGCAGGATATCGCCGCCGCCCTCTTTGATCACCACCCGACATTGCCCGCAGGAACCGCCGCCGCCACAGGCGGACGAAACGAAGATCCCCTGGCTGGAGAGCATATTCAGCAGCTTGTCGCCCGCCGGAGCGGTAAAGCTTTTGTCCAAATCGCCATTCACTTCCACCGCAATATCGCCGGTGTTCACCAGCTTCGATTTGGCGAACAAGATCAGCAGTACCAGCACCATAACGATGGCGGTAAACATCGCGACGCCTAAAATAATTTCCATAAATTCTTCCCGCCTTTACAACTGAACACCGGAGAAGGACATAAAGCCCAACGCCATCAGCCCGGTGGTGATAAAGGTAATGCCCAGGCCGCGCAACCCTGCGGGGACATTGGCATACTTGAGTTTTTCGCGGATCCCCGCCATCGCGACTATCGCCAACATCCAGCCCGTGCCGGAACCGAAGCCGTACACCACCGACTCGGCGAAGTTGTAGTCACGTTGCACCATGAAGGACACACCGCCGAAGATGGCGCAGTTCACGGTGATCAGCGGCAGGAAAATGCCGAGTGCGTTGTACAGCGATGGGAAGAAGCGATCGAGGATCATCTCCAGAATCTGCACCAGCGCAGCAATCACGCCGATAAAGGTGATGAAGTTGAGGAAGCTCAGATCAACGCCTTCCACCAGCGCGCCATCACGCAGGATCAGGTTGTAGACCAGGTTGTTCACCGGCACGGAGATGCCGAGCACCAGGGTAACCGCAATCCCCAAACCAAAGGCGGTCGAGACCTTCTTCGATACCGCCAGGAAGGTACACATCCCTAGGAAGAACGCCAACGCCATGTTCTCTACGAACACTGCGCGTACAAACAGGCTGATATAATGTTCCATCGGCCATTACTCCTTTTCGATCTGCGCTGGTTTCAGGGTGCGGAGCGCCCAGATCAGCAGGCCGATGATAAAGAACGCGCTCGGTGCCAACAGGAACAAACCGTTTGGCTGATACCAACCGCCGTTCTGTACCGTTTCCAGCACCGGGATGCCGAACAGCTTGCCGGAACCGAACAGCTCACGCAGGAAGCCAACCAGCACCAGGATCACCCCGTACCCCAGCCCATTGCCGATACCGTCCATGAAACTCTCGATGGGCGGCGATTTCATGGCATAGGCTTCGGCGCGCCCCATCACGATACAGTTGGTGATGATCAGGCCAACGAACACCGACAGCTGCTTGGAAATCTCGAACGCATAGGCGCGCAGCAGCTGATCGACCACGATCACCAGCGAGGCGATAATCGCCATCTGCACGATAATGCGCACGCTGTTCGGAATATGGTGACGGATCAACGAAATAAAGAAGCTGGAAAACGCCGTAACCAGCGTCACCGCGATGGTCATCACCACCGCCGTTTCCAGCTTGGTGGTCACCGCCAGCGCGGAGCAGACGCCCAACACCTGCAGGGCGATCGGGTTGTTGTCGAACAGAGGCCCTAAAAGGACCCGTTTAATCTCTTTGGAATCAGCCATTTTTCAGCGCTCCTTCACGAACTTTTTTCAGGAACGGGCCAAAGCCGTGCTCGCCCAACCAGAAGTCAAAAGTATGCTGCACGCCGTTGGAGGTCAGCGTGGCGCCGGACAAGCCGTCCACCCCGTGTTCATCTCCCTGACGCGCCCCGCCTTTCACTACGCGGATCGCCGGTTGCCCGTTATCGTCAAACAGCTTTTTACCGACCCACTGCTGGCGCCAGCTGGCATTCTCAACCTCACCGCCCAGGCCCGGGGTTTCCCCTTGCTGGTAGTAAGTAATGCCTTTCACCGTGTTACCGTCATTATCCAGCGCAACAAAGGCGTACATCATTGACCACAGGCCCGTGCCGTAAACCGGCAGCACAATTTTGTTCACCGCGCCGCTGTCGTCACGCACCAGATAGATTTCCGCCTGGTTACTGCGGCGTTTGATGCCCGCCGGATCGTCAGCCGCCGGCAACGCCGCACTTTTGCTGTCATCACGCAATGCCGCAGCCAGATCGAACGCCGCTGCCTTGCCGGTAACAAACTCACCGCTGTTTAAATCCAGCAACCGGGGTTCGATGCGTTGGGTGAACAGCGTTTTGACCTGCTCGCCCTCCATTTTCGGTTGCAGCAGGCCGGCCACATCGAGGATATTGCGCTGCTTGTCGAGCAGCTTTTGTTCCTGCTGTTTGGACTTCAGACCGACGGCGGAACCCGCCACCACCACAGAACACACCAGGCACAACAGCAGTACCACCAGCAGCGTTTTACCGATGCTGTCGTTTTTAGATTCATTCGCCACGGGCTTTTCTCCGCTTGATGTTGGCCTGCACCACCAGATAATCGAACAGCGGCGCGAACAGGTTGGCGAACAGGATCGCCAGCATCATGCCTTCCGGATAGGCCGGATTGACCACCCGGATCAGCACGCACATCACGCCAATCAGGATGCCGTACCACCATTTCCCCTTATTGGTGAACGAGGCGGAAACCGGATCGGTGGCCATAAAGATCATGCCGAAGGCGAAACCACCTAACACCAGGTGCCAGTACCACGGCATGGCGAACAGCGGGTTAGTAGTAGAACCGATGGAATTAAACAGGATGGCAGTAGCCATCATGCCCAGCATCACGCCGGCGACGATGCGCCAGGATGCCACACGGCCGAACAGAATTATCGCCCCGCCAAGCAGGATCATCAGCGTGGAAACTTCGCCGACGGAGCCGGGAATGTTGCCGAGAAACGCGTCCATCCAGCTGATTGACTGGCCGGTAGCGACGTTGCTCAGACTGTGCGCCCCACCCGCGCTCCATTGCGCCAGCGGCGTTGCGCCGGAGAAACCGTCGGCGGAGGTCCACACCAGGTCACCGGAAATCTGCGCCGGATAAGCGAAGAACAGGAAAGCGCGCCCCGCCAATGCCGGGTTAAGGAAGTTGCGCCCGGTGCCGCCGAAAATTTCTTTCGCCACCACCACGCCGAAGGTAATCCCCAGCGCGGCCTGCCACAGCGGCAGCGTGGGCGGCACAATCAGCGCGAACAGAATCGAGGTAACAAAGAAACCTTCGTTAATCTCGTGCTTGCGAATGATAGCGAACAGCACTTCCCAAAATCCGCCGACCAGAAACACCACGGCGTATATCGGCAGGAAGTAGCAGGCACCCAGCACCATTTTGCTGACCCAGCCGGCGTCCGCCGCCAGAGAAGCCCCCAACCATTGCGCCAGCCGGTAGTGCCAGTCGCCCGCCAATACCTGTTGCAGCTGATCGCCGCTATAGAGGTGATGCAGCGCCGGAATGGCCTGTTGGCCAACGTTGTACATACCCCAGAACATCGCCGGGAAAACGGCCAGCCATACCAGGATCATCATACGTTTCAGATCGATGGCGTCGCGCACGTGCGAAGCGCCGCGCGTCACCAGACCCGGGGTGTAAAACACCGTCGTCGTGGCTTCAAACAGCGGGTACCACTTTTCCAGCTTGCCGCCCGGAGTGAAGTGATGCTCGATTTTGTCAAAAAAGTTCTTCAGGCCCATCGGTTATCCTTCCTGCTCAATCTTGGTCAGCACGTCGCGCAGCACCGGAGCGTATTCATACTTGCCGGGGCAGACGAAGGTGCAAAGCGCCAGATCTTCTTCATCCAGCTCCAGACAGCCCAGCGCCTGTGCACTGTCGCTGTCACCTGCCAGCAGGTCACGCAGCAGCAGCGTCGGCAGAATGTCCAGCGGCATTACCCGCTCATAGTTGCCGATCGGAACCATGGCGCGTTCGCCACCGTGGGTGGTGGTCGAGAAGGCGAACAGCTTGTTTTTCAGGAAATGGCCCAGCGTGGTGCGGGTGATAGAGAATTTATCCGGCGACGGCGCGATCCAGCCGAACAGCTGTTTATCACGCCCTTCTTCCAGCACGGAAACCTGCGAGTGGAAACGGCCAAGATAGGCGTTAGGGCCGGCGACGTGGGTACCGCTCAGCACCGAGCCTGAAATCACCCGGTTTTCACCGGCTTTAAGACGGCCGGCGGTCAGTTCATCGAGGCTGGCCCCCAGGCGGGTACGCAGCAGCTGCGGCTGTTCCACCTGCGGGCCGGCCAGCGCCACCACCCGATCGGTATCGAGCTTGCCGGTAGTGAACAGCGTCCCTATAGCGATCACGTCCTGATAACCGATATGCCAGACGGTTTTTTTCAAACTGACCGGTTCGAGGAAGTGGATATGGGTACCCACCAACCCGGCAGGATGCGGGCCGGCAAACTCGTTATAGGTCACCTGTGCATCCGGCTGCTTGCCCAGGTTCGCACCTGATGCGTGACAGACGTGGACTTTACCGTCGGTCAAGCGTGCCAATACCGATAACCCGGCGTTAAATGCCGACAGCTGTTCGGTAATGATCACCAACGGATCGGCAGCCAGCGGCTGGCTGTCCATGGCGGTAACGAAAATGGCACGCGGCGTCGTTCCCGGTACAGGGGTTTTGCTGAAAGGGCGGGTGCGCAACGCCGTCCACAAGCCGCTGGCGATCAGTTCGCTTTCGACCTGCTCGCGCGGCAACATGGCCAGTTCCGCCATCGGGTAATGGGCAAACTCCAGCTGTTCGTCACCGCCATTTTCGATGGCGATCACCACCGACTGCAAAACGCGCCGTTCACCACGGTTGATGGCTACGATGCGGCCGCTGGCTGGCGCAGTGAAGAATACGCCGGGAGTCTTTTTATCTTCGAACAGCGCCTGACCTTTCTTAACGCTATCGCCTTCCTGCACCAGCATGGACGGGCGCATTCCGACGTATTCTTCCCCAAGCAGGGCGACATGCTGAATGATTGGGCCGTCATGAATTGCCTGAACCGGTGTTCCGGCAATGGGCAGATCTAACCCTTTTCTGATTTTAATCATAAGATTTATACGATGTTGGTTAGTTTCACACGTCTTACCGGCCCCAGAGGCTGGTGCTGACGATACCTGGATGATGAGACTGCATCAGCAGCCTCTGGGTTAAGCGCAACGGCATCACGCTCAACATGAAATCTTTCGCACTGACAAAATGGGGTCGCGAACATTCCGTTGATAACTCCTGGATCCATTTTTGCGCGCTAAAAACGCTGTTAATACTTTGTTGCCGCAGGGGTGATTCAATCCCCCCGAGAAGTAAGCTCAACACCTCATTCTGCGGACGTAACAGCAGATTAATTCGAGCCGGGATATTAACATTTTTCACAACATTTTTCTGCGCTGGGCAGTGACCTGAGTCAAGCAAACGCAATTAAATTTTCGCTGTTTTACACCACTAATCGTTAAAATCTGCCTGTCGATTCACTTTTATCGAAGTTTGTAGTTTTTTTATACACATCGCATATTGCTAAAAAAGAACACGCTGGTAATCTGACGGTGTTTTAAGACCGTAAAACAATAATCAGTGGCATGTTGGCCATGTCTACATTGAGCCAGCAGATAAATATAAGCAGGAATAATAATGAGCAAAATCGCGTTGTTGTTTGCGATGCTTTTTTCTATGCCGATGATCACGGCCTGCAGCGCCAGCGAGCAGGTTCCCGAGGCGCCGGTGGTTAAGCAGCAATTAGTGGGTTCACCGGTTTATATTCAGATATTCAAAGAAGAACGCACGCTGGAGTTGTATGCCAAAATGGGCAATGAATTCCGCCTGGTGAACTCTTTCCCTATCTGCAATTTCTCCGGCGGCCTGGGCCCGAAACGTCGTGAAGGTGACTTTAAAAGTCCGGAAGGCTTTTATAGCGTCGACTCGCGCCATCTGAAACCCGACAGTAAGTATTATCGGGCAATAAATATCGGCTTCCCTAATGATTACGATAAATCACAGGGGTATTCCGGCGCTTATCTGATGATCCACGGTGAATGCAAATCAATTGGGTGTTACGCGATGACCAACACCTATATGGATGAGATTTATCGTTATGTCGAAGCCGCGTTCGCTTATGGTCAGAGCCGGATTGATATCAGTATCTACCCGTTCCGCATGACCGATCAAAACCTGAAGCGACACAGTTCGTCTAACTACATCGCTTTTTGGCGCCAGTTGAAGCCGGGTTATGACTACTTCGTCAAAAACCATCAACCGCCAATGGTGGGGGTATCCAACGGTCAGTACGTGCTGGGCCAACCGTTGATGAGCAGCAGCCAGATGACGCAGTATGCGTCAACCACGGCTCCCGCTGTCAGCACCAATCCCTTCGCTCAGGCCAAGCCGCTCACCGAAGTGAAATAACGCGAATTCGCCTGGCGCGATCTTGTGCCAGGTTTCATTCGCCGTCAGCGGTTGGGTGGCAATCACCGTGACCACATCGTTGGGTGTGGTCTGCTGCTGGAAATCAATCTCCACGTCCTGATCGAGTAACGTCGCTTTGCCGAATGGCGCACGACGCGTGATCCAATACAAATTGGTGGAGCAGTACGCCATCACAAAGCGCCCGTCCGACAGCAGCATGTTGAATACCCCTTTCTGGCGTAGTTGATCCGCCAACAGCGCGATATAGCGGAATACCGGCGGCCAACGGCTCGGAGTACGAGGGTATTTCAGGGAAAGCTGGTGCAGCAACCAGCAGAAAGCATATTCGCTGTCAGTCTGGCCGACCGGGCGGAAGTTGCCGGTTTCCAACTGGCGATAGCCTTTCAATTGGCCATTGTGCGCGTAGGTCCAGTTACGGCCCCACAGCTCACGGGTAAAAGGGTGGGTATTCTCCAGCGCCACTTCACCGCGATTAGCCTGGCGGATATGCGAAACCACCGCACAGGACTTAATCGGATATTCTTGCACCAGACGGGCGATCGGCGAGTCGAAACTCGGCTGGGGATCTTTAAACGTGCGGCAACCGTTCCCTTCATAGAAGGTAATGCCCCAACCATCTTTATGTGGCCCGGTACGGCCACCGCGCTGAACCAGCCCGGTAAAGCTAAAGCAAATATCGGTCGGTACGTTTGCGCTCATCCCGAGCAGTTCACACATCGCTTGCCACTCCTTAACCACCCTGACGCCGTCTATTGGAGCGCAGCACGCGCACCCCAATACAATATTAGCGGGGGCTGTGCGCCCCCTAAAGCCGTTAAGCCTTAACCATCTCTTTTTCGATCAGCTGAATCAAGATGTGGATCGCTTTGATATGAATTTCCTGGATGCGATCGGCGTAACCGAAGTGCGGTACGCGGATTTCCACGTCTGCGGAACCGGCCATTTTGCCACCGTCTTTGCCGGTCAGGGTGATCACTTTCATCCCTTTGGCACGTGCCGCTTCGATAGCTTTAATGATGTTGCCGGAGTTGCCTGAGGTGGAAATGCCCAGCAGTACGTCGCCTTCGCGGCCTACCGCTTCCACATAGCGCGAAAACACATACTCGTAGCCGAAGTCGTTGCTGACGCAAGACAGGTGGCTAACGTCGGAAATGGCAATCGCCGGATAGCCTGGGCGGTTTTCACGGTAGCGGCCGGTCAGCTCTTCGGCAAAGTGCATGGCGTCACAGTGGGAGCCACCGTTACCGCAGGAAATGACTTTCCCGCCGGCTTTGAAGGAGTCGGCCAGCAGCACTGCCGCGCGTTGAATGGCGTCGATATTGGCATCGTCATTGATAAATTTCGCCAGGGTATCGGCCGCTTCGTTCAGTTCACTGCGAATAAGGTCGTGGTACATGAGGAACCTCTTGTTATCGTCAATCTTCCGCCCCGCAGTGTACCGGATCGGGGAAAAACCGAGAAGCACTCTGAGTCAAACAGCGCCTTCGTTGAGGTGCCGCTGAGGTTTTTGATGATTGGTGCGGTCAGATTGTGACTTAAGTTGTAATTAAACTGTAAATGCATTGATAAAAATATGGGCTTGTACTAAAACCTATTACATACACACAACAGGTCAGACCTCTTGCCACTTTGGAGCTTCTTATGATGGTTCTTAGTATTGTTGTTTTACTGGCACTCATTGGTGTGGTGTTCTATCACCGAGTGAACCTCACCCTCAGTAGCCTTATCCTGCTGGCATACACCGCCGCCATGGGCGCCATCGGTCTTTGGACCTTCTGGATGCTGCTGCCGCTGGCGATTATCCTGCTGCCGCTGAACGTCACGTCACTGCGCCGTTCGATGCTGTCTGCACCGGCGCTGCGTGCGTTCCGCAAGGTAATGCCGCCTATGTCCACCACCGAAAAGGAAGCGATCGAAGCCGGTACCACCTGGTGGGAAGGCGATCTGTTCCGCGGGACGCCGGACTGGAACAAGCTGCATAATTACCCGAAACCGCAACTGACCGCCGAAGAGCAGGCGTTTATTGACGGCCCGGTGGAAGAAGCTTGCCGCATGGCCAACGACTTCCAGATCACCCACGAACTGGCCGATTTGCCGCCGGAACTGTGGGCGTACCTGAAAGAACACCGCTTCTTCGCGATGATCATCAAGAAAGAGTACGGCGGCCTGGACTTCTCTCCTTATGCTCAGGCTCGCGTGCTGCAAAAACTGGCTGGCGTTTCTGGTATCCTGGCGATCACCGTTGGCGTGCCCAACTCCCTCGGTCCGGGCGAACTGCTGCAGCATTACGGGACTGACGAGCAGAAAAATCATTACTTGCCGGGCCTGGCGCGCGGCGACGAGATCCCTTGTTTCGCCCTGACCAGCCCGGAAGCGGGTTCCGATGCCGGCGCTATTCCGGATGTCGGTACCGTCTGCATGGGTGAGTGGCAAGGCGAGCAGGTGTTGGGCATGCGCCTGACCTGGAACAAGCGCTACATCACGCTGGCACCGGTGGCGACCGTGCTGGGCCTGGCGTTCAAACTTTATGACCCGAACCACCTGCTGGGCAACAACGAATCGCCGGGCATCACCTGTGCGCTGATCCCAACCAGCACTCCGGGCGTTGAAATCGGTAACCGTCACTTCCCGCTGAACGTGCCGTTCCAAAACGGCCCTACCCGCGGTAACGACGTGTTCGTACCTATCGATTACATCATTGGCGGGCCAAAAATGGCCGGTCAGGGCTGGCGCATGCTGGTTGAATGTCTGTCGGTAGGCCGTGGCATCACCTTGCCTTCCAACTCCACCGGTAGCGTGAAATCCATGGCGTTGGGCATTGGCGCTTACGCCCATATCCGCCGTCAGTTCAAAATCTCGATCGGCAAAATGGAAGGCATTGAAGAGCCACTGGCGCGTATCGCCGGTAACACCTATGTGATGGATGCCGCGGCTACGCTTATCACCAGCGGCCTGATGCTGGGCGAGAAACCGGCGGTGCTGTCGGCCATCGTGAAATACCACTGTACCCACAGAGGCCAGCAGGCAATCATCGATGCAATGGATATTGCCGGCGGTAAAGGCATCATGCTGGGCAAATCCAACTTCCTGGCCCGTGCCTATCAGGGCGCGCCTATCGCCATCACGGTGGAAGGCGCGAATATCCTGACCCGTACCATGATGATCTTCGGTCAGGGCGCTATCCGTTGCCATCCTTATGTACTGGATGAAATGGCGGCAGCGCAAAATAACGACCTGAGCGCCTTCGATAAATCGCTGTTCGGCCATCTGGGCCATGTAGGCAGCAACAAGGTGCGCAGCTTCTGGCTGGGCCTGACCAACGGCCGCACCAGTGGCACACCGACCAAAGACGCGACTCGTCGCTATTATCAGCAGTTGAACCGCCTGAGCGCTAACCTGGCGCTGCTGTCGGACGTTTCTATGGGGGTGCTGGGCGGCAGCCTGAAGCGCCGCGAACGTATCTCGGCCCGTCTCGGGGATATTCTCAGCCAAATGTACCTGGCTTCCGCTACGCTGAAACGTTTTGAAGACGAAGGCCGTCAGAAAGAAGATTTACCGCTGGTTCACTGGGGCGTGCAGGACAGTCTGCACCAGGCGGAACAAGCGTTGGACGATCTGCTGCGCAACTTCCCGAACCGCTTTATCGCCGGTGCGATGCGCTTCGTGATCTTCCCGTTCGGCCGCGTGCATACTGCACCTTCTGACCGTCTGGATCACCAATTGGCCAAGATCCTCCAACAGCCGTCTGCCACCCGCAGCCGTCTGGGGCGCGGTCAGTATCTGACGCCGAGCGAGCATAACCCGGTAGGCCTGTTGGAAGCCGCATTGGCGGACGTGATTGCCGCAGAGCCAATTCACCTGCGTCTGTGTAAGGAGAGTGGTAAAAACCTGCCATTCACCCGACTGGATCGTTTGGCACAACGGGCGCTGGAAGAAGGCAAAATCAGCGCCGATGAAGCGAAGATCCTGGTGAAAGCCGAAGAGAGCCGTCTGCGTTCCATCAACGTGGATGATTTCGAGCCGGATGCGCTGGCGGCCAGCAAGCCGGAAAAGCCGCTAAAGCAGGATAAGCGCCAGAAGCATACCGAAGCCGCGTAACGGCAATAAACACGTGCACTCAGGGGCGATAATCATCGCCCCTTTTTTATTTCCACTGAGAAATGCGCAGCCGTTCGCAACGTTACCAGAACGGCTAATTTAACCCTGAGGATTATCGGATAGACTGCCGGTGGGTGCTCTGGATCTTTCTGTCCGGAGCTTCAGTTTAGTCGAGGATAGAAAGAGAAAGGCCCCGAGTCGATACATCAACCCGAGGCCACTCTGAACGTCTCAACAACGTCAGGTTAGCCTCTTACCCGCCGGAAGGCAAGGATAAGGAGGTCAAAAATGCAGCAGGAACGGGTCGTTCTTAGGCTGATGATTATCTGCATAACGCTTATCGCGCTGATGTGGATCACTCGCGGTTCACTGTGTGAATTGCGCATCAAACTGGGGGACACGGAGGTTGCAGCCATTTTGGCTTACGAACCCGAACGGTAAGGCAACCCAACGGCGGGGCTCGCCCCGCCTGTTGGTTGTTACGACAGATCCATGAGCACCCTTCCTCGCCGCATCCGTCAGGCTGCTAGCCGTTTTGGCGAATGCGCGCCAGCAGTGCATCGATATGTTCGATCTGCGACGCATTAACGATCAGCGCTCGGCCAAGGCTCAATGCGTGGCGCTGGCATTCTGCACGCATCTCGGCATCGCTAATACTGTCCAGATCGGCCACGTGTGCCAGACCGATAGTGCGGCGAATCAGTTCGCTGCCACAATAACCTACCGCATCCGCCCACACCTGCTGCAGGAACTGCTCGGCGTAACCTGGCACCGCCAGCGCCGGCTCACGAGTGTATTGGTGGCACAGCGCCAGGAAGCGATCGGCAAAAATCAGCCAGAGTTCGCGCACATCCTGCAGGCGTTGTTCTCGCCCGGCGGCGGCGTCACGCGGCCCTAACAGCCCCGGCAGACCGCAGTAGTTCAACAACAGATTGCCCAAGGCGCTGCCGACGTCAAACCCGATCGGCCCATAGAAACCAAACTCGGCGTCTATCGCCTTCAACTTGCCTTCCGCAACAAAAATTGAGCCGCTGTGGATATCGCCGTGCAGCAACGCTTCCGCCTTGCTCAGAAAGCGGTGTTTCAGTCCAGCCACCGCCAGCTTCAACGCGGGATCGTTACGCAGCTCTAGCACCTGGGGCAGCAGCACCGGGTCAAACTGATTACGCTCATGATCGATATAGGGATCGGTAAAGAAAAGATCTTCGGTGATCTGGCACAGTTCTGGGTTGGTGAAGCGACTAACTTCGGCCTTTTTTGCCTGTGCCGTCTGATAAAAGTCGGAGGTATGGAACAGGGTCTGCGCCAAATATTCCGCCAATTGCCCGGCCGCCAGCGGGTAATAGTGGCCCTTGAGCAGTTCACTGCGCCAGATGTGGTGGTCGGAAAGATCTTCCTGCACCATCACCGCCAGCTCGGGATCATGATGCAACACTTTTACCGTATGTCTTGGGCAAAAACCGCCGTGGATCAACAGAGTTTCCGCTTCGATCCGTGCCCGATCCAGGGTCAGTGGCCAGGATTCGCCCACGCAGCGTACATACGGCAGCGCCTGTTTAACGATCACCCTGCTCACACCGTCGCGATCGCGGATCTTGAACACCAGGTTCAGATTGCCGTCACCAATCTCGTCAGCGCTCACCAGCGCCTGCGGATCGGCTAACTGTCCGTATTGGCGAGCATACTCAACGGCATCGGCAGCAGTAAACGTACGATAATGCGACATTCCCAACCCCTCTTTCCTGTCTCTCTGACACAACGATTATTATTTTTTAGACGTAAAAGCATTTGGACGTCTATACATCTGGAAGTCATGTTGGCAGAATAGCTTTCCAGATGCAATAACTACGCAACAAGGAATTAACCGCCGATGCAAGCGCTTAACACCACCAGTTTGACCCTGCGTGACAACCGACTTTGGATCCTCGATCAGCAGGCTTTGCCGCAGGAAAAACAGTGGCGAACCTGCGACAGCGTAGAGGAACTGGTTGATCATATTCATACCTTGCGGGTGCGGGGCGCACCGCTGATCGGCCTGTCCGCCAGCCTGCTGTTGGCCCTGTTGGCAGAACGTGGGCTGCCGCGTGAACAGCTTGAGCAGGCACTGATCACTCTGCGTGCTTCAAGGCCGACGGCGGTCAATCTGATGAACAATCTGGACCGCATGAAGCTGGCGCTGGCGCAACCGCACTGGGTGGCGGCGATGGTGGAAGAAGCCTTGCGGTTAGTGGAAGAAGACCGCAAATTGTGCGATCGCATTGCCGACCACGGAGCCGAACTGGTAAAACCCGGCAGTCGCCTGCTGACCCATTGCAATACCGGTGGCTTGGCGACCGCTGGCGTCGGTACTGCCATTGGCGTGCTACTACGCGCCCATCAGCAGGGCAAAGTGCAGCAGGTGTGGGTGGATGAAACCCGGCCGCTGCTGCAGGGTGGCCGCTTGACCGCCTGGGAGCTGGGCGAACTGGGTATTCCTTATCGGTTGATTTGCGACTCCATGGCTGCCAGCCTGATGGCGCAGGGCCAGGTCGACGCCGTATGGGTGGGTGCCGATCGCATCGCTGCCAACGGTGACGTTGCCAATAAAATAGGCACCTACAGCCTGGCAGTCCTGGCGCATTACCACAACATCCCCTTCTACGTTGCCGCCCCGCATACAACGCACGACCCCCACTGTCCGAACGGCGCAGCCATCCCTATCGAGCAGCGCGCCGCAGCTGAGGTGACCGGTGTGTCGGGCAGTTTTGGCTCATGCCAATGGGCGCCAACCGATGCGCAGGTTTACAACCCGGCGTTTGACGTCACGCCGGCGAAGCTTATCAGCGGTTGGGTGTTTGACAGCGGTGTGATTACACCACAGCAGGTCAATGATGGGATCTTCCAGCGGGCGTTAGGCTAACGCCCGCGCAGTATCAGTTGAGACGCGGATAAGCATCGGCGATTTTATCGCCGGTGAAATGTGCCACCCAGCCTTCCGGGTTATCGAACACGCGGATCGCCGTGAAATTCGGCGCCGATCCCATGTCAAACCAATGGCGAGTGTCTGCCGGCACGGAAATCAGATCGTTCTTCTCGCACAGGATCTGGTAGATCTTGCCGTTCAGATGCAGACAGAACAGCCCCGCGCCTTCGACAAAAAACCGCACTTCATCTTCACCATGGGTGTGTTCGGAAAGAAACTTCTCGCGCAGCACTTCGCGCTGGGCGTTGTCCGGACGCATGCTGATCACATCCCAACTCTGGTAGCCTTTTTCCGCCACCAGACGATCAATTTCATGCTGGTAAGCGGCAATCACCGCCGCCGGTTCCGGGTTGTCACCCAGTTCACGATCGGCCTGCCAGCGTTCAAAACGCACGCCGATTTGTGCCAGTTGCTGCTGAATAGCTTCGGCGTCGCGGCTCTGCCACAGCGGCTGCTGCGGCTCTTTATCGCTGAAAATCGTCAATCCACTCATGAGGTAAACTCCCCTAAATCGATGTGATCAAAACGGTTAACCTGCGGGTGCCGGCTCTGCGCATCGGCGTCGTCGCGGATCAGCTGACAGGTATGCCAACCGGCGGCTCGCGCGGCATCCAGCTCTTGATGAATATCGGAAAGGAACAGCAGCTCGTCGGCGGCGATACCGATTTCATTGGCAATATTGCGGTACGAGGCGGTTTCACGCTTGGCCCCGACGTGGGTATCGAAATACCCGCTGAACAATGGCTGCAGATCGCCGGCATCACTGTTGCCGAACAGCAGTTTCTGCGCTTCCACCGAGCCGGAAGAGTAAACGTATAGCTTCAGCCCCTGCTGCTGCCAGGCACTTAGCTGCCCGGCCACTTCAGGGTATAAATGCCCGCGAAAATCACCGTTGTGGTAGCCACTGCGCCAGATGATACCTTGCAGTGCCTTCAGCGCGGTGGATTTGCGATCTTCGTCCATAAAACGGTAGAGCGCGGCAATAAGTTGCTCAATATCCGCCTGCGGTTGATCAATCTCATGACGCAGGGCAGCCAGCGGCGCAGCCACCTCAGCCTCTGCCTGGTGCTGACGGATAAACGGTGCCAAACGTTCACGCGCATAGGGAAACAGCACCTGATGAACAAAGCGGATATCGCTGGTGGTACCTTCAATGTCAGTGACGATGGCGCGGATCATTTTGCCTCCAGTAAACGGCGTTGCAGTTCGCACTGGAACAGGAATTCCAGCCCTTCAAGGTGACGACGAGCCTCCGCAACCTGGCGGCCCCAGCAATACAGGCCGTGACCCCGCACCAGAAAACCGTACTGCAATGGCGTCACTTCGGCATAGGCCGCGACGCGCGCGGCCAAGCGCGGAATGTCCTGATCGTTGTCGAAAATGGGGATCGCTACGGCATCCAGATGAGAGCTCTGCCCGGCGAGAGATTTTTGCATCTCATAGCCCTGCAACACCAAACGCTCACTGGATTCAACGCGTGACAACACTGTCGCATTCACCGAATGCGTATGCAACACCGCGCCAATCTGCGGGTACAGCCGGTAAATCAAGGTATGCAGGCCGGTTTCCGCCGAGGGTGTGCGGCCACTCGGCACATGGTTGGTGGCGGTTTCCACCAGCAGGAAATCCGATTCGCTCAGGCTGCCTTTATCCTTGCCGGATTCGCTCACCAGACAGTGTCGGTCATCAAGACGCAGCGACATGTTGCCGCCGGTCGCCGGGCACCAGCCCTTTTCGCCAATCCAGTGACAGGCAGACAACAGCGCTGTAAGTTGCGGATTTTCGGTCATTATCGTTTCCCGGTTAGTAAGGTCGTCCAGCAGGTGAAGCTTAGAATGATTTGATTAATGATTAGATTTTTTCTTCATTTAGCCATCTAAGCGTCTTGATTGCCAAATACTAACATCGTGTTATATTGACGGCAACATAAGCGCCAGGAGTATTAGCCTGCTATGAGCACTTCAGCATTGATTCCCGAAAGCAAACTGCCCGCTCTGGGCACCACCATTTTCACCCAGATGAGCGCGCTGGCAGCGCAGCATCAGGCAATCAACCTGTCTCAGGGTTTCCCCGATTTCGATGGCCCGGACTACCTGAAAGAGCGTCTGGCCTGGCATGTCAGCCAGGGCGCAAACCAATATGCACCGATGACCGGCGTCGCGCCCCTGCGCGAAGCCATCGCCGAGAAAACGGCGGCGCTGTATGGCTGGCTGCCGGACGTGACCAGCGAAGTTACCGTCACGGCTGGGGCTACCGAAGCGCTGTTCGCCGCCATCAGCGCGTTGGTGCGTCCGGGAGATGAAGTGATTTGCTTCGATCCCAGCTATGACAGCTATGCGCCGGCGGTCACCTTGTCCGGCGGTACGCTGAAACGCATTGCGCTGCAGCCACCGGCCTTTAGCGTCGATTGGCGACAGTTCGAAGAATTATTGTCGCCCCGCACCCGCCTGGTGATCCTCAATACGCCGCACAACCCTTCCGCCACCGCCTGGCAGGCGGAAGATATGCAACAGCTGTGGCATGCCATTAGCGAGCGTGAAATCTATGTGCTCAGCGATGAAGTCTATGAGCATATTTGTTTCGCCAAAGGGGGACATGCCAGCGTGCTGGCCCACCCGCAGCTGCGCCAACGCGCCATTGCGGTGTCATCCTTCGGCAAAACCTTCCACATGACCGGCTGGAAAGTGGGTTATTGCGTCGCCCCGGCAGCGCTGAGTGCGGAAGTGCGCAAGGTACACCAGTACCTGACCTTCTCGGTTAACACCCCGGCACAGTTGGCGCTGGCCGATATGCTGCGCAGCGAACCGGAACACTGGCAGCAGCTATCTGCGTTTTACCGCGCCAAGCGCGACCGTTTCGTGCAGGCGCTGTCCAGTAGCCGACTGGAAATTTTACCCTGCGAAGGGACATACTTCTTACTGGCGGATTACAGCGCGGTCTCGGATCTGGACGACGTGGCATTCTGTCATTGGTTAACCGAGCACGTAGGCGTGGCGGCGATCCCGCTGTCGGTCTTCTGTGCCGATCCTTTCCCTCATAAATTGATCCGGCTGTGCTTCGCTAAACAGGATGCCACGCTGGATGCAGCTGCGGAGCGGTTATGTCGACTTTAAAAATTACCCTGTTGCAGCAACCCCTGGTGTGGCGAGATGGCCAAGCCAATCTGCAACATTTTGACGCCTTGCTGGCCCCCTTAAGCGGCCGCGATCTGATCGTATTGCCGGAGATGTTTACTACCGGTTTTGCCATGGATGCCGGGGAAAGTGCGCTGCCGGAACAGCTGGTGATTGACTGGCTGCACGGCTGGGCGAACAAAAACAACGCGCTGGTTGGCGGCAGCGTGGCGCTGAAAACCGCCGAGGGCGCGGTTAACCGTTTCCTGCTGGTGGAGCCTAACGGCCGGGTGCATGCCTACGATAAGCGCCACTTGTTCCGCATGGCGGGTGAACACCTGCACTATCAGGCAGGCAAACGGCGTGAAATCTTCGAATGGCGCGGCTGGCGCATCCTGCCGCAAATTTGTTACGACCTGCGTTTTCCGGTCTGGTCTCGCTACCAGCAGGATTACGATCTGGCGCTGTACGTCGCCAACTGGCCGGCACCGCGCAGCAAACACTGGCAAACGTTGCTGGCGGCACGGGCCATTGAGAATCAGGTCTACGTGGCCGGCTGCAACCGCGTCGGCGAAGACGGCAACGGTCTGAACTACAGCGGTGACAGCCTGATCCTTAGCCCGCAGGGCGAAACGCTGGCGCAGGCGGAACCCGGCATTGCCGCACGGCTTGACGCGGAACTGTCGCTGGAAACCCTGCAAAGCTATCGCAGTGCCTTCCCGGCTTGGCGGGATGCCGACAGTTTCCTGCGCCACGATTAAGCATTTCGGGCGCGGTACCGGTACACCGCGCCCGTTGCTTCAGGAAAGCTCTTCTTCCGCCGCTTTTTCTTCTGTCCCCCCAATGCGGTTAAACAACAGGTTCAGCAACAGCGCCACCAGGCACGAGGCACTGATGCCTGAATGCAGCAAAGTACGCACCCAGTTCGGAAACTGATCGTAAAAGGTCGGCATCACGATAGGGATCATGCCGAAGGCAATCGCCGTTGCTACCACCACCAGATTCATGTTGTCCTTATACTCAACCTTGGCCAGAGTGCGGATGCCGCTGGCGGCCACCGAGCCGAACAGCACCACACCCGCGCCGCCCAAGACCGGCAGCGGAATGCAGGCCACCAGTCGCCCAAGGACCGGCAACAGCCCCAGCAGCACCAGAATCGTCCCGCCGGCGCTGACCACAAAGCGGCTCTTCACGCCGGTGATCGCCACCAGCCCGATATTCTGGGCAAACGAGCTTTGCGGAAACGAATTGAATACCGGCGACAGGGCGCTGGACAACATATCGGCACGCAACCCGTTGGCGATACGGCGCGCATTCACCGGCGAGCCGACAATTTCACCGACGGCCATCAGCCCGGCGGTGGTTTCCGTGAGTAATACCAGTACGATCAACAGCATGGATAGCACTGCGCTCAGTTCGAAGGTTGGCCAACCGTAGGCAAAAGGCGCGGGGAATGCCAGCCAAGGCCCGTGGCCTACGGCAGCGAAGCTCAGCTTACCCACCCACGCGGCCGCCACACAACCGACAGCCATCGCCAGCAGCACCGATAACCGTTTTAACCCCGGGGAACCCACCTTGTTCAGCAACAAAATAACCGCAAGTGTGAAAGCCGCCAGGCCAATATTTCCGGTTGATCCCCAATCTGCGGCCTTGGCGTTGCCCCCCATCGCCCAGCGTACCGCCACCGGCATCAGCGACAACCCAATCACCGTCACCACGGTGCCGGTCACCACCGGCGGGAAATAGCGAATAATCTGCGAGAAAAACGGCGCGATCAGTAACCCAATCAACGACGCCGCGATCACCGCACCAAACACCGCAGGCAACCCGCCGTCGCCAGTGACTATGGTCACCATGGTCGCGACCCCCGCAAAGGAAACGCCCTGCACCAACGGCAAACGAGAGCCGAAACCCGGCGCACCAAGAGTTTGCAATAACGTCGCCAAACCGCTGACAAACAGCGCTGCCGTCACCAGCAGGCCAATTTGCGCGGCGTCTAACCCTGCGGCAGAACCTATGATCAATGGCGGCGCTATGATGCCGCCATACATGGTCAGAATATGCTGCAGGCCGTAGGCGAAGGTTTTTGCCAGCGGCAATTTTTCATCTTCCGGGCAGCACGAAGCCGCACCCTTATCCTGAGACAGAGCCATAGATACCTCGTCAATGCGGGTTAACCGCTAAGGGCGTTTAGCTGCCCCGGTAGGTTGAATAGGAATACGGGCTGATGAGCAGCGGTAAATGGTAATGCTGCGCCGCATCCTTGATGACAAAATCGATGATCGCCGTGGCGTATAACGTTTCACGATTGTCTGCGGTAAAGTAACCGCCCACGTCGGCATGCAGGCGGTAATGCCCCGCGGGCAGCTCATCCGGCGTTAGCTCACGGGCGCGGCCATCGGCATCGGTGGTGCCTTCGGCTATCGCCCGCCATTGCCCCTGCTGTTCCCGCTCCAGCCAGACTCGCACCTTTGCCGCCGGTTTACCCAGGGAGGTATCCAAAATATGGGTGCTGATATTACTCATCGCTCAGTAACTCCTTAAAACGCAGCATCACGATTTCGCGCAGCTGTTCGGCGGTTTCCTGCCGCTCCTGCTCCACGTCGTTGTTCAAGCGTCGTTCCAGCTCACTCAGAATGGCTCGCCCATCTCGGCCGGCGGCACGGATCAAAAACACCTGGCCAAATTGCTGTTCATAACGCCGGTTGCCCACCAGCAGCACTTGAGCCAATTCCGGATCCCGGTCATTGACCGCCGACTGTTCACGCTTGGAAAATTGCGCCTCTTTCCCCTGGCCTGCGGCACGTTCGCCAATGCGCGGGTGCTGCGCCAATGCCTGGCTGACCTCTTCATGCCGCCAACGCTGCGCCGCCTGCCAGGCCACCGCCAACGCGGCATCGCTGCTGCTGAACGGCCGGGCCGCAATCACTGAAGCTATCCAGCTCGCAATGTTCACGCAGGGCCGCAGCAAACGCTCGGCTTCCGCCACGGGCAATTGATTAAACTGCTGCAGGTTCATCGGTGTTCTCCCAACTGGCCACCGTCTGGCAGTAGGCCTGAATAGCCAGCGCCACATCGGTCTGGCTTACGGCTTCGGCCGGATGATGGCTGATGCCGCGATCGCAACGGACAAACAGCATGCCCACCGGCCAGCAAGCCGACACGGCAATCGCGTCATGCCCGGCACCGCTGGGCAAAGCCATGCTGCGCCCCTGCACCGCCGCCACGCTCTGCTGCCAACGTTGCTGCAAATCTGCATCACATTCCGTTGCGTTTATGCGATAAAACTCCTCGCTGGCAAAACCTAATCCGCGACGTGCGCAGATCTCCTGCGCCCGTTCCAACAGCTGCGTAAGCAATGCCGCCAGCGGGCCATCTTGCGGGCCGCGAACGTCCAGCGACAGTTTCACCTCACCGGGAATGACGTTGACCGCCCCCGGAAGACTTTCGATACAGCCGACAGTCGCCACCAAATGTTCATCGCGGGTACGGGTTATCGCTTCAACCGCCACCATCCACTCTGCCGCGGCCGCCAAGGCGTCTTTGCGTTGCCCCATCGGCACGGTGCCTGCATGGCCTGCCTCGCCGCTAAAGGTGCAATGGAGTCGACGCGCGCCGTTAATCGCCGTCACCACGCCCAGGGCCAGATCGGCGGCCTCCAGACAAGGCCCTTGTTCAATGTGCAATTCCAGATAAGCGCAGATATCACCTGGTGCTCGCCGCGCCTCAACCACCGCCGCCGGATCCAGGCCAAACTCGCGCAACGCCTGCGCCACGCTGATGCCCTCGGCATCAGTACGCGCCAACCACTCGGCTGGCCACTGGCCGGTAATGCCCCGGCTGCCCAGCAGGGCGACGCTAAATCGCGTCCCTTCTTCATCGGCAAAACCAATCACTTCAACCGCCACCGGCAGACGCCGCTGCTGCTGATGCAAATGCGCCACCACCTCCAAGGCGGTCAATACGCCGAGCATGCCGTCATAACGGCCGGCATTGCGCACCGTATCCAAATGCGAACCGAGTAACAGCGCGGGCGCACCTGGCGTTTGACCTTCGTAGCGGCCACAAACATTGCCAACGGCGTCCTGCCAGACCCGCATACCGATACTGCGCATCCAGTCGCCTACCAACAGGTTGGCGCGCCGATGCTCCGGCGACAGATAAACCCGCGTCAGCTGGCCTGGCGTAGCGCTGATCGCCGCCAGCGCGTCGCAACGCGCCATCACCCGTGCGGCCGCCTGTTCCGCCTCCTGGGCGGTTAACCGCAACGCCATCACCGGCTCCCGTCGTCGTAGGTGTTCCAGGCCGCCTGCAGCGCTTCCCCCTGCTTGCTGGCGAAACCCAGACGGTTCAGCACCGCTTCCAGCGCAGTCAAGGTTTGCAGCACACAGTCTTTACGCGCGTTGTAACCCATGGTACCGATGCGCCAAATCTTGCCCTGCAGCGGGCCGAACGAAGTGCCGATCTCGATGGCAAAATCATTGAGCATCATCTGCCGCACCTGTTCGCCATGCACCTGCGGCGGGATCACCACCCCCAACACGTTGTTCATGCGGTTATCGAGATCGCCGAACACCTCAAGCCCCATGCCCTGAATGCCGGCCAGCATCGCCGCGCCGTGCAGCCTGTGGCGAGCGATGGTGTTATCCAGCCCCTCTTCCAGGATCACCCGGGCACATTCGCGCGCGGCAAACAACATGCTGGTGGCTTCGGTGTGGTGATTCAGACGCTCGGGGCCCCAGTAATCCATGATCATGCCGAGATCAAAATAGTTGGAGTAGATCATCTCATCGTCACCGTCGGCATGATCGGCAGTGCGGATCCCCTGCTCCACGCACTTGCGACGGCGGACGATCTCTTCGAACTGCGGGCTTAGGGTGACCGGCGAACTGCCGGACGGCCCACCCAGACATTTCTGCAGGCCTGCGGATACCGCGTCCAGCCCCCAGGCATCGGTTTCCAGCGGGTTACCGGCGAAGGATGCAGTCGCGTCGGTATAAAACAATACGCCGTGGCGGCGGCAGATATCCCCCAGTTGATCCAGCGGCTGCAGCATGGTGGTCGAAGTGTCTCCCTGCACCGTCAACAGCAGACGCGGACGTACCTTCTTGATCGCATCTTCAATCTGATCGGCACTGAACACTTCCCCCCACGGCGCCTCGAGGGTGTGCACTTCGGCACGACAGCGGCGGGCAATTTCACACAGCAAATGGCCAAAACGGCCAAACACCGGCACCAGCACTTTGTCGCCGGGGCGGATGGAGGAGACCAGCATCGCTTCGATGCCCGAACGGGAGGTGCCGTCGATCAGCATCGTCCAGCGGTTTTCGGTACGAAACAGCGCGCGATACAGCTCCATAACCTGATTCATGTAGCCGGTCATTGCCGGATCATACTGCCCAATCAACTGGCTAGACATGGCACGCAGCACGCGCGGATCGGCGTTGATCGGCCCTGGCCCCATCAGCAGACGGGCAGGTGGGTTAATCTGATCGAACTGGGTAATATCCAACATGTTAATTCCTTACCAGCTTAATAACTCAGTAAACTCAGAACGCAGCACGCGCCTCATGGCATATCACGCCTCAGACAGGCCGCGAACTGAAGCAATAAACTGTTTCAATTCCTGCGTTTGCGGATTGGCGAACAGCGTGCGGCTGTCGCCTTGCTCCCACACTTTGCCCTGGTGCATAAACACCACCCGGTCACCGACCTCACGGGCAAAGTTCATTTCATGGGTCACCAGAATCAGCGTCATACCCTCTTTGGCCAACTGCTCCAGGACTTTCAACACCTCGCCCACCAGCTCAGGATCCAGCGCCGAGGTGATTTCGTCGCACAGCAACACCTTCGGGTTCATCGCCAGCGCCCGGGCAATCGCCACCCGCTGCTGCTGCCCCCCGGAAAGGTTAGCCGGGGAATAATGCATCCGCTCACCCAGCCCAACCTTGTTCAGCATCTCTTCCGCCAGCTCGCGGCATTCCGCCGGGCTTTTCTTCAGCACCCGACGCGGTGCCAACATCACGTTTTCCAACGCGGTCATATGGGGAAATAGATTGAAGTTCTGGAACACCATGCCAATGGAGCGACTGATCTCACGCGCCTGCGAATCACGGTCGGTGATGGTCATGCCACCCAGTTTGATGCTGCCTTCCTGGTACCCCTCGAGCCCGTTGATGCAGCGCAACAGGGTGCTCTTGCCCGACCCGCTACGGCCGATAATCGAAATCACCTGGCCCATATCGATATCCAGATCCACGCCCTTCAGCACGTGGTTCTGGCCGTAATATTTTTGAACCTGATTAATTGTGATGAGCGGCATGGAACTTCCTCTCCAGATAATGGCTGTAGCGCGACAGCGGGTAACACATCAGGAAATAGCCCAGCGCGACCAGGCCGAACACTTTAAAGGGTTGATAAGTGACGTTGTTTAACATGGTGCCTGCCTTGGTCAGTTCGACAAAACCAATGATCGACGCCAACGCGGTGCCCTTGATCACCTGAACTGAAAAACCGACGGTCGGCGCAATGGCAATGCGAACCGCCTGTGGCACCACTACCCGCACCAGGGTCTGGCCGAAGCTCAGCCCAAGACAACGCGACGCTTCCCATTGGCCTTTGGGCAACGCGGCGATGCTGCCGGACCAGATATCCACCAGAAAAGCGCTGGTAAACAGCGTCAGTGCCAGTGCCGCAGCGGCCCAGGGGCTAACATCAATGCCGAACAGCGCCAGCCCAAAGAAGGCCAGGAACAGCTGCATCAGCAGTGGCGTGCCTTGAAACAGCTCTGAATAACAGCGGACAAAACGCAGGGCCCACCGGCGCTTGCTCAGGCGCAGCAATAACAGCGGCAGCGTCACCAGTGTGCCGCCAAAGAACGCCGTCAGCGACAGCAACAGCGTCCAGCGCGCGGCCAGCAGCAGGTTGCGCACAATGTCCCAGTCGGTAAAAGTCAGCATCAGTTCTGGCTCCCTAAAAAGCGGCGGCCGGCGGCCAGCAACAGTTGGCGCATCAGTATCGATAGCAGCAGGTAGAACAACGCCGTCACTAAATACACCTCAAAACTGAGGAAGGTGCGCGACTGGATCAGGTTGGCGGCAAAGGTCAATTCTTCGAACGACACCTGCGACACCACCGACGAGCCCAACATGACGATAATGCACTGGCTGACCAACGCCGGGTAAATGCGCTGCAGCGACGGCGGTAACACGATGCGCAAAAATGTCTGGCTGCGGCTAAAGCCCAGCACCCGCCCGGCCTCCCACTGCCCTTTCGGCGTCACCTGAATGCCTGCGCGTATAATTTCGGTGCTGTAGGCGCCCAGATTAATCACCATCGCCAACAGAGCCGCCTGCCCGGCGGTCAGCTTCCACCCCAGGCTCGGCAGACCAAAGACGATGAAGAACAGCTGCACCACGAACGGCGTGTTGCGCACCACCTCGACGTAAATCCCCCAGGCACGGCTAAACAGGTTGGCTTTGCCGCTGCGGATCGCCGCCCCGAAAATCCCCAGCGCAACGCCCATCAGGGTGGCCAGTGCCGTCAACTCAATCGTGGTTAGCAAACCGGCCAACAGCTCCGGCAGATAGGGCCACAGCGCGGGAAAATTTAGCTGATAGGTCATCGGGTGCTCCCATTACGCGCCAAGATGGGCGGGCAGCGGCGCTTTCAGCCATTTTTCCGACAGCCCATTCAGGGTGTTGTCTTTCAGCGCTTGTTCAATCAATTCATCCACTTTGGCTTTCAGCGCCGGTTCGCCCAGACGCAGGCCGACGAAGCATGGCGAATCCTTCAACATAAACTTGGCCACCGGCGCTTTGGTCGGGTTCTGTCGCGCCAGAGCGCTCACCACCAGATTGCCGGTAGCAATGTATTGCACCTGACCGGACAGGTAGGCCGACAGCGTGGTGTTGTTGTCTTCGTAGCGTTTGATCTGCGCGCCCTTCGGCGCTGTGTCGCTCAACACCATGTCTTCTACCGCCCCGCGCGTCACGCCAACGGTCTTGCCTTCCAATTGAGCGGCATCGCTCAACGCGGTGTCTTTAGGGCCAAACACCCCCAGGAAGAACGGCGCATAGGCACGGCTGAAAGCGATAGCCTTTTCGCGTTCAGGATTTTTGCCCAGGCTGGAAATCACCAAATCCACTTTGTTAGTCTGTAGATAAGGGACGCGGTTGGCACTGGTGACCGGCACCAGCTGCAACTTAAGTTTCATCTTGTCGGCCAGATACTGCGCCATATCGATGTCATAACCCTGCGGCTGCAGATCGGTGCCTACCGAGCCAAACGGCGGGAAGTCTTGCGGTACCGCTACCCGCAACACGCCACGCTGCTGGATTTCTTGTAGTTGATCCGCCATCACCGACGTGGCCTGCGCCATCAACAGCACCGCCCCTAACGCCGCTACCCCGATTTTCTTGAAGTTCATAGACTATCCCCGATGGTGAAATGATGAAACAAAAGATTCTTTGATTATTACTTTGCAACTAATGTGCCAATCGAGAGCGTCAACCAGCTTAACCTTTGCTGTCTTTGAGTTAGGGGGCTAAGAGGAAACTCCCCTGCCATGACTGTGGCAGGAGGAAGGGATATCACGGAGAAAAATGCGCACCATCAAAGTGCGAAGGCACCAAAATGGCGCGGAAATTAGCGCTGTTCCAACTCATCCAGATCGCCATACAGATTGGCGATCTGATGGATCCTTTGGCGTCCTTGCGTCAGCGTCTCATGCAGCAAGGCATTGCTGAGCAGATTGGCCAGGCTCATGGCGGCGGAATAGCTGTCAAAAGCGGAAACGCTATCCAGCGGTGCCGCCAGGTGCCAGTTCGCCAGTGGGATCAGCGACTGCGCCTGCGGTTCGCACACCAGCAGCGTCGGAACCTGCTGAATCTGCAACTGCGTCAGCAAGGCCCGCAACTGACGCGGCCGGCGGCGAAAAGCCACAACTACGGCCACGTCCCCGTGGTCCAAATCGACCAGCTCTTCCGCCAGCGTTTGCCCGGGCTGCGGCATCAATAACACCTGCTCACGTACCTGCATCAGTTGCTGGCGCAGGTGCATGGCAATCGGATAACTGTTGCGAAACCCCATCAGTACCACACGCCGAGCCTGCACCAGGGCGGCGATCACCGCATTGAACTGGCCGGCGTCAATATGGTTCACCCACTGAGTAAGGTTGGCCATTTCCTGCTTGTAGTGCCGCGCCAACAGGGTGTTGCCCTGCACCGCATCACGATTATCGGTCAGCGGCATACCGCTCTGGCGCAGGGTGCGCAGTTCATCACGCATTGCACGGTAGCTTGGGTAGCCCAGGCGTTTGAACAGGCGGCTGACGGTAGCTTTGGATACGCCACTCAGGCGCGCCAGCTCGGCGCTGTTGTAGCTGATCAGGTCGTCAAAGTGATCGAAAATAAAATCGGCTACCCGCTGTTCCTGCGGCGTAAGCTGCGAATATTCCCCGCGCAGGCGTTCATCGATCTGCTTCATTGCTGCTCCTGCTTGTAACCTTTGTTTCAGCGGAACATAGCACGGCCAATCTACCCGCTGGCAAGCGTTTATTACCGCCGAAGAAAACATGGAACGCCTCTTGCTTGTCTTTGAGACAGAAGCTGACCTCAAACAAGGGCCAAGAAATGATTAACAGCAATACCGCGCCATTGGGCATGGCCGTCACGCCTCACCACCTCGCCAGCGAAAGCGCGCTGGCGGTTCTGCGTGAAGGGGGTAACGCCATAGAAGCCATGGTCGCCGCCGCCGCGACTATCGCCGTGGTTTATCCGCACATGAATGGCCTGGGCGGTGACGGTTTCTGGCTGATTGTGCCGCCACAGGGCGATCCGGTGGCGATCGACGCGAGCGGCGCTGCCGGTTCCTTAGCCACGCTGGATTTTTACGCCGGTGAAAGCCACATCCCGCATCGCGGACCCAGGGCGGCGCTGACCGTTGCCGGCACCGTTGGCGGCTGGCGCGAAGCGCTAGACTATTCCGGCGAGCTGGGCGGCGAACAGCTGCCGCTACCGCGTCTGCTGGCCGATGCCATTCGCTATGCGGCGGACGGCATTCCGGTTACCGCCTCGCAGGAGGCCGCCACACGCAGCAAATATCATGAACTGGCGGATGTGGAACATTTTGCCCGTACTTATTTGCCGCAGGGAGAAATCCCCCTTGCCGGACAGCGTTTCTGCCAGCCACGGTTAGCGGATACCCTGATTGCCCTGGCCGAAGAGGGTTTGGACAGCTTCTATCGCGGCCCACTGGCGCAAAGCATAGCGGCCGATATGGCCCGGCTGGGCATGCCGCTCACCGCCCAAGATCTGGCGGATTATCGGCCGCGTCGGCGCACGCCTTTGCGCCTTGAGCACCAGAAAGGTGAAGTCTTCAACCTCACCCCACCCACTCAGGGCCTGGTGTCGCTGGCAATCCTCGGTTTGACCGATCGCCTGCCCCTGGCCAGCAAAAGCGAAGGCGCAGTGGTGCATGGCATCGTCGAGGCCACCAAGCTGGCTTTCGGTCTGCGTGACCAATTCATCACCGATCCACGCCAAATGACACAGGATCCGCAGGCACTCCTGACGACAGAACGCCTGGATATGCTGGCCAAGCATATCGATCCTGAGCATGCTGCGGCCTGGGGCAAAGGCAAGGGGCCGGGCGATACCGTGTGGATGGGCGTGATGGACAGCAGCGGTCTGGCGGTGTCCTTTATCCAAAGCATTTACCACGAATTCGGCAGCGGCGTGGTATTGCCGCAAAGTGGCGTGCTGTGGCAAAACCGCGGTGCGTCCTTCAGCCTGGATGCCGCCCATCTGCTGGCACTGGCGCCAGGCAAACAGCCTTTCCACACTCTGAACCCCGCGGCGGCTCGCCTGTATGACGGACGCACCTTGGTGTATGGCTCCATGGGCGGCGACGGCCAGCCGCAAACCCAGGCGGCGGTGTTTGTTCGCCATGTGGTGCAGGGCCTGCCGCTGCAGCAGGCGATCAGCGCGCCGCGCTGGCTGCTGGGACGCACCTGGGGTGAAAGCTCTGACTCGCTGAAGCTGGAAGGTCGCTTTAGCGCGGAAACCGTCGACTACCTGCGCCAACGGGGCCACGACGTGGAGTTGTTACCGGACTTTAGCGAAGCGGTCGGCCATGCCGGCGCCATTGTTCGCCATACTAACGGCATGCTTGAAGGGGCTTTCGATCCCCGCAGCAACGGCAGTGCCGCCGGCTTCTAGCCGCCATTTTTATTGGGGAGAAGTAAAATGAAAAACCAACCTGTCGTCGACTGGGCGGCCTATATCAGCCAAATGGAAGCGATACTGGCGCTGGAAATGGATGACGCGCGCCGTCAGGAACTGCTGACCCAGTTCAATCGCATTGCTGCACTGGCGGAACCCTTGATGGCCTTCCCGCTCGATCCACGCCTGGAGATCGCAGGAGTGTATCGCGCATGAATTCGTTAAGTGCCCTATCGATCGCCGAGATCCGCGCGGCCCTGAAGCAAGGTGCGATTTCTGCACGTGAGATTGCCCAACAGACGTTAGAGAATATTGACGCACGGGATCCGGCGCTGAACGCCTATACCCACATCACGCGCGAACGCATGTTGAGCGAAGCCGATCACCTCGATCGCACACGTGCCAAAGGTCTCCCATTGCCGAGCCTGGCGGCGATCCCTTACGCGGTAAAAAACCTGTTCGACGTCATCGGCGAAACCACCCTGGCGGGGGCCAGTCTGTTCAGCGATAACCCGCCGGCCAAACAGGACGCCTGGGCGATCGGCAAACTGGCCGGCCAAGGTGCCTTGCTGTCCGGCATGCTGAATATGGACGCCTATGCGTACGGTTTTACCACCGAAAACAGCCACTACGGCGCGACGCGTAACCCGCATGACACCACGCGTATTGCCGGTGGCTCCTCAGGCGGTTCGGCAGCGGCGGTCGCCGCCGGGCTGGTGACATTTTCCCTCGGCAGCGACACCAATGGGTCAATACGCGTACCCGCGTCGCTGTGCGGCATCTTTGGGCTGAAGCCAACCTTTGGCCGTCTGTCGCGCAGCGGTAGTCAGCCTTTCGTCGCCAGTCTGGATCATCTCGGCCCCTTTGCCCGCCGGGTGCGAGATCTGGCAACGGTGTATGACGTGATGCAGGGCACGGATATTGAAGACCGTTTTCAGGCGGATAAACCGGTCACGCAAACCGAATCGCTGTTGCCCCGTGGCCAACAAGGCCTGCGCTGCGCGGTGCTGGGCGGGTATTTTCAGCAATGGTGCAACGATGATGCTAAAACCGCTGTAAGACAGGCTGCGCAGGCACTGGAGGCCGTGGCTGAAGTTGAATTTCCGCAGGCCGAATTGGCCCGGTCGGCAGCGTTCATCATCAGCGCCGCCGAGGGGGGCAATCAGTATCTGCCGCTGTTGCGCAGCCAGCCAAACCGCTTTGAGCCGCTGTCGCGTGAACGCCTGCTGGCCGGTGCCATGCTGCCCTCCGCCTGGTATGTGCAGGCGCAGCGCTTTCGTACCCATTTTCAGCAACAGGTGCTGCCGCTGTTCGAACGCTGGGACATCCTCATCGCCCCCGCAACGCCCTGCAGCGCCACGCCGATCGGCCAGGAAACCATGCATATCAACGGCACGGATCTGCCGATCCGCGCCAGTATGGGCATGCTGACGCAGCCGGTCTCTTTCCTCGGCCTGCCGGTAGTGACGGTGCCGCTGAAAACCGACTCTGGCCTGCCGATAGGCCTGCAGCTGATTGCCCCCCCCTGGCGAGAGGATCTGGCACTGCGTGCCGCCTATGCGCTGGAACAACGTGGCGTGGCAAGATGTGTTATACCGGGAAAACAGGACTAAATGATGAAAAGTGAGTATATCGATCGTCCGGCGGTGCTGGCAGAGGTGAACGCCGCCTTTTACCGTTACGAACAGGCGCTGATCGGCAATGATATTGAGGTGCTGGATGAGTTGTTTTGGCACGATGGTCGTACCGTCCGTTACGGCGCGACGGAGAATTTGTACGGCATCGATCAGATCCGTGACTTCCGCCAACAGCGTCCTTCCAAAGGGTTGGATCGCCTATTGGAGAACACCGTTATCACCACCTACGGTGACGATATGGCCGTCGCCAGTACCGAATTCCGCCGCCCCGGCAGCGAAAGCGTTGGCCGCCAGATGCAAACCTGGGTCAAGTTGCCCTGCGGTTGGCGCATCGTCGCCGCGCACGTGAGCTTGATGGCTTAAGGCAAACCCGGCGCACAAAAAATGGATAGTCTGGCATGTTGAGCCTTATAGTCGGCAGAGGTATTACCTTTAGCTAACTGAGGCTACTTATGACTACGGCTGCATCGATAAAAATTGATGATGAGCTCAAGCAACGGGTGCAACAAATCGCGGCCACGCGTCAGCGAAGTGCGCACTGGATTATGCGCGAGGCTATCCGTGAATACGTCGAGCGAGAAGAAAAGCGCGAAGCGCTGCGCAAAAGGCCGTGGCATCCATTCGTAGCAGCATCAATATCCTGGTCCATCATCCTCAGGCCGGTCGGCCCATTGAAGATATGGAAATTGAATTTAGGGAATGGCCGAACGATTTCGGCAACAGCGGCTATATTGCCCTGTATCATTTTGATGGCAGCACCGCTGTACTGCTGGCAGTGCGCCATCAAAGTGAAGCCGGTAACTGACCGGGTCCCTCAACACCAGTACGCCATAAAATTAACGGTGGAGCGATCGAGATCGCGTTCGCCAATCAGATAACGGCGTAGCGCCTTCACCGCGGAAGACTCTGCCGCAACCCAGGCGTAGAAGCTTTTCGCCCCTTCGGCTCGTTCCCACAGCAGATCGCCGCCCAAACTGTTTTCCGCCAGCGACTGCGCTTGCGTCCGCGCCGATTCGGGAATATTTACCCGTTGGCGCACCGACTCCACCAGCAGCGTACCGTGCATCTGCTGATGCCCGACGTCACGCGGCAGCCAATAGACCTCGGCGAACGGGAAGCGATCCATGTTCAGGCAGTCGCCCGCCACAGGAACCTCGAAGAAAGCCTGTACCCGCGGCGGATTGGCCCGCTGCGCCAGCTGTTCCAGAATGCCTACCGCCGCCGGTACCGCCGTCTCGTCGGCGATTAACAGCGCCTGCTGCAGCTCGCTCGGGGGAACCCATTCGTAACCGCCGCTGTCACCGTCAAAATCGGCATTGGGGGCTACGGTTTGAATAACATCTCCCGGTTTGGCACGGGTCGCCCACGCCGAGGCCGGGCCGTTCACGCCATGCAGCACAAACTCGACGTCCATTTGATTCTGTTCGGCACGCAGCGCCCGCAGCGTATAGGTGCGCATCACCGGGCGTTGATCTTTCGGTATCGCCATATAGTCGCGATACCAGTCGTCGCTGTTTTCCAGACGCAGGATCTGCCCCGCTTCGGCTGGGAACAACAGTTTGATGCGCTGATCCGGCGCCTCCAGCTTCATGCGATGGACATCCGGCCCCTCAAAAACGCAACGCAGCAAGGAAGGTGATACGTTTTCTTTTATTTTCAGTGTGATATCAAAAATTCTGTAGCTTGATGCGCCGGACATACTTGTTACTCTCCCGCAGAATTTGCACTGATGCGGTGCTGGCGCCACAGCCAGCCGCTGATACCCCCCAGCAGAACCGCCATCGTCAAAGCCGCCGCAATCAGCTGCGACTCACCATAAAATTTGGCCACCACCGGCACCATCAATGCGCTCAGGCCGTAACCCAGCGTATGGCTGGTAGCAATGGCCCCCGACCCTTTGCCGGTAGACAATTTCTCGTTCAACATCAGTTGATAACCCGGCGTCGCCATGGCTGCGCCAAAAGAGGCCAGTGCGCAACCAACATAGAATAGCGCCAAAGGCTGAGCGCACATCAGGCCCAGTCCCACTATCATCAGCACGGCGGCAATCAGCAGCAGCTGCGACGCGCTAAAACGCTGCGGGCGCACCACCAGAAACTGAGCCAACAGCGTACAGGCCGCCGCCACGCTCAGCAACACCGCCACGTGATGACTGACGGTGGTGGCGGAATGACTGAATAAACCGGTCAAATGCGGTGCCAATCCCAATTGCATCAAGCTGACCGACGCGGCCAGCAACAGTGCGCACAGCAGGTAAGGCACCATATTGAGGCGAAGTCGGTTTTGCTGATGGGCAACCGGCGGCAGCGGTGGATCGTTATGCTGGCGGCACACTACCAATAGGGCGATCAATGGCGCAAGCGCCATCAACCACAGCGGCGCCATCGGATGAATCGACAACGCCAGCGCGGCGCACAGCGGCCCCAACAGTCGCCCGCAGCTCAGCCCGGAACTGATGGTCGCCAGCGCCGACATACGCTGTTCATAGCCGGCACGCTGTAGCGCCCAGGTCTGGCTCGCTGGCACCATGCCGGACACCGTCAGCCCGTAGATAATGCGTGCCGCAATCAGGCCGCCCAGCCCCAGCGTCGATGAAAGCCAGCCAGCCGCCAACCCCCAAACCGCCAATGCCAGTAAAGCAAAACTGAACAAATACCCTGCTAACGCCATGGTTACCACGAACTTGCAGCCGCGAATTTCAGACTGCCTGCCCCACCAGGGTGACCCCACCAAAAACAGCATCGAGCCGAGCGTCAATAGCCCGGCCCAGACTGAAAGCGACAGCTGGGTCATGCTGACCAGCACCGGCAACGCCACCAGCAGGCCGTTTTGCCCGATACCCAGCAGCCCGGCGCACAACGCCAGCGGCCAGTTGGAAGGAGACGTATTCGCTATTGGCGGTGATTTAGGGGGAGATGAAATATGCATCAAACGTAAATTTACCGTTAATAAAATTATAAGGTTATGTTCAATTCATTGAAAAATTGTATCATACGACGATTGATAACAATAAATATTATTGATATAAGAATCATTCTCAATTGATTCAATAGTGAAATGGGATCATGACAATCCAGTTTGAAACCGCGACGACCGACGTGGCTGCGCAATGTTTTCTCAACGCGTTGATGCGTGAAACCCGGGACTGGCAAATCGTTCCGGCGGCCAACAACCAACAGAATCCGCAGCTTCATATTCCACTTTCGCCTTCTCAGGCTATCCGCATCACTTTACGTCACACCTCCCCCACCCAACATCACCAGTATCTGTTCCCTGCCCGCTTGCATCAGCAAGACGACGGCGCTGGTGTTGCGCTGAGCGTGGAGCAACTGGTGACCCTGTTGCTGGAAAAACCGTCGGTGAAGGGGGAACTGCCGGATGAGGTCGTTACCCGTTTCCGCCAGCGCGTACTGGAGAGTCATGACAATACCCAACAGGCAATCGCGGTTCGCCTGGACTGGCCGACGCTGCGCGACAAGCCGCTCAACTTCGCTCAGGCGGAACAGGGGCTGTTGGTAGGCCACGCCTTCCACCCGGCGCCCAAATCCCATGAACCTTTCGACGAACAGCAGGCGCGCCGTTACCTGCCAGATTTTGGCGCCCGTTTCCCGCTGCGCTGGTTTGCCGTCGATAAAAACCACCTGTGCGGCGACAGCCTGAACCTGACGTTGCAGCAGCGCCTGCAGCGTTTTGCCGCCGAAAGCGCACCGCAACTGCTGGCGCATTTTACCGATGACGTCTGGCTGTTGCCGATGCATCCGTGGCAGGCCGACCATTTGCTGACGCAGACCTGGTGCCAGGAACTGGTGACCCAGGGATTAATCAGCGATCTGGGCGAAGCCGGCGAGCGCTGGCTGCCAACCAGCTCTTCCCGCTCGCTGTACAGCGCCAGCAATCGCGACATGATTAAATTCTCCCTCAGCGTGCGCCTGACCAACTCGGTGCGTACCCTGTCGGTAAAAGAAGTGAAGCGCGGCATCCGTTTGGCTCGTTTGGCGCAAACGCCACGTTGGCAGCAACTGCAGGCACGTTATCCCACCTTCCGCGTGATGCAGGAAGACGGCTGGGCCGGGCTGCGTTCTGCGGACGGGACGATTCAGGAAGAAAGCCTGATGGCACTGCGCGATAACCTGCTGTTTGAGCAGCCGGAAAGTCAGACCAATGTGCTGGTGACCCTGACCCAGCCCGCACCGGACGGCGGTGACAGCCTGCTGGCAGCGGCGGTGCGACGTTTAGCCGCCCGACTGAATCTGCCGGTGCAACAGGCCGCTCATACCTGGCTGGATGCTTACTGCCAACACGTCTTACTGCCGCTGTTCAGCACCGAAGCCGATTACGGGCTGGTGCTGCTGGCCCACCAACAAAATATTCTGGTGGAAATGCAGCAGGATCTGCCGATCGGCATGCTGTATCGCGACTGTCAGGGCAGCGGCTTTACCCGCGACGCCGGGCCGTGGTTAGAAGAAATTGGCGAGGCCGAGGCGGAAAACCGCTTCAGCGAACAGCAGTTACTGCGTTACTTCCCTTACTACCTGCTGGTGAACTCCAGCCTGGCGGTCACTGCGGCGTTAGCCGCGGCCGGTTTCGACACTGAAGAACAGCTGATGGCCCGGGTGCGCGATGCGCTGAGTGGTCTGCGTGCCAACGCCAAAAACACCCTGTGTCTGGACTACGTCCTCGACAGCAGCCACTGGAACTGCAAAGGCAACTTCTTCTGTTACCTGCATGACCATAACGAAAATACCATCGTCGATCCGGCGGTGATTTACTTCGACTTCGTCAACCCGCTGCGCCAGGGAGCCGCTCAATGATGCCGCAAGCCAAACTGACGCATGCCGGCAACGGTTTTTTCTGCGAGCAGCTGGGAAAGGCGCTGCAACTCAGCCTGGGCCTGGACGGTAGCGCGGTGTTGCATTATCCGGGGCCACTGCCTCAGAACTGGCTGGTGCAGGCGCTGGACCAGTTGCTGGTGGCGGCACCGCAGCTCAGCGGTGTCACCTTGCCCTATGCGCAATGGTGCGAAGAACCGCAGGCACAGGCGCTGTTCGCGTTAGCCAGCAGTGACTATCTGGCGCGCGAAACCTTTTATCAGTTACCGCTGTGGCTCGGTGCCGAACGCCACTCCGCGTCCGGGAAAATGCAGTATGACGCCGCGCGTAGCCTGTGGTTCCCACAGCGCCCCGCTCGCCCCAGCGGCGAGGTGTATCGTCGTTACGATCCGCAGCTCAAGCGAACCCTGAGCTTCCGCCTGCCGGAAGTGGCACACGACGCCGAGCAGTTCACCCGCTGGATGAATTCACCGCGCGTGGATGCCTTCTGGGAAATGAGTGGCCCGCTCGAAACCCAGGCCGCCTACCTGCAGCGTCAGTTGGACTCCAGCTACTGCTATCCGTTGCTGGGGTGCTTTGACGATCGCCCGTTCGGCTATTTCGAAGTCTATTGGGCTCCGGAAGATCGCATCGGTCGCCACTACCGTTGGCAGCCGTTCGACCGCGGGCTACACATGCTGGTCGGTGAAGAAGACTGCCGCGGCGCGCAATACATCCGCAGTTGGCTACGCGGCCTGACGCATTATCTGTATCTGGATGAACCGCGCACCACGCGCGTGGTCGCCGAACCGCGCGCGGATAACCAGCGACTGTTCCGTCACCTGCCGACAGCCGGCTACCACACAGTCAAAGAGTTCGATTTCCCGCATAAGCGCTCGCGTTTGATCATGAATCAGCGTGATGAATTCTTCCGGGGGGCTTCAGTATGAACACCGTAGATTACGCCGACTGGCAGCGCGTAAACCGCCAGATGATCGCCAAGATCCTCGCAGAGCTGGAATATGAACGCACGCTGCAGGCCGAACAACACGGCGAGCAATGGCGCATTCTGCTGGGCGACGCTCAGTATAGCTTCAGCGCCGAACGCGGCATTTGGGGTTGGCTGCACATCGACCCGGCAACGCTGACCTGTGATCAATCGCCGTTAGCCGCCGACCAAACGCTGCGCCAACTGGCTCAGGTGTTGAAAATGGACGATGCGCAGGTCGCCGAGCATCTGGAGGATTTGTACGCCACGCTGCGCGGCGATATGCAGTTGCTGTCCGCCCGTCACGGCATGAGCGCACAGGATTTGATTGCCCTGGATGCTGACGCGCTGCAGTGCCTGTTGGCCGGACACCCCAAGTTTATCTTCAATAAAGGTCGTCGTGGCTGGGGCCTGACCGCGCTGCATCAGTACGCGCCCGAATACCAGGGGCAGTTCCAACTGCACTGGGTGGCGGCTAAACGCGGCAGCTTTGTCTGGTGCGCCGACGAAGAGTATTCACTGGATAACCTGCTTAACAGCGCGATGGACAGTGCCGAACGCCAACGCTTCGACCGCCGCTGGCGCGAGCTGAAGCTGACCCATGACTGGATCCCGGTCCCGCTGCACCCGTGGCAGTGGCAGCAAAAGATCGCTTTGCACTTCCTGCCGCAGTTGGCCGAAGGGGATCTGGTGGAACTGGGTGAATTCGGCGACAGCTATCTGGCGCAGCAATCGTTACGCACGCTGACCAACATCAGCCGCCGTTCCGCTTTCGACATCAAGCTACCGCTGACCATTTACAACACCTCGTGCTATCGCGGCATTCCGGGCAAGTACATCAGCGCCGGGCCGGCCGCTTCCCGTTGGCTGCAGCAGACTTTTACCGAGGACGATACGCTGAGCGCCAGCGGTGCCGAGATCCTCGGCGAGCCGGCGGCAGGCTATATGACCCACCCGACCTACGCCTCTTTAGCCAAAGCGCCTTATCGCTACCAGGAAATGCTGGGGGTGATCTGGCGTGAGAATCCCTCTTGCTACCTGCAGGAAGGCGAACAGGCCATCTTGATGGCGACGCTGATGGAAACCGACAACCACGGCCAGCCGCTGATTGCCGCCTATATCGCCCGTTCCGGCCTGAGCGCTGAAGCCTGGCTGCAGCAGATGTTCAGGGTGGTGGTGGTGCCGATGTATCACCTGATGTGCCGCTACGGCGTAGCGCTGATCGCCCATGGGCAAAACATCACGCTGGTGATGAAAGATCATGTGCCGCAGCGCGTGCTGTTGAAAGACTTCCAGGGCGATATGCGTCTGGTGGATCAGGACCTCCCCGAGGCAGCATCACTGCCGAAAGTGGTGAGAGACGTCACCGTGCGCCTGCCCGCCGACTATTTGATCCATGATTTGCAAACCGGGCATTTCGTCACCGTGCTGCGCTTTATCTCGCCGCTGATGAAGACCTGTGGGGTCAGTGAAACCCGCTTCTATCAACTGCTGGCACAGGTGCTGAAAGGCTATATGGCACAGCATCCGGACATGGCGGAACGCTTTGCGTTGTTTGATCTTTTCAAACCACAAATTATTCGCGTGGTGCTCAACCCGGTAAAACTCACCTACTCAGAGCAGGATGGCGGCAGCCGCATGTTGCCAAACTATCTGCAGGATCTGGATAACCCTCTTTACTTGGTCACCAAGGAGTTTGCCCAATGAATCAGCCCCTGGATTTCATCGGCATTGGTATCGGCCCGTTCAACCTCAGCATTGCCGCACTCGGCAGTGAAGTTGCCGGTTTTAACAGTAAATTTCTCGAACGCAAGCCGCACTTTTCCTGGCATCCCGGCATGATGGTGCCGGATTGCCATATGCAGACCAGCTTCCTGAAAGATCTGGTCAGCGCGGTATCGCCCACCAATCCCTACAGCTTTCTTAACTACCTGGTGAAAAGGAAGAAGTTTTATCGATTCCTGACCACCGAGCTGCGTACGGTGTCGCGCGAAGAGTTCGCCGACTACCTCGACTGGGCCGCCAACGGGCTGAAGTCGCTGGAGTTCAGTCAGGATATTCAGAGCGTCGATTTTGACGACCAGCAGCGCCAATTCATCGTCACTACCCAGCGTGCGACTTACCGGGCGCGCCACGTCTGCCTGGGCATAGGCAAACGCATCAAACTGCCGGACTGCGTTACCGAGCAAAACGATCGCTGCTTCCATGCCAGCGAAATGACGATGCGCAACCCGAACCTGGCCGGAAAACGCGTCACCATCGTCGGTGGCGGCCAGAGCGGTGCAGACCTGTTCCTGAACATCTTCCGCGCCGAATGGGGGCAGCCTGCGCAACTGAATTGGATCTCGCGCCGCAATAACTATAACGCGCTGGATGAGGCCGCCTTCGCCAACGAGTACTTCACGCCGGACTACGTTGACAGCTTCTATGGCCTGAACGACGGTGCCAAGCAGCGCATGCTGACCGAGCAGAAGATGACCTCTGACGGCATCACCAGCGATTCGCTGCTGGCTATTTACCGCGCAATGTATCACCAGTTTGAAGTGTTGCGCGAAAAGCCCTGGGCGCACCTGCTGCCAAGCCGCTCGCTGGCGGCAATCCAGGCCGCAGGCGATGGCTGGCAGTTGGTTACCCATCACCATCTTGATCAGGGTAAAGAAACCTTCGACACCGACGTGGTGATTTTCGCCACCGGCTATCAGCAGGATCGTCCGGCGTTCCTCGAACCGCTGGCCAATCGCCTGCTGACCACCGCCGATGACCAGTTCCGCGTAGCCCCCGACTTCAGCCTGGAGTGGGAAGGCCCCAAGGAAAACTGCCTGTTTGCCGTAAATGCCGGCATGCACAGCCACGGCATCGCCGAACCCCAGCTCAGCCTGATGGCCTGGCGTTCGGCACGCATTCTCAACCGGGCTTTAGGACGCGACCAGTTCGATTTAACGTCCACCCCGGCTGTGATCCAATGGCGTAGTCGGCAGCCGGGTATTCCGTCCCGCGCCGAGCACGTCATGCTCAATTACACCGAGTTTTAACTACACACCAATATGGGACACTCTGGAAAATAACGATGAAACGCAAACACCTCTGGGTATTAAACCCTTGCCTGCTGGCGATGCTCGCCCCTACGGCCTGGGCAGAAGAACAAAAAAGCGAAGAGCAAATGGTGGTTTCCGCCAGCCGTACGCACCGTACAGTGGCAGAAATGGCGCAGACCACCTGGGTGATTGAGAGCCAGGAAATTGAGCAGCAAGTCCAGGGCGGCAAAGAGATCAAGGACATGCTGGCGCAGTTGATCCCGGGCATGGACGTCAGCGGTCAGGGGCGTACCAACTACGGCATGAACCTGCGCGGCCGCTCAATGATGGTGATGATCGACGGCGTACGTTTGAACTCATCGCGCAGCGACAGTCGCCAGTTGGATTCGATCGATCCCTTTAATATCGATCACATTGAAGTGATCTCCGGTGCTACCTCGCTGTACGGCGGCGGCAGCACCGGTGGCTTGATCAACATCGTTACCAAAAAAGGCCAGAAAGAGCAGCAGGTTGAACTGCAGATCGGCGGTAAAACCGGCTTTGGCGGCCACACCGACCACGACGAGAACGTAGCGGCAGCGGTCAGCGGCGGCAACGACAACGCCTCGGGCCGGTTGTCGGTCTCCTATCAGCGCTACGGTGGCTGGTATGACGGCAAGGGCAACGAAGTCCTGATTGATAATACTCAGACCGGCCTGCAATATTCCGATCGCCTCGACGTGATGGGCACCGGCACCATCAATATCGATGACCACCAGCAGTTGCAGTTGACCACTCAGTATTACAAAAGCCAGTCCGATGGCGACCACGGCCTGTTCCTGGGGGAAAATTTCGCCGCGGTGACCGGCAGCGCCAAGGCGTACAACAGCGGTAATCTCAATTCGGATCGTATTCCAGGCACCGAACGCCACCTGATCAACCTGCAGTACTCCAACACCGATTTCCTCGGCCAGGATCTGGTAGCGCAGGTCTACTATCGCGATGAGTCGCTGACCTTCTATCCGTTCCCGACGCTGGCGGGCAAAGCCCCGGATTATTACGTCAGCAGCATCGGCGCTTCCCAGCAAAAGACCGACTTTTACGGCGGCAAGCTGACGCTGAACAGCAAGCCGATCGAGGCCCTGACGTTAACCTACGGCATCGACGCCGAGCATGAGACGTTCAACTCCAACCAGCAGTTCTTCGATCTGGCGAAAGCGCAGCAGTCTGGCGGTATGGACCTGCAAAACGCCTATAACACCGGGCGCTACCCGGGCTACAGCACCACCAACCTGGCGTCCTTCCTGCAGGCCAGCTACGACATCAACCCTATCTTTACCCTGAGCGGCGGCGTGCGCTACCAGTACACCGAAAACAAGATTGATGACTTCGTCGGCTACAACCAGCAGCAGGCTATCGCTACCGGCGCCGCCACCTCGGCTGATGCAATTCCGGGCGGGAAAACGGACTACAACAACGCCCTGTTTAACGCCGGCCTGTTGGCACACCTGACCGAACGCCAGCAGACCTGGATCAACTTCTCGCAGGGTTACGAGATCCCGGATCCGGGCAAATATTACGGCAACGGTACCTATGCGCTGAACAACGGCCACTACCAGTTGAACAAAAGCGTCAACGTTGGCGACTCCAAGCTGGAAGGCATTAAGGTTAACTCCTACGAACTTGGCTGGCGTTACACCGGCGATAACCTGCGCACGCAGATTGCCGGCTACTACTCCCTGTCCGATAAGAGTATTTCGATCAACAAAACCGACATGACCATTAACGTCAACTCGGACAAACGCCGTATTTACGGGATGGAAGGCGCGGTCGATTACTTCTTCGAAGACAGCGACTGGAGCGCGGGCACCAACTTTAACTTCATCCGCTCCGAGACCAAGGTCAACGGCGAATGGAAAAAGCTGGTAGTGGATACCGCCAGCCCATCCAAAGTGACTGCCTATGTCGGCTGGGCGCCGGGTGACTGGAACCTGCGCCTGCAGTCACAGCAGACTTTCGACGTATCGGATGACGGCGATTACACCAAGGCCGGCTCTACCCAGGGGCGTAAAATTGATGGCTACAACACCATCGATTTCCTCGGCAGCTACGCGTTGCCGGTGGGTAAACTCAGCTTCAGCGTGGAAAACCTGCTGGATAAGGAATACACCACCGTTTGGGGCCAGCGCGCACCCATTCTCTATAGCCCGACCTACGGCTCGCCCGAGCTTTACAGCTATAAAGGCCGCGGCCGTACCTTTGGTCTGAACTACTCCGTACTGTTCTGATCCATGCCCGAACGCAATCCTGCGCTCAAACATAACGAAAAGGGCCACATCGGCCCTTTTTTACTTCTTAAAGGGATGCTGTGCCAGCCAGTGGTCAGCAATATCCTGGCGTCGACATACCCAAACCCGATCGTATTGCTCGATATAGTCCAGGAATCGCTGCAGCGCACGAAACTTGCCCGGGCGGCCCAACAAACGGCAGTGCATGCCGATCGACAGCATCTTCGGCGACTCCTCGCCTTCGGCATACAGCACGTCAAAGCTGTCTTTCAGATAGGTAAAGAACTGCTCGCCGGTGTTAAACCCCTGTGGCGAGGCAAAGCGCATATCGTTGGCCTCGAGGGTATAGGGTACGATCAGGTGCGGCCTTGTTTCACCATTGGCGCACTGCACCTCGGTCCAGAACGGTAAATCGTCTCCGTAATAGTCGCTGTCGTATTGCAAGCCACCGTGCTCTACCACCAAACGACGGGTATTGGGACTGTCCCGCCCGGTATACCAACCGAGCGGTGCCTGGCCGAACAGATCCCGCAATACCGTCATCGCCTGCTGCATGTGCTGCCGTTCGGTCACTTCATCCATCTGCTGATAGTGGATCCAGCGCCAGCCGTGGCTGACCACATCGTAACCGGCGTTTTTAATCGCTTCGACCACCTGCGGGTTACGCGCCAGCGCCATCGCCACGCCAAACACCGTCAAGGGCAGGCCGCGACGCTGAAATTCATCGTGGATGCGCCAGAACCCGGCGCGTGAACCATATTCGTAAAGGGAATCCATCGACATATGCCGTTCTGGATAGCTGGCCGCGCCGATGATATCGGAAAGAAACTGTTCGGAGCCGGCGTCGCCATGCAGCACGTTGTTTTCAGCCCCTTCCTCATAATTGAGGACAAACTGCACCGCAATGCGCGCCTGACCAGGCCAACGAGCATGCGGTGGACGACCGGCGTAGCCGATCAAATCACGGGGATAATCTTTATTGAACGCGAAATCACTCATCGTTGTTTCCCCTTACCGATCACCCGTTAAAATGACTGAACATGCCGGACAAAGGTTTTGCCCGCGGAAAATCCAGATCGCCGTGCTTGCTGGTGCTCAGACCGAGCGCGCTTAGCGATTCGATCATTTTTACCGCAGCGCTGACGCCGTCGATCACCGGGATCCCCAATTCCAGCGTCAGTTCGCGCGCCAAATCGGCCATGCCGCCGCAGCCAAGCACAATCGCCCCGCTGCCATCCTGTTGCTTAGCCTGGATGCACTGCTCACGCACTTTTTGCTGAGCCCGACCGCTGCCGTCCTCCAGCGCCAACACCGGCAGATCAATCGCATGCAGCGCCGCACAGTGCCGCTCAAAACCGTATTGATGCAGTAAATGCCTTGCAATGACCAACGTGCGCGGCAGCGTGGTAACAATTGAAAAACGCGTCGCCACCAGCGTCGCCATGTGCATTGCCGCCTCGGCGATACCGACCACCGGCTTGTCGGCCAGCTCACGCGCGGCCAGCAAACCCGGATCGCCAAAGCAAGCAATGACATGACCGCTCACACCGGCTTCTCGGCCGGCTTTCACCTGCTGCAAAACGCCAATGGCAGCAATGGCTTCGTCAAAATGTCCCTCTATCGATGGCGCCCCTTCCTGCGGGCAGACCGCCAGGATTTCGGTGCCCGGCGCAGCCACCGCACGCGCCGCAGAGGCGATGGTTTCGGTCATTGCCTGGCTGGTGTTCGGATTAATGACCTGAATAATGCAGCGAGTTGTCATAGCGTCTCCCGCGGATCGGCGTCGGCAAAAATATGGGCGAAATCCGGCGTTTCATTCGCGTCGTGGTTAAACCGTAAATTAGCCACAATATCGTCAAAATGGCGGACCATATGATCTGCCAGCGCCGCGCTGTCTTTCCCCCTCAACAGCGCCAGCAAATCGCTGTGATCGTGGCAGCGACATCCCTGCTGCCAGGGTGAACCATAAACGGCAATCGCCAGCGACGATCGCAAAGTGAGCTGCGACACCATTTCGGTCAGCACCTGATTACCGGCGATAGCCTGCAGTTGAACGTGGAACGCGGCGGACAGGCGGATCGCCGCAGCGCCGTCCTGATCGCGGTGCGCCTGCTGTTCCTGCGCCACGATCTCTTCCATCGCCAGCAGATGCTTTTCGTCGCAGTGGGCAAGCACCTGCGGCAGGTTGGTGCATTCCAGCATCTTGCGCGTCTGGAATACCTGGGTTGCCTCGTCCTGCCCGGGCGTAGCCACCTGTGCACCACGTTTGGGCAGTTGGGTCACCAATTGCACTGCGGCAAGGCGCTGCAGCACCCGACGGATCCCGGTTCGGCTTACGCCGAAGGTCTCGGCCAAGGCTTCTTCCGGCAATTTGCTGCCGGGCAGCAACCGATGTTCGACAATGGCTTTCACCAACGAGTTGTAAATATGATCGTCTTTATCTTCAATGAAATAAGTGGCCTGTTGCCCATGCCACGCGGCGTTGGTACCGATCGTCGTGCCGACCATTTTTCTGCTCCCCGTCCCCTTGAATAGTCAAATCGTATACAAGATGAAGATCTTTTGTATACAAAAAAGAAAAGTCTGGCCTGGATCCTGCAAAAGCCCTCTCAGCAACCTTTGCCAAAAAACAGATAACAACATCCGGGTGACGTTCTTGAGAGGAGCACGATTTATGCCAAACCCTAATGAAAACTACAGTCCCAAGCTGTGCAACGACGATCTGGCACCAACGCGTGACCAGAACTGGAGCTGGTACAACATTTTTTCTTTCTGGATGTCCGATGTACACAGCATGGGCGGCTATGTGGTGGCCGCCAGCTTCTTCGCCCTCGGCCTGTCGAGCTGGCAGGTCCTGATTTGCCTGCTGGTGGGGATTTGCATCGTGCAGTTTTGCGCTAACCTGGTGGCCAAGCCCAGCCAGCTCGGCGGCGTGCCCTACGCCGTATTAAGCCGCCAGGCGTTTGGCGTGTTCGGCGCCAATATCCCGGCGGTGATCCGCGGCATGATCGCCTTCGCCTGGTATGGCATCCAAACCTATCTGGCCTCCAACGCCCTGATGCTCACACTGCTGAAATTCTTCCCGTCGCTGGAACCGATGACCCAGCCGCATTTTCTTGGGCTGTCGCAGCTTGGCTGGGTTTGTTACATCACCATGTGGCTGCTGCAGGCGATGGTGTTTTGGCACGGTATGCAGGCAATTAAGCGTTTTATCGACATCGCCGGGCCGGCGGTTTACGTGGTGATGTTCGCGCTGGCAGGCTGGATTGTATACCGAGTCGGTTTCTCTAATCTCTCCCTTACTCTGGCGAACAAAAACCTGAGTGCCGGTGAGCAAGGCTGGCTGATGCTGACCGCCACCGCGCTGGTGGTCTCTTACTTCTCCGGCCCGCTGCTTAACTTCGGCGACTTTACCCGCTACGGAAAAAGTTTTGCTGAGGTACAGCGCGGCAATCGCTGGGGTTTACCCTTCAACTATCTGCTGTTTTCGTTGGTCACCGTGGTGATCGTTTCCGGCACCCTGCCATTGTTCGGGCAACTGATCACCGATCCGATCGAAACCGTCACCCGCCTCGACAGCGATATCGCCGTGGCCCTTGGGTTGCTGACGATGATCGTCGCCACCATCGGTATCAATATCGTGGCCAACTTTGTCTCGCCGGCCTTTGATTTTTCCAACTGTTCGCCGCAGAAGATCAGCTTCCGTACCGGCGGGATGATTGCCGCCGTCGGCTCGTTCCTGTTGACCCCCTGGAACCTGTTCCAGTCACCCGAGCTGATTCACTACACGCTGGACGTATTAGCGGCCTTTATCGGCCCGTTGTTCGGCATTCTGTTGGTGGATTTCTACATTATCAAACGCGGTGAACTGCACGTCGACGACCTGTACAATGCCACGCCAGGCGGCCGTTACTGGTATAAAAACGGCTTCAATCCGAATGCGATTTGGGCACTGGTACCCTCAGTGATTATCGGGTTGGCGATCAGCTTCACGCCGAGTTTGCATCAGGTGGCTAACTTCAGTTGGTTTATCGGGGCAGCGTTGGGTGGGGGCTGTTATCGCATCATTGCTCGCCGGGAGTGGGCAGCCAATCAGGCGGTGACCTTCGCCAAAACGCAATTGAGCAAAGATTAAAAACAACGAAGCCCTGAGTTATTGCTAACTCAGGGCTTCTAAATGTTGGCGGAACGGACGGGGCTCGAACCCGCGACCCCCTGCGTGACAGGCAGGTATTCTAACCAACTGAACTACCGCTCCGCGCCGTTCTTCTCTTGCGAGAGGAACGAGGCGCATATTACGGTTGAGCCACTATGTCGTCAATGCCTTTTTCTTACCAAATGAACCGTTTGCACAGTTTTTCAGCTAACGGAACCCAGAGGTGATAACGCCCGGTTTATTTACGGCGAAAATACCGTTATTCCACTTCCGTACGCCACAGGCAACTGCCGCCCTTTTTCGCTACCAAATCCAGACGCGCCTCATGGGCCATCACTTCTTCATCGCTGGCGTAGACTACTTTCATTGCCGTTGCCGGACGCACAATGCGCTGAATGTCCTGCGTCGAATTGTTGTTTTGCGTATCCCCTTCCATCTGGAAGGCCATTGACGTCTGACCGCCGGTCATCGCCAGATAGACTTCCGCCAGGATCTCGGCATCGAGCAATGCGCCGTGCAGCGTACGCTTGCTGTTGTCTATCTCATAACGACTGCACAGGGCGTCGAGGTTGTTGCGCTTGCCCGGGAACAGGCGACGCGCCATTAACAGGCTGTCGGTGATGGTGCAGAAGGTATCGGTCTTCGGAATGCCCTGCTGCAGCATGCGGAATTCGTGATCCATAAAGCCGATGTCGAACGCCGCATTATGGATAACTAACTCACCGCCGCGGATAAAGTCGATAAACTCATCGGCAATTTGGTCGAACGTCGGTTTATCCGCCAGGAACTCGTCGCTGATGCCGTGAACCCCATAGGCCTCCGGGTCCACCAGCCGATCCGGCTTGATGTAGACGTGGTAGTGGCGACCGGTCGGGCGACGGTTAATGACCTCGACCGCACCAATTTCAATGATGCGATGGCCTTCGTAATGCACCCCGAGCTTGTTCATACCGGTGGTTTCGGTATCGAGGACAATCTGTCTGGTGGTTGTAGTGATCATATTGCAGTGCTCACAGCGTTCGTTTATGTCAGACTTGGCTTTTATAAAACTGATAGGAAGAGTCTACCAGAGATGCTTAAACAGGTAGAAATTTTCACCGACGGCTCCTGCCTTGGCAATCCGGGTCCCGGTGGTTACGGCGCCATACTGCGCTATAAGCAGACGGAAAAAACCTTTAGCGCGGGCTTCCGCCTGACCACCAACAATCGCATGGAGATGATGGCGGCGATTGTCGCATTGGAAGCGCTGACCACGCCTTGCGAAGTGATCCTCAGCACCGACAGCCAATATGTGCGCCAGGGCATTACCAGTTGGATCCATAACTGGAAAAAGCGTGGCTGGAAGACCGCCGACAAAAAGCCGGTCAAGAATGTCGATCTTTGGCAGCGTCTGGACCTGGCCATTCAGCGCCACACCGTCAAATGGGAATGGGTCAAGGGCCACGCCGGCCATCCGGAAAACGAACGCTGCGACGTACTGGCACGCGAGGCGGCCGGCAATCCAACGCAGGAAGACGTGGGTTACAAGCCGGAAAACTAAGGCTGCTTGCGATAACTCTTGGTCGCGCCGACGGCGCGGCTGAGAGAAGGCTTTCGCGCCCCGAACTTCATCGGCGTGGGCGTCAACGGCAAAGTGCGCTTACGCGCCACAATCACGCTCATACACCCCAGCGCCGGTAAATGGGTGCACAAAAACTTCCCGCCCTTACGCTGCCACGGCAGCACGTGAAAACGCGACTGATGCAACACCTCATAATTCAACAGGCTCAGCCAGTCCAGCAGGCGCATTTGAGTAAACATCCGGCTGACGTAAGGCTGGCGGCGGCGTAACCCTGGCACCAGTTTCCCCAACCCCAACAGACTGAACGGGTTGAAGCTGCTGATCACCAGCCAGCCGTCGTCGATCAACACGCGATCGACTTCACGCAGCATGCGGTGCGGATCGTCAGCATAGGATAGCGTGTGTGCCAGCAAACAGGCATCTACCGACTTGGCGGCGAAGGGCAATTGGTAAGCATCTGCGACCACCTGCAGGTTATCGCCTTCCAGGCTGACGTTGACCTGGTGGGAAATGGCGCATTTATCCGTTGCCAGACTGGCGCTGAGATTACCGATTTTCAGCAGGTGGAAACCAAACAGCTTCGGCCACCAGGGTTGCAACTGCCGCTCTAGCGCCTCACGATAGTATTCCCCCCACGGCAACTCGGCCCAAGACTGTGGGCTGGCGAGCTTTTGTAGAGTATGGGCTGGTTTCATGATTTATTATCTTCTTTCAAGCCGTTGCCAACGAGAGGTCCAAGATGAATCTTATCAGTATTCCCGCCTTCCAGGACAATTACATTTGGTTGTTAGATAACCAGCAGGGGCACGGCATCATTGTCGATCCCGGTGAGGCACAGCCGGTGCTTGATGCGCTGGAACGCCTGAATTTGACGCCTGACGCGATTCTGTTGACCCACCATCATCACGATCACGTCGGTGGCGTAGCGCAAATTGTGGCACGCTATCCTGGGCTGAAGGTCTATGGGCCACAGGAAACTGCCGACAAAGGCGCTAACCACATCGTTCATGACGGAGAAACCCTCGAGATCGATGGCCGAAAATTCGCCGTAATCGCGGTTCCCGGACATACCTTGGGCCATATTGCATTCTATAGCGCCCCTTATCTTTTCTGCGGAGACACTATTTTTTCTGCCGGCTGCGGCAGGCTGTTTGAAGGGACCGCAGAACAAATGTACGACTCATTTCAACAACTCGCGCAACTTCCCGATAACACCTTAATTTGTTGCGCGCATGAATATACACTTTCAAATCTTAAGTTTGCGCGGGCTATTTTGCCGGAAGATCGAGGAATTGAAACATATCAGCAACAAGTTGAAGCGTTACGGGCAAAAGGCCTGCCTAGCGTCCCCACTCAGCTACAATTAGAGCGTAAAATTAACCTATTTTTACGCTGTCATGACACTGATTTACAAAGAAAATTAGGCTTTCACACGCCACCACAGCACCTTCATTCGGTTTTTTCCGAATTACGCCTGCGAAAAGACAACTTCTGAGCTTTTAGTTGTGTTATTTGACGAAGCAAAGTATGATTGCTCGTCTTTTAAGCAACTACATTGACACACACATGAAGGCTAAAGCGATATTTCTCGCCTCAGTCTTGCTAGTGGGGTGCCAGTCGTCCAGGCAGGACGCACCGGCCCCAGAACAGCATGCACAGAGTTTGTCTTCGGCAGGTCAAGAGAGTGAAGCAGGAGAGTACACAGCGAATGGTCGAGCGAGCTCGGCGCGGTGGCTAGATAACAATAGTGGTGCCGCGCAACAGAACCTGTGGAACTTCATTAGCGACGAGCTGAAGATGGAGGTTCCGGAAAATTCCCGGATCCGTGATCAAAAAAGAAAGTACCTAAAAAGTAAGAGCTATCTCCACGATGTAACATTACGGGCAGAGCCGTACATGTACTGGATAGTCGGGCAGATTAAGAAACGCAATATGCCGATGGAACTGGTACTGCTACCCATAGTGGAGAGCGCTTTTGACCCACACGCCACGTCAAGTGCCAACGCCGCAGGGCTATGGCAAATCGTGCCGCAAACGGGTCGCAATTATGGTTTGAAAAACAACCAGTGGTATGACGGGCGACGCGATGTCGTCGCCTCGACGACTGCTGCGCTTGATATGATGCAGTATTTGAACCGCATGTTTAACGGTGACTGGTTACTGACCGTTGCCGCTTATAACAGTGGTGAAGGCCGTGTCATGCAAGCGGTTAAGGCGAATAAACGCCAGGGTAAGCCAACCAATTTCTGGGCATTGTCGCTTCCGCGTGAAACGTCAATTTATGTTCCGAAAATGCTGGCGCTGAGCGACATCATTAAAAACAGCAAGAAGTACGGTATCAATCTTCCGAAGACTGATAATACCCGTGCACTGGCGCGTATCGATGTTGGGCAGCAAATACAGTTAACTCAGGCGGCTGAGATGGCTGGGCTTTCAATCACCAAGATGAAAGCTTATAACCCAGGCTACAAAAAAGGCGTTACGGCACCCAACGGGCCCCATTACATTATGGTTCCTAAAGGTCATGCCGATCAGCTGAAAGACTCGTTGGCCGATGGCCAGATCGCAGTGACTCAGCCAACCACTCAGTTGGCGAAGAATAGCGGTTTGACAGGCGGTAGCTCGTATAAGGTTCGCTCCGGCGACACGGTATCGGGCATTGCCAAGCGGTTGAATATTAAATCCAGCGATTTGCAGAGTTGGAACAACTTACGTGCCAAGAGCACCTTAAAAGTTGGGCAAACCCTGCAAGTGGCCAGCAACACCGGCAGTAACAGCAGTATCACCTATCAGGTTCGCAAAGGTGATTCGCTGGCCAGTATTGCACGTCGTCACGGCGTCGATATTAACGACGTGATGCGTTGGAACTCAACGCTAGCCAAGGCTAACAATCTGCAACCGGGTCTGAAATTGACCCTGTTTGTCAGTGATAAGTCGTCGCCGGATACCTAAATTTTCGGCACAAAAAAAGCACCCTTCGGGGTGCTTTTTTATTGTCTGAATACGGACGATAATCACCAGTGCGGTTTGTCAGCCTCGGGATGAAACTCCACCAGCAGCGGATTATGGTCTGACGCGCTGGTCACCAGCACCGAAGCCTCCGCCACGCCCATATTGCGATAAAACACAAAGTCCAGCGGGCGGCCAAACGCCTTACGACGATGATCGTCCGTGAAGTTCACCTCACGCAGTGCCATATCGCTGGCGAACTGATACAGCGCATTGATTCGTTTGCGGCTCCAGGCATTAAAATCCCCGGCCATAATCACCGGCCCGTGGTGGTTGGCAATCTGCTCACCAATCGGCCCCAGTTGCTTACTGTAGACGTCCACGCCCAGGCTGAAGTTCACCGCATGAATATTTACGACCATCAAAAGCTGTCCGTTAAACAACGGGTAGACGGTGATTAACGCCGATTTGGCCAGCCGCAGCAGTGGTTCGCGTTCGCGTAATGGGCAGCAATACACTGGATGCGCTGCCGCCAAAGTCATCACGCCCGAAGGGTGTTGCGGCAATACAAAAGCCGGCACCTGATCGGCAGCCAGATAGTTTGACGTGGCAAAGCTCACCAGTTCAGGCGTGGTTTGCGCCTCCTGCAGCAGGACCAGTTGCGCATCCTTGCCATAGCTTTTCAACACCGAGAGCCAGTCTGCCCGTTGCTGTTTAAAGATGTTCCACACCATCACTCGCAACGCGCCGGACGTAGGCAATGCAGCCCCGGGCGGCAGCGGTTGATTAATAGCGCCAGGGAAAATTCGCTCAACTGGCTGACCTGCAACATACCTCATTGCATAAGTTCGTTTCGGCACGCTATTCGCCTATTTCCCATTAGGATGAAACTGACGGTGACATTCCCGCCAACATTGAATCGATTATACGCCTGCCCTCACCTGACGGCATGGCTTTTACGGGGTATATCCTTTCCAGTTATAGGGGCGTGAGGTAGGGATTTCAATCTTCTGACAGTATATGTGTGTAAAGGTTAGCGGTGATCGATGATAAATGCGAAAAGGCCCGCATTTTGCGGGCCAGATAAGGGGAAGGTGCTGCTATCAAGCCAATTGCTGCCGGTACTTCTTATCCAGACGCCCGCTAACCCCCACCAGCAGCAGAGCCACCAGCACGATCAGCGCACCAATCCACGGCGTTTGCGCCAGGCCTAGCGTGGATACGGTCTGACCGCCGATGACCGATCCCAGAGCAATACCCACGTTGAAAGCTGCGATGTTCAGCCCGGAAGCGACATCTACCGCATTCGGCGTGTACTGTTCGGCTTTCTGCACCACGTAAACCTGCAGCCCCGGTACGTTACCGAAGGCGAATACGCCCATCACCACCACCGTCATCAGCGCTGCGATGCTATGGCTGGCTGTGAACTGGAACACCAGCAGCAAAACGGCCAGCGCGGCAAAGATAAAGCTGAGGGCACGGACGGCACCATGGCGGTCGGCCAATTTTCCGCCCCAAATGTTGCCAATCGCTACCGCAATGCCGTAGGCCAGCAGGATCCAACTGACCGCGGGGGCGGAGAACCCCGCCAGTTCCTGCATCATTGGCGCCAGGAAGGTGAAGGTGGTGAATACGCCACCGTAACCCAGCGCGGTGATGGCGTAAATCAGCAGCAGGCGTGGATGAGTCAGCACTTTAAACTGCTCGCCAATGCTGGCGCTGGCCTGATTTTTAATATTGTTGGGTACCAGGATGACGCTGGCCACCGTGGCAATCACACCAATAAGCGACACCGCCAGGAAGGTTTCACGCCAGCCAAAATGTTGGCCGATAAAGGTCCCCAAGGGTACCCCTGTCACCAACGCTACGGTCAGGCCGCCGAACATAATGGCGATCGCCGAGGCGGCTTTCTCTTTCGCAACCAGACTGGTGGCGATAGTAGAGCCGATGGAGAAGAATACCCCGTGGGCCAGGCCGGTCAACAAGCGGGCCACAACCAACGACTCATAGCTCGGCGACTGCCAGGCCAGCAGGTTGCCGAGGGTAAACAGCACCATCAGGCTGATCAGCAGCAGCTTGCGCGGTACGCGGCCGGTTAAAGCCGTCAGTACCGGCGCACCAATCGCCACGCCGATAGCATAAATGGTAACCAGCAGCCCGGCGGACGGTACTGTCACCCCCAGTTGTTCCGCGATAGTCGGGATTAGCCCAACGATCACAAACTCGGTAGTACCAATAGCAAAGGCGCTGATGGTCAATGCAAGTAATGCGAGAGGCATCTTTTTTACTCCAAATAGCGTTCAGGTTGATGGCAGCTATTATCGGTCTGTGCTTAAATGATAAAAATGCTCAAAATATCAAATGAATTTTGCCAATGGAGCAACAGTGAAAGCGAATTCCGATGAATTGATTACTTTCGTGACCGTGGTGGAAAGCGGCAGTTTCAGCCGTGCGGCCGAACGACTGGATCAGGCCAATTCGGTGGTTAGCCGCACCGTCAAAAAGCTGGAAACCAAGCTCGGAGTCACGCTGCTCAACCGCACGACGCGTCAGATCAGCCTGACGCAGGAGGGGGAAAACTATTTCCGCCAGGTGCAGAAGGTACTGAGTGATATGGCCGCGGCGGAGAATGCGCTGATGGAAAGCCGTCAACGTCCACAGGGGCTGTTGCGCGTCGATGCTGCCACGCCAGTCGTGCTGCACGTATTAACGCCGCTAGTGGCGGAATTTAGGGCCCTGTACCCGGAAATGTCGCTGTCACTGGTGTCTTCAGAGAACTTTATTAACCTGATCGAGCGTAAGGTGGATATTGCCATCCGCGTCGGTGAGTTGACCGACTCCAGCCTGAAGGCACGCAAACTGATGACCAGCTATCGACGCGTGCTGGCCTCCCCTGCCTATTTGGCACAATATGGCATGCCACAAAAGGTGGAAGACTTAGCGCAACACTGCTGCATCGGTTTTAACGATCTGCCCAGTTTGAATCGTTGGCCACTGGCCTGCGCCGACGGTCGGCAGTTGGAAATCACCCCAGGCCTGACCACCAACAGTGGTGAAACTCAGCGTCACCTGTGCCTGCATGGCAACGGCATTGCCTGCCTGTCCGATTTTATGATTAGCGCAGACATCGAGCGCGGCGATCTGGTGCCGATCTTGGTGGAGGAGACGCTGCCGGTCGCCATGCCAATCAATGCGGTGTATTACAGCGACAGTGCCGTCAGCAACCGCCTGCGCAGCTTTATCGATTTTCTCAGCAAACATCTGGGGCAATAAAAAAGGCGCCCGTCTGGGCGCCTCTGATGTAAAGGTACGGAAAATTAATCCCAGTTCGGTGCCAGGCCTTCCGGGCTGACCAAACGGCCATTGCTTTCCAGCTTGGCAATTTCTGCCATTTCCTCACTGCTTAACGTCAACTGCTGCGCCAACAGGTTGCTCGCCAGGTTTTCACGTTTGGTCGATGATGGGATCACCGCGTAACCCAGCTGCAGCGCCCAGGCCAGAATAACCTGTGCCGGAGTGGCATTGCGGCGTGCCGCAATCGCCTTGATGGTCTCATCCTTCAGCGCCTGACCATAGGCCAGCGTCATGTAGGAAGTGATGGCAATGCCGTGCTGCTGGGCAAACTCCACCACTTTGCGGTTTTGCAGGTAGGGCGAGAGCTCAATCTGGTTTGTGGCGATCTGCTCTGCCCCAACGGCGTCAATCGCTTGCTGCATCAGATCCAGAGTGAAGTTGGAAACGCCAATTTGGCGCGTCAGGCCTAATTTTTTCGCCTCCGCCAGTTCGGCCATAAACTCGGCAACAGGAACTTCGTCGTTCGGCGAAGGCCAGTGAATCAGGGTCAGATCAACATAGCCGGTTTGCAACTTGCTCAGGCTCTCTTGCAGGCTCGGGATCAGCTTGCCTTTCGCCAAATTGGCGATCCAGATCTTGGTGGTGATAAACAGCTCTTCACGCGGTACGCCGCTGGCGGCAATCGCCTGCCCCACCGCCGCTTCGTTTTCATAGATTTGCGCCGTATCGATCGCGCGGTATCCCAGCTCGAGTGCCGTAGTGACCGAGTCGATCACCACCTGATCCTGGAGACGGAAGGTGCCTAAACCAAATGCAGGGATGCTCATAATTTTATTCTCTCATTAGGATGTTGAAGCGATATGGGAGGATTATGGCAACTGTTTTGTTGATCAAAAACGCCCTATTGTGCATAAGACTTTTGATTAGATAGCAACAATTGCCGGAGGAAAACCTCCGGCAGTGCAAGATTACGCCCAGCGGCGCAGGATCAGTGAAGTATTGATGCCGCCGAAAGCGAAGTTATTCGACTGCACAAACTCGGTATCAATCTGACGATAGCCGCCCATGATATAGTCCAGGTCGCCACAGGCGCTGTCCGGTTCGCTGAGGTTGATGGTAGGGGCGAAGCTGCCTTCGCGCATCATCTCCAACGTCATCCAGGCTTCCAACGCACCACAGGCGCCCAACGTATGGCCAAAATAACTTTTCAGCGAGGAGATCGGCGTTCGATTGCCGAAAATCGCCGCCGTTGCCTGACTTTCCGCGATATCGCCACGATCGGTCGCCGTGCCGTGGGCACTGATATAGCCGATATCACCGGTTGCCAACCCGGAAGCCCTCAGCGCCTGCTGCATGCAAATCTGCATGGTTTCCTGCTGCGGCTGAGTGATATGTGCCGCATCACAGTTGGTGGCAAAGCTGATAACCTCGCCGTAAATGGTCGCACCACGCGCCTGTGCATGTTCCAGTGACTCCAGGATCAGCGTTCCTGCCCCTTCGCCAATCACTAATCCATCTCGCTGACGGTCAAACGGCCGTGGCGAAAACTCGGGGCGATCGTTCTGCTGGCTGGTTGCAAACAGCGTATCGAACACCGCCGCTTCCGAAGGGCACAGCTCTTCGGCCCCGCCGGCCACCATCACCGTCTGATAACCGTGGCGGATACTCTCATAGGCATAACCAATCGCCTGACTGCCGGAGGTGCAGGCACTGGATGTCGGGATCACCCGGCCCCGCAGGCCGAAGAACAGGCCAGTGTTTACCGCCGCGGTATGAGGCATCATCTGCACATAGGTGGTGCCGGTAATATTGCCGGTGTGCTTCTCGGTGAGCATGGTGGCGAATTCACTGACCGGCTTGGTGCTGCCGGTCGAAGAACCGTAGGCGATACCGGTCTCACCGTTAGTCAGCACCTTCTCGCCCAGCAACCCGGCCTGTTCGAGCGCAAGTTCCGTCGCTCGAGTCGCCAACAGCGAAACACGGCCCATGGAACGAATACGCTTGCGCGTATAGTGATCCGGCAGTATGAAATTCTCGATCGGGGCACCGAGGTGGGTGTTCAACCCCTGGTATTCTTCCCATTGCGTCATGTAACGCACCGCATTCTTGCCCTGCTTCAACCGGCTGGACACCTCTGCCCAGCTATTGCCGAACGCCGTAACGCCCGCCATGCCGGTGACGACCACTCGTTGCGTCATACCATTCCTCCATTAATGGAAATGACCTGCCGCGTTACATAGCCGGCGATATCCGACATCAGGTAGCTGGCCAACCCCGCCACCTCTTCTGCCGATCCCATACGCTTAAGCGGGATTGCCCGCATCGCTTCATCCAGCGCCGCCGGCTCGATGTCGATCATGCCAGTGTCGATCAAACCCGGAGCGATGCAGTTAACGGTAATTTTGCGTTTCGCCAGTTCGATAGCCAACGCCTTACAGGCACCGATCACACCTGCCTTGGCCGCACTGTAGTTTACCTGTCCACGGTTGCCCATGACGCCCGACACCGACGACAGCGCGATGATCCGCCCGCCCTTGCGCAGGCCAATCATTGGCATGACACAGGGGTGAAGCACGTTGTAGAAGCTGTCGAGATTGGTATGGATCACCCCATCCCAATCCTCCTCACTTAACGCCGGGAAAGCGCCATCGCGGGTGATCCCTGCATTATTCACCACGCCGTAGTAGGCGCCGTGGGTTTCAATATCCTGCTCCAACACCTCGCGGCACTGCATGCGGTTGCTGATATCAAACTGCATCAATCGCCCTTGCCCGCCGGCACTGACAATTTGCTGCAAGGTGTGTTCTGCCCCGGTCTTATCACTGTGGTAGTGGACTACAATCAAAAAGCCATCCGCAGCCAGGCGGCAGGCTATGGCCTGACCGATCCCTTTACTGGCGCCGGTGACTAAAACGGAACGCATCATGCGTCTCCCCTTAAGGTCGTCAATTGAATAATTTCTTGTTGATCAGGTTGATAGGTGTTCAACCTGCCCTGTGCGATCGGCACATTATCGATACTGATTTCACACTCAAAACTGGCTAATTTCTCGTCTTTCAACAACTGTTGCACGCTAACCACCAGCTCGCTGCCGGCAGGAAAAGCGGGCAACTCACAGTGAATGGCCCGCCCGCCGAGCAGCATACCCAGCTGCGGCGGCTTGGCACTCTGGCGACCGTGCCAGCCACTCCAAACCCCAATCGCCTGCGCCATCAGCTCAATGCCGTACCAACCAGGAAGTGCCCCCTGCTCGTCGAGAAACGGCGCCAGCACGCTATTCGCACTGACGTTGACCGCGCAGCGTGTATGCTCTTCACCCACTTCCAGCACCCGTTCCAGCAGCACCATCGGTGAGGCATGAGGTAAGTAATATTCTGCCGTCCGGTAAGCATTCATGGAGCATCTCCCAACAGCAAACAGGCATTGTTGCCGCCGAAGGCAAATGAATTGGAGAGGATAGCGCGCGCTCCCAACGTCTGGGGCTCACACACCAGACCGATCGGCGCCAGTTCGGCATCGCGTGGAACTGCACTGAAATCTTGCTGCGGCAGCGGCAATGACTGGGTCAACAACAGCCAGCTCAGCGCTGCCTCCACCGCTCCAGCCGCCCCCAGCGTATGGCCGGTAAGATGCTTGGTTGAACTGCACGGCGTTTGTTCGCCAAACAGGCGATTCACCACCAGGGCTTCAACCTGATCGTTAAGCCGCGTGGCCGTGCCGTGCAAATTAATATAACCAACTTGGTCGGTACTCAAACCGGCCTGCTGCAATGCCATGGTCATTGCACGCTCGGCGCCTTCACCGGCTGGATGCGGTGCCGACATGTGCCAGGCATCCGAAGATTCGCCAACGCCCAACAACGCCACCGGCGCAGGTTCCCGCGTCAACAGCATTAACGCCGCCGCCTCACCGATATTAATCCCGCTGCGTCCTGTTGCAAAAGGCGTGCAGCGCTCCGCGGACAGTGACTCCAGGCTGTGGAAACCGTTAATCGGCATTTGGCACAGGCTGTCTGCCCCGCCTACAATCGCCGCGTCCACTAACCCGGCTGCAATCAGACGTTTACCGCTGATGATGGCCCGCGCGCTTGAGGAACAGGCCGTCGACAGGGTATAGGCCGGACCACGGGTCGAGAGAAAAGCGCTGAGAAACTGGCTCGGATCGCCCAGCTCCTGCTGGTGATAATGGTAACCCGGTGGCCATTGCCCCGCTTGATACTGGTGAAGCGCCAGTTCGCCTTCGTGAATGCCGGAAGTGCTGGTGCCCATAATCACCGCGACACGATCGGCGCCGTAACGGGCAATGGCCTCGCGTACCGGCGTCTCGATCTGCGCAAAAGCGGCCAACAGCAGGCGATTATTGCGAGAATTATGCCGCTTGAGCGACTCGGGGATCGCGGGTAAATCACCCTGTACGTTGCCAAACCAGGACGGCGCGCCGCCCGTCAGCCACTGCGTCTGCTGCTGCATGCCGGGCGAAATACCGCGCGCCAGGTTTTGCGCGATCTGCGGCAGATCGTTGCCCAGCGCATTCACCATTCCTACGGCGGAGAAATAGATCATTATTCGTTCCCCAGCGTTTGAATGATGATGCGGTAATGGAAGGCAGATTGCGCGATCGACACCGGTTCTCGCCTTCCGTCCATCTGCTGGTAACGGATTTCATTGATCACCCCCCCATGCTCGTCATACAAGCGACGTACCAGCGCCTGGTCTTCCAGTCGCCACCCTGCTGGCAGCAAGGGTTGCCAGTCCTTCACCGGCCAGTAGCTCAACATGATATCCGCCAGCACCTGGCTGGCTGGCGGCAGTTCCCCCACCTTGATCAATTGTTCGGTGTGGATCCCCTGACGATCGTAGGTCAGGTTAAACAGACGGATACCGAGCGGCGACATGCCCACCAGTTGCAAACGCTGGCCGTCGGCATTGAGCAGCACCAGCATCGAATGCTGTTGCCCTTTGACTTCGGCGGTCAGCAACTGTTGCTGATTAATCGGCTGAGCCAGCGCTGGAGGTGGTAAGGTCACCTGCGTACCGGGTTTTAGCCACGCCTGCGGCAGCGTCGGATCCTGCGAACCAGCGCAGCCGGCCAGCACGACAATCCACATTAACAGCACCATTCGTAAGCCGCGCATCAGGCTTTCCCTCTTTTTCTTTTCGATACTAACGTCAGCGGTGCCAATAAAAATGCCACGGCAATTCCGCTGCTCAATACGATACCAAAACTGCTGATGGCCTGAGTGTGGCTCAGTACCAGCATGCCGAACGTCAGTTGGGTGGTGAATACCGCCATAAAAATGGCGAACATCGAGGTGGTCGGCGTGCCCCGGGGATTGGTAAAGAACAACGTATAGTTAATGCCGATCCCCAAAACCAGCACCAGCGCCAACAGCGAAAACAGATTTAGCGTATGGCCACTCAGTGCCAATACCGCAATACCGCTACCCAGTGACAATAGCGTCGGCACCATGCAGCGCAAGCCATGACGCAGACCAAAACGCCACAGGTAAATCAGCGCAATCGCTGCAACCGACAATGCCAACAGATAAGAAAGATACAGGCGATATTGACCAAACAGGTCACTGAACTCGGTTTTCCTATCGATCCAACCGGTGCCGGGAACCTGCTCCGCCAGTGTCTTCATCATCGCACTGTTCTTCACGCCGTTAACGGGCACCAGCGCCGCACTGCGCCCATCGGGCAACGTCAGCCACAGCAGACGCCAACCCTCGCTAACCACGCTGCCCAGCCACTGCTGCGGGCTGACCCATTCAGGCGTTAAATCTGGTGTACTCAATACCAACTCTGCCTGCTGCAGGTTGTTCATCACCTGCGGCGCCACGCGCTGCAATAAAGCGATGTTTTCTTGCTGGCGTTGGAGAGAAGGCAGAGGCAACAGACGATAATCCGCCAGCACGCCTTGCTGTTTGGCCTCAGCCAGTTTGGGTTGCAACAACTCGATACGTTGCAACAGCTGCTCGGCATTGGCGCCGTAGACCACCAGCCACTTCTGATCGTTATGTTGGCCCGTCAGTGCGGCGATACGCTGCTCCTGCTGCTGTAACGCCACAGGTAATGCCTGCAGTTGGCCAATGTCGTCATCTACCTTCAACTGGCTGAACCCCGCGACCACCAGCAACAGCACCGCGTCGGGCAACCCATAACGCAACAGCGGCCGATGGCGCCAGGCATGCAGCCAATTCAGGATCAGTGTTAACCCCGGCGCTGGGCGTACCGGCAACCGTCGCGACAATTGCGGGTACCAGCAAATAACGGTAATGCAGGCGGCGCTCAATCCGGCAGCGGCAAATACCGCCAACTGCTGCAAACCGGGGAACGGCGCAATCAACAGCGCCAGGTAGGCCACTACGGTGGTCAGCAACGCCATCGACAATGCCGGCAACAGCTTTTGCAAACTGGCTAATGGCGTCGACTGCCGACCATGCACCATTCGCTCGGTCAGGAAATAGAGCGTGTAGTCAGCCGAAATGCCGACGATGCTGATGCTCAGCACCAGCGTCATCAAATGTATTTCGCCAAAGGCCAGCAGCGTAGCGACGGTGCCGGCCAGAGCGCCAATACCCACCGACAGCGCGCACAACAACAGCGGCAAAGGTGAGCGGAACATAAACAACACCAATAAAAACACGCCCGCCACCGACGCCAGGCCAATCGTGGAAATATCCTTTTCGGCCTGTTGGCTGGCGTAGTTGCTGTAAAACAACGTGCCGCGGCTGAGCACTTCGGCTCCCGGCCAGCACTGCTGCAGCTGTTGCTGCAACGCTGTCAGTTTATCTACCGTTAGCCGGGCACTGCTGATGTCATAAGATGATGCGCTAAGCTCGGCGTGCAACAAATACCAACTGCGCCCCTGTACATCACGCGCCACCAGCCACCCCTTGGACAGGCTCAGCAAGCCGCCGTTCTGTTGCTGCGCCAACTGTGAGGCACGTACCAGCATCAACGGATCGTTCGCCAGCTCTTTGCCGCTGACGCCGGCGAAAGCAGAATAGAGTTGGCCGAGGATCCACTGGCTCTGCGCGTCTGCCCCCTGCTGCAAACGTTGCCGAGTGGCATCATCCAGCAGCACATTGCGATGCTGGTAGAAAAAACGCCCCCACTGCTGCTGACGTTGTGCATCCATAGGCCCGCCAACCCGCTGCAACTCGGGCATCTGACGTAGCTGCTGCCACCACCAATCCACTGCGGCGTTATCCGCCCCTGGCGGCGGGCTGACTAGCCACATCAGTTGACGATCCAGGCGGCGGCTGAAGCCGTCAGCCAATTCATCCGGCACGCCAACCAGTTGCTGTTTTGGCAATAACGCCAGGACGCTGCTGTTGATTTGACTGCGCGGCAACAGCCAGCACAAGGCCGCAATCAGCAGCAGGCAAATCGCCAGCCAGCCAAATGCCAGCCGCCGATGCAGTTCAGGACGCAAAACGCTGTTGCTCCTCGTCAGTCAGCGCCTGCGGCACCGTACGTTGATTAAAGAAGCGAATATGGGTGGCGTCACTTTGCATATCGTCGATATCAATAGTTTCCAGGTACTGTTCGCCGTTGAGGGTAATGCGCTTGAACAGTTTGTCGAGCGGCGTGGTTTTCGGCGTCAGCACCAGCCGCCAGTGGTTATGCCCCAAATCGGTGAACTGCAGAGCAAAGTTTTGTTCCAGCGCCTGGCTGTCGGCATGAAACAGCGCGGTCAGCAGGTGATTGAACTGGAACATCTGCGGGTTGTTGTCCGCCGTTACCACCTGCGGCGGCTGGCCCGCCAGGGTTTGCACCATGCGTTTATCATCCAGCAGCAGGGTCAGCGGGAAAGGCTTCTGTTGCGCCCACCACAATCCTTTCTGCTGGGAAATCAACAGTTCGCCGCTGGACTTCAACGGTTTTGCCATGCCGCTGATACTGCGCTGCTGCTCAAATTCGGCGTGCAGCACCGGCTGTTGGCTAAACCGCTGCTGCAGCTCCGGCAGCGTTACCGCCTGCACGCCCAGACTGAAGAAGGTCACAACAGCCAGCATCCAAAATTTCATTGTGCCCCCTCGATGTTATCCAACAGTACTTGCGGGGAGACAAAGCACATTTCTTTGCTGTCGGCGTCCACCGCGACCTGAATAGTATGGCCGCGGGTGGTGGTTATTCCGCTCTCTGCATCCAGAATGCGGTAGCCGATGCGCAGGCGGTTTTCATACTCTTCCAGCTCTGCACAGACGATGATGCGCTGCTCAAACAGGACAGGCGCAATATATTTCACCCGCGTATCTACGATCGGCCAGACATAGCCCGAGGCCTGCATCTGCCGGTATCCGTAATTGAACTGTTTGAGCAAGGCTTCGCGGGCAATCTCGAAATAACGGAAGTAGTTACCGTGCCACACCACGCCCATGGCATCGGTATCATGGAAAGGGATGGTGATTTCAACCCTGACGGAGAATCGCGGATTGTCTTTAAGCTTCATGTCTCAGGCCCCTGTTGCGTTGGCGACGGTGCCGCCAACTGCCAGAAATCGAAAAAATTAAACCAGTCGAGCGGCGCCAGCAGGCAATAATGCTCCAGCCGGGCGGCATAGCGGTCCACCGCATCCTGCAACGCCTGTTGGCGCTGCTGCCGGGGTAATGACAGCGGATCGGCAAACGGTTCGAAATAAACGTTCAGACGCCCCTGCTGTTTGAGACCGAACATCAGGTATACCGGACAACGCAGCGCAGCGGCCAGAACAAAAGGCCCCTGAGGGAAAGGTGCCGATTGACCGAGAAAGCGGCTCCACACCACCCTCGGTTGCTCACCGCGCTGATGTTTTCCGGCCGAGGTGCGATCGCCAACGATAGCCACCCACTCGCCGGCGTCGAGTTTGTCCTGCAGACGCATGGCGGTTTCAGGCCCCAGTGAAGTCACCGGTATCAGGTTAAGGTTGGCACGAGGGTTGACCTCTTTCATCACCTGATTGAAGCGCTCGGCATGCTCGGTAAACACCAGAGCATTCACCTTGACGCCAGAATTCAACTCACCCAAAGCGCGGCAAGACTCGATATCCCCCAAGTGCGAGGCCAGGATCAGCGTACCTCTGCCGGAAGCGATCTGCCGTTCACAGGCTGCGGGATCTACCAGCCGAACGTCACGAAGTTCACCACGCCAGCTCGCCAGCTTGTCGAGCATCGCATCGCCAAAACGCATAAAGTGCCGAAAGCTGTTGAGCGGCGTGGGTAATGGTTGCTGTCGATTGTGGGCAAACTGCCGCAGACGTTGCAGATAATCACGCGAAGCTTCACGTTGAGCACGCCCGGTCAGCCAGAAGTAGCCGATCACCGGGTACAGCAGCCATTGAAATGCCCGGCGGCCAAACATCTGGTAGACCTTCAGCATAAGCCGAATCCCCCACAGGCCATGACGCTCCTGAGTTGCTGACCAATGCTGCGCTTTCTTCGCCCGTTGGCGTTGACGCAGTAAACGCGGAATCCGCGGCAACATGCCGAAAAACAACCGGGTGTGCATCCAGGAAATACGCAAGTTATCGCGCAGCGCATCGAAATGCGAAACGCCATCGACCGGGTAAGTAACCCGCGTCGGCAAGAAACGGCTTTGCACCCCCTGCCAATACAGCCGGACCATCACTTCGGTATCGAAATCCATGCGTTTGCCAAGCGGTTGGCGCGCCGTCAACGCCAGCGTCGGCGCTACCGGGTAAACGCGGAAACCGCACATGCTGTCCTTTAATGACAGCGACAGGGTTTCGATCCACACCCAGACGTGGGTGACGTAACGCCCATACAGGCGCGCTTTGGGTACCGAGCTGTCATAGACTGGCCGGCCGGAAATCAGACAGTCCGGATGAGCGCGCGCTTCGGCAATCATGGCCGGTATATCACTCAGTTGATGCTGACCGTCGGCATCCACCTGCAAAGCATGGCTGTAGCCCTGTCGCTGAGCCAATTGCAGACCGGCGATGACCGCTGCGCCCTTCCCCTGGTTTTTTTCCAACCGCAACAGGCTAACCCAGGGCAGTTCGGCGGCCAGCCGCTGTAGCGTTTCGGCGGTGGCAGCAGCGCTGCCGTCGTCCACCACCAGGCAAGGCAGGCCATAATCCGCCAACGATGTCAGTACCGCGGCCATCATCTGCCCGTGATTAAAACAAGGAATAAGAAGACAGGGGGAAAAAGGGGCGCTTACTGACATAACGAGATCTTGCCGCTGCTGGCGATCGCCTCACCGACGCGATAGCTGAACAAAAGCTTGTGCCGTTCCGGTTGCCATTCGAGTTGCAGCAACACCCTCTGCCCCGGCAGTAACGGTTGTTGAAACTTGACCACCTCGATCCCTTTGAATCCGGCCTCGATAGCCAGCAGCTGACGGGCATACTGCATGACCCAGTTCAGTTGCGTGACCCCCGGCAGGATCGGATGCTGCGGAAAGTGGCCGCGAAACCAAAACAGTTCAGCGGGCAAATGCAGCTGCAGGCTGGCATGGGTGGCATCGCTCACCTGCTGTTGCAGCACCTCAGGTTGCATCATAAGAACAGCTCCTGTAGCTCAGCATAGGCGCGCTTGCCCTGCGGATTAAGCGGAATGGCATCGATAATGCGCCAACTGCGCGGCAGAGCCACCGGCTCCAGCCAGCCTCGCAGCGCCTGGTGCAGTTCACGGGTAAAAGCCCCTTCGGACAAGCTTTGTCGGCGGAGCTCGCCGTACGGAGATAGCACGACAACGGCCACCAGCAGCGTGCGCCCTCTTTGCTGCTGCGTTAGCACGGCAGCATCGGCAACCTCCGGCAAGGCCACCAAGCGACGTTCCACCTCGGTTAACGACAACCGTTTCTCTTCCAGCTTGATAATGCGGTCGGCGCGGCCATTTAACTGGAATTGTCGACCATCCGGCGCCAGTTCGATAATGTCGCTCAGCAACGTTTTACCCGTGTCAGGTATCAGGGGTGACATAACCTCAATCCGATTGTCTGAATCCACCTTTAACCTGACGCAAGCAAACGGCTGCCACAGGGCAATGTCCCGATTTTGCCTGCGCCAGGCCAGTGAACCGGTTTCCGTGGTACCGTAGATTTCCAGTGGCAATACCCCCAGCATTTGCCGGGCAAGCTGTGCTTCCACCTCGGATAACGGGCCGCCGGCGGAAAAAACCTCCACGCACTCGGCGAGCGTCAAACGATTATCCAAACGCTTGAGCCATGCCGGGCTGCTGACAAACACCAAACGCCGGCCCTGATGTCGGGCAATCAACTGCTCTTGGTATTGCGTCAACTGCGCATCAAACGGCAGCCCTAAAGCCAGCGGCAGAAACAGCCGGAAGCTCAGGCCATACATATGCTGATGGGATACCGATGCGACGACGCGGCATCCTCGCAAGACGTCACCAAAAGCGGCAGCCAACAGTTCGCTTTCACGGTCCATGCAGGCGACGGATTTGCACACAGCCTGCGGTTGGCCGGTCGAGCCGGAAGTGTAAAGAATAAAACGAGGATCCTGAGGCCAGGCGGGTAGCGCGATATCCTCACAACCGCCCTCGCGCACCGCCAAAACGGGCACGCCAGGATCGAGAGGCAAATCGGTCAGTAGCGCATCGTAATCCGCTCGTTGCTCTTTGAGGATAGCTTCTCGCTGGTGACCAAAAATCACCGGCAGCCTGCCGGCATACAACGACGCCAGCAAGGCGACGGCAAAGCGATAGCTATCATCAAAGCACAGCGCCCAGCGGTGCTCTTCCCTACTCGCCAGTATCGCGGCCAATGCGGCAACGTCACGGCGAAATTGGCCGAGACAGAATAGCTGATCGCCACGCCAGGCGATCGGCACCGAATCATCGCGTTGCGTGCTGAGCCAGCGGTTCATTGGCAAACTCAGGCGTGCCGGATCCTTTTCCTGACTATCCATTCAATACCCATTAATGCCCCCATCAGCAGATAGCTGATGCCGCCGTTATACAGCGTCCAGAGTGTGATATCACCGGACAGACAGGTTGTCAGCGCTATCGCACCGTTAACAATAAAGAACCCGCACCACACCTGAGTCACCCGGCGAGTATAAGCAATGCCGGCAGCGTCCAACTGCGGTTCCGTTATACGGGCCAATCGCTCCACCACCGTAGGCGGGGCAAACAGCGAGTAGGCAAACAGCAGCAGCAGTATTGCGTTGACCAGCACCGGGTAGTACAGCAACCAGTGGCTCTGCTTTAACGCCCAACTGGCGAGCGCCAGCAAGATGCCCACTAGGGCCAAGGCTTTTCCCAGCCACATTTGTTGGCGCAGTTTCCCGCGCAACATCAGCAGGCGCAAGCTAAAGACCCCCACCAATAACGGTGCCAGGAGAGCGGTTCCCCAATGCGTCAGGCCGACCCAAACCGTCAGCGGATACAGCAACAGCACCAGCCATACTGCGCCCTGCAGCAACCGCAACATCGGGGTCAGCCAACGACTCTCCACCTTAGCCCGCAGCCTTAGCTTTCTGACTTCAGCAGTTCATCAATGGCGTCAACCACGTCCTGTACGGTTCGCACTGACTTGAACATTTCCGGTTTGATCTTTTTGCCGGTCGTTTTCTGCAGGTGCACCACCAGATCCACCGCATCGATGCTGTCTAGCTCCAGCTCTTCGTACAAACGGGACTCTGGCTTGATGTCATCGGCGTCCAGCTCGAACAGCTTGACCAGAAGCGACTGAATTTGCAGGTAAATTTCTTGCTTATCCATGAAAACCCCTTATTGGCTACGCTGTGCAGAAACAAACTTCGCCAGCGTTTCCACGGAATAAAAGTGTTGGCGCATATCCTGGCTTTCAGCCGACAGCACCACGCCGTAACGGTTTTTTAAAGCCAGCCCCAGTTCCAATGCATCAATGGAGTCCAGACCCAGTCCATCACCAAACAGCGGCGCTTCGGCGTCAATCTCCTCCGGTGTCATACCTTCAAGATTGAGCGTATCAATGATCAATTGCTTGATTTCGGTGCTCAATAAATTCATTACGCTATTTCTCATTATTTATAGGTTCTGACTGTAAAGCGTCAGTTAAATGCTGGGTTAATCTTCTTGCCGCAAGGGCGGGCGAAACATCATTTGCATGAATGAATGCGCGGGTGTCGATCTTATCCTGAACGGTGATCCGGAATTGCGGTTTTACCGCCGGGATCTTATACCATTTGCCTTGCTTCGTCAGCATGGGGGGGTGGCAGTGGATATGCACAATGCGGATGCTACATTGACCGCGCAGCGCAATATTGGCCGCTCCTCGCTGCAGTGCCAGAGCCTTGCCTGGTGTGGTGCGGGTGCCTTCCGGGAAGATTAAGATTGTCCCCCCGGCAGCCAGCCTTTGTCCGCACTGTTCCAACAATATATCCGACTGCGCATTGGCCAGATATCCGGCGGCCTTGATCACTCCGCTGACAAACACATTGCTCAGCAAAGCCTCTTTCACTATGCAGTCGCAACGTGGCATTTGCGAAGCCAATAACACGTAATCCAACAGGCTGGGATGATTGGCGATCACCAAACAACCGCGATCTTCGCGAAAGCGCTCCGCATTGTCGAAATGGTAGTCCAGTACGCCGAAAAACCTCGTGGTAGCCAGGAAGAAACGGAAACTGTGGCGGATAGAACTTTGCGTCAGTTGGTTGCGACGAGCAGGATCACGCACTGCAAGACGCATAAGATTAAACCAAACACCGGACAATAACAGACCGCCCAGGCCAAACAACGAGAAACAAAAACCCGTAGCTATCACCCGCCAACAACGGTTAAACCATGAGGATTGTTCCGGCGTATTTTCTGCAGGCATCGCCTTTTCCATCAGCGTCCCCACACCCAGTCATGCCGTTGGCCGGGGACCGTGAATGCATCATCAGCGCCAAGCCAACCGCGCAAAAATGCCATACTCTGTGGTTCCCGACGGCTAGCCTGAACCTGCGCCGATTCAGCAACCTTGCAGTGTAACGAGCCACCGTTTTCCAGCAACAGGGCGACGGCATAAGGGAATGTATTTTCTGGCGCGAAAGGCCGGTAGACATCCGGTACGGTACCGTCGAAATCAATTAATAACACCCGCTGCGCACTGCCCGTAGCTAACAAGGCCTGAGCCTCTATCATGCCCTGCTGAAAACTGTCCTCGCCGGCAGCCAACGAGGTGGTTGGCAAGGTATTCTTCGCTATAATCGTTAACCATCCCGCCGCCGTGTTATGCACCGACATGGCAAAATCCGTTGGCGATAGCGGTTGTTCCTGATGCAGGTGTTGAAGAATCTTGTGCGTCCGCTCCAGTTCACCATGCCGACTGGTAAAGATCGCCATATCTGCCCGGTAGTCCTTCAATAAGATCAGCCCGCTTTCTACTGCCAAACGCGTTCCGGCGCTCATTCGGCGTAGCGACATCATGGGGATATGAGAACAGGCAGGCAACGAGCCCTGATAATCGGAGGCAAGAAAGTCATCTGATGACCATTGACGCCATGCTTCACGCGTTCCACGATCGGGAGCCATTGCCCACCAACTGAGTATATTCATGTCGCCCGCCATTAATGGTATTACCGGTCAGAAAAGTTCCGTGGCTAAATCTATTATATTTAATCCTGGATTGCATTCCCAAAATTCCTATTTTTAGTTGAAATGCGCGATTAACCGATTAGAGTTATTTATCGACATAACGCCATGAGACTTGAGCGCAGAGGGAATTATCACAATGAAAAGCCGCAATATTTGTCGAAAATCTCCCGGAGGAGTATCTTATTGAGGGTAAGCATACATAACATCTCATGTATGAATATTACACATCTTAATAACGAACACTCATGGAAAAGAGTATGAAACCTTTAAAACTCATTTTAACTGGTGTATTCGCAGCGATTCTGGTCAGCGGCTGTGCAGGCACTGCGCCAGTAAAAAACGTCAGTCAAAACGTTGCAGGTAGCCACAGTAATGCGCAGGTGCGTCAGGCCATTCTCGCCGCAGGGCTTAACCGTGGTTGGATCATGAACCCAGTCAGTGACGGTGTGATCGATGGCAAGATCTTACTGCGTGGCCATAGCGCCGATATTCGTATAAATTACAATTCGAATAGTTATCAGATTAAGTATATTGCCAGCAGTAATATGGATGCCAAAGGCGGAAATATTCACCCGAATTATAACCGCTGGGTCGCCAACCTGGATAAAGATATTCAACTGGAACTGGCCCGTCAGAATATCAAATAACGATAAAGAAAAAGACTACCCGGCGAGAATAACATTGCCGGGTATATTATTCTTTATATTGGTGCACAATTCAGATAATGATTTATAAAAGCAGATTTTCACCGCATAAATCACGTAGTGATTTGGATTTTCTTGAATTTTGCATATGAAAAAGCCCTGAGTCATAGACTCAGGGCTTATCAAATAAGTGGCGGAACGGACGGGGCTCGAACCCGCGACCCCCTGCGTGACAGGCAGGTATTCTAACCAACTGAACTACCGCTCCACCGATTCTTTTACGTCACATCTTTCGATGTGGGCAAAACCGCGCTTGGCGATCCTGCTCATTACCAGTTGTCAGGCTGATAACGTTTATTTGATGCCTGGCAGTGTCCTACTCTCGCATGGGGAGACCCCACACTACCATCGGCGCTACGGCGTTTCACTTCTGAGTTCGGCATGGGGTCAGGTGGGACCACCGCGCTATTGCCGCCAGGCAAATTCTGTTTCATTCCAACCGCCACTCCCGCAGCCATTGAAACCAATCTCGGAACTCGCTGAAAATCTCTACAATCTCTCTAAAACACCTTTGGTGTTGTAAGGTTAAGCCTCACGGATCATTAGTACTGGTTAGCTCAATGCATCGCTGCACTTACACACCCAGCCTATCAACGTCTTAGTCTTAAACGTTCCTTCAGGGGCCTTAAAGGCCCAGGGAAGACTCATCTCGAGGCAAGTTTCGCGCTTAGATGCTTTCAGCGCTTATCTTTTCCGCACTTAGCTACCGGGCAGTGCCATTGGCATGACAACCCGAACACCAGTGGTGCGTTCACTCCGGTCCTCTCGTACTAGGAGCAACCCCTCTCAATCTTCCAACGCCCACGGCAGATAGGGACCGAACTGTCTCACGACGTTCTAAACCCAGCTCGCGTACCACTTTAAATGGCGAACAGCCATACCCTTGGGACCTACTTCAGCCCCAGGATGTGATGAGCCGACATCGAGGTGCCAAACACCGCCGTCGATATGAACTCTTGGGCGGTATCAGCCTGTTATCCCCGGAGTACCTTTTATCCGTTGAGCGATGGCCCTTCCATTCAGAACCACCGGATCACTAAGACCTACTTTCGTACCTGCTCGAGCCGTCACTCTCGCAGTCAAGCTAGCTTATGCCTTTGCACTAACCTCACGATGTCCGACCGTGATTAGCTAACCTTCGTGCTCCTCCGTTACTCTTTGGGAGGAGACCGCCCCAGTCAAACTACCCACCAGACACTGTCCTCACCCCGGATCACGGGGCCGAGTTAGAACATCAAACATTAAAGGGTGGTATTTCAAGGTTGGCTCCACGCAGACTGGCGTCCACGCTTCAAAGCCTCCCACCTATCCTACACATCAAGGCTCAATGTTCAGTGTCAAGCTATAGTAAAGGTTCACGGGGTCTTTCCGTCTTGCCGCGGGTACACTGCATCTTCACAGCGAGTTCAATTTCACTGAGTCTCGGGTGGAGACAGCCTGGCCATCATTACGCCATTCGTGCAGGTCGGAACTTACCCGACAAGGAATTTCGCTACCTTAGGACCGTTATAGTTACGGCCGCCGTTTACTGGGGCTTCGATCAAGAGCTTCGCCTTGCGGCTGACCCCATCAATTAACCTTCCAGCACCGGGCAGGCGTCACACCGTATACGTCCACTTTCGTGTTTGCACAGTGCTGTGTTTTTATTAAACAGTTGCAGCCAGCTGGTATCTGCGACTGGCTTCAGCTCCGAGAGCAAGTCTCTTCACCTACGCGCCAGCGTGCCTTCTCCCGAAGTTACGGCACCATTTTGCCTAGTTCCTTCACCCGAGTTCTCTCAAGCGCCTTGGTATTCTCTACCTGACCACCTGTGTCGGTTTGGGGTACGATTCTGTGTTACCTGATGCTTAGAGGCTTTTCCTGGAAGCTTGGCATCAACTACTTCTGCACCGTAGTGCATCGTCATCACGCCTCAGGGTTGAGTAAGTAACCGGATTTACCAGGTCACTCCCCCTACACGCTTAAACCGGGACAACCGTCGCCCGGCTAGCCTAGCCTTCTCCGTCCCCCCTTCGCAGTAACACCGAGTACAGGAATATTAACCTGTTTCCCATCGACTACGCCTTTCGGCCTCGCCTTAGGGGTCGACTCACCCTGCCCCGATTAACGTTGGACAGGAACCCTTGGTCTTCCGGCGAGCGGGCTTTTCACCCGCTTTATCGTTACTTATGTCAGCATTCGCACTTCTGATACCTCCAGCAACCCTCACAGGCCACCTTCAACGGCTTACAGAACGCTCCCCTACCCAACAACGCCTAAGCGTCGCTGCCGCAGCTTCGGTGCATGGTTTAGCCCCGTTACATCTTCCGCGCAGGCCGACTCGACCAGTGAGCTATTACGCTTTCTTTAAATGATGGCTGCTTCTAAGCCAACATCCTGGCTGTCTATGCCTTCCCACATCGTTTCCCACTTAACCATGACTTTGGGACCTTAGCTGGCGGTCTGGGTTGTTTCCCTCTTCACGACGGACGTTAGCACCCGCCGTGTGTCTCCCGTGATAACATTCTTCGGTATTCGGAGTTTGCATCGGTTTGGTAAGCCGGGATGGCCCCCTAGCCGAAACAGTGCTCTACCCCCGAAGATGAGTTCACGAGGCGCTACCTAAATAGCTTTCGGGGAGAACCAGCTATCTCCCGGTTTGATTGGCCTTTCACCCCCAGCCACAAGTCATCCGCTAATTTTTCAACATTAGTCGGTTCGGTCCTCCAGTTAGTGTTACCCAACCTTCAACCTGCCCATGGCTAGATCACCGGGTTTCGGGTCTATACCTTGCAACTATTCGCCCAGTTAAGACTCGGTTTCCCTACGGCTCCCCTATACGGTTAACCTTGCTACAAAATATAAGTCGCTGACCCATTATACAAAAGGTACGCAGTCACACCACGAAGGTGCTCCCACTGCTTGTACGTACACGGTTTCAGGTTCTATTTCACTCCCCTCGCCGGGGTTCTTTTCGCCTTTCCCTCACGGTACTGGTTCACTATCGGTCAGTCAGGAGTATTTAGCCTTGGAGGATGGTCCCCCCATATTCAGACAGGATGTCACGTGTCCCGCCCTACTCATCGAACTCACAATTAATGCATTTTAGTGTACGGGACTATCACCCTTTACTGTGCGACTTTCCAGACGCTTCCACTAACACAAGAACTGATTCAGGTTCTGGGCTCCTCCCCGTTCGCTCGCCGCTACTGGGGGAATCTCGGTTGATTTCTTTTCCTCGGGGTACTTAGATGTTTCAGTTCCCCCGGTTCGCCTCATACGACTATGTATTCATCGTATGATAGTGCAACGAATTGCACTGGGTTTCCCCATTCGGGTATCGCCGGTTATTACGGTTCATATCACCTTACCGACGCTTATCGCAGATTAGCACGCCCTTCATCGCCTCTGACTGCCTAGGCATCCACCGTGTACGCTTAGTCACTTAACCTCACAACCCGAAGGTGTTTCTGTAAACAGAGAACACATCGTGCTGCTACATTTGAGAGACTCTATGACAGGTTAATCCTTACCCCAATACTTCTACGGAGGGATAAGTTTCAGCTGTCATGTTTCAATTTTCAGCTTGTTCCAGATTGTTAAAGAGCAATATCTTAAACACGACTCGCAAGAGTCATCTTTAAGATGTTTTCGGTTCCAAGAACCGGTGATAATGTCTTTCACTCATTATCGGATGGCGTCCCCAAGGGGATTCGAACCCCTGTTACAGCCGTGAAAGGGCAGTGTCCTAGGCCTCTAGACGATGGGGACACGAAAATCCGATTAAACTGACTGTCTTAATCGGTTCGTATCAGCATGAGTCAGTGACTCATTACATCAACAGGTAGCGCTTTTGCTCATTACGTTTCTATCAGACAATCTGTGTGAGCACTTCACGCGAATCAATATCATTAGGTAAGGAGGTGATCCAACCGCAGGTTCCCCTACGGTTACCTTGTTACGACTTCACCCCAGTCATGAATCACAAAGTGGTAAGCGCCCTCCCGAAGGTTAAGCTACCTACTTCTTTTGCAACCCACTCCCATGGTGTGACGGGCGGTGTGTACAAGGCCCGGGAACGTATTCACCGTAGCATTCTGATCTACGATTACTAGCGATTCCGACTTCACGGAGTCGAGTTGCAGACTCCGATCCGGACTACGACGTACTTTATGAGGTCCGCTTGCTCTCGCGAGTTCGCTTCTCTTTGTATACGCCATTGTAGCACGTGTGTAGCCCTACTCGTAAGGGCCATGATGACTTGACGTCATCCCCACCTTCCTCCGGTTTATCACCGGCAGTCTCCTTTGAGTTCCCACCATTACGTGCTGGCAACAAAGGATAAGGGTTGCGCTCGTTGCGGGACTTAACCCAACATTTCACAACACGAGCTGACGACAGCCATGCAGCACCTGTCTCAGAGTTCCCGAAGGCACTAAGCTATCTCTAGCGAATTCTCTGGATGTCAAGAGTAGGTAAGGTTCTTCGCGTTGCATCGAATTAAACCACATGCTCCACCGCTTGTGCGGGCCCCCGTCAATTCATTTGAGTTTTAACCTTGCGGCCGTACTCCCCAGGCGGTCGACTTAACGCGTTAGCTCCGGAAGCCACGCCTCAAGGGCACAACCTCCAAGTCGACATCGTTTACAGCGTGGACTACCAGGGTATCTAATCCTGTTTGCTCCCCACGCTTTCGCACCTGAGCGTCAGTCTTTGTCCAGGGGGCCGCCTTCGCCACCGGTATTCCTCCAGATCTCTACGCATTTCACCGCTACACCTGGAATTCTACCCCCCTCTACAAGACTCTAGCTTGCCAGTTTCAAATGCAGTTCCCACGTTAAGCGCGGGGATTTCACATCTGACTTAACAAACCGCCTGCGTGCGCTTTACGCCCAGTAATTCCGATTAACGCTTGCACCCTCCGTATTACCGCGGCTGCTGGCACGGAGTTAGCCGGTGCTTCTTCTGCGAGTAACGTCAATGCAATGTGCTATTAACACACTACCCTTCCTCCTCGCTGAAAGTGCTTTACAACCCGAAGGCCTTCTTCACACACGCGGCATGGCTGCATCAGGCTTGCGCCCATTGTGCAATATTCCCCACTGCTGCCTCCCGTAGGAGTCTGGACCGTGTCTCAGTTCCAGTGTGGCTGGTCATCCTCTCAGACCAGCTAGGGATCGTCGCCTAGGTGAGCCATTACCCCACCTACTAGCTAATCCCATCTGGGCACATCTGATGGCATGAGGCCCGAAGGTCCCCCACTTTGGTCCGTAGACGTTATGCGGTATTAGCTACCGTTTCCAGTAGTTATCCCCCTCCATCAGGCAGTTTCCCAGACATTACTCACCCGTCCGCCGCTCGTCACCCAGGAGCAAGCTCCCTGTGCTACCGCTCGACTTGCATGTGTTAGGCCTGCCGCCAGCGTTCAATCTGAGCCATGATCAAACTCTTCAATTAAAAGCTTGATTTGCTTCAACTCGTGAAGCGATGCTCGAAAATAACTTTCGTAATAATTCAACTAAATGAATTACTGCTTGGTCACTCTTCAAGACTTGATATTTTTTTGAACCCGAAGGTTCTGGATATCGTCTTGTGGAGTGCCCACACAGATTGTCTGATAAATTGTTAAAGAGCAGTGAGTTAGGTTGCTAACTCGAGGTGGCGTATATTACGCTTTTCACCTGAAGAGTCAAGCTTTTTTCTTATTAAGAAACGGTGTTTTCACCGGCTTGAATCTTTCTGGCTGGGCGACTGGTTCTCGTTAGAGGAGTCGTTGTTCCCGGTCAGTGGAGGCGCATTATAGGGAGTTCTCAGAAGGCCGCAACCCCTAAATGCAAAAAACTTTTCAAGCGCTCAAATAACCACCAATAAAGCCATTTTAGGATATTTATTAGACGAAATTACGGGGTTTTAGCGCCATTGCCAGGGCAAACAGCTTAAACCCGACGAAAGCCGATAAAAAAGGGAGCGGTCGCCCGCTCCCTTTCATCGTAATCACTATATAGATAATAGACAGCCGTTACTGTTTGGCGACGATATGCTCGTCTTCCACATCCAGCGTCACCGGTATACCCGGGATCAGCTTGCCGGAAAGAATTTGCTGCGCCAGCGGGTTCTCGATCTCCTGCTGAATAGCTCGTTTCAGTGGACGAGCCCCATACACAGGATCGAAACCGGTTTTGCCCAACAGCTCCAACGCCGGTTCGGTCATAGTCACTTCGTAACCACGCTCTTCCAAACGTTTGTACAGACGTGCCAACTGAATCTTGGCGATCTCGGCGATGTGTTTCTGACCGAGCGGGTGGAACACTACCACCTCATCTATACGGTTGATGAATTCCGGGCGGAAGTGGTGCGTTACCATTTCCATTACCGATTCTTTCATCTGCGTATAGTTCATCTGACCAAAGTGTTCCTGGATCAGATCAGACCCCAGGTTGGAAGTCATGATCACCACCGTATTGCGGAAATCGACGGTACGGCCTTGACCATCGGTCAGGCGGCCATCATCCAATACCTGCAGCAGGATGTTGAACACATCCGGGTGCGCTTTCTCCACTTCATCCAGCAGGATCACTGAATAAGGTCTGCGACGCACTGCCTCGGTCAGATAACCGCCCTCTTCATAACCGACATAACCTGGAGGCGCCCCCACCAGCCGCGATACCGAATGTTTCTCCATAAACTCGGACATATCGATACGCACCATAGCGTCGTCGCTGTCGAACAGGAACGAAGCCAACGCTTTACACAGTTCGGTTTTACCTACCCCGGTCGGACCGAGGAACAGGAACGAACCGATAGGTCGGTTCGGATCTGACAGCCCGGCACGGCTACGACGGATCGCGTTGGATACCGCGCTCACCGCTTCGTTCTGGCCAATGACCCGCGAATGCAGCTCTTGTTCCAGACGTAACAGCTTATCCCGTTCGCCTTCCAGCATTCTGGCGACAGGAATACCGGTAGCGCGCGCCAGCACTTCAGCGATTTCTGCGTCGGTCACCCGGTTACGCAGCAGTTTCATAGTCTTGCCTTCGGCCAGCGTGGCAGCGGCAAGCTGTTTTTCCAGCTCTGGGATCTTGCCGTACTGCAGCTCCGACATCCGCCCCAGGTCGCCAACGCGACGCGCCTGCTCCAGGCTGATTTTGGCCTGCTCAAGATCCGCTTTAATATTTTGCGTGCCGGAGAGCGAAGCTTTTTCCGCTTTCCACTCTTCTTCCAGCTCTGAATACTCGCGTTCTTTCTGCTCCAGCTCACCGCTCAGCATTTCCAGGCGTTTCTTGCTGGCGTCGTCCGACTCTTTACTCAAGGCTTGCTGCTCCAGCTTGAGCTGAATAATCCGGCGCTCAAGGCGATCGAGCGATTCCGGCTTGGAGTCCATCTGCATGCGAATGCTGGACGCCGCCTCATCAATCAGGTCAATGGCCTTATCCGGCAGTTGACGATCGGAAATATAGCGGTGCGACAGCGTCGCCGCCGCAACGATTGCCGGGTCGGTGATCTGCACGTGGTGATGCAGTTCATAACGTTCTTTCAAACCGCGCAAGATAGCGATGGTGTCTTCAACACTGGGTTCGGCGACAAACACTTTCTGGAAACGACGTTCAAGCGCCGCGTCCTTCTCTATATATTGACGATATTCGTCGAGAGTTGTCGCGCCGACACAGTGAAGCTCCCCGCGTGCCAACGCAGGTTTCAACATATTGCCCGCATCCATCGCACCATCGGCTTTACCTGCACCAACCATTGTGTGCAGCTCATCTATAAACAGGATGACGCTGCCTTCCTGTTTAGACAGATCGCTCAAAACGGCTTTCAGACGCTCTTCAAACTCGCCGCGATATTTAGCACCAGCGATCAACGCCCCCATATCGAGGGACAACACGCGCTTATGCTTCAAACCTTCCGGCACTTCGCCATTGATGATGCGCTGAGCCAGGCCTTCGACGATGGCGGTTTTACCCACGCCAGGTTCGCCGATCAACACAGGGTTGTTTTTGGTACGACGTTGCAGCACCTGAATGGTACGGCGTATCTCTTCGTCACGGCCGATAACCGGGTCCAGTTTGCCCTGCTCAGCACGCTCGGTCAGATCGATAGTGTATTTCTTCAACGCCTGACGTTGGTCTTCAGCACCTTGATCTTCCACGCTATCACCGCCTCGCATTTGCTCAATGGCCTTACTGATTTTATCGGTCGTTGCACCGGCTGCTTTCAACAGATCGGTCAAGTTACCGCGATCTTCAAGCACCGCCAGAACAAAGAGTTCGGATGAGATAAATTTGTCCGCCCGCTTTTGTGCCAGCTTGTCGCACAAATTCAGGACACGCACCAGCTCATGCGACGGTTGAACGTCACCACCGGTACCTTCAACTTGAGGCAGACGAGACAAGGCCTGTTCGATCTCGGTGCGCACGCGCCCAGCATCGATACCGGCAGAAGTTAATAATGGGCGAACCGTGCCCCCATCCTGATTGAGCAGAGCGCTCATCAGATGTAACGGTTCAATAAATTGGTTGTCGCGCCCAAGGGCTAGAGATTGGGCATCGGCGAGGGCAAGCTGGAATTTGTTAGTAAGACGATCCAGACGCATAACACCTCCAAGATTGGTCGAAATTGCTACTGGAGATTAAATGAGGTCATCCCTCAAATTTTCAAGGTTATTTCGACTGTATATTTTCGGTACTACATCATGCGCCGTTGGACCGTCCTAATTCAATAGGTTATATCAGCCAGATTAAACTTGCCAGACGTCCGGTTATTCCGTCGCGTCGATAGGAGAAAAAATGACTGATTTCGCTCACCGTACAACGGTCTCCGCCATAGATAGCATGAACCCCTGCGCGTTGTAGACGCTGACGAGCCAGTAAATAGATATCTGCGAGGTATTTATCGCCGCGAGGGGCAAAAGCCAGCTCAGCGCCGGGATCAACAGCAATAAATGCCGCGCGGACCTCCGGCCCTACCTCAAACTGCTGCGGGCCGATCGCCGGGCCGAGCCAAACGCTGATGCCTGCAGGCTGAGTGGAAAACGCCGCTAAAGTCTGCTCCAGCACGCCGTTGCACAATCCACGCCAACCGGCATGAGCTGCAGCGACTTCATCACCAGACTGCGAGCAGAATAAAACCGGCAAGCAGTCTGCTGTCATCACTGCGCACACCTGCCCTGACACATTGCTGTAAACCGCGTCCGCTTGCAAATCGACAGGCGTTTGCCCATCCAGTCGCACCACGCGCGTGCCATGCACTTGCTCCAGCCAGACTGGCATCTGCGGCAGGTTCGCCGCCGCGACCAGACGTTGACGGTTATCCGCCACCGCCTGAGTCTCGTCACCCACGTGAGTGCCGAGATTGAGCGAACCGTACGGCGGCCGACTTACGCCACCGTTACGGGTGCTGCTGCAGGCTTTTACCCCTGCAGGCAGTGGCCAATCGGGCAAGATAAGCGAATCCATTACCAGTTCATCTGATCTTTGAATTCTTCGGTATCGAGCTTCAGTGCGTTAATCAGATCGACCATATCCTGCGGCAACGGCGCATGCCACTCCATCTGGATACCGCTGATTGGATGATATAAACGCAGCATGGTGGCGTGCAGTGCCTGGCGATCGAAACCGCGCAGTGTGGCAATGAATGCCTCCGAAGCCCCTTTTGGCGGACGTGGACGACCACCGTACAGCTGATCGCCCACCAGCGGGTGGTTAATGTGCGACATATGCACACGGATCTGGTGGGTACGGCCGGTTTCCAGACGCAGACGCAGGCGAGTGTGTGCGCGGAAGTGTTCCATAATGCGGTAATGCGTCACCGCCGGTTTACCCATCGGGTGGACCGCCATGTGGGTACGTTTGGTTGAATGGCGCGAAATCGGCTCTTCGACGGTACCGCCGGCGGTCATGGTACCGATGGCGACAGCTTCGTATTCACGGGTGATTTCACGTGCCTGCAACGCTTCTACCAACCGGGTCTGCGCCGGAACGGTTTTCGCCACTACCATCAGACCGGTCGTGTCCTTGTCCAAACGGTGCACGATACCGGCACGCGGTACGTCGGCGATTTCAGGATAGTAATGCAGCAACGCATTGAGCACCGTGCCATCCGGGTTACCGGCGCCAGGATGCACAACCAGGTCGCGCGGCTTGTTGATGACCAAAATGTCGCTATCTTCGTAGACGATATTCAGCGCAATGTCCTGCGGTTCCCAACGGGCCTCTTCTTCTATCTGTGCATCAATGGCGACCGTCTCTCCCCCCAGCACCTTCTCTTTCGGTTTGTTTATCGTTTTGCCATTGACCTGCACCCGATCGTCCAGGATCCAATCTTTTATGCGAGATCGTGAATAATCAGGGAACAATTCGGCCAAAGCCTGATCTAAACGTTGTCCGAGTTGAGATTCGGCCACCGTTGCGGTGAGTTGTACTTGTTGTGCCATATGCAGCTTCTTCGTTAACGTTGGGTTTTCACGGCGATGCCGTTTAATATAATGTGCTATTGTAACTGGTCTTTGTCGGGAGCTTAACGGACAGTCTCCCGGAATAACACCCTGAGGATAATCAAAACGTCATGACGCGTATGAAATATCTGGTGGCGGCAGCCACGTTGAGCCTGGCGCTGGCAGGTTGCTCCACATCCAAGGATGCGGTTCCCGACAACCCGCCTTCGGAAATCTATGCTACTGCCCAGCAAAAACTGCAGGACGGTAACTTTAAGGGCGCGATTACGCAACTCGAAGCGTTAGATAACCGCTATCCTTTCGGACCCTACTCTCAGCAGGTACAGTTGGACCTGATTTATGCCTACTATAAATCTGCCGATTTACCTATGGCTCAGGCATCTATCGATCGTTTCATGCGTCTGAACCCAACGCACCCAAACATCGACTACGTGATGTATATGCGTGGCCTGACCGATATGGCGTTGGATGACAGTGCACTGCAAGGCTTCTTCGGGGTCGATCGTTCAGACCGCGATCCACAGCATGCTCGCGCTGCATTTCGCGATTTCAGCCAGCTGATTCAGCAGTACCCGAACAGCCAGTATGTAACCGATGCCAACAAGCGTCTGGTGTATCTGAAAGACCGCCTGGCCAAGTATGAGCTTTCGGTGGTGGAATACTACACTAAACGCGGTGCCTACGTCGCGGTCGTTAATCGTGCTGAACAGATGCTGCGTGAATTCCCTGATACTCAAGCGACGCGCGACGCGCTGCCGCTGATGGAAAATGCGTACAAGCAGTTGCAACTGAACGGCCAGGCCGACAAAGTGGCCAAAGTGATTAGCGCCAACCCGGCATAGTCTGATGGGTAACGGCAGGAAAACAAAACGGCAGCTTCGGCTGCCGTTTTTATTTGCTGTAAATTCACCCAGACCCGGATAAATACACAAGCAAAAACACGATGTTAGCAAGACTGCAACACCGCTTATCCTTTCAATAATGCGCGTTCCGCTTCCAAGACTCAAGCGTTAGATGGCCATTTCAGATGCTGAATCACAGATTGAACTAACTTTGCAAAAAGTGACAAAAAAACGTGATTTTCATCACGCATTTCAGCAAAAAGCGGGGTATGCTGGACTCATCCAAGACGGAAAGACAGAGAGGTAAGTTATATGACATTGAACATTACCAGCAAACAAATGGATATCACTCCCGCAATCCGCAGTCACGTCGAAGACCGTCTCACCAAACTGGAAAAATGGCAGGCCCAACTGATTAACCCGCATATCGTCTTATCCAAAGAACCGAAAGGGTTTGTTGCCGACGCCACCATTACCACACCTAACGGCCCGCTGGTCGCCAGCGCAAAACATGAAGACATGTATACCGCCGTTAACGAACTGATCGCCAAGCTGGAGCGTCAGTTGAACAAGGTGCAGCACAAAGGCGAAGCACGCCGTGCCGCCGCCAGCGTGAAGGACATCGTTCCGGAAGTGGAGCCGGAACAGGAATAACCGTTTAGCGGTTGTTTCACATCAAACGCGCCTGAGGGCGCGTTTTTTGTCTGGTTTTTTTATTGACGAGATAAAAACCTGCGGTTACTTTAAAACCTGTCTCACACACTTTGGATAGTACATGGTCCGTAAACCGTTTTTCTTCGCATTCTTTTTTACCTTCCCCTGATTGGGAGGCGTTTCGTCGTGTGATAAAGAATGCGAAGACGAACAGCAAAGCCTCCTGAAATCAGGGGGCTTTTTTTATGGCTATTTTACGACGTATAAAAATATAAGGCAGAAGCTGATTATGACCGACAACCCGTTACTCGTGCTGCGCCAACGCATCAGCGCACTGGATCTGAAACTGCTGTCCTTGCTGGCAGAACGCCGTGAGCTGGCGGTAGAAGTAGGTAAAACCAAGTTGCACTCTCATCGGCCAATCCGTGATAAAGAGCGTGAACGCGACCTACTGGACGCCCTGATCGCCGCAGCCAAGCCGTACGATCTGGATGGATTCTACGTCACCCGTCTGTTTCAACTGATTATCGAAGACTCCGTACTGACTCAGCAGGCGCTGCTGCAGCACCAGCTCAACCAAATCAGCCAGCATTCTGCCCGTATTGCGTTCCTTGGCCCGAAAGGCTCTTACTCACACCTGGCGGCCCGCCAATATGCTGCTCGCCATTTCGATCAGTTGATCGAGTGCGGTTGCCAGAAATTCCAGGATATCTTCACCCAGGTTGAAACCGGCCAGGCGGATTACGCCATCCTGCCGATCGAAAACACCAGCTCCGGCTCGATTAATGACGTTTACGACCTGCTGCAACACACCAGTTTGTCGATCGTCGGCGAACTGACTAACCCTATCGATCACTGTGTGCTGATCGCCAGCGATACCGACCTTGATCAGATCGAAACCGTATATAGCCACCCGCAACCTTTCCAACAGTGCAGCCAGTTTATTAATCGCTACCCGCACTGGAAAATCGAATACTGCGAAAGCACCGCTGCGGCAATGGAAAAAGTGGCAAAGTTGAACTCGCCAAAAGCGGCGGCGCTGGGCAGCGAAGCCGGCGGTGCGCTCTATGGCCTGCAGGTACTGGAACATAACCTGGCCAATCAGCAGCAGAACATTACCCGCTTTATCGTATTGGCGCGCAAGGCTATCGAAGTTTCCGAGCAGGTGCCCGCTAAGACCACGCTGATTATGGCCACCGGCCAGCAGTCGGGTGCCTTGGTGGAAGCGCTGCTGGTACTGCGCGACAACGGCATCATCATGACCAAGCTGGAATCGCGCCCGATTAACGGCAACCCGTGGGAAGAGATGTTTTATATCGATGTGCAGGCTAACCTGCGTTCTGAGGCGATGCAGAAGGCATTGAGAGATCTGACGCCAATCACCCGCTCGCTGAAGGTGCTGGGGTGTTACCCGAGCGACACCGTGGTGCCAGTCAACCCGTCCTGAATACCATTAAAAAAGGGTTCGGCATAACCGAACCCTTATCATTATTGGCGACTGTCATTCGCCTGACGTAGCAGCGAACGGCTTTCCACCAGGAAACGTTGCGCATAGTCGCCAAACCAATGTTCGACCTTCTGAAAGCTTTGGATAAACGCCTGTTTATCGCCCTGCTCCAACAGTTTTATTGCCTCACCAAACCGCTGATAGTAACGCTTGATCAGCGCAATGTTCTCTTCGGAAGACATAATGATATCCGCGTACAGCTGCGGGTCTTGAGCAAACAGCCGCCCGACCATCGCCAACTCCAGCCGATAGATCGGTGAAGAGAGGGCCAGCAACTGCTCCAACTGCACGTTTTCTTCCGCCAGATGCAAACCATAAGCAAAGGTCGCGAAGTGACGCAGCGCCTGAATAAACGCCATGTTCTGATCGTGCTCAACCGCGCTGATACGGTGCAAACGCGCTCCCCATACCTGCAGCTGTTCGAGCAACCATTGGTAGGCTTTCGGTTCGCGGCCATCGCAATAGACCACCACCTGCTTAGCCACGCTGCCTACGTCTGGGCCAAACATGGGGTGTAGCCCCACCACTGGGCCGCGGTGCGCCGCCAGCATGGCATTCAACGGGCGATTTTTTACCGAGGCCAGATCAACCAGAATACAGTCCGCCGGCAGCGGCGGTAACCGCTCAATCACCTGTTCGGTCACGTGAATAGGGACGCTGACAATCACCATTCCGGCATCGGCAAGCAGCGTATCAGCCTGATTCCAGTCTTCCTGGTCCAACACTTTGACCTGGTAACCGGACAGCGTCAGCAAGCGATTAAACAACCGCCCCATTTGACCGTTGCCGCCGATAATGACGATCGGGCGCAGTTGCGGATGTAGCGTTTTAAAGCCTTTGTCGTTCTCGCTAACGTAAGACTCGCGCATCACCCGACGCAGCACGTCCTCAATCAAATCGGGCGGCACACCCAGGTTTTCCGCTTCTTGACGCCGTGAGGCCAGCATTGCCGCCTCACGCTCAGGAACATACACCGGTAAGCCATGGTGGCTTTTAACCTCTCCCACTTCCGCCACCAACTGCAGGCGTTTAGCCAACAGCTCCAGCAGCGCCTTATCCACTTCGTCGATTTGATCGCGCAACGCGGTCAGTTCAGCCACCATAACTTACTACTCTCCAGTGCGTGCCGTCAGCGCGGCGCCGAGTTCCTGGTGCATATGGCGCAGCAGCGTCTCTGTACTTTCCCAGTTAATACAGGCGTCGGTAACAGAAACCCCATAGCGCATATCTGCACGCGGTTGCTCAGAAGACTGGCTGCCTTCGTGCAAGTGGCTTTCCAGCATGATGCCGGTGATCGAACGGTTACCCGCTTTGATCTGCTCTACCACGGACTCGGCAACCGCCGGTTGACGGCGATAGTCTTTATTCGAGTTGCCATGGCTGCAATCTATCATCAAGGACGGGTGGAGTCCCGCATCCAGCATCTGTTTTTCACAGGCCGCCACGTCCTCAGCGCTGTAGTTTGGCGTTTTACCACCACGCAGGATCACATGGCCATCAGGGTTACCCTGCGTCTGCAGCAGGCACACTTGCCCTGCCTGATTTATACCGACAAAACGGTGTGGCATTGCCGCGGCGCGCATAGCATTGATCGCCGTGCCCAAGCTGCCGTCGGTACCGTTTTTGAAACCTACCGGCATTGACAGCCCTGAAGCCATCTCACGGTGAGTTTGTGATTCAGTCGTGCGCGCACCAATCGCTGACCAGCTGAACAAATCTCCCAGGTATTGCGGACTGTTCGGATCCAACGCTTCGGTCGCCAACGGCAAGCCCATACCAACCAGATCCAGCAGCAGGCGACGCGCAATGTGCAGACCTGCTTCAACGTCAAACGAACCGTCCATGTATGGGTCGTTAATCAGACCTTTCCAGCCGACGGTGGTACGAGGTTTTTCAAAATAGACACGCATAACGATATACAGCTGATCGCTCAATTCAGCTGACAGGGTTTTCAAATGACGGGCGTAATCGAGTGCCGCATCCGGGTCGTGAATAGAACACGGTCCGCACACCACCAGCAGGCGATGATCGCGCCCCTGCAGAATATCGGCGATGGTTTTGCGTGCCGTGGCGATTTCATTCTCGTCGCTGGCACTAAGCGGGAACTGGTTCTTCAGCTCTTCCGGAGTAATCAGAATCTGTTCTGCACTGATATGAACGTTATTGAGCGCGTCTTTTTGCATGATGCTATTCCTGTCGTTTGCCGTTATGCGTAAGCGTTGATAGAACATTGAGCGTTTCAGGTTCTTACCCTATCACGAAATGTAAAGATTTCAATCCATTTGGTGTAAATAAAAAATTACCACAAATAAAAAGCGCTAAATAAGTCATGAAAACAACACGAAAAATCACCTAATATAATGATTATTAATTATTTTTAAGACTTTCACCTACACGAAGCCTCCTTGCACACCAAAATGCTAAAACCCGACAAAATCGTAAACAATTCGATACACTAGAAACGCAACGACCCATATGCCTCATCCACCGAACGTTCAAAAGCCTGATGTTTACCCTTTCCACAGCAGAGAACCTTAACGGGTAAATCAAATCACCTAAAAATTAAACAACTGAAACACAAATAACAAACAATAAACCGGCAATTTATTTTCAATTACTTTCCTCTATTAATTAAAATACAAAAATATGAGTAAAACCTATTGAATAAATATTGCGGAACTTCACAGTTATCGCGCGAAAAATAAATAATTATGGTGTTATTCGTTCGCACCTCTTTAGGGTTAATCTGCGTAGACAGAGCCCGTATCACCTGCATTGAGAATGTATGAGCGTTAGCTGCTTTTCATTTCTTGACAAGGGACTATCATGATCACTTTGCAGTTCTTAATTATTATAATCTGCTTATTAGTCGGCACTCGGTTTGGCGGTATGGGGCTGGGCCTAATAAGCGGTATTGGTTTATTCCTCTTATGTTTTATATTCGGGTTGGAACCAGGTAAACCTCCCGTTGAGGTTATGCTGACTATTCTTGCCGTAATCGGTTGTGCTTCAGTGTTGCAAACTGCCGGCGGTTTGAACGTGATGATGCAATATGCAGAGCGACTGCTGCGCCGCCACCCACAGCACATCACGCTGCTTGCTCCTTTCACCACCTGGACTCTGACGTTCCTGTGCGGCACAGGGCATGTGGTGTACACCATGTTCCCGATCATTTCCGATATCGCCATCAAAAAAGGGATCCGCCCAGAACGCCCAATGGCCGTGGCTTCCGTCGCCTCGCAAATGGCCATCACAGCTTCGCCGGTTTCCGTGGCCGTTGTGTCTCTGGTTTCAATCATTGCCGCAGGACATGGGATTGGCAAAGCTTACACGCTGGTAGAAATCCTTGCCGTCTCGATCCCGGCTTCATTAGTCGGGGTGCTAATGGCGGCCTTATGGAGCCTGCGCCGCGGTAAAGATCTGGATAAGGACGCTGAATTCCAGGAAAAAATCAAAGATCCAGAACAACGGGCCTATATTTTTGGCAGCACCGAAACACTGCTCAATCAGAGATTCCCCAAGCAGGCTTACTGGTCCACAGCGATCTTCTTTGCGGCTATCGCCATCGTCGTGCTCTTGGGGGCTTTTGCTGATTTACGCCCTTCCTTTGCCAATGCCAAAGGGGTACTGAAACCGCTGTCTATGAATCTGGTGATCCAGATGATGATGCTGATCGCCGGTGCCGTTATTCTGATGGGCTGCAAAGTCAAACCCGGCGATATTGCCAATGGTGCGGTTTTCAAAGCCGGCATGGTCGCTATTTTTTCCGTATTCGGCGTGGCGTGGATGAGTGATACCTTCTTCCAGGCACATATGGGAGAGTTAAAACTCCTGCTTGAAGACGTGGTAAAAAGTCAGCCGTGGACTTACGCGATCGTTCTGTTCCTGGTTTCCAAGCTGGTCAACAGCCAGGCAGCTGCGCTCACCGCGATTGCCCCAATGGCGCTGCAGTTGGGCGTCGACCCCAAAATGCTTCTGGCTTTCTTCCCGGCCGCGTACGGTTACTTCGTCTTGCCCACTTATCCAAGCGATTTGGCCTGCATCGGTTTTGACCGTTCTGGAACAACGCGCATCGGCAAATTTATCATCAACCACAGCTTTATTATTCCTGGCCTGATCGGCGTGCTGTGTTCCTGTATCACCGGATATCTTCTGGTCACCACCTTCCTGTAATCATTTCCCCAACGGCAACGGTATTCCCCGTTGCCGCCCACACCATTGACCACATAAATAATAATGGCAATCAGTATTTTATGCCGTTAACAGGGTTAAAAGTCAGTAGAAGAAAAGTGAATAAGTGAGGACGAAAAATTAAAAACTTAAGCTAATAGTCGCTATTTTGGTCGCAATGGCGAACCGATATAATGTGACCGAAATCACTTATAACCACTCTTAACAACTGGATCAAAAATGCTCTCTTTACGCGCTCGCCGCGCTATTCCGCTGTTCATTAGCTGCTTAACGACTTTCACCAGTGTTTCAGCCCTTGCCGACAATACGCTTTTCACCGCGATGGACGATCCGGCCACCGCCAAAAAACCGTTTGAAGGCAACGTCCAGGCCGGTTACAACTCGCAGTCAGGCAACTCACAAAGCTCTACCCTGTTGGCCAATACCAGCATGACCTGGTTCAACAGCGATGCCGCTTATAGCCTGTGGGGTGCGGCCAACAACACCACATCCTCCAACGTGCGCTCGTCAGAAAAGTATCAGGCCGGCGGCCGTACCCGTTATAACCTGTCCGATCGTAACTACCTGTTCGGTCAGGCGAGCTGGCTGAGCGATCGCTTCAACGGTTATGATTCCCGCTCGACGCTGACCGGCGGTTATGGTCGCCAAATCCTCAATGGGCCGCTTAGCGATCTGCGAGTTGAATTCGGTCCGGGCGTGCGTCACGACGAATACCATGGCGGTGGGCGTTCCACCAAAGCGCTGGCTTACGGTGCGGCCAACTATTCGTACCAATTGACCGACAATACCAAGTTCTCTGAAGGCGTTTCCGCGCTGGCGAACGAAGAAACCACGCTGAACTCCGAAACAGCACTCAGCGTCGCCATTAACGAAAAGTTCGCGTTGCGTCTGGCTTACACCGTGACTTACAACAGCAAGCCTCCAGCCTCTGCGCCAAAGAATACCGACACCACCACTTCTATCAGCCTGGTGTACGGTTTGTAATCCTTCTTACTTCTGCACCTGTTATACGACTAAGCCCATCATTGATGGGCTTTTTTTATGCCTGAAAATCAAATTTAGACATTTTGCTAAAAACATAACGTTTACTATTGACGAGTTTAGCAAATAGCTTAATACTGTATGTATACACAGTATTAATTGAATGGGTGCAGAGCATGAGAAAACTCAATCATCGCGGCTGAAGCCGTTACTACCATCAGGAGTGTCCGTTAATAAGCTGGGGTGTAACTCCCACCTAATTAGGCAGGCTGCTGATTTTGATTGTGGCTTAATGCCCAACCCGTTTTCACTTAAAATATTGCAAGGGGGTTTTTATGATGCACTGTCCACTCTGCGGTAGCGTGGCCCATACTCGCTCCAGCCGTTATCTGAGCGAAGCGACCAAAGAGCGCTATCACCAATGCCAAAACATTAACTGCAGCTGTACCTTTGCCACGCACGAGTCTGTCGCTCGCGTGATTGTAAAGCCTGGCGATATCGTTCCTGCACAGCCACATCCGGAAAAAAGCAAACAGCGCGCCGCGGCGCTGTAATGCAAAGAGCCTGCAAACGCAGGCTTTTTTATGCCTGTAAAAACGGGCGTCCTGGGAGCATTTTCGCATCTTGCAGATGCAATCCCCGATCTGCAGGCATAAAAAAAGGGGTTGGCACAGTGCCAACCCCTTCATAGCTATTAACTTTTGGATGCAGCGTTAGCCGACGCGGTTCAGACGCTCTTTGATACGAGCAGACTTACCAGTACGCTCACGCAGATAGTACAGTTTGGCTTTACGAACGGCACCACGACGTTTAACAGTAATGCTGTCGATTACTGGGGAGTGAGTCTGGAATACACGCTCAACACCTTCGCCGTTGGAAATCTTACGAACAGTGAATGCAGAGTGCAGACCGCGGTTACGGATAGCGATAACCACGCCCTCGAATGCCTGCAGACGTTTTTTGCTACCTTCAACGACCCATACCTTAACTTCCACGGAATCACCCGGACGGAATGCAGGTACGTCTTGCTTCATCTGCTCTTGTTCAATTTGCTTAATAATGTTGCTCATAATATGTCTCTTACCCTAGGTAAACTGATATATCGGTCCCGTCGAGCCAGTTGCTCAGACGTTCCCTTCATAGTCCTGTTGCTTGGCCTGATGTTCCCGTTGGAACTCAGCCAGCAACACCGCTTGCTCGTCAGTCAGAGCTAGGCTTTCTAGAAGTTCAGGTCTTCTAAGCCAGGTACGGCCCAGCGACTGCTTTAAGCGCCAGCGACGTATCTCGGCATGGTTGCCCGACAGTAAGACTGGCGGAACCTCCATCCCTTCCAACACCTCAGGACGGGTATAGTGCGGGCAGTCCAGCAATCCATCGACAAAAGAATCTTCTTCTGCTGAGGCCTGATGGCCCAGCACACCCGGTATAAAACGGGCGACTGAATCAATCAGGGTCATTGCCGGCAGTTCCCCGCCGCTGAGTACGTAATCGCCGATTGACCATTCTTCATCAATTTCGGTTTGGATTACGCGCTCGTCTACCCCTTCATAACGACCGCACACCAGAATCATCTTCTGGTTGGTCGCCAGTTCGCATACGCCGGTTTGATCCAGCTTACGCCCCTGAGGTGACAGATAAATCACCTTTGCTCCCTCGCCTGCCGCTGCTTTTGCTGCATGAATGGCTTCCCGCAAGGGTTGCACCATCATCAACATTCCCGGGCCGCCGCCATAAGGGCGATCGTCCACGGTACGATGCCGGTCGTAGGTGAAGTCACGCGGACTCCAACACTGCACGCTCAGCAGGCCATTTTTTACTGCCCGGCCAGTCACCCCGTAATCGGTGATTGCGCGGAACATCTCAGGAAACAGGCTTACAATACCAATGAACACAAGCCAATCCCCATACTGTCATTCCACTTGTTTCGACCGTTTGATTCGGAGGTCAAAAACCAGGATCCCAATCTGCTTCAATCACGCGAGCAGTGAGATCGACTTTCTTGATAACCTGCCCATGAAGAAACGGGACCAACCGCTCCTTCATGCCGAACGCATCTTTCAGGTTAGCTTTCACTACCATCACGTCGTTTGAACCGGTTTCCATCATATCGACGACTTTACCCAGTTCGTAACCGGTGGTCGTGACTACCTGGCAGCCCATAAGGTCTTTCCAGTAGTAATCATCACCCACCAACGGAGGAAGTTGTTCCGAATCCACCTGAATTTCGCAATTGGTCAGTAGATTCGCAGCATCCCGATCATCAACGCCTTTGACTTTGATGATCAGATCCTGACTGTGGCGCTTCCAGTCTTCCAACTCGACAAGCTGCCATTGACCCGCACGCTGGATAAACCACGGCTGATAGTCAAAAATGCTTTCGGCGTTCTCGGTGGATGAAAATACTCTGAGCCAACCACGAATGCCGTAAGTAGACCCCATTTTACCGAGTACAATCGGCTGCTTAGGTGCTACCGGTTTGAGTTGCTTGCTCATTGCCACCACCGCGACAGATTAAGCTGCTTTCTTAGCGTCTTTGATCAGCGCGTGAACGCGATCAGAAACGGTTGCACCCAGACCGACCCAATGTTCGATGCGGTCCAGGTCCAGACGCAGTGCTTCAGCCTGACCAGATGCGATCGGGTTGAAGAAGCCTACGCGCTCGATGAAACGACCATCACGAGCATTGCGGCTGTCGGTCACTACTACTTGATAGAACGGACGCTTTTTAGCGCCGCCACGTGCCAAACGAATTGTTACCATAACATCCTCTTTAGTTAATAAAACAGCCGGGCCCCATTGAGGGAACGGGGCCCGGTTGCAATATAAAAAGCCCGAAAATTTTACTCATTTTGGCGCAAAAAGCAATCTAAAGCGTAGATCAGCGTCAACTACTTTTTGCAGCCGGTAATATTCCGGGCGGTTTTTGCCGCGAACGGCAAATGCTTAAACACGCTCACCCCAAGGGGCACGCGCCTGTCAGCGGCCTGGGAAGCCCGGCGGCATCATACCTTTCATGCCGCGCATCATCTTCGCCATTCCGCCTTTCTTCATCTTTTTCATCATGCGCTGCATTTCGTCGAACTGCTTCAACAAGCGGTTAACGTCCTGCACCTGCATACCGGACCCCATCGCAATGCGGCGCTTACGCGAGCCTTTGATGATTTCCGGTTTGGCGCGCTCTTTCAGCGTCATCGAGTTGATGATTGCTTCCATTCGCACCAGAACCTTGTCGTCCATTTGCGATTTCACATTGTCCGGCAGTTGGCCGGCACCAGGCAGTTTGCTCAGCATGCTGGCCATACCGCCCATGTTACGCATCTGCTTCAGCTGTTCCAGGAAGTCGGTCAGATCGAAACCGTCACCTTTCTTCAGCTTGTTAGCCAGTTTCTCCGCCTGCTCGCGGTCAACTTTGCTTTCGATATCTTCGATCAGCGACAGCACATCGCCCATGCCCAGAATGCGTGATGCCACGCGGTCCGGATGGAAGGGCTCCAGCGCTTCGGTCTTCTCGCCCACGCCGAGGAACTTGATCGGCTTGCCCGTGATGTGACGGATAGACAACGCGGCACCGCCACGCGCATCACCGTCGACCTTGGTCAGTACCACACCGGTCAGCGGTAATGCTTCATTAAAGGCCTTGGCCGTGTTGGCAGCATCCTGGCCGGTCATGGCGTCAACCACAAACAGGGTTTCCACCGGCTTGATCGCCGCGTGCACCTGCTTGATTTCGTCCATCATCGCTTCGTCAACGTGCAAACGGCCGGCGGTATCGACGATCAGTACGTCGTAGAACTTCAGCTTGGCCTGTTGCAGCGCACGGTTAACGATGTCGATCGGTTTTTCTTTGACATCAGACGGGAAGAAGTCGATGCCGACGCTTTCCGCCAGGGTTTCCAGCTGTTTGATCGCCGCTGGGCGATAAACGTCGGCGGAAACCACCAGGACTTTTTTCTTCTGTTTTTCTTTCAGGAATTTACCAAGCTTGGCGACGCTGGTAGTTTTACCGGCGCCCTGCAGGCCCGCCATCAGCACCACTGCTGGCGGTTGCGCCGCCAGGTTCAGCTCGGTGTTCACTTCGCCCATCGCGGCAATCAGCTCGCTCTTGACGATCTTGACGAACTCTTGCCCCGGCGTCAGGCTTTTGTTGACTTCATGACCTACCGCGCTCTCTTTCACGCGGTTGATAAAGTCCCGCACGACCGGTAACGCAACGTCCGCTTCCAGCAATGCCATGCGCACTTCACGCAGGGTTTCCTTGATATTTTCTTCGGTCAGCCGCCCACGGCCGCTGATATTGCGCAGGGTGCGCGACAAACGATCGGTTAAATTTTCAAACATCGTCTCATGCTCAACGTGTAATGACAGGCCGCTCTGGCGACATAATTGCGGCGATTATAACACGAAGCGTAGAGGATCTCTGCCTCAGCGTTGGAGATCGGTTGGAGTGGGACGCGCTCGACGCTATACTGACAATCCAATTCACCACGTCGAAGCAAAATTAAACGCTATGCCAGTTTTCTCCATTGTGGCTTTGATCGCCTACCTGCTCAGCCTTGGACTGATTATTCCCAGCTTGTTGCGGAAGAACAGCGCATACCGTCGGCTTGCTCTCGTCTCGGCGGTGGTGGCGCTAATTTGCCACGCCATCGCACTTCAGCAGCGTATCTTTGACGTCAGCGCCGGGCAAAATCTCAGCTTGCTGAACATAGGTTCGATAGTCAGCCTGATCATTTGCTCGGTCATGACCTTCGTGGCTTCGCGCGATCGCGGCTGGTTCCTGCTGCCTATCGTTTACAGCTTCGCGATGATCAACCTGGCCTTCGCCAGCTTTATGCCGGGTGAATTTATTACGCATCTGGAAGCCAGCCCGGAACTGATGGTGCATATCGGCCTGGCGCTGTTCTCCTACGCTACGCTGATCATTGCCGCGCTGTATGCGCTGCAACTGGCCTGGCTGGATTACCTGCTGAAAAACAAAAAGCTGTCTTTCAGCGCCGATATGCCGCCGTTGATGAGCATCGAACGCAAGATGTTCCACATCACCCAGATAGGCGTCGTGTTGCTCACGCTCACGTTGTGCACCGGGCTGCTTTATATGGATAACCTGTTCAGCAAAGAGAACGTGCACAAAGCCGTGCTGTCTATCATGGCGTGGTTTGTGTATATCGTCTTGCTGTGGGGCCATTATCACGAAGGCTGGCGCGGTCGCCGCGTCGTTTGGTTCAGCCTTGCCGGTGCCTTCCTACTCACGCTGGCCTACTTTGGCAGCCGTCTGATTCAGCAAGTGATGGTTCGCTAAGCTCTCAGGCACTCTTTCTCCATACATAAGGAATACCGCGTTGGAGCACGTTTCGACAGGGACCCTGATCATTATCCTGGTGGTCATGATTGTGGTTTCCGCTTACTTCTCAGCATCCGAAACCGGCATGATGACGCTGAACCGCTATCGTCTGCGTCATCTCTCCAAACAGGGCAACCGTTCCGCCCGCCGGGTCGAAAAGCTGCTGCAAAAACCGGATCGCCTGATAGGCCTGGTGCTGATTGGCAATAACCTGGTCAACATTCTGGCTTCGGCGCTGGCCACCATTGTCGGCATGCGCCTGTATGGCGATTTGGGCGTTGCCATCGCCACCGGCGTACTGACCTTCGCCGTGCTGCTGTTCGCCGAAGTGCTGCCAAAAACCTTTGCCGCCCTGTATCCGGAACGCATCGCATTCCCCAGCAGCTTCTTGCTGGCACCGCTGCAAAAGGTGATGTTCCCACTGGTGTGGCTGCTCAATGGCATCACCACGCTGATTTTACGGCTGTTCGGCATTCGCACCAATGTGCGGATCAGCGACGCAGTCAGCAAGGACGAGCTGCGCACCATTGTGAAGGAATCGCACTCGCAGATTTCTCGTCGCAATCAGGACATGCTGATCTCGGTGTTGGATCTGGAGAAGGTGACGGTCGATGACATTATGGTGCCACGCAATGAGATTGTCGGCATCGATGTCAACGACGACTGGAAGTCGATCATGCGTCAGCTTACTCACTCCCCGCACGGCCGCATCGTGCTTTACCGCACCTCGCTGGATGATGCCATCGGCATGCTGCGGGTACGTGAAGCCTACCGCCTGATGACCGAGAAGAAAGAGTTCAACAAAGAGAACCTGCTGCGCGCCGCCGACGAAATTTATTATGTGCCCGAAGGCACACCGCTGAACGTCCAGTTGGTGAAGTTCCAGCGCAACAAAGAGAAAGTCGGCATCGTGGTCGATGAATACGGCGACATTCAGGGGCTGGTGACGGTCGAGGATATCCTGGAGGAGATCGTCGGCGATTTCACCACGTCCATGTCGCCAACGCTGGCAGAAGAGGTTAATCCGCAAAGTGACGGCTCCGTGCTGATAGACGGTACAGCCAACGTGCGCGAGTTAAACAAGGCATTCAACTGGACGTTGCCGGCCACCGACGCGCGTACCATCAACGGCATGCTTTTGGAAGAACTGGAAGAGATCCCGGAGGTCGGCACCCGTGTTCGCATCGGCCATTACGACATCAGCATCCTCGACGTGCAGGACAATATGATCAAACAAGTGCGGGTCACGCCGATCAAGTCGCTGCAGTCCAGCGTTCAGCAACGCTGACCAGCCGCCAGAAAGGAAAAAAGACGCGAATATCGCGTCTTTTTTTATCGCTGTAGCCCGATGGCGAACTAGATGTGCAGTTCCTGCAGCTTCTCTTTCGGCAGCGCCAGCTCTTCGTTGTGGTTCACTACGACGTCATGGTCAAGAATGTGCTTCGCGATTTCCTGCGCTTCTTCCAGCGAGTGCATATGGTAAGTCCCGCACTGGAATTCGTTCAACTCAGGAATTTTACGCTGGTCAGTCACTTTCAGCACGTCGGCCATCGCCGCTTTCCACGCATCGGCAACACGCTGCTCTTCCGGCACGCCAATCAGGCTCATGTAGAAACCGGTACGGCACCCCATTGGGGAGATATCGATAATCTCGACGCCCTGACCATTCAGGTGGTCACGCATAAAGCCGGCAAACAGGTGTTCCAGCGTATGAATGCCGCGCTCTGGCATCACTTCCAGGTTCGGCCGGCAGAAGCGCAGATCGAACACGGTGATGGTATCGCCATGAGGAGTTTTCATGGTTTTCGCGACGCGGACAGCCGGGGCTGCCATGCGGGTATGGTCTACGGTGAAGCTATCCAGCAGTGGCATTTCGTTACCTCCTCGTAAAAGAGTATTTATTTCGAAACTTTTTTATCTAACCAGGAAACCTTTTCCAACCCAGCGAGTCTGAGTATGTGAAAGACGCGCATTTGTTATCATCATCCCTGTCATCAGAGATGCATATTTGGCCACATTGATGTGGCCTTTTCTTTTTTAGCCCCCGCCGTGTTGCTTCAGGAACTCTTCAAAGCTTAGCGTATCACTGGCTTCTATGTTGCGTTGACGCTGCCACGAGGCTTTCTGCTCTTGTGCCAACTCAGCCTCCGTCAAAATCTCTAGCGGCTCTTCCGTCAGCATCTGACGATACTGCTCGGCCAGCTGCAGGCCCACACGCCCCGTCCCCTCTTCCTTCATCGCCTTCAGGATACGAGCGGAAAACGTCAAATCAGGATCGTCAAACGCCGCGACCAGTTCGTCACACACCTGCTGATACTGGCGATCGCCGGCTTCGCTATCCAACACTTCAGCCACGCGACGCAGATCGTCAAACAGTGCTTTACCTACTTTTGCCAGCGGTTCACGGCTGTCATCACACCCGATGCCGATGGTTTGGCCCGGCTTACGCCCTTCCAGGATCACCCGATTCCAGTTCTTGCGCGTACACAGCAATTCATCGCTGCTCATCTCTGGCGCATCGGCCAGCACGCACCACACCAGGAACAGGTCCAGGAAACGCGCCTGAACCGCATCCACGCCGATAGGCGAGAATGGGTTGATGTCCAGCGAGCGAACTTCAATGTATTCGATACCGCCGCGCAAAAGCGCATCTGACGGCGTCTCGCCACTTTTGGTCACACGCTTCGGCCGGATTGGCGCATAGAGTTCGTTTTCGATCTGAAGCACGTTACTGTTCAGTTGCAGATAACGATCGCCATCCTTCACGCCCAGTTTGGCAAACTCTTCGGAAGGCGTGGCAATTGCTCGCTTCAGGCCTTCGACATAGCTTTGCAGATCGTTGAAGGTGATACCCAAATTGCTCTGAGATTTATTGGTGTAGCCCAGGTCACTCAACCGCAGCGAGGTGGCATACGGCAGATAACACATGCCCTGATCGGTACGCTCAAACGGCAACGAGGTTTCACGCCCTTTCAGGAACGAGGAACAGATTGCCGGCGATGCACCGAACAGATACGGGATCACCCAGCCAAAACGGTAATAGTTACGGATCAGGCGGAAATAGCCCGCAGAAATCTGCTCTTTACCGCTTTCGGCATCTTTGACGCCAGCCCATGCCTGCCAGAACTCCAGCGGCAATGAGAAATTGTAGTGCACGCCAGAAATGGTCTGCATCAGCGCACCGTAGCGGTTCTTCAACCCTTCACGGTACAGCGTTTTCATGCGGCCAATGTTCGACGAACCGAACTGTGCCAGCTCAATGTCCTGCTCGGCTTCAATAAAGCACGGCATGCTGAGTGGCCACATACGCTCATCACCCAGATTGCGCGCTACGTAACGGTGAATATCACGCAAGAACGTCAGCATGTGATCGAGGTTATCGTCAACCGGCGTAATAAACTCTAACAGCGCCTCAGCAAAGTCTGTGGTTATCCAGTGGTGCGTTAATGCCGCCCCCAGTTTCTCCGGATGTCCGGTTGTTGCCAGCGTTCCGTTTTCGGTGACACGCAGCGTTTCACGCTCTATGCCACGACGGATGCCTTTTAATGCATGGGGATGGGCTTCCAACCAAGAAAGCGCCTGGGATACGTCCGGGATCAAATTGACCTCCCGCTTCTAAAAACAATAACTCGTAAGCATACTGAATCTGCACCCGAGAGAATATTGAGTTATATTCACGTCGTTAATGCCACCAGGCCATTCCCTGTAACGTTATCATAGTCAAAATGATGTAACGCAGCGCCTTTCCGATACACAGAAACAGCGCGACAGGGCCCCAGGGCATGCGCAGCCAGCCTGCCAACACGCACAACAAATCGCCCACTACCGGTACCCAACTGAGCAACAGCGCAGCCGGGCCAAAGCGTTGCATCCACCCGAGCGCTGTATCCAGCCCTCGCTGCGGTTTCAACGCCGGTAACAGACGCCCGATAATGACATTGGTCAGCCCGCCAAGGGTATTCCCCAACGTCGCGGCCAACACCAGCAACTCTGGTGAGACACGGCTGTTGGTCAGCAAGGCAACCAAAACAATTTCTGAATTTCCCGGCAGCAACGTCGCACTGAGAAAGCTGCTACCGAATAACGACATGACGGCCAGCGTACTACTCACAGCGTACGGACGTCTACCACGGCCATATTGGCGCTTTTCGCTGCCTGAATACCGAAGTCTGCGTCTTCAAACACCACGCATTTCTCCGGCGGCACACCTATCAGTTCGGCGCAGCGCAGGAAGGTATCCGGTTCCGGCTTGTGGCGTTGCACGTCATCGGCACCCACAATCGCATCGAAGCAGTGGAACAGGCCCAGATGGCGCAGCAGGGTTTCTGCCATGCGATGCTCACTGCCGGTGCCCACCGCCATTGGACGGCGACCATGATAAGCTTTGACCACCTCGATTAACGGCAATGGACGCACGCTGTCCAACAGCATCGCTTCGACCGCGCGGGTTTTCTCTGCAGCCAACTGATGGGGATCGAGATCGGCTTGATGACTGGCAAGGATCGCCTGGGCAATGCGCCAGGTCGGAGAACCGCTCAATGCCACCATCGCCGCCTCATCAAACGTCATACCGTAACGGGACAGCACCTCGTGCCACGCCTTGCGATGCGTCGGCTCGGTATCGAGAATGGTGCCGTCCATGTCGAAAATAAGACCCTGATAGCGGTCGTACATCGTTACTCCATGATCGTTGAGGAAAGAAAACTACTTTAGCGTAAAGCCGGAAGGTTGTCGCTGATCGCGTAATAGCGGAATGTGCTGTGCGTGAGAGTGAAGGACCGGGGGTTCAATAATCTATGTTCGGGGCCAGAAAGCGAAAAACCCGCCGAAGCGGGTTTTTCTTAGATGGTGCATCCAGGAGGATGATTCGGCTGCGCCTCTCCCTGCGGGCCGTTGCTGAAGCAACGTTGTCTCGCTACGCTCGGCTCGAACCTCCAACCGCTCTCCTCGCGGTCGGAAAAGCGAAAAACCCGCCGAAGCGGGTTTTTCTTTAGATGGTGCATCCAGGAGGATGATTCGGCTGCGCCTCTCCCTGCGGGCCGTTGCTGAAGCAACGTTGTCTCGCTACGCTCGGCTCGAACCTCCAACCGCTCTCCTCGCGATCGGAAAAGCGAAAAACCCGCCGAAGCGGGTTTTTCTTTAGATGGTGCATCCAGGAGGATGATTCGGCTGCGCCTCTCCCTGCGGGCCGTTGCTGAAGCAACGTTGTCTCGCTACGCTCGGCTCGAACCTCCAACCGCTCTCCTCGCGGTCGGAAAAGCGAAAAACCCGCCGAAGCGGGTTTTTCTTTAGATGGTGCATCCAGGAGGATTCGAACCTCCGACCGCTCGGTTCGTAGCCGAGTACTCTATCCAGCTGAGCTATGGATGCATTACTAATTTTTTGGTTTGTCTGCTTGAAGAAACAAGTTCGACAGAAAGAATGGTGCATCCAGGAGGATTCGAACCTCCGACCGCTCGGTTCGTAGCCGAGTACTCTATCCAGCTGAGCTATGGATGCACAGGAATTCTTTTTTGATACCGTATGGTACGTTGTTACTACCCCACCATACTGCAAAATATGGTGCATCCAGGAGGATTCGAACCTCCGACCGCTCGGTTCGTAGCCGAGTACTCTATCCAGCTGAGCTATGGATGCAAATGGCGGTGAGGCGGGGATTCGAACCCCGGATGCAGCTTTTGACCGCATACTCCCTTAGCAGGGGAGCGCCTTCAGCCTCTCGGCCACCTCACCATACGCTTCTTTCGAATTGTGCCTAACTTGCTTTGGAGAAGCTCATCGGCACTGCGTGGCGCACATATTACTTTCTCCGACTTTTAAGTCAAACAATTTTTCCCAACTCATGCGCGTTTGCACAATTCACACTCAACATGGGCGATTTCACGGCAAAAAGAGTGTTTTATCAACAGGCAACCATAGCGAAATAGCAAACAAAGTCAGGGAGGCAGCAAAAAGATTTAATCGGAGAAGTCAGGAAAGGAACGATGATAGGCACAAAAAAGCGCAGTAGCGTCTCGCTGAGCAACGAGACGCTGCTTCGAAATCAGTAAGTCGTCTGTTGAGACTTCTCTGCCTGAATGCGCTGATAGATTTCTTCGCGGTGAACTGACACCTCTTTGGGGGCATTCACACCAATACGAACCTGGTTGCCCTTGACCCCTAGCACTGTGACCGTGACCTCATCGCCAATCATGAGGGTTTCACCAACTCGACGAGTCAGAATTAACATTCTTTGCTCCTTGAAAGATTAAAAGAGTCGGGTCTCTCAGTTTCCCCGTCATTATCCATCATATGCTGTGAAAACGTAAGTCATGTAACCCACAATAAGTGTAAGCAGACTTGGTCTCACCTCAGATAATGATAAGTTTAGCCGACCTGAAAAACTTTGTTCCCGTAATTGTAACCAAATTGTGTTAGCACAGTTTAAAAACGCCATAATCAACAATGAGTTATGGCGTTTGTAAGTGCTATTTATTTATATTCACAGTTTCGAGGCCACCCAGGCTTCTACGCTGTCTAGTGCCGCCGGCAGGGCACTGACGTCTGTCCCGCCTGCCTGCGCCATATCAGGGCGTCCGCCCCCTTTGCCGCCAACCTGCTGCGCCACGTTGCCGATCAACTCGCCGGCTTTAACCCGGTCGGTCAGATCTTTGGTCACGCCGGCAATCAGGCTCACCTTATCATCGGCCGTGGTAGCCAGCACGATAATTGCGGAACCCAGTTGATTTTTCAGATCATCAACCATGGTACGCAACATTTTTGGCTCGACGTTATCAAGCTTGCTGACCAACAGCGGGACGCCGTTAACCATTTTGGCCTTGCTGGACAATGAAGCGCTCTCCTGCGCCGCCTGCTGATCCTTCAACTGCTGCAGTTCTTTTTCCAACGCGCGAGTGCGATCGAGTACCGCACGCACTTTGTCCGTCAGGTTGTTGCTATCCCCTTTCACCAGGTGCGCAACGTCCTGCAACAAATCATTTTGCTGATGCAGGGTAGCAATCGCACCTTCGCCGGTGACGGCTTCAATACGACGAATACCCGCAGCGGTACCTGACTCGCTCAGAATGCGGAACAGACCGATGTCACCGGTACGGCTGGCATGGGTGCCGCCGCACAGTTCGGTCGAGAAGTCGCCCATGGTCAGTACGCGCACGTTATCGTCGTACTTCTCACCGAACAGCGCCATAGCGCCCTTCTCTTTGGCATCATCCAGCGCCATGACTTCGGTTTGGACCGGCAGGTTGCGACGTATCTGCTGGTTCACCAAGTCTTCTACAATGCGGATCTGCTCCGGCTTCATCGCTTCGAAATGCGAGAAATCGAAACGCAGGTATTTATCGTTAACCAACGATCCCTTCTGCGCCACATGCTCACCCAGCGTCTGACGCAGTGCAGCGTGCAGCAGGTGGGTAGCGGAGTGATTCAGACGGATGCGATTGCGGCGAACGGTATCGATCTGCGCATCAACGCGATCGTTCACTTTCAAGGAACCTTGAGACAGCTTGCCCTGATGACCGATGGCCTGGCCGTATTTCTGGGTATCGCTCACTTCAAAATCGGCGCCAGCGGCTTTCAGCACGCCTTTATCGCCAACCTGACCACCGGATTCACCGTAGAAAGGAGTTTCATCCAGTACCACTACGGCTTCTTCACCGGCGTGGATCTCATTGACCGACTGACCGTCGCGGAACAGCGCGATCACGGTTGATTGCTGCTGCTCGTGGTCATAGCCGCAGAACTGGCTGGCGCCATCAACGCGGATCATGCTGTTGTAGTCTGCGCCGAAACCGCTGGACTCACGTGCACGACGACGCTGCGCTTCCATCGCCAGTTCAAAACCGGCTTCATCCACTTTCAGGCCACGTTCACGGCACACGTCCGCCGTCAGATCGACCGGGAAACCGTAGGTGTCGTAAAGACGAAAGGCTGTTTCGCCATCCAGGGTATCGCCCTGCAGGTTAGCCAGTTCTTCGTCCAGCAGCGTCAAACCACGCTCCAGGGTGCGAGCAAACTGATCTTCTTCAGTTTTCAGTACCTGTTCAACCAAAGACTGTTGACGCTTCAGTTCGTCAGCGGCCGGCCCCATCACTTCGATCAACGGAGCAACCAGCTTGTAGAAGAAGCTGTCTTTCGCGCCCAGCATATTGCCGTGGCGAACAGCGCGGCGAATGATGCGGCGCAGCACGTAACCACGGCCTTCGTTTGACGGCGTCACGCCATCGGACACCAGGAAAGCACAGGAGCGGATGTGGTCAGCGATAACGCGCAAAGATTTGTTATTCAAATCTGCCGCGCCTGTCACCTTGGCCACTGCAGCGATCAGCGTACTGAACAAGTCGATTTCATAGTTGGAGTTCACGTGTTGCAGGACTGCCGCAATACGCTCCAGACCCATACCGGTATCTACCGAAGGTTTTGGCAGCGGCAGCATGGTGCCGTCGGATTGACGGTTGAACTGCATGAAAACGATGTTCCAGATCTCAATGTAACGATCGCCGTCTTCTTCCGGACTGCCCGGAGGGCCACCCCAGATATGATCGCCATGATCGTAGAAAATCTCGGTGCACGGACCGCACGGGCCGGTATCGCCCATCTGCCAGAAGTTGTCAGAGGCAAAAGCCGCGCCTTTATTGTCGCCAATACGGATAATGCGCTCTGCCGGCACACCAATCTGCTTCTGCCAGATGTCGAAAGCTTCGTCATCGGTTTCATAGACGGTCACCCACAGCCTTTCTTTAGGCAGGTTAAACCAGTTTTCACCGGTCAACAGTTCCCAGGCGAAGCTGATAGCGTCATGTTTGAAATAGTCGCCGAAACTGAAGTTGCCCAGCATTTCGAAGAAGGTATGGTGACGTGCGGTATAACCGACGTTCTCCAGATCGTTATGCTTACCGCCTGCACGTACGCAACGTTGTGAGGTGGTGGCTCGGGAATAGGCGCGCTTGTCCAGCCCCAGGAAAACATCTTTAAATTGGTTCATGCCGGCATTGGTAAACAGCAATGTCGGATCATTGTTAGGCACCAGGGAGCTGCTTGCTACAACCTGATGGCCCTTACTATGAAAGAAATCGAGAAACGCTTGACGGATCTCAGCGGTGCTCTTGCTCATAATTTTCCCGGAAAGGCTAGAATAACGACACGTGAGCAAGATACGCGACATCCTGACGATGGCATCTAACTCACGAACAAAAAGTGGGGATAAGATAAATTTTCTTCAAGGGGAAGTAAAACCCCGTGTGCGTTCATTGCGCAAAATCACGGTAAATTGACTGAATTTCTTCCTGGAAGAAGCCACGATAGAGCAGATAACGCTGAACTTTGGCTTTCTCTTTCCAGTCAGTTGGCAGTTTGTCGCCAAATTTACGCTGCGCAACCTGTTTAGCCTGCTCACACCAGTCGATATCACAGTCTGCCAGGGCAGTTTGCGTCAGCTCTTTGTCTACGCCCTTTTGCATCAGTTCCGAGCGGATACGCTGCGCACCGTAACCTTTACGGCTGCGGCTACCGATATAGCTGCGGGCAAAGCGTTGATCGTCCAACCAATTATGCTGATAGCAATAGGCAATCACCTGTTCGATAACGGCAGGATCAATCGGTTCTTCGGAAGACGGAGCAGGTGTGGAGGAGGTAGGCGTTTTGGTGCCAAATCTGGCTTTCGCCATAAATGGCTGCGCCGCAAGCTTGCGGCGCAGTTCAGCTTCACTATGATCGCGTTGCGACAGCAGGCGCATGGCGCGGCTTAGCAAGTCATTCATTATTCAAGCCTGATGTAGTCGACGCCCGTAAACCCATAACGGCATGCACAGGCGTCAGCAGCGATTAAAACTCTTCGCTGGTTTCAGCTTCGTCATCGAAGCCTTCGTCAGTTGCCGCAACCAGTTCACCGTTGCTGTGCAGCAGCAGGTCACGCAGTTTCTTGTCCAACTCAGCGGCAACCGCCGGGTTTTCTTTCAGGAAGTTACAGGCATTTGCCTTACCCTGACCGATTTTATCGCCGTTGTAGCTGTACCAGGCACCGGCTTTCTCGATCATCTTGTGCTTCACGCCCAGATCGACCAGTTCGCCGCGGCTGTTGATACCTTCGCCGTACAGGATTTGGAATTCGGCCTGTTTGAACGGCGCAGCAATTTTGTTTTTGACGACTTTCACGCGGGTTTCACTGCCGACGACTTCATCGCCTTCTTTCACCGCGCCGATACGGCGGATATCCAGACGGACTGATGCGTAGAACTTCAGTGCGTTACCGCCAGTGGTGGTTTCAGGGTTACCGAACATCACACCGATTTTCATACGGATCTGGTTGATGAAGATCAGCAGGGTGTTGGCGTTTTTCAGGTTACCGGCCAGCTTACGCATCGCCTGGCTCATCATACGTGCCGCCAGACCCATGTGTGAGTCACCGATTTCACCTTCGATTTCCGCTTTCGGCGTCAAGGCCGCCACGGAGTCAACGATAATCACGTCAACCGCGCCAGAACGAGTTAAGGCATCACAGATTTCCAACGCCTGCTCACCGGTGTCCGGCTGAGAACACAGCAGGTTGTCGATATCAACACCCAGCTTCTTCGCATAAATCGGATCCAGCGCGTGCTCTGCATCGATAAAGGCACAGGTTTTACCTTCGCGCTGCGCCGCAGCGATAACCTGCAGCGTCAAGGTGGTTTTACCGGAAGATTCCGGACCATAAATTTCAACGATACGGCCCATTGGCAGGCCGCCTGCACCCAGTGCGATATCAAGTGACAGCGAGCCGGTAGAGATCGTTTCTACGTCCATAGAACGGTCTTCACCCAGACGCATGATGGAGCCTTTGCCGAACTGTTTCTCAATCTGGCCCAGTGCCGCAGCTAGCGCCTTTTGCTTGTTCTCATCAATAGCCATTGTTGCTCCTTCGTTACGCAATGTCGGTGTTACCCCACACTGCCACTGAATGTATGTTGTGCAGGAAATGTCACTAATTATACTGTATGGTCATACAGTATCAAGCCTAATTTCACAAAAATTCGTCAAGGGCGGTTTGCAGCGCGAAAATTGTCGCCTGAAGCCGCACTGCATCACGATCGCCGGAAAATTGCATCTTTTGCGCCAGCACGCGTCCTGAGGATTCGGCAAAACCAAACCAGACCGTACCCACCGGTTTTTCCACGCTGCCACCGTCCGGTCCGGCAATGCCGCTAACCGACAGCGCCAGGTTGGCCCGAGCCGCATGCAAAGCCCCCTGAGCCATCTCGCGCACCACCTCTTCGCTTACGGCGCCATGGGCATTCAGGGTAGCTTCCGCCACGCCTAGAAGCTCATGCTTCGCCGTATTGCTGTAGGTGACAAAACCACGATCGAAATAAGCGGAGCTGCCGGCAATATCGGTGATGGCCTTGGCGATAGCCCCCCCGGTGCAAGATTCTGCACAGGTGATCCACTGGCCATTAGCCTTCAGTTTTTCCCCTACTGCAACGCTGAGTTTACGCAGTTGCTGTTCACTCATAACCTCTCCTTAGCGAATCAGGTATATGCGCCCGATAGTAGCATTTATCAAGCTTATCTGACGCGGCGATGACAGAAATGCGCGACGCTTCGCAGGCGATGCGGTGTTAAGCCTTAACCCAAACTGCTAGTATCGAATGTAACGTTCGGGTTAATGAGCGACGTTTTCTCACGAGGGATCTCACAGGGTTGTTTTTGCCGCCGGCATGGCCAGCCCATGGCAAACCAGGATAAAAGATTAGGATGATAGAGTGAAAAAAACGTTAGGCGTCTTCTTTCCGTTGTATACCACCACCCTGCTGATGCTGCTGGGTTCAGGGTTACTCACCACCTACATCTCCCTGCGTTTAACGTCTATTCACGTGACCGGCGCGTTGATCGGCGCGATTATTGCCGCCAACTACATCGGTTTGGTGATCGGCGGCAAGGTCGGCCATTTTCTGATTGCTCGTGTCGGCCATATCCGCGCTTACGTTTCCTGCGCCGGCATTATTACCGCGGCGGTGCTGGGACATGGCCTGACGGAATACATCCCCGTGTGGGTGGTGCTGCGGCTGATTATCGGCCTGTGCATGATGTGTCAGTTCATGGTGCTGGAAAGCTGGCTTAACGATCAGTCGGAATCCAATCAGCGCGGGATGGTGTTCGGCTTCTATATGGCGGCTACCTATTTGGGCATGTCGTTAGGCCAGGTGGTGCTGATGCTGCAGGCCAACCTCGGTATTACCACTTTGCTGGTGATCGCCCTGTGCTTTGCGCTCTGCCTGGTGCCTATCGCCCTGACTACCCGCACCAATGCACGCCATATGTCACCGGCACCGATGGAGCTACGCTATTTTATCGGCGCCATCCCCAAGGTGCTGGCGACCACGCTGGTCATCGGCATGGTAGTGGGATCTTTCTACGGGCTGGCCCCGGTCTATGCCAGCATGCAGGCACTGACCACCCAGCAGACCGGCTTGTTTATGGCGATATCGATCTTCGCCGGGCTGGTGGCGCAATTCCCGCTTAGCTGGCTGTCGGATCGCTATAACCGTACGCTGTTGATGCGCATCAACGCCATTTTATTGATCGTAGCCGCGCTGCCGCTGGCATTGGTGCCGCACATTGATTTCCCAGTGCTATTGGTGGTGGGCTTTATCGTCAGCATGCTGCAGTTCACGCTCTATCCCTTGGTGGTTGCCCTGGCAAACGATTTGATAGAGCCTGAGCGGCGCGTCTCGTTAGCCGCCTGTTTGCTGATGGCCTTCGGCGTGGGCGCCAGTGTTGGCCCCCTGGCGGTCGGCGCGCTGATAGAGCCGCTGGGGGGGAATACGCTGTATGCCTTCTTTGCACTGTGTGGTGTGCTGCTGGTGGCCTTCAGCCGGACGGTAAAACAAGACGAATCGCAGTTTGTTCAAGATGCGCCATTGCCGCACATTCCCCTGCCGGACAGCCTGACCAGTTCGCCGCTCTCTCCGGCGCTGAACCCAACCTTTGATGAACAGATTATCCATGACACCATGCCGCCACCGGAGGCGGCCCCCGATCCGATAGAGCCGCAGGCCAGCGAAGCGTCGGGCGAGGAAGAAGCAGAGCCCCCTGTTCCGCAGGGAGCCGATCCTGAGGAAGATACCGGATTGAAAAAGGCCCACTCCATGCTTTAAGCGGCCATCGCTGTATACGATGGGCTGGTCACAGATCGAGGAAAGATCCCAGACGGTAACCGCGTTCCGCGATGGCGTTTTTCATGCCTGGTGAAGTCAGGACGTTCACTTCGGCAAGCCGCGGGTAGCAATATTTACTCGCCAAAATAGTGTTATCCAGGAACGCCGGGTGGCACATCATCTCCACCGACTTGGCACCACGTTGATCGGCACGATCGAGCACCTGTAAAAACAGCGCTTCGGATATCGATTCGCCATAGAAACCCGCATCAAACCACTCGGTACTGCGGTCATAACGCAATGGGATATCTTGCCGTTCAACCTCCTGACGCCCAATACGCAGCGGGATGGCACGGGACTGAGCAAATGCCTCGACCAGCGGGTAAATCTGCGGCAGCATATGCACGTGATGATGGCTGTCGATATGCGTCGGCGCTTTGCCAAACACCGCCATGAACCTGTCGTATTGGCTCACCAACTCATCGTGGATTTCGTCCATGCTCAGCAGCCCAGACTCTGCCCTTTCCCATAACCACTTGCCCAGCTCTCCGCGTTCGTTAACCAGCGAAGGCATGGCCGTCAATGGATGCCCGTGAGTCAGCACAAAATGCAGGCCGATCTTCAGCCCAGGATAAAGCCGGCTGAGGCTGGCGGCATGCTGTACGTCCGGGCTATTCACCATTGCCGTGGTTGAAGTGACCACCCCATAGTGAAACGCCTCAATCACCCCATAGTTCTGTCCCTTGCTCAGACCAAAATCGTCGGCATTCACTATCAGTAACTTTTCCATTTTGGCATCCATTTAACAAATTTTTGGCAAAGGAATACCGTCCGTCAGGTACGGCAATTCCCCTTCGCTTAAGCAAAGAAATTTATTTCATCAGGCTATTGGCGGCCTGAAAGGCATTCGGAATATCGGCGTTAATGCTTATCGGGAGCGGCCCTAAACAGGGCCGTAGAACTTTTTTCGGTAATTACCCGGCGTCACTTCGGTGAGTCTCTTAAAGTTTTTAATAAACAGGCTCACGTCGCCATAGCCAGAGTCGAAGGCAATATCCGAAACCGAATAGTTGGTGACTTCAAGCTGCGTTTTGGCAAAGTTGATGCGGATTTCATTGATCACCTGCATTGGCGTTTTATGGTAATAGCGTCGCATCGCCCGGGTCAGGTACTCCTGCGTTTTCCCCGATAACTCCACCATATTGAGCAGCGCCTTTTCACCAAACATGGCTTTATCATGCATGCCGGCCAGGGTGTTTTTCAGCCACTGCGGGATATCGTCCCCCTCGCCGCTCTCTTCCTTATAGTGACGAATGCGGCTGATGATATAAAAGGTCAGCGTTTCCAGGAATTCGGCAAAATCATCCTCGCGAAACTGGGGGGAACCCACCACCGACTCGATATAAGCCAGGAATTCATTCTTCAGGCTATAGGCCTGGGAGGCGACAAAACAGCGTGGCAACTGCTGCAAATAGTTCTCTTCGAAGAACACCTTGCCAACCGCCACGTTGAAGATTTTCGCGGCGCCGAACTCATAAAAGCTCTGATGGCGCGAACCAATGGGGATGAAAACAAAATCGCCCCGTTCCAGCAGCACGCGCTTGCCGTTGATCTCCTGATAACATTTGCCGCTCAGGACGATGGTGAATTCATAGTAGTCATGCTGATGCAGCCCAGTGGCGCTTTCCACCTTGTTATAAATGAACAAATGGAAATCTTTGCAGTTAAAGAAATCCTGCTCCCGAATCAGCTTAACGTCGTTCGCATTCAGCGAAACCAGGTTCTCAGACATCGCATGCGCTCCCGTTAATCAAAGCCGTTCTGCCGGGCCGTCTCGGCAAACCAATAGCCACTCTTCTTCAACGTGCGCTGTTGGCTCTCCCGCTCCAGCCGAACTAACCCGTAGCGATTCTTGTAGGCATTAAGCCAGGACCAGCAGTCGATAAAGGTCCACAAATGATAGCCTTTGCAGTTGGAACCCTCCGACAGCGCCTGATGCAGCCATTTCAGATGATCGCGGATAAAGTCGATTCGATAATCATCCTCCACCCGTCCACTAGGGCCGATAAATGCCTCTTCACCCTCTACGCCCATGCCGTTTTCTGAAATATAGCAGGGAATGTTGCCGTAGTTTTCCTTCAGATCCATCAGGATGTCATACAGCCCTTTTTCATAGATCTCCCAGCCCCGATGCGGATTGATCTTGCGGCCAGGCATGTCGTAATAGCTGAACAGATCTTCCGGCATCGTCACGGGTGCGTCGGCCCGGTAGCTTTCTTTCGCTTTAACCCTGCGCGGTTGATAGTAATTGACGCCCAGAATATCCACCACGCCGTCGGCAATCAGCTGTGCGTCCTCCGGTGCCGTTTGTGGCAACAAATCATTGGCGCGCAGTAAATCAACCAAATCTTGTGGATAACGCCCTTTGGTCACAGGATCAAGGAAGCTTTTGTTCAGCAACAGATCCGCATGATGGGCGGCCACGCCATCTTCCTGGCTGTTCGAACGCGGATAGGTCGGGCTCAGGTTCAAAATAATGCCTATCGCGCCTTGGTGGCCCAACGCCCTGAACTCCTTCACCGCTTTGGCATGGGCCAGCACGCTGTGGTAAGCCACCGCGACTGCCCTTTTAAAATCAACCACGCAAGGATAGTGCAGGTCGTTCAGATAGCCCGCTTCGACCGGCACAATCGGCTCGTTAAAAGTAAACCAATGAGTGACCCGATCGCCGAACAGGCTGAAACAGGTTTTGGCATAGCGGGCATAGGCTTCCACCACCGCCCGGCTTTCCCAGCCGCCTTTTCGCTGCATGCACATCGGCATGTCGAAATGGTAAAGGTTGATAAATGGCGTAATGCCCTCAGCCAGCAGGCCATCGATAAGCGCGTTATAGAAAGCGACGGCTTTCGGGTTCACCTCGCCCTCCCCGTCCGGGATCAGCCGTGACCAGGAAATAGAGGTTCTGAAGGTATTATGCCCAAGCTTTTTTAACAGCAGGATGTCTTGCTGGAAACGGTCATAAAAGGTGGATGCCTCGGACGGACCGACCTGATGATGAAAGCGTTCTGGCGCAATGTCATACCAGTAATCGAAGATGTTCTGACTTTTGCCATCCCATGCAGAGGCCCCTTCCGACTGCGGCGCAGAGGTCGCGCTTCCCCACCAGAAATCGTCAGCAAATTGATATTTCATCCAAACGCCCCTAAAACCGGGGCAGCAAGGGCTGCCCCAGACTGACAGTTAGAATTTCAGCGCCTTGGCGATGTCTTCTTCGCTTTCGGTAGCCTGATCGATCTGGCTCTGCGCCTTGTTGGATATCATCACAAACGGCAGGTAAATCAAGGTCGCCACGCCCAGGTTGAAGAAGCTCAGCAACATGGCGACGATACTGCCGTTGGTGTTGAAGAACGCCCCCAGGCCTACCGGCATGGTCCAGGGCGCAATGTTGGTGATAGGCGGGATCATTCCGGTGTAATAAGCCACCGTGGTGATGATCGTCAATACCGGTTGAACCAGAATGAACGGGATAAACATCACCGGGTTCATGATCACCGGCAGGCCGAACAGGATAGGTTCGTTAATCTGGAAGATGCCCGACGGGGTAGCCAGCTTGGCGACCTGGCGATAGTCTTCACGGCGTGAGGCGATAAAGATGGCGATAATCAGCCCCAGCGTAGACCCGGTCCCGCCCAGATAGATATAAGAGTCGACGAAAGGTTTCGCCCACATATGGAACTCTTTGCCGGCGGCAACGGCGGCTTCGACCGAACCATACTTGTTGTAAAGCTCTACGTTTTCCAACGCGAATGGCGTCATGATGCCGCTGTCCAGCGCGGCCAGCGCCATCGAGCCATGCACCCCGAAGAACCACAGCAGCGAGGAGAACATCACATACACCCAGCCGACCACGCTGCCCATTTTCGCCAGCGGAGCCGAGATGCTGTCCATGATGATTTGGTGGAAGTTGGTTCCCCACAGCGTCAGGCAATAGGCAATCACGCCCATGATCGACAGGATCAGGAATCCGGGGATCAGTGCGGAGAACGAGCGAGACACGGAAGAAGGTACGCTGTCGGGCAGGCTGATGACCCAGTTGCGGCGCACCACAAAGGTAAACATCTCCGCCACCACCAGGCCGATCACCATGCCGGAAATGATGTTGGCGCCGCCAAGCCAGTTAGCACCGACGGCATAAGCCTCACCGACGCTGAACGGCGTTACCGTCATAAAGGCGGCAACCGCCAGTAGCGCGGCTGCCAGCGGGTCAACCTTACGCTCCTCCGCTAAAGCCATGCTGATAAAGAAGGGCGTCATCAGGGACATAATCCCCAGGGTGCCGTTATAAACGCTGCCACCGATGGTCTTCAGGCTGTTTAGCGTTTCAATGGTGGACGCATCCAGCCGTACCCCCAATGAAAAGAAGAACGAGCCTTCGCCGAAACTGAGGAATACGTTGTTGATCAGAACGAACATCGCCCCGGTCAACGTCAGCGGCATTAATCGAATGAACCCGTTTTTGATGGCATTAACATGGGGCTGTTTACCAATTTTCACGGCAAAGGGCAGTATGACCTTTTCCAACGAGGCAATTAACGTATTCACGGCAGACCCCTTTATTGGTTAGCTTTTTTTATGGTGGCGACCGCGGCCTTCAACACCCCAAGGCCATCAAGCTTGCCGTATAAAGCGGAATCGATCACTTCGACGGGCTTATTGGGCAGCTGTTTTTGTACTTCGGCTAACGTATAGGCAATCTGCGGCCCCAGCAGGATCAAATCTGCCTCTGCGCCCTTTTCCGCTGCCAGCGCTTCGGGATAAGCGGCAATGATCACTGGCACTTCGTACTTCTCGGCCTGCGCCTTCATTTTTGAGACCAGCAGAGAAGTCGACATACCGGCAGAACAAAACAGATAGATTTTTTTCTTTTCCATACCCAATCCCTCAAGATAATCAAAAAAGCCCCGTGTCATTTGTTTGCCAGATGCAATAGCGATTGCCTCGCGCACATTCCTTATGAAAATTTCCGTTGCTCTGCCCTGGTTGCGAACAGTATACGGAGGCATCGGAGCGGACCGGTAAGCCATCGGCGTAAAGAACCGTCTCTCCTTGACCTTCCCGATTGACCCTCTTCACATTTTGCATAAAAAATTAGTGTGACCGGGCTCACAAATAACCTTAAATTACCGAATTAATTCATCCAAAATAAACAAATACCAATTATAAACAATACGTTATAAACATGCAGGGTATTTATGGATTATTCTTCTCGCGGGATCGTGCAACGGGGGATAAGTGAGCACAGAATAGTTCGCCCTTGATTAGAACTGGTCATCAAGGGAAGGCGTCGAGACCGAAGGAAAAACGGATGGGAATGAGGTGATTTCTGAGCAGATACGCTTGGTTTTTAGAGACAGAGCAGGGGTTGTAACGCCTTTCGTTCATTACAAACCCAGTTTGCGTAAAGCTCCCCATTTTTACCTGTGACAGCGGATTGCCCGCTGGGCTAGTATAGCGTCGGTATAAAAGCTTATTGATCCCCATCGTCGGTAGCCGCAGCGCCCTCCGTTCCGTTTGGGACTGGTTTGATCAATGGCTTTACCTCGCCCTGCGACCGCCTGCAGGCGTGATTTTTGTAACACGGCGTGATACCTAATGATGAAAAACAACGTCAAAACTCATTTCAAATTCAATGGATTGGAAACAGTAATCTTATGAATAGCACCGACAAGCTCGATTCACACACGCCGATGATGCAGCAGTACCTGCGCCTCAAGGCTCAGCATCCCGAGATCCTGCTGTTCTACCGCATGGGCGACTTTTACGAGCTGTTCTATGATGATGCCAAACGCGCGTCCCAACTGCTGGATATCTCGCTGACCAAACGCGGTGCCTCAGCAGGGGAGCCTATTCCCATGGCCGGCGTTCCCCATCATGCGGTGGAAAACTATTTAGCCAAACTGGTGCAGCTTGGCGAATCCGTTGCCCTGTGCGAACAAATCGGCGATCCGGCCACCAGTAAAGGTCCGGTTGAGCGCAAAGTGGTGCGTATTGTCACGCCTGGCACCATCACCGACGAAGCCTTGCTACAGGAGCGTCAGGACAACCTGCTGGCCGCCATCTGGCAAGACGCACGTGGCTTTGGTTACGCGACGCTGGATATCAGCTCCGGCCGTTTCCGCGTTGCCGAACCAGCAGATATTGAGACCATGGCGGCCGAGCTGCAACGCACCAACCCCGCCGAACTGCTTTATCCCGAAACCTTTGAACAGATGTCGCTGATTGAACAGCGCCATGGTCTGCGTCGTCGCCCGCTGTGGGAATTCGAACCGGAGACCGCCCGTCAGCAGCTTAACCTGCAGTTCGGCACTCGCGATCTTACCGGCTTCGGCGTTGAACAGGCCCATCAGGCACTGCGTGCCGCTGGCTGCCTGCTGCAGTACGTAAAAGATACCCAGCGCACCTCATTGCCGCATATCCGTGGCATCACCATGGAGCGTCAACAGGACGGCATCATCATGGACGCCGCTACCCGGCGTAACCTCGAGCTGACCCAGAGCCTGTCCGGCGGCACTGAAAACACCCTGGCGGCGATCCTCGATCACAGCGTGACGGCCATGGGCAGCCGCATGCTTAAGCGCTGGCTGCATATGCCTACTCGTGACATCAAGGTACTGAATGATCGCCAGCAGGCCATCGGTGCACTGCAGGATCTGTATGCTGAACTGCAACCTTCTTTGCGTCAGGTCGGCGATCTGGAACGTATCCTCGCCCGTCTGGCGTTGCGCAGCGCACGTCCGCGCGATCTGGCACGCATGCGTCATGCCTTCCAGCAGTTACCGGATATCCATGCGCTGTTAAAAGGCGTAAATACTCCGCATGTGCAGCACCTGCTGTCCCAGGTGGGTCAGTTTGATGAACTGCAGGACTTGCTGGAGCGCGCCGTGGTGGAAGCCCCGCCGGTGCTGGTTCGCGACGGTGGCGTTATCGCCCCCGGCTACAACAGTGAGCTGGACGAATGGCGGGCCTTGGCCGATGGTGCCAGCGACTATCTCGACCGTCTCGAGATCCGCGAGCGCGAAAAACTGGGGCTGGATACGCTGAAGGTCGGTTTCAATGGTGTTCATGGCTATTACATTCAGGTCAGTCGCGGGCAAAGCCACCTGGTACCGATCCATTACGTACGCCGTCAGACGCTGAAAAACGCCGAACGCTACATCATTCCCGAACTGAAAGAGTACGAAGACAAGGTGCTGACCTCTAAAGGGAAAGCGCTGGCCATCGAGAAAGGTCTGTACGAAGAACTGTTCGATTTGCTGTTGCCGCATCTGGGTGAATTGCAACAAAGCGCGGCGGCATTGGCAGAACTGGACGTACTGGCCAACCTGGCAGAACGCGCCGAAACGCTGAACTACGCCTGCCCGACCATGAGCGAGCAGCCTGGCGTGCGCATCACCGAAGGTCGCCACCCGGTGGTGGAGCAGGTGTTGAGCGAACCCTTTATTTCCAACCCGCTGTCACTGTCGCCCCAACGCAGAATGTTGATCATTACCGGCCCTAATATGGGCGGTAAAAGCACCTATATGCGCCAAACGGCGCTGATCGTACTGATGGCCCATATCGGCAGCTACGTGCCGGCAAGCAAGGCAGTCATTGGCCCGGTCGATCGCATATTTACCCGCGTAGGTGCAGCGGACGATCTGGCTTCCGGCCGCTCCACCTTTATGGTTGAGATGACCGAAACCGCCAATATCCTGCATAACGCCACCGAACATAGTCTGGTGTTGATGGACGAGATTGGCCGCGGCACCTCGACCTATGATGGTTTATCCCTGGCCTGGGCCTGTGCTGAAAATCTGGCCAGCCGCATCAAGGCCATGACCTTGTTCGCCACTCATTACTTTGAGCTGACCACCCTGCCGGAAAAAATGGAAGGCGTGGTTAACGTGCATTTGGATGCGCTTGAGCACGGTGACACCATCGCCTTTATGCACAGCGTGCAGGACGGTGCCGCCAGCAAAAGTTACGGGCTGGCGGTTGCCGCACTGGCCGGGGTGCCACGTGAAGTGATCAAACGCGCGCGCCAGAAATTGCGTGAACTGGAAGCCATCTCCAACCACACCGCCAGCGGTACCGTTGACGCCACCCAAATGACGCTGCTGAACGAGGAAACCTCTCCGGCGGTTGAAGCGCTTGAGGCCCTGGATCCGGATTCACTGTCTCCGCGCCAGGCGCTGGAATGGATTTACCGCCTGAAGAATATGGTCTAACTCGACGCATAAACGGCAAACGGTGAGCATCACGCTCACCGTTTTTATTTAATAAGGTTTATCGTTATTGTTACACAATGAAAGTAACAATGTTTCATATCCTGTTTTTGATTCGCCATGACTATTAGCCAATGTGTATTAATTAAAATAATCAATTGGACGTGATGCAAGTCGAAGCGAATAATTAGGTCTCAATATATCCAGTCAGCTGATAATGTGGGATCGCCCACTGCTACTGCATTGGAGACAGCACAACCTTTCCTACGGTGCTCTGCACCACCACGCTGTTATTAAAATTCTTTTAAAACAGTACCGCTATAGCTGCATGTATTTAAATCAATAAAGCATTCTCACATTCACAATACCCATTGTAATACTCACGTCAGTAACTTCATTTAATACAAACACCTATCCATCCTGTAGGAGTCATTTTATGAAACCTAAGCTTTTTGCTATACTTTTTTCCATTCCGTTCATTTCCCTGACAAGCACCGGTGCCTTAGCTGCGGACTCTCCCGATTATGCTGCCATTGTGCAATCGGCTTATCAGAAATTTAAAAATGATAATCGTGGTAAGGTGGCCGATTATATTCCTGCATTGGCGGCTTACAGTGATAAGAATTACGCTATCGCGATTGCCACTATAGATGGAAAACTCTACACAGCCGGGGATACACAAAAAACATTTCCACTGGAATCATTAACCAAAATATTCTCTTTATCTATCGCATTAAATCAACATGGCGCAGACAAAGTACTGAATGAACTAGGCGCCAACTCAACCGGATTACCCTTTAATTCCGGCCTTGCCATCGAACTGCGTCCAGAGCGTCCGCAGAACCCATTGGTTAATGCCGGCGCCATTAGCACCGTCAGCTTTATCAATGCGATAAATGCCAACGATCGCTGGCAGCAGATTATCGATAATATGAACGCCTACGCCGATGCTAAATTGAGCATTAATCTGGAGGTTTATCATTCCGAATCCGTGACTAACCAGCATAACCAGGCGCTGAGTCGCTTGATGATGTCTTATGGCCGCATGTACAGCAACGCAGACGAAGCGCTCGATATCTATACCAAACAGTGTTCGGTCAGTGCCACCACTGAGCAACTGGCCAAGATGGGGGCCGTATTGGCTAACGCAGGGAAATCTCCCTACACCGGCAAGCAGTTACTGCAGCAACAATACGTCCCTAACGTGCTGACAGAAATGGCGATTGCAGGTCTCTATGACGGCTCAGGCCAATGGCTATACAACGTGGGTGTCCCAGCCAAAAGCGGTGTTGGCGGCGGTATGGTCGCAGTGGTCCCAGGCCAATACGCCATTGCAGTCTACTCACCCCCCCTGGATAAAGCCGGCAATAGTGTCCGTGCACAGGAAGCAATCAGTTACGTCGCGCACGCAACCAAAGCTAACCTTTACGACTCTCACTGATCTCATTCCCGTCGTGCCTGCGCATCGGCGACTTCTAAGAATGTTCTATAGGCTGACAGAAAAAAGTTCACATTGACCCTCACCCACCAAGTCGGTGAAGGTTTTCTCTAAACACGGCCTTTATCCGCATCAGGGGTATTCGTTAGAAAAAAAACGGCGAGCATTATGCTCACCGTTTTTATTTTGATGCGGTTCAACTGCCGACGTTACTCGCGGAACAGTGCCTCGATACTCAGGCCCTGCATCTGCAGTATTTCACGCAGGCGGCGCAAACCTTCAACCTGGATCTGACGTACTCGCTCGCGAGTCAGGCCAATTTCGCGGCCCACATCTTCGAGCGTCGCCGCTTCGTAGCCCAACAGGCCAAAGCGACGCGCCAGCACCTCACGCTGTTTGGCGTTCAGTTCGAACAGCCATTTCACGATGCTCTGTTTCATGTCATCGTCTTGCGTGGTGTCTTCCGGTCCGTTGTCTTTCTCGTCTGCCAGAATGTCCAGCAACGCTTTCTCCGAATCCCCACCCAACGGCGTATCCACAGAAGTGATACGTTCGTTCAGGCGCAGCATGCGGCTGACGTCATCCACCGGCTTGTCGAGTTGCTCTGCAATCTCTTCAGCGCTCGGTTCATGATCCAGTTTGTGAGAAAGCTCGCGCGCGGTGCGCAAATAGACATTCAGTTCTTTAACTATGTGGATAGGCAAGCGAATGGTACGGGTTTGGTTCATGATCGCCCGTTCAATCGTCTGCCGGATCCACCAGGTAGCGTAGGTCGAGAAACGGAAACCGCGTTCTGGGTCAAACTTTTCCACTGCGCGGATCAGTCCGAGGTTGCCCTCTTCAATCAGATCCAGCAGCGCCAGACCGCGGTTGCTGTAGCGGCGGGCGATTTTCACCACCAACCGCAGGTTGCTTTCAATCATTCGGCGGCGGGACGGCACGTCACCGCGCAGTGCACGCCGCGCAAAATAAACCTCTTCCTCTGCGGTAAGCAGCGGAGAATAACCGATTTCGCCCAGATAGAGCTGCGTCGCATCCAATACGCGTTGGGTCACGCCTTGTGACAACAACTCTTCTTCCGCTAGATCATTCTCACTGGCCTCTTCTTCTACCAGTGCTTTTTCGTCGAATGATTCCGCTTCCGTTGCGTTCTCGTCGAAATCCGCATCATCATGTAACTCGTTAACTTTCAGCGTATTTTGGCTCATATGCTGCTCCTACCCGTGATACCGCGAGCAGAATAACAGCGTATTCTGCCCAATCTATCGCTGCGGAAGATAACGCAGCGGGTTTACGGATTTCCCCTTGTAACGAATTTCAAAATGCAAACGTACTGAACTGGTTCCGGTGCTACCCATGGTGGCTATTTTTTGACCCGCCTTCACTTCTTGTTGTTCCCGGACCAGCATTGTGTCGTTGTGAGCGTAGGCGCTCAGGTAATCATCATTGTGTTTGATGATGATTAGATTACCGTAACCCCGTAAAGCGTTGCCTGCGTACACTACACGACCATCGGCGGTAGCGAAGATAGACTGCCCACGAGACCCGGCGATATCGACACCTTTATTCCCACCTTCTGATGAGGAAAAGTTATCAATAATCTTCCCGTCAGTCGGCCATCTCCAGGTACTTACCGGAGCGCTGTTGCTGACGGTGCTGCTCACTGGAGGAGCAACAACCGGTGCGGTAACAGGGGCTGTTGCGGTAGTTGCCGCCACTGCGCCTGCTGCAGGTAACATCTTACCTACATTCTGTTTACCCGAATTATCAGAATACGCGTTAGTTGATTGAGAATCAACCGTTGCAGTTTGTATCTGGGAGGTCGATGGTGGCTTAGGTACGCCGCCGCTGGTTGCGTCTGTCGCCGCCAGCATACCGCCATTTCCGGTAGCCGAACCATTACCAAGCTGAATGTTTTGACCCACATTCAGACTGTAGGGTTCAGGAATATTGTTACGCTGAGCCAGGTCACGGTAATCATTTCCGGTGATCCAGGCGATGTAAAACAGCGTGTCTCCGCGCTTAACCGTATAGGTATTACCGCTGTAGCTCCCTTTGGGGATCGAAGTATAACTGCGGTTGTAAACAATGTGTCCCTCAGAGCCCACCTGCGCCCCAGCATTGCTGGATGCAGCGGCTCCGGCACCACCGCCGTCCACGCTACTGATAGGGGCCGATGTCGACGCATTGTTCGAACAACCCGCCAACCACAAACTTACCATCGTACACACCGCAACCCGGCGTAATGTAATCATTGGGCTTCCCGTGCTCATGCTTCCCCCATGACAGCAATATCAGCGATATATCCAAAATACCCTTTACATCGTAGCTGAGCTTTTAACATTCTCTACGTTCCTACAATGAAAGGTGCCCGCGGCCGATTTCTGAACGTCAGAAAACCTCATACCGGAGCCTCAAAACAGCGCGCCATGCTAACCACATTAGCGCTGCTGCACCATAAGACAACTGCGCAGAAAGGCAATTGTATTGAAAATTAGTTTTATTGAAACGCTAAAACCTTAACCGGAGGTGATGAAAGTGCAACAGATTTCATATCCTGTCGAAAATTCAGACAATCGCTAGGCCAGTTCGCCTTTCACCAGTGGTACAAAGCGCACCGCTTCGACGATATCGATAGTAAATTCATTCCCCTGGCGCTGAATACGCTTGAGGATCTGAGCCTGCTCACCGACCGGCAAAACCAAAATACCGCCGTCGTCTAGCTGTTCCATCAACGCCGGGGGGATCTCCGGCGGTGCGGCGGTGACAATAATGGCATCGAACGGCCCCCGCGAAGCCCACCCCTGCCAACCGTCACCGTGACGAGTTGAAACATTGTGAAGGTCGAGTTGCTTCAGGCGACGTTTCGCCTGCCATTGCAATCCCTTGATACGCTCAACGGAGCACACATGCTGCACCAGGTGCGCCAGTATGGCGGTTTGATAACCGGAACCCGTGCCGATCTCCAATACCCTGGATGTGGGCGTCAGGTTTAAGAGTTCGGTCATCCGTGCCACCATATAAGGCTGGGAGATCGTTTGACCTGAGCCGATAGGCAGCGCCGTATTTTCATAAGCTTTGTGTTCAAGCGCTTCATCAACAAAGCGTTCACGCGGCACTGCCTCAATGGCCCGCAGTAATCGTTCGTCCTGGATCCCTTGTTGACGCAGTTGCGTCAGCAATGTTTGCATACGCTTGTTCACCATTCCCCGCCAACCCCTGCTTTGGTTAACCACGTTTTTACTACATCCTGGGCCGCATAAGCGGTCAAATCCACCTGCAAGGGTGTAATCGCGACATAACCCTGTTCTACCGCAGCGAAATCCGTGTCCGGCCCGACATCAAACTTATCACCCGGAGGCCCAATCCAGTAAAGGTTTTGCCCACGTGGATCCTGTTGGCAGAACACTTTGTCGGCCGGATGGCGACTGCCGCAGCGGGTCACGCGAATGCCTTTGATCTCGTCCAACGGCAAATCCGGCACGTTGATATTCAGAATTTTTCCGGTGCGTAACGGTTCACGCAACAGGGCGCGCAGCACCCGGCAGGTGATCGCCGCCGCGGTAGCATAATGCTGATGGCCGTTCAACGACACGGCCAGCGCAGGCAAGCCCAAATGGCGCCCTTCCATGGCGGCAGCCACGGTGCCGGAGTAGATCACGTCATCGCCCAGATTGGGGCCGGCATTGATACCGGAAACCACGATATCCGGCGCAGGTTGCATCAGGGCATTCACTCCCAGGTATACGCAATCGGTCGGTGTTCCTTGCTGTACGGCGATATCCCCATTGGGCATCATCAGGGTGCGCAATGGGGATTCCAACGTCAGCGCATTGGAAGAACCGCTGCGGTTACGATCGGGTGCCACAACCTGCACCTCAGCAAACTCTCGCAGCGCTGCCGCCAGCACCTGAATGCCTGGGGCGGTAACACCGTCGTCATTACTCAGCAATATCCGCATAAGAGGTTGTCTTCTTTTTATCTCTCAACCAGGCACCGCTCAACGCAGCCTGGGATTTAACTACTCGGTATGACCGCCCAAAAGGAGGCGCTTAATCAGCAGATATTATGTTTACTGCCCCCGCCATGTCCAGTGACCATGGGAAAAGGCAGGGAACTCAAGGCGGAACTGCCACGAGTCATTCTTCTGGCGAAAAAAAACCTGCTTGCGCAGGTTTCTTGATTATTACTCGCTAATATCCGCATCGCTACTGTCCTGCCGCATAATTTCACGCACCACGCTGGTGGCGAAACTGCCGGCCGGCAGCCAGAAACGAAGTTCGACGGTGGCATCGTCCCACCAGTCCCACTGCATATCTTTCGGCTGTAACAGCAAGGCTCGGCGGGCCGGATCTACGCGTTCGCGCTTTAAAAGCGACATCAGCTCCGGCTGTTCCAGCAGACACTGCTGTTCAAAGCTCAACGCTTCCCCGGCGGTGCCCGGTTCACCATCACCGGGTAAAGGAGCGGTGATCATCAGCTCACCGGCTTCCAGGCGGTGCTGCAACGCTTCCAGCTCTTCCTGTTTGGCAACAAACCAACTGCCCCGACCGCTAAGCTGAAGGGCATCCCCTTCCTGCACGGTATGTTGCTGCTGGTTGGCCAATCGCCGGCTGGCGATCAGGTTAAACAGCGCGCTGCGGCTGGCAGAAAGATAAAAGCTACGCTTGCTGCGTTCTTTCACCCGGATCTCGTCATTCGCCCAACGGCGCGCCATCACCAGGTTGTTACCGCCGCGCCCAAAGCGCTGACTGCCGAAGTAATTCGGTACACCGCCGGCCTCAATCGCCTGCAGGCGTTGTTCTACATCCTGACGATCGGAGATATGACGCAGCACCAGAGTAAAGGCATTGCCTTTCAAGGTGCCAATCCGCATTTTGCGCAGGTGACGGGCGCTGGCCAGCACTTCACAGCCTTCCAGTGAGAACTGGGTAAAGTCCGGCGTCTCTTTTCCTGGCAGATGCAAACAGAACCACTGTTCGGTTACCGCATGACGATCTTTTAAGCCCGCGTAGCTGACGGAGCGGGCATGAATACCGGCAAAGCGCGCCAGATAATCGGCGACGAACTGGGTGTTACAACCGTTTTTGCGGATGTTCACCAGCACGTGTTCGCCTTCGCCATCCGGCTCAAAGCCCAGATCTTCCACCACCACGAAATCTTCCGGGTTGGCCTTCAGCACGCCGGTGCTTTGTGGCTGGCCATGCAGCCAGGTCAGGTTAGCCATATCCATGCGCTTAGTCCTTGATCAACAAGGCAACCGCTTCGCAGGCAATACCCTCGCCACGCCCGGTGAAACCGAGTTGTTCGGTGGTGGTAGCCTTGACGTTAACGTCGTCCATATGGCATTGCAGGTCTTCCGCCAGGAAAATGCGCATCTGCGGGATATGCGGTGCCATCTTAGGGGCCTGGGCGATAATAGTGATGTCCAGGTTGCCCAGACGATAGCCCTTGGCGCGGATGCGTTTCCAGGCTTCGCGCAGCAACTCGCGGCTATCGGCACCTTTGAAGGCCGGGTCAGTATCCGGGAACAGCTTGCCGATATCCCCCAGCGCCGCCGCGCCCAGCAGGGCATCAGTCGCGGCGTGCAGTGCTACGTCGCCATCGGAGTGGGCCAGCAAACCTTTTTCATAAGGAATACGAACGCCACCGATCACCAACGGGCCTTCGCCGCCAAATTTGTGTACGTCAAAACCGTGGCCGATACGCATGATGCGCTCCTTAATTGTCTAACTGAGTTAAATAGAATGCTGCCAGCGCCAAATCTTCCGGCCGCGTGACCTTAATATTGTCCGAACGCCCATTGACCAGCAGCGGATGATAGCCGCAGTGCTCCAGGGCCGAAGCCTCGTCGGTCACCGTCGCCCCGTCATCCAGCGCGCGCTGCAGGCACTGCTTGAGCAACGCCAGTGGGAACAGCTGCGGCGTTAACGCATGCCACAGGTCCTGACGTTCTACCGTATGAGAAATGGCCCCGTGGCCAGGCTCTGCGCGCTTCATGGTGTCACGCACCGGCGCCGCCAAAATGCCCCCTACGTCGCTATGTTCGGTAATCGCCAACAGGCGGTCGAGATCGTCGGCATGCAGACAGGGGCGCGCCGCGTCGTGCACCAGCACCCATTTTGCCTCGCCGGCCAGCTGCAAGCCGGCCATTACCGAGTCGGCGCGTTGCTGCCCGCCAATGGTAGCCTGCACGCGGGGATCCTGCGCTATCGGCAACTGGTGGAACTGCTGATCGTCGGGGCCTATCGCCACAATCACCTGCGAAATACGCGGATGGCGCAGCAGCGCGTGGATCGCGTGTTCGAGAATGGTTTGGTGGCCGATGGTTAAATATTGCTTTGGGCAATCAGCCTGCATGCGGCTGCCAATACCGGCAGCGGGCAGGACGGCGATCACCGATGGAAAGGTTCCTGCGGAGTGATTCATGCGTTACTTTTGTAGGTTATTTTGCGAGGCGGACGCCGCGTTGCGTCTGGATTGGTCAGGAACCAGACGATAGAAAGTCTCACCGGGCTTAATCATGCTCAGCTCATTGCGCGCACGCTCTTCGATCGCTTCCTGACCGCCGTTCAAATCGTCGATCTCGGCGAACAGCTGATCGTTACGCGCTTTCAATTTAGCATTGCTGCCCTGTTGGAGCGCAACATCCTCATTGACCCGCACGTAATCGTGAATACCATTTTTGCCCAGCCACAGTGAATACTGTAACCAACCGAGCAATGCCAGCAATAGCAGCGTAAGTTTTCCCATCTCCGCCCCCTGAAAAACCGACCAATCATCCCACAACTTTTCGTTGGACTCCACACAGAGAACGGCATTTCGCCGCCAAATTAAGAGTAGGATGATAATTTCCTGAGTTTATAACCTAAATTCACTTCGAAAGCGGCAAAAAAAACCACTTTCACCGCAGAAAAACCAACCAACGCCTCTGCATTTTTCCCCTTCAACGTTTTTTCCGGTTATGCAGTAAGAAAAACTGGCTACCCGCTGATTTCACCAAAGCATTCGCCAGCGACAAGCATAAACTGCATATTTAACACCATTAAAAATTTCATCATCAGGTAGGAGTTGTGTTTTTATTCATTAAAGATTATTTTTATGCACTCATAGTGCATAAATAAATCCAATGGATCATTTTTAATTACCGGGGATAGCGATGTTTAAATCTTTAGTTGTGATTGGCGCCTGTCTGGCTGCCACCCTGTCGGCCTCCGTCCTGGCGGCTGAACCTACCTACGTCGTCGGCTCTGGCGGCACCTACCGTCCGTTCGAATTCGAAAACAGCAGTAAACAGCTGGAAGGCTTTGATATCGATATCATCAAGGCGGTAGCCAAGGCCGAGAGCTTTCAGGTCAAACTGGTGAATACGCCGTGGGAAGGTATTTTCGCCACGCTGAACTCCGGCGATCGTGACATCATAATTTCCGGCATCACCATTACCGATAAACGCAAACAAATGGTTGATTTCTCTGCACCTTACTTCCCGGCAGAGCAGGCTATCGTGGTCCCCAAAGACTCTGGCGTAGACTCCATTGCCGCCTTGAAAGCGCTGAAGGTCGGCGTAGTCAACTCCAGCACCGGCGACATCGTGGTGTCCGACGTGTTAGGCAAAAACAACACCGCCATCAAACGTTTCGACAATACCCCGTTAATGCTGCAAGAGCTGTATGAAGACGGTATCGGCGCGGCCGTGGGCGACGTCGGCGTGGCCAAGTTCTATATCAAAACCCATCCGGAAAAAGAGTTCAAACTGGTGTCCGATGCCAAATTCGAACGTCAGTATTTCGGTATCGCCGTGGCCAAAGGCAATGACGAACTGCGCGGCAAAATCAACGCCGGCCTGAAGAAAATCATCGCCGACGGCACCTACGCCAAAATCTACCAGACCTGGTTTGACAGCAACGTCCCCACGCTGCCCGCCGAATAATCGATCGTCGTTCGTCAACACAGCAGTCTGAAGACTTTTTAAGAAGGATCCGACCTTGAATTTCCGTTGGGAGATAATCCAGGAGTACGCCCCGCTGTTTATGGAAGGCGCCTGGATGACCATTAAATGCACCATTATCTGCGTGATACTGGGCACCACCTGGGGGCTGATCCTCGGGCTCGGCCGTCTGGCGCAGGCACCACACGGCATCTGGAAACCGATACTGCATTATGGCGTTCAGTGGCCGGTGCGCATCTACATCAGCGCCTTCCGCGGTACGCCGCTGTTTGTCCAGATTATGGTGGTGCATTTCGCGCTGGTACCGCTGTTTATCAACCCACGTGACGGTCTGCTGGTCACCAGCGGCCTGATGAGCACCGATTTCGCCCGCGCGTTGCGCTCCGATTACGGCGCATTTCTCTCCTGCGTGGTGGCGATTACGCTGAACGCGGGTGCATACGTCTCGGAAATTTTCCGCGCCGGCATTCAGTCTATCGATCGCGGTCAGATGGAAGCTTCGCGTTCGCTGGGCATGAGCTACGGCAAAACCATGCGCAAAGTGATCCTGCCGCAGGCGTTTCGCCGCATGCTGCCGCCGCTGGGCAACAATGCCATTGCCATCGTCAAAGACTCTTCGCTGGCCTCCGCCATCGGTCTTGCCGATCTGGCCTATGCCGCTCGCACGGTTTCCGGCGCCTATGCCACCTATTGGGAGCCCTACCTGACCATTTCGCTGGTCTATTGGGTCCTCACCTTCCTGCTTTCGCTGATGGTGCAACACATGGAAAAGAGGTTCGGGAAAAGTGATTCGCGTACATAACCTGCAAAAACAATTCGGCGAAAGCCACGTGCTGCGTGGTATTTCCTGCGAAATCGCAGCCAACGAAGTGGTCTGCGTCATCGGCCCGTCCGGCTCCGGTAAAAGTACCTTCCTGCGCTGTATCAATGCGCTGGAAACGCTGTCCGGCGGTGAGATCCTGGTGAATGGTTTTGCCATACACAGCCAGAAAACCGATCTCAATAAGATGCGTGAGAGCGTCGGCATGGTGTTTCAACGCTTTAACCTGTTCCCGCACATGACGGTGCTGGAAAACATCATCATGGCGCCGATGGGCGTGAAAAAGCTGTCGCGCGCAGAGGCCATACTGCGGGCAGAGGCGCTGCTGCAAAAGGTGGGCCTGCTGGACAAAATCGACGCTTATCCCAACAGCCTGTCCGGCGGTCAGCAACAGCGGGTCGCCATTGCTCGCGCGCTGGCGATGGAACCGAAAATCATGCTGTTCGACGAACCGACCTCCGCACTGGATCCCGAGCTGGTCGGCGAAGTGCTGGCGGTGATGAAGTCATTGGCGCACGAAGGCATGACGATGGTGGTGGTGACGCATGAGATGGGCTTTGCCCGTGAAGTGGCCGATCGGGTGCTGTTTATCGATCAAGGGATCATTCAGGAAGAAGGTTCGCCACAGCAGATTTTCAGCCAGCCGGCCAATCCGCGCACTCAGGCTTTTCTGAGCAAAGTTTTGTAACCTTCGGCACGGCTTTGCAATGCTTCGGGCGCAGGCGACTGCGCCCTTCCCCTCACCAACCGGTCAAAAAGCTGAACACCAGCCAGAACAGGCACAGAACGATGGTCCCGGTCAGCAACAGTGTAAAAATCAACCGACCACGCAGCAGCATGCTGAGCGTGATGCCAATCAGCACCGAAACCGGCATCAGCGCCAGGAAGAACGGCCAGGTGTAGAGCAGGAAGAAAAGGGTGTTGGAGCCGTAAACCAAAAACGGCACTGCGAAGGCCAGCCAGTAGAAAACAAAGCCGCAGACACCGCCCAGGAACGAGTAAGAGGGCTCCTCTTTCTCCTGGTTTGCGTCAATCAAGATAGGCGAGACATTTTGCATAGCGATCCCTGGTTATTCGGCGCGCTCTCCGGCGGGCTTAGCGTAAAAAGCGTATGGCGCAAAAACGCCACACGCTTTTCTGAATTCAGGGTTTGATAATAGCCCGACCACGCAGCACGTCTAACAATTGCGCAATCAAATTTGTTACCAATTGTTGGCCATCAAGGTGAATATCCGGCCGTTGTGGCGCCTCGTAAACCGAGTCGATACCGGTGAAATTACGCAGCTCGCCGGCACGGGCTTTTTTGTACAATCCTTTCGGATCGCGCACTTCACAAACCGCCAACGGCGTGTCGACAAACACCTCGATAAAACGATCTTCATCCAGCAGTTCACGCACCATCTGCCGTTCGGCGCGATGTGGGGAAATGAAGGCGGTCAACACCACCAGGCCGGCGTCCACCATCAGTTTCGCCACTTCGCCCACGCGACGAATATTCTCGCGCCGGTCGTCGTCGGAAAAACCCAGGTCGCGGCACAGGCCGTGACGCACGTTGTCGCCATCCAGCAGATAAGTGCTGACACCATAGGCGTGCAGTGCCTGTTCCAGCGCGCCGGCAACGGTAGATTTGCCCGAGCCGGACAGCCCGGTAAACCACAGCACCACGCCTTTGTGGCCGTTGCGGACTTCGCGATCCGCACGCGTTACCGCATGCGGATGCCAGACCACGTTGTCATCATCCGGCCCGGTCGGCCGCAGTTGAGCGTCGGTCACGTTATTTTCCCCCAATCAGGTCGCGCGCGCCCCAATGTGGGAAGTGTTTACGCACCAGAGCATTCAGTTCCAGTTCAAATGCGCTGAAGTCGCCGGCTGATGCCTGAGCGTCCTGCAAGGTTTCGCGGATCAAACCAGCCCCCACGGTGACGTTGCTCAGGCGATCGATAAAGATCAGCCCACCGGTATCGTGGTTGCGTTGATAGCTGTCCAGCACCAGCGGTTCATCGAAGGTCAGTTCGACCAGACCGATGCCGTTGAGCGGTAAAGTGTCCGCCTGATGCTGCGCCAGCGAGTTGATTTCCACCTGGTGGCGTATGCCTTCTACCCGCGCACGGGTCTTTTTGCCGGCCACTTTGATGTCATAGCTTTGGCCCGGCAACAACGGTTTTTCAGCCATCCACACCACGTCCACCAGCGCGCTTTGCGCCGCTTTCAGGGTTTCCCCGGCATCGACCAGCAGATCGCCGCGGCTAATATCCACTTCATCTGCCAGCACCAGCGTGATCGCCTCGCCCGGCACCGCTTCCTGCAGATCGCCATCAAAGGTCACAATACGCGCTACGGTAGATTCCACGCCGGAAGGCAATACCTTCACGCGTTGCCCTACGCGCACTACACCGGCGGACAGCGTGCCCGCATAGCCCCGGAAATCCAGGTTAGGACGGTTGACATACTGCACCGGGAAACGCAGCGGTTGCGTCTCGCGTTCGCTGATCACATCCACGCTCTCCAGCACCTGCAGCAGCGTCGGGCCGCTGTACCAAGGCATCTGGGCGCTTTCACTGGCCACGTTGTCGCCATCCAGCGCCGACAAAGGCACAAACTTGATGTCGAGATCGTTCGGCAACTGCTGCGCGAAGGTCAGATAGTCCTGTTTAAACTGTTCGAACACCGACTCTTGGTAATCCACCAGGTCCATTTTATTGACCGCCACCACCAGATGGCGAATGCCCAACAGCGTGGCGATAAAACTGTGCCTGCGGGTTTGATCCAGCACCCCTTTGCGTGCGTCGATCAACAGGATCGCCAGATCGCAGGTCGAGGCCCCGGTCGCCATATTGCGGGTGTACTGCTCATGCCCCGGCGTATCGGCAATAATAAATTTACGCTTTTCGGTCGAGAAATAACGATAGGCTACGTCGATGGTAATGCCCTGCTCGCGCTCGGCCTGCAGGCCATCGACCAGCAGCGCCAAATCCAGTTTCTCGCCCTGGGTGCCGATGCGTTTGCTGTCACTGTGCAGCGTAGACAGCTGATCTTCGTAGATCTGACGGGTATCGTGCAGCAAGCGGCCGATCAGGGTACTTTTGCCGTCATCGACGCTGCCGCAGGTCAGGAACCGTAACAGGCTTTTGTGTTGCTGCGCATGCAGGTAAGATTCGACCCCACCCTGCTCAGCGATTTGTTGTGCAATTGCATTGTTCATCCGGCGGCTCCTTAGAAATACCCTTGACGCTTTTTCAGCTCCATCGAGCCGGACTGATCGCGGTCGATCATCCGTCCCTGGCGCTCACTGGTGGTGGACACCAACATCTCTTCGATGATCTCCGGCAGCGTCTCCGCTTCGGAATCCACCGCACCGGTCAGCGGCCAGCAGCCCAGCGTGCGGAAACGCACCATGCGCTGGCTGATCACTTCGCCAGGCTGCAGATCGATACGATCGTCGTCCACCATCAGCAACATGCCGTCGCGCTCTACCACCGGACGCGGTTTTGCCAGATACAGCGGCACGATGTCGATTTTTTCCAGGAAAATGTATTGCCAGATATCCAGCTCGGTCCAGTTCGACAGCGGGAACACGCGAATGCTCTCGCCCTTGTTGATTTGGCCGTTGTAATTGTGCCACAGCTCCGGGCGCTGGTTTTTTGGGTCCCAACGGTGGAAGCGGTCACGGAATGAATAGATACGCTCTTTGGCGCGTGACTTCTCTTCGTCACGGCGGGCACCGCCAAAGGCGGCATCAAAACCGTATTTGTTAAGCGCCTGCTTCAGGCCTTCGGTTTTCATGATATCGGTATGCTTGGCGCTGCCGTGAACGAACGGGTTGATGCCCATCGCCACGCCTTCCGGGTTCTTGTGGATCAGCAGTTCAAAACCGTACTCTTTCGCAGTGCGATCGCGGAATTCGTACATTTCACGGAATTTCCAACCGGTATCCACATGCAGCAACGGGAACGGCAGCGTACCCGGGAAAAAGGCTTTACGCGCCAGATGCAGCATCACGGAAGAGTCTTTACCGATGGAGTAGAGCATCACCGGGTTGCCGAATTCAGCGGCGACTTCACGGATGATATGGATACTCTCCGCCTCCAATTGCCGCAAATGAGTGAGTCGTTTTTCGTCCATAACAGATCCTTAAGCCAAATTCACGACGGCGGGACGAGAGGCCCCTTCCGTCTGCGGTTGATGCCCAAACCAGGCAATTTGATGATGCAGCTCTACCACTTCGCCGATCACCAGCAGCGCCGGCAAAGGTGCCTGTTGAGCCAATTTTTCAAGCTGTTGCAGCGTGCCGGTTTGCACCAGCTGATCCGCACGCGTGCCGCGGCTGATCACCGCCACCGGCGTCGTGGCCGCGCGTCCGTGGGCTATCAGGCGCTGGCTGATGTCCGCCGCCTTCATGGTGCCCATGTAGATAGCCAGAGTCTGACGCGCTCGCGCCAAGTCTGCCCAGTCCAGCCCGTCACCGTCGGGACGGCAGTGGCCGGTAATAAAAGTCACGCTCTGCGCATGATCGCGGTGCGTCAGCGGAATGCCGGCATAGGCCGTTGCACCGGCCGCCGCGGTAACGCCCGGCACCACCTGGAACGGAATGCCCGCGGCGGCGGCCACCTGCAGCTCTTCGCCGCCGCGGCCAAAGATAAAGGGATCTCCGCCTTTCAATCGCACCACGCGCTTGCCCTGCTGCGCCAGTTCCACCAACAGGCGGTTGGTTTCTTCCTGGATCACCGAGTGTGCCCCGGCACGTTTGCCCACGCAGATGCGCTCGGCATCGCGACGCACCAGATCCAGAATCTCATCGCTGACCAGATGGTCGTAGAGCACCACATCGGCCTGCTGCATCACCTGCAGCCCGCGCAGGGTCAATAACCCCACGTCGCCCGGCCCTGCGCCCACCAGCGCAATTTCGCCCTGGGTGCCTTCGCCGCCCTGGGCAAACTGCTGTAAATCCTGCTCCAACTGCCGCTCGGCCTGTGCGGACTGGCCATTGGCCACCAGCGTGGCAAAACGTCCGCCGAATGTTTTTTCCCAGAAGCGACGACGTTCGCCGATCGCATTCAGTTGCTGTTTTACCTGGCCGCGCCAGCGCCCGGCCACCTCCGCCATCTGCCCCAGGCTGGCGGGCAACAAAGCTTCGAGTTTTTCACGCAGCATACGTGCCAGCACCGGTGCCTGGCCGCTGGAAGAGACGGCAACCACCAGCGGTGAACGATCGATAATCGACGGAAAGATGAACGAGCAGCGCGGCTGATCGTCGACCACGTTAGCCAGCACCCGGCGTTTATCCGCTTCGGCAAATACCTCGGCATTCAGCGCGCTGTCATCGGTTGCGGCAATCACCAGGAACACCTCATCCAGTTGCTGAGTGGCAAAAGCCTGCCCCTGCCAGCGGATGAGCCCCTGCTGATGCAGTTCTTCGAGTATGGGTGAGAGTGACTGCGCAACTATCCGTATTTCAGCCCCGACGCGCAGGAGAAGATCCACTTTGCGCGCAGCCACTTCGCCGCCGCCAACGACCAACACCGGGCGTTGTTTCAGGTCGGCAAATATAGGTAGATAGTCCACAACAGCCTTTTCATATATGCAGAATGATAGTGTGACTATACGGGCTGAGATTTGGCCTCTGAAATGACGAAAAGGAATGACTAGTTACTTTATGGAATATAGACCGCAGCACACGGCTTAACCGGCGATAATTGCGACTAAGGTTTGCGCATTTACGCCAAATTTAAGAGCGGGAGAAATTGTTTAATCTTGCCGACCGTCTCATACTGGACACCGCAAAAATAATCGGTCTCGTCGATATCAAAGAAGGATTTTTCGGTATGTTTTCCCGCTTTTACCTGAAAACCGGCCTGCTGGTGGCAGCGCTCGGCGGTGTTTTCAGCGTTTCTGCCGCCACTCAGCCCGCAAAAGAGGCCCCGATGGGCAAATTCGCCGCCGAGCAGACTCGCCACATCGCCACTTATTTTCCTGGCCGCATGGCCGGTAGCCCGGCGGAATTGCTCACCGCAGACTATCTGAAACAGCAGTTCAGCAAGATGGGGTATCAGAGCGATATCCGCAGTTTCAACACCCGCTATCTGTACACCAGTAAAGACGGCAAGAAGAACTGGAATAACATCACCGCCAGCTCGGTGATCGCCGCTAAAAATGGCAGCCTTCCTCAGCAGATTCTGGTCGTGGCGCATTTCGATACCTACACGCCGCGAAGCGACGCCGATCTGGACAACAATCTCGGCGGCTTGACGCTGCAGGGCGTCGACGACAATGCCTCTGGCGTCGGCGTGATGCTGGAACTGGCGGAACGCCTTAAGAACATCCCCACCGCTTACGGCCTGCGCTTTGTCGCCACCAGCGCCGAAGAACTGGGTTCGCTGGGCGCGCAGAACTACCTGCAGCGCATGAGCGACGAAGAGAAACGCAATACTCTACTGGTGATTAACCTCGACAGCCTGATTACCGGCGATCGCCTGTATTTCAACGCCGGTCTCAATACGCCGCCAAAGCTGGCGAAACAGAGCCGCGATCGCGCACTGGATATTGCCCACCGCTACGGCATCGCTGCCGCCACCAACCCGGGCAGCAAAGCACACCCGAAAGGCACCGGCTGCTGTTCCGATCAGGAAGTGTTTGATAAAGCAGGCATCCCGGTGCTGTCGGTCGAAGCCACCAACTGGTCACTGGGCGATAAAGATGGTTATCAGCAACGCGCCGTGAGCCCGCACTTCCCGCAGGGCATCACCTGGCATCGCCCGCAGTACGATAACCTGCAATATCTGGAACGCAATCTGCCAGGGCGCATCGACAAGCGCAGCCGCGAGAGCGTGCAGATTTTGCTGCCGCTGATGAAAGAACTGGCTCAGGCGCACCCACCCAAAGTACAAAAACAGAAAAAGTAGTCTCTCTGAAAACGCCAAGGGCCCAGCGAATGCTGAGCCCTTTGACGATGTTGATACGTGATTAGCCTTCGTGCAGGCCACACTCACGCTTCAGACCAAAGAAACGGGTTTCTTCTTCACTCATGCCTGGTTCCCACTTCTGCGTGGTGTGAGTGTCCCCCACTGACAGATAGCCTTGTTCCCACAGCGGGTGATAACTGAGGCCGTGCTCGGTCAGGTATTGATAAATCTTGCGGTTGTCCCAGTCGATAATCGGCAGGATCTTGAACACCCCACGTTGCACCGCCAGTACCGGCAGATTGGCGCGGCTGCCGGATTGTTCGCGGCGCAGGCCGGCGAACCAGGTTTGCCCGCCCAGAGTTTCCAATGCGCGGTTCATCGGCTCAACCTTGTTGATCAGGTTATATTTTTCGATACCTTCAACGCCCTGCTCCCACAGTTTCCCGTAGCGAGCCTCCTGCCAGGCGGGCGACTGATCGGCACGAAACACCTGCAGGTTCAGCTTCAGTTTGTCGACCAGCTGATCGATAAACTGATAGGTTTCCGGGAACAGATAGCCGGTATCGGTGAGGATCACCGGAATGTCCGGTTTGATCCGCGTAACCAAATGCAGACATACCGCTGCCTGAATGCCGAAACTTGAAGAGAGCACAAACTCGCCGGGCAGATGTTCCAGCGCCCATTCCACGCGTTGCTCGGCGGAAAGCGTTTCCAACTGGCCATTAACTACCGCCAGTGCCAACGCTTGCCCAGACTTGGGCAGCGCATTCAGCGCCGCCAGATCGAATTCAGCCATGTTGCCAGCCTCCTGATGCTTGAATCATACCGCGCGGATCGGCCCCCGGTGAAAGCGGGGCCAAACGGCGTCAGTCCCAGAAATCCTGCGCCGAATCAATTACCGGCTTGACCACCCCGGCGCGAATAGTGAAATCACCAAAGCCTTCGCCCGCGTTACGCTCTGTGGCCCAGCGGCCCACCAGTTGGTCAATCTCTCGCAGAATTTCTTCTTCGTTGATATTTTCACGGTACATGCGCGGAATACGCGTACCTTCCCGGTTGCCACCCAAATGCAGGTTATAGCGGCCAACCGCTTTACCGACCAGGCCAATCTCCGCCAACAGCGCGCGGCCACAGCCGTTCGGACAGCCAGTAATGCGCAATACGATGTGCTCGTCACCCACACCGTGGCTATGCAGGATCCCTTCCACTTTAGTGACGAACGCCGGCAGAAAACGCTCGGCCTCCGCCATCGCCAATGGGCAGGTCGGGAAGGATACGCAGGCCATCGAGTTTTGACGCTGCACGCTGACCCCATCGTCGATCAATCCGTGTTCACGAGCGATCGCTTCGATCTTCGCCTTCTCGCTTTCCGGTACGCCGGCAACGATCAGGTTCTGGTTGGCCGTCAGACGGAAATCCCCTTTGTGGATCCTGGCGATCTCGGCAACGCCGGTTTTCAACGGGCGTCCCGGATAGTCCAGAAGACGACCATTCTCGATAAACAGCGTCAGGTGCCACTGGTTATCAATGCCTTTAACCCAACCAATGCGATCGCCGCGGCCGGTAAATTCGTACGGGCGAATCGGTTCAAAGGTGATACCGGCCCGTTTTTCCACTTCGGCACGGAAGGTATCAACCCCAACGCGTTCCAGCGTGTATTTGGTTTTGGCGTTCTTGCGATCGGTACGGTTACCCCAGTCGCGCTGAGTGGTTACCACCGCTTCGGCGACCGCCAGCGTGTGCTCCAGCGGGATATAGCCAAATTCGCTGGCCTTGCGCGCATAGGTTTTCTTGTTGCCGTGTTCAATCGACAGGCCGCCGCCTACCAGCAGGTTAAAGCCCACCAGCTTGCCGTTTTTGGCAATAGCGACAAAGTTCATGTCGTTGGCGTGCAGATCGACGTCGTTTTGCGGTGGGATCACCACCGTGGTTTTGAACTTGCGCGGCAGATAAGTCGCCCCGAGGATCGGTTCTTCGTCGGTGGTCGCCACTTTTTCCTGATCCAGCCACACTTCAGCATAGGCGCGGGTACGCGGCAGCAGATGTTCGGAGATCTTTTTCGCCCACTCGTAGGCTTCCTGGTGCAGCTCGGACTCCACCGGGTTAGAGGTGCAAAGCACGTTGCGGTTGACGTCGTTAGCCGTAGCCAGCGCGTCCAATCCCAGACGACCCAACAGCTGGTGAACCGGCTTAACGTTGCCCTTCACAATGCCATGGAACTGGAAAGTCTGACGGTTGGTGATGCGGATGCTGCCGTACAGCGTGCTTTCCTGCGCGAATTTATCAATGCCTAGCCACTGCTGTGGGGAGATAATCCCCCCCGGCAGACGGCAACGCAGCATCATGGCGTGGCGCGGTTCCAGCTTCTGTTCGGCGCGTTCGGCGCGGATATCACGGTCGTCCTGCTGGTACATTCCGTGGAAGCGGATCAGCAGGAAGTTGTCACCGTTAAAACCGCCGGTCAGGCCATCCTTCAAGTCTTCGGCGATGGTGCCGCGCAGGAAGTTGCTTTCTTTCTTCAAACGCTCGGCATCGGCCAATTTGCCTTCGACCACCAGAGGCCCCGGGTGTTTATCACTCATCAGTAGACATCTCGCTGATAACGGCGCTCAAGGCGCAGCTCACTTAAAAATTCATCCGCCAGCTCGGTATCCATGCCACCGTGCTCGGCCACCAGTTCCAGTAATGTGTTTTCCACGTCTTTTGCCATGCGGTTCGCATCGCCACAGACGTAAATGTGCGCGCCTTCCTGGATCCAACGCCACACTTCCGCGCCCTGTTCGCGCAATTTGTCCTGGACATAGACTTTATGCTGCTGGTCACGTGACCAGGCCAGATCGATGCGGGTCAGCAGGCCATCTTTCACATAGCGCTGCCATTCGACCTGATACAAAAAGTCTTCAGTAAAGTGCGGGTTGCCGAAGAACAACCAGTTCTTGCCGCCGGCACCGTCAGCATCACGCTGTTGCATAAAGGCGCGGAACGGCGCAATGCCCGTGCCTGGCCCAATCATGATCACCGGAGTTTCCGGGTTGGCCGGCAGGCGGAAATTGTCGTTATGTTCGATGAACACCCGCACGTCACCATCTTCTTCCAGCCGATCGGCCAGGAAACTGGAGGCACCGCCTGCGCGGGCGCGCCCTTCGATGTCGTAACGCACCACGCCGACGGTCACGTGCACTTCGTTTTCAGTTTCGGCTTGCGACGAGGCAATGGAATACAGGCGCGGCGTCAACGGACGCAGCAGGCCAATCAACTGCTCGGCGCTAAGATCGGCAGGCGCCTGTCGCACCATGTCGACAATCGGCGTGTTGTGCGCGTAATGCTGCAGCGCGGCTTTATCCGCTAACAAACCAATCAGCTTCTCGTCGCGCGACAGAGCCGCGTATTTATCGACGATTAGCGTGGTGTTCTGCGTCAGTTCAAAATGGCTGCGTAACGCTTGCGAAAGCGGCAAGGTTTTTCCTTCCACTTCCACCGGTTCGTCGCCCTTCAGCCACAGCAATTGCACCAGTTCATCCACCAGCGCCGGGTCGTTATCGAACCACACGCCCAGCGCATCGCCCGGTTGGTAACGCAGACCAGAATCACCCAGGTCGATTTCAATATGACGCACGTCTTTGTCTGAGGCCCGGCCGGTAATTTTTTGCTTCACTGCCAGTTGTGCGGTCAGCGGCTGTTCTTTGCTGTACGGGCTGCTGTCGATCAGGTCAATCGCACCGCTGGCCAGCACGCCCGGTGCGGCATTTTCAGCCGGGGCGCGCGCTTTCAACACCTCCACCACCTGTTTACGCCAGGCGGTAGCCAGCTCCTGATATTCCACGTCGGCATCTACCCGCTCGACCAGACGCTCAGCACCCAGTTCGGCCAGTTTGCCGTCGAAATCTTTACCCGACTGACAGAAGTTTTCGTAGGAAGTGTCCCCCAGGCCAAAGACCGCAAACGCGGTTTCGTTAAGTTTCGGCGCTTTCTTGGAGAACAGGAATTTATGCAGGGCAACCGCCTCTTCCGCCGGCTCACCTTCCCCTTGGGTGGAGGCGACGATCACCAGCAGACGTTCCTGGGCAATTTGCTTGAATTTGTAGTCGCCGGCGTTAACCAGCGTGACGCTCAGCTTGGCGGCCAACAGATCGTCGCGCAATTGTTCCGCCAGGCGGCGAGCATTGCCGGTCTGCGAGGCGGAAATCAGCGTGATGCTGGCGGCAGCGGCGGCAGGCGGCGCAATGGCTACCGCACCAGGCTGTTGATTAACCATTCCCCAGAAATAACCTGACAGCCACGCCAGCTGCGTCGGTGAATATTCACCAATCGCCGCCTGCAGGCGCGCCAGCTGTTCGGGTGTCAGCGGGAGCATCGATGTTGGAGGAGCCTGAGTCGTCATTGCAGTACTTATTTCCTATACTTGGCACCTATCCAGCCAGGTGCTCGCCAGTGTCAGTCGCTGTCTTTTCGTTCAGTCTGCGGTCCTGAAAAGATCAGGAGAGTTTGTAAGGTTACCGAGCACAATAGCAACGATTAAATAAGGGATAGAAATAATTAATAACCAAAATGACTAAGCTGTTTTTCTGGTAACGGATAGTGCTTAAAGCGCTAAGCAGAGATTTTTATCGCACTGAAAATAAAGCTGTTTTTTTAACGTTATTTGAATGAATCGCATTTACCACTCATTACCCCAACCGATAGGTCCAGTCGGTACCAAACAAAAAAAGTGTTAACCGTGCATTGACCACAGCAGCGGTAGACCATAGCGGTATAAATGGCAAGCAGGCTCCGTTTCCGGTAAACTTCGGCGGTTTTTGAGTCAATGAGGCCGTAATAATGGCAACCACGCTGTTTAAAGATTTTCAGTTTGAAGCCGCACACCGTTTGCCGCACGTACCTGAGGGCCATAAATGTGGCCGTTTGCACGGGCATTCGTTTATGGTGCGTCTGGAAGTAACCGGTGAAGTGGATGCACATACCGGTTGGGTGATGGATTTCGCCGAGCTTAAAGCCGTGTTCTCCCCTATTTGGGAGCGCCTGGATCACCATTATCTGAACGATATTCCAGGATTGGAAAATCCCACCAGCGAAGTGCTTGCCGCCTGGATCTGGCAACAGCTCAAACCCCAGTTGCCGGAGCTGACTGCGGTGATGGTGAAAGAAACCTGTACCGCGGGATGCGTGTATAAAGGTTAAAGAAAGGGCGCCCAATGGCGCCCTGAATTTTATGCGATGTTCAGATATTTATGGGTCTGCATCGACAGGCGCCAGTTGCGCGCAATGCAGGTTTCGATGCACAGGCGAGTCGCCTCTTCCTTCTGGCTGATCGGCTGCAGCGCGATAATACGCGGCTTCTCATCATGCAGCGTCGCCAGCAGCGCATCCAATGCTTCGATATCACGCTCACGCCCAACCGGGTGCTTCACTTCATCAGCGCGCTGCAAAGCCTGATCCAACACCTTCATGCCGCCGCGCATATTCACCTTGGGGGATACCGTCACCCAGGTTTTCGCCGAACACCGGATTTCGTGGGTGCCGCTGGTCTCAATCTGGCAGCCGTAGCCGTTGTCTTCCAGCAACTGGGTCAGCGGAGTCAGATCATAGATGCAGGGCTCGCCGCCGGTGATTACCACGTGGCGTGCGGTATAACCCTGTTGACGCATCACCGCCAACAGCTGCTCGGCGTTGGCGCTGCCCCAGGCGTCGCTCTCTTCGGTTTTCACCAGGATCCGCTGCATATCGACTTCCCGATTGGCTTCCTTTTCCCAGGTATGTTTGGTGTCGCACCAGCTGCATCCTACCGGGCAGCCCTGCAAGCGAATAAAGATGGCTGGAACGCCGGTGAAAAAGCCTTCGCCCTGCAAGGTTTGGAACATTTCATTAATCGGGTACTGCATCGGTTTCTCAATCTGGAAAGGTAAAAAGGGATTATCGCAGATTCCAGCCCGGCGACCAAACGGGCGAAATTGTATTAAATTTTATCCTACCCGCCTTCGCCAGCGTATCTCACCGGCTATCCGCTTCATTTTATTTGCTTACTGAGCAATCTCCTTGTGTTTACGATGTAATCTGCTTCGCAAAAACAACATTTATTTAACGCATAAGATAAATATATTTGACATAAAGCGCCTGCGCGCAGATGTATAGACAGGCAAGCACAAGCCGGGCATCAGTTCCGGCGATTTATCCACACAATCACATCTGCGTTAGAGGTTGCCATGGCTCATTCCACCGAGTTGAATATTCAGCAGGCCATCGATGACAGCAAATTTTCGCTGTTTCACTGGACCTTGATCATTTTGGGATTCCTGATCCTGGCCATTGATGGCTTTGACACGGCGGCCATGGGGTATATCGCTCCTTCGGTCGCCAAAGACTGGGGCATTGTTAAACAGGATCTGGGCCCGGTGCTGAGCGCCGCGCTGCTGGGCCTGTCCCTTGGCGCTCTGGTCGCCGGACCGATTTCCGATCGTATCGGCCGCAAACGGGTGCTGGTGTTTTCTTGTCTGTTCTTCGGCCTGTCGAGCCTGGCTACCGCCTACGCCGGCTCGCTCAATAGCCTGACGCTGTGGCGCTTCCTCACCGGCCTGGGATTAGGGGCGGCGATGCCGAACGCCATCACGCTGATTTCCGAATATGCGCCACAACGCTGCCGTTCCCTGGCGATTAACACCATGTACTGCGGCTTCCCGCTGGGTGCGGCCGGCGGTGGTGCGATTTCGTCTTGGCTGATCCCGGCGTATGGCTGGCATAGCGTGCTGTTGCTGGGGGCGATCGCTCCGTTGGCGCTGACGGTATTGTTGATCCTGTTCCTGCCGGAATCGGTGAAATATATGGTGAACCGCGGTAAAGATGCGGCAAAAATCAAACGTATTGCCCAGCGTTTTGTCAGCCAGAATCTCGATAACGTGACGCGCTTTTATCTGTATGAAGAGAAATTGGCACAGTCCAAAACCAGCGTCGGCCTGTTGTTCACCCGCCCTTATCTGACCGGCACGCTGATGCTGTGGCTGACGTACTTTATGGGCCTGGTAATTTATTACGTGCTGCTGAGCTGGATGCCGATCCTGATGCAGGGTCTGGGCTATCAACTGGAACAATCAGCCATTTTGACCTCGCTGTTCACCTTCGGCGGCACGCTCGGCATTCTGGTGGCCGGCTGGCTGATGGACCGCTGGAACGCCCATAAGGTGGTGTCTAGCGGCTTTGTCATTACCGCCCTGCTGATTGTGGCAATGGCGACCGAGGACAGCCATATCGTGCTGCTGGGTACGTTTATCTTCCTGATGGGCATCACCATGAACGGTGCGCAATCCGGTCTGCAAACGCTGGCAGCCACTTTCTACCCGACCCACAGTCGCGCAACAGGCATAGCCTGGATGCAGGGCATCGGCCGCTTTGGCGGCGTGGCGGGCACCATGATGGGGGCACAGTTGCTGGCCATGCAATGGGAAGTGCAGAGCATTTTGATGTTCCTGTGCGTGCCAGCGCTGATCGCCGCCATCGCTACAGTTTTCAAAATGACCCGAAGAGCGACGCTGCAACCGGCTGACAAACCCGTATAAGGGCTAAACCGGTAGGGGTCGAACATGTTCGACCCGATTTAACCCATTGATTATGCTATTGGGCGCAGCATGCGGCGCCCCTACCACAAAACAACACAGCACTCTGTCAACGGCTTCACCCCCTCCAGCGATAGGACTTTTTTATCGCTCGCCCTAACTTGTAATGGGTATGTAAATTTATTGTGATTAGCCGCTCAAAAATGACCCATTTTTAATTCATTTTTGTTGAATAGCTCACTGTTCTTCAGTGCGAGCCTAATAGCTCAGGCGTCAAAACGAAAACTATCGCATTGATTTAAAACAAAAATAACTTTCCCTTATGCCTTTTTAGCCGCTCACTGGTCGGTGTTGCATATGCTTGTACATACAAGTATATGTTAATAAACCCTACGCATTGTTATGGCGTGGTGATTCACCCCACCGCACCATGGGATCTGCACCGATACTGTTTGAGGAAAATGCTGTGACTGCAAATAACAAAGTTCGCAATGTCGATGTACGCGCGCCACGCGGCACAAAATTAAATGCAAAAAGCTGGCTGACCGAAGCGCCGTTGCGCATGCTGATGAACAACCTCGATCCGGAAGTGGCGGAAAACCCGCATGAGCTGGTGGTGTACGGCGGTATTGGCCGCGCCGCGCGTGACTGGGACTGCTACGACAAAATTGTCGCCACCCTGAAAACGTTGGAAGAAGACGAAACGCTGCTGGTTCAGTCCGGCAAACCGGTCGGGGTATTCAAAACCCACAGCAACGCGCCACGCGTACTGATTGCCAACTCTAACCTGGTGCCACATTGGGCCACCTGGGAACACTTTAACGAACTGGACGCCAAAGGCCTGGCCATGTACGGCCAAATGACCGCCGGCAGCTGGATCTATATCGGTAGCCAGGGCATCGTCCAGGGCACCTACGAGACCTTCGTGGAAGCGGGTCGCCAGCATTACGACGGCAGCCTGCAGGGCCGCTGGGTGCTGACCGCCGGTCTGGGCGGTATGGGCGGCGCGCAACCGCTGGCCGCTACGCTGGCAGGCGCCTGTTCACTGAACATCGAATGCCAACAAAGCCGTATCGATTTCCGTCTGAAGACCCGTTATGTCGATGAACAAGCGACAGATCTGGACGACGCGCTGGCTCGCATCAAGAAATACACCGCCGAAGGCAAAGCCATCTCCATCGCCCTGTGCGGCAATGCGGCAGACATTCTGCCAGAACTGGTGCGCCGCGGCGTGCGCCCGGACATGGTCACCGACCAGACCAGCGCTCACGATCCGCTGAACGGCTATCTGCCAAAAGGCTGGAGCTGGGAAGAGTACCGCGAACGTGCACAAACCGAACCTGCGCAGGTGGTGACCGCCGCCAAGCAGTCGATGGCTGAACACGTCGAAGCCATGCTGGCGTTCCAGAAAATGGGCGTACCGACCTTCGACTACGGCAACAACATTCGTCAGATGGCGAAAGAAATGGGCGTCAACAACGCCTTCGATTTCCCAGGCTTCGTGCCCGCCTATATCCGTCCGCTGTTCTGTCGCGGTATCGGCCCGTTCCGCTGGGCTGCACTGTCCGGCGATCCGCAAGACATCTACAAAACCGACGCCATGGTTAAAGAGCTGATCCCGGATGACGAGCATCTGCATCGCTGGCTGGATATGGCGCGCGAACGCATCAGCTTCCAGGGCCTGCCGGCACGTATCTGTTGGGTCGGTCTGGGCCAGCGCGCCAAGCTGGGCCTGGCATTCAACGAAATGGTGCGCAGTGGCGAACTGTCCGCACCGATCGTTATCGGCCGTGACCATCTGGACTCCGGCTCGGTCGCCAGCCCGAACCGCGAAACCGAATCTATGCAGGACGGTTCGGACGCCGTTTCCGACTGGCCGCTGCTTAACGCCCTGCTCAATACCGCCAGCGGTGCGACCTGGGTTTCCCTGCACCACGGCGGTGGCGTCGGCATGGGCTTCTCGCAGCATTCCGGTATGGTTATCGTTTGTGACGGCACCGACGAAGCCGCCGAACGTATCGCCCGCGTGTTGCATAATGACCCTGCCACTGGCGTGATGCGTCATGCCGATGCCGGTTACGACATTGCGATTGAATGCGCCCGTGAGCAAGGTTTGAACCTGCCGATGGTGGCCGCGACTCAAGGAGACAAAGCATGAAAGCGCTGACTATCCGCCCAGGCCAACTGACTCTGGCTCAGCTGCGCGACGTTTATCAACACCCGGTGACCCTGACGTTGGACGACAATGCCTACGCCGCTATCCAGCAGAGCGTGGCCTGCGTTGAACGCATTGTCGAAGAAAACCGCACCACCTACGGCATCAATACCGGTTTCGGCCTGCTGGCGTCTACTCGCATTGCACCTGAAGACCTGGAAAATCTGCAACGTTCGATCGTGTTGTCACATGCTGCTGGCGTTGGCGCGCCGACCGACGACAACCTGGTTCGCCTGATTATGGTGTTGAAGATCAACAGCCTGTCGCGCGGTTTCTCCGGCATCCGTCTGGAAGTGATCCAGGCGCTGATGGCCTTGGTCAACGCCGAAGTCTATCCGCATATCCCGCTGAAGGGCTCCGTGGGCGCCTCCGGCGATTTGGCTCCGCTGGCACACATGAGTCTGGTGCTGCTGGGCGAAGGCAAGGCCCGCTATCAAGGCGAATGGCTGCCTGCCACCGAGGCACTGGCCAAAGCAGGCCTGAAGCCGCTCACGCTGGCGGCCAAAGAAGGCCTGGCGCTGCTTAACGGCACCCAGGTTTCCGCCGCCTTCGCGCTGCGCGGCCTGTTTGACGCAGAAGACCTGTACGCCGCAGCCACGGTCACCGGCAGCCTGACGGTGGAAGCCGCTCTGGGTTCTCGCAGCCCGTTTGACGCACGTATTCACGCCGTACGCGGCCAACGTGGCCAGATCGATGCCGCCGCCGCTTACCGCCATCTGCTGGGCGAACGCAGCGAAGTGTCCGACTCGCATCGCAACTGCGAAAAGGTACAAGATCCCTACTCCCTGCGCTGCCAACCGCAGGTGATGGGTGCCTGCCTGACGCAGATCCGCCAGGCCAGCGAAGTGCTGGAGGTCGAAGCCAATGCGGTATCCGACAACCCATTGGTATTCGCAGAACAGGGCGATGTCCTGTCCGGCGGCAACTTCCACGCCGAACCGGTCGCGATGGCTGCCGACAATCTGGCGCTGGCATTTGCCGAAATCGGCTCGCTGTCCGAACGTCGTATCTCGCTGATGATGGATAAACACATGTCGCAACTGCCCCCATTCCTGGTGGACAACGGCGGCGTGAACTCCGGCTTTATGATTGCCCAGGTTACCGCCGCGGCACTGACCAGCGAAAACAAAGCGCTGGCGCATCCGGCCAGTGTCGACAGCATCCCGACCTCCGCCAACCAGGAAGACCATGTTTCCATGGCACCGGCTGCAGGACGCCGCCTGTGGGAAATGGCGGATAACGTGCGCGGTATTCTGGCCGTCGAATGGCTGGCGGCCTGCCAGGGATTGGATTTGCGCAAGGGCCTGAAAACCACCGAAAGTCTGGAGCAGGCACGCCGCGTGCTGCGCGAGCAAGTCAGTTACTATGACAAGGATCGTTTCTTCGCCCCCGACATTGAAGCTGCCAGCCTGCTGTTGGCAACCGGTCATCTGACCTCGCTGATGCCTGCGGCATTGCTGCCTAGCCAGGCATAAATAAAACCTACCACGCAGTTTGTTCTGTCCCACCGGGTGCGTTCCACCCGGTGCGGATAGCGCGTGCCTGTTCTGCCGTAAAAACTCGACGGGAAGCAACATGCATAACGAAACAAAACAACTCAGACGCGGACTAAACGCGCGGCATATCCGCTTTATGGCGCTCGGCTCGGCCATCGGCACCGGTCTGTTCTACGGCTCCGCCGGAGCCATCCAGTTGGCCGGTCCTGCGGTGCTGCTGGCTTATCTGGTCGGCGGCGCGGCGGTCTTTATGGTGATGCGCGCGCTGGGTGAAATGGCGGTGCATCAGCCGGTCTCCGGCTCCTTCGGTCATTATGCCAGCCATTACCTTGGGCCCTTGGCCGGTTTCCTCACCGGCTGGACCTATACCTTCGAAATGGTGATTGTTGCCCTGGCTGACGTCACCGCCTTCGGCATCTATATGGGGCTGTGGTTCCCGGACGTTGCCCAATGGGTGTGGGTACTCAGCATCATCATGTTCATCGGCGCGCTCAACCTGTGCAGCGTGAAAGTGTTCGGCGAAATGGAGTTCTGGCTGTCGTTGATCAAGGTGGCGGCAATCGTCGCGATGATCATCGGCGGCGCGGCGGTGATGCTGTTTGGCTTCGGTCAGACTCAGCATGCCACCGGCCTCAGCAACCTGTGGCAGCACGGTGGCTTTATGCCTAACGGCATCGGCGGCGTGGTTGCCTCGCTGGCGGTGGTGATGTTTGCCTTCGGCGGCATTGAGATCATCGGCATTACCGCCAGCGAGGCGAAAGACCCCGCGAAGGTGTTGCCGAAAGCGATCAATGCGGTACCGATTCGCATTCTGCTGTTCTACGTGCTGACGCTGCTGGTGCTGATGGCGATCTATCCCTGGAACAGCATCGGCCAAAACGGCAGCCCGTTTGTTGAGATCTTCAGCAATCTGGGGATCAGTTCCGCCGCCAACGTGCTGAATGTGGTGGTGATCACCGCCGCCATTTCCGCCATCAACAGCGATATCTTCGGTGCCGGCCGCATGATGTACGGCATGGCGCAGGAAGGTCAGGCACCCAAAAGCTTCACTCGCCTGACCGGTAACGGCGTGCCCTGGATGACGGTGCTGGTGATGTCCATTGCCCTGCTGTTGGGGGTGGTGCTCAATTACCTGATCCCAAAACAGGTGTTTATGATCATCGCCTCCATCGCCACCTTCGCCACCGTTTGGGTTTGGCTGATGATCCTGCTGTCACAAATTGCCATGCGCCGCACGCTGACGCCGCAAGAGGTCAGCAAGCTGAGCTTCCCGGTTCCCTGGTGGCCGGTCGCACCGGCACTGGCGACGATATTTATGCTGTTCGTCATCGGCCTGCTCGGTTACTTCGAAGACAGCCGCATTGCCCTGTACGTGGGGTTGGTGTGGGTAGCCTTCCTTACCCTGGCTTACTGGTTGTGGGTACGTAAAAAAGGCGGGGGTTCACCCGTCACGTCCTCACCACAGTATTAGTCTCACGAGCCCGCCGTTCCCGGGCTCTTCGTCATTAACGTGGAGTATCAACATGCAAACACGACACAAATTATGGATACCGCTGATCGCGCTCGGGCTGATGACAGGCAGCCTCTCCGCACGCGCAGCAGGCTGGTGCGAATCCGGCAAACCGGTCAAGTTCGCCGGACTGAACTGGGAAAGCGGCATGCTGCTGACCGACGTGATGCAATACGTACTGCAAAAGGGTTACGACTGCAAAACCGACGCCCTGCCGGGCAACTCCATCACCATGGAGCAGGCGGTCGGCACCAACGACATTCAGATTTTCGCCGAAGAGTGGATCGGCCGCAGTGAGGTCTGGAACAAGGCCGAGAAAGCAGGTAAAGCGGTCAGCGTCGGCGCCCCCATTGTCGGCGCAGTTGAAGGCTGGTACGTGCCACGTTATGTGATTGAAGGCGATGCCAAGCGTAAGTTGAAACCGCTGGCGCCGGATCTGAAAAGCATCCCGGATCTCGCCAAATACGTGCAGGTGTTTCGCGATCAGGAAGAGCCGGACAAAGGCCGCTTTTACAACTGCCCCGCCGGCTGGACCTGCGAACTGGACAACAGCGCGATCCTGAAAAAATTCAAGTTGGACGACAAATTCACCAACTTCCGCCCAGGCACCGGCCCGGCGCTGGATACCGCTATTCTTTCCAGCTACCGTCGCGGCGAACCTATCCTCTTCTACTATTGGTCCCCTACCCCGATCATGGGCCAGCTCGATCTGGTGAAACTGGAAGAACCGGGCGTGGACAAGAATATCCACATCAAGGTCGGCATTTCCAGCGTGTTTAACCAGCAGGCGCCTGAGCTGGTGCAGGTGTTGTCAAAAGTGAATCTGCCGCTCAGTCTGATTAATCAGAATCTGGCGCGCATGAGCAAGGAACGCATCAGCTCCCAGAAGCTGGCGCTGGAGTTCTTCAAGCAGCACCCGGATATCTGGAAACAGTGGGTCAGCGAAGACGCAGCGAAAAAAATTGAGGCTTCCTTGTAAGCGCTTTGGCATTCCGTGAACACCCACCCGTAATCGGATAGGTTTCGGGCCAGACAGGGGAAAATTTATGTTTCCAGAACGCTTTACCTTTTCCATCGCCGATTGGATCAACCGCTGGGTCGATGTGTTGGTCACCAACTATGGCGATATGTTCCGCAAGATCTCCGACACCTTGCTGTGGGCGGTGATCCACCTCGAAAGCCTGCTGCGCGCCACCCCATGGTGGGTGATGCTGGCCGTGGTCGGGCTACTGGCCTGGCACGCCACCCGCCGTTGGCTGCCAACCCTGGTGATCGTCGGCCTGTTGCTGCTGGTCGGTACCGCCGGGATGTGGGACAAATTGATGCAAACCCTGGCGCTGGTGCTGGTTGCCACGCTGCTGGCGGTGATTATCGGCATTCCGCAAGGCATATTGGCGGCGCGTAGCGATCGCGTACGGGCGGTAATGATGCCGCTGATGGACGTGATGCAAACCATGCCGAGCTTCGTCTACCTGATCCCGGTATTGATGCTGTTCGGCCTGGGCAAGGTGCCGGCCATTCTGGCGACGGTGATCTATGCCACGCCACCGCTGATCCGCCTGACCGATTTGGGCATCCGCCAGGTGGACAAGGAAGTGATGGAGTCCGTCACCGCCTTTGGCGCCAACCGCTGGCAGAAGCTGTTCGGCGTCCAGTTGCCGCTGGCGCTGCCGAGCATCATGGCCGGTATCAACCAGACCACCATGATGTCGTTGTCGATGGTAGTGGTCGCGTCAATGATCGGCGCTCGTGGGCTGGGGGAAGACGTGTTGGTGGGCATTCAGACGCTGAACGTCGGACTGGGACTGGAAGCCGGGCTGGCGATCGTCATTCTGGCCGTGGTCATTGATCGCATCACTCAGGCTTACGGCCACACCGCCGTTGCGAGGTAACCCCGATGAACAAAATAGAAATCAAAAACGTCTACAAGATCTTCGGCCATAAAACGGCGGCGGCGCTGACACTGAGCCAACAAGGAAAAACCAAGCAGGAAGTGCAGGCCGCGACGGACTGCGTGATCGGCGTGCACGATCTGTCGATGTCGATCGAAGCCGGTGAGATCTTCGTGATCATGGGCCTGTCCGGATCGGGAAAATCCACCTTGGTACGCCACTTCAACCGTCTGATCGATCCCACCAGCGGCCAGATCCTGGTAGACGGTGAAGATATCCTGCGCTACGACGAAAAGCAGCTTGAGCACTTCCGTCGCCACAAGATCAGCATGGTGTTTCAGAGCTTTGGCCTGCTGCCGCACAAAACGGTGCTGGACAACGTGGGCTATGGCCTGAAAGTGCGGGGGGAGAATAAAGAGGTGTATCAGGAGCGTGCGCTGCACTGGATCAACACCGTAGGGCTGAAGGGCTATGAGAAATCCTATCCGCATCAACTCTCCGGCGGCATGCGCCAACGCGTCGGGCTGGCGCGTGCGCTGGCCACCGATACCGACATCATTTTGCTGGACGAAGCCTTCAGCGCACTGGATCCGTTGATTCGCGCCGAGATGCAGGATCAACTGCTGGCGCTGCAAAAAGAGCTGCACAAAACGCTGGTGTTTATCACCCACGATCTCGATGAGGCGGTTCGCATCGGCAACCGGATCGCGATCCTCAAGGACGGCAAACTGATCCAGGTCGGCACGCCGCAGGACATTCTTAACAACCCGGCCGACGAATACGTTAACCGCTTCGTGCAACGCCGTCTGGCGCTGGATGAAAATGTGCAAAAGCCCCGCCCGATGAGGGTGGCCCATGCTTGAGGAAACCCAAATGCACTATCCTTCGTCAGTAGAGATCGACCGCCAGCCGCTGCGCTGGCAGGACGTGGTGGCGGTGGCGCGCCATAGGGTGCCGCTCAGCCTGTCTGACGCGGCCTGGGCACGTATTGAGAACGCGCAGGCTATCGTTCAGCAAATCGTCACCAGTGAACAACGCGCCTACGGCGTCAATACCGGCCTGGGCGCGCTCTGTAACCAGGCACTGCACGGCGAACAGTTGGCACAGCTATCGCGCAATACCCTGATGAGCCACGCCTGTGGGGTAGGTACACCGCTGAGCGACGAACAGACCCGCGCCATTATTTGCTGCGCTATCGTGAACTACAGCCACGGTAAATCCGGCATCCACCGGTCGGTGGTTGAGGCGCTGCTGGCGCTGCTTAACCACGGCGTCACGCCTCAGGTGCCGTCGCAGGGATCGGTCGGCTATCTGACCCATATGGCGCACGTCGGCGTTGCCCTGCTCGGGCTCGGCGAGGTCAGCTATCGCGGGCAAATCGTCCCCGCCGCTCAGGCTCTGGCGGAAGAAGGCATAGCGCTGCCACCGCTCGGGGCCAAAGATGGCCTGTGCCTGGTCAATGGTACGCCCTGCATGACCGGACTGAGCTGCCTGGCGCTGGCCGACGCCTGGCGACTGGCGCGTTGGGCAGACGTATTGGGTGCCATGAGCTTTGAAGCCCTGCGTGGACAAATTGCCGCCTTCGACGAGGAAATACTGGCGTTGAAACCGCACCCTGGCATGCAACGGGTGGGCGCCAATCTGCGGGCGCTACTGCACGGCAGCGAGGTGATTGCCGCCAGCAAAGGTATTCGCACTCAGGATGCGCTGAGCATCCGCTCGATTCCACAGGTGCACGGAGCCTGCCGCGATCAAATGGCTCATGCCGAACGACAGATTGAAACCGAGCTGAACGGCACCACCGATAATCCGTTGCTGCTTGGCACGCCGGATAACTTCCGCGTCATGTCACAGGCCAATCCGCACGGCGAATCGGTCGCGATGGCCGCCGATGTGCTGGCGATCGCTATCGCCGAACTCGGCGGTATTGCGGAACGGCGCATCGATCGTCTGATTAACCCGCTGGTCAGCGGTTTGCCGCCATTTTTGGTCAGTGAGCCGGGCGTCAACTCCGGCATGATGATCGCTCAATACGTGGCGGCATCGCTGTGCGCAGAGAACCGTCAGCTGGCCCAGCCTTGCGTAGTGGATAATTATGTCACTTCGGCGCTGCAGGAAGATCACCTCAGTCTGGGAACCGGTGCGGCATTGCGGCTGCATAAGCTGTTGGCCAACGTTAACCAGATCCTGGCGATTGAATATCTGTTGGCGGCGCAGGCCTTCGAGTTTTTGCAACCGCAACGCGTCGGCGAAGGTACCGGGCGCGCCTGGCGACTGCTGCGTCAAAGGGTAGAACCTTACCATCAGGATCGCTGGCTGGCGCCCGACATTGCCAGCAGCGCCGCGCTGTTGCAGGACGAACAGGCGCTGGCGGAGATTGCCCCTGCACTTGGCTAACGCTTGCCCCTTCCCACTGGCCGGGGGCATCAAGGCTAGCTTTGCGCCAAGGCCTGGCGGATATCGGCCTGCAGGTCGCCAAGATCTTCCAGGCCGGCGGACAAGCGTATCAGCCCGTCGCTGATATGGTGACGCTGCCGCTCTTCGGGACTGTAGGCCGAGTGGGTCATGCTGGCGGGATGCTGCGCCAGCGATTCGCAATCCCCCAGGCTGACCGCGCGCAAGATCAAACGCAGCGCATTGAGGAAGCGAATGCCCGCCGCCATACCGCCTTTGAGTTCAAACGCCAGCATGCCGCCAGGCCGTGCCATTTGCCGCTGCGCCAACTCATACTGGGGAAAATCCTCCAGCCCGGGATAATAGACACGTTCTACCGCCGAATGCTGAGCCAGCATTTCCGCCAAACGCTGGGCGTTGTCGCAATGGCGTTCCATACGCAACGGCAGGGTTTTCAGCCCGCGCAGCAGCAATGCCGCATCCTGGGCAGACAGCACCGCACCGTTCATGTCTTTCAGCCCAACTAAACGGATGTCCTGCGCCAAATCCTGGCGCGTCACCACCAGTCCGGCCAACAGATCACCATGCCCCCCGATGTATTTGGTTGCGGAGTGCACCACTATATCGGCCCCCTGTTCCAGCGGCCGTTGCAGATACGGGGTGCAATAGGTGTTATCCACCAGCAACAGCGCCTGTTGGCGATGAGCAATTTCGGCGACTGCGGTAATATCGACCAAACGCATATTCGGGTTGGCCGGCGTTTCGCAATACACCATGCGGGTCCGGGGGCCGATCGCCGCCGCCAGACGCTCCGGGCGGGTCAGGTCGACGTGAGTTATTTTCACGCCGTAGCGCGCCAATCCGTGATGAAAGTAACTGAAGGTGCAGCCGTAAATCGTCTCGTCAACGATCAGCTCGTCGCCCGGATTGAGCAGTGTCCAGCAGCAGGCGGTAATCGCGCCCATACCGGAGGAAAACGCCACCGCAGCTTCGCCCCCCTCCAGATTGGCTATCCGCTGTTCCAGCAGGTTGAGGGTCGGGTTGGCGATGCGTGAATAAAAATACCCCGGCTCAGTGCCTTCAAAGCAGGCACCGCCATATTCCGCCGTCGGGAACGTAAAGGTCGAGCTCATAAACACCGGGGGACAGAGCGCTCCCAGATACTGCTGAGGATCGTAACCGTGATGGATCGCGCGTGTTGCAAAGGCTTGCCTGAAGATGGCAGACATGACAACTCCTTACCTGAGTGAGTGAAAACAATGATGCTTAGTTCGTTCAAACGTCCGTGGGCAGTGCGCTGCTGCGCATACGCTGGCCAACGATTTGCAAAGTACGCAGCACCAGCATCAAGCCCAGTAAGGTATCCGGCTGCCGCAACAAGGCGTACAGCGCACGAAAATTGACGGGTGAGGGATCCAACTGCAACTCGGTATGCGCCATTTTCAACGCCATTCCGCCCTCCCATCCCGCAGCCACCAGGCCTTCAAAGACGCCGGAGAGTTTTTCCACCAGCGCGTTATCGGCGATATCCACCAGGTCAGACAGCAGCGACAGCAGATCGACCACGTTATCGAGCCGACCACCGGCCAGCAGCGGCTGTAGCTTCTCCAGCAAAGCCGCCAGGGGTTCATGTTCAGATGCATTCATAGGCCCTCCGTTAAATCAGCCCGCGTACCGTCGCCCAGTAGAGTCCGCGATTAAAACCGTTGCGAAGCATGCCGCCGACTTTGGTTGAAGGCGTCGGCAGCACATCGTTGCGGTAGTCGTAAACCAGCGGCATCCCGGCTTGCAGCCCCATTTGAGCAATGGCCTGCACCTTGCCGTCGTAGTGGCTAACGGTCTGGCCCAGCCTCAGTTCCGCCACGATATTGTCGGCAATCACCGGCGCCTGATTGTGGCAGGAGCCACCGGCCTTGCTGACCGGCAAATCCACCGTATCACCGATAACATAGACCCCTTGCTGACCGTAGACCTGCAGCGTCTGATGGTCGGTCGGCAACCAGCCTTCCCCTTTATGCCCCTCGCTCAACCCCGTGTTCCGCACCGCTTCTACCGCACGAATTGGCGGAGTCGCCATCAAAATATCGAACGGCTGTTGCTCACCTTCGGCGGAATAAGCGATTTTCTGCTGCTCATCCACCCGGCTGAGAGTAAACCCGCGCTGGTGGCGAATATCCCGCGCGGCGAAAATACCGGGCAAGGCCTCTGCGGTTGGACGCTGTAAAAACAGGCAGTTACGCAGCAACTGCGAAACACTGGGGTAGGTATAAACAATTTCAACCGCTTTACGCACTCCGCGTCGACGCAGGTAATCATCGAGCATCAGGGTGGTTTCTATCGGGGCAATACCGCACTGGTGCGGCACATTGGGCGTTTCGGGGAAGGAGACGGTGATAAAAATTCGGCCTTTTTCGATGCTCGACAGCTTTTGTGCCAGCTGGCGGGCGGCCTGATATTGGTAAAAATGATCGCCTGCCCGCGCCAACCCTTCGATACGCTCCGGCCAGGGCACGCAGCCGGTGGCAAACACCAGAAAATCATACGGGTACTGTTTGCCACTGCGGGTATGGATCACTCGCTGAGTTAAATCAAAGCGCTCCGCTTTATCGACAATAAACTGAATTTCCGGACGCAGCAGGCTTTGCTGTGAGCGGGTTAATTCCTGTTTGAAAAAAGCGTTAAAGGCAACGTACATAAAAGCGGGTTTATAATAATGAATCGGAGAATCCGAAATCATCAATAACTCAACTTTATTATTCAATATTTCCCGATGTAATTTCGTGGCCAGTAAATTGGCCAATATGGTCCCTCCGGTACCCCCACCGACTATCACAATCCTGTTTCGCATCAAGCCCTCACCCAGCCGAGTCACGGCTCGGCAATTTTTAGGGAAACGAATGGAGGCAGGAATACAGGCTTAATTCTTCTGCCTTACTGGCAGTCTAGTAACGAAAAAATATAAAGCAATAGAAAAGAGAATATATAAAATAGGAATTTTATTATTATAATTAATACATCAAGTTAAAAAACAGATAATACGATATTAGTTCAATAATAATAAATAACTCACTATCACTTATGTAAATAACCAGTGATAAAAAAACCCGCCGGAGCGGGTTTCATTTAGCAACGAACCAAACCGTTATTACTGACCTTTAACTTCTTTCAGGCCATTGAACGGAGCGCGTGCACCCAGCGCTTCTTCGATACGGATCAGTTGGTTGTATTTAGCAACGCGGTCAGAACGGCTCATAGAACCGGTTTTGATCTGGCCAGCCGCAGTACCCACAGCCAGGTCGGCGATGGTTGCGTCTTCGGTTTCACCTGAACGGTGAGAGATCACCGCGGTGTAGCCTGCGTCTTTCGCCATCTTGATAGCAGCCAGAGTTTCGGTCAGAGAACCGATCTGGTTGAATTTGATCAGGATGGAGTTAGCGATGCCTTTCTCGATACCTTCTTTCAGGATCTTGGTGTTGGTAACGAACAGGTCGTCGCCCACCAGCTGGATTTTGTCGCCCAGCACTTTGGTCTGGTATGCGAAACCATCCCAGTCAGATTCGTCCAGGCCGTCTTCGATAGACACGATTGGATATTGTTTGGTCAGCTCTTCCAGGAAGTGAGTGAACTCTTCGGAAGTGAAGGCTTTGTTGCCTTCGCCGGCCAGGACGTATTTACCGTCTTTGTAGAACTCGGAAGCCGCACAGTCCATCGCCAGGGTCACGTCTTTGCCCAGCTCGTAGCCTGCTGCTTTTACCGCTTCAGCGATAACAGCCAGCGCTTCGGCGTTGGAACCCAGGTTTGGTGCGTAGCCGCCTTCGTCACCTACAGCGGTGTTCAGGCCTTTGGCCTTCAGCACTTTCGCCAGGTGATGGAAAACTTCAGAACCGATGCGAACGGCTTCTTTCAGGGTTTTCGCGCCAACCGGCTGAATCATGAATTCCTGAATGTCGACGTTGTTGTCAGCGTGCTCGCCGCCGTTGATGATGTTCATCATAGGCAGTGGCATAGAGAATTTGCCTGGAGTGCCGTTCAGCTCAGCGATGTGCTCATACAGCGGCATACCTTTGGAAGCTGCAGCCGCTTTAGCCGCTGCCAGGGAAACCGCCAGAATGGCGTTAGCGCCGAACTGGGATTTGTTCTCAGTACCGTCCAGGTCGATCATGATCTTGTCGATGTTAGCCTGGTCTTTGGCATCTTTGCCCAATACTGCCTGAGCGATCGGGCCGTTTACTGCAGCAACGGCTTTCAGTACGCCTTTACCCAGGAAACGAGACTTGTCACCGTCACGCAGTTCCAGTGCTTCACGGGAACCGGTAGAAGCACCTGACGGCGCAGCAGCCAGACCTACGAAACCGCCTTCCAGATGCACTTCGGCTTCAACAGTCGGGTTACCGCGGGAGTCGATGATTTCACGACCGATGACTTTAACGATTTTGGACATTAGGTTTTCCTCAGTACAAGTTAAACTAAAACTCCAGACAAACAGCGCGCATACCCTTCATACTTGAGGCTACATCTGTGTTGGCTACGTTCATTCACCCGAATCACTGACTTATGTCAGCTCATCGGGACTCAGTCTCTTGCCGCCTTGATGTAACCCCAATTATTTGGGGTAAATATACTGCGCGCCGCCTACCAAATATTTTATTTCACCTGGCGCTTCTGATACTCACCAGCGGCCTTCACAAAGCCGGCGAACAACGGATGACCATCACGCGGCGTCGAAGTAAATTCCGGGTGGAACTGACAAGCTACAAACCACGGGTGATTCGGCAGTTCGATAATCTCAACCAGCTTGTTGTCTGCGGAACGGCCGGCAACCAACAGCCCGGCGGCTTCAATTTGCTTCAACAGCATGTTGTTAACTTCATAACGGTGACGATGACGTTCAACAATGGTCGGTTCGCCGTACATCTGACGTACCAGGCTATTGTCGGTCAGGTGACATTGCTGGCCACCGACACGCATCGTGCCACCCAAATCGCTTTCTTCGGTACGGACTTCGACGTTGCCGTCTTCGTCACGCCATTCGGTGATCAATGCCACCACCGGGTACTTACAGTCTGGCACAAACTCGGTTGAGTTGGCGTTCTCCATACCCACAACGTTGCGGGCGAACTCCATCAGCGCCACCTGCATACCCAGGCAGATGCCCAGATAAGGGATGTTGTTTTCACGCGCATAACGCGCGGTCATCACCTTGCCTTCTACGCCACGGTAGCCGAAGCCGCCTGGGATCAGGATCGCATCCAGACCTTTCAGCACTTCTACGCCGCGGGTTTCAACATCCTGCGAGTCGATCAGCTTGATGTTCACGGTCAGACGATTTTTCAGGCCGCCGTGTTTCAGCGCTTCAATCACCGACTTATAAGCATCCGGCAGTTCGACATATTTGCCGACCATACCGATAGTCACTTCGCCGCCCGGATTGGCTTCTTCGTAAATAACCTGCTCCCACTCGGCCAGGTTGGCTTCCGGCGCGTTGAGGCTGAATCGTTTACAAATATAATCATCAAGCCCCTGAGATTTCAATAGGCCTGGGATTTTATAAATAGAATCAACGTCTTTCAGGGAGATAACGGCTTTTTCCGGCACGTTACAGAAAAGTGCGATTTTCGCGCGTTCGTTAGCAGGAACTGTGCGATCGGAACGGCAAATCAGCACATCTGGCTGAATACCGATGGAAAGCAGTTCTTTTACGGAATGCTGAGTAGGTTTGGTTTTCACTTCACCGGCAGCGGCCATGTACGGCACCAGAGTCAGGTGCATGTACAGGGTGTGCTCACGGCCCACTTCCACGGCCATCTGGCGGATGGCTTCCAGGAACGGCAGCGATTCGATATCGCCGACGGTACCGCCGATCTCAACCAACACCACGTCGTGGCCTTCGCCGCCTTCGAGGATGCGCTCTTTGATCGCGTTGGTGATGTGCGGGATGACCTGTACGGTTGCGCCCAGATAGTCGCCACGGCGTTCTTTACGCAGAACGTCGGAGTAAATGCGACCGGTGGTGAAGTTGTTGCGGCGCGACATTTTGGTGCGGATGTAGCGCTCGTAGTGACCCAAATCCAGATCGGTTTCTGCGCCGTCTTCGGTGACGAAAACTTCCCCATGCTGAATCGGGCTCATGGTGCCCGGATCCACGTTGATGTACGGGTCCAGTTTCATGATGGTAACGTTGAGGCCACGGGCTTCAAGAATAGCCGCCAGAGAGGCTGCGGCAATGCCTTTACCCAGAGAGGATACGACCCCGCCGGTCACAAAAATATAATTAGTTGTCATGCTGAACCTGAGAGTTTAGGTTTAAAGACGATGGAAGAACCAAGACGGGAAAGTAGTATACCCGAACCTCTCCAGACCTACAAACGATCGTTTTACTGTCCATCATCTCTGTCACCATCAAGGGTTCATCAGGGTTTACTCTATCGGCCTGCCAGAGCCTGTCTTTTTAAAACAATGAGTTAGCATAGAAAAATTTATTTTTCCGCCCTTTCGAGACAATAAAACGCCTTAGATTTCAGTTTGTTGGCGTTTTGCTGTCGGTAAGCCACGGTTCAGCAAACTATGACTCTGAGCTTAACCGTTTCAGCTTAGGTGAACCTTGTCGCCGATCAAGATTAAGCTACTGCGACAATCCTAGGACACCCGAGCGGCAGATTAGTTTTCCTGGCGCTTAACCTGCTGCCACGCCTCTTCCATCTGCTCCAGCGTGGCTTCGCCCATCTGCAGCCCACGCTGTTGGATAATCTCTTCTACCTGACGGAAACGGCGCTCGAACTTGCGGTTGGCTGCCTGCAACGCATTTTCTGCCTTATGGCCAAGATGGCGCGATAAATTCACCGTGGCGAACAGCAGATCGCCGATTTCCTCTTCCAGTTTCTGTTCGTCGACTACCGCCTGCTGCGCTTCATGCATCACTTCGTCGATCTCTTCGTACACCTTGTCCAGCACCGGGCCCAACGTATGCCAGTCAAAACCGACCGAAGCGCAGCGTTTCTGAATCTTGTGCGCCTTCATCAGCGCCGGCAGCGCCTGAGGAATGTCATCCAGCGCAGAATGCAGCGCTTTCTCTGCACGCTCACCGGCCTTCAACTGCTCCCAGCGGGCCGCAACGGCCTCGCTGTCGGCGGCATCGGCTTCCCCGAAAATGTGCGGATGACGGCGTTCCAGCTTATCGCTGATGGCGTTACACACCTCGTCGAAGTCAAACAGCCCCTGCTCCTGGCCCATCTGGGCGTAGAACACCACCTGGAACAGCAGGTCCCCCAGTTCGTCACGCAGATCGCCGTAGTCCTGACGTTCGATAGCGTCCAGTACCTCGTAGGTTTCTTCCAGTGTGTAAGGAGCGATGGTGGCGAAGGTTTGTTTGCGGTCCCATGGGCAACCGACCTGCGGATCGCGCAGCGTTTTCATGATGTTCAGCAAGCGGTGCAGTGGAGAAGATTGGGTCATAAGAAAGTCTCTGACAAAAGAATCGGCGCCGGTCATTAATGTAGCGGCGCAGCGTGCTGCGCCCGGGTCAATCGGGGCGAATAGGTTCGCCCCCTACGATAACTGAAGCCACGGAGCCTGGCCAACAATGATGTGGCCCGAAAGACGCAGGTGAGTTAGCTGCCGTGCAGGCGTTTGGCGTCTATCACGTCCGGCAGTTGATTGAGCTTGGCTAACACCCGGCCCAGTACCTGTTGGTTGTAGATTTCAATGTCCATATCGATGGTTGCCAGCTGTTTTTTGGTGTCGCTGCGGCTGGCGACGCCCAGCACGTTGACCTTTTCGTTGGCCAAAATGGTGGTGATGTCACGCAACAGGCCGCTGCGATCGTTGGCCATCACGCGCACCACCAGCGAGTAACCGCTGGAATAGCTTTCGCCCCACACCGCATCCACGATACGTTCCGGCGCGTGCGATTGCAGATCCACCAGTTGGTCACAGTCCGCACGGTGAATGGAGATGCCGCGCCCCTGGGTGATAAAACCGATAATATCGTCGCCCGGGATCGGCTGGCAGCAACGGGCAATGTGGTGCATCAGGTTGCCTACCCCTTCCACCACCACCCGGCCGTTGTCCTTGCTGCGGGTTGCCGGCGGCGCTTTCTGCTGCACCAACTGCCGCAGCGCTTCGCGATCCTGCTCTTCGGCGCTCGGTTTGTTGAACTTGCCCTGCAGGAAATTCACCATCTGATTCAGGCGAATATCACCGCCGCCAATCGCCGCCAGTATTTCATCCAGCGAATTCATGTTGTAACGCGGGATCAGCAGCTTCTCGGCCTCTTTCAGGCTGATACCGAGGTGTTCCAGCTCGCTGTCCAGCATCTGGCGACCGGCAAGGATATTTTTATCGCGATCCTGCTTGCGGAACCAGTTGTGGATCTTGGAGCGTCCACGGCTGGTGGTGATATAACCGAGGTTCGGGTTCAGCCAGTCACGGCTTGGGTTCGGCTGCTTCTGGGTGATGATTTCAATCTGGTCTCCCATCCGCAGCTGATAGGTAAAGGGCACGATGCGGCCGCCAATTTTGGCACCGATGCAACGGTGGCCGACGTCGCTGTGAATATGGTAAGCGAAGTCGAGCGGCGTAGAGCCGGCTGGCAGATCCACCACGTCGCCTTTCGGAGTAAATACATAAACCCGATCGTCGAACACCTGGCTGCGAACCTCGTCGAGCATCTCGCCGGAGTCCGCCATCTCTTCCTGCCAGGCGATCAGTTTGCGCAGCCAGGCGATACGTTCCTCGTAGCCTGAGCGAACCGTCGCAACCGCACCCTCTTTGTATTTCCAGTGCGCGGCGACACCCAGTTCTGCATCTTCATGCATCTGCCGGGTGCGGATCTGAATTTCCAGCGTTTTCCCGCGCGGCCCCAGTACTACGGTGTGGATCGACTGATAACCGTTGGGTTTCGGGTTGGCGACATAGTCGTCGAACTCATCCGGCAGATGGCGGAAGTGGGTATGCACAATCCCCAGCGCGGCATAGCAGTCCTGCAAGCGTTCGACCACCACGCGTACCGCGCGCACGTCAAACAGCTCGTCAAACGCCAACGCCTTCTTCTGCATCTTGCGCCAGATGCTGTAAATGTGTTTTGGACGGCCGTAGATGTCCGCCTTGACGCCTTCATCGACCATCGCATTACGCAGCGAGGCGACGAAATCGTCAATAAACTGTTCGCGATCGATGCGGCGTTCGTGCAGCAGCTTGGCGATGCGTTTGTACTCGTCCGGATGCAGGTAGCGGAAGCAGAAATCTTCCAGTTCCCATTTGAGCTGCCCGATACCCAGACGGTTAGCCAGCGGCGCATAGATATTCGAACACTCTTTTGCCGCCAGCACGCGCTCGTCTTCCGGCGCATCTTTCACTTCGCGCAGGTGAGCGATACGCTCCGCCAGCTTGATGACCACGCAGCGGAAATCCTCCACCATCGCCAACAGCATGCGGCGCACGTTGTCGACCTGTTCGGAGGCCATCGAATCGTTTTGAGTGGCTTTCAGTTGGCGGATGGCGTCCATATCGCGTACGCCATGCACCAGATAGGTGATGCCCTTGCCGAACTCTTCGGTCAGGGTTTCTTCCTGCACGATGCCGGCGTCCACCAGCGGGAACAGCAGCGCGGCGCGCATGCTGTCGTTATCCATGCTCAGAGTAGAGAGGATCTCGACCATTTCCAGCCCGCGCCACAGCAACAGCGGCGCATTAGGATGGTTCAGGGTCTGCTGCTCACAGTAACGCCAGGTTGCGGCTAATCGCTCACATGACTGCGGGTTAGGTAGCCCCAAGCTGGCAATCCACTCGTCGAGAGCAAATTCACCAGCCGTGTTCAGATGTGCACTTCTTACCGCAACCATACCCTCTCCCTACTTTGCAGCGACCTCTGGCGCAGAACCGTTAATAAACAGCGCCATTGACTCAAGATGCCCCGTATGCGGAAACATATCCAACATCCGCACACGTGCAAGACGATAACCGGCGCTCAGCAGCACTTTGCTGTCGCGTGCCAGCGTGGTCGGGTTACAGGAAACATAAACCACCCGCTCTGGCGCCAGTTTAACAATATGTGACATCACTCCGGCCGCGCCCGCACGGGCAGGGTCCAGCATCACTTTATCAAATCCTTGTGCTGCCCAAGGTTGTTGCTCAACGTCCTCTTCCAGATTTTCATGGAAGAAGCTGGCGTTATTCAGCCTATTCTTATGTGCATTATATTGCCCATTCGCTACCAGTGTGGCAACACCTTCTATGCCTACCACCGCAGCAGCGCGTCGCGCCAACGGCAGGGTAAAATTGCCCATACCGCAGAACAGATCCAATACCCGATCATTGGGTTGAATACTGAGCCATTCAAGGGCCTGGGCCACCATTTGCTGATTTACGTGGTCATTTACCTGAATAAAGTCACGCGGACTGAAGTCTAAGCGTAGCCCGTCGACCTGATAATACGGCGTTTCACCGCACAGTTTTTCGAGACTATCGCTGTCCGGCGCCAAATAAATGGTTACGTTTTTTGTCCGCGCAAAAGCCTGCAAGGCCTGGCGGTCATCCTCTTTCAAGGCGTTGAGATGGCGCAGAACCAGTATCGGGCCGTTATCTGCCAGCACCAGTTCGACATGCCCAAGTCGTCTGGCGACCTGCAATGCGCTCAGACAAGATCGCAACGGCGTCAGTAATTGTTCCAGTTCAGGATGCAGCACCGGGCACTGTGTCACCGGCACCAGATCGCTGGACGCCGCCTGGCGAAAGCCCATCACCAGACGCTGCTGTTTGGGCTGCCACAACAGCCCGAGACGGGCGCGACGGCGATAGCCGTATTGTGGACCGGCGATCACCGGCTCCTGCTGCGGCGTAACGCCGGTTTCGCGAGCGATCATTCGCACCAGGGCCGCCGCCTTGCTCTGCTGCTGCAGGCTTTCATCCGCGTGTTGCTGCTGGCAACCGCCGCACACGCCAAAGTGTGGGCAGCGCGGTTCGACACGCTGCGGGCTGCGGCTGAGCAGGCGCTTTAACCTGCCTTTGGCAAACTTGTTTTTTTCTTCCGTGAGTTGGACTTCCGCCTGCTCGCCCGGTAATACCCCCGGGACGAAAATCGCTTTGCCGTTGTGGTGCGCCACGCCCTGACCAAAGGGATCGAGATTGTCTACCGTCAGTGTTAGCACGGGAGAATTTTGCCGGGTCGTCACGCGACGTTTCGGAGAGTAGAATTGCGCCATATTTGTCGATTGAGTGCTGGTTCATTTAAAGTAGAGATTGTCCGGCAATTCTCCCACATTGGAAACCCATGACCAAATACAGCCTGCGGGCGCGCATGATGATCCTGATTCTGGCCCCAACGCTGTTGATTGGTCTGTTGCTCAGCACTTTCTTCGTAGTGCATCGCTACAATGAATTGCAAGAACAACTGGTTGACGCCGGCGCCAGCATTATCGAACCGTTGGCAGTGGCCAGCGAGTACGGCATGACGTTCCGCAGCCGCGAGTCGGTCAGGCAGTTGGTCAGTCTGTTACATCGCCGTCATTCAGATATTGTGCGTTCAATTACGGTATTTGATGCGCAGAATAATCTGTTTGTCACCTCCAATTACCATCACAACTTTACCCAATTGCAGTTGCCGAAGGGGGTTCCGATCCCCACGGATCTGATGCTGACCCGGCGCGGTGACTCGCTGATCCTGCGCACCCCGATCCTGTCAGAGAGCCAGTACCCGGACCAGGCTGCCAGCAGCGATCTCCAGCAGGACAACCGCCTGGGTTATGTGGCGATCGAGCTGGATCTGCAGTCGGTTCGCCTGCAGCAATACAAAGAGGTCTTCGTTTCCACCCTGCTGCTGCTGTTGTGCATGTGTATCGCCATTCTGTTCGCTTACCGTCTGATGCGCGACGTCACCGGCCCGATCCGCAATATGGTCAATACCGTCGATCGCATCCGCCGCGGTCAGCTCGACAGCCGTGTCGAAGGCTTTATGCTGGGCGAACTGCATATGCTGAAGAACGGCATCAACTCAATGGCGATGTCGCTCACGGCCTACCATGAAGAGATGCAGCAGAACATCGATCAGGCGACCTCCGACCTGCGCGAAACCCTGGAGCAAATGGAGATCCAGAACGTCGAGCTGGATCTGGCGAAAAAACGCGCCCAGGAAGCGGCCCGCATCAAATCCGAATTCCTGGCGAACATGTCGCACGAGCTGCGTACTCCGCTCAACGGCGTGATAGGCTTTACCCGCCAGATGCTGAAAACCGAAATGAGCGTCACCCAAACCGACTACCTGCAAACCATCGAGCGCTCGGCCAACAACTTGCTGACCATCATTAACGACGTGCTGGACTTCTCCAAACTGGAGGCCGGCAAGCTGGTGCTGGAACATATTCCGTTCTCACTGCGTGAAACCCTCGACGAGGTCATTGTGCTGTTGGCACCGAGCGCCCACGAAAAAGGGCTGGAGCTGACGCTGGACGTGCACAACGACGTTCCAGAGCAGGTGATCGGCGATTCGCTGCGGTTACAGCAGATCATTACCAACCTGCTGGGCAACGCGATCAAGTTTACCGAAACCGGCAACATCGATATCCGTGTCGAACTGCGCGGCCTGCAAGACCGCCAGATTGAGCTGGAAGTACAAATCCACGACACCGGCATCGGCATCTCCGAACGACAACAGTCACAGCTGTTCCAGGCGTTCCGTCAGGCGGACGCCAGTATTTCACGCCGTCACGGCGGCACCGGCCTGGGGCTGGTGATCACCCAGAAGCTGGTGAAAGAAATGGGCGGCGATATCTGCTTCCACAGCCAGTTGAATCGCGGCTCGACCTTCTGGTTCCACATCACGCTCGATCTGCACGAAGGCATGCTGTCGCTGCCGCCAAGCCTGCCGGATCTGCAAGGCAAGACGTTGGGGTATATCGAAGCCAACCCGATGGCAGCGCAGGCGACGCTCAATATGCTGAACGTCACCCAACTGGTGATTACCCATTCACCTACGCTGGCCCAACTGCCGAAGAAACATTACGATTTCCTGCTGGTGGGCGTGCCAATCCCCTTCCGCGACAATATGGCCCAGCACGAAAGCAAGCTGCTGGCGGCTTTGAAAGTCGCCGACCGGGTGATTCTGGCGCTGCCTTGCCAGTCGCAAATCAACGCCGAAATGCTTAAACAACAGGGCGCCGCTGGTTGCCTGATCAAGCCAATCACCAGTAATCGCCTGTTCCCGCTGCTGCGCATGGAAACACCGCCGCGCATCACTGCGCTGCCGGAACGTAAACGCCTGCCGCTAACGGTGATGGCGGTTGACGATAATCCGGCCAACCTGAAACTGATCGGCACCCTGCTGGCCGAACAGGTGGAAAAGACCCTGCTGTGTGAAAGCGGGGAAGAAGCGCTGCTGCTGGCGCGCGATAACGTGCTGGATTTGATCCTGATGGATATCCAGATGCCCAACATTGACGGTATTCGAACCAGCGAGCTGATCCGCCAACTGCCGCACCACAATTCAACGCCGATCGTCGCCGTCACCGCCCATGCGGTCAGCGGCGAACGCGAACATTTGCTGCAGGCCGGCATGGATGACTATCTGGCCAAACCGATTGACGAAGCCATGCTGACCCGCGTGTTGGCCCGCTATCACAGCGGCGAACCCGACCCGGTAACGCCGGCACCCGTTCCCGTTAATGAACCGCCGTTGTCGCTCGACTGGGCCCTGGCGCTGCGTCAGGCGGCCAACAAGCCCGATCTGGCCCGTGACCTTTTGCAGATGCTGCTCGACTTCCTGCCACAGGTTAGCGAACGCGTGCAAGCGATGCTCGACGGCACGCCGGACGCCGACATTCTGGATTTGATCCACAAACTGCACGGCAGTTGCAGCTACAGCGGCGTACCGCGACTGAAACAGCTGTGTTTCTACATTGAACAGCAGTTGCGTCGGGGGGTAAGCAGCAATGATTTGGAGCCGGAATGGCTGGAGCTGCTGGATGAGATTGAGCTGGTCTGCCAGGCCGCGCGCGCTCATTTGGCCTGAAGTAACAGGCAATAAAAAGGCACGCCGTAGCGTGCCTTTTTGGTAAAAACCTGGGGTCATTACTGCATCAACAGGTACAGGCTGGTGTCACCACGCAGGATATTCAGCGCCAGCACCGAAGGTTTGCTGTCGAGGATCTTGCGCAGTTCACCCAGGTTCTGGATTGGCTGTTGGTTAACGCCCAGGATCACGTCACCTTTTTTCAGCCCAATACGGGCGGCAGCGCTGCCGGCTTTAACGCTATCTACCTTCACGCCTTTCTGGTTGCCGACCTGGCCATTGCTCAGTTCGGCACCTTCAATACCGGTGTAAATATTGCCGGACTCAACCTGAGTCTGGGCGCTTTGTTCCAGCGTAACGTCCACGGTAACAGGCTTGCCGTCGCGCAGAATGCCCAGCGACATTTTGCTGCCTACCGGCAGAGTGCCGATCTCCGCGCGGAACGACGCAAAGCTGGAAATCGCTTTACCGTTCATGGTGACAATCACGTCACCGGCCTTGATACCCGCTTTGGCGGCAGAAGACTTCGGCATCACCTGGCTGACGAATGCCCCGCGCTGCGCGTCCACTTTCATCGCTTTCGCCAGTTCAGAGTTCAGTTCGGTACCCATAATGCCCAATTCACCGCGTTTGACCTGACCGTACTCGACCATTTGCGCGGTCAGGTTTTTCACCATGTTGCTCGGGATAGCGAAACCGATACCGATGTTGCCGCCGTCCGGCGCCAGGATCGCGGTGTTAATGCCGATCAGCTCGCCGTTAAGGTTCACCAAGGCGCCACCCGAGTTACCGCGGTTAATCGCCGCATCGGTCTGGATAAAGTTCTCGTAGTTCTCGATATTCAACCCACTGCGGCCCAGTGCAGAAACGATACCGGAAGTGGCTGTTTCACCCAGTCCATAGGGGTTGCCGATCGCCACGGTGTAATCACCGACTCGCAGTTGCTCGGAGTCCGCCATCTTGATCGCCGTCAGGTTCTTGAAGTCTTTCAGTTGGATCAACGCAATATCGGAACGCGGATCCTTGCCGATCACCTTGGCGTCAAATTTGCGACCGTCGCTCAGTTGAACCTGGATTTTGTTGGCGTTATCCACCACGTGGTTGTTGGTGACGACGTAGCCCTTGGCCGCGTCAATCACTACCCCGGCGCCCAGCGCCTGGAATTTTTGCTGCGTGCCCTGATCAGGCGCCCCCGGTTCAGCGCCAGCGCCACCCTGGCACATCGGCGAGCCCTGGAATGGCGAACCGTCCTGGCAGAACGGTGAATCCTCACCAAAGAACTGTTGGAACTGCTGCGGCATTTTCGGTGTATTGACCGTGGTGCTGCCTTCAACATTAATGCTCACCACGGAAGGCATCACTTTTTCCAGCATCGGTGCCAGGCTTGGCAATTGCTGGGTGCTGGAAGACGCGGTTTCTGCGGCGACGGCCGTCATCGGGCCCATCGCCATACCAATACTGAATGCCAATGCGCTCAGAACTAATGCGGTTTTTTTCATCTGTGTGTCTCTTCTAAAGTCGATCAGAAAGTATTAGGGTCTTTGTGCATAGTGAGAGCCTATTAATAACCCGAAGTTCCGGCGCAGATTATTGGTAATAGTAAACAAATATTGTCCGTCTTTACAAAACTCCAAATAAGCTCACGGCGCCAAGCAAACTGCTAAAAATAATATTTATTAGCGGAATGAATTATTCCGCTGCCATTAATCTGCGGTATTCGTCATAGGCATAAAGATCGGTCATGCCGCTGATATAATCCTGCAGCAAACGCGCACGGAAATAATACTCCCGGATCGCCAATTGCTCGGGTGACAGGTGCTGCAAACCTTCAATCGCTTCGATATACGCCAGGCGATGTTTAGTCGAAAGCTTGTGAAACAGGCGTGTTTCTATCGGATAAGCACGATGGCTGTCTTCCTGCACCAGTCGGGTAAAATCCGCCAAAGACATTGCCAGCAACGGACTATAGATATCCAGCAGGCCGCTGATCACCCGGTAGCCCTGCAGCTCCAGCTGTTCGACTTCAGGATGGTTGAAGACGTGTTTGAAGGCCACATTCTTGAATATTTTCAGCAGTTGGTAAGCCGGGCTGGAATCTTCCAACAGCGCCTGATTAAAGTTTCCCTGGAAAACCGCATCCAGATTATCAATAAAACGCTGCGCCGCATGCGGGACCAAACGCGCCACGGTGAAAACTCGTAAATACATGAAGAATTGATCTTCGGTGCTGCGACGCGCCCCCCCGCGATCGATCTTGCGAAAAGCACTGGCCACGGTTTTATCAAACAGATCGCCCGGCGTTACCTCACCCCACTCCTGAGTTAAATGCTGGTAAAGCTGTTCGACGGTGAAAATGTTTTTTTCCACCGCGTCTTCCAAATCCGCCACGCAGTACGAAATATCATCAGCGGCTTCCATAATATAGGTCAGAGGGAAACGGTCGAACTCGCCCATATTCAACTCACGTCGCAACCGATCGACAAATGCCTCTTCCGCCAGATAAAAGCCCGGTTTTTTCATCAGGTAGTTGTGGCTGGCTGGAATATCGCTGGCCCAGTAGGCCGGGCGGGTATATTTCAGGATACAGCCCACCTGTGCATAGGTCAGGTTAAGCTTCAGCAGGGTATACACCAACCGGATGGCCTGGGCATTACCTTCGAAGTGGCTGAGATCGTGACGAATGCGGCTGCGCAGGCGGTTAAGATCGCTCTCACCTTCGTGCAGACGCAATACGCTGACCTGGCAGCGATCGTTACTGGCGGGCTCACTGCCGCAGCTGGCAGGATCCAGCCGTTGCGCAAACCAGTCGTTAATTGCCGACTCGCCAAAATGGCCAAAAGGCGGATTACCGATGTCGTGCATCAAGCAGGCCATTTCGACAATGCTTTCAAAAGGATCGAGCAGTTTGGTCAGGCCGAGCTCGTCGATCCGCCCTGCCTGTTTGAAACGATTAAGGATCTCTTTGGCGATATGCCGCCCTACCTGTTGCACTTCCATGGAGTGCGTCAGGCGGCTGCGCACCGCGGCGTTGCGTTCGAGCGGGAACACCTGGGTTTTTTGCTGCAGACGGCGAATGGCGGCGGAATTGACAATACGCCCGCGATCGCTCTCGAACTGCCGCACTATGTCGTATTCTTCTTCGGCTTCAATGGGGTTGCTGAAGGGCCGTTGGAAGCTGATTTTCTGCTTAAAGTCGATCCCGGACATCTGTTTCTCCGCCGTTGCGCCCAGCCCCCGTGATAACAATTCCCGACGGCATATGCAACGCATTATCTCTCTATGAGAGCCATGATAGACTATGGCGCAATTCCCACACCCAATCAGCGAGTGTTATTTATGAAAGTAGGCATCATCGGCGCAATGGAGCAGGAAGTCACCCTGCTGCGCGATCAAATCGAAAACCGTCAGACCATTCAACGCGCGGGCTGTGAAATCTATACCGGCCAGATCGGCGGCGTTGACGTGGCGTTGCTGAAGTCCGGCATCGGTAAGGTTTCTGCGGCCATGGGGACCACCTTGCTGCTGGAACACTGCAAGCCGGACGTGGTGATCAACACCGGTTCTGCCGGTGGCCTGGCCAGCACGCTTAAGGTCGGCGATATCGTGGTGTCCGAAGAAGTGCGTTATCACGATGCCGACGTGACCGCTTTCGGTTACGAACCAGGCCAAATGGCCGGCTGCCCGGCGGCGTTTGTCGCGGACGACGCGCTGATTGCCCTGGCGGAAAGCTGCATCAAGCAACTGGATCTGAACGCCGTACGCGGCCTGATCTGCAGCGGCGATGCCTTCATTAACGGCGCAGAGCCTTTGGCCCGCATTCGCGCGACTTTCCCGAGCGTGGCGGCAGTAGAAATGGAAGCGGCGGCCGTGGGCCACGTTTGCCACCTGTTCGGCACCCCGTTTGTCGTGGTACGCGCAATCTCTGACGTTGCCGACAGTGAATCGCACATGAGCTTCGACGAGTTCCTGGTGGTGGCCGCTCAGCAATCCACGCTGATGGTTAACGCCATGCTGCAGACCCTGGCTAAGCGCGGTTAATGTGACGCGACGCTTTTCAGCCCTGTTGTGGCTGCTGGCATTATGGGTGGCGCTGCCTGTCGGCGCTGCCCAGCGCGTGATCAGCCTGGCACCCAATACCACCGAACTTGCCTATGCCGCCGGCATGGGCGACACGCTGCTGGCGGTGAGCGCCTATTCAGATTATCCGCCAGCAGCCAAGAAACTCGAGCAGGTCGCCTCCTGGCAAGGCATCAATCTGGAGCGGGTACTGGCGCTAAAGCCGGATCTGATCCTCGCCTGGCGCGGTGGCAATCCGCAGCGAGTGCTGGATCAGCTCGCCGCATTCGGCATTCCGATTTTCTATGCCGACGCCACTACTCTGGATGATATCCCCCGTTCGCTGGATCAACTGGCCCAATACAGCCCGCATCCTGAACAGGCGCATCTGGCCGCAGAGGCTCTTCGTCAGCAAATTGCCGACCTGAAAAACAAATATCCTCACACTCAGCCAAGACGGGTCCTGCTGCAATTCGGCACCCAGCCCTTGTTCACCACTTCCGGTGCCACCCTGCAAAGCCAGGTGTTGTCGCTGTGCGGTGCGGAAAACATCTTTGCCGACAGCCGCATGCCATGGCCGCAAATCAGTCGTGAGCAGGTGTTGGCGCGTCAGCCCCAGGCCATCGTTATTACCGGTGACCAAAAAGAGATCGCCAGCGTGAAGGCCTTCTGGGCGCCGCAACTGCAGGTACCGGTGATTGCGCTCAATGGCGACTGGTTCAACCGCGCCGGCCCCCGCATCATGCTGGCTGCGCAACAGCTGTGCAGCCAACTGGCGGAGATCCGTTAATGCTGGTGTTTTGGTTGGATATCCTGGGTACGGCGGTTTTCGCCATTTCCGGCGTATTGCTGGCGGGCAAGCTGCGGATGGATCCCTTTGGCGTGCTGGTGCTTGGCGTGGTCACTGCGGTCGGTGGCGGCACCATTCGCGACATGGCATTGGCTAACGGGCCGGTATTTTGGGTAAAGGATCCAACCGATCTGGTGGTGGCGATGATCACCTGCGTACTGACGCTGCTGCTGGTGCGCCAACCGCGCCGCTTGCCTAAATGGATCTTGCCGGTGCTGGATGCCGTCGGGCTGGCGGTGTTCGTCGGCATCGGGGTAAATAAAGCCTTTGCCGCCGATGCCAGCCCATTAGTGGCAATCTGTATGGGCGTGATCACCGGCGTTGGCGGCGGCATTATCCGCGATGTGCTGGCGCGTGAAATCCCCATGATCCTGCGAACCGAAATTTACGCTACTGCCTGTATTATCGGCGGCATCGTACATGCCACGGCCTTCGCCACTTTCGGTATGCCGCTGCAGCAGGCGATGATGCTTGGCATGGTCATCACGCTAGCCATCAGGCTGGCGGCCATTCGCTGGCACCTGAAACTGCCCGCATTTATCCTCGAGCGCTAATCCCACTCCGCCCGATACCGGGCGGAGTCTTATCACGCCCCCACTCCCTAGAGCAGAATATTCGACCAATTAATAAACAAATGTTATTATCTGCGTCTGAAAAAATCAGGGAAAACAATGTAATAAACTTTTTAAGTTCAAGTTAACCATTCTTCCGCCCTGTTAAATTTTATTAACTTTTTGCCGATAAGCCATTATGTGATTGCTTACGGATGGCTTTGTCCTAATGATGAAAAATATTATCTTATTGTTCAGCGTACTGCTGTGCAGCTCTCTCGCTTACGCCGGTACCACCAGCGGCAAAATCGGCGTCAGCCTGACCTTAATGCCTATGTGCAGCGTAGATGTCAGCGACACAGTCCCTCAGGTGAAATGCGGCAATGCGACCGACGCCCAACCTAAGGTAACCCGTAGCAGGTTACAAAACGAAAGCGGCAGTGAAACCTATCGAGAATTGGTCACCGTAGAATGGTAGCCATAAAAAAACCCGCAAACCGGTGAGGTTGGCGGGTTTAGTACTGCTGTACGCAGGATCAGACGCTGAAGGAAGATCCACAGCCGCAGGTGGTTTTGGCGTTCGGGTTAGTCACCACGAAGCGCGAGCCTTCCAGGCCTTCGGTATAGTCGACCGAGCCGCCCACCAGATACTGCAGGCTCATCGGGTCAACCACCAGCGCAACGCCCTGCTTCTCGATAGTCATATCACCATCGTTGACCTTGTCGTCAAAAGTGAAGCCGTATTGGAATCCGCTGCAACCGCCACCGGTAATGTAAACCCGCAACTTCAGATTCGGATTTTCTTCATCAGCAATCAGGACTTTAACCTTGCTTGCTGCTGCCTCGGTAAATTGCAGGGGCAGTGCTGTTTCATCACTCATACTCTTTACTCCCAACATTGTTCTGCATCAGGTCGCTACAATGGCGGCCGGATTAATGTTAATGATTATCCAATACCTGAGTGTTGCGTTCAAGTATTCACCGCATTTGTTGTATTTTCTTTACCTGTTTTATCGGCCGCCTCGCTGGCCTGCGACGCTTCCTGCCGTTGTAAGGTGCGGGCCAATATGGAGGAATACAACGGCTTGCCCCCGAGGAACTGCGCCACCAGCGTAGCACCCAGACAGGTAATTATCATTGGCAGGATGAGCTGGTAATTGTCGGTCATCTCCAGCACCAGCACGATCCCGGTCAACGGCGCACGCACCGTGGCAGCAAACAGGGCGCCCATGCCGGCAATAGCGAAGGTGCCGGCTTCGATGCCGTACTCGGGGAACAAATGCCCGCCGGCCAGGCCAAAGGCGGTGCCAAACAGCGTACCCAACGCCAGCATTGGCGCAAAAATGCCGCCCGGTGCGCCGGAACCGAAACACAGCAGCGTGGTGATCACCCGGGTGATAAAAATAAACATCAGCATGCCGACGCTATAGTTGCCCGCTGCGGCGATCGGGATCAGGCCAAAACCGCCGCCAGCGGCTTCGGGCTGGATCAGCCCCAGAATGCCGCAAATACCGCCGAGCAAACCGCCCATCAGCAAAATTTTGCGCATTTTTCCGCCGTGCAGGCGAGCGAACATATCCTGAGTGCGGAAGACCAACGCGTTGAACATCACCCCCACCGCACCAAATATTGCCCCCAGCACCAAATACAGCCAAAGGGTATTGATCGGCGCCGAGGAAAGCTTGCCCACCGCAATCACCGAACCTTCCCCGTTGAACAGCTGGAACACCACGCTCGACATGATGACGCCGATAAACACCGCTTTAATCGAAATCAGGTTGTAGCGGAACTGCGGCCGCATCTCTTCAATGATAAACAAAATGCCCGCCAGCGGGGCGTTAAAGGCCGCAGACAGGCCGGCGGCTGCACCGGTTGCCAACAAAGAATGGCGCGCTTCGGCACCGCGCATGCGGAAGATATCCAGCACCATGCGCCCGACGTTGCCGCCCATCTGCACCGTAGGCCCTTCGCGGCCCAGCACCATACCCGCGCCCAAGGTGCCCATACCGCCGATAAATTTTACCGGGATCACCCGCCACCAGCGCACCGGACGCAGCTCTTCCAATGCCCCTTCGATCTCCGGTATGCCCGATCCCCCAGCCTCAGGAGCAAAACGACGTACCAGGTAATATCCCAACATCGCCAGCGCGGCGGAAAGAATAAAGGCCAGCGGCCAAACCAGGATCCAATAATCGGCGACCTGCGCCAGCGCGGAAAAGCGCTGCTGCTGCACCCAATCTACCGCCTTATCAAAGGCCACCCCGAGCAGCCCCGCCAGGGTGCCCACCAGCGCCGCCATAAACAGGATCGCCACCGGCGTTTTATCCCGACGTAAAAGCTGGCGCACTGCGTCACTGCGTTTTAGACGTGGGGCCTGCGCCACCCGCGGCTGTTGCTGTAATTCAGTCATAATGGGTTATTCATTAATGGAATTAAATGTAATACAAATAGGCTAGTTGATTATTCTAACCCACCCGCTAATCGATCGCCCCTCTAAATAGGTATCTGACTGTGATCGTTTCATATCGACGAACACTTCACTAGAATAGCGCGGTCAAATCATTCAAAAGAGAATCCAGGAGCCGTTCTATGAGCTTAAACAGCAAGTCCGAAAGTCTGTATGCCGAGGCAAAACAGGTAATCCCAGGCGGGGTTAACTCTCCGGTGCGTGCATTCAACGGCGTTGGCGGTGTGCCGCTGTTTATCGAACGGGCGGACGGGGCTTACCTGTTCGACGTCGACGGCAAAGGTTATATCGACTACGTCGGTTCCTGGGGCCCGATGGTGCTGGGACACAACCACCCGGCGATCCGCAATGCGGTCATTGAAGCGGCGCAGCGCGGCCTGAGCTTTGGCGCGCCGACCGAGATGGAAGTGAAAATGGCGGAGCTGGTTACCGAACTGGTGCCGACCATGGACATGGTGCGGATGGTGAACTCGGGAACCGAAGCCACCATGAGCGCCATCCGTCTGGCACGCGGTTACACCAACCGCGACAAAATCATCAAATTTGAAGGCTGCTACCACGGCCACGCCGACTGCCTGCTGGTCAAAGCCGGCTCCGGCGCGCTGACCCTGGGCCAGCCTAACTCCCCGGGCGTACCGGCCGATTTCGCCAAGCATACCCTGACCTGTACCTTTAACGATCTGGATTCGGTGCAGGCCGCATTTGAACAATATCCTTCCGAGATCGCCTGCATCATCGTCGAGCCGGTCGCCGGCAACATGAACTGCGTGCCGCCACTGCCGGAGTTCCTGCCGGGCCTGCGTGCACTGTGCGACAAGTACGGTGCATTGTTGATTATCGACGAAGTCATGACCGGCTTCCGCGTGGCGCTGGCCGGGGCTCAGGCTCATTATGGCGTGGTGCCGGACCTGACCTGTTTGGGTAAAATCATCGGCGGCGGCATGCCTGTCGGCGCCTTTGGGGGCCGCCGTGAAGTGATGGATGCGCTGGCGCCAACCGGGCCGGTCTATCAGGCGGGCACCCTGTCAGGCAACCCGATTGCGATGGCGGCCGGCTACGCCTGTCTGACCGAAGTCTCTCAGGTCGGTATCCACCAGACCCTGACCGAACTGACCGATATGCTGGCGGCTGGCCTGCTGCACGCCGCTGAAGAAGAAAACATCGCGCTGGTGGTTAACCACGTTGGCGGGATGTTTGGCCTGTTCTTTACCGATGCACCGGCAGTGACCTGCTACCAGGACGTGATGCAGTGCGACGTAGAACGCTTTAAGCGCTTCTTCCACCTGATGCTGGAGGAAGGGGTGTATCTGGCGCCTTCCGCCTTTGAGGCCGGCTTTATGTCCGTTGCGCACAGCAAGGAAGACATTCAGCGTACCATCGATGCCGCGCGTCGCTGCTTCGCCAAACTGTAAGACGCATCAAGCCAATAAAAACGGGCGCCAGGCGCCCGTTTTTATTTCCATCGTGCCCCCCGCTCTGGCTTTAGAGCAAGGCTCCGTAAATGGTCAGTAGCGCCACCACCACCACGATAATCATCGTCACCTTACGCGCCAGGCTGACCGCTGCCCTTGGCGTCTGCACCGGATCCATATGGGGATCGCGCGCCAGTGAAAACTGCGCCAGCCGCGTCAGCACCTGATACGACGAAGAGTGACGATCGCCCAGAGACGCAAACCACGCCGGTAACGCTCTTTCACCGTGGCCAAACAACGCGTAAGCCACGCCGGCCAGACGCACCGGGATCCAGTCCAGCCAGTTCAGCAGATGATCGATGCCTGACTGCGAACGCTCCAGCGGTGTGTTATGGCGTGCCAACCAGGTCTGGTAAGCGCGCAGGAAAGAGTAGCCTGCCAGCGCAATCGGCCCGTAAGGCCCGCAGACCACAAACCAAAACAGCGGCGCCAGATAATAACGGAAGTTAATCCACAGCAGCGCATTTTGCAGTTCACGCAAGCGCAACTCTTCGCTGCAATCCACCGGCAAACCGTGGATCAACGCCAGTTCTTCCGCCATTTGTTCGCTGGCATGGGCATCCCCCTGCCGAGCGGCCTTCAGATAGGCCCGATAGTGTTTACGCTTGATCCCTGCGCCGACACACAGCAAATCAATGACGATCCACAGCAACAGCGTCACTACGCCGAAAAACAGTCCCTGGGACAGCCACAAAATCCCTGCCACCACCACCATCCAGGCCAGCGTCATCAGCAGCGTTTGCGCCAGTGAAAACCGATGCAGCCGTTGAAATACCACCTCAAGGCGATGATCCAACTGCCAATGCTCACCCAGCTTGAATAAACGTTCCCACGCCAGAACCAGTAACAGCGTAAACAGCGTCATTAGCGACTCCTCTCCCTTTCCATTGTTCCAAGCATAGCGTCATCTGGCCCGCCAGGTTGTTCCAGAGATGCCAGATATAAATCCCAATCAAACGCCGGGCCGGGATCGGTTTTACGGCCTGGGGCAATGTCACTGTGCCCGGTGATATGCGCCGCCAACGTCGGATAATGCCGGATCAGCAGCGCGGTCACCGCGTTCAGACTTTGGTATTGCTGCGGCGTGAACGCCACATGATCGGTACCTTCCAGTTCAATGCCGATCGAAAAATCGTTACAGCGCTCTCGTCCCTGATACGACGATACGCCCGCGTGCCAGGCTCGTCGGTCAAAGGGCACATACTGAATGATTTCACCGTCGCGACGGATCAGGCAGTGCGCCGAAACGCGTAGTTGATGAATATCAGAAAAATAGGGGTGATCCGCAGGATCAAGAGTACCGGTAAACAGCCGATCGATATAGGGGCCGCCGAACTCGCCGGGTGGCAGGCTGATATTGTGGATCACCAGCAGCGAAGGCGCCTCCTCATTCGGGCGAAGATCGCAATGCGGCGAGACAACCCGGGTTACCCCGACAATCCAGCCTTGTTCTAACTGCATCAGACACCTCTGGGCGGTGGTACTTGTCACGGCAACAGAGTAGCATGTTCCCCCTACGATCTTACCGTCCATTTCGGAGTTTTCTATGCCGACACGCCGCTACAGTGCCGACACTCGCCGCACCGAGCTTCTTGAACGAATTGAAAGCGATATCCCCTATGCCGTTGCCCAGGCGCTGCGTGAAGACCTGGGAGGCGAAGTCGATGCCGAACGCGATATTACCGCGCAATTGTTGCCGGCCGATACCCAGGCCGAAGCCACGATCATCACCCGCGAACCCGGTATTTTTTGCGGAAAACGCTGGCTGAATGAAGTCTTTATCCAGTTGGGCAACCAGGTGAAAGTGGATTGGCTGGTGGCGGACGGTGATAGCCTGGTGCCAGACCAAGCGCTTTGCAAACTGACCGGCCCGGCACGGGTGCTGCTTACCGGTGAGCGCACTGCGCTGAACTTTGTGCAGACGCTTTCCGGCGTAGCAACCGAAGTCAGCCGCTATGTGGCACTGTTGCAGGGGACGAAAACCCGCCTGCTCGACACCCGCAAGACCCTGCCAGGGCTGCGCACCGCGCTGAAATATGCCGTATTATGCGGCGGCGGCAGCAACCACCGTCTCGGGCTGTCCGACGCCTTCCTGATCAAGGAAAACCACATCATTGCCTCCGGCTCGATTAAAAAAGCGGTCGAAAAAGCATTCTGGCTGCATGCCGAGGTGCCGGTCGAAGTGGAAGTCGAGTCGCTGGATGAACTGCAGCAGGCGCTGGACGCCGGTGCAGACATTATCATGCTGGACAATTTCAGCGTCGACATGATGCGCGCCGCCGTGACGCAAACTCAGGGCCGTGCACAGCTGGAAGTGTCCGGCAACGTGACCAGCGAAACCCTGCGTACCTTCGCCGAAACCGGCGTGGACTATATTTCTGTAGGCGCGCTGACCAAACATGTGACCGCCCTCGATCTGTCCATGCGCTTCAAATAACCCCACTCTCCGCACCTCCCTGAAATACCGGGGAGGTGTTTTTTCACCAAAACTGCGAAGCTCGCCCCATCTCTTTTCCCCTCTGCTGTAACCTCGACCGAATGCTGTGGAACTGCGCCTAAAAACAGCCATCACCCGCTCGAAGCGCCCCGCTGGCCTGATTACTCTGGCCTCCACATTGACATGGAGGAAGCAACGGATGGAAACGCAGCGCGGTTTTACCCTGATAGAACTGATGGTGGTGATCGCCATTATCGCCATACTGAGCGCCATAGGTATTCCTGCCTATCAGCGCTATATCCAAAAGGCAGCGATGACCGACATGCTGCAAGCCATGACGCCGTATAAGCTGGCCGTTGAACTGTGCGTGCTCGACAGCGGCACGCCGACCGGCTGTAACGCCGGTAGCAAAGGCATCCCTACCGGCGACGCCTCACGTTACGTCAGCGCGGTTCAGGTCAGCCAGGGCGTGATCTCGCTGACCGGCTCGCAAACGCTGCAGGGATTGACGGTCGCACTGACGCCAACCCAAAATGCCAGCGGCCTGACGCGTTGGACACGCCTGTGCACCAGCGAAAACAGCAATCTGCAGGAAACCTGTCAGGAAGTTTTCCGTTTTGACACTACCGCCGCGGCGCCGACATCATGAGTACGGCAATCAGCGAAGAAATCCATACCCTGTGCCAACGCTATCAGGCACTGGCTCTCAGTGAAGATGACCAGTGCCTGAACGTGGCCCTCACGACGGAGGCACCACAAGCGCTATTATCAGCCCTGCGTTTTGCCACCGGCAAACGCATTCATTTGGAACAGTGGCCGGCAGCCAGGCTGGAATTGGAACTGAACAGGCGGCAAATGCAGGGCGATAGACGCGAGCAGCCCACTTCGGAAGAGCAATTCGACGCGGCATCATTAAACGACGACAGTGACGCACCCGTGGTGCAGTTTATCAATCAGACGCTCCGCATCGCCATTCAGCGACGAGCCTCGGACATTCATTTCGAACCTTACCAGCAGACTCTCCGTATCCGGCTACGCATCGACGGCGTGTTGCAGGTGATAACCTCACCGCCATTCACGCTCGCGGCTCGCATCACGGCTCGACTGAAAATCATGGGGCAGTTGGACATCGCCGAGCGCCGCCTGCCGCAGGATGGTCAGCTCAGCGTGCGGTTGGATAACGCTAGCTACTCCATGCGTATCGCCACCCTGCCCACCCTGCACGGCGAAAAAGTGGTGCTGCGAATTTTGCAAACTGAACGCCAGGAGCTGCCGTTGGATCGGTTGGGTATGGATCCGACAGCACTGGTGCAGTTTTCCTCTGCCTTATCCTGCCCGCAGGGCATGATCCTGGTCACCGGCCCCACCGGCAGCGGCAAAACCGTCACGCTATACGGCGGTCTGCGTCAGTTGAATGACGCGCAGAGTAATTTATGCAGCGTCGAGGATCCGATTGAGATTCCCCTGTTCGGTATCAATCAGACGCAGACCAACGCCAAAACGGAACTGGATTTCTCCCGCGTATTACGCGCCTTGCTGCGACAGGATCCGGACGTCATCATGATCGGTGAGATCCGCGATCGGGAAACGGCGGAGATCGCAGTAAAAGCCGCTCAAACCGGCCACCTGGTGCTTTCCACCTTGCACACCAATTCCACCAGCGAAACCCTGACGCGCCTGACTCATATGGGCATTCCGGGCTACCTGATTGCCGCCTGTCTGAAGCTGGTGATCGCACAACGTCTGGTGCGTAAGTTATGCAGCCACTGCCGCTATCAACAAAGCCAGCCCGTACGTTTTCCCGCGGCCATTTGGGCAACACCTCTGCTGCCCTGGAAGGCCGATGGCTGCGAGCACTGCTTCAGCGGCTACTATGGCCGCACCGGGGTATATGAACTGTTGACCATTACCCCAGAGGTGCAAGCCGGCCTGCTGGAGGGGGCCGCCCCCAGCATGTTGGCTGACATCGCCCGGCAGCAGGGGCAGACCACGTTGCTGCAAGCCGGACTAACGCTGGTCGCTCAGGGCGTCACCTCGCTGGAGGAGGTATACCGCATTGTCGGTATCATTGCCGACGGCGGAGGCGCTCAGTGAAAACGCTGCGCCTTTTCCTCTGGCAGGCAATTGACCCGCACGGACAGCTGCGTGAGGGTGAGCTGATGAGCGGTAAGAAGAATGAGGTCAGCCAGTGGTTGATCGAACAAGGGCTGCAACCCTGCCAGATCAACAGCGGAAAACGTATTTCACCGGGTCAATGGCGCGGTGAACCCCTGATCCAGTTCACCCGTCAGTTAGCCACCCTGCTGCAGGCCGGATTGCCGCTGGTCAGCGGGTTACAATTGCTGGCGGCAGAGCACCCGTCAGCTGCCTGGCGCTGCCTGCTGCGGGAAGTGAGTGAACAGGTACGCCAGGGCCAGCCATTTTCTGAAGTTATCGCTGAGCAACATGCCGTGTTTCCTTTGATCTACCGCCAGTTAATCGCCATTGGCGAGCTGACCGGTCATCTGGACGAATGCTGCCTGCAACTGGCCCAACAACAGGAAGCACAGCAAAAACTGCAAAAGAAAGTCATCAAGGCGCTGCGTTACCCTTTGTTTATCTGCGCGGTGGCGCTGTTGGTAAGCATTTTGATGCTGGTGATGGTGTTGCCGGAATTTGCCGGCGTCTATCAGTCATTCAATGCGCCGCTGCCGTGGTTTACCCAAGGATTGCTGAACCTTTCCACCCTGCTGATCGACAGCGGTCCCTGGCTGGCGGCGATTCTGGTCTGTATGGCATACACCTATCTCCGTCGTCTGCACCCGCAGCCTCAATGGCGCAGGCGCGAACAGGCGGCGCTGTTGCGTCTGCCACTGATTGCGCACTTGATTAAAGGCGGCTGCCTGAGCCAAATATTCCGTATTCTGGCCATGACCCAGCAGGCTGGGCTCAGCCTGGTTGACGGGTTGGCTGCGGCGGCGCTGTCGGTGGATAACCTGTTTTATCGCCAGGCAATTGACAACATCAGGCAACAGATTTCGCAAGGGCAGACTTTTCATCGCGCCCTGGAACAGCAGGCGCTTTTCCCTTCGTTATGCCAGCAATTGGTGCGCGTGGGCGAAGAATCCGGTTCGTTAGATACCCTATTGGGCAAACTGGCCGCATGGCATGAACAGCAAACCTTTGAGCTGGCCGATACCCTGGCGCAAACGCTGGAGCCCCTATTGATGCTGGTGGTGGGCGGGATCGTCGGCACATTGGTGATTGCCATGTATCTGCCGATCTTTCAGTTGGGGAATGTTTTGGGGTAAGTCCGTCAATGATTGGGCGCAGCATTGAACTGCGCCCACGTGTTGCTGGTGCCGAAACGCGCGGCTTACTTGCTGCCGAAGACGCGGTTTTCCTGCTCTGCAACGCGGATAAAGGTGGTGCGCTTGGTCAGCTCTTTCAAACGTTCCGCGCCGACGTAGGTGCAAGCGGAACGCAGGCCGCCGAGGATGTCGCGAACGGTGAACTCAACTTCGCCGCGCAACGGCAGTTTGACAGTTTTCCCTTCGGCCGCACGGTACTGGGCAACGCCGCCGACGTGGCGTTTCATCGCCGACTCGGAGCTCATGCCGTAGAACAGCATAAATTTCTCACCGTTCTCTTCCACAATGGTGCCTTCACATTCGTCGTGGCCGGCCAGCATGCCGCCCAGCATGACAAAATCAGCACCGCCGCCAAAGGCTTTCGCTACGTCGCCCGGCACCGAACAACCGCCATCGCTAACGATTTGGCCGCCGAGGCCATGCGCCGCATCAGCGCATTCGATCACCGCAGACAGCTGCGGATAACCGACACCGGTTTTCACGCGGGTCGTGCAGACAGAGCCTGGACCAATACCGACTTTAACAATGTCGGCGCCGGACAGGATAAGTTCTTCCACCATTTCTCCGGTGACGACGTTACCGGCACAGATAACATGTTTTGGGCAGGCTTCCCGCGCTTTCTGCAGGAAGGCGACAAAATGCTCGGAATAGCCATTGGCTACGTCGATACAGATAAACTTCAGCTCGGGTGATAGCGCCAGGATCTGTTGCATTTTCACAAAGTCAGCGTCGGACGTGCCGGTTGAAACCATCACGTGGCGCAGCACCGATGCCGGTACGCGCTGCACAAAGGCGGCCCACTGCTCTACGGTGTAGTGTTTGTGTACGGCGGTGAGAACATCGAAGGAAGCCAGGGCCTCTGCCATGCTGAAGGTACCGACCGAGTCCATGTTGGCGGCGATGATCGGCACACCAGACCAGCTACAGCCAGAATGTTTGAAGGTAAACTGACGTTCCAGTTCAACTTCTGAGCGGCTTTTCAGCGTGGAACGCTTTGGGCGAATCAGCACATCTTTAAAGCCTAACTTCAAATCTTCTTCAATACGCATGACTTATGATTTCCTGGTTTATGGCGACGGATCGCAAAACGCAATGGCTTGAAAAGCGACGGGGTATCCCCTAAATAATTCGAGTTGCAGGAAGGCGACAAGGGCGAGAGTCCCGATGAGCTTACTTATGTAAGTGATTCGGGTGAACGCTCGCAGTCAACACACCTGCAGCTTGAAGAATGACGGGTATAGATTAATGCCAGTTCCAGTGACGCTATCATACGCGCTAATAATCGCCGGACAAGACTGCGAATTCTCCTTTTTTTGCGCTACAATCCGACAAATTTACCTGCGACACCGCAGTGTGACCTCCCACTCATTTTCCCTTTCCGGCTGCGCTTTTTATCACCGTACAGCCTAAGCGGCACGGCAAGCGCCGCCGGCTTACTTGCACTTCTGTGCGATCGCTTTATGATTCGTCTATTATTTTTTTATGAACCTCAGGTGCATTCCCTACCATGGCCTACATTGTTGCGTTGACAGGGGGTATCGGCAGCGGTAAGTCCACCGTGGCAGACGCCTTCGCTCGCCACGGCGTGACGGTGGTCGATGCTGACGTTATCGCCCGGCAGGTTGTCGAGCCAGGAACCCCGGCACTGGCTGCCATCGCCGAACGTTTTGGTAATGAAATGTTGCAGCCGGACGGTTCACTGAACCGTGCCGCCTTACGTCAGTGTATCTTCAGTAACCCTGATGAAAAGGGTTGGCTAAACCAACTGCTGCACCCGCTGATTCATCAGGAAACTCAACGTCAACTGGCGCAAGTTACCAGCCCCTACGCTCTCTGGGTGGTGCCATTGCTGGTCGAGAACAACCTGCAGGCGCGCGCCGATCGCGTGCTGGTGGTTGACGTCGACAGCGAGACTCAGTTGGCCAGAACCATCGCCCGCGACGGTATCAGCCGTCAGCAGGCACAGAACATACTGTCCGCACAGGTCACGCGTGAGCAGCGCCTGGCCGCTGCAGACGACATCATTGATAATAGCGGCACCGCTCAGGGGATAGAGCCATTGGTTGCCGCACTGCATTGCCGTTACCTTGAGCTGGCGGCATCAGCGACCCGACAGGATTAAACTGAATGAGTGATGTTTCCCCAAGCGTTCTTTTTGAACATCCGTTGAATGAAAAAATGCGCACCTGGCTGCGCATGGAATTTTTGCTGCAACAGCTGCATGGCCAGCGAGCCTTAAGCGAAACGGCCATCGCCCTGACCTTTTTCCGCACAATCGCCGATCTGCTGGACGTGCTGGAGCGCGGTGAAGTACGTACCGAGTTACTGAAAGAGTTGGAGCGTCAGCAGCAAAAATTGCTGGCGTGGGCCGATGTTCCGGGCGTCGATATGTCGCTGGTGGATCAGTTACGCAACCAGTTGAAGCAACGTGGTGCCGCACTGATGTCTGCGCCGCGACTGGGTCAGGCGCTGCGCGAAGATCGGTTGATTAGTCTGGTACGGCAACGCCTGAGCATCCCCGGTGGGTGCTGCAGCTTTGACTTGCCGACGCTGCACATGTGGATGCATGCACCACAGCAAGAGCGAGATAACGACGTAGCCGAATGGTTGCAAACGCTGGAACCATTAAACCAGGCACTGACTATGGTGCTGGATCTGATCCGTCAGGCCGGCCCATTTCGCAATCAGATCAGCCTGAACGGTTTTTTCCAGGATAACGCCGAGGGGGCGGATCTGCTGCGCTTACGCATCAATCTGGCGCACCAGCTTTACCCACAAATTTCCGGCCATAAGACGCGCTATGCGATTCGCTTTCTGCCGCTGGACAGTGAGCTCGGCGTGGTGCCGGAACGACTAACCTTTGAGTTGGCCTGTTGCTGACCCAATGACATCAAGACCTTTCACGCGTTGGAAGGGAGTAAGGAATAGATATGACTACCGTAGTGAAATGCCCAACCTGTGGCAAAGGTGTGGTTTGGGGAGAGGTGAGCCCATTTCGTCCGTTTTGCAGCAAACGCTGTCAGCTGATTGATCTGGGCGAATGGGCCGATGAAGAGAAGCGCATTCCCAGCAACAGCGATCTTTCCGAAAGCGAAGAGTGGAGTGAAGCAGACGATCGCTGATCGTCGTTCTGATCGGCCCGGCAGCCGCCAGGCCGGTTGTATTACTCGGCAGCCTTTGCCTGCTCCACCAGCAGTTTGATAATGCTGATATTGGCCTGAGGGAACTCTTCTTCCCGCAGGTCAGCCTGTTTTACCCAGCGCATAGGCTGGCCTTCGCGACCGAAGGGTTCACCGGCCCAGGCTTCCACCAGATAGAAATTCAACGTGACGATGCGATCGCTAAACTGATGCTCAAGCACGTCCAACAACTCCGCACGCTGGGCTTCAATGCCGGTCTCTTCCAATAATTCACGGCTAAGCGCCTGTTCCGGCGTCTCCCCCTGTTCAATTTTGCCGCCGGGAAACTCCCAGAAACCGGCCATATGCGAATCGGCCGCGCGGCGGGTAATGAAGATTTCCTGCTGGGCGTTACGAATGATGCCGACGGCGATATTCAGATGTTTCATCGCATCCTCTTTATTGAGTTATTGGAGCGCAGAATGCGGCCCAAAAAACAGGGGCTCAGCACGCTGAACCCCTGGGTTTTATTCGTTAAACAGTGTCGGCTTAGTTCTGCAGACGACCGTGACACTGTTTGTATTTTTTACCGGAACCGCATGGGCACGGATCGTTACGGCCCACTTTACGTTCTGCGATGGTCGGCGCATTAGGATCTTCAGTCACCAGCGCGTTTTCTTCATAGTGGCTCAGCTGCTGCTGTTTGGCCAGACGCTCGGCTTCTTCACGACGCTGCAGTTCCAAGGCTTCAACCTCTTCCGGCATCCGCACCTGAACCTTGCTCAGCACGCTGATCACTTCATGCTTCAGTGATTCCAGCATGGTAGCGAACATGTTGAAGGACTCGCGCTTGTACTCCTGCTTAGGATCTTTCTGCGCATAACCGCGCAGATGGATGCCCTGACGCAGGTAGTCCATGGCCGCCAGATGCTCTTTCCACAGGGAATCCAGCGTCTGCAGCATCACGCCTTTCTCGAAGTTGCGCATCATCTCGGTGCCAACCACTTCTTCTTTACGCTGGTACTCTTCCTTGGCTTTTTCCAGAATACGCTCACGCAGCGTTTCTTCGTGCAGCTCAGGCTCTTTATCCAACCATTCGGCGATAGGCATATCCAGATCGAAATCGTTTTTCAGACGTTCGGTCAGCCCCTGAATATCCCACTCTTCTTCCAGCGACTGCGGTTGAATGTAGCCGTCGATAGTGGTTTTGAACACGTCTTCACGGATGCTGGCAATGGTTTCGCTAACGTCAGACACGTCCAGCAGTTCGTTACGCTGGCTGTAGATCGCGCGGCGCTGATCGTTGGCCACGTCATCGTATTCCAGCAGTTGCTTACGAATGTCGAAGTTGCGGCTTTCTACTTTACGCTGGGCGTTGGCAATCGCTTTGGTGACCCATGGGTGCTCAATGGCCTCACCTTCTTTCATCCCCAATTTACGCATCATGTTGGAAACGCGATCGGAGGCGAAAATACGCATCAGGGCATCTTCCATCGACAGGTAGAAGCGGGATGAACCGGCATCCCCCTGACGACCGGAACGGCCGCGCAACTGGTTATCGATACGGCGTGATTCATGACGCTCGGTACCAATGATGTGCAGGCCACCGGCTGCCAGTACAGCATCGTGACGGATTTTCCAGGCGTCTTTAATCGCCGCGATTTGCTCTTCGGTTGGATCTTCCAACTGGGCAATCTCTGCCTGCCAGCTGCCGCCCAACACGATGTCGGTACCACGACCGGCCATGTTGGTAGCGATGGTAACCGCAGAGGTCTGGCCGGCCTGAGCAACGATGTCCGCTTCCATGGCGTGGAACTTGGCGTTCAACACCTTATGGGCGATACCGGCTTTCTCCAGCTCACGCGAAACCACTTCGGATTTCTCGATTGAAATCGTACCGACCAGAACCGGCTGGCCGTTAGCGGTACGCTCACGAATATCTTCAATGATGGCGCCAATCTTCTCATGCTCGGTCATGTAGACCAGATCCGGCATGTCTTTACGCAGCATTGGACGGTTGGTCGGCACCACGATGGTATCCAGCTTGTAGATCGAGCTGAATTCAAAAGCTTCGGTGTCGGCGGTACCGGTCATCCCAGCCAGCTTCTCGTACAGGCGGAAGTAGTTCTGGAAGGTGATGGAGGCCAGGGTCTGGTTTTCGTTCTGGATTTCCACGCCTTCTTTGGCTTCCACCGCCTGGTGCAGTCCATCGGACCAGCGACGGCCGTGCATGGTACGGCCGGTGTGTTCGTCGACGATGATGACTTCACCGTCTTTTACGATGTAGTCAACGTCACGGGTAAACAGCACATGGGCACGCAGAGCCGCGGTCACGTGGTGCATCAGCATGATGTTGGTCGGTGAGTACAGTGACTCCCCTTCGTCCATGATGCCGGCTTCCATCAGCATTTCTTCGATCAGGATCAGGCCGCGTTCGGTCAGGTGCACCTGGCGCGCCTTTTCGTCAACCGAGAAGTGGCCTTCGCCCTGGAAGGAATCCGAATCTTCTTTTTCCTGACGGATCAGTTTAGGGATCAGCTTGTTAACCTTGATGTACATCTCGGAGCTGTCTTCAGCCGGGCCAGAGATGATCAACGGCGTACGCGCTTCATCGATCAGGATGGAGTCAACCTCATCCACCAGTGCATAGTGCAGTTTGCGCTGAACGCGCTCTTCCGGACTGAACGCCATGTTGTCGCGCAGATAGTCGAAACCGTATTCGTTGTTGGTGCCGTAGGTAATGTCCGCGGCATAGGCTTCACGCTTGGCCGGTGCTGGCATGCCCGGCAGGTTGATGCCGATGCTCAAACCGAGGAACTCGAACAGCGGGCGGTTGTTCTCGGCGTCACGCTGCGCCAGATAGTCGTTGACGGTTACCACGTGCACGCCACGACCGCTCAGGGCGTTCAGATAGGCTGGCAGGGTTGCGGTCAGGGTTTTACCTTCACCGGTGCGCATCTCTGCGATACAGCGGTCATTCAGCACCATGCCGCCCAGCAGCTGCACGTCGAAGTGACGCATGCCGAAGACGCGCTTGCTCGCCTCACGCACTACCGCGAAGGCCTCAGGCAACAGGTTTTCCAACACTTCACCCTTTTCCAGGCGCGCGCGGAACTCGTTGGTCTTGGCTTTCAGTTCGTCATCGGACAGTTTTTCCATGTCCGGTTCCATCTGGTTGATCAGCTCAACCGATTTGCGCATGCGGCGCAGCGTACGATCGTTACGGCTACCAAAAACTTTGGTCAATAATTTCACTAACATGATGTTTGATATCTCTGTCATGACGGCCAACACAGGCAGTCAACTTGATGTTATTTTTTAGGTTTTTTTGTCGCCCGAGGGGCAAGAAATCAGCTTAAGGCTGCAGGTCCGGCGCGAATGCCCTGCACTTGCGCAAGCCACAACCCGGCCTGATGCTGCGCAACAGCGGGCAGCACGGCGTGGTGAGTGGTGCGAATGATGGTCGGCGGCTTCGGCTCGTGCGTCAGCAGCGCATTAAGGGTAGAAAGCAGCGCCAGTTGCGCCACCTGCAATGGGGGTTCGGTCACTTCCGCTTCGCTTTCCTGCACCCGCGCGTAAACGGCCTGCGGCGCAAGCGCAAAAGAGAGGTGACGAATGACGGTACGAAGCGCATGCTGGTGCCAGTAGTCGACGCTAAAGGTCGGACGACGATGCGCTTCCTGCAGTAACGCCAGGCTATTGAAGGCGCCACTGGCAGAGTTTTGCCGGTTCAGGCTGGACGAGGTGCTCGGCAGAGCGGCTTGATCGGGGTTGCCGGTCAGATTGGTAGGTACGCCAAGCGTGGCCGCAACCATCCCTAAAAGGAGATGGGGCCAGAAATAACGTCTGCCAAATTGTCGCCAACGATTTAGAATACCGATCACGAGTTTATAATCCGCCGGAGCCCATTATGCGCGATAGCCGTCCACAATTATTAGATTCCCTGTTCGACGACGCGTCTGCAGAAGACAAAGGGCCACTGCATAACGTCCAACAACGCGCAGTCGCGTTGCTTAAGCTTAACCGTGCAGTGAAAGGCCTGTTGCCCGTTCAACTGCATCCTTGGTGCCGCGTCGCAAATTTCCGACAGGGTATTTTAGTGCTAGAAACGGCAAATGCCAGCTGGATGATGCGTCTACGTTACGAACAACCGGCTTTATTATCAGCACTACGAGCGCAAATTCTACCATCATTGTCGTCGATCGACATCAGGATTAATCCGGCCTTGATGGCAAAAGGGAACAACCTGGTGCAGGACGCCGCAAAAACGGCAGGAAATACGCAGTCAAGCGTGCCTATGCGTCATCTGAGTCAGGAAAGTGCTGGGGAATTAAGGGTATTGGCGAGCCGGAGCCCGGAAAAACTGCGCAAGATATTAGAACGACTGGCGTCGTTGGCCGGAGAGAGTGCCAACGCTACCAGTCGTGATAAGTAATCAGCGGTATCGACTTATGCCAATACGGTTGACGGAGCTTTGAATGCCAGTGGCATTTCGGCTTCGTCCTGGAAGGTGACGTATTCCCACGCTTCCTGTTTCGCCAGAACTGCTTGAAGCAGCTTGTTGTTCAGCGCATGACCAGACTTGTACGCGGTAAACGCGCCAATGATATTATGGCCGCACATGAACAGGTCGCCGATGGCGTCCAGCATTTTGTGACGCACGAATTCGTCTTCGAAGCGCAGGCCGTCTTCGTTCAGCACGCGGTAATCATCTACCACGATAGCGCAGTCAAAGCTGCCGCCCAGGGCCAGGCCACGGGACTGTAAATATTCGATATCACGCATGAAGCCGAAAGTACGCGCACGGCTGATTTGACGCACGAACGAGTCGGCAGAGAAATCAAGGCGGTAGCGTTGCGTACTGGCGTCGATCGCCGGGTGGTTGAAGTCGATGGTGAAGTCCAGGCGGAACCCGTTATGCGGGGACAGCTCGGCCCACTTGTCGCCATCTTCAACACGCACGGTGTCTTTCAGACGCAGGAATTTCTTCGCAGAGTTCAGTTCTTCAATGCCGGCATCCAGCAACAGGAAGACGAACGGACTGGCACTGCCGTCCATGATAGGGATTTCAGCAGCGTCAACTTCGATAACGATGTTGTCGATGCCCAACCCAGCCAGCGCGGCATTAAGATGCTCAACGGTAGAAATACGCACGTCATGCTCATTGACCAGGCAGGTACAGAGCATGGTATCACGCACGGATTTTGCATCAGCCGGAAAATCAACCGGTGGATTCAAGTCAGTGCGACGATAGATGACCCCGGTATTAGCCGCCGCGGGTCGCATTGTCAGCGTGACTTTCTTGCCGGTATGTAAACCGACACCAGTCGCCTGAACAATACGTTTTAATGTCCTTTGTTTGATCATCGTTTTATCTCGCAATGTTATCAATCCTACCAGCCAAGCATACAGCATGGCTGGCGGGACAGTTTAGCACAAAGAGCGGAGATTCCAAATTCTCAGGATATTCTTAGTCTGCCTGCTTGCGCAGGAAGGCTGGAATATCAAGATAGTCGGGCTCTTTATTAGGCTGCGCAGTCGGATCGTTAACCACCTTGGCGGCAGGTTTCACTTCCTGCGGCAGCGGCGACATGCCGTGCTGCTGGTAGCGATGATCCATCACTGGCTGGCTGGCCTGTTTATTGGTGACCAGAGTGATTTCCGGACGTTTGTCCATGCCGATACCGGTCGCAACCACGGTTACACGCAGTTCGTCGTTCATTTCCGGATCCAGCGACGTACCAATTACCACGGTCGCGTTGTCGGAAGCGAAAGCACGAATGGTGTTACCCACGGTTTCGAACTCATCCAAGCGCAGGTCGAAGCCGGCGGTGATGTTGACCAGCACGCCGCGAGCGCCGGACAGGTCGATATCTTCCAGCAGTGGGCTGGAGATCGCCATTTCCGCAGCTTCTTCAGCACGGTCTTCACCACAGGCAACGCCGGAACCCATCATCGCGTAGCCCATTTCGGACATTACGGTGCGCACGTCGGCGAAGTCGACGTTCATCAGGCCCGGACGGGTGATCAGTTCGGCAATACCCTGTACCGCGCCTTTCAGCACGTCGTTAGCCGCACCAAACGCGTCCAACAGAGAAATACCGCGACCCAGAACTTTCAACAGCTTGTCGTTCGGGATAGTGATCAGTGAGTCCACATGTTTGGACAATTCTGCGATACCCTGCTCAGCGAACGCCATGCGTTTCTTGCCTTCAAAATTGAAAGGCTTGGTCACCACGGCCACTGTCAGAATACCCAGGTCTTTAGCAACTTCAGCGACGACTGGCGCTGCACCGGTACCGGTACCGCCGCCCATGCCGGCTGCAATGAAGACCATGTCTGCACCATCCAGTGCGGCGCGCAGGGCTTCACGGTCTTCTTCCGCTGAATTGCGACCCACTTCAGGGTTCGCGCCTGCACCCAGACCTTTGGTAATACCGCTACCGATCTGGATGGTTTGGCCAACTGCCGTTTTACGAAGCGCCTGAGCGTCTGTATTCACGGCAAAGAATTCAACACCTTCGATGCGCTCGCGCACCATGTGTTCAACGGCGTTGCCACCGCCACCGCCGACGCCGATGACTTTAATCACCGCGTCATTGGTTAGTTCCATTGGTTCAAACATAGTTTCTCTCCGTTTTGTGCCTGTCGCTGCGAGATCATAAAAAGATTACTCAGCATGATCTCTTTGTTGAAACATTAAAACTCTTTTCTCAGCCAGCTATTGATACGTTTAAACCAATTGCCCACCGAGGCGCGTTTTTCTACTTCTGCCTCACCGCTCAGGTGAGACTCTTTTCCATAGTGCAGCAGACCTACCGCCGTAGAGTAGTAAGGCTCCTGCGCATAATCCGTCAGACCCGTGATGTTCAAGGGTTGGCCGATGCGTACCTGGGTGTGGAACACCCGTTGCGCACAGGCTGCCAGGCCATCAATCTGGGCGGCACCACCGGTCAGCACAATACCCGCCGCCAGATGATGCTTCACCCCTTGCTGACGCAGTTGCTCCTGCAATTGCAAAATTTCATCGTTAACCAGATTCAACAGTTCGGTGTAGCGTGGCTCAATCACTTCAGCCAGTGTCTGTCTTTGCAGACTCCGAGGAGGACGTCCTCCAACGCTTGGCACCTCTACACTTTCATCCTTGCTAACAATCGACCCAAGCGCACAGCCGTGTCGAACTTTGATCGCTTCCGCGTCTGTCGGCGGCGTGCCGAAGGCGTAAGCGATATCGCTGGTGACCACGTTCCCGGCGTAAGGGATCACTTTGGTGTGGCGCAGCGCACCGCCGGTGTACACCGCCATATCCATGGTGCCGCCGCCGATATCTACCACACAAACGCCGAGTTCGCGCTCATCTTCGGTCAGTACCGCATAGCTGGCGGCCAGACCGGCGAAAATAAGTTGGTCAACTTTCAGACCACAACGTTCTACTGCCTTAACGATGTTCTTAGCCATATCGTTATGGCAGGTGATCAGGTGCACCTTGGCTTGCATACGCACGCCGGACAACCCAACCGGGTTTTTGATGCCTTCCTGATAATCGATGGCGTATTCCTGAGGGATGACGTGCAGGATGCGGTGTTCATCACGGACGCGTACCGATTTAGCGGTATGCACCACGTTCTCCACATCTTCCTGTGTCACTTCCTCTTCGGAAATAGGAACCATCCCTATTTCGTTCTGGCAGCTGATGTGTTTACCCGATAATGCGAGGTAAACCGAAGAAATCTGACAATCCGCCATCAGTTCGGCCTGATCGATAGCGCGCTGTACGCACTTCACTACCGACTCCAGGTCGTTAACGCCACCCTTATCCATACCGCGAGACGGGCAACTGCCCACCCCGATAATGTTGACCATGCCATCGGGCAGAACTTCCCCTACCAATGCGGAGACTTTTGCAGTACCGATCTCCAGTCCAACTACCAGTTTTCTGTCCGTCGACTTGATCATTGTTGTTTTGCCTGTGCCTGATTCTGTTGCTGATTACTGTTCTGCCGATCGCCTGCAGCCTGCGGGTCGATAAACACGGGGGCCCAACCTACCGATGCACCGGCCTCGTAGCGTAAGTCGACATAACTGACTCGCTTGCTTTCTGCCTGTCCCTGCTGCTGCAATACCGGGTAAAGCTCGATAAAGCGCTGCAGGCGTCCGGTGCGATCGTCGCGTCCCAGCTCCAGCCGAACATCATTATCCAAAGCCAGCTGCCAGGAATGGCGGGCGCTCATGGCCGCCATTTTCAGCGTATATTTGCTGGCCGCTAACATGCTGCTCATGGTCCGGTAACCTTCAAGAACATCCTGTTCGCTCCCTTCCGGACCATACAGCAACGGCAACTTCTGTTTGCCAATTCGTTCTGCAGGCACGCTGAAGGATTTGCCTTCGGCATCTACCATGTGCAAATCATTCCAGCGCGCCACCGGGACATATTCCACCAGGTGGATCTTCAGCTCATCCGGCCACTGCTTACGCACGCTGGCCTGCTTGATCCACGGCAGGCGTTCAATCTGCTGCTGGATGATATCCACATCCTGCGTCATGAACGTCCCCGGCGATCCCAGCGCCAGGATAGCCTGACGAATATCGTCGTTGGTGGTGTAGTGACGTTCACCGGTCACCACCAGTCGTGACAGCGGCAGGCGGCTGGCGTCTTTCATCCAGCCAATCACCGCCCACCCACTCCACAGGACCGTTCCCAACACCATCAACAGGAAAATCATTCCCGCCAACTGGGTTCCATTGCTGCGTCGCGGGTTGTTGTCCACCTCGCGTTCACGCGCATTCAGGGCAGCTTGCGACATATCAGTCGGCCAATTCCAAAATTCTCGCTACCAGCTGCGAGAAGCTTAAACCAGACTGCCGCGCTGCCATCGGCACCAGGCTATGACTGGTCATGCCCGGCGAGGTATTCACCTCAAGCAGATAGAAGCTGCCATCGCTATCCTGCATCACATCAACGCGGCCCCAGCCGCTGCAGTCCAGCCCACGATAGGCGCGTAACGCCAGAGACGCCATTTCGGCTTCCTGTTCCGCACCCAGGCCGCTCGGACAGAAATACTGGGTATCGTCCGAGATGTACTTGGCCTGGTAATCGTAAAACACGCCGGCCGGTTGAATCCGGATGGAAGGCAATACTCGATCACCCAGCATCGCTACCGTGTATTCCGGACCGCTCAGCCACTTCTCGACCAGCACGTCGTCGTCATGACGGAAACCTTCTTCCAGAGCCGCCTCAAGAGCGCCACGCTCGGTAACTTTGCTCATACCAACGCTGGAGCCTTCACGGCTCGGCTTGACGATCAGCGGCAGGCCCAAGGCCTCTACGCGCGCGATCAGCGCCTCTTTTTCTGCACCGGCATATTGCTGACGGTTCAGCGCAACATAAGGCGCCACCGGCAGGCCCATCGACTGCCACACCATTTTGGTGCGCCACTTGTCCATGGTCAGTGCCGAAGCCATCACGCCACTGCCTGTATAAGGCAGTTCGAGGAACTCCAGCATGCCTTGCAGGGTGCCGTCTTCACCGCCTCGGCCATGCAGCGCGATAAATACTTTGGTAAACCCATGTTCTTTCAACTGGGTGACCGGGAAATCACGGATATCGATGCCGTGAGCGTCGATACCGGCTTCACGCAGCCCGGCCAGCACGGCGGCACCGGATTGCAATGACACTTCACGTTCAGCGGAGGTGCCACCCAGCAGTACGGCAACTTTATCGGCCATGATGTTCCTCCTCTTTTTTCTGAGGCTGCAGCTTCAGCTCAGCCAGTTTGCGTGCGACTTTCCCCACGTTGCCGGCGCCCTGCACCAGCACTAAATCGTCCGCTTGCAGCAACCCTGCAAGGGTTTCCGGCACGGTATCCGCATCAGACACCAGAATCGGATCCAGCTTGCCGCGGCTGCGGATGGTGCGGCACAGCGAGCGGCTGTCCGCCCCCGGAATTGCCGTTTCACCGGCAGAGTAAACGTCCAGCATCAGCAGCACGTCCACCTGCGACAGCACATTGGCAAAGTCGTCATACAGATCGCGAGTACGCGTGTAACGGTGCGGCTGGAAAATCATCACCAGACGCTTGTCCGGCCAGCCTGCACGTGCGGCTTTCAGCGTCGCGTCGACCTCGGTCGGGTGGTGGCCATAGTCGTCCACCAGCATCGCACTGCCGCTTTTGCCATTTACCGGCTCCAGCGGGAATTCGCCGAGGAAATCAAAGCGGCGACCGGTCCCCTGGAAGCTGGCCAACGCACGCAGGATATCGGCGTCGTCAATGCCCTCTTCCGTTGCTACCGCCACTGCCGCCGCCGCGTTCAACGCGTTGTGACGACCCGGCGCATTCAGCGTCACCGTCATCAGCGGCTTGTCCTGGCGGCTCAGGGTGAAGTGGCCCTGGGCTCCAACCTGACGGTAGCTCTCGATGCGAACGTCGGCATCGTCGCTGAAACCGTAAGTGGTGATATGGCGACCCACGCGTGGCAGCAATTCACGCACCACCGGATCGTCAATACACATCACCGCACGGCCGTAGAACGGCAGGTTGTGCAAAAAGTTAATAAACGTCTGCTTCAGGTTTTCGAAGTCGCCCTGGTAGGTCTCCATATGGTCGGCTTCGATATTGGTGACAATCGCCACCATCGGTTGCAGATGCAAGAAAGAAGCATCGCTCTCATCCGCTTCCGCAATCAGGTAACGGCTGGAGCCCAAACGCGCATGAGTTCCTGCCGCTTTCACCAGCCCGCCGTTAACAAAGGTCGGGTCCAGACCGGCTTCGGCATAAATGCTCGACACCATTGCCGTGGTCGTGGTCTTGCCATGCGTACCGGCAACGGCGATGCCGTGACGAAAACGCATCAGTTCGGCCAACATCTCTGCGCGGCGGATTACCGGAATACGCGCTTCACGAGCGGCGACAATTTCCGGGTTGTCGGCAGAAATCGCGGTAGAAACCACGACTACGCTGGCATCCAGTACGTTCTCCGGACGGTGATGGAAGTAAATCGTCGCCCCGAGCGCGCTCAGCTGCTGGGTTACCGGATTCGGTGCCAGGTCAGAACCGCTGATTTGATAACCTTCATTGGCCAACACTTCGGCGATACCACCCATGCCGGCGCCACCGATGCCGACAAAGTGAATGTGCCGGACGCGTCGCATCTCGGGCACGATAGTACGTAGTTTCGCCAGTTGTTGTGTATTCATCACTCTCTCTAATCCAGGTCCGGCATGCCGGGCCCCTACATGACATTCTTTAATTCAGGCCCGGCGAACCGGACCCCTGCATATTATTTGGCGACGCGCACCAGCTCCGCAGCTACGCGTTCAGTAGCATCCGCAATGGCCACGGCACGGGCCTTTTCGGCCATAGCCAGCAGCGTAGGACGATCCCAGCCAGCCAGCAGCTCCGCCACCACATCGGCGTTAAACTGCGGTTGCTCGATAATCTTCGCCGCACCGGCTTCTTCCAGCGGGCGGGCATTCCAATACTGTTGGCGGTCTTTGTGCATGAAAGGCACGAAGATCGCAGGAAGGCCCGCAGCGGCGATCTCGCTGACCGTTAGCGCGCCGGAACGGCACACCACGACATCAGCCCAAGCGTACGCCGCCGCCATGTCATCAATAAACTCGGTCACTTTGTGTTGCGTCTGCCCTACCCTCTCGTAGTCGCGCAACACATTTTCCAGCGCACCTTTGCCTACCTGATGCCAGAGCGTAATTCTATCGCCCAATCTCGCCGCGACTTCAGGAACTGTCTGATTCAGCACCCGGGCACCCTGACTGCCGCCAATCACCAGTACGCGAATGGGCCCTTCACGCCCCGTCAATCGCTCTGCCGGCAGCGGCAGCGCCAATACGTCAGTGCGTACCGGGTTGCCCACCACGTCCGCATTGGGGAACGCGCCAGGGAAGGCCTGCAGCACCTTCTTGGCAATGCGCGCCAACCAACGGTTGGTCAGCCCGGCAATGCCGTTTTGTTCATGCAGCACCACCGGGATGCCGCACAGCCATGCGGCCAAACCGCCAGGACCAGAAACGTAACCCCCCATCCCCAGCACCACGTCCGGTTGGTAGCTGCGCATAATCGCCTTCGCCTGACGTACGGCTTGCCAGATACGCAGCGGCGCGCTCAGTTGGGCCTTCAGCCCTTTGCCACGCAGGCCGGAAATACGGATGAAATCAATCTCGATCCCGTGCTTTGGCACCAGATCGGCTTCCATTCGGTCTGCGGTTCCAAGCCAGCGCACCTGCCAGCCTTGCGCCATCAGATGATGTGCGACTGCCAGTCCCGGGAAAACGTGTCCGCCGGTACCGCCTGCCATCACCATTAAACGCTTAGGTTTCCCGCTCATCCCTTACCTCTTCACAAACGCCTGGGCTTTAGCCAGACGCGTTTCATAATCAATACGCAGCAACAGCACGATCGCCGTCGACATAATCAACAGGCTCGAACCGCCATAGCTTATCAGCGGTAACGTTAAGCCTTTAGTAGGGAGCATTCCGGCAGCGGCACCGACATTGACCAGCGCCTGGAAGCTAAACCACACGCCAATTGAGCAGGCCAAGAAGCCAGAAAAGCGCTGATCAATCTCCAGCGCACGGCGGCCAATCGACATAGCACGAAAAGCGACGCAGAATACCATTAACAATGCAAAAACCACACCGATATAGCCCAGTTCTTCGCCTAAAATCGAGAAGATAAAGTCGGTGTGCGCTTCCGGCAAATACTCGAGTTTCTGCACCGAATTGCCCAGCCCTTGTCCCCAGAACTCACCACGGCCAAAGGCCATCAGCGACTGGGTCAGCTGGTAGCCGCTGCCGAACGGATCGGCCCACGGATTCCAGAACGAAGTCACACGGCGCATACGGTAAGGTTCAGCGATGATCAACAGCACTACCGCGAAGGCTCCGGATCCGATAATCGCCAGGAATTGCCACATTTTCGCGCCGGCCAGGAACAGCATTGCCAGCGTGGTGATAAACAGCACCACCACGGTACCGAGGTCCGGCTGAGCCAGCAGCAGCACGGCCAACACCACCATGACACCCATCGGCTTGCAGAAGCCCCAGAAGTTGCTGCGCACCTCTTCTACTTTGCGCACCAGATAACTCGCCAGGTAACAGAACAGCGACAGCTTGGACAGCTCTGCCGGCTGAATACGCAGCGGCCCCAGCGAGATCCAGCGCGATGCCCCGTTTACCGAGCTGCCGACCACCAATACGATCAACAGCATCACAATCGACAACAGCAGCATGATGTTGCTATAGCGCTGCCAGACTTCCATCGGAATGCGCAAGGTCACCATCGACAGACCGAACGCCAGCCCGAGGTACAACGCATCACGCTTGGCGAACAAGAACGGATCGTCCGCCAGGCGCTGACCGATCGGCATCGAAGCCGAAGTCACCATCACAAAACCGATAATGGCCAACCCAAAGGTCAGCCACAGCAGGGTACGGTCGTACAGCACCATATTGACCGAATCGTTATCTCGCGATCCCGCCACCCAGTTTTTAAAGAGCTCTGTCAGCCCGAAGTTCGGCAAGCGTAGTCTCATCCGCCAAGCTCCTGTGCCAAACGAGTAAACTCGTCGCCGCGTACTTCAAAATTGCGGAACTGATCCAGGCTGGCACAGGCAGGTGACAGCAGCACCATATCGCCAGGTTGCACCCGGCCGGCTATCGTCTGCATCGCCTGTTCCATAGTCTCGGTCAGCGTAGCGACCTCCGGCCGCAGCTGAGCCAACTGTTCGCCATCACGGCCGAAGCAGTAAAGGCGAACGTTATCGCCTTGCAGGTAGCGCGCCAGCGGGGAGAAATCGGCAGATTTACCGTCGCCGCCCAACAGCAGGTGCAAGGTGCCGTCCACCTGCAGACCATTCAACGCCGCTTCGGTACTGCCAACGTTGGTGGCTTTAGAATCGTTAATCCAGCGAACGCCGTTATGTTCCCAGGCCAATTGGAAGCGGTGCGCCAAACCGGTATAGGTGGTCAACGCTTTCAGGCTGGAAGCGCGCGGGATGTTCACCGCATCGGCCAGTGCCAGCGCCGCCAACGCATTGGTGTAGTTATGGCGGCCAGTCAGCTTCATTTCGCGGGTGTTCAGGATTTTCTCGCCGCGCACGCGCAACCAGGTCTCGCCCAGTTGGCGGTTCAGGTGATAGTCGCCCACATCGGCACCAAAGCTGATGCAACGCTGATCCGCCCCGCGAATCGGCATCGTCAATGCGTCGTCGGCATTGACCACGCACAGGCTGGCATTTTCATAGACCTTCAGCTTGGCGGCACGGTATTGCTGCAGCCCAAACGGATAGCGATCCATATGATCTTCGGTGACGTTCAAAATGGTCGCCGCAGCCGCGTGCAGGCTGTAAGTGGTTTCCAGTTGGAAGCTCGACAGCTCCAGCACGTACAGTTGGCATTCCTGACGCAGCAGGCTCAACGCAGGCAGGCCGATATTGCCACCGACGCCCACCGCCCAACCTGCGGCTTTTGCCATTTCACCCACCAGGGTGGTGACGGTGCTTTTACCGTTGGAACCGGTAATCGCCACGATCGGTGCCTGGGCTTCACGGCAGAACAATTCGATATCGCCGACAATCTCTACGCCCGCCTCTGCAGCAGCGCTCAATGCCGGGGTCGCCAATGCCATGCCCGGACTGGCGACGATCAAATCCGCCGCCAACAGCCAATCCTGATTCAAATCACCCAGGTGACGCTCAACGCTTTCAGGCAGCTTGTCCAGCCCTGGAGGTGAAATGCGGGTATCCATAACGCGTGGCGTTACGCCGCGCGCCATAAAGAAATCAACACAGGACAGGCCGGTGAGGCCCAGCCCGATGATGACCACTTTCTTACCCTGATAATCCGCCATAGTTACCGCACCTTCAGCGTCGCCAGGCCAATCAGCACCAGCATCAGCGAAATAATCCAGAAGCGCACGATCACGCGTGGTTCCGGCCAGCCTTTCAATTCATAGTGGTGGTGAATCGGCGCCATGCGGAAAATACGTTGCCCGCGCAGCTTGAACGACCCCACCTGCAAAATCACCGACAGCGTTTCAACCACGAACACGCCGCCCATAATCAACAGTAAAAACTCTTGGCGCAGCAGCACCGCAATGGTGCCCAACGCGCCGCCCAGCGCCAACGAACCCACGTCGCCCATGAAGACCTGGGCCGGATAGGTGTTGAACCACAAAAAGCCCAGGCCGGCGCCGACAATGGCGGTACAGACGATCACCAGTTCACCGGCGTGGCGCAAATATGGAATGTGCAGGTAGTTGGCGAAGTTCATGTTACCGGTCGCCCAGGCTACCAGTGCAAAACCGGCGGCCACGAACACCGTCGGCATAATCGCCAGGCCGTCCAGCCCGTCGGTCAGGTTGACCGCGTTGCTGGTCCCTACGATGACAAAGTAAGCCAGCAGCACGTACAACAGGCCAAGCTGAGGCATGATGTCCTTAAAGAACGGCACAACCAGCTCGGTGGCTGGCGTGTCTTTACCTACGGCATACATGGCGAAAGCAACCACCAGCGCAATCACCGACTGCCAGAAGTATTTCCAGCGGGCGATCAGCCCTTTGGTGTCTTTACGCACCACCTTGCGGTAGTCGTCAACGAAACCGACGATGCCGTAACCCACCAGCACAAACAGTACGCACCAAACATAAGGGTTGGACGGATAGGCCCACATCAGCACCGAAACGGTGATGGAGGTCAGGATCATGATGCCGCCCATGGTCGGCGTGCCGCGCTTGCTGAAATGCGACTCTGGACCGTCGTTACGCACCACCTGGCCGAAGGACATCTCCTGCAGGCGTTTGATCACCCGCGGCCCCATCCACAAGGAAAGGAACAGCGCGGTCAGCAGGCTGACAATGGCTCGGAACGTCAGGTAGGAAAAGACGTTGAAGCCGGAATAATATTTGACCAAATGCTCGGCCAGCCAAACTAACATGGTGCTTTCTCCTGTAACGCGCGTACTACCTGCTCCATTGCGGCACTACGTGAACCCTTGATTAACACGGTAATTACCGCATGTTCCGACAGTAATTCCGCCACGCGCGCGGTCACCGCTGCCTTATCCTGAAAATGTTCGCCGTTACCGGAGGCGGCAATCAGCGTTTGGCTCAATGGCCCCACGCCCAGTACCTTATCGACTCCCGCCAGCCGAGCCGCTTCGCCCACCTGACGGTGACACTCTTCAGCTTCCGCCCCCAGCTCTGCCATATCGCCCACCACCATCACGCGGTAACCCGGCATTTCCGCCAGTACCTGCGCAGCGGCAGTCATTGAGCCAACGTTGGCGTTGTAGCTGTCATCCAACAGCAGCTTGCCGGCAGACAGGGCAATCGGGAACAAACGTCCCGGTACCGCCTTCAGTTGTTTGAGCCCCTGACGCACGGCCTCGAGCGATGCACCGGCCGACATTGCCAGTGCCGTTGCCGCCAACGCGTTGGCGACGTTATGACGCCCCGGAAGGGGCAGCGCGATAGGTGCAGTGCCGAACGGGCTGTGCAGCGTAAACTGTGTGCCTTCACCGTTGACTTGTACATCGCTGGCGAAGAAATCGACGCCTTCTGCCGCCTGCGGAGAGAATCGCCAAACGGTTTTCCCCTCCAGCATGTTCTGCCAATGCGGCCAATCGTTGTTGTCGGCGTTGATGATCGCCACGCCGTCAGCCGGCAAGCCGGTAAAAATTTCGCCCTTCGCCTGGGCAACACCGGCCAAGGAACCAAAGCCTTCCAGGTGAGCGGCCGCCAGGTTATTTACCAGGGCGGTCTGCGGACAAGTTAATGCGGTGGTATAGGCGATTTCGCCAATGTGGTTAGCGCCCAGCTCAATCACCGCAAAGTCGTGCTGCGGCTGCAAACGCAGCAGCGTCAAAGGCACGCCGATGTCATTATTGAAATTGCCGGCGGTATAAAGCACTTCGCCGCACTCACGCAGGATAGCGGCGGCCATCTCTTTCACCGAAGTCTTGCCCGATGAGCCGGTTAACGCCACGACTCGGGCCGGTACCTGCTTGCGTACCCAGGCAGCAAGTTGGCCTAACGCCAGACGGGTGTCTTTCACCACCAGTTGCGGAACATCCACCAATAAGCGCTTACTTACCAGCAACGCCCCGGCGCCTGCGGCTACAGCATCAACAGCAAAATCGTGAGCGTCGAAACGCTCACCTTTCAATGCCACAAACAGGCAACCGGCGGTTACCTGACGGGTATCTGTCGTCACCTCAACGATTTGGCAATCGGCGCCGATCAGTTCAGCGCTCAATACGTCGGCCAGTGCCTGAAGGGAGACAGGGATCATGCTACTACCCCCAGCAAACGCGCGACGGTGGTGCGATCGGAGTAATCCAGACGGCGATTCCCCACCAGTTGGTAATCCTCGTGACCCTTACCGGCCACCAGCACCACGTCTTGTTCTTTCGCCTGCATGATGGCGCTGGTTACGGCTTCCGCACGACCGTGGATCACCAGAGCGCGTCCGGCATCCAGCAAGCCAGTCAGGATATCGGCGATGATCGCCTGCGGTTCTTCGGTACGAGGGTTATCGTCGGTAACAACGACGCGATCGGCGAACTGTTCGGCGATGCCGCCCATCAGTGGACGCTTGCCCTTGTCGCGATCGCCGCCGCAGCCAAACACGCACCATAACTGCCCCTGGCAGTGCAGGCGCGCGGCTTCCAACGCTTTTTCCAGCGCATCCGGGGTGTGGGCGTAATCGACCACCACCGTCGGTTTACCCGGCGCGTTGAAAACTTCCATGCGGCCACACACCGGTTGCAGCTGATTACCGGTGGCCACCAGTTCATCCAGTGGATACCCCAACGACAGCAGGGTCGCCAACGCCAACAGCAAGTTACTGACGTTGAAAGCCCCCATCAGGCGGCTTTCAATCTCACCGTCGCCCCAGCTTGAGCTGAAGCGAATAGTGGCGCCGTTATCGTGATAGTTAACCGCGGTGGTTTTCAGCCAGCGACCGTGGCAGCCAGGCTGCAGGTTGTCCTGCATGGTGACAGCGACTGCATCCGGCAATTGACTCAGCCAGCGCTGGCCGACTTCGTCATCGGCATTGATAATCGCCTGGCCCACTTCGTGACTGGCGAACAGCGACCACTTGGCCGCTTCGTAATTGGCCATGTCACCGTGGTAGTCCAGATGATCGCGGCTCAGGTTGGTAAACACCGCAGCGGCAAACGGCAGCGCCGCCACGCGGTTTTGCACCAGGCCGTGGGAGGAAACTTCCATCGCAGCGAAGGTGGCGCCGCGATCGACCAGCTCGTTTAATACGTGTTGAACATCTACCGCAGAGCCGGTGGTATTCTCTGTTGGGCAAACCTGGCCCAGCAAACCATTGCCGACGGTGCCCATTACGGCGCTGGTTTCACCCAGCAGTTGGCCCCACTGCGCCAGCAGCTGAGTGGTGGTGGTTTTGCCGTTGGTACCCGTAACGCCGACCAGACGCAGACGTTCCGCCGGTTCATGGTAAAAACGCCCGGCCAGTGCGGAAAGGCGCTGGTTGAGCTGGCTCAGGTAAATCACCGGCACGCCGTGCATTTGGGTGATAGCGCCGTCTTCGGCCTGGCCTTCAGCTTCGGCAATCACAGCGGCAACGCCCTGCGCGATGGCCTGCGGAATATAGCGGCGTCCATCCGTTTGATGGCCGACAACGGCGACAAACAGATCCCCGGCAGCCGCAATACGGCTGTCTAATGTCATTTCCCGCAGCGCGCGCCCGGGAGCCGTTGGCACCCACGGAGCGAGTAAATCGCGCAAATTACGATCTGCCACCTGAACCCTCTTTTCTGTTAGTTACAAAATCGCTTTTCTCAACGGTAGGCAACGCATCCGGTTCAACGTTCATGGTGCGCAATACGCCGCCCATGATGGCGCCAAACACCGGCGCGGAGATCGCACCACCGTAGTATTTCCCACCCTGCGGGTCGTTGATTACCACCACCAGAGCAAAACGAGGATTACTGGCCGGCGCCACGCCGGCGGTATAAGCGATGTATCTGTTGACGTATTTGCCGTCCGGGCCCACTTTTTTGGCGGTACCGGTTTTGATGGCTATGCGGTAGCCCTTGATGGCCGCCTTCACCCCACCGCCGCCCGGTAAGGCAACGCTTTCCATCATGTGCACAACGGTGCGCACCAGAGGTTCGGGGAAGACGCGCTCACCGGCAACCGGTGGGTCAACTTTAGTAATCGACAGCGGGCGATAAACGCCCAGACTGCCGATCGTTGCGTAGACTCGCGCTAACTGTAACGGGGTTACCATTAGCCCATAGCCGAAAGAGAAGGTGGCCCTCTCTATGTCAGACCACCGTTGTTTTTTTGGGTATATGCCACTGCTTTCTCCGACCAGCCCCAAATTGGTCGCTTTTCCCAATCCAAAACGAGAGTAAGTATCTACTAACGCTGAGGACGGCATCGATAACGCCAGCCGTGAAACGCCGACGTTACTCGACTTCTGCAAGATCCCGGTCAGGGAGAGTTCCGCGTAACGCGCAACGTCCCTGATTTCCTTGCCGTTGATACGGTAAGGGACGGTATTCAGCACGCTATTTTCTTTCACAATGCCGTGCTGCAATGCCGTCATGACCACCATAGGTTTTACGGTGGAACCAGGCTCAAAAATATCGGTGATAGCACGGTTACGCATGGTTTCTTTCGGCGTACCGGCCATATTGTTCGGGTTGTAAGACGGGCTGTTGGCCATCGCCAACACTTCGCCGGTATTCACATCCACCAGCACCGCAGTACCGGATTCAGCCTTGTTGAAGGCCACGGCGTTGTTGAGTTCGCGGTAAACCAATGCCTGCAGACGCTCATCGACGCTCAGCACCAGGTTATGCGCCGCCTGACTGTCCACCGAAGAAATATCCTCGATGACCCGGCCAAAGCGGTCTTTACGCACGGTTCTCTCGCCCGGTTGCCCGGTCAGCCAGCGGTCAAAGCTCTTCTCGACGCCTTCAATCCCCTGACCGTCAATGTTGGTCACGCCAATGATGTGCGAAGTCACCTGGCCGGAAGGATAGTAGCGACGGGATTCCTGACGCAGGTAAATACCCGGCAGTTTCAACTTGCGAATGTAGTCGCCGATCGCCGGATTCACCTGGCGCGCCAGATAGACAAAGCGCCCTTTAGGGTTGGCGTTGATGCGGGTAGAAAGCTGATCCAGCGGAACATTCAGCGCATCGGATAACGCTTTCCAGCGGCTATCCAGCGTGATACCACCGCGCTCATTCAGCTCTTTCGGATCCGCCCAGATTGCATTCACCGGCACACTTACCGCCAGCGGCCGACCTGAACGATCGCTGATCATGCCGCGCGCAGTCGGTACTTCCTGCACGCGCAGTGAGCGCATGTCGCCTTCTTTTACCAAGCGGTCCGGGTTAATCACCTGCAGATAAGCCACCCGCAGCATCAGCCCTACCAACGCCAGCAAAATACAGCCGCACAGCAACGCAAAACGCCAGCTTACAAAGCTGGCCTGATCTTCCTGGCGTTTCAACTTACCGGGGCGTGCTGCTTTCATGCGTTCCCTTTCTACTCCGTGTAATGATTTCAGTTAAACCATTCATTGTTTAACGATGATATTTTCCTGAGATGGATCAACATGTTGCATCTGCAGTTTTTCCGTTGCGATGCGTTCTACCCGACTGTGATCCCCAAGGGCATTCTCTTCAAGAATCAGGTTGCGCCACTCAATGTCCAGGGCGTCTCTCTCAAGAACTAACTGCTCGCGCTCGGCAGTCAGCAAGCGGGTGCGGTGCGCGGTGGTCACGACGAAAACCGCAGACACCAACGAAGCAATCAGCAAAATCAGTGGGATCTTGGCGTTACGCAGCAAATCGCCGCCAATCACGCCGACCAGACCGTGGCGTTCGTTGCCAATCACACCGGCATCCTCTCGGCAATACGCAGCACTGAGCTACGTGCACGTGGGTTTTCCGCCACCTCAGCATCCCCAGGCATCATCTTGCCCAGCGCTTTCAGCGTGCGTCCGCCCATACTGCGCAGTTGCTCTTCCGTCAGCGGGATACCGGCCGGCACCTGAGCGCCGCGGCTATGGTGACGCATGAAGCGTTTAACAATGCGGTCTTCCAGCGAGTGGAAACTGATGATCGACAGACGGCCCTGCGGGGCCAGCACTTCCAGCGCGCCGTCCAGCGCACGTTCGATCTCTTCCAATTCGCTGTTGATGTAGATACGGATCGCCTGGAAGCTGCGGGTTGCCGGGTGCTTGTGCTTATCCCGGAACGGGCTGGCGTTGGCGATCAAGTCCGCCAGCTCTTTGGTACGGGTCATCGGCTCGACGAGATTTCTTTCTACGATGGCGCGAGCGATACGCTTGGCAAAACGCTCTTCGCCGAAGGTTTTCAGCACCCAGGCGATGTCGTCTGCTTCCGCTTTCATCAGCCACTCGGAGGCTGACTGACCGCTTGAGGAGTCCATGCGCATGTCCAGTGGACCGTCCCGCATGAAGGAGAAACCGCGTTCCGCGTCATCCAACTGCGGTGAAGAAACCCCCAGATCGAGCAAGATGCCATCAATCTTCCCTACTAATTCGCGTTCCCGCACATAGTGCGACAACTCTGAAAATGGGCCGTGTACGATGCTAAAACGAGGATCATCAATAGACTTGGCGGCTGCAATCGCCTGTGGGTCGCGGTCAATTGCCAACAAACGTCCTTCCGGCCCAAGCTGGGACAGAATCAGACGCGAATGGCCACCGCGGCCAAAAGTACCGTCGATATAGATGCCGTTACTGCGAATGTTGAGGCCGTTAACCGCCTCATCCAACAGTACGGTAGTGTGTTTATAGTTTTCCAACATGCTTATAGCGACAAGTCCTGTAGCCGCTCAGACAACGGTTCCTGAGTCGACTGTTCTGCGTCAATATCATCCTTGACTTGTTGATACCAGGTCTGTTCATCCCACAGTTCAAACTTGTTGAACTGCCCGACCAGCATCACTTCTTTGGTAAGCCCGGCGTGCTGACGTAGCGTAGTGGCTAACAGCAAACGGCCGGCGCTGTCCATCTGACACTCACTGGCATGACCCAACAGCAGGCGCTGAACGCGACGCTCGGCGGGATTCATACTCGACAGACGGGATAACTTTTGTTCAATAACTTCCCATTCGGGCAGTGGGTAGAGCAGCAGGCAGGGCTGGTGGAGGTCAATGGTGCAAACCATTTGGCCTTGCGATTGCTCGTTCAGCAAATCCCGATATCGGGTGGGTACGGCAAGCCGCCCTTTGCTGTCGAGGTTAACCATCGTTGCTCCACGGAACATACCTGAGTTACCCCTTCACGACCGTTTTCACCACTTTACCCCACAAATTCCCACATAATGGAGTTTACGGAGGGTATGAAAACCTTGTCAAGCCAGAGCGCCAGCGCTTTGGCAATATTTCTTCGGTCATTTTGGGAGCTGACTCGCGAAAGGAACGCTATTTATTAGATGATTAAAAATTAACATCATGATAAACGGGGAGAATTTTCTAAGCGGAAAGAACCTGATTAAAAACCTGACAAATTGGCGATTAATTAAGTCAATACTTCCTTCTGCAATCGATGTCTCATTTTTCAGCTCGGCAATCACATCGCAGTAACCGAGCGCGAGCCGCGCCAGACAAGGCTCGGCGTTAACTCGCCCTACAAACGAAATACGGCGTAAGCCATTGAGTTAATAACGTACAACGGTTATTCATCCTCAAGTCGGGCGCTATTTTACTTCAATTAAAGTGCCGCTGATAAGCCAGATGGAAAAATAAATTACTCGGATATTACGAGGCGAGTTAATTTCGATTCAAATCAATTTAGTAAGATTACTCCCAAAATACCTGTTTACAATTATGGTTTCATTTCCTTACATGTTTAATGACCACAATTTTTACTGTGGAAAACAGCTTTATCGTCAGAAACTATGCAACCCATTGTTTTAATTGAATAGTTAGGAATAGTCCATTTTTAATCCCTTCGCGCCACATTCTGCCGTCTGTCCTCAGCACAAAAACCACCCAACGCCGCCAAATAAAAATATTAAGCTACTTATCTAACACTAACCGGCAATGTAAACTACAAATGCAAGAAAAAACCAGAATTAACAACCATAAAAAATAAATTTAACAGAACATTAACCAACATTCCGGAGATTGCACCATGCTCTCGCCTGCCACTCACTGGCGCAGTGCCGCCGCCGATACCTTTGCTCTGGTGGTGTATTGCTTTATCGCCGGTATGGCGATAGAAATTCTGATCTCCGGCATGAGCTTTCAACAGTCGCTCTCGTCCCGCTTGCTGTCGATTCCGGTGAATATCCTGATCGCCTGGCCCTATGGGCGCTATCGGGACCTGTTCATCCGCATCGCCAGGCGTTCTGATCGATACCCCTTTTTATTGCGTAACCTTGCCGATCTGCTGGCCTATGTCAGTTTCCAATCGCCGGTTTATGCCGCGATCCTGTGGAGTGTCGGTGCCGACGGGCAGCAGATCATAACGGCCGTGGCCAGCAATGCTGTGGTATCGATGGCGATGGGTGTGGTGTACGGGTATTTTCTCGAATACTGCAGAAGGCTGTTCAGGGTAACAGGCTACGTATAACGGGGAGTTTGAAACAGGAGCGCAGCTAAGCGCCCCTGCTATAGGATTATTTTCGGCTCAGACTGCCGCGGCGGAACAGATTGCGGCGAATACGCGTCAGACCCGGTTTAGGTTTACGCGGCTCATCCAGACTGGCCAGCACCAGCTCCAATACGCGTTCGGCCACGTCACGGTGACGCTGCGCAACCGCCAGCACCGGGCACTCAAGGAAGTCCAGCAGCTCATGATCGCCGAAGGTGGCGATCGCCAGATCGGTCGGTAAGCGGCCACGCTGCTTCAAGGTCACGTCCATCACCCCTTGCAGCAAAGAGAATGAGGTGGTGAACAGCGCCTGTGGCATCGGATGGGTTTTCAGCCATTCGGCAAACAGCACGCCAGCAGCCTCGCGCTCATAGCTATTGGCATACAGATAATCGACATGACGCTCGTCATCCTGCCAGGCCTGACGGAAGCCCTGTTCACGCAGGAAGCTGACGGAAAGCTCCGGCAACGCGCCCAGATACAGCACAGACTCAGCCGGGAAGGTACGCAGTTCCTGCGCCAGCGCGAAGGAGTCCTCCTGGTCGGCACCCACCACGCTGATGAAATGCTCACGATCCAGCGCACGGTCCAGGGCAATAATCGGCAGCGGATCGTTGACCCAACGCTGATAGAACGGATGCTCCGGCGGCAAAGCGGTGGAAACGATCAGCGCATCGACCTGACGTTGCAGCAGATGTTCGATGCAGCGCATTTCGTTATCAGGCTGATCTTCCGAACAGGCAATCAACAACTGGTAGCCGCGTTGGCGCGCCTGACGCTCCAGATAGTTGGCAATCCGGGTGTAGCTGGTGTTTTCCAGATCCGGGATCACCAGACCGATAGAGCGCGTTCGCCCGGCGCGCAGCCCTGCCGCGACGGCATTTGGGTGATAGTTGTGCTCCCTGACCACGGCCATCACTTTCTCGACGGTTTTATCGCTGACACGATACTGCTTCGCCTTGCCGTTGATGACATAACTGGCCGTAGTGCGCGAAACGCCCGCGAGACGCGCGATTTCATCCAGTTTCACGTTAACCCCTTAATGACGCTGAAAATAGAAGTGAAAACCATGCCCGGATTAACCATCGCATCCTGTGCGGTTATTCAATCCAGCCTCTGCGATCTAACAGCAGAAAATTCTGCCTAGCAACCGCTTTTGCCGAAAGGTGCCAGCAAACGGGCAAAAAACGCCGAAAAACAAAGGGCGCAGCCTGGCCGCGCCCTCAGATTACGCCAATCTCACCCCTCAGCGCATGATTTTATCGCCGCGCGATACGCCGACCACGCCGGAACGCGCCACTTCAACAATTTCGGCAACTTCACGCACCGCACTCAGGAATGCATCCAGCTTATCGCTGGTGCCGGCCAGTTGAACGGTGTACAGCGTAGCGGTAACGTCAACGATCTGACCGCGGAAAATATCGGCACAACGCTTCACTTCCTCACGCCCGTAACCGCTGGCCTGCAGCTTCACCAGCATGATTTCTCGCTCGACGTGTGCGCCCTGCACCAATTCACTGACGCGCAGCACGTCCACCAGCTTATGCAATTGCTTTTCGATCTGCTCCAGCACCTTCTCATCGCCAACGGTTTGGATCGTCATACGCGACAACGTAGGGTCGTCGGTCGGCGCGACCGTCAGGCTTTCGATGTTGTAACCACGCTGAGAGAACAAACCCACCACACGCGATAACGCACCGGATTCGTTTTCCAGCAAGACAGATAAAATTCGGCGCATGATCAGGTCCTCTCCGTTTTGCTTAACCACATTTCGTCCATGCTTCCACCGCGGATCTGCATTGGGTAAACATGTTCGGTCTCATCGACGGTCACATCGACAAATACCAGGCGCTCTTTTTCGGCCAGCGCCTGCGCCAGTTTGCTTTCCAGTTCATCTGGCGTACGAATGGCGATACCCACATGACCGTAAGCCTCCGCCAGCTTGACGAAGTCCGGTAGGGAATCCATATAAGACTGGGAGTGACGACCAGAGTAGATCATGTCCTGCCACTGCTTCACCATCCCCAGATAGCGGTTATTAAGGTTCACTACGATCACCGGCAGGTTGTACTGCAATGCGGTGGAAAGCTCCTGGATATTCATCTGGATACTGCCGTCGCCGGTCACGCACACCACGGTTTCATCAGGCAATGCCAGCTTGACGCCCAGCGCGGCAGGCAAACCAAAGCCCATGGTGCCCAGCCCGCCGGAGTTGATCCAACGGCGTGGCTTGTCGAACGGGTAGTAGAGTGCGGCGAACATCTGGTGCTGGCCAACATCGGAGGTGACGTAAGCGTCGCCCTTGGTCAGCCGATGCAGGGTTTCAATCACGGCCTGCGGCTTGATGGTACCGCTGTTTTTGTCATAGCCCAGGCAGTCGCGCGCACGCCACTGTTCAATAGACTGCCACCAATCGCGCAGCGCATCGTGATCCTGCGTTTTGTCTTCCTGCGCCAACAATTCCAGCATCTGGGTCAACACCTGCTTGGCATCACCGACGATCGGGATATCGGCATCAACCGTCTTGGAGATTGAGGTAGGGTCGATATCGATATGCAGTACGGTGGCATCCGGGCAATATTTCGCCAGATTGTTGGTGGTACGGTCGTCAAAGCGCACGCCGACGGCAAAGATCACGTCAGAGTGATGCATGGTTTTGTTGGCTTCGTAAGTCCCGTGCATACCGAGCATGCCGACGCTCTGGCGGTGCGTGCCGGGAAACGCGCCCAATCCCATCAGGGTGCAGGTAACCGGTAAATTCAGTTTTTCCGCCAGCTCCAGCAGTTCACCGTCACAGGCCGAATTAATCGCGCCGCCGCCGACGTACATAACGGGCTTCTTGGCCGAAAGGATAGTTTGCAATGCGCGTTTAATCTGCCCGCGGTGGCCCTGCACCGTCGGGTTATAGGAGCGCATGCTCACTTCCTGCGGGTAGGCATAAGGCATTCTTACTGCCGGGCCAACGATGTCTTTCGGCAGATCAATCACCACCGGACCTGGGCGGCCGGTAGAAGCCAGGTAGAAGGCTTTCTTCAAAATGCCGGGAATATCTTCGGTGCGCTTCACCAGGAAACTGTGTTTGACCACCGGGCGAGAAATCCCGACCATGTCGCACTCCTGGAAGGCATCGTAACCAATCAGCGAGCTGGGAACCTGTCCGGAAAGCACCACCATCGGGATGGAGTCCATATAGGCTGTCGCAATGCCGGTGATCGCATTGGTCGCTCCCGGCCCTGAGGTCACCAGAACCACCCCGACTTCACCGGTGGCGCGCGCATAGCCATCGGCCATATGCACTGCGCCCTGCTCATGGCGCACCAATATGTGATCGATGCCTCCGACCGTATGCAGGGCATCGTAAATATCGAGTACCGCCCCGCCCGGATATCCGAATACGTGCTTAACGCCCTGATCGATCAACGATCGGACGACCATCTCGGCTCCTGACAACATCTCCATGGGTTTGCCTCCAGGCTTACTTATTCTTGTCTGGCGCCGGAACGTAGCGCCTGCTGTGGGGCATTGCCCCAAAGTTTTTGTGGATTGGTTCTAACTGATTAACATAACGTCAGAATATTGGGCAGGCAAACAGCAAAAAGGCTTGGCAATGGAATGGTTATTGCCAAGCGGCTGGAGATCTGGGGTTTACAGAAACAATGCACTAGCCGCCAGCGGCTCGGGCTAGGCATTGTTTCAATCAGGCGAGGAATTACAGAACTATATCAGGCAAGAATTATGCTGTTTTTTTCGCCGAACAATCCGTCCGGCGACAATCTCTGACCTAATCCTGGTACATGGAGTCAATTTCACGCTGATAGCGCTGTGAAATGACCTTACGGCGCAGCTTCAACGTTGGCGTCAGCTCGCCCAACTCCATCGAGAAGGCGGCAGGCAACAAGGTAAATCTTTTTACCTGTTCAAAGCGCGCCAACTCTTTTTGCATCTCACGCAGGCGGCTTTCAAACATTTCCAGAATATGGCTGTGACGCAACAGCTCGATCCGATCCTGATACTTCAGATTGATGGATTTCGCATACTCTTCCAGAGATTCAAAGCTGGGCACGATCAGGGCGGAAACGAATTTACGCGCATCGGCGATGATCGCCACCTGCTCGATAAAGCGATCCTGCGCCAGCGTGCCTTCCAACATCTGCGGAGCTATGTACTTGCCGCCAGAGGTTTTCATCAAATCCTTCAGGCGTTCGGTGATAAACAGGTTGCCGCCTTCATCCATGGCGCCGGCATCGCCGGTCTTCAACCAGCCATCCTCGGTAAAGGAAGCGGCGGTTTCCAGCGGTTTATTGAAATAGCCACGCATCACCACTGGCCCACGCACCTGAATTTCATTCTCCTCGCCGATACGCACTTCAACCCCCGGCAAGGGCTTGCCAATCGAGCCAAAGCGGAAATTGCCCTCTTCCCAACAGGAAACGGTGGCGCAGGTTTCGGTCATGCCATAGCCGTATTTGATGTTAACGCCCATCGCCTGGAAAAACAGGATGACATTGTCGTCCAGTTTGGCGCCCGCGGCCGGCAAGAAGCGTACACGCCCGCCGAGGATACCGCGCAGCTTGCTCAGCACCAGTTTATCGGCCCAGCGATGAGAAAGATCGAACAGCTTGCCCAATGGCTTGCCGGCGCGCTCCTGCAGGAACTTGCGCTCACCGCAGACAATCGCCCAATGGAACAATGCCCGACGCAGCCAAGGCGCACGCGCGACCTTTTCATGCACTGCGCTGAAGATTTTTTCGTAAAAGCGCGGCACCGCGCACATCAGCGTCGGACGTACCGCTGCCATGGCTTCGCGCACCCAATCGGTATTCGGCAAGAACACGTTTTGCGCGCCAGAGTGCATGATGAAGAAGCTCCAGGCCCGTTCAAACACGTGTGACATCGGCAGGAAGCTGAGAGACACATCCTCTTCATTCACCGTCAGCCGCTCATCATGCAGATAAAGCTGCGCAGCCAGGTTACGATAATCCAGCATCACGCCCTTGGGCTCGCCGGTGGTGCCGGAGGTATAGATCAGCGTGAAGAGATCCCGCAGATCGCAATCGGCTATGCGTCGCTGCAATTGGGATGAGAACGCCGCTACGTCGACTTCACGTTCAAAGGTGCTCAGGTGTTGGGCAATCTCACAGCCATGCAGGTCGACGCTGTCATCAAATACAATAATGTGGCTCAACTGCGGACACACACCGCGCAGCGCGATGGCGGCATCCAATTGAGCCTGCTCGCCGACAAACAGAATATGGATATCGGCGTCATTGATGATAAAAGCCGCCTGGGCCGGCGTGTTGGTGGCATACAGCGGCACGCTCACACCCCGTAATTGCAGAATGGCCAAATCCGCCAGCGACCAGGCCATGCAGTTATTGGCAAAAATCGCGATACGTTCCTGCACGTCGGCACCCAATGCCAACAGCGCACTGGCGATGAGATTGATATGCGTATCGACCTGCTTCCAGGTCATTTGGGTCTCCCCCTGGGGAGACCATTGGCGAAAAGCAGTGCGATCGGCACGGTGAGTAATTTGGTGCTGTATACGGTGAGTCAAATGGTATTGCAGCAGATTATTGATCATAGCGCTCTAAGCCTGAAATGAATCAAACAGTTAGCGTAGTGTGGGATAACCTCTCCTCACAACTCAGCTTACACGTGTTTACTTTTTTTCGCGCAGTCTACCTAGTCTATAGCGGCGGGAAAAGAGATTTCAGCGTAGAAGTGTGAGCCAAAACTCAGGTTGATTACACCGCGTCTCACCGTTGGACAAAAAGGGGAGGAAAAGGTTTTATCCAGGCCACAAAATGCTAGACCGAAAGGCCCGCCCCTGGAACAGAGATAAAAACCAAATATAAATAACATTTCAGTATATAATTTTATATCGATATTTTTTAATGAAACTGTCTAACTTATTCTAAATGAACCAATCCAGAACGCTTAAATAAAGAAACCCCTTAGAGAACACCAAGATAATTCTTAATAAATCGCCAGTACATATTACCCCCCAATGGGACATTACCACCATGGGGGTAATAATAGACTGATTTACTCCGGCATATCAGACCGGCCAAGCTGGGCTTTCATCCATTGATGCCCCTTGTCGCGCTCTGCCGATTCATGCCAAGAGAGGTAGCAGGTAACTTTGTTTTCATTCCATGGCAATGGGACAAACTGCAATTGTAATGCTTCCGACTGTTGCCGGGCCAACCATGCCGGAACAATAGCAATCATGTGAGTATTGGAAACCATGTTCAATACGCTGTATAAATCTGTGCATTGCTGAGCCACGAGGCGCTGCATTGCCTCTTCCATATAGTAAGGTTGGCTAAAAGAGTAAAAACTCTCCAGCGAAACTACAGCATGCTGCTCAGCCATAATCTGTTCAGGCGTAATGTCTTTTTCAATTCTGGGATGTTTTCTTGCGGTAACCAACACTAACTCATCGTCAAAAATAGCCACACTTTTAAACTCTGTTGGATCAAAGCGGGCATAACCAATCACAAACTCGACTTCCTGATAGCGTAATTGATTGTCGATATTATTGCTTATATAGGATTTGATTTTTAAGTGAGTTTGCGGGGCAACTTTCTTCAAATGATTGATTATTCCGGCACCCAGTCGCAGATCAAGCGGGCTGGAGATGGCGATGGAGAAAACGCGTTCACTGGTGAAGGGTTCGAACTCCGCGCCCGGCAGCTCATTTTGCACCAACTGCAAAGCCTGTCTGACGGGCCCAAACAGCTGACGAGCTCGCGCCGTCGGTTGAATACCGCGTCCACAGCGCACGAACAGCTCGTCGTTAAACATCAATTTCAACCGCGCGACCGCATTGCTGACTGCCGGTTGTGACATTCCCAAAAAGGCCGCCGCCCGGGTAATGTTTTGCATCTGCATCACGGCATCGAATACGGTGAGCAAGTTCAGGTCGACACTGCGCAAATGAATATCAGCGGCATCCTTATCAATAATAATTTCTGAATTACATTCCGACATATCCCACTCCACTAAGTCCTGTGTAGATAATTCACCAGGCATAATTAAAACAACAAAATTGTGGTATTAATCACACCGAGAAGAATTAGTTATCTCTCGCCCCATTCATTTAAAATCGGGCTAAAGCATCGTCCTGTTTATAAGCATGGTTAAAAGCCAAAATCCGGTTTGCAACAGCTTTATCATTCACCTCCCGGTAGAAATCCGGCAATTGTTATTTTTAATAACCTACAGTAACAAATCATTATCCATCTTCCTCTGATAAACCGCATTAAAAACACATCACCCAATCAAACAACCGTTACTTACCGGCCACTTTAGTCTTATGGCTAATTCACAAAAAACATAAACCACTGCAAAGCATTGATACCAGCAATACAAAAACACCACCTTCAATTCTGGCTAGCACGGCTCCCGTTGTTTTGCATCTTTAATTTTAACGCACTGTCCCTCAGAAGCAATTGCGAGGATATATATTCATTTCGTTTATGCTAACTGGGCCGCAAACCCGCCCTCAACTTTTCTCTGACAATGTCATTTTTCTCCGAACTATCGTCTGTTTCTCAGGGTGCGTTAATCGGGCACTAAAGGAGTACCCTCATTTTCAATCAGGTGTTGACATAGTTAAGCCAATAACGTATCAAATTAGGCAACGACATTATTTTAGAGAGTTGAACCGCCATGAACCACACTTACCGTCTACTAGGCCTACTACTTAACGCATCTTGTTTGCGCGGTATGCCGGTGGACGGAGTTCAGAGCTGATTCAGCCCACCCTCATAACAAACCCGCGCTACTGCGCGGGTTTTTTTTTACCCGCTTAGCGTGAAATAAACACGATAAGGAACCACCCGATGAGCCAACAAGTCATTATTTTCGATACAACTTTGCGTGATGGCGAGCAAGCGCTGCAGGCCAGCCTGAGCGTGAAAGAGAAGATTCAGATAGCGATGGCGCTGGAGAGAATGGGTGTCGACGTCATGGAAGTAGGCTTCCCTGTCTCCTCACCGGGTGATTTCGAATCCGTGCAAACCATCGCTCGCCAGATTAAAAACAGCCGTGTCTGTGGCCTGGCTCGTTGCGTAGATAAAGACATCGACGTCGCGGCCGAAGCATTGCGCGTCGCCGAAGCGTTCCGCATTCACGTGTTCCTGGCCACCTCGACCCTGCATATTGAATCAAAACTGAAGCGCTCGTTCGACGAAGTGCTGGAGATGGCAATACGCTCAGTGAAACGCGCCCGTAACTACACTGACGACGTAGAATTCTCCTGTGAAGACGCCGGCCGTACGCCAATCGATAACCTGTGTCGCGTGGTGGAAGCCGCTATCAATGCCGGCGCGACCACCATCAATATCCCGGACACCGTGGGCTACACCACCCCGAACCAGTTTGGCGGTATTATCACCACCCTGTATGACCGCGTACCGAATATCGATAAAGCCATTATCTCCGTCCACTGCCACGACGATCTGGGCATGGCGGTCGGCAACTCCATCGCCGCAGTACAGGCTGGCGCCCGCCAGGTTGAAGGGACCTTGAACGGTATCGGTGAACGCGCAGGCAACACCTCGCTGGAAGAAGTGATCATGGCGATCAAAGTGCGCCAGGACATCATGAACGTGCACACCAACATCAATCATCAGGAAATCTTCCGTACCAGCCAGATTGTCAGCCAGCTGTGCAACATGCCGATCCCGGCCAACAAAGCGATCGTCGGTTCCAATGCTTTCGCCCACTCCTCCGGTATTCACCAAGACGGCGTGCTGAAAAATCGCGAAAACTACGAAATCATGTCCCCGCAGACCATAGGTCTGAAGGATGTACAGTTGAACCTGACTTCCCGTTCCGGTCGCGCTGCGGTGAAACACCGTATGGAAGAGATGGGCTATAAGGAACAGGACTACAACCTGGACAATCTGTACGCCGCCTTCCTGAAGCTGGCCGACAAAAAAGGCCAGGTGTTCGATTACGACCTGGAAGCGCTGGCCTTCATTAATAAGCAGCAGGAAGAGCCAGAGCACTTCAGCCTGGATTACTTCAGCGTGCAGTCGGGCAGCAGCATTATGGCCACCGCCTCGGTGAAATTGGTCTGCGGCGAAGAAGAGAAAGCCGAAGCTGCCACCGGCAATGGCCCGGTTGATGCGGTTTATCAGGCAATCAACCGTATTACCGGTTACCCGATCGAACTGGTGAAATATCAATTAACCGCCAAGGGCCAGGGGCGCGATGCGCTGGGCCAGGTTGATATCGTGGTGTCGTACAACGGCCGCCGCTTCCATGGCGTAGGTCTGGCGACCGACATCGTGGAATCCTCCGCCAAGGCGATGGTTCACGTACTGAATAATATTTGGCGCTCCCAGCAGGTAGAAAAAGAAAAGCAGCGTCTGCAGCAAAACAAACATCAAAATAATCAGGAAACGGTGTGAACATGACGAAGACCTACCACATTGCCGTCTTGCCCGGAGACGGAATCGGCCCGGAAGTAATGGCCCAAGCGCGTAAAGTGTTGAACGCAGTGCGTCAGCGCTTTGATATCCGCATCACCGAAGCCGAGTACGACGTCGGTGGTATTGCCATCGATCGTCATGGCAGTCCGCTGCCACAGGCAACCCTCGCCGGTTGCGAGCAAGCCGACGCCATCCTGTTCGGTTCAGTAGGTGGCCCGAAATGGGAACACTTGCCGCCGGCAGAACAACCTGAACGCGGTGCCTTGCTGCCCTTGCGCAAGCACTTCAAACTGTTCAGCAACCTGCGCCCTGCTCGCCTGTATCAAGGGTTGGAAGAGTTCTGCCCGCTGCGGGCCGACATCGCCGCCCGCGGTTTCGATATTCTGTGCGTGCGTGAACTGACCGGTGGTATCTACTTCGGCCAGCCGAAAGGCCGTGAAGGCCAGGGTATGCAGGAGCGCGCTTTCGACACCGAGGTCTATCATCGCTTCGAGATCGAACGCATTGCGCGCATCGCCTTCGAATCTGCCCGCAAGCGCCGCAATAAAGTGACCTCGATTGATAAAGCCAACGTATTGCAGAGCTCGATTCTGTGGCGCGAAGTGGTCAATCAGGTCGCCAAGGATTACCCAGATGTGTCGCTGTCGCATATGTATATCGACAACGCCACCATGCAGTTGATCAAAGACCCGTCGCAGTTCGACGTGCTGCTGTGTTCCAACCTGTTTGGCGATATCCTGTCCGACGAGTGCGCAATGATCACCGGGTCGATGGGCATGCTGCCGTCCGCCAGCCTGAACGAGCAAGGCTTCGGTTTATACGAGCCCGCAGGCGGTTCTGCACCGGACATCGCGGGTAAAGGCATCGCCAACCCAATCGCCCAGATCCTGTCCGCCACCCTGCTGCTGCGTTACAGCCTGGGTGCCACTGAAGCAGCGGATGCCGTAGAACGCGCAATCAACCAGGCGCTGGAACAGGGTTACCGCACCGCCGATCTGGCAGGTACCAGTAAAGCCATCAGCACCGATGAAATGGGTGACATCATCGCCCGCTTTGTAGCTCAGGGGGCATAACATGGCCAAGACCTTATATCAGAAGCTGTACGATGCCCACGTGGTGTACGAAGCGCCGAACGAAACGCCGCTGTTGTATATCGACCGCCATCTGGTGCACGAAGTCACTTCGCCACAGGCATTTGACGGTCTGCGCGCCATGGGCCGCAAGGTGCGCCAACCTGGCAAAACCTTCGCCACTATGGACCACAACGTCTCGACCCAAACCAAAGACATCAACGCCAGCGGCGAGATGGCGCGTATTCAAATGCAGGAGCTGATCAAGAACTGTGCTGAATTCGGCGTCTCGCTGTATGACCTGAACCACCCTTTCCAGGGCATCGTACACGTCATCGGCCCTGAGCAGGGCATGACGTTGCCGGGCATGACCATCGTCTGCGGCGACTCTCATACCGCGACGCATGGAGCCTTCGGTTCACTGGCCTTCGGTATCGGTACCTCGGAAGTGGAACATGTGTTGGCTACCCAAACCCTGAAACAGGGTCGCGCCAAAACCATGAAGATTGAAGTCACCGGTGATGCAGCCGAAGGTATTACTGCCAAGGACATCGTGCTGGCGATCATCGGCAAAACCGGCAGCGCCGGCGGTACCGGTCACGTCGTGGAATTCTGTGGCAAAGCGATTGAAGCGCTGAGCATGGAAGGCCGCATGACCCTGTGCAACATGGCGATCGAGATGGGCGCCAAAGCCGGGTTAGTGGCTCCGGACGACACCACCTTTGAATACCTGAAAGGCCGTCAGTTTGCCCCAACCGGCAACAACTGGGAGCAGGCCGTCGCCTACTGGCGCACCATGAAGTCAGATGACGACGCCAAATTTGATACCGTAGTGACCTTGCGCGCCGAAGACATCGCGCCACAGGTTACCTGGGGTACCAACCCAGGCCAGGTTATTGCCGTTAATCAGGCAATCCCGGCGCCGGAATCGTTCAGCGATCCGGTTGAACGTGCCTCGGCAGAAAAAGCGTTGGCCTATATGGACCTCAAACCGGGCATCAAGCTGACCGAAGTGCCGATCGACAAAGTGTTTATCGGCTCTTGTACCAACTCACGTATCGAAGATTTGCGTGCGGCTGCGGCAATCGCCAAAGGCCGCAAGGTTGCCAATGGCGTACAGGCGATCGTGGTGCCGGGCTCCGGCCCGGTGAAAGCTCAAGCGGAAGCGGAAGGCCTGGATCAAATCTTTATTGAAGCCGGTTTCGAATGGCGTCTGCCGGGCTGCTCAATGTGCCTGGCGATGAACAACGATCGTCTGAACCCCGGTGAGCGCTGCGCATCCACCAGCAACCGTAACTTCGAAGGGCGTCAGGGCCGCGGTGGACGTACTCACCTGGTCAGCCCGGCGATGGCGGCGGCGGCGGCCGTTGCCGGTCATTTCGCCGATATCCGTGATATTCACTAAGGGGCTAACGTGTCTAAATTTACTCAACATATTGGTTTGGTCGTGCCTCTGGACGCGGCTAACGTCGACACCGACGCCATCATTCCAAAACAGTTTTTACAGAAAGTGACGCGTACCGGCTTCGGCCAGCACCTGTTTAACGACTGGCGCTTCCTCGATGACGCCGGCCAGCAGCCAAACCCTGAGTTCGTGCTGAACAAGCCGCGCTACAAGGGTGCCAGCATCCTGCTGGCGCGCGAAAACTTTGGCTGTGGCTCCTCACGCGAGCACGCTCCGTGGGCACTGACCGATTACGGTTTCAAAGTGGTGATAGCGCCCAGCTTCGCCGATATCTTCTACGGCAACTCGTTCAACAACCAGCTGCTGCCGGTTACTTTGAGCGAACAACAGGTTGATGAACTGTTCAAGCTGGTTGCCGACAACGAAGGGGTCGAATTCGTGGTCGATTTGGAGAACCAGACGGTCAATGCCGGCGGCAAAAGCTACCCGTTTGAGATCGACAGCTTCCGCCGCCACTGCATGATTAACGGATTGGACAGCATCGGCCTGACGCTGCAACACGAAGCGGATATTTCTCGCTACGAGGCGCAGCAGCCCGCGTTTCTGAACTGATCAGCGGCTAATACCCTAAATAATTGGAGCTGCGGCAAGGCGGCAAGTAAGTAAATCCCCTGGAGCTTAGCGAACTAAGTGACAGGGGTGCGCTTACGCAGCCAACACCGCAGCAGCTTCAAGTATGACGGGTATCACCAGTAACCCAGCCACTTCCACCAGGCCCCGCCAATTAACATCCAAATCAGCAGGTTAATCACGCTCATCACAAAACCGGCTTTCCACCATTCGCCCAGCGTCACATAGCCGGAACCGAAAATGATCGGCGCCGTCCCGGTACCATAGTGGGTCAGTGACATCATCAGAGAAGACGAAAACGCCAGGATCAGGCCCAACAGCGCCGGTGGCGCCCCGAGCGCAACGCCGGCGGCAAAGAAGGCGGCAAACATGGCGGTGACGTGTGCGGTGGTGCTGGCAAAGAAGTAGTGCGAATACAGATAGATGATGGTTAACAGCACGGTGCCGCCCACCCAGCTCATCCCCATATGATCAATACCGCTGCCCACGGTCTGCGACAGCCAACTAATCAACCCCAACTTGCCGAGGAAACTGGCCATCATCACCAGCGCAGAGAACCACACCACCGTATCCCAGGCCCCTTTGTGCTTCAAAACGTCTTCCCAACTCAGCACGCCGGTCGCCAACAGCACCGCCAGGCCAATCAGCGCGGCCGTGGTGGGGTTAACCGCCAGCGCCGGGCCGAAGATCATCGCCGGGATACCCGCCCACAGCACCAGTAGCAGGGCAAACACTGCCAGAGTAATTTTCTCCGGCAATGTGACTGGCCCCAAAGCCTGTAACTTGTCGCGAGCGAAGCGCGGCGCGTCCGGGGTGCTTTTCACCTCCGGTGGATACAACAGATAAATGACCAGCGGCATAACGATCAACGAACACACGCCCGGCACCAGAGCGGCAATTGCCCACATTGACCAGGAAAGCTCAAAGTTGCCGTGCGTACCCTTGGCGATCAGGCTGACGATCAGCGGGTTAGGCGCAGTCGCGGTGATAAACATCGCCGACGTGATGGGGTTGATGTTGTAATTCACCAGCGACAGATAGCGGCCAATTTTACCGGAGGTGTTCAGATCGGGCCGCGAGCCGAAGCTGTCGGCGATTGACTTCATGATCGGATGGATAATCCCGCCGCCTCTGGCAGTATTGCTTGGGGTGACCGGCGCCAGAGTGGTTTCCGCCAGCGTCAATGCATAGGCGATCCCCAACGTCTTCTTACCGAACAACGAAATAAAGTAGTAGCCAATGCGCGCGCCCAGCCCGGTTTTGTTCAGGCTAAGCGAGATCATGATCGAAAAACCGATCAGCCAAATCAGCTGGTTGGAGAACCCGCTGAGCGCATCATTGAGCGCCGCGCCCGGTTTGCCGGGGTTAGTGACACCGGTTACGGCCACCAGTGCAATGGCCACGATGGAAACCGCACCAATCGGCATTGCCTTGCCGATGATGGCGATGATAGTGCCGATAAACAGCGCCAGCAGATGCCAGGCATTGGGCGCAACCCCTTCGGGAACCGGGATCACAAACCAGATAAGCAGAGCGACGACGACGGCACACAGGGAAGGGACAGGTTTGAGCGGTGTTAGTTTATCCATAACATACCCACTTTTCTAAACGGATCGGCATCTCAGCAGCAAGATGGGCGGGAGCACAGCGATCGGGCTCCGGTTTCGTTTAGCTTGGGCCGTTGGCGTAATGTTCTCAATGACATGCGTCAATATTGACGACGTTTACACTCACACTTCTCGCACGCGGGCGCTCATCCATAACGCCGCCACCGCCAGCAGTGCCGCCAACCAATACACCGCGTAATGGCCCAGGTTTTCCACCAACGCGCCCTGCAGCACCCCGGCCAGGATCACCCCGGTAGAAATACTGTTGGTAAACAGCGTTGTCGCCGCACCGGGCCGCCCTGGCATCAGGTCCTGGAAATAGAGCATGCCGATACCGGCGATGATGCCGATAAAGATGGCATTGAACAGCTGTAATACCATCAGCGCCAGCTTGAACTTGAACACCACCAGCCCGGCATAAAACAGGATGCCTGCCACCACGGCGAACAGCATCATATTGCGTTTGCCGAAGCGCTTGACGTAATAACCGGCCAGCAGCATCGCCGGGATCTCCAGCCCGGCCGCCGTGCCCATCAGCAGCCCCGCCAGGTTCTCCGGCAGGCCCAGATCGGCGGTGATATACAACGGCATGTCTATGATGTACATGGTATTGCAGGTCCACATCAGCACCGAGGCGATAAACAACCGCCTGACATCCGGGTTCCGCCAGGCGCTGACTGGGGCAATCGGTGCCGAAGGGGCTGCGATTAGCGTATCGGCAGGTTCTACCGGCGCGACACGCGGCACCGAAGGCAGCGTAAACCACACCAGCAATGCACAAATTGCAAAGGTCGCCGCGGCAATAACGAACATCACCGTAAAGCCGTAATTCAGCGCCAGCGTAAACGAAAGCGGCGGGCCAATCACCCAGGCCAACGACAGCTGCGCACGCATGACCGAACTGAACATCACCACTTCACGTGCCGAGCTGTCAGCATATTCCCGCGCCAGTGCGAAAATCTGTGGCATGGCGGTGTTGGCAATCGCCGACAGCAGCACCCCGGCCGTAATCAGCGTCAAATAGTCACGGTTGAAGGCAAAAAGCAGGCAGTTGCCGACCGCCATCAGGCAGCACACCAGGATCAGCTTGCGTCGATCGCCGCGCGTGTCCGAACGTTTGGCCAGCAGAAAACTGACCGCGATGCCGACAATGGCGTTAACGGTATAGAACAGCCCCACCCACAGCGGCCGGACCTTAACCTCGGTGGTTAAAAACAGGCTCAGGGTCGGCGCCAATAGCGCTCCGGCAATACCGGAAAGGAAAGCAATCAGCAGGAAAGCGGCAAAGACGGGATTAAAGCGGCGTGGCAGCCAATGCAGTCGTTTCATATCTTCGTCTCAGGCCCTTAATGCGGAAGACAGAACCTTAGGCCAAGGGGAAAAAATTGCAACAATATCCCCGCAGCCCACAATAAAAAAACCAGTGGGTATAACCCCACTGGCTGGTGAACAGCACCATTACTCAGAAACACTTTCGCTACCGAAGCCTCAGAGGTGCTCGCGGTATTGCTTGTCCGTCATTGACGCGATATCCCATTGGGTCAGGTGAGCCAACATCTCCAGCCGCGCCTGTTCAGGTACCAGTCCCAACCAGTCAGCATGCTGCCGGCGTACTGCGCTGAAGTAGCGCTGATAGAACTGTTTTGACAAGAAAACTTTCATCCGTCGCCCTCCCCCTTTCATTGAGGAAAATTATCGGCGTAATATAGGGAAAGATAAATTGATGGGTTACCGCCGGAGCCTTCCTCTTTTATGTCCACTTCCAGATTGCAACAGCAGTTCATTCGCCTGTGGCAGCGCTGCCATGGCGAACCGACCGAAACCACGTTACAGGAGCTGGCCGAAGTGCTCAGCTGCTCGCGTCGCCACGTGCGATCACTACTGGGCGCCATGCAGCAGCAGGGCTGGCTGACCTGGCAGGCAGAATCGGGGCGCGGCAAGCGTTCGCAACTGACCTTTCACTATACCGGTCTGGCGTTGCAGCAACAGCGTGCCGAGGAGTTGCTGGAGCAGGATCGTATCGATCAGCTGGTGCAACTGGTCGGCGATAAAAATGTGGTGCGGCAGATGCTGCTGTCCCAACTGGGCCGCAGCTTTCGTCAGGGTAAACACATCCTGCGCGTGCTCTATTACCGGCAACTGTACAATCTGTTGCCGGGCTCGGCGCTGCGGCGCTCGGAAACCCATTTGGCGAGACAAATTTTCAGCGGCCTGACGCGGATAAATGAGGAAAACGGGGAACTGGAATCCGATCTTTCTCATCACTGGCAAGCTTTAACGCCGTTGCATTGGCGCTTTTATTTACGCCCGGCCATTCATTTCCACCATGGGCGCGAGCTGGAAATGGAAGATGTCATCAGTTCGCTCAGCCGGTTGATGCCACAACCGCTGTTCTCCCATATCGAACGCGTGACGTCGCCGACGCCCTACGTGATTGACGTGCATCTGCACAGCCCCGATTACTGGCTGCCGTGGCTGCTGGGCAGCGTGCACGCCATGATATTGCCGCGCGAGTGGCAAAGCCTGCCGGAGTTCTCGCGCCATCCGGTCGGTACCGGCCCCTATAGCGTGGTGCGCAATCACCGCAGCCAGATGAAAATTCACGCCTTTGATGATTACTTTGGCTATCGCGCACTGATCGACGAGGTCAATATCTGGGTGCTGCCAGAGGTGACCGAAGAACTGGTACACTCCGGCGTACAGCTCCAGGCGGACGATACCGGGAAAAACGAGCTGGAAAGTCGACTGGAAGAAGGCTGCTATTTTCTGCTATTCGATCAGCGCTCCCCGCTGGCGGCCGATCCGGTCATCCGCAGCTGGTTATGCGAACTGATCAACCCTATTTCGCTCCTGAGCAACGCCGGCCCTGTTTATCAACGCTATTGGTCACCGGCCTACGGCATTCTGCCGCGCTGGCACCACAATCGCGCGCTGGCATTGCAGCCCAAACCGGCCGGATTGACCGAACTGACCCTGACCTACTACAGCGAACACTCGGAGTTCCACGCCATTCAGCAGGCCATCGAGCCGCTGCTGGCGCAGCACGGCATTAAGCTGAATATTCAGATTGTCGATTACGCTACCTGGCATAAAGGCGACGCGAGCACCGATTTGTGGCTCGGCAGCGCCAACTTTTACCTGCCGCTGGAGTTCTCACTGTTCGCCACCCTGTATGAACTGCCGCTGATGCAGCACTGCATGAGTGAGGACTTGTCCGAAGATGCGGCGCTGTGGCGCGCCAATGCCCTGCCGCTGGCGGATTTTTGCCAACGTCTGGTCAGCGGCCATCAATTGCATCCTCTGTTCCACCACTGGCTGCAACTGCATGGCCAGCGCAGCATGCGCGGCGTGCGAATGAACACTCTGGGTTGGTTCGATTTCAAATCCGCCTGGTTTGCGCCGCCGGAAGCATAAGCACCTTTCACCGGCGCCCGTTAGTCTTTACAATGGCGCCGTCTCAACGGGGTGCAAAACGACAGCAGCGTAATGAAAACGCAAGCGGCCGGTTTTGCTGAGAACAAACCCGTCGAACCTGATCCGGTCAATACCGGCGGAGGGATTTGAGCCCAGCGATCCGGCATCAGCCGCTTGCCCCCTCAGATACCCTTGCCCCCCTAAATTTTCAGGAGTGCAAAGTGGTCAAAAAAAGCCTGCCCTTGTTACTGTTGCTGTGCGCCGCACCGGTGTTCGCCAAGCCCACGCTGACGGTCTACACCTACGATTCCTTCGCCGCTGACTGGGGCCCTGGCCCGTCGGTCAAAAAAGCCTTTGAGGCCCAATGCGAATGCGAGCTGAAATTTGTCGCGCTGGAAGACGGTGTCTCACTGCTTAACCGCCTGCGCATGGAAGGCAAAAACAGCGCCGCCGACGTGGTGCTGGGGCTGGACAACAACCTGCTGCAGGCGGCGCAGCAAACCGGGCTATTCGCGCCAAGCGACGTCGACAGCAGCAAATTGAACGTACCGGGCGGCTGGCAAGACAAAACCTTCGTCCCCTATGACTACGGCTACTTTGCCTTCGTTTACAACAAAGAAAAGCTGAAAAACCCGCCCAAAAGCCTGCATGAGCTGGTCGACAGCAGCCAGAACTGGAAAGTGATCTATGAGGATCCGCGTACCAGTACCCCAGGTTTGGGTCTGCTGCTGTGGATGCAGAAAGTGTATGGCGATCAGGCACCGGCAGCCTGGCAGAAGCTGGCGAAGAAAACCGTCACCGTGACCAAGGGCTGGAGCGAAGCCTATGGCCTGTTCCTGAAAGGCGAAGGCGATTTGGTGCTTAGCTACACCACCTCCCCAGCCTACCATCTGATTGAAGAAAAAAAAGACAGCTACGCCGCGGCCAACTTCAGTGAAGGCCATTATCTGCAGGTGGAAGTGGCGGGCAAACTCAAGGCCAGCAAGCAACCTGAGTTGGCGGAACGCTTTATGCAATTTATGGTATCCCCGGCGTTCCAAAACGCCATTCCTACCGGCAACTGGATGTACCCGGTGATCAAGACCTCACTGCCGGCCGGATTTGACCAAATGACCGTCCCGCAGACCGCACTGCAGTACAGCGCAGAAGATGTAGCCAAACAACGCAGCAACTGGATCCGGGCATGGCAAACCGCCGTCAGCCACTGATCCCGCGTTGGCTATGGCCGGGGCTGCTGGCCGCCGGCCTGATCCTGACCATCGCCGTGCTGGCGATGGGGTCGCTGTGGCGGCACGCGCCGGACAGCGATTGGCGTGGTATATGGCAAGACAGCTACCTGTGGCACGTAGTGCGCTTCACGTTTTGGCAGGCCCTGCTGTCCGCGCTGATCTCGGTGCTACCCGCGCTACTGCTGGCTCGGGCGCTCTATCGCCGCCGTTTCCCCGGTCGTCAGTTACTGCTGCGGCTCTGCGCCATGACGCTGGTGCTGCCGGTGCTGGTGGCGGTATTCGGCCTGCTCAGCATATATGGCCGCCAGGGCTGGTTGGCAATGCTGTGTGGCTGGCTGGGCATTAACTACAGTTTCACGCCTTATGGTCTGCAGGGCATCCTGCTGGCGCACATGTTCTTCAACCTGCCGTTGGCGACACGTCTGTTGCTGCAGGCGCTGGAAAACATCCCGGTTGAACAGCGCCAATTGGCAGCCCAGCTCGGCATGAGCGGTTGGCAGCAGTTTCGCTTTGTCGAGTGGCCGGCGCTGCGCCGTCAAATCCTGCCGAGCGGCGCGCTGATCTTTATGCTGTGCTTCGCCAGCTTCGCCACCGTACTGTCGCTGGGAGGTGGGCCGCAGGCAACCACCATCGAACTGGCCATCTATCAGGCGCTCAGTTACGACTACGATCTCAGCCGCGCCGCGCTGCTGGCGCTGATCCAACTGGCATGCTGCCTGGGGCTGGTGATCTTCAGCCAGCGCCTGAGCCAGGCGCTGCCGGTCGGCAATACCCATGCCACTATCTGGCGTAATCCGGAAGACAGCCTGTGGCGACGCATCAGTGACTTTTTGCTGATTGCCGCTGCGTTGCTGCTGCTGTTGCCCCCACTGCTGGCGGTGATCGCCGACGGCGCCAATCAAACGATGGTTAGCGTCCTGCAGCAACAGGTGTTGTGGCAGGCATTGTTCACTTCGTTGCGCATCGCTCTGGGGGCGGGCGTACTTTGTGTCGTGCTGACCATGATGCTGCTGTGGAGCAGCCGTGAGCTGAAGCTGCAACAGAGACTGCGTTGGGGGCACGCGCTGGAGTTGAGCGGTATGGTGATCCTGGCGATGCCGGGCATTGTGCTGGCCACCGGTTTCTTCCTGCTGTTGAGCGACACCGTCGGGCTGCCGCAGTCGCCGTACGCGCTGGTGATCCTCACCAATGCGTTGATGGCCGTGCCCTATGCGCTAAAAGTGTTGGAAAACCCCATGCGCGACCTGGCCGAACGTTATAATCCGCTGTGCCTGTCGCTGGATATTCAGGGCTGGCAGCGGCTACGCTGGATTGAGCTGAAAGCGCTGCGCCGCCCGTTGGCCCAGGCGCTGGCCTTCGCCTGCGTACTGTCGATCGGCGATTTCGGCGTGGTGGCACTGTTTGGCAACGAACATTTCCGCACCCTGCCTTTTTACCTGTACCAGCAGATCGGCGCCTACCGCAGTAATGACGGCGCGGTCACCGCGCTGCTGTTGCTGTTATTGTGCTTCCTGCTGTTTACCCTGATCGAACGCTTACCGGGCCGCTCTGACCGATAGATTTCAAGCTGCAGCAAGGCGGCGACTGAGCGCATTCCCAGGAGCTTAGTTCCCTAAGTGACTGGGATAAGTGAAGAAAGCCAACACAGCGGCAACGTGAAAGATGAAGGACATATGCTAAAGCTTGAAAAACTGACCTACCTGTATGAACACCTGCCAATGCGCTTCGACCTGCGTATTCAACCGGGCGAACGCGTCGCGGTGCTGGGCCCCAGCGGGGCGGGGAAGAGCACTCTGCTCAGCCTGATCGCCGGTTTTCTGCCGTCCGCCAGCGGCAGGTTGCTGCTCAACGGTAGCGACCACACCGGCACGCCGCCAGCCAAGCGCCCGGTCTCGATGCTGTTTCAGGAAAATAACCTGTTCGCCCACCTGACGGTGGCGCAGAACATCGGTTTAGGCCTGGATCCCGGCCTGCGGCTGAATGAGGAGCAGAAGCGGCAGTTGGCGCAAATTGCCCGGCAAGTAGGGCTGGAAGAACATTTGCCCCGCCTGCCGTCACAACTTTCCGGTGGCCAACGCCAGCGTGCCGCCCTGGCGCGTTGCCTGATCCGCCAGCGGCCCATCCTGTTACTCGACGAACCTTTTTCAGCGCTCGATCCGGCTTTACGCAACGAGATGCTGCAACTGCTGCAGGAAGTTTGCGACCAGCGAAACCTGACGCTGTTGATGGTATCGCACAACCTGGATGACGCCGCACGCATCGCGCCACGGACCCTGCTGGTGGTGGACGGCCGTATTTTTTACGACGGCCCGACGCAGGCGCTGCTGGACGGCAGCGCGCCGGAAGCCAAGGTGCTGGGCATTTCACACAAACCGTGATCTTCCGCCCGTTTTTTATGCTGTGCAAATAAACCAGTTGTGCGAATTTTTCGCCTGTGGTTTTATAAAAACCTGACTTTTTTTACTGATGATAAGGTTCCCTGTGATCGCATCCTCGCTGACTTCGACCCTACTAATTACCGCGCTACCAGCCGCGGTGGTCGTCGTGCGTGTGGTGGTGGTCGTCGGCAATGCGCCGTAGGGTCCGAATCAACGCATCGATTCCCAAACCCCGCCGGCGCAAACCGGGCGGGGTTTTTAGTTTTAGCCCCCTGCCCAGAAAAGCAAACCGGCCTTGAGAAAGGATAGGAACATGGCAATTTCGGGCACGCCACATCAAGGTAACCGCTTCACCGGCGCAGAGTTGATCGTTCATCTGCTGGAGCGTCATGGCATCACCACCGTCGCCGGCATTCCCGGCGGCGCGGCACTGCCGCTGTATGACGCGCTGAGCCAAAGCACCCGTATTCATCACGTACTGGCTCGCCACGAACAGGGGGCGGGTTTTATGGCGCAGGGTATGGCACGCGCTAACGGGAAAGCGGCGGTTTGTATCGCCTCGAGCGGCCCGGGCGCGACCAATCTGGTCACCGCCATCGCCGACGCCAAACTCGATTCTATCCCGCTGGTGTGCATCACCGGCCAGGTTCCCTCTTCGATGATTGGCACCGACGCCTTCCAGGAAGTGGACACCTACGGCATCTCGATTCCAATCACTAAGCACAACCATTTGGTCCGCGATATCCGCGAACTGCCACAGGTGATCTGTGACGCATTCCGCATCGCTGAATCCGGCCGCCCTGGCCCGGTGTGGATCGACGTACCGAAAGATGTTCAAACGGCGGTTATCAGCCTGGACCAACTGCCGCCGATCGCCGTTCCCGATGCGGCGCCAACCTTTGAAGCTACCGCCGTGGCGCAGGCCGCCGCGATGATCAATCAGGCCAAACGCCCGGTGTTGTATCTGGGCGGCGGCATCATCTGCGCCAACGCCTATCAGCAGGCGATTGAGCTCGCTGAACGCGCCAACCTGCCCACCACCATGACGCTGATGGCATTGGGCGCCATGCCGGTGCAGCATCCGTTGTCGCTGGGCATGCTGGGTATGCATGCGGCGCGCAGTACCAACTTTATTCTGCAAGAGGCTGATTTACTGATCGTGCTGGGCGCGCGCTTTGACGATCGGGCGATTGGCAAGACCGAGCAATTCTGTCCAAACGCCAGCATCATTCACGTGGACATCGATCGCGCCGAACTGGGCAAGGTAAAGCAGGCCAATATTGCCATTCACGCCGACGTAGGCCAGGTATTGCAACAACTGCTGCCTCAAATCGAAGCGCAGCCACGCAGCGAATGGCTGAGTACCGTCAATGATCTCAAGCGCGAGTTCCCGTTCAGCATGCCTAACGCCGAAGATCCGCTGAGCCACTACGGGCTGGTGCTGGCTGCCGCGCGCTGCGTGGACGAAAACGCCATCATTACCACCGACGTGGGCCAGCATCAGATGTGGGTAGCACAAGCCTATCCGCTGAGCCGACCGCGCCAGTGGCTGACCTCCGGCGGGCTGGGCACCATGGGCTTCGGCCTGCCGGCGGCGATCGGCGCTGCCCTGGCCGAACCGCAGCGCAAGGTGCTGTGTTTCTCCGGTGACGGCAGCCTGATGATGAACATTCAGGAAATGGCGACCGCCGTCGAACATGACCTGGACGTGAAAATTATCCTGATGAACAACCAGGCGTTGGGGCTGGTGCACCAGCAGCAAACGCTGTTCTACCAGCAGCGCATTTTCGCCGCCGCCTATCCCAAGCGCACCGACTTTATCAAGATTGCCGCCGGTTTCGGGATGGACACCTGCGATTTGAATGCCGCAGAAGATCCGCAGGCGGCACTGGCCGAAGCGATCCAACGTCCAGGGCCTTGCCTGATCCATGCGCTGATTGATATTAATGAAAAAGTTTTCCCGATGGTGCCGCCGGGCGCTGCCAACATCGACATGATTGGAGAATAAGCCATGTCAGAACAACGCAATAACCCACAGGTGATCCTGGAACTGGCGGTACGTAACCACCCTGGCGTGATGTCGCACGTCTGCGGCCTGTTTGCCCGCCGCGCCTTCAACGTGGAGGGCATTCTTTGCCTGCCGCTGAAAGACGGTAAACAAAGCCGCATCTGGCTATTGGTGGCGGACGATCAACGGCTGATGCAGATGATCAGCCAGGTAGAAAAACTCGAAGATGTGCTGCAGGTAAAACGCCACAGCGAAGACGTGCGGGTGTTTGAACAGCTGGAAGCCTTCTTCCAGTAAGGTGGCAGAACACCAAACCCTATCCACTATGGATTTCACGTGACAGCTAGGCGGCAAGAGCCTGAATCCCCAGGCGCTTACTTAGGTAAGTAACTGGGGTTTAGGGACGCAGCCAACAACGCTGCCGCTTGAAAGACAACGGGGATATCAGCCAGCCAACACCTTCCACAGCAGGTGACGATAAACCGGCATCAGCGGTTGCTGGTGCAGATAATAAAAGGTGCCGATCGCCAATCCCCAGCTCAGGACGCAGGCCATCCGCAGACGTACCGGTGACAGCCACTTGCCAAGCCGGTCGGCGCTGCGTTTGCCTTCGCGCCACCATCGCCAGCTCAGCCAGGCGGCCAACCAAATCAATACCACTACCGCAAACAGCAACCACTTAAATAACGCACTGTTGGCGCTGGCAGGGATATCGATGGCTACGCCGGCCAAAATACCGGGGAAGAAATAGACTGGTGGCCAGGCAATACAGCCGATGATGTTAGGCAACGCGAATTTATACGGCGGCAAATCGAGCATGCCGGCCACCATCGGCACCAGCGGGCGCGTTGGGCCAACAAAGCGCCCAATCAGGATGGTCGCCATACTGTGTTGATGCAACGCGTGCTCGGTCTTGTCCAGCATCGCTTTGTTCTTCTTCAAGAATGACCAGCGGTGCAGCGGCCCCTTGAAGGCGCGGCCGATAAAGTAAGAAATCCAGTCACCCAACAGGCAACCCACGATGCCCGCAGCCCAGGCATAATAGAAATCTACCTGACCGCTGCCGATCAACGCACCGATACTGGCCATCATGACCGTGCCGGGCAGCAACAGCCCCACCAGCGCCAGCGATTCCAGAAACGCGACAAACATGACCACCATCAGAGTGAAAGCCAATGACTGGGTGATCAAGTGCTGTAAATAGGCTTCCATTAAACCTCTGTTCGTTATCCAAAGCGCGTGGGCGTGGGATTGTCCGGTGCGGCCGGGAGCGAGTCAACCTGTGAATTGTATGCTTTTTTGGCAGAACTGTGCGGCCATGGACAATTACTGTATAAAAACCCATACTATAATTTATCTACCAGAACCAAAGCTTTCGCAAACAGCCAACGACACCACGCCTTGAGCATCAGGGGAATACCCAATGGATTTCAAGTTGCGGCTAGGCGGCAAGAGCGAGAGTCCCCAGGAGCTTACCCAAGTAAGTGACTGGGGTGAACGCACGCAGCCAACAACGCCGCAGCTTGAAATACGAAGGGTATATGATGTCACTCCAACAGGGCTTTCTGCTCACCCGCCACTGGCGTGATACGCCTGCCGGCACCGAGGTGGAGTTTTGGCTGGCGACCGACAATGGACCGCAGCAACTTCGTCTGGCGCCGCAGATCTCCGTAGCCTTTATCCCGGCCGAACAGCGCCAGTGCGCTGAACTGCTGCTGCGTGAGGAGCGGCAACTGGAGCTGAAACCCCTGCCGTTGACTGACTTTCACCATCGCCCGGTGGTGGGGCTTTACTGCCGGCAGCATCGCCAATTGATCAAGCTGGAAAAGTTGCTGAAAGACGGTGGCGTCAATGTCTACGAGGCCGATATCCGGCCACCGGAACGCTACCTGATGGAGCGTTTCATCACCGCACCGGTGTGGTTCAGCGGCCAGGCCAACGGCAACGGCCCGCTGCAGGGCGGCCAAATGAAACCGGCGCCGGAATACCGCCCAACCTTGAAGCTGGTCTCCCTGGACATTGAAACCACCGCCCACGGCGAGCTGTACTCGATTGCCCTGGAAGGCTGCGGCCAGCGCCAGGTTTACATGCTTGGGCCCGCCAACGGCGGCAATGAACCACTGGATTTTGAGTTGGAGTACTGCGTCAGCCGTCCGCAAATGCTGGAACGGCTGAACCAATGGCTTGAGCGGCACGATCCCGACGCCATTATTGGCTGGAACCTGGTGCAGTTCGATTTGCGCGTGCTGCAAAAACACGCCGAACGCTATCAGATCCCGCTGCGACTGGGCCGTGGCGGCAACCTGCTGGAGTGGCGCGAACACGGTTTCAAACAGAATCACTTTTTCGCTTCCGCCGCCGGTCGCCTGATTATCGACGGCATTGAAGCGCTGAAATCCGCCACCTGGAACTTTCCGTCGTTCAGCCTGGAACACGTGTCGCAAACGCTGCTGGGAGAAGGCAAGTCTATCGATAACCCTTACCAGCGCATGGCAGAAATCGACCGGCGCTTTGCCGAAGACAAGCCCGCGCTGGCGCGTTACAACCTGAAAGACTGCGAACTGGTTACGCGAATTTTTGCCAAAACCGAGTTGCTGACCTTCCTGCTGGAACGCGCCACGGTTACCGGGCTGGCAGCCGACCGCAGCGGCGGTTCGGTGGCCGCCTTCAGCAATCTGTATATGCCGCGCATGCACCGGCTGGGCTTTGTGGCCCCCAACCTGGGTGAACAGCCCGAGGAACACAGCCCCGGCGGTTTTGTGATGGATTCGCAACCCGGCCTGTATGACTCGGTGCTGGTGCTGGATTACAAGAGCCTGTATCCCTCAATCATCCGCACCTTCCTGATCGATCCGGTCGGCTTGGTCGAAGGCATGCGAAACCCAGGCGATGCGGACTCGGTGCCCGGTTTTCGCCACGCGCGTTTTTCACGCAGCAAGCACTGTTTGCCGGCGATCGTCGAGCAGATCTGGCAAGGCCGTGAAGCGGCGAAACGTCAGCAGAACAAAGCCTTGTCGCAGGCCTTAAAGATCATCATGAACGCGCTGTATGGCGTATTAGGATCGAGCGGCTGTCGTTTTTTCGATCCCCGATTAGCCTCGTCGATCACCCTGCGCGGCCATGAAATCATGCGGCAAACGCGCGAGCTGATCGAGGCGCAGGGGTATCAGGTGATCTACGGCGATACCGACTCGACCTTCGTTTGGCTCAAACAACCGCATGACGAGCAGCAAGCGGCGCAAATAGGCCGAAAGCTGGTGCAACAGGTGAACCAATGGTGGCAACAGCATTTGCAGCAAGAGTACGGGCTGGAAAATGCGCTGGAACTGGAGTTTGAAACCCATTATTCGCGTTTCCTGATGCCCACCATTCGCGGCGCCGAGCAGGGCAGCAAAAAACGTTACGCCGGGCTGATCACCCAGCCGGACGGCAGCGAAGAGATGGTCTACAAGGGATTGGAAACGGTGCGCACCGACTGGACACCGCTGGCACAGCAGTTTCAGCGCCTGCTGTATCAGCGCATTTTTAAACGCCAGCCCTACCAGGATTTTGTGCGTGAATACGTTAGTCAAACGCTTAACGGCGATTTCGACGATCGGCTGGTCTACCGCAAGCGTCTGCGCAGAAAGCTGGACGACTATCAGCGCAACGTTCCACCGCATGTGCGCGCAGCACGTATCGCCGACGACTATAATCGTCAGCAGGGACGACCGTTACAATACCAAAACGGCGGCTGGATCAGCTATGTCATGACGGTAGCCGGGCCGGAGCCGCTGGAGACCCAGCAGTCGGCGATTGATTATCCCCATTATCTGGAGCGCCAGCTGCAGCCGGTAGCAGACGCTATACTGCCATTTTTACATGACGATTTTACCACGCTGGTGACCGGGCAGATGGGACTGTTTTAACATTCCGCCCGCCAGCAGGGTTTGGTGAAGGGTTAAGAAAAATCATCGGGTTTTGCAGGTGACGAACGCGCCGCCTTCCATTACCATAGCGCCCTTCCCAAATTCTGGACCCACACACCCCCCATGTCGTCTGACGATGTATGCATGGGATGAATAGCTATTGCCCGCCATATTAAAATAAATCGGGATTAGCAAACGTTTGATACGGGTGCCGCGGCCCTTTCCGCCCGGTAACAAGACTTACTTAAAAAGAATCGAGCCGACAATATATGCCTTTTACACTTGGTCAACGCTGGATCAGCGATACGGAAAGCGAATTAGGACTGGGAACCGTCGTGGCGCTGGATGCGCGCATGATTACCCTGCTTTTCCCCGCAACCGGTGAAAACCGCCTCTACGCCAGAAATGACTCGCCAATCACCCGCGTGATGTTCAACCCGGGCGACACCATCAGTAACCACGAAGGGTGGGAGCTGCAGGTCGAAGAGGTCAAAGAGGATAACGGTCTGCTGACCTATATCGGCACCCGCCTGGATACCCAGGAAAGCGGTGTGGCGATGCGCGAAGTGCTGCTGGACAGCAAATTGACCTTCAGCAAGCCGCAGGACCGCCTGTTTGCCGGCCAGATCGACCGTATGGACCGTTTCGCCCTGCGCTTCCGCGCGCGTAAATACCAGAGCGAGCAGTATCGCCTGCCGTTCGCCGGCCTGCGTGGCATGCGTGCCAGCCTGATCCCGCACCAGTTGCATATCGCCTATGAAGTCGGCCAGCGTCATGCGCCGCGCGTTTTGTTGGCGGACGAAGTTGGATTGGGTAAAACCATCGAAGCCGGGATGATTATCCACCAGCAGTTGCTGGCAGGCCGCGCCGAGCGCGTATTGATCGTGGTGCCGGAAACCCTGCAGCACCAGTGGCTGGTCGAAATGATGCGCCGCTTCAACCTGTATTTCTCTCTGTTTGACGACAGCCGTTACTCAGAGGCCAAACTCGACAGCAGCAACCCGTTTGAAACCGAACAGCTGGTGATCTGCTCGCTGGACTTCGTACGCCGCAACAAGCAGCGCCTGGAAGAACTGGCCGATGCCCAGTGGGATCTGTTGGTGGTGGATGAAGCGCACCATCTGGCCTGGAGCGAAGATGCGCCGAGCCGTGAATACCAGGTGATCGAACAACTGGCAGAACACATTCCCGGCGTGCTGCTGCTGACCGCAACGCCAGAGCAACTTGGCCAACAAAGCCACTTCGCCCGTCTGCGCCTGCTGGATCCGAACCGTTTCCACGACTACCACGATTTTGTTGCCGAACAGCAAAAATATCGCCCGGTGGCCGATGCCGTTACCTTGCTGCTCAGCGGTGAGCGCCTGGCCGACGACAAGCTGAACCTGCTCGGCGAGCTGATCGACGAACAAGACATTGAACCGCTGCTGAAAGCCGCCAACAGCGACGGTGAAAACAGCGAGCAGGCGCGTCAGGAACTGGTCACCATGCTGATGGACCGCCACGGCACCAGCCGTGTGCTGTTCCGTAACACGCGCAACGGCGTCAAAGGCTTCCCACACCGCAACCTGCACCAGATCAAACTGCCGTTGCCGACCCAGTACCAGACCGCCATTAAAGTGTCCGGCATCATGGGCGCGAAGAAAACCGTTGAGGCGCGCGCACGCGACATGCTCTATCCAGAGCAAATCTATCAGGAATTCGAAGGCGAGAACGCCACCTGGTGGAACTTCGATCCTCGCGTTGAATGGCTACTGAACTATCTGGTGGCCAATCGCCACGAAAAAGTGCTGGTGATCTGCGCCAAGGCCGCCACCGCGCTGCAATTGGAGCAAGTGCTACGGGAACGTGAAGCTATCCGTGCCGCCGTGTTCCACGAAGGCCTGTCGATTATCGAACGCGACCGCGCCGCCGCTTACTTCGCCTCCGAAGAAGACGGTGCCCAGGTGCTGTTGTGTTCCGAGATCGGCTCCGAAGGCCGTAACTTCCAGTTCGCCAGCCACCTGGTGATGTTCGACCTGCCGTTCAACCCGGATTTGCTGGAACAGCGTATTGGCCGTCTGGACCGTATCGGCCAGATGCATGACATTCAAATCATGGTGCCGTACCTGGAGAACACCGCTCAGGCAGTTCTGGGCCGCTGGTTCCACGAAGGGCTCGATGCCTTCGAGCATACCTGCCCGACCGGCCGTACCATTTACGACAGCGGCTACGAGCAGCTGATCGCTTTCCTGGCTTCGCCGACCGAGCAGGAAGGGCTGGACGAGTTCATTCACGCCTGCCGCCAGCAGCACGACCACCTGAAAATGCAGCTCGAGCAGGGCCGTGACCGCCTGCTGGAAATGCACTCCAACGGCGGCGAGAAAGCGCAGACTCTGGCGGAAGCCATTGCCAATCAGGACAACGACGTCAATCTGGTGGGCTTCGCGCTGAACCTGTTCGATATCGTCGGCATCAATCAGGACGATCGCAGCGACAACCTGATTGTTCTGACGCCGTCCGACCACATGCTGGTGCCCGACTTCCCGGGGCTGCCGCAGGACGGCTGTACCGTCACCTTCGATCGTGAACAGGCCCTGTCGCGTGAGGATGCCCAGTTCGTCAGTTGGGAACACCCGATTATCCGCAACGGCCTGGACTTGATCCTGTCCGGCGATACCGGCAGCTGTGCAGTTTCCCTGTTGAAAAACAAGGCACTGCCGGTCGGTACCCTGCTGGTCGAGCTGGTGTATGTGGTCGAAGCGCAGGCGCCGAAACATCTGCAGCTGACTCGCTTCCTGCCGCCAACGCCTATCCGCATGTTGATGGATCGCAAAGGTACCAATCTGGCAGCGCAGGTTGAATTCGAAAGTTTCAACCGCCAGTTGAACGCGGTCAACCGCCACACCTCCAGCAAGCTGGTCAATGCGGTGCAACAGGATGTGCATGCCATGTTGCAACAGGCGGAAAGCCTGGTTGAAGAACAGGCTCGCGCCCTGATCGAGCAGGCCAAACAGGAAGCGGATGACAAGTTGAGTACCGAGCTGGCTCGTCTGGAAGCCCTGAAGGCGGTCAACCCGAACATTCGTGACGACGAGGTAGAAGCGCTGGAGTTCAACCGCAAGCAGGTGCTGCTCAACCTGAATGAAGCGGGATGGCGTCTGGATGCAATCCGTCTGGTGGTCGTCACTCACCAGTAACCCGCGCCAGGGGAACTGCAGTTCCCCTGGCCGTTACTCTCAGCGGAGCCAACAAAATGGAACCCTACAATCCCCCGCAGGGCCCGATGCATATCCTGTATCAGGATGAGCACATTATCGTGGTCAACAAGCCAAGTGGCCTGCTATCGGTCCCGGGCCGCGCGCCGGAAAATAAAGACAGCCTGATGACGCGCATTCAGGCGGATTTTCCGGCTGCCGAATCGGTGCATCGTCTGGATATGGCCACCAGCGGGGTGATTGTGGTGGCGCTGAACAAGGCGGCCGAGCGTGAACTCAAGCGCCAGTTCCGTGAGCGCGAGCCGAAGAAGTCCTACATCGCCCGCGTGTGGGGGCATCTGGCGCAGGATGAAGGTCTGGTGGATTTACCGCTGATTTGCGACTGGCCGAATCGGCCGCTGCAGAAAGTGTGTTTCGAGACCGGCAAAGCGGCGCAAACCGAATATCTGGTGTTGTCACGCGACGCCGACGGCAGCACGCGGGTCAAACTCATGCCGATCACTGGCCGCTCTCACCAGCTGCGCGTGCATATGCTGGCGCTGGGGCATCCTATCCTCGGCGACGGTTTCTATGCCACGCCAGAAGCCAAAGCCATGGCGCCGCGTTTACAGCTGCATGCACAAGAGCTGCGCATTACCCATCCGGCTTTCCAGACGCCGATGCACTTTCGCGTCGAACCCGACTTCTGACCGATATAAAGAGGGGCTCAGAGAATACCGAGCCCTCACCTCTTTTTACTTAAAGCCTTTCTCGCGTTTGATCAGGTCGTAGGCCGCCTGAATTTCCTGCGCTTTCTGCTTGGCCATTTCCATCATTTGCGGCGGCAAACCTTTCGCTACCAGCTTATCCGGATGGTGCTCGCTCATCAGCTTGCGGTAAGCGCGCTTGATGGTGGTCGCGTCGTCGCTGCTGCTGACACCCAATACCTTGCAGGCATCCTCCAGCGTTGGACCGCGTTGCGCCTGCTGGTAACCGCCTTGCGAATAACCGCCCTGCTGACCGCCACCAAACTGGCGTCCGCCCTCCATCATGCTGAGGAACTGGTCGAACTGCGCACGTGAAATGCCCAGCTCTTCGGCAATCACATACAGTACCTGCCGTTCGTTAGGATGCAGTGACCCGTCGGCAAACGCCGCCTGGATCTGAATTTCCAGAAACATCCTAATCAGGTCAAAACGGCCAAAGCAGATGCTGCGGAACTGCTGCAGCGTTTCTCTCAGCGGGAACTGGCTCTGTTTGCCTTCACGAAACGCCTGCTGCGCCGCGGTACGGGCTTCCCCGTGCAGTTGCAGACGATCCATAAACAGGCTGGCGATCTGAATATCCGCCTCGGTAACGCGCCCTTTTGATTTGGTCAGGTGACCCATCACCTGAAAAGTGGTGCGGAAAAACAGCGTTTGCCGCGTTTGCTGGTCGGTAAAAAAGCCCCGGCTGCGCTTATTGCTACGCGCAGAGTCGATCATATGACCGACAATCAGCCCCAAAACTACACCCCAGAATCCCGCGCCAGCCCAAATGGCCACGATGACCCCGAGCAGTTTTCCCCAATACTGCATATACTCCTCAATTATCATGCCGAAAGCCGACTGCTCCCTTCCGTCTTAGGTAAGGGTTAAGGCGATTTTTCTCAGGATTTGGATTATCATACCTGTCATTTATCTTTGCGCCTATCGACGACGCAAGTAAACGGCCGGATTTAACACTAGCGCAACGCAGATGAGTGATATAGTCTCTGACCGTTTGCCGGACATGACGCCTCTGATGACGGAACACCAAAACCGCGTATGAAAAAAAGTTTCCCAACACTGCTGGCCACACTGATTTGGACGGCACTCTACAGTCAGCACGCGCTGGCTGACCTGGCCGAGCAATGTATGCTTGGCGTTCCTGTTTATGACAAACCGCTGGTCAGCGGCGATCCTAACAGCCTGCCTGTCACCATTCACGCCGATGATTCACGCGCGGACTATCCGAAAAGCGCGCTGTTCACCGGCAACGTGAATATTGAACAAGGCAACAGCACCCTGACCGCCAAACAGGTTGAACTGAACCAGACGCAAGACGCGGGGCAAACCGAACCGGTTCGCACCGTGACCGCTACGGGTGACGTGCACTACAGCGACAACCAGATCAAGTTGAAAGGCCCGAAAGCCTGGTCGAACCTGAATAATAAAGATACCGACGTCTATGAAGGCGACTACCAAATGGTAGGCCGTCAGGGACGTGGCGACGCCGACAAAATGAAGATGCGCGGCGCCAACCGTTACACCATTTTGGAAAACGGGACCTTTACCTCCTGTTTGCCGGGTGATAACAGCTGGAGCGTAGTCGGTTCCGAGGTGATCCACGACCGCGAAGAGCAAGTCGCTGAAATCTGGAACGCCCGCTTCAAAATTGGCGGCGTGCCGGTCTTTTACAGCCCGTACCTGCAATTGCCGGTCGGTGATAAGCGTCGTTCCGGCTTCCTGATCCCGAACGCAAAATATGGCAGCAGCAATGGCTTTGAGTTCATGCTGCCGTATTACTGGAACATTGCGCCGAACTTCGACGCCACTATCACCCCGCATTACATGTCCAAACGTGGCCTGCAGTTACAGAACGAATTCCGCTACCTGGTGCAGCCGGGTCTGGGCCTGATGGAATTGGACTGGTTGCCGGACGACAAGGAATACAGCAAGGACAATCCTGACGACAGTAAGCGTTGGTTGTTCTACTGGACTCACAACGGCGTGATGGATCAGGTGTGGCGTTTCAACGTCGACTACACCAAGGTCAGCGACTCCAAATACTTTACCGATCTGGATTCCAAATACGGTTCGACCACCGACGGTTATGCGACGCAGAAATTCAGCGTCGGCTACGCCATTGATAACTGGGACGCGACTTTAAGCTCCAAACAGTTCCAGATTTACGACGATACCGATCGCAGCAGCTCAGACTCCTACAAAGTTCAGCCGCAGCTCGACCTGAACTACTATAAAGAGGATCTCGGCCCGTTCGATTTCCGCATTTATGGTCAGGCCGCCAAGTTTATCAGCGTCAACCCCTATAGCCCGGATGCCACCCGTCTGCATATGGAACCGACGCTCAGCCTGCCACTGACCAACGGCTGGGGCAGTATCAATACCGAAGCCAAGCTGCTGGCGACCCATTACCAGCAGGATATTCCTGACGGTTTCGCCAACAACTACAAGAACCGCACCGGCAGCGACGCCCCCGATCTCGAAGATTCGGTCAACCGCGTGTTGCCGCAGTTCAAGGTCGACGGCAAGATGGTGTTCGATCGCCCAATGAACTGGTCCGAAGGCTATACCCAGACCCTCGAGCCACGCGTACAGTACCTGTATGTACCCTATCGCGACCAAAGTAACATCTACACCTACGACACCACGCTGCTGCAAACCGACTACTCCGGGTTGTTCCGCGACCGTACTTACAGCGGCCTGGATCGCATTGCCTCACAGAACCGCGTATCGACCGGTTTGACCTCGCGTATTTATGATGATGCGCTGGTTGAACGTTTTAACGTTTCCGTGGGTCAAATCTACTACTTCAGCCGTTCCCGTACCGGCGACAAAACGACGAATTACGACAACAATGACGACACCGGTAGCCTGGCCTGGGCCGGCGACACCTATTGGAAGATTGACGATCGTTGGGGTCTGCGTGGCGGCCTGCAGTATGATACGCGTCTCAATAGCGTCTCGTTGGGTAACGCCGTGGTGGAATACCGTCAGGATTCCGAACGCGTATTGCAGTTGAACTACCGTTACGCTACGCCGGAGTATATTGAGACGGCACTGAACACCAGACAGGTGCCGGCTTATCAGGACGGTATTTCGCAGGTGGGCGTCACCGGCAGTTGGCCAATCGCCGATCGCTGGGCCGTCGTGGGGGCTTATTACTACGACACCCGTGCCCAACAGTCCGCCGATCAGTTGCTCGGTCTGAAGTACAACACCTGCTGCTGGGCAGTGACCTTGGGCTACGAGCGCAAGATCACCGACTGGAACAACAGCAACAATACCAGCGTTTATGACAACAAAGTTTCATTCAACATCGAACTGCGTGGCCTGAGCAGCGATCACAGTCTGGGCTCCGCGGAAATGTTGCGTTCCGGCATACTGCCTTACCAACGTGCATTTTGATACTTTGTAACACTTTGAAAACGAGAACTTTCACCCGCATTTGCGGATTACAGAATGGGAAAAGTATGAAGAACTGGAGAACGCTTATTCTCGGATTGGTGGTTTGTGCCAATACCGCGTTCGCAGCACCCCAAGAAGTGGATAAAGTCGCCGCCGTCGTGGATAACGGCGTGGTACTTGAGAGCGACGTAAACACCCTGTTGCAGTCGGTGAAGCTCAATGCGCAGCAGGCCGGTCAGCAATTGCCGGATGACAAGACCCTGCGTCACCAGATCCTTGAACGTCTGATTATGGATAACATCCAACTGCAGATGGCCAAGAAAATGGGGATTAACGTCTCCGATGCCGATCTGGACAAAGCCATCGGCAACATCGCCGCACAGAACAAAATGAGCATCGATCAGATGCGCAGCCGTCTGGCGTATGAAGGTCTGAACTACAACACTTACCGTTCACAGATCCGCAAAGAAATGCTGATCAGCGAAGTGCGTAACAACGAAGTTCGCCGCCGCGTCACCATCCTGCCTCAGGAAGTGGACTCACTGGCGACTCAGGTTGGCGCTCAGAACGGCAGCGATACCGAAATGAACATCAGCCACATCCTGATCCCGCTGCCGGAGAACCCGACACAGGCGCAGGTTGACGATGCTGAAGCCCTGGCTAAACAGCTGATGGGTGAAATCAACGGCGGCGCCGACTTCGGCAAGCTGGCCATCTCCTACTCTGCAGATTCCCAAGCGCTGAAAGGCGGCAACATGGGCTGGGGCAAGCTACAGGAGATCCCTACCCTGTTCGCCGAAAGACTGGTTAACGCCAAAAAAGGCGACGTGGTTGGGCCAATCCGTTCCGGCGTCGGCTTCCACATCCTGAAAGTGAATGATATCCGTGGCGCCAACCAGTCGGTATCTGTCACCGAGGTTCATGCTCGTCACATTCTGCTGAAACCTTCCGTGGTGCTGACCGACGATCAGGCACGTGCCAAGCTGCAGGCGGTAGCCGAAGCCATCAAGAGCGGTCGCGCCAAGTTTGCTGACGAAGCCAAACAGCTTTCTCAGGATCCGGGTTCTGCACTGCAGGGCGGCGATCTGGGCTGGGCTTCTCCAGACATCTACGATCCGGCCTTCCGCGACGCGTTGATGAAGCTGAGCAAAGGCGAGGTCAGCCAACCGGTACACTCTTCCTTCGGCTGGCACCTGATCCAGCTGCTGGATACGCGTCAGGTGGACAAAACCGATGCGGCGCAAAAAGATCGCGCTTACCGCATGCTGTTCAACCGCAAGTTTGCTGAAGAAGCGCAGACCTGGATGCAGGAACAACGTGCTCAGGCTTACGTGAAGATCCTTGACGGTAATGCACAACAATAATCGTATCGTAATCACCCCCGGCGAGCCTGCCGGGGTTGGGCCGGATTTAGTGGCAGCGCTGGCGCAACAGGATTGGCCTGTTGAACTGGTGGTGTGCGCGGATCCGGCCTTGTTGCTTGAACGCGCCCGACAGTTGAACCTGCCGCTACAGCTGCGCACCTATCAGCCACAGCACCCCGCTCAGCCACAGCGTGCGGGTACGTTGACGGTATTGCCGGTTGCGACGGCTCATCCAGTAGTGGCTGGTGAGCTGAATGTGGGTAACAGTGCTTACGTGGTGGAAACGCTGGCGCGCGCCTGCGACGGTTGCCTGAACGGCGAGTTTGCTGCGCTGATCACCGGCCCGGTGAACAAGGGCGTGATCAACGACGCCGGTGTGCCCTTTATCGGCCATACCGAATTTTTTGCCGATCGCAGCGGTTGCGACCGCGTGGTAATGATGCTGGCGACCGAAAAGCTGCGCGTAGCGCTGGCAACCACCCACCTGCCTTTGCTGGCAGTGCCTGGTGCCATCACTCGCCAAAGCCTGTTCGAAGTCATCCGCATTCTCGACAACGATCTGAAAACCAAATTTGGCATCGCCCAGCCGCAGATATATGTCTGCGGACTGAACCCGCATGCGGGAGAAGGCGGCCATATGGGACGCGAAGAGATAGATACCATCATCCCGGCGCTAGACGCGCTGCGGACTGAAGGTATTCATCTGATCGGCCCGCTGCCGGCGGACACCCTGTTCCAGCCCAAGTATCTGCAACATGCGGATGCGGTGCTGGCGATGTATCACGATCAGGGCCTGCCGGTGCTAAAATACCAAGGGTTCGGCCGGGCGGTAAACATTACCCTCGGTTTGCCTTTTATCCGTACCTCGGTCGACCACGGTACCGCTCTGGAACTGGCCGGCACCGGCACCGCCGATGCGGGCAGTTTCAAAACGGCCTTGAATCTCGCCATTAAAATGATAATTAATTGTAATGAATAATAAAGTCCACCAAGGGCACTTTGCCCGCAAACGCTTTGGACAGAACTTTTTAACCGATCAGTTTGTCATCGATAGCATTGTTTCCGCCATTCATCCAATGCCGGGTGAAGCGGTCGTTGAAATTGGTCCCGGCCTGGGCGCATTGACCGAGCCGGTCGGCGCGCGCATGGACCGCATGACGGTGATTGAGCTGGACCGCGATCTGGCGGCCCGTCTGGCAAACCATCCGCAGTTGAAAGACAAGCTGACCATTCACCAGCAAGATGCCATGACGGTGAACTTCGCCGAAATGGCCGAGCAGGCTGGCCAACCGCTGCGCGTATTTGGTAACCTGCCGTACAACATCTCGACGCCGCTGATGTTCCACCTTTTCAGCTATACTCAGGCCATTCGCGACATGCACTTTATGTTGCAAAAAGAGGTGGTCAACCGCCTGGTTGCCGGCCCTAACAGCAAAGCCTACGGGCGTTTAACCGTGATGGCGCAGTACTACTGCAACGTTATTCCGGTGCTGGAAGTGCCACCAACTTCGTTCACTCCGGCGCCGAAAGTGGATTCCGCAGTGGTACGTCTGGTACCGCACAAGGTGAATCCAAATCCGGTGGGTGACGTGCGCATGCTGAGCCGCATCACGACTCAGGCGTTCAACCAGCGCCGGAAAACTGTCCGCAATAGCCTGGGGGATTTGTTCACTCCGGAGCAACTGACGGAATTGGGTATCGATCCGGTACTTAGAGCAGAAAATATTTCTGTGGCGCAATACTGTAAGCTGGCTAACTGGCTTTCAGCCAATCCCGCGCCGTAGCAATAAGGAGTAGTGATCATGATTGATTCGCCTCGCGTATGTATTCAGGTACAAAGTGTCTATGTGGAATCACAGTCGATACCTGAGGAAGAACGTTACGTCTTCGCTTATACCATCACCATTCGCAATTTGGGGCGTTTCAACGTGCAGCTGCTCGGCCGTTACTGGTTGATCACCAACAGCAATGGCCGTCAAACCGAAGTTCAGGGCGAAGGCGTGGTCGGCGAGCAGCCGCTCATTCCGCCCGGGGGCGAATTCCAATACACCAGCGGCGCCATTCTTGAAACGCCGCTGGGTACCATGGAAGGCCATTACGAAATGGTTGATCATCAGGGTCAGCCGTTCCAGACCGCTATTCCCGTGTTCCGCTTAGCCATTCCAACGCTGATTCACTGATTATGTCGACATATCTTATCGGCGACGTTCATGGCTGTTTTGATGAACTCAAGTCGCTATTGGCCCAGGTTGCCTTCGATCCCCAACATGACCAGCTGTGGCTGACCGGCGATCTGGTCGCGCGTGGCCCCGGTTCACTAGACGTGCTGCGCTACGTGCGCTCACTCGGACCGGCAGTACGCATGGTGCTGGGCAATCACGATCTGCATCTGCTGGCCGTTTATGCCGGCATCAGCCGCAATAAACCCAAAGATCGCATTACGTCGTTGCTGGAAGCGCCAGACGCCGATGAACTGATCAACTGGCTGCGCCGCCAACCGGTGCTGCAGGTCGATGAGCAACTCAAGCTGGTGATGGCGCATGCCGGCATCACGCCGCAGTGGGACATTGAAACTGCGCAAACCTGTGCCCGTGAAGTGGAAGCCGTACTGAGCAGCGACAGCTATCCGCTGTTCCTCGACGCCATGTACGGTGACATGCCGAACAACTGGAGCCCGGAACTGAGCGGGCTGGCGCGCTTGCGTTTCAGCACCAATGCCCTGACGCGCATGCGCTACTGCTTCCCGAACGGCCAACTCGATATGATCTGCAAAGATGCGCCAGGCACTGCGCCTGCTCCGCTGAAACCCTGGTTTGATTTGCCACGATTGGTCGACGCCGATTACACCATTGTTTTCGGTCACTGGGCATCACTGGAAGGCAAAGGCACGCCGGAAGGCATTATTGGCCTGGATACCGGCTGTTGCTGGGGGGGCGATTTGACCATGTTGCGTTGGGAAGACCGGCAGTACTTTACCCAACCGGCCCATCGCAGCGATCTGTCCGACAGCGTACACCAGCAGGCCGCGTCATAATCCCGTCGGGGCGGTCAATGCCGCCCCGCTGTTTTCTTCTTAAGCCCCAATCACTCCACCGTCTTCACGCGTAATCATCAACACCGATGAGCGCGGACGCGGGCTATTGTTCGGGAAATGAGAATCACCTTCTTCACCCGGGTGCTGTACGTTGACGAACATCGTCTTGTAATCGGGGGTAAAGGTAATGCCAGTCAGTTCGCATGACTTTGGCCCAACCATAAAGCGGCGGATTTCGCCACTTTGCGGATCGCCCACCAGCATTTGGTTGTTGCCCTGTCCGGCATAGTCGCCCTTGTTGCTGTATTTGCCGTCGGTGAGGATCCACAGGCGACCGGTCTTATCAAAGCCCAGTCCGTCCGGACTGTTGAAAGTATTGTCGGCCGTGATATTTGGTGTGCCGCGATTCACGCCTTCCGGATGGGCAATCGGGTTACCGCACAGCGCGTAAATATCCCAGTTGAATGACGCAGCAGTGGCATCACCGCCTTCATCCCAACGGATAATTTGGCCGTAGACATTGTTCGGTCGCGGGTTAGCGGCATTCAACGGCATGCCTTCTTCACCACGTTTGCTGTTGTTGGTCAGCGTGCAGTAGGCGCGCCCATCATGTGGATTGACGGCGATCCATTCCGGCCGGTCCATTTTGGTAGCCCCCACCTGCGCCGCAGCCTTGCGGGCGAAGATCAACACTTCCGCCTCATCGCGGAAACCATTTTCCGGCGTCAGACCATTTTTACCGAACTCCAGCGCTATCCAGCGCCCGGTACCTTTCAGCGGTGTGCCGTTGGCGTCCCCGTCAAACTGCGCCACATATAAAGTGCCTTCGTCCAGCAGGCTGCGGTTGTTGGCCGGGTTAGCCACGTCAACCACGCCTTTGGATACGTATTTATAGATGTGCTCACCACGCTCATCGTCACCCATGTAGACCACCAGGCGACCATCCTTGGCGACGGTCACCGCCGCATTTTCATGTTTGAAGCGGCCCAGCGCGGTGTGTTTGATTGGCGTTGAGCCAGGGTTCATCGGGTCGATTTCGACGATCCAGCCATGACGATTGAATTCATTAGGGTTCTTCGCCACGTCAAAGCGTTCATCGTAATCCGGCCAGTTACGCTCAGGTTCGCTGACTTTCAACGTATAGCGCGTTTGGTCCGCAGTGGTCTTGTAGTCGGCCTGATGAGTGCCAAAATAGGTATCGAAATTCTCTTCGCAGGTCAGGTAAGTGCCCCAAGGGGTTTTCCCGTTGGCGCAGTTACCGAAGGTGCCCAATACCTTGCGGCCGCCAGGATCCGCCGCCGTTTGCAGCAGCGCGTGCCCGGCAGCCGGGCCGCTGAATTGCATCTCGGTGTTGGCGGTGATCCGGCGGTTATAACGCGATGGGCGCTCGACCTCCCAACGTTGGCTATCACCCACACGGCGTACCGCCACGATAGAAACGCCATGGGCAGCCTGTGACTTGCGCACGTCTTCAAGACTGGTGGCTTTGGTGCCGCCATGAGCAAACAGGTATTGCTCGTTGACGTATTCGTTGTTGATGGCCATCACGCCGTGATTGTCATCAATCGGGAAGAAGCTCATACCGTCATTATTATCGCCGAATTGCTTTTCCTGATCGGCAGCGCTGTTGTTGCCCTGTGGGTCGAAAGCGGCAGCTCCCTCAACCAACGGATCACCCCAGGAGATCAGCACCTCGGCGCGATAGCCTGGCGCAATCGCCACCTCATCAGCGGTGGAAGCGGCAATCCCTTTAAAGCCCAGCAGCTTGTTCGGTGGCAAATCTTCCGCCAGAGCCTGAGCGGAAACCGTCCAAATACCGCCGCCGAGGAAACCGGCCAGGCCAACGGCACCGGCGCTGCCCAGCAACAGTTTACGGCGAGTGGGATCGGTCAGGCGATCGGCATCTAATTGCTCAATTTTGGTCGTCATAGGTTTATTTCCTTTTTAATATGGCGCCGCGATCGAGATTCACCAGAGTTGCCGGGGCGCTCAGAGTTGGGCTTCATACTAATCAGGAAGTGTGACGAAAATGTTACAACGAAAAGTCAGGGAGAGGTGGGTGGTAAAAAGACAAAGGGCGCAATCACTTGCGCCCTCAGAAGGATACGGTTAATCGCCGGCCATTAACGGCGTTCCAGGATCTCGAAACAATAGCTGTGAGAATTCAACTCGTCGGCATCGTGGAACTCGCTGAACGAGGTTTCCCATTCGTCCGGCTCATAGTCTGGGAAATGGGTGTCACCGCCGACTTCGGCATCGATATGCGTCAGGTACATACGGTTAGCGCGTGCCAGGAACTGGGTATAAATACGCCCGCCGCCCATCACCATCACTTCTTCCACATCACCGGCTGCGGCCAGCGCTTCGTCCAGCGAAGTCGCCCAGGTCACCCCGGCGTCAGTGCCAGGACGGCTGCTCAACACGATGTTATGGCGGCCCGGTAACGGACGACCAATAGACTCGAAAGTTTTACGGCCCATAATAACCGGTTTATTCAGCGTGTTACGTTTAAACCACGCGAGGTCCGCCGGCAGGTGCCAAGGCATGGCGTTTTCCATGCCAATAACGCGATCCGCCGCCAAGGCAGCGATCAGGCTGATAATCATTGTTAAACCCTGTGTAGGCAGCAAAATTGCTCACACTATACGTAAAGCCCCAACGGTCGTCGATAGGCTAATCAAGCAATATGAATATATAAGATAGCTCTTATCAGTATATCTAATGCCCAACAATTTTTGGCCCATGATCCTTAAACGCCGGGACGTTTGCGGTATAACCACAGCCCAGGTAATGACAGCCCAATCGATAATGCCCCCACGATAAAGCAGGCTTTGAGGAAGTTGGTCATCATGGTGGCCATCAGCGCCTCGCTGTAACCCAGATGCGAAATCTCCACCACGCTGATCATCGCGGTATAGGCCGAGATACCGGGGAACATAGGGATCACTGCCGCCACGGTAAACACCTTCGGATGCGCCAACAGCCAGCGCGACCAATAAATACCGATGATGCCAATCAGGATCGCCGCCAGCAGCGATGACCATTCAATATTCATCCCCACATGCATCATCAGCATGCGGGAGCCGTGGCCAATCGCCCCCAACAGCGCACAATAGCGCAGTGCGCGCAGCGGCACGTTGAACACCATGGCGAAACCCAACGCCGGCACCGCTGCCAGCAGCATATCCTGCAATAAGGCCCAGAGCAGACTCATGACCACCCCCGCAGATCCCACAGCGACATCGCCATCACCACGCCGATACAGGTAGCCAGCGTCAGCAGACTGGCCATCGCCCAGCGCGCCAAACCGGTATTGACGTGGCCCTTGAACATGTCGGCCACCGCGTTAATCAGCGGGAAACCGGGCACCAGCAGCAATACGCTGGCGGCCATCGCCACGGTGGAGGTTTCGTTAAACAGCGGCAGCCGCAGCAACAGCCCGGAAACCGAGGTCGCGACAAAGGCCGTCAGGCAAAAGTTAATCAAGGGATTCATGTGGCGTGCGGTCAGCACCTGACGCACCGACATAGCCAGGCCGCTGGCAATAAAGGTGACGGCAAAGGCCTTTTGATCGCCGCCGTTCAGCACGCTGAAACAACCGCATGACAGCGCCACCATCAATACCACCAGCCAGCGTGGATAACGCAAAGGGCGGATCTTGTCGAAGCGCCGGGCAACGTCATGCACATCCGCCAGCCGATGCTCTGCCAAAATAACGATGTGCTGCACCTCCGTCACCATCTGCATATTGATGCCGCGATCGACGTTCTTGCGCGTGGTGGTCAGACACTCACCGTGGCTGATGGTGGTCAGCACCACCGCATTGGCCGAGATCGAACTTTCAACGCTGTCCATCCCCAGCGCTATCCCCAATCGGGTCGATAACTGCTCCACCACCGTGCTCTCGGCACCGTGCTGCAGCAACAGTAAAGCGCACTGAATGCACAGACGGGTAATTTCACGCTGCTGTCGCTGCGCTTCCGGCTGGTCTATATGGGTTGTCTGATACATGAGGCCCCGTCGAGATCCCTGAGTGAATATTCATCATATTGCCAAACATTACCTCATTTGGTTGATGCGTATCAGGGGACGTGGCGTTATTATCGCCTCCATTACGCCTTTTGTGCAGAGAGTCAAATCATGCTTGAAACTTCGCTGTTCGTTGCTGGTATCGCCACCTTGGGCATGCTGTCACCCGGCCCGGACTTTTTCCTGGTGATCAAGAACGCCGCCCGCTACCCGCGTCTGGCCGCGATGATGACGGCTTTCGGCGTGATCTGCGGCGTCGCCACTCACATGTCTTACTGCGTCGCCGGGCTGGCGGTCGTGATCACCACCACGCCATGGCTGTTCAACGTGCTGAAATACGCCGGTGCGGTCTACCTGATTTGGGTCGGCATTCAGGCACTGCTGTCGCGCAGCGGCAGCAAGATGAACGTCAGTAACCTGCCGCCGCAGCAAACAAGCCTGAAAAGCGCCTTCGTACAGGGCTATCTGTGCAATTTGCTCAACCCAAAAGCTACGCTGTTCTTCCTGGCGGTATTCACCCAGGTGCTGCAAATCGACTCAGGGTTGGGCGAAAAACTGTGGTATGCGGGAATTATCCTTGGCCTGTCTGCTCTCTGGTGGCCAGTTCTGGTGTTCCTGATCCAAAGCGGACCGGTGCGTCGTGGCCTGGAGAAAACGCAAAAGGTGGTGGATAAGCTGCTGGGCGGGATGCTGATTGCTCTGGGTATCAAGGTGGCGCTGAGTTAATTCGGCCATCGTGGGCGCAGCCCGACGGCTGCGCCCATTAGGCTTATCCCTTGGCTTCCACCACCTCATCTTCCGGCGCTTTGCCATCAATACTGCCACGCCAACCACTCTGCGGTACTCGCGCCAACCGATCCTGATCCTGTTCGATGGCCGCGCTGAGCATTTCTTTCGCCCGCTGCAGGCTGGCAACGCGGAATTCGGTATCCTGATAATTATCCAGCGTGTCTTCCAGCATTTTCAGGTTATAGCGGCGGAAAGTATCCGCTTTTTCCCGCGCCTCGTAGGCGTCCAGCCCCAGCAGCTCCAGCGTTTCGCGGCCTATGCGTAGCGAGCTTTCAAAGGTTTCACGCTCCGGCTTTTCCACGCCTAACTGACGCAGCTGATACCAGTGATCGACATCACGCGCGCGCGCTACCACTTTCAGGTGCGGGAAGTGCCGTTTGGCCAACTCGGTCAGTTGCAGGTTAGCCTCCACGTCGTCGATGGCGTTGATCAACACCTTGGCGTGCTCGGCACCGGCGGCCTCCAGCAGATCGGCGCGGGTGGCATCACCATAAAACACCTTGGTATCGAACTTGCGCAGCGTTTCAATATGGTCAGGATCGTGATCCAACACCACGGTATGTACGCCATTGGCCAGCAGTAAACGGCCGGCTATCTGACCGAAACGACCAAACCCGGCGATGATCACGCTGGCGTTCTCTTCATCAATCACATCCGCCGGGCGTTCGTCTTTCGGCGTATTTTTCTCGAGCCGTGTTGCCACTACCAGCAGCAGCGGCGTCGCCGCCATCGACAGGGCAACCGCCAGCGTCAACGACTTGGCCCAATCTGGCGGCAATACTCCGGCCAGTTGAGCGGCGCCGAAGATCACGAAGGCAAACTCACTGCCCTGGCCCAGCAGGATCGCGAACATGCCGCGTTGACGCTTCGGCACCCCAAGCCAGGGGCCAATCAGCCACAGCAGCGCCGCCTTGATCAGCATAAAGCCCAGCAGCAGCGAGGCGATCAGCAGCGGGTGATGGAACAAGGTACCGAAGTCGATCGACATGCCAACGCCGATAAAGAACAGCCCGAGCAGCAGCCCCTTGAACGGCTGAATATCGCTTTCCAGCGCATGGCGGTATTCAGAGCTCGCCAGCAGCACCCCGGCGAGGAAGGCGCCCATCGCCATCGACAGCCCGGCCATTTCCAGCAGAATGCCAAAGCCGAACACCAGGAACAGCGCCACGGCGCTGAAAACCTCACGCATGCCCGATCGCGCGACAAAATGCAGCAGCGGCCGGGTCACATAGCGCCCCAGCAGTACCACTATTGCCAGCGCACCCACTACTTTGGCCGCTGACAGGGAAAACGCCGCTAACGTAGTCGTGGCACCGCTGCTGGCCAGCAGTGGGATCATCGCCACCAGGGGGATCGCCGCGATATCCTGGAACAGCAGTGCCGCAAACGCACTGCGACCAATCGGCGACGGCGTCAGGTTACGTTCGCTCATGGCCTGCATGGCGATGGCGGTGGATGACAACGCCAGCGTCAGGCCAATCAGCAGCGCCACCTTCCAGTTCAATCCGAGGAAGTAGCAAAAGGCGCTCAGCGCCAATCCGCATGCTGCCATCTGAATAATGCCACCGCCAAATACCGAGGCGCGCAGCGTCCACAGCCGTTTCGGATCCAACTCCAGGCCGATGATAAACAGCATCAGCACCACGCCGATTTCGGCAAAGGTGAGGATCGATTCGGCATCGGAGACCAGCTTCAGCCCCCAGGGGCCAATAATGCAGCCGGCAATCAGGTAGCCCAACACCGAGCCCAGCCCGAGCCGCACCGCAATCGGCACAAACAACGCGGCCGATCCCAAATAGATCAGCCCCTCAATCATCATCTGGTGATTATCCATGCTCAACTCCCTGCTCGGCGGGTTCACCGTGTTCCATCAGATAGGCTACCAGCCGTTGACGGTAGGCTTCCCCTGCCGCAATCAGCGCCGGTTCATTGCAGGTAAAGGTGTTATGCACGGCAAAATACGGTTGCCAATGCATACCGCAGTACAGCGCCGTCGCTTGCAGCGGCTGCCCGAGAGCCGCGAAGTTCGGGTAATCGCCCAGCTCGAAATGGTGTTCATCGCCACCGCTGGTCACTGCCCACAGCACATCTTTGCCCACCAGGGCATTGCCTTCATGACCATAGGCCCAGCCGTGCTCCAGCACCTTATCGATCCACAATTTCAGCAGCGGCGGTTGGCTGTACCATTGCATCGGATGTTGCAGCACTACCAGATCGGCGCGCTCCAGTGCCCGCTGTTCGGCATTGATATCGATGTTGAAGTCGGGATACAGCTCATACAGCGAGCGTACCTCCACCTCGGGAATATCCTTCACGGCCTGCAGCAGGCGGTGATTGGCATGCGAATGCCGGGGATAGGGATGGGCGTAAATAATCAGAATCATTGTTGTCGTCGTTCCTTCGTTCCATGCCAATACATCAAGCATATACCAATCACACAGGGTGACAGTTTGCTGAATGATTGATAGCGGAAATTTCTAATTCACGACAACAAATTCACTGAACAAGTTAAAAAAATAAGGGCGCTGCAATGAACTGCAGCGCCCTGGCTTTTACGGCATCATCGAATTACTTGGTGATACGCGCGTGCAACTCCTGCACCGAAGTCACCTGCTCGGTCGGATCCGCTTTTAGCGCCATCGCGGTGGCAAAGCCGCCGTTCAGGGTCGTATCGTAATGCACCTTGTACTGCAATGCGCTACGACGGATCAGCTTGGAGTCCTCAATCGCCTGGCGACCGGCGGTGGTGTTGACGATGTAGGTGTATTCGCCATTCTTGATACGGTCCTGAATGTGCGGACGGCCTTCATGCACCTTGTTGACCAGGCGTGGGTTAATCCCCGCTTCGCCCAGCACCACGGCGGTACCGTGAGTGGCATCCAGCTCGAAGCCCTGTTTCAGCAGGCTTGCCGCCAGATCTACTACCCGGGCTTTATCGCCTTCACGCACCGACAGCAGCGCACGGCCCTGTTTTTTCATGCCTGACTGGCTGCCGAGCATCGCCTTGGAGAAGGCCTCGGCGAAGGTGCGGCCCACGCCCATCACTTCCCCGGTAGAGCGCATTTCCGGCCCTAAAATCGGGTCGACGCCTGGGAACTTGTTGAACGGCAGCACCACTTCTTTTACCGAGTAGTAAGGCGGGATGACTTCTTCCGTCACGCCCTGCTCTGCCAGGGTTTTGCCTGCCATCACGCGCGCAGCCACTTTGGCCAACGGCACGCCGGTGGCCTTGGAAACAAACGGCACGGTACGCGCGGCGCGTGGGTTGACTTCAATCAGGTAGACTTCATTGTTCTTCACGGCGAACTGCACGTTCATCAAACCGCGCACCTGCAGCTCAAACGCCAGTTTCTCAACCTGCTGACGCATCACGTCCTGAATTTCCTTGCTCAGGGTGTAGGCCGGCAGTGAACAAGCCGAGTCACCGGAGTGCACGCCCGCCTGTTCGATGTGTTCCATGATGCCACCGATCAGCACTCGTTCGCCGTCGCAGATGGCGTCGACGTCGACTTCTACCGCGTCATCCAGGAAGCGGTCCAGCAGCACCGGGGCGTCGTTGGAGACGCTGACTGCGTTTTGGAAGTAACGGCGCAGGTCGATTTCGTCGTAAACGATTTCCATCGCCCGACCGCCCAGCACATAAGAAGGACGTACCACCAGCGGGTAACCGATCCCGGCCGCTTTCTCTACCGCCTGCTCAATGGTTGCCACGGTGGCGTTGGCCGGCTGTTTCAGGCCCAGACGGTGTACCGCCTGCTGGAAACGCTCACGGTCCTCGGCGCGGTCAATCGCGTCCGGGCTGGTGCCGATAATAGGTACGCCTGCGGCTTCCAGCTCGCGCGCCAATTTCAGCGGCGTCTGGCCACCGTATTGCACGATAACGCCTTTCGGCTTCTCGATGCGCACGATTTCCAGCACGTCCTCCAACGTTACCGGCTCGAAGTACAGACGGTCGGAGGTGTCGTAGTCGGTAGACACGGTTTCTGGGTTACAGTTGACCATGATGGTCTCGTAACCGTCTTCGCGCAGCGCCAGTGAGGCATGCACGCAACAGTAATCGAATTCGATACCCTGGCCGATACGGTTTGGCCCGCCGCCCAGCACCATCACTTTCGGACGGTCGTTGGTCGGGTTGGACTCGCACTCTTCTTCATAGGTGGAGTACATGTAAGCGGTGTCGGTGGCGAATTCCGCCGCGCAGGTATCCACACGCTTGTAAACCGGGTGCAGGCCATAGCCATGACGCAGCTTGCGGATTTCGCTTTCGGCGACGCCGGCCAAGATGGCCAGACGCGCATCGGCGAAGCCTTTGCGCTTCAGGGTGCGCAGGAACTCTTTCGTCAGGCCGTTGATGCCGGTACCGGCAACCTGTTCTTCCAGACGCACCAGCTCTTCAATCTGCACCAGGAACCAGCGGTCTACGTTGGTCAGGTTGAAGACGCCGTCAACGGACAGGCCGGCGCGGAAGGCGTCAGCGATGTACCAGATGCGGTCAGAACCGGCGTCTTTCAGCTCACGACGGATTTTGGTCAGTGCTTCCGGGTCATCCAGGCTCACTTTAGGGTCAAAACCGGTGGCGCCCACTTCAAGCCCGCGCAATGCTTTCTGCAGCGACTCTTGCTGGGTACGGCCAATCGCCATCACTTCGCCGACGGATTTCATCTGGGTAGTCAGACGGTCATTGGCACCGGCAAATTTCTCGAAGTTGAAACGAGGGATCTTGGTCACGACGTAGTCGATGGACGGTTCAAACGACGCCGGCGTACGGCCACCGGTGATGTCGTTCATCAGCTCATCGAGGGTGTAACCCACCGCCAGTTTGGCGGCGATTTTGGCAATCGGGAAGCCAGTGGCTTTAGATGCCAGCGCCGAAGAGCGGGATACGCGCGGGTTCATTTCGATGACGATCAAACGGCCGGTTTTCGGGTTAACCGAGAACTGCACGTTGGAACCACCGGTTTCCACGCCGATTTCACGCAGTACCGCCATCGAGGCGTTACGCATGATTTGGTATTCTTTGTCGGTCAGGGTTTGCGCCGGTGCTACGGTGATGGAGTCGCCGGTATGGATACCCATGGCATCGAAGTTTTCGATCGAACAGACGATGATGCAGTTATCGTTCTTATCGCGCACCACCTCCATCTCGTACTCTTTCCAGCCGATCAGCGACTCGTCAATCAACAGCTCTTTGGTTGGAGACAGGTCCAGACCACGCTCGCAGATCTCTTCGAACTCTTCGCGGTTGTAGGCGATGCCGCCACCGGTGCCACCCATGGTAAAGGAAGGACGGATAATGCACGGGAAGCCGACGTCAGCGGCCACCGCCAGCGCTTCTTCCATATTGTGCGCAATACCGGAGCGCGCGGTGTCCAGGCCGATTTTTTTCATCGCCACGTCGAAGCGACGACGGTCTTCTGCTTTGTCGATCGCGTCAGCGGTAGCGCCAATCATGGTCACGCCGAACTCGGCCAGCACGCCCTGACGTTCCAGCTCCAGCGCGCAGTTCAGTGCGGTCTGGCCGCCCATGGTCGGCAGCACGGCATCCGGACGCTCTTTTTCGATGATTTTACGCACCACTTCCCAGTGGATTGGCTCGATGTAGGTCGCATCCGCCATTTCCGGGTCGGTCATGATGGTGGCCGGGTTGGAGTTGACCAGAATAACGCGGTAACCCTCTTCGCGCAGCGCTTTACACGCCTGGGCACCCGAGTAGTCGAACTCACACGCCTGGCCGATAACAATCGGGCCAGCGCCGAGGATCAGGATGCTTTTTATGTCTGTACGTTTTGGCATTTTTTACTGCTCCTGATTATTTGGCGTTAGAACGGTAAGTCTCAATCAGTTCGATAAAGTGATTGAACAGCGGCGCGGCGTCGTGTGGGCCCGGGCTGGCTTCAGGGTGGCCCTGGAAGCTGAACGCTGCTTTATCGGTGCGGTGAATGCCCTGCACCGTGTGGTCAAACAAGGATTTGTGCGTGACGCGCAGTTCGGCCGGCAGGTTGTTTTCGTCTACCGCAAAACCATGGTTCTGCGCGGTGATCATGACGCAGTCGTTATCCAGATCTTTTACCGGGTGGTTGCCGCCGTGGTGGCCAAGCTTCATCTTCACGGTTTTTGCACCGCTGGCCAGAGCCAGCAACTGATGGCCGAGGCAGATGCCGAACACCGGGATATCGGTTGTCAGGAACTGCTTGATGGCGGCGATGGCGTAATCGCATGGCTCCGGGTCACCTGGTCCGTTGGACAGGAAAATACCGTCCGGATCCATCTTCAAGACTTCATCCGCCGGGGTCTGTGCCGGCACCACCGTCAGGCGGCAGCCGCGATCCACCAGCATACGCAGAATGTTGCGCTTGGCGCCGTAGTCATAGGCCACCACGTGGAACGGCAGCTCAGAGGCCGGTTTGGCTTCCGGCAGGTCGCCTTCAAGCGTCCAACTGCCCTGCTGCCAGCTGTAGGCTTCCTGGGTGGTAACTTCTTTCGCCAGATCCATGCCTTTCAGGCCCGGGAAGGCTTTGGCCTTCGCTAACGCCAAGGCGGCATCCGGCGTGTCGGCGGCGATGATGCAGCCGTTCTGTGCCCCTTTCTCGCGCAGCAGACGGGTCAGCTTGCGGGTATCGATATCGGCAATCGCCACGATGTTGTGACGCTTCAGGTAGTCAGACAGGCCTTCTTCGTTGCGGTAATTGCTGGCAATCAGTGGGAGGTCGCGAATGACGAGGCCTTGGGCGTGTACAGCGGAGGATTCTTCGTCGGAAGCATTGGTGCCGACATTGCCGATATGAGGATAAGTAAGAGTAACGATCTGGCGGGAGTAGGAAGGATCAGTGAGGATTTCTTGATAACCGGTCATCGACGTATTGAAGACCACTTCCCCCACTGCCGTACCCTCTGCCCCGATGGCCCGACCGTGGAATTGGGTTCCGTCTTCGAGAACCAATAGCGCTGACTTAATCAAAACACCCTCCAAGGAATAATCAATCACAATATTTGCATATTAATTCAGATATCACGATCTAAATCAATGCAAAAACCGCCCTCAAGGTCAATTTTTGGCAAATTGGGCGCATTTTAATGATGAGTGCTCCGCTTGTCTACCCAAAGCGCCATTTTTTCTCTTATTTTTGCACTTCTCGGCGTTTAATGGGGTCAGTAGCCATAAAAACACGTCTAAACTCGGGTGAGTAAACGGTTGCGAGCTCTAAAGACAGAAAATCACAATTCCCAGGGCACTTTTCCAGGCAAGAGATACGTTGGAAGGGGAAAAAGCATCATAAATTAAAAGTTAACCACCAAAAATAGCAATCAACCAACAAAAACAACCTCAAACACATATTTATCATGCTAAAAAAAAAGGACAATAAAATTATTGTCCGTTAATCATAGCACTATGATTAATACAGCCACATCACGATGGCATACAAATCAATTATAACTGGTCTAAACCGAGCACATCACGCATATCAAACAGACCTTTATCATGGCCTTTAAGCCATATCGCAGCCTTAACCGCACCACTGGCAAAAGTCATGCGGCTGGAGGCCTTATGGGTGATTTCTACCCGCTCACCGATGTCGGCGAACATGGCGGTGTGCTCGCCGACGATATCGCCAGCGCGAATAGTGGCAAAGCCAATGCTCTTCGGATCGCGTTCACCGGTATAACCTTCACGCGCATACACCGCGCACTCTTTCAGATCGCGCCCCAGCGCGCCGGCAATCGCCTCGCCCATCGCCAAAGCCGTCCCCGAAGGAGCGTCTACCTTATGACGATGATGCGCTTCAACAATCTCAATATCGGTATAGTCGCCCATCACCTGCGCGGCTTTTTCCAGCAGTTTTAACACCAGATTCACGCCCACGCTGAAGTTGGCGGCGAAGACGATGCCAATCTGCCCAGCTGCGGCGCGGATGGCTTCCTTACCCGCATCATCGAAACCGGTGGTGCCAATCACCACGGCTTTTTTGTGCTCGACGCAGAAAGCCAGGTACGCCAGGGTGCTTTCCGGACGGGTGAAGTCGATCAGGATATCGAAATCGTCGGCCACTTTTTCCAGGCTGTCGCTGACGGTTATGCCCAGCGCACCAATGCCCGCTAGTTCACCGGCGTCGGTCCCAATCAGGCTTGAACCTGGGCGCGATACTGCCGCCCCCAAAACCACGCCATGCGCCTGATGTACCGCCTGGATCAATTGGCGGCCCATACGGCCGCCGGAACCCGCAATCGCAATGCGGATGGGTGAATCAGTCATACTTGCTCTCTTGTTGATTGATTTCATTACCCTAAATAATTGGAGCTGTATCAAGGCGGCAAGCGAGCTTATCCCAATGAGCTTACTTCAGTAAGTGATTCGGGTAAGTGAGCGCAGTCAACACAGTTACAGCTTCAAGTATGACGGGTATATCGGTTCAGGGTAACTGCCTCGCCCTATCATCGCCAGAGGATTCATTTCATAATTAGAAAATTATGATATCCCCCACTTTTCATCAGTAATGCTGTCAATGGGTTAACAATCAGGCCGATCAACGCCCATTGACGATTGTACATAAACATGCAATTTGAACCGGTGAAATTTGCATGAAAAAACGCTCGTTTTCTTCATTCAAACCGGCACAGGTACCACCAGCACGCCGCTTAGCTTAGTATAGGGCGCAACTGCCGCTTTAATTACCTGAGAACCACGGATGAAAACCGCGCAAACCACCATATCGGAAACCCTGACGCAAGATTTGGCCCGCCGCATCATCAGTGGCGATCTGCCGCCTGGGCTGTCGCTGCCGGGGGAGAATGAATTGGCCTTGCAGTATTCGGTTTCACGCACTTCGGTACGTAACGCGTTGCAGGTGCTGGCGGCGAAAGGGTTGGTCTCCATTCAGGCCAAGAAGCGCAGTACCGTCAATGCCCGCGAGCAATGGAGCTTTTTGGATCCTGACGTACTGAGCTGGTTGGCGGAAGGCAGTCTCGACCAACAACTGGTCGAACAATTGATGGTTACCCGTCTGATCTTTGAACCGAATATCGCGGCATTAGCGGCCGTTAACGCCACCGGTCATGACCTGGCCGCGCTGGAAGATGCTTGCAAACTCATGTCACAAGGGCAACAGCAGGCCAGTCGCCAACTCTTCGAGCAGGGCGATATGGCATTTCACCTTGCCTTGCTGGGCGCCAGCCACAATCCTTTTTTGCATTCATTGGGCAGCGCACTTTCCGCGGCCATGGCGCTCTCTTTCCAGCAAACGCTGGAAGAAGATATCCGGCTGACCAAAAATGCGGTTGAAGAGCACCAACAATTGCTGGAGGCCATTCGCTTCAAACAGGTAGAAACCGCACGCCAGCGCATGCGTGTCATTCTGCTCAATGCGGCCAAAAAGAATCACTGGCAGCAGCAACCGGAAATGTTCGCCCACATCCTCTAAAAATCCCTCTTTGCTGTAATTTCGATCACCCTCACAGATCCTGAGCAATTTTCGCTCTAGCATTCTTGTATGACAAGACTGCATGGTTTGTATTACCTGAATGAATAACAACTGGATTGGTATCGATTGGGGCACCACTAACTTCCGCGCTTTTTTAATGTGTGGGGAGCAATGCCTAAGTAACCTCAGCCATCCCTGCGGGTTGCTGGCCGTGGAAAAAAACCGGTTTGCCGACACCCTGCATACCTTATTACAGCCCTGGTTAGTCGAACATGGCGCTTTGCCGGTGGTCATGGCCGGCATGGTGGGATCACAACAGGGGTGGCATGAGGTTGCCTACATAACCCAGCCGTGCGGCATGAAAAGTTTGGCGGCCGGGGCCATGAAATTCACCACTGACTGGGGTAGCCCAGCGTGGATCATTCCCGGCGTTCAGGGGCTGGGGCTCGCTCAGCAGCCTGAAGTGATGCGAGGAGAAGAAGTGCAGCTGCTCGGTTTGGCCAGACGACATCCAGCGGCGCAATGCCTGGCAATTTTACCCGGAACCCACAGCAAGCATGTTCAGTTGAATCAGGGAGAAATCGGCCACTTCTCAACCTTTATGACCGGCGAACTGTTCTCGTTGCTCTGCCGGCACTCCATTTTGGGCAACGCCCTGCCGGAACAACAGGAGGACGCGCAGGCGTTCATCCTCGGGGCCGATACGGCACGCAGCGGTGCCCCCCTCAGCCACCTGATTTTCTCGGCACGTACCCGCCGCCTCAGCGGTGAAATCGCCGCGGCAAATATACACAGCTACCTTTCCGGTTTGTTGATCGGTAATGAGCTTCAGGCGCTGCCCGCGCACCAGCCCATCTGGGTTGTCGCCAGCCCCCCGCTGGTTGCGCGCTACCAAATGGCGGCGGAACCCTTGGGCCTGTCATTGCGCACCACGGATGGCGATAGCTGCTTTATCAACGGATTAAGTCAACTGTATCCCCTACTACAAGGAACCGCCCAATGAGCCCAGAGATCTTCCTCCAACAGTGGCAGCAACAGCCGCTCCCCCTGGTCGCTATTTTGCGTGGCATCACGCCTGAGGAGGCTGAGCCCGTCGCCGAAATTCTGCTGGACTGCGGCTTCCGCTTTCTGGAGGTACCGCTTAATAGCCCCACCCCGTACGACTCTATCCGCGTGATCAGGAAAACCGTCGGCGACAGGGGTTTTGTCGGCGCCGGCACCGTCCTGAACGTCCAGCAGGTTGAAGAGGTGGCCAAAGCCGGGGGACAACTGATTATTTCTCCCAATACCGACGCCGCGGTGATCGGCCATTCCCGTTATTTGAATCTGATCAGCATGCCCGCCGTGGCCACCCCTTCCGAAGCCTTCTGCGCCCTTGCCGCCGGAGCCAGCGGATTGAAGCTGTTCCCGGCAGAAAGTATTACCCCAGCGGTAACCAAGGCGCTGCGTGTCGTACTTCCCCAAAGGCTGGTTTGCTTGCCGGTAGGGGGGATCCAACCGGATCCCCTGCAGATGCGCGCCTATATCCAGGCGGGCAGCAACGGGTTTGGGCTGGGAGGCGGACTCTATCAACCCGGCATCAGCCTGGCGGCATTACGTCAACGCGCGCTGGCCTATCAGGCCGCCTGGCAACATTGCGTGGAATAGCTATTTGCCCACTGCGACGTTGCCGATGCTTGTATAAAAATAAATATAACGCATTGAATTAAAAGGTGTTGTTATGAATAAATCATCTATTCCCGCAAAAACAAACCGCCAAACCCTACAGGTTTGCTTTCTTGCCGCGTTAGCCGGTTTGCTGTTCGGCCTGGATATGGGGGTGATCGCCGGTGCGTTGCCGTTCCTGGCAAACGAATTTAGCCTCTCGAGCCAACAGCAGGAAATCGTCGTCAGCATCATGATGTTCGGCGCCGCGCTGGGGGCCCTGAGCAGCGGGCCTATGTCCTCCCATTTGGGCCGTAAAAAAAGCTTGTTGTTAGGTGCGGTTTTGTTCGTCGTCGGCTCGATCGGCTGCGCCGTGGCCCAAAATCTAGAAGTGCTGGTGATTTCCCGCTTTATCCTGGGATTAGCCGTGGGCATAGCCTCGTTCACTGCGCCGCTGTATCTGTCGGAAATCGCTCCAGAGCGCATTCGCGGCAGCATGATTTCTCTCTATCAGTTGATGATTACCATCGGAATTTTGGCCGCCTTCCTGTCTGATACCGCATTCAGTGCTGGCGGACACTGGCGCTGGATGCTGGGCATCATCACCTTCCCGGCGCTGGTGCTATTTATCGGCGTACTGACACTGCCGGAAAGCCCACGCTGGTTGGCGATGAAGGGGCGCGGTGAATTGGCCGGCAAGGTCTTGCAACTGTTACGCAATTCGGATGCCGAGGCTCGCGACGAACTCAACCAAATCCGTGAAAGCCTGCAAATGAAGCAACGAGGCTGGCAGCTGTTTCGCCACAATGCGCACTTCCGCCGCTCCACCTACCTGGGCGTTCTGCTGCAATTTATGCAGCAGTTCACCGGCATGACGATCATCATGTATTACGCCCCCAAGATTTTTGAAATCGCCGGTTTCGCCACCACCCGCGAGCAAATGTGGTGCACCGTGATAGCAGGCCTGACCAATGTTCTGGCCACCTTTATCGCGATCGCGCTGGTCGATCACTGGGGTCGTAAACCGATCCTCAAACTCGGCTTCAGCCTGATGGCAATCTGCATGGCGACGCTCGGTTATATGTTTTATATCGGCATCGGCAATCCCACGGAACAATACGCCGCAGTGACGGTGCTGCTGATCTTTATCATAGGTTTCGCCATGAGTGCCGGCCCATTGATTTGGGTACTGTGCTCCGAAATCCAACCGCTGGCCGGACGAGACTTTGGCGTCACCTGCTCCACCATGGCCAACTGGATTGCCAACATGATTATTGGTGCCACCTTCCTGACGCTGATCGACAACCTCGGCAGCGCCGGGACTTTCTGGCTTTACGCGCTACTCAATCTGCTATGCATCGTACTGACGTTATGTTTCGTACCGGAAACCAAAAATATCTCCCTTGAATGCATCGAAAAAAATCTGATGCAGGGTGCCTCCCTGCGCCATATAGGCAGGCCACCCCAGCCCAAGACTACCGACCATTCCTTGAATACGCCGGCATAACCCGGCTAATAAAAATAAATCAGAGGAAACCATCATGAAGCTGACCACGGAAAATCCAACGGCGGAACAGGCCGCTGAAACGCGGGTGTACGGTAAAATTACTCGCCGTCTGATCCCTTTCCTGATTTTGTGCTATTTCTTCGCCTATCTGGACCGCGTTAACGTCGGGTTCGCCAAGCTGCATATGCAGGATGCCCTGAGCTTCAGCGATACCGTTTATGGCTTGGGCGCCGGCATATTCTTCATCGGCTATTTTATTTTCGAGCTGCCAAGCAACCTGCTGATGCAACGCTTCGGGCCGCGTTTTTGGATTGCCCGCATCATGGCTACCTGGGCGATCCTGTCCGCGGCCATGATGTTTGTCACCACGCCAACCACCTTCTATGTATTGCGTTTCCTGCTTGGCGTGGCCGAAGCCGGCTTTTTCCCCGGCATCGTGTTCTATTTAACGCTGTGGTTCCCTTCATGGCGTTCCGCCCGCACGCTGGGGCTGTTCATTCTGGTTACACCACTGTCGGTGATTATCGGCAGCCCGCTTTCAGGTTTGATCCTCAAACTGTTCGAAAATGTCGGCGGTTTACACAACTGGCAGTGGCTGTTCCTGGTCGAGGCCATTCCCTCTTTCGTACTGGCCTTTGTGGTACTGCGTTACCTGGATAACAACGTGGACGAAGCCAAATGGCTCACCGTCGAAGAAAAACAGATCGTGCAAACCGATCTGGCCAAGGATCGTGCCAACCGGGATCGGGCGGCGAACGGCAAAGCGTCCCACAGCCTGAAAGAGATGCTGGCTAACCGCTATGTCTGGTTGCTGGCGCTGATTTTCTTCAGTTTCAACGTCGGTTATTACGGCGTCAGCTTCTGGCTGCCTTCCATCATCAAGACTTCGGGTATCAGCGACGATCTCCAAATCGGCCTGCTGGCAGCCCTACCCTACGTGTTTGGCGCGGCATTTATGATATGGAACAGCCGCCATTCCGATCTGAAACAGGAACGTCGCTGGCATATTGCCATTCCGGCAGTGATTGGCTGTATCGGCCTGACGTTGAGCGCTTACTGCAGCGGCTCCACCTTCTGGATGATGACGTGGATCTGCGTAGCGATGTCCGGCACCCTGGCGCTGATCCCTACCTACATCAGCCTGCCCGGCACCCTGCTTTCCGGCACCGCCGCCGCTGCCGGTATTGCTCTGGTGAATTCTGTCGGCAACCTCGCGGGTTTCTTCGGCCCCACGGTTCTCGGCTGGCTGAAAGATCAAACCGGCCAGACCGACAGCGGCCTGTACATTCTGGCGGGCTTCCTGCTGCTCTGTGCGCCGTTGATTTTCATGCTGCCTGCCAAGCTGGTCTCCCCCGGCAACACCCATGGCATGCATGACCAAGATGTTGCTCAGCCTGACGCTGAGGATCCTTTAAATATCACTGAGAGATTTTAATGATGAGCGGATGTGGAACCTGTGGCAGCAGCGGTTGCGGCTCGCATTTCAACCCTATTTTGGAGGGCGATGACGGCGCGCTGAAGCGTGCGCTATACAAATCTATGGGGCACAGCGACGAACAACTGCGCCGTCCGGTGATCGCCGTGGTCAACAGCTATACCAACGCGACGGCCGGCCACGCCAATCTGAATGAGCTGACGGCCAAGGTATTGCAGGGCATTGAAGAAGCCGGCGGGGTCGGCATGGTGTTCGGCACTATCGCTCCCTGTGACGGTATCGCCGAAGGGCATCTCGGCATGCGCTACATTCTGGCCGCTCGTGAAGTGATCACCGCCTCCATCGAAGTGATGATGCGTGCCCATCGTTTCGACGGCATGGTGTTGCTTGGCTCCTGCGACAAAATTGTCCCCGCCATGCTGATGGCGGCGGCACGGCTGGATATTCCGGCCATCATGGTTAACGGCGGGCCGATGTACCCGGCTGAATATAAAGGTAAACACTGGGACGGCAACATCGTCACCGAGGCCATCGGTTGGAAGATGCGTGGCGAAATCGATGAGGCGGAATTTGCCCATATCGAAAATATCGCCGAACCCGGCCCGGGCTCCTGCACTATGTACGGCACCGCCAACACCATGTGCTGCATCGGTGAAGTACTGGGTATGAGCCTGCCGGGCAGCAGCACGCTGCCGGCGGTTTCGGCCGAACGCCGCGAGTGCGCTATCGAAACCGGGCGCACCGCGGTGGAACTGGTGTTGAATGGCGTCAATGCCCGCCAAATTATCACCGCCGAGTCGATCCGCAATGCGGTGATCTACCTGCTGGCCACCGGCGGCTCCACCAATGCCATCCTGCATCTGCAAGCCATTCATTACGAAGCGGAACTGGGCCATCTGCCGCTGTCCGTCTTCGATGAGTTGAGCCACCAGGTACCGCTGGTTGCCTCGCTCTATCCGGCCAGTGAACATGACATGATTGATTTTTGGGAAGCGGGTGGCGTCCCGGCAGTAGAGCTTGAGATTGCCAAACTGCTCGATCTCAACGCGTTAACCGTCACCGGCAAAACCAAAGCGGAACTGCTGGCGGAAACCCGGCCAAGCCGCCGCCCGGAAGTCATCCATACCCTGGCCATTCCGGTGCGGAATGAAGCTGGCGTTGCCGTACTGCACGGTAATTTGTCACCGTTAGGCTGCGTGGTGAAGCCTGCGGCTGTGCCGGAAAATTTGATGCGCTTCCGGGGGCCCGCCGTGGTGTTCAACAGCGAGCAGGAATCCGTCGAGGCGATTATGTCCGGCCAGATTAAACCGGGTAGCGCCCTGGTCTTGCGCTATGAAGGGCCTAAAGGTGGCCCCGGAATGCCGGAAATGTATAAGCCGATGAAATCGCTGGAAGGCATGGGCCTGGCTGACAGTTGCGCTCTGATCACCGACGGCCGTTTCTCCGGCTCCAACCGCGGGCTGTTTGTCGGCCATATCTCGCCTGAAGCGGTGGACGGCGGCGAGCTGGCATTGGTGCAAGACGGTGACGAAATATCCATCGATATTCCCGCGCGTACTCTTACGCTGCACGTTGACGAGACGATGTTGGCGCAGCGGCGCCAAAACTGGCAACCCGTGGACAAAGAAGTGCCGCGCGGCTTCCTGCGTTTATATCGTCGCTGGGCTTTACCTGCTGCGCAGGGTGCCGTACTGGCCGATCGGGAGGAGGAATAATGGGCCGTTACCAAGCTATCGACATTGAAGGGGTCAACCCTATCGTCGCCATGCCGTTCAAGGCCAATGGCGAAATCGACCCGCTGAGTTTTACCCAGTTGCTGGAGCATCTGGCAGCAACCGGCGTTCAGGGAATGACGCTGTTTGGCATCGCCAGCGAATTCCCGAAGCTCGAGGAGCCTGAGCGTGAACGCCTGGCGGAGATATTTATCAGCGAACTGGCAGGAGCCCCGCTGTTTCGCGCTATCTCGGTCACCGATCACAGCAGCGAAGTCGCCGTCAAACGCGCTCGTCATTATCAAGCTCTGGGCGCCGACGCTTTGATGCTGCTGCCCCCCTTTTTCCTTCAACCCAGCCCACAGGCGATCCAGCAGCACATTTTCGCCGTTCTGGAGGCCGTAGACATCCCGGTAATGGTGCAATACGCGCCGAGTGAAACCGGTTTGCCGATCACCCCGCAACAATTGGCCGACGTGGCAGCCCGCTATCCCCATGCGGTGTTCAAAATTGAATGTAATCCGCCGGTGGAATACACCAAAGAATTTCTGCAACTGGCTCGCCAGGCCAACGTTCTGAACGGCTATGCCGGGCTTTATATGTTGCAGATGTTGGCGGCGGGCGGCAAAGGCGTGATGCCGGGTTGCTCGTTCAGCGAGATTTACCTGCGTATTTATCGCCATTGGCAGGCCGGTGAAGTGGAACAAGCGAATAGGCTGCATCAGGCATTGTTGCCTTACATCCAACGCTGGATGAGCCACTGCGAATACATCATTCAGATCGAAAAGACCATCCTGCAACGACGCAATATCATCGCTACCGATTACTGTCGCCACCCCGGTTGGCAACTGACCGCTGATGATCACCTTATGATCGCGCAGTTTTTAAGCCAGTTTTCTCTGTAGCCAAGACGGCCGCTTGATCGCGGCCCTTTCGGAGGTCTATATGCTACGCCACCAATCCGGGCGTGTAGCCATCGTCACTGGCGCCAGTCAGGGCATAGGGCTGGCTATCGCCAAAACCTTTCTCGCTAACGGCGATACCGTGATGGGTTGCGCCTATCCCAGCCTGGAAAATGCGCCGCAGGCCCGACAATTATTGGCCGATTACCCACAGCATTTTTTCTATTCTTCGGTCGACGTCACCCAGACCGCCGACATTAAACGCTTTGTCGCGAATGCTGAACAACAATGCGGACGCATCGACATCGTGGTTTCCAACGCTGGGAAAAACGTCTTCAAAGGCATTGATTGCGAAGAAGAAGACTGGACCCACAATTTCGATCTCAACCTGCGCTCGCACTGGTATCTGGCGAAATGCGCCCGCCCGGCATTGACCAAAAGCCATGGCGTGATCCTGGTGATCACCTCCAACCACGCATTTTCCACCATGCCTGGCTGTGCGCCCTACAACATCAGCAAACGGGCACTCTTATCGCTGGTGCAGAGTCTGACTATCGAGTGGGGTCCGACGATCCGCACGCTGGGTATTGCCCCTGGCTTTATTGATACCGAAGGCAATCAGGCCTGGTTCGACGCCCATACTGACGCCAAACTGGCACGAGAGAAAACCGTTAAGAAACATCCGGTCGGTCGCCTTGGCCGCCCCGAGGAAGTCGGTGATTTATGCCTGTTTCTTGCCAGCGATGGTGCGGGATTTATCGCCGGCACCACAATTGTGGTGGATGGGGGACGCAGTGCCATTATGCAAGACGACGACCGATAGCGGAAGACACAAAGAGGGGGCCGAAGCCCCCGTGATAAAAGCGACTCAAGCGGTTAACGCCGCCACCTCTTCGGCAATAGTCGCCAGCGCATCATGGCAGGCGTAATCGGCCTGAACCCATGCCGCGTGCTGTCGGTAGGTCGGTTGCGTCAGGATCTGCTGCACGGCATGACGCAGCTGCGATTCGTCCGGATTGCTGGTGTGCAGATTAATGCCGCAGCCAGCTGCCACCACCCGAGCAGCCGCCTCGAGCTTGTCCTCGCCGGTACCGGCGATAATCAACGGCACGCCCTGATCCAACGCGTAGTTGATCGAACCGTAACCGCCGTTGGTGATCAGCACTGCGGCCTGCGGCAGCCAGCGTTCGAAAGAGATAAACTCCCGCACTCTGGCATTGTCCGGCAGCCGATCCAACAGCCCGTCGACCGAACGCCCCCCGGTGGTCGCCAGCACCCGTACCGGTAACTGTGCCAACGCCTTCAGCGTCGGAACTATCAACTGATGCAGATCGACATTCGCCAACGTGCCCTGGCTGACAATCACCAGCGGCCGTTGGTCCGTCTCATCCCAGAGGGCTTCGCTCGGCTGTTGTATCGGGGCGCTGCGCAACGGGCCAATAAATCGCACGCCGGCCGGCAAATCGTCACGCCGATATTCCAGCGCAGGGGTCGCCAGTTGCAAGAAACGATCGCAACCGCCGATCAAGGCATCGCTAAAGGGTTGGTGCAGCGGCCTGCCACCGGATTGCGTCATCGCGGCGTCAAAACTCTGCTGCACCTCATCAATCAAGGCACGCGTGGCGTCATCCACCAGCTGTTCGCGACGTAGCTCCCGCGGCAACAGCGCCGGAGGAATGCGCGGCCCGTAGAAGATGGAATCTTCAGACGAGAATGACAGCGGCGTTACGCCGATACCGATAACCGGAGGGCGTTCTTCCGCCTGCAGCAGCGGCAATACCCCGTAGAAACAGTTTTCCACCATCAGCAGATCGGTAGCCTCGGCGGCGATCACCGTACGCAACTGTTGATTCAGCAACGGGATTGGAGCGGCGAAAAAGTCTTTCAACGCCAGCGCCATCTGCACATTGCCCGGCGGCAGTGCAGCGCGTTCAGGAAAGTGTTCCTCGAGATAGCGATAGTCGAAATCGACCTTGGGATCGAAGGCAACAAACTTCGCCCCTATCGCCTCCGCACGTTCACGGAACAACGCGCCGGTCATCACCCGAACCTGGTGCCCTTGCGCAATCAGGTGCCGGGCAATGCCCAGCATCGGGTAAACGTGACCGGGCGTTGCCACGGCGGTCATCAGAATACGTGCCATAACTCTTAAGCCTCTGCGTTGGCCGGTTTCAGCGCCAGATTGGCGCACACCGGGTTGCTCTGTATATGAACCCGTTGTAAATGGCGGGCCGAGCGGGCGGTAAAGCCTTCACGCCCGTGCAGCAGCGAGAAGTTATCTGCGATCACCACATCACCCTGCTGCCACTGGTGGGCGTAATAGTGGCGCGGATCGTAGAGATGCTGTTGCAGAGTCTGATGGAACGCTTCCTGCTGATCTTCCGGCACCCCGTGATATTCCAGCGCATGCTGGTTGAGGAATTTCTTCCCTTCTGTCGGCGGTTCGTTGTAGCGCATGATCAGCCCACTACCGCTCGGGTGCGTCACCACCAGCGGCGAACACACCTCACCACCGTAGTGCACCACCTGCTTGATGCGGTATGAGATAGACACCGTCAGCCACTGAGCCAGCTGCGACTCATCGGCATTGGCCAGCAGGCGCGTGGTATCGACAAAGGTAGTGCAACCCCCTTCATCCTGCGAGGGCGCGGCTACACAGTGAAACAGCTGGAATTCCGGGATGGTCGGTTTATACATGCCGTCCCAGTGCAGCGGCACATAGCTGCTGTCGAAAATATGGTCCTTGGCGTCTGGATGTTCTTTCACATCCAGCACCGCGCCGAAGGGCCACATCATGATCTCACCCCAATTGCCGGCATAACGGGTCAATACCCGCGGATCGGTAAAACCGGAATCGAAGCCGCGCAGCACCAACAGGTGATGCTGCTGTGCCAGCGCCCGCAACGCCGCTACCGGCAGCTCGCTGATGGATTGCCCCGGGCGTTCAGGGGTCAATACGGCGCCAAAGGGGCTATTGAGTTCAATACGGCAGTTCAATTGTTGATTGTCCATCGGTGACTCTCCTTGAAGCAAATTTGCTGCTCACACGGCAACCGTGCCGTTAAAAGACGCTCGCCAAGATAGCGGGCGTAAGGTGGCGCGTTACACCACTTGAGGTTGTTCAATCAGGTAATGGCTTGGCGTACCGCGGATCGCCACCAATTCGCCCTCTAACTCCTGAGCGTCTTTGCGTTTCATCAGTACGAACTGTCCGTTGACGTTGGCCGCGACGCCGTGCCACGGTGTCAACCAGTCGTCCTTGGTTGGCATCATATGAATGCCTATTTTTAGACTGTCGGCAGGCTGCGGGTGGATCGACAAGCGGATCGCCGCCGGAAAATGCTGAGCCAGCAAATTACCCCAGGCCCAGCTGCGTTGGATCACGCCGCAGGCACGCAGCTTGGCGTCTTTCTGCAACGCGGCATTCGAGCCGCTGTAGCCCGGCAGTTGACTGTCTTCATACAGGAAGCGGGTAATGGCGCGGTACAGTTGCAGCCCCTGCTCGCTTTCCATCAGCTGTTGTTTGATTGCCGACTCCGATTCGGCATAACCGTCGACCAGCAACTGGCGCAGCAAGTCGTAGTCGTCGGTGTGTTCCGCCAGCCCTTCCACATCCCCCAGATTGAACACGCTCAGGTGCGTGGCCCCAACCTCATGCAGCAGAGTTTCAATTTCGCGCTGATAGTGGTTGATGGCATCGTCACTGACGCGGATTAAATCGCCGAAGACATGACCATCCGAACAGATGACAATATGCGCACCCGGCGGATAATAAAGCTGAATACGCTGGCAGAGGGAATTAAGGAATATCAACGATAAGCGTTCCGCCATATCGGGTACCGCACCGATCACCTTATTAGTATTGGGTGATTTTGTCGGAAAGGCCGGCAGTACAAACTCAATCCGCCGTTGTTGTTCAATGAATGCCCGGATGCGCGGCAATTGCACCTGAGTGACGAGCAGCTCTTCCTCGGAGTTTGATGTTTCCATTCCTGGAAAACGACGCCGATATTGCAATAGCTCATGAAGGATCTTTAACGATATTTTTTCAATACGGGCACTGTCCACAATTAACTCCCATTCAGATTATGGCGCAGGTGATTTATTCACAAACGCAATAAGACTTTTCGAAAAAAGAGGCATCACCAGGGAATAATACTCACTGCTGAGATTTATCTGCTTCAGGCAATATAGAAGAGATGGTGCTATATTATTAGCCCGTATAATTAACAATCTTGGTTAAGTTGAACTTAACAAACTATGAGTAATATTCTAAAACGCATGGCCATTTTTTCTAAAGTTGTCGATTGCGGCGCATTCAGCATGGCAGCCAAGGAATTAGGCATTACCACCTCTGCCGTCAGCCAGCATATCCGCCTGTTGGAAAACGAACTCGGCATTCAATTACTTCTGCGTTCCACTCGCTCACTGAGCCTGACCGAAGCCGGGCTCTGTTTTTATGAAGATTGCGTTTTAATGCTGCATGCTGCCGAGCGGGGGCAACAACGTATCGCCGCCCTGCGCGGCGAACTGAGCGGTGAATTGCGCGTCGCGACCTCTACCGAGTTCGCCACTCACTATCTGGTGCCTGCACTGCAAAGCTTCCTTGATGAACACCCGCGCATCACGCTGAGGCTGGAGATCCACGACGAGAAAATCGACCTGATAGGCCAGCGTATTGATCTGGCGATCCGTGGCGGTGTGTTGGCTGATTCCAGTTACGTTTCTACCCGCCTTGCGCGCTTTCGTGAGGTATTATGTGCATCACCAGCCTACCTTGCGGGACATGGTATTCCCGAGAGCCCACAAGCGTTAACCCGGCATCAATGGGTGACTTTTACCCCCTTGGGCAACCCGCAATTTGTTCGCCTGCTCCACCACAACGGCGATGAACATCGGCTACGAATGACCGGGCGTCTATTTACCAATAACGGTATGGCCATGAAAGAACTGGCGCTGGCGGGCAAAGGGATCATCCGTAATTTCTTTGTCAATGTTGAGCGTGAATTACACAATGGCGATTTGGTGGAAATCCTGCCTGAATGGCGATTACCAGAGATTAATTGCTATGCAATTATGCCGCGACGGGACAGCCAACCTTTAAAAGTTCGCCGTTTGCTTGAGCATATGAAAATCCATCTGCAGCAAAAGGAGAAAAATTCTTTAAACCAGTTGCGAACTTAATTAAATAAACAGTGTCTGCAACGACAATTAATTTAGTTATTTAACCTCTCAGCCCTTTGCTGACCAACACCAGACTTTATTTAGATTGCAGACTAATGATATTAGTCTTAATAACTTTATTACTGCCTATATAAGCACTTCATTTTTCATTGATTCAAATTGTCAGAACAAATTTGACTTTAAATAACAGAAAATTTGAATTACATCCTATTCCTTCCTCTCGATCTAATATTGCCCCCCGTCCCCCGATCCACAAATGCAAAACGGGGAGCCTAAGCTCCCCGTTCATTTATTTACCACTGTGGCCTAGTCAACCTGCCGGATATCGACCCGCAGCTCTTTTGGCACTTCAAACACGATATTCTCTTCACGGCCGCTGACTTCATGGACGTTAAGGCCGCCCAAGGCTTTCAGACGGGCGATCACGTCCTGTACCAGCACGTCAGGGGCGGACGCACCGGCGGTAACGCCGATGTTACTCGCGTTCTTCAGCCAGGCTTCCTGAATATCCGCGGCGGAATCAATCAGGTAGGCCGGCTTGCCAACGCGCTGAGCCAATTCAGCCAGACGGTTGGAGTTGGATGAGTTCTTCGAGCCCACCACTAACACCACGTCCGCATCCCCGGCCAGGTTACGCACCGCTTCCTGGCGGTTGGTCGTGGCATAGCAGATGTCGTCCTTACGTGGCCCGATGATGCTCGGGAAGCGCTTGCGCAAGGCGTCGATCACGTCAGAAGTGTCATCCACCGACAGCGTGGTTTGCGTCATAAAGCACAGGTTGCTTTCATCCTTCACCTGCAGCTTCCACACGTCGTCCGGCGACTCAACCAGATACATGCCCCCCTTCGGGTTGCTGTACTGGCCCATGGTGCCTTCCACCTCCGGGTGGCCGGCATGGCCAATCAGGATCGCCTCAGTGCCACGACGGCTGGCGCGCGCCACCTCCATATGCACTTTGGTTACCAGCGGGCAAGTTGCGTCAAACAGCATGGTCAGATCGCGCGCCTTGGCTTCCGCCCGTACCGCTTGGGAAACCCCGTGCGCCGAAAAGATCAGAATCGACCCATCCGGCACTTCACCGATCTCCTCAATAAACACCGCCCCGCGCTCGCGCAGGCTGTCCACCACATAGCGGTTATGCACCACTTCGTGGCGTACATAGATAGGCGCACCGTAAATTTCCAGTGCGCGCTCTACTATACTGATCGCACGATCAACCCCGGCGCAGAAGCCACGTGGGTTAGCCAGCAATATTTGCATGCGTCTCCTCCTGCACGGGATCAATCTCAAGCACTTCAATATCGAAGCTCACCGGATGGCCCGCCAGCGGATGGTTGAAATCAACGGTAATCGAATCTTCCGCCACTTCACGCACCACGCCCGGCATTTCACTGCCGTCGACGGCGGTAAACAGCATGATGGTGCCCACATCCGGTACCCCAGTCTCCGCGAAATCGCGACGTGAGAAGTACTGGACCAGGTCCGGGTTCTCTGCACCGAATGCGGCTTCCGGCTGCAAGGTAAAGGCGCACTTGTCGCCCGCACGCAGGCCCATCAACTCCGCTTCCAGCGGTGCTGAGAGGCTGCCGTCACCCAGACGGAACAGCGCCGGTTTGCCGCTGCTGCGGGTAGATTCTGCGGTTGAACCGTCTTCCAGTTTCAGCGTGAAGTGAACCAGCACTGCGCTGCTACCGTTAACCTGAGCCGTCATATTACTCACCTTTACTCTTTGCGCTTTTGCTCGCCGGCGACAAGAAGCCTTCCAACACGATCATCGCCGCCCCCACGCAGATAAAGCTATCCGCCAGATTGAAGGTCGGGTAGTGCCAGTCGCCTACGTAGAAGTCGATGAAATCGACCACGAAACCGTGCCACAGGCGATCGAACAGGTTGCCGAGCGCCCCGCCGATGATAAAAGCATAGGCAATATTGTTCAGCTTTTGCTGTGCCTGACTGCGGTACATCATCACCAACAGCACCGCAACGATAGCGACGGCGATGCCGGCAAAGAACCAGCGCTGCCAGCCGCCGTGATCGGCGAGGAAGCTGAAGGCGGCGCCGTAATTGCGCGCATAAAACAGATTGAACGACGGGATCAGCGGCTGGGACTGGCCCAGCACAAAGTTACCGAGGATCCACTGTTTGCTGGCGAAATCCAGTACCAACACCACCACCACCAGCCACAGCCAGCGCAGACCGGTCGAACAGATTGGTTTACTCATTTAGGCAAACTTACGCTTTTCGCCGTCACCGGCTACGTTGATCACACAGCGGCCGCAAAGATCTGCATGCTCCGCCACCAGGCCGATATCGGTGGTGTAATGCCAGCAGCGCGGGCACTTCTCACCTTCTGCGGTGCTGAAGGCAATTTTCAGACCTTTCACCAATTCTGCTGTTTGTGCATCCGCCGGCGCATCGGCCAGTGGAGCAACGCGCGCCGCCGAGGTCAGCAACACAAAGCGCAGCTCATCCTGCAGACTGTTAAGACGTTCGGCCAGTTCGGTATCGGCATACAGCGTGACCGCCGCTTCCAGAGAACCCCCCAGGCGTTTGTCGGCACGTGCCTGTTCCAGCACCTTGTTCACTTCGCCGCGCACTTTCAGCAGCTCGGCCCAGAAGGCGTCGTTCATGCCTTCACCTTCGGCCAAACCGAAGAGACCGTCGTACCACTCTTCAGTGAACACGTACTGCGCACGTTTGCCTGGCAGGAAGCTCCAGATTTCATCGGCGGTGAACGACATGATCGGCGCCATCCAGCGAACCAGCGCTTCCGCGATGTGGAACAATGCGGTCTGGCAGCTGCGGCGAGCAACGCTGTCGCTCTTCGCGGTGTACTGACGATCCTTGATGATATCCAGATAGAAGGAGCCCATCTCGACCGAGCAGAACTGCATCAGGCGCTGCACTACTTCATGGAAGTCATAGTTGGCGTAAGCCTGTTCGATATCCTTCTGCGCCGCCAGTGCACGGCCCACCGCCCAGCGATCCAGTACCACCATGTCTTCCGGGGCCACGCAATCGGTGCTTGGCTCAAACCCGTTCAGGTTGGCCAACAGGAAACGCGCGGTGTTACGGATACGACGATAAGAATCGGCAGAACGCTTGAGGATCTCGTCGGACACCGCGATTTCACCGGTGTAGTCGGTAGACGCCACCCACAGGCGCAGGATGTCGCCACCCAGCTTGTTCATCACGTCTTGTGGACTGACGGTGTTGCCGATGGACTTGGACATCTTGCGGCCCTGACCGTCAACGGTGAAACCGTGGGTCAGCACTTCTTTGTATGGCGCCTTGCCCTTCATCGCGGTGGAAATCATCAACGATGACATAAACCAGCCGCGGTGCTGATCGGAGCCTTCCAGATACATGTCGGCACCGTGGCCCTGGAATTCCGGACGTACGTCAACCACGGAAGAGTGGGTAGAACCGGAGTCGAACCACACGTCCAGGGTGTCTGGCACTTTGACGTAGTCGGCAGCATCCGCGCCGAGAATATCGGCAGCGTCCAGATCCCACCAGGCTTGAATGCCGTCTTGCTCAACGCGCTTCGCCACTTCTTCCATCAGCTCAACGCTACGTGGGTGCAGTTGTTCAGTGTCTTTGTGCACAAACAGCGACATCGGCACGCCCCAGGTACGCTGACGCGAAATACACCAGTCCGGGCGATTGGCCACCATGGTTTCGATACGTGCCTGGCCCCATTCCGGGATCCACTGCACGCCTTTGATCTCTTCCAGCGACTGCTGACGCAGGCCTTTCTGGTCCATGCTGATGAACCACTGTGGCGTTGCACGGAAGATGATCGGCGTTTTGTGGCGCCAGCAGCATGGATAGCTGTGAACCAGTTTTTCAACGTGCAACAGTGCGCCTTTCTCACGCAGCAGGTCTACGATCAGATCGTTGGCCTTGAAGACAAACTTGCCGTCCAGCAACGGATGAGTGCCGGTCAGGTAGCAGCCGTTTGGCCCTACCGGGTTGGCAATCTCCAGACCGTATTTCTGGCTGATGACAAAGTCATCCGGACCGTGGCCACCGGCGGTATGGACCGCACCGGTACCGGCATCCAGCGTGACGTGTTCGCCCATGATCGCCGGTACGTCGAAGCCCATGAACGGGTGTTCGAAACGCATCAACTCCAGATCGGCGCCTTTGCAGCTGCCCAGCACGGTCCATGAGCTGATACCGGCGCGCTTCATCACGCTTTCTACCAGCTCAGCCGCCAGGATCAGGCACTGGCCTTCGACCTGCACCAGTTGATAAGCAAATTCAGGGTGCAAAGAGATCGCGCGGTTAGCCGGCAAGGTCCACGGCGTGGTGGTCCAGATCACCAGAGAAACCGGACCGTTGAAGCTGGTGACGCCAAATTTGGCCGCCACGGCAGCCGCGTCAACCGCGTGGAAAGCCACATCGATCGACGGCGAAGTCTTGTCGTAATATTCCACTTCCGCTTCCGCCAGCGAAGAGCGGCAGTCGGTACACCAGTGCACCGGCTTGGCGCCTTTCAGCAGGTGGCCGTTGTCGATGATTTTGCCCAACGCGCGGATGATATTGGCTTCGGTTTTGAAGTCCATGGTCAGGTACGGGTGATCCCAGTCGCCCAACACGCCCAGACGGATAAAGTCTTTTTTCTGGCCTTCAACCTGCTCAGCGGCGTACTCACGGCACTTCACACGGAATTCCGCGGCGGTGAGTTTCTCACCCGGTTTGCCGTACAGTTGCTCAACTTTCAGTTCGATCGGCAGGCCATGGCAGTCCCAACCCGGAACGTAAGGCGAGTCGAAGCCGGACATCCCTTTCGACTTGATAATAATGTCTTTGAGAATCTTGTTAACCGAGTGACCAATGTGAATGCTGCCGTTCGCATACGGAGGGCCGTCATGCAAAATGAAGGATTTTTTGCCCTTTTTGGCAGTACGAATAATCCCGTACAGATCCTGTTCATACCAACGTTGCAGCATGCCAGGTTCACGCTTGGCCAGATCGCCGCGCATCGGGAACCCTGTTTCCGGCAAGTTCAGGGTATTCTTGTAGTCACTCATGAGATTCTCGTTTCCGTTTTCGGCTATTTACCCGTCACACTTCAAGCTGCATCTTTGTTGGCTGCCCTTTCTTACCCGAATCACTTGCCTGTGCAAGCTCATCGGGGTTCGCGCGGTTGCCGCCACGATGCCACTCGAATTGTTTAGGGTAAACGATTAAACCAGTGTTTTTAACCCGAAAAACTTTCGGGCCGTCACCACATCATTGGCGATTTGCTGCTTCAGGGCATCGAGCGAAGCAAAACGCTGTTCATTGCGCAATTTCGCGCGGAGCACCACGTCTATATGGCGCCCGTAAAGATCCATTGTGACATCCAGCAGGTGGACTTCCAGCTGCTGACGCACACCGGCAACGGTTGGGCGCGTGCCGATATTGGCTACGCCAGGGAGCGGCTCAGGCCCCAGACCATAAACTTCTACCGCATAAACCCCTTTCACCGGGGCAACCAGGCGCTTCAGCGGCAGGTTGGCGGTCGGGAAGCCGATAGTGCGACCCAGCTCATCGCCGTGCACCACCCGACCAGAAATGCTGTACGGGTGGCCCAGCAGCGTCTCCGCCTGCGCCAGGTCGTCATCGCGCAGCGCATTGCGGATCGCCGTGCTGCTGATGCGTTGATCGCCCTCGCGGAAGGTCGGCGTGCTGATCACCTCAAAGCCGTATTCTTTCCCGGCTTTTTGCAATAGCGGAAAATCGCCCTGGCGGGTAGCGCCAAAGCGAAAATCATCCCCGACCATCAGGAATTTCACGCCCAGTTTTTCCACCAGCAGGTCGGCGACGAACGCCTGTGCCGTGTTGGCGGCAAAACGCGGATCAAACTTGACGCACAGCAGGTAATCAACGCCCGCCTGCGCCAGGTATTTGGCCTTGTCACGCAAACGCGTGAGACGGGCCGGTGCCTTGTCCGCTGCAAACATTTCCAGCGGCTGCGGCTCAAAGATCATGACCATCACTGGCAGCCCGAGGCGTTGCCCCTCTTGTTTCAGCTGCTCCAGCAACGCTTGGTGACCGCGGTGTACGCCGTCAAAGTTGCCGATGGTGAGCACGCAACCATGGTGGCGTGCCCGGATATTGTGAATGCCGCGAATTAGCTCCATAGCTGGCTCAAAACAGTGGAAATCGCCGGATTATACCTTGTACAGCGGTTAAGGTTAACCCGCGATTGGTGCCTTTATGTAATAGACATACCATACCGGAGATAATCTGCAGGTGAAACGCCCTAACCGCAGTTTATCCGGCGTCATCCGGGTGATTACCGACTGCGGCCAATGGGTTGCGACCACCGAGGCAAATCATTGGTGAATTTTCTCGCGAAAGACTGTATTCCCATGACCGAAGCTGGTAAAATCCTGCGCCATCACAACGTAGCAAGTGCCGCCCGTACAAACGGCGCTTATTTGCACAAATTCATTGACAAACGCAGGCTAAAAGGGCATATTCCTCGGCCTTCGAATTGTCCTCAATAGAATATATTTGGGAGTTGGACCTTGGCTAATATCAAATCAGCTAAGAAGCGCGCCGTACAGTCTGAGAAGCGTCGTAAGCATAACGCTAGCGGCCGCTCAATGATGCGTACCTACATCAAGAAAGTAGAAGCTGCTATCGCCACTGGCGACAAAGAAGCTGCGCAAGCTGCTTACGCTGTAATGAAACCAATCGTGGACCGCAAGGCTGCTAAAGGCCTGATCCACAAAAACAAAGCAGCACGCCATAAGTCAAACCTGTCGGCGCGCATCAACGCTTTGTAATAAGCATCGTGTTGTCTGCTTGAAAAAAAACCGGCTCAGGCCGGTTTTTTTACGTCTGCGCTACCCGGTCTAGTAGGCAAACAGCGCAGAGAAGTCCTTGTTGCACACCCGCTGTACCGCCGGATGCTGGATCATGCGCTCGGCAAAGATGATGTAGTACTCTTCCTGCACGCTATCAATACGTCCAATCTCCACCACGTCATCGTCGTTATAGGTATCTTGCGCATACAGCGTCGGAGCAACGAAGATCGCGTTGTGGTACATGCCAAAGGTTTTCATCAGGGCCGCATCGTCAAACTCGCCCAGGATTTCTACCTGAATGCCTTGGGTGTTAAACCAGTTAAGCAATTTACGTCCCAGCATCGAACGTCGGCCAGGGATCAACAATTTGCGCTGTTCCAGGCAGGCGGGGAACGGCAGGTCCGGCGCCGGCTGACGACAGAAGAAGCTGATGCCGCACTCACCCAGCTTGAGTGAAAACAGCCCTTCCTGCTGGCTGGAATCCACCGGGCAGTCTGACAGGATCATATCGAGCTTATGCTGGCTGAGCTGCTCCAGCAGCATCTCATGCGTCGACTCAAAGCAACGCAGGTGAATTTGCTCATTATCCACCACCACCGCCGTTTCCAGCACCTGGCTCACCAAACGCTTGGACAGCGCATCCGCCACCCCTACGTCGAACAGCAGGTTGGATTCCTTGCGATAATTGACGATATCCAGCATTTCCTGGCTGAGCATAAACATCTTGTCGGCATAGCGGAACACCAGCTGCCCCAATTCAGAAGGCACCAGCCCACGCCCCTGCCGCTTGAACAGCTTGCCGTCCAAACGCTCTTCCAGCGCTTTGATCTGGCCTGTGATGGTCTGCGGCGTCAGAAACAACGCTTCGGCGGCGCCGACCACAGAACCTTCCTTGCAGACCTGCCAGAAGTAGTAAAGGTGATTAAAGTTGATATGCGACATCCTCACGAGGTGCTCTCCTTAACATTTCATCGCGGCGAACTTTCGACCGTGACGAGCGACTAATGTCCTTTCCCTGTTTCAGACAACCTGTTGCTGCATTCGTCCCAAACAGAACGGCCGAAGCTGCACATATTTTATACTGTGCAGCTCCGACCAGCTATTGTAGTGTGTCCCCGCAAACAGGGGATACCCTAAAGGGGTTATCTGACCCTTGGTAACGACATGCGCAACAGAGCGTACCCGACCACCGCCGCCGTAGTTGACCCAATCAGGATCCCCAGTCGCGAATAGGTGCTTAGTGCAACATCCGCATCACCAAACGCCAGTGACGCGATGAAAATCGACATGGTGAAACCAATACCACAGAGCACAGAAACGGCAAACACCTGTTTGAAACCAATTCCTTCAGGCAACCTGGCAATCCCCAACTTCACTGCCAACAGGCTAAAGGTGAAGATGCCCAACGGCTTACCGATAAACAGACCCGCCGCGATCCCGACCGGCAATAGCGAGGTCAGCCCGCTCAACGACACGCCCTGTAATGAAACGCCGGCGTTAGCGAAAGCAAACAGCGGCAGGATCATAAAGGCCACCCACGGATGCAGTTCATGCTCTAACGTTTCTGAAGGCGACGGGCCTTTCTTCACGTTCAGCGGGATCATAAAACCGACGATCACCCCGGCGAGCGTTGCATGCACCCCGGATTTGAGGATAGCTACCCACAGCACCAGGCCGACAATCATATAGAGTGAAGTTTTCCCCACCTCGCGCCAGTTCATAAACGCCAGTACCGCAACAGCCGCCGCCGCCACGCCCAGCGCCGCCATCGAGACTTCGTGGGTATAGAACAGCGCGATAATTACGATCACGCCCAGGTCATCAATAATCGCCAGCGCCAGCAGGAACACCTTCAGGCTGGTCGGCACGCGGTTACCCAGCAGCGCCATCACCCCGAGGGCAAACGCAATATCGGTCGCCGCCGGGATTGCCCAGCCCTGACGAGTCACCTCGTCCGCGCCGTTGAACATCAGGTAAATCAGCGCCGGTGCCAGCATGCCGCCCAGCGCGGCAATTGCCGGGAAGACCGCCTTGTCGCGCCCGGCCAATGAGCCTTGCATCAGCTCACGCTTAACCTCCAGCCCCACCACCAGGAAAAAGATCGCCATCAGGCCATCGTTAATCCACAGCAGCAGCGGCTTGGCAATCTCCAGTGAAGACACCTTAACCATGACCGGTAAATTGAGGAAAGCGTGATAGATCCCCTGAGCCGGGGTATTGGCCATGATCAATGCAATAATCGCGGCGACTATCAGGATGATACCGCCCGCGGCCTCCTGACGTAAAAACTGACGAATAATGTTGGTCACAATACGTCTCTCCAGATCTGTGCGTAGCACATGGGCCCCGCAGACAAAGTAATGGAACGAGTATAGACGGCGATTTAGCTCGATAAAATACGTTTATAAATGCTTTAAACATCGTTAAAACCGAACAATTAACGATATATATCACATTTTTTATAGGGGTATTGGTGAATAAACGTCAATAAAAAACCCCAGTTTTGACACCGGGGTTATGCAGAACGCTAACGGAGACAGAAGCTTAACGCGTCAGGTCATCAAAAAACTTTTTCACGCCGTCGAAGAAACTTTTCGAACGCGGACTGTTTTTATCACCGGAAGGGCCACCCAGGCTCTCCTCCAGTTCCTTCAGCAATTGCTTCTGCCTGTCGTTCAGGTTAACCGGGGTTTCCACCACTACACGGCACAGCAGGTCGCCCTGGCTACCGCCACGTACCGATTTAACACCCTTGCCGCGCATGCGGAACAGTTTGCCGGTCTGGGTTTCTGTCGGCACTTTCAGCTTCACGCGGCCATCCAGCGTCGGCACTTCGATCTCACCGCCCAATGCTGCCATCGCGAAGTTAATCGGTACTTCACAGTACAGGTTGTTGCCTTCACGCTCGAAGATCGGGTGAGCCTTCACCTGAACCTGAACGTACAGATCGCCAGCAGGTGCGCCGTGTTCGCCTGCTTCACCCTCACCCGCCAGGCGGATGCGGTCACCGGTATCTACGCCAGCCGGGATTTTCACCGACAGCGTTTTGGCTTTCTCTACCCGGCCGTGGCCATGGCAGCTGTTGCAAGGGTCTTTGATGATCTGACCGCGGCCATGACAGTGCGGACAGGCCTGCTGCACGGTAAAGAAGCCCTGGCGCATCTGCACCTGGCCCTGACCGTGACAGGTTGGACAGGTCACCGGCGAGCTGCCTGGCTTCGCGCCGCTGCCGTGACAAACACCACACTCTTCCAGCGTCGGAATGCGGATCTCTTTGGTCACGCCACGAACAGCTTCCTCGAGGGACAGCTCCATGTTGTAGCGCAGATCGGAACCGCGGCTGGCACGTTGACGGCGGCCACCACCGAAGATGTCGCCAAATACGTCGCCAAAGATATCGCTGAAGTCGGCACCGCCGCCGCCAAACCCACCGCCACCGCCCATGCCGCCTTGTTCAAACGCCGCATGGCCGTATTGATCGTAGGCCGCACGCTTTTGATCGTCGGTCAGAACTTCGTACGCTTCCTTGACCTCTTTAAATCTGGCTTCGGCGTCCTGATCCTGGTTGCGGTCAGGATGGTACTTCATCGCCAGGCGTTTATACGCCTTTTTGATCTCACGCTCTTCCGCCGTCTTGGAGACGCCGAGAATCTCGTAATAGTCTTTCTTCGCCATTATTTCTGTAACCCTTAACATGCGTGCACGGGCGTAGAGTTGCCTCGACGCCCGTGCTGGTTTCCGGTAACGGCCTCTCAGCCGTTCCGTGCCCGCTTAAGGGCGATTATTTTTTGTCTTTAACTTCTTCGAACTCAGCGTCAACCACGTCGTCATCTTTCTGCGCCGCGTTGTCAGCACCGGCATCAGCACCTTGCTGAGCCTGCTGCGCCTGAGCCATTTCCAGCAGCTTGCCGGAAACCTGCACCAGAGCCTGGGTCTTAGCTTCGATCTCGGCTTTATCTTCGCCTTTAACCGCAACTTCCAGATCTTTCAGCGCCGCTTCGATAGCCGTTTTGTCTTCCGCCGGCAGTTTGTCGCCCGCTTCTTCCAACTGCTTACGGGTACCGTGGATCAGGTGGTCGGCCTGGTTACGGGTCTGCACCAGCTCTTCGAACTTACGGTCAGCTTCGGCGTTCACTTCAGCATCGCGCACCATTTTCTGGATTTCTTCTTCGTTCAGACCAGAAGAAGCCTTGATGGTGATCTTCTGCTCACGGCCGGTATTCTTGTCTTTGGCAGACACGTGCAGAATACCGTCGGCGTCGATGTCGAAGGTCACTTCGATTTGCGCCATACCGCGTGGAGCCGCCTGGATGCCGTCCAGATTGAACTGGCCCAGTGACTTGTTATCGTTAGCGCGTTTACGCTCACCCTGCAGCACGTGGATGGTTACCGCAGACTGGTTGTCTTCAGCGGTAGAGAACACCTGGCTGTGCTTGGTCGGGATGGTGGTGTTTTTGGTGATCAGCGGAGTCATCACGCTGCCCATGGTTTCGATACCCAGCGACAGCGGGGTAACGTCCAGCAGCAGAACGTCCTTCACATCACCGGCCAACACGCCGCCCTGTACCGCAGCACCCACCGCAACGGCTTCGTCCGGGTTAACGTCTTTACGTGGTTCTTTACCGAAGAAGTCAGCGACTTTCTTCTGAACCATTGGCATACGGGTCTGGCCGCCCACCAGGATCACGTCCTGAATGTCGGAAACCGACAGGCCTGCGTCTTTCAGAGCGACTTTCAGCGGCTCGATAGAACGCGCAACCAGATCTTCTACCAGCGACTCGAGTTTTGCACGGGTCACTTTGATGTTCATGTGTTTTGGACCGCTCGCATCTGCAGTAATGTACGGCAGGTTTACGTCGGTCTGCTGAGCGGAAGACAGTTCAATCTTCGCTTTCTCAGCGGCTTCTTTCAGACGCTGCATCGCCAACGGATCGTTGCGCAGGTCGAAACCTTGTTCTTTCTTGAACTCTTCCACCAGATAGTTGATCAGGCGGCTGTCGAAGTCTTCACCACCCAGGTGGGTATCACCGTTGGTTGCCAGAACTTCGAAGGTTTTTTCACCGTCAACTTCGTCGATTTCGATAATAGAGATATCGAAAGTACCGCCACCCAGGTCATAAACCGCGATGGTACGGTTGCCGACTTCTTTGTCCAGGCCGTAAGCCAGGGCCGCAGCCGTCGGTTCGTTGATGATACGTTTTACTTCCAGACCTGCGATACGGCCGGCGTCTTTGGTCGCCTGACGCTGTGCGTCGTTGAAGTATGCAGGTACGGTGATAACCGCTTCAGTTACCGGTTCACCCAGGTAATCTTCCGCCGTTTTCTTCATTTTCTTCAGCACTTCTGCAGAGATCTGCGGTGGTGCCACACGCTGGCCTTTCACTTCTACCCATGCGTCGCCGTTATCAGCAGCCACAATTTTGTACGGCATGATGTCTTTATCACGCTGTGCTTCTTCATCCTGGAAGCGACGGCCAATCAGGCGCTTGATCGCAAACAGGGTGTTTTGTGGGTTAGTAACAGCCTGACGCTTAGCAGGCTGGCCAACCAGAATTTCACCATCCTGGGTATATGCGATGATCGAAGGTGTAGTACGATCGCCTTCGCTGTTCTCCAGCACGCGCGCTTTACCACCATCCATAATTGCTACACAAGAGTTGGTAGTACCCAGGTCGATACCAATGATTTTGCCCATCTAAACGTCTCCACTAATAAATTCATATTCGGTCAGGTTGCTAACCTATATGCGGGCGAATTTTTGCTTTTCAACTGCCCGACATTTCAGACTTACCCGCGGTCAGCAACTGCGGTTGCAAATAAGATGGGGCCATACAATCCAGCATCAAGGGGCAGGGCAAAAAAAAATTCGTTTTTATCGTCACTCAGATCATTGTTTCCTGTTCTGGGGATCATTATGATGCCGCGCGCTCTGATGGAAGTTATAGGTTTTTCGGCCATTCAGACCATTTATGAATTTACCTATCCATTTTCGTTAAAATTCTGTTATCGCAGAGGACATATGCACACCAACAAGTTGGCGAATCCCGGCCCTCTCGGCCTGATGGGCTTCGGGATGACCACCGTCTTGCTGAACCTGCACAACGCGGGCTTTTTCCCATTGAACTCTTCCATCATCAGCATGGGGATTTTCTTCGGTGGACTGGCCCAGATTATGGCTGGCCTGCTGGAATACAAGAAAGGCAATACCTTCGGCATGACGGCCTTTATCTCTTACGGCAGCTTCTGGCTGAGCCTGGTCGGGCTGCTGCTGCTGCCACGCCTGGGCCTGGCTGAACCGACCGACGCCAGCGTGCTGGGGATCTATCTGGCACTGTGGGGCGTCTTCACCCTGTTCATGTTCTTCGGCACTCTGCGCGCCAACCGCGTGCTGCAGTTCGTGTTCAGCAGCCTGACGCTGCTGTTCGCCCTGCTGGCCGTCGGTAACATCACCGGCAACCCTGCGCTGCTGAAATTTGCCGGCTACGAAGGCATCATCTGCGGTGCCAGCGCCATCTACCTGGCTATGGCGGAAGTGCTCAACGAGCAGTTTGGCCGTACGGTGCTGCCGATTGGCGAACCCAGCGTCAACAATGTAGAACCTATCCGGGCAGTGGCATAAGCGTCATTGACCTGAAATGAAAAGCCCTGCGGTTGATTGCAGGGCTTTTTTTTAGCTGTAAGAACCGGCGCGTTGCGCCTTGGTTTCGCTATTCAGATCGCGATGGAGGTAAATCCCCAGCAGCAGTCCTATCCCCGACAACGCTAATACGTAGTAAGCGGGTGCTAACGGGGTTAACTTCATGATCAACGTCACAAATATTGGGGTTAAACCCCCAAAAATAGCGTATGCGACATTATATGAGAACGAAATACCGGTAAATCGCACTTCCGCCGGGAAAGCCCGCACCATCACATAGGGTACAGCGCCCACCACGCCCACGCTGAAGCCTACCAGCGCATAGCAGGCGAACAGCATTTCCGGGTGTTCTCCCACCGTCCGATAAAACAGCCAACTGCAGCCTGCCAACAGCAAACTGCCAACGATAAAGGTTTTGCTGGCACCGAAGCGATCCGCCGCCAAACCGGCGGTAATGCAGCCGGCAATCAGCATGATGGTGGCAATGCTGTTCGCCTGCAGCGACAGCGCCGGGGCAATGCCAAATTGCTTTTGCAAGTAAGTCGGGGTCATCAGGATCACCACCACGATACCGGCGGACAGCAGCCAGGTCAGCAGCATCGACACCACCACTTCCTTGCGATGGTTAAGCACCACGGATTTCAGCGGCAGCTCCTCCGCCAGGGCTTTGCGCGCCTGCATCTCGATGAAAATTGGCGTTTCCTGCAACCAGCGGCGCAGGTACATCGCCACCAGGCCGAAAATGCCGCCCAGCAGGAAAGGAATGCGCCAGCCCCCCTCGGCGATGGTCTGTTGGCTGAGCGTAGTGTTGATCACCGTCGCCACCAACGAGCCCAGCAAGATACCGACCGTCAGACCGGCGGTCAGGGTACCGCAGGCAAAACCAATGCGGCGGCGCGGCACGTGTTCGGCAACAAACACCCAGGCCCCCGGCACTTCACCACCAATCGCTGCACCCTGCAGCACGCGCATCAGCAGCAGCAAGAGTGGCGCGGCAATACCTATGCTGGCGTAGGTCGGTAACAGGCCCATGCCCAGCGTCGGTAGCGCCATCAGCAGAATGCTCAGGCTGAACATCTTCTTACGGCCGACCAAATCGCCGAAGTGTGCCATGACGATGCCGCCCAACGGGCGGGCCAGGTAACCGGCGGCAAAGATGCCGAAGGTTTGCACCTGACGCAGCCATTCAGGCATATCCGCCGGGAAGAAGAGTTCGCCCATCACCGCAGCAAAGAAGACGAAAATGATGAAGTCGTAGAACTCCAGCGCTCCGCCCAGGGCAGCTAATGTCAGAGTTTTGTAGTCTTGCCGGTTTAACCGGCGATTATTATCGTGAGGCATAGGGTACCGTCAGAGGAGACTGTTAAAATAAAAGCCAGCGGCTTCTGTAAACGAATCCTTACTATAACGGCAAAATATTTTCACACCAGAACGCTTGGGGCTTATCTCACATAACGCTGAAATTTAGAGGTTTATCTCGCGACGCGCATTCTTCGGCCTAAATGCTGCTACCACTTCGGCCTGAGTTTCCACATAAGGCCCCTCGAGCAACTGAATGCAGTACGGCACGCTGGCGAAGATACCATGCACCACCACCTTGCCCTGTTCGTCCTTGACCCCTTCCAGCGTTTCCTTGATTGACTTCGGTTGTCCCGGCAGGTTGATGATCAGCGCCTGCTTGCGGATCGCCCCCACCTGGCGTGAAAGAATTGCCGTTGGCACATAGTGTAGGCTGATTTGACGCATTTGCTCGCCGAAGCCAGGCATCACGCGATCGGCGATCGCCAGCGTGGCGTCTGGGGTCACGTCACGTCGCGCCGGCCCGGTACCGCCGGTCGTCAGCACCAGATGGCAGCCCATTTCATCCACCAGCTCACACAGGGTTTGCTCGATTAACGTTTGCTCATCGGGGATCAGGCGGGTTTCCAGTTTGAACGGCGTGGCCAGCGCGTCGGTCAGCCACGCTTCCAAAGCCGGTATGCCTTTGTCCTGGTAAACGCCGCCGGAAGCGCGGTCAGAAACTGAAACCAAACCAATACGTAATATGTCCATGCGTAACCTCTACAGCCTAATGGGGTTCGAGCGGGTTCGCTTCCCGCCCTGTTATTCATCCCGAGAGTATAAGGTGTCTGCCCGCGCCGGGGATCTGCGGGCATAAAAAAAGGCGGCCTAAGCCACCTTTTTCTGCGCTGACTGCCTGAATTACAGCAGATCGGCGATCATTTTTTCCAGCTTGCCCTGGTCTACGGCAAACTTGCGGATACCGTCGGTCAGTTTCTCAACCGCCATTGGATCCTGGTTGTGCTGCCAGTAGAACTCAGGCTCGGTCAGCGCCGCAGGACGCGCTTTCACTTCGCCGGTGTAAGCCAGTTTACGCTCCAGGGAACCTTCGCTCTCTGCCAGCTCTTTCAGCAGTGCAGGGGCGATGGTCAGACGGTCACAGCCAGCCAGTTCGATGATTTCACCGACGTTACGGAAGCTGGCGCCCATCACCACGGTTTTGTAACCGTGCTCTTTGTAATACTGGTAGATCTCGGTAACGGAAACCACACCTGGATCTTCGTTTGGCGCGAACTCTTTCTTGTCGCCGTTGGCTTTGTACCAGTCGAGGATACGACCAACAAACGGAGAGATCAGGTACACGCCAGCTTCGGCACAGGCACGCGCCTGAGCGAAGGAGAACAGCAGCGTCAGGTTACAGTTGATGCCTTCTTTCTCCAACTGCTCTGCCGCGCGGATGCCCTGCCAGGTAGAAGCCAGTTTGATCAGGATGCGGTCGTTACTGATGCCGGCATCGTTGTACAGCTTGATCAGGCGCTTGGCCTTGGCAACGCTGGCCACGGTATCGTAGGACAGACGTGCGTCCACTTCGGTAGAGATACGGCCAGGAACCAGCTTAAGGATTTCCAGACCGATGTTGACGGCCAGCTTGTCGGCGGCGTCGGCGATCTGCTGTTCGCGATCGCTGCTCTGCTCACGCGCCCAGGCAATGGCTTCGTCAATCAGTTTGCGGTATTCAGGAATTTGGGCTGCATTGAGGATCAGCGAAGGGTTGGTTGTAGCATCTTGCGGTTGATACAGCTTCATTGCCGCGATATCGCCCGTATCTGCAACCACGGTAGTGAGTTGGCGCAGGGAAGTTAATTTATCGGTCATGTTGGCATTATCTCATCGTTTGTGCATGAACTTTTGGCATCGTTCAACCATGCCCTGCCCTGATAATAACATGCGCAAGGCCCGGTGCAAGGCTGGAAAATCGCGGCCCGGCGGCGCTGGTTTTATCCTTGAGCGAGCAACCGTTTACGCTCGTATCTTTCGTCATTCCCGAGCTGAAGAAAAGGCAATAACGTGCTATCGATTGAATAAATTATGTTAAATTCGCGAAAATTGATGCAATAGGGCCAGTGATCTGAGAAAAATCTCAATTGCTCGGAACCCGACTGGTTTCAGCTAAGCTCTTGTAAAAATTAAATCAATATATCTTCACCCGCGGTGGATGCGGCGCGGTGCACAAAAAATAACAACAAGGAGGGATCCGTGACGGACCTGATGAATTTTATAAATAATATTTTGTGGGGTTCGGTACTGATTTATTTACTGCTTGGCGCAGGCATTTATTTTACCCTGCGTACCCGCTTTATCCAGGTCCGCCATTTCAGCCATATGTTCTCCGTGCTCAAGCACAGCAACAAAAGCGACAGCGCGGGCATCTCCTCTTTTCAAGCTTTATGCACCACTCTTGCCGCACGCGTAGGCACCGGTAACCTGACAGGCGTAGCCATCGCCCTTACTGCGGGCGGCCCCGGGGCCATCTTTTGGATGTGGGTGGTGGCGTTCATCGGCATGGCCACTTCCTTTGTCGAAAGCAGCCTGGCGCAGCTCTACAAAACCAAAGACGATCAGGGTAACTTCCGCGGCGGGCCAGCTTACTATATGGAAAAAGGGCTGGGCATGCGCTGGATGGGCGTACTGTTCTCCATCTTCCTGATCGTAGCCTTCGGATTAGTGTTCAATGCCGTGCAGGCCAATTCCATTGCCCAGGCCTCCGCCGTTGCCTTCAACGTGAAGCCTCTGTATATCGGTATCGGTCTGGTCGTACTGAGCGGTCTGGTCATCTTCGGCGGTATCCGCTCGGTTGCCCGCGTGGCTGAATGGGTGGTGCCACTGATGGCTGCGGCTTATCTACTGCTGGCATTCTGGGTGATTGGCCAGAATATCGAGCATATGCCGGCAATCTTGTCGCTGGTGTTCAAGAGCGCCTTCGGGCTGCAGGAAGCGGCGGCAGGTGCCGTCGGCTATGGTATTTCGCAGGCAATGACCCAGGGCGTTCAGCGTGGCCTGTTTTCCAACGAGGCCGGTATGGGTTCCGCGCCCAACGCGGCGGCTTCCGCCTCCCCTTACCCACCGCACCCTGCGTCTCAGGGCTACGTGCAGATGCTCGGTGTCTTTATCGATACCATCGTGATTTGCAGCGCGACCGCCGCGATCATCCTGTCGTCCGGCGTACTGGATCAGCCGGTAGCCAATGTCAGCGGTATCGACATGACTCAGCGAGCCTTGTCCACCGCCGTCGGCAGTTGGGGATCTCCCTTTGTTGCCATCGCCATTTTCTTTTTCGCCTTTACCTCGATCATCGCTAACTATGCCTATGCCGAAAGTAATCTGGTGTTCCTCGAGCGCAACCACCCGGCCGGCCTGCTGGTTTTCCGCTGTGCCGCACTGGGCATGGTGATGTTTGGTGCGCTGGCTGAATTGCCGGTTGTCTGGAAAATGGCTGACACCTCAATGGCGTTAATGGCCATCACCAACCTGACGGCGATCCTGCTACTGTCAAAAGTGGCGCTGAAACTGGCCAACGATTACCACCGCCAGCGTACGCTGGGCAAATTGCCGACTTTCGACGCCAACCGCTTCCCTGAACTGAAATCTCAGTTGGAACCCGGCGTATGGGATAAAAACTGAGTTTTTACGGGCGCGTCTGGAACGCGCCCTGCCTATCAGACCCATTGACCCTTTTTCCCGCGCTTTTTGCTACAGTACCCCTTCTTGGATAAACAGGATCTGGCCATGCTCGTTATTATTTCACCTGCAAAAACCCTTGATTACGAAAGCCCATTGGCGACAGAACGCTTCACTCAGCCGGAACTGCTGGACAAATCTAAGCAGCTGATCAAAATCTGCCGCGAGCTGACGCCGGTACAAATCTCCAAACTGATGGGCATCAGCGACAAACTGGCCGGGTTGAACGCCGCTCGCTTTGGCGACTGGCAGCCAAAGTTCACCCCAGACAATGCTCGCCAGGCCCTGCTGGCTTTCAAAGGCGACGTCTATACCGGTTTGCACGCACAGGACTTCAGCGAGGGCGATTTTGACTTTGCCCAGCAGCATCTGCGCATGCTGTCCGGGCTGTACGGCGTGCTGCGCCCGCTCGATCTGATGATGCCTTACCGTCTCGAGATGGGCATCAAACTGGAGAACGCCAAGGGCAAGGATTTGTACAGCTTCTGGGGCGAGCAGATCACCAAAAAGCTTAACGAAGCGCTGGAGCAACAGGGCGACGACGTGGTGGTCAACCTGGCTTCCGACGAATACTTCAAATCGGTGAAGCCGGCCAAACTGCACGGCACGCTGATTAAACCGGTGTTCCTCGACGAAAAGAACGGCAAATACAAAGTGATCAGCTTCTACGCCAAGAAGGCGCGTGGATTGATGAGCCGCTATATCATCAAGAATCGCCTGACGCAGCGCGAACAACTGCTTGGTTTCAACCTGGAAGGTTACGCCTTCGATGAAGCCGACTCCAAAGGCAACGAACTGGTGTTCAAACGCCCCGAGCAGTAATCCGTCACGCCCATAAAAAAAGCCGTCGCAATGACGGCTTTTCGCTTTATGCCTCCAGCGGGATCAGGCAGGCAAGGCCATCAGGAACTTACGCAGTTCGCCAAAGCTGGCCGGCAGATTGTGGGACAACAGCGGCAAATCGGCGCGCAGCGCCAGCGCCTTGGGCAGTGGCAGCTCCTGACCGAGAATTTCCTCTACGCTCTCTTTGAACTTGGCCGGATGCGCAGTACCGAGGAACAAGCCAAACTCCCCTTCCTTCAATTGGTCACGCAACGCGCGATAAGCGATTGCCGCATGCGGCTCAGAAAGGTAGCCCAGTTGCGCCAGCTCACGCATGCTGTCCTTGGTGGTTTCGTCACTCACCGTTGCGTGCCCCAGTTCTTTCAACTGCCAGATCTTGCGACGGAACAGCTCTTCTACGCGCGGCCAGTTATTCGGCTGGCTGACGTCCATCGCATTCGACAACGTTGCCACCGTGGCGTGTGGCTGCCACTGACCATTCGTCAGGAAGCGCGGCACGGTATCGTTGGCATTGGTCGCGGCGATAAAACGCTTCACCGGCAGGCCCAGTGATTTGGCCAACAAGCCGGCGGTCAGATCGCCGAAGTTACCGCTGGGTACCGAAATCACCAGTTGATTACGTGCTTCCTGCGGCAGTTGCGCTACCGCTTCGAAGTAGTAGCAAATCTGCGCCAGCAGGCGGCTGATATTGATCGAGTTGGCCGAGTTCAGGTGCAGCGCTTCTTTCAGCTCCTGATCGTCAAACGCCTGCTTGACCAGGGCCTGGCAAGCATCGAAGTCGCCATCAATCGCCACGGTGTGAATGTTACCGCCCAGGGTGCAGAACAGTTTTTCCTGCAACGGGCTGATTTTGCCCTGCGGGTAAAGGATCACCACGCGAACATTCTTCAGGCCGTAGAAAGCATGTGCCACCGCCGCGCCGGTATCGCCGGAAGTCGCCGTCAGGATAGTCACCGGCTGATCGCCTGCCACTTCCGCCAGCATTTGCGCCATAAAGCGGCCGCCGAAGTCTTTGAACGCCAGCGTCGGGCCGTGGAACAGCTCCAGGCACGCGATGTCGTCTTCCACTTGTGCCACCGGCGCCGGGAATTCAAAGGCCGCCGCTACGCGTTTATGGAGAGCTTCTTCGGAAACTTCATCGCCAATAAACGCCGACAGGATGCGGCTGCTGCGGGTGACAAAATCCTGCTCCAGCAGATGATCGATTTCGGTCAATTCAAATTCCGGCAGTTCCAGCGGGAAAAACAGCCCCTGCTGTTTGCCCAGACCTTGTTTGATCGCCTGCGCGAAGCTGACCTGCTCGTTGTGATCCTTAAGGTTGTACAGTTTCATGCGTTATCCCAGTAGTCGTGCGCCTGCGGTATCCAGACGGCAAATATGAACAAAACCTTCGTCGTTTTGCAGATAGTGATTAGTCAGCCAATCGGCCATGCGTTGAGCCGTAGCGCCATCATCACAGACGGCGAACAGCGTCGGGCCGGAGCCGGAAATACCGCAAGCCAGCGCACCTATATCCTGCGCAGCTTTACGCGCATCGGCAAAGCCCGGCAGCAGGCGGGTGCGGTACGGCTCGGCAATCACGTCCTGCATCAGTTTGGCGGCCAAACGCGGCTGTTGGGTGTGGCAGGCATGAATAAAGCCCGCCAGATAGCGACCGTGACTGACACAGTCCTGACGACGATACTGCGCGGGTAAAATCGCGCGCGCTTCGGCGGTGGACACCTTGATGCCCGGATAGGCCATCACCCACAGCCAGTCTTTAAAGCATGGCACTTCCTGGCTGATGAAGCCTTCTTCTTCCAGCATCAGTTGCAAGCCGCCAAGGTAGCAAGGCGCCACGTTGTCGTAATGCACGCTGCCGGAGATGCGGCCTTCCAGCTCGCCCATCAGGCTCAGCAGGGTCATTTTATCCAGCGGACGGTTGCAGAATTCGTTCATCGCCATCAGCCCGGCAACCACCGAGCAGGCGCTGGAACCCAATCCTGAACCGATCGGCATGTTTTTCTCCAGCCGCATCGCCACCGGGATCTCACGGCCGATCTCCTGACAGAAACGCTGCCAGCACTGATAAACGATATTCTCTTTTGGATCGTCCGGCAGTTTGCTGACGAAGCGACCGGCGTTCTGCAGGCTGAACGTGGCGGCAGCCTCGACGCTGACGCAGTCGCCCAGCAAGGTACCGTCGATCGGTGACACCGCTGCACCCAGAACGTCAAAGCCGACGCTTACGTTGCCAATTGAGGCCGGCGCATACACCTTAACCATATTAAACTCCCAACTTCCATGACAGTGTGCGCAACAGATCGGCGAAGACCCCTGCTGCAGTCACATCGTTACCGGCACCGTAGCCACGCAGTACCAACGGCAACGGCTGATAGTAACGGCTGTAGAAAGCCAAGGCGTTCTCGCCGTTCTTCACTTTATACAACGGATCGTTGCCATCTACCGCATCTATGCGAACCTGACAGCGGCCATTTTCAATGACGCCGACGTAGCGCAGCACCTTGCCCTGCTCAGCGGCGTTGGCCACATTGCGAGCATACTCTTTATCCAGTTCCGGCAGGCGCGCCATAAAGGTTTCCACATCCCCGGAGGCGTCAAAGGAAGGCGGCAGCGCCGACTCGACCTCAATATCTTCCAGTTCCAGTTTGTACCCCGCTTCACGGGCCAGGATCAGCAGCTTGCGGGCCACGTCCATACCGGAAAGGTCGTCACGTGGATCCGGCTCGGTATACCCTTTAGCCTTGGCCTCCAGGGTCGCCGCCGACAGCGACATGCCCTCGTCCAGTTTGCCGAAAATAAACGACAGCGAACCGGACAGGATGCCGGAGAAACGCGTCAGCTCATCACCGGCGTTCAGCAGGTTTTGCAGGTTTTCGATCACCGGCAAGCCCGCGCCGACGTTGGTGTCATACAGAAACTTGCGGCGCGAACCGGCCGCGGCGGTGCGCAACTGTTGGTAGTAGTTCATCGACGAGGTGTTGGCCTTTTTATTCGGCGTCACCACGTGGAATCCATCCGCCAGGAAGTCCGCGTATTGATCGGCAACGGCCTGGCTGGAGGTGCAGTCGACAATCACCGGGTTCAGCAGGTGGTACTCCTTCACCAAACGAATCAAACGCCCCAGGTTGAACGGCTCTTGCGCGCCGGCCAGCTCATCACGCCAGCTTTCAAGCTGAATGCCGTGAATGTTGGTCAACATGGCACGCGAATTGGCAATGCCGCACACCCGCAGATCGATATGCTTTTGTTTCAGCCAAGGTTGCTGACGGTAAATCTGCTCGATCAACGCGCCGCCCACGCCACCAACGCCGATGACAAACACTTCAATCACCTGATCGGTATTGAACAACATCTGATGGCAAACGCGCACCCCGGTGGTCGCGGAATCATTGCTGACCACCACCGAGATGGAGCGTTCAGAAGAGCCCTGAGCAATAGCGACAATGTTGATATTGGCGCGAGCCAGCGCAGAGAAGAAGCTGGCCGAAATGCCGCGCAGGGTACGCATGCCGTCGCCGACCACCGAGATGATCGCCAACTGTTCCATTACGTCCAGCGGCTCCAGCAGGCCGTCTTTCAATTCAAGATAGAACTCGTCTTCCAGCGCCCGACGCGCACGTTGCAGTTCGCTCTGCGGCACGCAGAAACTGATGCTGTATTCAGAGGACGACTGGGTGATCAGCACCACAGAGATGCCGGCGCGCGACATTACGGCAAATACCCGCGCCGCCATGCCGACCATGCCTTTCATCCCCGGACCGGAGACGTTGATCATCGCCATATTGTTCAGGTTAGTGATGCCCTTCACCGGCGTATCGGAATCCAGATTTTCGCCGCCAATCAGCGTGCCTGGTGCCTGTGGATTAGCGGTGTTTTTGATCAGACAGGGGATTTGGAACTGGGCGATGGGGGCAATGGTGCGGGGGTGGAGAACGCTGGCGCCGAAATAGGAAAGCTCCATGGCTTCCTGGTACGACATCGATTTCAACAGCCTGGCATCCGGCACGGTGCGTGGGTCACAGGTATAAACGCCGTCAACGTCGGTCCAGATCTCGCAACAGTCGGCGCGCAAACAGGCAGCCAGCACCGCGGCAGAGTAGTCGGAACCGTTACGGCCCAGCACCACCAATTCGCCCTTGTCGTTGCCGGCGGTGAAACCGGCCATCAGCACAATGTGATCCGCCGGGATGGCCGATGCGGCGATACGCAATGTGGATTCTGCGATATCTACCGTGGACTCCAGGTAATGCCCCTGTGCCAGCAGCTTTTCAACCGGATTAATCACCGTGACCGGGAAACCTTTGGCACGAAACACCCCTTCCATGATGGCGATGGAGAGCTTCTCGCCGCGGCAGATAATGGCCGCATTCACGCTGTCCGGGCACTGTCCAAGCAACGCAACGCCATGCAGCACCTGCTTGAGCTGGGCGAACTCCTGATCGACAAACGTCTTGAGGCGATCGTACTCAAAGCCGGGCAACGCCTGCGCCAGCCCGCTCAGCAGGTCGGCGAAGATGCGCTCTGCATCGCTCATATTTGGCAGAATGTCTTGCCCCGCTACCGTTTTTTCAATCATCGCCACCAGGTGGTTAGTGATTTTAGCCGGAGCGGACAAGACCGTGGCCACCTGTCCCTGACGTGCATTACTTTCCATGATGTCGGCAACGCGCAGAAAACGTTCTGCATTCGCTACCGAGGTTCCGCCAAATTTCAGCACTCGCATTTCTTGTCTCTCCCGAATTTAAGCCGAAAAAAAAGCCCGCACTGGTTAGGTGCGGGCTTTTTTCTTTTGTTTCCTGTACGCGTCAGCCCGCCCCGTTACCTGTGGTATCGGTGGTGGTAATAATTGTTGTGTTCAGGCTGATGTTTCGCATTTTGTCTGTCTGTCTCATTAAATACTCTGTCCCCTCTATTGGTTAAAGCAATCGCTATCCCAAGTCAAATTATTTCTTGTTTTTGCTTATTTATCGTCCAGCAGGCTAACCGGGCGATGCGAGAGATGAAAAGCCAGATGACAGAACAAAAAGACAGGCAGGCGGCAAATTTGCAGTGGATCACACTGCAAAATTAGCCATGTTTACGGGTATCACTTTGTCAGTTTTTTTTCGATATCGTGCAACAAAGTATGCAGCATCGCCGTGTCCCGCTGTTGCAGAACACCAAGGCGTTGATGCAGCCAGTCGCGCAATTTTTGATCGTCACTGACCTCCAGCGCCGCCAATAATCCCTCGGCACGCTGACGTAATGCCTTGAGTTGACCCTCGTTGGCTACCGGCTCTTGTGGCGCACTGACGTTCATCAGCTCTGACAGTTGATAACAGTACACCATCACCGCCTGACCGAGATTGAGCGAAGGGTAATCCGCCTGCATAGGTACGCCGGTCAGCAAATCCGCCAGTTCCAGCTCCTCATTGGTCAGGCCGGAATCTTCACGGCCAAACACCAACGCCGCCTGGTTAACCCACTGGCTGCGCTCACTCAGTTGGCCTAACAGCTGCTGCGGCGTACAGTAATAATGAAAACGCGCCCGGCTGCGGGCCGTGGTGGCCACGGTGAAATCTACGTCCGCCAGTGCCTGTTCCAGCGTGGCAAAAGTTTGCACGCCGTCGAGGATATCCCCCGCCCCGTGAGCAACCCAACGCGCCGCCGGCTGCAGGTGCGCTTCGCTGTCGACAATGCGCAACGAAGTAAAGCCCATGGTTTTCATTGCCCGCGCCGCAGCGCCGACGTTTTCCGGCCGCGCCGGAGCCACTAAAACAATATGCAGCTGCATCAATACTCCACTGAATAAGGGATCGCAGGTTTTTGACTGTTCAGGATACTCTGATTATATTTACAAGTGTGCAACAATAATCCCGCGCACCGCGATAGACAGGGGTAAATGCGCTATTGGCCTTATAAATGGCACGGAATACATATTATTACTTCTTATGATTTACTACTCTTATTAATCAAGGTGTTAATATAACTGCTTTATCAATAAGCCGTTAATTCTACCTCATTAGGCACAACAATGCTGAATCGTACACAGAATTTATGGTTCTGTGACTTAAGCTGGCATTTCTGTAAGTGTTTTTCACAAAACTGTTAACGTGCTACAATTGAATTTGATATATGTCAACAAAGCTTAGTTTTGTTGGGTGATGAATTCGGTACGCACTGTTATATTGCTGTTAATAGGGTTAGGATATGCGCCGTTTTGGCACCTTTGGGGATGTAAGGAATAGCACCCCCACCAAGCTAGCGATCTTGTTGACATGAGATGGAAAGTGCATCAAGAACGAGTTTACGTACTGTAGTCATTTGGTAAGAGGGAACGTGAGCGCTAATCTCTGCCCTCCGCTAAGAAAACAAAGACTTCTGTACTTCCTATTTTCTATTTTGTTGGCAATTTTAGGTAGCAAATATGCAGACCCCGCACATTCTGATTGTCGAAGACGAGTTAGTCACTCGTAACACCCTGAAGAGCATTTTCGAGGCGGAAGGCTACGTTGTTCATGAAGCCAATGATGGTGCAGAGATGCACAACATCCTGTCTGAAAATGATATCAATCTGGTTATCATGGACATCAATCTGCCAGGCAAAAATGGCCTGCTGCTGGCGCGTGAACTGCGCGAACAGGCCAGCGTTGCGCTGATGTTCCTGACCGGCCGTGATAACGAAGTTGATAAGATCCTCGGATTGGAAATCGGCGCTGATGACTATATCACCAAGCCATTTAATCCACGTGAACTGACCATTCGCGCACGCAACCTGCTGTCCCGCACCATGAACCTGGGCAGCGTCGGCGAAGAACGCCGTCTGGTTGAAAGCTATAAGTTCAACGGTTGGGAGCTGGACATCAACAGCCGCTCACTGATCAGCCCAGCGGGCGAGCAATACAAATTGCCGCGCAGTGAATTCCGCGCCATGCTGCACTTCTGCGAAAACCCGGGCAAGATCCAATCCCGTGGCGAACTGCTGAAGAAGATGACCGGTCGCGAACTGAAACCGCATGACCGCACCGTGGACGTGACCATTCGTCGCATCCGCAAGCACTTCGAATCCACGCCGGACACGCCTGAAATCATCGCTACCATTCACGGTGAAGGCTACCGTTTCTGCGGCGATCTGGAAGAGTAAGTCTCGCGTTAAAATAGTTGGGGTTCAGTTGAACCCCAAGTCTCTTATTTTGCCTCACCCCAAGGGATGATCGGCACCGCGCTCAACGCGTTCTTCGGTGAACCATCCACCACACGGTCTGAATAGCTAAGATAAATCAACGCATTACGAGCTGAATCGTAGAAGCGTACCACCTGCAGCTTCTTGAACACCAGCGACGTTCGTTTCTGGAACACCACCGTCCCTTCCGCCTTGCCGTTTTTGATTTTATCGTTCAGCGCAATCGGCCCGACCTGCTGGCAAGAAATGGCCGCATCCGCAGTATCCTCCGCCAATCCCAGCCCGCCTTTAATGCCACCGGTTTTGGCTCGGCTGATATAACAAGTTACATTTTTAACATCAGGATCGTCGAATGCTTCCACCACGATTTTGTGGTCCGGACCGAAGAGTTTGAATACCGTATCCACCGACCCAACCTGTTCTGCCTGCGCGCTGTTTACCGTTGCGCAAACTAAACCAAACAAAAATATCCATCCTTTTTTCATTCACTTAACTCCAATAACCTGGGCGCTGAAAATAGCCGCAGGCAATTAATATTGTTTATGTTTCAGGTCACAGAATAGGGGTTTTTCCGGTCTGCACCGGTCTTTTTAGCACAGAGCGTGAAAAAAATCTTTGAGAGTCTCGGAGGAAAAAAATTGCTATTATGCGGCGTCGTTATTTCTTTGCGCCCTTTAAGGTGTGCCCCTGTCCAACTCCCGCACAACCTGCTGCGAGAGGCAAAGAGTGCTACGCAAAATGGCTCATGGATTGGTCTGATAGCGCAAGCACCAGCGTGACGAATAAACAGTTCGGGTCCCGACCCTAAAGCTCTACGAGGAAGATCTATGGATCAAGCCGGTATCATTCGTGATCTGCTTAGCTGGCTGGAAAGCCATTTGGACCAACCCTTGTCGCTGGACAACGTGGCGGCAAAAGCGGGTTACTCAAAATGGCATCTACAACGGATGTTCAAAGATATTACCGGTAACGCCATCGGCGCTTATATCCGGGCAAGGAGATTATCCAAGGCTGCGGTGGCGCTGCGTTTAACCAGCCGCCCTATTCTGGATATCGCCTTACAGTATCGCTTCGACTCGCAGCAGACATTCACGCGCGCATTTAAAAAACAGTTTGCGCAAACGCCGGCATTGTATCGCCGCGCCGAAGACTGGAGCGCATTCGGCATCTGTCCGCCAATCCGCCTGGGCGCCTTTACCCTGCCGCAGCCAGAGTTTGTCACACTACCGGAACTGCACCTGATTGGCCTGACGCAAAGCTATTCGTGCACGCTGGAGCAAATTTCAAACTTCCGTACCGAGCTGCGTTCACAGTTTTGGCGCCAATACCTGGGCGAAGCGGAGACGCTGCCGCCGGTGCTGTATGGTCTTCATCATTCGCGTCCAAGCCAGGAAAAGGACGACGAGCAGGAAGTGCTGTACACCACGGCGCTGGAACCGCATCACGTTCCGAAGGAAATTCAGGCTGGGCAGCCGCTGACGCTGCAGGGTGGCGAGTATGCGATGTTCAGTTATGAAGGCCCAGCCTCTGGCCTGCAGGACTTTATTCTGACGCTGTACGGCACTTGTCTGCCGGCACTCAAACTCACGCGCCGCAAAGGGCACGACATTGAGCGCTTTTATCCCAAGGGTGACCGTCGGCCACCCCAACCGCCGACCGAGATCAACTGCGACTATTTGATCCCGATCCGCCGTTAACGTTGCAGTTCGTCGAGTGCGGGCATGTCCAGATGCGTGATATCGCCCGCCGTTTCGACAATCCAGCCGGAAGCCAGCCAAGGGCTCTGCTGATAGTCGACACGTGACAGCGAACAGTTGCGCAAACGCAGGCGACGTTCGGCATAGGCAGGTAACCCGAGTACGGTGCTGATCAAACAACCCAACGCGATACCGTGGCTCACGATCAGCGGTTTGCTCCCCTCCGGCAGCATCAGGCAGCTTTCCAGCGCCTCGCGCATCCGCCCACCCAGCTCGCTCATGGATTCACCTTGAGGGATACGGCCGTCAGCAGTACCATCGACCATCTGCTTGCGCCACTGCTCTTCCTGCGGCGTCAGGCTGTCGATCAGGCGTTCTTCCAGAACCCCCATGTGCAATTCGCGCAAACGTGGATCGTTTATCACCTCGCAACCGCAGGCTTCTGCGATGATTTGCGCGGTGCGTCGGGTACGCCCCAAATCGCTGGTAATCACGTGCGTGATGCCGAGCTTGCTGACGCGTTGGGCAACCAGATGAGCCTGATGTTCGCCGTGGGCGGTTAACGGGCTGTCGGACTGACCCTGGATACGGCGAGCCGCATTCCATTCCGTTTCGCCGTGGCGAACGAGGTATACCTGTAACATTTTGCTTTTCCGTTATACTGCGTGAAACCTGAGTTTATCTTCGTCACAGGCCGCTTGCGCAAGCGTCTGACGTATTGAATAGGCTCTTAGCTTAAGGATGCTAAACCCGTTATGTATCATGTTGTCGCTGCAACTACCAACCCGGCAAAGATTAAGGCTATTCAGTTGGCCTTTGAGGACACCTTTGGCGTAGACCAATGCCGCATTGAATCGGTCGACGTCGCCAGCGGTGTCTCACTGCAACCCATCGGCAATCTCGAAACCCGTACCGGTGCACGCCAGCGCGTCATGGAAGCACGCCAGGTACGCCCGGAGGCCGACTTTTGGGTCGGCGTGGAAGCGGGTATCGAAGAGAATATGACCTTCGCCTGGATGACGGTGGAAAACCCGTATACCCGGGGCGAATCGCGTTCAGCCAGTCTGATGCTGCCGGAGACGATTTTACAGGGAATTCGCGCCGGCCGCGAATTGGGGACGGAAATGGCGGCCATCACCGGCAATGCCGAAGTGAAGCGCCAGGGCGGCGCTATCGGTATCTTCACCGATGGGCGGTTGAGCCGCACCAGCGTTTACCATCAGGCTCTGCTGTTGGCGCTGGTGCCCTTCCACAACCCGATCTACCAAAACCATAACAACGCGCCGCAAAAATAAGCGCATGCGGGCGTGGCGCGACTAAGGTGCCTCGCCCAGCAATTGCTGCTCCAGCCACTGCTTCAACGCCGGCGTCGCCGCCTTCAGGCTGTTCGAACCGCGAGTGATGGTGGCAATACCGGCCCCCAGCTCGTTCTTCAGCTCACGCTGGCTCATCTCACCGCGCATCAGTTCCTGAATAATCCGCACCCGCGTCCCCAAAGCCGTTCTTTCGTCCGGCGTCAGCAGCAGTTGCAGCAGGGGTTGATGCAGATCCTGGGCGAACGAATTCTGCAGCAGCGCGACAAAGCGCAGCCAATCCTCATTGCCTTGTTCTGAAAGAGCCGGGTCGTTAAGCGATAATTGCGTCATGGCAAGCCACCATACTATTTAACTAGTACAGCAGCATACCATAGCGCCGCAAAAATCAATAACGCCTCTGCCACTCGGCATCGGTCAGCACCTTGGCCGGACGATGCATGAGGTAGCGATAAAATGCGTCATAGGCCAGTACGTTCTTCACATAAGAACGGGTTTCCGAGAACGGGATGCTTTCGACGAACGCCACCGCATCTACCCGCCCTTCGCTGTTGCCCAACCAGGTATTTACCCGCGATGGACCGGCGTTGTAGGCCGCCGATGACAGAATACGGTTACGGCCGAACTGCTGGTACACATACTCCAGGTAGCTGGTACCGATGGTAATGTTAACCCGGGGATCAAGCAGCTGGCTTGGGCTTGAGTAGCCGGGAATATTATACATCTGCACCGTATGCTGCGCGGTACGCGGCATCACCTGCATCAGGCCGCTGGCCCCTACCGGTGACTGGGCTTTCGGGTTCCAGGCGCTCTCCTGACGGGCTATCGCCATGGCGTAGCTCGGCGTGATCCCCTTGTCATCGGTCGCGGCCCGGAACTCTTGCGGCCAGGCTACCGGGAAGCGCTCTTCAAGGTGATCCCACAGTTTGCCAACGATGGTTGCCTGCACGCTGAGATCGGCCCATTTTTGCTCGAACGCATAACGCGCCAGCGCTTCCTGTTCCGGACGACTGCGGCTGGACACAAACGAGGTCCACTCGCTGCGCGCCAGATTATCCATATTCCAGTACATCAGTTCGCGTACCCGGGCAATCTCCGGTCCGTCCACCAGCGAAGCGCGAGGTTTCGCCGCCACGGCCACCATTACCGGGTAAGGCTTATTCAGTTTCTGCGCCGCCACCATTGGATAGAAACCGCGTTCGTTCATCAGGCGACGCAGGATCTCTTCACCCTCACTGCGTTTGCCTTCGTCCAGCAGCAGGCTTGCACGCCAGTAACGCCATTCATCTTTATTGCGTGACTCCGCCGGCAGGCGAGCCAGCCAGGTAGCCACCCCCTGGCGATCGCCATTGCCCAATGCCATACGCACACGACGTTCCAGCAGAGCCGGAGACTGACTGCGCAGGATCACCTTATCGCGCCATTGGGTCTGTTCGAAGGTGGCATCACTGCCCATCAGGCGCCAGGCCACCGCCTCTTCCAACCCCAACTGCTCGCTGTCGCTCATTTTCTGCAGGCGCACCAGCGTCGGGATCATCGCGCGAGCATTTTCTACATCCTGGCGCGCCAGGCGTTCAAAAGCGATGCCGGTCGCGGCACGGGTAAAATCTGTTGGCCCTACGCTACGGGCAAAGGATTCTACCGTGGCCGGATCGTTTTGCAGACGCACCAACGCATCGCCCATGGTTTGGTAATCTGACGGCAACTGACGGTACAAGCTGTTGACCAGGCCGCTGTTGCCCTCTTTCAACGCCAGCTTCATGCGCTCCAGTACCGCCGATGGTGTCTGTTTGCCGGAGCCCTTCCAGACGCTGAACAGCTTGTCACAGGAGCCCGGTAACGATTTACCGCTCATCCAAACGTCTTCAGCACCGCTCCAGGCCGCCTGTTGATCGCCGGTGGCCCATTTGGCGTAGTAGTAATTGCAACGCGCAGCTATAGGTTTAGGCGCCTGTGGGCTAAAGGCCAACAGAGTCCGCCAGTCTTCACGCCGTGCCAGCTCGTTAACAAAGCGCGGGGCCAATGATTTGGCCGGCGGCAGCGTCGGATGCTGTTTGATAAAATCGTTCACCTCGGAGAACCCGGCCTGACTGAGATCTTGCGTCAGCTCACGGTATTCCAGATAAGGGTATAGCGGGTAATCACGCAGCGTCGGCATCAATTGCGCCACGACGTCCATCTGCTTACTGTCCCACGCCTGTTTAATCTGCAGGTAACGCTGACGCTGGGCGTCCAGCGAGTCCGCCAATGCGGCGCCTGAGAATGCCGTCAGGCACAGGCCCACAGCCAAAAACCGCCACTTGTCTACCTTGACCATACTGACTCTTTCCTCGCTAATGCTGATGGTGTTGCCAGAGCCGATTCCCCCGTTGCCGCGCTACGCCAGCAGCCAACGGACAGTGAAACGGCTCTCCGAGTGTTTCGCGCTCTGTCGTGGGATATCGCTTCATCCGGCACGCCAGAACAAAAGGAGGCGCTGAGTGACTGGCTCAGCCATCTACCATAGACAGCGCGATCGCTTATCCATTCACTACTGTAGATGAAGTTTATCGTCACGAAGGGCTTCAGGTAAAAAAGGTTTACCCTCGCTGACAAATAAAATAAAGCCGGCGCCAAAGACAGCGTATTAATCATTAACCCGAGGTTAACACTGGAAACGAGCAGCTCATTTATTATTAATAAGCGCTGCCGACAATAAGATGAAGTCATCTGAAATAATTAGTCATGCAGGATATATTTCCTGGCCGACGACAACGCCGTTGCGCAAATGCCCCAAACCTCAGGCCGGGCGGGCTAACTTTGCAGAAAACGCCTGGCAAACCCTGACGGACGTTTTTATACTATTAAAAAAAGGTAAGATAATTCTGAGAAAACGGCACATAAAGCGCGCAACCGGGATATCTTATAATACAATCCGCGCCAATAATGGGTAGATAGTGTTCATCAGGCAGTGCGATTGACAGTTTTCAGTAAGGCAATTATCCCTTCGAGCGGGTCAGGCTTCTCATTGTTATGTTGCCGCATCGGTACTGCGGATCTGGGCAGGAATGGCAGATGAAGATGGCAAAAAATGCCGTGTGGCTAGCGACCTGCGCAAAAAATTCTCTTGCGAGTTTCATTTGCGCACGTCTGGACTACGGCCGCCTGTTATCGCTGGTGCTGCTCACCCTGCTGGCCTTCCCGGGTTCAGCCCGCCCCGAAACCGGTGATCCTTATCAAAATCGCATCCATGCCGTCACCACCGTGGTGGTAGGCATTATCAGCTATGCCCGCTGGCCCAGCGAACCCAATCCGATCCGACTGTGTGTGACGGCACCCACCCAGTATGCCGAAGGCCTGTTCGATCCGATCCTGCTTAGTGCTCCGCGGCCCATTAAGGCCGAACGCGTATCCTTTGACAGTCCGCTGCTGAGCACCGGCTGCGATGTTATTTATTTGGGCAATGTTAACGCCGGTCAGAAGCAGAATTTTATACAGCGTATCAGCGGCCACTCCATTCTCAGCATCAGCGAAAACGATGTTGAATGCTCGGCCGGCAGCGCGTTCTGCCTGCAAATCGAAGGGGATACCGCGAGTTTTAAAGCCAATCTCGATGCGCTGGCACGTAGCGGCGTGCGCGTTCACCCCAACGTGTTGCAGTTGGCACGCAAACAGGCGCCCCCGCTATGAAGTGGTTGCGCAAGAACCGTTCGGGTCAGTCACGCCCTACGCTGGGCCGGGTACTGCAAAGAGTACACCTTGGGCTGGCGCTGATTGCCGTGGGTACTGCGGGGATCTTCCTGACCCTGGTGGCGCTGTTTGCACTGCGCGCCTATGCCAACCATAACCTGCATCTGATCGCGCGCTCCATCAGCTATACCGTTGAAGCCGCCGTGGTGTTCGAAGACCGTGCCGCCGCCCGCGAAGCCCTGGTGCTGATCGCCTCTAAAGAGGAAGTGTCGGAAGCCAGGATTCTGAACAACAACGGCAAAGTGCTTGCGACCTGGCACCATCCCAAGGATGGCCCACTGCACGGCATGGAACAAGTCGTGGCGCACTGGGCGTTGCCACAACCGGTGATCCTGCCGATCACTCACGAAGGCAAAGAGGTCGGCAAAGTGTGGTTAAGTGGCCACGGCGGCAGCCTGCTGCGTTTTTTGCTACGCGGTATGGTAGGCATGATCGCCTGTCTGGTGCTCAGTACCCTGTGTGCGCTGGTACTGTCGCGCCGCATGTTGCAGGGGATCGTCCGCTCGCTGGACGATATCGCTAACGTGGCGCATGCGGTACGGCGCGATCGCGCCTTTGGGCTGCGGGTGCCTTCGGCACCGATTGCCGAACTGCATGAGTTGAGCAGCGACTTTAATGGCCTGCTTGACGAACTGGAGGCCTGGCAGGCGCACCTGAAACAGGAGAATGACTCGCTGACCCACCGGGCTACCCACGACAGCCTGACCGGCTTGCCAAACCGCGCTTTCTTCGAAGGCCGACTGAGTCGCGCGCTGGGAGACATCGAGTCACCCGAAAAACTGGCGGTGCTGTTTATCGACGGCGATCGCTTCAAGGAAGTTAACGACAGCTACGGCCACGCCGCCGGCGACGTAGTGCTGACCACCATTGCCGGGCGTATCCGCGCGCAGTTACGCGAGAGCGACCTGGTGGCACGTTTAGGAGGTGATGAGTTCGCCGTACTGTTGGCACCGGTCCACACTACGGAAGATGTACTGCAGATTGCCGATAACATTATCGACTGCATGACCCAACCGGTGATGTTACCGAACGGCGAAGAGGTCATTTCCTCTTTGAGTATCGGTATTGCACTTTACCCTGAACATGCGGTGACGCCTCAGGGGCTCTTGCACGAAGCTGACGATGCGATGTACCAGGCCAAGCATCGTTATAACGGAGGCTGGCGGCTGGCAATACAAAAATAAAGCCCCGGCTATAAAATAAAACTAGGGATTTGATTATGATACAGCAAACACTAAAAAACCGTTTTTCACTGCTGACGATGATGTTTATCGCCCTGCTGGCGCTCGCCGGCTGTCAGAGCAAGCCGCAGGGCCTGACGCCCGAGCAGATTGCCCTGTTGCAGTCGCAAGGGTTCAAACTGACGGATAACGGCTGGGAATTTGGCCTGTCCGACAAGGTGCTGTTCGGCAACAACGTGGGCAAGCTGAACCCGGAAAGCACCGACACGGTACAGAAAATGGGCCGTGCACTGATGAGCGTCGGCATCACCAAATTCCGTCTGGACGGTCACACGGATAATTACGGTGAAGACAGCTATAACGACCAGCTCTCGCTGCGCCGCGCCAATGCGGTGGCCGACCTGCTGGCCAGCGTAGGCATCCCACGCGCTAACATCGAAACTCGCGGCATGGGAAAACGCGACCCGGTCGCCGATAACCGCACCTCCAGCGGCCGGGCGGAAAACCGCCGCGTCGCGATCGTCGTCACTCCTTAAGCGACCAATATGCGCCTTCACGGGCGCATAACCGGTTATACTTAGCGATCGCTGAGTGATGTCTGGGATCCGCTTTCGAAACGGGCTACACTCCGCAGCCAGACATCCTATAAAAACTGATATAGAGAGGCTAGAGCACCGTGGCTCAATACGTCTATACCATGCACCGCGTCGGCAAAGTGGTTCCGCCGAAGCGTCATATTCTGAAAAACATCTCACTGAGCTTCTTCCCTGGCGCCAAAATCGGCGTGCTGGGTCTGAACGGCTCGGGTAAATCCACTCTGTTGCGCATCATGGCCGGCATCGACACCGATATCGAAGGTGAAGCTCGCCCGCAGCAAGGGATCAAAATCGGCTACCTGCCTCAGGAGCCGCAGCTGAATCTGGAGCACACCGTCCGCGAGTCGGTCGAAGAAGCGCTGGCGGAAGTGGTCGGTGCCCTGAAACGTCTTGATGAAGTGTACGCGCTGTACGCTGAAGAAGGCGCGGACTTCGACAAGCTGGCCGCTGAACAGGGCCGTCTGGAAGAAATCATTCAGGCCCATGATGGCCACAACCTGAATACCCAGCTTGAGCGCGCCGCCGATGCGTTGCGCCTGCCGGAATGGGACGCAAAAATCGCCAACCTGTCCGGTGGTGAACGTCGCCGTGTCGCGCTGTGCCGCCTGCTACTGGAAAAACCGGACATGCTGCTGCTGGACGAACCGACCAACCACCTGGATGCAGAATCCGTGGCCTGGCTGGAACGCTTCCTGCACGACTTCGAAGGGACCGTTGTGGCGATCACCCACGACCGTTACTTCCTCGACAACGTGGCCGGCTGGATCCTCGAGCTGGACCGTGGCGAAGGCATCCCGTGGGAAGGCAACTACTCTTCCTGGCTGGAGCAGAAAGACGCACGTCTGGCGCAGGAAGCCTCTTCCGAAGCCGCACGCCGCAAATCCATCGAGAAAGAGCTGGAGTGGGTGCGTCAGGGCGCTAAAGGCCGTCAGTCCAAAGGCAAGGCACGTTTGGCCCGCTTTGAAGAGCTGAACAGCACCGAATACCAAAAGCGTAACGAAACCAACGAACTCTTTATTCCACCTGGCGCACGCCTGGGCGATAAAGTGGTTGAAGTCAGCAACCTGCGCAAGTCCTACGGCGACCGCGTGCTGATTGACGATCTCTCCTTCGCCGTGCCGAAGGGCGCGATTGTCGGCATTATCGGCCCGAACGGCGCCGGTAAATCCACGCTGTTCCGCATGATGTCCGGTCAGGAACAGCCTGATTCCGGCAGCATCGTGCTGGGTGACACCGTCAAGCTGGCGTCGGTCGATCAGTTCCGTGACAGCATGGACAATTCAAAAACCGTTTGGGAAGAAGTCTCCGGCGGCCAGGACATCATGCGTATCGGCAACACCGAAATGCCAAGCCGAGCTTACGTCGGTCGCTTTAACTTCAAAGGCGTCGATCAGGGCAAGCGCGTGGGCGAACTGTCCGGCGGTGAGCGCGGTCGTCTACACCTGGCCAAGCTGCTGCAGGTTGGCGGCAACGTACTGCTGCTCGACGAACCGACCAACGACCTGGATATCGAAACCCTGCGCGCGCTGGAAAACGCCCTGTTGGAGTTCCCGGGCTGCGCGATGGTTATCTCGCACGACCGTTGGTTCCTCGACCGTATTGCTACCCATATTCTGGATTACCAGGATGAAGGTAACGTCGAGTTCTTCGAAGGTAACTTCACCGAATACGAAGAGTACAAGAAACGTACGCTGGGCGCCGAAGCGCTTGAGCCGCACCGTATCAAGTACAAGAGAATCGCCAAGTAATCCGAAAGGCGCCGCATGCGGCGCCTTTTTTTATTCCCGCGCCAGTTCGCGGGCATAATCGTCAAATACCGGGTGTTGCAACACCACGTCAATAAAACAGGCGAGCGCGGGGGAATTGAGCTTGCGACTGGGATAAACCAGATAGAGTTCATTGCCTTCCGCCTGCCATTCCGGCAACACCTCCACCAGCTGTTTTTGCGCCACTACCTCGCGGCTGAGAAATGCCGGCAACAAAGTAATACCCGCGCCGTAAATCGCACATTCGCGCGCGTACAGCAGATTATCGGTGATATGCAGCGTCTGCAGTTGCCAGCGAAAATACTCATCGCCCCGGCGCAGATTCCATGCGGGCCAGGAACGATGCGCGATGCAGCGGTGCTGCTGCAACTGTTGCGGATGCAAGATCGGCGGGTACTGCGCCAGATATGCCGACGATGCCAGCAAATAGCGCGGCGCATGCCCCAAACGCCGGCCAATCAGCGAGGAGTCCTGCGGTTTGCCGGTGCGTAATGCGGCGTCAAATCCGTCCTGCACCATATCCACCATCGCATCGGATACCGACACCTCCAGTGACACGTCCGGGTATTGGCGCTGAAAATCCGCCGCCAGCCGCGCCAGCAACGTCGCCCCCAGCCCGGCAGGGGTTGAGATGCGCAACCGACCACTCGGGTTGTCACGCAGCCGTTGCAGCGCAAAATCGGCGCGTTCGGCAGCATTCAGCATCTCCTGGCAGTGTTCCAGATAGCGTTCGCCGGCAAAGGTCAGGTTGAGCTGGCGGGTGGTACGGTTCAGCAAGCGCAGGCCCAGCGTCTGTTCCAACTGGCTGATGCGCTGGCTGACGCTGGACTTCGGCAAAGCGGCGCGTTTGGCGGCGGCGGTAAAACTGCCGCACTCGGCCACCAGCGCAAACAGCGCCATATCCTGCAGCTGCTTAAACCTCATTGTTCACCTCATACGAACACTTAGTTAGTTATTGTCCATCTTATCACTCCCTCTCAAGAGGTCTACACTGAGGTTATTCATTCGAAAGGAGCACAGTCATGCCGATTAAAGCCATTGCCGTAGACCCGAAAAACCCCGCCGCCTTCATAGAGATCAGCCCGGAAAAACCCACGCCGGGTCAGTACGATCTGTTGGTGGAAGTGAAAGCGGCGTCGGTCAACCCGGTGGATACCAAGGTCCATGCCGGCCTGCAAAAAAGCGGCCTGCAGCAGCCACGCATTCTCGGTTGGGACGCCAGCGGCGTCGTGGTTGAAGTGGGCAGCAGCGTCAGCGGCTTCAAACCCGGCGATGAGGTTTGGTACGCCGGTGATATCACTCGCCCGGGCAGCAACAGCACCCAACAATTGATCGATTCACGTATTACTGCTCACAAGCCTCGCAGCCTGAACTGGGCCGAGTCTGCCGCCATGCCGCTGACTGCACTGACTGCCTGGGAAGCACTGTTCGAACATCTGAAAATTCAGGATGCGGCACCGGGGAAAACTCTGTTGATCATCGGCGGCGCCGGTGGTGTTGGTTCGCTGGCGATCCCGTTTGCGGCACAGCGCAGTCAGGTGAAGGTGATTGCGACCGCCTCTCGTCCCGAGTCGGCGGCCTGGTGTCTGGAACGGGGTGCCGATCTGGTGGTGGACTATCGCGATCTGAAAGCTAACCTGGCGCAACAGGGCATTGAGAACGTGGATTATATTCTGTGCCTGAACGATACCGACGGCCACTGGCAAGCCATCTCCGATCTGATCGCGCCGATGGGCCATATCTGCACCATCGTGGAAAACGCCCAGCCGTTGGACCAGAGCGCACTGAAGCTGAAAAGCGCCGCGCTGCACTGGGAATTGATGTTTACCCGCAGTATGTTCAACACGCCGGATATCGCTCAGCAGGGCGAGATCCTCAAGCAAGTGGCGCAACTGCTGGATGAAGGGAGGCTGAGCACCACCCTGAGCGAAACGATGCACGGGCTAACGGTGCCGACGCTGACCGCCGCGCATCAAAAACTGCTCGACGGACATATGCAGGGAAAACTGGTGATTGTTTACTGATGACCGACGGGGCGCAGCCTGCGCCCCGCAGGCTTAGACTGCAACGCCAACCAGGCGGCTGGCATCGGCCGCCAACAGCTGTTTGACCAGTTCTACACAGCGCAGGAAACGCTCGTCGTAATCGCTGGACTCTACGTGTACGTATTCAATGTTGTTGGCCCGCAGCATCTCTTCCAGCAAATACTGAAATGCCTTGCGATCGTTGGGATTGCCCAGGCTGCGCAACCCATCCGCCACCCATGGGGTGTTGTTCTCCAACAGGATCACCAGATCAAAGCGGTACTCGTCGATCAACGCCTGTACAAAGGGGTGCTCGCGTCCTTCGTACTTTTTGCAGAACGCCTGAGTGGTCACGAAGTCGGTATCGATAAACGCCACTTTATTGGCGTATTTCACCGCAAAATCGACGTACTGCGCCTGGCCCAGGGCGATTTTGTCATAGTCGGAATACTGTAGCGCCATCTCATCCCCGCCAAGGTGCGAGAACACGTAGTCGCGGCCATATTCCCAGGCGCTGGTGGTATTGAAGATGTTCGCCAGCTTATTGACCAGGGTCGATTTCCCGCTCGACTCGCCGCCGAGGATAGCTACGGTGCGTACAAAAAACGGCTTCACTTCGGTCGGGATATAGTCCCAATAGCGGAACGGATCCTGGCGGATTTGACGGCCACTGATGTTCATAAATGAACGTTCGGGATCGATCAGAATGGTTTCAATGCCCAGATGTTCGCGATAGCGCGGGGCATCCTGTGCTTCACTGGAATAGATAAAGCTCGGCACTATGGCCTTTTGCTCCAGAAAAGCTTTCACCCCGTCGCTCCACACGTTCCAGCCGTGCGGATAGGGCTCGATGCCCTGTTCGTCAAACGAGTGAATATGAATGTTTTTCTGATACTTGAAGGTTTGCAGCAGCCAGCGCAGACGATCGCTGACCGTCGGCTGTTGCGACATCGAGCTGTTGTCGAACAGCTCCCGATCGCGCGGTTCATCGTGACACAGGATCACGTGCAACTCATCCACCTGGCTACAGGCTCGCTGGATCAGGTAAATATGACCGGTGTGCAGAGGGTAAAATTTACCAAACACCACGCCGACCTTTTTCTCACGGCGTGGAAACTCAAGCCCGAGGTAACGGTGCAGCGCCTCCAGCTTCTGGGCGCTAGGGCTTTTGATTTTGTCGTTTAACAGCTGGCTAAGATAGCCTTTGGTCATGCCACTGGCATCCGCCACCTGCTGCAGAGTGCAGTTCTTTTGCTTAATCGACGCCTTCAGGTAATCGAATTGCCGCATAGCCCCTCCGTTTAGTATGCTAAACAAAATAGCATAATCTGCGTACCGCGTGGCAATTAATAAAACTGTTCCAACACGTCCAGCGCATCCGCCAGTTTCTTCACGCCAAACACCTGCATATTGGCCGGCGGTTTTTTCGGTACGTTAGCGTGCGGCACGATGGCACGCTTGAAGCCGTGTTTCGCCGCTTCGGAAATCCGTTCCTGACCGCTCGGTACCGGACGGATCTCCCCCGCCAGCCCCACTTCGCCAAACACCACCAAATCATTCGGCAATGGGCGGTCACGCAGGCTGGACACCAGCGACATCAGCAACGCCAAATCGGCGCTGGTTTCACTGACCTTCACCCCACCGACCACGTTAACGAACACGTCCTGATCGGACATCTGCAATCCGCCATGGCGATGCAGCACCGCCAACAGGATCGCCAATCGGTTTTGCTCCAGGCCGACCGCCACTCGCCGCGGGTTAGACATCATGGAATGATCCACCAGCGCCTGAATTTCCACCAACAACGGCCGCGTGCCTTCCCAAACCACCATCACCGAACTGCCGGAGGTGACCTCATCGCCACGGCTGAGGAAGATGGCAGACGGGTTGCTGACCTCACGCAGGCCCTGCTCTGTCATGGCGAACACGCCCAGCTCATTCACCGCACCAAAGCGGTTTTTATGGCTGCGCAGGGTACGAAAACGTGAATCGGCGTCGCCGTCCAGCAGCACCGAACAGTCGATGCAGTGTTCCAATACTTTCGGCCCGGCCAGCGAACCGTCTTTGGTGACGTGACCGACCATGACAATCGCCACGCCGCGCGTCTTGGCGAAACGCGTCAGATAAGCCGCCGTTTCACGTACCTGCGCAACGCTACCCGGCGAAGATTGAATATCCGCCATGTGCATCACCTGAATGGAGTCGATCACCATCAGCTTCGGCTGTTCCTGCTCGGCGATCAGGCAGATCTGTTCGATGCTGGTTTCCGACAGCATATTCAGGCCGCCGGTTGGCAAGCCGAGACGATGGGCGCGCATCGCGACCTGCTGCAGTGATTCCTCACCGGTGACGTACAGGGTTTTCATCTGCTCGGACAGTTTGCACAGCACCTGCAGCAGCAAGGTACTTTTACCTGCGCCGGGGTTACCGCCGATCAGGATCGCACTGCCCGGAACCACCCCGCCGCCCAGCACGCGGTCAAACTCCAGGAAACCGGTGGAAAAACGCGGCAGCTCTTCCAGGCTGATGTCCGACAGCTTTTGTACCTTGCTGATACCGGCATCGCCAGCGTAGCCGCTCAGACGCTCGTTGCGAGAAGAGGAAGACACGGCAGCCAGACGCACTTCTGTAATGCTGTTCCAGGCGTGGCAAGCGCTGCACTGCCCCTGCCAGCGCGGATAATCTGCGCCGCACTCATTACATACAAACGCCCGTTTTGCTGCTTTTGCCACGTATTACCTCTGCTTTATTACCACATTGCCGCTGACGGGCGTCATCGCCGGGTCAGGGGCCTACTTTAGCGTACTTCGTGTTTCAGGCTGCCGGTCAACACGCACAGCACGCCCATAAGATCGGCATGGCGAATCGACACCTGCGCCTTCTCATACACTTTCGGTTTGGCGTGATAGGCAATGCCCAACCCGGCAACCTGCATCATTTTCAAATCGTTGGCGCCGTCGCCGATGGCGACAGTTTGCTGCGGTGGAATACCCAGTTTTTCCGCCAGCGCTACCAGCGTATCGGCTTTGAACTGCGCGTCCACCACCGGTCCCAGCACCTCGCCGGTCAGCTTGCCGTCGCGGATCTCCAGCTCGTTAGCCACCACCGCCACCAGCTTCAGTCTGTCACGCAGATACTCGGCATAGTAGGTGAAGCCGCCGGAGGCAATCGCCACGTGCCAGTCCATCGCCTGCAGCTTGCGCACCAGGTTGGTCAGCCCGGACATCAGCGGCAGCTCGTCACGCACCTGCTTGAGGATATTGGCATCGGCGCCTTTCAGCGTACCGACGCGCTGACGCAGGCTGGCGGTAAAGTCCAGCTCGCCTCGCATCGCGCGTTCGGTCACTTCCGACACCTGCTCACCGACGCCCGCCAGTTTGGCAATCTCGTCGATGCATTCAATTTCAATCGCGGTGGAGTCCATATCCATCACCAGCAACCCGGGGGTGCGCAGGTGGGGGATCTTGCCCAGCGGCGCCACGTCCAGCCCGCTCTCCGCCGCCAGCGTTTTGGCGCGTGCCGTCAGCGTGCCCGCCAGACGCACCACCTGATAATCCTCTACGCACCAGGCGGTGACGATCACCATCGCCGCGCCCAGCTTGCGCTGGAAATCGGTAATGCGCGTTTTGTTCAGTTCTCTGCCATATAATAGCCAACCGGTATGACCCGCCCGATAATCCAGCGGCATCACTTCGTCACCGCTCAGCGAAAGGGGAAGACCCGGCCATTGAGAGATCTCAGCCGGGAGATCGCAATAGGTCAGACTATTCGACATCCTTAACTCCTGAAAAAACACTGCATGATAAAACGACGCATCAAGCTATCCTATCGCCATTGCTTCTGGCAACATAAAGTGTCCAAGATGCCCAAGGAACCTGCATGGCCCGTGCTAAACTGAAATTCCGCCTGCACCGCACCGCTATTATCCTGATTTGCCTGGCTTTGCTGGTGCTGTTGATGCAGGGCGCTTCCTATTTTAGCCTGAGTCACCAATTGGCGCGATCCGAACAGGTGGAAGAACTGGCGCAAACGCTGACCAAACAGGTGGCATCCAGCCTGGCCCCCCTGATGGATGACGACAGCGACGTCGACAACCAACGCATCGACGCCATCCTCAAACAGCTCACCGACCACAGCCGCATTTTGGACGCCAGCGTCTATCAGTTGGACGGCTCCCTGGTTTCCCACGCCGGTGAGCAGATAAGTATACGCGATCGCCTGTCGCTTGACGGTAAACGCGCCGGCAGCTACTTCAATCATCAGCTGGTTGAACCCATTGAGAACAAAGACGGGCCGATCGGCTTTATCCGCATCACGCTGGACACCCACGTGCTGGCGACCGAATCCAAACAGGTGGATAACACCACCAACCTGCTGCGCCTGATGATTTTGCTGGCGCTGGCCATCGGCATCATCCTGGCCCGTACGCTGTTGCAGCACCGCCGCAGCCGTTGGCAGCAGTCCCCGTACCTGTTAACCGCCAACACGCCGTTGGAGGAAGGCAATACGGTGGAAGATGACGATGACGAAAAGCCGGAAGATAAGAAAGAAGAGAAGATGCCCTAGGCTTGCTTTAAGCCATGCGCTGGATGTGTTCATTCAACCCTTGAACCTGCATCAACATCTGGTCGGCAAGACTACGGAATGCCTCGCTGATCAACTCATGCTGTGCCCTGCTCATCCACCTGATAGAGTGGAAAATACGTCTCCCCCCACGGCCCTGCGCAAGGCATAGCGAGTGGCTCGGCCTTTACCCATAGTCAGCACAGCTTCCGCCAACGCATGGATACGGCGCGACAGCGTCGGTTGGCTGATACTCAGCGCATCGGTGAGTGCTTTCGACGCGGCGGGCCCCTTACGCAGAACTTGCTCGAGGCTGGTCATAGATGAATAGAGGAGTGAATAGATTGATGAATAGAGTAATAGCGCTAATTACCTATAAGGTAAAGCATTTCAAGAAAATGAGGGGAGCACGATGAATAGATTAGCTGGGGCGCAGCAGAACGCTGCGCCCGCAGTATGATTAGGCTTTGTCGCCCAGCAGCACAGATTCCAGCGCGATAATGATCATTTCATTAAAGGTGGTTTGACGCTCTGCAGCGGTGGTCGCTTCATGACGCAGAATGTGGTCGGAGACGGTACAAATGGTCAGTGCCTTGGAACCGAATTCTTCGAACAGCTCAGCCGCCACGCCGTAGATACCGGCCGCTTCCATTTCCACGCCCAGGATGCCGTACTTCTTCATCACCTGGAACATATCCGGATCTGGCGTATAGAACAGATCAGCGGAGAAGATGTTGCCCACACGCGCCGGGATACCCTGCGCTGCTGCCGCGTCTACGGCATTACGCACCATATCGAAGTCGGCGATTGCCGCGTAGTCGTGATCCTTGAAACGCAGACGGTTTACTTTGGAATCGGTGCAAGCACCCATACCAATCACCACGTCACGCAGTTTGATATCGTCACGCACCGCGCCGCAAGAACCCACACGGATGATTTTCTTCACGCCGAATTCGGCAATCAGTTCACGCGCATAGATGGAGCAGGATGGGATACCCATACCGTGGCCCATTACGGAGATTCTGCGGCCCTTGTAGGTACCGGTGAAACCCAGCATGCCACGCACGTTGTTCACTTCCACCGCGCCTTCCAGGAAAGTTTCCGCAATGTATTTTGCACGCAGCGGATCGCCCGGCATCAGTACTACGTCAGCGAAATCACCCATTTCAGCATTAATGTGCGGCGTAGCCATAATTATCTTCCTTCAGAAATCATATTTAATAAAAACATCAAACATCTAAGCCTTGAATTTCGAGTTGCAGCTAGGCGCGTAGCAACAACGCTGCGGCTTGAAATACGGGGCTTAGAGCATGGATTTACCGTAATCCATCGGTGACACGCCAAAGTAGCTGGCTACGGTCTGGCCGATGTCGGCGAAGGTTTCACGGTGGCCCAACGAACCCGGTTTCACTTTCGGACCGTAAATCAGGACCGGAATGTGCTCACGGGTGTGGTCGGTGCCCGGCCAGGTCGGGTCGCAGCCGTGGTCAGCGGTGAAGATAATGATATCTTCATCTTTCACCAGTTTCAGCAGCTCCGGCAGACGGCGGTCGAACAGCTCCAGCGCAGCGGCATAGCCCGCAACGTCGCGGCGGTGGCCGTAAGAGGAGTCAAAATCAACGAAGTTGGTGAACACGATAGTGTTGTCACCGGCTTTTTCCATTTCGGTCACGGTTGCGTCGAACAGCGCGTCGATGCCGGTAGCCTTGACCTTTTTGGTGATGCCCACGTTGGCGTAGATATCGGCAATTTTACCGATCGACACCACTTCGCCGCCCTTCTCGTCCACCAGCTTTTTCAGCACGGTTGGCGCCGGTGGCTCTACGGCCAGATCGTGACGGTTACCGGTACGCTGGAAATTGCCCGGCTTGTCGCCCAGGAATGGACGAGCGATCACGCGGCCAATGTTGTAACCGCCTTCGGTCAGCTCTTCACGGGCGATTTCACAGAGTTCATACAGACGATCCAGGCCGAAGGTCTCTTCGTGGCAGGCGATCTGGAATACCGAGTCGGCAGAGGTGTAGAAAATCGGCTTGCCGGTTTTCATGTGCTCTTCGCCCAGTTGGTCGAGGATCACGGTGCCGGATGAGTGGCAGTTACCGAGGTAGCCCGGCAGGTTAGCGCGCTCGACCAGCTTGTCCAGCAGCTCCTGCGGGAAGCTGTTGTGTTCGTCGCTGAAATAGCCCCAATCGAACAGTACCGGCACGCCGGCGATTTCCCAGTGGCCTGACGGCGTATCTTTACCGGAAGAGAGTTCGCTGGCGTAAGCATAGGCGCCGATGATGTCCGCATTGCGATCCAACCCTTGCGGGAAGGTGCCGGTGGATTCTTCCGCGGCCTTGCCCAGGCCCAGACGGCTCAGGTTAGGCAGCGTCAACGGGCCCTGACGACCAACGTTGGCTTCACCGCGCGCGCAGACCTCGGCGATGTGACCCAGAGTGTCGGAACCCTTGTCGCCAAAACGCTCGGCATCTTCGCTCGCGCCAATACCGAATGAGTCTAATACCATAATAAATGTACGTTTCATCATGCTCTCCTGCGTGTTCTCACGCTGTGGGCGACAGCGAATAGGCCGCTGCCGCTCCTGATTCGTTAATTATTCCGTGATGCGCTTATAGACTACTGGCGTCACTTCCGGCGCTTTGTCGCTCAGCACCATCGCACTGCGTACCGCTTCGGCCGCCTGCTGCCAAGTCTCTTCGTCGTTGGCATGGATCACCGCCAGCGGCTGCTGGGTATCCACTTTGTCGCCCAGGCGCGCCATATCAGTCAGGCCCACGCTGTAGTCGATGCTGTCGGTTGCACGGCGACGACCGCCGCCCAGGGACACCACCGCCATGCCCAATGCACGGGTATCCATTGCACTGATGATACCTTTTTTCTCAGCGTAAACCGGCTTGCTGAGGGTTGCGGCAGGCAGATAGCTGTCGTAGCGCTCGACGAAATCGGTCGGGCCCTGCTGTGCGGCGACCATACGGCCAAACACTTCTGCCGCTTTACCATTGTCCAGCACTGCCTGCAGTTTGGCACGCGCATCGGCATCATCTTTCGCCAGGCCACCGGAAAGCAGCATTTCCACGCACAGCGCCATCGTCACTTCCAGCAGGCGCGGGTTGCGGTATTCGCCGGTCAGGAAGCGCACGGCTTCGCGAACTTCCACGGCGTTACCGGCGCTGGAGGCCAGCACCTGGTTCATGTCGGTCAGCAGCGCGGTGGTTTTGCAGCCGGCGCCGTTGGCTACGCCAACAATCGCCTGCGCCAAATCGGCCGACAGTGCGTAGGTTGGCATAAAGGCACCGGAACCGACTTTGACGTCCATCACCAACGCATCCAGGCCTTCCGCCAGCTTCTTCGCCAGAATAGAGGCGGTGATCAGCGGAATGGAATCTACGGTAGCAGTGATATCACGGGTCGCGTAGAAGCGTTTGTCCGCCGGTGCCAGCGAGCTGGTTTGGCCGATAATCGCCACGCCCACGTCCTGAATAATTTTGCGGAAGGCATTGTCGTCCGGGAAGATATTAAAGCCCGGGATCGCTTCCAGCTTGTCCAGCGTACCGCCGGTATGGCCCAAACCACGGCCTGAGATCATCGGCACATAGCCGCCGCAAGCCGCCACCATCGGGCCCAGCATCAGCGAAGTGACATCGCCCACGCCGCCGGTGGAGTGCTTGTCGACCAGTGGCCCGTTCAGTGACAGGCTTTTCCAGTCCAGCACGGTACCGGAATCACGCATTGCCATGGTCAGCGCCACGCGCTCCGGCATGGTCATATCGTGGAAATAAATGGTCATCGCCAGCGCGGCAATTTGACCTTCTGAAACGACGTTGTCACGGATACCATTGATGAAAAAGCGAATTTCTGCTTCGCTCAACGGCTGACCGTCACGTTTCTTACGGATAATTTCTTGGGCCAGGAACAAAGCGTCCCCCTGTTTTAGCTAGAGTAGAGTGCAGGCCGGCGATTATCTCGCCTTGCCGACGTAATCGTTCAGTAACCGCTGCCGGACTGCCCGGCACTGTGGCCCAGCGTCGTCAGCAGGCTGGCTAACAGACTGGAAGCCCCGAAGCGGAAATGACGCGCATCGGCCCAACCTTCGCCCAGAATACGATCGGCAAGTTGCAGATAATGCAGCGCGTCTTCCGCTGTGCGTACGCCACCGGCCGGCTTGAAGCCCACCGTTTTGGCAACGCCAAGATCGCGGATCACCGACATCATCAGCTCGGCGCTTTCGAGCGTCGCGTTGACCGGCACTTTACCGGTAGAGGTTTTGATAAAGTCAGCGCCGGCGTTGATGGCGATTTCCGATGCTTTACGGATCAGGCTGGCCTGCTTGAGCTCACCGGTTTCAATGATCACTTTCAACAGCACGTTGGCGGCCTGGCAAGCCTGCTTGCACTGTTTGACCAGTTCATAACCCACCTGCTCATTACCGGCGATCAGCGCGCGGTAAGGGAACACCACGTCCACCTCATCGGCGCCATAGGCGATAGCCGCGCGCGTTTCCGCCAGCGCGATTTCAATATCGTCGTTGCCATGCGGGAAATTGGTGACGGTCGCAATGCGGATGTCCGGCGTCCCCTGCTCACGCAGAGCCTTGCGCGCCACCGGGATAAAACGCGGGTAAATACAGATGGCCGCCGTATGGCCGGCCGGGCTATTGGCCTGACGACACAGCGCGATCACTTTTTCATCGGTGTCATCGTCGTTCAGCGTGGTCAAATCCATTAAGGTCAGCGCACGTTGCGCTGCTGCGGTTAATTCGGTCATAAAACTCTCCAACTGAGTACCTGGGTGTTGGCGAGCGGACTTGGTTCCTTGAAGATAGCGCTGGGGAACGGGTTCCCACCGCGGCAACTGAGATCCTTCTCACCGCACATAACCCTTCGCATCGCGCAGGGTCAGTAATAGCTATTTGAACACGATCGCCGGGGGCAATTCGCGCTCAGGGTCACACTATATGAAATAACACTGTAACAGGCCGGAATTATATGTGAAGAACATCACAAAATAACGCGATATCGTTCACAAATTCGCTAAAGAAACGGACGCGGGCACGGCACGCTGCGCCCGTCTTAGAGTATAGGCGGTGTCCTGCAATAGGGCTCGCGGCGCTATCACAGGACAGAACCGGGGTTACAGCGCCAGGAAGAACCCGGCGATGGTCGCACTCATCAGGTTGGAGAGCGTACCCGCAGCCACGGCTTTCAGGCCGAAGCGCGCGATGTCATGACGACGGTTCGGCGCCATGCTGCCCAGACCACCGAGCAGGATCGCCACCGACGACAGGTTGGCAAAGCCGCACAGCGCAAAGGAGATGATCGCCTTGGTGTGCGCCGACAGCACCTGCAGCCCTTCTGCCGCCACCACGTCGTCCGGACGCAGGTAAGCACCGAAGTTCATGTAGGCGACGAATTCGTTAACGATAATCTTCTGGCCAATAAACGATCCGGCCGCCATCGCTTCATGCCAAGGTACGCCGATCAGGAAGGCGATCGGTGAGAATACCCAGCCAAGTATCAGTTCCAGCGACAGCTGCGGATAATCGAACCAGCCGCCGATACCGCCAAGAATGCCGTTCAGCAAAGCGATCAACGCGATAAACGCCAACAGCATCGCGCCGACGTTCAGCGCCAGCTGCATGCCGGAAGCCGCACCTGAAGCTGCCGCATCGATCACGTTGGCCGGGCGTTCATCTTCTGCGATCAACTTCATCGCGTCGTCTTTATCGTGGGTTTTTTCGGTTTCCGGCACCATCAGCTTGGCGAACAGCAAGCCACCCGGAGCAGCCATAAATGAAGCGGCGATCAGATATTCCAGCGGCACCCCCATCTGGGCATAACCTGCCAATACGGAACCGGCTACCGAGGCCAGGCCACCGCACATCACGGTAAACAGCTCAGACTGGGTCATGGTAGCGATATACGGGCGCACCACCAGCGGGGCCTCGGTTTGGCCGACGAAAATATTAGCGGTCGCCGACAGTGATTCGGTCCGTGAGGTACCCAGCAGCTTTTGCAAGCCACCGCCCAACACGCGGATCACCAATTGCATGATACCGAGGTAATACAGTACCGCAATCAGCGAGGAGAAGAACACGATCACCGGCAGTACGCGCAGCGCGAACACAAAACCGCCGCCGCCGAAGACTTCAAACATCTTGTCGGAAACCAGGCCACCGAAGATGAAGGAGATCCCCTGGTTGCCGTAGGCGATCACGTTAGCCACGCCCGCCGACATGCCGCCGAGAATCGCGCGACCAACTGGAACGTACAGCACCAGCGCGCCGATGGCGACCTGAAGAACAAATGCCCAAATAACGGTGCGCAGGTTAATCGCGCGGCGGTTGCTGGAGAGCAGCACCGCAATGGCGATCAGCACCGCCATGCCGACCAGGCTCATGATGAGTTGCATGCAAAGTATCCCTGTTGCGAAAAAGAAATGCATCCCTGTCAGAGAGGAACACGGGGTTGCTTTAGAGTAATTTCGGGGAGCGATTATACGGAGCGAGGTACCCCTCGTACCGATTTATGTCACAAATGCATACAACAGGAAGCAAATGAAAATCTTATAACGTGAGCATCATCACAGTTATGGCGGGTTAGACACCTAAAGGGTAAACAGGGCGTGAGTGTTGTGTTGCAACTGGGCGGCAATATCCTCGGCTGACTCGGGGCGCAAGCGGCACAGTTCCTGGAAAACTTCGGCGGCACGTTCAGGGCGGTTGGGCTGCCCCTGGTAACCGGCCAGCGGCATGTCCGGCGCATCGGTTTCCAACAGCAAGGAGGTCAACGGCAATTGAGCCATCACGCTACGGGTTTTCTGCGCCCGCTCATAGCTGATGGTGCCCCCCACGCCAATGTAATAGCCCAGGCGTATAAACGCCTGCGCCTGCGACAGGCTACCGGCAAAACCATGTACGACGCCACGGCGTGGCACTTCGCTACGACGCAGCATTGCCGCCAGCTGATCGTGGCTGCGGCGGGAATGCAGGATCACCGGCAGATCGTGTTCTTTAGCCAGTTTCAACTGGGCCTTCAATACCCGCTGTTGCCGTTCGAACTGCGGGTTCTCCATATACAGATCCAGACCAATCTCCCCCACCGCCACCAGCTTCTGAGGTCGGCTGGCCAGAAAACCCGCCAACTGTTCAAGCTCCGCTTCCTGATGCTGGGCAATATACAGCGGGTGCAGCCCGAGGGCTGCGAACAACGGCGGATAGTCGCGCGCCAGTTTTACCACCCGCGCAAAGCGGTCGGCGGTCACCGTCGGCACGATAATTCGCCGTACGCCCGCCCGTTCGGCCAACGCCAGGCTTTCAAGCTCCTGTCCGCTGAACGGTGGGAAATCGAAGTGGCAGTGGGTATCGGTGAAATCTGGGGTCACAGCAACCCCCCTTCACCCGGGGGTACGTCACCCGGCAGAATAATTTCTCTCGCGGCCAGATTGGGCTCCGGCTGCGTGGAAAGTTCGCGCGGGTGTGCCACGTCGGTGATGATCGGCGAAGGCATAACGACATTCTCAGGCTGGATCAAACGGCGCGACAGTGCTTTCTTCACCTTCATACCGTCCAGTTTGTCCTGCTCGACCAGCCAGTGCCCGACGGTCGCCAGGAAATAGCGCCCGCAGCGACGCCCCAGATGATAATCCTGATTGAGCGAGGTCAGCCGGCTGCCCAAGGCATTGCTGGCCAGCGGCTTCGGCGGGAAAATTTCAAAGATGCGCAGCTTGCCGGGCGGCTTCTCAATGAATTGCTGAATGCGGTGATAGCTTTGTTCGTGGTGTTGAAGGATGCGCACCATCTGCTGCAGGCTGCTTTCGCTCAGCCAGTGCTCCATGCGCTTCATCCACTGCGGGGTGTAATACATCTGCGAAGGCACGGTACGGATCACCACGATAGTGTCCGCGCCGCGTCGGTAGGCCTCTTCGACTGGGATCGCATCGCTGATGCCACCGTCCTGATAGCTGACGCCGTCCAAATCCACGCCCATACGGTAAAAACCCGGAATGGCGCTGGATGCCTTGATCGCCGGCAACCAGCTGGCACGCTGCGCCGGCAGGTAAGTGGGTTCAAAGTCATCGCTGCGGCAGGCGCACATCAGGAATTCACGGCCATCGATCAGGTGTTTTTCCGCCACGTCCATTGCCAGCGGCAGCTGTTGCGACGTGGTGTCGATCAGCCAGTCGAGATCGATCAAATGCCCGCCACGCACAAAGCGCAGCGGGTTAAAGAATTCAGCGGAGGTGGTGTAACGGGTGATCACCCGTCGCGCATAGCCCATCTGGCCACAAATAAAGGCCGAGAGATTTTGCGCGCCGGCAGAAGTGCCGATCATCAGATCAAAAGGATTAAAGCGGGCACGCTGAAACTCGTCCAGCACGCCGGCGGTAAAAATGCCGCGCTGCCCGCCCCCTTCACATACCAGCGCCATTTTGCCGGGCCGGTAAGGTTTATACGCCAGCGGTTCTATATTGCCGAGCGTGATGGGTATTCTGTATCCCAACCCTGCATCCTCAGTGAGACGTTTTACCCGAGGATACCTCGTCTTGCTCTCTTCCGTAATCCTCTTGCAGTATGCCAGAGAGGCAGTCATTGCTTCCCATCAGCCAGATGCAGTCATTGTCGGACCACTCCGCCAATGCCTGACACACCCGGCCCTTCAACTGTTTCCAGCGTCCGAGGATGATGTCGCTATTCATGACTGACCTCCCTGGGGTGAGAAAAGGAATTAAGCTTTGTTACACTTTGAGAGAAACAAGGCTGTGTCCCGTAATAGTGCGTGAGCTCCGCTGGCGGTCATTTGGACGCGCAACAAGGCACGGGTCGTGAGGTTTGGTGGGCCAAATAAACGGCTCGTAACACAGGGGCGCGTTCAAATGGCCCCAGCCCTTCGGGTCGCGCCCCAAAAAGCCCGTACTCCGCGTTGTCGGGCTTGAACGTAGGCCCACTATGCTCATCACCCTCCGCCTTGATTACGGGCTTTTTGGGTCTGCGACGGCGCCACGACCTATTGCGGGACGCAGCCTATGGACGTCGGCGGCCGGTAAACAGGCTGACCAGGAACAGAATGATCCCCACGACGAAGACGATTTTTGCAGCCCATGCGGCGGTACCCGCCAGAGAGCCGAAACCTAACGCAGCAGCAATCAGTGCGATGACTAAAAAGATAATGCCCCAACGAAACATAAGCTTCTCCTTACCATAGTGAAAAAACACATCGCAACCTGTGCCCTTTTCAGGCTCATCCAGGTTGCCGGTCAGTTTCTTTTTTTGATGGTGCTTCCTGGGTTAACCTTTCAGCCAACCCAGGATTTGGTGCTTATTGTTGCTCGTACTAAAACTTACGGCTTAACTACCAGGTCGTTTTTAACGCTTTTCACGCCGTCGATCGCTTTGGCGATGCTTTCTGCACGCTCAGACTGGGCCTGAGTTTTCACTTCACCGGAAAGCTGTACCACACCATCAGTGGTTTCCACTTTCACGTTGCGTGAAGGCACGATGTCATCGGCCAGCAGTTTGGCTTTCAGTTCACTGGTGGTCGCAGTGTCACCGGCATAAGCCTTCACGGACTGTTTGCTTTCGTCTTTCACGTGCAGCTTGTCGCTGACGGATTTGACGCCTTCCACTTTACCGGCCACTTCAACCGCATGTTCGGCCTGCGCCTGGCTGCCGACAAAACCGCTCAGGGTGACGGTACCTTTTTCCGTTTTCACCGAGATATCGCTGCTGGTAATGGTTTTGTCATCCACCAGCGCACTTTTAACTTTAGCCGTTGTTGCGCTGTCATCCATGTAGCCGTCAACTTTTTTCATGGAGCTATCGATTTTGGCACCCGCGCTATCAGCGGCACTCGACGCTTTGTTGAGCAGCGTATCTTCAGCCAGCGCGCTGCCACTAACCAGAACGGAACCCAAAACAACAGCCATCAGTGATTGTGCAAATTTAGTATTTTTCATCGATCTCTTCCTTTGGTTATGGATCCAAAATGATTGCGGACCCTTCAGTCGCCATAACGCGACTCACTCAGTGAATACTTCACGATTTCTATACGTTCAAACATTCACGCTAAGACGATTGTTGCCACACCAGGAATATTGCAACGGCTGTGCCAACTTTAAAAAATCATTAAAAATCAATAACAAAATAAAAGTTGATTAATAATCGAACTAAAAACTGTCGCCTATTGACGACAACACCTGTCCGTTAAATCAAGGTTATAGCTATGTTATTGATATTAATAACATCACACTGTCTCTTATTGGCAACACTACCGAATAACTCGCTATTATCGCGGCAAAAAATAGTGAATTACGCTTACTGGCTAAATGATGCCCTATTAAATATAGACCATATGACAGAAAAAACAGGAAAGACCGGGCAAATGCTGGCGGATGCGAGGGAGACGAAACTGGTGAAGGAGATTTATTAATTAGCAGAATGGGGAGACGCAATATAACACAGGGCGCCCTAAGGCGCCCTGCTGTTCTGTTAGTGCTCGCGCGTTTTGCGGAACACCACTTCCGGATAGCGTTCCTGCGTCAGATTCAGGTTAACCATGGTAGGCGCGATGTAAGACAGGTTGTCCCCGCCGTCCAACGCCAGGTTAAGCTCGTTCTTACGCTTGAACTCCTCGAATTTCTTCACGTCGCTGCATTCCACCCAGCGCGCCGTAGAGACGTTGACCGACTCGTACAAGGCTTCGACGTTGTATTCGCTTTTCAGACGCGCAACTACCACGTCAAACTGCAGCACACCCACCGCGCCCACGATCAAGTCGTTGTTGGCGATTGGACGGAAGACCTGTACCGCCCCTTCTTCGGACAGCTGAACCAGACCCTTCAGCAGCTGTTTTTGCTTCAACGGATCGCGCAGACGAATACGGCGGAACAGCTCCGGTGCGAAGTTCGGGATACCGGTAAACTTCATGTCTTCACCCTGGGTGAAGGTATCGCCGATCTGAATGGTGCCGTGGTTATGCAGGCCAATGATATCGCCCGGATAGGCTTCTTCCACGTGCGAACGGTCGCCCGCCATAAAGGTCAGCGCGTCGGATATCACCACATCTTTACCGGTGCGTACCTGGCGCAGCTTCATGCCTTTCTCATAACGACCAGACACCACGCGCATAAAGGCCACGCGGTCGCGGTGTTTTGGATCCATATTGGCCTGGATCTTGAACACGAAACCGGTGAATTTCTCTTCCGCAGCCACCACTTTACGGGTGTTGCTATCGCGCGGCATCGGCGCCGGCGCCCAGGCGACCAGACCGTCGAGCATGTGATCCACGCCGAAGTTACCCAGCGCGGTACCGAAGAAGACCGGGGTCAAATCGCCGCTCAGGAAGGCCTCATGATCGAACTCGTGCGAAGCGCCTTGCACCAGCTCCAGCTCTTCACGAAGCTGCGCGGCCAGATCTTCGCCCACCGCGGCGTCCAGCTCTGGGTTATCCAGGCCTTTGACAATGCGTACTTCCTGAATGGTGTGGCCTTTACCGGTCTGGTAGAGGTAGGTTTCATCCTTGTACAGATGATAAACCCCTTTAAACAACTTGCCGCAGCCGATAGGCCAGGTGATAGGCGAGCAGGCAATTTTCAGCTCACGCTCGACTTCGTCCATCACTTCCATCGGATCGCGGATATCGCGGTCCAATTTGTTCATAAAGGTTAGGATCGGCGTATCGCGCAGACGGGTTACTTCCATCAGCTTACGGGTACGATCTTCAACCCCTTTCGCGGCGTCGATCACCATCAGGCAGCAGTCGACGGCGGTCAGGGTACGATAAGTATCTTCGGAGAAGTCTTCGTGCCCTGGGGTATCCAGCAGGTTAACCAGGCATTCGCGATACGGGAACTGCATCACCGAGGTGGTGATTGAGATACCACGTTGCTTTTCCATTTCCATCCAGTCGGATTTGGCGTGCTGGTTTGAGCCACGGCCTTTTACCGTACCGGCGGTTTGGATCGCCTGTCCGAACAGCAACACCTTTTCGGTAATGGTGGTTTTACCGGCATCGGGGTGCGAGATGATGGCGAAAGTTCTTCTTTTCGAGACTTCGCGGGCAAATTCACTAGGAGACATGTTTTTCAGATTCTACAGTTAGTCCGCCCTGCGAAAGCATCAGAACGCGCCGCGCACGGCGCCAGGCAAAGCGGTAAATAAAAGATAATAGCCGGGCATTTTCGCTGATTTGTCAACCGGTGACAATCAATGCTTTTCCCGGCGGGAAGAAGTTAAAACCAAGACACCGGCTAAGCCAGCGGCAGTGCCATGACGATGGCGTCTTCACGCCCATTGGCGCTCGGATAGTAATTACGGCGGACGGTCACTTCGTTAAAGCCGAGATCTTCATACAACGCAATCGCCGCACGGTTGGAGGCGCGCACTTCCAGCCACAACGTGACCACGCCACGGGTTTCCAACTGTGCAATCAAGGCTTCCAGCAACTGACGGCCAAAGCCGCGACGCTGCCAGTCGGGGTGAATGGCGATGTTGAACAGCGTGGCCTCATCCAGCACGATCTGGGTAATGGCAAAGCCCGCCATCTGCCCGTCGGCGTCCAGTTTCAGGTTAAGATAACGATCGCCCTGATTGCTGGAAAAAGTGGCTTGCGTCCAGGGAAAGGCGTGACTGGCTTGCTCAATCTTGAAGGCCGTGGCCAGATCGGCCGCGGTCAGGGTAGAAATACTGTTCATGATGACAAATCTGCTGCCAGAGTGCGCGTTTGGCACCCGCATCGAGAGAAAGCTCGGCCAGCGCCGGGCTGTGTAGCTGTGCGCCGGCCACCGCGAGCGGCTCCGCAACGCCCAACCGCCAACTGTTGCATTCGGTATCTTCAGGCAGCATCGCCACCTGATCCGGCGTCAGGCCGTAGGTTTGCGCCGGGGTCAACCCCAGGCTGCGCAACACGTCGCAAAACAGCGGATCGTTATGCTCAGGCAGTGCCTGCGCTACGATCAGCAAACGCACTTCGGGCGGCAGGCTGACCGCTACTTCGCCCTGCAACACGCCCGGGCGGCGCAATGTCCACTGCGTAATACCCAGTTGTTGTAACAGCCAGTCGCGTTTTGATGCCATGCCGATTCCTGTCAGGATCTACCCGTTGTGGTGCGCCATGCCTGCCATGCGCCGCGCTATGCTAACAAACCCGCGCGGACTGCGCCAACATCCCCTTCATCTTTCAGGCTGCAGCGGCGTTGGCTTCCCTCGCTCATCCCAGCCACGGAGTTATCTCAGCTCCCGGGAACTCTCTCGATCCCCGCCTTGCTGGAGCCAGAAAGCTATTGGGCATAAACCCGTCGAACATATCGCCACAAAGCTCTATAATCCCCGGTCTAATTTCTAGGAGCCAAAACCTGATGTCTGCATTAACCCCCGCCAGTGAAGTCATGCTGCGCCACAGTGATGAGTTTATCGAACGCCGCGTTCTGTTTGCCGGTGACCTGCAGGACGCCCTGCCGGCCCAATTCGAGGCCGCGGATGTGCGTGTCCATACCCAGCAGTACCATCACTGGCAGTTACTGAACCGGGCGATGGGCGAAAACGTGCAGTTCGGGCTGACCGTAGACGCTGCGTTTGTCGCCGAGTGCGATACGTTGATCTACTATTGGCCGAAGAGCAAACAGGAAGCGCAATTCCAACTGTGCAACATTCTGGCGCTGCTGCCGGTCGGCGCAGAAGTGTTCGTGGTCGGTGAAAACCGCAGCGGCGTGCGCAGTGCCGACCAGATGGTGGAAGACTATGCCACACTGGTGAAAATCGACAGCGCCCGCCGCTGTGGCCTGTATCACGGCCGTCTGGATACGCAGACCGAATTCAACCTGGAAGACTGGTGGGAAAGCTATCAGCTGCACGATCTGGAAGTGAAAACCCTGCCGGGCGTGTTCAGCCGCGACGGGCTGGACGTTGGCAGCTCACTGCTGCTGTCGACCCTGGAAAAACACATGAAAGGCAAGGTGCTGGACGTAGGCTGCGGTGCTGGCGTGATGGCTTCCGTGCTGTCCAAACTGTCGCCGAAGATGAAGCTGACCCTCAGCGACGTTAACGCCGCCGCCGTGGAATCCAGCCGGGCTACGCTTGCCGCCAACGGCATTGAAGGCGAAGTGATCGTCAGTAACGTCTATTCCGACATTACCGGCCGTTTCGACCTGATCATTTCCAACCCGCCATTCCATGATGGCCTGCAAACCAGCCTGACCGCAGCAGAAACCCTGATCCGCGGGGCGTTGAAGCACCTGCCGATCGGCGGCCGTCTGCGCATCGTGGCCAACGCCTTCCTGCCGTATCCGGACATCCTGGACGCCACCTTCGGCAGCCATGAAGTGCTGGCACAAAATGGTCGCTTCAAGGTGTATCAGGCGACCGTAGCCCGTGCACCGCGCGATACCAAGAAAAAGAAGTAACGGCGACCCGCTAACGCGTCTCCGTATCAGGGCGCAGCGTTTAGACGCTGCGCCCTTTTTATTAGCCGTTGATATAGGTCATCGACTCTGCACCGTAGCGTGCCCCTGCCGCGGCCTGCAGGGGGAACACCGCCTCAATGGCCGCCAGTTCGGCAGCGCTGAGCGTCAATTCGGCCGCGGCGATATTCTCTTCCAGATAGCGACGGCGTTTGGTGCCAGGGATCGGGACAATGTGCTCACCCTGCGCCAACACCCAGGCTAACGCCAACTGCGACGGCGCAACGCCTTTCTGCTTAGCCAGCTCGGTCACTTTTTCCACCAGCGCCAGATTGCGCGCAAAGTTTTCCCCCTGAAAACGCGGGTTGCTGCGACGGAAATCGTCAGCGTCCAGATCTTCTGGCCGTTGGATCGCTCCGGTCAGAAAACCGCGCCCCAGCGGGCTATAGGGAACAAACCCAATCCCCAGGCGTTCACAGGCCGCCAATACGCCCTGCTCGGCATCGCGTGTCCACAATGAATACTCAGTTTGCAGCGCCGTAATCGGGTGGACTTTATACGCTCGCTCCAGCGTGGCGACCGAAGCTTCGCTCAGCCCGATATAACGGATTTTTCCTTCGCTAATCAGGTCCGCCATCGTACCTACCACCTCTTCAATCGACACTTCAGGATCGACGCGGTGCTGGTAATAAAGATCAATCACCTCGACCCCGAGACGCTTCAGGCTGCCCTCCACCGATCGGCGGATGTACTCCGGTCGGCTGCTGACGCCCCGCGCTGCAGGGTTGGCAGGATCGCGCACAATGCCAAACTTGGTGGCCAGAAAGACCTGCTGCCGCTTGCCCTTGATCGCTTTGCCAATCAGCTGTTCATTGGTGTGTGGGCCGTACATGTCGGCGGTATCCAGCAGAGTGACGCCCAACTCCAGCGCACGGTGCAGCGTGGCGATAGCTTCTTGTTCATCGTGAGCGGTCGAATAAAAATCACTCATCCCCATGCAGCCCAACCCCAGAGCGGAAACCAGCGGGCCAGTGGGACCTAATTTGCGTTGTTGCATTGTGTTGCCCTCTTGCGGTTTTTATCAGCGAAGATGCTGATGCAACAGAGTCTGGTTGTTTCGCCTAAAAAGATAAATAATGCAGATTGCTCATCACTGTTCATAAATCACTAACAATACGGAGCGGGCAAGATGGACCAGATCCAGGCCATGCGCATTTTTACCCGTATCGTCGAACTGGGCAGTTTCAGCCGGGCGGCGGAACGCCTGCAGTTACCCCGCGCCACGGTCAGCAATGCCGTTAAGCGGCTGGAGCAGCGCCTCGGTGTGCGCCTGCTGCTGCGCACCACCCGTCAGGTACAGGTGACCAGCGAAGGCACCCTCTATTACCAGCGTTGCGTACAGTTGCTGGGCGCGCTGGAAGAGGCGGACACCTTGTTCAGCCACCAAAAACTGCAGCCTTCCGGCAAAGTGCGTATCGATATGCCCCATTCGCTGGCGCGCGAAATCGTTATTCCGGCATTGGATGACTTTTACCGGCGCTACCCGGATCTGACCCTGGCATTGGGTGCCAACGACACCCACGTGGATTTACTGCGTGATGGAGTAGACTGCGTGCTGCGTGCCTGGGAAACCGAAGATGACAGCCTGGTGGCACGCCGCATTGCCATGTTGCCACAGCTGACCTGCGCCTCCCCTGCCTACCTGGCTGCGTTCGGCGTGCCGCAGTCGATTGACCAGCTACAGCAGCACCAGGCGGTAGGTTATTTTTCCCTCACCAGCAACCGGGATTATCCGCTGGAGTTTTGCCGCAACGGCAAAGTGGAATTGCGCGAATTGCCCGCCAAACTGAGCGTCAGCGGGGCTGATGCCTACACCAGCGGCTGCCGCGCCGGCATGGGGCTGATACAGGCAGCGCATTATTCGCTGGCACCCTGGCTGCAGAAAGGAGAATTGGTCGAAGTGTTGGCAGAAACCCCGCCACCGCCGATGCCCATTTACGTCATGTATCCCCCCGGCCGTTTCCTTGCGCCACGGGTCAGGGTGTTGATTGACTGGCTGATTTGGCTGTTTGAACGCTATCAGTCACCCAAAACGGACGTTTTTCCAGCAAACGCCCGCAAACAGGGGAAATAACTATTGACGTACCCGCCAAAATCTCTAGAATTCGCCTCCGTGGTAACGTTACTCCGGTAATGTATCTGGTATGCGAAGGTGGCGGAATTGGTAGACGCGCTAGCTTCAGGTGTTAGTGTCCTTACGGACGTGAGGGTTCAAGTCCCTCTCTTCGCACCAAATAACCACATGATTTATATTGCACAGCATCAATGCGAAGGTGGCGGAATTGGTAGACGCGCTAGCTTCAGGTGTTAGTGTTCTTACGGACGTGAGGGTTCAAGTCCCTCTCTTCGCACCAAGCTGGTGATATAAATCGAAAGCAAAACAAAGATTATCGGCTGTGCGAAGGTGGCGGAATTGGTAGACGCGCTAGCTTCAGGTGTTAGTGTTCTTACGGACGTGAGGGTTCAAGTCCCTCTCTTCGCACCAATCGATAAATCTCTTCGGAACCCCCCCAAAGCTATTCCCAATCGAAACGATAACCAACACGCGATAGCGTGATTTTTGCGTTTTTATCCCAGATTGAAATTCAGGCTGATCGCCGCCAATCCCCCAGCCAATGCCATACAGGAAGGCAGCAGCAGGTAATGCCGCCAGCGGCTGTTGAACAACATCACCAGCGTCGCCAGCATGGCGATCACAATCAGCGTACGCAGTTGCATCATATCCAGGTTGATCAATGCCAGTAACGGCATTAAAGCGCAGGGCAACAAAACGCCCCAGGCGCTGGCCAGCCGATTGCCCAGGCACCAACTGACGCCCCACAACCCACACGCGGTAATCATGGCTGCAATCATGATAACCCTACCCCTCAAGTGATAATGATAACCAATATCATATAACACTTTTTTTCACTGCGCATCATTTTCGCCGCAACCACCAAACGCGGATGACATAACGGTGTAAAAATGATAGTTTGCCATAAGAAAATTCTTAGTCTTATTCGCATGTTAATAATCACAATCAACAACCATACAATGCGAATGTTTAATTCACGCCGATAGAATTTTTCGCCACCTTAATTTTTCGACAGATCGATATTGTGAAGAGTGAACTCCGTATGAACGCGCGTTCTTATCAGGAACTGCTGAACAGCAAACACCGCTTATCATTATTTTTATTTTTGTTAATGAACGCGGCCTCTTCCATATTTACATTATTGGTCCCATTTAATGACAAGCCAGCTTTTACCCTACCTTTATTAGGTATACCGATATTTTGTCTGGTGGCGCTGTTATTTACCTTGCAGTCTCCACGGTTATACGTCAAAAAATTGAATCTATTTTCCTGCGTGCTTGACCTGCTGTGGGCTGCCCATATTTACTTTAAAAGTCAGTACTGTGCGCCGAACAACCAAAGTTTTCTATTAATTAGTCTGTTCAGTATGTTTTTTATCAGCGCCATTGCCTTAACCGATAACTTTATCGCTTTTTGCCTGCACGCCGTGCCTTCCGCCCTGGTTATTCTATTACTGGACGGTATGCACAATACCACCAGGATCGTATTCACCACGGTATTGCCGATTATCGCATTCTCTATTCATCATCTGATGCTCAAACGCAGCGAACTTTTTACCCAAACGCTGGTAGCCAATCTGTATAACGAACGGGACCGGTTCAGCAATTTGAGCATGATCGATCCCTTAACCGGGCTTTATAACCGCCGGGGACTGGAAAATAAAATCAATATGCTGACGGTACCGCCGTCGGGTTGTCATTTCGTGGTGTTACTCGATATCGACCATTTCAAGGCTTATAACGATAACTATGGTCATACCATGGGCGATCAGGCGCTGGTGCAGGTTGCCATCACCATCCGCGATTCGGTGCGTTCTCGCGATATTGTGGTGCGCTACGGCGGGGAAGAGTTTCTGGTGCTGCTGACCAACGTCAGCGAGGATTATGCCACCCAGTTGGCCGAACGGGTGCGGCTGCGGGTGCAGGGATTAAAAATTCCCCATCGCTTCAACCAGTTGGAAAGCACCACTGTGACGCTCAGCGCCGGGATCTCCGCCTTGGACAAGCTTGACGTGTCCTCGGCGATCCGTGCGGCCGATGCCGCCTTGTATCAGGCGAAAAACAACGGCCGCAATAATATTCAGTTGGCGCCTAGCGTGCAGCCCGCCGCTGTCTGAGCCGGCGGGCCAGACTTTTAGCGGCGGCGCTGCTGCAAACCGTAAACAAACACCACGCCGAAGCACAACAGCGGCAGCACATACGACAGTGCCGTACTGTATTTGTCCGCCAGCGCCCCCATAAAGTAAGGCATGATGGCCCCCCCGACGATCGCCATGATCATAAAGGAGCTGGCACGCTTGGTGTGTTTGCCCATGTTTTTCACCCCCAGGGCGAAAATGGTCGGGAACATGATCGACATAAAGAAGAACACCGCGATCAATGCCACCACCGAGACCCCATCCAGGCTGAGCATCACCACGCCACACAGCGCAATGTTAATCAGCGAGTAGATCATCAGCAACGTGGCCGGCTTGACCCGGCCCATCAGCCAGGTGCTGAAGAAGCGCCCGACCATAAAGCAAATCATGGCGATAGAAAGCAAGTAGGACGCACTTTGGTTGGACACTTCGTTCCAGTGTTCGGTGGCGTAGTTGATAAAGAATGCACCGACGCCCACTTGGGCTGCCACATAGAAGAACTGGGTGATCACCCCGCCAACAAAGTGTTTGTGCTGCCATAGCCCCTGAACGATTTCACCGTGTTCCGGTTGCTCTTCCTCACGAATGTCCGGCAGCCGAGTGCGGCCGAACAAAAAGGCAATCAGCAGCACCAGCACGGCGATCGCCACATAGGTCATCTTCACCGCGCTCTGGTCACCGCTGCTCGCCCCTTGGGTGGCAGAGAAAAACAGCGTGCCGCCGATCATCGGGCCGATAAACTGCCCCAGACCGTTAAACGACTGGGAAAGGTTCAGCCGCCGTTCGGCCCCCTTCGCGTCGCCCAGTACCGTGGCATAAGGGTTGGCCGCCGTTTCCAGGCAGCCCAGCCCACAGGCAATGACAAACAGCGCGAACAGGAACATGGCGAAGCTGTTGGCGGATGCCGCCGGCACAAACAGCAACGCCCCCAGCGCATACAGGCACAATCCGACCAAAATTCCGGCCTTGTACCCTTTCTTATCCATAAAATAGCCGGCGGGCAGCGCCACCAGGAAGTAGGCACCGAAATATGCCGCCTGCAATAATCCCGACTGCGCCTTGGTAACGTGCAATGTCTCCTGGAAGTGTTTGTTTAATACGTCCAACAGGCCATACGACAGCCCCCACATAAAGAACAGGCTGGTGACCAGAATAAAAGCCCAGCGCAGGTTGGCGGTTGACTTGACGCCCAGCTGTGGCGGGGCCGCACTTTTTTCAGCAAGCATTGATATATCCTCGGTAGGGTAGCGATGTTATTGTTTTTGCAAAGAAAATATCTGCTCCATCTCCACCCATTTTTCGCCTTTCGGCGTCCAGGGGGTGGCGACCTGGTATTGCCACATCAGGGCTTCCCAGCGCTGCACGTGGGGGTTGCTCAGGCCGGCGGCGGCAAACCGCGCGGCATCGAACTCGGTACTAACGTCAACAATCATGAACAGCCGGGTGCCCAGTCGATAAATCTCCATATCCAAAATGCCGTGCTCCCGCAGATGAGCGGCAATCTCCGGCCAGATACGCTGGTGATGGTGCAGGTACTCCTCGATCAGCGCCGGTGAGTCGACCAGATCGAGCGCCTGACAAAAGCGCCGTCCCCTGTCCGCCGCGCCACTCATGTGATCGCCCGATCAAGATGCAGATAACCGCCATCCACCGACAGCCATTGCCCGGTGGTGTGCGACGAACGCGATGAAATCAAAAACACCACGGTGTTGGCGATTTCCTGCGGCGTGGTCATCCGATGTTCGAGAGGAATGCGTGCGGTAATTTTCTCGAGCTGCTGTTCCGGCTGCTCGAAGGTACTGATCCAGCGCTGATACTGCGGTGTGATCACCTCCGCCGGAACCACCGCATTCACCCGTACGCCTTCATGGCGCAGCGACACCGCCCACTCGCGGGTCAACGCCAGCACGGCGCCCTTGGCGGCGGTATAACCGCTGGTGCCGCCCTGCCCGCTCAGGGCCGTCTTGGAAGCGATGTTGACGATGGCACCCTTGCTGTTTTGCAGCGCCGACTGACACAGGTGCGCCATCAGGTAGTAATGGATCAGGTTTTTCTCCAGCGATCCGACAAAGGCCTCGCGGCCGGCCTCCAACCCCACGCCATCGTTAACACCGGCGTTATTCACCAGCGCATCGATGCGGCCGAAGGTCTCTTGCGTTTGTGCCACCGCCCGTCGACAATCCTGCTCTTCGCATAAGTCGGTGATGATCACCGCACTCTGCGGCTGCAACCGCCGTAGCTGCGCCAGAAACTCCGCCTCTGGCGCAGCGTTGGTGACAATCACCGGGATCGCCCCTTCCTCCGCCAGCAGCAGGGTGATGGCCGCACCGATGCCGGAACCGCCGCCGGTGACGATCACCACCTTATCTTTCAGATACAGATCCATAACCAGACTCCGTTAAGCCATAAATTCGGCAGGCGGTGCCGCCCCAAATCTCCGCCTGTTGCGAAGGACTCAGCGTGGCGATCGCCTGCTCACTCAGTTGATAAACCTGACCATAGTCCCCGGCCAGCAGGCACACCGGCCAGTCGGAACCGAACATCAGCCGCTGCGGGCCGAATGCCTCCAGCGCCGCATCAAAAAACGGCAGCAGATGCGATGCCTGCCACCGGCCACCGGGCACCTCGGTGATAAGCCCCGACAGTTTGCAGACCACATGGCCCAATGCCGCCAACGGCTTGATTTGCTGTGCCCAGTGCTTTGCGCCCAAAGCGATATCCGGTTTACCGAGATGGTCCAATACCAACCAGTAGTCGTCATGTTCAGCGGCAAACTGCGCCGCCGCCGTCAAGTGCCGGTGGGTGACCAACATGTCGTAGACGTAGCCCTGCCGCTGCAGCATCTGCATGCCGCGCCGCACTTCCGGCCGCGCCAGCCAGGCGTCCGGCTGCGATTCATCCTGCACCAGATGGCGCAGGCCACGCAGCAGAGGCTGCTGCCGCCATTCATCAAGCCGCTGCGCCAGCTGCGGCGCAGTGATGTCCAGCCAGCCCACTACCCCGCAGACGCCACGGCTCTGCTGCACCTGTGTCAACAGTTCCTGTGTTTCCTGCTCGCCGTGGCGGGCCTGCACCACCAGCGCGCCGTCAAAACCGTGGTGTTGCAGCAACGGATCAAGCTGCGCCGGACCAAAGTCCTGCTGCAGCACCGCCATCTGCTCGCTGATCCACGGGTAGCGTTGCGGATGGTATTGCCAGTAATGTTGGTGGGCATCGATGCGCAGCATGGGCTGTTTCCCGTTCAACCGCGGAACCGATACTGTTCGAGCGATGACGCGTGCATCTCGATCGAGTAACCCGGATGACGTGGCGGCATATAGGCCGCCCCCTTGACGTCGCAAGGGTGAACAAAGTGTTCATGTAAGTGATCGACGTATTCGATCACCCGTCCTTCGTGGGTACCGGCAATGCACAGGTAGTCGATCATCGACAGATGCTGAACGTATTCACACAGCCCCACACCTCCGGCATGCGGACACACCGGGAGGTTGTATTTGGCCGCCATCAGCATCACCGCCAGCACTTCATTGACGCCCCCCAGGCGACAGGCGTCGATCTGCACTACGTCAATCGCTTCGCGCATGATGAACTGCTTGAACATAATGCGGTTTTGGCACATCTCGCCGGTGGCAACCTTGACCGGATGAACCCCGTCGCGAATGCGACGGTGCCCTTCGACATCATCCGGGCTGGTGGGCTCTTCGATAAACCAGGGCTTGGCGAATGCCAGATGTTTCACCCAAGGGATGGCGTCGTTGACCTCCCAGACCTGGTTGGCGTCGATCATCAGTTGACGATCGGGGCCGATGACCTCGCGAGCAATGCGCACGCGGCGGATATCGTCTTCCAGATCGCGCCCCACCTTCAGCTTCAGGTAGGAGAAACCGGCATCGACCGCTTCCTGACACAGCCGACGCAGCTTGTCGTCCGGGTAGCCCAGCCACCCGGCGGAGGTGGTGTAACAGGGGTAGCCTTCCTCCAGCAGCCGTTCCAGACGCTGCTCTTTACCCTGCGCCCGCTGTTTGAGCAGCGTGAGCGCCTCCTGCGGCGTAATGCAGTCGGTGATGTAGCGAAAATCGATGCAGCGCACCAGTTCCTCTGGCGTCATCTCCGCCACCAGCCGCCACACCGGCTTCCCCTCGGCTTTGGCCCACAGATCCCAAACCGCGTTGATCACCGCGCCGGTCGCCAGGTGGATCGCCCCCTTGTCCGGCCCGATCCAACGCAGCTGGCTGTCGCTGGTAAAACGACGCCAAAAGGCCCCCATATCGGCGGCGATCTCTTCCAGATTGACACCGACGATCTGGTGCTCCAGCGCGCGGATCGCCGCGCAGCAGATCTCATTGCCGCGGCCAATGGTAAAAGTCAGCCCGTGGCCGCTCAGATCGGCGCGATCGGTCTCCAGGATCACATAAGCGGCGGAGTAGTCGGGATCCGGATTCATCGCATCGGATCCGTCCAGCGCCAGTGAAGTCGGGAAGCGAATATCTTCCACCCGCAGTGCGGTAATCGTTGTCATGGCAATGCTCCCCATCAGGCCTGTACGGTTGTTTGACGCTGTTCACCCAATCCCTCAATACCCAGCCGCATCGTCTGCCCGGCTTTCAGGTAGAGAGCCGTGGGTTTCTGCCCCATGCCGACGCCCGGCGGCGTACCGGTCGAGATCACATCGCCCGGTTGCAGGCTCATAAAACGGCTCAGGTAACTGATAATTTGCGGAATGCGGAAGATCATGGTGCTGGTGTTGCCGTCCTGATAACGCTTGCCGTCCACCTCCAGCCACAGATTCAGGCTATGAGGATCGGCAATTTCGTCGGCGGTCACCAGCCAGGGGCCGGTGGGGCCAAAGGTGTCGCAGCCTTTGCCTTTGTCCCAGGTACCGCCGCGTTCAATCTGGAATTCACGCTCCGAGACGTCGTTAATCACGCAGTAACCGGCGACGTGGCGCATCGCGTCCTGTTCGCTGATATAGCGTCCGCCCTGGCCAATAATCACGCCCAGCTCCACTTCCCAGTCCGTTTTAAGCGAGTCACGCGGGATTTGTACCTCATCGTTCGGCCCGACCACCGCGCTGGTCCATTTGTTGAACACTACCGGCTCGGAGGGGATCGCCGCGCCGGTTTCCGCCGCATGGTCGGCATAATTGAGGCCAATGCAGATAAATTTGCCGATGTGGCCCACGCACGGCCCCAGTCGCGGTTGTCCTTCCACCCGCGGCAGTTGGTTGATGTCCAGCGCACGCAGTTTGTCCAAGGCCGCCGGCAGCAACGCATCTCCACTCAGGTCGGCAATATGCTGCGACAGATCGCGGATCTGCCCGTGCGGATCCAATATTCCTGGGCGTTCCTGTCCCGGTGCGCCGTAACGTAAAAGTTTCATGATGTCCTCACTCTAAAAATGTTCCAAAGGGATGAGTCAGCAGGTGTCATGAGCGCAGGCAGTTTGAGTGTGGACAGCGCACAGGACCCGGAGCGTACACAGAGTACGTGAGGAGTCCGAGCACTGCCCAAGCTCAAAATGGCAAGCGTAATAGCCTGATGGCCATTCCTCAGTTGCTCCAGCCGCCATCGATAATCTGTACCGTCCCTGTGGTGTAGGAGCTGGCGTCAGAGGCCAGATACAGCGCCAATTGGGCGATCTCGCCGGTGGTGCCGATACGGCCAATCGGTTGACGAGCCACAAACGCCTGGTACACCTCTTCTTCGCTGCGTCCCTGCTCACGCGCCTGCTCGGCGATGCGCTGCCGCAGCGAAGGCGACTCCACCGTACCGGGGCAAATGGCGTTGCAACGGATGCCCTGAGTGACGTAATCCGCCGCCACCGAACGCGTTAGGCCGATTACCGCCGCCTTGGTGGCGCTGTAGGCAAAGCGGTTAGGCACTCCTTTCACGCTGGAAGCCACCGAGGACATATTGATAATCGACCCGTTTTTTCGCGCCAGCATGCCGGGCAGAAAGGCGCGGATCATGCGGTACATCGCGGTCACATTCAGATCCAGCGCAAATGCCCACTGATCCTCACTGCACTCCAGGATTGATCCGCTGTGTACCACGCCGGCGCAGTTGAACAGCACGTCGATCGGACCAAGGCTTTCCGCCGCTGCCGCAATCGCCGCGGCATCGGTGACGTTAAGCGTCATTGGCTCGATGCCGGGCAAACCCTGCAGTTGCTCGGTGTTGATGTCGGTGGCAATGACTTGCGCACCTGCCTCAGCAAAAAGTTTGGCGGTACTGAAGCCAATCCCCTGGCCGGCGGCGGTGATCAGCACGCGTTTTCCGGTTAAATTCATTTTCGCTCCCTTGGCTTAAAGGTCTAATGGTCAGGCCACTCAGGGCAATTAAAGGTCAGGCCTTTAACATGACAAAAGACGCTTTACGCGTTATGGTTTGGTGAGAATGTTATGAGATACACTTGAAACAGCTTTTTGATTAACCAATTTTTTACACTTGAATAACGATTACTCAAGCGGTTTGACTAATAACTGTGCGCTGAATCACTTAACACGGAAAAGGCCAAGGTAAAAAATGCCGATCACCCGACTGGAAAACCCTCGTATTTACAGACAGATAGCCGACCAATTGAAACGGCTTATCGATAACAATGAATTTCCTCCCGGCAGCCGCCTGCCCTCCGAACGCGATCTGGCCCAGCAGTTACAGGTTAGCCGGGCCTCCGTTCGAGAGGCGCTAATCGCGCTGGAAGTGATTGGCCTGGTGGATGTCAAAGTCGGCAACGGGGTGATCGTCCGGGCGCAAACGCCGGTGATGACATCGCAAGAGCCGGTGATGGCCCAGGCCGGCCGGGATCAGTGGGCAGAAATCGATGATGAATTGAATATCGAGCTGGATTTTAACGCCGAGCTGCCGCCGTTCTCACTGCTGCAAACCCGCCTGTTGATCGAACCCGAAACGGCGGCATTGGCAGCACGGCACGCCACCGATCAGGAACTGGCGGGCATCCGTGAGGCCTACGAGCAAAACTGCCGTGATAACCGCGCGGGATCGGCCACCCATCCCGGCGATCGGCTGTTCCATATCCGCATCGCCCAGGCCAGCGGCAACCCAGCTTATGCCTTTATCATCGGCCACCTGCTCGGCCACCGCTACGGCAGCATGTTCCGCGTACTTCAGCGTCACTATACGCCGGATGACATGCCGCACCGTTCCGAGCAGGAACACCGGGAAATTCTGGCCGCTATCGAGGCGCGTGACGTGCGTGGCGCACGCAAGGCGATGAAAGCGCATCTGGACGAAGTGATCGCCATTTTCGCCCGCGCGCAGTAGGACGATTGGTCGGCATCAGGGCGGTGAGAAATTTTTTCTCAAACCGCCTTTTTTCCACATGCAGCCAAGGCTCAGGCACATTACACTGACAGCATATTGCATTGCACCCTATGGCTTTCAAGTTGCAGCTAGGCGACCTGCTCGCTCATCCCCAGCTTTTGTAGGGGCGCCGCATGCGGCGCCCGCATTAATCGGGGCGAATATATTCGCCCCCTAGAGTAACTGGGGTGAGTGACAAATCTGTCGGAAACGGATTTGAACGCTGCGGCTTGAAAGACGACGGGTATAGGCCCTTTCACTGCTGCCTTTTAAAATGGATAACCATCGTTGAAGAACTCTTTCTCCGCTTCATTGCTGGCGCTGAGCCTGTGTGCCGCACCGCTGGCCGCGCAGGCCGCTGCCCCGCAGCTGGCTTCGCAAATCGTCGACCAATATGCCGAGCACATTTTCTACAACAGCGGCGCCACCGGCATGGCGCTGGTGGTAATCGACGGCAATCAGGTGGTTAACCGCAGTTTTGGCGACACCAAACCCGGTAACAACCTGCGTCCGCGCCCGGATTCCCTGATCCGCATCGCCTCAATCACCAAGCTGATGACCAGCGAAGTGATGGTAAAAATGGCGGCGGAAGGCCGGGTCAAGCTCACCGATCCGCTGCGCAAATACGCCCCGTCCGGTGCCTACGTACCGGCTTATAACGCTCGCCAGCCGATCACCTTGCTGAACCTGGCCACCCACACCAGCGCACTGCCGCGTGAGCAACCGGGCAAGAAACCGCCTAAAACGCCGGTGTTCACCTGGCCGACCAAAGCACAGCGCTGGCAGTGGCTGGAGCATGCCAACGTGACGGTACCGCCGGGCGTACGTGCCTCTTATTCCAACCTGGCGTATGACCTGCTGGCGGATGCGCTGTCACGGGCGGCGGGTAAACCTTACAGCGCCCTGCTGAAAGAAAAAATCACCGCGCCGCTCGGTATGGTCGACACCACCCTGACCCCCAGTGCCGAGCAGTGCTCACGGCTGATGGTTGCCTCAGCCGGCCCTAGCGCCTGCCGCGATACCACGGCCGCGGCCGGCAGCGGCGGCGTCTACTCCACCCCCCGCGATATGCAGCGCTGGATGCAACAGTTCCTCACTTCCAACGTCTCCGGCCCACGCAAATCAACCGCGGCCAGCGAGCAGACCATGTACTTCCAGCGTAACGATCTGGTTTCGCTCAAAGGGATGGATGTGCCGGGTGAAGCCAGCGCCCTGGGATTGGGATGGGTGTATATGGCGCCGAACGGCGAACTGCCGGGGATTATTCAGAAAACCGGCGGTGGCGGTGGCTTTATCACCTATATGGCGATGATCCCGCAGAAAAACGTTGGGGTATTTGTGGTGGTAACCCGCTCGGAACTGAGTAAATTCACCAACATGAGCGATCCGGTTAACCGGCTGGTCGCCGAGTTGGCGACCAACAAAAGCTAATGCCGTAACGGGGCGCAGCCCGTGCGCCCCGCCGTTTTCAGACTAACGCCGCCATCTTGTGCATCACCGGATGGAAGTTGCGTTTGAAGTAGATCAGGCCGTTACCGCCCGCACTCACCCGGATCTGGCGGATCTGCACCAGATAAACCTGATGGGTGCCAATGCTCTGGATCTGCTCGATCTCCCCTTCCAGACTGGCCAGCGTGTTACGCAGCACCGGCTGATTCAGTGCGCCGTTCTGCCACTCCTCCAGACGGAAACGATCCTCCATGCTGAGTTCGGTCATACCGGCGAAGTGGCGCGCCATCAGCTCCTGCTCATGGTTCAATACGTTAACGCACAGACGCTGATTCGCCTGGAAAACCGGGTTCATCGCGCTGTTGCGGTTAATGCAAACCAGCAGCGTCGGCGGCGTATCGGTCACCGAGCACACGGCGGTGGCGGTAATGCCGCAGCGCCCCGCAGGACCGTCGGTAGTGACGATATTCACCGCGGCGGACAGGCTGGCCATCGCGTCGCGAAACAGCAAACGGTGTTCATTTTCCTGAGACATACACCCCTCCTTCAGGATCACTTGAGCAAGTTATCCAGCTGATTAATGTCACCATTATTATGCAGATGCGGCACTTTCCAACCGTGCTGGTCGTAGTCGGACAGGCATTTGTCGACCATCTCCATCATCTGGTTCATGGCGCCGGATCCCTGTGCGTTGCGCAGACACTGCAGGCGGATCTCATCCTGGCTGCCGGCGTAGTTGATCTCATACAGCTCGTGGCGACCGCCGAATTCGCTGCCGATCGCATCCCACATCAGCTTGAGGATCTTGATGCGTTCAACGTGATCCATACCGTCGGATCCGCGCACGTAACGAGCCAGGTATTTATCGATCTCTGGATTATTCATGTCGCGCACGCTCGACGGCAGATAAATCAAACCGCTGGTGACGTTCTTTTCGATAATGTGCTTCACCTTGGTGTAGGCCATTGGTGCCATCACGCGGTAAGTTTGCATCGCGGTGGAATCCGGCAGATAAGCGCCGTTTTCCCATTGGGTGGCTTCGGCACACATCGCATCGCTCAGTGACCAGAACATATTGCGCCAGGCCACCACTTCGCCAAGATCGGCCTGTACGCCACGGAACTCCAGCACGCCGGTACAGGACAGGCTTTTTTGCAGCAGCGCGGTGATAAAGTCCATCTTCACCGCCAGGCGCACACAGGCCTGCAGCGGGAACAGACGAGCGAAGCCCCCTTGCGTACTCCAGCGACGACAACGATCAAAATCGCGGTAGATCAGCACGTTTTCCCACGGGATCAGCACATGATCCATAATCAGGATCGCATCGTTCTCATCGAAACGGCTCGAAAGCGGATAATCGAACGGGGATCCCGTTGCGCCCGCCACCAGCTCATAAGAGGCGCGAGAAATCAGCTTCACCCCTTCGGCATCCATCGGCGCCACAAACATCAACGCGAAGTCCGGGTTATCCCCCATCACCTGGGCAGAACCAAAACCGATAAAGTTATAGTGGGTCAGCGCCGAGTTGGTCGCCACCACCTTGGCCCCGCTGACGATAATGCCCGCGTCGGTCTCTTTCTCCACCTGAATGTAAACGTCTTTCACTTCGTTGACCGGCTTGTGGCGGTCAATCGGTGGGTTAACGATAGCGTGGTTAAAGTACAGGCCGGTTTCCTGAATGCGTTTGTACCAGTGGCGCGCGTTATCGGCGAACTGACCATAAAACTCGGGATAAGCCCCCAGCGCACACCCGAAGGCTGCTTTGTAGTCCGGGGTGCGCCCCATCCAACCGTAACTCTGGCGCGACCAGTCGGCGATGGCATCACGCTGCTGGCGCATCTCTTCCGGGCTGCGGGCGTAGCGGAAGAATTTGTGAGTGTAACCGCCGTTGCCGGTATCGGTGTTCCAGCACAGGCGATCCTGGCTGACCGGATCGTGCAGCGCGTCGTACAGTTGACCGACCGAAGCCGCTGCATTACGGAATGCCGGGTGAGTGGTGACATCTTTCACTCGTTCGCCGTAGATATAAATCTCACGGCCGTCCTGCAAACTTTTCAGGTATTCGGCACCGGTGAACGGGCGTTTGTTGTCAGCACGAAAGTCTTCAGGTTTCATTTAAGTCTTCCTCGTAATCGGCATAGTGCAGACCGTGGATTCGGTCGCTTGTTAAAATAATGTTTTCTTTTGGTTGCTTAATTGAAGCTTCCAGGGCCGGTTTCGAGAAGAGACTTTTGCGGCAAACGCCGGTACTTTTCAGGCGGGTTGGCCACAATCGCCGCGAATTGTGATCCAGACGGTGTTCCGCCGTTATGAAAGGGGATGCTGCGCGGCGCGGTAGGTCGAGGGTGAACAGCCTTCCAGACGATTGAAGAAACGCGCGAAATAGGCCGGATCCTTAAAGCCCAGGCTGTAGGCGGTTTCATGCACCGTACAGGCGCTGAATAGCAGCATGCGCTTGGCTTCGCGCAGCAGGCGATCGAAGATCAAACGTTTGGGGGGCTGATTAGCAAACCGTCGGCACAAATCGTTGAGCCGCGATTCGGTGACGCCGAGCGCCTGAGCATAGTCCGGCACCGCCAGGTGATCGCGAAAACGCTCATCGACCATCTTGTTGAAACGCTGGAACAGCTTCAGCTCACCCCGCACGCCGCTGGTGGCGGTGTCCTCCAGCGTGGTATTGCGCAACAGCAGGGTAAACACCGCCTGCGCCAACAGCACCAGCGTCTGTTCGCGGCCCACCAACCTCTGGCTGAACTCACGCCGGATCAGCGCCCAGTAATGGCTAAGCGCGGTCAATTCCTGCGGTGCATCCGCCAGTGAAAGGCAAATGCCCGGCATGTCCAACGCCAGATTGCTGCCAGGGTAGAGGCGCTCCAGCAAAGGCCAAATCAGCTCCTGGCGTACCGTCAGCACGTGGCCGTCGCTGTCCGGTTCGGTGAAAAACGCATGGGGTACCGAGGGCGGCGTCAGGATGAACAGCGGTGCCTGCACCGAATAGTGCTGGCTGTCCAGCTGCAGCTCTATCTTGCCGGTCTCCAGAAAATGCATCTGGAAAAACCGATCGTGCCAATGCACCTGCATATCGCGGCCAAAAAACGCCGCCAGTCCGGCGAAGGTTTCATAGTGCACTTCGTCGGTGGCGTAACGCGCATCGTACTCTTTGCAGATATCGATATTGGCGATAAAACCGGTACTTTTCTGCACATCATCCTCCATCAGCGATGAGATCAGTGATAAGCCTTTTATTAGGCGTCATTGTCGCAGACAGTTTGGCCATGGACAGCGCGCAGGAACCCGAGCGTACACGCAGTACGTAAGGGTTCCGAGCACTGCCCTAGGCCAAAATGGCAAGTAAAATAGCCTAATATCAGGCTTATGGCGTGGCCCGTGGACGCGAGCCTTGCATCGGGATCCGCCACACGATCACGGCACCGATGACCAACAACGCCGAAACGAAATACAGCCCAGAGTTAAAGCTGCCGGTCAGATCCTTAAACCAGCCGATCAATACCGGGCTGACCGCCGATCCGATATTGCCGGTGGCATTGATCACCGCGATCCCAATCGCCCTCGCCTCGAGGCTGATGGACTGATCCGGCGTAGTCCAAAAGATAGCCATCGCCGTGAACGACCCCACCGACGCCATCACGATCCCCAGCAGCTGGATCATGCTGTGATCGGTGGCCGACGCCAGCAGCCAACCGGCAGCGGCAAACAGGTACGGCAGCGCGGTGTGGTGTTTGCGCTCTTGCAGCCGATCCGATCTCTTACTCCACCACACCATACCGGCGATGGTACAGACTTGCGGGATCGCCGCCAGAATACCGATCACAATGTTGCTGCTGCTCTGGTTGAAGCTCTGCAGGATCTGCGGCGTCCAGATATTGATGGCGCTCAGGGTGTTGGTCAGACAGAAATAAGCCAGGGTATACATCAACACAATCGGCGTGAAAATTTCCCGCCACAGGCTGCGCTGTTGCAATGCCCGATGGCTGCCCGGCCCATTGGGCTGCACCAGTTGCAGTTTGTCCGCCTCCATCATCGCCTTCAGACTGGCCTTTTCCTCGTCGGTCAGCCATTTGGCTTTGGCAGGAGTATCGTCGAGGTAGAACCACACCACCACGCCCAACAGCACCGAAGGAATGCCCTCCAACAGGAACAGCCATTGCCACCCTTTGAGGTTCATCAGCCCGTCCAGCGCCAGAATATAGCCGGACACCAATGAGCCAATTGCCATGGTTACCGGCATGGCGATCATAAACAGCGCGTTGGCGCGAGCGCGGTAAAAAGCCGGGAACCAATAGGTGAGATACACCAAAATCCCCGGCAGAAAACCGGCCTCGGTAATGCCTACGATCATCCGCAATAGGTACAGGCTGGTCGGCCCGGTGGCGAACAGCGTGCAGGTCGAGGCGATGCCCCACAGCACCATGATGGTGGCGATCCAGCGGCGCGCGCCGACGATCCCCAGCATGATATTGCTCGGAATGCCGAAGATCACATAGGTGACGTAGAACAAGGTTGCCGCAAGGCCGAACATGGTCGAGCTCAGGCCGAGATCCTTGCCCATCGTCAGCCCGGCGAAACCGATGTTGATGCGGTCGAGGAAAGAGAAAACAAACAGCACAAACAGAAAAATAATCAGTCGCCGAAATAACTTTTTAATCACCGATTGCTCGGCGGCGGTTAACGCTTTATGTTGCTGCGCCGGGTTGACCGGCGGCAGCGAATCGACGTTGCTCATGGTGTCTCCAATAAGATGGCGGCCTGCAACCTAATAAACGCTCGGGGACTGTACGGGCGGCCGCTCTTGTTTAAAGCGGCTGGCCAAAGATTCCGCCGCTCGCGACAGCAGGGTGGTATCCACCCCTACTGCGACAAACAGCGCGCCGGACGCCAGATAGTGCTGCGCCAGTTCCGGGTTGGCCGTCAGAATGCCTGCTGCCTTACCGGCGGCGCTGATGCGCGCTATAGCGTCGTCGATGGTGCGCTGCACTTCCGGCTGCTGTGGATTGCCGGAAAAACCCATGTCGGCACTGAGATCCGCCGGGCCGATAAATACCCCGTCGACCCCCTCCACCTGCAGGATGGCATCCAGGTTTTTCACCGCCTCACGGGTTTCGATTTGCACCAGTACGCACATCTGCGCGTCGGCCTGTTGCAGGTAATTCGGCACCCTGTTCCAGCGGGAAGCACGAGCCAGCGCACTGCCAACGCCGCGTATGCCATGCGGCGGATAACGGGTGGCTCGCACCGCGTCACGCGCCTGTTCTGCGTTCTGGATCATCGGGATCAGCAGCGTCTGCGCACCGACGTCCAACAGTTGCTTGATCATCACCGGATCATTCCATGCCGGACGCACCACCGGATGACTCGGATAAGGCGCGATGGCCTGCAGCTGGCCCAATACCGTTTGTACGTTGTTGGGCGCGTGTTCGCCGTCGATCAGCAGCCAGTCGAAACCGGCCCCGGCCAGCATTTCTGCGCTGTAGCTGCTGCACAGCCCCAGCCACAGGCCAATCTGCGGGCGTTTTTCCTGCAACGCCTGCTTGAAAGGGTTGGTTAACATGGTGTTCTCCATTGGTTTTTCCACTCTCCCACAGGGAAAGGGCCGATCAGACAAAGCGACAGCTGATGCAGCCCATCGGGCCATAATCCGCATGGAAGGTGTCGCCACGTCGGGCGGCAACCGGTCGGGTGAAGGAACCGCCGAGGATCACCTGCCCGGCTTCCAGCTCTACGTCGTACGGGAAAAGTTTGTTGGCCAGCCAGGCCACGCCGTTGGCCGGATGGTTCAGCACCGCTGCCGCCACGCCAGACTCTTCAATCACGCCGTTGCGGTACAGCAACGCGCTGATCCAACGCAGATCCAACGCGTCCGGTTTGATCGGCCGCCCGCCCATCACCACCCCGGCATTGGCGGCATTGTCGGAAATGGTGTCGAACACCTTGCGCGGGCGCTGAGTTTCGGGATCCACGTTATGGCTGCGCGCATCGATGATCTCCAGGGCCGGAATGATGTAATCGGTGGCGTTATAAACGTCGAACAGCGTGCAGTTTGGCCCGCGCAGCGGCTTGGCGAGCACGAAGGCCAGCTCCACCTCGACGCGCGGCACGATAAAACGGTCGATGGGAATATCGCTGCCATCGTTGAAAAACATGTCGTCCAGCAGCGCGCCGTAATCCGGCTCGGAGATCTGGGAGCTGACCTGCATGGCGCGCGACGTCAGGCCGATTTTATGACCCTTGAGTTTGCGCCCTTCGGCGATCTTCAGCTCTACCCACTGGCGCTGAATGGCGTAAGCGTCTTCAATGGTGATCTCGGGATGATCCAGCGACAGCGCGCGGATCTGCTCGCGGTTTTGCTCCGCCTGATGCAAGCGCTGCACGGCACGACTAACCAGCTCTTTATTCAACATTGACGGCCCCTTAGCCTTGGCGAAATAGCGCGTGGACATTGTTTTGCTTGTAGTTCAGCACCGGATCCAGCTCTTCCATCGTGAAGGACAGCGCCAGATAGCGCCTGGCCATCAGCGCGGCGAAATGTTCTTTGATCAGCGCAAACAGCATCTCGCCCACCTGTTCACGACTTTCCAGGCTGCGGCCGTGACCAATCTTCAATGTCATATGCACGAAGGCGTAATCGTGCTTACCGTCGGCCATCTGCCAGGTATCCAGCCAGATAGCGCGGCTGCGCACTCCGGCCAGCGGAAAAATACCGGTGTCCGCCAGTGCCTGATTGACCTTGGCGAACAACGCGGGGAGCTCGGCTTCTTCGCGGATGTTATTGGTGCATTCAGCATAAAAATGCGGCATAGCAATCTCCGGGAAACGAATTTGCGCGAACGCCTGTCCGCGCGTTGGGGGCTACAGGGTGTTACCGAGCTTAAAGCCTTTCTCTGTATCGCCTTGACGGGTATAGGAAAAACCATCCGCGCCAATGGTGACGGCCATTTCGCTTGGCGCGTTGCGTTCGATAACCGGCTGCGGCTGGCCATCGAGATCGAGCACCAGTGACCCCTCGGTGTACCAGCTTGGCACTACCGGGTTGCCCCACCAGTCGCGACGCTGGTTATCGTGCACATCCCAGCTCACGGTCGGGTTGTCAGGATCGCCGGTGTAGTAATCCTGGGTATAGATTTCTACGCGATGGCCATCGGGATCACGCAGATAGAGATAGAAGGCGTTAGAGACGCCGTGGCGGCCTGGGCCACGTTCGATCAAATCGGATTTACGCAGTGCGCCGAGCTTGTCGCAGATGGCCAGAATGTTGTGCTTTTCATGGGTGGCGAACGCAATATGGTGCATACGCGGCCCGGCGCCGCCGGTCATCGCGGTGTCGTGCACCGTGGCTTTGCGACGCATCCAGGCGGCGTAAACCACGCCATTTTCATCCCGGATATCTTCCGTCACGCGGAACCCCAGGCCCTGGATGTATTCCACCGCACGCGGAACATCGGGCGTGATCTGGTTAAAGTGGTCGAGACGTACCAGCGCCCCTGGCGTGTAGAGATCGTAACGCCAGGCCAGACGCTCGACGTGCTGCACGTCGTAGAAGAATTCGTACGGGAAGCCGAGCGGATCCTCTACCCGCACCGAATCGCCAATGCCTTTGGCGAAGCCATTCACCCGACGCTCGGTACGACAACCCAGCGCTTTGAAATAGGCTTCAGCCCGATCGACGTCTTCCGGCGTACGCACCCGGAAGGCAAAGGCCGCAACGGCAGCCACCGGTCCTTCACGCAGCACCAGATTATGGTGGATAAACTCCTCCATCGACCGCAGATAGAGGGTTTTCTCGTCCTCTGCGGTCACAACCAGACCCAGGATATCGACGTAGAATTCGCGCGCGGCTTTAAGGTTGGTGACCTGAATTTCCATATAGGCGCAGCGCACAACATCGGGAGCAGGGACAGCATCGGTGGTAAGTTTGGTCGTCATTGTTCTCATCTCCTTCTTTTTTATTATGGTTTGAGGCTTAAACGCCCCAGCGCGGGATCGGGTGGTCACCCATGGAAATGCACACGTTCTTCATCTCGGCGAACACTTCAAAGCTGTATTCCCCGCCCTCGCGGCCGGTGCCGGAAGATTTCACGCCGCCAAACGGCTGACGCAGATCGCGTACGTTTTGGGTATTGACGAAAACCATCCCCGCTTCAATATTGCGGGCCAGACGCAGCACCTTGCTCACATCCTGCGTCCAGATGTACGACGCCAGGCCGTACTCCACGTCGTTGGCCATGCGCAGGCCGTCTTCTTCCGATTTGAACGGCAGCAGGCAGGCCACCGGCCCGAAAATCTCCTCCTGCGCGATGCGCATCCGATTGTCGACATCCGCCAGCACCGTTGGGCGCAGGAAGTTGCCGTGGCTGAGGCCAGCCGGTTTGTCCGGGCCACCGGCCAACAGGGTGGCGCCTTCTTCCAGCCCGAGGCGGATATAGCCGGACACTTTTTCCCAGTGCTGCTGGCTGATCAACGCCCCAACCTGCGTGTTGGGATCCTGCGGATCGCCTACGCGCAGGCGGTTGGCGCGCTCGGCAAAACGTTTGACGAATTCCGGGTAAATGCTCTCTTGAATAAAGATGCGCGAACCGGCGGTGCAGCGTTCACCGTTGATCGAGAAAATGGTGAACAGCGCGGCGTCCAGCGCACGTTCGATGTCGGCATCTTCGAAAATCAGTACCGGCGATTTCCCACCCAGCTCCATGGAAAACTTCTTCAAGCCCGCGCTTTCAATGATCCGGCGTCCGGTGGCGGTGCCGCCGGTAAAGGACACCGCACGCACGTCCTTATGACGCACCAGCGCATCCCCGGCGGTGGCGCCGTAACCCTGCACCACGTTGAGTACCCCGGCCGGAATGCCGGCTTCCAGCGCCAGTTCACCCAGGCGATCGGCGGTCAGCGGCGACAGCTCGGACATTTTCAGCACCGCGGTATTGCCCAGCGCCAGGCAAGGCGCGGTCTTCCAGGTTGCTGTCATGAAAGGCACGTTCCACGGTGACACCAGCGCACACACCCCCACCGGCTGGATCAGCGTGTAGTTGAGCATCTTGTCGTCTACCGGATAGGTGCGGCCGTTCATCTGCTGGCAGATCTCGGCAAAGAACTCAAAGTTGTGCGAAGCACGCGGGATCAGCACGTTTTTGGTTTGGTGGATCGGCAGACCGGTGTCGGCGGTTTCCATCTCGGCAATCTGCGGCACGTTCTCGTCAATCAGCTCGCCCAGACGACGCATCAGGCGAGCACGCTCTTTCATTGGCGTATTGGCCCATTTCGGGAACGCAGCCTTGGCGGCAGCCACCGCCAGATCGATCTCCAACTGCCCGCCGGAAGCGACCTCTGCCAGCACCTCGCCGTTGGCCGGGTTGGTGGTAGTGAAATACTCTTTGCTGGCTACGTTTTTACCGTTAATCCAATGGTTGATGGTTTTCATCGCAGGCTTTCCTCGTAATCTTTTTCACTGATGATGTGGTTAACCAGACGGCCGATGCCCTCAATCTCCACCACCACTTCATCGCCCGGCTGCACGTCGGCCAGCCCTTTCGGCGTGCCGGTGGCGATCATGTCGCCCGGCTGCAGCGTCATAAATTCACTCAGGTAACTGATCAGGTAGGGGATATCGAAAATCATGTCGGCGGTGCTGCCGCGCTGGCGCAGCTCGCCGTTGACGTAGGTGCTGAGTGCCAGACGGTGCGGATCGGCGATATCGTCACGATCGACGATGTACGGCCCAATCGGCGTCAGGGTATCGCGGCTTTTCACCCGCAGATTCGGGCGGTAATAGTTTTCCAGATAGTCGCGAATGGCGTAGTCGTTGCACAGCGTGTAGCCCGCCACGTATGCCATGGCATCATCGCGGCTGACGTTACGCGCCGTCTTGCCGATCACCGCCACCAGCTCGGCTTCGTAGTGCATATAGTCGACGTTGGCCGGGCGTACCGAAACCTGCCGATGGCCGGTCAGGGTGTTCGGCGCCTTGAGGAACACCAGCGGCTCTTCCGGGGCCTTGAATTCCAGCTCGCTGGCGTGATCGGCATAGTTCAGCCCCAGGGCAAACACCGTGCCCTGCGCCGGTGGCAACCACTCGACGTCCTGCTCTGGCAACACCGTGCCGTCCGGCAACGTCACGCGCAGTTGCTCGTCGACGCTGACATTAACAATTTGGCCATGATGGCGAATACGGGCGTGTCTCATGCGGTTTCTCCTGCCTGCACTACGCGGTTGGTCAGGGTCGGCAAACCGGCGGCACGCACCCTCACTTCATCTCCAGGTTTGATCTCCACCCGCTGGTGCGGCGTACCGATCAGCACTGCGTCGCCCGGCTGCAGGGTAATAAAATCGCTGATGGCGGCGATCAGTTCCGGCACCGAACGCACCAAATCGGCCGTCGACCAGCGATCCTGCTCTACCCCGTTGATTTCGGTGATGATCTCCACCGCATCGGTGGTCACCAATGAACCGATCTCCCCCAACGGGCAAAAACCGTCGCGGCATTTCGCTTTGATCGCCGGGCGGTAAAAGCTGCTTTCCGGCAGGCTGATATCGTTGGCCAGCGCATAACCGGCCAGATAGTCGGCGACCCGTTCGGCCGGCACCTTACGGGCGGTGTTGCCAATCACTACCGCCAGCGTGGCGCCGCTTTGCACTTGCTCACCGGCAGGAAACGGGATCGCCCCGCCGTTGGCGAGGTGGGTATTGCGCGGTTTGATAAACCACACCGGGGTCTTCGGCGGGGTTTTATACGGCGGCTGATGAAACGCCTGATCCCAGGCGTCTATCTGGCTGCGGTGATTCAACGCGACGGAAAATACGGTGCCTTTCATGCAAACTCCTTTCAATGACACAACAGGGCAATTCGGCATTCATTAATATGTTAATGAATACTTTTATACGCTGTTCAGCTTTTACGCAATGCCGGTGGATTGATTTGTGATCGTGATAACAAAATATTCACAACCCATGAACATTGGCGTGATTATTCAACGGATTAATCATTTTTAGGTGATTTTTACCGCTGCGGATGCGTTTTCGCTTTATCCATCTGGGTAAACTTGGCTACTATTAAGTTATTAATAAAATCAGGATTTACCGATAGGGGTATTGCAGTGTCCGCACGGCCACCTGCTGAGCCACAACGGTAAATGCCAGAATAACGAACACCTTTATAGCCAAGGCCAAATCTATGCATGAGTCCTTAACCATTGCCCTGCTGCAAGCGCGTGAAACCGCCATGGGCTTTTTTCGCCCGATCCTGAAAAGCCATAACCTGACCGAACAGCAATGGCGCATCATTCGCGTTTTGGCCAACAGTCGTTCGATCGAATTCCACGAATTGGCAGCAGAAACCTGCATCCTGCGCCCCAGCCTGACCGGCATTTTGTCGCGCATGGAACGCGATAAGCTGATTTTCCGCCTGAAACCGGTTAACGATCAGCGCAAGCTGTACGTATCTCTCACCCAGCAGGGTCAGGAGCTGTATGAAGTGGCGCGCCACCAGGTAGAACAGGGGTACGCTGAAATCGAAGCCGCATTTTCACAGCAGAAAATGGACCAGTTGATGACCTTACTGGACGAGCTGATCACCCTGGGGGATAAACTACCCGCCAACGTGACCGCTCATCCCACAAAGAAATGATCCTTCCGATTATCATCCTCTGATTAATTGGCGTTGCAGCCAGGCTGCAACGTCAAGAAAGAACAGGATGAGCCTCGGGGAGTAACGCGCCGCCGTCCACCACCAGCGTTTGGCCGGTCATATAGGCGGCCGCCGGTGAGGCGAGAAACACCATCGCCGCCGCGATGTCTTCCGGCTCCCCCAATCGCCCGAGCGGCACTGCGGCCGCAATCGCCTGATTGACCGCCGCGCCCCCCAGATTGGCCATCGCCGGCGTGCGGATCATTCCCGGCTCCACACCGTTGACCCTGACGCCAGCCGCCGCCAGTTCCAGCGCCGCCGCGCGAATAAACCCGTTTACTCCGGCCTTTGAAGCGGCATAGTGCGCCAACCCCGGATAGGCGACCCGTGGCCCGGTCACCGACGACGTTACCAAAATGCAGCCCCCGCCCTGACGCTGCATCCAGGGTAAAGCCGCCTGCGCCAGAAAGAACGGCGCCATCAGATTAACGCTCAGCGTGCGTTGCAATAACACGGCGTCAATCTCGGTAAAGGGCGTCAGCGGGAAGTAAGCCGCGTTATGGATCACCACATCCAGCCGCTGATGCTGCTGCCCCACCGCTGCAACCAGTTCGGCAACCTGCCCCGGATCGGCCAGATCGCAGGCCATCGCCTGGACCTGCCCACCCTGCTGTTGCAGCGTCTCGGCGGCATCCTGCGCTTTTTGCAGCTGCAGATCCGCCATCACCACCGTCGCGCCCAACTGAGCAAAGGCACTGACGATCGCCAGCCCGATGCCCTGCGCACCGCCCGTCACCAGCACCACCTGCCCCTTGAACGCATCAGCCGCATAGGTTGCATTCATCGGACTATCCCCGTGGATGGTGGGTGGTGTTCAGCACCTGCGCATGGGCGCCTACCGCAAAATTGCTCAGCGCGCTGAAATCACTGCCCTGATAGCCGAGGATCTTGCCGTCGGTACGCATGCCCTGCAGATCGATCATGACCACGCCCAGCGTCGGCACAATCTTCTCTCGCCAGACAAACAGGTACAGCTGTTCGGCCACCTTCACGTAGTGGCAGCGATCGACATCCGCCAGCCCTTTCTCCACGCCGTCCAGGCACTGCCAGGCGTAGAAATTGTCGTTCAGATAAATGTGTTCGTAACGCTCGGTCGGGCTGTAGGTATACATGTTACGCATGCCAATCAGCTCGTCGGTGAACTGTGGCGGCTCAACATCGGCGTTATCCAGCGTGCCAAAGTGGAATTCAACGTTGACCGCCGTCAGCGGCAGCCCTTGCTCAACCCGGCTGAAGGCGTCCAGACGGGCTTGTTCCTCATCCGGCAACTGGCCATACACCGCCGTGAAATTACCCTGGTTGCGATCGCACACCAGCGTGATGCTGGCGTTCTCCTGTGCGGGATCGAGAAAATCGATAAACAGAATGCCGGGGCGGATGCTGGTGGCGCGATAAGCGATGCCCCTGTACTCCCCCCAACTCAGCGTCTGCTCATCGACAAAGTGACAACTCAGCATTTCACCGTCGGCAAAACGTAATGTCAGCGTGTTACCGCTCAACCCATGCTGCTGTTCCAGCGTATTGCTGTGCGGCGCAAAGCCTTCCGCCAGTGCGCCAACCTGAATAAATACCGCTTCTGTACTCATTTGATGCTCCTTAAAGGGAAGTAAAAGCCAATGTCGGTACGTCGACAATGGTGGAGCCGCCGTCGGCCACCAACGCCGCACCGGTAATGATCGACGCGTCCTCCGAACAGAGAAAACGGCAGATAGCGGCGATCTCTTCGGCGCTGGCCGGGCGACGCAGCGGCACGTCGCGGCATACCCGTTGGTAAGCCTGCTCCAGCGTGAGGTGGTACTCAGCCATCAGCGGCTGCATCTCTTCATCCGCCATCGGCGTAGTGACCCAGCCGGGACACACCGCGTTGGCACGCACGCCCAGAGGGCCGTAGTCACGAGCGATGGAGCGCATCAGTCCAATCAGCGCATGTTTGGCGGTCACGTAGCCGCACACCTCCGGCCCGGCGGCCAGCGAAGCGATAGAGGCGACAAACAGCAGGTTGCCGCCGGTTTTCACCAGCTCCGGCAGGCAGGCGCGGGCGCTGGCAAAAGCACTGTTGAGGTTGCTGTCCAGCGCCTGACGCCACTGGTCATCGTTCATTTCGGTAATGCGCCCCAGCCCCATCCCGCCGGCGCTGCAGATCAGGCAATCAATGCGCCCGGCCTGTTGCAAAATGGCCGGCAACAGCTGGCTTTGCCAGCATTCACCGCTGGCCGCATCTCCCACCAATGCCTGCGCGCCAATGTCGTCCGCCAGCGCCATCAGAGGTTCACGGCGGCGGCCGATGATAAACACCCGATCGCCCCTGCTCGCCAGCAGCCTGGCGCACGCAGCCCCCACGCCGGTGCCGCCGCCGGTAATCACCACCACTCTACTCATCCAGTTTCTCCATCAATTGGCCGATCATCAGCAGGCTGCTCAGCAGCAAGCGCCGCTGCTCCGGTTCCAGCCGCAGATAGCGGCGACCGGCAGGCAAACGGCCGACCACTTCCGAAGCGGCGAAATGTTCGATCTCCAGCCGCCAATGACCGGCTGCGACCGTCAGTTGGATACGCCGAAAATCCAGCTGCTCCAGCGTTTCGGCAATCTGCGGATAGCGCCGCAGAGCGGCAATCATTCGCTGCGCTACGGCACCATCCCGGGTCGCGCGATAAACCACGCCGCGTCGCCGCAACCAACCGCCGGCGTTAATGCGTAGCGTCAGCGGCTCCTTCTGCGAGCACGCCCCCTGCAAGCTGAAACGCTGACTAACGATATGCGCCATAAACAGCGCGCTGACCTGTTCGCTAATGTCGATAACCGGCCCCTGCGGCAAGGTCAGGCGCAGCAGGCAGGGCGAAAGGCGCTCGCAGACATAGGGCTGCAGATTGTTCGCCAGCCGGCTGAGGGTGACGCCCGGCTGGTAGCCCGCCGGGGAGCGCTGCCAGTAGCGATTAAGTGAGGGAAGTAAGCCGATCAAACTGGGCCTCCTCGCTTTCCGCTTTGGCAAAGGCCGTTTCCAGTACCTGTTCGACCGGCACCGGTTTAAACGGATTGACCTTTTGCACGCACAGGGTCCAGAACAGCGCATAGGCGGCAGTCAGGCCAATCATGATGCTGAACGGGATATAGACGGCACGCGGATCCATGCCCGGCGGGGTGATATAGATAATCGCCAGCACGATGCCCACGCTGGAGACAATTTGCGGCAACGGGAACCAGGGAGATTTGTAAGCGCGTGGCAGATCCGGGCGGCGAATACGCAGGATCACCACCGAGCAGGTGACCAGCAGGTAGGCCACGCCCCAGGCGCACACCGCCGCCAGCACCAGCGGAATAATACGGTCGAGATTGCCCTGAATGGCAAAGGCATGCACGCAGGGGATCAATACCGCGACCAGAATACCTACCACCGGGGTTTTAAAACGGGGGTGCAGATAGGCGAAGATACGTGGCAATGCCCCGTCCAGCGCCATGCCGTAAAGAATACGCGGCACCGCCGCCATCAGCGTGTTGATGGTCGCCGCCCCGGCCAGCAGCAGCCCGATACCCAACCAGTATTTGCCGAACTCGCCCATCACCTGACCGGCAAAAGCCGGGATCGCCATCGGCGTATCCAGCAGATGAACGCCGTTGGCGGCGTCCACCACCACGTTTTCCACCTGATGGCTGAGCGCCGCGCCGTACAACGCCATGCACACCGCCACGCCACACAGCCCCAGCGACATCGCCCGTGGGATCACGCTGGCGGAGCGTTTGATCTCCGGTGCCATCGGCGTGACCAGCTCACAACCGACGAACATAAACATCGCCATACCGATCAGGCTGAATACCGCAAAGGGATCGCTCAGGCTCAGCGTGCTGCCGAACCAGCCTTCCAGCGGTACCGCATGCGGCGAAAGCAGCCCGGTAATGCCAAATATCACCAGGGTGCTCCACATGGCGAAGGTCAGCACGATCTCCGCTTTACCGAAGGCCTCGATGCCGAAGGCGTTGAGTGCACCGAACACGATGACTAACCCCACCCCCACCATCCAGGAGGCATTGTGGGTTTCCATCAGGGTATTAAGGTGCTCAAAATTCACCAGCGCCATAATGCCGGAGAGAATGGTTTCGGCGGTCCCGGCAAAGATATGCACGATCAGGTAGGCCGACAGCGCGCCGGTAATGGCAAAAAAGCGTCCCATACCACAGGCGATATAGTCATAGACCGATCCGGAGGTCGGCAAGATCGCCGCCGCTTCCGAGAAGGTGGTGAGCTGGGCCTGCATCATGATAAAGGCGATCAGCATCGCCAGCGCGAAGGTATCGCCGCCGATGCCGAAACCGCTGGTCACGGTGAGGATCACCGGGCTGGCCATAATCACCCCGACCGAGCTGGCCAGCGTGGTGGGGAATCCGACCTTGCCCCGCTCAAGATGGGCATGAAGCCGCGACGACAGGTTCATGGTTATGTCCTCTTATAGTTTTATCGTTTGGCCCTGATGGTGCTTTTGCAGGTGTTTCGTCGCCAGTGGCGGCAATATCACTATAGAGAGGAAAAGAAAATGCTGACTATCGTCCTTAAGGACGAGGCCAAACCATAGCTTTTTCGTCTTACCTTTGGTGCCCAATCAACCGTTATGGTTTTCGTTGGCCGGAAAAGGTTTTCACAGAGAGAACAAAGGGGATTAAGGCTGTCTATCGTTCTTAAGAACGAGCCGCGGGGAGCGGCATCAGCGGCGAGACTGGCCGGTGATATCGCAGGGGGTCACCACGCCGAGGGGGAAATTGCAGTAAATTCAGCAGGAAGGCCACAGGTCATTCGTTAATATATTAATAAAATATCGACACTCGTGCGGCACTGTCGCTGCCGAGGCTTCTTCGTTGCCTTGTTATTTATGTGTTTTATTGCAATCAGGCTCACGTTGTTAATATGTATTTATTGTGTTGCACAATTGCTATCACTATGCTTGTATCGTTCACATATTGACCGAATATTCCAGACCGAACGATAAAGGGAGGAAATGAATCATGCACATTGCATCGTCCGATGCCTTTATCAACAGCTGTTTGACCACCATTGCGCACCTGATCCCGGTGTCCGCAGGGGTGTTTTATTTGGTTAACCAGGACCTGCGGCCAGACCACTATATTTTGCACGGCATCTCCGATAAAACCCATCAGCAGTACTTGAACCATTTCCAGCAGATCGATCCGCTCAAGCCGGCCAACTTTCACCAGCAGGACATCAATATGGTCGGCATGAGCCCGGCGGCAATCGCCAATAACCGCCATTACTATCATGACTTTATGCTGCCCAATGATATGCGCGACATGACGGAGATCTTTATTCGGCAGCGTAAACGCATCGTTGCCGGGGTGTCCTTGATCCGCGATACGCCGTTTACCGAACTGGAACGCGGTCGCCTGCGGGCGGTGATGCCGCTGATCGAACTGGCGACCCGCGACCTGTTGCCCGACGGGGAAGCCCGCCTGCTCACCGCCAAAGAGCAGGAGATCGTCAATATGGTGCGTGAGGGCGCCAGTAATAAACGCATAGCGTTGAAGCTGGGTATTTCGCTTTCAACGGTAAAAACCCATATGCGCAATATTTTTGCCAAAACTGAAGTGGTCAACCGTACCGAATTGGTGGCCAGCAGCTTTATTGCCCACGGTTAATAAATAGAGCCATAACATCGGCTTATAGTGGAGAAAATAAGTTCGTTAATTATTCGCCATTCATGGCGCGGTTTCCGCCTGCCCAGAATACGGCAACGCGGTTATATCTGACTCAGGCTTAACCTGCGGGGATAATTATTATGTCCAGTGATTCCGTTTCTGTACCCGCTGCCGGGGCGGCTCTCCCCTGCCCGCCGCGGCTGCTGACCGCCATCATCATCTTTGCCGCCATTGCACCGGGCATCCTGATGACCGCTCCGGCGGTTGCCGCACAGCTGGCCAGCCAATGGTCGCTCACCCCCGCGCAAATCGGCCATCTGTTTTCCACCGAGCTGGGGGCCATGAGCCTCGCCACCCTGCCCGCCTGGTGGTGGATCAGCCGCGTTAACTGGCGCCGGGTGGCAACCCTGGCTGCGGGGGTGTTTATCGTCGGCAATTTGGCGTCGGCAATGGTCAGTGATTTTCACCTGTTACTGGGGCTGCGTTTCATCGCCTCTTTGGCGGGCGGCACGCTGATGATCCTGTGTATCACCTGTGCCGGTGGCACCGCCAACCCCAGCCGGGTTTACGCCTTGTGGGTGCTGGGCCAGCTGGTGCTTGGCGCCGTTGGGCTGCTGGTGCTGCCCTTGCTGTTCGCCCATTTTGGCCTGATGGCGGTATACCTGATCCTGGCGGCCATCATGCTGTGCTGCCTGCCGCTGCTTTCCGCCTTTCCCAGCGGCTTTCACCCTGCGCAATCCACCGCCCATACCACGGCAACGCCATGGCTGCGTAAAGTCTTCGCCGTCCTGGCGGTACTGACCTTTTATATCAGCCTGAGCGCAGTCTGGACCTTTATCGGCAGTATCGCCCACGCGGCCGGCCTTTCGCCGGTCAGCAGCGGCCAGGTGCTGGCGGCCGCCACGCTGTTTGGCATCGTCGGCGCCGGCGGTGCGGCGTTCATCAGCGCCAGGCGAGGCGGCAATGGACTGATCTGGCTAAGTTACGGCTTGTTGCTCGCCGGCATTGCGCTGCTGTTCCACACGCCGCAGCTGCTGCGCTTTGCGCTGGCGGCGGTGCTGTTCAAGTTTACCTGGACCTTTGTGCTGCCGTTTATCCTGGCCCGCGTCGCCGGGCTGGATAACAACGGCAAGCTGATGAACAACATCAATCTGGTGATTGGCGGCGGCATGGCGATCGGCCCAACGCTGGCCGGTTATTGGATTGAGTCTTCAGGCGGTTACGACAGGCTGCTGGTCGGGGCGCTAGGCAGTGCGCTGCTGTCGCTGCTGCTGATTTCGCTGGCTTCACCGCGCGTTCAACGCGCCATTTAACAGGAGTAATAAGGTGAAAAGAAAAACCGGTTTCTTGTTTGATGAACGCTGTTTCTGGCACAGCACCGGCCTGCATGCCACCACGCTGCCGGTCGGCGGCTGGGTGCAACCGCCTTCAGGGGCGGGCCATGCCGAATCGCCGGAAACCAAACGGCGGATGAAAAACCTGATGGACGTGTCCGGCCTGTCGCGACAGATCCAGCTGCTAAGTGCCGACATGGCGACGGAAGAAGACCTGTTACGCATTCATCCGGCCGACTATCTGCAACGTTTCAAACAGCTAAGTGATAACGGCGGCGGCATGCTGGGTGAGGAAGCACCTTTGGGCCCGGGCAGCTACGAGATAGCCAAACTGTCCGCCGGGCTGGCCTGCGCGGCGGTCGAAGCGGTGCTGCAGGGCCACCTGGATAACGCCTATGCGTTGTCGCGCCCACCGGGCCACCATTGCCTGCCGGATAAGTCGATGGGGTTCTGCTTTCTGGCCAATATCCCGATCGCCATCGAGCGGGCCAGGGCCAAATACGGATTGGGCAAAGTGGCGGTGCTCGATTGGGACGTGCATCACGGCAATGGTACGCAGCATATCTATTGGCAACGTGACGACGTCCTGACGCTGTCGCTGCATCAGGACGGCTGCTTCCCGGCGGGCTACTCCGGTGAACAGGACCGCGGTGCCGGGGCGGGAGAAGGCTTTAACATCAATGTTCCGCTGCTGGCGGGTGCCGGTGACGACGGCTATCTGTATGCCATGCGACAGATAGTGATCCCGGCACTCGAGCGCTTCAAACCCGAACTGATCATTGTCGCCTGCGGCTACGATGCCAATGCCCTCGACCCGCTGGCGCGCATGCAGTTGCACAGCGACAGTTTCCGCAGCATGACGGCCCTGGTGCAGGACGCCGCCGACCGCCTGTGCGATGGAAAGCTGGTGATGGTGCATGAGGGCGGTTATGCCGAGTCCTACGTGCCCTTCTGCGGGCTGGCGGTGATGGAGCAGCTTAGCGGTATTCGCACCGAGGTCGAAGATCCGCTGTTGGCATTTATCCGCCAACAGCAGCCGCGAGACGCCTTCAATCTGTTCCAACGCCAGGCTATCGATGCGCTGGCACAGCACTTCATTCGCTAAATATCCTGGGGCACCGCACGCAGTGCCCCTACCCATTCTCCGCTTTGCCGCTACGCTGAATATGACCCTTCCGATGAGAAAATACGATGTCTGAACAGAAGATCAGCTTTATCAAAGGTGGGCATGGCGATATTGCCGTGCATGACTGGGGCCATGACCGACCTCGCTTTCTGGCGCTGCTGGTGCACGGTTACGGCGAGCATCTCGGCCGTTATCAGTACGTCGCTCGTACGCTGGAAGCGCAGGGTGCGCGGGTGTTCGGCCCCGATCATCTCGGCCATGGGCTTTCACAGGGCGAACGCGTATTGATTGAAGATTATGACGCCGTGGTCGACGACGTTCGACGCGTAACGGAGCATTTTCAGCGGCTGCATCCTGGCGTCCCCCTGGTGGTTATCGGCCATTCCATGGGCGGGATGATTGCCACCCGCTACGTTCAACGTTATGGCGATGACGTGCGTGCGCTGGTGCTTTCCGGCCCCTTGATTGGCGAAAGAACCCTGATTTCGGATTTGCTTACTCTGCCAGAGATCCCAGACACGCCGCTCGATACTGCCACCCTGTCGCGTGATCCGTCGGTGGGGGAAGCCTATCAGGCCGACCCGCTGGTGTGGCACGGGCCGTTCAAACGCCCGACGCTGCGGGCAATGCAGCAGATCCTGGCAAAAATCAACGCCGGCCCGGGCTTCGGCACGCTACCTACGCTGTGGATACATGGTGATGACGACAGGCTGGTGTTAATGGCGGAATCGCAAACCGCGATCGATCGGCTCAAGGGCAGCGATTTCGAAGCGATGGTCAATCCAGGCGGGCGGCACGAGAGTTTTAACGAAACCAACAAGGATCAGATATTAAGGCGGATCACCGACTTTATCGAACGGGTGCTGGGATAGCTGAATACCCCTCTCCCGGCGGAGAGGGGCCAGTTAACGATCAGCCTTCGACGATCGCCAGGTAATGTTTTACAAAACGATCCGAGGTGATCTCCCAGCGTACCGGGGTGCCTTTTTCGACAAACCACGAATCCCCGGCCTGATACTGCACGGATTTACCGGTCTTTTCGTCGGTCAGCGTCGCGCTACCCTCCCACACCGTGGCGTGTTCGGAGAACGGATACTCCATTACAAAGGTGCCGCGCGTGCAGCTGAAAACACCGCAGTTCAGGTTATCGGTCGGCTCACCGAAAAGGCTCGCCACCCCGACGTTTGGCTCACCGGCGATCACCGTGGCGCCCAGGTTGCTGACGCTGCCAATGTCCAACAGTTCAGGCAGCGGTTGCTTAAGCAGTAATGGTTTCATATTTCTCTCCTGTGATAAAAATTAGCGACGACCTTTCCAGTAGCCGGACGTCTGGTGCCAAACCTTGCCGGCGGTGGTCATTACCCGTCGTAGCTTGTCTTTACCGAAGATATTGACGTGCGGAATCGAACTCATCAGATCGTAACGATCCGATCCTTCGCTCATGCCCTCTGCCAACACTTTGCAAACGATATGACTCGGCGTTACGCCAAAGCCGGAATAGCCCTGCACATAAAACACGTTGTCATGCTGCGGCAAGGTGCCGATCTGCGGGAACAGGTTGGCGCTGCAACACAGCGGCCCGCCCCAGGCCAGATCGATCTTCACGTCATGCAGATACGGGAACACTTTCAGCATCAGGTTGCGGTTCCAGGCCTTAAGATCCGACGGGATGTATTCGATCAAGCGGGTGGCGCTGCCAAACAGCAGCCGGTTTTCATTGGTCACCCGGTAGTAATCGATCACCGGGCGGATATCGCTGTAGGCACCGCGGATCGGGCTGATCTGGCGGATCAGTTCTTCAGGCAAGGGTTCGGTCGCCAGTTGGAACGCGTAGGTATTGATGGTTTTGTTGTAGATGAACGGCTCCATGCCGTTGAGGAAACCGTTGCACGCCCACAGCATCTTGTTGGCACGTACTGAGCCCATGGCGGTGCGCACCTTAATGCGCGAACCGTATTCCACGCCCAGCACGCTGCTGTTTTCGAAGATTTTCACGCCGTAGCCGCTGAGCGCCTTCGCCTCGCCCAACAGCAGGTTGAGCGAATGCACGTGGCCGCCGCCCATGTGTTTCAATGCGCAGGTATAGGCATCTGACCCCACGACCTGTTTCACCTCTGCGCCGGTGTAGAGTTCAATCTCTTCATCCGGTGATACCGCCTTGAATTCCTTCAGCCAGCTGCGCAGGGTTTTCTCCTGGCGTGCATTGCTGCCGAGGTAGCCGTAGCCAAAACAGAAATCGGCATCAATCGCGTACTTCTTGATGCGCTCACGAATAATCCCGGCGCCGAGGTTGCTGATTTTGAAGATGGTTTCCAGCCCGGAGGGGCCGACGTGGCGTTTGATTTTTTCCAGATCGTGACCGATACCGGCCATCACCTGCCCGCCGTTGCGGCCGGTGCCGCCGTAGCCCAGGTAGCGCCCTTCGAGTATGGCGATATTGGTGATGCCGCGCTCAGCCAACTCCAGGGCAGTATTGATGCCGGAGAAACCACCGCCGATGATCACCACGTCAACGTCCAGATCTTCTTCCAGCGTAGGAAAGCGCAGATCGTATTTTTTGGTTGCCGCGTAGTAGGTTAACGATTCGATATTATTGTTCACTGTCGCACTCCCGAAGACCCTATGCCATAACATCGGATTATCAGGAGGTGGGCGCGACGTCGCCATGTCCCTTTAGGGACATTCGCAACAAATAATTAACACTCAGGCGCTGCGGCGCAGCGGGGTGGCCAACAGCAGATTGAACAGTTCGGCCTGCGAACCGATCGCCAGCTTGCTGTAGATATTCTTGCGGTGGTTTTTCACCGTTCCCAGGCTGATGAACAGCCGATCGGCAATTTGCTGCGAGCCGCAGCCGTCCAGGATCAGATCCACTATTTCGCGCTCGCGCGGCGTCAACAGATAACGTGCCTGCACCGCACGATCCGTCACCCTTTCTGGTTCTGCCGGGGCGACGACCACTTCGCCATGCAGCCGCGCGATGCTCTTGAGCAGCGTCAGCGCATCACGCAACTCAGCCAACTGCGGATAACGCACCCCCACCGACTGGCGCGCCGAGCCGAAAAACACCCCCAACCCGCGTTCCGGCGTCAGAGGCAGCAGCACGCCGGCTTCATCATGCCAGCCGGTCTTGCGGTAAAAGTTACGGTAATAATCAGTATGGTAGAAGCCGCAGGGAGCCAACTGGCGCAGGGTCAGCACCTCGCCGCCGCCGCCATCATTCAGCGCCTGGTAAAACGGATCCTGCAGGTAAGCGCCCTGTTGATAGAGCTGATTGACCGCGTCACTGTTTTCTCGCTCGGTTTTGATCAGGCAACGTGGCGCCAGGCCGCGTTCAAACGCGTAAACAATGGCGCTATCAAAGGCGAAGAACCCTTCCAGCCAGGCCAACAGGTTGGGATAGAAACCTTGGGTTGCGACTGCGTCTATCACTGCGGATAACCGTTCCACCTGAATATTCATCTTCGCCCCGCCATCATTAATAAATTAACAATCACTTTATTCCGGCTACGCCGTGGCCTGTTTGTTATAGAAAACACTCAATAGCGCCAAATGCAACAGCAGAATCGTTTACATGTTAAACAAATCACACCTTCGCCAGATTATTGCGGCGTGGCCGAACGAGGCTGGATTAATATATTAACGGAATCCCTTTCAGGCAGCGAAAAGCAGTGGTTCAGCCGCAGAGGCTGGCTTATGCTGTGGTTTTCGCGTGCCAAGGAGAGAACATGACTACCAGCCTGACCATTGCCAACCGCCAGACCTGGTTCGGCCACGGCAGCATCAGCCAACTGATCCCGCTACTGACCGCCGAGCCACAGCCGACGCTGCTGTTTAGCTGCCGATCATTCCTCAATGGCGCGGTGTATTCCTCACTGGCAGACGCATTGACGCCACTGCTGCTCGGCACCGAAATCGTCAGTCACGAGGCTTCACCGCAAGAGATAGACGCCTGGGTCGCGCGCTGGCGCGGCAAGGTAAGACGCGTGGTAGCCATTGGCGGCGGTAGCGTGCTGGATGCTGCCAAGGCCTTTGCCGCGCTGGTCGAGCACCCGTTGCCCACCCTGCGCTATATGGAAAAGATCGGCGACACAAAAATCAGCGGTGCAACCCTGCCGCTCATTGCCATCCCGACCACCGCCGGTACCGGCAGTGAAGTCACGCAGAATGCGGTGATCACCGACACCCAGGTGAGCAAGGTGAAAGCCTCGCTGCGCCATAACAACTTTGTGCCGCACACCGCCATCCTGGATCCGCAACTGCTGCAAGGGTCACCGGACAAGGTGCTGGCCTACTGCGCCATCGACGCCTTTACCCACCTGTTCGAGGCCTATCTGTCCAAAACCGCCAATACCATGACGCGCGAGATGTCGCTGACCGGCATTCGCCACTTCCTGCAGGCCTGGCCTGCGCTCAACCGCAGCGCCGAGGCTCTCGAGGCGATTATGCAAGCCTCTTACCTTGGCGGCCTGACGCTGAGCGCCGCTGGGCTGGGAGTGATCCACGGCATCGCCGGCGAGATTGGCGCCCTGCGCGATTATCACCACGGCCAGGTCTGCGGTCGCCTGCTGCTGCCGTTCCTCGAACTGCTGGCGAAAAGCGAACAACCGCAGCAGCGGGCGCTGATGGCTGAGCTTGCCGCCCGCCTGTTCCCCGAGCAGCATGACAGCCCGGAACGCTACCTGATCGACTTTATTACCCGCAATGCCATCGCCAGTTTCTGGCAGGATGACCTGCCGATTTCCGCCGACGAACTGGCAGTGACGCTGGCAAAATCCAACAGCAAAAACTCGCTGATCGACTACAGCGCGCCGCAGCGGCAGCAGATGATCGAAGGCGCATTCCGCATCGAATGATTATATAATCAGATCAAAGTAATAGCGGGAGATTGGACATGGGCATCATCAGCTGGATTTTCACCGGCATCGCGATTGGCATCCTGGTCGGCTTGCTGATCAAGATTTTTGGCAAGAAGAAAGATCAGTAAACATCAAGCTGTTCCATGAGCCGCCAGCAGGCATTCGTGGAACAGCTTGACCACCCGCTGCGGGCTGGGCGAACGCCGCAGCACGCTGGAATATTCGCAGTGATAACGGAACAGCGTCGGTTTGATGGCGCGCATCATATTTTGCGCGACAAAAAACGCCGCATAGTGGTCGGGAAGAAAGCCGACGTACTTACCGGAAAGAATTAGGGTCGCGATCGACTCCTGGGCAAACCCCGTTGCCTTGCGATGTAAATGCTGCTGCAGGCTCAGTTCCATATTCGGCGAATGGTAGCCTAATCCGGCAAAGGCATAATTGTGCAACAGATCCCAATTCAGTATTTCATGGTTAGCGGAAAATAATTCATGCTGCGCGCCACAATATAAGAACATCCTCTCATGAAATAACGAACTATAAGATAAACTTTCCGCACTGCGGTGCATGGGAATAATGCCAATTTGAAATTGGCCGTCAATGACGCCGCGTTCAATGGTATTTATCGGTTCCACATACATTTGCAAAGAGACATCCGGGGCCTGCTCGCTGAATAAGGCAATCGCCCGGCCGATATGCGCCTGAGGATTACTGACGGTATGGTCGAATATCGCCACGTGCAGCTGCCCACCCAGGCGTTGATGCACATCATCCACCCCACGGCGAAAGGCCTCGGTCGCCGCCAACAGATTCACGGTTTCCTGATATATCAGCAGCCCTTCGTCAGTGACCGCAAACCCCTCGCGCCCGCGGTGGCACAGCGTCAGGCCCAGTCGCTGTTCCAAATCCTTGATATGTTTGCTGATGGTCGACAGGCTGATATTCAGCTCCAGCTCGGCGGCGCTCATGCCGCCACAGTCGACCACCGCCTTAAATACCCGCAGCAACCGCAGATCCATATCCGATAACTGGCCCAACAATGCGCGTTTTTTTACTTGCATAAAACCTTAAGTAAGTTTCGACATATGATTATTCACATTAGTGAAGAAGCAGAACATAGTCAATTTCACTCAACAATTCATTAACACGTTTATTTATACCCTTTAGCTTTTATAGTTGCAGCCAGGCGGCCAGCTCACTCAGCACAGGTGCTTACTCAAGTAAGTAACTGGGCTGAGCTGGTGCAGATAACAACGCTGCAATTTAAAAGATGACGGGCATAGTTAATTAACCGTACCTATTCTCCCCCTCGGAGGGAAAAATGGCTGATTTAAATCAACGTGAAAATAAAGCCGACCGTGAATGGTTAGAAGCACATTGGATGCCCTTTACCGGCAACCGTAATTTTAAAGCCAACCCGAGAATGATAAGCCACGCGCAAGGCGTTTATTATACCAGCCAGGACGGTCGCAAGATTTTTGACGGGTTATCCGGGTTGTGGTGTTGCGGATTGGGCCATGGCCGCCAGGAAATTGCCGATGCCGCTCACCGGCAACTTTCCCGATTGGATTATTCCCCGGCGTTTCAGTTCGGCCATGCCTTATCTTTCGAGCTGGCGAACAAAATCAAGGCCATGACCCCGGCCGGACTGGACTATGTGTTTTTCACCGGTTCCGGCTCCGAAGCGGCAGACACTTCGTTAAAAATGGCGCGTGCCTATTGGCGAGCCAAGGGCCAGGCGGGTAAAACCTGTTTTATCGGTCGCGAGAAGGGCTACCACGGCGTTAACTTTGGCGGCATCGCGGTGGGCGGCATTGCCGGCAATCGTAAAGCCTTTGGCGCCAGCGCCGAAGCGGACCACCTGCCCCATACCCAACTGGCGGGAAATGCCTTTTCGCGCGGCATGCCCGAGCAGGGCGCCGAGCTTGCGGAAGAACTCAACCGCATCATCGCACTGCGTGACGCCTCGACCATCGCCGCGGTGATTGTCGAACCCTTCTCCGGCTCGGCCGGGGTGATCGTACCGCCGGTCGGTTATCTGCAACGCATCCGCGAGATCTGCACTCAACACAATATTCTGCTGATTTTTGACGAAGTGATCACCGCCTTCGGCCGCTGCGGCGCATTGACCGGCGCCGAGGCATTCGGCGTCACGCCGGACATCATGAATATTGCCAAACAGGTCACCAACGGCGCACAGCCGATGGGGGCCGTGGTAGTTCGACCCGAGATTTACCAGGCCTTCATGGCCACCGATGAACCGGAATATTTGCTCGAATTCCCGCACGGCTACACCTACTCCGCCCATCCGGTCAGCTGTGCGGTGGGGCTGGCGACGCTGGATATCATTGAACGCGAACAGATGATCGAACGGGTGCAGGCGCTGGCCCCCTATTTCGAACGTGCGGTGCACAGCTTACAGGGCAGCAACCACGTCAGCGACATTCGCAACTTCGGTCTGGCGGCGGGTATCACGCTGGCGGCCCGACCGGGCGAAGCGGCACGCAGGCCGTATGAAGTGGCGATGCGCTGCTGGGAAAGCGGGTTTTATGTCCGCTATGGCGGCGACACCCTGCAGTTGGCGCCGCCGTTTATCAGCAGCGAGGCGCAGATCGACTCGCTGATCAACGCCCTCGGCGACGCTATCAACGCAACCGAATAATAAAGGAGCGCAAGCCATGCCAATTGCACATTGGATCAACGGCCAGTCCGCCACCGGCGGAACCCGCAGCCAGCCGGTTTACGATCCGGCTACCGGGCTGTCGCATCAGGAGGTGTTACTGGCCGACCGCGCCACGGTAGAAAGCGCCATCGACGCCGCCGAGCAAGCCTACCCAGCCTGGCGCGATACGCCACCGCTAAAGCGGGCCAGGGTGATGATGCGTCTAAAAACGCTGCTGGAACAGCATGCCGATGCCATCTGCCGGTTGATCACCGCCGAACATGGCAAAGTGCTCAGCGACGCCATGGGCGAACTGCAGCGCGGCATCGAGAATATTGAGTACGCCAGCTATGCGCCGGAATTGCTGAAAGGCGAACACAGCAAGGATGCCGGGCCGGGCATCGACAGCTGGAGCGAGTTTCAACCGCTGGGAGTGGTGGCAGGCATCACGCCGTTTAACTTCCCGGCGATGGTACCGCTGTGGATGTGGCCAATGGCGGTGGTGTGCGGCAACACCTTTGTGTTGAAACCTTCCGAACGCGTCCCTTCCTCCACGCTGTATATCGCTCAACTGGCGTCCGAAGCCGGGCTGCCGCCGGGAGTGCTGAACCTGGTCAACGGCGACCGCGAGGCGGTGGACACCCTGCTGCACGATCCCCGGGTCAAAGCCGTCAGCTTTGTCGGCTCTACGCCGGTAGCGGAGCACATCTATCACACCGGTTGTGGCCAGAACAAACGGGTGCAGGCGCTGGGCGGCGCGAAGAACCATGCTGTGGTGCTGCCGGATGCCGACATCGCCGGCAGCGTCAGTGCGCTGATGGGTGCGGCGTTCGGCTCCTGCGGACAACGCTGCATGGCCATCCCGCTGGTGGTGGCGGTGGGAGACGGCACGGCCGACGCGTTGGTTGCCGGGTTGCAGCGGCAAATGGCGGCCATGCGGGTCGGTGCCGGTAACGATAACCGCAACGACATGGGGCCGCTGGTCACCCAACAGCATTATGAGAAAGTGAAAGGCTATATCGATCAGGGTGTTGAGGAGGGAGCTACCCTGGTGGTCGACGGTCGCGAGCTGGCGGTGCGGGACGACAGCGGGCAAATCAGCCAGGGTTATTTCCTTGGCCCAACGCTGTTTGACCACGTGCGACCGGGCATGCGGATTTATCAGGAGGAGATCTTCGGCCCGGTGCTGGGGGTGGTTCGGGTCGGATCGCTGAAAGAGGCGATGGCGATGATAGACGCCCACGAGTACGGCAACGGGACCTGCCTGTTCACCCGCGACGGCGAGGCGGCGCGTTTTTTTTCCAGTCATATTCAGGTCGGTATGGTGGGGATCAACGTTGCGCTGCCGGTTCCGGTGGCTTATCACTCGTTCGGCGGCTGGAAACGCTCGCTGTTTGGCGACCTGCACGCCTACGGCCCGGATGCCGTCAGGTTCTACACCAAGCGCAAAACCATAACCCAGCGCTGGCCTTCTTCCCATGACGCCCAGCATGCCACCTTCAGCTTCCCGTCCGGGCAAGGGTAATTTCATAATAATCATAATGATTTTTTAGAGGCGAAGAAATTCGCCTCGTTTTCCACGCGCTCCATTTAATCAGGCCCGGGCAGCGGCATGCCATCGCAAGGCTCTACCGCACGATCGCCGCCCGCAAAATAACCCACTAACGCGTTAATGGAGTTTTGAATGACTGAGCCCACACCAGAACACAAATTCAAAGGTAATCTCAGCGTCCTCGACGTGGTGATGATTACCGCCTCCGGCGTCACGCCCGCCAGCTCAATTTTCGTTATTGCTCCGCTGGCGATCGCCAGCGCCGGTAGCGGTGCCTTTATCTCATTTCTGATCGCTGCCTTTATCGCCGCCACTATTGCCCTGTGCTACGCCGAACTCGGTGCGGCGCATCCCAGCGCCGGGGGCGAATACAGCATTATCAAACGCCTGTTCGGCACCCTGTGCGGGCTGCAAACTTACCTGTTTATTCTCAGTGCCGCGCTGTTCGTACCGGCGGTGCTGGCCACCGGTGCCGTGCCTTATTTGAACACCGCGCTGGGGACTCAGTTCGACGCCTCTACCGCCGGGATGATCACCATCTTGATCGGCGGAGCCTGCGCCATTTTCAACATCAAGGCCAATGCGCTGCTGACCGGCACCTTTTTGGTGGTTGAAATCGCGGTGCTGGGGCTAATCGCCTGGTTGGGTTTCAGCACTCCGCACCAAAGTGCGGACATCCTCGTCGCGCCGGTGATGCTAAACCCCGAAGGCGTGTTGGCACCGGTTTCCGTACCGCTGATCGTCGCCATGGTCGGCGTCGCGCTGTTTTCCTATAACGGCTACGGTGCCGCGGTGTATATGGCGGAGGACATGCGCGAGCAGGGCAAACCCATGGCCACCGCCATCATGCTGACGTTGGCGATCGTGGTACTGGTCGAGCTGCTGCCCTTCACCGCTTTGCTGATTGGCGCGCCGTCCCTGGCGGAAATGGCCAAACAGGCCGATCCGGTCGGCTACGTGGTCAGCCAACTGGGTGGGCCGACGCTGGCGCGGGTGGTCAGCGGCGCGATTTACCTGTCGGTGTTCAACGCCATTATCGCCATCGTGGCGCAGTTTAGCCGCATGATGTTCTCCAGCGGGCGTGACGGTTTTTGGCTGCCGCAGGTGAACCGGGCGCTGAAAATCATCCATCCGCGTTTCGGCACGCCGTGGATTGCCACTCTGCTGTTCGGTATTCCCTCGGCGCTGTTGGCCTTTTGCTCCAACCTCGGCGATCTGACCTCATTTACCGTGATCCTGCTGCTGCTGGTGTACATCATCATGGCCGTCGCCGCGCTGATCAGTCGCCGCCGCGTACGTTTCCACCACCCGTATCTGATGCCGCTGTGGCCGCTGCCGGTGGCGATCGCGCTGATCGGCTGCCTGTATGTGTTATGGACAATTTTGATCGCCAGCAGCCTGAAAGACTTTATTATCATTGCCGGTATCCTCTGCTTTGGGCTGCTGCTGAGCTATATGCGCACCCGGCAGGCTATCCCGCACGTTGAACCCTCAATTGAAGGAGAATAACCATGTCGCAGCGCGCTCAGGATTTGGGCATTAAAATCGGCCACGGCGTTGCCGGCCCGCTGAACGCCATCACCGACGTGCCCGGCGTTCGCGTCGGCCACGCCAGCATCCACGCCGATTTGGCCGACGGGCGCAGCGTGCGTACCGGCGTCACGGTGATCGAACCGCGTGCCGGCCAGGCCCGGCAATCCCCCTGCTTTGCCGGCGTACATGTGCTTAACGGCAACGGCGATGCCACCGGGTTGGAGTGGATCCGTGAAGCCGGCCTGCTCACCAGTCCAATCGCCTTCACCAACACCCACAGCGTCGGCGTGGTACGTGACAGCCTGATCGCGCTGGAACGTGAAGCGCTGCCGGCCGACGACGCGGTGTACTGGAATATGCCGGTGGTAATGGAAACCTTCGATGGCCTGCTCAACGACATCAACGGTTTTCACGTCAAGCCTGAACATGTGCGGCAAGCACTGCAGGCGGCACACGAAGGATTACCCCAGGAAGGTGCGGTCGGTGGCGGCAGCGGCATGATCTGCCATGAGTTCAAGGGCGGCATCGGCACCGCTTCGCGCCGCCTGCCTGCCGATCGCGGTGGCTGGACGGTCGGTGCCATCGTGCAGGCCAACCACGGCAAACGCGCGTCGCTGCTGGTGGGCGGTTATCCGGTGGGCCGTCATTTGGCACATATTCACTCGCCGTTTACACCGCAGCTGCCGCACCCGGGCATGGGGTCGATCGTCGTCACCCTGGCCACCGACGCCCCGCTGTTGCCGCACCAATGCACCCGTCTGGCCCAACGCGCCAGCATCGGCATTGCCCGCACCGGCGGCGGTACCGAAGACTCGAGCGGCGACATTTTTATCGCCTTTGCCACCGGCAATGACGGCCTCCCCCCTGCCGACTACGCCAACAAAGGGGCCTTTACCACCCCGCTGCGCATGGTGAACAACGATTACATCTCCGAGCTGTTTGCCGCAGCTGCAGAAGCGGTGGAAGAGGCAATTATCAATGCCCTGCTGGCCGCCAATACCGTTTCCGGCAATGGCCATCGGGCGGAAGGACTGAGCGCCGAACAGTTGCTGACGGCACTGGAAAAAAGCGGCTGGCGGAAATAATCCGGCAAAGCCAAGAGTAGAGGCGCAGCATTAAAAGGGGTAAATCGGGTCGAACCTGTTCGACCCTACCGGTTCAGTCTTGACGAGGATTTGCCGACAATCTCAGGACTCACCGCCCGGTTTGGGCGTCGGGTAGTCGTAATCCAGTTTCAGCGGTTCGGCGTAAAGGCTGTCCCACAGTTGGCTGTACAGCTTGTCCAGCCGCTGGCTCATGTTCACGTCGTGCAGCACAATCTCCAGATTGCGCGAATTGTCCAGATAGCCACCGGTCCAGTTGCTGGTGCCCACCCAGGCGATCTCGCCGTCGATGGTCATGATTTTACTGTGGATCACTCGGGCAAACGGGATAAACCCGCTGCTTGCCGGTGGAATGGTGACCACTTTCACCTGCACATTCGGCACCAGCGCCAGGCTTTTCAGCCAGGCGATATCCGGCTTTTTGGTATTCCAGTTAGCGACCATCAGCTCAATCTGCACACCGCGCGCGGCAGCGCTGCGCAGGGCGTTATCGATCACCGCGTAGTAAGGCCGGGTGCGGTCCGGGCCAAAAGACAACGGCGCGTAGTCCATCACCTGTACCCGCACTCGCTGCCTGGCTGAAGCCAACAGGCGCGGCAGCTCAAGCTGCGAATCAATCACGCCCGCCGGGTTGTAGGCACGCGGGCTGGCGACCAGGTAATTGCTCTGCAGCGGTTCAACCGTGGGTTGGGGCGTCAGCTGGGGCACCGGTTTTTCCGCCGCCAGCAACGCCTGCGCCTGCCAATCCTGTTCGAAGATCGCCTGGATCTGCCGCACCACACTGGCATCGCTGATGCGCAGCCCGGTTTCATGGATGTGCGCCAGCGCGCGCCAGTCAAAGTTCTGACTGCCGACAAACGCCTGTTCACCGTCCACCAGCAGGTATTTGGCATGCAGAATGCCGCCGCTCAGCCGCTGGTAAGGGATGATACGCAGCTCCAGATTCGGGATCGCCTTAAGCTGTTCCAGCGTTTCGGGAGTAGAAATGCGGATGCCCTTCTCCTCCATCAGGAAACGAATTTTTACCCCACGTTCCCCCGCCGCTTTAAGATGCTGCAGCACGCCATCCAGCAGCGAACCCTGTTGGTTCGCCACGTAGAACTGGCCCAGATCGATGCGGGTTTTCGCCGCATCAAACATCTGCTGCCACACTTCGGCAGTGTTGCGCAGGTCATCCGCCTGCAACGCGGTTTCTACCGGTGCGGTATACACCAGCTCGTAGCCGGGAATTTCAAAGCGCGCCGCCGCATTCTGGCTCAACATCAACAGGCAACCACCCCATAACGCAGTGTAAAGGCGGCCTAATGGCCACCGTGAATGACGGCCATTAGGCATAGCGCGGCACCTCGCTGTCAACCCGTTGCTCGCGGCTGCCGTTTTCCGGGCGGCTGCCCGGCGCACCGGCGCGGATCAGCAGCACCTTCAACAGTTCGTTAATGCGCTCCATGCGGCTTTGCAGATAGTTGTTCCCCACCAGGCACAGCAGCGCGATGGCGATACCCAGTCCGGTAGCGTACAACGCGGTGCCCATCCCGGCAGAAACCAGGCTCGGCTCGGACACTCCCGAGGCAGCCAGTGCCTTAAAGGTTTCGATAATCCCCATCACCGTACCCAGCAGCCCCAACAGCGGTGCCGCGGTAACGATAGTTTCCAGCAACCACAGGCCCCGTGCCATCAGCGGCTTGCTCAACAAATACTGAGCGTCGATCAAATCACCGATCGCCTCGCGGTCACCGGCACGGTGTTTTTGCTCCAGCACCGGTGAAATTACCGCCAGCGGCAGGCTGCTGCGCTGGGTCAACTCATCCGGCAGATCGGCCGTGCGGTGCACATCCAACGTCAGCGCCTGCTCCAGTCGACGCGCCTGGCGTTGGGTATAGGCGAAATACAACGCACGTTCGATAATGATCACCAGTGCAATCGCCAGCGCGGCGTACATCACGTAGAAAATAATGTCGTGTAGCAGATTGGCATTCATCGTTCAGTCCTCTTACCCGTCGTCTTTCAAGCCGCAGCGTTGTTACCTGCACTCGCTCACCCCAGTTACTTACTTAAGTAAGCGCCTGGGGATGAGCGAGTTGGCCGCCTGGCTGCAACTTGAAAGCCATAGGGTATAAATAGTTAAAAGGTGGCTTCCAGCGATACGCTGAAGGTACGTTCTTCCCCGACGTTGTAGTAAGGCGTGCTGGCCCTTACGCCGTTATAAGGCGCGGCGTTGAAGGTGGTGGAGCGCACCGAAGTCAGGTACTCCTTGTCAAACAGGTTGCTGATGCCGAAGCGGAGCGCCGCGCTCTTGACGATCTTCTTGTCCACCGGCAAATGCACCCCCGCCGCCAGATCGAATACCGTCCGGCCGCCAATCTTCTCGTCATTGGTCAGGTCGCCGTAGAACGAACTGACGTACTTGCCGCTCACGCTGCTGTAATACAAACCGTCGTCATAACCCAGGGTCACGTTAAGCAGGTTTTTCGGCACGTTCGGCACTTCTTTACCGCTGGTCGGCAGCGGCAGGCCGCCGTTGCTGACAATGTCGCTCTTCTGCTTGGACTCGGTATAGGTGTACGAGGTGTAGTAGTTGAAGTTATGCGGCAGTTGGCCGCTCCACTCCAGTTCCAGCCCTTTGTTCTCTACGTTGCCGATATTCATCATCTCGTAGTCACCGTCCGGATTGGTGGTAGAGATTTGACGGTCGCTGTAGCGCAAGTAGAACAGCGAGGCGCTCAGCAGCATATCTTCACGCTCGAAACGCCAGCCCAGCTCATGGTTCCAGCTCAGTTCAGGCTTGGTGCTAAGCGAATCGCCGACGTTGTACAACACGTAGTTTGGCGGGGTGCGCATGTTGCGCGTCAGGTTATAGAACACCTGGTTTTCCGGGTTCAGCTTGTAGCTGGCGCTGAAGTTCGGCAGGAATTCATGGTATTTGGCATCACGCTTTTCCGGCACGTTATACAGGCTGCCCTTGTTATCGCCTTTTCGTTCAACGTACTGATAGGCCAGCCCGCCGACGAAGGTCCAGTCCGGCGTCGCGAACCAGGTGTCCTGCAGCCACACTTTTTGCGCCGGGGTAATGGTGTACTGGTTACGCCCCTGCACGGTTTTGCCGTTGGCGTCCTTCACCTGATCGGAACCGCCCGGTTTACCCGAGAGCTGCTGCGGGTTGCCGTCGTCCTTGATGCCGATAAACGGCTGGGTCTGCGACTGACGCGCACGTTCAAACCAGTAGCCGATATCCAGGCTGTGCTGATCGTTGATGTCCCACTTCAGCTTGGTGGTGATGCCCGGCCGCCAGGTCTGGGTCCAGGAAGGACGGTAATAGGTGTTGGACTGCAAGTTGCTGAGGTCATACTGACCGGCCCGATCCGAGGTACTGGACAGTACCGACGCGCTCTGGCCGCTGAAGCTGCCGCCGTTCCCCCAGTAGTAATAGGGTTGCAGGGTTAACGCCAGGTTGTCGCGCAGCTGCAGCTTCTGGGTGAACGTCAGGTTGAAATTCTCGAACGGATTACGGTTGAGCTTGTAATAGCGAGTCAGTTGGCCCCGGTTGTTGTAGGACGGCGTGGTGTCATAATCGCCACGGGGGTCCTCCGCAAACTGCGCTTTGCTCAGGGTGTTGTAGTTAACGTTATTTTGCTGGTTGTACTTCATGATCAGGTTGCTACTGTTGCCGTTGCCGTCCTCATACAACGAGTTCATCTCGAACTTGTTGGAGTACAAGCGCCCTTCCCCGCGCCACTTTTTGGCCTCGGTGTGCGAATAGGAGATCCAGTTGCTGAAGCCGTTGTACTCACCGGTCTCCAGACGGGCAAAGGTTTTGCTCAGGTTGTTGCTGCCCAGCGTCTGTTTGACGAAGCCGCCGAAGTCTTTAGACGGACGCCGCGTCACCAGGCCAATATTGCCGCCGCTGGAGCCGATGTGCGGGCCGTCGGCTTCCGAGGAGCCCTGGGTGACGAACACTTCCCCCAGGTTCTCAGAATCACCCAGCAGGTTCGGGTAAACCGCATAGTTGCCGGAGTCGTTGATCGGGATCCCGTCCATCGACAGGCCGATTTGATCGGAGCTCATGCCGCGCATGGTGTAATCGACGCCGCTCAGGCCGCTGGCGTCGTTACTGTTGACGTTCAGGCCCGGCGTGTATTTCAGCTTGTCGATGGCGTTGGCCGCCGCCGGCATTTTATCCATCGCCTCTTTGGTGACGGTGGAACGCGACTTGGCGCTGTCCTCCTGCACCATCATGCCGCCGCCCAGCGACTGCCCCTTAACGTTGATGGTGCCGACGTCGGTCGAGTCCGCCGCCAGCACGGCACCCGGTAACATCGCCGACATCACTGCCAGATAAATCCCAGATCGATTGAAAGATTTCATTGTTTCCATCCCATAAAAATCAAACTGTTATGCCAGGCATCAAGGCGCCTGATAATTGAACGTGGCTGAAAATCTTTTGGTTGTCTGCCCGTTGAAAGCCTCAGTTGGGAACGGCTTCACCTGGCTGATACTTTGCAAACTGCTCAGCGCCGCACGGTTGAGCAGCATGCTGGAGGCCTTATTGGTGATGCCGGAAGAGATCACCCGACCGCTGCGATCCACCTCCAGCCACACCTCGACGTTGCCCTGCGGCCGTTCAAGCGAAGCCTGCCGCCCGCTGGGATAGCGCTTGCGCTGCTCCAGCTCATGGCGCAATGCCTGCAGATAACCGTTTTCGATTGCCTGCACGTTCACCTTCGGTGCCGCTGGAGCCGGCGGAACGGGCTGTGCGGCGGGCTTGCTGACCAAGGTCCTCGGCGCTGCCGGCACCGCGGCGGGCCTGGCCTTTTCCACCGGCTTGGCTTTCTCTTTCACCGGCTTGGGTTTGGGTTTCGGCTGTGGCTTGGGCACTGGTTTGGCCTCGACAATCGGCTCAGGTGCAGGCACCACAGGTTCAGGAAGGGGCTCAGGTTCCGGCGGCGGTGGCTCGGGTTGCGGCGGGGTTTCCACCGGCGGCTCCGGTTCCGGCTGTGGCTGAGGTTCCGGTTCGACCAATGCCAGCTCCATGGCGGTTTCGTCATAGCGCGGCTGAATTTTCAGCGCCGCCTGTTGGCTGGCGAACAGCACGCAGCCCGCGACGATCAGCGCCGGCAACCAGCTGAAAAGGTGACGTGAGCGATAGAGCAGATACATGTCACAGCTTCCGTGTGGCGATGGAGACGGAGAAGAAACCGCCCTGGCGCAGGTTATCCATCACCGCGACCAAGCGCTCTACCGCAACGCCTTTGTCGCTGTTAACGATAATGGTGGTGGTCTGGTTCTCCTGCTGCTGTTGCTTCAGCGTGCTGACCAGCGCGCTCAGCGCTATCGGCTGGCCGTCGAGCTGCAGTTGCTCCTCCGCGCCCAGGGTAATGATCGCCTTCTTCTGCGGCTTCAATTGCTGAGCGCTACCGGCGGACGGCAACTGAGTCTTCAGCCCAAGGGCCGGGATCACGTTCAGGCTAATCAACACAAAAAACACCAGCAAAAACATCATCACGTCGATCATCGGGATCAGTTCGATGTGCGCTTTGTTCTTTTTCGGCTCGTTCCAGTTACGCATGGCACTCCCTCCCAAAAGCAAAGCAGCCAATATAGAGAGCCTATGTTTATCTTTTGTTACGTTTGTGTGATCTTATTTTCACAATACAGAGGTTTTGAGAGTTTTTTCTCAGGCAATCACTGGTCGGAGGGGATATATAACCAATTAATTAACGATGATTTTTTGAGGAATAATTACCAGGAAGGACTTATAGCGGTGATGTATAGGCAGGTAAGCTGTGATTATTCTGACACTCTACAGCAAGATCTCCAGACCGCGTTTTTGCACCAGAGAAAAGAAGTTTCAGCGACGGGCCTCCCGACAGTTTCCTGTCGCAATTTGGCCCACCTACAGCTTCGCGATGTCCGTTTAAGGCAACGAAAAAATCTGTTTTTTGCTAACAGTACCGGACCTTTAAAGCGGCAGCGGCAGCGGTAACGAAAAGCAAAGAACTGCGGAGGCCTGCGCAAAACGGTGTTTTTTAGCCATAAAAAAAGACGCCCTAAGGCGCCTTTTCTACAGCGACTGAATCAATCAGTTCACTTTAACCGGCATACCGGAACGGGCTTTGATTGCCGCGTCCACTTCGCTCTGGTTAACCGCCGGGTCCATCATCACTTTGCCCACTGGCGCAGAGATGGTCAACGGCACCGGATCTTTGGACTTCAGCTGTTCTTCGTTAGCAGAGAGTGGGTTGTGCACTTCAATGTAACGGGAACCGTCCGGCTCAACGCTGGCTTTGATCGGCTCGTTGATGAACTGCACGCGAGTGCCGACCGGAACGTTTTCGAACAGGAACTTGATGTCGTCAGCACGCAGACGCACACAACCGTGGCTCACGCGCAGACCGATACCGAAGTTGGCATTGGTACCGTGGATCGCATACAGACGACCAACGTACAGCGCGTACAGCCCCATAGGGTTGTCCGGACCAGCCGGGAATACTGCAGGCAGGATCTCGCCGTCCGCGGCGTATTCCGCACGCATCTTGGCGGTTGGCGTCCAGGTTGGGCCGTCTTTCTTGCGCTGCACGGTGGTGGTCCAGTTCAGTGGCGTATCTTTGCCCAACTGGCCGATACCGATTGGCAACACGATCACGGTGTTGGTGCCTTTCGGGTAGTAGTACAGACGCATCTCGGCGCTGTTGATGATGATGCCTTCACGTGGCGCATCCGGCAGGATCAACTGCTGTGGGATGGTCAGAGTGCTGCCCGCTTTCGGCAGGAAAGGATCCACACCCGGGTTGGCTTCCAGCATATTGCTCAGGCCCATCTGGTATTGAGCGGCAAAGCTCTCCAGCGGCAGCTTGCTGTCTTCCGGTACGGTGATCTGGATGTTCTCACCCACCAGACGGCTGTCTTTGGCAGGCAACGGATATACAACGGCGAAGGCAGCCTGGCTGAAAGCCACCAGTGCCGTAAACAGGGTTAGTAACGCGCGAATGCTCATTTTCATCTTCGTGTTGGTAGTGGCCACTGGCAGTTATCAATATAGGTTATGCGGCCATAAATGACCGGATGCGCATTATATGTGCACATCGGCCTAAGTGTGAAACATTACCAGCGCAATATCGAACTTTTTTGTAACCTGGTGCAGCACGAAGAGGTTTTTCTGTGAAAACTGCCGTTAAAGCACAGCGGCCGGCGGTGACGTTCGGCGAATCGGGATCAGATATTCACAGCGGATCGCCGTACCGCGTGCATTACAAACCTCCCCCTGTGCCGGGTAAAAACGCTCGATATCCTGCCCGGGACGGCGTACAGCTTTCATCATGGGCATCGCGGAGTCGTACAGGCGATCGACGAAGTTTGGCAACTCTTCGACCTGCCCCTGATAGGTAAAGCTGGCGTAATCGCCCTGCTCGATCAGGATCTGCTCCCCTTCGGCCTGTTCATCTGCCAGCGCCAGTGTATAGGCCATGCGTTGACCATCAAGCTGTCGGTTGTCCGCTTCCAGACTGGTGAGGCCGTAGACTACCGCCGGTGGTGCGACTTCGGGTTGCAGCACCTGGTTCCAGACGTACTGGCGCAGCTCATTTTTCGAATGCTGCATTTGCCCCAGAGTGCAGCTGCGACGCTGGGTACGCCCCACCAGCTGCATGGCCGGCAGAGTGACAATACTCCCCTGAGGCAATGGGCCTTCTGCCATCCGTAGCGGCGGCTGCATGCCGTGGCTGGACCAATCCGCGCTGCGGCGATAGCCGGCCGGCGGCAAACCGAACTGTTTTTTGAAGCAACGGGTGAAGGTCTGCTGGGAATCGAACTGGTACTTATCGGCAATGCAGGCCACGCCGGTATGGGTGAGCCGCAGCTCACGCGCGGCGGCGGTCAAACGTCTGCGCCGGGCGTAAGTGCCCAGAATATGGCCGGTCAACTGCTTGAACAGCCGCTGCAAATGCCATTTGGAGTAGCCGGATTTGGCGGCAATATCGTCCAGCGTCAGCGGCTGGTCGAGGTTTGCTTCAATCCAGGCCAGCAGTTGCGCAATTACCTGTTGCTGATACATGGCGCTTCCTTATTGATTATTGTTCCCGCTGCTCGAGCAGGCGTTGTGCCAGCTCATGGGCCTGTTGCTCACTGGCCACCACCATCACCGGATAACCCCAGAAACGGCTGGCGAAATCGACAAACTCTTCCGCCGCCTTTCGGCGCATGTCGTCCGGCTCGATCAGCACCATACCTTTGACCCACTTCGCTAACGCCTCACGGTGATCGCGTTTCCACAGGGCGACCTGGGTACGCTCGTCGCGATCCTGCTCACCGCTTTCGTCCATACGACGATCGCAAAGCAGCACAAACGGCTGTTCACGCTGCAGCAAGGTGCTGAATTCGGCAAATTCGGCGAGGGTATCTTTCGGTTCGCCGGCGGCTTGCTGACGCATCCAGACCAGTGGGAAGGTTGCAGAATCTAATGACATGAGATTTCTCCTAAGAGTTCGGAAACGTGCGCTTACTTTATCGGCGGAAGCACTAGACCACATTGCACAATCAGGACATAATGTTTTTCATTTGCGCCAAATTGAGAATTATTCTCATGCCTTTTGTCACTCCACCCCTTTTCGATATCGATCGGGTGCCCCGGGCGGTTTTTGCCGTGCAGGGTTCCACCGTTAACAAGGATTGGGAAGTCGCCCATCACCGGCACCAAAAAGCGCAGCTGATTTATACGATGCGCGGCATGATCCGCTGCGAAGTGGAAAACGGCCTGTGGCTGGTTCCGCCGCAGTGTGCGCTTTGGATGCCCAGCAACGTGCTGCATAACGCTCAGGGTACCGGGGCCACCGAATGTTACGCGTTGTTTGTCGATCAGGCTGCCATCGCCGGGTTGCCGACCAACTGCTGTACGTTGGCCGTTTCGCCGTTGCTGCGCGAACTGCTGTTGCAGGCCAGCGGGTTTGATCCGCTGTATGACGAGCAAGGCGCTGAAGGGCGGCTGATTGGCGTACTCTTGGATCAATTGGCCGCCGCGCCGATTGAGAACCTGCACTTGCCAGTCTCCAATGACGCGCGCATTCGCCAACTGACCGAGCGCCTGCTGGCCGATCCGGCGGACAAAGCCACCCTCAGCCAATGGGCTCAGCGCATCGGCATGAGCGAACGCACCCTCAACCGCACCCTGCAGCAGCAAATGGGCATGAGCTTTGGCCACTGGCGACGGCAACTGCACGTGATGCTGGCGCTGCAACGCCTGACCAAGGGGGAGACCGTGCAGCGGGTGGCGCTGGATCTGGGCTATGAGAGCGCCAGTGGCTTCGTCACCATGTTTCGCAAAGCCGTCGGCAAACCGCCGGCACGCTATCTGGCGGAGAAAACCGCGGCGGATAGGGCGCAGGGCGGTTGGATCACCCTGTGAAATAACCAGACAAAAAAGCCGGCAACGAGGCCGGCCTGGAAAGTTTGTCAGGAGCGATCAGAAGTCGTAGAACACCGTCACCCAGGTGGAGTCCGGTTCGTTGTCGCTGCTGTTGGCCAGCGTCCGTTCCACATACACCGACAGGCCGTAGCCGATGGTGGTGCCCGCCCCAAGGTAAACGTGATTGGCGTGGTACTCCTCGCCGCCCTTCAATTGCAGCGAGTCCGCGGCCACATAAGGCTGGATCGATTTCAGGAAAGGCTTGTCGATATTAAAGGTATAACCGACAAAGCCTTCTACCCCGTAACCGCTCCCGGCGAAATAATGCGACGAGGTACGTTCACGGGTGCTCGGCACATAGTCTTTGTAATAGCTGGCGGTCCCGACGATATACCAGTTATTCGGTTGCCAGGTCAGCGCGGTGCCGGACAACTGCTGGTGATACTCTTTCTCGTTATATTGATTGTCTTTGATTTTTGCGTCGGTGTAGCTGTAGGCCGCGCTGAAGGTTAATTCCTTCGTCGCCTTATAATCAAACCCCAACCCGCCGCCGCCTTTACGGCGGTAGATGAGATTATCCGCCGTGTGCAAATCGTCTTCCGGTAATAAATAGTTGGCGTATAAGGTGACCGGCCCAAAATCATTGGTGTATTTCAGGCTGTTCTTCGGTTTATTACCGCCGTCGTAGTCGCCGGAAATGCCAATGCCGGTGCCGCCCGCATGACCATCGTTATCCCAGACGTCGCTTTTAATGCCGACAACCGAATAATAAATGCCGTATTGGTGGCCAAAGGTTATGGTGCCGTAGCGGTCATCTTTGAAGCCGCCGTACAGCTGGCGCTGATAGTCGCGTTTGCCGTCTTCGTTGTAGTGGCCGTCCCAGCTCAGCGCGTGTGCCAGATCGACGCCCCACTCGTAGTAGCCGATAACCGAGGTATCCTGCGTCAGCGCATAGTCGCCGCTGAAGCGAAAGCGCGTGCCGCCGTCATGACCATTTTTATAATATCCCGGCTCCGGGCCATTATTAAATATCCACTCGGGGCGAATACTGCCGCCAACTTTCAAACTCAGCGGTGCCAGCAACACATTGCTTTGCGGGTTTTTATCCAGAATGGTGATTTCTGCCTGCGCGCCGGCGGATAACGCCGACAGCACAACGCCGCCAATGAATATTGGCGTTTTTATATATCTCATTATTACCCCTGCCCGAAAAATTATTGTTATAAATACGGTGGTCTTGAGCCACGCATAAACAATTACCCGATGTGTGCAAATGACGCAAGTTATAAAAATTCATGTCATAACCTGAGATTATCCACCACAGGATGACTTTTTCACCACAAAAGTATTCAACTGTAATTCAATGCAAGACAATGTAATTAACCGCTCAAATAACGTACAAGGCCGGAGTTTTTAACCCAAAGAAACCTCCGTTATTATCGGGTTTTTATTATAAGAGATAACAAATAAATATTATTACAGCGACCAAACAATAACGCAGCTAAATTAATTATTTGTTATCGGCCCGCAGGGAAAACCAGAAAACCCACGCAGCGACACGGCAACGATCACCCTCCCCCCCACTCTTCACATTGTGATTTTCACCCCAGCCTGGGTAGAAATCACTCCCCTCCGGCATGAATAATGATTATTATTCGCAAACAGAAGGCCCGGTGCGCCACGATGCGACCGGCCGGATTTTGCTTTGAATTCAATGTTGAGCTTTTTAGCCTCTGGGCAACCGCCCTGCGGCGACAGGCATTTTAACTCCATGGAGAGGTTATGAACTCTGCAACAACGACCAGCCGCCGCTTTGGCGCACGCGCCGCTTTCCCACTGCTGCTGCTGACTTCAATGCTGTTTTCCGCCCCGCTGCTGGCCCAGGGCGAGCCGGAACTGCTGCGCAAGCCCGTCGGCAAAGGCGCTTACGAGATGGTCTACAGCCAGGGCGAGAACGCGCTGTATCTGGCCACTTCGCAAAGCCGCAAGCTGGACAAAGGCGGCGTGGTGTATCGTTTGGATCCGCAAACGCTGGATATCACCCAGATCATTCACAACGATATCAAACCTTTCGGCGCGGCCATCAACAGCAAAACCGACACGCTGTTCTTCGGCAACACCGTCAATAACTCGGTCACTGCCATCGACGGTAAAACCGGTGAGGTCAAAGGCCGCCTGGTGCTGGATGCGCGTAAACGCTCCGAAACGGTAAAACCGCTGGCACCGCGTGAGCTGGTAGCAGACGCCACCACCGACACCCTGTATATCACCGGGCTGGGTGAATCCAGCGTGGTTTGGGTGGTAGACGGCAAAGACCTGACCCTGCGCACCACCATCACCGAAACCGGCAAATACGGTACCGGTCTGGCACTGGATGCGGCCGCAAGCCGCCTGTACGTGACCAACGCCGACGGCGAGCTGGTGACTATCGACACCAAAACCAACAAGGTGCTCAGCCGCAAGAAATTGGACGAGTCCAAAGAGCACTTCTTCCTGAACATCAGCCTGGATCCTGCCACGCATCGCGCCTTTATCACCGACTCCAAGCAGGCCCAGGTGCTGGTGGTCGATACCCGCGACGGCAAGATTCTGAGCAAAATCGACGTGCCGGAATCACTGGCGGTCCTGTTCAACCCGACGCGCAATGAGGTGTATGTCACCCATCGTCAGGCAGGCCAGGTCAGCGTGATCGACGCCAAGAACTACAAGCTGCTGCAAACCATCAAGACCCCAACCCACCCGAACAGCCTGGCGCTGTCACCGGATGGCCAGACGCTGTACGTGAGCGTCAAACAGGCTTCCAGCCGCGAGAAAGAAGCCACGGCGCCGGACGACGTGATCCGTATCGCGTTGAAATAACGGCATAAGGGCGCCCCGGCGCCCTTTTTTGATCGTTTTAAACCCTAAATCCTACGTGTTTGCCATCCGGCAGTTCGATATCCAGCCGCAGTGTTCCGCCCATCGCTTCCACATACCGTTTTAATGTCGAAATCTTCAGTTCATTGCCACGTTGCTCTATAGCAGCAACAGAGGGTTGCGAAATACCGAGTTTATTCGCCAGCGTTTGCTGTGAAATATCCAGTGCCTCCCGCACCTCATATAAGCGCGTTTCCAGCAGCATCTCCTCTGCCATTTCCTCAATTCGCTGCCTGCTATCAGGGGTACGCGAAGCTAACATTTCTTTTAAAGTACCCATTTAAGTGTCCTTTCAATACAGGTGTATACTGAACGACAAATTATAGACTACAGTCTATATTTACAACGCCATTTTTAAAACTGTACCGCCAAGAACCCTGCTGCTATGGCTTTCCCGCCAGCCCGTCAGCGTCCTGAACCACCGCCTTTTTAGTGGCTCGCTGGTAAAGGCACAGCTCTTTGCCCGCTTTGTTATGCATAAACGCCTGCGGATAGCGCCCAGCGATCAACAGGGCCGAGTAACCGACGTCGTCACCATAATGGATAATGCTGCCGACGGCTTTGGCCCCTTTCAAACTGCTGGCTTTCAGGCAGGCGGTTTGCAGTGCTTTATCGCCGCTGGCCCATGCCGCTTCAGAGGAGGCCTCGGCGCTGAACGCCGTCATCACGGCGGCAAACACGATAAAAACTCTGATCATTATTTTCTCTCCTGAATAACGTCGCTCTCAGCAGTATATGCAGCTATTTATTCTTCGGCCATCAGAGCCACGCCCCTTATTTACACCTTTTTTATTCCGGCTATAAATAAAGTTACGGCGTTTTTACAGACAGGTTTTAGGGGCGCAGATAACATCATTACATCGCCAATATGGCCTTACGAGACGGATGCCTCATGTGTTTATCCCCTGCCCTGATAATAATTTCCCCCGCGGCTTTAATTCATTTCGGGGGCTGCCATGCATGCTAACGTTATTGGTTTTAATCCGCTGCTGGCAGATATTCCCGCTTCGCAGGCGCGTTCATTCCACAAAGAAGTAGAACAGTATTTACAGCGCTATCCGGACACCGAACACGTCGATATTTATCTCAACGATCTGAACGGTCAATTCCGCGGGAAACGGCTGCCTGTCGCCGAGGTGTTTGCGCTGGATAAAGGCTGTTATTTCCCGCTGTCGATCTACGCCATGGATCTTGGCGGCCAGGTCATTGAAGAAAGCGGGCTGGGCCAGCAGGCCGGCGAGCCGGACAGGTTGTGTCTGCCGGTGCCCGGAACCTTGCGGCCCTGCGCCCGCGATCCGCAGCACCATGCCCAATTGCTGCTGACGATGAAAAATGCCGACGGCGACGCCTGCGAACTGGAGCCGCGCGTGGTGCTGCAACGGGTGCTCAAACGCCTGCATGCCAAGGGTTACTTCCCGGTCGTGGCGGCAGAGCTGGAGTTTTATCTGCAGGATCCGCAGCAGCAACCGGCTGAGGCCGGACAGTGCCCAACGCAGAGTTTTTCTGTCGATGCGCCGGAGCGCCACCAGGCGTTGCTCAATGACATCGAACATCAGGCCCGGCTGCAGGCCTTGCCGCTGACCGGCGTGGTCGCCGAAGCCGCCTCCGGCCAGTATGAGCTGAATCTGCACCACAGCGCTCGCGTACTGGAGGCCTGCGATCAGGTGCTGGCCCTGAAGCGGCTGACGCGCCAGATCGCCGAGAAACACCACCAGCACGCCTGCTTTATGGCCAAGCCCTGTGCTCAGGCCGCCGGTAGCGGTTTGCATTTTCATATCAGCCTGCAGGATGAGCAGGGCAACAACCTGCTGGCAAGCCTGCCGGGCGAGTTGAGCGCCACCATGACGCAGGTGATGGCGGGCATGCTGGCGCTGATGCCAGCCTCGATGGCGATATTCGCGCCCAACGTTAACGCCTTCCGCCGCTTTCGTCCCGGTATGCACGTGCCGCTGCGCGCCTCTTGGGGGCACAATAACCGCACGGTGGCGCTGCGTTTACCCTGCGCCGACCATGCCAACCAGCGCATCGAATACCGGCTGGCCGGGGCCGATGCCAACCCGTATCTGGCCGTAGCGGCGATGCTGAGCGGCATGCTGTATGGGCTGGAGCACGCGCAACCCCTGCCGCCGGCAGCCTGCGGCAACGGCTATGAAAATGGCGACGCGGTGGCACTGCCGCTCAGCCAGCAGGAAGCATTGACGTTATTCCGGCAAACCCTACCGTTGCAGGAAAGCCTCGGCCCAGCGTTTGCCGCGCTGTGGCACACCTGTAAGAGCGCCGAGCTGCGCCGCTTTGAAGCGCAGGTCACCGAAGCGGAAACCCGCTGGATGCTTTAACCCCCTATTCGTAACCTGAACAAGGAACGCAGCATGTCTCGTTTGGTTTTGATCTCGAATAAGCAGTGTGACGGCAAGGATCTGGCCTGCGCTACGCAGGCCCTATCGCCTGACAGCCAGAGCGACGACGATCGCGGGTTGTGGCTGGGCTGGAACGGTGACGTACAGAACTTTGGCGATGCGCCGCTGCGCCCGGTCAGTTATCAGCACCGCAGCGGCTACGAGCAGGTGACCTTTCCGTTATCGACCGAGGAGTTTCACTTCCACTATCAGGGCTACTATCACGACGGCCTGTGGCCAGTGTTCCATAACCACCCGGAGAAGGCGCATTTCACGCCGGAGAACTACCGCGCTTATCGGCAACTCAACCGGCACTTCGCCGATATCGCCTGCGAGTATGTTTGCCCGAACGACATCATCTGTATTGATGATTACCAGCTGTTGCCCTGCGGCCAGGCGCTGAAAGAACAGGGGTTGCTGAACCCCTGCGCGTTCTTCTTCCATTTGCCGTTCCCGTCGACGGCGCTGCTCAGACAGATCCCCGAGCATCACGGCTTAATCGAATCGCTGTTTTTCTACGATCTGATCGGCTTTCAGACGCTCGACGACCGCAATAACTTTCTCAGTTATCTGACCCACGAATACCCGGTCGAAATGCTGCCCGACGGCCAGCTGCAGGTTAACGGGCACATCTTCGCCACCGGCATTTTCCCCGCTGGGATCAACGCCAGAAAGATTTACTGACCCGCCCTCGGTGGGGCGTTGCCACTCCCCCTGCAACGCCCAACCGCTCACCCCGGGATTTCAACCGTTCGGCACCCTATAGCACCGTTGACTGAAATTCGCATGTCTTCCCCAGCCCCAACCCGCAATGATGAGCTGTTCCTAAACTCGTCATACTTCAAGTTGCATCGTTGTTGGCTACGATTGCTCACCCGAATCACTTACTTATGTAAGTTCATCGGGCTTCGCGCCCTTGCCGCCTCAATGCCACTCGAATTATTTAGAGTTCGTACCCGAACGTTATCCGCACCGGGCCGCGTGCCTGAAACATCTTATAAGCGGGTTAACTCACTCATTTTGCAGATTTGAACTAAGGACACCTCAATGAACAGAGAGGGGATTTTAAAACACATACCCTGGATGCTGCTGGGAATACTCGGCGCGTCCTGCCTGGGCGTGGTTGCGCTGCGCCGTGGCGAACACATCAGCGCGCTGTGGATCATCGTCGCCTCGGTGGCGGTGTATCTGGTGGCTTACCGTTATTACAGCCTGTACATCGCCACCAAGGTGATGAAGCTGGACGCCTTCCGCGCGACGCCGGCGGTGGTCAATAACGACGGCCTGAACTACGTGCCAACCAACAAAAACGTGCTGTTCGGCCACCACTTCGCCGCCATTGCCGGGGCTGGCCCGCTGGTGGGCCCGGTGCTGGCAGCGCAGGTCGGCTACCTGCCCGGCACGCTGTGGCTACTGGGCGGCGTGGTGCTGGCGGGGGCGGTGCAGGACTTTATGGTGCTGTTCATTTCCTCGCGCCGCAACGGCGCTTCGCTTGGCGAGATAATCAAAAAGGAAATGGGCCCGGTACCGGGGACCATCGCGCTGTTTGGCTGCTTCCTGATCATGATCATCATCCTGGCGGTGCTGGCCTTGATCGTGGTGAAAGCGCTGGCGGAAAGCCCGTGGGGCGTGTTCACCGTCTGTTCCACCGTGCCGATTGCCCTGTTTATGGGCGTTTACATGCGCTTCCTGCGTCCGGGACGGGTGGGCGAAGTGTCGATCATTGGCATCGTGCTGCTGGTAGCTTCCATCTGGTTCGGCGGCGTGATTGCCCACGATCCGTACTGGGGCCCGGCGCTGACCTTTAAAGACACCACCATCACCTATACGCTGATTGGCTATGCGTTCGTTTCCGCCCTGCTGCCGGTCTGGCTGATCCTGGCGCCGCGCGACTATCTGGCGACCTTCCTGAAAATTGGCGTTATCGTCGGGCTGGCGATTGGCATCGTGATCCTCAACCCTGAGCTGAAAATGCCGGCGATCACCCAGTTTGTCGACGGGACAGGCCCGGTGTGGAAAGGCTCGGTGTTCCCGTTCCTGTTCATTACCATCGCCTGTGGCGCCGTGTCCGGCTTCCATGCGTTGATCGCATCCGGCACCACGCCGAAGCTGCTGGCCAATGAAAAAGACGCGCGCTTTATCGGTTACGGCGCAATGCTGATGGAGTCCTTCGTGGCCATCATGGCGTTGGTGGCGGCTTCGATTATCGAGCCGGGCCTGTACTTCGCCATGAACACCCCGCCGGCCGCACTGGGCATCACCATGCCTGACCTGCACCGTTTGGGTACCGAAGATGCGCCGATGATCATGGCGTCACTGAAAGATGTGACCGCCCACGCGGCGGCGACCGTCAGCTCATGGGGCTTTGTCATCAGCCCGGAACAGATCCTGCAGACCGCCAAGGACATCGGCGAGCCTTCGGTGCTGAACCGCGCCGGTGGCGCACCTACGCTGGCAGTGGGTATCGCCCACGTGTTCCACCAGATCATTCCTGGTGCCAACATGGGCTTCTGGTACCACTTCGGTATTCTGTTTGAAGCGCTGTTTATTCTGACCGCGCTGGATGCCGGTACCCGTTCCGGCCGCTTTATGCTGCAGGACCTGCTGGGCAACTTCGTGCCGTTCCTGAAAAAAACCGACTCGCTGGTGGCCGGTATTGTCGGCACCGCCGGCTGCGTTGGCCTGTGGGGTTACCTGTTGTATCAAGGGGTGGTCGATCCGCTCGGCGGCGTGAAGAGCCTGTGGCCGCTGTTCGGCATCTCCAACCAGATGCTGGCCGCCGTGGCGCTGGTGTTGGGTACCGTGGTGCTGATTAAGATGAAGCGCACCCAATACATTTGGGTCACCGTGCTGCCGGCGGTATGGCTGCTGATTTGTACCACTTACGCCCTGGGTCTGAAGCTGTTCAGCGACAATCCTCAGTTGGAAGGCTTCTTCTTCCAGGCTGGTGAGTACAAGCGCAAAATCGCCGAAGGCGGTGCCGAGCTGACCGCTCAGCAAGTGGCTAACATGAACCATATCGTGGTGAACAACTACACCAACGCCGGGCTGAGCATTCTGTTCCTGCTGGTGGTGTACAGCATCATCTTCTACGGGGTGAAAACCGCCATGGCGGCGCATAAAAACCCGAACCGCAGCGACCAGGAAACGCCGTACGTGCCGGTGCCTGAAGAAGCGCCCTCCAACGGCGTAACTGAGGGGGACGTCAAAGTTTCACCGCAGCACTGATGGTGATTTAACGGATACCCTGCATAATGAAAGCTGTTATGCAGGGTAATTTTTTGGGGAGAAGGCGATGTTCGGAAATCTCGGCCAGGCGGGGAAATACCTCGGTCAGGCAGCGCGCATGTTAGTGGGCGTGCCCGACTACGATACCTACGTCCAGCACATGAAAGACAACCACCCGGACAAACCGGTGATGACCTATAAAGAGTTTTTCCGCGAACGCCAGCAGGCCCGCTACGGTGGGGACGGCAAAGGCGGCATGCGCTGCTGTTAATAAGGACCCGTAATGAAACCCATCGCAGTCACCATTCTGACCGGCTTTTTGGGCGCCGGTAAAACCACTCTGCTACGCCATATTCTCAACGCCGAGCACGGCTACAAGATTGCGGTAATCGAAAACGAATTCGGCGAAGTGCCGATCGACAATGCGCTGATTGGCGACCGTACCAGCCGCATCACCACCCTGAGCAACGGCTGCATCTGCTGCAGCAAATCCAACGAACTGGCCGATGCGCTGCTGGACTTGCTGGACGGCGTAGACCAGGGCCAGTTGGCGTTCGATCGATTGATCATCGAATGCACCGGCATGGCCGATCCCGGCCCGATCACCCAGACCTTTTTCTCGCACGAGATCCTCTGCGAACGCTTCCTGCTGGACGGCATCATCACCCTGGTGGACGCCGCACATGCCGACCAACAACTGACCCAGTTCAGCATCGCGCAGGCGCAGGTGGGCTACGCCGACCGCATTCTGCTGACCAAAACCGACGTGGCACCGGACTGCGAAGCGCTGATCCAACGCCTGCAGCAGATGAACGCCCGCGCACCGGTGTATAAAGTGACGCACGGCGATATCGATCTCAGCGTACTGTTCGACATCGAAGGCTTTGTGCTGAACGACAAGCTGACCCTGACGCCGCCGACGCCGCTGTTCCGCCGCATTCCGCAAGCGCAAAACAACATTGGCTCGATCGTGGTATACCACGACCAGCCGCTGGAGCTGATGCAGATTTCCGAAGTGATGGAAGGCCTGCTGCTGGAATACGCCGACAGCCTGCTGCGTTATAAGGGCATTTTGTCAATCAAGGACGAGCCGCGCCGGCTGTTATTCCAGGGCGTACAACGGCTGTATAACGCCGACTGGGATCGCGAGTGGCTGCCGGAGGAAGAGCGCCGCAGCACCTTGGTGTTTATTGGCGTAGATTTGCCTGAGGAGGAGATCCGGGGGCGGATTGGCGGGTTGGGTTGAGATAGCGACGTTGCGTACTGCACCAACCAAAGGGTAAGCGAAAGCTTGCCCTTTTTCGTTAACGGGGCGAGGTCCCAAGGTTGGCCTCCAACAGAAGTGAATATTCAACGCCCCCGCCGGCGGTCGATACCAAATAAAATAATTTTAAAATCAATTATTACAAAGACACTTCTTGCAATATGCACATCTGCACCTGTAAAAATAAAAAAAGAAATAATTAACGAATTAACCATTAAAAAATAAAAAGACAACGCAAATATTAATGAAATGTTAAAGTTATTAACCATTCATGTTGACAATAAACAACTCAGAAGCTACTGTTATTCCGCCATCAAGGCACATAAATAAAAATATCATTCAATCAGGGAAGAATAATGGACCCCACACCATTTAATTAATAGCCAAGGGAATCCCCGCCATGATTTCACAATCAAAAAACACCCACTATCAGGTTATTCTTGATGGTGAGGACACGGGTAGTTTTTGCTCCGAGAAGTCACTATTAGATAACTTTGAGAGTAAAGGCATCGATATTCCACATTTATGTCGCGCAGGAAAATGTGGCTGCTGCAAAATGTTGTTAGTCAAAGGTGAAGTGCGTCATGGAAAACAAAGCGCCCTGGCCGAAGATGAGCTTGAGGAAAATATTATATTAGCTTGCTGTGCCTATCCGCTGTCGGATATTGAAGTCGAACTCTACTAAAGAAGGATTCTTTCCGTGAGCATAATTGAAACAACCCTGAAAAAATGGGATCGCGCTGCTATTGTCCGTTCCCGTCCGCGTCGCATACTTAATGAGCAAGATTACCAATCCAGGCAATATTTCCCTACGGAACGCCTGCCGCTTTGCATGCACCCGCGCGTGGCAGCGTTGGGTGACGAAGCACTGCGCTATATTCAGGTCCAAACGCTTTATCACTATCTGAATGGCATTGCCAACATTGAGCTGGATATTATTAATGACTCAACCTACAAACTATACAAAAATACCGCAGGCGTCGATTTCCCCGCAGATATGCGCCTGGATGCACTAACCGTCGTTGTAGATGAGTCCTATCATGCTCTGGTCGCACTGGACCTTATCAATCAGGTCGAACAGATGACGGGCATAGCGCCGCTGAGCATGCCGAAAGACACCGAAGCGTCCTTCGCGCTCGCGCTCGCGCTTGGTCAGACCCCGGATGAACACCGTGAATTATTCCGGCTGGTGTGCGTTTCCCTGTCAGAACAGGCGTTAACCACCGATCTCATCGATGTGATCGACAATGAAAATATTTTCCCCTCCTTCTATCAGATCATGAAAGACCATGTCGCGGACGAAGGCCGACACGCCCGCTTTTCTCAACAGATACTTGGGCATATATGGCGCCACAGCGATACGCATGCAAAAGAGGCGATGAAACTCCCCATCCTGACCTTTATTGAACACTATACGACGGATGCCATCGCTAAAGAATTTAGCGCCCGGATGCTAGGTCATTTGAATATGGATGCAGAAGCCATCGCCGCCGTCATTCACGACACTTACCCACCTGCAGACACCAAGCCATGGGAAACCAATAATATTGTTACGCAGCAAATGCTGCTGGCACTGGATAAAGCGGGCATACTCGAAGACCTGCCGATTTCAAAAATAACGCAGGCATAAAACAGATAAACCGAATTAAAACTGGGCATCAACACCGGATGCTCACGTTACACTATTACTAGGAAGCCAATGTGGAACTATTAAACATAGTATTCTCAGGTGATATCCATTGCGGGGAAGCGCTCACCTCAGAAATACAAGAATATGGACATCATATTTACCCGTTATCTTCACCCCGCCTACCCGCCGAAAAAATCGATCTGATAATAACGACAAACAATCATCAGGAGGAATTACAACGACTGCAGAAATTATCTGAAAACGTTCTGGTGATATCGTCCAATAAAGAAATAATCACCGATATTGATAGTTTACAAAAACAAGAATACTTATCCCTGTATTTTATTCAAAAAGAAAAAATCGGCTACCTGTGCGGCAGCCTGATACCCGATGCCCGGCATAGCCAAAGAAATAACGCAGCGCAGCTGAAAGACTTAATCTGCGACGTAGTGGTCTCTCTGTCACGCGGCATACCGCCTGACAATATCAGTTTGCCTCCTCGCATCGGCCAGAAATGTTATTCCGCTTCGCCAGAACGCCTGCGCGCTTTGATCGTCACGCTTTTACAGCGGCTGGGTGACCAGACCCAGGGGCGTTGCGCGACCGATCTCTGTTTCGTCACCTGGCGAAAAGAAGCTGACTTCCATACCCTTGCCGAAGATCAGGTCACGCCGGAGAATCAAAACCTGCGGCATTTCTTCTTCAATGAAACCGGCATTCTCAAACAAAACCGATACGCGCAAACCCATGCGATGATCTCCCTGACCCCCGCCGGTGATGGCGTGTGGGTCACGGTCACCGGGGACGATGCCCGTTTCCAACGCTTCACCGACTATCTGGACGCGCTGCTCACCTCTGAGGACGATCCCGCTACCGCGCCGCTGGTCATTTCGCCTGATGAAATACGCCAGTTGGCGTCCTTCAATGATACCGCGGACGCGACCCTGCTTTCCCAAGATATTGTCACCCTGTTTCGCCGTACGGCGGCGGCAAATTCGGCGCTTATCGCCTTGCATGCCGACGACAGAGAATACAGCTATGCTGAGCTCGATGACGCTTCTGACAGAATGGCTTGCTGGCTGCTCGAACACCGCGGCGACGTAGACGGCCACGACATTATCGCCGTATCCATGCAGAAATCCGCCCTGCTGCCAATCGTGATGCTGGGCATCCTGAAAAGTAATAAGACCTATGTTCTGCTCGACCCGCAGGCCCCGGCAACCCGCAATCAGAATATCCTTGATGATGTGCGGCCCACGCTGATCCTGGCCGATACCCTTCTGCAGGCGGGGAATGCGCCGTGCATTGATCCGGCAACCATTAATTACCAGGCAATGACCCTGCCGGCGTCACATCTTCCCCGGCTGTCTGATGGCCTGGCTTACCTCTGTTACACCTCGGGCACCACCGGCAAAGCCAAAGGCGTCATGATCACTCGTGAGGGGCTTGCCAATGTCGCGCAAAACCATCGCGACTTCATGCGGTTGGAAACCGGCAGTAAAGTCCTGTCGATTGCCTCTCTGGGTTTTGACGCTTTTGGCTGGGATGTTTATGGCGCCTTGATCAGCGGATCAACGCTCTACCTCGCCCCTGCGGCATTGCATACCGAAACCGATGCCTTATTCCGTTACCTCGCGCTGCACGAGGTGAACCATATCACCATTACCCCGGCCATCCTTGAGTTGCTGCCGCGTGAAACCTGGCGCGGATTAAAATCGATGATTGTGATGGGCGATGCACCGCCGGCGGATGTGGTGGCCTGGTGGGCGGAGCAAACTCGTCTGTGCAACGGCTATGGCCCGACAGAGGCCACCATCGCCACTTCTTTGTGCGAATACCAGCCCGGAGTGGCCTGGAACTGCATTGGCAAACCGCTGAAGAATTACCGCTGCCATATCCTGGATGCGCACAATAATCTGCAGCCCCTCGGCTTCGAGGGTGAATTGTGCATCGCCGGCCACGGCCTTGCCCGCGGTTATTTGAATCAGCCCGAATTGACCGGCGAAAAATTCATCACGTTCGCCCTACCCGGCAGTCAGGGTAAAGAACGCATTTACAAAACGGGCGATATCGCCAAATGGGATAAACAGGGCAATATTATTTTTATTGGCCGCAAAGACCATCAGGTCAAGATCCGCGGCGTACGCATCGAAATTGGCGAAGTGGAAACGGCCATTCGCACCCATCCGCAGGTAGAAAGCGTGTGCGTGGTAGCCAAACCGCAGGCCGCCGGCAAAGCGCTGGTGGCGTTTGTGCAAGCGTCGTCGCCGGTGTTGACCGCCGATGGCTTGCGGCATTCGCTGGCCCCTTTGCTGCATGCCGCCGCCATTCCGACCGCTTTCGTTTTCTTGCCTGCATTGCCGTTGACCACCAATGGCAAAGTGGCGCGCCAACGGTTGGAAAACTGGGTTATAGAAGACAATGACGGCGATATGGCGCTGCCGGAAACCGAAACTGAAGTGATCCTGGAGCGCATCGTGACCGAGGCCATCGGTTGTACCCGCGCCGACGTCACGCAAGACTTTATCTGCCTGGGTGCACACTCACTTACCATGAGTAAAATCGTTTCGCTGGTCGCCCGGGATTTGTGCTGTCGTCTGAATATCGCCGACCTTTTCCAAAACAATACGATACGCAAGCTGGCGGAATATATTGAGAATAAGGCGGTTTCCGCAGACAGAGCCGTTCCCATCGGCGAGCAACGCCGGGCGGCGCTCAGCCCCCAGCAAAATTTACTGTGGTACCTGAGCGCGCTGAATCCTGATGATTGCAGTTATAACCTGCCCATTGCGGTGGAGATCCGCGGGCCGCTAAATCTTTCGCTGTTCGAGCAGGCCATCAATTTCATTTATGAAAAACATGAAAGCCTGCGTACTCAATTTGGCGAGGCTCAGGGCATCGCCTATCAGCATGCCCTGCCGCATATTCCCATTAACCTTGCCGGGCATACCCTTACCGGGCAGCATCCGCCTCTGGAAGACACGGTGAAACAGCTTTGCGCCGTCCCCTTCGATATCACCCACCGCCCGCCGGTCACCCTGCGTTTGGTGCAGTACCATGACCAGCACCACGTGTTAGTGTGGGTGAAACACAACATTCTGACCGATGCCTGGAGTGAGGACCTCATCCTCAACGATCTTTGGCGCCAATACAATCATCTGTGCGGCGGAGGCCCCTACGCACTGCCGGCGCCAGAGGTTCAAACAATTGATATCGTCAATGATGCCGGGGAATCCCACCTCGAGAGCGATATCGCCTACTGGCAGCAAAAACTGCACGCGTGCAGAGAGTTGGATTTCCCCCTGGACATGCCTCGCCCCCTGGCACCGACGCATGCCGGCGAACGCATATGCCGCCGGTTGGATCCCGCCATCGCGGGGCTGCTGGAACAGCGCGCCAGGGTATTGGGCGCGACTCCCTTCGTTGTGCTTACCGCAGCGCTGACCTATCTGCTGAGTAAATACGCCAACCAAGACGATATTGTCATTGGCAGCGCCATCGCCGCGCGCGACAACCTTTACCTCGAGCAGGTGAGCGGATTCCACGTCAATACCGTACCGCTGCGCACGGTACTGAGCGCGAGTGACACCCTGGCAACCCTGATCGGTAAAATGACGGAAACCTGTACGGGCGCCTATCGGCACCAACAGCTGTCCTTCGACCGCATTCTCCACCAGCTTGATTATGAGCGCGTATCGAACAAAAACCCGCTGTTCCAAATCATGGCTATTCTGCAAAACGCCGGGGACGTGTGTCAGGCCGGCCTCCATGACTGCTCATTGCAAAAATTGCCGGTGTCTTCGGGTTTCTCGATGTTCGACATGACCTGGAACTTCAGCCTGGCCGCAGACGGCATCAGCATTGAGCTTGATTACGCCAGCGAATTGTTCCACGCCGCCAGATTGCAGATGATGCTGAACAATTATGAACAGGTGCTGCATCAGTTGCTGACGCAATCCCCCTCGATGGCGCTTGCCGCTATCAACCCACTCAGCGAGGCAGAGCAAACCCGACTTTTACAGCTCGCAAGCAATACGACGCAGAGCGCGCGTGGGACGCTGATCGAGCAAATTCATGACCTGGCACGCAGGCAGCCGGATTCGCTGGCGGTGAGTTGCGAAAAAGAGAGTTACAGCTACGAGCAACTGTGGCGCCTCTCAGAGCATGTCGCCCATTACCTGAGCGCGCTGGACAGCAACGCGTTTTCTGTCGGCATCATGATGGAAAAGAGCTGCAGGGTGGCGGCGCTGATCCTCGGCGCGCTCAAGGCCGGCAAATACTATATTCCCATTGATGTCCATTACCCGGCGGATCGCGTGCGGTACATGATTGACGATGCGCGCACGAAAATCCTGGTCACCGACGAAGCAAACGCCGCAGTGCCGGCGGATTGCCCGCACGTGACTTTCGAGTCAATACTGTCTGCCCGCCCCGCCGTTGAGCAAACGCGTTCGAACGGAGAAAAGGATCCGCTGGCTTACATCATCTACACCTCCGGTTCTACCGGCAACCCGAAAGGCGTGATGATTAGCCACAGCAATCTGAACAATTTCACCAATGACTTTGCCGACCGGCTGGCCCTGGGGCCTGCTGACAAGATGTTGAGCCTGACGAGCATCAGTTTCGATATTTTCGGTCTGGAGCTGTTTTGCTCTCTGGCCTCGGGTGCCCATGTCGTGCTGTGCCCGCGGGAAACCGCCATGGATCCCGTCAGGCTTTATCATTTTATCGAGCAGCAGCAACCCAGCGTCATTCAGGCCACCCCTACCGTCTGGGGCACCATCGTCAGTCATTTACCGGCGGCGAGCAGCCGACCGCTGACGGTGCTGTGCGGCGGCGAGAAAATGCCCGTCGCGCTGCTTTCACAACTGCGGCGCATCGCCACTCAGGTGCTGCAGGTCTATGGGCCGACGGAAACCACTATCTGGTCAACCTGCGCCGATCTGACCTTTGAGGGCGACAGCACCTGCATCGGCACGCCGATAAACATGACCGAGGCTTTCATTATGGACTCGACCGGCGGCCTGGTGCCCAGCGGCGCTTTCGGCGAGCTTTGCCTGGGCGGTGCTGGCGTATCTCCGGGCTACTGGAACAACGGTGCGCTGAGCGCCCAGGCGTTCGCCAAACGCCAGGTCCTTGGTACCGTCCATTACCTGTATAAAACCGGCGACATCGCACGCTTCAACAGCCGTGGGCAATTGGAATATCTGGGCCGTAACGATCACCAGGTAAAAATTCGCGGCCATCGCATTGAGCTCAGCGAGATCGACCTCAATTTATCCGCCATGGATAGTATCGCGTATGCCTTGAGCCTGATCGTCGGAGAAGGGAATAACGCCAGGATCGTCAGTTATCTGCAAATGGTGCCCGGCGCGGAGTTAAACGAGAAATCCGTGCGCGCGGCGTTGAAAAGCAGGCTGCCCAACATCATGATCCCCTCCAGCTTTATGGTGCTGTCCGCTTTCCCGCTGACCAATAACAACAAGATCGACGTTCGCAGGCTACCAGCCCCGACGATAACCCACTCGGCCTCCGAAACGGATTACGTGCCGCCGGCCAGCGACGCGGAACACGCCATGCAGGAAATCTGGCAAGCCGTGTTGATGCAGGAACACATCAGCGTGACGGACAGTTTTTTCAGCCTGGGCGGCAACTCGCTGCAGATCCCACGGCTATTGCACGCCATTCGCCAGGCGATGCACATTTCCCTCACTATTCGCGAATTCATCCTGCACAGCCAAATTCGCGAGTTGACCGCGCTGGCGCTCACCAAAACCAGGGAGGAAGCGGATGGAGTGCATTGAGGTGACCTACCGCGGCCGGCGCCACCGAGTGCATCACCATGAGCGGATCCCGCTGTCCGCCATGCTGAAATTCGGCGACAACCCAACCAATATCTACGGCGTGGCACCGGCGAGCGCAGCGCCCCTGCGCTACGGCGATTCGCTGGCCAGCGTAGAGCATGGGGGGGCATGCAATGCCTCCCGCATCTCTTTGGTGCCGCATTGTCACGGCACCCACACGGAGTGCGCCGGGCACATCATGCCTGGCGAACATAACGTGGCAGAGTTGGTTTTCGAGCCATTCATTGCCGCCACGCTGATTCGGGTACCGCTGCAAAGGGCCGGCGAGATGTCGGAAACTTATAATGCGAGCGCCCGGGGAACGGACCTGGTCATTACCCGCGCGGCGATCGACGATGCCCTGTCGCAGGTGGCGCCGCATTATCTTCAGGCGTTGGTGATCGCCGCCAAAGCGCCGAGCTGGCGGCTGGCGGATGAAATACCGCCTTATTTCAGCCACCAGGCGATGGCGCGCATCGTCGAGCTTGGCGTACATCACCTGTTGGTTGATGTGCCTTCGATTGACCGATTGCACGATGACGGCAGGATGGACAACCACCGCTGCTTTTGGGGAATGGGCCTGCCAACGGCGGAGGCGTGCGCAAGATTGCGCTGCTCCGTAACGGAAATGGCGCAGGTTTCGCCGGCAACCCCGGCCGGTAGCTATTTCCTGTCATTGCATTTGCCGGATTGTTCGGGCGATGCCCTCCCCAGCAAACCAATTTTGTTTCCGTTCTCCCAAGGGAATGACGCAGCATGAATTACTCAAGTTATTTGCAGTTAAATCAGCTACTCGCTTTGCAGCAACCGGCCTCGCCGCCGAGCGAACACCGCAACGAGAACCTCTTCATCATTACGCATCAGACGTATGAACTGTGGTTCAAACAGCTGATCGATGAGCTCCACTGCCTTATCGATCTGATAGAAAACGGCGACATAGCCGCCGCAAACAATGGGCTGATCCGCATCAACGCCATCACGAAAACCGTGGTGAACCAGATTGAGGTGATTTTCACGCTGAAATTCCATGAGTTCCAAAAATTTCGCGGTTACCTCGGCTCCGCCAGCGGATTTCAGTCCTACCAATTTGCGGGCATTGAGGCGTTGTTGGGTAAAGCGAACGGTAAAAAGTTGCAGCAGTACGGTGAAGATCCGGCCATTCAGAAAATGCTTGGCGCGATCATTCGCCCAATCTCGCTCTGGCAAGCGGTTCAGCGCCACCTGCTGCTGCTCAACGATCGCCAGGGACAGCAGGCCGAGTCCTTCAAGGCCATCATAAAAACCGTGCTGGAGGAAGCCTCCAGCGAGTCGCTGTTGCTGAATCAGCTGCTGGATCTGGACTCACTGCTGCAGGAATGGCGCTATCGGCACGTCAAGCTGGTGGAAAGAACCATTGGCCAACGTAAAGGCACCGGCGGGTCCGCCGGTTCCGACTACCTGAAATCCACGCTGTTTACGCCGATCTTTGACGAACTGTGGGAGGCGATCAACTGATCGCCTTAGCCGAAAATCCGGGGATCGCGCGATCCCCTTCCCCTTCATCCTGAACGGCGATTAACCTGCCATGCACAACATACCCTTCCGGGGAGCCGAGCGATGCCTGAAAGCGCTGACCCCCACACGCCAGGGCAAATTGCGACTGATTTGCTTTCCTCATGCCGGTGGCAGCGCCGGCACCTTCCGCGCCTGGAGCAGCCTGCTGTGCTCGGACATCGAGCTGTTCGCCATGCAATATCCCGGGCGTGAAGACCGGGCGGACGAAGCGCCGGCGTGCCAGCACCGCGGGCTGGTGGCCGAACTGCAGCAGGCGTTGGCCCCCCTGCAGGACAAACCCTGCGTCTTTTTCGGACACAGCCTTGGCGGCCGGTTGGCCCTGGCAACCGCACTCTCAGCCAGGCTGCCGCCCATAGGGTTGATCGTGTCCGCCTGCTCCACACCCTACGCGGCAAAGCACGGTCATTTGCTGCGCCTGACGCGCAGCGCGCTGATTGAAACACTTCACGAGTCCGGGCAAACGACTGCAATCACCGATGAAAACGCCGACCTGCTTGACGCCTATTTGCCGCTGATCCGCGCCGATCTCCTGCTTGCCAGCCAGCTTATTTTCCCACGGGAAACACATTTGCCTATCCCGCTGGCGGTTTTTTATGGCGAGGACGATCTTTGGGTCGACAGGCAGGATCTGGCGGATTGGCGGTTGCTGGCCGGGGGCGAAGTGCATGAACGACGCTTCCCCGGCAGGCACCTCTTTTTGAACGAACAGCGCAATGCGGTGATAGAGGCGCTTCATACCTTGCTGGCGGGCCCGCTGAGTGCCCCGCCAACTCCCCGCTGAGGGTTACGCCTGCTCGCTGTTGCGTTTACCCAATGCGACGGTGCGTTCGCCGCGCACGACGGTCCACGCCAGCAGCAGCGCGCAGGCGCTGCTCGCCATCAGCACGATGCCCGGCCGCTGCGCCATCCCGGCCAGCACCAGCCCCGCCGCCAGCATCAGGTAATACATCAGGCCAAGAATTGCGCCCGCAGTGCCCATGCAATCCTTATAATTCCGCAGCGCCCGGGCCAGAATATTGGGGATCGCGATGCCGTAGGCCATCACCACCAGCATCATCGGCAGCACGAACCACAGCTTATCTTCCAACAGGAACACCAGGCCGCCGCCGATCAGCGCCAATACGCAGGCCAGCATCAGCAGCGGCGTAAACAGCCACTGTTTGGCGATGAGAAACTTGTTGATTGCCGCGCCGATCCCGACGCCGGCGGCCAGCACCAACCCGGTATAGCCAAACCACTGCGGCGGAATGCCCAGCGCTTCAAACCGAAACGGCGCCAGTTGGTAATAGCTGAACATGCAGACGTTGAACAGGGCCACCAGCCATGCGCTGCGCCAGATATCGCCGTCTTTCGCCATGCGGCCTAACGTACCGAAGAAAGAACTTTTCACCACCTGCGCCGGGCGCGTTTCCGGCAACTGCCATGCGGCATAGGCCAGCAGCAAGGCGGCCAACGCCGCCAGCCCGGCGAACACCCCCTGATAACCCCAGTAATGGGTCAACAGGGCGCCGCTCAGCACCCCCACCGCGGGGCTGACCGCCATTGCAATCCCCATCACGGAAAACACGCGCGCCAGCTCATAGCCGTCGAACCGGTCGCGAATGGCGGTCTGAGTGCCTACGGAGCCCACCGCCGCGCCAAACGCCGCCAACACCCTTGCCGCCAACAACAAGGTAAAGCCAGTGCTGAAGATGGCGATGATCGACGCCAGCAGATACAGCGCCAGACCGGCCAAAATGGTGGGGCGCCGGCCGATCACGTCACACAAACGGCCCCAAACGACGACCCCGAATGCAAAAGCGAAAAAGTAACAGGACAGGGTTTGCGCCGCGGCCTGCGCGCTGACGTGAAAACCGTCGGCAATATGCGTGAGCGCCGGGCTATAGATCGTTTCCACAATCTGGGGAAACATCATCATCAGTGTCGCCAGGGTAAGGGTCAGTCTGCGTTGCATGGTACATCCCGTCTCCAAAAAGAAAGTAGGCCACAAAGTAGCACCTTCCCCACCCTGACCATTACAATATAAAAGACAAAAAACTTATAAAATCGGACACATTTATGGCATGGCTCAGCGCACAGGACGAATTTGATCCCGATGCTATCAACAATAGCGTGTTAGGCATTGCGGCCGAGCTGGCGCAGCATGATTCCGGGCCGCACTGGCACCACATGGGGCAGTTGCTGTTCAGCCAGCGGGGCTGTATGCGCATCACACTCAATGAAAGCATTTGCCTCCTGCCGCCGGCACGCATTGCCTGGATCCCCCCCAAGGTGGTGCACCGCGTTCAGGTTACCGGCGTGGCGGGCTATCGCTCGGTTTATCTCGACAACCAGCGCTACCCTGGCCTTTCGCCCCATCTGGAAGTGCTGTCGGCCTCTTCTTTGCTGCGGGAAGTGCTGGAGCGGATCGCCATCGCCGACTTTGCTACCCAGTGGGAAAGCGGCCCCAGCGCCAATATTCTTGCCGTATGCCTGGACGAAATACGGCATGCGCAGCGCGAACCGACCTTATTGCCGCTGCCCAAGGACCGCCGCTTACGGCAATTGGCCGGCATGGAGGAAGTGCCACCGCTCAATGAGCTGGCGCGCTACAGTGGCGCTTCGGAGAAAACCATCAGCCGCATCTTTCGCAAGGAGACCGGATTGAGCTACCAGCAGTGGCGCCAGCAATGGCGTTTGATCAAAGCCATCGAGCTGCTGGCGGAGGGATACGGCCTGTCAGATATCGCCGGTAAGCTCGAATTCTCCAGCGACAGCGCCTTCTCAACCTTCTTTAAAAATATGACCGGCAGCTCGCCGCGCGCCTATATGCTGATCCGCCGTTAACGGTCCGCCTTCTCTGCCGACAAATAAGGCCCCGCCGCTACCGAATCGCGCAGGATCAGGCTGGCCGGGAAGGTGGGGCGCTTGCTCAGCTCGCCGCCGTCCAGCATCGATACCAGCCGATTGATGGTTTCCTTGATCATGTCGGTTACCGGCATTTTCATGCTGGAGAGCGAAGGGATGGTATAAGGCGCCAGCGGGATGTCATCAAAACCAATCACCGAAACGGCGGACGGCACCGGAATTTGGCGCTCCGTCAACCGCTTGATAGCGCCGATAGCCATCTCGTCGTTGCTGGCGACAATGGCGCTGAAAGCGCTGCCGCTGGCCACCAGCGTATCAACCGCCGCCATGCCGCTTTGCGCATTCCACTTCCCCTCGACAATCAGGGCGCTATTGACGGCAATACCCTGCTCCGCCAACGCGGCTTTATAGCCGGAAAGCCGCTCCAGCCCGGTGGGCGAATCCAGCGAACCGGTGATGAAAGCGATATCGCGGTGCCCCTGTTCGATCAGGTGCCCCACCGCCGCCGCGCTGGTGGCGTGCTGATCGCTGAAGATGCAGTAGCTGTCGTTCAGCCTTAACCGACGGTTGATCACCAGGATCGGCTGTTTGTGCTGGGAAATGATCTCGTCCATTTCCGCGATCGACAGAAAGCGCGGGTAGATGATCACGCCGTCGCAGCGCAGGTCCAACAGGAATTGAATAGCGGCCTTTTCTTCTTCGGCGGTGTGCTTGCCGTCCGCCAGGATCAGTTGGCGGCCGTGCTCTTCCATGATGCGCGCCGACTGGAACATCAGCTCGCTGAAATAGTTGCCGCTGTACAGCGTGTTGGTGACCACCAACCCGATGGTCTGAGTGGTTTTGGTGGCGAGGTTGCGCGCCAGCAGATTGGGCCGATAGCCGGTCTCGGCGATGGCTTTCTCTACCCGTTCGCGCTTCTCCGGGCCCACATAGCCGCTGCCGGATAACACGCGGGACACCGTCGCTTTCGAAACGCCGGCCCTTTTTGCCACCTCAAGTATTGTTGCCATCTCTGCGCCGTCAAAATCCAGGGTTCCGCGCAGTCTACCCAAGACGCCCCGCCTTTGGAATGTTTTCGCGCCTGCCGTTGCCGCCCTCCCCAGCCTTAAAGTGACTGACTTCACGAAATTAAAAACCAAAAAATCATAATTCTTGCCAGAGTTAAAACAGATCAGCATGATTTTGTGAAACCGGTTTCTTGTGGGCGTTTCATTAAGATGGAACGGCGGATCGCCCAGGCGCGTACTTATACCCTAAATAATTGGAGCGGCATCAAGGCGGCCAGCGAGTCTCATCCCGATGAGCTTACTCAAGTAAGTGATTCGGGTGAGTGAGCGCAGCCAACACAGATGCAGCTTCAAGTATGACGGGTATACCCATAATCTAAGAGACGATACTCCATGCCGAAGAACTACACAGAGATCTCGCACGCCATCGTGGATGCGTTGGGCGGCCGCGCGAACGTCGAAGCCGTTACGCACTGCATGACCCGCCTACGATTCGTGGTGAAAGACAAGGCGCTGATCGACACGCCAAGACTCAAAGCGATTAGCGGCGTGATGGGCGTGGTGCACAGCGGCGAGCAGTGCCAGGTGATCATCGGCAACGAAGTGTCGAAAGCCTATCAGGCGGTGCTGGCGCTCGGCATGCCGGGCAACGCCCCCGCGGCCGCGCCGGCAAAGCGCAAAATCACCCTGAAAGGCATTGGCGCCGGCATCCTCGACGCGCTGGTCGGCACCATGTCGCCGCTGATCCCGGCCATCATCGGCGGTTCGATGGTGAAGCTGCTGGCGATGATTCTGGATATGGCCGGCGTGTTCGACAAAGGCTCGTCGACGCTGATCATCCTCAACGTGATTGGCGACGGCGCGTTCTTCTTCCTGCCGGTAATGGTCGCCGCGTCGGCCGCCCTTAAATTCAAAACCAACATGTCGCTGGCGATCGCCATTGCCGGTGTGCTGTTGCACCCTAACTTTATCGATCTGATGGCCAAGGCGGCGCAGGGCCAGGCGGTGGAGTTCGCCTACATTCCGGTGACGGCGGTGAAATACACCTACACGGTGATCCCGGCGCTGGTGATGACCTGGATCCTGTCGTATATCGAACGATGGGTCGATCGCATCACCCCGGCGGTGACCAAGAACTTCCTTAAGCCGATGCTGATTGTGCTGATCGCCGCGCCGATCGCGATTGTGTTGATCGGCCCGCTGGGTATCTGGATCGGCAGCGGTATCTCGGCGCTGGTGTATACCGTGCATGGCTATTTGGGCTGGCTTTCCGTCGCCATTATGGGGGCGATCTGGCCGCTGCTGGTGATGACCGGCATGCACCGAGTCTTCACCCCGACCATCATTCAGACCATCGCCGAAACCGGCAAAGAAGGCATGGTGATGCCTTCGGAGATTGGCGCCAACCTGTCGCTCGGCGGCTCTTCGCTGGCGGTGGCGTTCAAAACCAAGAACCGCGAGCTGCGCCAGACCGCCTTGGCCGCCGCCGCTTCCGCCATTGTGGCGGGCATTTCCGAACCGGCGCTGTACGGCGTGGCGGTGCGGCTCAAACGCCCATTAATCGCCAGCCTGATCAGCGGCTTTATCTGCGGCGCCGTCGCCGGCATTGGCGGATTAGCCAGCCATTCGATGGCTTCGCCCGGTCTGTTCACCAGCGTGCAGTTCTTTGACCCGTCGAACCCGATGAGCATTGTCTGGGTCGGCGGCGTGATGGTGCTTTCCGTGGTGCTGTCATTCGTGCTCACGCTGCTGTTGGGCTTTGAAGACATTCCGGAAAGCGAAGAGGCCCCAACGACAACCGCGCCTGCGGCCAATACCGCTAACGCTATCCATTAACACACTATTTTTTACCCTACATAATTGGTGTTGCATCACAGCGGCAAGGCCGTACATCCCCAGGAGCTTAGTCAGCTAAGTGACTGGGGTGCGCGACAAATCTGTCAGGAACAGATTTGAACGCTGCTTGCAGCGGCCCCGAAGGGGCAAGACCCACGGATGGGTCTTGTAACGCAGCCAACACAGAGGCAGCTTCAAGTATGACGGGTAATTATTGAGGATTTCATGTCTGATTCAACATTCCCGCAAGGGTTTTTATGGGGCGGTGCCTTGGCCGCCAACCAGTCGGAAGGGGGCTATCGCGAGGGTGGCAAAGGGCTGACCACGGTTGACATGATCCCGCATGGCCCCAACCGCATGCCGGTAAAGCTTGGCCTGGAGAAGCGCTTTACCCTGCGCGAAGACGAGTTTTACCCCAGCCACGACGCGATTGATTTTTACCACCGCTACCGCGATGACATCGCGCTGATGGCGGAGATGGGCTTTAGCGTGTTCCGCACCTCCATCGCCTGGAGCCGGATTTACCCGAACGGCGATGAGCTGACGCCCAACCCGGAAGGCATCGCCTTCTACCGCAGCCTGTTCAAAGAGTGCCGTAAATACGGCATCGAACCGCTGGTGACGCTGTGCCATTTCGACGTGCCTATGCACCTGGTAACCGAATACGGCTCCTGGCGCAGCCGCAAAATGGTGGAGTTTTTCACCCGTTATGCCCGCACCTGCTTCGAAGCCTTCGACGGGCTGGTGAAGTATTGGCTCACCTTCAACGAGATCAACATTGTGCTGCACAGCCCGTTTTCCGGCGCAGGATTGGTGTTTGAGGCAGGCGAGAACCCCGAGCAGGTAAAATACCAGGCCGTACACCACGAGCTGGTGGCCAGTGCGCTGGCAACCCGCATCGCCCACGAGGTGAACCCCGCCAACCAGGTGGGCTGCATGCTGGCGGGCGGCAATTTTTACCCCTGGTCCAGCAAGCCGGAAGACGTGTGGGCCGCGCTGGAGAAAGACCGCGAGAACCTGTTCTTTATCGACGTGCAGGCCCGTGGCGCCTACCCTGCTTACTCTGCCCGGGTGTTCCGCGAGAAAGGCGTGGGCATTGCGATGGAGGAAGGTGACGCCGAGATCCTGAAGAACACCGTCGATTTTGTCTCCTTCAGCTATTACGCCTCGCGCTGCGCGTCTGCCGATATGAACGACAACAACAGCAGCGCCGCCAACGTGGTGAAATCCCTGACCAACCCGCATATCCCGCGCAGCGACTGGGGCTGGGGCATCGACCCGTTGGGTTTGCGCATCACCATGAACATGATGTACGACCGCTACCAAAAACCACTGTTTCTGGTGGAAAACGGCCTGGGCGCGCACGACGAGTTCAACGCCGACGGCGAGATAGCCGACGATTACCGCATCAGCTACCTGCGGGAACACATCCGCGCCATGGCCGACGCCATCGCCGACGGCGTGCCGGTGATGGGCTACACCACCTGGGGCTGCATTGACCTGGTGGCGGCCTCAACCGGGGAAATGAGCAAGCGCTACGGCCTGGTTTACGTCGACCGCGACGACAACGGCAACGGTACCCTCGCCCGCACCCGCAAGAAATCTTTCTGGTGGTACAAAGCCGTTATAGCCAGTAATGGGGCCGATTTGGGGTGATGGGGAGGTGGGTGCGATAAAGGCGATTGTTGCGAGTCGAACAGGCTGAAGGATTCTGCCACGGCCTGCTGCTGTTCGGTGAGCTTATGCAAAAGAACCCGCAGCCCGACGACACCCAGTGGGAACAGCTGAATCACTACCTCAACGCGACGGCTCACTTGGTGCCAGCACTGTGTAACCTCTATGGTCGCGCGCTGCGCGAGATGGAGTGCCAGATCTGATAAGTTAAAATAAAAGCCAAAATAAATAATAAGAACGGTATTAGTTTTATGCCGTTCTTATCACTCAGGTAAATTTCATAGATCTGACTAACACATCACGATAAACACATTCACGAAGGTAGGCATTTCCCCCGTGGCCTGGCATAGTTAACGCATTCGATAAATCGATGAGTTAACTGCTGGATAATGACGCATGGCCGCTGGCAGCACGCATTGATCAGGATCCGTTCTGCAATGAGGGGAATGTTTTGGCGACTAAAATAGAGACGTTATCTTCGAAAGAAGCGGTTTTAAAAGCCATCGAAGAATATAAAGCGTTGGGTTGTGATGCTCTGTTGGAAAAATACAACGTCAAACGAATTAAAAAATGTGGACTCCTTTATAATAACGAAAAATACGACATCAGAGCCATCGTTGCGGCCGCTTATTTTTACCAGTTCGGAACACCATTCGAAAAAATAAAATCTAACAGTGGCGCTAAAATTGCTATCCAAGCACTTAAAAACCTCGGTTTCGAGATCATCGAAACACCTCACCCTATTGAGCATTTAGTAAAAGGTAGGCTTTACACGCGTAAAGAGCTTATCGACCTCTATGGTGGGCAACTGCAGGGCGGTATCTGGACACCCACTGAGTTCCCCGTCATCTTCATCTTTACCGGTGAGAGCGGCGAGGCCTATGGCTACAAAGACGGTTGGTCTGCTGATGGCAGTTTCTCCTATACCGGAGAAGGCCAGAAAGGCCCAATGGAGTTTATTCGGGGCAATAAGGCCATCCGCGACCACAAAGAGAATGGCGAAGACATCTTCTTATTTGAAGATAATAAAAAAGATAAGGGCGTAAGATTTATTGGCATGTTTGAATGTGATACTTGGGATTACATTCAATGCTTAGACTTCGAAAAAAAGGATATGCGGCAGGGTATAGTTTTTAATTTATTCCCGGTATCTTCTGCTCGCGAAGTTGATAATGATATCGATACTTCAGAAGTCGCTTCGAAGAAAGAAACGCTCGAGCAGCTACGCGCCAAGGCTATCAAATCATCCATGATGACGGGCCAGCGTAAAGAAAGTGACAGCAAGAATTCTTGGTTCAAGCGCAGCGAGGACGTGAAAAAATACGTACTGCAACGCGCCAATGGCATCTGTGAGTCATGCGAGCAGCCAGCGCCGTTCAAGAAAAAGAATGGCGAACCCTACTTGGAACCCCACCACACAAAACGCCTCGCCGATGAAGGCCCCGATCACCCCCAGTGGGTTGGCGCCATCTGCCCTACCTGCCACCGTCGGATACACAGTGGGATAGATGGGAAAGCGCTGAATCAGACTTTGATGGTGAAGTTGGAGCTGAAAGAGGCTGATTTTAAATAGCTGTTGTTTAAAAACTATTTGAGTAGAAGTGTTTCGAAGAGGATATTTAAAGCAATAAGCCTAGAGTTCTTGAACGTTGAATCGTTAGCTCTCGCGTGTATGATAAAATTCGCTGTGTGATAGATACCATTTGTTAATGGCATGAGTGGGCTCTGATAGGAGAGTAAAATGGCATTAGATCTGAGTAATACTTTGGTTATTGGTATAAGTGCTACCGCACTGTTTGATATGAGTGAGTCGGATCGTATTTTTCAAGAGACATCGGTAACAGATCCCGATAGTGCAATTGAGCAATATCGAGCCTATATGCTAGAACACGAAAATGAACCACTTGAGCCCGGGACTGGCTATCCATTAATCAAAGCATTACTCGGGCTAAACCAGTATAAGCAAGCCGAGGATAAATCACCGTTAGTAGAAGTCGTTGTTATGTCTCGTAATAGCCCAGAAACCGGTATTCGTGTATTAAACACCATTCGTCACGATAAGCTGAACATCTCGCGTTCGGCCTTCACCGCCGGAGAAACGGTTGCCGATTACTTAGATGCATTTGATGTAGACCTTTTTCTGACTACAAATGTTGCTGATGCACAGAAGGTAATTGACTCTTGTTTCTGTGCTGCAGCCATTTTGAAAGATCCTCCTGCAGATGCTCCAGAGATCCCTGAGGGCCAGGTCAGAATTGCCTTCGATGGAGATGCCGTGCTTTTTTCAGATGAGAGTGAATTGGTCTATAAAACACAAGGGATGGCAGCATTTCACGCTCAAGAGAATGCACAACAAGACATCCCTATGGGGGAAGGACCGTATGCTACATTACTCAAAAAGTTGGCAAAACTTCAGGAGAGGCTACCTATAAGAATGGAATACTCCCCAATACGTATTGCTTTAGTCACTGCAAGAAATTCCCCATCAGAGATGAGAGTGATTAAAACGCTACGAAAATGGGGCGTTTACGTTGACGAAGCATTTTTTCTCGGGGGGGTTGGAAAAGATAAAGTTTTAAAAGCATTCAGGCCACATATCTTTTTTGATGATCAAGATGTTCATTTGGATACCGCAGCGAAGCTTGTACCTTCAGGTAAAGTGCCTTATGCAAGCAATTCAGGGCTTTATTTAGCATTAGATACTAAGAGTTGATATGATCACGCGGGCAAATACTGATAAATCATTCGGCACAGAGCCTCTATATTTAGAGTAATGTGATTTGTGATCATCCCTCGTTCGCATATCATATTATCCCCCAGCCAACCGCGCACACTGCTGCCGTATACCATCAAAAATGCATGCTACTAGTTCCGGTGGGAACGAAGCAGGCAACAGCCCTGTTACACGCTCAATAACTCCCGGAGTATCCGCCAGCAGCTCTTCAATAATGGATTCAACCTCATGCTGGCCTAACCCGGTCATTTCACCGTGTTTTATCCAGTGGCGGCGTCGGATCTGGCTAATGTGGTAATAGTTACTGCTCCCGCGAACGGCCATCGCCAGTTTGCACTTCTGCCAGGCTATCTGGCTATTCCCCGGGCCAATCAGCGGCCAGGCCGATAGTACATCGTACAGGGGCGTCAGGTGGTAACGATTTTGCGGTAAATGCGCAAGACTGAAATTCTTTGCGCGACCATCGGTCGCGGCCAGTAGCCAAAAAATAATCTGCGCTTTAAAGAAGTGCCTGCGATCTGTTTCAGCCTGATCCGAGCGACTCAGAACTTCCATAATATCTGTAATACCGGGGCCACCGTCTGACTGATACTTATTCAGCGGCGACACGCCCAGAGCCTGGCACATATCCTCTTGCGGCAGGCGAATCCACCACTGCCTATCACTCGATAGCTTCCTGTCAAAACGCTCAACGATGAGTGCCTTTTGATCTTCAAATTGCGCTATAGCCGTTCTTGCGACAGGCACACCATAGTGCTCAAATATGAGAGAGCAGAGCCACTCATTCTCGATGGATGTACTCATATCAGCCCGCATGTTTCCCACCAGCCCCAGGGCTAATTTGAAAATATGCGTGGTCGGCGTATTTCCCTCAGGTAAACACCACTGGTCGTCGTGCCACAACAGCGCTGTTTTTTCTTGAGCGCCGGCGATAGATAAGCGTAGATCGTCATCCTGACCCTGTCGCCCCGGTAACATCGTGGCAGTATTGCGGAGCATTTCGGCAATTTGCGCCTCTGAAAGCGGGCGCTGCCTGATGGAAAATATATGAGTGGGTTGTTCATCAATATCAAGAAGTTGTATGGCGCCCACACAGTCGCGGCCCAGTTCAGTCAGTAAATCAAAGGGATCAAGGCTTTCGGCATGATAACGCATTGCCAGACGTCGACGGATCCCCTCGCTATCCGGCAGCAGGTTATCGAAATAATCGCGCACGACGTTGCCACGATAAGGCTGATTCCCCGGTGTGAACGGCAACGAAAGCGACAAAGGCCTCCCCTGACTATCAGCAATCCAGTCAGGGTGATATTCCAGCCGATCTTCACCTTTATGCTTTTCCCAGTATCCCACCGGAATACCGTTCATCCAGATAGCTAAGCGTTGTTGCGAACGACGCATCTCGTCACCACTGTTCCCGCCTGGCGGGCGAGTCTATATGAGTTGTAGAAGTATCCTCCGTTTCACATCCCGGAGCGGCAAGCTCTGATGAAAGCACCATTTCAATACCCAGTACATTAAACACCCTAAACAGACGTTCCAGGCTGGCTGATGCAGGGTTTGACTCCAGGCGTGCATAGGTCTGCTGGGTTACGCCCAACCTCTCAGAGACGTCTTTTTGCGTCAGGCCTTTTGCTTTACGAAAACCCACCAGTAATAGACGTAGCTGGCTTAGTGTTTTTAACGGATAGACGGTATTCATAGATAGCGGCTCGCTGCCTTATCGCTGTGTACAGATTATAAGCTGTATTATTCACATTACACCCCATAAGCTGTAAATGCAAAATACAGCTTATAGGGTGTTTTGCTATAAATACAGCCTAAAGGCTGTTAGCTAAGCTAAATTTATGCCGAAAAAAAATCCACGCCGAAGCGTGGATTGAATTTCATAAGCAAGACCGGGCATCACCTTATTCGAAGTGAACTTCAGGGTTATCTGCCAGTGACACGAAATTCTTCGTATTTTTATCCAGCGTGCGGATCTCGCCACTTTCGATGTCGTACACCCAGCCGTGCAGACGCAGGCCGTTGTTGCGCAGGCCCACGGCAACGGAGGGGTGAGTCTTAATGTTATTAAGCTGGGCGATAACGTTCTCTTCGACCATAGCGTTAACTTTGTCGATTTCGTTATCCCACGTTTTCTTCTCTACCACCGCTTTGGCCGCGTCCGCATAGTGCAGCCAGTGGGCCACAGCAGGCATCGGGTCAAGGCACTGGCAAGAAGCTATCGCCTTCATGGCGCCACAGTTCGAGTGGCCGCAAATCACGATATCCGTGACGCCCAGTGCCACCACCGCGTATTCAATGGTCGCAGACACCCCGCCCGGCTCCGGGCCAAAGGAAGGCACGATGTTGCCTGCGTTACGGATAACGAAAAGCTGCCCCGGGTCTTGCTGTGTCACAAGCTCGGGTACCAGGCGGCTGTCAGAACACGAAATAAAAAGCGCTTTAGGGTTCTGGCTGGAGGCAAGGCTGCGGAAGAGTTCCTTACGCTGTGGGAAAATCTCTTTCTGGAAGCTGAGGAAACCTTCAATGATATGTTGCATAGCACGCTCTCTGAATCGGTAGTATCGATAACATGATAATCATCACTCTCGGTTAGTCCAGCATCTCTTGGATAGAAATGGGCGTTCAAGGGGCTGCGGAACGTGCCCGCAAAAGTGGCAATTATGGGATGTGTCAATCCGTTGATGGATGAGTTTGGGTTAGATAGGGAGAACTCGCGGGGCTGGATTTTAGGCACAAAAAAACCACCTCTCGGTGGCTTCTTGTTCGCGCTGTACTAATGGTGCCGAAGGCCGGACTCGAACCGGCACGTATCTCTACGGTTGATTTTGAATCAACTGCGTCTACCGATTTCGCCACTTCGGCACTGCAAGTAGTATGCGGAAAACGGGTGCATTATACCTTTCAGCGATCCACGTGCAACACTTATCCGTTGTTCAATGAGTTAAGTGCTGAAAAAATCGTCGCCGGGGTCACATTGGGTTCGTTTTTTGGGCGAAGTATGGCGTGTCTATCGGGGATAACGGTGGCAAACAACACGGGCGCAGCATGCGGCGCCCCTACGGATGACATCGGGGATAACTGTGGTAAACGGCACGGGCACGGCATGCGGCGCCCCTACGGATGACATCGGGGATAACTGTGATAAACGACACGGCCGCGGCGTGCAGCGCCCCTACGGATGATACCGGCGATAATGTGCGCCTGTGTGTAGCGATATCAGCAGCAGCGCGTCCCAGAGGCGCCAGAAACAAAAAAGGCGTAACCGCATGGCTACGCCTTTTTAAATCGTCTGTCGTGCCGCTACTTGCGTTTTAGCAGCATATACACGCTGATCAGCAGGAACAGCATGCTTGGCAGCAACGCGCCCAGTACCGGCGGCATGTTGTACACCAGGCTCAGCGGGCCGAATATCTGGTCCAGCACGTAGAACAGGAAACCGAAGCTGATACCGGTCACCACACGCACGCCCATCGGCACGCTGCGCAGCGGCCCGAAGATGAACGACAGCGCCATCAGCATCATCACCGCAACGGAAAGCGGCGAGAATACTTTGCTCCACATGTTCAGCTGGTAGCGGTTGGCTTCCTGGCCACTCTGTTTCAGGTACTTCACGTAGTTGTGCAGGCCGCTGATCGAAAGCGAGGTTGGGTCCAGCGCTACCACGCCCAGTTTGTCCGGGGTCAGGTTGGTTTTCCATTCGCCTGTCAGCGTCTGGGTGCCGGTCACCTGCTTTTCATTGGTCAGGTCAGAGGTGTCCACCTGCGAAAGCTTCCACACGCCGTCTTCAAAGCTGGCGGTGGCGGCATAGCGCACCGTCTCCAGCCTGCGCTGGTCGTTGAAGTGGTAGATGTTGACGCCGGAAAGCTCTTTCTCGCCCGCCACGCGCTCAATGTAGATGAAGTCGTTGCCGTCCTTCGCCCACAGGCCGTTTTTGGTGGAAAGCAGCGAGCCGCCGTACATCTGCTGCGCACGGTAGTTGCGCGCCATCTGGTCGCCCTGCGGTGCCACCCACTCGCCAATCGCCATGGTCAACAGCACCAGCGGGATAGCGGTTTTCATCACCGAGCCGGCGATCTGCATGCGGGTAAAGCCAGAAGCCTGCATCACCACCAGTTCACTGCGCGTCGCCAGTTGCCCCAGCCCGAGCAGTGCGCCCAGCAGCGCGGCCATCGGGAAGAAGATCTCGATGTCTTTCGGTACACTCAGCAGGGTAAACATCCCGGCGCTCAGTGCCGTGTACTCGCCCTGGCCCACTTTACGCAGCTGGTCGACGAACTTGATGATGCCGGAAAGCGACACCAGCATGAACAACGTCATGATGATGGTGTTGAAAATCGTCTTACCGATATATCGGTCTAAAACGCCAAACATCAGGCCGCTCCTCTCAGGCGTGCACGCAGCTTACGCATCGGCACCGTATCCCACAGGTTTAGCGCCAGCGCGATCGCAAAGTACGCCGCGTTGACCACCCAAAGCCATATCATCGGGTCCAGTTTGCCCTTGCCGCCGTTGGAACGCAGCGACGTCTGCAGCAGGAAGAAAATCAAATACAGCAGGATGGCCGGCAGCATGCTGAGCACGCGGCCCTGGCGTGGGTTGACCACGCTGAGCGGTACCACCAACAGCGCCATGATCACCACGGAAAGCACCAGCGTCAGGCGCCAGTGGAACTCGGCGCGCGCGTCCGGGTCGTCAGACTCCAGCAGCGTCTGCATCGACATCTGCTCGGCCTGGTTGCCGTCCACGGCGACCGTGCGGTGGCCGACCACGGCTTTATAGTCGTTGAAATCGGTAATGCGGAAGTCACGCAGCAGCGCGGTGCCTTCGAAGCGGGTGCCCTTGTCCAGCGTCACCACCTGCGAACCGTCTTTCATCTGGTTGATCTGGCCATGCTCAGCCACCACCACGGATGGGCGTTGGTTGCCGTTCGGCCGCAGTTGCGCCAGGAACACGTCGTTGAAAGTGCTGCCTTTTACGTTGCCGATAAACAGCACCGCGTTGCCGTCTTGCGAAGGTTTGAACTGCCCTTCCGCCAGCCCGGCGATGCTGGGGTTGGCTTTGGCTTCGCTGATCACCACGTCCTGATAGCGCGAGGCCATGGGCCCGGCCCAGAACACGTTGACCGCCGCCACGGCAGAGGTGATCAGCGCCAGCACCATCGCGGCGATAATCAGGGTGCGTTTACCCAGCCCGCAGGCATGCATCACGGTGATTTCGCTGTCGGTATACAGCCGCCCAAGCGTCATCAATAAGCCGAGAAACAGGCTTAACGGCAGGATTAGCTGCGCCATCTTCGGCACACCCAATGCGAGCAATGAAAGGACTAAATTTGTCGGGACATCGCCGTCCACCGCATCGCCTAACACCTTGACCAGGTTCTGACAAAAGAAGATCAGAAGCAGGATGAAAAGGATCGCGATTTGGCTCTTTAGCGTTTCCCGTACCAGATATCTTATGATGATCACGCTTATTACGCCTGTGAAAACTTGTCTTTTTGCAGGAAAATCGATAGTTTCATCGCTAATCCGCCATTTATTCTCATCATATGGCAACCAACACAGCTAAAATAGTATTACAACATCTAGCATTTGGGTGTCCTATAGGAACTTACTTATAGTCGCCAAAACAGAGCAATTTACGCCGTTCAGGTTAACATAGTTAGTTAACTCAATGGCGGGAGATCGTTACGGAGTACGTTATTCTAGCCGTAGCGCCTGCCTTTGTCTTTAAGATTCAGGAGAGTGCATGGAGTTCAGTGTAAAAAGCGGTAGCCCGGAAAAACAGCGCAGTGCCTGTATTGTAGTCGGCGTTTTCGAACCGCGCCGCTTGTCCCCTATCGCAGAACAACTCGACAAAATCAGTGATGGTTATATCAGCGCTTTGCTGCGCCGTGGCGAACTGGAAGGTAAAGTCGGGCAGACGTTACTGCTGCACCATGTGCCTAACATTCTCTCCGAACGCATCCTGTTGATTGGCTGTGGCAAAGAGCGCGAGCTCGATGAACGCCAGTACAAACAGGTGATTCAAAAAACCATCAATACCCTTAACGATACCGGCTCCATGGAAGCGGTCTGCTTCCTGACCGAGCTGCACGTGAAAGGCCGCAACACTTACTGGAAGGTGCGCCAGGCGGTGGAAACCGCAAAAGAAACGCTCTACACCTTCGATCAGTTGAAAAGCAATAAAGTGGAGCCGCGCCGTCCGCTGCGCAAAATGGTGTTCAACGTGCCGACCCGCCGTGAACTCACCAGCGGTGAACGCGCTATCCAGCACGGTCTGGCCGTCTCTTCCGGTATCAAGGCAGCGAAAGATCTCGGCAATATGCCGCCGAACATCTGTAACGCCGGCTACCTGGCCTCTCAGGCTCGTCAACTGGCGGACGCCTTCAGCACCAACATCACCACCCGCGTCATCGGCGAACAGCAGATGAAAGAGCTGGGGATGAACGCCTATCTGGCGGTTGGCGCAGGGTCGCAGAACGAATCGCTGATGTCGGTGATGGAATATAAAGGCAACCCGAACCCGGACGCCAAGCCGATTGTGCTGGTGGGTAAAGGGCTGACCTTCGACTCCGGCGGTATCTCGATCAAACCTGCCGACAGCATGGACGAGATGAAGTACGACATGTGTGGCGCTGCCACCGTGTACGGCGTGATGCGCGTGGTGGCGGAATTGAACCTGCCGCTTAACGTGATCGGCGTACTGGCCGGCTGTGAAAACATGCCGGGCGGCAGCGCTTATCGTCCGGGTGACGTGCTGACCACCATGTCCGGCCAGACCGTCGAGGTGTTGAACACCGACGCCGAAGGCCGCCTGGTGCTGTGCGACACCCTGACCTACGTTGAGCGTTTCGATCCGGAGCTGGTGATTGACGTTGCCACCCTGACCGGCGCCTGCGTGATTGCGCTGGGCCACCACATCACCGGCCTGATGTCGAACCACAACCCGCTGGCACACGAACTGATCGGCGCGTCCGAACAGGCCGGTGACCGCGCGTGGCGCTTGCCGATGTCCGACGAGTACTATGAGCAGCTGGACTCCAATTTTGCCGATATGGCAAACATTGGCGGCCGTCCGGGCGGGGCTATTACCGCAGCCTGCTTCCTGTCGCGCTTTACCCGCAAGTACAGCTGGGCGCACCTGGATATCGCCGGCACCGCCTGGCGTTCCGGCAAAGCCAAAGGCGCAACCGGTCGTCCGGTAGCGATGCTGGCGCAGTTCCTGCTCAATCGCGCGGGGCTGAACGGCGACGATTAAATCTGAGCGGTAATTCAGGTATAATCCCCAAGGGTACAGCATGCTGTACCCTTGTGTTTTTAGTAATGCTGCACAATTTTATAAACCCAATAGCTTTCGAGTTGCAGCAAGGCGGCAACCGAGAGAATCCCCAGGAGCTTACACGGGTAAGTGACTGGGGTGAGGGAGGGCAGCCAACACGGCTGCAGCTTGAAAGATGAAGGGGTTATATGAAACAGGCTACGTTCTATTTAATTGAACATGCGGAACCGGCAGGTGCGCTCAGCGCGCATGAGGCCGTGGCCTGCGCCGTTGCCGCCGAACGCTGGCGCTCCGGCAAGCGGGTGTTGATCGCCTGCGAAAGCCAGGAACAGGCCCAGCGGCTGGACGAAGCGCTGTGGCAGCGCGATCCGCACCAGTTCGTGCCGCACAATCTGGCCGGCGAAGGGCCGCACTACGGTGCCCCGGTCGAGCTGTGCTGGCCCGGCAAACGCGGCAACTCACCGCGCGATCTGCTGATCGCCCTGCTGCCGCAGTTTGCAGATTTTGCTACTGCTTTCCATGAAGTGGTAGACTTCGTCCCTTACGAAGACACCTTAAAACAGTTGGCGCGCGACCGATATAAAGCCTATCGCAGCGTCGGCTTCCATTTGACCACGGCAACGCCGCCAACTCACTGAACAACGATATAAAATGGAAAAGACAAACAGTCATCTCGATACCGCATACGACCCGAAAGAGATCGAACAGAAGCTGTACGATCACTGGGAAAACCAGGGTTACTTCAAGCCAAACGGTGATACCAGCCAGGAAAGCTTCTGCATCATGATCCCGCCGCCGAACGTTACCGGCAGCCTGCACATGGGTCACGCTTTCCAGCAGACCATCATGGACACCATGATCCGTTACCAGCGCATGCAGGGTAAAAATACCCTGTGGCAGGCCGGTACCGACCATGCCGGTATCGCCACCCAGATGGTGGTTGAGCGCAAGATCGCCGCAGAAGAAAACAAAACTCGCCATGACTATGGCCGCGATGCGTTCATCGACAAAATCTGGCAGTGGAAAGCGGAATCCGGCGGCACCATCACCCGCCAGATGCGTCGCCTGGGCAACTCCGTGGACTGGGAGCGCGAGCGCTTCACCATGGACGAAGGCCTGTCCAACGCGGTACGCGAAGTGTTTGTCCGTCTGCACAAAGAAGATCTGATCTACCGCGGCAAACGCCTGGTGAACTGGGATCCGAAACTGCGCACCGCCATCTCCGACCTGGAAGTGGAAAACCGCGAGTCCAAAGGCTCCATGTGGCACCTGCGCTACCCGCTGGCTGACGGCGCCAAAACCGCCGAAGGCAAAGATTACCTGGTGGTCGCCACCACCCGTCCGGAAACCGTGCTCGGTGATACCGGCGTAGCGGTAAACCCGGAAGACCCGCGCTACAAAGATTTGATCGGCAAAGAAATCGTTCTGCCGCTGGTGGGTCGTCGCATCCGCATCGTCGGTGACGAGCACGCCGATATGGAAAAAGGCACCGGCTGCGTGAAAATCACCCCGGCGCACGACTTTAACGACTACGAAGTCGGTAAACGTCACGGCCTGCCGATGATCAACATCCTGACTTTCGACGGCGATATCCGCCAGGAAGCGGAAGTGTTCAACACGCTCGGCGAAATCTGCACCGATTACTGCAACGAAATCCCAGCCCAGTTCCGTGGCCTGGAGCGTTTCGCGGCGCGTAAAGCAGTGGTTGCCGCCTTTGACGAATTGGGCCTGCTCGACGAGATCAAACCGCACGACCTGACGGTGCCTTACGGCGACCGCGGCGGCGTGGTGATCGAACCCATGCTGACCGACCAATGGTACGTACGTACCGCACCGCTGGCGAAAGTGGCGGTGGAAGCGGTTGAGCAAGGCGAAATTCAGTTCGTGCCGAAGCAGTACGAAAACATGTACTTCAGCTGGATGCGCGACATTCAGGACTGGTGTATCTCTCGTCAGCTGTGGTGGGGTCACCGTATCCCGGCCTGGTACGACGTGAACGGCAAAGTCTACGTGGGCCGCAGCGAAGAAGAAGTGCGCAGCGAAAACAACCTGGGCGCCGACGTGGTGCTGACTCAGGACGAAGACGTGCTGGACACCTGGTTCTCTTCCGGCCTGTGGACCTTCTCTACCCTGGGCTGGCCAGAGCAGACCGACGCGCTGAAAACCTTCCACCCGACCAGCGTGATGGTCAGCGGCTTCGACATCATCTTCTTCTGGATTGCGCGCATGATCATGCTGACCATGCACTTCATGAAGGACGAAAACGGCAAGCCGCAGGTTCCGTTCAAGACGGTCTACATGACCGGTCTGATCCGTGACGACGAAGGGCAGAAGATGTCCAAGTCGAAAGGCAACGTGATCGACCCGCTGGACATGGTTGACGGCATCTCGCTCGAAGACCTGCTGGAAAAACGCACCGGCAACATGATGCAGCCGCAGCTGGCGGAGAAAATCCGCAAGCGCACCGAGAAGCAGTTCCCGAACGGCATCGAGCCGCACGGCACCGACGCCCTGCGCTTCACCCTGGCGGCGCTGGCCTCTACCGGCCGTGACATCAACTGGGATATGAAGCGTCTGGAAGGCTACCGCAACTTCTGTAACAAGCTGTGGAACGCCAGCCGCTTCGTACTGATGAACGCGGAAGGTCAGGACTGCGGCTTCAACGGCGGCGAGAAAGTGCTGTCGCTGGCGGACCGCTGGATCCTGGCCGAATTCAACCGTACGGTGAAAGCTTACCGCGAAGCGCTGGACACCTACCGCTTCGATCTGGCCGCCAACATCCTGTACGAATTCACCTGGAACCAGTTCTGTGACTGGTACCTGGAGCTGACCAAGCCGGTCGTGAGCAACGGCAGCGAAGCGGAACAGCGCGGCACCCGCCACACGCTGATCACCGTGCTGGAAGCCCTGCTGCGCCTGGCGCACCCGGTGATCCCGTTCATTACCGAAACCATCTGGCAGCGCGTGAAAACCCTGACCGGCGAAACCGCAGACACCATTATGCTGCAACCCTTCCCAGAGTACGACGCCGCGTTGGAAGACGCGCAGGCGCTGAACGATCTGGAATGGATCAAGCAGGCGATCACCGCGGTGCGTAACATCCGCGCCGAGATGAATATCGCTCCGAGCAAACAGCTGGAAGTGCTGCTGCGCAACTGCAGTGCCGACGCTCAGCGTCGCGTGCAGGAGAACCAGAGCTTTATTGAGCGTCTGGCGCGTCTGGAGTCTATCGCCCTGCTGCCTGCGGGTGACAAAGGCCCGGTATCGGTCACCAAACTGGTGGACGGCGCCGAGCTGCTGATCCCTATGGCCGGCTTTATCGATAAAGACGCCGAAATCGCGCGTCTGTCGAAAGAGATGGGCAAGCTGGATGCAGAAATCGCCTCGATCGAAGGCAAGCTGGCCAACGAAGGCTTTGTAGCGCGCGCGCCGGAAGCCGTGGTCGCCAAAGAGCGCGAACGTCTGGCAGCCTGCAAAGAAGGTAAAGTGAAGCTGCAGGAACAGCAGGCGACCATCGCCGCGCTGTAATCTTTCGGTTCACTGCAACAGTTGAAAAACAGCGGGGATTTCCCCGCTGTTTTTTTATCGCCGTTGCATCAGCCATATAAATACCCAATAGATTTCGAGATGCAGGAAGGCGGCAAGTGAGCGAAGCCCCAGGAGCTTACATAAGTAAGTGACTGGGGTAAGAAAACGCAGCCAACACATCTGCAGCTTGAAAGATGAAGGGTATAGATGTTATTACAAGATATTAAAGCTGCATGGACGCCGCCGAGATATAACCCCGGCGCGTTTTTGTCTGCACAAAAAACGATATTCCGGAGCCCTTCGGGTTCTTTTTATGGCGAGTGTAACTATGACAACAGCAACCCCAGTACGTCTTCTGGTGCGCCCAATAACGGCTGACGACAATGCCGCTATTGCTAATGTCATTCGCGAAGTCTCTGCCGAGCACGGCCTGACGGCGGACAAAGGCTATACCGTTTCCGACCCCAATCTGGACGTCTTGTATCAGCTCTACAGCCTGCCACGCAGCGCTTATTGGGTGATAGAAGTCGATGGCCGGATTGCCGGCGGTGGCGGCGTGGCCCCGCTGCAGGGCGGTGACGACGATATTTGCGAATTACAGAAAATGTATTTCCTGCCGATTTTGCGCGGCCAGGGCCTGGCAAAACGCCTGGCGCTGCAGGCACTGGAGTTTGCCCGTCAACAGGGCTTCCGCTGTTGTTATTTGGAAACCACCGCCAGCCTGACGCAGGCCATCGGCCTGTACGAGCATCTGGGCTTCGAACATATCGACCACGCCATGGGCACCACTGGCCACGTCGACTGCGAAGTCACCATGCTGAAAACGCTTTAATCTTGCTGCTGCGCCCGCGGTCATCACGGGCGCAACATTCAGCCTCCCTACGCCGTTACCCTGCCCTTGATCGCCAGCTCAATCCGGCTCAGCACCAGGCTGGTCAGGTAGGACACCACAATCAGCAGCAGCAGGATCAGCGGCGTATAGCGCGGCGCAAAAATCAGCTTTTGGGTAAAGTAATAGCAGTAGAAGCTGTGGGTCAGCCACATGTACATCGAATGCTTGCCCAGCTCGCCCACCACCCGATTCACCGTGCTGCCCAGCCCGTCTGCGGTTTTCATCATCGCGATGATAAACAGCGGCGTCACCAGCAGCAGCCCCGGATTATGGGCGACGATAAACACCGCTACCGTCACCATCAGCAAGATCAGCGGATGGGTGCGGCTCAGGGTAACAATCAGCTTCGACAGCCAGAAGTCCGCCGGCATTTGCTTGCTGCGGCCAAACACCATGCCAAAGCCGAAAGGCAGTAGCCAGGTGCAATATTCGATCACGATTTCAGGCGCCCAGGCGAAATACTGCAGCCCTCTGCCGCACAGCGCCGCCAGAACCAGCAGCCCCAGCAAAGGGTAGATATTCAGCCGCGACAACAGCGGCAGAGAAAGCACGTACAGCACATAGAGTTTGAAGAACCACCACTCGCTGTTATACGTGGATTTAATGCCAATCAGGTTTTCGAGAAACAGCGGCAGGGAAAGGCTATACCTTTCTCCGGGAAAGAAGAAAATGCCGATAGGGACAAAGATAAATAACACTATCCAATAGCTGATATATAAATTCTTCAGCTTTCCCCAGATATAGTGAAACGACACTTCTTTTTTCAGCGAAAACCCGTAACCGGACAGAAACAGAAACATCGAAACGCAAATCTTGCCGAACAGACCAAGATACATTTCAAGATCAACGCTGTTAACAATATGATAGACCGGGATATCCGGGCTAATTCGGATCGGGTAGGCAAACAGGTGATGGATCAGCATCAATATGATGGCAATCCCTTTTAAATAATTAGATTTATTAATCGAAATGTCCATATTTCTTAATATCTTATCCAACCACAGAGTGGCTCATCATATAGCAGCATTTTTGTGCTGACATCCTCTTTCCCGCTCGGATAAATCTCATATTTAATATTCCGTTTAGAAACAATGCGCCGGATATTTATCACCGCGTATTTTTCGCTCCGGCATCGTCACGGTCGCGCAAACTACAAAAAATATTAATATGAACATTTTATTTTTTATATATTTAAATCAATTAGTTGATAAAAATTAAAAACAATTTATGTGATATTCATTAACAAATTAACGATTTGAAATTGACCTACCGTCCGCTTGCGATACTCTGCCATGACAGGCTCATGCCGTAATCGCACAGGGAGCAGTCATGTCGGAAAACGCTTTTGATTACATCATTGTCGGCGCAGGTTCCGCCGGCTGCGTACTGGCAGCGCAGTTGATCCGCCGCACTCAGGCGCGGGTGTTACTGCTGGAAGCCGGTGGCGACGACAATAATTTATTCATCAAGATGCCGGCCGGCGTGGCGAAAATCATCGCCAAAAAAAGCTGGCCCTACGAAACCGAACCTGAGCCGCACGCCAACAACCGCCGCATGCAGATCGCCCAGGGCAAGGTGTTGGGCGGCAGCAGCTCGGTCAACGGCATGATCTATATCCGTGGCCAGCGGCAAGATTACGACGAGTGGGCCGAACGTTACGGCTGCGTCGGCTGGGGCTATCAGGACGTGCTGCCCTATTTCAAACGTGCCGAGGCCAACGAGAGCCTGTCCGACGCCTATCACGGCGGTGAGGGCCTGCTGCCGGTCAGCGAGAACCGCTACCGACACCCGCTCAGCATGGCGTTTATCCGCGCCGGCCAGGAGCTGGACCTGCCCTACCGCAACGATTTCAACGGCGACAGCCAGCACGGCGTCGGCTTCTACCAGACCACCACCCATAACGGCGAGCGCGCCAGCACTGCACGCACCTACCTGAAAGCGGTGCGCAACGAACAGCGCCTGGTGGTGAAACTGAATGCACTGGTGCACCGCGTGGTATTGGACAACAACGTCGCCACCGGCGTGGTGTATAGCCAAAACGGCGGTGCCGAAGTCACCGCGCATGCGGCAAAGGAAGTGATCCTCAGCGCCGGCGCGGTAGGATCGCCGAAGATCCTGATGCTGTCAGGCATTGGGCCACGCGAACATCTGCAACAGTTGGGCATAACGCCCCTCGCCGATCTGCCGGTGGGCAAGAACTTCCACGATCACCTGCATATGTCGATCAACGTCAGCACCCGGCAACCGATCAGCCTCTACGGTGCCGATCGCGGGCTGCAGGCGCTACGCCACGGCACCGAATGGCTGGCGTTTCGCAGCGGCGTGCTGAGCTCCAACGTACTGGAAGGTGCCGCCTTCACCGACAGCCAGGGTGACGGCCGGCCCGACGTGCAAATCCACTTCCTGCCGATGCTCGACAGCTGGGACGACGTGCCCGGCGAACCGCTGCCCAATATCCACGGTTTCACGCTCAAGGTCGGTTATCTGCAGCCCAAGGCGCGAGGGGAAGTCCTGCTGCGCAGCCGCGATCCGCGCGATCCGGTGAAGCTGCACGCCAATTACCTCGGCCATCCGGAGGATCTGGCCGGCAGCGTGCGCGCGGTGAAATTCGGCCTGCGCTTCCTGCAAACCGCGGCCCTCAAGCCGCTGATCAAAGATCTGCTGATGCCGCAGCCGGTGTGGTTGAACGATGACGCCCAGCTGGAGGAGTTTGTGCGCAACTTCTGCAAGACGGTGTATCACCCGGTAGGCAGTTGCCGCATGGGCCAATCGCCGCAGGACTCGGTGACAGATCTGCAACTGCGGGTGCACGGTTTTGAGCGACTGCGGGTGATCGACTGCTCGGTGATGCCGCAAGTCACCAGCGGCAATACCAATGCGCCGACCATTATGCTGGCGGAAAAAGCGGTGGATTTGCTGCTGGGCGCACCGGCGTAACTGAGTTGCGCGGGCGCCCGGCTATCAGGCGAAGGCGGGCACGCCGCTGTGGAAGCGGAACTCGCTGTCCGGCGTTTGGATAAGCTCTGCTTCAATGCGGCCGAAATGGGCCACCCGCTCACTGATGTCGCCACCGGCTATCTGTTCGGCAAGCTGCAGGTAATCCTGATAGTGGCGCGCTTCGGAGCGCAGCAGCGAAACGTAGAAACGGTTTAACTCGTCGTCCAGATGCGGTGCCAACCGGGCAAAACGCTCGCAGGAGCGGGCTTCGATATAGGCACCGCAAATCAGCTTATCAATCAGCGTGGCCGGATCGTGGGTGCGGATCTCGCGGATCATGCCTTTGGCATAGCGGCTGGCCGTGATCTTCTTATACGGGATCTGCCGCGCCAGCATGATCTCCAGCACCTGCGAGAAGTGATGCAGCTCTTCTTTGATCAGCAACACCATCTTGTCCGCCAGATCCTGGCCGTAGGCCGAGCCGTTCTTAGGCAAGATCTTGCGGGTGAAATTGTTTTGCTGGAACAAGGCTTCCGGCACGCCCTGCGCTTCATGCAGAAACGCTTCATAAGGCCTTAGCAGCGCCAACAAGGCATCGCCGCTCTCCTTGTCTGCCACGTAACGGCGGATTAGCCACATGCCGGTTTGCGCCGCTTTCAGCTCGCACACCATATGGTCGGTCAGCAACAGCGGCAGGTTTTCCGGACGACGGGCGGCGTCTATCCAGGCGTCTGGGGTTTCGCAATGCAGGAAGTTTAAAATGGGGGCTAACAGGGATTGGTATTTCATCTGCTTCAACTGCCCTATGCATTTCAAGTTACAGCTAGCGCTGCGGCTTGAAAAACGGCGGGATAGGCGGGGCCGGCGAGCGCCGGCCCACAAGATTAATTAATGGCGTTTACCGTCGTCGTCTTCGTCGATGAAGTCACCTTCTTCTTCGTCGTCGTCACCTTCTTCGCCGTTCGGATCTTCAAAGTAGGTGCCCCAACCGTCGTAGTTGACGCCGCAACGTGCCGCCAACGCCACCAGCTGCTCTACCTGAGTGTCGATCAGCTCGGCGTTGAGACCGATTTCGCTGATCACGTCACAGCACATCACCAGGGTACCGTCTTCCACTTCCAGCTCTTCGGCGTCGGTCACTTCGTAGCCCAACTTGAAGGCTTCAACGGCGGCCTGCTCCAGCACTTCAAACTTCTCAGCAGAAAGGTGGTGTTCGATAGTGTAGAGCGCTTCCGGATCGCTGCCGTCTTCCAGCAGTTCTTCGATGATCAGGCGGGTCTCTTCACGTTGTTCTTCTAGCTGTTCGCGGTTTGCCATGCCTATATCCTCAAGTCAAATGGCCTGTATTCCTTCTATTTTCACACACCGTCGGCATTGCTTCCACGATAAACGTGAAAGATTTCTCCCACGGGGTTGAAATTGAATATTCATACATATAAAGTGAATTTTAATTCAATAACAACAATCAGGATACACGGCAATGAGTAGCATAAAACCGTTCTACAAACGTCACTTCCTAAGGTTAATGGATTTCACCCCGGCGGAGCTTCAGGCGCTGCTGCAGCTTTCGGCCGAGTTAAAGCAGGCCAAGCGGAAAGGCCAGGAAAAACGCCACCTGCAGGGCAAAAACATTGCGCTCATCTTCGAAAAAGACTCGACCCGTACCCGATGCTCTTTCGAAGTTGCCGCTTTCGATCAGGGTGCTCAGGTCACCTATCTGGGCCCAAGCGGCAGCCAGATCGGCCATAAAGAGTCGATGAAAGACACCGCCCGGGTGCTGGGCCGGATGTATGACGGTATTCAATACCGCGGTTATGGTCAGGCGCTGGTGGAAACCCTGGCCAACCATGCCGGCGTACCGGTGTGGAACGGGTTGACCAACGAGTTCCACCCGACCCAGTTGCTGGCGGATCTGCTGACCGTACAGGAGCACCTACCGGGCAAGCCGCTGAGCGAGGTGAAGCTCGCCTACCTTGGCGACACCCGCAACAACATGGGCAACACCCTGCTGGAAGCTGCCGCCTTGGCAGGCATGGACCTGCGACTGGTGGCGCCGAAGGCCTGCTGGCCACAGCCGGAGCTGGTGGCAGAGTGCCAGGCATTGGCAAAACAGACCGGCGCCAAGATCACCCTGACCGAAGACATTGCCGAAGGGGTGAAGGACGCGGACTTTCTGTATACCGACGTGTGGGTATCGATGGGCGAGCCGAAAGAAACCTGGCAGGAGCGTATCGCGCTGCTGAAGCCTTATCAGGTCAATATGGCGATGGTGAAACTGACCGGTAACCCGAACGTCAAATTCCTGCACTGCCTGCCGGCGTTTCACGACGACCAGACCACGCTCGGTAAGCAAATGGCCGAACAATACGGGCTGCACGGCGGCATGGAAGTCACCGATGAGGTGTTCGAATCTGCACACAGCGTGGTGTTCGATCAGGCCGAGAACCGCCTGCACACCATCAAGGCGGTGATGGTCGCCACCCTGAGCGAAACGTTTTAATCTGCATTGCCGGGGCGCAGTGATCCAGCACGCTGCGTCCCCCTCCCGCCTTTTCCGTCTAATATATTTTAAGCATATCAAATAGCCGATTGGCCTTTGTCAGCCGCCGACAAAGACTCTACCGTGGCATTCTGGCGGCGAAAACGCCGTGAAAACAAACGATAACAATAATTTCTTGCCGTACATTCAAGGGAAAACATCGATGAAAGCCAAAGTCCTGCCGCTGTTAATGCTTGCCGCCCTGTCCTCCTCCGCGCTGGCCGCCACCCCGCCCAATACGCTGGTGGTCGTGCAATCGCTCGACGATATCGTCAGCCTGGATCCGGCGGAAGCCAACGAGCTGTCGAGTATCCAGACCGTCCCAAGCCTGTATCAGCGGCTGGTGCAGGCGGATCGCGACGTTCCGGCGAAAGTGGAACCGGTGCTGGCGGAAAGCTGGCAGGGCAACGCCGCGGCCAAAACCCTGACCATCAAACTGCGTCCGCAGGCGACCTTCGCCTCCGGCAACCCGCTGACTGCCGATGACGTGATCTTTTCCTTTAGCCGCGCGGTGAAGATGAACAAGTCACCGGCGTTTATCCTCAACGTTCTCGGCTGGCAGCCGGACAACATCGACGCACAGCTGAAAAAAAACGACGACCACAGCCTGCAACTGAGCTGGACGGCGAACGTCAGTCCTGCGGTGGCGCTGAATATTCTCTCCACGCCGATCGCCTCGATCGTCGACAGCAAGGCGGTGCAGCCTAACGCCAAAGACGGCGACTACGGCAATGCCTGGCTGAAAATGCACTCCGCCGGCAGCGGGCCGTTTAAAATGCGCGTCTATCAACCGCATCAGGCGATTGTGCTGGACGCCAACCCGACGTCACCGGGCAGCAAGCCACTGCTGAAAAGCATCATCATTAAAAACGTGCCGGACTCCGCCACTCGCCGCCTGTTGATCCAGCAAGGTGACGCTGATGTGGCGCGCGAACTGGGCCCGGACCAAACCGTGGCGCTGAAAAATCAGCCGGGCGTGAAGGTGCTGGAAATCCCCTCTGCCGAGCAGAATTACCTGGTGTTCAACACCGGCAATACCGCCAATCCGCTGTTGAAAAACCCGACGTTCTGGGAAGCGGCGCGCTATCTGATCGACTATCAGGGCATCACTAAAGATCTGTTGAAGGGCCAATATTTTGTGCACCAGAGCTTCCTGCCGGTCGGCTTGCCGGGCGCGCTGAAAGACAATCCGTTCAGTTTCGATCCGGCCAAAGCCAAGGCCATTCTGGCCAAGGCCGGTATCACCAATGCCTCGCTGACGCTGGACGTCGAGAACAAACCGCCGTTTATTACTATTGCTCAGGCGTTGCAGGCCAGCTTTGCCGAAGGCGGCGTGAAGGTGGAACTGTTGCCTGCCGCCGGCAGCCAGGTTTATTCGCGGGTACGCGCCCGACAGCATCAGGCGGCGATCCGCCTGTGGATCCCGGACTATTTCGACGCCCACTCCAACGCCAGCGCCTTCGCCTATAACGACGGCAAGACCAGCACGGTCGCAGGCCTCAACGGCTGGCAGATCCCGCAGTTGAACCAACAAACGCTGGCGGCGGTGGCCGAAGCCGATCCCGCCAAGCGCAGCGCGCTGTACACTGCCATGCAGCAAGAACTGCAACGCAGTTCGCCGTATGTCTTTATCGATCAGGCGAAAACCGAAGTGGTGCTGCGCGATAACGTCAAAGGCTATCAGCAGGGTCTGAACGCCGACATGGTCTACTACGATCGCGTCAGCAAATAACCGACTCGCGCCGCGGAGCTCCACCGCCTGGCGAAATGATGATTAAGGGAGATTTTGCCCCTAAGGCCACTGGCAAAGTGCTACAAAGTTTCGTAGTAAGGGCGCTGCATGCTGCGCCCTATCGCATAATCAATCGGTTAAATCGGGTCGACATGTTCGACCCCTACCGGTTTAACCCTTATGCGGGTTTGTCTGCGGTCTGAGGGTGGCTTCCCCCCCCCTTTAATCGGCAAGCGCTCTAGCGGGGAATACGTGCGGCGTTATAGCAGGTAATATCCACTTCAACCTTGCAATCCACCACCAGATCGGCGACCGCGCAAATCCGTGCCGGGGGGTGAGCGGCAAAGAACTCGCGAAAGACTTTATTGAATGACTGGAAGTAACGTGCATCGGTCAGAATGACCTTAACGTGCACCACGTCTTCCAGGCCATATCCCGCTTCCGCCATAATATCCAGGCAGTTTTGGATCGCCAGGCGAGACTGATCGATAATCCCCCCCTCCACCACTTCACCGTCTTTCATCGGCGTTTGGCCGGAAATGTACAACCAGCCACCGGCTTCTACCGCGCGGGAAAAGGGCAGATGCTGCCCACCGGTCCCGGTTCCGCCGTCAATGCCGTATCTTTTGATCGTCATGCCTTGCTCCTGTCGATTGTGTTGCCCTGACGGCACAAAAACCGCCCGGCGCGCAGGCCGGTCACGGCCTGATGTTGATAACTCAGTACGCCGTTCACCCACACCGCGTCGATCCCTGCAGCGGGTTGCTGCGGTTGGCTGAACGTCGCGCTGTCTTTCACTTTCAATGCGTCAAACAATACCAGATCGGCGTAGTACCCTGTTTTGATCAGCCCACGCTGCGGCAGTTGATAACGCGCCGCCGACATACCGCTCATTTTGTGCACCGCCACCATGAGCGGGAACAAACCTTCATCGCGGCTGTAGTGGCCCAGCACGCGGGGAAAAGCGCCCCACAGGCGCGGGTGCGGCATCGGATCGTTCGGCAGGCCATCCGATCCCACCATGGTCAGCGGATAGCGCAATACCCGGCGCACATCCTGCTCGTCCATGTTGTAATAAATCGCCCCCGCCGGCATCAGCCGTTTGCCGGCCTCATGCAGGCTCATTGACCAGGCCCCGGCGATGTCCCGCAAGGATTGCCCCGCCATCTCCGGGTGCGGTTCGGACCAGGTGATGACGATATCGAACTCATCGGTGATCTGTTTTAAATCCAGCGTCGATGAACTGGCGGAATAAGGGTAACAGTCGCAGGACACGTCCTGAGTCTGGCGCACCCTGTCGAACAGCTTGAGCGTTTCCTGCGTGCGGCCCCAGTTTTTCGCCCCGGCGCATTTGTGGTGCGAAATCACCACCGGCACCCGGCCATGACGGCCAATGTGGAATGCCTCCTCCATTGCCTCGAGTATGGGCTCAAATTCAGAACGCAGGTGAGTGGTGTAAATCCCCTGCTCACCCGCCAGCTCTTCCGCCAATGCCATCACCTCTTGCGTGGGGGCAGAGAACGCCGAGGCATACGCCAGGCCGGTACTCAGACCCAAAGCGCCCTGTTGCAACGCGGCACGCAGCTGCTCACGCATGGCGCAGATTTCCTCGGCATTAGCCGGGCGAAACAGGTCGTCCATCTGGTTATTGCGCAGCGTGGTGTGCCCGATCAGCGTCGCCACATTCACCGCCGGCGTCGCGGCCTCGACCTGCTGACGATAATCGGCAATCGTGGGGTAAACGAAATGCGCTTTTTCTCCCAGCAGGTTCATTGGATCGGGCACGCTGGTTTTGATTACCGCCCCGGCAGCGCTGATGCCGCAGTTGCCGACAATCACCGTTGTCACCCCCTGGGATATCTTCGGCAGCATCTCGGGCATGCGGATCACGTTGGTGTCGTCGTGAGTATGTACGTCGATAAACCCCGGCGACAGCACCCGCCCCCGGCCGTCGATCACCACCTCGGCTTCAGCCTCTATGGCGGGTGCGATCGCCGCAATCCGATCGTCTTGCACCGCCACATCGGCACGGTATTGCGGCCCGCCGCTGCCGTCGATCACCGTGACATTTTTAATCAGATACTGATACCGCATGAATCATCATCCTCAGGTTAGTGTCTTGGGGCAGCGACTCAGTCCCCCAGCGGCTGCCGATCTTCTCCTCCACGGTGACTGTCCAGCGCCAGCTTGATGCGGCGCAGACGGTCCCGGGACTGGCGTTTATTCGCCATGGCCAGCGCCGTCGCCAGCACGTCGACCATCGCCAACATGGCGTAGCGCGAAGTACTGGGTTTATAGATGTAATCATTTTCCCGCACCACCAGCGCCAACAGCACGTCGGCCTGCGCCGCCAGCGGCGTTCCTGCCGGCGTGATGGCCACTACTTTGGCCCCGTACTGGCGAGCAATCGCCGCGCTTTCCACCACTTCCTGCGTGTAGCCGCCCAGCGACAGCGCCACCACCACATCCTGCCTGGCCACCGCCGCCGCCATCATGCGCACCAGCAAGCCGTCGCTTTGTGCGGTCACCGGCAGCCCGAGCCGAAACAGGCGGTGCTGTACCTCAGCGGCACAAATGGTCGAACCGCCCCCCATGCCAATGGCCAGAATTTGCCGCGCGCCGCTGAGCCACTCCACCGCTTTGGCCAGCGCCGGCTCATCGATCGTCCGGCGGTTAATCGTCAGGACATTGATGATGGTTTCGTAAATCCCCTGGATCCCTTCCAGGTCCGGTTCTTCATGGATAAATCGTTGCCCCACCGCCAACGACTGTGCCAGCTTGACCTTAAGGTCCCGCACGTCACGGCAGCCCAGCGTTTTGGCGAAGCGCGTGATCGAGGCCTGGCTGACGTTGGCCTGTCGGGCCAGCTCGGCAATCGGCAAAGCGGTCACCGCGTCCGCCTCGTCCAGAATGAATTGCGCGATACGTTTTTCGGCGCTGCTCAGCTCAATAAAAAGCTCTGTAATGCGCGAGATAATGTCGATATCCACACCCATCGCCTCACCCCATAGTGATTAAATTTTGTCATTTACAATGCAATAAAACAGTGGAAGACTACACAAAAATCAGCGTTCAAAATGATACTTTGTACCCTAAAATCAAAAAATAATATTTAAAACCAATTAAAATCAAATAAATAAATCAAGATACCCCAATTTAAAAAAGATAGAGCACCCAAAGGATAATGTTATGAAATACCAAAAAAAATTCACCGTTACCCATAAGGCCGCCGTGCTGCGCAGTGACCCGTCTGCGCCGGCAAACCTGCTTAACGAAGATGTCTGCCTGCCGGCCGCGGTGATCAAGCTCAGCAGCCTGGAAAACAATATCGCCTGGATGCAAAACTATGCCGATGCACGCGGCGTCTCGCTGGCCCCGCACGGTAAAACCACCATGACCCCCTGGATCTTCCAGCGTCAGGTAGCCCAGGGCGCCTGGGCGGTGGGCGTCGGTTCCGCCTGGCAGGCGAAGGTGGCAATGGAGGCGGGCGTACCCCGGGTACTGATGGCCAACCAACTGGTCGGCAAGGCCAATATGCGACTCGTTGCCGAATTGAAAGCGCAACATCCCTCCACCCTTTTCCTTTGCTGCATCGACAGCCTGAGCAATGCGCAAGCCCTCTCGGCGTTTTTCAGCCAGCATGGGCAAACCCTGGATGTCCTGTTGGAACTGGGTGTGCCCGGTGGCCGCTGCGGCTGCCGTAGCGTGGCACAAGCCGAGCAACTGGCGCAGGATATTGCCGGGCTGCCAGGGCTGCGCCTACAGGGTATCGAGCTATATGAAGGCGTGATGCACGGCGACGACGCCCAGAGTAAAATCGAACGGTTCCTGCGTGACGCCGCCGGCTTGCTGCGTGAACTGCACCGGCAACGTCTGCTCAGCGGTGAAGAAGCAATCCTCACCGGTGCGGGCTCTTCCTGGTATGACGTGGTTTGCCGCGTTTGGGGTGAAGAGTCGCTGCCGGAAAACTGCCGTCGGGTGATCCGCCCCGGCTGTTACATCACCCACGATCGGGGAATTTATCAGGACGCGCAAAATGCGGTGCTGGCCCGCGATAGCTACGCCTGCGATCTGGCGGGGGAGCTAACCTCGGCATTGGAATTGATAGCGCTGGTACAGTCGGTGCCGGAGCCGGGCCGGGTTATCGTCAATTTTGGCAAGCGAGACGCGGCTTTCGACGCCGGATTACCGCAGCCGATCGCCCATTACCGCAACGGGGTTCGGCAAGACAGCGGCGTGCAGCAGTTAACCACCCAGGGGATTATGGACCAGCACGCCATGTTAAGCTGCCCGGCAGACTTCCCGGTGCAGGTTGGAGATATACTGGTGTTTGCCACCTCTCACCCCTGCCTGACCTTCGATAAATGGAAGACGCTGTTGGTGATTGATGATAATTACAACGTTATAGAAACCATTGAGACATTTTTCTGAGCTCGGAAAAGGATATTTCATGACCAGCCTGCCCACCGACAGCCTGCTGTCGGTGCAGAATCTTTCTCTGGCGACCCCAGGGAAAGCCCCGCGAATTGATCGGGCCAGCTTCAGTATTCAACCCGGTGAATCCGTTACCATTATCGGCCCGAACGGCAGTGGGAAATCCACGCTATTGCGGCTACTGACCTGTGAGCTCAAGCCGACCGAAGGCGAAATTCTCTTTCAGGGAAAGCCCCTAGCCAGCTTAAAACCCCAGCAACGCGCCCGCGCTATCGCCTTGCTGAGCCAGCACGATGATGCGGATTTACGGCTTAAGGTTAGCGAGTATGTGGCACTGGGACGACTGCCCTGGCTGGCCGATCATTCGCCATCTCAACACGCGCTGATAGTTGCAAAAGCGATGGAGGAGGTGGGTATCGGCCACCTGCAACATAACCCGCTGGGCAAGCTTTCAGGCGGTGAACGCCAGCGCGCCGGGTTCGCCAGAGCATTGGCGCAGCAGCCGGTGCTGTTATTGCTTGATGAACCCACTAACCATCTCGATCCGCTGGCCCGACATCAACTGCTGTCGCTGATCCATGAAAAAAAGATAGCCACGATAAAAGTGCTGCACGATCTCGAGCTGGTGCAACCCTTTTCCGATAAGGTGATGATCATCAATAAAGGGAAAATCCTTTGTTATGGCCGCCCTGAAACGGTGCTGGAATCGACGCACCTGCAACAGGTGTTTGGCATGAGAACGCTGCAGGTTCGTCATCCGGAAAGCGGCGAAGCTGTGCGTTTCTTCGAGGCTTTACCGACATAATCCCCGCGATATTCGCCACAACCGACAATTGTTTGATCTAACTATATTTGTCATACGAATTATTCAGGTATGTTGCCCCCGTTTCCAATAAACCGGGTTATTGACTTCGGTTTTGCCGTTTTGCCCACGGGGTTACCCGAGTGGGATGACCTTCCTCCGCCCCACTGACGCCAGGCCAGACAACCGACGGTAATGCCCAATCAATAGCCTTTCGGTGCAATGAATCTGGAGTCGATGTGAAAAAGTTAACCCTCGCCGCGTTACTGGCATTCACCGCGGCAAGCGCCGGGGCCTCTGGTTTCCCGGTTACGGTGGACAACTGCGGCCAGCCCCTGACCTTTGAACGCCCGCCACAGCGTGCCATTATTCAAGATATCAATATGTCGCAAATGGCCTTTGCCCTGCAGCTCCAGCCTTCTATCGTCGGCGTGACAGGGATCTCCGGCTGGTACAAAAACATCCCTGAATTCACACAACAGCAGGGAACCATTCCTGAACTGGCCGCCAAATACCCGACGATCGAAAACCTTCTCGCTGCCAGTCCAGACCTGTTCTTCGCCGGCTGGAATTATGGTCTTCGTGGGGAAGTGACCCCGCAAGCGCTGGCAAAATTCAATATCAAAACGCTGGTGTTGAGTGAAAGTTGCATCCACGTCGACAACCATCGGCCACGGGCCAGTATGGATTTGCTCTACGACGATATGATCAGGCTCGGCAAAGTCTTTGGTAAACAGGAACAGGCGGAAAAGCTGGTCGCAGGCTGGCAACGGCAGGTGGCAGATATCCATCGCAAAATTGCGACGCAAAAACCCGTCAGGGTGTTCCTTTATGATTCCGGCGAAGAAAAGCCCTACACCAGCGGGGCCTACGCCATGCCGACGGCGATTATTGAAGCCGCTGGGGCAACAAACGTGATGGATACCCTGAACACCAGCTGGGTGAACACCAATTGGGAAAGCGTGGCGGCGACAGAGCCTGAATTTATCATTCTGGTGGACTATCAGGCTGAGCCCACCGACAGCATCGATGCGCGGCAGCTTTTCCTTGAACAACACCCCCTGATGAAGCAAACCCCGGCAGTAGTCCATCACCGCTATTTGAAATTGAAATACCAGGCGTTAACACCGGGGCCGGTCAATATTGAGGCGATCCACAAACTGGCTCAGGCCCTTTATCCTGCCGCTGTTAGCTGATGTCGGAAAAAATACGTTTCAGGCTGGCCTGGACCCTCGCCCCGCTGTTATTGGCAGGGTTAATCTTCGCCAATGTCGCCCAAGGCAGCGTGTCGCTCTCTCTTGCCCAGGTGTTAAGCGCGCTGGGCATCGTCCCGGGTGATGTACCCCCCATGATCAAAAGCATCGTGCTGGAACTGCGTTTGCCACGCACCTTGCTTGGGCTACTGGCGGGGGCTGGCCTGGCGTTGGTCGGCGCGCTGTTGCAAACCACAACCCGCAACGATTTGGCCGATCCCTTTCTGTTTGGCCTCTCCTCTGGCGCCTCCGCCGGCGTGGTGCTGGTGATGACCCGTCTCGGTGATAGCCTCGGGGCCTGGACGTTACCGGTGTCTTCCTTTGCCGGTGGCATGCTCTCTGCTGCCGTGGTGCTGGTTATTTTTATGACTCAATCGCAAAAAGGCACCGAAAAACTGATTATCTGCGGGCTGGCGGTCTCTTTTTTATTCGGGGCCTTCACCAACTATCTGGTTTTTTCCGGCGATCAGCGTACCGCCAGCAGCGTACTGTTCTGGACGCTGGGCGGGCTGGGGCTGGCCCGCTGGGATAATGTGCTTTTTGCCTTGATAGCGCTGCTGTTGCTGGTGGTATTGATTACCTTGCGCTGGCGATCGCTGGACGGCTTACTGGCTGGCGAACAGACCGCCGGCACGCTGGGCATCAACACCCGCCGTTTGCGCACGGAAGTGTTTCTTTGCTGTTCGCTGGCGACGGCATTACTGGTGGCATTGACCGGGGTGATAGGATTTGTCGGCTTAATGGTTCCCCATCTGGCGCGCCCTTTTACCGGCGTACGTCACCGGCGTCTGCTGCCGTTGGTCGGGGTGTTAGGGGCCATATTGCTCTCTGCCGGCGATCTGCTGAGCCGCGTCATCACCGCCCCCCAAGAGCTGCCCATCGGGATCATTACCGCCGGGCTGGGCGGCGTTTTCGTTCTGGTGATTTTGCTGCGCCGAGCCCACTGAAGGTAAAACTTCTGCCATGCGGCTAAAGGCCACCAGCCAATCGATTGCGAAATGACAAAAATCGGCGTTTTAGCGCTTGCAGTGGACAAAGGCGCGAGTATAATGCGCGACAATTTGCCAGGAGAAAGCATGAAAAACGACGTTTGTTTTGTTAGCCACAACCGACAAAACCGACTGCCAATCGGCAGCCAACTGCCGTTGTTTCTCCTGTTGCTAAACCGATCGTTTCAAGCCCCTCGTTGAGGGGCTTTTTTTTGCCTGAAAAATCTGTTCAAAGCCCCGCGCCACGGGCACGAGTCGAGGAGAGTGAAAAATGGCCAACCCGCTGTATCACAAACATATCATCTCTATTAACGATCTCAGCCGCGAGGATCTGGAGCTGGTGCTGCGCACCGCCGCCAGCCTGAAAGCCAATCCGCAACCCGAGCTGCTAAAACACAAGGTGATCGCCAGCTGCTTCTTTGAAGCCTCGACCCGTACCCGCCTGTCGTTTGAAACCTCGATGCACCGTCTGGGCGCTTCGGTAGTGGGTTTTGCCGACGGCAGCAACACCTCGCTCGGCAAGAAAGGCGAAACGCTGGCCGACACCATCTCGGTGATTGGCACCTACGTCGACGCCATCGTCATGCGTCATCCGCAGGAAGGCGCGGCGCGCCTGGCGACCGAATTCTCCGGCGGCATCCCGGTGCTCAACGCCGGTGACGGCGCCAACCAGCACCCGACCCAGACGCTGCTCGACCTGTTCACCATTCAGGAAACCCAGGGCCGCCTGAACAACATCAATATCGCCATGGTTGGCGACCTGAAATACGGCCGCACCGTGCACTCACTGGCGCAGGCGCTGGCCAAGTTTGAAGGCAACCGCTTCTTCTTCATCGCGCCGGACGCGCTGGCAATGCCGGCCTATATCCTGCAAATGCTGGAAGAGAAAGGCATCGAGTTCAGCCTGCACAGCAGCATTGAAGAAGTGGTCCCCGAGCTGGATATTCTCTACATGACCCGGGTGCAGAAAGAGCGTCTGGATCCTTCCGAATACGCCAACGTGAAGGCGCAGTTCGTTCTGCGCGCAGCGGATCTGGCCGGCGCACGCGCCAACCTCAAGGTGCTGCATCCGCTGCCGCGCATTGACGAAATCACTACCGACGTGGACAAAACGCCGTACGCCTACTATTTCCAGCAGGCGGGTAACGGCATTTTTGCCCGTCAGGCGCTGCTGGCGCTGGTTTTAAACGCAGATTTGGCTCTTTAAGGGGGAACCGTCATGACTCACGATAACAAACTGCAGGTTGAAGCGATCAAGTGCGGCACGGTGATTGACCATATTCCGGCACAGATCGGGTTTAAGCTGCTGACGCTGTTCAAGCTGACCGCCACCGACCAGCGCATCACTATCGGCCTGAACCTGCCTTCCAACGAGCTGGGCCGTAAAGACCTGATCAAAATTGAAAACACCTTCCTGACGGAGCAACAGGCCAACCAACTGGCCATGTACGCGCCGAAAGCCACGGTTAACCGCATCGACAATTATGAAGTGGTGCGCAAACTGACCCTCAGCCTGCCGGATCACATCGACGGCGTGCTGACCTGCCCGAACAGCAACTGCATCAGCCGCAGCGAACCGGTGTCTTCCAGCTTTAGCGTGAAATCCCGCGACGGCGACGTACACCTGAAATGCCGCTACTGCGAAAAAGAGTTCGAGCATCAGGTGGTCTTGCAGGCGGACTGAGTTCGGCCGGCTGCCGGGAGATGAGGCTGTTATTCTCCCGGTGACTGCCTATAATGGGAACCCCGTAGGGGCACCGAATACCGGGCCCGACGCTACGGAGAGCCACGCAGCCCACCGCGCTGCGATTTGAAAGACGAAGGGTATATCAGGAGAAAAAATGTCACGTAACATCAGCACTGAACTCGCCCCGGCAGCCATTGGTCCTTACGTGCAGGGCGTTGATCTGGGCAGCATGATCATCACTTCCGGCCAGATCCCGGTCGATCCGAAAACCGGCGCCGTTGCCGACGACGTTGCCGCTCAGGCTCGCCAGTCGCTGGAAAACGTTAAAGCGATCGTTGAAGCCGCCGGCCTGAAAGTGGCCGACATCGTGAAAACCACGGTTTTCGTGAAAGATCTTAACGACTTCGCTACCGTTAACGCCGCTTATGAAGCTTTCTTCACCGAGCACAGCGCGCCGTTCCCGGCCCGTTCCTGCGTTGAAGTGGCCCGTCTGCCGAAAGACGTGAAAATCGAAATCGAAGCCATCGCCGTTCGTCGCTAATACCGCGACCACGCGCCCAACGGTCAGCCCAGGCTGGCCGTTTTTATTTTTAGTATTTTTATTATTTCAATTATTTTATAACGATAGACCTATCCTCCCCACATTTACAATTCCGCATTAAAAATACGTCTATAATTATTTTCGCCCGGCCAGGCTATGATTTCTTGTGATTTATTAACCAGACTAATTATCTCAGGAGAATATCCCATGGCTCAAAGCATATTGGATTATTTTATCCAACAGGTCACTTATTCCCCCGAAGCACTGGCGATCGTCAGTGACGATCAACGTATTACCTACCGACAGTTAAATGAAGCCAGCAACCGACTCTGCGGTCAGTTGCAACGGCAGGGCGTTAGCCCCGGTGACAACGTGCCATTAGTCGCGCTGCGCACGCCGGAATTGCTGATAGGTATCCTGGCGATTATCAAAGCTGGAGCAAGTTATATCCCCATCGATGCCCGATATCCTGAAAAAAGAATTCTGGATATTGTCAGACAAAGCGGGTCAAAAGTAATCATATTGAGTAACTTATCAATTACTTTTGAAATAAATAACCCCGATGTGAAAATTATTGCCATTGATAATATTACATCAGATAAACTGGTTCCTTTTGAATTAATAAATCCCAAGAGTGATGCAACGGCTTATATTATTTTTACCTCTGGCACTACCGGCAAGCCCAAGGGGGTGATGATTGAACATCATTCACTGTTGAATATTATTCTCTGGCATAATCAAAAATTCGCCATGAGCCATGAAAGCCGTTCCACGCTGATAGCCGGTATCGGCTTTGATGTGGCCCAGTGGGAAATCTGGGCAGCATTGCTCAGCGGCGGCACGCTATATTTGCCGCAAGAAGAGACCCGACTGCAGCCCTCTGCCCTGCTCAACTTCTTCGCAGACCACCAGATCACCCATGCATTCGTGCCCACGGTGTTAGTGGCTGAAATCGTCGGCGCGCCACAGCCGGAAAACCTGGCGCTGCGCTACCTGTTTACCGCCGGGGAAAAACTCAACCCGATCGATCTCCGTGGAGTGAGTTACCCCTTGGTGGATTACTACGGCCCCACTGAAGCGACCATCTTCGCCACTTGGAATCGGGTCACTTGTGCAACACAAAACTCGGCCGCGACTATCGGTCGACCGGTGGCAGACACCGAGATTTTCATTCTCGACGATCATCTGCAACCGGTGAGTGGCCAACAGGCTGGCGAGCTTTATATCAGTGGCCGTTGCCTGGCTCGTGGTTACCTGAATGACCCACAGCTCACCGCAGAAAAGTTTATTACCCCGGTGCATTTTGCCGGTAAACGCCTCTACCGCAGCGGCGATCGGGCACGCTGGCTACCGGATCAACGCATTCAATACCTCGGGCGTCTAGACGACCAGATCAAAATCCGCGGTAACCGCGTGGAACTGGGCGAAATAGAAAGCGTTATGGTGCAGGTTGCGGGAGTGAAGGCGGCTGTCGCTATCGCCACCCAACCCCAGGATCCGGCAAACAAACAGATTGTGGCGTTTTTGGCGGCTGACAATGACGACGGCGAGTTGGTCGAACGTGTGAAGCAGCAACTGAAAGAAATGTTACCTTCATACTTCCTGCCCGCCAGCTTCCTGGTGATGGAACGCATGCCGATCAATGCCAATGGTAAAACCGATAAGGCCGCGCTGTTGGCCCTTTCCCACACGGATCAGTCTCTGGCAGCAGAGACGCTGACCGGCAGCCGGCAGATCATTGCCGCTATTTGGAGCCAGGTATTGGGGACGGCGAATATCCGCGCCGAAGACAACTTTTTCGACATCGGCGGCCATTCACTGCTGGCAGCAAAGCTGGCGACGGCCATCGATAACAAAATCGGAGTCAAAGTCTATGTGCGCGATATTTATGAATATCCGACGATAAACCGTCTGTCGCAGGCGCTGGATGAACGCAGCGGCCATGCACTGCCGACGGTGGACAGCGAACCGGTACGTGCTCTGCAAGACGACGTTTGGCTACCTGCAGATATCACCATCAACCCGGATTATGATGTGCGACAGGTCAGCGACCCCAAAGCCATTTTGCTCACCGGCGCCACCGGATTTGTCGGTGCGCATCTGCTGGCAGAGTTGCTCGTCACAACCCGTGCCGAGTTGTATTGCCTGGTGCGGCAGCGCAGCCGGATATCCCCGCAGCAACGACTCGACGAGATCCTGAATCGCTATCAGATTACTTTATCCGCCGAGCAGTACGCGCGCGTCCATCTGATCCCCGGCGACGTGGCCGAGCACGATTTCGCCCTGTCACCGGAGCACTTCCGTGAACTCAGCCAGCGGATCGATATCATTTATCATTCGGCAAGTGCGGTGAACTTTATCCAGCCCTATTCTTATATGAAACGCGATAATGTGCAGGGCCTGCGCGAAATCATTCGTTTTGCCGCGTACCGGCGCACCAAACCACTGATGTTGATGTCGACGATTTCGGTCTACAGCTGGGGGCACTTGCATACCGGAAAACGGGTGATGCTGGAAAGTGACGACATAGATCAGAACCTGCCGGCGGTGATCACCGATATCGGCTACGTCCGCAGCAAATGGGTAATGGAGAAAATTGCCGATCTGGCGGCATCGCAAGGCCTGCCGCTAATGACCTTCCGTCTGGGGTACGCCACCTTCCACAGCCGAACCGGCGTCAGCGCCAGCTACCAATGGTGGGGACGGCTAGTCAAAACCTGTATCACCAGCGGCACCCTGCCAGTGTTGCAAGACCTGCGCGAGGGCCTGACGACGGTGGACTATATGACCCAATCCATTGCCCATATCACTCGCAACCCTCAGGCGTTAGGGAAGAAATTCAACCTGATCCACCAGCACCAGAATAACCTGACGCTGCAAGCCTTCTTCCGCCTGCTGGAGCGCGAGTGTGGCTACCGCTTCCGACAGTTGCCTTTCGATCAATGGCGAGCACAGTGGGAACACGACGCTAATGCACCGCTCTACCCGTTGCTCAGCCTGTTCAGGGACAATATGGTGAATGGGCAATCGACGGTGCAGCTCTACCAAAATACCTACCAATGGGATTGCAGCAACCTGCAGCATTTCCTGCGGCACAGCGGGATCGAAGAACCACGGTTTACCCGGCAAATGCTACTGAATTATCTGCGGCAGTCTATCGGCACTTCGCAGCAAGCATTGCAGGTATAAATACCAGGGCGGGTCTTCAGGGCCCGCCCGCGTCCTTTGCACGGTGAGTTGCGCCATCACTGCTCATAGCCAACCTACACGCGCCGCAGTTTTGCCCCGTTTTAAGGCAGCGCCCGCTTTGGTTGCACCCAAAGCGGGCCATTTCCTGCCGCGAGCCGGCGTTTTCGCGCCATTTTCGCCCCTTTATCACCTTGGCACATTTTATGCTGGTTCTGTATACAGCCTGCAATGTCGACGAGGTGATGATGCTAAATATCGATCTGTCTGCTTCACCGTTTTTTGATGAGATGCTTCTGGCTGCGGGTAAGCACCGGGGTCACTACGAGGCTTACTGGCATTGGCTGCAACAGGCTGACCAAAAGGCCATTCAACGCAAGAGGGAAGAGGCTGCACTGCTGTTTCACCGGGTGGGGATTACCTTTAACGTTTATGGTGAGGATGACGGCGCTGAGCGCTTGATTCCGTTCGACAGCGTACCGCGCATCATACCCGCCAGCGAGTGGGCGATGCTCGATCGCGGTATTCGCCAGCGCGTACAGGCGCTTAACGCCTTTCTGCACGATATTTACCATCAACAACACATTCTGAAAGCCGGGATCATTCCGGCGGAACAGGTGCTGGCCAACGATCAATATCAACCCTGCATGCAAGGGGTCGATCTGCACCGCAATATTTACGCGCACATTGTCGGCGTGGATATGGTGCGCAACGGTGACGGCCAGTATTACGTGCTGGAAGACAACCTGCGCACCCCGTCCGGCGTTTCCTATATGCTGGAAAACCGCAAAATGATGATGCGCCTGTACCCGGAGCTGTTCGCTCAGCAACGCATCGCGCCGGTGGAGCGCTACCCGTCGCACCTGCTGCAAACCCTGCGTGAAAGCTCGCCGATCAACGATCCTACCGTGGTGGTGCTGACGCCGGGCCGTTTCAACAGCGCCTACTTCGAACACAGCTTCCTGGCGCAGCAGATGGGGGTTGAGCTGGTGGAAAGCGCCGACCTGTTCGTCAAGGACGGGGCGGTCTTTATGCGTACCACCGCCGGGCCTTGCAAGGTGGATGTGATCTACCGCCGGGTGGACGACGCCTTCCTCGATCCGTTGGCATTCCGCCCGGATTCGATGCTCGGCGTGCCGGGCCTGCTGTCGGTATACCGCGCCGGCAACGTGGTGCTGGCCAACGCCATCGGCACCGGCGTGGCCGACGACAAGTCAATTTATCCGTACGTGCCGGACATGGTGCGTTTCTACCTGCAGGAAGAGCCGATCCTCAATAACGTGCCCACCTGGCAATGCCGCCACAAGAATGAACTGTCGTACGTGCTGGCGAACCTGGAACAGATGGTGGTGAAGGAGGTGCACGGTGCCGGCGGCTACGGCATGCTGATCGGCCCGGCGGCGACCAAAGACGAAATCGCTCACTTCCGCAGCCTGCTGCTGGCCAAGCCGCATAACTACATTGCGCAAAATACGCTGGCGCTGTCGACCTGCCCGACCTTCGTCAACGACGGCCTGGCGCCGCGACATATCGATTTACGGCCGTTCGCCCTCAGCGGCGCGGAAATCCGCCTGGTGCCAGGCGGCCTGACGCGCGTGGCGCTGGCGCAAGGCTCACTGGTGGTCAACTCGTCGCAAGGCGGGGGAACCAAGGATACCTGGGTGTTGGAGGACGACGCATGCTGAGCCGAACTGCCAGTGAACTCTATTGGATGGCCCGCTATCTGGAGCGGGCGGAAAGCATCGCCCGGGTGCTCGACGTCACCAACAAGCTGTCGATGATGCCGATCCGCGACAGCGAGGATCAGGATCTGCAGGTGCCGCTCAATCTGACCAGTACCGGGCAGCTGTATGCCGCCGCCTACCCCGACCTGACGATGGCCAATCTGGTGAGCTTTTTTGCGCTCGACAGCCGCAACCACAGCAGCATTTACAGCTGTCTGCAAATGGGCTGGAACAACGCCCATGCGGTGCGCGGCAGCCTGTCTTCCGAGGTCTGGGAATGCATCAACGCCACCTGGATCGAAATGAAGCTGATCCGCCGTCAGGGCATAGGTTCGGTGGGCGCGGATGGCTTTTTCGACTGGGTGAAGGAGCGTTCTCACCTGTTTCGCGGCGCGATGTTCGGTACCTTGCTGCGCAGCGACGCCATGTGCTTTATCCGCCTCGGTACCCTGCTGGAGCGCGCAGACAGCACTGCCCGTCTGTTAGGGGTTAAGAACTCGCTGATGGACAGCGACGGCGACCCGGTGCGCGAATATTACCGCATGGACACGCTGTTGCGTGCAGTGAGCGCACGCGAAGCCTACCACAGCATCTACAAGCAGCAGCTCAGTCGGGACACCATTGCCGAACTGATGATCCTGCGTAATGAAATCCCCCGCTCCCTGCTGGCCTGCGTCGGCGATCTGGTGCAACAGCTGGAGCAAATTGGCGGCAACAGTGCCAATCAGCCGCGCCGGCTGGCGCATACGCTGCACGCCGAGCTGCGCTTTAGCAGCATGAAAGATCTGAACAAGGTCGGGTTGAACGACTGGCTGGACGCGTTTCTCGGCCAGATTGGCGGCATCGCGGAGAGCATCCATCACACTTATCTGGAGGCGCAATGAAACTGAACATTGAGCACAACACCCACTATACCTATGCCCAGCAGGTGCAGCGCAGCACTCAGTATCTGCGCCTGACGCCGCAGGATTCGGAGCATCAGCGCATCATTTCATGGCAGTTGACGCTGCCGGAAGATGCCGTGTGCACCACCGATGCCTTCGGCAACGTGCTGCACGTGCTGACGCTGGATCACCCGCACCAGGCCATCAGCATTCAGGCCCACGGCGTGGTGGAAATTGAAGACGGTGCCGAAGATCAGGTGATGGGGCATTTGTCGCCGCTGGTCTTCCTGCGCCACAGCCCGCTGACCCAACCCGACAGCGCGATCCAGGCCTTCGCCCTGCGCTACTACCAACCGCAGGCGGTGCTGGACGGGCTGGAAAATCTGATGGGCGAGCTGCTGCTCAAAATGCCGTATACCCCAGGGTCAACCAGCGTCACCGACAGCGCGGCCCAGGCATTCGCAACCGGCACCGGCGTCTGTCAGGATCATACCCACGTATTTTTGGCCTGCTGCCGCAGTCTGAACATTCCGGCGCGCTATGTCAGCGGTTATCTTTATAGCGAGGACTCGGCCCACGTCGCCACCCACGCCTGGGCCGAGGCCTGGGTCGACGACCGCTGGCACAGCTTTGACGTCACCAACAATACCCGCCTGCCGAATCAACACCTTAAGCTGGCGGTAGGCATCGACTATCTCGACGCCTGCCCGGTACGCGGGATGCGGCTCGGCGGCGGCTGCGAGAACATGCAGACCATCGCCGAAGTGCAGATGATGCCAACCGGCCAGTAGCCTCTTGCCGAAAACCAAGGTTTACGGCACGCTGGCGGTTGGCGGCGTGCCAGTATCGTTTTGAGGGATTGTGGTATGACCTATTGTGTGGCCATGCGCTTGTCTTCCGGGCTGGTCTTTGCTTCCGATTCGCGCACCAATGCCGGCGTGGATCATATTTCCACCTTCCGCAAACTGCACGTGTTTCAGCAGGACGGTGAACGCATGCTGGTGTTGCAAAGCGCCGGCAACCTGGCGACCACTCAGAGCATCATCAGCCTGTTGCAGCGCCGCAGCAAAGATCCCGAACGCCTGAACCTGCTGAACGCACCGAGCATGTACGAAGCCGCTACTCTGGTAGGCGAAACGGTGCGGGAAGTGATCCAACGCGACAGCGAAGCCCAGCAAAGCGGCAGCACGACCGACTTTAGCTGCAGCCTGCTGCTCGGCGGCCAGATCAGCGGTGAAGAGATGCGGCTATTCCATATTTACCCGCAGGGTAATTTTATCGAGGCCACCCGCGATACGCCCTATTTCCAGATTGGCGAAAGCAAATACGGCAAACCGATTATCGATCGGGTACTGAACTACGACACCCCGCTGGAACAGGCGATGCAGTGCGCGCTGATCTCTCTGGATTCGACGCTGCGCAGCAACCTGTCGGTCGGCCTGCCGCTCGACGTGATGATCTACCCGCGCGACAGCTTTAGCAGTGCGCAGCAGTACCGTATCACCGAAGATCACCCGCATTTTAGCGCCATCCGTAAAGGCTGGGGCGAAGGGCTGGTCAGTATTTTCAAACAGTTGCCGCCGCTGCAACTGTAGGTTTTGCGGGCTCAGCATGCTGAGCCCCTACATATGCAGAGCCCTACACACGCTGAGTCCCTACATATGCAGAGCGCTACATATACTGACTTACCTCATTCGATAGCGCTGGCGCGCAAAAGCGCTTCCAGCGGATAGACCGCCGCAATCACCACTTCGTCGCGTATCTGCGCCGCCGCGTCCAATTGCTGCTGTATCTGCGTCGCTTCTGCCTTGTTCAGCGGTTTGCCCTGTTGATAACGCTCCAACAGCATCAACCCCAGCGTGGACAGCGCGCCAACATCCTGCGCCACCGGTGCCAGATCCTGCATCAGCCGGTTACCGGCAATCACCGTTTTTACCGGTGCGGTATTGAGCTGCCAGCGTTGTAAACGTTCGCGCAACGCCTGCGCTGCAGCACGATCGTTGCGGTCCTTCACTAACGCCGCAACCTGCATGCCCATCTCGCGCACCGCGTTGCTTTCCGCCGGCAGTGCGTCGGCAAAACGGTTCAGCGGTTCGAACTGGTGATAGTTACCGGCTTTGAATTTCAGATGCTGTCGAGTGTAGTACTGGCCCGGCTCCACCGCTTCGGCCAGGGTTTGCAGCGGTGCTATCGTCACGCTGTTTGCCAACCGGGTGAACTCGCGCGCGGTTTCCGCATGCTGTTGCAACCCCACCGACACCACCGACCAGGCATCGACTGCCGCCAGCCTGCGGTACATATTATTTTCATCGGTCACGTCCTGCGCAGACCACAAGCGCTCCGCCACCGCGAACCCACGCGGCCAGAGCTTGAGATCGAGGATCGGCGCCCTGATGTTTTCCGCCCACAGCGCCGCCTCGCCGCCGAGAATATTGGCCTGCTGCTTCGTCTCCGGCACCACCGGCATCTTGCCCACCGGGATCGCCGTCAGCTTGCTGCCGCTGGTCGGGTAACGCACGTTGCCCACCAGCGTATAGCCGCTGAGCTGGTCCTGGCTCAGGGTAAATACCGGGCGGGTATCCCCCATCCAGCTGTCGAGCCGGAAGCTCACCTGCTGCGGAGAACGCCAGACGATATCGTGCAGCGCACGGCGCGATTTACCGTTGAAATCGATAAAACCCCGCCAGCCCTGCTTGCCTTCAATCAGGGTAAAACTGCCTTCTACCGCGCTGCCCTTCAGCCGCGGCATGCTGAACTGCCAGCTTTGCGCCTTTTCATCCGGCTGCACCTCGGTGTCGACGCCCAGCGGCTGCGGCAGGATCTCATTGCGATAGTGATAGGCCGCGCTTTGCGGTTGATCGAGGTAAAAACCGGTAGACAGAATGCCCTGGTAACCGTCCTGTGCGCTGGCGCCGAGCGAGTCCTGCCCCTGCCAGGACTGGATGACAATGCTGCGCGGCAGCGACGGATGATAGATCTCATCCCAACCCACCATCTGACGCTGATGCTGCTCGAGGATTTTCTCCAGCTTCTGATTGAAGTAGGCCTGCAGCGCATGGGTGTCCGCCAACTGGTGCTGCTGCATAAAGGCCTGAATGGTTTTGGATTGCTTCCACTGGCTGGCATCAACCTCATCACCGCCAATGTGCAAATAAGGATCGGGGAAGATCGCAGCCAATTCGCCAATGATGGCGTCAACAAACCGATAAACTTCATCGCGGGTCGGATCCAGCGTCGGCAGATGCACACCCCACTTGCGCTCCATCGAATACGGGCCCGGCGCGCTCATCAATTCCGGGTAGGCCACGGCGATACTGGAAGCATGGCCAGGCAGATCGATTTCAGGTACTACCCGGATACCGCGCGCGCTAGCGTAAGCCACTACCTGTTGCATCTGTTCGCGAGTATAAAACTGGCCGTCGCTGGCCTGCTGTTGCAGCTTGGGATAATGCACAGAAGCAAAGCGCCAGCCCTGATCGTCGGTCAGGTGCCAGTGGAACACGTTGAGTTTGGCCGCCGCCATGCCGTCGAGCTGACGCAGAATGTCCGCCAACGGCAGGAAATGACGTGCCGAATCCAGCAGCACACCGCGCCACGGGAAACGCGGTACGTCGGTAATGCTCACCAACGGCATGAAGGTGTTCTGCCCGTCGGTCTGCACCAATTGCAGCAGGGTTTCCATGCCGCGCAACGCGCCGAAGCGGGTATTGGCTGCCAGCGTTACCCCCTGCGGCGTCACCGTCAATTTATAGCTTTCATCGCTCCCCGGCAGAGGCTGCGCCGCCACCTTATCTTTGATATTCACCTTGATGACCACGCCCGTGGCCTTTTCGGCCTGCGGCACCAGGGTCCAGCCGGTTTGCAGCTCAATACGTTGGCGCCAGCGCTGCAGCGCATCGTCCAGATCGTCCCCCTGCAGGCTAATCGACAAACGGTGATCCAACACCAGCTTGCCCGCCGGCTGAGTCAGTTCAACCTGCTGCGGCCAGGGCATCAGCGGCAGATCGCCGGCCGGCTGCGCCAGCGCGCCCAGGGAAAGCAATAACGATGAAGCCAGTAGCGTATAACGCAAAGTTCTGTGCATCAGAAATTCCTCAGAGGAAAAAAATATCAATTGCTCCCCAACGAATTTCAAATTACCGCCAGGCGGCAAACGTCTGAATCCCTGGGAGCTTAGATTTGCTAAGTGACTAGGGTGAGGACGTGCAGCCAACAACGCGGTAGTTTGAAAGGCAAAGGGGAAGACAGCTAAGCTGTAAATAAAGACTGAGCACAGGACAGATGTCCAACGACAAGGGTGAAAAGCCGGGTTGGATCACAGATGCCCCTCTTCCAGGCGAAAGAGGGGCGCAGCGATTACTGCCAGCCGTAACGGCGCACAAACCAGCCTTTCACGCACTGGGTCAGCACCATATAGCCGGTCAGGATCAGCACCAGCCACGGGAAGTAGCCGAGCGGCAATGCCTGCAGCTGCAAGAATCCGGCCAACGGCGAGAAGGTCAGGCCGATGCCGGTAACGATGACCAGCAGGGTCATCATGCACAGCGGCCATGAAGGACGGCTCTGGATAAACGGTATTTTGCGCGTGCGGATCATATGCACAATCAGCGTTTGCGACAGCAACCCTTCCACGAACCAGCCGGACTGGAACAGCGTCTGCATTTCAGGCGTATTGGCCTTGAAAACCCACCACATCAGGCTGAAAGTCAGCACGTCGAAGATCGAGCTGATCGGCCCGAAAAACACCATAAAGCGTCCAATATCGCCGGAGTTCCAGCGTTGCGGCTGAGTAATCTGATCGTCGTCGACGTTGTCGAACGGAATGGCGATCTGTGAAATGTCATACATCAGGTTCTGGATCAACAGGTGCAGCGGCAACATCGGCAGGAAAGGCAAAAAGGCGCTGGCAATCAGCACGCTGAAGACGTTGCCGAAATTGGAGCTGGCGGTCATCTTGATGTACTTGAGCATGTTGGCAAAAGTACGACGTCCCTCGATGACCCCCTGCTCCAGCACCATCAGGCTTTTTTCCAGCAGGATGATGTCCGCCGCTTCCTTGGCGATATCCACGGCGGAGTCCACCGAAATACCGATATCCGCCGCACGCAGAGCGGGCGCATCGTTGATGCCGTCCCCCATAAAGCCGACCACGTGGCCCTGCTGGCGCAATAGCTTGACGATGCGTTCCTTATGCAGCGGCGTCAGCTTGGCGAACACCGTGGTACGCGCCGCAGCCTGCGCCAGCTGTTCGTCGTTCATCTGTTCGATTTCACTGCCGCGCAATACGTGATCCGCCGCCAGCCCGACGTCTTTGCACACCTTCGCCGCCACCAGCTCATTGTCACCGGTAAGGATCTTCACCGTGACACCGCTGTTTTTCAGCGCCGCCAACGCCGGCGCCGTGCTCTCTTTAGGCGGATCGAGGAAGGCCACGTAGCCCTCGAGGATCAAATCCGATTCGTCGGCCACGCTGTATTCATGGGCCTGGGCCGGCAAGATCTTGTTGGCCACCGCCACTACGCGCAACCCTTGCTGGTTGAGATCGTCGGTGATGCGCCGAATTCGCGCCAGCAGCGCTTCGTTGAGCGGGATCACCTCATCTTCCTGCCGCACATGGCTGCAAATCGCCAGCATCTCTTCCAGCGCGCCCTTGCAGATCAGTTCGTGATATTGCGCGTCTTTGGCCACCACCACCGACATACGGCGCCGTTCAAAATCAAACGGGATCTCATCCACTTTACGGTAATGCTGCAACGCATCCGGCTGTTGGTTTTGTTCCGCGCAGCTCAGCACTGCCACGTCGAGCAGGTTTTTCAAGCCGGTCTGGTAGAAGCTGTTCAGCCAGGCGTAATGCAGTACGCGATCGCTGGCGGCACCGAACACGTCGGTGTGGCGCTCCAGCACGATTTTATCCTGGGTCAGGGTGCCGGTTTTATCAGTGCACAAAACGTCCATGGCGCCAAAGTTTTGGATAGCATCCAGACGTTTGACGATCACTTTCTGCCTGGACAGTTTCACTGCCCCTCTGGCCAGCGTTGAAGTGACGATCATCGGCAGCATTTCCGGGGTCAGCCCCACCGCCACCGACAGCGCAAACAGCGCCGCTTCCCACCAGTCACCCTTGGTGTAGCCGTTGATCAACAAAACGATCGGCGTCATCACCAGCATAAAACGGATCAGCAGCCAGCTGACCCTGCTGATGCCGGTCTGGAAGGCGTTCGGCTGTTCATCCTGGCTGATGACCCGCTGCGCCAACTGGCCAAAGTAGGTGCCGCCGCCGGTACCGATCACCATCGCCAGCGCGGTGCCGCTGACCACGTTGGTGCCCATAAAGCACAGGTTCTGGCACTCCAACGGATCTTCTGCCTGTTCGCGCAGCTCGGCGATTTTCTCTACTGGAAGAGATTCGCCGGTCAACGCCGCCTGGCTGATAAACAGATCCTTGGCCGACAGCACGCGCAGATCCGCCGGGATCATATCTCCTGCCGCTAGTTTGATGATGTCACCCGGCACCAGTTGAGAGATCGGCAGTTCAAGGTGTTCGCTTTTCCCGGACAATGCGTCGCTACGGATCACCGTGGCGGTGTTGCTGACCATCGCCTTCAGCGCGTCCGCCGCCCGATTGGATCGCGCTTCCTGAATGAAGTTCAACAACGTAGAGATCACCACCATCAGTGCGATCACCAGTGCGCCCGTCAGATCTTCCGTCGCGTAAGAGATCATGCCAAGCGCGGTCAGCAGCAGGTTGAACGGGTTGCGATAACAGTGCCACAGGTGCTGCCACCAGGCTTCTTTTTGCTGATCGTCGATGACGTTCTCGCCGCAGCGTTCGCGTACCCGTTCAGCCTCATGGGCAGTGATGCCTTCCGGGTGGCTGTGAAAACGCAGATACAGATCGGTGACGTCGGCAACGGCGCATTCCAGCCGCTGCTGTGCCAATCCGGCGGGCAACCCTTGCGCTTTGCCGCCAAGGCTGTCCAACAGGCTATCGCGGTGCACCAAACGGCGCGGTAAATTGCGGCTGAGCATGCCCAACAGCTGACGGGGAATATTTTTCAGTTTCATTATTTTGCACCTCGTCGCCCATTGCCTCCCGGCAGCGGGTGAACGCGGGATCGCTCCCAACCGGGCTTTTGGATGCGCCAAAAAGCCTCTGCCGGGGCAGATCCTGTTTTTTTAAAAGCAGCAGGAGCGAACGACGGGCGTGCGCTACCGGTTACCGTTTACTTCACCGGTAAAACAGCAGCGCAAAGCGAGCAGGTTTTACCGGATCACCGAGTGGGTGTCTAACGGGGTCGGATCGGGATCCATACGGGTGATAACCTCCGGTAAATGAAAAGATCGAACGACAAGAGCGGCCGTTCAGCGCAGCACATAAATCCCTGCATAGCGTCAAGATCCGTTGCGGAAAATAAGCTATGCTGACGGGCATTCAGCGTAGGCCGCCAGTCTACGCCTTTTAACCTCAACGAAAAGTAAACCATGCAAAACCGGCTGACCATCAAGGACATCGCACGCCTGAGCGGCGTAGGCAAATCCACCGTATCACGCGTGCTGAACAACGAAGGCAGCGTGAGCCCGCAAACCCGCGAACGGGTGGAAGCGGTGATCCGTCAGCAGGGGTTTACCCCGTCCAAATCGGCGCGCGCCATGCGCGGCCAGAGCGATAAAGTGGTCGGCATCATCGTTTCCCGTCTCGATTCGCCATCCGAGAACCAGGCGGTACGCACCATGCTGCCGCTGCTGTATCAGCACGGTTTCGACCCTATAGTGATGGAAAGCCAGTTTGAAACCCGGCTGGTGGAAGAGCATCTGCATGTCCTTCAACAGCGCAACGTCGACGGGGTGATCCTGTTTGGCTTCACCGGCCTGACGGCGGCCATGCTCAGCCCATGGCAAGAAAAGATGGTGGTGCTGGCGCGGGAATACGACGGTTTTTCCTCGGTGTGCTACGACGACGACGGCGCCGTACGGCTGTTGATGGAACGCCTGCACCAGCAGGGGCATCGCCATATCAGTTATTTGGGGGTGCAACTGTCGGATGCCACCACCGGTTTGCGCCGCCACCAGGCCTATCTGGACGCCTGCCGCAAACGGGGTATTTCCCCCCATGTGGCCTTGGGTGAATTGAGTTATCAGAGCGGCTTCCAGCTGGCTGCCTCAGCCATCGAACCACAGACCACCGCGCTGGTGTGCGCCTCCGACACCATCGCCCTCGGCGCCATCAAATACCTGCAACAGCAGCATATTACACCGCTGCAGGTGTGCGGCATCGGTAACACCCCGTTGCTTAACTTCTTGTTCCCCGAAACGTTCTCGGTCGATCTCGGCTACGGCAGCGCAGGACTGCAGGCTGCGCAACAGCTGCTGGGCCAGCTCAGCGGCGAACAGGGTATCCGCCAGATCATCGTGCCAAGCAAACTCGCCTGACGGCGGGTGGGTTGTTTAGCCGGATAAATTCCCCAGCCTGAAATACCCTGTTGGTGCTCACACCCAGTGAGCGTCACTTCATCGCTATTTTTTTGTCTCCGCCACCACACAACAACCGGTAGTCGACCGCCTTCACCCATCAAATTAAATTGCTGTTCATACATACAGTTATCGCTGTGTGTTTTAGCGGTTTTTCAGCACACGGAATGTGTACCTCCCCAGACCTGCCATTCAGGAGCAACGGAGGGTACCGGACGCTGTTAACCATCAGGAAACAGAATGTCGAAAAGGAAGATAATCATGGCTGAAGAAAAGAAAAATGCTCAGGTGACTAACGGCGTTAATGACGATGTGACGGAGCTGAAATCCCTGACCACCCTGCGTAAACGCATCATCAGTGACGGTGAGATTGTAACTAAGGCAGCAAACGGTTTTCGCCTGGCAAACGGCAATACCGGCGTGATGCTGCGTAACGACGGTAAGGATTTTTACGCCCTGACCACACCCAACGGTCAGGCGCAAGACGGGCAGTGGAACACCCTGCGCCCCTTATCTTTTAACCTCGCAACCGGCCGCGTGTCGCTGCGTAACGGTGTGGATATCTCCGGTGGCGCTATGGTGTCGCACAATGCCGGTGTTTCCACTGCGACCACCGGCCCAACACCGCTGATCGCAGGGCAAGTCTACTATGCTGCCGACGTCAGTGCCGGTTTCACCAGCGGCAATGTGACCACCACCATGTTGATGGGATCGCGCGTTGTCGCTGGAAAGGAGGATCATGGCTTGCTCTCTTACCGTGACTGGCAGGGGAACTGGAACGAATTACAGGTCAGAGCCAACAGCGAGCTTTCGGTCGGGCAATTAATCAAACGCAATGCCGATGGCTGGATTTGGGCTGCTGGCAATAAGAATGTTAACAATAATGCCGACCGCATTACCAACGGCCTGCATATACAGGGGTCGGGAGACCTCTCTGCTGATTTATACCACTATGAGCGGATCGGCAAGCACCATCTGCTGGCACTGCACGTTGCCAATGGGGGCGGCGACGGCTGGTATGAATTCCGGGATAAAGGTAATGCCTACACCAATGGTACCTGGAATAGCAGCTCCGATGCTCGTATGAAAACCGATATCGAGAAAATTGACGGTGCGCTGGATAAGCTGGGAAAAATCAGCGGTTATACCTATCTGAAACAGGGCGTTCCGGAAGCCGGAGTAATAGCCCAGGAAGTGGAAAACGTATTACCTCAATCAGTCACCACCACCGAATTGAAATTAAATGACGGCAGCGTTTTGAAAGACGCCCGTGGAATTAATATCAATGGCGTGGTCGCCCTTCTTGTTGAAGCGTTAAAGGAAGAACGTGAGGCTCGGCTTGCAGTGGAATTACGGTTGGTAGTGTTGGAAAAAACTATTTCTGGCAAACAAAGTCGATAACCCTATTCCTCCTAAAAGGACATACAGGAGTAAATAACATGCCACAAGAACTGAATGGTCACGGCCCCACTGCGGGCGAAAGCATGGGTGGTACAGGTGCTAATCTTAATGAACGGCCGGATAACTCCACGCCCGGAGGGAGCTCTCACGGCAATGCGGGGGATCACGACAACGGTAATGGCAATTCCCGAGATTTTGCAAAACAGCGGCAGGTTAACGCCATCAAAAATGACCTGGCAGTTAAAAATTTATTGGGGGACTTGCTAAAAATAACCCGTACTCTCGCACCCTATGCGAGAGTATCCCTGACAGGCTTGGATGATGCCGGCGCATTACAGGTACAAATTGGCGAGGTTCGTGCCGCTGATGAAGCCGCCATTGCAAGTACCCTCAAATCTAAACCACAATTAAAAAATGTCATAGGATTTGAATTTAATAACTCAGGTCTAACGGGGTTCGTTGGTACCATTGATACTGGCCATAAAATAGGGAATTACCAAAGCTCACCCAATGGTAACAATAATGGTAATGATACCGCAGCAGAAAATAAGGTAACGCTGGGAGCATATTCCGCAGTATTACAAGGCGAGATCCCACCAGGTTTTTGGCTTGATAATGAAAAAGTCATGACCCAAATCGTCACGGAATACCAGATTAACGGTGGCGGCAAGGGTGACGACAAAACGGGATATAGGAAAAGCAACGTAGAGGTACCTTCTCTCACAAGCGCGTATCAGCAATATAAGAAAATACTGCGCGACATCGCGGATGATGCCCGTAGGGCCGAAGAAGCCCACAAGGCCGAAGAAGCCCGCAAGGCCGAAGAAGCCCGCAAGGCCGAGGAAGCCCGCAAGGCCGAGGAAGCCCGCAAGGCCGAAGAAGCCCGCAAGGCCGAAGAAGCCCGCAAGGCCGAAGAAGCCCGCAAGGCCGAAGAAGCCCGCAAGGCCGAAGAAGCCCGCAAGGCCGAAGAAGCCCGCAAGGCCGAGGAAGCCCGAAAAGTTGAAGCGGCGAGGAAGGCGCTGTTTGCCAAAGCCGGTATTTTGGACGCACCGGTATATACGCCCGAAAAGCTGAACGCAGCCAATACTGCATTGGCTACCACAGGAACAATGGTACTCAACCGTGCGCCCGCCATGCTGCAGATGTCGACGGCGGCACAGGGCGTTATGACAACCTCCAGTGAACTGGCCGGTTCCGTAGCGGGGGCGCTGTGGCGTGGTGCAACAGAAGTCGGCAGCATACGTGCCGGTACCGCTGTTGCCGCAGGGTCGGTACTGGGGGCTCTTGCTGTTGGGTTCATCCCGGCCGCGGCCGGAACAGGCAGTGACCAGGTTCCCGGTCGTGACATCAATATGTTTGCCTTCCAGGCAAGTCTGGCCGCCGTCGGTGAAACCGCAATCCGGCCAGGGATGACTTCGGTAGATATGCCGGTACGTGGATTTATATCGACGGACAAGGACGGAAAACAGAGTGTAAACTTTGTCAGAACGGGGGTTGGTGGCGTATCTGCCAGCGTGCCGGTGTTCAGGCCTGTCCGTGATGAGGCAACCGGGCTGGATAAAATCACGTTGCCGGCAATGGGAGGCGTACCTGCCCAGACCATACTGATAAATTCTGTACCGACTGGCCCTGCGGCACCGTCACATACAGGCAATGGTTCATCGGTCCCCAAGACGCCTGTGAATACCGGCACCAATGTCAGGCAGGCGGACAGCATTGTTGTTACGACCTTCCCTGCAGACGTCGTCCAGGATTTACAGGATTTTATCTTGTGGCAGCCGGATGCGACTGAAACAGGCGTTGAAGCTCTCTATGTGATGGTCAGTGATCCACTTGACTCTGGGCGTTTTACGCGTAAACAATTGGACAAGAAATTTAAGCATGCTAGTGATTTTGGTATTGCCGACACGAAAAAAAATAGAGTAACGTTGACTCAATATCGCGACGCAATTGAAGCACACTTGAAGGATAGAGATACTGTGAAAAAAGGAACATATCGACGAAACACGAGCTCAACTGTGTATTTTAATCCGAAATCAATGAATGTCGTTATTCTTAAGGCTGATGGGAGTTTCTTGTCAGCATGGAAAATAGACCCAACGGAAGAGAACGGCAGGATATATTTAGTATCGGGGGTATTATGAGTAGAGTTAAACTAATAGAAATTGGTAAGAAATTCATAGAAAATAAAATCAGCGCCGAAACTTTCGCAGAAGAAATAGTGATTTCAAGACGTGGGCTATATGGTGTGGAAGAACCGAACAAATCTATAGATATGTGTGGTGGTGAACTATTTATTTTGGCGGATTGTTTTAACCCTGATTCTGACCGTGACAGTTATGAGTTGGACGAATCAGAATTAAAGAAAGAAGTCAAAGCGACCCTGGAGAAATTCAATCTTCTTTAATCTATCGAATGGCCTTATGTCTATGCATTAAACAAAACCCAACAAACGAAACTTTGTTGGGCTTTGTTCATTAATAAAATATTCTTACCCTACTTACTTATCCTATTTTTACCCCTCTGCTCTGAAGAGATAACTCGTGAAGAGGCAGCCGGGCTGGATAAAATCACGTTGCCGGCAATGGGAGGCGTACCTGCCCAGACCATACTGATAAATTCTGTACCGACTGGCCCTGCGGCACCGTCACATACAGGCAATGGTTCATCGGTCCCCAAGACGCCTGTGAATACCGGCACCAATGTCAGGCAGGCGGACAGCATTGTTGTTACGACCTTCCCTGCAGACGTCGTCCAGGATTTACAGGATTTTATCTTGTGGCAGCCGGATGCGACTGAAACAGGCGTTGAAGCTCTCTATGTGATGGTCAGTGATCCACTTGACTCTGGGCGTTTTACGCGTAAACAATTAGACAAGAAATTTAAGCATGCTAGTGATTTTGGTATTGCCGACACGAAAAAAAATAGCGTAACGTTGACTCAATATCGCCACGCAATTGAAGCACACTTGAAGGACAAAAATACTGTGGAAAAAGGAACTTATCGACGGGAAAAGGGATCTAAGGTGTTCTTTAACACTAAAACAAACAATGTCGTCGTTCTCGATAAGGATGGAGATTTCATTTCTGGATGGAATTTAATCTCTGATTCCCCACAATATAATAGTTATATTAAGACAGGGGTTTTATAATGAGTGAAAAACTAATCAACTTAGCTAAAAAGCTAGTGTCATCACAACTAACTGCTGATGACTTCGAGTCACAATTCTTTAAATTATGGCGAGAAGAAGGAAAATCAGGGCAATTAGCTAAAGATAGTAAAAATGTTGGTGAGTGTGCATCTGAGATTTTCATCCTTGCAGACTGCTATACTTCCGTTTCAGATCGAAGAGAAAGTGAATTGGACTCCGATGGGTTAAAGAAAGAAGTCAAAGCGACCCTGGAGAAATTCAATCTACTTTAACCCTCACCAATTTCCGAATAAAATAATTGAAACAATGCCCAATAAGCTCTAGTTTATTGGGCACTTTCATTAGTAGCTTATTTATCCCCCTCAAGGCCGGCCTTCGTAACCATCCCAGTAGGTGGCCACGGCGGAATCCAGCAAGATCTGGCGTTGTTTTTGCGGGTTATCCACTGAATATTGCTGATTGATAAATCGCCCTTTCTTCCCCATGTCACTGAGGAATTCTGGGCTGCGGAAATAGGCTTCCTGCTGCTGTGCCTGTTGTTGCGTTAAGCCCTTGGCCCGATCGGCTTTGCCCATTTGGTAAAACTGGTCAAAGAATGGGATAGCCGCTTTTATCGAGTCTGGGATTTGGGTTCGCATTTCGGGGGAGAAATCCTCACGTGCCAACTGATAAACCGCATGTTTGGCGTGGCGTTCCGGGCTACTTTTTTGACTGGTACAGGCGCTCAGGAGCAGCGCGGTAAAGACAAAAAGCAGTCGAGGCAATGTCAAAGTCATCATTCTTCCTTGAAAAAAGTCCGTGGTAATAGCACTCGTATAGCGTATTGATTTTGAAAACACAGGCGTGAGTGCCGCTGATTTCAATCAACTTATTGATTGTTAAGGCTGACAGTATAGCCAGCGTTGCATCAGTTCAAGATAATATTACGGAATGTTTCGCCCCGCTCTCAAATTTCCCCTGTTCAACAAGTGGTCATTTTTTTATCGTTTTGTGATCCTCGCCCCAAACCGGGAACGTTCCCATTCCATAAAAAAAGCGAAATGACTAAGCTTTGATCATCACTCCAACAACACCTCTGCGGCAGTCTCATACCAAGAAAGGTATCTAATAATGGGCAAAGTAAAACAGCAGGATATCGATCGCCTGATTGTGCTGGTGGGCGGGCGCGAGAATATCGCCACCGTCAGCCATTGCATTACCAGGCTGCGTTTCGTTCTCAACGACACAAGTCTTGCCAAACCAAAAGAAATCGAAGAGCTGCCAATGGTCAAAGGCTGCTTCACCAATGCCGGGCAGTTCCAGGTAGTGATTGGCCCGGAGGTCGGTGATTATTATCAGGCGTTGATTGCCACCACCGGCGTCAACGAGGCCGATAAAGAACAGGCCAAGGTGGCTGCGCGCCAGAACATGACCTGGAGCGAGCGCGCTATCTCCCACTTCGCCGAAATCTTCTTCCCGCTGCTGCCGGCGCTGATCAGCGGCGGTTTAATCCTCGGCTTCCGCAACGTGATCGGCGACATCCCGATGTCCGGCGGCCAAACGCTGGCGCAAATGCACCCGGCGTGGAAAACCATTTACGACTTCCTGTGGCTGCTCGGTGAAGCCATCTTCATGTTCCTGCCGGTCGCCATCTGTTGGTCAACGGTGAAAAAAATGGGCGGCACGCCGGTGCTTGGCATCGTGCTGGGCGTCACGCTGGTGTCGCCGCAGTTGATGAACTCCTATCAGCTCGGCCAGCAGATCCCGGAAGTGTGGAACTTCGGCTGGTTCACCATCCAGAAAGTCGGCTATCAGGCGCAGGTGATCCCGTCCATGCTGGCCGGTATGGCACTGGGCTGGATTGAAACCCGTTTGAAAAAGATCGTGCCGGATTACCTGTATCTGGTGGTAGTGCCGGTCGTTTCTCTGCTGCTGGCGGTGTTCCTGGCGCACGCCTTTATCGGCCCGTTCGGCCGCATGATTGGCGATGGCGTAGCCTGGGCGGTGAAAGCCGTCATGACCGGCAGCTTCGCGCCGATTGGGGCCGCGCTGTTTGGTTTCCTGTATGCCCCGCTGGTGATCACCGGCGTACATCAGACCACGCTGGCCATCGATATGCAGATGATCCAAAGCATGGGCGGCACGCCGGTTTGGCCACTGATTGCTCTGTCCAACATTGCGCAGGCATCTGCGGTGCTGGGTATCATCATCGTCAGCCGCAAGGCCAACGAACGTGAAATCTCGGTCCCGGCGGCAATCTCCGCCTACCTTGGCGTCACCGAACCGGCAATGTACGGGATCAACCTGAAATACCGTTTCCCTATGCTGTGCGCGATGATCGGCTCTGCCTTCGCCGGGCTGATCTGCGGCCTGGACGGCGTGATGGCCAACGGCATCGGCGTCGGCGGTTTGCCGGGCATCCTGTCGATCAAACCTCAGTTCTGGATGATTTACACGGTGGCGATCCTGGTGGCGGTGATTATCCCGCTGGTCCTGACCATGATGGTTTACAAACGCAAAGCCAGCCGCGGTGAGCTGCCGGTCTGATTAAAATGTAGGGGCCTGGCATGCCGGGCCCGTTGTCACGATTTAAAGGTATGACTATGAGCAATCCAATCCCCTGGTGGCAAAACGGCGTCATCTACCAAATCTACCCGAAGAGTTTTCAGGACAGCACCGGTAACGGCTACGGCGATCTGGCCGGTGTGACCCAGCGGCTGGACTATCTGCAGGAGCTGGGCGTCGATGCGATCTGGCTGACGCCGGTATATGTCTCCCCACAGGTGGATAACGGTTATGACGTGGCGGACTACTGCGCCATCGATCCGGCCTACGGCACCATGGAGGATTTCGACCGACTGATTGCCGCCGCCCACCAGCGCAGCATCCGCATCGTGATGGATATGGTGTTCAACCACACTTCAACCGAGCACCCGTGGTTCAAAGCTTCGCAAGAACCGAACAGCCCCTTCCGCCAGTTCTACGTCTGGCGCGATGGCGAAGGTGATACCCCGCCGAACAACTGGCGTTCCAAATTTGGCGGTAATGCCTGGCAGTGGCATGCCGACAGCGGCCAGTATTACCTGCATCTGTTTGCCACCGAGCAGGCCGATCTCAACTGGGAACACCCGCCGGTCCGCGAAGAATTGAAGAAAGTGTGCCAGTTCTGGGCCGACAAAGGCGTCGACGGCCTGCGCCTCGACGTGATTAACCTGGTTTCCAAGCAGCAGGATTTCCCGTCCGATCCCCAGGGGGACGGTCGCCGTTTCTATACCGACGGGCCGCGTATTCATGAGTTCCTGCAGGAGATGAGCCGCGACGTGTTCCAGCCGCGCGGCTTGATGACCGTGGGAGAAATGTCCTCCACCACCCTGGAGCATTGCCGGCAGTACGCTGCGCAAAGCGGTGAAGAGTTGTCGATGACCTTCAACTTCCATCATCTGAAAGTGGACTATGCCGGCGGCGAAAAATGGACGCTGGCGGCACCGGATTACGTTGAACTGAAACAGATTTTCCGCCACTGGCAGCAGGGCATGCACAACCAGGCCTGGAATGCGCTGTTCTGGTGTAACCACGATCAGCCGCGCATCGTTTCGCGCTTCGGCGATGAAGGCGAACTGCGAGTACCGGCCGCCAAAATGCTGGCGATGGTGCTGCACGGCATGCAGGGCACGCCTTATATTTATCAGGGCGAAGAGCTCGGCATGACCAATCCCGGCTTTAGCACCATCGGGCAGTACCGCGATGTGGAAAGCCTGAACATGTACGCCGAGCTGAGCTCCCAGGGCAAAAGTGACGCCGAATTGCTGGCGATCCTGGCCACTAAATCGCGCGATAACGGCCGCACGCCAATGCAGTGGAGTGCCGCGCCCAACGCCGGTTTCACCCAGGGAACCCCGTGGATTGGCTGTGCGGAAAACTACCCGCAAATCAATGCTGAAGCGGCACTGGCCGATCTGGACTCGGTGTTTTACGCCTACCGTCAGTTAATCACCCTGCGCAAGCAGTATCCGCTGTTGACCCACGGTGACTATCAGGATCTGGCGCCCAACCATCCGGCGCTGTGGTGCTACCAGCGCCGCTGGAACGGCCAACGCCTGCTGGTGGCGGCCAACCTCAGCCGTGAACCGCTGGCCTGGCAGGCGGAAGGCGTGGAACCTTCAGCGTTGTGGCGTCCGCTGATGAGCAATTACGCCGATGCGCCTACGCAACCGCAGGCCATCACCCTGCGCCCGTTCGAAGCGGTGTGGTGGTTGTTAGAGGACTAACCCCCAGGGTGCGGCCTCAGGCTGCGCCCTACTCTTTTTTCAACAGAGCCACCACTCCGGCGGCCTCTTGCGCCAGACGCTCATCGCTCATATCAAAGACGCCCTGCACCAGATGCGGCGGCAGATAATCCATGCCGGTCAGGTTGGCCATCGCATGGAACGGACGCAGCAAATCCTCGACCGGATAGCGGTTATACCCTTCCGCCGTATAGGCCTGCTGATTGCCGCCGGTGGTGACCACCAGTTGCAAGGGCTTGCCATGCAGTTGGGTACCTTCACTGCCGTAGGCGAAACCGTGGGTTAATACCGCATCCTGCCACTCGCTGAGAATCGCCGGTGAGCTGTACCAATAGAACGGGAACAGCATCACCACCGCATCATGGTTTTGCAGCAGCTCTTGCTCACGCGCCACGTCGATTTGATAGTCCGGGTAAGCACGCATCAGTTCGTGGACAGTGACGTTAGGCAAAGGACGAAGCGCTTCGATCAGCGCTTTGTTGATGCGTGATTCGTCGGGAAAACGGTGGGCGGTCAACACTAAAATACGCGACATAAAGGATCCTTGATTAAGATTTGATAACGCATTTTTCCATTTCCAGCGCCCCGGGTGTAGGCTGTGAATCGTCACTTCAATTTCAACTGAAAGTATCAACCACTATGTCGCTGCCCTTTGACGTGCACCGCCTGCTGCCGGCCTTTCTCGCGGCCGCCCAGGCGCAGAATTTCTCCGCCGCCGCGCGCCAACTGGGCGTCACCCCGGCGGCAATCAGTAAAAATATTCGCGTGCTGGAAGAAAAACTGGCGCTGCGGTTGTTCCAGCGTAATACCCACAATGTGGTGCTCACCGACGAAGGTAAGGCGCTGTTGCAGCAAGTCGCACCGCTATGGCAGGCGCTGTCCGCCACGCTGGAAACTGCCGGTAGCGCGCAGCAGGCACCTTCCGGCACGGTGCGCGTCAGCATGATCCCCGGCTTCGGCCGCCAGATCCTGATGCCGTTGATCCCGCAATTCCTGGAACGTTATCCGCAGATCGATCTCGATCTCTCACTGGATGCCCGCGTGGTCAATCTGGTGGGCGAAGGATTTGACGTCGGCATCGGCAGCCGGGTCGATCCCGACAGCCGGCTGGTGGCGCGGCCACTGTATCCGATGCAGATGGTTCTGGCGGCCTCGCCCGGCCATCTTGCGCAGCACGGCACGCCGCAGGATCCTGACGATCTGCTGCAACATAATTGTCTGCTGCATCGTAACCCGGCCACCGGCCGCAGCGTAAAATGGCCGTTGCATCGACATGGCGAAGTCAAAACGCTGGAGCTGCATGGTCGCCTGGTGGCCAGTCGGCCGGAGATGTTACTGGATGCGGCGCTGGCCGGCCTGGGCATCGTCTGTCTGGCGCGTTGGTATGCGGAGCATCACTTTGCGCAGGGTACCCTGCTGCCGGTGCTGGCAGAATGCTGGCCGCAGCCAACCCAACTGTGGTTGTACTATGCCTCGGCCGATCTGCCCCCGCGAGTGCGCGTCTGGGTTGAGTTCCTGCTCGAACATTTCCACTCTCGTCCGGCCTGAGCATTCAGGCCAAAATTAACGTCTGTACAGCTTACGCGCGCTCTTTCATTTTCTTTGTCCTACGTCAAAAGAACTCCACCAACATCTATATATAGTGCATTAAGAAACGACAACAACTATATATAGTAGTTATCCACAAAATCATCCACACATCGCCTCAGCCCTTGCGTGCTGCGGCATTGCCCTGTGGATAAGCTGAAATCATACCGATACCCGCTAGCTTTCAGGCTGAAATCTGCAAGGCAGGGCATCAACGCTCCCTCGGGGAACAAGGAGTAACAACGTGAAACCAGTAGTGATTAAACGGGACGGTTGTCAGGTACCTTTTGACGAGGCACGTATTGGGCAAGCGATCGAGCGGGCCGCGCTGGCCGTGGGGATCGTCGATGCGGACTACTGCGCAACCGTCGCCCGCGTAGTCGCTCAACAGATATCGCAGCAGCCGCGCGTCGATATCCATGAAATCCAGCGGGCAGTGGAAAACCAGCTTATGGCCGGCGAATACAAGCAGCTGGCGCGGGCCTATATTGAGTACCGTCACGATCGCGACGTCGCGCGTGAACTGCGTGGACGGTTGAACCAGGAGATCCGCGGCCTGATCGAGCAAAGCAACGTGGCATTGCTCAATGAAAACGCCAATAAAGACAGCAAGGTGATCCCCACCCAGCGCGATCTGCTGGCCGGGATCGTCGCCAAGCACTATGCCAAGCAGCACATCCTGCCGCGTGACGTGGTGCTGGCCCATGAGCGAGGCGAGATCCACTACCACGATCTCGACTACTCGCCATTCTTCCCGATGTTCAACTGCATGCTGATCGACCTGAAGGGCATGCTGACCAACGGCTTCAAGATGGGTAACGCCGAGATTGAACCCCCGAAGTCGATCTCCACCGCTACCGCAGTGACCGCGCAAATCATCGCGCAGGTGGCCAGCCATATTTATGGCGGTACCACCATTAACCGTATCGACGAGATCCTGGCGCCGTTCGTCACCGAAAGCTTTAACAAACACCAGCAGGTCGCCGAACAGTGGCAGATCCCGGATGCGCAAGGCTATGCCATGGCGCGCACCGAAAAAGAGTGTTACGACGCCTTCCAGTCGCTGGAATACGAGGTCAACACCCTGCACACCGCCAATGGCCAGACGCCGTTCGTCACCTTTGGTTTCGGGCTGGGGACCTCTTGGGAATCACGCTTGATCCAACGTTCTATTCTGAGTAACCGCATTGCCGGGCTAGGCAAAAACCGTAAAACGGCGGTATTCCCTAAACTGGTGTTCGCCATCCGCGACGGCCTGAATCATCAGTACGGCGATCCGAACTACGACATCAAGCAGTTGGCGTTAGAATGCGCCAGCAAACGCATGTATCCAGACATACTCAATTACGATCAGGTGGTGAAAGTCACCGGCTCGTTCAAAACGCCGATGGGCTGCCGCAGCTTCCTCGGCACTTACGAAGAAGAGGGCGAGCTGGTACACGATGGTCGCAACAATATCGGCGTGATCAGCCTGAACCTGCCGCGTATTGCGCTGGAGGCCATGGGCGATGAAAGCCGCTTCTGGGATCTGCTGGATCAGCGCTTGCTGCTGGCGAAAAAAGCGCTAATGACGCGCATTGCCCGGCTGGAAGGTATCAAGGCGCGCGTGGCCCCTATTTTGTATATGGAAGGCGCCTGCGGCGTACGCCTGAAGGCAGACGACAACATTGCCGAGATCTTCAAGAATGGCCGTGCCTCTATTTCGCTGGGTTACATCGGTCTGCATGAAACCATCAACGCCCTGTTCGGCAACGAACAACACGTATACGACGATGAAACGCTGCGCGCCAAGGCGATCGCCATCGTTGCGCACCTGCGGGCCGCCACGGAAAGTTGGAAAGCCGAGACCGGTTACGGCTTTAGCCTGTACAGCACGCCAAGCGAAAACCTGTGCGATCGCTTCTGCCGGCTCGATACCGCCGATTTCGGCGTGGTGTCTGGCGTGACCGACAAAGGCTATTACACCAACAGCTTCCACCTCGACGTAGAGAAAAAGGTCAATCCTTACGACAAGCTGGATTTTGAAGCCCCCTATCCGCCATTGGCCAACGGCGGCTTCATCTGTTACGGCGAATACCCGAACCTGCAGCACAACCTGAAAGCGCTCGAAGACGTGTGGGATTACAGCTACAGCCGCGTGCCCTATTACGGCACCAACACGCCCATCGATGAATGCTACGAGTGCGGCTTTACCGGAGAATTCTCTTGCACCAGCAAGGGCTTCACCTGCCCGAAATGCGGTAACCACGAGCCATCCAAGGTCTCCGTCACCCGCCGGGTGTGCGGTTATCTCGGCAGCCCAGACGCCAGGCCGTTCAATGCCGGCAAGCAAGAAGAGGTGAAACGCCGGGTGAAACACCTGGGGAACGGGCAGATCGGCTGAAGCAAAGATCGTCAAGCCTGCTGAGCATACGTCTGTTCATCGGGCGTGATTGTCGCCGCCAATTTACCCTCGGCCAGTGCGGAAGAAACGGAGCGTACACGCAGTACGTGAGTATTCAGAGCACTGCCCGGGGGGAAAATGGCAAGTAAAATAGCCAGATGGGCAGACCTCGCATGAATTATCACCAGTATTACCCCATTGATGTCGTCAACGGCCCCGGCACCCGCTGCACGCTGTTTGTTGCCGGCTGCGTGCACCAGTGCCCTGGCTGCTACAACAAAAGTACCTGGCGGCTTAACTCCGGCCAGCCGTTTACCCAGACGATGGAAGATCAGTTGATTGCCGACCTGAACGATACGCGCATTCCACGCCAGGGGCTGTCGCTGTCCGGTGGCGATCCCCTGCACCCCGCCAACGTCGCGGCGGTGCTGCAACTGGTAAAACGGGTGCGCGCCGAATGCCCCGGCAAGGATATCTGGCTGTGGACCGGCTACCGGCTGGCGGAGCTGGATGCGCAGCAAATGCAGATAGTGGACAGGATTAACGTGTTGATTGACGGAAAGTTTGTGCAGGACTTAAAAGATCCGGCGCTGATTTGGCGCGGCAGCGCTAATCAGGTGGTGCATAAGCTGCGTTAATCCTTTGAAATTGGGGCGCAATTCAGCATTGCGCCCTTTTCATAGCTATACCAACCCCATTCCTACCACGCCCGTGACGATCCCACACAGCGCAACCAATAGCGCTGTCAGGCACAGTGCCTTGGCAGAGAAGGCCTTGTTCAGCATCAGCAACGAAGGCAGGCTGACCGCCGGCAGGGTCATCAACAGCGCCAGCGCCGGGCCGGTGCCCATGCCCGCCAGCATTAGAGTCTGCACAATCGGGATTTCTGCCGCCGTCGGGATCACGAACAGGCAACCGGCGATCGCCAGGCCAATAATCCACAACACGCTATTATCTATCGCCCCATCGGCATGCGGGAACAGCCAAACGCGCGCGGCCCCTAGCGCCAATACCGCCAGAATGTAGACAGGTATGGTCGACCAAAACAGCGACCATAGCGCCTTGAGCCAGCGGCCGAAAAACGGCTTTTCGTCAGCTTTATCCAGCGGCAGCAGCGGCGTTTGCAAAGCCGCCGGCTGCGGATCCCTGGCAGTGGCACGCTGCACCAGCCAGGCGATGCCCAGCACCATGATCACCCCAGCCACCAGCCGGATTGCGGCAAACTGCCAGCCGAGCACAAAGCCCATAAAAATCAGCGTGGCCGGATTCAGCACCGGGTTACTCAGCCAGAACGCCATCGCTGCCCCGCTGGACACCGACTGACGCCGTAATCCGGCAGCTACCGGCGCGGCACAACAGGTACACATCATGCCCGGCAGTGCGATCACCGCGCCCAGCAAGGTACCGGAAAAACGCGGATGGCCGAGCGTGCGCATCAACCAATCGCGTGGGATCAGCACCTGCACCAATGAGCCCAACACCACACCGAGCACCGCCGCCTTCCATACCGCCGTGAAATAGACCAGCGCGTAATGCCAGGCCGCCAGCCACGGGCTGCTGTCGTCGTTGACCAGTATCGATTTGCCGATGGAATGCGTGTCAGCCGCCAGAAAGGCCTTGCCGTAATAAGGCTGCCATTTGACGTAGTAGAGGCCGATGGCCACCACCAGCAGAAACAGCGCCGGTTTCCACCACGGCCAAGGGCGCGCGCGGTGTTCAGTTGCAGTCAGGGGATGTGGCATGGGCTTAGATTAACTCGGTTCAATCATCAATAGCGTCAGCTTAGCGCGCAGCGGCCCCCTGCGCATCATCTGCCTGTCCAAAATAGTTCATCTGTTCGCCACCGACGCGTAACGCGATTGTCATCTGACGCCTGCAAGATGATGCCAACTTCACCACGGGACCTACCCGTCGTCTTTCAAGCCGTAGGGTAAGCACTGTAAGACATGCCAATAAACCGCATATTTTTTATGTCGTTATGGCCACCGAGGTTTTTTATTATGATGGACTTATCTAGACATCCGACCAGTTTCCCCACCCGCTATCAGCAAATCGCCGCGCAGCTGGAACAAGAGCTGCGCACCCAATACCGCTGTGGCGACTACCTGCCTTCCGAGCAGCAATTGGCGGAACGCTATCAGGTCAATCGCCATACCCTGCGTCGTGCAGTCGATCAATTGGTGGAGCGCGGCTGGCTGCAACGCCGGCACGGGATCGGCATTCTGGTGTTGATGCGCCCCTACGACTACCCGCTGCATGCCAATACCCGTTTCAGTCAGAACCTGTTCGAGCAGGGAAGCCACCCCACCAGTGAGCGCTTACTCGCTGTACTACGCCCGTGCAATGGGCATGTTGCCAGCGCGTTGTCACGGGAAGAAGGTGAAACGGTGATCCACCTTCGCACTTTGCGCCGGGTCAACGGCGTACCGATGAGCCTGATCGACCACTATCTGCCCGATCTGGACTGGTGGCCGGCGCTACAGCAGTTCCACAGCGGTTCGCTGCACGAATTTATCGAATCAAACATCCACCAGCCGCTGACCCGCAGCCAGACACGCATCAGTGCGCGCCGGGCCCAGGCCAAAGAGAGCCGGATGCTGGAAATTGCCACCCAGGCGCCGCTGCTGTGCGTGCGCACCCTGAACGTCTGCACCGGCAGCGACAACGTGGCGGAATACTCCGTCAGCCTGGCGCGCGCCGACATGATTGAACTGACGATGGAGCACTAAATGCAAGCCTTACAGCCGAGACAACGCTGGATGTCGGTACTGGCGCACAGCCAGCCGGCCCAGTTGCGCAGCCACTGGCAGGCGCTGAATATCAACCCGCGCTACCAGAGCATCCGTGCACCGGAGATTGGCCTGGCGCAGTTGCAGGGGCGCATGGGGGCCACTGGCCGCCGCTTCGTCTTGGGCGACATGACCGTCACCCGTGCGGTGGTCCAGCTCGAAAACGGCGGCTATGGCTACAGCTATATCGCCGGGCGCGATAAGGCGCATGCCGAACTCTGCGCGCTGCTGGATGCCCTGCTGCAACTGCCGGAGCAGGCCGAATTGCTGCAACAACAGCTGATAGAGCCGCTGGCCGCGCTGCAACACGAGCAACGCCAGCTGCGTGCAAGGGCCGTCGCCTCCAGCCGGGTGGACTTCTTTACGCTGGTGCGAGGGGATTAATCATGAGCCTACTGACAGGTTTTACCCAGCCGATCGACCAATCTCAGCAGACTTTCCGCTTAATTCTTAAGGCGTTAAGCGAGCCTGGGCATGTGGTTACGCTGCAAGGCAGCCCAACCTGGGACAGGCTGAATGCCGCCAGTACCGCTGCCTTGCTGACCCTGGCGGATCAGGAAACTCCGATCCAGCTGAGTCCTGAGCTAAAAAGTGAGCAAGCGCTAACAAACATTCGCTTCCACAGCGGCGCACCGCTGGCCGACCGCGCCGAAGAGGTGTGTTTCGCCCTGTTCGATAGCCAACTGCAGGCGACCGATTTACAGGCATTGCCGCGCGGCAGCGAAATTTCCCCCGAGTTCAGCGCTACGGTGATTGTGCAGTTAGCTAGCCTGGAACAAGGCACCGCCCTGCGCCTGACCGGGCCAGGCATCGAACATCAACGAATTATTTCACCGCAGCTGCCGCCGGCGCTGCTGGATTACCTGCTTAACCGCCCGCAGCGCTTCCCGCTGGGGCTGGATTTCCTGCTGACCTGCGGCGAATGCCTGTTGGCGTTACCGCGAACCACCCACGTGGAGGTGTGCTGATGTACGTTGCCGTTAAAGGGGGCGAAAAAGCCATTGAGGCCGCCCATCAGTTACAGGAACAGCTGCGGCGCGGCGATGACAGCGTGGCGGAACTGAGCGCACTGCAGATTGAGCAGCAGCTGGGCCTGGCCGTGGACAGGGTCATGACCGAGGGTGGCATCTACGATCCTGAGCTGGCGGCGCTAGCCATCAAGCAGGCGAGCGGCGATCTGGTCGAGGCCATTTTCCTGCTGCGCGCCTACCGTACCACTCTGCCGCGCCTGGCGATCGGCGAACCGCTGGCGACAGAAAATATGCGACTGGAGCGCCGCATCTCGGCAGTTTATAAGGACTTGCCCGGCGGACAGGTGCTGGGGCCAACCTACGATTACACCCACCGGCTGTTGGATTTCGCGTTGCTGGCGGAAGGAGAAGCCCCCCGCGCACCACAGGCGGACGAACCCTTGCCGGAAAACTGCGCCCACGTGTTTGATCTGCTCAGTCAGCAACAGCTGGCGTTGGCGGAGCGGGACGACGGCAGCATACCGGACGATATCACCCGTAATCCTCCGGTTTACCCCTGCTCACGCTCAGCGCGACTGCAGCAATTGGTGCGCGGTGACGAAGGCTTTTTACTGGCGCTGAGCTACTCCACCCAACGTGGCTACGGCCGTACCCACCCGTTCGCCGGCGAGATCCGCACCGGTTATGTATCAGCGGAGATCACGCCAGAAGAGCTGGGTTTCACCATTGATATCGGCGAAATCCTGCTAACCGAATGCGAGATGGTTAACGGTTTTATCGATCCGGTTGACCAGCCGCCGCATTTCACCCGCGGCTATGGTCTGGTGTTTGGCCGGGCCGAACGCAAGGCGATGGCAATGGCGCTGGTAGACCGTGCACTGCAAAGCCCCGAGTACGACGAAGGCATCGCCAGCCCGGCGCAGGACGAAGAGTTCGTGCTGGCCCATGCCGATAACGTCGAAGCCGCCGGCTTTGTTTCCCACCTTAAACTGCCGCACTACGTCGATTTCCAGGCAGAGCTGGAACTGCTTAAGCGTCTGCGCCAGGAATTTAGCGAGCGTCAGGAGGCCCGCAATGAGTGAAGTATTAACCGGCTACAACCTGGGCTACCTGGACGAGCAAACCAAGCGCATGATCCGTCGCGCCATTTTGAAGGCAATCGCCATCCCCGGTTATCAGGTGCCGTTCGGCGGCCGTGAAATGCCGATGCCCTACGGCTGGGGCACCGGCGGCATTCAGTTGACCGCCAGCGTGATTGGCCGTGCCGACGTGCTGAAGGTGATTGATCAGGGCGCCGACGACACCACCAACGCCGTGTCGATTCGCCGCTTCTTCCAGCGCGTCGCCGGGGTCGCCACCACCGAACGCACGCCCGAGGCTACGCTGATCCAGACCCGTCACCGCATTCCGGAAACCGCGCTGCGCGAAGACCAGATCCTGATTTATCAGGTGCCGATCCCTGAGCCGCTGCGCTTTATCGAACCGCGAGAAACCGAGACCCGCAAAATGCATGCGCTGGAAGAGTATGGCGTGATGCAGGTGAAGCTGTACGAAGACATCGCGCGCTACGGCCACATCGCCACCACCTACGCCTATCCGGTGAAGGTCAATGACCGCTACGTGATGGATCCGTCGCCGATCCCCAAATTCGATAACCCGAAAATGCACATGATGCCGGCGCTGCAGCTGTTTGGGGCCGGACGCGAGAAACGTATCTATGCCCTGCCACCCTTTACCAAAGTGGAGAGCCTGGACTTCGACGATCATCCGTTCAGCGTACAGCAGTGGGACGAGCCCTGCGCGCTGTGCGGCTCGCGCCACAGTTATCTGGACGAGGTGGTGCTCGACGACCAGGGCAACCGCATGTTCGTCTGCTCCGATACCGATTACTGCCAGCAGCAACTGGCGCAACCTTCGCAAGAGGCGCAGCACTGATGACTTCCACCCCTCTGAGCACCACGCCGCTGCTGTCGGTGGCTAACCTGACCCACCTGTACGCGCCGGGCAAAGGCTTTAGCGATGTGTCTTTCGATATCTACCCCGGTGAAGTGCTGGGCATCGTCGGCGAATCCGGCTCCGGCAAAACCACCCTGCTGAAGTCGATCTCTGCGCGGCTGGCGCCACAGCAAGGGCAGATCCTCTACCGTCCGCAGGCCGGGCAACAGCATGATTTATATGCGATGGCGGAAAGCGATCGCCGCCGCCTGCTGCGCACCGACTGGGGCGTAGTGCATCAGCACCCGCTCGACGGGCTGCGGCCCAAGGTTTCCGCCGGCGGCAACATCGGCGAACGGCTGATGGCCATCGGCCAGCGCCACTATGGCGACATCCGCCGTCAGGCCGGGCAGTGGCTGGAAGACGTTGAGATCCCGCTGTCGCGCCTTGACGATCTGCCGACCACCTTTTCCGGCGGTATGCAGCAACGCTTGCAGATCGCCCGCAATCTGGTGACCCACCCGAAGCTGGTGTTTATGGACGAACCCACCGGTGGTCTGGACGTTTCGGTGCAGGCGCGGCTGCTCGATCTGCTGCGCACTTTGGTGGTGGAAATGCAGTTGGCGGCGGTGATCGTCACCCACGATCTCGGCGTGGCGCGCCTGCTGGCGCACCGCTTGCTGGTGATGAAACAGGGCGAGGTGGTGGAAAGCGGCCTGACCGACCGGGTGCTGGACGATCCACACCATCCTTATACCCAACTGCTGGTTTCTTCGGTGCTGTCGTAACTCAAGGTAATAACAGATGACTATTCAAATCCGGGTTGAACACCTCAGCAAAACCTTTGTGCTCCACCAGCAGCACGGCACGCGGCTGCCGGTATTGCACGACGCCAACATGACGGTCAGCAGCGGCGAGTGTGTGGTGCTGCACGGCCATTCCGGCAGCGGAAAATCAACCCTGCTGCGCTCGCTGTATGCCAACTATCTGCCCGACAGCGGCCATATCTGGGTCAACCATCAGGGGGAATGGCTGGACATGGTGCAGGCCGAAGCGCGCCAAATCCTGGCGGTTCGCCGTCATACCCTTGGCTGGGTCAGTCAGTTCCTGCGAGTGATCCCTCGTATCAGCGCACTGGACGTCGTGATGCAGCCGTTACTGGAACAGGGTGCCGATCGCGCCGAATGCCGTGAACGCGCCGAAACCTTGCTTAACCAGCTCAATGTGCCGCAGCGTCTGTGGCAGTTGGCGCCTTCGACCTTCTCCGGCGGCGAGCAACAGCGGGTGAATATTGCGCGCGGCTTTATTGTCGATTATCCGATTTTGCTGCTGGACGAACCCACGGCGTCACTCGACAGCCGCAACAGCGCGGCAGTGGTCGCCTTGATCGAACAGGCTAAACGGCGCGGCGCGGCTATCGTCGGCATTTTTCATGATGAGGGCGTCCGTCAGCAGGTCGCCGACCGGTTATATGACATGCAGGCGCCACAGGCGCTGGAGATCCTCTGATGATCATCAATAACGTGAAGCTGGTGCTGGAAGATCAGGTTGTCGAAGGATCGCTGGAGATCAACGACGGCACGATCCGCAGTTTTGCCGATACGCCCAGTCAGTTACCCCAGGCACTGAACGGTGAAGGCGGCTGGTTGCTGCCTGGCCTGATCGAATTACACACCGACAACCTGGACAAGTTTTTCACCCCGCGCCCTAACGTCGACTGGCCGGCCCATTCGGCCATGAGCAGCCATGATGCATTGATGGTGGCCAATGGCATCACCACCGTGCTGGACGCAGTGGCCATTGGCGACGTACGCGACGGCGGTCATCGGCTGGAGAACCTGCAAAAAATGATCGACGCAGTGATCCACAGCCAGCGTGCGGGGGTGAATCGCGCCGAACACCGGTTGCACCTGCGCTGCGAACTGCCGCACGACAGCACCCTGCCGTTGTTCGAACAGCTGATGGACAAGCCGGGCGTGTCTCTGGTGTCGTTGATGGACCATTCGCCGGGTCAGCGCCAGTTCGCTTCGCGAGAAAAATACCGCGAATATTATCAGGGCAAATACAACCTCAATGACCAGCAGATGAGCGACTTTGAGGAGCAGCAAATCGGGCTTTCCGCTCGCTGGGCCACGCCAAACCGCGAAGCGATCGCCGCTCACTGCCGGGCACGCAAGATCTCTCTTGCCAGCCACGACGACGCGACCGCCGAACACGTAGCCGAGTCCTGTGCGCTGGGCAGCGCCATTGCCGAATTCCCCACCACCGAAGCCGCGGCCCTGGCCTCGCATCAGCAAGGATTACAGGTGCTGATGGGGGCGCCGAATATCGTGCGAGGCGGTTCCCACTCCGGCAACGTGGCAGCGCACCATCTGGCGGCGTTGGGGGTGTTGGATATTCTGTCTTCCGATTATTACCCGGCCAGCCTGCTGGATGCGGCATTTCGTATCGCGGCCGACGAGCGCAACGGCTACGGCTTGCCGCAGGCGGTGCAGATGATCACCCGCAACCCGGCGAAAGCGCTGGACTTGCAGGATCGCGGGACCATCGCCGAAGGATTACGGGCAGATTTGGTACTGGCGCGGCCGCACGGCGAGCATATCTACGTGCAGAACGTGTGGCGCCAGGGCAAGCAGGTGTTCTGATGGCACAGCTTATCTATCTGATGGGGCCTTCCGGGGCCGGGAAAGACAGCCTGCTGGCCGCCCTGCGCGCCCATGCCGACAGTGCGCCGCTGGTGGCGCACCGTTATATCACCCGGCCGGCAGACGCCGGCTGCGAGAACCATATTGCGCTCAGTGAACCCGAATTTTTGCGCCGCCGCGCCAAAGGCCTGTTCGCCCTCGACTGGCACGCGCACCAGCATCATTACGCTTTTGGGATCGAAGTGGATCTTTGGTTGCTGCAGGGGATCGATGTGGTGGTCAATGGCTCGCGCGCTCACTTATTGCAGGCGCAGCAGCGTTATGGCGCACAGCTGCTGCCGGTTTGCCTGCAGGTTAGTACGCATATTCTCCGCCAGCGGCTGCAAAACCGCAGACGCGAAAATGCCGAGCAGATCGAACAACGATTGGCGCGAGCGGCAGAGTACCAGGAAAAACTCCCTGCCGGTTGCCGACGGTTGGATAACGACGGCAACCTTGATGACACGCTGGCGGCGCTGTTGGCGCTGCTGCCCTCTTTGGCAAAACAACCACAGGATGCCGTGCCATGAACGATGCTGCACAGCCGAAAATCGGTAACAACGTGACGCTTAACCGCAGTCGCTTAGGCCAATATGTACATCTGGCCGACGATGCGATTCTGGAAGAGGTGGAGATGGGTGACTACTCCTATACCGCCGGACACAACCAGATTTTTTACGCCACCATCGGCAAATTCGTGTCAATTGCCTCTTATGCACGCATTAATCCTGGCAATCACCCCACTTACCAGCGTATCGCCCAACACCATTTCACCTACCGCGCTTCAGAGTATGACCTGGGAGAAGACGACGAAGCGTTCTTCGACTGGCGGCGCGAACAGCATGTGACTATCGGCCACGACGTCTGGATCGGTCATAACGCCATCGTCATGCCCGGCGTCAGCATCGGCAACGGTGCCGTTATCGGCAGCGCGGCGGTCGTCACCAAAGATGTCGCCCCCTATGAGATTGTCGCCGGCGTAGCGGCCAAAAAGATCGGCATGCGTTTCGACGACGCCCTGATCGAACGCATTGAGCGCAGCCAGTGGTGGCACTGGGACCACCAGACGCTGCAACAACGGTTGGCGGATTTCCGTGATATCCATGCCTTCGCGGAGAAGTATTTATAATCGGGAGTGACGACATGCAACTGACGTTTCTCGGCACCGGTGGCGCGCAACAGATCCCGGTGTTTGGCTGTGATTGTCTGGTCTGTCAGCGGGCGAGGCGCGAGCCGGCGTTTCGGCGACGACCGTGCAGCGCCATGCTCAAATTTCAGGGGGAAACGACCTTGCTGGATGCGGGATTACCGTCGTTGGAACGGCGTTTTTCGGCGGGGGAAATTCAACGTTTTTTACTGACACATTACCACATGGATCACGTACAGGGGTTATTTCCTTTGCGTTGGGGGTGCGGAAATTTTATTCCCGTCTATGGTCCGGCAGACGAGCAGGGCTGCGATGACCTGTTCAAACACCCTGGTATTCTGGCGTTTCAACCGCCGTTAACCCCCTTCGAACCCCTTGAACTGGGCGGGCTGCGCATCACACCGTTGCCGCTGCAGCATTCAAAAATCACGCTGGGCTATCTGATCCAGGCCGCTGGGGCATCGCTCGCCTACCTGACCGATACCGTCGGCCTGCCGCCCGATACCGACGCTTTTCTACGCGGAGTGCCGTTGGATTTGCTGGTGCTCGATTGCAGCCTGCCCCCTCAGCCGCAGGCACCGCGTAACCACAACGATTTGACCCGTGCGCAGGAAATTCAGCAACGCTTGCAACCTGGCCGTACCCTATTGACGCACATCAGCCATCATCTCGATTTGTGGCTGACGGACAATGAACTGCCGCCTGGCCTGGAGCTGGCGTTCGATAATCTCAGCGTGCACTGCGGTAACAATGCAGCCGATCGGATTCCAGCACCCTAACGCCGTTGCCAGGGCTGAACGCCTGTTCCAGCAGGGTTTGCGCCACGTCCTTGGCACTCACCGATCGCCATTTGCCGGGCAGCAATTTAAACAGCGGCGCGGTGAGGCGCTCCAGCAAACGCGGCGAGGGCCGTGACCCCAGTAGCATGGATGGCCGCACCAGCGTCAGGCGCGGCCAATTCTGTTCACGCAGCGCCTGCTCCATTTCCCCTTTGGTGCGGTTATAGAGGAACGTAGAGCGCCTGTTCGCGCCTAACGCACTGACGGCCAGACAATGCTGCGCCCCAAACCGACGGCCAGTCAGCGCACTTTCCACCACCAGAGTGTAATCGACATAATGGAAATTAGCGTCGCTACCGGCTTCGCGGCGGGTCGTCCCCAGGCAGCAAAACACCATATCGACCGGCTGTTCACATTCAGTCAGCAGCGCAAACAAATCATCCCCCACCGGGTTCTCTAATTTTTCGTGCGGTGGCAATGGCCTGCGCGTTGGCGCCACGATCGCCGTGACCTGCGGATCACGCTGCAGCAGATGCAACAGTGCATTACCCACCAACCCAGTTGCCCCGACAATGAATACCCTTGCCATATGCCCTCCCGCTGATTGATGATGCTGAAAAGTATAGTTTGCGGTATTCAGACCCGCGCCCAGTGAAGCTTTTTACCGAAACCGAGGGTATTGTCAGTCATCTTCACCTCCTGCAGATCCAACTGCCAGACCGGCGCCTTCATCATCTTGGCTATCGGGAAACGCTTGCAGTAACGTGCCCGTGCCAACGCCTCCTGCTCACCGTTCAGCATCGTCGCTTGCGCCCGATACTGAATGCCGCGGATCAAGGCGATGGTCTTCGGTTTCGGCGCTATGGTGCCCACCACGCTGGCGTTTTGCAGCATCAGCTCACCGTGACGGGTGTGGGTTTCGGTCATCAACCACAGCGCCATCCGCTCGGCGTCAAACACGTAGAAACAATTGGCGCACCACATATCCATGCCGTTTCCCGCGCACAGCGTCAGTACGTGCTGCTTGCTGAGAAACTGTGCGATAGGTTGATGCTCATCGGTCATAGTCACTGTGAATTCTCCCCGTTAGCTTGTTTCATCTTAACCCGTGTTGTTGAGGCGGGTCACAAATAACAACAATGTCGGCAAAAATCAAAAGAGAATAAACACCCAGATAAAGTGAATTTATATACAAAATATCATTATATGGACTTATAACATAATAAAAACAAACTCACTTCAATTGCGCATTATACGCCCCTCTTAAACGCAATTTTTTTTGCTATTTCTCCCGCATAGGAAAAATCAGGTAGCAGAAAGGGCTATTTATTATCAATCTATTTACATGCATAATCACTCTTTAGAGGTATTCTTATGCAACTCAATGCATAACCAGTGAATAGTTATTTACTTGAAGGTGTGCATGCGTGATGTATGTCACATATTTTGCTCAAGCCTGCGTTAAAATAGCGCCATCTTTTCACTCACAAAGGTGGATTAGAAATGGAAAACAACAACAGAAAAATGGCGCATATCAGGCGCACAACCCATATTATGATGATGGCTCATCGTAGTTGCTTTAGCTTCGCTTTCTTTAACTTCAGATAACCTCCCTCCTCGTTCGTCCTTATTCCGAACGCAAGATATCATTACGACTTATTTTTCACTCTGATCAACAGAGATAAACTCCTGTTGCTTACGCAGCGGAAAATATCGTAATTCATCTTCATGGGATAAGAACGTCATCACAAAATAATAGAGTGAACTCAGGAATGCCTTCCGGCATGCCAGGTTCTCGCACACCTTTATTTTAATAAGGTATTAACGGCAGATTTAATTATTTGCCGGTGGAATACCTTTGTCTGAAGAATGAGAAAATGAAAAAGTTAAAAATTGCCGCTAATGAAAAAACACTGGGCTGCTTTGAAACAGAACGTGAAATTGTCGATGTGCATCAGAGCGATTTCAATGATGTCGCCGCCATTGTGCTGTCCGTTGAGGACGTTGCAAAGGGCATGGTGACGCATCTCGAAGAGATCGGATTGAACATCCCGCTGTTTGTGGCGGTTTGCTGCGAAGAAGAGTTGGACAATGCCGTATTACCGGCGCTGCACGGGGTATTTGAACTCTGCGGGAAAAACACCCAGTTCTACGGCAAGCAGTTGGAGGCCGCGGCGGTAAAATATGAAAAAGATCTGCTGCCACCGTTCTTCAACACGCTGACGCAGTATGTCGAAATGGGTAACGCCACCTTTGCCTGTCCGGGCCATCAGGGCGGTGAATTCTTCCGTAAACATCCGGCCGGACGTCAGTTCTTTGATTTCTATGGCGAGACGCTGTTCCGTTCCGATATGTGCAACGCGGACGTCAAACTGGGCGACTTATTGATCCACGAAGGGGCACCCTGTGCCGCGCAGCAACACGCAGCCAAGGTGTTTAACGCCGATAAGACCTATTTCGTGCTGAATGGGACCTCGGCATCAAACAAAGTTGCGACCAACGCCCTGTTAACACGCGGCGATTTAGTGTTGTTCGACCGTAATAACCATAAATCCAATCACCATGGCGCTCTGATTCAAGCTGGCGCAACGCCGGTGTATCTGGAGACCGCCCGCAACCCATTTGGCTTTATCGGCGGTATTGATGCGCACTGCTTTGATGAACGTTATTTACGTCAGCAAATCCGCGAAGTGGCGCCGGAGCGTGCCAATGAGGCCCGGCCTTTCCGTCTGGCAATCATCCAGTTAGGCACCTACGACGGCACCATTTACAACGCTCGCCAGGTGGTCGACAAGATTGGGCACCTGTGCGATTACATCCTGTTTGACTCCGCCTGGGTGGGCTACGAACAATTCATCCCAATGATGAAAGATTGCTCGCCTTTACTGCTTGAACTGAATGAAAACGACCCGGGGATCATTGTGACCCAGTCCGTTCACAAACAGCAGGCCGGCTTCTCGCAAACCTCACAAATCCATAAAAAAGACAAACATATCAAAGGCCAAAGTCGCTATTGCAACCATAAACGCTTTAACAACGCTTTTATGCTGCATGCTTCCACCAGCCCGTTCTATCCGCTGTTTGCCGCTCTGGACGTCAATGCCAAAATGCATGAAGGGAAAAGCGGTCAGCGCCTGTGGAAGGAGTGCGTTCGCGTAGGGATTGAAGCCCGTAAAATGCTGCTGGAGACCTGCCAGTTAATCAAACCTTTTGTTCCAGACCAGATCGACGGCAAGCCCTGGCAGTCTTATGACACCGAGACAATGGCCAACGATTTGCGCTTCTTCAACTTTGTGCCAGGCGAGAAGTGGCATGCCTTTGAAGGCTATGCGGAATCGCAGTATTTTGTCGACCCTTGCAAGCTGTTGCTCACCACGCCGGGCATAGACACGGCGAGCGGTAACTACAGTGACTTCGGCATTCCGGCGACCATTTTGGCCAACTATCTGCGCGAAAACGGCATAGTACCGGAAAAATGCGATCTCAACTCGATCCTGTTCCTTCTCACGCCGGCCGAAGACATCGCCAAAATGCAGCATCTGGTGGCGCTGATTGCCCGCTTTGAAAAACACATCGAGCAGGATTCATTACTCAGTGAAGTCCTGCCCGCGGTATATAAAAGCAATGAGCAACGCTACAAGAATTATACCCTGCGTCAACTTTGCCAAGAAATGCACGATCTCTATGTCAGTTACGATGTTAAAGAACTGCAAAAAGAGATGTTCCGCAAGAATTATTTCCCTCGTGTCGCCATGAACCCGCAAGATGCCAATACAGAATTTGTCCGCGGCAATATCGAATTGGTTTCATTGGCCAAGGCTGAGGGCCGTATTGCGGCAGAGGGTGCACTACCTTACCCTCCGGGTGTTTTATGTGTCGTCCCTGGAGAAATATGGGGTGGCGCTGCACAGCGTTATTTCCTGGCATTGGAGGAAGGCATTAATTTACTTCCTGGTTTCGCACCGGAATTGCAGGGTGTTTATATCCAACAAGATGAAGATGGCTGGAATCGCGCTTACGGCTACGTCATGAGTAATTAATGACCTCACAAGGCGGTGAATATTATTCACCGCCCAGATCGCATCATAAAAGAGAGAATGATCATGAGTAAGTCTAATAATAAAATGGGGGTCGTGCAGTTAACGATCCTGACGGCCGTCAACATGATGGGGTCCGGCATAATTATGCTGCCGACCAAATTGGCCGAGGTAGGCACAATTTCTATTGTTTCCTGGTTGGTCACTGCGGTTGGTTCAATGGCGCTGGCCTATGCCTTCGCCAAATGCGGGATGTTCAGCCGTAAATCCGGCGGCATGGGGGGTTATGCTGAATATGCCTTCGGCAAATCGGGCAACTTTATGGCGAACTATACCTACGGCGTTTCGTTACTGATCGCCAATATCGCCATCGCCATTTCCGCCGTGGGTTACGGTACCGAGCTGTTTGGCGCCAACCTGAGCCCGTTGGGGATCTGTATCGCCACCATTGGTGTGCTGTGGTTAGCCACGGTCGCCAACTTCGGCGGCGCTCGCATTACCGGCAGGATCAGCGGCATCACCGTTTGGGGCGTCATCATCCCGGTGGTCGGGATTTCGATCATCGGCTGGCACTGGTTCAGCGGCAGCGCTTACGTCGCCGCGTGGAACCCGCATCAGGTGCCAACTTTTGAAGCCATTGGCGCTTCGATTTCCATGACCCTATGGGCTTTCCTGGGCCTCGAATCCGCCTGTGCCAATACCGATGTGGTGGAGAACCCAGAACGTAATGTGCCGATCGCCGTATTGGGCGGTACGCTTAGCGCCGCAGTGATCTATATCGTTTCGACCAACGTGATCGCCGGTATAGTACCGAATATGGACCTGGCCAATTCCACCGCGCCGTTTGGGCTGGCGTTTTCCCATATGTTCAACCCAACGGTCGGCAAGATCATCATGGCACTGATGATCATGTCCTGCGTCGGGTCGCTGCTGGGGTGGCAGTTCACCATCGCTCAGGTATTCAAATCTTCCGCCGACAGCGGTTTCTTCCCGAAAATCTTCTCGAAACTCAGCAAGGCGGACGCCCCGGTCAAAGGCATGCTGACCATCGTCGTTATCCAGAGCGTACTGTCGCTGATGACCATCAGCCCGTCGCTGAACAAGCAGTTCAACGTGCTGGTTAACCTGGCCGTGGTGACCAATATTATCCCCTACATCTTGTCGATGGCGGCGCTGATCATTATTCAGAAGGTGGCGAAAGTGCCGGAGAAAAAAGCGCGGATCGCCAACATCATTGCCGGCATTGGCGCGCTTTACAGCTTCTATGCACTCTACAGTTCCGGTGAAGAGGCCATGATGTGGGGTGCCATCGCCACTTTCCTCGGCTGGACGCTGTACGGCATCGTTTCACCTCGCTTTGAAATGGCGGGCAAAAAAGGCTAATCGTAATCATCCGCAGGCGGACAGGGTGGGATTACGACGGCGAACATGCCATCATATTCCCACCCTGACCACCGAAGTTGCTGCTTATTCATGACCGATACCCTCTCCCCCTGGCACCTTTACATGCTGCGTCTGCCTAACGGCATGCTGTATACCGGCATTACTACCGACGTCGAACGACGTCTGGCGCAGCATCAGGCTGGCAAAGGTGCAAAGGCACTGCGGGGCAAAGGCGAGCTGGTGTTGGCGTTTCACTGCCTGGCGGGGGATCGTTCTAAAGCGCTAAGGTTGGAATACCGGGTGAAGCAACTGAGCAAAACGCAAAAAGAGAGGCTGGTGAATCACCCGCCTCTTACTTTGGATCATTTACTGCCGGACGCTGAGATTAAAACCGGTTAAACGGCTCGGAAAACTCCACCGCCCCGTGCGCATCATCCAGAGCATTTTCCGCCAGCGGATACACCTGGAAGGCGGCTTCGCTGCCCGGCCAACGGCACTGCAGCCCGTAGGCGGCAGCCGGTTTAAAGCCAAAGCGGCCGTAATAAGCAGGATCGCCCAGCACCACTACTGCGGCATAGCTGAACTCATTGAGCGAATCCAATCCTTCGTAGATCAGTTTTTCACCCAACCCTTGGCGACGCAGGCTTTCGTCCACCGCCAGCGGTGCCAGACCGACCCATTGGCGATCCTCCCCGGCCACGTCCACCGGACTGAACGCCGCATAACCTACCACGCCGCCTTCGTCGTCGGTGGCGACAATGCCCAGCGTCAGCAGGCCATCTTCGCGCAGTTGCTGCACCAGATCGGCCTCGTCGTCACGCCCAAAGGCACGACGCAACAGCGCGTCGATTCCTGCGGCATCTACCGGAATTTCTACGCGGATTAGCATGATACCGGCACACGGGAAGTTTGCACCGTGCCCTCCTGCAGCCCTGCTTCGACAAATTCAGCCAGTTGCAGTAGGCCCAGGCGCAATGGCGCAGGCATGGCTTCCAACTCGATGGCGTCCATCAGATTTTTTACATACAGGCCCAATTCGGTGTCCCCTTCAATCTGCAGCCGACGCTGAAAGAACAGCGTATCGGGATCTTGCTTACGCGCTGCGATAAGAATCAGATCGTTGGCGTCGCCGCTGAAGCTGACATCAGCCTCGGCATGTTGGCTGACAACCAGCTTGCCGTTTTCTACCGTCATAAACCAGTGTAGCGCCAGATCGCGGACTTCGATCTTTAACCAGCGCGATTCGAGAAATTCCAAATCGCCATCCGCCAACGCCTGGCGGAACTGCCAGCCCAGCACCTGTTCCAGAAGCTGGCGCTGCAAAGCAAACGGCGTGAATTTTAGCGGTACTCGCAGCAGCGACGGCCCCTGGCGCACAATGCGCGCTCGTAATTGTTCCAACACTGTCGTTCACTCCTTTCAACACAGATGCACTATTTTGCCACAGTGGCGCACGGCAGAAGCGCTCTATATCAACAAATAGTGCATTTCGCCGCCAGCTTTATCAATACGCCAGAAGCTGCCTCAAATCAAAGCCTGTTCAGCGCGCTTTCACTAAAATTGCCTCCCGATTAGCGTTTGCCGGTTAAAAACGGTCACCGGTAAACATTGTGACAGCCCGCATCCGCCATGGGTGCATGCTGAGTCAGGATAAATCTATGGAGCTGCTTTGTCCCGCCGGTAATCTGCCGGCCCTGAAGGCTGCGGTGGATAACGGCGCTGACGCCGTGTACATCGGCCTGAAAGATGATACCAACGCGCGCCACTTTGCCGGCCTCAACTTTACCGAGAAAAAGCTGCAGGAAGCGGTCGAGTACGTCCATCGCCACAACCGCAAGCTGCACATCGCCATCAACACCTTCGCCCACCCGGACGGCTATGCCAGCTGGCAGCGGGCGGTAGACATGGCGGCGCAGTTGGGTGCCGACGTGCTGATCCTCGCCGATTTGGCGATGCTGGAATACGCCGCCGAACGTTACCCGCAGTTGGAGCGTCACGTGTCGGTGCAGGCTTCTGCCACTAACGAAGAGGCAATTCGCTTCTACCAACGCCATTTCGACGTCGGTCGGGTGGTGCTGCCGCGCGTGCTGTCGATGCACCAGGTTAAACAGCTGGCACGTACCAGCCCTGTGCCGCTGGAGGTCTTCGCCTTCGGCAGCCTGTGCATCATGGCCGAGGGGCGTTGCTACCTCTCCTCTTACCTGACCGGCGAATCCCCCAATACCGTCGGTGCCTGTTCGCCGGCGCGCTACGTGCGCTGGCAGCAAACGGCTAAGGGTATGGAGTCACGCCTGAACGGCGTGCTGATCGACCGCTACCGGGACGATGAAAATGCTGGTTACCCGACGCTGTGCAAGGGCCGCTATCTGGTGGATGACGTGCGCTACCACGCGCTGGAAGAACCCACCAGCCTCAATACGCTGGAACTGCTGCCGGAACTGCTGGCTGCCAATATCGCTTCGGTGAAGATTGAAGGCCGCCAGCGCAGCCCGGCCTATGTCAGCCAGGTTGCCCGCGTGTGGCGTCAGGCCATCGATCGCTGCCAGGCCGATCCGGCCGCTTATCAGGCCGAGGCCGGCTGGATGGAGGCGCTCGGCTCGATGTCCGAAGGCACCCAAACCACCCTCGGTGCCTATCACCGCAAATGGCAGTAGCAGGAGGACGCATGAAATACGCATTAGGCCCAGTGCTGTACTACTGGCCAAAAACCGAGGTCGAGAGTTTTTATCAGCAGGCGGTAAACAGCAGCGCGGAGATTATTTATCTCGGTGAAAGCGTCTGCACCAAACGGCGTGAAATGAAGGTGGGAGACTGGCTGGCGCTGGCGCAAGAGATAGCCCGCAGCGGCAAGCAGGTGGTGATCTCTACCCTGGCACTGTTACAGGCGCCGTCCGAGCTGAACGAACTGAAGCGTTATGTGGAAAACGGCGAATTCCTGATAGAAGCCAACGATCTGGGCACGGTGAATATGGCCGCGGAACGTGGCCTGCCGTTCGTCGCCGGTCACGCGCTGAATTGCTACAACGCCTACACCCTGCGCCTGCTGCACCGCCAGGGCATGACCCGCTGGTGTATGCCGGTCGAGCTGTCACGCGACTGGCTGGCCAAACTGTTGGCGCAGTGCGAAGAACTGGGCTTCCGCCAGCAGTTTGAAGTGGAAGTGCTGAGCTACGGCCACCTGCCGCTGGCCTATTCGGCACGCTGCTTCACCGCACGGTCTGAAGACCGTGCCAAGGACGAATGCGAAACCTGCTGCATCAAATACCCGCAGGGTCGCATGATGCGTTCGCAAGAACAGCAGCAGGTGTTCGTGCTCAACGGTATTCAGACCATGAGCGGCTACTGTTATAACCTGGGTAACGAATTGAGCGGTATGCAGGGATTGGTAGACATCGTGCGCCTGTCGCCGCAGAGCACGGAGACGTTGGCTCTGGTCGAACGCTTCCGTGCCAACGAGCAGGGTGCGCAGCCGTTAACGCTCACCGATCAAGCCGACTGCAACGGCTACTGGCGCCGGGTCGCGGGGCTGGAATTGGTGTCTTAATTCGTTGAGAAAATACAAAACTGCCGGGTAGGCGTAGCGCCACCCGGCAAGTCAGCCCACAGCGACAACTACTCTTTGAAGAACCAGTATCCCTGATTGATCAGCTCGGTCAGCTCAGCCACAAAGGCCGGATTTTGCAACGCATCACCCAGCTCCGGCTGGCCCAGCTCGGTATAGCGACACAGCGCATCGGCCGCACGATCGTCCACGGTGTTCAGACGCTCGCTGTTGACGAAGAAGCTGTCGCCGACCTGCAGCACACGCAGGCCGCTCAGGCGAGTCAGGGTTTCACCGCCCATCAGCGCATTCAGTACCTCTTCCGCTTCATAAGGGGGTTCCGCCATAGCGATATCCAGCTCATGACGTGGCGTAGTGGCAAAACGGCCAAACCACTGCTTAAAGTCTTCCGGTTGGCCGATCATTTCGAACATCATTGAGCGCAGGCGCTCAAGCTCATATTCTTCAACCCGGCCCGGATGTTCACGCAGGGTTAAATCAGGATCGCTGTAATGCGCACCACCCAGATCTTTTTCCAGCGCGTAATCAGCAAAGCTGCTGATCAAGTCGCGGCCGTTTGGCCCACGGAAGCCCACTGAATAGTTGAACGCCGTTTCGTGGGTAAAGCCGTCATGGGGAAAGCCTGGCGGGATGTACAGAATGTCGCCCGGTTCCAATTCTTCATCAATGATCGGCTCGAACGGATCAACGTGCAGCAGCGCCGGGTGCGGGCAGAACTGACGCATCGGCAAGGCATCGCCAACGCGCCAGCGACGGCGGCCCATCCCCTGAATGATGAACACATCGTAGTTGTCGATATGCGGACCCACACCGCCTCCCGGCACCGAGAAGGAGATCATCAGATCATCCAGGCGCCAGTCCGGCAAGGCGCGAAACGGGTGCACCAGCTCGGCTGAGGGCGCATGCCAGTGGTTAACCGCCTGCGCCAGCAGTGACCAACCCGTTTCACCGAGGTCATCGAAATGTTCAAACGGACCGTTGCTGGCCTGCCATTTTCCCTCTGCGTTGCTCACCAGACGGCTGTCAACCTCCTGCTCCATCGCCAGCCCCGCAAGTTCGTCAGGCGTGATAGGATCGACAAAATTCGGGAAGGCATTTTTCAAAACAACAGGTTTTTTCTGCCAATACTTCTCTAAAAACTCGGGCCAGTTCAGGTTCAGTTGGTAAGCCATACAATCACACCAGTAAGAAAATTCACGGACGTGATTATGCGAGACAGCGCATCTGTCCACCTTGTTAAGGGTCAAGGAAATGGTGGGGCTCCCTTGCTGGAACGTTAATTAACCTGCCGTTTGCGGAACATACTGCGCAGCGCGACGCTGTTGCGTACGAAACCCACGCCGAAGCCCAACAGGGTGTAAACAATCCCCAGCACCAGCAGCATCGCCACGTCCCCCCACACTTCGTTCAGCGACAACCCCATCTGGTTAACCCCCGCAACGGCCTTGGTTGCCCAGGTGGAGGGAATGCTGTAGGAAATCGCCCGCACCCAGCCAGGCATCGCCTGCAGCGGCCAGATGGTGCCCGAAAGATAAAATATCGGCGTCGTAATAAACGCCAGCGTCAGGTAGATCATTTCGACGCTGCGCAGGCACTCGGTCACCAGCTTGCCCAACCCCAACACCGCCAGTAAGAACGGGAAGGTCAGCAGCAGAATTTCCGCAATGCCCGCCGTTTGCCGATAGCCCAGCACCCATGGCCACAACACAAACAGCACGATCGACAGGAACAGCCAGATCGGCAGCAACGCCGTCAGCCCCCCCAGATGCGCCGCCAGCGGCGCTTTACCCCCGGGCATGCTCTTCATGGCAATGCTGACGCGCACGCAGGCAATCAACAGCGAGTGCTGCAACAGCATCACCAGCAGGCCGGGGAAGATGATCGCCGCAAAGCTGATGCCCGGGTTGAACACATCCAACGTCTGTCCGACGATCGGCGTCAGGATCACCTGCGCCTGGCGTTCGCTGAAACCGCTGCGTAACAGCAGGCCGTTGTTGTACTGGGTCAGCAACTGCTGATAAGCCGCCACCACATCCTGCTGGATCTGCCCGTTGGCCAGGCGGTTGGTCGCATCGCCATACACCGGCACCACGATATTCTGGCCGCTCAGGATCTTCTTCTCCAGATCCACCGGCATGATGATCACCGCGAACAGCTTGCGCCAGCCAAGATCTCGCTGCGCCTGCTCAAGACTGTCGTAGGTTTCAATAGCGATTTTGGAGGTGGCGTCCAGTTGACGGATCAGCTGGCGACTGGCGGTGCTGTGGTCCTGATCGATGACGCCCACCGGCAGATCCCATACCGTGCGGTTGGCATAGACCATGCTCATGACGCACAACGACAGGATCAACATCAGCCACATCGGCCGCTCCAGCATGCCGAGCAGCACCCGGACGAAGGTTTGCCAATAAAGTTTCATCCTGCCCCCCCTTCTTTTAACAGCCGCGCCAACAGCCGGTTACGCACCAGCAGTGCGGTCACCAGCGGATAAATCGACAGCAACGCACAGACGCTGAAGATGGCGCTGGCAGGGACTTGCCGCAGGAATACGTCAAACATGGCGTACAACGCATGAGTTAACGGCTCAATATTAGAAATAATGCGCGCCGGCAGCGGCATCGACAGTTCCGGCACCGCCATGCCCGAAAAGGTCAGCGCAATACTCACCAAAATGGCGATCAGGCTGTAGGCGGTGATGGTGCTGCTGGTAAAGGTAAACAGCAGCAGGCCAATGCTCTGCGCCGCCATCACGTAGAAGAAACCAATCATCAGCATGAACAGCGGATTGCCGCTGACGCGGGCGTCAAAAATGCCCACCAGCGCGGCAATTTCAACCATCAGCAAGCTGGTGAAACATAAGGTGTACGGCGCCAACTTGCCGAGCAGCGCCAGGCTGAACGGCCGCGCCTTCAACAAGGATTTACTGCGTGCCAACACGTAAATCATGCAGGTCACTACGAACAGCTGCAGCAGGTGGATGGTGGCGGCAAACTGTTGATAATAAATATAGCTGCCGCTGGCGTTGAATAAACTGCCGTAGGAAAGCGTCACGTCCGCCAGGGGCGGCAATGTTTTGCCCATCTCGCCGGCGATGATGCTGCGGTAGCTGGCGTTGATTTCGGTCATCAGGCCGCTGAAGTCCTGGGTGGAATACAGCCCCGCACCGTAAAACAGCGCATTGTAGTACATCACCACGCTCGGCTGTTTGCCAGCCAACGCGTTGGCCTCAAAATCCGGCGGCACATACAGCAGCGCATAATCCTGCGCGCTACGCAGGCGATGCAGCGATTCTTGCAGCCCACCGGGGTAAGCCTCGACGTGGGCGTGCGAACCGGCATCCAGACGGCGCGTCAGCGATTTGGATAGCGGGCTGTGATCGCTGTCCACTACCGACACCGGCAGATCGAGCAAGGTCCCTTCCGAAAAGTTACTGCTGATCAGACCAAACAGGATCAGCGGGAAGATCCAGCTCAGCCAATGCACCACCGGGCTGCGGAAGGCAAGCCGACACTCGTTGCCAAACGCATGACTGAAGCAGCGCCAGCCGGCCCTTACTCTTTCCATAGCCATAAGCTGCTCATCCCTGGGCGCAGGCCGTCTACCGGCTGTGACGGATACAGGCGCACTTCAAACGTTTTCAGATCGAAGTCACCGGTAGCTCGGGTGGCGCGTTTGGTGGCGTAGTCGCCCAGCGGGGCGATATAACGCACTTCCGCCTCGATCATTTTGTCCTTCAGTGCCGGTACCCGCATCTGGACTTTGTCGCCCTTCCGCACGTGAGCCAAAATATCTTCACGCAGGTTAAACACGAAATAAGCGTCCGGTATGCGGATCAGCGTCAGCAATGGGCTACCCGCATTCAACAACTCGCCCACTTCTGCCGGTATTGGCCCAACTTCGCCGGTCACCGGAGCTAATACCTGCAAGTCGTCCGTCTGGGCTTTCACCTGCAGCAAGTTTTCTTCCGCTGCTCGCAGTGCCGCAGCGTACTGTTGCCGTAATTCGACACGGTCGCCGTTAATCCCTTCGTCCAGGTTGGCTTTGGCCGCCTGCACCTGTTGGAAAGCGGTATCGCGCGCGCGGCGTGAAGCGTCCAATTCAGATTTCGAAATATAACCTTTACCGGCCACGCTCAGGTTGCGGTTGTAGTCGTTTTGCGCGTTGCGATATTGCGCTTCGGACTGCGCCAGGTTGGCGCGCAGGTTGCGGATGCTTTCTTCACGCGTGCCGTGTAGCGACTGCTCGAGCTGCGCTTTGGCCTCATCGCGCGACGCCTGCGCGGAACGCAGTTGCGCCATCAGTTCCGGGCTGTCGAGATGAATCATCACTTGCCCTGCCTGCACGTCGTCCCCACGCTCCACCAGACGTTCAATCACTCGTCCCTTAGCCTTGGAAGCCACAATCACCTCAGGCGCATCCACTTCGCCCTGCAACAACAAATCCTGATTATGCGCGCGGAACAATATCGCCATGGCGATCGCCACCACCATCAACAGTAGGGTAAACAACGTCTTTTTTTTCATTCTCTCAGCTCCCTGAGCAATAAGCGGCAGGTGAAATCATCATGTCCATATCTCAATAAACTCCCAAAAAAACCATTTTACTCATAAGGATATTCCGAGCACATATATCCTCTTTTATAACTATAAATTGGATTATGCTTTTAACACTAAAAGCACATTATGCTTTGTAGTTTGCAGACTTCTGCAATCGCCCTTTAAGCGATCACCTTTTGATGGACGATGCCATGACTGAAAAAACTGCGGTACCGGTTTCGGTACTGGATTTATCCCCTATCCCACAAGGGGCCAAACCACGTGATGCGTTTCACGCTTCTTTAGATTTAGCACAACATGCCGAAAAATGGGGTTATCAACGCTATTGGTTGGCAGAGCATCACAACATGACCGGCATCGGCAGTGCCGCCACCTCGGTACTGCTGGGTTATCTGGCCGCGGGTACCCAAACCATTCGCCTTGGTTCCGGTGGCGTGATGCTGCCTAACCATGCGCCGCTGGTGATCGCCGAGCAGTTCGGTACGCTGGAGTCTTTGTACCCCGGGCGTATCGATTTGGGCCTCGGCCGTGCACCCGGTACCGATCAACGCACCATGATGGCACTGCGCCGCCATCTGTCCGGCGAGGTGGATAACTTCCCCCGCGACGTGCAGGAACTGCAACATTACTTCTGCGATGCACAACCGGGCCAGCCGGTTCAGGCGGTACCCGGTCAAGGATTGCATGTCCCTCTCTGGCTGCTCGGTTCCAGTTTGTACAGCGCGCAGTTGGCGGCACAGCTTGGCCTGCCGTTCGCCTTCGCCTCTCACTTTGCACCGGAGATGCTGTTCCAGGCGCTGAAGTTGTATCGTGATAACTTCAAAGCTTCCGAGCAGTGCCAGCAGCCGCATGCGATGGTGTGCGTCAACGTGGTGGCCGCCGACAGCGATGCCGATGCGCGCTTCCTGTTTACGTCGATGCAGCAGCAGTTCATCAACCTGCGTCGTGGTTCGCCAGGCCCACTGCCGGCGCCGGTGGACAATATCCACGCGCTATGGACCGCCGGGGAACAGTACGGGGTTGATCAGGCACTGCGCATGTCGATCATCGGTAACGAAAATACCGTGCGTCACGGGCTGCAAACGTTGCTCAACGAAACCGGTGCGGATGAGATCATGGTTAACGGCCAGATCTTTGACCATCAGGCACGGTTGCATTCGTTTGAGATTGTCGCCGGAGTAAAAGACACGCTGGCGAAAGGGTAAGTCAACGGCGGGCCGCAGGGCAATCATTTCCCTCAACGTCCGCCATGCAAAAATGGGGCAGCACACCGCTGCCCCACGTCGGTTAACGCTGGATAAGATAGCGGATGGTTGGCCCGTCCTGCTGAATATCCAACACTTTGTAACCGTGATTCCGCGCGTCGAGTGGAATGTTGTTGATCGACTGCGGGCAGTCGCTGATCACTTCCAGGATCTCGCCCGGCTTCAACTGTGGCATCGCCTCCAGCGTGGCCACTGCCGGATACGGACAAGGTTCACCCAGCATATCCAACCGATAATCTGGCACTATCGCCGCTTGCTTCATGACACACTCCTCAAATTAACCACCTGCGCATCGGGTTTGGCGCGGAAAAAACGTTTCTCCCACCACAGCATGGCGGCAAACGCCAACGCCAGCAGCAGGTAAGTCACCAGCAGGCCGCCGATCGGCCCGAAAGTATCCAGCAGGTTGATCTTGTCGTAATCTGTGGCCAGCGCCGGGGCCAGGTCATCCCAGTAGTAAGCCAGCAGGGTCGCGCCGATGATGTTACCCAGCCCCACCCACCAATAGTGCACCTGTCCTTCCACCGCACGGTACATCCAGCCGGTTTCACAGCCGCCGGCCAGCACGATGCCGAAACCAAACAGCAGGCCGCCCAGAACCGCATTGGGGCCGGCCCACATGATTTTCGGCGCGACACCCAACTGCACATAGCTGAAAATGCCGATGGCGCTCACCGCCATGCCGATAATGATCGCTTTCGCCATGTGGGTGCGACCGGTGATCCATAAATCGCGGAAGGCTGAGGTGAAGCAGATCTGCGCACGCTCAATCAGCAGGCCAAAACCGATACCGAACAGCATGGCGATACCCAGCTTCGGCGCATCGAACAGCGTCCAAAGTGACCAGGCTACCGACAGACAGAAAATCACCATGCCCAAACGGAAGCGGCGGCGCGCCTGCTCCGGCTTTTGCGTCAACGGGGCGGCGGCTTTTACCTTCTGTAATTTCACCGGGATGCGAAACATCGGCAACAGGGTAAATTTGGCGCCAAAGTAGGAGCCAGCAGCGGTCGCCAGTGCGAAGAACCAGGCGTGCAGCGAGAACTGAGGAATACCGGTAAAGAACGCCGCCAGGTTGCAGCCCATCGCCAGACGGGCACCGAAGCCGGCGATAATGCCGCCCAACAGCGCCTGCACAATGCGAATGCGGTGCTGTGGCTGGCGCAGCTTGATGTTATTGGCCCACAGTGCGGCAGCGATACAGCCAGCGAACATGCCGATGATCATCCTGCCGTCGATGCGCTGCAGCGGCGTGCCCTCAAGGCCGATAACCTTGAAGTAGCCCCATTGCTCAGGGTGCAGGCCGAACCACTGCAATACATGGCCACCCCAGCGGGTAAATTCCCCGGTTACCGCCCAGAAGGTACCGGTCAAACCAAAGTAGTAGGTAGAGAGGATCCCTGCGGCAATCACCGCGGGTAAAGGTGCCCAAAAGCGCACCAGGTATTGAGACTTGAACTGCTGCCAACTCATGGCATCTCCCGTGCGTAGTATCCATAAGAAAAAACCTTATAAATGATACGCCATTTTCTGCCATTTAACGGTGAATTTCAGGCATAAAAAAACCAGCCCGAAGGCTGGTTTCTTAGTCCGATTAACCGCAAGCGGTCAAATCAGATGTTATGCATCACCGAAACGGCGACGTGGTGCAGCCGGAGCGGCGTCATCACGACGTGGGGCGCGTTGGCCGTCACGGTTGAAGTTACCGCCACGACGTTCGCCACCGTTGCCGGCAGGTGCAGCAGCACCGCCTTCACGACGATCACCGAAAGAACGACGGCCTGGGTTTGCCCCTTCACGGCGTTCGCCGTTGAATGGACGACCACCGCCACGACGCTCGCCGTTACCTGCACCAGCACCGCCTTCGCGACGCTCACGACGTTCATGCGGCTGTGCATCGCCCAGCAGTTGCATGTTCATCGGCTTGTTCAGGATACGAGTACGGGTGAAGTGAGACAGGATCTCGCCCGGCATGCCTTTTGGCAGTTCGATGGTCGAGTGACCAGCAAACAGCTTGATGTTACCGATGTAACGGCTGCTGATGTCACCTTCGTTAGCGATCGCGCCAACGATATGACGAACTTCAACGCCGTCATCACGGCCCACTTCAATGCGGTACAGCTGCATTTCGCCAACGTCACGGCGCTCGCGACGTGGGCGATCTGCGCCACCATCACGGCTGTCTGGACGTGCGTCACGACGACGGTCGCTGCCGCGGTCGTCACGGTCGTTGAATTCACGACGCTGACGTGGTTTGAACACGGGATCCGGTGGCAAGATCAGAGGACGTTCGCCCTGTGCCATTTTCAGCAGTGCTGCGGCCAGGGTTTCCATTTCCAACTCTTCTTCCGGCTGCAGTTTAGCCAGCAGTGCGCGGTACATGTCCAGATCGCTGCTTTCCAGCTGTTGCTGTACTTTAGCGGCGAACTTGGCCAGACGACGCTCACCCAGCAGTTCTGCGTTTGGCAGTTCAACTTCTGGAATGGTCAGCTTCATGGTGCGTTCGATGTTGCGCAGCAGGCGGCGTTCGCGGTTTTCTACGAACAGCAGCGCACGGCCGGCACGACCAGCACGGCCGGTACGGCCGATACGGTGAACGTAAGACTCTGAATCCATAGGGATGTCATAGTTTACCACCAGGCTGATACGCTCAACGTCCAGGCCACGAGCAGCAACGTCGGTTGCGATCAGGATATCCAGACGACCATCTTTCAGGCGCTCCAGGGTCTGCTCACGCAGTGCCTGGTTCATGTCGCCGTTCAGTGCTGCGCTGCTGTAACCGCTGCGCTCCAGCGCTTCAGCCACTTCCAGGGTCGCGTTTTTGGTACGAACGAAGATAATCGCCGCATCAAAGTCTTCCGCTTCCAGGAAACGCACCAGCGCTTCGTTTTTACGCATGCCGTGCACAGTCCAGTAGCTCTGGCTGATGTCCGGACGGGTAGTGATGCTGGATTGGATGCGCACTTCCTGCGGCTCTTTCATAAAGCGGCGGGTAATGCGACGGATCGCTTCCGGCATGGTTGCGGAGAACAGCGCGGTCTGATGTTCAGCCGGGATCTCTGCCATGATGGTTTCTACGTCTTCGATAAAGCCCATGCGCAGCATTTCGTCGGCTTCATCCAGCACCAGACCGCTCAGGTTAGAGAGGTTCAGGGTGCCACGCTTCAGGTGGTCCAGCAGACGGCCTGGAGTCCCTACTACGATTTGCGGGCCCTGACGCAGAGCGCGCAGCTGCACGTCATAACGCTGGCCGCCGTACAGGGCCACGACGTTAACGCCATGCATGTGTTTGGAGAAATCAGTCATCGCTTCAGCAACCTGAACCGCCAGTTCGCGGGTCGGTGCCAGCACCAGGATCTGAGGTGCTTTCAGGGAAGCGTCAAGGTTGTGCAGCAGTGGCAGCGAGAATGCTGCAGTTTTACCACTACCGGTCTGTGCCATGCCCAGCACATCACGGCCGTTCAACAGGTGAGGAATACACTCAGCCTGGATCGGTGAAGGTTTTTCATAGCCCAGATCGGTCAGGGCAGAAATGATCGGAGCAGACAGCCCCAGGTCAGCAAAAGAGGTTTCAAGCTCAGTAGTCATGTACACGTGCCTCATTAATAATGGCAGCCAGTCTACATAACTCGTCGAGAAAATTTTCAGTCATTTTCATTGAAAAGTGTGAACCGGCTCAAATTAGATTATAAAACGAACAAAAAAGCCCTCGCCCGTTAAGACGATAACTTTGGCAAAAAACCAATGTATATCAGGCTGATAGTTGTTCGTCAGCTATTGCTGGTCCGATTCCGATAGGTCGTCTTGTTCTTGGCCTAACAGCGCCAATTCCAACAATGCATAGCGGTGCTCAACGAAGTTATGAACGTTGTTAGCGACCGTCAGTTTGAACAGCGCCGAAGCGGTGTCCTTGTCCCCCAGACTTAGGTAATGCTTACCTAAATAGAAGTCAGTTTCACTGAGATGCTCAGCGAGCGAAGTGTTATCCGTTGCATCTGCCTTGAGCCTTTCCATCAGCGTTTTTTCACTGATGTTGCCCAGGTAGAATTCGACAATATTCCATCCCCATTGCCCTCGGTTCGCTTTGTCATAACGCTGCTGGAGCGCTACGTCAGCCTTCTTGGGATCGATTTCTCTTTCCACCAGATAAAGCCACAACGAACGGAAGGGATCGTTTGGGTCGTCTTGATAAAACGCCTGCAGATCATCCTGCGCCAACGGGAAGCGGCCGCCATAATACAGTGCGATGCCCCGGTTTAAACGCGCGTAATTGTAAGTTGGATCAAGCTCTAGTACAGAATCAAACGCTTCATAGGCAGCATCAAAATTGCCTGCCTGCGTTAAGTAAATGCCCAGGTAGTTGAAAACTTCTGGCATATCAGGACGTATCGCCAGCGCTTGCGAGAAATCATTGCGCGCCAGTGCACGTAGCCCGAGGCTATCATACAGCACACCGCGCTCATATAAAAGCTGCGCACGCTCATCGTCCGTCAGTGCCCGGCTGGCAAGTATTTGTTCCATGCGCGCCAGGATCACTTCCTGCTGCAGAGTTGGCTGCAACGGGATCGCCAAAACTTCGTCTTTACGCCAATCATGGTTGCTGCATCCTGCCAGCATGAGTGCTGTCGCAACGTAACACCAGCGCAAGAAAGGCTTCATTTCCCACTCCCGAAGACAAACATTGGATGAACATCCTTTCATCCGTTTGCTAATACGCAAGCATCCTACCCGCGCGATACGAACAGCTCCCAACCCCATGGCCGGGAGCTGTAAATCTATCTATACAGTTATTCTGCTTCAGGCGCAGGTGAACCTGCTTCTGGTGCGGTCGCTTCTTTGATGCTCAGACGCACGCGGCCCTGACGGTCAACTTCCAGTACCTTAACCGGTACTTCCTGACCCATCTGCAGATAGTCGGTCACTTTCTCAACGCGCTTGTCTGCGATTTGAGAGATGTGCACCAGACCTTCTTTACCGCCGCCGATCGCCACGAATGCGCCGAAATCAACGATACGGGTAACTTTACCCTGGTAAATACGGCCCACTTCGATCTCGGCAGTGATCTCTTCGATGCGGCGAATAGCGAATTTCGCTTTCTCACCGTCGGTAGCAGCGATTTTCACTGTACCATCATCTTCGATTTCGATGGTAGTGCCGGTCTCTTCGGTCAACGCACGGATGACAGAGCCGCCTTTACCAATCACGTCTTTGATCTTGTCCGGGTTGATTCGGATAGTGTGAATACGTGGTGCGAACTGAGAGATATCGCCGCGCGGAGTGCTGATAGCCTGTTCCATCACGCCCAGGATGTGCAGACGCGCGCCCTTGGCCTGGTTCAGTGCAACCTGCATGATTTCGCGGGTGATGCCTTCAATTTTAATGTCCATCTGCAGCGCGGTAATACCGTCACGGCTACCCGCTACTTTGAAGTCCATGTCGCCCAGGTGATCTTCGTCACCCAGAATGTCGGACAGAACCACAAAGTTGTCTTGTTCTTTCACCAGGCCCATTGCGATACCCGCAACGGCGGCTTTGATTGGCACACCAGCGTCCATCAGCGCCAGAGAAGCGCCACAGACTGAAGCCATGGAAGAAGAACCGTTAGATTCGGTGATTTCGGAAACCACACGCACCGTGTACGGGAAATCTTCTGCTTTAGGCATCATAGCCAATACGCCGCGTTTCGCCAGGCGACCGTGACCAATTTCACGACGTTTAGGCGAACCTACCATCCCGGTCTCACCAACGGAGTACGGAGGGAAGTTGTAGTGGAACAGGAAGCTGTCGGTCTTCTCGCCCATCAGCTCATCCAGGTTCTGCGCATCACGTGCGGTACCCAGAGTTGCAGTAACCAGAGCCTGAGTTTCACCACGGGTGAACAGTGCGGAACCGTGGGTACGCGGCAGTACGCCGGTGCGCACGTCCAGACCACGGATCATGTCTTTTTCACGGCCGTCGATACGCGGCTCGCCACGCAGCACGCGGCTACGAACGACGTTTTTCTCAACGCTGCCCAGGATGTCCTGAATTTCAGACGCGTCCAGGGTTTCGTCCTGTGCCAACAGGGTTTCAACAACGCTGTTCTTGATCGCATCTACCTGAGCGTAACGCTCTTGTTTTTCGGTGATGTGATAAGCGTCGCCCAGGCGGCCTTCTGCCAGTTCTGCAACGCGCGCGTGCAGCGCTTCGTTGACTGCAGGTGCCTGCCAATCCCACTTAGGCTTGCCGGCTTCGGCAACCAGGGAATTGATGTTCTCGATAACGATCTGCTGTTGCTCGTGGCCAAAGACCACCGCGCCCAGCATTTGATCTTCGCTCAGAACGTCAGCTTCGGATTCAACCATCAGCACTGCGCCTGCGGTACCGGCAACCACCAAGTCCAGGCTGCTTTCTTTCAGCTCGTCAGTCGTTGGGTTCAGCACGTACTGGCTGTTGATGTAACCCACGCGAGCAGCACCGATTGGGCCATTGAACGGAATACCGGACAGGCTCAGGGCTGCCGAGGCACCGATCATCGCAACGATGTCCGGGTTAACCTGCGGGTTTACGGAAACAACGGTCGCGATCACCTGAACTTCGTTCAGGAAGCTGTCCGGGAACAGTGGACGGATCGGACGGTCAATCAGACGGGAAGTCAGAGTTTCGCCTTCGCTCGGACGGCCTTCACGACGGAAGAAACTGCCCGGGATACGACCAGCAGCGTAGGTACGCTCCTGATAGTTAACGGTCAGTGGGAAGAAGCTCTGGCCTGGTTTGGCTTTTTTCTGGCCAACTACGGTAACGAATACGGCGGTGTCATCCATGCTCACCATCACGGCGGCGGTGGCTTGACGAGCCATCATACCGGTCTCAATAGTGACGGTATGCTGGCCATACTGGAATTTGCGAATGATCGGTGTCAGCAAAATTATATCCTTAGATTAGGCGCGCAATCGTATTGACGACTCGACACGCCATTGACTCGATTTGCCTTCTCACTACATCCTCGCGACTAATGACAATCCTTATCTCAAGCCTGAGACAAAGCCTCTCATTAGCCGCGCGAACCTCTGTAATGGAAGATCCTGTTTGGAAACATCAGTAATACATTAACCTGATTTGCTTATGCTTCCTAGAAGAAAGGGGCCCAAATAGGCCCCTTTCCACTGAAACTCGCTAGATTAGCGACGCAGACCCAGACGCTCGATCAGGCTGGTGTAACGTGCTACATCTTTACGCTTCAGGTAGTCCAGCAGCTTACGACGCTGAGAAACCATACGCAGCAGACCACGACGGCTGTGGTGATCTTTTTTGTGCTCTGAGAAGTGGCCTTGCAGATGGTTGATCTGCGCAGTCAACAGGGCAACCTGAACTTCGGAAGAACCGCTGTCGTTAGTACCACGACCGAAATCAGCTACGATTTTAGCTTTAGCTTCAACACTTAGAGACATTGTAATACTCCAGATTATAGATAATAAATACAGGCGCCGATCTCTAATTCAGCAACCCAATGCATAAGCTGCGCCATTCTACCCTTAGCGCAGTGCGATCGCAAGGCAGTGCGTTTTCTGCCCTCAGTCGAAATATTCGACGACCAGGCGGCGCGGCGCCACACGACCGTCATCGGCGATATCACCCACGCCGATAAATTTACGCTCTTCACCTTCGGTGATACGTACCATGCCCGAGGCCGGCGCACCGGCAACCTGTACGGGCTGCCCCTGCTTAACGTATCCCGCGACTACCGGCAGCAAATTCACTTCCGGGTAGTTCTCCACCGGGCTGTCCATCGGCATCAGCAGAGGATCGAGCAGCTCGCCTGGCGCGACTTCCTGTGCCTGTGCCTGCTCCAGCAATTCGTTCAGCTGTTCCAGCGTGACCATCCTTTCGATCGGATAGGTCGCCACCTGCAGACGACGCAGGTAGATCACATGTGCGCCACACCCCAGCAGCTCACCGAGGTCGTCGGTAATGGTGCGGATGTAGGTGCCTTTCGAACAGTGAATTTCCAGCTCCAGTTCGTCCCCTTCCCAGCGGATAAACTGCAGATCGTAAACGGTGATGCTGCGTGCTTCGCGCGGAACTTCGATACCTTGACGAGCATACTCATAGAGTTTCTTGCCCTGGTACTTCAGCGCCGAATACATCGAAGGCACCTGCTTGATATCGCCGCGGAAGCTGTCCAGCGCCGCATCGAGCTGCGCCTGGGTGAAGTTCACCGGACGTTCCTGCACAATCTGGCCGTCGGCGTCCGAAGTATCGGTGCGCTGACCCAGTCGAGCAATAACGCGATAGCGTTTGTCGGAATCGAGCAGGAACTGTGAGAACTTGGTCGCCTCACCGAGGCAAATCGGCAGCATGCCGGTCGCCAGCGGGTCGAGCGCGCCGGTGTGTCCCGCGCGGTTGGCGTTATAGAGGCGTTTTACTTTTTGCAGGGCGTCGTTAGACGACAGGCCCTGCGGTTTGTCCAGCAACAGGACGCCGTGGATATCACGGCCGCGGCGACGAGGGCGACTCATTAAGCCTCCTCGTCATCGCCTGATGCGGAACGGCGTTCGGCGTCGTTCTTCACTACGTTAGTCACCAGGTTGGACATGCGCATGCCTTCAACCAGAGAGTTGTCGTAAGCGAAGGTCAGCTCAGGTACTACACGCAGACGCATGGCTTTGCCCAGCAATGTGCGGATGTAGCCCGAAGCGTCTTGCAGCGCTTTGATACCGTTTGGCACCAGTTCCGGATCCGGGTTTTCGGTCAACACGTTCAGGAAGGTGACATAAACTTTGGCATAGGCCAAATCGCGAGAAACTTCTACACCAGAAACGGTAGCCATGCCGATACGCGGATCTTTGACTTCACGCTGCAGAATGATAGCAATCTCTTTTTGCATCTCTTGTGCCACGCGCTGACCGCGGCTGAATTCTTTTGCCATTATGGATTCTCCAGACAAATCGGGGGGCACAAGGCCCCCCAGAAAAGACTTAAGCAGATGTGCTAGCGTTAAGCGATGGTACGTTGGATCTCGATGATTTCGAAGACTTCGATCATGTCGCCGACGCGCACGTCGTTGTAGTTCTTAACGCCGATACCACATTCCATGCCGTTACGGACTTCGTTAACGTCATCTTTGAAGCGGCGCAGGGATTCCAGCTCGCCTTCATAGATAACCACGTTGTCGCGCAGAACGCGGATTGGGTTGTGACGCTTGATGTTACCTTCGGTAACCATACAACCGGCAATAGCACCGAATTTAGGTGATTTGAACACGTCACGCACTTCGGCCAGACCGATGATCTGCTGCTTGTACTCAGGCGCCAACATACCGCTCATCGCCTGCTTCACTTCGTCGATCAGGTTATAGATCACGGAGTAGTAACGCAGATCCAGGCTTTCTGCTTCAATCACGCGGCGCGCAGAAGCATCGGCACGGACGTTGAAGCCCAGGATGATGGCGTTGGAAGCGGCTGCCAGCGTTGCGTCGGTTTCAGTGATACCACCTACGCCAGAACCAACAATCTTCACTTTCACTTCGTCGGTAGAGAGTTTCAACAGTGAATCCATGATGGCTTCACAAGAACCCTGTACGTCGGATTTCAGTACGATGTTCAGCTCAGAAACTTCACCGTCGGTCATGTTCGCAAACATGTTTTCCAGTTTGGATTTCTGCTGACGCGCCAGTTTAACTTCGCGGAACTTGCCTTGACGGTACAGCGCAACTTCACGCGCTTTCTTCTCGTCACGCACAACGGTCGCTTCATCACCGGCGGCAGGAACGCTGGACAGACCCAGGATCTCAACCGGAATAGAAGGACCCGCAGAGGTCACTTCGCGACCCAGCTCGTCACGCATCGCACGCACGCGGCCGTATTCGAAGCCACACAGAACGATATCGCCTTTGTTCAGCGTACCTTCCTGTACCAACACGGTAGCAACCGGACCACGACCTTTATCCAGGAAGGATTCGATAACTACGCCGCTGGCCATGCCGCTGCGTACTGCTTTCAGTTCGAGAACTTCGGACTGCAGCAGGATAGCGTTCAGCAGTTCGTCGATACCGGTACCGGCTTTCGCAGATACGTGAACGAACTGAGCTTCGCCGCCCCACTCTTCCGGCATAACGCCGTACTGGGACAGTTCTTGCTTAACGCGATCCGGATCGGCTTCCGGCTTGTCAATTTTGTTCACTGCAACCACCAACGGTACCTGCGCTGCTTTCGCATGCTGGATAGCTTCGATGGTTTGCGGCATCACGCCGTCGTCGGCAGCAACAACCAGAACAACGATGTCAGTCGCCTGAGCACCACGGGCACGCATTGAAGTAAAGGCTGCGTGGCCTGGGGTATCCAGGAAGGTGATCATGCCGTTGTCGGTTTCTACGTGGTAAGCACCGATATGCTGGGTAATACCGCCGGCCTCGCCTGCTGCCACCTTGGTGGAGCGGATGTAGTCCAGCAAAGAAGTTTTACCGTGGTCGACGTGGCCCATGATGGTCACAACTGGCGCACGTGGCTCAGCCGCTGCACCGGTATCACGGTCGCTCATCAGCGCTTCTTCCAGCTCGTTCTCACGACGCAGGATAACTTTGTGGCCCATCTCTTCGGCAACCAGCTGCGCGGTTTCCTGATCGATGACCTGGTTGATGGTGGCCATTGCGCCCAGCTTCATCATCGCTTTGATGACCTGAGAGCCTTTAACCGCCATTTTGTTAGCCAGTTCGGCTACGGTGATGGTTTCGCCGATAATAACGTCGCGGTTAACCACCTGAGCTGGCTTGTTGAAGCCCTGCTGCAGAGTGCTTGGCTTACGCTTGCCTTTACCACCACGGGTAACGGCGCGCGCTTCTTCACGGTCTGCTTTAGACTCGGAAAGCTTGTTGCCTTTCTTCTGCTTGGTCGCTTTACCGCCACGGGTGCGGCTGCGGCGTTCGCCTTCAACTTTAGCGTCGTTTTCGTCTTCAGCGGCACGGGCGTGCTGAGAGGTAGTCACGTGGTAATCGGCTGTTTCAACCGCAGCGCTTGCTGCTTCAGCTTCGGCCCACTTCTCACCGTTCTCTTCTGCCATGCGGCGAGCTTCTTCCGCTACGCGTTTGGCGTCTTCTTCGACCTTACGGCGTACTTCCTCTTCCGCTTTACGTTTCAGTTCAGCGGCTTCGGCTTCACGGCGTGCTTTTTCTGCCTGAGCTGGCTTGGTCATTTCGTCGGTATGTTGATTCGTCACTTTTTCTTTTTCCGCTGAATTACGCTTAGCAATCTCCGCGGCCTCACGTTTGGCTTGCTCTTCGGCTGCGCGCTTCGCTTCTGCTTCGCGTTTCGCTAGCTCTTCCGCTTCGCGCTGTGCCTGCTCTTCCGCTTCACGCTGTGCCTGCTCTGCCGCTTCAGCCTGTTGGGCTTCTGGCGTATCGCGATTTACATAAGTGCGTTTCTTGCGGACCTCAATTTGCACCGATTTACTTTTACCGCCGGTGCTCGGAATATTCAAGGTGCTGCGCGTTTTGCGCTGCAACGTGAGCTTACCAGGCGCGCTACCGTGTTCACGGTTCAGGTGCGCCAGTAAGGCTTCTTTCTCATGTTGGGTTACAGAGTCTGTCTCAGACTTGTTAATCCCTGCATCAGCAAACTGCTGTACCAGGCGATCAACTGGAGTCTGAATCTCTGCTGCCAGCGATTTTACGGTTACATCTGTCGTCATGCTGTTCCTTCCTGCTACAGTTTATTACGCGTTGTCGCCAAACCAACAGATATTACGTGCGGCCATAATCAGCTCGCCGGCTTGCTCATCGCTAAGCCCTTCAATATCAGCCAGATCGTCAACACCCTGCTCGGCAAGATCTTCCAGCGTACAAACCCCACGCGCGGCCAGTTTAAAGGCCATGCTGCGCTCAAGACCCGGAAGGTTGAGCAAATCGTCAGCAGGTTTTTGGTCGCCCAGGCTTTCTTCTTGGGCCAGGGCCAGCGTGGTCAATGCAGCTTTGGCGCGATCGCGCAACGCTTCAACCATATCTTCATCCAGACCGTCGATTTCCAGCAGCTCTTTGATTGGCACGTAAGCCAATTCTTCCAGCGTAGAGAAGCCTTCTTCAACCAGTACGGTGGCGAAATCTTCGTCGATATCAAGATACTTGGTGAAGGTATCAATGGCGGCATGAGCTTCGGCCTGGTGCTTGGCCTGCAGATCGTCCGCCGTCATCACGTTCAGTTCCCAACGGTCGTCGTCACGGTGTTGTTTTAACAGCTGGGATGCCAAACGCACGTTTTGGCCATTACGGCCGATCGCCTGTGCCAGATTGCTGGCTTCAACGGCGATATCCATAGTGCAATTATCTTCATCAACCACGATCGAGGCAACGTCTGCCGGCGCCATGGCGTTGATGACGAACTGCGCAGGGTTATCATCCCACAGGATGATGTCGATACGTTCACCGCCGAGCTCGCTCGAAACGGCCTGAACGCGCGCACCGCGCATACCTACGCAAGCGCCGACCGGGTCGATGCGTTTGTCGTTGGTTTTCACTGCAATTTTCGCACGGGAGCCTGGATCGCGGGCTGCCGCTTTAATTTCAATCACTTCTTCGCCGATTTCCGGTACTTCGATGCGGAACAGTTCTTTCAGCATCTCGGCGCTGGAGCGGCTGACGAACAGCTGGGCACCACGGGCTTCGGGACGAACGGCGTACAGGATGCCGCGGATGCGGTCGCCTGGACGGAAGTTTTCGCGCGGCAGCATGTCTTCACGGCCAATTACCGCTTCGGCGTTGCTGCCCAGATCCAGCGCAATGCTGTCACGGTTAACTTTCTTCACTACGCCGGTGACGATTTCACCTTCGTGCTGACGGAAAGCATCAACGACCATAGCGCGCTCGGCTTCACGTACTTTCTGTACGATAACCTGCTTCGCGGTTTGAGTGGTGATACGGTCGAAGGTCACAGATTCAATCTGATCTTCGATGTAACCGCCCAGCTCGATGCCTGGCTCTTCATACTGCGCAGCTTCCAGCGTGATTTCACGCGTTGGCTGAGTCACTTCATCTACGGCGACCCAACGGCGGAAGGTATCGAAATCGCCAGTTTTGCGGTCAATGCTGACGCGAACTTCGATTTCCTGCTCGTATTTTTTCTTGGTGGCGGTGGCTAATGCGGTTTCCAGCGCTTCGAAAATCTTCTCACGCGGAAGGGATTTTTCATTGGAAACAGCTTCAACAACAGCCAGAATCTCTTTATTCATCCTAGTTGCCTCATCCAAACTTTAAAAGTGGGGTACCAGGTTCGCTTTCTGGATATTGCTCAGCGCGAACACTTCATCTTTCCCTTCCACAGTAACCGTGATCATCTCGCCATCGACAGACTTGATAATGCCCTGCCATTTGCGACGGTTCTGTACGGCCATGCGCAGGACCAAGCTGACTTCATCACCGAGGAAACGAGTATAGTGTTCGGCGGTGAACATCGGGCGATCAAGGCCAGGAGAGGAGACTTCCAAGTTGTAAGCGACTGTGATTGGCTCTTCGACGTCCAATACAGCGCTGACCTGGTGGCTGACATCAGCGCAATCGTCAACATTGATGCCGTTTTCACTGTCAATATAGATACGGAGCGTCGATTGGCGCGCACGAATAAATTCGATGCCTACAAGTTCAAAGCCCAACGCTTCTACCGGTGCCGAAAGCATCTCTGTTAATTTTTGCTCTAATGTGGACAAGCCCACCCCCAAGACATAAAAAAAGGGCCTAATAGCCCAGTGATTCTGTTGCCAAATAACAAAAAACCCCGAAAATTCGGGGCTTTATGCAACTGGACCCTGTTTGCCGCTAAGCGGCTTCGGTGCAACTTTCTAACAAGTGTCATTTTCAAATGTTGATCGAGAAAAGCGGAATTCAATCGAAAAGTGTATTTGAAAATAAACACTTAAAGGAAAGTGGTTGCGGGGGCCGGATTTGAACCGACGACCTTCGGGTTATGAGCCCGACGAGCTACCAGGCTGCTCCACCCCGCGTCCGAAAACGTGGCAAATATTACGCCGATAATCGCAAAATTGCAAGTTATCTCTGGGATTTGGTACCGAGGATGGGACTCGAACCCACAAGCCCGTTAGGGCACTACCACCTCAAGGTAGCGTGTCTACCAATTCCACCACCTCGGTACTGATTCTTACTGCTAACGGCCGTTATTTTAATGAGGTAATAACAACCGTTTTCAAACTCTGTTACTGCGGGATATCGCTGCTCGGCTTGGTTGGTGCTGCCGGCGCGGTAGTCTGCTCAGATTTCACTGGCTGACCCAGGTTTTCCCACTCGCTGCCTTTCTTGCTCTGGTTGGTGCTCAGGTTGCCCAGGATCAGACTGATGACGAAGAACAGCGTCGCCAGCACAGCCGTCATGCGGGTCATGAAGTTACCGGAACCGCTCGAACCGAACAATGTGCCAGAAGCACCTGCTCCGAATGAGGCTCCCATATCAGCGCCTTTACCTTGCTGCAGCATAATCAGAGCAACCAGCCCGATTGAGATCAGCAGGAAAATTACCAGAAGAGCTTCGTACATAGTTGTACCCGTATCCTTGCGGCTTCACCGCGTGCCAAATGCTTCACACCCCAAAGGCTTCTAATTCTATTAAGAAGTCGCAGGCGTTATATCAAACTGCCCACTGAAGCGGGTGTGAATACTAACCAAAGGCGCCAAACCACGCAAGGGCAATTTGCAGCCACCGGCGCGTTTGCGGAAAAAAACGCCAATAAAATTCGCAGGCTGTGATTTCCGAGGGCAGCGGTTGCCCCCGGACCGATCAAAAAAGCGTTAGCCCGCAGATTTCACCGCGTCGGCAATGCGATGTGCCAATGCCGTCACTTGCTGCTCGTCCTCGCCTTCCACCATCACGCGGATCAGCGGTTCGGTACCGGATTTACGTAGCAGCACGCGGCCGCGGCCGGCCAGTTCAGCCTCGACCTGCTCGGTGATTTTACGCACCTCGTCGGATTCCAGTGGGTTGTGTTCACCGACAAAGCGCACATTGACCAGGATCTGCGGCAGTAATTTCATGCCGCTACACAGGTCGTGCAGGCTCATGTTGTTGCGGACCATCGCCGTCAGTACCTGCAGACCGGCAACGATGCCGTCACCGGTGGTAGTTTTATCCAGCAGGATTACATGGCCGGAGTTTTCCGCACCAATGCGCCATCCCAGTTCCTGCAGCTTCTCAAGTACGTAACGGTCACCGACTTTGGCGCGAGCGAAGGGAATGCCCAGTTGCTTAAGTGCCAGTTCGAGCCCCATGTTGCTCATCAGCGTGCCTACCGCACCACCGCGCAATTGGCCCTGACGCAATCCTTCACGGGCAATGATGTAAAGGATCTGGTCGCCGTCGACCTTGTGGCCAAGGTGATCAACCATCATCACCCGGTCACCGTCACCGTCAAATGCCAGACCGACGTGCGCTTTCTCCTGCAGCACGCGCTCTTGCAGTTGGCGAACGTCTGTTGCACCGCATTTTTCATTGATGTTCATGCCGTCCGGTTCAACGCCGATGGCAATCACCGTGGCACCCAGTTCACGCAGCACGCTCGGCGCAATGTGATAGGTCGCGCCGTTGGCGCAGTCCACCACAATTTTCAGGCCTTTCAGGCTCAGTTCGCTCGGGAAGGTGCCTTTACAGAATTCGATGTAACGGCCGGCGGCATCGATGATCCGGCTCGCTTTACCCAGTTCGGAAGATTCTACGCAGGTCAGCGGTTTTTCCATTTCGGCTTCAATGGCTTCTTCCACATGATCCGGCAGCTTCGCGCCATCAATGGAGAAGAATTTAATGCCGTTGTCGTAAAACGGGTTATGAGAAGCGGAGATCACAATACCGGCTTCCGCACGGAAGGTACGCGTCAAATAGGCTACCGCCGGCGTCGGCATAGGCCCCGTGAAGGAAGCAGACAGCCCCGCCGCGGCAAGACCGGCTTCCAATGCCGACTCAAGCATGTAACCTGAGATACGGGTGTCTTTGCCGATAATAATTTTACGAGAACCGTGGCGTGCCAGCACCTTGCCCGCCGCCCAGCCCAGTTTCAGAACGAAATCAGGGGTAATAGGACTCTCACCGACCTTGCCACGAATGCCGTCGGTACCAAAATATTTGCGCTCGCTCATGTCTCTATCATCCCTTAGCTGAAATGGTTGCCTCGACGACACGCATCGCCTCGACGGTTTCTTTAACGTCATGCACTCTGACAATCTGCGCTCCCTGCATGGCGGCGATAACCGCACAGGCTACGCTGCCGATAACCCGCTGATCAGGGGGGACATTCAGCAGTTGCCCAATCATCGACTTACGCGACATTCCCACCAAAAGCGGCAGGCCGAAGTGATGAAACTCAGACAATCTGGCCAGAAGCTGATAATTGTGCGCTAAATTCTTACCGAAACCGAACCCGGGGTCGAGCAGCAATTTCTGATTTGTAATACCGGCGGCATTACAGCGTTCTATATGATGCTGAAAAAAAGCGTTCACATCGCCAATCAGATCGTCGTAGTGCGGTGCCTGCTGCATGGTTCGTGGCTCACCCTGCATGTGCATCAGGCACACTGGCAACCCGCTTTCCGCCGCAGCGGCCAATGCGCCCGGCTCCTGCAATGAGCGAACGTCGTTGATCAGGTGCGCACCGGCCTGAGCCGACTCGCGGATCACCCCTGCTTTCGAAGTATCTACCGAGATAAAAACTTCAAAACGCCGGGCAATGGCTTCAACGACGGGGACTACGCGCGCGATCTCTTCGTCTTCGCTGACCTCAGCCGCTCCCGGTCTGGTCGACTCGCCGCCCACATCAATCATGGTCGCACCGGCCGAAATCAGCGCATGCGCGTGCAGCAAAGCCTGATTTAGCTGGTTGTGCTGGCCGCCGTCAGAAAAAGAATCCGGGGTCACGTTGAGGATCCCCATCACCCGCGGATGGGAAAGATCGAGAGTCATGTCTCGCACGGTTAACTGCATTGCTAATCCACCTTACTGTCGCCTGGTTCACTGCCCGCCGGGCAATAAAAAACCCCGGCATGCCGGGGTTCGATGTTATTACACAGCCAAAGTTACTTGTCTAGCTGTTCAGACATGGTATTGCCTGGGTTTGGTGTGCGCGGTTCATCAACCGGCGTCGGGGCTTTTGGTGTGCCACCGTTGTCGGAATTGCTGCCCTTGCCCACATCGTCCCAACCCGCTGGCGGACGCACGTCTTTACGGTTCATCAGATCGTCAATCTGCGGCGCGTCGATGGTTTCGTACTTCATCAGGGCGTCCTTCATTGAATGCAGGATGTCCATGTTTTCCATCAACAGCGAACGCGCTCGCACATAGTTACGTTCAATCAGGGATTTAACTTCCTGGTCGATAATGCGCGCGGTTTCGTCCGACATGTGCTTCGCCTTGGCCACTGAACGGCCCAGGAACACTTCGCCCTCTTCTTCCGCATACAGCAATGGCCCCAGCTTCTCGGAGAAGCCCCATTGGGTCACCATGTTGCGGGCAATCGAGGTCGCCACTTTAATGTCGTTCGAGGCACCGGTAGAGACTTTTTCCGGTCCGTAAATGATCTCTTCAGCCAGACGGCCGCCGTACAGAGTAGAGATTTGGCTTTCCAGCTTCTGACGGCTGGCGCTGATCGCATCCCCTTCCGGCAGGAAGAAGGTCACACCCAACGCACGGCCACGAGGAATAATCGTGACCTTATGCACCGGATCGTGCTCAGGAACCAGGCGACCAATAATGGCGTGGCCAGCTTCGTGATACGCGGTCGACTCTTTCTGCGCTTCGGTCATCACCATGGAGCGACGTTCTGCACCCATCATGATCTTGTCTTTGGCTTTTTCGAACTCCACCATCGACACAACACGTTTGTTTCCACGTGCGGCAAACAGCGCAGCTTCGTTGACCAGGTTGGCCAGGTCAGCACCGGAGAAGCCAGGCGTACCACGAGCCAGTACAGAAGCATCAACATCGGGTGCCAGTGGCACGCGGCGTGAATGCACTTTCAGGATCTGCTCACGGCCACGCACGTCCGGCAAGCCCACCACAACCTGGCGGTCGAAACGGCCTGGACGCAGCAACGCCGGGTCAAGCACGTCTGGACGGTTGGTCGCAGCGATAACGATGATACCTTCGTTGCCTTCAAAGCCGTCCATCTCAACCAGCATCTGGTTCAGCGTCTGCTCACGTTCGTCATGACCGCCGCCCAGGCCGGCACCACGCTGGCGACCGACGGCATCGATTTCATCGATAAAGATGATGCACGGTGCCGCTTTCTTCGCCTGCTCGAACATGTCACGCACACGGGAAGCACCGACACCCACAAACATTTCCACGAAGTCAGAACCGGAAATGGTGAAGAACGGCACTTTCGCCTCACCGGCGATCGCTTTCGCCAGCAGGGTTTTACCTGTCCCCGGCGGGCCAACCATCAGCACGCCTTTCGGGATCTTGCCGCCCAGCTTCTGGAAACGGCTCGGCTCGCGCAGGTATTCCACCAGTTCGCTTACTTCGTCTTTCGCTTCGTCACAGCCGGCAACGTCAGCAAAAGTGGTTTTGATCTGGTCTTCCGTCAGCATGCGGGCCTTGCTCTTGCCGAAGGACATCGCGCCCTTGCCGCCGCCGCCCTGCATTTGACGCATGAAGAAGATCCAGACCCCGATCAGCAACAGCATCGGGAACCATGAAATAAAGATAGAAGCCAGCAAACTCGGCTCTTCAGGCGGTTCACCAACCACTTTCACATTCTTGGTCAACAACGTATCCAGCAACTTAGGATCGTTGACAGGGATGTAGGTCGTGTATTTGTTACTGTCTTTCTTGGTAACGTTAATTTCACGTCCATTGATTCGCGCTTCGCGAACCTGATCTTGGGTCAGTTCGGACATGAAGGTAGAGTAATCCACCCTACGGCCATTCGACTCGCTGGGCCCAAAGCTCTGGAATACAGACATCAACACTACCGCGATGACTAACCAGAGAATTAGGTTTTTCGCCATGTCACTCAAGGGATTAACCTCATATTACAACTGTGTTAACAAACAGCGTTAGGGTACTACAGCTTGCGCCCTGTCGCTACAATGTACACTTCGCGCGAACGTGCGCGGGAAGCGTCTGGCTTACGAATCTTAACCTTCGTAAACAGGGAGCGAATTTCCCGTAGGTACTCGTCAAAGCCATCTCCCTGGAACACCTTCACCAGGAAACTTCCGCCTGGTGCGAGGACATCACGACACATTCCCAGTGCTAATTCCACCAGATACATCGATCTTGGAATATCGACGGCCGGAGTGCCACTCATATTCGGGGCCATGTCAGACATGACCACCTGAACCTTACTTTCACCTACACGTTCCAACAGAGCCTTGAGCACCAGTTCATCACGAAAATCGCCCTGAAGGAAATCGACGCCAACGATAGGATCCATTGGCAAAATATCACAGGCGATGATGCGGCCGGAACCGCCAATCTGAGTCACGACATACTGCGACCAACCACCCGGCGCCGCACCTAAATCTACTACGGTCATGCCAGGTTTAAACAGTTTGTCACTCTGCTGTATTTCATCAAGTTTAAACCAGGCGCGCGAACGTAGCCCTTTTTTCTGCGCCTGTTGCACATATTTATCGCTAAAGTGTTCTTGTAACCAGCGACTGGAGCTAGCAGAACGCTTTTTATTAGCCATCTCGTTTTCCAACTATCATAAAAAGAGTCTTAATGTCAGGTTCGCAGCTCATGTAGACTCACACCGATGAAGACCGATTTGGTGATATACATGAGATGGCGGTAGAATGTACCGTTTTCAATCCCAACTTAAGCAAAAAAGACAATGAATCTGAATAATAAACAAAAACAGCACCTGAAAGGCCTGGCGCATCCGTTAAAACCGGTTGTCATGCTGGGTAATAACGGTCTCACCGAAGGGGTGCTGGCTGAAATTGAACAGGCTCTGGAGCATCATGAGCTGATCAAGGTAAAAATCGCTGCTGAAGATCGCGAAACCAAAACCCTGATCGCCGACGCTATCGTGCGCGAAACGGGTGCCTGCAATGTGCAAGTCATCGGTAGTACGCTTATTCTTTACCGCCCGTCTAAAGAGCGCAAGATCAGTCTACCGCGTTAATAAGCATTGGGTTAACGAAAAGGTGCCATGCACCTGATTCAGATAAAAGGCCGCACGCGGCCTTTTTCCTTTCTTTACAAAACCCTGGCGATTTTCTGCACGATTGGAAGGTGATCAGAGATATTCAACCTTCAAGATCTCATAATCGACATCGCCACCCGGGGTTTTTATCACAACCACATCATCTTGTTCTTTGCCGATCAGGCCACGTGCCATAGGCGAATTGACAGAAATCAGATTTTTCTTGAAATCAGCTTCGTCGTCGCCAACGATACGGTAGGTCACTTCTTCTTCGCTATCCAGGTTCAGCACCGATACGGTAGCGCCAAAAATCACGCGGCCATTGTTTGGCATCTTGGTGATATCGATCACCTGCGCGTTCGACAGCTTGGCTTCAATTTCCTGGATACGTCCTTCACAGAATCCCTGCTGCTCACGCGCCGCATGATACTCTGCGTTTTCTTTCAAATCGCCGTGTTCACGGGCGTCAGCGATGTCCGCAATGATTTTCGGACGGCGCACGCCTTTCAAATATTCGAGTTCTTCGCGCAGTTTTTCAGCGCCAAACAAAGTCATCGGAATCTGTTTCATAGTATAAATACCTCTAAATCTTTCCTGTTCAAATAGCCGTCATCCTGACGTGTTCGTATGAAAAAACGGTGGGTACGTGCCCCCCGCCTCCAGGCGATAAACAAAAGAAGCCTGACTCGGAACCCTTGCCCAAGTCAGGATCGATTTTGCATTTTGATACGCATTTTAGCCTAGAGTTCCTTGAGGGTCATCGTTTACTTTTTCCCTGAATGCACCGTAGTATGACGGCACGTTATCCAGCTGTTATCCCGAGATTATGCGTTTTTCACGAATTGTCAGTGCATTGGCTTGCGCATTTGTTCTGAATGCGAATGCGGCCCCGGTTGAAGATTACACACAATATTTGCCTGATGGGGCCAACCTTGCCCTGGTAGTTCAGAAGATCGGCGCTAGCGCTCCGACCATCGATTATCACTCTCAGCAAATGGCGTTGCCGGCCAGTACCCAAAAAGTACTGACCGCTTTAGCTGCCTTGTTGCAGCTCGGCCCAGACTATCGCTTCACCACCACGCTGGAGAGCCAGGGCGATATCAGTGACGGCGTGCTGCGCGGCAACCTGATTGCCCGCTTTGGCGGCGATCCGACCTTTAAGCGCCAGAGCCTGCGCAACATGGTGGCGATCCTGAAAAAACAGGGCGTGCGCCAGATTACCGGCGATGTGCTGGTCGATACCTCGGTATTCGCCAGCCATGACAAAGCCCCCGGCTGGCCGTGGAACGACCTGACGCAGTGTTTCAGCGCACCGCCGGCGGCGGCGATAGTCGACCGCAACTGTTTCTCGGTGTCGCTGTACAGCGCCCCCAATCCGGGCGATATGGCCTTTATTCGCGTGGCCTCCTATTATCCGGTCAATATGTTTAGCCAGGTTCGCACGTTGGCAAAAGGGTCTGCGGATGCCCAATACTGCGAGCTGGACGTGGTGCCGGGCGAATTGAACCGCTTTACCCTGACCGGTTGCCTGACACAACGTAGCGAACCTTTGCCGCTGGCCTTCGCCATTCAGGATGGTGCGAGCTATGCCGGGGCGATCCTGAAAGATGAGCTGACCCAGGCAGGTATCCAGATCGACGGACACCTGAAGCGCCAGACACAGCCGGGCCTGAAAGGCACGGTGATCGCCCAGACTCAATCAGCGCCGCTGCACGAATTGCTGAAGATTATGCTGAAGAAATCGGACAACATGATTGCCGATACCGTCTTCCGCACCATCGGTCATGAACGTTTTGGCGTTCCGGGTACCTGGCGTGCCGGCGCTGACGCCGTGCGTCAGGTGCTGCGTCAGAAGGCCGGCGTGGATTTGGGCAACAGCATCGTGGTAGACGGCTCAGGCCTTTCACGCCATAACCTGCTGGCTCCGGCGACCATGATGCAGGCGCTGCAATACATTGCGCAGCATGACAGCGAGCTGAACTTTATTTCGATGCTGCCGCTGTCCGGTTACGACGGAACGCTGCGCTACCGTGGCGGGCTGCACGAAGCCGGTGTCGACGGTAAAGTTTCCGCCAAAACCGGTGCGCTGCAGGGCGTATATAACCTGGCCGGATTTATCACTACCGCCAGCGGCCAGCGTTTTGCCTTCGTACAGTATCTTTCAGGCTATGCCGTACCGCCGGAAGATCAAAAGCAGCGTCGAGCACCACTGGTGCGTTTCGAAAGCCGTCTGTACCGGGATATTTATCAGAATAACTGAGGGTTATGATGAAACTGCTGATTGTGGAAGACGATGAGCTGCTGCAACAAGGGTTGGCACTGGCATTAGCCGGGGAAGGCTATGCCTGTGACTGCGCCGCCACGGCAGCGGAGGCCAATGCTCTGCTCATCACCAGCCAATACAGCATGATTATCCTCGATCTGGGCTTGCCCGACATGGATGGTGCCAGCCTGCTGCGGCAGTGGCGCCGCCAGCAGGTCGACCTGCCAGTGCTGATTTTGACCGCCCGTGACGCACTGGAAGACCGGGTCGAGGGGCTGGACGCCGGTGCTGACGATTACCTGGTCAAGCCCTTCGCGTTAGTTGAACTACAGGCGCGCGTGCGCGCCCTGATCCGCCGCTATCAGGGCCACAGCGACAATCTTATTCAGTTGGACGATCTCCAGCTCAATCTCTCCAGCCAGCAGGTTTATGTTCAGCAGCAGCCGGTGGAGGTGACGCCGAAAGAATTCGCCATCCTCTCCCGCCTGATGATGCGCGCCGGTCAAACGGTTAATCGCGAGCTGTTGCAGCAGGATCTTTATACCTGGCAGGATGATTTAGGCTCCAACACGCTGGAAGTGCATATCCATAACCTGCGCCGTAAATTGGGCAAGGACCGCATCCGTACCGTTCGTGGCATTGGCTATCGTCTGGAATCCTCATCATGATCAGCATGCGCCGTCGTCTGTTGTTGATGCTGGCGCTGATCCTGTTGGTCACCCAGTTAATCAGCGCCTTTTGGCTCTGGCATGAAAGCCAGGAGCAAATCAGTTTCCTGGTGGATGAAACCCTGTCGGCCAAGGTGCGTACCGAGCGTGTCGATACGGAAATCGCCGAGGCGATAGCCTCACTGCTCGCCCCTTCGCTGATCATGATGATCGTCACCCTGCTGGCCTCATTCTGGGCTATCAGCTGGATTATTCGCCCGCTCAATCAGCTGCAGCAACGGTTGGAGAAGCGTTCCGCCGATAACCTGACGCCTCTGCCGCTCAGCGGAGACAGCCTCGAAATTATGGCGGTCACCACCACACTCAACCAACTGTTCTCACGCTTGGATAACACCATTCAACAGGAACGACTGTTCACCGCAGATGCCGCACATGAGTTACGTACGCCACTGGCGGGGATACGACTGCACCTGGAGTTAATGGAAAAACAGGGGGTCCCGCAAAGTAAGCCGTTGATCACCCGCATAGATCAACTGATGCATACCGTCGAACAATTGCTGATGCTCGCGCGTGCCGGACAAGACTTTGCCAGCGGCCACTATCAGCGTTTCGATTGGGTGAGCGACGTGATCCTGCCGCTACAAGAAGAACTTGAGGAGTTGACCCGCCAGCGCGGACAAAAACTGCAATGGCAGCTCCCGGCGGCGGCCCCGATGCATGGCGATCCGGTCCTGCTTCGCCTGCTGCTGCGTAATCTGGTAGAAAATGCTCACCGCTACAGCCCGGAAGGCAGCAGCATTCAGGTGCAGCTGACACAGCAGAAACCCGGCTATCAGTTGCAAGTGACGGATGAAGGCCCGGGAATCAAAGAACAAATGGAAGGTGAGCTCACTCAGGCATTCCGCCGTATGGATCAACGCTATGGCGGCAGCGGACTGGGACTGAACATCGTCACCCGCATAGTGCAACTGCACCAAGGCCGTCTGACTCTGGAAAATCGCCAGGATACCCACGGGCTGAATGCACAATGCTGGTTACCTGAGAATGTCCTGAAAAAATAATGCCAATAAAAAAGGGCCCAGTTTTTAACTGAGCCCTTTTCTTTGCAAGATTATTTCTGGTAAATGATTTCGACGCCTTCGTCGTCATCTTCGTCCCAGTCATCATCCCAATCGTCTTCCGCTTCAGCTTCCACTTCAGCGATCTGTTCACGGTGGTAATCATCCCACATGAACTCGACTTTCTCCGGTGCGCTTTCTTCGATAGCCATGGCTTTCGGTTGGGTGTTGATGAACTTCATCACGTCCCAGCACAGCGCATTCACGCCTTCGCGATTCACCGCGGAGATCATGTAGTACTTGCCTTCCCAGCCCATGCCTTCTGCAATCGCCTTGGCGCGCTCGGCGGCTTCTTCCTCACCTATCAGGTCAACCTTGTTGAAAACCAGCCAGCGTGGCTTCTGCGCCAGATTTTCGCTGTATTGATTCAACTCGTTGATAATGACTTTGGCGTTTTCTACCGGATCGGATTCATCGATAGGTGCGATATCCACCAGGTGCAGCAGAACGCGGCAACGCTCCAGGTGCTTCAGGAAGCGAATACCCAGGCCGGCACCGTCTGAAGCCCCTTCGATCAAGCCAGGAATGTCGGCAATAACGAAGCTCTGTTCGTGATCCATACGTACCACGCCCAGGCTTGGGACCAGAGTGGTAAATGGATAGTCGGCCACTTTCGGCTTAGCGGCAGACACTGCACGAATGAAGGTGGATTTGCCGGCGTTTGGCAGGCCAAGCATGCCAACATCGGCCAGCAGCAACAGCTCCAGCAAGATGTCACGTGCTTCACCGGCGGTGCCCAGCGTTTTCTGGCGCGGCGCACGGTTAACTGATGATTTAAAACGGGTGTTGCCCAAACCGTGCCAACCGCCCTTCGCCACCATCAGACGTTGTTCATGGCGGGTCATGTCACCGAGGATCTCACCGGTGCCCTGATCCTGCACGCGGGTACCGACCGGTACCTTGATGGTGATATCTTTGCCACGCTTGCCGGTACAGTCACGGCTTTGGCCGTTCTGGCCACGTTCAGCACGGAAAGATTTCTCAAAGCGGTAGTCGATCAGCGTGTTGAGGTTTTCGTCCGCCAACAGATAGACGTCGCCGCCATCGCCGCCGTCACCGCCATCAGGGCCGCCGTTCGGGATATACTTTTCGCGGCGGAAGCTGACGCAACCATTACCACCGTCACCTGCAACGACCAAAATCGCTGCTTCATCTACAAACTTCATTTACCGTCTCCGTAAATCATTCACCGGGCTGCTTCAAAGGAGCAACCAGGCGGGTTTCTGCCCGTCGCGGCCACCAACGGTGACCAATTGCGGAAAACATGGCGCCCGCTACCACGACGAAAGCGCCGACATAACCGACGACATTCAATGTCGGGGCGGCGAATACGTGTGGCCAGGCCAGCGCCAACAAATCTGAAAACAGCAGGGTAAACAGCGGGGTCAGCGTGATTAACGCACTCACCTGCGCCGCCTGCCAGCGCGCCATGGCTTCCGCCAGTGCACCATAGCCAATCAGCGTGTTGGCGCCACAGAACAGCAAACAGGCTAATTGCCAGCCGCTGAGCTGGAAAATCACCTCAGGCTTGGCCAGAGGGAATAGCGCGATCGCACATAAAGTGTACAACATTACCAAAATTTGCGGCGAGGCTAATCGACGTAGCAACACTTTCTGCGCCACGCCATAAGTCACCCAGACCATCGCCGCACACACGCCCAACAGCACCCCCAGGGTGTAATCCGTCAGGCGGGTAAAAATCTCAATCAGGCTGACATTGAAGAACAACAGCAGCCCGCAAATCAGCATCAGTGCGCCAATCACCTGGGTGATGCGCATCCGCTCTTTTAAAACCAGCACGCTGGCAAACATCATACCGACCGGCGACAGCTGGCCGATGACCTGCGATGCGGTCGGGCTAAGGTACTGCAACGAAGAGCTGAAGAAGATAAAATTCCCCAGCAGGCCCGCGGTGGCGATGGCCAAAATCAGCAGCCAGCGTGGTTGACGGAACATGGTCACCGGCGGCAATCTGCCGCGCACGGCCAAAATGATCCCCAGCCCCAGCGCCGCGATGGTAAATCGATACCAAACGACGGTAAACGGCTCCATCACTACCAGCACTTCTTTCATCGCAATCGGCAATGCACCCCAGCAAACTGCCGTAGTTACCGCCAGGAAAATGCCAATTCCGACCTGCTGTTTCGTTTCCATCTTACCTTTTGCCAGCGCTGACGGGCCGATGCACAAGCAGCCCATAAATGTAAAAAGCCCCGCAACGAGTTGCGGGGCTTACATCTATTTCGTAAGGCTCGAAAAATTATTCAGCTTCGATGCTGATGAATTTACGATTGCTCGGGCCTTTAACTTCGAATTTGACTTTACCGTCTTTCAAAGCAAACAGAGTGTGGTCTTTGCCGCAACCCACGTTGGTACCAGCGTGGAATTTAGTGCCGCGCTGACGAACGATGATGCTGCCTGCCAGTACTGCTTCGCCGCCAAAGCGTTTAACGCCCAGACGTTTAGCTTCTGAATCGCGACCGTTACGAGTCGAGCCGCCAGCCTTTTTGTGTGCCATTAATCTGCTCCCCTAACTTAAGCGCTGATGCCGGTGATTTTAACGTCAGTGAACCACTGACGGTGGCCCTGCTGCTTACGATGGTGCTTACGACGACGAAACTTAACAATCTTAATTTTCTCGCCACGACCGTGAGCAACGACTTCAGCTTTGATCTTACCGCCATCGACGAAAGGAACGCCGATTTTGATATCTTCGCCATTAGCAATCATCAGAATCTGGTCAAACTCAACAGCTTCACCAGTTGCGATGTCCAGCTTTTCCAAGCGAACGGTTTGACCTTCGCTTACTCGGTGTTGTTTACCACCACTTTGGAAAACCGCGTACATATAAAACTCCGCTTTCCGCGTGCCCAACTGTTCAGTACAGAGCGCGCTATAAATATTCACAATAGGGCGCGAATTCTACGCAATAATCCAGCATATGACAAGAGCAGAATAAGACCAGAAGTACAAAAAAGAAGAAAAAAAGCACAGTTTCTTTCATGGCGTTTATCTGAGGCGTTTTTCAAGTACAATCAGTAGGACAGTTACCGCCATGTACCGATGTGAGCAGCGATCTCAACGCGGTGAAGAGAAACACAGCTGAAAAAAATACAATGAACCTAGAGCAAATTACCGAGTTAACCGCGCAAGATATGGCGGCCGTGAACGCAACAATTCTCGAACAGCTGAATTCCGATGTCACGCTCATCAATCAGCTTGGCTATTACATTATCAGTGGTGGCGGTAAACGCATCCGCCCGATGATCGCCGTTCTGGCGGCGCGGGCATTGCATTATCAGGGTGATAAACACATTACCGTCGCTGCGCTGATCGAATTCATTCATACCGCAACCCTGCTGCATGATGATGTGGTGGATGAATCCGATATGCGTCGCGGCAAGGCCACTGCCAATGCCGCCTTCGGCAATGCCGCCAGCGTATTGGTTGGCGACTTCATCTATACGCGTGCTTTCCAGATGATGACCAGCCTGGAATCGCTCCGTGTATTGGCGCTGATGTCCGAGGCGGTCAATGTGATTGCCGAAGGTGAAGTGCTGCAGTTAATGAACGTGAACGATCCGAACATTACCGAAGAAAGCTACATGCGGGTGATCTACAGCAAAACCGCACGCCTGTTCGAAGCGGCGGCACAATCTTCGGCGATCCTTTCGGGCGCCAGCGAGGCAGAAGAAAAAGCGCTGCAGGATTACGGCCGCTATCTTGGCACCGCCTTCCAGCTGATCGACGACCTGCTCGATTACAGCGCCGACGGCAGCACCCTGGGTAAAAATACCGGTGACGATCTTAACGAGGGCAAACCGACGCTGCCCTTGCTGCATGCCATGCATAATAGTGAAGGCGAGCAGAAAGCCATGATCCGCGGCGCGATTGAACAGGGCAACGGTCGTCATTTGCTGGAGCCGGTTTTACAGGCCATGGAGCAATGCGGCTCGCTGGAATATACCCGCCAACGCGCTGAGGAAGAGGCCGACAAGGCGATTGCCGCACTGCAGGTGCTGCCGGAGTCTGCCCACCGTGCCGCGCTGGAAGGATTAGCCCATCTTGCAGTTCAACGCGATTTTTAAGAAATAATAAACGCCCTGCAGTTTCCACAGACCCGCGATGCGGGTCTGTTCATTTCCCCGGAAAGACACGCGCCAGTAGGCCGCCAATCCCTTCCCGCATCAGGAAAGCCAACATCTTTTCGCGTTCGCTCTCCGTCAGGTGGTAATAATACTCAATCCACACCGTCAGCGGATCCTTGCGCTCAACTTCATACAGCGCCGGGTCCTCTTTCAAGATCAGTAAATTGCGCGTACCGGTCGGCAAACTGTCAATGTGATACTCCAGCGCCTTTCCCTGTACGCCTTTGCGCCGGCGGCTGATCCAGCCTTCACGACGCGCCATCAAGTTTATTCCCTGTGGTGAGGAAGGTAACCCTGCCACGCCGGTCAATTCCTTGGCGGCAAACCACTCTTTTTTCATGGCCATGTTCTCTGGACAAAAGTAGGCGAAGATCTTTTTTAGGAAATTTATTGGATATTTTTTAAGAAATTTAGTGGTATCCTAGTTTCCGTATAAGCGTTTCATGTTGTTCAAACGATTAATCTTGACCTGTTAGTTATACCACTAACAGAACTTTCGCTAATCAAAAAAGGAATGCAAACATGAACTCAAGGAATAAGGATTGGCATCCGGCGGATATCATTGCGGCTTTACGTAAGAAGGGAACGACACTGGCGGCGGTGTCGCGCAAGGCAGGACTTAGCTCATCAACGCTGGCAAACGCACTGTCGCGTCCCTGGCCAAAAGGAGAATGGCTGATTGCCGAAACGCTCGATATACACCCTGCGGAAATCTGGCCGAGCCGCTATTTCGATCCCCATACCAATAACTTACTGGATCGAAAAGCCCGTATTCGGTCCTAGCTGCGGGCATAAAAAAACCGCCGGTACGTTGTCCGGCGGCCTATGCATACTCATGCACTGCTGGATGATCAGTTATTGATAAACTTTTCGCCCAGTTCGATATCTTTGTGCAGAACATCCAGCATGTCTTCCAACGCTTTCTGTTCGAACGCGCTCAGAGTGCCGATGTCTTTGCGTTCTTCAACGCCATTCTTACCCAGCACCAGCGGTTGCGCGAAGAAGCGAGCGTATTTCCCATCGCCTTCCACATAAGCACATTCCACCACGCCTTTTTCGCCTTGCAGCGCACGAACCAGAGACAGGCCGAAACGCGCCGCCGCCTGGCCCATAGACAGGGTTGCAGACCCGCCGCCGGCTTTGGCTTCAACCACTTCAGTACCCGCATTTTGGATACGCTTGGTCAGATCGGCCACTTCCTGATCGGTAAAGCTCACGCCAGGGATCTGCGACAGCAGCGGCAAAATGGTCACGCCAGAGTGTCCGCCGATAACCGGTACGTTCAGCTCTTCAGGTTTTTTGCCTTTCAGCTCAGCCACGAAGGTGTTGGAACGGATGATATCCAGCGAGGTCACGCCGAACAGTTTGTTCTTGTCATAAACACCGGCTTTCTTCAGCACTTCTGCCGCGATAGCCACGGTGGTGTTGACCGGGTTGGTGATAATGCCGATGCAGGCTTTCGGGCAGGTGGTTGCCACTTGCTGGATCAGATTACGCACGATACCTGCGTTCACGTTGAACAGATCTGAACGATCCATACCTGGTTTACGCGCAACGCCTGCAGAAATCAGCACCACGTCTGCACCGTGCAGAGCTGGAGTAGCGTCTTCGCCACTGAAGCCTTTGATTTTCACTGCGGTTGGGATGTGGCTTAAATCGACGGCAACGCCTGGGGTAACGGGGGCAATGTCGTAGAGAGAGAGTTCAGAACCTGAAGGAAGCTGGGTTTTGAGTAGAAGGGCGAGGGCCTGGCCGATACCGCCAGCAGCACCGAGAACTGCAACTTTCATCCTATACTCCTTTATTATCTTAAATATATAAAGCGCCGTGAATATGTTGGTTACGGACCTTAAATTATTACACCTTTAAAAACAATCTCTTAACAGTCTGTTTGAGAACTGGCGCAATAAAACAGCCGATGTCGCGCTCATTTTAGATTAAATAGCTTACGCATTAAGGGCATAGCGCACACTAATCAAAAATACTGCGAGGTTATTCACGAGCAAGTTAACCGGCGGTTACATTACACCCTTACACAACATCAGAACAACATCATTTTAATAACATTTTCTTTACCACCGAGGGCGGCATTTTCGGTCACCGAAAGGGCATATTCATGGGGTACGGATTTTGTTAAAATGCTGCCCTTTCCTCGTTGTCCGGGCATTGTTATTTTTTCCGGGCGTCCTTTGATTGCATAAAAATTCATTTATATGCATAATCATCACTTCTATTGTCAACATTCCACGGTGCAAAATGCGTAATCCCGCAAAGCAGGAAGATCTGATCAAGGCGTTTAAAGCGTTATTGAAAGAAGAAAAATTCAGTTCTCAAGGCGAGATTGTTTTGGCGCTGCAAGAAGAAGGCTTCGAAAACATCAATCAATCCAAAGTATCGCGCATGCTGACCAAGTTCGGCGCGGTGCGTACGCGCAATGCCAAAATGGAAATGGTGTATTGCCTTCCCGCTGAACTCGGCGTGCCGACCACTACCAGCCCGCTGAAGAATCTGGTGCTGGATGTCGATCATAACGATGCAGTTGTCGTTATCCACACCAGCCCCGGCGCCGCGCAGCTCATTGCTCGCCTGCTGGATTCTCTGGGCAAATCCGAAGGTATTCTCGGCACCATCGCCGGTGACGACACCATTTTCGTTACCCCAGCCAGCAGCTTTACCGCGCGCCAGCTGTACGAAGCCATCCTGACCCTGTTCGAACAGGAGCTGTGATGCATCACGCTAACAAAATGCGGCGAGCCGTCGCGTTTTGTTAGCGTTTCTTTAACCCCATCCTTACTTTTCCCCCTCCCCCTACCACTTTTAACGCCAGGTTTCTTTCTCTTCGCAACACATTTCAATGACATTTCCGCTTAGCTAGTGATAGCTACTGTGATCTTCCGCACTTTTGGTCAAAAGCACTTACCTTATTGAAATTACATAAATTTAACATCAAAAGATCGTTTTATAACCGCTTTTTATTCCATCTGGTTATAAAAGATAAGGATCGTCATAATAAAGTTTCACTAGAAACTGTTAGCGAACTATTAATTTTTGGCGTTACTAGATGTATACTCATTTCCGTGACGTAAATCACAGTTCACTGGAACTGATAAAAGAATACGAAAAGGTCAAATCATGAAAATTAAATCTACCATTGCAACCATGAGCGTTCTCTCCATGCTTTCTTTCGGAGCATTTGCAGCACAATCTGTTGATGCAAACCAGGCCGCAAAAATGCAATCTGCAGGCACCATTACCGTCAGCGGCGTTGCCGGTGCACCTTCAGATATCCGTCAGGCACTGTCTGAAAAAGCCGATGCCAAAGGGGCGACCGCTTACCGTGTAATCGAAGCACGCAACGAAGGTAACTTCCACGCGACCGCAGAAATTTACAAATAAGTACAAGGCGTTACCCGGCAACGGGCAATATAACTCTGGTACCGAGCACCACTGATAACAGCCTTCAAGTACAAAAACGCTGCAAAAGCCCTTCCAGGCGGTTATCACAACAGGACGCACTATCATGAACATGAAAACCACTCTCGCTGCACTTAGCCTGCTGTCTGTCGTTTCGTTCGGCGCTTCCGCCGCGACGTTAATCACTAACGACCAGGCCAATACGCTCCAGTCTGCCGGTACCATCACCGTCAGCGGCGTCACCGGCGCGCCTTCCGATATTCGCCAGGCGCTGTCTGACAAAGCCGATAAACAAGGCGCTAAAGCCTACCGCGTGATCGAAGCCTACGAAAACGGCAATTGGCACGCGACAGCCGAAATCTACAAATAACAATTCAGGGAATCCTGCTTACCGAACTGATTACCCTCGTCACTGCCACTGCCGAGTTCTATCGTAAGCACTGATTCCTTGAAGAAACTTCGTCGTCCTATCCGACGAACCCCGTTGCCCTCGCTCGCGAGGGCTTTTTTATGGGCAAAAGAAAAGGCCGTAAGCGGCCTTTTAGTTTTGCTTCAGTCACACTGAATCGACGATCAATAAGTCACTTTAGGTTCTGACTTGTGGGCCAATGCTTCCAGCAGACGGTCATGGATCCCACCGAAGCCGCCGTTACTCATCACCAAAATGTGGTCGCCAGGCTGGGCCGTTTTCACGATCATGTCCACCAGCGTGTCGAGATCGGCGCTCCAGTGGGCCGGCTGTACACAGGCTTCCGCGACTTCCGCCACCTGCCAGGGGATATGGTGCGGTTGGAACAGGAAGACCTCATCGGCACGGCCCAGAGACGGTGCCAAATCATTCTTGCTGATCCCCATTTTCATGGTATTGGAGCGCGGCTCGAGCACAGCCAAAATGCGCGCGGTACCGCCAACCTTGCCGCGCAATGCGGCCAAGGTCGCCAGGATCGCCGTTGGGTGATGGGCAAAATCGTCATACACCGTAACGCCATGAGCTTCACCGCGCAGTTCCAGACGGCGGCGAGCATTGATGAACTCACCGAGCGCGCGACAGGCATCGGCTGGCAGCACACCAACGTGGCGCGTGGCGGCAATGGCCATCAAACCGTTGTGCATGTTGTGTTCACCCACCAGCGACCACTTCACTTCGCCCACCTGTTCGCCGTCGAGGAACACCGCATAATGGCTGGCGTCCGGCGTTAATTTTTGAGCGCGCCATGCGCCCTCTTCCCCGACCAGCTCTTGCTCACTCCAACAGCCCATCGCCATCACCTGTTTCAGGTGGTTGTCGTTATCAGGCAAAATGATCTTGCCCTTGCCCGGCACCAGACGCACCAGATGGTGGAACTGTTTCTGGATCGCTTTCAGATCGTCGAAGATATCAGCGTGATCGAACTCCAGGTTATTCATGATCAGCGTACGCGGGCTGTAATGCACAAACTTGGAACGCTTGTCGAAGAAGGCGCAGTCATACTCATCGGCTTCGATCACAAAGAACGGGCTACCGCCCAGACGCGCGGAAACGTCAAAGTTGCCCGGAACGCCACCGATAACAAAGCCCGGTTGATAGCCGCAGGCTTCCAGGATCCAGGTGGCCATACCGGCGGTAGTGGTCTTGCCATGCGTGCCGGCCACGGCCAGCACCCAGCGATCGCGCAGCACATAGTCGTGCAGCCACTGCGGGCCGGAAACGTAAGGGATCCCCTGTTCCAGTACCGCTTCAACGCAAGGATTACCCCGCGTCATGGCGTTACCGATGATCACCAGATCCGGCGCCGGATCCAATTGAGCAGGATCGTAGCCCTGGATCAGGTCGATCCCTTCCTTCTCCAGCAGCGTGCTCATCGGCGGATAGACATTAGCGTCAGAGCCGGTCACCTCATGCCCAAGCGAACGAGCCAGCACCGCCAGCCCGCCCATAAAGGTGCCACAGATCCCAAGAATGTGAATGCGCATAGTTTTCTCATAGAGTACGTCGAATGTTGGCTCATTCTAACGCTCAGAATCGTCCAGAAGAAATGGATTTGCCTATGAATAGCGTTCATCTTTGGGCTACACTGCTCGCGAATACGTTGGCGGTTTGTTAACAAACCGCTACCCATCCGTAGATTCAGGGATTGTGTCATGAAAACGTTAGGCGAATTTATCGTCGAGAAACAGCACGACTTCTCACACGCCACCGGCGAGCTGACTGCGCTACTTTCTGCAATTAAACTGGGCGCCAAAATCATCCACCGCGATATCAACAAAGCGGGTCTGGTTGATATTCTGGGCACCAGCGGCGTTTCCAATGTACAGGGCGAAGTTCAGATGAAACTGGACCTGTACGCGAATGAAAAGCTGAAAGCAGCATTGAAAGCGCGCGGTGAAGTTGCGGGTATCGCTTCTGAAGAAGAAGATGAAATCGTGATATTCGACGGCGAGCGGGCTGAAAATGCCAAGTATGTGGTGCTGATGGATCCGTTGGACGGTTCGTCCAACATCGATGTCAACGTCTCGGTCGGTACGATTTTCTCTATCTATCGTCGCATTACCCCGGTCGGTACGCCAGTGACCGAAGAAGACTTCCTGCAGCCAGGCAGCGCACAGGTCGCCGCAGGCTACGTGGTTTACGGTTCATCCACCATGCTGGTGTACACCACCGGTTATGGCGTGCATGCCTTTACCTACGATCCTTCTCTGGGCGTGTTCTGCCTCTCCCACGAGAAAGTCCGCTTCCCGGCCAGCGGCAATATGTATTCCATCAACGAAGGTAACTACATCAAGTTCCCGCGCGGCGTGAAGAAATACATCAAATATTGTCAGGAACAGGACGAAGCTACACAACGCCCTTATACCTCACGCTACATCGGTTCACTGGTTGCCGACTTCCACCGCAACCTGCTGAAAGGCGGCATCTACATTTATCCAAGCACCGCCAGCCACCCGCAAGGCAAGCTGCGCCTGCTGTATGAATGCAACCCGATGGCGTTCCTGGCGGAACAGGCCGGCGGTAAAGCCAGCGACGGTAAAAACCGTATTCTGGACATCACCCCGGTGAAACTGCACCAGCGCGCACCGTTCTTCGTCGGCACCAAATCCATGGTGGAAGACGCAGAGCGCTTTATCGCTGAGAACCCGGACGAATAACGAGTTCAATGTGGGGGACGGCTTGCCGTCCCCGGCATTATAATTTGAACGCCGCCATGCTCTGCGCCAGCAACTGCGCCTGATCCTCCAGCGAGCGCGTCGCCGCCGCCGACTCTTCGACCAAGGCCGCATTCTGTTGCGCCACCTGATCCATCTGCGCCACCGCCAGGTTTACCTGCTCAATACCGCTGCTTTGCTCACGCGTAGCCGCAGAGATTTCCCGCATCAGCGCCGTCACCCGGCCCACTTCACCGGTAATGCCGTTCATGGTTTTCGCCGCCGAACCGGCCATTTGTTCGCCTTCCTGCACCCGATTCTGCGACGCTTCAATCAACCCTTTGATCTCTTTCGCCGACTGTGCGCTGCGCTGAGCCAGGCTGCGAACCTCACCGGCCACCACGGCAAAACCACGCCCTTGTTCACCGGCACGTGCCGCTTCCACCGCCGCATTCAACGCCAGAATGTTGGTCTGGAAGGCAATGCCGTCCATCACGCTGATGATATCGGCAATACGGCGTGAGCTGTCGGTGATCGCCTGCATCTTGTCCATGACCTGACTGACCACTTCACTGCCTTGGTTGGCAATATCGGATACGCTCAGCGCCAGTTGATTCGCCTGTTCGCAGTTCTCGGCGTTCATCTTCACCGTCGAGGTCAGCTGTTCCATGCTGGCGGCGGTTTCTTCCAGAGAAGCAGCTGATTCTTCGGTACGCTGCGCCAGGTGCAGGTTGCCGGCAGCCAGTTCGCGTGAACCGGTATCGATTTGGCTGCTGGCATCGCGCACCTTGCTGACCGAACTGACCAAGGCCTGCTGCATCCGCTGCATCGCACGCACCAGACGGCCCATTTCGGTCTCGCCTTCGCCAGTGATACGGTGCGTCAGGTCGCCGCTGGCGATATGTTCCAGCTGGGCGATTGACTCATCGAGCGGACGCAGGATAATCACCCGCAGCGCAAACCAGGCCAGTAGCGCCAGCAAAATGCTGAGCAGGCCGGCAATCACGATCAGCGTAATTTTGGTGCTGGCATTGCTTTCCGCTTCATTCACCCGCTGCTGGCCAATCTTCATGGCGAAGCTGCGGAAGTCGCTGAGGTCCTTTTCAAAAGCGATGCTCAACGCGGAAATTTTTGTTTCCTGAATGTCGTAGTAATCATCAACTTTGCCGGCCTTGATGGCATCGGCCATCGGCCCAACGCCCTGTTCCAGATAGGCGCGGTAGCTATTTTGCAAACGACCGGACAGCTCGCGTCCACGTTCGGTAACAGTGCCGACGCTGACAAAACGCGCCATTTCCTGCTTCGATTGCGCAAGATAGTCATAGATACGGCCCACCGTAGCATCTGAAACCTCAATCTGGCCGATTTCCCGTTGGCGTACCGCCAGTGAGGCAGCGGTTCTGGCGCGCAGCGTCAGGTTGGAACTGCTGGCCAGCGACCCCAACTCTTCCCCCAGGATTTGATTCAGGGTGTGTAACGAGCGCGATCCTTCGTTAATCGCGTTGACGCCAATCGTGCTGACCATAATCAACAGCAGCGTCATCAGGCTCAACAGGGCAATCAGCCCGGCCTTGACCGTAATCTTTTTTAGCATGAGTTCTTCCCGGCTTCAGAAATAGTGAGATCTTACGTAGAGGAGGTAAAACGCGGAGCCAGACTTCGCCGACTCATTATTATTTGATGAAGTTATCGGCAACCCTCGAGAAAACTTAACGCCGTGGGAGGATTTATCTGGAAATTCGATGGATGGCTCTGCGCCGGGGCGGGGATGATGAAAAGGGCAGGAAATCGCAAAAGAGTCCGCTATAATAGCCGCCACTCCATTTCTGGTTTGATTAAAGGAAACCGACATGAGCTTGAACCTGGTCCCTGCTGGCAAAGACCTGCCGGAAGACATCTACGTTGTTATCGAAATCCCGGCAAACGCCGATCCGATCAAATATGAAATCGACAAGGACACCGGTGCGCTGTTCGTTGACCGTTTCATGTCCACCGCGATGTTCTACCCGTGCAACTACGGTTACATCAACCACACCCTGTCTCTGGACGGTGACCCGGTTGACGTGCTGGTGCCAACCCCATACCCACTGCAGCCTGGTTCTGTGATCCGCTGCCGTCCGGTTGGCGTGTTGAAGATGTCCGACGAAGCCGGCGAAGATGCGAAACTGGTTGCCGTACCGCACAGCAAGCTGACCAAAGAGTACGATCACATCAAAGACGTGAACGACCTGCCGGAACTGCTGCGCGCCCAGATCGCTCACTTCTTCGAGCACTACAAAGATCTGGAAAAAGGCAAATGGGTGAAAGTGGAAGGCTGGGCAGATGCTGCCGCTGCCAAAGCTGAAATCGTTGCTTCTTTCGAGCGTGCCGCCAAGAAGTAATTCTTGCCCGCCGTCCGATAAAAAAACACCGCTCAGTGAGCGGTGTTTTTTTTTACTTTTCGTCGAGACGCTTCAGCCAGTCGCCGCTGTTAATTCGCGGGTAACCGTCCACACTGTGTTTATACAGGTAGATCCACGCACTCCCATAAGGCGTCTGAATCAGCTCGCGCTTATAGTCCTTGGTGTTGCTTTTCAGTTCGTCCAGCTCAGCCAAAATCGATGAGTTGATGCGGTACACTTCGCAATGTACCGTGCCCTCTCCAGGGATCGCCGCCGGGTAATGGCCCAGATTATAAATCTGATAGCCTTCGAGCTCATGCTCGCCGAGCCATTGGGCGTTGGTCATCCAATGGCTGTTTCCCTGTTTGCGTCGTAAACTGCCGTAGACAATTATTCGCATCGCTAAAACTCAAACTGATAGAGCAAATCTAATGCCTGGTCGAGACCAGACACCGCTTCCAGATACAATTTAGGCATCAGGCGGTAACGCAACGTCAACGTAGCCAGCGAGTCGAAAATACCCACCCCATATTTTACTTGTAAGCCTGGGAGAACATAACCGCTCACGACAACCTGGGAACTGTCGCCGACACCCTGAGTATCCAGGGCCAAATTGCTTACGCCAAACGCCTCGCCGATTTTACCCACAAGTTGACCACTTTGTGCAACCCCCATCCCAATTAACATTGAGGTCATTGCGTTACCATCGGCGCCGGAACTGCCCAATCCCTGCCCGCGCAGCAGATAAGACAGCGCTTCCTGCTGAGATTTGGCCGGATCCGAGAACACTTCCAGCTTGGGTGCATCCGCCAACCCGGTAACGCGTACCCCAGCGGTAACGTCGTCTTCGGTCGATTCAGGATTACGGATGGCTTCAATATTAAGCAGCGGCTGATCCGGCGGCCCTGAGAACATCAGTTGGCCCTTGCGGACGATCAAATCCTGACCATAAGCATGGAAGCGACCGGAAGGGATGTCAATCTGGCCGTTCAGGCCCAGGCCATTCTTGTCCTGCACTACTTTCAGATCGCCCTTCAGGCGGGCTTTTAAGCCAAAGGCATCCAGCCGCACATCGTTACCCACGTGGATCATCAGGTTGCTGTTGATCGGGATCCCTGCGGTTTTCGGCTGTATCGGTTTCAGTTGGTCGTCCAGCATCACTTCGTCGGAAGAGACGCCCACCGCACTTTCCGGCAACTCCTGCACCGTAATGCGCGCCCACGGAATATCTACCGAACCATTGAGCGAGAACAACTGCGGCGTGGCTTCAAACACCAGATCGGGTGAAACGTCGATGCGGATCATCGGCGGCACCGTCACCCGCAGCTTATCGCCCTTGGCGGCGATACGTGCGCGCCAGGCGTTGATGTCGCGCCAGTCAGCATCGCCCGACAGGTTAAGCTGTCCGCGCGTGGTACTGACCAGCCCTTCCATGGTCGAGGTCATGCCGTCAAAGTTCATCACCAGGCGGCCGTCCGTCATATCAAACGGCATCCAGTGACCATCTATATCAACCTTATCCAACGCCATCCGGCCATAAACCAGAGGCTTCTGCGCACTGCCACCCAGGCGCAGATTGGCATTCAGCATGCCCGCGGCTTTCTCCCCCTTCATCAACGCCGGATTGATCATCGCCAGCGAGATATTGGTGATATTGACGTTGCCGCTGATAATGCGTCGTACCTGTGGATCGGCAACCTGCACGTTACCGTCAAATTGGCCATTATTGGTCAACTTGATCAACCAGTCGGCCTGCGCACGACCGTTGGACAGGCCGGCATTAAGGTTCAGCCGATCAAAGGCGATCGGCAACGCGTTGCCCTGCACTTGCTGAACCACCTTCACGCCGTTACCCACCAGGGAAACTTTCGCGTCCGGCAGCGCACCGCCCGGTTTCCAGCTTACGTCCGCCCGCCCGGTGAACACGCCGCTCAAAGCGGTCTCCGGACCGAGGAAAGGTTTGATCATCGCCAGATCAAAGCGGTTCAACACCACGCTGGCCTGGCCACTCGGGCCGGCTTCGATGGTTTTCGGCACGCACAGTTCGGCGTTCGGGTTCTGCCAACAGTGCGGCCCAACGCTGATTTTCTGCGCGGTATTCAGGTAATCCAGCGCAATGGCGCGAGTCAATCGCCATTCGCCCACCGGGGTATCGAAACGGGTATTGTTCAGGTTGCCGCGCCAGCGCTGCTGTTGGCGATCGAAACTGCCCTGCAGCGCCAACTGACCGGATACCGGCTTGCCGTCAATTTTCAACTGCAGCTGATGCTGCTTCTCACTGCCTTTGGCATCCAGTGTCAGCAGGCTGATATCCAGCGCATCCTGCTTAAGTTGCTCAACGCGTACCGCCAACTGACCCTGGATCTGATCGCTGGAACGCACGTCGCCGTCAATCTTCACCCGGTTGATGCGCAGCGCCTGCCACTGCAGGCCGGAAGCGGTCAGGTCGGCCAGCAACTGAGGCGCTTGCAGGTTGCCCCGCAGCTTCAGCAAGCCTTTCGCCGTACCGCCCAGCCCTGGCAGAGCGCCGTCCAGACGTGGCGCGTCGATATTCGCATCCAGGTTCCAGCTTTTCTCGTCCAGTTGGCCCTTAACGTTCAGTTGGTTGCGTCCCAGCGTCAGATCGATGCCCGGGATTTTCCACTGACCGGCAGCATTGCCGCTAAGCGTGCCACGTGCAGTGACTTTGTTTTGCTTCACGTTACCATCGAGCTGCAGCACCGGCACCTGCAATTGCCAACTGCCGCCGTGCAGGCTGCCACGCGTAGTGATTTTACCGTCCAACTTCGCCGGCCATTCCGGCCACTGCTTGGCGGTATTGATGCCGCTCAGCGTCAGCTGTGAATTCCAACTGATGGCCTTGCTCCAGTCCACCAGCGCCGTCAGATCGGTATTGCCCTGCAAGGCCGCCAACCGCAGGCGATCGAGTTTGAACTGTTCAACGTTACCTTTACCGTCCAGCGTCAGCACCGCCGGCGGGAGATCCTGCCCCTTGATATTGGCCCGGGTCGACAAGGCATAATCAGTCGCCTTGCCATTGAAACGCAGGCGGAAATCGTTGACCTGATACTGGGCTTCGCCGTTCAGCGGCCATTTCAGCTGTTTGCTTTGCAGCGTCAGTGCCAGCGGTAAACCCACTTCGGCCAATTGGGTCTGTACATCAAGCTGCGCACCGACCGGTCCGGAGAGGTTCAGCGCCACTTTAAGTTCTTCGCGCAGCCCACCGCCGACGTTCAGTTTGACCTTTTCCCCTTTCAGCGGCTCGATATTCAGCGTGCTGTTAGCCACCATTTCCACCGGCCAACTGCCGGTCAGCGTCGCCTGCCCCTGCGCAGACAACGTGCCCTGCGGGGATTTCACATCGAAATTGTCCAGCTTGATATGCTGATCCTGGGTACTGGCCTGCAGCAACAGGCTGGTAATCAACACCTCGGTATCACCGGTCAAGCGCAGTTGTTCCCCGCTGATCTCCTTAACCGTGATGTCCAACGGCAGGCGGATTTCCGGCAGATCCGGCAGCAGCGGCTTGGCGAACAGCTCTTTCAACGTTTCGCCCAGCGGCTTCTCTTCCGGCACCGGTGCCGGTTTCGCCGCCTTGTCGACCTGTTCACCCACTTTTTTCGCGACCTCGACAGCCGGCTGTATCGCCTCCGGCAACGGGTTCTGCGGGGTTTTCGGCAGTGCAATCAACAGGCCGCTGATTTTGGTGGGCAGCAAGGTCAACGCACGCTCTTGCCACTGCGCTCCGGTACGGAATTCACCAAGAGAGATTGCCGTGTCGTCTACGCTTACCTTAACGTTATTCAGCGTCAGCATACGCAAGGTAATAGGGTACGGCGTGCTCAGATTAGTGGTCGGCTCGCTGGTCTCTTCCACCGGCGCAGACGGCGTCATTTCTTTGGTTTTCACCACCACGTCGACGTCCTGCGCGGTCAGCGCATTGACGCACAGCGAACTGTTTTTAAAGCAGGCCAGATCGAGTGACAGATGGAATTGTCCGGCATTCACCGTGACGCCCGGCATCTGATACTTCACGCCTTTTAGCGTCAGATCACGCCAGCCACCGCTCACGCTGGCAATATCCAACCCCGGCACCCATCGAGCGGCAGCGTTGAGGGTCATATGCAAACCACTGGTGGTACCGAGCAAGTACGCCACCGCCCCGACCAGTAACAGCAAGACAATCAGGAAACCAAAGCAAATCTTTTTTATCAGGCTCATAGTTCAGGCCCCAAACCGATGTAGAACTGCATCCCGTGGGTGTCCTTGTCCCCCACGGGCGCGGCGATATCCAGCTTCACTGGCCCTACCGGCGACTGCCAGCGTACGCCTACACCGGCGCCAGTTTTGAAGTTGCTCTGCTTGATATCGTTCACCGCTTCACCGGAATCGACGAACATCGCCCCCCACCATTTACCGGTCACGTTGTATTGATATTCCAGCGAGCCAGTCAGCATTTTGGAGGCACCGGTCAACTTGCCGTCATCGTTGCGGGGGGAAATGTCTTTGTACTTGTAGCCACGGATGCTGCGATCGCCACCGGCAAAGAATCGCAGGTCTGGCGGCACTTTGTCGAAGTCGTTGGTTTCGATCCACCCCACCTGCCCGCGCGCCACGAACCGGTGCTTATCGGCCAGGGTGCGGATCCAGACGTTCTGCGCCTGCATCAGCGCGAAGTCCACGCCAGATCCCCAGGTGGTGTCGGAAACGTCGATGGAGTAGCGTTGGCTATCGCCCCAGGTCGGCATCAGACCTCCGCGCGAGCGGGTACGGTTGAGGCTGACGCCAGGGTAAAGCAGCATGGTGGTATTGCTGACGTTACCCTGGGTAAAGTTATCCCAGCGCCAGGTCAGGTTAATAGCCCGCTGCCAGCCGCTGGAGAGATCCCAGTTGCGCGAAGCCACCACTTTGGAGGTTACGGACTTGGTATCGTTGAGATCGACGTTCTTGAGCCCGCCCTGCAGCAGGTAATACTGCTCCAGCGGATTCTTCAGCAACGGGATCTTATAGGTCAGATCGAGCTGCTGCTCGGGGGCCGAAATACTGGCGCTGGTTTCCAGACTGTGGCCGCGATCGTTAAGCCAGGGCTTCTTCCAGGTGCCTTTAACGCGGGGACCAACGTCGGTGGAGTAACCGACACCGGTTTCGATGGTGTTGCGAGTGCGTGGTGACACCAACGCATCTAGCGGCAAAATCTTGTTCTCTTTGGCATCTTTGAAATCAGGGGAGACCACCACCGAGTTAAACCAGTTAGTGGCGGACAAACGGCGGTTCAGTTCGGCCAGGTCTTCCGAAGTGTAATAATCCCCCTGATGAAAGGGCACCAGATTTTGCAGATAGTCTTCACGAATTTGCGAACCGGTAAACTTCACCTGGCCGAAGCGGTAACGCTGCCCGCTGTCGAAGTCGATGTCCCAATAGGCCTTATGCAGATCCTCCGCCACGCCGAGCTGGCTTTTGGTCATATCGGCATCGAAATAGCCTTTGCGCAGCGCCAGGCCGGTCAGTGAACCTTTAAAACTGTCGTATTTACCGTGATTAAGGATCTCACCTATCGTCGGTTTGCCTTTTTTGACCAACGACAGATAGTCTTCATCGGTTTTCGCACCGCCTTCCAACACGATATTGGCCCCGGCAATGCGCACCGGTTCACCCGGATTGACCTTGGCGTGCAGCACCGGCCGCGCCAGCCCTGGCCGATCGTCCAACGTAAATTCGATGGTAGGCTGATAATAGCCAAGCGCTCTCAGCCCCTGACGAACAGCTTCATCCACGCGTGCGCGGAAACGGCCATCAGTACCGACCTCTTCCGGAGTGATGGAAGACAGGCGTACCCGGACGTTTTTTTCCAGTTCCCCGCTAAGTCCTTCAACCTGCAGCCGCACATTCGCCGAAAACGCCGCAGGCGTCGCGAGCAGCGCACACAAAAAGCACAGGGCACGGTATCGTGGCACGCGTTCTCCTTAATTTATTTTACTTTCCTGTTATAACACGCACTCTGGTGCCAGGGCATACTCCGCGCTATCAAGACGGCAGCCCTTTCAGCCTTATTCCAGACGCGACATATTACGATTTTACTGCCGCAGTAAACTGGCGCATTCTTAGCTTTTGGCGCTCTAAATACTGCGTTAATCTGATTCATAATCTGAATATGTAGCTTATTGTGGGCAAAGTTGCGGTTAGATACAACCGAACTGCCGTGTCTTAGGTCAATTCTTACTGTGACAACAGGAGTCAACCGTGGTGCCATTTTTTGATAAAACACAAACCGTCGACAAGGCGAACGCGCTGCCTGGCCGCACGACGCCCATGCCGGTTGCCACGCTCAACGTGGTCACTCACCATTCAATGACCCAGGTGCCGGAAGGCATGGAAGTGGCTATCTTCGCCATGGGATGCTTCTGGGGTGTGGAGCGCCTGTTCTGGCAACAGCAGGGCGTATACAGCACGGCGGCAGGCTACAGCGGCGGTTTTACGCCAAACCCAACCTACCGCGAAGTGTGCAGCGGCCAGACCGGTCATACTGAAGTGGTGCGGGTGGTATTCGATCCGAAAATCATCAGCTATAAGCAGCTGCTGCAGGTGTTCTGGGAGAACCACGATCCGGCGCAGGGCATGCGTCAGGGTGGCGACGTCGGCACTCAGTATCGCTCAGCAATTTATACGCTGACGCCGGAACAGCAGACCGCAGCCGAAAGCAGTCTGAAGCGTTTCCAGCAGGCCATGAACGAGGCGGGCGACCAACGCACCATCACCACCGAAGTGGTGCCGGCGCTGCCGTTTTACTATGCCGAGGATGACCATCAGCAGTATCTGTACAAGAATCCTGAAGGCTACTGCGGCCTGGGCGGCATCGGCGTTTGTTTGCCACCCCAGGGCTAAACCCTTGGTCAGCGGTAATTTTTTAACCGCTGGCGGCCCCTGTAGGGCTGCTGCTATACTATGCGGGCCGCATCTGCGGCCTGATAGCCTCCTTTCTGGTTGTTATCACTACTTTTTTTACAATGTACTACCCTTCCTCAAGAGCGCCGTCATCCCGTCGGCACGTATGGATAGATTATGTTAAACAGTATTTTACTGATTCTTTTTCTGATCGCAGTGAGTGCGTTTTTCTCACTGTCGGAAATTTCTCTGGCCGCGTCACGCAAGATTAAACTGAAACTGATGGCTGACGAAGGTAACGTCAATGCCGCCAAAGTCCTTAAACTACAAGAAACCCCGGGGCTGTTCTTTACCGTGGTGCAGATTGGTCTGAACGCCGTAGCCATTCTCGGTGGTATCGTCGGCGATGCTGCCTTCTCCCCTAGCTTCCAGGTATTGTTCGATCGCTTTTTGTCCCCAGAGATGGCGGAGCAAGTCAGCTTTATCTGCTCGTTCGTCCTGGTGACCAGCCTGTTCATCCTGTTCGCAGATTTGACCCCGAAGCGCATCGGTATGATTGCACCAGAGACGGTCGCCGTCCGGATCATCAACCCGATGCGTTTCTCGATCATGATCTTCCGGCCGCTGGTGTGGTTCTTCAACGGCATGGCAAACCTGATCTTCCGCCTGTTCAAACTGCCGATGGTGCGCAAGGACGACATCACTTCCGACGACATCTATGCGGTAGTGGAAGCCGGAGCCCTGGCTGGCGTGCTGCGCAAGCAGGAACATGAGCTGATCGAAAACGTGTTCGAACTGGAGTCACGCACCGTACCTTCGTCGATGACCTCACGCGAAAGCGTGGTTTACTTCGATCTGCGTGAAACCGAAGAAAGCATTATCGAGAAAGTCTCGACCCATCCGCACTCCAAGTTCCTGGTGTGCGACGGCAATATCGATCAGGTGGTCGGCTACGTTGACTCCAAAGACTTGCTGAACCGCGTGCTGGGCAATCAAAGCCTGGTGCTGAGCAGCGGTGTGCAAATCCGCGCGGCGCTGATCGTGCCTGATACCCTGACGCTGTCCGAAGCGCTGGAAAGCTTTAAGACGGCCGGCGAAGACTTTGCCGTTATTCTCAATGAATATGCACTGGTCGTGGGCATCATCACGTTGAATGACGTAATGACTACCCTGATGGGCGATCTGGTCGGTCAAGGCCAGGAAGAGCAGATCGTCGCACGCGATGAAAGCTCATGGCTGATTGAGGGTGGTACGCCAATCGACGATGTGATGCGCGTTCTGCACATTGATGAGTTCCCGCAGGCGGGCAACTACGAAACCATCGGCGGCTTTATGATGTACATGCTGCGCAAGATCCCAAAACGCACCGACTTCGTGAAATACGCCGGCTACAAGTTTGAAGTGGTGGACATCGACAGCTACAAGATTGACCAGTTGCTGGTAACCAAACTGAGCGACAAACCGGCGGCGGTACTGCCGAAAGCGCCAGAAGACAACGCCCCCGCCTGATCCGGACTGTAGAAACGTCAGCGGCCCCATCGGGGCCGCAATTATTGGAGCTTTTGCAGGGTACTTCAGTAGCAGGATACTAACCGCGCATCAACCCATCTCAGTTTGCAGTAACAACACCTGACGGTTTACCTCTGACATCACGCTGAAGTGGCGCCGGTCACGAATTTTCGGTAACAGGATTTTCCCTTCGTCGAATTCGAACGCGCCTACATCTTTGATATACAGCCGGCCACGAAACAGGGTTTTTACGTACTTCGCCACTTTCAACGGATTATAACGCTGGAAGATTCTCATTCTATTACTCTCCTCCGTTTGGTCCATGCGCTCAGCGAGCCGCCAAGGTGGCAGCCTCTAAAGTAAGAACGCAACTTGATTGCCATGTAGTAGACCTAGTAAAGACGATAATGTTCACTTCTGCACGGATATCTTCACTGGATTTACACTTTTTGACAGAATTGTATATGATAATATATAACTTTTTCAGTATATCCCTTCAAAACACAGGTATTACCGGCCAGAAGAGGAAACTGCGATCCAGCTAACAGGACAGACCTCCGATCACCACCTATGCTTTAGGCTGTCGGGTGCTGTCGGCACCGTTCCCCTTCCAAGGAGAAGGCATGAAAAAAAGTCACCTGCTTATTGTTTCCCTACTGCTTGCCCCCTTTTTAGCCTCTGCGCACAACTTCCAACTCCAGCAACGCGTCGCGCCGGTCGGCGTCAGCGATAAGGGAGAGTTGAATTACGCTAATGATAAGTTTAGCTATCAAAACTGGAATAGCGCGCAACTCAGTGGGAAAGTGCGAGTCATACAGCATATTGCCGGCCGTAGCTCCGCCAAGGCGATGAACGATCCGCTGATCGAAGCGATTAAGAAAGCTAAACTACCGCACGATCGTTACCAAACGACGACAATAGTGAATACCGACGACGCGATACTCGGCACCGCGGTGTTTGTTCGCAACAGCATTGAAGACAGCAAGAAAGAGTTCCCCTGGTCGCAGTTTGTGGTCGACAGCAACGGCAACGTGCGCAAGGCCTGGGATTTGCAGCCGAAAGGGTCGGCCATTGTGGTGTTGGATAAGCAAGGCAGGATCCAGTTCGCCAAAGACGGCGCCCTGACGCCAGAAGAGGTGCAGCAGGTCATGACCCAACTGCACCAGCTGCTGGCGAACTGATTTAGAACAGCGAAACCCTGAAGCCGGGGTTTAGGAAGGATTCACGCGGCGTATAGAGCAGAGGTCTGCCCTGCCAGTCGTGGATCTGTGCCCCGGCTGCCACGGCCACGGCATGACCGGCGGCGGTATCCCAGATATTGGTGGGCCCAAAGCGCGGGTAGAGCTGCGCTTTACCTTCCGCCACCAGGCAGAATTTCAGCGAAGAACCGACGGAAACGGTCTGGTGTTCGCCCAGCTGTTTCAGGTAGTCCTTCAGCTCTTCGTCGCTGTGCGAACGGCTGACCACCACCAATGGCGGATGGGCATTGCTGACGCCAATCTCCTGCCGGTGGCCCTTTTCTTCTTTCCAGGCTTTACCGCGCTCGGCCAGATACAGCACGTCGATCGCCGGGGCGTAAACCACCCCCATTACCGCCTGCCCGTCTTCAATCAACGCGATATTTACCGTGAACTCACCGTTGCGATTCAGGAACTCTTTGGTGCCGTCCAGCGGATCGACCAGCCAGTAGCGCGTCCAATTCTGCCGCACTTCCCAGGTCGGTGGATCTTCTTCCGACAGCAAGGGGATGTCCGGCGTTAACGCCGCCAGGCCGCGCTGGATAATGTGGTGCGCCGCCAGATCGGCCGCCGTCACCGGGGAGTCATCTTTTTTTTGTGTAACATCAAGCGGTTGTTCACCGTTGTACACCGCCATGATGGCCGCGCCCGCCTCGCGGGACAGTTGGCAAATTTTTTCTAACATCATTCACCTCAGATAGACAGTTCCGTGGGCCATTTCCCCTTTCTCATTGCTAGCAGCCTAGTTTTTTTTGCATCGAATATCCATCATAACGATTTAACCTTCGGTAATGACTCGAGTCTTTGCCGTCACAACTGTGACATTTCCTCCGATACCTTGGCCGATTTTCTGCCACACTTCACAGTTTGGTGAGACAACCAATGTTAATTACATGCCCCTCTGCGATAAAACTCGAAAAATAGAATGGAGAAAGCCAAAAATGATGAAGCGTCCGCTGACGTTGTCTGTCCTCGCTGTGCTGGTTTGCGCCTCAGCGCAGGCGGCAACGGTCGATCTGCGCGTGCTGGAAACCACCGACCTGCACAGCAACATGATGGACTTCGATTACTACAAGGATAAACCGACCGACAAGTTCGGTCTGGTGCGCACCGCCAGCCTGATTGAACAGGCTCGCCAGCAGGCCACCAATAGCGTACTGGTGGATAACGGCGACATCATTCAGGGCAGCCCGCTCGGTGACTATATGGCGGCCAAGGGCCTGAAGCCCGGCGATATTCATCCTGTCTATAAGGCCATGAACACCCTGAATTATGTGGTCGGCAATATCGGCAACCACGAATTCAACTACGGCCTCGATTACCTGAAAACCGCCATCAGCGGTGCCAAGTTCCCGTATATCAATGCGAACGTGATCGACGCTAAAACGCAGAAACCGCTGTTCACTCCTTACATTATCGTCGATACGCCGGTAAAAGACCGTGACGGCAAGGAACATAGTTTACGCATCGGCTATATCGGTTTTGTGCCACCGCAAATTCTGGTGTGGGATAAGGCCAATCTGCAAGGCAAGGTTAAGGTCAACGACATCACCGAAACCGCCAAACGCTACGTGCCGGAAATGCGTAAACAGGGGGCCGATCTGATCGTGGCGATCCCGCACTCCGGCCTGTCCAGCGAGCCGTACAAGGCGATGGCAGAGAATTCGGTGTACTACCTCAGCCAGGTTCCGGGCATTGACGCCATCATGTTCGGCCATGCTCACGCCGTATTCCCGAGCAAAGACTTCGCCAATATCAAAGGCGCTGACATTGCCCAGGGCACGCTGAACGGCATACCTGCGGTCATGCCCGGCCAGTGGGGCGACCACCTCGGCGTTGTCGATCTGCAGTTGAACAACGACTCTGGCAGTTGGAAAGTAGCTTCCGCCAAAGCGGAAGCACGGCCCATCTACGACAAAGAGAACAAGAAATCGCTGGCGGCGGAAGATGCCAAGCTGGTGAAAGTCCTGGCGGAAGATCATAAGGGCACGCGCGATTTTGTCAGCAAGCCGGTCGGCAAAGCTGATGACAACATGTACAGCTACCTGGCGCTAGTGCAGGATGACCCAACGGTACAAATCGTGAATAACGCGCAGAAAGCCTATGTGGAACACTACATTCAGGGCGATCCGGATCTGGCCGATTTGCCGGTGCTGTCAGCGGCAGCGCCGTTCAAGGTCGGCGGCCGCAAAAACGATCCGGCCAGCTTCGTCGAAGTGGAAAAAGGCCAGCTCACCTTCCGTAACGCTTCGGATCTCTACCTCTACCCCAACACCCTGGTGGTAGTAAAAGCCAGTGGCAAAGAGGTGAAGGAGTGGCTGGAGTGCTCCGCCGGGCAGTTCAATCAAATCGACGTCAACAGCAGCCAACCGCAGGGCCTGATCAACTGGGATGGCTTCCGCACCTATAACTTCGACGTGATTGATGGGGTTAATTACCAGATCGACGTCAGCCAGCCTGCGCGTTACGACGGCGAATGCCAGTTGATCAACGACAAGGCGGAACGTATCAAGCAGCTGACGTTCAAAGGCAAGCCAATTGATCCTAAAGCCACCTTCCTGGTGGCGACCAATAACTATCGCGCTTACGGCGGCAAGTTCGCCGGCACTGGCGATCAGCATATTGCCTTCGCTTCGCCGGACGAGAACCGTTCAGTGTTGGCGGCCTATATCAGCGCTGAAACCAAGCAGCATGGCGCAGTACGGCCACAGGTGGATAACAATTGGCGCCTGGCGACCTTCAGCAGCCCGCAACCGCTGGATATTCGCTTCGAAACCTCGCCAAGCGAGAAAGCGACAGCGTTTATCAAGGCACATGCCCAGTATCCAATGAAATCCGAAGGCACGGATAACATCGGGTTCGCAGTTTATAAGATTGATTTAAGTAGCAAATAAGCTGCAGGCCGGGAGGCACAGGGTTCCCCCCGGCCATCTACTCCTTTTTCTCGCTGGCGCGCCATTTAAATTGCATTTAAAATGCATGTTATAAATTTTTCATTTAAAGAGGCACTCTCATGGATTACCGTAATCAATCCCTCGGCGCTCTCGCCATCGCTATTCCCCGGGCATCACGCCTGTTCCGCCTGAACGATTTGGATTTCTGCTGTGGCGGAAAACAAACGCTGCAACGCGCGGCCGAGCGTAAAGGACTGGATCTCGAGCAGCTTGAAAGCGAATTGGCCGCCCTCGCCGCCAGACCGGCAGCAAGCCATGACTGGCGTACTGCACCGCTCGGTGAACTGATTGATTATATTCTGCCACGCTTCCATCAGCGGCACCGCGAACAGCTGGCCGAGCTGGTACTGATGGCGGAAAAAGTCGAACGGGTTCATGCCGACAAAGCCACCTGTCCACGCGGTCTGGCGAAACAGCTGAACCTGATCCGGCTGGATCTGGAAAATCACATGATGAAAGAGGAACAGATCCTGTTCCCGATGATCAAGCAGGGTATGGGCCGGCAGGCGGCTGGGCCGATCTCGGTAATGGAACATGAGCATGACGAAGCGGGCGAACAGCTGGAAGTGGTGAAGTTCCTCACCCACAACGTGACGCCACCGGAAGGTGCCTGCAATACCTGGCAGGCGCTGTATGGTGGTATCGACGAGTTTATTGATGACCTGATGGAACACATCAATCTGGAGAACAACCTGTTGTTCCCCCGCGCGCTGAACGGCGCATAAAACAAGGGCGCCATCAAGGCGCCCAGAGAAATCTGTTAGAGAATTACAGGATTTCCAGCAGTTCGACGTCGAACACCAGCGCGCTGAATGGCGGGATGGATGCGCCGGCACCACGCTCGCCGTAGGCCAGGTCGTGTGGAATATACAGCTGCCATTTGGAACCGACCGGCATCAGGGTCAGCGCTTCAATCCAGCCAGGGATCACGCCGCTAACCGGGAATTCTGCCGGTTGACCGCGCTCTACGGAGCTGTCGAACACGTCGCCGTTAATCAGACGGCCAGTGTAATGCACACGCACGCGATCCTGACGGGAAGGGATTGGGCCGTTGCCCTGCTCCAGCACGGAGAACTGCAGACCGGATTCGGTCAGCGTAACTTCGTCGCGCTTGGCGTTGTCTTCCAGGAATTTCTGGCCTTCAACGGCCATCGCCTGTTGACGCTCACGACGCACGGCATCCGCACGTTCGTGGATTTCGCGCAGCGCACGGTGCACCACGTCTACCGGAACCGCCGGGGCATTCCCTTCCAGCGCGTCACGCAAACCTGCCAGCAAAGCTTCCGGTTGTAAACCTTCCAGACCGGACTCTTGCAGCTGCTGGCCGACCTGTAAACCAATCCCGTAGCTCGCCTGCGCTTCAACGCTGTCAAAAGAAGGGGTTGTCATGGGGTTTTCCTTTAGTCTGTAAAAAGTCGAAAGCGCAGCATAACAGCGCCGCAATGCCGGGTAAAATCTTGTGTGGAGAATGATGACTTTTGTCGTAGAAAAAGAAACAATAACCCTCAGTTAACACCCGCTCCCGCGCGCCCAGGCGAATCGCCTGCCGCAACAGGTATGGGTTTGCTGCTGCCTTTCACTTCAATCAGTTAGCGGACTATACTGAAAACAGGGCATCGGGTCGGCGGTACACCCTTTTGTACCGTGATAATTTTACGCCGTTGAAGAGAGGTTACCATGGGCAGAATCTCGCCCAGGAGAAGGAAGACCACCCGTATCTACCAGCCGTTGTTGCGTACCTGGCTGAACTTCAGTCAGCGCCTGAAGCCCGGCTCCGCGCCAGCGTCGGTAGAAGACCCGGATTCAGAACAACCACCGGAAAGCGGTAAGGGGCAAAACATCAAAGCGTTACTGCTGAAGATCTGGCACCTGCCGGACGGCTTCGGTTGGATGGAGCCACTGCCTTATTTTCATCGTCGCTGGACCCTGATTTTCGGCATCATCCTGCTGCTGGCACTGCTGTGGCCGTATTCATCGGAAAAACAGCCATTCCCTGTCACCCAGCAGGAAAACAGCGTTCCCTTGCAGGCCGAATTGCAAAACGACACTCAGCAGCAGCACGCTGTAGAGCCGGAACCGGCGGGCAACTGGCAACGCTACCAGATCCAACCGGGCCAGACGCTGGCGCAGCTTTTCCGTGACAACAACCTGCCGGTGAACGAAGTTTTCGCCATGGCGCAGGTGGAAGGGAACGATAAGCCGCTCAGCAACATGAAGGCTGGCCAGGAAGTGCGTATCGAACGTGATACCAACGGCGTGATCACCGCGCTATCTGTCACCACCGCTGACAACAGTCAGGTGTTATTTCGCCGCCAGGCCGACGGCGGCTATCGTCGCGAGCGTTAATCCGCTAACTGCCTTAACAGAAAGTCGCGCAGCACGATGCCATGGTTGTGCTGTGTGTCTTTACTGCCATAAAGTAAGGTCAAGGGTTGCCCCTGTCTTAGTAAAGCCACCAATGGCTGCCAGGCGTCGTTTTGAGCCAGTTGCAAGCGGTAGTGGCTTTCGAACTCGTCCCACCGGTCAAGATGTTGATGAAACCACTGCCGCAGCGCGTTATCCGGCGCAACCTGCTTTAGCCACTGCACGCCCTGCAATCGTTCCTTGCTGATGCCTCGCGGCCACAAACGATCGATCAGATAACAGTGCTCCGGTGCAGGGCCGGTAAAATCGTAAACGCGCTGCAAGATAATCTCCGCCATTTCCGCTGCTCCTCATTCATGCTGTGATAGCAGGGTAGCGCGTTTTACCGGACGCAGAAAAGCAAAACGCCAGCACGAGGCTGGCGTTTTAACTTGGCTGGCAGGAGCGATTAAGCTTCTGCAACCACAACTACATTCAGCTGTGCGAACACGTCGCTGTGTACCTGGAAGTGAACTTCGTGTTCACCAGTGGTACGCAGAACGCCGTTCGGCAGACGAACTTCGCTCTTGGCAACTTCAACGCCTGCCGCAGTAACTGCGTCAGCGATGTCGCGGGTGCCGATAGAGCCGAACAGTTTACCTTCGTCGCCTGATTTAGACGCGATGGTGACTGAACCCAGTTCGTTGATCTTGGTTGCGCGAGCTTCAGCAGCAGCCAGAACGTCAGCCAGTTTGGCTTCCAGTTCAGCACGGCGTGCTTCGAAGAACTCTACGTTTTTCTTGGTAGCAGGAACAGCTTTGCCCTGTGGTACCAGGAAGTTACGGGCGTAGCCCGCTTTAACGTTAACTTGATCACCCAGGCTGCCCAGGTTTGCTACTTTATCAAGCAGAATAACTTGCATTACCTTATCCTCTCAAAGTCGTTAATGGACAGTGGCCGATTACTGATGACGATCAGTGTACGGCAACAAAGACAGGTAGCGCGCGCGCTTGATAGCACGGGCCAGCTGGCGCTGATATTTTGCACGAGTACCGGTAATACGGCTCGGGACAATTTTACCACTTTCAGTGATGTAGTTTTTCAGCGTAGCGATGTCTTTATAGTCAATCTCTTGAACGCCTTCCGCGGTGAAACGGCAGAACTTGCGACGACGGAAATAACGTGCCATTAGGCTAGTCTCCAGAATCTATCAATTCAATCTGCTCGGCATGCAGAACCAGTTTGTTCAGCCCGTTGCGCCCTTGATGGCAGCTTACGAAGCCTTGCACGGTTATCTGACTGCCGACCGTTAATCTTTGAGTTAGTGCTTGTGACTGTTGTCCGCTGACAACCACGGGCATTCGGCACCATGCTTGCCTGCTAAATCCGGCTTCCATTTGCTGCGAACGGTGCTCTAGCACAAATTGGCAGTGGGGGATCCCGGAAGGACTCACTTTTCGAACCGGCGCCTTGCACACAGTGCCCGACAAAACCAGACGATTAGATGTCACGGCGGCAATTACTCTTCAGAATCCCCAGCATCTGCATCATCTGCGGTTTCGTTAGCGAAGTCTTCGCGGCGATCGCCACGACGTTCGTCTTTCGCTTTAACCATCGGAGATGCTTCAGTTACCGCGTGCTTAACGCGCATAACCATGCTACGGATAACGGCGTCGTTGAAGCGGAAGTTAGTTTCCAGCTCATCGATCGCTTCCTGCGGAGCTTCAACGTTCAGCAGAACGTAGTGAGCTTTGTGCAGTTTGTTGATCGGGTAAGCCAGTTGACGGCGGCCCCAGTCTTCCAGACGGTGAATCTGACCAGCAGCGTTAGTGATGGTAGCACTGTAACGCTCGATCATGCCCGGAACCTGTTCGCTTTGGTCAGGATGGACCATAAAAACGATTTCGTAATGACGCATCGAATTGCTCCTTACGGATTATTCAGCCTCCTGTCAGGGTCAACCGCGGCCCATGGAAGCAAGGAACGTGTATGTGTGTGCGGCTGAAAAAATGACGCGTAATCATACTTGCGCAGGCTGGGAAACTCAAGGACAGAAGGGTATTTATTATCGGTAATGCGGGCCCGATGCGTAAATAGCACGATTTGCTATCTGTACAACCTATGTACACAGATCCATCAGTTCAAAAAATCTTTCAATGAAATCATCACTGATGCGCAAAATTCATTCATTTTTTTTGAATAATGACATCAAAAAGCCCCCCTTTTTAATCCTGCCGGAAGGTCTAAAATTGTTGTTATCCGCCGCAGACAGCGCGACGAAAAAGATTTGAGGTTATTCAATACAGACAAATAACTTTTTGCTGCACTGGCACCTGCTGTCAGGCCGTTGAAGCAAACAGTTAAGAGAGGCACTTATGAAACGCATTACCATCGCCACCGCCATTGCTTTACTGTTTTCCGCCAACGTCATGGCCGCTACCGAAATCACTTCGCATCAGGCTGACCAACGCCAGAGCGTGGGATTCGTCACGTTGAACCAGAATGTGGTATCGCCGGATGACGCCAGCAGCCAGGTGAGCAAAATAGCCGATCAACGCGGCGCGACCGCTTACCGGATCATTGCGCTGCACGAACCGGAAAACAACAGCACCATTCACGTCAGCGCGGAACTGTATCGTTAAGCCTGCATGCAGTGCCAGGGAAGCAAGCCGCGCCCAAAAGCGGCAAATTAAAATGTGAAAATGTCGTCAGCCCCCTGCCCGCAGGGGGCTTTTTTTATAAGGTTTTCACGAAGAACTCGGCCGTTGCGTCAAGCGCTAACGGCGTGATGCGGTGCTTAACGTCCGGTTCAGTCAAAAATGTCAGTTGCCGGTCCCAGCCACTCTGGCGAAGCTCGGTTGCCAGGCGTCGACTTTCAGCCGCCGGGACCACATCGTCCGCTTCGCCGTGCCATAACAGCAGCGGACGATCGGCAATCTTTTCCAACTGGCGTTCCAGGCCATAATCCGCAAGCGCGGCAATGCGCGCATCAAAACCGCTCGCCGTTAAGGGTTTACCCTGCTCATCCAGCGGTGGGAACAGCGTCTGCGCCAGGGAACTGTAATAACCGGCCCCCATCAGGCTCGCCGCAGCTTTCACCCACGGATAACGAGCAAAGCCTCCCAACGTCGTCATCCCCCCCATGGACGCGCCCGCGACGCCGATGCGCCCTTCGGCAATCAGCCCGCGCCGTTCAAAGTCCGCCTTCAACGCCGGTAACTCATCGATATTGCTGCGCAGGATCTCCCAAAAGCGGGACAACCGCTTTTGTTCATCGCCGTCAAAACGCTCGCCGTGCAAATCGGCATCCGGCAGCACCACGCGAAATCCCACCCTGGCTAACGCGTAGGCAAAGTAGGCGTAGACTTCTTTCGACGAGGTATAACCATGGTAGAAAAATACCGTCGGCAACGGCTGATGATACTGCCCCTGCGGCACGGCATGGATGACCGCAATATCTCCTGCTCGCTCGTCATAAATTTCAATCATTCATTTTCCCTCTGCATCGCCATTGCCTTCATAATGGCAAACTTGCGCTAAAAAGCATTAGCTCAATCTGTTCCAATTTATAATGGGTTACACTCAAATCACGCTATCCGCTTTCTTGAGGTATCTATGAAAATGTCCCGCCTGCTGCTCTCCTTGACGCTGGTCACGCTGCTTAGCGCCTGTGGCATGATGACCACGACGCCCAAAGCGCCCCCACCGCCGACCGGACAGGCGCAGGAGATAACCCGGGCACAAACCGGTAGCCTGGAAAAAATAGGCACCACCAGCGCCCTGGTGCGCGGCAGCCCGATGGATGTGGAAGCGGAAATTCAGCAGAAGGCCAATGCCAGCGGCGCGCGCTATTACATGATCATCATGAACAGCGAAACCGTGGTTCCCGGCCAGTGGTATTCGCAGGCGATCCTGTATCGGTAACTGCTGGAGTTTTAATAAGATTTACATTGGCTTTGCACAGACTGAAGTTGGATAGAGCACACTGGCAAACAGCGCGCCGCAGCCCGCGGCCGTGAATCCAGGATCCGACGAAGGGGAACGCCATGACACGCTCCGCCGCACTCACCGCCCTCCTGCTTTCTATGGGGTTACTCAGCGCCAGCGCCCAGTCCGCTGAACTGGCCCCCGCAGACCGCGTTACACCACTCAGCGAAATTGCGGAAATCACCCTGAACGACCTCTCCGGCTCCCCTCAGGACGTAGAACAATTGATCGCCCAAAAGGCGGATGAGCATGGGGCAAGCTATTACCGCATCCTGCGAATGGAAGAACAGGCGCATCAGCCAGGCTGGCGCGCCTCCGCAATACTTTACCTTTAGTAGGTCATGCAGGCCGCATTCAGCACACCGCCACTGATCGACACGCCGCCGAGGAAAATCCCGGCCGCCACGTGATTGGACTCAATCTTGTCGCTAATGCGCGGCATATAGATTTTCACCGCCGCAAACAGCAGCAGCTGTACCACCAGCGCCACCACGCCCCACAACAGATAGTCCAACAGGCTGACGGAGTTGATCGCTGCACTCGCCAGCGGGATGACATACCCCAGGCAGGCACCGACGAATCCAAAAGCGGCGGCCTGATTGTCGGCCTTGATCAACGCCCATTCGTCATGCGGCGTAATACGGGTATAAACGAACAAAAACACCAGAACCATGGCAAAGCCACTGAAAAAATAAGAGGCGAATGCCGCCAACGCGCTGAGAATATCCATGTCATGTTTCCTGGTCAGAGGTCAGTATCCCTTACGGGCCAAGAGCTGAATTAAAGAGCTTTTCCGGCTGCGGCGCCACCGTTTTACCTAGCCGCCCATCGCGCGGGTAAACAGCGTTTCGCACAGCCTTTCCGGCAATGTCCGCTCACCACGGGCATCAAGCATCATTTGACACCAGGCTTCCGCCAACGGCGGTGAACTGTAACGCAGAAGCTGCGCCGCCGCGAACAGATTAAACAAGGCGCCGGTCACCGCACGCCCTTGCTCTTCCTGAGGTTTGCGCATCAGTTGAAGCAACCGTCGCCATTGGTGATCATAATGGCGGTTCTGCCCTCTCACTTCACCGAGTTCCTGCTCCAGCGCCTCCTGCACCGCCGGCAGCTTGCCCCAGGCGCGCATGACGTCCAGACACATAATATTGCCGGAGCCTTCCCAGATGCTGTTTACCGGCATTTCACGGTACAACCTCGGCAGTTCGCTCTCTTCGCAATAGCCGATACCGCCCAGCGCCTCCATGGCTTCACCAATAAAAGGAATGCCTTGCCGGCAGACTTCAAACTTCGCCGCAGGCGTCATCACTCGGCATAACGCCTGCTCCAGGGGCGTGCTACCTGCGCTGTCATAAGCACGCGCCAGACGCATCAGGGCCGCCGTCTGCCCCTCCAGGCGCAGGGCCATTCGCGCCAGCACCTGCCGCATCATCGGTTGTTCAATCAGCGTCTTACCAAACGCCTGCCGCTGCAGAGCATGGTACAACGCCACCGACAGTCCGCGCCGCATCAGCCCATGGCTACCCAGTGCGCAGTCAAAACGCGTCAGCCCCCCCATTTTCAGGATATGTCGTACGCCATCCCCTTCCTCGCCCACCAGCCAGGCGCTGGCATCCTGGAATTCTACTTCGCTGCTGGCGTTGGACCTGTTGCCCAACTTATCCTTCAGCCGTTCCAACCTTATGGCATTGCGTGTGCTGTCAGGCAAAATTCGCGGCAGGAAGAAACAGGACAGCCCGCCTTCGGTCTGCGCCAGCACCAGGTGCGCATCGCTCTGCGGTACCGAGAAAAACCACTTGTGGCCGACCAAACGGTAGGCTTCTCCTGGGCCGCGTGCACCCAGCGGGCTGGCGGTGGTGGTATTACTCAGCACATCGGAACCGCCCTGCTTTTCGGTCATTCCCATGCCGATCAGCAAACCGCGCTTTTGCCCGCCGGGCAATGAATGCGCGTCGTAACGATCGGACAGTAGCGGCGTTAGCCAGGACTGGAACTCCACAGGCAACGAGCGCTGCAGCAAAGGAATTGCGCCAAAGGTCATGGTCACCGGACACAAAGTGCCGGCCTCGACCTGCGCATGTAATACAAACCGCGCCGCCCGCGCCACAAAAGAGCCGATTCGGGCGTCCTCCTGCCACGGCAGGTTATGCACCCGGTTGGCTATCAGCCCTTGCATCAGGATGTGCCAGGCGGGATGAAAACGGACGTCGTCCAATCGCTGGCCGGTGGCGTCATAGCGCAGCAGTTCCGGTGGGTTGGCATTGGCCAGCCGCCCCAACTCCAGCGACTCCTGAGTGCCCAACTGTTGGCCCAACGAGGCCAGCACGTCCGCATCCCAACCGGCCTGCTCACGCTGAATGGCTTCATGCAATGGCGTATCGGACAGGAACAGATTACTGTTGCCCAGCGGCTTCGGCTGATTAAAAACGGTGTGTGTATTCCAGACCATTGGCTTGCTCCCTGATAAAAGCGTCAGGAGTAATTATGGTCGTCAGGGGGAATTCTGCCGCAGGCGAGATCACAGGGTAGGCATTGAGAAAGGAATTAAGGGCGCAAAAGCTGCGCCCTTACGGATAAATCAACTGCGTTGACGCACCGCTTCAAACAGGCAGATACCGGTCGCCACCGAAACGTTCAGCGAAGAAACCGTACCGGCCATCGGAATGCTGATCAGCTCGTCACAGTGCTCGCGAGTCAGACGACGCATACCTTCGCCTTCCGCCCCCATCACCAGCGCCATCGGGCCGGTCATTTTGCTCTGGAACAGCGTGTGGTCGGCTTCGCCCGCAGTGCCCACGATCCAGACGTTCATCTCCTGCAACAATCGCAGGGTGCGCGCCAGGTTGGTGACGCGAATCAACGGCACATTCTCCGCCGCGCCACAGGCCACTTTCTTGGCCGTTGCGTTCAACTGGGCAGAACGATCGCGCGGGACAATCACCGCGTGCACACCGGCCGCGTCGGCGCTGCGCAAGCAGGCACCAAGGTTATGCGGGTCGGTCACGCCGTCCAGCACCAGCAGGAACGGGGTATCCACGCTTTCCAGCAGCGCCGGCAGGTCATTTTCCTGATACTGGCGTCCTTCGCGCACCCGGGCAATGATCCCCTGATGCACCGCACCCTCGACCTTCTCATCCAGCCACTGGCGGTTCGCCACCTGGATAACAATGCCGGTCGCTTCCAGCTCGGCAATCAACGGCTGTAGCCGACGATCGTCGCGGCCTTTGAGGATAAACACTTCCAGGAAGCGTTGCGGATCGTTGTCTAACAGGGCTTTGACGGCATGAATACCGTAAATAATTTCGCTCATGATGCTCTTTTTACTGTGCGGCAGGCAAACGCCTGCCGGTGATAATGACGTGTGGCAGGTTAAGCCTGCTCAGCACCTTTCTTCTTGCCGGCGCGTTTGGCCTTGGTCGCCGCCGCTATTTTCCGGGTTTTGTCGGACACTTTCTTGGCTTTCGCCTTTTTGTCTTTCTTCACCTTGTCAGCGGGCTTGGCTTCATCCTTACGGAAGGCGCTGTCAGGCTCAAAATTGGCTGGCGGTTTGCCGCCCCGGCGTTTGCGCGGTGACGAGGTGCGGCCTGCGCCTGCGCCATCACGCAAGGTGCGCTGGCCGCCTTTCTTGGCGCGATCGCGTTCAGTTTTGCCTTCACCGCGTGGTTTGCGGGTGCTGGAGACCAGAGCGAAGTCAATTTTACGCTCATCCATATGCACCGCTTCCACACGGATCTCTACCGTGTCGCCCAGGCGATAAACCACGCCTGAGGATTCGCCAATCAGACGCTGGCCGATATTATCGTAGCGATAATAATCATTATCCAGCGACGATACGTGCACCAGGCCGTCGATAAACAGATCGTTGAGACGCACGAAGAAACCGAAGCCGGTCACGCTGGCAATGATGCCGCTGAACACTTCACCGACGTGATCCTGCATAAAGTCGCATTTCAGCCAGTCGGCAACGTTGCGCGTCGCTTCATCGGCGCGACGTTCAGCCATCGAACAGTGCTCGCCCAACTGCAGCATTTCTTCGAATTCGCTGTGCCAACCACCGGTCGGCGTCCAGCGCTCTTTCGGTTCGCCGTGCTCTTTGGCCAGTTGGTACTTGATCGCACGGTGCATCGCCAGATCCGGATAACGGCGGATCGGTGAGGTGAAGTGGCCATAAGAAGCCAGCGCCAGACCAAAGTGGCCGCGGTTTTCCGGATCGTAAACCGCCTGCTTCATCGAACGCAGCAGCATGGTTTGCAGCATTTCATGGTCAGGACGTTCGGACACTTCATCCATCAGTGTGGCGTAGTCCTTCGGCTGCGGCTTGTTGCCACCGCCCAGCGTCAGGCCCAACTCGCCCAGCACGCTGCGCAGCGCACTGATGTGATCGTCACTTGGGCGATCGTGCACGCGGAACAGCGCCGGTTCGTTATTTTTCTCGACAAAGCGTGCAGCGGCGACGTTCGCCATAATCATGCACTCTTCGATCAGTTTGTGAGCGTCGTTACGCACCGTAGGTTCGACGCGCTCAATACGACGTTCGGCGTTAAAGATAAACTTGGCTTCTTCGGTTTCGAAAGCGATACCGCCACGTTCAGCACGCGCCTGATCCAGCACCTTGTACATCGCATGCAATTCTTCCAGGTGTTTGACCAGCGGGTGATAATGCTCACGCAGCTCCTGATCGCCCTGCAGAATATGCCAGACCTTGTTATACGTTAAGCGGGCGTGAGAGCTCATGACCGCTTCATAGAATTTGGCCGTCGACAGGCGCCCTTGTGCAGAGATGGTCATCTCACACACCATGCACAGACGGTCTACCTGCGGGTTAAGCGAACACAGGCCGTTAGACAGCACTTCCGGCAGCATCGGAATAACCTGCGATGGGAAGTACACTGACGTCCCGCGGTTACGGGCTTCATCATCCAGTGCCGTGCGCGGACGCACGTAATAGCTGACGTCGGCAATGGCAACCCACAGGCGCCAACCGCCGCCGCGTTTTTTCTCGCAGTAGACTGCGTCATCGAAATCGCGGGCATCTTCGCCATCAATCGTTACCAAAGGCAGTTTACGCAGATCAACGCGGCCTTTTTTGGCGGATTCCGGTACCTGTTCACTGAGGTCGGCAACCTGTTTTTCCACCTGCGGCGGCCAAACATGCGGGATTTCATGGGTGCGCAGCGCGATATCTACCGCCATGCTGGTCCCCATTTTATCGCCGAGGATCTCGACAATCTTGCCAACCGCTTTGGTACGGCGGGTTGGGCGCTGGGTCAGTTCAACCACCACCATAAAGCCCATGCGCGCACCGCTGACGGCGTCGGCCGGGATCAGGATATCGAAGCTCAGGCGGCTGTCATCCGGCACCACGAAGCCGGTACCGGCGTCCATGAAGAAGCGGCCGACGATTTGACTGGTTTTCGGCACCAGCACACGGACGATACGCGCTTCGCGGCGGCCCTTGCGATCGGCAGCCATGGCCTGTGCCAACACCACGTCGCCGTGGATCGCCATCTTCATCTGTTCAGCTGACAGATACAGGTCGTCTTTACTGCCTTCGATACGCAGGAAGCCAAAGCCATCGCGGTGGCCGATCACGGTGCCGCGCAGCAGATCCAGGCGTTCCGGCAGCGCGTAGCACTGACGGCGGGTAAAAATTAATTGGCCGTCACGTTCCATCGCCCGCAGGCGACGGCGCAACGCTTCCAGGGGTTCTTCGCCGGTTAAATTCAGCTCTTTGGCCAGCTCTTCGCGGCTGGCCGGCGTTTCTCTTTTCGCCAAATGGGCCAAAATAAATTCACGGCTCGGAATGGGGGATTCATATTTTTCTGCTTCTCGTTCCAGGAATGGATCTTGTGACATTGCGGTTCCTCCGTTGTCATCAGCAGGGTGCCGCTGAGCCTTGTCTTCTCAGCGACGCTTTATTCGACAAGCAATAGCTTGTAGAGCGATGGATTGTCTTCGACCATATCGGCCAACGTGTGGTTATCCAGCTCTTCAAGGAAATTCTGTACGCCCTGTTGGAGCACCTGCTTCAGGCGGCAGGCAGGGGTTATGTGGCAAAACGTACTGCTGCAATTAACCAGTGAGAGCGGCTCCAACGCCCTGACCACGTCGCCGAGGCGAATGGTTTCGGCCGGTTTGCCTAAACGGATGCCGCCGTTCTTACCGCGCACTGCGGTGACAAACCCAACCCGGCTTAACTGATTGATGATCTTTACCATATGGTTTCGGGACACGCCGTAGACCTCGGTGACTTCCGAGATGCTGGTCATTTTGTCCGGTGGCAGCGAGGCCATGTAGATCAACGCCCGCAGGCCATAATCAGTAAAACTTGTTAACTGCACATCTACCTCTGGGTATCATTTTACCCGTCTGATACGCCGATTTTCGGCACTATTCAAAAGATTACTTATTGGATAATAAACCAGCCAGAGAGTTCGCCGCTAATTATTTAGCGCATGTCGAGCTCTGGGACAGGTTAAAGAAAGGATTTTTGGACGTGAAACCGCAATCGGGGAAAATCAGGATAAAAACAAACCGGGACACGCCCGGTTTGTACAGGCTGCGTCCCGTAATAGGTCGTGGTGCCGTCGCAGACCCAAAAGCCCGTAATCAAGGCGGAGGGCGATGAACATAGTGGACCTACGTTCAAGCCCGACAACACAGAGTACGGTTTTTGGGGCGCGACCCGAAGGGCTGGGGCCATTTGAACGCGCACCTGTGTTACGCGCCGCTTATTTGGCCCACCAAACCTCACGACTCGCGCCTTGCTGCGCGTCCAAATGACCGCCAGCGGCACTCACGCACTATTGCGGGACACAGCCTAAGTGCAGCAAAGCCAGATTATGCGTCGAACGGGTCGCGCAGGATCATGGTTTCGCTACGGTCCGGGCCAGTAGAGATAATGTCTACCGGTACGCCAGTCAGTTCTTCAATGCGCTTGATGTAGTCCAGCGCTGCCTGTGGCAATTTGCTGTGTTCTTTCACGCCAAAAGTGGTGTCGCTCCAGCCAGGCATGCTTTCGTAGATTGGTTCGATACCTTCCCAACCTTCAGCCGCCAGCGGCGTGGTGGTCATTTCGCGGCCATCTGGCATGCGATAGCCCACGCAGATTTTCACTTCTTTCAGGCCATCCAGCACGTCCAACTTGGTCAGGCAGAAGCCAGACAGGGAGTTGATCTGCACTGCGCGGCGAACCGCTACGGCATCCAACCAGCCGGTACGACGACGACGGCCAGTAGTGGCGCCGAATTCGTTACCCTGTTTGCACAGGTATTCGCCAGTTTCGTCGAACAGTTCGGTTGGGAACGGACCTGCACCCACGCGGGTGGAGTAGGCTTTCACGATGCCCAGCACGTAATCCACGTAACGCGGACCAATACCTGAACCGGTAGCAACGCCGCCAGCAGTGGTATTGGAAGAGGTTACGTACGGATAGGTACCGTGGTCGATATCCAGCAGGGTGCCCTGTGCGCCTTCGAACATGATCAGGTCGCCACGCTTGCGCGCGCCGTCCAACAGTTCAGAAACGTCAACAACCATTGCAGTCAGGATGTCGGCGATAGACAGCACGTAATCCAGAGTCGCCTGGTAATCAACGGCTTCGACTTTGTAGTAGTTAACCAACTGGAAGTTATGATAATCAACAATTTCCTTCAGCTTAACGGCGAAGGTTTCTTTGTTGAACAGGTCGCTGACGCGCAGACCGCGACGAGCTACTTTATCTTCGTATGCCGGGCCGATACCGCGACCGGTGGTACCGATAGCTTTCGCGCCACGTGCTTTCTCACGCGCGTTATCCAGCGCAACGTGGTAAGGCAGGATCAGCGGACAGGCTTCGGACAGTAACAGACGTTCGCGTACCGGGATGCCGCGCGCTTCGAGTTCACCCATTTCTTTCATCAACGCGTCTGGCGCCAGAACTACACCGTTGCCGATGATGCTGGTCACGTTTTCACGCAGAATGCCTGAAGGAATTAAATGAAGGACGGTTTTTTCACCGTTAATTACCAGAGTATGGCCAGCGTTGTGACCACCTTGATAGCGCACTACATATTGAGCCCGTTCGGTCAGCAGGTCTACGACCTTGCCCTTACCTTCGTCACCCCATTGAGTGCCCAGTACGACGACGTTCTTACCCATTTTAAAAATCACCGGTTGCTTAAAAATGGATTCTACCACCGTAATTCGTGAGTTTCAGCACTTTTAGCGTTGAGTTGCGTATTTTTTAGGCTAACCTTTAAACCCCCGTGCGACTACGCAACATGTAGTAGATCACACAGCCCGCAACCACTATTCCGCCGCCAAACCGCCGTAAGGTAGAGTCAGGCAACTGGGTCATGGCCAGTATCATTTTACGCCAGGCCTGTGGAAACAGCATCGGCCCCAGGCCTTCCAGCACCAAAACCAGCCCTAACGCCAGCCAGATCGTTGAATTCATCAGAAACTCCCAAAAAGAAAGGGCCCGCGTTTAAACGGGCCCTCGATCAATTACCTGTCGTGATTACTTGCGCGTGGAGTCAGGCGACTTCATGTAGCGGAAGAAATCGCTGTCCGGGCTCAGAACCATCACGTCCTGGTTATTGCTGCTGAAGCTGGTTTCGTAAGCACGCAGGCTACGGATAAAGGCGTAGAAGTCCGGATCCTGGCTGAATGCGTTGGCAAACAGTTTGGCCGCTTCGGCATCGCCATCACCGCGAGTGATACGTGCAGTACGCTCAGCTTCCGCCAGGGTACGAGTCACTTCGTAGTCTGCGGTCGCACGCAGCTTCTCGGCTTCTTCCTGACCCTGTGAACGGTGACGACGGGCTACCGCTTCACGCTCGGCGCGCATACGCTGGTAGATCGCATCAGACACTTCCGCCGGCAGGTTGATCTGCTTGATACGCACGTCGATCACTTCAATACCCAACGCCGCCATGCTGTTCGGGTTAACCTTCGGCAGGTTGCCGGTGGTTTCCTTCTCAACACGCGCCGCGGCAGAGGCGATAGCGTCATCGGCTTCGGTGGTGGTGACTTCTTGATCGTCACCCACGGTACCGGTGTTCAATGCATCACGCACGTCTGACATCAGCTTACCGCGCGAGTCGGTGACGATGTCTTTCACGTCCAGACGACCAATCTCGGAACGCAGACGGTCACTGAACTTACGTTTCAGCAGCACTTCGGCCTGTGAAACATCACCGCCGCCGGTTGCCAGATAGTAACGGCTGAAATCGCTGATACGCCATTTCAGGTAAGAATCGACAATCAGGTCTTTCTTCTCGCTGGTCACAAAGCGGTCAGCCTGGTTATCCATGGTCTGGATACGCGCATCCAGCGTCTTCACTGATTCAATAAACGGGATCTTGAAGTGCAGGCCTGGCGCATACACCAGCGGCTTGTTGTCGCTGTCACGCAGAACCTTGCCAAAGCGCAGCACGATGCCACGCTGACCTTCCTGAACCACGAACAAAGAAGCGTATAACGCCACCAGCACCGCGAGGACGATTACTACAAAAGACTTACGCATTGATTACTCTCTCCCTACGCGAGTGGTGTCGTCACGCTGCGCATTTGCCCGGCGCTGGTCCATGACCGAGCCGCTGCTGGTGCGCTGGCTGCTGGAGCTGGCGCCGCTGTTGGCAGACGGAGCGGGGTTGAGACGAATCAGGCTGGTGTCTTTATTGCCGTCCGCCGCCGCGCCGGTTTGGCCACGCAGCATTTGATCCAGCGGCAACACCATCAGATTGTTGCCTTTGTCATTCACCAACACCTTACGGGTGTGGCTCAGGACTTTTTCCATGGTTTCGATATACAGACGCTCACGGGTAATTTGCGGTGCCGATTTGTATTCCGGCAACAGCTTGGCAAAGCGAGCAACCTCACCCTGAGCTTCCAGGACTGTACGGTCTTTATACGCTTTGGCATCTTCCAACAGACGCTGCGCCTGGCCGTTAGCACGTGGCTGAACTTCGTTGGCGTAAGCTTCCGCTTCACGGATGTACTGCTGCTCGTTCTCACGTGCGGCAATCGCATCGTCAAATGCGGCCTTCACCTCTTCCGGCGGACGAGCGGCCTGGAAGTTGACGTCCAGCAGCGTGATGCCCATGTTGTACGGACGAATAGTTTCTTCCAGTACGCGTTGGGTATCGCTACGCACGATAGTACGACCTTCGGTCAGGATCTTGTCCATGGTGTACTTGCCGATAACGCCACGCAGGGCGCTGTCGGTAGCCTGGCTCAGGCTGTCGTCGGCATTGGTCACGCTGAACAGATAGGCTTCCGGGTTGGTCACGCGGTACTGCACGTTCATTTCTACGCGCACTACGTTCTCGTCGGAGGTCAGCATCACGCCAGACGCCGCCAATTCACGAACCGACTCCACGTTAACCGGACGCACTTCATCGATAAAGGTCGGCTTCCAGTTCAAACCTGGCTGAACCAGGTGGCTGAACTTGCCAAAACGGGTCACAACACCACGTTCGGCTTCCTTGATGGTGTAGAAGCCGCTGGCAGCCCAAATCACCACTACCGCTACCGCGGCAATGCCGATGATGCGACCGCTGAGGCCCGGGCCAGAAGTGCCGGTGCCGCCGTTGTTATTGCTGTTGGAGCCTTTGCCCCCGCCCAAACCGCTCAATTTCTTGCTCAGTTTGCGGAAGATATCGTCCAAATCAGGTGGCCCTTGATCACGACCGCCTTTGTTATTACCGCCAGAGTTGCCGCCATTGTTATTGCTGCTCCCCCACGGGTCGCGGTCCTGTCCGTTATTACCGGGCTGATTCCACGCCATGTTTTAGCTCCATATTCTGTGATTGGGTACTTCAGGCTTACGCGAAGCTCAAATGTAACAGGATATGATCATACTATAAAGTTAATCAGTTCCTGTTCCTGTTTGCAGAGGCGACGCCATTCGACGATAGGCATACGTACCACCACGCCAATGCTGCCGTCTTCTTCGTTCCACTCTTTTTCAATTGCCTGAAGCTGGTAAAAACGGCTACGAAGACGGCCTGCCTCTGGCGGTAAGCGCAGCTCATAATGCGCGATTTCCCCCGATAAGCGCTCCGTCAACGCCTGATACAGCAACGGGATACCTTCACCGCTGGCGGCGGACAGCCACACCCGGATCGGTAAGTTTTCATCGTTGCGGTCGATACGCGGGACAAAATCATCCAGCATATCTATTTTGTTCATCACTAAAAGTGTAGGGATCTCATCCGATTCAATCTCTGCCAGCACGGTATTGACCGCTTCAATGTTTTCATCGACGCGAGTATCCGCGGCGTCGATTACATGTAACAGCAAAGATGCCTGACGCGTTTCTTGCAGCGTCGCCTTGAAGGCGGCCACCAGATCGTGCGGCAGGTGCCGGATAAAGCCTACGGTATCCGCCAACACGGTATCGCCCACATCAGCCACGTCAATGCGCCGCAGGGTAGGATCCAAAGTGGCAAATAGCTGGTCTGCCGCATAGACATCGGCGGACGTAATTCGGTTAAACAGGGTGGATTTTCCGGCGTTGGTATACCCTACCAGCGATACGGTCGGCACTTCAGCACGGGTACGCGCACGTCGGCCCTGTTCACGCTGCTTAGCTACCCGCTCCAGGCGGCGTAGAATCAAGCTAATGCGATCGCGCAACAGACGACGGTCGGTCTCTAATTGGGTTTCCCCTGGCCCGCGCAGGCCTATCCCCCCTTTTTGACGCTCAAGGTGGGTCCAGCCACGCACCAAACGCGTGGCAATATGACGCAACTGCGCCAACTCTACCTGCAGCTTACCTTCATGTGTACGGGCACGCTGGGCAAAGATGTCTAGAATCAACCCGGTGCGATCGATCACTCGGCATTCGCACAGGCGTTCAAGATTTCTCTCCTGCGCTGCAGAAAGGGAGTGATCAAACAGGACAACAGATGCGCCACTGGCTTTTACCGCGTCTGCAATTTCTTCGGCCTTTCCTTCACCGACAAAGTATTTGGGATGCGGGGCTTTGCGGCTACCAGTCACCACTTGCAAAGCTTCGACACCCGCAGAGGACACCAGGGATTCGAACTCACTGAGATCTTCTGTGTCTTTGTCTTGCGAGAAATAGATATGAACCAGGACGGCCTGCTCACCGGCTTCATAACGGTCAAACAAGCGTGCAACCTCTCAAACGGGAACCCGTGAGTTTGGGGGACATAAACAGCCCACGGCTGCTTATGCTCCCCTTCATGGTTGACTCGCAACGCGCTTTATTCAGCGTCATCGCTTTCCTGCTGCGGCTGTTGCGGCGCAGACGGATTGTTACCATGGTGATAGTTACTGGTGCCGCCGCTCGGGGTATTGCTATGGTGCGAAACCGGGCGTGACGGGACAACGGTAGAGATAGCGTGCTTATAAACCATCTGGCTCACCGTGTTTTTCAACAGGATGACAAACTGGTCAAAAGACTCAATCTGGCCTTGCAGCTTAATACCATTCACCAAATAAATAGAAACCGGAACACGTTCACGACGCAATGCGTTCAGGAACGGATCTTGCAAAGATTGCCCCTTAGCCATTCTATCTTTTCCTTATTTGCTTGTTGTTTTTAACTAAGAACCTGTCGGCTCTAAAATAAACGACCTAAAAAATTTGCGCGCTGAATACTCATCAATTGTACACAATCACTCGACCTATGCACTAACAACCTGTATTACCGAGTCCAAAGCCTCTCCCGGCTTCTCGCTGTCCAGCCAATGTACCGAGTTCCAGCCTCGTAACCAGGTCATTTGGCGCTTGGCCAACTGACGTGTTGCGCAAATACCACGATAAACCATCTCATCGTAACTAATTTCGCCAGATAAATATGACCACATCTGGCGATAACCGACACAGCGAATGGAAGGCAAATCCGTATGCAAATCACCCCGTGCAAAAAGTGCACGCGCTTCCGTCTCAAAACCTGCCGCCAACATTTGATGGTACCGCAGCGCGATGCGTTGATGGATCAACTCACGGCTGGTCGGCGCTATCGCAAATTGGTGAACATGATACGGCAACGATTCACCCGAAATTTTAGTCAGTTCCGTTAAAGTTTTACCCGAAATAAAAAAAACTTCCAGTGCTCTGGACAGTCTCTGCGGATCATTAGGATGAATTCTCAATGCCGCAACCGGGTCAATCTCTTGCAACTGACGGTGTAAAACGTCCCAACCCTGCTCCGCAGCCTGCTGTTCGATACGCTCACGCACCGCCGGATCGGCAGGCGGCAGCGGCGATAAACCTTCCAGCAGCGCCTTGAAGTAAAGCATGGTGCCCCCGACCAGCAGCGGGATACGCCCGGCGGCGGTAATGGCGGCCATCTCTTTCAGTGCATCGGCGCGAAAATCCGCTGCTGAGTAAACTTCGGCAGGATCGCGAATATCAATCAGCCGGTGCGGTGCCTGCGCCAATTCCTCAGCGCTCGGTTTAGCCGTGCCGATATCCATGCCGCGATAAATCAGCGCGGAATCCACGCTGATCAGTTCCACAGGCAGGCGTTCACGCAGCGCGATCGCCAACGCGGTCTTGCCCGAGGCGGTCGGCCCCATCATAAAAATAGCAGGGGGACGTGGTGTCATTTCAGTTTCAATCATGCGTAAGGGCTGCCAGTGCAGCCTGTAAATCAACAGGTTGTAAAAGTCCGCTCGGTGGTGATTTGACCAGCTGCGGGCAAAGTCGTTCAACGTCGGTCAGCAATTGTATCGCTTGCGAGGTGTTCCACTGCTCATGTTCGCTGCCCAAGTGGCGGGCGAACCAGGTGGCTAACACCGGGGGCGACATCTCCTGATGCTCGGCCATATAGCCTAACAGTTCGGGTATCAGTTTTTGTAAATTTTGTTGGCGTAATGGTAAAGGTACTGCGCGCAACGTCACACGCCCATGATCCGCCTGCAAATCCAATCCCATTTTGACCAGTAACGGCTGATGGCGCACACAGGCGGCCGCTTCTTGCTTATTCAGCGTCAGTTTGATGGGGATCAGCAGCGGCTGCGGCCGCAGGCCTTCTTCAGCCGGATTAAGCTGCGCCTGGCGCAACCAGCGCTCGGCCACCGGCAGATTGAGCAACATCAATTGCTGGCGACGCTCAATCAGGGCGAAGCACGGCGGATGGATCATCAGCACCCGACCAAAACTGTGCTGGCTGCCGTCCAGCGGCACTTCTCGCTCAGCCTTTACCGGTGGGAACAGCGGTTGTTTCGGCGTTTCTGGCGCTGGCTCCACCACCGGAGCAGCCTGCATCAGTTTGCCGTAAAGCTCGCCTTCGCGCTTTTGGTAGCCGTTGCCTGCCTGATAGGCCGGTTGAGGTGCACGCTCGCGCGCGACGCCCGGTTCACTCGGCTGAGGTTCACGGCGCGGCGCCGGCTGCGAGAAATGGTTGCCGCCGGCGGCGACGCGGTTTTCCGGCTGCCAGGTTGGCGCCGACGGTTGTTCCGGCTCATCGTCCAACGGCAGCGGCGCGTTGCCGACCTGCTGCAGCACGGTAGTTACCGCCTGATAAATAAAGTCATGTACCAATCGCGCCTGATGAAAACGTACTTCGTGCTTTGCCGGGTGCACATTCACGTCTACCTGATGCGGATCGACCTCGAGATACAGTACGTACGCGGGCTGCTGATCGTCTTTCAACTGATCCTGATAGGCCTGGCGGATGGCATGATTGATCAGACGATCGCGCATCATGCGGCTATTGACGTAGCAATACTGCATCTCGCCCAATTGACGCGCCCCGGCAGGATCAGCCACCCAGCCGCGAATGGTCAGATCGCCATGCTGCCAGGAAATGTTCAACGCATGCTGCAAAAAAGCCGGGCCACAAATGCTGCCCAGGCGGCGCTCATAGTGGCTCTCGTCTTTGGCTGCGCGATATTGGCGGATCAGTTTGCCGTTGTGGCTGAGGTTGATCGCCACATCGAAACGCGCCAGCGCAATGCGCCGCACTACTTCATCGATATGGCCGAATTCGGTTTTCTCGGTGCGCATGAATTTGCGCCGCGCCGGGGTGTTGTAGAACAAATCCAGCACTTCCAGCGTGCTGCCTATCGGATGCGCCGCTGGTTTGACCGTCACCGCCTGGTCGCGGCCTTCGGCGTAAGCCTGCCAGGCTTCATTTTGTTCCGCGGTGCGCGAAGTGAGCGTCAAACGGGAAACCGAGCTGATGCTGGCCAACGCCTCACCGCGAAAACCGAGACTGACGATGGCTTCCAAATCGTCGAGCGTGCTGATTTTACTGGTGGCATGACGCGCCAATGCCAATGCCAGATCGTCTTTACCGATGCCGCAGCCGTTATCGCGGATGCGAATCAGCTTGGCACCGCCGCGTTCGATATCAATATCAATGCGTGTCGCACCGGCATCCAGACTGTTTTCCACCAGTTCCTTTACCACTGACGCGGGCCGTTCGACCACTTCACCGGCGGCAATCTGGTTGGCAAGCTGGGGCGGTAACACCTGGATGGGCATGCTGACTCCTCTATCTAATAGTGGCGCTAGGCCTGCGGAATGGTCAGCGTCCGATCCAGCGGCGCGACGTCCGACTTCAGTTTATTCACGCGTTTCAGGTCGCTGACGCTGACACCGTAACGGGTAGCGATGGAGGATAAGGTATCACCGCGGGTCACTTTGTGCCTGGACGGCTTCTTCACACTGGGTTTTGCCTTGGCGACCGTACTGACCGTCGCGGCGGTTTTACCCGCCGGCACTTTAAGGCGCTGGCCGACCCACACGCCGTCTTTTTTCAGCTTGTTGAGATCACGCAACGCCGCCATGGTGGTGCCATAGCTGTCGGCAATGCCGGAAAGCGTTTCGGCTCGCTTCACCACGTGGATCTGCGTTTTACCGCTAATGCGGCTGCTGCCGGCCGAACTGACGATCGGCGCGGGCTGACTGACGTCTTGTGTTGAGGAGTTAACCGCCGCTGCGACGTCCAGCGGTCGGTTTTCCACCTTTGGGTCGGCTTGTAGCGGGTGCGCCAGGAAATAACTGCGCAGGCCGTTGTGGATCGCCCGGGCAATTTTCTCCTGATATGCGCTACTGCCGAGCAGCCGCTCCTCCGTGCTATTACTGATAAATCCTGTTTCCACCAACAAGGATGGGATATCCGGCGAACGCAGCACGCCAAGGCTGGCGTGTTCAGGACGACGTTTATGCAATGAGCCGACGCTCTGCAACTGCTGCAGCACTTTTACTGCGACATCGTAGCCCACGCGTTGCGAGTGACCAAACTGCAGATCCAGCACCGCCTGGCTCAGGTAAGGATCCGCCTGGCTGTTGGCCAGCAAATCACCCGCACCGCCCAGCAACTCGGACTGCTTCTCATGTTGTTCCAGCCAGCCGGCCATCTCACTGTTGGCGCGGCGGTTGGACAGCACCCAAACCGAAGCCCCGTTGGCGCTGCGGTTTGGCGCGGCGTCAGCGTGAATCGAGACCAACACGTTAGCGCCCTGCTTACGCGCCACGTCAGAGCGCCCCATCACTGAGATGAAGTAGTCGCCGTTGCGCGTCAACACCGGTTTAAACTGGGGATCGGCATCCAACAATGCCTGCAAGCGGCGAGCGATAGCGATAGTTACATTTTTCTCTTTCAGGCCGTTCGGGCCAATGGCGCCCGGATCCTGACCGCCGTGACCGGCATCAATAGCCACCACCACCCGATCGCCGGAACCGGCGGATACGCGGCTGCTGCGCGGCGTGACCTCAGATGCGGTACCCGCAACCACGGTAGGCTTATTGGTGAAAGGATTGGAACCACTTGGCGCTCTACGCACCGGAGCGGGCTCTGGTTCAGGCTCACTCACCACCACCGGGGCTTTACGCGTCGGTGGGTTCACGACCACCGGTGCCGGCGTCGGGGCTTTTCGTACTGTAGTGTTTGCGCTGCCCTCGGCGGCGATGGTGAACACCACGGTATAGACACTGCCGTTCTGGCGTGTGGCTACCCGGGTCTTCGCGCGCTGGGTCAGATCAAACACCAGCCTTACGCTCTGGGCGTCTTTCGGCGCGCTGGAACGAATGCTTTTCACCAGGTTCTGGCCGCTGAAATTTAACGGTAAACCGCCCACCTTGCCTTTCTGGTTTACATCCAACACCACGCGATCCGGGCCGTGCAACGGGAAGAAGGCATAGTCCGGCGGACCGGTAAAGCTCACCGATACCGTGGCTTCGCGCTGGGCATTGGTGACTTTAATATCAGACAACGACGATGCGGCCAACGCACTGGCTGCACCCAAAGGCCCCAATACGGCGATCAGGGCGATTACGAGTAATTTTCTCAACGCATACGTCATTGCGGCGTCATTCCTGTGGCCCGTGAATACGGTCTAAAAGCTGGCTGCCGTAGGCAGAAACCGCCTGAATTTTTGCTTCGCGCCCCTGATCCTGGTAGCTGAGATGCAGCTCCAAATCAGGTTCCGGCAAGACGCCGGTCCCCTGCTGTGGCCATTCCACCAGGCAAATGGCATCCTGCGCAAAATAATCGCGAATGCCCATAAATTCGAGTTCTTCCGGATCGGCCAAGCGATACAGATCAAAATGGTATACCGCCAGCGGCTGCAGCGCATAAGGCTCCACCAGCGTATAAGTTGGGCTTTTAACGTTGCCCTGGTGGCCCAATGCCTGCAGAAAACCACGGCTGAAGGTGGTTTTACCGGCGCCCAGGTCACCGTAAAGGTAAATTACGCTGGCGCGATCGCACGCCTTGGCCAAGGCGGTACCCAATGCGACAGTCGCTGCCTCATCCGGCAGAGGTAAAACGAGTTCTTTCATTCGATAGTTTCTATTTATGCCAACTCAGGATTAACGTAATAAGGGATTTCCGGCAATAAATCGCTCGCCAGCATCCCCCTTATTCCTTGTCTTGCCGCCACGCGATCGGCAGCTGCGCCATGCGCCACGCAACCGGCGCAGGCTGCATCATACAGTGAGAGCTTTTGCCCCAGCAAACCGCCGATGATACCGGACAGCACATCGCCCATTCCACCAGAGGCCATGCCGGCGTTGCCGACGTCGGCGATCGCCATCTGGCCTTGATCATCGGCGATCAACGTACCCGCACCTTTCAGCACGGCCACGCCACCGTAATGCGTGACCAGATTACGAACTGCAAGTAAGCGGTCACTCTCAATCTCGGCGGTACGGCACCCCAGCAGGCGTGCCGCCTCCCCAGGATGCGGGGTAATCACACGATTCTGACGCTTCTCGGGATTTAATGCCAGTAAGTTCAGCGCATCGGCGTCCCATAACGCCGGTTTATCACTGGCTTGCAATATTTTCAGCGCATTCCTACCCCATTCGCCCTGACCCAGCCCCGGGCCAATCACCAGCACATCCGCCCAGTCGAGCGCCTGCTGCAACCCTTCGTCGCTCAGCGGTTGCACCATCAGTTCCGGTCTGGCGGTCAGCAAGGGCCCGACATGCTCAATGTGAGTGAGTACTCGCACCAATCCTGCGCCGCTGCGCAACGCCGCTTCTGCCGCCATGCGTATCGCGCCGCCAAAGCCGTGATCGCCCCCCACCACTAACAAACGCCCCTGTTCACCTTTATGTGAGCAGGGACGACGCGGTTTCAGCCACTGGGACAGCGATTCGGCAGTAAGCCGCTGAATCTGCGTCGGTTGCTTTGCCAGCCACCCCGATAATCCTAGCGTACTCTGGTGAAGTTGCCCCACCCAATCACGAGCCTGGCCGGTCAGCAGGCCAGGTTTAAGCGCGATGAAAGTCATGGTATGCGTTGCGCGGATGACGGCTCCAGGCGCGGCACCGCTTTCAGCCAGCAGGCCCGAGGGAATATCGAGTGCGATAACCGGCGCGCGGCTGCGGTTAACCGCTTCAATCAGGGCATCGTACGGCGCCCGCGGCGCACTGCTTAACCCAGTACCGAGCAGGCCGTCGATGATCAGATCAACGTCTTCCGGCCAGCGGCTGTCGACCGGATGGATCTCGCCGCCGCTAGCCAACCATGCCTGTCTGGCAGCAGCCGCTTCTGGGGGCAGTGGGCGTGTGCCTTCGCAGGCAATCAGGCTGACTTTGACACCGGCCGCCGCAGCCAAGCGGGCGACAACGTAGCCGTCACCGCCATTGTTGCCATGACCGCACAGCACCAGCCAGTGGTGGGCGGCAGGATATTGGTCGCACGCCAGCGTGTAAGCCGCCTCACCGGCACGTTGCATCAGTTGATAGAGAGAAATGCCCTGCGAGGCGGCGGCGCTTGCTTCTGCTCGCCGGATCCAGTCCGCAGACCAGACAGAGTGTGGTAAACTGTCAGAGTATCGTTTTTCACTGTGGCCCGTCATGACTCACCCCCTCGATCTCAATCAACTCGCCCAACATATCAAGCAATGGGGGCAATCGCTAGGATTCCAGCAGGTAGGCATCTGCGACACCGATCTGAGCGCGGAAGAGCCCAAGCTGCAGGCCTGGTTGGACAAACAATACCACGGTGAAATGGAGTGGATGGCACGCCATGGCATGCTGCGCGCCCGGCCACATGAGCTGTTGCCCGGCACGCTGCGCGTGATCAGCGTGCGCATGAACTACCTGCCGGCCAAAGCGGCCTTTGCCAGCACCCTCAACAACCCAGAATTAGGCTATGTCAGCCGCTATGCGCTCGGGCGGGACTACCACAAACTGCTGCGCCAACGGCTGAAAAAACTCGGCGATCAGATCCAGGCCTACTGCGGCGAACTTAATTTCCGCCCCTTTGTCGACTCCGCGCCGGTGATGGAACGCGCACTGGCCTCCAAGGCCGGGATTGGCTGGGTTGGTAAACACTCACTTATTTTAAACCGCGAAGCCGGCTCCTGGTTCTTTCTTGGCGAACTGCTGATCGACCTGCCGCTGCCGGTGGATAAGCCCCAGGAGGAACAGTGCGGCCGCTGCGTCGCCTGTATCACTACTTGCCCAACCGGCGCCATCGTCGCCCCCTACACCGTAGATGCGCGCCGCTGCATCTCCTATCTGACGATTGAGTTGGAAGGCGCCATTCCTGAAGAATTCCGGCCGTTATTGGGCAATCGTATTTACGGCTGTGATGATTGCCAGCTTATCTGCCCGTGGAACCGCTTCTCGCAACTTACCGACGAAGACGATTTCAGCCCACGCGCCGCACTGCATGCACCGCAACTGATCGAACTCTTTGGTTGGACGGAAGAGAAATTCCTGCGCATCACCGAAGGCTCCGCCATCCGGCGTATCGGCCATTTACGCTGGCTGCGCAATATCGCCGTGGCGCTGGGCAACGCCCCTTACCAGGATGCGGCAGTGGTGGCGTTGCGCTCCCGGCTGGCACAGGACGCAATGCTGGACGAACATATCCACTGGGCACTGGAGCAACAGTTGGCGCGGCGTGAGGCGCAAGGCATAGAAGTGCAGACAACGCAGAAAAAACGATTGGTACGGGCTGTGGAAAAAGGATTGCCGAGGGATGCCTGAAATCTTTCATTCAGACCCGATAGTCACTCTGTGGATTTGTGCATAAAAATAAAAATGCTTTGTCTTTCAACTGCAACAAAAAGAGCAAGTGATCGGTATAACGTTTTCGGATAAATAAATATGCATACAAATCAATGCGATAAATATTTCATTTGTGTGGCGTTGATTTTTTGAGCTGCGGGTATTATGAGCGCTACCTGTGGATAAGTCTGTTCACAACATTTCGACAGGGTATGTATAACGAGACAAAGAACCGCGCCGCTAAAGGCGTTGGACTGAGTTTGAAACGAAGAGAAAATTGGAGCGGGAAACGAGACTCGAACTCGCGACCCCGACCTTGGCAAGGTCGTGCTCTACCAACTGAGCTATTCCCGCATTGAGATGCTTTGGGCATCCGGCCATCAAACAACAACATGGCCTTTGAATTTTTTGGAGCGGGAAACGAGACTCGAACTCGCGACCCCGACCTTGGCAAGGTCGTGCTCTACCAACTGAGCTATTCCCGCGTCGCATGGGTACTACCTGATACTTTTTTTATTCATCACGCCACATCAGCAGCATTGTTGAATTTGGAGCGGGAAACGAGACTCGAACTCGCGACCCCGACCTTGGCAAGGTCGTGCTCTACCAACTGAGCTATTCCCGCCCGGCGTATCGATGTCGGAACTAAACGAAATTCTTCATCGGTACGGGGTGCGCATTATACGAGAAATCCTTTTTGCCGCAAGCCCCTGAAAGCAAAAAAACGCGATTTTTGTTTGATTGCCGATTAAAGCGCCAAACTGATTAATTAAGCGGCGGAATCGGCTGCTTTCGGCAGTAGGGCCCCGATCAAGAGGCCCTGCATTCGTTATAACTGGATGAAATGCTCGCGGTAATAGGCCAGTTCACCTACCGACTCGCGAATGTCGTCCATTGCCTGGTGGGTGCCCTGCTTCTTGAAGCCACTGAGGATTTCCGGCTTCCAACGGCGCGCCAGTTCTTTCAGCGTACTGACGTCAAGATAACGGTAATGGAAGTAGGCTTCCAGTTCGGGCATATAGCGGAATAGGAAACGGCGGTCCTGACCCACGCTGTTGCCGCAGATCGGCGATTTGCCCGCCGGCACCCACTGCTGCAGGAAGGCGATGGTGGCCAGCTCAGCGGCATGGTCGTCGAACTGGCTGGCTTTCACCCGCTCCACCAGGCCGCTGCCGGTATGGGTGCGCACGTTCCAGTCATCCATCAGGGCAAGCTGTTCATCGGATTGGTGTACGGCGATCACCGGCCCTTCCGCGAGAATGTTCAGATTGGCGTCGGTGACCAGCGTAGCGATCTCGATAATGCGATCGCGTTCAGGATCCAAGCCGGTCATCTCCAGATCGATCCAAATCAGGTTATTTTCGTTTCCTGTCATGATATTTCCTGCGTAAAAGCCAAAAGATAAACAAACTGTAGGCAAGGCGGCGACCGGCGCTGGCCGTTCAGCGGCCAAGGTGCGCTGCGCGTGGCGGCTAACAACGGTTATTTAATATAAAATAGCGTGTATCATAGTCCTTTTGGTCGCCATGAGCGATAAAGCGGATTCAAGTGAGGCGCAGTGAGCAAGAACAAACTGTCCAAAGGTCAAGAACGCCGTGTACAGGCGAACCATCAACGTCGCCTGAAACGCACCGATAAAAAACCGGAACTGGATGATTCCCAACTGGGCGAGCCGCAGGACGGTATCGTCATCAGCCGTTTCGGGATGCATGCCGACGTTGAGGCAGCGGACGGCACCCAACACCGCTGCAATATTCGCCGTACGCTGCGTTCGCTGGTCACCGGCGATCGCGTAGTGTGGCGCCCTGGCGTTGGTACCCATGAAGGGGTCAAAGGCATTGTCGAGGCCGTGCATGAACGCACCTCGGTGCTGACACGCCCAGATTTCTATGACGGCGTGAAACCTATCGCCGCCAATATCAACCAAATCGTTATCGTTTCGGCGATATTACCCGAGCTTTCGCTGAACATCATCGACCGCTACCTGGTGGCCTGTGAAACGCTGGAAGTTGAACCGCTGATCGTACTGAACAAGATCGATCTGTTGGATGCCGAAGCGCGCAAACGGGTCGACGGCATGATGGATACCTATCGCAAGATTGGTTATCGAGTGCTGGAAGTCTCCAGCCAGACGCGCGAAGGCATGGAAGCGTTTGAACAAGCGCTGGTCGGCCGCATCAGTATTTTCGCCGGGCAGTCGGGGGTCGGCAAGTCCAGCCTGCTTAACGCTCTGCTGCCAGCTTCCAAAGAGCAAATTCTGGTAAATCAGGTTTCCGATGTCTCTGGGCTCGGGCAACATACCACCACCGCTGCACGGCTGTATCATTTCCAGCACGGCGGCGACGTGATCGACTCCCCAGGCGTACGTGAGTTTGGCCTGTGGCACCTGGAACCGGAACAAATCACCCAAGGTTTTGTCGAATTCCGTAACTATTTAGGCGGTTGCAAGTTCCGTGATTGCCGCCACGATACCGATCCAGGCTGTGCTATCCGTGCCGCAATGGAAAAAGGCGATATCGCCAAAGAACGTTTCGACAACTATCACCGTATTCTGGAAAGCATGGCGCAAGTGAAGGTTCGCAAGAACTTCACCGATGCCGCAGACTGATAATGCCGGGCGGCGTTGACGGTGGCAGAGCCAGCGTTACAATGCGCGCCCTTTACCCTGATTCAAGAGGTTAAACGTGCTGGATAGCATCAAAATTAAATTGCAGTACTGGTTACCGAAGCTGGCTCTGACCCGCCTGGCGGGCTGGGGTGCGGACAAGCAGGCCGGTTGGTTGACCCAATTGGTTCTGAAGGGCTTTGCCCGTTATTACCGCGTAAACATGCAAGAGTCGCAACATCCAGAGCTGAGCGCCTACGCCAGCTTCAACGAATTCTTTGTACGCCCGCTGCGTGACGGCGCCCGCCCGATCATCAGCGACGCCAACTGGCTGGCCCTGCCCGCAGACGGTGCCATCAGCCAGCTCGGCCAGATCCACGACGACCAAATTTTCCAGGCCAAAGGCCACAACTACAGCCTGGAAGCGCTGTTGGCCGGCAACTATGTGCTGGCAGAGCCGTTCCGTAACGGTCTGTTCGCCACCACCTACCTGGCTCCGCGGGATTATCACCGCGTACATATGCCGTGCAACGGCGTGCTGCGCGAAATGATTTATGTGCCGGGTGACCTGTTCTCCGTTAACCCATTGACCGCGGCCAACGTGCCAAACCTGTTCGCGCGCAATGAGCGTGTGATCTGCGTGTTTGATACCGCTGTCGGGCCAATGGTGCAGATCCTGGTGGGCGCCACCATCGTCGGCAGCATCGAAACCGTCTGGGCCGGCACGGTAACCCCGCCACGCGAAGGCATTATCAAACGCTGGACCTATCCTGAAGAAGGTGCGGAAGGCGCTATCGTGCTGGAGAAAGGCGAAGAAATGGGCCGCTTCAAGCTGGGTTCGACGGTCATTAACCTGTTTATCCCAGGCAGCGTACAGTTCGCGCCGCAGTTGAACAACGGCACCGTGACCCGCATGGGCGAAGCCTTCGCAGAAATCCCGGCCGCGTCTGCTGCCGTTGAAACACCGCAGATCTGAAGGAATTGACGCTGTGCGCCTGATTATCACGTTATTGCTCGGTTGCTTACTGGCTCAACCGGTGCTGGCCGCCACGGTGCCCACCGAAACACAGCTCAAACAGGAGCTGAAGCAGGCCGAGAGCAACAAGAGCGCGCCTAATCAGGCGGAAACCACTGAGGCGTTGCAAAGCGCCCTCAACTGGCTGTCGGAGCGTAAAGAGTCGCTAACGCGCGTTGAGCAATATCAGCGCGTGATCGACGATTTCCCGAAGATGACGCAGGAACTGCGTCGTCAGTTAGCGCTGGAAGACAGCAAAATCCTGCCGAACGGCGATAACCTGCCGGCCAGCGATTTGGAACAGCAAATCCTGCAAACCAGCAGCCTGCTGCTGGAACAGGCGCGTTTGCTGCAGCAAGAGCAGGAGCGCACGCGGGAAATCAGCGATTCCCTCGGCCAATTGCCACAGCAACAGACCGACGCTCGCCGTGCATTGACCGAGGTTCAACGTCGCCTGCAGGCACAACCCGCCAACCCGACCACTCCGCATGCTCAGGCTGCGCTGGCGTTATTGCAGGCGGAAGCCGCTGCACGCAAAGCCAAAGTCGATGAGCTCGAACTGGCACAGCTGTCGGCCAACAACCGCCAGGAACTGGCGCGGATGCGCGCCGAAGTCTACAAAAAGCGCCACGAGAAGATTGACGTTCAACTGCAGGCGCTGCGCAATAACCTCAATGCCCAGCGACAGCGCGAAGCCGAACTGGCACTGGAAAAAACCGAGCAGTTGGCCGAGCAAAATGGCGATCTGCCGAAAAGTATCAGTCAGCAGTTGCAAATCAACCGTGAACTGTCTGCGGCGCTGAACAATCAGGCCCAGCGCATGGATCTGATTTCATCCCAGCAACGTCAGGCCGCCGCGCAAACGCTGCAGGTGCGCCAGGCATTAAGCACCATTATCGAACAGGCCCAGTGGCTCGGCTCCTCATCGGCGCTGGGAGAAACCCTGCGTGCTCAGGTCGCCACGCTGCCGGAAATGCCCAAGCCGCAGCAGCTCGATGGCGATATGGCCCAACTGCGCGTACAGCGCCTGCAGTTTGAAAGCCAACTGGAAAAACTGTCACAGCGCGAATTCAAACGTGACGACGGCAGTGAACTGACCAGCGCGGAAAGACGCATTGTCGACGCCCAGTTACGCACTCAGAGGGAACTGCTGAATTCACTGCTGTCCGGGTGCGATACTCAGATCCTCGAGCTGACCAAGCTGAAAGTGGCCAACACCCAGTTGATCGAGGCGTTAAACGAAATCAAGGACGCCACCCACCGCTATCTGTTCTGGGTGCCTGACGTCAATCCTATCACCCTGTCCTATCCGATTAACGTCGCGCACGATCTGACACGTCTGCTGTCGCTGGATACGCTGTCACAGCTCGGTGGGGCCTTTATGATGATGGTGACCAGCCGCGAAACGCTGATCCCCATCTTCGGCGCCCTGCTGCTGGTTATTTTCAGCATCAGCTCTCGCAAGCACTACCACGCCTTCCTGACACGCGCCAGCAGCCGGGTTGGCAAAGTGACCCAGGACGAATTCTTCCTGACCCTGCGCACCGTATTCTGGTCGATTTTGGTGGCACTGCCGCTGCCGGTGCTCTGGGCAGCGCTCGGTTTTGGCCTGCAAAGCGCCTGGAACTACCCGGTAGCCGAAGCGATCGGCAAGGGTGTCACCGCCACGCTGCCGATCCTGTGGGTATGTATGATTTGCGCCGCCTTCGCCCACCCACAGGGGTTGTTTATCGTGCATTTCCGCTGGCCGGTGAAGCAGGTTTCACGCGCCATGCGCTATTACAAAATGTCGATCTGGCTGATAGTGCCGCTGATCATGGCGTTGATCACCTTCGACAGCCTGAAAGAACGCGAGTTTGCCAATACCCTGGGGCGGCTGTGCTTTATCCTGCTGTGTCTGGCTTTGGCCATCGTCACCAATAGCCTGAAACGCGCCGGCATCCCGCTGTATCTGGATAAAAAAGGCTCCGGCGACAACATGGTCAACACCGCGCTGTGGGGGCTATTGCTGTCCGCGCCGCTGCTGGCGGCGCTGGCCTCCGCCGTCGGCTATCTGACCACCTCTCAGGCACTGTTGGCGCGGTTGGAAACGTCGGTGGCCATCTGGTTCTTCCTGCTGGTGATTTACCACATTATTCGCCGCTGGATGCTGATCCAACGGCGACGTATCGCCTTTGACCGCGCCAAGCAACGCCGGGCCGATATTCTGGCTCAGCGTGCGCGCGGTGAAGAAGAAACACCGCATACGCCCAATAGCACCGAAGGATCGATGGACATGGATGATTCAGAGATCGATCTGGATACCATCAGCGCCCAGTCGCTCCGGTTGGTTCGTTCGATCCTGACGATGATCGCGCTGGTGTCGGTGATCGTGCTGTGGTCAGAAATTCACTCGGCCTTCGCCTTCCTGGAAAACATCTCCCTGTGGGACGTGACGTCGACGGTCAATGGCGTGGAAACCGCGCATCCAATCACCTTGGGTGCGGTATTGATCGCCATCCTGGTGCTGATCGTTACCATGCAGTTGGTGCGTAACCTGCCGGCCCTGCTGGAGCTGGCGGTACTGCAGCACCTGGATCTGTCGCCGGGTACCGGCTACGCCATCACCACCATTACCAAGTATCTGTTGTTGTTGTTCGGCGCCATCCTCAGCTTTTCCTGGATCGGTATCGAATGGTCGAAACTGCAGTGGGTAGTGACCGCGCTCAGCGTGGGGTTGGGCTTTGGTATGCAGGAGATCTTCTCCAACTTTATCTCCGGCCTGATCATCCTGTTTGAAAAACCGATCCGCATTGGTGATACCGTGACGATCCGCAACCTGACCGGTACCGTCACCAAGATCAACACCCGCGCCACCACCATTTCGGACTGGGATCGCAAAGAGATCATCGTGCCGAACAAAGCGTTTATCACCGAGCAGTTCATTAACTGGTCGCTGTCGGACAACCTGACTCGTGTGGTACTGACCGTACCGGCACCGGCAGAAGCCAACAGCGAAGAAGTGACCAAGATCCTGACCAATGCCGCCGAACGCTGTTCGCTGGTGCTTGATAATCCGGCACCGGAGGTTTATCTGGTCGATCTGCAACAGGGTATCCAGATCTTTGAACTGCGTATTTACGCCGCCGAGATGGGCCACCGCATGCCGTTGCGCCATGAGATCCATCAGTTGATCTTGTCCGGCTATCGCGAGCACGGCATTACGCTGCCGTACCCACCATTCCAGGTTCGCAGCGAGACGCTGTCCCGCCTGACCAGCAACGGTCGCACGCCGGCCTCCACACCTGCGCCCAACACCAAACGCGAATCGGGCAGTTTGTAACCGCCGCATGCAAAAAGGGTTCGGCTATGGCCGAACCCTTTTTTTATCGCAATGGCGCTGAATTAGCGGTTATGCGCGCCCGACCGGGAAGGCCAACACTTCACTCAGGCTTTCAGCGCCCAACGCCAGCATCACCAGCCGATCAACGCCTAGCGCCACACCGGAACACTCCGGCATACCGTGCTGCAGCGCATCCAGCAGGTTGTTATCAATCGGGTGCTGCGGCAAACCGCGTTCCGCTCGCTTGCGGTTGTCCTGATCAAAACGCTGACGCTGCTCGCGGCTGTCGGTCAGTTCACGGAAGCCATTCGCCAGTTCAATACCTTTGAAATAGACTTCGAAACGCTCCGCCACGCGGTGATCTTCAGTGCTGATCTCCGCCAGCGACGCCTGACTGGCCGGGAAGTGATAAACGAACGCCGGTTTATCACGGCCGATGTACGGCTCCACGCCAACGGTAAACAACAATTGCAGCAGCGTATCGCGATCCTCTTCGGTATCGGCAATGTTGCTCAGATCGAGTTTGGCCGCCGCTTCACGCAGTTGTACCTTCTCCGCCGACAGCGGATCGATATCCAGATGGCGCAGGAAAGCCTGCTGATAAGACAGGGTCTCCGCACTCTCGCAGTCCAGTACCTGCTGCAGCAGATCATCCACCTCGTTCATCAGCCGGTACATGTCGTAGTGCGGACGGTACCACTCCAGCATGGTGAATTCAGGGTTGTGATGACGACCGGCCTCTTCATTGCGGAAACTGCGCCCCATCTGATAGATCGGCCCGCTGCCCGCCGCCAGCAGACGTTTCATGTGGTATTCCGGGCTGGTCATCATGTACAGCGTCATGCCATCCGCCGCACCGGGCCCGACAAAACGCGTCTGGAACGGGAACAGGTGAATATCGGTGACCGTCGCCTGGCTCATGGTTGGCGTCTCAACTTCCAGCACGCCACGATCGGCGAAGAAACGCCGGATCTCAGTCAGGATCGCTGCGCGTTTCAACAAATTGGCGATGGGTGCACTTGGCTGCCAGCTTGCCGTTTCGCTCATGGTAATTACTCCGAAATCAAACAGGGGATGCAGTCTACTCGTATCCTGGCATGCAAACAAATTCTTAACAGCTCGGCCGCTTTAACCTCGACATTACCTGATAAATAGTTGGAAAAAAGGTTAATAAAAGTTGAATAAACGTTAAATCCAACCCACAGGCAATTATCCTTCCGCCCGCCGGTTAAAAGGCAAAACAATCGATCACATCAAATTTCTTCTACTTAACTTTAGGTATAGTTAATTCCACATTATTGGTGGGAGATATCTATCCTTAAGCTTTATGCAACGACAATGAACTCAGTTAGTTAGCACCCGAAGAATATTTATAAATATTAAGCATAGATATTTAATTTGCCGTTCTTAACAAGAATATTGGAGGAATGCAGTGCAAACCTTTAACGCCGATCTTGCCATTATTGGGGCCGGGGGTGCTGGTTTACGTGCAGCAATAGCCGCAGCGGAAGCCAACCCCCAACTGAAAATCGCGCTCATCTCAAAAGTCTACCCGATGCGCAGCCATACGGTAGCCGCCGAAGGGGGATCCGCCGCCGTCACTCAGGATCACGACTCTTTTGACTACCACTTCAACGACACCGTTGCCGGTGGCGACTGGTTGTGTGAGCAAGACGTGGTCGACCATTTCGTCCACAACTGCCCGCGGGAAATGACCCAGTTGGAACAGTGGGGCTGCCCGTGGAGCCGTAAACCGGACGGTTCGGTCAACGTGCGTCGCTTCGGCGGCATGAAGATTGAACGAACCTGGTTCGCCGCCGACAAGACCGGCTTCCACATGCTGCATACCCTGTTCCAGACCTCGCTCAAATACCCGCAAATCCAACGTTTCGACGAGCACTTTGTGCTGGATATTCTGGTGGATGACGGTCAGGTCCGCGGTTTGGTCGCAATGAACATGATGGAAGGCACCCGCGTGCAGATCCGCGCCAATGCGGTGATCATGGCCACCGGCGGTGCCGGACGCGTGTACCGCTACAACACCAATGGCGGCATCGTCACCGGTGATGGCATGGGCATGGCGTTCCATCATGGCATCCCACTGCGCGATATGGAGTTCGTCCAATATCACCCTACCGGCCTGCCGGGTTCCGGCATCCTGATGACCGAAGGCTGCCGCGGCGAAGGCGGTATTCTGGTGAATAAAGACGGCTACCGTTATTTGCAGGACTACGGCATGGGCCCGGAAACCCCGCTGGGCGAGCCGAAGAACAAATACATGGAGCTGGGCCCGCGCGATAAAGTTTCGCAGGCCTTCTGGCACGAATGGCGTGCCGGTCGCACCATCGCCACCCCGCGCGGCGACGTGGTCTATCTCGACCTGCGCCATCTGGGGGAAAAGAAGCTGCTCGAACGCCTGCCGTTCATCTGTGAACTGGCCAAGGCCTACGTCGGCGTCGACCCGGTAAAAGACCCCATCCCGGTACGCCCAACGGCGCATTACACCATGGGCGGCATTGAAACCGATCAAAACTGCGAAACCCGCATCAAGGGGCTGTTTGCCGTCGGCGAATGCTCTTCCGTCGGTCTGCACGGTGCCAACCGTCTGGGATCCAACTCGCTGGCGGAACTGGTGGTGTTCGGCCGGGTGGCCGGTGAGCATGCAGCTCGTCGCTCGCTGGAATCTGGCCCGGCCAATGGCAGTGCCCTTGATGCGCAAGGGCGCGACGTCGAAACCCGACTCAGCAATTTGATGAAGCAGGAAGGCAGCGAAAACTGGTCGAAGATCCGCGATGAAATGGGGCTGTCGATGGAAGAAGGCTGCGGTATCTACCGTACGCCAGAACTGATGCAAAAAACCATCGATAAACTGGCTGAGCTGAAAGAACGCTTCAAGCGCGTCAAAATCACCGATAACTCCAGCGTGTTCAATACCGATCTGCTGTACACCATCGAGCTGGGCTACGGCCTGGACGTCGCCGAATGCATGGCGCACTCCGCCTTTAACCGTAAAGAATCCCGCGGTGCCCACCAGCGTCTGGATGAAGGCTGCACCGAACGTGACGACGTGAATTTCCTGAAGCATACGCTGGCGTTCCATAACCCTAACGGCGCACCGCGCCTGGAATACAGCGACGTGAAGATCACCAAACTGCCACCGGCCAAACGTGTGTACGGCGCTGAAGCCGAAGCGCAGGACAAAAAGGATAAGGAGCAGGCAAATGGCTGAGATGAACACCCTGAAAATCGAGGTCATGCGCTATAACCCGGAATGCGACGCAGAGCCACATTTCGAGACCTTCGCGGTGCCTTACGATGAACAAACCTCGCTGCTCGACGCGCTGGGTTACATCAAGGATAACCTGGCGCCGGACCTTTCCTACCGCTGGTCATGCCGCATGGCTATCTGCGGTTCGTGCGGCATGATGGTCAACCGGGTACCGAAACTGGCCTGCAAGACCTTCCTGCGCGAATACACCGACGGCATGAAGGTAGAGGCACTGGGTAACTTCCCGATTGAACGCGATCTGGTAGTCGATATGACCCACTTTATCGAAAGCCTGGAGGCGATTAAGCCTTACATCATCGGCAATAACCGCAAACCGGAAGACGGCCCTAACGTGCAAACACCGGCGCAGATGGCCAAGTACCACCAGTTCTCCGGCTGTATCAACTGCGGGCTGTGTTACGCCGCTTGCCCGCAGTTCGGTTTGAACCCAGAGTTCATCGGCCCAGCGGCAATCACCCTGGCGCACCGCTACAACCTGGATAATCGCGACCACGGCCAGAAACAGCGCATGGCGCAACTCAACGGCCAAAACGGCGTGTGGAGCTGTACCTTTGTCGGCTACTGCTCTGAAGTGTGTCCGAAGCACGTCGACCCGGCCGCTGCTATCCAGCAGGGCAAGGTGGAAAGTGCCAAAGACTTCATGATCGCCATGCTGAAGCCGCAATAAGGGAGAGAAACCGCAATGACAACACAACGTAAGCCCTATGTGCGCACCATGACGCCAACCTGGTGGCAAAAGCTCGGCTTCTATCGTTTCTATATGCTGCGTGAAGGGACCTCGGTGCCGGCCGTGTGGTTCAGCATCGTGCTGATCTACGGCGTTTTTGCGCTGAAAGGCGGTGCGGAGAGCTGGGCAGGGTTCGTCGGTTTTCTGCAAAACCCGCTGGTGCTGCTGATTAACGTAGTCGCCCTGCTGGCGGCGTTGCTGCACACCAAAACCTGGTTCGATTTGGCACCGAAAGCCGCCAATATCGTGGTCAACAGCGAAAAAATGGGGCCAGGGCCTATCGTCAAAGCGCTGTGGGCGGTAACGCTGGTCGCCAGCGTGGTCATCCTGGCCGTGGCCCTGCTGTAATCCGGAGGAAACATGATAAATCAAGCACCTAAACGCTCAGACGAACCGGTTTTCTGGGGATTATTCGGCGCCGGCGGCATGTGGGGCGCGATCATCGCGCCCGCTATCGTGCTGCTGGTCGGCATTCTGCTGCCGCTGGGGTGGTTCCCAGGCGATGCGCTGGGCTATGACCGCGTGTTGGCTTTCTGCCAGAGCCTGATTGGCCGGCTGTTCCTGCTGCTGATGATTATTCTGCCGCTGTGGTGCGGTCTGCACCGTATTCACCATGCGATGCACGATTTGAAAATCCACGTGCCGGCCGGTAAATGGGTCTTCTATGGCCTGGCGGCCATCCTCAGCGTCGTCACCGTTATCGGCGTGGTGACGCTGTAAAACACTTCTGGCGGCCAACTCCCGTTGGCCGTCTGCTTTGCCTTTCGGCTACACTGTTTATTCCAACCCGGTAAACAGGAGTAACCAATGCGTTTTCGGTCAAAGCTATGCGCGATCATTCCCGCCTTCCTTTCCGCCGCTTGCAGCGTTTCCCCGCCGAAGAACATCAAAGTAGTGAATGATTTCGACAGCCAGCGCTATCTCGGCACCTGGTATGAAATCGCGCGTTTTGATCACCGTTTTGAACGCGGCCTCGAACAGGTCACCGCCAACTACAGCCCACGCGAAGACGGCGGCCTCAAAGTGGTGAACCGGGGTTTTAATACGCAAAAACAACAATGGCAGGAAAGCACGGGCAAGGCCTATTTTACCGGCTCACCACAGGTAGCCGCACTCAAGGTGTCCTTTTTTGGGCCTTTCTACGGTGGGTATAACGTGATTGAGTTGGATGCAGATTATCGCTACGCGCTGGTTTGCGGCCCAAACCGAGGGTATTTGTGGATACTGTCGCGCACGCCGACGCTGGACGCCGCCACGCGCGACAGATTAGTGCAAACCGCGAAAAACAACGGCTTTGATACGGATAAGCTAATCTGGGTGAAACAAACGCAGCATCAGTGACTGCTGAACTTCAACCCAAGTATGCCGACAACAATCAGGCACAGGCTGAGGATGCGCGCGATATTGGTTGATTCACCAAGTAACACCATCCCCATAATTGCCGCGCCTACCGCACCAATGCCTGTCCAAACGGCATAAGCCGTGCCGGCGGGCAGCGTTTTCATCGCATGTGCCAACAGCAGCATGCTGACCACCATGGCGGCAACAGTAATAATGCTGGGGGTCAAACGAGTAAAACCATGGGTGTATTTCAGGCCAACAGCCCATACGACTTCCAACAAACCGGCAATAAGCAGAATAATCCAAGCCATGAAACAGGCTCCATAACGGTGGGGTCGTCCCCGAATGCAGATGCGTAAACGGGTCGTCCCATTTAGCGTTGTGATATGCCAGGGGATTATACCCACTGCCGGGGAGGATAACAGTACAAAGCTTTCGGCAGGAGATAGGTCAACAGGGGAAGCGGTATCCCACAACGATGCCTTTGGGCAGCTTTTCGCGGAATACCGCAAGTCAGTAAAGGGAGTTATTCCGCGCTACGCTGGATAGCCTTGCCGCCAGCCTGGATGTCCTCGCCCACGCCCTGAGTGGTGTTGCATGCGGTCAATGAGGTCAAGATCATCAAAGAGAAAATCGCGATAATACTTTTCTTCAGCATAGGAAAGTCCTTATTTGTCAGTGATGAAAAAGTACGGCTTTCTAAGCGTAGTAAATATTAGCGAGAGTTGCTGTTTAAAATGGTTTTATTTCGCACGATTACATTAGAGGCTTTAATGGTTATTAGCTGGCAGTACGCGAAATAGCGCCGCCGAGGTGCTGAACGTCCTCACCGAAACCACGGAAAGTATTACAGCCGCTAAGGGACATCAGTAACAGTAGGGAGACAACGGCTAACAGAGTTTTTTTCATTATGTAGATTCTGCCAACGAGATACGGAAGGTAAAACAAAGGAGCCGCGCAGGGCTCCTTTCTTTTGAAACTTATTTTACGCGTGAGACGTATTCGCCAGAGCGGGTGTCAACGCGAACAACTTCACCAATCTGTACGAACAATGGAACCTTAACCACGGCGCCAGTGCTCAGGGTGGCAGGCTTGCCGCCGGTACCGGCAGTATCACCTTTCAGACCTGGATCGGTGTCAGTGATTTCTGCTTCGATAAAGTTCGGTGGCTGAACCGCGATTGGACGACCGTCCCACAGGGTAACGATACATTCTGCGTTGTCTTGCAGCCATTTTGCCGCATCAGAAACGGTTTTTTCTTCAACACCGTGTTGCTCGAAAGTCTCAGGGTGCATGAAGTGGTAGAACTCACCGTCGTTGTACAGGTAGTTCATGTTGGTATCTACCACGTCCGCGCCTTCGCAAGAGTCGGTAGATTTGAAGGTTTTCTCAACGCGAGTGCCGGTCAGCAGACGACGCATTTTAACGCGCGCAAATGCCTGGCCTTTGCCCGGTTTAACGAACTCACTGGATTCGATAGCGTAAGGTTCGCCCTCGAACATGATTTTAAGACCCGGACGGAAATCGTTGCTAGAATAAGTCGCCATGATGGCCCTCTGAATATTTAAACTGGTAGCTTAGCCAAAAAAATGGCACACATTATAACCCAAAGTACGGCATATAGAGAAGATTGGTTGCATCAACTCGCCGATGTTATTACCGATCCCGATGAATTACTGCAGCTTTTGTCACTGAATACGCATCCGGACCTGCCGCAGGGCCGTGAAGCCCGTCGGCTGTTTGCATTGCGCGTACCCCGCGCCTTCGCCGCACGCATGCGTCCCGGCGACGCCAATGACCCGCTATTGCGTCAGGTTCTGACCGCCAGCGAAGAATTCATCAATGCACCCGGCTTCACGACCGATCCGCTGGACGAACAGCGTAGCGTGGTGCCAGGCCTGCTGCACAAATACCGTAATCGTGCTTTGCTGTTGGTTAAAGGCGGCTGTGCGGTTAACTGCCGCTACTGCTTCCGTCGCCATTTTCCGTATCAGGACAACCAGGGCAATAAAGCCAACTGGCGTCAGGCGTTGGATTATATCCGCCAACACCCGGAACTGGATGAGATTATTTTCTCCGGTGGCGATCCGCTGATGGCCAAAGATCACGAGCTGGACTGGCTGATCGGGGAACTGGAAGCCATTGAGCACGTAAAACGCCTGCGCATCCACACCCGTTTGCCAGTGGTGATCCCGGCACGTATCACGCCAGAACTGTGCCGCAGGCTGTCGGCCTCACGCCTGCAGGTGCTGATGGTCACGCACATCAATCATGCCAATGAGATTGACCGTGAACTGCAGGGAGCCATGGCGCAACTGCGTCTGGCCGGCGTCACCTTGCTGAACCAAAGTGTGTTGCTGCGCGGCATCAACGACAACGCCGACACGTTGGCGGCGCTGAGCAATGCGCTGTTTGACGCCGGTATCCTGCCCTATTACATCCACGTGCTGGATAAGGTACAAGGCGCGGCGCACTTTATGGTCAGTGACGACGAAGCGCGCGCCATTATGCAGGCGCTGCTGAGCAAGGTTTCCGGATATATGGTGCCGCGTCTGACCCGTGAAGTCGGCGGCAAGCCAAGCAAAACGCCGCTCGACCTGCGCCTGATGCAAGATTGACGGACCGGCGGAATGACAAAAACAAAAGAGGCATGCCTGGGCATGCCTCTTTTTTATGCTATGACGTACGCATTAATCTTGCGTTACGGGCACTTATAAACCTGGCCGGCCATTTTGCTGTCCAGCGGGGCAAAGCTTGAAAGCAGGTTCTGGCTTGGGCTGGTCGCGCCATAAATCACGTTGCCGCCCATTGCCGCTGCCTTGTTGCGCAGATCGTTTGCCGCGCCGCGCATGGAGCTGCCTTCACCACCGTTACCGGACAACCAGTTGCTCTGGGTGCCAGTCACTTCGCCCACCAACTGGCATTCTGCCGCCGGTTTGGTATCGGTAAATTTAACCTGCTGACCTGCGGCGGAAAGTTCATTGGTGCTGCTGCAACCTGCCAGCAGCAAGGCTGCCGAAAGACCCAGTAAGGCTTTAATCCGCATCTTGTTCCCCATCTATATTGAGAGTTTCGCAAAAGCTTATCAGAAAGCGTTGCTATCTCTTAAGCATCCGTTGCCACTGGTGCTGGCCAACGTCTTGAGCGACAGCTGATGAAAGACCAGTTTACCAGCTAAATCAGCCCGGTCTGCATAAATATCATCAAAAGCAGTGAGACAAAGCACGCAAAAAAAAGCCCCGACCAATTGGCCGGGGCTTTTGCACACGCGAACGTGGGGGATGATTACATCATGCCGCCCATGCCGCCCATGCCACCCATACCGCCAGCGCCACCTAAATCAGGTGCGTCGCTTTTTGGCAGGTCGGTCACCATGCACTCGGTGGTGATCATCAGGCCAGCCACAGAAGCCGCGTACTGCAGAGCAGAACGGGTTACTTTGGTTGGATCCAGGATACCCATCGCGATCATGTCGCCGTATTCTTCGGTGTAAGCGTTGTAGCCGTAGCTGCCTTCGCCTGCTTTCACGTTGTTGGCAATCACGGAAGCTTCTTCACCGGCGTTGATTACGATCTGACGCAGTGGAGATTCCATCGCGCGCAGAGCAACCTTGATACCGACGTTCTGGTCTTCGTTGTCGCCTTTCAGGTTAGCGATTTTGCTTGCTACGCGGATCAGTGCAACACCACCGCCGGCAACCACGCCTTCTTCAACCGCAGCACGGGTCGCGTGCAGGGCATCTTCAACTCGGGCTTTCTTCTCTTTCATTTCAACTTCAGTTGCTGCGCCCACTTTGATAACGGCAACGCCGCCAGCCAGTTTAGCGACACGCTCCTGCAGTTTTTCACGATCGTAGTCAGAGGTCGCTTCTTCGATCTGCTGACGGATCTGGGTAACGCGGCCTTGGATAGTCGCTTCGTCGCCCACGCCATCGATGATGATGGTGGTGTCTTTGTTGATCACAACGCGCTTAGCCTGACCCAGGTCTTCCAGGGTCGCTTTTTCCAGCTCCAGACCAATCTCTTCAGAGATAACGGTACCGGCAGTCAGGGTAGCGATATCCTGCAGCATAGCTTTACGACGGTCGCCGAAACCAGGTGCTTTAACCGCAGCCACTTTCACGATGCCGCGCATGGTGTTAACCACCAGAGTAGCCAGCGCTTCGCCTTCAACATCTTCAGCAATGATCAGCAGTGGTTTGCCGGCTTTCGCTACGGCTTCCAGTACTGGCAGCATTTCACGGATGTTGGAGATTTTCTTGTCAGCCAGCAGGATGAACGGGCTTTCCAGTTCGATAGAACCGGTTTCTGGCTTGTTGATGAAGTATGGAGACAGGTAACCGCGGTCGAACTGCATACCTTCAACAACGTCCAGCTCGTCTTGCAGGCCAGTGCCTTCTTCAACGGTGATAACGCCTTCTTTGCCCACTTTCTCCATCGCTTCTGCAATCAGTTTACCCACGGTTTCGTCGGAGTTTGCAGAGATGGTGCCTACCTGAGCGATAGCTTTGGAGTCAGAGCAAGGTACGGACAGTTTTTTAAGCTCTTCAACAGCGGCGATAACCGCTTTGTCGATACCGCGCTTCAGATCCATTGGGTTCATGCCGGCAGCCACAGCTTTCAGGCCTTCGGTGATGATGGATTGAGCCAGTACGGTTGCAGTGGTGGTACCGTCGCCCGCAGCGTCGTTCGCTTTAGAGGCAACTTCTTTCACCATTTGCGCGCCCATGTTTTCAAACTTGTCTTCCAGTTCGATTTCACGAGCAACAGATACGCCATCTTTAGTGATGGTAGGAGCGCCGAAGGACTTATCCAGCACTACGTTACGGCCTTTCGGGCCCAGGGTCACTTTTACTGCATCAGCGAGAACATTCACGCCGCGGAGCATTTTCACGCGAGCGTCATTGCCGAATTTTACGTCTTTAGCTGCCATTGGTATTTCCCTTCAACTCGTTCAGTTCAGAAGATAAAGCGCACTTACGCTTCAACAATTGCCAGAATGTCGCTTTCGGACATGATCAACACTTCTTCATTGTCGATCTTCTCTGCTTTCACGCCGTAACCGTCGTTGAAAATCACGATATCGCCAACTTTCACATCCAGCGGCTGGATGTTGCCGCTTTCCAGAACACGCCCTTTACCCACCGCGACAACTTCGCCACGAGTAGATTTACCCGCTGCAGAGCCAGTCAGGACGATGCCGCCAGCAGATTTTGATTCAACTTCTTTGCGCTTGACGATAACGCGGTCATGCAATGGACGAATACTCATTGAACGCTCTCCTGTAAGAAGGTCTCTATCAGATTTAGGGTTGTCACCGGATTGTGAATACCGGCTTGTGGGATTTGAAATGGGGGCATTCCATCCCCCTTCAAGGGGGCGGCCAAAAAAATTTTCGCTTTTGATGGCAATACTGAGCTACTGATGCGAAAAACGCGGCCTGGGCCGCGTTTTTTCAACGATCGTTGCGTTTGTCATGATCGTCGGGCTGATGATCCAGCGTATAGCGATCGTCGTTTTTACGCTGGAACTCGCCGTCGAAGGTGTTGCCGTTGGCAGCATTACCGCCCTGGCTCCAACCGCCGGGGCGGTAAACGGAAAGATGCGGCATCAGTTTCAACGTCAGCGATTTTTGCACCGGGGGCAGTAACAACAACAGGCCGAGGAAATCGGTAAAGAATCCCGGCACCAGCAGCAAGAAGCCCGCTAATACCAGTGAAACACTTTTCACCATTTCCGACGCAGGGCTTTCACCTGCAGCCAGCTTTTGTTGCATCTGCATGAAGGTCTTCATGCCCTGGTTGCGCACCAGCGAAATGCCGACGCAGGAGGTGAACACCACCAGCAACAGGGTAATCGCCACGCCCAATACGGCGGCGACTTTAATAAATAGGGATATCTCTATGTAAGCCAACAGAAATATCAGCAGTAACGGTAACCAGCGCACCTGGTTCTCCTCTGGTAGATCTGCGCAACCGCACGTTGGCGACGGCGCGAAAAGGGGGCCGGTTAACGGCCGACCTAAATACAATGGGGTCTGCCGGCGTGCATTTCAACCAAAGGCCCTTTTTTATTGCTAAAGTTAATAAACGTGAAAGGGATCACAGAACCAGAAACAGGCAATTTAAGAAGGCTCAGAAGGTGATCTGGATTCAGTCATTTATTACTAACCAGCATATGATCTGGGCAGCAACGGGCACAGTGGTTAATCGTTTCATGCCTGAAGCCTTCGGCAACATAATTTGGTTCCCTGACAATTAATTAATTCGGCAGCAATACAAAGAAGGTTCACATGTCAAATAACATTCGTATCGAAGAAGACCTGTTAGGAACACGTGAAGTCCCCGCAGAAGCCTATTACGGTGTTCACACTCTGCGTGCGATTGAAAACTTTTATATCAGCAACAGCAAAATCAGCGATGTGCCCGAGTTTGTTCGCGGCATGGTAATGGTAAAAAAAGCCGCAGCGATGGCGAACAAAGAACTCAAAACCATTCCACGTAAAATCGCTGATGTCATCATCCAGGCCTGTGACGAAGTGCTGGATAAAGGCAAATGCATGGACCAGTTCCCGGTGGATGTGTTCCAGGGCGGCGCGGGCACTTCATTGAACATGAACACCAACGAAGTGCTGGCGAATATTGGTCTGGAGCTGATGGGCCACCAGAAAGGCGAATACCAATACCTGAACCCTAACGATCATCTCAACAAGTGCCAGTCTACCAACGACGCCTACCCAACCGGTTTCCGCATTGCGGTTTACGCCTCCAATCAGAAGCTTATCGACGCCATCAACCAGCTGCGCGAAGGGTTTGACCGCAAGGCAAAAGAGTTTGAAACCATCCTGAAAATGGGGCGCACCCAGTTGCAGGATGCGGTGCCAATGACGTTGGGCCAGGAATTCCATGCGTTCAGCGTGTTGCTGAAAGAAGAAACCCGCAACCTGCATCGCACCGCCGAGCTGCTGCTGGAAGTGAACCTGGGTGCGACAGCAATCGGGACGGCGCTGAACACCCCGGAAGGCTACCCGCAACTGGCGGTTCAAAAATTGGCAGAGGTCAGCAACCTGCCTGTCGTGCCGGCCGAAGACTTGATCGAAGCCACCTCCGACTGCGGCGCCTACGTAATGGTGCACAGTGCGCTGAAACGCCTCGCAGTTAAACTGTCTAAAATTTGCAACGACCTGCGCCTGCTGTCTTCAGGCCCACGCGCCGGTCTGAACGAAATTAACCTGCCGGAACTGCAAGCGGGCTCATCCATCATGCCGGCCAAGGTCAACCCGGTCGTACCGGAAGTGGTCAATCAGGTATGTTTCAAGGTGATTGGCAACGACACTTGCGTTACCATGGCGGCCGAAGCGGGCCAACTGCAGTTGAACGTCATGGAGCCGGTGATTGGCCAGGCGATGTTCGAGTCCATTCACATCCTGACCAACGCCTGCTATAACCTGCTGGAAAAATGCATTAACGGCATCACCGCGAATAAAGAAGTGTGCGAGCACTACGTCTTCAATTCTATCGGTATCGTCACCTATCTGAACCCGTTCATTGGCCACCACAACGGTGACATCGTCGGGAAGATCTGCGCCGAAACCGGCAAGAGCGTACGTGAAGTCGTGCTGGAACGCGGTCTGCTGACCGAAGCCGAGCTGGATGACATCTTCTCCGTGGAGAACCTGATGCACCCGGCCTATAAAGCCAAACGCTATACGGATGAAAATGAACAATAACAGACACACCCGGTAGCCCAAAAAGGCACGCTAAATCCCCCTGGATAGCGTGCCTTTTTACTTTCCATCGCCCACAAAATTTTAACTTTTCGTTTTCAAAAAAACTTATTTTAAGGAGTAGACACTATGTTAGCCGTAGAATTGGTTATCGTTCTGCTGGCCATTTTTTTAGGGGCCAGGCTGGGCGGTATCGGGATTGGATTTGCAGGCGGGCTGGGGGTTTTGGTCCTGGCGTTGATTGGCGTGAAACCGGGCAGTATTCCGTTCGACGTCATTTCCATCATCATGGCGGTGATTGCTGCGATCTCGGCGATGCAGGTCGCCGGCGGTATGGACTATCTGGTGCAGCAAACGGAAAAACTGCTGCGCAAGAACCCCAAGCACATCACCATTCTGGCACCGATCGTCACCTATTTTCTGACTATCTTCGCCGGTACCGGCAACATTTCGCTTTCCGCGCTGCCGGTGATCGCTGAAGTCGCGAAAGAACAGGGCATCAAGCCTTGCCGTCCGCTGTCTACCGCCGTGGTATCCGCACAGATCGCCATCACCGCCTCGCCAATTTCTGCCGCGGTGGTGTACATGTCTTCAGTGATGGAAGGGCACGGCGTCAGCTATCTGCACCTGCTGATGGTCGTGATGCCGTCTACCTTCTGCGCCGTACTGGTGATGTCGCTGCTGGTAAGCTGGCTGTTCGACTCCAAATTGTCGGACGATCCGGTTTACCTGAAGCGCCTGGAAGAAGGTTTGGTGACCCTGCGCGGCAACAAGATCATGGAAATCAAACCCCGCGCCAAAGTGTCGGTGCTGCTGTTCCTGCTCGGCGTGCTGTGCGTGGTGGCTTACGCCATCATCAACAGCCCGGGCCTGGGCCTGGTAGCAAAACCGCTGATGAACACCACCAACGCCATTCTAATCATCATGCTTAGCGTCGCTACCCTGACCACCCTGCTGTGCCGCGTCGATACCGATATGGTGCTTAATTCCAGCACCTTTAAGGCCGGCATGAGCGCCTGTATCTGTATTCTGGGGGTAGCCTGGTTGGGTGATACCTTTGTTCAAGCCAACATTGACTGGATCAAAGAGACTGCTGGCACGGTGATTCAATCGCATCCGTGGCTGTTGGCCGTGATTTTCTTCTTCTGCTCGGCGCTGCTGTATTCTCAGGCCGCCACCGCCAAGGCGCTGATGCCGATGGCGCTGGCGTTGAACGTATCGCCATTGACCGCAGTGGCTTCCTTCGCCGCCGTTTCCGGCCTGTTTATCCTGCCAACCTACCCAACGCTGGTCGCCGCGGTACAAATGGATGATACCGGCACCACCCGCATCGGGCGTTTTGTGTTTAACCACCCGTTCTTTATCCCCGGCACCATCGGCGTGATATTGGCGGTGCTGTTTGGCTTCCTGCTGGGCAGCGTGATGCTGTAATGCTTCACCCCGGGGCTGCGGCCCCGGTTTCCCCTCTCCTGCCCCACTGGCGATAAACTCGCCTTCTAGCTGACCGCCCTTCAAGGTATAGTGCCCACTGATAATCTGGATGAGAGGGCTGAAGATGTCTGATTGCGAAGCTGTCGTCATACTCTGCACCGCACCCGATGAGGCCACGGCACAAGACCTGGCGGCCCGGGTTCTGGGGGAAAAGCTGGCGGCCTGCGCCACGCTGTTACCCGGCGCAACGTCGTTATATTACTGGGAAGGGAAACTGGAACAGGAATATGAAGTGCAGATGCTGTTCAAAAGCGATTGCCACCATCAAGATGCCCTGCTCAGCTACCTGAAACAACATCACCCCTACCAGACGCCAGAACTGTTGGTGTTGCCGGTGATGGCCGGAGATAAAGACTACCTGTTATGGATCAACGCCTCATTAAACTGATTTTCCTGCTTTGCAGCCTGTTCTTTCTGCCGCAGGCGGCCCAGGCTTCGCTGTTCGGCCAAAACGGCGGTAGCCAGTTCGTGCCTGTCGATCAGGCCTTCGCCTTTGATTTCAAACAGCAAGGCAATCAGCTGTCGCTGGACTGGCAAATTCGTCCCGGTTATTACCTCTATCGCCAGCAGATCAAACTGGTGCCAAAGCAGGCCACGCTGGGCGCCGTTGAACTGCCCGCCGGGCTGAGCCACAAAGACGAATTTTTCGGCGAGGTCGCCATTTTCAAGCAACAACTGAATCTGAAGATTCCGCTGCAACAAGCAACGGCAGATGCCAGCCTGAGCGTGACCTACCAGGGCTGCGCGGAAGCCGGTTTCTGCTACCCGCCGGAAACGCGCGTGATCCCGTTGAATGCCGTGAGCGCCTCCGCCGCTCCGATACTCCCTACTGCGGCAGAGCCGGTACCGGCTCCCAATGATCTGCCGTTTTCACCGCTGTGGGCATTGCTGATCGGTATCGGTATCGCTTTCACCCCCTGCGTTTTGCCGATGTACCCTCTGATTTCCGGCATCATTCTGGGCCGTGAAAAACCGCATAGCAGCGGTCGAATTTTGGCGTTGGCCGTGGTTTACGTGCAGGGTATGGCGCTGACCTATACCTTGCTGGGTTTGGTGGTCGCTGCCGCCGGGCTGCAGTTTCAAGCGGCACTGCAACATCCGTACGTGTTGATCGGCCTCTCAGTGCTGTTTATCGCCTTGGCATTGTCGATGTTTGGCCTCTATTCATTGCAATTACCGGCCTCGCTGCAAACGCGTTTAGCGGGCTGGAGCAATACCCAAAAAGGAGGCTCGCTGCCCGGCGTGTTCCTGATGGGGGCTCTGGCTGGATTGATCTGTTCCCCTTGTACCACCGCACCACTCAGCGCGATCCTGCTCTACATTGCCCAGAGCGGTAATATGTGGGCCGGCGGCGGTACCTTGTACCTTTACGCATTAGGCATGGGGATCCCGCTGGTGCTCGTCACCCTGTTCGGCAACCGCCTGCTGCCGCGTAGCGGCCCATGGATGCAGTATGTCAAAGAGGCTTTCGGCTTTGTGATCCTCGCCCTGCCGGTATTTCTGCTGGAGCGTGTGATCGGCGATCTGTGGGGGCTGCGGCTGTGGAGCCTGCTGGGTCTGGCGTTCTTCGGCTGGGCATTTGCCCTTAGCCTGAAAACCTCCCGCGGCTGGGCCCGTGTTTTACAGATGCTATTACTGGCAGCGGCGGTGATTGCCGCACGGCCGTTGCAAGACTGGGCTTTTGGCGTTAACAGCACTCAGCAGGTAGCACCACATCTGAACTTTACGCAGATCAGTAATGTGGAGCAGCTCAACCTGGCGCTGCAGCAGGCACAGGGTAAACCGGTGATGCTGGATCTGTATGCCGATTGGTGCGTCGCCTGCAAAGAGTTCGAAAAGTATACCTTTAGTGATGCGGCCGTTCAGGCTAAGCTGACCAATGCCGTGCTGCTGCAGGCGGATGTGACCGCCAACAATGCCGAACAGGCAGTGCTGCTCAAGCACTTGAAAGTCCTGGGTTTGCCGACAATTCTATTTTTTAACGGTGCAGGACAAGAGTTGACGGCCCAGCGGGTGACCGGATTTATGGATGCTCCAACGTTCAACGCGCATTTGCAGAAAGTAGTGCAATAAATAACACTGAAGTTCAGAACCGAATTTGGAGGGAGCACAAGTGCAACGCGAACAAGTTCTTGATACGGCACTGGGGCTGTTGGAACAACAGGGCCTGGCAACCACCACATTAGAAATGCTGGCAGAAAAACTCGACGTACAGCCGAGCGATCTTAAACGCTTCTGGCCGGATCGCGAAGCGCTGCTGTATGACTGCCTGCGCTATCATGGCCAGCAAATTGACACCTGGCGTCGTCAGTTGCTGCTGGACGAAGCCCTGAGCCCACAGCAAAAATTGCTGGCACGCTACGACGTGCTGGCAGAGTACGTACAACACGATCGCTATCCCGGCTGCCTGTTTATTGCCGCCTGTAGCTTCTTCCCGGAGGTGGATCACCCTATCCACCAGTTGGCCGAGCAGCAGAAGCTGACTTCCCTGGAACTGACCCGTGACCTGCTGCGAGAAATGGACGCCGACGATGCGGATATGGTGGCGCAGCAGATGGAACTGATCCAAGAGGGCTGCCTCAGCAAACTGCTGATAAAACGTCAGCTCCAGGACGTATCCGTTGCCAAGCGCTTGGCGGAAGACATCTTGCAGGTCGCTCAGTGCCGCAGAAATGGCGCATTAAGCTGAATGACACCATGGCGGCGAGCGCAACCACGGTACTTTACGCCCATCTCGCGCTTTTTTTGCTCCCTTTGACTGAAAAGCCAGCAACCGGACGCGTTTTGCCTTATTTCGTTCACAAAGCCGTTGACTGACTTCGGCCAATACGGTTTAATGCTGCGCGTTGCCCGGATAGCTCAGTCGGTAGAGCAGGGGATTGAAAATCCCCGTGTCCTTGGTTCGATTCCGAGTCCGGGCACCATATTTAGAGAACCCAGCCAATGGCTGGGTTTTTGCTTTTCTGGAGTGAGACTCATCATCGAACAAGTTCGATTATTCGGCCAGAGGCCTCACCCTGCGGGCCAACGCTAAAGCGTTGTTCAATCCGGCGCAAGCGCCGGTTGTCCGAGTCCGGCACCCTATTTAGAAAAACCCGCCTATGGCGGGTTTTTTGCTTTCTGAGACAGGACTCCTCATCGAACAAGTTCGATTATTCGGCCAAAGGCCTCACCCTGCGGGCCAACGCTAAAGCGTTGTTCAATCCGGCGCAAGCGCCGGTTGTCCGAGTCCGGCACCCTATTTAGAAGAACCCGCCTATGGCGGGTTTTTTGCTTTCTGAGACAGGACTCCTCATCGAACAAGTTCGATCGCACGACCTTATTGCGCATCGATCCAGGCCGAAAGCTGCCGCAATTCTTCCGTGAGGATTTGGCGCAGCGGAATCAATTTATCCGGTGTCTGCTCCAGTTCGGAACAGGCCTCAACCGCACGCTGCATGCCCAAACTGGCACAGCTGCTTTTTAGTTTATGTGCCAAATGCGCAACCTTGCGCTCATCGCCCGCTTCGCTGGCCTGTTCAAGCTCAGTAACCCATAACAAGGCATGTTCTGTGAACAAGGCTCGCCACTCGCTGATTTTCTCTTTACCGAACACCGCCATATCCTGCGTTAGCTGAACGAAATCCAAACTGGGAGCGAGCTGCATCGGGCATTTTTCTGCTGTTAAATAGTGCTCAATCAGTCGGCTTAATGCTGCACAGGCGATGGGCTTTTGTATCAATCCGCAGAATACTTCGCCGACGCGGAGCCTTAACGTTTCGTCGGCAACATGGGCGCTGAAACCGATAAGGGGTAACTGTGGCTGCAACGCAGCAATCAGCCCAGAGAGCGTCACACCGTCCATATCCGGCAGATCCAAATCCACCAGTACGCCGCTGAATGCGCCATCAACTGCCAATAGGTTCAATGCGCTTTGGCCATCGCCAACCACCTCAACCATGGCATGGCAAGACAGCAACATTTCGGCGGTAATACGCTGGGTGACCAGGTTATCTTCCACCAGCAGCAGACGGTAACCGGAAAGATCCGTTCGTTCTTCTGCCCGATGCTGTATGGGCGTAGCCGCGATAATCAGCGGCAGACTCAGTGAAAAACAGCTGCCGCTCCCCAGCGTGCTGGTGACGCTTAAGCTGCCTTGCAGTGCCTCCGCCAGCCCCCGGCTGATCGCCAATCCCAGCCCGGTGCCACCGCGCTTGGCCGTCAGCTGTACAAAGGGTTTGAAAATCTGTGCCAGTGCTTCACCGGCAATGCCACACCCCGTATCTGCAACGTCAATTTGCCAGCGCGGCCCATCAATATGGCAGCGAATATCCACCCGGCCTTGATCGGTGAAACGCAGGGCGTTAGCCAACAAATTCATCACAATTTGGCGAATACGCCGCGCATCACCCTTGAGCCATTGCGGCAATTCGTCAGCACAAGTGAGAGCCAATGTAATCTCACGATTACGTACCCGCCCGGAGATTAACCTCATGATACTCGCCAGTAACTGACGTGGGTCGAAAGCCTCTTCGTTGAGCGTCACGCTGCTCTTACCCGCCTCGAGCGCGGAGTAATCCAGAATATCGTTGAGGATCGCCAATAGACTCTCACCGGAGTCATTGATCGCCTGTACGTAGGAGAGGTTCTTTAGCGACAGCGCCTGTTCCGACAACAGCTGAGCCGTGCCAAGAATACCGTGCAACGGGGTTCGAATTTCATGGCTCATCGCGGCCAAAAAGGCCGACTTAGCCCGGTTGGCCTTTTCCGCCTCAGCGCGAGCCTGGTGGTGCTCCATTACCATGGCTTCTAATTCTGCAGTACGTAATTCGACCTGCTTCACCAGGTCTTGGCGCTGGTTTTGTAAGGCATAGGCATTGGCGCGAAAAGCCTCCATCAACTGCCCCATGGTATTTAGCTCCCGCACACCGGAAGTCGCTGGGAATGGCGTGTTGAGATCGCCCTCCAATAACCCTTCCAGAGCCGCTGCTTGCTTCGCCAAGGGCAACGTCACCGAGCGCCACACCACGCGCCACAGGATCAATGACAGCGCCACCAACGAGAATAAACTCAAGATAATCAGCCAGAACTTTCCCGTTTCCCGAGCCTGCCGAAGTGCCTCTAACGCCTGAGTATTACGCCGCTCGATATCGCTGACCTGACGGCTGATTTCAGTACTGAAGCGAGTAAACATATCCAGGTTGTCTTGCGACAGCGCCTGAAGCTGCGCGCGGAGATCCCGTTCCCGCTGATACAGTGCCGCAAGCTGTTGATAACGTTCCAGGGTCTGTAATTCACGCGCTATCTTTTCGCTTGTAAGGGGATCTTCGACTCGCTCCTGCCTGCGCTGGAGAATACGAACGTAGTTGCCGATACGGGAGATTAATTCTGCTGGCGCACGCTCGGCAAGCTCCTTCTCCAGCAGCAAAATCAGATGCTCAATTTGTATCGCATTGAGCCGTAGCTCGGCCATTTGATTTTGATATTCATAATCGATATCGATCAGGCGGTCTAACGCCTGCTCCGCGGCCTGATTGCGATGCTGCTCAATCAAATCGTAAATCCCTGCCTGCGTAACGCCTGCGGCCGTTGCGGCATTGTTTAACTGCCCTTTGGCCAACTCGGCAATGCGGGCCGCTGCATCCATAATTTCACGGGAAAGATCGCGCTGCTGTTTTCGCAGCGTCAGGCGCTGACCAACCAACTCACCCTGCAGACCTAAACTGCGCGTAATGTCGGACTCCTGCTGCTCTATCGCCGTCGTATCAAACCCTTGGCTGCGCAAACGTTCCAAAAGCCGGCTGATACGCAAACTTTGCACCGTGAGCATCTTTCCTTGTGCCATCCAATCGGCTTGGGTATCGGCATTCGTTAAACTTTGGGCGGAAAACAATTCGTATGCACTGGCCTCACTGAGTTGCCGGGCCAAATTCATCGTCGGGATCACCGACCGGGTGTGGTTTTGTTCGACCTCGCCCATAAAGCGAAAACCCAACCAACCTATCAGCGAACTGATCAGCGCTAACCCTGCCATCAGCAGAAAAGCCAACCAAAGTCGCTGTGTTAACGAAGGGTGCCCCATAGGTATCCTGATGATGAAATTAAAGTTGTTTTATCAGTGACGAAACCTCTAGCATAAAGACTTATTAATTATGAGGCTATTATGCGCAGCGCGATTTTCCGTTTTCTTCTGCCGTTTCTCTGCGGCACGATAACCTGCTCGGCATTGGCTGTTTCGCAAGCCCCTCTGGTGCGCTGGCTAAACGAGCGACAATCAGAGCCGGTTGCCGCCATGCCGGTATTGCAGATGGAACGCCGTTGGAAATTGTGCGCCCTCTACCCCAGCCTGAAGGACGCTTACTGGCTCTCGATCAATTACGGCATGATCCGTGAAGCCCAGCGAACCAAAGTGCAGCTGAAGATATTTGAAGCCGGTGGCTATTCGCAGCTTGAAACCCAACGCGAACAATTAACGCTCTGTCGCCAATGGGGGGCCGATGCGATTTTGCTTGGCAGCAGCCTGGCTCAATTCCCCAACCTGGCAGCATCCGTTGGCAACACGCCGGTGATTGCCGTGGTGAATGAGCTGAATTTTGCGGCGGCCAAAGCCCGGGTGGGCGTGCCCTGGTTTCAAATGGGCTACCAACCCGGCCGATATCTGGCCGAGCATCCCCCTCACCCTTCACTCCATGTGCTGCTGATGCCTGGGCCAAAGGATGCCGGAGGCAGCCGGGAAATGGTTGACGGATTTCGCACCGCGGTGGAAGGAAGTTCGATACAGATCGTTGATGTGGTTTATGGCGATAACGACGTAGAGATACAGCGCAACTTATTACAGGACATGCTGGAAAAACACCCTGAAATCAACCTGATTGCCGGGAATGCCATTGCCGCTCAGGTCGCCATGGGGGAAGCACGCAACCGTCGCCATCCCTTGGGAATTGTCTCTTTTTACCTATCACATCAGGTATATCGGGGACTGAAACGGGGCAGAATCATCGTGGCAGCCAGTGACCAGATGGCGCTACAGGGCGAGCTGGCCGTCGATCAAGCCATTCGAGCCTTGCAGCATCAAAACGTGGACATGAACATCAGCCCGCAAATTCTGGTACTGACGCCAGCGAACATTTCCCCTGAGAAGGTAATGCTATCCCTTTCTCCCCTGGGTTTTCGCCCGGTGTACCTGTTCCCTTCAGCTAACCTCAGCCGCGAGAAAGTAACCCTCGCCATGCCTGGTGACGAACAGTTCGTGGCTCAATTTGTTTCTCAACCGGCGGATCAATACATCTACGGTACGAAGATCCGGCTGGTCCACCCGGTGAGATGACAACATGCGCAACAGCCGTTCGCGGCTCAACACCGTGCCTGGGTTGGTGATAAACGCCAGCAGCATTTCATATTCGGCCCGGGTCAGGCGAATCAGCTCCCCCTCGCATTCCAGCGTATGCCGGGAAGGATTAAGGCAATACCCGGCGAACAGGTAGCAGTTCTCCTGTTGCCCCTGCCTGGCAGGCGTCTTGGCCAGATCGATGCGCCAAAGAAGGTTTTTGACGCGCACCACCAGCTCACGCAACTCGAGGGGTTTGGTGACATAGTCATCCGCCCCCATTTCCAACCCCACAATCCGATCAATTTGATCGCAACGCCCAGTAACGAGAATAATGCCGACGTTTGAGCGTTCACGCAGAGATCGGGTCAGCAACAAGCCGTTTTCATTGGGCAGGTTGATGTCCAGCAGTACCAGATCCACCGGCTGAAGCAGCATAATTTCCTTCAGCCCCGCCCCGCTTTCGGCCACAGAAACCTGATAGCCCTCATGAACAAAATAATCACGTAAGCGCGCCTGTGTAACCGGATCGTCTTCAACGATAACAATGTGATGGCTCATGATTTCACGCTCGCTTCAGCCTGTTCATATCCATTCATATTCTGACTTACTCCATTCATCCAGACCGGTGACCCCATTCATATTTACTCAATATCCTACTAAAGGAGTACCCATAATAACGAGAAGGTTTATTTATGAGCAAACTTTGGCGAAAACTGACACGGCCCAGCGCCAAATGGTCAGTGCTGGCACTGTTAGGGATCGGTTGTATTCTCGGATTGGCCATCATCATCGTGCCGCACGCTGGCATTAAGCTGACCAGCAATACGGAATTCTGCGTCAGTTGCCATGCGATGCAGCCGGTATATCAAGAATATCAACAGTCCGTTCACTTCAAGAATGCGTCCGGCGTACGCGCAGAATGCCGTGACTGCCATATCCCACCAGATATTCCAGGCATGCTGTGGCGCAAGCTGGAAGCAGCCAACGATCTCTATCAAAACTTTATTGCCCATTCGATTGATACGCCTGAGAAATTCGAAGCGAAACGCGCCGAATTGGCCAAGCGTGAATGGAAGCGCATGAAAGACAACAACTCCGTCGGCTGCCGTTCTTGCCATAACTACGAGGCCATGGAGCACAGCAAGCAGCACCCGGAAGCGGCCAAACAGATGAGCATTGCGGCGAAGGACAATCAGTCTTGCGTTGATTGTCACAAGGGGATTGCTCACCAACTGCCGGACATGAGTAGCGGTTTCCGCAAGCAATTTGAAGATATGCGCCTGCAGGCCAACGAAAACAGCGACGGCAACACGCTATATACGCTGGACATGAAACCTATCTACGCGGCCAAAGGCGATAAAGAACCGGCGGGCTCTCTGCTGCCGGCCTCAGAAGTTAAGGTCTTAAAACGTGACGGCGATTGGCTCGAAGTGCAAATCGTGGGCTGGACAGAAACCGAGGGGCGCCAACGCGTGCTTTCGCTGCAGCCTGGCAAACGCATTTTTGTTTCGTCCATTCGCGATGAAGTGCAAAAACACGCCCAAACGCTTGAAAAAACCACGGTAGCCGCCACCGGTGCGGAGTGGAGCAAACTGCAAACCACCGCCTGGGTACAAAAAGGCGACCTGGTCAACGATATCAAACCGATTTGGGCCTACACCAGCGCGCTGTACACCGGAACCTGCAATCAGTGCCACGGTGCCCCTGACATTGCGCACTTTGATGCCAACGGCTGGATCGGCACGCTGAACGGCATGGTGGGCTTTACCAGCCTTGATAAGCGCGAAGAACGCACCCTGCTGAAATATTTGCAGATGAATGCTTCCGATACCGGCGGCGCAGACCAGAAGCACTAAGGGAGAATGCACATGAAATCATCACAGAAAGTCAGCTTGTCCCGCCGTCGTTTTCTGGCTCAGCTTGGTGGCTTAACGGCCATTGGCATGATAGGCCCTTCGCTGTTAGTACCCAAAAACGCCCTGGCTCAGGGAGGGTTGCAAGAAGGTATACTGACCGGTTCCCATTGGGGAGCCATCCGCGCGACCGTGGTGGACGGGCGATTTGTCGCTGCCAAACCCTTCGAAATGGATAAATATCCCTCGAAAATGATTGCGGGCTTACCCGATCATGTCCATGGCACGGCACGCATCCGTTACCCGATGGTACGAATTGACTGGATGCGTAAACGCCATTTGAGTGATACCACACAGCGCGGCGACAACCGTTTTGTGCGGGTAAGTTGGGATGAAGCACTGAACCTGTTCTATCAAGAGCTTGAGCGGGTGCAGAACACCTACGGCCCGTCTGCTCTGCTATCCGGCACCGGTTGGCAATCGACCGGCATGTTCCACAATGCCGCGGGCATGCTGGCACGTGCGCTGGCCCTGCACGGGGATTCTGTCGGTACCGGCGGTGACTATTCAACCGGTGCCGCTCAGGTGATTTTGCCGCGGGTGGTGGGATCAATGGAAGTGTATGAACAGCAAACCTCCTGGCCGTTGGTGCTGAAAAACAGCAAAACCCTGGTGCTTTGGGGATCGGATCTGGTGAAAAACCAGCAGGCCAACTGGTGGTGTCCGGATCATGATGTTTATGAATATTACGCCGAACTTAAAGCCAAAGTGGCCAAAGGCGAAATCAACGTCGTCAGCATTGACCCAGTGGTGTCATCTACCCATGCGTTTTTAGGCCGTGAGCATGTGCAGCACATCGCTCTGAATCCGCAAACAGACGTGCCCCTACAGTTAGCGCTGGCACACACGCTGTACAGCGAGAATCTGCACGATACCCACTTCCTCAAAACCTATTGCGTTGGCTTCGAGCAATTCCTCCCTTATTTGCTGGGCCAAACGGACGGCCAACCTAAAGATGCCCAATGGGCGTCAGCACTGTGTGGCGTCGATGCTGAAATCATTCAGGCATTGGCTCGTCAAATGGCGGCCAACCGTACGCAAATCATTGCGGGCTGGTGCGTGCAACGTATGCAACACGGCGAACAATGGGCGTGGATGACGGTAGTACTGGCGGCGATGCTTGGCCAAATCGGCTTACCTGGCGGCGGGTTCGGTTTTGGTTGGCACTACAACGGCGCAGGTACACCGGGCCGCAAAGGGGTGATCCTGAGCGGTTTCTCCGGTTCCACCGCTACGCCGGCACGCCATGCCAAGGGGGATTTCAAAGGTTACAGCAGTACCATTCCGATCGCGCGCTTTATCGATGCCATGCTGGAGCCGGGCAAGGAGATCGATTGGAATGGCAAACGCGTCAAGCTGCCAATGCTGAAAATGTGCGTGTTTGCAGGCACCAATCCGTTCCATCGCCATCAGCAGGTTAACCGGATGATTGCCGGCTGGCAGAAACTGGAAACCGTGATTTCTATTGATAATCAGTGGACCTCAACCTGTCGTTTTGCCGATATCGTTCTGCCTGCTACCACACAATTCGAACGCAACGATCTCGATCAGTTTGGCAACCACTCCAATCGCGGCATTATCGCGATGAAACAGCTGGTACCGCCGCAATTTGAGGCACGTAATGACTTCGATATCCTGCGCGAACTTTGCAAACTGTTCGATCGCGAACGTGATTTCACCGAAGGCCTGGATGAAATGGGTTGGATCAAACGCATTTATCAGGACGGTGCGCGCCAGGGCAAAGGACGCGGCGTGACTTTGCCTGCATTCGATGAGTTTTGGGATGGCGATGGCTACGTCGAGTTCCATCACCCCGAAATGTTCGTGCGTCACCAGGCGTTTCGTCAAGACCCGGATCTGGAACCTTTAGGCACCCCAAGCGGCCTGATCGAGATTTACTCAAAGAGTATTGCGGATATGAATTATAAGAACTGCAAAGGTTACCCAATGTGGTTTGAAAAGGCAGAACGTTCACACGGCGGGCCGCTTTCAGCAAGCTATCCACTTCATTTGCAGTCGGTACATCCCGATTTCCGGCTGCACTCCCAGCTGTGCGAGTCTGAAACCTTGCGTGCACAGTACAGCGTTGCAGGTAAGGAACCGGTATTTATCAGCCCGGAAGATGCGGATGCTCGCGGCATCAATAATGGTGATGTTGTTCGGGTGTTTAACGCCCGCGGGCAGGTTTTAGCGGGTGCGGTAGTTTCAGATCGCTATGCGCCGGGAGTGATCCGCATCCATGAGGGTGCCTGGTACGATCCTGAACGTGGCGGCGTGGCGGGTAGCCTGTGCAAATACGGCAATCCAAATGTACTGACGTTGGATATCGGTTCTTCCGAGCTGGCTCAGGCGACTAGCGCCCATACGGCACTGGTTGAAATTGAACGCTTTAATGGCAAAATCGAACCTGTTACCGCCTTTGATGGCCCATTGGAAATGGTTGCGCAATGCGACTACGTGCCGATGACGCCAGCAAACGTGCCGCAGTAAGGAGGTGGTTCCATGGAAGATAATATTTCAGCGCTGGGACATCCGCATTATGCTTGCCTCTATGCCTGGTTATCCGGCAGTTTCGCCCGCGAGCTTAGCGACGTGCAAATTGCAGAACTGACCAGCCCTGAACTCACCGCATGGCTGGCAATAATTGAACCGCTGCCGGGGCTGACAGCGCCGGTAACCCAATTCAGACAAACCGTTACGGCACTCCAACAGCGGCCCGACGCCCAACTGGAATTGGCCGCCGACTTCGCCGGGCTGTTCCTGATGACGGAGAAATCCGCTGCGTTACCCTATTCCTCTTGTTATCAGTTGGAATCTTCGCGTTTTAAGCAGGAACCCAGCGCGCAGATGAAAGCGCTGTTGGCACAATCGGGCATGGCGGTGGCGAGTTCCTTTGGCGAACCGGAAGATCATTTAGCTCTGGTTGTCGAACTGTTGAGCCACCTGAATTTCGCATTAACAGAAGCTGGGAATGAGCGCAGAGAATTGCTTGAACTGCGAAGTGAAGCCTTGATTCACTGTCTGAGTTGGCTGCCGGAGTTTAATCAGCGCTGCCTCAGTTACGACAAATTTGGCTTCTATGCCGCACTCAGCGGCTTACTGCTTGCCCTGATGCGCCTTGATGCCGGCATGCCCATGCAATAAATCACCGGCTTGGCCCTCATAACCTGAGGGCCTGGCGCGCCTGAGAGAATGCCTGAATAAGTGGCCACACCCACCAGCGCCGCTTAATTGGGATCGAAGCAAAGCTCGCTGGCATGGCAGAAGGCATTCCGCCCAGCATGCTCAACTGAAATACTTAATCATCAGCGCGGTACCCAAGGCCAACAAAATCACATTGATTAGCTTCAGGAATTGCTCACGTGACATTTTCAAAGTGAAATGACGCCCCAGAGTAATCCCCACCAACATCCCCGGCAGCAGCACCAGTGCCAGTAGCAATAAATCAATGTCCAGATAAACACCGGCAAAGGTGAAAATAACCACCCGCGTCAGCGTACTCATCCCGATAAGCGTGGTTTGAGTCATCCGGAAAGCCTCTTTCTTCTCAATACGACCGCTGAGATAGATGGCATAGATAAAGCCGCCGCTGCCGAATAATGCGCTGAAAATCCCGCCCACCAGGCCAAAAGGCACCGAAGCCTTGGGCGAAAATTGCCGATCGGGTTTTAAACCGCTGAGCGAATAAAGAGCATAGAGCACCACAAAAATGCCCAACGCCAACAAGAGGATATCCGGCCGGGTTTTCAGCAGGATCGCCGCGCCCAGAAGACTGCCGATAATCATCACCGGGATCAGCCGTTTTAATTCTGCCCATTGTGCATTGCGACCATCGCGGCTGACGTTAACAATGGCCGCGCACATGTCCAGCAGCGCCAGCAAAGGAACAATTTTCGCTACCGGAATATAAAGCGCCATCACCGGACTGGCTACCAACGCCGAGCCAAAACCGGCAATGCCGAAAATGACATAGGCCACCAGCAAGGTGGCGGCCAGTACCAGATAGCTTGAGAGCGTTAAGGTTTCTTGCATATCCATTTCCGCCTACTCCATTACCCCGAAGCGAGCTGCAGGCTAAAACCTAATACTTTAGTTGATAAACGGAGGAACGCTATTTCGCGCTTAAACCAGCCAGTTGCCGATCCTGTCGACGGCCGAACAGCAACAGCCCACATGCCGCCCCCAACAGGGCACAGAACATGTCAGACTGGGTATCCCATGGGTCGCCCTGTGTTCCCAGAAACTCATCGGCACCCTGCCCTAATGCCAATGCGGCCCACCATTCGATCAGTTCATAAACCGCGCTGATGGCCAACGCAATGCAGCACACCACGAAACCCAACATTTTTCGGCCCCGGACATAATCCCCACGCAGCAGAATTTCCCGCGCCACCAGCGCAGGCACCAGCCCCTGGAAAAAATGCCCAAGCTTATCGTAGGGGTTACGCCCCAATCCCAATAACTCCTGCACGTAAAACCCGGCGGGCACGCGCGCATAGCTATACATACCGCCAAAAATCAAAATTAACGCGTGGAGAAAAATCAGCTGGTACAACAAGGGGGTTAGCGGATAACGACTCCGGGTCAGCCCCAAGACGACCAGCGCTATCACAACCGGCATGACTTCCATCAGCCAGGTCATTCGGTCATAGGGGTAAACACCGCTATAAATCAGCAATGCAATCAGCAACAACGCGGCGGTGGGTAATAAATAACGGGCAGACAAGAGGGACATGGTGAAGTTACCAGGACGGTGAAAGTTATCGCATTATTATACAGTGACAAAATGAAGGCGGCATATTTCGCCGTCCAGTGAAACCGCCAGGCAGCTTTTTTGACCACATAGCCGTTGATGTTACTATACGAAGATCACTATGCTCCCGCACAAGTACCACCTGGCAGCATAACTACTAAGGGCGACGACGTTTAAGGACGATATTTGAGTATGGGAAGCACATTCGCTGTATGGCGGCTGATTGCCGTGTGCGTAGTCAGTCTTGCGTTGCTGGGCTGTGGCTCCGGAAAGAAGGCCAACACCTATGACCGCGACTACGATAGCCTGGCCAGAGGCAGCTATAGCGGCAGCACCTATACCGTCAAACGCGGTGATACCCTGTTCTATATTGCCTGGATCACCAATAGCGAAGTCAGCGAGCTGGCGCGTCGCAACAAGATCCCCAAGCCTTACAATCTCGAGATTGGCCAAAAGCTGGCGTTGAATAATACGACGGCGCAGAAAGGTAAAACGCGCAAAACGAAATCGACAGTCCAACTTGCGGCCGTGGCGCCGCCGATCCGCAGCAGTATCAAATGCTGGCGCTGGCCAACCCAGGGCAATATCGTCAGCAAGTATTCTACCGCCGACGGTGGCAATAAAGGCATTGATATCGCCGGTAACCGCGGGCAGCCGGTATTTGCCGCAGCCAAAGGTCGAGTGGTGTACGTGGGTAACCAACTGCGGGGCTACGGCAACCTGATTATGATCAAACACAATGACGAGTACATCAGCGCCTACGCTCATAACAACACCCTGCTGGTGCGCAACGCGCAGGAAGTGAAAGCCGGGCAAAAAATCGCCACCATGGGCAGCACAGGTACCGATAAGGTCATGCTGCACTTCCAAATACGCTATCGCGCTACCGCTCTGGATCCGCTGCGCTTCTTGCCACCGCAAGGTTCCGCACCTTCCTGTTAATTCCTCTGTGGAAAATGAACGAAAAAAAACCCGCACAAGGCGGGTTTTTTCATAAGCAAGCGCAATAGCCGTTAAGACTCGTTGACCTGCTTTACCTTGCCGGACAAGAACGCTTGTTCGTAAGCCCGCGCCTTTTTGCTGTCGAACTGGTGCTCCCATTTCGCGACCACCAATACCGCCAACGCATTACCCACCACGTTCAGCGCGGTACGTGCCATATCCAGAATACGGTCAACCCCGGCGATAAACGCCAGACCTTCCAACGGGATCCCGACGCTGCCCAGCGTGGCCAACAGCACCACAAAGGAAACCCCCGGCACGCCGGCAATGCCCTTAGAGGTCAGCATCAGCGTCACCACTAGGACAATCTCCTGCCCCAGGGACAGCTCAATACCGTACAGCTGCGCAATAAAAATGGCGGCGATGCTCTGATACAGCGTCGAGCCGTCCAGATTAAAGGAATAACCCGTCGGCACCACAAAACTGGTGATCGCCTTCGGTGCACCGTAGGCTTCCATTTTTTCGATGATACGCGGCAACACCGTTTCTGAACTGGCTGTGGAGAAGGCCAGGATCAGTTCATCCTTCAAAATACGAATCAACGTCCAGATACGCAGATTGCAGATGCGGGCAACAGCGCCCAGCACCACCAAAGCGAAGAAGGCGATAGCAAAGTACACCAGCACCACCAGCTTGGCCAAAGGCCACAGCGAGGCGAAACCAAAGTTGGCAACCGTCACTGAGATCAGACCAAATACCCCGATCGGCGCATAGCGCATGATCATATGAGTGACTTTGAACATGCTTTCGGAAACGGCTTTAAATACCTTCAGCAGCGGCTCTTTGGTTTCTTTCGGCAATGACGACAGACCAAGACCAAAGAGCACCGAGAAGAAGATGATCGGCAACATGTCGCCCTTCGCCATCGAAGCGAAAATGTTCGACGGGATCAACGACAGAACCGTGGCAACCAGGCTGTGCGATCCACTTTGCACCTGCTCAGTGGTTTTTTCATACTGCGAGATATCGACTGCGGTCAGCGTCGACATGTCGATACCGTGACCGGGTTGAAAAACATTAGCCAGCGTCAGCCCCACCACGATGGCAACAGTGGTGATCACTTCAAAGTAAATAATGGTTTTCAATCCGAGCCGACCCAGCTTTTTCGCATCTCCCACCCCGGCGATACCGACAACCAGTGTAGAAATAACAATCGGCACAACAATCATCTTAATCAGGCGAATAAATATATCTCCCGCCGGGCTAAGAATATTGCTGACTAACCACTCTCGTGATTCCGTCTGATTATGGAGTACGGCCCCAACGATAATACCCAGTACCAACGCGATCAGGATTTGCCAAGCAAGACTGATTTTTACACTTTTCATACCCAAAAAGTCCTCAAAGACTCTTTTCCGCGTATTTAAAACAATTCGCCGAAAAGAATACTTAATCATTTAATACAGGCTTATGTTGATGACAACGAAGCGCTCACCTGCCCTTAGTGTGACGCTATTTAAATCTGTACCATCTGAAAGGCATGCTCTGCAAGCCTTGTTTTATCGACCTTCTGTGCAAAATATAATCACCAATGAATTTAGTATTTAATTTCACCAAACATAATTAGTTGTTATTAAAAGCATAATTTTATGCGAGATGTATCACGAAACCACCTCATACTTTGCTTTTTTAGCCGGATGGAAGTGCGTTTATTTTCGCTAATCTTGCATATTTAGTCCATCGTACATGTTTATATTTTGTTGCAATAAAGTTTTAAAAATGAAAATATCAGAACGTTCAGGTACCGCATTTTATCGTCTATTTATTAGGATGATTCTCAAATCATTCTCTTATTAACGCCGCTGACTGACCACTCCACTATTAATATCAACATCGAATATCAAAAGGGAACTATGTTCCAAAAGGATTTAACCGAGATTTTAACAGTGGCGTTTTATATTAAAAAATGGCGATAAAAAACGGGTTTATTGTGGGATTGTTTATTCTTTTTAGTTCTTTAGATAGTGTTTTCTGGCGAAAACTTGGTATCTGAACGTTTTTTCCCGCCAAGCAGATAGATGCTCAACACAAATGGGGCAGAACTATTACAAATCAATATCTTCGTTGCGTGATCTGCCGCGCAAAAAAGAAACAAAGAATCGGAGCAAACTATACTTAACCTTCAGTTGACATATCATTAACAACTTCAAGGAGAAAAGCTATGAGCCAAGTGCATAAACACGCTATTCCTTCTGCAATTGCAGAACACGCCCTGATCAGTCCGACACAATATCAACAATATTATCAACAATCTGTGCAAGACCCAGAAACGTTCTGGGGCGAGCAGGGAAAAATTCTCGACTGGATAAAGCCTTATAGCCGGGTAAAAAACACCTCGTTTGATCCTGGCCATATCAGCATTCGCTGGTTTGAAGACGGTACCCTGAACCTGGCGGCCAACTGCCTCGATCGCCACCTGGCCGAACGTGGTGACCAAACTGCCATCATCTGGGAAGGTGACGATCCCACCCAGTCAAAAAAAGTGACCTACAAACAACTGCACCACGATGTCTGCCAGTTCGCCAACGTGCTGAAAAAACTGGGCGTTAAAAAAGGCGACGTCGTGGCTATCTATATGCCGATGGTACCGGAAGCTGCGGTGGCCATGCTGGCCTGCGCCCGCATCGGGGCCGTGCATTCGGTCATCTTTGGCGGTTTCTCGCCGGAAGCGGTCGCCGGACGAATTATCGATTCCAACTCAAAACTGGTGATTACCGCTGACGAAGGCCTGCGTGCCGGACGTGCCGTACCCTTGAAGAAAAACGTCGATGATGCGCTGAAAAATCCTGGTGTGAAAAGCGTCGCCAACGTTGTGGTGTTCAAGCGCACCGGCAGACCGGGCTACTGGCAGGAAGGCCGCGATCTGTGGTGGCATGAGTTGACCGAAGGCGTCTCAGCCGACTGCCCGCCGGAAGAGATGAATGCAGAAGATCCGCTGTTTATCCTTTATACCTCGGGGTCAACCGGCAAACCCAAGGGTGTGCTACACACCACTGGCGGCTACCTGGTTTATGCCGCCCTGACCTTTAAGTACGTGTTCGACTACCACGATGGCGACGTGTACTGGTGTACCGCCGACGTCGGTTGGGTCACCGGCCACAGCTATCTGCTGTACGGCCCACTGGCCTGTGGCGCCATTACCCTGATGTTTGAAGGTGTGCCGAACTACCCTGGCGTCAACCGTCTGTCACAGGTGATCGACAAGCATCAGGTCAATATTCTGTACACCGCGCCCACCGCCATTCGTGCCCTGATGGCTGAAGGCGACAAAGCGATCGAAGGCACCAAACGCGACTCGCTGCGTATCATGGGATCGGTGGGTGAGCCAATCAACCCGGAAGCCTGGGAGTGGTATTACAATAAAATCGGCAACGGCAAATGCCCCATCGTAGACACCTGGTGGCAGACCGAAACCGGCGGCTTTATGATCACCCCACTACCGGGCGCCACCGAGCTGAAAGCCGGCTCGGCAACGCGTCCGTTCTTCGGCGTACAGCCGGCGCTGGTCGATAATGTCGGCACGCCGCAAGAAGGTGCCTGCGAAGGCAATCTGGTGATCACCGACTCCTGGCCTGGCCAGGCGCGAACCCTGTTCGGCGATCACGATCGCTTCGAGCAAACCTACTTCTCCACCTTTAAAGGCATGTATTTCAGCGGTGACGGCGCGCGCCGTGACGAAGACGGATACTACTGGATCACTGGCCGCGTCGACGACGTTCTGAACGTGTCCGGCCACCGTCTGGGCACCGCCGAAATCGAATCCGCCCTGGTCTCTCATCCGAAAATCGCCGAAGCGGCGGTAGTCGGCATTCCGCATAACATTAAAGGCCAGGCAATTTACGCCTATATCACGCTCAATCACGGCGAGGAACCTTCGCCTGAGCTTTATACCGAAGTCCGTAACTGGGTACGTAAAGAAATAGGGCCGATCGCTACCCCGGACGTGCTGCACTGGACAGATTCCCTGCCCAAAACGCGCTCCGGCAAGATCATGCGCCGTATCTTGCGCAAAATTGCCGCCGGCGATACCAGCAACCTGGGGGATACCTCAACGCTGGCGGATCCGGCCGTAGTCGACAAGCTGTTGGAAGAAAAACAATCAATGAAAGTGCCGTCATAATTTACGCCGCCTCTGGCCGATCGGCGGGAAGATAACCCAATGATCGGCTTCAAGCGCGGCGTATTCGTTCAATACCTACTGGAGACACTCTGATGAATGACACCATTTATCAAGGGATTGAGGAAAACCCGCGCTTTATCGAACTGGTGCGAAAACGCAGCCGATTTGCCTGGCTGCTGTCGCTGATTACACTGGCGCTCTACGTTGGCTTTATTTTATTGATCGCCTTCGATCCTCAGTGGTTGGGCACCCCGATCGCCGCAGGATCTACTATTACCCGCGGGATCCCGGTAGGCGTTGGCCTGATCGTGATCTCTTTTGTGCTCACCGGGATCTACGTATTCCGCGCCAACGGCGAATTCGATCGCCTGACTGCAGAAATCCTGCGTGAGGTGAAGAAATGAAGCGTTTACTGTCCGCCGCCGCTCTGATGATGCTACCGGGCCTGGCCTTTGCCGATGCCATTGGCGGTGAAGTGAAGCGCCAACCGTTGAACATTCAGGCCATCGTCATGTTCATCCTGTTTGTCGGCGCCACGCTGTATATCACCTATTGGGCCTCAAAACGCACTCGCTCACGTCAGGACTATTACACCGCCGGCGGGAAAATTACCGGTCTGCAGAACGGTCTGGCGATTGCCGGCGATTTTATGTCAGCGGCCTCTTTCCTGGGTATTTCTGCCCTGGTGTATACCTCCGGCTATGACGGACTGATTTACTCCATCGGTTTCCTGATCGGTTGGCCGATCATTTTGTTCCTGATTGCAGAACGCCTGCGTAACCTGGGCCGTTACACCTTTGCCGACGTGGCTTCCTACCGGTTAAAACAAAAGCCAATCCGTACGCTCTCCGCCTGTGGCTCTCTGGTGGTGGTCGCACTGTATCTGATTGCCCAAATGGTCGGTGCCGGCAAGCTGATTCAGCTGCTGTTCGGCCTCAATTACCACGTGGCGGTCATTCTGGTCGGTATTCTGATGGTGCTGTACGTCTTGTTCGGCGGGATGTTGGCCACCACCTGGGTGCAGATTATCAAGGCGGTGCTGTTACTGGCCGGCGCCAGCTTTATGGCGTTGATGGTGATGAAATCGGTCAATTTCGACTTCAACACCCTGTTTGCCGAAGCCGTGAAGGTGCATCCAAAAGGCCTCGCCATCATGAGCCCGGGCGGTCTGGTTTCCGACCCTATTTCTGCGTTGTCTCTGGGGTTGGCGCTGATGTTCGGTACCGCCGGTCTGCCACATATTCTGATGCGTTTCTTTACCGTGAGCGACGCTAAAGAGGCCCGCAAAAGCGTGTTCTACGCCACCGGTTTTATCGGTTACTTCTATATCCTGACCTTTATTATCGGCTTCGGGGCCATCTTGTTGGTCAGCCCTAACCCGGCGTTCAAAGATGCCACCGGGGCTCTGCTGGGCGGTACCAATATGGCGGCGGTGCATTTAGCCAACGCCGTGGGCGGCAACTTCTTCCTCGGCTTTATCTCTGCTGTCGCCTTTGCCACCATTTTGGCCGTAGTCGCAGGCCTGACGTTGGCGGGTGCTTCAGCGGTATCTCACGATTTGTACGCCAGCGTGATTAAAAACGGCAAAGCGACTGAGCGTGACGAACTGCGCGTCTCCAAGATTACCGTGGTGATCCTGGGTATCGTGGCGATAGCTCTGGGGATTTTGTTTGAGAAACAGAATATCGCCTTTATGGTCGGCTTGGCTTTCTCTATCGCTGCCAGCTGTAACTTCCCGATTATTATTCTTTCGATGTATTGGTCACGTCTGACAACCCGTGGTGCCATGATCGGCGGCTGGTTGGGTCTGCTCACTGCGGTGATCCTGATGATCCTCGGCCCGACGATCTGGGTGCAGATCCTGGGGCATGAGAAACCCATCTATCCGTATGAATATCCGGCGCTGTTCTCGATGATTGTCGCGTTCGTCGGCACCTGGCTGTTCTCGGTTACCGACAGCTCTTTAGCCGGGCAACAAGAACGCGAACGCTTCCGTGCTCAATTTGTACGTTCACAAACCGGCCTGGGCATTTCCCAGGGCAGCTCACACTAAACGAATAATAAGTGAAAAAAGCAAACACACCCTAATCAAAGGCCCTTCGGGGCCTTTTCTCTTGGATAAAGATGATTAACGGTATTGCTGGAAAAGGGATTTGACGACGAGGAATACAAGACCCAGCCTGGCTGCGCCTTTTTCTTTCGCACACAGCAAAAAGGCCATCCTTGCGGATGGCCTCTTGGCTTAATTGATGCCTGGCAGTGTCCTACTCTCGCATGGGGAGACCCCACACTACCATCGGCGCTACGGCGTTTCACTTCTGAGTTCGGCATGGGGTCAGGTGGGACCACCGCGCTATTGCCGCCAGGCAAATTCTGTTTCATTCCAACCGCTACTCTCGCAGCCATTGAAACCAATCTCGGAACTCGCTGAAAATCTCTACAATCTCTCTAAAACACCTTTGGTGTTGTAAGGTTAAGCCTCACGGATCATTAGTACTGGTTAGCTCAATGCATCGCTGCACTTACACACCCAGCCTATCAACGTCTTAGTCTTAAACGTTCCTTCAGGGGCCTTAAAGGCCCAGGGAAGACTCATCTCGAGGCAAGTTTCGCGCTTAGATGCTTTCAGCGCTTATCTTTTCCGCACTTAGCTACCGGGCAGTGCCATTGGCATGACAACCCGAACACCAGTGGTGCGTTCACTCCGGTCCTCTCGTACTAGGAGCAACCCCTCTCAATCTTCCAACGCCCACGGCAGATAGGGACCGAACTGTCTCACGACGTTCTAAACCCAGCTCGCGTACCACTTTAAATGGCGAACAGCCATACCCTTGGGACCTACTTCAGCCCCAGGATGTGATGAGCCGACATCGAGGTGCCAAACACCGCCGTCGATATGAACTCTTGGGCGGTATCAGCCTGTTATCCCCGGAGTACCTTTTATCCGTTGAGCGATGGCCCTTCCATTCAGAACCACCGGATCACTAAGACCTACTTTCGTACCTGCTCGAGCCGTCACTCTCGCAGTCAAGCTAGCTTATGCCTTTGCACTAACCTCACGATGTCCGACCGTGATTAGCTAACCTTCGTGCTCCTCCGTTACTCTTTGGGAGGAGACCGCCCCAGTCAAACTACCCACCAGACACTGTCCTCACCCCGGATTACGGGGCCGAGTTAGAACATCAAACATTAAAGGGTGGTATTTCAAGGTTGGCTCCACGCAGACTGGCGTCCACGCTTCAAAGCCTCCCACCTATCCTACACATCAAGGCTCAATGTTCAGTGTCAAGCTATAGTAAAGGTTCACGGGGTCTTTCCGTCTTGCCGCGGGTACACTGCATCTTCACAGCGAGTTCAATTTCACTGAGTCTCGGGTGGAGACAGCCTGGCCATCATTACGCCATTCGTGCAGGTCGGAACTTACCCGACAAGGAATTTCGCTACCTTAGGACCGTTATAGTTACGGCCGCCGTTTACTGGGGCTTCGATCAAGAGCTTCGCCTTGCGGCTGACCCCATCAATTAACCTTCCAGCACCGGGCAGGCGTCACACCGTATACGTCCACTTTCGTGTTTGCACAGTGCTGTGTTTTTATTAAACAGTTGCAGCCAGCTGGTATCTGCGACTGGCTTCAGCTCCGAGAGCAAGTCTCTTCACCTACGCGCCAGCGTGCCTTCTCCCGAAGTTACGGCACCATTTTGCCTAGTTCCTTCACCCGAGTTCTCTCAAGCGCCTTGGTATTCTCTACCTGACCACCTGTGTCGGTTTGGGGTACGATTCTGTGTTACCTGATGCTTAGAGGCTTTTCCTGGAAGCTTGGCATCAACTACTTCTGCACCGTAGTGCATCGTCATCACGCCTCAGGGTTAATAAGTAACCGGATTTACCAGGTCACTCCCCCTACACGCTTAAACCGGGACAACCGTCGCCCGGCTAGCCTAGCCTTCTCCGTCCCCCCTTCGCAGTAACACCGAGTACAGGAATATTAACCTGTTTCCCATCGACTACGCCTTTCGGCCTCGCCTTAGGGGTCGACTCACCCTGCCCCGATTAACGTTGGACAGGAACCCTTGGTCTTCCGGCGAGCGGGCTTTTCACCCGCTTTATCGTTACTTATGTCAGCATTCGCACTTCTGATACCTCCAGCAACCCTCACAGGCCACCTTCAACGGCTTACAGAACGCTCCCCTACCCAACAACGCCTAAGCGTCGCTGCCGCAGCTTCGGTGCATGGTTTAGCCCCGTTACATCTTCCGCGCAGGCCGACTCGACCAGTGAGCTATTACGCTTTCTTTAAATGATGGCTGCTTCTAAGCCAACATCCTGGCTGTCTATGCCTTCCCACATCGTTTCCCACTTAACCATGACTTTGGGACCTTAGCTGGCGGTCTGGGTTGTTTCCCTCTTCACGACGGACGTTAGCACCCGCCGTGTGTCTCCCGTGATAACATTCTTCGGTATTCGGAGTTTGCATCGGTTTGGTAAGCCGGGATGGCCCCCTAGCCGAAACAGTGCTCTACCCCCGAAGATGAGTTCACGAGGCGCTACCTAAATAGCTTTCGGGGAGAACCAGCTATCTCCCGGTTTGATTGGCCTTTCACCCCCAGCCACAAGTCATCCGCTAATTTTTCAACATTAGTCGGTTCGGTCCTCCAGTTAGTGTTACCCAACCTTCAACCTGCCCATGGCTAGATCACCGGGTTTCGGGTCTATACCTTGCAACTATTCGCCCAGTTAAGACTCGGTTTCCCTACGGCTCCCCTATACGGTTAACCTTGCTACAAAATATAAGTCGCTGACCCATTATACAAAAGGTACGCAGTCACACCACGAAGGTGCTCCCACTGCTTGTACGTACACGGTTTCAGGTTCTATTTCACTCCCCTCGCCGGGGTTCTTTTCGCCTTTCCCTCACGGTACTGGTTCACTATCGGTCAGTCAGGAGTATTTAGCCTTGGAGGATGGTCCCCCCATATTCAGACAGGATGTCACGTGTCCCGCCCTACTCATCGAACTCACAATTAATGCATTTTAGTGTACGGGACTATCACCCTTTACTGTGCGACTTTCCAGACGCTTCCACTAACACAAGAACTGATTCAGGTTCTGGGCTCCTCCCCGTTCGCTCGCCGCTACTGGGGGAATCTCGGTTGATTTCTTTTCCTCGGGGTACTTAGATGTTTCAGTTCCCCCGGTTCGCCTCATACGACTATGTATTCATCGTATGATAGTGCAACGAATTGCACTGGGTTTCCCCATTCGGGTATCGCCGGTTATTACGGTTCATATCACCTTACCGACGCTTATCGCAGATTAGCACGCCCTTCATCGCCTCTGACTGCCTAGGCATCCACCGTGTACGCTTAGTCACTTAACCTCACAACCCGAAGGTGTTTCCACTTTCGTGCTGCTACATTTGAGAGACTCTATGACAGGTTAATCCTTACCCCAATACTTCTACGGAGGGATAAGTTTCAGCTGTCATGTTTCAATTTTCAGCTTGTTCCAGATTGTTAAAGAGCAAAATACTTCGCAGCATACTGTTGCCAGTACACTCTGAAGTATTGAAATACAGGACTATATGGTGGAGCTAAGCGGGATCGAACCGCTGACCTCCTGCGTGCAAGGCAGGCGCTCTCCCAGCTGAGCTATAGCCCCATACAGTCACGTGCAGTACCTTTTCCACTTCGAGAAGTGGTAGGCCTGAGTGGACTTGAACCACCGACCTCACCCTTATCAGGGGTGCGCTCTAACCACCTGAGCTACAAGCCTATAAAGGTATTTCTGCTCGTTACTTTTTCATCAGACAATCTGTGTGAGCACTTCACGCGAATCAATATCATTAGGTAAGGAGGTGATCCAACCGCAGGTTCCCCTACGGTTACCTTGTTACGACTTCACCCCAGTCATGAATCACAAAGTGGTAAGCGCCCTCCCGAAGGTTAAGCTACCTACTTCTTTTGCAACCCACTCCCATGGTGTGACGGGCGGTGTGTACAAGGCCCGGGAACGTATTCACCGTAGCATTCTGATCTACGATTACTAGCGATTCCGACTTCACGGAGTCGAGTTGCAGACTCCGATCCGGACTACGACGTACTTTATGAGGTCCGCTTGCTCTCGCGAGTTCGCTTCTCTTTGTATACGCCATTGTAGCACGTGTGTAGCCCTACTCGTAAGGGCCATGATGACTTGACGTCATCCCCACCTTCCTCCGGTTTATCACCGGCAGTCTCCTTTGAGTTCCCACCATTACGTGCTGGCAACAAAGGATAAGGGTTGCGCTCGTTGCGGGACTTAACCCAACATTTCACAACACGAGCTGACGACAGCCATGCAGCACCTGTCTCAGAGTTCCCGAAGGCACTAAGCTATCTCTAGCGAATTCTCTGGATGTCAAGAGTAGGTAAGGTTCTTCGCGTTGCATCGAATTAAACCACATGCTCCACCGCTTGTGCGGGCCCCCGTCAATTCATTTGAGTTTTAACCTTGCGGCCGTACTCCCCAGGCGGTCGACTTAACGCGTTAGCTCCGGAAGCCACGCCTCAAGGGCACAACCTCCAAGTCGACATCGTTTACAGCGTGGACTACCAGGGTATCTAATCCTGTTTGCTCCCCACGCTTTCGCACCTGAGCGTCAGTCTTTGTCCAGGGGGCCGCCTTCGCCACCGGTATTCCTCCAGATCTCTACGCATTTCACCGCTACACCTGGAATTCTACCCCCCTCTACAAGACTCTAGCTTGCCAGTTTCAAATGCAGTTCCCACGTTAAGCGCGGGGATTTCACATCTGACTTAACAAACCGCCTGCGTGCGCTTTACGCCCAGTAATTCCGATTAACGCTTGCACCCTCCGTATTACCGCGGCTGCTGGCACGGAGTTAGCCGGTGCTTCTTCTGCGAGTAACGTCAATGAACAGTGCTATTAACACTGAACCCTTCCTCCTCGCTGAAAGTGCTTTACAACCCGAAGGCCTTCTTCACACACGCGGCATGGCTGCATCAGGCTTGCGCCCATTGTGCAATATTCCCCACTGCTGCCTCCCGTAGGAGTCTGGACCGTGTCTCAGTTCCAGTGTGGCTGGTCATCCTCTCAGACCAGCTAGGGATCGTCGCCTAGGTGAGCCATTACCCCACCTACTAGCTAATCCCATCTGGGCACATCTGATGGCATGAGGCCCGAAGGTCCCCCACTTTGGTCCGTAGACATTATGCGGTATTAGCTACCGTTTCCAGTAGTTATCCCCCTCCATCAGGCAGTTTCCCAGACATTACTCACCCGTCCGCCGCTCGTCACCCAGGAGCAAGCTCCCTGTGCTACCGCTCGACTTGCATGTGTTAGGCCTGCCGCCAGCGTTCAATCTGAGCCATGATCAAACTCTTCAATTAAAAGCTTGATTTGCTTCAACTCGTGAAGCGATGCTCGAAAATTAACTTTCGTAATATTCATCAGTTAAACACGTCAACTAAATGAATTATTGCTTGGTCACTCTTCAAGACTTGATATTTTTTTGAACCCGAAGGTTCTGGATATCGTCTTGTGGAGTGCCCACACAGATTGTCTGATAAATTGTTAAAGAGCAGTGAGTTAGCCGCCGTAGCTTGCTATCTCGAGGTGGCGTATAATACGCTTTCCTCTTTCAGAGTCAACCCCTAAATTTCAGGATTTTTTCTCTTCGAACCCCGGAGACTCTGTGAAGTTGTTCACATGTTCCGTGTCGATGGAGGCGCATTATAGGGAGTTCCTCGCAGGCCGCAACAGGTATTTTCGACAAAAACGATCGTTTGCTGCATTCCACAGCAAAAGCCCGCCTTATACCCTGTTGTGCACAAACTTATCCACAGAAGCCATTTGCACGGAAAATTTACGAGCGCCACGCAAACGTTTTCGCTACAATTCCCCGCGACGAAACGCTCCCCTTTTTATGGGGGCGTTACCTGAATTTGTGCCCGATACCCTCTTTATAGAGAGAAAAACCTTTCCTTATAGAGAGTAGAAGGTGGAAATTCACGTAACGCTCTTTTATTGCGACTCCAAAGCCAAGGGATAAAACCATGCAACAACCTCGTCCAATCCGCCGGGCCCTGCTCAGCGTCTCTGACAAAGCCGGTATCGTTGAATTCGCCGAAGCGCTTTCAAGCCGTGGCGTTGAACTGCTCTCCACAGGCGGTACCGCTCGCCTGCTGGCAGATGCCGGTCTACCTGTTACCGAAGTTTCCGACTACACCGGCTTCCCGGAAATGATGGATGGACGAGTAAAGACGCTGCACCCGAAAGTGCACGGTGGCATTCTGGGCCGTCGCGGCCAGGACGATGGCATCATGAGCCAACATGACATCAAGCCGATCGACATGGTGGTGGTAAACCTGTATCCGTTCGCCCAAACCGTGGCGCGCCCGGAATGCTCGCTGGAAGATGCAGTAGAGAATATCGACATCGGCGGCCCGACCATGGTGCGCTCCGCGGCCAAGAACCATAAAGACGTCGCCATCGTGGTAAAGAGCAGTGACTACGCCGCTATCATTACCGAGATGGATAACAACGACGGCTCACTGCAATACGCCACCCGTTTCGATCTGGCTATCAAGGCGTTTGAACACACCGCCGCTTACGACAGCATGATCGCCAACTACTTCGGCGCGCTGGTGCCGGCCTACCATGGCGAAACCGAGCAGCCTTCCGGTCGCTTCCCTCGCACGCTGAACCTTAACTACATCAAGAAGCAGGATATGCGCTACGGTGAGAACAGCCACCAGCAGGCCGCCTTCTATATAGAAGAGAATGTTCAGGAAGCTTCTGTCGCCACCGCCGATCAGCTACAGGGCAAAGCGTTGTCGTACAACAACATCGCCGATACCGATGCGGCACTGGAGTGCGTGAAAGAGTTCGCCGAACCGGCCTGCGTTATCGTCAAGCACGCCAACCCCTGTGGCGTGGCGATAGGCGACGATATTCTGGCAGCCTATGAGCGTGCCTATCAAACCGATCCTACCTCCGCGTTCGGCGGCATCATCGCCTTCAACCGCGAACTGGACGCCGCCACTGCGCAAGCCATTATAAGTCGTCAGTTTGTGGAAGTGATTATCGCCCCTAGCATCAGCCAGGAAGCGCGCTCCCTGCTGGCCGCCAAACAGAACGTCCGCGTGCTGGCCTGCGGCCAATGGCAGCAACGCGTTGCCGCTCTGGACTTCAAGCGCGTCAACGGCGGCTTGCTGGTGCAGGATCGCGATCTGGGCATGGTGAGTGAAAGCGATCTGCGCGTAGTGTCCGAACGCCAACCTACCGCTCAGGAATTGCGTGATGCGCTGTTCTGCTGGAAAGTGGCCAAGTTTGTTAAGTCCAACGCCATTGTTTATGCGCGCGACAACATGACCATCGGCATAGGTGCGGGGCAAATGAGCCGCGTTTACTCAGCCAAGATCGCCGGCATCAAAGCCGCCGACGAAGGTCTGGAAGTCAAAGGCTCCGCCATGGCGTCCGACGCCTTCTTCCCGTTCCGTGACGGCATCGATGCCGCGGCAGCCGTTGGCATCACCTGCGTGATCCAGCCAGGCGGGTCGATCCGTGATGATGAAGTGATTGCCGCCGCCAACGAACACGGCATTGCGATGATCTTTACCGATATGCGTCACTTCCGCCATTAATCCTTTTTGCTGCGTGCGCTGCGGCGCACGCCCTTCGTGGAGCACCTGATGAACATTTTAATTATCGGCAACGGCGGACGCGAACACGCGCTGGCCTGGAAAGCAGCCCAATCACCGCTGGCGGACAAAGTTTACGTAGCACCGGGCAATGCCGGTACCGCGCTGGAACCAGGTCTTACGAACGTCGAGATCTCCGCTACCGATATTCCGGCCCTGCTCGCTTTTGCCCAGAGCAACGATATCGGCCTCACCATTGTCGGGCCGGAAGCGCCGCTGGTGATTGGCGTGGTTGACGCCTTCCAGGCCGCCGGCCTGAAAATCTTTGGCCCCTCTCAGGCCGCAGCCCAGTTAGAAGGCTCTAAAGCCTTCACCAAAGATTTCCTGGCGCGCCATAATATTCCAAGCGCCGAGTACCAAAACTTTACCGAAGTCGAACCGGCGCTGGCCTATGTTCGCAGTAAAGGTGCACCGATCGTCATCAAGGCCGACGGCCTGGCGGCCGGTAAAGGCGTGATTGTTGCCATGACGCTGCAGGAAGCGGAAGACGCCGTGCAAGACATGCTGGCAGGCAACGCCTTCGGCGATGCAGGCCACCGCATCGTGGTGGAAGAATTCCTGGATGGGGAAGAAGCCAGCTTTATCGTCATGGTCGACGGTGAAAACGTAGTGCCGATGGCCACCAGCCAGGATCACAAACGCGTCGGCGATGGCGACACCGGCCCGAACACCGGCGGTATGGGGGCTTATTCCCCGGCGCCAGTGGTGACCGATGAAATCCACCAGCGCGCGATGGACCAGGTTATCTGGCCAACCGTGCGCGGCATGGCGGCGGAAGGTAACACCTATGTCGGCTTCCTTTATGCCGGGCTGATGATCTCTGCGGACGGTCAACCGAAAGTCATTGAATTCAACTGCCGCTTTGGCGATCCGGAAACCCAGCCGATCATGCTGCGTCTGCGCTCTGATCTGGTTGAACTGTGCCTGGCCGGTGCGGAAGGTAAGCTGGATGAGAAAACGTCTGAATGGGATGAACGTCCTGCGTTGGGCGTGGTACTGGCAGCCGGCGGTTATCCGGGTGACTATAACAACGGTGAGGTCATTCAGGGTCTGCCGCAGCAAGAAAGCGCCGACGGCAAGGTATTCCATGCCGGCACCCGTATGCAGGGTAACGACGTGGTGACCAGCGGTGGCCGCGTGCTGTGCGTTACCGCGCTGGGTGAAACGGTGGCTCAGGCGCAACAACGCGCTTACCAATTGGCGGATGGCATTCAGTGGACAGGCAGCTTCTGCCGTAAGGACATTGGCTATCGTGCGATTGCACGCGGCAAATGATCTGAACGCTAAAATCTCTGAGGGCTCCGCCATGCGGGGCCTTTTTTATAGCTGATCTTCTTTCGGCTCCCAGCGGCAAAAATCGTCGTTTGCCACCAGCAGCAGTTCACGCCCTTCCGGCGCATCCAACCAGGCAATATTCACCGGTTGGCTGCTGTTGCGGGCGCGACGCTCAATCCAGGCTTCGGCACTGCCGTCCAGCCCTGGTTTCAACGTTTGGCCATCGCAGGTTTGCACCGTGCCCTGTTGCCAACGCCCCTGCAGCAGTTTCACATTGCCGGCACGCAGCGCATTACTCACTTCAAGCACTCGACGCGCCTGGTATTGGTACAGCGCGATTTCATCGGCGGTCAGTTGTTCACGCCGCGTGGCCAGTTGACGCTGCATAAAGCTTACTTCGCCGTCATCGGTGAAGCGAAGTTGAATAGAGTCACGATCGCCATCGGCATCGGTGCGTTTAATCTGGCGCAGTTCGCCGTTTTGGTATTCGTACAGCGTGGTGACGGTGCCCGGACCGCGATAAGGACTGTAGACGCTCATCAGCACCTGTGGGCGATGCCGATCGTCGTCTTTGCGCCACAGGCGAATAACGCCCTGGTCGGCCACAAAGCCGCTGGCACTAAAGGCAGGGGGATCTGAATGACTGCTGCAGGCGCTCAGGACACCGGCAAGGCCGATGACCATGAGCGCCTGTCGGATAAACAAAAGGGGCGCTATTGCCCCCCTGTTTAATCTTTTCACCAACACGCAGTATTACTTAACCGCGTCTTTCAGTGCTTTACCAGAAACGAACGCAGGCACGTTAGCAGCTGCGATTTTGATTTCTTTACCAGTCTGCGGGTTGCGACCAGTGCGCTCGTTGCGGTGGTTGACCTTGAAAGTACCGAAACCAACCAATTGTACTGCATCACCTTCTTTCAGAGACTCAGTAATAGCAGCCAGGGTGGATTCCAGAGCCAGTTTAGCTTGTGCTTTGGAAAGGTCAGCCTTGTCCGCGATTACATCAATCAGTTGAGTCTTGTTCATAAGTTATCCTTACAGTGTGTTTATCGTTTGCAAAGCATCGAGTGCGACGGATATGCCGATTGACAGCACTCCCTGCATACACGCACCGATAGCCACTTTTTTTACGCCCCCCAAATGTAGACCAGACAGGGTGCGGATGTGAAGCCTTAAGGCATGACAAATCAGGCGTTAAATCACGTTTTCTTGCCTTATTGCGTTAAATTTATCCCGATATTACTCACCGCGGCCTCGCGGAGGTCAGAACGCAAGCCTTTGATCAGCTCTAAATCGCGTTCCTCGCAGTCAGCCAACAGGCGGAAAATTTCCCATTGGATGTCCCATTCTTCCTCTACCGCAGGCAAAACCTTGAGCTCATCGTCGGTCATTTCTTTACCGGCCTGAGTCATTTCCAACATCGCCACGGTGCGAATTGACGTTTCGCTAATGGCGATGGCGTGCTCTAGCGTCTCCCCGCTGAGTCGCGAATGGATCAGTTCCCCTAATGCGATACAGGCGTCAATAGCCGGGTAAACGCCGTAAAGATCGTAATCTTCTGCCGAAGGTATCGCCTCTTCCAACTTCTCCAGCTGGCTGTCAAAGTTGACCTTGGCGTCCTTGACCACCAGCGTTTCCCACACCAAATCCAGAATGCGGCGGTAAATCGCCGGATCGCCAAACTCGGTTTGCAGGCAGAACATCTGGTAATTCGGATACATACGCTCGCACAAACTGGCCATAAAGGTCAAATGTTGCCAGCTTTCAAGCTTTTCCAGACGTAAATGGATCGGGTTACGTAGCATTATTCACTCTCTTACGCGTTATCTGCGCCGCAGTGTACCCGAAATTGGTCATTGCGACACCTCTGGATGCTGCTGCAACCAGCGCTGGAAGGCCGGCCGGCGCGAGGCGATGGCATCGGCCCAGCGCGTAGGTTCCGGCAAACGGTAGCCCGCCATGCAACGTTGTACCCAGGCCAACGCACTGTCGGCCCCGACGCGGTGGCCGGTAGAGATAAACAACGGGTTACAACGCGCCTTGCTACGCCACACCCAGCCAAGCTGCTCGCCTTTATCTTCCAGCGGCGCCAACGCGCCGGCGGCTGCGTCCAAAGGGGCGAATTTACCGCACAGGCGCTTTTTGGCGACGCCAATGGTCGGTACGTCGACCAGCAGACCGAAATGGCTGGCAACGCCCAGACGGCGCGGGTGTGAGATACCATGGCCGTCGACAAAAACCAGGTCCGGCTTCTGCTGCAATTGCTCCCAAGCCGCGAGCAACGCAGGATATTCACGAAATGATAAAAAACCGGGAATGTAAGGCAGGGTGGTCGCGACACGAGCCACCCGGTACTCCACCAGCTCCAGCGATGGATAGCGCAGAATGGCAATGGCAGCACGCGTCACCTCACCTTCCTGTTCAAAGCCCACGTCGGCACCGGCAATAAAGGCCGGCGACTCGGTCTGGAAGTCATCGTAACGAATCACTTCCGAGGCGCGCTGCAATTGCTCCGCGCGTAGGGCTTGAGTATCTATCACGTTCGGTCCTTAGCGATGGTATTTGCCCGATTGAGCGTGAACCGCCTCGACAAAGGCGCCGGCGTTTTCTGGTGGCACATCCAAATGAATGCCGTGACCCAGATTGAAAACATGCCCTTCACCGTGACCGAAACCGGCCAAAATAGTTTCCACTTCCTGGGCAATACGCTCAGGTGGCGCATACAGCATAGAAGGATCCATGTTACCCTGCAGCGCGACTTTATCCCCTACGCGACGGCGCGCGTCAGCGATGTCGGTCGTCCAGTCAAGACCCAGCGCGTCACAACCGGTGGCCGCCATAGCCTCCAGCCACTGGCCACCGCCTTTGGTGAACAGCGTGACCGGCACGCGGCGGCCATCGTTTTCACGCAGCAGCCCATCGACAATCTTATGCATGTAATGCAGAGAGAATTCGCGGTAGTCACGTCCGGTCAGCACGCCGCCCCAGGTATCGAAAACCATCACCGACTGCGCGCCGGCTTTGATCTGGGCGTTGAGATACAAAATGACGCTGTCTGCCAGCTTATCCAGCAGCAGGTGCAGCGTAGCCGGCTCCGCATACATCATTTTTTTCAGCTTGGTGAAGGCCTTGCTGCTGCCGCCTTCCACCATATAGGTCGCCAGGGTCCACGGGCTGCCGGAGAAACCGATCAGCGGCACTTCGCCTTTGAGCTCGCGGCGGATAGTACGCACCGCGTTCATCACATAGCCCAGCTCCACTTCCGGATCGAAGGCCGGCAACTTGTCCACGTCGGCACGACAGGTAATCGGCGAGGAGAAACGCGGGCCTTCGCCGGTTTCGAAATACAGCCCCAGCCCCATAGCATCGGGAATGGTGAGGATGTCGGAGAACAGAATGGCCGCATCCAGCGGGAAGCGGCGCAACGGCTGCAGCGTAACCTCGCAAGCCAGTTCCGCGTTCTTGCACAGCGACATAAAATCACCGGCCTGGGCACGGGTGGCTTTGTACTCCGGCAAATAACGACCGGCCTGACGCATCATCCATACGGGGGTCACATCCACCGGCTGACGCAGCAGCGCGCGCAGGTAACGATCGTTCTTCAACTCATTCATTTATGGGGCTCCCTTATTCATCTGCCGCTATTGTAGCGAGTTATTGCTCGCGGCATAAGGCTACGGTGTCCTCTATCAGGCGACGCGCCACGGTGCCGGGCGGCGGCAAAAGCGGCAACCGATCGTAGCGGTACCAGCCGGCGTTAAGCAGCTCTTTCGGATCGTGACGGATCTCACCCCGATGGTAATCGGCCATAAAGGCCATCATCAGCGAATGCGGGAATGGCCAGGGTTGCGAGGTGACGTAGCGCAGGTTTTTGATTTCAATATTACTTTCCTCCATTACCTCGCGCGCAGCCGCTTGCTCCAGCGTTTCGCCGACCTCAACAAAACCGGCCAGGACAGTATGAATTCCACCGCGATGGCGCACGTGCTGGGCCAGCAGGATCTCGTCGTCACGTCGAATGGCAACAATCACGCAAGGGGCGATTTGCGGGTAGTAGCGCTCGCGGCAATTGCCGCACAGACAGGCACTCTCCGTGCGACTGAGGTGCATCTCATGGCCGCAGTAACCGCAGTAGCGATGGGAACGGTAAAAGTCGGCCAGTTGCACTCCCCTACCGGCGAGCTGGAACAGTCCACGATCGAGCTCAAGCAGTTGGCGTACCGAGCCCATGTCCTGCGGCATCGCCTGACGGACAAGCCAGACCGGCAGCCCTTCCCATTCACCAATAGCCCTGGCCATTCGCCCCTGCAGGGAGAATGACGCCGCCAAACCACACGGCAATTCACCGTTTGGTAACCAAAGTTTGCTTTCATGGCTGACAATCCACCAGCCATTTTCATTACCCGTTAATGCAAGTTCCATATCGTTGTTGCACAACCTCAGCTTCACTGGCACTCTACAAATCGGCCTTGTAACATTTTAATAACTTACTGTTACGTTTTATTACTTACGGAGTCAAACATGCTCAACCGTTTGGAAAGCCTGACTCAGCGCGTTGGTGGTAGTAATGAATTAGTTGATCAATGGCTTCAGGCTCGCAAGCAATTGCTGGTCGCCTATTGCACCCTCGTGGGTATCAAACCGAATAAAGAAAAGCATACGCCGCTGAATGAAAAAGCGCTGGAGAACTTTTGCCATAATCTGGTGGATTACCTTTCCGCCGGTCATTTTCATATCTATGACAGAATTATCAAGCAAGTGGAAGGCGCATCCAGTCCGAAAATGACGCTGTCGGTAAACATCTACCCCAAACTGTGGGCAAATACCGAACAGATTATGGCATTTCACGATCGCTATACCGAAGTGGATATCGATCAGGATGTGTGCCTGGAACTCCATCAGGCATTGTCGGATATCGGTGAAACTCTGGCGGCACGTTTTACCCTGGAAGATAAGCTGATCCAACTGGCGACCGAAGCCTGGCAACAAACGATGCCGGATAAAGCGCTGGATCAGGCACGTTAGAATTTTGTAGTTTTTTTTATTCACCCTCCTATACTGGGGGCATCTTGTCGGAGTGCCTAGCGCCTGATTTGTTCATCAAATTGGCCAGGCTGAGACCGTTAATTCGGGATCCGCGGAACCTGATCGGGTTAATACCCGCGAAGGGAACAAGAGTAATCTATCGCCACAGGCAGGTGATCCCAACAGGGATAATCCCGCCCTGTCGGCCAGCATCATTACTCCCTCCGAGCTCCAGACAAGCAACATTCCCAACCCAACACACTGGTAGGAACTTGCTATGTCTAACGTTAAAAAACCCCGTGCCCGTAAAGAGCAACGCGAAGAAGCCCAGCAGTTTATCGATACCCTTCAGGGCGTGTCCTTTCCCAATTCACGCCGGATTTATCTGCAGGGCTCACGCAACGATCTGCAGGTGCCGATGCGTGAAATCCAGCTTAGCCCGACGCTGCTTGGCGGCGACAAAGACAACCCACAGTACCAGCCCAACGAAGCCATTCCGGTATACGACACTGCCGGTCCTTATGGCGATCCGCAATCTGAACTTAATGTGCATACCGGCCTGGTAAAACTGCGTGCAGGCTGGATAGCTGAACGCGGTGATACCGAACTGCTCAATGGCGTCAGTTCCGGCTTTACCCAGCAGCGCCTGGCGGATGAAGGTCTGGATCACCTGCGTTTTGAACATCTGCCGCGGCCGCGCAAGGCGCAACCCGGCAAATGCGTCACCCAGTTGCACTACGCCCGCGCTGGCGTAATCACCCCTGAGATGGAGTTTATCGCCATCCGCGAAAACATGGGCCGCGAGCGTATCCGTGGCGATGTCCTGCGCCAGCAGCATCCAGGGCAAAGTTGGGGCGCCAATCTGCCGGAGAACATCACGCCGGAATTCGTTCGCCAGGAAGTGGCCGCTGGACGCGCCATCATCCCCGCTAATATCAACCATCCCGAATCCGAGCCGATGATCATCGGTCGCAATTTTCTGGTGAAAGTTAACGCCAACATCGGCAACTCGGCGGTGACCTCATCCATCGAAGAGGAGGTCGAAAAACTGGTCTGGTCCACCCGCTGGGGCGCGGATACGGTGATGGACCTGTCCACCGGCCGCTATATCCACGAAACCCGCGAATGGATCCTGCGTAACAGCCCGGTACCGATCGGAACGGTGCCTATCTATCAGGCGCTGGAAAAAGTGAACGGCGTGGCGGAAAACCTGACCTGGGAAATGTTCCGCGATACGTTACTTGAGCAGGCAGAGCAAGGCGTTGACTACTTCACCATCCACGCCGGCGTACTGTTGCGCTATGTACCGATGACCGCCAAGCGCCTGACCGGCATCGTCTCGCGCGGCGGTTCGATCATGGCTAAATGGTGTCTGTCACACCATCAGGAAAACTTCCTGTACCAGCACTTCCGCGAAATCTGCGAAATTTGCGCCGCCTATGACGTCTCGCTGTCCCTGGGAGATGGCCTGCGCCCCGGCTCAATTCAGGACGCCAATGATGAAGCGCAGTTCGCCGAACTGCACACGCTGGGCGAACTGACTAAAATTGCCTGGGAATATGACGTGCAGGTGATGATCGAAGGCCCGGGTCATGTACCGATGCAAATGATCCGCCGCAACATGACCGAAGAGTTGGAGCATTGCCACGAAGCGCCGTTCTACACCCTTGGCCCGCTAACCACCGATATCGCCCCGGGCTATGACCACTTCACCTCCGGCATCGGCGCCGCGATGATCGGTTGGTTCGGCTGCGCCATGCTGTGTTACGTCACGCCGAAGGAGCACCTCGGGCTGCCGAACAAAGAAGACGTCAAACAGGGGCTGATCACCTACAAAATTGCCGCCCACGCCGCCGATTTGGCCAAAGGCCACCCGGGTGCCCAGATCCGCGATAACGCCATGTCCAAGGCGCGTTTCGAATTCCGCTGGGAAGATCAGTTCAACCTGGCGCTCGACCCGGCTACCGCCCGCGCTTATCACGACGAAACCCTGCCGCAAGAGTCCGGCAAAATCGCCCACTTCTGTTCCATGTGCGGCCCCAAATTCTGCTCGATGAAAATTTCGCAGGAAGTACGCGACTATGCCGCTGCGCAGGAAGCCGCCAAACCGATAGAAGTACAACTCACCGGCATGGAAAAAATGTCGGCCGAGTTCCGTTCACGCGGCAGTGAGCTCTACCACAGCGCCGGCAACCTGCAAGAGGAACTGAGCAATGACTGATATCACCACGCCTTTCCCCGCCACTCCGCACAAGCTGGGGTTATACCCGGTAGTCGACAGTGTCGAATGGATTGCTCGCCTGCTGGATGCGGGTGTTACCACCATCCAACTGCGCATCAAGGATTTGCCGGATGAGCAGGTCGAAGAGGATATTGCCGCCGCCATTGCGCTCGGTAAAAGGTACAACGCCCGGCTGTTTATTAATGACTATTGGCAATTGGCGATTAAACACGATGCCTATGGCGTACACCTGGGCCAGGAAGACCTGGAGACCACCGATTTGGCGGCCATTCACCGCGCCGGATTGCGTTTAGGCGTTTCCACCCATGACGACGCCGAGCTGGCGCGAGCCATTGCGGTGAAGCCTTCTTATATTGCGCTGGGGCATATCTTCCCGACGCAAACCAAAGACATGCCTTCCGCTCCCCAGGGCCTGGCAGAGCTGAAACGCCATATCCTCGGGTTGAGTGACTATCCGACGGTGGCGATCGGCGGGATCAGTATCGATCGCGTGGCCGACGTGTTGGCCTGTGGCGTAGGTAGCGTGGCGGTGGTCAGCGCCATTACTCAGGCGCCGGACTGGCGCGCCGCCACCGCTCAACTGCTGCAGCTGATCGAAGGCAAGGAGTAACGCCATGTTGAACGATCAAGAGTTCCTGCGTTACAGCCGCCAACTGCTGCTGGAAGATATCGGCCCGGAAGGTCAGGAGAAGCTGAAGCGTTCGACGGCGCTGATCGTCGGGCTTGGTGGCTTAGGCTCCCCTGCAGCGCTCTATCTGGCCGCCGCCGGTGTCGGTACGCTGTTGCTGGCCGATGACGATACGCTTCACGTCACCAACCTGCAGCGCCAGATCCTGTACCGGAGCCCCGACGTGGAAAAAAGCAAAGCCGCTCTGGCACAGCGCCAGTTACAGGCACTGAACCCGATGGTCGAGTCCATTGCGCTGGAACAACGGCTGCAAGGCGAAACCTTGCACCACGCCGTGGAGCGCGCCGATCTCATTTTGGACTGCAGCGACAATATGGAAACCCGCCATGCGTTGAACGCCGCCTGCATCAGCGCCGACAAGCCGCTTATCAGCGGCAGCGCGGTGGGCTTCAGCGGCCAGTTGCTGGTCATTGAACCGCCTTATGTCCACGGCTGTTACGCTTGCCTTTACCCGGAACAGGCAGAACCGCAGCGCAATTGCCGCACCGCTGGCGTGCTCGGCCCGGTGGTCGGCGTCATCGGTACGCTGCAAGCCCTGGAAGCGATAAAGATGCTGGCAGGTATGTCTTCACCACTGAACGGCAAACTACGGTTGTTCGACGGTAAACAACAAAGTTGGAGCACCTTGCAACTCAGCCAGGCCAGCACCTGTGCGGTATGCGGAGGGGCAGCATGAAGATCCGGCTTAATGACCAGCCGTTGGAACTGGCGCAGCCCCTGAGCGTCGATACTTTGCTGGAGCAACTGCAACGCCACCAGCCGGGTACCGCGCTGGCTATCAACCAAACCATCATCCCGCGCGCCGACTGGGCTAACCACCAGGTGCAGGACGGTGATGACATCCTGTTGTTTCAAGCGATCGCCGGAGGCTGACATGCTACAAATCGCCGATACCACCTTTACTTCACGCCTGTTTACCGGCACCGGCAAGTTCGCCACCCCAGCGCTGATGCTGGAAGCCCTGCAGGCCTCCGGTTCGCAGCTGGTCACCATGGCGATGAAACGCGTCGATCTGCACGGCGGCAATGATGCCATTCTGGCGCCGCTGCAACAGTTGGGCGTACGCCTGCTGCCCAATACCTCTGGTGCCAAAACCGCTGCCGAAGCGATATTCGCCGCCCGGCTGGCGCGTGAGGCACTCGGCACTCACTGGGTAAAACTGGAAATTCACCCTGATGTGAAATACCTGCTGCCAGACCCCATCGAAACCCTGAAAGCGGCGGAAACCTTGGTAAAAGAAGGCTTTGTGGTGCTGCCTTACTGCGGTGCCGACCCGGTGCTATGCAAACGGCTGGAAGAAGTGGGCTGCGCGGCGGTCATGCCACTCGGATCGCCAATCGGTTCCAACCGGGGGCTGCGCACCCGCGACTTTCTGGAGATCATTATCGAACAGGCCAAAGTGCCGGTGGTGGTGGACGCCGGTATCGGTGCGCCGAGCCATGCACTGGAAGCCATGGAACTGGGTGCCGATGCGGTGCTGGTGAATACGGCTATCGCCGTGGCACGCGATCCCGTACAGATGGCGCATGCTTTCCGTTTGGCCTTGGAAGCCGGTGAACTGGCGCGTCAGGCCGGTTTGGGCAGTAGCCAACGTAGTGCGGCGGCTTCCAGCCCGCTGACGGCTTTTCTCAGCCAGGCCGGGGAGACGTTGTGATGGCCGATGATTTCAGCCGCCGCTGGCAGCAGTTGGATTGGGACGACATCTCGCTGCGCATTAACAGTAAGACGGCGCGGGATGTGGAGCGTGCACTCAATGCGGACAAGCTGACGCGTGAAGACTTTATGGCATTGATCTCCCCTGCCGCGGCGCACTATCTGGAACCTTTGGCGCAACGTGCACAGCAACTGACTCGCCAACGTTTTGGTAACGTGGTCAGCTTCTATGTGCCCTTATACCTGTCTAATCTATGCGCTAATGACTGCACTTACTGCGGTTTTTCAATGAGCAATCGCATCAAGCGCAAAACCCTGGATGCCGCAGAAATCGAACGCGAGTGTCTGGCGATTAAAGCTTTGGGTTTTGAGCATCTGCTGCTGGTCACCGGTGAACACCAAACCAAGGTCGGCATGGATTACTTTCGCCAGCATATTCCGGCGATCCGCCGCCATTTCAGTTCGCTGATGATGGAGGTTCAACCGCTGGCGCAGGAAGAGTATGCCGAACTGAAAACGCTGGGGCTGGATGGCGTGTTGGTGTATCAGGAAACCTATCATCCCGCCACCTATCTGCAGCATCACCTCCGTGGGCAGAAACAGGACTTTCATTGGCGGTTGGCCACGCCGGATCGCCTGGGCTGCGCCGGGATCGACAAGATCGGTCTCGGCGCTCTGGTCGGGCTCTCCAACAGTTGGCGCACCGACTGCTATATGCTGGCCGAGCACTTATTCTACCTGCAGCAAACCTATTGGCAGAGCCGTTATTCCATCTCGTTCCCGCGTTTGCGCCCCTGCGCCGGCGGTATAGAACCGGCGTCGATCATGAGTGAACCGCAACTGGTGCAGTTGATCTGTGCTTTCCGGCTGTTCGCCCCCGACGTGGAACTTTCTTTGTCGACGCGTGAATCCCCGTTCTTCCGCGATCATATGATCCCGGTGGCGATCAACAGCGTCAGCGCCGGATCCAAGACACAACCCGGTGGCTATGCCGACGACGTGCCGCCTGAACTGGAGCAGTTCGAACCGCATGATGGCCGTACGCCGCAACAGGTGGCGCAAGCGATTAGCGATGCCGGTTTGCAGCCGGTGTGGAAAGACTGGGACGGCTATCTTGGACGTGGCGCGCAATAAGCTGTAATCCATTAACCATTGCAGAGAAATCCAAAGATAGACTGCGCAAAGTCTATCAACCAAGCTGGTGCCGAAAATCACACCGGCTATAGTCCCTCTGCCGGTCGCCAAACCCGGCGCCGGCCGGGGCCGTTACCTTCTCAATGGCCCCGCCTTACCCACCCCCGGATCGTACCGGATACCCTCCCGCGCGATCCGGGCCTTCCTTTTCGGTTTGCGCACTCATCAACGCGGTTCGGGGATTTTGACAAAGCCAACTGGTTGGACCACATTTAACCTCTCACCCCCGGCGGAATAATAACCATGAACCTGTACCTGCGACTGATTTGGATCTTTATCTCGTCACGCTGGAAAGCGCGCATGTCAATGGATGACCTGACCAGCACCCTGCAAACTCGAGTATGGCTAAATGATATCGATATCAATCTGCACATGAATAATGGCCGCTACCTGACGGTGTGCGACCTCAATCGGGTGGATATGTTTATTCGAACCGGATTAATGAAGCTGATGCTCAAGCGGCGTTGGTCGCCGATCGTCAGTCAACTGAATATGAATTACAAAAAGGCGCTGCAGCCCTTCCAACGTTATCAAGTCAGTATGACCATTACTCACTGGGACGATCGTTACTTTTATGCGACTCATACTTTCAGTGTCGGCGATCGGATTGTGGCACTGGGCACGTCACAGGCAGTCGTAGTCGGGAAAGAAGGCGTAGTGGCGCCAGAAGAAGTAGCAGAAAGCGTGCGGCAATATCAACAGGCGAGCAAGGTGTGACCACCTGCGCCGCGGTGATGTGATGAGTCCCTGATGCTGTAATGGCCCTGGCGTCGGCCGTGTATCTTTTTTTGCTGCCTGCCCCTAGCTTGAAGACAGGAGCAGGCAGCTTATTCTGTGAGACAGGCAGCCCCCCCAGGAACGCGAATCGCACATATAAGAGCTAATTAATCATATCAACGATAAAATGTGAATGTCTTTTGAGTGTTTTTTTGAGTGCTATTGAGTGTAATTTGAGTTTAGTCATGAAAATCAAACGGATATCGCCGCAGCCATCCTGACTTCATCTATAATCGAGCCAGCAGGCAACCTCGGGACAGCAAATGCTCGTGGTCAACATCAGAAAAATCGAGGTGATCATGAAAAAAACACCAAATTACGCAGAGGCAATCAGTATGTTGCTGGCCCAGAAAGGGGTAGGTGACAGAAAGCACGCATCAACCATGGCAAGCATTCTGAACCTTCAATATAACAGCGCCAAGCAGAAGCTGGACGGTAAAAGAGGCATCACTCTCGACGAGATAAAAAGAGTATTTCAATACTTCAATGAATCGTTTGAAGGACGCAGAGCCCACAACTGCGTGTTTATCATGAACAGCATACATAAACGGTGCAATATCGAGGTTGATGACAAGCCGGTAGACAGCATTGAGGACGGGGAAACCTATGCGTTCAGAAAAGACGATCTTTTTATTATTAACACCGGCAGAGATAAAAGCGCAGGCGCAGAGCTGTATAAGGTCAGGAAAATAGACTTTCTTCCGGCACCCAGAATTGCCATCCTCGACAATGACCAAGACATCCTGGAGTTGCTAAAAAAAATCACCACCCGCTACGGTATCGAAACAGAGACTTTTCCAACCGCTAAGGCGATCATCGACAGCCTGGAGCAACATACCTACGAGGCCTTTATCCTTGATTGGCTGTTAGACTTTGGCGAGACATCAGAAAAGGTCGTAGAAAAGATAAAAGACCGAGTGGATACCCATGCACAAATCATCATCCTGACAGGCCAGTTACACCACTATGAGAAAAACATCGGCGATATGATATTAAACTACGACGTACATTTGATTGAGAAACCAGCCAAGCCGCTGATTATTTCTTCACTGTTGCTTTCCCATTTGTTTTTCAACTGATTTTATTGGCAAGCAAATGAGGAATGACGAGCCTTTACCTTCAACAGATTTTACTCTGAGGGTGCCCTTCATCCTGGTCACATAGTTCTTTATAATGGTCAGGCCCAAGCCCAGCCCCTGGCGCGTCTCTCTTTCCACCCCCTGATTAAATGCTTTATATAATCTGTTAATATTTTTCACGTTAAAGCCGATACCGTTATCTTTCACCAGAAGATAAAGACGACCGTGACAAACCTTCACATTCAGAATTACCAAGCCGCAATGGGTATATTTATCGGCATTACCCAACAGATTGACGATTATTCGATATAACTTGTATTTATCGGAATGAACTTCCCCTGAATAAGACGAATACCGGACAATAAATTTATTGCGACCGTCCCCACCCACCGCAGCAACAGCATCGTCAACCACCTCATTGAGTGAAAACAGAGAATCATTGACCTTTACTTCCCCCATTTCAAGCCGTGAGTAATCCATGACCTCACGCGTTTGCTCTGCAATTTTATTGCCGTGATGCGAGATGAGCCTGGCCTCTTTTTTTAACTCATCCTGCACCAACTCATGCTCCATGATGTCTGCCGCAATCACGATGGCCTGCGTTGAGCCGGCTATCTCATGGTAAATGGAAGAAATAAAGATATTCTTATTCTTAACTATCTCCTTCAGTGAAAACGCATGCTTCAAAATCAGGAACATCATCAAGAAAATCAGCACCAGTGAAATAATAGCAAACAGCTCGGCTTTACCTGAATTATCTTTGATGATGTCTTTAACCTCGGTGAAATTCCTTATCTGTATTTTGTAGATTATCTCTTGAATATCGACCAGGGTAATTTCCATCTCGTCCATAAAGGAGAGTATATCTGCTCTGGTTTTGGTGCCATTTAACAACTCAACGCTAAGTTGATCCAGCTCAGCATACTGCTGCTTCAAAACCGCAATGGTTTTTATAAATTCTTCATCATAATAAAAAGCATCGCTGAACGTCGAGCGCCCCTCAAGAATGGCAATTTTTGATGCAAATATTTTCTTTTTGAGCATAAAAGCGTCGTAGTTATCCTCATCGCCCAGCAGCAATGCGGTTTTTGTCCTTTCAAATGACAAAAAGAGGATTTCAGCAACGGAGTAATTATCGAGATTGGGCTCAATCTGCTTGTATCGCTCTTTCACATTGCCGAAATTTGTGGCAATCAGTAAAACTAAGAGCACCAACACTGCAACCAGAGCGACAAGCGTCCCGATAAATTTTTTGCTCATTTCACTTAACCTCTAGCATCTTTATCTGCCAAACGGTTTTTGCGTTCACATCAATATTGTTCAACTCTGGGTGGCTATCACGAGGATAGATAATCGCAAAAGGCCCTAACTGTGCGACGTCCATAAGCTCGCCATTTTTCTTATAGGCGATAATAGCCTTGTATTTAGCCAACTCAGCAACGGGCATTGAATATGAATAATCATCCCAGGCAAAAGCGCGAACCTTACTTCCCGTCAGGCCATATTCCTTTGTCAGCACGCTAAACTCAACGCCGGTAAAAACGGCCTCAGGAGTGAAATTGGTAGAGGTTTTAATCGAAGAAGATGGCATCGCCTCTAATGCCTTTAGCGTAATCTTAACCTTCTCGCCATCGCTCTTTTTAAGATAAAAATAATCAACGCCAGCACAGAGTGGAGCGCTAAACAGAGACATCAGAAATAATGCTATCAATCCTTTGATTTTCATTACTTATCACCTTTACGTTTAACCAGCTCCGCCTGACCAAACTCATCCTTGCCAATGGCAACCCACCCGCGCCGCTGATAAAACGCTTCAGCCTTCGATCCCGGATCGGTAGTGAGATGGATCTCTTGAGCGCCATTTTCGAATAACCATGCCGTTACTGCATTCAGTAAGGCAGAACCTATCCCCTTCGACTGGTATTCCGGTTTAACAAACAGCCCACCGATCAAGGGTTCAGGAATAAAGAGCCCGAAACCTACGCCGGCGTAATCATCACCGCATTTGCAAATCCAACCACCACCCTGGTTAATATCATCCAGTGCCTGGGTCCTATGAAGATATTGGATCTGGTGAGGGTGAAGCGGGTTCTCTTCGACGGAGAATCTAATTTCATACAGGTAAGGCAGGTGTTTTGCCGTAAGTTTCTCGAAGGTGATCAGGCTGTCCATATCTGTACAATCCTTGGTTGTAATAGCACGCAGGTGATTTTAGCCATTATTTCGGGTTTATTCATAGTAGCAAAGATTCCCCCTGCCGGAGCGGGCAAAAAAAAACCGCCCCCGGAGGAGCGGTTTATCTGGCAAGGAACCGGCAAGCCGGATCCCGAGTGCATTCAACGATTAATCGTTGTTGCCGCCCAAGCCTGCATTCAGCAGTTCAGCCAGGTTAGCCGTTGCTTCTTCCGCGCTCACCTGCGGAACAACTGGCACTTCACCCTGTGCTTTACGGCGCATACGGTCCTGATGATAAGCGTAACCGGTACCGGCTGGGATCAGACGGCCCACGATGACGTTCTCTTTCAGGCCACGCAGTTCATCACGCTTACCGGCAACAGCCGCTTCGGTCAGAACACGCGTCGTTTCCTGGAACGATGCTGCGGAGATGAAGGACTCGGTCGCCAAGGAAGCCTTGGTGATACCCAGCAGATCGCGTGAGAAGGTTGCCTCGATTTTGCCTTCAGCAGCAAGCTGACGGTTGGCAATCTTAACGCGTGACACTTCAGCCTGCTCGCCTTCCAGGAACTCGGTGCCACCTGCGCTGACGATGGTGCCTTTACGCAGCATCTGACGAACGATAACTTCAATGTGTTTATCGTTAATCTTAACGCCTTGCAGACGGTAAACTTCCTGCACTTCGTTGGTGATGTAGCGGGTAACCGCATGCACACCACGCAGACGCAGAATGTCGTGCGGAGATTCTGGGCCGTCAGAAACAACGTCACCGCGCTCCACAACTTCGCCTTCAAACACGTTGAGCTGACGCCATTTTGGAATCATCTCTTCGTAAGCGTCGCTGCCGTCCAGTGGAGAGATGACCAGGCGACGTTTGCCTTTGGTCTCTTTACCGAACGAGATAATCCCGCTGATTTCAGCCAGGATTGCAGGCTCTTTCGGACGACGTGCTTCGAACAGATCCGCAACGCGTGGCAGACCACCGGTAATATCCTTGGTACCGCCGGATTCCTGAGGAATACGCGCCAGAGTATCACCCGCACCGATCTGAATGCCGTCTTCCAGCTGCACAATCGCTTTACCTGGCAGGAAGTATTGAGCAGGCATATCAGTACCTGGGATCAACACGTCGTCGCCTTTGGCATCAACGATTTTCAGTGCCGGACGCAGGTCTTTACCGCTACCGGTACGCTCTGCGCTGTCCAGTACAACCAGAGAAGACAAACCGGTCAGTTCGTCGGTCTGGCGTGTAATGGTCTGGCCGTCAACCATATCAGCGAAGCGGATGAAACCACTCACTTCGGTGATAACTGGCATGGTGTGCGGATCCCAGTTAGCAACGGTTTCGCCGCCGTTAACTTCTGCACCGTCACCTTTGCCCATCACGGCACCATAAGGCACTTTGTAGCTTTCTTTGGTACGGCCGAATTCGTCGATCAGCTTCAGTTCGGTGTTACGAGAGGTAATCACCAGCTTGCCTGCGGCGTTCATGACGAACTTCACATTGCTCAGCTTCAGGCTACCCTTGTTTTTCACCTGGATGCTGGATTCAGCAGCCGCACGAGATGCCGCACCACCGATGTGGAACGTACGCATCGTCAGCTGTGTACCCGGCTCACCGATTGACTGTGCCGCGATAACGCCGATAGCTTCGCCTTTGTTGATGATGTGACCACGTGCCAGGTCGCGACCATAGCAGTTTGCACACACACCAAAGTCGGTTTCACAGCTCACTACGGAACGGACTTTAACGCTGTCGACAGAGTTCTCTTCCAACAGGTCACAGGTCTTCTCGTTCAGCAGGGTGTTGCGTGGCACCAGGATGTCAGCCGTACCCGGCTTGATAACATCTTCTGCTGTCACACGACCCAGAACGCGTTCGCGCAGTGGCTCTTTAACGTCACCACCTTCGATAACCGGAGTCATCATGATGCCGTTGTGAGTACCACAGTCGTCTTCGGTAACTACCAAGTCCTGCGCCACGTCAACCAGACGACGGGTCAGATAACCGGAGTTAGCCGTTTTCAGTGCGGTATCCGCCAGACCTTTACGAGCACCGTGCGTGGAGATGAAGTACTGGAGTACGTTCAGACCTTCACGGAAGTTCGCGGTGATTGGCGTTTCGATGATGGAGCCGTCCGGCTTCGCCATCAGACCACGCATACCGGCCAGCTGACGAATCTGAGCGGCGGAACCACGCGCACCGGAGTCGGCCATCATAAAGATGCTGTTGAAGGAAACTTGTTGTTCCACAACGCCGTCACGGTTAACCACGTCTTCAACCGACAGGTTTTCCATCATCGCTTTAGCAACACGTTCGTTTGCCGCAGCCCAGATATCGATCACTTTGTTGTAGCGTTCGCCGGCGGTAACCAGACCAGATTGGAACTGCTCCTGGATCTCGGCAACTTCGGTTTCCGCTTCTTCGATGATCTCCGCTTTCTTGGCCGGGATAACCATGTCGTCGATACCTACGGAAGCGCCTGAACGGGCTGCGTAAGCAAAACCGGTGTACATGATCTGGTCAGCAAAGATAACGGTCGGCTTCAGGCCCAGGATGCGGTAACAGGTGTTCAGCATCTTGGAGATAGCTTTCTTGCCCAAAGGCTGGTTAACGATCGAGTACGGCAGACCGCGCGGCACGATCATCCACAGGATGGCGCGACCAACGGTAGTGTCGATGATCGAAGTCTGGTGTACAGACTCGCCTTCGGTGTTTTTGATCTCTTCGGTGATACGCACTTTGACACGCGCATGCAGAGAAGCCAGACCGGCGCGGTAAATACGCTCCGCTTCTTTCGGGCCGCTCAGCACCATGCCTTCGCCTTTGGCGTTAACACAGTCACGGGTCATGTAGTACAGACCCAATACAACGTCCTGAGAAGGAACGATGATTGGCTCGCCGTTCGCAGGTGACAGGATGTTGTTGGTAGACATCATCAACGCACGCGCTTCCAGCTGAGCTTCCAGCGTCAACGGTACGTGAACAGCCATCTGGTCACCATCGAAGTCGGCGTTGTATGCCGCACAAACCAGCGGGTGCAGCTGGATTGCCTTGCCTTCGATCAGAACAGGTTCAAACGCCTGGATACCCAAACGGTGCAGGGTTGGTGCACGGTTCAGCAGTACCGGGTGTTCGCGGATAACTTCGTCCAGGATATCCCAAACGACAGCTTCTTCGCGCTCAACCATTTTCTTGGCGGCTTTGATGGTGGTGGCCAGGCCACGCAGCTCCAATTTGCCGTAGATGAACGGTTTGAACAGCTCCAGTGCCATTTTCTTAGGCAGACCGCACTGATGCAGACGCAGGTATGGACCTACGGTGATTACAGAACGACCAGAGTAGTCAACACGTTTACCCAACAGGTTCTGACGGAAACGACCCTGTTTACCTTTGATCATATCGGCCAAAGATTTCAGAGGACGTTTGTTCGAACCGGTGATGGCACGACCGCGACGGCCGTTATCCAGCAGGGCATCTACCGCTTCTTGCAGCATACGCTTTTCGTTGCGCACGATGATGTCAGGCGCAGCCAGATCCAGCAGGCGTTTCAGACGGTTGTTACGGTTGATCACGCGGCGATACAGATCGTTCAGATCTGAAGTCGCGAAACGACCCCCATCCAACGGAACCAGCGGACGCAGATCCGGCGGCAGTACCGGCAGCACGGTCAGGATCATCCACTCTGGCTTGTTGCCAGACTGCACGAACGCTTCCAGCAGCTTGATACGCTTGGTCAGCTTCTTACGCTTGGTTTCGGAGTTGGTTTCGTTCAGCTCTTCACGCAGCTGCTCGCACTCGGCTTCCAGATCCATGTTTTTCAACAGGGCCTGAATAGCTTCCGCACCCATCTTGGCGTCGAATTCGTCACCGAACTCTTCCAGCGCATCCAGATACTGCTCTTCAGTCAGGATCTGACGACGCTCGAGGTTAGTCATACCGCCTTCAACAACCACATAGGATTCGAAGTACAGTACACGTTCGATGTCACGCAGCGGCATATCCAGCAGCAAACCGATGCGCGAAGGCAGCGATTTCAGGAACCAGATGTGCGCAGTCGGTGAAGCCAGCTCGATGTGGCCCATACGCTCACGGCGTACTTTGGTCTGGGTCACTTCAACGCCGCACTTCTCACAGATCACGCCGCGGTGTTTTAAGCGCTTGTACTTACCGCACAGGCACTCGTAGTCTTTTACCGGCCCGAAGATACGGGCGCAGAAAAGGCCGTCACGTTCTGGTTTGAACGTACGGTAGTTAATGGTTTCCGGCTTTTTAACTTCACCGAACGACCACGAACGGATCATGTCTGGCGATGCCAGAGCAATCTTGATCGCATCAAACTCTTCGGTCTTAGTTTGCGCTTTCAGAAACTTCAATAAGTCTTTCACGGATTGGCTCCTGTCGGAGTTAAACCTGTTGGGTGCACGCTGACAAATCGCGCACCCGTGTGACCTGAACAACCACCCTCAGGCTCCCTAAGGCCGGGAGCCTGAGCCGGAAAAACGATTACTCGTCTTCCAGTTCGATGTTGATACCGAGCGAGCGGATTTCTTTCAACAGTACGTTGAAGGACTCCGGCATGCCTGGTTCCATGCGGTGATCGCCATCCACGATGTTTTTGTACATCTTGGTACGGCCGTTAACGTCATCCGACTTAACGGTGAGCATTTCCTGCAGGGTATAAGCCGCGCCGTATGCTTCCAGTGCCCACACTTCCATCTCACCGAAGCGTTGACCACCGAACTGCGCCTTACCACCCAGCGGTTGCTGAGTAACCAAGCTGTAAGAACCGGTTGAACGGGCGTGCATCTTATCGTCAACCAAGTGGTTCAGTTTCAGCATGTACATATAGCCAACGGTAACCTGGCGCTCAAATTGCTCACCGGTACGGCCATCGAACAGCGTAATCTGACCCGAGGTTGGGATCCCGCCCATTTCCAGCAGTTGCTTGATTTCAGTCTCTTTCGCACCATCAAACACCGGCGTTGCGATTGGCATACCTTTTTTCAGGTTCTCTGCCAGACGCAGGACTTCGTCGTCGGTGAAGGTGTTCAGGTCAACTTTCTGGCAGACGTCGTCGCCCAGATCGTAGGCCTTCTGAATGAACTCACGCAGTTTGGCCACTTCCTGATGCTGCTTGAGCATTTGGTTGATTTTCTCACCAATGCCTTTCGCAGCCATACCCAGGTGGGTTTCCAGGATCTGACCGATGTTCATACGTGATGGTACGCCCAGCGGGTTCAGTACGATGTCAACCGGCGTGCCGTTTTCATCGTAAGGCATATCTTCGATCGGGTTGATCTTGGAGATAACACCTTTGTTACCGTGGCGGCCTGCCATTTTGTCACCCGGTTGGATCTGACGTTTAACGGCCAGATAAACCTTAACGATTTTCAGCACGCCTGGTGCCAGATCATCGCCCTGGGTGATCTTACGACGCTTGGCGTCCAGCTTCTTCTCGAAGTCGGATTTCAGCTCGTCGTACTGCTCTGCCAGCTGTTCCAGCTGGTTTTGCTTCTCTTCGTCGGTCAGGCCCAGTTCCAGCCAGCGATCGCGTGGCAGTTTGCTCAGCTTCTCAGCTTCGACACCGCCGGCAACCAGCACCGCATGGATACGCGTGAACAAACCAGCTTCCAGGATCTGCAGTTCTTCAGTCAGGTCTTTCTTCGCCTGCTTCAGCTGCATCTCTTCGATTTCCAACGCACGCTTGTCTTTTTCCACGCCATCGCGGGTGAAGACCTGCACGTCGATAATCGTACCGGAAACGCCGTTTGGTACACGCAGAGAGGAATCTTTAACGTCAGATGCCTTCTCACCGAAGATCGCACGCAGCAGTTTCTCTTCTGGCGTCAGTTGGGTTTCACCTTTTGGCGTTACCTTACCGACCAGAATGTCACCACCGGTTACTTCAGCACCGATATACACGATACCGGATTCATCCAGTTTGGAGAGCGCAGCTTCACCCACGTTAGGGATGTCGGCAGTGATCTCTTCAGGCCCCAACTTGGTGTCGCGAGACACACACGCCAGTTCCTGGATATGGATAGTAGTGAAGCGATCTTCCTGAACTACACGCTCGGACACCAAGATGGAGTCTTCGAAGTTGTAGCCGTTCCACGGCATGAACGCCACGCGCATGTTCTGGCCCAGCGCCAGTTCACCCAGGTCAGTGGACGGGCCATCTGCCAGCACGTCGCCGCGCTCGATTGGCTCACCCAGATTCACACACGGCATCTGGTTGATGCAGGTGTTCTGGTTAGAACGGGTGTACTTGGTCAGGTTGTAAATATCGATACCTGCTTCGCCCGCGTGCATCTCGTCTTCGTTAACTTTGATAACGATACGGGAGGCATCCACGTACTGGATCACACCGCCACGGCGAGCTACGGCAGTAACACCGGAGTCAACCGCTACAGCACGTTCCATACCGGTACCTACCAGCGGCTTGTCAGCACGCAAGGTTGGAACCGCCTGACGTTGCATGTTCGCACCCATCAATGCACGGTTGGCGTCATCGTGTTCCAGGAATGGAATCAGTGAGGCACCAACGGAAACAACCTGCTGGGTTGATACGTCCATATAGTCAACCTGATCGCGGCTGAACAGGCTTGATTCGCCTTTGCTACGACAGGTGACCAGGTCTTCTATGAAGCGGCCGTCTTCGTCCAGGTTGGAGTTCGCCTGAGCGATAACGAAGTTGCCTTCTTCAATAGCAGACAGATAGTTGATTTCATCGGTAACCAAACCGTCACGCACGCGGCGGTACGGAGTTTCCAGGAAGCCATACTCGTTTGTCTGTGCGTACACGGACAAGGAGTTGATCAGACCGATGTTTGGACCTTCCGGCGTTTCGATTGGACACACGCGACCGTAGTGAGTCGGGTGTACGTCTCGAACTTCAAAGCCGGCACGTTCACGGGTCAGACCGCCTGGGCCCAATGCGGAGATACGACGCTTGTGCGTGATCTCGGACAACGGGTTGTTCTGGTCCATAAACTGAGACAGCTGGCTGGAGCCGAAGAACTCTTTCACCGCCGCCGAAATTGGCTTGGCGTTGATCATGTCCTGTGGCATCAGGGTATCCAAATCGCCCAGGGACAGACGTTCTTTCACCGCACGCTCAACACGTACCAGACCTACACGGAACTGGTTCTCAGCCATTTCGCCGACGGAACGGATACGACGGTTGCCCAAGTGGTCGATATCGTCCACTTCGCCTTTACCGTTACGGATATCGATGAGCTTCTTCATCACTTCAATGATGTCGTCTTTGCTCAGGATGCCCGAACCTTCGATCTCGTCACGCAGCAGAGAACGGTTGAACTTCATACGGCCAACCGCAGACAGATCGTAGCGGTCTTCAGAGAAGAACAGGTTCTCGAACAGGCTTTCGGCAGCTTCGCGCGTTGGCGGCTCACCAGGGCGCATCATGCGGTAGATTTCTACCAGCGCGCTCAAACGATCGCTTGTTGGATCGACACGTACGGTCTCAGAGATGTACGCACCGTGGTCCAGATCGTTGGTGAACAGCGTTTCAATACGCTTGTGGCCTGACTGGCTCAGTTTGGCCAGCAGATCCAGCGACAGCTCCATGTTGGCTGCGCAGATCAGCTCACCGGTATTGGTATCGATATAGTCCTTCGCGACCACTTTGCCCGCGATGTACTCGACCGGTACTTCAATACTATGAATTTCGTCTTTTTCGAGCTGACGGATATGACGAGCGGTGATACGACGGCCTTTCTCAATGTAGATCTTGCCGTTGGCTTCGATATCAAACGAAGCAGTCTCACCACGCAGACGCTCTGGAACCAGCTCCATCTGCAGCTTGTTATCACGGATCTCGAAAACTACTTTCGCAAAGAACAGGTCAAGGATCTGCTCAGTGGTGTAGTTCAATGCACGCAGAATGATGGTCGCAGGCAATTTACGGCGACGGTCAATACGTACAAACAGGTTGTCTTTCGGGTCAAACTCGAAATCCAACCATGAACCGCGGTAAGGGATGATACGTGCGTTATACAGCACTTTACCCGAAGAGTGGGTTTTACCCTTATCGCTGTCGAAGAATACGCCAGGACTACGGTGAAGCTGAGATACGATAACCCTCTCAGTACCGTTGATCACAAAGGTGCCGTTTTCGGTCATGAGCGGAATCTCGCCCATATAGACTTCTTGTTCCTTGATGTCTTTGACCGTACCTTCCGGAGCTTCACGCTCGTAGATTACCAGGCGCAGTTTTACGCGCAGCGGTGCAGAGAACGTCACACCACGGATCTGGCACTCTTTGACGTCGAAGACCGGCTCACCAAGACGGTAGCTAACGTATTGCAGCTCCGAATTGCCACTGTAGCTCTGGATAGGGAAAACAGAACGGAATGCGGCTTCTAAGCCGTACTGCCCTTCTGGATCTTGCTCGATAAACTTCTGGAACGAATCAAGCTGGATAGAAAGGAGATATGGTATGTCCAAAACTTGCGGACGCTTACCAAAATCCTTACGAATACGTTTTTTCTCGGTATAGGAGTAAACCATAGGGTTCCTCAGCTCGCTGGAAAGTCGAACCTATCTGTCCGTCCGGATATAGGACGGTTCACGCAACACCATTTTGTCGACCGGAAAGCGGGAACACTTTCCGCAATACTCGTTTCTATCACGCTTAAATCATTTCGTTGCGCTGTACGGCAGATTTTGCTGCGGCAGGGAGGGCAATATATTAAGTCGTCGATAGAAAGAAATATTGGGGTTAGTCAGTAGCCAAACAGTGTGAAACTCTACTGACGCCCTACAGCGCAAAAAGGCTGGTGACCAAAAAGTCACCAGCCATCAGTCTGTTAGTTAAAACAGACTGCACTCAGAAAGCAGTGGCTTATTTAACTTCAACTTCAGCGCCAGCTTCTTCCAGAGCTTTTTTCAGTGCTTCAGCGTCGTCTTTGCTGATGCCTTCTTTCAGTGCTGCTGGTGCAGACTCAACCAGGTCTTTAGCTTCTTTCAGACCCAGGCCAGTTGCGCCACGTACTGCTTTGATTACTGCAACTTTGTTCGCGCCGATACCTTTCAGTACAACGTCGAATTCAGTTTTTTCTTCAACAGCTTCAGCAGCAGCAGCAGGACCTGCAGCTACAGCAGCAGCAGAAACACCGAACTTCTCTTCCATAGCGGCGATCAGTTCAACGATTTCCATTACAGACAGAGCTGCAACGCCTTCGATAATTTGGTCTTTAGTGATAGACATAACAAATGTTCCTAAAATTCAGAAATAGTTTAAATACGTAAGCAAAGGCTAAGAAAGAGGGCTTATGCCGCTTCTTTCTGATCGCGCAGTGCAGCCAGAGTGCGAACCAATTTGCCGGCAGCGGCTTCTTTCATGGTTGCCATCAGGCGTGCGATTGCTTCATCGTAAGTAGGCAGAGTTGCCAAGCGGTCAATTTGTGCCGCAGGGATCAGCTCACCTTCAAAGGCCGCAGCTTTAACCTCGAATTTTGCATTCGCTTTCGCGAACTCTTTGAACAGACGAGCAGCAGCGCCCGGGTGTTCGTTAGAGAATGCAATCAAGGTAGGACCGACAAACGTGTCTTTCAGGCATTCGAATGGAGTGCCTTCAACTACGCGACGCATCAAGGTGTTGCGAACAACACGCATGTAAACGCCAGCTTCACGACCTGCTTTACGCAGTTCAGTCATTTTATCAACGGTAACGCCACGGGAATCCGCAACAACCGCAGACAGCGCGCCTTTGGCTACTTCGTTGACTTCAGCAACAATCGCTTGTTTGTCTTGAAGATTTAATGCCATTAGCTTTTTGCTCCTGGATTTAGCCGGGGGAAATCCCCAGCACTCACATCACTCAACACCTTGTGATAAATCACGCAGTGAGAGCGTTCAAACACGGTGAGCAGAATCCAGCAAAGACAATTTAAAAATTTTCTTTAGGCTCTGTCACCGTCTACGCAGGAAGGATTAAGTACCTTTCGATACACCTGCGGTCTTGGACGGAGGCCTGGATAGGCCAGGCTCCAACCGAAAAATCTTTGTTCCACTATGGCTATTGCCAATAGCAAAACCTTGGGGCATAAGATTCTAGACGAACCTTAGCCCCAAGTCAAAGCGATAATCGCAGGGCGATTAGTTCGCTACAGCAGTCAGGCCGCTTTGATCGATAGCAACGCCAGCACCCATGGTGGTGGAGAGGCTAACTTTCTTGATGTACACGCCTTTCGCCTGAGATGGTTTTGCTTTTTTCAGCGCAACCAGCAGGGCTTCCAGGTTTTCTTTCAGCTTGTCTGACTCGAAATCAACCTTACCGATAGTGGTATGGATGATGCCGTTTTTGTCGTTACGGTAACGAACCTGACCTGCTTTAGCGTTTTTCACTGCTTCAGCAACGTTCGGAGTAACGGTACCCACTTTCGGGTTTGGCATCAGGCCACGTGGACCCAGGATCTGGCCCAGTTGACCAACAACGCGCATTGCATCCGGGGAAGCAATAACAACGTCGAAGTTCATTTCGCCTTTCTTGATCAGGTCTGCCAGATCTTCCATACCTACCAGCTCTGCGCCAGCAGCTTTAGCAGCTTCAGCGTTAGGGCCCTGGGCAAATACGGCAACGCGAACAGAACGACCGGTGCCGTTTGGCAGAACGGTAGCGCCACGAACGTTTTGGTCAGATTTACGAGCGTCGATGCCGAGGTTAACAGCAACGTCAACGCTTTCTACGAATTTAGCGGTGGCCAGCTCTTTCAGCAGAGCAACAGCTTCGGTGATGTCATACTGCTTAGTAGCATCAACTTTGTCACGGATCACGCGCATGCGCTTGGTCAGCTTAGCCATTTCTTAATCCTCCACTACCAGGCCCATGGAACGAGCAGTACCTTCGATGGAGCGAGTCATCGCTTCAACGTCAGAACCAGTCATGTCCGCAGCTTTGGTTTCTGCGATTTCACGTACCTGAGCACGAGTCACTTTACCTACTTTGTCTTTGTTCGGCTTGCCTGAACCAGACTTGATACCAGCCGCTTTTTTCAGCAGAACTGCTGCTGGCGGGGTTTTGGTAACGAAAGTGAAGGAGCGATCAGAATAAACGGTAATAACAACCGGAATCGGCAGACCTTTCTCAACGCTGTCAGTCTTAGCATTGAACGCCTTACAGAATTCCATGATGTTAACGCCTTGCTGACCCAGAGCTGGACCAACTGGCGGACTTGGGTTAGCCATACCGGCTGCAACCTGCAGCTTAACGTAGGCTTGTACTTTCTTGGCCATTTACAATTCCTCGGTTTGGGTAATATCGCCTCAATAGAGGCTCCCCGTGTTTCACCCCGCTCAACTCAATGAGCAAGGCCTATAAAAACAAAAGGCGCGAAATTATAGTTCAATTTCGCGCCTCTGACAAGCGGCAAAAGCCACTCACTGCTGATTAATTGATCAGCCTTTTTCTACCTGAGCGAAGTCCAGTTCCACCGGCGTTGCACGGCCAAAGATGGAAACGGAAACTTTCAGGCGGCTCTTCTCGTAATCCACTTCTTCAACAACACCGTTGAAGTCAGCAAACGGACCATCGTTAACACGGACCAGTTCACCCGGTTCGAACAGCGTTTTAGGACGCGGCTTGTCACCGACCTGTTGCAGGCGGTTCATAATCGCATCAACTTCTTTATCGCTGATCGGTGCCGGACGGTCAGAGGTGCCGCCGATGAAACCCATTACGCGCGGAACGCTACGCACCAGGTGCCAGCTGGCATCGTTCATTACCATCTGGACCAGGACATAGCCCGGGAAGAATTTACGTTCACTTTTACGACGTTGGCCACCACGGATCTCAACAACTTCTTCCGTAGGTACCATCACTTCGCCGAACAGTTCTTCCATATCGTGCAGTTTGATGTGCTCACGCAGCGATTGCGCTACGCGACCTTCAAAACCGGAAAACGCCTGAACGACGTACCAACGTTTTTTTGGAGCTTCAGACATTTTAGAACCTCAGGCCAGTAATAAACGATACCAGACGGACCAAAATACCGTCCAGGCCCCACAGAATCAGTGACATCACGGCAGTTACCGCGGCAACGATCAACGTGGTATGTAGCGTTTCCTGACGAGTTGGCCAGATCACCTTGCGCACTTCAGTGCGCGCTTCGCGTGCAAACGCAACGGTGGCCTTGCCTTTGGTGGTCATCAGCGCTACAGCGCCAGCAACAGCGATAACCACTACAACAGCCAGCGCACGTAATGGCAGGCTGAAATCACGGTAGTAATAGTTACCGACAATCGCTACAACCAACAGAACGGCGACGATCAGCCACTTAGCCGTTTCCAGGCCGCGCCCGCTCCCTTGAGCCTCGGTATTCGCACTCATAAACCAACCTGTCACAATGAATTCAGAACAGACAACTTTGCCTCGCACAGCAAGACAAACCAAACCGATCAAATGCCGCTCGGCAGCATTTCGGTGTTTTACGCTATGGCGTATCTCAGTCAATACGGCTTTAAGAGCCCATCTCACCAATGATTATGACTGCAAAATCGCTGATGAGATAGGTTCTAGTTCACAGCGTAGAAAAAGGGCATCAAATGATGCCCTTTTACCGCGTGTCGCGTCAAACGTTATCAGCGATTAAGCGATAACTTTGGCAACAACACCAGCGCCAACGGTACGGCCGCCTTCACGGATTGCGAAACGCAGGCCGTCGTCCATCGCGATTGGGTGGATCAGGGTAACAACCATGTTCACGTTGTCACCTGGCATTACCATTTCAACGCCTTCTGGCAGTTCGATGGTACCGGTCACGTCAGTTGTACGGAAGTAGAACTGTGGACGGTAGCCTTTGAAGAATGGAGTATGACGACCACCTTCTTCTTTGCTCAGGATGTACACTTCTGAGTCGAACTTGGTGTGTGGCTTGATTGAACCTGGTTTAGCCAGTACCTGACCACGTTCGATGTCTTCACGCTTGATACCACGCAGCAGAACACCAACGTTCTCACCAGCACGGCCTTCGTCCAGCAGTTTGCGGAACATTTCAACGCCAGTACAGGTAGACTTAACGGTGTCTTTGATACCAACGATTTCAACTTCTTCGCCAACTTTAACGATACCGCGCTCAACACGACCGGTAACAACGGTACCACGACCGGAGATGGAGAAGACGTCTTCGATTGGCAGCAGGAACGGCTTGTCGATAGCACGCTCTGGTTCTGGGATGTAAGAATCCAGGTAACCGGCCAGCTCGATGATTTTAGCTTCCCACTCAGCTTCGCCTTCCAGTGCTTTCAACGCTGAACCACGAACAACCGGCAGGTCATCACCAGGGAAGTCGTAAGCAGACAGAAGTTCACGAACTTCCATTTCTACCAGTTCCAGCAGCTCTTCATCATCAACCATGTCGCATTTGTTCATGAATACGATGATGAAAGGAACGCCAACCTGACGACCCAGCAGGATGTGCTCACGGGTCTGAGGCATTGGGCCGTCAGTCGCAGCAACAACCAGGATAGCGCCGTCCATCTGAGCAGCACCGGTGATCATGTTTTTAACGTAGTCGGCGTGCCCTGGGCAGTCAACGTGCGCGTAGTGACGAGTCGGGGTGTCATACTCAACGTGAGAAGTGTTGATGGTGATACCACGAGCTTTTTCTTCTGGCGCGTTATCGATCTGGTCGAAAGCACGTGCAGAACCGCCGTAGGTTTTAGCCAGAACGGTGGTGATTGCTGCAGTCAGGGTAGTTTTACCGTGGTCAACGTGGCCGATAGTACCGACGTTAACGTGCGGTTTTGAACGTTCAAACTTTTCTTTAGACATCGATTGTCCCTCTAAGACACGGATAAATCGGTGGTATCACCACATCAACCAAGCATTTGCTTGTTGAATCCAGAACAGAAAGAAAATCAGGGGGCGAGATAATAAGAAGTGGTGCTGATAGGCAGATTCGAACTGCCGACCTCACCCTTACCAAGGGTGCGCTCTACCAACTGAGCTATATCAGCACATCTTGGAGCGGGCAGTGGGAATCGAACCCACATCATCAGCTTGGAAGGCTGAGGTAATAGCCATTATACGATGCCCGCATCCTGGAACTCGGCTACCTGACTTTTCTGTAGAATTTTAAGGGAGGAGAAGGATTGTTTATCGCTTAACTCTCACCCTTCGAGTTGTTTGCGCTATGCGCTGTACAACTCGAACCTTGCGAAGGCTTTCGCCTTCTCCTTCTGCAAGTCAACCGTTGCGAGATTATCGCTGGCCAGTTAACTGCCTAAGGCAAGATATGGTGGTGGGGGAAGGATTCGAACCTTCGAAGTCTGTGACGGCAGATTTACAGTCTGCTCCCTTTGGCCGCTCGGGAACCCCACCAGATTTTAACTACTGTGACTTGATTGGTGCCGGCTACCGGAATCGAACTGGTGACCTACTGATTACAAGTCAGTTGCTCTACCAACTGAGCTAAGCCGGCATCAAGTGCAGCGCATTCTAGGTAGACCGGACGACCTATGCAACAAAAAAATTGCGTTAGTTGCACTTTCGCTCACAAATCACCCAATTTTGCACGGTGTCTTGCAATTTACTGCGCGTAGCGTGCAAAGATTCATCAACTGCAGGCATCATTCTCTACAATTTAATCCACTTTTTGCAAGTATTGACCCTTTCTTTCCCCGTGCCCGTTATCTCAAATCCGTAAACCCAAAACAGGAAACTGTGAGTGATATCGATGCACCAAAAAAGGGATGAGTGCCCCACGTAATGACATCAACTATCATTATTTCTCACCGCTTTCGCTGCCACAGCACCCACCACCGCTCTGGCGCAATTATTGCTTGTCTTCATTACCCCCTCACCCAGGAGGAATGACCGATGAAAATTGTCCTGATTAATGCCGCCACGCTGCCCATTTACCGAAATGAACTGGCTCGCCTGTTGACCGATGCGGTAACGCATGGGGCCTCAGTGGGCTACGACACACTGATCCCGCATGAAGACGCCGAGAGTTACTTCCACAGCCTGAGGCCTGCCTTGGCCAAAGGAGAGCTGTTGTTGTGGATTGCCAGAGACGAGCGCGGCGTCATTGGCACAGTACAACTGGAGCTGTGCCAGAAACCGAATGGACGCAACAGGGCTGAAGTACAAAAACTATTAGTCCACAGCCGGGCACGTCGTAACGGTGTCGGACAAGCCCTGATGAAAGCATTGGAACAGTCAGCACTTCAGCAACAGCGCGGCCTGCTTTATCTCGACACGCAGGCAGGTTCCGCTGCAGAGGCGCTGTATCGCTCATTGGGCTATCGCTGCCTCGGAGAGTTACCCGACTATGCCGCCGCACCCGATGGCTACTATCACCCGACGGTCATTTACTACAAACGCCTGTTCGCGGTTAACCAAACCTCCCCTGCCATCGCCAGCTAGCATGAAAGCGGTATCATTTCCTAGCGATACCGCTTTGCAACGCCTCTGCCATCAACTGCGCGCCGCTTCTCACAATTGACATAAACTGCCGCCAATCGATAACTTTTGCGAAAAAAGTCTACGCCAAAAACGAAGCTGTCTATAATATGCAGCTTGTTTATTATCTGGAGTTGGCGTCCGGCGCCTTTCCCAACCTGCGTTAACAGGCAGAATTTGGCTTATGATAAAAAGAGATCAATCTTTAGCGACGCCCTATCTTCAGTTCGATCGTACCCAGTGGGCTGCGTTGCGAGATTCGGTGCCGCTGACACTGTCAGAAGAAGAGATTGTTAAACTGAAAGGGATTAACGAAGATCTCTCTTTGGAAGAGGTGGCTCAGATTTATCTGCCGCTGTCGCGGTTGTTGAACTTCTATATCAGTTCCAACCTGCGCCGTCAGGCCGTACTCGAGCAATTTCTCGGAACCGATGGACAAAAAATCCCCTACGTTATCGGCATCGCCGGCAGCGTTGCCGTAGGCAAAAGTACCACCGCACGTTTATTACAGGCATTGCTCAGCAGTTGGCCGGAACACCGTAGCGTTGAGCTGATCACCACTGATGGTTTCCTGCATCCCAATAAAGTGTTGAACGAACGCGGGCTGATGAAGAAAAAAGGTTTCCCGCAGTCTTACGATATGCACAGCCTGGTCAAGTTCGTTTCTGAAGTGAAATCCGGCGCCAAACGCGTCACTGCTCCGGTATATTCCCACTTGATTTATGATGTTGTTCCTGAAGGAAATAAAGTCATCGAGCAGCCGGATATTCTTATTTTGGAAGGGCTCAACGTTTTACAAAGCGGTATGGACTATCCTCATGATCCGCATCGCGTATTTGTTTCTGACTTTGTTGATTTTTCTATATATGTCGACGCACCGGAAGAACTGTTACAGTCTTGGTACATTAACCGGTTCCTTAAATTCCGTCAGGGAGCGTTTTCTAATCCTGATTCTTATTTCCATAACTATTCCAAGCTGCCAGAACCTGAGGCTGTAAATATAGCCACTCAGCTGTGGAATGAAATCAATGGATTGAATTTACAGGAAAATATCCTTCCAACACGCGAACGTGCGAGCCTGATCATGACCAAGAGCGCTAATCATGCAGTCGAGAGCGTTCGTTTGAGAAAGTAATTTCATTAGCAACAAGGGGCCTAAGAGCCCCTTATTAATAATAATTTACTCTGCACTACGTAGCGATATTTCCCCGCCAATGAATGGCTTAATAACACCATTTTGCTCAAGCAATAATGCCCCTTGCTGATCGATACCGCGAGCAGTACCGAATATTTGCTGCTCACCGATTAATAGCTTAACAGGCCGATCAATAAAGTTATCCAACGCATGCCAGCGTGAAATAAAGGGAGTCAAACCCTCAATCTCAAACTGACGCAGCGATTGACGTAGCTCATTAAGCAAGGTCGCTGCCAGCTCATTGCGATCGATATTAATCCCCGCTTCCTGCAGGTTTATCCAGCCTTGATTAATGGCATTGGCATTAGTTTCACGCATCGCCAAATTGATACCTGCACCGATGACCAGCTGTGCCGCATCACCGGTTTTCCCTGTCAATTCGACCAAGATCCCAGCCAACTTACGATCGTTAAGATATAAATCATTCGGCCATTTGACTCTGACATCCTGCGCGCCGAGGCCTTGCAACACTTCGGCCATCACTATACCAATCACCAGGCTCAGACCCATTGCGGCGGCAGGCCCCTGCTCGAGGCGCCAAAACATTGAAAGATAGAGATTGGCGCCAAATGGAGATATCCATTGACGTCCACGTCGACCACGTCCGGCTTGCTGATACTCAGCGACACAGGCATCACCCGACTGCAGCTCAGCAATACGCTCCAATAGGTATTGGTTGGTAGAATCCACGACCGGCAGCACGGTGACACGCTTATCTGCCAATTGGCTGAGAATACGTTCGGCATCCAGCAATTGGATTGGAGCAGGCAGACTGTAGCCTTTTCCGGGTACGGTAAACACGTCCAGGCCCCACTCACGGATGGTCTGTATATGCTTGTTAATGGCTGCGCGGCTCATCCCCAGTAATTCACCAAGGTGCTCGCCTGAATGGAAACCACCATCGGCCAGTATTGCAATCAGCTTGAGGGGAACTTTGGTATCCTTCATGACAGAACCTCTACGGCATTCAACTCGCCATCCTTACCGATAAAGCGTACTTCTGGCTCTAACCAGACATCAAATTTTTTCGCTACGGTATTACGCACATGGCGTGCCAAGGCGACCACGTTTTGACTGGTGGCACTATCCACATTAACCAGAACAAGCGCCTGTTGACTATGTACCGCCGCACCGCCAATACGATAACCTTTCAGCTCACACTGATCGATCAACCAGCCAGCTGCCAGCTTCACCTGACCATCCTGCTGTGGGTAATGCGGCATACCAGGATATTCGAGCATCAGCGCAGCGGCCTTTTCACTACTGACCAACGGATTTTTGAAGAAACTACCGGCATTACCCATCACCTTAGGATCCGGCAGCTTACTGCGACGCATGGCGCACACTGAATCAAAGACCTGACGTGGGGTCACCGTTTGCGGATCCAGTTTTGCCAGCTCGCCATAATTAAGCATCGGGTTCCATTGTTTGTTCAGGCGCAAGCCTACGCCAACAATGATGTGCCCCTTCTGAAAATGATGTTTGAAAATGCTTTCACGGTAGCCAAACCCACAATCTGACGCTGAAATGCGATCGATAGCTCCCGTACTCAGATCCAATAGATCAACGTAGTCACATACGCTTTTGAGCTCGATGCCATAGGCGCCGATATTCTGAATGGGGGCAGAACCGACCAGGCCAGGGATCAGAGCCAAATTTTCCAGGCCAGGAATGCTGATATCCAGGGTCCGACAAACCAGGCCATGCCAATTTTCACCTGAGCTGACGTGGAGGAACCAGGCATCCTTTTCTTCTCTAATATCAATGCCTTTCAATTGATTGATCATGACCGTACCGGCAAAGTCTTCAAGAAACAGGACGTTACTTCCTTCACCGAGTACCAGCAGCGGCTCTTGGCGCTTTTGCGTTTTCTGCCAAACCTTGATCATTAATTCGATAGTGTTGGCAATGACCAGATGCGCTGCGTTGACCGGGAGCGCAAAGGTATTGTGGTTTTTTAATGACGCGCCTTCAGTAGACATAACGATAAATACCTATACGGAAATGAACCTCCACCTAGTCTACTCGATTCGGTACGTCAGACTAATATTTGTTTTCATTGATATTGCTTTTATCTGGAGATCATCCATAGATGAAATATTTCTAATTGTTTTATAAGGTAATTTCTATATAAATTAATTAGGTAATACATTAGAGATAATGGTTAAGGTGATTAATAAAAGTTTTTCTTGGTGGGTGCGCTTATTGTTGAGAGCCAAACCAATCCAATTAGGGTTGATTTACATTCATCTGAAAACAGTTATGTTTTTTAAACATTAACCATATTTATAATCGCGAATATAACTGGCAGGAATTTATTCGTAGGAAAGTGCAGATTATCGGCTAACAAGGCGCAGCCTAGCTGCGCCTTTTTTTCTTTTGCACACAGCAAAAAGGCCATCCTTGCGGATGGCCTCTTGGCTTATTTGATGCCTGGCAGTGTCCTACTCTCGCATGGGGAGACCCCACACTACCATCGGCGCTACGGCGTTTCACTTCTGAGTTCGGCATGGGGTCAGGTGGGACCACCGCGCTATTGCCGCCAGGCAAATTCTGTTTCATTCCAACCGCCACTCCCGTAGCCATTGAAACCAATCTCGGAACTCGCTGAAAATCTCTACAATCTCTCTAAAAACACCTTTGGTGTTGTAAGGTTAAGCCTCACGGATCATTAGTACTGGTTAGCTCAATGCATCGCTGCACTTACACACCCAGCCTATCAACGTCTTAGTCTTAAACGTTCCTTCAGGGACCTTAAAGGCCCAGGGAAGACTCATCTCGAGGCAAGTTTCGCGCTTAGATGCTTTCAGCGCTTATCTTTTCCGCACTTAGCTACCGGGCAGTGCCATTGGCATGACAACCCGAACACCAGTGGTGCGTTCACTCCGGTCCTCTCGTACTAGGAGCAACCCCTCTCAATCTTCCAACGCCCACGGCAGATAGGGACCGAACTGTCTCACGACGTTCTAAACCCAGCTCGCGTACCACTTTAAATGGCGAACAGCCATACCCTTGGGACCTACTTCAGCCCCAGGATGTGATGAGCCGACATCGAGGTGCCAAACACCGCCGTCGATATGAACTCTTGGGCGGTATCAGCCTGTTATCCCCGGAGTACCTTTTATCCGTTGAGCGATGGCCCTTCCATTCAGAACCACCGGATCACTAAGACCTACTTTCGTACCTGCTCGAGCCGTCACTCTCGCAGTCAAGCTAGCTTATGCCTTTGCACTAACCTCACGATGTCCGACCGTGATTAGCTAACCTTCGTGCTCCTCCGTTACTCTTTGGGAGGAGACCGCCCCAGTCAAACTACCCACCAGACACTGTCCTCACCCCAGATTATGGGGCCGAGTTAGAACATCAAACATTAAAGGGTGGTATTTCAAGGTTGGCTCCACGCAGACTGGCGTCCACGCTTCAAAGCCTCCCACCTATCCTACACATCAAGGCTCAATGTTCAGTGTCAAGCTATAGTAAAGGTTCACGGGGTCTTTCCGTCTTGCCGCGGGTACACTGCATCTTCACAGCGAGTTCAATTTCACTGAGTCTCGGGTGGAGACAGCCTGGCCATCATTACGCCATTCGTGCAGGTCGGAACTTACCCGACAAGGAATTTCGCTACCTTAGGACCGTTATAGTTACGGCCGCCGTTTACTGGGGCTTCGATCAAGAGCTTCGCCTTGCGGCTGACCCCATCAATTAACCTTCCAGCACCGGGCAGGCGTCACACCGTATACGTCCACTTTCGTGTTTGCACAGTGCTGTGTTTTTATTAAACAGTTGCAGCCAGCTGGTATCTGCGACTGGCTTCAGCTCCGAGAGCAAGTCTCTTCACCTACGCGCCAGCGTGCCTTCTCCCGAAGTTACGGCACCATTTTGCCTAGTTCCTTCACCCGAGTTCTCTCAAGCGCCTTGGTATTCTCTACCTGACCACCTGTGTCGGTTTGGGGTACGATTCTGTGTTACCTGATGCTTAGAGGCTTTTCCTGGAAGCTTGGCATCAACTACTTCTGCACCGTAGTGCATCGTCATCACGCCTCAGGGTTGATAAGTAACCGGATTTACCAGGTCACTCCCCCTACACGCTTAAACCGGGACAACCGTCGCTCGGCTAGCCTAGCCTTCTCCGTCCCCCCTTCGCAGTAACACCGAGTACAGGAATATTAACCTGTTTCCCATCGACTACGCCTTTCGGCCTCGCCTTAGGGGTCGACTCACCCTGCCCCGATTAACGTTGGACAGGAACCCTTGGTCTTCCGGCGAGCGGGCTTTTCACCCGCTTTATCGTTACTTATGTCAGCATTCGCACTTCTGATACCTCCAGCAACCCTCACAGGTCACCTTCAACGGCTTACAGAACGCTCCCCTACCCAACAACGCCTAAGCGTCGCTGCCGCAGCTTCGGTGCATGGTTTAGCCCCGTTACATCTTCCGCGCAGGCCGACTCGACCAGTGAGCTATTACGCTTTCTTTAAATGATGGCTGCTTCTAAGCCAACATCCTGGCTGTCTATGCCTTCCCACATCGTTTCCCACTTAACCATGACTTTGGGACCTTAGCTGGCGGTCTGGGTTGTTTCCCTCTTCACGACGGACGTTAGCACCCGCCGTGTGTCTCCCGTGATAACATTCTTCGGTATTCGGAGTTTGCATCGGTTTGGTAAGCCGGGATGGCCCCCTAGCCGAAACAGTGCTCTACCCCCGAAGATGAGTTCACGAGGCGCTACCTAAATAGCTTTCGGGGAGAACCAGCTATCTCCCGGTTTGATTGGCCTTTCACCCCCAGCCACAAGTCATCCGCTAATTTTTCAACATTAGTCGGTTCGGTCCTCCAGTTAGTGTTACCCAACCTTCAACCTGCCCATGGCTAGATCACCGGGTTTCGGGTCTATACCTTGCAACTATTCGCCCAGTTAAGACTCGGTTTCCCTACGGCTCCCCTATACGGTTAACCTTGCTACAAAATATAAGTCGCTGACCCATTATACAAAAGGTACGCAGTCACACCACGAAGGTGCTCCCACTGCTTGTACGTACACGGTTTCAGGTTCTATTTCACTCCCCTCGCCGGGGTTCTTTTCGCCTTTCCCTCACGGTACTGGTTCACTATCGGTCAGTCAGGAGTATTTAGCCTTGGAGGATGGTCCCCCCATATTCAGACAGGATGTCACGTGTCCCGCCCTACTCATCGAACTCACAATTAATGCATTTTAGTGTACGGGACTATCACCCTTTACTGTGCGACTTTCCAGACGCTTCCACTAACACAAGAACTGATTCAGGTTCTGGGCTCCTCCCCGTTCGCTCGCCGCTACTGGGGGAATCTCGGTTGATTTCTTTTCCTCGGGGTACTTAGATGTTTCAGTTCCCCCGGTTCGCCTCATACGACTATGTATTCATCGTATGATAGTGCAACGAATTGCACTGGGTTTCCCCATTCGGGTATCGCCGGTTATTACGGTTCATATCACCTTACCGACGCTTATCGCAGATTAGCACGCCCTTCATCGCCTCTGACTGCCTAGGCATCCACCGTGTACGCTTAGTCACTTAACCTCACAACCCGAAGGTGTTTCCACTTTCGCGCTGCTACATTTGAGAGACTCTATGACAGGTTAATCCTTACCCCAATACTTCTACGGAGGGATAAGTTTCAGCTGTCATGTTTCAATTTTCAGCTTGTTCCAGATTGTTAAAGAGCAATATCTTAAACACGACTCGCAAGAGTCATCTTTAAGATGTTTTCGGTTCCAAGAACCGGTGATAATGTCTTTCACTCATTATCGGATTGGCGTCCCCAAGGGGATTCGAACCCCTGTTACAGCCGTGAAAGGGCAGTGTCCTAGGCCTCTAGACGATGGGGACACGAAAATCCGATTAAACTGACTGTCTTAATCGGTTCGTATCAGCATGAGTCAGTGACTCATTACATCAACAGGTAGCGCTTTTGCTCATTACGTTTCTATCAGACAATCTGTGTGAGCACTTCACGCGAATCAATATCATTAGGTAAGGAGGTGATCCAACCGCAGGTTCCCCTACGGTTACCTTGTTACGACTTCACCCCAGTCATGAATCACAAAGTGGTAAGCGCCCTCCCGAAGGTTAAGCTACCTACTTCTTTTGCAACCCACTCCCATGGTGTGACGGGCGGTGTGTACAAGGCCCGGGAACGTATTCACCGTAGCATTCTGATCTACGATTACTAGCGATTCCGACTTCACGGAGTCGAGTTGCAGACTCCGATCCGGACTACGACGTACTTTATGAGGTCCGCTTGCTCTCGCGAGTTCGCTTCTCTTTGTATACGCCATTGTAGCACGTGTGTAGCCCTACTCGTAAGGGCCATGATGACTTGACGTCATCCCCACCTTCCTCCGGTTTATCACCGGCAGTCTCCTTTGAGTTCCCGCCATTACGCGCTGGCAACAAAGGATAAGGGTTGCGCTCGTTGCGGGACTTAACCCAACATTTCACAACACGAGCTGACGACAGCCATGCAGCACCTGTCTCAGAGTTCCCGAAGGCACTAAGCTATCTCTAGCAAATTCTCTGGATGTCAAGAGTAGGTAAGGTTCTTCGCGTTGCATCGAATTAAACCACATGCTCCACCGCTTGTGCGGGCCCCCGTCAATTCATTTGAGTTTTAACCTTGCGGCCGTACTCCCCAGGCGGTCGACTTAACGCGTTAGCTCCGGAAGCCACGCCTCAAGGGCACAACCTCCAAGTCGACATCGTTTACAGCGTGGACTACCAGGGTATCTAATCCTGTTTGCTCCCCACGCTTTCGCACCTGAGCGTCAGTCTTTGTCCAGGGGGCCGCCTTCGCCACCGGTATTCCTCCAGATCTCTACGCATTTCACCGCTACACCTGGAATTCTACCCCCCTCTACAAGACTCTAGCTTGCCAGTTTCAAATGCAGTTCCCACGTTAAGCGCGGGGATTTCACATCTGACTTAACAAACCGCCTGCGTGCGCTTTACGCCCAGTAATTCCGATTAACGCTTGCACCCTCCGTATTACCGCGGCTGCTGGCACGGAGTTAGCCGGTGCTTCTTCTGCGAGTAACGTCAATGCAATGTGCTATTAACACACTACCCTTCCTCCTCGCTGAAAGTGCTTTACAACCCGAAGGCCTTCTTCACACACGCGGCATGGCTGCATCAGGCTTGCGCCCATTGTGCAATATTCCCCACTGCTGCCTCCCGTAGGAGTCTGGACCGTGTCTCAGTTCCAGTGTGGCTGGTCATCCTCTCAGACCAGCTAGGGATCGTCGCCTAGGTGAGCCATTACCCCACCTACTAGCTAATCCCATCTGGGCACATCTGATGGCATGAGGCCCGAAGGTCCCCCACTTTGGTCCGTAGACGTTATGCGGTATTAGCTACCGTTTCCAGTAGTTATCCCCCTCCATCAGGCAGTTTCCCAGACATTACTCACCCGTCCGCCGCTCGTCACCCAGGAGCAAGCTCCCTGTGCTACCGCTCGACTTGCATGTGTTAGGCCTGCCGCCAGCGTTCAATCTGAGCCATGATCAAACTCTTCAATTAAAAGCTTGATTTGCTTCAACTCGTGAAGCGATGCTCGAAAATTAACTTTCGTAATATTCATCAGTTAAACACGTCAACTAAATGAATTATTGCTTGGTCACTCTTCAAGACTTGATATTTTTTTGAACCCGAAGGTTCTGGATATCGTCTTGTGGAGTGCCCACACAGATTGTCTGATAAATTGTTAAAGAGCAGTGAGTTAGGTTGCTAACTCGAGGTGGCGTATATTACGCTTTTCACCTGAAGAGTCAAGCTTTTTTCTTATTAAGAAACGGTGTTTTCACCGGCTTGAATCTTTCTGGCTGGGCGACTGGTTCTCGTTAGAGGAGTCGTTGTTCCCGGTCAGTGGAGGCGCATTATAGGGAGTTCTCAGAAGGCCGCAACCCCTAAATGCAAAAAACTTTTCAAGCGCGGTATTTTTCGACAAAACGCTGCACAAGCCAGCGTTTTCGTCACTTTTCATACTGAATATGGCCAAACTCCTGGGCAAAACGTTCCACTTGCTGCCAATCGGTGTATTCCACTTCTTTACTGCTGTCTGTTTCACCCCCGGTCATACGCATAATAAGTTGAATCATTACGCGATCGAGCCAGCGATAACGTGGATAACGAAGTGCGCCGGCAAACACGGCGCACTGTTTTGGCTGCCAAGGCGACGCAAGCAGGAACTTGCGGGTATAAGCATTGGTCTGCGGGGAACGTTTGTCCGCTTTACGGGCGGTCAGGTTGACGCTAAAGAATGCGCTCGGCATCCGGTTCAATTGTTCAGCATGGCGTTTGACGAACTTTCCCAATGTCGGATGGAAATGACCATAACGCACCGATGCGCCAATCAATACCTGCTGATACTGCGTGAGGTCAATATTATCCGCCTGCAGCAAATCGATCACATCGCAGCGCAGCGTATCCTGCAGTTTGTTTGCTATATAAGAGGCGATAGAACGTGTTTGCCCATCACGGCTAGAATAAAGAATCAGTGCCTTCACGGCGTTACTCCTTTTATCAAGGTCATTCGCGCCAGAACGTCGGCGTAAACAGAACCAGCAGTGTAAAGACCTCAAGGCGACCAAACAGCATCGTCAGAACCAGGATCCACTTTGCCGGTGCAGGCATGGTAGTAAAGTTATCCGCCACCACCCCCAACCCCGGCCCCAGGTTGTTCAGCGTCGCCGTCACAGCAGCGAAGGCAGAGAAATCATCCACACCGGTTGCGATAATGGCCAGCATGCTGACGATAAAGACCAACGCATAAGCCGAGAAGAATCCCCATACCGCCTCCAGGATCCGTTCCGGCAGTGCGCGGTTACCCAATTTTATCGTGTAAACCGCGTTAGGGTGCACCAGCCTTTTTAGCTCACGCGAGCCCTGCAAATAGAGCAACAGAATACGGATCACTTTCAGACCGCCCCCCGTCGAGCCGGCACAGCCACCGATAAAGGCAGAGCAAAGCAGCAACATCGGCAAGAATAACGGCCATTTGGAAATGCTGTCGGTAGTAAAGCCCGCCGTCGTCGCCATCGACACCACCTGGAAGAATGCCTGATTGAGCGTTTCCATACCGGTTTTGTAAACACCATGCCCCCAGAGTACGCCAGTGCAGACCACCACCAGCGTCAACTGGACGGCGATAAACATGCGAAACTCAGGATCACGCCAGTACACTTTCAGGCTGCGCCCGCTCAACAAGGCAAAGTGCAGGCCATAGTTACAACCGGAAATCAGCAGGAAAATAGCAATAATGGTGTTGATGGTGGGACTGGCGTAGTAACCGATGCTGGCATCGTGGGTAGAGAAGCCGCCAATGGCGATGGTCGAGAAGCTATGGCCTATGGCGTCGAACATCGACATGCCTGCCCCCCAGAGCGCCAACGCGCAGGCAATGGTCAGCAGAACATAAATCAGCCACAGGGTTTTAGCCGTTTCGGCAATGCGCGGGCGCATTTTGTTATCTTTCAGTGGACCCGGCATTTCAGCCCGGTACAACTGCATCCCCCCGACACCGAGGATCGGCAGTATTGCTACGGCCAACACGATGATCCCCATCCCGCCCATCCATTGCAGCATCTGCCGATAGAACAAGATGGCTTTGGGTAACGAGTCCAACCCCACCAAAGTTGTCGCCCCCGTGGTGGTCAAACCGGAAAACGACTCGAAGAAGGCATCGGTCAGCGACAAGTTAGGCCGCTCCGAAAATAAAAACGGCAATGCCCCGACGCTGCCCAGCACCGTCCAGAACAGCACCACGATCAAAAAGCCTTCCCGCGGCTTCAACTCGTGCTTTTGTTTACGGTTAGGCCACCACAGCATCAGGCCAATGGTCACCGCCACAAAGAAGGTCTGGCTGAACGCCCGCCCTGCCCCATCGCGGTATATCAATGCCACCAGACCAGGAATAAACATCGTCCCGGAGAACAGGATGACCAACAAACCCACGATACGGGTAATAGCGCGAAAATGCATTTCAGCACGATCCTTAGCAATTCAGTTGGGGGGAATTATTGCGAAATGGGGGTTAATTGCAAATTACCGCGACTGAGATCACGTAATTTATTCCCGAACGCCTCAACGCCGGTGACCGGTAAAGCCAGATGCAGCACGACGGAGGCACCATATTCCCCCTGTACAATCCGCCCTTCTGTTTGCTGCAACAGATTTTCTACCAGCGCCAACTGAGCATAGTCGCATTGCAAAGTATATTCGGCCTGCGGGATCTTGTAGCTTACGGCCAACTGTTTTAATGCCTGCTGCACCCCGCTGCCGTAGGCTCTTACCAAACCGCCGGTGCCCAACTTGATACCGCCGTAGTAACGTACCACTACGGCGGTGATTTCGCCTATGCCACTACCCATAAGCTGCGCAAGGATAGGTTTACCCGCCGTGCCGGAGGGCTCCCCGTCATCTGAGAAGCCTAATTGCTGAGAATCGGTCGGCGGCCCGGCGACAAATGCCCAGCAATGGTGCCGCGCTGCCGGGTGCTCATCACGTACCTGCTGAATAAACGCCTTGGCCGCATCAACCCCGCTGGTCGGCGCCAGCAGGGTGATAAAACGGCTCTTCTTGATTTCCTCGCTGACGCTAATGGGGCCTGCGGGGATCGGATAAGGCTGCATCAGGCCAAGTTCAGATCGCGCGTCATGTTCTCAATGCGCTTTTCATGGATCACGATATTGTCTTCAATACGGATACCACCATAAGGTTTCAGCGCATCGATACGCTCCCAGGCAAAGTGATGGCTGAATTCGCCGCTGCGCCACGGTGCCAGCAGGGATTCAATAAAGTAGAGGCCAGGTTCGATGGTCAACACCATGCCAGGTTGTAATACGCGGGTGCAGCGCAGGTATGGGTACTTAGATGGCGCCGCCAGGTGAGTACCTTGTTCATCCTGCATAAAACCGGCTGAGTCGTGTACCTGCAGACCCAGAGGATGGCCCAAACCGTGCGGCAGGAATGGCGTGGTAAGCCCTTGTTCCACCATGGCTTCTTCGCTGATACCGCTCACCAGTTTGTGGCTTTTAAGCAATTTGGCGATGCGCTGGTGCATCTGCACATGGTAATCGGTGTAACGCACACCGGCTTTGATGGTTTCCATCAGCGCCAACTGCTCGTTATTAAGATCTTTAATCAACTGGGCGAAATCGCTGCCGCTCTGGCCAGCATAAGTACGAGTCAGATCGGCCGCATAGCCGTTATATTCCGCACCAGCATCGATCAAAAAGCTCAGCATTTCAGCCGGCGGTTGGTGATCCAGCGTGGTGTAATGCAGTACCGACGCATGCTCATTCAGCGCAACGATATTGTCGTAAGGCACATCGGTATCGCGATGGCCTGTCGCCGTGAGATAAGCCAGGTTGATATCAAACTCACTCATGCCTGACAGGAAAGCTTCGTGGGCAGCACGATGCCCCATAACCGCGGTCTTCTGCGCTTCACGCATGCAAGCCAGCTCGTAGCCGGTTTTGATTGAGCGATGGAAGTCGAAGTAGTTCAGCACCGCTTTAGGGTTAACGTTTTCTGCCGAAATACCGAGATCGCGAGCGCGCTGTTGCGCATAACCGATATAGCCCACGCGCTCACGCTGGGCTGGCAGCTGCTGAGCGATATCGTCAGCATTGGCCAGCGGTATCAGTTCAACAGATTTGGTCCAGAAACTGTCCGGCAGCGGCTCAACGCTATGCCAGTAATCGACCGGCGAATAGAACCACAGCTTCGGTTTGTTAACGCCGTCCACCCACAGCCAGCAGTTTGGAACCGAAGTCACCGGTACCCAGGCTTTAAAATGCGCATTCACTTTGAACGGATAACTGCGGTCGTCCTGGAATATCCGCTGCAGTTCCCCTGAGTGAATCAGCAACGCGTCCAGTTTGTTGCGCGTTAACACTTCACGCGCGCGTTTTTGCAGTTCTGCCAGGTGGTCGTTATACAAAGAAGCCAGTGTTTCCATCACAATACCCTTTTACATACCATTAGAACGGAATGCCTCATCTTAGCACACCGTTCCTGCGTACCAACCTCATCGCCTCTGGCATGCGGGGCGCTTCGCAAATCACTGTAAATGTCGTTACATCCGCAGCTTAACAATTAACCAGGCGATAAAACCTGACGAGGCGATCGCGGCGGCCCACAGACCGTGATGCTCAAGCAAAACGGCACCGGCCGCAGCGATACCCGCCAGGCACTGCTGCAGAAACCCACACAACGCCATGGCATAGGCACCCTGCTCTTTGGCATCGCTGACGGCCATCGCCATACTGTTAGGGAACAATACCGCCTGGCCAAAAATCGTCAGGCAGTACAGCACAATGAATAACGCCATGCCGGAAAGCCCCACCAGCACACCGCTCCACCACAGCAGCATGATCGCGACGGTCGTCATAGCGACAATACTCGCTCCTACCTGCATTAGCCGTTTGCCGCCGAAACGCGCCACCGTCCGATTCACCGCCATCGCCCCGGTAAAGTAAGCTACGCCGATCACCAATCCTAGTGCCCCAAAGGCCGTCACGTTCAGACCAAACCCCTGCTGCATAATAAACGGGCTCACCTCTTGCAGGGTTACCGTAGTAGCGAACCCCAATCCACCGACGCATGCCGGCCAGAAAAACCCCGGCCGACGCAAAATGCGCCAATAGGCCGTGGCCATCGGCGGACGAGGCCCCGCCCCCCTGCCAGCTTCCAACGGCAGCGTCTGCATAAGCAGCAGGATCGCCAGCCCGGTGAGCCCCATCAGTACAAAGCCCATTTGCCAGTGCGAATATTGGCTCAGCAACCCACCGATAAACTGCCCACCGCCCAACGCGGCGATAAAGGCAATCGACAATACCGAAAGGCGTCGTGCCAGCTCGTCGCCGCTCCAGTTATCGCGAACAATAATGCGTGCGATGATCGCGGCGCCCCCGGCGGCAATGCCCTGCAGTGCCCTCAGCACCAATAATTGGGTGCCATTGCTGCAAAACGCCAGCAGCGCGCTGCAACTGATAAACAACGCCAACGACAACGTCAGCGGCAGGCGCCGCCCAAAGCGATCGGCCGCCGCGCCCCAGAACAGCACCGGTAGCGCGGCGCCAATGACGAATATTGATATCGATAGCTCGGTGGCGCGGCGCGTCATCGACAATTCCTGCATCACCGTCGGCAACGAAGGCAGATACACCGTTGTCGCCATCTGCGCCATGAAGACCAGCAAGCAGGCCAGCGTCATGGTTCTGGCGGGAAGACTCCAAAACCCACTCTGTTTTGCACATACCGCCTTACTCATTTCGCACCTCTGGGTGTTTAGCGCTTCGCTCCGGCAAGTGTATGAGGGGTTTCCCACACCAGCAAATCACCATAACGCATAAAATATAACTTCGTTATAAATCAAAATATTAACCCAGAGCCATGTGATCCGCCCTGCAAAAATGCAATCTCTTATTTGCATATTGTTAACATAAAAACCACACTCCTCATCATCTGGTCATACCAGATCAAACGCTGATTCAGGAGATAGACATGCTCTACCAAGGCGAAACATTACAACTGCACTGGCTCGACAACGGCATCGCCGAGCTGGTGTTCAATGCCCCAGGTTCTGTAAACAAGCTGGATACCCGCACCGTTGCCAGCCTGGGCGAAGCGCTCACGGTTTTGGAAAAGCAGACCGAGCTGAAAGGCCTACTGCTGCGTTCCACGAAAGCCGCCTTTATTGTCGGCGCCGATATCACCGAGTTCCTTTCTTTATTTGCGGCTCCAGCAGAAAAACTGCAGGAATGGCTGGTCTTTGCCAATAGCATCTTTAACCAGTTGGAAGATCTGCCGGTACCGACCATTTCGGCCATTAACGGCTATGCGCTCGGCGGCGGTTGCGAATGCATTTTGGCTACCGACTTCCGCGTCGCTTCACCGGATGCACGCATTGGCCTGCCGGAAACCAAACTGGGCATCATGCCCGGTTTCGGCGGTTCCGTACGTCTACCACGCCTGTTGGGTAACGACAGCGCATTGGAGATCATCGCCGCCGGTAAAGACGTCAGCGCCAAAGACGCACTGAAGGTTGGCCTGGTAGATGCAGTGGTTGCCCCGGAAAAATTGGTCGATGCCGCGCTGAAAATGCTGCAACAGGCGATCGACGGCAAACTGGATTGGCGCGCTTATCGTCAGCCAAAGCTCGAGCCATTGAAGCTTAGCCCAATCGAAGCCGCCATGAGTTTCACCACCGCCAAAGGCATGGTGATGCAAACCGCGGGCAAACATTACCCGGCACCGATGACCGCGGTCAAAACCATTGAGGCCGCTGCCAAGCTGGGTCGCGATGAAGCGTTGAAATTGGAAACCGCCAGCTTTGTGCCATTGGCCCGCTCCAAAGAGGCGCGCGCCCTGGTCGGCATTTTCCTCAACGATCAGTTTGTGAAAAGCCAGGCGAAGAAGCGGGCGTTGAATGCTGAAGCACCGAAGCAAGCTGCTGTGTTGGGGGCCGGTATCATGGGTGGCGGCATCGCCTACCAGTCCGCGCTGAAAGGCGTGCCGGTGATCATGAAAGACATCAGCGACAAATCCCTGACGCTCGGCATGAATGAAGCCGCCAAGCTGCTGAACAAGCAGCTGGAGCGCGGCAAGTTGGATGGCATGAAGATGGCCCAGGTGCTGTCGACCATTCAGCCAACGCTGGACTATGCCGGTATCGAGCGCGCACAGGTCATCGTCGAAGCCGTGGTCGAGAATCCTAAGATCAAGGCGGCAGTGCTGTCCGAAGTGGAAGGCCTGATTGGCGAGGATACCGTCCTGGCCTCCAATACGTCGACCATTCCGATTAATCACCTGGCGAAATCGCTGAAACGTCCGCAGAATTTCTGCGGCATGCATTTCTTTAACCCGGTACACCGTATGCCGCTGGTAGAAATCATCCGCGGCGAGCAGACCAGCGACAACACTATTGCTGCGGTGGTGGCCTACGCCAGTCGCATGGGTAAAACGCCGATTGTGGTGAATGACTGCCCGGGGTTCTTCGTCAACCGCGTGCTGTTCCCGTATTTCGCCGGTTTTAGCCTGCTGCTGCGCGACGGCGCGGATTTCCGCCAGATCGACAAAGTGATGGAAAAACAGTTTGGCTGGCCAATGGGCCCGGCTTATCTGCTCGACGTGGTGGGGATTGATACCGCGCACCATGCCCAGGCAGTGATGGCTTCCGGTTTCCCTGAGCGTATGGGCAAAGATTACCGTGACGCTATCGACGTGATGTTCGATAACCAGCGTTTCGGTCAGAAAAATCAGTTGGGCTTCTATCGCTACAGCCAGGACAGCAAAGGCAAGCCGCGTAAAGACAACGATGAGCAAACCGATGCCCTGTTGGCGACCGTCAGCCAGCCACGTCAAACCGTCAGTGACGAAGAAATCATTGCCCGCATGATGATCCCGATGATCAATGAAGTGGTGCGTTGTCTGGAAGAAAACATCATCGCCAGCCCGGCCGAGGCCGATATGGCACTGGTCTACGGCATCGGTTTCCCGCCGTTCCACGGAGGGGTATTCCGCTACCTGGATACGCTTGGCACCACCCATTACGTCGAAATGGCTCAGCGTTACGCGCATCTTGGCGCTCTGTATCAGGTGCCTGCCGGCCTACGCGCCAAAGCCGAACGTAATGAAAGCTACTACCCGGTGGCAGCGCCGCTGTCCGATGTCTCCACTGGCCAACCGGCATGAGGTCATAAAGATGGAAAACGTAGTTATTGTTGATGCCGTACGCACGCCGATGGGCCGCTCCAAGGGCGGAGCCTTCCGCCAGGTACGAGCCGAAGATCTTTCCGCTCACCTGATGCGTGCCGTACTGAGCCGCAATTCGGCGTTGGACGCAGCCGAAATTGACGACATTTACTGGGGTTGTGTGCAACAGACGCTGGAGCAGGGCTTTAACATCGCCCGTAACGCTTCGCTGCTGGCTGAGATCCCGCACAGCGTACCGGCCGTAACCGTCAACCGGTTATGCGGCTCCTCCATGCAGGCGCTGCACGATGCAGCGCGCGCCATTATGGTCGGCGACGCGCACGTCAGCCTGATTGGCGGCGTCGAACATATGGGCCACGTGCCGATGAACCACGGCGTGGATTTCCACCCGGGGCTCAGCCGCAGCGTGGCAAAAGCCGCCGGCATGATGGGCCTTACTGCCGAGATGCTGGCCAAGATACACAATATCAGCCGTCAGATGCAGGACGAGTTCGCCGCGCGTTCACACCAACGTGCGCATGCCGCCACCCTGGCCGGCTACTTCAAGAATGAAATTATTCCCACCACCGGCCACGACGCCGACGGTGTGCTGACACGTTATGACTTCGACGAAGTGATCCGCCCGGAAACCACCGTTGAAAGCCTTGCGGCACTGCGCCCGGCATTCGATCCGGTCAACGGCACTGTGACCGCCGGCACCTCTTCGGCCTTGTCCGACGGGGCATCCGCCATGCTGCTGATGAGTGAATCTCGTGCCAAAGCGCTCGGTCTGAAAGCCCGTGCACGCATTCGCTCAATGGCGGTCGTCGGCTGCGATCCGTCCATTATGGGCTACGGCCCGGTGCCTGCCAGCAAGCTGGCGTTGAAGCGCGCCGGCCTGACCGTGCGGGACATCGACCTGTTCGAACTGAACGAAGCCTTTGCTGCACAGTCATTGCCATGCATCAAGGATCTGGGCCTATTGGACAGCATCGATGACAAGATCAACCTGAACGGCGGCGCCATTGCGCTGGGTCACCCGCTGGGTTGCTCGGGCTCCCGCATCTCGACCACCCTGCTGAATAACATGGAACGCCGCGATGTGCAGTTCGGTCTGGCGACCATGTGTATTGGCCTGGGCCAGGGGATTGCCACCGTCTTTGAACGCGTTTAGCTGTGTCTATTTGGCCTGACTGCGTCACACTTTAAACCGCAGCACGCCAACAAGTTTAGTTGCCGTACTTCCCGCCTGTCAGGGGCGGGTTTTTTTATGCCTGAAATCCGCAGACGGCCAATAAAAAAGGGCAGCCATTGGCCACCCCATTTTTTCCCGCTTCGCCGCTTAGATAAACGAGAAGGCGTCGCCAAACATGTGCGCTTCCAGCGCGCCACGTTCGGCACAGAAGCGTTCACGAGCGATTTTCGCCATCTCGAAACGACCGGCAATATAAATGTCGTGCTCCGCCAGCGTACCGAAATCCTGCAATACCGCACTGAGCACCGTGCCGCTGCGGCCACGCCACTCTTCTTCCGGTTGTTCAACCACCGGAATGACTTTCAGGTTCGGATGCTGCACTGACAGCGCTTCCAGCTCGCTCAAATCATACAGGTGCTTGAGCTCGCGCCCGCCCCAATAGATAGAGATATCGCGGTCAGGCTGCTGCTCGAGTGCGGCCAACAGAATCGAGCGCGCATATGAGAAGCCGGTGCCGCCGGCGATCAACACCAGTGGACGGCTGCCCTCTTCACGCAGCCAGGCGTCACCGTGCGGAATATCAACGGTAATCGCCTGCTCTTTCAGAATGCGATCCATCACTGCCATGGCGTACAGATTCAGTTCCGAAGCACCGATATGCAGTTCAATATAATCCTGCTCTGTCGGGGTCGATGCCAGCGAGAACGGACGCTTGTCGCGCTCATCCATCACCACCAGCAGATACTGCCCTGCCTTGAAAGAAAACGGCGCCTCTGGCACCAAACGTACCCGGTAAACCGTATCGGTAATGGCCTCTACGGAGGTCACTTTACAGCTCAATATTGTCATGCGTTCCCTCTGTCGGGTCATCAATGCAAAACTGAGAACAGAGCCTGACATACCCTTCATATTTGAAGCTGCATCTTTGTTGGCTTTTCTCGCTTACCCCAGTCACTTACTCAAGTAAGCTCTTGGGGTGCGCTGCGTTGCCGCCGCAATGCAACTCCAATTATTTTGGGTACATTATAATGTCGGTTCTCTGTCACTGAAAATTGCGAGCTCATCCCAGATGTCATCGATGCGCGCACGCACCTTTTCATCCATCTCAATCGGACGGCCCCATTCGCGCTCGGTTTCACCCGGCCATTTATTGGTGGCATCCAGCCCCATCTTCGAACCCAAACCGGAAACCGGTGAGGCGAAGTCCAGATAATCTATCGGCGTATTCTCCACCATCACGGTATCCCTTGCCGGATCCATTCTGGTGGTAATCGCCCAAATCACATCATTCCAGTCACGCGCATTGACGTCATCGTCGCAGACGATAACAAACTTGGTGTACATAAATTGACGCAGGAACGACCAGACGCCCATCATTACGCGTTTAGCATGACCAGCATACTGTTTCTTGATGGTCACCACCGCCAGACGATAAGAACAGCCTTCAGGCGGCAGATAGAAGTCGACAATTTCCGGGAACTGCTTTTGCAGAATGGGAACGAAGACTTCGTTCAGCGCCACGCCCAGCACCGCAGGCTCATCCGGCGGACGGCCGGTGTAGGTCGAGTGGTAAATGGCATCGCGACGCTGGGTGATGTGAGTGATGGTAAATACCGGGAAGTGGTCGATCTCGTTGTAGTAACCGGTGTGATCGCCATACGGGCCTTCCGGCGCCATTTCACCCGGTTCAATGTAGCCTTCCAACACGATTTCCGCGCTGGCCGGCACTTCCAAATCGCAGGAGAGGCACTTGACCACTTCGGTTTTGTTGCCGCGCAGCAGCCCGGCAAAAGCATATTCAGACAGGGTATCCGGTACCGGCGTCACCGCGCCGAGGATAGTGGCGGGATCCGCCCCTAATGCCACCGCAACCGGGAAACGCTCACCGGGATGCGCCTGACACCATTCCTGATAATCCAACGCGCCGCCACGGTGGGACAGCCAACGCATGATCACTTTATTTTTGCTCAGCACCTGCTGGCGATAGATGCCCAGATTCTGGCGCTCTTTTTGCGGTCCGCGGGTTACCGTCAGCCCCCAGGTGATCAGCGGCGCAGCGTCTTCCGGCCAGCAGTGCATCACCGGGATACGGCTGAGATCAACGTCATCGCCCTGCCATACTTGTTCCTGACAAGGGGCTGAACCCAACACCTTGGTCGGCATGTTCAACACTTGTTTGAACTTCGGCAGTTTGTCGAACAGATCGCGAAAGCCCTTCGGCGGCTCTGGCTCTTTCAGGAACGCCAGCAATTTGCCGACCTCGCGCAACGAGCTGACATCTTCCTGGCCCATGCCCATCGCAACGCGGTTGGCGGTACCGAACAGATTGCACAACACCGGCATATCGTACCCTTTAGGGTTTTCGAACAGCAGTGCAGGGCCGCCCGCACGTAAAGTACGATCGGCAATTTCTGTCATTTCCAGATAGGGATCAATCGGCTGGCTGATGCGTTTTAGTTCCCCTCTCTTTTCCAGCAACGAGAGGAAATCGCGTAAGTCACGGTATTTCATGCTGATCATTATAACGGCCAGTGAGGAGGGCATTATAAGCCCTCTTCACAGTTGTTGCTGCACTTTTGTTAAACACCGGTAAAGACATCGTCGGCGTTAGTGGCAGGTAAAGGGCACCAGCGGACGCAATGCCCGGGTATCGCGATATTCCTGAGTTTCCACACCGTGGCGGAACACCTTGAAACCTTGATCTCTGGCGCTAAAGTAACGCAGATCATTACCCTCAACGTGCAACAGGCTGCCCTCGCGCAGCGCCACCACGGATTCGCTCGGGTTAACCGCGCAGAACTCGGCCAGGCGTTCATCACGGGTTTCCCCCATGTGGCCGCTAATATGGGCGTCGATGTAATGCGGGTTAATCTGCACCGGGAACAGGCTCAGTGCCGGCAGTACGACGCTGTTACGCACCGGCATGTCATTGGTGGTGCGAATACTTGGTGTGGCAACGTTACACCCGGCGCTCCACCCCACGTAGGGCACGCTACGTTCACGAACCGCCCGTTGAATCGGGACGATTAGGCCGTTTTCATGCAGCATCTGGTTCAGCATCCAGGTATTGCCGCCGCTGACCAAAATGCATTCTGCCTGTTCAATCGCCGCCGCGGGAGAGTCGGCGTGGTGAATACTGGTGACCTTGATGCCGAGAATTTTCGCCAGTTCCTGTGCACGCTGATCGTAATCGCTGCGGATCATGGCATAGGGGATAAATACGGCGGACGTAATGCCACGGCGCGCGATCATCGCCAGCAAGTGGCTCTTGGCATAACCCAGCAGCTCATCCTCACCGGACAGCTTGCCGTTGCTCAACAAAAATAACTCCATTTTTCCCCCTCAATCGAAAACGATGAATAACGTCACACCCGACGAAAGCAGCACAAGGCATACTTCGACGGTAACAAATTTTTAGCCCTCTGTTATACCCAAGCCGTGCGAATAAGTGTGTGACCCCTCGCTAATTGCCAACGATTCATGCAGATAGCGGCCGTTACATGCTGAAACTTGCATCACTATGTATCCGTAATGGCTTTTGATATGCTTACCGGCTGACAGAAAGGCATGTGAAATTATGGAATCTTGGTACCTACTGTATTGCAAGCGCGGCCAACTTTTACGGGCGCAGGACCATTTGGAACGGCAGGAAGTGAACTGCCTGAGTCCGATCATAACGCTGGAAAAGATCGTACGCGGTAAACGCATTGCGGTCAGCGAACCCCTGTTTCCGAACTACCTGTTTGTGAAGTTCGATCCGGAGCGCATCCACACCACCACCATCAGTGCAACTCGTGGTGTCAGCCACTTTGTACGCTTTGGTTCAACGCCGACCACTATCCCGCAGAAAGTCATCGAAGAGCTGCAGACGCATACCGGTGAAACCTACGTCGATCCGGAAACGCCACAGCCGGGTGATAGCGTGTTAATCGTCGATGGCGTGTTCGAAGGGCTGAAGGCGATTTACACCGAGCCGGACGGCGAAGCCCGTTCGATGCTGCTGCTGAATCTGATCAACAAGCAGGTCAGCCAAAGCGTGGATAACCGGCAATTCCAAAAACTGTAATGCAAAAAGGCGCCCAGGGCGCCTTTTACATAGATGACTTACGCCTTAGCGCTGCATCGCTTCGTCATGCATCCACTGAGCGACTCGCTTGGCGAAGTAGGTCAGTACGCCATCGGCGCCGGCACGCTTAAAGCACATCAGCGATTCCATCACCGCCGGTTGCTCCTGCAACCAACCGTTTTGAATCGCCGCCATGTGCATCGCATACTCACCGGAAACCTGATAGGCGAAAGTCGGCACGCCAAAGGTATCCTTCACCCGACGCACTACATCGAGATACGGCATACCTGGCTTCACCATCACCATATCCGCGCCTTCCTGCAGATCCTGTGCGATCTCCTGCAGCGCTTCGTCGCTGTTGGCCGGGTCCATCTGATAGGTTTTCTTGTTGCCGCCTTTCAGATTACCGCTGGAACCGAGCGCATCGCGGAACGGGCCATAGTAGCAAGACGCATATTTGGCGGAGTAAGCCATGATTTGAGTATTCACCAGGCCCTGATGTTCCAGGCGATCGCGGATCGCGCCGATACGGCCGTCCATCATGTCACTCGGTGCCACGATCTCTGCCCCGGCTTCCGCGTGAGACAGCGCCTGACGAACCAGGATCTCTTTGGTGATGTCGTTAATGACATAACCTTGTTCGTCAATAACGCCGTCCTGACCGTGAGTGGTGTAGGGATCGAGCGCCACGTCCGTCAGAATACCCAGCTCAGGCACCGCGTCTTTTAATGCACGCACCGTACGCTGTACCAGACCTTCCGGGTTATAAGCTTCTTCCGCATGCAGTGACTTCAGGCCAGGTTCAATCACCGGGAACAGGGAGATCACCGGCACGCCAAGCTTGGCGATAGCTTCCGCTTCTTTGATAAGCAGATCGATGCTCATGCGCGATACGCCGGGCATCGATGCCACCGCTTCCTGACGGTTACTACCTTCCATAACAAATACCGGATAAATCAGGTCGTTAACCGTCAGTTGGTTCTCGGCCACCAGGCGGCGGCTGAAATCGTGACGGCGCACACGGCGCATACGGCGACCCGGGAAGGTACCCGGAAATGCATAGCTCATAGTTTTCTCCTAACTCATTCCAGCCGGAATAGCCGGCGGGCGTTCTCATCGGTTTTCTGCCCCAGCCATTCGGGATCTTCTTGTCGCCAGGTAGCCACCTGCCGGACGATATGAGGCAAAAAACAGGGTTCGTTGCGGCGAGATGCAGGTTTCGGATGTAAATCCCGGGGCAACAGATAGGGTGCGTCGGTTTCCAACAACAGACGTTCGGCGGGGATCTGCGGCAGCAATGCACGCAACTCCAGGCCACGTCGCTCATCACAGACCCAACCGGTAATCCCGATCGACAGGCCCAGCGACAAGCAACTTTCTAATTCTTCGGCGGTGCCGGTAAAACAGTGCACCACCGCCGCGGGCAGTTTATCCAACCACGGCGTCAACAGTGCGGCAAAACGTGCGTGCGCATCACGGCAGTGAAGAAAAACCGGCATCTCCAGCTCCGCCGCCAGCGCCAGTTGGGCGCTGAATGCCCTCTCCTGCTGCTCTGGGGTAGAAAAGTTACGGTTAAAGTCCAGCCCGCATTCACCTATCGCTACGACCTGCGGCTGCGAGGCCAACTCGCGGATCCGCTCCGCGGTCTGCTCATTCCAACTGCTGGCCTGATGGGGATGCACACCGGCGGTGGACCAGCAATAACCAGGATGCTGCTGCGCCAGTTCACAGGCAGCCTGGCTTTCCTGCAAATCAGTACCGGTAATCAATAGCCCTGTCACGCCTGCGGTTCGTGCGCGATCCAGCACCGCTGGGCCGTCTTTGGCAAACTGTGAACTGGTGAGGTTTACGCCAATATCAAACATGGTTTTCCCAATGCAAAAGCCGCCCATCGGGCGGCTCAGGAGCAAACAAATTTAAGGTGTCGGGGGTTCGTCACCCTCGTCTTCTTCTTCCGGCTGCGGACGACGTTTACCGGTGTAGAAACGAGCAAAGAACACGCCCACTTCAAACAACAGATACATCGGAATGGCCAGCAGGGTTTGCGAGAACACATCCGGCGGGGTCAGAAGCATGCCGACCACGAAAGCCCCGACCAGAACGTAAGGACGTTTCTTTTTCAGATCTTCCGGTGAGGTGACGCCACTCCAGCACAGCAAAATAATGGCAACCGGCACCTCAAACGCCACGCCAAACGCCATAAACAGCGCCATGACGAAGTCGAGATAGTTATTGATGTCGGTGGCAATCATCACCCCGGCCGGCGCGGTTTTGGCAAAAAAGCCGAACGCCAGCGGGAAGACGATAAAGTAGGCAAAGGCCATGCCGAGATAAAACAGCAGGCTGCTGGAGACCAGTAAAGGCATCATCAGGCGACGTTCATGCTTATACAACGCCGGCGCGATGAAGGACCAGACCTGATACAAGATAACCGGTGCGGACACGAACACCGAGACGATCATCGTCAATTTGATCGGGGTAAAGAAAGGTGAGGCCACGTCTGTGGCGATCATGCTCGCCCCGGCAGGCAACTGCTTGATCAGCGGCGCGGACACCAGTTGATAAATATCATTGGCGAAAAAAACCAGCACCAGGAAAATCGCCAGTATGCTGATAATCGAGTTTAACAACCGCTTACGCAGTTCTATCAGATGACTGATAAGGGGTTGGGTATCTTCAACAGCCATGTTTTAACGATCGCCACTAGGTTGGTGAGACGCTGGGGTTTTATCCACAACAGGTTCTGGGGTTGCCTGAACAGCCGGCTCGACCGGTTGTTTCACCGGTGCAATGACCGGCTGCGCAGCCTGCGGCGTTGCCGTTACAACCGGCTCCGGCACTGCAGCCGGAGAGGATGCTACGGCCGCGGCTTCCGCCGGCGTCACGCCGTCATGAATGGCTTCCGGGTCTGTGACCAGAGGGTTATGGATGGTGTGCGCAGGTTCGGTTTTGGTGCCACTGTCGCCCTGATAAGAGCGTTTCAGCGATTCCGCTGCGTCTTTCAGCTCATCCATTGACGCCTTCAGCTCCGGCGACAAATTCTGCATGCCGGCCTTCTCTACCTTTTTCAGGCTGTCCTGCAGTTCCTGCAGCTTCAGTTCCTGAGAAAGTTCGTTCTGCACCGAAGCCGCAAGCGAACGCAGCGCGCGGATCCAGCCCGAAACTGTTCTTACCGCTACCGGTAACCGTTCTGGCCCAAGTACCACCAGGCCAATCACCAGAACCAGCAGCAGTTCACTAAACCCAATGTCAAACACGGTTTATACCTGCTCTTTGTTCTTCGACTCTTCCGCTTTCACTTCCGGCTGCTTATCGGTAATAGGCTTGGCCGTGAAGTCAGCGTCATCCAGGCTGCTTTTCTCAGCCGTGTTGGTCGGCGGCGTGTTGTCATCGCCGATCGCCTTTTTGAAGCCCTTGATTGATGCACCGAGATCAGACCCCAGAGTACGGAGTTTTTTGGTACCAAACAGCAGCACCACGATCACTGCGATGATCAACAATTGCGTAATACTAATACCGCCCATTGCAATTACCTCTATTTTTACAGGGTTTTTTCAAAATCCGTCGCATTATACGGCAGATTTTACCAGAGTTTCGAATCAATTCAGGTGGTTCGCTTCCAGCCAATCACCCAGGATACGATGCCGGCTGCCATCAGCCATGCGGGAAACACTTCGACGTCCCCCAACAGCAAAATCGTACCGCTTACTAACAGTGTAGCGCCAACGCCGAACAAATAACGTGATTGCCCTTGGCGACCGCGCTGAGCCTGCATCTGGTTGGTGAGCTTATCAACGCTTTGTTGCAACAGCTTATGTTGCTGCAGGCTATCGTAAAATAATTCAGGCAGTTCGGGCAGTTTCTCCGCCCAAAACGGCGCTTTTTCTTTCAGTGCCCGGATCACCGCCGGAATACCGACCTGATCGCGCATCCAACTTTCCAGGAAAGGCTTGGCGGTAGTCCACAAATCCAACTGCGGATAGAGCTGGCGTCCCAGACCTTCAACATACAGCAAGGTCTTCTGCAATAACACCAGTTGGGGTTGTACTTCCATATTGAAACGGCGAGCGGTGTTGAACAGGTTTAACAAGACGTTGCCGAACGAAATTTCCGACAGCGGTTTTTCGAAAATAGGCTCGCACACGGTGCGGATAGCGAATTCGAAATCCTCCACGTTGGTGTCGCGTGGCACCCAGCCTGAATCAACATGCAGCTCTGCCACCTTACGGTAGTCGCGATTGAAGAAGGCGATAAAGTTTTCCGCCAGATAGCGCTTATCATCTTTGTTCAGCGAACCGACAATACCGCAGTCAATGCCGATATAGCAGGGATCTTCAGGATGCTCATAGCTGACAAAGATATTGCCGGGGTGCATGTCCGCATGGAAGAAGCTGTCGCGGAAGACCTGGGTAAAGAACACCTGTACCCCGCGTTCGGCCAACAATTTCATGTTGGTGCCCTGCTTCTCCAACGTAGGAATATCCGAAACCGGAATGCCGTAGATCCGCTCCATCACCAGCACGCTTTCGCGGCAGTAATCGGAATAAACCTCGGGCACATACAGCATCGGACTGCCGTCGAAATTACGGCGCAGTTGAATGGCGTTGGCCGCTTCGCGCAACAGGTTCAGTTCGTCCAGCAAGGTCTTTTCATATTCGCGCACTACTTCACGCGGGCGCAAACGGCGACCGTCTGGCATCAGTTTCGGCACCCAGGCCGCCAGGCGATACATCAGGCGAACGTCGGCCTTGATGATCGGCCCGATATCCGGCCGGATCACCTTCAGCACCACTTCCTGCCCGGTGGTTTTCAGCCGTGCGGTATGGACCTGCGCTATGGATGCCGAAGCCAGCGCCTGTTGGTCAAAATCATCGAACCAGGTTTCCAGTGGGCCGCCCATCGCCAATTCGATATGCTTGCGCGCCAGAGCGCCGTCGAAGGGGGCAACCCTGTCCTGCAGCAACGTCAGTTGATCGGCAATCTGTGGCGGGAACAGGTCACGACGGGTAGACATCATCTGACCAAACTTAATCCATACCGGCCCCAGTTCCTGCAAGGCCAGCCGCAGACGCTCCCCCAGCGGTTTATCCGCGTGGCGGTTTGGCATCCAAAACAGCAGACGTCGGCCAAAGCGCAAAGGCAACGTCAAACGCATCTTGGGGATCAGTTCATCCAGGCCATAACTGAGGAAAACGCGGACGATCAAATACAGGCGGCGTAGTTCGCCAGGGGTCATCGTTTACCCTCCAACTTGTCCATGCGAGCAATCAGCGCTTCAGCACTGCGAACGGTGGCGTCAACTTCCTCGTTAAACCACACCACTTCCAGCGGGCCAGGAGCCACACGCCACTCTTCCGTCAGGGTTTCGGCCACGTAATGCTGTTGACGCTGCAAGCCTTTCTTCAGCAAATTCGCGCCCTTGCCGAACGCCTGAGTGACGCCTTGTGCGGCAATATCGCCGATATAAGGCGCCAGCCATTCCGCCGGATCCCACTCAGCCAGATCAAGCAGGCCAACCAACTGCTGTACCACCTGAATATCACCTTCAACAATCAGCTCGCCACTGCGCATCAAGGGCGAAAGCTGTTGGCGGTCCCGCAGTTTCAACAGTACCGATATGCGGCTGCGCACCGTGCAGTCGGCGGTATCGTCAGACTGACCAAGCACATCGACTCGCTGCTCACTGAAGATCAGCACCAACGGCGAAGCAAGCTCCTGCAACTCTATGCGCAGCACCTTGCCAGCCAGGCGAAGACGGGCTGCCTTCATGCTGCGATCGCGGAACAGCAGGCTATTGAGCGATGTTTCCAGCACGCCGGTCAACAAAGGGGTTAGCAGCATCGGCATGTCCATATCAGAATTTGAAGCCGCGATGCAGGGCAACAATACCGCCGGTCAGGTTAAAATAGGTCACGTTGTCAAACCCGGCTGCGCCCATCATGCCCTTCAGCGTTTCCTGATCGGGATGCATGCGGATCGACTCAGCGAGGTAACGGTAGCTTTCTGGATCCTTTACCACCAGTTCGCCGATTTTCGGCAACACGTGGAAAGAATAAGCGTCGTAAGCCTTGCTCAGCGGGGCTAGCAAGGGTTTGGAGAACTCCAGCACCAACAAACGGCCACCCGGTTTCAACACGCGGAACATGGAGCGCAGTGCCTTGTCTTTGTCGGTGACGTTGCGCAGACCGAAGGAGATAGTGATGCAGTCAAAATAGTTGTCCGGGAACGGCAGCGCTTCGGCGTTGGCCTGCACATAGCTGACGTTGCCGACAATGCCGCGGTCCCGCAGCTTCTCGCGCCCCATTTTCAGCATGGAATCGTTGATGTCCGCCAGCACCACCTGCCCCTGCTCACCGACCATGCGGGAGAACTTGGCGGCCAGATCACCGGTACCACCGGCCAGATCCAACACACGCTGCCCACGGCGCACGCCGCTGCAATCAATGGTAAAACGCTTCCAGATACGGTGGATACCAAACGACATCAGGTCGTTCATCACGTCATACTTTGCCGCTACCGAATGAAAAACGTCTGCCACCATGGCCTGCTTTTCGTCTCGAGCTACGGTGCGAAAACCGAAATCGGTGGTTTCCTGCGGTTGATCTGCCATTGTCCTGCCTGCTATTCAGTCAATTTAGTGTGGTTGAGTGTACCAGAACCCCACGAAATACCCCACCTCGCCGCGGCTGTCATGCCTGCGATGCGGAGCGTGGTTGCTCTGCGGCGTCGTCATCCTCCGCCCCCGGCAGCGCGTCAATGTCATCTTCGCCCGCTGCCTCGAATTCTTCGTCATGCTGTGCGCTGGCCTGCTGGGCCAGCAGCGGGTTGATAGGCCTTTTCACCTCAACCCCCAGCGCGCGGAACCCCTCGGTCTGGCCGATAAGATTACCACGGCCTTCACTCAGTTTGTTCATCGCCTGGCGATAACTCCCTTGAGCCTTGTCCAGGCTCTGCCCAAGCGCCAACATGTCGTCAACGAACAACCGCATTTTGTCATACAGCCGCGCAGCCCGGTCGGCAATGCGTTGAGCATTCTGGCTCTGATGTTCATAGCGCCACAGGTTGGTGATGGTGCGCAGGGCGACCAGCAAGGTGGTTGGGCTCACCAGCATAATGTTGTGCTTGAGCGCTTCGCTAATCAATTCCGGCTCACGGTCTATGGCCAAAAGGAAAGCCGGCTCCACCGGTATAAACATCAACACGTAGTCCAGTGAACGCAGGCCGGGCAACTGCTGATAATCCTTACGACCCAGCAGACGAATATGGCCACGTAGCGAGGCAATATGCTCACTCAGCGCCGCCTCACGCTCCACTTCATCTTCGCTGTTGAAGTAACGTTCATAGGCCACCAGCGACATTTTTGCATCGATCACCACGTCCTTGCCCTGCGGCAGGCGAACAATAACGTCGGGCTGCATCCGACTCTGATGGTCCAGCCGCACGTTGACCTGCGTTTCGTATTCGTGCCCTTCCCGCAGGCCAGAGGCCTCCAGCACCCGACTTAATACCACCTCGCCCCAATTGCCCTGGGTTTTATTATCCCCTTTCAGGGCCTTGGTCAGGTTAATAGCCTCACGCGCCATTTGCGCATTAAGCTGCTGCAGGTTGCGTATTTCGTGGGTCAGCGTATGACGTTCGCGAGCTTCCTGGCCAAAACTGTCCTGCACCTGGCGGCGAAAACCGTCCAGTTGCTCACGCAACGGCAACAGCAGACGATCCAGACTTTGCTTATTTTGCTCATCCACCTTGCGACCGCTGTGTTCAAAAATGCGGTTGGCCAAATTTTCAAACTGGGTGGTGAGACGCTGCTCGCTATTGATCAACAGGCGCTGCTTCTCTTCCGCCGCCATGCGGGTTTCCTCCAGACGGATGGTCACCTCACGCAGCTCGGCTTCTTGGGCGCTGTTCACTTCACGCTGGGCACGCAGTTCCTGGTTCAACAATTCGCACTCGTTGCGCCAGTGATTAAGCTGCTGAAGCTTTTCGTGCCCTGCAGCCAGCTGGCTGTGCAAATTGCGCAGCTCCATATCGTTCTGCCGCATTTGCTGTTCATTGCGCAGGAGCGTCTCTTGCCGGGCTGCCGTTTCCTGCTGCGCCTGTTGCAGCGATTGTTCCAGCAGCCGCAGCTCGGTTTCATGCTGCGCATGGGACTGCTGCACCCTCAGGCTGGCGATTAACCAGCCCAACAGCAGGCCTACCGTCACCCCGCCTATACCGTAAACCAAACTGGTATCCACCCTGCCTCCTGTTACACCTGACCGTTCCGGCGTTTTATCCGCCCGCTGCCCGTCACGTTAAGGGGATGCTGTATGGATGTCCAGCCTGATTTCGTCCCAACGGCGCATTATTGCGAACCGCTGCGCAAGTCAGGCAAAGATTAGCCAAACCACTGGCTTAACCACTTGATGCCAAACGCCCCCGGCGCGAGAATGCCGAACGCCCAGATCATCGCCGAAGTAATATTCGCCACCTGAAAATAACGCTGGGGCATACCGCAAATGCCACCAACCAGCGGGACCACGGCCCGCAACGGACCAAAGAAGCGGCCAATGAAAATGCCCAGCACGCCCCAGCGCTCAAAAAACGCATGGCCGCGCGTCAGCAACTGCGGATTACGCGATAGCGGCCACATGTGCGCCACGCGATCTTGATAGTGGTAGCCAATCCAGTAAGAAAGCCAGTCACCAAAGAAAGCGCCCGCAGCGGCAGCAGCCCAGATAGGCCAAAAGGCAATGCCGCTTTCGCCAATCAGCGCACCCAGCGCCAGCAAGATCACCGTGGCCGGCAACAGCAGCGACAGGAACGCCAGCGATTCGCCAAACGCCAGGAAGAAGATAATCGGGATGGCCCAGCCTTCGTGCTGACGCACGGTCTCGCTGATCCAGTGGATAATGTCATTGAGGCTCAATACGGGCTCCTGATGCGGGATTTACTGCCCCAAGGATACGCAATGCCAGCCGGCGTCGGTTAAACCCCGGCTAAACATCCACGCGGTTTACTCGAGGTAGAACGCCTGTAGCGCTGCTCGCTGGCTTTGCCCCAGCCCGTATTCCGCCTCCAGCCAACGGTCGGTGGAACCGTATTGGTCACGGATGCAACCCAGGGCAGTCATCAGGAACTCTTCTCGGGCGCTAAGCACATAGGCAAACTGCCCCAATGCCGAGTCACTTAAACGAATCGACAGTTGATCCAACATTTGTTCACGGAAGGTCGCCAACGTGGTTTCGGTCAGCAGGTAATCTTCCACCACCGTCGCCTCATCGGCACCCAGTGCGAACAATACCAACGCCGATCCGACCCCCGTACGGTCCTTACCGACTGCACAGTGCTGGACGATAGCACCGTTATCGGTATGGCTCAGCAACTGAGTCAACTGTTGGTAGGCCGGATTGCCGAACGGCAGTCGGCGATATAACTCCAGCATAAACGCCCGCGCATCGAAACCGGCCAGCGTTTCGCTGGTCAGTTTTTCCAGGTTGGCATTAACCTCATTGCTCAACGGGTTGGCAGGAAAATGGTGGTAATCCGCGCCCTGCCACAGGATATCGGGCTTGGCCTGCACTTCATCGGGATCGCGGTAATCCAGTACCGATCGCACCGGCACGCCGGCCAGGAAGGCGCAGTCGTTTTCCGTCAGGCGCTCCAGCGACCCGGAACGGAACAGTAATCCTCGCTTGATGCGACGGCCATCAGCAACGCTGTTACCACCAAGATCGCGAAAGTTAATGCCGCCATCAAGCGGTGCCAATGAAGGATGAAGCAGGATCTGGGCGGTCATAGACGTCCTCGTGTTTATTGTCTGATAAAACGCAACCTGAGAGCCAAGGTAAAACCGGGCTCAACGGGTCAAAGAGGTGGCCAGTTAAGATGGCGCTGATGATGATAACCGTAACAGATTACGGCTGAATGGAAAAACGGACCGCGTGGCGGCCCGTTGAATTGCGGAGGGATTACAGCAGGCGACGCGCCGCATCAACCACGATCTGCACCGCTTTGCTCTCGGTGTTTTTCATGGTTTCCGCGTTCGGAATTTCCTGCTGGGTACGGTTAACGATCACACCGGCAACCATACCGGCACGCAGGCCCTGGCTGGCACACATGGTCAGCAGCGTGGCGGATTCCATTTCATAGTTCATCACGCCCATCGATTGCCATTCTTCCATCGAACCTTTGAAACGGCTAACGACGCGCCCGGAGAAGGTATCGTAACGTTCCTGGCCTGGATAGAAGGTGTCGGAAGACGCGGTTACGCCGATGTGCGTGGTCGCGCCTGCTGCCTTGGCAGCTTCGACCAGGGCGGTAGTACAGGCGAAGTCGGCCACCGCCGGGAACTCCATCGGCGCGAAGTGCAGGCTGGCACCGTCCAGACGAACCGCCGCGGTGGTGACCAGCACGTCACCTACATTGATGTCTGACTGGATCGCACCGGTGGTGCCGATTCGCAGGAAGGTACGAATACCCAGCTGTGCCAGCTCTTCAACCGCGATAGACGTCGAAGGACCGCCGATACCGGTGGAACAGACGATCACTGCCTTGCCGTCCAGCTCTGCACGCCAGGAGGTGAATTCACGATGGGAAGCCAGGTGCACCGGATTTTCCATCAGCTTGGCAATTTTCTCTACGCGCTGCGGATCGCCAGGAACGATGGCAAGCTGGGCCCCTTGTAAATCGTTTTTGGTCAGGCCGAGATGGAAAACGTCAGATTGAGACATACGAGACTCCTCATAGATCATGTTTATTGGGAGGAACAAAAAAGTACTCTACTGAAAATCGCCACGCAATTTCGTGACGGCAATCACTACAGACAAAGAAACAGAATGCAATCTACATAACTCTTGTGACTAAAGTCACAAAAATTAGCAAGAAGGCCCGCCTGATGGCCCCAGTAGCCACCAGTCTAGTCGACAAATCGCACCGCCGGTTTCCCCTGCTACTCGGAGTTTATCAAGGCGGTTTGCCAAAAAATCCCCTATGCAGTCACAGAAAAATAGCCTTGGTTTGTCGGGGACTTAGCCCGAATAAGCGGAACTAACGCACCTTATGGTACTAATGCAGGTCAACTTGCGTAATAGCATGATAAAAAGACAATAAAAACGCGGTAAAGCCGGATATTTAATCGTTTTTTACAGACTTGACTGAAAATGCTCCACTCGATGCCAATAACGGGTAATCTTTCCTATAGTTAATCGCAGCGCTTTTCTCTATTGATTGCACGGAGACCGCAATGAAAACCGATCATGTGATGACATTAAAACAGGCCCAGGGGGGATTCACCCCGGCCGTAACCCCCCTGGCGGCTTCTACCATCCTCACCGACGAGCAGGGCATTCATACCGGGGAAACCACCATTCCTTCTCAGGGTGACAACCTGCCTGCCTATATCGCCAAACCGGCGGACCACAGCGGCCCCTTCCCGGTCGTTCTGGTGGTACAGGAGATATTTGGCGTACATGAACATATTCAGGATGTGTGCCGTCGTCTGGCGAAGCAGGGTTATCTGGCGATAGCGCCGGAGCTGTACTTCCGTCAAGGGGATGCCCGGGAATACACCGATATCAGTGAACTGTTCCAGAATCTGGTGAGCAAGGTGCCGGATCGTCAGGTGCTGGCGGATCTGGATCATGCTGCCCATTGGGCAACGCGCCACGGCGGCGATGCCGGCAAGCTGGCGATTACCGGTTTCTGCTGGGGCGGGCGTATTAGCTGGCTCTATGCCGCGCACAACCCGCAGTTAAAGGCTGCGGTGGCCTGGTACGGTAAGCTGGTGGGTGAAAAAACGCTGAATTCGCCAAAACACCCGGTCGACGTTGCGACACAGCTGACGGCACCGGTGCTGGGACTTTACGGCGGCCAGGACAGCAGCATCCCGCTGGAGACGGTGGAAAGCATGCGTCAGGCGATCCGCGCCGCCAACGCCAATGCCGAGATCGTGGTGTATCCCGAGGCCGGCCATGCCTTCAATGCCGACTACCGGCCCAGCTACAACGCCGAAGCGGCAGAGGATGGCTGGCAACGTATGCTGGCTTGGTTCGCGCAGCACGGAGTGCCAGGCGTCAAATAGCCTCTCGTCTTAAGGCTGCCCGATCGGCAGTCATTTTCGATATGAAAAAGGGCGCCGAAGCGCCCAGAATAATCTACACCCAAATGTCGCTATCAGACCTGCTGTTCACGCAGGCGCTGTGCGGCCAGCACCATGTTGGTCAGCGACTGACGGGTTTCCGGCCAGCCGCGGGTTTTCAGGCCGCAGTCCGGGTTCACCCACAGGCGCTCAGCCGGGATGTTCTGCGCAGCTTTGCGCAGCAGCGCTTCGATCCATTCCACGCTTGGCACGTTCGGCGAGTGGATGTCATACACGCCCGGGCCAATCTCATTCGGGTACTCAAACTCTTTGAAGGCTTCCAGCAGATCCATATCAGAACGCGAGGTTTCGATGGTGATCACGTCGGCATCCAGCGCCGCGATGGAGTCCATAATGTCGTTGAACTCGCAATAACACATGTGAGTGTGGATCTGCGTGTCGTCTTGCGCGACAGCGGCGTTCAGTTTGAAAGCCTCCACCGCCCAGTTCAGATAGGCAGCCCAGTCGGATCGACGCAGCGGCAAACCTTCGCGCAGTGCAGGCTCATCAATCTGGATAATGCCGATACCGGCTTTTTCCAGATCTTCCACTTCGTCGCGCAGCGCCAGGGCAATCTGTTTGGCGATCACTTCGCGGGTCACATCTTCACGCGGGAACGACCAGCAGAGAATGGTGACCGGACCGGTCAGCATACCTTTTACCGGCTTGTCGGTCAGCGACTGAGCATACTTCGCCCACTCGACGGTGATGGCTTCAGGGCGACTGATATCGCCAATGATCACCGGCGGTTTTACGCAGCGGGAACCGTAGCTCTGTACCCAGCCGTTTTGAGTGAACACGAAGCCGTCGAGGTTTTCACCAAAATATTCCACCATGTCGTTACGCTCGGCTTCGCCGTGCACCAACACGTCCAGCCCCAGGCGTTCTTGTTCAACGATCGCCTGTTTGATGTGTTCGCTAATGCTGGTGCGGTAGTTATTGCCGTCCAAACGCCCCTGCTTGAAGTCCAGGCGCAGGCCGCGAATTTCCGTGGTTTGCGGGAAAGACCCTATCGTGGTGGTCGGCCAGGCCGGCAGGTTAAAGCGCGCACGCTGTGCCTGAGCACGCTCGGCATAAGGACGCTGACGTTCGCTGTCCTGCGCGGTAATCGCCGCCAGGCGTTGGCTTACCTGCGCATTATGCACGCGGCTGGACTGGCGACGAGCGCGGATTGGTGCGCTATAGGCGTCCAGTTCGGCCTGCTTTTCTGCGCTCGGTGCGTTCAGCGCCGCGCTCAACAGGGCCACTTCGGCGCATTTTTGCAAAGCAAAGGCGAACCAGCTTTGCACCTCTTCGTCCAGGCGAGTTTCCACGCTCAGATCGATAGGGCTGTGCAGCAGTGAACAGGAAGTGCCGATCCACAGTGGGCGGCTGCCGACCAACGGCTGCAGGCGTTCAAACCAACTGCTCAGATCCGCACGCCAGACGTTGCGACCATTGATGACGCCCAGAGACAGCAGCCACTCTGTTGGCAGCGCCTTGTTCAATGCGTCGATATCGTCATGACCGGCAACCAGATCAACGTGCAGCCCCTGAACCGGTAGCTCGCGGACGGTGTCGAGATTATGGCCCACGCTGTCGAAGTAGGTGGTCAGCAGCAGTTTTACCTGACCTTGCAGCGCTTCGTAAGCCGGCTTGAAGGCGTTCAGCCATTCCTGCGGCAATTCCAGCACCAGTGCTGGCTCGTCAATTTGTACCCACTCCACGCCGCGTTGCGCCAATTCAGCCAGCACCTGCTGGTAAACCGGCAGGATGTCTTTCAGCAGCGACAAACGGTCAAACGCTTCGCCTTTCACTTTACCCAGCCACAGATAGGTCACCGGCCCCAGCAACACCGGCTTGATTTTGTGGCCCAGAGCCAGCGCTTCGTCCACTTCTTCCAGCAGTTGGGTCCACCCCAGTTTGAACTGCTGGCCTTTGTGAAATTCAGGCACCATGTAGTGGTAGTTGGTGTTAAACCATTTGGTCATTTCTGCCGCCGCTGCCGGTTTTCCGGTTGGTGCGCGACCACGGCCGATGCGGAATAGCGTGTCCAGATCGATTGAGCCATCCGCATTCTGATGGCGTGCCGGCACGTTGCCCAGCAGCAGGCTGGTGGTCAATACATGGTCGTACCAAGCGAAATCGCCGACCGGCACCAAATCCACTCCGGCCTGCTGTTGTTGTTGCCAATGGCGAGCGCGCAGCTCGCGGCCAACCGCCAACAGTTCTTCCTGCGTTGAGTTACCAGCCCAGTAGCTTTCCTGAGCTTTTTTCAGTTCACGTCTTAGCCCAACGCGAGGAAAACCCAGTGTGTGATTTAAAATTGCCATCGTCATATTCCCCATTTAGCCGTCCAGATGTTTACACATCCATAATCCGCAGGTACTGTATTAACCACAAGCGCAATTTATTCACTGTCACTGTGAAGGACTCTCATGATCGAACTGAAACACTTACGGACGCTGCAGGCGCTGCGCAATACCGGCTCGCTGGCGGCCGCGGCGGCCCAACTCCATCAGACGCAGTCTGCTCTGTCGCATCAGTTCAGCGATCTGGAGCAGCGTCTGGGCTTCAAGCTGTTCGTTCGCAAAAGCCAGCCGCTGCGCTTTACCGCGCAGGGAGAGATCCTGTTGCAGTTGGCAGAACAGGTACTGCCGCAAATCCAGCACGCGCTGCAGGCGTGTCACGAACCTCATCAGGCCACGTTGCGCATCGCCATTGAATGCCACAGCTGCATTCAATGGCTGACGCCCGCGCTGGACAACTTCCGTCAGAGTTGGCCGCAGGTGATCATGGACTTCAAATCCGGCGTGACCTTTGATCCGCAGCCGGCGCTGCAACAGGGTGAACTGGATCTGGTGCTGACCTCCGACATTCTGCCGCGCAGTGGGCTGCACTATTCACCGATGTTTGATTTCGAAGTACGACTGGTGCTGGCGCCGGATCATCCATTGGCCAGCAAGCTGCACATTGAGCCTGAAGATTTGATTGACGAAACGCTGATGATTTACCCGGTACAGCGTCAGAGACTGGATATCTGGCGCCATTTCCTGCAGCCCGCAGGCATCAGCCCGGCGCTGAAAAACGTGGATAACACCCTGTTGCTGATCCAGATGGTATCGGCCCGCATGGGGATCGCGGCGTTGCCGCACTGGGTGGTGGAAAGTTTTGAACGCCAGGGGTTAGTGGTGACCAAAACCCTGGGGGATGGGCTTTGGAGCCGCCTGTACGCGGCGGTACGCGACGGTGAACAACGCCAGGCCGTCACCGAAGCCTTTATCCGCTCGGCTCGGCAACATGCCTGCAACCATCTGCCATTCGTGCGTGATGCTGCACGCCCAAGCGCCGGTGTCGCCAGCGTCAAACCGCTGGCTTCGCAACCCTGAATATCAGGGCAGCTCGCGCTTGGGCTGCCCGTTTATTTGCTGACTATTTTAGGCGCCACCCAACGGCGATGCACCCACAGCGAAGCGACAATGACCGCCCCGCCGATAATGAAACTTGGCCAATGCGGCTGTTGCTGCCAGATGGCCAGATTAACCAACAGTCCTGCCGGCACATGCATGTTATTCATGATGCCCAAAGTACCGGCATCCACCTGCGTTGCGCCGTAGTTCCACATGAAATAACCCAGCCCGGAAGCCACTACGCCCAGCCAGACCAGAATGCCCCACTGCAGGTTAGTGGTTGGCAGCTGCTGCGGATTGCCCCACAGGCACCAGGCGACCACCGCCACGACCAAGGCCCCCAGATAGAACCAGGAAAATGCGGTGTGTTGCGGCAGCGGATGCACTTCCATCAACCGTTTGTAACCGACCATGCCGATGGCAAAGCTGATGTTCGCCGCCTGCACCAGCAACAGCCCCCACCAAAAATGCTCGCTCAATTGATGATATCGAATAATCGCAGCGCCCAGCACTGCCAATAGCGCACTGAACACATAACCCCAGCGCAGGCGCTGTCCGCTGATCAAGTCATAAATCAGCGTAACGTACAGCGGCGTCAGCACGGTAAACAGCAGGAATTCCGGCACCGTCAGGTACATGTACGCGCGGAAGCTGAACAGATACATGATGCCAAGCTGGCAAGCACCCACCAGCATGTACAACAGGATCACTTTTGGCTTGATGTTGCGCCAGCGCAGGAAAGGCAGGAACACCGCCGCCGCCAGGCCGATGCGCATCAGCACCGAGAACCAGCTGTCGACCTGGCCCGCCAGGTATTCGCCAATCAGGCTGAAAGAAAATGCCCACAGGATGGTAGTAATCACCAGAAGCAGCACGATGGGTTCACCCTAAAGATTCAGAAAGGGCGATTGTAACGGAAGGCAGAAAGGGGTGTAGTGAAAAGAAGGTTTACATCTGAGCAAAATACAAACTTTCAGCAAATTTGCATCGCTGGGTTAGGCTTAATAAAAGACGAGGAGAACATCATGAAAAGTTATCATCTGCTCTATGGCCTGTTGCTGCTGTCCGGATTGGCCACCGCGGCCAACGGCGTCACCGAGCTCAGCTCGCAACAGCAGTTTCTCAACCAACGCACTCAACAGGCGCAGCAACAGCGCATGCTGAATAATCAGCAGCTGGATCAGCGCCGCCTGCAACAGCAGCGGCAGTTCGATAATAACCAGCAACAACTGCAGCAAACGGCGCCAAACGGTGGGAAGTTGTTACCCAACGGCAACCAGCCGCGCAGCCCATTTAACCGCACAGCACCTGCAGTCCCCCAGGCACCGCTGCCGGCTAGCCCCGCACGCCCATGATGGTCAGGATCAATGGCGTAGTCACTGCTGCCAGCACGGTGGACATCACCAGGCTGGTGGCGGCAGGCCCGGTCAATACGTTGAACTGGCGTGACATCAGGTAAACATTGACCCCGACCGCCATCGAACCCAGCAACACCACCACCCGGGTTTCCATCGGCGGCAGGTCCATCATCCAGGCCAGTAGCCAGATGATCAGCGGTTGAACAATCAGCTTGAGGAAACAGATGCCGCTGCTGAGGCGCCAGCCTTCGCTGATGCGATACTCCGCCAGCCCCATACCCAGCACCACCAGCGACAGCGGTGCGGCAACCTGACCAAGCATGCTGACCGGCTGGTCGACAAACGTCGGCAGCGGCAAGCCGCTCAGGCTGAACAGCGTGCCGGAAAGAATGCCGATAATCAGCGGATTGGTCAGCACGCTACGCGCTGTTTTGATAAAGCCCTGCAGCGTCGGCGAACCATTGCGCGCCCATTCGATGGAGATAGTCACCAGCGTCCAGAGGATCAGGCCGTTAAACACCAACACCAAGGCCACCGATGGGATTGCCGCCTCGCCAAGCATGACGCTGGCGATGGGCAGGCCCAGCATCACGTTATTGGAGAAAATTCCACCCAACGCGAAAACCGATCCCGCCACTCCATCCAGTTTAAACACCCGACGCGCGGTGATGCGACCGATCACGAACACAATCAGGCAACTGCCGAAAAAGGCGATCAACAGGCGGGCATCTACCGCTGGACGCTGCGAAAAGTCGCACATCATGCGGAACAACATGGCGGGGAGAGCCAAAGAGAAGACAAAACGCGTTAAACCGTCGGTGATGGTCGCTGGCCATTTACCCCAGCGGATAAGCCCATATCCCAACACGATCAGAACAAATAGCGGCAAAGACAGCGCTATTTGATGCCATAACGAACCCATAAAAACAGACATCACATCCCTTCCGTTAGCGCGGCGGCAAAGGACTGACGTCGCAAAATTCAACAGGCGCCGACGGCTTTCTCACGGACGCAGCAAACTGCGTCCGTGGCAACGGGATCACGCGTTGGGAAAGTCCGGGCCGATCAAATCTATCCGGTCAGTGCAAATGCAGTCAACGCCCCAGTTCAACAACAAGCGCGCACGCGCCGGCTGGTTAACGGTATAAACCAGGATGCGCAGCCCTGCGGCTTTCAGCGCCGACACCCGTTCGGCCGTCAGTTCTTTATGGTTGATGTGCAACGAAACGCAGCCCAATCGTTCGGTCAGCGCCTGCCAGTTGTCGTCCCACTGATCCAGCAACAGGCCGCGCGGGAGTTCCGGCACCGTACGCTGCGCCGCCTCAAGCGCCTCAATCGAGAAAGAAGAGAGCAGCGGATCGGTCTGCCCTTGCCACAGCAAACGTGCGGCTAGCGCCACGACACGACCGGTTTCATCATCGCTGCCGGTGGTAGGCTTGATTTCAATGTTCGCCATCATGCCGTGCTGCTGGCAACGCTCCGCCACTTCGGCCAACAGCGGTAAACGTTCGCCCTTGTAAGCGGAGTTATACCAGTTGCCGGCATCCAGCTGTACCAGCTTGTCCCACGGCAGCTCACCCGCCACGCCCCAGCCGTTGCTGGTGCGATCCAGGGTATCGTCGTGCAACAGAAATATTTGCCCGTCCTGCGCCAGCTTGGCGTCGAACTCAATCATTTTATGACCGTGCCGTGCGCCGACATCGATCGCCGCCAGGGTATTTTCCGGTGCCAGAGAACCGCCGCCGCGGTGGGCGACGATGTGGGGGTAAGGCCAGGCTGTGGTCATGATTCCATCCGTAATCCGCTATCGGTATCAAAAAAGTGCAGCGCCTGTGCAGGCAACTGCAAATATAGCGTGCTGCCCGCCGTCGGCATAGTTTCATGCGACAAACGCGCAATCACGCCGTGACCGCCCCACTGCCCATGCGCCAGGTTATCTGCGCCCAATAACTCCAGCGTTTGCAGCGCCAAGGGCACGCCCCCTTGCTCGGAGGAGGTCAGTTGAAGATGTTCCGGGCGGATGCCAAGCGTCAACCGGCGACCGCCCCACTGCGCTTTGGGTTGCGGTAAATTCAGCGTCATCCCCTCTGCCAGTTGCAGTTGGCTGCCGTCGGCGCTCAACGTGCCGGGCAACAGGTTCATCGCCGGCGAACCGATAAAGCTGGCGACGAACAGCGACGCCGGGCGCTGATAGACCTCACTGGGGGTGCCAATTTGCTCTGCCACGCCTTTGTTCATGACAATCACCCGCTGTGCCAACGTCATCGCCTCCACCTGATCGTGGGTCACGTACAGGCTGGTGGTTTTCAGCCGGCGATGCAGTTGTTGCAGTTCCAGGCGCATTTGGACGCGCAGCTTGGCATCCAGATTCGACAGCGGTTCATCAAACAGGAATACCGCCGGCTCGCGCACGATAGCGCGCCCCATCGCCACCCGTTGGCGTTGGCCGCCGGAAAGCTCGCGCGGCTTGCGTTGCAACAACGGCTCCAGCTCTAAAATGCGCGCGGCTTCCTCCACCCGCTGTTGAATATGCTGTTTGCCGAAGCCGCGAATTTTCAGTCCATAGGCCATGTTGTCGTATACGCTCATGTGCGGATACAGCGCATAGTTCTGGAACACCATCGCGATACCGCGATCTTTCGGCTCCATATCCGTTACGCGTTGACTGTCGATATAAATATCGCCGCTGGTGGTGCGTTCCAGCCCGGCCACCATGCGCAACAGCGTCGATTTACCGCAGCCGGACGGGCCGACCATCACGATAAATTCGCCGTCCGCCACGTCGAGGTCAATTTGCTTGATCACCGGCGTTTTACCGTCGTAAGACTTGGTGACTGCCTGTAGTTTTAAACCTGCCATGTGAAAATTTCTCTCGTTACTTTTCGCTATCAACCAGGCCGCGTACAAACCAGCGCTGCATCAGAAGAACCACCGTCAGCGGTGGAATTAAAGTCAGAATCATCGCCGCCATCACCTGATTCCACTGGGTCGGCGCGCCGGAGGTGGAGATCATGCTCTTGATACCCGCCACTGCGGTGCCCATCGAGGCATCGCTGGTGATCAGAATCGGCCACAGGTACTGGTTCCAGCCGTAGATAAAGGTGATGACAAACAGCGCCGCCAGATTGGTCTTCGACAGCGGCAGCACGATATCCCAGAAAAAACGCATCGGGCCGGCGCCGTCAATCCGCGCCGCTTCCAGCAGTTCGTCCGGTAACGTCATAAAGAACTGGCGCAGCAGGAAGGTGGCGGTCGCCGACGCCATCAGCGGCAACGTCAGGCCGGTGTAGCTGTCCAGCAGGTTGAGGTTGGAGATAACCTCCACCGTCGGGAAAATACGCACCTCAACCGGCAACATCAGGGTGAGGAATATCAGCCAGAAGAACAGGCTACGCAGCGGGAAACGGAAATAAACGATGGCATAGGCGGACAACACCGACACCACAATCTTGCCGAAGGTGATGGCCAGCGCCATCACCACGCTGTTCAGCAGCAGCAGCGAAAACGGCACCTTAAGGTTGCCCACGCCACCCTGCCAAATATTGCTGATGTTTTCCCACAGGTGACCGCCGGGGATCAGGGTCATCGGCACCTGAAACACCTGTTTGTCGTCCAGCGTAGCCGCCACAAAGGCCACGTACAGCGGGAACAGCACCACCAGCACGCCGATAATCAGCATTACGTGGCTGAAAATGTCCAGCCCGCGTCGGTTCTCAATCATTGGTAACGCACCTTACGTTCGACAAAACGGAACTGGATCACCGTCAGGCCAATCACCAGCAACATCAGGATCACCGACTGTGCCGCGGAGCTGGACAGATCCAGACCGGCAAAGCCTTCACGGTAAATCTTGTAGATCAGCGTGGTGGTGGACTGTACCGGTCCGCCGCCGGTCGCAGCATCGATCACCGGGAAGGTATCGAAGAAGGCGTACACCAGATTCACCACCAGCAGGAAGAAGCTCACCGGCGTGATTAACGGCAGCACCAGATTGAAGAAACGCCGTACCGGGCCGGCACCGTCAATGGCCGCTGCCTCAACCAGAGAGCGTGGAATTGACTGCAACGCGGCCAGGAAAAACAGGAAGTTATAGCTGATTTGCTGCCATACCGAGGCCAGCACCACCAGGAACATCGCCTGCCCGCTGTTTTGCGCGTGGTTCCAGCTGTAACCCAGTCCGTTGAGGAAGTGGGTAATCAGCCCCAGGCCGGGGTTGAACAGGAAAATCCACAGCACCGCCGCCACCGCGGGCGCCACGGCGTAAGGCAGGATCATCAGCGTCTGGTAGATCCGGCTGCCGCGCAGCACGTAATCCACTAACGCGGCGAAGAACAGCGACACGACCAGCCCGATACCCGCCACCAGGAAACTGAAAATCAGCGTGGTGTAAAACGAGTCCAGGTAGTAAGGGTCGTGGAACAGTTGGGTAAAGTTGTCCAGCCCGACAAACTGGCTGGACAGGCCAAACGGGTCGAGGCTTTGCACCGAATACCACAGCGCCTCACCGGCGGGCCACAGAAAGAATATTGCGGTAATCAGCAACTGTGGCAGCACTAAAACATAGGGCAGCCAACTGCAGCCGAAACCGGGACGATGTGAACTCATCATTAGGGACTCATGAAGACAAAAAACGGGTGACTCGAAGCAGGGCGTCGCGAGCAAAGCCAGTCTGGGTGCGGACAGCGCACAGCTCCCGGAGTGGACATAAAGTCCATGAGGAGAGCGAGCACTGCCCAATCCCAGAATGGCAAAGCGCAGTAGCTGCTATTACTTAGTCTGAGACTCGAAGCGACGCAGCAACACATCACCGCGCTGTACGGCGGCATCCAATGCCTGCTGTGGCGTTTTCTTACCGGTCCACACGCCCTCCAGCTCTTCATCCACGACGGTGCGAATCTGCGGCATATTGCCCAAACGCAGCCCCTTGGTGAACGGCAATGGCGGCTTGTTCAGCATTTGACGCGTCGCCACGTCCGCCCCTGGGTTCTTGTCATAGAACCCCTGTTGTTTGGTCAGGTCGTACGCTGCGGTGGTGATCGGCAGATAACCGGTCTTCTGGTGCCACTCGGCGGCGATTTCCGGCTGTGCCAGATACTGCAGGAACTCGGCTACACCTTTATAGGTGGCGGCATCTTTACCGTTCATCACCCACAGGCTGGCGCCCCCGATAATGGCGTTCTGCGGTGCATTTTTGGCATCGGCGTCATACGGCATCATGCCCACGCCATAGTTGAATTTGGCGTAATGCTTGATGTCCGCCAGCGAGCCGGATGAAGCGGTGGTAATCGCACAGTCACCGCTGTAGAACTTCTCGGTGGATTCGTCTTTACGGCCGAAATAGGTGAAGTCACCTTTTTTGTTCATCTCTTCCAGCAGTTGGATATGCTTGACCTGCAACGGCTTGTTGAACTCCAGCTTGGCGCTCGCGCCACCAAAGCCATTGTTTTCCGTGGCGAATGGCACGCCGTGCCAGGCGCTGAAGTTCTCCAGTTGGATCCAGCCCTGCCAGCCGCTGGCATAGCCGCATTTCATGCCGGCTTCACGCAGTTTGGCGGTGTCCGCCGCCAGCTCCTGCCAGGTTTTTGGCGGCTGGTCTGGGTTCAAACCGGCTTTCTTGAAGGCATCTTTGTTGTAATACAGCACCGGGGTGGAGCTGTTGAACGGCTGCGACAGCAGGTGTCCGCTTTTGTTGTCGGTGTAGTAACCGGACACCGTAGGCACGAATACCGATTCGTCAAAGCTGATGCCCGCGTCTTTAAACACTTCGTACACCGGCTTGATCGCCTTGCTGGCCATCATGGTGGCCGTACCCACTTCATACACCTGCAGGATCGCCGGCGCTTTACCGGAGCGATAGGCCGCGATGCCCGCCGCCAGACTTTGTTCGTAGTTGCCTTTATAAACCGGAACAATTTTGACGTCGGTGTGCGACTGGTTAAAGCGGTCCGCCAGGGAATCCACTTCTTTACCCAGTTCGCCCTCCATCGAATGCCAGAACGGGATCTCGGTCGCCGCCAGTGCCTGAGTGCTGACCGCCAGGGTCAACGCGACGCACAGCGTGGTTTTGCGAATAGCGTAGGTGAGCATGCCTAACTCCTGAAAAAGCTGGTGTATCCCCTGCATCTTTCACGCCGCAGCCGTGTTGGTTTCCCGCCATCACCTCAGTCATTTACCTATGTAAACTCCTGAGGATTCTGGCGGTCACCGCCTTGCTGCTACGTGAAATCTATTGGGGCAATAAGCGCGTGAGCGAAAAGAATCAGTTTTTTGTTCGGAAGCTAACATGCCATGCTCGGATGACAGAAAAATAACCGTTAGATGACAGCCATATGACGGAAGAGTGAAGTGCAGATTGCGGTTTGATGTCGGCGACGGGGAAAGATCCCCGCCGCCGTGAGGATCACAGTGAACGGCGCAGGCGGGCAACCGCTTCCTGCATTTGCTGTTCAGTGGCGGTGGCGAACGACAGGCGGAAGGTAGAACGGTCCGGATTGTCTGAGAAGAAGTATTCTCCCGGCACAAACACCACGCCCTGCTGCAGGGTGGTTTTCAGCCATTCGGTGGCGTTGAACGGCTGACGGAAACGCGCCCACAGGAACATGCCGCCTTTCGGCATATCGAAGCTGATATGGTCACCCAGCTCTTTTTCCACCAGCCCGGCCAGGATCTCACCCTTTTGTTTGTAAGCCGCGCGGATCTTTTCGATCTGCGCCGGCAGGCGATCCAGCCCCAGGTAACACTCTACGATGCTCTGCGACAATGCGCTGGCATGCAGATCCGCCGCCTGCTTGATGATTGCCACTTTATGCAGCAAAAACGGCGGCAGGATAGCCCAGCCCAGACGCAACCCCGGAGCCAGGATCTTGGAGAAGGTCGAGGTATAGATAATGTTATCGGTATGGCCCAGCACCTGCTGCGAAACCTGGTGCAGCGTCGCGTTACGCTCGTCGGTAAAACGCAGTTCGCCGTACGGATCATCCTCGATGATCAGGAAATTGTGCTCGGCCGCCAGCTTGACCAACAGTTCGCGACGCGGGGCGCTCAGGGTAATGCCGCTTGGGTTGCCGAAGTTCGGCACCACATACACGCCCTTGATGCGCTGCGTTTTCAACAGCTCGGCCAGTTCTTCGACCACCATGCCATCGCTGTCGGACGATACCGACATGATGTTGGCTTCCGCCAGTTCCAGCGTCTGCAACGCCGCCAGGTAGGTCGGACGTTCCACCACGAACACGTCGCCCGGGTTCACAATGGCGCGCATCACCAGATCCAGCGCCTGCTGGGAGCCGGCCGTGACCATCACTTCATCGGCGGTGGCGGTGACGCCGCGTTCGGCACACAGCTCGCAGATGCGTTCACGCAGCACCGGGCTGCCTTCGGTCAGACCGTACTGAAAAGCGCTTTTCGGCTGTTCGGTGATCGCCTGATGAGTGGCGATGCTCAGCCCTTCGAAATCAAACAGGGCATCAGAGGGGATGCCGCCCGCCAGCGAAATGACGTTTTCCATCTTACTGTGCTTGAGCAATTCACGGATTGCCGAGCTTTTTACTTTTACGATGCGCTGCGCGAGTAACCCTTCTGTGTTCATTTCTTATTCTTCTCGTAATCGTTAAAAATGTTGTAGGGGTCCGATACGCTGCGCCCGAGTCGCTCGGGGCGAAGATATTCGCCCCCTACCGCTTCGACGGGTATTTCAACCGCCCAGATACGCCGACCTAACTGCTTCGTTTGCTAACAATTCGGCCCCCGTATCTTCCAACACCACGCGCCCGTTTTCCAGTACATAACCGCGATCTGCCAGTTTCAGCGCCTGATTGGCGTTTTGTTCGACCAGGAAGATGGTCATGCCCTCTTCACGCAGCTGTTGAATGATGTCAAAAATCTGCTGAATGATGATCGGCGCCAGCCCCAGAGAGGGCTCGTCGAGCAACAACAGCTTCGGCTGGCTCATCAGTGCACGGCCTATCGCCAACATCTGTTGCTCTCCGCCGGACATGGTGCCCGAGCGCTGTGTACGGCGTTCCAGCAGGCGCGGAAACAGGCCAAACACCCTTTCGATGCGCTGTTGATATTGGTGACGGTCGGCAAAGAAACCGCCCATCGCCAGGTTCTCCTCCACCGTCATGCGCGAGAATACCCGCCGGCCTTCCGGGACGATCGCCACCGCTTCGCGCATGATGCGCGACGTCTGCCACTGGGTAATGTCCTGATCGAGAAAGGTGATGCTGCCTTCGCTGGCGCGGGGTTCACCGCACAGCGTGCCGAGCAGCGTGGTTTTACCGGCGCCGTTAGCGCCGATCAGAGTGACAATCTCGCCCTGCTTTATGTTCAGGCTAACCTGATGCAGCGCCTGGATTTTGCCGTAATGGGCGGATACCTGATTAAATGACAACATAAATTATTCGCCCAGATAGGCCCGGATCACGTCCGGGTTGTTACGGATTTCTGCCGGGGTGCCCTGCGCCAACGGCGTGCCCTGGTTCACCACGTAGATACGATCGGAGATGCCCATCACCAGTTTCATGTCGTGCTCGATCAGCAGCACTGACACCTTATGCTGATTGCGCAATTCGACGATCAGGTGATCCAGCTCGTCGGTTTCCTTTGGGTTCAGGCCCGCCGCCGGCTCGTCCAGCATCAGTAATTCCGGCCGGGTGACCATGCAGCGCGCAATCTCCAGCCGCCGTTGCTGGCCGTAAGCCAGATTACCCGCCGAACGGTTCGCCATCTCCAACAGGCCCACCCGTTGCAGCCAAACCGAGGCACGCTCCAGCGCATCGGCTTCGGCACGGCGGAAGGCCGGCGTTTTCAGCAGCCCGGCGAACACGCCGCTTTTCAGATGCTGATGCTGTGCGACCAACAGGTTTTCGATCACCGTCATCTCGCGAAACAGCCGTACGTGCTGGAAAGTCCGCACCACGCCCATCCGGGCGATGGCCTGGCCGGGCAACCCTTCCAGATGGCGCTCACGCAGTTTGATGGTGCCGCTGGTCGGACGGTAAAAGCCGGTCAGGCAGTTAAACACCGTGGTTTTTCCGGCACCGTTCGGGCCGATCAGCGAGACAATCTCGCCCTCGTTGAGCGTCAGCGCCACGTTATTGACCGCCAGCAGGCCGCCGAAACGCATCGACAGCCCTTCGACCTTCAGCAAAGGTTGCATGCTCATACTTGCTCCCCCTTGCCTGCTTGCATATCCGCCGCCTTCAGTTTTAGCTGTGGCCGCTTCATCGGCAGCAGCCCCTGCGGCCGCCAAATCATCATCAATACCATTAAGGCACCCAGCAACAGCATGCTGTATTCGTTCAGGTCACGCATCAATTCGCGCGACACCACCAGCAGGATCGCCGCCAGGATCACCGCGAACTGCGATCCCATGCCGCCCAAGACCACGATCGCCAACACGAAGGCCGACTCGACAAAGGTGAAGGATTCCGGGCTGACGAAGCCCTGGCGCGCAGCGAACAGCGTGCCGGCAAAACCGGCGAAGGCGGCGCTGATGGTAAAAGCGGTCAGTTTGATTCTGGTCGGATTAAGCCCCAGCGAACGGCAGGCGATTTCATCTTCGCGCAAGGCTTCCCAGGCACGGCCCAGCGGCATGCGCAGCAGGCGGTTGATCACAAACAGCGTCAGCACCACCAGCAACAACGCCACCAGGTACAAAAAGACAATGCGATCGCTCGGATCATATTTCAGGCCAAAGAAGTTATGGAAGGTATCCCAGCCGCCGTCACGCGCGCTGCGGTTGAACTCCAGGCCGAAAAAGGTTGGTTTCGGGATCTGGCTGATGCCGTTCGGCCCGCCGGTGATCTCGGTATTGTTCAACAACAGGATGCGCACGATCTCACCGAACCCCAGCGTGACAATCGCCAGATAATCGCCGCGCAGGCGCAGCACCGGGAACCCGAGCAGAAAACCGAAGAGGGCGGTGACCATACCCGCCAGCGGCAGGCTCTCCCAGAAACCCAGGCCGTAATAATGGTTCAGCAGTGCGTAAGTGTAAGCGCCAATCGCATAGAAACCGCCGTAGCCCAATACCAGCAAACCGGACAGCCCCACCACCACGTTCAGGCCCAGGCCCAACATCACGTAGATCAACGTCAGCGTGGCGATATCTACCGAGCCGCGTGAGACCAGAAATGGCCAGGCAACCGCGGCGATAATGATCGCTGCGGCCAACAGCTTCTGCCGGGCGGTCGTGCCATCGAAGCTCGGTAATACCCAGGCCGGGCCTGAGATTTTTTTCAGCCCGTGCTGCATCAGCGGGCGCAGCAGTTGGAAGAAAAACACGATGACGCAGCCGATGCCGATCCACATCCAGCGCACTTCCGCTGCGCCGTGCACCACCAGTTTGGTACCGTCCAGGCTCAGCTGCATGCCCATCAGGAATGAAGCCATCACAAACAGCACCAGGGTGGCGATCAGCGCGTTGAGCAAATTGAGTTTCATACCTTCTCAACCTCCGGACGCCCAAGGATGCCGGTAGGCATGATCAGCAGCACCACAATCAGCAGCGCGAACGACACCACGTCTTTATATTCGGTACTCAGGTAAGCCGAAGTCAACGCCTCTGCCACCCCCAATACCAGGCCGCCAATCATCGCGCCGGGGATGCTGCCGATGCCGCCCAACACCGCCGCGGTGAAGGCCTTCATGCCGGCCATAAAGCCGATATAGGGGTTAATCACTCCGTAGAATTGCCCGAGCAGTACGCCGGCGACCGCCGCCATCACCGCACCGATCACAAAGGTCAGCGAGATAACCCGGTCGGTATTGATGCCCAGCAGGCTGGCCATCTTCAAATCCTCCGCACAGGCGCGGCAGGCGCGGCCCATACGTGAATAACGAATAAACATCGTCAACGCCAGCATCGCCAGGAAAGTGACTACCCAGATAATCAGCTGCATGGTGCTGATAGTGGCGGCAAAGCCGTTGCTTTCCCCCAGCACCCATTGCCCGGTGACCAGGCTTGGCAACGCCAGGTCGCGCGAGCCCTGGGTCAGGCTGACGTAGTTTTGCAGGAATATCGACATCCCTATGGCGGAAATCAGCGCGATCAGGCGTTTGGAGTTGCGTACCGGCTTGTAGGCCACCCGCTCGATGCTCCAGCCGTAAGCGCTGGCGATCACGATCGATACCAGGAAAGCCGCGCCAATCAGCAGCCAACCGACGTCGATGCCGATCATCATCAGGGCGGCGATAACAATAAAGGAGACATAGCTGCCGATCATATACACCTCGCCGTGGGCGAAGTTGATCATGCCGATGATGCCGTAGACCATGGTGTAACCGATGGCGATCAATGCATAGGTGCTGCCCAACGTGACGCCGTTGAACATTTGCTGCAGAAAATAGAGAACCTGCTCAGACATACTCTAACCCTTGGCTGTGCTTTCTATACCCATCACACTTGAAGCTGCATTTGTGTTGGCTGCACTCATTCACCCGAATCGTTCCCTTGCCGCCTTGATGCAACTTCAATTTATTTTGGGTAAAGCAAACCTGAAATGACAATCATTAAAAACGCTTATACCCAATGGATTTCGCGTTGCAGCTAGGCGGCAAGCGGGTAAATCCCCAGGAGCTTAGTAAACTAAGTGACTGGGGTGCACCCGTGAAGCCAACAACGCTGCAACGTGAAAGACGACGGGTATATTATTTAATCGGCGTTGAAGTGCCGTCAGCATGCCATTCGAACACGCCGAACTCGAAGCCTTTAAGATCGCCTTTGTCATCCCAGCTCAACGGCCCCATCACGGTGTCCACCGGCTTGCCGGTTTTCAGGTCCTTGACGATGTCGGCCGGTTCCTGGCTGCCGCTGCGCTCCATCCCGGCAGTCAGAGATTGCAGCGCCGCGTAAGTGGTCCAGACGAACGGTCCGGTTGGATCCAGCTTTTTGGCTTTAAGCGCATCTACAACAGGTTTGTTGGCAGGGACCTGATCGTAACGTTTAGGCAGGGTCACCAGCATGCCTTCAGAGGCGGCACCGGCGATATTGGACAGTGAGGAGTTGCCCACGCCTTCCGGCCCCATAAAGCGGGTGGTCAAACCGGCCTGTTTAGCCTGACGCAGGATCTGGCCCATTTCCGGGTAGTAACCGCCAAAGTAAACGAAATCGACGTTTTCTTTCTTCAGGCGCGCCACCAGGGTGGAGAAATCTTTATCGCCGGCGGTGATACCTTCAAACATCACCACGTCGGTGCCCTGCTTTTTCAGGCTGTCGCGCACCGAGCGCGCCAGGCCTTCGCCATACTGCTGCTTGTCGTGAACCACGGCAATGCGCTTGGGTTTGATCTCGCTGAGGATGTATTTCGCCGCCGTCGGCCCCTGATCGGAATCCAGGCCGGTGGTACGCATGATCATTTTGTAACCACGGGTGGTCAGATCGGCGTTAGTGGCCGCCGGGGTGATCATGATGACGCCTTCATCTTCATAGATGTCGGAAGCCGGCTGCGTCGAGGATGAGCACAGGTGGCCGATCACATAGCGGATACCGTCATTGATTACCTTGTTGGCGACGGCTACCGCCTGTTTTGGATCGCAGGCGTCGTCATATTCCACGCCGACCAGTTTGTCGCCCTTGATACCGCCCTTGGCGTTGATATCGGCAATCGCCTGACGGGCGCCGGTGAATTCCATATCGCCATACTGCGCCACCGGGCCGGACATCGCCCCGACGATCGCCACCTTGATGTCTTTCGCCATTGCCGCATGCCCGATAGCCATCGCGATACAACCCGCCAACAGCGCCTTACCTTTTGTTAATTTCATCCGCAAATCCCCATCTGTCGTTGTGAACGTACCTGTTGTGTTTGCCGACACCCGACCCTTATTTACTGCTTTTATTCATAAGTAATAATGATTTAGGTGTTTTTGTGGCAATATTTTCTAATAAGACTTTATTTTTCATGCCATTAAACAGGAATTTTCTGCTGCAAATCAACTTACACAATCAGAAACAAGCGGTGTAAACAGCATAAAATCCGGATTAAATCTGCGCTGTTTTGCATCAGGCACAGCGCGTTATGCTGGTTCTCGATCGATTAACTACATATTTACTCGGAAAATGCGTCCTGCAAAAAACATTTTGCGCAGTAATCGTACAGAAAAACTTACACAACGCTCTGTGCAAGATCTATTACACTGTCGGCATCGATTAGCCGTTCGGAAATCCTGCATGAAACTGACTATTGAGCGATTAACCACGCTGTCCCAGCAAGACCTTATCGACCTTGGCAAAATCTGGCCGCATCAGCAGCCGGAACAGTGGCAAAGCGGGTTGAACGGCAATAAAGCGCTGTTCGCCGCACGCTTCAATGAGCGGCTGTTGGGGGCGGTGAAACTCGAGCTGGACGGTGAACGTGCCCAACTGCAGGATTTGCTGGTGCGTGAAGTCACGCGCCGTCGCGGCGTCGGGCTGTATCTGGTGCAGGACGTGCAGCGTCAGTTACCGCAGATAACGCATTGGCAGCTTTCGACCACCGGTCTGACCCCACGCGAGCGGGGCGAGGTGGATAACTTTATGCGCGCCTGCGGTTTCACTCAGCAAGGCGAACTCTGGCAACGATGAAGCGCAGGTTCCTCGCACTGTTGGTGCTGGTGCTGGCGTTAATCGCCTGGTTCGGCGGCCGCCAGCAGGCGCTGCGGATACAGCCGACCTGGGATAATCAGGTCTACGTCTGGCAACGCGTTTGGACGCCGCAGCATGTTGCCGCACTGGCGCAAAGCCGCGATCTGTTCCCTACGCTGCGGGTGCTAGGTTTACAAGTGCACCCGCGTGAGGGCTGGCGGGAAATCCCGGTCAATCTCCCCTTACTGAAACAAGATGGCCGCCCGCTGTGGCTGGTGGCCCGTCTGGATGGGCAGTTAACGCAACTGGATGAAGTCGCGATTCGCCAACGTTTGCTAAAACAGGTGCAACGCTGGCAAGCCGCCGGGCTGCAGGTGATCGGCGTTGAAATCGATCATGACGCAGCTACCGCACGCCTGCCTGCCTATCAGCATTTCCTGCAGCAGTTGCGTCAGCAATTGCCCTCCTCACTGCAACTGGGCATTACCGCATTGCCGGCCTGGATCGGCTCAGCTGCGCTGCCCGGTGTCTTGCAACAGGCAGACAGCTCCGTGCTGCAGGTGCATGCCGTACTGTCGCCCGAACAAGGCCTGTTTGCTGCCCCGCTGGCACTGCGGTGGGTAAAACAGTACGCACAAATCACGCCAAGACCTTTCCGGGTGGCGCTGCCTGCCTATGGCATGGGTTTGGTGGGGTTCGATACGCAAGGCTCGCAGGTGGAAAGCGAAGCCTCCGTGCGCGTGGCGGGTACCTCGCGCGAGCTGACGGTCGCGCCGCAGCAGGTGGCCGATTTTCTGCGCCAGTTGAACACACGGACCACACCACACCTGCTGGGCCTGATCTGGTTCCGTTTGCCACTGGCGGACGATCGCCGCGCCTGGTCACTGGCTACGCTGAGGGCGGTAATAGAAAAGCAACCGCTCGACGTCAGCTGGCAGGTAAAATTTAGCCCTCAGGCGCTGCAAAATGGGCTGAATGATCTGATAATTCAAAATAACGGGCCGGTGGATGCACCGCTGCCGCATGAAATCGTCATCACCGCCAGCGAGTGCCTGGCGGCGGACGCGGCAGGCAACTATCGGCTGGAAAGCGAGCCTCAACGACTACGCTTTGTGCTTACCCGCAGTGACCAGCTGCGCGCCGGGCAGTCCCGGCCGTTGGGCTGGATCCGCTGCCAACAACTAACGCCAGGAGGCACCCTTGTCACACCGTAATGCACGCGCTACACGGACTCTGCGCGGCCGAACTCTTCCACTGGCTGCCCTGATCGGCTCGGCGCTGGCGATGCCACTTAATGGCTACGCCTGCGGGCCGGATTTCCCTAACCGTTTACTGGTCGATCGCAACGGCACGCTGCTGTATATGCCGGAAGGCAACTTTGCCTTTGAAGCCGGGCGTCTGGTCGCAGTGGATAAACAGCTGCCGTTGTGGAAAGCACCGCCACCGGCGATGCCACCGAAACCGATGCCGCTGTCGCCGGAAACTATCATCATCGAGAAAATGCGTGCGGCAAAAACCGTTGAAGAGGCCGATGCGGTCAATAGCCAGGGGCTGTCTGACGCGGCCCGCCTTTACCAACTGGGTGCAGTGGCCTTCGCCGGTAAAGACCCGCGCGCCAGCGAGTACTTCCAACAGGTTCTGGCGCTACCTGCCGCAGATCAAGGTGACTGGGGGCTAAGGGCGCAGTATTCACTCGGTCGGTTGTTGATGGGCGATTACGGCACGCCGGAAAACGAAGGTGACGGCTCGAGCATCGCAGTCGAACATCCCGCGAAGCCCCAGCTCGAGCAGGCGTTAGCGGCCTTCCAGCAGGTGATTGATAAAGTGAAAGGCGGTACGGCCGATCCAGATCAACTGGCACTAAGCAGCCTTGGGCAGCAGGCCCGCATTCATTTCTGGCTCGGCAACGTCACCCAGGCAGCGAAGTTATATGCTCAACAGGCGGCACAGGGTGACCAAAATGGGGCACTGTCGCTGCAGTACGTCTCCAGTTACCTGGTCAATCCGGATCACTTCGATGCTCTGAAGCAGACAATCGCCGATCCGCTGATCCAACAACTGGTCACCATTGAGCTGTTTGCCCGCAGCAGTAATCTGCAAATGACCGATACGGACGGCACCGGCACTCGCTCTGCACAAATCATCAGCCAAATCCTGACGCTGCTGGACGCCTCGGTGAAAAGCGGTTTCAGCGGCAGCGATCGGCTGGCGGCGCTGGCCTACCGAGCAGGACAATACCCAATGGCGGCCAGCCTGCTGAAACACGCTGGCGACAGTGGCCTGGCCTGGTGGTTACGCGCCAAAATGGCGCTGCGCGACGGGGATGTTAAAGCCGCCACCGCAGACTACGCCAAAGCGGCGGCCGCATTCCCCTCCAATGAAAGCTGGGGCGAACAGCGTAATGCGGACTTTACGCCAGAAACCATCGTGCCCGAATGCCGGGTGGCGGGGGAGCAGGCTATTCTGGCTCTGGATCGCGGCGACTATCTGCAGGCAATGGACTTCCTTTATCGCGGCAAAGATATTTACTGGGCGGACGTCGCCGACGTGGCCGAACGCGTACTGACCATCGATGAACTGAAAGGCTTTGTTGATAAGCATGTGCCGGCCCCAGCTACACCGTTGAAACCGGTCAATCCCGACGACTACAACGGCCAGCCGCTTACGCCGGAGGTGCAACTGCGCGAGCTGCTGGCGCGGCGGCTGATGCGCGCCGGACGCCCTCAAGAAGCAATGGCCTACTTTGATATCCCGAACTATCGTCAGGTTGCCCAACAGTACGCCGATACGCTGAAAACGGCGCAGGATAAATCCGCAGACAAGCTGGTGCGGGCCAAAGCCTACTATCAGGCTGCAACGCTGCTGCGCAGCCAGGGATTGGTGTTCACGGGTTATGAGATGACGCCGGACTATGCAATTTATGACGCCGGTTATTCCTATCTGGGGGATGCATTTGATACGCGCGAGCTCAAGCATAAGAGCTGGATCAGCAGTGCCGAGGCAGCACGGGCCAAAGCGGCGTTACCGCCACAGGATAATCGCTTCCTGCACTACCGCTGGCAGGCGGTTGATCTGGCGCAGCAGGCCGCCGACTTACTGCCGCCAAAAAGCCAGGCCTATGCCGCCGTGTTGTGTAATGCCGCCGGTTGGGTGATTAAACGTGACGCGAAAACCGGCCGGGCGCTGTATCAGCGCTATATCAATAACGGGACGCGCTATGCCTGGGCCAACAAGTTTGGTTATGACTGTCCGGCACCCGATTTTGCGGCGATCGCGCCGTAACGCCGAATTTCAGGCACAAAAAAGCCCGGCTAGCCGGGCTTTTTAACGCTTATGCGGGATTAGGCTTCGATCGCCATTTTCAGTTTCTTCATGGCGTTCTTTTCTAGCTGGCGCACACGCTCAGCGGAAACACCGTACTGATCGGCCAGCTCTTGCAACGTGGATTTATTGTCGTCATCCAACCAACGGGCGCGAATGATATGCTGGCTACGCTCGTCCAGACCTTCCAGCGCATAGGCCAGTTTGTCTGCGGCGTTGCTTTCCCAGTTATCCTCCTCGATGCCTTCGGCGAAGTCCGAGCTTTTATCCTGCAGATACAGCACTGGCGCCATAGACTGGCCATCACGGGCTTCGTCGTCCGGCGTAGGATCGAACGTCATGTCCTGCGCCGCCATGCGGGATTCCATCTCGCGGACATCCTTGCTGGTCACACCCAACTCGCGAGCAACCAATTCCACCTCATCCTGATTGAACCAGCCCAGACGCTGCTTGGTTTTACGCAGATTAAAGAACAGCTTGCGCTGTGCTTTGGTGGTAGCCACTTTGACGATACGCCAGTTGCGCAGTACGTACTCGTGAATTTCTGCCTTGATCCAATGCACCGCAAAGGAAACCAGACGCACACCAACCTCTGGGTTGAAGCGGCGAACAGCTTTCATCAGGCCAATATTACCTTCCTGGATCAGGTCTGCCTGAGGCAGGCCGTAACCGGAGTAATTACGGGCAATATGAGCGACAAAGCGCAGGTGAGACAGGATGAGCTGCTTAGCGGCTTCCAGATCGCCCTGATAATGCAGCCGTTCAGCCAGCTCCCGCTCTTCCTCTGCCGTCAGCATCGGATAGGTGTTGGCGGCCCGGATATAGGCTTCCAAACTGCCCTGGGGCACTAAAGCTAAAGTTTGCATTTCTTTGGTCATTCAACCCCTCTCTTGAAAAAACAGGTCATGCAGGTGATTGTCACGGCGGGGAAATGATTGATTCTACGGCAGTTGCTATTGCAAAAGCGGTCCACACGCCGGGCACCATAACATTTTGCTGCAGATTTTGACCGCGTTCCGTCCTATTAGTTCACAGTTTTTCGATCGCATTGCCCATGACAATACGTGACGAATATTCAGGCCGATAGGGAATTTGTGCGCTAAGAAGAGACTGGATGGTGCTTAAGTTAGTGCCGGTAGCTCTTCTCCCGCAACACGCTCGGAGCAGCAGGAGAAGAGTATACCAAAAAATCTTTATTGTGGTGTAAATCGGCGTAAATGTTGCACCGTCGCCAGCCAGGCGGCGATCCAGCCGATCATCGCGGAAACAATCAGCAGCAGTAACGCCTCATCCCAACCCAGGCCGTGCAGGGTAAAGGTGGTGCCGAACACCTTGGCCACGCCGGTGACCACCGACTCCAGTCTCCACACCATCGCCCCGGACAACACCAACGACAGCAATGCGCCAAAGAAGCCCAGCATCGCACCGCCGTTCAGGAACGGCCGCAGGATGAAACCGTCGGTGGCGCCAATCAGCTTCATCACGTTGATGGTATCGCGACGGCTGAAGATGCTCAGACGTACGCTGTTGCCGATCACCAGGAACACCGCCACCACCATCAGCACGCCGATCATTGCAGCCACTTGCCCCACCAGCCCGGTCAGTGCAGCCAGACGAGCAAACCAGCTGTCGTCCATCCGCACTTCATCCACCCCCTGCACCGCCGCGACGCGATCGCGCAGGGTATTGAGGGTGTCGGAACTTTGGAAGCTCATTTTCGGCGTGATGATAGCGACCGCCGGTAACGGGTTCTCTTCCAACATATCCAGCGCGCCGCCAAAGCCGGACCAGTTGCGGAATTCGCCCCGGGCCTCTTCACGCGACAGGTAATTCACTTTCTCAACGCCGGCTTCTGCTTTGATGGCGTCGAGCACTTTCACCGCCGCGTCGTCATCCAGGGATTTATCCAGGTACACCGTTAACTGCGGCGTAGGGTACCATTGCGTCGCCGCGGTGCTGACGTTTTTCCAAACGATATAACACACGCTTGGCAGCGTCAGGGAGATGGCGATGACCATCACCGTCAGCAGCGTCGCCAGTGGCTGGCGCAGCATATCCTTGACGGCGTTCATCCAGGCGTAGCGCCATTGTTCCCGCCAGCCGCCACGCAGCGCTTTACTCTTGGCGGTTTTTGCATTATTCGCCATGATGCGCTCCTCCAGCCATGCGGCCCTGGCTCAGGCGCAGAATGCGGTAATTGCGACGGGCGATCAGCCCGGTATCGTGGGTGGCCATCAACACGGTGACACCCACGCGGTTAAACTCTTCGAACAGACGCAGAATGCCTTCCGACAGTGCATCGTCCAGGTTACCGGTAGGCTCATCCGCCAGCAGTACCGCCGGCTTGTTCACCACCGCGCGGGCGATACCCACACGCTGCTGCTCACCGCCGGAAAGCTGAATCGGGAAGTTCTTCGCCTTATCCAGCAGCCCGACCTTGTCCAACGCAGCGGAAACGCGGCGACGGATGTCTTCGGTGCTGGCGCCGGCAATAATCAGTGGCATTGCCACGTTGTCATACACCGTGCGATCCAGCAGCAGATGGTGATCCTGGAAAATCATGCCGATCTGACGACGCAGGAACGGCACCTCGCGGTTTTTCAACCGGCTGATGTCATGGCCGCCAAACCAAATATGGCCGGCGCTTGGCCGTTCGATACCACAAATCAGTTTCAGCAGGGTACTCTTCCCCGCGCCGGAATGGCCGGTCAGAAACGCCATCTCTGCCGGGCGCAGATGGAAATCCACCCCCTGCAGGGCCTGCCGTCCGCCCAGATAAGCTTTACTGACCTGTTCAAAGCGAATCATCCGTATTAATCCTCTCGGGCAAAAAGTGCCTCAATAAAATCGTCAGCCTTAAACGGCCGCAAATCTTCGATGCCTTCCCCAACGCCGATATAGCGAATCGGGATACCGAACTGATCGGCAATGGCGAAGATCACCCCGCCCTTGGCGGTACCGTCCAGTTTAGTCAGTGTGATACCGGTTAAGCCCACGGCTTCATTAAATAATTTTGCCTGGCTGACAGCATTCTGTCCGGTGCTGGCATCAAGAGTCAGCATAACCTCATGGGGGGCCTGGTCGTCCAGTTTTTTCATGACGCGGACAATCTTCTTCAGCTCTTCCATCAGGTGCGCTTTGTTCTGCAAACGCCCTGCCGTATCGGCCAGCAGCACGTCGATGCCGCGGGCCTTGGCGGCCTGGACCGCATCGTAAATCACCGAGGCGGAATCCGCGCCGGTATGCTGCGCCACCACCGGAATACGGTTGCGCTCGCCCCACACCTGCAGTTGCTCTACCGCCGCGGCACGGAAGGTGTCCCCCGCCGCCAGCATCACCGATTTGCCTTCCGCCTGGAACTGGCGAGCCAGCTTACCGATGGTGGTGGTTTTACCCACGCCGTTCACCCCAACCATCAGAATGACATACGGGTTTTTACCGCCAACATCCAGCGGCTGATCAACTTTAGCCAGAATTTCGGACATTTCCTCCTTCAGCTTGCCGTATAACGCATCGGCGTCTTTCAACTGCTTGCGGCTGGCATGCTGAGTCAGAGAGGTAATGATTTTACGCGTGGTTTCCACGCCGACGTCGGCAATCAGCAGCTGTTCTTCCAGCTCTTCAAACAGTTCGTCGTCAATTTTCTTGCCGCGGAACAAGCCGACAAAACCGGATCCCAAATTTTGCTTGGTTTTCACCAGGCTACGTTTCAGCCGGGCAAAGAAGCCTTCTTTGGTCGGACGTTCCTGCTCCTGAGTAACCGCAGGGGCCAGCAGCTCGGGCTCTTTTTCTTCTTCTTCGATAATGGCCGGCGCGACAATAATCGGTTCCAGCGCCACGCTGGCCGACAATGGCTCTGGCTCTGGCTCTGGCTCTGGCTCTGGCTCTGGCTCTGGCTCTGGCTCTGGCTCTGGCTCTGGCTCTGGCACGATAGTAGGTTCAGGCTCAATTACTTCCAGTTCGGGCACCATCACCGGTTCCGGTTCAACCACTTCCGGTTCTGGCGCAATAATCGGCTCTGGCGTAACCACTTCGGGTTCTGATACCGCGGTCGTTTCTGGCTTAGGCTCGATGACAAGTTCGGGTTCAGGCTGAACCACGGCCACAGGCACGGCAATCTCTCCCGCTGCCGGCTGTTGCTGTTCTGCCGCCACCTGTTCAGTAAGGGTGACAATCTCTTCCGCCAGCTTTTCTGCCGGGGCAGTGTGTTCGACGATGGCCGGCACGCTTTCTGCAATATGTTCGCCGGTCAGACTGCCGTCCCACTCCCCAGGCGTCTCTACGGAAGCGGCAGGTTCAGATTCCTGCGCGGGGAGCTGGTCATCCAGCTTGGGAGCGACCGGTTCAGCCGGGGTCTCCACGGCCTGATTTTCCGCCGCTTCTACCGGCATCTCAGGTTGCTGTTGCTCTTCTTCCTTCTGGCCGAAGCCCAGCCAGGAGAAAAACCCGCGTTTCTTATCTTTTGCCATGTTATGACTCTACTCCGTACCGAAGGCTTGCTTATGCTGACAATAATTCGCCGAGTCTATCACTTTCCCTCGTTCAGCAACACGCATCCGGCATGCTTTCCACTGTGAAATCAGGCAACAAAGTTTTACCGTTTCCCCCAGCGCCTCTCACCGGTAGAATAGAGGCAACTTATCGCCAACTCATTCGGCCTCACCGCCAGAAAACAATCAAAGCAAACCTATGACAAGACTATCGCCACGGGCATCGGCAAAAAAACCGCCTCAGGCTGCGGCCGGGCAGATCCGCATTATCGGTGGCCAATGGCGCGGGCGAAAACTGCCGGTACCCAACAGCCCCGGGCTGCGTCCGACCACCGATCGCGTTCGGGAAACCCTGTTCAACTGGCTGGCGCCGGTGATCCAGGGCGCACGCTGCCTGGACTGCTTCGCCGGTAGCGGCGCACTCGGCCTGGAAGCGCTGTCGCGCTATGCCGGCAGCGTCACGCTGTTGGAGTTTGAACGCCCAGTGGCGCAGCAACTGGAAAAAAATCTGGCCCTGCTGCAGGGCAATGGCAAGGTGGTCAATACCAACGCGCTGAGCTGGCTGGCGACCCCCGCTCAGCCGTTTGACGTGGTGTTTCTCGATCCGCCTTTTCGCAAAGGTTTGCTGGCTGAAACCGTCACGCTGCTGGAGCAGCAGGGCTGGCTGGCCGATGAGGCCTGGATCTATGTAGAGGCCGAAGCCGAAAGCGCCGCCGCTGATGTCCCGGCCAATTGGCAATTACACCGTGAAAAAGTCGCCGGTCAGGTGGCTTATCGTCTTTATATCCGTTCGCAAGAGAAAACCGAAAATGCTGATTAATCTGGGTCGCCTGCTGATGCTGTGCGTGTGGGGCTTTCTGCTCTCCAACCTGTTTCACCCCTTTCCCAAGCCGCTGAAATATTTCATCGACGTGGCGCTGTTCTTTATGGTGGTGATGCACGGGCTGCAGCTGGTTCTTTTGAAGTCCACGCAACCGAAAGATCAGCCGATAAGCTACTGGCAAGAAGCCAAGATCTTCATCTTTGGCGTCTTCGAACTGCTGGCCTGGCAGAAAAAACAGCCGCCAATCAAAAGAAAATAACCCCACATGGGCACCGGATCCGGTGCCCTACGGCTGGGCAGTAAATGAGACGAAGCGCGTGCCCTGCATGCTCAACGTGCCCTGTGCGCCTTTTTCAATCGGATTATACTGCCACGGCTTCAACCGCAGCCGGATCTCTTCGCCACCGCGCTGCGGGCTAAACACCACCTCATAATGCATCGGTTCATTGACCAGCGGCTCACGCTGCGGTGCCCGGGTCTTGGCGACCGGAAACTCACGTTTATCACTCACCGTGACCTGCAAACTGCGTACCGGCGCACGATCGTTATCCGCTTCAATACGGCGCTGATTGAAATAGCGGTGCGTCGCCAATATGGCGATCAACGCGATCACAGCGATAAAAAACAGCGGTGGCTTACTCATCTTACTTCCCATCTCCACGCGGTGAAATCAGCGTAAACATAGCACACCTCCTGAAATGGCATCGCAGTTGCCCCGCATACCGGCGTTCACTCCTCACTACGCAGCTTATCATCGGCATTAGATTGAGTTACGCCGAGTACCCCCCCAAGGGGGCGTGGGGAATGTTGATGCCCGCATAGCGCAGAATGTCCAGCAGGCGGTTTTCCCCCTGATGATGAAACAGTCGCCGATCGCTACTGGCACCCAGCTTGTGCAAGGCCTGGACCTTGTGTGAGCTGATGGTTTTTTCACTGCGGCCCAAGCGCCGCGCCAGCTGCTTTTGCGGTTCGCCATGCGCCAGTGCACTGATAACCAAAAGCTCTTTTTGCGTCAGGTGACAGCAGACGCACATCTGAGTCCGCCGATATTCGGCCAAAAAATGCTGATGCCCAAGCCGATGGCGCAGCACCAGCAGCGAATTCAACTCGGCCGGCCCCAGCTTTTTTTGCAGGCAAACCGGCGGTTTCAGCCTGGAAGACAGGCCCGATAAGAAAGGGCCATAACCGTCGCTCCACATCAGCCAGGTCACATGAGAGAGCCTCTTGCAAAACTCCCTGCGAAAGACAAAGTAGTTATCCAGGCTTTCACCCTTACCGTGAGTGTCTGACAGCAACAGGTCAAATGGCTGTTTCTGCACCAGACCCTGCAAATCCGACAGCCGGTCAGTGACCCCGCAAACTTCAAACTGAGCCGGAAGCGAGGCAAGCACCGACAACACCCCGAGCCGAAACCAGGGATCCGGCTCCATAACCATCACTTTTAGACGCATTATTGTTTCTCCTTAAACAGGGAGCCTTAGTGGCCACCGTACGATAATCCACTTCAGCCATTCCACCCTGTGGCAAAAACAGCTGGTCCAACAGGTACCTGCCAACCTGCTGATGCAACAGACTACAGAAGTGATACAGCTCGCAACGCTGGCGGCGGTTCAACGAAGCACTGGCATCTGTGGCTGGGCCGATCCCCCATTGAGCAAACCGGTCATTCAGCGCGTGGAGATAACGTCCGGAGTGACGTGCGGGCGATGTATCGAGCGCGCTCGCATCATGGCGACACTGCGCCACTATCTGCGGCAATGCGTTCTTCCGGCAGTTGCCAATAAAAGAAGTCGGCGAGCGGCCCACCCACGTGCTCGCCTCAGCCGGAGAGGAAAACAATACGCCTCCCAACAACGCCGCCGCCATCCCAACGGCGAGCGTATAGCCCTGAGGGGGTAAGCACCCGTTGATAAATTGTTTCAACAGTCGGCCAGGCCATCGCCCACCGGCCATTAAAGACCGGCAAATTTCAACGCGCACCAAATGACCCCCCACCAAAAAATGCCACAAACCAGCAACATCGCCAGCCAGGTGTAGCGACGGATACGTTTATCCCTGGCTGACGACCACATCCGGGCTCCTCCTGGCTGGGCATAGCCGAGATCCATGCAGCAACGCATGGAGTTGTTGATCGCAGCACACACCCAGTTTGCGCATCGCGCTGCGCTTATGGGCGCTCAGGGTCTTCGTCGTGAATCCGCCCGTCGACGTAGTGAGATGTTCCAGTGCACCACAGACAAAATGACTGAGAACCTGCAGCTCGGGCCAGCTGAGCACAATATTTGCCGGCATCCGGGGAAACGAGTCGCTGTTCATAAAGGCAAGGTGGCTCATTGCCTGGCGTTTCTGCAGCAAATCATGCAGCAGATGTGGCTGCAGATCATGCGGCAGGCACAGCGGCCCTTCATGGGGAGCCAACGGGCTGAGGGTGGTTAGCAACGGCGTAAGGGGTTCGCTGTACAGCAGCCAGGTTGTATCGATGTTGAAGCGCAGATAGTGGGAATAGAACAGGAAAAAGTCGCGTAGCCTGTCGCGATGCCCGGAGAGGCCGGTGAGGATGACATCCGCTCCGCCTTGCGACAACGTCTGTCGCAGAGTCAAAAGATCGTCGACCACGGTTAACGATGCGATTGCCTGGCGGGCCAGTTCGAGTACCCGCAGGGTGCCTTCGCGCATCAACCCCGGTGCCATCATCACGACCACGCGCAAACGCGGTGGAAGGGAGGTTGCAGACATAAGTTAGTCCTCTGCAGTGGATTCAGGGTTGCTGGCTATCGGCCTGATAGCGTTGACGTACCAGCAATTGGGTGGCCGGGTGCGAACAATGCCGCTGGCGTAACTGGGCATAGCGCCGTTCATTTTCAGCCAACCAAGGGGTCTCACTGACGCAACGCCACAACTCCGCGGCCTTGCGCAAAGCGCACAACCAGTCTTCTACGCCGTAAGCCATCCCGCTGAGTTGCATGATGCGCCGCTCCAAACTGGCGGCTTTGATGGCAACGGCACGGGCGGCCTTGCGGGTGAGTATCGTGGGTGCGGCCATCGCGGTTATTTCCTGCTGCATGGTGGTTTTTACTCCTCCTGTCAGATCACCTGCCGCCATTTATTTGCAAAGAAAATAGATGCGTAAAAAAATGGAAACAGGCTATTTTCTCTCCAGTAAGATCCTCATACGGCATCGGGCCGGAGAGGCTATATGGAGCCAAAATAATGAAAACTCGAAAACACCTCACTCTCGGTGAAATAAATGACATCCTGCTTGCCACGCACATTGGAAAACATCCGGAGCGTGACCGTTGTTTAATACAGATGTGTTTTATCCACGGGCTGCGCGCCAGCGAAGCCTGTCAGTTAAAAATATCTGATATCGATCTGCGCGATAACGTGATTTATATCCGCCGCCTGAAGAACGGTTTTTCGACCGTGCATCCCCTGGCGCCAGATGAACTGCCGCACTTGTTGTGCTGGCTGAATTTGCGTAACAAGTGGCGCGATGCTGACAGCGAGTGGTTATTCCTGTCGCAAAAAGGCGGCCAACTGACGCGTAAACACGTGCATTACTTGATTAAACGCTACGGCGAGGCCGCCAATATTACGGTGGCATCGCACCCACATATGCTGCGACATGCCTGTGGCTATGCGCTGGCGGATTCGGGCGTCGACACCCGTTTGATTCAGGATTATCTGGGTCACCGGAATATTCGACATACGGTGATATATACCGCCAGTAATCCCAATCGCTTTATTGGATTATGGCAAAAAAAGTGAGGTGGAAAATAGGTCATTTTGGACCAAAGTGTTACATATCTTAGTTTTGTACGATTTCAAGTCAATAAGAATACCCCCCACTTTCACGCAACAATTTTATTTCCTTCAATATCAACAACCCACTAAACAAAATAAAAAAGGCTCACCGAAGCGAACCTTTGTTAAATAAATTAACGCAATTAAACAGCGAAGCAACGTCATTTTGTTTTCAGATACATACACTGACAAATCCGTCAGCACTCCACGAAAACTAAAACATTAGCCCGCGGGGATACCTAAAAACAGATTAATTATCTGAATGTCACAATTTGGTCCAAAATGTCGCATTTTCAGCACGATAAAAACCAATACATCACACTGAAATAAAAGGAGAAAATAAAAAAATAACTTTAATTGATATACCAAAATGAAATTCTGCATCTCTGCACCAGTTCCCTTTAAAACAGCAAAGGTAGAAATACTGGTGGATACATGCTCGTGAAGAAAATACGCAATAGTGGCGACAGATTCACTCTTGTTTTTTTCAAGTCACCCAACACGGGTTTCAGCATTAATCGAAAGCACCGGGCACAAGACAATTTATCCATGGCAAAGCCACACCAACAACTATTGATTGTACAAGGAGACAGGGGGTTTTATGAAGCTTCAGCATGACGAGAATATCACCCTGCCGGATACGGTAGCGCACCTGGCCGAACAGCCGTTATGTCGCATTGTGGCCACCTGGGGGTTGCTGCAAAACCACTATCTGAATCGCCAACGCATCATGCAGGCCTTTAACGTACCGCGCCGTAAAGCGGGTTACATTCTGCGCTATATCGTACACAGCCCTTGCATCACCTGCGATCAACACGTTTATACCCATCCGCGATCGCACCGCCAGGAACTGCGGGTCTGGATCCGCACGGTAAGCCAACCTGTGCCATTACGAACAAAGAGTACCAGGGTTCGCAATGAAGACAGGCAAAGCGTCTGGGCACAACTGCTTCAGCGGCCGTGGAGCGAACTGCATCTGTAATAACCGGCCCTTTTCGCTCCCCCTCATTGGAGAGGTTGCCTATAGACAACTTTTTCCCACCGGGGCCAAGCCGTAATGACATGAACAGCGTTGCGTCTAACCGGCCCCGACTTTTTCAAACCAAGGGGGAATGACCCTGTCTTGACCAAAAGAACCTTGTATCACCTGGAGCGGCTTGTCTGGAACCTGATGCTTACCCACAGTGCACTGCTCTGGTGTCTTTTTGCGCTGCTGCTCTACTGGTTTTTTTAACCCCGGCACAATTTTTTCATTTGATTGCAGGAGAGATGATATGCGTTTGACCGTTAACAATCGTACCGGCTATTTCCCCGCTTCCAAGGAGCTGGACCTGCTTCGTAATATTGCCACGGCGGACAGTCTGCCCAGCATTGTTCTCAAACTGCAGCCCGCCGCCGAAAGCGCCGTGCGGCTAGAGCCCCTGCCCCATACCGGCGGCGTCAACTGGCTACCGCTGCTGTGGCAACTGGTGGTGCTGAAGTCTTGCCGGCATGACCTGGAACTGAGTCTGCAAGCACCGTTTTCCACCCCAGCCTGGCACCGTCTGTTAGGCGTGCTGAACATCTCTCCCGGTCTGGCCACCAAACAGCCACAGAGCCTGCCACTTTTGACGCTAACAGAGAGTCGTGTGTTGCTGACATTGCTTGGCGGCATGCACCCCTGGCAGCTGGCTGCCCGCATGAACCGAGATATCCGCACCATTTCCAGCCATAAAAAACGGGCCATGGACAAAGCCGGTTTGCAACATAACGGCGAACTCTATGCGCTGGGGGCGCTGCTTTACGGCCCACAGCATGCAACCGCGCAGATTGCCTTACCGGCAGCGGAACAGCAAGTGTTGGCCGCCCTGCTGCGCAACGGCAGCGTCACGGCGACCGCGCAGTTGCTGGGGAAAAGCGTCAAAACGGTGAGTGGCCAAAAACACAATCTTATGCGCCGACTTAATGTGCCCCATGAGGTGGCACTGTTTGCCGCCGCCGAACACTACCATGCCGGGCCCAAAAAAAACTGCCTCGTCCACTCTGAATAGGCCTTAAACATTAAATCAATGGCCAATAGGAAAAAAGCTATCGCTTAATTATCACGCTGTGACCATTTCGCGCGAATTAAGCCCTGGCCGAAAGTTAAAATTCAATTCTTTTGAATCGTTGGGCATTGCTGGCGGTATAGAGTACCGTATGCTGAATATTCCGGTGGCCGAGATAGTCTTGTATCAACCGGGTATCCATACCTTTATTTGCCAGGCTATAACCGCAGGCGTGACGCAACATGTGAGGATGGGCAGGTAATTCGAGACAGGCCGCTTTACCGTAATCGCGGATCAGTCGGTAGATTTGCTGGCGCGATAGCCGGCCGCCCTTGCGCGACAAAAACAACCAGGGCTGGCCGGCATGCGGGCTGTCTTTACGGTCATCCAGCCAGCGTTTAAGCATCAGGGTCTCATCCGGTTGTAATGGGTGCTGAACCGACAGACCATTTTTCAGTCGCGAAATAAAAACCCGCCGCTCGGCGAGTTCTATATTGTCCAGCGTCATACGGCTTAACTCGCTGGCCCGCAAACCGTGAACAAAGCACATGGTGATCATACAACTGTCCCTGACCGAGTTTAGTCCTCCCTTTATATTTTTTATCATTTTTTTTATTTCTGATTCATTCAGATATTTTCTTATTTCCAATTGCATAACTCCCCAGAAACATCATGTATCAAGCAGGACCGATGGCGGGTTTAAAAAACAGCCAAAAATGCAAATACAGTTACCAAACGTGCTAAATAGTAATGAGACTCTAAGATTAATCCTTAGCTATTATTGTCACGCGCAGCATTAATTACTAATTAATTAGCATTCGCATCAATTACTAATTAATTAGCATTCGCATCGGGCAGTTATTGTTCTTAGAAAATGATTCACGGCGGTCGAGCAGCCATTGTCAGTAAATTTTCCCGAGAAAAACCACGGCTCCCTTTCTTACTCTGCAAATAAGTTACAGTTCATCAGCAAGAAAGCATTGTCGATCGCAGAGGCGCTGCCTACACTGCAAACAGGAAGTGACACTGGTAACAATTTGGAACCGGTTGCTGTGGTTCCCACAATGAATAAGGAAGACATAATGAGTTGGCCGTTCCTTGCCGTATTCTTTTCCGGTTGGCTGTTCGTCGATGCCTCCTACCGTGGGCCTCGCTGGCAGCGCTGGGTGTTTAAGCCCATCACTCTGCTGCTGTTGTTATTGCTGGCCTGGCAAGCGCCGGTGTTGGGGCCTGCAGGGTATTTGATCGTCCTCGGCCTGCTGGCAACCTTAATCGCCGACACCTTGCTGCTGCTGCCGCGCGAACGCGTGCTTTACGCCATCGGTGCCTTTTTCCTGTCGCACTTGCTGTATACCCTGAGCTTCGCCAGTCAGATGACCTTCAGCCTGTTTTGGCCGCTGCCGCTGGCGCTGCTGATTATCGGCGTGCTGTTACTGGCAACAATTTGGACGCGACTGGAAGAAATGCGTTGGCCGATCGCCACTTATGTAGCGATGACGCTGCTGATGGTGTGGCTGGCGGGTGAGCAGTACTTTATGCGCAGCACCGATTTCGGTTTCTCGCTGCTGGCGGGCACTTCACTGCTGCTGCTGGCCAACGTGGTGTGGCTGGTTAACCGCTATCGCTGGACCTTCCGCGCCGCGGATGCGCTGGTGGCCTTCTGCTATTTCTCCGGCCATTTCCTGATCGTACGTTCGCTGTATCTGTAAGGCTGCTCAGGGCGGGTTCGACTGCCGAACCCGCTGTTGTTATACCAGCGCTTTCAGCGTCAGCCCATCATCCGCGCCAAGCTGGTTGCGGTAAATATCGCCATCGCGCGAGAAGAACGCCAGCGTACTGCCATCCGCCCGCAGCAAAGCGATGCCGTCCGGTGCCGGGCGCCAACCGACCACCTCGGCGGTTAACACCTTTTCCAAACAGTGCTGCCGATCAACCAATGAGTAGCCGTTGATTTCACTCTGTTCACCGGCCAAAAACTCAATCTGACATTGTTGTTCGGCATTGGCGACCAGCCATTGCCCCGCCAATGATTGCGCGCTGGGAAGAACCAAACTGCTGGCCATAACTGCCCCCGTAACCATCATGCCGCCTGCCACTAAGGCGGCGTGCGCTAAGCTGCCCTTCATATCGTCTCCTGTATAACGCCCGGCCAACCGGCGCCGGGCGTTAGCACCTGCACTGTTAAACGATAAAGTCAGTGGCGACGTCAACCTGGCCGACGATCTTCACCAGGAAGTCCGGGGCCTGATGGCCGCCGATATTCAGGGCCAGATCGCTGACGTTATTCGACGCATTGTAAGACAGTAAGGCTTCGCCCGCTGCGCCACTGAAATGATCGACGAAGTGGATCTGATCGCCACCCTGCGCGCCCTGATTGAAGAATGACAGGTCGATTTTATCGATGCCTTTCTGGAAATCCTTGATCCAGTCGGAGGCACCCGGCGCAGAATCGCTGACCGCAGAGAAGACAAAGGTGTCTTTGCCCGCACCGCCCCACAGCTCATCAGCCCCACCACCGCCGAACAGCACGTCGTTGCCCGCGCCACCTTTCAGCACGTTGTTGGCCGCATTGCCGACGATCACGTCATTGCCTGAACCGCCAATCGCGTTCTCGATGGTCACACCTGCGGCAATGGACACGTTGCCTTTCAGCCCACCCACGTCGGAGAAAGATTTCTCGTTCAGATTAATACGCTGGTTAGCGGTGTAACCGGAGAAATCGAAGGTGTCATTGCCGCCCGCATCCCAGGCCGCAAAAATCACTTTTTGCGAATTGCTGGTGGTACTGAGGAAGTCACGGCCGGTATTTGAGTTGAAGCCATACACGGTATCGCCGGTACGGGTGGTCTGGTTGGCACCATACAGATGCTGAATAGCGGAAATGTCATCCAGCAGTGGCGCCGCAGCGTAGTGCCCGCCGTTGTCGCCACCGGTGTTGGTTTCGCTCCAGTAACTCATCAGGCTGAACTCACGAGTATCTTCGGCGTAGCTGGCGTCTCTGTAGGTCGGGTTGCCTTCACCGGCGTTGTAATCGCCCGGATGGCTCAAGCCCAACGCATGGCCAATTTCGTGGGTAAAGGTCTGGCGGCCGTAGTCTTCGCTGGCCGGATGTTTCACGTTGGACTGGTTGACGTTGTACCAGGTCTGCCCGCCCAGGTTTTGGCCCTGATAAATGGTGTTCGGCAGGAAGGCGTAAGCCTGGGTATCGTAGTCATAATGGCCGGGACGATCCTGGCTGTAGTTACCGAAGGTGATATTGGCCTTCTGGCCGGCACCAACTTCGGTAAAGGTGATATTGGCCACGTCAGACCAGGACTGCAGCGACAGCTTAGCCTGCTGCTGCTGTTCCGCGCTGAATTTGCTCAGTCCGGTATCGCCGGCGACGTTGGTGGAAGAGAATTTATAATCCGGGAAAGAGAACGTTAATTTAACCGGTTGGCCAAAAACTTTATAACCGTTCCAGGTTTGGTTCTCGCGGGTAATAAACAGCCCGGCTTGCTCGGTAGAAAATGAGTCCTTGCCATTAACCTGAATCCCGTTGCCTCGCTCATGATAATGCAGCAAATCATCTACTGCATTGTAAGCGGAGCTCGCAGCCGCAAGGCTGGATTCAGTAATTTCAATTGCCTTTTTAGTAGATTGCATTGGTTCGATTCCACTCATTAGCTGATTGTTTTCAATCAGACAGATAGACATAACCTGCCAGGAAGCCACGGAGAACGAACCGTACGCTTACGGGAAGGAGTTTATGCGCCGTTGCCGGCAGTGTGTTAGAGAGAATTAATGCATATATATCAGCAAATAAGATTACCACCATAAATGGTAATCGATTCCAATTATAGGCAGCGGCATAAAACTGCACATAAAATAATCAGCCATTTATTATCGTTTCGAAGGCGATTTATGCTGGTTTTTTACGTTCTTTACAATATTAATGAAACTTAAATGCCATGAGTTGGTAACAAACTCCAACAAAAATGCGGCCTGCAGAGCCAAGCGAATCGTGCTGGGATTTAGACGGCTAAAAGTTAAATTTTGCTAAAGCGTTATAGATTAATAACTCTTTATTATTAGCCGCCAGTACTTTTTAGTTCCCGCAGGAATAACATTTTCTTTTTTTGACTAATCACCTCGTGCCTTCCGAGTCCTTCACGCTCGTCGCCCCCTGATAAACGACATGGGAAAAAAGAAATACCCCAATTCTCCCTCCGGTGCGCCATTAGCAATAATTCTCATCCGTCGCTTGACTCTGGAGTGGACTCCAGGGTGTAGAGTTGGTTTCAAGAAGTTCATTAACTGCCCTGAGGGGGGACGTTATGCATAACCATGAAAATCACAATCATCAGGAACATAACCATGCCGAAGGTGGCTGCGGGTGCAATCACAGCCACAGCAAAACCCAGCACGGTTGCAGCAGTGAAAAACAAAACGCCGTCAACCCTGGCGAACACACTCATGCTCACGATCATGGCGCCAGCTGTTGCAGCGCTGACGATCATGGCGATCCGGACGAGGAAAGTGACAGGCTCGCTGCCGCCCCTCTCTCCGGCAGCGAGCGCTACAGTTGGAAAGTCACGGGTATGGACTGCCCCAGCTGCGCTAAAAAGATTGAAAATGCCGTTACTGCCATCCCGGGTGTCGTAAATGCACGGGTGTTATTCGCCACCGAAAAGCTGGTGGTAGACGGCCAGTCGAACCTTAGCCTGCGCATCCAGGACGCAGTGCAACAAGCCGGGTTTACCCTGCTCGGCACCCAGGAAAACCAAGCCGAGCCGCCTAAACCTTCACGCCTGGGGGAATTCGGCCCGTTGCTGCTGCTCACCGCGCTGATGATCGTCAGTTGGGCACTCAGCCTGGTCAACCCTGAGCTGAGCCGCATTGCCTTTATCGCCACCACGCTGGTGGGGTTGGCACCGGTCGCCACCAAGGCGATACGTCTGATCCGCTCCGGCACGCCGTTTGCCATCGAAACGCTGATGAGCGTGGCAGCCATCGGCGCGCTGTTTATCGGCGCTACCGCCGAAGCGGCCATGGTGCTGTTGCTGTTTATGGTCGGCGAAATGCTCGAATCCTACGCCGCCAACCGCGCCCGTCGTGGCGTGAAAGCGTTGATGGAGCTGGTTCCTGAAGATGCCCTGCTGCTGCAGGGTACCGAGCGTAAACGCGTGCCGGTCTCCAGCTTGCGTCCCGGCGATGTGATTGAAATTGCCCCCGGCGGTCGCCTTCCGGCCGATGCCGAACTGCTCAACCCGTTCGCCAGCTTCGATGAAAGCGCCCTGACCGGCGAGTCGGTCCCGGTCGAGCGTCAGCAAGGTCAGAAGGTGGCGGCGGGCAGTTTGTCGGTCGATCAGGCCGCGCAGATGAAGGTGATTTCCGAGCCGGGCAAAAACGCCATCGACCGTATCCTGCAGCTGATTGAAGAAGCCGAAGAGCGCCGGGCGCCGATCGAGCGTTTCCTTGACCGTTTCAGCCGTTACTACACCCCGGCCATTATGCTGCTGGCCATCGCGGTAATTCTGGTGCCACCGTTGATGTATGCTCAACCCTGGGATGTCTGGATTTATCGCGGCCTGACCCTGTTGCTGATCGGCTGTCCTTGTGCACTGGTGATCTCCACTCCGGCAGCCATTACCTCCGGACTGGCGGCGGCAACCCGTCGCGGCGCGTTAATTAAAGGTGGCGCGGCGCTGGAACAGCTCGGCCAGGTGCAAACCATCGCCTTCGATAAAACCGGTACCCTGACGGAAGGCAAACCGACGGTGACGGATGTGCTGCCGCTTAACGGCATCAGCGAACAGTCACTGTTGATCCTTGCCGCAGCGGTAGAAGCCGGCTCCCATCACCCATTGGCACAGGCCATTATCAATCGCGCCGAACAATATGGTGCTCCTTTGCCGCCGGCACAGAACCGTCGTGCGTTAGCCGGCGTCGGTGTGGAAGGCATTGTCGACGGTAAAACCGTGCTGATCAGTACACCGGCCAAACTGGCTGCAGGCTTGCTCAATCAGCAAGGTGCTAACCAGGTGGAACGGTTGGAAAATGCCGGTAAAACGGCAGTAGTGGTACTGGAAGATGGCGTGCCGATCGGCCTGCTGGCCCTGCGCGATACGCTGCGCAGCGACGCCAAGCAGGCGATTGCCGAACTGAATGCGTTGGGGATCAACGGCGTAATGTTAACCGGCGACAACCCTCGAGCGGCCGCAGCGATTGCCGCCGAGCTGGGGCTGGACTACCGTGCCGGTTTGCTGCCGGAAGATAAAGTGAGGGCGGTAACCGAGTTGAGCGAGCTGCGCCCAACGGCGATGATCGGCGATGGCATCAACGATGCGCCGGCAATGAAAGCCTCCAGCATCGGTATCGCCATGGGCAGTGGCACCGACGTGGCGCTGGAAACCGCCGACGCGGCGTTGACGCACAATCGGCTGCTGGGCGTGGCGGAGATGATCCGCATCTCACGCGCTACACACGCCAATATCCGCCAGAACATCACCATTGCGTTGGGGCTGAAAGGGATATTCCTGATCACCACCCTGATGGGCCTGACCGGGCTGTGGCTGGCGGTGCTGGCGGACTCTGGCGCTACCGCGCTGGTCACCGCCAACGCCCTACGCTTGCTGAAGAAACGTCAGTAATAAGAACCACATATCAGGATGCCAGCAATGGCATCCTGATTCACTTAGCCGAAAAATAACACCGGCAAGTCGCACGTAATAACCATAAAACCAGCATGCCTTTCTATATTCTTCCGCCACCTATTCCTGAAACCCGATAAGCCTACTTAACTTATCAGAGTCATGGCCGAATGAATGAAACCGCTATATTTTAAAATCCTGAACCTGATCGTCGTCCCTTTTATCCCTACACTGGCTCTGGCGCAGCAGCCTGATTCTGCCGCCACAGAGCAACTCATTGATAGCGCCGATCGCCCCCTTTTCACCACCCCTAACGCCTTACCCGCAGCCCAGCATAACGATGCGCCCAAGGCAAAAACCCAGCCTGAGCATCGCCTGTTGCCGATTTGGGGGGATGAAGCACGCGCCCGTGGTTATGATCTGCCGGAACCCTTCGGGATCGGCATCAACTACATGAACATGCGGCAAAATATCGATGTCGACAGTATCCAATTTTCCGGCCTCAGCCTGGGTAAAACTCCCTTGCCATCCAATTTGTTCAACATCGACGTGGGCAAAACTCGCGAGAAAAGCAAAACGGAAACCATGCGTCTGGACACCTGGGTACTGCCATTCCTCAATGTTTACGGCATCATCGGCCATACCAAAGGCAGCTCGTTGTCCCAGGTCTCCGTAGACGCCGATCCCAGTCAACAAAAAGGGATGGATAAAGTCATCGCCAGAATCGTACACGGCATGAACAAAAGCGGGCAACTGCGCGATCTGGATTTTAAGCTCGATTTTAAAGGCACCACTTACGGCGCCGGTTTCACGCTGGTTGGGGGATATGAGAACTGGTTCACCTCGGTCGATACCAACTACACCCGCACCAATTTCGATATCCTTGATGGTCAGATTTCCGCACTGACGGTGTCGCCTCGGGTAGGTTACCGCTTCCTGGTGCCCGGTATCAGTGGCCAAACCCATCTCAACCTGTGGGTCGGCACCATGTATCAGGACGTCCAGCAGAGGTTCAAAGGCAGCCTGAGTGATTTAAAAATGCCAACCGAACTTCAGAGCCTGATGATGATGGCCAATCAGCAGGGTGAAGGCCGTTTTGACGTGAAACAGCACCTGCAATCGCCGTGGAACGTACTGATTGGCACGCAATACGAGATCACCAGGCACTTTAACCTGTTGACCGAATTTGGCTTTAGCGAACGTAACAGCTTTATGGTCTCCGGTGAATATCGCTTCTGATGGCAATATCGATCCGCAGTTTGCCGCTGGTATTGTTGGTTCTGCTACCCGGAGCTCACGCCACTTTGTTGTCACGCCAGCAAATAGATGAAATGTTGGCCCCTTTGGGGTCTGACAACCAATTCGACAGCAGCAAAGCCATCGATTGGGGAGTCTTGCCCGGCCCGTTCTATACGCCAGAACTCGGTCTTGGCATCGGTACCGCCGTCGTGGGAATATATCGCCCGGACAGCCAGGATAAAGTCAGCCAAAACTCGACGCTGGCGTTAAAGGGCTTTTTCAGCACCACCGGTGCCTTCGGCGTCGGTTTCCAAAACCACAGTTTTTTCGCTGACGACCAATGGCGTTTTTTTGCCGACGGCTCGCTGAATAATATGCCCACCTATTTCTGGGGCACCGGTTACCAGGCTGGGCATAACAACGGCAACAAAGAAAAGTACACGCAGCAGGCATTCCAGATAGCCCCACAGCTGCTGTATCGCATTGCCAATGCCACCTACGCGGGGGTGGGCTGGGATTTTTCCTCGACGCACGCCAGCAAAACTGATGAGGATGACAGCAGCCTGTTAAGGGCCCAAAAAGCCGGCGTTTCATCACTAAGTTCAGGAGTCAGCGGTTCGCTGAGTTACGATACGCGCGACTTCGTTTCTAATGCCAGCCGTGGCCAGTATCTTCGCCTGAGCGACACCTATTTTGCGCCAGAATTGGGCGGCGACAGCCGTTTCAATGCTGTAGAAGGCCAGTACAATGCCTACCACAGCTTGAGTGCGAAAAGCGTGCTGGCGTTAGACGCTTACAGCCGCCTGACGACGGGCGAGGTGCCTTGGGACAGGCTGTCCGGCCTGGGTGACGACAAACGCATGCGCGGCTATTATCAAGGCCGCTATCGCGACAGAAATGTGTTCAGCAGCCAGATCGAGTATCGTCGCAAGCTGAACTGGCGCCACGGTTACGTTCTTTGGGCCGGTGCGGGAACGCTAAGTAGCAAGGCCGGCGATTTGGGCCAGGGGCCCTGGTTACCCACGCTGGGAGCGGGTTACCGTTTTGAATTCAAACCGAAAATGAACGTGCGGCTCGATTTTGGCATCGGACGTGGCAGCAGTGGATTTTACTTTCAGGTTGGGGAAGCTTTTTAATGCGCTCTGTTGTACTGCTGGTTTTGTTGTCGTTTACTTCCGCGCTATCTGCCAAACCCGTGGAAACGTTGGTGACCTCGCAACCCATCAACGAAAGCCGTATCGCCTGGCCGGTGGCTGCGCCGCTGTCCCCGCCGGATGGTTTGCGCCCCTGCTGTGCCTTTGGCTACAACCTCAAAGCGCAAGTTTGGGGTATCCCAGTCCCCTTTTATCAGTTGGGTAACCTGGTGGATGCCGACCGGCTTGGCCGTCACCACTATAACGACAGCGCTTTCAATGCCGTTAGCAACTTGATGGGACTTGGCAGCGAGCAATTGGGGGTGATGTACACCCGCCGCGGGGGATTTATCGATATCGCTCACGTACGCGACACCGCCGACAATACCCTTTTCCTGTTCAGCCAACTGCTACCCCGATTGGGCCAGCAATGGAATATCGATCTTAGCCCCGAGTTGGCAATACGCCGTATCCAGCTGAACGCCTTTACCCCACCTCAGGATGCTGCGCAGCGCTATACGCTCGCGGCGTATTTGGCAGGAGAACTCGCCTTTCAAATGGCGGCGTGGCATGAAGTGGCACAGTGGTATGGCTATCAGTCGGTACCGGGGTTTTCTGAGGAGGTTTCGGCTTTTTCACCGGAAGATTTGTATTCCAACCTGCTGGGATCACGGCTGGCGATCGATGCTATCTTGCAGGGGCAGGCGGTTTCCCTAACGGCCTACAACCAGGCCATGGAGAATTTGCTCCCCCAGGCCCTGCACCAGCTTGGCGCCGTCTCCATCAGGGCAACTCAGCGGCAGTTTGACGGGATTGACGGCGACTGGTGGGACAGCCATCGCCGGGTACCGGAGAAGTTTCTGGTCTTAAAACGGGATTACACGACCGGCAGCAATCGCCTGCCGGCTCTGCCGCCGTTCGAAAACACCGCCCCACAACGCCTGATGTTACCGCTGCAGGTTCAGGGGTTCTGGCTGGCAAAGCTGGGTGAACTGCAACTCTGGCCGACGGATGCGATGCATTCTCTGCCGGTGCCGTCCCACTATTACCGCCCGCAGGATTTCAGGGGGCTGGCAATGCATGCTCGCGCATCGGACGCACAGCAAATACTGCAAAAACGCTAGGCAAAATCGGCGATTAGCGCTCAACACCTTTGCGCAATAAATAGCGGTAAGGCGTTTTTTCAGTTTCCTGCGCCACCAGCGTGTGCTCCATAAAACGGCAAAAACCCGGAATATCGCGGGTGGTGGCCGGATCGTCAGCAATAATCAGCAGGGTTTCACCGTTATCCATATGGCGCACGGTTTTACGCACCATCATTACCGGTTCCGGACAGCGCAGCCCCAGCGCATCAAGCGTCTGGTCGGCCTGGGCAAACAAGTCAGTCATGCAATTTTTCTCGGTCAAAAGCGATCGGCGTACGCTCGCCGCATCTCATTAGCGCCTAGTTTACGCCGGTAGTTTTTCTGCGCAAGATGCGTTAACGTTTGCGTTAAATTTAACCATTGCATTGGTTGCGCAAACGCGTATCATGCGGCCGCGCAGCTTATTTCGCTGCACAGACAAGACATTCTGGGTTCCCTCACCCCACTGCTAAAAAGGCTACAACATGTATTCGTTTACCGCTCGACAGCGCCTTACCGCGTTGGTCTGGCTATCGCTGTTCCATATTGTCATCATTACCTCCAGTAACTACCTGGTGCAGTTGCCGATGTCCATTTTCGGTTTCCATACCACCTGGGGTGCGTTTACCTTCCCATTTATCTTTCTGGCAACCGACCTGACGGTGCGTATTTTTGGCGCCCCGCTGGCGAGACGCATCATTCTTTCGGTGATGGTGCCGGCCCTGTTTATCTCGTACGTCATCTCCACCGTCACCTATCAGGGGGAATGGCAGGGGTTTGCCGCACTGGGTAGCTTTAACCTGTTTGTCGCACGTATCGCCGTCGCCAGCTTTATGGCTTACGTGCTCGGTCAGATCCTCGACGTACACGTTTTCAACCGGTTACGCCAGCGCAGCGCCTGGTGGGTGGCCCCTGCCGCGGCCATGTTCCTCGGCAATATCAGCGACACGCTGTCGTTCTTCTTTATTGCATTCTACAAGAGCAGCGACGCCTTTATGGCCAACAACTGGGTCGAGATTGCACTGGTCGATTACAGCTTCAAAGTGCTGATCTGCATGCTGTTCTTCCTGCCAATGTACGGCGTGCTGCTGAATATGCTGCTCAAACGCATTGCCGCTCGCCAGGGCGACAGCAGCCTGCAACCGAGCTGACCCGTGTTATCATTGGCGGCCTACCCATCCGGAGGCCGCCATGACCGTCACCACCCGCCACGCCACCCTCGAAGAAATTCATCGTCTGTATCAGCAAATCCCCGAATTCGGCAATCTGCACAACCTCAACGATCTGCAACAGCGCATCGGCTCACTCCCGATGGCCGCACTGATCGCCGAAGTCGACGGCCAGGCTACCGGTTTCAAGCTCGGTTATCAGCAACAAGACAGGGTGTTTTACAGCTGGTTGGGTGCCGTATTGCCGGCTTATCGCCGTCATGGTGTGGCAATGGCGCTATTGGCCGAGCAGGAAAACTGGGCACGGGCGCAGGGTTATCACCAGTTGAGGGTGAAAACCCGTAATCAGTTCCGTGCGATGCTGATGATGCTTATCAACAATCACTATCAGATTGTTCAACTGGAAAAGAAAGGCGAAGTGGCTGATTATCGGCTATTACTTGAGAAAACCTTGTGACAACATCTGCCTTGCATTTCACCCTGGAATAGGTTGCGATACGGCAGTGAAACCCTACCTGAAAGGAAGAAGGAAGCCCAATGCGTAAAGTAGCAAAATTGATGGGTATCAGCCTGTTAGTGCTTGGCCTCGCGGCCTGCGACGGCGAAACCAAAGACACCAAAGCGCCGGCGGGCGATGCCGCAGCCAGCGCACCGGCCGGGCAACAGGTAAGCTTGCTGGAGGGTAAGCTGGCGTTCACCCTGCCGGTCGGTATGGCGGACCAAAGCGGCAAGCTGGGTAATCAGGCGAACAACATGCACGTTTACGCCGACAGCACCGGCCAACGCGCAGTGATCGTGATCCTCGGCGACAAAACCGCCGACAGTCTGGAAACCCTGAGCAAGCGTCTGGAAGATACCCAGCGCGCGCGTGATGCGAACCTGCAGGTGGTCACCAACAAAGCCATCGACGTAAACGGCGTGCCGCTGCGTCAGTTGGACAGCATCATTACCAGCGGCGGCGAGAAGGCCTACTCCTCCATCCTGATTGGCACGCTGGATAACAACATGCTGACCATTCAGGTGACGCTGCCGGCGGATAACCAGCAGCAGGCGCAAAGTGAAGCCGAAGGCATCATCAAAACGCTGAAACTGAACAAGTAAACTTTTACTGACTCAGCCTATAGGGCGCAGTTCACACTGCTGCGCCCTACGCCAGGGCCTGTGCCAACAGGGTAATCGGGTGTTCGCAGCGCTTGCTGGTCGACATCTCGATTTGCCATTTACAGGTTTCGCAGTCCGTCACCACCAAATCGACCCCACTCTCCTCAATCTGGCTAAACAGCGATGCGCCAATCCCTTGCGAAGTCGCATAGTTCTCGGATTTAAATCCGTAGGTGCCGGCAATGCCGCAACACTGCGAATCCAATACCACCAGCTCCAGCCCCGGTATCTGCCGCAATAATTCCAGCGTATAGGCCGTCCAGCCCATTTTCTCCATGTGACACGGCGTATGGTAGGCCACCCGCAACGGCGTGCGCTTCAGCGGCAGGCTGCGCCCCTGATTGAGCAGGCGGTACAGATAGCGCGTCGCCAGCTCCACCCGTTCACGCACCGCCGAGGTATCCACCTCCAGCAAATGCGGGTATTCGTCACGCAGCGTAAAAGTACAGCTCGATGATGTGGCCACAACAGGGATGCCGCGCTCCAACACCGCCTCATGCAGCGATTCGGCATTCACCTTGGCCTGTTTCTTGGCCTGGGCGATAAAGCCGTTGGCAATCAGCGGCACACCGCAGCATTTTTCGCGCTTAAGCAGCTGCACGCCGATATCCATCGCATTGAAGACTTTGATCAGATCCTTACCCAGCTGTGGATGGTTGTAATTGACGAAGCAGCCGTGGAAAAAAGCCACCTGCTCGGCGTAACGCTGTTGGGCCTGCGCTTGCTGGCGGTACCAGCGGCGGAAGGTGCCGAACGAGTATTTGGGCAGTTCGCGACGGTGATCAATTTTCAACGCCTTGTCCAGCAGAACGCGCACCGGCTTTAACCCGGTGGCAGCGTTGACGATCGGCGCAAACGGCGTCGACAGTGAGCCCATGATATCGGTATGACTGAGGATGGCGTCGCGCAGCGTCGGCTTGCTCTGGGCAAAGTCGGCACGCGCCCGCTGAATGATATCGCCAATTTTGACGTCGGACGGGCAGGCCACCTCACAGCGTTTGCAGTTGGTGCAATACTTCAGCGCTTCGTCGTACAGCGCCGGAGCTTTTAACCGTAGGCGTTCGCCGTCCGGCCCCGCCTGCTTGGGCCCGGGATAAAGCGGATTGACCTTGGCCACCGGGCAATAGGTTGTGCAGACGGTGCACTTGATGCAGTTCTCAAAACTGTTGTCTTTGTGCAGGCTCATGGTTGCTCCTCCTGTGCCGCAATCTGTTGCGCGACATGCAATGCTCCCACCAACGAAACACCTGCACCGCAGCCCTGCTGCAGCGGATCGTAGCCGCCGGTTACCGCCCCTATGGCATACAGGTTACTCAAAGGCTCTCCCTGCCTTAGGGCACGCAGCTGGTTATCGGTGCGTACCCCAAACTGCAAATAGGGTTGCGGAGCAAACAGCTCGCGACAACTCCAGTCTGCACGCTCCGCCTTACTGTCGACATCCAGTCCAAATACCGGTTCACGTATGCCGTCGAAGTCCGCCACCAGCCCATTACTGAAAAAACTGCCGCTGGCCAGCACCACCTGCTGCGCCACCAACGGAATGTCGGTGTGGTTACGGGTATAAACACCGGTGACTCGCCCGGCTTCAATATCCGCCCGCAGCACGCTGTCCCCCGGCATAAAAACGCCGCCCAATTGCTGTAATCGCGAACGCAGTGCCTGGTGCAACCGCATCCCGAGCACTGAAGGCGGCAGCGTCGGCAGCAGGCGAATCGGTTTGCCGACCGCCGCCTGCAGCGCCGCCAATGGCGCGTCATCCTCCAGCCCCAGACAGGCCGGCAAGAATATCGCCTCGGCGTCCGCAGCCAACCGCCGAAGCTCGTCCGCCATTGGCGTCAGGTTTTCCGGCAGATCCAGTACCCTGGCGATATTTACCGCTCGGAACTCACTGGGGTTATTGCGCAGCCGGTCCAGCGCCGGCAAGTGCATATCCGCCACCTCAGCCCGAACGTCCAGGGCCTGCGTCAGGGAACTGGCGGCCAACTGTGGCTGAAAATCCAAAAATCCTTCAATGCCGATCACCGCAATGTGCCGCCACGGCAGTTCACCGCCTAACGGCGTAACGGGGATAGCCTGCGGGCTGAGCCAGGTGGCCCGGCGCGTGCCCAGCGGTGTGATGCGCAGATGATTGCGTTCGCTGTCACCCTGCAGAGCAAGCCCACAGCGCTGCAATAGTGAAGCGGCTTCACCCGACAGCGCCGCCACCCGCTCGGCACCGATCAACGCATAGGGATGCCGGGGTGCCTGTGTTGCCAGTGCGGACAGCGCCGCCAATGGCTCTGTCACCGGGGTGCCGTCGGGCAGTTGCGCCAGCAGATCAAGCGAGCCGGATGAAAAATAGAGTGCACTCTGGCCAGAACTGACCACCGCACAGCGCTTGCCCTGTTCCGCCAGGCGGATGGCGCAGGCCATACCCGCCAGGCCACCGCCAATCACCACTACGTCAAATCGCATCATCGGCCTCCTGTTCCCCCCGGGCATCGAGCCCGCACAATCCTTGGTAAACCCAACTGGTAAATTCACTTTCGCGCAGCGCATCGCCCCAGGCGATAGGCCGGACGCCTTTCCAACGCTCGTTGAGGAAATGCGATAGCTGGTCGATCGACTGCTGCGGGGTGGTGACGTTAAAGCGTGTCAGCAGCCCCGCGGCACGGCAGGCGCAAAGCTCCCCCTGGCAGGTGCCCATGCCAACGCGGGTACGGCGACGCAAATCGACCAGGTTATTGACGGTGAGAGAGTTAACCGCATAACGCACCTCGCCGGCGGTCACCGCTTCGCATTCGCACACCAGGCTATTGTCCAACCGATCCCCCGCCGGTACGCGGTTTGCACGGTCGCCGTGGCGATAAACCGCCGAGCCACGAATACTGGCAGGCAAAGACACCACGCTACGCACCGTTTCTTCCGCCGACTGACGAGAACCCGGCAACGCCTCCTGTGCGGTAGTGCAGGGGCTGTCTACCCGAAGCTTTTCGCACACTTTATCGGTCGCCCACTGCGCCATCAGCCGGTAGGTCATCAGCTTGCCGCCGGTGATGGTGATAAAGCCTTCCAGACCGTCGCGGCTGGCATGATCGAGCAGCACGATGCCACGGCTGACGTTGCGACCGCTAGGGTCGTCGTCACTGGCTACCAGAGGCCGAACGCCGGCATAAGCACGCAGAATTCGGGTTTGCGCCAATTCAGGTGCCAGCAGCGCGCCCTCGCGGATTAAAATGTCCACTTCCTGCGGGGTCACCAGCATGTTGTCGATCTGGTCATAATCAATGTGGGTGGAGGTGGTACCAATCAGCGAGATGGTGTCGCCCGGCACCAGAATGTCGGCGTCCGCCGGCTTGCGGCAGCGGTTGATCACCATGTTGTTGATGCGATGACCCAGGATCAGCAAAGCGCCCTTGGCCGGGAACATGCGAATTCGCAGATCGGCATATTCTGCAATCTGCTGACCCCAGATACCGGCGGCGTTGACCACCACTTCGGCGTGAATATCGTAACGGCGCGACGATTGATGGTCGAAAACCCGCACTCCGGTAACGCGATCGCCCGTGCGTAATAAACCGACCACCTGGTGATAAGTGAGGATCTGCGCGCCGTGCTCACGGGCATCGAGCATATTGGCGGCGGTCAAACGGAAAGGATCGACAGTGCCGTCCGGCACGCGCACGGCACCGATGAGCGCCGGATTAGCCGCCGGCTCCAGCCGCAACGCCAACTGCGGATCAATAGCTTCAGCGTTGATACCGGCGCTGTGGCAGGAGACAATAAACTGCTGTTGGTAAGCCAGTGAATCCTGCGGCAGGGTGATAAACAGCCCGTCGGTTCGCTCGATACAGTGATGCGCAATGCGTTTGAGGATACGGTTCTCTTCTATGCATTCGCGCGCCGATTCGCCGTCGGTTACCGCATAACGCGCACCGCTGTGCAGCAGACCGTGGTTGCGCCCGGTCGCGCCGGTGGCGATATCATGACGCTCCAGCAGTATGCAACGCAGTCCGCGGCGTGCGCAGTCACGAGCAATGCCCGCGCCGGTCGCGCCGCCGCCAATGATGATCACATCCGTTTCGTTTTCTGCTGAATGGCTGCTCATGACGCTCCCTCTGGATCCGTGGTTATTGCCCTATTGGGCCACAGTCATTGGGGTCTTTGTTTGATAAGGAACAATAACGAACTTAAAACGAAAGTAAAATGTCCACAAAAAACCACGAATGTGATCACAATCACGATTTTTAGGCGTTTTTCTATTTCATAACGTTAACGAATCGCTCAAAATCCGCCGGTGTTTCATAAAAGTGTAACATTTGCGCCATTCATCACAGCGACACCAGGCGGTTTTGACTAGGATGACGCTCGTTATGGAACAAAAAAACACCACATTCGATATCCGCTCAATCATCAAATGAACGTAAAAGATCATATTGATGTGATAACTAGATAAAGCCATCGGAGGCGCTCATGTTGAGTATTTTTAAGCCGGCAGCACACATTTCACGTGTGCCGGTCGACAAAGTCGACCCGCTGTACCGTAAATTGCGCTGGCAAATATTTATGGGGATTTTCTTCGGTTATGCCGCCTACTACCTGGTGCGCAAGAACTTCACCCTGGCCATGCCTTACCTGATTGACCAGGGCTTCAGCCGCGGTGACCTCGGTTTCGCGCTGTCCGGTATTTCCATCGCCTACGGTTTCTCCAAATTTATCATGGGGTCGGTTTCTGACCGCTCCAACCCTCGCGTGTTCCTGCCCGCAGGCCTGATTTTGGCTGCTGCGGTCATGCTTTTCATGGGCTTCGTTCCATGGGCGACATCGAGCATCGCGGTCATGTTCGTGCTGCTGTTCCTGTGCGGTTGGTTCCAGGGCATGGGCTGGCCGCCTTGTGGCCGTACCATGGTGCACTGGTGGTCGCAGAAAGAGCGTGGCGGTATCGTTTCGGTCTGGAACTGCGCCCATAACGTGGGTGGCGGCCTGCCACCGCTGCTGTTCTTGCTGGGTATGGCCTGGTTCAACGACTGGCACGCGGCGCTGTACATGCCGGCCTTCGGTGCCATTCTGGTAGCCCTGATCGCCTTTGCCCTGATGCGCGACACCCCGCAATCCTGCGGCCTGCCGCCGATTGAAGAATACAAAAACGATTATCCGGACGACTACACCGACAAAGCGGAAGAAGAGCTGACGGCCAAGCAGATCTTCATGCAGTACATCCTGCCGAACAAACTGCTGTGGTACATCGCCGTAGCCAACGTGTTCGTTTATCTGCTGCGTTACGGCATTCTGGACTGGTCACCGACCTACCTGAAAGAAGTGAAACACTTCGCGCTGGACAAGTCTTCATGGGCTTACTTCCTGTACGAGTATGCCGGTATTCCGGGCACCCTGCTGTGCGGCTGGATGTCGGACAAGGTGTTCAAGGGTAACCGTGGTGCCACCGGCGTGTTCTTCATGACGCTGGTGACCATTGCCACCGTCGTTTACTGGCTGAACCCGGTCGGTAATCCTGGCATCGATATGGCCTGTATGATCACCATCGGCTTCCTGATTTACGGCCCGGTCATGCTGATCGGCCTGCACGCACTGGAACTGGCACCGAAGAAAGCCGCCGGCACCGCCGCAGGCTTCACCGGTCTGTTCGGTTACCTGGGCGGCTCTGTTGCAGCCAGCGCCATCGTCGGCTACACCGTTGACTACTTCGGTTGGGACGGCGGCTTTATGGTGATGATTGGCGGTAGCATCGGCGCGGTAGTGCTGCTGTTGCTGACCATGATGAGCGAGAAAAAACACCACGCGGAAATCGCTGCCAACAAACGCGGTTAAGCGTCATACAACTTTCGCATTATTTAAAGGCCGCCTTGCGGCCTTTTTAATACCCCTGCACCTACAACATGGAGAACAACAATATGCGGACTCAAGTCAAAGCCCTGCTGGCAGGGATTATCCTGGCCACCTCAATGGTCAGCGCCGCACAAGCCGCCGACAAGGTGGTGATCGCCCACCGTGGCGCCAGCGGTTATCTGCCGGAACACACGCTGCCGGCGAAGGCCATGGCCTACGCGCAGGGCGCGGATTTCCTCGAACAAGATCTGGTGATGACCAAGGACAACGAGCTGGTGGTGTTGCATGACCACTACCTCGATCGCGTCACCGACGTAGCAGAGCGTTTCCCGGACCGCGCGCGCAAAGACGGCCGTTATTACGCCATCGACTTTACGCTGCCTGAAATCAAGTCGCTGAAGTTCACCGAAGGTTTTGAGATCGAAAATGGCAAGAAGGTACAGGGTTACCCGGGTCGTTTCCCGATGGGTAAATCCGACTTCCGCGTCCATACCTTCCAGGAAGAGATCGAATTTGTGCAGGGTTTGAATCATTCAACCGGCAAAAACATCGGTATTTACCCGGAAATCAAAGCGCCGTGGTTCCATAAGCAGGAAGGGAAAGACATTTCCAGCAAGGTGCTGGCGGTTCTGAAACAGTACGGCTACACCGGCAAGGGCGATAACGTTTATCTGCAATGCTTCGATGCCAACGAGCTGAAGCGGATTAAAACCGAGCTGGAACCGAAAATGGGCATGGATCTGAAGCTGATCCAATTGATCGCCTATAACAAGTGGCAGGAAACCTACGAGCAGAAAGCCGACGGCAAATGGGTGGAATACGACTATGACTGGATGTTCAAACCGGGCGCGATGAAGCAAATCGCCCAGTATGCCGACGGCATCGGACCGGACTACCACATGTTGGTGGTGGCGGAAAAATCCAAGCCGGGCAAGGTGGTGCTGACCGACATGGTGAAAGAAGCGCATGCCAACAAGTTGGCGGTGCACCCATTCACCATCCGCGCCGATGCGCTGCCAGACTACGTGACCGACGTGAATCAGCTGTATGACGTGATTTACAACCAGGCGGGCGTGGACGGCGTGTTCACCGACTTCCCTGACAAGGGCGTGCAATTCCTGCAAAAGCAGGGCCAGCACAAGTAATACCAATCAGGGCGCCGCAAGGCGCCCTGTTCATATCAACCCAGGAACATTTTCCGCAGGTAATGTGGCACCGCGTCGTCGACGTTTGAGCCAATGACTTCCAGCTCAGGCAGTTTATCTTTCAAACGCTGATGCGCGTCGCGCATGATGCAGCCTTTACCGGCCATCGACAGCATTTCCAGATCGTTCATGCCGTCGCCGAAGGCGATGCACTCTTTCAACGTATAACCGATGATCTTGGCCACTTCTTCCAGCGCATGCCCTTTTGACACGCCACCCGCCATCACTTCCAGACAGGTTGGGAACGAGAAGCTGACGTTAACCCGATCGCCCCAGCGTGCATTGATGGCATCTTCCAGCGGCAGCAGCTTTTCGTGATCGTCGCAGGTGAAGTACACCTTGCACACACCGTCGGTTTCCAACAGGCCCGGTTCGAACAACTGATACTGGAAAACGGATTCCTGGAAAAACTCTTTCTGTTCAGGGCTTTCGCGGTTGATGTACCAGTCGTCGTTGCGGTAGACGTTGGTGGTGATATCGGCATCGTTATGCAGCATGCCGTAAAGGTCGCGGGCAATGTCTTCGGCCAGGTTATGGCTGAAAATCAGCTCACCGTCGGTGTTGTGCACGCGAGCGCCGTTGGACGTGATCATAAAGGCGCTGATGTCGAGGTTATCGCGGATCTGCGCAACGTCGATATGGTGACGCCCGGTAGCGAAGACGAAATGTACCCCACGCTGGGTCAGCAGCTTCAAGGTCTCTTTGGCGTACGGGGACAAGGTGTGGTCAGGTGACAGCAGCGTGCCATCTAAATCGGAAGCGACGACGTGATACATAGCGGTATGTTCTAACCTCTGATGGAGTGGTCGGCGGTAGGGGTACCACCTAAGTGTTGAGCAAAGAAACGCAGGATTGCGTTCAGTGCTTCGGCGCGCATCGCGTCCCGCTCAAACAGGATCTCATGCCGTGCGCCTTCGATAACCTGCGGTTTTTCCCCTTCACAAGGGTGCCCCGCTTCTGACAATGCCTGACAAAAAGCCTGGTGAGAGCGGTTGTCGACCACCCGATCCTCCCCGGCCTGCAATAACAATAGCGGCGTAGTGATGTTAGCCGCCTGAGCGATGATATCCCGACCGGCCTGGAGACTTTCTCGCACCCAATGGTAAGTGGGCCCCCCCACCTGCAACTCAGGATAGTCGGCGTAATAGCGCAAGCAGCGCCGATAACGTTCACGGCTGTGGGTCAACACGTTGACCACGTACGGCAGTGGGCGCCACTGGCCGGTGCCTATCGCATAGTACTCACGCACCTTCGGGTGCTTCTCCGCCCAGTCAAGAATGCGATTGGCCATCCAACCCGGCATCGGTAAATAAATGCCGAACATTGGCGCACAAAACGCGGCGGCGTCAAAGGCCTGCGGCTGACGAGCCAGGAATTGCGCCAGGATCGCGCCCCCCATTGAGTGCGCCAGCGCAAAGCGTTGCCGGTAACCGCGTGGCTTCACTTCCTGCTGATAAAACTGGGTGAAATCGTCGACGTAATCGCTGAAGTTTATCACATGACCACGGTGCGTATCCGCCAGCAAACGGCCGGAACGGCCTTGCCCACGGTGATCTAAAATCATCACATCATAGCCACACTGGAACAGATCGTAGGCAACCTCAGGATATTTAACGTAACTTTCGATGCGGCCGGGGCTTACCACCACCACCCGCTGATGACGCGCAGAACAGAATCGTACGAAGCGGATGGGTACGCCGCCAACGCCGATGAACTCGCCCTCCTCACGCAGCCGCCAAAAGTCCAGCAGCGGGCCGGTGGCGAAAGCAGCAAACTGCGTTTCACGCGTTAACCAGTCATCGGTGCTGAGAGTAAACGACGTCATCAAATGCTTTTCCCTGAGCCGCCAGCGGTAAAAATGTGACCGCTGGCACAAGAAATAATACTAGCGTATTGTGATTCAATTCCTACAAAAACCGAATCATTTTGGCACAAATTGGCGCTTTCAGGGAGCACTGCAATGACTTTGGACTGGTGGCTAACCTACCTGCTGACAACCCTTATCCTCAGCCTGTCACCCGGCTCTGGAGCGATCAACACCATGAGCACCGGCATCAGCCACGGTTATCGTGGGGCAGCAGCCTCGATCGCCGGGCTGCAGGTCGGGCTGAGCCTGCATATCCTGCTGGTGGGCATTGGCCTGGGGGCGCTGATCTCGCAGTCGCTGATGGCTTTTGAATTGCTGAAATGGCTGGGTGCCGCTTATCTGGTGTGGCTCGGTATTCAGCAGTGGCGCGCCGCCGGTTCGCTGGACTTGCATACGCTGGCGGGCACCATGCCGCGCCGCCGTCTGTTCCGCCGCGCCGTGCTGGTGAATCTGACCAACCCGAAAAGCATCGTTTTTCTGGCGGCGCTGTTTCCACAGTTTGTTTTGCCCAATCAGCCCCAAGCCGAGCAGTACTTGGTACTCGGCGTCACTACGGTGGTGGTCGATATCATCGTGATGATTGGCTACGCCACTTTGGCGACCCGTATTGCCGGTTGGCTGAAGACCCCACGCCAAATGCAACTGCTGAACCGCATCTTTGGCTCGCTGTTCATCCTGGTCGCAGGGCTGCTGGCCACGGCCCGAAAAGCCTGATGCAAAAGGGCCGAACATCGCTGTTCGGCCCTCTGGTTCACTGCCCCAAAATTAACGGGTAAAGATCAGGTGCAAGCCGAAACCGGTGAACAATACCCCCGCCAGTCCGTCGATCCATTTCGCCAGGCGTTGATAGCCCCGGCGCATTGCCGGTAGCGCAAACACCACAGCCACTAGGCTGAACCAGACAAAAGTCTCGGCGATGATCAACAGGAACAGCCCCCAGCGCGCACCGGCGCCCACGTCGTCACCGACAAACAGTGAGAACACGCTGCCGAAATAGATAACGGCCTTTGGATTTGACAGGTTGGTCAGAAAACCGCGAATAAAGCTGCGTCCCGGCTTAGGCAAGGCCACTTTCACTTCCGGCGCTGGCGTTGATTGCGCATTCTGAGAGCGTGCGGAGCGCAGCAGCTGCCAGCCCATCCAGCACAGGTAAATCCCCCCGCCCACCATAATAACCTGATGCAGCCAGGCCATTTTTTGCAGGATCAGGTGCAGGCCCATCAGCGCCACGCCCGCCCAGACAACGATGCCCAGCGAGATGCCCACCACCCCCATCATCGCCTCACGGCGTGAACGGCTGGCGGCGGTTTGCGAAACAAAAAAGAAGTCCGGCCCCGGGCTCATCAGCGCAATCAGGTGCACCAGCGCCACGGTCAGAAATAACATCAGCATGATTTACTGCCCTTAGTCTTCGTCATTATCGAGATGATCGCGGATCATCGCCATAAACGGGGCGCCAAAACGCTCCAGCTTACGCTGGCCAACGCCGTTAACGCTCAACAGATCGCCGGCCTTGATTGGCATCTGTTCCGCCATTTCCAGCAGCGTAGCATCGTTAAACACCACGTAAGGCGGAATATTTTCTTCATCGGCAATCGATTTACGCAGCTTGCGCAGTTTGGCAAACAGTTTGCGATCGTAGTTGCCGCCGTAGGATTTCTGGTTGGCACTGCCACGCGATTTCAGGCTTTGAATGCGTGGCACCGCCAGTTGCAGCTCCAGCTCGCCGCGCAACACCGGGCGTGCGGCCTCGGTCAGCTGCAATGCCGAATGCATGGCAATGTTCTGAGTAATAAACCCCAGGTGGATCAACTGACGCAGCACGCTGGTCCAGTGTTCGGTGGTTTGGTCGCGGCCAATGCCGTACACCGGCAGTTTTTCATGGCCGTATTCGCGGATACGCTGATTATTGGAACCGCGTAACACCTCGACAATGTAGCCCAAACCGAAACGCTGCCCGACGCGATAGACACAAGACAGTGCTTTGCGCGCATCTTCCAGCCCGTCGTAGCGCTTGGGCGGATCCAGGCAGATATCGCAGTTGCCGCAGTTCTGATGTTTGCCCTCGCCAAAATAGTTAAGCAGCACCAGCCGGCGGCAGGTTTGCGCTTCGGCAAATGCGCCCATGGCGTTCAGCTTGTGGCGCTCGATGTCCAACTGTTGTCCGGCAGGCTTTTCTTCCAGGCAGCGGCGCAGCCAGGCCATATCGGCCGGGTCATACAACAAGATAGCTTCGGCGGGTAGGCCATCGCGCCCGGCGCGGCCGGTTTCCTGATAATAAGATTCGATATTGCGCGGAATATCAAAGTGCACCACAAAGCGCACGTTCGGTTTATTGATGCCCATGCCAAAGGCGACGGTGGCCACCACCACCTGTAAATCGTCACGCTGGAACGCTTCCTGCACCTGGGCGCGGCGATCGTTATCCAGCCCGGCGTGATAGGCACCCACGCTCAGCCCACGGCTTTGCAAGCGCGCGGTGGTGTCTTCCACCTTGGCCCGGCTGTTGCAGTAAATAATGCCACTTTTGCCGCGTTGGTCCTGTACAAAACGCCACAGTTGATCGAGAGGTTTAAACTTCTCCACCAGCGTATAGCGGATGTTCGGCCGGTCAAAGCTGCTGACCTGTACCAGAGGGTCCTGCAGCGCCAGCAGGCGCACGATGTCGCCACGGGTAGATTCATCGGCTGTCGCCGTCAGGGCAATTACCGGCATCGCGGGGAAGCGTTGCTTCAACTGCCCCAAGGCACGGTATTCTGGGCGGAAGTCGTGGCCCCACTGCGAGATACAGTGTGCTTCGTCTACTGCCAGCAACGCCGGCGGACAGTGGTCGAGCAGATCGAGAAAGCTGTCCATCATCAGCCGCTCGGGAGCGATGTACAGCATTTTGATTTGGCCGCTGCGGCACCCCGCCATCACTTCGAGCTGCTGCTCACGCGTTTGCGTCGAGTTATAGCAGGCGGCTGAGACGCCATAGGCCAACAGCTGATCGACCTGATCTTTCATCAGCGAAATCAACGGAGAAACTACTAACGTCAGGCCATCCATCACCAGCGCCGGGATTTGATAGCACAACGATTTACCGCCGCCGGTCGGCATAACAACCAGGCAATCCTGCCCGCCGATCGCCGTGTTGATAATCGTTTGTTGACCCGGTCGGAATTGCTGATAGCCGAAGGTATCGCGTAATACCTGCTCTGCCAGCAACTCTTTGTTTATCACTGCTGCGGTTGACACACACTTCCCCATTTTTTGCTGCGTAGCGACGCCTGTATGACGGCCGGATTACATAATATCGTTAAGCATGACACCAACGCCAACCCGTGTCTGCCGGAAGTTGTAATCAATCAAGGATTCGCCGTAACCGCTGAAGACTTGCGTGTAGAAACGCACGTGCTTGCTGATCGGGTAGCTCCAACCCATTTCCGCGCCGCCGTAGCCGCTGTTCCAGTTATAGTGGCTGTCGACGCTGAAGATGCTGTCACCCCAGGCATAACCGACTTTCAGGCGGTAGTAGCCCATGTATTTGGTGATATCCGGGTTATCGTCGCTGCTGCTGCTTTCCGAGAAACGGAACCAGGGCTTCAGGTCCACCTGCCAGTTGCCGTTTTGCGCCATAAAGCGCGCGTAACCGCGGTTCCAACTGCGTGAGGTGGGATCAGAACGGCCGTTGGACTGGTGATTGAGGCCCACTTCCACATCGCGCAATGTCCAGCCGGCGAAGCGGTAATCGGTCGCCCAGCCGAGGAACACCTGCGGCTCGTAGTTGGTTTCGCGAAACGGTGATGATTCACCGTGGTTGGAAAGCTGCCACCAGGAGCGCTGAGTATAAGATGCACCCAGCACCGAGTTGTCGCCGGCAATGCCGCGCCACAGTGGGAATGCCAGACTAAGCTGGAACTTCACCTCGTCCTTGCGGGCGTTATCGGACCAGTTATAGGACTGGATGGCTTCTTTATTGATATTGCTGGTATCGGTATACAACACATAGTTGGTTTCATACGGATACAGCGTAAATGGGTTGTCGTGATCCTGCAGCATGTTGGCAATAATGCTGCCGCGTACCGCCGGTTTATCATGAATTTGCTGCTCTTTGGCTTCTTCCGCCTGTACCAGCAGCGGCGCGGCCAGCGTGGCCAAAACGATCCCTGACAAAATGCGCATAACGTTCCTCACCCCAACAAAAAATGACAAACTCTGAAATAAAAACAGGCCATTTTACACACAAAGGAGATTTTACAGCAGCGCGGCGTGTATTTATTGGATTAGTCTGGAAAGCAACAAAATATAGGCATAATATCAACAAACGGTTAACCTGGACTGACCAGTTTACTTCCCTACGACACAGAACAAGAATGGGTATTTATGTCTACCACACCACTCACACTAGAAGCCGCACGCCAAAAAATTGGCGAAATCTTTGTTTATCACATGCCGTTTAACCGCGAGCTGGGTCTCGAGCTGCGCCGCTTTGACGACGACTACGTGGAGCTGAGTTTCACCAATCAGCCCAAGCTGGTTGGCAATGCGGCCCAGAAGATCCTGCACGGTGGGGTGATCGCCTCGGTGCTCGACGTCGCCGCCGGGTTAGCCTGCGCCGGTAGCGTGCTGATGCGCCTGGATCCACTGATCGAAGAAGAAGTCGCTAGCCGTCTTTCGCGCATGGGCACCATAGATTTGCGCGTTGATTATCTGCGCCCGGGCCGTGGCGAGCACTTTATCGCGGCGGCCAGCGTATTGCGCAGCGGCAACAAAGTTGCGGTCGCCCGTGTTGAACTGCATAACCACGATGGCCTGCACATCGCCAGCGCTACCGCGACCTATCTGGTCGGGTGATTGTATGCGGTGAGGCTCTTCAGTACACTCACCGCATCTCCGTTTTTCCCATCTGAGTAACGTCATGGACGCACAGCAAACGCGGCAGGGCATCTTCTTTGCTCTGGCCGCCTATTTTATTTGGGGCATAGCTCCAGCCTATTTCAAACTGATCCAACAGGTACCTGCGGATGAGATCCTCACCCACAGGGTTATTTGGTCATTCTTCTTTATGCTGGCGCTGATCACGCTCGGGCGTAACTGGTCGCAGGTGCGCGCCGCCTGCCACAATCGCAAACGGCTGTTCTTGTTGGCGGTGACCGCGGTGTTGATCGGCGGCAACTGGCTGCTGTTTATCTGGGCGGTGAATAACCACCATATGCTGGAAGCCAGCCTGGGGTATTTCATTAACCCGCTGGTGAACGTGCTGCTGGGGATGCTGTTCCTGGGTGAACGTTTCCGCCGCATGCAGTGGATAGCGGTGGTACTGGCATTTGCCGGCGTGTTGATTCAGCTGTGGCAATTCGGTTCGCTACCGATTATCGGGCTGGGGTTGGCATTTAGCTTTGCGTTCTACGGTCTGCTGCGCAAGAAGATCGCCATCGACGCGCAAACCGGCATGCTGATTGAAACCCTGTGGCTGCTGCCGGTCGCGGCGGCGTATCTTTTCCTGTTCGCCGACAGCCCAACCAGTCACCTGAGCGCCAACCCTTGGTCGCTGAACCTGCTGCTGGTGGCAGCCGGCATCGTCACTACCGTACCGCTGCTGTTCTTTACCGCCGCAGCCACCCGCCTGCGCCTGTCGACACTCGGCTTCTTCCAGTATCTCGGCCCCACGCTGATGTTCCTGCTGGCCGTCACCTTCTATGGCGAAACTGTCGGCCAGGACAAGCTGGTGACCTTTGGCTTTATCTGGGCCGCACTGCTGTTGTTTATCCTCGACGCGCTCTATACCCAGCGCAAACTGCGTTGAAGCAGCGCTAAGTTGAAGCCGGGGTGGCGCGGTTAGAAATGAATCGTGCCATCGCCGGGCCAGTCAGCAAGATGGTGAACAAGCGCAGCGTCTGCATCGCCATCACGAAAGACATGTCTACCCGACTGCCGGCGGCGATGATCGCCACGGTATCCAGGCCGCCCGGGCTGGTCGCCAGATAGGCGGTCATCAAATCCACCGGCAGGAAGCGCGTCAGCATCCATGCCAGCAGACCGCAAAACAGCATCAGCGCGACGATCGACACCACCATCTGCGGCAAGGTACGCAGCGCCAACAAAAAAATCGGCCGGGTGAAGCGCAGCCCGACGCTCCAGCCAATCAGGGTATAAGCCAGGGCCAACAGCCATTCCGGCACCTGTAACGCCATGGTACCGCTGGAATGCAGCGTCGCGCCGATGATCATCGGCAGCAACAACGCGCCGGAGGGAATACGCAACCGGGGGCCAAGCCAGGCGCCGACCACGGCAATGCCCAGCGTCGCCGGGAAACGCCAATCCAGTGAAGGGAACCACTCCAGCATCGCGCCGCCATGCCCCGCTTCATCACCCAACCCAATGCGCGCCACCATCGCCGCCGCGGTTGCGACAAACAGCACCCGCAGGTATTGCATAAACGCCACCAGCCGCACGTCGGCACCGAAATCCCCGGCCATCGCCACCATCGCCGACGCCCCACCGGGCGATGAACCCCAGGCACCGGTTGGCCCCGGCAGACTGCTATAACGCACCAGACACCAGCCTGAAACTCCGCTGGCCAGCAGCGTAGCGATCAACACCAGCAGCACCAACGGCCAGTCATCCAGTAACGGTGTGAGAATAGCAGGAGAGAGACTTTGCGCGATCATGCAGCCCAGCACCGCCTGTGCGGCGATGAACAGGTAACCTGGAATGCGAACCGTGGCGCCCAGCAGCCCCATGGCCACGCCGACAATCATCGGCCCCAGCAACAGTGCAGCGGGAATATGGAATCTTTGCAGGCCAAACCCCAGCACCAGCGAAGCCAGCAGCAGGATCGACCATTGGATCAAGCGGGGAAACCTCTCCATCAAAACGCATGCCTTACGGACAGATAAGCCAAAGGGGCATTCTACCCCTATTTAGCAGGCTAAGCGTTGGTCGACAGCAGAAATATCGGGCGAACAGGTTCGCCCGTCAGCTTACAGCCAGTTCTTGCGTTTGAAGTACAGATACGGGGCCAGCCCCGCCAGGATCATCAGGCTGATGGCGCCCGGATAGCCGAACGACCACTTCAGCTCCGGCATAAACTCGAAGTTCATCCCGTAGCTTGAGGCCACCAGCGTCGGTGGCAGGAACACCACCGACACCACCGAGAAGATCTTGATGATGCGGTTCTGTTCGATATTGATAAAGCCCATCGCCGCTTGCATCAGGAAGTTCACCTTCTGGAACAACGATTCGTTGTGTGGCAGCAAAGATTCGATGTCGCGCAGCACTTCACGCGCCTGCTCCAACTGACCGGTCGGCAAACGCGCCTTACGCACCAGGAAATTCAGCGCACGCTGGGTATCCATCAAACACAGTCGCACTTTCCAGCCGATATCTTCCAGTTCGGCCAGCGTCGACAGTGCTTCGTCGTATTCATCGCCCTGATGGCCTTCCATGATTACCCGGCTGAGCTTTTCCAAATCGCTGTAGACGTTTTCAATTTCGTCCGCCAACTGCTCAATCTTGGTTTCGAACAGATCCAGCAACAGCTCGTAAGCGTTGCCGTCCACCATCGTCAGGTTACGTGCGCGCATGCGGTACAGGCGAAACGCCGGCAGCTCACGCTCACGCAGGGTATACAGACGCCCATCACGGATGGTGAAAGCTACGGTGGAGTTACCGGCATGGTCTTCCGCATCTTCAAAGTAGAAGAAGGAGTGAATATGCAGGCCGTCTTCGTCTTCGAAGAAACGCGCGGAAGCTTCGATATCATCCAGCTCCGGACGTGTCGCCAGGCTTTGGCCCAGCTCGTTTTGCACGCGTTCACGCTCGCCTTCTTCCGGCTCAACCAGATCAACCCACAGCGAGGTGGTGAGATCATCGGAGTCATCCAACTCCAGACGGGACAGGCGGCTTTTATCTAATTTAAACGCGCTCAGCATCTGCTAAAACTCCCTTAGGGTGACAGGGGTAAACAACGCGTGGAAGCACAGAAACAGAGGGGTGTTGCATCACCAGCTTGTTTCAGACCATGAAGGATCTGACTCGTAGCGACACTTAAGAGGTCGCCGACAACCACGAAGGCTATCAGCTCGATGGGATAGCCTTAGAAGTTGTACCTGTTGTTGTCCAGGTCAGTGAGCCAGTATCTACTGGGTGTGTCCAAGGCGTATGTCCTCATTGATAATAGTGCGCGCATGTTACGCCGAGAAGAAAAAGTCTGTCAACCGGTTAGGCCCGATAATTGCGCAACAATTCATCGCCATAACCAATGGGACAAAATCGGTTTAATCCGTGATAAAGGGTAACGAAAAAGTCGCGGGGATCTCTGACCGCGTCCGTGAATATTGCTAATATGAAGCCACGATAAGCTTGCGGACTTTAACGATGAAACAGATTACCGCCCACGACCTGACCGCCATGAGTGAGCAGGCCGCTAAAGTGGCTCGCCTGCGCGCGCACCGTACGTTACACGACGAGTTGAGCGAGCCGGTGCAGCGACTGGCGATTGCCATGGAACCTGGCACCTATATTCGACCGCACCGCCATCCACAAACCTGGGAACTGTTAACACCGCTGCGCGGCCGCTTTGTGGTATTGCAGTTTAATGAGGAAGGTGTCGTCACCCAACGCACGCTGCTGGGTGAAGAAACCAAAGTACTGGAGATGCCGGCGTTTACCTGGCATGCCGTGCTGTCGGTTGATCCCGGCGGCGTGGTGTTCGAAGTAAAACAGGGGCCTTATCAGGCGCTGTCGGAAGAGGACTGCATGCACTGGGCTCCTCCGGAAGGTGGTGAAGGCATCGAAGCTGTTATGCGCTGGTATGCCACCGCGCAAGTTGGCGATCGCTATACCCGTACGCTTTAAGCCTGAGTGCTGGGGCGAAGAGATTCGCCCCTTTGGGTTCGGCGGCTACTGCCCCGCTACACCGTTTCCAGTCTGGCATAGGCGGCCACCAGCCACTTGATGCCTTCCCCTGGGAACGCAATTTGCAGTCGACTGTGTTCGCCGCTGCCTTCCAGATTGACGATGGTGCCTTCGCCAAATTTAGGGTGACGCACTCGCTGCCCCAGCTGGTAGCCGGTATCGTTTTCACCGATCGGCGTGCCCATACGACGATGGCTCACCGGTCGCGATACGCTGGCACGCAACCGCACTTCTTCCACGCACTCCTCCGGCAGTTCACCGATAAAACGCGAAGGCCGATGGTAAACTTCCTTGCCGTACAGACGACGCGTTTCGGCATAGGTCAGCGTCAGTTTCTGCATGGCACGCGTCAGGCCAACGTAGGCCAGACGACGTTCTTCTTCCAGCCGCCCGCCTTCATCCAGCGACATCTGGCTCGGGAACATCCCCTCTTCCATACCGACGATAAACACCAGCGGGAACTCCAGCCCCTTGGCCGAGTGCAGGGTCATCAACTGCACCGCATCCTGATAGGCATCGGCCTGGCCTTCGCCCGCCTCCAGCGCAGCATGCGACAAAAATGCCTGCAGCGGCATCAGATCCTGATCTTCATCCTGATAGCTGTATTGACGGGTTGCCGTCACCAGCTCCTCAAGGTTTTCGATACGCGCCTGGCCTTTCTCGCCCTTTTCCTGCTCATACATAATGAACAGCCCCGAATCGCGGATCACCCGGTCGGTCTGTACGTGCAAGGGCATATCGGCGGTTTCATGCGCCAGGGAATCTACCAGTTCGGTAAAGCGCTGCAGCGCAGAGGCCGCACGGCCGGCCAGCACCTTGTCTTGCAGCAGGGCGCGGGTGGCCTGCCACAGGGTCAATTGACGATCGCGCGCCGTTCGACGCACTTCGTCCAACGTCCGGTCGCCAATGCCACGGGTCGGGGTATTTACTACGCGCTCGAACGCAGCGTCGTCATTACGGTTGGCTATCAGCCGCAGATAGGCCAGCGCATCCTTGATTTCCTGACGTTCGAAGAAGCGTTGCCCGCCGTAAATGCGGTAAGGCATGGCGGTTTGCAGCAGCGCCTCTTCCAGTACGCGCGACTGGGCGTTGCTGCGGTAAAGGATGGCGCAGTCATTCAGTGCGCCGCCATTTTCCTGCCAGGTTTTGATGCGGCCGACGACAAAGCGCGACTCGTCGAGTTCGTTGAACGCACAGTAGATAGAAATAGGTTCGCCATCCCCGCCCTCTGTCCACAGGTTTTTACCCATGCGCCCGCCGTTGTTGGCGATCAGGGTGTTGGCTGCCTTTAGAATATTGCTGGTCGAACGGTAATTTTGTTCCAGAAGGACGCTCTGCGCACCGGGGAAGTCCTTCAGGAAACGTTGAATATTTTCCACCTGAGCGCCGCGCCAGCCATAAATCGACTGGTCATCGTCACCCACGATCATCACGTTGCTGTTATTGCCGGCCAGCAGGCGGATCCAGGCATATTGAATGCTGTTGGTATCCTGAAACTCATCTACCAGTACATTGGTAAAACGTTCGCGGTAATGGTTGAGGATATGCGGTTTGTTCAGCCACAGCTCATGGGCGCGCAGCAACAGCTCGGCAAAATCTACCAGCCCGGCGCGATCGCAGGCTTCCTGATAGGCCTGGTAGATGCGCAACCAGGTTGCCTCCACCGGATTATTATAGGTCTCGACGTGTTGCGGGCGCAGGCCCTCATCTTTTTTGCCGTTGATGTACCACATCGCCTGACGCGGGGGCCATTGTTTCTCGTCGATATTCAACGCCTTGACGATGCGTTTGAGCAGGCGGAACTGGTCGTCGCTGTCGAGGATCTGGAAATCCTGCGGCAGATTGGCATCCATGTGATGTGCGCGCAGCAACCGGTGAGCCAGCCCGTGGAAGGTGCCGATCCACATGCCACCCTGACTGGTGCCAATCAGATGTTCGATACGGTGGCGCATTTCCGCCGCGGCTTTGTTGGTGAACGTCACCGCCATGATCGAATACGGCGAACAGTTCTCTACCGACAGCAGCCAGGCGATGCGGTGCACCAGCACCCGTGTTTTACCGCTGCCCGCGCCGGCCAGTACCAACAGGTTGCCACGTGGCGCCGCCACGGCTTCGCGTTGTTTTTCATTCAGGCTGTCGAGCAGATCGGAAACGTCCATAGGCACCATTAATTGGTAAGGGAAAGCGCGTCAGCGACGCGATTCCACTGGGAATTTATACAGAGTTCTGGCAGGGATTATAACAATGCTGTCAGCGATGCCAACTGCGAAATCTCAATATGTGGCAGCAGCCGGCTATCGGCAGCCTGCATCAGGCTGCGCTGACGGTCGTTGATCCAACAGGCCTGCAGGCCTGAGCGCAACGCGCCGGCGACGTCGGTGGTTAAATCATCGCCGACGTGGAGAATATGCTCAGGGGCGATGCCTAAACGCTCTGCGGCCAGTTGATACATGTCCTGATAAGGTTTGGCGCGGCCATCCGGCCCGGAGCGCAGCACAAACTGAAAGTAACCGTCCAGCCCGCACTGCGCGGGATCGGCATTGCCGTTGGTGATCGCCACCAGTGGGAAACGTTCACCCAATGCTTTCAACGTAGCGTGGGTAGCTTCAGGCACTTCGATGCGGCTGCGCCACAGCGCAAAATTCTGCATCGCCGCGTCAGCCCCTTCAGCTGCCTGGGCATCACGCAGCCCCTGACGGCTCAGCGCCAGGTGGATGGCACGCCAACGCCACTGGGTGACGTCGTGGTAAATCTCTGGATCCTGTTCACGTAACTCTTGGCGCAGGCGGTGAAAATCCGCCGACTGGAAGTGGTTCAGCCCGGGATGATAATTCTGCAGGAAAGCCACCGACTGCAATTCGGTCTGTTTGATCACCGGACGGTTGTCGTACAGCGTGTCGTCCAGATCGAAGGTCAATGCCGCCAGCGGGCGTAGCGGACGATAAAAGTGCATCAGGATTTCCCCCGTTTGGCGCGTGGATGCGCGGCATCGTACACGTTCGCCAGATGTTGAAAGTCGAGGTGGGTATAGATTTGGGTGGTGGTCAGATTGGCATGGCCAAGCAGTTCCTGCACCGCACGCAGATCGCCGCTGGACTCCAGCATATGGGTAGCAAAGGAGTGGCGCAGCTTGTGCGGATGGATATGGCTGTTAACGCCCTGCTTGACGCCCCATTCGGCAAAACGCTTTTGCACGTTACGGGTCGAGATGCGTTTTCCCTGATTGGACAGGAACATCGCATCGTCTGACGGCCCGAACAGGTCGCGCATCGCCAGCCAGTGTTCCAGCCAGGTCACGGCGGTGCGGCCGACCGGCAGCTTGCGTTCCTTGCTGCCCTTGCCCAAAACCCAAATTTCACCGGCGGCCAGATCGACGTGGCGACAGTCCAGCCCCACCAGTTCAGAAAGACGCAGCCCTGCCCCGTACATCACCTCAAGCATAGCGCGATCGCGTACCGCCAGCGGATCGTTGAGATCGATATCCAGCAGCTGATTCATTTCATCGACGTCGATGTTTTTCGGCAGATGACGGCCACTGCGTGGCGTGCGGATCCCTTTGGCGGGGTTGGCTATCAGCATGCCCTGGCTGACCTGCCAGTCGAGAAAACTGCGTAATGCCGACAAGCGTAACGCGAGGCTGGAAGACTGCAGGCCGGCGCGTTTACTGCGCGCCGCCAGCATCCGGACTTTGGCGGCGTCCAACGCCGGCCACTCCGTGATGCCCATATCCTGAGCCAGCGCCATCAGCGCCTGCAATTGGCGTGAATAGCTTAACTGCGTCAAGGGGCTGAGCTGGCGTTCCACCTTCAGATAGCGCAGAAAGGCATCGACCGGCTGTTGCAGGCTGGCCGCCAGCGGGGTCATGCGCGTTCGATCCAGCGTTCCAGCAGTTCCGGCAGCATGCGCGCCAGTTGATTAAGCATCACCGTGCCCATGCCCTGCTGATAATGTTGCGTATCGCGGCTGCTGAAAATCACCATACCCAGCTCGCCCTCATCACCCAGCATCGACAGCGCTACCGAGCCGACCAGTTTGGCCTGCGGCAGCAGCAACAACAACTCGGGGCCATTCAGGCTGCCAAGAAAGTGCTGTTGGTCACCCAGACGCTGAATGCGCAACGGTTCAAACGAAGAACGCGTCAGGGCAAGGTGAGTGAAATCGGAAGGTGCGCCGATTTTCCAGCTTTCGGAAAACAGGCGGATATTGGCGCCGGCCAAACCGAAACCGCGCGCCCAACGCTGCAGGCGGTTAAGCATATCCTGCAGGCTGTCGGCGGTGGCCAGGTTGGCCTGCAAATGCAGCAGGCTGGCAAACAGCGTTTCGTTGGCGCTGGCCTGCTCCATCAGCAGCGTGATTTCTTCTTCCAGCCGATGGATGTGATTGCGCTGGCGAGCCAGATGCCACTCGACCAACGATACGGTGCCGCGAACGGGATGGGGAACGCGCATCTGCTCCACCAACCGCGCGTTGCGCATAAAGAAATCCGGGTTTTGCAGCAGAAACTGCATCACGGCGTCGTCATCAAGCTCAATGCCTGCGACAGCCTGGTCCTCAACGCTCTTCATAGATGAATAAATCCGTCATATACATGGGTTGCCGGACCGGTCATAAACAGCGGGCTGCCCGGCCCTTTCCAGCGAATATGCAGGCTGCCGCCCGGCAGTTCTACATGCACCTCTTCTGACAGCAATTCCTGTTGAATCCCGACTGCCACGGCCGCACAGGCTCCGCTACCGCAGGCCTGCGTTTCGCCAGCACCGCGCTCATAGACACGCAGTTTAATGTGCTCGCGACTAACAATTTGCATAAAACCGATGTTAGCCCGTTCCGGGAAGCGCTCATGCCCTTCCAGCACCGGCCCGAGCAGCTCCACCTTGGCGGTTTTTACATCATCCACCTGTAAAACACAATGTGGATTGCCCATCGACACCACGCCGCACAGCACCGTATGCTCCGCTGCGCGCATGATGTAGGTCTTTTCTTCTTTAGTTGCGCGAAACGGCACTGCCTGGGGATCGAAGTTGGGCTCACCCATATTCACGCACACCAGATCATCGTCGGTCACGCTCAACACCATGCGCCCGGTCTGGGTACTGACGCGAATATCGCGCTTGTTGGTCAAGCCTTTTAGCCGTACAAAGCGGGCAAAGCAGCGAGCGCCGTTACCGCACTGCGCCACTTCACTGCCGTCGGCGTTAAAAATGCGGTAATGGAAATCCAGTTCCGGATCGTAAGGCGGTTCTACCACCAGCAGCTGGTCAAAGCCAACGCCCAAGTGCCGATCGGCCAAACGGCGGATCAACTCGGGTGAGAAATAGACATTCTGTGTAACGGCATCGACCACCATAAAGTCGTTGCCCAGACCGTGCATTTTGGAGAACTGCATATCATACTCCGCTATCCGTCTTGGGTTTGCGGTGACTCACGCCGCCGCAAACAAGGTGTTACTGGTCGCTCATCGACGGTTTTTGCTGAGAGCCAGAAAGTTCCTGCTGATTTTTCTGTACCTGATCGCCGGTCTGAACCTGGGTAGCCGGTTTCTTAGTGCTGGCCGGATCGGCTGGCGGGAAGTACAGCGGGCCCTTCAGGCCGCAGCCGGAGAGCCCGGCAAGCAGAACTGCCATCAGCGCATAGCGTAGTTGTTTTTTCATTTGCATTAATGCCTGTAATTCATGCGTCCAAGGTCTCTATAATCGCAGGTGGATCATGAAAAGCAATAGGAATTGAATATGAACGACAGTGAGTTTCACCAGTTGGCTGACCAACTGATGCTGAATATTGAAGAGACCCTGGACGATTTTGACGGCGATGCGGACATCGATTACGAAACTAACGGCGGCGTAATGACGTTAAGCTTCGAAAATGGCACCAAAATTGTGATCAATCGCCAGGAGCCATTGCATCAGATTTGGCTGGCGACCAAAACCGGCGGCTATCACTTTAACTACCGTGACGGCGTGTGGCTGTGCGATCGCAGCGACCGCGCCTTCTACCCCTTACTGAGCGAAGCGGCCAGCGCACAGGCCGGCGAAGAGGTGAAGTTTTCCTGAGAATGGCCGCATCCGTCGTCAAGGCTCAGCCTGCTGAACCTTGACGATATCAATGCAGCTGGAACTGCTGCTTCAGCGGTTGGACGGCGCTGTCGGTCAGGGGAACGCACAGGCTCGACAGCACATTGCTGCGGAACGGGATCACCTGAGTTCGGCCATCAAGATGCACTATCTGATAGAACTGGGGTAGGTTGAAGTTGATGAAGCTGGAGCCGTAGGTGAAGCGATCGTGCGAGGAAGAGTAGAAACGGCTAACGTCACGCACCAGTTCCTCTTTACTGCCTTCGCAATGGTGATAAACCTCAACCCGGTTAGACTCATCCAGAATATAGATGTTAAAACCTTTATCGTCCGTGGTGTCTTCGAAGAAGAACTGAATAATCCCTTCGCTGGCGAAACCGTCCACCACCGGCGGCAGATGCACCTGATCGGTTTCCACTTTGATCGACAGGCCGTGCAATTTGTTGTTGGAAATGGCGCCGTAGAACTCCACCGCGTTTTCCAGCTTCTGCACCGACACGCTCAGCCGTTCGAAGAACAAGCCCCAGGTCTGGCCGGCAACACGTACCGCTTTAAAACGGCCCGGCTCCAGTCGGGTGCTGGACAGGCGTAGCTCAATACACTCCGACACCAGCTGCTGTATACGGGTACGGATCAGGCCGCGCAGGTGCTGACTGTAGCAGAACACCTCGACCGATTCCGGCGGCGCGGCATCCTGGTGCATTTTGCCGAGAATGGTCTTCAACGCTTCAAGCACCGATTGCTCGCCGCTGAAATGCAAAGTACGCACTTCGTTCCAGGAGTTGCGATACAGCAGATCGATACTGCCCACCAGGCACTGCTGTTGCTGACCAAAGCTGAATACATCGAGCTTGCGGAAATCGAAATGCACCACCTGATTGCGGAAGGCGGCGGTCGGATCGTTTTCCAGATTGACGATTATCGCCAGGTGACGAATTTCGCACGGGCTGTACAGCGCTTTTGGCGTGGGGGCCGCCAGGCGCAGCGGGAAGTGGTGCGACACATCGGCCACCAGTTCCTGCAGTTTTGCGGTATCGCACAGGTTGCCGCTCTTGATGTGCAGACGGGTTTTCGGCGTCAGCAGCCCGTTGAAATAGGCCCAGGCCACCAGCTTGTTGAGGTAGCGGTTATATTCCAGCGGCTGATGGCTGACGATCGAGTCCATGGCCGGTGCCTGGTTATAAAGATACCAGCCGGTGCGGTTGGCGCGGCCAATCGGCACGTGAATAAAGGTCAAGTCGTCTTCTGACAGGTCCGGCGAAATCTGTGGGTTCACCAGCGTCACCTTGCCGGGCAGCGCTTCAAACGCGGCGTACAGCTTGCGTGTCAACACGCCGATATCCTGCGGGCTGGCGCTGACGCTAAGGTTGTTGCGGCGAGCGAAGCGGATCAGGTTGCGATAGCTTTGCATCATCGCATCCAACAGTTCGTTGTGAGCTTCACGTACCCGTTCGATTTTCCAGTTGGCGCGATTATCCAGGATCGCCAGACGCTCTTCGTCCCAGCCCCATTCGCTGACCAATTGGCTGAGAATTTCACGACGCCAGCCGACGCACGCATTGGCGCGGGACAGTTTTTCACAGACTTTCAGGTAGAAACAGCGGCGGACCAGGTCGAGGCGGGTAGTGTCGTTGATTTGATTCAGATAATGCGTAACGCGTTCGAGCATCATACAGTAGGCGTCGAGACCAAAGCAGACAATCTCGCCCTGATGCAGGCGCTGTTTGATGTCCATCGCCAGCAGTTGCGTATTCGGGTATTCCCAGGAATAGGCTTCCAGCAGCAGGGTTTTCAGCACCGCCTTGTAAGGCGAGTCGATGCTTTTGTACAGTTGCCACAGGCTGGCACCGAAATATTCTTCCGCCGACAGCGTGCTCAGACCGCCGAGATCCAGCCATTCGTTCGGCGTTAACGCGCCTTGCGAGTACAGCGACAGCACATACTCATCGTAATGTGCTTCTTCTTCGCCCGGCACCATGTTCCACAAAATACGTTTGCCGGCCAGGCGCACCGCGGTGCGGTAAAATTCGTCCAGCAGCAGGATATGTTGGGTGGAGCCGCAGTCTTCGCCCCCCAGGCTGCCGCTTTCGTTATGACGGAAGCGGTTTTCATCGATCAGGAAGAAGCTGACTTCCACCCCCATCGACGCCGACCATTTTTCCAGCAGGCTGCATTTTTGCTGCAGGCGGTTACGCTCTTCGTTGTCCAGCCAGGATTGGTGGCACACCCAGATGTCGAGATCCGAGCTGCAACTCTGGCCGATCGACGAGGTGCTGCCCATCGAATAAACCCCGGTAATCGGCAGTTCACCGCTGGCCATTTTGTCAAATGGGCTGCCCCATTTGTCTTCTAAATCATTGAGGTAATCTTGTTGAGTTTCATCAGGCGTGTAGAGGCAAACGCCATGGGGAACGTTACCGTTCAGGTAACCTGGCATCAGTGGGTGGTGGTGGTGCAATAAGGTAGGCAGCAGACTGTATACCCGTTGAAACGCGGGCTTCATGGCCGCTAGGGCGCGATCGATTCGTAATTGATTGATCGCATCCAGTCTCTGCTTCAGTGTCTCGATGTAGAGGTACAAGACGTCTCGCCTGATTATCCCGGTGTTTAGAAAAAAACCCGTATTCCATAAGTGCCGTTAGTGTTGGAAGAATATTTGGCAACTTATTGTTGGAAACGTGATCAATTTAACACCTTGCTGATTGACCGTAAAGGAAGTAACGCTTCACTATTATTGTAGCGCCACTCCAAACGATTTACCCGCAGTGTTAACTGCCCCAAAACACATCACACGTCCCGTTGATTCCGTTGTCCTTTCTTCGCCTGTGGCTTCTTGCACTGACAGTTTTCACACTCAGTGGTAGGATGAACGGCGAATTATAAAAACGGTAACAAGCATGTTAGACAAAATTATTCGAATTGCCACCCGACAAAGCCCACTCGCGCTTTGGCAAGCACATTATGTGCAGCAGCGCCTGATGGCCAGCCACCCCGGCCTGCAGGTCGAACTGGTGCCGATGGTCACGCGAGGCGACATTATTTTGGATACGCCGCTGGCGAAAGTCGGCGGTAAAGGGCTGTTTGTTAAGGAACTTGAACTGGCGTTATTGGACGGCCGTGCGGATATCGCCGTTCACTCAATGAAAGACGTCCCGGTCGATTTCCCCGAAGGCTTGGGTTTAGTGACTATTTGCGAGCGTGACGATCCTCGCGACGCATTTGTTTCCAATCGTTTCGCATCGCTCGATCAACTGCCGCAGGGCAGCGTGGTCGGTACCTCCAGCCTGCGTCGTCAGTGCCAACTGCGTGAGCGCCGTCCGGATCTGATCGTGTGCGATCTGCGCGGCAACGTCGGTACCCGACTGGCAAAATTGGATAACGGCGATTACGACGCCATTATTCTGGCGGTCGCCGGGCTTAAGCGCCTGGGGTTGGAACAGCGTATCCGCAGTCCATTGAGCCCGGAAGAGTGCCTGCCGGCCGTTGGCCAGGGCGCAGTGGGTATCGAATGCCGCCTCGACGACGAAACCACCCGCGCGCTGTTGGCACCGCTCAATCACGTTGCCACAGAAACCCGCGTACGTGCCGAACGTGCGATGAATACCCGGCTGGAAGGCGGTTGCCAGGTACCGATCGGCAGCTATGCCGAACTGGAGGGCGACAGCCTGTGGCTGCGAGCCCTGGTGGGCTCTCCAGACGGTAGACAAATGGTGCGCGGCGAACGCCGCGGTCCGGCAGCTCAAGCAGAGCAGATGGGCATTGAACTGGCGGAAGAACTGCTGGCGCAAGGCGCTCGTGAAATTCTGCAGGACGTTTATCAGGGGAATCCCCCTGCATGACGATTCTGGTAACCCGCCCCTCGCCTTCCGGAGAAGAACTGGTCAGCCGACTGCGTGCGCTCGGTCGGGTTGCCTATCATGCTCCGTTGATCGACTTCGCCCCCGGCGGCGATTTGCCAAAATTGCCGCAGACGTTACAGCAGCTTAATGATGGCGATCTGGTGTTCATCCTGTCGCAGCACTCGGTGAGCTACGCCCATTCTGTGATGGGCCGCGTCGGGCTGTCATGGCCTGCCAGGCTTGCCTATTACGCTATCGGTCGTACCACGGCGCTGGCAATGCACCGCATCAGCAGCCTGCCGATAGAATACCCGCGTGAGCAGGAGATCAGCGAAACATTGCTGCTGCTGCCGGCGCTGCAGAAGCTGGAAGGTAAACAGGCGCTGATCTTGCGCGGTAACGGCGGCCGTGAGCTGCTCGGCAACACACTGAGCGAGCGCGGCGCTGCGGTCAGCTATTATGAATGTTATCAACGCAGCCCGGTGCACTATGATGGCAGCGAGCAAAGCGCCCACTGGCAGCGTGCCGGTGTTGATACGCTGGTAGTCACCAGCGGTGAAATGTTACAACAGCTCTATACTTTAGTTCCTGATTACTACCGTTCTTCGTGGCTGTTACGTTGCCGCCTGGTCGTAGTGAGTGAACGTCTGGCTACCCTCGCCCAGGAACTGGGCTGGAGCACAATTCGGGTAGCTGATACCGCCGATAATGACGCGCTGATCCGCGCGCTACAATAAACCTGACTATGGGATGTGCCACTATGACGGAACAAAATACCCCATCCGCCCCGGTTGAAGAACCAACCTCTGCGGTTGAGAGCCCCCAGCAGCCAGACGCTGAAAAGCGTAAAGGTAAAAATACCGGCCCGGTGTTGGGCGCGATCGCGATCGTGCTGGTTATCGCTCTGGCTGCCGGCGGCTATTACCATACACATCGACAGGCGCAGCAGCTCATCGCCGCCAATCAAACGCTGCAGCAACAGCTGGAAACGCTGAAACAAAGCCAACAGCAAGAAAGAAGCGCGCTGGAAGGCCTGCTGCAGCAACAGGGCAAAACGCTGGACGCCGCCGATCGCGAACAGGCAACCCTGGCGCGACAGCTCAATGAACTGCAAGAGAAAGTCGCCATCATCTCCGGCAGCGATGCCAAAACCTGGTTGCTGGCGCAGGCCGATTTTCTGGTGAAAATGGCCGGGCGTAAGCTGTGGAGCGATCAGGACGTCACCACCGCCGCCGCGCTGTTAAAAAGCGCCGATGCCAGCCTGGCTGACATGAATGACCCGAGCCTGCTCGAGGTTCGTCGCGCCATCACCGAAGACGTCAGCACGCTGTCCACGCTGACTCAGGTAGATTTCGACGGCATCATTCTCAAGACCAATCAGTTGTCCAATCAGGTGGATAATCTGCGCCTGGCGGATAACGACAGCGACGAAGCGCCGATGGATCAAGACAGCAGCGAGCTGTCGAGCTCGATCGGCGAATGGCGGCAAAACCTGGCCAAAAGCTGGCACAACTTTATGGCCGACTTTATTACCGTCCGCCGCCGCGATAGCAATGCCGAGCCGCTGCTGGCCCCGAACCAGGACATTTACCTGCGCGAAAATATCCGTTCGCGCCTGCTGGTTGCCGCACAGGCCATCCCACGCCATCAGAACGAAGTGTATAAGCAGTCGCTGGAGACCATTTCCACTTGGGTTCGCGCCTACTTCGATACCACCGACCCGGCCACGAAAGCGTTCCTGGAAGAGTTGGATGCCCTGAGCCAGCAGTCGATCACCATGGACGTGCCGGATCAGCTGAAAAGCCAGCCGCTGCTGGAAAAACTGATGCAGACCCGGGTGCGTAATCTGATGGCCCAGTCCCCTGCCGCTCATCAGGAGGGATAAGCCATGTTACGCGTGCTATTTCTGTTCCTGGTGCTGATCGCCAGCGTGGTGGTTGGGCCGATGTTGGCCGGCCATCAGGGCTATGTGCTGATTCAGACCGATAACTACAATATCGAAACCAGCGTCACCGGCCTGGTTATCATGGGTATCTTGCTGTTTGTGGTGCTGCTGGTGATCGAGTGGATCCTGCGCCGCATCTTCAGCACCAGCGCCCGCACTCGCGGCTGGTTCCTGGGCCGCAAACGCAGCCGTGCGCGTAAGCAGACCAAGGCCGCACTGATCAAACTGGCCGAAGGTGATTACAAGCAGGTTGAAAAACTGCTGACGCGCAATGCCGATCACGCCGAACAACCGGTGGTGAACTACCTGCTGGCCGCTGAGGCCGCACAGCAACGGGGTGACGATTTCCGTACCAATCAGTACCTGGAACGCGCCGCCGAAGCCGCCGACACCGACCAGCTGCCGGTAGACATCACCCGCGTGCGCATCCAGCTGGCTCAGGGCGAAAACCATGCGGCACGTCACGGTGTCGATCGCCTGCTTAACCAGGCTCCGCGTCATCCCGAAGTATTGCGACTGGCGGAAATGGCTTATCTGCGCACTGGCGCTTTTGCCTCATTGCTGGAGATCCTGCCGTCGATGAGCAAGATCAATCTGCACAGTGAGGCTGAGCTGCAGGCGCTGCAACAACAGGCCTACATTGGCCTGATGAATCAGGCGATGGCGGATGAGGGCAGCGATGGCCTGAAACGCTGGTGGAAAGATCAGAGCCGCAAAATCCGGCATGAGGTGCCGTTGCAAATCGCGATGGTGGAACACCTGATCGAATGCAATGACCATGAACTGGCGCAAGAGATCGTACTCGACAGCCTCAAGCGCCAGTATGACGAACGCCTGGTGTTGCTGATCCCGCGTCTGAAGTCCGGCAACCCGCAACAGCTGGAGAAAGCGTTGCGTCAGCAGGTGAAGCAGCATGGTGCCACACCACTGCTAAACAGCACCCTGGGCCAGTTGCTGATGAAGCACGGCGAATGGCAGGCGGCGGCCGATGCATTCCGGGAAGCGCTGAAACAGCGCCCTGACGCCTACGATTACGCTTGGTTGGCTGACGTGCTGGAGAAGCTGCACCGCTCGGATGAAGCCGCACAGATGCGTCGTGAAGGCCTGATGCTAACGTTGAAGCAGAACGGCGAATAACGCACAATGCACTGTCTTCAAGGCGCGCCCACAGGTCGCGCCTTTTTTATCTAACGTTGTTTATACCCAAGATAGTTAGAGTCACAGCAAGGCGGCAAGCTCACGAATCCCCAGGAGCTTGGTCAACCAAGTGACTGGGGTGAGAGCGCGCAGTCAACGCAGCTGTGGCTTCAAATATGATGGGTATTAGGCAAAAAAAAACACTTGCCGCGGTGGCAAGTGTATAAAAAAGCAATCAGGTCTAGGACAACAGGGGCGGTGCCTCACTCAACGTTTTGCCCGGAGTGTGATGTCAGCCATTGCAAGCAACGCCGTCATCGTTCTGGTGGGCAATAGGCACCCTAAATCGGCTCTGCGTCATTCCCAGGGTTTATGAAGCCTAAGGCGAACATAAGAGGTGGAATGAGCATCTACATAGTGGATATTGCACTTGGCGTGCCAACTTTGGGAAAAATGCATCACCCCTTCAGGCGAAAAGCCTAATAATCTGAATTAAAACAGATTTAATCTCAGCACTTCGTTTCATTCCGCTCACTGCCCTTTCTGCTGCTATCACCTGACGCCTGCAGATATGTCGCCTTAAAACGACGACTTAAGCCAAAGTCATTTTTATTAAATAAAATCAATGTATTAAATGTCTCAAGCTGACGACAATGCGGCATGCCGATGTCGCCAGAAGCCAACACCAAGCCAAAAGCGTCCTGGCGGGATACGATAGCTAGCGGGCAGAGGCAAAACCAGAGCAGGAGGGTGTAAAGCGGAATGTCAGAAAGCAAAAAGCCCGTTCATTGCTGAACGGGCTTTTCTGAATGTGGTCGGCGAGAGAGGATGACTTGCATCTGCGATGCCGCCCTACGGGCCGTTGCTAAAGCAACGTTGTCTCGCTGCGCTCGGCTCAAACCTCCTTCGGAGGTGCTCATCCTATAAACTACAGATGTAAAAAAACCCGCTAAAAGCGGGCTTTCTTGAATGTGGTCGGCGAGAGAGGATTCGAACCTCCGACCCACTGGTCCCAAACCAGTTGCGCTACCAAGCTGCGCTACTCGCCGATTTCTTGTTGCAGATACTACTAAATTTTATCGCTTATGTCTATGTAAATATTAAATTTATTAGACATTTTGTGTGGTGCGAAGAGAGGGACTTGAACCCTCACGTCCGTAAGAACACTAACACCTGAAGCTAGCGCGTCTACCAATTCCGCCACCTTCGCACAGTCACAAAACAGCTTAAAATTCTTCACTTCTCTTAGGAAGTGGGGTGGCTAATGGGACTCGAACCCACGACAACTGGAATCACAATCCAGGGCTCTACCAACTGAGCTATAGCCACCATTACTTCTTAACTACTTCACGCGGTAATACTACCACCGCAGCTCTTGCACACAAACTTAATGGTGCGCCCGACAGGATTCGAACCTGAGACCTCTGCCTCCGGAGGGCAGCGCTCTATCCAGCTGAGCTACGGGCGCATAGCGCCGTTGCGGGAGGGGATACTACGGATTTAACCCAATCCTGTCTAGTGCTTTTTCGCAGAAATGTTGTGTTTGATTACGCTTTGCTCACTCCCGCGCAGGAAAGAGCTATCCGTAGCCCCTTTTCACCGGTTATTGCTGTGTTTCTGTCCGTTTTTCAGCCGGATGATGTTTCTTGTGCATGCCGAAAGCAAAGTAGCACAGGCTGACTGCCGCTAAGAAAATCGCCCCGACCAGCAAAGAAATTCGCGTATCCGGGTTAATTCCCATGCCGATCAGCACGCAGACCAAGAAAGCGATGGTCAGATAGTTCACATAGGGGAACATAATCGACTTAAAGCTGTGGGTTTTAATCGCTTCCTTATGGGCACGGCGGAAATACAGTTGGCTAATCAGCACCACAAACCACGGCACCATGCCCGGCAACACGCTGGCGCTGTAGACATAGACAAACACCGCCTGCGGATTGGGAATAAGGTAATTCAATCCGGAACCGACTAACAGACAGGCAATGGTCACGGCGATACAGTTAACCGGCACGCCGTTGGCGGACAGCTTGGTCAACGACGCCGGCAACTGCCGGTTTTTAGCCAGTGCGTACAGCATACGGCCACCGCTATACATCCCGCTGTTACAACCTGAAAGCGCGGCGGTCAACACCACAAAGTTAATGATACCGGCGGCAGCGACAATGCCGATTTTGGCAAAGGTCAGCACGAAGGGGCTGCCTGCGGTGCCAATGCCATTCCAGGGGAAGATGGTGACGATGACAAAGATAGCGCCGACGTAGAAGATCAGGATACGCCACAAAATATTGTTAATCGCACGCTTCAGAGTCACCTGCGGTTTTTTGGCTTCACCGGCAGTGATCCCCACCAGTTCAACGCCCTGATAGGACGCCACAACAATACAGAGCGCGAACAGGAAGCCCTTCCAGCCGCCGGCAAAGAAACCGCCGTGCTCGGTCAGGTTGGCAAAGCCAATCGGCTGCCCGCCATTCCCGAAGCCAAAGAAGATCACCCCCAACCCCACCAAAATCATCACAATGATGGTGGTAACCTTGATCATGGCAAACCAGAACTCCAGCTCGCCGTACAGACGCACGGCGGCCAGGTTGGCCAGCGCTACCATCGCCACGGCGATCAACGCCGGTATCCACTGCGGGATTTCCGGGAACCAAAACTGCACGTAGACCCCAACGGCGGTGATTTCCGAGATGCCTACGGCAATCCACATAAACCAATAGCCCCAGGCGGTCAGGTAGCCAAAATAGGGATTCATGTATTTATGGGCATAAACGGCAAAGGAGCCCGCGACCGGTTCAAGGAACAGCATCTCGCCCATCGAACGCATAATGAAGAACACGAACAGGCCGGCGATGATATAAGCCAGCAACACCGAAGGCCCCGCCCATTTCAGCGTACTGGCCGAGCCCATAAACAGGCCAACCCCGATGGTGCCTCCCAGAGCAATCAGCTCGATATGCCGGGCTTCCAGCCCCCGGTGTAGGCCTTGCGGTTTTTCTTTGTGTGCCATAAATCCTCAATATTATTTTTTTGATTGTGTTTGCATGCCGGCCGTTACCGGTCGTTATTGTTTTAATGAAAATAGCGTAAAACCTCTCCCGCCGCGTTGGCGGACACCAGCTTGTGATGGGACGATCTTACGGTGAGAAAAACGTCGTTAAGCGCTATCACGTTTTGCGCCAACGCTCAGGGATAATTTCCGGGCGGTATCGTTTCGCATTTTGCCGCTATAAGCAAACCGCAATTTAAAACTTTATGGAATAAATACAGGTGAGTTTATGGGCTGAGGTTATAGGGGTGCTGACGAATACGCCATAAAGCAGGTTATTTGAACAATTGGTTGCATCGGGGCGGGATCCTCCGCCCCAACGCAGAGATCACATCTTACCGCGGTAATAGTAGCCGACAAACTTCAGCAGTTTAAGTTGGCGCCCCAGGCGGCTCGGTTGGCTTAGCAGCCGATACAACCACTCCAGACCGAGGTTCTGCCAAATCTTTGGCGCACGCTTCACGTGCCCGGTGAACACGTCGTAAGTACCGCCTACGCCCATATAGAGCGCCTGCGGATGCACTTTACGGCAGTCACGCATCAGGATTTCCTGTTTCGGCGATCCCATGGCCACCGTCACAATGGCGGCACCGCTGCCGCGAATGCGTTCGAACAGCGCATCCCGCTGTTCAGGCTTGAAATAACCGTCCTGGCTGCCCACCAGGTTTACATTCCACTGGCTACGCAGCTTCTGTTCGGTTTCCGCCAGCACCGAGGGTTTGCCGCCAATCAGGAAGACCGGCGTACCCTCGCGTCCGGCGCGCTGCATCAACGCTTCCCACAGGTCGGCTCCCGCGACGCGCGATACCTCTGCCCGCGGGTATTTACGGCGGATTGAACGTACCATGCTGATCCCGTCCGCATACTTGTATTCGGCTTCATCCAGCAAGGCGTGCAGCGCAGTATCTTCTTCCGCCTTGAGGATCTTTTCGGCATTCATCGCGACCAGCGTGCCCTGCTTTACCCGGCCGCCATCAAACAGAAAATCCAGGCATTGCGCCATATCGCGAAATCCCCACAGGCTGAAACCGCGCAGCTCATATTGGGGAACCGAAATCTTTGCTTCCATCGTTATTATTACCCTTACAGAAGGCCGTCGACCCGAACGGATGATGGCGTCGATGCCAGCGTACGCGTACGCCGCACCCGTGCCTTAATCAACCCGGCAGTGTCAAACAGCCAGTACAACAACTTAGCCATCAGCAGGCAGGCGCCAAAAATAAGGCAGAAGAACACCACTCGCGAGACAAAGGAATCTACCCCTTCGCGCGCCAACACGATGATGTTGAAAACCGCACCGAAGCAGAAACTTTGCAATATCGCGGCCTTATACCGGTTAGGTTCGCTTTTGCCCATCTCATACAGCCAGTCGAACCACTTGATGATCATCCCGACCAGTACCGCGCCAACGGGAATAAACACCGCACCGCCCATCACCACCAGTGAGCCGATAAGCGTGGGTGATATCGCCAGGCCGGAATGGTTATTCAACACTTCCCAGGTGAAATAGTTGGCGCTATTGAGCACCGTGTCCGGTCGCCCCGGCCACAGCCAGGCCGGAATGAACACGTAGAAATCGCGCACTATCGGTGCCAGGCCCTGGAAGTCAATCTTGTCGTAGTTTTGCAGCAACAGCGCCAGGTTTTCCCATGGCGAGAAGGTATCGCGCGTCAGGTAAAGGAAGGTATAGAACGCTTCGGGACCGCTGACGTCCAGGCTGTAGCGCTTTAACGCCAGCCAGAACATGCCGACGATACCAAACACGCCGGCGGCCACCAGCATCCACAACGAGATCCAGCCGCGCACGATGCCGATAAACAGAAACAGCGAGAAGGCAATAATGATATTGGCGCGGGTACCGCCAACTATCACGTAAGTCAGGATGCCAAAGGCCACCGTCGCCGCCAGGAAAAAGAACCAGGCGCGCAGATCTTGCTTCAGGAAATACACCACCAGCATCGCCGGGATGAAGAAATAGAAGAACCGCTTGAGCGCCACCCCGGAGACATCACTGGAGAAAATTTGGCTGTAAGAGTTGAGCTTGAACAGCAGGAAACCGTTTTGCATGAAGAAAATGCCGACGGTCGCCATCGCCACCAGCGCCAGCAGCATCCAGGTCAGATGGGTTTCCACCCGGTTCATGGTGAACACCGGCTTACGCGGTTGCACGCTGCGCTTTCGCAGCCGGGTTTTATAGCTGACGTAATAAATCGCATAAAACGCAGTAGCGGAGAGGATCGCATAGAGTAAAAACTCTACCGGTACCACCTCGACGTCAAACTGAAACACCAGCAGACAGGTCAGCGGGAAACCGAAGTAAAACGTCAGCAAATACAGTAGCGTAAAGAAGACGTTAAAATTGAAACGAACGCGCCTAAACTCCTGGTAAGCCAGCGTCAGAATAAACAGCACGCTCACCAGATAAACGATAAACAACCCGCCAAATTGCGCCAGCGTCATACGTTGTCCCCTGCCGCCAGGGTTAATGCCTGCTGCCAACCATCAACGTAGTTAGGGTTGAAGAAAGCGATGGCCTGTTTATCGACGGATGCCAGTTGGCGTTGCGCTTCACGCACGACCGCCTCATCCAGCGAATCGCCATAGAACAGCACAGGCAGATGTTGCTCCGCCAGATCCTGCCAGAACGGGTTCTGTCGGCTCAGCACAAAGGGCACGCCAAACTGGATCAGAAGACACAGCGTGCCTATGCCCTGCTGGCGGTTAAAAATAAAGTAACCGAGATCGCACTCGCGCAGGATATTCAGATAATCGTCGAACGCCACCTGCTGCGTCAGCACCTGCAGGTTCCTGGCGCTGAACAGCTTTAGCCCGGCGCTGCGCACCTGTTCAATATAGGCGTCGTTATTGGCCGGGTAGCCCATCGGCAGGATCACCCGCACCTCGGCGCCAAACTGCTGATGAATCGCTTTCAACGCCTCAATATGACGGTTGGTACGATCGCCAGAGTTCCCCACCAGAATGGTCATCGGTCCGGCCAGGTTTTTCTCTACCTCAATGCCGGTTAACGCCGGATCCATCCGCGTCGGGAAATACAACAGAGAGGCCGGTACGCGGGCATGGCGCTGCTGGTAATGAATAATATCACCGCGGGTCGCGAACACGTGTCTCACTCTGCCCTGCGCAATACGGCGCAGCAAATAGAATAGACGGAATTTCCAACTGGTGGCGTTTTCATACAAATCAGCGCCCCAGATATGCCAACTCACCTGATCGGCCTTGATTTTACCGCTCAGCAACGCCAGCCACAGCGTAGGGTTAAACTGGCCGTGCAGGAAGAAACGCTGATTGCGATCGGCCTGCGCGCGGGCGATGACCGCCATCGCCAGACTTTTCTTGTCCGGATGGCATTCAATGCTCAGCTCGGGGAACCCCCCTAACGCAGCGGCATCTTTGGCAGCCACCATAAAATGACGCGTCTGTTCGGACGGCAGGCGTTTCGCCAACACATCGTTGAAGAAACGCAGCACCGTCTGATTGTGATGCGGGATGTCAGATCCCAATACGTGAATCAGTGTCGTCATACTCGTCTACGGTAAAGAATAAATACGCAGCTACAGAGCGTGAAGTACACGATGTAGGTTGCCATGTAGGCCTGTGCCGCTCCCAGCGCACCATGCAGCGGTATCAACCAATGCGAGAACAGCGTTAACAGCAGGAACTGACTGACTTCGGTCAGGATATAAAAACGCAGCGACGCCTTGGCAATCACCAGATAGCCGAACACATAGGCGCCCACTTTCAGTACGTCCCCTACCAGTTGCCAGGCAAACAGATCGCGCATCGCGACGAATTTGTCCGTGAACAGCAACCAGATGGCGAAGTCGCGCAGTAACCAGACCGTGAAACTCGCCGCCGCTACTGCGGGCAGTACAAATTTTAAGGAGCGCACAATCTCTTGAGAGATGGCGCTTTTTTCCTTCAATCGCGACAGCGTTGGCAGCAGATAAACGGTAAACGAGGCGGTGATAAACTGCAGGTAAGCGTCGGAAATACTGCTGACGCCCTGCCAAATCCCGACCTCATCCCAACTGTAATGGCTGGCCAGCAGGTTACGCATCATCACATAGGCTACCGGCAGCGTCACTGATGTGATCAATGCCATGATGGTGAACTTGCCAAGATGGCTGGCTAACGCCTTGTCCCATGCCAATGCCAAATAGCGCAGCGGCAAGGTTTTGCGCCGCCAAAGGATAAAACCTGCGGGCAACACCACCAAGGCCGGCACCAGTGCCAACCCCGCCAGCGCGCCTTCGTAGCCGTCCAGCTTAAAGCACAGGTAGTAAGCCACCACGCCAATCAGGCTACCGCCAATCACCGCCAGCGCGTTGCCCATCGCATCGCGGTAGCCTTTCAGCACCGCCATAAACAGGTTGGCATAGGCGATACCCATCTGAATAAAGGCTACCGCCCGCACCACGCCGACATAGTCAGCATGGCCGAACAACCCGATACTGATAGGCTCCGCCGCAAACAGAAAAACCAGCGCCAACAGCGTGGAAAAGCCCAGCACGATGCTTGACGCCGTTCCAACAGCCAGCCGTAACCGCTGCGGATCCTGATGATATTCAGCTACGTACTTGGTGATGCCGTTAAAAATCCCGGCACCGGACAGCACGCCCAGCACGGTAATCAGCTGACGGAAGTTGCCCGCCTGCCCAACCCCGCTGGGGCCAAAGGCCACCGCCAGCAGTTTCACCACCAACAGCCCCACGCCAATCTTGATCAGCGTGGAGCCCGCGGTCCAAATTGATGCTTTTGCCAACGACATATCAGGCGCAGAAGCTAAGAATGGTATTGATCACCGTACGTTGAGTGACATCAGACATATTGTAGAACAACGGCAGACGCACCAGACGCGCACTTTCCTGGCTGGTGAAGCGGTCTTCGCCGGAAAAACGGCCAAAACGATCGCCCGCCGGGCAGTCGTGCAGCGCGATGTAATGGAACACCGCCATGATTTCCGCTTCTTTCAGATAATCGATAAAGGCCGTGCGATCTTCAATATCACGCAGTTTGATATAGAACATGTGCGCATTATGCACGCAGTCCGCCGGGATGGTCGGCAGCACAATACGGCCGGCGTTTGCCAACGGCAGCAGGCTGTCATAATAGGTCTGCCACAGTGCCAGACGACGCTGGTTGATGCGGTCAGCCGCTTCGAGCTGGCCCCAGAGATAGGCAGCCTGCAAATCTGACATCAGATAGCTGGAACCGATATCGCGCCAGGTATACTTGTCCACCTGCCCACGGAAGAACTGGCTGCGGTTGGTGCCTTTCTCACGAATGACTTCTGCCCGGTCGATCAGCGCCGGATCGTTGATCAGCGTTGCGCCGCCCTCACCGCCGGCAGTGTAGTTTTTGGTTTCGTGGAAGCTAAAACAGCCAATATGACCAATGGTACCGAGCGCTTTGCCCTTGTAAGTGGACATCACACCCTGCGCGGCGTCTTCTACCACCCGCAGGTTATATTTTTTCGCCAGCGCCATGATGGTGTCCATCTCGCAGGCCACCCCGGCGTAATGCACCGGCACGATAGCGCGTGTCTTATCGGTGATAGCCGCTTCGATTTTAGTCTCATCGATGTTCATGGTATCCGGACGCAGATCGACAAACACCACGGTGGCCCCGCGCAGCACGAAGGCATTGGCGGTTGAAACAAAGGTGAAGCTCGGCATGATCACTTCATCACCCGGCTGAATATCCAGCAGGATAGCCGCCATCTCCAGCGACGCGGTACAGGACGGCGTCAACAGCACCTTCGGGCTGCCAAAACGCTGTTCCATCCACTGTTGGCAACGGCGAGTAAAACCACCATCTCCGCACAGCTTGCCGCTGTCCATCGCAGCCTGCATATAGTCAAGTTCAGTGCCAACAACCGGCGGAGCGTTAAATGGGATCATGTTTTCCTCTGTATAACCAATACGAGGTGCTTTCAATAACAGCACCCTGTCGTTGATAGAGCCGTAGTGCGGCGATATTGCCGAGCTGTGTCGCCACCCGCAGACGCATCCGCGAGTCTTTCCGACACTCTGCAATGGCCGCCGCCATTAATCGCGCACCAATACCTTTACCTGACGCGCCGGGGAAAGCTGCCAGCAGGCCGATTCTAACCTCTTGGCCGCCGATATCACGCAGGCTGACAAATCCCTCCGGCTGACCGGCTTCGTCCAGTGCCAACAGGCATTGGTGATCGAAGGTTCCCAGTACCGCTTTTTCGATCCAGGCGGCATAGAAACGCCCGCTATCCTGAACGTCGTACCAAGGGGCCCGAAAACGGCTGGCGGTGAACACATTGGCCGCTGCCGCACGCAATACTGGAATATCCTCCGGCACTGCCAGGCGAATCGCTGGCGGTAGCGCACTCTGCGACGATGCACATTCCGTGCCGATATTCAGCAACAGATCGACCTCAGCCTCAACCAGTTGGAAACCCAGACCCGACAATGCGTCCGCCCAGGCGGTTTGGTGCGCCGGGATTTTAGCTTGCACCAAGGCGTAGGCTGCCAGACCGGCCTCGGTCAACGCCGGGGCCGTGGTGGAAAAGTTGAGCCTGGCGCTGCCAAGAGCGAAAAATTCGCTTTCCCAGGCTAAGGGCTCAATATTGGCGTGGACGCGCATGCAATAAATCCAGCAGATACTTGCCGTAGCCGGTTTTGACCAGCGCCTGTGCGGCACGCTTCACACCGTCATCATCCAGCCAACCGTTGCGCCAGGCGATCTCTTCCAGGCAGGCAATTTTAAAGCCCTGGCGTTTTTCCACCGTCTGCACGAAGCTGCTGGCTTCCAGCAGGCTGTCATGAGTACCGGTATCCAGCCAGGCGAAACCGCGACCCAGCAGTTCAACGGTCAGTTCGCCACGCTCCAGATACATCTGGTTAATGCTGGTAATTTCCAGCTCGCCACGGGAGGAAGGCTTGACCTGTTTGGCAAACTCCACCACCTGACTGTCGTAGAAGTACAGGCCGGTCACCGCCCAGTTGGACTTGGGCTCGGCAGGCTTTTCTTCGATCGATAAAGCGCGGAAGTTATCGTCAAACTCCACCACCCCAAAACGTTCGGGATCCATCACCTGGTAGCCGAACACGGTAGCGCCCTGGGTACGTGCAGCGACCGTTTTTAGTTTCGGGCTAAACCCTTGACCAAAATAGATATTGTCGCCTAACACCAGACAGCTCGGCTCGCCGGCCAGGAACTCTTCACCGATCAGAAACGCCTGAGCCAGACCATCGGGGCTGGGTTGTTCGGCATAGCTGAGATTAATGCCAAACTCTTCGCCGTTACCCAACAGACGTCTGAATGAAGGGAGGTCTTCCGGTGTGGAAATAATCAGAATGTCGCGGATCCCGGCTAACATCAGCACCGACAGCGGATAGTAAATCATCGGCTTGTCGTAGATCGGGAGCAACTGCTTGGATACGCCGCGAGTAATTGGATGCAAACGTGTACCGGATCCACCCGCCAGAATAATACCTTTCATACTCACTCCAGAATCCACTGGGCCACCACTCAGGCAGCCCGGGTAAACTTAGTCGGATAAACCTAAACGCTCACCCGCATAGGAACCATCCTGAACGCGACGCCACCAGGTTTCATTGTTCAGGTACCAGGAAACCGTTTTGCGAATGCCGCTTTCAAAGGTTTCTTGCGGGTGCCAGCCCAGCTCCCGGTCAATTTTCCCGGCGTCGATCGCATAGCGCATATCATGGCCCGGGCGATCCTTGACGTAAGTGATCAGATCGCGGTATTGCGCCACGCCCTGCGGTTTGTTCGGCGCCAGTTCTTCCAGCAGATCGCAAATGGTATGCACTACTTCAATATTCTTGCGCTCGTTGTGACCACCGATATTGTAGGTTTCCCCTACCACACCTTCGGTAACGACCTGATACAACGCGCGCGCATGGTCTTCGACATACAGCCAGTCACGCACCTGCGCACCGTTGCCATACACCGGCAACGGTTTGCCGGCAACGGCATTGAGGATCACCAGCGGGATAAGTTTTTCCGGGAAGTGGTACGGGCCGTAGTTGTTGGAACAGTTGGTGACCAACGTCGGCAAGCCATAGGTCCGCAGCCAGGCGCGGACCAGATGGTCGCTGGACGCCTTGGAGGCCGAATACGGGCTGCTTGGCGAGTAAGGCGTGGTTTCGGTGAACAAGTCATCCGTACCGTGCAAGTCGCCATACACTTCGTCGGTGGAGATATGGTGGAAACGGAAGCTCTGCTTCTTCTCCGCATCCAGCGGCTGCCAGTAATGCCGTGCCGCCTCCAGCAGGGTGTAGGTTCCCACCACGTTGGTTTCGATAAAGGCCGCCGGGCCATCAATCGAACGGTCGACATGGCTTTCCGCCGCCAGGTGCATGACCACATCCGGCTGATATTGGGCAAACACCCGATCCAATGCCGCGCGATCGCAGATATCCACCTGCTCGAACGAATAGCGTTCGCTATCAGCAATCACCGCAAGCGATTCCAGGTTGCCGGCGTAAGTCAGCTTATCCACCACCACCACGCTGTCCCGCGTGGCTTCAATAATATGCCTGACGACCGCGGAACCGATAAAACCGGCGCCCCCAGTGACTAAAATACGTTTCAACGCCATACCCCTTTGGTATCTACTACCCAGGATTGCGTGATCTCTTCCGGCCTGATTGCCTTGAATTGCTTATGATCGACCAACATCACGATCACGTCCGCCTGCTGCAACGCGTCGGCCATCGCTTTCAGCGTCACATGGCCCGCCAGCGATTTCGGCAGTTGCTCAACGTTCGGCTCCACCACCAGGGTTTCACCCACGTGCCAATCAGCAATTAAATGCGCCACTTCCACCGCCGGGCTTTCGCGCAGGTCGTCGATATTCGGCTTGAATGCCAGGCCGAAGCAGGCAATTTTCACTTCCGACGCACGCTTATCGGTGGCAGCCAGACAATCAGCCACTGCGGCTTTCACACGATCAACCACCCACAGCGGTTTTCCGTCATTCACCAGGCGCGCGGTATGAATCAAACGCGCCTGCTGCGGATTTTGCGAGACAATAAACCAAGGATCGACCGCAATACAGTGGCCGCCGACGCCGGGACCAGGCTGCAAAATATTGACCCGCGGATGGCGATTCGCCAGGCGGATAAGCTCCCAGACATTGATGCCCTGATCGGCACAAATCAACGACAGCTCATTGGCAAAGGCGATATTCACATCGCGGAAGCTATTTTCGGTCAGCTTGCACATCTCAGCGGTGCGTGAATTGGTAATCACACACTCGCCCTCGAGGAAAATCTTGTACAGCTCGCTGGCGCGCTCCGAGCATTTTGGCGTCATACCGCCAATCACCCGATCGTTTTGAATCAGCTCAACCATCACCTGCCCCGGCAGCACGCGCTCCGGACAGTAGGCAATGTTCACATCAGCGGCCTCACCGGCCTGCTGCGGGAAACTGAGATCGCTACGCGCTTCTGCCAGCCACTGCGCCATCTGTTCGGTCGCGCCCACCGGCGAGGTGGACTCCAGGATCACCAGATCGCCTTTTTTCAGCACCGGCGCCAAAGATTTGGCGGCGGCCTCGACATACGCCAGATCCGGCTCATGGTCGCCTTTAAACGGCGTCGGTACCGCAATCAGGAAAGCATCCGCTGCCAGAGGTTTGGTCACCGCCTGCAGATAGCCGCCGTCGACCGCGTCTTTCACCACTCTATCCAGGTCGGGTTCAACGATATGGATCGCACCACGGTTAATGGTATCCACCGCATGTTGGTTAACATCTACGCCCACCACTTTTTTCTTGCGGGAGGCAAACGCCGCCGCCGTTGGCAGACCGATATAACCCAGGCCGATAACCGAAATAGTGTTAAAACTCATAGTGTCACCTGATGATTCTTCAAAGCTTCCAGAATACGCTGGCAGGCATGCCCGTCACCGTAAGGGTTATGCGCCCGGCTCATGGCGTGATATTCGTTTTCGTCCGTCAGCAGCCGGTTAACCGCATCAACAATTTTTGCTACGTCGGTACCCACCAGCCGCACCGTGCCAGAATCTACCGCCTCCGGCCGCTCGGTGGTGTCACGCATCACCAGCACCGGCTTACCTAATGATGGTGCCTCCTCCTGAATGCCGCCAGAGTCGGTCAGGATCATATATGACTTGGCCATCAGATAGACAAAGGGCAAATAATCCTGGGGATCTATCAGGATGATATTATCAATCCCTTTCAGAATGCGGTTGACCGGCTCGCTGACGTTGGGGTTGAGATGCACCGGATACACCACCTGCACTTCAGGATGAGTACGGGCAATTTCTGCCAGCGCGCTGCAAATTCGCTCGAACCCACCGCCAAAGCTTTCGCGGCGATGCCCAGTTACCAGAATCAACTTTTTGTTGTCGGCATCCAGGAACGGGTAGCGTTGAGCCAGGCTGTCATGCAAGGCCGCATCACCCATCACCCGATCGCGTACCCAGAACAACGCGTCGATTACCGTGTTGCCTGTGACGAAGATATGATCGTCCGGTAACAGTTCGCGCAACAGGTTCTGTCGCGAGTTTTCCGTCGGGGCAAAATGGTACATCGCCAGATGGCCGGTCAGCTTGCGGTTAGCCTCTTCCGGCCACGGGGAGTAAAGGTCGCCGGTACGCAGGCCCGCCTCTACATGCCCTACCGGGATACGCTGATAAAATGCCGCCAGGCTGGTGGCCAGCGTGGTGGTGGTATCGCCATGAACCAACACCACATCCGGTTTGAATTCCTCAAGAACGCCTTTCAGGCCTTCAAGGATGCGGCAGGTGATCTCACTTAATCCCTGGCCGGGTTTCATGATGTTCAGATCGTAATCAGGCACTATCTCAAATAACCGCAATACCTGATCCAACATCTCACGATGCTGTGCCGTCACGCAGACTCTTGATTCAAAGGCTTCATCCTGAGCCAGGGCATGTACCAGCGGTGCCATTTTGATGGCTTCAGGTCTGGTGCCGAAAACAGTCAACACTTTCACAGCGAATCTCTTTTGGTCGGTTAACCGCAGGCGAACCTGCGAATTGGGCGCTCTCACGCCCATCAGCGAATTATTATATTATTTTTATTTACGCGGCCGACGCACCAGGGCAACACCTGCGCCAACCAAAGCGCCCATCGCGCCCCACATGATCAACCAGAATACACGACGTGGGCTGTCACGTTTTACCGGCTCTTCCGGGGTCCGCAAATAGCGGTAAGTCTGAAATTTCTCGTCCAGCGTTGGGCCAACGTTCAGGGTCGCCAGCATCGCGCGATTTTGGTCGTAGTCCAAATCAAAGGTTGGGCCCGAAGCCTGTAATCCTTCCAGACGCGCCTGCAGCATAGGCTTGCCCAGCAGGAACAAATCGGAGTCTGGCAGCTGTTCTGCCGGGGTATCGGTCTGAGTCCGGCTAATGCCCTGCGTCTCGGCAATTTTTAACGCCTGTTGGATGGTGTTCAGCTCACGCTTGTACACGGCCTCTGCCACCGCTTCCTGGCGCTTAACCTGCGCCTTCATCGACGTGGTACGAGCCGCCCAGGCACCCTGGATCTCTTCGTTTAAATGCTGAGCCGCGCGGTGGCTGGCAAACGCTACGTACTGACGCAGCAGGCGATTGGCATCTACCGCCGTTTCCGCCGTCAGTTTCACACCGTCGTTCGGCACTTTTTTGTCGTCACGCGGCGTAAACTGGATATTGTTAATCAGCTCGTCGAGCAAGGCCGCATCGGCGCCAGCGTCGCCTTCCTGGCGCTGTTTGTAATAATCGCTCTGCAGCCAGAAATCTCGGCGCGTATCGTAAGCCGCCAGCTGCATAATAAATTCATTATAGGCTTCGTCAGCGATGCCCGGTTGCTCGGTAGCCGCCGCCGGCAGAGTGCGCACATCCAGATTACGCAGGAACTGTTGCTGGGAATAATACCCCCCCAACGCATTCACCGTTGGCCGATCGGTAATCGCCGCCGCGCTCCACTCCTGTTTCACCAGGTAGGACACCACCAGCGCCACTACGGCGAACAGTACCGCAATACCGATAATCCATGACTTACCGCGCCACAGGGTACAGCACAGGCCGCGAATATCGAGTTCGTTATCCACTGCCGGGATAGTCTTGTCAGACGTTGTTTCTGGATTCATCACTGCCCAAAAGCCTCTGGTTAGGATTCTTGCTTATTGTCGTTCGAACGGCGCAGGCGCCGTTTGATACGCTTAATGTAACGTGCAACACGCCAGGCGCGCTTAATGCAGTAATCGTACAAGAAGAAGGCAAGCAAAAATAATGCCAACATTACCCATTCAGGGATAAAAGTAAGACGTTCGCCGATCACGCCGATGGCCGCCAACAGCGCCGCCGCCAGGGTAATCAGCACGAAGGCCTGCCGTGGCGTAAAGCCAGCGCGCATAATCAGATGGTGAATGTGTTGACGGTCTGGGGAGAAGGGGCTCATCCCTTTGCGTAAGCGTCGATACATGATCGCAATCATGTCCATCAATGGAATAGCGATAATCCACAGGGCGGTAACAGGATTGATGGAATGGGCTTTACCCTGTGAACTTTGCAGCAGCAGCCAAATTGCGGTGAAACCGATCAGCGTACTGCCGGCATCCCCCATAAACACCTTGTAACGTCGGCCAAGAATACCGAGGTTAAGCAGGATATAAGGAACGATAGCGGCAATCATCGCGAAGCACCAGAAGGCCAAATCGGAGTGGCCGCTCAGGTACAACAGCACGCCCAGCGCACCGAAAGAAACGCACGAAAGCCCGCCCAGCAGGCCATCAATGCCGTCTACCATGTTAAAGGCGTTGATAGCCGCCCAAACGGCAAACAGCGTGACCAGATAGCCGAACGGCCCCAGTTGCATTTCCCAGTCGCCAAGCACATGACCAAAACTTCGCAGGTAGAGCCCGGCAAACACCATCATCGCAATGCCGACCAATGCCTGGACCAGCGCACGAATTTTAACGCTGATATCGAAACGATCGTCGAGAGCACCAACAAACACTAATAACCCCGCACAGGCGAGGTAGAGTTTTCCGTGCGCAATCGTTTGGTCAGAGATCAAGAAAGCAAAGCACAGCCCGGCGTAAACAGAAATACCTCCGACAAGCGGGATTAACCCCTGATGACGTTTGCGGTAATTAGGTTTATCAACCAGTCCAATACGTTTTGCTGCTTTGCGAGCAACAAAGAGAAAAGCCAAGGAAAACAGGAAAACAAATAGAATTTCAGTACTCATAGTGAGTAAGTTCACAGTTAACAAGATCTCTGTAGAAGATAAGGCAGCTTAACACGGGCGACAGGTCGCGCCATGAGGTCCCGCTACCTTTCAGTCATTTCCTATGACAACAGCCATTCATTCTTATTCCAACGCTTCTGTCTGCCGTTTAAACAGTAACAATGTGCGAACGACGAAACGCCGACCGCAAATAAGATGAATTCTCAGTAAGCCATGAAAATAACTTACGTTTCCATTTCTGTTACTTATCGTATCTGCCAAAAGCAAAAAACGCCACGACTAGGCGTGGCGTTCTCTGAATTTTTTACTCAATTATGAGCGCATCGTCATTTATGAGCGCTTCATCATATCGAAGAATTCATCGTTGGTTTTGGTCATGGCCAACTTGTTAATGAGGAATTCCATTGCGTCAATTTCGCCCATTGGGTGAATAATTTTACGCAGGATCCACATTTTCTGCAGTTCTTCAGACGTGGTGAGTAATTCTTCTTTACGGGTACCGGAGCGGTTGTAGTCAATCGCAGGGAATACGCGCTTCTCGGCGATTTTACGCGCCAGATGCAATTCCATGTTGCCGGTACCTTTAAACTCTTCGTAGATAACCTCGTCCATTTTCGACCCGGTGTCGACCAGCGCGGTAGCGATGATGGTCAGGCTGCCGCCTTCCTCAACGTTACGTGCCGCACCGAAGAAACGCTTGGGACGATGCAGGGCGTTGGCATCCACACCACCGGTCAACACTTTACCGGAAGCCGGTACTACGGTGTTGTAGGCACGCGCCAGGCGAGTGATGGAGTCGAGCAGGATGATAACGTCTTTCTTGTGCTCAACCAGGCGCTTGGCCTTCTCGATCACCATTTCTGCAACTTGGACATGGCGGGAAGCCGGCTCGTCAAAGGTAGAAGCGATAACTTCGCCCTTCACCAGACGCTGCATCTCGGTAACTTCTTCCGGACGTTCGTCAATCAGCAGAACCATCAACACGCAGTCTGGATGGTTGTAAGCGATGCTTTGTGCAATGTTCTGCAGCAGCATGGTTTTACCTGCTTTCGGCGGAGCAACAATCAGACCACGCTGACCACGGCCAATCGGCGAGGCCAGATCCAGCACGCGAGCCGTCAGGTCTTCGGTTGAACCGTTACCGCGTTCCATCCGCAGACGGGAGTTGGCATGCAGTGGGGTTAAGTTCTCGAACAGGATCTTGCTGCGGGCGTTTTCCGGTTTGTCGTAGTTAACTTCGTTAACTTTCAACAGGGCAAAGTAGCGCTCGCCTTCTTTTGGCGGACGAATCTTACCGGAAACGGAGTCACCTGTACGGAGGTTAAAACGGCGGATTTGGCTGGGGGATACGTAGATGTCGTCGGGGCCTGCAAGGTAGGAGCTGTCTCCAGAGCGGAGGAAACCAAATCCATCCTGCAATATCTCCAACACGCCATCGCCGAAGATATCTTCTCCACTTTTCGCATGCTGCTTAAGGATAGAGAAGATAATGTCCTGCTTGCGCATGCGGGCAAGGTTTTCCAGCCCCATATTTTCGCCGAGAGTAATCAGCTCAGAAACCGGCGTATTCTTTAATTCGGTAAGATTCATAGTGGTGGGTTCTTAAACTCGGGGTATGTCTCGAACTTGTATCGTGAATGGTATGGCAGCGGGATATATCTTTCGTCTTTCTGGTGGTTGCCTTGGCCTTCCTTGCTTACCCCGCCACTTAGCGGACTAAGCTGCAGAGATTCGTTCGGTTGCCGACGGGCCACACCTTGAAATCCTTTGGATATTCGTGCCTGTTTACTGGACGTTCGATCGCCGGGCGCTGAGCCGTCACGGTAAGAAATGGCTTACAGAGGACGCGCGCATTGACGGTTTAAGATCGAAGGTACCTTAAAATTGATTTTGCAAAACCGTTTGATTGTTAAAACACGGGCTGAGTTCATTTTTTCTTTCAACGCCAGCGGTTCAACACAGAGTAAAGCTTTAGATTTAGACTCTTTAGATTTAAAACTTCGGGCAAGTTCTATATGCAGTATGGTTAAACTTAACACGCTTCTTGGCAGGCGTCTAGCGGTGAATTGAACATCCCCGCTAGACGCCTGTATATCCCCGCAGTCTCTCACTTCGTGGCTTTTTTACCGCGACGTCAGACCCCTTGGGCATAGGGCATCCCGCCCGATTACAGATTCGCGTTAAGGAAATCTTTGAGCTGGCCTTTGGACAGCGCACCAACCTTGGTCGCGGCCACTTCACCGTTCTTGAACAGCAACAGCGTAGGGATACCACGGATACCGTACTTAGGTGCGGTTGCCGGGTTTTGGTCGATATTCAGCTTGGTGATGGTCAGCTTGCCTTCGAACTCCTCGGCAATCTCATCCAGAATCGGAGCAATCATCTTGCACGGTCCACACCATTCAGCCCAGAAATCGACCAGGATTGGCCCTTCAGCTTTCAGCACGTCGTTTTCGAAGCTGCCGTCAGTCAGGTGAATAATTTTATCGCTCATGTTCTACTCCAAAGGATTGTGTCTACCTTGTTGGTGTAGCATTAACCAACCTAAGGTGACTTTATTTCACCGGATACGCTTTCGTAAAGCAATAGTTAGCTGATATTCTACCACACTATGAGCAAAACACACTTGACCGAACAGAAGTTTTCCGACTTCGCCCTGCACCCGTTAGTCCTTGAAGCCCTTGAAAAGAAAGGGTTTCAACATTGCACGCCTATCCAGGCGTTAGCATTGCCGCTCACGCTCTCCGGGCGTGACGTTGCAGGTCAGGCGCAAACCGGTACCGGAAAGACGCTGGCATTTTTAGCGTCTACTTTTCACTATTTGCTTTCTCACCCGGCGAAACAGGATCGCCAGACCAACCAGCCGCGCGCCTTGATCATGGCGCCAACGCGTGAACTGGCGGTACAGATCCACTCCGACGCGGAAGCCCTGTCCCAATCCACCGGCCTGAAACTTGGCCTGGCGTATGGCGGCGACGGCTACGACAAACAGCTGAAAGTGCTGGAAAGCGGCGTGGATATCCTGGTCGGTACTACCGGTCGTTTGATCGATTACGCCAAACAGAACTATATCGATCTGGGCGCAATTCAGGTCGTGGTACTGGATGAAGCCGACCGTATGTACGATCTGGGCTTTATCAAAGACATTCGCTGGTTGTTCCGCCGCATGCCTGCGGTCGATCAACGCCTGAACATGCTGTTCTCTGCCACCCTGTCCTATCGCGTACGCGAACTGGCTTTCGAGCAGATGAACAACGCTGAATATGTCGAAGTGGAACCGGAACAAAAAACCGGCCACCGCATTAAAGAAGAGCTGTTCTACCCTTCTAACGAAGAAAAGATGCGTCTGCTGCAGACGTTGATCGAAGAAGAGTGGCCAGACCGCTGTATCATCTTCGCCAACACCAAGCACCGCTGTGAAGACGTCTGGGGCCACCTGGCCGCCGATGGTCACCGCGTAGGCCTGTTGACCGGCGATGTGGCGCAGAAAAAACGCCTGCGCATTCTCGACGATTTCACCAAGGGCAACCTGGATATTCTGGTCGCCACCGACGTCGCCGCTCGCGGTCTGCACATCCCGTTGGTGACGCACGTATTCAACTACGACTTGCCTGACGACTGCGAAGACTACGTCCACCGTATCGGTCGTACCGGCCGTGCTGGCGAAAGTGGCCATTCCATCAGCCTGGCCTGCGAAGAGTACGCGCTCAACCTGCCGGCGATCGAAACCTATACCGGCCACAGCATTCCAGTGAGCAAGTACAACAGCGATGCGTTACTGACTGACCTGCCTGCGCCGAAACGCCTGGCTCGCCCACGCGGCGGCAACGGTCCACGTCGTAACTCAGCGCCACGTCGTGGCGGTGCGCCGCGCAACAACCGTAAACGTTCAGGCTGATAGACAATGCTCAGTTCCAGCGCACTTTATGCCGCTATCGATCTCGGCTCCAACAGCTTCCACATGTTGGTGGTGCGCGAGGTGGCCGGCAGTATTCAGACCCTGGCGCGCATCAAGCGCAAAGTGCGTCTGGCGGCCGGACTGGATCAGAACAACCTTCTGTCGCATGAGGCCATGCAACGCGGATGGCAATGCCTGAAGCTGTTCGCCGAACGCCTGCAGGACATCCCTCGCGAGCAAATTCGCGTGGTCGCCACGGCCACGCTGCGGCTGGCGTCCAATGCCGATGAATTCCTGCAGACCGCCGAGCAGATTCTCGGATGCCCGATCCAGGTGATCAGCGGCGAGGAAGAAGCGCGCCTGATTTACCACGGTGTAGCCCATACCACCGGCGGTCCGGACCAACGTTTGGTGGTCGATATCGGCGGCGGCAGCACAGAGCTGGTCACGGGGACCGGTGCGCAGGCCGCTCAGTTGTATAGCCTGTCGATGGGCTGTGTCACCTGGCTGGAGCGGTTCTTCACCGATCGTAATCTGGGGCAGGAAAACTTCGAGCGGGCCGAACAGGCTGCGCGTGAAATGGTGCGCCCGATAGCACCGCAGCTGCGTCAGCACGGCTGGCAAATCTGCGTCGGCGCTTCCGGCACCGTCCAGGCGCTGCAGGAAATCATGGTGGCGCAGGGCATGGATGAACGCATCACCCTGTCCAAACTGCGCCAATTGAAACAGCGCGCCATTCAGTGCGGCAAGCTGGAAGAACTGGAAATTGAAGGGTTAACGCTGGAGCGCGCCTTGGTATTCCCAAGCGGGCTGTCCATTCTGCTGGCGATCTTCCAGGAGTTGGGCATTGAAAGCATGATGTTGGCCGGCGGTGCGCTACGCGAAGGTCTGGTTTACGGCATGCTGCATTTGCCGGTCGAACAGGATATCCGCAGCCGCACCATTCGCAACCTGCAACGGCGTTATCTGTTGGATACCGAGCAGGCCGAGCGCGTCAGCCAACTGGCCGCCAATTTCTCGCAGCAGGTGAGCAATGAATGGCAGTTGGACGCTCGATGTCGCGAGTTATTGCACAGCGCCTGTCTGATCCACGAAATCGGCCTCAGCGTTGATTTCAAGCAGGCGCCGCAACACGCCGCCTACCTGATTCGCCATCTGGATTTACCCGGTTTCACTCCGGCACAGAAAAAACTGTTAGCCACCCTGCTACAAAACCAGAGCAACACCCTCGACTTGCCACTGCTGAGCCAGCAAAACGCCCTGCCGCCACGTACGGCACAACGTTTATGCCGGATTTTACGCCTGGCGATCATCTTTGCCAGCCGTCGCCGCGACGACACGCTGCCTGCGGTGCGTCTGCGCGCCAATCATGATGACGAGCTGACGGTGATCCTGCCGCCTGGTTGGCTGGAGCAGCACCCGCTACGGGCAGAAGCGCTGGAGCAGGAAAGCCATTGGCAAAGTTACGTTCACTGGCCGCTGATACTGGAAGAGCAACGTTAAAATGACAAGGGCGCTAACCGCGCCCTTAGTCTGATGACAAACACCCGAAAACGTGGTTTTCGGATGTTTGGGGGTAAATCAGAAGACATAATCCTTTGTTTTTATTAGCCCCAAGGTCAGGACGTTTAACTGCAAAGGACTTTGTCAGCCATCTGAGGGCGCTAACCGCGCCCTTTTTTCTAGTTGCCGCCCTTGGCCTTGGCCAACTGAGCACGAATATTGGCCAGATGGCTCTGCCCTTTTTGCATCCTTTCCTGCGGACTGACCACTTTGCGCTCACTTTCCCACGCCAGGTCATCCTGCGGCAGTTCCAACAAGAAACGGCTCGGCTCCGGGCGAACCAACTCGCCATATTGACGACGCTCGCGGCACAGAGTGAAAATCAGCTCCTTTTGGGCGCGAGTGATGCCTACGTAGGCCAGGCGTCGCTCTTCATCAACGTTATCTTCGTCAATGCTGCTCTGATGCGGCAATAACCCTTCCTCCATCCCCACCAGAAACACATAGGGGAACTCCAATCCTTTGGAGGCATGCAGCGTCATCAGTTGTACCTGATCCAGCTCTTCATCGCTTTCACCGCGTTCCATCATGTCGCGCAGGGTAAAGCGCGTCACCACCTGGGTCAGCGTCATCGGCTCATCCAGCTCGCTGCCTTCCAGCATTTCCGTCATCCAGCCGAACAGCGTATTGACGTTTTTCATGCGCATTTCGGCGGCTTTCGGGCTGGGAGAGGTTTCGAACAGCCAGCTCTCGTAATCTACACCGTGGATCAGGTCACGCACCGCAGCCACCGGCTCGCGCTCCGCCAGTTGGGCGATGCCGTCCAGCCAGTGAGTGAAGCGTTGCAAAGACTCAAGCCCGCGTCCGGTCAGGTGCTGGCTCAATCCAAGATCAAAACTGGCACGGAACAGGCTTTTATTGCGTTGGTTTGCCCATTCACCCAGCTTTTGCAACGTCGCCGGGCCAATCTCGCGTTTTGGCGTATTGACGATACGCAGGAAGGCGCTGTCATCATCCTGATTGGTCAGGACGCGCAAGTAGGCCAGCAGATCCTTGATTTCCGGCCGCGAGAAAAACGAGGTGCCGCCGGAGATCTTGTAGGGAATGCGGTTCTGCATCAGCATTTTTTCAAACAGCCGCGACTGATGGTTGCCACGGTAGAGGATCGCATAATCGCCGTAGTTGGTTTTCTTCACGAAATGGTGAGCTATCAGTTCACCCACTACGCGCTCGGCCTCGTGATCCTCATTATTGGCGGTCACCACCTTCAGCTCTTCGCCGTAACCCAGTTCGGAAAACAGCCGTTTTTCAAATACGTGCGGGTTATTGGCGATCAGAATGTTCGCCGCCTTCAGAATACGCTCGCTCGAACGGTAGTTCTGCTCCAGCTTGATCACCTGCAGCGCCGGGAAGTCTTCCTTCAACAGCACCAGGTTTTGCGGGCGCGCACCGCGCCAGGAGTAGATTGACTGATCGTCATCCCCCACCACGGTGAAACGCGCACGGTTACCCACCAACAGTTTTACCAGCTCGTATTGGCTGGTGTTGGTGTCCTGATATTCGTCCACCAACAGGTAGCGGATTCGGTTCTGCCAACGCTCGCGCACCTCTTCATTGCGCTGCAACAGCAGGGTCGGTAACAGAATTAAATCGTCGAAATCCAATACGTTACAGGCACGCATGTGTGCGTGATACAGACCGTAGCAATGCGCGAACAGCTTGTCGCGTTCAGAGCGCGCCAGCTCCATCGCCTTCCTGGGATCGACCAGATCATTCTTCCAATTGGAGATGGTGGAAATCAGCTGCGCCACCAGCGTCTTGTCATTCTCCAGCCATTTTTCGGTCAGCTCTTTCAACAGCGCCAACTGGTCCTGATCGTCGAACAGCGAGAAGTTGGATTTCATCTCCAGCGCGGCATATTCCCGCTTGATGATTTCCAACCCCAGGGTGTGGAACGTGGAAATCATCAAACCGCGCGCCTCTTTGCGCCCCATGGTTTGCGCCACACGTTCTTTCATCTCACGCGCGGCCTTATTGGTAAAGGTCACGGCGGCGATGTGTCGCGCCTGATAGCCACAATTATGGATCAGGTGAGCAATCTTGTTGGTGATGACGCGCGTCTTGCCGGAACCTGCACCGGCCAGCACCAGGCAGGGCCCGGTAACGAATTCGACGGCTTGTTGTTGGCTGGGGTTTAATCGCATGGCGCTTTATTGCTCGACTTTATAACGTGGAAGGGGATTGTAGCAGAAAGCGCCGATGAGATTTAACGGGTATAATCAGCGCAATTTCTGTATCGATAAAGGCAATACCATGGCAAAGACGGCGTGCGCCCTGCACATTCTGGTAGATAACGAAAAACTGGCTGAAGAACTGCTGGCCAAGCTTAAACGCGGCGTCAGTTTTGACACGCTGGCGCGCAAATACTCAACTTGCCCGTCAAAGCGCAACGGCGGCTCGCTGGGCGAATTCAACAAGGGCACCATGGTGGCGGCCTTCGATAAAGCGGTGTTCAGCATTCCGCTGCTGAAGCCCTACGGCCCGGTGAAAACCCAGTTTGGCTACCACATCATCAAGGTGCTGTACCGCAACTGAGTGAGGGGGCAAACGCCCCCTCAGCCGTTATTGTGCGCTGGTTTCCGGGGCCGGTGCGGTATCGGCCGGTTTGACCTCCTCCGACACCACGGCCGGAGCCGGAGACATAATGCCGTTATAGGTTTCCTGTAACTGCTTCATGCTCATTTCCGGTTCGCCCTTCGGCTGCATCAACACCAGCGTCGCATCCTGAGAAAGCTGAAGTTTCAGCTCCTGATTCAGCGCTTCCAGCGTCAATCCGCTCAAGAACTCCTGGCGCAGTTTCTGATACTGCTCCGGTGCGATATCTACGACGCCGCTCTGCTGTGAACGCAGGCGTTGACTCATCAGCACGTCCGTATCGGTGCGGGCATAGGTTGCGAACAACTTGCTCAACTGATCGGTTTTCTGCGCCAGCAGGGCGTTAAACTCATCCTGCGACAGCCCGTTGTTACGCACATTAGCCAATTCGCGAGCGATAAAGCCCAGGCTGTTGTTCAGGTTGTTATTCGGCGTGTCGAGATGAATTGCGCATTGGGCACGCTGGTATTGCACGCGGCAATCAAAGCCCAGATGCAGGTTTTTCTGGTCACTCTTTTCCAGCACCTGCTGGAGATGCCAGAACAGCGCCTCGCGGGCCATATCACCACGCCAGTAGCGGCTCAAATTCTGCGAATCGCGGATCGGGTGCCATGGCGCATCCCACATGATCGACAGCGTATCCTGCTTGACCTGCTCGCTGATCAGGCTGACCGGCTGCGGTGGCAGCGGCGTCAGCGTCGGCATGGTGGCCGGCGTTTCACGCTTGCCCTTCAACGGCGAGAAGGCCTTGTTGATTTGTTCGCCCAGGCTGCGGCTGTCTACCTTGCCCACCACGTACAGCGTCATGGCGTCCGGGGTATACCACTGCTGGTAGAATTTTTTCAGTTGATCGACATTCACCGGTCGCTTCGGTGGCTGGGCCGGATCGTGCGCCAACAGCGTCGAGCCTTTCAGGCGGTATCGCCACCAGGCATCTTTCGGGTTCGGCGGGAAAGTGCCCACCGGATCGACATTGGAGTTTATTACCGCATGCACGGTATGTTCGTCGATCGCCAGTTTGCCGGTGGTGTCGGAAAGCCACGCCAGCGCTTCTTTCAGCAAGTCTGGGCGGTTATTCGGCAAGCTGAGATTATACATGGTGAAATCGTAAGAACTGATGGCCGGCGGCAAAGGCCGCTCAGGATCCACGCTCTGCTGCCACAGTGAACGCAACTGCGGTGGCGTAAAGCTTTCGCTGCGCGCTAAAGACAGGCGCGGCAGCAGATGGGCAAAGCCGATCTGCTGTGAGGACTCGACCAGCGAGCCGGTATTAACCATTAACCGCAGCTCTACACGATCGCTCGGCCGCTGCGGTGTATCCAGTATCTGCCATGAAAACCCGTTGGCCAGTGCCCCCTGCTGCCAGGCAGGATCGGGTTGCAGTGCTTCGGCCTGCACGCTGCTGTTGGCTGCAGCCAACAGCAGCCCACCTACGATGAGATGAATTCTGGTGCCCTGCATGTGAACCCCTACTTAATGACTATCCAATTTCTTTATGCAAATGCGGATATTCCATTCGCCGGAATATTAGGCCATAACGCACAGCCTATAAAAACGCCCTGAGTTTCACGGTGGGGCGGAAAGCAGAAAGTGTACCATCGAGTTAGACCGCGCGCCTTTGCGGATGTCACTCATTAGGGTGAAAAATAATGGATAACCGGTTTTTAAATGCAAGAAATCATTACGCGGGGGGATAAAACGTCACCGGCTGCGGCTGCAACCGGTGATTTGAGGATTAAATCAGGCTGAAGGCAGCGTTTTGTCGGCACCTGCCCCCGGCTTGTTGGACAGGGTGTCTTGCAGCTGTTTTTCGTCCAGCTGTTTACACCATTTAGCCACCACCACCGTAGCCACACCGTTACCGACCAGGTTGGTCAGGGCGCGGGCTTCAGACATGAAGCGGTCAATGCCCAGAATCAGCGCCAGACCGGCCAGCGGCAGGTGGCCCACGGCAGAAATGGTCGCCGCCAGCACGATAAAGCCGCTGCCGGTCACGCCCGCAGCCCCTTTCGAAGACAGCAACAGCACCACCAGCAGCGTCACCTGATGCACGATATCCATATGGGTGTTGGTCGCCTGCGCGATAAACACCGCCGCCATGGTCAGGTAAATCGATGTGCCGTCCAGGTTAAAAGAGTAGCCGGTGGGAATAACTAGACCCACCACCGATTTCTTACAACCCAGTTTCTCCATTTTGTCGAGCATGCGCGGCAGCACCGACTCGGAAGAAGAGGTCCCGAGCACGATCAGCAGCTCTTCTTTTATATAGCGAACGAATTTGAAAATGCTGAAGCCGTTGGCACGAGCAATGGAGCCCAGCACCACCACCACGAACAGAACGCAGGTGATATAGAAGCAGGCAATCAACTGGCCAAGCTGCAGCAGCGTGCCCACGCCATATTTACCGATGGTGAATGCCATCGCCCCGAAGGCCCCCAGCGGCGCCAGACGCATAATCATATTGATAATGCCGAAAATCACGCGGGAGAAACTGTCGATCACGTTGAAGATTAACTGGCCTTTCTCACCCAGGCGGTGCAGGGCGAAGCCGAACAGCACGGCAAACAGCAACACCTGCAAGATGTTACCGCTGGCGAAGGCGCCGATGACGCTACCCGGAATGATATCCAGCAAGAATGGAATGATGCCCTGCTGCTGAGCCTGCTCGGCGTAGACCGCCACCGCTTTGGCATCCAGCGTACCCGGATCGATGTTCATCCCGGCACCCGGCTGTACCAGGTTGACAATCAGCAAACCGATCAGCAGCGCAATGGTACTGACGATTTCAAAATAAAGCAGTGCGATCGCACCGGTACGGCCAACGGCCTTCATGCTTTCCATGCCCGCGATGCCGGTCACCACGGTACAGAAGATCACCGGAGCGATGATCATTTTAATCAGCTTAACGAATCCGTCGCCCAGAGGTTTCATCTGTGCGCCAATGTCAGGATAGAAATGGCCAAGCAGGACACCCAGCGTAATCGCCGTCAGCACCTGAAAATAGAGGCTTTTAAAGATAGTGAGTTTCATATGGACATCCTTTGGGGGAAGACACGCACCAGGCGGTGTTATGGTTATCTCGCCTGTTCATCGCTTGCGCGGAAAATAACACCCGCCTAACAACATGGAAATAATTTGTTGCACCAATAGATACATGTTGATACGAATTTAAGAGCTGAAACGCGCCAGCCCGAATGCAAGGCTGTAAAGGATGTAACCCTTTCTTTGCACTAACGCAAAAGGGGTAGATAAAGCGGGGGTATTTCAAGCCAGAAGGCCAGCGGGCAACGTGGATGCCGCCCGCCGCAAAAGGCTCAAGAGGGAAATCAGGCTGGCGGCGGGCAGAACTCGGCTTCAAATTCGCTGCGCGGCAACGGGCGGGCAAACAAAAACCCCTGACCGCTATAAATACCGTGCTGCAGCAGCCAGTCGCGTTGTTCGGCATTCTCGACGCCTTCGGCCATCACCGGCAGCGCCAGCACCTCGGAAATCGAACTGACGATGCGCACCATCGCGTCGTCCATCGGCAGTCCCTGAATAAAGCTCTTGTCGATTTTAATCAAATCTATCGGCAGGCATTTCAATCGATTGAGGTAATTGAGGCTGGAATAGCCCATGCCGAAATCGTCCAACGCGATGGAAAGCCCCAGATCGTGCAGTTCCCGCAGCAGCGCCAGCGCACGATCGAGGTCGTCAATGCGCACCGTTTCGGTAATTTCCAGCAGCAGCTTGCGCGGGTCAATTCGATGCTGGGCCAGCAGGTTTTTCAGATGCGGGACAAAATTCTCATGCTGCATCTGGATTGGCGACACGTTTACTGCCAGCGGCAGGGTGATCCCCCGAGTCTGCCAATCCGCCAGGATGCGGCAAGCCTCTTCCAGTACCCAGTTACCCAGCGGCACAATCACCCCGAGCTCTTCAGCCAATGGAATGACGTCTGCCGGCAAGGTAAAGCTGCCGTCGTACTGCTGCCAACGAAGTAATGCTTCCGCGCCGATCACCGCGTTGGACTGCATATCTATCTGCGGCTGCAGGAACAGGGTGAAACGACGCTGCTCAATGGCATGCAAGATCTCACTTTCCTGCGTCAGACGCTTTTGGGTGCGTTCCGTCAGGCTCGGTTCGAAGAACAACACCTGATTTTTGCCTTCGCGATGCGCCGACATCATTGCCGAGGTGGCGGTACGCAACAGCTGCTCCGCGCTCTCCCCTGCGTTCAGGTAATGGGCAATACCGATACTGGCGCTGGGCCGCAGCGGCATTTCCTGCAGGCTCAGCGGCGCATTGATCTGCGCCATGATGCGACGGGCCAACTGCATGGCGTGGAACGGCCGTTCAACGCCTTTAGCCAGAATGGCGAATTCGGTATTGCTTAACTGCGCCAGCACGCCGTTTTCATCAATGCATTCACGTAATTTCTTCGCCAGCGTCAACAACAGCGCTTCACGCATCGTCGGATTAAGTACGCCAGAGGCTTCGTGCAACGTTTCAATGCCGATTACCAGCAGATTGAAACGCTCGGGCCGCAGGCTGGAAGCAATGTGTTGTTCCAGCAGCGCGGTAAACAGCGCCTGATTTGGCAACTCAGTGACCGGATGGCGAGTGCTCATGCGGCTCAGTTCGGCATAGGCTTTGGCCAGCCGCTGCTGATTGCGGTTGTAGTTACGCACCAGCAAGCCCAACTCATCGTCCTGGTGCAGCGCCGGCAACATCAGTTGATGATAAGGCGCTTCTTCCTGGGAAATGTTTTCCAGCTCTTTGGCCATCGCGCGTAGCGGATGCACCATCAGCCGGTTCATACACCAGCTAATGGCGACCGACAAAATCAAGGCCAGCAGCAAATAGGTCGACAACATGGTCGACAGCATGCTGAGAATAAATTGATACATGCGGAACGAATCAGCCTGCAGCACCAGATAAGCCAATGGCTGCGGGTTGGCCGGCACGCGTTCCAGCGAATAGAGGGGAACGGAAATCTGGATCGGCAACTCGAACAGGCGGGCGATCATTGTCGGTACCGGACGTTCCGGCGGGAAGTTGGCGTGCAGTGCCTGAAATTCGTTCGGCAGCACGATATCCGCGCGCGTCAGGATGCCCACCGGCAACAGCGTATTCAGCACCTTCTTCGTTTCCGGCACGTCCATGCGCAGCACGGCTTCCGCCAGCGGCTGGCGTACCGAATGAGCGATATTTTCCAGTTGCTGGGCATAGTCATCCCTGCGCTGCTGCACAAAATGGAATAACTGGATCACGATAAAGATACAGATCGTCACCAGCGCCACACCGGACACCGTTGCCATCTGTTTAATCGTTAATGAGCGCCTGACCCGCAAACCTGCTCTCCGCTAATTCGGGCTGAAATAAAAAAGGGATGAATAATACCCATCCCTTGAACCGGTCTGAGTATACTCGATTGTTGACTGTTTTTATCTCTTCATGCCCAGGGCAAAACCAAGAAAAACGAGGGTTTCAGTCTTTTCCTAATGAAAGGCTGCGCGCCACAGCCAATTGTGGGACACAGCCTGTACACAGGGTAGCAAAACTCCTCTGTGCCGACACTCCGAATCTCCCTTAGCGGGGTTACTTGAAGTCGGCGTAAGGCGTCAGCGGTTGCGGCGGTAAATCCAGGTCACCCTGCCAACCGGCCAGCGAATAGCGCAGATAAATCAAAGCGTGGCTCGGGGTATAGTCTTTTGCCTGCTGGATGTCGATGCCGGCACCGAGTGTCCAGTGCGAACTGAGACGCCGTTCGACAATCGCCCGCAGGGTATAGCCGACGCCGGAAGAAGAGCTGCCATCCTCGACGGCAAACTTGTCCGGCAGCGAATCCGGGATCAGCCCCTGCAGCGGGTAACGCCGCTGGCTGTTGGTTTTCGAGTGGGACAACGACACCGACCCCCCCAGCTCCCAGGACCAATTATCAGTACGCTGGCGATAGTTTACCGGTATCGCCAGCGACATATATTGCTGCGGGCTGTAATAGCCCCCCTGACCGAGAGAATAACCGCTCAAATCCTTCTGGTAGTGCCACAGCATGGTGTTCAGACCGACGGTGACGCGGCGATTATCTTCGTTGATCAACTTATAGTAATAACCGGCCATAAAGCGTTCACGCTGATTATCTTCAACGTTTTTGCCGGTTAACTGATGTGCGCTGAGGTCGGCCCAGACACCGTGCGCTTCGCCGCGATCGTAACTGGCGCTAAGGCTGACCCCAGTCGCGCGCACGCCGCCCCAGGTGGTACCGGTATTTGGGTCTTTGGTACCGCCGAACGCCAGCAATGAGCTGGAAATGGGACGGCGCGAGGCCGCCAACGTCCAACCAATGTGGTTCCAGTCATTGCTGTAGGCCAGTCCACCGACCCAGTCAACCACCTCAAAGCCCATTGGTGTGGTGCCGATATCCCCCGCCCAGCGATCGTTTTTCCACCCCACGGCCACGCTGGTGCCGGTGGTTTTCTGACGCTCATCACCACTGCACCCCTGAGTATTGCAGGTACCGAAGGTTTCGTAATATTTGCCGCTGCCGTCGGTGGAGAAGCTGCCGGCATCCAACTGTACGGTATCGGAACGGAAAAACGCCCGCCCGTCATACAACGGCATATCGACCTGTAACATGGTGTCATGCGCTTTGTAATCGGAGATGCCACCCGTGCCGCTGGAGCTCCAATAATCATGGTCGAGGGTGACATTCACGTCTTGCTGCCGATACAGATCCGCCGCGTCCGAACGAATGCCCCGTTTAAGCCAGTCATCTGTCGGATTGTTGCGCGTCAGGTAGGTGTAACTGTCGTTATCCTGCGGCACACTCGGGGCAATACCGCTGGCGACCATCGCCTGTTTATAATCCTGCTGGGCCAGCACCGGCTGCTGTTGATCACGTTCGAGCCGTGCCGCGTCGCGGTAAATCAGCGCCTTCGCCTGGCTGGGTGGCGCTAGCTGCGCCGTCGTTTTCAGCCGGGTAAAAATCTCGGTCGCTTTTTGCGGTTCACCAACGGCATACCAGGCGTTAGCCACCCGCCGCTCGCTGTTGTCTGATTCGCTCGGGTCCGGCGCGGCGGTTTGCAGCCGCTGGCGTGCTTGACTCAGCTTGCCCTGCGCTACATAGGCTTCTATTTCACCCAACCTGGCATCCGGGTTGTTCGGCTCACGCGTCCGTACGCGCTGATAGTCAGCCAGTGCGGCGTCATATTCACCGCGCGCCAGCGCCCAGTCGGCCAACTGAAGATCAATGCGGGTATCCGCCGGCTGGCGGCGCAGATAAGCCACCGCCCCCGGCTCATCGCCCGCAGTACGTAACCGATCGGCATGTTCCAGCGTCGCCTGCATCTTCAAGCGCTGCGCCAGTTCACGCATATTGTCGTTCCACTGCGCGGCGGGCAGGGTATTCAACTGTGCCAACGCCTGAGTATCACGATCGCTGCCGGAGAGATACAGCGCATAGGCGTATGCCAACTGCGGATTCGCACGCTGTTTTTGCGCCAGTCGACCGAACAGAGCATCTGCCTGTTCCGGCTGCCCAGCCTGACGCAGCGTCTGCGCATAGTGGTAAGTCAGCCAGACGTCATCAGGATCCATCTGCTGGGCACGACGGTATTTCTCCGCCGCCTGATGCCACTGCTTTTGCTGTACGAGCTGGTCGGCCTGCTGCTTGAGCATATCGAGCTGCAAACCCTCCAGCGTGCTGCGCAGCTTGTTTTGCTGGCCGCGTGGCAGGCTGTTGAGATAGGCCAGCGCCTTTTCCGGCGACTGGCGCTGATAAATATTCACCAGACCGCGTACCGCGCTGCCGCTGCCGGGATCCAACCGCAGCGCCTGCTGGTAGAAACGTTCGGCGGCAGCATCATCTTTACGCGCCACCGCAACGTCGCCCAAGCCAATTACCGCACTGCTGTCACCGTTGTCTATCTGTCGCGCCTGTTGGTATTTTTGCTGTGCCAGCGCCAAATTACCGGCTTTCAGCGCCTTGTCACCTTCATCCACCACCAGCCAGTAACTGTTGCTCTTGATCAGGCTCTGCCATTTACTGCTGCCGTAGCCGCTTTTATCGGCCTGCAGGGCCTGACGAAACAGGCTCAGCGCCTGTGGACGATTACCGACGCGGGAATAGGCTTGCCCAAGCGCGCCCAGCACGTCGGCGTCGTTGGGTGAAGCCGCCAACGCTTTTTTCAACTCTGGAATGGCGGCACGACTGCCGCCCTTGTCCACCTGCGCCAGCCCGCGCACCCGCGCCTGGTAGGCAGGATCCGACAGCAGCGCCTGCTGCCGGGCCAGTTCTTGTCGGGCGCTGACCGCCTGATCGCCGGTTTCAAAAACGCCAAGAAAACGGTTAAGGGCCGCAACGCTCTGCGGACTGACCGGCATCGCTTTGACTTTCTCCAGCCACAGATCGGCGGCATCTCCGCGTCCGGCAGGATCGGCAGCCACTTTCTGCAAAAGATCATAGGCCTGCGCGTCGCGGTCCTGGCTAAATAGCATCCGCGCCAGCGACATGCGCAGCGGCACGTTGCCGGAATATTGCTGATCCAGCGTCTGTAACTGTTTCAGCGCCGCGGCTTCCTGCCCCGGCAATCGCGCGACCAACCGCCAGTATTCCACCGCCAACTCCAACGTCGGCGGATCGCCGTGGAACAGCTCGTCATACTGCGCTTTCGCCTCCGGCAAACGCCCGGCGGTCGCCATCAGCCGCGCCTGCTGCAGCTTTTGGCGGGTTTCCGGCTGGGTAAGCAGCATGTTCATTTCTGCCTGCCGATAGCTAGTTGACTGCGGCGCAATCTGTTTCAACTTATCCAACTGCTGCTGTGCCAATGCCAAATTGCCCTGTCGCAATGCCAAACGCATACGCGCGGAAATCACCTCCGGGTTATTCGGATCCATCAGTTCAAGCCGGTAGAGCGACTGGCGAACCAACTCATCTTTGTTGCCGGCCTCTCCAACCCGCACCTGCTCCAGCAGCCATTGTTCCGGCGCAACGGTTTCTGCTCCCTGCGCCTGTGGCAGCATCGCCAGGCTTAAAGGCACCAGGCCCAGCCAGTTTATTCGGAAGTTACGCATTGGCCGCCCCAGGAGGGTTGAAGTTCACCCTGCCGATTAAAACGATAACGTTGTTGATCCCATCCCTGACCAAACAGCGCCAACGAGGCGCTGAAATAGGCCCGATCGCCAGGCGGGTTTTGTTTGATACGTTGGCGCTGCACCTGCAAGGCCTCTGGCTCGTGCGCCAACATCGGCAACATCGACGCCGAGAAACCCACCGGACCATCGCCGTGGGTTTTACCGCTGGCAGTGTCGGTTTTCTCCGGCGGCACGCCTTGCTGAGCCGTTAGCTGCGCCATAGGTTGCAGTTGCTTGAGCAACGCCGCCTTATGTTCATCGTCGTCCGCCAGCATGCCGGCCCACAAATAAACCCGGATGGCGTCATAACTGCCGATATTCGGTTTGACGGTATCCGGTTGCCAGCCTTTGCCGACCTGCCACACCACCCAGTCCGGCGAAAAGCCGTGCGGCGCGGTTTCCAACCACAACCGCTGGTTGGTTTGCTGCATCTTCCGCCATGGGCCATTCAGCACGGCAAAACGTGCCAGCAGTTGCGGGGGTAAATAGCTCGGATTGAGGCGCCAGCGATCTTCCGCCACGAAGCCGACTTTGCCCGGTAACAGCATCAACCCCAGCCCCGGGATATCCGCCACTTCTTCACGAGCGATACGTTGCAACAACAGGGTGCCAAGGGTTTGATAACGGCGGCTTTTCCACAACCGACCGGCTTCCAGCAAATTGTAGGCAATCCACAGGTCGGCATCGGATGCCGAATTGCTGTCCAGCACCGTCCACTGCTTTTGTTCGTTTTCGCCCCACAACCAGGCGGGCAAATGCGCACTGAGGTCGCCCGCGGCCAGATTGTTTTCCGTCCATGTCAGCAATTGATCGAAAGCAGGCCGATCGTTTGCCACCAGCGCGAAGAACAGTCCGTAACTCTGGCCTTCCGAGGTGGTGATTCGGTTAGGACTGCTCGGATCGATCACTCGTCCCTGCTCACTGATATAAAACTGTTTGTACTGTTGCCAGGCCGGCCATTCACAGGCTGCCGCCGCGCTGAATGCGCACAGCAGCAGCATGCCGATGGTCAGACGCTTCAACCTCGCAGGCATGGCAATCAGTCCCGGTCTTCAGGTGACAGGCGACGGCGGCTGAAGGCCTTCAGGCCACGCCATAACATCAGCGCCAGCACCACCACGACCACCACGGCGATCACCGCCAGCCATACCGGATGGGTCGACAGCGCGTGCCAGATACGCTCCCACCATGGCAGATGGCCAACATAATAAACGTCGCCCACTCGCAGACTGTTCACGCCTGATTCACGGATCACCGCAACCGAGCCAAACACCGCGGCACGCTTGCCGCTGTCCAGCTGCGCCGTGTTCAACAGGTCGTAACCCCGCGCGCTGTCCGCCAGCAATGCCACAATGCTGCGCTGAGCGTTAAACGGCGACTGCACGCCGATAATTGCAGCCATCGCCCCTTCAGAACTGATGGTGGTTTTGCTGTCCGGCTTGGTGTCTTCTGCCAGCACGTCCATGGTCGGCAGCGGCAACTGCCGCGTCGGTTGTTTGACCCAGCTCTGGGTGGCGTCCACCAGCAGGCTGATCTTTTTATCGTCCTTCAGCTCCGGGGGAATAGTGCCGATCATCAAAATATCGGCATCCCGATCCTTGGCCTGCGACCAGTCGTCACTCAGCGTCATCGCCAACGCCGGGTAACCGGTTTGCGCGCCAATGATGCCCATCGCGTTCAGCAAAGCGCTGACCTGCGCCGGTTGCGGCTGCTTGTTCACCAACACCAGCGTTTGCGACAAATCGGCCAGGCGGCTGAAAGGGAAACCGGCATTGGCAAAAGCCCGCAGGTCCGGCATCGCCATAAAGTGACGGTAACCGGAGAAATCAATGGTCGATGCGCCGTCGATCACCGCATGGTTAGCGGTAAAGGAATAGGTTTCGCAACGACCTTCCGCGCCGCTGGCCAACAGCGTGGTGTAGTCAAAGTCGAAACGCAGTTGGTTGGTCGCCCCCAGACGCAGCGCCGGAATATTGACGTTCTTGTCCGAATCGATCAGCCCCTGGGTCAGTGGCAAGCGCAGCAACTGGGCCCCCTGCTCATGCTCCGGCACCAGCGAGTAAGCCTGCACGAACTGGTTGTTCAGGCTGACGCTCAGCCGCGAACCGTCCTGAATGCGCGGGGCGGTATAGCGGTATTTCAGGTGCATATCGATGCCGGTACTGCGGATCAGGAACAGGTCCGGCGGCAAATTCATGGTCAACGAAATGGGGCCCGGCTCGATACCGCTGGTTTGCAATTGCTCAGCGTACTGCTGCAGCTCGGCGAAGGTCATCGGCCGATCGGTGCGCACCCAGTTAGGCGCATCATAGGGCTGACGCGGAGCCAGCTGTTCGACCTTGTCCACCGTGACGTTTTGGCCACGGAACAGAATATTGCCCTGCGCGATACCTTTCACCGCGGTGATCAAATCGTTGTCATCGCGCCCCTGCACCAGCAGCAGTTTGATGTACGGGTTATCCGGATGGCTAATCATCTCCACCGTCGGCCCGTTGACCGCCGGATAATCCCGCAGGAAATCCGGACGCTGCTTGTTGGTGGCGAAGACGATGGCGTGCTGTTCCGGCAGCTTGTTGTACAGCGTCGGGAACGACTGACCGCGCCACTGTGCTTTGCTGCCGAACCACGAAGCCAAAATGCCTGCCGCGCGCTGCTGAGTGATATCCGGCTGGCCGGCAAACACCATCGGCAAGATCAGTGGGCGGTTATCGCGGCTGTCAAAAAACGGCTCCGGGAAATGCGACAGTTCGTTCTTCACCGGCAAGGTCTGGAAGCGCAGGTTCAACGAGCTGGATTTACTGACTTCCAACCACAAGGTCGTGCTGGCCGGGTTTTCGCAAATGTTTTGGTAATGGCCAACGAACACCAGCCGTACGCGGTTAAAATCGGTGATATAGCGAGGATCTATCGCCATTTGGATGCGATTTGGTTTACCGAGCTGCTCTTTGGCAAGGGTCGTCACCCCCATCAACTCATCATTAAGGTACACCTTGACGTGCGACTCCACCGGGATCAGCGACGGTGACGGCGTAAACTCCAGATCAAGCATCGCCTGCGACACCACCTCATCGCTGCGCACGCCGAATTCAACCTGGCCATCCGGCCGGGTACCGCGCAGGGTAAAGGTCCCCGGCGGCGGAGCAATAGTGGCGAACGGCAACTGCACATCACGAACCGGCGCATTCGGATCCACCGGCGCGGCCGATCCCATAGGGGTGGTGACCGACGCATCGGCGGGTATCGTCACCGGCGGCTGTCCGGTCGGCGCGGTGGCGGTTTCAGCCTGAGACAGGGTGCTGATGCCTAAGGCCAGGGCGGTAAACCAGGTTATTTTTCTCGTCATCGTATCATCATCAATGTTATAGCCTGGGGGCCAGGCGAGTGAGCGGGCGGTTTGCCTATACCACTGTCTCTTTTTGGCTGAAGGCCGGGGCTCTGCCAACGCCGTGTGGGATAAATGACACTCCCCACGCAATCAGCGTCGTGAACCCGACCAGCAGGCGGCGCACCATCGGCGGTGCATAATCCGCCATACGTACGTAACCCCGGAAGCCCAGCGCCAGAACGTCGCGCAGGCTTTCGATCGGTTTATCTTCAGGGAACCCGTCCTGCCACAACGCCCAGGTATCGGCGCGGGCAAAGGTGCACTGAATAAAATCAATGTGTTCGCGGGTGGTCATGGAAACCATACGGATCCCCACCTTGCTGCCGAAGGCTCGGGTCACCACACACGGAAAGCTGTATTCCTGCTGCCCGCGTTTGAGCAGCAGCGACACCTTGTCGCCATCTTTCAGCGCATCCGCTACGCGCATCTCAATGCCCACCCCTCCATCGGAATAATCGCGCAGCGTACAAGGGAACAGATGGCCGTCGGCACGAGCGATTGCGGCCGGCATCGCGATCTCTACCCGGTGCGCCTGACGCACCTGTTTGGCCTCTACCGCTACCGCCACCGCCCCACCGAGAATGGTCATGTTGTACAGCACCCACACCAGGCTGATGATCACCGTCATGACTTCATCGGCCGGGCCGTAACCCAGCCGCCAAACGCCGAAGAACAGCCCGGCCAGATTCAGGATCACCAGGAACATATAGGGCCGGGTGATCACCCAGTCGACGTGCTCTTCTTCCACCAGCCCGCCTTTGGCGGTGACGTTGAATTTGCCCTTGTGCGGATTGAACAGCGCCACCGTCGTTGGCCGGGCGATATACCAGGCCAATACCGTTTCGTAGATCTCACTCCAGAAAGAGTGCCGGTATTTCCCCTGAATACGCGAGTTGGTCAGACTGGCGTGGATCATATGCGGCAACACATACAGCGCGATCGCCAGCGCCGGGGCGAAAATGATGTAGGCATGCAGCAACAGAAAGGCCAAGGGTGCGGTCAGGAAGATCAACCGTGGAATACCGGACAAGAAGTGCAGCATGGCGTTGGCATAACATAACCGCTGCGCCAACTTCAGCCCCTTGCCTAACAGCGGGTTATCCAGCCGGAAGATTTGCACCATGCCGCGTGCCCAGCGAATACGCTGGCCAATGTGCGCCGACAGGCTCTCGGTCGCCAGCCCGGCGGCCTGGGGGATACGGATATACGCTGAGGTGTGTCCACGGCGATGCAAACGCAATGAGGTATGGGCATCTTCGGTGACGGTTTCCACCGCGATACCGCCGATTTCATCCAGCGCACTGCGACGCAGAATGGCGCAGGAGCCGCAGAAGAAGGTCGCGTCCCACATGTCGTTGCCGTCCTGCACCAGGCCATAGAACAGCGTTCCTTCGTTCGGCGTCTGACGAAAACGCCCCAGGTTGCGCTCAAAAGGATCCGGCGAGAAGAAGTGATGCGGGGTCTGTAGCATCGCCAGCTTTTTGTCTTTGAAGAACCAACCCATGGTCAGTTGCAGGAACGAGCGCGTGGGTACGTGGTCACAGTCAAAAATCGCGACAAACTCGCCGGTGGCCTGTTTCAGCGCGTTGTTGATGTTACCGGCCTTGGCATGCTCATGAGTTGGCCGGGCGATATACTTAACCCCCACCTCTTCGGCGAACGCTTTGAATTCTGGCCGGTTACCGTCATCGAGGATGTAAATACTGACCTTCTCTTTCGGCCAGTCGATGCCCAGCGCGGCGTAGATGGTCGGCTTCACCACCCCCAGATCTTCGTTGTAGGTCGGCACCAGCAAATCGATCGTCGGCCAGGTTGCGCTGTCGGCAGGCATCGGCACCGGCTGGCGATTCAGCGGCCAGACGGTCTGGAAATATCCCAACACCAGCACCACCCAGGCATAGGTTTCCGCTATCAGCAGCAGCAGGCCGCAGGTCAGGCTGAGCGGATCGTCCCAGTTCAAGGTGGCGGTATAGCGCCACCACAGGTAGCGGCAGGAAACGGTCAGCGACAGCACGATCAGCATCAGTCCCGGCAGACGGCCCGGTACCCGGCGCACCACCATGGCAATGGCCCACAGCAGCACCACAAACACAAACTGCGCCGGCAGATCGAACGGTTGAGAAATACAGAGTATGGCGAGGATTGCCGCCAATACGCCGACAATAATAAACAGCAGACGGCGCATGCGCTGGCTCATCCGGCCAAGGCGCTCAACCGAACGCTGCTCCAGCCCGGCATTTTCCAGCCGCTGTGGCAGGGTTTGCAGCCACTGGGCGTAGCGCAATTGCAACCGCCGCCAGCCGGCGAAACGATGATGGGTTACAGGTGCACGATCGGTGCGGAACACCAACAGCCACAACCCTTGCACCAGATAGCGCAGCGCGTCCGCCGGCCGCGGACGGCTGGAGGATAGATGGGGGAACCAATAGCTGCGCTCAGCCCGCAACCGTTGCCAGCCGGGGGATTCGAAACGCAGGAAAATCCAGCCCAGTGCCACCAGCAGCGTGGTGAAAAAGGCGGTAAACGCCGACGAACCATGCCGTCGGTAGTTACGGTAACGCGTCTGCACCGCCTGATGGACCGGCAGCACCAGCAGCAGGTTCATCACCCGGCTCATGGCGCCGTCCCCTTCAGGTTAATCAGACACCAGTTAGCCAGCGTCAGCACTTCATCCGCAGCCAGGCTTTCCGGCCGATATTCCCCCAAAGGCTGTTTCACCGCCAGGGCTTCGGCCATCGCCTCATCGCGGTGGATAACCACCGGCAACAATCCCCCCAGCGTTTGCAGCCACAGCTGGTGTAAATCCTGCTGGAGTCGGCTGGCGGCGAAATAGTGATTAATCAGGAAACGGCAGCCTTGCGGCAACGCTTGCTGATGCAGCCGCACCTGGCAGTTTGCGTCCGGAGCAATCAGGGTAAAGACGCAATCTGCTACCGCCAGCGCCTGCTGAGCCAGTGCTTCATCATCCGCCGGCAGATCCAACAGGATCCAGTTGTACTGCGCCGCGGCGTTTAGCTGCGCCAGATTGTTCTGCCAGCGGGCGGGCTGTTGCCGACAAGATTGTTGTACATTCACTCGTTCCGCCAGGGTGAGCTGGCCAAAGGGGAGAAAGTCGAGGTTTTCACAGTAGCGCATCGCGCCCTGTTGCCAATCGCCGCCGTCCTGCTCGGCCCGGGCCCAACCCCGCGCCAGCTCGAATGGGGTATTAAAATGCAGACGCAGCAGGTTATCCGGCGCAAAATCAATCGCCAATACCGACTCGCCCAGTTGCTGTAATGCCCACGCGAGCGCCGCGGTGACCGACGTCGCCCCCATCCCGCCTCGCAACCCCTGCAGAGCAATCACTGGCATAAACTAACGGCTCCCCGTGGTCTGCGCTAATTCGGCCAGCAGCGGCCAGTTGGCCATCATTTGCGTTAACCGCTCCTGACGTGCGATATCGACATAGCTTAATTTTGGCAGCGAAAATGCCTGACTAAGCGCCAGCAAATCGTCCTGAGTTTCCGATGGCACCACTGCGTGAAAGCGCGTTAATTGATCATTCATTCTGCCGCCTCAAAAAAATAGGCTAATGTTAATTACTATAGCAACGCTAAAAAAAAGACATGGCCAATAAGATGATTCTCAACAAATATTAGTACATGGCTGGTTTTAATTTTTTTATTATTGTTCCCAATGACAGGATGGCCGAATAGCTATACTCAGTTGGCCGCGATGACACTTTCAACGAAAGTAGAAAAATATCCTATGGCGCAATCTTTCTCATTAGGTGTTCGGCAGATTTGGGAAGAACTGTCTGTCATGCAAGCCCCGGGGCTGTATTGGGTGAATGTCGACCGTCAAACCGATGCCAACCTGCTCTGCCAGCAAACCTTGGCTGCCCAGGCTGCAACCAGCCAGGTCGCGTTGATATGCAGCGGAGAAAAACCTGACGGGTTGCTGGCGGCACTTGTCTCCCCCGCATTGAAAAAAATCCCGCTGTACCAGCTACCCGAGAAAAAAGCGGCACTGATGCACTTTAGCGACGACCTGATGCGCGCCCTAAAACCGCAAAATCGCCTATTGATTCTGTTGGCCCATGCCAGCTTATGGCAGACCTTCACCCGCGAAGAGTTGGGTGACTGGACCCGCGCCACCGGCGCCTGGCTGCGCCGACAAGGCTGCACGCTGCTGATCCTCAGCCACGGCGGCGGCGTGAATAAACTCAAAGGGCAACTCAGCACTCAACACCGCATCCTTAACGGGCTGGCCAGCCTGCAGTGGCAGCAGGACAGTGCACAGTATCTGGTTAACTGGTGGAGCACCGAAAACGGCATCAACGCCAACCAATTGCTGACGCTGTATGCCGGTGAGCACGGCTGGCAGGGTGACGACGACAGCAATAAACCTTCTCCGACCTCCATCCGCAGCGATGAAGGGCGCTACCTGGCCCAGCAGAGCATTCTTGAAGGCGCGCCGCCGCTATCGGCCAACTGGCAACTGCTGCAAACCAATGCGCAACTGGCGCAGCACGGCATGTTGACGCTTTCGGCTACGTTGATCTTCGCCCTGTACCAAAGTGATGAAATTGATGCGCTGGCGCATCAAATCCACAGCCTGCGCCGTCAGCGCGGCAACGGCCTGAAAATCGTGGTACGCGAGATGAGCGCCAGCCTGCGTTACAGTGACGAACGCTTGCTGTTGGCCTGCGGCGCCAATCTGATTGTGCCGCACGTGGCACCGTTGTCGCGCTTTTTGACCATGCTTGAGGGTATTCAGGGGCAACGCTTCTCGCGCCACGTTCCGGCAGATATTGATGCCCTGCTGGCCGGGCTGCGTCCGCTGCAACTGAAAGGTTATATGCGGCCGGACGATTTTAGTCAGGCGGTGATTTCGCTGATGGGCAACACGCTGCTGCCGGAAGACGGTAAAGGTGTGATGGTAGCGCTGCGCCCGGTGCCCGGGTTGCGCGCCGAACAGGCGATGACCCTGTGTTTTCTACGGCGCTTCGGCGACGTAATGACCGTGGTGCAAGGCCGACTGGTCCTGTTTCTCTCCACCTGCCGGATTAACGATTTGGATACCGCTCTGAAGTTTATTTTTCGTCTGCCGGTAGATGAAGCCTTCAGTAACCGGGTGGTGTGGCACCAGGACGTAGATATTATTTCTGAAATTAAACGGCTGGCGCACAACGCCAATATTCCGTTGCCTGCAGCGACCGCACAGGCCACACCGCGCCAGGCCGCCGCCGAGGCAGACCGCCCGCAGGAGCGCCGTCAACCGGTGGCTTTCACGCTGACTACCGGTGCGCAGGAGAATAAGCATGTTGAATCTTAACGACATTGTGCAACTGATTATTCTGTGCGCCATTATTTTCATCCCACTGGGTTACGCCTTTCACCGGCGTTTCCCGCACTGGCGTCAGTACTGGCAAAACCTGTTGTTATCACCGCGCTATTTAAAATCCATCGGATTATGGGTGCGCGAAGGTTCTTCATCTCAGATTAAGCGTAAGAAACAGCCATGAAGCCAACAAACAACCCGCAATCCGATAACTCCCTGTGGCGCTACTGGCGTGGGCTGGGTGGCTGGAACTACTACTTCCTGGCCAAATTTGCCCTGCTGTGGTTCGGTTACCTGAACTTCCACGCCTTGCCCAACCTGGTGTTCATGGCATTTCTGTTGATGCCGATACCGGCGATGCGTCTGCACCGCTGGCGTCATTACGTGGCGATCCCGATTGGGATTGCGTTGTTCTATCACGACACCTGGTTGCCCGGCATCAACAGCATCATGAGCCAGGGTTCGCAATTGACCGGCTTTAGCGCCCAATATCTGCTGGAGCTGATAAATCGCTTTATTAATTGGCAGATGATCGGCGCGGCCTTCGTGATGCTGATTGCCTACCTGTTCCTGGCTCAATGGGTACGGGTTACCGTATTCACCGTTGCCGCACTGGTGTGGTTGAACCTGGTCAACATTGCCGGGCCGGCCGTCTCCCTGTTACCGGCCAGTACCAACGCTTCTACCAGTAGCACCCCGGCAACGACGCAGCCGGCCACCGGGGGCGACAGCGCACCGGCGGACAGTGCGCCACCAACCAGCGCCAACCTGACGGCCTATCTGAATCAGTTCTACGACAAGGAAAAAACCCGCGCAACCGCCTTCCCGGCCAGCCTGCCTGCCGATGCTCAGCCGTTTGACCTGCTGGTGATCAACATCTGTTCGTTGGCCTGGGCCGACATGGACGCGGTAAAACTGGAAAACCATCCGCTGTGGTCGAAGATGGACATTATGTTCGACAACTTCAATTCGGCCACCGCCTACAGCGGCCCGGCGGCAATCAGGTTGTTACGCGCCAGCTGTGGTCAGCCTTCGCATCACGATTTGTATCAGCCGGTCAATCAGCAATGCTATCTGTTTGATAATCTTGCCAAGCTGGGCTTCAAAGAACAGCTGATGCTGGATCACTCCGGCGTGTTCGGCAACTTCCTGAAAGAGCTGCGCGAACAGGGTGATATGCAGGCACCGCTGATGTCTCAGGCCGGGATCGGCAATGAGCTGGCCTCGTTCGATGGCGAACCGATATACAACGATTTGGAACTGCTCACCCGCTGGCTGGATCAGCAGCAGAAAGCCGGTGATGCCCGCAGCGCCACCTTCTTCAATATCATTCCACTGCATGACGGTAACCGTTTCGTCGGTTCGAACAAGAGCGCGGACTATCAACCCCGGGCGCAGAAATTGTTCGACCAGTTGAACACCTTCCTGGATCAATTGGAGAAGTCTGGCCGCAAGGTGATGGTGGTGATCGTGCCGGAACACGGCGCGGCACTGGTGGGAGACAAAATGCAGATGTCCGGCCTGCGCGATATCCCAAGCCCGAACATTACCCATACGCCGGTAGGTATCAAACTGGTTGGTATGAAAGCGCCGCATCAGGGCAGCCCGCTGCAGGTCAAAACGCCAAGCAGCTACCTGGCGCTTTCCGAGCTGGTTTCTCGTTTGGTAGACGGCAAGGCCTTCACCGCACCGAGCGTAGACTGGCAGGCGCTGACGCAGAACCTGCCACAGACGGCGGTCATTTCCGAGAATGACAACGCCATCGTGATGCAATACCAGGGCAAGCCTTACATCCGGCTAAACGGCGGCGATTGGGTACCATATCCCCAGTAATTGCATTACCTGATGACTCAGGGGCATGCCTTCGGGCGTGCTTAGTCTGATGACAAACACCCGAAAAACGTGGTTTTCGGATGTTTGGGGTAAATCAGAAAACATAATCCTTTGTTTTTATTAGTCCCTAAATCAGAACTTTTAATTGCAAAGGACTTTATCAGCCATCTGGGCACGCCTTCAGGCGTGCTTTTTTTTGCAGCCATCAAGCTGCGGCGGAACCTTAATCCTTAACATTGGCTTTGGGCATTCCATTCCAATCGGCGTAATAATCCGGATAGAAAAAGCCAAGAGATTAATTATCAGTGGTTTGCGAAGATTCCTAATTCAGATTATTTCGTCAGGATTTCGCTAAGAAAAATAAGCGCCATTAATACAAATAAAAAATCCACTCAATAAACTAATTAATACGATCATAATTAAAAGCAAAAAAAATGCCGGCGTAAAAACCGGCATTTTTAGTTAATTTTCATGGATAACAAAGTTATGCCGCAGAATTTTCATCCTGATCGACCGCAAAGCAGGCCACCATCTGCTCGCCGTATTGCTTTAACTGGGGTTGCAGTTGGGTACAAGGCCCGAAAGCACGGCGGCAGCGAGCATTGAATGCACAACCTGGCGGCGGGTTCATCGGGCTGGGCAATTCGCCGGTCAGCTTGATGCGCTCGCGACGCATATCCGGATTCAGGCGCGGTGTCGCGGACAGCAACGCCTGGGTATACGGATGACGCGGATTATTGAAGATGGCGTCTTTACTGCCCTTCTCCACGCAGCGGCCGAGATACATCACCATCACTTCGTCGGCAATGTGCTCCACCACCGACAAATCATGGGAGATAAACACGTAAGACAGCCCCAAATCCTGCTGCAAATCCATCATCAGGTTCAACACCTGCGCCCGCACGGACACGTCCAGCGCAGAAACCGGCTCATCGGCAATCACTACGTCCGGGTTAAGCATCAACCCGCGTGCAATAGCGATACGTTGCCGCTGCCCGCCGGAGAACATATGGGGATAACGATCGTAATGCTCGGTTTTCAATCCGACCTTGGCCATCATCTCCAGCGCTTTCTCACGACGTTCTGCGCTGCTTAACGCGGTATTGATCTGCAACGGCTCCTCAAGGATCTGCCCGACCTTCTTGCGTGGGTTGAGCGATCCATAAGGATTCTGGAACACGATCTGGATCTTCTGGCGTCGCAGCTTCTCGGCAGTGACATCCGGCTTCAGCAAATCCTGCCCCTGATAGTACAACTCGCCGCCGGTCGGAACTTCAATCATCGTCAGCAGGCGACCCAGCGTCGATTTACCGCAGCCGGATTCGCCCACCACCGCCAGCGTTTTGCCACGCTCAAGCGTAAAGGAAACGCCATCCAGCGCTTTGACCAGCCGCTCCGGGGCAAATAGCCCCTTCTTGACCGGGTAGTGTTTCTTCAGGTCAATCGCCTGCAATAAGGGTTGGTTCTGGCTCATACGGTCGGCCTCCCCGCATCATCCAGCGGTGTGTGACATTTAACCTGACGGCCGGGAATGCTGCGCAGTTCCGGCTCTTCAGTACGGCAACGCTCATTGGCGTACGGGCAGCGTGGATTGAGCAAACAGCCGCTTGGGCGGTCATATTTGCCCGGTACCACGCCAGGCAGCGAAGCCAGGCGCGCTTTATCGGCGGCGAATTCCGGCAACGCGCGCAGCAGCGCCTGAGTATAAGGGTGACGCGGTGCGCGGAAGATTTCCGATGCCTTACCGGACTCCACCACCTGCCCGGCATACATCACGATGATGTGATGCGCCGCCTCGGACACCAGCGCCAGATCGTGAGTGATCAGCAACAGGGCCATATTTTCACGCTGCTGCAATTCCAGCAGCAGTTCGATGATTTGCGCCTGAATGGTCACGTCGAGCGCGGTGGTCGGTTCATCGGCAATCAGCAGCTTTGGTCGGCAGGCAATCGCCATGGCGATCATCACGCGCTGGCTCATCCCACCCGAAAGCTGGTGCGGATAAACGTCGAGACGCGAAGCCGGGTCGGGGATACCTACCTGGGTCAGCAAATCAACAGCCCGTTGACGACGAGTGCGGCGGTTGCCGCCCTGGTGCACCTTCAACGCTTCCATGATCTGGAAGCCGACGGTGTAGCACGGGTTAAGGCTGGTCATCGGATCCTGGAAAATCATCGCCACTTCCGAGCCCACCAGTTGGCGACGCTCTTTTTCGGAAATTTTGCGCAGATCCTGGCCGTTAAACTCCAGTTTTTCGGCCATCACCTTACCGGGGAAGTCGATCAGCCCCATAATCGCCAGCGAGCTGACGGACTTGCCGGAGCCGGATTCGCCGACAATGCCCACCACCTGGCCCTGCTCCACGCTGTAACTGATGCGGTCTACCGCGCGGAAGGGAGTGCCTTCGTCACCGAAGTGCACCGAAAGCTTGTCTACATTTAATAACGCCATCTCTCTCGTCCTCTGTTACTGCTTGAGTTTGGGGTCGAGAGCGTCACGCAAGCCGTCCCCCATCAGGTTAAATGCAAGCACCGTCAGCAGAATCGCCACGCCGGGGAAGGTCACGACCCACCAGGCGCTTTGAGCGAACTGCAGTACGTCGGAGAGCATGGTGCCCCACTCCGGCGTTGGCGGTTGCGCACCCATGCCCAGGAAGCCGAGAGCGGCCATATCCAGAATGGCGTTCGAGAAGCCAAGAGAGGCCTGGACGATCAGCGGCGCCAGGCAGTTTGGCAAGATGTTGATAAACATTTGGCGCAGCGCACCGGCGCCCGCCACGCGTGAAGCGGTGACGTAGTCGCGGTTCACTTCCACCAAGACCGCCGCGCGCGTAAGTCGCACGTAGTGCGGCAAGGCGACGAAGGTTAACGCCAGCGAAGCGTTGACGATGGAGGGGCCGAAGATAGCCACCAGCACCAATGCTAACAGCAGGCTCGGCAACGCCAACATGATGTCGACGATACGCATGATGATTGCATCTACCACGCCGCCGAAATAACCGGCCAGCAGGCCCAGCACCACGCCCATGATCAGCGAAAGCACCACCACCAGACAGCCGACCAGCAGCGACAGCCGCGCGCCGTACATCAGGCGCGACAGTACATCACGGCCCACATCGTCAGTACCGAGGATATATTGCCAGCTGCCGCCTTCCTGCCAGACCGGCGGTTTGAGCAGCGCGTCGCGGAACTGATCCGCCGGCGCATGCGGTGCCAGCACCCCGGCACCGATGGCGATAACGAACATCACAATGATATAAACCAGGCCGACAACGGCCCCTTTATTGCGCTTGAAATAGTGCCAGAACTCCTGAAACGGGGTCATGGGCTTCGGCGCACCTTTAACTACAGACTCAGTGACTTGAGACATTAGAGCGCCCCTTATTTCTTGTGGCGAATACGCGGGTTGACCACGCCGTAGAGCACGTCTACCAGCAGGTTAACCAGAATAATCATACAGGCGACCAGCAATACGCCGCCCTGAACTACCGGATAGTCGCGACGCTGCAACGCATCCATCAGCCAGCGCCCCAGGCCCGGCCAGGAGAAGATGGTTTCGGTCAGGATGGCACCGGCCAGCATGGTGCCGACCTGCAGGCCAATCACCGTTACCACCGGCAGCAAGGCATTGCGCAAAGCATGCACCACGATCACCCGCATGCGGCTCACGCCTTTGGCGCGCGCGGTACGGATGTAATCTTCGCCCAACACTTCCAGCATTGAGGAGCGCGTCATACGCACGATCACTGCCAGCGGAATGGTGCCGAGTACGATAGCTGGCAGGATCATATGCATCACGGCATCAGCGAAGTCGCCCGGTTCGCCCCAAATCAGGGTATCAATCAGCATAAAACCGGTTAACGGCAAGGTATCGTCGAGGAACACCGTGTCGCTGACCCGCCCCGATACCGGCGTCAGGTTTAGCTGCACCGAGACCAGCATGATCAGCATCATGCCCCACCAGAAAATCGGCATCGAGTAGCCGGTCAGCGAGATGCCCACCGCGGTATGATCGAATATTGAGCCTCGCCTGACTGCCGCCAGCACCCCGACCGGGATACCCACCAGCACGGCAAAAATCATCGCGCAGAACCCTAATTCCAGCGTGGCCTTGAAGCGTGGAACAAACTCATCCCAAACGGAGATGCGGCTTTTGAGGGACGTACCCAAATCACCCTGCAACACGTTGGATACGTAAGAGAAATATTGTTGATAGAGCGGTTTATCCAGCCCCATTTCCGCCATCAACTGCGCATGGCGTTCTGCGGAGATCCCGCGTTCCCCGGCCATGATGGTCACCGGGTCACCGGGGATCATATGGACGAATGCAAAAGTCAGCAAAGTTATGCCGATAAACGTTGGGATAACTAACCCCAAACGTCGGAGTATGAACTGCAACATATCCCGAACTCTCTGTATAAAGTGCCCGGCAGCTCATCGTCCGCCAGGCTTATTAAAGCTCACACACTTTGAACAATCCTGATGCCATACGCCGGAGACTGGTCAGCAGAAGCGCAACCTGTTGCGCCCCTGCCAAGTCCATTCGTGTGTCGCCGGCTTAACGGCCAGAATTAATCTAGAGAGACATTCTCAAAGTGATGCTTACCAAGCGGATCCACAACATAGCCCTTCACTTCTTTACGCACTGGCTCGTAAACGGTGGAGTGGGCGACAATCAGTGCCGGAGCCTGATCGTGCATCACTACCTGAGCCTGCTTGTACAGTTCGATGCGTTTGTCGTGGTTCGATTCAGCGCGTGCCGGTTGAATCAGATCTTCAAACGGCTTGTAGCACCAACGAGAGTAGTTGGAACCATCTTTCGCCGCCGCACAGCTAAACAGCGTGGCGAAGAAGTTGTCCGGATCCCCGTTGTCGCCGGTCCAGCCCATCATCACCGTCTGATGCTCGCCCGCTTTGGCGCGCTTGAGGTACTCACCCCACTCATAGGTCACGATTTTGGCTTTCACGCCGATTTTCGCCCAGTCAGACTGGATCATTTCCGCCATGCGGCGCGCGTTCGGGTTGTACGGACGCTGTACCGGCATAGCCCACAGATCGATGGCGAAGCCGTCTGCCATGCCCGCTTCTTTCAGCAGCTCTTTGGCCTTGACCGGATCGTAGGTGTAATCCTTCACCGCGTCGTTATAGCCCCACATGGTTGGCGGGATCAGGTTTTTAGCCGCCTGGCCTGCGCCCTGGTACACCGCGTCGATGATCGCCTGCTTGTTGACCGCCAGGGTCAACGCCTGACGCACCTTCAGGTTATCCAGCGGTTTTTTCTCAACGTTGAACGACAGGTAGCCAACGTTCAGCCCCGGTTGTTCCATCAGGTTGATGGTTTTGTCCTGCTTCATGCGGGCGATGTCAGCCGGGTTCGGGAACGGCATCACCTGACATTCGTTTTTCTGCAGCTTGGCGTAACGCACTGAAGCGTCTGGCGTGATAGAGAACACTAAACGGTCGATCTTCGGCTTGGTGCCCCAGAAACCGTCGAATGCCTTATAAAGGATTTTGGAGTCTTTCTGGTATTGCAGCAGTTGGAACGGACCGGTACCGATTGGGTTCAGGTCAACTTTTTCCGGAGTACCGGCTTTCATCATCACGTCGGCGTATTCGGCAGACAGAATGGATGCGAAGTCCATACCCAGGTCAGCCACAAACGGGGCTTCCGGACGGTTCAGCACGAAACGGACTGTGGAATCGTCCACCTTCTCGATTTTGGCGATCAGTTTCGGCATGTCCATGCCTTCAAAGTACTCATAGCTGCCGCCGGAGACTTTGTGATAGGCATTATTCGCGTCCAGCTGGCGTTCGAAGGAGAACACCACGTCGTCAGCGTTGAAGTCACGGGTCGGTTTGAAATCTTTGCTGCTCTGCCACTTCACGCCTTTACGCAGGTGGAAGGTGTAGACTTTGCCGTCTTCGCTAACGTCCCATTTTTCAGCCAGGCCCGGCTGCAGTTCGGTGGTGCCGATTTTGAATTCGACCAGACGGTTGTAAATCGGCACCGAGCTGGCGTCATAAGTGGTACCCGAGGTAAACAACTGCGGGTTGAACCCTTCCGGGGAACCTTCAGAACAGTAAACCAGAGTCTTGGCTTGCACGCTGGCCGCAACGGTCAACGCAATCAGCCCAATACCGAATTTCAGAATCCCTGTTTTTCCCAAGGAACTTGTCATCGCTAGTGCTCCATTATGTGATGTGATGTGTGTTTTACCGCCAGAGCCTGTATTTTTTATTGCGCGGCCTGTGCAGTGTGCCCGAAGGCTGGGAGGGATAATTGCGCGAGAGAGCCGGGTGGAACGCGTCCCGGTGGGGGCGTCTGAGCGCGTGGAATTCACTCAAACAACTCTCGCTCTTACCCCTGAGGCTACCAAATTGCCAACTGTTTGGGGTGTCGTCAATATAACCAGTAGGGATTTACACAGACTGTGAGAAACAGCAAACAAACATAAAAAAAACCTTTCTTTAACAGTTGCAGCATTAAAAATTATGCTACACGGTCATTTTTAGTTCGTTAGCCTGCACTGAAGAAAGTTACTGGTGTTTAACTCCGATAAAAAACTAAAAAAGTTTGTTTCTGAATGATGAATATCTGAACGGTTATTTTTGTGATCTGCGTTAAATACAGGATGAAATGCTGATCCCCTACCCGAAAGAGTGAGGCACTGAAGCCCTTTTTGATCGAGACGACTCCACAATCTATGCGCCGTTAAAAAACTTTCGTCTGTAAAAAGCCGGGGGCGAAAAGATATCCCCCGGCAACGTACTACAACCGATTTAAGGCGTACCGACGCTGTTGCCCAGGCTGCTGTTCATGTTATTCAGAATATCGCCGTTGTCGGCGTCAATTTCCCATGAGAACAACCCGCCCAGCTGCTTATCCAGCACATATTTGCCCTTCGCCTGCACCGAGCGCGCATCGTCGAAGGTGATCAGATCGCCAGTGGAAGGTTTGAAGACATAGGGTGCTTCAGCGGTAGCATCGTAGCTGTACTGCCATTCGCCGCTCATAAACTCATTGGCGATCTGGCGGTAATCCACGATGCCATTTTCCCAGGTGCCTTTCACCGGGCCAGTGGCGGTGCCGGTAAACGGAATGTTGTTCTGGTAACCGTTCACCCCGGTCCAACCACGACCGTACATGGCGGTGCCCACCACGATTTTGCCCGGCTTCACGCCCTGCGTGAGCAGTGCATTAACGCCATTCACCGTGGTATACGCCGTATCCGGTTTCCAGGCCGGCGCTTTCAGCGCAGTCTGGTGGCCCAGATTTTTCAGATCGAATGCCCCATAGAAGTCGTAACTCATCAGGAAAATGTGATCCATCGAGTTTTGTGCGGTGTTGTAATCCACCTTATCGATTTTATCCTTGCCGGCGCTGATCGCAGAGGTCAGTTCATACTTACGGCCCGTTTCCGCCGAAAGCTGATCCAGCATGGCGCGCAGCTCTTTCATCAGCTGCACATAGGTTGCCCCATCCTGCGTACTGCCCAGTTTCGGGTTAGCACCCTGCCCGCCCGGGAATTCCCAGTCGATATCTACGCCATCAAAGAACTTCCAGGTTTGCAGGAACTCCTTCACCGAGCCAACGAAGCGATCGCGCTTCACCTTATCGCCCATAAAGAAGAACGGATCGGATAACGTCCAGCCACCGATCGACGGCAGGATTTTCAGGTCCGGGCGCGCCTGTTTCAACGCCATCAACTGGCCGAAGTTGCCTTTGTAGGGGTCGTCCCAGGCGGTCACGCCCTTCTGACCTTTCTGCAGCGCAGCGAACGGATCGTGGATCGATACCTTAAAGTCTTCACGCCCCTGACAGGAACGCTGTAACGCCTGGAAGCTGCCTTCGATCTCTTTCAGGCTGTCGTTGATGCCGTCACCGCCACAGATAGGGATAAAGCCGTACAGCAGGTGCGTCAGGTTCTGAGCCGGAAGTTTATCGACGGTGAAATTACGGCCGTAAACGCCCCATTCAACGAAATAAGAGCCAACCACTTTGCCGGAGTCTTGTTTATAAGGCTTATTCTTTTCCAACAAAGGTTCTTTTAAAGGTGCCAAATGGCTACCGTCGGTATCTGCCACCACAATTTCGGTTGCATCGCTGGCGGTACAGCCGTCGGCGTTGCATAACGCCACCTGCATTTGATAACGGCCGCCTTTATTCACCTTAAAGTTTGCGGTTCCCGAACCACCGGTTGAGGCACCACTCCAAACTTCTTTGCCATTTAATAATACTTTTGCCGTGGTACCGGTATCGCCATTCCATAAATTCCATGAAACAGAAACGTCGGCGGCATTTTTTACTTTCACCAGATTATTATAAGCCGTCGCCGCTTGATCGACTTCGACAATGGCGAATTTGGTATTGCCCCAGGCCAACGTAGGTTTGCCCGGTGCAGCGGCCTGCGCCGCAGAGCACAGCGTGCTGCCGATCAGCAACGCCAACAGCGGTTTATTAAATTTGCGCATAACTGATTCCTTTATTCCGAGAGGATCAACATAAAATAATTAATCATGGCCACCCATTGTCGGAACAAAATAATCCCGCAATAATCCTGGCCGATTAAAGTCAATAAATAAGCATTCATCTTTCCACGCAACGGAAATCTATCATTCCCATTTCGTGTATTCAGACTATAGATAAAATAATCATTAAAACAAGATGGCTATCAAGCGGGTTTTATTGAGCAGCGATGAATTTATTTAATAATGAATCACTGCTGCCAATAGGAATAAGGAGTGTGAATTAATTTCTGGGCAAGGATCAATATTTGTCATGTCACACAGTGTTGTCATCATTGACAACACTTAAAACATGTTGTTATTTTAAACAATATGAAGGAGATGGAAGTGCCTTCTCAACTGATCTATCAGGACAGGATCCCACTGACAAACACTGAATTTATACAATTGGTTATTTGGCATGTCGAGCCACCTGTTCACGGCAGCACTCATCACTATAAGTACCGGTTTGCCTATGTGAAAGAGGGTATTTGCCGTTTGCGTTATGACAACGAGGCAGGTAAAGGCGATCACAAACATGTGGGCAACACTGAGCAGCCTATTGTTTTTACCCATCTCATCGAGCTGAAACGCAGTTTCTTCAGTGAAGTTGCTCAACTAAGAGGAGAAAGAGAATGAACAGAGTCACCATCCGTGTTGCTTCTCTTGATGAGCTTCAATGCAACATGGAAGAAGCCCTGCAGGGCAATAAACAGCAACAGGGAAGCTATATCACTTTTTTAGATTGGGAGAGCCTGTGGAAAACCCTGTCGCCCAAGAAAATGCAAATCCTGCACACCATGACCGGCGGTGGTGAACTTTCTATCCGGGAAGTGGCACGCCGCGTCAAACGGGATGTGAAAGCGGTGCATACCGATCTTCAGGCACTGCTGAGGTGCGGCATTGTTGATAAAAGCGAACAGGGGATTATTTTTCCCTTTGACGAAATCCATTTTGACTTCGTGGTCGGAAAAGCAGCCTGAAGGGCAAATAACAGGCGAAAAAAAACCTGCTTATAAAGCAGGTTTTCCGAATGTGGTCGGCGAGAGAGGATTACGCGCATCTTTGATGCTTGCCCTGCGGGCCGTTGCTAAAGCAACGTGGTCTCGCTGCGCTCGGCTCAAACCTCCTTCGGAGGTTCTCATCCTATATATAACAGGCGAAAAAAAACCTGCTTATAAAGCAGGTTTTCCGAATGTGGTCGGCGAGAGAGGATTCGAACCTCCGACCCACTGGTCCCAAACCAGTTGCGCTACCAAGCTGCGCTACTCGCCGATGCGGGGCGCATCTTACTGCTGGGGATAATACGCGTCAATCACTTTTTCAACCCAGCCCGCCAAGTGGCGATAAAAGCGTCATAAAGCGCGGTACGATGCCCTGTACCGCGCTTTTGCATCATGCCTTGGCGGTTTTCAGCGCCGGTGATTGCGCACGCAAGAACGGCAGCAGGAACAGCGCGGACAGGCAGGCGGCGATAGAGATCACCACGAAGAAACCATTCCAGTGCCAGATTTCCATGATGCGGGCAATCGGGTAGCCGGACAGTGCCGCCCCAAGATAGGCAAACAGACCGACGAAACCGGTCGCCGCTCCGGCGGCATCCTTATGCGAACATTCCGCCGCCGCCATGCCGATCAACATCTGCGGGCCAAAGATAAAGAAGCCGATGGCAAAGAAACAGGCAGCCTGCAGCAGGAAGGTCACGCCCGGCATGAGCCACAGCGCCGCCACCGACAGGAAGATACCGATGGCGAAGATCAGGTTCATTGGCCCACGGTTACCGCGGAACAGCTTGTCGGAGCCCCAACCGGCCACCAGCGAGCCGATAAAGCCACCCACTTCGAACAGGGAAATCGCCGAGTTGGCGGTCATCAGCGAATAGCCTTTTTCCTGCGTCAGGTACAGGTTGCCCCAGTCGTTGATCGCCGTACGTACGATGTATACCAGCACGTAAGACACTGCCAGCAGCCAGATGTACTTGTTGGTCAGCACGTAACGCTTGATGATTTCCCGATTGGTCAGGCCCTGGCCTTCCGATTCCTGCACCAGTTCCATGGCGTCGTTGCGCCATTTACCGACGCTAGGCAACCCTATGGATGACGGCTTGTCACGCAGACGCCAACACATCAGCAGGCCCAATAACACACCGATAATGCCCGGAATGATCATGCCGTAGCGCCAGCTGAAGTGCAGCGAGATAAAGCCGACCAGCAGCGGGATCAGCGCACCACCGAAGTTGTGCGAAGTGTTCCAGATAGCCCACCAACTGCCGCGTTCGGAGCGGGAATACCAACTGGTGAGGATTTTTGAACAAGGTGGCCAGCCCCAGCCCTGGAAGAAGGCGTTGAGGATCCACAGCGTACCCAGCATCAGCAACGAAGAGCTAAGCCCGAAGAAGATATTGAGCACGCCGGTCATGATCAGACCCAGGCCCATAAAATAGCGCGGATTGGAACGATCGCTGATCATGCCTGAGATAAATTTCGAGCAGCCGTAGGTGATGTAGAACAGCGTCCCCAGGATGCCGACATCGGACATCGTCAGGCCAAGATCGCTCAGCATAGCCGGCATGATGAAGTTGAAGCTTTTGCGCGTAAAGTAAAACGCGGCATAGCCGATGTACATCGTCCACATCAGCTGGATACGCCAGTATTTATAGCTGGCATCGATCTGTTTTTGATCGGTAACCGGCGGCACATCCTGGCGGCTTTTAAGGAAAGACCACATGTGAAACCTCAGAGAATAGGAAAAGTGCCGCTATCATGCTGCGCGCGCGCGCGAATGGCTTACGCCGGATTCCCGACGCAGTTAGGAGTATTTCCTAGTTTTACGCTTCTGCCGTTGAAACTGTGGGTAAGATCACATTCAAACAGGTGCCATGCTCCGACGTCAGCCGCAGTTGGCCACCCAGTGCGCTAATGCGCTCTTGCATGCCGCGCAGGCCGTAACCCGGCTCATGGTCGGCCAAATCGATACCGATGCCGTTATCGCGAATGGTCAGCAGGATTTGCGGCGGTCGCCCTTTACGGTGACGAAGACGCGCGTCCAGCTCAATGCGGCTGGCAGCAGCGTGGCGACAGACGTTGGTCACCCCTTCCTGACAGACCCGGTACAGGGTAATTTTCAGCGTTTCATCCAGCAGTTCATCCGGTACCTGCCACTGCATCGTACTCACCAGCGACGTATCCTGCGGTAGCGACTCACGCAACATCGCCGCCACCGCCGCCGACAGCGGCAGGTTATTCAGGGCGGCGGGCCACAGCTGAGTCAGCACGTCGTGAACGCCGTCATACACCCGCAGCGCCAGCGTATCTATCGCTTCTGCACAGCCGATCACCGGCGGCTGTGGTGCCAGACGCTTGATAATACTGGCCTGGGTACGGATAACGGTGATGGTCTGGCCGACTTCGTCGTGCAGCTCACGCGCGACCTCCCGCCGGGTTTGCTCTTCGGCCGTCACCAGCGCGCGCGCCAACTGGCGGTTTTCCGTCAATCGCAGCCGTAGCTGCTGGTTCAACTCACGCTGGCGTTGAATGCCGGCCCCAAGCAGCAGCCCGGTCAGGCTCTGGGCCAGCAGCGACAACAGCAGGTCGCGATGCGACTCGGGCTGCGGTGGCTCGTTGGCGACCAATACCACGCCGTTGAGCAGCGTCGCCAACAGCGCCCCCTGCCAACCGTAACGGTACGACATGAAGACGATCGGGATAGCCAGACAAAACGGCGCAAAGCGGCGCAGCTCGGCGGCATTCACCTGCTGTTGCAGCCAGATACTGAGCGCAAACAGCAGCAGATAGGTAGCCAGATGCCGTAACCGCAGCGTCACCGGTTTATGGATCAGGCCCGGTTCGAGCGGTACCCAGATTTGCCGCGCCAGATAGTGCCATAGCAGCAGGCAGGTCGGGGCGATGGTGAAGCCACCCGCCAGCCCAAGCAACAGCGCCCGTGCGCCCTCGCCGTTCACCACCTGCCACACCAGCGCCTGCAGCAGTGCGGCGACCGCCACCACCGCGCCCTGCATCAGCGGCCATTGCCATTCGCTGTCGTTTTGTTGATGACGCAGCAGCCAAGGGGAAGCGACCAGGCTAAGCAGCACCGTCAACACCAGCACCACCACCGAAGCCCACAGCGCCGGCCCGTAACCGAACTGATCCGCCAGCAATACCATCAGCAACAGGTCGGCCAGCAAGATCCCCGGCCAGAAGCGATAAGGGCTTTGCAGCAGAATGCCCAGGCGCAGGCCGAACGGGAACAGCAGCAGCGCCTGCCAGGGCGGGTCGATCAGCGCGGTGCCGATGCCCCACAGGCAAAACGCACTGGTGGCATAAATGAAAAACAGCGCCAGTTGGGTGATCAGGCGTTGCATCACAGATTCAGCATCCGCTTCGCCAGTTCGACGTTATTGTTAATGCCCAGCTTGGCGAACAGATTGGCGCGATGCACGTGGACCGTTTTCGGCGATAGCCCCAGGGCGACGGCAATCTCCCGTACCTCCTGCCCCTGGGCGAGTAACAGCGCGATTTCGCGTTCGCGACGCGTGAGGGGATCCACCTTCACCCGTGCCAGCTGTTGGGCGATTTCAGGCATCAGGTACACGCCGCCGCTGGCGACGGTGCGCACCGCGGTGATCAAATCTTCAGGCTTGCAGCGTTTGGACAAGAAGCCACAGGCACCACGCTCAAGCGCCATTTCCACCAGCGCCGGGTTGTCATGCATCGACAACATCACCACCCGAATACCGGAAGGGATGTCCGCCAGCAAATCCAACCCGCTGCCATCCGGCATCGAAATATCGCAGATGCAGATTTCCGCCTCCAGGCCTGGTAACCCAGCGCGCGCCTGAGCAGCACTGCTGAATTCCCCCACCACCTGAATATCCGCCTCAAGCGACAGCAGTTGCACAAAGCCCGATCGCACAATGTCATGATCGTCAATAAACGCCACGCGCAAGGTCATGGAAATCTCCGGTTCGAGGGGGAAAGTGCCCAAGTATACCCTATAGCTTTCAAGTTGCAGCTAGGCGCACAGCTCGTTCATCCCCAGGTATTGTAGGGGCGCCGCATGCTGCGCCCGCATTAATCGGGGCGAATTTATTCGCCCCTACAGTAACTGGGGTGAACAACAAATCTGTCGGGAACAGATTTGAACGCTGCTTGCAGCAGCCCCGAAGGGGCAAGACCCACGGACGGGTCTTGTAAGCAGGTAACAACGCTGCAAATTGAAAGATGACGGGTATATATCGCAAGCCTGAGCCGGATTAATTGATGAAGGGAAGGTATTAACAGATTTTACCGGGCGCAGTGCGCCCGGTATTGCAGAGGTTACAACTGTGCCGCCGGCGTTTTTTCCTGCGGAACATTGCACCAGTTGTTTTTCGCCACGATGCCGCCGTTCGGCGAGGTATATCCGAGGCAGCCGAGAATGGTATCGAACAGCTCTACATGACGGTGGGTTTTACCCACGCGCTGTTGGGCCTGAAGTTGTTCAAACGCCCCGCGATGCTGAGGATCTTCCAGGAATTTATCGGATGCCCATACCATCATCGGTACGCGGAACTGCTCCGGCGGTGCCATTTCACGCGGCGTACCGTGCAGGTGCGAATTCTCGCCGATAGATTCGCCGTGATCGGACGAATAGAACACAATTGCCTTCTTCTCACGCACCTGATCAATCACGTTGGCGATAAAGCTGTCGGTATACAACACTGAGTTATCGAAGGCGTTAACCAGCTGCTCTTTAGAACAGAAATTGTCGACGCCGGTACACTCCGGTTGATAGCGCGCATAGCTGCGTGGATAACGCTGTGAATAGAGATAATGCGAACCTTTGGTGTGCAGGATCACCATGTGCTTGCCCTGCGGATAGCGGGCCAGCGACTCTTTCATTTCGTCCACCAACAGCATGTCGTCAACCGATTTACCGTCATTGCGTTTCTCGGAGGCGATCATTTCGCGGAACGAATAGTTGTTCACTTCGGTATTGTTATAGAACCAGACTTCGCTCTGCATGGCGAACAGCTCCGAGGTGAAGCCCAGATCCTTCAGCACTGCAAACACGTTCTGCTCTTTCAACGTACGCTGCGGGTTGTCCGAGGTACCGCCTTCGCGCACGAACATGCAGCGCAGAGAAAGTTTGGTCGAGGTATCGCAGGATTCACCACGGAACGCCACCAGGTTTTTCTCTTTGGACAGGCGTGGCGTGGTGTCACGGTCGTAACCCAGTATCCCCATGTGATCCCAGCGCGTGGTTTCACCGATAATAAACACCACGTAGGTATCATCGATATCGGCCGGCGGCACATAGGTAAAGTTCTTGGCCGGGTCGAACAAATTGGCCTGATCCTGGCTTTCGTCATACCGGGTATAGGCAAACAGCCCCAGCGCAGACAGCCAGTTGGATGGCAAATAGGAGTGCGCCACTACGCCACCGTAGCTCGGCAAATCCACATTGGTGATTTTTTCCTGCGCGCTCTGTTCGCTGTCCAACATACGCAACGGTAACCACACCAGCGCCACCACCGCCACCAACACCACCAGCGGTTTCACCCGGTGCCCTGGGGTTTTCAGCTGTTCGATCAGCGTGTAGCGCAGGTTGTTTTTCCAAATGCACAACAGCGGTAAGGCGCTGAGCACCAGCATCCACAATACAAAGTGCAAGCCGACCACTTCTTTTGACAGGTCGATATCCGTAGTCATGACCGAGACCACAATGCCGTAGCCAATCACCACGTTGAAGAACGTCATGTAATAGCTGGCGGCAACGGAAATCAGCACCAGTAGCGAAGCAACGATACGGTAAAACAGCCGGCCACCAAGCGAGACCAGCCGCATGATAAAGAAGGTAAACAGCACGATAGCGATAACCTCGGTTACCGCAGAAATAACCTTAATCCCCTGAATGCCGTGCGAAAACGAATCAAAGCGACGATAGAAAACGGAAAGGTTTAAAAAGATGCCGATATAAATCGCTAACAATAACGATAAATTCTGCTGTGAAAGCGATTTAACTTTGTTCATGTAACGCGGTGGCTCCGGACGGTAACAGTTCTGAATCAGTCAGACATTCAATGCGGCTTCAGGTTCAGCCGATCGGCAATAAGCGCTATTTCGGGGGTAATAATCAAGAGAATTCTCAAGAAACGGATATTTTTTTTATTTTTGTGTGAAGTGTACAGGCGGGGCAGAACGAGAAAGGGAGGGATAACCCTCCCCTTTTTCCGTGACGTTGGCGAAAGTCTTACTTAACGTTAAGCGTTACATCAATATTGCCGCGGGTAGCATTGGAATAAGGGCAGACCACGTGGGCTTTTTTCACCAGGTCTTCCGCCACGCTGCGCTCGATACCCGGCAGGCTGATATCCAGTTGCACTTCGATACCGAAACCGTTGGGGATTTCACCGATGCCGACGGTGCCATCAATTTTGGCTTCGGCAGGAATTTTCACCTTTTCTTTCGCCGCAACAAACTTCAGCGCGCCGAGGAAACAGGCCGAGTAACCGGCAGCAAACAGCTGCTCCGGGTTAGTGACTTCACCGCCCGCACCACCCATTTCTTTCGGCACGCCCAGTTTGACATCCAACACGCCGTCGGATGAGGTCGCACGGCCATCGCGGCCACCGGTTGCGGTGGCATGAGCGCGGTAAACAACTTTTTCAATCGACATAAATCATTCCTTCTTTTGGTTGGAGGCATCACATCGGATCCAGTTGGCTGAACCCGATCATAGGTCTATCTCTCACGATTAAATCGTGCACTACTTAAATTACCCACTTACTTCAGTGTAGCGCAGGATCGCCGATCCTGCGTCTGGCTGCCGTTCTTCAAATCTGATCTATCAGCTTGCCGCGCAGCTTTTCGAGCTGCTGCTTGATATTAACGATTTCATCGAGGCTGCAATCGGTAGCGCACATCACGGCTTCCGGCACCGCCTGCGCTTTTTCACGCAGCGCGCGCCCGGCGTCGGTTAACGCGATAATCACCTGTCGCTCGTCGGTCGTGGCGCGGTAACGCAACAACAACCCTGCCGTCTCGAGCCGCTTCAACAGCGGCGTCAGCGTGGCGGAATCAAGAAACAGCCGCTCGCCGATGTCCGAAACCGTGATTTCGTCACGCTCCCATAGCACCAGCATCACCAAATATTGCGGATAGGTGAGATCAAGCTGGCTCAGCAGTTTGCGATACACCTTGTGCAACGCCAGATTGGCGGAGTACAGGGCAAAACACATCTGCTGATCGAGCAGCAGCAGGTTTTTCGCTACGGGGTGTTCGGGGTTTTTACTTTTCATGTTTTGAATATAGATAGCGCACGATGTAATCGCAAGCTATTTTTTAATCGGTATGCTACCTTTTTTAATGCAGGGGATGCCACAGCAGGGTGCTGTGCCGGAGGAAAAGGATATGACAACCACACTGGTAGAACGCGCACGCCGCTACGCCACCAAGGCGCATGCGGCTATCGATCAGCGCCGCAAATACACCAATGACCCCTACATCGTTCATCCGCAGGCGGTAATGGAAATCGTCAGCAGCGTGCCGCACAGCGAGGAAATGCTGGCTGCCGCCTGGCTGCACGACACGGTGGAAGACACGCCCACCACCCTCGGCGATATCGAGAGCCATTTTGGGCCAAAGGTGGCAGAACTGGTGGCAATGCTGACCAACGTCAGCGGCACCGGCGGCGGTAACCGCTTCGAACGTAAAAACCGCGATCGACGGCACAGCGCCAACGCTTCACCCCAGGCCAAAACCATCAAACTGGCCGATCTGATCGACAACACCCGTTCACTGCTGGAATTCGACAGCCATTTTGCGCGCACTTATTTGATAGAAAAACAGCGTCTGCTGGAAGTGCTGACCGAAGGCGACCCGACGCTGTGGCGCCAGGCCAACCATATCGTCGAGCAGGGTCTGGAAAAGCTGCTGTTGCCGCCGCATAACGTCCCGGCAAGCTGGTTCGAACATGCACGCCAGCGTTACCGGGAAAGCGATGCGGCGTAACCCTCAGAAGGTCACTACGGTTTTCAACGCCGTCACCCAGGCATCCTGCGTTTCACTTACGCCCCCCGGATGATGCCAGTATTGTAGGCCCGGCTGCAGTTGCAGCCAGGGGGTGACGTTGAAGCGATAGTAGAGTTCTGCCGTCACGGAATGTCCTGGCACCGGGCGGAAATTGGGATCGTTATACGCGGTGGCGTTGTTGAGTTGATTCAGGTAACGCTGATTATCCCGGTAATGGTCGCTCAACTTGACCATTGAAACGCCCAGGCCCAGCCAATCGTCCGGCCGCGCGTCAAACAATCCGCGGTAGCGAATACCGGTAGAGGTGGAGTAATGCATATAGTTGGAACGCGGATCTGCCAATCCCAGGCTGTAGAACAGGCTCAGACCCCGATTGGCATCATCCGGATGACGCGTTAGCTGTTGGTTAAAACCACTGTACAGGAACCAGGTGCGGTCATGGCTGCGATAGCCGTTTGGATCGCTCGCTCCCGGGCCGCCGGAGACCCCCTCATACAAATCTTGTTGCCGGGCATTGGTGAACAACACTCCCAGGTTATAAACCCCCGGCAACTGATTGACCGCATGGGTTTTCAGTTCCAGCTCCATCGGCAGCAACAGGCCTTTACTGCCTTTGGTCGACCAGCTCCAGGCATGGCTGCGGCTTGGGGCGCTTGGGTTCTGCTCCATCAGGCCGGTTTTGAAGGTCAACCCGTCGGTCAGTTTGTATTGCAGCGTGGTACCCCAGTAGTGGACGTTCCAGTTATACCAGGTCAATGAGTTGGCGGACTTGCCGCCGCACAGCGTCAGCGTCTGGAAGTCACAGGGAATGATCTGATCGAAATCCTGCACCTTGTTCATCATGCCGATACGCCATTGCAGCCGACGCTCCAGAAAACTGCGGCTAAAGGTCAGCCAGCCCAGCCGGGTGATCGACTGGCCGCCGTAACTTTCCTGGGACAAATCGGTCGGATTAACGCGCGGATCCTGCAGGCGGTCGCGCGTCAAGTTGTTATCATGGTTGCGGTTAACGATATTGCCTTCAAGCGCCGCATCCGGAATTCCGGTCAGCGCCTGCAGGTCCTGGCTGAAGGTCAGCGAGAACTGATCGATATAGGACGCCTGCCTGTCGTGGTTATATCCACCGCCGGCGTTATAGGAAAGCTGGCTGAGATAACCCAGATTATAGTGAAAGCCATGATCTTCCAGGATCGGTCTGATCCCCAGCATGTCGCCCAACAACCCAGGTTGTGGCTGTTCGAACCCGAGCGCGACGCCTTGCCACTGGGCCGTTGGCGCCTCCACGTCTTTGGCGGTTTGCAAAGTTTCCGCCTGTGCGCCAACGCTGACCCACAGTAATCCTGCGCAGGTTATTGAGTGAGGTAATGGGTATTTCATTATTATATTTCTCCGCATATTACGCTGACTGCGGGCAACAGCATTCCCTGGGCGAGAATTCCCCAAACATTGGCAGCAGTAGATAAAGGTCATGACCCGGTGATTGCCACCGGGTTAATGGGTAAAACCTAGGCTTTTTCTTTCAGTGAGTTACCGTTGCTTTGAATCACGTCGCGATACCAGTAAAAACTCTTTTTGCGATGGCGCTCCAGGCTACCGTTACCGGCATCGTCGCGGTCGACATAAATAAAGCCGTAGCGTTTGGACATTTCGGCTTTAGAAGCGCTGACCAGATCGATTGGCCCCCAACTGGTGTAGCCCATCACTTCCACGCCGTCGTCGATCGCTTCCGCCACCTGCACCAGATGATCGTTGAGATAATCGATGCGGTAGTCGTCGTTGATACTGCCGTCGGCTTCGATACGGTCCTTGGCCCCCAACCCGTTCTCCACGATAAACAACGGCTTCTGATAGCGATCGTACAAGACGTTCAGCAAATAACGCAGGCCAACGGGGTCGATCTGCCAGCCCCACTCCGAACTGGCCAAATGCGGGTTAGGCACCATATTGAGAATGTTGGCGCGGGCGGCGTTGTTCTGCTGTTCGTCGGTGGTGACGCAGCCGCTCATGTAATAGCTGAAGGAGATAAAATCGATGGTCTCGCGCAGCGCCAGCCGGTCTTCGGCGGTGATCTCAATCTGAATGCCGTTTTCGCGGAAGTAGCGCTGCATATAGGCCGGATAGTCACCGCGGGCCTGCACGTCACCAAAGAACAGCCAGTCGCGATTCTGGCGCTGAGTCTCCAGCACATCCTCCGGTCGGCAGCTCAGCGGGTAAACAATACCGCCCAGCAGCATATTGCCGATTTTGCCGTCCGGCACGATTTCGTGGCAGGCTTTGACCGCCCTGGCGCTGGCCACCAGTTGATGATGAATGGCCTGGTAAATCTCGCTCTTGCTGCTGTCCTCTGCCAGGCCAACGCCGGTAAAGGGCGCATGCAGCGACATATTGATCTCGTTAAAGGTCAGCCAGTGCTTCACCTTGTGCTTATAGCGCTCGAACACCGTGCGTGCGTAGCGTTCAAAAAAGCCGATGGTCTTGCGGCTGCCCCAGCCGCCGTAGCGTTTCACCAGCCCATACGGCATCTCGTAGTGCGACAGCGTGATCAGCGGTTGAATGCCGTACTTCGCCATTTCGTCGAACAACCGGTCATAGAACGCCAACCCCGCCTCGTTCGGGGTGTCCTCATCGCCCTGCGGGAAAATCCGCGTCCAGGCGATGGAGGTTCGCAGGCACTTGAAGCCCATTTCAGCGAACAACGCGATGTCCTGCGGGTAACGATGATAAAAATCGATCGCCACGTCCTTGATGCCGCTGTCGCCGTCAACCCGTGGGACAATCGCGCCGAAAATGCCCTGCGGCTGCAAATCAGAGGTCGATAGGCCTTTGCCGTCGGTCTGATAAGCTCCTTCCACCTGATTGGCCGCTACCGCACCGCCCCACAGAAAATGGTCTGGAAATTTGCTGCTCATGGTTTTCTCCTCGGTTAACGTAATAAAGTCAGCAGCGGCGCCTGCTCCCGCACCCTGCTCTCGCCACTGGCCAACACCTCGACGTAGTCATCGCTGTTGCTGATGATGATCGGCGTAGTGGTGTCAAAACCGGCGGCGCGGATCGCTGCCTGGTCAAACTCAATCAGCAGATCGCCTGGCTTAACCCGATCCCCCTCTCGCACATGGGCGCTGAAATGCAGCCCGTCGAGCTTGACGGTATCTATACCGACGTGAATCAAGATCTCCGCACCGTCGTCCGATTCAATGCCGATGGCGTGCCGGGTTTTAAACAATGAGGCCACGTGCCCGGCGACCGGTGACACCACCCGGCCCTGCAATGGGACAATCGCTACCCCCTTGCCCAATAAACCGCTGGCGAAAGTCGCGTCGTTCACCTGCTCCAGCGGCAATACGTCACCGGCAATCGGGCTGACGACGGACTCTTTGCGGTTAAGCGGGGCTGCAGGCGCCTGCTCGGCGACCGCTTCAACGGGGACCACGCCGAACAGATAGCTGGCCACCGCCGCAAAGCAGAACGACAGCAAGGTACCGGCAATCGCGCCCCACACCGTGGCGTCAAAGCCACCGGCGGGAATAATCTGCGCAAAGGTGAAAACGTTCACCAGACCAAAGGAATAGGTGGCAGTGTGGAAATAACCGATCACCGCTCCGCCCAGCGCCCCCCCGATACAGCCGAAAATAAACGGCCGCTTGTTCGGCAGGGTCACGCCATAAACGGCGGGCTCGGTGATACCAAAAATCCCTGCGCCGATAGCAGAACCTGCCAGCGCCCGAAGTTTGGCGTCACGGGTACGCAACATCACGCCCAGCGTAGCCCCCACCTGCCCCATCACGGCCGGCAGCAGCAGCGGCACCATGGTGCCGCGGCCAAACACGCTCAGGTTGTTGATCATCAAGGGAACCAGTCCCCAGTGCAGGCCAAAGATCACGCACACTTGCCACATCGCGCCCATAAACGCCCCGGCAATAATCGGGTTAAAGGCGTAAATACTCTGATAGCCATTGGCCAGCAGATGGCTGAGCCAGGTGGCCGCCGGGCCGATCAGCAGGAAAGTCAGCGGGACGGTGATCACCAGGCACAACAGCGGCGTAATAAAGTTGCGGACCGCGCTGTGGATCACCCGGTTAAACAGCGGCTCCAGGCGGCACGAAATCCAGGCGGCAAATATGATCGGAATGACCGACGAGCTGTAGTTGATAAAGGTCAGTGGGATACCGAAGAAATACTCCCGCACCGCATCGGGCTGCTGGGCGGCTTCAAACGCCGCCATCATCAGGGGGTGGGTCAAAGCACCGCCGATCGCCATGCTGATGAAGGGGTTACCGCCAAATTTTTTCCCAGCGGTGTAACCGAGCATGATGGGCAAAAAGTAAAACAGCGCATCACTGGCAGCAAACAGCATTTTAAAGGTGCCGCTGCTCTCCAGCAGCCAGCCGCAGGCCAGGCTCAATGCCAGGAAGCCTTTCAGGATCCCCGAAGCGGCCATCACCCCCAACAGCGGAGTAAAAATGCCGGAGACCACGTCGATAAAGCGGCTGAAAAGATTGTCTTTTTTGTCACCATCTTCCGCCACCGCCTCACGCTCGCTCAGGCCGCCCACCTGATTGACCGCGTTGTAGACGTCGGCCACATGGTTGCCTACCACCACCTGAAACTGCCCGCCGCTTTCCACCACCATGATCACACCCGGATTTTTTTTCAGGGCGGCGGCGTCGGCACGGCGGCTGTCGCGCAGCTTGAAGCGCAGGCGAGTGGCGCAGTGCACCAGGCTTTTTACGTTGTCGCGGCCACCGACGCCGGCCAAAATCTCACTGGCTAATGCTTCATATTTCATCGCGATATCCTTCAATCCTGCGTTCTGCCAAATCCCACTCAGCGGTGGCCAATCGCCGCCACAGAATTCAGCGCAAAAAAAAACCTAAACCTCATGGCCTCTGCACCCACGAAGGGAACAGAAGCACGAGGTTTAGGTTTTGCCTGCCTGAGCAGTGACAACCCTAAATCGGCTGAGTTATGACGTTACCACCCGACTTTTTGTCGAGGCAAGAGCTTGCGGCGGCAAATTACCGAACTGTGATCCGCCGTACAAAACGGCGTCAGTGAGCGAAATAGTGCATGCCGCCGTCTACCGGGATCACCGCACCGGTGATATATCGCGCGAGCGGGGAACAAAGAAACGCGGCCAGATAAGCCATGTCTTCCGGCTCGCCAAAATAGCCGATCGGGATATTCTGTTCGATAAATGCCAGGCGCGCGGCGTCGGTCGGGTGCAGTTTTTCACGCACCTGTTCGCTATTAATCCGCCCGGGCTGCAGCGTATTGACGGTAATGCCCTGCGCCGCCACCTCTCCCGCCAGCCCCTTGGCCCACAGATGCAATGCGCCTTTAGCGGCAGTGGCGGCGTTTAAACTACGCGGCTCCATCGAGCCACTGATGTTGATGATCCGGCCCCATCCCTGCGCCTGCATGCCGGGCAGCAGTGCGTGGGTGACCCGACGCGCCGGCGTGAAATTCAGGGCAAAAGCCTCTTCCCAACCCGCGTCGCCTTCGTTCAGTGCGGTTGGACGAGCCCCGCCGACGGCATTAATCACAATGTCTATCGTGCCGAAGCGTTGCTGCACCTGAGCAAGCAGGCTGTCGAGTGCTCCTGCATCGGTGATATCCGCCGCAATCACGTAAGGCCGTACGCCACCGCTTTTCGCGATCTCATCTGCCAGGGCCAGCAGGCGATCTTCACGACGGGCGGTAGCCACCACGGTAACGCCCTGCGCTGCAAATACCCTGACCATACCCGCACCGATTCCTTCACTGGCGCCGGTCACCAACGCGACGCGATCCTGCAGTTGCAAATTCATAAGATTACCTTATTGAATAATTCAATTTGGTTTCAAACATAACGGCATTGAATCACACCCCGCTCTGTGTGAATATTCCATAAATTTGCAACGATACTGTGCAGGAATTCACTGATGTTCGATTGGCAGGATTTAAAACACTTTGTGGTGCTGGCGCGTACCGGTTCATTGTCGGCAGCGGCGCGAGAAATGGGCTGTGATCACGCCACCGTGGGCCGCCGAGTCGCGGCACTGGAGAAAGCGCTCGGTCTGCGGCTGATCCTCCGCCTGCCGCGCAGCACACCGCTGACACAGGATGGCAAAATGATTGCCGGGCTGGCTGCCGAGATTGAAAACCAAAGCCACGCCATTGTCCGTCATGCGCGCAGCGCCGGCGAAACACCGCAAACCCAGGTACGCATCAGTGCACCGCCGTCGATAGCCGCACGGGTTATCGCACCGGAGATTGCGAGATTTCATCAGGCTTTTCCGCATATTACGTTGATACTCTCCGGCGAATCGGCCATCGCCGAACTGGACCGTGGCGATGCCGAAGTGGCGGTGCGGATGGTACGTCCGCAACAACCGGATCTGCTGGTTCAGCGCATCGGCATGATGCGCTACGCGCTGTACGCCACGCCGCAGCACGCAGCCCTGCCGGAAGCCGCACGGGCCTTTATCGCCTATGACCACCACTACCAACACCAGCCCCACCAGCAGTGGCTGCAGCAGCTGTTGCAGGGCCGCCCGGTGGTTTTTGAGGCCAGCGATCTGTTCTCGCTGCAAGAAGCCGCGCGTTCGGGGCTAGGTGCCGTGGTATTGCCGACGTTTATCGCCGATAGCGACCCAGATCTGGTGGTTTTACCCACCCCCATCGCCGCGCCAACTCGCGAGCTGTGGCTGGTCACTTATCCCGATCTGGCGCGGTCCGTTGCCGTACGCGCAGTGATGACTTTTCTGGCGGATACCATCGAAAAAAAATGCCCACTGGTGACATAAAACATCAGAAAGGCTAATTGATGCTGGACAAAAGTCACGCAGGGGATTATTACTGATCACCGCGTAATTCACTTTAGGGACAGCTGAGATCATGACTTTGCGTACTGAGTTTGGACGAATTCTGATTACCGGCGCGGGCGGTCGGGTCGCTACGGCATTCCGTCAGTCCGTTGGCAATCGCTATCAGCTGCGGCTGGCGGAAAGAGACGTCAGCCTGTTGCACAATCTGCAGCCAAACGACGAGATCATCAGTTTTGATATCGCCGATATCGAAGCCTGCCGGTCGGCCTGCGCCAATATCGATACCGTACTGCACCTGGCGGCCGATCCTTCCCCCGATGCCGATTTTTGCAATTCACTGATGGACAACAATATCCTCGGCACCTTCAATATCTTCCGTGCGGCGAAGGACGCCGGTTGCAAACGCGTGGTGTTCGCCAGCAGCGCGCAGGCGGTGGAGGGCTATCCGTTGGATTACCAAATTCGACCGCAGGACGCGCCCAAGCCGAAAAATCTGTACGGGGTCAGCAAAGCGTTTGGCGAGGGTATCGCCGCCTACTTTGCCCATCAGGAGGGGCTGTCTTCACTGTCGGTACGCATCGCCAACTTCACCACGTTAGAACGCGGTGAACAACTCAGCGCCCGTGATATGAGCGCCTTCCTCAGCCATCGGGACGCCGCCGATCTGCTCGAACGCTGCCTGCGCATTGAAGGCGTGCACCATGCGGTGGTGCACGGCGTTTCCAACAACCGCTATAAGCGCCTGTCGCTGGAGGAAACCACCCGCCTGCTCGGCTACTACCCGCAGGACGATGCCTTCAGCATCCTCGGTTTCGACTAAAGCTTGCTATCGATGCGCTGCAGCAGGTAAGGGAAAAACGGGTTAGAGGCAATGCGCATCAGCGAATCCAGATCGACCACCAGCACCGAACGTTCGCCACGCGCTGCCAGCGTACCCAGGCTGATACCGAACTCGCCGCGCTGAGCCGGGAAGCGGCCATAAAGCGAATCGCTCACCGGGAATGGCAGCGCCACGTGCGACAGCGAATAGATGTCCGCCGGATAGGTCATGCCTAGCGGCTGTACGCTTTGCGTCGTTTCTCCGGCCGCTGTCACACTGGCAATGGCTTCGCTACTCTCGGGCGAGGCGTTGGCAATCACCGTGGTTTGATAACGGCGCGGCGGCGCAGGCAACAGTTGGCTGACCGCCGCCGCCGCATTGGGTCGCAGCAAGGGCCCAAAGTTTATCGTACGATTGACGTCAAACAGCACCAGTTCGCTGCCGTTAGCCGGCAATTCATTATATAACGCGCGGATCACCGCCCGCGTACTGACGGTCGAATCCATTACCGACTGGAAGGTCAGCACCGGCGCCAACTTGTCCAGCTTGCCGTCACGCGCTGCCCGAGCGATTTGCTGTTGCAGATCGTTGCTGAGCAGGTAAGACTGACGCGCGCCGTTCACCGGAAATGAATTGTATTTGAAGGGGTTAAACTCCGGCAGGACGCCGAGCCAGGCCGCTTTGGCAAACGCCGGAAACACCGCCGGCCAGCCGGCAATACCGGCGAAACGGGCAAAACTGGTCACGCCAATCATCGGTGAGATCAACACCAACCGCTGCGGCGCCGCTAACTGCGGATCGTCCAGCGCATCCAACGCATACTTCATCGCCAGCGCACCACCGTTGGAAAAGCCCACGATATGCAGCGGCTTGTCGCCTCCGGCCTTGCTGCGCGCCTCGCGCACGGCTAAACGCGTTGCCGCCAGCCAGTCGCGCCATTCAATATCGGTCAGTGCCCCCGGCACCGTACCGTGCGCCGGCAGGCGAATACCTACCGCCACATATCCCTGCTGCCGGTAGTTTTCGGCGATATGCCGCAGGCTATAAGGCGAATCTGTCAGGCCGTGCAGCAGCACCACCGCGCCACGGGGTTCGCCCTGCGGCAGCAATTCGTAAGAGCGGTTCCAGTCGTGGGCAAAATGTTCCGGGTAGACCGGGCTGCCGTCAAAATAGCGGTTGAGCGGAATGCGTTCGCTGGCGGAGAGTTTGTCCGTGACGTTAACTTTCACCTCGTCAAACACCCGGCTCTCTGCGGCCAGATAACCTTGCCAGTTGGTTTTATCCAGCTCGGCGGCCGACAACTCGTGCGGCACAAAAGTATGCCACGGCTCCAACGCAGGGCCGCGCTGAGTATCGTAAACCCGCACCGCAAACAGCGTGAGCAAGACGGTGACGCCCACTATCGTCAGTCGTTTGGTCCATTTAATTATCGCCCTGGAAGGCATGCTCACTCCTGAATTCACGGTTATCCAGCAGCGATTATAGAAGCTAAACGCCCGCAGGGGCAGCTCACCGACCGCCAACTTCTACCCGCCTATTTTTAGAGCCTGCTCACAGAACGCGCATTTCCCGTCCTTTTTCACGGATAAAAATTGATCTGCCAACCGAATGTTTGTAGGTTTTCTGTAACGATACACTAAAACGTTACAGTTAAAGATTAAGACACAAAGTATCGTCCCGTTCCCCCTGTCCCTACCGCATTGCCCAGCAGGGGAATCATCTTCACCACCAGCATCGCAGGCTGTCTGCGATCGGGAGCCAGGCTCATGAAATCAATGACATGCCGCTTAACGCCGCGCCTGTTTATCACGTTGTTATTTATGCTGTTTACCCTGCCGTTGCGCGCCAACGCCGCCGAAGTCAACCTGCGGGTTTATTCATCGTTACCCGACGATGGCTACTCCGCACACGCTATCTGGTTCAACCGTTTCAAACAGAATTTGGAGCAGCGTCTGCCGGGTAAAATTGCCCTCAACTATTTCCCGAACGGCATGCTCGGAAAAGAAGCCGATGCGGTGCAGCAGGTGCGCATCGGCGCGATCGACATGATGATCTCCGGGACTTCCATCTGGGCCACGCTGGTGCCGGAGATCGGCGTGTTGGATCTGGGTTATCTGTTTAATGACAACCAACAGCTGGGCCGGGCGCTCGACGGCCAGGCAGGCCAACTGCTGAGCGCCATGTTGGCCAAACAGAGCAATATCAAGGTGCTGGGTTACGGTTTCAGCCTGGGGGCGCGCAACATTTACAGTAAAAAACCGCTGCAGTCGCCGCAGGATCTTAATCGGATGAAGGTGCGGGTGCTGCCGGCCCCCAATTTCATCGCCACGCTGAAAAGCATGGGCGCTACGGCAATCCCAATGCCCGGCGGTGAGGTTTACTCCGCACTGCAAATGGGAGTGATCGACGGCGTAGAACACGATGCCGCCACGGTGTACACCAGCAAGTATTACGAGATCGCCAAAAACGCCACGCTGACCCGTCATATCTATAACCCGATAGTAGCCACCATCAGCCAGGCGGCTTTCCAGCGCATTCCGCAAGACCTGCGTGACGAGGTGCTGGCCGCGGCCAACGAAGCCACCCTTTATGAACGCAAAATTGCGGCGGAAAAAGAAATTCAGGCCATGGAAAAACTGAAAGCCGCCGGCGTGATTTTCAGCGAAACCGACCGCGGCTATTTCCGCCAGCAAACCCTGCCGCTGCAGGCGGCATTTACCGCTAAGTATCCACAGGCCAAAGCGGTGCTGGACGCCATTCATGCCGCAGCGCAGCCGTAACGCGCCCCGGCGGAGGATTTGCTATGACCCTTCCTGTAACCCTTGAAATGAGCGTGAAAAAAGTGGCTATTCTGACGCAGTTAAGCCGCGGCCTGACCCGCTTTACCGCCTGGGGCGGCGCACTGGCACTGCTGGTGAACGTAGTGGTGGTATTCGCTTCAGTCGTCTGGCGCTACGCGCTGCACAGCCCGATCGAATGGGCTGAAGAGGTGGCGCGAGCGCTGATGGTGACGCTGGTGTTCTTCGGCGTCGCCACCTCCACCGGGCGCGGCAGACACATTGGTGTCGATCTGTTTCTGCGCTGGCTACCGGAAGCCACCCGGCCGTATGTGGTGCATGCCAGCCGCTGGGTTTTGGTGTTGGTGGCATTGGGGCTGACGGTATCCAGCTTCAGCCTGGTCGGCATTTCGCTGCCGCAGACCACCGAGCACGGCCTGCCGCAGGCAATTTTCGTGGTGCCGGTATTTATCGGTGCCGCGGTGATGTTGGTCAGCGCGCTCGACCAGGCCTGCCAGGCGCCGCTGAAAGTGGTGTTAACCAGCGCCGCCGTTGTCGCGCTGTTGGGTGGCGCGGGCTACCTTAGCTTGCATACTGCCACCGGGCTCAGCTCGCTGCCCGCCGCATTGATGCTGGCCTGCTTTATTCTTGGCATTATCTCCGGCGTGCCGATCGCCTTTACCCTCGGAATGTCGGCGATGGTGTTTTTCCTCAGCGATCCGTCGCTGCCGTTCGTCTTCTTTGCCCAACAGGTCACCGCCGGCGTCGACCATTTCGTGCTGCTGGCGATCCCGTTCTTTCTGTTGGCCGGCGCGGTGATGGAAGTCAACGGCATGTCGTCACGGCTGGTTGAGCTGATCGTGCGCGGCATGGGGCGCTATCGCGGCGGCCTGAACATGACGACGATTTTGTCGATGGCGTTTTTCTCCGGCATTTCCGGTTCCAAGCTGGCGGACGTCGCCACGGTCGGCGGCGTACTGATGCCGGCGGTACGTCGGGCTCGCCAACCTGCCGAAGAGTCTGCCGGGGTATTCGCCGCTTCAGCCATTATGGCGGAGACCATTCCCCCCTGTGTAAACCTGATCGTAATGGGCTTTATCGCCAACATTTCGATTGGCGCGCTGTTTATCGCCGGGCTGATCCCCGCCCTGTGCCTGCTGGTATTGCTGCTGATTGCTGCCGTGATATTCGGCAAACGCATCAACGTCGATGACGCCTACCCGGTACGGATGCCGACGCGCCAACTGCTGATCGGCGCCGCCGTCGGTCTGGTCATGATTTTGATGATCGGCAAGGGGGTGGTGGCCGGCATCGCCACTTCCACGGAGATCTCCGCCTTCGCAGTAGTCTACGCCATCGTGGTCGGACGGTTGGCCTTTGGTGAGCTGACGCTGAAAGCTACCCTGAAGCTGTTTGTCGACACCGCCGCGCTGTCCGGCATGCTGCTGTTTATCGTCGCCTGCGCCACCAGTTTGTCCTTCGCTCTGACCATCGAAATGATCCCGCAACAGTGCGCACAGCTGCTGGTCGCCATCGGCGCAGACTACGGTCCGTGGCTGTTCCTGCTGCTGTCGATTGTCATCCTGATTATTTTCGGCGCAGTGCTGGAGGGCGCTCCGGCGCTGATTATCTTTGCGCCGATCCTGGTACCCATCGCCACCCAGCTCGGCTTCAACCCGTTGCACTACGCCATTGTGATGATTCTGGCGATGGGTTTCGGCCTGTTTTCCCCGCCGATCGGCCTGGGGTTGTACACCACCTGCGCCATCTGCGGCGTCCCGATGCAGGACGTGATTAAACCTATGGCCAAATACCTGCTGATCGTGCTGTTTGGCATCATCGTTATTGCGCTGTTCCCGGCGCTCTCCACCTGGTTGCCGACGCGGCTGGGCTACTGATTTTCTCAAGCAAGGAGTCACACCATGTTCTCTGATTTAACCGACAAACGCGTATTGATCACCGGTTCCACCGCCGGTATCGGGCTGGCGACCGCCGCCCTGTTCGCCCGGCACGGCGCCAAGGTCGGCATTAACGGCCTGCGCAGTGAGCCACCGGCAGAGATCGCCACCTTCCCCGGTGAATGCGCATTCTTCTCGGCCGATCTGTCTCGATCCGCCGGCTGCGAGGCATTGGTAGAAGCCTTTGTCGCCCGCTTTGGCGGCATCGATATTTTGATCAACAACGCCGGTGGATTGGGCGGTCGCAACGGGCTGGAGGCGATAGACGACGAGTTTTTTGATCGAGTGATGGATTTGAACTGCCGCTCGGCGCTGATGGTGACCAAATTCGCTATCCCTCACCTGCGCGCTTCGGCTCGCGAGAATGGGACGACCGCCAGCGTCATCAGCACCGGCTCCATTGCTGCACGCGAAGGCGGCGGGATCGGCGCCGGGCTGTATGCCAGCGCCAAAGCCTGGTTGCACAATATCCACCGCAACTGGGTGAAGGAGTTCACCCAGGACAATATCCGTTTCAATATCGTGTCGCCAGGCAGCATCGATACCGCTTTCCATCACGGCAAGAGCGACGAAGTGCTGGGTAAAATGCGCGCTTCCATTCCGATGGGCCGCTTTGGCCGCAGCGAAGAGGTGGCGCCCACCTACCTGTTCCTGGCCTCGCATAACTGTAGCGGATATATCACCGGGCAAATTATCGACGTCAACGGCGGTCAACTCGCGCCCTAAGGGTCTGTGACTCACTTTCGGCCGCGTGATAAAGTCGGGGTAATGGGTTAATGCAAAACGGGAATGTGATGGCGAATATACGTGATGTGGCACGTCATGCCGGGGTGTCGGTCAGTACGGTATCCAACGTGCTGAACGGCCGAGTCGATCAGATGCGCAAGGATACGCTGGCCCGTATTGAACAGGCGATGGCGGCGCTGCAATACCAGCCAAACCGCGCCGCGCAGCAGCTTAAAACCGGGCAGGTCAAAATGCTGGGCCTGCTGGTACCGTCCATCGTCAACCCCAGCTTCGCTGCGCTGGTGCGCGAAATTGAGCTGGCGGCCAAGCAAAACTATGGTTATCAGGTGTTGCTGGGCGATACCCATCGCCAACAGGAAGAAGAGATCCGTTTTCTCGACGATCTGCTGGCGTTAGGCATTCGCGGCGTGGTGGTGGCCTCCACGTTTTACGATCGCCCCCATTTTCGCGATGCCCTGAAACGCGGCCTGGTGATGATTAACTACGACGAGCGCACCCTGGCCGCCACTGGCGAGGCGGCGCTGCCGATCGACAGCGTGTCGATGGATAATTGCGCCGCCGGCAGCATGGCGGCACAGCATCTGATCGCCCAAGGCTGCCGCCGTATCGCCTTCGCTACCGCTTCCGGCATGACCAGCAGCCGCGCCAACAAAATTGCCGGTTACCGGCAGGCACTGGAAAACGCAGGGCTGCCGGCCTGGGTGATCGAAGGCAAGGCGCAGTTCGCCTACGGCGATGCTGAAATGGCCGAGTTAGGCAAGACGCTGGCCGAACAAATTTGCCAGAGTGCCCCCCGGCCGGACGGCATTGTAGCGCTGAACGACATGTTGGCCATCGGCATGATTTCTGCCTTCCAGCGGCTTGGTGTGCGGGTGCCCGAGGATATTTCAGTTGTCGGCATCGATAACATGTTCCTGTCCGAGCTGTTTAACCCGGCGCTTAGCTCAGTGGCGCCGCCGCTGCGCGAGATGGCGGTGAAAATTGTCGATCGGCTGATTGGTCGGCTGGAAAACCCTGAATTGCCGGTGGAGGAATTTTTATTCGCGCCTAGCCTGGTGCGCCGCCAGTCGGTCATTAACACGTAACCTCCTGCGGGGCTACGGCTCCGCTCTCTTCCATACTGAATCCATGCTGCGCTAATGCGCGGCGGGAGCTTCGCTGCGCCCAAAACCGCGGCGGGAGAATAAAAATGAACAATGAATCCTGCGTTTACTGCCATCCAACCAATGAAATCCTGCTGTGGAAAAACCCGCTGTGCCGGGCCATTTTCATTGCCGACAGCCCTTTCCCCGGCTGGTGTCGGGTGGTCTGGCATGAGCATATCGCCGAACTGAGCGATTTGCGTGACGATCAGCGCAACAGCATCATGACCGTGGTCGCTCAGGTTGAAGCGCAACTACGGCAATTGCTGACGCCGGCGAAGATCAATATCGCCAGCCTGGGCACCGCACTGCCCCATTTGCATTGGCATATCATCCCGCGCTACCTCGACGACTCACATTTCCCGGAGTCGGTCTGGAGCCAGGCGCTACGCTCGCCAACGGCGAGAACCGTGCCGGAGAATTTTATTGAATTAATGAGGGAACGGCTGGTGATAACGCTGGGGGAATAACAAAACGCCGGGCATGGCCCGGCGTTTACTACTTAATTAAGGCTTTTCGGCAATCTTGCGCAGGTACTCATTATTTTTAAACGCAATGATGATCATTTCGAAGCAAACGCGGGTGAACACGCCGCCGATAATGATCGCAAACAGGCCGCGGAAGAACTCACCGTAGAACATCGACCCAATCCCGCCAACAATGATGCCCAGCAGGCACAGCCAGTACACGCCGGTGATGATTTTCGGCGTCAGCATCGCATCAAAAAAGAAAATGTTTTTCATTGTAAATCCTTCCTTAGGTCAGTATTTAATTATCCCAGAGGCACCGCATCAGCGCGGCATGCCTTGTTGTCACGCCAGTTATGATAGCGAGTAACGTGACGAAAAGCGCTCAGAAATCAGCAGGCCATTACATAAGGGTTGAGGATGTTTAACAAAATCGGCAACAAAATCCTGGGCGGTTTAGCGGCGTTGCTGCTGCTCAGCCAAAGCGCACTGGCACAGGAAACGCTGATCTTCGTGCGGCACGGGGAGAAACCCGCCAACGACAGCGGGCAGTTAACCTGTAAAGGGCTCAATCGCGCGCTGGCACTGCCGGACGTGCTACTGGACCGCTATGGCAAACCTGATTTTATCTTTGCCGCCGGGCCCAAAGAGAATAAGACCGGCAGTTCGCTGCGAGCGCTGTCGACCATTATGCCCACCGCGGTACGTGTCGGACTGCCGATCGGCATTCAATTCCACGCCGATGACATCGCCGGGCTGCAGCAGGAGCTGCTCAGCGATAAGTACCAAAACTCGCGCATCTTCATTGCCTGGGAGCACAAGAATCTCGATAAGGCAGTGAAGAACATCGTTGCCGCGCGCGGCGGCGACGCCAGTTTGGTGCCCGAATGGCCAGGCAGCGACTTCGACAGCATTTTTGTGGTCACGCTGGATCAGGGCAAGGTTTCGTTCCGACAAGAACGTGAGGGGTTGACTCAGTTGGCGGAGAGCTGTCCTTTCGCGGGGTAATGCCATGCAGTCTTCTGCTGACCCAGAAAGAGGGCTGAAGGCTTCACCACCGGACTTTCGTTTTATCTGCCCGATGTCGCCACCGGCGTAATAAGTTCCAGCTCAACGCCCCGCCGGATGGCTTGGCGAGCGTTACTGACGCCCAATTTAACCACTGTATTACCCATATGAAATTTCACCGTGCTCACGGAAATACCTGAAATAGCAGCAATTTCCCCATAGGTTTTACCCATACTCGCCCAATACAGCACTTCCTTTTCTCGTGGGGTGAAAATAGGCTTCTGTGTGTTCATATTATTTTTCTGCATGCCGGGAATTGCCGATCCGGCTAGACGATACATCTGCTCATTAATATCGATCAGTAACATCTGCATAGTCCCGAGATCGGATGAGATACGTTTTTCCAATTCCCCTTGTACGCGACTGCCTATAACGACAGATAATAGCGCCAGATTGTTCAGATGGTCATGCAACACAAAGGTCAATCCATTAACAATATTGTACCGTTTAGAGAGAGAAAATATCTTATCTATCATCAGAGTAATATTCTCGTCCCATACAAAGGGTGAAGTGCGTTTAGACGCAATCAATACTACCGGGTCAGTGAGTTGGAAATTATTGGTTCGATAGAGATCCAGCCACTCACCCGGATAGCTTGAAATAATAAGTGAATCTGATGGATTGTTCTTTCTGAGAGCGAGGTAGGCATATTCCGGGCTACCGAATGGTAACAACTTCCTATCGATATGATCCCGAAGGGTTTCCGTTATTGTTCGATTTTCATTGAAGGCAGAAAACATACAGGCTCCGTGGCGGTCAGACTTTCCCTTTGGTGATCGAACCTGAACTTAAGTTTAGGTATAGATGGGACTTAAGTACAACTTACGGATTTGGAACCGCAACATATAATGAGTCTCGTTAGGCACTGGAAAAAAAACCTGACCTTTGCGGTCAGGTAGCCAACACAGCCAACACCAGGGAAAAATTTCCGGTCAGACAGGGTATACGAAAAATCACTGCTGACCGGGATCCTTACTTTAACACTGCTAATTTATCCTTTCAAATTCATCTGCGCTGACGCTGTTGACCAGCCCCTGTTTGACTAGACGATCTAGCGTCAGTGCAAAGAATGGTGTTCGCCAGAGATAACGTCTTTGAGCCGAGTCCACTGCGCTATTTTAATTTATTATATATTGGACTATTTTATAAACACCCCAACCATTTAATAATAATCAATTAAGATTACTCATCAACATATATATAAATAAAATAGTGCAATGGAAATGATATAAATTATTTATATATCGAAACAAACAATGGCTAAATATCTTTAAATTTAAAAAATCAACTCCAGCATTCACTAATATCAAACTAATGTCTTGTATTTCACTTATGGGATTGAATATCTACAGGAACCTGTAAATATCTTTATTAGCGGTGCTAGGGTAGCGCCGCACTGATTAAGGAAAGATCATGATGACCAGATCCCCCCTTGGTACTACTGCTTCAACAGGGCAAAAATGCCCGGAAAGCGGCGTTTGGAAGGTCGTGGGCACACCATCAACCACCGCCCCCATCGCGAAAGGTAATACCATGCCGCCCTACAATAATAAGGCGGCTACCTGGAAGTTAACCCAGTACGCCTAAGCCTTAAGTTATAAGCCGCCACTTCGGGGCGGCTTTATTGCTGACGTTCAAGCCAACAAAGAAAGTCCATCATTCGCTCGGTAGACTCAGCGTCATTAGCATTATTGATAGCATGTGCCAGCAGATAATCTATTTCTGTAGCCTTATCAGGATGCCGCGCTAATAATTGCTCGGCATAATCATCAAGCGCTATCGGCCAAAACAGGCTATCAGGATCACGCAGCATATTAGTTGCTCTGATCAGCTTTCTGGCCGCTTCGCGTTTGAGTCGTTGCAGCTCAGCAACCCGAGACCCGCCCGAGATTTTCACACCATAATCTTCCAGCACGGTGCGCAGATCGGCATTTACCGCCCGCGCAATGCGACGATCTGGCCGGAACAGTGGCAATGCGTTGCTTACGTCATTTCCCCAAAGACAGCGGCAATGGTGTTTCAACCAATAGCCCCAGCTATAGCGATTGGCGGGATTTAGCGCTTCATCGAGGGTGCCAATATCAAAATCCACCTTACTGACTATCGTCTGATGTTGCTGGAAATCCTCACGCCATTGCTCAATAAGCGCCAATTCAGCGTCAGTAGCCCGCCGACTCAGCAACAAGGTGATATCCAAATCGGACTCCCCCGGTGTCGCTTGCCCGCGTGCCACACTGCCATAGAGATAAATACAGTGGATCAAGTCGGGGAAATGGCTCGGCAAGCCTGCGACCAACGCTGTCAGCACAGGCGTGAACGCATCCTGCAATGAGAAGTCGGTTACCGTGGGGATAAAGCCATCGCGGCAGAAGGTCATTGGCTGCTCCGAAGGGGTTTACGCTGGAGATCACAGGAGTCGCATAAGAGACTTATTAATATGATATAAAAGGAGTTATTTGAAATGGATAATTAATTAACCCCCATAAGCACCCCCAAATGCTTTGGCTTGCTTATTTTTGTATGAAAAACAGGCAATAAATGACTCATGGATCTTGCAGATTTTACTCCATTTTTGATCCGGTAAACAGGCTCACTTATTGCTCAAAATGAATAGAGGGCACACTCTTCTCGAGCTAACATCCCTGGATAGTGCTTCGCCACGATATCGTTCATTTTCTCCACCAGATCCAAGCGTTTGAAAATCACATGTGCGGTACCTTTCTGAAAATAGCGGATACCAAACAGCTCATCCTCGTAACTCTGCTGACGTGGGTTATCCCGGATATACTCCATTAACCGCACAGAGATATCCCCACGATTGTCAGGAACGGGCTTACCATCCAACAGATACAACATTCGCTCCAAATCAACTAACTGGTCCCGCCGCCAGCCCCAACTTAAGCTGAAGCCCCAACGGTTATGCGTTACCAGATTGTTAACAATGATTTTTTTGCCGAACATACAGGGAATGTTTGTTTTATATTCCCATGATAGTCCCCTGAAAACATTGATAACACCGCGCTCAAATACATCCTGTTTATTCAGATGTAGCTGTTCAAAAGTGCTGAGGATATTGTCTTCATTGATGGCTGGTAGGTCGCCCTCTTCCAAATTTTTATACCACTGTTCGCGAGCTTCAGCATCCATGAGAGCCAGCATGCCAGATTTCATCATCAGATCACGCCAGATACTGCGATCGATATTTCGGGTGATCAACTTTATAGCTTTGTCTGGCACTTCCATTAACCAGCTGTCATAGCGACTCCCTTGCCTCATCGCCCACTCTCCAGCAGTCCCCCCACCAATTGAAGAAGTGAGTGAAGAAATGTCACTGAGCTGATGGATCAGCTGTTCTATCTGTTTCAGAGCGCTATCGCGGCCAGCAACGATTCGCGCTACGCTGGTCGAGCAAATCACCTCGCTATGTTCAACTATTACTTCGGTTTCAGTTTGCATCATCGTAGTCCTTACATAAAAGCAAACACGCCTACCAAATCGGTTAGACGTATTATGCAACAGATAAAAAGGGGATAAAGTTCAGGAAAGATAGTGTGGAAAGCGTTTCGCAAAACTTAGATGGCTAATTGCTTTATTACCTATCGAATGTGAGCTTGCCCCAAAAAAATCAGCCAATCTGGGTAGGCGAGTAATCAGCATACGCGCAGTAATCCGAACAGGCTCATGCCTGCTTTTTTCCCCGGATAACTGAGGTGATGGTCTGGTAACCCATACGGGTCATCAGGCCGGTAGCTCGACGGGCACGGAGAATATCGATAGCCGTGATAAAGGGGGATTGTTCCTGACAGGAGAACCCCCGGCGATCGGTGCGAACCAGACCAAACTTTTCCACTGTGAAATTCAGCGCATCAGCCAGAGAGATCCCGGCGTCAATGTGTTCATGGATAACGGTGTCATCACTGAACTCGGTATCGTTAAGCGCCAAGCCGTAATGCTGCTCCAGCAGATACGTGAGCATGGATTGCCAGACAACAACGGGTGATGGGCAAGCGTAAGCCGCCCGTTTCGGGGTGACAGGTAAGGTCTGCATGTTAGTTATCTCGTAGTTAGCTATATGAAAGGGAAAAATCGATAGATATAAAAGGCGAAGATTTATGCCGTTGATGAGGGCGTAGGATAAATAGCGAGATACACATAACCGTGCGATCCCAGACTATCGGCTTCACAGGTCAAGCCATTGCAATACAACGTGGCGCAATGCTGATAACGGGGATTGAGCTCACCAGAAAGCAGCATCAGTTCCAAATGGTTGATGAACTGCGGAAAGGCGTTATCTACATCACGCAGCTGCTCGTCGCTGAAGGTACCGCTGATATCGGCACGGTCAGCCAGGAAGTGCAGTCGCCCGCCTTCTTGTACCAGGCGGGCGCCAAACTGCGGAGTGACGTTGCGTTTGAGTCCCCAGGCCGGGGCAATGATTGATGGCATCGTATCGCCCCCTATAACAAGCCGTGTTCAGCAAATGAATACACCGACATGCCGCCGACAATACAGTGATCCAGTACCCTGACCTCAACCAGTGCCAGCGCATCTTTAATCCTGCCGGTGATTTGCCGATCGGCAACACTGGGCTCAGCGTGGCCGGAAGGATGGCAATGCGCGAGAAGTACCGCAGCAGCATTGTGCTTCAGTGCCGCTTTCACGATTTCACGAGGGTGTACTTCAGTGCTGTTGATACTGCCGGTGAACAACGTTTCGTGGGCCAATAGCCTGTGTTGATTGTCCAGCCAGAGCACCATAAACACTTCGCGCTCCAGCCTAGCCATGCGCAATCGAAGCCAATCGCTGACGGTACCAGGTGAAGTGAATGAGGCTCCCGGTTCACGCAAATGGGTCTCCAGCAAGAACAGGGCGCGTTTGATAGTACGTTGTGTACTTAATGGCAGTTCAGTGACTGCCGGGGATAAGGTTAAGTTCATGAGGTTATTCCGTTGTTTTCAGTCGTTCATAGGCATGATGTCACTGCATTCAGGGTTCATTGAGCGGTAGCGCAGGAGACGATTTGAAATAGGTCATCTCAGCGCCTAAAAACCAAAAACCCCGTCGCGATCGGCGACAGGGCTCTAAGTCAGTAGCAAACTGATAGCGGTAATCGATCAGCTAGAGATGATCAACAAGACGCTTGAGTGGTGATAGCTGACTATCACCTGATTTGATGTCGCATGATGTGGTCTTGGCATTAACCAATGCCTTGCCCAGAGCGGGTGTCAACAATTTCGCCGGGTATTGGAAGCTGTACGCCAGAGGGACATGATCGAAGCTGCTGTCGTTGTGGTAGAAGTGAAAAACAAAGGTCCCTTCCTTACGCTTCTGCATGGCAGAAACCGCCTGTGCCAAATTAGCCGTCAGAAGGCTGTCCATCAACGTATCGGGATGATCGATACTGATGTTCATTTGATGGGCCCCGGCCGGGTAATACTGCAGAGTCATTCCCGTTGCCCCCACGGCCTTATCGCCATAGATATCTTTCAGGTAATACATGATGCCCAGACGTGCTTCATCGGCGTTGCAGGTGAGCCTGAATTTCTCAGTAACCTTTCCCTTCTTCCCCGTGATGATAAATTCATCAACGCCATCCATAATACGGTCATGCTCAACCTGTACGCTGTCAGCCACCACATTCCGGTATTCTATCGGCTTGGGATCATAAGCCGCTGCGCATGCGGCCTGGCTCAACAGAGCGCTGACCAGCAGGGTAAACATCATTATCATTTTTTTCATGTTCATCATCTCCTTGATAAAAATCACTTATTCCTGCTCCGTTAGCGTGACGTAAATATTCCCGCCTGAGCGTACTTCTATCGTCAGCGGTTCTTTTAAGCCGGTATTCAGCAAAGCCTGAGCCTGATAAAAACGCCCTGCCACCTCCTCCTTGATATCTGTGATACGGATACAGTGCTCCTCTATGCCCTGACGCTGCAGGATTTTAGTGACCACCGGGCAAGCGCTTTGCGCCAGCCGTTCGGTACCTGATTGCGTTTTAAAATGATTACCGGCCACGGCTGACAATACGGTGCAAATCAGCCATACCTGTAACAAGCGCCAGGGTTTCCCCTGACGCTCGTCACGTTGCCGCAGGTAAACCATCGGTAGCAGGAACCATCCCAGTGAAGGGGCCATTTTCTCCTGTTTCATCAGGCTCAATCGGTCGAGTAGCACCCAGACCAGGGAGCAAAGCATATAAAGACCCAGCGCAACTTTCTGTGGGAGGAAGATAGCGGAGAGACCCCAGATAACAGGAAGGCCAATGGATAAACACCAGGCGTAGGTGTCCTGTTTGAGAAACGGATAAGGTTTCAACATAGAGAAATATTCCTTTATTAATAATCAATTAGAAAACAGTGGGATTGAACGACCTCCCCCGCGAGGGGATCGTATCGGGATGTAAAGAGGAGGGATAATCGTTAGTGAAGATCAATAAACCGAAACCGATCGTTGAAATCTATCGTTAAAAACGATCATTAAACTTTATTTAATAGCCAAAAACTATAGCAAATCTATATTCGATCGGCGAAACAGATCGAACACAACGCAGGTTTCTCGGCATACGTTAAAAGAAGCGATGCCAAAGCAATTTGGCCAGAGAGATCAATCGATAACGGATCCGTGTTAACCAGGCTCTGAGTGTATGAGACTCCAGCAGGGCCTCCACGCTGTTGTCAAAGATTTCACCCACAACACGGGCAAAGCCCTCCTGTGCCGTGGTGGTCACCTTCTCCGTCCGATACACAGGATCAAGCTGACGGGTGACCCCACTGCTGGCTTTGTCGGGTAAAGCGGTGATGAGGGTTTCGACCCACTGAGATATGTTGAAGCCTTCAGAAGCAGAAACCGCCAAAACAGGATGAATGGGAGAAAATACGGTATTCACCTGAGTCACTTTCTCCTGTAGGTTCTGCTGCTGTCGCAGAGAAGGTTGGTGAGTTGCAGTATCCCATTCTCGGCAAGGCTCTATTTTATCAGCCTGGCTGAGGACGAACAGAAACCGGGTGGGATCTCCCCCTTGGGAAACCAACTGCCGGTAACACCGGATATCGTCATTCCAAGCACGATCGTCAGCTTTCAGTACCCAGACAATCAGGTCCAGCTTATTCAGCCTATGTTGGTACAAGCGGGCATACATCTTATCAAGCGTGGGCGTTTCACCGATTCCTGGGAAATCAATAATGTTGAGAACATGCAGACCATCAGAGGTTTTGTACTGCTGAGCACGACGGGTACACCCCTTTACCGCATCCACATTAGCGGGAGGGGACGTAAAAAGCGTATTACATAGGCTGGATTTACCCGCTCCCGACTTTCCCATGATGCCAATCACAGGTTCGTAGTGAACACACTGGAGCAGACGTTCGACCAGCTCATCCGACAGAACGCCGGGGAGACGGGATAGGGATTGTTTCGTGACCTCAGGAATTTTCCCGATAAGGGTACTGTCTGACACATCGACCTCCGTGAATTAGATAACCAGGCGGCAGCGGTACTGACTGCCGTATTCATGAAGGTAATGTCTGTCTGAAAAATCATTGAAATTGCAGGATTAACGCTGCCTGATGTGTTCCAGTCCCTTGAGGAAAAATCTTTCTTTGTTATTGCCCACTCCCACACCGGTGAATAAATAATTCGCGCTGCCAAACCTCTTCATCAGAGGTGGTGAGATTAACCTTTGCTTCAGCGAAACCGGGTTACGTAATACCGGGATAAAAAAGCCACCTGAGTCTTTATGCTGATGTTGTTTTTCAAATATTAGCGCGGCCCCGATATACTTGTCTGAAAAAATTCTTTCCGTTTTCCTTTTAATCATATCCGCCTGCCTGAGGTAGCGGATGTTAAAGAAATCATAACGCCCATCATACTTATCCCATAACGCCTCCGTCACAAGCAGCGGCAAATAGGTTGTCTGAGAGTTACAGAGCAATGACGTTTTTTTCTTATCTTTGATAATCCATCCCCTGAAGCACGTTTTCAAAAAAACAGTGCGATACTCACTGTCAGGTTCCCGAATATATTTATTTAAAGCTTCCAGGTAAAAGTCAGCAGAAATATTTTCATGGGCTTTTTGTTCTAACCAGGAAAGGAAGTTTTTTGCCTTCTCCTGAGGATTAGTCATTGGTTGCATAAAAAAGTTAGCCTGAAGCTCAGCGTCTGCATCATAGTTAACGCTGGCATAGGCGCTCAGTATTTCTTCTCGCGGAGTGAAGTTTTCAAAGATGGTGAACTGTGCTTTTAGCCGGGATGAGGTATCCCCTGTTTCCACCTTCTGCCTATGCATTTCCTCCCGTATCAGCGACTCAAGGTAGGCAGACCTTTTCATCCCCTTTTTTTCTGCCGCGTTCGTTGCCCACTCGTATAAGCGCGTATCAGAAGTATAAGCCGTAATTTTGTGCTTACTCGCCATATATCAGCATCCCTCAAGGAACAAAAAACAATCACAAGTAGGTTACTTCATTAAAAGTACCACTTCATTAAGTAAGTTACCACTAGTGAGCCACTTTTAAATAAAGTGTTTATATTCAATAAAATACAAAAACAAGTTGTATGACGCTTTTTAGCTGTACATAACTTGAAGGCCTGAGATCACAACCGGAACAATCTGGCCTAAGAATGTCTTTCTGTTCTGTAACTCGAGCACCTGGTCATCCACCGAACATATCTTCCTGTGGGAAGTTCGGGTTCTGGACATCTGGCAGGGCGCATCCAGACAAAGGGAGACTCTTTCCTGGAAATGCCTGACAGGCAGGGCCCTCCAGAGTACGCATTATTTTTTTACACAGCCCTCCATCACCTGAGGAAGGCTGCAACACAACACTGAGAACCAGTCATTCCTCCTTTCACTTTTAACGTAAAGGAGATATCCCCATGAACACATCCCCTGCTCTGCTGAACGACCAGCTTGTCGATATGACATTCATTACGACCTACACTCAATGCAGTGATAAATGGTTTTACAAACTCATCAGCGAAGGACGATTCCCCAAACCCATCAAGCTGGGTCGCAGTTCCCGCTGGCTAAGGAGCGAAGTGGAAACCTGGATGCAACAGCGTATAACTGACTCGCGTGGTAACTGCGTAGGTCTGTAAAAAAGAAAGGCTGTGCCATCACCAGTGATGGTCTGGCAGAGGCCAAAATGGATTGAACAGGAGTGGTTTAATGAGCGCACCCGTTTTTTCAGAAAACAAGGGTTTATTTTATGTTTTTAATTGATAACCCTGGAGTAAAAGTTAAACATCATAAATATGTCTAACCTCGCTCTACAAGGCACTATAAACAAACCCCATCCAATCTCAATACAGTATATATATTACATATACAGTAAAATACACACAAAGATATGCATAGACAAATCAATAAACACATAACAACCAATTACGGAGTGGTGGAATTAAAACCATCATATCAATCTTGTTATCAATGATATTAATGGCGTATTAAAATAGACACGCATGAAATATTATAAGTAGACAATTAAAAATATCATCATTAGTGACAGTATAGTTTACATCTCGTAATCGCCATTAAATCATCATGACCACAAATCACTAAAACCACCTCTACTAAGCATCAAGGAAATATCAACCAGCAAGAGCATTCATTGTCAAGTTTCACATTATCGACAGTTGATACAGACCCTACGGCACCATGCCTTTCGACCTAATGACACCTTAACTCTCATTCGTGCATCCCTCACTGCCATTTGCTCTGGCAGGGCCTGCGTACGTCTGAAATATGCCCACAGGAGCAATCTTCATGACCAACAGTAAATTTGGCCCCTTGAACTCTGACTATATGAGTCGTATTACTGAAATCATCAACAAAGCAACAAAAGCCCACGCCAGAACATCCGTTTTCACCTTCGTACTCAGACTGCCTGAGTACCGCGATACAGGTGACAGTATTGCCTGTGCCCCTAATCTGAAGACCGGTTTAATGGAACGCTTCACAGGAGCGCTGAGGGCGCGTATAGCAGCCCATCAGCAACGACGTAAACGGGAAAAGTCCCAGGTATGTCCAACAGACCTGAGATACCTCTGGGTACGTGAGGTGGGGAGCAGCGGTAAATCTCACTATCACGCAGCGATATTCGTTAACAAAGATACTTTTAATGGTTTAGGGAATTATTCGAAGGAAGACCATAACCTAGGGAGCTACATCTGCGAGGCTTGGCTAAGTGCATTAGGTCTACTCGACTTTCCTGAGTACAGAACGCAGGTTTCCTTCAACAACACGCCACACTATCTGGAGAGTCTTCGGGTGGACCGCTTTGGGCAACAGTACCTGGGGTTACGGAGACACTTGAGCTACTTTGCCAAAGAACACACCAAGGCCTACAGCAAGGAAGACCGTTCATTTGGGGGGAGTGTCAGATAAGCCAACAGAGCGTAGGGGATACACCCTCCCCTACAGTGATGAAATTCATTTTCCTCCTGTTCAGGGTTACCCTAGAGGCATACAGCTCGAGTCAAGCATTCAGAAGCACAAAGACCAGCACTCAAAGAAAAATCTTTCCAAACAAATAACCGGAGCTGCCGCTCCGGCTGGGATTCACTCATTACTCAAAGTAATCCATATCTAGTTTGGGCACTTTAACCAAACGGGAAGAAACACCGACTTCGTTCTCAATCATCAAATGAACCAGACGTTCGCCATCAACCAAAACCATGCCCTCAACAGAATGGGAAAAATCTCGCGCCTGAGAAGTAAAACCGGAAGTGGTGATAAACACACCACGTTTGGCCTTTTGTCCCGCCAGCGCACCATAAAACGCCTGGAGTTCCGGACGGCCAACTGTGTTCTGCCAGCGTTTGGCCTGTACGTAAACCTTTTCGAGTCCCAGTTTATCGAGCGAAATGATACCGTCGATGCCACCATCACCGGTGCCACCCACGCGTTGTAGGTCATCCCGATGTCCGCCATATCCCAGACGATGAAGAACATCTAGGACGATAACCTCAAAACGTGCCGGGGAGACTTGCAACAGATTTTCTAACAGCTCATCAGCAACCGCGTCCCGCAGCTCTTTTAACGCCTGATCAAGTCGATCATCCGGGCTGCTTTTTGCCAGCTCTTCCTGGTTCAGTACCGCTGGTCTTGGATCAAGATCGACAGCATCTGGCTGCTGTTTTAGCTTCACGTTCATGAAATTAAACGCCAGATGGTTCACTTCCTCGTCAGTGAGTGGCTGGGTATGGGCGTGAACCCAATTAACCCCTTCTGGCGTTAAGCACCACTTTCCTCTGGATAAGCTTTGCGATAAACCGGCTCGCTTCAGGCGGTCATGTGCCCAACCAGCCCGATTTTTATAAACTAACTGACCGCTGGCAATCACTTCTGCTCGCTGATTATCATCAAGATTAAGTGCATCAGCAGCGGCTTCGTGCGCATCGCGAGCCGGTACGCCATCGGGTTTACCAGCCAAGAAGCGGAGTACAGGTTCAATAAATTTATCGTAAGTAGGAACGGCCATAGAAACATCCCTGATAAAGGTTTTTGGTGAATCGATTGTTTAAACCAGCCATCTATAAATTAGTTGCTTGCTAAGCACTCTGGCATACTTCCATCACGCGATGGGAAGTGAGTATGTACACCATTGTTATCCATTTTACCGACTAGAGGAAAATATCACTCCCCACATCACAAATCAGAAAATATCATCCCCGCCATCCCATCTAATCGCTTCTTGGTCTTCTCCCAGTCCGGCATAACCTGTCCCATGAGCCGGTAGAAGCGTTCACTGTGATTATGCTCGGCCAGATGGCACAACTCATGCAAGATAACGTAATCGATACACTCACGGGGGGCCTTCACCAGATTGGGGTTCAGAGTCACCCTTCCATTGGGGGAACAACTTCCCCACTGAGTCTGCATGGTAAGAATGCGCAATGGTGGTGAGTCACTGACCCATAGCGCTTGCTCCAGCATAGCGCTCAGCCTTCTGGAGAATACTTCCCGTGCACGGGCCTTATACCAGTCAGTCAGCAGCTGCAGGACCTTTTCAGCGCTCTTATGACGTAAAGTGACTTCCAGCTTGCCGCGCAACATTTTTACGCCTTGAGCATCAGAGGGAGCCACTATCACCTTAAGCATGTACTGTTTGCCCAAGTAATAGTGGCTCTCACCGCTGATATACTGCCGTGGCGTGATATATTCCAGCTGCTTACGGAAATCCCTCAGTTGCTGATAGATCCAGCGCCCACGCTTTTCAACAGCATTCAGAATCTGTTGGTCATCAGTATCCTGCGGTGCGGATACCACAACCCGGCAGTCAGGGTGAACTTTTATCAGAATGCGCCCATTCACCAACGGTCGGGGCTTACGCTCGAAGGTAATGCGTTCATCTCCGTAAATGAAGCTCATTACTCTTTCGTCCACGATTTACACTCCGCTCAGCCCTACACGGGTAATCTGTACGATCATTTCCACAATCTTTTTCGCCTGATCCATTCCGCCACCTATTGCCTTACACTCTTTAAACATCATCGGCAGAAGCTTCTTGCGGATGTCAGCCTCGATATTTTGCGGATTGATCGAGTTCTCAGCCACTGAGATATCAACCGCCTGGTCTACTTCAAAAGCAAGCTTCACCCATTTATCGATAACCTGAGGATCGGTAACAGCAAAAACCTCCGGCAGCACTTTTTTGTACACGCCGAAGTAAGCTTGCGCATGGTGATTACCGGCAAACACATCAGGTATTTCGTTCAGCCGCCGATCCTGTACTTGCTCCTCAAACTCACGAAATAGCATGTACTGCTTGAGAGGGTGATCAAACAGTTTTTCCGCCTCTTCAATAGCCAGACGCAGTAACTTCGAGAAGGCTTCCTGGGCATAAGGATCATCACGTAAATCCTGCTCAATCATGCGGGTTACACGGGTTTTGATAATATCCGTTTCGTTACGGGTTTTATCCTCGCCCCACTCTTCGGGCCGCTGTCCCATTTTGCTGACTTCATACACGCCACCAGGCTCGCGGACTTCTACGCCAACAACATGTTTATCCAGCAGCTTTTTAACCTGTTCGGTGTACTGATCATAATCTACCGTCTCTCCGGCATCCTGCTTTACCAGCTGGCGCAAGCTGGTAAATTGCCTCAGCGTCTCTTTATAGTGCTGGCGATCTTCTTCGCTGAAACTCTTATCCTCAAAGAAGGTAGCCGACTGCAACGCCACTTTCAGGCAGCTGGCAAATTGTGTGAGTGCCTCATAAAAATCTTCACGGACTTTAAGATGAACATCAACCATTTCGCCGTACTTTTCTTCCGTGCGCGGCACCAATACCTGACGCAACTGCTCAATATCGTTTTTGTTTTTTACACCCGCGAAAATCGCCCACAGATTTTTATACAGCTGGGGAAGGCGCTTGTACTCCGTACTCATCTGGCCGTACAGCCCCACCAAATCATCAATATCAAATCCGCCCTGCGTGCGGGATGCCAGCTTCTGGTAATCCTCAATGGTGGTATCCAGCTCCTTGAGGATGCCCCGATAATCAATTAGCAGACCAAATTTCTTCTTAGGATGAAGGCGGTTAACGCGGGCTATTGCCTGAATCAGGTTATGCCCTTTAAGAGGCTTATCGATGTAAAGCACGGCATTTTTGGGTTCATCAAAACCGGTAAGTAACTTATCGACCACAATCAGTAGCTTCAGCGAATCATCTTTATCAAAACGATCGATGACATTGCGCGTATAAACCTGTTCATCCTGAGAGCCGACGTTATCTTTCCACCATTTGGTCACATCAGGGATACCAGATTCATCCACCTCGGTATTCCCTTCACGCGTGTCAGGCGAACTAATGACCACTGCAGACTCAAACAGCCCGGCTTCATCAAGATACTTTTTGTATTTTATCGCTGCTGCTTTACTGTCACAGGCGAGTTGCCCTTTCAAACCATCATCAATGTTTTTAACAAAATGGTTAGCGATATCTAGCGCAATTAGGTGAATGCGATCATCAGCGTTATAGACCTGCCCTTTATTAGCAAACTTGCGCTTTAAATCGGCTTTTTGTTTATCCGTTAACCCCTCGGTGATACGGTCAAACCAGCTATCTATCGCTCGTTCATTCACGTTCAGTTCGGGTGGGCGCTCCTCGTAAAGAAGCGGGGTTACGGTCTTGTCCTCCACCGCACGCTGCATGGTGTAAGCATGAACGATGGGGCCAAATTTATTCGTGGTCTTATCATCTTTCAGCAACGGCGTACCGGTAAAAGCAACAAAGGCCGCGTTGGGTAGAGCCAGCTTCATACGTTGATGGCTCTCGCCACCGTGACTGCGGTGGCCTTCATCAATTAGCACAATGATATCGGGGCTGGTATTCACGCACTCGGGCAGGCGGGTGGCCGTGTTAAATTTCTGAATCAACGAGAAGAGAATGCGCTCAGTACCCCTGCCAATCTGTTCGGCTAAACGTTTGCCAGAGGTGGCAATGGCATCCGCTTTATCCCTTTTACCGGCCAGTTCCCCGGTTGAGATAAAGGTGCGACTGAGCTGGTTTTCCAAATCGACGCGATCGGTCACCACGACGATGCGACACTGCTTGAGCGTTTCACTCAGAATCAGCGCTTTGCTTAGGAAAACCATAGTCAGTGATTTACCCGAACCTGTGGTATGCCAGATGACCCCACCGTTGCGGCTGCCATCAGGGTTCTTCGTTTCAATACGCTGTAGCAGTCGTTTGATACTGAATACCTGCTGATATCGGGCAATGACCTTACCGGCTTTCTTATCAAACAGCGTGAAGAAACGAGCCATATCCAGCAGGCGCTCGGGTAACAGCAGACTGATAAGCAGCTGGTCCTGGCCCGTTAACGCCAGCTCGCCCCCTGCAATCAGGTTCTGATACCATTCCAGACAGGCAACCGGTCGATGGCTGAAGATTGATTCCATCTGCTGCGCGGTAAGTTTGCGGTTTTTGATGGCAAGCATCTCCAGATCGGAGATATCTTCTTCCCGCCATGTAGCCCAAAATTTGGTCGGTGTTCCGCAAGTTCCGTAACGTCCATCATGGCCGTTTATCGACAATAAGATCTGGCTGTAGGCAAACAGTCGCGGAATTTCATCATGACGCTGGTTTCGCAGGCTTTGAGAGATCCCTTCGTCAATAGTCGGCCCTTTTTTAGCATTGCCATCCGGACGCTTAGCCTCGATAACGACCAACGGAATACCATTCACAAAGCAGATAATATCGGGCCTGCGTGCCTCAATGCCGTTAGCGCGTGTCACGCTGAACTCTTCGGTGAAAACAAAGCTGTTGTTCTGCGGGTTGTTCCAGTCGATCAACGATATAGTCGGGTTCGCCCGTTTGCCATCAATAAACTCCGTCACTGAGATGCCGTACAACAGGTGGTTGTACAAGTGCTCATTGGCGGTAATCAACCCCTGGTTTAATGCCGGGCTGTTAACTTCGGCAATCAGGCTATCAATCGCTTTGTCAGAAATGGCATGCTCTTTACCGGCAAAGATAAACGTCCTCTTGGCTAACTGTTCACGCAAAATCTGGTTCAAGACCACCTGATCTGCCTTGCCTGCTCGCGCAGACAAGGCTTGCTGAGGTGAAATATAGGTCCAGCCTAAATTACTCAAGAGAGCCAGCGCCGGGAGCTTGGCGCTATACTCTTCCTGGAATTTTGGCGCGATTTGCATGCTCATGATGTTCCCTTATCTTTATCGGCTTTCCAGTTCAGTAGCTCGGTAATATCCTTTTCACCCTCGGCCTCTTTTAACAAACGCCGCTGCTCTGCAAATCGTGCATATTCGCCCTGAGCTTTTTCATCTGCCATTTTCTTACTGACAGTGCCCGCGCCCTGGAGCACATGACGGTCGTTGAACTGCAAGAACTGATCCAGCTTCTCCTGCCAGTCCTGCAAAAAGACCTGCTGGCGGCGCAGTGCCTGATCTTCGGCATAGTCCAGCCACATATTCACCACACGGTTCAACTCACTGACCTCTTTCTGGGTCAGGTAGTTTTTAGCGACTGTGACATCGCCTTTTCGCACGTCATTGCCTTTATAGCTGGTGAGCCCCATATGAGGTTGGCTGGCATCTGCCCGCTGGTGGATTAGCTCAGCGGCTGTACGCCCGGTGCAGGCAAAGTGCAGCTTATTCTGGATGGTTTGAAAGAAAAGAGTCGTCTCTTTAAGAGACGGCTGGTAGTCAGCGGCCAGCGCGAAAATCTCCCGTACCCGCAGATAGACTCTCCGCTCGCTGGCACGAATATCGCGGATGCGTTCCAGCATCTCGTCAAAGTAGTCGGGAACCACAGAAGAGCCGACGGGCGGATTCTTCAACCGCTCATCATCCATCACAAACCCTTTAATCAGATATTCCTGCAAGGTTTGCGTGGCCCACTGGCGGAACTGAGTCCCCCGAACTGAACGAACACGATAGCCAACGGCCAGTATAGCTTCGAGGCTGTAGTGCTCTATCTCTCTGGAAACCTGACGCTTTCCTTCCTGGCGAACTATCCGGAATTTCCGGATAGTTGAATTTTGACCAAGTTCGCCTTCTGAAAAGATGTTGATCAGGTGCTCGTTGATGGTGCGCACATCTTTATCGTATAGCTCAGCCATAGATGCCTGAGTGAGCCAGAGCGTATCTGACTGAAATCGGCATTCAACACGTGCGCGACCATCTTCGCTTTGGAACAGCAGGAATTCACCTGCTGGAGGTTGAGGTAAGTGTTTATCAGTCATGCGGCGCCCACCTTAACCCGGCGTTTACCGGTGAGCAGTTGCTGCATCAGGGCTTTTTTTTCTTGTTTTAGATAGTGGAGTTTTTGTTGTAGTAGTTCAATTTCTTGGTCTGCATTGGAAAGAATTGAAGCGATCTTTTTTTGTTCTTCCAAGCTCGGTAATTTAATTTTTAGTTGCTTAATATCATCGCTATTTATTGATTCAAATGTACTACCTTGAGACAGTGCGCCCCATCGTGGTTCAAACCAGAGAAACCACTGATAAAGAAAGTTTTGGCTGAATCCCAACCTTGCCCTCATAGCAGAAATCCCCCTTCCTATGCATGCCTTATGACTGGATAATGCTACAGTTCCAACTGGTGCCCTGACGCTCAACAAAATATCCCCAACATCACATTCCTTAGTGATTTCGGTTGTAAAAATACGTGGGGCGGATCTTCTATTTTTTATATCAGCATTACCTTGGATCAGCGGAAGTCCATATCCATTCTCATTGTATGCCCCAGATTTTGGCGAAGAGCCCATTTGAACCATAGCTATATCTGACAACTCATGGTGCTTCCATTTTTCAGTAAACTCTGAAAAGCGATCCCTGCCAGTGAGTATTTTTTTCATCAGGGCTTTTTTTTGCCGCTGACGGTTGGCTAGCAGTTTCTCAGAGGTTGCAATAGCCTTATCCCAGGTAGAAAGGATCTGGGCGATTTTTTTTTGCTCAAAAAGTGGAGGTACTGGAACCTGAATTGATTTTACTATTCCAGCACTTAGATTTTCTTGACTACCACTATTAGACATTTCTCGGATATGCTCATACTGGCTTATCAGGAATTGATAGTAATAATCAATTTCATATCCTTCCTTCAGAAGAATTGCTGCACATGCCTGATTAGTTGTTGCCTCTATCCCTAGCTTTGCAACTTGTCCTCGGGTTTTACCTTGCCCATACATTGCCATAAGAATGGTATTTTTGGGGAATAGCTTTGCTGATGAGTTATTTAATCCGTCTACTGTTATCTTCTCTGCAGTATCAAAAATCGTTTTAAATTGGACTTCAGCTGTAGTAACCCAAGGAATATTACCATTCCAATAGGACGCATTTTTACGACTTGGCGTTCCCCCTGAAGAGACTGTAGCGATTTTTTCAATTGTACTTAATTGCCACCCTTCAGGCACCATAACCCAACTCCTCAAGATACTTCACCATCTCCATTTCCAGCTCAGCCATCTGTACTTGCAGTTGCTGACGTTCGGCGCGGACCGCCATCAGATCGATTTCTTCTTCTTCTTCAAAAACATCAACATAACGTGAGATATTCAAGTTGTAGTCGTTATCGCGGATCTCCTGCAGGCTGGCAAGATAAGCATATTTTTCGACGTTATCACCTTCACGGTAGGTTTTAACGATTTTGGTAATATTTTCCGGACTTAGCTGGTTTTGATTTTTACCTGATTCAAAATCACGACTGGCATCGATAAACAACACGTTATCGTCCACTTTACTCTTTTTAAAAATCAGGATTGCCGCAGGTATGCCTGTACCGAAAAACAGCTTTTCTGGCAAACCAATCACCGCATCGAGAAGATTTTCGTCTATCAACTTCTGCCGAATTTTTCCTTCGCTGGAACCACGGAACAACACGCCATGGGGAACCACCACCCCCATACGTCCGGTCTTTGGCTTCATGGTTTCGATCATATGCAGGATAAACGCATAGTCGCCCTTGGTTTTAGGCGGCAGACCACGACGAAAACGACTGAACTGGTCGTCAGAAACATCATCAATTCCCCACTTCTCCAGTGAGAAAGGTGGGTTGGCGGTTACCACGTCAAACAGCATCAGGTTGGCATTTTTATCGAGTAGCCTAGGGTTGCGGATGGTGTCCCCCCACTCGATTTTGTGGTTATCTTCCCCGTGCAGGAACATGTTCATTTTAGCCAGCGACCAGGTTGAACCAATCGCTTCCTGTCCATAAAGCTCGTAATTCTTACTATGGTGTTTCTCAGCAACCCACTTACCACACTTCATCAATAGTGAGGCAGAGCCACAGGTTGGGTCACAGATAGATTCCCCTGGCTGTGGGTCAAGTAACGCTGCGAGAAGATCTGACACTTCGGGTGGCGTGTAGTACTCTCCAGCTTTCTGGCCGCTGTTAGCCGCAAACTTACCAATCAAATATTCATAAGCGTTACCAATTACATCTAACCCACCCACTCGACTGGGCTTAAGGTTCAGCTCTGGATGAGTAAAATCTTCGAGTAGCTGCTTTAAAATCAGATTCTTTTGTTTCTCATCGCCAAGCTTATTAGTATTAAACGATATTTCCTGGAACACACTCTTGCTGCCATCTTTCAGTTTATTGCCGTTAGCTTCTTCAATCGAGCTCAAAGCAATATCGATGCGCTCTCCAATCCTTGGTTCATTGCGACTAGTATAAAGAGCATAAAAACTGGCATCTCGCGGAAGAACAAAACGTTCGTTCTTCATCATCTCTTCAATCAGCTCTGGTTCATCGCCATACTGGGCTTTGTAGCCATCATAGTGATCCTGCCAGACATCCGAAATGTACTTCAGAAACAGCATAGTAAGAATGAAATCTTTGTAAGTATCCGGGCTGATGGTGCCACGGAAAGTGTCACATACGCCCCATAGAACGCGGTTGATGCGGTCCTGATCGATCATATTGCTCATAACAAGTTAATCCTTAAGTAGTTTTTGCAAAATACCAACTTCAAGCTGGCTACGGTTGTTTTGTAGCTTCTTTATTAGATCGTCTTCGTGATGCCATATGCGTTGAAGCTGGCCGATCTGATGCTGCGTTTCTATCGTGGGTACAGGTATGGATACTTGCATTAATGCTGCTTTAGTAATCAACTGGATGTTCGAACCACTACGCTGAAACTGCAGCTGAATCATTGGTTGGTTTAGGACCCACCCCAAATACTCTGGAACAAAATCACTCTCTTTCTTTTTAAGCGTGACAACCAGAAATTGGTTGGTTGCAACGACAGGAATATCCCCACGGTAAACGGCAGCGGTATTGCGATTCCCTCGAGCTGCAACCACAATTTGGCCGTGTTCCAGCAGAGGTGGTAAAGCATTTTGTTCCCAGGCAATCGCAGGTAAAATGTCAGGATCCCACTGCCAACCCAACTCGATATCTTTAATCTGTAAGATGCGGACATCCCCTCCGGGTACTGGCGTTATTGCCTCCCGTAAGGTGTAGCCTGAACGGATATCTGCAATCTCACCTAATTTCTTTAGGGATGTCGGCATATAGTCCTCTGGTTATCGCACCTTCCTTGGCGCACTTTTTTAAAAAGCAGTCGTAACTGATTGGCTCCCGAGCCAATCAGAAATTTCTTTGGATAATCCATATCCAGCCCATTCCCACTGCAAACGAGTGACTAACAGACCATCGTCACTATCCATAACCGCTTTGAGATGATCACGTACCTGCACAGCCGACTGGTTTGTAACGATAATCCAGGTAGATTCGAGAGGATGACACCAGGTTCCGTAGGACTTGATGCGCTCAACTAGTGAGGAATAGTCTTTCTGCTTACGCAGATCGTAGTTGATTTGATATACTGACATAGATGTTATCTCCTGATTTTCGACGTTGGGATTTATATCATCGCGACAGGTTGCAGCCTGTCGCACCACCACACCATTATCTATAGAACAAGTACTGCAATAAAAGCGTGGTCGATTTGTTTATCATGGAGCAAAAAAAATAAGCCGTCAACAATTAAAATAAATGCAGTACAAACTCTATAGATAACACCTCAGAGGTTTTGTACCGAGTCATTGACGATAAAAACTGACTATAATTTGCGCGATCAATCTTTTTAAGGCTGCTTAGGTATCGAAATGAATGCATTATTGTATGTTTCTAACACTCTATTTTTGCAAAAATTCACAGGTTCTGACTGATCCATTAATCGTCAATCCATCAATGTAATCCCCATACCACTGCATCATCTCCCGTCTTCCCTCCAGGTAATGCGCGTGGTTGTACGTACCACGAATCGCGTTCTTATCCACATGAGCAAGCTGCGTCTCTATCCATGTCGAGTTGAACCCCTGCTCATGCAAGATCGTGCTCATCGTGTGGCGAAAACCGTGCCCTGTCAGCCTCCCCTTATAGCCCAGCAGCTCAATCACCTGATTAACGCTTTCCTTTGAGATCGGCTTTGTCCGGTCATTTCTTCCAATAAATACCAACGGATACATTCCGGTAATCGGCTTCAGCGACTGAAACAGCTCCACAACCTGCTCCGACAGCGGAACGATATGGGGCCGTTTCATCTTCATCACCTCAGGAGGGATCTCCCAGAGGCGTTTCTCAAAGTCGATATCTTCCCAACGCGCAAAGCGTAGTTCCTGGGTACGAACCCCCGTCTGCATGATGATTTGCGTCGCCGTTTTAGTGATCACACTGCCGGTGTACCCGGCCAGATCCTTGATGAAATATGGAAGTTCTTCTGCGGTAAGGAAGGGAAAGTGGGTTTTCTTTGGCGTTGCCAAGGCAGTCGCCAGATCGGGAGCCGGGTTGTATTCCGCACGCCCGGTCACAATGGCATAGCGAAACACTTCGCCACAGCGCTGGCGCACTTTACGCATCTTCTCCAGCGCACCGCGTTTCTCCAAACGCCGGAGCGTTTCAAGCAGCTCCATTGGCTTAATCTCAGCTATCGGGCGTCGGCCAAGATAAGGGAATATGTCCTTCTCGAAGGTATCAATGATTTCATCGCGATAACGTAAAGACCAACGATCGGCCTTTTGCCTATGCCACTCGCGGGCAATAGCCTCAAACGTGTTTTCAGTAGAGAGTTTTTGCGCGAGTTTATCCGCCTTCTTCACCTCACCCGGATCGCCCCCGGCGGCCAAGACTTTGCGCGCCTCGTCTCTCTTTTGACGTGCATCGGCTAAAGAGACATCCGGATAAACGCCGATCGACAGCATCTTTTCCTTGCCGACAAAACGGTACTTCAGTCGCCAGTATTTTGAGCCATTCGGTTTGACCAGCAGATACATACCGCCACCGTCAGTAAGCTTGTAAGCCTTTTCCGTCGGCTTGGCCGATTTCACCTTGATATCCGTTAGTGGCATAGCATCTCCATTGAAAATATAAGCAGCGGCTTCATGTATTGGCACAGCCAAATCAGAGGGAAAGGGGGATACAGCATGTTCTGGGGGTGCCAAAAAAGAGCATACAATTTTACACCCCCTAAAGCACCCCCAAAATTTTATTGATACAGGTAGAGCTCAGTTGAGTTATGGAGACAATAATGAGCATTTAATCCAGTAATTACGGGGGTTTTGTTGAGTTCAGGAGAGCGTGAGAGATACTGATTGGCGGAAGATCACAGGAGTCGAACCTGCCCAGGACCGCTGGCGGCCCCAACCGGATTTGAAGTCCGGCCGCCCCACCGGGGACGAGGATCTTCCTTCGGGAGTCAGAAGCAAGAGCCTGATTATAGCGCAGTTTATCCTTAGCGCTAAGAGGGAAATAGCGGCGGCCCCCGGCAACAATGCCGGAGGCCGGCAGAATTACGGCTTCAACAGATCTTTGACGTCCAGCAGGATAAATTCATTGTCATCCGCCACATTCGGCTGGCGGCTGGAGGAGAACGGGAAGTTATTGTCGTTACCGACAATAATATGACTGCCGTCCACCACGTCGACGTTTTCAATGGTGAAGAACGGGAAGGTCAGCACACCGTTGTTCAGCGGTTTGCGCGCCAACTTGTTCGGGTCCTGAATGTTCAACAGGTCGATATAAGCCAGTTTATCGACCGGTTTGCCGACGTTGGCATCAGAAAAAGCGATTTTATATACCCGCTTGAACTTCGCCACCTGGCTGAAGCAGTTGTCGGTTGGCGCACCCGCAGCGCAAGCTTTGTCCGGCGTACCTTCGCCATTATCACGCTCAATCACCAGACCATGGGTAGCGTCGATCATATTGAAATCGCCGATGGCGTTCTGGTTGTCTTCCAGCACGTACTGCCAGCTGCGGCCAGTCCAGGCCTGCTGTTTCACGTCAAATTCCAGCACCCGCAGGTAACGTTTTCCATCGCGGTTTTCAAACTTTTCGCCATCCCACAGCGCGCCCTCAAGCAACGGGTACAGCTTGCTGCCGTCCGGTGATGCCGCCATGCCCTCAAAACCCTTGGAACGCGCCACCTGGAAGTTCTGTTTGCCATCCGGTGCACCCGGTAGGGTCAGCGTCGGGTTATCCGGCGATTTGACTACCTTGCCGTCCACCTTGGTGTCGAACACCGCCAACACCTTACCGTCCAGATCGGCCTTGATCAGGTAAGGGCCAAATTCATCGCCGATCCACAGGGCATTGTCGGCGAACTGGAAGCTTTCCGGGTCGAAGTCACTGCCGGTCAGGTAACGCTGGTCGGTGCTCTCATTGACGATATGGAACGGCACTTTCTGGTCAGGATCGTGCAGGAATACCGTTTTCAGCGGCGTCACCGTGCCGTTGTCAAAGTCGATTTTGTAGTGATTGAGGTACAGCATCGCATCCGGTGAGTTGGCTTTGCTGCCGAAGCCGTTGTCGGTCAACACCCAGTAGGTGCCGTCAGGCATGTGCTTGATACCGGAATGGCCCTGAAGGGGTTGGCCCGCGATCGGCAGGCCGATACCGGTCATGCGATCGGCGGATTTTCCCGCCACGCTGCCCAGTTCCGTCACGCGTTTGCCGCTGGTGTACTTACCGCTTTGTTGCAAATCGGTGGGAGCATCCTGTGGCGCCGCAATACTGGATTTTACCGCCAGTATCGCATGCCCGGCCAGCGTCGCAGACACCGGTTGGGCGTCAGCCCACAGGTTACCGCTCAGCGCCATACAGCCAGCCAACAGCGCCAGACGAGTTTTGGTGATGTGCATGTCATGGTTCCCTTTTTGTTGTTATCGCCCAGAAGTAAAAGCAACGTCACTATAGGGAGCCGCAATGACAGAAATATTATTCGGCGAACGCTCGCCGGTAGCTGTGCGGATGGAAGCACCAGGTGATGGCGATAAGCACCACCACCAGCAGTGCGTGAATTTGCCAATCGAGCACAAAGCCACCGCTGTAATCACGCAACAGGCCGGAAATGTACGGCGTCGTACCCGCCAGCAGGAAGCCGATACCCTGCATAAACGCCACCAGTCGCCCCGCCGCCGCCGGGTGCGGAATATGGTCGAGTGCCAGCACCAGACACAGCGGGAACGCACCGCCCAGCCCCAGGCCGGAAAGCAGTACCCACAGCCAAGGCAGCGTTTGCGGCAGGTAGATAAGGCCGATGAAACCTGCCAACTGCATGATCAGCGCCAGCAACAATAGCGGACGGCGGTCCGTAGCGCGCGCCAAGGCGGGCAACAGCAGCGCCCCCACGACCTGGCCGAAGGTCATCAGCGCCAATAGCGATCCACTGGCCTGCGGCTGCCAGCCGAGCTGCATGTAATAAGGGGGGAGCCAGGCGATCAGGCTGGTGTAGCCGCCATTAATCAAACCGAAATAGGCACCGAGCAACCAGGCGCGACGGCTGCACCATAAGCTCGGTCCGCGAGCAGTACCGGATGGCGTCAGGCGTGCCAAACCTCGGCTGACGGGCCACCAGGCGATCAACGCCACCAGCGCCGGTGCTGCCCACCAGGCCAGCGCGCTATGCCAGTCATGGCCAACACTCATCAGCCAGGGGGTAATCGCCGCCCCCAGTCCACCGCCGCCCATCAGCGCCGCCGACCACAGCCCGGCCACCAACGCCATCTGCTTGAGAAAATGATGCTTGATAATACCGGGCATCACCGCCTGGATAACGCCAATTCCCAGCCCGCCCAGCACCGCACTCAACATCAACTGCGTGCTGCCCGGTGCCAGCTCGCGCCAGGCAGCACCCAGGCCAATGGCCAGCAAACTCAGGACAACGCTGGTGCGTTCACTGAACAAACGGTTGATGGCACCGCCAGCCAACGCCATCAGCCCCATCATCAACACCGGCAAGGTGGTCAGCAGGGCCGCGCCGCCAAAACTCAGCCCGGTAGCCTGGCGCAGCGTCGGCAGCAGCGGGCCAATAGACGTCAGCAACGGCCGCATATTCAAGCCAATCAGCACCAGTACCCACAGCAGGGGATTGAACCAGCGGCGTAAGAAAGGGGGAGCAATAAAATGATTTAACACGGTCTATTCCTGAACTTCCGGGGTGAAGAGTGCGACGTCACAACCTGTACGCCGCAGCGTTGCATTACTCTAGGCAACGCCGCTAGTATTGGGAAATTAAATAATAAAATAGCCAGCAGTGGGAAAATGAATCGCTACCCGATGTTCAATCCGCAGTTATTGCTCAGCTTTGTCGCCGTGTGCGACAGCGGTAGCTTCACCCGCGCCGCGGACCGGGTATTTTTATCGCAGTCTACCGTCAGCCAGCAGGTGCGCCGGTTGGAAGAGATGCTCGGTAAACCGCTGTTTGAGCGCTCCTCTCATCAGGTGTTGCTGACCGAGGAAGGCGTCAAACTGTTGAGCTATGCGCGGCGGATCATCGCGCTGAATGAAGAGGCACACGACGCCCTGACCGGTATCTGGCGCGACGGCGTACTGCGGTTGGGGATGCCGGAGGATTTCGCGGCGCCGACTACTGAACTGCTGGCGGAATTCAGCCGGGCGCACCCGCACCTGCGGCTGGACGTCACCAGCGGCCTGAGCGCCGATCTGCACAGCGCCTATGCCCGTGAAGAACTGGACCTGATCCTGGTGAAACAGCGTCGTAGTCAACCTCCGCGCGCCGCCAGGCCGGAGCCGCTACTGTGGCTGGATAGCCTGGCCTTTCCGGCCATCGAACAATCCCCGGTACCGCTGGCGGTGTTCCCGCTAAATGGCCTATACCGCGATGACCTGTGCCAGGCGCTGGATAACCTTGGCAAGCGCTGGCGCATCGGCTACAGCAGTGCCAGTCTGGCGGCTCTCACCGCCGCATCCGCCGCCGGGTTGGGCGTCACGCTGTTGCCAGCGAGCTGTCGCTTGCCCAGCCACCGGGTGCTCGGCATCGCCGAAGGGTTACCGCCGATCGACAGCATCGAACTGGCGCTGTATTACCGCGACGGTGCCCCCGCCGCCACCCCGGCACTGGCTGAACGGCTGAAGGCGTTTTGCGGATTGGTGTGAACAGGCTATTCCAAAAGATGCGGATGTTTGAGTGACAACCAATCATTAATCGCCAACCACAGTGCCTCGGCTTGTTCCAGGCAGGTGTACACTGCTGCATCCGTCACTAAATCACCTGAGTAATCAGCGATATTGCGTTGTTTTCGCAAAGCATCCAGACAGATCATTGCTTCACGCGAGATACCCAGGGTAAGCGGCAACGATTGAATCATTAGCTGATGATGACCAGGTTTATTTGTCGAAGTCCGAAAACCTTCCGCCTGCAGAGCAGCATTGGCAATTTGCATAACCGCTTTATAGGCCGCATCAAAACGTGTTTCATTGCTAAGCAAAGTGATGCTGGCATCATGCTGGTTACGCGCAGCGGCGGAGAGTAATTTTCTGATGGCGCCCGCGTCAGGTTGTATCGCCTCCAGGCCAAGACCTATCAGGTTGTCTAACGTCATCCTTGCCTCCCAAAATCCTTAGCTGGGGCTTACTCATAATATCCTGAATAAAGGCTGAGTTTTCCGCCAAAGCCATTTGCCACTCTGCCGGCGAGTACAGCTTGGGGTTAATTTCTCGACCCAGTTCCTGCTGTAACGGGTAAAACGCGTTGATCACCTCAGAAAAAGACAAGTGACCGACGATCAGGACGTCTATGTCACTGTCTGCCGTCGCTTTACCACTGGCGATCGAACCAAAAATAAACGCCAGCTCAAGCTCAGCATTAAGCTCGGATAATAACTGCCGCAAACGTGCGGCCACCCCAGAGGTTTTGCGGAAAATCGCTACCAACTCTGCAAAAATCAGGCAGTCGGGGTTAGCGCGATAATAAATCTGCTTCCCTTGGGGCAGTCTTAGCAGAATGCCGCCCAGCGCCAACTTGCTCAACTCTTTATGTAGAGTACCGGCCTGAGTTGCGGTCCGACGCGCAATTTCGCGCACATGAAATGCCTGCTCCGGCTGCATTAGCAGCAGATTTAGCACTTTTCGTCGATATTCACTGAATAAAAGATCGAGCAAAGAGTCGTACATGGTGCTTCTCTATGTAGCCTTATTAGCTACAAATGTAGCCAACAAAGCTACATTAAACAAGCAAGCACTAATACCCGACCTCACCGTAACGCTCGCGGTAATCCTTCGGCGTCATGTCGTAACCCTTCTTGAATACCGAGTAAAAATACTGCAGTGAGGGGTAGCCGCACATCTGCGAAATCTCGTTGATGGTCAATGAAGTTGCCTTTAACAGGTTACAGGCCCGATCCAGCTTTTCCTGATGGATTACATGGTGGATGGTTTCGCCGGTTTCATCTCTGAAGCGTTTTTCAAGATTGGAACGCGACAGCCCTACCGCATCGAGCACCTGTTCGACCTTGATACCCTTACAGGCGTGATGGCGAATATAATGCATGGCCTGGATCACCGCCGGATCACGCAGCGAACGAAAGTCGGTGGAACGGCGCTCGATCACCTTCACCGGCGGCACCAGAATACGTTGCAGCGGCAGCTCACGACGATCGAGCAACTGATGCAGCAGCTTGGCGGCACGGTAGCCCATCTGGCGGGTGCCCTGCGCCACGGAAGACAGCGCCACCCGCGACAGGTAGCGCGTCAGCTCTTCATTGTCGATGCCGATGACGCACAGCTTTTCGGGCACCGCAATGTCCAGATGTTCGCAAACCTGCAGCAGATGGCGTGCCCGGGCATCAGTCACGGCGATGATGCCGGTCTGCTGCGGCAGCGTCTGTACCCAGTCCGCCAGCCGGTTCTGGGCGTATTGCCAATTCTCCGGCGCAGTGGCCATGCCCTGATAGACCACGCCCTGATACTGCTCCAGCGCCACCCGCTGACGGAAAGCATGTTCACGCTCTTGCGCCCAACGTTTACCACCTTCGCTCGGCAAGCCGTAGAAGGCAAAGCGATTAATGCCCTTGTCCTTGAGGTGGCTGAACGCCGCCTCAACCAACGCCTGATTATCCGTGGCGATGTAATGCACCGGCGGGTAATCCTCATTACGATGATAAGAGCCGCCCACACCGACGATCGGCACCCTGACGTTATGCAGCAAATGTTCGATTTCACGGTCGTCGAAATCGGCAATCACCCCATCGCCCAACCAGTCCTTGATGTTGTCGATACGGCAACGAAAATCCTCTTCGATAAAGATGTCCCAATCGCACTGTGAAGCCTGTAAATACTCACCAACGCCCTCAACCACCTGGCGGTCATACACTTTATTGGCGTTGAACAGCAACGTAATGCGAAAGCGCTTTTCGAACATGCGGTATCCCCGGTAACCCCCAGTGAAGGTAGGGGGCGAATAAATTCGCCCCGATTAAGGCGGGCGCAGCATGCAGCGCCCCTACCCTGTCTGGGGATGGCGAGTGAGTCGCCTGGCTGCAACTTGAAAGCTACAGGGTATTCTCTGCGAGAGCAGCAAGCATCACCTCATAACTGTGACCGCGGGCGCTATATCCAAAGTAATTGGAGTCGTATCAAGGCGGCAAAGGGACTCATTCCGATGAGCTTACTAAAGTAAGTGATTCGGGTGAGTGAGTGTAGCCAACACAGATGCAGCTTCAAGTATGAAGGATATATTCTTATGCCCGGCGCTTGGTGGCGGAATCCATCCACACCGCCAGCAGCAAAATGGCCCCCTTGACGATGTACTGCCAGAAAGTCGGTACGTCCAACATGCTCATGCCGTTATCCAGCGAGGCCATGATAAACGCCCCCATCACCGCCCCGGCCACGCTGCCTATGCCTCCGGCCAGGCTGGTGCCGCCAATCACGCAGGCAGCAATGGCGTCCAGCTCGGCAATATTGCCCGCCGAAGGCGAACCGGCACCCAGCCGCGAACTGAGGATCAGACCGGCAATCGCCACCATCAGACCGTTGATGGCAAACACCGCCAGTTTGGTGCGCTCGACGTTGACGCCCGACAGGCGCGCAGCGTCAATATTGCCGCCGATGGCGTAAATCCGACGGCCAAAGGCGGTGCGGGTGGCCATAAATATCCCCGCCAGCATCAGCGCGGTCAGGATCAGCACCGGCGTAGGCACCCCGCGATAGTCGTTGAGCAAATAGATTGCGCCGAGTACCAGCAGCGCCAAAATGCTCTGCCGGGTTACGTCACCGGTCGGCGTGGCTACCGGCAACCCCAGCTGTACGCGTCGACTGCGCCGCCGCCATTGCCAGGCCACAAACAGCATCAGCCCCACCGCACCGATACCGAAACCCAGCCCACCCGGTAAATAGCTCTGACCGATTTGCGACATGGCGCCGCTGGTCGGTGCCACCGTGGTGCCATTGGTGATGCCGATCAGGATGCCGCGAAAGGCCAACATCCCCGCCAGAGTGACGATAAACGAAGGGACTTTGCGATAGGCAACCCACCAGCCGTTCCAGGCCCCCAACAGCAGACCGGCCACCAGCGTCACCACGATGGTCAGCGGCAACGGCCAACCGAACCAGACGTCAAAAATCGCCGCCGCGCCGCCCAGCAGCCCCATCATCGAACCGACCGACAGATCGATTTCCGCTGAAACGATCACGAACACCATTCCGACTGCCAAAATGCCGGTGATCGCCGTCTGGCGCAGCAGGTTGGAGATATTACGCGCGCTGAGATAGGCCCCTTCGGTGGTAAAGGTAAAGAACAGCATAATGACGACTATCGCCGCCAACATTACAAACACCTGCAAATTGATGGATTTCAGCTTCATCGTCGTTTTTTTCTCCACCCTTGCCGCTACCAACGCTTCAGACTGCGTGTTTTTCGACATCTGTTTCACTCCTCAAAGCGGCTTCCATCACCTGTTCCTGGGTCAAACCGCGGTTGATCAACGAAGCCTTGATGCGCCCCTGGTGCATCACCAACACCCGATCGCTTAATCCCAGCACTTCCGGCAACTCGGAAGAAACCACGATCACCGCAATCCCCTGCTGTACCAGTTGATTGATTAATTTATAGATTTCTTGTTTTGCACCAATGTCGATGCCGCGCGTCGGCTCATCCAGAATCAGGATTTTCGGCTTCAACAGCATACACTTGGCCAGAATCGCCTTCTGTTGATTGCCCCCGCTCAAGCGGGCGATAGCCAGTTCTGGCGAGGAGGTTTTCACCCTCAGCTGCGCCAGCGACTGGCGGATGGTTGCCTGTTCATGGGCGTCGTCGATGACCGTCAGCATGCCGCTGAAATCACTCAGCGCCGCCAGCGTCATATTGGCCCCGACGCCCATCACGGGGACGATGCCATCACGCTTGCGGTCTTCCGGCACCATGGCAATACCGTAGCGCATCGCCTGACGGCAGTTGTTGATAGTGGCCGGCTGACCATTGAGGGTAATGCTGCCCTGCCAACGACCAGGGTAGACGCCGAACAGACACTGCATGGTTTCGGTACGCCCTGAGCCGACCAGCCCGGCAACGCCGAGTATTTCGCCGCGCCGCAGGCTGAAAGAGACATCGTCCACTCGGCGAACCTGACGGTTAACCGGATGCCAGGCGGTCAGGTTATCCACCTGCAGGATCACCTCGCCTATCTCATGCTGTTGTTGCGGATACAGCTCGGTCAGCTCTCGCCCCACCATCATGGCGATAATGTCGTCCTCACTCATTTCCGCCGCCGGACCGGTGCCGATGTGCTTGCCATCGCGGATCACGCAGATCAGATCCGAGATCGCCTTCACCTCGTTCAACTTGTGCGAAATGTAGATACAGGCAATACCGTGATCGCGCAGATCCCCGATGATCGCCAGTAGCGTGGCGGTTTCACTTTCCGTCAGCGAAGCCGTAGGTTCATCCAATACCAGTAGCCGAACCTGTTTGTTCAGCGCCTTGGCGATCTCCACCAGTTGCTGCTGCCCCAACCCGAGTTCGCCAATCGGCGTATTGGGATCCACCTCCAGTTTGACCTGCGCCAGCATACGTCGGCAGCGCAGGTACATGGCGTCATAATCCATCACCCCGTAGCGGCGCCATTCATTGCCGAGAAACATGTTTTCCAGCACCGTCATCTGCTTTACCAGCGCCAGCTCCTGGTGAATGATGGCAATACCTTTCTGCTCGGTGTCGCGAATATTTTTCGCCGTCAATAAATCGTCAGAGAAATAAATATCTCCCTGATAACTGCCGTGTGGATATATTCCGCACAGCACTTTCATCAGGGTGGATTTTCCCGAACCGTTCTCACCACACAGCGAAAATACCTGGCCAGCTTCCAGTTTCAGGCTGACATTATCCACCGCCTTAACCGCACCGAACTGCATGGTGATATTTTTCATTTCTAATAGGTTGGGCATTATTCCCTCCACATTACCGGCTTTCGGAATTATTGAATGTCGGCTTTTTTGTGGAAACCGTCGGCAATAATAGTGCTGTCGATATTCGCTTTATCCACCGGGATCGGCGTTAATAACCAGGAGGGCACTTCTTTGCTGCCGTTATTTAAGCTGGCGTTGGTTTTCGGCTGTTCGCCCTTGCCCAGCTGCACGGCAATGCCCGCTGCCTCATCGGCCAGTTTGCTGATTGGCTTATAGACCGTCATGGTCTGGGTACCGGCGACGATACGCTTCACCGCCGCCAGATCGGCGTCCTGGCCGGAAATGGCCACTTTGCCAGCCAGGCCCTGTGCGGCAAGCGCCTGAATTGCGCCACCGGCGGTGGCATCGTTAGAAGCCACCACCGCGTCAATCTTGTTATTGTTGGCGGTCAGCGCATTTTCCATGATTTTCAATGCGTTTTCCGGCAGCCATCCATCAACCCACTGATCGCCCACAACCTTGATTTTCCCGCCGTCGATCAGCGGTTGCAGCACCTTCATCTGGCCCTGGCGGAACAGCTTGGCGTTGTTATCCACCGGCGAGCCGCCCATCAGGAAATAATTGCCCTGCGGTACCCGCTGCACCAGGCTTTGCGCCTGCAATTCGCCGACCTTTTCATTATCAAAGGAGATGTAGAAATCGATGTCCGCGTTATTGATCATGCGGTCGTAAGCCAGGACCTTAATGCCTTCCCGTTTGGCTTCGCTGATGACGTTGCTCAGCACCTGGCCGTTATAAGGAATAATCACCAGCACGTCGACGCCGCGGTTGATCATATTTTCGATCTGCGCCATTTGGGTTTCTTCATTGCCGTTAGCGGATTGGACAAACACGTCTGCCCCCAGCGACTTGGCTTTGCTGACGAAGATATCGCGGTCTTTTTGCCAGCGCTCCAGGCGCAGGTCATCGATCGCCATGCCGATTTTGACTTCTTTGCTGAACGCCGGTTGGCTGGCCAGCGCCAGCAGCGCGCAGACAGAAAGGAACACAGGTTTAAATTTCATCTTATATACCTTTGTTATTTAAAGCATAAGGAAGGTAATTGAAATAGGCCGATTACACAGCTTCGAGCAGATTGTTGTCGCTTATTTATACTTCGGCAATTACTGATTTTTACCGGCCAATTACGATTTTTGGTTTAATGTTATTTTTATGATGGCGGTCATGCTTTCACGCTGTAAAACAGCACATCGACAAATAAAAATGAAAGAAGCCTTAAATAAAGCACGGTTAAACCCTTATTATGGGATCTGCCGCACATTTAATAATTCTGTGAATTTAAGTGTGAAATAACGTAATTGAGCCGTCTGCCGCAAACTCCGAAGATAAAGCCATCCCGTAACTCGGGCATTGCTACCCAGGAGTCGATAATGCAACCTTATTTTGATCAGCTTGAGCAAGTGCGCTACGAAGGCCCAGCCAGCAATAACCCCCTGGCCTTTCATCACTACAATCCGGATGAACTGGTGCTTGGCAAGCGCATGGCGGAACATCTGCGTTTCGCCGCCTGTTACTGGCATACCTTCTGTTGGAACGGCGCGGACATGTTCGGCGTCGGTGCCTTCGATCGTCCCTGGCAGCAGCCGGGCGACGCGCTGGCGCTGGCCAAACGCAAAGCCGACGTGGCGTTCGAGTTCTTCCACAAGCTGAACGTACCTTACTACTGCTTCCATGACGTAGACGTCTCACCGGAAGGTGCCTCGCTGAAAGAGTATCTGCACAACTTTGCGGTAATGACCGACGTGCTGGAAGAAAAGCAGCACAGCAGCGGCGTGAAACTGCTGTGGGGCACCGCCAACTGTTTTACCCATCCGCGTTATGGCGCCGGGGCCGCCACCAACCCGGATCCGGAAATCTTCAGTTGGGCAGCCACCCAGGTATTCACCGCCATGAACGCCACCCAGCGCCTGGGCGGTGAAAACTACGTGCTGTGGGGCGGGCGTGAAGGCTATGAGACCTTGCTCAATACCGATTTGCGCCAGGAACGTGAGCAAATTGGCCGCTTTATGCAGATGGTGGTGGAGCATAAACACAAAACCGGTTTCCAGGGCACCCTGCTGATTGAGCCCAAACCGCAGGAACCGACCAAACATCAGTACGACTACGACGTCGCCACCGTCTATGGTTTCCTTAAGCAGTTCGGCCTGGAAAAAGAGATCAAGGTGAATATCGAAGCCAACCACGCCACGCTGGCAGGCCATTCGTTCCACCATGAAATCGCCACCGCCATTGCGCTGGGCATTTTCGGCTCTGTCGATGCCAACCGGGGTGACCCACAGCTGGGCTGGGATACCGACCAATTCCCGATCAGCGTAGAAGAGAACGCGCTGGTGATGTTCGAAATTCTCAACGCCGGGGGATTCACCACCGGTGGGTTGAACTTCGATGCCAAAGTCCGCCGTCAAAGCACCGACAAGTACGATCTGTTCTATGGTCATATTGGCGCCATGGATACTATGGCACTGGCACTGAAGGTCGCGGCAAAAATGGTGACTGACGGCCAGTTGCATCAGCAGGTAGCGAAACGCTATGCCGGCTGGAATGGTGAATTGGGCCAGCAAATTTTGCAGGGCAAACTGTCGCTCGAAGCCTTGGCGCAGTACGCTGAAGGCCATGCACTGGCGCCGCAGCACGTCAGCGGCCGTCAGGAACAGCTCGAAAACCTGATGAACCGCTATCTGTTCGGCTAACCGATCGCGCGGCACACGCCGCGCCTTTAAGGATCCTCAACCATGTATATCGGCATCGATCTCGGCACTTCCGGCGTAAAAGTTATTTTGCTCAGCGAGCAGGGCCAATTGCTCGCCAGCCACGGTGAATCGCTGCCCATTTCCCGTCCTCATTCCCTATGGTCAGAGCAGGCCCCGCAGGACTGGTGGCACGCCACCGACCGCGCGATGCTGGCGCTGGGCAAACAACACAGCCTGCAGCAGGTAAAAGCCATTGGGCTCAGCGGTCAGATGCACGGTGCCACGCTGTTGGATGCACGTCAGCAGGTGCTGCGCCCGGCGATTTTATGGAACGACGGCAGAAGCGCCGCACAGTGTCTGGCGCTGGAACAGGCGGTGCCGCAGTCGCGGCAAATCACTGGCAACCTGATGATGCCGGGCTTTACCGCCCCCAAACTGCTGTGGGTACGGCAGCATGAGCCCGAGCTGTTCAAACGTATAGATAAAGTCCTGCTGCCCAAGGATTACCTGCGCTGGTGCCTCACCGGCGAATTCGCCAGCGACATGTCGGACGCCGCAGGAACCGGCTGGCTGAACGTGGCGCGGCGCGACTGGAGCGAGGAGATGCTGGCGGCATGCAGCCTGACTCGCCGCCAGATGCCACAGCTGCTCGAAGGCAATCAGATCACCGGCCAGACCCATATTGAACTGGCCAAACGTTGGGGCATGTCGCCAGTGCCGGTGGTGGCCGGCGGCGGTGATAATGCCGCCGGGGCGATCGGCGTAGGCCTGTATCAGCCGGGGCAGGCGATGTTGTCACTCGGCACCTCCGGCGTTTATTTTGCCGTCAGCGACGGTTTTCTCAGTAACCCGACCAGCGCGGTACACAGTTTCTGCCATGCGTTGCCCGACACCTGGCACCTGATGTCGGTCACGCTCAGTGCCGCATCCTGCCTGGACTGGGTATGCAAACTGACCAACGTCGAGGACGTCGCTACCCTACTGCGCAATGTCGAACAGGCACCGCCGGCGGCAGCGCCGCTGTGGTTCCTGCCCTATCTTTCAGGCGAGCGTACGCCGCACAACAATCCTAACGCCAAAGGCGCATTCTGGGGCCTGACTCACCAACATGGGCCAACCGACCTGGCGCGCGCCGTGCTGGAAGGGGTTGGTTTCGCCCTGGCTGATGGCATGGACGTACTGCACGCCAGCGGTCTGCAGCCGTCCAGTATCACCCTGATTGGCGGCGGCGCGCGCAGCCCCTTCTGGCGACAAATGCTGGCGGATATCAGCGGTCAGCGGCTGGAATACCGCACCGGCGGCGATGTTGGCCCGGCGCTGGGAGCGGCTCGCTTGGCTCAGATTGCCCTGAACCCGCAGCGCCCACTGGCTGAATTGTTGCCTGAATTGCCGCTGGAACAGGTACATACACCGGATGCCGAGCGCCACCAGCAGTACACCGCGCTGCGCAGCACCTTCCGCGAGCTCTATTCCCGTCTGTTACCGTTGATGTAAAACCGAAAGGGGGCCAAACAGCGCCCCCTTATTATTGCCAAATCGAATAGTCGCCAGTGGCAAATGTCACTGCCAACCCACGCGCTCCTCTCCTAAATTGGTGGCTGTCTTTTGACGCACCTCACCTCTGGATTAAGGAATTGAACGTGGAAAAAAACCAACAACAAAGCCGCAGAGCTTTCCTCAGCCAAACCGGCAAGCTCACCACCGCCTGCGCAGTCATTGGTCTGACGGGGGGCGTGGCGCAAGCCGCCGCGCCAGCGAGCAACGCATGTATACCAGAGAGCACACCTATGACCCTGACCGACAGCCACTACTGGCTGAGCGACGTTCGACTGGAAGACGGTTTTGAGTACGATGGCGAGACGGTGATCGGCACCCGCACCGCGCTGTATCAGCTTGAAATCAAAGACGGAAAAATTGCCGCAGTTCACCCGAAAGAAGCAACGCCTCCCGCCGGGGTAGCGCGCTATCAGGCGCAGGGCCAACTGCTGCTACCGGCATTTCGCGACATGCATATCCATCTGGATAAAACCTTCTACAGCGGCCCATGGCAGGCACCGCGCCCACGTCAGGGCAAAACCATCATGGACATGATCGCGCTCGAACAGACCTTGATCCCCAAGCTGTTGCCCACCTCGCAGCAGCGTGCGGAAAACCTGATCGCCTTGCTGCAATCGAAAGGCAGCACCGTGGCACGCAGCCACTGCAATATCGATCCGGTCAGCGGGCTGAAAAGCCTGGAACACCTGCAACGTGCGCTGGAAAACCACCGGGCGGACTTCAGCTGTGAAATCGTCGCCTTCCCGCAGCATGGCCTGCTGCATTCCAAAGTCGACGGCTTGATGCGCGAGGCCATGCAGATGGGGGTGCAATACGTCGGCGGACTGGATCCGACCAACGTTGACGGCGCCATGGAGAAGTCGCTGGATGCGATGTTCCAGATTGCACTCGACACCGGCAAAGGCGTCGATATCCACCTGCATGAAACCAGCCCCGCCGGCGTAGCGGCAATCAACTACATGATCGCCACCGTAGAAAAGAACCCGGCGCTGCGCGGTAAAGTCACCATCAGCCATGCGTTTGCCCTAACCGTGCTGAACCCGAGTGAACTGGAGGAAACCGCTAGCCGGCTGGCGGCGCAGCAAATCACCATCGCCTCTACGGTGCCGATTGGCGGGCTGATGATGCCGCTGCCGCAGCTCAGTGAAAAAGGGGTATTTGTGATGACCGGAACCGACAGCGTGATAGATCATTGGTCACCGTTCGGCAGCGGAGACATTCTGGAAAAAGCCAACCTTTACGCCCAACTTTACCGCGGCTCCGACGAATTCCACCTCTCCCGTGCTATGGCAATCTCGACCGGCGGCGTGCTGCCGCTGAACGACAAAGGCCAACGCGTCTGGCCGCAGGCCGGGGACAACGCAGAGTTTGTACTGGTCAACGCAAGTTGCTCCGCCGAGGCGGTGGCACGCCTGCCGGCGCGCACGGCCACTTTCCATCAGGGGCGGCTGGTCGCTGGCCAGGTCGGCAAAGCCTGATGCTGGTCCGTTGATGTCACCATGATGGCCGTTTTTGGCCTTCTGCCAGACAAAGTAACGGCGCAGTATGGCGTCATACCCATTGGCGGAGGGCCGAAAATGTCACAGAGCGCGTTATTGATCATCGATGTTCAACAATCATTCCAGCATCGCCCATTCTGGCAGGAAGAAGATCTGCCCGCTTTCCAGCAGGCACTGACACGGCTGATCGAAGGCTGTCGCCGGCAGGGCATAGCCCTGGTTGATGTTTTCCACGTATCACCGGAGGGGCCGTTTTCGCTGGCATCCGGCTGGGTAAAACCGCTGCCGTTCCTCAACCATCAGGCAGACGTCACCGTTCATAAACAGGTGCACAATGCACTGACCGAATCCGGTCTGGACGCCTGGCTGCGCCAACGGGATATCGATCACTTGATTATCTCCGGCATCCGCACCGAACAGTGCTGCGAAACCACCACCCGGGTGGCGTCCGATCTCGGTTATCGGGTGACTTTCGTCACCGAGGCCACGATGACTTTCCCGATGCAGCATCCCAGTGGAGAAGTCTTTACCACCGAACAACTCAAGCGGCATACTGAGACGGTGCTGGTCGACCGCTTCGCCCAGCTCGCCAGCGTGGATGAAGTGCTGGCGCAACTCTCACAGGAGTAATCATGCCGCAGGCCGTCTATTTTTTGATGTTGCCCAACGCGCTGTCGCTGGACGTCAGCGGCCCGGCCGAAACCCTGCGTTTGGCCGGGGCATTCAGCCTGCGCTACATCAGCCCACTGCCGCAGATCACCTGCTCGATTGGCATGACGTTGAGCCAGCTGCAGCCGCTGCCCACCCGACTGGAAGACGGCGCTATTGTGGTGGTGCCCGGCGCACGCGATTCACGCAGCGATTTTGACCATCAGGCGGCCGAACAGGCCCGCCACTGGCTGGCGGCGCTGCAACCCGATTTGCAGCAGCAGCGCATCACGCTGGTCTGTATCTGCTCCGGCGCCCTGCTGGCGGCGCAGGCCGGGCTACTCGACGGCTATCAGTGCACCACCCACCATGATGTGATCGAACGCATGCGTCAGCAGGCCCCGGCCGCGCAGGTGAAAGAGAACCGTATCTTTGTTGAAGACCGCAACCTGTACACCAGCGCCGGCATTACCGCCGGTATCGATCTGGCGCTGCATTTGATTAACCGCCAATGCGGTGCAATACGGGCAATGGAGATTGCCCGCGAAATGGTGGTGTATTTTCGCCGTTCCGGCGATGATCCGCAGCTCTCCCCCTGGCTGCGTTACCGCAACCATCTGCACCCGGCGGTGCACCGTGCGCAAGACGTGATGGCCGCCGAACCCGAGGCCGAATGGTCGGTGCCGCAGGTGGCGGAAAAGGCCCATGTCAGCAGCCGCCATCTGGCCAGGCTGTTCCGTAGCCATGTCGGCATCAGCGTGCGTGAATACCATGAACAGCTGCGGCTGGCGGTGGCGCAGCAGCGGCTGCAACAGGGCTATGGGCTGGAAAAGGCGGCGCTGGCGGCGGGGTTTTCCTCCGGTCGTCAACTGCGGCGTGCCCAGCAGCGCGGCTCGACCGCGTTATGACACCAGCCGCCGAGAGTCTATTTTCTGCAATCCCATCGACAACAGCAGGCTGAGCGCCAACGCCACGCCGAATACCCAGAAGATATCCAGTAACGGATGGGCGGTCAGCGTCAGGTGACGGCTGCGCATAAAATTGACGATAATGGCGTGAAAACCGTAGATTGCCAGCGAATGTCGGGAAAAAACGCCCAACCAGCCAATAGGCTCGGGCAGACAATTTTTAAACCATACCACCAGGGATACCGCCGCGATAAACACCAGCGGCCCACAGTAGATGTAATAAGTATCGGCAAAGTTACCGTTGATGAACATCTGGCTTTTGGTGCCCTGAACGATCAACGCCACGCTAGCCACAAACCCCAATATCGCCAGCCAACTGGTACCTCGCCCCTGGGTGTCCATCATGCCAATCGCCCGGCCGGCCAACGCGTACAGCAGGTAGTAAAAGGTGTCTCCGTAGATATACAGATTGACCGGCAGCAGGTGAGCGTTACCCAGGGTCAGCGAGCTGGTATTGGGATTGGCAACCACCGCCAGGATCACCAACACGCCGGCCAGATAGCGGCGTGATACCGGCTTGACGTTGATCAGCGGCGACAGCAGATAAATCACCGCGATCGCATAGAAGAACCACAGATGGTAGAACACCGGCTTTAACAATATGCCGCGCAGCGACGGCCAGAAACCGATTTTGGTAAACGCCGCGATATAAATCAGCGCGACCGCGCTGTAAAACGCAATACAGCAACCAATGCGGATGAAATGCTTTTTGCCGGCGCTTTTCTCGCCGAAAAACAGGTAGCCGGAAATCATGAAAAACAGGGGTACCGAAACGCGCGACAGGGAGTTCAGCACATTAGCGATGTCCCAGTTATGTTCGCCCACCGCCACCCCGCTGGTGACGTAGTAGGTGGTGGCGTGGATCATCACCACCATCATGCACGCTACGGCGCGCAAGTTATCTATCCAGCCAATTTTATTGCTCAAAAGATCGCCCGCAATATTGTCATCTTGATTTGTTAAAATAAGGTTATAGAGCGAAAGTGTGGGTGGCAACCCTGACGGCGAATATCAGAATGTGCTGAAACAACACCTTATCGTTGCTAAGGTGAACAATTGGCGGCAAAATAGCCGCCACAACTCGCTCAGATTGCGCTTCCCGCCCTGGCAGTTCCTTATTTCTTCTTTACTTTCAGTACGATAAATATGAAAACTACTTTACCACCTGCGGCTCGCTTGGGTCGACAGGCGCTTTTATTCCCGCTTTGTCTGGTGCTGTTCGAATTTGCCACCTATATCGGCAACGATATGATCCAACCTGGCATGTTGGCGGTAGTGGCCGATTTCAACGCCGGTGAAGAGTGGGTGCCAACCTCAATGACCGCCTATCTGGCCGGCGGTATTTTCCTGCAATGGCTGCTGGGGCCGTTGTCGGATCGGCGCGGGCGTCGCCCGGTCATGCTGGCCGGCGTGGCGTTTTTTATCGTCGCCTGTCTGGCTATTTTGCTGGTGACCAGCATCGAACAGTTTATCTTTATGCGTTTCCTGCAGGGGATTGGCCTGTGCTTTATCGGCGCAGTGGGTTACGCCACCATCCAGGAGTCGTTTGAAGAGTCGGTGTGCATCAAAATCACCGCGCTGATGGCCAACGTGGCGCTGATTGCCCCGCTGCTGGGGCCGTTGGCCGGTGCCGCGCTGATCCACGTCGCGCCGTGGCAGAGCATGTTCGTACTGTTCGCCGCACTGGCTGCGTTTGCCTTTTACGGCCTGTGGAAAGCCATGCCGGAGACGGCTTCGCTGCAGGGTGAGAAATTCTCGGCCGCCAACCTGTGGCGCGACTATCGTCAGGTATTGTCCAACCGCCGCTTTATCTGCGGCGCGCTGGCCATCGGTTTCGCCAGCCTGCCGCTGCTGGCCTGGATTGCCCAATCGCCGGTGATCCTGATCAGCGGCGAGTCGCTGTCGACGCTGGATTACGGTCTGCTGCAAATTCCGGTGTTCGGTGCGCTGATCCTCGGCAACCTGACGCTGGCACGTCTCACCGGCAAGAACAGCGTCCCGCGCCTGATCAAGCTGGGTGCCGGGCCGATGATGCTGGGTTTGCTGATCGCGGCGCTGGCGACGATATTCTCCAGCCATGCCTATCTGTGGATGACTGCGGGTCTCAGCCTGTACGCTTTCGGCATCGGGCTGGCCAACGCCGGGCTGTACCGTTTGACGCTGTTCTCAAGCAACGTCAGCAAAGGCACGGTCTCCGCCACCATGGGCATGTTGAGCATGATGGTGTTCACCGTCGGTATCGAGCTGGCAAAAGTGGCTTACGTGTGGGGCGGCAGCGGGCTGTTCAATCTGTTCAACCTGCTCAGTGGCCTGTGCTGGCTGGCACTGGTGGCGCTGTTCCTCAGCAAACGCCGCAGCGGCGATGCAACGCCGACGCCTAACGCTGCGTTATAACAAGCGCCGAGCTAACGACACGGGAAGAGACGATATCTCTTTCCGTGTTTCAAGATTTACACTGGATTTAACTCTATCAGTCAGATGAATCAGTTCTCAAACTTATAGCCCATGCCAGTACCGCCTCATGGCTGATAAAATTCATCTGTTCAACGTCACTAAGTGCCTCTAGCGTCAAGCACCTCTGTTCTTTCTCTCGCACAAACCCGGCATACTTTTCATCATCTTTCTTATGGGCAGTGGTGATAAACCTTCAGTATTCATCCTGATGACCTCGCGACTTAATCAAAATACACGGCTATACCCAAAATGATTGGAGTTGCATCACAACAAAGCCACGGCTTTGTTGAACAGCGCTTGCGCTGGCCCCAACGGGGCGAGGCTTTGCCGAGTAACGCGGCAAGAGCATGAGTCCCCAGGAGCTTACTCAAGTAAGTGACTGGGGTGAGTGCTGGCAGCCAACGCAGAGGCAGCTTCAGGTATGACGGGTATAGAGTCCGCTGTCGCGCAGCAGGTGTTGGTTACCCTTGCGGCGGGTAAATCCGCTGCGGTCGAAAAACTCCAGCACCTGAATGGCCAGTTTACGCCCCACGCCAAGCCGGTCACGAAAATCGGCGGCGTTGGCGCTGCCCTGCGTTTCATCCAGTTCACGGATCAACGCGGCGAATTGTTCTATCCGTTGGCTTAGGTAGTAACGATCCACCACCACTGCCGTGACATGGCCCAACTGAGCGGCTTTACGCAGCGTGGTCCGCACCCATGCCTCGTCCTCGCCCAATTCGGCAGCCAGATCGCGTACCCACCAGGCTTCGTCGCCGAACAGCGGTTCAATACGGGCCCACAGGATTTGCTCTTCGGCGCTGAACGCCAAACCGTGCTCCGGCAGGTGCAGCCACCCGCGCGTATTACTAAGCAAACCGGCAGCCAGCAGCCGATCGATCATCATAAATGCCAGCGGCTCAGACAGTTGCGGCACAGCCATGCGCCGCAGGCGCGCACGCCCCAGGCCGAGCTGATCGCCATGCTGCTGGTGATACTCGGCCAACACCTGCAGCAGACGCTGTTGATCCAGCTGTGCATTCTCCTGCGCCAACGCCCTATCACCGGCAATCAGCAATTCATGACTCGCCAACAACTTCGCCAACGGTTTCTCGGTCAGTTGTCGTGCCCAGGCAAAGGCCGCCAGATCCAGCGCGCCCTTGGGCAAATGCAGCGCCAACACCTGACAGTCATCGTCGGCCTGTGCCAGCGCCGCCAGCCAGGCCAAATACTCGGGTTGGCGCTTACCCCGTTTGGGCGTCGTCAAGCTCAGCACCCTTGCGCCGCCCAGGGTTTGGCGTGCGCCAATATCGCGCAGCACCAACCGATCGTTTTCGGCCAGCCATAGCGGACGGTCAAGGATCAGTTCCGCCAGCCCATCACTGAGCAACGAAACTCGTCCGGTAATATGGCTGGCGGCATGATGTAAATGCAGCGGCTGCCAGTGCTTTATCGGCAAATCCTTATCTAACGCCACCAGAATTCGCTCGGCGGCGATCGGGGGCTTTTGCGCCAGCAACCAATCGCCGCGTGCGACCTGATCTTTGCTGACGTCACCGCTAATATTCAACGCAATACGCTGTCCAGCCTGCGCTTGCTCAACCGGTTGGTTTTGCGCGTGCAAACCGCGAACCCGCACCGGCGCGTCGGCGCCGGTCAGCCACAGCGTGTCGCCTACCGCCACCTGGCCACCCAGTGCGGTACCGGTCACTACCAAACCAGCGCCTTTCACGCTGAACGCGCGATCCACCGCCAGGCGGAAGCGGCGCGTTACCGCATGTTCGTCAGGCCGCAACGCCAGCAAATGCGCGCGCAGTGCGTCGATTCCCTGCGACTGCGGCGCGGCGGTGACAAACACCGGTGCCTGTTGCCACCCCTGGCGCGTCAGCTCCTCGTCAAGCTGCTGTCGAACCTCTTCGACACGCGCTTTATCCACCCGATCGGCTTTGGTCAAGGCCACCGTCAGCGCCGGACGCCCGCTCAATCGCAGTATCGCCAGGTGCTCGCGCGTTTGCGCCATCACGCCATCGTCGCAGGCCACCACCAGCAAGGCATGGTCGATGCCACCAACGCCCGCCAGCATATTGGCGAGGAATTTCTCGTGTCCCGGCACGTCGATAAAGCCCAACACCCGGCCATCGGGCTGCGGCCAGTAGGCATAACCCAGATCTATGGTCATGCCACGGCGTTTTTCTTCCGGCAGGCGATCCGCATTGATCCCGGAGATCGCTTGCAGCAGGGTGGTTTTGCCATGATCGACATGGCCGGCGGTAGCAATAATCATTCTCTCAGGGCCTCAATCAGCGCGTCTTCCTGCTCCAGACAGCGCAGATCGAGCCACAGCCTGCCGTCGTTAATTCGGCCGATCACCGGCTGTGGCAGCCGACGCCAGCGTTCTGCCAACGCTTCCAACGTTGCGCCACGGCCATCAAGCGGCGCAAAGGTCAGCGCATAGCTGGGCAGCCGATCGACCGGCAACGAACCGCTGCCAATCTGCGACCAGCAGGGTTCGGCACGCAGTTGGAAATGCCCGGCAAACTGCGGCGCCAGCACCTGCAACAGGCGTTCGGCAGAACCCTGCATCGCCTGCTGCGGGCGGGTCAATAGCCGTAGCGTCGGCAGCTGTTGTGCCAACAGTTCGGGCTGTTGATAGAGTCGTAAAGTCGCTTCCAGCGCCGCCAGCGTCAGTTTGCCAACGCGTAGCGCACGCTTCAGAGGGTGTTGCTGCAGCTTGGCGATCAGCGCCTTTTTGCCGACGATGATGCCGGCCTGCGGGCCGCCGAGCAGCTTGTCGCCGGAGAACGTCACCAAATCTACTCCGGCGGCGAGCAACCGCTGCGGCATGGGTTCCGCCGGCAGACCGTATTGCGCCATATCAATCAATGAGCCGCTGCCCAGATCGGTGGCGGTCGGCAGGCCATGCTCTGCGCCGAGCTGCGCCAGTTCGGCTTCTTCCACCGCGGCGGTAAAGCCCTGGATGCTGTAATTGCTGGTATGCACCTTCATCAGCAGCCCGGTCTGTTCGTTAATCGCGCTGCGGTAATCTTTCAGGTGGGTGCGGTTGGTCGTGCCGACCTCGACCAGTTGGCAACCGGCCTGGCGCATCACGTCAGGGATGCGGAACGCACCGCCAATTTCCACCAGTTCGCCACGCGACACCACCACCTGCTTGCCGGGGGCGATCGCCGCCAGCATCAGCAGCACCGCAGCCGCATTGTTGTTGACGATGCAGGCGTCTTCCGCGCCGGTCAATTGGCATAATAAATCCGCCACCGCGCGATCGCGGTGACCACGACCGGCACCGTCCAGATCGTATTCCAACGTTACCGCCACGCCCATGGAACTCGTCACCGCCTCTATCACCGGCTGCGCCAACAGGGCCCGGCCAAGGTTGGTGTGCAGCACGGTGCCGCTGAGGTTGAATACCGGTGCCAATGCCGGACGCTGCCATTGCTCCAGCTCCGCGCTGAGCGCCTGTGCCCAGTCACCGCACCAGTCGGGTAACCTTTGGTGGTGTTTAATGGTTTCACGCGCCTGCAGTTGCAATTGACGCAGTAACTCACCAATCAGCGTTTGTCCGTGCTGCGTAACCAGCGGTTCGATAGCGGGATCGCGCAACAGGCGATCGATGGCGGGTAACTGGCTGTAAAGAAGCTGGGATTCAGTGCTCATGGTCGCTCGGTTTCAGTGTAGAGGTCTCGCATCAAGTAAAACCCCGCCGCAGCGGGGTGAGGGAAATCAGGGGGGCAAGGTGCGGGCAAAGCTTTCACGGGCAAACAGCCGCTCGGCCAGTTTGATCAGCGCCGGTCGCTCGACGCACCAGTTGGGCATGATGCGGCGGAAATTCAGGTAGCCCAGCGCACAACCGGTAGCAATATCCGCCAGCGTCAGCGCTTCGGCATTGAGCAACGTTTTTTCCTGCGCCAGTTTTTCCAGCGCATCCAGTCCGTGCGTCAGCTTGTCTCGCTGGCGCAAGATCCAGTTTTCGTCCTGTTTTTCCGACGCCCGTTTGCTCTCGCGAAACAACGTGGCGGCAGCCTCCGTCACGCCATCGGCCAAGGCTTCCACCTGGCGTATGCGCAACGCGGCGGCGCGTTCGACAGGCAAAAACGCCGGGGCCACGGACAACATTTCGAGGTATTCGGCAATCACCCGCGAGTCGTAAAATACGGCGCCATCATCGGCCACCAGCACCGGCACTTTGGCCAAGGGGTTCAGCTCAACCACCCGGCTGCCCGGTTCATACGGCGGATCGTTAACGAATTCGAACGCCATCCCCTTTTCCAGCAGCATCACGGAAATCTTGCGGACAAAAGGGCTGGTGTAACTGCCAATAAGCTTCATCAGTCTTCCCCTCGCTTGCAAACCACAACGTTGTTATTGCACCGCCAGCGTGTCGATAATCTTCTGGACCAGCGCCTGGTGCGCCTCCGGCGTTTTGGCCGGCGACAGCATCTGCAACGTCACCACCCGCTTGTTGAACACCGTCAACATGATGGTAGACACCACCTTCTGCCCGCTGACGCTCTGCTCGGTATCCAGCCGATGGAACTTCTGCTTGCCGACGGTGAAATTCTCTTCTTTGGTGGTCCGAATATTTTGATAGCGATCGGCCAGTTCGGTGAGCATGCTCTGCGTCAGGTCCTTGAGCATTTTATCGCTGCCGTTGAGCTTCATGCCGTCAGGCGGGATCACTTCGGAAGAGACGGTGCTCTGGCGTGATTTCCCGTCGAGGAAGCGCTGAATGGTGGACTGGCTGTCGTTGACGATGCCGCTGTTCTCAGTCTGATCGCTAAAGCCCGGCGGCAATTCAAAGGTGATCTTGCCCTTTTGCATCGAGACTTTCAGCCCCGGGGGCGTCGCTGGCGGAGTTTCGACCGCCGGCGGTGGCGGTGCAGGCTGCGTGACGGTCGGTTTGGGATCCGGCTTCGGTATCTCCGGCTTGGTATCGTCCTTGTTGTCACAGGCTGCCAGCCCTGCCGCTAAAACAGCAACCGCAGTGAATTTCGCAATGGTCTTCAACATCGTCTGTCCCTTTTCCTTTCGCTTCGCGCGTCATTGCGTAAACGTAGCAACTCGCCCGGGCGAATGCCAGAATCCCCGTCCGAAATTAATGGTATTTACGGCCTTAAAGGCGTAGCGGGCAAGGACAGTTTGAGTGCGGACAGCGCGCAGGCCCCGGAGCGTACACGCAGTACGTGAGGAGGCCGAGCACTGCCCAAGGTTAAAATGTCGCAGCCCGGTAGCCGATCATCATTCCCCCGGGAACAGGAATGGATTGATGCTGCTGCGGGCAAAGCCTTCGTCTTCCATTTTGGCGTCGAGCACCAGCGTGGCCAAATCATCAGCGACGGCCTCAACCTGCGGGTCTTTTTCCTGATACAAAATCTTCAGGTAGGTACCGCAGTCACCGCAGCTCTCCGCTTTAACCGATGCCAGCTCGGTGTCCAGCGACCAATAGTTGAGATCGCGGGTCTGCTCACAGTTGCTGCATTTGATCCGTACCACGTGCCACTCGCTTTCGCACAGGTTGCAGTGCAAATAGCGCAGGCCGCTGACGGTGCCGATATGCACCACGCTGGAAACCGGGATGCTGCCGCACACCGGGCAGAATTGACGGTGTTCGCCGTATTCGGCGCGCGCCTTGCCGGGGATAAGGCTGGCCATCTGCGCCCAATAGAGCGACAGCGCGGCCCAGATGAACGGCGCTTTTTCGCTGCCGATCTTGGCGAAATCCTGGTTAAGCAACGCATCAGCCAACAATTCCAGCTCGTGCGCCGAGGCTTTTTCCAGGTTATCCAGCACCGCCAGAATGTGCTCCGGCGCCTGCGGGCGCAGCTCGGCAATCAGCGATGTCAGCAACCGGTGCCAGTGTTGGCTACGCGGAAAAACGCTCAGATCCAGCGGCGGCTTGCCACTGTCGGCACCCTGTTGCAGGACTTCGGTAAGATCAAGCGTCAGCGGGTTGTCGTGCAACGCATGGTGCTGCGCTTCGGCCAGTTGGGCAGCAAAATTCAGGTAGTCGCCCAGCGGGTTGTCGGTCGCCAGCTTACGCAGGCGTTCAGCGCGGCGGCTGTACAGGCTTTTCAGATTAGCGAAAAGTAACGGCGGGATGGTCTCCGCCGTTGTGGACTTCTCGCGCTGTGCCCCTAACTGCTCTTTAGGAACGATGCGGATGCTCATCAGGGTTTGTCTTCCTGTTGTTTCTCGCGGACCTCTCGGTACCAGCGCGGGTGATGTTTTTTAGCCCAGGCCGCCGGCACCCAGCCTTCCACCATCGCGGTAATGGTACCTTTTACCCACAGCGCGGCGTAAATGTGCACCATAATCACGATAATCAGACCGACCGCAGCCAGCGAATGCACCAGCAGCGCAATGCGGATCAGCGGTATCGGGAACGACGGCGCAAAGTAAGGCCGCCAGATCACCACACCGCTGGCCAACAGCAACACCAGGCTAATGATTGCCGCCCAGAATACGCACTTCTGACCGAAATTATAACGCCCGGTGTCACCCACTTCCTCGTTCATGGCGATTTTATGGATGTTTTTGGCCCAGACAATGTCCTCGCGATTGATCAGATTATGCTTCCAATAACGCAGGAACATCAGCAGGAAAGCCGCAAACATAATCACGCCGACAAAGGGGTGCAGAATGCGCGCCAGCTGCGGCGTACCGAAAATGTTCATCAACCAGTTGAAGGAGGGGAAAAAGAACCCCAGCCCGCTGATGGCGGCAAACACAAAGCAGAACGCCACAATCCAGTGGTTAATCCGCTCCGGCGCGCTGTAGCGCTGAATACGCTTTTCCTTTTTCATTTGCGCGTCTCCTCATCATGCAGCTCGTCGTTATCTTCCTCTTCGACGCGGTTTGGTCCGACGCCGACGTAGTGGAACACGCTCGCTGCAAAGGTGGCGGCAAAGCCGATGGCCGCCAGGGGTTTCCACACGCCTTTCCAGAACGTGACCGCCGGGCTGATGCTCGGGTTATCCGGCAGACCGTGATACAGCTGCGGTTTGTCCGCATGGTGCAACACGTACATGACGTGCGTGCCGCCCACGCCCGCCGGATCGTACAGACCGGCGTTCTGATAGCCACGGGTGTTCAGCTCGCTGACGCGATCGGCGGCGACCTGCTTCATCGCTTCCTTGGTACCGAAGTGAATGGCGCCGGTCGGGCAGGTTTTCACGCAGGCCGGTTCCTGGCCAACATCAACGCGGTCGACGCACAGGGTACATTTGTACACCCGGTTGTCGTCCTTGTTCATGCGCGGCACGTCGAACGGGCACCCGGCGATGCAGTAACCGCAGCCGATACAGTGCTCAGACTGGAAGTCGACGATACCGTTGGCGTACTGGATGATCGCACCTTCCGATGGGCAGGCCTTCAGGCAGCCCGGGTCGGCGCAGTGCATGCAGCCGTCCTTGCGGATCAGCCACTCCAGCTTGCCGTTTTCCTCCACTTCGGAGAAGCGCATCACCGTCCACGACTTGGCGGTCAGATCGGCGGGGTTATCGTACACCCCGACGTTGTGCCCGACTTCGTCGCGAATGTCGTTCCATTCGGAACAGGCCACCTGACAGGCTTTGCAGCCGATACAGGTGGTGACATCGATCAGCTTGGCCACTTCTTCCTGGTGGTCACGGGCGCGCGGCGCCGGCGTGAAACCATTGGTGGCGGATTTACGAATGATGTCCTGAGATTGCATTGCCATAATTCGTCTCCGTTACACCTTTTCCACGTTAACCAGGAACGCCTTGAACTCTGGCGTTTGCGTGTTGGCGTCGCCGACAAACGGCGTCAGCGTGTTGGCGATAAAGCCTTTCTTGGCCACCCCTTCGTAACCCCAGTGGATCGGGATGCCGATAGTGTCGACCTCTTGGCCGTGCACCTGCAGGGTACGGATACGCTTGGTCACCACCGCCTTGGCCTTGATATAGCCTCGGTTGGAGCTGACCTTGACGGTATCGCCATGCTGGATGCCCTTTTTCTCCGCCAGTTTTTCGCCGATCTCCACGAACTGCTCCGGCTGCGCGATCGCATTGAGCAACGCGTGCTTGGTCCAGTAGTGGAAGTGCTCGGTCAGACGATAGGTGGTGCCGACGTAAGGGAATTTGTCGGATTTGCCCATCGCTGCCAGGTCGTCCTTGAACACGCGCGCCGCCGGGTTGGACACCACGTTCGGGTGCAACGGGTTGGTGCCGAGCGGCGTTTCGAACGGCTCGTAGTGTTCCGGGAACGGCCCTTCGGCCATTTTATCGGTGGCGAACAGGCGCCCCATGCCTTCCGGCTGCATGATGAACGGCCCGACGTCACTGCCGGGTGCGGCGGCGCTGTAGTCCGGGATATCCACCCCGCCCCACTTGGCACCGTCCCACTCCAGCAACTGACGTTTTGGATCCCAAGGCTTGCCTTGCGGATCCGCCGAAGCACGGTTGTACAGGATGCGGCGGTTAAGCGGCCATGCCCAGGCCCAACCCAACGTATTGCCGAGGCCGGACGGATCGGCGTTATCGCGCCGCGCCATCTGGTTGCCGGCCGGCGTCCAGCTACCGGCGAAGATCCAGCAACCGCTGGCGGTGGTGCCGTCGTCGCGCAGGTGAGCAAAGGTGCTGAGCTGCTCACCTTTTTTCGCCAACACTTTGCCGTCGGCGTCGAGAATGTCCGCCAGTGCCTTACCGTTGCTCTCCATCGCCACTTCTTCGGCCGCAGGATTATCCGGCGTCAGGTAGTCCCAGGTCATGTTCAACACCTGTTCCGGCACCGCACCGCCGTCACGCGCGTACATCTCACGCAGACGGGTGAAGATGCCCGCCAGGATTTCGCCGTCGTTCAGCGCTTCGCCAGGGGCATCGGCGCCCTTCCAGTGCCACTGCAGCCAGCGGCCAGAGTTGACGATCGAGCCGTTTTCTTCGGCAAAGCAGGTGGACGGCAGGCGGAACACTTCGGTCTGAATCTTCGACGAATCGACGTCGTTGAACTCGCCGTGGTTCTGCCAGAAGTTCGATGTCTCGGTGTTAAGCGGATCTATGGTCACCAGGAACTTCAGTTTGGACAGGGAAGCCACGACCTTGTTCTTGTTCGGGAACGACGCCACCGGATTGAAGCCCTGGCAGAAGTAGCCGTTGACCTTGCCTTGCGACATCATTTCGAAGTACTGCAGCACGTCGTAGCCTTTGTCCCACTTCGGCAACCAGTCAAAGCCCCAGCTGTTGTCCTTCTGCGCCTTGTCACCGTAGAAGCTCTTCATCAGGCTGACGAAGAATTTCGGGTAGTTGCCCCAGTAGTTCACCTGGCCCGGCAGCAGCGCCTTCGGCGTGTTTGCTTTCAGGTAAGTCTCGAGATCCGGTTGCTTATCCGACGGCAACGTCATGTAGCCCGGCAGGCTCTGCGACAGCAGACCCAGATCGGTCAGGCCCTGAATATTGGAGTGGCCGCGCAGCGCGTTAACGCCGCCGCCCGCCATGCCCATGTTGCCGAGCAGCAGCTGGATCATCGCCATGGTACGAATGTTCTGTGCGCCGACCGAGTGCTGAGTCCAGCCCAGGGCGTACAGGAACGATGCGGTTTTATCCGCCACGCAGGTTTCGGCGATGTATTCACACACCTGGAGGAAGTCTTCCTTCGGCGTGCCGCAGATGTTGGTCACCACCTCTGGCGTATAACGGCTGACGTGCTCCTTGAGCAGGTTCCATACGCAGCGTGGATCTTGCAGCGTGACGTCGCGCTTGGCGAAGCCGTTCTCGTCGAACTGGTAGTTCCAGGTGGTTTTGTCGTATTTGCGGTTTTCCGCGTCATAGCCGCTGAACAGGCCGTCGTCGAAGGCAAAGTCTTCCCGCACCAGCAGGCTGGCGTTGGTGTAGGCCTCAACGTATTCGCGGTTAATTTTGTTGTTGGTCATCAGGTACAGCAACACGCCCGACAGGAAAGCAATGTCGGTCCCGGAACGGATTGGCGTATAGAAATCCGCTACCGATGCAGTACGGGTAAAGCGCGGATCGATAACGATCAGCTTGGCTTTATTGTGAATTTTGGCTTCCATCGCCCAGCGGAACCCCACCGGATGCGCTTCCGCCGCATTACCGCCCATGACGATAATCAGATTCGCGTTCTTGATATCAACCCAGTGGTTGGTCATCGCACCGCGACCAAATGTTGGAGCAAGACTTGCTACCGTTGGTCCGTGTCAGACACGCGCCTGGTTGTCTACGGCAAGCATGCCGAGAGCGCGACTAAATTTTTGCGACAAATAACCGGTTTCGTTGCTGGCGGCAGAGGCGCACAACATGCCGGTGCTCAGCCAACGGTTGACGGTAACGCCCTGTTCGTTGGTTTTGATGAAATTGGCGTCACGGTCTTCTTTCATCAGCTTGGCGATGCGGGTGAAGGCGTCGTCCCAGCTGATGCGTTGCCATTTGTCCGAACCTGGCGCCCGGTATTCCGGGTACTTGAGGCGACTTTCGCTGTGGATGAAGTCGACCAGGCCGGCGCCTTTCGGGCAAAGCGCACCGCGGTTGACCGGGTGATCCGGATCCCCTTCAATGTGGAAAATGCTTTCTTTGGCGTTTTTGGCGCCATCACCAAGGCTGTACATCAACAGCCCACAGCCGACGGAACAATACGTACAGGTATTACGGGTTTCGCGCGCGCGCAGCAGTTTGTACTGCCGGGTTTCCGCCAACGCCACTTCCGGGGCAAAGCCCAGCGCAGCTACCGTCGTTCCTGCCATACCGCCAGCGCAGATCTTAAAGAACTGCCTTCTGCTGACCTGCATGGGGGTCTCCTTTCACTCTCGATTGTCACATTGTTTCAAATGGCGCTTTCCCCCTCGAAGCGGGAAGCGCTAAAATTACTGTTGTTTTTGCGGTGGCAATATTACCACAGCGTGTATGTGGTTGTTACAAACAGGTGCCAGTTAAGTGAACAATATAAACTCAGACCAACACATAAATGAGACCTCGCTCACAGGGGTGACCCAGGCTCAGGTTTATCAACGCGGGCAACTCGCCACCGCACAGCCGGATTGGCTGGCGGAAGAGGTTCCGGTCGCGCTGGTCTATAACGGCATCTCTCACGTGGTGATGATGTGCACGCCCAAAGATCTTGAGGCGTTCGCCCTGGGCTTTTCCCTGTCGGAAGGCATCATCGAATCGCCACGCGATATCTACAGTATAGAGATTAACCAAACCTGTAACGGACTGGAGGTGCAAATAGAGCTCTCCAGCCGTCGGTTTGCCGGTTTGAAGGAGCGCCGTCGTGCCATGGCAGGCCGCACCGGCTGCGGCGTATGCGGTATTGAACAGCTGGCAGACATTTTCCGTCCGCTGCCTGCACTGCCATTCACCCAGACTTTTTCCCTGGATAATCTCGACTCCGCATTGAAACAGCTGCGAGAAGTACAGGAAGTTGGGCAACTGACCGGTTGCACCCATGCCGCCGCCTGGTTATCCCCACAGGGTGAAGTACTTGGCGGATGCGAAGACGTGGGCCGTCATGTCGCCCTGGACAAGCTGCTCGGCGTACGCGCCAAACAGGGCTGGTCTCAGGGAGCGGTATTAACCTCCAGCCGTGCCAGTTATGAAATGGTGCAGAAGGCCGCGATGTGTGGCGTGGAGATTTTGTTCGTGGTGTCTGCGGCAACCTCGCTGGCCGTGGAAATCGCCGAGCGCAGTAATCTGACGCTGGTCGGCTTCAGCAAACCCGGCCGCGCCACGGTGTTTACCCACCCTCAGCGCCTGGTTGAACAGATTAAACCCACACTTTAAGTAGGGCATTGATAATCATTTTCAATATCATTTAAATAACTATAATGATCCGACTGCTTACGCGGTGCTCACAACATTGCGCCGCCCATACACCACTGGAGATGATGATTATGAGTTATTCACTGCCATCCCTGCCGTACGCCTACGACGCACTGGAACCGCATTTCGACAAGCAGACGATGGAAATCCATCACACCAAACATCACCAGACCTACGTTAACAACGCCAACACCGTACTGGAAGCCTACCCAGAGCTGGCGCAATACAGCGTTGAAGAACTGATCCAGGATCTGGATAAAGTGCCTGCTGACAAGCGCACCTTCATGCGTAACAACGCCGGCGGTCACGCTAACCACAGCCTGTTCTGGAAAGGCCTGAAAACCGGCACCACGCTGGGTGGGGATCTGAAAGCCGCTATCGAGCGTGATTTCGGCAGCGTAGAGAAATTCCAGGAAGAGTTCGAGAAAGCCGCAGCGACCCGCTTCGGTTCTGGTTGGGCCTGGCTGGTGCTGAAAGGCGACAAACTGGCCGTGGTATCTACCGCTAACCAAGACAGCCCGCTGATGGGCGAAGCCGTTGCCGGCGCTTCAGGTTTCCCAATCGTGGGCCTGGACGTGTGGGAACACGCTTACTACCTGAAATATCAAAACAAACGTCCAGATTACATCAAGGCATTCTGGAACGTGGTTAACTGGGATGAAGCGGCAGCACGCTTCGCTGCGAAGAAGTAATTCGCCCCCGGTACTGAAGATGCCCGCGTAATGCGGGCATTTTTTTGCCTAAAATCCGCTAAAGTTTAACCGCCCTTTGCCGATGATTTGTTCAATTGACGTTCGCCCGGAAAGGAAAATCATTATGGCGGCATTGCAAACACTGGCAGGAAAGTTCGTTCATCTCACCGTGGGTAAAAAGCTCGGTCTCGGTTTTGGCCTGATGCTGTTACTGACGGCCATTATCGCCGGAACCGGCGCACAGTATCTGCATACCATCGAGTCCCGCGCCGATCGCATCGACTTCAGCAACAAGCTGAATGACGAGATCAATCAAGCCAAATACAACCGTGCGCTGTTCGGCCAAACCTATAAGCCTGAGTACCTGAAAAATAACCGCACCAGCATCGAGAATGCGGTGAAGATGATTAACCAGGGTCAGGACCTGGACTGGGATCCCCAAAGCCGCAAAGACCTGCAGCGTTTGATGGAGCTGATCGGCCACTACCAGCAGCAGCAAAACGCTTTCGAGAAGGCGGTAGCGGCAAAGGATGCCGTGCGCCAAAGCTGGAACATGTCGGAAGTGCAAGACAGTCTGAATCAGGTAGAGCGTCAACTTACCAATGGCGACCTGCAGCTGGCCTTCATTCAGTTGAACCAAAAACTGACCCTGGTGCGCTACGGCGCGCGCGGCCTGCTGTTGAGCCTGAGCAGCGAGTCCGAAGCCCCACTGGTCGCGGCGATAGATGATGCCCGTAGCGCGGCCAACGCGCTCAGCCGGCGGCTCAACGACGCTCAGCGTCCTCTGCTCCAACCGCTGCTGACCGCGCTTGATGATTACAAGAACCGTATCCAGGCCTACCTGCCGGCTTATCAACAGGAGCAAAACATCAGCCAGCAGTTGGGCAACAGCGCGCAGGAAGTCGGTACGCTGGTCAACGCCTTTATGCAGGACGAACTGACGCAAACCCATAACGATATCAACGCCGCGCAGCTGCAAATGGGCATCACCACGCTGGTTGCCATCATTGCCGGGCTGCTGATCGCCTGGCGCATCACGCTGCAAATCACCCGACCGCTGCAAAGTACGCTGGCGCTGGCGGAACGCATTGCCAGTGGCGATCTGCGGCAGGCGCAGACCAGCACCCGTCGCGATGAACTGGGGCAATTGCTGAATGCCGTAGCGGCGATGAGCCAGAACCTGCGCGACATGATTGAGAAAATCCAGATGGGCGTCAGCCAGGTGTCCACCGCCGCTGCGGAGATTGCCGCAGGCAATACCGATTTGTCCTCCCGTACCGAGCAACAGGCCGCCGCGGTGGAAGAAACCGCCGCCAGCATGGAACAGCTCACCGCCACGGTGAAACAGAACGCCGAAAACGCCCATCACGCCAATCAGCTGGCCACGGACGCCTCACAAACCGCCCAGCAGGGGGGAAAACTGGTGGAAAGCGTCGTCAGTACCATGCGCGACATCTCCAGCAGTTCGCAGCGAATCGCCGAAATTACCACCCTGATCAACGGTATTGCCTTCCAGACTAATATCTTGGCGCTCAACGCGGCAGTGGAAGCAGCGCGTGCCGGTGAACAGGGCCGAGGCTTCTCGGTGGTGGCCAGCGAAGTACGCAACCTGGCGCAGCGCAGCGCCCAGGCGGCAAAGGAGATCGAAGGGTTGATTACCGAGTCGGTCAGCCGGGTACAGACCGGCACCACTTTGGTGGAAAACACCGGCAATACCATGGAGCAGATCGTCCTGTCGGTCACCCATGTGCGCGACATCATGGCGGAGATCGCCGCCGCCTCCGACGAGCAGACCCGCGGTATTGCCCAAATTGGCCAGGCGATTGTGGAAATGGATCACACCACTCAGCAGAACGCCGCGTTGGTGGAAGAGTCTGCCGCCGCAGCCGACTCGCTGGAAGAACAGGCGGAAATGCTACTGCAAAGCGTCTCGGTATTCCGTTTGGCGGAACTTTCTGCACCGGCCGCCGTGAAAGGGACGGTGGTCAAGGCACCGGCGATGAAAAAGCCCGCAGCCAGCACCGAAGCGGAAGATAACTGGACCACCTTCTAACGTTTACCCGCCCGAACCTTTCGGGCGGTTATTGTTCCCTCCGGCCAACTCAGGCTATGCTGAACCTTCGAAGCGAGACATGGAGGCGCATATGCATCACCCTGAGGTTTATATCGGTACCGTTCAACCCTACGAGGGCGGGCGGCCGAGCGGTATCGCCAAGCGCCTGGTGGACGGCACCATCAAGCTGACGCCCCTCGGCCTGGAAGGCGATGAGCAGGCGGAGAAAAGCTATCACGGCGGGCCAGACCGCGCGCTGTGTCACTATCCCCGAGAACATTACCAACACTGGCGCGAACAGTTCCCGACGCAGGCGGAACAGTTCAGCGCGCCGGCCTTTGGCGAAAATATTTCCACTCTGGGGCTGACCGAACACAACGTGTTTATGGGCGACATCTTCCGCTGGGGCGACGCCCTGATCCAGGTCACCCAACCGCGCTCTCCCTGCTTCAAGCTCAACTACCATTTTGATATCGACGACATCTCGGTGCTGATGCAACAAAGCGGCCGCTGCGGCTGGCTGTACCGCGTGATCTCCGCCGGTAAAGTCAGCGGCGAGCGCCCGTTGGAACTGGTAACACGCAGCAGCGATATCTCGGTCGCCGAGGCGATTGGCATCGCCTGGCATATGCCGTTTGATGAAGAGCAATATCGCCGCCTGCTGGCGGTGGCCGGGTTGTCCGCCAGCTGGAGTAAAACCATGCTGACGCGTATCAGTGAACACCGCATTGAAGACTTTAATCGCCGCTTGCTGGGCCGCTGAGAAACAGCAGCCGGGAAGGAAAAACGTGGCGCAGAATACTGCGTTAAGCCTTTTTACCGACCTATACTGTGATGCAACCCAACCGGCAACCTCTTTCAGGCAGGAGCAAAGTTATGACCTCCCCATCTCATTCGATCCACCATGCCGCAGCCGCTGGCTATCAGGCCAATTCCGATCGCTACGTTAAAGGGCGACCGGATTACCCACCGGAAATTGCCGCTTGGCTGCGCGACACCCTCGGCCTGCATGCCGGTATGACGGTGATCGATCTCGGGGCCGGCACCGGCAAATTCACGCCCCGCCTGCTGGAAACCGGCGCTCAGGTGATCGCCGTTGAACCGGTGGCGCAGATGTTGGAAAAGCTGTCGATTGCGCTGCCGCAGGTGAAAACATTGGCGGGCACCGCGGAGTCGATCCCGCTGCCGGATGAATCAGTGGACGCCGTGGTCTGCGCACAGTCCTTCCACTGGTTCGCCACGCCGCAGGCGTTGGCCGAGATAAAGCGCATTCTCAAACCCGGCGGCAAGCTTGGCCTGGTATGGAATATGCGCGATGCGCGCGTAAGTTGGGTGCGTAAGCTGAACCAGATTGTCGACCGTCACGAAGGCGACGCCCCGCGTTTTTACACCGGAGAATGGCGTAAACTTTTCCCGTTCAAAGGGCTGGATGCGCTGCAGGAGCAGGTATTTATGCTCGCCCACCAGGGTGCGGCAGAAGATGTGATTTATAACCGGGTGCGTTCCACCAGCTTTATCGCTGCCTTGCCGCCCCAGCAGCAGGAAGAAGTGATCGATGAGATCCGCCAACTGGTAGCAGAAGAAGAGGAATTGCAGGGCAAAGAAAACCTGACCGTGCCCTATCAGACCAAGGCGTATTTCACCACCAAGCTATGAAAACGGGGCGCCATCGACGGCGCCCCTGGCGATCAGAAAGCTTTTCTGGCGTAGCCGGTAACCACTTTCAGGCCCATTTCACGGCCCAGAGCGGTCATTGGGTGCACTACGATCAGGCCACGCACGTTTTTCTTCAACGAGCCCATATCCGCCTGTTCTTTCTTGGTGATTTCACGGCTGAACGGCAGTTGGCTCAGCTTTTGCGCTTCTGCGCTCAGCTTTTCAACACGTACGCCTTTCAGGCGCTCGATTTCTGCCGCCAGCTTCTCTTTTTCTTTGGTGTGCTGGGCAATCAGATCGGGATTGCCCTGTTGGATCACCAGGGTGTCTTTGTGGTTCAGTGCGTCCAGCAGGTCGCTAAGGCGCTTAATCTCTGCCTTTTCTATCTCTTTCATGGTTTCTGGCCTGTTGTGCCTGTCGGCACGCTAATCAATGATGCCCACATTGTAGCAAAATGCGCGCGTCGTTACCCGTCTTGCGCAATGCCCGGCGGCAAGCCACTCATCTCGCAGGCTTTAGCCCCCACGCGTGCCAGCGCCTGGCTGTAGCGTGCATTAAACGGATAACAACAGGAGAGCCGCAACGCATTACGATAGCGGCCGCTGGGAGAATACAGCGTGCCAGGCGTCAGGCAGATCTGCTCCTCCAACAGCTGGTGGAACAGCGCTACGCTGTCGACCCCGTCCGGAAATTCCACCCAGAACACAAATCCCCCCGCCGGTTGCGTGGCTCGCGTGCCGCGTGGAAAGTGACGCGCAATCAACCCTCGCGCCTCATCCACCTGGGCGGCATAGCGCTTGCGCAGGTTACGCAGATGGTGATCGTAGCCACCGGTTTCCAGGAACATCGCCAGAGTTTCCGACAGCAACTGTGACTCGGACATTGACGACACCGCCTTCAGCTTGCGCAACGCATCGTTGAAACGTCCGCCGCTGATCCAACCGATGCGAAAATCCGGCGCCAGCGTCTTGGTAAAGCTGGAGCAAAACAGCACCCAACCGTCGCGGTCGAATGATTTTACCGCCGGGGAGAGTGCGCCACCGAACTGGATCTCCGCGTACAACCCGTCCTCAATTAGCGGCACCTGATGATCGTTCATCAGCCGGGCCAGGCGTTTTTTCGCCGCCAGCGGCATGGTGCAACCCAACGGATTTTGCACCGTCGGCATGGCGATCACCGCGTTCAGTCGTTTCTCGTTCAGCAACAGTTCCAGCGCGTCCAATGACAGCCCGTGTTGCGGATCGGTGGGGATTTCCAGCGCTTTCAGCCCCAGACTGGCCAGCAGCGGCAGCAGGTAAAAATAGGTCGGCGATTCCAGCCCGATACAGTCGCCCGGTTTGGTGGTTACCCGCAGCGCCAGTTGCAATGCCTCCATGCAGCCGTGCGTCAGCGTGATATCGCCCGGTTCCAGCAGCATACCCAGCGTCATCGAGCGACGCGTGATCTGCTGACGCAGCCGCAGGCTACCGGGCGGCAGCGCGTACTGACCGATCAGGTTCGGCTGGCGACGCAGCTGCGATGAAAGCATCCGCCCCAATTTCCCGCCGGGGTAAAAATCCGAGGTCTGCGGGCAGGCCAGCGAAAGGTTGGTGAATGCCGGGTTCTGCTGGGCGGCAAACACGGTGTCGATCAAGGCCAGCACATCGTCCGCCGGTGGCTCTATTCGGCTGCTGGTCGGCAAAGCGGCCTTCAACGCCGGCAGAGTGTTGCACACATAAAACCCCGACTGTGGCCGCGCCTCTATCAATCCGCGATCTTCCAGCGTGCGGTAAGCCGCGACCACGGTATTGATGCTGACGCTGTGGGTTTGCGCGCAGCGACGTACCGAGGGTAAACGACTGCCGGGCAGCAGCGTACCGCGGCGAATGGCTTCCGCCAGCGTATCCGCCAGCTGTTGGTAGCGCGTTTCCGGCATTTCATCGAGCAGGGTCACAGTTTGTCTCCAGGCAATGGGTACAGTTTAATATTGGTATAACTGTATCCATAACAATAACTGGTTTTTGGTTCTGTCACCATCCATCGGCAGGTTTTATGCTGGTTCCCTTGCTCCCCCAGCCCTGTGAGGAACCCATTATGCTGGACTCCGCCTTTATCAGTTATGTCACCGTCATGTCGATCACCCCAGGCCCCAACAACCTGCTGCTGGCGTCATCCGGCGTCAATTTTGGCCTGCGCCGCACTCTGCCGATGGTTTTTGGCATCAGCGTCGGCTGCGCAGTGCAGCTAGCCCTGACCACCACCCTGCTGGCGTTGATTTTGAGCTGGGCCGGTATGATCCGTTTTCCGCTGGCGGTGATCGGTTGTACCTATCTGCTGTGGCTATCCTGGAAGCTGTTCAAAGCGGCATCGCCGGACGGCAAACAGCAGGCGCAGCCAATGCGCTTAATCAACGGGGCGTTGTTCCAGGCGGTCAATCCCAAAGCCTGGCTAATGGCCATTAACGTCGCCATTCTGTTCACCCCGCGGGAAGGCGCCAGCCTCGGTCATACGTTGATGATTATCGCCGCCTTTACCGCGCTGAACATTCCCTGCGTCTTGGTCTGGGCGATATTGGGCGATCGCCTGCGTGATGCGCTGCGAGTGACCTGGAAACTGCGGTTGTTTAACGGCGTGATGGCGGGATTGATGGCAGCCACGGCTCTGTGGCTGCTGTTCGACGAGTGGCGCGCGGCCTTTGCCTAACTGCGGCCGAGAGGAGAGAGCCGGGACGGTTGTTTGGCGCCGATACCGGCTATCAGATCGGTGACGGAAAGCACCATAGTGGAACGCAATACCTGTTGATAGCGCTGGCGCTGCATGGCGATCAGCGACTCTTCCGCTTCGCCGGGCTGCAGGAAAGTCGGCACCGGCGGCAACGCGGTCACGCAGTGCAACTCACCGAACGGCCCTAAGATTTCATCATCGACAAAGCGGTATTCTGTGCCGTCGTGATTCAACTCTTCGCGCATCGCCATCAGCAACTCGGCATCTTCGTATTCGTGGCGGGAGATCACTCCCAGCCCGTACATCAGCTTCAGGCGCACCGACAACTCCCCCAGCGGACCGGCACCGGACAATAGCGGTTCGACGGCATACTTCACCGCATAATCGTCCTTGCGAAACACCTGCACCACCAGTACGTTGAGCGCTTCCGCCAGCAGCTCTACCGCCGCTATCAGGAAACTGCGCACCGTCTTGCCTGCGTTCAGCCTTTCCAGAACCTTATTTTCAAATGCCTGTGCTTCTTCCATCGTCGCTTTTCGAATGGCGTGGGAGGGGTATGCTGTATCGGCCACTAATTTAATACCATAGGCGTTATTGTCGCAGCCAGTTTGCGGGCGGACAGCGCGCAGAATCCGGAGCGTACACGTAGTACGTGAGGAATTCGAGCACTGCCCAACCGTAAAATGGCAAGTAAAATAGCCTATTGGCGCTGCATGGCGTTATACACAGCAATGGCCTGTTCTACAACCTCGCTTTCCGCCGGCAGGCCGGAAATTTGCGCCAGCGCCGCTTTTGGCCCCAGTTCAGCCAGCAGTTCCACCAGCTCTTTGGCCTGCGGATCCTGCTCGCTGCGGTAGCTCATGGCAGCGGCGATGCCCTGAATCAGGTTCGCGTGCGGCAGGCCGTATTCCAAAGTGCCCAACAGAGGTTTGATCAGACGATCGCCCGCGCTCAGCTTGCGCAGCGGTTGGCGCCCCACACGCTCAACGTCGTCGTGCAGATACGGGTTCTCAAAGCGACTGAGGATTTTGTCGATATAAGCGGCATGCTTGGCGGCGTCAAAGCCATAACGTTTGATCAACACCGCTCCGCTCTCTTCCATCGCCCCTTTCACCACGCGGCGGATCGCCGGGTCCAGAATGGCATCGCGAATGGTCTGCAGACCGGCCTGCTGGCCAAGATAAGCGGTGATGGCATGACCGGTATTGAGCGTGAACAGTTTGCGTTCGACAAACGCCATCAGGTTATCGGTCAGCTCCATGCCGGCGATCGCCGGTGGCTGGCCCTTGAACTGGGTCTGGTCGACAATCCACTCGCTGAAGGTTTCCACCGTCACTTCCAGCGGATCGCTGCTGCCCGCTTCCGCCGGCGGCACAATGCGGTCAACCGCCGAGTCGACGAAACCGACATGCTGCTCGACCCACGCCTGCTCGTCCTGCGGCAACGCATCGAACACATGTTGTTTTAACTGGCTGGTGCCGCGCACCATGTTTTCGCAGGCAATGATGTTCAGCGGTTGGTTGTTGCCCTGTTGATGACGCTTGATCAGCCCTTTGGCAATAGTACCGGCAATTTTACCCAGGATCTGCGGGCCCACGGCGGTCGTCACGATATCCGCTTCGGCGATCAGCGCTACCGCCTCTTCACTGCCACTGTTCACTGCGCTGACGTTGTTGACCGGCTCGACCCGCTCCTGTTCGCCGACCACGTGAACCTGGTAGCTTTTACGGCTGTTCAACAGATCCAACACCGTCTGGTTAACATCGGCAAAAGTCAGTTCGGCCTGCGCGTCCGACAGCAGCTTGCCGATAAAACCACGCCCAATATTTCCCGCACCGAAATGTAATGCTTTCATATTCCTACCTTTCTAATGTCGAAGGGTGCAGCAAGCTGCACCCCTTAAAATGATTCTGTTATCCGGCTTTTTTGCCGCTAAGCAGGTCCAGCACTTCCTGTACGCTGGTGGTATTCGCCAGCCGCTCGATGACGCCGTCGTCGTCCAGGGCATTGGTCAGGCTGGTGATCACCTGGATATGTTCGTTGTTGCGTGCGGCGATACCGATAACCAGTCGTGCCACCTCGTCCTCTTCATCGCCAAAGCGCACGCCTTGCGGGTACTGGCAGAACACCACGCCGGTGCGCAACACCCGGTCCTTGGCTTCGATGGTGCCGTGCGGCACGGCGATTGACTCGCCCAGGTAGGTTGAGGTGAGTTTTTCACGCTCCAGCATCGCCGCGACGTATTCCGGCTCAACGTAGCCCCCTTTGACCAACTGCTCGCCGGCGAAGCGAATCGCCTGCTCCTTGTCGCTGGCCTGCAGGTTAAGGAACACGTTGCTTTCGCTCAGTTTGAACAGGTTTTGCTCGGTGGCCTCAAAGCTGTCGTCCAGCGTGCTGATGACTTTCTGCTGGTTATCGGTGGTTTTATTGGCCGCCACCAGGCGCTCGGTCAGATCGTTGTACAGCTTGCTGTCGAGGAAATTGGTCAGCGAGATGTGCTGTGCCTGCGGCGCATGACGCATCGCGCGCTCAGTCAGGTCACGGTGAGTGATCACCAGATCCACATCATCCGGCAGGTTGTTGATGGCACTGTTGGTCACGGAGATATTTTTCAGCCCGGCGTCCGCCACTTTTTTGCGCAGTACCCCGGCCCCCATGGCGCTGGAACCCATGCCCGCATCGCAGGCAACGATGATTTTACGCACCGTGGTCAGGTCACCATCCACCGCTGCATGAGCCGCAGCACCGCCTTTAGACTGGGATTTCATCGCCTGTACGCGGCGAGTGGCCTCTTCCAGGTCATCCTCTTCTTTCGCTTTCGAAGTTTTCAGCAGGAACCCGGCAACCACAAAGGACACCACGAACGCTGCGGCGATCGCCGCCAGGTTGGCGAAGTAAGCGCCCTTAGGGGTCATCGCCAATACCGCCAGAATCGAACCCGGAGAAGCCGGAGACACCAGACCGCCGTTCAGCAGGGTCAGTGTGAACACGCCGGTCATACCGCCCAGGATCACCGCCAGCAGCAGGCGTGGATTCATCAGCACGTACGGGAAGTAAATTTCGTGGATACCACCGAAGAAGTGGATGATCGCGGCACCGCCGGCAGACTGCTTGGCACTGCCGCGGCCAAAGAACATGTAGGCCATCAGTACGCCCATACCCGGGCCTGGGTTGGCTTCAATCAGGAAGAAGATGGATTTACCGGTTTCGGTCGCCTGCTGAATGCCCAACGGCGAGAAGATACCGTGGTTGATGGCGTTGTTCAGGAACAGGATTTTCGCCGGCTCCACGAAGATTGACGCCAGCGGCAGCAGGTTGTTGGTCACCATGATGTTCACGCCGGTCGCCAGGATATGTGACAACCCTTCAACCAGCGGGCCAATGGCCATAAATGCCAGAATAGCCAGCAGCATACCGATAATGCCGGCGGAGAAGTTGTTCACCAACATCTCAAAGCCGCTTTTGATTTTGCCGTCTACCCAGCGGTCAAAATGCTTGATCGCCCAGCCGCCCAGCGGACCGGCAATCATGGCGCCGAGGAACATCGGCATATCTGCCCCGACAATCACGCCCATGGTGGTGATAGCGCCCACCACCCCACCGCGATCGCCTCCCACCAGACGGCCACCGGTAAAACCGATCAGCAGCGGCAGCAGGTAAGTGATCATTGGGCCAACCAGTTTGGCTAAGGTTTCGTTCGGCAGCCAACCGGTAGGAATGAATAATGCGGTGATGATACCCCAGGCGATAAAGGCGCCAATGTTAGGCATCACCATGTTGCTTAAGAAGCGGCCAAAGTTTTGAACTTTGACTTTGATGTCTGGTGAAAACATAAAACACACCCCTATTGTTACGCGCTGACAATAAGAGCGCGTGATTATTGTTGTTACGATCCAGCCGTGTTGTTGCTGTATGCGAAATGGACTCTATCACGCAGTTTTTACCGTGCGAACTTCACGGAATTTTTGTGACAAACATCACACCAACACCCCCATTATCGGGGCACTTATAGTGATCATGATCACAGTTACTCAGTGTAAAAAAGCCACAACGAGAACAAAATTCGCCTAAAACCCAATTAAATGTGATTTGAGTCACATTTAATTGATGCACGTTTGTTTTTAAATTGTGATGGTGATCACAATCTATTTTTCAGTGGCTACCGAATCCTGGCTTGAAGAAGGTCTTCCCTGTGAGCATTCATCCCGTCGGGAAATAGCGGTGCGATGAATGAAAGAAAACTACATGTCGGAAATAGATGATTAATTGAAGTGTAGTACAGATGCGTGGTGCAAGAAGTGAGCAAGCCGTTGGAAAGTCAGAAGGGAATGGCAGAAGCCGGACTGCCGGCTTCTGCGTTTGGAGATTACTGAGTAACGCTGGAGACGATTTTCTGTGCGTTAAGTAAATCCTGCTGCTTGGCCACCAGATTCGACATCATGGTGTTGTACTGCGTTGCCTGCTGGGAAGTACGGAACTGGACGCCGTTATTATTAAAGGCCACCTGATTGCCCTGGGCACGCAGGAAATCACCCACCTGAACCAGATCCTGAACGAAGCTGGCCGTGGTCGGAATCACCGGCATCAGCGCATTGGCCGGCCCGGTAACAATCTTGTCGTACGCCTGGTTATACACGGCTTTCAGATCGTCAGGTTGCTTCAGCGCTGTCCGGGCAGTATCCGCCTGCGACTTGGCTGACTGGATTTGCTGCCCCAGCAGGTTCAGCGCCCCAACGGACTGTTGCAGCGTATCACGCTTGCTCATGTAGTCCTGTGCGGTGCGGATCTGGTTAATCTGATCCAACGCCGGCGTCAGGCTGGCATCCAGTGATTTGGACAACTGCTGAGAAAAACCGACCAGGATGGCGTAATCACCGGCATAGTTGCCGAACTTCTGTTTCTGATCTTCGCTCAGCGTCGGGATTTTCGCGCCGCTGCGCATCACCGTATTCTGGATGTAATCAATAAACGCCTTGCGTTGTTCCGGCTCTTTATCGCCGCAGGCAGTCAATTGCATGACCACCAACAATGCCAATACCGGGGCCAACCAACGCGCGAAAACTCTGCTCTTGATCCCTACCGCCATGTGACATAACTCCTGTTATAAACCTGCTTTTTCATCGGACTCCGTCCCTTTTGCTGCACTCCTTGCGCCTATAAGAATAGATCAACTGAATGCGATCCGATACGCGATTCACCTTTTGGTGGTTATTCTTGGGCGAAAGGCCAACATGCAAGGTGCTATACGCGCTGGCAAGGGGCTACTGTACCGACTCAGGGGCATGATACACTTTTGTATCATTTATCACCGGGCCAAGCTGCGCATGTCATCCTATCAGCCACCGTTGACCATCAGCTCACGCATGCTGCATCTGGTAACCGATGTTGGCGATCGGCTTGCGCGTTTAAAAATGCAGGCTGAGCAAGAACATGCCTTACGGCTACGCCGTATCAACCGCATCCGTACCATTCAGGGCTCTTTGGCTATCGAAGGCAATACTTTAAGTGAAGAGCAGATCACCGCCATCATCGAAGGTAAACGTATCATTGCGCCACCTCGCGATATTCAGGAGGCGCTCAATGCCATTCGTTGCTATGGAAACTTGAACAACTGGCGTCCCATGCTGGAGGAGGATTTACTCGCTGCACACCGGCTGCTAATGGCTGGCCTATTGCCAGATGCCGGACATTACCGCCATGGCGGTGTCGGGGTGATGAACGGTAAAACCGTCATTCATATGGCGCCACCTGCGGAAAGGGTTTGTCAGTTAATTCGGCAACTGCTGCTCTGGTTAAAAGAGACCGACCTACCGCCGCTGATCGCAAGCTGTGTATTGCATTACGAATTTGAGTTTATCCACCCTTTCGCCGATGGTAACGGACGAATGGGCAGACTGTGGCAAACGCTGATCCTGTCACGTTGGGAGCCCTTGTTTGCCAACGTGCCGGTTGAAAGCCTGGTACATGACAATCAGTCCGGTTATTACCAGGCGCTGAACACCGGTAACCAACAGAGTGACTGCGCTCCCTTTGTCGAATTTATGCTGGGCATGATCTTGCGAGCGCTAGAACATAGCCTTACCCCCCAAGTCGCCGAACTATTGGCGATACTTAAAGGCGAGATGTCACGCGAGGAAATTCAGCATGCGCTGCAACTGCAGGATCGAAAATCTTTCAGTGAGCGTTATTTACGTCCTGCGCTAAACGCGCGGCTAATTGAAATGACCCTGCCCGAAAAACCCAACAGTCGCTTGCAAAAATACCGACTAACCGCTCAAGGTGTTTCGCTGCACCGACGGCAATAAAAAAGGCGCCCTAAGGCGCCTTTTCACGACAGAACCGCTTATTGCAGTACGGAGATATCCGCGACCTGCAGGAACAGCTCACGCAGCTTGCTCAGCAACGTCAGACGGTTTACACGCACCGCTTCGTCATCGGCCATCACCATCACGTTGTCGAAGAACGCATCGACCGGCTCACGCAGCTCCGCCAATTCCACCAGCGCATCCTGGTAGCGGCCTTCAGCAAAGAAAGGCTCCAGCTTATCGCGCAGCACCACCAGGTGGGTCGCCAGTTGGATCTCAGCCGCCTCTTTCAACACCGAAGCGTGAACGCGATCGTTCAGCGTATCGGTAGATTTGGCCAGGATGTTGGAGACGCGCTTGTTGGCCGCCGCCAGCGTCGTAGCCGCTTCCAGCGTACGGAAGTGAGTGACCGCCTTAACGCGTGCGTCGAAGTCCGCAGGCTTGGTCGGACGACGTGCCAGCACCGCTTGAATGGTGTCGACGGCGTGACCTTCTTCCTGATACCAGGCGCGGAAACGGCCCAGCATGAATTCGACAACTTCGTCGACGACCTTGGCGTTGGTCAGCTTGCTGCCGTACAGGCGCACGGCCTCTTCGGTCAGGGTCTGCAGATCCAGCGGCAGGTTTTTCTCAACGATGATGCGCAGCACGCCCAGCGCGGCACGGCGCAGTGCAAACGGGTCTTTATCACCTTTCGGATGTTGCCCAATGCCGAAGATACCGGCCAGGGTGTCCATCTTGTCGGCGATCGCCAATGAACAGGCCACCAGCGATTCCGGCAGCGCATCGCCGGCAAAACGCGGCTGATACTGCTCGTTCAGCGCAACGGCAACGTCTTCCGCTTCGCCGTCATGACGCGCATAGTGCATGCCCATCACGCCCTGAGTGTCGGTGAATTCGAAGACCATATTGGTCATCAGATCGCACTTCGACAGCAGGCCCGCGCGGGTGGCGTGGTTAACGTCGGCACCAATTTGGCCGGCAACCCAGCCCGCCAGCGCCTGGATGCGATCGGTCTTGTCGCGCAAGGTTCCCAATTGCTGTTGGAACAGCACGGTTTCCAGACGCGGCAGATTGTCTTCCAGGCGTTTTTTACGGTCGGTATTGAAGAAGAACTCGGCATCGGCCAGACGCGGGCGCACCACCTTCTCGTTACCGGAGATGATTTGCTGCGGATCTTTGGATTCGATATTGGCCACGAAGATAAAGTTCGGCATCAGGTTGCCCGCGGCGTCATACACCGGGAAATACTTCTGATCGCCCTTCATGGTGTAGACCAGCGCTTCCGCCGGCACCGCCAGGAATTTCTCTTCGAATTTGGCCGTCAGCACCACCGGCCATTCCACCAGCGAGGCCACTTCTTCCAACAGGCTTTCGCTCAGATCGGCCTTGCCGCCAAGCTGCTGCGCTGCCAGCTCCGCATCGCGCTTGATCAGCGCCTTGCGGGTTTCATAATCGGCCACCACTTTACCGCGTTCCAGCAGGATCTGCGGATATTGGTCAGCGTTGTCGAGGGTGAGTTCGGCTTCACCCATAAAGCGGTGACCGCGAATAGTGCGGCCAGAATCGATGCCCAACACGGTGCCCGGGATCAGTTCTTCACCCAGCAACAGGGTCACAGTGTGTACCGGACGCACGAACTGCACGTCAGAATTGCCCCAACGCATCAGTTTCGGGATCGGCAGCTTGGCCAACGAATTGCTGACCATGCCCGCCAGCAGCGCTTGCGCAGGCTGGCCTTTAACATGGGCGCGATACAGCAGCCATTCACCTTTATCGGTCACCAGGCGTTCGGCCTGATCGACGGTGATGCCACAACCGCGTGCCCAACCTTCGGCCGCTTTGCTTGGCTTGCCTTCGGCGTCAAACGCCTGGGCAATGGCCGGGCCGCGCTTTTCGACTTCGCGATCGGCCTGCGCAGCGCGCAAGTCGGCCACTTTCAGCGCCAGACGGCGCGGTGCGGCAAACCAGCTCACTTCGCCATGTTCGAGATTGGCACTGTCGAGCTCGGCGGTAAAATTCGCGGCAAAGGATTCTGCCAGTGAACGAAGAGCCTTCGGCGGCAGCTCTTCCGTGCCGATTTCCACCAGGAAAGTCTGTTGAGTCATGGCTGCCTCTTAGTTCTCGTTCTTTTTGCACATTGGGAAGCCCAGCGCTTCGCGGGAAGCATAGTAGGCCTCGGCAACGGCTTTGGTCAGCGTGCGGATACGCAGAATATAACGCTGACGCTCGGTCACCGAGATCGCCTTGCGCGCATCCAGCAGGTTGAAGGTGTGGCCGGCCTTCAGAATACGTTCGTAAGCCGGCAGCGGCAGCGGTTTCTCCAGCGCCAGCAGCGATTGGGCTTCTTTCTCGTACTGCTCAAAGCAGGAGAACAGGAAGTCCACGTCGGCGTATTCGAAGTTATAAGTGGACTGCTCCACTTCGTTCTGGTGGAACACGTCGCCATAGGTGGTCACACCCAGCGGGCCGTTGCTCCACACCAGATCGTATACGCTGTCCACGCCCTGGATATACATCGCCAGACGTTCCAGACCGTAGGTGATCTCGCCGGTGACCGGTTTGCACTCCAGGCCGCCAACCTGCTGGAAGTAAGTGAACTGCGTCACTTCCATGCCGTTGAGCCAAACTTCCCAGCCCAGGCCCCAGGCGCCGAGCGTCGGGTTTTCCCAGTTATCTTCCACGAAGCGGATGTCGTGAATGGTCGGATCCAGACCCAGCTCTTTCAGCGAGCCCAGGTACAGTTCCTGAATGTTGTCCGGCGATGGCTTAATCACCACCTGGAACTGATAGTAGTGTTGCAAACGGTTCGGGTTTTCACCGTAGCGGCCGTCAGTCGGACGGCGGGACGGCTGCACGTAGGCGGTAGCCATTGGCTCCGGCCCCAGCGCGCGCAGGCACGTCATCGGGTGAGAGGTTCCCGCGCCGACTTCCATGTCCAGTGGTTGAACGATGGTGCAGCCTTGGCGCGCCCAATAGTCCTGCAGTGTCAGGATCAGGCCCTGAAAGGTCTTGGTATCAAACTTTTGCATGTTGAATTCGCACGCGATACAAGTGGATTTAAATGGGATGGGCCAGTATACCCGTTGACCGTAAGATATACAGCCAGAATCCCGCAACAAGTGTGAATCATCAAAGAAGCGCGGTCTTTTCGCGCACTAAAACGGGGCAAATGCCCCTCTGTAGCGCCGTCTCAGCGTCATAATCCCCCCAATTCCCCCAATTCCCCGGCCAGAAGGCGTCACTCAGGCTGGCACCAACCTTGCTAGCGTCCTGATATCCCCCTTTCAGGAGATTCGCTGATGACAACCGCCTTAACCGACAGCCGCTATCGTTACCGCATTTTCGCCATGGTGTTCTTCATTGCACTGATCAACTACGTCGATCGCGGCGCACTGTCCTTCGCCGCCAACGATATCTCCCATGAATTCAACTTCAACAAGGCGCAGCTGGGCGCCGTGCTGGGCTATTTTGGCTTTGGCTATTTGTTCGGTTCGCTGTGCGGCGGTTTTCTGGCCGACCGTATCGGCACCAAAAAAGTCTGGCTGATCGCCGGGGCGCTGTGGTCGTTGCTGGAAATTGCGACCGCCTGGGCTGGCGAACTGGGCGTGGCGCTGTTCGGCGGTTCCGCCATTATGGGGTTTGCCGCACTGCGGATCATGTTCGGCTTTGCCGAAGGTCCGGCCTACGCGCTGATGAATAAAACCATCGCCAACTGGGCGCCGCGCAAAGAGCGTGGCTTTTCGCTGGGTATCGGGTTGCTGAGCACCCAGGTGGGTTCGCTGCTGACCGCGCCGCTGGCCGTGGGGTTACTGCTATTGACCGATGACTGGCGCAGCATGTTCATGCTGCTGGGCCTGTTTTCGCTGATCGCCATTTTGCTGTTTGCCCGTTTCTTCACCGACACGCCGCAGGAGCATCCTGAAGTCAACGCCGCCGAATTGGCCATCATCAGCGCCGATCAGGAAGCCGATAACGCACAAGCACCTCTGCCATGGTGGGCGTTTTTCACCAACCGCACGCTGGTATTTAACGCGCTGGGTTACTTCTCATTCCTTTACGTCACCTTTGTATTGGTGACCTGGGGCCCCAAATACCTGCAGGATACTTTTAACTACGATCTGCATTCGCTGTGGTACGTGGCGATGATCCCGTGGAGCGGTGCCTGCTTCACCGTGCTGCTCGGCGGCCGCATCGCCGATGCGCTGTTGAAACGCTTTGGCAACCTGCGGCTGGCGCGCAACCTGTTTGCGGCAGTCACCTTGTTGCTGACCGCCACCTGCTTCGTCTTGATCCCCTTTATGAGCACGCCGACCGAAATCATTTTGTTGATGACGCTGGGCAATGCGCTGAATGCACTGGTCAATAACGTGTATTGGTCGGTGGTGATAGACGTCACGCCGAAAGCTTCGGTGGGGGCTTACAGCGGCATGACGCTGGCGATCGCCAATATTGCCTCGATCACCGCGCCGATGCTGAGTGGTTGGCTGGCACAGCATCACGGCTATGGCGCCATGTTCTTCGCCACCGCCGTGGTGTCTTTCTGCAGCATGCTGTGCATGACGCTACTACAACCGGAAAAAAAGATTATGGCAGATATCACGCTGCCCAACCGCCCAGGTGTGCAGCAAACGGCCCCCTAAGCGATCGGGCATCGACACTCAAAAACGGGCGCTGACCCCGACGTTATACATAAACTGTTCGCCACTGCTCAGGCCGCCGGTCTGAGAAACGGTGGCGAACGCCGCCACCTGATCGGTCAACGGCATATTCGCCCCCAGCGTCACATCCACCCAGTTTTTATCCTGGCTGGCGCTGTCGCGAGTGAACGAAGTCTGCGTGGACTTCAGGCCACCGCCGGCACGGTAAACGTCATCACCAAACTGATGCTGATAGCTCACCTCGGCATAGGGATTAAACAGGCCGAACTTGCTGTCCAACCGCCAACCTAACGCACCGATCTGCGAATGGTAGGTCTGATCGTTAAAGCGCATGGCGGTGCTGTCATTGCCGTCTTCGCTGTAACCGGAAACGTTGCTGTAATCCCAGGCAAACTGTGCCATCGGTCCGGTGGTCAGGTAAGAGGTGACGGGGAAATCGTAACCGGCGGTGATCCGCGCCCCCCACTGCTTGCCGTCGGTGCTGCCGGTTTCGGTACGGGTTAACGCCCCAAGCTGCATGCTGCGGCGAATATCATCGTAATTCATCGTCGCATAGTGCAAATCGGCATTCACCCAACCGTTTTCAAACAGATCAAGGGCGGTAAAGGCGGAAAATAACAGGCCACGCGCTTTGTAGTCGTAGCGGCTGGAGGGCTGTTGATCGTCATTGGAGCCGGAAATCAGCGCGCCGATCAGCCAGCCGTCGGTCAACTGGTAATCCACCCCTACCGTCAGATTATGAGTAGTGGCATTGCCGTCGCCTGCCGCCAGATTGGAAGAATAATCATAGTGTTGCCCGGCATAGCCTCCGAACACGCCCAGCGATCCTTGCGGGTTTTCGCCACTGCGCAGCTGTTGAAAACGGCTGTCGAGGGTAGCACGGCTGTCACGCGCCATGGCCGCCGTCGCCTGATTCAGCGCCACCACCTGCGCAGGACCGTCGAGCACCGCCTGAATGTAATCGGCAATCAACAGATGCGCCTGCGGGCTGGGGTGGAAATGGTCGGCGAACAGGTAGGCCTGGCTGCTATCAAAACCCGGCATGGTAGAACGGCACACCGCAGAGGAGACGCCCGGCGGACAGGCCATGCCTGCGGTATTGGTAAAGCCAAACTGCGCCGGGTTGGCAATCGCCTCGCCAAACAGTTTGTTCACGTCAACCCGGACGATGTTCCCGCCCCCCTGCGCCAGCAGGTGGTCTTCGCTTTGGTTATAGAAATCGGTCAGTTGTGCCGCCTGCGCGCTGAGGCTGTCATAAGCGGCTATCAGCTGTGCGGCAATCGCCTGCTGCACCTGGGGGATCGCGCTGCCCTGCGCCGCTGCCGCCGTCAGGGCCCGGTGGATAGCCTCGGCACGTGAAGCGTTATCCGGCGTGGCCAGCGAATTCAGGGTGGCGTAGGCCGCCTGAACCGCTGCGTTTTGCACCGGCGTCAACGCCTGCTGGATGATCAGCTCCATCAACTGCGGCGTGGAACCAATATTCGGCACCGTCGGCACGATCACCGTACCGGCACCGGCATTCAGCAATGAATGAACCTGCGCGGCCGCCGCCGCTGCGCTGTTGTAGGCTACGCCCGGCGCGGTCGTCGGGTTTAATGCCGCCGCCGCCAGGTCGTTGCCGCCAATCCAGTGTATATACAGGCCATCGCCGTCAGCCCGTCCATTGACCTGACCGAGGTAGCTCTGCACCTGATCCTGCGTATTGTCCGCCGGGTTGAGTGCCGGCACCGCCACGCCCCCGCCGGCGGCGTAGTTATTGCCGCCATCGTCCGAAGCCACTAACGCCGCGCCGATGCGTTGCGCCAGTACTTCGTCGTATAACAGATGTTTATTGCTGTCGTAGGTAAAGCGGCCATTGTTGCCGGTATCGCTCAGACTGTCGCCGAAGACGTAGAGTTGGTCATAAGCCAGCACCGGGGTCGTCATACTGCATAATATCGCCACTGCAAGCACCGCCGGGCGGGGCAGACAGGTTATTTTAAGAGGCATGAATAGACTCCTGAGAGCCAGCAAATGAAGGAAAATACGTTTTTATCATTGGCCTTTTTACCTGCCGGCCATCTAGTAAATATTGCTGGCTTTTCCCCCACGTCAAGCCGACTGATGATAAAACAATCAGGGGCTTGCCAAGTTCACCACTTCAGGTAATGATTACTGTAAATAAACACAGCACAAGGACAGTCAGTATGGCCAATGAACGTTGCGGTTGGGTGACGGCGGATCCGTTATATCTCGAGTATCACGACAAGGAATGGGGCGCACCAACCACCGATGCGCGCGAGCTGTTTGAAATGCTATGCCTTGAAGGCCAGCAGGCCGGGCTGTCCTGGATCACCGTGCTGAAAAAGCGTGAGAATTACCGGCGCGCCTTCCACAATTTTGATCCGCAGCGCGTGGCCGCTATCGATGAACAAGAGATAGCCGCGCTGTTGCAAGACAGCGGCATTATCCGCCACCGGGGCAAAATTGAAGCCATCATCGCCAATGCCAAAGCCTATCTGGCCATGGAAGCGGCCGGGGAAGATTTTGTCACTTTTATCTGGTCATTTGTCGACGGCGAACCGCAGCTCAACAGTTGGCAGCAACTGAACCAGGTGCCGGCGAAAACCGAACGCTCGGACGCGATGTCCAAGGCACTGAAAAAACGCGGTTTCAAATTTATCGGCTCCACCACCTGTTACGCCTTTATGCAGGCCAGCGGGCTGGTGAACGATCATCTCACAGGATGCCTCTGCTACCCAAAGCCGCAGTGATCCGCCCCTGCCACCCGGCAGATATGGAGCGGTTAATGGCCTTGTGGTTGCCCAGCACCATTGCTGCGCACCCGTTCGTCAAGGAAAGCTACTGGCAAGAAAGCGCGACGCTGGTGCGGGAAAACTATCTGCCGCGAGCGCAAAGCTGGGCCTATTGGCATCAAGGGGAAATCGTCGGGTTTATCAGCGTGTTGGATCAACGCTTTATTGGCGCACTGTTCGTTGAACAGGCCTTTCACGGCCATGGCGTAGGACAGGCGCTGATGGCGCACGTACAACAGCGCTATCCCCAGCTAAGCCTGGAGGTGTATGAGCAAAACCTGCGCGCCTGCGCGTTCTACCACAAGCTGGGTTTTCAAGTGACGCAGCGTCTGTTTAACGAAGAAACTCAGGCCTATACCTTAATCATGAACTGGCCGTCCGCAGTTTAAATCTTGTCACTTCCGGCTAAAAAAGGCGCATCCCGCACCGGGATGCGTTCAATTCAGAATCCGCTGCATGGTATTCCCTCGCTTTTTGCCGGATAACAGGCTCAAGCCCGTTATCCGCTTATATTTTGTCACGTTTTTTTCCGGAACTGCCGGAAAGTATCCGCGTCATAGTAGCGCCTCGGCACGTCTTGGCATGCCGACAACGGTTTTTTAGCGCCCCCAAATTGGATTGGCGCACCCAGATTCTGATGCCACAAAGGAAAAAAGATGAAAAAACGCATTGCGATTATTGCCGGCGCGGTGAGCGTGGCGCTCACGCTGTCAGCCTGTACCACCAACCCGTACACCGGGGAATCCGAAGCCGGTAAATCCGGTATTGGCGCAGGCCTGGGCGCCGCGCTGGGTGCCGGCGTTGGCGTGCTGTCCTCGTCGAAAAAAGACCGCGGCAAAGGCGCACTGATCGGCGCAGCGGCAGGTGCAGCATTGGGCGGTGGTGCCGGCTATTACATGGACGTGCAGGAAGCCAAGCTGCGCGACAAAATGAAAGGCACCGGCGTCAGCGTTACCCGTCAGGGCGACAATATCGTGCTGAACATGCCGAACAATGTCACCTTTGACAGCAGCAGCGCCACCCTGAAACCGGCGGGTGCCAACACCCTGACCGGCGTTGCCATGGTACTGAAGGAATACCCGAAAACGGCGGTTAACGTGGTCGGCTACACCGACAGCACCGGCTCCCGTTCACTGAACATGACCCTGTCGCAGCAGCGTGCCGACGGCGTTGGCAGCGCGTTAATCACCCAGGGCGTGGCGGCTAACCGCATTCGCACCACCGGGGCAGGTCCGGATAATCCGATCGCCTCCAACAGCACGGCAGAAGGCAAGGCGCAAAACCGTCGCGTCGAGATCACCCTCAGCCCGCTGCAATAATCCCGAGCGGGGCACAATGCCCCGCCATTTTTATCCTGTCGATCCTCTTCCCTTATCCCATTCAACATTCCCGGCTATACATTCTGTGTGATAGTCTCCTTGGCAATTAACCTCAGGGGAGATCGGTTGTGAGCAGTGTTAAGGCAATACGCGCCTCGGGGCGGGCCACCATCAGCGATGTGGCGAAAACCGCCAAGACCGGTAAAACCAGCGTATCGCGCTACTTGAATGGTGAGCAGCACCTGCTTTCTGACGATCTCAAACAGCGCATCGAGCAGGCTATCCTCCAGCTCGACTACCGTCCAAGCCAGATGGCGCGGAGCCTGAAAGGGGGACAGACGCGGCTGATTGGCCTGATCATCGCCGATATAACCAACCCCTATTCGGTGGACGTGATGCGCGGCATCGAAGCCGCCTGCCGTCAGCACGGCTTTACCCTGCTGGTGTGTAACACCAACAACGAAGTCAATCAGGAACAGCACTACCTGCAACTGCTCAGCAGCTACCGGGTAGAGGGCATTGTGGTCAACGCCGTTGGTATGCGCGAAGAGGCGTTATCGACGCTGCAACAATCCATGCTGCCGATGGTACTGATCGACCGAAAAATTCATGATTTCGCCTGCGATGTGGTGGGCCTCAACAACCACGAAGCCGCGACGACCGCCACGGAACACCTGCTGCAACAGGGTTTCGAAGCCATTTTGTTTCTCAGCGAGCCCATTGGCACGGTCAATACCCGCCTGGAGCGGCTGCACGCGTTTAACCAAACCATGGCGCAACATGCCGGTCTGTTGGCCGAACAGGCCGAAGTTCCGCTGAACGACGTCAAGCTGCTGGAAGGGGTGCTCGGCGACTTCAATACTCGCCATCGCGGCATGCGCAAAGCGGTGATTTCCGCCAACGGTGCCCTGACCCTGCAGGTAGCGCGCGCCATGCGTCGACTGGGTATCCAATGGGGCAGCGATATCGGCCTGCTGGGCTTTGACGAACTGGAATGGGCCGAACTGGCCGGCGTAGGCATCACCACGCTGAAACAGCCGACCTATCAGATGGGCCACGCCGCGCTAGAGCAACTGGTGCAACGCATTCAGGGTCTGGATACCCCCATCAGCGAGCAGATGTTCCCCGGTGAACTGATCGTGCGCGGTTCCACCACCCGATAATCCCCCCTTCTTTCCCGCTCAGGGCGCGACATACGGCGCCCCAGCCACATACTCCTCAGACTATTTTTTGCTCATGTTCGTGATTGCGATCATATTTTTACACTCTGTCGCTTTCGCCTGGAACCGGTACCATTTAACGTGTGGTTAACAGCAGCGGTGGGATAACGCCACCTCAGGAGCAAAAAATGACAAGAGAAATTATCGTGGTGACCGGTGCCTACGGCACCGATACCGTCCAACAGCTCGGCGGCCAGACCGCATTATTGCCGATCATTGCCGATGCCGGCGCCGACGGTGTAGAGATCCGCCGCGAACTGTTTTCTGCCCAGGAGCTGGAAAACCTGCCGGCACTGGCTCAGGCCATCGAACAACAGCAGCTGTTTGCCGTTTACTCTGCGCCTGAGGCTCTGTTCACTCCACAACATACGCTCAACCCGAACCTGCCGGCACTGCTGGCGGAAGCCCAAACGCTGAACGCGCGTCAGTTGAAACTCTCGCTTGGACATTACCAGCCGGGCTTCGACTTTACCGAACTGAAAGTGGCACTGGAGCAACATCCGGTCAGCCTGGTGGTCGAGAACGATCAAACGCCTGACTGCGGGATTTTGTCGCTGCTCAACGCCTTTTTCCACGCCGCAGAAGATAACCGTCTGCCGGTCAGCATGACGTTCGACATGGCCAACTGGCACTGGGTGGGGCAAGACGCCTTCGCCGCCGCCGATCGCCTGGCCCGCCACGTCAGCTACGTTCACGTTAAAGCCGCAACTCATAGCCTGAAAGGCTGGCGTGCCGTGGCGCTGGATGGCAGCGATGGCAAATGGCGCGATCTGCTGACTCGCCTGCCGCTGGACGCACCACGCGGCATTGAATTCCCACTGCAAGGTGACAGTCTGGAAGACGTGACCCGCTACTACGTTAACCTTTTGCGCGCGGAGTAAACATCATGACAACGCTGACTACCGCGCATCGCGCGCAACTGGACGTCGTCACTCTGGGTGAAGCCATGGCGATGTTCGTGGCAACCCAAACCGGCGATCTGGCGGAAGTGGACAACTTCACCAAACGCATTGCCGGCGCCGAGCTGAACGTCGCAATCGGCCTGGCTCGTCTGGGGCTGAACGTCGGCTGGGTCAGCCGCGTCGGCAACGACACTTTCGGCCGCTTCACCCTGCAGCAGTTGAAAAAAGAAGGCATCAACGCCCAGCAAGTGACGGTGGATGCTAATTATCCGACCGGTTTTCAGATCAAATCTAAAACCTCCGATGGTACCGATCCCAGTGTGGAGTATTTCCGCAAAGGCTCGGCGGCCAGCCACCTGTCGGTCGACGACTTCAACCGCGATTACTTTGGTTCCGCACGCCACCTGCACCTGAGCGGCGTGGCGGCAGCGCTGTCCGGTCAATCGCTGGCGCTGTGCAACCACGCGGCGCGCGAGATGCGGGCGATGGGCAAAACCATTTCATTTGACCCCAATCTGCGCCCGGTGTTGTGGTCCAGCCAACAGGTGATGATCGAGCAGCTGAACAAGCTGGCGTTTGCCGCCGACTGGGTGCTGCCGGGGCTGAAAGAAGGGCAAATTCTTACCGGCCAGTCGACACCGGAAGGGATTGCCGATTTTTATCTGGAGCGCGGCGTACAGGCGGTGATCATTAAAACCGGCCCGGACGGCGCCTGGTTTAAAACCGCAGCGGGCGATCAGGCGGCGGTAGCCGCAATCAAAGTCAGCAATGTGGTGGATACCGTAGGTGCAGGAGACGGCTTTGCCGTCGGGACCATCAGCGCCCTGCTGGAAGGCAAAACGCTGAAACAGGCGGTGCAACGCGGCAATAAAATCGGCTCGCTGGCCATTCAGGCCATCGGTGACAGCGAAGGGTTGCCGACCCGCGCGGCACTGGCTGAATAAATATAACAAAACAATATCAGTTAATAGCCTTCTCCGAACGGCTGATGTCTCTGGCCCTACAACCAGATCCGCCGGGAGAGCACCACGACACCACTGAAGGAATCTGAACATGACCAAAGCGACTATCGCGGCTAAACGCTGGTGGTACATCATGCCCATCGTGTTTATCACCTACAGCCTGGCCTATCTCGACCGAGCCAACTTCAGCTTTGCCTCGGCGGCTGGCATCAATGACGATCTGGGCATCACCAAAGGCATGTCATCGCTGCTGGGGGCGCTGTTTTTCCTCGGCTATTTCTTTTTCCAAATCCCGGGGGCGATCTATGCCGAACGCCGCAGCGTTAAAAAACTGATTTTCTGGTGTTTGATCCTGTGGGGCGCCTGCGCCTCGCTGACCGGCATGGTCAGCAATATCCCGATGCTGGCGGCCATCCGTTTTATCCTCGGCGTGGTGGAAGCCGCGGTGATGCCGGCAATGCTGATTTACATCAGCAACTGGTTCACCAAGTCCGAACGTTCGCGTGCCAATACCTTCCTGATCCTCGGTAACCCCGTCACCGTGCTGTGGATGTCGGTGGTTTCCGGCTACCTGATCCATGCCTACGGCTGGCGTGAAATGTTCATCTTTGAAGGCATTCCGGCGGTGATCTGGGCCTTCTGTTGGTGGGTGCTGGTCAAAGACAAACCGGCGCAGGCCAAATGGTTGAGCGATGACGAAAAGCTGGCCCTGCAGCAGCAGTTGGAAGAAGAGCAGAAAGGCATCAAGGCGGTGCGTAACTACAGCGAAGCCTTCCGCTCACGCAACGTGATCCTGCTTTGCGTCCAGTACTTCGCCTGGAGCATTGGCGTGTATGGCTTCGTGCTGTGGTTGCCTTCTATCCTGCGCAGCGGCATGGAAATGGGCATGGTGGAGGCCGGCTGGCTGTCGGCGGTGCCTTACCTGGCGGCGACCATCGCCATGATCCTGGTGTCCTGGGCTTCGGACAAAATGCAAAACCGTAAGCTGTTCGTCTGGCCACTGCTGCTGATTGGCGCGCTGGCGTTCTTCGGTTCTTATGCCGTAGGCGCCAACCACTTCTGGATATCTTATGCCCTGCTGGTGATTGCCGGTGCGGCAATGTACGCCCCTTACGGGCCGTTCTTCGCCATCATTCCCGAGATGCTGCCGAAAAACGTCGCCGGCGGTGCCATGGCATTGATCAACAGCATGGGCGCGCTGGGTTCCTTCTTCGGTTCCTGGTTCGTCGGTTACCTCAACGGCGCAACCGGCAGCCCGGCAGCTTCGTATATGTTTATGGCCATTGCGCTGCTGGTGGCCGTGGTGGTGACGCTGATCGTCAAGCCCGCTCGCAACGAGGCTCACCCACAACTGGCTTAGTCTCGTTATAATTTATTTTCTGTTGAATATACCCAATGGATTTCAGGCTGCAGCCAGGCGACAAACGAACTTCCCCCAGGCGCTGACTTAAGTAAGTCACTGGGGGAAGTTCGAGCAGTTAACAACGCTGCAGTCTGAAAGACGAAGGGTATTGCTGGAGTAAGTGATGAAGCCTTCTATCGTGTTATACAAAAGCATTCCCACCGATCTGCGTGAACGACTGGAACAGCACTTCACCGTGCACGCCTTCAACGGGCTAAACCCGGAAAACCGCGATGAGTTGCGCCAGGCGCTGCAACAGGCAGAAGGGATCATCGGTTCCGGCGGCAAAATTGATGAGGCTTTCTTGCAGCAGGCCCCCAAACTGCGCGCGGCTTCAACCATTTCCGTCGGTTACGATAATTTCGACGTTGACGCGCTTAATGCCCATAACGTGCTGCTGATGCACACCCCAACCGTGCTGACTGAAACCGTCGCCGACACCATCATGAGCCTGGTTTTGGCGACAGCTCGTCGCGTGGTAGAAGTAGCCGAACGAGTGAAGGCCGGCGAATGGCAAGGCAGCATCGGGGCAGACTGGTTTGGCGTTGACGTGCACCACAAAACTATCGGCATCCTCGGCATGGGCCGTATTGGTCTGGCGCTGGCGCAACGCGCTCATTTCGGCTTCGGCATGCCGGTGCTGTATAACGCCCGCCGCACTCATGAAGAAGCAGAGCAGCGTTTTAATGCCCGCCGCTGTGACCTGGATACCCTGTTGGCCGAATCCGATTTCATCTGCATTACGCTGCCGCTGACCGACGAAACTTTCCATATGATCAGCCGTGACCAACTGGCGAAGATGAAAAAGAGCGGTATTCTGATCAACGCTGGCCGTGGTCCGGTGGTGGATGAAGCGGCACTGGTTGAGGCGCTGAAAAACGGCACTATTCATGCCGCCGGGCTGGACGTGTTCGAACAGGAACCGCTGCCGGTATCTTCACCGCTGTTGACGTTGCCAAACGTGGTGGCGCTGCCGCATATCGGTTCTGCGACCCATGAAACCCGTTATGGCATGGCCGCCTGCGCCGTGGACAACCTGATCGCCGCGCTGACCGGCAAGGTCACAGAAAACTGCGTTAACCCGCAGCTACTGAAGTAGTAACTTTCATGGGTGCCAGTAAGCAAGAAACTGGCATCCATGCCAAATCACCAACACCTTTTGGGCGGACGCCTGCGCATATGAAATATTCTCAGGATATGTATTTCATTGTTTTTAATTCTGTACGGGATCAGGTACGGGAAGGTTTTCATCACAATTTCCCGGGTGCCCATCACCCTGCCTGCCCTGCCGAGGGCCGGGTTTGAAACCAGCAAATTCACTAAGCGAAAAACCTCCCTGGCAAACTCTGTCGCAACCTGAGGACTCTCTTGATAAAACCAATCATATTCGTCATCAAAATTGCTTGCGGCTTTCCTTAGCCATTTAATTTTCATCGTTAACAATCACCCCCATCTTCTTGAAGCGGGCTCCCATTTCATCGTCAGAAACAAAATCTCCCTGATCCGCCTCAATAATTGCCTGCTGAGTTTCAGCAATTTGCCAGGCTTCACGGTTAATAAAATCTCGGATGGCCTGCCCGGCCAAAAACGATTTAGTCCTGCCGGTCGCTTTGGCCAAAGCTTCGAGCTGCTCACTGAGATCTTCCGATAGTCGAACGGACATCACGCTCATAGATCACCTCACACTACAATGTATACATTGTAATATAGATTAAAAAATCACCGGATAACAGCCTCACCTCCCCCTGCCTTCTCCTCCCTGAAAATCTCGCGCCGGGATGAGGCTATTTTTTCATCGTTCGTCACACTGGGCGTTACCCTACGATAAAAACGCTTCCTGCCACGCGTAAGGAGAGCCATGAAACGCCTGACCCTTCCCCTGCTGATGCTGCTGTCGCCTGCGGCAATGGCAAACTGGACGCTGCAAAGCTTCCCAGCCTTTGACGGTACTTCCGCCGACGGCTTGTTCACCAGCCACGCCACGCTGCCCAAAGGCGAACTGCCGCTGAAAATTTACCAAGACCAGCAATGCTGGCAGCCAACTGCGCCGGTCAAACTGAACCAGACGTTGTCACTGCAACCCTGCGGCGATAACCCGCCGGTTAACTGGCGGCTGTTCCGCACCGGGGAATATCAGGTGCGCATCGACACGCGCAGCGGCACGCCGACGTTACAACTCAGTCTGAAAACCGCAGCGGAAATCGCCACTGCCGCCGCCACGCGCACCTGCCAACGCTGGGACGGTAAACCGATCACCCTTGACGTCGCGGCAACCTTTGACGAAGGCGAATTGGTACGCGATTTCTATTCAGGCCAAACGGCAAAGGTCAGCCAGGGCAAAATCACCCTGCAACCCGCCGTCGGTAGCGGTGGATTGCTGTTGTTGGAATCTGCCGATAGCGAAAAACCGGCGCCCTTCAATTGGCACAACGCCACGGTGTATTTTGCCCTTACCGATCGCTTTGAGAACGGCAACCCGGCCAACGACCACAGCTACGGACGCCGCAGCGACGGCATGCAGGAGATCGGCACCTTCCACGGCGGCGATCTGGCTGGCCTGACGAACAAACTGGATTATTTGCAACAGCTTGGCGTCAATGCGCTGTGGATCAGTTCGCCGCTGGAGCAAATCCACGGTTGGGTCGGCGGCGGCACCAAAGGAGACTTCCCGCATTACGCTTACCACGGCTATTACGCGCTGGACTGGACCCGACTCGATGCCAATATGGGCAGCGAGCAAGACCTGCGCACGCTGGTCGATCAGGCGCACCAACGCGGTATCCGCATTCTGTTTGACGTGGTAGTGAATCACGTCGGCTACGCCACGCTGGCAGATATGCAGACCTTCCAATTCGGCTCGCTATATCTGAAGGAGGAAGAAATCGAAAAAACGTTGGGTAAACATTGGGGCGACTGGCGACCAGGCCCAGGTCAAAACTGGCACAGCTTCAACGATTACATCAACTTCAGCGATAAAGCGGGCTGGAGTTCATGGTGGGGCAAAAACTGGATCCGTACCGATATCGGTGACTACGATCCACCCGGCTATAACGATCTCACCATGTCGCTGGCTTTCCTTCCGGACATCAAAACTGAAGCGCCCGGAGCCAGTGGTCTGCCCCTGTTTTACCGCCATAAACCCGATACCGCCGCGCGGGAGATTCCCGGCGCCACCACACGCGACTACCTGACCACCTGGCTTAGCCAGTGGGTACGTGACTATGGCATTGACGGTTTTCGCGTCGACACCGCCAAGCACGTAGAAAAACCAACGCTGGCGCTATTGAAACAGCGCGCCACCGCAGCTCTGGCAGAGTGGAAAGCCGCCCATCCACAACAGGCGCTGGATGATGCTCCTTTCTGGATGACCGGCGAAGCCTGGGGCCATGGCGTGATGAAAAGCGACTATTACCAGAACGGCTTCGACGCGATGATCAATTTTGACTTCCAGGATCAGGCTTCCCAGGCCTTGGCTTGCTTCTCCAACATCGATGCCACCTACCGACAGATGGCCGACAAGCTGCAGGATTTCAACGTGTTGAGCTACATCTCCTCGCACGATACCCGGCTGTTCTTTGCCAGCGATGCTAAAGGGTCGCTAACGCAGCAGCAGCGCGCTGCCGATCTGTTGCTGTTGGCACCCGGTGCGGTGCAGATTTACTACGGCGATGAAAGTGGCCGTGATCTAGGCCCTACCGGCTCAGATCCGTTGCAGGGTACCCGTTCCGATATGAACTGGGCCGAGTTGCAGGGTAGCAAAGCTCCTCTGTTGGCACACTGGCAGCGGCTGGGTCAATTCCGCGCTCGTCACCCGGCGATCGGTGCCGGCACACAGCAGTCGCAGCAAACGGCACACTACTATGCTTTCAGCCGTCGGCTCGGCGACGATAAAGTGATGGTGGCCTGGGTCGGCGATCGGTCACAATAATTCAGAGAGATATGCTGCTAAAAAACCATCGGGTGAAGTTTACTCCCGGTGGTTGTTTTATGAACCGCATTGCACCGGAAATTGTCTGGCGGTATGGTGGGGTATTACCTGCTAAAAACAATACAGTTGCACCTATGACTTTTTCACTTTTCGGCGACAAATTTACCCGTTACGCGGGCATTACCCGTTTAATGGATGACCTGAACGAAGGCCTGCGCACCCCCGGTGCCATCATGCTCGGCGGCGGTAATCCGGCGCAAATTCCAGAGATGGAAAGCTACTTCAAACAACTGTGCCAAGACATGCTCGATCAGGGCAAACTGACCGAGGCGCTGTGTAACTATGACGGCCCGCAGGGCAAAGACGCCCTGCTGAAAGCGCTGGCTAATTTGCTGCGCGATGAGCTGGGCTGGCAGATCTCGCCACAGAACATTGCACTGACAAATGGCAGCCAGAGCGCGTTTTTCTACTTGTTTAACCTGTTTGCCGGGCGCTATGCCGACGGCAGCCGTCGCCGCGTGCTGTTTCCGTTGGCGCCGGAATATATCGGCTATGCCGATGCCGGGTTGGACGAGGGGCTGTTTGTTTCGGCCAAGCCCAACATTGAGCTGCTGCCGGAAGGTCAGTTCAAGTATCACGTTGACTTCGAACATCTGAATATCGGCGACGATATCGGCATGATCTGCGTGTCGCGCCCAACCAACCCGACCGGTAACGTAATCACCGACGAAGAGCTGATGAAACTCGATCGGCTGGCGCAGCAGCGCAATATCCCGCTGGTGATCGATAACGCTTACGGCGTGCCCTTCCCCGGCATTATCTTCAGCGACGCTACGCCGCTGTGGAACCCGAACATTATCCTGTGCATGAGCCTGTCGAAGCTTGGCCTGCCCGGCTCGCGCTGCGGCATCGTGATCGCCGATGAGAAAACCATCGGCGCCCTGACCAACATGAACGGCATTATCAGCTTGTCGCCAGGCAGCATGGGGCCGGCCATGGCAACGGAAATGATCGAACGTGGCGACCTGTTGCGACTGTCAAACGAGGTGATCCGTCCGTTCTACAAGCAGCGCGTCGAGCAGACTATCGGCATTATCCGCCGCTATCTGTCGCCGGAACGCTGCCTGATCCATAAACCGGAAGGAGCGATTTTCCTGTGGTTATGGTTCAAGGATCTGCCGATCACCACCGAGCTGCTGTATCAGCGCCTGAAAAAGCGCGGCGTGCTGATGGTGCCAGGCCACTACTTCTTCCCGGGGCTGGAGCATGAATGGCCGCATACTCATCAGTGCATGCGGATGAACTACGTGCCGGATCCGGAGAAAATTGAACGTGGCGTGGCGATACTGGCGGAAGAGATCGAGCGTGCTCACCAGGAAGCGGGCTGATTTGAATAAGGGGCGCTCAGACAGCGCCCCAAAGCCTTACATTGCCCAGAACAGCACCGCCAGCAGCTGCGGCGACATGATGCGCAGGAACATCGCCAACGGATATACCGTGGCGTAAGACAGCGCGGCAGCGCCGCTGGTCGGGTGCAGACCGTTAGCAAAGGCCAGCGCTGGCGGATCGGTCATTGAACCTGCCAGCATGCCGGACAGCGTCAAATAATTCATCTTACCCACCATCCGCGCCAATACGCCAACGCTGAGCAACGGAATTGCGGTGATCAGTGCACCGTAACCAATCCACGCCAACCCTTCGCCATTAATCAGGGTATCGACAAAGTTACCGCCCGACTTCAGCCCCACCACCGCCAGAAATAGCACGATGCCCAGTTCACGCAACGCCAGGTTAGCGCTGGGCGGCATAAACCAATACAGCTTGCCAATGCTACCGATACGCCCGAGTATCAAGGCCGCAACCAGCGGCCCACCGGCCAGGCCCAAGCGCAACGCAGCAGGAAAACCCGGAATAAACAGCGGCACAGATCCCAACAGTACCCCCAAACCGATACCGATAAACACCGGCAGCATTTGCACCTGCTGCAGCTTCTGTTGGGCATTGCCGACAATGGCCGCCACCGCCTCGATGGACTCCGGGCGGCCAACCAGATTGAGGATGTCGCCGAATTGCAGCGTTACATTGCTGCCTGCCACCAGTTCAACCCCCGCGCGGTTGAGGCGCGAGATCACCACGTCGTACTTTTGCTTCAGGTTCAGATCGCGGATTTTGCTGCCCAAGACTTTTTCATTGGTCACCACCGCCCTCACCACCTGCAGTTCCGTGCCCCGCGTTGACAGCGAGACGTCGACCTCTTCGCCAATCACCAACCGCGCATTTTCCAGACTTTCGCGTTTGCCCACCAGATGCAGATAGTCGCCCAGCTCCAGCCTCTCGAGCGGCGCCGGTACCATCAGCAACTCACCGCGTTTCAGGCGTGAACAGATAATATCCTCACCGTTCAGCAGCGGCACATTCTTGATCGCCATCCCTTGCAGGTTCGGGTTACGCACCGCGATATTCATGGTTTGCAGCAGCTCGCGCTGGTTGCCCAGGCTGCTTTCAAAAGCCTGAGCCTCCCGTTCGATATTGATGCGGAAAAACAGGCGTATCAGCCACATCACCAGCAGAATGCCGCAGATACCGAACGGATAGGCCATGGCATAGCCCATCCCCATGCGATCGACCATTGCCGGATCTGAGCCCAAATCGGTAAGAATTTGCTGCCCGGCGCCGAGTGCGGGGGTATTGGTGACGGCACCGGAGAACACGCCAAGAATGATCGGCAGTGGGACGTCAAACAGCTTGTGAACCACCGCCGCGACCACCCCGCCCACCAGCACCAGCAAAATGGCGAAGCCGTTGAGCCGCAACCCGGACACCCGCAAAGAAGAGAAGAAACCGGGCCCGACCTGAATACCTATGGTGTAAACGAACAGGATCAGGCCAAACTCCTGAATGAAGTGCAGCATGTCGCCATTCAGACTGAGCTGCCAACTCTGGGCGAAATGCCCGACGATAATGCCGCCAAACAGCACCCCGCCAATCCCCAACCCAACCCCATACAGCTTCCAGTTACCCATCCACAGCCCGAGAACGGCCACCAACGCCAACATACTGACGGTCAGGGCGATTTCGCTCATAGGTCACATCCTTGCCAGAAGTTTAACAACCGGTTTGCGGTCAAAGTCACACAATTAACAGGGATTTTGGCATAGGTAGGAAAACGCGACTGTGGGTTAAGCCACATAATGCAACGGGGGAAGCCCGTTTGGACTTCCCCCGTCGATACCTTTCCTCTTTCAGGCCGCCGTACGAACCTCTGCGGCCTGAAATGCATAGGTAAAACTATCAATTTTTCAAAGCGTTATTTTGATTCCAACCCCGGTGTGGTACCGATGGCGATACGCTGTGGCTGCAGAGCTTCTGGGACATGACGCACCAGATCGATATGCAGCAGACCGTTTTCAAACTTGGCCTCAGAGACCTGCAGGTGTTCAGCCAGCGTGAAGGTCAGGTTGAAGTCTTTGAACACCAGCCCCTGATGCAGATATTCCACCTGTTTTTCTGGCGGTGTCGGCTTGCCACGTACGGTCAGGCGTGGGCCTTCTACTTCAATATCCAGTTCACTTTGTTTAAACCCGGCTAACGCCAGAGAAATGCGGTAATGGTTGTCGTCGCTTTTCTCTATGTTGTAAGGCGGGAACCCCTGTGGCTCCTGGCCGCCCATTGAACTGGCCAATTTGTCGAAACCAATCCACTGACGAAGCAAAGGTGAAAGATCGTAATTACGCATGATGTAAACTCCTTCTATGAAGCGAGATTTTACCCGTAGCTTGAAATTTATAGGGTAAATTAAGGTATGCCCCCTGTCGGCAGGCATTAACATTTCACCAGCGAGACGTTTCGCCGATGAAATATGAATTATTTAATTTCTATACGACGCGGTTTTAATGTTTCCGGTACCAGGCGTTCCATATCGATATACAGCAACCCGTTTTCCAGTTTGGCGCCTTTAATTTGGATATGCTCGGCCAACTGGAATTTACGTTCAAAGTTTCGCTCGGCAATACCTTGATATAAGTAGGTTCTTTCCGCTGGATCGTTATTATGAGCGCCTCGGATTATCAGCAGATTGTCCTGGGTAGTGATTTCCAGCTCCTGTTCGGCAAATCCGGCCACCGCGATCGCAATGCGGTAATGATTTTCATCGACCAGCTCAACGTTATAGGGTGGATAACCGCCATTGCTTTGGCTCTGACCTGCCTCCAACGCGTTAAACAAACGGTCAAACCCAATAGCGGAACGGTAAAGCGGTGAAAGATCAAAGTTACGCATAAAACAGCCTCCTAAGGCACTTCAGCGAGGTTGAATAATTAAGCCTTCCATCATGGACAGACTAAATAGCCAGAATTCCCTTACGGCAAATTCTTAATTTGGCCTTGATAAGAAAATGGGGGTCGCTTTCACCATTTCAACCGCCCACGATCAAAAAAATGACAATCAGTTCGGCGAAAGTTTTTTTATCCCTTACAATAAAGTGAGACAACCGCCACAGAGCGGGTCCTTGCTCCTTTTAAAACATCCAGAGGATGTTATAGATCAGCAGATTTTGGGGAACAGCACCCTGCAGGATGGAAAATGAAAACGATAAGAGTCATAGCAACCAGTTGCATGCTGTTAGCGACCAACGGCTGCTCCAGCGTAATGAGCCATACTGGCCCTAATCAGGGTTACTATCCTGGCACCCGTGCCAGCGTGGATATGCTGAAGGACGACAATACCAGCTGGGCAATGATGCCGCTGGTGGCGTTGGACCTGCCATTCTCGGCGGTGATGGATACCGTATTACTGCCTTACGACTACATGCGCTCCGGCAGCGACAGCACCGCAGACTCACCTAAAGCGCGTATTTTGCGCGGCGAAGAGCAGAACCTGGCCGCCAGCGGCGATCCGGCCCATGCCGCTACGACCACACCCCAGTAAAATATTCTGATGCGGGCTTCTCGCCCGCACCCTCGATCAGGCTTCAACCACAAAAATCTGGCTGAATCCGTCGACCTCGCGCATAAAGGCCACTTTGTTTCCATCCGGTGAAAATACGATAGCATCGCCCGATGGGGGTAGCGCCGTCCGCTGAGTCAGGCGCTGCATGCGGCCGCTGGCCACCTCGCACAGCATCAGGCTGTTGTCACACACCAGCGCAATTCGCCCACCCTGTGGGTGCCAACTGAACGCCGATTGGATCCCCTGTTCACCACGAGTGACCTGCCGCGCTTCACCGCCGTTTGGCGAAACCGTCCACAGCTGTACCACACCCGCATCATCCTTCATTAAACAGGCAATCATGCTGCCATCGGGCGAGCTGCGCAGCCAGTGACGTGGGGCGGTTACCACGCCTGGATAACGACGCTCGCCGGTAAAGGTCAACCGCCGTTGGTGCACGCCCCGCGGTGGCGCAGGCAAGCTGTTTGCGGTCCCCTGCAGCGGCCGGGAACCTGCCCTGGCGTAATCCGCGTCATCCTGCGGCAAATCCACAATGAATACTTCCGGCAACTTTTCACCGTGATGAGAAAGAGTGTCGCCGATAAATGCCAGCGCCCAGCGCTGCTGACGCCCATCGGGCCGTAGATAGCCCCTTTGCCCGACCCAGCCCTCTTCATAGGCGCGGTTAATCTGATCGCTGCCGGGTTGGGGTTGTGGCGTAGTCTCGCTCACCAGCACGCAGTAATGGCTGCCGTCATATTCACGAGGATGCTGCTTCGGCGGGTTCACTCCCTGTAACGGTACGGCCACGCCAACGTTACGCAGGTCCTGCGCCCGATCCAGTTCGTGCATGACGTGGTCGTTATAGGTAAAGCTCAGGCGGCTGCCGTCCGGGCTGAACACGTGTACGTGAGTGCCGCCACGCAGTGCACCCGGCGTATAAGGGGGAGTGATGTCCATCGCATCAAGGGTAATGGCCAGCTCACGGTCGGGTTCGCTGACGATCACCCCGCGGCGATGGTGAAAATCGTAATGCCAGACGCTGTCCGGGTGTTCAGGCCCATGAATGAAAGCATAGCGGGCGGGTTCATCCGGGCTGACGGTCACTACACCAACGTGGGCGCCCTGTTGGGCGCGATACACGACTTCGACTACGCCGGTATCGACATTCACCCGCTCGATGCTCAGACCGGTGAAGGAGGCACCGTTCGGGCGTACGTCGTAAGCCAGCCACTGGCTGTCCGGCGTCCAGACATTAATATTGGTTAACTGATGCCCACGTGGGTCAAAAGTCAGCTGTTTTTCCCGATGGCTCATGGCGGCTCTCCTGCGCATGCTGGCACTGAGCCGCCATCTTACCGGATCACCCGACGCGTTTCACATCACCCATCGACATACTCTCCCATAGACAGATAGGGGTTTACATAAAAGACTAAAAAGTACAAACTGGATTTTAAAGTCTACATCATCTTCTTTACTGGAGCCGTCATGAGCCACTTATTCGATGCAATTGTTTCCGCCCACCAACAATTGCGCCCACAGGTTCGCGTCACCCCACTGGAACGCAGCGTACTGTTGTCGCAACGCTTGGGTTGCGAACTGTTCCTGAAATGCGACCACCTGCAGCCTACCGGCTCTTTTAAGTTTCGCGGCGCCAGTAATAAACTGCGGCTACTGAGTGAAGAGCAACGCCAACGCGGAGTGATCGCCGCCTCCAGCGGCAATCATGGCCAGGCGATGGCGCTGGCGGGAAAGTTGATGGGCGTTGAGGTCAAGGTTTATGCGCCGGAAACGGCAGCGGCGATAAAACTCGACACCATTCGCGCTCTGGGCGCCCAGGTAGAGCTGGTGGCGGGCGATGCGCTAAATGCCGAGCAGGCGGGGGAAAAGGCGGCGCAGGAACAAGGGAAGGTTTATGTCTCTCCCTATAATGACGAGCAGGTCATCGCCGGTCAGGGGACCTGCGGCATGGAGCTAGTCGAACAACAGCCGGATTTGGATGCGGTGTTTGTCGCGGTGGGGGGTGGCGGCTATATTTCGGGCATTGGCAGCGTTTTGCAGCAACTATCGCCGAAAACGCAGCTAATTGCCTGTTGGCCGGAAAACGCCACCAGCATGTACAGCGCATTGGAAGCCGGCCACATTTTCCCGGTGGAAGAGCAAGATACCCTGTCCGACGGCACTGCCGGGGGCGTGGAGCCCGGTGCTATTACCTTCCCTCTGTGTCAGCAGCTGATCGACCGAAAAGTCTTGGTCAGTGAAACTGAAATCAAGCAGGCTATGCGCCAAATTGCCGTCAGCGATCGCTGGATTATCGAAGGGGCGGCCGGGGTAGCCTTAGCCGCCGCCATTAAGCTGGCACCGGAATTTCAGGGGAAAAAAGTGGCCGTCGTCCTGTGCGGAAAAAACATCGTGCTGGAGAAATACCTCAAGGCGATCGCCGATGAAAATCCTTAACAAAAGGCAGATACTTGAAGCTTTCGACGCAGATGCCACCACGTTACTGCTAAAAGAAGGGTTTATTGCCTATTCAAAACGGCAGGTACAGCAACCGCCGGTACAACATTTTCTGTTTGAGCAGGCAGCCGGTGACTGCTGTATTAAATCGGCGTGGCTGGAAGGAGACGAGCAGTTTGTCCTCAAGGTTTCCTCCGGTTTTTACCGTAATCCAGCGCAGGGGTTGGCCAGCAATCAAGGGCTGATGATGGCTTTCTCAGCACAAACCGGTGAACCGCAGGCGTTGTTGCTGGACGAAGGCTGGTTAACCGCATTACGCACCGCTCTGGCCGGGCGCATCGTCGCCGAACTGTGCGCACCGACGGAGATCCCGGCCATAGGTATCGTCGGCTGCGGCATGCAGGCCCTGCTGCAGTTGCAACAGCTAAAACCTCTGACCGCCTGCCGTGAAGTCTGGGTATGGGGCCGCACCGAGTCGGCGCTGCAAGCCTACCGCCACAGTGCCGAGGCCGAAGGATTTCGGGTGCATACAACCCAGGATGCTGCAGAACTGGCGGCACACTGCCGGTTGATTATCACCACCACGCCCAGCCGAGAGCCGATTCTGCGGGCGACGGATATTCGGCCCGGCACCCACATCACCGCGGTAGGCGCCGATTCCCATGGCAAGCAGGAACTGGAGAGCGGTCTGGTGGCCAGGGCGGATGTGTTGCTGGCAGACTCTGTGTCTCAATGTACAGAATACGGCGAAATCGCCATGGCTTATCGGCAGGGATTGTTGGCTTCGATACCCCTAGTCGAATTAGGTACCGTTCTGGCGCAAGGAAAGAGGGTGCGCAGCGATCCGGAGCAAATCACCCTGGCCGATCTGACCGGCTTGGCGATTCAGGATGTGCAGATTGTGAAGGGAATTTTAGCGCGGTTATAACGGGATTAAGGGGCGCAACTGCGCCCCCTGATGCAAAACAACGTTAGGCATTCAGCACAAATTTCTCGATGGCGCGTGCCACGCCGTCTTCGGTATTGGTGGTGGTCACAAACTGCGCCACCGCCTTCAGTTCCTCAATGGCATTGCCCATGGCCACGCCAACGCCGGCATACTCGATCATTGCGGTGTCGTTGGCTTGATCGCCCAACGTCATCACGTTTTGCTGTGCAATACCGAGATGATCGGCCAGCATTTTTACGCCGGTCCCTTTATCCACGTTCTTATGCAGGATCTCCAGGAAATACGGCGCGCTTTTCAGGATGGTATAACGCTCCCGCGTTTCAGCCGGGATGCGGGCGATGGCACGATCCAACAGCTCAGGCTCGTCAACCATCATCAACTTAGGGAAACGGATCGCCGGATCCATCTCTTCCACACTGCGGTACTTGAGCGGAATGCCGGTCATCTCCGATTCGTGCACGGTGTATTTGCCGATATCTTTGTTCGGTGTATACAACGTATCGAAATCAAACGCCTGATAGTGAACGCCGAGTTCACGCGCCATCTGCTCGAAGTAGAGATAATCCTCAAAGCCCAGCGTTTCCTGCAGGATGCAGGCACCATCTACCGCCTTCAAAACCAGCGCACCGTTATAGGTAATACAAAAATCACCAGGTCCCTGAATGTCCAACTGACGCAGATAGTCTTGCACGCCGACGTAAGGCCGCCCGGTGGCCAGCACCACATGCACCCCTTTGCGGCGCGCCTCGGTGATTGCCTGCTTTACCGCCGGCGTAATTTGGTGCTGCGGGTTGAGCAGCGTGCCGTCCATATCAATCGCAATCAGTTCAATAGCCATTCGATCCTCTCCCAGTGGTTTTTTTCCATGCTAACGCGTTTCAGCCCGCCGTGTCAGCGTCAAAAACGGCGTAAAAAAATCCGCGCGGGTTGCCCGGCGCGGATTTTCACAGTCATCAATGCGTTAGATATCGATATTTGCCGCTTTCAGGGCATTTTCTTCGATAAAGGCACGACGAGGTTCGACCGCATCACCCATCAGGGTGGTGAACAATTGGTCTGCAGCAATGGCGTCCTTCACGGTCACGCGCAGCATACGGCGGCTTTCCGGATCCATGGTGGTTTCCCACAGCTGCTCTGGGTTCATCTCGCCCAGACCTTTATAGCGTTGTACCGCCAGGCCGCGACGTGACTCTTTCACCAGCCACTCCAATGCCTGCTCGAAACTTTCAATCGGCTGACGGCGCTCACCACGTTCGATGAAGGCACCCTCTTCGATCAGGCCGCGCAGTTTCTCGCCCAGCACGCAGATTTTGCGGTACTCGCCACCGTGGATGAAGTCGAAGTCCAGCGCGTAATCGGTATCCACACCGTGGGTACGAATGCGCAGCACCGGCTCAAACATCTGGCGCTCGCGGTTCTCGAAGATCACCGAGTCATAGCTGCTGCCGTGCTGCTCTTTGTCGTTCAGCAGTTTCACCAGAGAATCAATCCAGGTCTTAACCTTGGACTGATCGCTCAGGTCTTCTTCCTGCAGAGTCGGCTGGTAGATCAGGTTGTTCAGCAGCGCGCGCGGGTAGCGACGCTCCATACGACCGATCAGCTTCTGCACGCTGTAGTGTTCGGCAACCAGTTTTTCCAGTTGCTCACCGCCCAGTGCCGGGGCGCTGGCGTTGGTGTGCAGGGTTGCGCCGTCCATCGCGATGGCGATTTGGTATTGATCCATCGCCTCGTCATCTTTGATGTACTGTTCCTGCTTGCCTTTTTTCACCTTGTACAAAGGCGGCTGAGCAATGAACACGTGGCCGCGCTCAATGATTTCCGGCATCTGACGGTAGAAGAAGGTCAACAGCAGCGTACGGATGTGCGAGCCGTCGACGTCGGCATCGGTCATGATGATGATGCTGTGATAGCGCAGTTTGTCCGGGTTGTACTCGTCACGGCCAATGCCGCAGCCCAGCGCGGTGATCAACGTCGCCACTTCCTGCGAAGACAGCATCTTGTCGAAGCGCGCCTTCTCTACGTTGAGGATTTTACCTTTCAACGGCAGGATTGCCTGGTTCTTACGGTTACGTCCCTGCTTGGCAGAGCCGCCCGCTGAGTCCCCTTCCACCAGGTACAGTTCAGACAGCGCAGGATCACGTTCCTGGCAGTCCGCCAGCTTGCCCGGCAGGCCGGCCAGATCCAGTGCGCCCTTACGGCGGGTCATTTCACGCGCTTTACGCGCCGCTTCACGAGCACGTGCCGCGTCGATGATTTTACCGACGACGATTTTCGCATCGCCCGGGTTTTCCATCAGATAATCGACCAGCTTCTCGTTCATCAGCGTTTCAACCGCGGTTTTCACCTCGGAAGACACCAGCTTGTCTTTGGTCTGAGAAGAGAACTTCGGATCAGGCACCTTCACCGAAACCACGGCAATCAGACCTTCACGCGCATCGTCGCCGGTGGCGCTGATTTTGGCCTTTTTGCTGTAGCCTTCTTTATCCATGTAGCTGTTCAGGGTACGGGTCATCGCGGTACGGAAACCGACCAGATGGGTACCGCCGTCACGCTGCGGGATGTTGTTGGTGAAGCAGTAGATGTTTTCCTGGAAACCGTCGTTCCACTGCAGCGCCACTTCCACACCGATGTCGTCTTTGACGGTCGAGAAGTAGAACACGTTCGGGTGGATCGGGGTTTTGTTCTTGTTCAGATATTCAACAAACGCCTTGATACCGCCTTCGTAGTGGAAGTGGTCTTCTTTGTCGGTACGTTTGTCTTTCAGGCGGATAGACACGCCGGAGTTCAGGAAAGAGAGTTCGCGCAGGCGCTTGGCCAGAATGTCGTACTCAAATTCGGTATTGTTGGTGAAGGTTTCATAGCTCGGCCAGAAACGGACCGTGGTGCCGGTCTGATCGGTTTCACCGACCACTTTCAGCGGCGACAATGGCTCGCCCATGGCATAGGTTTGCTCATGCACCTTGCCTTCACGACGGATCACCAGTTCCAGCTTCTCAGACAGGGCGTTAACAACGGAGACGCCCACGCCGTGCAGACCGCCGGAGACCTTGTAGGAGTTGTCATCAAATTTGCCGCCGGCATGCAGCACGGTCATGATCACCTGTGCTGCGGAAACCCCTTCCTCTTCGTGAATACCGGTCGGGATACCGCGGCCATCATCCTGTACCGAAACGGAATTGTCGGCATGGATGGTCACCTGAATGTCACTACAGTGGCCAGCGAGTGCTTCGTCGATAGCGTTGTCCACAACCTCGAATACCATGTGGTGCAGACCGGTGCCATCATCGGTGTCGCCGATATACATGCCCGGGCGCTTACGCACCGCGTCCAGCCCTTTTAATACCTTGATACTTGAGGAGTCATAAGAATTCGACATCAACGTTTCTCGCTCATTTTAGTCCTGTGGTTGAACCTCTATTTTACCTTGTTCCACGCGGAACATCTTGCCCTTTTCACCGGCCATATCGGTCACTTGTTCAGCGCTCACGGCACTGACAAAGACCTGGGCCTGGGTGGCTTTCAGGCGATCGGCCAGCAACCGGCGACGGCCGGTGTCCAGCTCGGAGGCAAAATCATCAATCAGATACAGGCAACGCCGCCCGCTCTGCCGGGTGAGAAACTCACCCTGCGCTAAGCGCAATGCGCACATCAGCAATTTAAGCTGACCGCGCGATAACAAATCCTCTACCGGCGTGCCGTCGGCACGAATGCGGAAGTCCGCCTTATGCGGCCCCACCGCGGTATAGGTTAACGCCCTGTCGCGCTCAAACTGGCGCTCCAGCAGCTCTCCGTAGTCGCTCTCTTTGTCCCAGCCGCGCTGGAAAGAGAAACTCAGGGCAAATTCGGGCAAAAACTGCGCGCACGTCGCGGTAATATCCGCGGCAATCGCGTCGCTGTAAGCTGCCCGCCACTCGCTGATGCGCTCTGCCAACGGGATCAGTTCCTGATCCCAGGCGCGGATTTGCGCATAGCGACTGACCTGGCGCAGCGCGGCATTGCGCTGCTTCAGTAACCGTTTCAGGTTGCTCCAGGCGGTGAAAAAACCGGGTTCGTTATGAAAACAGCCCCAGTCCAGGAAGGCGCGCCGGAATTTCGGCCCGCCGTTTAGCAGGGTAAAACCTTCGGGGGTGATCAGTTGCATCGGCAATAACTGCGCCAGTTCAGCCACTTTGTGGCCGTCGCTGCCATCGATGCGTACCTTGCTGTCACCCTGACGGCTCTTGCTTAATCCTACGGATATTTCACGTTCTGCACCGTCAATACGGCCGTGCAAAATGAACTCCGGCTGGTCGTGGCGGATCACCCGGCCGGCCTGCAGGCTGCGAAACGCACGCCCGTGCCCAAGGGTATACACCGCCTCAAGCACGCTGGTTTTCCCGCTGCCGTTGGCGCCAACCAGGAAGTTGAATCCCGGCGCCAGCGACAAATCCGCCGCTTCTATATTGCGGAAGTCTTTAATCAGTAAACGCGTTAATGCCATGCTGCAGTTATCTTAATCATCGAACAGCCCAGGGCGTTATTGTCGCAGACCCTTTGCGTGCGGCCAGCGCACAGCAACCGGAGCGTACACAGAGTACGTGAGGATTGCGAGCACTGCCCAATCGCAAAGGGGCAAGTAAGATAGCCCGATAAATTCTACAGCCGCATTGGCATGACGACGTAAGCAGCAGACTTACTGGCGCCGTCTTCGATCTGCACGCTGGAAACCGAGTCGGTCAGCAGCAGACGCACATCTTCACACTTGAGCGCGTTCAAAACGTCCAGCACGTAACTGACGTTAAAACCAATTTCCATCTCGGTGCCGTCGTAGCTGACATCGAGGATCTCTTCCGCTTCTTCCTGTTCCGGATTGTTGGCGGTGATCTTGAGCTGGTTCTGGCTAACGTACAGGCGCACGCCGCGGAATTTTTCGTTCGACAAAATGGCCGCGCGGGCAAACGCCTGCTTGAGCAAGTCGCAGCCGGCTTCCAGCGTTTTGTCCGGGTTCTTCGGCAATACGCGGCGATAATCAGGGAAACGGCCGTCAACCAGCTTGGAGGTGAAGATAAAGTCACCGACGTGAGCGCGAATGTTGTTGCTGCCGATCTGCAGTTGCAGCAAGGTCTCGCCACCGTCCAGCAGACGCACCAGCTCCATCACGCCTTTACGCGGCACGATCACCGAATGCGACGGCAATTCCTGGCCGATCGGCATCGAACACACCGCCAGGCGGTGACCGTCGGTCGCCACGGTACGCAGCTCTTCCCCTTCGGTTTCGAACAGCATGCCGTTTAAGTAGTAACGCACGTCCTGATGAGCCATCGAGAACTGCGTAGCTTCAATCAGGCGCTTCAGCGTCGCCTGGGGCAGCGAAAATTCAACTTCGCTCTGCCAGTCGTCCAGGTTCGGGAAATCCGCCGCCGGCAACGTAGAAAGTGAGAAGCGGCTGCGGCCGGAACGCACCAGCATGCGCTCGCTTTCAAGCGTTACGGTGATCTCGGCCCCTTCAGGCAGACCACGGCAGATATCAAAGAATTTACGCGCGGGGACGGTAGTCGCGCCCGCTTCATGGGGCTGGGACAGGGCAACGCGCGCCACCATCTCCATCTCCAGATCGGTGCCGGTCAGCAGCAGGGAGCCTTCCGTCACCTGCAACAGCAGGTTACCCAGAATTGGCAAGGTTGGGCGGCCGCCCAGCGGGCTGCTCACCTGTTGCAGCGGTTTTAGCAGATGCTCACGTTCAACGATAAATTTCATAGCGCTAGGAAGATAATGTTCTGATTAAATTGGAGAAATCTTCTTTGATGTCGTGACTTTCCTCACGCAGCTGCTCAATCTTCCGGCAGGCGTGCAACACCGTGGTATGGTCGCGGCCACCAAACGCATCGCCGATTTCTGGCAGGCTGTGGTTGGTGAGTTCTTTTGCCAATGCCATCGCCATTTGGCGCGGGCGGGCAACGGAACGCGAACGCCGCTTGGACAACAAATCCGCGACTTTAATTTTATAGTATTCCGCCACCGTCTTTTGAATATTATCGATGGTGACCAGCTTTTCCTGCAGAGCCAGCAGATCGCGCAGCGCTTCACGCACGAAATCAATGGTAATGGCACGGCCGGTAAAGTTTGCGTTGGCAATCACGCGGTTCAGCGCCCCTTCGAGCTCACGCACGTTGGAACGCAGGCGCTTGGCGATAAAGAACGCCACTTCGCCCGGCAGACGGATATCGTTCTCGTCGGCCTTTTTCATCAGGATCGCCACGCGGGTTTCCAGCTCAGGCGGCTCGATCGCCACCGTCAGCCCCCAACCGAAGCGCGACTTCAGGCGATCTTCCACGCCGTTAATCTCTTTCGGGTAGCGGTCTGAGGTCAGGATAATCTGCTGATTGCCTTCCAACAGGGCGTTAAAGGTATGGAAGAACTCTTCCTGCGAACGCTCTTTATTGGCAAAAAATTGGATGTCATCGATCAGCAGCGCATCGACCGAGCGGTAATAACGCTTAAATTCTTCAATGGCATTGTTCTGCAAGGCTTTGACCATGTCCTGAACGAAGCGTTCAGAGTGCATATAGACCACTTTGGCGTTGGCCTTGCGGGCCATGATGCCGTTGCCTACCGCGTGCAACAGGTGAGTTTTACCCAGGCCGGTGCCGCCATACAGGAACAGCGGGTTATAGGCGCCGCCCGGGTTATCCGCCACCTGGCGGGCCGCCGCGCGCGCCAACTGGTTGGATTTACCCTCAACAAAGTTATCAAAGGTATGCTTTGGGTTAACGTTGGAGCGGTAGGAAAGTTCAGGCTGAGGAGCCGCGTTGTCCCAACTGGGGCGGGACGGCGCCACGGCGCGCGCTACCGGTGCGCTGGGTGCGCTTGCACTCACGCTGGCGGTAACGGTCTGGCTGATGATTTGGGAGATCGGTTTGCTGCCCACTTCAAAACGCAGCAAAGGGGCATCCGTACCGCAGAAATCATTCAACAGGCCATTGATATTGTTTAAGTACTTATCGCGAACCCAATCCAGCACAAAACGATTGGGCGCATAAAGCGCCAGGGTGTTGTCACTCAGTTCCGCCTGCAATGGGCGTATCCACAT